>NZ_JABRVR010000002.1:0-5020246 GCF_013248875.1 Shewanella sp. DC2-4 | reverse complement strand
GGAGATTAAGAAAGTCCGCAACCCCTATTTTTAAGATAATTGTCATTTTCTCACTGTTCGTTGGATATTTGACCTGACCCGCTAGTTTTTAACCTTTATAATGCTAAAAACCACTCAATTAGGGACTTTTCTATGTCAGGGCCACTCAGAACTTACCAAGGTATTCATCCTCAATTAGGCAATAACGTATATGTAGATGAAGCTTCGGTGCTTGTTGGCGATATTGCGTTAGATACTGATGCCAGTATTTGGCCTATGGTGGCGGCGCGTGGTGATGTTAACCATATTCGTATTGGTAAACGCTCGAACGTACAAGACGGTAGCATATTGCATGTAACGCGTAAGTCAGCTGCTCGTCCCGATGGTCATCCACTGATTATTGGTGATGATGTGACTATTGGTCACAAGGCTATGCTTCACGGTTGCAAAGTCGGTAACCGAGTATTAGTGGGCATGGGTGCGATTATTCTCGACGGTGCGATTTTAGAAGATGATGTGATCTTAGGTGCTGGTTCTTTAGTGCCACCGGGCAAGGTATTACAGAGTGGCTATTTATATGTAGGCAGCCCAGTTAAGCAGGCTCGCCCATTAACGACTGCCGAAATTGCCTTTTTGCCAGAATCTGCCGACAACTATGTCAGACTGAAAAACGAATACTTAGTTGAGTTACAAAACATCTAATCACTTATAGCCAATCTCTTATAGTTAGTCGCTTAGTGTCACTATAGCTATATAATAAAGGCGGTAGAGACTCATTGAGTCTCTACCGCCTTTTGCTATTCGCTGATTCAGAAAACTATCTAAGTTCGATAAGTTTAGCCTAAGTGTACTGCCCCAAACTCATCAAACTCTTCGGCTTCAATTAAGTCTTCCGCCATTTCTTCGGCATCAAATCTCACCGCATCAAACAATGCCAGCATAGCGGCGGCTTCATTGGCACTCGGCTGTTCAGAGAAATCATTCAGCTCGGCTAACTTATTCACACTGATATAGCACTTGATGTTCATCCCCTGTGACTGCGCGATAAAGCAGACTCGCTTGTGGGCGTCGTCCCAATATTGCAGTTCGGGGAAAAGAATACTTTGATTCATGCTTCCTACTTAGGCTCGGCCATGAGTTTATCCCGCAAAAGATTTAATACCACTTGAGTGTCGGGCTCGATACCTCGCCATAGGGTAAAACTCTTAGCCGCTTGTCCGACTAACATGCCGAGCCCATCAATAACCTTAGCTGCACCTTGAGATAGCGCCCATTGGTTAAACGCGGTGACCGAGGCGCCATACATCATGTCATAACAAACAGTTTGGGTGGTGATGATATGCGCTGGCAAAGTTGGCAACTCGCCCGCAAGACTGGCCGAGGTTGAATTGATGATGACATCGAACTCGCCCACAAGCTCATTCATTTCTACGGCGGTGACTCTATTTGCGAAAGCACCGTTATCCACCGAAGTAAAGATATCGACCAGAAGCTGTGCCTTAGTGTGAGTGCGATTACTGATGATCAGCTGCGCAATTCCCGCATTTAATAACGGCAGAATACAACCGCGCGCCGCGCCACCAGCACCAATAAGTAACACGCGCTTATATTGCAGGCTGCCTAAGTTAGCGATGAGATCGGCCACCAGCCCTAAACCATCGGTGTTATCACCGCGAATAGTGCCATCGGCCAATAAACTTAAGGTGTTTACCGCGCCAGCAAGCTTGGCCTCTGGGCTGAGACTGTCACACAGCGCAAAAGCTTGCTCCTTAAAAGGCACTGTCACATTCGCGCCCTTGCCGCCCGCATTGAAAAACGCCGTCAGTGAGGCTTCAAAACCATCGACCGGAGCAAGAATGGCTTCATAGGTTAATAACTCTTGGGTGGGCGCGGCAAATTGTCCATGAATGAACGGCGATTTACTGTGGCTAATTGGATTGCCAAACACTGCGTATCTGTCTGTCATAGCGATATTAAATTTTAGGTTCAATGGCTTTGCAGTCTACCGCGCTTTTGAGCCTAGGCAAGACGAATTATGTTCAACTAAATTTTACGCTGGGTTTCACGCTATAATGCGCCATCGGCTCAATACTCTCTATTTTAGTGAACGACTATTTCAATGAACTGGCTTAAAAAGATTTTTAGCAAACACACTCCACCGCAGGATGATCGCGATCCGAGCCAATCTAACGCTTACGACTTAATCGGCGGCGAAAAAGTGATCCGCGCTATCACCAAATGTTTTTATCAGAAGATGGCAAGCTCTGCAGAAACGACAACACTGCTTGCCATTCATAGAGCGCCAATTGCGGAATCAGAGCAGAAGTTGTTCGAATTTTTAAGTGGTTGGCTCGGCGGGCCGCAGCTCTATCAGCAGAAATATGGTCATCCCGCATTGCGAGCACGGCACATGCATTTCGCCGTCGATGAGGCGATGCGGGATCAATGGCTGTTTTGTATGAAATTTGCGATTGAAGAAAACATTAATAAGCCAGAGCATCGAGCCGCCATCTTTGAGGCGATTTCAACTCTGGCTGATCATATGCGTAATCAATAAAGTGGACATCGCATCCACTCTTTAAGATTACTGGCTAAACCCAGTCACGGGGTTTGAGGTAGTTATCGTACAAATCTGCCTCAGGGCTTCCCGCCTCTGGTGTATAAGCATATTGCCAACGTACTAATGGCGGCATCGACATTAAGATAGACTCGGTACGGCCGCCCGTCTGTAGGCCAAACAAAGTGCCTCTGTCGTAGACTAAGTTGAACTCAACATAACGACCACGACGATAGAGTTGGAACTGACGCTCACGCTCACCGAATTCAGTCTCTTTACGACGCTCGACAATCGGCGCATAGGCCGTTAAGAAGCCATTACCTACAGCTTGCATAAAGCTAAAGCTTTGCTCGAATCCTGCTTGATTCAAGTCATCGAAAAACAATCCACCCACGCCGCGGGTTTCATTACGATGCGGTAGGAAGAAATACTCATCGCACCATTTCTTATACTTGGGATAAACCTCATCCCCGAAAGGCGCGCAAATATCCTTAGAAGTCTGGTGCCACTCGCGCACATCTTCCTCGAACGGATAATAAGGCGTTAAATCAAAGCCACCGCCAAACCACCACACGGGATCGGCATCCTCTTTTTGAGCGATGAAGAAGCGCACATTGGCATGAGTCGTTGGGATATAAGGATTATTAGGATGAATCACTAAAGAAACGCCCATAGCTTCAAAACTACGGCCCGCTAACTCAGGGCGATGCGCCGTAGCCGACGCAGGCATAGCAGCACCAGTCACATGGGAAAAGTTAACCCCAGCTTGCTCGAACACTGCACCTTGGGTTAATACTCGGCTAGTACCACCACCACCTTCAGCGCGAGTCCATGAATCGGCGGCGAACGTGGCTTGGCCATCCAGCGCCTGTAAACCAGCACAAATTCGGTTTTGTAGATCGATTAAAAACGCTTTTACCACTGCAACATCAGGCACACTCATCTTGTTATCCTTATTATTGGTTTGCTCATTGTCCATTTCGTAAAATCTTACCGCTTCGCGCATCGATAATGGTCGAGGGCTGACGTTGTTCGCCGAGTTCACCTAATACGAGTGCATCAATTTTACCTGTAAAATCTGCGAGAATTTCATCGGCAGTTAATGCTGGATCTTCACCCGCAAGGTTAGCGCTGGTCGACACTAAAGGTTTATTGAGTGCGCGGCACAGGGCTTGCACCCCAGTATGGGCTGACACTCGCACTGCGATAGAGTCAAATTCACCACAGAGGTATTTTGAAACCTGCGCTTTGATTGGCATTACAAAGGTAAAAGGCCCCGGCCACTTGGAAAATGCAAACTCGAGCTGCTCAGCCGTTAATTGCGATTCATCAACATAAGCTAAAAGCTGCTGAAAATCACTGGCGACTAAGATCAGTCCCTTTTGCCATGGGCGCTGTTTTACCGCCAATAACTTTTGGATAGCGGTGTCATTATCTGGGTCACAACCTAGGCCATAAACGGCCTCGGTTGGATAAGCGATAACACCACCGTTAAGCACAATATCTTTTATGTCAGATGGGTGCAGCTGCAACATCTTAGGATCACCTTTTGAGTATTGTCGATTTCAACAATCAAATTATTGGATAAATTCGAATACTGACCGCCCCATCAGCGGTCAGCCGAGGATTATACGCAAGCCACTTTCATCGGCCAAATATTAAGATGCAGGTCACACAATAAACTAAAGTGGTCTTTTGTATTTACAGCTTTTTTGCGGGCATTCTAAACGCATCCCAGCCGCACCTTTACGCTCGACCAAGATCCCAAAACCACAACTCGGGCAAGCTTCAGCAACCGGAGGATAATTCACAATAAACTTGCACTTAGGGTAAGCACTACAGGCATAAAAACTCTTTCCGAAGCGACTCGTTCTGTGCTCAAGCTTACCCGCTTTGCATTCAGGGCAAGGAATTTCAGGCTTGTCACTCGCTTGATCCTGTTTTTCAATATGCGTGCAGCTAGGATATTGAGTACACCCAATAAAGATCCCAAAACGCCCAGACTTTACCGCCAGTTCGTGACCGCATTCAGGGCATACAGAACCTTCAATCACTTGAGTTTCAATGGATTCGTGCTGCACTAAGGGTCGAGTGTAATTACAGCTAGGGTAATTATTACAGCCAATAAAACCGCCGTGCTTACTGTGTTTGACCGATAACTCGCTGCCACATTCAGGGCAAAGTTCGTATTCTTTTTCCAGTGCGTGTTCGTGGGCACTAAATAATTGTTCATCAATCTTAGACATAATCATTCACCACCTGTCGTAGCGCATTAGGATATCAAGCGCAGTGCCATCAAGGAATTTATGGCATCAAAAAAGGAGGTCTTAGCCTCCTTTCTCTCATAATTCATCTTTCACAACAATTAAGAATGCAGTCGGCCTTCGGGCTGTTCGAAGATTAAATCTTCCATTTGCTCATAAGCGGACTCATGGCCAGGAGCATTAAACAGTACCATTAAGATAACCCATTTGAGATCTTCTAAAATCAGGGTTGGTTCATCCAACTCCATAACTCTATCGATCACCATTTCACGGGTTTCGACATTCAGCACTTTAACTTGCTCTAAAAACAGCAAGAAACCGCGGGATTCCACATCCAGCTTGTCCATTTCGTCCTTTGTATAGATACGAAACGAATGCTGATCGTGATTACAAAGATAAGGTTTATCCCCTTCTTGTAATTCAGCTAAGCGCTCTAACCAAGTTAACGCTTTTAAAATCTCGGATTGATGAAATCCGGCACGAGTGAGTTCCTTGGTTAACTCGTCTTCATCAACTAGTAGTTCAACTTCACTGTGAACATAGTTTTCAAATAGATACATGAGGATATCAAACATGGCTAGCTCCTCTTTACTCTGACGTAACCACCGGGTACTGCTATTACCCAACCTTGCAACTCAAGTTCAAGCATTTGTTCTAACACCAGATCTATCGTTTTTCCACTATGTTCAACGACTGCATCAATTGATGTAGTTTCATAACCTACACTAGCTAACAGAGACGAAAATGGCAAATTACAAATCTCGCCTTGCTGTATATGGTGGCATAACTTCAATTCTTCAAGGTGGAAAGCGGTTAAACTTGCCAACTCTTCCACTATATCGGCAGCGGTTTCCACAAGCTTTGCTCCATCACGTAATAAATCATGACAGCCTTGATGGTAACCACCTAAGATTGAGCCCGGAACGGCAAACACCTCACGCCCTTGTTCCATCGCCAACCTAGCAGTGATTAAAGAGCCGCTTTTGCGACAAGCTTCAACCACAAGTGTCCCTAAAGAAAGACCGCTAATAATGCGATTTCGTTTCGGGAAATTACCCGCAAAGGGACCAGTATCAGGCCAAAACTCGCTAAGTATACAGCCTTGCCGCTGAATATCATGATAAAGCTGTCGATGTTTTCGTGGATAAATGATCTCTATGCCCGTTCCTAGTACGGCAATAGTGCGCCCTTGATGGTCAACACAGGCTTTATGGGCCGCCCCATCAATCCCCATCGCCATGCCACTACAGATACCAAATCCCATTGAGGACATCTCAGCAGCCAGTTGGTAAGCGACCTGCAATCCGCCAGGAGAAGCATTACGACTGCCAACAATCGCAAGATAAGGAAGGGCTAACGCCTCTAAGCAACCTTTAGCGAATAGGACGGCGGGCGGATCTGAGAGCTGTTTTAATAATGGGGGATAAAGCGGATCAGAGAAACAAAGCAGATGATGATCGGCGGCTTGCTGTTGCCATTCGAGGGCGACATCCACTTTTTGATAATCAATAACAAGGCTATGGAGCAGATGATCAGATAAAGGTAGCGCTTGTCTCTCATGCTCTAACCTTTGTCTGAGGTCGTCCACTTCCATGTGCGTTAATAATTGTTGGATCCGAGCGGGTCCTAGCCCAGATACAGCACAAACAACTAACCAATCGACCAAATTTTCAGAGATTATAGACCTCTTAAGGCTAAAGATTCTGGGGCGATTAACTTATCGTCGACACGAACAGGCCGCTCGGTGGAGACAATCAAACCTAAGCTCGCCTTATCAAACACTTTAAACACTAACAACTTACCATGATAAACATCCGGCATCTTAACTGCACGATCCGAAGAGACTGACGCCATTAGGTTATCATAGGCAGTACGTTCAATTGCAGGGACAGGCGTACCGTCATTGTTGATAACAATAACCTCACCATCACGATAAATAGAAAATACCACCCCAGGCTCGACGCCATCCTGAGTGCCTTTATCTAAGTACACGACATTCAACTTACCCGCTTCACGCAAATTTGATTCTGTCGCTAACACTAAAGCCGGTATCTTTAATTCCGCAGGTTTAGGAGTAAAGTAAGCTGACATCAAGGAATCACTTTCCATCGGCAATACTCTGAAGCCTGCTTTGGTTTCGCGAAAGCTCGTTAGCAACTTAATTTTTGAAACCTTACCAGACTCAATCACTTGCCCAGTAGACGACAAAATGGCTTCTTGTCCTAACGCTTCGCCTGACTCTTTATTGAAAAACTCGCGACCGCGTTCGTAAATACCATATTTTTGGTTTATTGGCAGTTCAGCATCAATATAAATCACATCACCCACAATATGGTGACGCGATGGACTTTCACCTGCCAGCACCATAGGTTGCTCAGTAAGCCAGTAAGTCTCGACGACCCGATTCTGCACTAAATATTGTTCAATCAAGGCTAAATCAACGGCTGGAATAGCATTACTCTTAGCAATGACACGTCCCTCGGGACTCTTTCTTACATGGGGTTTAGCACTATCAACAGTAGCACCATTACGCACAAGGCGGGGCTGACCATCAATAAATACCAGAGTGAGTTGATCGCCAGGGTAAATAAGGTGGGGATTAGCAATTTGTGGGTTTACATCCCAAAGACTTGGCCATTTCCATGGGTCATTCAGAAACGCGGCGGAGATATCCCAAAGAGTATCGCCCTTTTTCACTACATATGACTCAGGATGCCCCGCCTTAAGCGTCAGGGTATCTGCGGCAACAAACGTGCAATTGAATGTCATTAACGCGAGTAAAATTAACCGTTTCATGGGTATTTCCATGTTGTTTAACTCTTAGTTTGAGCTTTTACTGTTATTGGTAGGCACTAAAGATTAAAATTAACTCATTAGCATCAGTCAGTATAACTAACTGGCAGAGATTTGACAGACTTGTTAAGAGTTTATGTATGACACTATTAAAAGTATTACAATTCCCTGACGAAAGATTACGAACACAAGCCACACCCATCACAGAGTTTAATGCCGAACTGCAGACTCAAATTGATGATATGTTCGAAACCATGTACCAAGAAAAAGGTATCGGTCTGGCCGCGACCCAAGTTGATTACCATAAACAACTTATTGTCATGGACTTACAGGATGAAGTCGAACGACCCAAAGTGTTTATCAACCCCGAAATTATCGCCAGCAGCGGTGACTTCTGCAATGAAGAAGGTTGCCTGTCGGTTCCGGGGATTTACGCCAAAGTCGATCGCGCCGAATTTGTCACGGTAAAAGCCTTAGACAGACACGGTAACGAATTTATAGTTGAGGCCGATGAGTTATTTGCCATTTGTATTCAACACGAAATGGATCACCTCAAAGGCAAATTGTTTGTCGATTATTTGTCGCCGCTAAAACGTCAGCGGATCAAACAAAAACTTGAAAAAGCGGCCCGATTGGACGCCAAAGAAGCATAGGATCAGATTTGAAACCACTCAACATCATCTTTGCCGGAACACCGGATTTTGCCGCTCGCCACTTACAAGCACTGTTGAACTCACACCACAATGTGATTGGCGTTTACACTCAGCCCGATAGACCCGCTGGCCGCGGCAAGAAACTGACCGCCAGCCCAGTAAAAGAACTCGCTATCGCCAATAGTATTCCAGTGTTTCAACCCGGCTCATTACGTAAAGAACCCGCGCAACAAGAACTTGCCGCACTCAACGCCGATATCATGGTGGTCGTAGCCTACGGTCTGATCTTGCCAAAAGTCGTGTTAGATACACCGCGTTTAGGTTGTATTAACGTTCATGGTTCTATTTTGCCACGCTGGCGCGGTGCCGCACCGATCCAACGCGCACTTTGGGCCGGCGACAAAGAAACCGGCGTGACCGTTATGCAGATGGATGTGGGTTTAGATACAGGTGACATGCTGCTTAAAACCTATCTGCCGATCGAAGATAACGACACGTCAGCCAGCCTTTACGAGAAACTGGCAGAACAAGGTCCCGTTGCCCTATTGCAAGCACTCGAAGGTTTGGCAAATGGCACCTTAGCCGCTGAAAAACAAGATGAAGCCTTAGCGAACTACGCAGAAAAACTCAGCAAAGAAGAAGCTAGACTCGACTGGAATAAATCCGCTAAACAGTTATGGCAAGAAGTCCGTGCCTTTAATCCTTGGCCTGTGAGTTACTTTGAGCACCAAGGTAACACTATAAAAGTGTGGCAAACTCAAGTCAGCGAAACCACCAGCACAGCCGCTCCAGGCACTATTATCAGCGCCAGCAAAAAAGGCATAGACGTTGCCACCGCTGATGGTGTGTTAACCCTGCTGAGTATGCAGCTTCCGGGGAAAAAGCCACTCAATGTTGCTGATATTCTCAATGCTCGAGGTGAATGGTTTAGCCCGAATACTCGCCTCGCACACGAGGCACAATAATCATGAACTTGCGCGCGCTTGCTGCGAAAGCCATCTTCGAAGTATTAGAAAAAGGCGTGTCACTGTCAGTGGCATTGCCTGATCAACAAAAGCATCTTGCCAGCGGCAAAGATAAAGCCCTACTTGCCGAGATCTGCTACGGCGTGATGCGCACTCTGCCACAAATAGAAAAACGCATCAGTGAATGCCTAGAGAAACCACTTAAAGGCAAACAAAGGATTATCCACCAGCTCCTGATCGTAGGTTGCTATCAACTGTACTTCACTCGTATTCCAAGCCACGCCGCAATTTCAGAAACTGCCGAAGCCTGTCGCCAATTAAAATTTGAAGGCATGGTCAAAGTGGTTAATGGTGTACTGCGCAATATTCAGCGCCAGCTATCGCCGCTAAGCACAGAATCAGATACCTTAAGCTATAACACACCCGCTTGGTTAATTAAGCGCTTAAAAGAAGCCTATCCCGAGCAATGGCAAGACATCATTCAACAAAGCCATGAACGCCCGCCCATGTGGCTGCGTAACAATCGCTTATCCCAGAGCCGTGCCGAATACCTCGCAGCTTTAGCCGAAATCGACATTGAAGCGAGCGAAGGCAGCAGTGCCGATGCCATTCTCCTAGCGCATCCAAAGGATGTCGCCACACTGCCACACTTTCATGAAGGTGCAGCATCAGTGCAAGATGGCGCGGCACAATGGGCGGCGACATTACTAGCCCCGCAAGCGAATGAATTAATACTCGATGCCTGCGCGGCACCCGGTGGCAAAAGTTGTCACTTACTCGAACTTGAGCCGAGTATCAAATTAGTGGCTGTTGATTTTGATGCTAAACGCCTCGAGCGTGTGCAACAGAACCTTGACCGCTTATCATTAAAAGCGGAGCTTATCCATGGTGATGCGGCCAACATAGACTCATGGTGGCAAGGCGGACAATTTGATCGTATCTTACTGGACGCGCCTTGCTCAGCCACAGGAGTGATCCGCCGCCATCCCGATATTAAATGGTTGCGAAAAAACCATGACATCGAAGAGTTGGCTGAACTACAACAGCAAATTCTCGATCATTGCTGGAAGTGGCTAAAACCCGGTGGCACGCTTCTTTATGCCACTTGTTCGATTTTACCGCAGGAAAACCGCGACCAGATCAGTGCGTTTTTAGATAGAACGGTAGATGCTAAGCTAGACACACTTGCCCAGCAAAATTCGCCACAGGATATAGGTTGGCAAATCACGCCAGGACAAGACAATATGGATGGGTTTTATTATGCCCGTTTATTGAAAGCGACTGATTAGGAAGTAAGCAAGGCCATGAAAATTATCATATTAGGTGCGGGTCAAGTTGGGGGAACCTTGGCCGAAAATTTGGTGGGTGAGAACAATGACATCACCATTGTCGATTATGACAAATCCAGATTACGCGCCCTGCAAGATAAATATGACCTTCGCGTCGTAGCGGGCCATGCCGCTCACCCTGATGTGCTCAGAGAAGCGGGCGCAGAAGATGCCGACATGCTTATCGCCGTAACCAATAGTGATGAATGCAATATGGCTGCCTGCCAGATTGCCTATACCCTTTTTGGTACGCCGACTAAAATTGCCCGTATCCGCTCAGAACCGTATTTGGCGATGCGCGATAAACTCTTTATCGACAGTGAAACCAAAAATAGCGACGGTCGCCCCCGCGGCGGCTTCGTGATCGATGAATTAATCGCCCCTGAACAGTTAGTGACCGCTTACATCCAGCGACTCGTAGAATATCCAGGCGCATTGCAAGTGCTTGAATTTGCGGAAGGCCGGTTGAGCCTAGTGGCTGTTCGAGCCTATTACGGCGGCCCACTGGTGGGTAATGCATTAGCGGCACTTCGCGAACACATGCCCAATATTGATACCCGGGTCGCGGCGATTTTCCGCCAAGGCCGCGCTATTATGCCTCGCGGAACGACCATTATCGAAGCCGATGATGAAGTCTTCTTCGTTGCAGACAGTCGCCACATTCGCGCTGTCATGAGCGAAATGCAAAAGCTCGATAACTCCTACCGCAACATTATGATCGCTGGTGGCGGTAACATAGGCCTAGGCTTAGCAAAACGCCTTGAGCGCACCCACTCGGTCAAACTGATTGAGCATAAATTAGAACGTGCCGAAGCCTTATCGGAGCAGCTGGAAAATACCACAGTGTTCTGCGGTGATGCCTCAGATCAAGAATTACTGCTCGAAGAACACATAGACCAAACCGACGTATTTATTGCGGTCACCAATGACGACGAAGCCAATATTATGTCCGCTCTGCTAGCAAAACGTATGGGCGCGAAAAAGGTCATGGTGCTTATTCAACGCGAAGCCTATGTGGATATAGTGCAAGAAGCCAACATCGATATTGCAATCTCACCACAACAAGCGACGATTTCAGCACTATTAACTCATATTCGTCAGGGTGATATCTGTAACGTTTACTCTCTACGTCGTGGGGCGGCCGAGGCAATTGAAGCCATCGCCCACGGAGATGCCAGCACTTCTAAAGTCGTTGGCAAAGCCATTGGTGATATTAAGTTGCCACCGGGGACAACGATTGGCGCCATTGTCCGCAATGATGAAGTGCTGATGGCCCACGATAAAACCGTGATAGAGCAAGGGGATCACGTGATCTTGTTCTTAGTGAATAAAAAGTTTGTCGGTGAAGTCGAGAAGCTTTTCCAACCAAGTGCTTTCTTCTTCTAAGAACCTTAGTAAGCCAACTTATGCTGAACTTTAGACCGCTATTGTTTATTTTAGGGCTGTTTTTGTCGATGCTGACAGCCTTCATGCTGATCCCACTGCTCCTCGCCGCATACAAAGGTGAGGAAACGGTGGGCTCTTTTATGGTGTCGGCATTAGTCACTGGCATTAGCTCAAGCCTGTGTTTACACAATGGCCAGAGCAAAAGCATTAACCTCAATATCCGCGATATGTTTCTGCTAACCAGCCTAACGTGGTTGATCGTAAGCCTATTCGCGGCCATGCCATTTACCCTTTATCACGGTATTGGTTATACCGACGCCTTCTTTGAAACCATGTCCGGCATCACGACCACAGGTTCTACAGTACTCTCAGGGTTGGATACTATGGATCACAGTATCTTAATCTGGCGCTCTTTATTGCAATGGCTAGGTGGGATTGGTTTTATCGTAATGGCGGTGGCGATTCTGCCCTTCTTAAACGTTGGCGGGATGCGGCTATTCCGCACTGAATCATCCGATTGGAGCGATAAAGCAGTGCCTCGCACTCAAACCATGGCTAAGTATTTATTCTTTATATATATTTTACTAACGAGTATCTGCTGTGTTGCCTATCATCTGGCGGGAATGACTTGGTTTCAGGCCATCAATCATGCAATGACCACCCTCTCGACTGGTGGCTACTCGACCTCAGATAGCTCAATGGCGGCGTTCTCCAACTCTGCACACTGGGTTGGGACTTTCTTTATGGCAGCAGGTGGCTTGCCACTACTCATGTTTGTACAAACCATACAGCAAAGGGATCTACGGATTTGGAACGATGCTCAGGTCAAAGGCTTCTTATTTTTCCTCACGTTTGTCTCTTGTTCTATTGGCTTCTGGCTGTGGCAAACCCGCGACATTGAACTTCTAGATGCACTGCGTTTATCCAGCTTTAACGTGGTATCGGTAGTCACCACTACAGGTTATGGCTTAACGGACTACGGTGCTTGGGGCGCCTTTGCCAATATCGCCTTCCTGTTTTTAATGTTTGTCGGTAGTTGCTCTGGCTCAACTTCGGGCGGGATTAAGATCTTCCGTTTTCAAATTGCTGGGGCCATTATGCGCGAGCAATTGAAACAGCAATGTCATCCAAACGGTATCTTTAGGGAACGTTACAACAACCGCATCATCAGTGATGATATCGTGCGCTCTCTGATCACTTTCGTACTGCTGTTTGTGATGGTGATTGTAGGCTTGTCAGTGATTTTAGTGCTCACGGGTCTCGATCCTATGACCAGTTTCACGGGCGCGATTACGGCAGTCACTAACGTGGGCCCTGGTTTAGGCCCGATTATTGGACCTGTAGGTAACTTCTCAACGCTACCCGATGTCGCTAAATGGGCGTTGTCACTCGGCATGCTCCTCGGTCGTTTAGAAATCTTAACCGTGGCGGTGTTGTTTCACCCGAGTTTCTGGAAGTACTAATTCAGTAGAGCTTGAATACTAAAAAGGCGCTTAACTTGTTAAGCGCCTTTTTTATTAAGCTGTTGCAGTAACGTCAGCTAATTCCAACAGATGATCAGCATAGACTTTCACATCTGCCCAGTCGGTATAATCGATAACTGACTTAGGATCAGTTGGACCCTTAGTCATCTTCATAATCAACTGAATCGCCAATCTGTCATACCAAGGCCATGAAGGATAATCCACTTTGCCCGCAATAATTTTAAGATCAGCAGGCGTCCATGGCGATAACGCAATGAACTTTTGCAGATATTTATTATTTGCAGGGATACGTTTTTCAGGATTTCTCGCCACAACATTGACGCAGAAAAAACTGTTTGGCAATGCGCCCAGAGCCTGTGCATGCTGCTCAATAAATTGAAAAACGCTCTTATCATAGGTGCCATAGAGCACGCAGGCACCTAAGGCAACGACATCATAATCAGGCCAATTAATACAAGTCGCAGCAGCACTGTTGATATCGATGAGGTCAACCTTAGCGTCACGAAATCTTAATTGCTCGGCAATTGCACTGGCAATCTTGGCCGTATGGCCACCACGGGTAAAATAAAGTACGAGGACGCGTGTCATAGGCAATTCCCGATCCACTGAGTAATACCACCATTGTGGCAAGGTTACGTTAAATAAACCTCTGATAGGATCACAAATCAGTCGTATCTCATATTCTGAGATGCAAAAATTGAGATCTGCATTGCCGAGCAGTATGATTGCGTAAACACATGTGTTCAATTAGAATTATCTAATCAAAAGCGATAAAGTGAGTGACCTTATGCAAAATGACATAGATGTAGATGCAATGGTAACTAATGCGGAAAGTGCGGCTAAATGGCTCAAGGCCATAGCGAACCCTTATCGCCTAATGATTTTATGTCTATTACTAGACAAAGAGTTGAGCGTAACCGAGCTCAACGCCACAGTGCCATTAAGCCAGTCGGCCCTATCCCAGCATTTAGCCGTATTACGCGCAGAAGATCTCGTGGATACCCGTAAGAGCTCGCAGATTGTTTACTATAAACTCAAAAACGAGCAAGTCACCCAAGTGATTTCGATTCTGCATAGCCGCTACTGTGCAGCCTAACACTGCAAAATTAGCCTAAATTTAAGCCCTAACCTCTTGCAAGTGATTAGGGCTTAATGGTTTTTAATGTTGGCTAAAACGGTTACCGAAGGCATCGACTTTTGCCCAATCGGTAAACTCAAAAGTGCCTGTGATATCCGTTGGCCCTTTAGTCAACCACATGATAAAACGTATCATGGTCCGATCGAAGAAACCGTATTTAGGGTAATCAATCTTGCCTGCAAACACTTCTAACAGCTGGGGTTGCCACAGTGAAAGCTTGAGAAACTTTTGCATATAAGGATTGGTTTCAGGCGTATTTTTTAAGGATTTGCGCGCCACTACGTTAACGGTAAAAAAACCATTAATCTTAGTATCTAGCACTGCATGGTGGCGATTCACATACTGATAAAGCTCTGGTCTATGTTTACCATAACGAATACTGGCACCAATCAGCACTTTATCAAAATCCACTAGACTCAACGCTTCCGCCTGCTCTAATGTGGCGAGCGAAACCTGCTCTCCCGCCTGTTCAGCAATCGTCTTCATTTTTTGGCAAATTGCCAATGTTTGGCCATCTATCGTCGAATAGATTATTAACGTCTGCATGATTAATTCTTCCAAAAAGTTGGCGTAAACAAAATCAGTAAGGTAAATACTTCGAGGCGACCAAACAGCATAGCCACGACCAATACCCACTTGGCTCCATCACCAATACTGGCATAATTGCTCGCTACCTCACCTAAACCTGGGCCTAAGTTGTTTAAGCATGCCGCCGTGGCACTAAAAGCCGTAATATCATCTAATCCCATCACCATGAGTGCAAGCATACAAATCACAAACACCAGCGCATAGGCAGAAAAGAATCCCCAAACAGCATCAACCACGCGATCGGGCAAGGCTTTAGAGCCAATCCTAATCGAAAACATTGCCTTAGGGTGAACGAGTCGTTTCAATTCACGGGAACCCTGTAACAGCAGTAAAATTACTCGAATGACCTTAATCCCACCCGCCGTTGAGCCACCACAGCCACCGATAAAACTCGAAAACATTAATAGTATGGGTAAAAATAATGGCCACAGATGGAAGCTATCAGTGCCAAATCCAGCCGTAGTGGCAACTGAAACTGCCTGAAATAAAGCATGATCTAAGGTTTCTTCTGGCGAATCATAAATACCAGAACGATAAAGCGTGAAGAAACAAATCGCTGTGAGAATAAGTTGAATCGCCACCAGCATCTTAAATTCAGCATCTTTAAAATAGACTCTAACGTTAATCCCACGTCGTGAAAATGCCGCAAAATGCACGCTAAAGTTAACCGCAGAAACAATTAAAAAGAACACACAAATAAGGTTAATAGTAGGACTATCGAAATAGCCCATGCTGGCATCGTGGGTCGAAAAACCTCCGATGGCAATGGTCGAAAATGAATGACAAATAGCGTCAAAAATACTCATGCCCGCCCACCAATAAGCCGTCGCGCAGGAAATCGTTAGCAGTAAATAGATATACCACAGTGCTTTAGCAGTTTCGGCTATCCGCGGGGTCATCTTACTGTCTTTCACTGGCCCTGGAATTTCTGCGCGATAAAGCTGCATTCCTCCCACACCGAGCACAGGTAAAATAGCCACTGCGAGCACAATAATCCCCATACCACCAAGCCATTGCAGCATATGGCGGTAAAACAAAATAGCCTTAGGTAAAAAATCGAGCCCGACAATAACAGTGGCTCCGGTGGTGGTTAACGCAGAAAAAGATTCAAAGAAGCTGTCTGTCCAGCTTAAGTCTGGCTGACTCGAAAAGATAAACGGCAAGGCACCAATAGAACCCAGTACAGTCCAGAACAGCACGACAATCAGGAAGCCCTCTCGCGTACGCAATTCTTCTTTGCAGTGGCGGTTTGGATACCAGAGCCAAAAACCAATAAATAGGCTAACAAAAAATGCCTGCATAAACGCCGTGCCGCCGCCATCGTTATACCAAACAGCGATCAGTGCTGGTGGCAGCATAGTGATTGAAAATAAACCAATCAGCAGGCCTATGATTCTAATTATGGTTTTATATTGCATTACGCGAGTTCAATTATTCCATTGGCTGTAAAGGTATTTTCAGCATTTGGGCTATTTTGGCATAATTTACGCAGGCATCACAGCTCAAACTCGGGCCTCAAACTTCCTTGACTCAGTGTCGCCAGCGACTCACAAAGCCATGCCTGTTGCTCTCGCCCTATCTCAAACACAATATCGACCGCTGTGGCAAATTGCTTATCGATGATCACGGCATCCACTTGCTGTAATAGATGCTCGACATCGCGCAGCTGCGCATAATCACAATGCAACTTGGCGGGATACCGTAACTGTTTGAGTCGCGTCGGTAATTGAATCAAGCCTTGCCTTAAGCCCGACGTATAAGCCCGAACGAGTCCACCTACGCCTAGCTTAGTACCGCCATAGTAACGCACGACAACAGCGCCCACTTCTCCAATATGTGCCCCTTGCAACACAGCTAACATAGGGCGGCCTGCACTGCCAGCGGGCTCACCGTCATCACTCGAACCAATCAAGACGCTATCATCCGGTGCGCCAGCAACAAAAGCTGAGCAATAGTGGCTTGCGCTGGGATAGTCACGCTTTATGTCAGTAAGTACTAACTTTAATTTATCGACACTATCGCAATGAAAGAGAAAAGAGATAAAGCGACTATGCTTTATCTCTTCTTCAATGACGATTTCATCACAGGGAACGTTATAACTTTCGAGCACGAATTCGCCCTAATCTATTTTCAAACATCAATCGGCTAAGCCGAGCTCACGGGTCATATTCTCGTTTCTATCTTGATGCACTATGACGTTATCTTCGATACGAATACCGCCAAAAGGCCTTAACTCATCAACCGTTTGCCAGTTGATCTGTTGGCCACGACTATCTTGTTTAAGCTCATTGAGCAAAGTATCTATGATGTATAACCCAGGTTCCATAGTCAGCACTTGGTTTGGCGCTAAAATGCGGGTGCAGCGCAAAAATGGGTGGGCCTCGGGGGCCGCGATATGTGTACCGCGCTCATCGTGGGAGAAGCCACCCACATCATGCACTTGTAAACCTAACATGTGGCCTAAACCATGGGGGAAGAAAGCACTGGTAATGCCTTGATCAACCAAACCTTGGGCATCACCCGTGGCTAAATCAAAATCCAATAGTATTTGCGCGACTTTAGCGTGAGTCGCTAAGTGTAAATCAGGATAACGAACGCCGGGGCGCATCATGTCGATGAGCTCCAGCTGCGCCTTATTCATCGCAGCGATCAACTCATCGAAACGATTCTTCTCGAATGCATAGGTTCTAGTGATATCAGACGCATAACCAAAGTAGCTCGCGCCCGCATCGATAAGAAAAGACAAACGTTTCGCAGGGCTTTGATGCTCGAGCGCGGTGTAATGCAAAATCGCCGCATTTTGATTAAGAGCGATAATATTGCCGTAAGGCACTTCATTTTCGCTCTGGCCCACGGCAGATAAATAATGCTGTTGGATCTCGAACTCACTCGCACCGTTATAAAACGCATTTTTAGCCGCCAAATGTCCCTGCACCGCAATTTGGTTGGCGCGGCGCATACATTCCAGCTCATATTCAGTTTTAGTGGTTCTGTGGTAATGCAAATAACTCATCACAGCATCGGGATTGCGACTGGTAAAACCCAGCACTTCGGCTACATCTAAATGCTCACCCAAATAAGCCCAATTAACTGTGTCTTTGGGTAACAGCTCAGCGACCTTATCGGCCTTAGTTAACAGCTTAATATCAAAATGCTCGGTCCAGAACATATCCGGCACATCGGATACTTTGTGCCAAAAATCCACAGGACGATAAAAAATCAGCTGCGGCTTATCGCGACCATTGACGACTAACCAGCAATTCGGATTATCTAACACTGGCAACCATGCCTTGAAGTGCGGGTTTGCTTTAAAGGGATAATTGATATCATCCAAAAACATCCGATGCGGCTGACCCGAATGGATCACTAAACCAGACAAGGCTTCTCGAGACAAAATATCTGCGACTCGGCGGTTTAACTCGGCAATATGGGCACGATAGTGATGAGCCAACTGATCCATTTGTCATCTCCTGCAATGAATAAAAGTTAATATTATGAGCCAAATTTGCCCACATAATCTTAATCTGATCATGAACAACAGATTCAATCAAAACGTTAAACTGTCACTCAATCTAAAATACATGGCTGCTAAACAAAGAACATAAAAGCGATAACATCATGATTATTTTTAATAATTCTATTCAACCCTAGCATGGCTGCAGCGTTTAAACGTCTAAGGAAAACAGCCACAAAGACCTATTTATCCGCAAAGTGATTTAACGCACTCTAGGTGTTCTACACTCTGTGCAGTGTATCACAAAGGTGAAAAATCACTCTAGCCGACAAGAAATTAAACAGTCGTTTAAATTGGGTGTTGTAATTTATCGAATTTCGAAGCACACTGGCATACAACTGGTCAAATGATGGCCGAAGCTGCTGTGAGATAGAGAGTCGTACTAGCACCAACACATAATGGTGGGTATCACTTTTAAGCCAAAAGGAAGCAAGCAATGATCTACCAAAGTCCTACAATTCAAGTTGAGTTACTCGAGGATAATATTGCCAAGCTGTGCTTTAACGCACCCGGTTCGGTGAACAAATTCGACAGAGAAACCCTCGCTTCGCTCGATGCCGCATTAGACAGCATCAAGCAAAATTCCAATATCAAAGCGTTAGTGCTGACCTCAAGTAAAGATACCTTTATTGTGGGTGCCGACATTACCGAATTTTTAGGCCTATTCGCACAAGATGACGCCGTACTGCTCTCTTGGGTTGAACAAGCCAACGCTGTCTTCAACAAACTCGAAGACTTACCTTTCCCAACCGCATCTGCAATCAAAGGCTTTGCCTTAGGTGGCGGCTGTGAAACCATTCTGGCAACGGATTTTCGTATCGCAGATACCACAGCCAAAATCGGTTTACCTGAAACTAAACTCGGCATCATCCCTGGCTTTGGCGGCACAGTTCGTCTGCCACGTGTGATTGGTGCAGATAATGCACTTGAATGGATCACCACAGGTAACGACCAACGCGCTGAAGATGCACTGAAAGTCGGTGCTGTGGATGCTGTGGTTGCGCCAGAAGCATTAGAAGCGGCTGCGATTCAAATGCTCAAAGATGCTGTTGCTGAAAAGTTGGATTGGCAAGCGCGTCGTAACCGCAAGCTGTCTGCACTAACACTGCCAAAACTTGAAGCTATGATGTCATTCACCACAGCCAAAGGCATGGTGTTTGCGGTTGCGGGTAAACACTACCCTGCACCAATGGCCGCAGTAAGCGTAATTGAGCAAGCATCAACTAAAGGCCGCACCGAAGCACTGCAAATCGAGCATCAAGCCTTTATCAAACTGGCTAAAACTGACGTTGCTAAAGCGCTTATCGGTATCTTCCTTAATGATCAATTCGTTAAAGGCAAAGCGAAAAAAGCGGGTAAATTAGCCAAAGAAGTGAAAAACGCTGCCGTATTAGGTGCTGGCATTATGGGCGGCGGTATCGCCTACCAAAGCGCCAGCAAAGGCACACCGATTGTCATGAAAGACATTGCCCAGCCAGCATTAGATTTAGGCCTCAATGAAGCCGCCAAACTGCTGTCTGCCCAAGTTGCTCGTGGTCGTTCAACGCCAGAAAAAATGGCCAAAGTGCTGAACAACATCACGCCTTCATTAGATTATGCTGCGCTCAAACACAGTGATGTCGTCGTTGAAGCCGTTGTTGAACATCCAAAAATTAAAGCACAGGTTTTAGCCGAAGTTGAAGGCTATGTGAGTGAAGATGCAATTATCGCGTCAAACACCTCAACGATTTCAATCAACTTGCTCGCTAAGAGCATGAAGAAACCTGAGCGTTTCTGCGGTATGCATTTCTTCAACCCAGTGCACAAAATGCCGTTGGTCGAAGTTATCCGTGGTGAGCACAGCTCTGAAGAAACCATCGCCTCTGTTGTGGCTTACGCCAGCAAAATGGGCAAAACGCCAATCGTGGTTAACGATTGCCCAGGCTTCTTCGTTAACCGCGTACTCTTCCCTTACTTTGCAGGCTTTAACGGCTTACTTGCCGAAGGTGGCGACTTTGCTGCAATCGACAAGGTAATGGAAAAACAATTCGGTTGGCCAATGGGCCCTGCTTACCTGCTCGACGTAGTGGGTTTAGACACAGGTCATCACGCCCAAGCCGTTATGGCTGAAGGTTTCCCTGATCGCATGGGTAAATCAGGCACTGATGCGATTGATGTGATGTTTGAGAACAAACGTCTTGGCCAGAAAAATGGCAAAGGTTTCTATGTCTATTCAGTCGATAGCCGTGGTAAACCGAAGAAAGATGTCGATCCAACGAGCTACGGCCTATTGAAAGCTGCCTTTGGCGAATTAAAAGTCTTTGAAGCCGATGACATTATTGCCCGTACTATGATCCCTATGATCATCGAAACCGTGCGCTGTTTAGAAGAAGGTATTGTCGCATCACCAGCCGAAGCGGATATGGGCCTAGTTTATGGCTTAGGTTTCCCGCCATTCAGAGGCGGCGTGTTCCGTTATTTGGATACCATGGGTGTCGCAAACTTTGTGGCCTTAGCAGACAAATATGCTCACTTGGGCGGTCTGTATCAAGTCACAGATGCGATGCGTACATTAGCAGCCAATAACGGTAGCTACTACCAAGCCTAATTAGCGGGAAAGGAATTTAATCATGAAACAAGCTGTTATCGTAGACTGCATCCGTACTCCGATGGGCCGCTCAAAGGCTGGCGTATTTCGTAATGTACGTGCAGAAACTCTGTCTGCCGAATTGATGAAAGGTCTGTTACTGCGTAATCCGCAACTCGACCCAAACCTAATTGAAGACGTGATTTGGGGTTGTGTGCAACAAACCCTAGAGCAAGGTTTCAACATTGCCCGTAATGCTTCACTATTAGCCGGCATTCCAAAGACCGCTGGCGCTGTGACGGTTAACCGCCTGTGTGGTTCGTCAATGGATGCTATCCATCAAGCTGCGCGGGCGATTATGACTGGCATGGGCGACACCTTTATTATTGGTGGCGTAGAACACATGGGCCACGTGCCTATGAGCCATGGTGTCGACTTCCACCCAGGTCTTGCTAATAACGTGGCAAAAGCCTCTGGCATGATGGGGTTAACGGCTGAAATGCTGGGTAAATTGCACGGTATTACCCGTGAGCAGCAAGATGCTTTTGCGGTACGTTCTCATCAACGCGCTTATGCAGCCACAGTTGAAGGCCGTTTTGCTAAGGAAATCTATGGCATTGAAGGTCACGATGCTAACGGTGCCTTAATTAAAGTCCTCCAAGACGAAGTGATCCGCCCAGAAACCACAATGGAATCTCTAGCAGCACTGCGTCCGGTATTTGATCCAGTCAACGGTACTGTCACTGCGGGTACTTCTTCTGCACTGTCTGATGGCGCTTCAGCCATGTTGATCATGGAAGAATCTAAAGCGCGCGCACTTGGCTTACCAATTCGTGCACGTATTCGCTCTATGGCGGTTGCGGGTTGTGATGCGGCTATCATGGGTTACGGCCCAGTGCCAGCCACGCAAAAAGCGCTGGCTCGTGCCGGTATCACAGTTGCCGATTTAGATGTGATTGAACTGAACGAAGCGTTTGCAGCTCAGTCTTTACCTTGTGTGAAAGATTTAGGCTTAGCGGATGTGGTTGACGACAAAATCAACCTCAACGGCGGCGCGATTGCACTAGGTCACCCACTGGGTTGTTCAGGTGCGCGTATCTCTACGACGCTGATCAACTTGATGGAAGACAAAGACGCGACCTTAGGTTTAGCGACCATGTGTATTGGTTTAGGCCAAGGTATCGCAACCGTGTTCGAACGCGTTTAATTCGTTAATCGAATAATTATCAAAGCCGGAACTTGTTCCGGTTTTTTTTATGCCAAATCTTCTGCCATCGTAAATATTAATATTTCTCATTTCTTCTGCTGTTCATTTGAAAATCAGTCCGTTATCGACTTAACTACAAGGGCATTACTGGCTATTGTGGACGACAACAGGCAAGCAATCATCAGCCAAATCTAGGCAGTGTAGTGCAAGGATGCAATTCGTTGTTTTACCAGAGGAATGCCTGATGCTACAAACGGAACAGACCCTTTTCGAACAAATGCGGATCACTGAGTTGGAGATCGAGTCTCGTAAGGCGCTCTTCTCTTTTACTGGGGGGGATGTAAAGGCCCTACAATCCTTTAAGCCTATCATCGAAGAAAACATCGATAAAATCGTCGATGACTTTTACGGCTTACAAACCAGTGTGTCAGAAATTGCGCTCTTGATTGGAGACTCAGACACACTTGCCCGCCTGCGTACCGCACAGAGAAGATATGTGCTTGATTTATTTAATGGTGTTTATGATCTTGAGTACGTAAACAATCGCCTACGGATTGGTTTAGTCCATAAACGCATTGGTGTTGAGCCCAAACTTTACCTGTCTGCGGTACACACACTCAAGGAGTTGATCTATGCAGTGATCAACGGCTCAGTACAAGATGTACGTCAAGCCGAACGTATTCGAGCCGCAATTGATAAACTCGTGCTGTTTGATGTCACACTAGTATTCGATACTTATATTCGCAGTTTAGTCTCCGAGATTGAGAACGCTAAAGATAAGGCCGAGAAATATGCCCAAAGCATGGAAAGCAAAGTCAAAGAGCGCACCCAGCAGTTAGAAGAACTCTCGCAAACCGATCCCTTAACAGGTTTGCTCAACGTAAGGCACTTACAAGAAACCGCAACTCGCATACTCAGAGCTGCCCAAAGACGCGCCGAGCCTGTATGTGTCATCTACTTAGATGTAGATGATTTTAAATTATTTAATGACACTCAAGGCCATAGATCAGGTGATGAAGTACTTTGTGCTGTCGCAAAAGCGATTAAAGAAACCACTCGTGCTGAAGATCATTGTTTTCGATATGGTGGAGATGAGTTCTGTATCATCATGCCTAACTGTCGTGAGGAACAAGCTCGAGAGAATTTCATCACTCGGTTTAATCAAAAAATAAAACTCAGTCTAAACAATATTTCCTTAAGCTTTGGCATTACAGATACTGGCCCCTATGAATATGAAGAAGCCAATAGCTTAATTCATAAAGCCGATCAAAAAATGTATAGCTACAAACGGGCGTCCAAATTGCAGCAACAAACTATGGCGGCAGCAAATGATTTAGCACCAGAGAATAGTACAGCTGTCATCCATCCAATCTCTCAATCTCAAAGCGCTGCTGATAAAGCCGTTGAGTAATGTTAATTATCATAAGCCATAAGTTTGTTCCACGTGGAACATTTTATCTCTAGCTTTGGTAACGACAAAAGGCACACCAATCAAACCACATCACAAATTGAGACCACCAACTTGGTTTATCATGGGGGCTGGAGTAACATTAGCTAATTCTGCTTAACCGTTCAGTAGAGGTAATATGAACGACGCTTTCTCAACCGCACAGCATAGGCTCGATGCAATAGGCTTACGTTGCCCAGAACCTGTAATGATGGTGCGTAAAACGGTAAGACAAATGGCTGCAGGCGAGACACTGCTGATCATTGCCGATGACCCTGCAACGACACGCGATATTCCAAGCTTCTGTGAGTTTATGGATCACACCCTTATCGCCAGCGAAACGGCTCAGACGCCATACCAATATTTGATCAAAAAAGGACTTTAAGTCGTATCGTTTTAGCGACTTAATCATTAAAAAAGGATGTGAGGAACTATGCCAAAACTGCTGGCAATTGCCTATAAAACTGTAAAGCGCGGCCCAATGAATGAGGTTCTCTGTGCCAATGTCACCCAGTTAAATGGTGTAGAGAAAGATGTATTTGGTCGTCCTGGCAAACGCCAAGTCACTGTGCTTTCCAAACTACAATGGCAACAAGCCTGTCGTGCTATCGAGGCAGAATTGCCTTGGACGACTCGCAGAGCAAATCTGCTCGTTGATGGTCTAGTATTTAGCAGTGCAGATGTTGGTAAACATTTACAAATTGGTGAGTTACTACTTGAAATTACAGGTGAGACCGATCCTTGTAAAAAAATGGAAATTGCACATGTTGGTTTAGAAGCCGCACTCACCCCAGATTGGCGAGGAGGTGTAACATGCAGGGTATTAAATGATGCCATGATCCACCTAGGTGATGAGATAGCAATTTTCTTTCCTAGCTAATCCAATCAGCCTATCTCAGCTAGTTCTCCATACTCCTCTATAAATAGAACCAAATAACTTGGTTCTATTTCTGTTGTCCCAATCCTAATATAAATATCAGCTTTCTAGCTCGAACATCAATTGAAACAGTATTTACGTTTTCCTTCCTATCTATTTATGCGATAACTACACCAAGTATTAACAAAAATTTATCTTGTGATTAATACCGCTCATGTAGCCCATAAGAACGATAACAGGAAGTGATATGTTTAACTCTAAACTTACCCCGCTTTATATTGCCCTCACTCTTGGGATGAATACCCTCGCAGTTAACGCCACAGAAACGAAAGAATCGACTTGGAATGTTAACGCTCCAGCGAATGCTCCCTTAGTGCAAGTCAAAGTTGATGTTAATGAAGGCACTTGGATGAACTTAAGTGTCAGCCCAGATGGTAAATATATCGTCTTCGACTTACTCGGTGACATCTACCAAATTCCCGTAACAGGCGGTGAAGCTAAGCCATTAGCCCAAGGCATAGCTTGGCAGATGCAGCCCGTCTATAGCCCCGATGGCAAGCACATTGCTTTTACGTCCGATGGTGATGGTGGTGATAACATTTGGATTATGGATGCTGATGGCAAAAACCCAAGAACAGTCACCCAAGAAACCTTCAGGCTGCTAAACAGTCCAGCTTGGAGCCCAGACTCCCAGTATTTGGTTGCCCGTAAGCACTTTACCGCCAGTCGTAGTTTGGGTGCGGGCGAAGTGTGGCTATACCACGTTGCGGGTGGTGAAGGCGTTAAATTGACCGAACGTCCTAATGATGAGAAAGATTTAGGTGAACCCGCGTATTCACCCGATGGTCGCTATATCTACTTTAGTCAGGATGACACGCCGGGTAAAACATTCCATTACTCAAAGGATTCGGTCAACGGTATCTACAAAATAAAACGCTACGATACTCAAACTGGTGAGATTGAAGTATTAATCGAAGGCACGGGTGGTGCAATTCGGCCAACGCCGAGCCCAGACGGCACTAAGCTCGCCTATATTAAGCGCGATGATTTTCAGTCATCACTCTACCTACTCGACCTTAAGTCGGGAGAGACGACTAAACTGTTTGGCGAACTTGACCGTGATATGCAAGAGACTTGGGCCATTCATGGCGTCTATCCAACAATGGCATGGACACAAGATAACAAGGATATTTTCTTCTGGGCTAAGGGAAAAATTAATCGTCTGAATGTTGCCAATAAAACACTCACAGATATCCCCTTTAGTGTAAAAACTGAGTTAGCCGTACAGCCCTCGGTGCGCTTTAAGCAAGATATCGATAAAGACGTTTTCGATGTCAAAATGCTACGTATGGCGCAGGTCTCACCGGATGGCAGCAAAGTCGCCTTCGAAGCACTGGGGAAAATTTGGTTAAAATCCTTACCCGATGGCAGAATGTCACGCTTGACTGATCTAGACAAAAATATTGCAGAACTTTATCCCCAATGGTCGCGCGATGGTAAAAATATTGTTTTTACCACTTGGAATGACCAAGACCAAGGCACAGTACAAGTGATTAGCGCAAAAGGTGGCAAACCTAAGCAGCTAACATCTGAGCCAGGAAAGTATGTCGAACCCACCTTTTCACCCAATGGTGAACTCGTAGTGTATCGTAAAACTCAAGGCGGTAACCTCACACCAAGAACTTGGTCGCAGGAGCCCGGGCTATATAAAGTCGATATTAAAGGTAAACAAAATAGCAAGATCAGTACCGATGGCTATCAAGCTCAATTCGGTGCCAATGCCGATCGCGTCTTTTTTATGAATAGCAGCGAAGATGAAACGCCGCAATTATCATCGATCAACTTAGACGGCTTCGATAAGCGGGTTCATTACAGCAGCAAACATGCAACTGAATTTAGGGTTTCACCCGATGGTGAGCAACTCGCCTTTGCTGAACGCTTTAAAGTTTGGGTAACACCTTTTGCTAAACACGGCGAGACAGTTGAGATTGGCCCCAATGCCAACAATCTACCTGTAAGCCAATTGAGTACCCGTGCGGGCGAAAGTATCAGTTGGAACAGTAAAAGCGACCAACTATATTGGACTCTTGGCCCCGAGCTGTACCAAGCCAAAGTTGATACTCAATATCTCAATAAAGATGAAAAGGCACAACCCAGCATTATCGATTTAGGCTTTACCGAAAAGGCCGATGTTCCACGTGGAACAATCGCCTTCGTCGGTGGCAAAGTGATTACGATGGAAAATGACCAAGTGATTGATAATGGTGTGGTCATAGTCAAAGACAATCATATTGTCGCCGTAGGCGATGCCGATGTTGCGATTCCTAAGGATGCGCAGATCATCGACATCAAAGGCAAATCCATCATGCCAGGACTATTCGATGCCCACGCCCATGGACCGCAAGCAGATGATGAAATTGTGCCACAACAGAACTGGGCGCTGTATTCAGGCTTATCCTTGGGTGTCACCACTATTCACGATCCATCGAATGACACTACAGAAATCTTTGCCGCATCTGAGCAACAAAAAGCAGGCAATATTGTTGGCCCACGAATATTCTCCACCGGCACCATACTCTATGGCGCAAATGCACCGGGTTACACATCGCACATAGACTCACTGGATGATGCCAAGTTTCATCTTGAACGTCTGAAAAAAGTCGGGGCGTTTAGCGTAAAAAGCTACAACCAGCCGCGCCGAAATCAGAGGCAGCAAGTTATCGCTGCCGCACGTGAACTTGAAATGATGGTTGTCCCTGAAGGTGGTAGCTTGCTGCAACATAATTTAAGCATGGTCGCCGATGGACATACTACGATTGAGCACTCACTCCCCGTTGGTTCAATCTATAACGATATCAAACAGTTTTGGAGCCAGACTAAAGTTGGTTACACGCCAACCTTAGTGGTTGCCTATGGTGGTATTTCTGGTGAAAACTACTGGTATGATAAAACCGATGTGTGGGCACATCCACGCCTATCCATGTATGTGCCAGCCGATATTTTACAAGCAAGATCAATGCGACGCCCCCATGCACCAGAGAGCCACTACAATCATTTCAATGTTGCTAAGGTTGCTAACGAGCTCAATAAGTTAGGGGTTCACCCAAATATTGGCGCCCACGGTCAGCGTGAAGGTTTAGCGGCACATTGGGAAATGTGGATGTTTGCCCAAGGCGGCATGAGCAATATGGAAGTGTTGAAAACGGCCACCATTAATCCAGCGACAACCTTTGGCATGGAGCAGCAACTCGGTTCTATCAAAGAAGGTAAGCTCGCGGACTTGATCGTTATTGACGGTGATCCATTAGCCGACATTCGCGTTACCGACAGAGTCACTCATACTATGGTCAATGGTAAGTTATTTGATGCAGAGACTATGAATAAGCTTAATGGGGACAAGGAAAAACGTAAGCCATTTTTCTTTGAGAAAATCTAAGGGCTACTTTTAAGTCTAAGGAGAATAGCTTTCCTGTTGAGACCGTTTAAGTTTAACAAGATGAGTTCCAGCGAAGCTCAAAAAGCATGTTCCACGTGGAACATGCTTTTTTGTATTTGGATACTCTACAAGAGTTTTCTTTAATATCAGTCAGCTCAACGATTAATGATTCTAGTGGCTATGCTCAGCACAAGAATCGACACAGGCCTGATAAGCAATACACTCGACAAGGTGATCGTTCACCATACCCACCGCCTGCATAAAGGCATAACAAATAGTTGGGCCGACAAAATTGAATCCGAGTTTCTTCAACGCTTTTGACATGGCTTCAGATTCTGGTGTTTGTGCCGGAACCTGCGACATTGCCCTAATTTGATTAACTATGGGCTTACCGCCCACAAAGCTCCATAAAAAAGCAGAGAAATCCTTCCCATCGGCAGTATAGGCTAAATAACCTTTGGCATTCTTGATGATAGAGTTCACCTTCAAGCGATTGCGCACTATACCGGGATTCAACATGAGCTCCTCTACTTTCGCCTCATCGAAAGTAGCAATAATCTCAGGTTCAAAATTAGCAAAGGCCTGTTCATAGTTTTGTTGCTTCTTCAGGATAGTTATCCAAGATAATCCGGCCTGTTGACCATCTAAACACAACTTAGCAAACAGCTCCTTTGGATCATAAACAGGTCGCCCCCACACTTTGTCGTGATACTCACGATACAAGGGATCATCACTTACCCAGCCACAGCGGATCTCTTCCATGGTATATAACCTTATTGTTTTAATTAAGAAGGTAAAAAATAACCTACATAAGCAGATATCTACAAGGTATAATCGAACCCATTTTCTATTCAGGCTGACGGCAGTAGACAAGTAGACATGACGACAAAACACGACGTAAAAACATTTCAGGGTTTCATTCTCACCCTGCAGGAATATTGGGCACAGCAAGGCTGTGCAATTGTTCAACCTTTAGATATGGAAGTCGGCGCGGGTACATTCCACCCACAAACTTTCCTACGTTCTTTAGGGCCTGAACCTATGAGCAGTGCCTATGTGCAGCCATCGCGCCGCCCTACGGATGGTCGTTACGGTGAAAATCCTAACCGCCTACAGCACTACTACCAATTCCAAGTCGTGTTGAAGCCTTCTCCTGACAATATTCAAGAGCTGTATTTAGGCTCACTGCAAGCACTGGGTATTGATACTCAAATCCACGATATCCGCTTTGTGGAAGATAACTGGGAATCACCAACACTAGGTGCTTGGGGCTTAGGCTGGGAAGTTTGGCTTAATGGCATGGAAGTGACTCAGTTTACTTACTTCCAACAGGTCGGCGGCATCGAATGCAGCCCTGTCACAGGTGAAATCACCTATGGCCTAGAGCGTCTGGCCATGTATATCCAAGGCGTAGATAGCGTTTATGATCTCGTATGGACCGATGGTCCACTGGGCCTAATCACCTATGGCGATGTGTTCCATCAAAACGAAGTCGAGCAATCTACCTATAACTTCGAACACGCCGATGTGGATTTTATGTTCACCCTGTTCGATCAGTGCGAAAAAATGTGTCAGCATTTATTGTCGCTAGAAAAACCTTTACCTCTGCCCGCCTACGAGCAAGTGATGAAAGCCTCACACGCCTTCAACCTGCTCGATGCCCGCCATGCCATTTCAGTTACAGAGCGCCAACGCTACATCTTACGTGTTCGTACTATGGCGAAAGCGGTCGCTGAATCTTATTATCAGGCACGCGAAGCGCTTGGCTTCCCAATGTGTAAGTAGAGGTAAAAACATGAATTTTGAAAACTTACTCATAGAGTTAGGCACGGAAGAATTACCACCTAAGTCACTGCGTAAACTGGCTGAATCCTTTTTAGCTAACTTTACTGAAGAACTCACCAAAGCCGATTTAGCGTTCAGCTCAGCCGTTTGGTACGCAGCGCCACGTCGTCTGGCAATTAACGTCACTGAACTTGCCCTTGCACAAGCTGACAAAGTCGTTGAAAAACGCGGCCCAGCAGTGAGTTCAGCATTCGATACTGAAGGCAAACCGACTAAAGCCGCCGAAGGTTGGGCACGTGGTAATGGTATTACTGTTGAACAAGCCGAACGTTTAGTTACAGATAAAGGCGAATGGTTAGTCCATAACGCCAAAGTTGAAGGCGTCGAAACCAAAAGTTTGATCGCTGCCATGGCTCAACGTGCACTCGATAAATTGCCCATTCCTAAGCCAATGCGTTGGGGCAATAATAAAACCCAATTTATTCGCCCTGTTCACACCGCGACTATGTTGCTAGGCAGTGAGTTAATTGAAGGTGAATTGCTGGGTATCAAATCGGCACGCACTGTTCGCGGTCACCGCTTTATGGGACTCAAGCAGTTTGAATTAGCACACGCTGATCACTACCTTGCCGACCTAAAAGAAAAAGGCAAAGTCATCGCCGATTACGAAAGCCGTAAAGCATTAATCAAAGCCGATGCCGAAAAAGCCGCCGCTAAGATTGGTGGCACAGCGGATATCGAAGATAGCCTGCTTGAAGAGGTCACCTCTTTGGTTGAATGGCCTGTGGTATTGACCGCTAGCTTCGAAGAAAAATTCTTAAGTGTACCGTCTGAAGCTTTGGTCTATACCATGAAAGGCGACCAAAAATACTTCCCAGTCTTTGATAATGCAGGCAAGTTACTGCCAAACTTTATCTTTGTGGCCAATATCGAATCTAAAGATCCCACGCAAATTATCTCAGGTAACGAGAAAGTCGTTCGTCCACGTCTTGCCGACGCCGAGTTCTTTTTTAATACCGATAAAAAACACACGCTGGAATCACGTTTACCTAGCCTAGAAACCGTCCTGTTCCAACAACAGCTCGGCACCTTAAAAGACAAAGTGAATCGTATTTCTGCCCTAGCCGCCTTTATTGCCGGACAAACTGGCGCGAATGCGGTTGATGCAGCCCGTGCAGGTTTGTTATCTAAAACCGATTTGATGACCAATATGGTGATGGAGTTTACCGACACTCAAGGCACTATGGGCATGCACTACGCCCGCCTCGATGGTGAAACCGAAGCCGTTGCGGTTGCAATGGAAGAGCAATACAAGCCTAAGTTCTCTGGCGATACAGTGCCTAGTGCCGGTGTATCTTGCGCTGTCGCATTAGCAGACAAGCTCGATACTTTAGTCGGCATCTTTGGTATTGGCCAAGCACCAAAAGGCGCAGCCGATCCCTTTGCCCTACGCCGTGCCGCCATCGGTGTGCTGCGTATTATCGTTGAGAACAAACTGCCACTGGACTTAGTAACACTGATTGCTAAAGCTCAGGAGCTCCACGGTACTAACTTAAGCAACGCCAATGCAAGCGATGAAGTGTTAGAGTTCTTAATGGCTCGCTTCCGCGCTTGGTATCAAGATAAAGGCATTGGTGTTGATGTGATCTTAGCCGTGCTAGCACGTCGCCCAACACGCCCAGCTGATTTTGATAGTCGTATCAATGCGGTATCACACTTTAGAAGCCTAGAAGCTTCTGGCGCACTTGCAGCAGCGAACAAACGTGTATCTAATATTCTGGCTAAGGTTGAAGGCGCTTTACCGACATCGATCAATGCAGGTTTGTTGACCGAAGCCGCAGAGCAAGCATTAGCGGCCAAGTTGAACGAGCTACAACCACAGTTGGCACCTTTGTTTGCCAATGCAGATTACCAACAGGCCTTAACTTTGTTAGCTGGCCTACGTGAAAGCGTGGATCAGTTTTTCGAAGATGTAATGGTTATGGCGGATGATGAAGCTTTGAAAAACAATCGTTTAGCATTATTGAATAATCTACGCGAGCAGTTCCTGCACGTCGCGGATATATCACTACTGCAATAACGATACTAAGGTTTATAAAATTATCGCTTTATAAAAAAACGCGCTTCATAGCGCGTTTTTTATTGTCCTGATTTCTTATACCAAACGTATTAAATTGCCCAATCAAAACTGCGTCAGTTTTTGATGTAAGCCATCAAATTGAGTTTGATCTAAGTTAACTTGCTGCAGTAAATTCGCCAGTATCTCAGGGGATAATTGCCCTGCTTGATGCAGCATAGAAATCTCACTGATCACATTCGCCCGCCATACCACAGCGGCGAGCCCAGCTTGCGGACGCGAGTTTACACTGGCGAGCTTGTCTAATTCTGTTTCAAAGGTATTGGGTAACTGCCAATGCTTAGCGAGCAATGAACTTAAGGTTAACGATTTCGTCGTCATCACTTGTCTAAATAATCCAGAATTAGGCTGCTCTCCCAGCTCCGCCAGCACAAACGCATCGAGGAGCATTTTGAAAATGGCCAGCTTGCCGACATCATGCAATAAGCCCAATAAAAAAGCCGTATCTTGATCTTCATCGCTTAACTCACTGGCGAGAAAGGCTACCTGCATCGAGTGGCGCCAAATTTCAGCCCCAAAACGACGGAAATAGATTGGTTTGATATCCAACATTTCACGCACTAAACAAGTGGTGACAAATTTTCTCAACTGTTCGCGGCCAAGCTGTACCAAAGCTTGCTGTAAACTGGTGATATCCCTATCGCTACGTTTAAACGCGGGAGAATTACACAGCTTAAGCACCTCAATACTCAATAAAGGATCTCGCTCGATAAGCGCCAATAGATCCTTAATATCAAATTGTGGGTCGGCCAATTTACGATCTAACTCCAATACCTTTGACGGCAGCTTTAACACTTTTTCGGCGATGACTTGTGGCGATGCTAAGGCCAACTCTATCTCCGCCATTACCCGACGTTCAAGATTATTCGCTACACCACCAGTGTCCTTTACCCGTGTCGGAAATAACAAACTATAAAAGAGTGCAGATAAATCGACAGATACGACGCTAATATCTTCGAGAGATTTAGCTGGCTTTCGCGCAGGTTCAAGCGACTTACCTAAGTCCGTCGTTGAAAAACTTTTGGGTCTCTCAACGGTCGCCGTATCACGAATATTAAAGAGTTTGTTAAAAAGTGATTTAATCAAGAAGCATCAACCTGTCATTATAAATAATTGTTAAAAAGTCAGTTAAATATTGCCCATCATAAATCCATTTTGATCAGCTCAAGCCATGTATTAAGGCATTGTAGAGAGGCTAATACTTAGCTTAAGTGTAACATATTCAATTCATTTCGGACTTCTTCTATCCCACCATTACTGCTTTTACAAAGACAATCTTGGTTACAAGTTGAAACCTCAAAAAACTTACATTTCAGCATCATTTAACTGACAATATGCCTACCATTCCTAAAGGGATACATATTTTGTCTCCCTTTAATTGATTAACAATCTACTCGCGAGCTAACAACGGAAAATTTGATGATCGAGGTAATAAAAGCGGGTGCACTAACCACAGTTCAAGATATCGGACGCATGGGATATCGACATTTAGGCGTAACCCAAGCTGGTGCCTTAGATAGACCTGCACTGTGTTTAGCAAACCGCCTACTCTCAAATCCAGACAATACACCCGTACTGGAATTGACCTTCGGACAATCGATTTTTTTGTTTAAACGTGATGCTTGGATTGCCTTAACCGGTGCCGATTTCGATGCGCGCATAGATAATAAACCCATAGTTTGCGGCTGGCGTTACTCTATTAAGGCAGGACAAAAACTCAGTCTTAGAGGGGGGAATAAAGGCATGCGTGCCTATGTTGCGGTTGACGGCGGCGTTAAAGTGCCGTTAGTGATGGATTCTGCTGCAACTGATTTAACCTCAGGTATCGGTGGATTTCATGGCCGCGCATTAGAAGCTGGCGATAGCCTGACCTTAGGTTCAGCTCATCCACTAAGAAGGCAAGTTGGCGCAATTCAAAAAAGTTGGAATGGGCATATTCGCGCACTCGCAACAAAGCACACCCAAGCCTTCTCGTTGAAATCGCAGCAAACATTCTGGCAAACACAGTGGCAACTTTCGGCAGAAAGCAATCGTGCAAGTGCAATACTCAACGGGGAAATATTGACCTTAGCAAAACCATTTCCCGTTCAATCACATACAGTCAAGCCCGGAGTCATTCAAGTGTCAGCTTCAGGGCAACCTTTAGTGTTACTTGCCGATGCTAAGACCACCAGCAATCATCCTCAAATCGCCGTGATTATTGAAGCCGATCTGTGGAAACTCGCTCAAACTCGCCCAGGGCAGACAGTTAAATTCGAATTGGTTGACGATGAACAAGCGGCAACGGCGCAAGCGGAATGGCAAGACTACTTCTACCGACTACAACGTAGCCTAGGTTAACGAACCACTGCATAATCAAATCTACAAAATATCACCCGTATTCCTTACTAAACCCTATATCGGTTTAATTCAAATAACACACTATACTCGCGCTAATTCGCACTTAGGTTCGGTGTAACTTGCTGGCTATAAAACAGCGCCACATCTTGTAATTGCTCAGAACTTAACGCGCTGACTTGTGATTGCATCAAAGGATCGAGTCGTAAACCGGTTTTAAAATCGACGAGCTGTTTATTAAGATAAGCTAATTTTTGTCCCTTTAAGTTTGGGAATTGCTTGGCCATAGCGATCACCGCATTGCCATGGCATGACTCACACTGTGCTGTAGCCAATGCCTGACCTCGCTCTATATCTGTTTGATAAACCTCTCCATTAACCTCTGTGGATAAGCCACATAGCGCAATCAAACTTATGATAATCGCTCTCATTTTGGCTCCTTAGGGAAAGGTTTAACTAGCACAGGCTGCAGGTTCGGTTCTAAAGGTAGACGTCTGAAGATCGCCATATCCATTTCAGCTTGACCATAATAAGTGCTTAGATAACTCAAGGTCGGCGCCCAAGTATCCGACAAGTCCCATAAACCTTGAGTATCTACCATCCACAGCAAAGTCTCTTTCCAAAAGGCTTTATCGCCGTGGTTTTGCACGACTATCATACTGGTATGGCAGGCATTACATTGATAGTTCACTAACTCCCAGCCAGGAGCCATGATCAAACCCGATTTAGGGTCCACTGGATACTCAGCGGCTAGCGAAATACTGGATGCCACTAGCCCAAGCAATATCAGTTTATTGATATGTGACTTCATCACACCACCCTAACGGCAATACGGTGGCAGCCGTTAAACATATATCCCTTAGGATTCCATTGCGGTTGTACGACAGGCTGACTATCACCTTCACTATCGGTCGCTTTGGCCCAGATTTCATAATAACCCTGCGACGGTAATTGCAATTCAATCTTCCATTGCTGCCATGCTGTTATGTTTTTAGGTTTTTCTAATTCAGCGGCAAACCAACGAGTGCCATAATCGTAACTGACTTCCAGCTTAACCACTTCCCGCAATCCCGCCCAAGCATGACCTGCGATAGTCATCTTTTGACCTACAGCTAATTCGGTTCCAGATTGGGGGTGAGTGATCAATGACTTCACTATCATTTCTTCAATGATTTTATAGTCTTTATCATCAACAGACTCACCTGGCGCTATGGGATATTTAGGGAGTTGATACGCTGGCGCTTCCATTTTATGCCCATCATGGACTTTATTACGCACACTGATCCCCGTCGCCGCTTTTTGCGAAACGGATCCTGGCCGTCCACCAAACACAATACGTAAGGGATATCCATGTAGATAAGGAATGTCCTCACCGTTCATCGACCATGCAATAAGCCCAAGCTCTTCGAGCGCCGCCTTTATTGGTACGCCGCGTGAAATCGCCTCACCTTTGCCGCTCAAATGCCGATCAACACCGTGATGGCCTGTGTAAACAGCATCAGATTTAATACCGCAATCCTTAAGCACATCACTCACTAAGACACCTGTCCACTCAGAACAAAATACGCCGGCATTATTCCATTGATTGCCTTTAGTGCTAGGAAAGAAGCCTGAACGGCTATTACCACCACATTCAATCAGTAACTGTAATGTGTAATGCTTAAAGCGGCGCTTGAGCTCATCGATTGTGTAGGTTTTCGGAGTAGCAACGGACTCACCATCCACTTTAAAAGTCCAAGTCTTAGCATCCAGCGCCTTAAAATCAGGCACTATGCCATTCCAACGGATAAACGAGGCATCGGCAGGCGTCACAGCTGGAGCGAGCTTATGCTCCGGCGGAAACGCATTCAGTGGATGAGTGTTTAACACTTTGAAATAACTCGGTAAGTCCTCTGCCTTAGTCCAAGTTAATGCTGATATATCCAGAGGAATAACCTCTGCGGGAAGCTGATTGGCAAATACCCACTTAACGGGTAAAGCTGATAACACTGACGTCGCTACCGCACCTTTAATAAAAACCCGACGATTAAGATCCATGTTATTTATCCTTTCCGAGGTAAAAGTAATCCGCCATCAGCTGCATATCAGCCTCAGTCAAGAGTTGGGCGACTTTAGTCATAGTGGGATCTTGGCGATTCCCCGCCTTAAAGGCTCGCAGTTGCTTCAATAGGTATTCTGAGTTTTGCCATCCGATATTAGGAATATGCTCAAAACGACTCACACCGGACTCGCCATGACAGGCCTTACACATATTCAATAACTTATTTGCCTCATCGGCGTTTGCCACCGCCGATAGCATAAAAATCAGTGCACTTACGGGGTAAATCACTCGCTGCCACATCCATTTATCTCGCCAATTAGCCTTTATCTCGACAGAATCCATCGAACAAAGTAATTAAGATATGGTTAAATTATCTCAATGCTATGGGTCGTTTAAATTCAATAAAAGTGACTCGTAAGCTCAAGAGAAATGACGCGTATTAGCGGATGTAGAAAGGGTAAAATATTCATTAGTCATAGGTGAAATGAGTCCATATAGTAGCTTTGCAGAAACACTCGGCATTTCACTCAAGGACAAACAATGGATCTTTATATTGGCAATAAGAACTACTCTAGCTGGTCACTGCGAGCTTGGTTAATGGCCGCAAAATCTGGCGTGCAGTTCAACGAAGTATTACTGCAACTCGATACCGACAGCTTCTATCAGCAACTCAAAGCCATTTCGCCGACTTTAAAAGTACCGACATTAGTCGATGGTGACATTAGGGTATGGGATTCACTATCAATTTGTGAATACCTCAACGACACCTATCTTGCAGGTAGCGCATGGCCGCAAGATCCTAAACAAAAAGCCAAGGCTAGATCGATTGCCAGTGAAATGCATTCAGGCTTTAATGCCATGCGTAACGCTCTACCAATGAACATACGCGCGAGGCGCTATGTTGAGCTCACTGATGCGGTCCGCAAAGACATTGAGCGCATCGATGCGATTTGGTCAGCACAGATGGCCGAGTTTGCTCCATCAAATTCCGAAGGTACTTGGTTATTTGGCCAATGGTCGATTGCCGACATGATGTTTGCCCCTGTGGTTATGCGTTTTCTTACCTACGATATTGAAGTCTCGCAGGCAAGCCGTGCCTATATGCAGCATGTGATCAGCTGTCCGGAAATGCAGGCGTGGATTAATGCGGCTAAAGCAGAGACTGAAATTGTTGCAGCGGATGAAGCGGGTATTGATCGATAAAGAGATAAATCATAGAGATAAAAAAGGGAAAGCCTTGGCTTTCCCTTAATCATTCACGTACTAACGCGAGTCTTAACGCGCATTACACGTCTAATATTATACATCTAGCATTAAACGTCTAAGTTAGCCACGTTCAATGCGTTCGCTTCGATGAACTCACGACGAGGTTCAACTTGATCACCCATCAAACAAGTGAACAACTGATCGGCACCCACGGCATCATCAATCGTGACTTGCAACATACGGCGTGATTCAGGATCCATTGTAGTTTCCCACAATTGCTCAGGGTTCATCTCACCCAATCCTTTATAACGTTGAATGTATAAGCCGCGTTTGGCTTCAGAAATCGTCCAATCTAGCGCTTCGAGGAAGCTGCCGACTTCTTTAACACGATCGCCGCGTTGTACATAGCCGCCTTCTTCAATCATGCCATCTAACGCCGCACCTAACTTACCGATACGTTGATAATCGCTTGATTGGAAGAAGTCATAAGTAAACAGATAGTTAGTATCGATACCGTGTTTACGAATGGTGATCTTAGGCAGATACACTTTACGCTCAGGATCGAGAATAGGCTCAGCAGAATACAGTACACCGCTGTTTTCCATTTCCACCAGCTCATGGATAAAGGCATCGATCCACTCTTTCATCTTGCCTTCATCGGCCAACATCTCGTTGGTGATCATTGGGTGGTAAAGCATACGGTTAGTAATGTGCGTTGGATAGCGCTGCTCTAAACGAGCCACAATGGCTTCCACTTCACGATACTGAGTCACTAAACGCTCTAACGGCTCACCTGACATACCAATCGCACCTTGCGTTGGATACACAACAGTGCCATCCAATGCTTGAGTCGTGAGATATTGAGTCAATGCTGGCTCGTCTTTCAAATACTGTTCTTGCTTGCCCTTTTTCACTTTAAATAGTGGTGGCTGAGCAATATACACATAACCACGTTCAATCAATTCAGGCATTTGACGGAAGAAGAAGGTCAACAGCAAGGTACGAATGTGCGAGCCGTCGACGTCAGCATCCGTCATGATGATGATGTTGTGATAACGAGTTTTATCTGGGTTATATTCGTCGCGACCAATACCACAGCCGAGCGCCGTGATCAGTGTGGCCACTTCTTGAGAAGACAACATCTTATCGAAGCGTGCTTTCTCAACGTTTAGAATTTTACCTTTCAGTGGCAGAATAGCTTGGTTCTTACGGTTACGTCCCTGCTTAGCGCTACCGCCAGCAGAGTCACCTTCCACTATGTAAATTTCTGAAAGACCGGGATCTTTTTCTTGGCAATCGGCCAGCTTACCTGGCAAACCACCTAAATCGAGTGCGCCTTTACGACGGGTCATTTCACGGGCTTTACGCGCCGCTTCACGGGCACGGGCCGCATCGACAATCTTACCAACAATCAACTTAGCATCGGCTGGGTTTTCCAGCAGATAATCGTTCAGCTTCTCACCCATGGTTTGTTCAACCGCGGTTTTCACTTCACTAGAAACCAGTTTATCTTTGGTTTGCGAGCTGAACTTAGGATCAGGCACTTTAACAGAGATAACGGCAGTCAAACCTTCACGGGCATCGTCGCCAGTCGCGCTAGTTTTGCCTTTCTTGTTATAGCCTTCGTTTTCCATGTAGCTGTTGAGGTTACGTGTCAACGCACTACGGAAACCGACTAAGTGAGTACCACCATCACGCTGTGGGATGTTGTTGGTAAAACAGAAAATATTTTCCTGATAACCGTCATTCCACTGCATAGCCACTTCAACGGTAATGCCATCTTCACGCTCTTGCATAAAGTGGAATACATCTTTGTTGACTGGCGTTTTATTACGGTTCAGGTAATCGACGAATGCGCTAATACCACCTTCGTATTTAAAGAATTCATTTTTATTGTCACGTTCATCAACCAGACGGATACCCACGCCTGAGTTAAGGAAAGACAGTTCACGCACACGCTTTGCCAGAATTTCAAAGTGAAACTCAACATCGCTGAAGGTATCTTCACTTGGCCAAAAACGGATTTCAGTACCGGTTTTGGTTGCATCACCAATCTCTTTGATCGGCGCATCAGGCACACCGTGAGTATAAAACTGCTCGTATACTTTGCCAGCACGACGAATGGTCATTTGCAGCTTTTTAGATAAAGCGTTTACAACCGATACACCCACGCCGTGGAGACCGCCAGACACTTTATAGGAGTTATCGTCGAACTTACCGCCGGCATGCAATACCGTCATAATAACTTCTGCCGCCGATACGCCTTCTTCCTCATGGATAGAGACCGGGATACCACGGCCGTCATCCTTAACAGAAACCGAACCATCTACATGGATAGTAATCGTAATATCGCTACAGTGGCCGGCTAAGGCTTCATCGATAGAGTTATCGACTACTTCGAACACCATATGATGTAGACCCGTACCGTCGTCGGTGTCACCAATATACATCCCAGGTCTCTTACGTACTGCATCAAGGCCCTTAAGGACCTTAATACTCGAAGAATCGTAACTATTCTCTGACATATTATTCTCTCAATGGTTATTCAATTACCGTTACACGTCCCTGTTCCACATGAAACATCCTACTGGGAGGCGTGTGTAACGAATCGACTATTGCAGCAGGATCAATGGCGGTCACAAAAACTTGTGCTCCGGTATCCGTTAACTGCTTAAGCAATAGCTGCCTATGCTGTGCATCCAACTCGGACGGAAGATCGTCCACAAGATAAATACTGTTTTTATCTATTTGTTGTTTGAGCAACTTTCCCTGTGCAATACGCAGTGCACAGACTAATAATTTCAATTGACCACGGGACAGGGCATCCTGCGCCGGCAAAGTGCCTACACGAAGTCTAAGGTCAGCTTTATGGGGACCGCTGACGGTATGACCTGTGGCCAAATCTCTGGAATATTGGTTTTCGAGTAGTTCTGCAAAATCCGTTTTACTATCCCAGCCGCGCGTAAATGAAACCTTCACATCTACACTCGGTAAAAACTCCCCGATTATACCCTTAAGTAGCTCATTTAACGAGTCTACATAATGGTTTCGTATTTCGGTGACCTGCTCGGCATAGCGCACAAACTCTTGGTCCCAAAATTGAATATGACTGTAAGCTGAACCGTTCCTAAGTAATTGATTTCTTTGCTTAAGAACGCGACGAACATTCGTCCAAGCGCCATAAAACTGTGGGTCAGCATGAAATGCGCCCCAATCAATAAATTGTCGACGGGATTTTGGGCCTTCAAACAGTAAAGAAAAGCTTTCAGGTGTGATCACTTGAATAGGTAAAGCTTCGGCTAAGGTCGACAGACGTTTGACTTTTTCGCCGTCGATTTTCACTTCCGTCTCACCATTGCGAAATCGGCGTAAACCAATTTTACTGTCACCGCGCGCTAAATTTAAAGTCGCAAATAGCGTTAACTTATCGTCATCGTGATTAATCACTCGTTGGGATAAATGACTGCGAAACGAGCGCCCCATACCGAGGAAATAAATGGCTTCTAAAATACTGGTTTTTCCGCTGCCATTTTGACCATAAATCACGTTAATCCCAGGTGCTGGGATTAACTGTGCGGACTGAATGTTGCGAAACGCTTCGATATTGAGACGGGTCAGGCTCATGCATTACTCATTAAGCCGCGTAAACGGCGTAGGCAAGGATTCATAGCACTTAACGAGCAACTCAATCGCTGCCACAGGCTAAGACTATCAGTAAATGAGTGAAGGAATGGCCAATGCTGTGCATTAAACACTGTGCCGCCGTTAAGCGGCATAGACATCAAAGACAGAGGTACAGACACGGGTAACGTAAAAATCGATGGTTTATAAGCGCATCGGCATAACCACATACATGGAATCTTCTTCCAAATGGTTTTCGATTAGGGCGCTGGAGTTACCATCAATGAGCGTGATACGCACATCATCGGACTTAAGGTTGTTGAGCACGTCCAGTAAGTAACTGACGTTAAAACCAATTTCTAAGGCCTGATTGTTGTATTCCACATCGATGATTTCTTCCGCTTCTTCCTGTTCAGGGTTATTAGCGGTGATCTTGAGCAGACCATTTTCGAGTTGAATACGCACACCACGGAATTTTTCATTGGATAAAATAGAAGCCCGCGTCAGCGCTTGCTTCAGGTGATTACGACTCGCAATCACAATTTTATCACCGCCCTTTGGCAATACACGGCGATAATCAGGGAAGCGACCATCGACTAATTTACTGGTAAATACTGTGTTAGCCGTGGTGGCACGAATAGCATTATCACCAATAGCAATGGTGATATCGAGATCGTCAGACTCCAATAAGCGCGCCATTTCAATTACGCCTTTACGAGGCACAATGACTTGTTTTTCCGGTAATTGTGCTTCAATCGTACGATGACTTAAGGCTAAACGATGGCCGTCGGTCGCTATCGCACGCAACACATTACCTTCAGTTTCAAACAATAAACCGTTGAGGTAATAGCGTACATCTTGGTTAGCCATTGAAAACTGCGTCGAGTCGATAATTGACTTCAACACGCCCTGCTTCAAGCTAAATTCAATCTCAGCTTGGAAGGCTTCAACGTTGGGGTATTCTTCTGCGGGCAAAGTCGCTAAGGAAAAACGGCTACGACCTGAACGCAGCAACCATTTATTATCTTGTTGTTCGACTTTCAGTTCGCTTTGTTCTGGCAAAGACTTAACAATATCGAGCAGTTTCTTCGCCGGAACCGTAGTACGACCTTCTTCGATATCACCGTGAACCACTGCTTGGCCCACGAGTTCGACTTCTAAATCTGTACCAGTCAGCTTAAGTGAGTGACCACTTACTTCTACAAGGAGGTTAGACAAAATGGGCAAGTTATGGCGTCTTTCTACCGCACCACACACCAATTGCAACGGCTTTAATAGGGCATCCCTATCAATTGAGAATTTCATCGTGTCCAAATTCCTTGTTTTAAGAAGATAAGGTTCTAATCAAATTAGCATAATCTTCTTTAATGTCGTGGCTCTCTTCCCGTAGCTGAGCAATCTTACGACAGGCATGCAACACTGTGGTGTGATCTCGACCACCAAAAGCATCACCAATTTCCGGCAAGCTTTGGTTAGTTAATTCTTTGGATAACGCCATTGCAACTTGCCTTGGGCGCGCGACACTGCGTGAACGACGCTTAGACAACATATCAGCCATCTTGATCTTGTAGTATTCAGCTACGGTTTTCTGAATATTGTCTATAGTGACTAATTTTTCTTGAAGTGCCAAGAGGTCACGTAAGGCTTCACGAACAAAATCAATAGTAATTGGCCGACCCGTGAAGTTAGCGTTGGCGATAACGCGGTTTAATGCCCCTTCTAGCTCGCGTACGTTTGAACGTAAACGCTTAGCAATAAAGAAAGCCACTTCATCGGGCAAGTTAATGCCGCTCTCTTGAGCTTTACGCATCAAAATCGCTACGCGGGTTTCTAACTCTGGTGGCTCAATTGCCACAGTTAAACCCCAACCGAAACGCGATTTCAATCTGTCTTCAACACCGTCGATCTCTTTTGGATAACGATCTGAAGTCAAAATAATTTGGTGATTTCCTTCAAGCAACGCATTGAAGGTATGGAAGAATTCTTCTTGGGATCTGTCTTTATTGGCAAAAAATTGAATATCATCGATAAACAAGGCATCGACGCTACGGTAATAACGTTTAAATTCTTCGATCGCGTTGTTTTGCAGCGCTTTAACCATGTCCTGGACAAAACGCTCGGAATGCATGTAAACCACTTTGGCATTAGGATTATTTTTAATGATCCCGTTACCGACAGCGTGCAACAAGTGAGTCTTACCTAGACCTGTTCCGCCATATAAAAATAGTGGGTTATAAGCACCACCCGGATTTTCAGCCACTTGTAACGCCGCAGCCTTACCTAATTGGTTAGACTTACCTTCTACGAAGTTATCAAACTGGTAGCTCGGATTAATGTTACTGCGGTGATTCGCGTTCGCCATAGGCTCGGCTTGGACATTAAACGTCGTGCCTACCGTCGCTTTAGTTTGGGTATTCGCTACACGAGTTGGCGCAATCGGTGCTGGAACACTAGGCTTTTTCGCCGAAGGACGACTACCTATATCGAAACGCAATTTAGGCGCGTCGCTACCCATTTGCTCAGTAAAGAACTGATTAATGATATTGATGTACTTATCTCTGACCCAATCAAGCACGAAGCGGTTGGGCGCATAAAGCACCAGAGTATCTCCATCCATTTCGGCTTGTAACGGTCTGATCCACATACTGAACTGCTGAGCAGAAAGCTCATCTTGCAGTCGTCCGATACATTGTTGCCAAAGTGAAACAGCCACTTAGTTATCCCCAAAAGATCATCAAAAAAGAGATGTATTCTATAGCGAGATCTCAAGGATCGCTATCCTTAAAAAATATTTATCCCCAGCGAGATCATTCTATGTGGATATCCTCGATCATCAAAGATCCAAAACGATCCTTTTATTCAGCACTAACCGCAAATCCTGCTTTATTAAGCGATCCACATTGATCTATAATGGCGCCCCTTCGATCGGCTCGAAGATCCCCTGCACTACTACATGTAGTGTCCGTACACAGAGTTATCCACATCTTATGGTGTATTCTGGGGGTTGATCTAAGGATACGCTGGCAGAAATAAAGCACTTACTTACTTTCGTTGTTGACGTGACTAAGTATTGTGATTACAATTCGGCCTCTTTTTTGCCCTTACCTCTATCCTAGAGATAAGGATATGTTCACTAATAACAAAGACGGATTGCCATCATGAGTAAACGTACTTTTCAACCTAGCAACCTGAAGCGCAAGCGTTCTCACGGCTTCCGCGCTCGTATGGCTACTGTAGGCGGCCGTAAGGTGCTTGCACGTCGTCGTGCGAAAGGTCGCGCTCGTTTATCTGCTTAATAAGTGGGTAACTAGTTGACTAGCTATACCTTTTCGCGGGAGTTACGTTTGTTAACTCCCGCGCAATTTAAATCTGTATTTTCCAATCCCATCAAAGCATCTTCTGCTGAAATTACCTTGCTCGCTATTCCTAACACGGAACAACATCCGCGTATGGGCCTTACTGTTGCTAAACGCTATGTAAAACGCGCCAATCAACGTAACCGTATTAAGCGCGTGATCAGAGATAGTTTTCGCTTGAATCAACACGACATTCCTCATCTTGATATTGTTGTGCTTGTCAGAAATGGCGTGATGGAAATGGAAAACGCTGAAATCAACAAATTGATAGAAAAGCTATGGCGCAAACTCAGTCGCCGCTACAATGGCTAGCGACCACGTTAATTCGTGGCTATCAAGTATTCATAAGCCCTATACTGGGCCCTCGATGCCGTTTCAATCCCACCTGCTCTCACTACGCTATTGAAGCAATAAAAGTGCATGGAACCGCGAAAGGTTGTTGGTTTGCATTGAAACGCATATTAAAATGTCACCCTTTACATCCCGGCGGTAGTGATCCCGTCCCCCCTAAAAATGATAGGTGTAATAAATAGGCTATGGAATCTCAACGCAATATATTGCTCATAGGACTACTGTTTGTCAGCTTTTTGCTGTGGCAACAGTGGCAAGCAGACAAAGCTCCTAAACCCGTTGCAACCGAATCGTCCTTAGTGGCGAACGCGGCAAGCTCGCACAGTGCCGATGTTCCAGAAGCTGATACAGGTGTTCCTGCTGCAGCAGTTACTGCAAACAGCAAACTGATTACGGTAAAAACAGATCAGTTAGACATTCAGATCAATCCAGTGGGTGGTGACATCGTTTTTGCTGCGTTAGTTTCGCACAAAAAAGAACTAGAGAAAGATCAACCATTCGTATTGCTTGAGCAAACGAATGATTTCACTTATATCGCTCAAAGCGGCCTAATTGGTCGCGATGGTATCGATAGCAGCGCAAAAGGCCGTGCCGCATTTAGCACAACGGCAACTGAATATACCTTAGCCGAAGGCCAAGATACCTTAGAAGTACCGTTAACTTATATCGCTGACAATGGTGTGACTTACACTAAAGTGTTCGTATTCCATCGCGGTAAGTTCAACATAGATGTTGACTATAAAATCAACAACACTTCAGCAGCACCACTGCAAGTTCAGATGTACGGTCAGATTAAACAAACGATCAAGCCATCTGAAAGCAGCATGATGATGCCTACCTATCGTGGTGGTGCGTTCTCAACGAATGATGTGCGCTATGAAAAATACAACTTTGACGACATGGCCAAAAGTAACCTGAACCAAGCCACTTTAGGCGGTTGGGCAGCCATGTTACAACACTATTTCGTTTCAGCTTGGGTGCCACCCGCAACTGACAGCAACACTATTTTTTCTAGTGTCAGTGCTGGCGGTTTAGCTAATATTGGTTTCCGCGGCGCGGTATACGATATTGCACCCGGTGCCAGCCAAGAAATTAGCTCACAGTTCTATGTTGGTCCTAAGGATCAAGCGGCACTGTCAGCGATTTCTGAAACCTTAAATCTCGTGGTCGATTACGGTTTCTTATGGTGGTTAGCAGTTCCTATTCACTGGCTATTGATGTTCTATCAATCATTCGTCGGTAACTGGGGTGTGGCAATTATTCTGATCACGTTAACCGTTCGTGGTTTACTGTTCCCGCTGACAAAAGCGCAGTACACCTCAATGGCGAAGATGCGTAATCTGCAACCTAAGCTGACAGATTTGAAAGAACGCTTTGGTGATGACCGTCAAAAGATGGGTCAAGCCATGATGGAACTGTATAAGAAAGAAAAAGTTAACCCTATGGGTGGCTGTTTACCTATTATTTTACAGATGCCAATCTTCATTGCCTTATACTGGGTATTGCTAGAAAGCTTCGAATTACGTCATGCACCATTTATGCTGTGGATCCACGATTTATCGGTACAAGATCCTTACTACATACTGCCGCTGCTGATGGGCGTCTCTATGTTTGTAATGCAGAAGATGCAACCAATTGCGCCGACAATGGATCCAATGCAAGTGAAAATGATGCAATGGATGCCAGTAATCTTTACCGTATTCTTCCTGTGGTTCCCATCAGGTCTAGTACTGTACTGGTTAGTAGGTAACATAGTTGCCATCACGCAGCAGAAGATTATTTATGCAGGTCTTGAGAAAAAAGGCTTAAAATAAGCCCTACCTTTAGCAAAGCATAAAGTGAAAATAATACTAAAGGCGGCTAAATTAGCCGCCTTTTCCTTTACATGATTTGGTAGATATTAGTTTGGTGGGTATTTCCGTGACAACTGACACTATCGTGGCTCAAGCCACCGCGCCCGGACGTGGCGGCGTTGGCATCATCCGAATTTCAGGCAACAAGGCCAGTGATGTCGCTATGGCCGTATTGGGTCATCTTCCTAAAACAAGATATGCCGATTATTGCGACTTTAAAAGTGCAACAGGCCAAGTAATCGACCAAGGCATAGCGCTGTTTTTTAAAGGCCCCAATTCCTTTACTGGCGAAGATGTATTGGAGCTTCAAGGCCACGGCGGCCAAATCGTTCTAGACATGCTGATCAAACGTGTAATGGAAGTCGGTGGTATTCGAATAGCCAAACCCGGTGAGTTCAGCGAACAAGCCTTTATGAACGACAAGCTAGACTTAACCCAAGCCGAAGCGATTGCCGATCTTATCGATGCCACCAGTGAGCAAGCGGCTAAAAGCGCGCTGCAATCACTCCAGGGTGAATTTTCTAAGGAAGTCCATGAGCTGGTGGATCAAGTCACTAACCTACGTTTATATGTAGAAGCTGCGATTGATTTCCCCGATGAAGAAGTCGACTTTTTAAGTGATGGTAAAATTGCCAATGCACTCTACAAAATCATCGACAAACTTGACCTAGTGCAAGCCAGTGCTAAACAAGGTTCTATCATCCGCGAAGGCATGAAAGTCGTGATCGCGGGTCGTCCTAACGCTGGAAAATCCAGCTTATTAAACGCCTTAGCCGGTAAAGAATCGGCTATCGTTACCGAAATTGCTGGTACAACACGGGATGTATTACGCGAGCACATCCACTTAGATGGCATGCCGCTGCACATTATCGATACCGCAGGTCTACGCGATACGACAGATACCGTTGAACAAATTGGTATAGAACGCGCTTGGAATGAAATAAACAGTGCTGATCGAGTGCTATTCATGGTGGATGGCACCACCACTGCCGCCGTTAATCCCCATGATATTTGGCCTGATTTTGTCGATCGCCTGCCCTCAAATTTAGGTGTAACAGTGATCCGCAATAAAGCCGATCTCACTGGCGAAGACTTAATGATGACCGAAGAACAAGGTTATAGTGTTTACCGGATCTCGGCTAAAACAGGCTTAGGTGTTGAACAGTTAAAGCAGCATTTAAAATCACTCATGGGCTACCAGAGTAACCTCGAAGGTGGCTTTATCGCCCGGCGTCGTCACTTAGAAGCCCTTGAACTCGCCGCAAGCCATCTGCAATTGGGTAAAGAACAATTAGAAGTGTATCTAGCAGGAGAACTGCTGGCAGAAGAGTTACGCATGTGCCAATTAGCACTATCAGAAATCACTGGCCGCTTCACTTCTGACGATTTACTCGGCAAGATTTTCAGCTCTTTCTGTATCGGGAAGTGAAGTTCGTAATTCAGATGAAAAACAAAGTAAAACCCTTCAAAACATATCAAAGCAACCTACTGTTATTTAAGTAATTTTACAGCAACACTGTTATGGTTAGGTTTTACTTCCCTTTCCACGATTTTGCTCCGTTTTGCTAAATATTGATCCGCATTTGCTCCCGAGTTAAAATTTTGGAGTAACGGGAGCAAAGCGGAGCAATTATGAAGGTATCAGTAAACAAGCGTAACCCTAACTCGAAGGGGCTCCAGCAACTTAGACTGGTGTACTACTACGGTGTTGTTGAAGGTGAGGATGGTAAAAAACGTGCAAAGCGCGACTACGAACCTTTAGAGCTCTATCTCTACGAGAATCCAAAGACACAAGCAGAGCGTCAACACAATAAGGAAATGTTGCGTCAGGCTGAGGCTGCGCGGTCAGCAAGGCTCGTTGAATCTCACAGTAATAAGTTCCAACTGGAAGATCGAGTAAAGCTTGCTTCGAGCTTTTACGAATACTACGACAAGTTAACTGCCAGCAAAGAGTCTGGAAGTTCTTCAAACTATTCTATTTGGATCTCAGCAGGTAAACATCTTCGGAGCTATCACGGAAGAGCAGAGCTAACTTTTGAAGAACTTGATAAAAAATTCCTGGAAGGGTTTAGGAAATACCTTTTAGAGGAACCGCTAACGAAATCTAAGTCAAAGCTTGCCAAAAACACGGCCTCTAGTTACTTCAACAAAGTCAGAGCCGCCCTAAATGAAGCGTACAGAGAAGGCATCATAAGGGATAACCCAGTCCAGCGAGTAAAAAGTGTCAAAGCAGAAAATACCCAGCGAACCTACCTCACTCTGGATGAAGTTCGAGCTATGACAAAGGCGGAATGTCGCTATGACGTTCTTAAACGGGCATTTCTTTTTAGTTGCACAACTGGCTTGAGATGGAGCGATATTCAGAAGCTTACATGGAAAGAAATAGAAGAGTTTCAGAATGGACACTACAGAATTATTTTCAAGCAGACTAAATTACTGAATGCCGGAAACAGCTTAGTCTACCTGGATCTACCAGACTCAGCAGTTAAGCTTATGGGAGAGCGCCAAGATAAAGCTGAGCGAGTCTTTAAAGGGTTGAAATATAGCAGTTACACCAACGTCGCTTTACTACATTGGGCAATGCTAGCAGGCGTTCAAAAACATGTTACTTTCCACGTTGGCAGACATACATTTGCGGTGGCCCAGCTTAACCGTGGCGTTGATATCTATTCTCTCTCTCGCCTTCTTGGGCACTCCGAATTGAGAACAACGGAAATTTATGCTGATATCCTTGAAAGTCGCCGGGTAACAGCAATGAGAGGCTTTCCAGATATTTTTGAAGATAAGGTAAAAGAGTCTGGAACTTGCTGTCCTCACTGCGGAAAATCCGTATCCCATACAGCACTTTAAGATGCCCTACGGCTACGAGGTGAGCACGCAATGTAATTTGCAACATCTTGGTGAAGTTCATCTTGGGACTTCACTCTGTTCTTTTCCAGCCATGCTTGAAGGTCTGATCGTTTAATTAGCACTCTATTACCTCCCGGCTTAGTAAATGATACGCGCTTTTCATGCGTCAAACGGTAGATGTACGAGCGTTTTGCTCCAACGTAGGCCGCAGCCTCATCAACTGTAAGATACTCTTTATCAGACGGCGGTAAGTTTGATTTGCTGCCGTCACTCACTGTATTTTCAACGAACTGAGCCAGCAATTGCTTCATTTCAGCAATTTCGCTTCTCAGGGCGTTCAAGGTTTCATTCACGTCTACAGTCATCAGCCTATCCGTTATAAACCAGTTATTGATAGACCTATTTTATGAGAAGCAACAGCAGATCCTTGGCTCTGGAACTGCCCTTTTAGGGCGCAAAGAGAGTTATTAACACCTTAACATGGTTCAACTATAGGGATATTTATAGGATATTTTTTAAAGGCAATACCTATAGGTTTAGGGGGGGGCCAATTATGCGCGGTAAGGGGGCCCGATTATGCGTAAAAATTTAACTTACTGGGGTCTAACTATGCGCAACAAGGGGGGTCTAACTATGCGTGGATAAAATTCAAACCAACAGGGTTTTCCACAACTTTGTTGAGCAATAAGATAAAAAAACCGGCACATTGGCCGGTTATTAATTCAATCACGATAGGGTATTGGTGGGGGGCTGGACATCATCAAAATCCCGCCTGTCACTTTCTTAACTTTTGCATCCGGATAAACAGCAAGAACTCGCTGTAGTGCAGGCAGGAATTTTTTCTTAAAATTCTTGTCTGCCTCTTCTCCAGTATATTCTTGACCAAACTGCTCCCGCAAATTATGCCAGTGTAATACAACAGGCCTACCACTAATTCGATGCAATCTATCCGCAAGCATGGCATAAATGTCCATAGCAAGAGCACTGGTGGTAAGCTCATTTATAGCTCTTAAATCAAGCGGTACAGCATGTTCGCTTAGCGTCGTAAAGTACTCTTGCGAAAATGTAATAACACCGGGCCATAATGCACCTTGATTATCATTGTTACCAATCCAAGCCTCAAACTTTTGGATTGGTTTACCATCGTAAGTAATCGCTTTTTCAGCGGTACTAAAACCCAGCGTAATACTACAAGCAGACAACGCCATGAGCTGTTTACGAAAGTTTGTATAGCTCCCGTTTTTGCCTCCTGATGACTCCTTACCCAGTTGTTTAAGGAAGCCTCTGGCGCTATTGCCTACATCAATTTCTGGTGATTTTGAACGCAACGCCTGAGTGTTCAGATACGCCATTACCAAACGGGGCATTGGCCCATAAGGAACGGGCTGCTGAACAAACTGTTTACCGTCCCAAATTTTGCCTGCACGAACATACAGACCAACAGCACCGCAGCGTCTCTCAAACTCTGTTCCGTTAACTCGTGAGCGAGGTAAACCAACTTGGCACATTATTGAGTGCATAAAAGTGAAATCATTGGACGAGGGCGGATCTGATTTGATCCTTACAGATGCATCTATTAATTCAGACTCAGCCCTACTCAAGCCTTGTGGTCTACTATTATTTTTTACTTCAATATCTGACTGATACTGTGAAAAAAGTTGGCTAAATGACTTCATTACTGATCCTGCGTGAATCAAGCCATGCTTCCAACTGATCTAATCTGTATCTGAGTGTTTTCTCACCACTGATCTTATATGGTTTAGGGAATGATGGGTCATTTGTGCGAATCCTTTGAAGCGTTGGCGCAGATATTTTAAGAAGGGCAGTCACCTCGTAAACAGAGACCATCTGCAGGTGACTGTAATCTTTTTCATTTAAAGTTTGCTGCATAATTTTCTCCAGCATCATTGATTTACTGGAGAAATTTTGAGGGTGAAACCCCGTAAACATGGCCTCTGGAAGTGCCCTATTTGGGCACCTAGGCGATTTATTCCGGCACAAAAACTTTCACATGTGAAAGTTTCTTATTGATAAACATCAACCACCATTGCCATCCAAGTCAGGAAAAATTTCACGCGCTTTGTCGTTTCTGATTTTGTCTACATTAATCCCTTCCAGCCGCTCCATGACTCGTTGCGATGCGTCTTGCCGAGTACCATCAATATTAAAATCACTTCCAGCTCCCGTTAAAGCGTCCAAGTTTAACGATGCGGGATCAGGAAGTTTTCCATTTTGCTGAAGTATCCCCAACCACTCGTCCAAGTTGACCTTACTCCAATCAATATCCGCTATTCGATCCAATGGAATTCCGCCGCATTGAGGTGCGCGTGCATCACCAAAGTTAAGGCCAAGTTGTGGCCGAACTTGCTCTTGGATGATTCGAGACAGTGGCGAGTTGAAACAGCAATAGGACTCGCGCTCCTCGACACACGCTCCCAATACTTTGGACTTGCAGTAAGAACCAACGTATGTGCAGCTATTCAGCGCCCTTTTAGCATTCATGGTGAACTCCTTTTCCTCACACTTCCATATCATCTGGATCATGACCATCGACACAACATACACTGTGTAAACAGTCATGACGGTGCTTAGCATGGCGGCACCTTGTTGGCCGAGGATTTGTTCAGTCATTGATTCAGGAGCCCCTGCAGGTACGCCAGCGGCTCCCGTCGCAGAAGCATTCCCTAGAGCTTCAGAAGTCAGCTTGGTAATTTGCTCCTTTAATGCGCCAATAGTCTCCTGAGCAAACTGTTGAACAGGCTGGAGAAAACTATCAACCGCTCCACTAATATTTTCTATATAACTTGCAAAAGGCTGTGTTATTTCGGTCCAGCCAGACATTACGGGGTCTCTTAATACTTGGTATGCTCCTTTCACGGCACTGCCATCAGAGAGTCCCATAACGGCACCGTCTAGCTTAGGCACGGCCATAATCAAATTGAGATAATCAGCAAACGAAATATTCGTCGGCTTTTCACAACAATCTGAGACACCACCCACAGCAATCTTGCATTCCCCAGCCTCACCGGCAAAAGCTGAACACATCACATTTTCTTCACCAGTAGGGTTATCATCATCATTTTGACCAGTACAACTCATATCCTGAGTCATGAACTGAGCTGCATTCAACAATGCAGATGCACGAGCGAAATCAGTGCTTTGTGACTTTGTTATATCGAGACAATCATCCCCCATACACCTAATGGGTCCGCCGCATTGATACGTCGTTTCTTTCTCTAAAGTAGGTATTGATACGTCCGTTCCGCAGTCGTAGGTATCTTTAAACACATAACACTTACCCGAGGAACCTTCTGCTCCATCAATACATTCCGAACTAATAAATCCACACTGAGGATTATCCTCGTACATCTGGCAACTGTTGAGATTTCCACCAGTATTTACAGGGCAGTGTGTTTCACCTTGAGGATCTGTCCAGCAGTCCATTTGCCCCTTATAAAAGTCATAGTCGGCTTTAACTCGAACCTTTTTGCATAGTTTTGGAATACCAGGCAAAGGTGACGGCTTGAGTTGAGATTCGCAAACTTTGATCCCATTGATGACTGTGCAGCCCGTAGCATCAGTCGGGTCATCTATACATGTGATCTCGCCTTCCGCAAAACCATCTACCACCCCTTTGGCGGAATCCATGCAGCTCTGTGGAGCCCACTCATCCTTGGTAATGGCTTTCGATGGGTCATAGCGGAGTTTTATGCGGCCAAAACCCTCACCTTCGCCACTTACTGAAACGCGGATCTTAAACGTAACAACATCACCATCTTTCACGTTCTTAAAATAGGGAGTGACATCAACATTAGGGTTTCGCTCCCAACTCGTGGAGAGTTCACATCTACCGGCTGTTTCTGGAGGGAAGTTGCCATCTGGGCCAGACCACACTTTAGTCTCTTGGCCGGACTTACCGACCCACACTTGCATGTAGTCATCCCACTTGGCGTATTCAAGCGTTGCTGACACTATGGCATCTGGATTGCTGACTTGGACCCGCGTGTACTCCTCATAAATCTTGCAGTTACCACTCCAGTAGTTGTCCCCCACTCGACCAATCCACAACTCAGTACAGCCTTCTCCACAAGATTTGAGGTTATATGGACCATCATAGTGCTTCACCACAGAGGCATCGTAGTCATGGACAACCTCACAGTCCGCGCTTTGATCTACAACACGCTGACACCGTTCATACTCTGGAATGTGGGCGTTGATAGTATTCTGATTAATGGTTGTTTCGGCAGAACAATCCCCAAAGCCACCTGCGATGAGGTCCATATCCTCATAGGTCTTTTTGCTTAGATTTAGTACTGGGTCATTACTGAAATCAGGGCGTGAGCGATTGGCCGCATCCATAAGAACTTGATATGCAGAACCTGATATTGAGGGATTGGTGCTGTTGGCGTCTTGGAATAAATTGGCTTTTGCCTCATTACCAAACTGATCCATAGCATCAGCATCACTGAATATCTGTTCTAGCTCCTCCTGAGATGCTGCATCAGGGAAATACTCTGCGGTATTTTGCCCAGGTTGAACTCCAGGAAACAGTTCATTTATGTTTATGGATGTTGATTGGCCATTACCGACTGGTAGAGAAATTTTACCATCTTGAATCTGAGCAGAGTTTTGCTTAACTCCGTTCGCAATAGATAAACCAAATTGTTTGGCATCACGACCAACAGCTCCGATGTTAGGTTCCTGATTACCCGCATAAGAATGTATCGGAAGAACTGAGATGGTTAAACATAGGAGCGAGGCAACAAACCTCGTCATGATGGGCGGCATAGTGGACATAGCATTTCTCCAGCTTTTTAGTTTGGATAATGCTATGTCGCTCTTTCATAAAAATTAGCATCGCTATTTGCCCTTTTGCGGCATACGCGGCTGTATTCAGGCAGCTTTTGAAACCCGACAGAATGGGCATTCAACACATGTTCGCTGATTAATTGACGTAAAAAAAGTGCATTGGCATTGCTCGCAATGCTCTATCATTGCTTCTCCATTGCGGAGTTCAGAGGCAAGACACCAGGCATCTGTAATGTCGAAGGGCTCCCATTTTCCTCCCTTCATACCTGGTACTTCTTTACGGATAGCGTGATACATCCTAAACGCTTTATTCAGAGCGCTAATATCTACAGAACGCTTAACCTTTTCCCCTCCAAGATTTGAATAGAGCTGCATTAAAAGCGATGCTTGAATTTTAGATGTCTGACTGTGGATCAGCGTCGCTCCACCACGGAATGTCCTGGATTTCTTATCCTTCACATCATATCCGCAATATTCAAGCTCAGCGTACAGCCTGCGAACTTGCTTATAAGTCAAACCAGTCTCTAGGATAATTATCTTTGTGATATAACCCGCCAATGCCATGTGCCTTGCTTTTACCCAGCGAGATAACGAACCAGATGTAAAACATTCACTCATGATTATCTCCACACCAAAGATTGCTGAATTTTTTTTAATAAAATCGGCGTTGTATCGGCAAGAGCTGCTGATAAGAATTGATCGAGTACGCCAATATCAAATCTCAATGAAAATCTAATAACGACCCTATGCGATAACGACCTTAACTGGCTGTTTGAGGAGGCGGCGACTGAGGAAGCAAGACCAGAAGATACACCAAAAATTTGCATCGCCATGTCCAAGTTTCTACTAGCTAACTTGTTAAGCAATAGCCAGTACGCGGCGTCAAAGTCGTCCACAACATTTTTAAGGCATATGACAGAATCGTAGCTACCGGCAAGATTATCGATCACTTCCATTTGATCTGTTTCAAGTTTAAAGCTCAGAAGAACTCCACTCGCTAATTGTGAAAGATAACTGTCAGGAGCTGACGCCAATTTATTAACAAGATCTTCTGGAAGAGAAAAATGATTGCTAACCTGGGATGGCGCATTGGCTGATAAAAGCTTCAGTAGTGTCCACAGAGTCAAATCGAACTCAAAAATATCTTGGTCTGGCTTCTCTTCACTCAATTGAACGGCAAACTTGTCAAAGCTACCAATAACATCACGTTCTAACGGCTCTAAGGCATACATCAGTAGTCCTCCTTACCTTTTTTTCTGCGGCCCAGATTGATTGAAACTAACGCGCCCCCTGCAATCAACGCGAGTAAGGTAAATCCATATTGGTCATCTCTCCACGACGAGATAACTAAGTGAGCAAGAAAGCTTAGAATAAACAACGTTCCGATTGCCTTAACGACTATGTTTAATCGCTTTTCAGTTTCACGATCTAAATGCTTCATATCTTTCTCCATAACACACCTGATTTATTCACTGATTAACTTTGTCATCAATCATAAATACCATGACTTTTTGATAATGCAACGCCAAATACTGTGTTTTTTTACAGTATCATTTTATGGTGCTATGAAGATTTGCATTTCTGAACGATAATCTATAATCGGTTACATATTAATCAGGAGGCGTAAATGAAAAAGGCGCTATTCTCTTTGTTTTTAATCGTAAGTTTGTTCTATTCGTACAAACTTCTTGGCCTATGGTCGCTCATATTTTTTGTAGTCGGAGTTTCTCTGCTGGCATCTTTAAAGATTGGTAGAAGAGCCTATCTAATCAGTAATTCCGGGAGTAAAACGAACACATTATCTGGGCGTTATCTGTTTGCAGACGTCACATACAACCCTGCCACAGGATCTCCAATGGTAAGTGACGTAGATGTATCTGGAAGCTTCTATGGATTGAATAAAAACAAAGGCTCCTGAGAGCCTTTTTTTATTAATTATAGACTTAACGTTAACTGCCTATCTTTATATCTTAATAACGGATACCGTTGAGGCGACGAAAAAAAACCTATCAAAATGTGTTTATTAAGTTCCGGATGCTCTCTGATTACATTGTTCAACACCGAACCATCGACGATAAATTTTTTATTTCCACAGGAGATTGGCTTTTCGTTTAGCCATCTCCCTTCCCCCAGTAATATCATCACTTTAAGCTCTTTAATTGCGCGTCTATATTCAGCTCGTCTGCTCATTAACGGCCTCCTTTGGCTACGGACAAATACCTTGATACAGGCGCTAAATATCCGCCCGCTTGGTCTTTACCTGCCCCCGCAGAACTTTCAATAATCGCAGCCATTTTATCTGCCAATACGTTATCACCAACCTCTTCTCTGAGATTTTCTCTTAGTTCTCCAGAGCGCGATGAATCGCCGCCCATCAACGATGCAGCAAACAATTCTGCTCCTGCCTGACTATTCAAACCATAATCATATCTTGCAGTATCCATTGCTATCTGCCTGAACTCGTCACCATATTGCTGAACAAACTCAGCCGCCTTTCCAGCTCCAGCCTCGCTTGCACTTGCTAATGCAGAAGCAAAAAACATCCCTCTTTCTCTAACAGACATTCCCTGTGCTGCCTCTGAAAGATCTGACTTACCAGTTAACCATTCTTTACCGGCCTCAAATCCACTGATCCCCACACCAATGATATCCCTACCCAGATTTGCAGCGCCTACGGCCAAGAAGCCTCCGAGACCATACTCTTGCTTGACGTAATCATCCCCTTTCTTTGTGTCCTCAATAAACTGATCTCGTTGTTCCGGAGTCATCTGGGCTAACTTAGACATTGATTGCCCAAAATTCTCTGCGAACCCATCTTTGGCGGCTCCTGCGCCACCCACAACTTGCTGTACAAAACGACCAGCGCCTTCAGCACCTGCAAACAAAGTGCTGGATGTTGAAGGGGCTAAATCAGATGCCATGATCTGTGACTTTAAAGCAGGCAAGCGGTCATTAAGGTAATCATTTCTGCTGGACCCATAACTCTGCTCAAGTTGTTGGATACCCTTTTCATGAGCGTCACGAACAGAATTTTCAGATCCAATACTGCCTGATTCAGCCAAAAGCTTTTGTTCACTGCTCATTCTTTCCGGTGCCGAAAGTGAGCTCGTATTTTCAACCGGTGAAACATAGCGCGGAGCATCCTTTACCAACATTGCACTTTGACCTGGTTGATTAAAGTCGATGCCACTGTTGCCACCAGTCGCCCTTGCTATTGCACTGGCTGCAATTGCTTGTTCAGATGGAGAGTTGGAATTAAGCATAGCAAACAACTGCCCTCCAACTATTGCCCTCTGTGAATCAATGCCTAAATCTTGGTAATGCTGGGCTTTTCTTTGCGCAAAATCTCTTGTCTCTGGGGATGACTGTCTAACGCCATCTGACAATGACTTGCCAGCTGACCAGTTGTTCAGAACTTTGTCAGCTAACGCGCTAATATTATTGTTGCTAGTAGTCCCGATAGTTTGCTGAGCCTGAGATAACTCTTGGTAGGTTTGTTGCGAAGACAAAAGATCAGAACTGGATTGCATGAGCTGCTTTCTCTGCTCTTCACCTAAGCTCTGGGTAAAACGTTGACCTTTATCAGTGGAAACTTGACGAGCCAAATCACTCGTTAATGCTGAACTGTCATCTTTTGTAAAACCAAGTCCGCGAGATAAAGAGTCAATATCAGAACTAAGCTGCTGTCTACTATCCTGACTCTGCGATTGCGCGGATACATCTAAACTACCGTTCATAGATACCGGGTTAGCGGCATTTACGGCAGCACCAACCGGTCCTGTAAAAGCCGCAGCAAGTTTTCCGGCATCCACACCAGCGCTGGCCCGCATAGCAATAGCTCCAGCCACAGCATCCGTGTGAGAGGAATTTAATCCATGATCACGAGAGTAGTTCTGGGCGGCGGACAAAATACTTTTAGCCTGAGTTGAATCAGACGCTCTCAGCGTTTGTCCTAATGATTGTAGTTGTGAATAAGTCTGTTCTGAACCATGTCCAGAAAACACACTATTACTTAATTGGCTAGCGAAGCCTTTCTGGGCCTGTGCAGTAGCAGCAGAGCTACTGCTAAGGGCATTACTTACAGTACTTCCTAAGTTAATACTATCAACTAACGACTCACCTCCAGAGGTCATTGTTCCAGCAATTCTGGATTGATTAAATTGTGGTTGTTGGCTCAAAACAGAACCACGGTCCACTAAGTCTGGTGACATCAGTTTTTCATTGACTGTATCACTAGCTCCCACTCGTTGAGCAAGACTATTGAAGGCATATACTGAGCCAGTTACTAGCATCAACGATAGGACGGGGGTTGCTGCCGCCATCATTCCACCTATACCTATCCAACGCTCAATTTCGGCCCCAGCATAGGCAACACCTTCAAATGAGGATAAGTTCCCTGTCGTATATTTTGCGAGAGCCTGCTGCCCCATTATGTAAATGAATAGATTGATTACCGACATAATTGGTAACCAAAGTTGTACCCATATAAGCATCTGAAGATACTTACCGACCAATAGCAAACCTTTAGACCCGAGCACCATAACAAAAGCAGCTATAGGCGTAATCGCATACGCAAAACCCTCTACCAAGGTCATAAGAGGTTGAATCGATTTTACAAATAAAGACTGTTCGGCTGCGTATTGCGTATTTCGCTGAGACTCTGCTTGAGTGAGCATGATTTGTGCGTACGGATCATTCATATCACTGTAGTACTGAGCAAAGCCACGCTGTACGATAGGTTGCAGAAAATTGGCTTTTATAAAATCACCTGCGGCCACATTAGTAACCTGCAGGCGATATAAAGCGTCAGATGTAGCATTCAAAGCATCAGTGGTAGACAACAAATAGCCAAGAGCTTGTTGCGAAAGGCCAGAATTGAACGCAGTTTCAAAGGATTGGCTCAACTGAATCCAGCCATCTGTACAACTGGGATCTGTCGGACCAGATGGAGACAGAAACAATCGGGTCCCATATATTTGTGAATCAAATCTGAGAGCTGTACGCCAATTCTCTGTGTTGATTTGATCCTCATTTGACTCACCTAATGAAAATTTAATTGCTGTGCATTCTGATATGTAGTTAGTCAGGCTTTTCTTCATATCAACAGTACCGCCTCCTAGGGAATCATTCCAGACAGTCCATAGTGCTGACTCCATTTCGTGATTTCTGAGCTTTGATAATAACTCTAAAGAATCCATGAACTTTGATTCAGTCACACTCGCGACAGGGCTATATGCAACCTCAAAGAGTTTTGTGAGACCAAATCCAATGCTTGAGATTATAGAACCAGCGGCGGCTGGACCAACAGGTACGTTATCCACTACTCGCACTTGTCCGTTGTACGCGTCCTCAATAGTTACCGTAACGCCGGCTCCAAAGGAAATGGCATACACGAGCCAACAAGCAAAAACTTGATGTAAATCCCAGGATTTAGCGCCCTGGAATAACGACTGAAATGAGATGATAAGAGCGCCAATTAAAAGGCCAATACTTACCATGCGTTCAAAATCACCGGTGCCTGTAGCCATCGCCACAGCAATCATTATTTGCTCTAGAAATGCGGCATCACCGACGGAATAAATACTAAAATCCATTAGTTACTCCTTTTTCCCTGATGCTTGGGTTGCAAGTAAAAGCCGCTGCTTCTTTGTGGCATCAAGTAAGCTGTTGTAATGTCCCATCAGATCACTTAGCTTCCCGTGTCTAACAATTAATTGGTCATACTCTTGTCTGACAACAGCACGAGAAGCATCAAGTACATCAACAGCTTTTTGTTGATAGGCATTATCACTGTTAGCTAACGCAATAGTTGTTGCCCGGTATATCTCCTCAATAAACCTGTAGGTTATATCTAGCGCTATGATGGTCTGTGCTTGCTGAGCAAACTGCTCTGCTGTATCACTGGAAACAGCTGAAAGATTTCGGAAAAGTGAGCCAAAGCTACTGGGGAGATTTGATACAAAAGCTATCTCGGCAGAACTTAAAGCCCCAACATTGTTTGCATATTTATAAATCAATCCAGGTGAAGAATCAGAACCAAGAAGTAAATCTGACATTTGATTGCCAATACCCTTGAGCTGAACACTCTTCAGCTCAGAACCAGCAGAAATACAGTTAACCGTATCACTGTCACATGAATAAACTTTAACAGAGCCACCTGAAATGAGGTCTCCCAGGGTAATTCGATTTCCTGGTAAGGTGACGATGGGATTAGTACTGTTGTTTGCTCCAGCAAGATTTGGATCATTAATTAAATCACCAATGACAACGGCACCAGTTATAGACATCATGGCTTCAAGCAGGCTGTTATCCCCGTACTGGAACCATGAACTTACACTATTCTTTTTGAGTTGCTTCCAGACAATATTACCTATCATCTCTTGGTAGGCCTGTGGCGAGTTGTCTTTCAGCGTCTTGATTGCCGTTTGTCCATCCGTTTCCTGCGTTGCAGAAAACATGTCTTCAAATAAACCTTTGGTCGATGCTTTTGTACGAGTATCGTTCTTTAGTTTCGTGTCAAAAGCACTTAGTGAATCGTTAACAATACCCTGAGCTAACTGACAAGAATTGCCTAAATGCTGGTTCAAAGCCTGAACTTTCTTTTGAAAGTTTTCTATCCATTTGGCACCATCAGGAAAAACATTATCCAGAGCTAGTTGAAAAGCATAGCCCTTTGCATTTGCTGCCACAGCTCGCATCAGTTGAACAATCTGATCTGCATTCACAAACGATAAAGAACCACCGAATAGATCAACGCCACCACACCCAGCTTTCCAAGATGGAGGGACAAAGCTAACTAGGTTTTCATCAAAAATACGCGCTTTGGTGGTCACACGCCCACCCGCAATAACTCCACGGCGTTGTGTCTCATGAATACCCGGTCTGGTTGTATTACTCATTTCGTTGAATAGTCTATCCATCTCGGACTGAAGCCCTTCAGCCGAGGCATGAGTGGCGACGACAGAGAAGATGATTAAACAAGAGGCAGATAGTGTTCTAATGTAAGGGGGAGAGACTCTCATACTGTTGCTCCAATAGGTTTCGTGTCACCCGAAAGCCTACCGAGCAAATGAGTACAAACCGAACTCCCAAACTGTCCAATTTGGGCAGTCCAAATAAAACTTTCACATGTGAAAGTTAATCATTGAATAATGTCGGTAACTTTGTCACGTCAGTACAAACTTATGATTTTTAAAAAGTTTTACTTAACCCTTGTTGCATTTTCACAAACCAATGGCACTCTATTTCTAAAAGAGGAGCTTTAAATGAAAATGAATATGTCAACTTCCGTAAGTTCAGCTACAGCCCTGTTCGCCGCCATTATGCTCGCAGGCTGTGCTACAACCCCAAAATCCTATAATCCAGAGATGTCCAGAGCGCTAAACTTGGCAAGAGCTGGGGGTATTTATGACCAAGATCTGAGAGACTCAGAAGATGGGTGGAACTCATATAAACAGTCTCTATTGATGAAAGCGCTAAATGTCACAAGCCTGGCCTCATCGCTTGATGCACCATTAAGAGGATTGAACGGTCAGCAAACTCTCATGTTTAACACTGCAAGCATTCTTACATCACCGGATAACCCATCCGCTAGGCCAAGTTTGATGGCATGGATGCCTGCATCAATGGCTAAATCCTCAGAAGATGCTTATAGCAACTATATAAACCTAATTGATAATGCCGTTGCGGTAGCCGCGAAATCTATGAACCTGGATTTAACTAAAATAGTGGAAAGTACAGCGCCCAAGATTGATGGAAACCCCTTAATTATGTGGGCAGTAATGGCTCCACAATTTGGCTGTGATGGCTCAAACTGCGTAATTGCATACAACGTTACAATGCCGAATCCTTGGAAAACACCAGCCTTTGTGGGCAGTGGTAATATTGATAGCTTTAATCTGGCCGCTAATAACACAACCAAATATTCTCGATTGATTTTCACCCAGGTCAGCGACGTGAAATCATTTCCAATGGACGATTTTTACAAAAGTACGAGCCGAGCGCTGCCGGAATGGGCAGTCATGTATTTCCCGCCCAATAGTGTGTTCCAGGATGGCAAAGCTTTACCATATCCAGTTATCTATGAAAAAGGCCAGCAATTGCTATTTAGGAAGGCACAATGAGTCTGTGGCATGAAGAACTGGAACTGGCTTTGCTAAATCTGGAGGATTCAAAAGCCAGTTGTGATGTGATGACTTACGTGATCAGCAACATTCTAGCCAAATCAGACATTCCACATCAGTGCAGAGTAGGGTTTGTTGAAACAGTACATAGCAAGACACAAATCAATCCGCATTGCTGGATAGAGCTAAAGGATGGATGGGGTATAGATCTGACTTTACGCCGGTGGTTGGGTGACGAGGACCGATGGCCGCATGGAGTATTTAGGCTTTCAGACTATCCACAGGTTCAATTCTGGGGAACGCCCCTGTTTGCCCCGAAGCTAGACGATGAGGAAATTAACGCTATGTCCGATCATCTAATTGAGACAGTAAAAATACCAGTTTGTTGCTGAATTATTCAGCATTGATAACAGGGCCGTTTAATACACATATATTTATTGATCAGAGCGGTTTTGATTGTGTTTGTTGTATAAATACAAACTTCCGAACGTCACAATGGTAAAAAATGCGAGCAAACTTAACATTGCAATAGTAAAGGCATCCACGGAACTGAACCTCTCTTGTAAAACCTTATATACTTAGAGTCTAACTAAACTAGCGAGATTTACCAGTGGCAAAAACACTAGACCAGATCTTGGAGCAGGAGAAGCCAGAAATTGTAGCCGAGGCCAGACGCAAGGCATCAGAGATGCTCCGCCTCTTGGATGAGCAAGCAACGGCCAAGCAGGATAATGAAACCGACTCAGTAGATTCCTATCCCCATAAGTAGCAAAGGGCCAGACGAGCTGGCCCTTTGATTGTTCCGGTCGAACTAAAGTAGCTATTACGACAAACGTTGTATAGCGTCCTCAAGCTCCCGTTTAGCTTCTTGGATATTACTTACCACTAAGCTTGGTACAAGCTCCAAATCAACATCGGTAAAATTGTTAACAAGGGCGAGGATTGTGTCTTGTTGAACCTGATAATCAGAACGACGTTCCTGCAGGGCTGGGTTATCAGTAAACGACAGCAGGAAAGCATCTACCTCATTTAGCGCCGCAGCGACCAAAGTAGCATCATCCTTACAGGTGTAGACATCAAACGGCAAGCCATTACCAGTGCCAGGATTTCCGTTTTTATCAACAATGACACCAATATCAATAACATCTTCCGATTCAAGTGCTTGAACGACCTGTTCATCAATATCAGCATCAATTGCGCGGTCCAATGCTTGAACAGCTTTCTTCATGTTTTCAATATTAACATGATCACATTTAGTCATTTTCATTCTCCTTTCGAAGGGTTGTTAAATTGGATAAATAATATCAATCCAATTGGCTCTGCAAAGACGCTGGATCTGCCCATTTTGGACAACCCCAGCGTTCTGGTAGAGTTTTTACCGAGGTGCATATCCCGATTCAGCAAGACTCTTCTGCAATGCAGATAAAGCCTCTCTCATCAGATACGCATCGTCGTCATCCGCCGCATTGATCCGAACTTCGTTCCAGCCGATGCGCTTGACGAGTTGAGCCAAAGCCCAGGCATGGCGATCAGATAACTCAGTAGTGATTGTGGCTGTCTCTTCCATTTTTCCTCCATAAATAGCAGGAGGGGAAGCCCCCAGGGCTTCCCCTGAGGGTTTTGCGATTAATGGACCAAGAACGGTTCATCGCTATCACTTTCAGCAATCGTCAAATCGATAGTGAAAGTGATTTCGACGCGGTCCACGGTCAGGTTGAACTGACGTGCATGTTCAACGAGATTGTTTCGAAACACGGTTTCTGCCTCATCATGGGATAAGGCCTCCACCGTTTCTGCCACCAACTCGCCTTCTTTCCCGGTGTAATTAACCTCGCGGTAATACACTCGGCCACACACATCGAATTGATGGATATCAGTTTGATTTTGTCCCAACATTTTAATTCTCCAAGAGTTTAATAGCCGGGACTTAGCCCAACCGGGCGAAGCACCCGGTTGGGTTATTTAATTAGGGATTAGACTTCAGGCATGTTGCGTATAGTGAAGGACTCACAAACACCATGCCCATAAAGCACTGCATTTCCCTGGGGGTTTTGTTCCAAAAACTTGCGCGTGGCTTTGAGAGCTGCCCTATAACCAGCATCAGAAGGCTGATACTCTCGCGTTCGCTTTTTTTGGTTTGTTAGAATCAGTCGATACATCAAATCTCCCTCATCTTTGAGCTGACAATAATTTCCTGGTGGAACCTATTACAGCGCGTTCAGCAACCAGCTCACCCTCAAGCGGAGCGCATTCGACAGCATCGGAGACTCCGGGTTGATTGCTACCGGAGGTAGCTTTCAACCATTCACCACACAATGAACTGCTATTAGTTACCAATGGACTGACGACCCGTACGGGCCGCGTTTTTCTCAATGATCGATATGCAAGAATCGAAGCCTTATTTAGTAGTTTGGCGACAATGGTAGCCCCGAAAGCAATAACGCCCACGGTAACAATCATGATCAAAACGAACGTAGAAAAGTACATAAACACCTCCAATTAGTTGGAATTGAAGGGGTTACACCGCATAACCGGTGAACCCCGGTTACGGGATAAATTGATAAAATGCTGTTTGTTTTTGGCGACCAGCTATCGCACATACTCAGCACGGGGCTGAAGTTGATTCAAATTTAACAGCTCATTTCTGAATCGACACGCGCTGTATTGGCCCTTTTTGGGCACAATTAGACAATACTGGAGCTATTTTATTATGCAGAAGTCCCCATTCCACCTGCTTTTTATCGTAATTACGATAATTATGGTAATACGGTAATTACAAACGGTAATGCGGCGAACGGAAGGTCTGATTAAGGAATATGACATAGGCATAGATGGCTTTTAATCAGCAGAGCCGGTGTTTTTTGGGCGTGGAGGCTCTCCGGGACGGTTAAGTAATTCCCACAAGAGTCGGAACGCATAAAAATGATCCCGTAATGTCGTGGTACTCAATCCTTGATGCCTAGTGTAATACCGGTGGATATGAGCTCTTCCAATTTGCGATGGTGCGTTGACTCCTTTTTCATTGGCGGCAATATCGTTTAGAGCCGCAATTAGCCTTTTCACCATAGCTCGCCGAGCCGTTTTCCCTCCATGCCGCACATAAACATGGCTTCTTTCTCTTACCCATTTTTCCATCAATTACCCCAAATAACTATTGGTCACATCGATGCGACCGTGACCCAATTCCAAAGCCACTTCAGATCTGATTTCTTTATCCAGCATTTTGGCGTGAGCTACTGAGACTCCAAGTTCTTTGGCTAAATATTCATAGTGCTCTCGCCCATGTTTAACACCTGCTTTTACCGGGCAATCAGCACGCATTAAAGTTTTGTAGCGCGTTTGAGCGTAATGATGCCGTTCGCCATGGAAATTGACTGGCTGACGGCCAATCTCCCGGTAGGCTCCTTGCCGGAATTCGCGATAACTCTGCTCGGTAGGAATCATGCTGCGGCCATCCTGTATGGCGGCGGCTCGCTGGAGTGCCGTAATTTGAGCATCACTGGTGATCGGAACAGTGCGCGCCCGGCCCCCTTTGGTGCCATCTTTTATGATCACGGAGCCGGTTTTCTTGGCCTCTTTTAGTGCCCTCGCAGCATCCAGCTTGGCCGATTCCTCGAACCGAAGACCAAAATTACGCTGTAGTTCCAGTAAAGCCCCAAGGCGCTCGGAGGCTGCCTCCATTGCGGCATTATGGGAAGCTTCCGAAACACTTCGGTCGCCAGTGGCGATACCTGAGCGCTTTGGAAGTCCCCCCTCGGAGACAGGATCTACACGTACCTGTCGGTCGCCACGCGCAATCTCCATCACCCGATTCACTGCGCTCAGGTAGTTCTGCGCAGTGGATGGCGCGATTTCTCCCCGCTCGTAGCGATCATTAAGATGCGCCGCATAAGCAACCAAATGAGCCTTTTCTATATCCCGCATATCCTTTATGCCCTGTTCTGACTTAATCCAGGCGCTAAAAACGCTCCATCGGTCATGAATAGTAGCTATGGATTGGAAGCTCCTCATACCTTCCTTCAGTGCGTTAAGGCCTGCCTTGCCCATATCGCGACTTTTGAGGCCGAAATTACGCGCTTCCGGATTGGCTCGCTCTGAGCGCATCGTGTGATCCTCATAATCGTGTTAATCAGTTTGTCGTTGGCCTTTTCGTAAACATTGGTAGGTGATACGCAGTTTTTTATTAGCTCCGCATGCTAAGGCCAACCCAACAACTCACCATAAATTGCTGGTTTCAGGATCTCGCCTGGTCATAGGACAGATAACCCGTTGCCCACGGTCATTTAGTACGAACAGCACCGCTATGGAGCGAAATTCTCGTTCCGTTGGCTGGTTTGTCCCGTCGGAACAAACTGCCAACAGATCCGGCTAGTGTCGTCGTGTCATTCTTTGGAAAGGAAAGCGCGAAGCGCGCCAACCGCCGAAGGCGGTATTGTTCGCGCACATTCGTGCGCGGTGCGAAAGCCTAGAGCCCTTGAGGCTCAAGGCTTCCGTCGGGGGCTCTACCCCCGTCTCTGTTTACGCCTACGGCGACAGAGACGGGGTGGAGCATCGAGCAAGTTGGGTATTCCAACACTCGTCCTGATGTTGAGGGTGGTCCTCTTTGGTTTGGCTGCTCGGAATCGAGTACCAAGGACACGACATTGCTTTGAGCAAAATCGCGGTATGGAAGCCTGTTAACTTGTGCAATACACAAGCACAGGCAGCAGCATAACGCTGCAAGCATAATGATGATAAACATCTGATTTTCCTCCGGGGAGATTGTTATAGACGGAGGAATGCCCATAGGGGGCAGTCCCCCTGAGGGTTAAGAAATGAAGGCAATCGCCTTAGTTTTGCAGAATGCTGTTTGAAGGCCAGCTACCAAAAACACTTTATATATTAATCAAACAGATAGAGGCGTCAAGTACATCGTAAAGTTGCTTTTGGGTTGCTTTTCAGTGCTTGTCTTTGGGGTGCGGTTTGTTCGTTGGGCTCGAATTTAACTCAACGGTCGCTTTTAGGTGGCTTTTCGGTAATGCTTAGAGCGATGACCAAATATTTAGTATCAATAGATTGCTTTTCGATGGGGTTTTAGTAGGTATATCAGATGTCAGTAAACTTTGAATTAGATGAATTGGAAAGTAGAGCAAAAATAATTGTTGAAGATTTCAGCGGTATTTTTTCTCCATACGACGCTTTTTATATACATTCGATAATTTATTCAGCTAGCCGATGTTTGGAAGCTTTTGAACACTACGAATTTGCAAAGGAAAAACAGGCTGATTCAGACTACTTAATTAGTTTGGTACAAGAGGCAATAGGGCATGCGGCGGCTTTATCTCGATACTTCTGGCCGGTTTGGTATCCGGGCAAGCTAAACAAAACCCATCCCTATCAAGCAGCTCTGAGAAAAAAACGAGGCGAAAAGTTAATATCTGCTTTTGGTATGGAAGAAGACTCACCTATTCATAACAGGGATCTACGGAACGCCTGGGAACATTTTGATGAAAACTTAGACGACTACCTTCTGAAAAATGATGCTGGACATTTTTTTCCTGACTCAGCAATTGGCAATCATACTCTTGCTGACGAACCGGCCTATCACTTGTTTAAACTTCTGGACCCAGAAGCAGAATGCCTTGTCCTAATGGGGAAAAAGTACTTTTTTGGTCCAATAAAATCTGAGGTCGCAAGAATTTATGATAGGGCCAATTACCTACAGCAAAATGGATATAACTTGAAACCGTTATAGACCCCTGAGCTATAGAGCAATCATAAAGCTGGCTTACCAAACCAGCTTTATGATTATTATGTCCTATAAAAGCTCTGACAAGATTATAGAACTGCCATCTCTTAGCTCAATTAAATTATCTGGTTCAGAACAAAACCACGCATAAGTTCCCCACGCGAGTTCTGACATTGCTTTTTTGAATGGAGCGGCTGAACGATCTTGAAATGCAGTTACAAAAGCAAGATTCTGGGCAGAGAAGCCAGCTTCAATAGCTATCTCAGTTAGCTTCTGTTTACGCATAGAGTTAATTGGACCATCTGAAGCAACAATTTCAATAAAAACAAATAACATGTCACTACCGTCAGTCTTGGTCCCAAGATCAACTAAAATAACGTCAGGTAACGTTTTTGAAGGGTCAATTTTGAGCTTTAACCTACTCGCAAGATCAATACCAACCTTTTCCCCTGACTGAGACAACCATAATACGGCTGGCGTCTTTAAAAACTTCCGAGCGAATTGTTCGATCACCGCCTTACCTATTACGCCTGACGGACCAGACTCAAGCATTACTAACCCAGAATTAGGTAATGTCGCGGTTATCTGATCTGATGCTGCGGCAGTGGCATGCGCACCAAGTAATCGAATTCGACTTAAAGCGGCAGCATTAAGGTGAGAGTTCTGCCAGCTACGAATTAAAGCCTCTAAATCATCCCCAATTAAATCTACATTGAACAGAGCTGCAAATGCTTTTGACATTGCGTATTTAGGAAGAGGAGTTGTCACAGGCAAACCAGTGCGTTCAATAACGGCACCAAGGGCTATAAACCCATATCGAATAGTCTCATCTCTGACAGGTTCTCGAGAATTTGGAGCATACCAGGTCGTAACAGGCCTATCTTTCTTACTAGATAGCGCCTGCTTAACCCAAGACTGACGCTCCTCGTCCGTCAAGAGAGCAGCCTGAACATCAGACATGTCGGTTACTTGGCTTGGCCGAATCCAACGATCAGCACCTTCGACAGCTCCTGCGTAGAACATAACATAGAGAGTTCTTGCAGCCATTTCTCGGATGACATAATTACGATTTTCTGTCCCTTCAGGGAATATTAGAGGTAAGCGTTCAGCAATCACCTCCAGACTTGGTACATGTGGCCAGCTCAAGTTTGCTCTCTCCATACAATCCTGCGATACACTTCTCGATGGAGAGTCTATCAGAACCTGCTGCAATGATCTTCTCCAGCTTTTTCATATCGTCCAAGCTCGGTAAAGGCACGGCCATAAGCTCATAAGCAGAAACAGCTACACTACCGCTTATGCAACGGTATATACGGTCAAAGACCTGAGAATTAAGTAATCCGTTGATAGTTTCTACGCTCAACTCCCGTATAAGTGTATCTGCGTATACGATATTTAAATGATTTTCTACAACGACACCACCATATCGATCAATAAAGTCTTGTGGTATGACAGCACCGAGAACTCTTCGATTTTGTTCTTTAGATGTGGTTCGCTGCACCAAAACACATGAATCAGTAGTTACAAGATGTCGCTGGTTTTTTTCAATTTGAATATAAGGAACATGGTTTCTCTTCACCGAAGAGAATTTAAAGCCATTTGAAGTTACCGATTCAGCCCAAACAAGAGGTAGTGCCCCTTTTGTTTTTTCAGTACGTAACTGGCTTTTATGTCTATTCCAAACAAGTTTCCCTGTCGAAACAACGTAGCCCAGATCAGGGAGACGGGTCTTCATCTTCTTGAGTCGATTTAACAATGCAGCGTCTTCAGCTACTCTAGGGATTAGCCACGGACCATCACCTTTAATAATTGATACCTTTCCAATAGGCTCTACTCTTGCTTCGTTAAGCCCCTCCGGTACTAACAATGAAACCTTTGCCGGTGTTTTTCTTGCTGACTTTTTGAATGTTGCAAGAAGAGTTTCTTGTAAAACATCGTCAAAAACACCCTCTCTATTTGATATAAAATCAAAAGCTCGTGGCGCAGATTCATCAATTAACAGCTCACGTAATGCCTTGAAATATTGCCCACCCAAAAATGATGTAGGTGTTAAGTAAGCTATTACCCCTTCAGGCTTGGCGAGTCTTAAAGCGAGGTCGGTGAAAAGACCATATAAATTGGCATGACCAAACAGTGAGCGACTAAACTTCTCTCTAACTTCTGTATCAAGAGAAACTTTACCGTATGGAGGATTGCCTATTACCAGATCAAAATCTACAGGTGACTGGTACGTTAGAGCGTCACAAATACTGATAACGCTTTTTGCAAGCCGCCTCCTGGCAATAATGCAATGTTCTATTAATACACACTCTAATAAGACATGCGTCATCCAGGCAGCAAATGGATCTATCTCAACCCCCTTGAGCCTCTTGCCTATTTGCGCAAGCTTCCATTCACTTGAAGCATGTTTGGAACGTTGGAGCATTCGCATAGCGACTGGCGCAAGGAAAGCACCTCCGCCGCATGCAGGATCAATTACCGACGCGGTACTGAAATCAACGCCTGCTTCTTCTGCCAAATCAAGAAGCCTAGATACCAAAGGTGGCGGAGTGTAATAAGCTCCTAAATCAGATCGATAAGCAGTAGGCAACATGGCTGTATATATTGATCCGATAAGATAGCCCGCATCAATATCAGGGAATTGTGCAATCACTTTACCGGTATTTTTAGCAACATCCTCTGCATCGAGAGTAATTTCGGCCAATTCAGAATCAGTTGGGATTGAAAAAATTTTAAGCTTGCTATTGTGCCTAGCGTTAATTTCGTCCCAATAAGATTTTATTAAAGCTGCGCAATAAGACCTGGCGATTTTAAGTCGATACTGGTCATCTATGACAGAGTTAGCATAACCACGAGCCATACCTTTGCAGGCCTCATAACGAACGAGAGGCTCTGCTGACTCACTTAAAAGATCCTGAAAGTGGAAAGCGTTCATATACTTGCCCCCTCACGGTCAGGTTTTATGACCCCGACACTGTTATAAATTGTTGTTCTAGATACACCAAATCGTTTAGCTACATCGGAAACGGGTATGCTTGGATCTTTTAGTAATACCTTAATCTCTCGAATATCCTTTGGTGCGAGCTTCGGCTTTCTGCCACCTTTACGTCCCCGAGCCCTAGCAGCATCAAGTCCAGCTTTAGTCCGTTCACTAATTAAATTACGCTCAAACTCAGCTAAAGCTGCAAATACATGAAAAATCAACTTTCCAGAAGCACTATTGGTTTCAATCTGCTCTTGTAAGCTCAGGAATCCAACTCCCCGTTCATCAATCAAATTAGTCACGACTTTAACCAAATCACCCAGGCTGCGACCGAGTCTATCGAGCCTCCAAACAACTAACGTATCACCTGGCCTGAGAGCCTTTAGACAGTTATCTAGTTCTGGCCGGGCAGTACTTTTACCGCTGGCTTTGTCCTCATAAATGATTTCACAACCGGCAGCAACCAACGCATCCCGCTGGAGATGCAGGTTCTGGTCATCAGTTGATACTCTGGCATAGCCGATTCTTTGATTCATGCACGTTTTATTTACATAGTTTTTTATACGAGTATTTTAACAGATTATTGATTAAAAAACCAATCCATAGGTAAGTGTTCTAACTGTTCAATAAACGGTGGTTTTATGGACATAGACAGTATTAATTGATAAGTTTCAAATTCTTAGATATTGCATATCAAGCTGGTCGCCAGAAAGCAGACTCTCCTGTACTTGCTGCAATCTCCTAGTTAAGGCAGACTAAGTTATTAAATTAGTAAAAATTTAAGGTAATCCTCTCAGCTCATTACATAGAAAGAGGATTCGTCAAAGCGAATTGTAGGCTCAGGGGAATGGGTTATGGAAAAGCTATCTATTAAGTTGAAAAATTGCTTTGGTATATCGGATTTTAATGAGACGTTCAGCTTTGAAAAATCAAACGCACACTTAATATATGCTCCTAATGGGGTAATGAAAACTTCTTTAGCTAAAACATTTGATTGCCTTAGTGTGGACGGCGGAAAGCCAAAGGAAGTTCTCTATAATCTTGAGCCTGAATGGAGCATCAAGATCGATGACCAAGAAATACTGCCAGATGAGATATTGGTAGTTAAGCCCTTTGATGCAGAGTTTGACTCAGACAATTTATCTACATTGCTTGTTAATAGCGAGCAAAAAGCCACTTATGATTCCATTTATAAAGAAATATTAAGCGCACGAAATCAACTTTCAAAAGAATTGAACAAGTTATCAAAAGTACCCCAAGACAAAGTAGAGAAGCAATTAATTGACGATTTCGAAGTTGATAATATTTTTGAAGCGATTGAAGCCGTCCAAAATTTTAACCAAAGAAACTCAGAACTTTCAAAAATTCCATATTCAAAGATATTCGACCCGAAAGTTATTGAGTTGCTAAATGACAAATCTATTCGAGATAATATAGATGAATACAGCACTCGCTATAATGAACTCATTGATAAATCTCCTTTATTTTCTAGGGGTAAATTTAACCCAATAAATGCCGCGTCAGTTTCGAAGTCTCTTAAGAAAGAGAATTTCTTCAATGCTGAGCATAAACTTTTGATGAAGGGGAATGATGAACCTATATGTGATCAGAAGAGTCTCGATGAGCTGCTAAAAAAAGAAAGTGAGTCTATTCTTGGCGACGGTCAACTACAAACCATATCAAATAAAATAATTTCTGGCGTCGCACCAGTTAAAGCATTTCAAGAGATCATTGAGAGTAGCCCATCAGTAACCGCGTATTTAGGAGACCTAGCACACCTTAAGAAACTGCTCTGGTCGTCTTATTATGCGACTGACACGTCAGGATTTGACGGCTTACTTAGCTTATTCCAAAGCAAAAAATCAGAGCTTGCAGAAATAGAAAGGCAGGCAAGCTTAGAAAACACATTGTGGCACGAATCAAAAGAAGTTTTTAAAAGGCGCTTTTACGTTCCCTTTGGAGTCGATATTGAAGATCATAAAAATGTAATTCTAGGAACATCAGCACCAAACATGGTATTCACATTTCCAAGGGAAAATGGTGAACCGGTGAGATTCGACAGAGGTCAACTAGATTCTCTTGATTGTCTCTCACTAGGTGAACGGAGAGCTATGTACTTGCTTTATGTGATTTTCGAGTTCAAAGCAAGATTAAAATCAGGTCAAAGGTCAGTAATCATTATTGACGATATTGCAGATTCGTTTGATTATAAAAATAAGTATGCGATTGTTGAGTATCTGAGGGAGATGGCCGGAGAGGATCTGTTCAGATTAATTATACTGACACATAACTTTGATTTTTACAGGACTGTTCAAGGACGAGTCCTTGATACAGCTCAATGGGATAACTCTTTCATAGCTCAAAAGAGCGAGGGGAAAATTTCACTTCTTAAAGGGGGAAATAAGGATGTATCCAGCCCATTTGATCTCTGGAAAAAGAGTTACGATTCAAATGCTGAAATGTTCATTTCAATGATACCCTTTATAAGAAATCTTATCGAGTACCGAGATGGGTTTTCACCAGATTACAAAAAGTTAACATCAATGCTTCATATTAAAGACAATGATGATGAGCCTGATTATAAAACACGATCATTAAAAGTAGAGGATTTAGAAAATATTATTGCCAAAGTCGTACAAAAAAGAGATGTTGGCCAAAACTTCAAAAAAGATGAGCCGATCCTAGATCTCATTTACAGAACCGCTGACGATTTAGCAAAACCTCCAATTCCTACAGACACAATAGCTTTAGAGCGTAAAATAGCGCTTTCCATAGCTATACGCCTAAAAGCAGAGGAGTTTATGTGGAATAATGTGAACAATAAAACTCCCATCAAGGGTTCACAAACCGGGCGCTTGTTCAATAGAATTGTGAACGAACAGTCAGGCAACGGTGATTTTGAGCAAGTAGAGAGGGTGCTATCTCAGGTTACATTAATGACACCTGAAAATATTCACCTTAATTCGTTTATGTACGAGCCCCTAATTGATTTAGCCATGGACCATCTAATTACCCTATTCAGAGATGTTAAATCGCTCACGTTCCCTGGTGCTTAAGGCTGAGTACTGTGAGCCCAGGCTCTTAACAAAACTTGATCCACATTTACTCCTCAATTAACATAAACTATTGTTTTATAATTATATTTCACTTTCTGTATCGGAAAATAACTAACCTTAATATTATTTCCAGATAAATCAGCCCATACAATATGGGCTGATTTTTTATCTACAACCGAATATTTCCACCCATCCTCATGATTCGACGTGGCGGTAATGATCTTGCATTTGATAGGATCTTGCATAAAGCGCAAACATCAATGCCGCCAAGATGGCAAAACCAGCAAAGAAAAACATCTGAAATGCGGTAATACTGATCCCCGTCTGGGCAATTTGCTCAGTCACAGCCGGACTTTTCACACTGACGTTCGCCAGTAACACCCATAAGTTACCTACGGTCACTGATAGGGTCCAAAAACTCATGATAGTGCCTTTCATGGCTTTAGGCGCTTGGCTGTAGGCAAACTCTAGCCCAGTGGCAGAGACTAATACTTCACCAAAGGTGAGCAAAGCATAGGGCACAATCTGCCAAAATATTGATAATACCGAGCCGCCATCCATCACCAATTGAATGCTACCAACGACTATCCAGCTCACGCCCGTGATGGCAATCCCAGCCCCCATTTTACGCAAAGCAGTTAACTTTATACCCATGCGCTCAATCGCCGGATATAACACAAAGTTATTAAATGGGATCAGTAACATAACTAATAATGGGTTTAAAGCTTGCATCATGGCGGGTTCAAACCAATCAGGTTTAGACATGTCATTGGCTTGCAGTATCCAAGTGGACGCTTTCTGATCGAACAAAGACCAAAAGGGAGTCACTAACGCAAATAAGATTAAGATCCGTAGTACTGAACGCACCCCATCAACGGCGATATCCGGATGGATCCCCCTAGCCCGTTCGAGTTGCAATGAAGCCCCTGCGCCAACAAATCCCATCACAAGCACTAACGCACAACACAAACCAGCAACGATACCTAAGGTTGGAATATTCACTAAAGCATACGCGGCAGAAATTATCCCAACTAAAGCTAACACTAAACCTATGTTGGCTTGACCAGCAATTTTAGTGAGCAATGCGGTACGAATAACGGGTAAAAAACCATGGGGATTTTTCGGTTCGGGTGGCATATGCACATAGCGTTTGCGGCCTAACCAGAAGAACACAGTTGCAATAAACATCAAGACACCAGGGATCCCAAATGCGACCGCAGCACCATAATATTTCAATAGTAATGGCATCGATAACGAGGCGAAGAAGGAGCCAAAGTTAATCGTAAAATAAAACAGATCAAACGCTTTCTGCGCCAATGTTTTATTGGTTTGATCAAATTGATCACCCATAAAGGAAGAAACCAAGGGCTTAATCCCACCCGATCCGAGCGCAATTAAAAATAATCCCGTATAAAACCCTTGAATACTGTGTTCAAAAATAGCGAGAAACGCATGACCAACACAATAAATTAAACTTAACCATAAGATAGTATTGTATTTACCGAAAAAACGATCGGCAATCCAACCACCGAGTAACGGGAAAAAGTACACTCCAATGACAAAGGAATGGAACACATCCTTAGCCATAGTTCCGCGCAGTTCTTCTGGAATAGACAACAAAAGTGCTGTCATCAAGAATGGGGTAAGAATATTCCGCATACCGTAAAAGCTAAAACGTTCACAAGCTTCACTGGCTATGATGTAAGGAATTTGCCGTGGCCACTGGGGCGCATTTACGGGTGTTGTCATGGATTATCCTATTATAATTATTTGATTTTAAATGAAATTAACTTTTTAAATATATTAATTATGTATCAAGAAGCTAAAGGTAACATGTAAGCGAAACCAACCTTATATAAAGGATGCAAAAACTGCAAAAATCACGTATTGCTTCTGTGGTCCTATCCACATTTCCTTTATGATGAACATAATAATAGCCATTCAGCTATCTATTTAATTGAAATTAGTTTTAAAAACAACAACACACAGAGAAATCATAATGGCAAAGATTGAAGTAATCGTTGGTACAACATTGGGCAGTGCAGAGTATGTTGCCGACGAAATGATGGCCCAATTAACGGAGCAAGGACACCAAGTTCAAGTTCATTTAACCCCAACATTGTGCGAAATAGACACCCATGCACTGTGGATTATCGTGTCATCAACTCATGGAGCTGGTGATCTTCCAGATAATATTCAGCCTTTTTTCAACGAAATTACCGAGCAAAAACCGGATCTCAGCCAAGTAAACTTTGCCTTATGTGCAATTGGTGACTCAAGTTACGATACCTTTTGCCAAGGCCCAGAAAAATTAATTTCGGCCATTCAAGACTGCGATGCAAAAGCCTTTGTGGATAAGATCCAGATCGATGTACAGCTTGATCCTGTGCCGGAAGACCCAGCCCTTGCATGGTTAGCACAATGGCAACAGGACATTTAAGATCGCTTATTGGATAAGGTCCCGATCTATGTACAGTTTAGATCCTATTTATCCACAATTTACTTATTTAAAGTATAAACATGTGGATAAGCTATTATTTAGATCTGATCAACCTCTGTACTATTCACAGTCCGATCTGCTTAATGATCCGCCTTGTGGATAAGTAGGCGATCTATCCCCATGTTTAATGACATTAGATCGCGATCAGATCACAGGATCAAGATCGCGCTAATTAATGATTTATATAATGAATTTGGGTTATGCACAGAAAAACGCGATCCTAATAGTAAACATAATAAGAAGATCTATATAAAGATCTTAAGATCTATTAGTCCGGATCATCTCGATCGAACAGCGTAAAATGATCATTCACCTAAGACGAAGCAAATGCTAAAATGCTCGGCTCGTACTGAGTCTCTTAGCAATTGAAGGTAGTGGCATGCATTTTCATGAACGGTTTGATGTTATTGTTGTTGGTGGTGGTCATGCCGGAACTGAAGCCGCGTTGGCAGCAGCAAGAATGGGATCAAAAACATTATTACTAACGCACAATATCGATACGTTAGGACAAATGTCATGTAATCCAGCGATCGGTGGCATAGGCAAAGGCCATTTAGTGAAAGAAATTGACGCCTTAGGTGGTGCAATGGCAATCGCAACCGATTATGCAGGGATCCAATTTAGAACCTTAAATTCAAGTAAAGGCCCAGCAGTACGAGCAACACGTGCACAAGCTGACCGTGCACTGTATCGTCAAAAAATCCAAAATATATTACAAAACCAACCTAACTTACGTATTTTCCAACAAGCCGTAGATGACTTAATTGTTGAAAATCATCAAGTAGTTGGTGTAGTTACCCAAATGGGTTTAGCTTTTGAATCTCCAGCTGTTGTATTAACAACAGGTACATTCTTAAGCGGCAAAATTCATATAGGCTTAGAAAACTACAGCGGTGGCCGTGCAGGCGATCCACCAGCGATTGCTTTAGCAAATCGATTACGTGAATTACCGATCCGAGTCGGCCGTTTAAAAACAGGTACACCGCCACGCATCGATGCAAACACGATCGATTTTTCTCAAATGGCTGAACAGAAAGGCGATTCTCCGTTACCTGTCATGTCATTTATGGGGGATGTCAGTCATCATCCAAAACAGATTTCTTGCTGGATCACTCACACCAATGAAAAAACCCATGAAATTATTCGTGGTGGTTTAGACAGAAGCCCTATGTATTCAGGCGTCATCGAAGGTATTGGTCCACGTTATTGCCCATCGATTGAAGACAAGATCCACCGCTTTGCGGATAAATCTTCGCATCAGATCTTCATCGAACCAGAAGGTTTAAATACCAATGAGATCTATCCTAATGGGATCTCTACTAGCTTACCTTTCGATGTACAGTTGAATTTAGTACGTTCGATCAAAGGCATGGAAAACGCAGAAATCATGCGTCCAGGTTATGCGATCGAATACGATTATTTCGATCCAAGAGATCTGAAAAACTCATTAGAAACCAAAGCGATCAACGGTTTATTCTTCGCAGGCCAAATAAACGGCACTACAGGTTATGAAGAAGCTGGTGCTCAAGGTTTGTTAGCAGGCATGAATGCCTCACTGCAAGTACAAGGCAAAGAAGCCTGGTGTCCACGCCGTGACGAAGCATATCTTGGAGTACTAGTTGACGATTTATCAACTCTAGGTACCAAAGAACCGTACCGCATGTTTACTAGCCGTGCCGAATACCGTTTGCTACTTCGTGAAGATAACGCTGATATTCGCTTAACGGCAAAAGGTCGCGAATTAGGTTTAGTTGACGACACTCGCTGGGCGGCATTTAGTGAGAAGTTAGAATCGATCGAACTTGAGTTACAACGTTTGCGCGCTCAATGGGTACATCCAAATTCACCTTTGATCCATGCGTTAAACCCACACTTGAATACGCCGATCTCTCGCGAAGCATCATTTGAAGAATTACTGCGTCGTCCAGAAATGGATTACAGTAAGTTGATGCAGATCGAAGGTTTTGGTCCAGGGCTTGAAGATCCACAGGCGGCTGAGCAAGTTCAGATCCAAGTTAAGTATTCTGGTTATATTCAACGTCAGCAGGAAGAGATCAACAAAGCTGTGCGTAATGAGAACACAGGTTTACCTTTGACGCTCGATTACAAAGAAGTACCAGGCTTGTCGAACGAAGTGATTGCTAAGTTAAATAACCACAAACCAGAAACCATAGGCCAAGCGTCACGGATCTCTGGTATTACGCCTGCGGCTATTTCAATTTTGTTAGTTCACCTCAAAAAGCGTGGCTTATTACGTAAGAGTGCGTAAAAGCTAGCTTAATCGCTGCTTAGGTCATAGAAGGGAAGCATTCAGGCTTCCCTTCATCGTTTTCGGGCTTCATAATAGCCTTCGCGTTCATAATCGTATCTTTGTTGAGGTTGCTCAGTGTTATCTGCCCAGTTAGAGGCTTATTTAGCCGAAATTAATTTGCCCGCCACCGCCGAGCAGAAAAAACAACTAATTGATTTTGTTGGCATGCTCAACAAATGGAATAAAGCCTATAACCTGACATCGGTGAGAGATCCCGAAGCTATGCTGATCCGTCATATCATGGACAGTTTAGTGGTTTCAAAACACCTGCAAGGTGAACGTTTTATCGATGTAGGCACTGGACCGGGTTTACCTGGGATCCCATTAGCCATTATGAATCCCGATAAACAATTTGTGTTATTGGATAGCTTAGGTAAACGTATTCGTTTTCAAAAACAAGTGTCCTTTGAATTAGGCATACATAACATCAGCTCAGTTGAAAGCCGTGTAGAAGCGTATCAACCGGAGGATAAATTCGACGGTGTATTAAGTCGTGCATTTGCCTCAATCCAAGATATGCTGACTTGGTGTCATCATCTCCCCGCTGAACACGGACAGTTTTATGCACTCAAAGGCCAGTTGAATGATGAAGAGATGCAACATATTCCAAGTGGATTTGTGGTGAAAGAAGTTATCGAGCTTAAGGTGCCTAAACTCGATGAAAAAAGACATTTATTGAAGATAATCAAAGAATAACAGGCTTAAAAGTGATAAATAAATCATTTATAAGCAAGGGCAATAAACCAGCATTTACATACAGGGTGATATTGTGGGTAAAGTGATTGCCGTGGCTAACCAGAAAGGTGGCGTAGGAAAAACAACTACTTGCGTTAACCTCGCCGCTTCGTTAGCAGCAACAAAACGTAAAGTATTATTGATCGATCTCGATCCTCAAGGTAATGCCACCATGGGGAGCGGTGTCGATAAGTATGACGTAGCTAATACAGCCTATGAATTATTGGTTGAAGAAAAATCCTTCGACGAGATCGTCATTAAAAACACTGCGGGTAAGTATGATCTGATCGCCAGTAATGGCGATGTCACTGCGGCAGAAATCAAATTGATGGAGTTTTTTGCCCGTGAGATTCGTTTGCGTAACGCACTCGCACCGATCAAAGATCAATATGATTATATCTTTATCGACTGCCCTCCTTCATTGAACATGTTGACCGTAAACGCTATGTCTGCGGCCGACTCTGTACTCGTGCCTATGCAGTGTGAATATTACGCCCTCGAAGGCTTAACAGCGCTGATTGATACCATCACTAAGCTTGCTGCTATGGTTAATCCTGGACTTGGCATCGAAGGCATTTTACGTACTATGTATGATCCGCGTAATCGTTTGTCTAATGATGTGTCCGATCAGCTAAAACAACATTTTGGTGACAAAGTCTATCGTACCGTTATCCCACGTAATGTGAGGCTGGCAGAAGCACCAAGTTTTGGAGCGCCTGCTATGTATTACGATAAATCGAGTGCTGGCGCTAAGGCGTATCTAGCGCTTGCGGGTGAAATGATCCGTCGTTCAGAACAACAAACTCAGGCTAAGCAAGCGTAAAGGATCACCATGACGTTGAAAAAAAGAGGATTAGGCAAAGGGTTAGATGCCCTACTGAGTAACAGCCATGCCGCCAGTAAAAAGCACACTGACGAAGCTGATGTTGTCGATAAAAAAGAAGAGCTTATCCATCTCGATTTAGACTTATTACAGCCAGGTAAGTATCAACCTCGTAAAGACATGTCCCCCGAAGCGTTGGAAGAACTGGCACACTCTATCCGCAATCAAGGCATTATTCAGCCTATCGTTGTGAGACAAGTGACGAATAACATGTATGAGATCATTGCGGGTGAACGTCGTTGGCGTGCTGCGCAACTTGCTGGCTTGAATAAAATCCCCTGCATTGTAAAGCAAGTAGCTGATGAAGCCGCTGTTGCTATTGCTTTGATTGAAAACATCCAGCGTGAAGACTTAAATGCCATGGAAGAAGCCATTGCATTGCAACGTTTAATGCAAGAGTTTGAACTGACTCACCAACAGGTTGCCGATGTTGTGGGAAAATCCAGAGCGAGTGTATCTAACTTGTTACGTTTAAACGGCTTAAATGAGCCTGTTAAGCGTCTACTTGAGTATGGCGACATTGATATGGGTCATGCTCGCGCTTTGTTGGCAATTGAGGGAGAAGAACAAACAAATCTTGCGAGATTAGTGGCCGCTAAGGAATTAACCGTTCGCGAAACTGAACGATTAATTAATCAAACCTTAAATCCGCCTAAACAAGCCGAAACTACGACTAAAGATCAAGATGTTTGTCGTTTAGAGCAGCAGTTAATTGAAAGATTAGGTGCCAAGGTTTCGATCGCTCATAGCAGTAAGGGCACGGGTAAAATTGTAATTAACTATCAGAATCTGGCTGAATTAGACGGAATTCTTAGTAAAATTCATTAATGTCTGTAGATTAACAGTTTTTAATGTAAATTTGTGACAGATGCTAATCTTACATTTTAACTCGTTTGGCGCGAGATCACGTTAAAAGTGTTGTTTTTCCTTATCTCAAAGTTGCAATGAAGGCGTGAAAAGGTATACTTTCGCAAGCTTTTTGTGCATCGACATAAATACGGGTATTTGTCATCCGGTCATCGAAACAAAAAGTATGAATGCGGAGAGGATGAATTGAGTAAGGTTTTAGCGCGTCGTGGCCGGTGGTCAGCCTATAAATTGGTGATGATGCAGGCGGCGGTCGCTGGGGGTGCTTCAATTCTCTTTTTCGCCGTGTGGGGAGTTCAGTTTGGCTATTCTGCATTAGCAGGTGGTTCAATCGCTGTGCTCCCTAATTTTGTATTCGCAACCCTCGCTTTCTCCCACACGGGAGCAAGTTCAGCTGCAAAAGTCATAAAGACTTTTTACTGGGGGGAAGCGGTAAAGTTGCTGTTAACCATCGCAATGTTTTCGTTTGTGTTTATCAATCTTAAGGTCGCTTTTATGCCGCTTTTTGTTTGTTATGTGCTGACGCTAATCGTGCATTGGACAGCTCCTTTATACTTCAAGCAAAGTTAAGTGGGATGAATCATGGCTGCAACTGGTGAAGCGTTAACACCGCAGGGCTATATCCAACATCACCTTACCAACTTAAGTGTTGGTGAAGGCTTTTGGACATGGCACATTGATTCGTTGTTCTTTTCGGTTGGTCTTGGTGTTCTGTTCCTGTGGATTTTCCGCAGCGTTGGTAAAAAAGCGACTTCCGGTGTTCCTGGCAAACTGCAATGTTTTGTTGAGATTATCGTCGAGTTCGTAAATAACAGCGTGAAAGAAAGTTTTCATGGCCGCAATGCTCTGATCGCGCCTTTAGCTCTGACCATTTTTGTATGGGTATTCATGATGAACTTCATGGATATGATCCCTGTAGATTGGCTGCCTCACGCAGCAAGTTTAATGGGTATTCCCTATCTAAAAGCGGTTCCGACGACTGACGTTAACATTACTTTTAGCTTAGCTATTGGTGTGTTCGTGCTGATTATTTTTTACAGCATTAAGGTCAAAGGTGTGTCTGGGTTTGTTAAAGAATTGACACTACAGCCCTTTAACCATAAGGCAATGATACCCGTCAACCTCCTATTAGAGACTGTTACTTTGATTGCTAAGCCAATTTCATTGGCATTGCGACTCTTTGGTAACTTGTACGCAGGTGAGTTGATCTTCATCCTTATTGCGCTGATGTATGGTACCAACTTGTTATTATCTACCCTAGGTGTGACTCTGCAACTGGGCTGGTTAATATTCCACATTTTGGTTATCACGCTGCAGGCGTTTATCTTCATGATGTTGACCATTGTTTATTTAAGCATGGCGCATGAAGATCATTAAGGATTGCTGAAGAAATTTTAAACTAAATCATCAACTAATATAGATTTAGATACTGGAGATACAGATGGAAACGATTTTAGGCATGACAGCTATCGCTGTTGCTCTGCTGATTGGTATGGGTGCTCTTGGTACTGCAATCGGTTTCGGCTTATTAGGCGGTAAGTTCTTGGAAGGCGCTGCGCGTCAACCAGAAATGGCTCCTATGCTACAAGTTAAAATGTTCATCGTAGCGGGTCTTCTTGACGCCGTAACTATGATCGGTGTTGGTATCGCATTATTTATGCTATTTACCAACCCACTGGGTGCAATGCTGTAAAAAACGCTTCTGTCTTAACTCTAAATAGGAGGCTGTTGTGAATTTCAACGCTACCCTAATCGGTCAGACGGTCGCCTTTATCATCTTCGTGTGGTTTTGCATGAAGTTTGTATGGCCCCCTTTGATGAATGCCATCGAAGAGCGCCAAAAAAGGATTGCTGACGGTCTAGCTGATGCTGATCGTGCGGTAAAAGACCTGGAGTTGGCACAAGCGAAAGCGACTGACCAACTAAAAGAAGCCAAGGTAACGGCTAATGAAATTATTGAGCAAGCTAACAAGCGTAAAGCTCAAATAGTTGAAGAAGCCAAAACCGAAGCAGACGCTGAGCGTGCTAAAATCATCGCTCAGGGTAAAGCAGAAATTGAAGCTGAACGTAATCGCGTCAAAGAGGATCTGCGTAAGCAGGTTGCTACTCTTGCCATCATGGGTGCTGAGAAGATCCTTGAGCGTTCTATTGATCCAGCCGCCCACAGTGACATAGTTAATAAACTAGTCGCTGAAATTTGATAAGGGAGTTGAGTTATGGCTGAATTAACCACCATCGCTCGCCCTTACGCAAAGGCAGCTTTTGACTTTGCTATTGAACAAGATGCAGTGGATTCTTGGGCTGAAATGCTCACGTTTGCCGCATTGGTGAGTGAAAACGAAACCATGCAACCACTGTTAGCTGGCTCTTTAGCCAGCACTAAGCTCGCAGCACTCTTTATTAGTGTGTGTGGTGAGCAAGTCAATGTGCAAGGTCAGAACCTGATAAAGGTAATGGCTGAAAACGGTCGCTTAAAGGTGCTACCTGCTGTATCTCAGTTATTTACTGAATACCGTAATGAGTGGGCAAAAGAAGTAGAAGCCGATGTGGTTTCTGCAACTGAGCTGAGCTCTGAACAACAACAGCAGATTAGTATTTCTTTAGAGAAACGTCTCGCACGCAAAGTTAAGCTGAATTGTAGCACTGACGCCGCGCTCATCGCCGGTGTAATCATTAAGACAGGAGACCTAGTCATCGATGGCTCGGTCCGCGGTAAGTTATCGCGTCTGTCTGATAAGCTGCAGTCGTAATTGGGAGTTTGAGCATGCAACTGAATTCCACTGAAATCAGCGATCTGATTAAGCAGCGGATCGAGCAGTTCGAAGTCGTTAGCGAATCTCGTAACGAAGGTACTATCGTTGCGGTAAGTGACGGCATCATCCGCATCCACGGCCTAGCCGACGTGATGCAAGGTGAGATGATCGAACTGCCTGGTAACCGTTTTGCAATCGCGTTGAACCTTGAACGTGATTCTGTCGGTGCCGTAGTAATGGGTCCTTATGCTGATTTAGCAGAAGGCGTAAAAGTGAAAACGACTGGCCGTATTCTGGAAGTTCCAGTTGGCCGCGGTCTTCTTGGCCGCGTTGTTAACACTCTAGGTGAGCCAATTGACGGTAAAGGACCTATCGATAACGATGGTTTCTCGCCAATTGAAGTTATCGCACCAGGTGTTATTGAACGTCAGTCTGTTGATCAACCAGTTCAAACTGGTTATAAAGCCGTTGATGCCATGATCCCTATCGGTCGTGGCCAGCGTGAATTGATCATTGGCGACCGTCAAACTGGTAAAACAGCAATGGCGATCGACGCAATTATCAACCAGAAAAATTCTGGCATTAAATGTGTGTACGTCGCGATTGGCCAAAAGGCTTCTACTATCGCTAACGTAGTACGCAAGCTAGAAGAACACGGTGCTTTAGCTAACACTATCGTTGTTGTTGCAACTGCTTCTGAAGCCGCTGCTCTACAATACTTAGCGCCATATTCTGGTTGTTCTATGGGTGAATACTTCCGTGACCGCGGTGAAGATTCTTTGATCGTATACGATGATTTGTCTAAGCAAGCAGTTGCTTATCGTCAAATTTCGTTACTGCTCAAGCGTCCACCAGGCCGTGAAGCTTACCCAGGTGACGTATTCTATCTACACTCACGTTTATTAGAGCGTGCATCACGCGTTAACGCGATTTATGTAGAAAAGTTCACTAAAGGTGCAGTAACTGGCAAAACTGGTTCTTTAACCGCGCTGCCGATTATTGAAACGCAAGCGGGTGACGTTTCTGCATTCGTACCGACCAACGTAATTTCTATTACCGATGGTCAGATCTTCCTTGAGACCGATCTGTTTAACTCTGGCCTACGTCCAGCGGTTAACCCAGGTATTTCTGTTTCTCGTGTTGGTGGTGCGGCTCAGACTAAGATCATCAAGAAACTGTCTGGTGGTATTCGTACCGCACTAGCACAGTATCGTGAGCTTGCTGCGTTCTCGCAATTTGCATCTGATCTTGACGATGCAACACGTGCTCAGCTTGAGCATGGTGTGCGTGTTACCGAACTGATGAAGCAAAAGCAATATGCTCCTATGAGCGTAGCCGCTCAAGCTGTGTCTATTTTCTCAGCTGAAAAAGGTTACCTGAAGAGTGTTGAGCTGAATAAGGTCGGTAATTTCGAAGCCGCTCTGCTCTCGTTCATGAACAGCGAGCATGCTCCTTTAATGAAGCTTATCAATGATACTGGCGATTATAGCGCTGATATCGAAGCTGAATTAAAAGCTGGCCTCGACAAGTTCGTAGCAACCCAAACCTGGTAACAATGATAGAGGTGTCTTAAGACACCTCAGGTCCAGATTGGAGAGTAGAGATGGCCGGCGCTAAAGAGATTAAAACCAAGATCGCGAGTGTGAAAAACACTCAGAAGATCACGTCCGCCATGGAAATGGTGGCAGCCAGCAAAATGCGCAGAGCGCAGGAACGCATGGCTGCGAGCCGTCCATATGCGGAAAGCATGCGTAAGGTGATCGGTCACGTCGCGCAAGGTTCTCTCGAGTATAAACACCCCTATTTGGAGGTGAGAGAGGCTAAGCGGGTTGGTTACATTGTTGTAGCAACCGACCGTGGCCTTTGTGGTGGTCTGAACGTTAACCTTTTCAAAAAGGTTATTGCAGACGTGAAAAGCTGGAAAGCCCAAGGTGCAGAATTTGAATTTTGCCCTATCGGTGCACGTAGTGTGCAGTTTTTCAAAAACTTCGGTGGACAAGTGTCTGCTCACGCTTCAGGTTTAGGCGATGCTCCAAAGCTCGCTGACTTGATCGGGACAGTCGGTGTCATGCTAGAAGCTTACAACGAAGGCAAGCTGGATCGTCTGTACGTGGTATTTAACAAATTTGTGAATACTATGACGCAGACTCCTGTGATCGAGCAGCTGCTACCTTTGCCTAAATCAGAAGATGATGAAACTGCTCATCGTTGGGATTATATCTACGAGCCAGATCCAAAAGCACTTTTGGATACTTTATTGGTCCGTTATGTAGAATCTCAGGTTTACCAAGGTGTTGTTGAAAACATTGCCTCTGAACAAGCTGCCCGTATGGTGGCAATGAAGTCGGCAACAGACAACGCGGGTGAGCTTATCAACGACTTGCAACTGGTCTATAACAAGGCCCGTCAGGCTGCGATTACGCAGGAACTGTCGGAAATTGTTTCTGGTGCCTCTGCGGTTTAGGTTAGGTAACGAATACAAGTTTTAGAGGATTAATCATGAGCACAGGTACTGTTGTCCAAGTGATTGGCGCGGTTGTGGACGTAGAGTTCCCACAAGATGCCGTACCTCAAGTATATGACGCTCTGAAAATCGTAGGTGAAGGCCCGTGTAATGGTTTGGTGCTGGAAGTTCAGCAACAGCTAGGTGGTGGTGTAGTTCGTACCATCGCTATGGGTTCTTCTGACGGTCTGCGTCGTGGTCTTGAAGTAGTAAACTCAGGTTCACCTATTACTGTTCCAGTTGGTACCGCCACTCTTGGCCGTATCATGAACGTATTAGGCGAGCCTATTGATGAAGCGGGTCCAATCGGTGAAGAAGAGCGTTATGTCATTCACCGTACAGCTCCTTCATACGAAGATCAATCAAGCTCTACTGAACTGTTAGAGACTGGCATCAAGGTTATCGACCTTGTTTGTCCATTCGCTAAAGGTGGTAAAGTCGGTTTGTTCGGTGGTGCGGGTGTTGGTAAAACAGTTAACATGATGGAACTGATTAACAATATCGCTAAAGCCCACTCGGGTCTTTCTGTATTCGCCGGTGTAGGTGAACGTACTCGTGAAGGTAACGACTTCTACTACGAGATGAAAGATTCTGGCGTTCTCGACAAAGTGGCCATGGTTTATGGTCAGATGAACGAGCCTCCAGGTAACCGTTTGCGTGTTGCACTGTCTGGTCTGACTATGGCAGAGAAGTTCCGTGACGAAGGTCGTGACGTACTGTTGTTCGTTGACAACATCTATCGTTATACCTTAGCCGGTACTGAAGTATCTGCACTGTTAGGTCGTATGCCTTCTGCGGTAGGTTATCAACCAACATTGGCTGAAGAGATGGGCGTTCTGCAAGAGCGTATCACTTCAACGAAGACGGGTTCTATTACTTCTGTACAAGCGGTATACGTACCTGCGGATGACTTGACCGATCCGTCACCAGCAACAACCTTCGCTCACTTAGATGCGACTGTTGTACTGTCACGTCAAATTGCTTCTCTGGGTATTTACCCAGCGGTTGACCCATTGGATTCGACTTCACGTCAATTAGATCCATTGGTTGTTGGCCAAGAGCATTATGACGTTGCTAACGGCGTGCAAACTGTACTGCAACGTTACAAAGAGCTGAAAGACATTATTGCGATTCTGGGTATGGACGAATTGTCTGATGAAGACAAGACTGTCGTATTCCGTGCTCGTAAGATTGAGCGTTTCTTATCTCAGCCTTTCTTCGTAGCAGAAGTCTTTACTGGATCTCCTGGTAAGTACGTTTCTCTGAAAGACACTATCCGTGGCTTTAAGGGTATTTTGAACGGTGAGTTTGATCACCTGCCAGAACAAGCGTTCTACATGGTTGGCTCAATCGATGAAGTCATCGAGAAAGCGAACAAAAAGAAATAACTAAGTATTCATACTTAGTTTTTTAAGGAGAACGGGATGGCAGCCATGACAGTACATCTTGATATTGTAAGCGCAGAGAGCAAAATCTTCTCTGGTCGTGTAGCTTCGCTGCAAGTGACTGGTTCTGAAGGTGAGTTGGGCATAATGCATGGCCACGCTCCTTTGCTTAGTTATATCAAACCTGGCATGGCGCGCATCGTCAAGCAAGACGGCAGTGAAGAAGTGTTTTACCTTTCAGGTGGTATTCTGGAAGTGCAGCCTTCTTCTGTCTCCGTATTGGCTGATGTGGTTATGCGTGCCAAAGATATTGATGAGCAAGCGGCATTAGAAGCTAAGCGTCGTGCAGAAGCCCATATGGCAACTGCTGGCGCTGACTTCAATTATGACGCGGCTATGGTTGAGTTAGCTAAGGCTATGGCTCAATTACGTGTTGTTGAAACCATCAAGAAAAACATTGCCAGATAAGGTTATTGTTTGTGAAAAAAGGCGACCATAAGGTCGCCTTTTTTGTGTCTAAAAATGGGATAGATTGGCATTCTTGCATGTCTTTGATTGATTAGCATCGCTATCTACTTCGCTTTTCGATGTGCTTTCCGTTAAAATTGTGCCACAAAATCGACCGTAATTTTTCACCCTCTTGGGTATTTGTTCAAGGATATGGTAATGGCATTAAATGTAGTGATCTTAGCGGCTGGCAAGGGAACACGGATGCGCTCTGATCTTCCTAAGGTATTACATCCCATCGCCCATAAGAGCATGGTGCAACATGTCATCGATACCGCTAATAAAGTTGGCAGTGACTCTATTCAGTTAGTCTATGGTTATGGCGCCGACAAGCTACAAGCCTGTTTGGGTGAGCAGCAACTTAACTGGGTATTGCAAGCCGAGCAATTAGGCACAGGTCATGCGGTTGCACAGGCTAGCCCACATATAGCCGACAGCGATACAGTGCTTATTCTTTATGGCGATGTGCCGTTGATCCAAACATCGACTCTCGAAGCCTTACTCGCCGCCCGTCCTGAAAATGGCGTTGCTATTTTAACAGTGAATTTAGCGAATCCTATGGGTTATGGCCGTATTGTCCGTGAGCAAGGAAAAGTCATTGGAATTATTGAGCAAAAAGATGCGACAGCAGAACAGTTGCTGATCAACGAAATTAACACCGGCATCATGGCGGTTCCGGGTAAACAACTTAAAACTTGGTTGAGCCGTTTATCGAACAATAATGCTCAAGGCGAATATTATCTAACGGATATTATTGCTATGGCGCACGCTGATGGCGTTGCCATTGATACTGCTCAGCCACAATCGGCCATTGAAGTCGAAGGCGCCAATAATCGCGTGCAATTAGCGCAACTTGAACGTGCTTACCAAGCTCGTGAAGCCGAAAAGCTCATGTTGGCGGGGGCGAACCTTCGCGACCCAAGCCGTATCGATATCCGTGGTGAAGTCACTGTTGGTATGGATGTGATGATCGATATCAACGTGATATTCGAAGGCAAAGTGACCTTGGGTAATAATGTCACTATTGGCGCAGGCGCGATTTTAATTGATTGCGAGATTGCCGATGATGCTGAGATCAAGCCTTACTCTATTATCGAAGGTGCTACGCTTGGCGTTGCTGCCAGTGCTGGCCCATTTGCACGTTTACGTCCCGGCGCAGAGCTTAAGCAAGATGCACATATAGGCAACTTTGTTGAAGTGAAAAAAGCGGTGATTGGCGTTGGATCCAAAGCTGGACACTTAGCCTATTTAGGCGATGCCATCATTGGTGATGGCGTCAACATTGGTGCTGGTACTATTACCTGCAACTATGATGGCGCGAATAAGCATCTTACTGTTATCGGAGATAACGTCTTTGTCGGCTCTGACACTCAGTTGGTGGCTCCAGTGACCATAGGTAAAGGGGCAACTTTAGGGGCCGGTTCAACGATTACCCGTGATGTGGGTGAGAATGAGTTAGTGATCACTCGTGTTAAACAAAAACACCTCACAGGTTGGCAACGTCCAGTGAAAATTAAAAAGTAAGTTTTAAAACTCAACTTAATGTCAAAAAAGCGGCCATGTGCCGCTTTTATCTTTATTGTGTTCAATGTGTTGCACTAAAAAGCCTTTTTATTAAGTAACGCTTAATAATTAAGATTTGCTTCATGTTTTTGTGGTAGGTGCAAATTATTGGTTTTTAAGTTAATTTGATCACTATCACACTCAATTGTAAATTTTCGTAAAGAAGAGAAAATAAAAACACTTCTCATTTATATTGCCTGCAATTCTAAGACGAAAGGTCTATTTGAGGTGTTGGCAATGGTATTTAAATATTCAGTTATAGGTTTAGCTGTAGGCTCGGCATTAATGGCTATGCCGGTTATTGCAGAAGTGGCGAGCGATAAAAATATTGAGCGCATCAATGTGACTGGCCGTACTTTTAATGACTATAAAGTCGGTAGTGCATCGGGTGCCATGCGTGGCGATATCAACTTAATGGATACTCCACAGTCAGTTAATGTGATCCCAGATTTTGTGACTGATGAACAGTTGGCAACCAATCTAGCGGAAGTATTAGTTAATGATTCGAGTGTGACGGCGGGAACCACGCGCTGGAACCGTCAAGTCTTCAGTATCCGCGGTTTTGAGATTGATTCGGGTAACGGTTATCTTATTAATGGCCATCAACAATGGTCTCACTACGTACAACCAATTGAAACTTTACAGCAAGTCGAAGTATTGAAAGGTCCTTCGAGCATGTTGTACGGCCAATCTGGCCCTGGTGGTTTAGTGAATATGGTCACTAAGAAACCGACCTATGATTCAATGTTAGATCTTGGTTTTGATACGGATGGCTACGGTTCAACCCGTGCTCAGCTAGATGCGGGCGGCAGTTTAAATGATGCTCAGAGTCTTCGTTACCGCGGCGTGTTAGTGAAGCAAGATACTAAATACTGGCGTGAATATTCGACCACAGATGAGAACCAAGAGCGTGACCGTTGGTTGGGCTACTTAAACTTAGAATTTGATGTCAGTGATGATGTTCTGTTATCGGTTAAGTACGATCATACCCAAGATAAAGCGGGCATTGATGCGGGTGGGTGGTTAGATAAACAAGGTAATGTTATCGGTGAACGTAAAACAGTATGGGATGCACCTTGGGCCTTTACCGATAACACAGTCTCTAACTTAGGTGCCGATCTAACTTGGCAGATGAGTGATGATTGGAAAGTTAAAGTCGGCTATAACGATCAACAATTTAATCGTCAACGTTTTGATTCTGCTCCCCAATATACGGAAGACCCATTCACTAAGGGGTATAGCATCAAACCATTCGATCGTTACGACGATTGGCAGCATAAAACCGCTTTCGTGGACTTTACGGGTGAATTTACCTTAGCGGGCATGGAGCACCAATTCCTTATTGGTGCTAACTACTTAGACTATTTCTACCAGCAGCAAATTCAGCGTGGGGCAACTCAAACCGTTATTCCTGGGCAAACGGTAATTGAGCCAGATCTTGATTACCACAATGGCAAAAAAGGTACCCCAAGCGAATACAAGTATTACGGTTTTTATTTACAGGACTTAATGACGCTTAATGAGCAATGGAAATTGCTTGCTGGCGTGCGTTACGACGAACAGAAAAAAGATGGTTATGGCGAAAATAGCTATGCCGTATCGCCTAAGTTTGGTGTGATCTACTCGCCAATGAGTAATGGCAATATTTACGTTAACTATTCAAAAAGCTTTACACCACAAGGCGCGGTAAATAACGAATTCGATGTCAACGATGGCCTGAATTTAAAGCCAGAATACGGTATTCAATATGAACTGGGTACTAAGTGGGAATTGTTTGACGATAGCCTGTTATTAACCGCAGCGGTATTCGATATTACGCTCGAAAACATCACAATTTCAGAGAAATTATCAACACCAATTGGTGATTATACCGATATCACTACTCAGGGTGGTGAACAGAAACATCGTGGCTTTGAAATGGGAGCACAGGGTCAAATCGGTGATAGCTGGTTTGTGACTTCTTCCATGATGTATTTAGATGCAGAGTATCAAACGGGAGATGCCCGTGAAGGTAAAACTCCGATTGATGCCCCTGAGTGGTCGGCCAATATCTGGACCCGTTACGAAGTGACTGACAATTTTGCGATGAACTTCGGTGCTATCTATGTGGGTGAGCGTTTTGCCGATCTCGATAACACTATTACTAAAGATGGTTATGTGCGTTTCGATATAGGTGCAGCCTACACTATGGATATCATGGGCAAAGATGTGAGCCTTCGCGCCAACGTGAGAAACCTCTTCGATACCGATTATATCGATGGTGGTCAGTACAATATGGTCACTATTGGCCAAGACCGTAACTTCAGTGTTGCAGTTGAAGCTAAGTTCTAATACTTATTAGGATTTTTAATCCATTTAAAGCAGTTTATCCCTAAAGGATAAACTGCTTTTTTATGGGCTAATTTCCAAGTTGACTGGCTAGACAGATAAAAAAATTGCTTGGATCATGCAAAAGTGTGTTTCGTATGACTAGCAAAAAAGTTTCGTTTCACTATAATGCACCTTTCGAATCGAAACTTAACTGAAAGGTTTTATGAATAAACGAAACACACAGCAGCGTCGCCACAGCATAATCACCATATTGAACGAACAGGGTGAAGTGAGCGTTGATGAACTGTCGTTACGTTTTGAAACCTCAGAAGTGACGATTCGTAAGGATCTCGCCGCGCTTGAGAAAACTGGCCTGCTATTGCGCCGTTACGGTGGCGCCGTGGCGATTCCAGACGAAGTTACTCAACAGTTCTCTGCCAAGATCGCGCCTAATAAACTTTCTATTGCGAAAACTGCCGCGCAGCTGATTAAAGATCACAATCGCATCATTATCGATAGCGGCACTACGACGTCAGGCTTGATTGAACAGCTGAACGATAAGCGTGGGCTGGTGGTCATGACGAATGCGCTACACCTTGCAAATGCCATCCATGAACTCGAAAACGAGCCAACCTTATTGATGACCGGTGGCACTTGGGACCCGCATTCTGAATCCTTTCAAGGTCAAGTCGCCGAGCAAGTGTTGCGTTCATATAATTTCGACCAACTGTTTATTGGTGCCGATGGTATCGATCTTGAACGCGGGACCACCACCTTTAACGAGTTAACAGGCCTAAGCAAAGTGATGGCAGAAGTTTCCCGCGAGGTAATCGTTATGGTGGATTCAGACAAAATCGGCAAGCGGATCCCTAACTTAGAGTTACCGTGGGCCAAGGTCAGTGTGTTGGTCACCGACTCACGTATCGACGAGAGTGCGTTAAAACAAATTTCAGATCAGGGCGTGCGAGTTATGTTAGCGCCCTATGCTCATTAGACAAAATAGCTTAACAACTTCATTTTAATTTATAGGTAAAGACTATGTGTGGAATCGTAGGCGCCGTGGCGCAAAGGGATGTGGCTGAAATTCTGGTAGAAGGCTTACGCCGTTTAGAATATCGCGGATATGACTCCGCAGGCGTTGCCGTTATTCACAATGGTGAACTCAACCGTACGCGCCGCGTTGGCAAAGTACAAGAGTTGTCGGCTGCGCTTGAAACTGACCCATTAGCAGGCGGAACCGGTATCGCGCACACTCGTTGGGCGACCCACGGTGAGCCGAGTGAGCGTAATGCTCATCCGCATTTATCGGAAGGTGATATTGCCGTGGTGCACAACGGTATTATCGAAAACCACAATAAACTGCGCGAAATGCTTAAAGGTTTAGGTTACAACTTTAGTTCAGATACCGATACCGAAGTGATTTGTCACTTAGTGCACCATGAGCTGAAAACCCATAACACTCTACTTGGTGCCGTACAAGCCACGGTTAAACAACTCGAAGGCGCCTATGGCACAGTCGTTATCGACCGTCGTGATAGTGAACGTATGGTTGTTGCTCGCTCTGGTAGTCCATTGGTGATTGGTTTTGGTCTAGGTGAAAACTTTGTCGCTTCAGATCAACTCGCCTTATTACCCGTCACTCGCTCATTTGCTTTCCTCGAAGAAGGTGATGTGGCCGAAGTGACCCGTCGCAGCGTGAGTATTTTCGACTTAAACGGTAATGCTGTTGAGCGTGAAGTAAAAGAATCTGAAATTACCCACGATGCCGGTGACAAAGGCGAATATCGCCACTATATGCTTAAAGAAATTTACGAGCAGCCATTGGCACTGACGCGCACAATTGAAGGTCGTATTGCTAATAAGCAAGTGCTAGACACGGCTTTTGGTGACAACGCTGCTGAGTTTTTAAAAGATATCAAACATGTGCAAATCATCGCCTGTGGTACTAGTTACCATGCGGGCATGGCGGCACGTTACTGGTTAGAAGATTGGGCTGGCGTGTCTTGTAACGTCGAAATTGCCTCTGAATTCCGTTATCGCAAGTCGCACTTATTCCCAAATAGCCTGTTGGTGACGATTTCACAATCGGGTGAAACTGCCGATACTTTAGCGGCCATGCGTTTAGCGAAAGAAATGGGTTACAAAGCCACATTGACGATTTGTAATGCGCCAGGTTCATCACTGGTTCGCGAATCTGACATGGCTTACATGATGAAAGCAGGCGCAGAGATTGGCGTGGCATCGACTAAAGCTTTCACAGTTCAGCTTGCTGGCTTATTAATGTTGACTGCGGTGATCGGTCGCCACAATGGTATGTCTGATCAAATGCAGGCCCAAATTACTCAAAGCCTACAATCTATGCCTGCAAAAGTGGAACAAGCTTTAGGTTTAGATGCTGCGATTGCTGAACTGGCTGAAGATTTTGCCGATAAACACCATGCATTATTCCTTGGCCGTGGCGATCAATATCCGATTGCGATGGAAGGCGCGTTAAAGCTGAAAGAGATTTCTTATATTCATGCTGAAGCTTATGCCTCTGGCGAATTAAAACACGGCCCACTAGCGCTTATTGATGCCGATATGCCAGTGATTGTCGTTGCGCCAAACAATGAATTGCTCGAAAAACTGAAATCGAATGTTGAAGAAGTGCGTGCCCGTGGCGGCTTAATGTATGTGTTTGCCGATGTGGATGCCGAGTTCGAGTCGGATGACACGATGAAAGTGATCCCTGTGCCACACTGTGACATCTTTATGGCGCCACTGATCTACACTATTCCTTTACAGCTATTGTCGTACCATGTTGCATTAATCAAAGGTACTGACGTGGATCAACCACGTAACTTGGCAAAATCTGTAACAGTAGAATAAATAGAGGTATTTAAATGAAAACCGCCTTTATTGGCGGTTTTTTCATTTAGATTCACGACAAAATGACGATTAACTTACAGCAATAGCAAATGCTGGTGGCTTAGCTTTCTATGCTGGAATGGCATCTAGCTCGTGCTGCTTTTTTGCCTCAATGCGTTTCCACACTTTGTCATGGAAGTAAAACACTACAGTGTTAATCGCGGGTTCTACTAAGGCTACTGCGCCACCGACGACCACGCTGCCAGTTAATAAATAGGTTACGGTAAAAGCGACGCTAAAATGTAGTACAGCAAAAGTGAGTGTCTTAGTCATGATCTTGTCCTCTAAATAGGCTCCCATCGGGAATATCTAGATGATAACAATTCTCATTAAAATTAAAAGCTGTGTTTTCAGATTAGTTTAAACGGTTTTATCTATTTATCCGTTGTAAAAAACATAAAGCCCTCACGATGGAGGGCTTTGAGTATTTAAACGTAAATTAATACGATTCTAAAATTAGTAGTGCCAAGGGAAGGCTGAAAAATCTTGATCGCGTTTTTCGAGGAAGGCATCGCGTCCTTCCTGTGCTTCGGCGCTCGCATAGGCTAAACGCGTCGCTTCACCGGCAAATAATTGCTGACCGACCATACCATCATCAGTCATGTTGAAGCCGTATTTAAGCATACGCATAGCCGTAGGTGATTTAGAGTTAATCTCTTTCGCCCACATTAATGCTTCGGTTTCTAGCTCTGCATGGGGAACGGATTTATTAACCATACCCATGTCGAAGGCTTCATCAGCACTGTAGTTAAATCCGCAGAAGAAGATTTCGCGGGCACGTTTTTGACCTATCATTTTGGCGAGATAAGCACTGCCATAACCTGAGTCGAAGCTCGCAACATCGGGATCGGTTTGTTTAAATATTGCGTGTTCTTTCGAGGCTAAGGTTAAGTCGCACACTACGTGTAAACTATGGCCGCCACCCACCGCCCAGCCCGGCACAACGGCGATGACCACTTTAGGCATAAAGCGGATAAGGCGTTGTACTTCTAATATATGTAAGCGGCCCATTCTGGCTTGATCGGCCTTACCTTCTTCGGCGCCTTCATATTTATAGCCATCTTTGCCGCGAATACGTTGATCGCCACCCGAACAGAACGCCCAGCCACCATCTTTTGCCGAAGGACCGTTACCCGTAAGCAGTACGCAACCCACATCAGACCATTGGCGTGCATGGTCGAGTGCGATAAATAATTCATCAACGGTTTTAGGTCGGAAGGCGTTGCGGCACTCTGGGCGATTAATGGCAATGCGTACTGTGCCGTGCGCTTTGGCTCTGTGGTAAGTAATATCGTCGAAATGAAATCCACTGACTTCATCCCATAGGGTGGGATCAAAAATGTCTGATACTTGTTGGGTCATGATTCATAGGCCTTTATGCTGTAATGCCTCAAAGGCTAGGCGGAATCATATATAAGGTCAATCACCTAAGTCTAAACCTTAGCGCTATATAGCAAAATCCCGTTTGCCTATGAGTCTGTAATGATTAGAGGTGATCACATAGATAAAGCTGATTATCTTTGCTAAACACTGGATGTTGAGGTGCCATAGTACCGCAATAGTTAGCCTTAAAGTCGGCAATAGACTCGGGTGTCATTGGAATTTGATTGAAGGCTTCGAGTTCTAATGAGGATAAACGTTCTATTATGTCGGTTCTTACCTTAGTCAGTTTATGGTCGATTTTAATAATTTTTGTTCCTGTCATAGAGTCAACTTTATTCTCTATTTCTTTGATCATCGCCTCAGTCTTTGCAATAGGAACATCTAATTTATCTGTTTCTGTGTATAAGTAATATAAAGCACCCGCGAGTAGCGCCAATATGATCCAACCTTTCATCTTTTAGTCCAACATAAGTGAATAACCATTAAGAATATGGGTATAATAAGCTAGTTTTCGTCCAATATTAAAGCAGTAAAAGGCTGTAACGATGAACTCAGAATCTAACAACAAGGACTATTCGAAAACCAATCGAATTAAGATTCACCAGCCAGATGCGAGTAAAGCCGATCGCTTTAATCCTCGTAATCGGATTTATGTCCGAGCCATAGACGGTTTGTGGAGTAGCGTACGTCGCCGCATGGGCTGGATCGCCATGTTATTTTTCCTGCTTTTACCTTGGATCCCTTGGGGCGACCGTCAAGCCGTATGGTTTAACTTGGGCGAACAAAAGTTTCACGTCTTCGGTTTAACGATTTGGCCGCAGGATCTCACCTTGCTTGCAGCGTTGTTTATGATCGCTGCCTTCGCTCTGTTTTTTGTGACTACCTATCTTGGCCGTGTTTGGTGTGGATACACTTGCCCTCAAACAGTATGGACCTTTATGTTCATCTGGTTCGAGGAAAAACTTGAAGGCGCACGCAATAAACGCATTAAGTTAGATCAAATGCCATGGAGCTTTGACAAACTTTGGCGTAAAACGGCAAAACATACGGCCTGGCTATTGCTCTCACTGATGACGGCGATGACCTTTGTGTCCTATTTTGTGCCAAGTCGTGAAGTCTATGTCGATGTATTTACGCTTAATGCTTCTGGCGGTATCTACTTCTGGGTCGTGTTCTTTACACTTGCCACATACGGCAATGCGGGTTGGATGCGTGAAATCATGTGTATCCACATGTGCCCTTATGCTCGTTTCCAAGCGGCCATGTTCGATAAGAATACTTTTATCGTGGGTTACGATACTAAACGTGGTGAGACTCGTGGTCCGCGCTCACGCAAAGATGACCCTAAAGAGCTAGGGCTTGGCGACTGTATCGACTGTGACTTGTGTGTGCAGGTATGTCCTACGGGAATCGATATTCGTAATGGTCTGCAATATGAGTGTATTAACTGCGGCGCTTGTATCGATGCCTGCGATCAAACCATGGATCGTATGGGATATGAAAAAGGGCTTATCAGTTATACCACCGAGAACAAGTTAGAAGGAATTAAGCAAAAAGTGCTGCGACCTAAACTTGTCGGTTATGGCGTGGTACTGATAGCGATGATATTAGTCTTTATATACTCCAGTGCGACCATAGCGCCTGTGCGTATGGACATCATTCGTGACCGCAACCAGCTCTATAGAGAGAACAATCAAGGTTTGATTGAAAACACCTTCACCTTGAAGATTCTTAATAAGACAGAGCAATCCCACGAATACACTATGAGTGTCGAAGGATTAGACAACTATAAATGGTACGGTCCAACTTCGGTCACTATTGCGGGTGGTGAAGTGTTAACTCTCCCTATTAGCGTGGGTATCGATCCGGTTGAGCTGTCTCGTTCAGTTACTAATATCGAGATAAAAGTGAAAACTCATATCGACGGTGAAGAAGTCGAAGTTGAGCAAGAATCTCGCTTCTTTAGTCCATAGATAACAGTATTTATGATGATCTAGCTGAGCGTGACTCATATAGATTGTCAGACTTAATCGAGATAAAGGGGCTTTTTAGCCCCTTTTTTATACGTATCGTTTGATAAGTAAACGTCTAAACCATTAATCGTTATTTTCCTACAAAAAGCCCTTGCGGACTTTCTTAATCTCCCTATAATGCGCATCCACTGACACGGCAGACGGCGTTAAGCAGCCTGACGAGTTAGGTTGAATTGAGTCGCTTTTAAGCACTTAATTCAAGCGCAGCAAGAAGTTGAAAAAACTCCTTGACGCGAAACGGGAAATGCGTAGAATACGCAGCCCTAGCCAACTGGAAGCGTTCAACGCTCAGTGTGGTACTCAAGTTCTCTTACGAATATTGAGTTGCTCTTTAACAAGATAAAACAAGAAATCTGTGTGGACACTCACAGGTGTTGAGTTAATCGAAACTGCTTAACCTTCGGGTTGGCAGTCAAAAATTTAAATCAATGTAACAATGAGTGTTCATAGTAATATGTACAGTTTGTTTCTTTTAGCGAGAAACAAAAAATCAGAATTCATTGAGCCGCTGAAGTCGCAAGACGGAAGCAACAAAACTTTAATTGAAGAGTTTGATCATGGCTCAGATTGAACGCTGGCGGCAGGCCTAACACATGCAAGTCGAGCGGCAGCACAAGGGAGTTTACTCCTGAGGTGGCGAGCGGCGGACGGGTGAGTAATGCCTAGGGATCTGCCCAGTCGAGGGGGATAACAGTTGGAAACGACTGCTAATACCGCATACGCCCTACGGGGGAAAGGAGGGGACCTTCGGGCCTTCCGCGATTGGATGAACCTAGGTGGGATTAGCTAGTTGGTGAGGTAATGGCTCACCAAGGCGACGATCCCTAGCTGTTCTGAGAGGATGATCAGCCACACTGGGACTGAGACACGGCCCAGACTCCTACGGGAGGCAGCAGTGGGGAATATTGCACAATGGGGGAAACCCTGATGCAGCCATGCCGCGTGTGTGAAGAAGGCCTTCGGGTTGTAAAGCACTTTCAGTAGGGAGGAAAAGGTGAGTCTTAATACGGCTCATCTGTGACGTTACCTACAGAAGAAGGACCGGCTAACTCCGTGCCAGCAGCCGCGGTAATACGGAGGGTCCGAGCGTTAATCGGAATTACTGGGCGTAAAGCGTGCGCAGGCGGTTTGTTAAGCGAGATGTGAAAGCCCTGGGCTCAACCTAGGAATAGCATTTCGAACTGGCGAACTAGAGTCTTGTAGAGGGGGGTAGAATTCCAGGTGTAGCGGTGAAATGCGTAGAGATCTGGAGGAATACCGGTGGCGAAGGCGGCCCCCTGGACAAAGACTGACGCTCATGCACGAAAGCGTGGGGAGCAAACAGGATTAGATACCCACGGTAGTCCACGCCGTAAACGATGTCTACTCGGAGTTTGGTGTCTTGAACACTGGGCTCTCAAGCTAACGCATTAAGTAGACCGCACCGGGGAGTACGGCCGCAAGGTTAAAACTCAAATGAATTGACGGGGGGCCCGCACAAGCGGTGGAGCATGTGGTTTAATTCGATGCAACGCGAAGAACCTTACCTACTCTTGACATCCACGGAATTCGCTAGAGATAGCTTAGTGCCTTCGGGAACCGTGAGACAGGTGCTGCATGGCTGTCGTCAGCTCGTGTTGTGAAATGTTGGGTTAAGTCCCGCAACGAGCGCAACCCCTATCCTTATTTGCCAGCACGTAATGGTGGGAACTCTAGGGAGACTGCCGGTGATAAACCGGAGGAAGGTGGGGACGACGTCAAGTCATCATGGCCCTTACGAGTAGGGCTACACACGTGCTACAATGGCGAGTACAGAGGGTTGCAAAGCCGCGAGGTGGAGCTAATCTCACAAAGCTCGTCGTAGTCCGGATTGGAGTCTGCAACTCGACTCCATGAAGTCGGAATCGCTAGTAATCGTGGATCAGAATGCCACGGTGAATACGTTCCGGGCCTTGTACACACCGCCCGTCACACCATGGGAGTGGGCTGCAAAAGAAGTGGGTAGCTTAACCTTCGGGGGGCGCTCACCACTTTGTGGTTCATGACTGGGGGTGAAGTCGTAACAAGGTAGCCCTAGGGGAACACGGGGGCTGGATCACCTCCTTACCTATACGACTAACTTAATGTTTGTTGAGTGTTCACACAGATTGCTTGTTTAGCTTCTCTTAGGAGAAGTCAGAGCTAAATGCGCCGCGAGCCGGTACGCATTGTTCTTTAACAATTTGGAAAGCTGATAGTATTTAATTGCATGAGTCTGTCATGTGATTAATTACAAAACGTTTAATGCGAAAGCATTGAACATGAGTTCTCAAACACTTTATTAAGTGTCTTGAATATTCAAAAAGTAAATTATTCTTTATTGAATAGTTTACGTCTAAGGCGCGTCCACTTCTTTGGTCAGAAGTGAGACAAGTAAAACCAAGCTGGTCGCAATGCGACTCAGGTGAGTGAAACTCATTTGGGTTGTATGGTTAAGCGACTAAGCGTATACGGTGGATGCCTTGGCAGTCAGAGGCGATGAAGGACGTAGTAACTTGCGAAAAGCGTTGGCGAGCTAGTAACAAGCATTTGAGCTAACGATGTCCGAATGGGGGAACCCAGCAGCATAAGCTGTTATCGCAACATGAATACATAGTGTTGCGAGGCGAACGAGGGGAACTGAAACATCTAAGTACCCTTAGGAAAAGAAATCAACCGAGATTCCCCTAGTAGCGGCGAGCGAACGGGGATTAGCCCTTAAGTCAGTGGGGTGTTAGTGGAATGCGTTGGAAAGCGCAGCGGCACAGGGTGATAGCCCCGTACATGAAAACTAACCATTGATGAAAACGAGTAAGGCGGGACACGTGACATCCTGTTTGAATATGGGGGGGACCATCCTCCAAGGCTAAATACTCCTGACTGACCGATAGTGAACCAGTACCGTGAGGGAAAGGCGAAAAGAACCCCTGTGAGGGGAGTGAAATAGAACCTGAAACCGTATACGTACAAGCAGTGGGAGCGGTTCTTGAGACCGTGACTGCGTACCTTTTGTATAATGGGTCAGCGACTTACATTTTGTAGCGAGGTTAAGCGAATAGCGGAGCCGTAGGGAAACCGAGTGTTAACTGCGCGTTTAGTTGCAAGGTGTAGACCCGAAACCCGGTGATCTAGCCATGGGCAGGTTGAAGGTTGAGTAACATCAACTGGAGGACCGAACCGACTAATGTTGAAAAAATTAGCGGATGACTTGTGGCTGGGGGGTGAAAGGCCAATCAAACCGGGAGATATCTGGTTCTCCTCGAAAGCTATTTAGGTAGCGCCTCGAGCGAATACCATTGGGGGTAGAGCACTGTTAAGGCTAGGGGGTCATCCCGACTTACCAACCCTTTGCAAACTCCGAATACCAATGAGTACTACTCGGGAGACAGACGGCGGGTGCTAACGTCCGTCGTCAAAAGGGAAACAACCCAGACCGTCAGCTAAGGTCCCAAAGTACTAGCTAAGTGGGAAACGATGTGGGAAGGCTTAGACAGCTAGGATGTTGGCTTAGAAGCAGCCATCATTTAAAGAAAGCGTAATAGCTCACTAGTCGAGTCGGCCTGCGCGGAAGATGTAACGGGGCTAAGCTAGTCACCGAAGCTACGGGTGCACAGTTTACTGTGCGCGGTAGAGGAGCGTTCTGTAAGCCGTTGAAGGTGAAGGGGTAACCCACGCTGGAGGTATCAGAAGTGCGAATGCTGACATGAGTAACGATAAAGGGGGTGAAAAACCCCCTCGCCGAAAGACCAAGGGTTCCTGTCCAACGTTAATCGGGGCAGGGTGAGTCGACCCCTAAGGTGAGGCCGAAAGGCGTAATCGATGGGAAACAGATTAATATTTCTGTACTTCCGCTAACTGCGATGGAGAGACGGAGAAGGCTAGGCTAGCGCGGCGTTGGTAGTCCGCGTTTAAGGTGGTAGGTGGTGTTCTTAGGCAAATCCGGGGGACACGTACTTTAATGTACACACTGAGAGCTGATGACGAGGTCCTAAGGGACTGAAGTAGTTGATGCCATGCTTCCGGGGAAAATCTTCTAAGCTTCAGGTTAGTGGGAATCGTACCCCAAACCGACACAGGTGGTCGGGTAGAGAATACCAAGGCGCTTGAGAGAACTCGGCTGAAGGAACTAGGCAAAATGGTACCGTAACTTCGGGAGAAGGTACGCTCCTGTTGGTGATGAGACTTGCTCTCTAAGCTGACGGGAGTCGCAGATACCAGGTGGCTGCAACTGTTTATCAAAAACACAGCACTGTGCAAACTCGCAAGAGGAAGTATACGGTGTGACGCCTGCCCGGTGCCGGAAGGTTAATTGATTGGGTTATCGCAAGAGAAGCTCATGATCGAAGCCCCGGTAAACGGCGGCCGTAACTATAACGGTCCTAAGGTAGCGAAATTCCTTGTCGGGTAAGTTCCGACCTGCACGAATGGCGTAATGATGGCCACGCTGTCTCCAGCCGAGACTCAGTGAAGTTGAAATTGCGGTGAAGATGCCGTATACCCGCGGCTAGACGGAAAGACCCCGTGAACCTTTACTATAGCTTGGCACTGAACATTGAACCTACATGTGTAGGATAGGTGGGAGACTTTGAAGTTGTGACGCTAGTCATGATGGAGTCGTCCTTGAAATACCACCCTTGTAGTTTTGATGTTCTAACCTAGGTCCCTTATCGGGATTAGGGACAGTGCCTGGTGGGTAGTTTGACTGGGGCGGTCTCCTCCCAAAGAGTAACGGAGGAGCACGAAGGTTGGCTAAGTACGGTCGGACATCGTACGGTTAGTGCAATGGCATAAGCCAGCTTAACTGCGAGACATACACGTCGAGCAGGTACGAAAGTAGGTCATAGTGATCCGGTGGTTCTGAATGGAAGGGCCATCGCTCAACGGATAAAAGGTACTCCGGGGGATAACAGGCTGATACCGCCCAAGAGTTCATATCGACGGCGGTGTTTGGCACCTCGATGTCGGCTCATCACATCCTGGGGCTGAAGTCGGTCCCAAGGGTATGGCTGTTCGCCATTTAAAGTGGTACGCGAGCTGGGTTCAGAACGTCGTGAGACAGTTCGGTCCCTATCTGCCGTGGGCGTTGGATGATTGAAGGGAGCTGCTCCTAGTACGAGAGGACCGGAGTGGACGAACCGCTGGTGTTCGGGTTGTCATGCCAATGGCATTGCCCGGTAGCTACGTTCGGAATCGATAACCGCTGAAAGCATCTAAGCGGGAAGCGAGCCCTAAGATGAGTCATCCCTAGGAATTTAATTCCTCTAAAGAGCCGTTCGAGACTAGGACGTTGATAGGCATGGTGTGTAAGCGTTGTGAGGCGTTGAGCTAACATGTACTAATGACTCGAGAGGCTTAACCATACAACCCAGATGGGTTTTACTGAAAATGTTCCAGACATTTTCTAGCACTTCCTCCTTCCATGGAGGTCGTACGAAAGCCTTAGACAGAATACAGATACTTGATAAAGTTTGAACTCAAACAAAGCAAATCAGCTTTCCGAATTATTATTAACGTGAGCCAGAGATGGACACGGTAATAAACAGAATTTGCTTGGTGACAATAGCCTTGTGGAACCACCTGATCCCATCCCGAACTCAGAAGTGAAACGCAAACGCGCCGATGGTAGTGTGGGGTCTCCCCATGTGAGAGTAGGTCATCGCCAAGCGCCTAATTATCTCATTGAGATGTAACCAAGCCAGCTGAATAAGCTGGCTTTTTTGCGTATGCAATTTGTTAAATTGTCATTTAAAGACCAATGCTATCTAGCATTTTTCTATTCATTTTAGTTTTGGTTCTTCTGCTAGTTCTTTACGTTTTTTCCTTCCTTTATTTCAGACTTTTCTACTCTAAGTTGATTATTTACATGAAGATCTCGCTTAGTTTGATAAGTCCTTTTGCTTAGTGGTTAGTTTCCCGTTAGCATACAAAAATATTAATTTTTTTGTTAACGGCCATCTGTTGCCTATGCTTCGTAAGCTTTCGCTCGCGGTACTGCTTCCTCTTTGTATGCTGACCCTATATTTAGTGTTGGTCATAGGTGAGTACCTGTTCGAAAGTGACCAAGTTAGGGCTGAACTTGCGCAGCGACAGTCGGCTTTGATAAAGCAACAGTTGTTCCGCATGCAGAATGTGGTTCAATCGGCGCAAGCTTTACAGGATGTGGAGCGGATTGAGCAGGAAGTTTCCTTGGCTGCACTGGATATGGGCACTATGGTGTATATCTTGGTTGATGCTGAAAGCCGTATTCGTTTTGCTAATCATACTGTGTGGCGTGATAGCAATGCGACTCAAGTCATCGATGGTTATGATGTAGATCTTCACCGCTCTGTGGTTCAAGCTTTTCTTCCGCAGATCCTCGTTAATCTCGACCGTTTAACTATTCAAGCATATTATCCCGTTCTTCCCCAGTATGGTGGGGCTGTTGATTTGATTTATCTTGAAGCCGATTTAGCCCCTTTAGTTGCCGAAGCTTCTGCTAAGTTGCAGCAACGTTTTATGCGGGTTTGGGGCCTTGGCGGATTATTGCTGATTGGCTTTACCTTTATTTTATATTTCCTGCTGATCCGCCCATTCCAAATGTTGAGCGAGGCAGCTAAGCAGGTAGGTACTTCTTCCTTTTCGACATCGATACCTTGGAGTTCATCTGAAGTTTTATCTTTGCAAGCCAGTTTGCAGCAGGCACATGAGCGTTTAAGTCGGGCAGTTAAACAGCTGAATGACAGTGAATTGCGTTGGTTATTTGCTGTGGAAGGTTCGCGTAACGGTATTTGGGATTGGGACATCAGTACGGGGGAGGTTTTTCTTTCTGATCGCTGGAAAGAGATGATTGGTTATGCGCCTGATGAATTGGCTGGAGTATTCCAGACATGGGAGACGCGGCTACATCCCGATGATAAGCAGATTGTGTTAGATGCTTTGCAGGAATACGTTAGCGGAAAGAGTAAAGAATTTGAAAGTGTTCACCGCTTACGGCATAGAGATGGCCATTATGTGTGGGTGTTAGACCGCGGTATGTTAGTTGATTGGGATCCCCAAGGCCGCCCGACTCGCATGATAGGCATTCATATGGATGTGTCAGAAAGCGCGAAGAACCATGCTGCAATTACTGAGCTTGTGGATCAATCTGTTGTCGGTCGCAAGATGTTGCCCGATGTCTTTATGGGGCGTTTATCGCAATTTTTAACCCAAGGTAATAGTTCGGGGCAATGGGGAGCATTGCTGCTCGTTGAGGTGGATCGCTTAGGATTGGTCGCCACTTTAAATTCCCATGAATTAGAGCGCTTGTTAACGCAAATCGCGGCCCGTTTATCGAGTTATTTCACTGAAAATATAACGGTCGGTCGATTAGGGTCTGGTAATTTCGTTTTGCTTGCTAAAGATTTAGCGGCAGATGCGTCAGCCGCTGCTCGTCGTGCTTTAGCCCTTGCGAGTGAGTTAAGGCAAGTGATTGCTCGACCATTCCATTACGGTCATCATCACTTTGAGCTGAGCGCGTGTGTGGGAATCTGTTTACTCGATAGTATAGAAACCTTAGATCCCGCTTTAGTGATGCGTCGTGCCGAGTTAGCAACGTTAAGATCTAAGCAAGCAGGTCAAGCTGGGTGCGCTTTTTACCATGCTGAAATGGACTTTCGCCAGAGCCGTGATGAGCTGTTGCAACAGGAATTACAAACCGCATTACAACAAGATAGCTTAACGTTAATGTTCCAGCCTGTGATCAATGCGACCAGTGAACTTGTCTCGGCTGAAGTGCTCACGCGTTGGTATCGTGCTGATGGAGAGTTTATTCCGCCAGCTGAATTTGTGGCGTTAGCAGAACAAGGGGGAATTATTGCTGAGCTTGATCTTTGGGTGGCTAAGCGGGTGTGTCTGTTTATTCAGAAATCGCGGGCTCAAGGAAGGAGTTTGCCTCCTTTGACTCTCAATATCAGTGCATTCTCATTTGGTCAGGCAGATTTTGTTGATACATTCGTTGGGTTGGTTAAGGAGCATGGTATTGGTGCTAATCAACTGGGTATTGAGCTCAATGAGGCCGCATTTTTAATGCAACCACAGTTTGTGGATGAGCGTGTCTCTAAGTTAGTTGAAGCAGGTGTAGGCATCATCCTCGATCATTTCGGTTCGGGCTCGAGTGCCTTGAGCTGCTTAGCGAATCAGCCATTAGTTGCGGTTAAATTGGATATGAGTTGTATTGATTCATTAACCACAATGCCAACAAAAGTGAATGTACTTATTACCTCTGCGCGGCAATTCAATTTGAGCGTTGTCGCCAAAGGTGTCGAATCATCCCAACAATATCAAGCTTTTGTTGAACTTGGCTGTGATGGCTATCAAGGCTATTTATTCAGTCGAGCCTTAAACCAAGCGGACTTTATCCAGCTTGTTTGTCCTCGTCCTTTATTGCGTAGCGTTTAAAGAAGTCGAGAGCATAGTTTAAGGCTTGGTTTCGGCAGGCGTCTTTTTCCATAAAAATCTCATGGGCAGCCCCAGCGATTACTTTCAATTGGCAATGGGTACTCACGGCGAGATTCTGGGCCGCATTATCAACAATCTTATCTTCACTCGCTTGCAGTATCAGTATCGGAGTGCGAATTTGTGCCGTTGCCAGTACGCAAGTATCTGCCGCATCTAAAGATTCAGTCAACCAACGGTTAGTGGGTGAACCGAGTTGTAACTTAGGGGCAGCATCATACAATTCTCGGTAGGCTTGGTATCGGGTTTGGCTGTGAGTTAGCTCATTCCCTTTGAACGGAACAGGTTTATAGTTTTGTCCTGCAAGTACATAATTAGGCTCGCCGCCATTGAGTGTGGTATCGAGTTTACTGGCTAACCAGCGCACGAACGCTTTTGGCATAGGTAATTTAATGCCATACATGGGCGCTGAAAATGCCGCGGCGGTAAAAATATCGGGATGCTGTTTGAGATACAAAGTGCCAATCGCGCCACCCATTGAATGGCCAAGTAGCATGAGTTGTTTGTCGTTTTGTGGTAACACTATCTTCTGCATAAATAGTGCAAAATCATCAATATAATCATTGAATCTTCGCACATGGCCCATGTGTGGATTGATTGTCATACGATCCGATAGCCCTTGGCCACGGTGATCTATGGCATAAACAGAGTAACCTTGTTGGTATAAGTCGAAGACCAATTCTTGATACTTTAAATAGGACTCGACTCGGCCACTGCTGAGAACGATTGCGGTATGCGCTTGGGGATGTTTGACCATCATATAGGCCAGCGTGACGCCGTCGGCAGAGGCTAGCGTGTCTTGAACAACGCTTTGCCAGAAGGCTTGTTGCTCTGAGGTATTTAAATCGTGTTCAGTCGAAAATGTCGCTTTGGCTTGGCTCATACTCAGTCGCAAATCATTTGGCTTGAATGGTTTGTTAGAGTGTAACAGACAACCATGGGAGTCTGAAAATACCGACTCCCATGAATTTCATTAACTTAGCGTGCCACCTTTTTCGCTTCAATAAAATCATTGATTTGCTGTTCGAGGATCGACATAGGTACCGAGCCATTTTCGAGCACAGCATCGTGGAAGGCACGAATATCAAATTTGTCGCCGAGCTCCTGTTCTGCCTTGGCACGTAATCGTTTGATTGTTAACTCACCAATCTTGTAGGACAAGGCTTGTCCTGGCCACGAAATATAGCGGTCAATTTCGGTAGTGACATTGTGCAGTGATAGTGCGGTATTGCTGGCCATAAAGTCGATGGCTTGTTGACGACTCCATCCTTGGGCGTGCATGCCAGTATCTACGACTAAACGGGCCGCGCGCCACATTTCATAGGTTAAGCGCCCAAAGTTACTATATGGATCTTGGTAGAAACCCGCTTCTAAACCTAAATATTCGCAATATAACCCCCATCCTTCACCAAAGGCAGATATATAGCCATAACGACGGAAATCTGGGAGTGAGGTTAGCTCAGAGTTGAGTGATATTTGCAGATGATGACCAGGTACGGCTTCGTGCAAGGTTAAGGCTTCTAGCTCGTAGAGTGGGCGCTTATCCAATGCATAAGTGTTGACCCAGTAGTAACCGGGTTCATCATCGCTGTTCGATCCTGAATATCGCCCAGTGGTGTATTTCGGTGCAATTTCGGCGGGCACTGGCGCTATGCCATAGGGTTTACGAGGAAGTTTGCCGAAGTATTTAGGCAGCATGGCATCGGCTTTTTTGGCAATAAATGCCGCTTCTTTGAGTAACTGCTCGGCACTGGTGGTGTAGAACTGAGGATCGGTCCGCAGGAAATGTAAGAAGTCGGCAAAGCTGCCTTTAAAGCCTACGGACTTGATGATTTGCTCCATCTCTTGGCGGATACGCTTAACTTCTTTTAAGCCCAGCTCATGCACTTCTGCCGACGTCATATTCAAGGTCGTATAGTAACGTACCCTATTCTCATAAAATTCTGCGCCGTTAGGTAAGCTACTGGCCGCGATATTTTCCCGTGCATTGGGAATGTACTCTTTAGTCATGAAATCATAAAAGTTTTGGTACAGAGGTAGAACTTTTTGCTCAACTAAAGCGCGGCCTTCTTGGGTCAGCTGAGTTTTTTGTGCCTCAGTGAAATAGCTGGGATATTGAGTAAAAGGTTTGAAATAACTGCTCTTTTCAACAGGGACGATATAAGCACTGATACTGTCTTCAAAGCCATTGAGTGTCACTTTTGGCGGCGTTATTCCCTCGGCTAATCCTTGTTTTAGCCAGTGGGTTTGCTGGGCGAAATAGGTCGGGAGTGTATTGAGTTTGGCAATATAGTTGCGGTAATCCTCAAGGGTGTTGAATCTTCCCTGTGCGATTGACGTGATATAAGCGTGGAAGCCGCTTTCCGCCGTAATGGGCAGGTAATAATCCTTGAAACGATATAGGTCGACATCGTTTTGGATCTGCTCTTCCAGTATTTGGGCGTTAATCTTATCTTCTTTACTCAAGCTGCTGCGGTCGAGTGCTTTGAGCTGCGCTAGTACTGCGATTTGACCTTGATTAAGCTTTGCGAGCGCGGCTGGCGAGAGATCCGCTAATTTTCCTGCGGCACTGGCATCGCCCATGCTGTAAGCCATTTCAGGACTCGCACTGAGTTGTAATTGCCAGCTTTGGTCGATAATCGCCTGCAGCGCGGGAGCGATTGGCTCAACTTGCGATTGTGCTGCTGATATTGCCTGTGCCGATGGGGTTTGAATATTTTTTGTGGTTTGAGTGGCACTGCAGGCGCCTAATGCGCATATCAATAAACTGGGGGTTAAGAGTTTATGCATGTTAGATCTCTGATATTTTCGTTGTTATTGAAGTCATTATGCCTGATGAATGCGGCCGTTCCTTGTATGGATATTAAGCAGAATTGTGACTGAATGTGAATTTAAATGCGTTTGGCGCATAAATGCCCCCGAAAATGCGTGTTAAACTTAGTGTCCGCCCGCGACCAAATAACAAAAGCATTGGCTGGGTAGTTCAAATAGGGGTTAAATATGATTGATACATCCATTCCATTGGTGGATCTGCATCGTCACCTAGACGGTAATGTGCGGGTAAATACCATTTGGGAACTAGGACACCAACACGGCATTGCGCTACCTGCCGATTCTTTAGAGACGCTCGCACCTTTTGTGCAAATTCAGGGGAAAGAAACTAGCTTAGTCGCCTTCTTAAAGAAGCTCGATTGGATGGTTGCCGTACTCGCAGATTTGGATGCGGTTAAACGCGTCGCCTATGAAAACGTTGCCGATGCGGCGTTATCTGGCTTAGATTACGCTGAGTTACGTTTTAGTCCTTACTATATGGCGATGAACCATAAGTTACCGATTGAAGGCGTAGTTGAGGCGGTAGTTGACGGCGTTAAAGCGGGCTTAAAAGACTATAACGTGAAGATCAATTTGATTGGCATTATGTCACGTTCATTTGGTCAAGCTGCTTGTACTCAAGAACTTGAAGGCTTACTCGCCCATAAACAACATCTCGTGGCTATGGACTTAGCCGGCGATGAAATGGGCTTCCCTGGCGAGTTATTTAACGATCACTTTAAACGTGTTCGTGATGCTGACCTGGCGATTACGGCTCACGCCGGTGAAGCTGCGGGTTCACAAAGTATGTGGCAAGCGATTCAAGAACTTGGCGCAACTCGAATTGGTCATGGGGTGAACGCGATTCACGATCCTAAGCTGATGGAATATCTTGCTAAGCACCGTATTGGCATCGAATCTTGCCCAACCAGTAACTTGCATACTTCTACTGTGGCTTCTTACGCTGAGCATCCATTCAGAACCTTTATGGATGCAGGCGTGTTGATAAGCCTAAATACCGATGATCCCGGTGTGAGCGCTATCGATATTAAGCATGAGTATCGTATCGCCAAATCTGAACTCAAGTTAACCGATGCTGAGTTAGCGCAGGTGCAACGTAACGGCGTTGAAATGGCATTTTTATCCGATAGTGAGCGTAAAGCGCTGTATGCCGCTAAGGCATAACTAAGCTCTGAGTCATTAATAAAAATAGCTATAAATAAAAAATCCGACTCTAGAGTCGGATTTTTTTATGAGCGTTTACGAGTGCTGCGATAGGCGTTTTAGATCACGCGTGAGAACTGTTGCTGACGCGCTTTTTGACGATAGTAAAGATCGAAGCACATACAGATATTGCGGATCAATAAACGGCCAGTAGGGCTGATAGTGATCTGTCTGTCGACGATTTCAACTAACTTATCATCGATAAATGTCTGCATTAACTTAAGATCTTCAGCGAAATAGGTTTCGAAGTTAATCCCCAGTTTCTCATCAATTTTCGCCATATCCAGTTCGAAGTGGCAAATCAGCTGTTTAATCACTACGCGGCGGATTTCATCGTCACGGTTTAGGCTGCAACCTTTCCACAAAGCATGGCCTTCTTTATCTATGGCCTCATAGTAAGGGCGGATATCTTTCTGGTTTTGCGCATAGCAGTCACCAATCTGACTGATAGACGATACGCCAAGACCTAACAAATCGCATTCTTCTTGGGTGGTATAACCTTGGAAGTTGCGGTGCAGTCTGCCTTCGCGCTGCAACTTGGCTAACTCGTCATCGGGTTTAGCAAAGTGGTCCATGCCGATATATTGGTAACCAGCGCCAGTTAAGGTCTCGATAGTTTGGTGTAGCATTTCGAGTTTTTGTTTTGGCGAAGGTAAATGCTCGTCTTTGATCTTACGTTGAGCGGCAAAGCGCGCAGGTAAGTGAGCATAGTTAAATACCGACAGACGGTCAGGCGATAAATCTAAAACGCGCTGCATAGTGACGGCAAAGGTTTCTGGCGTTTGGTGTGGCAAACCATAGATTAAATCTATGTTGGTTGACACAAAACCCATGGCTTTCGCTTTAGCCATTAAGTCGAAGATAAATTGCTCATCTTGTTCGCGATTAACGGCAATTTGCACTTCTTTATTGAAATCTTGTACACCGATGGATATCCGGTTAAAGCCCGCTTCTTTCAACGTGTCGAGCATTGACAGCTCAATCTCGCGAGGATCGACTTCAATCGAGTATTCGCCTTCTTCCGCAAAGTTAAAGTTAGCTTTAATCAATGACGTAAGTTTAAGAATCTGCTCAGGATTTAAGAACGTGGGTGTACCGCCGCCCCAATGCATTTGGGTCACACTGTAATGTTTGAACAGGGGCGCACGTTTGATAATTTCTTGGCTTAAATATTCAATGTACTGATCGGCTTTGTGTTGGTGGCGGGTGATGACTTTATTACAGCCGCAGTAATAACAAAGCTTGGCGCAGAACGGGATATGAATATACAGCGACAGTTTATCGCTTTTGCTATTTTCAATGGCCGTCAGCAGATTTTGTTCGGTGAATGTATCATCGAACTCTAATGCCGTTGGGTAAGAGGTATAACGGGGACCGCTGTAGTTATATTTTTCGATCATCGACTGATCCCAGCTAATCTGAGTGGGCTGCTTCAAGGCGTGTCCTCCGTGGGTAAATTAGCAACAAGCGAAGTATGCAAGGTTCTTAAGTAAATAACCTTGATCTAGGTTGTAAAAATGACGTCTGTCTTTTTAGAAGTTACGCAATATCTATCAAAAAAGTACGCTTGTCTGTCGATATTTGGCGGTTTTGTGCGCAGGCTCACGGGAGTAAGGAGGGTAAGATTGGTGCGGGTTTTATCGAGATGACCTCAAAACCACAATATAAGTGGTCTTGAGGTATAGCAATGGGCTGGTTTAATGCATCGCTTTGGCTTGGTAATCCGACAGTTTTTTCGCATCATCACTGATGCCTTGCTCTAATGCCGCTTCGGACTTCATTCTGATCAAGTCTAACTTCATTCTTTCTTGCTTAGGCAAGGCTTGACGAGCATCCATGATGGGATGATTTTTAATTAACTCAAAGTGTTTGAATAATGAAGGGTAATCGGGAGCCACACGCTCACTTAATGACAGGATTTCAAATAATCGCCCAATCCTGACCACGCCTTCAGAGATCTCACAGCGGTCTTCAATCATAGCGGTGGCGATATAGCGGATATCATCTAAAACTTGGGCGCGTTTTGCGTTCGCCGTGACTTCACGCTCGGCTTGTTCGGCCTGCTGACGCTTTTTTTGCTGCTTGAGTTTTAGGATTAAGAAGGTGGCGTAGCTACTAAGCGCTACTATGATGATAAAACCGAGAATAATGGTAGCCGTAGACACAGAGACTCCTTATATGAATGGCATAAGGAGCACAGCTAAAAACTGAGTTCCCTATGCCTTAGCACTGAGAGGTTTAGAACTTGTCTTGATAATCTTTCAGTAAGTCAGCGCCTGATTCGAACTTGTCGAACAACTCATCGTCAGACAAAGACTTAGCTGGTGATGAAGGTGCATCATCATCCATATCGTCGCTAATGCCTAGTTTAACCATCAGAGCTTCAATCTTATTTAGCTGTTGATCTAACCACTTTTGGTCAACCTCGTTGAGATCACGGCCTTCTTCCAGCATATCTAACAGCTGATTTAGTCTTGGATCTTCTTCCAGTTTCAGCAGTTTTTGCTCGTCAGTCAGCTTAGCTTGTTTCACTTTTGGCTGAGCGGCTTTATCTGTTACCACTGCCGCAGGAATTGCTAAAGCCACAGGCTTTTTACTGCCATGACGCGGGTCTTTTTTCTTAGCGGCCTGCTGTTGCGGCGCTTGCGCTAAAATTAAGCTTTCGTTATGACGACTACCTGATTTATTGCCAGAATCTTTACGTTTGCCAGTCGCTACAGCGCGATCTTGCTTCTTCACTCTTGGCTGTAACTTAGGGCTGTTCTCGCCGCCCTTGCGTGTTTTCTTGCTACGAGACATGGTCTTCTCAATTATTTACAACGTATGGCCTTGCAGACTAAGGGTGAGCTTGTCTACAAGGTGCGAAATTAGGCCGAGTGTTATACCAGATTATGATGTTTTTTGCATCAAAACGAGGTCCTTTGCGGCAAATAATAGTTCAAAATCGCTATTGTTTGCGAGGTACTCGAAGGTTTGTCGCTGATAAAAGCTCACATGGGTGAGGTTGTTCTTATAATGCCACTTAGCAAAACCATCTAATTCAGTTAGTAATGGTGTGCTTATCGCTAACCAACCACCAGAATGCAGTAGCCGAGAGAGCAAAGTCCACTCTTTTATAGGGTTTTGAAAATGCTCAAACACCCGATAACAGCAGATAAAATCATACTCTAGCTTTAACACGTCATGATTAGGGGCAAAAAAGGGATCATATTGATTTAACTTGTGGCCCGCATTTTCTATGGTCGTCAGGCTCCCATCATCGAGTATGCGACCAAAATTCAATCCTAATAAACTGCCCGCTTGTTGCTGCTCTAATTGCGCTAACAGCGGCAAAATAAATTGCGATAACTGTTTTTGCTTCGACGCTATGCGGGAACGACCGTATCTTTGCTTCTCTGCCGCGGGGGGTAAATGGCTATTCGCATCCGCAAAGGTTAACTCACATGTCTTGCAAACATAAAAACTCCGCTTTTTATCTTGATGAAGGAGTCGTGTCTGACTGTTATGACAAAGAGGGCATCTGGGCATTGAGTCTGCTGAAGTGGTTATTAAGGCTTTGATTGTACCAATTATATTGGTTGAGTGCACATTTTAGACACTAATGGGGTGTTACAAAAGAAAAAAGGCGGCAGTTAAACTGCCGCCTTACAAAGGGTGCTTTAGCACCTTATCCTGATTCCAAGTATCCATACTTGCTATGCGACTTTCCCGGTCGGTATCCTTCTTTTTTTTACTGCTTTCCCTGCATTATTTTTGTTAATGGTCTTCCAGACACTTTATTTTTTTCTGTCGCCATCCTGACTACAGTTTCCGTAGATGGTCTCGCGACACATCTTTTAAAGCATCGTCATCATTGACGTCGAGTTAACCATCCATGTTACTTAAGTACCTTCCTGTGATAACAAGCATCCAGCCAGTGCATCCTAAGCTTATCGCTTCCTTTGCTACAGTTTACATCATGTAAACTATGTCCTGATGGGGCAAGTTACCCTGAGTGTAAGGTGTTTTGCTAGAAGCAAATTGGCGTTATCGGCCATCCCTTACAAAATTGTGCTGACCTGGATTTCAAGTGGAAATCACGACTCTTGTTATTATTAGAGAGTGGTCTTAAGTATATTATTGTTATTGAGTATCTTTATTCTTATATCTTGAACGTTAATTATACCGAAACCTGTAAGTTATTATTAATCTTTTTGTACAAACAGATGGGTTTATCTCGGTACGGGGCTTATTAAACCGAAATCTGTGATCTATGTCAAGCACGAATCTTTGCAGTTTACGTCCACGTCAACTTTGGGGTGTAAAAAAAGGGTGACAATACACCCTTCTTTTCACTCGCGAAGATTACTTCAGGCTAGAAAGATACTTTGATAGCGCGTCGATATCGCTATCATTTAGTTTTTTAGCCACATCTTGCATCATGCCATTCAAGTCATTATGGCGGCCCGCTTCACGGAATTTCGTCAGCTGGATCTTGATGTAGTTTGCGTGTTGGCCTGCCAGCGTTGGAAAACCTGCAAGCTCAGCGCCTTTACCATCTGGGCCATGACATGCCATACAAGCGGTAATGCCACGAGAAACATCACCACCCTTGTAAAGTTTAGCACCTAACTCAGGAACATCTTTTGCTTCAGCCACTTGGATTGCTTGGCTAGAAAAATATGCGCTAATGTCGAGAATATCCTGATCGCTTAGAGGCATTGCCATGCCACTCATGATAGGATCCATACGACCATCTTTACCGCCAGTTTGTGCTGCGCTACGGAAATCATGTAGTTGCTTTTGGAGGTAAGTGGCGTGTTGGCCCGCAATTTTGGGGTACATATCGATCATACTGTTACCGTCCATACCGTGACAGGCCGAACAGACAATGATTTTCGTTTTTCCCGCTTCAGCATTACCTTCAGCAATCGCAGGTGAAGATATGGCGGCAATTACAACAGACAGCGCAAGAGCTAGCTTTTTCATGGCGTTCCAACTTCTGGTTAAATTATTATCCTGAGCTTACTAGGGTGACCCGCAAGCGTGGTAAAATATGATTAATGTGATCGGAGTAATATTTTACACGAAAACGTGGGAAAGTAAGTAATTCTTCATAAATTATGGTATTGCGTAGAAAAATTTCGGAGTAAATAGTGACTGAATCTCGTATAGATTTTCGTAGGGCAAAGTTTTTAATCAGTGCACCTGACATTGCACATTTGGATCAATATCTGCCCGGCGATGTTGGAGTTGAGATTGCATTTGCTGGCCGCTCTAATGCTGGAAAGTCTAGTGCACTCAATGCATTAACTGAGCAAAAAAGTTTAGCAAGAACCAGTAAAACACCGGGCCGTACTCAACTAATTAACGTATTTGAGTTAGATGCTCAGCGTCGTTTAGTTGACTTGCCTGGTTATGGCTTTGCGCAAGTCCCACTTGCGTTGAAAAATAAATGGCAGCAAGCATTAGGTGAATATTTGCAAAAACGCGCTTGTTTAAGTGGCGTGGTTGTCTTGATGGATATTCGTCATCCACTAAAAGATCTCGATATGCAGATGATTGAATGGGCAGTTGCTAGTGAAATTCCTGTATTAGCTTTGCTAACGAAATCAGACAAATTAGCCCAAAGTGCTAAGATGAAAACCGTAAATGAAGTGCGTCTCGCACTAAGTGAGTTTGGCGACTGGGTGCAAGTTGAACCCTTCTCATCACTCAAAGGAACCGGTAAGCCTAAAGTGTTGGCAATTCTTAATGAATGGTGTCATCCACAGTGGCTGACTGATGAGTTAGATGCAGCGAATAACGCTGAATAATATCGCCTGTTTTGGTGTACATGGTAGAATTTGACTGTGTATACCTCCTCTTTGTTTTTACTGCAATTTTTTCTCGTTTGTTCAGTCCAATTCCCATCGGTTCTTCGTTAATTTCAGGCAAAAAAATAGCCGATGATATTATCATCGGCCAAAAATATTAGCTCTTTTGGGGAGAAGCTAAATTCAACAAGACTCAAGCACCATCAAATTAGCTTCAATGGTTCTCAATGAAACTAGCATACAGCCAATTCACTCCTTATTAAAGTAAATACTCTAAAATTTACCTAAAGTCTGAAAAAAGAGCAAAAAAAAGCCTCAGCAAACAAGTTGCTGAGGCGCCAGAATTTGGCTCATCACTATAAGTGAAATAAAGGTCTGAAAGATAGAACATCTTAACCTCTGTACCCTACGCAGAGAATATTACTCTATTTATCTTTAAATGGAAAACAGTTTTTTCAAAAAAGAGGTAATTATGTGCGCTTGATCTCAGGTTGTGAGTGAAAAAGCATCTCAAATTGATCCTAAAATTTCAGTGAAAATGGTTAATTGGCTGATTTAAAGAGAAAACTCGAAATTTATATACAAAAGTGATCAATATTTGAGATTTGATTTTTTACTCTAATCCTGACCTAAGATTTTGGTGTACGCGTGAGAGAACAGCGGTTATTACACTTTCGAACATATACAGCTTATTTAAGTGAATTTGTGATTGAAGCAAAGCGGAACCGTCAGTAGCCATGATTGCGACAGTTTTTTCGATGAACTCTAGTGATCAATGGGTAAGATTGTTTGACTGCTCGTCATGTATTATGTTGCCGGCTAAGCTGTGCCGAACTTAACGCTCTCATTTGTTTTGTGACATTGTAATTAGTTATGGGTGATAAAAGGTACTGAGTATTGATGTGCTTAGAGGCGATTAAGACGGGAGAGAGCTAATCTGAGCTCAAAATATTGAAGTCAGATTAGCTTTATTTTCAGTTAAATCATATTGATAGTGTTCTTCTGGATATTACTGAGATTAGTGGGCTTCATCCCAGTTATCACCAATGCCTGCTTCGGCAAGCAGTTCAACATCGAGATTAGCTGCTTGCGCCATCAAGGTGCAGATTGTCTTTTTAAGTGCTTCAGCTTTATCCGCATCGACTTCAAACACTAATTCATCGTGAACCTGCATGATCATAGTGATTTCGCCTTGGGTTTCTGTCTTGATCCACTGGGCAATATTGATCATGGCCTTTTTGATGATGTCGGCAGCCGTACCTTGCATTGGCGCGTTAATCGCTGCACGTTCAGCACCTTGGCGGCGCATCGCATTACGATCACGAATTTCGGGCAAGTAGAGGCGACGACCAAACAGAGTCGACACATAACCTAAGTCAGCAGCACCCGCCCGCGTTTCTTCCATATAACGTAATACGCCAGGATAACGGGCAAAGTAGGTATCGATATAGGTTTGTGCTTCATGGCGTGGGATATCAAGCTGACGCGCCAAACCAAAGGCTGACATGCCATAAATTAAGCCGAAGTTAACCGCTTTGGCACGGCGGCGTTGTTCTGTGGTGACTTCATCAAAGTCGGTACCAAATACTTCTGCAGCAGTGGCTCTATGAATGTCTTTGCCCTCGGCGAAGGCTTTGAGTAAGCCAGCATCTTGGGATAAATGGGCCATGATCCGTAGTTCGATTTGCGAGTAGTCGGCGGCCAAAATTTTACGGCCTGCTGGGGCGATAAAGGCTTGGCGAATACGGCGACCTTCTTCGGTGCGAATCGGAATATTTTGCAGGTTAGGTTCGCTTGACGATAAGCGACCTGTTGCCGCATTAGCTTGATGATAGCTAGTGTGTACGCGACCCGTTTTGGCGTTGACCATCAGTGGCAGCTTATCGGTGTAAGTGCTCTTTAACTTAGATAGGCTTCGATGTTCGAGGATCACCTTTGGCAGTGGGAAATCTAATGCTAATTCGACCAACACTTCTTCCGCGGTCGATGGCGCGCCCTTTGGGGTCTTTTTGGTGATCGGATAACCTAGCTTTTCATAAAACAATACTTGCAGTTGCTTAGGTGAACCAAGATTGAATTTTTCACCGGCAATGTCGTAGGCTTTTTCTTCTAAGGTATCGATTTTACGCGCCAGTTCATCGCTCTGTTGGCCGAGTAACATACTGTCGATTAATACCCCTTGACGTTCAATGTCCGACAACACTTGGATTAGCGGTAATTCGACTTCGGTAAACATGGCGGCAAGTTCAGCTTCTTTCTCGAGTCTTGGCCATAAATGTTGGTGTAAACGCAGTGTGATGTCAGCATCTTCTGCTGCATAAGGTGCAGCCGTCTCTAGCGGGATTTGGTTGAAGGTCAGCTGTTTTGCACCTTTGCCAGCAATTTCTTCAAAACTGATATTTTTATGGCCTAAATACTTGAGTGCTAAACCATCCATATCATGGCGCGAAGCTACTGAGTTGAAAACATAGGATTCGAGCATAGTGTCGAAAGCGACGCCCTGTAGTTTGATCCCTGCATTGGCTAAGATACTGATGTCGTACTTAAGATTTTGACCGACTTTCTTAAGTTTTGGATCCTCAAGCAGTGGACGCAGTTTTTCTAACGCCACAGTTTTATCGATTTGAGTCGGTGCACCAACGTAATCGTGGGCCAAAGGAAGATAAGCGGCTTTTCCTGTCTCAACGGCGAAGGAGATCCCGACTAATTCGGCCACCATGTAATCTAAGCTGGTGGTCTCAGTATCGATTGCCATTAAGTCGGCTTGTTTAAGCTTAGCAATCCAAGTGTCTAATTCGGCTTCGGTGAGAATGCAGTCGTACTGTGTTTCAATCGCTTCGACTGGAGATGAGTCTTCTTGCGTTTCTGTGGATGCCGCATCAATTGAGGTATTTGCCGTCATTTTATTATCTAAGACTTCAGCTAACCAACGTTTAAACTCCATCTCGCCGTAGCATTTGATCAGTTCATCTTTGTCTGCTGGCATGAGAGTGAGTTCGTGCCAATCTTGCTCAAGTTCGACATCGGTTTTGATGGTGGCGAGTTCGTAAGAAAGCTTGAGTATGTCGGCATTTTCAATGATTTTCGCCGCCATGGTTTTAGAACCTCTAAAGCCGAGCTCGGCGACTTTTTCGGGTTCCGCTAATAAGTTACTCACACTGCCGGCTCCCGTGAGCATAGCGAGCGCCGTTTTCTCACCTACGCCGGGTAAGCCTGGAATATTGTCAGCCTTGTCGCCCATCAGCGCGAGTAAATCTATGATACGGTCTGGACCGACACCAAATTTAGTGACGACTTCTTCTGGGCCCATTATGGTGTCTGTCATGGTGTTGATGAGCGTAACGTTCTCATCCACTAACTGGGCCATGTCTTTATCGCCTGTGCTGATAAGCACGGCACGGTTTTCTAAGCTGGCTTGGCGGGCAATAGTACCGATCACGTCATCTGCTTCGACGCCGGAAATTGAAATCAGTGGTAAGCCTAGTGCGCGAATAATACGATGCAAGGGTTCGATTTGCGAACGTAGATCATCAGGCATAGGTGGGCGCTGTGCTTTGTATTCGCTGTACATGTCATTGCGGAAGGTTTTTCCCTTGGCATCGAACACGACTGCGATATGGCTTGGTTGATAACGGGTCAACAAGCTGCGCAACATATTCACTACGCCATAAACGGCACCCGTTGCTTCGCCCTTTGAGTTTGTCAGGTGAGGAGGCGCATAATAGGCGCGATACAAATAAGAAGATCCATCCACAAGCACAAGTGGGTTTTTAGCGACGGTTGGCATAGGTATTTTTCGTTTATCGATGACTTAGATGGCGCTAAGCATGCCACAGAAGCACTATTTCAGCCATGGCAAAATGACTCCCAGCCTGTGGATAAGTCTGTGAGTGAAAAAGTCAACTGAGAATAATGGCGATGATTACGGCTTAGTGCGATTTTTTTAAGTTGTTGTTTTTTATGTTTATAAAAGATTTGTGTGAGTTCAATACTGTTTCTTAAAAAATCTTCCCAATTTGTGGATTTTTTATTGACTCCGTAAAATACATCTAAGGATTGGCTTAATTTTCGGCACTCGTCAGATTCGACGAATTAAGTTAGCACGATTTTTAATCAGATCAACTAGTTTGTTTATGGTTTGTTAAAACTTAATGACATAAGAAGGATATTTTTAATGAAAAAAGTCGCAGTGTTACTGAGTGGATGTGGTGTTTTCGATGGAACTGAGATACATGAATCGGTTTTAACGCTTTTATGCTTATCCCGATCAGGGGCTCACTACCAGTGTTTTGCACCAGATATCAAACAGATGCATGTAGTAGATCATCTCACTGGTGAGGTCGATGCTGCTGCAAGTCGTAACGTGCTGGTGGAGTCGGCACGTATCGCCCGTGGCGAAGTCAAAGCGACCACAGAATTAGATATCGCCGAATTTGATGCCTTGATCATTCCCGGTGGCTTTGGTGCGGCGAAAAATCTGTGTAACTTTGCGACGAATGGCAGTGAGTGTGAAGTGGAACCGCTGGTGACTGATTTTATCAATGAGTTCATTCTGGCGAAAAAGCCCGTTGGTTTTATCTGTATTGCTCCTATGATGATCCCGCGTTTATATCCCCAGGGTGTAAAAGGCACTATCGGTAATGATAGCGATACTGTCGCAGCGTTTAATTTGATGGGCGGTGAGCATCAAGTTGCGACAGTACATGAGATAGTCGTGGATGAAGCGAATCGCATTGTCAGCACTCCCGCTTATATGTTGGCTGGTAATATTGCTGAGGCGCATTCAGGCATCGAGAAGCTAGTCGTTAAGCTACTAGAAATGACTGATCAGAGTTAGTTTGAGCGGTTTGTAGAGGAGTGAAGCGAGTCATTGAACCAAGATAAATTTCAGGATTTATCTTGGTTCACAATATTAGATTGAGTTATTAGATTGAGCTCGAGGATTTGCGGCTATCAAATAAACCTTGGGCTAAACCTATGAGTAAGCCGCCAATGTGGGCACCATTAGCAACCGAAACCCCTAGAATATCTGTGAATCCCAATGCCAACCATATCATCATAAAGCCCATATATGATGGTGGGAAATCTATTCCAGCTGCGGGTTTACGTATACCCATGATCCAAGTGTAACCCACCACTGCATACACAACGCCGGACAGCCCGCCAAAGTTAGGTCCACCGACATAATATTGGATAACGTTTGGCAGAGTTCCTGCGACAAACAGCAAAATGAGCAATGGTGCAGTACCGATACGGGTTTCGATTTTACCGCCTAAATACCACCACCAGAGCAAATTAAAGATGACGTGCATGGCTGAAAAATGCAGCAGGCTCGGTGTAAAAACACGCCAGAACTGGCTGAACTCTGAATGAGGTACTGCCCCAAAATAGGACAGTGCTTCGTAGGTTTGGTTGGCGAATCCTAAGTTCATCGCCGCAAAAATGAGTACGCAAACCGCAAATACGATCAGCGTGACTGGGCCTGCGCCAGTAATAAATTGGGTGAACAACTGCAGCGAAGGGGCACCATAATCGAGTTTGGTTTGGGTATCGCCGTGTTCCCATGAGGCTTGCAGATATTTATTGTCGTAAGGGTGAGCAATAAAGTGGGCAAACTCTTTGCGTGCTTGCTCCACATCTTTGTCATGGATAACCAGAATGGCAATACCCTGAACCAGCGGCTCAATTTGGCAGTCAATGTCTTCCCCTTTGAGGTAATCGACAAATGCCTGCGCGGCTCTGCTGTTGGGGAGTCTGCCAATTTCTATCATGCATTCGCCTCATGCCAGGCGCTATAGCCGCCGTCTAGGCTGTAAACGTCATCAAAACCTTGTTCGCATAAATATTGCGCCGCATTTTGGCTGCTCATGCCGTGGTAACAAACCACCACGAGTGGGCTATCCATATCGGCTTGGCTAATAAATTGCGCTAGGTTTTCGTTATTCAGGTTAGTTGCACCTGCAATATGGCCGTTGGTGAAGCTATTGCCATCGCGGATATCGACGATTTGCACTGGCTGTGCTTCGGTCATTTGCAGCAATTGATTAACGCTTAAGTGTTTAAAGGAAGACATAATAAAACCTGACAGAGCTAAGAGATGGAAATCAAGATGGGATAAGTGTGCAACAAGGGGCTGCGAGTGTACAGCCCCTATCTAGGTAATGCTCTGGTGGATTAATCCCAGCTGAGGATCACTTTACCCGATTGGCCCGAGCCCATAGCGTCGAAACCTTGTTGGAAATCATCAATCTTGAAGTGGTGAGTGATGATAGGTGAAATATCTAAGCCTGATTGGATAAGACTGGCCATCTTGTACCAAGTTTCGAACATTTCACGGCCGTAGATGCCTTTAATGACCAAACCTTTGAAGATCACTTTGCTCCAGTCGATGGCCATTTCACCACTTGGAATACCGAGCATAGCGACTTTGCCGCCGTGGTTCATGGTATCTAACATGGCGTGGAAGGCTGAGGGTACGCCAGACATTTCTAATCCAACGTCGAAACCTTCGGTCATGCCCAGTTCTTTCATCACGTCTTTTAGGTTTTCTTTTGACACGTTCACAGCGCGCGTGGCGCCCATTTTACGGGCCAGTTCTAAGCGGTATTCGTTGACGTCGGTGATCACCACATGGCGCGCACCTACGTGACGACATACTGCTGCCGCCATTATGCCGATGGGACCTGCGCCTGTGATCAACACGTCTTCACCGACTAAATCGAAGGATAATGCTGTGTGCACAGCGTTACCAAACGGGTCAAAGATTGAGGCTAAATCATCGCTGATATCATCAGGGATTTTAAAGGCGTTAAAGGCGGGGATAACTAAGTATTCTGCAAATGAACCTTCACGATTGACACCCACGCCAGAGGTGTTACGGCATAAATGGGTGCGGCCTGCGCGGCAGTTACGGCAGTGGCCACAGGTAATATGACCTTCGCCAGACACGCGGTCTCCAATCTTAAAACCACGAACTTCTTGGCCGATATCAACCACTTCGCCGACATATTCATGACCAACAACCATGGGGACTGGAATGGTTTTTTGTGACCATTCGTCCCAGTTGTAGATGTGCATGTCGGTGCCACAAATCGCAGTTTTTTTAATTTTGATCAGCAGATCGTTGTGGCCCATCACTGGCTTAGGCGCATCGACTAACCAAATACCTTTTTCGGCTTTTAACTTGCTTAGTGCTTTCATTGTCTTAAGTCCTAAATAATGCCCATTTCTTTGGCAATACGGGTAAAGGCGGTGATCGCTTTGTCGAGTTGCTCACGGGTATGTGCCGCTGACATTTGCGTACGGATACGGGCTTGTCCCTTAGGAACGACTGGGAACGAGAAGCCAATAACATAAATATGTTCTGCTAATAAGCGGTTAGCAAAGTCGCCCGCCAGTTTCGCATCACCAATCATCACTGGGATAATCGCGTGGTCGGCGCCGCCCAAAGTAAAGCCTGCTGCTGACATTTGCTCACGGAAATAACGGCTGTTTTCCCATACGGCTTCGCGCAGGGCTTGGCCTGATTTGAGCATTTCTAACACATGGATAGATGCAGTCACGATTGACGGCGCTAATGAGTTAGAGAACAGGTAAGGACGTGAACGCTGGCGTAACCAGTCGATGACTTCTTTTTTACCCGAAGTGAAACCGCCCGATGCGCCGCCTAAGGCTTTGCCTAAGGTGCCGGTGATGATGTCCACTCTGTCCATCACATTGCAATATTCGTGGGTTCCACGGCCGTTTGCGCCAATAAAGCCTACCGCGTGAGAGTCATCGACCATCACCAGTGCGCTGTATTTATCGGCTAAATCACATACGCCTTGCAGGTTAGCAATCACGCCGTCCATCGAGAATACGCCATCGGTGGCGATCAAGATATTACGGGCGCCCGCTTCTTTCGCGGCGATCAACTGAGTTTCTAAATCGGCCATATCGTTGTTGGCATAACGGAAACGCTTTGCTTTACATAAACGTACACCGTCGATGATAGAAGCATGGTTTAACGCATCAGAAATGATGGCGTCTTCTGCATCTAACAAGGTTTCGAATAGACCTGCGTTCGCATCAAAACATGAAGAGTACAGAATGGTGTCTTCAGTGCCGAGGAATTCGCTCAGGCTAGCTTCTAGCTTTTTATGTATGTCTTGGGTACCGCAAATAAAACGTACTGATGCCATACCAAAGCCGTGGCTGTCTAAGCCCTGTTGGGCGGCTTTGATTAGCTCTGGGTGATTCGCTAGGCCTAGGTAATTATTCGCGCAAAAGTTAACAACTTCTTGGTGATTAACTTGAATGGCAGTTTGTTGCGGTGAGGCAATAACACGCTCGCTTTTATATAAGCCTTCGGCTTTGATGTCTGCAAGCTGTTGATTAATCTGTGCGTAGAATGAGGTAGAGGCCACCTGATATCTCCTTAGTTAACTTTATTCTGATTTTGGGAGTGGCGGCATTCTAACTCTAAACCTAATCGGCCTACAGCCTTTTTTTCATGCAGGTTCGCAAGATAAACTAGTTTAGGGCTAAAGTGGTTTTTACATTATAAAAACTAATGTGCAACATAAGTTTGCCACTGTTTGACTGAGTATTCTTTTAAGCGTTGTAGAGCGAAAACGGGTTCGCACTCAGTACTATAATTGCTTTGAGTTTAGTTCCGAATGCGAGTTCCCAACATAGGTGTTTGGGATGACGTTATAGAGATTCTTGACTCGCTAGCGCGTGGTAATGTTGCTCTAGGCGAGTAAAAGTCGCAACGGAAGTCGGGGTTGCATAGGCTTTGAAAATCATCAGCACCCTTAAAACGCCTTCATAAAGTGTCGCTTTAGTAATGGTGGACGTGCTGGATTGCGTGAGTTGATAACCAATCCAAAAGCTGACGATCATCTTAATGGTATCCGCCAGTGGCGTGATTTTGTCAGCATCGACACACAGAAATCCATCTTGTGTGAGTTTATGCAGCACATGGCTTGAACGCGTTAAGACTTGCTGCTGTGCGTGCAAATAGCGTTTTTTTAGTTCTTCATCGCGGGCGAGAATATCCGCAAGATTGGCGTACATAAAACGGAATTGCCACAAGGTATAGAACATAGCATCGAAGTAGCCGATTAACAGTTCTACATCCACTTGCTTATCCTCATAGGGTTGGAAACCCGATTCGAGATGATTCTCATATAGACTGAAAATACAGCGGATAATGTCTTCTTTATTGCGAAAATGGTAATAAAGATTCCCGGGACTCATATTTAAGTGAGCGGCAATGTGATTGGTGGTGATGTTTCTTTCGCCATGCTCGTTGAACAGTTCAAGACTGGCATAGATTATTTTGTCGCGGGTTTTCATAAGTTATCCAAATTGCTAGTGAACGCCACATCATAGATAGAGTTAACCAACGACCGCCATACTGCTGGTAAATTATCCCTAATTTGGTGCATATGCTAACATTGCCGCTATTCATCAGGCAAAACTCATAAGCACGTTTTTAATGAATCGTTTTCTCTATTCCACGATCTTATATTTATTATCCCCTTTGCTAATCGTCTATTTAGCATTTCGTGCTATTAAAAGCCCTGATTACCGCGGTCGTTGGGGGGAACGTTTTGGATTAACCCGACTTAAATCGACGGATGTACTGGTCCATTCTGTGTCTATGGGCGAAACGCTCGCGGCAATCCCATTGATCCGTTTGATTATGCAATCACACCCTGAGCTAAGCATTACGGTTACCACAACCAGCCCAACAGGGTCTGCAGAAGTGCGCAAAGCCTTTGGTGACTCAGTGCAGCATTGTTATTTGCCCTTTGACTTACCTTGGTGTGTGAGGCGTTTCTTGTGCCAAGTCTCGCCTAAGTGGTGTGTGATTATGGAAACTGAGCTGTGGCCTAACTTAGTTGCTGTTGCTGCCAAACGCGGTGTGCGCTTGATGTTAGCGAATGCCCGCCTGTCGGCCAAGTCGGCGGCGCAATATGCTAAGCGCCCTAAACTCAGTCGACCTATGTTGCAACGACTCGATGTTATTGCGGTGCAGACTCAAGTAGAAGCGCAGCGTTTTATCGAGTTAGGTGTATCGCCGGACAGAGTGACAGTATGCGGTAGCTTGAAGTTTGATCTCAGTATTACGCCTGAGCGTTTAGCCAATGCCAAGCTGTTGCGTCAGATTTGGGGGCGTGAAACCTCGCCGATTTGGGTCGCAGGTAGTGTGCATCCTGGAGAATTTGACGCCATGCTCATCGCCCATAGGCAATTATTAGCTCAGTGGCCCGATGCCTTGCTGATTATTGCACCGCGTCATCCTGAGCAGTTTTCTGCCGTTGCTGAGGTTGTTGCCAGTCAAGGTTTTGAATTAATTCGTCGCAGCAGTAATCTTCCTGTGACGGCCACGACTCAAGTGCTGGTCGGCGATACCATGGGTGAACTTCTGACCTTTTATGGCGCGGCGGACCAAGCCTTTGTCGGTGGCACGCTGATCAATAATGGTGGCCATAATCCCTTGGAGCCTGTTGCTATGGGCGTACCTGTTATGGTGGGGCCGAACCATTGGGACTTTGCCCAAATTACGCAGATGTTGGCGGATGCTGGTGGGTTAAGGGTTGTCGCTTCGGCGGATGAACTTGCCGCTAACTTGATTGAGTATTTTGCTAAACCTGAGTTACGCCTGCAGGCGGTGAACGCGGGATTGGCTGTGGTTGAGGCTAATCGTGGTGCCTTACAACGACAATTTGCTTTAGCGCAACCCCTCATAAATGCTTAATTCAACGGGATAATTTGTTAGGTGGATCAGGCGCTTTGCATCGCCGCTTGGTAGCCCATCATCAGTGATGACCAGTTATCGGCGGTGAAGGCAAGACTTGGCAGTTTGCCTTGTTCTTTATTAAAGGAACGTAAAAGTCTGTCTAGATTCGATTGCTGCCATTGCGGGCTCGGTGTTTTTAACTCGCCGCGGTCGAAATCGATAAGATAAAACCGCTCTGGCGTTAAGGGTTCAGTTTGTGCGGGCTGGAACAGAATATTTTTGGCATTGAGGTCGGCGTGGTACACACCACGCTGGTGGAAATGGGCGATGCAAGCCCCTAATGCTTGCCATTGCTCAGTGCTCATGACCTCTTTGCCGAGTTTAGCGACTAAATCTTCGGCGCCTTCGACCCGTTCGATAATGATATCGGCGCGGTAAAATAATCCATCGCGTACTATGTTGGCGGCAATCGGCTTAGGTACGGCAAAATCCTCGTGATACAAAATGTTTAATAAGCGTAACTCGCCCATGGCGCGGGTATTTTCGAGGCCAGTATAAACGTAAGCGTCTTTGCTGAATTTCTCCATTAAGCCGCCACGCCAATAATGACGTAACACCCAATGACTGTGCTCAAATGCCACAAACCAAGTGGTGTAGCGGCCTTTGGATGAACCGACGACAGCATTTTTAGCCCGCCAAAAATCCACCGAGAACCACGCGGGATCGATATCTGTTGGCGTATCTTGGCAAACTGCCATGTAACCTTGGGCGGTTTTTATGAGCTGTATCTGAGCATTCATCGGAGATTTGTTGACTTAAGCGTGGCACCTAGGGCCATTCTACATTAAGATCCTTAGCTTGCGCCAAATAACCTTAAGAGCTTTTAGCTTCAATCCCAATGAGTTTAAATCCCAATACCATGAATTCTCTTTGTTTGCTTCGCTTATCCGCTATCGGTGACGTCTGTCATGCCGTGGCAATGGTGCAGGCGATTCAGCGGCAATACTCCGAGCTCAAAATCACATGGGTGATCGGTAAACTCGAATATCAATTATTGAAACATTTACCCGGCATTGAGTTTGTTATTTTCGATAAATCTCAAGGATGGCGCAGCTATTTTAATTTGCGTAAGGCCTTAAAAGGCCGACGTTTTGACGTGCTGCTGCATATGCAGGTTGCGCTACGTGCTACCTTGGCTTCATTAGCCATTTCGGCAAAGGTGCGCATAGGCTTTGATCGTGCCCGCGCTAAAGAAGGTCAGTGGCTAGTGACAAATCATAGGGTGGAGCCCTTGGCCAAGCCCCATGTGCTCGAAGGATTTATGGGATTCGCTAAGGCGATTGGCGTTAACGATCTCACTCCTCAATGGCATATTCCTGTGCCAATTGCGGATACTGAATTTGCCCAGACGCAGATTAAAGACAATGAAAAAGTCTTTATCATTTGCGCTGCAGCCAGTAAGGCAGAACGTAACTGGTTACCAGAGCGTTATGCCGCCGTTGCGAGCCATGCGATTGCGAAAGGATTTAGAGTCATGCTTTGCGGTGGCCCAACTCAGCTTGAGAAGGATTTAGCCGAGCAAATTTTGCAGGCGTGTCCTTCTAAAATCGATAATTTAGTGGGCAAAACCAGTCTGACTCAATTATTGGCGCTGCTAAAACGCGCAAGCTTAGTGTTAGCACCAGATACGGGCCCTGCGCATATGGCGGTTACCCAAGGTACTCCTGTCATTGGTTTATATGCCCATTCTAATCCTGGGCGCACAGGTCCTTACCTATCGCAGCAATATGTGGCGAGCGCCTATGATGAGGCAATAGCATCCCAACATAGCGGCGAAGTTAAGTGGGGCACTCGCGCCAAAGGCGAGCATTTGATGGCTTTGATCAGTGTTGAAGCCGTGATTGAGAAGTTTGAGCTGGTGGTTCAGCAGACACTCAGTTAAGGCTTGTTAGTATCAGCATTCTTGTTCAGCACTCTTGATGTATCGCTGCGTTAGCGGTTTGTATTCAGAATATCGTTTAGGAGATAAATCATGCGGATAGCCATTGCCATTGACAGTTTAGCGGGTGGCGGAGCCGAAAAGGTCATGATTACCTTAGCCAAGCAATTTATTCGCTTAGGGCATGAGCCGCATTTTTTAGTCATGGAAGATAATCGCTATTATGAAATCCCAGATGACTTACCCATTCATCAATGTTTTGCCCCTAAGGATAAAGATTTCGACCATTTTGGGCGATTGAATGCTTCGGTTAACAAACTCAGCGCAAAAATCGCGGAAATTGAATCTCAAGTGGGCAAGTTTGATTTGTTTTTATCAAATTTAGATAAAACCAATTTAATGATGACCAAAACCGGTGTTTCACCGCTTTATGTCATAGTCCATTCCTCTGTAGAAGAAGAGTTGAGCCGCCAATTTAAACTGGGACCGTTTGCTTATTTCAAGAAGCTAAAATCCAAAAAAGCGCTCAATGGCCAGCATTTGATTACCGTCTCAAATGGCATAGCAAAGGAGATTAAAGATAAAGGTCGTTTGCATCCAGCATCTATGCAAACTATCTATAATCCATTTGAATTTAACGAAATCACATTTCAATCACAGCAAGATAATCCACAAATCCCTCAGGGAGATTATCTTATTCACGTCGGTCGCTTTGCTAAGCAAAAGCGCCATGATGTGTTGTTTGAAGCCCTCAAGCTCACGCAAAATCAACTTCCTGTCGTTCTCTTGTGTCATAACCACAAAAAAGCGATAAAAGCAGCGAAAAAGTTTGGTATTGAAAAGCGATTAATTATTCCCGGTTTTCAAAGTAATCCTTTTCCATGGATTAAGCAGGCTAAGGCATTAGTGCTCAGCTCTGATTTTGAAGGTTTACCGACAGTCTTGATTGAATCTTTAGCTTGTGGGACTCCTGTTGTGAGCACTGATTGCCCACATGGACCCAGTGAGATTTTAACCGGAAATTTAGTGCCTTATCTCGTGCCGCGTCGTGATCCCAAAGCGTTAGCTAAAATGATAGACGAGGTTGTTAGCTTGCCGCCATCCCTCGAGCAGGTTGAGATTTTGGCCAAAGTCGATGCGACCTTAATTGCCGAACAATATTTAGCGTTGGCAAAATAATTTATTCGTTTGTGTTTTAGGAGCATGCTTGTGGAAGAAGCCAAACAAGCCAAAAGACGTTATTTATTTTACATAGCGCAAAACTATTCCTATGCGATGTTAAGGCCACTTCAACAAGTCATTTTGGAAAGAGGTGATGAGGTTAGCTGGTTCTTAGAGGGAAATGAGGTCGATCCTAAGTTTTTAAAAACCGATGAACTGCGCTTGCAGAGCATCGATGCTGTGAAAGCGTGGAAACCAGATGCGGTATTCGTGCCTGGGAACGTTGTCCCTCATTTTATTCCTGGGGTTAAAGTGGGCGTATTCCATGGATTTAATGCGGGTAAAATGAACCATAAGGGCCGAGAAGATCACTTCGAAATCAGAGATTGTTTTGATTTGTATTGTACCCAAGGCCCTGCGACGACTCTGCCTTTTCTGAAACTAGAGAAAAAGTTTGGTACTTTTACTGTAGTTGAAACGGGATGGCCTGCGCTCGACCCCCTATTTCTTGAGAATAAAGATAATCCCTATATCAAAGCTGATGACACAAGGCCAGTAGTACTCTTTTGCTCAACATTTTCCCCAAGTTTGACCTGCGCACCTGTAGTATTTGAGCAGATTAAAGCCCTGTCGCAAAAGAGCCAATGGCGCTGGTTAGTGCAATTTCATCCAAAGATGAATCCTAAGATTGTTGAGCAGTACAAGGCTTTAGAAAACGAGAATTTACAGTTTGTTGAAACTGATAATGTGATCCCTTTGCTGCAGGCGGGGGATGTGATGTTGTGTGACACTTCATCGATTCTGTTGATGTTTTTAATGCAGCGAAAACCAGTGGTGACCTTTAAAAATCAGTCACCGAAAGATCATTTAATCGATATCAGTCGGGTTGAGGATATTGAATCTGCATTAACGCGAGCACTGAGTCGTCCTGATGATTTGATGGCGCACATCCATGATTATTGCAATCAAATTCACCCTACGGGCGATGGTCAATCTAGCCAGCGAGTTTTAGCCGCAACAGATGCTTTGATTGATAAAGGCACTGATTGGCTAAAACCTAAACCATTGAACCTATTGCGCCATTTTAAGATGCGGCGCAAGCTAGGTTATTGGAAGTTGTTTTAGCTAGTTGTCGTTACTTATGGGCCGATATTTCAATATCGGCCCATTTTGTTAGCCTTGCATTTTCGTTTCTTCAACCAGTTTAAAGATGATTTCTTGCATATTTTTCTGGAAATCTTCAATACTGTGGTTGGCTTTGATGTAGTCAACTGCCTTAACCGCGAGTTCTTGTCTTAGTTGTTCGTTTTCCATCAGATGGCGTATACCATCGACAAATAAATCGACTTTATCAAAACCATCTCCGAGCACTGTACCTGTAAATACGCCAAATTGACTCGTCAGCTCGTCGGGGTCACGGCAACTGACGAGAAGGGTGCCATAAGATAACGCTTCTAAGAAAGAAATAGGTAGAGCTTCGTGAATTGAAGTGTTGACTAAAATTTTAGCATCTTTGATTAGCTGGTTTTTTCGATCGCCTTCTACATGCCCTACAAAATGTAGGTTGGGAATATTTAGGTAGTCATTCATGATGGACTGATTTTTCTTTGACTGCCTAAATGACTGACCTAGCATGAAAAATTCATATTCAGGCATCAGTTTAGCTATCTCGCAAAATAACCAACCACGTTTGACTGACTCAATTCGTCCCAGAAAGATAATGTGATTTTTCTTCGGGTGTGCTTCTACATCGAAATTATGATCGATCTCGATAGGATTGGGTAAATATTTGATTTCTGTCTTGTTGTCGAGATTGTAGAGGTCCCTGGCTTTACGATCTAAAAAGCGTGCCTGAGAAATAAATGAGACTTTCCCTGCCGCCCAAAGGTCATGAACAAACTGATAAATATTACTGTCCCAATAACTTTTCTCAGGGAAAAGTTTTACGGTATTTATTTCATCCCATTCATAATCAGGTCTTGGATCTTGAACCCAAAATAGGAGTTTTTTATCAATATTGGGGATAGTTTTTAGAATACGATATGAGTGGGTTGTCATTTCTATTGACAGAAATATATCGTAATTCTTCTTTTTCAGAAACCTAATATTAAGGAAATCCATAAACTTAGCAGCTAAGCGATAAACTTTAATGCCATCGATCATATAGCGACGAGGTATTAATCTTTGCTTGCTGCAGTCTTTTTTTATCAGCACTTCTACTTCAATATTTTCGTTGGGTAAGTGTTTGGCGATTAAGTGGCGTGCTAGAAAACCGTATCCACCATACACTGTGCCTGTACCACCAAAGTACTCATCAACTAATAAAGCCACTTTAAGCTTACTCATTACTACCCCAAAAAATCATTTATTGCTAATTCTACTTAGGCAGAATTATTTGATGGGAAGTATTTTGATATTTTTCAAATAGACTATCAATGAATTTATTTATTCATAAATACAGAATGGTTAACCTTATAATAAACTGTTTTATCGATGTTCAATAATAGTAATTATACAGGCTAAATGTATTGTATTTCTGTGTGTTATTACTCTTTGTTTGATGCATTTGTTAACGTCTTGTTTTTTTAATCCAATTAAAACGAGCTTTCATACTGTATCAGAGTGTAACGGGTGTTGGAGGTTAAGTAGAAACTCTACTTATATTCAATAGAGTTTCTACTTTTTACCGTATTAAAGATATTTATTCGGCTAAGTTCAAATATTGCTTTGCAATATTTTGACTATCTACGGCTTTAAGAATAGCAAGGTCTTCAAGCGATGGAGGCGATGCCAGACATTCCAGAGCCTTTTGTGCCAACAATGCAGGTTGGCGAACGGGAACCAAATAATTAGCTAAATGTCCGGTAAGGATTTCATTCGGGCCGTGAGGGCAGTCAGTGCTTACGACGGGGGTGCCACAGGCCAATGACTCAATGACTACCGTTGGTAAGCCTTCAAAATCTGAGCTCAGTAGCATTAATTCTGCGTTGGCAATCCAAGCATAGGGATTATGTTGAAACCCGGGTGTGATAATTCGGTGCTCAACACCGTATTTTTTGGCTAATTTACGCGCTTTATTTGGTCGATTACAGAGAAGCACGAGTTTAGGTGCTGTCGGCATATCCCTCAATGCTTTGAAGAGAATGTCATGGCGCTTTTGACGAGTGACTCTACCCACATGGATCATATAAGGCTCATTGGGAATTTCGGCGATGACTTCTTGAGTCTTAATTTTTATTTCTTCTAAGCGAAAAGGGTTGTAGATGGTTTGCACGCTCTGGGGTTTTAACCAAGACGTGGCTCTGAGTTCGTCGGCAATACCATTTGAGACTGTGATGATTTTTTTGCCGATCAGGGCCTTGGCTTTTTTCCATCTGCGCCAGAAGTGTACTGGACCGCGTTTTAACTCCATCAATAACTCTTGTTTTAACGCACAATGACAGAAGTAGTAGCAAGGATCGAAATGACAGCCGGAAACAACAACATCGCAGTCAGTTGAATTACTGAGAAAGAGTGAAAACTTGCCCGTTTTTTCGGCGGCGCTCACTTTAGCTTTGAGTTGTTGTATCTGCTCCTGTAGCAAAGGTTTTTGACCCGCTTCAAACAGATAATGAATGGTCACATTTTGCGGAGGTATAAAATCGCCTTCCCTGTGAAACACAAACAAATGCACATCTTGTCCTGCTTCCTGTAACACTTCTGCCTGCGACAAAGCGACTTTCACTGTGCCGTTGGAGAAAAAGTTATGGCAAAAAATCGCGATTTTCTTCATATATGCTCTTCTGCGTGTCTTCAAACGTCGTTTTTAAACCTAACACTGCTCAGTGTATATCGTTAAATAGGGGAGCAACATTGTATGTGGTCGGTTTTAATTTCGTGCAACATTATACCTGTTCGTGCCTTTACATGGGCTTAATCAATAGCGTTCTTGCTTATTTTTAAGTTTTTTATCGGTATTTAAAGTCGTTTTTGCTGCGATTATTCACTCGCTTTGCTAAAACGAGTAGACTGGCGAGCAATGATTTTTGGCATCCATGTGAGTTGAGTCAGCAAAGTGCATACAAGAGCTATTTATCCGGGAACTTTTGATCCTATCACCAATGGTCATGCCGACTTGATTGAGCGTGCGGCTAAACTGTTTAAACATGTGGTGATTGGCATTGCGGCTAATCCTTCCAAGCAGCCTAGATTCACCCTTGAAGAGCGAGTTGAATTGGTCAATCGGGTGACTGCTCATTTGGATAATGTCGAGGTGGTGGGGTTTTCGGGGTTGCTAGTGGATTTTGCCAAGGAGCAAAAGGCCAGTGTACTTGTGCGTGGGTTACGCGCGGTATCCGACTTTGAATATGAATTCCAATTAGCAAATATGAATCGCAGATTGAGCCCTGATCTGGAAAGCGTGTTTTTAACGCCTGCCGAGGAAAACTCATTTATCTCTTCAACCTTAGTAAAGGAAGTCGCTTTGCATGGTGGCGATGTGAGCCAGTTTGTTCACCCTGAAGTAACTGCTGCATTGGCGGCAAAGCTTAAGTTGGTTAAACCTTAGATTTTACCTGCGAACTAGATAGTTTTTACGTAGGAGTTTTGTGTTAACTTTGAGGCATTGTTGCCTTGTGATGATACTTAAAAGGATGTTATGAAGGCTTTTTTTTCCCCCACGATCCTTGCTACTAGCATTGCCTCTGGCCTGTTTTTTTCTTCAATGCTTGCTGCTGCACCTTGGGTCGATGCCTCTGATATTTATCTTAGAGCTGACATTCAAGCACTTGCTGATGCGGGTGTGATCACTGTGCCAGTGAATACTTATCCATTGATGTGGTCAGGCATTGGTGGTGATTTAGCGAAAATTGAGCCTGAGCTGCTTTCTCCCTCTTTAGTACAAGCCTTTGCACGGGTTAATTTTTATTATCAAAATGCTGTCGATAATCGTGGTAATGCACGGGTAAAAGTATCGGCAGCATCTGATCCTGCTCGCTTTCAACATTATGGTTCTGACTATCGCGAGAAAGGTGAAGTGCTGGGCTCCTACGAGTATTTAGGATCGCGTGTTGCTTATAAGGCGACAGTGGCAGAAACCTATGATCCGCAAGATAATAAAAATTTCCGCCTTGATGAGTCTTATTTTGCCATCATTTTTGGCAATTGGATCGCAACCTTAGGCGCGGTTGAGCAGTGGTGGGGACCGGGGTTTGACTCGGCTATACATCGTTCTAATAACGCCCGCCCTATGTCATCGTTAACCTTGAGCCGTAACAATGCCGCGGCTTTTGAAACACCTTGGTTATCTTGGATTGGCCCTTGGACCTTTAAAACTGGATTTAGCTTAACTGAAGTGGATCGTGCTGTGCCTAAGACGGCTGAGTGGGATATGCGCTTAAGTGCAAGACCGATTAAACAGTTAGAAGTGGGATTGTCTTGGTCGACTTTATTTTGTGGTGAGGGTCAAGATTGTAACTTTGACTCTTGGTGGGATTCGGTTGCGAGTAATGCTGTTTGTATCGATGGTACAAATGATTGTGCGCCGAATGAGCGCCGCGATACAGGCCATAGAACTCAAAGTATTGATATGCGTTATGCCGATACTTTGCAGGATATCCCCGTTGGATTATATCTCGAACATAGTTGTGAAAATGGTAGTGACTGCGGCTCACTTTGGGGTATTGATACCCATTTGGGCACATCGGGTAAGCAGTTTAAGTTGTTCATGGAATATTCGGACACCTATGTAAAATGCGATGGTGATAGTGCCAATTGTTTCTATGAGGATCCTGTCTATCTGAGTGGTGCTCGCTACTATGGTCGTGCTTTGGGTTCTACCTATGATAGTGATGCACAAGTGTTTGTGGTTGGATTAGTTGGCCAGTTTAATAACAGCCGTGGTTTTACCTCGTTGCTGCGTTATGCGAAGCTGAATAAAGATGGCTCCAATGTGGCAAACACTTGGGCGCCACAACCGCCAAAAGAAGATTTATTGATGCTGGAGCTTTCTTACCGTATGCCTGTGTGGAAAGGCATGTGGAGCTTAGGTGGAACAGTATCGAGATCGGAGTTTGAAGTTCAAGAAAATGATACCAATGCCACGCTATTTAGCAGTTTTGAGTATCGTTTTTGACAGATATAATTGATTAAATAACGAAAAATGCCAAGCACTTGCTTGGCATTTTGGCTTATAAATAACGCAATGTTAGCGTGTTTGGCAAATGCCACAAAATACTGTGGTGCGCTGGCCTAAACGGATCTCACTCAGTAGGTTACCGCAGCTTGTGCAGGTTTCACCGCCGCGACCATAGACATGCAGTTTTTGGGCGAAGTAGCCCGGCTTGCCATCGGCATTGGTGAAGTCTTTCAGCGTAGTGCCGCCTTGTTTAATGGCGTGGGCTAAGATTTGCTTCACTTCGGCAACTAAAACGGTCAAACGCTCGATATCGATTTTACCTGCTTCGGCCTCTGGATGAATGCCTGCGGCAAACAGGGCTTCATTGGCGTAAATATTACCCACTCCCACCACTATATGATTATCCATCAGGCAGAGTTTGATGGCCTTTTTCTTGCCCGCTAAAGCTGCCGCTAATTGTGCGACATTAAAGGCATGGGTCAGTGGCTCTGGCCCCAGTTTGGCGAGTAATGGATGCGCTTCTTCTGGGAGTTCACACCATAGCCAAGCACCGAATCGTCTTGGATCGTTAAAACGTAAAATGCGGCCGTTGGCGAGCACTAAGTCGATATGGTCATGCTTTTCCACTGGGGTATCGTGGGGCAAAATCCGTAAACTTCCCGACATGCCTAAATGCACTATGCTAGTGCCCGCGTCAGTGTCGATTAATAGATACTTAGCACGGCGTCGCACTTGGCGTATAACTTGGCCGATAATCTGTTTGGCTATGTCAGGCACTGGCCAGCGCAACGAGCCATTGCGGATCACAAGATCAACTACGGTTTGCTCGACAAGGAAGGGTGCAATACCCTGACGGGTGACTTCAACTTCTGGTAATTCCGGCATGGATTCTTTCTTATCTTAAGTAAAATGGGGCGGCATTAAGCTGCGGGTTTCGCATCGAGGATCGGTTGCAGTTTAGCTCGTAAACTCGGAGGCACTAAATACCAATTACCTGCCGGAGACTTTAAGGCGCCTTCATTGGGAAAATAGATCCACAGTTGAGCATCGCGGATATCTGCAATCTGGATGACTAATTCTTGCGGATTATCCGTGGTTTCTGGCGCGGCGGTTAAGGGGGATACCCGTATGGTTTGCCACGCCTTTGCCCATTCATCACAGTTGAGGACTGTAGTGTCGCACTCCCATTGTGATGCTTGCTTGTGCAGCCATAACCCGTCGAGTTGCAGCTGTGAAAGCGGTGCGTTATCGTCAAACAGTCGCTGAGCATCACTCGGAACATTATTGGTTTTGTTATCCATAAACGTCAGCACGGCGACCATAAAGGCGCAGGCGATTATGATGATGTTATTCCATTGCTTACGAGTTAATGCCATAGAAATGTGTGACGCTAAGTATGGGGTGAGGCTTCGAGTTTATCACGGCCAAATTGAGATGCTAGCCCTTAAGCGATGGAGTGGTGATGCTTAACCGCCTGTGGCGTTCATAAAGCGTAGGATTTGTACCTGATTATTGCCAAAGTCGTGCTGCTTAGGTTTGAGATTAATTCCCGCGAGAATAGCGACTTTTAATCTTTCAATATCAGCCGGAAATTCCCGGACTATGCTTTTGAGATCAACGGCATGTTCATTGCCTAAACACAGCAATAATTGGCCTTCGACTGTGACGCGCACGCGATTACATTCGTGGCAGAAGTTGTGGCTGTGGGGCGAGATAAAGCCGATATGGATTGGGCTGCCGGCCATAGTGTAATAACGTGCTGGGCCGCCGGTACGTTTGTTGGAAAGCTGTAGCGGATAGTGACTATTAATGATGGCTTTTACTTCATCGCTACTGCAATGACGGGCGCGTTTCCGCTCATCCATTTCGCCAAGCGGCATTTCTTCGATAAAGGCGATGTCTAAGTTACGGCCACGACAGAAGTCAACTAAATCAATAACTTCATTATCGTTCTGCTGTTTTAAAATCACCGCATTAATCTTGATACGTTCAAATCCCGCCGCAATAGCCGCATCAATACCATCGATGACTCTGTCTAATTTGCCGTTACGCGTTAGCTGAGTAAACAGTGTGGGGTTTAAGGTATCTAGGCTGATATTGAGGCGCTTTAATCCTGCATCAAACATGGGTTTAGCGAATTTTGTCAGCCTTGAACCATTAGTGGTCATGGATAAATCCGTCAGCCCAGGCAGTTTACCAAGCAGACCCACTAGCTGGTCGCAATCGGTGCGAACTAAGGGCTCACCGCCGGTCAGGCGAATTTTAGTCACACCAAGCTCGGTAAAGGCTTGGGCAATCCAAGCTAATTCTTCGAGGTGGAGTACGTGGTCCTTTGGCAGAAAACAGGGATCTTCCGTCATGCAATAAACACAGCGAAAGTCGCAGCGGTCGGTGACCGAGAGCCGTAAATATTCGACCTTACGGCCAAAGGAATCCACAATTAGACTCATAAAAACTCACTGGATCCTAAAGCAGATCCGCAAAGGGTTGAATAAATACAGTTTCACCTGCATTCACGGCTTCTGCATCATCCCCTATGATGATGAGGCAATTCCCTTTAACCATTGAACTTAACATCCCAGAACCTTGGTTGCCCGTGCTACTCACGTGCAGACGTCCATCTTTACCAAGCTGATAAATCCCGCGAATAAATTCGGTGCGGCCTTGACGGCTTCGTAGAGTTTCATCACTTATTGCAGGGAATAGCTGCGCTTGCCAATTTACTTCACCTGCTAATTTTCGTAAAGCGGGCTGCACAAATTGCAGGAAAGACACCATGACTGCGACTGGGTTGCCAGGTAGCCCGAAGAATAAGCTGTCATTCACTTTACCAAAGGCGAGTGGCCGACCCGGACGCATGCTAATCCGCCAGAAATCAATTTTGCCGAGGCGTGCAAGCACGGTTTTAATGTAGTCCGCATCGCCGACAGACACGCCACCCGAGCTAATGACGACATCAGCAAGGTTGGCGGCTTTAGCGAGAGTTGCTTCAAGGGCGGCTTCAGAATCTTCGATAATGCCTAAATCGATAACATCACAACCGAGACGTTTTGCCATCGCTTTGATGGTAAAGCGGTTTGAGTCATAAATGCAGTTAGCTTTGAGTACTTCACCGGGCTGGCTCACTTCATCGCCGGTAGAGAATACTGCAACAGTTGGGCGGCGATATACACTCAGGTGATTGAGTCCAAGTGAGGCCAGTAAACCTTGTTCGGCGGCGCTTAGGCGAGTGGCTTTTGCGAGTGCGACTTGGCCTTGAGCAATATCTTCTCCTGCGAGGCGAACGTGTTGGCCAGAAAGAATGCGGCCTTCAAAGCTAACAATGCCATCGACTTCCTTGGCAAGCTCTCGGGGCTGCACTGTATCAGCACCTGCTGGCACTGTTGCGCCCGTCATGATACGCACGGTTTCGCCGACTTTAAGCGTGGCCGAATATTGATGACCGGCAAGAACCTCTCCCACCAATTTTAAGGTGATAGGCATTGGGTCTTGATAGACAAAGGCGTAGCCATCCATCGCCGAATTGGTCTGTTGTGGCACGTTGACGGGAGAAATGCTGTCGCTGGCCAGTACGCGGTTATCTAAGGCATCTAACTCAATGTCTTCAATCTCTGCCACAGGTGATACATGGGATAAAATCTGCGCTAAACCTTGGCTGACGGTAAGGTTTTTGTTGTCGCCTATGGCGCAGGCATCCACGGCCGAAATGGGGTATTGGAGTGGCGCTTCCCAGTTTTGGGTGTACTCCATCACAAAATCGGCAATCTGGCTGATATTGTTGAGATCGAGTCGGCGCAGCTCACTCGGGAGTGCGTCGTTTGGCAACTGAGTGTCATCGCAACAGGCGATGGCGAGGATATTCTCATCTTGGGTGTAGATAAAAGGTTTGCCGTGGGCGGCGCGGTGCAATTCAATCTTAGGTAAGGCAAGTTTTTTAAAGCCTTCGACGAGGACGATATCGACTTTGTCGGCTTCGATTTGCTTGAGTAAATGGACTAACTCAGGATCGCCATCGCGCGCATCTTCTGTCATCAGCGCCCAGCGTACATGGGAGGCGACCAGCATTTGTCGCGCGCCAGCCTTGCGCATTTCGTAACTGTCTTTGCCGGGAATATCTACGTCGAAATTATGGTGGGCATGTTTGATTACGGCTAAACGCAGGCCACGTTGATTTAATTCGGGGATCAATTGCTTGAGTAAGGTGGTTTTCCCCGTGCCACTGTAGGCACAAAATCCGAGAACGGGAATAGCGAGCGGATTGACGAAGGGGTTACTCATTTGCACCTCTAATTTGGGTTATTGGAGCCTTTTTAGCTATTGGGTGATTTCTATCGCTAGTCGTTGTTTTTGTTCTGGCGTATTCACATTCACAAAAGCATTGGGCTGGTCGGCGAATGACGCTACGACGAAGTGATGTTTGATATACCAAAAGTCCACTTTACGCTCACCCGCCTCAAGAAACGCTTTCATCGAGTCACGTAAGCTAGGTTTTAAGAGTAAAACAACGGGTTGTTCATACTCACCGTCACTGGCGACAGCAATCTCGGCTTTTTCTGCTTCAATTGCTGCCAACATACGCGGAACAAGGTCAAGTGGCAGGAGTGGGCAGTCGCAGGGCACTACCAATAAGTAGTCTGCATCTGTTTGGCCCATAGCGGTGATCATACCCGCTAAAGGTCCGAGGAAACCACTATGCTCGTCACTTATCACCTTAAAACCGAACTCAGCATAACGTGTTTGGTTACGATTTGCGTTGATCAGGATCTCCTTAACCTGAGGTTTTATTCTATCTATTGTGTGCTTAATCATGGCTTCGCCGTTTAATTCGACAAGACCTTTATCGTCGCCACCCATGCGACGGGCCATACCACCGGCGAGAATAACTGCATCAATTTGCGATGACATACAAAGGCTCCTGTGCTGGCAAAGATTCAGGCTGTTGATAAGAGGTCATCACGCGCTCACCTTCTATGTGCCACTGTTGTTCGCAGATGGCGGTTAGCGCGCAATTCTGATGGCTACTCAGTAACATTCCTGTGCCTTCGTGTTTGAGTTGTTGGATCATTTTTAATACTAGCTCTTGGGAATCCTTGTCCATATTGGAGGTGGGTTCATCGAGCATTAATAGTTTAGGTTGTAGGATCCAAGCGCGCGCAATCGCGAGGCGCTGTCTTTCGCCACCAGAGAGATTACTGGCCCTTTCGTGCAGCAGCGACCCTAGCTGCGCCATCTCAATTGCTTGAGTAATCCGCTGTTTAGCCTTGGCTTTTGTTTCTGAGCTGAAATTCAGCCCATAGGTGAGATTATATTCTACTGTGCCGTCGAACAAATAAGGATGTTGGTGCAGATAAACGGCCTTACCTAACAATGGATTGCGTCGCCACCAAGCATTTTTGGCAAAACCGACAGCCTCAATATGGCCTTTGGTTGGTGGCATTAAGCCCGCCAGAATTTTCATCAAGGTTGATTTGCCTGTGCCATTGTCGCCTTGCAGATAAATCACATCTCCTTGGCAGAGCGATAATACGTCGGCTTTGAATAACAGGCGCGCGCCAAAGGACATTTCTACGTCACGGGCGATCAGTTTGACCTTAGTCATTGCTTAATGGCTCCTTGGCATGGCTTTGCCGCGTAAACTACCTAAGGCAAAGTTGAGGATCAAGGCCAAGATTAGCAGCACTAGCCCGAGGGCGATAGCTTGGGCGAAGTCACCTTTGCTGGTTTCAAGTGCGATTGCGGTAGGAATATTACGGGTCACGTTTAAAATATTGCCGCCGACCATCATAGAGCAGCCGACTTCGGTCAGAATGCGACTAAACGCTGCGACAATCGCCAGCAGTAAGGGCATGCGCAGTTCTCGGCATACTGTCCACACTGCACGGCACCAAGAGGCACCTAAGGTGCGTGAGGTTTCCCAAGCTCTGCGATCAACGCTAGTGAATGCGGCTTGGCTCATTGCAATTAGCACGGGGGCACAGATGAACATTTGCCCGAGAATCATGCCTTCTTGGGTAAATAACCATTTTAGATCGCCCAGAGGACCGTTACGCGTTAGCAGTAAATACACGAGTAGACCGATAACCACTGTAGGGATTGATTGCAGAGTTTGAACTAAGTTAGTGACTATCCATTTGCCGCGAAATGGTGCAAACGCCAACACAAAGCCGAGCACCATGGAAGGAACAAGCGTGATCAGCAGTGCCGCGAAAGAAACCGAAAACGAGATCGAAATGATGGACCAAACGTCAGGGTCTAAAGAAAACAGCAGGCTTAACGCCTGCTGTAATAGTGCTAGCCAGCCGTCGTTCATTCGCTATAAGTTGCCTTGAACAATTGCTCGCCTTCGACTTTGAAGTTGTTGATCATGCTTTGACCTTCTTTGCTGATCAACCAGTCGCTGAATGCTTTAGCGCCTTTGTGGTTCAGATCTGGGTATTTAGCAGGGTTGATGAGAATGACTTGGTATGGGTTGGCTAAGGTTTTACCACCATCGAAATCAACGGCAAGATCGAGCTTAGTTTTATAAGCCACGAAAGTACCACGGTCAGACAGAGTGTAACCTTGCATTTCGTTTGCCATCAGCAGGGTTTTACCCATGCCTTGACCGACTGAAGTATAACCTTTGAAGTTAGGAGTAACATTTGCCGCTTTCCATACTTCTAACTCTTTGATGTGAGTGCCTGAATTGTCACCACGAGAGATAAAAGGCACGCCTGATTTTGCCATTTTAACGAAAGCTTCTTCGGCTGTTTTGCTGTCACGGATTTTTGCTGGGTCGTTTTTAGGGCCAAGTACTACGAAATCATTTTCCATAATGCCACGGGGCTCAACACCAAAACCATCGGCTACGAATTTAGCTTCGGCGCTAGGCGCGTGAGTCATGACTAAATCCACGTCACCTTGCTCACCTAGTTTCAGGGCTTTACCTGTACCTGTGGCGATGACTTGAACCTTGTAGCCTGATTCACTTTCGAACTTAGGTAACAGTTCTTTCAATAGGCCTGAGTTTTCTGTGCTGGTGGTGGTGGCTAACTTGATAATTTCAGTCGAGTGAGCGGGTAAAACAGTGAACATACTGGCTGCAACAACCAGTCCCAGTAATGACTTCATATGAGATTTCATGTTTAGCATGGGTACTCCTTGGCGGAAAATAGGATTCCAACTCAAATGCCTACTGAGTGGAAGGTCTCGTAAATTGTAATACGTTCGGTTGAAAGCAAGTTAGATGCCAAGCTGAGAATGCGGTCATTTTCTTCACAGCTTAACCTAATTTGTGAGCTTGATCCCAAGCTTAACAAATACTCTACAGACAAATTGTCTCAGGACAAACTTCTGATGGTTCATAGTGACCTATTCATCTATTTTCAGTGCTAGAATTGGTCGCAAATGAGTCAAAATGTCCAGAAGCAGACAATATGAGCCAGATAGATAATAACCTCAAGCCTCTTCCATCGGCAGTATCGGTACTGATTGTTGATGATGAACCCGGAATGCGGAGTTTTTTAAATAAGGCACTCTCGAAGAAATTTGCCTTAGTCGAAACGGCGGGCAGTATCGAAGATGCGGAGCAGCTGCGTAGCCGGTGCCATTTCGATTTGCTTATTGTCGACATTCGTCTGCCTGGTCGTTCGGGTATCGAATGGCATGAAGCGTTGGATGAGCAGGGGCGTCGTTCGGACATCATTTTTATGACCGGCTATGCTGACATGGAAGTCGCGATTACCGCGCTACGAGCTGGTGCGTCTGACTTCATCATGAAACCTTTCCACCTCGAACAGATGATGACTGCGGTCGATCGCTGTATCGAACGTCGCTTGCTTAAACGTGAAAACTTGATGCTGCGTCGTGAGGTTTCAATCGGTTATTCATCGACCATTATTGGCAGCAGTGAAGCCATGAAGTCGGTGAAACATATCATCGAACGTGTGGCGCCGACCAATGCCGTCGTCTTGATCCAAGGTGAGTCGGGCACGGGTAAGGAATTAGTCGCACGACAATTGCATTTACTTAGTGGACGTCAGGGACCTTTTGTCCCAGTTAACTGTGGCTCTATCGCCCCTGAACTGCTCGAAAGTGAATTGTTTGGCCATACCGCCGGTGCCTTTACGGGTGCGAAAGGCAATCGTGAAGGTTTATTCAGTTTTGCCTCGGGCGGGACGATTTTTCTCGATGAAATTGGCGAAATGCCACTGAAAATGCAAACGGCTTTACTCCGAGTATTAGAGCAAAAAGCAATTCGTCCTGTGGGCAGCGAGAAAGAAGTGAACATCGATGTGCGAGTGATCGCGGCCACTAACCGGACTCTGATTGATGAAGTGGATGCAGGGAATTTCCGTCGAGATTTATATTATCGGCTGAATGTGCTCGATATTTTAATCCCGCCATTACGTGATAGACCCGAAGATGTCGTGGAGTTAACCCATCATTTCACTCGCCAACTTGCCGCTGAATTAGGGGTAAGAGAAGTCGTGTGGAGCCATGAAGATATGGTGAAACTACAGCAACACGAGTGGCCTGGTAACATTCGTGAACTGCGCAACATGATTGAGCGTTGTATTTTGCTGGGTAAACCGCCTGCGGAATATTGGAAGCAACAGCTGAAGAGTGAGTCTTTATCCACATCGGGTTATCCATTGGATTGGCCATTGAAAGACGTGGAAAAACACCATGTGACCAGCGTTGTGGACTTACATTCTGGCAATAAGTCTGCCGCGGCGAGGGATTTAGGCGTTTCGCGTAAGACCTTAGATCGCAAGTATAAAGAGTGGTTTGATTTTAGTGGCGAACAGGAGTCATAGGGTGTCATTCTTCACTCACTTTTTTGGTGTCAGTTGGCAGCAAATGCAGGCCAAGGTGCGCTATCGCATATTAATCCTGACGTTACTGCCCATTCTACTGACACTGGTGAGTTTAGTGTTTATCACTATTTACTGGAACATCAGTTATACAGGTAAGCAGCTGTTTATGAAGGTTAAAGCTGACTTATCTGTTGCCGAAAACACTTTGCAGCAAGTGCAAGTACGCCAAGAAAAACAACTTGAACGTGTGGTGACGTCTTGGACCTTTCAAAATGACTTTAGGCCACTTTTCAGTGGTAAAGAATTAAGTGGCGAAGTCAGCTACCGAGCCAGTATTGATGCTTTTCTCCTTGAACAGAAAAAACAGCTAAATCTCGATTATCTGCGTTTAGTCAGTGTTGCCGAAGCGGCCGCAGACCCAGATTTACGCCAAATCCTTCCTAAGTTAGACGGTTTATTACCTTACTCCGGCTTGATGGTGCTGCCGCCCGAGCGTTTAGCACGTATCGACCCCGAATTGGCTATCACTGCGAGCATTCCGATAGTTGCAACCTTGCGGGCGCAGAGCCCCGTTAAAACCGTTGAAGAACGTGGTTTATTGAGCCGTAGCTTATTGCCCGTCCCTGATATGGAAGGCAAAGTGACTTGGTATCTCGATGGTGGGATCTTGTTTAATCGCGATACTCGAATTGTCGACCACATTCGTGATCTGGTATACGACAAAGGCACCTTGCCTGAGCGTTCCATCGGTACTGTGACCATCTTCTTAGATAACATCCGTATTTCCACCAACGTGCCGCTGCATTTTTATCCCACAGGCAATGAGACGCTGGGCCGCGCGCTTGGCAGTTTAGTATCGGAGGAAGTGAAAGACAAAGTGTTAACTCAAGGTGAGCAGTGGGTCGATCGCGCTTTCGTATTTAACGATTGGTTTATTTCCGCTTATGCCCCCTTGGAAGATGTTCGCGGCCAACGTGTCGGTATGATCTATACCGGCTTTTCTGAATCGCCATTTATCCATAATTATTTACTCAATATCATAGAGCTAGGCACGATTCTAATGTTAGTGCTGTTGGTCTCTGGCCTGCTGGTTTATCGCGGTGCTTATAGTTTATTGCAGCCAATTGAACGTATTCACCATGTTGTACAAGCTGTGCAGTCGGGGCGCAATATTCGTATCGGCGCCTTAGGATTAGATCGGGATAATGAGTTATCGAACTTAGCCGAGCAATTTGACAGTATGCTTGACTTGCTACAGCGTCGAAATGCCCAAATTCAAGCGGCGGCAGAACAGCTTGAAATGAAGGTTGAAGAGCGTACTCGCAGCCTGCAGGATAAAACCTTAGAGCTGCAACGTAACGTGGCGTTACTAAACGAAACGCGTCAACAGCTCGTCACTAACGAGAAGCTCACAGCTCTTGGCGAATTGACCGCAGGTATCGCCCATGAAATCAATAATCCGACTGCTGTAATTCTTGGCAATATGGAATTACTGCGCTACGAACTTGGTGATAATGCTGAAGTAGTAAAAGAAGAAATTGATCTAGTCATTCAACAGGTTGGGCGGATCAGCACTATCATCCGTAGCCTGTTACAATACAGCCGACCTGGCGAATTCAACGCACCACTAGAAATGCATCCGATGACTCCTATTATCGAAGAAATGTTGGTGTTGGTGCGACATTCGATTCAAAAACAAGAAGTCGTGCTGATCACTGAGTTGAACGCCAGTTGTCCAGTACAGGTTAATCGTCCGCAGTTGCTGCAAGTCTTGATTAATCTTGTAGTGAATGCGGCGCATGCGATGGACGGTAAAGGACGTATTTGGGTGCGAACCTATGACTGGGTGCAGCAAGATATGCCGGTTGGCGTCAAAATCGAAGTGGAAGATGAAGGCTCAGGGATAGCGCCAGAGCAGCTGGGACGGATTTTCGACCCTTTTTATACCACACGTAAGGATGGCACTGGTTTAGGTCTTTCGCTCAGTTACGGCATTATCAAGCGAATTGGCGGCACGATAGAAGTGAGTTCAACTTTGGGTAAAGGGTCTTTATTTACCATAGGTTTGTATCATGAAGCGAAGGAAGATCAGCAAAATAATCCCTACGATGGCTTACACTTTGCGGGCAACTACAGCGATATGTCTGCAGATTAGTCTTATCCCGTTAGATAAACATTGTGTTGTATTTGGCTGATTACGTTTGAATTAAAATATGTCGAGCGATTGCTAGCTTTGTATTATGTGGCTTTGCATTACTGATTTTTAGGCAAAAAAAAGCCGGATGATGAGTCCGGCCACAAAGAGTGTGTGTGAGCAATGTCGTGCTTGCAAACTCAGGAGCTCCATAACAACGTCGATTACCAGTCATCGTTGTTAAAGATGAGTTTTGGAACGCACGCTAACGATAATCATTCTCAATTGTGTTTGCAAGCTATTTATTGCAAAAAGTGCACATCTTTACAAATATCGTTTTGCTCTCATCCATTAACGATTTAGATCGACTTGCACAGATACAGTTTATGATCGACTAAGCTTTTAGGATCGGCTGTCAGTTCAGTAATTAAATATTGATTACAGATCAATAAATTAAGCATCGCAGGAAAACGATTCATCGTTTTCACTTGAATATGATTATAGCCATGGCGGCGTGCCCAAGTTTCTTGATATTCGAGTAGACTCTGCGCTAAGCCTAAACGTCTAAAGTCGGATGCTACCCCACCCAACCAGCTGTAAAATATGGTTTCTTCTTGCTCGTAACCCAGTTTAAAACCCGCAAGTTCACCTTCTACATATGCGACTAAGATCAAACATGTCTTGCCCTGTAAGCGCTGGTCTAACACTTCGTTTGTGAGTGGGTGATCGAGCTCTGGGATTTGTTGGCTAAGTTGGATAAGCTGAGCGGCTAACTCGGGAGTCAAACTTGACTCTGCTTTAATTTCAATAGAATACATAGTTTACTCTCATAAAAAATCAGCCCCACTCGCGCGTTAACAGGAGCAGGGCTGAGCTATTAACTGGTTAAATTATAACAGGTCTGGCCAGTTGGGTTAATTAGGAAATTGATTCTTGCGGATTGGCTCGCAAAATCTTGTCCTGTAAGACTTTTAGCAAAACACCGTATGCCGGTAGGAAAAGGCCTAAGCTCACGATTAGCTTAAAGCCGTAATCGACTGTAGCGATTTCGGGCCAATTGGCTGCCATAAAGCTATCGGAAGAGGCGTAAAAGGCGATACTAAAAAAGACTAAAGTATCGACCAGATTTCCGACTAAGGTTGAGGCGGCTGGGGCGACCCACCAAGAGCGACTGGCTCGAATACGGGCAAAAACCTTAATATCCATCAACTGACCAATCAAATAAGCCGCGAAGCTGGCAAAGGCAATTCGGAACACAAAGGTATTCCACTGTGCAAGTGAATCAGCACCTTGAAAGCTACCTTGATGGAACATCACTCCCATCACGTAGGAAATCATCAAAGCGGGAATCATAGCTTTGAGTATGATGCTGCGTGCGGCTTGTTGGCCAAAAATACGGACAGTGAGATCTGTGGCTAAGTACACGAACGGAAAGCTGAATGCCCCCCAAGTTGTGTGGTAGCCAAACAGTTGAAATGGCAATTGTACTAAGTAGTTGCTGACGCAAATAATCAGTATGTGAAATCCTACTAATAGGAATAAAGCGCGGCGAAGCTGCGCTGTGGTTAACATTAACATATGTGGCCTTTTTAGTTGTGTAGGGCGGGGTGAGGGAACCCGCTAATATTCAATTTATTATGTTTACGACTTTATTGCCGATGACTGCGTGCTGAAATCGGGTCGCCATTATAGTGGTCGAGTTTTAAGATGCAAGTCTGCTGTTTAAATGTGCACATAGAATGAAAACTCTTCTACACTTTGAATACGTCGAAGGAGGATAGCCATGAGACGATTTTTTGCTACTTTTTGCTTATTTTTAGCTGTGTTACCTGTATCTGTTTCCGCCGCTCAGCCGATAGTGGTCAATGTCGCAACGTCAACTTGGGAGGGATTTGCCAATCGTGATAAAACGGGTTACTACTTCGAGTTACTTCAGCGGATTTTCCCTGAGCCAGAATGGCAACTCAATGTACAGTTTATGCCTTTTGCCCGCAGTTTATATCTTGTTGAGCACAATCGTACCGATATCACGCTCAGCGTTTACAAGGGTGATATTAAAAAGGGGCTATTAACAGAGAATATGGTTGAAGTGGACTCTATCGATGTGGCTGTTACTGCCGAGGTGGCGGCAGGATGGACTGGTATTGAAAGCCTATCCCACAAGAAGGTTCAGGCCATGCTGGCCTACAGATACAATATGCTGACACCTGTGCCTATGTATTACGAAGAAAGTAGCGATATGCTGACTATGCTCAATAGCTTAAATGCTGGACGTATAGATGCCGTGCTAGATTACAAACCTAATTTGCTTACGTTTGTTTCTAAATTAAAGGCGCCACAAAATTTTGTGATTATTCAAGGCGTACTCAAGGCCGAAACCTATTTTGTTTTCGCTAACACCGAGAAAGGCCAGATGTTGAAACAACATTTTGACCTTGCACATAAGCGCTTAATCGATTCGGGTGAACAGGACAGGCTTTACCTTGAAACGATTGAAAAACGAAGGGCTGATGGCGCTGAATAGTCTTAATTTTTACTAGGCTTATTACATTTCGAATAGAATCGACATTATGGTTGCGAGTTTATTTTCAAGCTCTTGCCACTCAGCTTCGGGCTCAGAACCTGCAATAATTCCCGCCCCCGCAAATAGATTAATCCGACCGGGTTCGATCAGCGCACTGCGGATCGCTACCGAAAACTCACTCTCATATTTATTGAAATAGCCGCAGGCACCGGCGTACCAACCACGAATATAACCTTCACGTTGACGAATAAAGTTTAGCGCTGAATATCGCGGCAAGCCGCCAACTGCAGGAGTAGGATGCAGGGCTTGCAACAGTTGGAAATCATTCACGCCCGGCTTCAATTCGGCTCGAATTGCACGGTGTAAATGTTGAATATGGTTCAGTTTAAAAATAGTCGCTAATTCATCGGCGCCAACATAATTGCTCAGCGGCGTGAGCATATTCACTATGTGACTGCGAACAAGTTGGTTTTCAACGCTATTTTTGTTGTCTTCTAATAAAGCGTTCGCCAGCGCAATATCTTCTTCTTGATTGAGACCGCGTACCGTAGTACCAGCAAGTGCCTCGGTAAATAGCTCCTGCTGACGGCGGCGGAATAAACGCTCTGGTGAGCAAGAGATAAAAGTGCGATCTGGACTAAATTGAAAGCCAAACTGGAAACTATTGGGATTACGGCCCTGCCAGCAAGCCAGCACCATCCAAGGATCGATAGGTTCGTTGACTTCAAGTTGTGTTAAACGGGATAACACGACTTTTGGGGTATCTTGATTGAACTTAGGATCCACCACTTGCTCGACTAATGTCTTCCAACGTTCAAAATCAGGTTTGTCACTGCGCCCAAGTGGAACGATCTTTTTAGGTGGCGAGAGTGGCTTAGCAGGCATGACGGCTTCGATAGCGCCGATGGCCTTATCTATCTCGCTATGGTGATCATTATCAGCAAAATTAAGATTCACTAATAGGCTAAATTTGTTCCCACTGCGTCTAAATTCAATGCGCGGCAGGATAAAGCGGCTATTACCGAACTCAGGCCAAGACTCTATAGTGCGATCGAAGGCAACACCGCCATAGTAGCGAATATTCTGATTCGTCGATAAGGCTCGCTGCTCTTGGTAGGCCATGGCCAGTTGCTGATCATTGATTCCGGTTTCAAATCTAAAGTCTTTGCACGCCCCTATCGCCGCGACTTCTTCGATTCTGTCGCGCCCATGCCAGTAGATCCTTGGATATTGAGTCTGGGATGCCAGCCATGAAATTAAAGGCATAGCGACAGTGTTTAGTGACAACTGCACTATCGGTTCCGTCGGTGGAACTTGCTTTAATTGAATGAGTTTGTCGATGAGAGACTTAAGGTCTTCAGACAGGGCATGAACGGGCAAATAGAACTCCAAAGATAACGGATGAAGGCGAAAGCTGAAGGTCACTCTGTCAGCGTCAGTAAATTCGACTCAGGTTAATGTCCTCTTTTACAAGCCATTTATCTGTAGTGATTTTAGTCTGTAAATAAGAATCTTTCGCTCAAATTAAAGGCCACGGTCGAGTGTGTCAAGATGTAAGGCCCTATCGTGTGACTTTCGCCATAGTCTCATTTTACGCTGATAAAAAATGTGACTTGAGTGGGTCTTTTTGTCGGGCAAGTCACCCTCGGTGGACATTTTGTCTCTTAGTCGCTAAATGTACTTTCCCTTTGTCGTAATTAGTCGATCTAGGTTGGTTTTTAAACGTTTTTCGGTTGAGACAGAATAATCGCGGTCCACAATAGCTGGCACATCTTAAATTTTCTACGTGACAAGTTAGATGTCTATTAACGTATGACTCGCCGTGGGAATGAAAAGACAAGTAGGGTGAAGCCTTGTCATAGGCTGTTCGTTAGATCTTTATAGGCAGATATAGCATGAAACTCTTAGATCTCGAAGGCGTTAGCTTCAACTATGGCAGCCAGTTACCGACGGTATTGCAGGAAATTAACTTGGCGATTGGCACTGGCCAATGTCATTGCGTGAGCGGTCCTACGGGCTCAGGAAAATCGAGTCTGCTAAACCTACTGGCGGGCGTGTTAAATCGCCCGCATGAAGGTGACATCTGGCGTTATCCTCAATTGGTTACGGGTCTGGTAATGCAAGACCCACAAACTCAGCTACTAAGGCAAACTGTTGGTGCCGAGGTGGCTTTCGCCTTAGAAAACCTCGGTATTCCCGCCGAGCAAATACTACCTAAAGTGCAATTAGCACTGCGGCGCGTGGGCTTGTATTTGCGCCTCGATACCCAAGTCAGCACGCTTTCCCTCGGTCAAAAATATCGCTTAATGATCGCCGCCCAACTAGTATCAGAGCCGCATTTACTGCTGCTCGATGAACCTTGGGCACAACTCGATGATCACGGTGTGAGTGAGCTGCTGGTCGTGCTTCGCAATCTTATCCAAGATGGTATGGCGCTAGTATTGGTTGAGCATAACGCTTCGGCATTCGCCGAGATTATTCAGCATTATTGGCAGTTAGAGGCTGGCAAGTTGTCCGAAGGCATCTATACAGTGAGCGATGCGCCGCAAATTGAAGCGCCTGCGTGGCGAAATCAGGCTAAGTTTGAGCATTTAGGTAAAGTCTTGGTCAGTGCCGAAGCCTTTGATTTTGGGTTCGATGCTTGTCCCACGTTATTTGCGTGTCCACAAGGATTTCAATTGCAAGCGGGGGAGATAGTGACCTTAGTGGGCGACAACGGCTCTGGTAAAACGAGTTTATTGAAAACCATAGCGGGCGTGCACAGTTTAAGGCAGCGTCTTCCCCTTAAAGTGCTAGGGCGAAGGCCTAAATTGGGGATTTATGGCGCTGAATTGGGACTATTGATGCAAAGGCCGAGTCGACAATTATTCGAGTCTAACGTGCTAGCCGAAATGCAGTTTAGCCTTAGGCGCTTTGAGCTCCCCAAAGAGCGAGCGGTGCAAATGTTGGACGAGTTGGATTTATTTAGCTTAGCCCATCTGTCGCCCCACAAATTATCCTACGGCCAACAGCACTTGATTGCCTTAGCGTCACTCGCCTGCCTACGCCCTAAGGTGCTGCTTTTGGACGATCCATTGGCAGGGATGGATAAGCATTACTACGGCAAAGTGTGGTACTTGCTAAAGCGGTTAAGCTCCCAAGGTTGCGCTATTTTGCTCAGCACTCACAGAAGCATTGAACACAGTGCTGTGTCACGGCAACTGAGTTTACGCAATGGTTTATTGGTGGAAGAGTCAACTGAAATGGCTGAGCGTTATGTGGGGTAGTTGTGAGCTTTTTGCGCGTGAGGGTCGCAGGTTTTGAATGCCTAGCCCTTAGGCATTTGTTGAAATAATGAGAGATTGAAATGAGTCTAATCTACGCCTAAGCTCTGATTTCATCGTATCTTGTTTAAGCCCCTTTATTTACCAAGAAAGTCTATGGTGATTTTCTAATCCTCGTCTTAGAATGCCCCTCACGTCTGTTCTATAATAATCAAAAATAACAACAGAACATTTGAGCGTAAGTCGCTTTAATGTCGTATGGTTAAGTTGATATTTTATTCAGGCACATCATCCTTGGGGTTGTAGATATGAGTGAGTCGGCAGAATCAGTTGAACTTATCAAATTACCAGTGTCACAGCTGACATTGGGTATGTTTGTCAGTGCCATAGACAAAAATGATAAAGGTCAACTTGCTATTGCAAATGCAGGACAAATTAAACACAAGGATGCGATTTTAAAGTTAGCTAAAAGCGGTATTAAATTTGTTTGGGTAGACGCTGATCGTTCGGCTGAACATTGTGGGTTAAAGAAAAAAATCACTAACGATAATCAAACCGACAATAAAAAAGCGCTCATTAGCCGAGATAAGCAACAAGCTCAAGCTAAAGTCATGCTTACCGAAGCGAAAGACCTCATTCGTAAAGTCTTATCTGAGACCTTCGAAGGTAAAGCCATCGAAGTTGCCCCCTTCGAAGCGTTGGCCGATACCATGATAGAGTCAGTGATGTTGGATGCTGATGCGCTTAAATGTATGTCTGCACTCCGTTCAAAAGATGCCTATCTACTTGAACATTCAGTGAATGTCGCCTTTCTACTGGTTACCTTTGGTAAATACTTAAAGCTAGATCGCGTCATGTTACGGGAAATGGCGGTCGGCGGGATTTTGCACGATATTGGCAAGATTAAAGTCGACAATAAAGTGCTGCATAAGCCGGGCAAACTGACGCCGGAAGAGTTCGAACATATGAAGCTGCATCAAGTGTATGCGCTTGAAATTATGAACGAAACTACTGGTCTGTCGCAGATCAGTAAAGATATCTGCTTAATGCACCATGAAAAATTAGATGGCAGAGGTTATCCAAGGGGTTTGAAGGGTGATGAAATCCCCCGCCATGGCCGTATGAGTTGTATAGTCGATATCTTCGATGCTTTAACAGCGACGCGATGTTATAAAGAGGCGATGAGCCCTGCCGCGGCCTTTAAAATTTTACTCAGTCTGACGCCATTCCATTTGGATCAAGAATTGGTCTATGAGTTTATTCGTTGTATTGGTGTTTACCCTGTGGGTTCCTTAGTTGAATTGTCGGATGGTCGTGTTGGTATTGTTTGGGCCTCGAAAGATAGGGATGCGCTACATCCAATCGTAAAGTGTTTTTATTCTTTAAAAGTAAAACGTTACACTGATGTCGCTATGGTGGATTTATTAAAATCTGAACTTTATATTGAACGCGGTGTGTCACCGAGTACATTAGATATCGATCCGACTCCTTTCTATTAATCCTCAAATCCTACCTTAAATGCCGGTCATCTGAGTCGATGGCTGGTGTGAATGATTGCAGAGCCTGAGCTAAAAACCGTAAACTGAAAGTATTTCTCTGGTCGAGCAATGCTATGAACAGTGCTATGAAATCTCTATTTCCTATTTTTATCATTATCTTATCCTTGGCTTTGTTAATCCCTGGGGTGACTCAACCTATTTTGAGTATCAGCGGCAGTATCGATAAGGCCAAGCTGGCGGAACAAGGCATAGAGCAAGTTGCCCAAAGCTTTGATGAGGACTCTGGGCGTGACAGTGCCCGCGGCATGTTAAGTATGGTCAGTGGTTTGCTTGGGTTTAATAGCCTTAAAGGTGAAGTCCAAGTGTTGCAGAAGACTCGTAGTATTTGGGGAACAGTGACCGAGCTTTATCACTCTGGTAATGGGCTCGTCGCGGGATTAGTCATGTTATTCAGTGTGATAGTGCCTGCCTTGAAGTTGAGCTTAATGTTGGCACAGCAATGTGTTAGCTCGATTGGCCTGAAACTGAGGATTAATGCTGTCGTCAATGCACTCGCCAAGTGGTCGATGGCCGATGTGTTTGTGGTAGCGCTGATCATCACCTTTATGGCGGGGAACGCCTCAGGTGGCATGGGGGAAATGCTAAAAACACAGGCGCAATTTGAAAATGGTTTTTACTTCTTTACCGCTTACTGCATTTTATCGATCCTGAGTGGTTTTTTAGTGCGGCGTCCAACGCCAATTTTGTAGCTATTTTATAAGGCATCCCGACCTTAGCGATAAGGCCGGATGCCGAGATTTAACGCGGTTAATGGCGCAGTGAGTTAGGACAAAGTGCCATTTTGATAAATGGGCATAATCCAATAGCGACAGGGATTATGTTTGCAGACCAACGCCAGCGCCGCGAGCAGCGCGGCTTGTTGTGCAACGGGGTGCATGATTTCGAATTTGCAAAACTCCCGATAACCTTCCACTTGTTCCTTGATATTAAAATGGCTGTGTTCACGGCTAAAACCACAAATATTCCCTAGGCTAAAACCCGATAGAAACTCTAACTCTATCAAGGTATCGACTATGTCGTCCTTAATATCATTTTGGGCGATCAGTACTAACAGTTGTTCTGTGCTCATTTACGTTTCTCCAGCCAAAAATACAGAATTGGCAGTAAATACAGTGTGGTAATGGTTGAAGTGAGCAGACCGCCAATCACCACAATCGCTAAAGGTTTTTGAATTTCAGCCCCAGGACCTGAGGCAAACACTAGCGGCATAAGACCAAACATGGCCGTTGTCGCCGTCATCAAAATGGGGCGTAAACGCCGCGCCGCACCTTGTTCTACCCGTTCGCGCAGATTACTGAACATGTGCTTGGTTTGTTCGTAATAGCTGACCATTACCACGCCATTGAGCACAGCGACGCCGAGCAGGGCGATAAAGCCAACTGAGGCGGGCACGGACAAATACTCCCCCGATAAATACAGGCTAACTATGCCGCCCATCATAGCGAAGGGAACGTTGGCGAGGATTAAGCCCGCTTTGGCCAGTGAGCCAAATGTGGTGAATAAAATCAAAGTGATCAGTGCGATAGCAATGGGGATCACTAACAGTAAATTGCTGGTGGCTCGCTGCTGGTTTTCAAACTCGCCACCAAAACTCACGCTATAACCGCTCGGGAGTTTGATTTCCTTTGCGATTTTAGCGTTGAGCTCTTCTACAAAACTCACAATATCGCGACCCTGCACGTTGGTGGTGATCACTGAAAAGCGATTCCCTTGCTCACGCTCGATAAGGATGGGGCCTTGCTTATAGCTTAAGGTGGCGACATCACTCAGGCGTTTTAAGGAGTGATCTGGCATCACCAGTAACTGATTTTTAAGCTCATTGATGCTGCTTAAGTGGCTCTGATTATTAGCCATCAGCACGGGCGTGCGCTTCTTACCTTGCAGCACTTCGGTCACGATCACGCCTTCGAGCTGGCTTTTCAGGTAGCGAGCAAACTCCATAGTGCTCATACCAAAGCCACGGGCGAGCTCGTTATCTAAGGTGAGGTTGATAAAAGGACTGCCTTCGATCATCGCCATTTTCACATCGACGCTGCCGCTGGTGGCATTAACGAGCTGTTGGATCTGGCTCGTGAGCTGGCCTAAGGTGTCGATATCATTACCAAAGACCTTAATCGCCACGTCGCCAATACTACCAGTGAGCATTTCGGACACACGCATTTGTATCGGTTGAGTGAAGTTAAAATTAACGCCGGGATAGTCCAATAACACAGTGCGGATCGCATCGATAAGCGCTTCTTTATTGGCAAAGCGCCATTCGCTGCGGGGCAGAAGTTCTAAGAATACATCGGTTTCATTGAGCCCCATGGGATCTAAGCCGATTTCATCCGCGCCAGTACGCGCCACCATTTGTTTGATTTCAGGAACTTTAGCCAGCAAGGTTTGCTGAATTTGCTTGTCGATGGCAATCGAAGCTTCGAGTGAAATCGACGGGGATTTCTCCAGCTGCAGGATAATGTCGCCTTCATCTAAGGTCGGCATAAAGGTTTTTCCCACTAACCCGAACAAGCCTAAGCTGACGATAAGCAAGCTAAAGGCGATCACCATAAAGCGTTTTTGATGGCTAAACGTGCTCTTGAGGCTGGCCAGATAAAGCTGTTTAAGCTTTTCAATCGCCTTAGGTTCCTTGGCGGCTTTTTCGTTGACGAGATAAGAAGCGATAACCGGAATAACAGTTAACGACAACACCAGCGCCGACAGCATGGCAAACACGATAGTGACCGCAACTGGGGTGAAGAGCTTGCCTTCAAGCCCGCTCAAGGTCAGCAAGGGTGAGAACACTATCATGACGATCACTGTGCCCGACACCACGGGAATGGCAACGTCTTTAGTCGCGCGAAAAATCAAATGCAGCCGCGGCAATCTCTGCTTAGTAGCGATGAGATTCACCATGTTTTCGACTACGACCACAGATGAATCCACTAACATGCCGATGGCGATAACTAGTCCGCCTAGGCTCATTAAGTTCGCAGAAAGATTGAAGTAATCCATCATCAAAAACGTCATCAACGCGGCAAGAGGCAGCGAGAGTGACACGACCAATGCGGCGCGCACGTTGCCTAAAAATAGCGCCAGTAAGATGATCACCAACACTACGGCTTCGAACAAGGCATTGGAGATGGTCTCAATCGCGGTATTGATCAGATTCGCGCGGTCGTAAAAGGTGTTGATCTGGCTCCCTTCTGGCAAGGTTAGGCTGATTTGATCGAGTTTTTCTTTAATGTTTTTGACTACTTGTGCGGTATTGGCGTCTTTCAGGGCGATGATCAAGGCTTCGGCGGTTTCGTTACCGTCTTTAGTGACTGCGCCATAACGGGCTAAGTGACCAATTTGAATATCGGCCAAATCCTGCAGTCGATACACTCTGGCATCATCGGCTTTGATCACTAATTGTTTGAGCTCGTCGATATCATCGATGCGACCTTCGGCGCGCACTATGATGGTATCTGTACCAATGGTGAGCTTGCCCGCACCTTCGTTGTGATTATTCTCCACTATCGCCTGTTGCAGCGCCGCAAAACTTACACCTGCGGCCGCCATAGCCGCAGGTTTGGGGGTCACACTAAAGCTTTTGGCATAGCCACCGAGGATATTCACATCGGCGACACCTGCAACGGTTCGCAGTAGCGGACGGATTTCCCATTCGAGCAACTGCCGTCTTTCCATCAGCGAAAGATTGGGATTTTCGAGTGAAAACATAAAGATTTCGCTGAGTGGCGTACTCATAGGCGCTACGCCGCCCGTCACACCTTCAGGGAAACTGTCCCACACGGCGGCGATGCGTTCACTCACCTGCTGGCGCGCCCAATAGATATCTGTGCCTTCGTCAAAATCTAGGGTGATATCGCTGATGGCGTATTTAGTGGTTGAGCGCAGAATCGATTGATGGGGAATGCCTAGCAGTTCGGTTTCAATCGGCACGGTAATTTGCGCTTCGATTTCCTCCGGCGTCATGCCGGGCGCCTTGAGGATGATCTTCACTTGGGTGGGCGAAATATCGGGAAAGGCATCCAAGGGAATGGAAAACCAGGCTCGTGCTCCCGCTAACATGATGATCAGCGCCACAATCAGCACAAATAAGCGCTGCGTAAGCGAAAAGCGGATGACTGAGGTCAACATCTTATTCGCCTCCTAGGCCAAGCATTATGCCTTTGACTGCAGCAACTGACTGGGATAACACTTGGATTTGGCTGAGTTCTTGATCGCTTTCAACGATATATTGCTCAGGGGTTGAGCCAAGAATATCGATTGTAATCGAGGTGAGCGTGTCTGCGGTTTTAGTGAAGACTTGGCTGTCTTGCTCCCAACTGAATACGCTATTTTTAGGCAATAAATACACTGCCTTTTGATACTCGGGTATCACAGTGATTTGTTGTCCTAACAGTAAGTTACACTCCTGCGGTACGGGTGATGACCAAGCGGTCACAAAAGCACCTTCGGCGATGGCCGACACGGACTCAATGGCGATATGGCACTGATTGATATTCACCGCCGAAAGTGAGTGCGACTGACTCATTGGCACACTGACCTTGACGCGAATGCTGTCGCTGGGCACCAGTGAGAATAGCTGTGAACCCGCCATATAAGGCCCATTCACTTGGTTGAGTTTAACGATCCCCGCCACTGGCGTGCCTACCACTAGGGAGTCTGTGGCGGCATCTGTGCTTTTGACTATCTCCATAAAATGCTGCATGTGCTCGTATTCGAGGTGAGTGCTGAAGTAGTCTTGGCTGATCTCGCGCCATTTTTCGGCGCTGATACTGCCATTGTTTAATAAGGGTTTATTGCGCTCATAACGGCTCTTTGCCAGTTGATATAAGCTGCCAGCAGCTTCGACTTGGGCGAGGTAGTGGAACACTTCTGGCCCAGTCAGTTTAACTATTGCTTGGCCTTTAGTGACGAGCTGGCCTTGGCCGACGAGAAAGCTGATCTGCTGGATATTCTCCGGCGTGCTGATCCAATAATCGTTACCGGGGAGGATTTCAACCTGCGCGGGCAAGGGGCTGCCCTCATAACTGGCGATTTTCTGTGGTTGCACGTAGCTCAGGTCTAGATTACCGAGGGAGCTAATTGTTAGGGATTCAGCCTGCACTAAACTAGCAACACTGGCGGATAAACAGAAAAGGCATGCGCCGTACTTGGCCATCATAATGAAATTCCTAAGGCTTGCAGTTGTTGGGAGTGCAGTTGTTGCTGCGCGACTTGGTTCAGTGCTAAGCGGGATTCGGTATCGAGGGCATCCATATAGCGGCGCAGCCAGACTTCGTAGCTAACTTGATTTTGGTCTTTGACCTTGGCCAGCTCTTCAGTGATGGTGCGGCTAAGGTGTAAGGCTTGGGTTAGCAATGTTTGTTGGTCGAGTAAGTTTTGTTGCTGTTGCTCTAGCTTTTTAAGCTGAGTTTTTAGCTCGATATAGGTACGGTCGAGGTTGAGCGTGTGCTCGGTATTGGCTTGTTGCCATTGGGATAATTCGGTTTGTGATAGGGCAGAACCTAAGGTCAGTGGTACAGAAACGGCGATGCCAAGCTGTTGATCATCGACTTGATTATCGGCGGTATTTTTGGCCGTGAGTGAGACTGCCCAAGGATCGTTATTCCCTGCTTGCTGACTCTGGATGATCAACAGCTGTTGCTGCTTCTGCAGGCTCAATAGTTGCCATAATGGATGCTGCGCGAGCATATCATTGGGTTGGTTGTTGGCAGAAAGTGGCCGCGCGGTTTCGGCTATGTTCTGCGGTATTTGCTCTTGTCCGGTTAGTTGTTGATAGAGGGCAAGCGCCTCAGCCTGTTGTTGATTAAGATCGACCCGCTCCAGTGCAATATCCACCAGTTCGCGTTCTAACAAGAGTATGTGGGCAATCGGCAATTCGCCCGCATCTGTGAGTTGCTTTTGCTGACTATGGAGCTTGTCGAGTAATTGGCTCTTGCGATCTAATTGGGCCAGTTTCACTGCTGCAAGACGATGTTCCCACAGGCTTTGTCGCAATAATCCCGATAAATACAGGCCTTGCAGCGAAGCTTGCTGCACCTGAATGCCTTGGGTGAGCTGTTTAATTTGCTTATCGCTACTGTGCAAAGCAGGGGATTTTATTGGCAAATTGAGTGAGAGTTCCTGCTCGTAGCTGTTACCATTATCTAGGTTACCTAAGTGACTCAAGCTAATGCTCGGCAGGCCATTGAGCCAAGATGAGCTGCTTAAGCTTATTTGTGATTGCGGTAACTGGCCGCCCGATTGAGATAGAGAATGTAATCTTGCTTGGCTGGTGGTGAGTGCTTGAGATAGCTCGGAATTAGCGGCGTGGCACAGGAAACTGCTGCTGACTAAGGTCGTCAACAGACATAACTTGATACAAGACGTACTGACAGACATAGGACGATTCTATGGTAATAAAGTGTGCTGTCAGTGTAGGGATTTGTGGGCGAAAGTCGTGGGGGACATGTATCATAAAACCGTCTATGGTACATATGTCCCATAAATTAATGGGTTGATTTTGCTTTTATTTAGGAGTTTTTCGATGAAGGATCTTGTCATTATTGGTCTGTTGGCCTTGATCATATGCTTTAAGCTTTTTGACATCACTTCCGACATTCAATTGGGCATTCCCCAATGGCATATTGCCCAGGAAGCCATGTTATTAGTGCTCACTGTGATTGGTGCCATGTACTTAAGTTATGACCTTATTCGTCGCTCCCGCGAAGTGAAAGCGTTGGCTAAACGGTTGGAGCATGCGGATAAAAAAATCGACAATATGTCGACGCAAATGCGCTCTGCCAGACAAGAATACAGCCAAGCTGTGTCGCAGCAATTCGAGACTTGGGGCTTTACTAAGAGTGAGCAGCAAGTGGCATTTTTATTACTTAAGGGCTTAAGCTTTAAAGAAATTGCTGAAGTGCGCCAGACTAAAGAAAAAACCGTCAGACAACAGGCATCGACCATTTACGGTAAAGCGGCAGTCGATGGACGCCATACTTTTTGTGCTTGGTTTATGGAAGATTTTATTCAAGAACATAATCAAGATCTTGCTGCGAATGAAGCGGCATCAAGCCCTAAGGCGGCTTAATCAACGCAGGATTGGCTTAGCTGTTATAGCTATTTGTTATTGAAAATCGATATTTGCTGAGTTTTTAGTTCTAAACAATAATGAGCATCCCCTAAGTTTGCAGGAAGATGCCATTGAAAAACTGGCTGATTATCGTGTTTTGCCTGATTGCCTTGGTCGCTTCGACGCAAACCACAGGACTCGTGCGTTCACTTATCGAATTCTCCGCCTTTGTTGGCGTCCTCTACTGGGCTTGGCGAATGAAGCCGACGGCAGAGTAGATTGGCTTTGAGTTAAATCTTAGCTATTGAAAATAAAGAATATACACTAAAGACGTGATACCAATCGCTGCCCACAGCATCACCCCAAGCAACAAAGGTTTGGGGCCACTCGCCCGCATTTTCTGCACTGTAATTCCTGCACCAATCAAAAACAAACACAGGACTAATGCCCGTTTCGACACCATAAATAAGGTGTCATAAACAGCGTGGAATTGTGGCAACCAATGGGCCACGGCAATAGCTAAACAATAAAAACCGATAAAATACGGCAGGTTAAGCTTGCGCTTATCGCCACCAAACAACATAGCGCTGACCAATGCGATCGGGATAATCCACAGGGCGCGGGCGAGTTTTATAGTGGTTGCGGTTTTTAAGGCTTCATCGCCGTAGGCCGAAGCCGCGCCGACAACCGACGAAGTATCGTGGATGGCGATGGCACTCCACACGCCAAAATCGTATTGGCTCATATTGAGCAAGTGGCCGAGTGCGGGGAATAAAAATAGCGCGACTGAATTGAGCACAAATACGCAGGCTAACGCAGTGGCGGTTTGATCGTTACGCGCATTGATGGCCGGAGCTACTGCGGCAATGGCGCTGCCACCGCAAATAGCGGTACCAGAGGCGATTAAGTGGCCCGTGACATGATCAAATTTCAGGGCGCGGGTGAGCACAAATCCTAAGCTGAGGGTGAAAAAAATTGAGCCAACAATCAGGCCGAAGTTGTGGGTGCTCGCCTCGATCGCCGCGTTTAAGTTAATTCCAAACCCTAAGCCAATGATCGAATAAGACAGGAGTTTTTTGGTAAGTGCGGCGATATTCCATTGCACTGGCACCCAACCAAGGCTGGCTAAGGTAAAACCGAGCACTAGCGCCATGGGCGATGAGATAAAAGGCGCTAGGCATAACAAACCCGCACAGATGAAAACGATGCGATGAGTCTTATTATCTTGCTGTGATGTCGATGAAGAATTCATAACGCCTTAGGCTCGAGCGATTCGGTTTATCGTTCCAACCACAGATCTTCACATTAAGCGACGGATACAAAATGGCGATCAATTGGATTGATCATGGAGACAGATGCAAGAGGGCATTATAGCTGGGTGTATGAGCCTCAATAAAATCAATTAAACTTATCTAGTTAATCAGTTTTATTGACTCTTAGAAGATTTGGCAAAGTAGGAGGGTAAATCGCAGAAGATGAACTGAGCTCAGTTCATCTTCTTGGCTAGATAATAAATGGCGAGGTTACAAAGCGTGAAATTATAAATTTACGATACTTTTCAAGTTGTAATCGCTGCCATCCTTTGCGGTAAACAACTTATCTTGGGTGTCGTTAGCGCTGGACATACCCGCATGTAATAGGCTGAGCCAATGGCGCGATGCGGCAGAACGTGACTCTGGTGTTCCGACTACCATGTTTAATGACGTTCCGATTTGGATATCTTCCAGATTGGCAACGTCTCTCGCACCTATCATGCCACTGCGGTCGAAACTGAGTTCAACGTGGCAACCTAGGTCCTGTAACACTATGGCGCAAGGCGCATCTTTAGTGCCGTTAAAGGCCACAAACTGTTTTGGCTGACGTAAACCACTGTGGCTGCCGTCGGCAAAAAAGGCCAACAGGTGTTGGTAGTAAACCACATAGCTGCTCACATCTTGGTGTGAACCAGAGTTAAGTGGAAAGAGGCGGTCGAGGAATTGTTTCGCATTAGCGATCTTCTCGTGCTCGGCGACATTCACTTGGGCCACGGCTAGCACTTCTTCTGCGATGAGGCTGTTTAGATTCGGTTGGATCTGGTTGCTCTTGATAATTGACATATTCATCGCTTGTTCCTCTCACTCTTTCAATTTTAAAAAAATTCAGGGTTTTGATTTAACTTTTGGCTTATCAAAGTTTGTCTTCAATTTGGTTTGTCCGCTTTGAGTGCTTAGCCACTTTAAGTGGGAGTGGTTAAACATTTTTTGTACTGGAATGGCTTAGCTTGTTCGCATTAGCCTTTCCTTGATTGCTTGATTTGTAGTCTAGTCTTTTTTTGACTACAATTTCACAATAAAAATTTTACACTGTGAATTTTACAAAATGCGCAATGACCAGAGCTTGATGAGAAAATCACATTTCCTAGGCACAAAAATACGTAACCTACGGAAACGTAATAATTTAACTATGGAAGATTTGTCGGCACGATGCATTCGAGTCGACGCGGGAAGTGCGCCCTCTGTGTCATATTTGTCGATGATCGAACGTGGCAAGCGTGTGCCGAGTGCCGGAATGCTGGCAGTCATCGCCGCGGTTTTTCAAAAAGACGCCGAATGGTTCTTAGACGATGTGCCCGAAGAAAACGCCATTACGCCAGACAAGGGCCGACGTGGCGGCATAAGCGGTATGGCACTCGAACCTAGCTTTTTGTTTTCCAATGATATTTTACAAATAGCGATACCTGAGATGCTGTCGCAGACAGGGATCTCAGGTCGGCAGTTTGCCCATTTATTGATCCGCGCCCATCAAGAACACCATCAAAATCATTTCCCCGATCTTGAACGTGCCGCCGAAGAAGTCGGCCTCAAACGTATGCCCTTATCTCTGGACGATATGCTGGATATCGCTAAGGGAATGGGACTAAAAATCAAGTGGATAGACAGTATGCCGCAGGAAGTTATCGATGAAATGGGCGTGAGTTCGCGTCAGTTGGTCACCTCATTTATTGAGCCGCCGAGCACGATTTATGTAAATAAAATCCTCAAAAATCGCCCCAACAGACTCAAATATGATTTAGCCGTGCACATAGGTCATTGCGTGTTGCACAACAAGGACGGCCTCAAGAGTGTGATGATCTCAGGCCGCAAATTAGAAGTGGATGAAGAGGCGGGTATGCAGTCCAATACCTTGAACGCGCAGGATATCTTGCATGCGTGGCGCGATTTTGAATCGAGCTTCTTCGCCGGTGCGCTGCTGTGTCCTAAAGTGCCTTATCGCCAATTACTCGACCGCCACGGCTATGAGATTGAAGTACACAAGCAACTGCAAGTGTCAGCCTCAGTCGCCATGCGGCGCATGACAGTGGTATCTCCTTATCCTCATTGGCATTATTTCGACGCTTACGCACCAGGCAAGCTCAAGGCGGTTTACCGTGGTAACGGTATTCCACTGCCTTGGGGCAATATGCGACTAGTAGAAGACCCTTGTCAGCATTGGGCCGTCTTTAGGATGATCAGTGAGCCGACGGTCGGTACTTCGGCACAGATTTCGATTTTAAACGTCGGCAACGAACCACGCATTTACTGCTGCGAGTCAATTAAAGTCGAAGACTCGGCAGGCAATCCCCATGTCCTCTGTGCCGGCATAGATTTAAATCCAGCGATTGAAGCACAGGGTAAAGATGCCCTGTCTATCGCCCACGACCTGAAAGATGCCTGTGTCGCCAGCGGCGGTTCAGTCGCTATTCCCAAACACATTAAAAGCGATTTGGTGAGCGTCGCAAAAATCCTCAATATCAACTGGATAGAGCGCGGGATTAAAAACGATGCCCGCCTTATTTGCTCTCGCGGCGCCGTATGTCCACGTCAACCCAGTTGCTATCAAGCAGGTAAGTCACAGTGCGATGGTACTGAATAAAGTATCGCAGATGGGATTGATGTTAAGCACTCTCACTCCAGTGACTCGCCGTAAACTCGTCCCTGAGGGCTCGACGGCGGCATCCATGCCGCCAACGGTCACTTCCATGAGAGTGCTTAACTCTGTGGACTCCTGTGTTTGTCTGTATCGCTCATTTAGTTGATAGTTAAACAAAATAACGACTTTATTCTGAAGTATGAGTAACTGATTAATAAAAAGGGATTTTATGTCTGATGATATTGTAGAGTTTAACTGGCAGAAGCCTATTTTATGCACTGATGGAACAGAATTATTTCCAAAAGACACATTAAATAGAGCAAGATACGCTTCATTTTTGCACAACTATTTGGCAAGTAATGCCATCGATGGTGGTTATGTATTAAACCTAAACGCTAAGTGGGGATCGGGTAAAACCTATTTCATTAACCGCTGGATAGAGAGCATTAAAGAGAGTCACCCTGTCGTTTATATTGATGCTTGGAAGCAGGACTATTCTGACGACCCAATGCTTACGGTGATTTCATCTTTGATAAACGCTTTAAGTGATCAATTACCTCATGGAAATAAAATAGTATCTAATATCAATGAAAAAACTGCTCGTTTTATCAAAGCTGCAGCACCTGCTTTACTCAAAGGATTGGTTAAAAAGGCAACTGGATTGAATTTAGATGACATTTCAATCGAAGACAAAATTACACATGAGCCTAAAAGTGATGACAAAGGTTCATCAGATATTTTTAGTGAGTCTGCTGCAGCTATTGCACAATGCTTAGTGAAAGATCACAACGATAAACTGAAGTCGGTTGAATATTTACGATCCGAAATTAAAGAATTAATTACTGCGGTAATTGCACATAAAAAGGATACTTTAAAAGCACCGGCTTTTATATTTATTGATGAATTAGACCGCTGTCGTCCAAGTTACGCAGTAGAGATGTTAGAAGTCGTGAAGCACTTTTTTGAGCTCGATAATATTGCCTTTATTGTTGCGACTGATACGGATCAATTACAGCATGCAGTGAAAGCTGTTTATGGAGAAGGCTTTGATGCACAAACCTATTTAGGGCGATTCTTCAGGCGCCGTTACTCTTTAACCGAGCTTTCTCGTTATGAATTTGTAAGTCGCATTGCAGAAAGCAAAGTTACTTACAATCCTAAATGGAAAGAATATGTTCCAAGTCTAGCTGAATTGGATGACTTTACTAACGTGGTTTCTATTGTTGCTGATAGGTTTAGACTATCGCTAAGGGAAACTGAGCAGTTGGTTGATAAGTTTTTGGCAGTCCTAAGTAATGCTCCCAAAACGCTGAATCCCTATTTGTTGCTAATTTTATTCGTATTGAGAGACAAGCATTATTCACTTTATGAAGAATGGATGGAAACAGCTAATAAGGAACATAACTTCAACCAGTCGGTAGTTCGCATAGGTTATTCAATAGAGAGTTTTCCTATTTCTATTGAGACGTTGCCCCAAGGTTTCCTGCCAAGAGAGGCAATTACTCAAAACAGTGTTGATTTAAGTAATCGGTGGTATGTCATTTTAAATGATATGAATAAAATCTGTTCAGAATGGAAGCCACGGGACAAAGCTAATTTCATTAATGAGCTGTATAGTGAAAATGATAGATCTAGGTCAAAAAAAGTTGAATTTAGTGTTCATTTTAAAGAGGCCTTACTAGCGCTTACTGCCCAGAAAAAAGACTATAGAAACTGGGTTGAGCTAGCGGTGTCTTTTGATAAATAGAAAGAAGCGCTTATCTATACTCTTAAGTCATTTTAGAGCTATCCATTTATAAAATTTGGATATTAATGTAACAATAGTAAGCTTCAAAAATACACAGAGATTAACGAGATTAAGCACTCGCGTGTAAGTGACCGTTGGCGGCATGGTCGCTCTTTCACATCCATGTGATCGCGACATTCGTAGGTCCTTCTACATCAGATGCCGCCGTCGAGCCTATAGGGATATATTCACGGCGAGTCACTGGAATGAGAGTGCTTAATTAGCGATATCGTCACTCGATGTGTATATGGCTTTAAAAAGAACTCATCTCACAATCCCTACTCTATGATTTTTTATCAATCAGCCTCGCTCATGGTTGACGTAATTTTGTTTTTAAAATCATTGGTTAATACAATAATCCGAGCAAACACACTACGGTGCTGGCGGGCAATGTGGGCTGTAACCAGCGTGGTTTGTAACTGAGTAAAATCACTAGAATTATCGAACTCAAACATACCCAGCCGAGCAGTAATACGCTGGCGTACGCTGGGCCGTAATGACGACAGGCAAGCCAATAGCACAGGACGAGCGTTGCAGTACCAGCGGTGCGAAATCCGCGTGCCTGTGCATCGGTTAACGGGCGGTTACGCACGGCGCGGTGGTGGCTAAAATAAGATAAGGCCAACAGCCCCATGGCGATAAAACAGGTTAACAATTCGCCTGTGGCTGTCATGATTCAACTCCTAATTCTGTCGTCGCTTTGGTTACCCGTGTAACCAGCACTTTTTTAGGGCTACGCAAGCGTTTGGCTGCCATGTAAAACAGCGCTGCAAGTGCGAGCATCATGAGATCAAATCCTGCGAGAACATAGGCTTGGCGCTGTAGATTGCTTATCAGCTGATACTGCGAAGTCATGGCATTGAGCAGGGGTAGCAGACCATAAAGCAAGGCTGTGAGTAAAAAAAGTCGTTGCCATGTTTGTTTATCTCGTTTGAAGCAAGCGAGCAGTGCGACTAACGCCCAACTGATAAAGAAACAATGGATTTCCCAGTTCTCTCTATCCGCAAAGGTGACGGGTAAGAGTCGATTGGCATAAAAATAACAGGCTAGCGCAATGGGTAGGCCAGCAAAGGTGGCGAGATTCAACATGTTCACTAGCGTGAGCCCGCTATGATTCTTATCTTTTTTAAGCTGCTTTTGTGCCAGTTTATCGGCCCACATAATCGCGCCGCTGGCGATCATCACGCAGCCCGTTAATCCCGCCAGTAAATACAGTAAACGTAGGCCTTGGCCAGCAAAGCGACCACTGTGCAGGGCTATCATGGCACTTTGGGTTTGATTCGCTCCCGAAGTCACAGCCGACTGCGCCAACACAGCACCTGTCACAGTAGACAAGTGATACCAAGGCGCTTGCTGATTTAAGCTGTGCTCAGGGGCGATTTTGACTGTTACGCTGGCATTGCTGTCGTTGAGATTATCAAACTGTAAGCCTTCAAGTGGCGACTCACCCACGACACTGTGAATCGCACTGAGTAAACTCTGACTATCGAGCATAGTGGCTGGCGTGCCAGTGGCGGCGGGAGTTTGGTAAATGGGTTTCCATTGCGAATAAAAGGCTTGAGTTTCATCACCATATTGTGTGTTAAGTCCCCATGGCATATACATAAACATCAAAGTCACTAGGCCGGTATAAGTGATCATAAGATGAAAGGGTAATGCGAGAACTGAGCTGGCGACATGGGCATCTAACCAAGAGCGCGGGCCTTTTCCGGGGCGAAAACTAAAAAAATCCTTAAAAATACGTTTGTGGATCACTATCCCGCTGATGATGGCGACTAGCATGAACATAGTGCAAAAGCCGACAATCCAACGCGCTGTGAGCACACTCATATAGTACAAGTCGAAATGCAGTCGATAGAGAAAGTCGCCCCCTCGGCTTTCCCGTGCTTTAGGTAAGGCTTCACCTGTCGCAGGGTTAATAAAGCCTTGATGATAATCACCAAATCGCTGGCCTTCAGCGGCGGGATCGCTCCACGCATAGGTCAGTAATGGCACCCGTTGTGTGGGTAAGTAAATCCACCATGACTCAGCATCAGGCGCTTGTTGTGCCAAGGACGTGAGGCCCTTGAGTATCAATTGTTGATTATCCGCATTGGCATCATATTGGCTGCCGTGGTTTTCGGGTTGCATCCACAGGTTGATTTCAGCACGGTAATAGGCCGCTGTTCCGGCGAAAAAAACCAGAAACAACACCCAGCAGGTGAGCAATCCAACCCAAGTGTGTAGCCAAGTCATTGAACGAAAAAAGGAGTCTTTCATAATCCACTCCCTTGAACACTTGTAACATCAAACGCTTTAGCGGCGAGGTAAGCTAAATACAGCAGACCGCTGAGCGCGAATAAATCCAGCCAGTATCGCCATGTTGATTTAACGCTGAACACCCAAATCACGGCGCAGGTGTACACAGTAAATGACAGCATCATGGCGGTTAACACCCGATCAACCTGAGATAACGGCAGGATTTGTGCGAGCAAAATAGTCGCTACCGCACTTAACAAATAGCCACCAAAGGTTGCTGCGAGGCAGCGATTGCCTATGTGCAGGCTATCGTTCCAGATGGCTGACGTTTTCCAGCGCATCAGTCTTTGTGTTAACGGCGGAGTCATGTTGGTTTTTTCAGTCATTATGGTGTGCCACTTCTGCTGAATTTGTCTTGTGGGTGCGGGATAGCACAGAGATTAACAGGGCGGGTAAAAAGGTTAAGCTGAGTAGCGTTGCCACGATAAGACCTGCCAATACCACTATGCCAACGCCGCGGTAGAGTTCGCTGCCAGCACCGGGGAATAACACCAACGGCAATAAGCCAAACAAGGTCGTCGCGGTAGACATTAGAATCGGTCGTAATCGACTGGCGACGGCAGATTTGACGGCATCAACGACACCAAACTGACCCGATTGCAGGTTTTTACGGCTCTGTTCCACGATCAAAATCGGGTTGTTAACGACAGTGCCGAGTAGGATTAAAAATCCAAGCATAGTAATCATATCAAAGGGTTGGTGCCAACCTTGGCCGCCAAGATACGCAAATAAGCTGCCAGTATAATTAAGCGCTTGTAAGCCGACTAAACCGCCAGCAAGTCCGAGCGGGATAGTGATCAGCACAAATAACGGATAACCCCAGTGATTAAAAATCGCGACTAATAACAAGTAGATGATCAACACGGCGACCAGAAAATTGCTGGAGAGTGCCGCTTTCGTCGCTTCGAGCTGATCGGCTGCGCCCGAAATATCCAAACTGACATCTTTGCCGACAGCACCCTGTTGATAGAGGATGGGGACTAATTCTTCCCGCACCTTAGCCACCGCGGTTTCTAACGCAATGGAACGCGGCGGAATAATGTAAAGAGTCACGGTTCTGCGGCCATCGACGCGGCGTAAACTGTCGCTATCCATTTGCTCGCTAATGTCGGCTAAGGCTTGCAGTGGCAGTACATTACCCTTAGGTGTGACTATCGGCGCGAGTGCCAATTGCGACAGACTCTGTTGATTGCCCGCAAGGCTAAATAGAAAGATATCCACCTTGTTATCATTAAGGAAAAACTCGTCGACATAGGCGCCATCGCTCAGTGCCGAAACTGCATAGCCAAACTCGCTGCCGCTAAAATCTTGTTCTACAAGACGTTGCCAGCGAGGGGAGATCTGCCACAGCGGTTGGTCTAGCGACAAGGTCGATGGGTCAGAATACAGCTGCGGCTCGGCAAATACTTTTTCCGCCGCTTGATACGCCGCTTCGGCAGCACGATAGAGGCTGGCTTGATTCGGGCCAGAAATATCCAAGGCGACAGCGCGGGTGCCACCATCGTTGCTGGAAATAATGGAACCCCGCGATGAATAGGCGCGCATGCCAGGATATTGCTCAAACAAGGCGGTGAGTGAGCTCATCATGGCATCCATATCTTGGCTGCGAACGGGTTCGCTCATCACCCAAATACTGCCGACACCCACGCTGAGGGTATAGTATTTTAGCGGCGGGATCTTTTGCTCACCATGTTCAAAGGATGCCGCCTCGGCATTGACTCTCGCGGATAGCTGAGTCGTTAATTCTTCAGCAATTTTAGCCATTTCCGATAGGTTGTAACCCGGCGGCGCGACCATAGAAGTAAAGGCTTTTGGTTCTTCGCCTTCGGGTAAATATTCGGCCGGAGGCATAAGCCAAGCCGCAAGTCCAATCGTCGAGACGAGTGACAGCACAATCACAAAGGCGCGGCGTCTTGCCGACAGTACAAGTTGGCTGACTAAGCTCAATATGCGTGATGCTTTGGGCGGCTCACTTTGGTTTGTCTGCGCCGAGTGCATCTTACCGAAACCAAAACGGGCAATAGCGGCGGGTACGATGAACACCGCGACCAGCATAGAAGCGATAATGGATGAAGCGATGGCAATTGCGATATCCGAGTACAGTTGTCCCGCTTCTTGTTTGATAAATAGAATGGGTACAAACACCAGCACTGTAGTAAGTGTCGAGGCCAGTACCGCAGGCCACACATCGTAGATACCACTTATGGCTGCTTCGAGACGCTCTAATCCGCGTCTGCGCGCTTGTTCAATGCTTTCGAGCACCACAATGCTGTTATCGACCGTCATGCCTATGGCAAAGGCAACACCCGCCAGCGAAATGACATTAATAGTGCGATCAAACACCAGCAGCCCGACGAAGGCGGCTAAGGTACATAGCGGAATACCGATAACACCAATCAGGGTGGCTCGATTCGAGCGTAAAAAGAGATACATCACTAAGGTTGCTAGTAAGGCACCTAGGCCTAAATTGACCCAGACATTTGCAACCGAATCTTGCACATAGCGCACATCATCACTGAATAACTCTAACTGCATGGCGTGCTGGGCGAGTTGATTTTGATTGATCTGCGCTATCACGGGCATCATGGCATCTTTGATGGCGATAACGTTAGAACCGACATCCCGTTTGACCGCTAAGCTGAGGGTGCGTTCTTGTTCGGCAAAGGACAGTTCTCGGATCTCGGCGTGGTCGAGTTTTATCTCGGCAACGTCTTGCAGCAGAATATTCGTATTACCTTGGCGTTTTAAAATCAGTTGCTTAAGTTGATTTAAATCCTCAAAACGGCCAATTACCCGCAGTAAATAACGTTTTTTACCACTGTCGATATCGCCCGCAGAAGTGTCCTTGTTGCGATCTCGAATGGCTTGGCGCACGTCCATAATGCTGATGCCACGTTGGGCGAGTTTGGCGGGATCGAGCCGTATTTGAATTTGCCGTTCAGCGCCGCCTTGAATAGTGACGGAGGAAACGCCTTTGACGCGCTCCATTTGTGGGCGAATAAAGTCGTTAGCAAAATCGCGCATCATGTCTATGTCTAGATTCAGCGGGTTCCCCGCGACAGGCACGAGGCGGAAATACATGAAAGCGTTGTCTGAATATGAACTGCTGTAAAGCCGTGGTTGGTCGACGTTTTCAGGGTAGGACGATACTTGGCTGAGCGCATTGCTAACACGAATAAGCGCATCGCTTATCTCAGTGCTTTGGGGGAATTCGAGTTCTATCCATGCCGAACCCGTATCTGCCCAAGATGTCATGCGTTGTAAGTTGGGCAGGGTGCGCAGGTAGCGTTCCTGCTCAAGCAGAATTTCTTTCTCGACGTCTTGCGGCGTTGCCCCCGGCCAACCTGTGGCCACGCTGATGGTGCGCACATCTAAGTCGGGGATCATTTGGATTGGGATACGCAGTGCGGCAGCCGTGCCCAATACGCAAAATATCAAGACGATGACCGACAGTAGGGTGCCATGTTTAATTCCAAACTTCAGCATCCCACTAACCTCCTACAGCAGAGTTGAGTACAGAGACTGGCTGTTGGTCTTGTAGGCTCTCGTTACCGCGGATCACCACGGGCGCGTCTTTAGGTAATGGGCTAAGGATTTCAATCCCGATGGCGCTCGTGTGGCCCACTTGAACGGTATGCCGTTGGGCTATGTTGTTTTGCACGGTAAAGACACTGAACTGGCCGTCGGGGTGACGGACTAGCGCATCTTGCGGCACGACAACACTGTGTTGCGCCCGCTGTAAGTGGAAGGTCGCAGTGGCCGATGTGCCGGGCATCAAAAGTCCACTCGCATCAGGAATGGTTAAGCGCACCAAGAAGCTGCGAGCATTGTGGTCGCTCACGGGGACGAGTGCATTCACATGGCCGATAAACTGCTGTTCAGGCAGCATATCTGCGGCAATATCGACTTGAGTTGCTGTGGCTATGTTTTGGAACATTTCCTGTGGGACTTGAATATCGAGCCAGAGCTGTTCTTGGGATACTAAGGTGAAGATTTCAGTGCCGACATTGACCCATTCACCGGTTTCAGTTTGTTTGCTTGAAATCACTCCCGCAAACGGCGCGATAAGTTGGTGACGGGCGACCACCTCTTTTTGGTGTGCTAATGCCGCCGTTAAACTCTGCAGATTAGCTTCTGCTTCGGTTAACGCCGCTTGGCGAATCGCGCGCTCAGTTTCGGGGAATAATTGCTGAGAACTGAGTGTTTGCGCTTCGGTGAGGAGTCGCTGTTTTTCTAGCAGCATGGTCTTAGCGGCCATTACATCGGCCTGACGCTGTGCTAATTGATGTACGGCTAAGGTGTCATCGAGTGCGAGTAGAGGCTGGCCAGCGGTAACGTTAGAGCCCGCATCGACCAGCACTTTGGCAACTAGGCCATCGGTACGTGCAGATAAGCGGGCTACCCGTGCGGATTTAATGGAGCCACTGAGTGGCAAAAGTTCATTGGTACTGCCTGTTTGTGGCAAGGCGACTGTTACAGGTGCTGTGCTTGCGTGGACTGCAGAACACAGCATGTATAAACCTATCATTAAATAACGCACGTTAACTCCATCTCACTATTAAGATTATTACTGAGTGATAAAACTCGTGGTGGTGATGTGTAAAACGCTATCAACCTCGTTGCCTGCGAGTGTTTGTTTACCTTCTGTGGTGTGATTACTGACGAGCAAATAGCGGCCTGCATCTGGGGTATCGAGGGCGAATTTACCTTGGGCATCGGTGGTGAAAGATTTACTCCAAAAACCGGGGCGATAAACTTGTACTGGATGATTCACCAGTGGTGCGCCTTTATAGCTAAGTACAAACTCGGGAGCGCCTGACTTTACTGGCGTAAATTCAAAATCTTGCAGCGCTTTTGTGTGTTCTTGTCCCGTGCGGGCATAGAGTATTGCGGCCTGCAATCCAGTCTCGGTTTTCCATGGTTGCCACGCGGTATCGGCATAGAAACTGATGTCACTCTTGCTATCTTGGGTTTTGACCAGTAAATGATCGGCCTGCGCTGTGGCGGTTAACGGTGTCTTGGCATTGGCGGCGAAAATACGCGCCGTGCTTAACGATGCTAACTCTTCTGCCGAAGCTTGCTCTGAACCCGGTTCGCCAAATTGCACTTTAACCGAACCATCGTTATTACGCTCAAGCCATACTTCATGTGCTTGAGCCGAAAAAGCGATACCGCCGAGTAAAGTGAGTATTATAAGTGCTTGTTTCATTTGATCATCCTTAATGTTATTTCGGGTTAGGGCTATGTTTTAGAGCGTCCAACGTAGTGACAGTGTGGCATTACGTGGCTCGCCAAAGTCGGCGTAACCCCAGAGTGAACGGTTGTAGTTCTTGTCGAAAATATTGTTAATGTTCAATTGCATAGAAATAGAAGGTGTGATTTGGTAGCCAAACATTAAGTCAACGAGTGAGTAGGCGGATTGTGTTTGGCGGTAAGCCACATTCGGCGCGCCATCGACACCCCAAATAGTACCTTGATAGAAGGTGCTGCTCTGCCAGCGCCAGCTCGCACCTGCAGTAATGCCCGGCAGAATATCTTCAAAGTTATATTTAGTGGTGAGTTTGAAGATATCTTCGGGCAGATAAGTTTGACGACGTAGGCCATCTTTATCTTCTGCATTGTTGTGGGTATAACCACCGCTGATATCCCATAAGTCGGTAAGACGTCCGGCAATTTCTAACTCATAGCCTTTGGTGGTAATCCCATCCACACTTTCGTAGATAGAGTCACCGGAAGGTAGCTGACCTTTACCTGCATACTCGGGTTCGTTGTCTTTATTGGTTTCGTAGACGGCGGCTGACATGTTTAGCGTGTCATCGAACAGCGCGACCTTGACGCCGCCTTCGACGTTTGTGCCTTCTGCAGGTTCGAGCAGTTGGCCATCTTCACCAAAATAGGTGCCAGGTTTGAAGATTTCAGTACGGCTAGCGTAGACAGCGATCTGCTCGGTCACATCGTAGACTAGGCCGTAGTAGGGGATGAAAATACCGGTTTTTTCCATGGTTGCATCTGTGCTGTTACCCACGAGATCATGCTTTTCATAGGACCAGTTACTTACGCGTCCACCGACCATTAATTTCAGTGAATCCAACAGATTGACACGGACTGTGCCGTAAACACCCGATTGGCTTTGCTCATTGGTTTGGCCATTGGTGGGTGAATTAGGAATATTAGGCTTGGGGTAATTGCCCTGATCCGCGACGTTATAGCGACGTTGGGGGGCGGAGTTCGTGTTGATGTTGTCAAACTCGTTGTCACCATAGTTAAAACCGATCACAGCGCTATGTTCACGGCCGAGTAAATCGAAGTTACCCGTTGCATACAGGTTGAAACTGTTGGTATCTGATTCGCGATCATGCTGGGCGGCATAAGTATCACCCCAAGGGCCAACAAATTCGCCGGTTGATTTGACGATATAATCGCCTGGGTAAAAGGCCAATGCATCTATGGTGGCGTTGGCGATACGATAGGCACTGACGAGTGACCAGTCGTTATCGAATCTATGTTTAAATTCGGCCATGAGACTCTTTTGGGTCACGTCCCAATGGGTCCAGTCCTGTGAGCTAGAGTAGTTGCGGCCAAAATCGACAGCTGTGCCATCGGTATAAAATGCGGGATTAGAGTTCCAGTTATACACACCGTCGGTTTGTGATTTTTGATAGTCCGCAAACAGCGACAAGCTAGTATCGGTACTTAGACTCGTTTCAACTACGCCATAGAGCACTGTGGTATCGCGCTGATAGCGATCGATAAAAGAATCGCCTTTCTTCACCGCACTGACGAATCGACCTTTCACATTGCCCGAATCCGTTAGCCAGCCAGAAACATCGGCCTCAAGTCTATAGGTATTCCATGAGCCATAACTTGCACTTGCCGTGGCACGGGTGTCATCCGTTGGACGTTTACGAATAAAATTAACCGTGGCAGAAGGTTCACCTAAACCGCTTAAAATCCCTGCCGCCCCTTTTAATACTTCAACCCGTTCGGCAATCACAGGGTCTAAACCTTGATCAATTGAGCCGCTGTAAACATGGGATGAAGAGGTTGTGATTAAGCCGTCAATTTGGACACCGCTGTCTAGTGCATAGCCGCGCACGAATATCTGACTATTTTCAGAGGCATCGCCCACCATAGTGACGCCAGGAGTGTGATTTAACACTGACTCCATAGTGACCAAACCTTTGTCACTGATCATTTCTTCGGTAATCAAAGTGACGCTTTGTGGGGTTTCTTTGAGTGACATAGACAAACCCGTGGCGCTATTCATTGCCGCGCGGGTGTATGTTCCTACCACGTTCAATCTTTCTATCTGTTCTGTATCTTTTTTCTCATCTTGCTTAGGGTCAGTATTGGCTTGAACCGACAGAGTAAGTGTGCTGAGAAGTACAGGGATCAATGGCGAGCGCCAAGACGTTAAAACAGATAGGGGAGGCATGGTATTTCAATCCTTTCAGGCGATTTCAGATTAAATAATGATTGGTGATCCTGAGTGCAAATAAAGTGTTTAGGTGCAAATGAGAATCGATCGCATGATAGGTTTGTTGAAAATAAATGCAATATGCTCAATGTGTAAATTGTTTAAGCTGGGTTGTAACTTATTGGCGAATAGCTTGTCAGCGAGCTGTGACAAGCCGTCGCAGTAGGATCTGCACTTTTAGCGCATGCCTTACTATAACTCGGTTTCAGGGCATTGACTGGGAACTCAGGCTGTTGTGGTTCGAGTCGATTTAGCCAACAAAAAGGCCACAGTCGTTACCGACTGTGGCCTTTAATCTTTACAATTGAATCGAAATCCAGCGGACTTGTTAAGCCTAAAAGTGTGATTTACACCTTAGGTTTATGCCCGTACTTGGCCTGTGCCTGAGACTAAATACTTCTCAGCGGTCAAGGATTCGAGTCCCATTGGGCCGTAGGCATGTAGCTTAGATGTCGCGATGCCGATTTCTGCTCCAAGGCCGAGTTCGCTGCCGTCGGAGAAGCGCGAAGAGGCATTGACCATTACCACAGAAGCATCGACCGCACGTTGGAAGTGTGCGGCTGTGACTTCATTTTCGGTGCAAATTACTTCGGTGTGCTGGCTACCAAAACGGGCAATATGTTGGATAGCATGGTCAAAGTGATCGACTTGGCGAATGGCAATTTCGAGATCTAAATACTCTTGGCCGAAATCGTCTTCTTCCATGTAAGTACAGTTTTCAAAATAACCACCGGATTGAGTACAAGCGTTGATTTTAACCTTATGCTCGGCCAGCGCTTTGGCTACTTTAGGCAGGAATTGCGAGGCAATTTCTTGGTGTACTAATAGGGCTTCGAGGGCATTACATACGCCAGTGCGCTGGGTTTTACCATTGAGCAGTAAGTCCATAGCAATATCCAGATCGGCATCTTTGTCGACGTATAAATGACACACGCCTTTAAAATGCTGGATCACTGGGATTTTACTGTTGTCAGTCACAAAGTTAATCAAGCCTTCGCCGCCGCGGGGAATGATCACATCGATATAATCTCGTTGCTGCAGCAGTTCTAGCATGAGGCCGCGATCTGGGTCTGGCACTACAGTGATTAACGCCTCGGGCAAGCCGTATTGTTTCAATACGCTTTGCAAAATAGTGGCGATAATTTTACTGCTGTGCAGCGCCTCTTTACCACCGCGCAGGATCACGGCATTGCCGGATTTAAAGCACAGGGCACCCGCATCGGCGGTGACATTGGGGCGCGCTTCATAAATCATACAAACCACGCCCAATGGAACGCGCATCTTACTGATGGATAAACCATTAGGTCGTTGACCAATATAGCGTTCGTTGCCAATGGGATCGGGTAAGGCGACGATGGTTTCAATGCCTACCGCCATAGCTTCGATACGCTCTGGCGTTAGCGTTAATCGGTCGAGCATGGCAGGGCCGACGTTATCGGCGGTCGCTCTGTGTAAGTCGATTAAATTTGCGCTTTGGATTTCATAGGACTTTTCGCGTAATGAGCGTGCCATATCGAGGAGTACAGTATTTTTAAGCTGTTCGTCAACTTGGGCGAGGATCAGAGCCGCTTTGGCAGCTTCTTGAGATAAATTTTTGATTAAAGTCATATTTACTCCGCTTAGATGTTTACTCGCTTAGTTTTATTCGGCTGATGCTTATTCGAGAATGGCGATGTTTTTCTCGGAAATAATCGGTCCAGTCTTTTGCTGAAATTCACTGGCAAACTCGCGATCGTCTTGGTCCGTAATAAAGCTAAGCAAACAACTGCTGTAATTGGATTTGGCCTTGGCCAATTTAGTGCCATCGTCTTTGCGTACTAAAATGGTGTCTCCGACAGAAAAGTCCCCATTGATGGCAACGACATCGTCACTGGTCAATTGCTCGCTATGGATATCAAGGGCGATATTAAAGTCATTTTCAACAATGACTTCGCCTTGAGCCTGCGAGGTATGTGTCATCCAGTGCAAGTGATCCTGCATTGGCTTTTCATCGGGGGTAAATAAGGTTCCTGGGTTTTGGCCCTTCAACAATTGGTTGAATGAGTCGGCATCAAAACCATTGATAATAAAGGTTTCGATCCCGTGGGAAATCGCCTTCTTGGCGGCTTGTATCTTAGTCCGCATTCCCCCCGTACCGACGGCACTGCTGGCGCCGCCTGCCATGGCGTAGATCTCGGCATTAATCTCGGTCACCTGCTTGATAAGCTGTGCATCGGGATATTCATGGGGGTTTTGCGTGTAAAGCCCATTCACATCCGAACAGATAATCAGCGTATCGGCATCGGCCGCCGCGGCGACCATGGCCGAGAGATTATCGTTATCGCCAACTTTGAGTTTGTCGGCGGTGACGGCATCGTTCTCGTTGATGATAGGCAATAGCCCATGTTCGAGTAGGCTGAAAATCGTGTCTTTAATACTGATGTAACGATCTCGATTGCGTAAATCACCGTGGGTTAACAGTAGCTGTGCGGTTGGGAAATCAAATAACTTGTTCCATGTGGCCATCATATCGGCCTGGCCCGCTGCAGCCATGGCTTTCTTCACTGTGACGCTCGGTTTATCAACCTCGCCAAAGTGATGCCATCCTGCAGCGACTGAGCCCGAAGAGACCAAGACAACTTGGATCCCTTGGGCACGACAATAAGTAATAAATTGGGCAATGCCGAGTAAGTAGTGGCTGCTGCAACCTTGTTTGTGTGGAGCAATCAGGGCACTACCTACCTTAACGACAATGCGTTTCCAGGGTAAGTCAGTCATACCTGCGCGCCTCATCTGTCTTCGGCTAAAACACGGCCAGCCTTATGGAATAATTTAGTGGTTTTGGCACAGGGATCAGTATCGAGTAACGAGACTATCCAAATCACCACACTGCTCACGGCAAAGCCGGGGATCATCTCATACACCACTGTGGTTAAAGCTTTACCGTCAGCAAGTACTGGTGCATAAATCCAAAACAGCACTGTGGCTGCGCCTGACACTATGCCGGCAATCGCGGCTTTGTGGGTTAGGTTAGCTTTATACAAGCTAAACAAGACTAACGGACCGAAGGCGGCACCGAATCCTGCCCATGCATTACTCACCAATGACAGCACACTGCTAGAGCGGTCAAGCGCCAGTAGACTTGCGACAATTGCCACGCCTGCTACGCCAAAACGTCCCATTTTCACCATGTCTTTTTCGCTAGATTCTTTCTTCGACAGCACGCGATAGATATCTTCCGTTAGCGAGCTTGATGACACTAATAGTTGCGATGAAATGGTGCTCATGATCGCGGCCAGAATTGCGGCTAATAAGAAGCCACTAATGATCGGATGGAACAACAACTCAGAAAACACGATAAAGATGGTTTCAGGATCGGTCAGCTTCATGCCAAATTTATTGGCGTAAGCGATACCGACAAGACCTGTTGCCAGTGCACCCACAATGGTCACTGTCATCCAGCCCATACCTATGTGTCTGGCGGTTTTAATGTCAGCGACTGAACGAATTGCCATAAAGCGCACAATAATGTGCGGTTGGCCAAAGTAACCGAGTCCCCAAGATAAGCTTGAGATAAGCCCTAACATAGTGACGTTCTGCATGGCATCGGTGAAGTGTGGAATCGATTGATACGCAAAGTTCAGCATAGTGTCAGCGCTGGTAAACTCTTGATATGCCACCACGGGCACTAAGATTAAAGCGACAAACATGATACAGCCTTGGACAAAGTCAGTGAGGCTCACTGCTAAGAATCCGCCCAACAAGGTATAAGAAACCACTACGCCGAGGGTGACGACTAAACCAATGTTGTAGTTCAGGCCAAATGCTGACTCAAATAACTTACCGCCAGCCACTAAACCCGCTGAGGTATACAAGGTAAAGAAGATCACAATGATCACGGCCGAGATAATACGGATACTGCCGTTGGCATTGCCGAAGCGTTTAGCAAAAAACTCCGGGATAGTAAGGGCGTTATCCGCGACTTCGGTATAGACCCTTAATTTGGGTGCAACAACCAAGTAATTAATTAGAGCACCAATTAATAGTCCAAGTGCGATGTAAATGGTTTCGAAACCAACCAAAAACATTGCACCGGGAAGACCCATTAGCATCCAGCCACTCATGTCAGATGCACCCGCTGAGAGTGCGGTGACCTGTGGGCTCACCTTGCGGCCGCCCAAAATATAGCCGGATACATCGCTGGTGGATTTTTTATAGGCGAATAAGCCAATAGCAAGCATGGCGATAAAGTAAATCGCTAAGGAAACGTAAGCCAGGTAATTCATGGGTTATTTGTCTCCTAACGCTTTGTTATTTTGAATAATACTCGGTTTCAAAATGACAAAGAGATAGGTGCTTAATATTGCGCATAAACACATAAACTGCATTGTTTCCTTGGCGTGTAATCGGGTAAAGCTTGCTACTTGCGAGATAAGATTTTCCTCTGGTGGGTTCTCCGTAGACATAATTGCTCCTTGGTTGATAATTGAATTTATATCACCAATATAGTTAGTGATCTAATTATATTAAGGCATTTTATCGGCCAAATATCAAGCTTCTATTGGATTTAAATGGTTTTGGCGGCGGTGCGAGAGTGGCTTTGGGGGCGGAAAATAGTTTGAGAACTGACTATTTTTCAGAGGTGTTTTTCTGCTCGGCGATACTGTGGGCAGTACGTTCGAAGGTTAAGGTGATGCGTTCAAACATCCCAGTAATCAGAGTGAATTGTTCGTGGGGTAACGGGCATTGCGCCAGCGCTTGTAATAAGGCTTCGCTGCTGATGTTAAACTCTTCTGCGACTTGGCCGTGGGCGCAGGCGATAAATGCCTGACCTAAATTGTGTTGCCAGAGGTTGAGTGCATTTTCTAAGCCTAAGTCTGAGTGCGTATCTGAAATCCCCTGCAACATGCGCCGCATTCGAATCGACACATGGCCTAGATTCAGTGCAGTGAACACCAGATCGGTAAATACCCTCGAACTCTTGCCCGAGCCTTTTTCGTAACTGGCTATCCGCAGCAGTCGATCGCCCATGCGGGCGTTAAACCAAGGCTCAGGATCATCATGCTGCGCGATATGCACTAGATCTTTTTGGATAGATTGCAGCAGACGATATTGCATCAGCCGCTGGCTAGGTTCGGTAATCAATTTAAACAACCAATACAGCACAGTAACGCCAACAAAAATCGCTAAGGCATTGCTGACAGTGTTTTCTATCGCAAATGAAATGGTATTACTGGGCTGTACTAATACCGCAAACGGCACGCAAATCCCGAGCCCATAGGGCAAGGTCGGTCGATTCGCTAAGGCGAGTAGCCCAATAAAAAAGGGGCCTGCGAGCACTAAAATGAGGATTTCGAAATCGCCGCTACTCTCTGCCAGCAAAGGTAAAGCGTAAAACACTGTGAGGGGCACAGCGATAGTGATACCAACAAGAATACGGCGCAAAATCGTGGTTAGCATCGGCAGTGGCTGGCGCGCCATCATGATGGAAAAGACTACAGGCATCAGGATCATCATGAGTACCGCACTCGACCCTGTGCCGATCCACAGCGAAGCCCCAATGACAAATACCGCCATGCTGCGTAGACCGGTCGTAAACCCTATCAGTGGATCTCGGTGAAATTCCATTGGCGGCGCGTTGAGTTGTACCGCAGAATTGCTTGTCAGTACGTTATAACTCTTGAGCACCATGATCAGATCGGCGCTTAACTCCATCGCAACTTTGAGTAAGCGAGTCTCTAATGGGTTTCGGTCGCGGTATTGCATCAGGTTTTGTTGGAGTTGATACCTTAAAGTACGCGCCATTTTGTAGCATTCTTGGTCATCAGTGGATTGCGCCATCAGGGTAAAACTGCTGCGCATATTGGCTAAGGTTTTCGCGAGCGGTTCGCTGACCAGATGGGAATGATTACGTTGTAGTCGGCCAAATATTTGGATTGCCGCCAACAGCGAAAGGGTTTTATTGCAGAGAAAGTTCGCCGCATGGCTCTGCCCGCGTCCTTCGGGGCCTTCATAAATCACTGCGCTGGAGTCGTCACTCAGCGCCGATACTGATTCCATAATAGTGTCGATATGTTCATGGCGGCTCGCATGTACGCCCTGTAAATCGAGTTCTAATGCAAGATAGTTAAGCGTTTGATTAATTGTGTTTTTAGCATGCAGTTGCAGACCATGTTTTACCTTAGTCGGCCAAAGTAGCGAACTGACCAAGACGGCACAAATTGCGCCGACGATAATTTCGCTGATCCTCGCCTGCGCCACATCGAATATTTTTGCACTATCGGCTGTGCCTGGGCTCGCCATCACAATGAGCACTATCAAGCAGGCTGTCATGCCCGCCATAGCAAAGGCATAGACAAAGTTTTGCTGGCGCACCATGGCCGACAACCCAGAATTTAACCCTATCCAGCAGGCGAGTAATCCTAAGGCGAGTTCGGGATAGGGCGTAAACCCGTTGAGTATGGCAATCCCCGCGAGCGCACCGACTAAGGTGCCGCCAATTTGGCATAAGCCCTTTTCGATAACGAGGCCACTTTCGGGGCGAATTTGCAAAAATACCGCCGACACCAGCGCCCAATATGGCCGTTCTAAATTTAAGAACATGGCCACATATAAGGCGAGCGCCATCGAAATCACGCCTTTAATCGCGAAGATGAGGGTTCGTCGGTCAGGAAAAAATAAACTCTTAAGTAACAGCGTCATAATGACTATTTGTCAGTCTGTAGCTGGATGGAAACTGTCATGCCGACGCTCAGCTCTATGTCCTTAGGAATGCTGTCTAGCTGGATATCGACCGGAATACGTTGTGACAATCTCACCCAATTAAAGGTTTGGCCGATTTGCGGTAATAACTGCCCATTAGTGGTGACATTGGTATTGGCGATTGCCTTACCTATGCTGACCACTTTGCCGTGCAAGACATGGCCACCACTCATTAGGCTGACATCGGCGTTTTGACCTATGTGAACCAAGGGGATTTTGGTTTCTTCAAAATAGCCTGTGATATAGAGAGAGTCTTGTTTGACGAGCGAAAATACTGAGTTGCCTTTGCTGACATAGTTGCCATTACGCAGGCTTAAATTGATCAGGGTGCCATTTTCGGGGGCGTGAATTTGCGTCCGCGCTAAGTCAATTTTGGCGGTATTCAATTGTGCCTGTGCGAGTTCATAACTGGTTCTTGCCAGTTCGGTATTGATAAAGGCTTCGTCGAAGGTTTCTTTGCTGACTAAGTTGGCGTTGGTCAAACCAATACGGCGTTTGTATTTATGTTTTGCCAGTTCCCATGCTAATTTTTGGCTTTCCGCTTTGGCATTCAATTCGGCAATGGTGGCTTTGTAGCGGGTATCGTCCACTGTGAACAATACATCACCTTTATTAACGACTTGATTGTCTTTTACATTCAGTTGGTTTACCCAACCGGATACATCTGGCGCTATGGTAATGATTTCGGCGCGAACTCGGCCGTCGCGGGTCCAAGGAGAATAAAGGTAGTGCGACCATATCCAATGTCCGGCGATACTTGCAATCGCGACCACAATAAGGGTGAGGCTGATACGAAAGATTTTTCCCATGAACAATCAACTCCCAAGCAAGTAAATGACCAAAGCCAGATAGCAGATAAACAGCCCAACTTCGAACCAAGCTGCGCGCCACAGCGTGTGATAGAGCCCAGTTTGATAGAGTACCAAGCGAGTGATGCAGGAAAGCAGAAAAGCTAAGGGGATAAAGATAATTAATGGACTAAATAACAAACCATCGAACGCGAGTTCTTTAAGCATTACGCTATTCATCCCGATAACAGTGGCGCAGCGATAACCGCGCTAGGTGTTTAAAATGCAAAGTACTCAGTCGAGATTATAGGAAAGTCGCGTGAGAGTTAATGGTTTTATACTATCTGTGATCAATTAGGGCCAGCATAAGCTGGCCCTAAATATGATGAAATCAAAGCGAAAATCGCTTCTACCTCATGGTAACAAACTCTTCGGCGCCCGTTGGGTGGATAGCAACGACCGCATCGAAATCGGCCTTAGTTGCACCCATTTTCATGGCGACGCCGAAACCTTGAAGGATTTCGTCCATACCAAAACCAATACCATGAATACCGACGACTTTTTCGTCCTTGCCAGCGCAGACTAGCTTCATCTTACAGGCTTGGCGATGGGCCGTAACGGCTGTGTACATGGAGGTAAACGTCGACGTATACACTTTGACGTTATCGTCGCCGTATTGAGTACGGGCCTCAGGTTCGGTCAAGCCCATAGTGCCGATAGGTGGATGGCTGAATACAACTGTTGGGATCAGGCTGTAATCCATTTTGGCATCTGTCATACCGTTAAATAAACGCTCGGACAACAAACGGCCCGCTTTAACCGCAACAGGGGTGAGCTCTACGCCGCCCGCCATAATGTCGCCGACACAGTAAATCCCTTTGTGAGTTGTATTTTGCTGCTCATCAGTGATGACATAGCCTTTGCTATCTAATTGCACTTCGGTATTTTCTAGGCCGATATTGCCTGTTGCAGGTGAGCGGCCAATTGCCCAAATCAAGCAATCGACTGTAATGCTTTCACCGTTTTCTAAGTTTAATGTCAGGCTGTCATTGGCATTTTTAACCACGGCTTTTGGTACGCTATGGGTGTGTAATGTCGGGCCTTCGGTTGCCATCGCATCGACGAGAGCATCGACTAATATAGGGTCAAAGTTACGCAGCGGCGCATGTTTACGCACTAATAAGTGAGTTTCACTGCCCAGAGCGTGTAACACGCCAGCGACTTCAACAGCGATATAACCCGCGCCAACAACGGCAACGCGCTTAGGTTGCTCGCGTAGGGCAAAGAAACCATCGGAATCGATACCGTATTCAGCGCCAGGAATATTTGGAATCGTCGGTGCGCCGCCAGTGGCGATAAGAATGTGATCGGCGGTGTATTGTTCGCCGTCCACTTCGATGGTGTTGCCATCCACAAAACGGCCGTAGCCATTTAACAGCGTCACTTTATTGTTGGCAAAACCACGGCCATAGGCATCGTGAATGCGACCAATGTAGGCTTCGCGGTTTTCGACCAAAGTGTTCCAATCGAATTTATTAACAGTGACGTCGAAACCATAATCTTTGGCGTAAAGGTTCATCGCTTCGGCAACATGGGCGCCATACCACATGACTTTTTTGGGCACACAACCTACGTTTACACAGGTGCCACCCACGTGTTTGGCTTCGATGAGTAGAACCTTAGCACCACGCATTGCCGCTCGGTTTGCTGAGGCGATACCGCCGCTGCCTGCGCCTAGGCAGATATAGTCAAAATGTTGAGCCATGAGTTTCTCCGTCTTACTTCAAGGATGAGATGCTTTACAGCAGAAGGTCATTGTAGGGGGCTTTGCGGTAACAGACCAGCCTATTGCATCACTAACGTATAAGGCATTGCTTTTAATAAAAATACTCCTAAAGTTGCATTCAGTTGTTATCGCGTGGCTGTTTCGCGGCGATATTGGCACTTAGAGTGATCGTTTTGAGCTGGGCCTTCTGCACCACATTTCAAACATTGCCACTCCTTTTGGCGGGCGCTGAGTTCATCGGCTTGATGCTTAGCAGCGTTATCTTGCTTGTTGCCGAGAAGGGACTCTAGCTGATCCATACGTTTATCGAGCCAACGGCAGTTAGGATCATTGGCGACATGTTCACGACTGGCTAGCTGTTGTTTGCGACTGAGTTTTTTACTCTTAGCGGCTTTGTTCGATTGAGTGGCTTTAGTTGATTTAGTGGTTTTGGATGGCTCTGCGGGTGTGACAGTGGGGGGGGAATACTCGAACGCACTTTGCACTTGGTTAGGCACATTAATCGGTTTGCCCTCATTGTCGAGCAAAGTGCCTAGGGGCAAAGGCGCGGTTTGTGTCGGTTGCGCTAAGGATTCTAGACTCGGTTCAGGCTCAGATACCTGCTGCGCATTTGTCGAGCTTGTAGCTTGGATAAAAAGCAGGGGCAAGGTAATGACAGCGGTTCGGATAAGATAGAAATGATGCGTTAACATTCCCTGTTCCTCGGCAAAATCGATGTGAATAGTGAGTCGCTCCGTCGACATTTTGAGTTTAGTTAGTGAGCTTTGTTTTTGCCAAATGTCACGGGATAAATTGACAGAGGAAGGTTGCAATACAGCGCTAGAAACATAGAGCTAAAACGATGTTAAAACGTTATCGCAAAGTGAATGCCGGCATAGGTTTGATCCTGTGAACTCATATCGCCATTGGCTGAGGCTTCTTGCTCAATATCACTCTGGGCAATGCTGTGGCTAATGTGTCCGCTAATACTCATGCTTGGGGTCAGTTGATAATTCGCTTCGAGGCCAAACTGCAGGTTATTACTGCCATCGTGTTCTTCTGTGCGGTATTTAAAATCAAACCCTTGAGTGATATAGGGCGTGAGGCTGAACTGGTCTGTGATATTCCAATAACTGTGCAAACTCACTTCAACAAAGTAGCCTGCCGCCTCTGTGGAATAGACATAACTCACCGATGGTACCAACCAATTTGTGGCGCTGTAGGCGAGTTCTGCAAATAGCTCGTTATCTTGGCAGCGGCTATTGCTATAGCCTTCAATGCGCTGATATCCCAGATTGGCCTCTAGGTTTTCGGCTAAGTCGAACCCATATTCAAGGCCGATATTCCACTCTGTATAGGCTTGGCTATCACCGCGTCCGACTAAGGCATAAGTGGTTAAGTTGCCGTGTTGAACAGCAGCATTGAGCCAATAAATACCCCCATTTTGCAAGTTATTGCGACCCTGTGAGACATATTTGCTGTCCCAACCTAAATCCAGCGTCACCGCCAAAGGTTCTGTTATCTGGCGGGGTAATATGGTGTTTGAAATACTATCGACTTGTTCTAGGCCCTCATTAGCAACTGCGTTGTGACTAAGGCAGTTGATCCCTAATGTGCAGAGGACGCTGGCGATAAGTTTCACTGAGTGTGTTGCCATATTTTTACTGATTTTGGTCGAGGTACGTTAGTTATGCAGATAATACCTTGCCCACATACAAACATTAATGCGAATTGATTCGATTTGCGATCGAGATTGCAACAATGTGTAGGTAAATAAAACGTAAATCCTAAATGCGAACTAGTTCACTTTTTTTCAAGGGAAATAGGGTTAAGTAAGGCGTTCGAAGGGGACAATCGGTTTTCTCGCCTTGATAAATAGGCCATTAGCCCTTATTTATAACAGATACAGATTGTTGAGGAGTCAATATGAGCAACCCTTTGCTTAGCGGCGCAAAATTACCGCTTTTTTCACAGATTAAACCGGAACATATTCAAGTCGCCGTTGAGCATGCCATTGCTCAGTGCCGCACTAAGATTGATGAAGTGCTGCAGAACCAAGGTCCTTTTACGTGGGACAACTTGGTCGCGCCATTAGAACAGGTTGACGATGAGCTAAGCCAAATTTGGTCGCCCGTTTCTCATATGAATTCAGTGACTAGCACAGATGAGTGGCGTGCCGCCCATGATGCTTGTTTACCTCTTTTATCGGAATACGGTACTTACGTTGGCCAACACCAAGGTTTGTATCAAGCCTATAAAGCGCTGCGAGCATCCAATGAATTTGCACAATTGAGCCAAGCGCAGCAGATGGTGATAGAGCACAGCCTGCGCGACTTTGAACTATCGGGTATTGGTTTAGATGACGCGCAAAAAGTGCGTTATGGCGAGATTGTAAAACGTCTTTCTGAACTCACCAGTGGTTTTTCGAATCAATTACTGGATGCGACGCAAGCTTGGACTAAGTTGATCACTGATGAAGCTGAGCTTGCTGGTTTGCCTGAGTCTGCCAAAGCCGCCGCTAAAGCGATGGCGCAGTCGCGTGAGCTAGAAGGTTGGTTATTTACCTTAGATTTTCCATCTTATCTACCCGTCATGACCTACAGCGAAAACCGCAGTCTTAGGGAAGAATGCTACCGTGCGTTTGTCACTCGCGCTTCAGATCAAGGTCCCAATGCCGGAGAGTTTGATAACAGCCCGCTGATGGACGAAATTCTTGCTTTGCGCCACGAACTCGCATTGTTACTCGGTTTTGACAGTTTTGCTGACAAATCCCTAGCGACGAAAATGGCTGAAACGCCGGCGCAGGTGATGGCATTTTTAAATGAATTAGCGCTGCGCTCAAAGGATCAAGCTAAGGCAGAACTGGCTGAGCTGAGAGCGTTTGCTGAGGCCGAATATGGCGTGACTGAAATGGCCTCTTGGGACTTAAGTTTCTATGCTGAGAAGTTGCAGCAGCATAAGTATGAGATTTCACAGGAAATCCTGCGTCCGTATTTCCCCGAAGATAAAGTGCTCTCGGGGTTGTTCTACACAGTATCGCGTTTGTTCGGCCTTAAAATCCTTGAGCAAAAGGATTTTGACCGATGGCATAAAGACGTGCGTTTCTTCGATATTTTCGACGAAACTGACGAACACAGAGGTAGTTTCTACCTCGATTTATATGCCCGCACAGGTAAACGTGGTGGTGCTTGGATGGATGACTGCCGTGTGCGCCGTCAAACCGCCAATGGATTACAAAAGCCAGTGGCTTATTTGACCTGTAACTTTAATGGTCCGGTCGATGGCAAACCTGCGCTGTTTACCCATGATGAAGTGACAACCCTGTTCCACGAATTTGGCCATGGTATCCACCACATGCTGACCAAAATCGATGTTGCAGGCGTGTCGGGTATCAATGGTGTGCCTTGGGATGCGGTCGAGTTACCAAGTCAATTTATGGAAAACTGGTGTTGGCAGGAAGAAGCATTAGCCGAAATTTCTGGCCACTTCGAAACGGGCGAGCCATTACCTAAAGCCTTGTTAGATAAAATGCTGGCGGCGAAAAACTTCCAGTCTGGCATGATGATGCTGCGCCAACTCGAGTTCTCGTTGTTCGATTTTAGAATGCACCACGAATACGACCCAGCTAAAGGCGCGTGCATTCAAGAAACCTTAGACGAAGTGCGTCGTCAGGTGGCCGTATTAACACCGCCGGATTTTAACCGTTTCCAACATGGATTTGCCCATATTTTTGCGGGTGGTTATGCCGCAGGTTATTACAGCTATAAATGGGCTGAAGTGCTGTCGGCGGATGCGTTTTCCCGCTTCGAAGAGGAAGGTATTTTTAACCCTGAAACGGGTCGTCGCTTCCTGCACAATATCCTCGAAATGGGTGGCTCAGCCGAACCGATGGACTTGTTCAAACAGTTTATGGGACGCGAGCCGAATATCGATGCTCTGTTAAGACATTCAGGCATTGCTGCATAAGCAATTGTGAGTTTTGATAAATCAGCCATTTTAATGGGATGATTATCTGAGGGTATTTAGCTTAATCGAACGATAAAAAGACGCCTTAGGGCGTCTTTTTTGTGAGCTATATCTCGCTTGCCCTGTGGTATGACCTCTGTTAGCCTGTGGCTCTTATTTCAAGGGCGGTGCGTTATGAATCTGTATTTTCGTTTGTTTTGGTTGTTATTCTGGCGCACGCGCCATTGTCGTAAGATCGATTTTCTAGGGACAAGCCGTATCACTTATCGTGCTTTACCGAGCGATTGCGATATCAATTTCCATCTCACTAATTCTCGCTATCCTGCGTTTATGGATCTGGCGCGGACTTATATGTTGGCTGAGATGGGTCTGCTGAAACGTTTCTTAAAGTTGAAGTGGATGCCAATAGTCAACGCCGCCGAATTTACTTATATTCGCGATATTAAGCCGCTAAAAACCTTTGAGATTGAAACCAAAGTCGTCGGTTGGGATGAAAAATATTTTTATATTGAACAACGCTTTGTGAGCGAACGTGGCCTACATTGTATCGTCCATGTACGCGGTGTGTTTGTGTGCAAAGGTAAGCAAGTGCCGCTAGATGTGTTAGTGAAAGAGGCTGGTTATACCGATCCTGCACCTGAGTTGCCGCCCGAAGTCGTGAAGTGGAAAGCGTTTTTGCAGTTGAAGAAAGAACGCAATATGTGATTGTGTTGAGGCATGACTTACTCGCTAAGGTATGCCTCTTATTCCTGCCGTTTCCTCCATCTCAGCCAGTAACACCTCTTCTTGTACTAACATCCAAGCGCCACGCAGTTGTGCCTGTTGCCAATAGCGCACGATTTCATCTAAATCCAACAGGTTTAGATGTTGGAAGCTATAGCTTAAGCAAGGGATGAGTGCACAGTCGGCTAAGGTAAAACTGTCGCCACAGACCCAATGATGTTGTGTGAGTTGCGCGTCTAAGCGTTGAAACTGTGCCAGTAGTTGCTTCTCTAATTGTTTGATTTCGAATTCATTACTGTCTTCTATATGCTTTAACTTTTCTAATTGAAATAATGGGTTGTTAATATCATTGTCTATGATGCGATCGAACAAACGTACCAGTAAGTTGCGTTGTGGTTCTTGTGGCAGCAGTTGGGTACTGTTTTCAAAATGCCTATCTAAGTACTCGATAATAATGCTGGATTCGGGTATCAGCTGTTCATTTTGGGCTTTAAGCAGGGGGATTCGCGCTTGCGGATAACGTTGGTGAAATTCCTTGCGGGACAAAGGGTCGCGTAGATCTATGATTCTGGGGTAGAAGTTGGCCTGCTTTTCATAAAGTGCGATGAGCACTTTCTGTGAATAGCGTGATAACGGGTGATAAAAAAGCTCCATAGGCACTCACTCCAAACCCAGTCTTTTACGGACTTTACGTTTTAACTTTAGTCGTAATTGAAGCGCTTGCTGTAAGAGTTTTTTTAAAAAATGCTGGAATAAACACAATTTTTCTTGGCAAAGCCAAGTGATCCATCAGGGATAAAAATCGGTATTATGAGCCCATATAGAAAGTGTCGGGATTTAATCATTTTAAAGGTAATAATATGAGCCAGTTAGAGCGTTTTTCATCTATTTATGCCAGAGCCAGTGAGCGCAAAGGCGGACCTGCTGGACTCGAAGCCTTATTGTCTGGTTGCCTGTCTGATGATGAAATTCGCCAATATCGGGATGCTGAATTATTGTCGGCGATGAGCCGTCAGGTGTTTCAAAGTGGTTTTGTATGGCGGGTGGTTGTTAACAAATGGCCCGAGTATGAGAAGTCTTTCTTTGGGTTCGAACCGCATAAAGTATTAATGTTATCACCTGAGCAAATTCAAGCGCGGGCAAGTGATGCGACCTTGATTCGCCATCTTAAAAAGACTCAAGCCATTTATGATAATGCTCTGATGATCCACGATGTTGCTCGCGAACATGGCAGCTTGGCGCAGCTGATCGCCGCTTGGCCGACGCAGGATATTATCGGGTTGTGGGCATTTTTAAAGAAACGCGGTACCCGACTGGGCGGCAATACGGGCCCCTATTTTCTGCGCGGTATTGGCAAAGATACTTTTTTGTTAACCGATGATGTACAAGGCTATTTTAAAGCACATAAGTTAGTCGATACGGGTTTTTCATCACAAACGGCGCTTAAACAAGTGCAAGCCGTATTTAATCAGTGGCAACAGGAGTCGGGTCGTTGTTTGGCTGATATCAGCCGTATTTTGGCTTGCAGCGTGGGCGATAATCGAATTTAGTCCTGTTAAGTTGTGATTGAAGATGAACAAATTAGTTTTAATAGACAAATATTGCTTTGTTAGCAATATTTTTCATTACAGAAGCATTATTTGTGGGAGTCTGAGTTTCATTTAATGGGGTATTAATCTGAATTTCGGGTTTGCTCCGTTTTGGGGTAACCACTAAAATAGCCCGCTAGCTATTATTTGTGACTGTTTAATTGTGTGGCGTTGGCTCATAACGCTGGCGCTGCCTTTTAGCCGTGCACAAATAGTAGATGTAATAAACTGCACAGCAATCCGCTATCGGATGTATTCATGTTTTTACGCACAAGCAGTCTGAAGCCAGCTCTTTGCTTACTCTCTTTCGGTATTGTCAGTCTTGATAGGGTCGTTTTTAACGACTTGATGCTGAGAGTGGCCTGAGTAAAAACAAGCGCGCTGCGTTTTCGTCTCTATGTACAAATTATTGCAACAAGTGACGGTTAAGCTAACGTCATTGAGCAGTGGGCCTTGGCCTGCCGCAAGTCTAGAATATGAACAGATTTGCAACATATTCAATATGGAGTAGGCTTATTGGGTGTTTTACGGCATATCCCCCTAACAATGCCACTCAAAGTTAACCGATTTTTTAAATCGAATAACAATTCGATGAATATAGTAATGCTGAATGAGTGAAAATTTTCATTAGTTTACAATTTAGTTTCGTTATCTTCCTTGTTGATTCATATAGGCTATGAGATAAATAACGGATTTGATTTTAGTTATAATTACGGCTCGTGTCAGCGCAATAAGTGTACTGGTATGTGGGCAGTTAATATTTGAAGGAGTTCTCATGCGGCAGACAATTAAACTTGCCTCAGTTATAAGCGTGGCGTTATGGATGGCAGCTTGCAGCCCTCAAGAAGAGAGCGCTCAGGCGGGCGCTGGTCCACGTAGTATGGAAGTGGGAATCCTTAATGTTGTTGCCCAGCCACAAGTGATTCAGGTGGAATTACCAGGACGCAGTAAAGCTTTCCTCGAGGCTGAAGTTCGTCCACAGGTTAACGGTATTATCACTAAGCGTAGTTTTGTTGAAGGTGGCAATGTGAAACAGGGTGAATCTCTGTATCAGATTGATTCTTCAACTTATAAAGCTGCTTTAGTGAGTGCCAATGCTGATTTAGCCAGAGCGAATGCGGGCTTAGCCTCAGCAAAAGCTAAGGCGGCACGTTATCAGCAATTGGTAAAAACCAACGCCATCAGTAAGCAAGAGTTCGATGAAGCTGAAGCGGCTTATAAAGAAGCATTAGCGAATGTAACCGTGGCTGAAGCTGCGATTAACACCGCTAAAATCAACTTGCAATATACTGAAGTATTAGCGCCTATCTCTGGTCGTATCGGTAAATCGAGTGTGACTGCGGGTGCGTTAGTCACTGCCAACCAGAGCCAAACGCTGGCGACGATTCAACAACTTGATCCTATCAATGTGGATATCGCGCAATCGAGTGCTCAGTTGTTACGTCTTAAAGCTAAGTTGCAGCAAGGTAAACTACAAGCTTCAGAAAATGCAGACGTGAAATTATTGCTTGAAGATGGTACTCAATATAGTCATCCGGGTAAGTTGCAGTTCGCTGAAGTGAGCGTGGATCCAAACACTGGCTCAGTTATTCTGCGCGCCGAATTCCCTAATCCTGAAGGTATCTTGTTACCTGGCATGTATGTTCGCGCTATGTTAAATGCGGGCACTGATCCACAGGCTATCTTGGTTCCACAAAAAGCGATTACGCGTAACTCTAAGGGTGAAGCTGTGGCTATGGTGGTGAATGACCAAGGTTTAGTCGAAGCGAAAACAGTGACGACCGCAGAAGTGATTAACAACCAATGGCGAGTCACTTCTGGTTTAACTGTGGGCGATAAGTTGATTGTGGAAGGATTACAGAAAGTTCGTCCCGGCGCTCCAGTAACCACCAAAGTTATTTCTGAAACGCAAGCACAATAGGGCATAGCTATGGCACGTTTTTTTATTGATCGCCCCATCTTTGCGTGGGTGATCTCCTTGATTATTATGCTGGCGGGGATCCTCTCGATCCGCTCGCTGCCAGTGTCCCAATATCCTAACATTGCACCACCGACCGTGGTGATCAGTGCTAACTATCCAGGCGCTTCCGCTAAGATTGTTGAAGATTCTGTGACTCAGGTGATTGAGCAACGTATGACGGGTATCGATCACCTCCGTTATATTGCCTCAGCCAGTGACAGTTTTGGTAATGCTGAGATCACTTTAACCTTTAACGCTGAAGCCGATCCGGATATTGCACAGGTTCAAGTACAGAACAAGTTGCAGGGCGCTATGACCCTGTTACCGCAAGAAGTGCAGGCGCAAGGGGTTAACGTTAACAAGTCGAGTTCTGGCTTCTTAATGGTATTAGGCTTCGTATCGACCGATGGTTCGTTAGATAAAGGCGATATCGCCGACTATGTTGGTGCGAACATCCAAGATCCTATGAGCCGTGTTCCTGGTGTAGGTGAAATTCAGCTGTTCGGTGCCCAATATGCGATGCGTATATGGCTAGATCCGTTGAAATTGACTCAATACAACTTGACCAGTTTAGACGTTATCGCTGCGATTCGTTCTCAAAACGCTCAAGTTTCAGCTGGACAGTTAGGTGGCGCGCCCTCTGTGGCTGGCCAAGAGTTGAACGCAACGGTATCGGCTCAAAGTCGCTTACAAACGGCGGAAGAGTTCCGCAAAATTATCCTTAAATCGGATATTTCAGGCGCAAACGTCTTCCTAAGCGATGTGGCACGGGTTGAATTAGGTTCTGAAAGTTATGCTGTGGTGTCACTGTATAACGGTCAACCTGCGACAGGGTTAGCGATTAAGCTGGCAACGGGTGCTAACGCGCTTGATACTGCTGAAGCCGTTCGTGAAAAAATTGCTGAGATGAAACCTTTCTTCCCGCAAGGGCTAGAAGTTGTTTATCCATACGATACAACGCCTTTCGTTGAAAAATCGATAGAAGGTGTAGTGCATACCCTGCTTGAAGCTATTGTACTAGTGTTCATCATCATGTACCTCTTCTTGCAAAATTTCCGCGCAACTTTGATCCCGACTATTGCGGTACCTGTGGTATTGCTGGGAACCTTTGCGATTCTGTCGTTAGCGGGTTTCTCGATTAACACTTTAACCATGTTTGCTATGGTGCTCGCCATTGGTTTGCTGGTGGACGATGCGATTGTGGTGGTGGAAAACGTCGAGCGGGTAATGGCCGAGGAGGGCTTAAGTCCACTGGAAGCGACGCGTAAGTCGATGGATCAAATTACCGGTGCTTTAGTCGGTATCGGTCTGACCCTCTCCGCAGTGTTTGTCCCTATGGCATTTATGTCAGGTTCAACGGGGGTTATTTATCGTCAGTTCTCTATCACTATCGTATCTGCGATGGCGTTGTCTGTTCTAGTTGCTTTGATTTTAACTCCTGCACTTTGTGCGACTATGCTCAAACCGATTAAGAAGGGCCATGCTCATATCGAAACTGGCTTCTTTGGTTGGTTTAACCGTAGTTTCGATAAACTGACTAATCGTTATGAGTCGAGCGTTGCTGGGATCATCAAGCGCGGCTTTAGAGTGATGGCGATTTACGTTGTGCTGGTTATTGCAGTGGGTTGGATCTTTATCCGTATGCCTACGGCATTCTTACCAGATGAAGACCAAGGTATTTTGTTCACGCAAGCCATTTTGCCGACTAACTCAACTCAAGAAAGTACCTTAAAAGTATTGGAGAAAGTGTCTGATCATTTTATGGCTGAGGAGGGCGTGAGATCGGTGTTTAGCGTGGCGGGCTTCAGTTTTGCGGGTCAAGGGCAAAACATGGGTATCGCCTTCGTTGGTTTGAAGGATTGGTCTGAGCGTGAAGCGCCTGGTATGGATGTGAAGTCTATTGCTGGTCGCGCTATGGGTGTGTTCGGTCAGATGAAAGATGCCTTAGTATTCGCCTTCGTACCGCCTGCGGTAATCGAGTTGGGGACGGCGAACGGTTTCGACATGTATCTGCAGGATAAGAACGGCCAAGGCCACGAGAAGTTAGTGGCGGCACGTAATCAACTGCTTGGTATGGCGGCACAGAATCCAAATCTGGTGGGTGTGCGTCCAAACGGTCAAGAAGATGCGCCAATTTATCAATTACATGTAGATCACGCTAAGTTGAGCGCGTTAGGCATTGAAATCACTAATATGAACAATGTGCTTGCAACGGCTTGGGGTGGTTCTTATGTGAATGACTTTATTGACCGTGGCCGCGTGAAGAAAGTATATGTGCAAGGTGATGCCCAGTATCGTATGCAACCGGGAGATTTAGATTCTTGGTACGTGCGCAATAACAAGGGTGACATGGTGCCATTCTCTGCGTTTGCCACTGGTGCATGGGAATACGGTTCTCCACGTTTAGAACGCTTTAACGGCTTACCATCGATGAACATTCAGGGTGCCACGGCTCCTGGTTTCAGTACCGGTGCAGCTATGACAATTATGGAAGACTTAGCCAAGCAGCTTCCTCCTGGTTTTGGTGTCGCGTGGAACGGTCTATCGTATGAAGAACGTCTATCGGGTAACCAAGCACCAGCGCTGTATGCTCTGTCAATCTTAGTGGTCTTCTTAGTATTGGCAGCACTCTATGAAAGCTGGTCGGTACCCTTTGCAGTTGTGCTCGTGGTTCCGCTTGGGATCATCGGTGCCTTAATTGCAATGAATGGTCGCGGCTTGCCAAACGACGTGTTCTTCCAAGTGGGGCTGTTAACCACAGTAGGGTTAGCGACTAAGAACGCCATCTTGATTGTGGAATTCGCCAAAGAGTTCTATGAGAAAGGTTCAGGCTTAGTCGAGGCGACCTTGCATGCGGTGCGTGTGCGTCTTCGCCCCATCTTAATGACGTCTCTAGCCTTTGGTCTAGGGGTTGTGCCGTTAGCTATCAGTACCGGTGTAGGCTCTGGTAGTCAAAACGCCATTGGTACAGGTGTACTCGGCGGTATGATGAGCTCGACTTTCCTAGGGATCTTCTTCGTACCATTATTCTTCGTGATAGTGGAGCGTCTCTTCAGTAAGCGCGAGAAGAAAGGTAAAGAACAGAAGCCAAACTCAGCTGAATAAGCTCGATCGTTTCTAAACTTCTAAACTAAAGCCCTGCAATTGCAGGGCTTTTTGTTATTTTAATGCTGTTAGTTATAAAGATGGATAGGCACTGTGCGCGAGTTCTGGCATATTGCGCTTAGGCAGTTAAGAGGACGAAACATGGATGATGCTGCGTTGGAATTGCAAAAACTAGATGCACTCATTGCTAAGGGTAAGTGGTACTTTATTTTGGTCTTTGGCGTACTTTACTGGGGTATGCTGACGTCCCTCGTGGTCGCCTTAATACATTATTTTATCTCGGGCGATCCATTCTGGGCGGAACTGCAAAGAGCGCTCTATATTTATCCCATTGGCGGTATTTTGTTTGGTTGGTTTGTGTGGGTGCAGATTAATCGTAAGCGAGATAAACTTCGCGCCTAATAGTATCAATAGTTCTGGTTAAGCTGAGTGTAGGAGTGACATGGTGTTTTCGTGGGGTAATCTTGCCACTAAGCAACTTATCGTGGGAATGGTATGCCATGGCATAGCGCTGGCATTTTTGGCCTATGGCGTTTATGCATTTTACTTGCAGGAGCTTGTACTACCAGAGTTAACTCGCTGTGTCGGTGCTGCTGTGTTATTTGTGGGCATGGGGTTAGCCCCTCAATTATTTTTTATGTCAGTGAGCCAGATAGTATCGCAAGCTGAGGACTCGACATTAAAATCTACCCTACAGACCTATGTGTTTAATCTAGGTATTTTTTTGATGATCTGCAGTCTGTTAATGGAATGGCTATACGACTAAAGCTATCGAATAAAGAAAGGGCGTCGACTTCATCATCGACGCCCTTTTTATTGCGGTTAAGGCGTGTAGTAAGTCGCGGCTCCCGGCCCAACGGGCAGACCAAAGCCAAATACCCACAGGAAGAAGAACGCTGTCCAACCCACGAAAAACACGAGCGAGTACGGCAGCATAGTGGCGATCAGCGTACCTATCCCCAGGTTTTTCTGGTAACGACAGGCAACCGCTAAGATCAAACCAAAGTAGCTCATCATAGGTGTGATTAAGTTAGTCACCGAATCCCCAATACGGTACGCCGCTTGAATCGTTTCGGGCGCATAACCAACCAGCATGAGCATAGGCACAAAAATAGGAGCGGTAATGGCCCACTGGGCCGAGGCACTGCCAAGCATCAAGTTGATAATGCCGCAGAGCATAATAAAGAACAAAAATACGATCGGGCCCGTCAAGCCAATGGATTGCAGAGCATCGGCACCTAACACCGCCAATACAGCGCCTAAATTACTCCAGTTGAAGAAGGCGACAAACTGTGCGGCGAAAAAGACGAGGACGATATACATGCCCATAGTGCTCATGCTGTGGGACATGGCATTGATGACATCTTTATCATTTTTGATGCTGCCCACGACTTTGCCGTAAATAAAGCCCGGTATGGCAAAACAGATAAAGATAAAGGCGACTATGCCCTTGAGGAATGGTGAACCTGAGATGAGACCGGTTTCAGGATGGCGCAGCGGTGCGCCTTCTGGTACGACTGAAATCGCTAAAATAACCGCGAGCACTAACATAGATAACCCAGCCCATTTTAAGCCGCGTTTCTCAATAGCACTGATGCTCTCCATCGATTGCAGTACGGTTTCGTCTGCATCATCATCTTGGTATTGACCTAACTTAGGTTCGACGATTTTCTCTGTGACAAAGGCGCCAAGGAAAGTGATCACAAAGGTGGAGACAAACATGAAGTACCAGTTTACTTCTGGGCCGACGTTGTATTGAGGATCTATCATGCGCGCCGCAGCTTCGGTAATGCCCGATAGCAAGGGATCGACAGTACCAAGCAATAAGTTAGCGCTATAACCTCCTGAAACCCCGGCAAAAGCGGCAGCTAAACCTGCAAGTGGATGGCGGCCAAGGGAGTGGAAAATCATCGCCGCCATAGGGATAAGTACCACATAGCCAAGCTCGGCAGCGGTGTTGGACATTATGCCGGCAAATACTATGGTCACAGTGACTAATCGTTTAGAGGCGCCCATGACTAAAGCACGCATAGCCGCAGATAATAAGCCAGAGCGTTCGGCAATCCCGACACCGAGTAGCGCCACGAGCACAGTGCCGAGCGGTGTAAAGCCGGTAAAGTTGGTCACCAGATGCGAGACTATCATCCGCAAACCTTCGGCGTTCATCAGGCTCACCACATGGATTAAACCGTCGGCACTGCGGCCGTGTGAGCCAATAGGTCTAGGATCAACCACGGTTAACCCAAAGTAGCCCGCAATACCTGAAATAATGACTATTGCAACACAGAACAGTGCGAATAAGGTGATTGGATGGGGCAGCAGGTTGCCTAAGCGTTCAACAATATTGAGAAAACGTACAAACCAACCACTAGAGCTGATATCGCCCGGTTGTGGATTGGGTTCAGAAGCTTTTTTTGGGGGAATATCGCCGGAATTAAAACTCATCGTCCTTCCTTTATGTCGACCTTTACGCAGCGCAATATTTGGACCCTATAACAGACTCGAGACATTGCCGACGGCCGATTGTGGATGACGTGGCTGAGGGGATAACTCTAGGTGCAAGACTCGGAGTGAAAGCTAAGGTAAAAGTTAAAAAATTAGCGGCAAAGTATGATTGTTAAGTTTTAATTGAAACTTAAATGTTGCTATTGACTGCGTTGAGGCGAGGAGGGCTAAAATTAGGATAAAAAAATGGACTCTCGAGGAGTCCAGTATTCACGAGCAAAATTGGATGCTCTAATGTTGTGCCATATCACTATAGACGTTGTTTGCTGTATCGGAGCTGAATATCGATAAATTTATAGGTTAAATGCTGTTTTTTATGCAGATGATCACTTTTCATCGCTGAATATGGCCAGTTTCGTTGATGATTGCTCGTTAGATAATATCGCCAGCTCTGACCAGCGAGTAATTTCATTGTCTTAATCAGCCCGCAGGTGAAATTTTCACTCATTTATGGTTAGCTGTATCCTATTAACAAGAATAAGAAACCTAAGGATGGAAGATGGAAAAATTGTTATTGGGATTAACGCTGATTTTTATCGTGACCTATCTTTGGTACGTCAGCCTAGTCAAAAAGCGCAATACCGCGCTCGAAGCCTTGTCGGGTATCGATGTACAGCTGACCAAGCGTGCCGACCTTGTGCCTAATATTCTAAAAATTGCTAAACGATTTATGGAGCATGAAAAGTCACTGCTCACTGAAATCACCGAATTACGCACTCAGCTCAGCCATAATTACAACAAGGCCGATCCGAGTGCCGTTAAAGAGCATTTAGTTCAGGCTGAGCGGTTGAACGACAAAATGAGCACCTTGATGGTGAATGTGGAGAACTATCCTGAGCTCAAGTCCGACAACACTATGTTGCAGGCGATGCAGACCTATAACGAGGTCGAAGCGCATATCTCAGCTGCGAGGCGTTTTTACAACTCGGCAGTTTCCGAGCTTAATACTGCGGTAGAAATCTTCCCCGGCTCGATTATCGCTTCTATGGCGAGTATTAAAGTGATGCCATTCTATGAGGTAAGCGAAGCGGCAAAAGCGCCCGTAGATGCGGCCGAATACTTGTAAGCTTAGCTGTGCAGGGTGAGTTATCACCCTGCAATACTATGACATCAATATGAATATCATCACTTTTATTTTAGGTAGCCCGATTCGGACTTATCGGGGGCCTGTTGGTTTGTCTGCGGATTTTGACGAACTACCTCAACTCGAAGCGTATTACGAAGAATATATCGCTCCAATCAGTCGCAAATATGAAACTAAGCGTGTGGCTTGCCTTAAGGCGGCGCGTAAACGTTTGTATTTGAGTTTGATGATAGTGCTTGGGCTGAGCTTGCTCACCGTTATTGGCTACTACAGCGGTGGCGCTTATTTCCCGCCTTTGCCATTGCTTGCTTTAGTCGGATTAAGCTGGTGGAGCTTTGCTCCGACTCGTGAGTTTAAGCATTTGGTTCAAAATGATATTTATCCGCTGATGTTTAAATATTTCGGCGATGATTTTATTTATAGCCGCGAAATGCGCCTCGACATGAATCGACTCGTTGCGGCTAAAGTATTACCGCGATACGACAAAGTCAGCTTCGGTGACTATATACAAGGCTGCTATAAGGGCGTTGAGTTGGCGGTTAATGAGCTTACCCTGACCAAGAATGTGCAAGTCGAAGAGCTGGATGTCAGTACCAGCAGGCGCAGAACTGTGACCCGCACGGAAACCCAGTTTCGTGGCTTAGTGGTTGAGCTGAGTAGCCATAAAGCGTTTATGGGTCATACTGTGGTGCTGAGGGATCGCGGTGGTGTAGCAAATTTCCTGTCCGACAGCCATGCGGGACTGGTACGAGTCAAACTTGAAGATCCGCAATTTGAAAAAGAGTTCGACGTGTTTTCAACGGATCAAATCGAGTCACGTTATTTGCTCAATACGGCATTTATGGAGCGCTTACAGGAGCTTGCCAAACATTTCGATGGCAATATTCAATGTGCATTTTTCCGCAATAAACTAACTTTGTTCCTACCGAATCGCAGAACGCATTTTCAAATGCAGTCCATTTTTCATGGCGCGACCTTTTCAGTAGAATTTAGTCAGATAAACCGAGAAATGAAGCAACTCTTTGCTATTATTGAAGTACTTAAACTTAATCAGTACACGGGACTTTGATGTTGCTTACTCGCTCAGCGCTTGCTCGTACACTGACTTTTGCAGCCTTTTCATTGCCCTGCAGATTTGAGGTGTTAGGCCTGTGCTTATTATTGATTTCGAGTTTGATGATAAATGCAAATGCTGAGGAGGCGCGCGAAAAAGCTAAGCCGCGTATTGTGGCGCGGTACTCACAGAGCGGCATAGTGAGTAGTGAAGGTCTAGAAAAACTCAAGGTTTATCAATACCAACAAGCTAATGGTGTCACCGTCTTTACCGACAAAGCCCCCGCAAATAACCAGTATCAAATTTTGTTATATGACTGTTTTGCCTGTCGTCCCGATTCGACCATAGACTGGAATGGTATTCGGCTATTTACCGCTAATTATGATGCCCTGATCTCCCATGCAGCCCATAAGCATCAACTTGATCCCGCCTTAATCCGCGCTGTGATCCACGCGGAATCTGCCTTTAATGCGCGTGCACTTTCGCGAACTGGCGCCATGGGATTAATGCAATTGATGCCAGAAACAGCAAAAGAGATGGGTGTGGCAAATGCATTTTTGCCCGAAGAGAATATCTTAGGTGGCAGTAAGTATTTGGCACAAATGCTAAAACAGTTCAATGGTGATGTCGCATTGGCCTGCGCGGCTTACAATGCGGGGCCGACTACCGTGGTTCAGTACAATGGCATTCCGCCTTATCCTGAAACCCAAGCCTATGTTGAGCGTGTGAAAATTTTATTGAAGCGTTACCGCGAGCAGAAGGACGTTTAGTTACCGCATTGATAAGCTGAAATGAAGTGGCGAAAATCCGGAGATCATCGCCGCCATTTGAGTCGAAGGTTACTCGCCGACTTCCCATTTTACAGTAATGTTACCGTCCACTTGTCCAAGTGTTTTACCCAAGTAATCCATTAATTCAGTTGCGATTTCGTCTAACTGCCAAGGTGGATTGATGATCCATAATCCTGCCGCAGTCATGCCAAATTCATCTGAATCGGGCTTAATGGCTTGTTCAATTCTCAGCTGACGTTTAATGCCACTGTTGGCGAGGCGCGATAACATACCTTCGGTCTGAGCGCGATTTACGACTGGATACCACAGGATAAACACACCCGTCGCAAAACGTTTGTGTGCTTTTATCAGGGTTTCGGCCACATCTTGGTAGTCGGTTTTCATCTCGTAGCTAGGATCGACTAGCACCAGAGCACGACGCTCTAATGGTGGTACTGCGGCGATAAGGCCTTTTAGGCCATCACCTTTGATCACTTTAACTTGTCTGTCTTCGCAGAAATAATCATCCAATAACACATAATCAGTGCTGTGCAGCTCGTGCAAGACCATGCGATCTTTAGGTCCTAGCTCCATGTCGATAATGGCGGGTGAACCTGGGTAGAAGTTGAGTTCGTCTGGATTTTCTTCATTAAAATGGCGCACGGTGGCGACATAGTCCTGCAGTGATTGTGGTAGGTCAGTTTTATCCCAAAGCTTAGCTACACCTTCGAGGTATTCACCTGTTTTCTGTGCAAATTCATCGCTTAAAGCATAACCACCCGCACCTGCGTGGGTATCGATATACACGAGTGGTTTGTCTTTCTTGTGCATCAGCTGCAAGGTTTGTAGCAAGATGGCGTGTTTCAACACATCGGCATAATTGCCAGCGTGATAACCATGGCGGTAACTTAACATGGGGGATCCTAGTAATTTGCAAACATAGCAAAGAGAGGCAAATGCCAGTCGCCAATTATACCTGCGATGCTTCTAGGCGTAAATTTAATGCCTCAGTTGGCGCTCTTTTTATTGGCAAACCAATGTGTGGGGGTTTGCATTTGAAAGGTTTTCAGCCAGAGATTCGCTGGTGCGGGTTTACCGAATAAATAACCTTGAAATTGTTCGCATCCTAGCGCAGTGAGTTGCAATAACTGGGCTTCGGTTTCGATACCTTCGGCAATGACGTTGAGTTTTAAGCTCTTGGCTAACAGGATGGCAGCGTTAACAATTTGGGTATGGCGTTCACTAATGCCCATTTGACTGACAAAGTAACGGTCGATTTTAATTGTGTCGGCACTGATATCAATGAGCTGGCTTAATGATGCATGGCCAGTGCCAAAATCGTCAATGGCGATAGAAACCCCCATGCGAGCTAAGGTGTTTAGGCGTCGGCCTGTTTCTTTATGGGTTGAAAATACAGAGGTTTCAGTAATTTCAATTTCCAACAATGGGATGAGTTCAGGATGATTCATATAGGTTTGGATCAACACTTTAAAGAAGCGATCCGACAGAATATCTTGCCCAGATAAATTAAAGGCAATCCTAACCAGAGGCACATTTTTAGGCCAAGAACGGATCAGTTGTAGTAATTGCCTGAAAACTTTTATCGCAAAAATCGCCTGCAATTGAGATGACTCTATGATGGGGATAAAAGTGTTCGGCATGATCATAGTGCCGTCTTCGTCAAACATTCTGGCTAGCGCTTCAAAGCTAGTAATGTGGCCATTGGCCATCACTTTAGGTTGCAGCCACATTTCAAGGCGGTTGTGTTTCAGCGCGTCACGGATTCTGGCTTTTTGCGATGAAGCTTCGAGCAGATTGTTAATCAAACCAATGTAATACACCATCACTGGGCTAGCTTGGGTGGTTTGTTTTATGGCAATTAAACATTGCTCCGCGGCTTGCTGCGGCGAGGCTTTATTACCAGAGCTGCAACCGACTCTGCACTCGAGATGATATTCAGTCTGTTGTTCTTGCTTAAGTTGTAGGTTTGTTGGAATACGCTCGCGTAATTGTAGCGCTAGGTTTTCAGGGGAGATAAGCGGCAGGCTAGTAAACTCGAGTGCAAACGATGCTCCTCTAAATCGGTATATTTTTGCGATATGACCAAAGCGATTTTTGAGTTCAATAGCAAAGGCTTTTAGGATGGCATCTCCGACGCTGATACCGAAAGCAGCATTAATTTGGCTAAGATTATCAATTTTGATTAAGGCTACGGTCATTTCCTGATGGATCAAGCTTGGCGCTGGATTATACCAGTGATTTTCGTTGGGTAATCCGGTCACTAAATCATAGAAATGCGTGCTGATGTGGTGTTTTTTAAGTCGACTCAGCTCAATCGCATGGTTTGCCTGTTCTGTGACATCGTGGCAGTGAAATAACAAAGTATCATGGTGCTGTAATGAGGCTTTTTGCAGCAGATATTTAGTGCTGTTATTGTTTTTTAAATGGGTTGGAAACGAGGCCGCCAGTAAATTTGTGCTGGTATCTTCGGTAAGTTCAAAAATGTCACATAGGCGAGTGCTGTTTAGTGTGACTTTCCCTGCGATTTCCCTCGCGGCATTATTCAGGTTGAGAATGACTCCATCCTCATTGCAGAAGAAAGAGGCTGTACCATTATTTTCAAAGATTTCAGCATATTGATCTAATGTATGTTGCAGTGCATTTTGATGCTGGATCATTTGCTGCGCATGGATTTTCTGGGTTTTTAGCAGGCGCATTGCCGACAACGGGATACAGATATTAAAAAACATAAACAGCAAACCGTTTAGATAAGCGTGGGTCGCAGGTAGGCTGATATCAATATCGATAATGGGTGGCAGGTTTTGGTTACGCAGTAGCAGTAAAAAAGGCAATACGTTGAAACACATCATAATAAAAGCGACTTTTCTGCCAAACAGGAAAAGCGCCATCAAGGGCAAGGTATATAAGAAAGTAATACCCACCTGCGATAAGTTAAAGTCAGGGATAAACAACAGCATAGATAAACAGGCTGCAATAACCATAGCCAGCAGGCTGATAGAGCTGACGAGTAAATATTTGCGCGTAAACCATAAAGACAGGAATAGTACGGTTAAAAAACTGACCGTAATGCTGATAATGAAAGTGAGGTTTAACTCATACGCAATTAAAGAGCTATGCAGCACTATGCTAGTGGTCAAGATGGCGCCACTAAGCAGAATAATCCGCAATAAGCTGGTTTTTAATATCGTTTTGTCAGGATTTAAAAAATCTTGCTCCCTGATAAACAAAAAACCTTTTAGCCATTGAAGCAAAAAAAGTCCTTATCCCGTACGGAAGTCACGCAGGTTGGCTGGGGACGTAACATATAACATAAATCACTAAACTGTTATACAAATAGATTGCTGCCTTTATAAATCAGTATATTACAGTGTGATACTTGTTTGAATTATTAAGGGCGCACTGAGACAAATTGGCTAATACAGTGGTGAGCTTGGTGATGTGTTTTGCTTACTAGCATATTCATAAACAAGATTTTTAGGCATAATGGCCATCATTTTCGTTGGTTAGAAGACAGCCTGTGACCCCGATTTTTTTCAATCAGCAATACCCAACACTTGTGGATATTTGTGCACGTTGGCAACTCGTCTACGATGCGAATGCGACCTTCGAATTGCGTTTTGAATCAGATACTTTATCACTGCATAAACGCGATGAGCCTAAGCTCGATGGCATAGTGGTGGATTTTGTGACTGGCGCCGTCGCCCATAGACGTAAGTTTGGTGGTGGTCGCGGCCAATCTATCGCTAAAGCGGTGGGATTGAAGCAAGGGGTAACACCAAGTGTGGTTGATGGCACTGCGGGTTTAGGGCGTGATGCGTTTGTGCTCGCAAGCCTTGGTTGTACAGTGACTATGGTAGAGCGTCATCCTGTGGTTGCGGCATTGCTTGAAGACGGCCTGCGCCGCGCCTATCAAGATGCTGAAATTGGCGATTGGATGCGTGAGCGGATGCGCCTGTTTCATGGATCTAGCCTAGAAGCACTATCGAAATTGGCACAAGAGGTGGATGTGGTTTACCTCGATCCTATGTACCCCCATCGTGATAAATCGGCCCTTGTTAAAAAAGAAATGCGTGTATTCCAATCCTTAGTCGGTGCCGATTTAGATGCCGATGGCTTACTCAGCCCAGCTTTAGCCTTAGCAACTAAACGTGTCGTCGTTAAGCGCCCTGACTATGCCGAAGATTTGGACGGGGTTAAGCCTAATACGGTTATTGAAACCAAGAAAAACCGTTTTGATGTCTATGTAAAAGCCGCGATGAAATAGCGAAGATTTTTCTCATCGCGAACATTGTATGCTTTCAGTGACAACGGCTTAGCTCATGTCGATATTTCAGTTTTATGGGCTATTTTCTTTTTTATACCCACTTGTGATTTTTTATATGAAACTCATTCCTCTGCTAAAACAACCGCGAATTCACTGACTATTCTAATGTGAAACTTCTCATAACATTATGTTTCATATTAACTATTTTGTTTATAAAGAGGATTTGCAATGCAGAACAAGCATTGGTCAAAAGTTCAGTTATTGCACGAGGTGGTCACCAATCCCAATATCATAGTCAAAGGTCAGCATAGCTATTACAGTGATTGCTGGGATGCTGGCTTTGAGGGAGCAGCGGTGAGATATCTTCATGGCGATGAAGTGAGCCGTGAGTGGGAGCCTAAGTGGCCTATCGATAAACTTTATATCGGTAACTATGTGTGCATCGCTGCCGAAGTTGTGATCTTAATGGGCGGAAATCATACGCATAGAGCAGATTGGTTTTGTTTATACCCCTTTATGGATTTCATCGAGGATGCCTACGTAGGCAAAGGTGATACTCATATTGGTGATGGGGCTTGGTTAGGCATGAGATGTATGTTGATGCCAGGTGTGACGATAGGTGAAGGCGCGGTTGTTGCCGCAAATAGTGTCGTCACCCAAAATATCGAACCCTACAGTATTGTGGCGGGGTCACCTGCAAAATTAGTCAAGTATCGGTTCGATAAAGACGTCATTACTGAGTTGCTGGCGTTAAAAATCTTCGATTGGCCTGCCGAAAAGTTTGAAAGCTTAAAGCGGTATTTGTGTTCGGCGGATTTTGACGCGCTCAGCAAAGCAATCACTCTCTATGACCAATCCGTACATCAAAGCAAGTAACCGTTAGTCCCAAAGTCAAAGGTCGCGCTTAGTCGAGGCCTTTTACTTATCCTGCCTTAAATCTGCCTTAAATCTGCTTTTGGGCGCTTTCGCTAAGTCGACCAGTTCTTCGATGATCACCCGTAGCTTGGGTTGGAGGTAAGGAGTTTTAAGCCAAATAAGGTGGATAGGTGTGTCGTCACTGGCGAGTTCGTCCAGTACCGAGATAAGTTCACCAGTTTTAAGATAGTCCTCAACCAACCATATTGGCACTTGCGCTAAACCCACTCCCGCCAGTGTGGCCGCTAAAATGGCTTCGCAATCAGCTATTTCGTGGCGTACTGGAATGTCATAGACCTCAGTGACCCCATCCTCATTTTTAAGTAACCAGCGATGTTGCTGCCCAAGCGGCCAGCCGACAATGCATTGGTGCTGGCTGAGATCTTCTTTGTCTTGTGGCGTACCAAGTCGAGCGAAATAGGCGGGAGATGCGCAGATCACTCGGCGTTGTTCTCCTAATCTACGGGCGACTAAATCCACAGTGTCGCCGAGTTGTCCGACACGCACCGCCAAATCAATGCCGTCACTGAACAAGTCAGTCGCTCTATCGTTGAAGGTAATAGATAACTCGAGCTTGGGATATTTTTGCGATAGTGATAATAGGGTTGGCAGTATATATCGCCGCCCAAATGTCACGGGTAAATCCACTCGCACTCGACCAGAGGGAATTTGCTGTTCGCTGCCGAGTCGGCTCTGTGCATTGTCTAGGATTGCCATGGCATTTTGGCAATCTGTGAGGTATGAATCGCCATCATTGGTTAAGCTCACACGCCTTGTGGTGCGGTGCAGCAGCTTAGTGCCTAAGCGGGTTTCTAATCGCACTATGCTTTTACTGAGCGCCGAACCAGTCATGCCTAACGCCTGCGCCGCTAAGGTAAAACTGCCTAGCTGGGCAACTGTGACGAAATGGCGTATCTCAACAAATTGATTATTTATCACGGCAATTAATTCCTTATAGGACTTAGTGAGGGTCATTTTAGTGACTTAATCATGGTAAGTGAATCGCGTAAGCTACTACCACAGTATGAAAATGAGCGTTAACGTACAAGCGAACGTCATTTTGTAATTGATTAAAAAGGTTTTTCTATACAATCAACCTTAACCCTCTATTGAGTGAGCTAACTATGAAATCGTCAAATAATCTGCAAGGTAAAGTGGCTTTTGTACAAGGTGGCAGCCGTGGTATCGGCGCTGCTATCGTTAAAAGATTGGCGAGTGACGGCGCCGCAGTTGCCTTTACCTATGTGTCATCTGAAGCCCAATCACAATTGCTTGTTGACGAAGTTATCACCCATGGTGGTCAAGCCATTGCCATTAAGGCCGACAGCACAGAGCCTGATGCGATTCGTCGTGCCATCCGCGAGACCAAAGCGCACTTCGGTGGCTTAGATATAGTGGTTAATAATGCGGGTACGCTGATTTGGGATAGCATCGAGAACCTGACGTTAGAGGACTGGGAGCGAACAATTAACACTAACGTGCGCAGTGTGTTTGTGGCGAGCCAAGAAGCCGCGCTGCACATGAATGACGGCGGCCGGATCATCAATATCGGTAGCACGAACGCTGAGCGTATTCCGTTTGTAGGTGGTGCGATTTACGGCATGAGTAAATCGGCCTTAGTCGGTTTGGCCAAAGGACTCGCGAGGGATTTAGGCCCTCGAGCTATTACGGTGAACAATATTCAGCCTGGACCTGTGGATACCGATATGAACCCTGATAACGGTGATTCATCTGAGCCCGTTAAGGCGATAGGCGCACTAGGGCGTTACGGTAAAGCCGAAGAGATCGCCAGCTTTGTCGCCTTTATTGCGGGCCCAGAAGCGGGCTATATCACAGGGGCGAGTTTGATGATTGATGGTGGGTTTTCTGCATAAGTTTTGCCTGTATTTATCTTTTAGGCAAAAAGTTTGATTCCACTCATTAATAAGCCTGCACAAGAGTCACTCTGGCGGGCTTTACTTAAGCTGTGGCTAGTTATGCAGAATCAATATGTTAGAGCATAAAAACTTGTTGAGTATGATGGTAAGAACTTAGGTCGTTGTTACTCAAATTATCTGTCAGCAAAGCGTGGTTTTATTGAAATGGTGGACTATGGCTTGACTCAGGCAAGGCAAAATAATTTGCTTGTTGATGAACTATTGTTACAATCCGCCGGTCTTATCTTCAGCTATCTGTTGAAAGACACTCATTTTTTATCTTTATTATCAAAGAATAAGACGAAGGGAAATCCAAATTTCTAAGTTATCGACTAAGCAAACAGGCAACTTATGGGGCGTGATGGTGTTTACTATTCTGACCTTGTTCTGTTTGACTCAAAATAGTGGAATACTTAACTTGTTGCTCAAGGAGTCGAGCGCGCAAGCGATGTCGGCTACGTCTTTTTCTGGTGCTGGTTTTAGCGCCAACTCAGCTTTAAACTCAAGTTCCGCTTTAAACAGCAGTTCAGCTTCAAACAATATGGCTAGCCACGCCGATGCTCAAGCGGCGGGTACTGAGCTGGTCAAAAGTGAACCTAAAAAATGTGAATTGTCTGAGAAATCGATCCGAACCTGTATCGACACTCCGAGTACCATCCCATTTCTTATCCTGCTGTTCCTACTGCCGTTACTTCCCCGCGCCTCCCGCGTGATAACACTGTTACCCATACAAGGTTATCAAGCTAAACCTAGGCGAATACATCTCACACATTGTCGCTTTCAAGAATAAAAACTTATTTATCAATTTGATAGGTGGGTTTGTTTAGGCATGCTTTCTCTCAGGCAATATTTGACTTTTCTCGCCAGTTTGCCGGTAGAAAAGAAAGTTAAGCGGCTGCAGAACATCCAATTTTACACATCACACCTCCCTATCTGACTGCTTGAACTTAAGCCTTCTATCACGCTGATGTTTCTTAAGCCATAACGATATTGGTAACCAGAACATAGCGTTAGCCAATATTTATATGGCCTAGAAGCAAGGTAAGCATGCACGCAGCATCACAGAGTCTTGTTTAACTTAGCTTGGTCTAACAGCGCTTAAGTATTGCAATGGCAAATGCTGACAATAATATCGAAGAGATTAATATGCAATTGAATAACAAACAGTTAATGCATATTTTGGGGACAAAATGAGTACATTAAAATCCATGTTAACCAGATTCTGGATACTCGCCTTGATAGTGACGAGCCCGTCGCTAATGGCCGCATCGACGGGGTGGTTGGTTAATGATAATCACCCGCCAGCCAAAGTACGTTTTATGCTAACGGGGGAGGTTGATCCTGCAACGAATACTTTGCCTGCTGTGCTTGAAGTACAACTTGAGGGCGATTGGAAAACCTATTGGCGCAGTCCTGGGGAAGGCGGTATCGCGCCGACGATAAAATGGGATGGCTCACACAATCTACAGCAAGTGGATTGGAGATGGCCTGCGCCAGAGGAATTCTCATTATTGGGGTTACAAACCTTTGGTTATAAAGGTAATACCACCTTTCCCTTAACCCTAGAAGTCGATGATATCGCTGCCCCAACTCAGCTGCGCGGCAAAGTGACCTTGTCGACCTGTACCACCATCTGTGTACTGACGGATTATCAGATTAGTCTCGACTTCACGCCTAATGCGCTGCAAGCGGATACCGATGCTATGTTGGCCTACAACAAGGCAGTGTCGCTTGTGCCGCAAAAAGTGTTGACCCAAGATGGCCAAAATCCTGCCATGACAATGGGTTGGGATGCCGCCAAAGGTCAACTTGAAGTCAGACTCAATGATGCCAACTGGCAGCAACCCACAGTGATTATCGATGGTGAGCCAGATACCACATTTAAGCTAGTGAGCTTAAAACCGAGTGAAAGCGATGTTAACGGCAAGCAATTGGTCGGTATTTTTAGCGGTAAAAGTTGGCTGGGCGAGCCTGAAGTTTTGGGCAAATCGCTGAACATGACTGTCGCCGATAGCGAGCGGGCGTTGGAATACAGCGCCGAAGTTAAGCCTGTGGTGATTACCCAAGAAAGTACCTCGATATTTGGCATGATTTTGTTAGCGCTTATCGGTGGTTTGATCTTAAACGTCATGCCCTGCGTGTTACCAGTGCTTGGCATGAAGCTCAGTTCAGTGGTTGCAGCACCTGATCTTAAGCGTAATCAAATCCGCCAACAGTTCATCGCATCAGCGCTGGGGATATTGGCCTCATTCTGGTTACTCGCTGGCTTTATCTTAATGCTTAAGCTCACGGGGCAGGCGATTGGTTGGGGCGTGCAGTTTCAAAACCCTTGGTTTATCGGCTTTATGGCGCTGGTGACCACAGTGTTTGCCTTCAATATGTTAGGTGTATTTGAGATTAACTTACCCTCTAACGTGCAAACCAAGTTGGCGACGACGGGCGGCAATAATAACAGCGGACACTTTTTACAGGGTATGTTTGCGACGCTACTGGCGACGCCGTGCAGTGCACCATTTTTGGGTACCGCGGTCGCCTTCGCTTTGGGCGCCGATGTACTGAGCTTGTTTGCCATCTTCACTGCGTTGGCCGTGGGTATGGCGTTCCCTTGGTTAATTGTGGCGGCATTTCCGCAAGTGGCGGGTTATTTCCCTAAACCCGGTCGCTGGATGAACACAGTCAAAGTGTTTTTCTCTGGCATGTTGCTCCTCACCAGTTTGTGGCTGATTAGCCTGTTGTCCAGCTTTATTGATGTGCTCTACCTCTGGCCCTTAGCGGGTGTCATTGCCCTGATATTTATGGTGTTTATGGCTAAAAAATATGGCGCGATTGCCATCGTGAGCTGCTTAGGTATCGGCATTTTACTGTCGGCGATTATCGCATTTATGACGGCGAACCAGTGGGCTAAACCTTTACCTGCGGATCTTGCTTGGACGCCATTGGATCAAGCATTGATTAATCAGCAGGTGGCCCAAGGCAAAACTGTGTTTGTCGATGTCACTGCCGATTGGTGCATTACTTGTAAGGCCAATAAAGTTGGCGTGATCTTGCAAGACCCTGTTTATAGCCTGTTGCAACAGCAGCATATTGTGCCGATGAAAGGCGATTGGACTACGCCTTCTAAGCCCATTACTCACTACCTGCAAAGCCATAATCGTTTCGGGGTGCCATTCAACGTGGTTTATGGCCCGGGTGCGCCGCAGGGGATTGAGCTGCCGGAAATTCTATCGACTGACCTTGTGCTTGCTGCGATTGAGCAGGCCTCAGCGTCCCCTGAAAAGTCATCCGTAGCGTCAGGGAAATAACGCTAACGAACAGCCATTCACTCGGACATGTCATTCGGCAATATCACTGGCGAGTCTCATTCAATAGCGAGTCGAGTGGCACTCAACAAATACTTAGGTCAGGGATAACTCTGACCTAAGACAATGGAAATCGATTATGAAACAGAAGATTGAAGTACAAAACAACACTGAATCAATGCAGAAAACTCAAGCCATTGGAGGCGCCCAAATGTCGAAATTTAGCTCTTTATTTAGTCCTTTATTTAGCTCTTTACGGAAAAATCGCAAGTTACAGATGTTTGCTGTCTCGGGTGTCGCCATGGCCATGCTGGTGGTTTCCTTGCCTTCGGTGAGCACCATGGCCTATGCCAAGGACAGCAGTTTATCGGCGGCCCAGCAGCAAGAGGTGCGAGCGATTCTTAAAGATGCCTTGATCAATGATCCTGACCTAATGAGAGAAGCAATTATTGCGTGGCAAGCAAGGGAGCAAGAGGGTGCCAATACCGCCATGCAAACGAGCCTAGTGACCCATCATAAAGCCATGTATGAGACTAAAAGCGATCCGTGGAAGGGCTCTGCGACACCTGAGATTGAGATGGTGTACTTCACCGATTTTAACTGCCCATACTGCAAGAAAATCGAGCCTTCGCTGAACCAGCTGATTGAAGAATTTCCGCAGTTAAAAATCATAGTAAAAATGGTACCGCTACAGGGCGAAGGCTCCAAAATGGCAGTCGATTTTGCCCAAACTGTTTGGTTAAACGAGCCTGAAAAGTATCTCAAGGTAAAGGATATGTTGATGTCGAGTCCGCGTGGACTCGATGCCGCCGCCATCGCTAAGGTCGCTAAACTGACGGCAACTGAGCGTTGGGTCGGCAACACAGATGCGCGCGTGGCTAAAATGGTCGATGACAATGTTAATTTAATGAATGAGTTAGGCATAGGTGGCACTCCAAGTATGATAGTGGCTGATACGCTTATTCCCGGATTAGTGCCTTACGAAGTGTTAAAAGAGCAGCTTGAAGCCGCGATTGCCGCTAAAAATAAGACACAGAAGAGCAGTTAAGATGCTGCCAAAGGAAACTGAAAATATGAGCGCCGAACAGGTTTCGACATCTTTACCTAAACGGATATTGGGCTGGATTAAGCAGTTACTACTTTGGTTATTGTTAGCCCTAGTGGTAACGAGCGTGATGGACATCTGGCGCGGCAAAGATATCCCGCGGGATAATTTGCCGCAGCTCCAAGGGACGACTTTGGCTGGGGAAGCGCTTGATATTGCCAAGTTAAGCCAAGATCAGGCGGTATTGGTATACTTTTGGGGCACTTGGTGCCCTGTGTGTAATTTTGTCAGCCCGGCAGTCAATCAAATGTCGGCCTATTACCCCGTGGTGACGGTTGCCATGAATTCGGGGGAGGATGAGAAACTGAGAAAATATCTTCAGCATCAAGGCTATGGCTTTGACACTATTAACGATAGTGACAGCAAGATTGCCCGTGATTGGTCATTGCAGGCGACGCCAACCATTATGATCTTTAAAGAGGGTGAGCTAAAACACTATACGACAGGCTTTACTAGCCTACCCGGTATGTGGTGGCGAATGATGTTCACTTAGAAGTGATGCTTCAGGGGCTGTTTTAGGAGAGAAAAAAAGCGCTAATCTTGGTTAGCGCTTTTGTATTATCAACTTATTTCAGGACTAGACAACTAGCTGAAAGCTTAGGATTTACTTCACTAAAGTGAGTAGTGGTGCCTGACTCACAACTTGGAAGTCGAGCGCCATAGTCACACTGAGCGCCGTAATAGTGATGATTGAAAAACCAAACACTTGGCGAGCCCAGCGTTGCATGTCGACGCCGTGGCGATAACCTTTTAATGCCATGGCAAGCCACCACAGGCTAGTGGCACAGGTGACTGCCATAAAGGCGATACCTGTGTAACCCGCGAGTGGTAACAGCGCACTGACTAAGGCGAACACGGCAATATAAAGCACGATATGCAGTTTTGCTTTGGTCATGCCTTCTGCAACTGGCAGCACAGGAATATTGGCTGCCGCATAGTCATTAAAACGGAAAATCGCGATGGCATAGGAATGCGGCATCTGCCATAGACTGAACATCAACAGCAAAATAGCCGCGCCCATGTCCATTTGCCCTGTCACACTGCAATAGCCCACCACGGGCGGTACTGCGCCCGAGAAGCTGCCGACCAAAGTGCCATACACTGAGTTACGTTTCATATAGAGGCTATAAACCCCCACATAAACGATGTAACCAATAACGGCAAATAGCAGGGCTAATGCATTGGTAAACAAGGCTAAGATGCTAAAGCCCAACACGCCTAAGGCGATACCAAACGCGAGGACGTTACCCACGGCAATTTCGCCCGTGACGGTCACGCGTTTGCAGGTTCGCTGCATTTTGGCGTCGATATCACGGTCAATACAGTTATTGACAGCGCAGCCCGAGGCTACAACCAAGGACAATCCTACTAAGCTCGCCAGCATCAAGACCAAATTTACGTCGCCTTTGGCGGCTAATAAAAAACCGCCAGCAACGGAAATCAGATTCCCGAAAATGATGCCAGGCTTAGTCACCTGCACATACCCTTTGAAGCGTGCTTTCCATTGCGGTGACATAAATCTGTCTTGTGTTTGCATAGACTGTTTCTCGTTACATCATCAAAGCGTTGGCTTCGAGTATGATCCACACCGACAGGCCGACGACCATGACAATAATCAGGGCGGTAAACAGGAAGGAGAAGGTATTCACTTTGCCTTCTTTCGAGAAATCTAAGTGCAAGAAGTACTTAAGATGTACCACTATCTGCACTATCGCCATCACTAGCACTAAGCTGAGGGTGGTCGCTTTCTCGAAGTGATGGGTCATTACCGCCCAAAATGGAATGGCGGTTAATACCACTGACAGCACAAAGCCTATTAGATATGACTTAATGCTCGCGGCCAGATCGTCAGTGCCATGGCTAGGCTGATTGTGCGTATGACTATGTGCGCCCATTACAGTGCTCCCAATAAATACACGACCGTGAATACACAAATCCACACTATGTCGAGGAAATGCCAGAACAGGCTTAAGCAGCTCAGGCGGGTGATGCTGCGATGACCTAAACCGGTTTTCGCCACTTCAATCATCATGATCGCCATCCAAATCAGACCTGCGGTCACGTGCAAACCGTGCATACCGACCAGGGTGAAGAAGGACGACAGGAAAGCGCTGCGCTGCGGGCCATTGCCATGTTCAATCAGGTGATGGAATTCATAGACTTCCATCCCGATAAACACACAACCGAGGACGAAGGTGACGAGTAACCAAGCCAAGGTCGCGGCTTTGTTATGGCGTTTAGCAAAAATCAGCGCCATGCCATAGGTAATACTACTGACGAGCAGGGCGGCAGTTTCAATCAGCACAAAGTCCAATTCGAAAATGTCTTTACCCGAAACGCCACCGTCCGTGTTCATGTAGAGCACAGCATAGGTTGCGAAAACCGAGGCAAACAAAATGCAGTCGGTCATCAGGTAAATCCAAAAACCAAACAGAGTGTTGCCACTCGTATCATGGTGTTCGTGATGATCTTCTGCGTGAGCTACTTCTAAATCTGCTGGGATTGCAATACTCATATCAGCCCCTTACTACATTGTTTAAGTGGGCATTTTCAATGCGAGCCACTTCATCGGGTTGCACGTAATAGTCGACGTCATTGTTATAGGCTCGGAATAAGAACACGATAAACGCGCCCACTAAGCCCACAATGGCTAACCAGAGAATGTGCCAAATAGCGGCAAAACCCGCGGCAGTGATCCCCAGCGCCATTAAGATACCGCTTGAGGTATTTTTCGGCATATGGATTGGCTGATAGTGTTTGAGGCCTTGATAAGCCAAGCCTTTTTCTTTCGCATCGGTAAAGGCATCGATATCAGCAACCTGTGGCAGCTTAGCGAAGTTATAGAACTGGGGTGGTGAAGCGGTTGACCACTCTAAAGTATGGCCATTCCATGGATCGCCCGTGGTATCGCGGTTTTGGTCGCGGTCACGGATACTCACGTACAGTTGGATAAACTGCAGAATGATACCGACCATGATGATGCAAGCACCCACGGCGGCTAAGTAGATCCACAGGTTCCATGCTGGGTTATCCGTATGACTAATTCGGCGCGTCATACCCATAAAGCCCAATACGTACAGCGGCATAAAGGCCACGTAGAAACCGATTTGCCAGCACCAGAATGACGCTTTACCTAAACGCTCATTCAAGTGGAAACCTGTCGCTTTCGGGAACCAGTAAGCAAAGCCTGCTAAGTAACCAAATACCGCACCACCAATAATAGTGTTATGGAAATGCGCGATTAAAAACAAACTGTTATGTAGAACGTAATCGGCTCCTGGTAAGGCTAATAGCACTCCGGTCATACCGCCTATGGTGAAAGTCACCATAAAGCCTAGCGTCCACAACACAGGTACAGTTAACCTTAGGCGGCCACGGTAGATAGTGAACAACCAGTTAAACAGTTTTACCCCGGTTGGAACGGCAATCACCATAGTCATCACCCCGAAGAAAGCGTTGACGTTGGCACTTGAGCCCATAGTGAAGAAGTGGTGTAACCAAACGATGAAACCTAAAATTGAAATCGCACCGCTCGCCCACACCATAGAGGTGTAACCAAACAAACGCTTAGCCGTAAAGGTTGAGATCACCTCGGAGAAAATACCAAAAGCAGGCAAAATCAGGATGTAAACCTCAGGATGTCCCCACGCCCAAAATAGGTTGATATACATCATGGCGTTACCGCCACCGTCATTGGTGAAAAAGTGGAAATCCATGTAACGGTCGAGCGTTAACATGGCTAACACGGCGGTTAAGATTGGGAATGACGCGACGATCAAAATGTTCGCCCAAGTACAAGTCCAAGTGAAGATTGGCATTTGCATCAGCTTCATGCCTGGGGCACGCATCTTCAGTACGGTGGCGATAAAGTTCACCCCGGTTAAGGTCGTCCCTATGCCTGAAATTTGCAGTGCCCAGATATAGTAATCGACTCCAACCCCCGGACTGTAAGCCAGTTCTGAGAGGGGGGGATACGCCACCCAACCTGTCTTAGCAAATTCACCTAAACCCAATGAAATATTGATCAGCACAGCGCCAGAGGCGGTCAGCCAGAAACTGAGGTTGTTCAAGAAGGGGAAGGCAACGTCGCGTGCGCCAATCTGCAGCGGCACTACTAAGTTCATTAGACCTATCATAAATGGCATCGCCATAAAGATAATCATGATCACGCCGTGGGCGGTGAAGATCTGGTCGTAATGTTCTGGCGGCAGATAACCTGCGGCGCCGTTGGTGGCGAGTGCTTGCTGGGTACGCATCATAATGGCATCGGAGAAGCCACGAATGAGCATCACTAAAGCCAACACTATGTACATGATACCGAGGCGTTTATGGTCAACTGAGGTTAACCAATTATTCCAGAGTACACTCCATTTTTTGTGTTTAGTGATCAAGGCTGCGATATACAAACCTACCACTGCGACGACCGCTAGGGTCACCATGATGATGGGCTCGTGATACGGAATCGCATCTAAGCTTAATTTACCGAGAAATGACATGATTACTCCGCCTCCACTTTATGAGTGGATGAGTGCTCTAAGGATGAAGGTTCTGTGGATGAATCCTGTGTTAATGACGTTACAGAAGGTGTTGAGCTATCCATGTCGGCCATGTTCTGTGTATTTTTCATCGCGTGCTCGCCTGCCATATGTGCCATGTCGTGCATACCTTTCATGTCTGCCATGTCTGCCATGTCAGATGTGTGCTCAGTGCCCATGTGTTCCATGCCTGCGTGACCTTTCATGCCCTCATGTGAGTCCATATACATGTATTGCATCACGATTTGGTCAAACATCCCTTTGCTCACTGAGCCAAAGTATTCAACTGGATTGTATTCACTCGGTTTGGCCAGTGTGGCATAGGCCGCTGAGTCCAATGTCTTGCCCTGTTGTTTTAACTTGGCTACCCATGCCTCGAAGTCGGCAGGTGTTTGAGTGGCAATCGCTTTAAACTTCATGCCCGCAAATCCGGCGCCGCTGTAGTTAGCCGAGATACCGTCGAAGGTGCCGGGCTCGTTAGCGATCAAATGCAGCTTAGTGGTCATGCCCGCCATAGAATAAATCTGGCTGCCTAACTGAGGGATGAAGAAGGAGTTCATTGCAGTGTCAGAGGTGATCTTAAAGTTCACCGGCACATTGGCTGGGAACGCCAACTCATTGACCGATGCCACGCCTTGTTCTGGATAAATGAATAACCATTTCCAGTCCAGCGACACTACTTCAACCGTGACGGGTTTCGCTTCGTGTTCTAAAGGCTTGTATGGATCAAGATCATGGGTCGAACCCCAAGTGATCACACCTAGCACTATCACGATCACAATCGGCACTATCCACACTACGGTTTCAATCGCCGTTGAGTGTGCCCATTTAGGCGCATAGATTTCCTGATCACGGCCATCGCGGTATTTCCACGCGAAGTACAATGTCATGGCAATCACAGGGATAACGACAATGAGCATGAGTAGGGTGGCGACGATAATCAGGTGTTTTTCATCGATACCGATTTGGCCCTTAGGGTCCAATACTCCGCCATCACAACCCGCGAGCATGAGTGCTACTGCCGCGATTGCTGCTTTACTTAATTTTCGAATTAACAAAGGAAGATTCCTCTAACCCTAAGGTTTACAACTCTGCCAAGCGTTAACCGGCAGTCGCACTAAGCGGCGTTATCTGAGCGCAAATCCTGAAACCCAAGAGGCATGACACAACAATGTGCCGCCATCCCGAGGCAAATCTAAGATCAGCTTTCAGCGCTTAATGCTTAATTTGAATTTAAAAACAGAGGGTTAAAATGGCGGAGCGCGACAACCGTGGGCGGTATATTCGAGGGATTTTAGCCTTGGGTGAGCTAAAAAAAGTGAAGCGTTAGTTAAATCGAGATGATTGAAAAATTTGAAGCAGCAGTCGATTAAATGCCATAACTGCAGAATAACGAGGGGATTGAGTAATAACAGGCTGAGCAAACTAGCGCCGATAAACTCGGCTAAAAAGCCATTGCTGAGGCTGATTAATTCACTAATATCGACACAACCGCCGATCAACACGGATAAAACGTCAGCAATAGGCAGCACAAACAATAACCCGAAAAACAGGGTTAGATTTGTCATGCTAAAGGTTGAAAGCCGAATAGTTAGGTTCAATCTTTCAACAATGAATTGGCTAAGAGCTAATTTCAATTAATGAGTCCGGCTGAACGGGAAAAGGAGTCAGTTGGCAGAACAAAAAATATTCAGCATGTAACTTTTTTATGCGGCAGGAGGATACCAAGAAGCGGCTATTGAATGAAAGCGGATCCCCGTAGTAAAAGGGCTTTAGTATTAAAAAAACCTTAATTAAAACTAAATTGGATCGTTAGCTTTACAAAATTAACAGTATTTAAACTGATTTTGTTCTCATAAAATAAAAAATTGTGAAGCCTCTCATTTATTCATTTTGACTAAAGTTGGTTTGCTTGTGGTGTCATTGAGTTGATTATAGCCCCTATAAACATGTTCGCTTTACCCGCAAAAAGACTAAGCTTAACTTCTATGGCGGGGCTAATGTTGCCGATAGTTGTCTTGATGGGTTAGCTTGTTTGTCGCAAGATTGGGTTCGCCAAGTTTGGCTGTGTGATTAAGTACATTTGAGATCGGCATCCCAAATAAAAACATCACGTTAAATGAGTGATTGTGTCAGTCATTTACGCTATTTACATTAGATAAACCGATTATTAAACTGTGAACTTATCTCGCCCCTGATATGTGCTTGAGATTGAGCCTGTGAGTCGGGCATGATGCTTCTCAATTCTCGAAGTGCGTCAGCATGAAGGACTACACATAAAGTCATTTATCCCATACCTTAAGGTAAACATTTTCATCGCCTTAGCTTACGTTATTGTAGGTAAAATTGGTTTGATGATTGCTTTGCCGCCTGGATATTCTGCTGCAATTTGGCCTGCCGCAGGTATTGCCATTGCCGCTTGTGTTTTATGGAAAGAATATGCGCCTTGGATTGGCGTGTTCATTGGTTCTTTGTTGATTAATCTCAACATCAGCGGACATATCCATTGGGGGTGGTTGCCCTTTGCGATTTCAATTGGCTCATCTATACAGGCAGTGCTTTCTGCCTATGTTCTTGGACGAGTCGATCATTTATTCACCCTAGATAATCCTAACGCCGTCATTAAATCCTGCTTGAGTTTAGCTTTAACTTGTACTGTAGCGACTGTTTTTGGCAATTTCTCCTTAGTGATTAACGGTACGATTCCACAGTCCGATTTACTGGGTAGTTTAATAAATTGGTGGACTGGGGATTTGCTCGGTGCCGTGATTTTTATCCCTCTGACTATGTTGCTATTTGATAAGCGAGTTATTTGGCGTTCTCGCCGCATTCAGACGGGTGTGCCTTTGCTGGTGGGTTTTTTATTTTGCGTGGGGATTTATTACTACTCAGATATGAATCAGCGCCAACAGTTACGGGATAAGTTTCTGGTTCAATCTAATGCGATTATTAGCAATATTGAAAGTTTTCAAGATGCTAACCTCCAACAAATTGTTGCCTTAGCAAGCTTGTTCGATAATAGCGAGCAGGTTTCTGAGGATGAGTTTGTACAGTTTGGCAAACGCAATATGTTGATGAAGGATGGCTTTAGAGCTTGGTCTTGGTCACCGCTTGTGGCGGCAGTCGATCAGCAAAGTTTTGAGGCATCAATTCGTTCTGTGGTTGGTGGTTCCTACAAAGTGACTCGTCCCGAAGGCTGGCAGGCGAATACTGATGGTTGGCTAGTCCCTGTGATGTATATTCAGCCGCAGATAGGTAACGAAGCGGCCTTGGGATTGGATCTCAATAGTGAGCCGACGCGAGCCGCAGCCATAGCAAAAGTGCGTGCGACGTTAGCACCCGTGATGACAGCCAAGATTCAATTAGCACAAGATCCCAATGGTCCTGGTGGCACTTTACTCATTGCTCCTGCTTTTGACAGATTGGGTAAGATCTCAGGGTTTTGTTCAGCCGTAATTGATTTGCAAGGCATTATTGATGATGTTGATAGTGTAAAAGGCTTGCAGTGGCAACTGACAGATATGAGTGCGGGCGGTACCTTACTTTATAGCAATACTCAAAAATCGTTTCCTGAATTTAGCAGCAAGCTCTTCAGCGATAAAACTGGGCAGTATTTTCAGGCAAACCTGATGTTAGCGGATCGTCATTGGCATATAGTGATTTATCAATCCTATGCGGTGCTGATGGGCGATACTTTTAGCTTATCGCTACTAATGCTGCTGCTCGCCTTTATCACTTGTGCGGTCGTGGGCGGCATGACACTGGTTTCCTCCGGCGAGCGCCAACGTATTGCCGAAAAAGTGACAGAAAAAACCATGGCATTGTCGAAGGAAATTGCCCGCCGTCAGGCTTTTCAAGCTACCTTGGTCGAAAGTGAGCAAAAATATCGAAACCTATTTGATAAGGCCCCTGTGGGGCATGTGCTTAAACGTTTAGACGATGGTCAATTTGTGGCGATTAACCCCGCCTTTCAAGCGATTACGGGTTATTCACTCGATGAGCTTAATCAACTTGATCCTTGGGATCTTACCCCAAAGCGTTATCAATTAAGTGAAGAAGAGCAATTAGAGCGCTTAAAGCAGACGCGCCGTTATGGTCCCTATCAGAAGCATTATTTACATAAAAATGGCCAATTAGTGGCGGTGCGCCTCAACGGGGCTTTAGTTACTGGTGCCAATGGTGAACAGCTAATTTTGTTTATCGTCGAAGATATTACCGAGCAGGAGCGTACCGTTGCGCGGGTAAATCTTTTGGCACAAGTATTTCAGCAGAGTGGTGAAGGCATCACGATTATGGATGCCAACGATATCATTGTGGATGTGAATAGCGCATTTTCTCAGATCACGGGTTATTCCCGAGAGGACATTATTGGTAAAAACTGCCGTTTTATAGAGGCTGAACGAACGGATAAAAGTATCGATTCTCAAGTCCGTGCTGCCCTCGAGCAAACGGGTTTCTGGCAAGGTGAAGTCTGGGATAGGCATAAACAAGGCTACGATTTCCCGAAATGGTTGATGATGTCTGTGGTGCGGGATGATTCTGGTGCCGTGAGTCACTATATTGGCAGCTTTACCGATATCAGTGAGCGTAAAGTCAGTGAGGAACGCATTCATTTCCTTGCCCATCATGACTCTTTGACCTTATTGCCTAATCGACTGAGCTTGCAGTCGCGCCTCGAAGTGGTGTTTAAGGATGCTCTGGTATCCCACAGCCAAATAGCGGTAATGTTCATCGACATGGACCACTTTAAAAATATCAACGATACCTTGGGCCATCATGTGGGCGATCAACTGCTGCTAGAGGTGGCCCGACGTTTGAAATACATCGTTGGTGATAATGATACTGTGGCGCGTTTGGGGGGCGATGAGTTTGTGGTTGCCTTGTCCGATACAAACCATGATGAAGTGGCCAGTTTGGCCGAGGCGCTGCGCAGTGGTTTGAGTCAAACCTATGTGATTAATAATCAAGCATTACATTCATCGCCAAGTATAGGGATCAGTTTATTCCCCAATGATGGTGACAGTGTTGAAGCCTTGATGAAAAATGCCGATATGGCCATGTACCGCGCAAAAGCGGCTGGACGCAATAACTATCAATTCTTTACTGCGGCAATGAACACCTTGATCACTGAGCGCCAGCATATTGAAACTGGCCTGAGGCAAGTGTTAGTAAACGACGAATTACGACTGCATTATCAGCCACAAATTGATATTAGAAGCGGGCAAGTGGTCAGTGTCGAAGCGCTTGTGCGCTGGCAGCATCCCGAATTTGGCATGATAGCGCCTGACCGTTTTATTCCCATTGCCGAAGAGATCGACATGATCATCCCAATTGGCCAATGGGTATTAGAAACGGCGATGGCGCAACTTGCTGTCTGGCGCGCTGCGGGTGCCACTGAGTTGCGAATGGCGGTGAATCTGTCGGCACATCAACTTCGTAAGGATACGATAGTCGCCGATATTACCAATGTGCTGGTGAAGCATAAGTTGGGCAAAGGCGCACTGGAGCTGGAGATTACCGAGAGTGTGGCGATGCAATATCCTGAGCAGAATGCGCGCCTATTAGCGGAATTGCGCCAACATGGTATCGAGCTCGCTATCGATGATTTTGGTACAGGATATTCCTCTTTATCCTATTTGAAACTCTTGCCCTTAGACAGGTTAAAGCTCGACCGATCCTTTGTGAAGGATATTGAGACCGACTCGAACGATGCAGCCATTAGCGCTGCAACTATTTCTATGTCCCATGAATTGGGGTTAACTGTGGTCGCTGAAGGGGTTGAAAACGAGGCGCAATTGGTATTATTGTCGAGTATGGGGTGCGACTTAGTGCAAGGGTTTTACTTTAGTAAACCCTTAGCGGCAGAAGAGTGTTTCCGCTTTATCCAGCGTAATTTATAACGGCAGAGTGTTGTTGTTTTTCTAATGCTGGCGCAGAGTTGGACTATACTTGAGTTTGCATTATGCATGCGTTAATCAAAATACTAAGGATGGTTTTATGCAAGTCATCTTCACTAAAGGTACTCAGCGTTATGGCCAGTTGCGTTGTGTGCGCATGGACGGTAGTGCGACACAAACCCAAATGCCAGAACAAGGTATAGCACCTCACGATATGATCCACTATGTGGTTGAAAAACGCCTGCATATTCAAGGCGCTTTCTTCTCGCAGATCAGAGCTGGCGCCGATATCAGCTTTACCTTAGAGCATAATGAAACCTCCCGCGGCATCGCTGATAAAACGGAGGTGTGGCAAACCGAATCCATAGTTGAGACCCTGCAGTCGCTACTGTGGTCGGGTGAAACGCCAACCTATGACGGCTTTATTTATCTGTTAGAGCAAGCCTGTAGCAGTCGAGACTTGGCCGTTCCTACTGTTAACCAAACAGATTTTGATCATATTCTCAATGAGATTATGGATTTGAGTGTTGAGTGGCAGGGAATGGGAGAAGGTCAGTCCTTGACCTTGAAGTTCTAATCTATTGATTAGGGCGGTGAGTGGCTAAATACCTTCCCCTAAAAAGACTTTGGTATAGCGCGGCTGGATCCAAGCGCTATCACCTTTGTTTATGCCAAGCTGTTTAAATTGCACTTTAGATAATTCAACATGGATCAGTTGGTTATCTAGCTCAGTTAGGACTTCTAATCTCACTGCTGGGCCAACTATGGTCACTAAGTCTAAACTGACTTTAAGGGCATTTTCAGTTGGTTGTGTCAGTACTTCGATTTCGTGTGGGCGCACATAGGCTAAGCCTTGTTGCTCTTCGTTAATCGTGTGCTCAGGTGAGGGAATGTGAATATTGCCTATAGTGCTATGCCCTTGTTTTACTCGGGCATGAAATAGGTTCACATTGCCAAGAAACTCGTACACAAAAGGATTGCTTGGATTATCATAGACTTCTTCTGGCGTACCTTGCTGCTCGATACGGCCTTGATTCATCACCACGATTTTGTCTGCGACTTCGAGTGCTTCTTCCTGATCATGGGTCACAAATACGGTAGTGACATTAATCTCATCGTGTAAGCGTCTTAACCAGCGGCGTAATTCTGCGCGCACTTTTGCATCGAGCGCGCCAAAGGGTTCGTCTAACAGTAGAACCTTAGGTTCGACCGCAAGCGCGCGGGCGAGTGCGATGCGTTGCCTTTGACCGCCTGAAAGTTGTGATGGATAGCGATTAGCAGTCCAATCTAATTGGACGAGTTTGAGTAATGAATGCACCTTATCGGCAATGTCTGCCTTACTCGGACGTGTTTTTCGTGGTCTGACTGTGAGTCCATAGGCGACATTTTCGAATACAGTCATATGTTTAAATAGGGCGTAATGTTGGAATACAAAACCGACACCGCGTTCACTCACATGCTGTGTGGTAATGTCTTCGCCATTAAATCTGACTATGCCACTGTCGGCCTGTTCGAGTCCGGCAATAATCCTGAGTAAAGTTGTTTTGCCTGAGCCGGATGGGCCTAAAAGGGCCGTCAGCTCTCCGGTTTTGATCTCTAAATTGACCGAGTCTACGGCAACAAAATCACTAAAACGCTTATTAACTTGTTGAATGTGTATGCTCATAATGCTCTGTTCCCAAGGACGTTGCGTTTAGTTAATTTGATGTTTGCGCTCATCTTTCCACTCCACGAGGCTTTTCAGCACTATAGTGACCAGTGCTAAACCTGTGAGCAGGGATGACACGGCAAACGCGGCCGTAAACATGTATTCGTTATAAAGCACTTCTATGTGTAGCGGCATAGTATTGGTCTCACCGCGAATGCGCCCAGAGACCACTGCTACCGCACCAAACTCGCCCATAGCACGGGCATTACACAGGATCACGCCGTAGAGTAAGCCCCACTTAATATTTGGTAACGTGACGTACCAAAAGGTCTTTAAACCACTGGCACCTAGGGTGAGTGAGGCCTCTTCTTCATCTTTGCCCTGTTGCTGCATCAGTGGGATGAGTTCACGGGCAATAAAGGGTAAAGTGCCGAACATGATGACAATGACTATGCCCGGAACGGCAAAAATCACTTTTAAATCATGGGCAGCAAGCCAAGGCCCAAACCAGCCTTGGGCACCGAAGAGGATCACAAAAATCAGCCCGACCACGACGGGTGAAATGGCGAAGGGCATATCGATTATCGAGATCAGTATGGTTTTGCCTCTAAACTCAAATTTAGCAATGGCCCAAGCGATGGCGACACCAAAAATAGCATTAGTGGGTACAACAATAATTAACACTAACAAGGTGAGGCGAATGGAAGCGAGCGCATCGGGATCGGTCACGGCTTGCCACCAGACCTTGAGACCCGCTTCGAAGGCGCCGTAGAGCACAACCGCTAATGGCAAAACCAGAAACAGTGCGAGAAAGCTTAATGCGATCCCGATTAAACTCCACTTTATCCAAGGTGCCTCAGTGGTAGCTTGATGATTTACAGTCAATATTTGGCCCATAGACTTAACCTCTTTTACCCGCCCACCATTGTAGGCTATTAATTAATAACAATAAGAGGAAAGCTGCTGCGAGCATGACCACGCCGATAGCCGCAGCGCCGTTATAGTCATATTGCTCAGCTTTGGACACTATCAGTAGCGGAGTAATTTCGGTGCGATAGGGCAAATTGCCCGAGATAAAAATGACGGAACCATATTCGCCTACTGCACGTGCAAAGGCTAAGGCGTAACCCGTTAATAATGCAGGTAATACCGCAGGTAGGATCACTCTTCTTATGGTGGTTAATCGATTAGCACCGAGGGATGCTGAGGCTTCTTCAAGTTCCTTTGAAAAGTCTGCTAAAACCGGTTGCACTGTTCGCACGACAAAGGGCAATCCAATGTAAGTTAAGGCGATCACAACACCAATTTGACTGTAGGCGACTTTAATGCCCCATAAATGTAAATATTGACCTACCCACCCGGTCGTTGAATAAAGCGTTACGAGCGCGATACCTGCGACAGCCGTCGGTAAGGCAAAAGGCAGATCAACTAAAGCATCGACGACTTTTTTACCAAAAAATTGATAACGTACTAACACCCAAGCGACGAGAGTCCCAAAAATGGCATTAATGCTGGCGCCAATAAAAGACGCCGTAAATGACAGCTTGTATGAGGCTACAACCTGAGGATGACTAATTGCGACCCAAAAGTCAGCCCAACTCATTTGCAGCGTAAACAGAACTAATCCGGCTACAGGAATAAGAAATAGCAAACTTAAATATAAAACTGAGAAGCCTAAGGTAATACCAAATCCAGGTAGCACAGATTTTATGACAACCTTGCTCATATCATTATTCCGTCGCGAGATAAGTGAAACCAATGGGCGGTTTCGTATTAATGAAACCGCGTAAAAGATTACTTGCTAATCTTGGTTAAAATAGAATCGAATTGACCACCATCATTAAAATGAGTTTTTTGTGCTTTGTTCCAGCCACCAAAAACCTCATCAATGGTAAAGAGCGTCAGTTGTGGAAACTTGTCTTTGTATTGCAACGCAATGTCTGGGTTTGTCGGGCGATAAAAGTGTTTTGCAGCTAGGTGTTGTGCTTCATCAGTATAGAGATGTGCTAGGTAAGCTTCTGCTAACTTACGTGTCCCTTTGCGATCGACATTTTTATCTACCACTGTCACTGGTGGCTCAGCAAGAATACTGACACTTGGAACAATAATTTCAAATTCACCTTTTCCTAACTGCTCAACAGATAATATGGCTTCATTTTCCCAAGCGATGAACACATCGCCAATGTTACGCTGTACAAAGGTATTGGTTGCGCCACGGGCGCCTGAGTCCAGCACAGGTACGTTTTTATAAATCTGAGTGACAAACTCTAACGCTTTTTCTTCTGAGCCGTATTGCTTCAGTGCATAACCCCAAGCGGCGAGATAGTTCCAGCGCGCCCCGCCTGAAGTTTTAGGATTTGGGGTAATGACTTCTACACCTTCACGAACTAAGTCATTCCAGTCATGGATATTTTTGGGATTTCCTTTGCGAACCAATAGGACTATGGTTGAGGTATAGGGCGAGCTATTGTGTGGCAGGCGACTTTGCCAATTTTCAGGAATTAAATCCGCTTTTTGCCTTAATGCATCAACGTCATAGGCCAGTGCCAGAGTGACAACATCCGCTTCTAATCCATCAATAACTGAGCGAGCTTGCGAGCCTGAACCACCGTGAGATTGACGTATGGTTGGGGCTTTATGGCCTTGTTTTTGCCAATATTGGCTGAAGAGTTGGTTATATTCCCGATAGAATTCACGGGTTGGATCATAGGAAACATTCAATAGCGTATCTTCAGCGAGTGCGAGAAAACTAGCCGAGGCCAAAACTAAGGTGAGTGTTGCTTTTTGTAGGTGAGATAAAATATTCATACCGAAATCCTCATATTATTTAATAAGGCTTCCGGTTGACCGGTCAGCGATGTGGTCTAACTGTGTTGATTGGGTGGTAAATTTCGTTTTTATTTCGACGGCGTAACTTGGTCTAAACGAATTTTTTCTTTCTTTTCTAATTGCACTAATTTCCCATGGTGAAAGGTTAATTCCACTGTCCCAAACTCAATTCTACCCAGTAGTTTTTCTAAACTATTGACGAGCAAGGGGATCACGGTTTGTAGATCTTCTTTGGTTGCCATATAAGTCCTCATGTAAGTGGTTTTTGACAACGTAATTGGAATTATAATCAAATATTGATAACTAAAAAGTTACATTTTGCAATTTGATATTCTTTTATGTAATAAGTGTGTCTTTTGTGTCTTTTGTGTCTTTTGTGTCTTTTGTGTCTTTTGTGTGTTTGAGTTTACGAGATCGTTAGACTGGCTCTGAGTTGCACTTTCTATTTGATAGATAAGATTACTAATAAGCACATCAATGAGGGGCCACTGTCCATGTCCGGAATCGACATTAATGTGGCCACTTAACCCTAAGTTGATTGTTGGGAATCCAAATTTCTTTGCCAGTTTTGCAGCTTGATTAAAGGGCATCCAAGGATCGTTTTCACTGGCAATGACAAGCCCTGCGACACCTAAGGGATGTTTTGGCAACAAGTGTTTGATCGTTTGAGTGCCATCGTGTTCAGGCAGAATGTGTCCATTCTCAGAAAATCGTGCCGGTGATGCTGGCGCGACTAAAATAGCTGCTGCTACCCGTTGTGGACGATGAGCGATGGCAAGGCTTGTCGCTAAACAGCCAAAACTGTGGGCGAGGATGAGGATTTCACCTTCGATTTGATCGATTACGCGGCAAATGGCATTGGCCCAGATATGAATCTTAGGCTCCAATAGTGGTAATTCATTGACCCATATAGCTAATTCATATTTTTGTGCAATCCAACTTTGCCAATGTAAAGGGCCGCTACCACCAAACCCTGGCACAATTAATAAGGTTGCCATATTTCATCCTCCAAGATGTGAGTTGATAAGAGAGCCAAATGACGACCGGATGAAGCCAGTTTGACTCGCACTCTGACTATATCTACAAATTTGGTTATTAAAATTGTTATTTGTAGTTCATTTTGGAATATGAGATATATTTAGGATATTAATTCTGGAGGAAGTTGCCTTTGTGAGGTGATGTTACAGATAAATAATCCATAAAAATGCCCAGTAAGAGGGTGAGTCTTCTGGGCACTCGTTTTCAGTTTATATCTTGTTATTCCCTATGACGACGTTCTTGGCTTTGAGTTGATCGACCTTGGTTATGTTCTACCGAGCGAGCGGTTTGCGCATTTTGGCGTGGCTCACTTTGTCTCACTCTCACTTCTTCGCGTTGTCTAGGCGCCGCTTGTCTTGGTTGTTCAATCCGTTGTGGCTCTGTACGTCTTGTTTCAGGTCGTGGCGTTTCAACTCTTGGGGTCATAGTTCTTGGTTTTTCTTGCCTTTGTGACTGTGCCCTTTGTTGATCGACATTACGCGGCTGTGACTCCCGAGTTTGATATTGCCTTTGCTGAGGCTCCTTTGATGGCATTGGCTTTGACTGCACGGGTCTTGATTGCATGTCATTACGCTCCTTGTGGGTTGGTGTTTGTACCATAGTCGCTGCGCGACGCTCCTTTAACTCGGCTTGCGTTTTCTGATAACTCGGCGCGCGGTTATCACGTTCACGGCTGACGTTGTGATAGTCTTTATTATCACGACTTTTATTGCCCTGATTACTCATATTACCCAGATTACTATGGGTATCTTGGCGTTCTTTAGACTTCGAATATTGGCTATTGAAGTGCTGTTTACTGCCGCTTGAGTGTGAATCTCTGCCGCGATATTTATCATCATTGTAATAGCGTTGTTTCACCACTGGATTGTGATAACTCACACCGCGTCTATGTTCGGGTTTATGTTTCCAAGGTTGTGCGCCATGGCTAACACTGTATCTTTCCCGTGGGCGATATCGGTGTGAATGGCGATAGTCGATCACCACCACTTTATGGTTGTGCCAGTGGAACGAACTGAAGAAGTAGTTAAAGGAAATATGGATGCCCGGTGACCAGTAGAAATGGTTATGACTCGGACGATAGGGATAGCCAGCATAGCCGCCAAATTCCCAATATACGGGTGGATAAGCCACTCCCCAACGCCATGTGCCGTAAACCACGCGTGGATCGTAATAGGGGACGTAGACGATTTCTCGCTTAGCGGGTTCTATGATGATCTGATTGTTGGCGCGGGTAATTGCCATGTTATCCATGTCCGCTAAGCTATTCGCTTTATCAGCCTGTTGTCTTAGGGACTGAATGCTGTTCATCACTTGGCCTTCATCTTCTAAGAAGGCTTCACCGAGTCTTTGAGTCCATTCGAGATCTTCACTCATTTTTTGCAGCAGAGTCGGGAAGGCCAGCAAGGCTTTGACGCTCGGGTCCCAGTCCTGATCTTCGGCTTGCGACATAATTTGGTCGATCGATGATTTGGGGCGTTGGGTTAACCAACGCTGCGCCTGCACTAATTCGAGTGGATAAGTTGAAGCGATAAGTATGTGGGTCAATAAGCTATCGGGATACAGGGCAATAGGCGCCAGCATTTGTTCGAGTTCGGCTTGGCTTGCCGCTGTGCTCGATCCTTGGCTCGCAGATATGCCCGCAGCCTGTGCTGTGGTAGTGAAAGGCAAGGCCACTAATGCCGCCGTTAACACTAGCCAATTCCATCGATGTAGTCTGTTCATGGTTTGCTCCAATAATCCTGTTCGAGGATGTTATGGGCATATTAGGCGTGTGAATATGAACATAAGCTGAAAGTGTTTTGCGGTTAAATATTTATTTATAGCCAAGTTTTAAGAGAAGTAATAAATCTATCGCATTGAAAATAAAGACTTAAACTGAGTGTGCAAAGCTGATGCTAAATTTGGCACCACCTAAGGTTTCTGAACGAGAGACAGAAATTCTGCCGTTATAGCTGTCGACTAAATCGCGCACGATAGCAAGCCCAATACCATTACCTTGAAGGTAGGAGTCTGCGCGAATACCACGTTCAAAGATTTGATTTTGCAGGGCTTCACTGATCCCTGGGCCATCATCTTCGATACAGATTAGCAGTTGATAGGCATCGCCTGTGACCGTTAATGTCACCGTAGACTTCGCGGCTTTACAGGCGTTGTCGAGTAAATTGCCTAGAATTTCAGTCAGATCTGCTTCATCCCCCTTGAATACTGCGTGTTCTACCATCTCGCCGCTGAGATTGATTTGTGGCTCTCGATAAATTTTAGCTAACGTGCGTAATAACTTAGCGGCGACTTCATCGACACGAATACCTAAATGCCACGAGGCCGCCGCTGCGGTTTGGGCGCGTTTTAGCTGGTGGCCAATGATCCGGCTGATCACTGATACTTGCTCACTGGAGGATTCGCTTAAGTCGGCCTGACTCTTGATCACCGCCAGTGGTGTTTTGAGGCTATGGGCTAGGTCGGCCAAGGCATTACGATAGCGTTTTCGTTGGGTTTGTTCGGTATTGAGCAAAATATTAAGCTGCCGAGCAACCGCTTGTAATTCAGTGGGGTACTGGCTACTTAGCTGCATCGACTTACCTTGCTCGACGGAATGTAACTCTTGGGTAAAGCGTGCTAAAGGTCGCAACGTCCACAGTAACCAACTCAATTGAAACACTAACATGACTAACATTAAGATCAGCAGCCAAGTCCAAAGCTGTTGATTAAACTGATCAATTTGCTGCTGAAATTCTCGCTCGTCTTTAATGATGTGGATTGTCACAGGCACGTTTTGATTTTGGCTGGCAAAACTGACACTAAAGCTATAAATCAAATGGAGTTGATCGGCGAGCTCGATTTGCTCAAATGCGCTTTGACCCGTGGCTGGGATGGTAAAATGTGGCGGTGGCGTAATCCCCATAAAAGATTGCGAGTGCCACACTATATCTTGTTTGCCGCTGGCGTCTTCAGTGGTTGCAATGGCATACAGTCCTGATTGAATGAGGTTAAAACGATTCTCTAACACTAACTCTGGGATGGAGATTTGTTTGTTTTCGACTTCAGTCACCGCGAGAATCGAATAGACATAGGCACTGAGTTCATTCTTGGTTGCGCTTTTAACTTGTTCAGTAAAGGCATCGTTTAAGGCAACGCCGATCAAGGGTAATAACACTAAGATAAATAATAGCGCGCTGGCAACTAAGCGTGCTTTTAGGGAGTTCAACACTTGCCACGCCATGGCGCGTTTACTCATCGGCTGCTTGCCCGGACGTTAACGCTTTTAGGCGATAACCTTGGCCGCGCAGAGTTTCAATTAAGTTGTATTGATTATCTGGGTCGAGTTTTTTGCGTAACCGGCGGATAAAGACTTCGATGACGTTAGAATCTAAATCAAAATCCTGATCGTAAATATGCTCTGTGAGTACAGTTTTTGATTTGACTTCGCCTTGATGCAACATAAAAAATTCGAATAGCTTGTATTCAGAACCACTGAGATTAACCAGTTCTTCGCCTTTACGTACTTCTAGACTGCTGGTGTTAAGGCTAAAGGGGCCGTTGTAGATCAGGGGGCTGGCCTTACCGGCGGAGCGACGGATCAGGGCTTTTAGTCGTGCGATGAGTTCTTGGGGATGGAAAGGTTTCGTCAGATAGTCGTCGGCACCGGCATCGAGTCCTTCAACCTTATCTTGCCAACTGTCCCTTGCGGTTAAAATCAGGATAGGAAAGTCGCGTTTTTGTTCACGCACGCTACGGATCAAGGCGATACCATCGAGTTTAGGTAAACCTACATCGATAATTGCTGCATCATAGTTGTATTCGAGCGCTTGAAATAAGCCTTCTTCACCATCACTCGCCACATCGATACTGTAATGGGCATCGAGGAGATGTTGCTTTAAGTTAGTCTGTAGTTCTATATCATCTTCAACTAGTAACAATCGCATCGTTAGTTCCTCGAGACTCGGCCCGTTGCGGCATCTACTGAAACAGAAAATACTTGGCCATCATTATTGAGGATTTTAATACGATATCCCGATCCGCTGGATTGTACGCTCAATACTTTGCCTTGAAATTGTCGTTGCGCCATTGCCACCGCTTGATCAGGGCTATTGACCGCTAGACGACGCTGCTCATTCTTCGCACCTTGGTTACGAGGCTGATTGCGATCATCATGTCTATCATTACCTGCTATGCAACCAAAGGAGGCTGATAAGCAAGTGATTAGGGCCAAGGTCAAACCAAGTTTCATATCGGGTACCCGCAATGTTCAGCGATCTTAAGTTAATGAGTGAGATGGATAACTTATCGAGTCGACTAAGAATACCTCATCACCTTAACAAACACATAGAGATCAGCCAATTGGTTGGCACAATTCCTTCAAAATTAACTCTGGCAGTTATTTTGTTATTCGTGACAGAACTGAAGTTCTGTTGGCGAGTCTATCCCTATGCTCGCGCTTGTATCGTTTAAGTTTTGTGAGTGTTACCCATTCCAGATGAACTCGGGCTGAACGTATCTTTTGGCTGAGAACAGTGGGCATTGATGTTCAGCTTATGTTCACCTTCATTGCACTTTAATAGCTCCAATTTGAACGGGTTATCCATAGGATATTCAAGATGAACACACTCAATAAGCAAGATATGGCAGCCACAGTTAATATTAAGCTATTTATGGCAACGGCTATTGCTGCGTTGTTTTTAGCGTCATCTGCCGCTAGCGCTCAGCCCCGCGAACTGGAGTCATCGCAAGGCTTAACGCCATTTACTGCAGCCAGCGTTGGTATTGCCAAAAAAGCAGAAAATAGCGAGCAAGCTGCCGAGCAGGAACAACAAGCCTTAGCTTTGTTACAACAAGCCGCGCCCGCAAAAAATGTCACTGAAGTCGCCGCTGCGGCCGTGAAATCCTTGGCGCCAGCCTTATCATCCAAAGCGCCGACGGCAAACCGCGTGCAACTAATGGGCGCCTCGCCTATGACGCGTGAGCAAGTAACAGCGAAACATGCGAGCCAAGGGATTCCGAGTTCGAGCGCGACCAGTGAAGATCCCTACCGCGCACCTGTGTATCACAGCTTTTCGATTTTTGATGCCAGCAGTCGTTTGTTTGAAGACTTTGATTACGATGGGTTTTATCAAACGTTTAGCGTGACCTTCGACGTTGATGTCAATGGTGCATATCTTAATGAAAGAGCTGATTTATTTGCCGAGCTTTATCTCAGTCGTGATGGTGGCCCTTGGGTGCATTACTACACCACAGACGTATTTACCATTTACGGCGATTCGACACAGGACGATTACGAAGTGTTGACCACGCTCTACACGGGTTATGCGACGGATCACTATGATGTGTTGATTGATGTGTATGAAGTGGGTTACAGCGATATTGTTGCGACCATTAGCGCCGATGAAACCGATAGTTTGTATGCGCTGCCATTGGAGAGTAGCGATCGAGACAGAGAGCCCGACATTATCGTTGTTGAGGAAAGTGGCGGCGCCTTCTCAGTATTAGGTTTGTTATGTCTTAGTTTGTGTGCGGGGCTGCGGTTGAATCGAACTCGAGTCTAATCGCCCTTATTTCTCTCGGTGTTTATCTGCGGTAAATAGGGCTAGTATGGATGAGTTATTTTAACTAAATGGAGAAAGACATGATTGCTCAAGGTCAAACATTACCCGCGGCCACATTAGGTCAACTGACTAAAGATGGCATGGTGAATCACCAAGTTACCGAATTGTTCGCGGGTAAAAAAGTCGTATTGTTTGCAGTGCCAGGTGCTTTTACTCCAACGTGTTCTGAAGCGCATTTACCTGGCTATGTGGTGTTAGCCGATCAATTTAAAGCGAAAGGCGTGGATTTGATTGCCTGTGTTGCTGTGAACGATGCCTTTGTGATGAAAGCGTGGGGCGAAGCACAAAATGCCTCTGAATTAATGATGTTAGCCGATGGCGATGCCAGCTTTACTAAAGCCTTAGGTTTAGAGATGGATACTGCCGGTTTTGGTGGCGTGCGTTCACAACGTTATGCCATGATCATCGATAATGGTGTAGTGACTCTACTGAATGTAGAAGAGCCAAAGGCTTTTGAAGCCAGTAAAGCTGAAGTTGTTTTGGCCGCTATCTAAGCGTATTTAAGACATGAAGTTTGGATGTGACCAAAGCCAGCCATTGATTGGCTGGCTTTAACTAAATCAATTTATTGTACGATTTGAATGTTGTCTGCATCTATGGTCACTTCAGACCAATCTTTATCCACTTCACCACGAATAATGACCTGAGTCTCAGGTGTTACTGTGTTGCCGCGCCATAAATCATCATCAATTTCGACCTTAATATCACCCGTAGCGTCACGGAAAATATAATCATCGTGTCCAATGGAAGAAATGATATGGCCCGTTAACTCAATTTGGGCGTCATCACTGGCATTGAGCGCGCTCACCACATCATGAATCACTTGTCTTGCGCTCGGCCCTTGGAAGCCACCCTGTATTTGAGGTTCACCCGTTGTAGGTTGAAAGCCTGCTTGGCTGGCCATAGTCGTGAATGAAAGTGCCACTGCGAAAACGGTAAGAGTCATTTTATTCATCTGTTTGTCCTTTCTATGGTTTTATGTAACTCAGCCTCAATGGCTATTACAGTGTTGCGAGCATAGTGCCAAGACAAGCGTGAAGCGGTTGTGAAGATTGGGTTTGCAACTCAGAATTTGCTAAAACGAGGTCATTTATCCAAGCTAACTTCGGTTAATGGGCATTATCTATAAACTGAACATAAGCCTGATAGCTAGCACCATCGTTTTGGGTTGAAAATGCCCAGCCCATTCGCTCGCAAATACGTTCAATAATAATTAATCCGCAGCCATAGCCTGATGTATCAGTACTTTGAGTGCTTAGTGGATTCAGTATCCATAATTGGTTGCTTTGCATCGTAATTTCAATGTTTCCGGCACTGTAATTGAAAGCATTTTTAATTAAATTACCTATCACTATGTCAATAAAGCTCAGTGGCGCCTTGATGCTCAAGCAATCTTTAAGCGTTAAGCTGTAGGTGATTTCTTGCTTGGCAAAATGCTGCGCCATTTCAGCTAAAATGTGTTCAAGGCGTGGTGCTAAATCAATTTGGCTGTAGTGCTGGGATTCAATGTCTTCTTTTCCGAGAAGTAAAAAGGCCTCGGTGAGCGTTTTCATTTGATGCCCTGCGTAATCAATACGTGTAATGGCTTTTTTGACCATTAATTGTTGAGCCTCGGTTGTCGCATTGGGGATTTTTTTGAGCAATTCTACCGAACCTTGGATCACCATAATGGGCGTGCGTAGTTCATGGGAGGCAAAACGGCTAAATTCTTGTTCTCGAGTGAAGTAGGCGGCAATTTTAGCTTTGTTGCTTAATAGGGTTTGCTCAATCTGGCGGGTTTCACGGTATGAAGTACTCGGTGTTGATGTCGGTCTTTTTGGTGATAGTTGATTGATTTTATTTTCAATCTCAGCGAGTGGACTGGATAGCAGACGTACAAAATACAATCCATACGCCATGATAAACAGGAGCAAACCGATCCCCATAATAGAGATCAAAATGTGCATTCTATCTTCATAGCTATCAAGGAAATCGTCCGCGTCATCCTTATAAACCACATACAGCAGCCCTTGCCCAGAAGGATGAGCGGATATCAAAAAGTGTTTATCTTCGTCACCCAGTTGATGTTCGTAAAATCCGGTATTTTGATAAGGTTGCAGCCAAGCTGGTACAAACTCTTTGCTCCAATATGTTTTCAATTCATTGATATCGGGGAGCTGTGCTTTATCACCAAACCTTTGATAATTCTTTAGATATTCGCGAGTCTCTGTGGCCAGCGTTTGCTCGAGGCTAATCTTCTCAATTTGTTCTTCGGCGATATAAATGAGGCTCCAAAAAATGGCAAACATCAAGCTAGTTAATACTAAAAAAGTGAGGCGTATTTTTTTATATAAACTCGGAAAATGCTCAGGGGATAAGTCGGTAACCTTGGCCATGGATAGTCTCTAATTTTGAGTCTGAAAAACCTTTATCGAGTGCACTGCGTAAGCTGTATATGTGGCTGCGAAGTGAGTCACTCGAAGGAGCATCATCTCCCCATACTGTATCTACCAATTGCTCTTTACTCACGATAGCGGGCGCATGTTTTAGTAACAGTGAAAGAATGGTGCGCTGAATTTTACTGAGCTTAATTTCTTTACCAGCACGGGTAACTTGGTGGGTTTGCAAATTTAAACTGATATCACTGAAGCGCAAAATACCCACATCTAAACGTGGGCCACGATTATGCAGTGAATGTAGTCGTAAGCATAATTCTTCCATCGCGAAAGGTTTATTTAAAAAATCATCCCCACCTGATGTAAAAGAATCAATTTTATCCTGCAGACTATCTTTGGCGGTTAAAAATATAATCGGTGTATTACAATAAATTTCTTCACGCAGTTTTTTGACCGTATTAATACCGTCTAATTTAGGCATCATAATATCCATTATGATGACATCGTAATGGTTTTGTTGAATTAAATTGATTGCACTTTCCCCGTGATATGCACAGTCGGCAATAATACCCTCTAGGGTTAAATAATCCATGATTGTTTCAATAACATCATGATTATCATCAACAATTAATACTTTCATAGGTTTATTCATTTCTTCACATTTGCTTGACGATCTTCATACTAAGATGCCCAGCACTGATTTAACAAGACAAAATAGGGAAGAAAATGAATAAACTCTTAGTCTGTATTACGGCCATTTTGCTGGCAGGTTGCGGTGGTAATGATTCATCAACAGATACCTCTAAACCCGATCCTATCGTTCCACAACCTACGTTACCCGCAAAAATTAACGGTACAGTAACAAATATTGCTTCTGACAATAATTCGATTACGGTCAATGGATATAACGTCAATATCGCTAATGCTAAGATTCACTATGGTCAACAGCCGTTAGAGGTTAATGCCATTCAAATGGGGATGAGGGTCAAAATTGATAATGAAGGCCAACAGGCTAAAAATGTCATATTAGATCCAAGCCTTGTGGGTGAAATCAGTTTCGTTAATCAAAATACTATTGCCGTTAATGGGATTAATTTAGTCGTTAAACCAGCGGACGCGACTCAGTATAAAGTAGGCGATTGGGTGGCGGTAAATGGTTATCCAACGGTTGTGGGAGAATGGCAGGTTAATTCTATAAACCTTATTCCCAATTTTGCGTTTGCTGAAATCGAGGGACGTGTCTCTGGATTAAATAAGACTGCGCAACAATTCAATATCGGTTCGGCAGTGATTAATTATGCCAACGCACGTTTAGAAGGCAGCTTACAGGAAGGCTCATGGGTCGAAGTGGAAGGCCAGCAAAGTGGTGCTTCATTTTTGGCCTCTGAAGTCGAGGTGGAAGATACGGCGTCTTTTAACGATATGGAGCTAGAAGGGACTATTACTTGGGTCAACCAAGATAAAACGCAGTTTGAGCTTAATGCCCGTACTCGACTCTATGTCACTACAAATACTCAATTTGAAGATGGCAAGCAAGCTAACTTGGTTGAAGGCAAGTTAGTCGATGTAGATATTCAATCTATGCCGCAGGGTTTATGGGCCAGAGAAGTTGAATTTGAAACATCACATGATAATGGCGGAATACCTCCAGCCTTAGGTAAAAAGTTCGAGCTAGAAGGTCTGGCGACACTGACTACCAATAATCAGCTACAAATTAATGGATTTACATTTGATATTGATGCCAGAACTCAATTCGATGACGGTTTAACCTTAGCGACACTTGACCAAAAATGGATTCAAATAGAAGGTGTTGAACTCGCAGACAACCAGTGGTTAGTGAAAGAAGTTGATCTTGAAGTGCGAAGCAATGAGCTTGATTTGTCGGGTTTAGTGATGCAAAAGACCTTGTGGGGCTATCAAGCGACTGATGCTTCATTAACGCCATTTGAAGGCAAATGGGTTGATGTCGAATGTCAGTTCGATGGCTCTAATATCCACAATTGTCGAATCGACGATTAAACACAAATAGAGAAATTAAGTGAATAAACGTGCGGTTTTAGGCCGCACGGTTTATTTGGCTTTGCCCAATCCCCAAGCTGGTTTCAATATCTTCTACACTCTGCTGTACTTCTTGGGCGATGACCTCACTCTGCTGTGAACTGGTTTGCGCTTGTTCTTTTAAACTATCCATAGTGCGAACAAATTCATCGAGATAATCGACTTGCTTTTTGGCATTTAGCGAGCCTTGTTTGGCGGTATTAGCCATTTCACTTGCTTGGTTTTGCACTGTTTGCGCCACTTGCCACAGGCTTTGAGCACGCAGTTTCTGGCTGCTGGTGGCCTGTGCTATGCCATCGACACTCTCACTGAGAGCATGATTTGATTGGGTAAGTTGTTGCAGAATTTTCACGATCTCATTCAAAGACACTTGGGTGCGTTGGCTTAAATTACGCACTTCATCGGCCACCACGGCAAAGCCGCGACCTTGCTCGCCAGCCCGCGCAGCTTCGATGGCAGCATTAAGGGCGAGTAAGTTAGTTTGCTCGGCAATATTGCCAATCACATCAATGATTTTCGATACATCCGTCACTGAGTTATTTAGGCTTTCAAGGGACGAATGGCACAGACCGACCGCGGTTTGTGTTTGCTCGGTTGCGCTCAATACCGCCTCGGCTTGTGCTTGACTCGACTGCATTTGGCGCATGGTTTCGGCTGCGCTGTCTTCCACGAGTGCTGAAGTGTGGCTCACCTCATTGGCGAGGCTGCGGATATGTTCGGTCTGTGTTTGCGTATCGGCCACAATCGTTTGGGTGTGCTCTGTGTGTTGTGATAGCTGAGTAATGCGCGCCACCAGTTGGCTTAATGATTGAGAAACCTTAGTGATTTGCTGGCGCTGTGCCTCGTCTTCCTGTTCAAACCTTTGTAGCAATTGGTTGAAATGGCCAGCTATTTGGCCAGTTTCGCAGCGACGATTAATGTCTAAACGCTCGCGGCTGTTCGATTCGCTTAATTTCATAAAAGCTTGGTTGAGACGTTTTAGCGGTTTGACGACACGATTTTGCTGCAGGATTAAATAACCAATCGCAAACAAGGCCATGATGGAAACCATAGTGTAGAGGATTAGCTGTAACTCATATTTCAGCTGCTGGTTCTTTGCAGCCTGAGCCTCACCTAAACCAATAAGCTGTTGTTCCACATTGCTAATCGCTTGAATGAGTTGATCTTGCATCTCTTGGTTGGTTTGCAGTAATTGGTGGGTATTGGCGACTTCTTTGTTGTATCGATTGGCGAGACTGAGCAGTTCACTGCGGTCACTCTCGCCGATTTCAATTTGTTCCGGTTCGCTTGCGCCGAGTGCAAATTCATCGGCTTCTTGCTGCTCATATACACCGATTAACGGCAGAGCGCTGAGGGTGTCGTGCCACGTATTTAGCTCTTTGCTGGTGCTGTCTAAAATGCCCTTGAGCTGCTGATTTTTACCGATCAGATAACCATCGGTCAGTTGGGAAAGTTGGTAGACGATAGAAGGTAAATTGCGGCTCAATTGCAGATATTGTTCGGCGACCGCCGCATTTGTGGCTAAGCCTTTATCGGCATAGCTGCCCAGACGACGGTTGTAGTCGAGCATTTCAGATTCCGCGTGGGCGAGCAGTTGCCTAGGATTGCCAGCGAGTTTACCCGCGGCGCGGTACTTGGTATCTAAATCTTGAATGAAGTTGCTTAGGCTGGCTTGCAAGTCATTGTCGGTAGCGCCCATGGCTGCGAGGTTAAGCTGCGTGAGCTGGTTTTTAATGGCGCTGAGTTTGGTTTTCGCTTGTTCAAGTTGGCTAGCGTTGCCACTGGCTAAATAGCCATCGAGATCGCGGCGTACACCGACGAGAAAATCCTGCTGAATAGCTTGTAATGTAAGTGTTTGCTGCTCAATTTGTTGCCGCTGATCACTGCTCCACAGCACTACGGCTGCTAGCAATCCCGCGAGCAATAACAACAGGGCAGAAGCAGAAAGCGACAGCGTTGAAATTTTCATTTTGCAATCTTCATAATGGTCAGAGCCAGTAACTGTGCTGAGTTTATGAATTTAAGGTGACATTAATATGACAAGTGCTCACTTGGATGTCAGCGTTGTCATTTGATTTGCAAATATGTGATCTCGCGTTATTCCAGCGGCAGCCACACTTGGGCTTTTAAACCGCCTTCGGCGCGGTTGGAGAGGGTAATTTGCCCTTGGTGTCTGTCGATAATCCGTTTGATAATGGCGAGGCCTAGGCCCGAACCAACACTACCACGGGCGATATCACCTTGGGTAAAAGGTTGAAATAGTTTGGTAATTTGCGACTCATCGATCCCTGGTCCATTATCTTCAACACTAAAACCGATACGCTTGCCATCGAACTGCGAGCTAATGCGGATCCAGCCAGAACCATAGCGAAAGGCATTTTCGACTAAATTACTCAGTACCCGTTTAATGGCAATCGCTTGAAATTGTGCTTCTGGGCAGTCAGTTAACACCACTTCAATTTCGCCGGAGCGATTGGCCTCTGCTTGAGCGACATCTTGAATAAGTTTATTGATTTGGCCTAGCTCACGGCTGGTTTCCTGATCTTGGCGAATATACGCAATAAACTGGCTGATGATGGCGTCCATATCTTCGATATCATTGACTATGCCATCTTTAAGATATTGATCTTCCTCAACCATCATCTCAGAGGCGAGGCGAATACGGGTGAGCGGTGTGCGCAAGTCGTGGGAGATCCCCGCCATCAATAGCGCTCTGTCTTGCTCCAGTTGCTTCATGCTGTGCGCCATCTGGTTGAAAGCATTGGTAACTTCGACAATTTCACTCGAACCTTTTAGCGGCAAGGGATCGGGAAATTCACCGCGGGAGACTGAAATCGCGGCTTTTTGTAATCGCCTAAGTGGGCGGTTTTGCTGGCGAGCAAACCACCATCCCCCAGCGACACTGAGTGCGCCAATCACCATTAAATAAAGAGTGAGTGGCGAAAGATCTGAAACATTTTGGCCGATAAGTGGCACTTTTATCCAAATCGAGGGCGCCTGTGGTGGACGGATCCAAATCTGTAATACGCTGCCATGGGTGACGCGGACTTCAGCATCGCCGCCAAGATATTCCGACATCTGCGATGACCAGAAACCATAGTAAGTGGCTTGCTCAATACCCGCTTCATGCGCTTGCTGTTGATTGTAGATTTTCATGCCATCGTCGTGGACTTTGGCATTAAGGGCATCGACTATGGTTAAGTGTTCGCGGCCAATATCTATACCGTCGACAAACAGTAATTTGACTTGGCGAGCGATTAACTGATTGATTTGTTGGTAACTTGGCTTAAGTACATAGACGGCGACCGTGACGTAAGACACCAGCTGATTGATCAGTAATAGGCAACCAATCAGCATCACGGTTTGACTAAATGCGCTGCGAGGAACAAACCGCCACCAAAACTTAGGTTTCATCGTGGGCTCAATAACCGCAGGAGATTAAGATGGCAGCGCGGCTCATCGACGCGCGGCACCATCGGGTACAAACACATAACCTAAACCCCAAACCGTTTGAATGTAGCGAGGATTCGCGGGATCTTTTTCGATTAAGCGGCGCAGACGTGACACTTGCACGTCGATGGAGCGTTCTAGCGCTGAATAATCGCGGCCACGGGCGAGGTTCATCAACTTATCCCGAGACAAGGGTTCGCGTGGATGGGTGACGAGCACTTTAAGTACGGCAAACTCACCGCTAGTGAGTGCGATGGATTCGTCGCCGTGGTACATCTCACGGGTCGCTAAATCCAGCGAGAACTCACCGAAGCTAATCTGTGCTTCCTGCTGAGCGGGCGCACCGGGCACATCTTGGGTTTGGCGACGCATCACGGCTTTGATCCGCGCAAGTAATTCCCGTGGATTGAAAGGTTTTGGTAGATAATCGTCAGCGCCCAACTCTAAACCAATAATGCGGTCGACTTCATCGCCCTTGGCCGTCAGCATCACGATAGGAATAGGGTTACCTTGCTGGCGCAGCCTGCGACAGATAGACAGGCCATCTTCACCGGGCAACATCAAGTCGAGCACGAGTAAATGGAAGTTTTCGCGTTCTAATAGGCGGTCCATCTGCTCGGCATTGGCCGCGCTGCGCACCTGATAACCTTGCTCCATCAGGTAACGCTCGAGTAACGCTCGCAGGCGCATATCATCATCGACGACGAGGATTTTCGAGGTTTCTTGTCCCATGGGATGTCCTTTAATTGCTCAGATTGGTGCTTATTCTACTGACGAGAAACAGTTAAGATTAACCAACTGGCTGAAATTGAAAACGAATCTGCCTAATATAGCCGCATTCAACCAAGGCGACTAGCTCACCTTAGTAACTTGAATGCGATAAATGCTGACATTGATTGCCCAATGTTAATACTAAGCAAATGAAATTGCATGGGAATACTCGCGTTTATTCACGCTATAGCTGAAATTGTAACTAAATTGGCATCAGTAAAAGAGGTGATTTAAAAGCCATTATGCACAGAGATGATTTAGTGGGTAAAAATAGTACACATACTTTGATGAATGTACTATTTGCATGTTCAGCTCTTAAAACCATCACTGACTTAAGAACCGTTGTCAGCTCCATAACCATAAAAAGTGGTTATGGAGCCATCTATGGAAATAGAGCTCCAATCGCTTATTGTTACAAGCGGTTTGAGACAGTTTATTTCCAATTAATCATATCGATTAAGGGCGTTGAATCGCTATTGGTTCCTGGACACTTAAGTAATGCTCCTGCTGTCGCTTGGTACTCAGGCTTGATGTGCTCTTGTATCCAGCCTTGAGCTCTTATTAGATCCTTACCCATGAGCCCGAAAATACGTTGTGGGTTTACAACTGGGGCATTTGGGAAGAAGTCACCGCTAGTGGCTTCAATCATGCTCAATAAAATGGCGTAGTTATCGTGGTTTTGGTCTGCGAGTGGATCCCCGTTTAAAATCGCATTTGTTAAATGCGCTGTGGTGTACTCTGGCGTGCAGACAATACCATTCTCGCCATCGTTATAATCCGCCGCGACCAGATTTTCCACATCAATATGATGCACATGGCTGCCTTTATAGGTTAGATTTTCAGGTTTAATATCGTGCAGGAATATCTCCTCGCTATGTAAGGAACATAAATCTTCTAAGAGTGATTTAAAGTGAATTAAGGGAATCTTGTCCCCTTGTTCAATTAATTGCGCTACTTCAATGCCACCATTATGGGCAATCATGGTCGAATCGTTTACATAAATAGAAGGACAAATTGAAGGATGAGATCTAAGTTGATTCATTGCTAATTGGTTGTATTTATTTTTATCTATATCAAACGTGTCATTATGAATATGTAATTGCACAAATTGACTATCTTGGCGTACTAACTGTTTGTAGGTTCCTTTCCCAGCAGGTTGAAACTTAGTCGGTGTTTTTGCGACTAATTCTGCTTGTGCATTATAGAAGTAGCTACGTCCTGCCTTAGCATTTGTGAGTGATTTAATACCTACTGTATTGAGCTCTTTTTCAGCTTTTTTTTGTTGATAAGAGCGATAACTTTTTTGTATTAGCTGAGCCGCTTCGATTTTCACTCGATGGAGAGATTTTTTGACATTGTTGATCTCTGCGAATGAACTTATCGTTTTCACAGGCTTTAGCGTATCAGCTCTACGTTGGGAAAGTTTTACGATATTGAGCGTGTTAGGTATAGCTGCGAATTGATTGTAGCTTTTATAGCTGGAAAAATTAGAATAATTGCTTGTATGAATCGGCATTATCAAATCTCTGAATGGAATATTAATACTAAAATAAATGAAAATTTTATTAATGGTTAATGGCAAATGATGAATAAAAAATGATTAATTTACTTGCACAATCCTAATTTTTAACTAACTAGTGATTACTTTTACTTGTCTAAATAAACAGAGTGATTAAGTCATTCCACTTTTACTCAGAATATTTCAGACAAAGTCTGTGTGTCCCTCTTCTACTTATTTATATAGTGATGGAGTAGATAGTTAATTGCTCACACATTTATAACATTAGTGAGCCTATGATCAGAGGAGTACCGGATGCCAATTTCCAATCACATCATCAATCCACCTTCATTCGATATCAAGAATAAAGAAGCCAGTATCGCCGCAACTGATAAACTCGAGATTAAGCAGGTGAGTAATAGACCGAGTATCAAAGAAAAGCCAGTTGCGAATAAACCGTTTCAGTTAGCTAAACCAGCCCAAGTTGCCAAAATGGCAGTTACAGTACCGAAGCAAAATGCGGATTCTAGACAGCCATTAATGCCAGCGATTCGTGATGGCGTTAAGTTGAGACCAGTAACGGCAGATCAGGAAGTACCACCTGTGACGCCCAATGCCGATACTTCATTTTTACAAGAAGTATTGAAAAAAATGCAAGACGCTCGGATGGTTTTATCCAGCCAAAGTACTGCACCATCCACAGTGCAAGGAGATATTCAGCCTTCTGTCGCATTAACTATGGTAAGTGGTACATTGCCACCGCCACCGCCACCGCCACCGCCACCGCCACCGGCTCCGATCCTGCCAGTAGGTGCGATGGCAAGTGACGTGGTTTCGCCGTCAGGTGGAGGAAAGGACGCTTTGCTAAATGCAATTACAGGTTTCAATAAAAACAACCTTAAAAAAGCAGTTACTGGAATCAAAAATGACGATTTTCAGGCACCTGTAACAAAAAATGAGCCCATGGATGAACTCTACTCTGATGAATTACTTAAAACAGCGTCCAATATGAATCAAGCTAATAGAGAGTTGCTCTGCCAACAAATTAGTGATTATGTTGTCAATGCTATGGAGGTTAATTGGGAAGGCATTTTACTCGATCAATATGGGCAGTATGCGGATATTGATGCGTTAGAGGCGGCAATGAACGGGCAGTCTAAATCGATTTCAAGTTATTGGGCCGAAGTGAAACGTTTTCCTGATCTATGGAAGCGAGCCGATGTTGTGTCTGATCAGCCTTTCCAGACGCAGCGTAAAGGTGTTGCCACTGAGGCGATGAGTCGCCTCGATTCAGGAAAAACTCGGCTTTTCCGTTCGGATAGTAGCCGTGGCGCCATTGAGATGAAAAAAGGGGAAGCTATTTTAGATGGGGCTCGTCGCACAGCCAATCAGCTGACGACAAATGAAGAAAAGTTGAATTTACTGGGTAGCAATTACCGTCAGTCAGCACTCAAAGTTCTTACAGAAATGCCTTTTATGGAAGGATTCGCTACTAAGAATGGTAAAGATGCGCAGGCAAAGTTGGAAAAGCAATTTATGGCAAACATCCATGGAGCCGACAGTCTTAAAGCAGATATATCAAGATTCCTATCGACTCATATGAAAACTGGATTTGAAGACTTTACATTTTTAGGACAGGAGGCTTTGGTGAAAGAACAGAGTGAGTTAATAAAAGCATTACAATTAAAACTGGGTGATTCTAACAGTTAAGCTAAACATAGTAAGTCGGGTCTAAGTAGATATTTTAGACCTGGCTTATGACTTAATGTATATAGATTTGTAAACATAAACATATGTGTACACATTAATAAATTAAGTTTCAACACTAAACTTTCCTAAAGGTAAATTTTCAATTTAAAATAATTAAGGTGAGTATAATAAAGAGTGTCATATTTTAAAGTATGAATATTTAGGTTTTTGTTAGTTATATTCTCTGTGGTTCCCGTAGTTCCTTATCACCTTCTAAGCATATCAGCGCAATGCACTGTAATCTTAATAATTAGTATTTACATTCGGCAGCTTGATACATTTAGTTTCGTTTGTTTTTCCATTGTATTCAAAGCTGCAAAAGGCCCGCACCTTGTTTTTTGAGTGTGTTTTTTTCGATTTTTTTCTGGTTAATTCATCTTTTTTTGGCGATTTTTTATTACTTTATTCTGAAAAAAAGACCACAATGTAACTCTGAGTTAATTTTGTGATGAACGAGTAATTCTTAGGAGGAATAGCAATGGCAAGAAACTATGCGTTAGGAAATCAGATGGTTTTTGATGTGCTTAAAAGACAGGTTAGCACTGAGGATAATGTAGTTAGCATAGGTGGACGTGAGGCTGTAATATTAAAACTACTATGTGATCATGTAAATGAAGTTGTAGGTAAGGAGTATATACAAGAAAAAGTTTGGGGTAAGGTTTTCGTGAGTGAAACATCATTGACCAAAGCCATTTCCAATTTAAGAAAATCTCTTGCGCAATTTGATAACTTAGCGTGCGAAATAAAAACCATTTCTAAAGAAGGTTATATACTGATTCTGGATGAAAGTGTTTCAGGCGTTTTAATTGAAGAGGAATATCCGATTTTTGAGATAAAGAATATTAAGCAGAGTCGTAAAGAATCCTTAAGTAATATCAATTTTTCTCCATATTCAATCGAACGAAATTTATCAATTCGTACTGACATACCAATGAGAAAGATATATTTTTTATTGGTATGTTTTTTCTCTGCTCTTCTTGCATCCATGTTAACAGTAGGAGCAATAGTCGTTTTCAATAAGTTTTTTTAAAATTATATCTCACGTAAATTTAAACTTATGCGTGCCAAGATTAATATTGGTTGACTTTTATTTTTAAAATAAGAGTTGATTCAATCTAAAAGATTTTTTAGTGTAATTTTTCACGTTCAAATTCAACCTTGAAACGAAATGAAATCATACGCAAGATTGTCTTAAATATTCTACTAGTATTCTATAATTTATGGGCTTCTCTACAGAGATTTGAGCCAAGGATAAGGCTTTTTTTGCTCCTTAAAGTCACTTTTACATCTTGGTATAAGCGCGACTGTTGGTTGTTATACATGTCGTTCGGTGATAGTTATTTTTTACGGATTTTTTCATAAGTAATCTGGTGATATTGATGTGCAGGATGATGGATAATTAAAGCTTAACCTCTAGGAGATATTATGCTTTCATTAAACAAACTAGCTGCATGCGGACAGACTGAAACATCTGAAATCATGGATAAAAAAAATATTGATTTAGATGTCAAAAAAATTTCCCACATTGAGAATAAAGATCCCATTGTTTCTTTAAGTAAATTGTTGAGTCCAAAACCTTACCAAAAAGTAAAAGTAGAACTAAAAAGCGGCAGTGAAATTTTTTCTTCTTTAATTAAAAATAAATTAATAAATGGTAAAAGTACTGCTTCTGAACGGGCTCTCGATGCAATGGCATCTAGTTTAACTAATATTCTTAATACGGCAACAGATGATGTAGATCTAAGTGGGAAGAAGGTATATGTGAAAAACTTTCTTCAATGCGATCAAAGTAAGCCTGTCAAAGTGACATCTGATCAATTTACACTTGTGCATAAAGCAGAGATCTTTTCACGGTTATCAGTATGTTTTGATGGGTTTATGAATTCTAACCAAAGTGATTTATCTGAACGTTTGAACACAATCAGAGACAAATTATCAAAAAATGAAAAATTGAATGAAAGTGAAGAGAAACACTTATTTGAAAAATTAACTAAAGATGCATTGAAGGACACTCAAGGTAATAACCTTTATACAAACAAACTCTTGAAACCAGAAAATTTAGTGTTAGAGTTTCCTGGTGATGCTGCGGTTGTTAAAAATGAAACTGAAGCAAGAAATAATAAGATATTAGTTGAGAATTTTGGCTTTCCTAGCAGCCTTTTAGATAGACCAAGCGCTAAGCTCCATGAAACCTATGCATTAAACGCATTTATGAGTGAAAAAGGTGAGCCAGTTACTTTAGGTCAGCTTTTTGGTGGTGCCTTGCAAGGTATTATGCGGGACCCTGTCGATTCCAGTAAAAGTAAAAGTGGCTTATTTAATGAGGGGATTTTAGCTTCTGGTGGGTTACATTTTGATTTTAAGCCTAACGAAAAAATGTATCAAAATAATATCGATACGTTAGGCCAAGATATACTTGATTTAGCTGTAAACCTCAATATGGATAATTTCAGCCGTCCTGATATGGAGGGTTTCACTGCAGGTGTATCTGGAAATGCTCTGCATTATACCATTCAGACAGCTAAACTCTGTCGTGCCACTAATGCTACATTTAATTTCGAACAAGTGCTTGATGTATGCTTAGACCACTTAGTTGGTGATAGCGTAAAGCAGCCTGTGCATCATAGTTTACCTGAAGTGATACAGGGGGCATATATAGCCAATATGCTAATAAATAAAGGTGTATTGGATAAAAATGATAAAATTATGAAGCATGATGAAATGTATAGTAGTTTAAAGAGTGCCATTTCTGATGCAGATAAAAAAATCACAGACTTGATGGCAACGACTTATCGTAGGTAATGAGTTAGTCTCTGGCATTAATTGATATCACAATGTCTCAGTGTTATTAAAAACCACTTTTAAAAGTGGTTTTTTATTGCAGATGTTATTTAAGATGTGGTTAATATTTTTATATTTATAAACTAAAGCCATTTGTAGTAAGAGAATAATATTAATGTATATGTTGCATGTCATTGATTGTATTCTTCGTGGAAGATGGTGTGCTTTTTATCAACAAATTTAGAGGTGTATATGTCATTTATCATAATTCCTTCCCTGCGAGAAAAGCTTGGGTTAAATATATCATCGAGTGAATTAAAAACGTTGGATGTAAAAAGTGTTCGTAATGTGGATATTTTACGCTTAAAGCAAACTTTGATAAGGAGCCTGAATATACAAAAAAGGGAAGTAATAGCCACATTTTTAGCTAAGCTAGCTACACCACAAAAACTACTACTACCAAGACCAAGGTTGAAGCCACAACTGCAGCATGAAGTTCTGCCATTGCATCTAGCACTGTCAAGTCATGTTGACTCAATAAACATCCGTCATCCAGAAACAATATCTCAATTAAAAGAGGAGGCTAAGGCGGGAAAATATGAAAAATTTGAGGGGACAAATCGAGAAGTATTTATCGATAAAAAAACAGGGAGAGGGTACAAGATCTTTAAACAAGATAGTACGTGGGGAGCGTTAACTAATGCCGACTTAAGAGTAAATGATGTATATTGTAATCATAATTTCTATGATGGTAAGTATGCAATTTTTGCGAACAATGACCTTATTACTATGAGGGATGATAGAGTATGTGGCTCTCCACGAGTAAGAGTGTTTACTTTTCAAAAAATACCAGGTGCAAAGCATCTAGATAATCATGAAAAAATTCCATATTCAGTGCTGGTTATGATGGAACAAGCAGGTTTTAGACCTTTTGATGTAAAGCCTGATAATTTTATGAAAGTCAAAAATTCACATGGAAGATATGACTATCTGCCTATTGATGCAAAACAGATAGGATTAACGAGGAGCAATAGCGAACGCTCTAGGGAGGTTCGTGAGTTTAAGCAACAACATGGTCCTTATTATTATGGTCAACGTTATGTTGATTATAATAAGTAATTGATAATTTATGATAAATTTTCAGTATTTGGAATATTGATAAGGTGCAATCCATGGCCTGGTGTTTTACATAAAATTGCGAATGTAACAAATTCTATAAACAAGTTTAATTGCAAGAATTTTTTTACAAATTATTTCAAAAGTTATCAAGTGAACCAGATGCTGATGATAGGATAATATTTTTTAACTAGATAATTTGGGAGTATAAATGTCTATCGGTTTTGATTTTAATAGAGCCCTGTTCAATTTAAATGTATCATCTCGTGAGTTAAATAAGTTGGAGAGAATAGATGTAAAAAAAATATCGGCTATTGATATAAACAGATTGGGAAAAACAATTTCAAAAACTCAGAGTAAAGCTAAGCAAGCTACTATAATTAAAATATTGAATAAGGCAGGTCAGTTTAATGAGGATGGAATTCATATTTTAAGTAAGTATTCCAAAGATGAAGTTATCAATGTCAAGCAACACATGCAAGATGGGAAAACCACTGATAATAATCAGGTTTTCATGATGAAAAACGCTGAAAATACTCCAGTTAATAATGTGTTTGATATCCGTTCAAAGGAAATGATTGATGACTTTATATTCGGTTTTTCTCAAAAAAAAGCAAAGCCTGATATATATGCTTTATTGAATAAAGTAAAGTTTGAAAAACACGTAAAACCTATGTTTAATGCTCTACCTTGTAATGAAAGAGATGCTATCAATTTCTACATAGGGAATAGAAATGGCGAAAACTTACAAAATCCAGAACGGTTTAATGGGATTTTTTTTAGTGACTTAAACTCATACTTGAGGGGATATGAGGTGAGTGAAGATATGAGGGAAAGAGTTAATTCTATTGCGACTGATATGTACTCTGGATTAATGAAATTACCAATTGGAGAAAGTAACACTATTAGCTATAGAGCAATAGATGCAAAAGGGGTGGCTGGTTTTGAGGCTTTGAACGAAGGAGTGGGTTTCTTTGATTTCGCTCCAATGTCATCCTCAGAGAATCAAGATTTTGTAAGAGGTTGGTTCAAGACAAGAATGGCAAACTATCCAGTTGAGAATCCTGCTGTATTTATTTTAGAAGGAAATCCTATCAATACAGGTGTATTAACAAATAAATCTGAAGTTATATATCCATCAGGTACAAAGTTTGAAATAATTCATTCAGATGTTAGGAATGTCAAGTTAATGGAAGGGTATGAAAGGAGTATGAAGTTTTTTGTTGTCCGGCAATTAGATCATAATAATGGCATTTTTATTGATTTAGCTTCAGGTAGAAAAAAATCATCTGACACAATAGCAATGAAATTAACAGATCTAGGACTTGTTCGCTAGTTTCATTTAACAGTAACACTCATTTAATTATGGATCACTATTGGTGGTCCATTTTAGCTATATAAAAATATTAAATATTTCTTAATGATCTGTAGTTCATTCGATGAAATATTTAACCCTAGAGTAGACCATAATTAAGTTAGAGCAAGTTACATGTCTTAGTACGACTCAGCGTGATTCAATGCTCAAAGCATCTGAGATGCTAATCATTTTGACTCACTAATATACATATGTAGTATTTTAATAAATCTATTTTAATCAATCAATTAGGTTTTTACTTTCACCTGCTAACGATAAATTAATACATTAGCTGATTGTGCTTTTAATGAGCTTTTTCCGTGTTTTATCAGAAGTTTTCACTGGCTTGGTCTGGTGCAGATGGCTTATATTTTGCGCATTCTAGAGCTATCTAGAGGTTTGTGTATTAAGTAGGCATGTTTAGTAGACATGTTAAGAATTAGAAATAAACGTATGAATAACTAGGGATGTATTAAATGGCTCAACAATTATCAACTGGGTATATAAGTGGTGTTTTTGGCGGTTTAGTTAATAATGCCGACGATAAGGTCAGTACATTCATTACCGATCATACTGGAAGTGTTGATAAAGATGGAAAATTTACACCAGATAAAGATGGTACGCTTATTTTGAGTGCATCTGATTCTTTATCGCTACAACAGTTAATGGCAGATCAAAGCATTACCGCTCAAACCTCAACAACTACATTAAAATCAATTAAAGACTCTATTTCTGCAGCGGCAAGAAATATTTAACTTTAATTTTATAATGCATTATGGGCAATAGAGAGTGCTATAGATGTTGCAATTATTGAATCCAGATAATGCATTTTCAGGAGCAAATTTAATTTTGCTCCTGACTCTGATCTTGTTGTCTACCGTATTCTTTATCTGTTTCTCTGGATATGTTAAATATAATATTGTACTTAACATCATTAAAAATGCGGTGGGTACACAACAAATTCCACCTACAATAGTAGTGAATTTACTTGCGGCATTAATGGCGCTTAATAGTATTTGGCCTGATATAAAACCCGGATTAGAGAGGGTTAAGCCATATTTTATTGAGCAGATTAATGGCGGAATAGACCCTGACGTCTTGCAATCATCCTCCCTATTTGAGGATAAAAAGCCAGAACAAGTGACTATGTATTATCTGGTCAGCAATGTATTTGAGTTTTTCCCTGAACTGTTGGCGAGGGCGCAGCGTAAAACTAATGAACTAACTGGAATTATTGACATTCCGCTTAATTTTGACTCAGGGAGTGATACGCTAAAATATTTTCTTGGTAATCTGATTTTAGATTTGTATCAAGGTTTCGAGTTTGGCCTAAAGCTATACATGATATTTGTGAGTATTGATTTTTTAATTGCTGTGATTCTCAGTGGTGTAGGTATGACTATGTTATCACCGACGGTAATATCGACACCTGTAAAACTCGCAGTATTTTATTTTTCTGATAGTTGGACTATTTTATTTAGAGCGCTCCAGTGATATGGATATGCTTTTATTTCCTAACTGGCTGTTATTTGCAGGATTATTTTTATTTTTAAAAATTTATAATCCAACACGTCTTTATCTTGATAATTCTACGGCACTTGCTATTGCTGTTGGACTTGCAATTGTTATAGATTCTAGTGATTTAGGAAATATTCCAACTCCTTTTTGGGTCTTAAGCGTTATTATTTTTGCTATGTTTTCATCTGTACCTTATTGGCTCAGTGGTATGGTTGGCAGTGTTATACAACAGTTATTATTGCTTAACGAACAGTCTGTACAAGATAAACGTTTTACTGATGAGTCTGAAGCGCTATCTAAGATTAGTTCTTTGATGTTTTTGATGTATGCCTTGGACTCTGGTGTGGTTTTTAGACCTTTGCTGGCGGTGATCTCAGAGAATATTGAACAAGGTGCTAATGTTGGTTTTGATACTTTGTATTTTTACATCACTGATAGCTTAACTATGATGGCTATGGTGACTGGTAAATACATGGTTCTGTTGTTGTGTATTACTATTTGTTGTGGCTATGTTGACCTTTTTTTCAAAAAAGCTTCTTTATCTATTAGTACAACAGCAGATATTAAAGCTATCACCATAATTATTATTCTTAACCTATGGCTGTTACAAGATCAGTTTTATGTTTTTAAACAAATAATGAAAAAGGCAGGGTATGAGTAACATTAATTTATTGAATGTCACATTGAATAGTCAGCAAATTAAAACCACTTCAGAAAAGGATGCCCTTCAGTTTGAGTCAGAACTCAAAGCTGCTGGTGAAGTACATTTAAGTGAACAATTTTCTGATAGCCAAGTAAAAGTACACGCTAGTAAGCAAAATGATTATGTTACTGAAGAAGAGTTTACGATGAAAATAGTAGAGCAAGCCATTATTAATCAAAGTATCAGACAAATGAAAGTTAGTCAGGAACGTATGAAGGAGATACTTGATGAAGTCTAGAATCTTACTTATTTTTCTTTTGTTTACGGCATTTACTTGTCAGGCAAAGGTATTTATCAAGCAGTCTGATATCGATTTGAAAGGCGCCTTGGCGGCAATAGCTAAGGATATGCAGCTAAAGTTAGTTGATGATATTGAAGAAAAAAAGGCTAAACAGCCTATTACTCAAACACTCTCTGGTGACGGTCTCGATTTGTTGGACCAGCTTTCTGATGTTTATGATTTTGATTGGTATGTATATGGCGGAACACTAACGGTTCACTCTGGTCAGGCTTATATAAATCATGCATTTAAACCAAGAAATATTACGCCAGCTAGCCTGCTTAAAGAATTAAAGAGTACGTTCAGAGCCAATAATACGACGAAAATTGAACTCGTGGGCAGTGGCAACTCTATCTTTATTTCAGGAACACGTAAGTTTGTTAATGACGTTGTTGTCTACTCTAATATGATTGATAAAAATCAGTTTTTAGAGAATGGTAATAATTTGGAATTGGCACGGATCGAGTTTGATTATATATCTGTTATGGATCGCCAAATTGATTCATATGACGGTAATGTTATTTTTCCTGGTGCGCAGTCTTTAATCTCATCGGCAATTGAGAAAATTGGTCAGTTTGAGAATATTAGCGATGGAGAAATGGTTAAGCGCGCTTATAAACTAAAACTTAACCAAAATGATAAACAACAGCTTGAAGAGGATGAGTTTACCTCTAAAGTCCAGGTATTACCTGGAAGTAATGCATTGCTAGTTCGAGGTACCCCTGAGGAGATCCAGTTAGCTAAGCGTATTGCCACTCTTATTGATGTTAAACGGCAGCAGTTGCTATTTTTCCTTCGGGTTTATGATGTTTCGGTAGAACGAACTGAAGCACTAGGTGTTAATAGTTCATGGTTGAATGGCAGTCGAGGTCTGTACGATATTATCGTTCCACCCTTTACGGATACAGTAGATTTTTTCAAAAATTTTCAAGCTTTGTATACTAATAATATGGCTAGAGGAGTATATGAAACTAATCTCTTAGTCTTAGAGAACCAGCAAGGGCATTTTGGTAAAAAAGAAACGGCTACAGTTGTACTTATATCTGATAAGCAAGTATCAACTCAAAAAATTGAGGCCGAAAATAGTTTGTATGTCACTGGCCGTTTATTGCCATCAGGAAAAGTGCAGGCGAAATTTAGCTATATAGAAGAGTCACTGAGTGATGATAAGACAGAAGGCGGAGCGACTCAGGCGCCTAGAGTTAACTCTCAATCTTTGACATCAGAAGTCTATATTGAACCAGGGCAGACCGTTATTCTTGGAGGATTTGACAATACAGTGACTGATAGTGTCGAGAGTGGTGTCCCTATCCTTTCAAGTATTCCTTGGTTAGGTGAATTATTTAAGAGTAAGAAGGAAACTAAACGTAAATATAAACGTTACGTATCAGTGTCATTTAAGGTTATCTAGTCATGATCAAACATTTTTTTAAGGTTAAAGAATCTTATCAAGATACAGTGATTTGTCATGTCAGTATAAATACTTTTGTGGGGCAGGAGTGCTTCATTATCACAGTCGCTAATGAGCGCATTCGTGGTGAGATAATGAAAATTACTGGTAAAAGAGTAGAAATTAAGTTGCTCCAGCCTGGGGCTATTCAACGGGGAAGTAAAGTTGAAATTACCCCACGGCGCTTCTGTTTCCCGCTGAATGAAACCGCTCTTATTGGTAAGGTCATTAATTGCTATGGCGAGTCATTGTATGGTGAACAATATTTGGGCGGTGAGGGTGATTACTATGATTTACCCATTATCGATAAGCCTATACCGCTTAATATTCGCGCACCAATCGACACTGTCTTTCCAACAAAAATTAAAATTATTGATGGCTTATTCACCATTGGAGTAGGGCAGCGTTTGGGCCTATTTGCCCCCGCAGGTGCTGGCAAAACTACTACGGTTTCGATCATGGCAAATAACATGGATGCCGATGTGGTGATTTTCGCCATGATTGGTGAGCGTGCAAGGGAGGTGGTTGAGTTTTTGGAGGGGGAGATTGGTCCTGCTGTGATTCAAAAATCGATCACTATAGTGTCTACATCCGAAGCAAATCCGTTGGAGAAAGTGAGATCGGGTTTAGTCGCTGTATCTATTGCTCGGCATTACATGGCTCAGGGCAAGAAAGTGGTGCTCTATTTCGATTCATTGACACGTTTTGCACGTGCACAAGCCATGTTAGATGGTACTCCCATCGAGGGCGGAATTCCGATCGGAGTCTCTTTGGCACTGTCACGACTGGTAGAGAATTGTGGTAACTCTATTCATGGCTCAGTGACTGGAATTTTTACGGTATTGATTGAAAAAGAAATTGATGAAGATCCTATTGCACATGAAGTTAAGTCACTGATTGATGGACATTTGGTCTACTCAACGACAATTGCTTCTACTGGCCGTTATCCTGCTATTGATGTACTAAAGAGCAAGAGCCGTCTACAAAATAAAGTTCAGGATCCTCAATATGTAAGTCTTTCTGAAAAGTTCAAAGATATGGTGTATCGCTATTTTAATGTTGAATTGTTAATCCGAGTCGGCGAGTACGAGAAAGGTAACGATTTGGCGACCGACGAAGCGATAGAGCGCTTCCCATATATCATGGAGTTTTTGAAGCAAGGTTACGACGGGGTCGAATATGAAGAAACCCTCCAAGCAATGGATCGAATTTGGTCAACTTATTGATGTAGTTGACATCAGAATTGGCAAGCAACAACGTAAATTAGTCAAACTAAATTTGAAGCATCAAGAGCTATTGGATTCGATAGAGGCCTCATGGGCATTAATCGCCAATGAGCAACAAAAGTTAAAAAGTCTAGTCGTTAAAGACGAATTAAATGGGCTTTCTCGTTTGTTTCAGCGAAGAGAAAGCGTTAAGTCTCATATCGAGTCTTTATTCTTCGATGCGTCTGTGACCCAGCAAAATGCTAATGAATTAGCTGCCGAGATTGCCCTTGTTATCGCTGAAAAGCGAAGGCAAGAAAAACGAAAGGACGCTTTAGCTGAGATCCAAGAACAGTTAAGAGATGAGTGACAAAATGACAAAGATGGATAGACTTGCCCCAGTTGCCCAAATAGCCTGTTTGAGCCCAGTAGAGAGCGAATTTGAACAGCTTTTGAATCTATCAAAACGGCAGGCTTCTTCTCATGATACATCAACATTTGATGGTGAAAAGGAGGCCATTGAAAGCCATGAGGCTGAGCATGAAGAGGGTTTTATTTGGGGGCATGTTGTACCTGTCACGGCTTATGTACCACTTCGGCAACATATATTTTCGGCGAGTAAAGCTATCAGAATCCATTCGTCTGATGCAGTTAGTGGCAGTCGGCTTAAACTAGAGACCAGTGAACCATTGGCAAATGTGGCTAATTTGCAGCGGCCTAGACGTGCAATACCAGTAGCGAATCATGTTCAATCTCAGTTAAAAGTGAGCAACACTGATGAGGTTGCGATGAATACCCAGGTGTCATCTTCAACGGTGCCAGTCAGCAAGTCTTTGAACACAGCTCAGTCAACAGTAGGTGCGGATAAGATTACGCTCCCTCTGAGGGCAAAGTCTGAACTTTCTCAGCCATTACTCAAGTCGTCACTAATAAAGCAACCTACTACGGCAATGGGGTTTGAGTCAGTAGCGAATACTCAAGTGTCAACGACGCTGGTTGGCAAATCCTTGATAGTAGGGCAACCAGTTGTGAATTCAGAACAGGCTACGCGCTCACAGACGCGATTACCTCAATCTATTGCGGCAGTGCCTCAACCGACTCAGTCGTCACCAATTAAGTCGCCACTAATAAGTCAGCCGCCCGCTGTTATCGGACGAGAGTCTGGAGCGAATGCTCAAGTGTCAACGACGCTGGTTGGTAAATCCTTGATAGTAGGGCAACCAGTTGTGAATTCAGAACAGGCTACACGCTCACTGACGACACCACCCCAGTCTATGGCGGCAGTGCTTCAACCCACTCAGTCGTCACCAATTAAGTCGCCACTAATAAGTCAGCCGTCCGCTGTTATCGGACGAGAGTCTGGAGCGAATGCTCAAGTGTCAACGACGCTGGTTGGCAAATCCTTGATAGTAGAGCAACCAGTTGTGAATTCAGAACAGGCTACGCGCTCACTGACGACACCACCCCAGTCTATGGCGGCAGTGCCTCAGCCTACTCAGTCGTCACCAATTAAATCACCACCAATAAGTCGGTTGGCGGCTATGGAGGGGGAGTCTGGAGTGAATCTTCAAAAGCAATCAGAATTAACAGTTGCTCACTCTAATGTACCTGTTTTGGCTCGAGTACAGCGAGAATCGAATGCTAATAAAGGCTTATCCGCCGGAGAGAAGAAAGAAGACCCGGTTATTAAAGCTTTTGTACCAGTTCATTCAAATTTAGAAGTAAAGGAGGGAGGTCAGCACATAAATAAGGTTTTTATTGAGGAAAAATCTTCAGTTTTAGTAACTCAGATGGAATTACCAAGTCTAGGTTCTAAACTTGTGGCGATTGGAGCTGTGAGTGCAGGCATGACTGTCCAACCTGTATTGTCTTCGTTGATGCTGCATTACCAAATCGCACCCGAGTATTTTACCCAATATGCGCAATTGAACACCTATCGAGTATTTTTTCGCAATAAGTACTACGTATTCCAGTTTGAGGATAACAAAGTGACTAACTTTCTTGAGGATTATTATGACCGTCATTGATGTCACAGCGGCATGCTTAGACATTCTCAAGAGTGCGATTATTATTTTTTCGCTTAGTTTTGTCGTCACGGGAGTTATTGTCGGTCTGTTGCAAACTGTGTTTAGTGTGCAAGATCCAGGCTTACCTATGGCGGCTAAATTAGTTGTATTTATCGTTTTACTTACACAAGTTGGCGGTGGGATTTATGATCAATTCCATCTGCTTTTTGGGCAACTCTAACATTGAATAGTTAAATATTAACTTTTAAACGGAAGGTATTATGAAAAAACTCAGAGAAATTGTTTATAAAACACTCGTAGATGATTTTAATGTGTCACCAAGCTTATTATCTCGCATCGAGGGTGATGATCCTATCGCAATCGAATTGAATGGCGGAGAGGAGATATTTGTTTATATAAATGATAGAACATTGCAAACTTTTATTGAAATCCCCTTGCGTGATCAACGCATGCTTAAAAATAAAGCGCCTAAAATAATAGAGAGTCTCATGTCTGATGAAGACGTTTTCTTCAATATAAAGAAAGAGAAATTAACAGTAGTGACAGAATTTTCCGCAGATATCGCTAATGTAGAACGAGTGTTGGCCGGTAAGCTGAAACTGTTCAATAACATGGTTGCATATATCAAAGTCTAGCCAGTAATTTACATCATTATTCAGGAATGAAATTTCTGCAGTTGATGATTCAAGAGGAATGATTTAGTTAATTTTAATGTTCTTTCATTATTATCTGTTCATCAACTGTCTCCAGTATATCCGACTAAGCTGGCTCCATAATGCACTGAAAAAGTGGCTATTGATTCTAAATCCAACGCAACGCGTGTTCGTCATGTGACTAATGGTGTCATCTATAGCCCTTTTAGCAATCAATTGTCTACCCGATAAAGTATTAAGAATATTTATGTTGTAGGCCATAGCGAAGCTGTTCGACTACAAATGACTTACTTAGAGAAGGAAAGGTGTTGAAGTTTTGGGTAAAGCGTAAAACTGAAGCCGATAAATACTTTCCTAAAGCGCATATATTTGGATATGACGGGTTAGGAGTTTAACTAATAACTCGGGGTCTATTAATTAACTCATTGTATTAAAAAGTTATTTTTAAACTCGTGTTTTTTCACTTTGATTCCAGTTTGTTCATTTGCTTGCTAACGATGGCAGCGGTTAAATATCAAACATTGTGAAGCGTATTGATTTAAAGAGTTGTTTAGAAATGGTAGATCTTAATGTACAAGCGATACAACCTTCTGTATTTGAAGATACCTTTAATAATATTGGTGAAGGTTTTCAAGAGATTATGAATAATTTACAGAAGATAAATGATGGCAAAACGATTACCTTGCAGGATACGTTGGCCTTACAGCAATCGGTATTTCATTACAGCATGTATCAGGAAACAGTAACTAAAATTGCTTCGAAGTCTGCCACTGCAATAAATGATGTCATGAAGGCCCAGTGATGAAAAAACTGTACTGGATAGTTTTTCTTGTACTCTTTGGATGTAATGATCAGGGCCGAGTAGAAGTTGCCAATTTTGATTCCGCTGATGCAGCGAACAAAGTGGTTGTTCTGCTGGCCCGATATCAGGTTTCCGCTTCTTTATCTATTAGTAAGGATCGTCATCTTGTCTATGTTGATAAAGATCACTTAGCTCAGGCGAGAGAAGTGTTAACAAAATTCAATTTCTATTTTGAACGAGAAGATCTCAATGATCTGCTTGAGTCAAAATTTGCTAGCTTGAGTAAGTTAGAGATAGTGAAGGGAAACTTGCTTGAGAGCCGCGAAATATATAACAAAATTAGTGTTATTCCCAATGTGCTACGGAGCAGTGTTATCGTCACTGGGGAAAAAAATAAGCGAGTCTCGGTTATTATTTTTAGCTTTGATGAAATCGAACGTGAAAATAAGTTGAATATTGAGCGTTTTTTGAAAGGCTTAGTTTCAGAGTTGGATACATTAACTGTCAGTTATTTTTTTCAGAATACGGGTAATGAAAAAGTATAAAAAACTTCATCAAACATACTTACATTATTTACTGGTCAATCGGCGACTTTCCCCGGATCAATATAGTGTGCTTACAACACTAACCGAGAGTGAGGTACAGGTATGGTTTACACCTAGACGTTCAAAAATTACTGCTTTAGTGAAAGTATTGGGTAGCGTAGTCATATACCAAGCTCGCAAAGGTGACGCAAGTGATCGATCTTGGCTGCTGAGCAAGCAATATCTCAATCAAAGTCAATATCTCTGGTCAAGTACACTAGGAATTAAACTCGATTCTAATGTGTCAAAAAATATGTGCACCCAAAAACTTGGAGTAGCATTATTGGCTATTCACAATCCACGTCATGCCATCATTTGGGCTTTAAGACTAGGTATATCACTGCCAGAATCCATATTAGCAGTAAAATCTTCAACTAGACTTGATGCCTTTATCTTACAAGTCGCCAAGGATACAGATATCGAACTCAGCGGCGGGTAAAATAACCGTTAAAATTGGATTGAATTTATATGAAAAAAAATACAATACGCCCAGGTGAAACCTGTGATGACTTTTTTGAGCTATTGAGTGGCACAGTCATTGAAAAAGATATTGCAGCTATGCGTAAGTCGCAGAAAATCACAATAACTCAACTAAAATCAATTTATGAATTAGGGGTTAAGTTTTATACTGACTTCCAATTTAAGGAAGCTGAGATTGTTTTTTCTGCCTATGTTGGTTTAAATCCGTATGATCATCGAGGCCCAGGATGTCTAGCTGCCATTTTTTTGGAAAAAGGGCAATTTAAAAAAGCTTTGGAAGTGCTAAACATATTAAAGACTTTCCCGACAAATGATCTAGATGAAACTATTCTCAACATTTCTTTGTGTCATTATAAGTTAAATGAATATACCGAGGCTAGTGTTACCTGGCTTATTGTAAAAGAAGATAATTTAAATGATTTCTATCTGCAACGATATCATTATCTTAAGTCGCAGCTGAGCCCGTATTTACCTTAATTATAGATAGTATTGCAGAGTCAATATGAAACAACCATTTGAATCTAAGTTTTTTCTTGAGATATAAGCCAATTTCATGACTCACACATTTAGCTGTTCTGTGTGAGTGCATTCCCAACCTGTACCATCAAGAGGATACAGGATTCTTAAATTGTAGAGACTCTATAAATGATAGTGAATAATGCACGAGTGTTATCAGATGCGCTAAATTTTGAACAAAAAAGTTCATCTTTGACTGATGCCGATAAAAAAAATCTAAATGATATAGAAAAGTTAGTTAAGTCTGCCTCCCAGCAAGAAGAAAAAACAAATAAAGCTCTGCCATTTACTAAGAGTGAGCCATCTCCATTTCAGACGCTTGCTACTTTTGCTGCCCATCAGAAAGAAGTTGTACGCTCAATGGTTGGCCTGAGCTCTGAAAGCGCGATCGCCTCTGCTTTGGCGGGAAGCATTGAAGCTTATGGTAAACAATTAGCACATATACAAGGTTGGACAACTGGCGGTCTGCCGATGTTCGAAAGTGCAATGAGAGAAATGTTCGAAGGTTTTCTGAAAGATGGTATCACAGGTAATGAAATTGAAGATTTATTTCAGCTAGCCATTATGGATTACATTTCACACTCAGCTGACTTTCCAGATCTCACGCCACAGATGATGGAAGACATGATGCATTTTTTAGAGAGCACGGGTTCTGGTTCACATGGATATCATGAGGGCTGGAATGGACAGAAATTCGCAGATAAAAGTACAGCTATCTTTGACTTTATGTTGAAAAATGCTCCGAAAGACAGCCTGTGTAATGAAGTACTGACATTTTTAAAAGATAAACAAGGCGCACCATCTGCATTAGTCGACCACTTTAAAAATAATTTTGAAAATAAATATTCGTTTATTGGTGATGCTGGATATCCAAGTGATGCAGGTGTCTCGCCTATGTTACGTATGGCACTAATGGCTGCCTATTTAAATAAGTATCCTGACGTAACGCAAGATACGATAAATTTATTTCTCACTGGGTCAGTGGGTGAGTTGAATGACTTTATTAAAAATAATACACCGGGCGGAAGTTATACATCTGCTATGGATTTTCTCTTTAAAAATGATGGTCACGGGGAAGATAGCGGTTGGCGTGAAGTCACTCAAAATGGGCATAAGGTGATTGATTGGGAGGGGGTTGGATTGGATTCCGGTTATTTTAAAGATATGTATACCGACTTTCCACCACGCGAGTTAACCGATGAAGATATTAAAGAAATTAACCGTATCGGCGATCAAGTGAAAATGATCCAGCAGACCCTTAAGTACTGGATTCAGATCTGCCGGGATGAACTCATGGCATTCGCTAGAAATATCTAACAATCAACAGGGAGTTTGCTATGAGTATTAATGGTGTTTCTGGTCTTCAGCCCCAGTGGACATTGCCGTCTACAACCGAAAATGCACCACTTAAAACTATGCAGCCTGTCGCGAATGAATCTAAGTTGGCGATTGCTGACCGTGCGCTCGCCTCACTCGATGTCGAAACGGGGGATGTAACAACGCTATTAATGGTTGCGGCGCAGCAGAAACAAGTGGTGATGGCTATGGCGGGTCAACATTCCGAGGCCGTTATTGCTTCGGCTCTTGCGACGAGTATTGAGGGCTATGGAAGTCAATTAGACATCGTTAATAAGTGGACCAGTGGTGGAAAACCTGCATTCGAGGCCGCCATTATGCAGATGTTTACTGCTATGAAAGAGGGCGGGATTAACGGAATTGAGTACGAGAACATGTTCCAGCTGGTGCTGCTCGATGTGTTGAGTAATAGTAAAGAGTACGGTTTAGAAGACGCTAACTTCTTGAAAGAATTGGGGACTCTACTGGAAAAAACTGGTAGTGGCAGTCATACCAATTGGGATTTTACCCCTGAGCAATTGGGGGCGAAGGTCAATAATGTTTGGAGTACTCTGAATAGTGCGATTCAGGGGGGGAAAATTCCAACGGATAGCATTGCTTACCAAGCTATGTCAGCTATGAGTGGCGGCAATATCTCATCGACGACGCCCACAGAGTTATCGAGTCGCTTTACCTCGTCTGTGTATAACGATCCCAATGCCGGTGGCTGGATCACCAGCGGCCTTAACGATATTAGCCCTATGGCAAGAATTGTGTTGCTGAGCGCGTTAAACGGTGATCAAACAGTATCGGCAGCCGAGGTCGAGACCATTCTCACTGGCAGTAAAGCAGAGGTTGATGGACTACTCACTAAATTAGCCAATATGGATGCGATGGCGTACTTGTTCAGTGCTAAGTGTCCTGGTTGGCAGAATTCGTCGGACACAAATAAGCCTTTACCACCTGGAGTGACTCAGGCCTTCGATTATGACGGAACGATTCAGGCTCAATATTTAACAGATCTTTATAAAAACTTCTCGCCTAGACAGCTTACTGATGAAGATATTAAAGAAATTAACCGTATCGGCGATCAAGTCAAGATGCTGCAGCAGACCCTTAAGTATTGGATTCAGGTCTGCCGTGATGAGCAAATGGCATTCGCAAGGAACATCTAAAGAGTCGTGTTTGTATTAAGTACAAAATAGAAGGGCATGGTAGCACTGGGAACATGCCGCTCGCATCGCGAGAATTTAGATGTGCAAGCTCACTTCAGTAACTCTGATAGTGAGTGCGCATCTATTCCCAGTATCGTCACATGAAAGGAAATAACTATGAGTACATTCATGATTACCGTCGCTGCGCCAAGCATTATTGGTACAGTCGATGAACAGAGCCAGAGTGTTCAGCGCCAAAACACTGCTGCGACAGAATCGGCTAAGCCGAATCAACCCTTACCAGGCAATACGATTGGAGTGTCCGATAGTCAGCTCTGGCGCATGGTGCAAGAGAGTATGAAACTGGCCGCTGAAGCGTTTTCTGGTACCGGTAAAGAAAACTCTGAAGCGAAAAAAACACTGATAGATATTCAAAAAAATACTCAGATCGATGCGCTTAAAGAGCGTATGGCGCAGATTGAAGAACAGAAGCAAGCCCAAAAGAGCCAAGGCATTTGGGGCAAGATTGCTATGGGATTAGGTTTTCTTGCGGCAATTATAATGGCGCCATTCAATCCTGTTATGGCTGCAGTGATGATTGGTTTCATGATTGCTTCGATCGTGTTGCCTAAAATTGTCGATAAGATTATGGAAGCCGCAGGTGTCTCTGAAGAGATCAGGGGCTATGTATCAATGGGATTAGAGATTGCTATTGGCATTATCAGTATGGTGGTCAGTTTCAATCCTGGGAACATGATGGCGACTGCGGGTAAGGCTGTTGCGAGTGGGGCTGCGAAAGTCGCAACTATGGTTGATAAGGCTGTCGACGCAGTTAAAACGTTGAAGTCATTCAGCACTATATCGACAAAAATTCAGGGTATGGTCAACAAAGTTATGAAGTTGATTGAGCCTTTACTCGATAAGATTAAGTCATTTGCAAGTGGTGGCGAAAAGCTGACCTCAAAGATTGCTCAAGCAAGTTCGGTTACTTCAAATGCAACTTCAGTCGTGAGTAGCGGTTACGCGATTAAGTCTGCCGACATTACAAAAGATCTTGAGATTGCTAAAGCAAACCAAGAGGAGTTGGAAACACGTATCCAGCAAATCTTGACCATGCTTAATCAGGCGTTGCGTGCGGTAAGCCATGCTTTTGAATCACTTTTTAAAGTTAATAGTGATCAGCGCGAATACAACGACAAGATTATTTCAATCAATATGTAAGAGGAAGCTAATTTATGAATTTAGTACAAATGAGTGCACTGTCACTACCATCGACAAAATCTGAAGAGACTTCTTCTGTTAATAATCTCAAGCCGATAGATCAAAAAGCATGGGGCAGTTATGAAAACTCATTGAAAGAGGCCAACAAAGGCTCGGTATCAATGGCTGATTTACTGGCACTTTTAGCACAAATTATCGAGTCGTCTCAACAGGTTCGCGCTCAAGTGATGAAGAATCGCATTGGTGAAGCTGTTGCTACGTCAGAGTTGGCGACTATGCTCGCGCAAGATAAATCTCAAGATGCCAAATTACGCTTCGGTATTACCTTAGCGTCATCTGTGGTTAACATGGGAATGACAACTGCAGCAACTGTTCGAATTGGCCAAACTAAAACGCTGAAGGATAAACACTTATCCAAAATGGGCGACCGAGGGGCTGCGGATACAGGAGGAGTCAAGTTATTAAAAACGACGGATCTTGAGTCTGGTAAAGTCACTAATGTTGATAAGTCTCCTAAAGTCTCAGATCTAACAGCAAAAGAGCTTAATCAATACAGTGCTAATCTTCAGCAGCAGCGTACTGCCAAGTACAACTCTGTCACTCAAATGGGTGGAATGGCTGATGGTATGGTTGGCAATGCAAATGAAATTCAAAATGCTGAACAGGTGAAAGTACAAGAAGAGACTCAAGCGAGCAAAGACTTGAAAGAGAAGTTTGATGCTCAGCTTGATCAATATATTCAAGATCTGACTGCTGAAGCGGTGAAGTTAAATGAGATCCTTGAAGCTGTAGCGAAAGCGAGTTTAGTGACTAACCGATAATACGGAGCAGAGCGAGTCTAAGCTCGCTCTGATTAACTATGCTTCGACCCGTTTCTTTTGCCGTGACACAACGCACCGAAAAAATTTCGGATATTAACCGAACTCAAAAGGCTGGTGACCACCGCCAGCCTCGCCGAGTAAAAGATATAAAGCAAGTCGACAAGCGAACTAAAAAATATCCTCGTCTGTTCCGGGTTAAACGTAAAAATTTAACATTGGATCAGCAAAGGCAATTTGCTCGACAGCTTAATAGCTATCAGCTCAAGGCGTTACGCGATTGGCAAGGTTTCTCTGATAATTTACTCGATGTTAAATCATTAAATGATGCTCAACTTTGGATATTACATGCGGCAGAGCACTGTGAGCACTTATATCCATTAACGTTAAGAAAGCAACTTAAAAAATATATTGCAGATGTTAAGTCCTCCGCAGGGAATATGGATGCGAATAGCAGCACGGTGCAGCAACTTGTCGCTTATGAACATAATTTAGATGGTTTACTGTCATTATTGGCTTTATGTCGCCGTTACTATATTCAAGAGTAAAGTATAAATGCCTACAAATAATCGCCATGTTCGTATCTCGCATTGTCACTTAAAGGGCAAAACACTTGATCCTTATCAGTTATTAAAGGCTAAGTCAGAACGGCTTAGTTGGAATAGATTATCTGATGTGGAGATATATGCCGATAAACAAGCGGTAATCGAATGGTTTGCTATGTTGCGCGATTATTCTGAAACAACAGTTAAAGCGATTGTGGTAGAAGGGATACTAGATAGTCAATTTCATAAAATTACCTTTATTTTAACATTAGTACAAAGTGTTGATTTTGAAGAGGTGACTTCGAAAGATGCTTATCAACAGCTTTATGACTTTGTTTGCAAAACACCTGCTGGAATACGTGATTGGATCGATGATATAGATTTTAAAATGAGTATGGATGTATTAGCACTGTTATCTAGGAATCGGTGAAATATATGAAACAAGAGCGCGTCACTCTCATGCCAAAATATGAGATGAAACCAGCAATGTACCGAGCAGTTAATCAGATTGCTGGGACAACTTTTAATAATCAAGAGATTAGAGTTGATGTGGGGGCTGTATGTCATCGATTTCAGCAGCAGGATTTCATATTACTCAGCTTAAAGCATGTTGGTATCGAGGCTGAACTATATGTTTCTTTATGCGAAGCAGGCAGGTTGCTCGGTTTGGATGTGAACCATCTCGAACAGGATTACTTATCCTATGTAATCACTCAAGTCTTAAGCCAGTATGGATTAGCGTTTAAATCATATCCTGAGATGGATATAGATGAGTTGCCTCTGTTAATGAGTTGCAAACTTATTATAGGAGATTTCAACATATCTGCATTGTTAAAAGTGGATACACTCATTATTGATGCTAACTATTTGAAAACTAGTTTATCTTCATTACCGAAAACGTTAGTTCTGATGGCATCTTGTACTATGTTTAAAACTAGTCTTAATGTTGAAGAAATATTGTCGTTAACTAATAATGACCTTGTATTGGTTTGTCCAAAGTAAATGAAAACTAGAACGTGTGACTACATTAAACAATTTTTACAGCGCCTCGAAAAAAATGAGGGTGTTATTTTTAGAGATTACCCAGACAATCTATTGCTGCCAGTTTTTCCTTTTTTCCAGTTAATACATCTCGTTAACTTGGAGGCCATTATTGATCTTATTTTACAATTTGAAATGGCCTCAAAAGGTGTATTTATTCGTGTTGATGGATTTCTTACTCTCACAATAGCTGAGCAAGATTATTCCGAAGATAATGTGAGACGGTTAAGCATTAATTTATTTGAAAAGATGAGATTTTAATATGGCACTTAATCCAGCGTTGACTCGTAGTACTTCTATGCCAGAGTTATCACGTTTAGACTGTGAGGCTCTACCTAGGAATATAGCACGATCTACCTCTTTATTGGACGTTAGAGCTCCAACACTTAGATCTGCGGAACCTCAAACTCCAGAGAGTGTCTCTACTGCCCCTAGTATTTTGGAGACGGAAGAGCCTCATTCTAAAGCTAAGCCTAAAAAGATTAAAGAAAGCACTAAAAAATCAAATAGAGTGAGCACAGAGAAAAAGGCTAAGTTTCATTTGGCTGCTATCGCCGGTGCCGTAACAATCGGTACTGTGTTAGCTCCCTTCACCTTAGGATTTAGTTTATTACCGACGGTATTTGTGGTGATGTATGGTAATGCATCTGCGATAGCTATGTATGGTGGCTCCCAATTTGTTACTGGCGATAAAGAGAAGAAAAAAGCCCCGTTTGAGCCGCCTAAAGTTGATGCCCCCAAAGATTTACCAACTAAGCGCCCTTTTCATTTACCTCCCCTGGCCGAGCTACCGGAACCTAAGCATACAGAAGATGTGACGGACAAAGACACCGAACGCGGAGATGTTTTTAATAACTGTTTTAACAACGTTAATAACTTTCATAACAGTTGGTATGTCTTTATTAACTCTTCCAAGGTTCCAGACATTAATCTGGTTTCAGAAGATCAAGTTAAGACCCCTAACGAGTCGCATGTTAATAATATCGGCACGCAAACAACTGATGCAACATCGATCGGGCGGGTCACGTTACCCTTTGCTGATGCTGCTGAAGTCACTGTTGTCGAGACGCCAGTTAAGGAGCGTCAAGCGCGATTAAAGACGTTAATATCTGAGTGCCAAGAGCAAGCAGATCCGCAGCTGGTAACCTTATTCAATTTACTTCTAAGCGGGGATGATGCATGTGCTCAAATGGTCGAAATAAAAGGGAAAGATGGTGCTACAGCGTATGCTGTTATTCCTAATAGTGAATCATTGGTTATTGATGAACACGATCGTGCGACGGGATCCGATGTACCTAGGCCTTTAGCAGGTACAACAACGAAAACCACAACGCCAGTTGCGACGCAGACGGACGATACACCTGCGACAGTGACGGGCAACGGTTCGCCATCGATGACAGATGATGGCACGCAAACCGATGTGCCGACAGCCGTCGCAGACACACCGACGAATGCGGGTACATCAGCTCGTCCGCCTGTCGCGGCGAACACCACAAACACGCCAGTAACGTCACAGACGGATGGCGTGCCTACGGAAGATACCCCTGCGACAGTGGTGCCTGAGGCGAATGCTGCACAAGGATACACCGGCCGTAAATGGGAGGTGAGTAGTTCAACACCTGTGAATCTGAGTCAGGGTGCGCAAACGGGCAGTAATTATACCCCAGGACCTAGACGTAATTTGGGGACAACCCCAGATGCAGCGCCGAGTGCTGCGACAGCTCACCCTCGTGGTCCTGTTGGTAATGGCAGCGGTACAACCCCATCGGTGACTGGCAACGGTTCGCCATTGATGACAGATGATGGCACGCAAACCGATGTGCCGACAGTCGTCGCGGACACTCCGACGAATGCGGGTACATCGGCTCGTCCGCCTGTCGCGGCGAACATCACAAGCACGCGTCAAACTACAACGCCCGCAATGTCACAGACGGATGGCGTGCCTACGGAAGACACCCCTGCAACAGAAGTGCCTGAGGCGAATGCTGCGCAAGGATACACTGGCCGTAAATGGGAGGTGAGTAGTTCAACACCTGTGAATCTGAGTCAGGGTGCGCAAACGGGCAGTAATTATACCCAAGGACCTAGACGTAATTTGGGGACAACCCCAGATGCAGCGCCGAGTACCGCGACTGGTCATCCCGGTGGTCCCGCGGCTGGCAATGGCAGCGGTACAACCCCACCAGTGATGGGCAACGGTTCGCCATCGATGACAGATGATGGCACTCAAGTCGATGTTCCGACAGTCGTCGCGGACACACCGACGAATGCGGGTACACCAGCTCGTCCGCCTGTCGCGGCGAAGACCACAAGCACGCCAGTAACGTCACAGACGGATGGCGTGCCTACGGAAGATACCCCTGCGACAGTGGTGCCTGAGGCGAATGCTGCGCAAGGATACACTGGCCGTAAATGGGAGGTGAGTAGTTCTACACCAGTAAATCTGAGTCAGGGTGCGCAAACGGGCAGCAATTATACCCAAGGACCTAGGCGTAATCTGGGGGCAACCCCAGATGCAGCGCCGAGTACCGCGACTGGTCATCCTCGTGGTCCCGCGGCTGGTAATGGCAGCGGTACAACCCCAGCGGTAACGGGCAACGGTTCGCCATCGGTGGCGGATGTAACAGATGATGGCACGCAAGCCGATGTTCCTACAAATACAGGTACACCGGCTCGTTCGCCTGTCGCGGCGAACACCACAAACACGCCTTCAATGTCACAGACGGATGGCGTGCCTACGGAAGATACCCCTGCGACAGTGGTGCCTGAGGCGAATGCTGCGCAAGGATACACTGGCCGTAAATGGGAGGTGAGTAGTTCTACACCAGTAAATCTGAGTCAGGGTGCGCAAACGGGCAGCAATTATACCCAAGGACCTAGGCGTAATCTGGGGGCAACCCCAGATGCAGCGCCGAGTACCGCGACTGGTCATCCTCGTGGTCCCGCGGCTGGCAATGGCAGCGGTACAACCCCACCAGTGATGGGTAATGGTTCGCCATCGATGACAGATGATGGCACGCAAACTGATGTTCCGACAGCCGTCGCGGACACTCCGACGAATGCGGGTACACCAGCTCGTTCGCCTGTCGCGGCGAACACCACAAACACGCCTTCAATGTCACAGACGGATGGCGTGCCTACGGAAGATACCCCTGCGACAGTGGTGCCTGAGGCGAATGCTGCGCAAGGATACACTGGCCGTAAATGGGAGGTGAGTAGTTCTACACCAGTAAATCTGAGTCAGGGTGCGCAAACGGGCAGCAATTATACCCAAGGACCTAGGCGTAATCTGGGGGCAACCCCAGATGCAGCGCCGAGTACCGCGACTGGTCATCCTCGTGGTCCCGCGGCTGGTAATGGCAGCGGTACAACCCCAGCGGTAACGGGCAACGGTTCGCCATCGGTGGCGGATGTAACAGATGATGGCACGCAAGCCGATGTTCCTACAAATACAGGTACACCGGCTCGTTCGCCTGTCGCGGCGAACACCACAAACACGCCTTCAATGTCACAGACGGATGGCGTGCCTACGGAAGATACCCCTGCGACAGTGGTGCCTGAGGCGAATGCTGCACAAGGATACACTGGCCGTAAATGGGAGGTGAGTAGTTCAACACCTGTGAATCTGAGTCAGGGTGCGCAAACGGGCAGCAATTACACCCAAGGACCTAGGCGTAATCTTGGGGCAACCCCAGATGCAGCGCCGAGTACCGCGACTGGTCATTCTCGTGGTCCCGCGGCTGGCAATGACAGCGGTACAACCCCACCAGTGATGGGCAACGGTTCGCCATCGGTGGCGGATGTAACAGATGATGGCACGCAAGCCGATGTTCCTACAAATACAGGTACACCGGCTCGTTCGCCTGTCGCGGCGAACACCACAAACACGCCTTCAATGTCACAGATGGATGGCGTGCCTACGGAAGATACCCCTGCGACAGTGGTGCCTGAGGCGAATGCTGCACAAGGATACACTGGCCGTAAATGGGAGGTGAGTAGTTCAACACCTGTGAATCTGAGTCAGGGTGCGCAAACGGGCAGCAATTACACCCAAGGACCTAGACGTAATTTGGGGACAACCCCAGATGCAGCGCCGAGTACCGCGACTGGTCATCCTCGTGGTCCCGCGGCTGGCAATGGCAGCGGTACAACCCCACCAGTGATGGGTAATGGTTCGCCATCGATGACAGATGATGGCACGCAAACTGATGTTCCGACAGCCGTCGCGGACACTCCGACGAATGCGGGTACACCAGCTCGTCCGCCTGTCGCGGCGAAGACCACAAACACGCCAGTAACGTCACAGACGGATGGCGTGCCTACGGAAGATACCCCTGCGACAGTGGTGCCTGAGGCGAATGCTGCGCAAGGATACACTGGCCGTAAATGGGAGGTGAGTAGTTCTACACCAGTAAATCTGAGTCAGGGTGCGCAAACGGGCAGCAATTATACCCAAGGACCTAGGCGTAATCTGGGGGCAACCCCAGATGCAGCGCCGAGTACCGCGACTGGTCATCCTCGTGGTCCCGCGGCTGGTAATGGCAGCGGTACAACCCCAGCGGTAACGGGCAACGGTTCGCCATCGGTGGCGGATGTAACAGATGATGGCACGCAAGCCGATGTTCCTACAAATACAGGTACACCGGCTCGTTCGCCTGTCGCGGCGAACACCACAAACACGCCTTCAATGTCACAGACGGATGGCGTGCCTACGGAAGACACCCCTGCGACAGTGGTGCCTGAGGCGAATGCTGCACAAGGATACACTGGCCGTAAATGGGAGGTGAGTAGTTCAACACCTGTGAATCTGAGTCAGGGTGCGCAAACGGGCAGCAATTATACCCAAGGACCTAGGCGTAATCTGGGGGCAACCCCAGATGCAGCGCCGAGTACCGCGACTGGTCATCCTCGTGGTCCCGCGGCTGGTAATGGCAGCGGTACAACCCCAGCGGTAACGGGCAACGGTTCGCCATCGGTGGCGGATGTAACAGATGATGGCACGCAAGCCGATGTTCCTACAAATACAGGTACACCGGCTCGTTCGCCTGTCGCGGCGAACACCACAAACACGCCTTCAATGTCACAGACGGATGGCGTGCCTACGGAAGATACCCCTGCGACAGTGGTGCCTGAGGCGAATGCTGCACAAGGATACACTGGCCGTAAATGGGAGGTGAGTAGTTCAACACCTGTGAATCTGAGTCAGGGTGCGCAAACGGGCAGCAATTATACCCAAGGACCTAGGCGTAATCTGGGGGCAACCCCAGATGCAGCGCCGAGTACCGCGACTGGTCATCCTCGTGGTCCCGCGGCTGGTAATGGCAGCGGTACAACCCCAGCGGTAACGGGCAACGGTTCGCCATCGGTGGCGGATGTAACAGATGATGGCACGCAAGCCGATGTTCCTACAAATACAGGTACACCGGCTCGTTCGCCTGTCGCGGCGAACACCACAAACACGCCTTCAATGTCACAGACGGATGGCGTGCCTACGGAAGATACCCCTGCGACAGTGGTGCCTGAGGCGAATGCTGCACAAGGATACACTGGCCGTAAATGGGAGGTGAGTAGTTCAACACCTGTGAATCTGAGTCAGGGTGCGCAAACGGGCAGCAATTACACCCAAGGACCTAGACGTAATCTTGGGGCAACCCCAGATGCAGCGCCGAGTACCGCGACTGGTCATTCTCGTGGTCCCGCGGCTGGCAATGACAGCGGTACAACCCCACCAGTGATGGGCAACGGTTCGCCATCGGTGGCGGATGTAACAGATGATGGCACGCAAGCCGATGTTCCTACAAATACAGGTACACCGGCTCGTTCGCCTGTCGCGGCGAAGACCACAAACACGCCTTCAATGTCACAGACGGATGGCGTGCCTACGGAAGATACCCCTGCGACAGTGGTGCCTGAGGCGAATGCTGCACAAGGATACACCGGCCGTAAATGGGAGGTGAGTAGTTCAACACCTGTGAATCTGAGTCAGGGTGCGCAAACGGGCAGCAATTACACCCAAGGACCTAGGCGTAATTTGGGGACAACCCCAGATGCTGCGCCGAGTTCAGCGATAGCTCATCCTCGTGGTCCTGTTCCTGCAACGGGTAATGGTTCGCTATCGATGACAGATGATGGCACTCAAACTGATGTTCCGACAGCCGTCGCAGAAACACCGACGAATGCGGGGACATCGGCTCGTCCGCCTGTCGCGGCGAACACCACAAACACGCCAGTAACGTCACAGACGGATGGTGTGCCTACGGACGACACCCCTGCAACAGTGGTGCCTGAGGCGAATGCTGCAAAAGGATACACTGGCCGTAAATGGGAGGTGAGTAGTCCCACCCCGGTGAGTCTGAGTCAGGGTGCGCAAACGGGCAGTAATTACACCCAAGGACCTAGACGTAATTTGGGGACAACCCCAGATGCAGTGCCGAGTGCAGCGACAGCTCATCCTCGTGGTCCCGCGGCAGGTAATGGCAGCGGTACAACCTCAGCTGCAACGGGTAATGGTTCGCCATCGATGACGGATGGTGAAGTCGGTGTTGTTGCAACGTTAGTTAATACATTAACCCCTGTGTCGACTGAGACAGCTGGTCCTGTTATTACCGCTGAGAGTCAAAAAAGTACTGCTAAACCACAACTTGACCTAGGTAAGATCGAATCGCGCATAGTAGGCCGAGCGGGGGGACATATTCAACATAGGGTACCTAAGTTCTTAGATCGTCCAGAGGCTGGCACGTTAATGGGATCTTGGCGACCTATACCTGAGTCTTTACGAGGTAAAAAAGATTCTGCTGAATTTGAAGAGTGGCGAAAACAAGATTTAGGTCAGTATTTGAAAAGTTTGAATTCGAAGGTCCTGTTGACTCAAGGGGCTACCAGTATGCGGGGACAAAATCATTTTGCCGGTAAATTAAATAATTTAAGGGATCGGGCCGAGATTAAGTCGCAGTTAAATCCCGTTAATCGAATGAATAAATCTGATTACCAGCAAATTTCAGGGTTGGATCTAGTGTCGACCGGACGCTCATATTTACTCGGGACTGCCAGTGGAAAACTGATTGTTACCTCTCCGGTTATTCGAAGTAATCTGGTTTTAGCGCCTTGAATCAATAGCTAACCACCAGACTCTCCATCAATTGAAAAGATTAAATCATAAGAGTTCAGGTTTAATCTTTTTTTTTCTTTTGTAGTGAGATTTAAGGATTTAGTAAGCTTAAATTCTAAACCAGAATGAGGTATGTCTTGTATATAGAAATCAATTCATTGCATCGATTAGTTCCACAGATTGCATTTAAGAAAGAGCGTCACTCAAACGTAATAAAGAAGTCTGATCTTCTTATTTATAACGAGGCTAAGTCGTTATTATCTGCTTTAGAAGAGAGAGTCGAGCAATACCAGCAAATGCTTGAAGAGCAAGTGGTGCAACTGATCGAGGAGAAAGAGCAGGCGCTCAATCTTCACGCTAATAATTTATATAATGAGATAGAAGAAGAATTTCAGGTTAATCAAGAGCGTTGGTTTGACGAAGCCAATCAACAGCTTGTCGATATTGTTGAAGAACAGTATCAAAGTCTTAGTTTGTTGAAAGATGAATTGAAAAACCGACTCGCTGAAACCGTAAAATTGCGTTTAACAGAACTGAGTCTTAATGAGTATTTAATCGGACATCTTGTGGACTTACTCCATGCTGAAATAGACGATCAGGCAAGACATTTGTCTGTAGAGCATACCTATGTCAATGGATTCGCCGTGCTGACGATAGAGAATGACGACAAGATTATTAGCATAGAAACTCAGTCGATTGTTGAAGCACTACGGACTAGCTTGGAGACGGTATGATTAAGCGTCTTCGTCGGTTTCCTATCAAGTTTAATCCCAGCAGTGTGATTATCGCATTTGCGTTGCCAACTATTATTTTGTTCACCCTTCCCGGAGTGGTGATCGATCTGTTTATTTTAATTAGTTTTATTAGTTCAGTATTGCTGCTGGTTATCATGCTTGAGAATGATCAACCTCTAATGGTGACATTTTTACCAACGGTCGTATTGTTACTGACGACCTTTCGCTTGTTATTGTCTATCGCAACGACCCGAAACATTATTGCGAATGAAGATGTAGGTAATGTGATTGAAACCGTGGGGGAGTTTGTGATGGGAGGGAACCTTATTTCAGGGTTACTCATCTTTATCATTATCACCATAGTGCAATTTTTAGTTGTTACCAAAGGTGGCGAAAGGGTCGCGGAAGTGGGGGCCAGATTCTCTCTGGATGCCTTACCTGGTAGACAAATGACGATTGACGGCGATTTAAAAAGCGGTCTTATTACAGGTGAACAAGCACAAAAGTTACGCTCTGATTTAAGCACCGAAAATCGGCTATTTGGTTCGCTCGATGGGGCAATGAAATTCGTCAAAGGTGATGCTATTGCTGGTATTTTGATCAGCTTGGTTAACCTATTTGGTGGCATTTATGTGGGGGTTAATCAGTTTGATCTCTCGCTATCTGAAAGTGTTAGCCGATTCTCTGTACTGACGATAGGTGATGGTCTTGTCTCGCAGATCCCCAGCTTATTGTTATCAATCGCTTGCGGTGTGTATCTCACGCGTATTAAAGGGGATGAAGAATCTAGTTCATTTATGGGGCAGATGGCAAAGCAGGTTAGCCGTTTTTGGAAAAGCCTGTTAGTTATTGGAGCCTTGATTTTACTACTCGGTCTACTCAGTCCAAGTCTGTTCTATGTGTGTATGACGTTATTTATCTTATGTACGCTGTCAGCGTTCTTACTGTGGCGAGTGCAAGGCAAGCCAAAAACTGTCGTAAATACAGGCATTGCCGGCAGTGGACTATATGAATCTCTTACATTTGTGCTAAGGGAACCTCAGCATTGCACCCTGGTAGAAACTAGTCTTGTGCAGATTGAAAAAGCACTTTGGGGCCAAGCCCTCGGCGCCCCTATTATCACAGTAGATGAGCAACTTACTGTTGATATAGAAGTTCATATTTCGGGTATTCGTATTTATAGCTTCTCACATGATGAGTCTGCAGAGCTAATCGAAGTACTTGGGGACGAAATTTTTGTTAGTGATGCTGCCACCCAAAATATCGCTACGATTGTGCAATATTTTTTACGGAAATGCTTAGTTGAAAAGTATAACCTTCAATACACCAGCAATATTATTGAAGGACTTGCAAGCCAAAGTGAAGTGATTAAAAACGAAATCGACTCGGCACTTGGTTTGAACCGTGTCCATGATGTGATTAAAGAAATGATCCGTGCTCGCGAGTTTTATCTCGATAGGGTGACTTTCTTTGAGGCATTAATTTATTGGTCTCGTATCGATAATGAGTCTAAAAATTGGCTCAATCGGATTCGAAATCAAGCAAGATATGAAATCACCTCACGTTTAATGAATTCTGAGGGAAAAATCTATGTTGCGCTGTTGAGTTCTGAACTAACCGAGTGCATTGAAACCTTTGTCATGGGGGAGAGTGAGGATTTAGATAGCTTAATTGAGCTTCAGTCAGCATTACGCCAGGAAGTTCTGCGAATGACCTCACTATATGGAAGTAAGCCGACTTTAGTTGTGAACGATAATGAAATTAATTCGGTTAAATCTTTCTTCCAGCAGGTGGTATCAACTATTTCAGTATGTAGCCATGGTGATATAGCTGATCCAAGTTGTGTTGTGAGTTCCGAACCACTACAAGTTTTGATCTAAATTTATGTCAAACGAATCAACTGAACCCAAAAAATATCCGCCAACGGAGAAGAAGCTTCGGGAGTTAAGAAAAAAAGGTCAGTTTCCAAAAACTGAACTAGCAGAACCGACCATGGAGTTAGTGGTATTTGCAGTGATATTTATTGGTACAATTTATTTTATTTTTGATTCGTCAAATGATTGGTTTGAGGTAATGTTATATGCAGATATACAGACAGGCTTAGACATTATTTACACTGTGATTGCGTGGGGTATATTCATACTGCTAATGATTAAGCTCGTCATGGCAGCTATTAGTTGGGTAATGCTAAATAAGAATGTTATTAATACTGAGTCATTAGGTCTTAAAATGGAAAAGATTAGCCCAGTTACGGGGGCTAAAAATATATTTGGAATTGAGGCAATATCCCGTTCATTACGTAAGGTGCTAGAGTTAACGTTTTTGTTGTTTTTGCTTAAATATGTTTTTGATATTGGTGGCGCAGAATTGACTAGGTTGGCACAAATAAACAATGTGTCATACTTTATTTATAATCTAATGCTGTATGTGGGTTTGGTTTCCTTATTGTTTTTTGTTTATGGCGTAAGTTTAGGTTGTGTAGATTTTATGGCTGAGAGTTATCACTTTAATCATAAAAACCGTATGACGTTTACTGAAATGAAAAATGAAATGAAAGAAACGGAAGGCTCGCCAGAAATGAAGTCTGAACGCAAACGGCAAATGCGAGAAGTCATGGATGCGCCAATAACTAAAGGGCGTACACCAACTTTTGCTATTGCAAATCCTACGCATATCTTAGTGCCTATTTGCTATGACTGCATGATAGATAAAGTCCCTGTCGTGCTCAAGATTACAACTGAATCATTTGCATTGGATGAACGCCGTAGATTAGAGGCGCTTAATATTCCGATTTTGGAACATATAGGGCTTGCAAGGGCATTCTATAAAAGTATGCGTACTGGTGAAGACTATATTCCTAAAGAGTTTTACCGCCATATCGCTTTTATTCTCTTAGAATTAAATAAGCAGGAAAGTGCAAAAAATGTTTAGAAATTGGCTTTGGATAGGGGTGATAGTTGGACTCACTTCATGTGCCCAGAATGTGAAAGATGATTCAATAATATGGGATCATGAGTGGAAACAAGATATTTATAATTTACTGTTTTCTGAGATTGATGATGTAGATCATCTACGTTATTGGGTAAAGAGAATACCTGAATATGTAGATGGTTCACCGCATCAAACGACATGTATTGAAGTTTCTACGCCTTCTCATCCAAGTAGGCTCTATCTCGCTAATTTACATACCTATGCGTTAAGCGAGGTAAGCAGTTGTCAAGGTGACTATTGGCTCTATTCAAATCTTATTAATGTAGTGAAGGGTAATAAATTTTCTGGCAGTGACCGTTCAACTGTAGCTGATACCGGTCGATCTATAGCGGGTGATCGTTGGAGTTCGGACGATGGGAAATATTGGATAGTAGACGATAAATCATCATGCGCATTAGATAATATATTCGATATTTGTCGTACTCAGTCTAAACACGTACGTTTAGTATTTAATGAGCTATTTATGGTGAATGAATCAGCTCTGACACCAGATGGTAGAAATATGTTGGTTCGCATGATTGAAGATCTGCGTGGAAAGCCAATAGAAAGCATATTGGTTTATGGCATTGCTGATTCATCAGGAGCTTATGAGAGTAATCGACGTTTAGCTGATGCGCGCGCTAAAAGCGTGAAATACTTTTTACAAACTGAAGGTATGAGAAATACGCCCATTTTTTTACGCGGTAGTGTTGAAAATGGTTTACCAACTGCTGAACAGCGTATTACTCAGCGCCGCTTTATGATTGAGATGAAGTTTAATTACGATGAAAAATAAAAAATTTACCTTATTTATAATGGAATTTACTCACTTAGTGCAAGCTTCAAGCCTATCGCTAGATGAACACCAAGCATTATTGTGTCATTTTGGTGATGTAAGCTGCCGCATTGAAGATGGTGCTCGCGTTGGTCTTGCCAACACTATCTTGATTATGGTTGAACTCGATATTGAGCATTTCCCTGCAGATACTGCGTTAAAGATAAATGCTAATTTTTCATTAACATCGGGTGGATATATTGCTAAGTTTAAGTCGAATGATTATTTCTATGTGCGTAATATGCCTTTACCGGACCATCCTCAAGGTTTATTAAAAGCGTTGAGTGATACTGTGAGTATTGCAAATATATTGAGACAAGAGTTGAACTTGCATGTGGTTAGTTGAATTCGTTGATGGCCACCTGCATGGCGTAATATTACCAGTCGAACCAAAACTAGTTATTACAGGGTCAAATAAAGATATAGATGCAGAAACGCTTTATGTTCCAGAAATTTTGCCTGTAAGTACTCGTTGGGAGTTTTGTAATGATAAAAATATCATCTGTATTAGAGGATCAAGAAAAAACGACCGATTAAAAAAACTGAAGTCAGGCCGTATCTATCGCTTAAGAGGCATAGCCTTTTTTGTTTATCAAGAAGGTAAACGTAAACCACAATGGTTAAGCTATCTAGCTCGAAAATATCAAGCACTCATTATGTTAACTTTGTTGCTTAATGCTGGATTGGGTCTAGGTATGTGGATGGTATATCAAGCTAACCAGTACACGCAAATTGCAGAACACTTAACTCAACTCAACGGTAGTTACGTCAAGAATGGCAAGCTTAAGGTGCCCAATAGCGCTTCCTTTTTGTTGTTGCCTGAGGTTTTGCAAGCAAATGCTGAGATTGTTGAAGCAAATAATTTGCAAATTCTCTCACAACCTGTTGTGGAATTAGTCTCAAGCGATTCGAAGCAGCCTGTTAGTTATAAGGTAATAAATAAAGTCGATCGTGATCAAATCCAGGTTGAGACCTTTGAAACTGATAATCGAGTTATGGCTGTGTTAGGCGAATATGGTTTGTCGTTTAATAAAATAAATGATACTTGGTTTGTCAATGATAACGCCAAAGCTGCAATTGTGCTAAGAGCTAATGGGCTACAGGATATTATCCCATCCGTTTCAGTTCGGAATGATAGCACTCAAGTTATTGATAATGCCAACTTTCCATATTCAATCTTTTACTCATCGACATCAAGAGGGTATATATATGACGACAAGTATCGATATTGGGTTGGTAGTAATGTACCACTTCTAGGTGTGATTCAGTCTATTTCACGTAATAAGGTCATTTTTAAAGACCGCAATCAAACACGCGTATATTTTATTCAATCATAATAGGAAAACTGAAATGCTAGATATTCAAGCTAGATCTATGACCAGTGCTATTCCCACTCCTGAGTCCGAGGCTAAGGCGCTCGAATTGGCCTTGAACCAGCTTCCCATAGCGACTAAAGCGGTTAAAGCATCATCTTCAAATTATTTATTTTCAGCGGGCAATCGAGACCCGTTGAGTCTGATTGATACAATTCTTTCAAAATATATTTCAGAACAGACAAAAAGTGCTGAAGCTAAAGCTGACAATATTTCATTAAAGTCAGAGGCCATTGCCGAAATTAACCGCCTATGGGGGTTAATTATGAGTGATAGATTACCGAACACTAAACCTGGTGATGATAAAAGCACTAAGTTAAATGGAGGCAGTGCAGCGGGATTTTTGAGTCAAATAGACGACATCATTAAAACTAAACTTGGCAATCCTCAGGGCGTTGGAGAGATCGCGGGTACTGATTGGAGCACTAAGAACGTAACTTATGATCAACTCCAATCTATGAATGCAACTATGACAGCATATTGTGACACCATCCAAGTCGATTTAGATACTGAGCAACAAAAGTTTAAAAATACGATGACAGAAATTACCTCTGCTCAAGAAGAGATCCGTGATGTCCGTCGCTCAATTATTTCTATTTCTCAGGGAGGCTAAATGATGCGCATCGCGATAGATGTTGTTATTGCAAATTGTACTATGACATTGGATGAACTTAATCATTTACAAACAAGTCAAATTAAGCCAGTAAACGACTTTGTTCAATCTGAAGTATTATTAAAAAGTGGTAATGAACTGATAGCAACAGGCTCATTAATAAAAGTAGATGACCAGTTTTATGTTTCTATTGAGCAAGTTAATAACATCGTGAATTAATTTATATTTTCAAGTTAAAACCTGTAATAGTTAAATTAATATAACGATTTATCTATTGGTTAAATCTATATATTTGTGGCGCATGTATATCAGAGGATATCTTGTGCCTTTATATTTTATTGTCATCCTAAAACCACCGCCTCTGGCGGTGGTGATTGTTCCTTGAGGCTATAGCCTGAATTACGCCCATGCTAAAAGAGACTTCTTATTCACCACAAGTAAGAGGAAACGAAAAGCATGGGCGATTATAGAAGTTCATCACATGTTTATTGGCGTTGCAAATATCATATTGTTTGGACTCCGAAGTACCGTTTTAAAATTTTAAAATGAAACCTTGGTGAGGAGTTATACAGGTCAATTTATATCCTTTGCAATATGAAGAGTTGTGAGGTTTTAGAATTAAACGTTCAGATAGACCACGTTCACTTGGTAGTCATAATCCCGCCGAAGCTGTCAGTATAAACGTTGATGGGAGTATTAAAAGGAAGAAGTGCGATAAGGCTATTCAATAAATTCCCTCATGTACGTAAAAAGCTATGGGGCAATAGCTTTTGGGCCAGAGGTTATTTTGTAGATACAGTAGGTGTTAATGAAGAAATTATTAGACGATATGTACGCCACCAAGATAAACAAGATCAGGAACATGAGGCTAAATTGTCGTTGCAGATGATGTAGGTTCTTGGAATAGCCCCTTCCAGGGGCAAGTCAAAGCCGCCTTCTAAGAAGGCGGATTCTTTACTTATTAGTAAGATTTTTTCTGCTAACTATATTGATTGGCATTAAGAGTTTCTATATTATGCAAGCAAGTGTTAATTAATAGTTAACTTATTTAGATATAAAACACTATGAAAAAATCTAATCAGATTTGAGTAGATGCGAGGTTAATTAGATAGACGTGTTTATTGCAAATAATTAGGCTGATAGATTTTTTAGTAAGGTACTACCTCCTATTCTAAAGTGTAAATACTCTATTCTAATTATGTATTTTACTTGCAGATGTCTGTGGAGAACTTATTTCTGTAGAGTTAATGCGTAGCTATTCACTCTTCATCACTATATCTGAGCTAGATTTATTGACTTGTATAATATCATTAGCCAATGCCTTGGCTATATAATGCAAGTGTATTTTGATTTTTATGGAATATATTTACAGCTCATTTTTACATGCTTATAATATATAATGAGATATTCAAACCAAAAACAGCTGTTATAGTTATTAAAATATTTTATTTATGGTAACAATAGCTACAACGGTAAACATCGATGCAAGTAGTGAAGAAATTAAGCATACTAAGAAAAAATATACATGCTTAATAGACAAATTTTCTCGCATCATTTCCGTTTTCTCTATGAAAGATGAAATCATGCCGTGATTGTTTAAAGCTTTATTTCCTTGTTCGATACTTTTGATGTCAATTATATCTTTTTTATCGGGAATTTGAATGTCCGTGGTACTTTCATCTAAAATAAGTACATAACCTTCTTTTGAAATTGTTTTGATTTCGCAAGCTAAGTTGTCGAATTGGGTAAGGGTTTTTCGCAAATTTGAAATAGCTTTTGTCAAGGATGTTTCGCTTACAAATACTTTCCCCCAAACTTTTTCTTGAATATATTCCTTATCCACAACACTATTAAAATTATCACATAGTAACTTTAAGATTACTGCCTCGCGACCACCTATCTTCACTGTATTTTCTTGTGTACTAATCTGTCTTTTAAGTACATCAAATATTAACTGATTTCCCAACACATAGTTTCTTGTCATTTTTTGCCCTCTTAAGTTCACTCGTTTGATATAAGTCTAGTGTTAAGTATGATAAATGGACCCTATTCGTTTTATGAATAAGGTATTTAATGATTTTTTCTTGGTTATTAGACTAGTTTGTTTGACAGCTTTTTGCTGTGTCATTTGCTTGCCGTGCTCATTACTGTCAAAAGCAGTCTTTAGTCTATTTATGCGGTGCAGCAATTTATTCATCGCTAGTGACTCATGTTGCTATATTGTGTTTTATAAATTAAAAATTAGTCATTTTATTAAGTTTAGGAGATAACTTTGTATTGCCCTCAGCACTTGATTTCTGTGTTATTCCTTGTTCGGTCATTTCAAATATTGTTGTTGATCAAGTTTAATTTACTTCAATAGTTAAACTATGCATCAATCGAAAAACACCGCCTTGTAAGTAAGTTAGTAATTTATATTTTTTTGTAATTGTTGTTTTTTGATATTTTCGTGATTTTCTGGAAAAAAATTTTCACATTTCCCAGTTGTGTCATGATAGTTTTTGGTAAAACTGCAAGTATATCGAATTGATATTTATGATTTTAATATGTACTAAACAACAAAACTATGCGTCAAGTGCTCAATAACGGAGAGGCATACTAGCGAGACTTGCTTAAAAAAAAAACTATATTTTTTTCATGGCTATGAATTTTTTGTTCTTTTGCCCTTTAACTTGCGAAGTTGATTTTCATAACTCACTGTTTTTTTTGATGGTTTTCTGGTAATTATATTGTTGTATTATTTGTCAAAAATGACCTTGAGGTTGTTAAAAAAGTCATTGCAGTGATTGATCTATGCCAACACACCTTCCTACAGTCAAGAGGTTTTTATCTGATAATATTTTCTGCTATAAGTCGAATGAGGTTGCAGTACACATTAGGTCTCATGGGCTAAAACTAGGAATGTCTGCGATACTAAGTCGTTGTATGCTGAAGCCAAATTTTAATAAGTCACGACGTAGTAGCAAATACCCTTATCTTAAACAAGAATTATTACTATTATTAATTGAGTGTTGTTTTGCCAATGGAGGTATTGCTTTTAAGTTCCAGTTATTACTCAGAGTGATCCTATCTACAGCTATCCTGCGTATGGAAATGTAGTAAAAAAGAAAGTCCATTATATTGAAGGAGATAGAATGAAAGCGTTGCCGAAACTAAATCAACTTAGAAATCTTAGGGCTATTATTCAACATGGAAATATTAGTGCTGCTGCACAAATGCTTCATCAGACACAGTCGACATTGACGAGAAGTATCCAGGAGCTTGAAAAGACGCTGGGTGTTACCTTGTTAGACAGAGGGATGAATAGCACTGTATTAACTAAAGCCGGCATGATGTTTGAGCCTAGAATGAATTTAATCCTGAATGAGTTAGAGAGAGCAGTTGATGAATTACGACAAATTGAGAAATTATCAGATGGAAAAATAGCTTTTGGTTGCTCTCATTTCCCAGCTACTAGTATTGTTCCTGATGTTATTAAAAAGTTCCAAGAACGCCATAATTCCACTCGGATTACTATTATTGAAGGGCAGCTTTCTGAATTACTAAGCTCTTTACGTATGGGGAAGCTAGATTTTTTTATTGGCGTTGTATCTTCCGATTTAATGCTTAATGAGTTTGTTGAAGAGAGGTTGACATCGTGTAGTTTTTCGGTCGTAGCTCGCAAAGGACATCCTCTTGCTAATAGTACTTCACTAGCTGAACTACAGGCTGCAAAATGGTATATTCCAGCTGCAAGTCATGGATATTATAGCGATTTAGAAATAGTTATTTTTCCTAATGGAGTCAAATCTTGTGGTTCGGTAATTTTTGGTGATTCAAGTGCTATCGCTCGGAAACTTGTATTAAATGAGGACTATTTGTTTGTTGGTCCTAGACCTATGTTTTTAGCTCCACATCACAAAGACTTGATATCTATTATTCCAATTAAGGATAAGCTTCCTGAGGGCCATTATAGCTTGATTTTTCCTCGTAACAAAAAATTAACTCCAGCTGCATTGAATCTCGTTAATGAAATTCGCTTTGCATATTTTGATTTCATAAAATCGCATAGCTAATTTATTAGGGTAAATCTAGATTAAGATATTTTATAGCCCTGTGGTGACGGCTCTGCAAGAACTCACCTATTACTGTGAACACTTAAAAAAACGACGGCGGCATTTTACGACAAGCTGTCAGCACTTTTAAAAAACTGACACCAAAACTATTTTAAACCGCCAACCTTTAGGCAATGAGTTGGCGCAACTTAAATACGTTATTTATGAAAGAATTAGCTCAATTTCTACCTCTATTATGTATTTAACTACTTTTAGTATTTCTTATTAAATCGACTTCGGGAACTATCGCTCGAACGCACATAATATTGTTTTTTTTAACATGGTGGCTAGATTTTTTGTTGTTCTATAATAGGATTAAATTATTGCGTCTAATTAATATGGACGCAATAAAATCTTATGTAATTGATAATTTTTAATTATCGGTTAATTTTCCAAATTTATAGATAATATAATCGCTCATTCGAGATGCTAACATTTGGTGTACCTCTTGGCTTGGATGAACTTCATCATGAAATACATGCCGATGTGCAGGATCAAAAGCTTTACTCGTGCCAAAGATATCCACATAACCGACACTATTTGCTGTGTGAGTGTCATAACCTACCTTATCAGCTTTATCTAGTAATTCAGTAAATTGATTATCGAAATCGAAAAACTGGATATTTACTCCTTCGGCCTTATATCGCTCCGCGAGTTCTGCTATTTTTTGGCTTAGGCTAGCATTATGTTCACTGGCGAGAGCACTATTACTGGTGCGATATGCTTCGTCTTGTTTTTGGGCATAGGCTGTCTTCGTGAAGTCTGGAATCCCTGTAACTAAGATGTTTTTTATTTTTTTATTTCCCACTAATTTAGTGATTTGTTTCTCGTAACAGTGTACCACTTTTTGAGTGTCTTTCTTATCGAACGTCATATAATCGTTGCTGCCCAGAGCGAGTATGACTAAGTCATCAGATTTAAAATCATGTTTTTTAATTTGACGTTCCATGTTGGAAATAAACCAGAAGGTGGGATTTAACTTGGAATATTTAGCTGCTACAGCACCACCTTCGGCATAATTTACCAGTTCTTTATTCAAATAGGCAGGTGAAGATATAAAATCTGGCCATACGAAACCATTGGTAAAACGTCCAGCGTGATATTGTTTAGAGGAAAGCATTATTCCCAAGGTTTTTGATTTCATTCGGCCTTCTGAATCCGATAGACTATCTCCTATCACGACCAAACGTTTAATATGATTCAGTGATGCGTGATCATGAGGGGTTAATATATTAGAAAGCCTTTGTTGACGCTCTTGGTGATCATTTACTGCGACTTCAAATAAACGGTGGCTGAAGTCTGTCATCTGAGTGGGTCCATCAATCGTATCCTGTGTCGATACAGGTCCCTTCACCACACTATTATGGTGCTGATACTTTAGTCGTGAGTGTGGAGATTGGGATGATGCTAATAGTGGCCGAACATGTTTTATTGAGATTGTAGGATTGCGGTGTTGGGTGTTCGTATTAAGTGGTACGAATATTGTTCCTTGAACTATGCGAAATGGCATAGGGATATTTCCTATTGGTTATCTGTCGGTTTTATGACTATCAGACTTATTAGACAGATGTACACCATAAAAATAATGAAATACTCTGATGATTATTGAATTAGAGCTTGAGGTCTGTATCTATATGGTTTCTAGACGATACATACTGTATTGGCTTGAAAATATTTTTCTATCCAAGAGGGCTTATTACTTAAATCACTCTCCAGTGACCCCATTCCTACCTTGTTTCCTGTGCTAAGGGCATAGCTAGCCTTATGACTTGTTCATCACTTTTAAACCTGACTGTTGTAATCCCGCAGACTCAATTTCGGGCTGATGGACTGTTTATAACAATTTACCGATATAGCTCACCTTTACATGGTGAGTATTTTAAAGGTGAGGTAGCGGCATTAGCCATTTATAGTCACCACCTATGCATTGTATTTACTAATTTTTATTTTTTTCAAACGTGTTTTCTGTGGCTAAAGTTTAAGTCTATCAATCCTGCTTAGTGAAGGAGGAGTGATAATATTTATTCATGTTTATTCACGTTAGTTCTCTTAAATAGTTTTTGATAATTAAAAGTGATGAAATATTATATTTTTTTCATTAAGGAAATATACTGATATCGAATATGCTCATTTTTTAACTCAGTGGAAAACTTGACATGCGCATGAATATATTTAGTAAAGCTAACTCTTATGACTTATTGACGCCGAATTTAAAAAATAGCGATAATGCGTCACCGATTCAATTGGTTTCTGTTCGTCCGTTGACTGAACAAGAGAAGAAAAATTTAACAAAAAATAAAACTTATTCTAACTTTATTAAAAATAACAAATCAATCAAGTCTGCAACCGTACTGACTAAAATTAAATCTTTATTTGATAATAGCTCTGGTAAGAACAAAATGTTAAGTAAGCGAGGCTTAACTATTGAAGTTAAAAAAGGTTCAACTGAAGAAGCAAGTGCTCAATGGAAAAATGACCCGCTACGAAATCACTTCAAGTCTGCAGACTTATCGTTACACAGCCTATTATCGGACAAGCAAACTGTTCTTAAAGGTCAATTGTCACCCTTAATCGGTAAGGGGATTATTGGTTGTCATAAAAAATACGAATACTTGCCTTTTCCTATTACTCATATTCAAAATGATAAGGATGGTAAACATGTATCTTCGGATACTCTTGAAAGTAAAGCTGGGTTAGGATATTACACTGGCGAGCATATCGCACCGGAAGAAATAATTCCAGGGAGCCCAATTGGGCAGTATTTTCATCAAGCATTATTTGATAAAAACTTGCACATTCTCGCTATTGATAATGGCAATAAAGGTACTTTTGGTATCTCATTTGATTTAAATCAAGTCAAAGAGGGCCAGCCTATTTTAGTTCATTGTAGGAGTTTGTCGGGTTGCTCAGTTGTGTTTGCCACTAAATCGAATAAGTTATTTGCTTTCCATGCTGGTCAACGCCCAAATGAAAAAGAACATTGGATTACAGCCGAGAAAGGTGCGGAATCGATTGCACAAAGTGCTGATTTTTTAGCTAATGGCACATCAAATACGTTATCATGCACTAATAACCAAGAGTTAGTAAGTTATTTATCAAACCATTTTGACCAATCTGCTTTTATTTATTGTGGTCACGGAGAGTCAGTCATGAGCCAACCCAATGTAAACTGCTTTGATTATAATATGGGACCACAGCGAGATGAACCCCGTGTAGGAAATGCCATGGCTTTAGTTAGTAAAAATAAAGGTAAAATCAGTGTGAATGTATTAGGAGATGATCTTGGTATAGATAGCGGTAGCTTTGAAACACGATCATTGCAACATTCGATGTTCGCATTATTTACTGACAAATAGTTTTCTCGTTAATTGGCTAATTTTGCTCTATTATATTAACTAATTAAGCAGCTAATCAGTTGGAAACAACTATTAGCTGCTGAAAATGTTATTAAGAAAATTGTTAATTTTTTAAAAAGTCATTTATTAGGTTAAATTATAACTAGCGGTCGTTGGTTTTTTCTTTGAACTATAAAGTTTCTGAAAGCTCACGGCTAAATTGCGTGGCTATACGTATCTACAGTTTACGCTACACTCGGCGCTTCCCATCTGTCCCATGCTTTTTAATTTTCCACTCGCCTTCTCCATCGATTTTCAAGTCCGTCGAGTGGATAGCAAAGTGTTCAATGGTGCTTCTTGTCTTGGTTTTGAAGGCGATATTTACGCTTTTTGCTCGCTTGATGATATAGGTGTAATGAGAGCAAGATAGTTGGATGTCGCCTAGTTTAAGCACTGAATTGATAAGGCCTTGCAGGGCTCGCAACGGCATAGAGAAAACATGTTTAACCATCCGGTGGTAATAGCTAAGGTCACTAAACAAGCGGGGACGCCTTTATTGCAATGCTCAGTTTTCGTTTTCCACATTGCGATAGCCTCTTCATCAATCCAGAAGGTAAGCAAACCACGGTTTATCAAGGCTTGGTTATAGCGTTTCCAGTGAGTGGTTTTGTCGTGAGGTTTTGGCACGATTGATAGTGAAGAAAGTGGATTATGCTGATCAGATCAGCAGGCAGTGTTTTAGTTCAATCGATTTAGGAAACAAAGCTCTTTTATAGCTCAAGCTGACCAGCAATAACCGCCAGCTTAATGATGGGCAATACAGCTATTGTATTTATTGGATTGATATTGATAGAAAACAGTAATGTATCAGTCGATCGAAGCTGAAATGGTTACTAAATTGGTATCAGTAAAAGAGGTGATTTAAAAGCCATTATGCACAGAGATGATTTAGTGAGTTAACTTTAGCGTCCAGTCTGAGTATCATCAGTCTAATATATTATCCCGCATCAATTGTGGTCGTTTAATCCAACGATTGAGTAATGAGTATGAAAGCGCATTTGATCACCCGACAGGGTTGGCAAACTTTAGATAAAGAATTGAAGTATTTGTGGAAGGAATATCGGCCGCAAATCACCCTTAAAGTCCAAGAGGCCGCGGCGCAGGGAGACCGAAGTGAAAACGCGGATTACACCTACAACAAGCGTTTGTTAAGACAAATTGATGGCCGAGTCAGATACTTAGTTAAGCGGCTTGAAGAGTTAAAAATCGTCGATTACTCGCCGCAGCAGGAAGGCAAAATATTCTTTGGCGCTTGGTTTGAGCTTGAAAATGAAGCAGGTGATCGAGTGCGTTATCGGATCGTCGGTAAAGATGAGCTCGATACAAAATTAGGCTATATCACCATCGACTCGCCCATGGCGCGTGCCTTAATCGGCAAGCAAGTGGATGATGAGGTGCTAGTGCAAACGCCATCGGGTCCAAAAGAGTGGTATATCAATCAGATCCGTTATACCCCTTTTGAAACTACTCTCGCCAGCGAGGCGAATTAACCACAGAGTTGCCGCTGTTAAAATAGCGGCGGTAGTCACGGGATTGCGGGAAAGATCAAACTCTCTGATTTGACCTAGGCTTTAGCATGAAACATACGGGGCGCCTGTGGTATCTTTGGCGCAATAACGACTTACTTTACAGTTAGGCACGACACTTTATTTATGCAAACTAATGCACATAACATCGCTCTGATTATCGCTCAAGAACTGAATGTTCGTGAGCAACAAGTTGCCGCAACCATCACTCTGCTCGACGATGGTGCGACAGTTCCCTTCGTTGCCCGCTACCGTAAAGAAGCCACGGGCGGTTTAGACGATACACAACTGCGTACCTTGTACACGCGTTTAGGTTACCTGCGTGAGCTGAACGACAGACGCCAAGTGATCCTGTCTAGCATCCAAGCTCAGGGTAAGTTAACGCCAGAATTACAATGGGCGATTGACGAGGCAGACAGTAAGACACGTCTCGAAGATTTATACCTGCCCTTCAAACCTAAGCGTCGTACTAAGGGCCAAATCGCTATTGAGGCTGGGCTTGAGCCATTAGCCGATGCATTACTGGCTGATCGTAGCGTAGATGTCGAGACTACAGCGGCAGGCTATATCAATAGCGAAGCGGGTTTTGCCGATGTTAAAGCTGTGCTCGAGGGCGCGCGTTATATTCTGATGGAGCGCTACGCCGAAGACGCTGAATTACTGCGTAAAGTGCGTGAGCATTTAAGCCAAAACAGTGTGTTAGAAAGCCGTTTAATTGCAGGAAAAGAGAAAGAAGGCGCGAAGTTCCGCGATTATTTTGAGCATACAGAACAGTTAGCTAAGATCCCATCACACCGTGCACTGGCTATGCTGCGTGGGCGTAATGAAGGTTTCTTAACCTTATCTATGAATGCCGATCCAGCCGCTGAAGCGGGCCAAGGTAGTTACTGCGAAGTGATTATCTGTGATCATTTAGGGCTGAAATTAGGTGATAGCAGCGTTGATCAATGGTTGAAAACTGTGGTGACGGCGACATGGCGTATTAAGATTGCCCTGCAGATGGAAACTGAGTTTATTTCGCAAATGCGCGAACGCGCTGAAGCCGAAGCGATTAAAGTTTTCGCCCGTAATCTAGGTGATTTATTGATGGCCGCTCCTGCGGGCGCGAAAGCCACCATGGGACTCGATCCTGGTTTACGTACCGGTGTTAAAGTCGCTGTGGTCGATAACACAGGTAAGTTGTTGTGCCATGCGACTATTTTCCCACACGCACCGCAAAATCTGTGGGAAAAGTCGATCCGTACTTTGGCTAACTTAGTCAAAATGCATAAGGTTGAGCTGATTGCGATTGGTAACGGCACTGCATCACGGGAAACTGACAAGCTGGCCGCTGAGCTGATTGCCGAAGTGAAAGATACCCATCCACATTTGACCAAAGTGATGGTCAGTGAGGCGGGTGCGTCTGTGTATTCTGCATCGGAATTGGCGGCGTTGGAGTTTCCTGATCTTGATGTGTCGATTCGTGGCGCTGTGTCTATCGCCCGCCGCTTGCAAGATCCATTAGCCGAGTTGGTGAAGATTGAGCCTAAGTCTATCGGTGTCGGTCAATATCAACACGATGTGAGTCAAAGCCAATTATCGGGTTCGCTGGAAGCCGTGGTGGAAGATTGTGTAAACGGCGTGGGTGTAGATCTCAACATGGCCTCTGTGCCGTTATTGTCACAAGTGGCAGGTTTAAATAAGACGTTAGCGAAAAACGTGGTCGATTATCGCGATGCCAATGGTCAGTTTAAGAATCGTAAAGAGCTGCTGAAAGTGCCGCGTTTAGGGCCTAAAGCCTACGAGCAAGCAGCGGGCTTTTTGCGTATTCGAGAAGGGGACAATCCACTCGATGCCTCGTCTGTGCATCCAGAGGCTTATTCGCTAGTGGAAACTATCGCTAAGACTAAGCAAGTAGAGTTGGCGAGCCTGATGGGTAACTCTGATTTGCTGCGCAGCATCAAGGCAGAAGAGTTTATTACGGCGGAATTTGGTTTGCCGACGGTCACAGATATTTTAGCAGAACTGGATAAGCCTGGACGCGATCCCCGCGGTGAGTTCAAAACCGCCAAGTTTAAAGATGGTGTTGAAGAACTTAAACATCTGAAACCTGAAATGGTACTCGAAGGCGTAGTGACCAACGTGACTAATTTTGGTGCCTTCGTTGATATTGGCGTACATCAAGATGGACTCGTGCATATCTCTTCTCTAACCGACAAGTTCATCAGCGACCCGCACACAGTGGTGAAAGCGGGAGATGTGGTGAAAGTCAAAGTGATGGAAGTTGACGTTGAGCGCCGCCGCATCGGTTTGAGCATGCGTTTGGATGAAGCTATCGACCAAAGCAAGCCGCAGCAAAGACCGCACAATCCTGCCAGAACTAATCATGGTAAAACACCGCAGTCAGCGAAACCGGCTGCGCGTCCTGCGCAAAAGCAAGCACCTAAAGCGCCAGCAAACGCGGCCATGGGCAATGCCTTTGCCGATGCCTTCGCTAAGCTGAAAAAGTAGACGCTGTAATGTTAATACTCGGACATACGTCATGTCCGAGTCGACTTTTTAACCTGTTACTCACAAAATTGTTGCATAAATGTCGTCTTAGGGAATATAAAGTCGGCATTTAATGCAACGTTAAGCAAAATCGGTTGTCATAGCACAGCTTATTCACCGATTTTTCAAATTGACACTCCAAAGCAGAGTGGCTCTTTTTACACGTTTTGGGGTAACACATGCAATCTGGTTTATCACCTCGCGGGCGAAAAAATGCCCATGGGCCTTTCCGCGCCATCTTTATCTTTTCGTTATTAGTGCTTTTCATTGTCACTGTGAGCCGTATCGCTTTAGGGCTGTGGCAAGCGGATCGCGTTGCCGCTGTGGATGGTTGGTCGCATCTCTTAATCCAAGGTTTACGCGTCGATATCGCTACCCTGTGCTGGTTATGGGGTATTGCCGCCTTAGGGACTGCATTATTTTCAGGTGATCATTTTATTGGCCGTCTATGGCAGCCGATTTTACGGGTGTGGTTAACCGTCGGTCTGTGGATCATGCTGTTTTTAGAAGCATCGACCCCCGCCTTTATTGAAGAATACGGTTTTCGTCCGAATCGTTTGTATGTGGAATATCTGATCTACCCGAAAGAAGTGCTTTCTATGCTGTGGGCGGGTCGTAAGCTTGAGCTTATTTTCTCAATATTATTAACCATAGGTACACTCTGGGGCGGTTGGGTTCTCAGCGGTAAACTGACGAGAAACCTGCGCTTTCCGCGCTGGTATTGGCGTCCAGTATTCGCGTTAATTGTTATCGCAATTACGATATTAGGTGCCCGTTCAACCTTGGGTCATCGTCCGCTTAACCCCGCTTTGGTGGCCTTTGCTGATGATCCATTAGTGAACTCTTTAGTGATTAACTCTGCCTATTCCTTGGTGTTTGCCATCAAGCAGATGGATAGTGAAGAAGATGCTTCTAAAGTGTATGGCAAGCTAGATAACGCGGAGGTTATTGCAACGATTAGGCAGGAAAGTGGTCGCCCTGAAAGTGCCTTTACTTCAACGGATATCCCATCACTGAGCTTTAACCAAGCCAGTTATACTGGTAAGCCAAAGAACTTAGTGATCCTACTGCAAGAGAGCTTAGGCGCACGTTTTGTCGGCAGTTTAGGTGGGTTACCCCTGACACCGAATATCGATGCCTTGTCTAAAGAAGGTTGGTATTTCGATAACTTGTACGCTACTGGTACACGATCTGTACGCGGAATCGAAGCCGTGACAACAGGTTTTACGCCAACGCCCGCTCGCGCTGTGGTGAAGCTAGGTAAGAGCCAAGTTGGCTTTTTCAGTATTGCTGAATTACTTAAAAATCATGGTTATACAACGCAGTTTATTTATGGTGGTGAGAGCCATTTCGACAATATGCGTAGCTTCTTCTTGGGCAACGGCTTTAGTGACATCATAGATCAGAAAGATTACAAATCTCCGGCCTTCGTGGGTTCGTGGGGCGCGTCAGACGAAGATTTAATGCGCAAGGCGAACAGTGAGTTTGAGCGTCTGCATAGCGAAGGTAAGCCTTTCTTTAGTTTAGTGTTTAGTTCGAGCAACCATGATCCATTTGAATTCCCAGATGATCGTATCGAACTTTATGAACAACCTAAGCAAACTCGCAACAATGCGGCGAAATATGCTGACTATGCGGTTGGTGAGTTTTTCAAATTGGCGAAAAACGCAGACTATTGGAAAGATACGATTTTTATCGTGGTTGCCGACCATGACAGTCGAGTGGGTGGTGCGGATCTGGTGCCAGTATCGCGTTTTCGTATTCCGGGATTAATTCTTGGGGATAATGTTGCGCCAAAACGCGATCATCGTATTGTGAGCCAGATTGATTTACCGCCGACTTTGTTATCCTTGATTGGTATTTCAGACTCTTACCCTATGCTGGGCCGTGACTTAACTCAGGTCAGCGATGATTGGCCAGGGCGTGCTCTGATGCAATACGATAAAAACTTTGCCCTGATGGAAGGTAAAGATGTGGTCATTCTGCAACCAGAGAAAGAGGCACAGGGTTTCGAATATAATGAAAAAAACGAGCAGTTAACGCCTTATCCACCCGCTGCTGCCGCGCTAGAGAAGAAAGCCTTAAGTTGGGCATTGTGGGGCAGTTTGGCCTACCAGCAAGAGCTGTATCGTTTGCCTAAATAAGCGTTAAACAGAATGGAAAATGCCGCTATTTTTAGCGGCATTTTTGTTTATCATTCAGGTTAATTTTGTGCGCAAACGGATTCATACGATTGGAATAGGTTAAATCCACGTCGACATAATAGATTCTTGCTCTGGCTGAGTCTGTTGTTGATAGAACTGACTAATGCGTTGCCCAAGTTGTTGATAAAATTGACTCGATTCGCCTTGAAGCGATTGCCTTGCCGTACTGCTGGTATTCGCTTTGGCGTTACTGCTGGCATAATTTGCCGCACCTTGACTGACCTTTAAGCGTATATCCTTACGTTGCAGTGCCGCTTGGCCTCTTGCTGCAATTTTTAGCGTTTTAGGTAAAACACGCTCGGCCACTACAAGGGGCGCTTTTTTCTCTTGCTGTTGTTGGTTCTGTTGCTGTGAGGATTGCTGTTGCTGCTGTTTTTCTTGAACTTGTTGCTGATTATGCTCGAGCGTTTTCGCCTGTTGTTGAGCTTGATCCGCAGTGCGTTCATTCTGTGGATTAAAGGCGCGTTCTTCGTGACCTTTAGTTGCCGCTTGTGGTGGGATGACCACAGGTTTCAGTTGGTTGTCGACCCGAGCCGAGTCCGTCGCGACATTACTGGTCGCTAGCGGGACTTGGGGGTAGTTACTGACAACTAACATGGGAAATTCCTTGGCACATTAATGGTTAAATACTAGTCATTAATCGCTCAAAGATAAAGCGTTAACGTGTCTGTAACGTTAACCAAGGCATAAATACTTGCAAAAACTCCTGCTGATGGGAAATAAAGGGCGCGTGAGAGGCTTTGGCGAGCATCACATCCTCACTTTGAGCTGTGATGGGCATTTTAGGTGGTACGCGTTTGGGCACTAGCCCGTCGAGTCGGCCCCAGATCCTTAGCCAAGGTTGTTGCAACTCTATCAGTTGTTGCCTTAAGTCGACGTCGGTTAGCATATTTAGGCCTTGAGTTAAGGCTCTGGTATTGGGTAAAGGACGTGCGAGGACAAGATCGCGCAGTTGTTTGATGTCTTCCTTGGCGGTTTCGCTACCCATGGCTTGAATCGCCAGAAATCTCTCTATAGTTTTAGGTAAATTTTGGCCGAGTTGTTCTCTAAATTGATTAAGGACTTGGGGCGGAATGCCCGGCCATGCTTCGTCTTCCCTTGCCATAAAGCAAGGGGATGAGGCAATAGTAATCAAGCCTTTGATTTTTTGTGGATAACTTAACGCTGCCTGAGTCGCAACGAGCCCACCGAGTGACCAGCCGGCCCAAATAGCGTGTTCAGGCAATGCAGCGACTAAGGTATCTACCCAGGTTGATAGGCCACCTTCAACCATTTGGCTATGGCCGAAGCCCGGCAAGTCTACATAGTGCACCCTATACTGAGACAGTGACTCATGTAATGGCGTAAACACAGCGCTATTCACTCCCCAACCGTGAAGCATCACCAGATCTGGCCCTTGGCCGCTGATTTCAATATGCAAATTTGCTTGGTTTGTGGATGTCACTTTGCTCACTTGAGTGCCTCAAAAATGGATTAGGTGAATGTATGCCGCACTTTGTCAAAAGGATTTGGCCGCAATCTGCTTTGCGGATAATGCGTTTAGGCTATCAACTCGGCACAAGGTGGTTGGCGGGCAGTTTACCTAACCGTTGCCTGCTGTGCCACCAATCCATATCACTTCCCGAGACTGGCATTTGTGCCGTTTGTCTTCAATCTGGCTTATATCATGGGTCTATTTGCTTAGGTTGCGGTAAGTCGATGCAAATAGAAGTCGATTATTGCGGTGAATGCCAAAAGCGCCAGCCACGTAAAGTCATTGCACCTTGTAGTTATCATCAAGGTTTGGGGACTTGGGTTGGTGCGATTAAATATCAAGGTCAACTTGCCGCTTTGCCAGTGCTGTGTCGCGCCTTAGTGGCACGACTTAAGGTATTAGAACAGCAAGGATTAATCTCGCTGCCTCAAGCGATAGTGCCAGTTCCATTGCATCCAAAACGCTTACACCAACGGGGATTTAATCAGGCGTGGTTAATTGCCCATGAGTTATCACAGCTCTTGCAACTGCCGTTAGTGAGCGAAGGGTTAACGCGCCAGCAAGACACTCGACCGCAGGCGGGGCTTTCGGGGGCACAGCGACGACGCAACTTACATGATGCCTTTATGTTAGCGGATGATTTTGCGTTCCAACGTGTTGCATTGGTGGATGATGTGGTCACCACTGGCACTACAGTCTCTGAAATTGCTCGCTTATTCGAAGCGCGTTATGTGCATGTTCAAGTATGGTGTTTGGCAAGGGCTGAAGCGCCAGGCTTGTTGGATGATATTTAAAAACGGTTAAAAGCATTGCTCCATTATATCTTTGTGTATGTCAAAATTATGTCAAAAATACTGAGTAAAAATGAATAAGTTTTAATTTTGCGACAAGATGTAAGTATCTGTATCAATGGGTTTTGTTTATTTTTTGTATTGAGATACCTTCCTATATTATTTCGTTTGGAGGGTATTTATGGACGCTAAACTGGCGCGATCAAATGCAGATACGGCATCAACGCTGAAGGACGTTATTCAGGCGATAAACTACTCTTTAAAGCTACATGGTTTTTGTGGCTTCTGGTTTCAAGGAGTTCCACATTGTGCGTATGAAAATTATCACTTTCCAAAAGATACCAATCTGTTCTCTCCTACGGCACTAAGAAAACCTATCGCCAGCATAGCTTCTTCCCCTGTTATGGCTGAATTACAGCGTTTTTATTTAAATCAGATAGCCTCCCATGATTTCAATTTTGGTTTTTCATTGGATACTTCAAAATCTTATATGTATAGATTCACGAGTGAAAAAAATGATAAGACCAGCCTATTGTTTAGTAAGCATAATATTCAAAGTGTTTTGAGCTGGCCCATCTCATGCCACTCTAATCGTCATTGGACAGGCCGGTTTATACTACTTAGCCATCTTAGTGCTTCGGAGGTGGTGTTAGAGGGATTGGCAGACACTTTAAAGGAAGCTCAAAACAAGCTTTTTGAATGTAATAAACAATTGTTCAATCCATTTCTACAAAGCTCTCTGCTTAAAGATAATGCGAGAGATATCCTACTTATGGTCGCAAACGGTCTTCAAAACGACGAAATTTCAACTCAGCTCCCGATAAGTGTCAGAGGAGTTGAATATCATATGGAATCCATGCGTAAGAAATTTGGTGCTACAAATAGAGCAAATTTAATCCATTTAGCCCATCAATATGAGTTGATCTAAATATGTTGATATTACTGGTTGAAGATAATCGACTTCTTTCTAACAACATCATTCAATATCTTGAATTGAGTAGTATAGAGTGTGATTACGCTTTCAATCTGGCACAAGCGGATATGCTCATTAGTCAGCAGCAGTTCGACGCTATTATTCTCGATCTAAATTTGCCGGATGGTGATGGGATTGAAGCGTGTGAACGCTGGAAAGCACAGTGCATTACCTCACCAGTAATCATGTTAACTGCACGTAGTAGTCTGAATGATCGCTTGAGTGGTTTTGCTGTGGGCGCGGACGATTATTTAGTAAAACCATTTGCAATGGAGGAACTGGTCGCGCGATTGAAGGTGGTTGCTCAGCGTCGTCCCGCGCCCCAAAGGTTGACTATTGGCGACCTAGAAATCGATTTTGCAAACCACATGGTGTATCGGCAAGGGCAACAGCTGGCTTTGTCTAAAACCGGATGGCAGATCCTGGCTTTATTAGCTAGGCGTAGTCCAGAAACGGTGAGTAGAGAAGAGATTGAGCGAATGCTTTGGCCCGACAGCGTACCTGATAGTGACAGCTTGCGCAGCCATATTCATCTTTTGCGTCGAGTGATCGATCGCCCCTTTGAACGGCAAATATTACATACGATTCGTGGCGTCGGTTTAAGCCTTAGAGATGATATCAATGCAAGCGCCTAAACTTAGCCTCAAGCGTAGTTATCAAGTGTGGGGAGTTATTTTTCTATTAATAACCTTAGGTGTAAATAGTTTTATCCCGCTTTGCATGATGTGTGCAGGTATGATTTCTATGCATGAAGTCACAATGCACAATGCAGGGCAAGCGGCCGAAGCATTACTGAAGCTGGCGGAGTCAACTCAGCAATCATTACTTCATCAACCACTTCTAAAAACCGATAACTTAACTGTCTATCCTCATTGGCTAGATATTCCGCTGCAAATTCGTGAGTTAAGTAACAATGAAGTCTTAACTGATGCGAGCACAATTCGCTATGAGCATGCAGAAGGTCCCATTGTTAACGCGTTAAGTGTGTACTACACCCAAACTGGCCAGCCGCTATACGTTTGGCTGCAGTTTAGTGTTACCCATGATTTGCAATTTGCCCCTAAAAATATGACGGCGATCTTGCTGCTTGTTTTGATAACCTTTTGTGCCAGTGCAAGTTTAGCGTTTTATATGCAAAGTAAAGTGATTACGCCTGTTCATCAAATTAGTCATGCGATTAAACAACATGATTGGGAAAGAGGAGGGAAACTGAGTTTACCTGAACAAGAATATGCTGAATTAAAGGCAATTGTTGATGCTCTAGATAACTCGATTTTACAACTTCAGGAGGCTCAGCAGCGAGAACTCAATTTTTTACGTTTTGCTAGTCATGAGTTACGTACGCCAGTCGCCATATGCCAGTCTTCATTTGAAATCCTCGCTTTACAACAAGGCGAGCTTGCAGGGCCAACGCTGTATGCTTCCCAAGCGACCAATCAAATGAAGTCACTCATTGAAACCCTACTATGGTTAACTAATAAAGAGTGTTCCAGCTTAGAAAATGAAAATGTCGCGTTATCGCCTCTACTTGCCTGTATTATCGAGGAGCAGCAACGGGTACATGGTTATGAGCAAAAAATTCAATTATTGTGTGATGATACTTGTTTGCCCGTTCAGCTTCATCCGCTAAAAATAATATTAAGTAATTTATTAAGGAATAGTATTGAGCATGGTGGAGTCGATATTACTGTTACTCAAGAAGGTCATTGTGTTGAAATTACTAATTCTTACAATAGTAACGGTCATAATGGATTTGGTTTAGGATTATTATTAGTGAAACGACTTGCAGATCAACTAGGTTGGATTTTTACAACATCATCAAAAAATGACATGTTTATAGCGAAATTAATTATAATGAAATGACTTCAAAGTATTGAATTGAAGTTTACTGCCTTAAACCACACACATTTTAAATGTAACAGAGTGATTTGCTCTAGGTCACATTGTATTTTCTTTGCAAATGGTTAAATAATTTTCATTGGATGGCTTAAAAATTTCAGATTGAAGGACAGTGTTTGTTTAATTTTCATGTAAACATTTATATTGCCTACTGAAATTTAAGTCAGATATTATTATTTAACCTCAAGAGGTAAGTGGATGAAGCTTAAGATAATAGCCGTTACCATTTCAACATTATTACTTACGGGTAATTCACAAGCCGTAGAATTATATGATGATCAGACCAACAGCGTTAATATGACGGGCTGGTTAGGCTTTGCCGCATTAAATGATGGTCATGAAACATCCGTGATCGATAATTTTTCTCGTGTTGGTTTTCGTTTCGATCGCCATGAAAAGAATGGCTGGAGTTCCTTTGCCCATACTGAATGGGGTATCAACATGGTGACCAGCGATGACGGTCTCATCTACACCGAAGGTCAAGGTGGTGGCCAATTATCGGCATCAAAAACCTCAGATTTCCTGTTTAACCGTTTAGGTTATGTCGGCATGGCACACGATAAATGGGGTACCCTCAGTTTTGGTAAGCAATGGGGAGCTTACTATGACGTGGCTTATACTACTGACGTGCTCAATGCGTTTACTGGTTGGTCTGTCGGTGCTTATACCTTTGGTGATGGTGGTCTCACTGGTGCGGGTCGTGCCGATGCGGCGCTGCAATACCATAATACCTTTGGTAATCTGCATATCGCGGTGCAATACGCTTCAAAGCAAAATAGCGATGTAGCGCTCTATGATAACCAAGGTAATGCCTTAAATGATGGTTCAGAGCTGAGCTTTGACCCTAGCTATGGTGCCAGCGCGACTTACTACATTACAGATAAATTTAAGGTGTTAGCAGGCTTTAACCGTGGCGACTTTACTGGAAACCTCGCCGGTAAAGAGGTAGATAATACTAACCAAATCATCGGGATTGGTGCGCAGTACGGTCGTTTTTATCAGTATGCGCCAGGTCGTGATGCCGATGGATTATATGTTGGTTTTAACGCCCATAAGAGTGAGCAAAACGAGTTAGTGGGTGGCGAACTCTACGATTCTACAGGAGCCGAATTTATTGTGGCTTATCAATATGACAATGGATTTGTGCCGAGCCTATTGTTGACATATCAAGATCTCGATACCAATGAAAACACCGCAATTCAAGGTAAATGGGCCCGCCAATTTGCGGTATTAGGTCTGCATTATCGTTATAGTCTCGACACTATTATGTATGCTGAAGCTAAAATTGATTTCAGTAATATGGACGATAAGGCTTACGAAGATCTGCAAGACAATAACTATGCTGTAGGTATTCGGTACTTCTTTTAAATGATTAATGTAATTAATTTTATTGCCAACTGATTTATTTTTATATTTTGGTATATAGATAATTTTTGTTTTATAAATTCGAGGTAATTAAATGAAAGGTTTAACCCGTTTTTTTGTTTTTTCAACAGTAGCTTTATGTATGCCTTTAGGGAATGCGATTGCATCGGAAAACATAATGTTAAATGGCAATTCTCTCGAAATTGCTGACTTGCTAAAATTAAAGGTGTCCGAAAATAAAATATCTTTAACTGCAAATGCTAATGAAAAAATACAAAAAAGTTATGATCTATTGATAGACTCTGCACGTCAAGGGACACCGGTTTATGGGTTGACTGTGGGCGTTGGTAAAAATAAAGACTCACCTGTATTTGGTAAGGATGGTTCATTAACTTCTGAAGCCAGTGAGCTTTCAGTAAATTTTAATCGCAATATGCTTTATACCCATTCCGCTGCAAGTGGTAATCCAATTGACCCAGAAATAGTAAGAATGGCGATGGTCATTCGCTTAAATCAAATCGCGACTGGACATGTTGGAGTTCAACCTGATGTAGCTAGAATTTATCAAGACTTTATTAACAATAACATCATTCCAGTTGTACCTGAGGATGGTTCTGTCGGTCTGAGTGATATCTTACTTGCTGCTCATATTGGTGCTGCGATGATGGGCGATTGGGATGTTTATTATAAAGGTCAACGTATGTCTGCTGATAAAGCGATGAAGTTGGCTAAGGTCAAACCCTTGGTTCCGTTTGGAAAGGACTCTCTTTCTATTCTGTCAAATAACGCATTGGCTACTGCTCAAGTGATTAATGCAATTGGTGAGGCTCAAAAGATAATTGATTTCTCCCCTACATTGATTGCTGCGGGATTGGAAGGCACTAATGGTAATATTAGCCCCTTACTACCTCATACTCTAGCAGCAAGGCCAATGCCACATGTTCAAGATGTTGGTAAGGAGATCCTTGATAATTTACAAGGTGGATATTTATTCACACGAGATGAAAATCGCCCTTTACAGGATGCCCTTTCTTTCCGTGGAGCCCATTGGCCCATTGCACATGCTATTTCACAAATAGAACAATTAAAAGAGCTGATTAAGATCCAAATTAATAGTTCAGATGATAACCCTACAGTATATTTGGATGCTAAAAATATTGAATACACAGATTCTTCTCAAGTTCAACAATATTTTACAACTGGTGATGTTTCTGGTGCGATTAATTCTTCTGCAAATTTCGATACGATTCAGCTAGCTTCACAAACAGAATCATTTATTAATGCAATGGCACAACTTGGTAAATATTCAAGTAATAGACAGATAAAACTTATTGATCCTAATTTTACAGGATTACCAAGAGCATTGGTTGACCCTGATGATACAAATGGGCAAGCCTTTTATACATTGCAAAATGGTTTTACCGCTTTATTTGTTGAAATAGCTCATGCTGCTAATCCTGTCTCATTTTATGGTATTTCAAACCAAGGTGGGATTGAAGATAACTTTAGTAATTTTTTCCAAGTGGGGAAAAATTTGACTAAAGTTGTTGATGGAGTAACAACTATTTATGGTTTCGAATTAATGCAAGTTACACAGGCCATGGATTTGCAGAAAAAAGTGCACAATAGGAAATTATCATCTAATAATCAAAGTTTACTTAATAGCTTTAGAAGTAAGGTTCCATACTATGGTAAAGACAGGATGTTTACTCCAGATGTTCAGGCTTCCAAAGAGTTTGTAATGGCATTTTAGTTTTAAATTTTTTAATTAATTGCGCTCCGTAATTTTATTATTTGTTAGCGGAGCGCTTTAATCGCTTTCTGTTGCTTGCTTTTAAGTCATGAATATATTTATTCATAGGTGGAAAAAATGATGTTATCAAAAAAAAATATTTTAAGTGTCGGAGTGAGTACGGCAATTGTCATTACAGGTTGCCAAGTCACACATCAAATAGTAAAAAGTCAAGGTACTGCCCAGGGTAAGCATGGCGAAGTGCAGGTCGAAACCACATTCAAAGACGGACACATTGTGGCGATTGATGTACTAAAGCAAAAGGAAAATAAGGTCCTTGCTGGTGCCGTATTTAAAGATGTTAAACAGGCGATTATTGATAATAACTCTATCGAGGTTGACGGTATTGCAGGCGCAACCGTAACGTCTAAAGCGCTTAAAGAAGCCGTGGGTAAAAGTATTGAAGCCGCAGGTGTTACGTTAGTTGCTGTCGCTTCAGCTAAAAAAAATGAAGCATTAACGCCAGCAGAATATACCTATGATGTGGTGATTATTGGCTCGGGTGGTGCAGGTTTCAGTGCTGGTTTAGAGGCTATGGCCGCAGGCCGCTCCGCCGTTATTATTGAAAAGATGCCTATTATTGGTGGTAACTCATTGATCTCGGGTGCTGAGATGAATGTGGCCGGTAGTTGGGTACAAAAAAATATGGGTGTTACCGATAGCAAAGACCTGTTTATTAGCGACACGCTAAAAGGCGGCGATTTCAAAGGTGACCCTGAAATGGTTAAGACCATGGTCGATAATGCGGTTGATGCAGCTGAGTGGTTAAGGGATTACGTCAAAGTAGAATTTTACCCAGATCAATTATTTCAGTTTGGTGGACACAGCGTGAAACGAGCGCTAATCCCTAAAGGTCATACCGGAGCAGAGGTGATCAGCAAGTTTTCTATTAAAGCTGAAGAAGTTGGCTTACCAATTCATACCAATACTAAGGCTGAAAAGTTAATTCAAGATCAAACGGGCCGAATTGTGGGTGTAGAAGCGACTCATAATGGCAAAACGGTAACATACTATGCAAAACGTGGTGTTGTGATTGCCACGGGTGGCTTCTCGTCTAACATGGAAATGCGTAAAAAATATAACCCAGAGTTAGATGAACGATATGGCAGCACTGGTCATTCAGGTGGTACTGGTGACGGTATTGTGATGGCAGAAAAAATACATGCAGCAGCTAAAAATATGGGATATATCCAGTCATATCCCATTTGTAGCCCAACCTCGGGCGCGATTGCCTTGATTGCAGACTCTCGCTTCTTTGGTGCAGTGTTAATCAACCAGAAGGGTGAGCGCTTTGTTGAAGAATTGGAACGCCGAGATGTGATTTCACAGGCCATTCTAGCCCAACCAGGCCGTTATACTTATGTGCTCTGGAACCAAGCTATTGAAGATGTTGCCCATACTGTTGAAATGCATCAAGGTGAACTGAAGGAATTCACAAAAGACGGGCTAATGTATAAGGTCGACACCCTAGAAGAAGCCGCTAAAGTCTTTAATATTCCTGAAGATAAGCTGTTATTAACGATTAAAGACGTTAATCGTTATGCCGCAACAGGAAAGGATGAAGCCTTTAATCATCGCTCAGGATTAGTCGATTTAAGTAAAGGACCTTATTGGATTTTAAAAGCGACACCTTCTGTGCACCATACTATGGGTGGACTAGCGGTTGATACACGTACTCGTGTACTTGATGAACAAGGAAAGGTGATTCCGGGATTGTTTGCTGCGGGTGAAGTGACTGGTTTAACCCATGGAACCAATCGACTCGGTGGAAATGCTTACACTGATATCATTGTCTTTGGTCGTATCGCGGGACAAGAAGCGGCTAAATAGTTTGTATTTTATGTCTGGCTTAAAGCGACCCAATTGGGTCGCTTTTGTTTGTAAATGATGGTGTTCACTCGCGTACAACACATTCGTTTAAAGCTTGTTTATGATGAATAAATCGTGATCGCTATGGCAAAAATCCATAAACTTGCTATCCAAAGGACTACAAAGCGAAGGTGAGTCGGAGTATCATACGGCTAATTCTTACTAAAACACTCAGGTATCCCCTGACGGAGCAGGTTTTCATGATTACCATTTCCGATGCGGCTCAAGCCCATTTTGTTAAGTTGTTAGCAGATCAACCTGAAGGCACTCATATTCGCGTATTTGTGATCAGTCCTGGTACCTCGCAAGCCGAGTGTGGTGTGTCTTATTGTCCACCGGATGCAGTGGAAAGTGATGATATTGAAATCGAGTTCACTGGCTTCAATGCTATGGTCGATGAGAAGAGTGCACCTTTCCTTGAAGATGCCACTATCGATTTTGTGACTGACCAATTAGGTTCACAACTCACGCTCAAAGCACCTAACGCAAAAATGCGTAAAGTGTCTGGTGATGCACCTTTAGTCGAGCGTATCGAATACGTGATCCAATCTGAAATCAACCCTCAGTTAGCCGGCCATGGTGGTAATATCATGCTGGTTGAAATCACCAAAGAAGGTGTAGCCGTACTGCAGTTCGGCGGTGGTTGTAACGGTTGTTCTCAAGTTGATATCACCCTAAAGGATGGTATCGAAAAACAATTGTTAGACATGTTCCCAGGTGAGTTGACTGGCGTACGTGACGTGACAGATCACCAACATGGTGAACATTCTTACGCTTAATCTTGTTTGTTAAGCGGAATGAAAAACGCGACCTTAGAGTCGCGTTTTTTATATTTGGCTTCCGCTTTAAGTGCTGTTGTTAAGTTATAACTTAGGGTTAAGATTGTCAGCTAAGAACTTATCTAAGGCTTTAAACGTCGCGAGTCTGTTGTCGTTATTGCTCAGGTAATGATCACCATTTTCCAACTCAATATACTCCACTGGTTTATTCAGTGATTTGAGCTCGTCATACATTTCTCGGCTATGTTGAACCTTAACGACTCTGTCCTTATCGCCATGTAGCAGTAATACTGGGATGTTAATTTTATCTGCTTTACTGATAGGTGAGCGCTCATAGAGGGCATCGAGATCATCTCCTATTTGCTCTTTAACCACTTCATAGTTGGTATGTCTGCGGCTTGATTTTACTAGGTAGGCCACATCGGTCACACCAGCCACACTGATGGCGCAACGGTAAAGATCGGGAGTCATAGCTGCCCCCATTAAGGCCGCGTAACCACCATAACTCGCACCGGCAATACAAATGCGTTTGGGATCGCTAATCCCTTGAGCAATTAGGTAACGAGTCCCGTCTTCAACATCGTTTTGCATTTCGAGTCCCCAGCTTTTTAGGCCAGCCTTCATAAACTCATAGCCGTAACCTGCCGACCCCCTGAAATTCATTCGAAATACCGCATAACCCCGATTAGCGAAAAACTGTGCCCAGTAGTCAAAGCCGTTACTGTCGTAACTGATCGGGCCGCCATGGGGGAAAATAATCGTCGGTAGCTGTTTAGCTTCGAGTCCCTTTGGTACTGTTAGGTAAGCATCGATTTTGAGCTTATCCCTTGCTTCGTAAGTTAGATGTTGGGTGTTGGCGAGTAGCTCACTATTGAGCTTGCCGTATCTGTTCGCGATGGGATATAACGTTTTTTCGTCCCTATCGCCGAAATAATAAGTGCCAGGCTCGGTCGAGCTGGTGGAATACACTATGTAGCGGCGTTCATTTGCACTGAATTGAGTAATATAGTTGTGAGCATCGGGTAATACAGCCTTAAGACCATTTTGTAGTCCGACATATTCTGTTTCCCAGAAGGTGTATTCCTCGCCGTCGCCTTCACTGATACCAATGACTTTTTTCTTTAATTGCGAGTAGAGTAAATCCCCTTCGACGTCAGTTGCTTCATTGGCGTAAACCAACTCTTTTGTAAGATTAGGGTCGGTCAGGTTCACTTTAAAAATGGCTTCGAAACCTTGGTGATAGGCGCGAACGTAGAGGATATTAGGGTCTGCATCAAAACCTAATGGCCAAACAGTGTCCTCAGAAAAAGCTTTAAAGGTCCAAAGCAAGCGTGAATCACTCTTTTACTCGGCCTGTTCATAAATACGGTACTCAGTATCATCGTTGTAGATAGAAATTCGGACTTTGTGCTGCCTGTCGGTAATCCAACTGATGATCTTCTTTTTAGCATTTTGGGTGTAACTGGATTTCCCCTGCGCTAAATTGACTTTCAGAACGCTGTCTTCGCCTACGTTTTCGCCCATTCCGTCTAATGACAGTAAAATATTATCGGGATCATCTGGCATAAGATCGATAATTTGCCCCTGATGTTGCGGGATCCAATTAAGACGGTCTAAGACGCTGCGCGGAAGGACACTCGAGGTCTTTTTCGTGGTCAAATCATACTTAACAAGGCGGGTTTCGGTTGTAGGTGTACCGTAACGGTTAGCCGGAAACTTAGCACTAATCAGTAAGATATTATCGTTTGCCCACTGCAGAGACAGGCTGACAAATTTTTGGTTATCTGTGTGTAGCGGAATGCTTTTTTCGCCTGTTTCTATATCTTGGATACTAACGACAGTACCTTTGAGTTTGGCTTGATCGACCCGTACAACAGAAGCGATTTTTTTGCCATTAGGCGAGAGCTGCACAGAGCTAACATCTGGGATGCTTGCAAAGGCTTCAACGGGTAATTGTGGCGCAGTGTTGGCAACCGTATAGTTACATAGCCACAGCAATAGCAGCGGTAAAATCCTTTTCATTATCGATTCACATCTTTGTTACAATTGTAAAATCAACATAATAATGATTTTGAGATTAGTAAACTACTGTCTTTACAGATTTATTTATGTAAAAAGGCCTGACTGAAATAATAATGCCCCGCGAGCGTTAGGCTTCTGACGATCATAAAGACACTCATCGCGGCCCAGAGGGCATGGTTGCCTTGCTCTGGTAGTAATAGCAGCTGCAGTAAATACCATGTTGGGAAAAACGCGCCAAAGGTGGCGAGTATCATGCTATTGCGCATCACTTTTCCTTTAGCGGCACCTATGTAAACACCATCGAATAAATACGAGCTAAAGGACCATAAAGGCAAGAATATTAGCCAGATAAGATAGGTTTGCGCAGTGGCTCTGACCTCATTAATGCTGGTCAATAACGCGATAATATTACTGCCAAAAAGACTAAATACAGCGCAGAATCCTAGTGCCGTTATGGCCGACCAGCACCAAGCTAAGATCACAGCTTCCCTTAATTGTTCTGCCTGTTTTTGCCCATAGGCTCGACCGACTTCTGCCTCGGCATAATAGGCAATGCCATCGAGTGCATAGGAGATTAATAGCAGTAAATTCAATAACACGGCATTGGCCGCAACGGTATTATCACCTAGACCTGCACCATGGAATGTCATAAAGGCAAAAGCTGCCTGCAAACAGAGACTGCGGACAAAAATATCTGTGTTGAGCCTCAGTAATTTGCCATAACCCGTTAAGGTGACATGGGGAAATAGCTGAGATAAGTGAAACTCGGGTGCGCGCTTGAGTTGTTGTAACACCATAGTGAGTGCGACTGAGAAAGCGGTGATATCGGCAAATACTGAGGCGAGGGCAGCGCCCTTAACTCCCCAGCCCAAGCCGAGGACAAACACCACATCGAGAATAATATTGGCAAGGTTCGCTAAAATCAGCTGCCACATGGCGGCTTTAGGTTGTTGTCGCCCTAAGAGCCAACCTAACATCACTAAATTGAGCAGGGCGAAGGGCGTTGACCAAATCCGTACCTGAAAATACTCGCGGCAATAACGTTCGACCTCGCTACTCGCTTCGGATAATCCTAACGCTAAATTCAATATCGGGACTTGCAGTGCGATAACGCCTGCGCCCAATAACATTGCTAGCATAGCGCCTTGGACTAAGAGTTTGTGCTGGGCGTGAAGATCGTCAGCACCAAAGGCTTGCGCGACTAAACCTGTCGTCGCCATACGCAAAAATCCCAATAACCAAATGATTAATGTGATAATCGTTGACCCGACAGCGACTCCACCTAAATAATAGGCCTCACTCAGATGGCCTATAACAGCCGTATCGACTAAGCCCAAAAGCGGGATAGTGATATTGGAGAGTATCATCGGCAGGGCGAGCGCTAGTAACTGGCGATTTTTCGCGCCGTTGAGCATGAGGTCGAGCCAAGTTGATTTAGCAGTATTCATTAATTTCAGAGGTGTTCACATTATGGTTAAACGTGTGCTGTTGGCACTCATAGGGCTAATGACGTTTTCTGCCCATGCCGTGGTCATTCTGCAATATCACCATGTGTCAGAAACCACTCCGGCGGCAACCAGCGTTACGCCCGCGCAATTTCGTGAGCAAATGCAGTTTCTCGTCGATGACGGCTTTAAGGTGATCCCGCTTTCTAAAGTGGTTGAAGCGATCAAGCAAAAACAAGATTTACCCGCTAAAACAATCGCAATTACCTTCGATGATGGTTATCGCAGTATAGCGACTACGGCGCATCCTATCCTAAAGGAATTTGGATTCCCCTACACCTTGTTTGTGGCAATTGAGCCGATTAAACAAAAGTTTACCGAGATGATGACTTGGGATGAACTCATCACACTATCCAAGGAAGGCGCCGATATTGCTAATCACAGTTGGGCGCACGAACATTTGATCCGCTCCTTAGAAAACGAATCACAGGCGCAGTGGTTAGCGCGGATAAAAGCTAATATCTTAGATACAGAAAAAGCGATTGCAGATGCCACTGGGCACAATTTTAAAATGCTGGCGTATCCCTACGGTGAGTACAATCAAGCGTTGCAGGATATGTTAACTGAGAACGGCTTTGTCGCTTTTGGGCAACAGTCCGGTGCCGCCGGGCCCTATTCGCCATTAACGGCCCTGCCGCGTTTCCCCGTTGCTGGACAATATGCTGACCTAAAAAGCCTTAAGGCAAAGTTATACAGCTTAAATATGCCTGTGATTGCACAAACCCCAAGTGATCCTGAGTTAAAGGGTGGTCATTGGCGTCCAGAGCTTAAAGTGACCCTCGATATGAGTGATATCTCTGCTAAGCAAGTGATGTGTTACATCCAAGGTCAAGGCTCAAAACAGCCGACTTGGCTCAATGAAAACGAGTTTAGTGTTCAAGCGGATTTAGCCTTGCCTGCGGGGCGATCGCGTTATAACTGCACAGCGCCGAGTAAGGCGCGCAATGGCTACTATTGGTTTTCTCAGCCTTGGGTGAGGCCAAAGGACGATGGCTCTTGGGTTAAAGAGTGATCAACGGCTAGGTTTGTATTGCGCCACTATTTTTTCAAAATCGCTAATTAATTTATCATTTAATACCTGCGGCGGTTTGCCTAACGCTGCCGTAGGTTTAAATACCGCAACTCGCGTTCCCTGCGGCGACACCAATACATAACCCGCACTATGGTCGACTTGGTAATTCTCTCCTTCACCCACCATGGCATAAGTGAGTCCTAAGCTGCGGGTGAGGGGAAATATCTGCGTTTGTTCACCCGTTACAGCTTTAAACTCTGGATTGAAAAAATTCACATAGGTCAGGAGTTTATCCGGTGTGTCCCGTTTGGGGTCGACGGATAAAAACACCACCTGCAATGGCGCTATTTTGTTTAGATCAGGATAAGCCGCCGCAAGTTTATTTAAGGTCGTAGGGCAAATGTCGGGACAAAAGGTAAAACCGATAAAAAATAAGCTCCATTTTCCCTGCAAACTGGCATTGGTAAAAGCTTGCTTGTGTTGCTCAACCAATTCAAAGGGCGCTAATTCATAGGCCAGTGGAAACAGAAAACCGCTCTCTAACTCGATAGGTTTTGGGGGATTAAATTTCACCGCAAATAGGCCGCCAAGACCGAACAACAAAATGGCGATGACTAAAATTCTTTTCTGCATTATTCGCTCCATAAATACAGGTTAGCGCGACAAACTCGTTCCATACACTAGTTCCACAAATAGTGGTCTAGCAGTAATGCCATAAATAACAACATTAAATGGTAGATAGAGAAGCGGAACACTTGCATCGCCAAGCCATCATGATCCCGATATTTAAGTTGCCATGCTTTATAGATAAATCCCGTACTGAGTAAACTCGAGCTGACGAAATACACTGGCCCACACATACCAACCAGCACAGGTAACAGGCAAGCAATCGCCAGCAATACTGTGTAGAGCAAGATGCAGGTTTTCGTAAATTCGACACCGTGGGTGACTGGTAGCATGGGAATATCTACTTTGGCATATTCGGCGCGTCTGTGAATGGCCAGTGCCCAAAAATGTGGCGGCGTCCACGTAAAAATGATGATCACTAGCAATAACGCATGGCCGTGAAATTCGTTCGTCACTGCCGTCCATCCCAGCAGGGGTGGCATGGCTCCCGCAAGGCCGCCGATCACAATATTTTGTGATGTTGCGCGTTTCAAATAGGCAGTATAAACCAAGGCATAGCCAATCAGGCTGGCAAAGGTCAGCCAAGCTGTGAGTGGATTGACTAAGGAATATAAGACGATAAAGCCAAAACTACCTAAGCTAGCGGCGAAAATTAACGCGCGGGTGGCCGAAATGCGTCCCTTAGGCAATGGGCGATTGTAGGTGCGCGCCATTAAGCCATCAATACGGCGATCGATCAGATGATTGAGCGCCGCCGCTGAACCCGCCATCATAGCAATACCCAGCATACCGGCGATTAAAGGTTGAACGGGGACCGCATGGGGCACAGCAAGACACATGCCGACTAAGACAGTGAGCAGCATCAGTGCGACTACTTTAGGTTTGGTCATTTCAAAATAGGCGCGCCATGTTACGCTGAAAGTGGGCAGGCTACTGGTGATTGAGAGTGGTTTTGCCATCTTGGATCCCTCGCTTATGCTTTGCGCCATAAAAAATAGTTGATTGTGACTAAGGTCAGTAGCAGTAGTGCCGCACCACCGTTGTGAGACACGGCAATACCGAGTGGTAAATGCATCACTACGTTAGAAATACCTAAGCTCACTTGTAGTATGACTAGCCCCACTAATAAAAGGCTTAAAGCCTTAAGTCCCGTAGCGCCCACAAATAATCGGTAGGCGAGCACGAGTAACAAGCTGGCAGTGACGATAGCGCCAATTCTGTGGGCTACGTGGATAGTCATTCGTGCAGGGTAATCGAGCACCCCAAATTCGAAGCTAGGGTGTTGGCCTTGGAACGGTGAAAATGCCTCGGCTATTGCTAAGTTATCTACCCAATTTCCTTCACAGATAGGTAAAGAGGTGCAGGCGAGCGCCGCATAATTCGATGATGTCCAAGCGCCCAACATAATCTGACCCACAAGGACGAATAGGCTCACCAATGCTAACGGTGCGAGATGTCGAGTATGGGTTTCGCTATTAAATATACGCCGAGGTCGGGTTCGCAGGTAAAGGAGTAACAGCAGTGAGATTAGGCTAAAGCCACCAATAAGATGCGACATCACAATTATTGGCATGAGTTTCATAGTCACAGTCCACATGCCTAGCGCTCCTTGAAAGAGGATCAGCAGCACTATGATGATCGGCAACTTTTTGGGTGCTTCCGGTGTTTTTAAGCACAAAATTAAGATGAACAACACCAGTAAGCCAAGCCCGCCTGCGATATATCTGTGGATCATTTCCAGCCAAGCTTTCTCTGGATTGATATCGTGATCTGGGAATATAGTTTGCGCATGGGCGATTTCATGGTCTTGGGTGGGCACTTTAATATGGCCGTAGCAGCCTGGCCAATCGGGGCAGCCGAGCCCTGCATCCGATAGGCGAGTATAAGCGCCCATTAAAATCACCAATAGGGTAAAGACTAAGGTTAAGCGTAGGATCCAAGTTAGTTGCATCAATCTACCCTCGACAGTTTTAACAACTTACGCAGATCCGCAATCAGCGCCTTGCCTTGAGCTAAATGTGCTTCTTTGCCCTGCACTTGAGGGTAGCGCAGGACTAAGCTGCCTAAGGGATCGACTATGATTAGCTGCTGTTCATCTAACCATTTGCTTAAGCCTGCATTGGCGGGACGAGTATTGAAGTTAAAGGTGCTTAAGGCGTTAATATCGCTGTCGGGATGAGTGAGGATGAGCGGTTCTACTCGCGCCTGATCTGGCCCTAGCGCTGTGTGGCTTTGGCGCAAAATATACAGGCGTTCACGGCAAGCATCGTTGCATTTGGCGGGCAATAAATACAGTAGCTGCCATTCTTTGGGATTAGAATTTTCAACCCCAAGGCTGGCATAGCTGGTTTCGGGACTGATCAGCTCGCCATGATTGGTGGCACCGCCATGGTATAAATTGAGGCTCAGCACTAGCTTAGCAATCATTACGGGTGCAATAAACGCCAGCAGTAATAGCCCTAATGCTTTGTGTTTAGATTTGTTCTGGGAGTTCATGCTTGCTCCTCTCATTCAAATTATCCCTAATTTATTGTTTTATATTTATTTAGTTTTATTGGTGTCTTGCTAAGTATGGTACGAATTTCCCTATTTGCTCCTTGAGTTTGCGACTGTTTGGGCGCTATGGCGTTTTACATATTTAATCCCTTGCCACAGCATTAGCCCTGCAAATACGGCTGCCATCGAAAACCACTGCAACGCATAGCCCCAATGTTTTTGTGCCGACAGTGGGAAAGGTTGCCAAGGATGGGGCAATGTGAGGGAAGGTAATTGCTCTGGTTGCAACACGACAGGTAACACTGGGTGCCCTAATACCTTAGCCATTTCGGGCATATTTAAATTTTGAAAGCGAATACTTGTCCCTGTTTCTGCCATTAAAGCTTGGCTCAAGGGATTGATTTGCTTTTGATAAAGCCTGCCTTCGATATTTAATGCCCCGCTTAGGGGAGTGATGTGGGGTAACTCATCCCGATGGGAGCCTGAGGCAACAAAGCCTAACTCGACCAGCAACCAAGGTTTTTCAACTTCTACTTGCAATGGTTGGAAGGCTAAATAGCCCACTTGACCTTGATAGATTTGATTATCCAGCAGCCAGATTTGTGAGCTTGCGGGAGTGGCGCGTACTTGCAGTCGATAACCAGTCACACCTTCTTTGCCGACCTTGAGTTGGAGCTGCTCAAAATTTAATGGCAGCAAAGCTTGCCTTGCTTCCATCTGGGCTAAAAGCGTCGTTTTATCTTCACCACGGGCTAACTGCCATAAACCCAACTTGACCAATATAGTTAATACAGCCACAGTCAATATCAGTAGAAAAACCGTTAATTTATTCAGCAGAACATGAGGATATTGTATGAATAGCCTGTTCATTTTTAAGTTGGTCTTAGTTCTGCTGTTGCTATTCATCATTTTTAATCTAGGTCGCGCCTTGTTTATTCTGGTGAAAGGTGATGAAAAAGTGCCTATGAGCCGTTATCTTGGGCGGCGAGTGATTTTCTCCGTGCTCGTTATCTTGTTATTGCTGGTGGCCTTAGGGACTGGGTTAATTAGCCCCAATCCCACGCCTTACTAAAGCACTAGAGAACGTAAACGAAAATAAACAAACACAGCCAGACCACATCCACAAAGTGCCAATACCAACTCCCCGCTTGGAACGCAAAATGTTTATCTGCGCTAAAGTGCCCCTTCAACACTCTGAAAAACAACACGAATAAAAAGAGCGTCCCCAGTGTGACATGCATGCCGTGAAAGCCAGTTAACAGGAAGAAGGTGTTGCCATAAATCCCCGAGGTTAAGGTGAGTCCCATCTCCTGATAGGCGTGGATATACTCTTCAGCCTGCAAGGCAAGGAACCCCATCCCTAAGAGTATGGTGATACCAAGCCAGAGAGTAATGGCAGAACGTTTACCTTTTTCTAGGCTGACATGGGCGAAATGTAAGGTAACTGAGGAGGTTAGCAGTACGATAGTGTTGATTAATGGCAGTCCAGTCCATGGCATAGCTTGGGTTTTAGTGCCATCTGGCGTAGTAATTAGCGGCCAAATAGCTTCAAACTGAGGCCAGAGCACTTCGTGGGTCATGGCATTATTCGATGCGCCACCGAGCCAAGGCACTGCGAACATGCGGGCATAAAATAGTGCCCCGAAAAAAGCCCCGAAAAACATGACTTCCGAAAAAATAAACCAGCTCATACCTTGGCGAAACGATCGATCCATTTGGCTAGAATAGAGCCCTGCCATCGACTCTTGGATCACGGTTCTAAACCAACCCACCAGCATGAATAGGATCACAGCGATCCCAACCAGCAGCACATAACCGCCACCAGATGCACCTGATTTCAACTGTTGCACGAAAAGGCCTGCACCAGAGGCGATTAAGAACAAGCCAATGGCACCTACAATAGGCCAGACACTTTGGGATGGAACGTAGTAAGTCTGATGTTTCGTTGTCATTTTGCAGCTCCTTGCTCTATGGCAGACGCTAACTGCTTGTCGGTAATGTCGTAGAGAGTGTAAGAGAGGGTCAGAGTGTGGATAGACTCAGGTAACTGAGGATCCACATAGAAAATGAGCGGCAGCTCAGCGCTAGTGTCCGCCGCTAAGGGTTGTTGATTAAAGCAAAAGCATTCTGTTTTATTAAAATAAGCGGCACCTTGGCCGGGCGAAACTGAAGGTATCGCTTGGCCAATAGTTGCTTTAGCGGACATATTGCGCGCCAAAAATGCCGTATGGATTAGCTCGCCAGGGTGAACTTCGAGCCGTTTGGTTTGTGGCGCAAATGTCCATGGCATGCCTGTTTGTACCTGAGAAATAAATTCTACAGTCACTATTCGGCTTGTATCTACTGTGATTGCTTGATAACTACTCGCGGTATTGGAGGGTTTTCCATTGATACCGAGTTGCTCGCACAACACATCGTAGAGCGGCACCAGCGCGAATCCAAAGCCAAACATTCCAATACAGCCGATAACTAACATGCTGATAAGTTTACGATTTGACTTAGGTTTATCTTGCTGGTGTTGGGTTGCCATTTCATTTCACCTCAGGTGGTGTCGTGAAGGAGTGGTAAGGTGCAGGGCTTGGCAATGTCCACTCTAAACCCTCGGAACCTTCCCAAGGTTTAGCGGGGGCTTTTTCGCCGCCACGGATGCACTTAATTACTAATACTAAGAAAATCAATTGCGATAAGCCGAAGGCGAACCCACCAATCGAGACGATTTGATTAACATCGGCAAATTGAATCGAGTAGTCAGGGATACGCCTTGGCATTCCTGCCAGCCCAAGGAAATGCATCGGGAAAAATAGCACATTGACTGAAATCACCGAGCACCAGAAATGCCATTGTCCCAGTCGTTCGTTGTACATGTGTCCCGTCCACTTAGGTAGCCAGTAATAGGCCGCTGCCATGATGGAGAAAATCGCACCAGTCACGAGCACATAATGGAAATGTGCCACAACAAAATAAGTATCGTGGTACTGGAAGTCGGCGGGTGTAATGGCGAGCATTAATCCCGAAAAACCGCCAATAGTGAAGAGTATGATAAAGGCTACAGCAAACAGCATGGGCGTTTCGAAACTGAGTGAGCCGCGCCACATAGTGGCAACCCAGTTAAACACTTTCACTCCAGTTGGCACTGCAATCAACATAGTGCAATACATGAAGAACAGCTCGGCAAACACAGGCATACCTGTGGTGAACATATGGTGCGCCCACACGAGGAACGACAGAATTGCAATACTAGCCGTAGCATAAACCATGGATGCATAGCCAAATAAGGGTTTACGACTGAAGGCTGGGACTATGGCAGAGATGATGCCAAAGGACGGCAAGATCATGATGTAGACTTCAGGGTGGCCGAAGAACCAGAAAATATGCTGGAACATCACAGGATCGCCGCCGCCAGCCGCATCGAAGAAACTCGTGCCGAAAAACTTATCTGTCAGCACCATAGTCACTGCGCCAGCGAGTACGGGCATAACCGCGATCAGTAGGAATGCCGTGATAAGCCAAGTCCACACAAACAATGGTAACTTCATCCATGTCATGCCTGGCGCGCGTAAATTCACTATGGTCACAATCACGTTGATTGCGCCCATGATCGAACTTATCCCCATGATGTGAATAGAAAATACAAAGAGCGCCGTGCTATCTGGACTATAAGTTGTTGATAGTGGTGCGTAGAAGGTCCAACCAAAGTTAGGTCCGCCACCTTCCATAAATAGCGAACTGAGAAGGATAGTGAAGGCGAAGGGGAGTATCCAAAAACTCCAGTTATTCATCCGTGGCAGCGCCATATCGGGCGCCCCTATCATCATAGGGATCAGCCAGTTAGCGAGCCCTGTAAAGGCTGGCATTACCGCACCGAATACCATGATCAGCCCATGAACAGTTGTCATTTGGTTGAAAAAGTTGGGCTCGACCAATTGTAATCCAGGTTGAAAGAGTTCAGCGCGGATCACCATGGCCATAGCGCCACCGGTTAAGAACATAATGAAGCTGAACCATAAATACAAAGTACCTATGTCTTTATGGTTGGTGGTTAGCAGCCAGCGCATGATGCCCTTTGGCGCACCATGATGATGGTCATCATGGGCTGCGGTTTGATCTTGAGTCGTTGTGCTCATCATTATCCCCTACTGTCCATGACTTGCGATATCAGCAGGTTGCACTGTATCGCCGGTATTGTTGCCCCAAGCATTGCGTTCATAGGTAATGACTGCTGCAAGTTGTTGTGGGCTAAGCTGTTTGCCAAATGCCTGCATAGCCGTGCCTGTTTTACCGTGCATCACAATATCGATGTGATTGGCGACTGGTCCAATGGCGATAGCGCTACCCACTAGCGCGGGGAAGGCGGGTGGTATTCCTGCACCTGTCACTTGATGGCAGGCAGCACAGAAGGTCGCGTAGACAGTTTCACCTTCGGCCATGAGGGCGTCATGGCTGAGTGTGGGGAGGCTTGCGGGATCGACTGCAGCTGAGACGTCTGTTGCAGGCGCGGGTGTCGGGGTTATACTGCTTGGTACCGCGGCGGATGTTTGTGCAGAATTGCCGTTCATGTACTCGTTGACGTCTTTGGCTTGCACTGCATCGCCAGTATTATTGCCCCAAGCATTACGCTCGTAGGTAGTCACTGCCGCGATTTCTTGTGCGGTCAATTGCTTACTAAACGCTTGCATGGCAGTACCCGTTTTACCGTTGAGCACAATTTCAAGGTGACCGCTGAGTGGTCCCGTTGCAATCGGGCTACCTTTAAGGTGCGGAAATACGCCTTGCAACCCTTCGCCATTGGGCTGGTGGCAGGCTGCGCAGTGCCCGAGGTAAACTTGTTCACCTTGAGTCATCAACTCTTCTTTACTTAGGGTTTGTGATAAAGCGGCTTGAGCGGCTTCAGCCGCAGCACCTGCGGCTTGTTTCTGCTCTGTGACCCAAGCCTCAAACTCGGCTTCGGGTAACGCTTGTACTACGATAGGCATAAAACCATGGTCTTTACCGCAGAGCTCGGCGCATTGACCACGGTAAATGCCGGGTTTGTCGATGCGAGTCCAGGCCTCATTGATAAATCCTGGATTGGCATCTTTCTTAATTGCAAAGGCGGGCACCCACCAAGAATGGATGACATCCTCTGAAGTCATCAGAAAGCGGATTTTGCGGTTTATCGGTAGAACGAGCGGTTTATCGACTTCCAATAGATAGTTTTCACCCTTGGTTTCGGTGCCTTCGATTTGTGCTCTGGGTGTTGTCAGTATGCTATAAAAATCAATATCTTGATCGAAATAGCTGTAATGCCATTTCCATTGGGAACCCGTGACTTTTACGGTGAGATCGGCGTTGCTGGGATCTTCCATTGCGATTAAAGTTTTTGTCGCTGGAATCGCCATTAAGATCAAAATGATAAATGGCAGAATCGTCCAAGCGATTTCAACTTTAGTGCTTTCGTGAAAGTGGGACGCGACAGCGCCTTTGGATTTTCTGTGGTTGATCATGGCGTAAATCATGACGCCAAAGACCACTAGGCCTATTGCGCAGCAGATATACAAGATGGTCATGTGCAAGTGATAAACCTTGCCACTGATCTCGGTCACGCCAGGGGTCATGTTGAACCGCATGTCTGCGGCGGTCAACGGTGGTGCGAAAAGCACCACGAGTAAACAATACAACAATTGCTTCACAAGACTTCTCCTCTGCCAATTGCGAATAGCAACTACAAAGAAGAGCAACACAGTAAGTCTCAACTCTATGCAAACTCTTCAGTTCCCAAAAAAGCTTTTTTGACTTCAACGTGCGTTGGCGGCTGTTACTTTTAATCAAGTATTGTTACTGCTGGTAATTAGCCACGCTGGCACATACTGCTGAAATAAATCTGTTCTCTATTTTTAGTGGCGCTTCGAGTTCGATAAATACTCGATTCATTGACCACGGTGGGTGATATATCATCACCGACTTAATCAACCATACTTGCTGTTTAAATATTGATCAAGATCACTTATTTATCTAATTATCTGAAAAATTGCCAAAAAAAAGCCTCACATTCATAGGTGAGGCGGCTTTCAAGGTAAAAAATTAAATGAATATTTAGTGTACAGCGCTAAAAAAAGATTGCTGGCCGAAGAGATTGCCTTGCTCAATACGTACGTCTGCATGTAAGTGACTGTTTACGTCTTCAAGCACTATGCCCATAGCTCTGGCACTTTTAGCCACGATTTGTAGGCGTCGATTATCCCGCGCATCTAATGATTGAGTCCAAGTAATGACTGCACTGGACGTACCACTTGTCAGGGCTTTTTCCATCGCCCACAGGGTTTCGACTTCATCTTTAGCATGTACCAGCAAAACTCTATCCATACGCACACCCGCGTTAGCGAGCGTTTGCTTGTAGCCAATACTTGGTGGGTTGATGAGCACTAACCAACGGCCCTGTTGGCTTAACTGAGCGAGTTGTGCACTCAGATGAATTAATTCTTGGCGACCTTGAGTCTTAGTTGGCATGCAGGCGATAGGCGCATGGTGCCAGTCATAGTCGGCATCACGGACTTCATCGAGCCACAAGCCCGGATGGCGGGGGGCATTGCCAAGTAGTTTATTCATAGCCAATCTCCATTACGGATCACACCGACGGCGAGTCCTTCAATTGTTAAACTTTGGAAGCCTAAATCCACTTTAATCGGGGAGTAATCTTCATTTTCGGCATGTAGATAGACCACATTACCTTTTTTTTCGAAACGTTTAACAGTGACATCGTCATCGACTCTAGCGACAACCACTTGACCATTTCTAGCTTGTTCTACTTTATGAACTGCCAGTAAATCACCTTCGAGAATGCCGATATTTTTCATGCTGTCGCCTTTTACTCGCAGTAAAAAATCGGCGGCGGGATGGAACATGCTTGGGTCGACTTGGTAGTACTGTTCAACATGTTCTTGGGCGAGGATAGGTTCACCTGCGGCCACTTGGCCGATGAGCGGTAAACCTGTTTCAGTCAAATCTTCGATTTCCGCAGGCAGACGAATGCCCCGAGATGTGCCAGGCATGATCTCAATGCAGCCCTTTTTCGCCAACGCTTTAAGGTGTTCTTCAGCCGCATTGGCGCTCTTAAAACCTAAACGGGTTGCGATTTCTGCCCGAGTGGGTGGCATGCCAGTATCGGCAATATTTCGTTTAATTAGCTCTAAAATTTCAGCTTGGCGTGGCGTCAAAGGTCTCATGGTGTTTCCTGTTTTTCTATACAGTTACTGTTAGTATATACAGTATTATTTGCAGCGCAAGTATTAACCACTTTTTAGCTATGTTGGAGAGAATTAGCGAATATTGCCCATAGTCTGGTATTCTATCGGGCTAGTAAACGCACTTAATTGCATAAGAATAATGCCTAAACACGACTCTCTTTGGTTGAAATCATTACGTTGGATCCAAAAACACTTAGTGCACACTATTGTGGTGCCTCAGGATCCCTTTGCCGATCTGAATCTGGATGCTTCCAGACCCCTTGTTTATGTGATGAAAACAGAATCCCTCACTGACATCGCTGCTTTGAGCGAAATAACGGCTAAGTTAGGCTTACCAAGCCCTTATGAGCCTCTAGTGGCTAATGGTGTGATTGCGCCTCGGGTTGTCTGTCTTCAAGGACGTAAGCCACTGTTTGGCGAACGTGCTGGTAATGAGCCTTTCCTCGAATGCTTTATGCGTTTGTTAGCCGTGCATAAGGAACGTCCTGAATTGGATATTCAACTTGTGCCCGTGAGCTTGTATTGGGGTCGAACGCCGAGGGAAAGAAGACGACACTATGAAGGCGGCCGTATTTGAGCGGGAAAACCCGACTTGGCTACGCAAGTGCTTGATGATTCTGTTCTTAGGTCGACATAACTTCGTGCAGTTTTCGAATGCCGTATCCCTGCGTTACATGGCTGACGAACATGGCACCGACATGGGGATTGCCCATAAGTTAGCACGGGTTGCGCGCGTGCATTTCCGTCGTCAACGTAAGGTAATGACAGGGCCTGTGCTGCCAAACCGCCAAGCACTGTTTCATTCGTTGCTCAAATCTGAGTCGCTGCGCAAAGCGATTCAAGAAGAAGCCGCCAGTAAAAAGATTTCTGAGACCCAAGCGCGCGAGACGGCTATTGAGTATCTCGATGAAATCGCTGCCGATTACTCAGATAGTTTAGTGCGTATTGCTGAGCGTTTCTTAACTTGGCTGTGGAACAAGCTTTACAGCGGGATCAACATTAAAGGTGCCGAGCAAGTTCGCCAGCTGCACCACGACGGCCACGAAATTGTTTATGTGCCTTGCCATCGTAGCCACATGGATTACCTACTGTTATCGTATATTTTGTATTATCAAGGCATGGTTCCGCCGCACATTGCTGCTGGCATTAACCTCAATTTCTGGCCCGCGGGACCTATGTTCCGTCGCGGTGGTGCCTTCTTCATCCGCCGTAGTTTTAATGGTAACAAGCTGTACACCGCAGTATTTCGTGAGTATTTAGATCAGCTGTTTGCTAAAGGTTATTCAGTGGAATACTTCTCCGAAGGTGGCCGTTCACGTACTGGCCGTCTGTTGGCGCCGAAAACTGGCATGATCGCCATGACGATGAACAGCGTACTGCGCGGTATTGAACGTCCTGTCACACTTGTGCCTGTGTATTTAGGCTATGACCATGTGATGGAAGTGGCGACTTACCATAAAGAGTTAAGCGGTAAGAAAAAGAAAAAAGAATCTGTGTGGCAGGTGTTCGGTGCCATTCGCAAATTAGGTAATTTTGGCCAAGGTTATGTGAATTTTGGCGAGCCTATTACCCTGCAAAATTTCTTAAATGAGCGTGCGCCAAACTGGCGTGCTGAGTTGGCCGATGATCCCGAGCAGAAACCAAGTTGGTTAACGCCAGCGGTAAACGTGCTGGCTAATCGGGTGATGACGCGTATCAATGATGCCGCAGCCGCGAGTTCTGTGACTTTGACTAGCTTAGTTTTACTGGCGACAGATCAAAACGCCTTAGAACGTAGTCTGCTGGAGCGTCAGCTTGATTTGTATCTGACCCTACTCAAAAAAGTGCCTTACACTTCTTATACATCTGTTGCCGAAGGTGATGGTAAGCATTTAGTGCAGCAAGGTTTAGAGCTGAACAAGTTTGTTGTTAGTGCCGATCCTTTAGGGGAAATAGTGTCTATTGAAGCGAGTCAGGCTGTGTCTATGACTTACTATCGTAACAATATCATTCACTTATTTATTGTTCCTTCATTAATTGCGAGTTGTTTAACCCATAATGAACAGATCCTGCGCCAGCAAGTGGTTTCAATCGTTGCCGATTTTTATCCACTGCTAAAAGCCGAACTCTTCATGGGAATTAAAGACTTACCAGCCTATGTTGAGCAAGTGCTGGATTTCCTGATTGGGCAAGATTTAGTGGTTGAGACTGATACCTTAACTGTCGTGCCTGAGCACTCAAGCCAATTATTGTTGTTAGCCAGTTCAGTGAGTGAAACTCTGCAACGCTACGCTATTATTTTCAATCTGTTAGCGAACAGACCTAAAATGGAGCGCTCAGAACTTGAGTCTGAGAGCCATTTACTCGCCCAGCGTTTAGGGGCTTTACATGGCATTACCGCGCCTGAGTTCTATGATAAAAAACTTTACGGCACCTTGAGCGTTAAGCTCAAAGAATTGGGATATCTGGCGGATAGTGAAGATAAGTCCAATATCAATCGCATACGAGATCAGGCCAATAGCTTATTACGTCCGTCAGTGAGACAAACGATAGTGGCGAGTGTCACCGCGGAGCACACAGTTTAATGGCAAATCATATGAATGCGGCTAAGCATAAGCCCGCAGGTAAGTCCTTGCTTGGTGGTGCCATGATTATTGCTGGCACTACCGTAGGTGCTGGAATGTTTTCTCTGCCCGTGGTCGGTGCAGGTATGTGGTTTGGCTATTCGATTTTAATGTTATTGGGTATTTGGTTTTGCATGTTGATGTCGGGCTTATTGTTGCTCGAAACCAATTTACATTTCGAACCCGGTGCTAGCTTCGATACCTTAAGCAAGCAAACTCTTGGGCAGTTTTGGCGGATAGTGAACGGCGTTTCTATCGCTTTCGTGTTGTATATTTTGACTTATGCCTATATCAGCGGCGGTGGTTCGATTGTGAATCACAGCTTGCAGGGCATGGGAATTGAGTTACCGCAAAGCGTGGCAGGGCTGGTGTTTGCCATAGTATTGGCGAGTATAGTATTGATCAGTACTAAAGCCGTGGATCGGATTACCACGATTATGCTCGGCGGTATGATCATTACCTTCTTCCTCGCGATCGGCAATTTATTGATCGAAATTGATGTGACTAAGTTGCTCGAACCCGATGGTAATAACCGTTTTTCACCTTATCTGTGGGCGGCGCTGCCCTTTGGTCTCGCCAGCTTCGGCTACCATGGTAACGTTCCCAGCTTAGTGAAGTATTACGGCAAAGATTCCTCCACCATTATCAAGGCGATTTTCGTCGGCACCTTTATCGCGCTGGTGATTTATGCCTGTTGGTTAGTGGCGACTATGGGCAATATTCCCCGCAGCCAGTTTATCGACATTATTGCCCAAGGCGGCAATATGGGTGTGTTGGTGGGCGCTTTGTCTGAGGTGATGGCGAGTAGCTGGTTAAACAGTATGTTGACCCTGTTTGCTAACTTAGCCGTGGCTTCATCTTTCTTAGGGGTGACCTTAGGTCTGTTCGATTATCTCGCCGATTTGTTTGGTTTTGATGATTCACGCTCTGGCCGAATGAAAACCGCGTTAGTGACCTTTGTGCCGCCGACGATTTTAGGATTATTGTTCCCCGATGGCTTCTTAGTAGCGATTGGCTTTGCGGCATTAGCGGCAACTGTGTGGGCGGTAATTGTCCCGGCGCTGATGGCTTATAAATCGCGGCAGTTGTTCCCCGATAGCACAGGTTTTAGAGTGATAGGCGGTACACCGCTGATTATTCTTGTGGTGTTATTTGGCATAGTCACAGGTGCATGTCATCTGCTCGCGATGGCAAATTTACTGCCGCAATATTCCTAATTTGTTGTGATGATTTAAGCCCTCTATGTGAGGGCTTTTTTGTCTTTAGTGGTTGAGTTTTGTCTTGCAGATCTTTTTAACCTGAATACTGGACAGAAATACAAACTCAGGCTTAACTCGAATGATTGTTAAGACAAAGGAGCCGATAATGAAAATGACTCAGTACGCACAAGGACATGCATGTTGGGTTGAACTTGCAAGCCATGATTGGCAGGGAGCAACAGCATTTTACCAAGCGTTATTTGGTTGGAACTCGGTTGAAATGCCCATCCCTGAAGGTCACTTTTCGCTATTTAATTTAGCGGGAGATGACTTAGGCGCCATGTATCAAATCCCTGAGTCAGAAGCACATATCCCCAGCCACTGGCGTATCTACTTTGCCGTCGATGATATCGATGCCAGCATTGCAGCGATTCAAGCGGCGGGCGGCCAAGTGCACATGGGGCCGCATATTGTGGGTGATGCGGGCGTGATGGCGCAGGTCAGCGATCCTGAAGGCGCACGCTTTGCTTTATGGCAAGCGAAGAACCACATAGGTGCTCGCCGTCAGGGTGAACTCAATACCCTTTGCTGGGTTGAGCTGGCTTGCAAAGAGCCGCGTACTGAAGAAGCCTTTTACTGCAAAATCTTCCCTTGGACCAACATACCAAGTGACATGCCTGACATTGAATACTCAGAATGGCAGCTTGATGGTCAATCCATCGGCGGCATGATGACGATAATGCCTGAATGGGGCGATATTTCTCCCCACTGGTTGCTCTATTTTGTGGTGGCGGATTGCGATGCGTTTGCTGAGAAAGCCCAAAGCTTAGGCGCGCAAGTGTGCATTCCGCCTAGTGATATCCCTGATGTGGGACGATTTTCTGTCATTGCTGACGCCCAAGGCGCTACCTTTGCGGTGATCAAGCTTAATCAGATGTGATTGCCATATTAAGTGCTGTCATTAAGGTTAAAAACGGCGATGCTAAATCGCCGTTTTTATTTGTCTAACCATTTGTTTAATTAGCGTTATCAATCATGATTGTTTCAGGGCAGGAGCCTTTTGAGGCCTTATTGGCTTTGGCGAGTAGGCTAGGTAAGGAGTCAGAAGTTTTAATGACTTCGGGCAAGTTAATGCGGATTTCACTTAGTAATCCCTTGCCACATTCTAGACTCATTTTAGTGTGAGCGCCTTGACCGAAGCTGCCATCAAAACTTTGGTTTAACTCACTTTTACTGACACTCTTACCTATGTTGTCATGAATAAATTTTTGTACCCATGCCGAGGCATTGACCGCTTGGGTCAGCTGGGTTGCCAATAAAAAGTACTCGTTAGGGTCTTGGCTACGGCAAGTGCCGTGTTTCCACCATTCGTGGCGTTCTAAACAGGTGCCATATTGGGCGCTTGGCATGACTTCTTCTAAATTTTTGCGCACCGATGGATTCAGTTCAAACTCCGGATAAGTACAGAAATCATTCGGTTGCAGTTTGACTGTGCTGCAATAGCCATATCGCGTGCCGCATTGTTGTTTATTCGGCCACAGTCCGTGCAGGCTGAAGTGTTGCCATTGGCTCGATTCTGGCGTTTGGCTGAGGGCGCGGCATTCGGCTTTACGGCGGCCATAGAGTTCACAAAAGGTGCTTTGCCAGCTTAATGCGAGCACGTTAGCATCGAATTCGCCACCGATTTGACATTGATTCCCTTGGCGTTTCTCTGGGGTACCATGCTCTTTAAGGCTATCTCGGCTTTTTGCTTTGATGTCCGATGCCGTGGTTGTTTGCGCCGGTTCCGCCGCCGTTGCAGGTGTTGATAAATTACTGCCAGCAACATTAGATAGATATTGACCACAATCGCCGCTGATCCAACGCATGGGAGACTTCACCGCATTGGTGCGCACTCTAAGCCAATCAGGTTTAGCGCTATTGCCGAGGATTTCAAGTACAGGGTAGCGCTCACCAATATTGCTCTGCCATTGGTCTGGGTTCGTCTGCTTATTTTTCGATTGAAATAGCTCACAGCGTTTGTCGGCAACGAATTCACCAGTTGCGGGTGCGGCAAAGGCGGGTGCTGTAATGATGAGCGCAGAGCATAAACCGAATGCAGCAAGTAACGCACGTGATGGGGTTTTAAGGGAAAGTACTTGCGGCCATATCCGGCTGATGGTTAAACAAAATGACTTGGTCATGTGATGGGATCCTTCCTGCGGCAGTGAATTGAGTCAATTCTGTGTGGCACTGAGTCAATGGTACACATAAGCGCTATAAACTTAGAGGCTTATTTTACCCAGAGTGGTGTATGGCACTGTTGCAAAATTAGATTTTTTAATCTGATTGAATGAAAAAATCCCCTCAAACTTTAATGGTTTGAGGGGATTTTTATCGGTGTTCTAGCGCCGTACACTCAATTACGCCGCGTCTTTCTTTAATTTACGCGAATAAATCAGTAGATAAAGCGCGGGTAGTACAAACAGTGACAGTAATGGGGCCGTAACCATGCCGCCGACCATAGGTGCGGCAATTTTCTGCATCACATCGTTACCCGATCCTGCACCCCACATAATGGGGAGTAGGCCGAAGAAGATGGTTGCTACTGTCATGGCTTTGGGGCGAATACGCATAACAGCACCTTCAATTAAAGCTTCTTTGAGATCGGTAACTGTATGGTAGTTATTCTTCTCTTGCCTGTGCTTAATGGCATTATTAAGGTAAATCAGCATGATTACCCCAAACTCCGCGGCAACGCCCGCCAAAGCAATCATACCGACTGCGACGGCGACTGAGATGTTGTAATCCAGTAGATACAATAGCCAAGTGCTGCCGACCAGCGCGAATGGGAGGCTGAGCATGATAATACTCGCCTGCAAAGTAGAGCCAAATGTCATCATCAACAGGATGAATATCACACCTAAGGCCATAGGGATCACTTGCTTCAGTTTTGCATCTACCCGTTGCATATATTCATACTGGCCTGCGAAGGTATAGCTGTAGCGCGGGGGCACTTTAAGTTCGGTAGTTAATGCTTGCTTTGCGGTAGTAATGTATTCGCCGATAGACGTGCCTTCAATATCGATAAACACCCAAGAGATTAAGCGACCATTTTCACTGGTGAGCATAGGTGCGCCATCGGTGATTTCGATATCCGCTAAATTTCGCAGTGGCAGGTAATTTCCCGATTTAGTGATCACAGGGAGTTCGCGTAGCTTCTCAATATTATCGCGTAGCTCACGGGGATAACGTAGGTTGATGGGATAACGCTCAGCCCCTTGTACCGATTCACCAATATCCATACCGCCAATGGCGTAACGCACTACATCTTGAATATCCTGCAATGACATACCGTAACGTGCGGCCACATCGAGTTTGGGGGTGATATCGATATAACGCCCGCCGCCACTGCGCTCGGCATAGGCCGACTTAGTGTGTGGCACTCTACTGAGGATGGCCTCTATTTCCGCCCCTAGACTTTGCAGCTCATTCACATCGGCTCCGGTGATCTTAATGCCAACGGGGGTTTTTATCCCAGTGGAGAGCATATCGATACGGGTTTTGATGGGTTGCACCCAAGCATTGGTGATACCAGGCACTTTCACCGTTTGTTGCAGTTGAGCGATGATGCCATCTAAGGTCATGCCCTCGCGCCATTCTTCATGGGGTTTAAGCATGATGGTGGTTTCGAGCATAGTTAACGGCGCGGGATCGGTCGCAGTCTCGGCGCGGCCCACTTTGCCAAATACGCGGGCGACTTCGGGGACGGTTTTGATCAAACGATCGGTTTGCTGTAACACTTCCGCGGCTTTGCCCGCACTGAGTCCCGGTAACGCGGTTGGCATATAGAGTAAATCGCCTTCTTCTAACTCGGGCATAAACTCACTGCCCATGCGCGTCATCGGATACCAAGCGCTGACTAAGGCAATCAACGCTAATGCTAAGGTGATTTTAGGAAACCTAAGTACCAGATTAAGCGATGGCTTATATAAAGCGATCAGCACGCGACTGATGGGATTTTTATGCTCACTCGGAATTTTGCCCCGAATAAAATAGCCCATTAAGACTGGCACTAATGTGATTGCTAATAATGCGGAAGCGGCCATAGCAAAGGATTTGGTATAGGCCAGCGGTGCAAATAAACGGCCTTCCTGCGCTTCGAGTGCAAACACAGGCACAAAGCTTAAGGTGATAATAATCAATGAGAAAAATAACGCAGGGCCGACTTCAATCGACGCTTCGGTGACGATCCGCCAGTGTTCTTTGGTATCGGGTTCTCGGTTGTGTTCTGTGTGAAACTGCTCCAAATGTTTGTGCAGGTTTTCAATCATCACAATTGCGCCGTCCACCACCGCGCCAATGGCAATCGCGATACCCCCAAGACTCATAATGTTGGCATTCACCCCCATCTTATTCATTACGATAAAGGCAATCAGGATTGAAAGCGGCAGGGTAATGATGGCGACTAAGGTTGAGCGTGCATGCAGTAAAAACAGCAGGCAGACCAGCCCTACGACTAACATTTCTTCGACGACCTTGCTGAACAGGTTATCAACGGATTTTAGAATGAGTTGCGATCTGTCGTAGGTGGGGATGATTTCAACCCCATCGGGTAAACCTGCTTTCAGTTCTTCAAGCTTAGCTTTTACGGCATCAATCGTGGATAAAGCATTTTCGCCGTAACGCATCACAATAATGCCGCCTACGACTTCACCTTCGCCGTCAAGTTCGGCTATACCGCGGCGTGAGGCAGGGCCTTTGCGCACGGTAGCAACATCTTTCAGTAATAAACCTGTACCAGAAGGGCTGGTGATACCAAGGGGAATTTCGCGGAAATCCTCAAGGGTTTGACGATAGCCTTTGGCGCGCACCATATACTCGGCTTCAGCCATTTCGATGACCGAGCCACCCGCTTCGCTATTAGATTTTTCTATCGCATCTTTAATGCTGGCTATATCCAGTTTATAGATCGCCATTTTGTCGGGTTCGAGTACGATCTGGTAGGTCTGCTCCATACCACCGACGGTGGCGACTTCAGACACGCCAGCCACGCTTTGTAGCTCTAATTTAAGATACCAGTCCTGCAGGCTTTTGAGTTGTGATAAATCTAAACTGCCGGAGCGATCGACCAGCGCATATTCATATACCCAACCCACACCTGAGGCATCGGGGCCAAGGGACGGTTGTACGCCCTGTGGCAATCGGCTACTGATCTGACTTAAGTATTCTAATACCCGTGAGCGCGCCCAGTAGATATCTGTGCCATCTTCAAAAATCACATAGACATAAGAATCGCCGAACATGGAATAGCCGCGTACCGTTTTGGCGCCGGGTACAGCTAACATGGCGGTAGATAAAGGGTAAGTGACTTGTTCTTCTACCAATTTAGGCGCTTGCCCTGGGTAGGAAGTTTTAATAATCACTTGCACATCCGACAGATCGGGCAGTGCATCAAGCGGCGTTTTGCGCAGCTCCTGTACGCCCCAGACAGTGATCATGATGGCAATGATCAACACCATCAATCGCTGCCTGATGGACGCCTCAATAATATATTTCAACATAACGCGCTCCTAGTGCTGATGACCGCTGCTTAAACGCATTAAGCTGCCCTTGAGACTGGCTTCAGAGTCGAGTAAAAATTGCCCTGAGATCACCACGCGCTCGCCTTCGGTTAAGCCCGAGACAATTTCTGCCTTACCTTGACTCATCATGCCGACGGTCACGACTTTAGCGGCAAAACTATTGTCGTCTTGTTTGACTATCACGCGATTCTCTTTACCCGTTTGGATTAAGGCTTCCTGTGGGATTACTAGCGTGTCTTTATTGGGGCCGCCAAAAAGCGAGACCTTGGCGAGGGTTTTAGGTCTAAGGGAAACATGGGTGTTATTGAGCACAACACGCACTCGCAAGCTACGCGTGACAGGATCAAGTTCCGGATAGATATAATCTATAGTGCCTTTTATCCCGCTTAAGTTCATGGCGGGCACAGCCACTTCAGCCTGTTGGCCTTTGACTATCCAGCTTTGTTCATTTTCAAACACATCGGCTATGACCCATACCTTAGAGAGATCGACTAACGACATTACTTCGGTGGATGGCTCAATATACATACCATCGCGGATAGACAGTGTTTCGACTACACCATCCTGTTGTGCATAAAAGGGTACCCGATATTGGGTTTGGCGCGAGTCGGCTAATTGCTTGATTTGTTGCTCGGTAAATCCTAAAAATGACAGTCTTAAGCCTGCTCTACGAACAAGATCCTGATATCTCTGATTGCCTGCTGTTTTGGCGGTATCTAAGGCAAGCAGATAATCATCCTGAGCATTGACTAAATCCGGTGAATAGATTTCATAGAGTAGCTGCCCTTTTTTGACTGTGTCTCCCATGGACTTAACCATCAGTTTTTCAACCCAACCCGTTACTCGCGCATGGATATGCGTTATTTGGCTTTCATCGTAATCCACTTGTCCAACGGTCTCGACAAATTTCCATAGCGTATCGCGCTCAACTTTAGCGACTTTTATGGCTAGTGCTTGCTGCATGCTGCCGGAAACATTGATATTGATTTCTTGGGTATTGCCGCCCGTTTCGACTTTTTCTAAGTTCATACCACAGATAGGGCATGTACCGGGTACATCGCTGATGATGTGGGCATGCATAGGGCAAATGTATTTAGTTGTTGTTTCTTCGCTGGTTTTTTTAACAAGATTGTTAGCCTTAGGGGTTGGTGTGTCGAACACTTGGCTTGCCGCTTTCGTGGTCGAGGTGTGCGCATGTTCTGTCGCTAAGTGATCTGTATGTTGATGTTCAGCATGTGGATCTGCTGAATTGGTATCGGTACCTTCCTTTTCAACTAAAAACATATTGCACTTAGGGCAGCGACCGGGCTCATGGCTGAGCACTTCGGGATGCATAGGGCAAGTGTAGGTTTTTACTTGATTTAACGGATTATTTTTAGGCGCTGTTGCAGAATTTACTGCAGCTTCGGTCGCCACGGGCTGTTGTGTGCTCGCCAGTTGGGCATGGCTCAACCAAGGCGTACCTAAGAGTAAGCTACTCAAGATCAGTACGGCTTTAGGGGTCTGCTTTTTTACGGTTTTAAATGAATTCATATGCCTCATCTCCAGCCTAGCTTAGTGGTGTTTGTGGGCGTTTTTTGCCGCACCTTCAGCTGGTTTTGCTTCTACCGCCTTTGGCTCTAAGTTCATACCACATTGAGGGCAAGTATCCTCTTTGCTGCCAGTCACTTCAGGGTGCATAGGGCAAACATGGGTATGGGTTTGTTCCTGTGGATTGGCATTGTCGTGTTGATGTGCGTGCGGCGCGGCCGTCGCAAACACGTTTGTGCTGGTCAGCAAGAATGCGATTAAGGCGAGATTAGTTAGTGTTTTCATATTATTCACTCCATCGGATTAACGGCCGAATACGAGCGCATAAACGTCAGTGAGCACAGTGGATCAAAGCGGTTCGCTTCGATAGACGTATTGATGCCACAATTTGGCATTCGGCTCAGTAATCAACGTTCTGCTAGACTCGGGTGCACGATTTAATGATAAGGCACCACAATAAACGGCTAAATAGGGCGTTAGCTTAGGGCTAACAGCATTGTCGTTTTAGCTTGGTCGTTTGGCTTTTTTAAGGGTTTATTTGCCCAATAAGCACAAAGTAGAGCTAGGCTATCGGTGGTTTAAAGGCCGAAGACAAAGAGATAGAGTGGAAATGAGGCATAGGAGTGGCCATTGCAGTATCGCTCATGCTCACACTTGGCCAGAGGTGTGGGCTGAATAGAGTGCCAGCGACTGAAATCGTCAAACAATGACCACAATCATTTGAACATGATGTGGTGCCATCACAGCAATGCTGTTTCGCGCCGGGAAGCATTTTATCGTTGCAGCAATCCGCGTTGGCCATTGAATGTGAGTCAGAACTGTTCTCTGTGTCCATCTGCATCATTGTAGCGTGGTGCATTTGGGAGGAAACCTCATGATTCATCGCACTCATATCCATAGTGTGTGGCACCATGGCGTGACCATTAGACACGACACTTTGCCCGACGAGTGCGAGTAGAGTGAATATGACTAAAAAATAACGACCGAGTGTGTGATGCATAAGTCTTCCAAATGATGAACGGCTCGATTCTAGCATAGCAATGTTTAGCTGTAATGATTTAACTCACACTTCAGTTAACGCCTCAATTCAAATATCTAATTAATCTAAATTAGCAAATAGAATTTCTGACTCGAAGTTTTGTCTTCAACGGGCTTATCATGAATATGACTGCGTATTCTAAGAGACTCAAATTGATCGTAGAAAGTTTCATTTCGAACAGTATTATTCGGCTTACCTGCGTTTTACCATTTATTTCTGCTTCACTCTCAAGGTGCAATAAACATTGGCGCGATCACATTTCTGTTTTCTAGAAAATAAATTTCTAGTTCTAGATTATCAAGGGGGAGCCTAACTATAAAAAAAATCGGTAACTTGCGATTATCGGGTGATTGCATTAGCTTTAGTTAAAGTGCATCACAGTTCAGCTAGCGGTTTTTACCAAATGACGTCCAAATAGTTAGAGCTAAGTCTCATTTTGCGCTTTTAAGGTTAATTTAATCAGCAAATTTCGGCTTAAAATCAAATTTCTAATAAATGAAAGAGCATAAACTAGTCTTATAAAAACTAATTTTGACAATTTTGGAGATAGAGTGATGAACTGGCGTGCACTATTTAAACCTAGCGCGAAATATTCAATCCTGGCGCTACTGGTCGTCGGTATTGTAGTGGGTGTTGTGGGATACTTTACCACTCAACAAACATTACACGCGACCAGTACAGATGAGTTCTGTATGTCTTGCCATAGCAATCATTCGCTGAAGGATGAAGTGTTGGCTTCTGCTCATGGCGGCGGCAAAGCGGGGATTACGGTTCAGTGTCAAGACTGTCACTTACCCCATGGTCCAGTCGATTATTTGATCAAAAAAATCATCGTATCTAAAGATTTATATGGTTTCATGACAATTGATGGCTTTAACACTCAAGCTTGGTTAGATGAAAATCGTAAAGAACAAGCGGATAAAGCGCTGAATTATTTCCGTGCGAACGATTCTGCTAACTGTCAGCATTGCCACACTCGTATTTATGAGAATCAGCCAGAAACTATGAGTAAAATGGCTGTAAGAATGCACTCAAATAACTTAAAGAAAGAACCTGACGCGAGAAAGACCTGTGTTGACTGCCATAAAGGCGTAGCACACCCATATCCAAAAGGATAAGGTTTAGCGTTCAGTTTCTTAATTGATAACCATTAAAAAGCCCTCAATAGAGGGCTTTTTGCTGTCTGTGTGCTTGGTTAATTCGCTTGAGTCATCACCCGTTGCCGATAAGCTAACAGGCTGAAAATTCCGAAGATAAACACTTGTAGATAATCTTGTTGCGTTAATGGTAGCAAGGTCTTAAACAGCATGTGAAAGATAGCGACTTGGAAACAATGCATCATGCAGGTAATGGCAAACAGGATATTTAAAGTAATCGCCACATTGCCTTCAAAGGGGATGACTAAGTTGTAGGCCATCATCAACCATGCAATCAGAGTGATGGCTTTACCTAAGTTAATTAATAAGGGCATGGTTTTCATCTTCGATGTGCTCAACAGTGGTTTCTGAGTGATATTGATATAAACGGTAGCTCACTTGCCCTGCATTCTTTTCTTTTAAGGCGTGCCAGCGAGAAGGGATAGCAAGTTGCGTCAATTCAGACTCGATTTCGACATAAATCAGCGCACCATCATTGAGCCAACCTTGAGTATCGAGCAGTTGAATCGTCTTTTCTGCCAATCCCTTACGAAAGGGTGGATCGATAAACACCACATCGAAACCTTGCTCGCAGCCCCTTTGCAGTACCACTAACGTATCAGCATTGAGCACTTCGGCCTTATCGCATTTAAGGGTTTGCAGATTTTCTTTTAATTGCAGGGCTGCGCCGCGTTGCAACTCGATAATTTTGGCGAAACTGGCATAGCGGGACAAGGCTTCGAGAGCTAAAGCGCCGCTACCGCCAAAACAGTCGAGTACACGTGCATTGACTAAATCATTCGCCAGCCAGTTAAAGAGTGTTTCGCGAACCCTGTCTGTCGTTGGGCGTAAACCTTCGAGATCTTGGATAGGTAGACGACGCGAGCGCCATTGGCCTGCGATGATCCGCACTTGTCCACTGCCGGGTTTATTTTTGGCTGTTTGACCCTTGGTCACATTATTTTTGACCGTTCGATGATTAACCAAAGTGCCCCCGTGATTTTGCCTGAAGAAAGAAAGTGGTAGACTGTGCCACCTTAATAAAGGCCGCTATTTTATATCAAAGTCTCACTAAAAGGTGAGAAGGCTAACTGAGCTTAGCTAATTGCCGACTTTTTGGGCGTAATTGCCGAGGCAATCTGGTATAACATCAGGGTCTTATTCAAAATTCAATACTGAAGTAGAGCGCTGGAATCACACATGGCAAAGAAAGGTTTTTTCTCTTGGTTTCGTAAAGATAAGTCACAAGATGAGGTCGTCGCTGAAACGCCAGTTGTTACTCCAACACAAGATAGTGATGCAGCACAGCGTGTCGCGCAGGAACAAGTAGAGACACAAGGGGTCATCGAGGCCGAAGCTCATGCTGAAAAACAGGCAGCAGAACAGTTAGCGGCCGAACAAACACAGGCAAAAGCCGAAGCCGAGCAATTCGCCCTTGAGCATGCCCGAATTGAATCGTTGCATTTTGCTAATCAGCAAGCTGAAGCGACACGTTTGGCTGCAGAACAACTTAGTGCAGAAAAGCATGCTGCAGAGAAGTTAGCCGAAGCACAGTTAGAAGCAGAACAACGCATCGCAGAACAATTGGCAGCACAGCAGTTAGCGGTTGAGCAAGCCGCCGCAGAGCAATTAGCTCAAGCAGAGGCGGCGCGTGTAGTTGCCGCTCAGTTAGAAGCAGAATTACTCGCAGCGGAACTTGCCCGCTTGGCCGCCGAACAGAATGCCGCTGAAGCCTTAGCGGCAGAACAACTCGCTGGCGAAGCACTAGTACGTGAGCAAGCAGAGGCTTTAGTCCAGCAACAAGCTGAAACTGAGCAAGCTGTTGTAGCAGTTGCTGAATTGCAACCTGAGCCGCAGGCTAGACCCGTTAAGGAAGGGCTCTTTGCTCGCCTGAAACGTGGCTTAATGCGTACCAGCGAGAATATTGGCAGTGGTTTTATCGGCCTATTTCGCGGCAAGAAAATCGATGACGATCTGTTTGAAGAACTCGAAGAACAATTATTAATCGCCGACGTTGGTGTCGAAACCACTACGCGATTAATCAAGAATTTGACAGAGCATGCCTCACGTAAGCAGCTTAAAGATGCCGAAGCTTTATATGAATTGCTGCGGGATGAGTTGCAAAAAACACTCGATCCCGTCGCTATCCCGTTAGTACCAGACAATGCTAATGGCCCATTTGTTATCTTAATGGTTGGCGTTAATGGCGTGGGTAAAACTACCACTATTGGTAAATTGGCCAAACAATATCAGAGCCAAGGTAAGTCAGTCATGTTAGCCGCGGGTGATACCTTCCGTGCTGCAGCGGTTGAGCAGCTACAGGTTTGGGGTCAACGTAATGATATTACAGTGATTGCCCAGCATACAGGTGCTGATAGTGCCTCTGTGTTGTTCGATGCTTTACAAGCGGCCAAGGCGCGTAAAGTGGATGTATTAATTGCCGACACTGCTGGTCGTTTACAGAATAAAGCGCACTTGATGGAAGAATTGAAGAAAGTCGTGCGAGTGATGAAGAAACTCGACCCAGATACGCCACATGAGGTCATGCTGACATTAGATGCGAGCACAGGGCAAAACGCGATTAGCCAAGCACAATTATTCCAGGAAGCCGTAGGTGTAACGGGTATTACCATCAGTAAGTTAGATGGAACGGCTAAGGGCGGCGTGGTCTTTGCGATTGCTGATAAGTTTAATATTCCGATCCGTTACATAGGTGTGGGTGAGCAAATTGACGATTTGCGTACCTTCAATTCGAAAGAATTTATCGATGCCTTGTTCACTCAAGAAAAAGCGGATAGCTAATTTATGATTGATTTTCAGCAGGTCAGTAAGATTTATCCTGGCGGCCAAATGGCGCTGGAGGATGTGAATTTTCATCTACAGCAAGGTGAAATGGCATTTTTAACCGGCCACTCGGGGGCGGGTAAAAGTACGCTGTTGAAATTAATCACGGTAATCGAGCGGGCAACAACGGGGCGCGTCGCGATTAACGGTCACGATATCGCCAAAGTCAGCCCTAAACATGTACCTTATTTGCGCCGCAATATCGGGATGATTTTCCAGAACCATCATCTATTGATGGACCGAAGTGTGTTCGACAATGTGGCTTTACCACTGGTGATTGAGGGATTCTCACACGGTGAAATCCGTAAGCGTGTTGCGGGTGCCCTCGACATGGTGGGTTTATATGGCAAGGAGCGGCATAACCCGATTATGTTGTCCGGCGGTGAGCAGCAACGTGTTGGCATTGCCCGTGCGATAGTGAACAAGCCGCCCTTACTGCTCGCCGATGAGCCTACGGGTAACTTAGATCCTAAATTATCTATGGATATTTTGCGTCTGTTTGAAACCTTTAATGATGCGGGAACCAGCGTATTAATCGCCACCCATGATTTAGGTCTTATCGCACGAATGAAATATCGCACTTTTACCCTCAAACAGGGCCGTATGTTAGGTGCACAAGAGTTGCATCCTAATGTGCACACTCGCAGTGCACCGACGAATAGAGGTGAAGGGCAATGAGCGATAGCGCAAAATTAACTCGCAGCAAGCTGCCTCTGTCTGGTCGGATTGTGATGTTTTTTATTCGCCATGCGCAGCAAGCAATGGCGAGCATGGGAGAGCTCTGGCGCAACCCAATATCCTCTGTGATGACCATGGCTGTCTTAGGTGTGAGCCTAAGTTTGCCTGCAGCATTGCAAGTGTTAGTTAAAAATGCCGAGACCATTACCAGTTCCTGGAACAGCGCGGCAGAGATCTCCTTGTTTATCGACGATAATCGTAGTGAACAAACGATTCAGAGTCTGCTGACGCGCATTCGGACATATCCCGAAGTGGATAAAGTGCAATATATTGATAAAAATCAAGCGCTAGAAGAATTTCAACGCTTATCTGGGTTTGGTGAGGCCTTGGCCTATTTAGATAAAAATCCTTTGCCCGCGGTCATTACCGTTACGCCTACGCCGCGTTACTCAACACCAGTGGGCGCCCGTGAACTCTTAACTAAACTAGAGCGCGAGCCTGAGATTAGCTTTGGCCGTTTAGATATCGAATGGTTAGAACGGTTACAGGCGGTAGTGCGTCTACTCGAACGTACTGTGATGGCGATTGCCGCGTTACTCGTGCTGGCCGTGGTCTTAGTGATAGGTAATACGATTCGCTTAGCGATTATGAATCGGCGCAGCGAAATTGAAGTGATGAAGCTAGTCGGAGCAACTGAAGCTTTTATCCAGCGCCCATTTCTCTACACAGGGATTTGGTACGGAGTCATTGGCGGCATATTGGCTTGGCTTATCATCAACTTATTAGTGTGGTATCTCGATTCCGCCCTTGCCGAACTTTTAGGCTTGTATGGTAGTCAGCTTGAAATGAAATCACTCACTTTTATTGAACTGCTGCAATTGGTTGGACTTGCCTCATTTTTAGGTTGGTTAGGTTCGTATTTGTCTGTACGCCAGCATTTACGGTCGATTGAACCTTCATAATAATCAGTCGATTAAACTAAAAAAAGTGACGAAAAAAATGCTGAGTAATGAACTTTTGTTCACTTGCAATGTCTACTTCAGCGAGGTAAAAAGGGTATCTGCAAACGAGCTGAGGTTGACATACTCTGTCAATTAGCCGATAGTTCGTGAGCTTATTCTTAGGGTATTTTGTTGTTGAACCTAAGAATGCACTCGTTAAGTAGTCTGATAAATGTAGGAGAGCGAATGACCTTTCAAACGCAATCAATGGCACTGACAGTCCCACAGGGCGCCAGTAGTCTAGAAGCTTATATCCATTCAGTGACTAGCATCAGCATGCTGGACGCTGAGGCTGAGTATGAGTTAGCCAAGCGTTTACAGGAAACTGGTGATCTACAAGCTGCGAAGCAACTGATTATGTCGCACTTACGTTTTGTAGTGCACGTTGCTAAAGGCTATTCAGGCTATGGTTTGCCACAGGCAGACCTGATCCAAGAAGGCAACATAGGCTTGATGAAAGCGGTTAAACGCTTCGATCCCGATGTTGGCGTGCGTCTAGTGTCTTTTGCTGTGCACTGGATCAAAGCTGAAATTCATGAATATGTGCTGAAAAACTGGCGCATTGTTAAAGTCGCGACCACTAAAGCACAACGTAAGTTGTTCTTTAATATCCGTAAAGCGAAAAAACGCTTAGGTTGGTTCAGCGATGCAGAAGTCACTATGGTGGCTGAAAATTTAGGTGTGTCTAAGGCCGATGTGACCGAAATGGAATCACGTATGGCAGCGCAAGATCCGGCATTTGATTTAACCAATGATCAAGACGAGGAGCATGATTTTGCCCCCGTCCATTATTTGGAAGATCATTCATCGGATTTAGCGGAAAATATTGAAAACGACAACTGGGAATCGAATGCTCAAGGTCGTTTATTATCGGCCATCAAAACCCTAGATGAACGTAGCCAGCATATTCTGCGCGCTCGTTGGTTAGATGACGATAAAACCACACTGCAAGAACTTGCAGAGACTTATCAAGTGTCGGCCGAACGTATTCGCCAACTTGAGAAAAATGCCATGAACAAGCTAAAAGCTTGTATGGAAGCCTAAGTTGCGTCACGTGTAAAGTGATTTTAACTTAGCCATAAAAAAACCTGCTGCGGCAGGTTTTTTTTTATGGGAGAAAGAATAGATTTAATCGCGCCATTTAAAGTGAATTTCGCTACAGATATACAACTCAATCGTATTGAAACGTACGCGACTATGGCTGATTTCACCACGAGACATCGGATTTATCCTACATTTAGAGCCGTTATAAATAGTTAATATATCGCTAACTTTTGAGCCTCAATTCGAAAGTTATTTTCGATGCTTATTATCGAACGGTTTGTTCCTCCGCATTTTGAGTATCGCCTTAAGCAAAGTTGATATGGATATTGAGCACGGAAGATTTGGTCGGGTAGCGATGGATTATGTACCAAGGAAAGCATTTAAGTTAGAAGGGATACCCGCCAATTTACGATAGATACTCATTATGCGTTTTTTTAATGCTTACAAAGGTGGGAAGTTATGTTCTCAATGATCACTAAGTTAGCCCTATCATCAGAATCTGGTTGGGGTACTGCATTTCGTGTCAATGGGGGCGTCGAAGTATGTCAGCAGAGCTTGTTTTGGTTAGTTTGCAAGGGTATCGCTTTTGAACGCGAGGACTTAAAGCTTAGTTATGTATTGGGAGCTGAGGTCATTCTATGCCAATTTGAGACGAGAGTTTTAATTGAGTTGCTTAAAAAAAATAACATTCATTATTTTCAAGACGATAGCCAAGTGCGATGGTTGCTGCCCCGTAATGTATCAACAATCTTCTATGCGCAGTGGAAGAATAGTATAGCGGTTGATCTTAACCAAACCTGTGCTGACTACTTTTTTTTTAAATGCTTATTCTTGCCATGACATTTTTATATGAATGAGTAGTGTTTTAAGCTAGATAAGTGTGATTAGTTAGTTATAAATTTTTAATCTATTAATAAGTACATTTATTGCCAGTAAATATACTTCAGAACATCCATTCTTGGTCGATAGTTAGGAGGTGTCCTACAAATCGAAATGGGTGATGAGATGTTAAAGGTATCGTTATTCGGCGTAACTACAGTCATGTTGAGCGCGGTGATAAGCTGTAACGTGATAGCAAAAACTGAGTTTAAAACTCTTTCTTTTCAAGGTGAGATAGCAGAACCAAGTTGCTACTCCGATCTATCTACCATTTCTTGTTATGACCAGAATCTCAATCAATTTATCTCTCAGACTATAACTCCCCAAGTGTATGCAAATTCTATAGATAGCGACAAAATACTTGTTATATCAACTCAGTTCAAACAAATTAATAATCTAGTTTTTAGCCGAAAAAATGAGAATGAAGTTATTCTTGCTCTTCATTATAATTGATTCACAATTTTGCCATTAATAATGGCGATTTCATTTTTTGAAATCGCTTTTTAATGTTTATCTTTAGTATATTTATTGTCAGAAATTTCCTACAAGATCGCAAGTCTAGTCCTATATGTAATTGTTAGTGTTGTTGCTATTGTGTGCTCAGCTTCGATGAGCCATAACCTTAATATTTCCATATAGTAACAACAGTAGGATGTCTGATGAAAAAATTAACGCTATCTATTTTAGTTTTAGGTGCATTGTTTGGTACTAGTGTTCAAGCGAATAATACTATTACTTTTTTGGGTGAAGTATCGGACCAAACTTGTGAAGTGGCGATTAACGGAAATGCGGCTAATCCCAGTGTCTTGCTACCAACAGTTTCTACGGCTCAACTTGCCACTGCAGGCTCAGTTGCTGGTGAAACACCTTTTACCATTTCAGTCAGTGGTTGTACTGTCAATGCAACGCAAGCTTTACCTATTAAAACCGTATTTTTGGGTAACAATATCACAACCGCAGGTAACTTAGGCAATACTGGTACGGCAACAAATGTAGCATTACAGCTTCTTGATTCAGTTGGTGGAACGAGTATCAATTTAACAGCAGGAAGTGCTGTTGATGGATTAAATGTTGCTGCAGGTGCAGACTCTGCCTCCCATGATTTTGCTGTGCAGTATATTTCTGAAACTGGTAGTGCAACAGCAGGTCGTGTGATTAGCTCTGTCCAATATGCAGTTTCTTATCTTTAATATACGATAAATTATGATTATTCGCTCACCCAGCCCATGGGTGAGCGCTGCTGCTTTTTGGGGCTTCTATGATTTTTTCTAGCTTACTTCTTCGTTTAATATTTTTGACTCTACTCATGATCGGTTTTTCAGTTAATGCGAGTGTGGTCATGACCAATACGCGAGTCATTTATCCTAGTGATGCTAAAGAGCGCAGTGTTCAGTTAACAAATAACGATGCTTTTCCAAATGTTGTTCAGGTCTGGACTGATATTAATAACCCAGAGTCGGCACCTGAGTATGCTGATGGCCCATTTTTGGCCTTACCCGCTATTTTTAGAATAGAGCCTAAGCGAGGGCAGTTAATTCGCTTAATTTATAGCGGCGGTGAGCTGCCAAAAGACCGTGAGAGTGTGTTTTATCTTAATTTTCTACAGATACCTCCATTATCGAAAGAAAATGCTGGTGAAAATCAGATGCTAGTGATGCTCAAAAATAGAGTGAAAATATTTTATCGGCCTGTAGAGATTGAATCTAATCCAGATGATGTGGCAAAAGAGATTGCCTTTGATGTTCAGTATGCTGATGCTGGAATTCACCTTGATGTGAAAAATAATGCGGCTTTTTTTGCCTCTTTTGTTGAGGCAAAAATTAAGTCGGGAAAACAAGAGCTAATCATCCCTATTACTATGCTTGAACCTAAGTCTAATCAGTTGATAGACATTCAGAATAAGCAGTTTGTCATCACATATCCAATGACGATTGAATTCACTTTAGTAAATGATTACGGCGGATTTGTAAAAAGTGAATATGTTATTGCATCTGCACATCATTGATAAGATTGGTTATGAAAAAATCCATGCGTTTGATGAGCCAAATTTACTCTTTACTGCTATTGATTGGTGTGATCTTTTGCATGTCTTCATCGTTGAGGGCCGATGACTTACAGGATTTCACATTTGATGACAGCCTATTACTTGGTGGTGGTTATGGCGATAGTTATCTTTCTCGCTTTAACTCGATTGCAGAAACTATTCCAGGTCAATACCAAGTTGATATCTATATAAATGGTACTTACTTAAATAGGGAAATTATTAATTTTGTTAAGGTTGGCTCCCAAGGAGTTGTGCCTTGTCTCGACCTTAATTTCTGGAACAAGTCGAATGTAACTGCAATATACATAAACGAAGATGCATTATTGCAGGCTGAATGTGCCGCCCCTGATACTGTGGTCAAGGGGGTATCGACGCAATTTGATGCCGAGAAATTAAGATTAGGGCTTGCGATCCCACAAGCTTATTTACGGCAGATTCCGCGTGGCTATGTTGATCCTTCATCTTGGAGCGAGGGAGAAAATGCTGGATTTATCAGTTACAACAGTAACTACTATCAAACTAATAGCCGCAGTGCTGGTAGCGATATGCGTGTCATTTATACGGGCCTTAATTCAGGTGTCAATTTAGGATTATGGCGCCTGAGAAATCAATCGAGTTATCAGTACAACGATGTTGGCCAAAATACTCAAGAAAGTTTTAATTCTATTAGAACTTATATCACCAGAGCCTTGCCGGATATGCAGAGCGAACTCTTGTTTGGTGATGCCTACACTCGAGGAAATATTTTCGGTAGTTTAGCTTTTACCGGCGTACAGTTGCTGACTGATAATCGTATGTTACCAGAATCCCAGCGTGGTTATGCACCTGTCGTCAGAGGACTCGCTAACTCAACCGCCAGCGTAGTGATTAAGCAAAATGGTGTGAGTATTTATCAAACCACAGTAGCGGCGGGGCCTTTTGTTATTAATGACTTATTTCCCACAAGTTATGAGGGGGATTTATTAGTTGAAATTAGTGAAGCTGATGGGAAGGTCTCTAGTTTTACTGTGCCATTCAGTGCTGTGCCTGGCTCGTTGCGTGAAGGAAGTTTCCAGTACGGGTTATCATTTGGTGAAGTAGATCAAGCAGAGTCTGGTGGGTACTTTGTAGATTTAATTTCTGAATATGGTTTGAGTAATATGCTGACGCTAAATAGCGGTGGGCGTGTCGGAGATGATTATTTTGCTTTGAGTCTAGGGACTGTATTAGGTACAGAATGGGGGGCTCTGGGGTTAACCGCAGTACATTCTATGTCTCGTATTTCTCAGTCTTCAGTATTAAATGAGTGGAAAAATGGCTGGCGCGTTGGACTTAATTATAGCCATTCGTTCGATTCGGGGACATCAGTGGCACTTGCTGGATATCACTACTCTACAGAGTCATTTCGGGAGTTGAATGATGTTTTAGGTTTGAGGAGGGCATTGGAGAGTGGGAATATTTTTGAATCTGAGACCTACCGTCAGCGGTCTGAAATGAGTTTGAGTGTGAATCAGAGTTTAGATGACTTTGGCTTTGTGTATTTGAGTGGTTCTAAACGTCAATACCGTGATGGGCGCGATGATGACGATCAACTACAGTTCGGTTATACGGTGGGTATTGGTCGTGTGAATATAGGGCTCACTTTTTCACGTCAATATACCAGTCAAGTTCCGCTACAGAATGGGTTTGGTGGTCAGCTATTAACTGAAATGAGCGGTTATTCCTCTGATAGGGTGAAGGAAGATCTCGTGAGTCTCACCGTGTCCATTCCATTTGGTAGTCGCCAGTCAAACATGCTTAGCAGTGGGTTTAGTCACTCATCTAGGGGTAATGAACAGTATAATCTAGGACTCGCAGGCACTGTGGACGATGATAATACTTGGACATATGGCCTGAATGCTTCACTACAGCGGCAGGATAGTTCGAGTGAAAGTGTCAGCGTCAATACGCAAAAGCGTTTTAGCCAAGCGACTTTATCGGGTAACTATTCGATTTCTGATACTTATCAGCAGGTTGGCGCTGGGTTGAGTGGTGCAGCAGTGGTGCATTCTGGCGGCGTAACATTAAGCCAAAACCTCAGTGATACTTTTGCGATTGTTCAAGCTGAGGGAGCTTCTGGCGCAAAAGTGACTAATAATTGGGGTACTGAGATTGATGACTTGGGATATGCAATTATCCCATCTTTGACGCCTTATCGCACAAATAGTGTCACGCTTGATACGGGATCTATGTTAAGTGGTACAGAACTTATCGAGACACAACAGCAAGTTGCGCCCTATGCTGGCTCTATCGTTAAGATGAAATTCGAGACTAGACACGGGATAGCCGTCGTCTTCATGACTCAGCAAGCCAACGGCGGCGTTATTCCTATTGGCGCCGAAGTCGTGGACGAAGATGGCCTAGTATTGGGCATGGTTGGACAGGCTGGTATGGCTTATGTCAGAGCTTCTAAACCGAGTGGTCAGTTGACCGTTAATTGGGGAAATAAACCCGATCAGCAATGTCACTTTGACTATACCCTCGAAAGCAGTCGTGATAACACTTTATTAAGAATGCCTGCGCTATGTGAGCGGGTTAATTGAGATAAAAACTATGATTGAGTTCAACCTAGGTCGGCTGTTGGCAGTGGTATCTTTTGTGTTTGCCACTTTAGTTAGTGGTCAAGCTATGGCGACTTGCTACCGTATATCGACGACTACAACAGATCCGGCAAATTTTTATTATGTCTCACCTGCGTATGGTAAAACAGCTATATGGTCTGGTGGTTACGATGCTAATAGGGGCATACTTAATCTGCCTATCATCAATGTTACCGATGAAAGTTTTCAACCCAATGGCACGTTATTGGGATCGAGTGTTGCGCCCTTCAGTACCTATGGACAGACTGGCGGGTATGATCCTGAACAGGTACTTTTTCGTTGCGATGCGGCGGATGAGCACCAACTAAATGAGATCTACTCAGTAAACGCAGATAATGCTTATGGCGGCATGTACGAAGATGGTGTGGCTTATGGTATTAACAAAGGTTATGCCACTTACCATCGAAATGTTGTGCTCAGGGTTAAGAATAATGCCACGGGTCAGTATTTTTCGCGCCTATGGCAATATCGGCCGCTGCGGGGTTTAGACCGTGATGCTCAGGGAAGAATATTAGTGAAGGCGAAAAACTTTACTGATGTCACGATAGAGCTGTTCCAGATTGGCAATATCAGAGGTGTGACTGAGTCTATCGCATACAGTTATAATCAACCTGCAGCTTATATTGCTTTTGGTGGGCCTGGCCTTGCCTATCCTACGGAAGGGGTTGACCATATTAGTCATTATCCAGGCTGGTATGCGAATTGGCCTGGGAATATCAGCTTATATCAACAGTTGTATACGCGAAGGGCTGGAGGTTGTGCGGTAATGAATGTCACACCTTATGTGTTGTTCCCCACTGTGACTATCGCGGAATTAAACAGCGGCGTTACCCGAGAAGCTGACATCCAGATTAATTATCGTTGCCAACAGAAAGCCAATATTAATGGCCCCGCAGTTAATGCGAATGCTATCGCCTTTAAGATTGAGAGTAATAATTACCAGATAGCGAGACAGTTGGGGTTTGCGACTCAGGATGCTGTGACATATCTAGTCAGTAACGGCTATGGTACTAATACGGTTGCTAATGGTGTGGGGGTAAAGCTACAACGCAATGATGGTGTGATTCAACCCTTTTTAAATTTTGATAATAGAACCAGCTTAGACTCACAATATAATGCATGGAAAGACGGTTGGCGGCCATTACAGGGGAATCGGACTGGTATTGTCGGTACGAGTTATCAATATATGGATAATTACAGAGTTGTTTTTGGTAAGTTGCCAGGAATGAGTCCAACGGCAGGAAAATTTTATGCAAAAGCGGAAGTGCTTATTCGGGTTCAGTAGTTTAGTTTTATGGCTCCTAATGTTGCAAACCGCTCTGGCTGGCGTAGTCGCCGATCGTAGTCGAATTATTTTTGCGGCTTCCGATCGGGAGCAAGGGTTGTCACTGGTGAATATTAATGACTACCCTGTGATGGTGCAACTGTGGGTGGATGACGGCGATCCAGACTCTGGCCCTGAAACGGCAAATGCGCCAATTTTGCCCTATCCTGGCTTGTTGCAAATTGCCCCAAAGGAGCGCAAGCACATAAATCTGCTTAATATTGCGGAGCAGGAACCTGAAAAACAAGAACAGTTATACTGGCTGAATGTATACGAAGTTCCACCCACCCCCGCCAAAAATATTGATGAAACTGAGGGGCAACTGTTGATTGTCGCTTTACGTACTCAAATGAAGGTTTTTGTGCGGCCCAATAAGCTCGCTATTGATGTTTTAGACTTAGCAAAGTGGCAGTCATTTATATTGAAAGACAATATGTTATCAATAGAGAATAAGTCACCTTACTATGTGACCTATCAGAACCTCAGTTTGAGTTTTAAAGGGAGGGATTATGCTATTTTTCAAGGAATGCTAGCTCCTTACTCCGCAGAAACTGTGACTATCACTGAGAGCGAGTTAATCGATCAGCTTGGGCTTATCCTAAAGGCCGAGTACATAGACGATGAGGGGAATGCTCAGCCGCTTGCTTTGACAGTGAATTGAACATAAGGCTCTGTTTACAACAGGGCCTTATGTATATGCATTTATACAGCGTGACTTGAAGCTATGGGCTTCGGCATTATTTTGAGGCTGTTTGGGTATAAGAGATCACTTCTGCCTCGAGTGAAGCAATAGCCTGAGATACGGCTTCAACATAAGCATTCAACTGCTGATGGCTCGCATTTTCCAGCATTTCACAGGCAGACATAAGCTTCTGTGCATCGATAATTCTCGCAGCACCTTTGATCTTATGGGCGAGATCTTTGATGGTACTCAAATCATTATTTTCGAGGGCTACATACAGGGACTGCAAGTCGCTTTGATTGCTTTTAAGGAGTTCTTTAAGCAATTTATCGACTAACTCTGCATTATTTCCTGTGAGTTTTTCTACTGCGTCAGCGGCAAAATGTGTGGCGGTTATGGTGATTTTCTCTGGGGTAAACCGTTTAATCATACTTTCTAGCTCCATTAGGCTGATGGGTTTGAATAAACAGTCATCCATCCCTGCAGTTAAACAGGCATCCTTGGCTTCTTTTTGGGCATTAGCGGTATAGCCGATGACGATAGCATGCGTGTGACGTTTGTGTTCGAGTTGGCGAATTTTCTGACAGAGTTCATAACCGTTCATTTCTGGCATATTACAATCGGTGATCACCACAGGGTACTGTTTACTTTCGAACATGTTTAAGGCAATTAAGCCATTTTCTGCTTCATCAACACTATGGCCTAAATATTTAAGCTGCTGGGCTAATAGCAAGCGATTCGCAGGGTGATCGTCAACAATTAAGATATCGAGGGGATTACTCACATGCGATTCTGGAATGGGTTGTGAAGGGTTATGGATTGCTTCGGCTTCAAGCTGGGTGAGGGTTAATTGCATGCTGATCTGAGTTCCTTGATGCAATTTACTTTCAAGGGTTAAACTCCCACCCATCATTTCGCACAGAGAGCGGCTAATCATGAGCCCAAGCCCTGTACCACCATGGGTTGTGTGGGTCCCTTGTGCTTGGCTGAAAGGGGTAAATAGTTTCTGTTGGTCCTCCCCCGAGATGCCAATTCCTGTATCCGTGACAGTAAATAGAATCGTGTGGGTTGTATTGGTGAAACTTTCTGATTGAATTTTCACTTTTACTCCGCCGCTGTCAGTAAATTTAATGGCGTTGCCAATTAAATTTGACAGTATTTGTTTAATCCTCATAGGGTCAACGAGTACATCATTCGCAATAACAGGATCGAAATCCAACTGTAAAGTGATTCCTTTTTGCCTTGCTAGTCCATCAAACACTCTCACGACAGAGGTTGCAATTGTCTTAAGATTGGTTCTCATGGGCGAAAGTGACAGCTGACCCGCTTCAATACGAGCAATATCTAAAATATCACCAATAAGTTCAAGTAAGTCATTAGCGGAATCATAGGCAACTTTAATTGAATTTAAATCAAACTGTTGTGAATTTGTACGTTTTAGTACCAGTTCTAACATTCCTATGATGGCATTCATTGGCGTACGGATTTCATGACTCATAGTTGCTAAGAAAGTACTCTTTGCTTGGCTTGCACTGTCCGCAGCTTCCTTAGCATTGTAGTGGCACACTAATTTTGGCCACCTAAATAGAGGTGATATTATTACCTCGTAGATGACTTTAGGTGAAAACATGAGATCGACAACCAGAAAAACATTTAGTGCTGAATTCAAACTTGAAGCAGCCCAATTAGTCCTCGATAAAAACCATAGCATCATCGAAGCTGCAAAGGCGATGAACGTAGGTAAGTCCACTATGGATAAATGGGTGAGACAGTTAAAACTAGAACGCCAGGGTGGCACACCAAAAGCATCTCCGATTACCCCTGAACAAATTGAAATCCGTGAGCTGAAGAAGCAAATAGCTCGTCTTGAGGAGCACAATCTTATCCTAAAAAAGGCTACCGCTCTCTTGATGTCAGACTCGATGAACAATTTACGCTAATCAGCGCACTCAAGCAGAGCCACTCTATTCTCACAATTTGTAATGCATTCAAAGTGCATCGAAGTAGCTATAAGTATTGGCTAAAAAGAAAAGAACATATTGATACAGACTTTACTATTTTATGCAGTGAAGTGAAGGCCGCACATCGTATTAGTCATGGCTCTGCCGGTGCGCGAACGATAGCGCAATTAGTGACTAACAAAGGGATTGGTCTCAGTCGTTATCGAGCCCGTAATCTAATGAAAAAAACTTGGGTTATTAAGCTGTCAGCAGCCTAAGCATTCTTATAGGAAAGCGACACAAGAGCATGTTGCAATCCCCAATACGCTTAATCGACAGTTTGCAGTAACTCAACCAGATCAAGTGTGGTGTGGCGACGTGACGTATGTTTGGGTCGGTAATCGCTGGGCCTATCTAGCCGTTGTTTTAGACTTATTTTCCCGCAAACCTGTTGGATGGGCTTTGTCATTATCACCAGATAGTGCGCTGACCTGTAAAGCTTTGAAAATGGCATTTGAGTTAAGGGGTAAGCCTGAGAATGTGATATATCACAGCGATCAAGGTTCGCATTACACAAGCTTGAAATTCAGACAATTAATATGGCGTCTTCAGATTGAGCAAAGTATGAGTCGCCGCGGGAATTGTTGGGATAACGCACCAATGGAGCGTTTCTTTAGAAGTTTGAAATCTGAGTGGATACCTGCCAGTGGTTATGGGAATTTTACAGAAGCAGATAAAGAGATCACAAATTACATCACTGGATATTACAGTGAGACCAGACCCCATCAATATAATGGTGGGTTAACGCCAAATGAGTCAGAACGTTTATATTGGAATGACTCTAAAACCGTGGCCAATTTTACTTGACCACTACACATATTCTAATTCTTCAATAAGCTTGACTCTATCGCTGACATCTATCCAACCACCAATAATCCCTTCTATATTGCCAGCTTCATCGCCATAGGATTTAAACCAATGATAAATATTATATTTATGTCCATTTATATGAAGTTCTCTATCCTTAAATACGGCAAGACCATCCTCTAAGGCTTGCACATATTCTTTATCTACAATAGGAGCCTCTTTAGAGCGACTGGCTCCTTCCATTGTGGTCTTATATAGCAAATCTTCGCGTGAGGCGTTGAAAGTATTAAGGTAACTCTCGTTACACATAGTCAGTTCACGCCGCTTATTTCTTACATAAATAGGATGAGGTATGGCATCAACAATGGACTGCATAAATTGCAGTTGTTGATTAAGTTCTTTTTTGGCTAATAGCCGCTTGCGATAATGAGTTCGAGTGTAAAGAGCCCAAATAATTGAGACTAAAATCATGATCGTTGAGGCAATCACAATAGTGTAAATAGTGTACTTATAATCCTTCCAGCTTTGGCGTGCAGGCAGGGCATTACGGCGCCAGCGATTTTCTGCCATTTGTAATTCATCAGGAGGAATAACAGTTAATGTTTTATTAAGTATACTCTTAAGTAGTTTATTTGAACTCGCCATTCCGAATGCCACAGACGCTCTTGGCATTTCATCTATGATCTTACTTACTTCTAAAGTATCGCTGAAATAACTATTTACATAGAAGTCGGCTAAAGCCAGTGGTACAATAGTGGTATTTGTTGCACCAGTCGCTATATCATTCAATGCCTCAAGATAATTGTCAGCGATTATAATGTCTGCATTAGGATTTATTTTTCTGAGCATGTTATCATTAAAAGTACCATCGGGAACAACTATAGCGTTAATATCTAGGTCTTGTGCATTTTTCTGTGTTACAAAAACATAAGGTGAATTTGAGAATTCTTTAGTAAAAATAATATTTTTATTAAGATCTTCACTCGGTGAGAATATTGTCATCATAGCTTTATGATTGAGGACGGAACTAATCTGTTCTGAAAACCTATTGTTAACAATATAGTCAAACTTTAGCCCTGAATACATTTGTATTAGTTCCAAAACCTCAATGCCAAACCCTTCAGCGTTATGTGTATCGTCAAGGTATGTTAGCGGTGCCGCATACTTATTAATTGCCACTGTTATTTTAGGGTTTTTTTGTAGCCAAGCCGTCTCATCTGCTGTAAAACTGGGGAGTTCTGAGGTAAAAGGAATGGTGCTTCCACCGCCACTCCAGCGTTTTCTAATCAACTTTCTTTGTTCGAGTGAAATATTACTAATAGATTTATTAATTATATCTATTAAGGCCTTATTTTGTTCTGTTGTAGCAAAGGCGCTGCCATAGGAGTTTAGAGACAAGTGAGTGTCTAATTTAAGTTTTCCAGAGAAGTTGTTGTTTATTAAATAGTTGGCGGAGACTTGGTCGACTATCACAGCATCAACTTGCCGAAATGCAGCTGCAGCAACGGCCGCCTGTCTAGAGGAAAATTTGAGTAATTTTCTATTTGGATAAATATCTGTTATCGCTTCATCTGGTAAGTACTCATAGGCCATAGACATTGACTTGATTTGTTCATTATCACCTAAGTTAGCATTTCTGAATATAGAAGGCTTATCAACAGTATAAGGTGTACTTAGTAGCAGACCGTGCATTTGTTCAAATTTATTTGCTGTAGTAATTAGATCTACTTCTCCATTGAGCGCTGCGGTAATTGTTTTTTCCCGAGATGTATAACGTTTTATATTGACTTCAATGTTGAGCATATTAGCAATAATATGTATATAGTCAGCACTAATTCCTTTATAAAATTCTTGTTCACCATTTACTGTCATGTCAAATGGTGGATAGTCAGGCGACGATATGCCAATATTCAGCAATCTATATTTTTTAAGTGTATCAATCTCTTCTAATGATAGCTGGATAGGCAATGCAGCCTTCTCTTGATAGCCGACCAAATGATAATGGGTAAATTTACTTTCATGTGCTAGTGAATAAATTGAATTCAGACTCAATATAAGAATGAAAATAACATTTCTCATATTAAGTTTTGCCTCTTTGCTATTTCAATTATATCTACCAAATTTTTTGCATTTAGTTTATCAAGTAGTCTAGTTTTATATGTGCTAATGGTTTTGTTACTTAACAGCATACGCTCGGCTATTTCTTTATTAGATAAGCCGACTGCTAGCTGCTGCAATACCACCATTTCTCGAGTTGAAAGCTTTTTTACGAGTTCGGCCTCGTCCTGACTCGATTTAGCAATCATGTTGTTATTGCTTATAATCGGAAAATAGGAGTGGCCTGTGAGAATTGCTCTAAGCGCGCCAGTGACTTCATTCATGTCCTTTTGTTTAGAGACAAAACCTGAAGCTCCGGCTTGAATACAACGGGAAACAAAGTGATCAGATGGTTGTGCCGTCAAGACTAAAATTGGCGGGCTCTTTACGAGTTTTCTTGACCTTTCTATCACTTCTAATCCATCTAATTGGGGGATGCCAATATCGAGAATAACAGCATCGGGTGAGAGTTCTTTAATAAGTTTTAATGCATCAACACCATTATTGGTTTCTGCTATCACTTCAAAGCCACTTTGTTCTAAAATGATTTTTAGTGCTAAAACAACAACTGGATGATCATCTACTATTAATATTTTTCTTTTCATTCATGTAACTCCATAACTATTGAGTACAGATTTTATCCTTTGTAAGTCGCTACAGTGAAATAAAACTATGTGATTAAGATTTTTCCTACATATTTTTCAGCAATTTCTTTTAAATAATAGTCGTAAAATATTTGAAGGCAGATGAATTTAATCATAGGCATTCTCATTGTTTTTAATTCATAAACATCTGTATATATTTGTATCTCGAGTTTTGATCCTCTAGTGATTTAAATTATAGCTGACTATCTATATCTCGGTGTTGCAGCTTTTTTGCGGCAAGGGCGTAACAGGCATTTGTCTATTAGTATTTTAATTTTAAAGGGTATTCAATGGGTAAGGTTAGAGTGATTGTCTTAGAAGACCACCCCTTTCAACGTGCAGTACTTGAGCATAATCTTGCATCTCTTAGCAACGTTGAGGTGTTTGCTTTTGGGGCAGCACAAGATGCGCTTGTTTGGCTCGATGAGCATCATAGTGCGGACATAGTGATATGCGATCTCATGATGGCAGGTATTGATGGTCTATCGTTTTTGCGCAAAGCAAAAGCAAAATACGATATAGCTTCAGTTGCATTATTTAGTTGTATTGATAAGGAACTCAGGCGGTCTGTATCGCAGATGATTAAAATGCTTAATTTTGAATATCTTGGTGATTTAAGTAAGTGCCCATCAGTGGATAATTTGCAGCGTATGTTAGATAGATTTACCAACAGTCGCATTCAAAGGAGTCAAATAGCTTCGGGTTTTATCGCAGCTAGGTGCCCCGAAAATTTTGTATTTGAGGATTTTGAACAGGCATTGAAGCAAAGACAGTTCGTGGGGTTTTATCAGCCTAAGTTTGATGTTGCAGGCTTTAGCTTGAAAGGGGCAGAAATGCTCGCACGCTGGCATCATCCTGATTTTGGATTGTTAAATCCCAGTACTTTTATTGACCGGTTAATTTCACATGGCTTACTTGACGATTTATTCTTACAGTTATTCGAGCAAGGCTGCGCTTTACAACAGCGTTTACAACAACATGAAAGCCTAATTTCTCTCGCCTATAATCTCGATATCTCGCAACTCAATTCGACTAAATTAGTGTATCAGATTGTCGATATGGTAAAGAAATTTAACATTCTTCCTCAATGTATTACCCTCGAAATTACTGAGACGGGTTTGTTGGCTGCGCCAGCAGTGAATATGGAGAATTTAATCCGCTTGCGAATGCTAGGATTTGAATTGGCGATTGATGATTTTGGTGCTGCACATTCTTCATTGGCACGTTTATGCGAATTGCCTTTCTCACAAATTAAATTAGATGGTTGTTTTGTGCGTGAACTTAGTGTTGAGCCTAGGTGCCAAGCCGCAATTTCCAGCGTGATAGCGTTATCACAAGCACTTAATATGGAGTTAGTGATAGAAGGTATTGAAACAAATTCCCAATTAGTATTGCTGCAACAGCTTGGCTGTACGATTGGACAGGGCTTTTGTTTTTCTCGTCCTATTGATGAGCAAACATTTATCCAACGTTTTTTCCCTGCGAGTTTACAGCTTAAAGAATTACAGGAGCTTAGCCTTGATTTTTAGTGGACTAACTTGTTTTTGTTAGCTCACGGATCAAGGATTTTCGGTTCACTTTCAGTCCTATTTGTTCATTATTTTCTGGCCATGAATAATATTGTCTTGGACGTTTGAAGCGGGCGATTTTGTTGGCAAGGAACAGTTCGAGCGTATTTGCAATCGACTCTGGGTGGTGGGTTAAACTGCCGCGAATGATGGCGGCAGGGAGATTGCCAAATTGTACATCTGGTATGGCGAAAACGATTGCATCGTCTATTTGTGGGTGCTGTTTAAGCGCGGCTTCGATTTCTTCTGGCTGGATGTTTTCGCCGCCGCAGATAAACATATTATCGACGCGGCCAAGAATGCGCAGATTACCATTTTCGTCCCATTCGCCCTTGTCTTTGGTGTAAAACCAGTCGTCTTGTTCAACGCACTTTTGTATTCCATCCGCGGTGAGATAGCCCATAAACAGACATTCGCCGCGCACCAAAATCACACCGTTTTCGATTTTAAGCTCACGCTTGGGGAGTAATTTGCCACTGCTACCGTCGCTTAAAGCGTGACCTGTGGTGATCTGCGAGCCCATTTCCGTCATGCCGTAACTGGTGTAACTGGCGATATTGTGTTGCTTAAGTTGTTGGAGTAAGTCAATTGAGACTGCGCCGCCACCAAGTAATAAGGCTTTGATACTTTTAAGCTTGCTGCTCGTATCGGCGAGTAACTTGCTCAGTTGTGTGGGAACGAGAGATATGTGAGTCAACTGATCTTGGTCAATCTGCTGACCAAGGCTAAGCGCTTGATCTGGTATGACAACACTGGCACCGACTAAGGCACAGCGGTTTAATATCGCAAGACCGCCAATATGGAATAAGGGCAAGGAGAGTAGCCAGGCATCACCTTGTTCGAGTGGGATTAAGCTGCGGGCACCTTCGGCATTGGCAATATGATTCGCTAAGCAATGCACCGCCGCTTTGGGAAAGCCACTAGAGCCTGAAGTTAAAATCACATTAGCTGGACGAGTAAAGTCGACAGGCAGGGCTAAGTCGCTGCTAATGTGATTGAAATTTAAGCGCAAGTGATGACAATTCTGTAGTTCACAAACCTCAGCACTCCAAACATAGCGGATTTGATGTTGATCAATTAAGCCTTGGATCTGCGCGAGGGGAAAACGTGGCGAGATAGGAAAAAAGATTACTCCTATATCGATGCAGGCCCAATAGAGACAAATGATCTCGAGATTATTGCTAGCAATACAGGCGAGCGGCTCACCGTTTGAGATCCCCGCAGCGCTTAGCTGCTGAGCCAGTGCGATAACGCGCTGGCTAAGCTCTGAGTAGCTAATGTCTTGCCCCGCCAACTTGATGGCTGTCTGCTGTGGAAACGCAAGCGCAGCTTGGTGCACGGGTGACAGTGCAAGCGGTTTTGATAGGCTGGCATTAGACAAACTCGTTTCCCTCACTTTTGGCTGTATCATCATTTTGTTGCATTGAATCAATGGTGTGCAGTGCAATTGGCTCAAGTTGTGCGAGTGTGAGGCAGTATTTTTTACCCGATGACACGACTAAATCTTGGCTAAAGGCGCTGAGGGTATCGAGCCCAGGGATTTCATCCGGAGTGAGAATCGCGGCTAAATGGGCCAGATCATTAATGCCTAAACTGCTCTCTAGACTCGAACTGATAATGCAACGTACGCCGTAGCTTTGCGCCGTATCGATTAAATTAGCTAGCTTTTCGATACTGCCGAGCAGCATAGGCTTGATGACAAGCGCAGTCAGGCCATTTTGCATTACAAACTGGTATTCTGGATCGTTGAGCGATTCATCGAGGGCGTAGGGTATACCAATTGATTGATAAAATTCATGATTATCATGAGGATTCAGGCAAGGTTCCTCAATGTACTCTATGGTATCTAGGGGCAAGCAAGCGGCAAATTCGATTGCTTGCTCAAGTGTAAACCCTCGGTTCGCGTCCAAACGCAATTTGAGATCGGGGCGGGTACGTAAAATGCCATAAATCAGGCTTAGTTCATCTTCGATTGAAGTTTGCGCGACTTTGACTTTAACCGAACGAACATTCCTGCTAAGGGCGGCAATTTTGCTATCGAGCAAGTCTTTGCTGGCATCCGTTGGATGATAAATCAAAGGGACTGTGGCCGTTTGTGGACGGATGGCATCGAGTTTGCCCATTAACTTGGCATGTAACAGACTTAAACCAAAGGCCAAAGAAGGGTAAGGACTTTGCTCGGCGCATTCCAGCAATGTATCAATATGCTGACCGCAGAGTTGGGGTAATAATCCAGTCAAAGCCGTTTGCACTTGAGTGAGTGTTTCACGGCTGAACCCCATCAAGGCTTGTTCATCGACATCTATGCCAGAGAGTGGGGCAATTTCAACTTCGACTTGTCTATGCTCGCCACCAACATTAGCGCTGGCACTTACATTGGCTTGTAGTACTAATCCCGCTCTGTGATCGATACGTTGCTTGCCGACGGGCAATAATACGTCGAGCGGTAGTCGATATTGATACAGGTTAAGCGAAGTTAATATCATATATTTCCTACATTTTAATTCTGTCATTACCCTAGCAACTTCACTATTTTTGAGGTTAATGCCTCGGGAGCGGCTTGGTGTATGTTGTGGCCGGCGCCGTGAATACTATGGATGAGGATGGGCGCGTGTAATTGCCACTCTTGGGCGAGGGCGTGGAACTTAGCATCTTGGTTGCCCGCAAAGAAATGGCACTCACAGGTAAGCTGCAAAGGTACATCCCACATCGATGCTTGGTGTGCGAGTGAGGTGGCTATGAATACCTCTTTCAGCCGCAGTTTAGGATGCAGATCTAATGCTGCAGAACGATGCTCGATTAAGGTTTTTCGTTTGGTAGCCGTCATATCGGTAAATATGGGCTGCTGATACCACAAGCTTAAAAAGTCTTTGCTATTCAGATGCAGTAAACGCTCGGCCCACTGGGTATCATTTTTAGTTCTGGCAAGTTTTTCTTGCGGGTCTGTAAGTCCAGGATGGCAGGATTCGAGGTTTAGGCTCAGAAGTCTTTCTGGATAGGCTTTGGCAAGGTGCAGAGCAATACGGCCACCTAGAGAATAACCATAGAGATGGAATTGACCAATATGAAGGCCATTCAGGTGTGCCAACACATCTTCAACACATTGGTTAAATCCATCTAATTCGGTTGGCTTCAACTCCCTTTGGCTATCCCCGTGGCCCGGCAGATCTAAGCAAATACAGTGAAAGTGCTGGCTTAGCGCTGGCATTAACGGCAACCAGTCGGTCTTGGTGCCTAAAAATCCATGCAGTAGCACTAAGGTCGGTAGTGAAGAATTGCCGTAACGGGCCATGGTTGGCATTAGCTTTGTTTCACCCACAAGTTGAGCTCGGCGATTTGGTCGCTGGCTTGTGTTTGACTTACATTGACTTCAATGATCGAAGCCCCCTGAAAATCCAGCGCTTCATTATAGCTATCTTGAAAATCGGCTAAATTATCCACTTGATTATAGGGTAAATTAAACATAGCTGCGGCGTAGCCAAATTCTAAACCGTGGCTGAGTCGATAATAATCGCTACGGACTTGTTCATTGGGAACAGGCAATAAGTTGAAGATATTACCGCCATCGTTATTGAGGATCACTATCACCAGCGGGCTGGTTAAACCTTTAGCGATGGCCAGCGAGTTAAGATCGTGCAGTTGTGATAAATCACCGATGATTAAACTCGTGGGTTTGCCTTCATGGGCCGCAATACCGCAGGCGGTGGCGAGTAATCCGTCAATACCCGATGCGCCACGATTAGTATAAGTGGTTGCCGTACAACAACTGACAGGGGCATACATGTCGTACAAGCGTACAGGCAGGCTGTTGCCGATAAAAAGCTGCTGTTCTAGCGGACGAGTATTGGCGATGGCACGCACAACTTGTGCCTCACCAAACTCCCCTTGGTCGATATTGCGCACAAATAAGTTATGCAATTCATCGTTATAGGTGATTAGGGTATTCGCCCAGTTTGCCGAGGATGAGCGATACCAATTTAAGGCTGCAAACTGTTGTGCATTCGCGTGCCAAATGTGTTTAGCATTGTGGCTAGGGTCAAGCCTGTCTTGTTCTGGTAAAACCTGCCAATAGCTGTGCCAATTTTGCTCGGTGAGATAACCTATCAAGCGTTTTGATAATAAACGGCCGCCGAATACGAGTACACGATCCGCTTCCTGCAATAGATTACGCGCCCTTGGATGTTGCAGCAGTTGATCAATATTACCTATTGCCGCTGGATGCTGACGCAGTTGCGACTGGGCATCGGTAAGTAATGGCCAGCCGATTTTTTGCGATAGGGCAATTAGTTGCTGTGGATCTTGCTCAGGCGTGAGAGTACCGACAACGATTACCCCTTTACCGTGGACGAACCGCATAATGGCATCATCACTTGGGCTGCTCACCTGTTTGCTCTTACCGTATTGGGTATACGGGCGTGCGAGCTGCAGCCAAGTTTGCAATGGTTTGAGGTAGGGTGATTCGGCATCGAGAATCGCGCCACCGAGTTCACTCGGATACAAGGGCTCACGGTACATGCAGTTGATGTGCACTGGACGAGTTTGATTCGCCACTGCTTCATCCACTGTGGTAAGCAACGCCTGCGGTGCGATATGTGTATCCGGTGTTGGCAAATTCACTTGAGTGGCGTAATTCGCAAAAATTCCCGGTTGGACTATGGCTTGATTGGCACCGCAGCCGAGTAATTCTGGCGGACGATCGCCACTTAAGACGATTAAAGGTACATGGGTCAGCCACGCCTCCACAATGGCAGGGTACAAGTTGGCGACGGCGGTGCCTGAGGTCGTAATGATGGCGACCGGTGCGCGGCTAGCTTTTGCTAGACCTAAGGCCATAAAGCCGAGCCCACGCTCGTCGAAATGTAAGTGACGCTGGAGTTTAGTTTGCTGGGCGGCGGCGAGGGTTAACGGTGTTGAGCGCGAGCCCGGCGCCATACACACATGTTGTACGCCAAGACGTGCTAACTCCTCAAGAATAAGGGCGCCCCAAATAAGATTAAGAGTGGCTGTATTTTCGGTCCGCATAGCTGAATCTATTAGGATAAAGATGGGCTTAGTGTAACGTGTTTATGCTCCAAGATGTATGCTTGGTTTAACAATTCTCGAGTGGATCGCATGGGGGCTGAGGTGGAGCCTAAGCTAAGGCAGAGGATGCCTGTCACCTCGTGTATCGGTGGTTTGTTGTTTGGATATGTTGAGCTATTGCTTGGCTAGATAATACGATCGACGATTTTTTTAATCTCTCCGCTTAACCATTTCAAGTCCTCATTGATTGCATTGGGCTGATTTTTTTGCACTAAGAAAATCGTTGGGGTTTCTGTATCTGCATATAAACGTTCTGCTTCATACTGCGATAGTTGACACGTATGCAGTTCAGGAATATCACTCACCATTTCGTAAACTATCCGATAAGGCAATAGGGAGACTGCATTACTTTCGCCTAGATATTCAAACAAACTTGAAATACTGGTAATGGTAATTTCAGTATTGAGTTTAATGCCATTCGTTATACAAAACTCTTGGTATGGACTCAATTTGGTGCTGGGATTACCAAGATCCGTATTGACATAGGGGTATTCCGCAATCGTTTCTAGGGTGATTTCCCGTTTAAAAATAGGATGATGCCTGCTAGCAATCAGGTAGAGTTTGTCCATACGTTGCAATTCAGTCGTTAGCAGTTTATCGCCGAAGGCGGCAACATCGGCAGCACTTTTATTGCAACAAATACCTAGGGTTGTATCACCATTAATAATGTCTTGAGTCGTATGCATAGACCAAGGGTTTATATTAATGTGCATGGGTTTTTGCTCTTCTTTAATAGCCTGCATCAAGGCCTTAGGGAAGGTGTAGGCAATTAATCCTGGCGCTGCTATTTCGACATGCGTCTTAACTTGGCGAGTGTTTGCTATTCTGGCTTTTTGAAACTTATCAGTACACTCAATTGCTTCTTTTGCAATTGGATATAAATGAGTAGCAAACTCATTTGGGAATAAGCCATATTTACGACGAATAAATAACTCATCACCAAAAATTTCCCGTAGATTTTTAAGGCTACGGCTGATTTTAGGGGCTGGAATGTCTAGCGCTTTCGATACATAGGTTGCTGACTTGTTCTCATATAATGAAACAAGTATTTTTAAACTCAGAATATCGAGGCCATCCATGTTACTAATGTGCATTTTTTATATTCCTTAATATTGAGCAAATACTTAAATCAATGCCTAATTATGGTGCTAATTAATAATTTTAATGTGAAACTAATCCCAAGTTTTGGATCTAGATTTTATCTATGTGTATCAAAGGTTTTTTGTTTTATTTTTTAATATTTAAAATGGTTTTTCATAAAATTTAAAATTTCAAAAACTGATATTTACATATTTAAAATGCAAATACTGAATTATCAAGTATCAATATTTGTATTTAAGATTTACATAATTTTGCAATGTGACGCGCAATGTAAATCATTGTTTATATTTAAGTTGTTATTTGCAAGTGTGACATGTGTCAAGAAAAAATAAGTGTTTTCAAATAATACTAAAGTTGCTTTAAAGGAGATAACAAAAAATAAATTAGTTTTTGGAGGCGTGTATGAATACTTCAGTCATTCTCAGCTATGCGTTTATGTACTTCGTACTATTCGTAGCAGTACCATTCGTGTTTGTGATGTTTGTCATGACTTGCATTAAGTTTTTTAAAGCAGGTCCTGATGAAGCCGCACATCATGAGATGAAACTTAAACCAGTATTGTTTGATAAACAAAGTTTCAATTTTTTTAAATCATTAAAAACAGTTGTTGAAGGTAAATACGATGTTTGTTGTAACGTGCCATTGGACACTGTATTTGAGATGGACAAACATGATACGGAATTAAATCATGAATGCCGACTTGATTATGTATTGATCGACCATGATTCATCTGAAGTGAAAATGGTTATCAGTGATTTTGGCAAAGAAACTAACTCACCACTGAAAAAACTGTTTAGCAAGTTCAATATCAGTTTCATTGAAATGAACCAGCATAAACAGTGGGATACTCAGAGTCTTAAGCAAGCCTTGGCTGTGTGATCTTGACCGTCGGGTTCGGAATTATCCGAACTCGACCCCTTCTTTACCTTCCTACGGATAAATGTGAGGACTTCCTATGTCCAAAAGACAATGGCTGTGGTCGTTACGCTTAGGTGCTGCTGCGTTGCTTTTAAGCTTTTCTGCAATGAGTGCTGAGCCAGCCAATCAAATTAACAGTGATGCTTGTATGAAGTGTCACAAGCGTAATGGTCAAATGTTAGGGCATCATGGTCAAGATGCGATGAAAATGAGCTGTTCTTCCTGTCATGGAGAAAAGGGCGACCACCCTAAAAAACCGAATGATATGGTGGTCTTTGGTATGGAAGAATCGTCGGATCTGACGGTTCAGCTGAGAGTGTGTCAGAAGTGTCATACCAAGAAAAAACTCAGTGGAGCAGATTGGACGCATAACGTACATGCTCAAAAAGTGCCTTGTGCCGCCTGCCATAAATTACATAGCCCAACGGATCCAATGGCGGATATGACGCCGAAGATTCGCAGTGAGCTATGTAGCAGTTGCCACACTGGCAAGCAGGAGTAAGGTTATGGAAAATTCAAAAAGAAGATTTCTAAAAGGCACCTGTGCCTTATTTGCTGGCGCTACAGGTGCATCATTACTCGCCACAGTGAATGCATCGGATAGTGTTAAAGCAGAACCTGATGTCAAATATGCACTTATTCATGATGAAACTAAGTGTATAGGTTGCCAAGCGTGTGAGGTGGCTTGTCGTGAAGTGAATAATGTACCCGAAGGTGTGTCTAGGCTTCAAATTAAGCAAGCGGGTCCCTTTGGCGAATACCCTAATCAGTTTTATCACTTTAGTCGCAAGTCTTGTCAGCATTGTGAAGACGCACCCTGTGTAAATGTATGTCCAACTGGAGCTGCATTTATTGATAAAGAAACGGGTATCGTTTCTGTCGATGCATGGAAATGCGTAGGTTGCCAATACTGTATTGCAGCTTGTCCTTATCAAGTCCGTTTTATTAATCCTGTCACCCATGCGGCGGATAAGTGTGATTTCTGCCGAGAAACTAACCTAGCTCAAGGTAAACAACCTGCCTGTGTTGCTGCTTGCCCAACAAAGGCACTCGTGTTCGGTAATTTAAAAGATCCGACTTCTGAGGTTGTTCAAGTTCTGCGGTCTAATCCAACCCAGCGCACTAAGGTTGATCTTGGAACGAGACCTAAATTGTTCCGTATCGTTGCAAAATCAGGGGAGGTGATACTATGAGTGCCCTACATTTTGATACCTTAGTGTGGCATTGGCCGATTGCAATTTACCTGTTTTTAGCGGGTGTATCTGCGGGAGCCATGTTCTTCGCCGTACTGTTGAAACATTTTGTTTTGAAGCAAAACGCCTATCAGTCTGGTTTTGTGCGAGCCGCTTGTATTGTCGCGCCTGTAGCTGTGATGGCCGGGTTAGGGATATTGGTCGCAGACTTAACTAAACCTCTCGATTTTTGGAAGATTTTGGTGTTCTACAACCCTAAATCTGTCATGTCGATGGGCGTGCTTATTCTGCTGATTTACCAAGTATTTATGTTTATGTGGATTGGTTTGACCTTCCGTAAACCTGTTGATGCTTGGTGTGAAACACGCTTTCCTATTGTGCTTAAGTTGACCGCATTATTGGCTCGATTTGAAGCGACAATTACAGGATTGCTCGTGATTCTATCCTTGGCATTGGGCGCGTATACAGGCTTCCTACTCTCGGCCTTGCCAGGCTATCCCATGCTTAAAAACCCTGTGTTACCTCTGCTGTTTTTGGCATCTGGTTTGTCTTCCGGTGCGGCATCATCTTTACTCGGTGGCGTGTTGATGAATGGCAAGCCTAATGACAAAGAGGTGCACTTTATCCACAAGGTTGAAATCCCACTGATTTTAGTCGAAATCGTGCTGATTTTTACCTTCTTTATGGGCTTAGTGCTAACAGGTGGACAGAGTAAAATTGCCGCCTTTAATGCCTTAGGGTATGGCTTCTGGGGATGGATTTTCTGGCTTGGTATTATTGGACTCGGTTTGTCGGGACCATTGGCGATGAATCTATTTATGACGGCGACATCTAAACGGAAATGGGCCTATGTGGCGGGGACGGCTTGCTTGAGCTTGATCGGGGTATTACTGCTACGTAACTTCATACTCTATACAGGACAAATGACGATCGCTTAAGGCGTACCGTTAATTAATGACGAAAAAATCATAATAATCAATGGAATCGACGGATCGCGGAAACAATGTCAAAGGAAAACATTGTAGATGAGGCCCTTGCGGCGCTGGCTGAGCTCTCAAGGGTTAAGTCTAGCCGCGGTTGGTTGTGTAACAGGGAGGTCGCTGGGCAAGGATGCCATATTTTACACTTCAATATTTTGCCCTGCCTCCAAACGGGCCTCGCCACCTTATTCCTAAGGGTGGCGTTTCTTGTTTTAGGGAGGCACGATTTATTCGCCGAGGTTATTAATCCATTCACTCATTACCACATGGGTTTTGATCTTGATGATGTCAGTGTGAGTGTCGATATACTCACGGATCTCATGCAGGCGGCGCATCGAGGGCGCATGCACGTACACGAGTAAATCCATATCACCAGAAATACCACGGCAGGTAATTACTTCGGGGATCGCTTGGAATACGTGTACCACGTCGGCGCAACGTGGACATTGATGCTGGATTTCGAAATAAGCCGATACTCCTTCTTTTTGCGACTCACTCAAGAGCACTTGATAGCCACGGATCACTCCGGTTTGTTCGAGCTTTTTTATGCGCTCGGCAACCGCACTACGGGATAGATTGACCTGTTCGGCGATATTCGACACGCTCTGGCGCGCATCCTGACGCAAACTATGAATGATGGCCGTATCGAATTTATCCAAGGGTGACTCCAGTGAAAATGGCTATATTGAATCTATGTGTTATTTTGCCATTGGTTTGAATAACCACAGAATTCGCTGAGTATTTTTGCTTAAAATTTTACCAAAATTTAAACTGACCGTCATTTTGATGGAAATAACGTTATTTGCCGCGATTTTGCCGGTATTGGACGTGGAGAACACTGAAATTAACGGCAGATTGTAGGGCGAAATCTCATTATACTGACAGCTCAAAAACCACAGAATATTAACAGATGAATTCAAATAGCGGAACTATAGGTCGTTGGCAAGGTGCGGGTTTAATGGCGACCACTTTGCTCGGTACAGGGGTATTTATTTTGCCTCAGATGACTATTGAAAAAGCGCATTCTGGCGCCTTAGTCGCATGGATCTTGTTAACCTTGGCCATTATTCCAGTGGCACTGGTCTTTGGTCGTTTAGCGAGTGTATTTCCCCATGCCGCAGGCCCCGCTTACTTTGTCGAAAAAGCCTTTGGTCGCACCGCTGGTCGAACAATTGGACTGATCTTTTTACTGGTTGTGCCCATGGGGGCGCCGGCCGCGATTTTGATGACCTTTCAGTTTGTGAATGCCTTAATACCGATATCGGGTTGGTCCAAGGTTGGTGTTGAAATATTCGTGATTTTTGGCTTGTTTCTGATTAATTTAAGAGGCATCCAAGTGTCGGCTAAGCTGCAATTTGGCCTGACACTTTGCATTGTCGCCGTTGTTGTGGTCTTGTTTGGTGCGAGTAGTTTTCAGCAAGGTCATCTCACGACACTTGCTAGCCATGGTATGCCTGAAATGCCGACCGTGATGATTGCCGCTGGCATCGCTTTTTGGAGTTTCTTGGGTATAGAAGCTATGACCCATCTTGCCGATGATTTTCGTCGTCCGCAGCAGGATATGATCCCCGCTATGATGATGGGCACAGTGCTGGTGGGCGTGATTTATGTGGCTTGTACACTTTTATTGCTATTAGTGCCGACAGATAAAAGTGTCGCCATGATCGGCGTGTTTGACCAACTGCTCGGTGGTTACGGTGCGCAAGTGATTGGTGTGTTAGGTATCGCAAGTGGATTGGCAACCGTTAACGTGTATGCGGCTAGTGCGGCACGTCTGGTCTGGAGTTTTAGTTGTGAAGGCATTTTACCGCGCTTCTTTGCCGTTAAGAATGCCCATGGTGTACCTATTCGCGCACTTGCTGCGCTGTTATCTGTGATGGCAAGCGTGATCGTACTGACTTACCTTACCGGGCAAGAGTTAGAGCACCTTATTGCATGGAGCAACGGCGTATTTGTGGTGATCTATTTGATGGCTATGCTCGCTGCCGCTAAGTTATTACCACGGCACAATTGGCCGCTGGTGGCGCTGGGTTGTGCGTTTTGCTTAGTATTAGGTTTTGCCCTAGGTGCAAGTATGTCCTATGTGCTTGTGTTGATCTTAGTGGTCGCACCATTTTTGTGGTGGCAAAAGACCCATATTAGTCGCAAACAAAGTTTGGCGTTACCTGAGTAATATTCGACCCCTCTGGGGCTAAATCAACATGATGGATTAATTAAGAAAGCCCCGAACTCTTTATTGTCATAAGAGTTTGGGGCTTTTTTGTGTGGCTTAGTGGATTTCGAAACTGGATATGATTGAGTGCGATTAAATTGCATGAAACAAAGAGGTAAACCTTAAGTCTGATGGCTGCCAAGCTTTGTTGCCGAAGGACTGCACATTACTGATATTTAATGTATCTCGGTGAGCGAGGCGATAACTTGTGTTCTATATTTTGATCATTCATACGGAAGGAGAATAAATATGGATTCAGCTGCGTTGCTCAATCGTGTCGATGAGTTACCTAGGTTACCTAAGGCGATCAGTGAATTGTTAGATGCGGTCAATGATGACAATGCGACAGTAAAAAGCATTGCCACTAAAGTTTCACACGATCCCTTAATCAGCGCTAGGGTGTTACGCCTTGCTAACTGTGCCCACTATGGACGCAGTCGAGAGGTTGGCACTATCGATGAAGCTGTTGTGCGTCTTGGGATGCAAACCCTACGAACCTTAGTGCTCGCATCGGCGGTGATTGGTGCTGTCCCTAAGTGTGAAGGAATAGATTTAGCCCAGTTTTGGGGGCAAACCTTTGAGATTGCGCTTTATAGTCAAGAAATGGCAAAGCGTTGTGGTGCTGTCCCAGAAGAAGCTTTTACTTGCGGTATCTTACATCGTATTGGCGATTTATTGATTGCGGCAGTATCGCCTGAAGATGCGGCGAAAATTGCCGAAGCTGTGGCGCAGGGTAAAGATAAGCATCAGTTTGAGCGCGAGTTACTCGGATATGATTCCCCGGATATTGGCGCATTACTAGCGAAGAATTGGAAGTTTACACCAGCGTTAGTGCAAGGCATTTTGTATCAAGACCACCCTAAGGATTCAAACCCATTTTCAAAACTTGCTGCGTTATTATGCTTATCTTACAAAGTTCTAGATGAGTGGGATACGATTGAGGATGATGAAAAAACCAGTTGGTTATCTCAATTAGCGACTAAGAAAGGATTGAAGATGGAGATGGGCGGGCTAAGGACTAAGTTGACTGAATTACACGGTTCGGGATATGAAATCGGTAAAGCGTTAGCTTAGAATTTTGTTTCGCTTAGTGTTTTAGTGAGTAGGACGGCAGTAAAAATATTTTTAGCCAAAGAGCGATATCAATTTAGTCTTAAGAAGACCATCGCGTGAATGGGGAACGGGTGTTTCGCATTCACGCTTTTTTATGGGCTTTTGTTGATTTGCACTTTGACTGAATAGTGGATGTGGTTAGCCAGTTTGTTGGGTTGCAGCTATGGCAAGATTACGCATTTGGATCAACTCGCTGTGTTTGAGGTGCAACAAATCAGCGGTGCGTCGAATGATCTGGTCTTCATATTGGGATAGCTGGCCATCGGCGTAGGCCAGTTGCCACATTGCGAGCAACAATTGCTGCTTTTGCGCTAGGCTAAATTCAGCGTTAATGGCTGAGGTGAATTCAAAGAGTGAGGTCGCGCTGCCTTGTACGCTTTTAGCTTCATCAATCAGTATCTTAGCGTCTATTTCTGACATTGATAAGGTATCGGTTAGCAGCCTAGGTAATAAGGCTTCTTCCTCTGCCGTTAAGGTCTCATCGGCAAACACGACTTCAAGTAACATACTCGCTGCGGCCAGTTTAAGTTGATGTGCCTTGTCTTCAGGGGAGACTGCTTGAGTATGAGCTTCAAAAAATCGTCTTAATTTCGCAATCATATTTGGCGGTTCTCATGCTGGAGGGAATATAAAGTAGAGTCGATTGGGAAGTGAAAGTTCACCCTAAACCTTGTATTGCTTAGGGTGAGGTAAGACTGAATTACAGTAGCGAGTTCAGACCTTTCATCAGTAAGTCTGAGGTGCCTTCAGTGCCATTAGTATCTAAGTAAGACTTAGCTATGTTGATCATTGGCATTGCTAGATCTTTAGAAATGCCCAATTTTTCAAAGGCGTCTAAAACCATAGCACTGCCTTGCAGTGATGAACCTAAATCACCCGCTTTGGATAATAAGCCAGAAACACCCGATTTTGAGTCCAATTTAGGCGCAGCGGCGACCAAACTATCGGCATTAGGAATGCTGGCTGCCAGTTTTGAGTAGTCGGTTGTTCCTAGGCTTGATTGCGCTAAGCCTAATAAACTGCCTAAGCCACCTTCGGCTTGAGTTTGGTTTAAACCCAATTGTGACATGACGCTGCCAACTAAATCATTCGACTGAGTTGCCGCTGCTGTAGTGGTCGCTTTTTCAGTTTTGGCTTGAGTTCCTGCCAAGTTATCTAACCAGCCTGCACTGGCGGGCGCCGCTAAAATACAAGTGCTGAGGAGGATAGAGAAGGTCAGAGTGTGTTTCATATGGAAGCGTCCTTTGATGGTTTGCGCACGAGTTCGCTGGACAGTTTAGCGGGTTTGTCACTTTTGTTGCAGTAGTTTTCTGTGATTTACGGTTCACACTGGTGATTTCTACTGTGCATTGCCAAGGGATTTTCGGTATCCTTAGCGGCAATTCTAAGTGTTAATTCATTTCAATTATTTGGAAAGTCGCATGTCACTATCCGCAATTTTGTCAGAAGCCTATAACTTCTTCCGTAATCATCTGGCGCAACTCGCTATGCTGACGATCCCATTACTCTTGATCCAAGTGGGGATCCAGTTATGGCTTGGTATAGAGATGAGTAAAGTTGATCTAGAAAACCCACAGTTTGGCGCACCGCATATGATCGCCATGATGCTGTTACTACTTACTTTTTCGGTATTAATTGCCGCTTTGACTCTGTTTTTAGAACTGCGCTCACAAGGGCATAGTCCTTCAGCGGGAGTGGTGTTGAAGGCGAGTTTACCGTTTGTTCCACCATTATTATTGGCTGGGGTGTTTTCTGGTCTAGCGATTTTAGCACCAGTGATGCTGTTTGCCGCCTTCGGTCCTGTGTGGCTGGTAGGATTGGTAATTAGCTTCTATCTCTTTGCGCGTTTAGCCTATGTGAACTTTATGGTTGTGGTTGAGCGCTTAACACCGCTAGAAGCGATTAAGGGTAGTTTTAGTTTTAGTGGCCCTATCGTACTGAAAACCATTGCATTATTGATGTTATATTTACCACTCTCCGTCATAGGTAGCCAGCTTTCTGGGTTAGCATCCATGGGCGGATTACCTGTGCAAATGTTAGCGGATACTTTTATGTCTTTTATTGGATTATTCGTTAACGTCGCTTTGTTCCGCTTATATATGGTGTCGAAAAAACCAAGCGTCGAATAGTGCAATATCAATTCAGCCTGCAGGGAATCACTCATGGGGACGAAAACAGTCATTAAGGATAGTGAGTTTATCCACGATTTTTCGGTCTCCTTGAGTGATGATTACCTCAAGGCGAAAAGCTATGTGCAGGATGTGCCGACACAGTCGCTACTGCACATTCGCAGTTTTACCCATAAACTTACAGAGTTACTGGGGCAAGATAAGCAAATCGCGTTTTCCAGTCCGAATTTATACGATAGGATCGAACAGCTAAATCAGCGGCGCGTGATTGATGTGAAGACCACTCGTGCCCTGCATCGATTGCGTGCCGACGGTAACCGCGGTGCTCATCCTGAGAAATACCATCTCACCCAAGAACAATTACTCGCGCTAGCGCAAAAATCCATTAAAGATGTCCTGACTTTAGTCGAGCACTTGTATCCTAAGGTTAAAGGTCGAGTTGCCCCTGACTACTGTTATGAAGCGACTGACGCTATGACGGTGAGGGACTTGTGCTACCGCGCTGTGATGGAAGATGACCCGCAAGCGCAGTATTTGGTTGGGATATCGTTTAAGACCAAGGCTTTGATACTGAAAGAACAAGAACTGCTCAAAGAGCAAGAACTTGCGGCAGAAGCCGAAGCTATATCAAGCCAAGATTTATCCACAGTTTCACCTCTAAATACCATTTCTCACATTAGCGCAGCTGACAGTTTTGCCCGAGCGGCCTATTGGTTTTCCCTTGCGGCACCTAAGCACATGGAAGCCTTACATGAGCATGGCGTAGCACTGATCCACGGTTATCAAGGCGCGCCAGAAGTGGCTAAAGGTGAACAGATCATTGCCACTGCAGCTGCAGCAGGTGTGGTCAATGCGATGGCGTTATTGGGATATTTTTATCTTGTAGGCAGTGAGTCGTTTCAACCCGACAGCAAGTTAGCACAGCAATACTTACAAGGTGCTGCAGATGGCGAGCAAACCGAAGCGATGGCGAATTTAGGAGTGTTGCATTACCAGCAAAAGAACTTAACTCAAGCCTATCATTTTATAAGCAAAGCCGCACAAGCAGGTTATCCCCATGCCCAGTATCATTTAGCATTAATGCTTGCCAATGGAGATGGTTGTACTCGAGATATGATTGCCAGTGAGCATTGGATGGCCGAAGCTGCCGAGCAAGGACAACTCGATGCTATGCTCACGCGGGCGCAGCATATGCTCAATGATGACAATGCCTTTGGCAGTGATTTGACTCAAGCTGAGGATTATTTGCGCCAAGTGATCAAATATAGCCACAGTGTGCCTGCGATGATTGAGCTGAGTATGGCACTGGCCGACGGTATCTTAGGGCGAATTGATGTCGTTGGATCTGCGGCTTTACTTAAGCTGGCACGGCAAAATGCCAATAAAAAAGAGGCGGATATTATCGAGCCTCTGTGGCGTTCACTGGTATTACAGATTGAAAATGTGCTTGAGGTAACCCAAGATCCCGCCGAAATTCATAGCCTTAAACGCGCCCAGACCTTACTCGCTTGAGCGCAGTTTTGCTTCGATTGAACTAGTGTTCATCCTCTTTATGCTCAAAAGTGCGCCCTTGATGGCGTGTCGCATTAGATTCCCTAACAATAGTGTCAGATCCATAAACCTGACTCTGCGGCTCCTCTGTCGCGTGGGCATGCTGCATTGCGTTTGCCTGAGCCTGATTAAACTTAGCCAACTGACGTGCCATATAAAAACGGCTAAATAGGACTAAACAACCGAGCGCAATGGCGCCAAATAAGAGCACGAAGGGCAATAAAAATAGTGATAAACAAATTAGGCTAATGCTAATTGCCATCGCTAACCAAGCCCGTGGGCCAGAAATTCGGGTCTGCAGTGGGCTCTGTTGGAACTGTTGAAAAATCATAAGAACTCCTCGATAGGCAGTGGACATTTAGTGTGCAATAGCGAGTGCGTATAGGTCACGTTAATCTTGATTAATTTACTTTATTTTACTCGGGAGGCCATTTTGGTGTTGCGCATTACTTTGATATGTGATCGCATGTCTATCTATATGTTGTTGCTCGAATAACAGTTGGTTAATTATATGTGTTTGCTAAAATCTTTTTGATGTAAATCTGAGCAATTTCTTTGCTAACTGTACATAATATGAGAAAATTCAGCTCAAATTTAACTGCAGTTTTAACTCAGTTAGCCGCCTTATTATATTGGTTGTAAATATTCGTTCGACCCGCTCAAACACCCTCTTGTTTCACTGCTTTGTTAATTAATTAGACGCCAACATGAACTCATATTCGCTCAAGCAAAAAATTCTGTTCTCTGTCGTGGCAGCCCTTTCACTCGTGATTGGTTTGTTGTCATGGCAAAGTTATTCCAGCCAAAAATCCCAACTGTTACAAAACAGCCTAGAACAAGTGCAGCGCTTAGGTGAACAGCAGGCTGAGCGGATACAAGAATGGTTGGCTGGCCGCCAAGATATTATGGGAGCCCTGGCGAATAAAGTTGAAGGTGACAGCCTCAATACACTTCAACAAGCACAGGCATCGGGCCGTTTTCAGCTGACCTATTTTGGCTCTCAAGCTGGGCAAATGTTGGATTCTGATCCGAGTATTGATCGTACGGGCTATGATCCTCGCAGCCGCCCTTAGTATCAACAAGCCATCAGTGAGCGCGGTCTTATTTTGACAAAACCTTACGTGGATGTTGCCTATAACATTCTGGTTGTGACTATGGCGCAGCCTACCGCACAAGGTGTTGTGGGTGGTGACTTATCTATCGCAAGCCTAGTTGACGGTGTTAATCGGATGAAGTTACCGGCAAACGGTTATGCCATCATGATGCACAAAGACGGCACTGTGATCGCTTATAAAGATCAAGCTAAGACGATGAAACCTATAGGTGAAATCGACAATGAGCTTAATCGCAACTTACCAGAACAGAGCCGTGCAGCGGGTACTCTGTTGCCTATGTATTTTGAAAATGAAGGACGTGACAAATTAGTCTGGAGCGTTGATATCCCTAATACAGATTGGGAATTAGTGTTAGTGCTTGATAAGGAAACGCTAGAAGCACCATTGTCTAACCTATTACTCACTCAATTGGGTCTCTCTGCACTCGTACTGTTGCTGAGTGTATTAGCCATTTCTTGGTTAGTTGGCATGTTACTGGGTCCTCTGAGTCGAGTATCGCAAGCTCTTGCGCGTATTGCCGATGGTAACGGTGATTTAACTCAGCGTATTTCTGTCGACACTCAAGATGAAGTGGGCGTGCTTGCCGACAGCTTTAACCGCTTTGTGGGCAGTCAACATCAGCTGATCAGCCATATTCGCCAATTAGCGAATGAGTTAGATGCCGATGCTGAACGTAGTCTTGCCACCACGCAAACTTCAGTTGCCGAGTTACAACGTCAGCAGCAAGAAGTCGCTATGGTCGCGACTGCGGTAACTGAAATGGCGAGTGCGACTAATGAGATCGCAGCCAATGCTGAGAACACGGCAACGGCAGCTCAACAGTCTGCAGCGAGCAGTTTACAGGGCAAAGAGTTAGTGAATAAAACTCGTAACTCGATTAATTCACTCGCCGATGAAGTGACTCAAGCAACGGATGTTATTGGCGATTTAAGTCGTCACGCTAAGTCTATCTCGAGTATTCTGGCGACAATTCAAGGGATTGCAGAGCAAACTAACCTGTTGGCGCTTAACGCAGCCATTGAAGCGGCTCGTGCTGGCGAGCAAGGCCGTGGTTTTGCGGTCGTTGCCGATGAAGTTCGAGTACTGTCACGTCGTACACAGGATTCGACTCAGGAAGTACATACCACGATTGAAACGCTACAACGGACTACTGCCAGAGCAGTCAGCTTGATGGAAAGCAGCCAAGCATTAGCGGGTCATAGCGTAGAAGATGCCAATGCGGCGGCGAAAGCCCTTGAAGAGATTACGCAAGCGGTCAACGTGATTTCAGATATGGCAGGCCAAATTGCTACCGCAGCGGAAGAACAGACTCAAGTGACGGGTGAAATAACCCAGAATACGGTTGCGATTAAAGATGTGACTGATGAGATTACCGCATCGGCCATGGCAGATTTGGCACAGGCGAGGGGCTTAAAAGCTCGCGCTAATGACCTGAATGCACAAGTCGCGACATTTATTCTGTAGCCTAAGTTTAAAATAGCGAATGATTTGATCTTGATATAAAAGTGCCATGAAATAAAAATGGCACTTTTATTACTTTTTCATCTAAATGCTTTTATAACTCATTTCTATTTAAGTTGAATTTAATTCGTAACTATTAGCATTAAGATAAGAGTAATTTTAAATTACATGAGATTTATAGTGCATATTTAAATATGCATAAATTAGGCGTCCTATTAAATAAGAGGTCGGTGCTCAGATACATACGTTGATCTATCTTGGATTTGTTGTGAGTTTGTTTATTCTTGCGGTCAAAATAAGTGTATTCTCCGTTATTTTTACGTATCTAAGTAAACTAAGCGCTACTAGGAATAGTTATTATTTTTGGTCAGCATAATTATCCAGTTTTTATTCGTGAAATATATTATGAAATCATATTCATTAAGACAAAAAATCCTTTTTTCCGTAATTCTCGCTCTCTCATCGGTAATTTTACTGTTATCTTGGCAAAGTTATACAAGTCAGAAGAAAGTACTATTAGACGTGAATTTAGAACAGGCTCAACGTCTTGGAGACCAGCAAGCGTTACTAATTAGTGAGTGGCTTGCAAGTCGTCAGAAAATTGTTAAAGGTCTTGCTGGGCAGCGCAATAATGACATTGTGCAAGCAATGAAACAGGCTAAGCAATCGGGAGGGTTTGAATCGACATATTTTGGTGAGTCTAACGGCAATATGAGAGATTCAGAGCCTGCAACTGACTATACAAATTATGATCCTCGTACACGACCTTGGTACCAAGAGACTATGCGAACTGGTGGAAGTGTATTTACTCGACCTTATCTTGATACTGCTTTTAATATTCTAGTGGTGACTTTGGCCGAGCCTGTTGCAGGCGGAGTTATTGCTGGAGATCTATCGATTAGTAATCTTATCGAAGAGGTCAACCGCATGAAATTACCGGCAAACGGCTATGCCATCATGATGCACAAAGACGGCACAGTGATCGCTTATAAAGATCAAGCTAAGACGATGAAACCTATAGGTGAAATCGACAACGAGCTTAATCGCAACTTACCAGAACAGAGCCGTGCAGCGGGCACTCTGTTGCCTATGTATTTTGAAAATGAAGGACGTGACAAATTAGTCTGGAGCGTTGATATCCCTAATACAGATTGGGAATTAGTGTTAGTGCTTGATAAGGAAACGCTAGAGTCACCACTGTCGAGTTTGTTACTCACTCAGTTTGGGCTTTCTGCACTCGTGTTGATCTTAAGTGTATTAGCCATTTCTTGGCTAGTAAGTGTCCTGCTGGGTCCTCTGAGTCGAGTATCGCAGGCGCTGGCGCGTATTGCCGATGGTAATGGTGATTTAACTCAACGTATTTCTGTCGACACTCAAGATGAAGTGGGCGTGCTTGCCGATAGCTTTAACCGCTTTGTGGGCAGTCAACATCAGCTGATCAGCCATATTCGCCAATTAGCGAATGAGTTAGATGCCGATGCTGAACGTAGTCTTGCCACCACGCAAACTTCAGTTGCAGAGTTACAACGTCAGCAGCAAGAAGTCGCTATGGTCGCGACTGCGGTAACTGAAATGGCGAGTGCGACTAATGAGATCGCAGCCAATGCTGAGAACACAGCAACAGCGGCTCAACAGTCTGCAGCGAGCAGTTTACAGGGCAAAGAGTTAGTGAATAAAACTCGTAACTCGATTAATTCCCTTGCCGATGAAGTGACTCAAGCAACGGATGTTATTGGCGATTTAAGTCGTCACGCTAAGTCTATCTCGAGTATTCTGGCGACAATTCAAGGGATTGCCGAGCAAACTAACCTGTTGGCGCTTAACGCAGCCATTGAAGCGGCTCGTGCTGGCGAGCAAGGCCGTGGTTTTGCGGTCGTTGCCGATGAAGTTCGAGTATTATCGCGCCGCACACAAGATTCGACTCAGGAAGTACATACCACGATTGAAACGCTACAACGCACTACCGCTCGAGCAGTCAGCTTGATGGAAAGCAGCCAAGCCTTAGCGGGTCATAGCGTAGAAGATGCCAATGCGGCGGCGAAAGCCCTTGAAGAAATTACGCAAGCGGTCAACGTGATTTCAGATATGGCAGGCCAAATTGCTACCGCAGCGGAAGAACAGACTCAAGTGACGGGTGAAATAACCCAGAATACGGTTGCGATTAAAGATGTGACTGATGAGATTACCGCATCGGCCATGGCAGATTTGGCACAGGCGAGGGGCTTAAAAGCTCGCGCTAATGACCTGAATGCGCAAGTCGCGACATTTATTCTGTAATCGCTATTCTTAATTGTTTGTCTCGATATTAGCCCGATAAAGCCTTTACTTTGTCGGGCTTTTTACTGGCCGTTTTGTCGTGTTAAAGCATTTCTGTGGGATTGAATAACTTAGCCACACTTTGACAAATGGTTTCTCTAATCCATTTATGCCCTTGATCTTCATCATTTCTTTGATGCCATAACAACACATAGGCCATTGGCATAAATTCGAAAGGCAGTGGCAGTTGTTTGAGCGGATAAAGTTGGCAGGCGTGACGGGCAAAGCTCGACGGCAGAGTGAAGATTAAATTGCTGTGGGCGCAAACGCTGGCGGCACCATAAAAGTCGGGTACAGTCGTGCTGATCCGGCGTCTATGCCCAAGATCGGCAAGAAAGTAATCCAGTGCCCACCAATCACTACCTTCACAACGAACCTGCACATGGGCCATATCGAGGTAAAGGGGTAAATTCCATTGTTCTGAGGTGAGCGCCGCCATCAGCGGGTGATCCTCTCGCACTAAGCAGACTTGTTGATCGGTAAATAATGTTTGATAGGCAATCCCTTCGGGCAGGCGATCCACTTGAAAATCCGACAGTGGATGCAAATCCCGCCCTGAAATGCCAAAGTCGATTTGCCCTTGCTGCAAATCCTGCATCGATTTTTCGGTCCAGACATAGGAGTCGAGTTTGACGTTGGGTGCCGTGGTCAGCATAGGGCCGATAAAATATGGGATTAAGGTTTCATAGGCGCTTTCCACCATGGCAAAAGAAAATTGTCGATTGCTACTGGCAGGATTAAAGGTCGGAGGCTGAGTGAGTTGATACAAGTCTTGCAATATATTCGGCAGTTTTTGCCCAAGAATGAGGGCGTGCGCGGTGGGTTTTAAGCCATGCGCCGTGCGCTGAAATAGGGGATCATCTAAGGTTTCTCTGAGTCGATTTAAGCTCTTACTGAGGGCTGACTGGCTTATATGTAATCGGCTGGCGGCGCGAGTGACACTCTGCTCCTCTAGCAGTACTTTGAGTATGACCAGCAAGTTCAAATCGATTCTGGCTAAGTTGTCGATATTCACAGATATTCCTCAGAGGAAATTTACTTTGGAAATTATACCATTTCTGTTCATACCTTGAGTTAATTAAAATAGCGCCCACTGAAATACCTTTCCCTGATCAACTGAGATTATTTATGCGGCGCAATCTGTTACCTATCCTGATGTCTATGGTGCTGCTCAGCCCATTAGCCATTGATATTTATTTACCTTCAATGCCAACTATGGCGACAGAATTCGCCGTATCTGCCAGTGATGTGCAATCCACGCTCGTATTGTTTTTATTCGCCATGGGCTTAGGCCAAGTGTTGATTGGGCCATTAGCCGACCGTTATGGCCGCCGTCCTGTGGCCATTTTCGGGGTCTTACTCTACAGCGCAAGTAGTCTTCTCGCTGCCGCGGCCATCGAGTTTCATTGGTTACAGATTGCTCGTGTGCTGCAAGGTTTAGCCGCCTGTTCAACTTCTATCGTGGTGTTTAGTGCGGTGCGCGACTGCTACTCACAAAAAGAAGGCGCTAAAATTTACAGTTACTTAAATGGAGCGATTTGCGTGATCCCAGCTTTAGCACCAACCTTAGGTGGCTTGCTAGCGATGCAATTCGGCTGGCGTTCAACTTTCGTTTTCATGACGTTATATGCCATGTTGATGATGCTCGTTGTTGGTTATCGCTTACCTGAGACTCGTCCAGTTAACACTGTTACTACTGGCCCACTTTACCGTTGGGGCAGATTCAAACCTGTACTCGGTAACACCCACTTTTTGTTTTATGCCTTTGCTTGTATGTCGGCGATGGCGGCTATTTTGAGTTATGTGTCTTATGCGCCTGTGTGGTTGATTGGGCATTTAGGGGTTTCTGAGCTAGCGTTTAGTGGCTTATTCGGGCTCAATGCTGTGTTTAATATCGTGGCCTGTTTTGCGGCACCGATCGTCATTCGCAAACTGGGTAATCGTCCAACGGTTATTTTGGCTCTGTCCTTACTCGTTTTGTCTTCAGTGGCGACAGTGGCGGGGCAACAGTTTGGTCCAAATACAGGGATGGCAGCAGCTTTTAACTTTATGTTACCTATGATGTTGTTATGTGTGGGATTTGCCTTCTTACTCGGCCCCGCGACGAGTATGGCGCTGTCAGCTTTCGGTGAGCGAGCGGGGACTGCCGCGGCTATGCTAGGTTTTATTCAGATGAGTGGTGCATCCGTTTTAGCTGGACTTATACAGCAAACGAATTTAACTGCACCTTACGCAGTGGCACTCGTCATGGGTGTGTTTTCTATCGGTTTATTGTTGATGATGGCGCTGAGTCGATTCGACCACTGGCACCAAGAGCAGTTAGTTGGCGAGCATTAGTTCGCGGCACTGATTAATTACAGAGTACACCCTTTACCCACAGTTTGTTTGACCGCGAACTGTGGGTATTTTTTATTGTGTCTAATACCCTTTTATCCTTTGGTATACTCGTAAAATAATTCACTAAACCGAGGGTAAAGCTTGTCCCGTCACTATTGTGCTATCTGTCGTTATCCGCAAAATACTTGCTTATGTGCGAGTGTTCAGCCTATCTCTCCAATGACTCAGTTGGTGGTTTTACAGCACCTGAGTGAAGTCGAACATAAGAAGAATAGTGTGCGGGTATTGAGTCTTGCTGTACCTAAAACGCAAGTTTATGTGGGTGAAAGCGAGTCTGATTTCAAAGGCTTACGGGAGTATTTAGCGGCGTGTAATAAGCCGATTTATCTCGTCTATCCCTCTGCGTTAAGTGTAAGTGTTGAACAGCAAAGTATTAATCCTGATTGTATATTGCTGTTGCTCGATGGCACTTGGCGCAAGGCATTCAAAATGCTGCAGCTGAATCCTTGGTTAGCCGAGTATCCTGCGGTGCATTTGGCTGAAGGTTATGAATCGCGCTATCGGATCCGTAAATCGAGTCGTAGCGATAGTTTATCGACCTTAGAAGCTTGCGCTTATATGTTAAGCGCCCTCGATCCTACCCTTGATGTTCAGCCGTTAATGATGGCATTTGATACTATGGTGGAACTGCGGATTAAGGCGATGCCGAGTACAGTGCAGGCTCGTTATCAGAACTCAAATGAATCCAGTGGTAAGGTATAGTTGATGGGGTTAAGGCTATTGAGTCTTAGATTTTTTAAGTATGAATTAGTGCTTTTAAGTTATTGAGTTTTGAGACTCCGTACGAATTAAAATAGTCAAAATCTTATTCAGATCACGCTAACTTAATGTGAAATACGGTTTAATAACTGGGATTCATTTGCGCAGCAAATGATGAGATAGCTTTGCCAGCCAATTGCTTTGCAGGGGAGTGATTCCATTCATTACTATTAGTAAATGGCGTGCTGGCAGGGCTATCGAGCTTAAATCATATGTTTTCTGCAAGAAAATCTTTCCCCTTCGTTCGCGACCCATCAGAATATTTCGATAAAACCTTAGCGGAATCTTTCGTTTTCCGTTGTAAACGTTGAGAGCGTTAATTTGGTACGCAGGTCGGATTATCGAGCCGATGCGAACATCGGCAGTCCTAAATCTGTTCTAGGCTAAGCGTTTTTCCGCAAGAAAGGCTTGGGTGAAGTTTTCGACTGAACTCGGGTAGCCAAATAGAAATCCTTGGGCGAAACCTTGGCCCATGTCTGTCATTATGTCTTTTTGTTGTTGAGTTTCAATACCTTCTGCGACAAAGTGAATGTCGAGTGCTTGTGCGAGTTGCACTATAGCATTGCAGAGCTTTTGTCCTGAGACTTCGTTTAAGCGCAAGGCAAACTCGGCATCAATTTTGACGCTGTCTATTGGTAAAGTCCCTAAGCGACTGAGTGACGATAACCCAGTCCCAAAATCATCGATGGCAATGCTGACACCTAACGCTTTAATACGATTGAGTGTGAGTCGTGCTTGCTCCGGTTGTCGTAACAATGCCGATTCGGTAATTTCTAAAATCAGTGCTTCGGCGGGTAACTTCGCCATTTCTAAGGCATTTATCACTTGGTCGATAAAATCTAAGTGTTCTAATTGCAGTGGTGACACATTGACTGAAATTCTAAAGTCGGGTTGATAATGTGCTCGCCAGAGGGCTGCTTGTACACAGGCCTGTTCTAATACCCATTGGCCAATGCTGACAATTAATCCTGTTTCCTCAAGCAATGGCACAAAGTCGGCAGCTTCATAATATTCTGTTGGTGACTTCTGCCAGCGGAGCAGGGCTTCGGCAGCAATAGTTTGATTTGTATGTAAATCGACTATGGCTTGATAAGCGAGAGTGAATTGTTTTAGGCTATGTGCATGCCTTAGGTTATTGATTAACTGTAATTTTAACTCGGCAGCTAGGCTCATTTCCTTATCGTAAAACACGAGATGCGGTAAGCTCTTTTTAGCGCAATACATGGCAGTATCGGCAAGACTAATCAGCTGTCCCGCTTGGTTACTGTGGGTAGGAAATAGCGCAATGCCTATGCTGGTGCCGAGGAAGAACTTTTGGCCTTCAATTTCAAAGGGGCTCTCAAATAAGCTGAGAATCTGCTCTGCAAACAGCTGAATTTCATCTTTACAGCTACAGTCTTGCAGCACTAAGGTAAATTCATCTCCTCCCATACGGGCTATATCGGCTTTTTCGATACAACCCGCCTCGAGACGGGCGGCGACGAGTTGTAATACTCTATCGCCCATGGAGTGACCGAAGCTGTCATTGATATTCTTGAAACCATTGAGATCTAAAAACATCAACGCGCCCAGTGCGAGGGGATCTGTTTTAAGTTTTTCGAGGGCACTATTGAGGATCTGCTTGAGATGGAACCGGTTAGGTAATCCAGTCAAGGTATCGTACATAGCCCGAGTTGTTAGCTGGGTTTCTAATAGTTTTTTAGTACTAATATCACTGAAAATATTCACATTATAATGAGCATCATCTTCAGTGACGATTTTACGACTGCTCTGCCAAGCAGGGAAGTTACTGCCATCTGAACGTCTTTTCCACGTTTCGCCCTGCCAAAATCCCCTTTGTTTCAAGGCGATTTGGCATTCGGTTTCTTCCCCCATATTATGGGTTCTTACCTCTAAAAATTCAGGGGTTTTACTGATGAGCTGCTCTGCGCTATAGCCGCAAATACGGCACATGGCTTTATTGACAGCCAAAATTTGATTATCAGTGTCAGTGATATACACAGCTTCGGCACTTTCTTCGAGCGTGGTCGACAAAATTTCTTTGGGAATATGAGCAAAACCATCAGAAATCGTTTCGCGCATTTGATTGCGGCGATTAAGAGCTTGTAATTCAACGAGTACTACGGGCTGTTGTTGCAGATAACAGCGATAGAGATTAATTCGAGTCGGCAGTTCATTGCCTTGTTGGCTCATGTGCAGCCAGTTGAATTCAACATTATTGCCTGCAATGGCTTCGAGGATCATTTCCCGCGCAAATTCAACACTATTGCGGCCTGAAGATTGGATCCTCGGAGAAAAATCATAGGGAGTCGCATTCACAAAAGCATCGTATTCAGTCTCAAAATAACTGAGGGTGGCTTGGTTGGCACTAATAAAGCTAAAGCCTTGAATTAAGGCTAAGGGGGTTTTATGGGGATGTGCTTGCCAGAGAGACAGCTTTTCTTGCAGTACAGGATCATCTGTACTGAGTTTCTTAAGTAAGTGTTGCCATCTGATCATTCAGGATACTCCCTTGTGACGCAAAATAGTCACATCCCATTTTTAGGTCTTCGTTGAACACGAAGTTGCCCAATAGTACATCATTCCAATGGGGTTAAAAATAAACCTAATTGTTGTTTCACTCAAATAGAAACTTAAAAAGTGTAGTTTAAGACTTGTATTCAAGCATATTTTTTAAGAACACCTGCTGCATATTTCAAGCTTAGGCAGATTTTATGCTATGTTTTGCACATCTTGCGTGAATTGGCTTTTATCATTGATTCATTCAATTATCGAATAAAGGAGATAGGAAATGGCGTATTTATTTAAAGTGTTAATCTCTAAAATATTAATATCGCTAGCCCTCATCTTTAATTTTCATCTCGCGTTAGCGCATGCCGCCGAGGCGCCAAAGCCTAGATTGACCCTAGAGCAAAAAGCCGATAAGGCACGCATCGACTCACAGCGATTAGAACAGGCTCAATTAGAAAAGGCCCGTCAAGCCACTAAAGAGACGACAGAGCGGGAAGATAAAATTAAGCAACAATCCCAAACCAACGATTGGGAAGCACAGCAAAAACTTAAGGCACAAAAACAGTTCGACGAAAGAGAAAGTCGCGAGCAAAAATATTTACGGGAAGCAAAAGATGCCGCCGCAAAAGAGCGTAAAATCCCTAAACCTTAATCAGGCCATCGACATAGTCGATTTCAGCTGGTCAGTGCTAGCATTATTTGTGGGCATTATGACTATTCTCATTACTATGCACCTTACTATCACTAGGAATTGTTGTTGAATATCTGCCCCTTATGTCATGGCGTTGAATTACTCACTTATCATCAAGATAGGAAGCGCAGTTACCAGCAATGCCAAACCTGCCAACTGGTGAGCGTGCCTTCTGAGTTTTATCTTTCGGCCGAGGCAGAAAAAGCCGAGTACGATAAGCACGAGAATCATGCCAATGATCTTGGCTATCAAACCTTTTTAAATCGCACACTTGAGCCACTACTTAGCCGTGTTAGCACTTCGGCCCAAGGGCTCGATTTTGGCTGCGGCGAAGGCAAAGCCTTGAGCTTGATGGCAAAGGCGCGGGGTTATCAGATAGATAATTACGACCTTTATTACGCTAATAACCCAGAAACCTTAGTCCGCCAATACGACTTTATTACCTTAACCGAAGTCATAGAGCATGTGAGTGATGCTAACGCTCTGCTTGAGCAGCTAAATAAGCTATTAAAACCTAAAGGCATTTTGGCTGTGATGACCAAGCGGGTACAAAATCAAACCGCATTTGCCCGTTGGCACTATAAAAATGACCCTACCCACATCAATTTTTACGCCGAAGCGACCTTTGAGTGGTTCGCGCATCACTATGGCTGGCGACTCGAAATTATCGATAAAGACGTAGTCTTCTTGCATAAAGATATGCATAAAGGAATTTATCAGTCGAGTTAATGCTGTTGTCGCTTAAATGTACTTATCATCAATTTGTGACGCTACAGATGCTTGATTTTCTATGGGTTTTGTTGCAATGCCAGTGGCTATTACTAATACCTCAAGCTCAGACTTAAGATTAGGGTTAACTGTTAGCCCGATAATCACTAGGGCATCATAGGGGAGTTTTTTGTTTACTGCACGCCTATCTGATTGTATTAACTGAGTTCTATGGTGTTCCTCGCGACGACACTCACAATTTCTATATCATCGAGTAGTGGATGTTGCACCGAACGTTTACTCGTATTCTGCGTGTGGTTTGCAAGACGCTCGATTAATTCATTCACCGATATTTTGTGGGGTGAGCGAGGGCTCAAACAGAGTAAGGGTCACTGACGCTGAAAATTAGGCTGTATATCTAGTTAATAAGGTATGACTGGAATAGCGGCTTTGTAAGTAATAGAAGGCTGCGACAGAATCTGTCGTAGCAATATGAAAATAGAATTTATGTGGTTAATTCGATTAACTAAGTTCGCCAAGTGTATATGTTCGCGGTATAAAGCAAATGGATTAATACTGCGGCAAAGTGTCAAGATGAAGGAATAAATACAATGGATGTTAAGACGTATCTACAAGCATTGAGTGCTATTTACGCCAACATGAATCAAACATTAGAACTGGATCGTGGCTTATCAAACTCAGTTTTAGATGAAGCCGAAAAACAATTAGGTTTTACATTTGTTTCTCCGTTAAGGGAGCTTTGGGGATATGCCAATGGCGGCAATGAGTGGAGCACAGTCTTTGCCCGGAAAGATTACTTTTGCCGGTATGATTTTTTGTCTTTAGCCTCATCTCTTACATATCGTGACCGAATGAAAAAAACGGGCCCAGCACTACGCTAATTACCAAGAACCAGAAGTGCGGGATCCCAAAATTCAATCGGGGTGGTATCAAGAAGGTTGGCTGCCCTTTGCCCAATTTGGGGGTGGCACATTACTCTTGATTGCAGATCATTCGCCCTCGGCATTAGGTAAAATGGGACAAGTGATCGCATACACCCATGACCCCGATATGATGGACTTTATCAGCCCAAACCTAAGCCAATTTTTTGCACAATCCTTGACGCAAATCGCGCTATATCCAGATGAATTAATTGAGGATTAAGGATAACAAAAATGTACGACCCCTTATTCAACAAACCGAGTGAACTGATTATTGAAGGTGAGCTTCAGGGCAACGATAAGTTACGCATAAAAATGCTCGAAGACGTTTCTCTGATGACACCAGAAACGAAGCATCAAATTCTAAATGCTATGCTCAAAATGCATAAGTACTTTGAAGATTATTGTGGTGATTTGGAGGTTTCTTTAAATACCATCAATGAAATAGCCGCAAATACCCAGCCGGTGTACATTATATTGGATGACACCAGCACAATGGAGGCTCGGGCAATTCGTTATCATTACACCTGCAACTGGGAAACCGATCATGGGGTAGAAGTGATGGTACTCAATGGTAATCAAGTGATTTTTGTGGGCAATTGCGGTTACACCTATGGCGTGTTATTAGCCTCCATTGATAGTGCTTTATCCCTCCAAGATGAAGAGCTTAATTTTTTGTGAGTTGCTGACTAAATTTCACTACCGTTATACCCGTGCAATACTGTGTTACTCAGAAAGGCAATTTTAGCTAAGCATCTTAGCCAGACATCTACATATGATGGCTCTTGTTCAAGTAATTTTAGCCAGTACAGGTGGTAGAGAAACCGAAAGTGCATTATGTTGTTGATTTAAAATGGGTGGCTAGACTTTGGCGGGTAAACCAAGCTAAGGAGCCAAAACGTAACAAAGCGTTTAAAATCTTTCGCTTTACTCACTGGAGTTTCAAACGGCTGCTTCAGTTTGAAACTCCTTTAACACGGAGTTAACTTCCTATGACACCTGAATATCTAGCCAAACAAGTTGAATTTATTGACTGGCTCTCGGCTGCAAGTCCGATTGAAGGCGTATTGGGTTCTACATATGGATGGGAATGGCTGCCTACAAGCAGAGATCAAGAGGATCCTTTGAATGGTCCGAAAAAATGTGAGGAAACAAAAGACGCGGAGATGCTTGTGTATAAATCGGCGCTCAGATCTCTGAGAAAAATTGGCCGGTCACATCCTTTGCTTGTGTATGGTCCTCATGATTTTACTGAGAGCTTTAGAGGCGGCGCACTCTTTGCCTTCAAAATGGCAGCGAGAGAAGCCGCTCTCAGACAAAAGGGCGTATGGAGTGAGGTGGCTGAGTTGTATAGCCAAGGCCGATGGCCATGTGGTTTTAAAGAAAATCGTGAATTTGTTGTTTTGTGACTAAAGCTAACGATGCCAAGCATTGGGACAGCTTTTCCGTTGCCTTGAGTTTCTTTAACTGAGATCCGCCATCCCTATCTTTTTTCAGGTTGATTTATCTAAAAGCTGGATTCCCGCCCACAAGCATTGCGGGAATGACGGTTAAAGACAGCCTTTAATGAAGCACAGTCTCTTTTACCTTTATCACTAAATCTATTAACAATTCCTCCTTGTCCGTGTAGTTTAGGTAGCTTATAAAAACAACAATAGGCTATCGCTATGACTTTACCCTCTGTATCACTTGCTGTATCAACATCATTTGAATTTAAGCCCCTAGTAAACCAATCCCGTTTTTCCAAGACCTTACTCGCTTCGGCCTTAGCCTTGAGCTTTATGGGCGCGGGTTTGAGTTCGGCTCAAGCGGCGGCCAGTGCTATGCCTGATGCGGCTAAGTTGGCGGCGGGTGTGGAGCAAAAGGTGATCGACTGGCGCCGTGATTTGCATCAACACCCTGAGTTGTCTAACCGTGAGTTTCGTACCAGCAAGATTATTGAAAAACATCTGAAATCCTTAGGGTTAGAGGTACAAACGGGTGTGGCGCATACAGGCGTGGTGGCCATTTTGAAAGGCGGAAAGCTGAAAGGTGGCAAGCCTGGTCCGCTGATTGCGATTCGAGCAGATATGGATGCACTGCCTGTGACTGAAGTGGTCGATGTGACTTTTGCCTCTAAGGTGACTGACACTTATCGCGATCAAAAGGTGGGGGTGATGCATGCCTGTGGGCACGATACCCATGTGGCCATGTTGATGGGCGTGGCCGAAAACTTGGTTAAAGTGAAAGACAGCCTAGCGGGGGATGTGATGTTTATCTTCCAACCCGCTGAAGAAGGTGCGCCAGAGGGTGAAGAGGGCGGTGCGGAATTGATGCTCAAAGAAGGGCTGTTTGCTCAGCGCAAACCCGAGCAAGTATTTGGTATGCATGTCACCTCGAGTATGCCGAGTGGCATGATTGGCCTGCGCAGTGGTCCAGCAATGGCGAGTGAAGACTCTTTTACTATCAAAGTGAAAGGCAGCCAAACCCATGGTTCGCGTCCTTGGAATGGGGTCGATCCTATTGTCGCTGCGGCACAAATTATCACTAACGTGCAAACGATCGTCAGCCGTCAGGTGGATATCACTAAAGCGCCGGCAGTGGTGAGTTTTGGCGCGGTCAATGGCGGTATTCGCTCTAATATTATTCCCGATGAAGTCGAGCTGATTGGTACAATTCGTACCTTCGACCAACCTATGCGCGCAGATATTAAACTGCGTTTAGCGCAAATGGCCGAGTTATCGGCAAAAACGCTTGGTGCGACTGCGACGACTGAGATCCATCAAGGTTATCCTGTGGTGGTCAATAATCCTGAATTAGTCGCCAGCATGCGGCCTGTGCTTGCGAGCGTGGTGGGCGATAAGATGCTGATTGAACCCGGGTTAATCACAGGTGCCGAAGACTTTGCTTACTATGCCTTAGAAACGCCGGGGATGTTTTTCTTCCTCGGGGTGACGCCAAAGGGAACGGACCCTGAAACGGCGGCCAGCAATCATTCGCCGGCATTTTATGTGGATGAAAGCGCGCTAAAAGTGGGCGTTGAGGCCATGACCAAAGTGGCGTTAACGGCGCTCAAAGCCCAATAAGTGGCTAATGCATTATTCCGTAAGCGCTGCGGTATAACTTGAGCTTACAAAAAATCGGCGCGGGATACGCTTCCTGCGCTTGATTTGTTAAACAATTTACCTCTATATGTGGATATTTACAGCAAGGAGCGAACAAGATGAAGCGCACGCTATCGGCTCTGGTGTTGGCCATGGGACTTTTGAACCCCCTAAGCCAAGCACAGGCCACCACGGCAGAAGACATTAAGAGTTTCACGCTAGATAACGGCATGAAAATCATGGTGCTAGAAGATGCCTCAATTCCCAATGCCAACATGTATTTATTTTGGAAGGTCGGTTCACGTAACGAAGTGCCCGGCATTACCGGTATTTCGCACTTTTTCGAACACATGATGTTCAACGGTTCGAAAAAGTACGGCCCAAAAATGTTCGACCGTACTATGGAAGCCGCCGGTGGCGCGAACAATGCGTATACCACTGAAGACATGACGGTTTATACTGATTGGTTCCCCGCCAATGCGCTCGAAACTATGTTCGATCTCGAGGCTGACCGCATCGCTAACTTAGATATCAACCAAGCCATGGTCGATAGCGAACGTGGCGTAGTGCAGTCGGAGCGTTCCACTGGCTTAGAAAACTCTAACTGGAATGCCCTCGAAGGCGAAATCAAAGGCGTGGCGTTTTTAGCCCACCCTTATTCGTGGTCGGTGATCGGTCACGAGTCGGATATCGCCGCTTGGTCGCTGGAAGATCTCGTGCAGTACCATAAAACCTATTACGCGCCGAACAATGCCGTGGTCGTGATTGCTGGCGATGTAAAGCTTGCCCAAGTAAAAGCCTTGGCAGACAAGTACTTTGCGCCTATTCCGGCACAGACTCCGCCTAAAGCGATTCGCACTGTCGAACCTGAGCAAAAGGGTGAGCGTCGCACCTTTGTGCAAAAGGCATCGGTCAGCACACCTAACGTAATGTTGGCGTACCATATTCCGGCGGCAACTCATGCGGATTTTTATGCGCTGGACTTATTAAGCTCGATTCTAAGCCAAGGTAATAGCTCACGTTTATATCAATCATTGGTTGATAAACAAGTGGCCTTAGAAGCGCAAACCTACATGCCGATGTCGGTCGATCCTAACCTCTTCTATGTGATGGGCGTTGCTACACCTGAGGTGAAAGCCTCGACGCTGGAGCATGCGTTGATTGAACAAATCGATGCGATTGCGACAACTGGCGTGACCCAGCAAGAGCTAGAAAAGGTCAAAAATATCAAATTGATGGATTTTTATCGCGCGATGGAAACCATCAATGGCAAGGCCGATACCATAGGCACCTATGAGATGTATTTTGGCAGCTACGACAAGTTGTTTAATGCACCTGAAGCCTATAACAAGGTCACGCCTGCGGATATTCAACGAGTTGCCCAAACCTATTTACGTAAATCGAATCGCACTGTGGCTGTGCTGGCGGCAACTGAGGAGTCTTCCCTATGAAATCGACAGCAGTGAAATCACTTAAGATGGCATCACTTGGGAAATCGTCTAAGTTAATGGCCGCATTAGCCCTAGGCACAAGTTTAGCCTTAGCGGGTTGTGCTACGACATCGGCACCAAAACGGGTCGATACTGGCAGCTTTGCGATGCCAAGTTACGATAAGTTTGTGTTAGATAACGGCTTAACTGTGTACTTAATGCCGCAGCGCGAAGTGCCGTTAATTACCTTAAATGCCGTGGTACGCGCCGGTGCAGTGAATGACACCACCGCAGGCGTGGCACAAATGACAGCAGAAGGCTTGCTGTTAGGTGCGGCGGGGAAATCTAAGGCGGATATCGAGCAGCAAGTGGATTTTCTCGGCGCAAGCTTAGTGGCCGAAGCGGATAAGGAAGGCAGTTATCTGAGTGCTGACTTTATGGCGAAGGACATTGACTTGATGCTGGGCTTATTTAGCGCGGCGATGTTAACGCCTGATTTTGATGCCGCCGAGTTCGATAAACTCAAACAGCGCGCGATTGCTGGGCTGCAGCAGGATAAAGAAAGCCCGCGGGCTGTGATTGGTCGCTACTTCGATAAGCTCGTATTTGGTGCACATCCTTATGGCAATGCGGCTTCGGGTAACCGTGACTCACTGGAGCAAGTGACAGTGTCACAGCTGCGCGCCTTCCATAAGAGTTACTATCAACCTTCCAATACCGCGATAACTGTCGTGGGTGACTTTGATGTGGCGTCGATGAAAGCCAAGCTGACGCATGCCTTTGGTCAGTGGCAGGGCAGCGAAAAGCTGGTGCAGCCTGATTTAAACCAAGGTTTGCCTCAGTTGACCGAGGCCAAAGTCTTGTTGGTGGATAAACCCGATGCAATCGAAACTACTTTTGTGATTGGGGGTTTAGGCATTAGTCGTGACAATCCAGACTATGTAGGTTTAACGGTAGTGAACACTATTTTAGGTGGTCGTTTCACCTCTTGGCTTAACGACGAGCTGCGGGTGAACGCAGGCTTAACCTATGGCGCACGCTCAGGTTTTAGCCCTTATACCGATTCGGGCGTATTCACAATCAGCACTTTCACTAAGACGGAAACCACTCAAGAAGCGATGGATTTAGCCTTAAAAACCTATGCACGTTTATGGGAAAAAGGTGTAGATCAAGCGACCTTAGATTCGGCTAAAGCCTACGTTAAGGGTCAGTTCCCGCCTCAGTTTGAAACCTCAGGGCAGCTGGCGGGGCTCTTATCTGGCATGTATCTATACGGTTTCGATGATAAGTTTATCAATGAGTTCCAAGCTAAGGTGGATGGTTTGACCTTAGAAGAAACCCAAAGGTTAGTGAAAACTTACTTCCCGCAAAAAGATCTGCAATTTGTGCTGATTGGCAATGCGGCTAAAATTGCACCTATTGCCGCTAAGTACGGCAAAGTGCAAACCGTCGATATTAACGCCACGGGATTTGGCCAATAAGCCATCATTGCGAGGCTTGATTCAATAAAGAAAAGGTCTGCATAGTGCAGACCTTTTGCTTTTCTGTTCTAGGTGCTATTGCGCGCCCGGCTTAGCATAATGGGTCATCCAATCTTTCACTTGGTTATACCAATAGATAGAGTTATTGGGTTTCATAACCCAATGATTTTCATCTGGGAAGTAAATCATCCGTGATTCCACATTGCGAGTTTGCAGTGTGCGGAACAGTTCAAATCCTTGTCCCACAGGTACCCGGTAGTCGAGCTGACCGTGGCTGACTAAGGTCGGAGTGTTAAAGTTAGCTGCAAAGTAATGCGGAGAAATGGCTTTATACAGCTCAGGATTATCCCAGTAGTTGCCAAATCGGGTGCTGTGCACGGCAAAATCCGACGCCATTTGTGAATACATGTCGTAAACCGCAGCGTGGATCAACAAGGCTTTAAAGGGATGTGGTTGACCTAAAATAATTGAGGTCAGATAACCGCCGTAACTTGCGCCACCCGCCACCATGCGGTCGCTGTCTATCCAGCTTTGCTGTTTAAACCAGTCGGCCGCCTTGAGCACATCTTCGAGGGATTTATTCTTCCAATCTGGGTTAATCGCATCGGCAAACGCTTGTCCGAAGCCGCTAGAACCATGGAAGTTTGGCCAAGCAGTGACATATCCCCAAGAGGCGAAGGTTTGTGCGTTCCAACGGTAATGGAAACCGTCGGTAATGGCGTTGTGTGGCCCGCCGTGAACCAGCATAAAGAGTGGGTACTTTTTACTGCGATCGAATCCGGGGGGATAGTGAACCCACATTTGAATATCTTGATTTTGATATCCCTTGTAGGTCACTGATTCGTAAGTGCCTAAATCAACATCTTTGAGAATATCGTCATTAAAATTCTCTAGGCGTACCGTCTTACCATTGCGGGGATTAATGCTGACCAAGCGCGCTGGGTGCAAAAAGCTCTCGTTGGTGGCAATCAGTTCACCGTCTTTACCTATGGCGGGTTGGCTAAAGTCAGTTGCCTCTGTAATGGCTTTGACTTTACCGTTTTTGGCATCGATATGATAAATGCGGTTAGTGGCGGCATCTTCGATGGTGGCATAAAAGCCTTTACTGTCGGGGGTCCAATTAAATTGGCTGACCGAACGATCCCACTCTGGTGTTAGCGTATTAAGTTTACGGCTATCGATATCCAGTAACATCAGCCTTGAAGTATCGGCATAGAAACCGGGGATTTTCTGACGGGTAAAAGCCAACGTTTTGCCATTGGGGCTAAAGCTGGGATCAGCATCTGCGGCTTGATTTTCTGGGGTGATATTCTCTGCTTTACCACTGCCAATCGTCGCAAGGAAAATATCCAGTTTAGGGTCGATACGGTTGTCTGAGCCATAAGTACTGAAGGCAATTAAGCGTTCATTAGGCGAAATATCGTAACTTGAACTGCTTTGGCTCGAGCGTGGTAACTCATGGCCGAGCGCTTGCGTCACGGATTCGACTTCGCCGCCCGAAGCGGGGATCCTAAATATATGGGCTTGGCGACGTTCATCTAACCAGTGATCAAACTGAGCGTAGGGCAAAGCGTTCCACTGGCGAGCGGAGACCTTATTGTCTTCGTCGGCTTTTAGTTGGGTCTTCATCTCGTCCCATGTTTGATTTGGGAATACATTGCTGATGAAATACAAATGCTTGCCAACCCATTTAATACCATTTACGCCAGTAGGTATGTCGGTTAAGCGTTGCGCTTCACCCGGACCGTCCATAGGCAATAGGTAGATTTGGCCTGCGTCGTCTTCATTTCGCTCACTCACAAAGGCCAAGGTTTTACCGTCGGGCGAAAACACGGGCTCGCTCACCTTTAACCCTTTGACTGTAATCGCGCGATTATTTTTACCTTCGCCATCAAAACGCCATAACTGGGTCGAACCTTTATCTTCCTTCAGATCATATTCTGTGACTGGCGCAATAATATGCTCACCAGAGGGCGATACGACTGGGCTACCAATACGCTTAAGTTGCCAGAGCAATTCCACCGAGAGCGGTTTACCCTGCTCCGCAAATGCTGAGCCGAATGGCATCAACAGACAGAGCAATAAGATTCCTATCTTCTTCACTGTGAGTCTCCTTATCATACATATAGTTATAATGATTTTATTTGTGGTGCAGATTCGAGAGTATAGAAACCGAGCATGAAAGCAAACTGAGTGATAACTCATAGCGGGACGCTTTGTGTAAGCATCTGTGAATAGTTGTCGGCTAATTGTGATTTGTTGATGGCAGAATTACAGGCTAATCTAGGGTGATATTTCGGCTGAGGACTAGGTAGATGCAGAATAAAATCAACCGATTAAGACTATTATGGGGAGTGACAATTGCACTGAGTGCTACTATTCCTCTGGCTGCGCACGCGGCTAAGGTGAGTTTTAGTGAGTTTTGCCCTCAGTTTACTGGTCAATGGGTGGGCGATGCAGCCAAGGTGGGGGAAGTGCCACGAAAAGTCACAGTCACCGGATTTTGCTCCCATGATAAGCGGCAGCTGTTATTGTCTGTGAGTGTTGGCACGCGTGCGCCCTATAGTGAAACCTGGTGGTTTAGGGAGCAGGGCGAGCAAGTGTTGTTGACCTATTACGATGGCGTGTCCCAAGAGAAGCAGCAAGTCTTTAGCTTATATCGTCAAAATGGCGATTATTCTTTGCTGGGTGAGGGCGTGGTGACTGCCCGGTCTGCGTTAATTCAATTACTGTTTGAGGCAAAGGGGGCGGGTGCTCAAGCTAACGCATGGCAATGGACGCAGAATATTCAATATTTAGACGATGATGTTGATCGCTATCAGCTTTTTCGCGGGATAGAGATGACGCCAGTCGCGCCATCTCCTTAGTCGCCAATCCGATTTACCTTCGATAGCGCTTAAAGTGCGCCAGCAAAATCCAGTTGGCGCCACGCTTCATAGCTGATAATCGCCACCGCATTAGAAAGATTCAAGCTACGGCTGGTGGCCGCCATGGGGATGCGTAGTCTCTGCTCAGTGGGGATAGATTCGATAATCGCCATCGGTAAACCTCGGGTTTCTGGGCCGAATAGCAGCACATCGTCTTTGGCAAAACTCAGTTCAGTATGCTGGCGACTCCCCTTAGTCGTACAGGCCATAATGCGCTTGCCAGCCATGGCTTCGAGGAAAGCATCGAAGTCTTTATGGCGAGTCACATTGGTTAAGTCGGCATAGTCCAAACCCGCGCGGCGTAGCTTTTTTTCTTCTAGATCAAAACCTAATGGCTCAATCAAATGCAGCTGGCAGCCATTGTTTGCGCAAAGGCGAATGATATTACCTGTGTTAGGTGCGATTTCTGGCTCATAGAGTGCGATATGGAACATACTGGCCCGCCTGTAGAAAATGACGGCCGATTATACGGCAAACGGCGCCCAAGCGCAGTGTCTGTTGTGGGTGGATTTGGCTAAGTTCATGCAATAGAGGTTGTAATCGGTGGAATTGTTATCTCAAGGCTTGCCTGTTTTATTATCTCAAAGTAATATATCTCAACATCAAGATACTTTTTAAGAAGTCATTATGCCCTTTATTATTGCGTTACTCGCCCCTGTATTTTGGGGGACGACCTATGCGTTAGTGAGTCTCTACTTACATGATATGTCGCCCTATTGGGTGGCTGTGTGGCGCGCGCTGCCTGCGGGGATATTAATGCTGATGCTGCGTCCTCGTTTGCCAACTTTGGTTTGGTCAAAGCTTGGTTTGCTGGCTTTTTGTAATATTGGTGCCTTCTTCACTTTGCTATTTATCGGTGCGTATCGTTTGCCGGGCGCTGTGGCGGGAACCTTAGGGGCCACTCTGCCGCTCATCTTCTTAATACTGGCTTGGCTTATTGATAAAAAACGCCCAGGAATGAAGTGGTTATTATTAGGTTTGATGGGATTAGGTGGGGTCATTTTACTGCTTAACCCTTCGGCGGATCTCGATCCTATCGGCGTGTTGTGCATGTTGAGCGCCACTACGTTAATTGCCTTTTCTTCTCGCTGGATGCAAAAGTGGGATGTGGGTGACTTTTTAGTGCTGACCGCGTGGCAGCTATTATTAGGCGGTTTGATGTTGATCCCACTGGCTTGGTTTATGGCAGGGCCACCGCAGCTACCGAGTATGACGCTTGTACCTTCACTGATATGGTTAGTGATTGCCAACACCGCCGTTGCCTATTGGGCTTGGCTGTGGTCGATGCGAAACTTAGGGCCAGAAATCATGGGTATGGTCGCTTTAGTCAACCCTGTGGTTGCCGTATCATTAGGGGTCATGATTGTGGGGGAAACTTTAGATATGCGCCAATGGATGGGAATAGCTGTGATTTTATTGTCACTGTTATTGATGAAGTTGCCGCAGAATTTAAGGTTAAATCCATTTAAAAAAGTGCAACCCTAGTCATTATTTTGGGGTGAATGAGGCATAGATGCTAAAACGTTTGGATCTGAATTTACTGCCCGTACTCGAAATCCTACTTGAGGAACAAAGCGTGACCGCTGCAGCTGCGCGGTTGCATTTGAGCCAATCGGCGGTGAGTAAACAGCTCACACGTCTGAGGGAAGTATTTGATGATCCTTTATTTGAGCGTACCGCCTACGGCCTAAAACCGACGCCCAAGGCTTTGTCACTCGCGCCTGAGTTGCGCCAATGCTTACAGCAATTGGCGCAATTTACTCGGCCGGATACCTTCGAACCCGCCTTGAGCCAACGACAGTTTAGAATGCATTTGGTCGAAACCACCTATTCGCTGACCTTTCCCCATTTTATGCCCATGTTGCTCACCCAAGCGCCCGGTGTGAGTCTCAATTGCCAAACGTGGCGACTCGATACCATGGACAGATTACTGCGCTGCGACATCGACTTAGCCATAGGTTGCCGCGAGTGGGATGAGCGTTCACCCATGCATGTGAATAATATTCCCGATGACTTATGCCATGTTGAGTTAGTGCAGGATTATCCAGTGTGTTTGATGCGTCGTGATCATCCGGCGTTAACACAAGAATGGAATTTAGATACCTTCTTGAGTTATCGCCATCTGCAAGTGGCCTTTGGCGGTTTAGAGCATTGGTTGCTGGATGATGTGTTGCAACTCGAGGGCCGTCAGCGGGATATTGCCGTGAATATGACCGACTTTCAGAGTGCTCTCACCCTGTGTGAACAGAGCGATTTGATCCTCTGCGCGCCTTCGCGCTATGCCTTGGCTGTGATGAAGTCTTTTGAGCTTCAGTCTTTACCATCACCCATCAAGCTGATCCCCGGTGCGTATTTATTGATGTGGCACAAACACTTCGAACACGACTTGAGCCATAAATGGCTGCGAGAGTTGATTATTAGCCAAGTGCGAGATATTAATTTATCATTATAAATTAATATCTTGTATCGTTTCCCTCCCTGTTTTTAATGGTTGATTTAAGTTCATCGTCCCAGTGGCATCTTGTTTTTTTGTAGGAAATATCTTAATTGGATTTTGACTACTGTAAATAATAGATAAGTAAATATAATGCCAGAGCACCACCTTTGCGAGTTGGTTAAATTTATAGCTAGGGACCTCGGGGCTAAACTTCTCGAAGGTAATTTTCGAAGGCCTATAATTTATTTAGAAGAGATGGTTCTCTTTTTTATTACATAGGTTTAAGTTTTATTATGATTAAATAGGTTGAAACTTTGCTTGATATTCAATTTTTTGGTTTAACTTTATATTCAATTGGATTGTTTTTAGGTTCATTTATAGTGCTATTTCTGTCTGCTTGGATTGGGAAAAAAGTTATCGGTAGGAAGGGCGTTAGTAATAATGAGGGCGATGAAGATTTTAGAGTAATACTAGGAGCTACTTTATCTCTTCTTGGTTTAATTATTGGTTTTACGTTATCGATGTCAATAAGTGGCTTCAATAGTCGGCAGGCAGCGGAAGAGTATGAGGCTTTTGTTATTCGTACTGGTTTTATGCGAGCAGATTTATTGACTGAATCAAGCCGTGATTTAATGAAGGCCACACTACGAGAATATTTACAGCAACGAATTAATATTTATGATGCACAATCGCCAGAAGGTATTGATTTTATTAGGATGAAAGTGTTGGATTTGCAGAAAGTATTATGGGAAACAGCGGTGCATGAAACTACCCAGAAACAGACTCCTGTGACCTCATTAGTGATTGCCAGTATTAACGAAATTGTACTAGCTCAACAGAAAACCTTTGCTGGATGGCGTCATCAAATTCCATTAGCCGCTTGGATTTTATTGGTGGTTATTGCAATTAATTGCAATATATTGATTGGTTATAATGCAAGGAAAGTTAAAGGGAAGTTAGGTTTGTTATTTATATTACCTGCAATGATTTCATTATCATTCTTGATGATTGCTGAAATAGATGCTCCAGGGAAAGGTATTATAAAAGTGACACCTATTAATTTACAAGCTCTAGCTAACATGCTTAATAAAGAATTGTAAATTAGTTTTTATCAATTTCAATTCATATTGAATAGCATATTGCTGAGTGCAGGAGCACGATTATGATAATTATCTGTAAAATCTGCCTGACTAAAGTATTGGCTAAGTGCATTGAGCGCTTCTTTCACTTTTGCGGGCTGCTTATCTCGCGCCGACGTTACGCTATAAACACTGTAGGTATTGAGTGACCATTCGGGTAATAGGGTGACCAGTTGGCCGCTTTCGAGGTATTTGTGTACTTCAGGTTCGGGCAGGGCGGCAAATCCTAGACCATCGAGTGTGAGTTGAATTAACGCCTGCATATTGTTGACGCTAATTCGCTGGCTTGTCAGTTCAAAACACTCTTGGCTGAAGTCGTGGGTTAAGATATCGCCTTTAGCATAAGTGTGATAGATCCGATTTAATTCAGTTAACTCCGTTGGGTGGCTAAGGTTTTTATGCATTGGCAGATAATTAGGTGAGGCGCACAGTAACATACGCCAATCGGCTAAATGGCGGGCAATTAAGTTGGAATCCGATAAGGGGCCGATGCAAATCGCCAGATCGATACCGTCGTTGACTATATCTATCGGGCCATCTTGCAGCAGTAAATTCAAACTTATCTGTGGATGTGCTGCCAACAGGTAATTAAAAGGTTCGCTTAACAGGCCGCCGCCAAATCCTATAGGCGCGGCAATCTTTAATTCCCCTGATGGAATACCTTTCAAGTTATTAAGTTTCTGCTCTGTGCTTTCGACTATCGCTATGACCTTGCGGCAATTCTCATAGAACAAACTGCCCGCTTCGGTGAGTGTGAGGTTGCGGGTATTGCGGTGGAACAGGCTGATCCCCATGTCCATTTCGAGCTTGGTCACTTGCTGACTTACCGCCGACGAGCTGAGATTTAATTGCTGCGCTGCGGCACTCATTGAGCCCTTTTCTGCGATTGTCGCAAAAACGATCATCCCTTTGATCATGTTTTTATTCATTTTTAAGTAACTCTTACAAGTGAATACCTAAAGTCTAACTTGAGCTGATTGTAACATAGAGATACATTGCCGTATTGAAAATTGTTCTCATTTACAATCTTTGCTCTAATGGAGACTTGTCGGTTATGTTGTTAAGTCGTAAGAAGTACCTCGCTCAAGTGATCACCGCTTTATGTTTGTTGCCCACAGTACCAGTAACAAATGCCCTTGCGGATACCGCGTCAGATAAAGAAAAGATGATGGAAAGAATCGTGGTGACTGCATCGGGATTTGAACAGCAAATTCGTGATGCGCCAGCTTCTATCAGCGTGATCACCCGTGAGGATCTGGATAACCGCTTCTACCGCGACTTAACCGATGCCATGTTAGAAGTGCCCGGCGTAGTGATTACGGGCGGTGCAGACCGTCAGGATATCAGTCTGCGGGGCATGGGTAGCCAATACACGTTAATTTTAGTGGATGGTAAACGCCAATCCTCGCGCGAGACACGGACCAACAGTGACGGCCCAGGCGTTGAAGGCGCTTGGACGCCACCATTGGCTGCTATCGATAGAATTGAGATCGTTCGTGGGCCTATGTCGTCACTTTATGGTTCGGATGCCATTGGTGGGGTAATTAACATTATCACTCGCAAAGTGCCAAACGAGTGGCAGGGTGAGGTACGACTCGACAGCACTTTGCAGGAAAAGTCTGACTCGGGAAATGTGTATCAAGGCAACTTTTTCGTCAACGGTGGTTTGATCAAAGATCTGCTAGGGATGCAACTTTATGGTCAATATACTCAGCGTGAAGAAGATCAAATCTATGGTGGTTACCGAGGTCGCGATGCGACTAACTTGACCGCGAGATTTGCGCTCACACCCAATGAAAATCACGATATCATGTTTGAAGTTGGTACTTCTAACCAAGAACTCGACAGCAGTTTAGGTAAAACCGTCACACCGTTAGCACCGGGCGAAGCCTGTGGTCGTCGCGGTTGCCCTGAATCTTCAACGACAGAATATGAAAACAGCACCTTCTCCCTTTCACATACAGGTCGTTGGAACTTTGGTACTTCGGATAGTTATATCAAGCATGAAGTGTTTGATAATAAATCCCGTAAGATGAAAATCACTAACACGGATGCGCAATCTAGCCTTATCACTACGTTAGGCCAAAGTCATACAGCGACCTTTGGCGCAGCATTCAACCATCAAGATCTCACCGACGAAACAGGTAACCAAGTGAGTGACTTAACTGATATTAGTCGCAAACAATGGTCGGTGTTTTCTGAGGATGAATGGCGCATTGTCGATAACTTTGCTCTGACCATGGGGCTGCGTTTGGATGATGATGAAAACTTTGGTAATCATGTCAGTCCGCGCGTTTATGGCGTGTGGGGATTAACCGACAGCACCACCTTAAAGGGCGGTGTATCAACAGGCTTTAGGGCGCCGAGTTTACGCCAGACAGTGCCCGACTGGGGACAAGTCAGCCGCGGTGGCAACATGTACGGTAATCCAGATTTACAACCTGAAACTTCAGTTAACTACGAGTTAGGTTTGTATTCTGATCTGACCGAGAGCATTACCGCCAGCGCGGGTGTGTTCTATAACGAGTTTAATGACAAGATCACCCGCGTAGCCTGTCCTGCGACTCAATGTACTGATGGTCCAAATCAATTTGGTTCTAATCCGACGACTTATGTGAACGTCGACGAAGCTGTGACCCAAGGGATTGAACTGAGTATCGACTATCGCATTCGCTCAAACTTGAGTTTGACAGGTAACTATACCTATACGGATTCGGAGCAAAAGACAGGTGTTTATAAAGGTAGCCCATTGAATCAATTGCCTAAGCATTTGATTCAAGCGTCTTTCAACTACGAGCCTATTGATAATTTAAGCACTTGGTTGAGGGTGAACTACCGTGGCGAAGAGAGCCAACCGACGACAGGACCTTCATCGAGCAGCTTAATCGCCCCTTCTTATACTCTGCTGGATTTGGGGGCTAACTACCAGTTGAACGATAGCCTGAAATTTAGCGCGGGCATTTATAACGCCTTCGATAAGGAAATTACCCAAGAGGAATACGGTTATATCGAAGATGGCCGCCGTTACTGGTTAGGTATGACCTATAGTTTTTAAATTAAAAATAGCAAGTTATAAAGAAGCCAGCACTTAGCTGGCTTCTTTTCTGATTATTCAAAATTCGGTTTACGAATAAACAGGACGCTGAGATCTTGCTTTGGCGTGAACTGTTTTTGCTGGAACTCAAAGGTGAGTGGGTCAGTTTTTTTAAGCTCGCCATCAAAACACAAGCTAATGAGATCTGTGGGCTGGGATTTTTTTAGGGTGAGTTTGAAGTCCTTAATCGACCCTTGCCAGTTATTAGCTGTGACCAAAATATAGCTAAGATGGCTCCATTCGACGCCAATCTCCTGATCTTCACCGTCTTGTTTAACGACGAGATTGCGTTTCTTAATCCCTTGCTTGGCGCTTTCATCTAAACAGGCCAGTTCAGTGTAAGTATCAATAATACTACTGGCAGTATCGGGGATGCCCGTTGAGAGGCTTGGCGTGTAGCTATGGCTGATAGCGACAGATTGGCCCGCGGGAAAGGTTTGTTCCCACACAAAGTAATCACTTAGGGTAAAGGCGATTTGTTGGTCCTCATCCAACCATTGCTTGGGGAGCGCGGGTTTGCCCTCGGGGACTTCGGCATATTCGGCAAAGTAAGCGACTTCATCTACACCCCAGCCAAGCTGTTTCAGCTCGGTTGAAATATCGGTTTTATCGGCAAGTTGGGCAACAAGCCTGTGTTGAGTTGGCTGGGTTTTGCCATTCACTTTAAGGGTGAAGTTATCAATACTGCTGTGATCGGCGGAGCCAAAAAACATCGGTGGCATGGGGAAGGCGATGGGGACGATAAGATCCTGCGAACTGGTGTTGGTAAACACATAATCGACCCTGACTTCGGTCTCGCTGATGAAGAGAGACTCTTTATCCATACTGATATTAGGCTGATATTTCAAGGTAATAGAGCCATTAGCATCGCCAAAACTGCTATCGTTGGCAGAGGCAGTTTCTCCGTAGACGAGTAAAACTATAGCAAAAAGGGGTATGGCTAAGTGTGCTGACATGTACTTCTTAACTCTAGTTGGATGTTTTAGTATCAATGGGGAACGATTATTGCGCGCGGGCGAGGTCGATGGCCGCACTTATCGCATTTCGCGCTTGTGGGCTATTTTTCCAGCAAGTGGTGCGCAGCATGCTGGCGACTAAGTTAGCAATATCATCCACTTCGTGTTGGGCGAGTTGTTGCAGCGAGCTGATGCCAATTTCTTCGAAGCGTTTAATTACCGTAGGGCCAACGCCTTTGAGTGCTAATAAGGCTTGTTTTTCTTGTTCATTAAAACCCATAACGAATACTCCTTTATTGTTGGGATTGTGCTCAATTAATAGTACTGGGCAAGATTACCTTTAAACCGAGTTAACAAAAAGGCCCTCGAAGGGCCTGTTTAGTCTTTATGAATCAACAATCATCAATAAGTGTTACATATCGCAGGGTTTGAGTGGCTTACGCAATTGAGCGCGCACGTTGTCCATGCCTGAGTAAAACTCTTTCATCATCAATAGACCCATCATCTTGCCGTTATCGGTGACGATCAGATTGTCTGGATCTGTTGGGTCGTTTTTGATGGCGCCAATCAGTTTCATCGAGGTCATTTCTTTAAATAAGGCGGTATCTAAATTGACGCCAAAGGTTTCGCGGAAATATTTACGCGATAAACGGCCGGAGAACATGCCCAGCAAAAAGCGATATTGCATCACGTCTTTTTTGCTGTAGTTCTTTTGTTGCTCGACACCCATTTGACCCGCTGCGATGCGTTCTTGGTACTTACGTAGCGAGAAAGTGTTCACATAAAGCGTGTCATTTAAGAAACTAAATGAGCCCGAACCTACCCCTAAATATTCGTCGTAATCAATAACGTATTCGTCAAATCCTTCGTCATCGGTTTTACCAAATGCCCATGCAGATAATTGATTATATTGACCATTAAGACTGTTTAATATTTGGCGATATTGGTTTGCCATATCCGCTTGCGGCGCCGCTAATTTGCCTTTAACACTCTTACGGGTTTGATGAGTGATCATCAGCGGATAGGTGGTAATTTGTCTTGGGTCTAAGCGCGATGCCATGTCGAGATCGTGTTGGATCACTTCATCGGTTTGGCCGCGGAAACCAAAAATCAGGTCGACGTTGATAATAGGGAATAACTCTTTGGCACCCATGATCTTGTCGAAGGTTTGCTGACCCGTGCCGAATTTATCGAGTCGGTCGGTCATTTTTAAAATATCGTCATTAAAGCTTTGCACGCCGATAGACATGCGATCCACTAAGCCTTTGAGCTGTTTAAAGCCTGGGCTGTCTAAATGCTGCGGATCGGACTCGCAGGAGACTTCTTTAATGCTAGGAAATAGGGTTTTAGCGTGTTCTATGGTACGGGCTAATTCGTCTTCTAATACCGTGGTGGTACCACCACCAATGTACATAGATTCAAAGTCATAGCCGAGGGCCTTGACCATTTCCATCTCTTTACGTAATGAGATGAAGTAGGCACGCGCCTTGTCTTCCTTAAACATAAAACGGTGGAAGGTACAGTAAGAGCACAGGGTATGGCAGAAGGGAATATGTGCGTATAGCATATATTTTTTGCCTTCAACCGGTGCTGGCATCATTTCTGCGGAAAGCGTATCGAGGCGAAGATTCTTATCGACATAGTACTGCATGACCCGTTCCATCGAGCCGAGCATCCAGTTAGGGACGGTAATATTCGCTTGATAAGGCGTTGCGATAGCGCCGCTGAGCGTTTGAATAACTGATGACATAACGATTCCTATCTGAGAGTGCTAACCGTAAACACCGAAATTGCTTTAGGTAATTCACGACCACCTAGCGCAATAAGACTACCTCGTATGTAATTGTTAAAACGTGAACTGGTTATAAGTTACGGTTTCCTAACAAGGAAATCACGGGCTTTTTGTTAAGCAGATCATGTTTTAGCGATTGAGAATGCATTTTTATCATACATTTTTTAGCGGAATTTATTGTAGATTTGCGGGGTTAGCTTGCCGTGTCAGTCTAAATACTGAGATTGAAAATCACCATTCTAGGCATTTTGTTGCTGGCGGATTAGCGCTTGTCTATCCAAGGGACGGCTGTCATCATCCGAGCGATAAAAATAACCTCTTGATGTAAAGGGCCCACTATGTTGGCAAACGTAAACCGCTTCTTCCCGCTGTTGGCACTGATAGGCGCAATGACAGCTTATCTGATACCGAGTTGGTTTACTGAGCTTAAATCCGCCATAGTGCCGCTGTTGGTGATCATCATGCTATCTATGGGGCTCACCTTAGATCTTCAGGATTTTGCTAATGCCTTCAAACAGAAACGTGCGGTACTCGCAGGACTCGTGCTGCAATTTTCGGTCATGCCGCTCAGCGCATTATTGATCAGCCTGTTATTAGGATTAGATAGGGAACTCACCATAGGCATGGTGCTAGTAGGCAGTGTTGCAGGCGGCACCGCCTCAAACGTGGTCTGTTATTTAGCGAAAGGCGACGTGGCTTTATCGATAACCATGACGGCCCTATCAACCTTAGCGGGCGTGGTGTTAACACCACTGATTATTAAGCTGTTGATTGGGGAAATGATCGATATACCCTTCGCCGATATGCTGCTGAGTTTAGTGAAAATTGTGCTAATCCCTGTCAGCGTTGGCGTGATTATCAATCATTTTTTTAAATCGCTGGTGGCTAAAGTCGCTCCTGCATTGCCACTGATTTCTATCTTGGCAATTGTGATGGCGATTACGATTATCGTGGCGTTAAATGCCAATCAGTTTGATAAAGTTGGCCCCATTATTCTGCTGGCCGTGTTCTTACATAATGGTCTTGGTCTCGCCTTAGGCTATTTCTGTTGCCGTTTATTAGGCTTTAACCACACAGTTTGTAAAACTATCTCTATCGAAGTTGGCCTACAAAACTCCGGTCTCGCCACTGCTTTATGTATTAAATTTTTTAGCCCCATTTCCGCTATCCCCAGTGCCATCTTCTCGATATGGCATAACCTATCAGGCGCCATGTTGGCCGGATATTGGGCGAGGGAATCGCAAGATTAATAAGATGTTGCTGTCGAAAATAGACTATGCCTGTAACCTGAGCAAGCGCGGCCACAGGCTTAAATTGCTGTGACTAATTAACCGGTAATGGGGTCTCGACGGGCATAAGTGTCAGCTGCAAGATATTTTCTTGCCGGCTTAATGCCAGTGGCAGTGTGTAGTTGGGAAAGCGCAATCCGAATACGGCACCTTGTTGTAACAAGTGATACAGCTGATCTGTCATGGCAATCGTTAAACTGGCGCAGCCATGCTCATCGACTCTGCCTTCTAGTGGTAAGGCGATTTTGTCAGCTAAGGTTAGATACGCCGCCATACGCCAGTGAGAGTTTTCTCCAATATTGTATGTGCTGCCATGCAGTTGGTTGTAGCCTAAACCACAGGCCTGCAAGCTTAATTGGTTTTTGGCCGCTGTTGGCAGCGAAATAATCTGTTGTCGCTGCTGTGCCAGAAACGTGCCCCACGCCAGGCGATGAATAACTGAGTCCAGTGAGATGGGAACATACTCATCTTGCTGTTTTAGAGCATTAAAGCGGGCAATGCCCTGTTCCAATTTCGTGAGATCATTTTCGTATTCTAGTTGTGCATTAAGCAGATTATATGCGGGCATTTTAGCTTGTTCCATGCCGGCTAACGCTGCTTTCTCGTAGTATGCCAGTGCTCGCACTTTATCGGCTTCTGCGCCCAAACCGCGCTCTTCCATGCTGCCTAAATGATAGTTAGCGATGGCAACTTGATGCTTAGCACCTTGTAAAAATGCGGCTTTCGCACCGCTGTAGTCATTTTCATTCAACAGCAGAGCGCCGTAGTTTGTCCACGCCGTACCGTCATCTGCTGCCATACCCAATTCTAGCCACTTTATGGCTTGCTGGCGTAACTGCGGGATGTTGAGGCTTTCTCTTTCGCTGCCGACACTTTGCATCGCCATTAAGTACGCGCGCAGACACTCGCGTGAGGCATTATCCAGATAGAGGTTATCGGGCTGGAGTTCAAAGGCTTGCCCAAAGTAACTCCCCGCTTGCTGCGCCGCAGTGATTGCTTTCGCTAGATAGAACCTTGAGCTGGGATCTGCCGGACTGTGTGCTCGTCCTAGGTTATATAAGGTCGGTAGTTTAAGACCCCGCGCCAGCGCTTCTTCTAACAAGGGGATGGCCTGCGTTTTGCTATCATTATCCAGCGCCATGCTGCCTAGATTATGGCTGGCACGGGCCGAACCTAAGGCTCTGGCTTGTTCATAGTATTGGCTGGCGGTGGCATTGTCTTGCGTGACGCCACGGCCGAGATGGTAGGCTTTACCCAGTAAGAATAACGCCTCAGCATTGTTCTCTGCTGCTTGCTGCTGTGCTTGTTGCAAGAAAGCGTCGTATTGTTGTTGCTCAAATAGCTGTTCCAGCGCGGACTTTTCTGCAGTTGCTGCAAAGCTTACTGTCAACAGTAATAGGAGAGTCGCAATAGTGAATATCTTCATAACATCCTTGTCGTTAAGCGGGTACTTGTAAGCGGTAGTGCTAGTGAAGTTGTTTAACGTAGAGGCTTGTTATGCTACAAGCAAGCCTTGCGGTTTACCACTGTGTTATGGATCGGTGGATGAATTGCAGCGGTAGCACTGCCGTGTGTTGGCGTTACATGGAAGCCGACGATAGCTAATCGTTGATTAGCTGAGTCCGAAGTTTTTTAGTGGCATTTAATATTGTGGGAGTGGGAGATGGGCAATACGCATCTTCATTCCTGAACTATAGGCTTCACGCTCTTATTATTGCTTTAGTACTGTTGGCACTGAATCAATTTAATCATTTTTTGATAAATAATTTTTCTAAAAATACAGCATTAATAATAGGTTAGTTTTCTTGGCTGCGATTTATATTGCAGGTGTGTGACTCGCTTTATATCTCATCTAAAAATCTGACAGCCCAATAATTTTTGTTATTAGGCCGCAGATTTAAAAGCTTTTTTCAGGGAGCCTAAACCTAAAGCTTAAAATGCGAGACCACAACGACGAGTTGTTCCTTCGTCGCGGCCAAAGAGGTTGCGCTATTGAGGGTGGCTTTACCGCTTTGATTCAGTTCATCGACCATTTCACGAATGGTGGTCAGATTACGGTTTATCTCTTCGGTCACAGCACTTTGCTCTTCTGCTGCGGTGGCGATTTGATTACTGAGCCCATTAATATCGAACACATAAGTGGTCAGGGTATCAAGGTTTTCCGTCACCAGATTGGTGGTATCGGCGGCTTGCTGGCAACTGTGTTTAGTTTGCACCATTGCGGTTACGGCGGCATTGGCACCAAGATAAAGTTGTTCCAGCATCTGGTTGATTTCTGCGGTACTTGCTTGAGTGCGTGCGGCCAGTGAGCGAACTTCATCGGCGACAACAGCAAAGCCTCTACCTTGTTCACCTGCACGGGCGGCTTCGATGGCTGCATTAAGCGCTAGCAGATTGGTTTGATCGGCAATTTCACCTATTACATTCAAAATCGCGGCGATATGACGGGTATTTTCGTTCATATCATTAATCGCATCAGCAGCGACATCGACTTTAGCGACTAAGGCTATCACAGTGTTGGCAGCTTGTTCGACGGCTTGCTTTGATTTATCCGCTTGCGCATTTGCTTGTTGAGTAAACTGGGCTGCGGATGCAGCATCACCCGCGACATTATGGGCCGTGGCGCTCATTTCAGTCATGGCTGTCACGACTTGGTCGGTTTCAACGGCGTGGATTTGCAGTGCATGATTATTGGCATTTGACTGCACATTCAATTGCCCTATTTGGTCGGACATATGATCCGAGGCTTGGGCAATTTCAGACATAATTTCACGTAGATTACCTATCACGCTGTCGAGATCTTCTGCGAGTGAGCAGAGCTCATTTTGTCCTTTAATATTTGTTTTATGAGTTAGGTCGCCATGGGCAAGACGTTCCATTACCCGTTTTATTTCATTGATTATGTGGACGAGTTGTTTACTCATAATGAGGGCGCTAAAGAGTGACGCTACAATCGCGAACAAGATCAATCCCAGTAGGATTCTTTCTGTCGAGGTGACTTTATCTTCAGCTTGTTTGCCTAACTCATGATTTCTCTGAGTGATCAGCGTGACTAATTGGTTGATTTGATTACTGACCTTAGGCCCGAGCGCAGCACGCTCAGCGGTTAGCTCAGGTACTGCTCCAGTTTGTTTAGCGAGTGCCAGTTCTTCTTGGTAGAGACGAACATAATGTTCTGTTTGTGGTAAAAGAGTGTGAATAGCTTGAGCATCAGCGCCCATGAAGTCGGTATTAAATTTGGTCAGTTGAGAGACAAGCTGTGCGACCTTATGTTGTTGATCTGCGATAGCTTTACCGTTGTGGACTAAGGTGGCTAAGCGCAGCTCAAAAAAGGATTCTCGTACTGTAGTGAAAGTTTCTGCGAGCTGAGTGTTGTCGACTAGGCTTTTACTGGTCTCACCGAGTTCGTTAAAACTGCGATAGCACGAAATACCTATGATGATCAGTAAGATACTTGTAAACACTGATGGCAATGCCGTCAATGTACTGGTTTTGGCATTTTTAAACATGGTGACCTTCTAGGATAAAAAGCAGCAATGCGTAATTTAATTACGCTATAGGTAATTTTAGCGTGCGCGTGAGCTAGCCAGCAAGAGAGTATTTTATGGAAATGTCTACTAAGATACTGTTTTTAATTGAATTGTTTTATTGGTGTTGCATCTGGTTGGTTGCTAAGTTACGAAATGTTGTGTTGTTTAAATTCAACTTTTATCTAGATGATTGTTTTTATTATTAAATAACTATGATACATGCAATTTTTTTACAGTGATTTAGCATTTAAATTGGTCTTTGTGATCTCGTACTCAAATGCTACAAATGCTACAAATGATTCAAAATGTAATTCAGACATATAGTTAAAGCCGATGACTCATGCTGAAATAAAAGCCCCCGCCAGTAGTGATTGACGGGGGCTCTACGTTTGCTAGTGGCTAAGTATTTTTGGAATACTTACAACTAGATTTCAGTCTTATTCTTTATATTTAAGCGTGCCGTTGGCTTTGATTTCATCAAACCATAGGTTGTGATGTTGGCTGGCCCAGTTTTCATCACAGTAGCCTGACACCATACATTCCATACCACCTTCTGACATCACAGTTGCCATGAAGATGTGTACGATAGAGAAAGCACAGATCACGATAGCGCTCACTGAATGCAGTACCAGGGCGATCAAGCTTAATGTACGGCTTGGCTCGAACAGGTTAGGGAAGAGTAATAACATGCCCGAGGCTGAAATGACTAATCCAAACAGGGCAAATGCCCAGAACCACATTTTCTCACCCGCGTTAGCAAAACCTGCATCTGGGTGCTTACCTTTGAACGGACCAAAGTTAATGTAACCGCCTACTACCATGAACCACTTAACGTCGTACATTTTTGGCAGCTGGTTTTTCGCCCATAGGGTGGTCATCAATGCCCAACCTATCATGAAGGGAATCGCCATCACGTCATGGATTTGCTTCGCGCCATAGACGATTGCTTCCCAGATGCCTTCGCCCAACCAAGGTTGGAAGAAAAAGCGACCCGCCAGCAAGGTTAAGCCTGTTAAAATCAACAGTAAGCATGGAATCGCGCCTAACCAGTGGATTGAAACATCAAACTTAGACCAGCGATGCACTAACTTGCCTGAAAAACCATGGTGCAGCTTGGAGATGCCATTCACCTTGATAAATAGGACAAAGATAATGATCATACCGAATAGTGCAGCCATTAAGGCGGGCGCTAACCAGTCGCTACGCAGCGCTAATACCCGTAAATCGTAGGTATTGATCGGCTGAGCATGAAACTCACTTTGGGAGGTAGTGTATCCCGTGGCACCATCCTTCAGTTGTGCCCAAATTTGGGCATCAGACTGTTGAACTTGATTCGCCAGTTCATCACCACCATTGGCTATACACACAGCACTAAATAACAGTGCTATGGCTAAACCTATGTGTTTGAACCATTTGTTCATCATATATCCTCTCTCACTTAGCCGCGCCCACCTAGGAAGGCGCTAAGCTAAGTCTGTGGACAGATCCTGTTGACCTGAATTAATTCCAAGCCGCGTTTTTAGCACCACGATAAGCCACACGCTCACGGAAGATGCTTGAAACCACTTCGGCATCACCCGCTAACAGGGCTTTAGTCGCGCACAGTTCTGCACACATAGGCAGTTTACCTTCGGCAATACGGTTTGAACCGTATTTTTGGCGTTCTGCATCTGAGTGGTTTTCTTCTGGGCCACCGGCACAGAAGGTACATTTATCCATCTTACCGCGGCTACCAAAGGCACCTTTTTTCGGGAACTGAGGTGCGCCAAATGGACAGGCGTAAAGGCAGTAACCGCAACCAATACAGGCATCTTTGTCGTGTAGCACTATGCCGTCGTCGGTTCTGTAGAAGCAGTTTGCTGGGCAAACCGCCATACAAGGTGCATCTGAGCAATGCATACAGGCGACAGAGATTGAGGCTTCACCACGTTGACCATCGTTGATTGTCACTACGCGGCGGCGTTGGATACCCCACTCGAGAGCGGAGTCGTTTTCGTTTTTACAGGCAGTGACACAACCGTTACATTCGATGCAGCGCTTGGTATCACACAAAAATTTCATTGTAGCCATAATGGCAATTCTCCTAGCTTAAGCTGCACTTACGCTTTAACAATCTGACAGAGTGATGCCTTGGTTTCCTGCATTTGTGTCACAGGGTCATAACCATAGGTCAGCGCAGTGTTACAAGATTCACCAATAACGTAAGGCACTGTTCCCTCTGGATAATTAGGCGCTAAACTTTCTCCGTGCATCACACCCGCAAAGTGATATGGCATAAAGGTAACACCGGGTTTTACCCTTGGGGTAACCATGGCTTGTACCTTAATACGGCCACCTTCGGCGCCTTCTAACCAGACGTCTTCACCGTTACGAATGCCGCGATCGGCAGCATCGGCAGGGCTTATCTCAACGAACATTTCCTGTTGAAGTTCAGCCAGCCAAGGGTTGGAGCGAGATTCTTCACCACCACCTTCGTATTCAACCAGACGACCCGATGTCAGTACCAGCGGGTACTTGCCGCTCATGTCTTTGTCTTGGATAGACTTATACAGCGTAGGGAGACGGTGTACTTGCATGTCGTCATAGGTTGGGTATTTCGCCACTAAGTCACGACGTGCTGTGTATAACGGTTCACGGTGCACAGGGACTTGGTCAGGGAAAGTCCAAACAATACAACGAGCTTTAGCATTACCAAAGGGGATACAACCGTGCTTGATCGCCACGCGCACTATGCCGCCTGACAAATCTGTTTTCCAGTTTTTACCTTCGGCTTCCGCTTTTTCTTCCGCCGTCAGATCATCCCACCAACCCAATTGTTTGAGCATATCGGCAGTAAATTCTGGGTAACCGTCTTGAATTTCAGCGCCTTTAGAATAAGTGCCATCGGCTAAAATGCTTTGACCCTTATATTCAACACCGTAACGGGCGCGGAAGTTACCACCGCCGTCTTTAACGTGTTTGGCTTGGTTATAAAGGATTTGAGTGCCAGGGTGTTTAGCCTCTGGTGTGCCCCAACATGGCCAAGGTAAACCGTAGGTTTCGCCTTTAGCTGGGCCGCCTGCGGCTTCCAACGTCTTGTTGCTGAAAGTACCCCAGTTTTGGGTGTGTAACTTGATACGCTCAGGGCTTTGACCTGTCATACCGATAGTCCACATACCGCGGTTGATTTCACGGGTGATTTCTTCAATCACAGGTAATCCATTTTCAATCGCGATGCGTTTAGTGTATTGCTCGGCAATACCCAGTTTTTGGGCCAAACGGTACATGATTTCGATGTCGGTTTTAGACTCGAACAGTGGCTCGATGACTTGCTCACGCCACTGGATAGAACGGCCTGAGTTAGATACTGAACCGTGAGTCTCAAACTGAGTTGCCGCAGGCAGCAGATATACGCCATTCTTACGACGGTGCATAACACCTGCCATCGTTGGGAATGGGTCGACAACGACGACTGTGTCCATCTTGTCTAAGGCATCACGCACTTCACGCTGACGGGTTTCAGTGTTGACAGATTGTCCCCAGAAAAACGCCATACGGATATTATCTTTCTGCGCTAATTTGCTCTTATCTTCTAACACACCATCGTGCCAACGAGAACAAGGGATACCCGGTGTCGTCATTGGATCTTTGCCAAGGTAGGCTGTTTGATCGAAACGACCTTTCACCCATGCCATGTCCAGATCCCAAACATGTGTCCAGTGACTCCATGCTGCTGAGGTCAAACCGTAGTAACCGGGTAAGTTATCAAATAACAAACCTAAGTCCGTTGCGCCTTGTACGTTATCGTGGCCACGGAAAATGTTAGTGCCGCCACCTGAAACGCCCATGTTACCCAGTGCTAATTGCAGAATACAATAAGCGCGAGTGTTGGCATTACCAACGTGGTGTTGAGTTCCACCCATACACCAAATCACAGTGCCAGGACGGTTATCAGCCATTAATTTAGCCGCTTGATAAACCTCGGCTTCGCTCACACCAGTGATGTTTTCGACTTCTTTAGGTGGGAATTTCTTCACTTCAGCACGGATACTTTCCATCTCGAAAACGCGGTGCTTGATAAAGGTTTTATCTTCCCAACCATTTTCAAAAATGTGCCATAACATACCGTAAATAAAAGGAATATCAGTGCCTGGGCGAATTGCACAATGCAAGTCTGAATGCGCTGCAGTGCGAGAGAAACGTGGGTCAACGACGATGATTTTGGCGTTGTTTCTTTCTTTAGCGATAAGAATGTGTTGCATCGAAACGGGATGCGCTTCTGCTGGGTTTGCCCCGATCAGGAAGATGGCATGAGCATTCTGGATATCGTTGAAAGAGTTCGTTTGCGCACCGTAGCCCCAAGTGTTAGCAACACCGGCTACCGTGGTAGAGTGACAAATACGAGCTGAATGGTCGACGTTGTTTGTGCCCCACATAGCCGCCAACTTGCGGTACATGTAACAACCTTCGTTAGAAAACTTAGCGCTACCCATGAAGTACACTGAGTCTGGGCCAGATTCTTTACGAATGTTGAGCATTTGGTCGCCCACTTCGTTAATAGCATCTTCCCAAGAGATTTTTTTCCACTTGCCATCAACCAATTTCATTGGATATTTCAGGCGTTTTTCACCATGACCATGCTCACGCAGTGCAGCACCTTTCGCGCAGTGACCACCAGCGTTGAATGGGTGGTCGAATGCGGGTTCTTGGCCCGTCCACACACCATTTTGTACTTCGGCATACAGGCCACAACCGACGGCGCAGGCACTACAAATAGTACGTTTGATTTCGATTGGCGCATCATGCGGTACTTCTTTGGCTTCGACACGACGCATCATGCCTGTGCCCATCAGAGATGCTGCGGCAATACCACCAGTAGCGATACCTGCGTGCTTCATAAATTGACGACGGCTGATGCCTAACGCCGGTTTGTCTGCCACTGTGGCAACATTGGACTTGCGAGTTAACTTCATCGCTGACTTCTCCTAGATTAGCTGCGCAAGCTATCGTAATAGCTGCTGATATGCGCAGTTTCGTGGTAACCCTTTGACTCTTTAGTGGTTACCTTGCTGCTCTCGCTGACCTGTGCCACGCTCATGCCGGTTGCGGCAATGGCGGCACCCGCTACGCTGCCGACGGTGAGCGCTTTGAGCAAAGATCGGCGAGATAAATCGCTGGGTTGCTGCTTCATGCTGACTCCTGAAATTAGGGTTTAGTTTTTGAGATCGCACGGCTTTTTGTGGGGGTTTATCTTGTTATCAAAAAGTGAAGATTAGCGACGGAAAAGATAATGAAATCATCTTGTTTACCATCAATCATCGCGCGTGACGGCAATATAGTAGGAAAGGGTTGAGTAGGAATTGATCTAGGACAGTTTGCAGCCCTGAAATCGGCGACCGTTCTCTTAAAGCGTTAACTCGCTCATAGTTTAGTGAACTACTGGGGAAGAGGGCGTTGGCGGATTTTTGTATCTCGCTGTTTCAGTTGTTAATTTTTTGTGCTTTTGAATTAATGCGATGGGAACAGTGTGAATAAAAAACACCCCGCGATGCGGGGCGTTTTGAGGATGTAAAAGCTGCGGTTTAACTTAGTCTTTATACTTTAAGCTGCCGTTGGCTTTGATTTCGTCATACCAGAGATTATGGTGCTGGATTGCCCAGTTTTCATCACAATAGCCTGACTTCATACACTCCATACCGCCTTCGCTCAATACGGTCGCCATCCAAATATGCACTATAGTAAAGGCAATCAAGATAATGGCGCTGATAGAGTGGATCAGCAGCGCGCCCATAGAGGCTTCGCGGGGTAAATCCAAGCCTGGCAATACCAACATGATGCCAGATACGCTGATGAATAAACCAAACAACATCAGGGTCCAGAACCACATTTTTTCACCGGCGTTAGCGAAACCACTGTCAGGGTGCTTACCTTTGAACGGGCCAAAGTTGATATAACCACCTACCACTAAAAACCATTTCAAATCATACATCTTGAAGGTTTGTAACGGCATCCATTTCACCACACATACAGCCCAAGCCGCGATAAAAATGGGACCTGCCCAATCGTGGATTGTTTTGCTGCCATAGATCAATGGCGCCCAAAGGTCGGGGCCTAACATTGGCTGTATGACATGCTTACCTAACATTATGGTTAGGCCGGTAAACATCAGTGCCAGACAGCTGCTCGCCATGATCCAATGGATCCACAGATCCGCCTTTGACCAGCGCGAAACCATCTTGCCTGAAAAGCCATGACTCAGTTTTGATGGACCATTCACCAGATAAAACAATAAGAAAGCACCAAACACACCTACCACGGCTAGCGCCATGACGGGGGTTAAGTATTCATTTCTCAGTTCTTTACCTTGGTTACCGGCAACGTTAATCAACACCCCAGTATCTATCCCTTTGGCAGTGGTATAGCCGGCATCGCCTGCTTTTACCGCTCGCCAAAGATCGGCATCGCTGGTTTGCGCTTTCGCCTGTTGTTGACTCGATTGCTGATCACTTGCGTGTACTGGGTTTGAGCTCATGACTGAACCTAATCCCAATCCCATGACGAGCACCAACAGAGCAAACAGACTGCGCAGTGATTTGTTTAACTGTTTGTTTAACATTTTCACTCCTTGCCAGAGGTTAGGGATTTCTCCCTAACCCTCGCTCTGCTTAGTTAATCTCACCTGTCTTGGGGTTGTAACCCCAAATCACGTTAGGATTGCCTCGAGAGGCCATACGTTGACGGTAAATGTTTGATACCACTTCCGCATCACCTGCGAGCAGCGCTTTAGTAGAACAAAGCTCAGCACACATAGGTAACTTGCCCTCAGCAATACGGTTGGCACCGTATTTTTTACGCTCAGCTTCGGAGAAGGTTTCTTCTGGGCCACCGGCACAGAAAGTACACTTGTCCATCTTGCCACGACTACCAAAGGCAGTCTTTTTCGGGAATTGCGGTGCACCAAATGGACAAGCATAGAAGCAATAACCACAACCGATACAAGTATCTTTGTTGTGTAGCACTATGCCGTCTTCGGTACGGTAGAAACAATCTGCCGGACATACGGCCATGCAGGGAGCGTCAGTACAGTGCATACAAGCCACTGAAATTGAGGCTTCGCCAGGTAGACCATCGTTGATCGTCACCACGCGGCGACGTTGAATTCCCCACTCGAGAGCGGAGTCGTTTTCGTTCTTACATGCAGTGACGCAACCGTTACACTCGATGCAGCGCTTGGTGTCACACAGAAATTTCATGACTGCCATAATGGCTTATCTCCTCATCAAGTAGGTTAGGCTTTGCTGATTTGGCATAGGCTGGACTTAGTTTCTTGCATCTGAGTCACAACGTCGTAGCCATAAGTTAAAATGGTGTTTGCAGATTCGCCTATCACGTAAGGCACAGTGCCTTCTGGATAGTTTTTCGCTAGGCTTTCGCCTTCAAACACCCCAGCAAAGTGGTATGGCATAAAACATTCACCGGCAATAACGCGCGGTGTAACCATAGCCTTAACCGTGATTTTGGCGCCTTCTGGACCATGAACAAAAACATTGTCACCGTCGCGAATACCGCGATCCGCTGCATCAGCAGGGTTCATTTCGATGAACATTTCTTGTTGTAGTTCAGCTAACCAAGGGTTAGAACGGGATTCTTCACCACCACCTTCATATTCCACTAGGCGGCCTGATGTGAGTGCCAATGGGAAGTCTTTAGCAAAATCCTTGTCTTGAATTGACTTATACAGTGTCGGTAAACGTGCAACCATACGATCTTCGTAGGTGGGGTATTTAGCGACTAAGTCACGACGAGGCGTGTAAAGTGGTTCGCGGTGGCGTGGAATATCGTCTGGGAATGTCCATACAATACAACGAGCTTTAGCGTTACCGTAAGGGATACAGCCGTGCTTGATAGCAACACGTTGGATACCGCCGGAAATGTCAGTTTTCCAGTTTTTGCCTTCGGCGTGTTTTTTCTCGTTTTCGGTCAGGTCATCCCACCAACCTAATTGCTTAAGCATATCGGCGGTAAATTCAGGATAGCCATCTTGGATCTCACTGCCTTTAGAGTAAGTACCTTCGGCAAGAATATTATTGCCTTCATGTTCCACACCATAGCGAGCACGGAAGTTGCCGCCACCGTCTTTCACATGTTTGGCTTCGTTATACAGAATCTGGGTACCAGGATGTTTCATCTCTGGAGTCCCCCAACAAGGCCAAGGTAAGCCGTAGGTTTCGCCTTTGGCAGGACCGCCGGGGGCTTCTAGGCTATCAGCATCAAAAGTACCCCAGTTTTCTTGGTGCATTTTTAAACGATCTGGGCTTTGTCCGGTATAACCGATAGTCCACATACCTGTGTTAAATTCGCGGGTGATATCTTCAATCAAAGGCTCTTCACCATTGACTTTAATATGCTTGAATAGCTCTTTATCTATACCCACTTTTTTGGCGAGTTTGTACATGATCACATGATCAGGCAGGGATTCGAACAGGGGTTCTATGACCTTAGAACGCCATTGTACTGAGCGGTTAGTCGCAGAGATTGAACCATAGGTTTCAAACTGGGTTGCCGCAGGAAGTAAATAAACCCCATCTTGACGTTGGTGCATAACACCCGCCATGGTTGGGAATGGATCGACAACGACGACGGTGTCCATTTTATTTAAAGCTTCACGCACTTCACGGCCACGGGTTTCAGTGTTGACCGATTGTCCCCAGAAGAACGCCAGACGAATATTGTCTTTTTGCGCTATCTTGGTTTTATCTTCTAACACGCCATCGTGCCAGCGCGAACAAGGAATACCCGCAGAGGTTTGCGGTTTTTGTCCTAGATATTCGCCTTGATCGAAACGGCTCGCTACCCAATTAGGGTCGAGATCCCACACATTATTCCAATGGGCCCAAGCGCCAGTCGTTAAACCGTAGTAACCCGGTAAGTTATCAAATAACAAACCAAAGTCGGTTGCGCCTTGCACGTTATCATGGCCGCGGAAAATGTTAGTGCCGCCGCCAGGTACACCCATGTTGCCTAAAGCGAGTTGTAACATGCAGTATGAACGGGTGTTAGAGTTACCCACGTGGTGCTGAGTGCCACCCATACACCAAATAATGGTGCCAGGTTTGGTTTCAGCCATCATTTTGGCGACGCGGTACATCTGCGCTTTTGGTACACCCGCAACCAGTTCAACTTCTTCTGGGGGGTATTTTTTCACTTCTTCGCGGATACGATCCATGCCATAGACACGGTGTTTGATAAACTCTTTATCTTCCCAGCCGTTTTCAAATATGTGCCATAACAGGCCATAAATGAAGGGGATGTCTGTGCCAGGACGGATATGCACGTACTCGTCAGATTTCGCTGCAGTACGGGTGAAACGTGGATCAACAACGATGATTTTGGCACCGCGTTCTTTACCAATCAAAATATGCTGCATGGCAACAGGATGTGCTTCACTGGGGTTTGCCCCAATAAACATGATGCACTTAGAGTTGCGAATATCGTTGATTGAGTTGGTTTGCGCACCGTAGCCCCAAGTGTTAGCAACACCGGCTACCGTGGTAGAGTGACAAATACGGGCAGAATGGTCGACGTTGTTCGTACCCCACAATGCCGCAAATTTGCGATATAAATAAGCTTGTTCGTTAGAGAACTTAGCGCTACCCATAAAGTAGACTGAATCTGGGCCTGACTCTTGACGAATTGAAGCCATTTTATCGCCGACTTCATTAATCGCTTGATCCCAAGAGATCTTTTTCCATTTTCCGCCTTCTAACTTCATGGGGTATTTCAGGCGTTTTTCGCCGTGACCATGTTCACGCAGTGCAGCACCTTTCGCGCAGTGACCGCCAGCGTTGAACGGGTGATCGAATGCGGGTTCTTGACCCGTCCATACACCATTTTGTACTTCTGCATACACACCACAACCTACGGCACAGTGAGAACAGATGGTACGTTTGACTTCGGTGGGAACATTATGGCCAATATCTTCTTGGGCCTGTGCTTTACGCATCATGCCTGTGCCCAGCATGGACGCCGCAGCGATCCCTCCTGTGGCAAGACTTGCCGATTTTAAGAATTGACGACGATTGAGACCCAGTGCTGGCGCTTTAGTTTCGACAACCTGGTCTGTTTTGCGGGTTAATCGCATCACACACTCTCCTCTATTTTAGTTTTAAAGCGACGCATAATAGCTACGAATATGGTCGGTTTCGCGGTAGTTCTCACTTTTAGGCTCTGTGGTCGCTGCCGTTTTTGTCGAAGCTAACGCTTGACTACTCACAGTGACCACTGCGCCTGCCGCACTGCCGAGTGCCAATGCTTTAAGCAATTGACGACGGCCCATGTCGGAAGCTGGCTTCTTCATAGTGTCTCCTTGTGTTACTGGATAAGGTGGTACAAACGGCTACCACCTCGGTTATTGTGGAAGCCTAAGCTTCCGTTATTGTTGCTAAGGTGAACATTAATCTCACCTTCGCAGTTTGAACTCATCTCTAACATTTACATTTAGCACGCACATGCCGCGCTATCACTCAGTTTAGTCTTAGTTCATTAACTCTACTGGTTTTGCTAAATCGCTGGTGGCTGGCTGTAAGTCTGCGCTGCCTGGGCAATTGACTGGAATATCTAAGCTTAATTGCTCAAAAGCACTGGCTTCCATTGCAAAAAACGCTTTTGCTAGCTGTGCAACCGTGGCGTAAAACGCCGCACTTGGCGCCTTGGCTAAATTGTCGCAAAAACGGCCAATCCAGCTGCCGATATGGCGTTGGTAAAAAGCCAATTGGCGATAACTTGGCGCTTCTAAAATCAGGGTTCCCATCACTTCACACAGTGCTGCAACGTGATCTTCGGGTTCCTTGACGTTGTCTTCGCGTTCAAACCCTAGTTGCATTAAGTCTTGGCGTAGCAATGCCAGTGGTTTATCCATCAATGAGCCCGTCATAAACCAGCTGCCGTAGGGCAGGATCTCACCGCAACCTACACCGAGGAAGAGGGCAAAATACTCGTCTTCTAGTTGTGCGCTGTTGAACTGCTGTGCGGCGAGTTGGAGTGATAACCAAGCTTTAGTCATCTCGTTGTCTTCATTGGCATCAATTTCAAGATTGGCCAAAAAGTGTAGCAGTTCAGGGCTTGGCTGACGGCGCAATAGGGCGGCTAACAGTTGATAGATATCGGCTCTCAACTGATCGTTTTCTGAAACTTGTCTTACTGATTCGGTCATAGCGGATCTCTTATCGCAGTTGCTTTTCAGGATCTTGAAGAATGTCTTCAAACATGTCTTTTACCCGGCAGTCGCCACACATTTTCAAGCGTTCAATATTGGCAGAAAATGCGCTGTGCGCGCCGACCATATCCAGCATCCGATGCACCATAGATTGGGTCGCAAAAGGAGAGCCGCAGCGAATACATTCGAAGGGGGCTTCTTCTTTCAGGGTGTGTTGTTGCTGACGGGCAGCTTTATCAAAGTTAATTTGTGGCGTAAGGCTTATCACTTTTTCAGGACACGCTGCCTCACATAAACCGCATTGCACGCAGTTTTGCTCGATGAAGTGTAGTGCAGGTTTGTCGCCACCATCTTGTAATGCCATCGTGGGACAAATTGCCACGCAGGACATACACATAGTGCACTTTTCTACATTCACACTGACTTTGCCAAAGGGAATATTGTTGAGGCTAAGGCAAGTATCAATTTCACCCGCTTGGCTATTGAGGTGGTCGATCGCTTCAAATAGCGTGTTGCGTTTAGTGGTCGAGGCAAATGCAGCGGGCACGATCACGGGCCAATCTAAGCTGATATCGAGCATCGAATCTAAATCGGCAAGCATGCTCGGGTCGATGAGGCTAATGCGTTGTGGCTGGCCCATTTCATCTAAAATGCTATTGGCTAACGACAGTTCGCCTTTAAGCATTTGCGTTAGGGTTGGCGCTGTTGCATCGGTGTTGAGGATCAGCACTTGGCGCGCGCCCCAAGCGAGAACTGACAACCAATGATCTACGCTAGCAACGGTAATTTCTTCGAGGGCAACGGGGATGATGTCGCCTGCTAAATCGTCGCTAATAAAGTTGGCGCCGACGGCATTATCGTGGAACAAGATCACTGGTGCGGTTTGTGCTTGCTCGCGGAAACGGCTAACGACTTTGTTCAGGTATGAATGCAAAGCTTGCGGCGTAGGTAAATCGTAACTGATAGCACCCGTCGGGCAAGCGCTGGTACAACTGCCTGCGCCGTGGCAAAGATATGGATCGATTTCAATTTTCTTTGCGACACTGCTGATCGCATCTGCTGGGCAGAAGTTGAGGCAACGATTACAGCCATTGATGCCATTGCGGTCGTGTGCACAGATATCTGGGTTAATTTTGACATAGCGCGGCTTATCAAATTGGCCGATGAGATCGGGAATTTGCGCGAGAGCATCTTCGAGTTTTTCTGCGTCTTGGCCTACGTAAAAATAGCCGGGTGGCAGCATTTCTAAGTTCAAACAAGCTGCGCTGCTCAAATCGAGCACGATATCGAAATGGGGTTTACGGATTGACACTAAACTGAGTTCGGCAGCACCATCTTGATGTTCAACACTGACTTGAAATTGGCCTAAAAAGCCTTTTACACCAATGAGTTTGTTGTAATAGCTTTCGACATCAGTTGCCGCTGCCATGACACGTTCTAGGTGTGCTTCATCTTGGCTGGTAATGGCTTCGTTGGCTAAAATCACCCTATGGGCCATAGTGGACAATTTGTCCGCGGCGAGGCGAGCCAGATCTTCTGGGCCAATAATAAGAACATTGCCTTCGGTGGTATAGCTGACAGTTGGCGGGATCAGATTCTGCAACATCTGAGTTTGCGTTAATACCTGTTGTCGCGCTTGTTTTAACGCTTCTTGGGTTTGATTGGTCATCAAATAAGTGCTCACATTGCGTTCCTGAACAGTACTTTGGCTGTTTCTTGTTTTACTGTATCTGGGCAGATTTAGGCGGCTGGTAATAAGTAAGTCATTGCCTTTTCTGCTTTTATCTAAGCTTTTTTATATCTTAGTACAGCAATTCACATACCAAAGTTACGGACATTAAAATTAGCTAAACTGACGTTAAACAACTCGGGTATGTGCCTGAGCTAAGGGCTCTGGTGCATTTTGGGGTAGGTCATCAGTCTCCCCATCCAAATTGTCCGTTATCGGCTCAACTGCCCATTCGATTTCGACTTCATTAGTCTCATGAGTTGTTGTTTTGCTTACATCAAGACCCGCGGATGGATTGCTTTCTTCAGCTTGTTGCTTGGCTAAAGCTGATTCTTCATCCGAGATCTCACTGTCTTCGGCTATGTAACGGAAGACTTTTTGCATCAATTCAGCTGAGACTTCTGCACTGAGTTTCGGTTGATTACTGTAATCGAGTGCATATTCCAAAAGCCCATCTATCTCGTTGAAATGCGGTTGTTTCCACAGTGCACGTAGCGCTGCAGATTTAGCCGCAGGGTCAACATTGGCGCCCATAAAACTTGCAAAGCTGCCGCCTATTTCAATTTCGTCGGGATTGGGTAAATCCGCTGCAGTGAGGATGCGATTAGGATCGTCATGCTCTGCAGTATTAGGTTCAAAGGCTGACTCTGTGGGTTGAAGCTGCTCAACTGCCATAGTGGGCTCGGCTACGATGGTCTCCAGAGGTGTGGTTTCCCCGTCAGCTCGCGCTTCCTCTGCTGCAACTTGTTCGCGCCGTTGGTTCCAGCGACTCAGTAGCCCGCCTGTTTTTTGTATGGATTCAGCCATTAGTCCCTCCGTAATGGATCGTGACTCGGGCCTTGATTATTACGGCCATCGACATGTTTACGGCGATGAGCGGCAATTTCGACTTCACCATATTGGGTGATAAAGGCTTCAATCCAACAAGCGATAGCTTTTGGCATCAATAAGTTGAGGACTGGGGTATTGCCCTCAAGACAACCCGCCGCGACATTCTGATCCGCCGATAATGCCGCCGGTATCCAAGTGCCATCGGCCGTTTCATCACATACTAAATACAGCATGGCGTTATCTAAATCGAGATTGAGGCGATAGCTGGCGCGTTCGTCTTTGTGCAGTTCGAGTAGCACTAAGGTTGCATCGTCTGGGGCTTGATGGGTGGCGGGAAGTAGGTGATCAATTTCCCATTGTACTGAGGTCCAGCGGCCAACTTGCTTCTCTACTTTCTTGAGTGAAACGTACATAGGCCAAACACTAGTTGTATGTTGCATTGTCTCTCCGTCTCAGCCGTGTTGATGGACAAACCGTAGAGTGAACGGTTCGGTTTTACCAACAAATTGCGATAAAAGGTCACTGCAATATTGGTGCCAGTAAACATAGTGGATTAGTTTGAGCTAGATCATCAAAAACACCCTATAAATTGGACATTTTGTCCAGTACAGGATTTTGTTTGGGACATAAAAGGGCTAATGAAAAATCAGCATTGCGGCAGATCACGCATTTAACCCCAATTTTTATGTCTAGGTATAAATATTGCTATGCTCTGGCCATGACTCGTTAAGCGGTAACATTATGATCTCTGAAAATATCACTATTCCTGATAACAACATGAGCACAGATAGCGAAATAGCGGCAGCCAATCCTTCTCAAAAAACTCAGCATCAGTGTTCTTTTGTGAGAACTCAAGTGGAAGTACCGCTAACCATTGCTGTAAAAGCAGTGAATGAAGCCGGGGAAGTGTTGGATAAATTTGTCGCCTGCGAACGTCCGCTTACCGTGTATTTGAACTGGCGACCAATAGTGACACTTATGACCCTAGGGGCGAAACCTGAGTCACTGGCGTTAGGTTATCTTAAGAACCAAGGCTTTATTTCGGATGTCAGTCTATTGGACTCGGTTATTGTCGATTGGGATGTGAGTTCTGCAGCCGTGGTTACCCGTGAACAAACCGCCGATCTGGATGAGAAACTCTCCGAAAAAACGGTGACATCAGGCTGTGGTCAAGGCACGGTTTATGGCAGTTTTATGCAAGATTTAGACGGCATCAATTTACCAACGCCAAGTCTTAAGCAAAGCACCCTTTATAGCTTATTGAAAAATATCAACGAATATAATGAAACCTATAAAAATGCGGGTGCTGTGCACGGTTGTGGCTTGTGCGAAGACGATAAAATTATGGCTTTCGTCGAGGATGTTGGCCGTCATAATGCCGTAGATACTTTGGCTGGGGATATGTGGCTGACTCAGGATCGCGGTGATAATAAGATATTTTATACCACTGGCCGCTTAACTTCGGAAATGGTGATTAAAGTCGCCAAAATGGGGATCCCTATATTGCTATCACGCAGTGGCGTGACTCAGATGGGCTTAGCACTAGCGCAGCAGTTGGGTATTACTATTATTGCCCGCGCGAAAGGCCGTCACTTTTTGGTGTACCACGGCAGTGAAAATCTGCAGTTTGATGCCAATACGGCTCCTTAGCCCCAAGTTAGCTAAGACAGTAATGCTAAGACTTACATGCAGTAACGAAGAATAAGACAAGGAAACAAGATGACGTCTGCCAGTGAATTGGTCTACATGAGCGCGAAGCAAGTGGCCGAGTATTTAGATCTTAATGAGAAAAAAGTCTACGCCATGGCTAATGACAGAATTCTCCCCGCCACTAAAATCACCGGTAAATGGCTATTTCCGAAAGTGTTAATCGACCGTTGGGTAATGGATTCTTGCCACAGTGGCATGCTGACCGACCGTTTATTGATCACTGGTAGTGACGATCCACTATTATCTATGCTGGTGGCGCGTTTGATGGCGCAAGTTGGTAGCCGTGAGTTGATAAGCTACAGCGCAACAGGTTCACGTTTAGGGTTAGAGTTGCTTGCTAAAGGTTATGCCGATGTGTGCACCTTACACTGGGGTAGCATGGAGGATAGAAATATTCGCCACCCAGCTTTACTTAAAGGTTATAACAACCATCAACAATGGATCATGGTGCATGGTTACTCCCGTCAGCAAGGGTTGATCATGCGTGCCGATATGCACCACAGATGCCAAGAAGAAGATAAAGTCGTGAACTTGCCTTGGCGTTGGGTGAGTCGTCAGGGGGGCGCAGGTAGCCAACAGCACTTAGAGCATTGGTTGTTAAAGCAAGGTGCTCGCTTAGATCAACTTAATGTCGTGCTAACTGCCTATAGTGAACGCGAGTTGGCGGGTTATATCGCTAGGGGGGATGCCGATATTGGTTTTGGTTGTCAATCTGTGGCTTTGGAAAGTGGTTTAAGTTTCGTGCCGCTGATTAAAGAGTCTTTCGATTTCGTTATGCCGCAAAGCATTTACTTCCGTCGTCAACTTCAACAACTTTTTACTATGTTGGCGAGCGGTCACTCGAGGCAAATGGCGGCACTACTTGGTGGCTATGATCTTACCGACTGCGGACAACTGCTATGGAGTGCGAGCTAATCCACTCAACTCGGTAATGGATTAAGGTGAATAGAGTTGAATGGTCTCTGAATTACTTATTACTGCTACTACATGCTGATATCTAATGTAGCCAGTTACTAACGAATAAGTATCAAAGAGACCCTCTTTATATTGCTGATTACGTTGTTTCGACTTTCTATGGTGGGTTGATGGGAGGCAACTACTATATATAGGTAAAGTATCTTCATCGCCAAATACACTCAGAGTGCCATCTTCTTCTGTTGTTCCCCGTCATTCTCCCATAAACGACTCCATATCAAAGTGGAGGTGAGATATTCCGGTTCGAGCAGCCGTTATTCTCATTTAAATCTGATAGCATTCATGCTCATGATCCCTTTGTCTTGATACTGTACGCTGGCAATCAATTGGGCCAAATTACAGATAAAGCGCTATTTTGTGGATAACTTTGGGGGTAAGTGGTGGGTATCTTGTGGCTAGATTAGATAATTAGAATTAACTGCAAATTTACTGAAAATAGGGGTTGCGCAAAATCTCCTGCTGCCTATAATGCGCATCCACTGACACGGCAGACAGCGAAAGCCAGCTGACGAGTTAAGTTGAATTGATTAGCTTTTAAGCACTTAATTCAAGCGCAGCAAGAAGTTGTAAAAAACTCCTTGACGCGAAACGGGAAATGCGTAAAATGCACGACCCTGAGCTGATGAAGCATCAGCACGACCCGCCGGCAACGGTATGTGGTCAACGCTCTTTAACAAGATAAAACAAGAAATCTGTGTGGACACTCACAGGTGTTGAGTTAATCGAAACTGCTTAACCTTCGGGTTGGCAGTCAAAATTTAAATCAATGTAACAATGAGTGTTCATAGTAATATGTACAGTTTGTTTCTTTTAGCGAGAAACAAAAAATCAGAATTCATTGAGCCGCTGAAGTCGCAAGACGGAAGCAACAAAACTTTAATTGAAGAGTTTGATCATGGCTCAGATTGAACGCTGGCGGCAGGCCTAACACATGCAAGTCGAGCGGCAGCACAAGGGAGTTTACTTCTGAGGTGGCGAGCGGCGGACGGGTGAGTAATGCCTAGGGATCTGCCCAGTCGAGGGGGATAACAGTTGGAAACGACTGCTAATACCGCATACGCCCTACGGGGGAAAGGAGGGGACCTTCGGGCCTTCCGCGATTGGATGAACCTAGGTGGGATTAGCTAGTTGGTGAGGTAATGGCTCACCAAGGCGACGATCCCTAGCTGTTCTGAGAGGATGATCAGCCACACTGGGACTGAGACACGGCCCAGACTCCTACGGGAGGCAGCAGTGGGGAATATTGCACAATGGGGAAACCCTGATGCAGCCATGCCGCGTGTGTGAAGAAGGCCTTCGGGTTGTAAAGCACTTTCAGTAGGGAGGAAAGGATGTAGTTTAATACGCTATATCTGTGACGTTACCTACAGAAGAAGGACCGGCTAACTCCGTGCCAGCAGCCGCGGTAATACGGAGGGTCCGAGCGTTAATCGGAATTACTGGGCGTAAAGCGTGCGCAGGCGGTTTGTTAAGCGAGATGTGAAAGCCCTGGGCTCAACCTAGGAATAGCATTTCGAACTGGCGAACTAGAGTCTTGTAGAGGGGGGTAGAATTCCAGGTGTAGCGGTGAAATGCGTAGAGATCTGGAGGAATACCGGTGGCGAAGGCGGCCCCCTGGACAAAGACTGACGCTCATGCACGAAAGCGTGGGGAGCAAACAGGATTAGATACCCTGGTAGTCCACGCCGTAAACGATGTCTACTCGGAGTTTGGTGTCTTGAACACTGGGCTCTCAAGCTAACGCATTAAGTAGACCGCACGGGAGTACGGCCGCAAGGTTAAAACTCAAATGAATTGACGGGGGGCCCGCACAAGCGGTGGAGCATGTGGTTTAATTCGATGCAACGCGAAGAACCTTACCTACTCTTGACATCCACGGAATTCGCTAGAGATAGCTTAGTGCCTTCGGGAACCGTGAGACAGGTGCTGCATGGCTGTCGTCAGCTCGTGTTGTGAAATGTTGGGTTAAGTCCCGCAACGAGCGCAACCCCTATCCTTATTTGCCAGCACGTAATGGTGGGAACTCTAGGGAGACTGCCGGTGATAAACCGGAGGAAGGTGGGGACGACGTCAAGTCATCATGGCCCTTACGAGTAGGGCTACACACGTGCTACAATGGCGAGTACAGAGGGTTGCAAAGCCGCGAGGTGGAGCTAATCTCACAAAGCTCGTCGTAGTCCGGATTGGAGTCTGCAACTCGACTCCATGAAGTCGGAATCGCTAGTAATCGTGGATCAGAATGCCACGGTGAATACGTTCCGGGCCTTGTACACACCGCCCGTCACACCATGGGAGTGGGCTGCAAAAGAAGTGGGTAGCTTAACCTTCGGGGGGCGCTCACCACTTTGTGGTTCATGACTGGGGTGAAGTCGTAACAAGGTAGCCCTAGGGGAACACGGGGCTGGATCACCTCCTTACCTATACGACTAACTTAATGTTTGTTGAGTGTTCACACAGATTGCTTGTTTAGCTTCTCTTAGGAGAAGTCAGAGCTAAATGCGCCGCGAGCCGGTACGCATTGTTCTTTAACAATTTGGAAAGCTGATAGTATTTAATTGCATGAGTCTGTCATGTGATTAATTACAAAACGTTTAATGCGAAAGCATTGAACATGAGTTCTCAAACACTTTATTAAGTGTCTTGAATATTCAAAAAGTAAATTATTCTTTATTGAATAGTTTACGTCTAAGGCGCGTCCACTTCTTTGGTCAGAAGTGAGACAAGTAAAACCAAGCTGGTCGCAATGCGACTCAGGTGAGTGAAACTCATTTGGGTTGTATGGTTAAGCGACTAAGCGTATACGGTGGATGCCTTGGCAGTCAGAGGCGATGAAGGACGTAGTAACTTGCGAAAAGCGTTGGCGAGCTAGTAACAAGCATTTGAGCTAACGATGTCCGAATGGGGGAACCCAGCAGCATAAGCTGTTATCGCAACATGAATACATAGTGTTGCGAGGCGAACGAGGGGAACTGAAACATCTAAGTACCCTTAGGAAAAGAAATCAACCGAGATTCCCCTAGTAGCGGCGAGCGAACGGGGATTAGCCCTTAAGTCAGTGGGGTGTTAGTGGAATGCGTTGGAAAGCGCAGCGGCACAGGGTGATAGCCCCGTACATGAAAACTAACCATTGATGAAAACGAGTAAGGCGGGACACGTGACATCCTGTTTGAATATGGGGGGACCATCCTCCAAGGCTAAATACTCCTGACTGACCGATAGTGAACCAGTACCGTGAGGGAAAGGCGAAAAGAACCCCTGTGAGGGGAGTGAAATAGAACCTGAAACCGTATACGTACAAGCAGTGGGAGCGGTTCTTGAGACCGTGACTGCGTACCTTTTGTATAATGGGTCAGCGACTTACATTTTGTAGCGAGGTTAAGCGAATAGCGGAGCCGTAGGGAAACCGAGTGTTAACTGCGCGTTTAGTTGCAAGGTGTAGACCCGAAACCCGGTGATCTAGCCATGGGCAGGTTGAAGGTTGAGTAACATCAACTGGAGGACCGAACCGACTAATGTTGAAAAATTAGCGGATGACTTGTGGCTGGGGGTGAAAGGCCAATCAAACCGGGAGATATCTGGTTCTCCTCGAAAGCTATTTAGGTAGCGCCTCGAGCGAATACCATTGGGGTAGAGCACTGTTAAGGCTAGGGGGTCATCCCGACTTACCAACCCTTTGCAAACTCCGAATACCAATGAGTACTACTCGGGAGACAGACGGCGGGTGCTAACGTCCGTCGTCAAAAGGGAAACAACCCAGACCGTCAGCTAAGGTCCCAAAGTACTAGCTAAGTGGGAAACGATGTGGGAAGGCTTAGACAGCTAGGATGTTGGCTTAGAAGCAGCCATCATTTAAAGAAAGCGTAATAGCTCACTAGTCGAGTCGGCCTGCGCGGAAGATGTAACGGGGGCTAAGCTAGTCACCGAAGCTACGGGTGCACAGTTTACTGTGCGCGGTAGAGGAGCGTTCTGTAAGCCGTTGAAGGTGAAGGGGTAACCCACGCTGGAGGTATCAGAAGTGCGAATGCTGACATGAGTAACGATAAAGGGGGTGAAAAACCCCCTCGCCGAAAGACCAAGGGTTCCTGTCCAACGTTAATCGGGGCAGGGTGAGTCGACCCCTAAGGTGAGGCCGAAAGGCGTAATCGATGGGAAACAGATTAATATTTCTGTACTTCCGCTAACTGCGATGGAGAGACGGAGAAGGCTAGGCTAGCGCGGCGTTGGTAGTCCGCGTTTAAGGTGGTAGGTGGTGTTCTTAGGCAAATCCGGGGGACACGTACTTTAATGTACACACTGAGAGCTGATGACGAGGTCCTAAGGGACTGAAGTAGTTGATGCCATGCTTCCGGGGAAAATCTTCTAAGCTTCAGGTTAGTGGGAATCGTACCCCCAAACCGACACAGGTGGTCGGGTAGAGAATACCAAGGCGCTTGAGAGAACTCGGCTGAAGGAACTAGGCAAAATGGTACCGTAACTTCGGGAGAAGGTACGCTCCTGTTGGTGATGAGACTTGCTCTCTAAGCTGACGGGAGTCGCAGATACCAGGTGGCTGCAACTGTTTATCAAAAACACAGCACTGTGCAAACTCGCAAGAGGAAGTATACGGTGTGACGCCTGCCCGGTGCCGGAAGGTTAATTGATTGGGTTATCGCAAGAGAAGCTCATGATCGAAGCCCCGTAAACGGCGGCCGTAACTATAACGGTCCTAAGGTAGCGAAATTCCTTGTCGGGTAAGTTCCGACCTGCACGAATGGCGTAATGATGGCCACGCTGTCTCCAGCCGAGACTCAGTGAAGTTGAAATTGCGGTGAAGATGCCGTATACCCGCGGCTAGACGGAAAGACCCCGTGAACCTTTACTATAGCTTGGCACTGAACATTGAACCTACATGTGTAGGATAGGTGGGAGACTTTGAAGTTGTGACGCTAGTCATGATGGAGTCGTCCTTGAAATACCACCCTTGTAGTTTTGATGTTCTAACCTAGGTCCCTTATCGGGATTAGGGACAGTGCACAGTGGGTAGTTTGACTGGGGCGGTCTCCTCCCAAAGAGTAACGGAGGAGCACGAAGGTTGGCTAAGTACGGTCGGACATCGTACGGTTAGTGCAATGGCATAAGCCAGCTTAACTGCGAGACATACACGTCGAGCAGGTACGAAAAGTAGGTCATAGTGATCCGGTGGTTCTGAATGGAAGGGCCATCGCTCAACGGATAAAAGGTACTCCGGGGGATAACAGGCTGATACCGCCCAAGAGTTCATATCGACGGCGGTGTTTGGCACCTCGATGTCGGCTCATCACATCCACGGGGCTGAAGTCGGTCCCAAGGGTATGGCTGTTCGCCATTTAAAGTGGTACGCGAGCTGGGTTCAGAACGTCGTGAGACAGTTCGGTCCCTATCTGCCGTGGGCGTTGGATGATTGAAGGGAGCTGCTCCTAGTACGAGAGGACCGGAGTGGACGAACCGCTGGTGTTCGGGTTGTCATGCCAATGGCATTGCCCGGTAGCTACGTTCGGAATCGATAACCGCTGAAAGCATCTAAGCGGGAAGCGAGCCCTAAGATGAGTCATCCCTAGGAATTTAATTCCTCTAAAGAGCCGTTCGAGACTAGGACGTTGATAGGCATGGTGTGTAAGCGTTGTGAGGCGTTGAGCTAACATGTACTAATGACTCGAGAGGCTTAACCATACAACCCAGATGGGTTTTACTGAAAATGTTCCAGACATTTTCTAGCACTTCCTCCTTCCATGGAGGTCGTACGAAAGCCTTAGACAGAATACAGATACTTGATAAAGTTTGAACTCAAACAAAGCAAATCAGCTTTCCGAATTATTATTAACGTGAGTCAGAGATGGACACGGTAATAAACAGAATTTGCTTGGTGACAATAGCCTTGTGGAACCACCTGATCCCATCCCGAACTCAGAAGTGAAACGCAAACGCGCCGATGGTAGTGTGGGGTCTCCCCATGTGAGAGTAGGTCATCGCCAAGCGCCTAATTATCTCATTGAGATGTAACCAAGCCAGCTGAATAAGCTGGCTTTTTTGCATCTGCAATTTGTTAAATCCAGCCTAGTGTCTATTTAATTAGTCAGTTTTCCTCCCATTTTTCTCTCCTTAACACTCTCTTTCACTCTTCATGACATCAATAGTAAGTAATGGTTGTCGATTATTTGTTCGGTTATTTTGTCAATGCTCCGATTTTGCTACAGCTATCTTAGTTCTCGATCGAGCCTAGCTATTGCTATTAGTTAAGCGGTTACTTACCTTATGTTTTAATTTATTGGGGTAGATAAGGATCTGAGATGAAGTTAGAGATGATTTGCACTGGGGAAGAGGTGTTGGCGGGACAGATTGTTGATACCAACGCCGCTTGGTTTGCTAGTACTATGATGGAGCATGGTGTCGAGATCCAGCGTCGAGTGACCGTCGGCGATCGTCTCGAGGATCTGATTGCGGTTTTCCAAGAACGTAGCTTACATGCCGATGTGATTCTCGTTAATGGTGGTCTCGGGCCGACGAGTGATGATATGTCTGCTTTAGCGATGGCGAAGGCGAAGGGCGAACCATTGGTTGAGAATGCGGAGTGGCGTGAGCGTTTAGAGGAGTGGTTTACCCGTAATAACCGTGAAATGCCTTTAAGTAATCTCAAGCAAGCTATGCTACCAGCCTCAGCTGTGATGGTTGATAACCCAGTGGGAACCGCTTGTGGTTTTAGAGTTAAACTTAATCGCGCTTGGTTATTCTTCACGCCTGGAGTGCCTTTTGAGCTTAAGCACATGGTTACAGAGCAGTTTGTGCCCTTTATTCGCGAAGAGTTTAACCTTGATTCCAAGGTTGCCTTAAAGAAACTATTGACCATAGGTCAAGGTGAGTCCGCTTTGGCAGATAAGTTAGAACCGCTAGAGCTGCCAGAAGGCATTACTATTGGTTACCGCTCTTCTATGCCGCATATTGAGATTAAGATTTTCGCCCGTGGCGAGAAGGCGATTGCGGTATTACCTCGCGTCGCTGGGCACATCAAAATGGTGCTGGGTACTGCGGTTGTGGCGGAAGATAAAGCCACCCTTGCCGAAGAAATTCATTATAAGCTGCTTAACTCAGGCTTGACCTTAAGCGTTGCCGAGTCTTGCACTGGCGGCATGATCACCAGTCAGTTAGTTGATTTCCCAGGCAGTTCATCTTACTTACAGCACGGATTAGTGACTTACAGTAATGAATCTAAAGTTCGCGTGTTAGGTGTAAATCCTTCAACCTTAGATGATCATGGTGCAGTCTCCATTGCAACTGTGGAAGAAATGGCTAAGGGGGCAAGGCAAATTTTAGACAGTGATTATGCGCTGGCAACCAGTGGAATTGCGGGGCCCGATGGTGGCACAGATGAGAAACCTGTGGGCACTGTGGCGATCGCTTTAGCAACTCGCGGCGGTGTTTATAGTCAGATGATTAAACTACCGAGACGTTCGCGGGATCTGGTACGCAGTTTAAGTGCTGCTGTGGCTTACGATATGCTAAGACGTGAGCTTTTAGCTGAAGCTGTGATCGTCGATTATCAGTCGATTGGGCGATTCAGTAAGTAACTCTTATACGGGTATATATCCATTTATGCCCGCCAACAAAAATGCTCCCGAGGGAGCATTTTAACTTCTACAGAGATACAAAAATGGCAGATTATTTAGTGAACTTAAGCACTAATTTGCCTGGGGCAACTTGAATGCTTTCGGTCATTTTTGCCATCAGTGCTTGGTTACTGTCCTTGGTATCTAGTACATACACAGGCTGGTTTTCTAAGAATTGCCTTAGATAACCCATCACCTGCGGCGTGGCACTGCTAATCGCTTTTTCAATATCCTTGGGCGTTGATTCCACTTTGACTAATTCGAGTTGGCGCAGATAGACACTGTGCGTTGCGCTGTCATACCAAGGCTTGGCTTCGAAAGTCGTCGTGAGTTTGGCACTCAATGGAAAGATCGGATTCTTAATTGATACTTGAGTTGCGGCACTTACGCTCATAGTGTCAGGTTTTGCACCTAGCTTAACACTGATGTCGTTAATGCGCACTTCTGCGCCAACTAATTGATTGCCTTGTTTAATCTCAAAATGGATCTCTTTACTGAGGTACTGCTCCATTTCGTGCTCGCTGATACTATACTGCGAGACGCAGCCGCCAAGCAGTACAGTCAGTCCCAAGCAAATCGTGCGGGAAAGTTTTTTCATTAACCAGTGTTTCTCATACCCGCTGCCACACCTGCAATGGTCAGCATTAGCGCTAACTGTACATGTTCAGACGCAGGAGTTTCGGTTGTTTCCTTACGTGTCCGCGCTAATAGCTCGGTTTGTAAGAAGTTTAATGGATCGATATACGGATTTCGCAGTTTAACTGATTCGCGATTCCACGGTGTATGCGCCATTAAACTATCCGATTTTGTCAGCTCAAGCACGACTTTAATGCCCAGATCTAAGCGTTGGCGCAAGGTTTCGCCTAAGTGATGCAATTCCTTAGGTACTAAACAGGTTTCGTAGTAGCGGGCCAAATTAGGTTCCGCCTTGGCGTAGACCATTTCCAGCATTGAAATACGAGTGCTGAAGAAGGGCCATTCCCGCTCCATATCTTGCAGTAAGCCCATCTCACCACGTTCACTGGCGGCTTGTAGTGCTTCACCTGCGCCGAGCCATGCAGGTAACATCAAGCGGTTTTGCGACCAAGCAAAAATCCACGGAATAGCTCGCAGACTTTCGATCCCACCATCGACACGACGTTTGGCTGGACGGCTGCCGAGTGGCAGTTTTCCTAATTCCACTTCTGGCGTTGCCGCGCGGAAATAAGCAACAAAATCAGGTTCATCACGCACTATGCCACGGTAAGCACCCACTGATTCTTCAGCGATACGTTGCATGCAATTGCGCCATTCTTGCTTCGGCTCTGGCGGTGGTAATAGGGTTGCTTCCAATACGGCCGAGGTATACAGGGCCAAGCTTTGAACCGCGAGTTTTGGCAAGCCAAACTTGAAGCGGATCATTTCGCCCTGCTCAGTCACACGAATGCGGCCATCTACCGAACCTGGTGGTTGCGATAGGATTGCCTTGTGTGCAGGACCGCCCCCGCGACCAATGCTGCCACCACGGCCATGGAATAATGTGAGCTTGACGCCTGCTTGTTTACAGACCGCCACTAACTGCTCTTGGGCGTGATACTGAGCCCAAGCCGCCGCCATTACGCCGGCATCTTTAGCTGAGTCAGAGTAACCAATCATAACTTCTTGCATGCCTTTGGTATAACCACGATACCAGTCGATATCGAGCAAATCGGTAATACAGGCCGCGGCGTTGTTTAAGTCGCTTAAGGTTTCAAACAGCGGTACCACGCGCATTGGGTGCGAACAGCCCGTTTCTTTGAGCAAGAGTAAAACCGTTAAGACATCCGATGGTTTACCCGCCATCGAAATCACATAGGATCCGAGTGCTTTTGCCGGATGTTTAGCAATCAAACGACAGGTATTAAGCACTTCGGCCACATCGGCTGAGGGTTGCCAGTTACTTGGGATCAGTGGACGACGGTTGCTGAGTTCACGTAATAGGAAGGCTTGCTTCTCGGTTTCATCCCAATGGTTGAAATCACCCATGCCGAGATAGCGAGTTAACTCGGCGAGCACATCGCTGTGACGGCTGGCGTCTTGGCGAATGTCGAGTCTGAGCATATGAATGCCAAAACAGGCGAGACGGCGGAGAATGTCGAGCAATAAACCGTTGGCGATTAAGCGCATACCGCAGTCGGTTAAACTCTTATAGAGCATTTCTAGCGGCGCTTTGAGATCACTTTCTTGCCAAATCAGGCTCGACTTATCGACTTCAGGATTGTGGCCTTCGATGCGCGCATTCAAATAATCTATGGTGTCACGCAGTCTTTGACGAATAGATCGCAGCACGTGGCGGTAAGGTTCGCAGCTGTTATTGGTATAAGCCTTTAACTCATCATTGGCTTCTTCCATCGACAGTTCACCGACCAGTAGGACTATGTCTTTTAAGAATAATCTGGCGGCAGCATGGCGGTTACGATCGAGCACCTCTTGGGTGACTTTGGCAGTTACAAACGGGTTGCCGTCGCGATCGCCGCCCATCCAGCTTGAAAAGCGCACTGGCGCTATATCAATCGGTAATTGCTGCCCTGTGCGTTGCTGCACTCGATCGTTAAGTTGTCTTAAGAAGTCAGGCACCGCATGCCAGAGTGACTCTTCAATGGTGGATAATCCCCAGCGAGCCTCATCTACTGGAGTTGGGCGCTCGCGGCGGATCTCATTGGTGTGCCATATTTGCGCGATTAATTGGCGCAGGCGCAGGTTGATCTGTTGACGTTCTCTATCCGACAGTTGGTCGTTTTCTTGCTCTGTTAAGCAGTCGACAATGGCGGCGTATTTTTGGATCAGGGTGCGACGGGATATTTCAGTGGGGTGCGCTGTTAGCACCAGATCAATATCCAGTGTTTTTAGACAGTCGAGCATTTTAGCTTGGTCGACACGACCATTGAGCATGCGGCCTAGGAGTTGTTCCACTGGGTCTGGTACGCAGACAAGTTCGTCGCAATTACGACTGATAGTATGAAATTGCTCGGATAAGTTAGCTAAGTTAAGAAATTGGTTAAAAGCTTTTGCAAAAGGGACTAATTCTTCGTCTGGCAAAGCTGTCAGTAACTCGAGCATTTGCTCTCTGGCGGCTTGATCGCCTCGGCGTGAGTCTTTGGCAAGCTTACGGATCTGTTCAACCTTCTCAAGAAAAGAGTCCCCAAGATGGGTACGCATAGTATCGCCAAGGATTTGGCCTAACATACTCACGTTCGATCTTAATGACGCATACATATCTGTCATATTGTCTGCCATGGTTACTGACATAGTTACTCCGAATAGAAAAACATGAAAATTCCGCTGTGCATTTAGCCCGTTAGCACAATACCTATCACTTGGGGCTATGGTCAACAGCAGAACTTATAACTTATACGACTGGCTTATCCGATATGCAACCAATCACGGTATTTGATGAAGAATATTCAATAGAAATGCGAAGTCACGCAATATTTTTTGATGATTAGTGCAAGTGAATATGAAGTGCATCATTTTCTGCTTTGCAGACATGTATCTTAGCTGTTAATGAAAAGGACTGATTTTGACTCATGTTGACCCTGGATAACTGTGTTATTAACGAGTTAACTGAATGGGAACTGTGTCTTCGATATCCCAGTTTGAGCTTAAAATATGAAAATAAATTAAAAATATATATTCACATATATTGCATAAGTAGATCTTTGTGGTAGTCTAGCCATCAGTTGAGATGAGTCACCCTCTGTGACCTGTAGAGTGAATATCATGATGCACAGTATTAGCCTGACAGTGAATAAAATAACAACCTATTACGATTTCCTGCGACGATAGTCTTGTCATCATAGATATGCGCGGTTGCGTGTAAGCTATTCATCTACTCTTTAAGTTTCTTTGATTCGGTTAATAAGACAAAAAACATGAAAAATATCGCCATTATTGGTGCCAGTGGTTACACAGGCGCGCAACTGACCGCTTTAATCCATGCAGAAGCAGATCTGACGATTCAGGGGTTGTATGTTTCTGAAAACAGTTTAGATAAAGGTAAACCTTTAGCGGATTTGTATCCTAGCTATAGCCATATTGCATTAACGCTGTCGCCATTGTCCGATGAAGCTAAGGTAAAAATCGTTGCCGAAGCTGATGCCGTGGTGTTAGCGACTGAGCACTCGGTGAGCCTGCATTTAGCGGCTTGGTTTTATAGCCAAGGGTTAGCGGTATTCGATTTAAGCGGTGCTTATCGTTTTAGCGATGTGGCGCAATATCCGAAGTGGTATGGCTTTGAGCATGAATATCCTGAAGTTTTAGCCAAAGCTGTGTATGGCCTTGCCGAATGGAATGCTAAAGAAATCGCTGCGACTAAGATGATTGCCGTGCCAGGTTGTTACCCGACCGCATCATTGACAGCGTTAAAACCGCTAGCGAGTTTACTGACATCGGCTTATCCGGTGATCAATGCCGTGAGCGGCGTAACAGGTGCGGGCCGTAAAGCGCAGTTACACACCAGTTTTTGTGAAGTGAGCCTGACACCTTACGGCGTATTAGGCCACAGACATCAACCCGAGATCGCCACTCAGCTTGGTCAAGAAGTGATATTTACCCCGCACCTTGGCAACTTTAAGCGTGGCATTTTAGCGACCATTACCGTGCAGCTAAAACCAGGCACTACGACTGCCGATGTGGCAGCGGCCTATAGCGTGTATGACAAGGCGCCATTGGTAACCGTAAAGCACAATCAGTTCCCGAAAGTGGACGATGTGGTGCTGACACCTAACTGTCACTTAGGTTGGAAGTTTGATGAGAATAGTGGTTACTTAGTGGTAGCCAGTGCCATCGATAACTTGATGAAAGGTGCTGCCAGCCAAGCGCTGCAATGCATAAAGATTCATTTTAACCTTTAATTGTTCATCCTTATTTAAGAGAGTCGTCAAGATGTCTACAAACAACTCAGTATTAGTGCTTAAAGTGGGCGGCGCGCTGCTGCAATGTGAAATGGGGATGGCGCGATTGATGGATACGGCTGCGGCTATGTTAGCCAATGGTCAGCAAGTGTTGATGGTGCATGGCGGCGGCTGTCTGGTGGATGAGCAGCTAGCAGCGAATGGTATGGAAACCGTCAAGTTAGAAGGTTTGCGTGTGACTCCGCCTGAGCAAATGCCGATTATTGCCGGCGCACTTGCGGGTACTTCGAACAAAATTCTTCAAGGCGCAGCGACTAAGGCTGGCATTGTGAGTGTGGGCATGAGCCTTGCCGATGGCAATACTGTTTCGGCTAAGATTAAAGATGAGCGTTTAGGCCTAGTGGGCGAAGTCACGCCAAACGATGGCACTTATCTTAAATTTATCCTCGCCCAAGGTTGGATGCCGATTTGTAGCTCCATCGCCATGATGGACGATGGCCAAATGCTTAACGTCAATGCAGACCAAGCGGCAACTGCATTAGCCAAATTAGTGGGCGGCAAGTTAGTGCTACTGTCGGATGTTTCTGGGGTGCTCGATGGTAAAGGCCAGCTCATCCATAGTTTAAATGGCAAGCAGATAGCAGACCTTGTTAAGCAAGGTGTGATCGAAAAGGGAATGAAGGTCAAAGTTGAAGCTGCGCTCGAAGTAGCACAGTGGATGGGGCAGGCGGTACAAGTTGCCTCGTGGCGTGATGCAAGCCAATTAATCGCATTAGCAAAAGGTGAAGCCGTAGGAACACAAATCCAACCATAAGTGGAGTAGGTTATGAAGCATTTACTATCGATAAAAGACTTAACCCAGCAGCAGTTACAGGATCTAATTGCCTTGGCAAAAACGATTAAAGCCAATCCGGCTGAGTATCGTCATGCGCTGGATGGCAAGAGTGTGGTGATGTTATTTGAAAAGCCCTCACTCAGAACTCGCGTCAGCTTTGATATCGGTATTAATAAGCTCGGTGGCCACTGTTTATACCTAGACCAGCAAAATGGTGAACTGGGAAAACGGGAATCGGTTGCTGACTTTGCTTCTAACCTGTCATGTTGGGCCGACGCAATTGTGGCGAGAACCTATTCACACACCACTATCGAACAATTAGCCGAGTTCGGCTCAGTGCCCGTGATCAATGCGCTGTCGGATCTTTATCATCCTTGCCAAGCCTTAGCTGACTTTTTAACTCTGGCAGAGCAGTTTGAGGATGTCAGTAAAGCTAAATTAGCTTATGTTGGTGATGGTAATAATGTCACTAACTCGCTGATGTACTGTGCGGCTATTCTCGGTGCCACCATGACAGTGATCTGCCCGGCGGGTCACTTTCCTGATGGCTACGTAGTGGCAGAAGTGCAAGAGCTCGCCAAACGATATGGCGGCAAGATAGTGCTGACTTCAGATATCGATGCGATTGAAGGTCACGACGCTATTTATACTGATACTTGGATTTCAATGGGCGATCCAACGCCTTTGTCGGATATCAAAGCGAAGTTTGCACCATACCAAGTAAACAAAGCTTTGATGGCGAAAGCGGGCGCTAACTTCTTTATGCATTGTTTGCCCGCCCACCGTGGTGTAGAAGTAACAGATGAAGTGATGGACGGTGCAGGATCCTTAATTCTGCAACAAGCCGAAAATCGGATGCATGCCCAAAATGCGGTACTGGTAACCTTATTTAGTTAAATTAACCCTGTTTAGCAGCCTGTTTTCTCCCTGAGAGAAACGAGTCATAGGAATTTAAGATGTCTATCGAGATAAAAAATACTGGCGTGAAAAAAGTGGTTTTAGCCTATTCAGGTGGTCTAGATACCTCGGCCATTATTCCTTGGTTAAAAGAAAACTACGATAACTGTGAAATCATCGCATTCTGCGCCGACGTTGGCCAAGGCGAAGAAGAGCTGGTTGGCTTGACTGAAAAAGCTTTAGCTTCAGGTGCTTCTGAATGTCATATCGTCGATCTAAAAGAAGAATTCGTTAAAGACTATATCTACCCAACGATTGCGAGCGGTGCGATTTACGAAGGCACTTATTTACTCGGTACGTCAATGGCGCGTCCTATTATTGCCAAAGCGCAGGTTGAAGTGGCTCGTAAAGTGGGCGCCGATGCTCTGTGTCACGGTTGTACCGGCAAAGGTAACGACCAAGTGCGTTTCGAAGGTTGCTTCGCCGCATTAGCACCTGATTTAAAAGTGATTGCCCCATGGCGTGAATGGACTATGCAGAGCCGTGAAGATCTACTGGCCTATTTAGCTGAACGTGACATCAAGACGTCAGCGTCAGCGACTAAAATCTATAGCCGTGATGCCAACGCTTTCCATATTTCCCATGAAGGTGGTGAGTTAGAAGATCCATGGAACGAGCCAAGCAAAGGCGTATGGACACTGACTGCCGATCCTGAAGATGCACCGAACAAGCCTGAATATGTGTCGCTAGAAGTAGAACATGGCCGTATCACTAAAGTGAATGGTGAAGCCCTAACGCCTTATGCTGCACTGATGACATTAAACGCCATTGCTGCGCCACACGGTGTGGGCCGTATCGACATTACCGAAAACCGTTTAGTGGGTATGAAGTCTCGCGGTTGTTACGAAACACCCGGTGGCACTGTGATGTTCGCAGCACTACGTGCGATTGAAGAGCTCGTACTCGACAAGACTAGCCGTAACTGGCGTGAGCAAGTTGCCGCACAAATGGCGCATTTAGTGTATGACGGCCGTTGGTTCACGCCACTGTGTAAGTCACTGCTGGCAGCATCTGAATCACTGGCTGAATCAGTTAACGGTGAAGTTGTGGTAAAACTCTACAAAGGCCAAGCGAGCGCAGTGAAGAAACGTTCACCTAACAGCTTGTACTCTGAAGCGTTTGCCACCTTCGGTGAAGATCAAGTTTACGATCAAAAGCATGCAGAAGGCTTTATCCGCCTGTACTCATTAGCGAGCCGCATCCGCGCACTCAATGCTAATGATGTAAAGTCTAAGTAAGAGGTCGTTTAAAAGGGCGCCTAGCGCCCTTTTTTGTTTTTAGGTTTTGATTTAGTTTTTGATTCAGATGAGTCGATTTCAAATAAGCAGTGAGTAAGGGGAGTTAGCATGGCTTTATGGGGTGGAAGATTTCAGGGCGAAACGAGCGCGCTATTCAAATTATTCAACGATTCGTTGCCTGTGGATTATCGCTTGTTCGAACAGGATGTGGTCGGCTCCATTGCTTGGGCGGATGCGATTGTCAGCGTGGGAATTATCTCGGCAACTGAATGCCGCGACTTGAAAAAAGCGCTTAATGACTTACTGGTGGAAGTGCAGGGCGATCCAGCGATTATTCTCGCCTCGGGCGCTGAAGATATTCACAGTTTCGTCGAGTCGGCCTTGATTGCCAAAGTGGGCGATCTCGGTAAGAAATTGCACACCGGTCGTAGCCGTAACGATCAAGTTGCCACCGATTTAAAGCTTTGGTGTCAATCCGAAGGCAAAGCATTACTCGCGCGCCTTCAAGGTTTACATGCTGAATTACTGGCGTTGGCTGAGCGTGAATTTGATGCGGTAATGCCGGGTTATACTCACTTGCAGCGCGCGCAACCTGTGACATTTGGCCACTGGTGTTTAGCGTATGTGGAAATGACTGAGCGGGATATCAGCCGTTTAAGCGATGCGTTAACCCGCGCTAATACCTGTCCTTTAGGTTCTGGAGCATTAGCAGGCACAGCTTATAAGATGGATCGACATGCTCTGGCCGCGGCGCTGAATTTTGCCTCGCCAACGCTGAATAGCTTAGATAGTGTATCAGACAGAGATCACGTGGTAGAGCTTTGTTCAACCGCATCGATCAGCATGATGCACTTAAGCCGTATGGCTGAAGATTTGATTTTCTTTAACTCAGGTGAAGCGAACTTTATTTCCCTGAGTGATGAAGTGACCTCGGGTTCATCCCTGATGCCACAGAAGAAAAATCCAGACGCATTAGAGCTTATCCGTGGCAAAACTGGCCGGGTTTATGGCAGCTTAGTGGGCATTCTCACTACGATGAAAGCGCTGCCTTTGGCGTACAACAAAGATATGCAGGAAGATAAAGAAGGCCTGTTTGATGTGGTCGATAGCTGGGCAATTTGCCTCGATATGGCGGCGTTGGTGTTGTCAGGTTTGAAGGTCAATCGTCCTAATGCACTGTTAGCCGCACAGCAAGGTTATGCAAATTCTACTGAGCTTGCTGATTATCTCGTGTCTAAAGGTATGCCTTTCCGTGAGGCGCACCATGTTGTGGGTGAAGTCGTGGTTGCTGCGATAGCGAAGCAAATTCCGCTCGAGGATTTCTCCTTGGCCGAATTAAAAACTTTTGCCGCCATCATTGAAGATGATGTCTATCCAAACCTGACTATTGAAGCTTGTTTAGCGAAACGTGACGTGCTCGGTGGTACTGCATTGCCACAAATTCAGCAGGCGATCGCGGCTAAGAAAGCCCGCTAAAGTAAGTTGTTCAAATCAACAAGCCAATAAAAAACGCGACTTAAGGTCGCGTTTTTTATTGGGCCACAATTAGTGGTAATGACTTTTTAGCATTTGTTTATTGGAATAAATCATCAGTTGGTGCATCGATGAATAAATTGTTTTCATCCTGAGTTTCGCTGATGTATTCCTTCGGCTCTGTACCTGAAATAAAGTACTCGAACGCACTGGTATAGTCGGTTTTACGGGTCAGTTTACCCGTCGCTAAATCGATGCGTACCGAAACTATGCCTTCTGGTGGAATCGAGGTTGTTTCAGGTGTGCCTTGTAAGACACTGTTCATAAACTCGTTCCAGCCCGGACCAGCTGTTTTCGCACCCGCTTCGGCGCCAGTTATCTGATCTTTTTCGCCGTTTGCATTCCATGCGGTTCTGCCCAGTTGGCGACCATGATCGTCGAAACCGACCCAGAACGTACTGGTGATGACAGGGCTAAAACCACTGAACCAAGTGTCGCGCGATTCGTTGGTAGTACCCGTTTTACCTGCAATATCATGGCGCTTAATCAATTTTGCTGCGCGCCAAGCCGTACCTTGCCAACCCGTGCCTTTACTCCAATCGCCGCCACCCCAGATCACGCTCTTCAGTGCTTCGGTAATGAGGAATGCCGTTTGCTCTGAAATAATTTGCGGAGCGTAGCGACCAGTTTGTTCGAAACACTGCGCAAAGGGGGCACTAGGTTCTGCACTAGAGTCTCCACTTACGCTGAACGCCATAGGATCGCTCGGTGTAACTGGTTGGCTAAGACTTTGGCTAGGCTTACAGGCCAATGTAGGATTCGCTTTTTCGATAACATTGCCGTAAGCATCTTCTACGCGATCAATATAGAAAGGTTCGAGTAAGAAACCGCCGTTAGCAAATACGTTAAATGCAGTAACTACTTGCAATGGCGTGACTGAAGACGAACCTAATGCAATCGATTCGTTGCGAGGTAAGTCGTTAGGATCAAAACCAAATTCAACGAGTTGAGCAATGGTTTCGTCGAGTCCGACATGGCGCATTGCACGCACAGACATAACGTTAATAGATTGCGCTAAACCCACACGTAAACGAGTTGGGCCGCCATAGATATCGGGTGAATTTTTAGGGCGCCATGCAGTGCCTTGGCTGATATCGGGTTTATTAATTGGCGCATTGTCTATGAGGGTCGCTAAGGTAAAGCCTTTCTCTAATGCTGCGGCATAGATGAAAGGTTTAATATTCGAACCTAATTGACGTTTCGCTTGAGTCACTCGGTTGTATTGGCTTTGGCTAAAGCTATAACCACCAACTAAAGTGCGAATAGCACCATTTTTGGGGTCGAGTGATACTGTTGCGCTGGCGACTTCTGGTACTTGCGATAGTTGCAAATATTGGCCGTTATCACGGATCCAAATACGTTCGCCGACCTTGAGCATGTCAGAAGCTGATTTCGGTACACTGCCTTGACGCTTATCAGTAATAAACTTACGTGCCCACTTCAATCCATCCCAAGTAATGACTTTGGTCTCGCCCTTGGCGGTCATTATGCTGGCTTGCTGATCTGCAATGCTGATGACTGCGGCGGGTTGCAATTCTTGTACTGAAGCAATCTTGGCTAGTTCAGTTTTGATTTGAGCAGGCTCAGGTTTTTCGTCCGTCCACAATACGGCAGCAGGACCACGGTAGCCATGGCGTTCATCATAGGCATAGACGTTATTACGCAGTGCCTGTTGAGCTTTAAGTTGTAGATCCGATGAGATAGTCGTATAGACGTTGTAGCCATTGGTATAGGCCTCTTCTTCACCGTACTTCTGTACCATGTAATCCCGAGCCATTTCAGAAATATAAGGGGCATAGAGATCAATTTCAGCGCCATGATATCTGGCCACCAATGGCTCTTGTAGTGCCGCTTGGTATTCGGTTTGGCTGATGTAGCCGACTTCATTCATCCGCATGAGGACGACATTACGGCGAGCCAGTGCACGCGAAGGTGACGTGATTGGATTGAGTGTAGAGGGCGCCTTGGGTAGGCCTGCAATAACGGCCAGTTCAGATAAGCTGAGTTCCTGCACGTTTTTACCGAAATACACTTGCGCAGCAGCCCCAACACCGTAGGCCCGTTGGCCTAAGTAAATGCGGTTTACGTAGAGCTCTAAAATTTCATCTTTGGTGAGTAACTCTTCAATATGATAGGAGATAAAAATCTCCTTCACTTTACGAATAATAGTCTTATCGCGGGTTAAGAAGAAGTTACGTGCGACCTGCATGGTAATCGTACTCGCACCTTGCTTTTTCTCACCAGTGGTCAACATCACTAATGCGGCGCGAAGCACGCCAACAGGATCTATACCACCATGTTCATAAAAGCGGGCATCTTCGGTTGCGATAAACGCCTGTAGCAGAGGTTTTGGCACTTCGTCTAACGTTAGTGGAATGCGACGTTTCTCACCGAATTGAGAAATAAGTTTGCCGTCACTACTGTAAATACGTAAAGGTGTTTGAAGTTGCACATTTTTTAGTGTTGAAACATCCGGTAAATCCGGCAAAACATAAAAGTATGCTGCCACAATGGCGCCTACGCCCAAAAGGGCTAGACTGAATAGTGCTATAACAATACGTTTTAACCACTTCACCAAAATTTATCCTAATGTTCTGTTAAGTGCGACAGTATATAAGGCGCACACGTCTTGGTGAAGTAAAAACGTGAGACTCACAAAATAGCATTTGTAAAATGATGAAACATTCGATACAACTAAGTATAACAAGTTGATTTTGTGCTAATCTCTTTTACTGAAATATAAATAAAAAAGTGACAATGGATATGCTTTCAAATTTATGGAAGCGTCAGGCTCCGCAGATGGTGGGAATCGATATCGGTTCCCATGAAGTTAAGGCCATTTTGTTGAGTAAGACTGCTGACGGATACAAAATATTGAGTCATGCCGCGGTACCCATTAAGAAGGGGGCCGTTAACGATCATGATATTCGTGATGCTGATGCCGTTGTTGAATGCCTTAAGCAAATAAAACGTAGCCTGCCTAAATCCGTTAAATATGCCGCTGTTTCTGTTTCGGGTTCTGCTGTGATGACGAAAGTGATCTACATGGATGCCTCCCTTAGTGAGGAAGAAATGGAGGCACAGATAGAAATTGAAGCCGATAACCTTATTCCGTATTCACTCGATGAAGTTAGCATAGATTTTGAAACGCTAAACGTAAACAGTACCGATCCTACTAAAGTTGATGTGCTGTTGAGCGCATGCCGCACTGACAATATTGATGTGAGAGTCGATGCGCTGGATAGCGTGGAACTTGAGGCTAAAGTGGTGGATGTTGAAGGTTACGCTTTAGGTAGAGCTGCAGAGTTAATTCTGGCCCAGCTTCCAGAAGGAGCGAAACATAAAGCCGTTGCTATGGTTGATATCGGCGCGAATATGACGACTTTCTCTGTGGTTGAATCGGGTGAGACGACTTTTATTCGTGAGCAAGCTTTCGGTGGTGAGCAATTTACTCAGTCAATATTATCCTTCTATGGCATGTCTTATGATCAAGCTGAGAAAGCAAAGATTGAAGGCGACTTACCACGAAATTATATGTTTGAAGTTTTGTCACCTTTTCAAACTCAGCTATTACAACAAATAAAACGTACGCTGCAGATTTATTGCACTTCCAGCGGTAAAGATAAAGTCGACTACCTCGTATTATGCGGTGGGACATCTAAATTAGAAGGTATGGCTAATTTACTGACGAATGAATTGGGTGTTCACACTATTATCGCCGATCCTTTTCAAGGGTGTTTGCATGCCGATGAGTCTGTTAAAAGTGCGCTGCAACCTACAATCAGCAAATATATGGTTGCTTGTGGCTTAGCATTGAGGAGTTACGGTCAATGGCGAACATAAACCTACTCCCTTGGCGAGAAGAGGCGAGAGAAAAACAAAAGCGCGACTATATTGGTATTTTAGCTGCAGTATTTTTAGCGTCGGCGATTTTAGTCTATGTCGCAGTATCTTTATTAGATGTTATGACCGATGAGCAAAAAGCACGTAACGCTTATTTGCAATCGGAAATCAGTCTGCTTGAAACACAAATTTCTGAGATCAAGAAAATTACTGAACGTAAGAAAGATATTGAGCGGCGTACAGAAATTATTCTTAATCTACAGCAATCCCGTAATTTGCCTACTCACGTGTTAGATGAGCTTGTTCGAATTGTACCTCCAGGAATATATCTGTCTAGCCTAGAGAAAAAGGGCAGTTTGTTGCTGATTGAAGGGCGTAGTGAATCGAACAATAACGTCGCCAACATGATGCGAAAAGTGAAAACATCCGAATGGTTAACCGATCCTAATATGCAGTCGATCGTGACCCAAAATGAAGAGTTACGGCAATTACAGCGTTTTAGTTTGAGAGTCACTATTAAAGGCGCGAGTGTAGATGAGCCTGAGAAAATGACAAAAGGAGCGAGTAAATGAAACTCGATCTAAGTCAATTTAATGATATCGACTTTGAAAATATTGGTGGTTGGCCAAATCAAGTTAAAACCTTTTTCGCGATCCTTTTAGCACTCTGTGTTTTTGCTGCGGGATATTTCTTGGTCGTCTCCGATTCGGTAGATATTTATACCGCAGAGCAAGATAAAGAAGTGCAGCTCAGAGATGATTTCAAGAATAAGTATCAACTTGCGGCAAATTTAAAACTCTACCGAGATCAGCTAGCGACGATGGAAGTGCAGTTTGCAGAGTTACTGAAGATGCTGCCCTCTGAAAATGAAATGCCAGGTTTGCTAGACGATTTAACTTTTGTCGCTACGGATGCAGGACTCAAAATTAATAGTTTGAATTGGGAGGCCGAAATTCAGCGGGATTTCTATATTGAGTTTCCAATTAAAATGTCTGTGACGGGAGATTACCATCAGCTAGGTAGTATGGTGAGTGGTGTCGCTAAGCTGCCGCGTATCGTTAGCCTCCATGATTTCACCATTAAGCGAGACGAAGCCGGCAACTTAGCAATGGATATCTTAGCCAAGACATACCGCTTTAAAGAAGGGGCTGAATTACCGCCTGAAAAACCTGCTAATAAGGGGAAGAAATAATGAAATTCTTACCTTTGTTAGCCTTGAGTCTTTTTTTAATGGGTTGTGTTGGCGATCGTAGTGATTTAGAGCTATTTGTTACTACAACCAAAGCGCAACACGTTGCTCATATCCCGCCCTTGAAAGAGCCGCCAAGATTTGAGCACTTTGCCTATCAAGCCGAGTTAATGCGAAGCCCTTTTGTACCACCTTCGCGTGAGTTAACGGAAGAAGTTGTTGATACCAGCAAAGATTGTTTACAACCGGACTTAAAGCGTCGAAAAGGACGATTAGAAACTTATCCTTTAGATAATTTAAAAATGCGTGGCACCTTAAGTGAAGCCGATACAACTTGGGCGTTAGTTGAAACAAATGACGGCAGTGTTTATCGGATGGGCGTTGGTGAGTATTTAGGTCTGTTTAATGGACGCATTTCTAAAGTTACTTCACAAAATGTCGAAGTAGTAGAATTAATTCCAGATGGTTCAGGTTGTTGGTCCGAAAGGACGAGCAATTTAGAACTTTCTGGAGAATAACGAGCGAAGGATGAGGGAATAATGAAATCTTCTGCCGCGATAAAAGTCCCGTTAATTTCTTCAGGCTTAATCAAGTCTGTTATTGGGATCGCATTGGTATTTGGAATTTTGCCATCGAGTTATGCTGCAAACCGATTAATGGATGTTAAGTACCATGCCTTGGTTGACCATCAGTTAGAGCTAGAGTTGGTATTTGAAGAAGCGGTCACTCCGCCAGTTATTGACTCTAATGCATCGCCTGCAGAGCTCGTATTAACCTTTGATAATAGTATTTCTGGTTTATCTAAGGATCGCTTACCCATTAATCAAGTCGGTGTAACTGACATGATGACTGAGCAGCAAGATACTCGTCTTAAAGTCACCTTAGGTATGTCCAAAGTGAAACCTTACCAAGGTTCAGTCATGGGCAACTCATATCGACTCACTATTAATGATGAGGTTGCAGGCGCTCAGACTCAGGCAGAAAATCCCTTCGTTAACAGCATTAAAAATATCGATTTTCGTCGTAATGAAAATGGTGGCGGTGAGTTATTAGTCTATTTGAATAACCGCTCGGTTGCCGTTAACGTTGAGCAAGTGGGCGCTAAACTCGAAGTTAAGTTATATAACACTGATATTAATAGTGATCTGCTTTATGTTATGGATGTGAAAGATTTTTCAACACCAGTAAAAAGCTTCGAGACATTTAAAGAAGATCTAACAACGCGCATTTTAGTTGATATTGCTGGGGAATATGAGTTCAGTTACAAGCAAGAGGATAATCTCTTTAGACTCTCGATGAATAAAGTTGAGAGAGTTGCCGCCAAGAAAGATGTTAAAAAATACAATGGCCGTACTTTGTCGCTTAACTTTCAAAATATCCCTGTACGTACTGTTTTGCAGATCATTGCTGACTATAACAATTTTAACTTAGTCACGAGTGATACTGTTGAAGGCAACATCACCTTGAGATTGGATGATGTGCCCTGGGACCAAGCATTAGATTTGATTCTACAAACCAAAGGCCTAGATAAGCGTATCGAAGGCAACATCTTAATGGTGGCACCGAGCGAAGAGTTGGCTATTCGTGAAAGCCAAAATCTCAAAAATAGGCAAGAAGTTAAAGAGCTAGCACCTTTGTATTCTGAGTACTTGCAAATTAACTATGCCAAAGCGATCGATATTGCTGAGCTGCTTAAAAGCGCAGATTCTAGTTTACTCTCGCCACGCGGCTCAGTCGCGGTCGATGAACGTACCAACACTGTACTTGTGAAAGATACGGCAGAAACGATTGAGAACATCCATCGTTTAGTCGAAGTACTCGATATCCCTATTCGTCAAGTGCTGATCGAGTCACGTATGGTAACAGTCAAAGATGATGTCTCTGAAGACTTAGGCATACGTTGGGGCGTAACGGATCAGCAGGGCAGTAAGGGAACCTCTGGTACATTAGAAGGTGCTCAGAGTATTGCCAACGGCATCATTCCAACTCCTGACCAGCGTTTGAACGTTAATTTGCCTGCGGCAGTGACCAATCCAACAAGTATCGCATTCCACGTTGCTAAGTTGGCAGATGGTACTATTCTTGATTTGGAATTGAGTGCGTTAGAGCAAGAAAATAAAGGTGAAATTATCGCCAGCCCTCGTATTACTACCTCTAACCAAAAGGCGGCTTATATTGAGCAGGGTGTGGAGATCCCTTATGTGCAGTCGACTTCAAGTGGTGCAACCTCGGTCACTTTTAAGAAAGCCGTGTTGTCCTTGCGTGTTACTCCACAAATTACACCTGATAACCGCGTTATTTTAGATTTGGAAATCACCCAAGACTCTCAGGGCAAGACGGTTGACACACCAACGGGTCCCGCAGTCGCCATCGATACCCAACGTATTGGCACTCAAGTGCTAGTTGATAACGGTGAAACCATAGTCCTTGGTGGTATTTATCAGCAAAACTTGATCAGCCGGGTGAGTAAAGTCCCTATTCTCGGTGACATTCCCTTAGTCGGTTTCCTGTTTAGGAACACAACAGACAAAAATGAGCGTCAAGAGCTACTTATTTTCGTAACCCCCAAAATAGTCGGTGAGAAGATCTAAGCACTTGCTATGTATCGACTAAAGCCAGCAGTGATTGCTGGCTTTATTATTACTGGAATACAATTCTTTGCATAAATAGCGCACATGGCTTGCCATAGTAGACCCTAAGCTGAGATAATCCTCGGTCAAGTCTCATAAGAGCAAGGTAACATATAGGTCGGCTTGATGTTGAGTCGATATAGGCATACTTTTCAATAAGATTCAGACGTACAAGAAATGGCTGAAAAACGTAATATTTTTCTGGTAGGCCCTATGGGCGCAGGTAAAAGCACAATTGGTCGCCATCTGGCGCAAATGCTGCATTTAGAATTCCACGATTCGGATCAAGAGATTGAACAACGCACAGGCGCTGATATTGCTTGGGTGTTTGACGTCGAAGGTGAAGAAGGCTTCCGTCGTCGTGAAGCTCAGGTTATTGCTGATTTGTCTGAGAAACAAGGTATCGTCCTTGCCACCGGTGGTGGTTCAGTACAAAGCAAAGATATCCGTAATCATCTGTCTGCTCGTGGCATTGTGGTTTACCTGGAAACCACTATCGACAAACAGGTTGCTCGTACTCAAAGAGACAAGCGACGCCCATTATTGCAAGTGGATGATCCTCGAGAAGTGTTGGAGAATCTTGCAGAGATCCGTAATCCATTGTACGAAGAAATTGCCGATGTGATTGTCAAAACCGATGATCAAAGCGCAAAGATCGTCGCAAATCAGATCATTGAGCAATTAGGTTTTTAGGCAGAATTTATGAAGCAAATTCAGGTTGATTTAGGTGTACGTAGTTATCCCATTTACATTGGCCAGAATTTGATGAGTGATGGCGAGACCTTGTCTCGCTACCTGCTTAAAAAACGTATTCTTATCGTCACCAATGAAACTGTCGCGCCTTTGTATCTTAAACAGATACAAGAGACGATGGCTTCGTTTGGTGAGGTAGAGAGTGTTATCCTTCCCGATGGTGAACAATTCAAAGACTTAGCACATCTAGATACTATTTTTACTGCATTGCTGCAGCAAAACTATGGTCGAGATTCTGTGCTGGTGGCTTTGGGTGGCGGCGTGATTGGTGATATGACGGGCTTTGCCGCGGCATGTTATCAACGTGGGATCGATTTTATTCAAATTCCGACAACTTTATTGTCGCAGGTGGATTCTTCCGTCGGCGGTAAAACGGCTGTTAACCATCCTCTTGGTAAAAACATGATTGGGGCCTTTTATCAGCCACAAATCGTGCTTATCGATACTTTATGTTTACATACGCTTCCAGCGCGCGAGTTTGCGGCGGGAATGGCGGAAGTCATCAAGTATGGCATCATGTGGGATGCTGATTTTTTTCAATGGCTTGAAGATAATGTAACGGCGCTAAAAACCTTAGATGCCGAAGCATTAGTTTATGCTATCTCTCGTTGCTGTGAGATTAAAGCCGATGTGGTTAGCCAAGATGAAACTGAGCAGGGCGTGCGTGCTTTGTTGAATCTGGGTCATACCTTTGGTCACGCGATTGAAGCCGAAATGGGCTACGGTAATTGGCTGCATGGTGAAGCCGTGTCAGCTGGCACAGTCCTTGCTGCTAAAACAGCTAAGGCACAGGGGCTTATCGATGAGTCAATAGTTTGTCGTATCATACAGTTACTACAAGCTTTTGATCTTCCAGTGAGTGCGCCGGAATCTATGGATTTCGACAGTTTCATTCAACATATGCGACGCGATAAAAAAGTTTTAGGCGGTCAGATTCGACTGGTGCTCCCAACGGCAATAGGCCGCGCGGATGTGTTTAGTCAAGTCACAGAATCTACCCTTGAACAGGTTATTCGCTGCGCATAAAAACTGTGTGGTGGGCGAGTGACGTTTCAGGGTTCTGTCTTGCTTCCTTCTCAGGAAGCCCTCATACAAAGAATGCATCATGTTGCCAGTTATAGCGATCAGCTGCTGGTGCTTTCTGGTGTCAGCGGTTCAGGAAAAACGACCTTAGTTACCGGATTAGCGACCGATTTTGACGAGTCAAATGCGGCATTTGTGATTTGTCCTATGCATGCCGATAACGCTGAGATACGCCGCAAAATTCTAGTCCAGCTAATTTCATCCCCTATTTTTGACGACGACATTCCCCTCGCCGATACGCTGTTGCGGCTTGCGAGTACGCAAACTAAACCTTTACATATTATTATCGATGATGCGCATTTATTACCTAAGGCGCTCTGGGCTGAGTGTATTATTCTCAATCAGATCCAGTGTGCGGGTAAGAATATTGCCGTCACGCTCACGGTTCCACCGGCATTCTTAGCGGACCTATTGCCACAATTACCCGAGCCATTGCGGCGGCAAATATTGCCTATCAGTATTGAGCCGTTAACCATGCCAGAGCGTGAAGCTTTGTATCAAACATTGCTGAGATACAGCGATCAAAACCCTTTTACGCCAAGGGAAATCGTACGCAGTCAGCTTGAGAAGCAAACGGGTACGCCGCAAGAAGTGGTCAATCTGTTAGATAAAGCCTTGCATAGCCCGCAAGAGAAAACATCTTCTTGGATGAAATATAAAGCTGTGATGGTGACAGCTGTGAGCATGTTGTTAGCGCTAGGTATTTGGCTTGGTGTTACTCAACCATTTTCTGAAGAGCAAGCCCTAGAGACTGCGACTTTTCCTGCGATAGATTCCCCCGTTTTCTTGTCCTATGGGCAAAAAATCTTAGCCCCCTATTTTGCTCTGCGCGCTGATCAATTAAAGTTTGCCGCCGTACCCGTGACAGTTAACGAAATAGAAACATCCAAAGCCAAAACAGAACCGGCTGTCGATCCATTAAGTGAATTCCATGGTGAGGCACCACATCCTGAGCCTGATGATGCAGCCTTAGTGAGTGTTGGTGAAGTGAGTAGCAAGTCTTTTGGTGGTGATGAGCCAACTGTGGATGCAGAGCCTCAAGCTAAAACGGTAGGTGTTCAGTCCCCAGCGCCAGAGGTGGCAAAGGTTGATAAAACAGTTTTGGAACCGCAAAAGCCACTCAAAGGTTATACCGTACAAATAGCGAGTGTTGCTCAGCTAGATACCCTGCGTTCGACATTAAAGAGTCTTGAGAATGTCGAGGGCGTTCGAGTCGCAAAGTATAAACAGCGATGGGTTGTCCTCGTTGGTCACTATAGCAGTAGCAAATTGGCTTCGAATGCGGCGGCGCAATTGGTTAAGGAGTATCGTTTTGAGCAACCTTGGGTCAGAAAATGGGCCGATTTGAAAGATTATCAAGTAGAAGAAAGTCTCTCAAATCGTGAAATTTCAGAATAAACAGAGTACAATCATGGCCTTTATTTTTGTCGGCATTCATCAAGTTAAATGATAAAAAAACACAGAGCCTTCCTTAAGTGGGCTGGCGGTAAATTTAAATTGGTGGATGATTTAGCCAGTTATTTACCCGCAGGAGACCGTTTGGTCGAGCCGTTTGTGGGTGCAGGATCCGTTTTCTTGAATACGGATTATCCTAGCTACCTGCTCTGTGACATTAATCAGGACTTGATCGAGTTATATCAGATAGTGAAGCATCAACCGGAAGCATACATTGCCGCAGCTAAAGCATTGTTTGTCGATGAGATGAATCAAAAGGAAGCTTACTATCAGGTGCGTACCGACTTTAATAAATGTCGCGACCCTTTCCAGCGTTCTGTGTATTTTCTTTATTTAAATCGCCATGGTTTTAATGGCTTATGCCGTTATAACCGTAAGGGTGGCTTCAATGTGCCCTTTGGCTCCTATAAAAAACCTTATTTCCCCGAAAAGGAAATCTGGGCCTTTTCTGAAAAAGCGCAACGTGCTGAGTTTAAATGCATTGGTTACGAAAAAGCCTTTGAGCAGACACGCAGTGGCGATGTTATCTATTGCGATCCACCTTACGCACCGTTATCTACTACATCCAGTTTCACGACATATGTTGGTGCCGGTTTTAGTTTAGACGATCAAGCACTACTGGCTCGTCATTCGCGCCATACCGCGTTAGAGCGTGGTATTCCGGTATTGATTAGTAATCACGATATTCCATTAACTCGCGAGTTATATCGCGGCGCGCATTTAGCGAAAATTCAAGTGCAACGCAACATTAGCCAAAACGGCAGTGGTCGTAACAAAGTGGATGAGTTGATGGCGCTATATGATGAAAACTACGATCCAAAAGACGACTAGTTTCAACATAAATAACGTTTAGCTAAGCACTTGTCCTACGAGAAACATCAGACTTGCCACTAAGATGACAGCTAATACTATGCCCATCACTATGTAGGGCAATGGGGAACTGGTTTGAAAGTCTTTTTTACGATTTTCGCTAGTTTGTACCCCGAAAAAGGCGGCAATGGTACTGTGAAATACTTGCCAAATGCGGCTAAGCATTAATAGGCGAGATGCGACGTAGTGGGCTTGAGATCATCCATAGGTTTATCTTGATGACCATGTAATAGCTCAAGTAGATCGACAAAGTGGAACTGACTCGAACGGTTTTTACCTGTAAGCCACGTTTTCCAGCTTAAGGTTTGTGCTTGATCGGCGCAGCGATTATTAGGGTGGCTACTGGGCAGTGCATTGTTGTAACGAGTGTCATTGCTACAAGCGCAAGATGCAGTTTCGGTATTTTCCGTAAGTTTTTCAACGCCCAAAGCTAGCGTGGCCACTACAACTGCAGTAAATGCCAACATCATAGATGACTTAAATGTCACCGACCTAACATAGTGTGAAAACTGACTAAACCGCTCCATCATAACGCTTCCTTTGGAATGAACCAGCACTGCGCCTCGAGTATAACAAACTCGCTTAGTTTATGAACAAAAAATTATCAATTCCAGCCAAAATGCTCGGAAATATTAGCTTATTTTACCGAATCTAAGCCCCAATTTACTGCGATAGCTGCAGAGTGTGCTGCTTTGCTGACATAGGCACAGCGGATCAATTGCCAGAAATGTGGCTTTAGCTATAGAGGCTTAGCTTGGCTCAGGGTAAAATAAGGCACTTTTTATCCAAATAGCAGCGAGTGTTTTATGCGTCCATTCTTGATTGCTCCATCAATTTTATCTGCCGATTTTGCCCGTTTGGGTGACGATGTAAAAGCTGTGTTAGATGCGGGAACCGACGTAGTACATTTTGATGTGATGGATAATCACTATGTTCCTAACTTAACGATTGGCCCTATGGTGTGCCAAGCACTGCGTAACTATGGGATTACCGCTGATATTGATGTGCATTTGATGGTTAAGCCAGTTGATCGTATCGTGCCTGATTTTGCTAAAGCGGGCGCGTCTATTATTACTTTCCACCCAGAAGCTTCTGAGCACGTCGATCGCACACTTCAGCTCATCAAAGAGTGCGGTTGTAAGGCAGGTCTCGTGTTTAATCCTGCGACACCACTGCATTATCTTGACCATGTGATGGATAAGCTCGACGTGATCCTATTGATGTCAGTGAATCCTGGTTTTGGTGGTCAATCCTTTATTCCATCAACCTTAGATAAGCTGCGCCAAGTGCGTGCGCGTATTGATGCCAGTGGTTTTGATATTCGCTTAGAAGTCGATGGCGGCGTTAAGGTCGACAATATCGCCGAAATCGCGGCCGCCGGTGCGGACATGTTTGTTGCGGGCTCGGCTATTTTCGGCAAGCCCGATTATAAGGCCGTTGTTGATGAGATGCGTGCCGAACTTGCTAAAGTTGGGGCATAGCCATGTGGGATAAGATTAAAGCGATTGCGTTTGATCTAGATGGCACGCTGATTGACAGTGTGCCTGACCTAACCGTTGCCACGCAGGAAGCCTTAGCCGAGTTAGGTTTGAAGAGCTGCTCTGAGGCGCAAGTTCGTACTTGGGTCGGTAACGGTGCAGAGATGTTGATGCGCCGTGCTATGAGTCATACTTTGGGTACGGATGTTGAGCAAACAACCCTTGATGCGGCTATGCCGATTTTTATGCATCATTATCAAGAAAATCTTGAAAAGCACAGTGCGCTGTATAGCGACGTGCATCAAGTGCTGCAAACTTTGTTTGATGCAGGCTTTAAGTTAGCGGTTGTCACCAATAAACCCTATCGTTTTACCATGCCATTACTCAATGCTTTTGGGATTAACGACTTTTTCAGCTTAGTGTTAGGTGGCGATACCTTAGCTAAGATGAAGCCCGACCCTTTGCCGCTGCAGCATTTATTGCATGAGTGGCAATTGGAGAAAACTGAGTTATTGATGGTCGGCGATTCTAAAAACGACATTTTAGCGGCGAAAGCGGCTGGGATAGCGTCAATCGGCTTGACCTACGGCTACAACTACGGTGAAGATATTGGGCTCAGTGGCCCAGATGCCGTATGTGAGCAATTTAGTGAGATTCTGAACTGGGTAAAACCTACCAAGTAATGGGGGTTACCTGTTTTTTAGTCGATTTTTTTAGTCTTTTTATATATAGATAGTGGAGCAATGACGTAATGACCAAACCCATAGTACTCAGCGGTGCACAGCCGTCCGGCGAATTAACCATAGGTAACTACATGGGTGCATTGCGTCAATGGGTTGCGATGCAAGATAGCCACGACTGCCTGTATTGTGTAGTTGATTTGCATGCCATTACTGTGCGCCAAGATCCTAAAGCGTTGCGCGAAGCGTGTTTAGATACCTTAGCCCTGTATTTGGCCTGTGGCGTCGATCCTAAAAAGAGTACAGTGTTTATCCAGTCACAGGTGCCACAACATACGCAATTGGGTTGGGCATTAAACTGCTATACCCAAATGGGTGAGTTGAGCCGCATGACTCAGTTTAAAGATAAATCACAAAAGCACGCCAACAACATCAACGTGGGTTTATTTGGCTACCCAGTGTTGATGGCGGCGGATATTCTGATTTATCAAGCGAACGAAATCCCCGTTGGCCAAGATCAGAAGCAACACCTTGAGTTAACGCGTGATATCGCTACTCGCTTTAACAATGCCTATGGTGATACTTTCACCATTCCTGAGCCGTTTATTCCTGAACTTGGCGCTAAAGTCATGTCGCTGCAGGAGCCGCTAAAGAAGATGTCTAAGTCAGACGATAACCGTAATAACGTTATCGGCCTGCTAGAAGATCCGAAATCAGTGCTGAAGAAGCTGAAAAAAGCCATGACAGACAGTGATGAGCCGCCAGTCGTGCGTTTTGATGTGGATAATAAACCGGGTGTTTCTAACCTGCTGAGTCTCATGTCGGGTGTGACAGGGCAAAGCATTGCGAGCCTAGAAGCCGAGTTTGAAGGCAAGATGTATGGTCATTTGAAAGGTGCAGCAGGTGAAGCGGTTGTGAGCATGTTAGAGCCACTGCAAGAGCGTTACCGCGCGATTCGTAGCGATCGCGCTTACTTAGACCAAGTGATGAAAGCTGGTGCACAGAGTGCGCAGGCGCGCGCCGAAGTGACCCTGAAGAAAGTGTATGAGAAGATTGGTTTGTTAGTGTAATCAATCGATCGATAAATTAAGCCGACGTTCGCGTCGGCTTTTTTGTGCCTGTAAATTCATCCTAAGCCTGTGATTTTAGCCAAGATGAGAAAGCGGCAATCGCAGGTTCTGATAAACGGCGTTGCTTACAAAAGAAGGTAAATTCAAATCCGGTATGTACATCGGGCAGATTCAAGGTGACTAAACGCCCCGTTGTGATATCGCCAGCCACCATAAAGTCCGGCGCTAGGGCTAAGCCTTGGCCAGCAATCGCCGCTTCAATCGCCATCACAATATGACTAAACACATGCTGTTGTTCGTTATCGAGTGGTATTTGGTGCGCCGATGACCACTTGTGCCAGTCGAGCCCTAATGGTCCTTCATCAACCACCAGCAGAGCTTGTTGCTGGAAATTACTCAGGCTTATATCGCGCCATTTAAGGTAAAAACTGGGGCTGCATACAGGAATTAAACGCTCTTTGTGCAGTAACTGTTGCCAATAACCACGTTGATTTAGCTTACCGGCGATGAAGATATCCGCAGTGCTGGTGCTTAGATCAGGATCTTGGGTGATCATCTCGAGGCGGATTTTCACGCTCGGATATTGGCGGCGAAAATCGGCGAGTCTTGGGATCAACCATTTTACTGAAAATGAGCTGTAAACGGCTAGGCAGAGCTGTTGATTTGGCGTATCGCGTACTTTCAAGTTGAGGTCGCTTAACTCGTTGAATATCCGCTCTAACTCTAAAAATAGTCCGTGCCCCTTAGGCGTTAACTGCAGTTTACGCCCCTGACGGTCGAACAGTAGCTCGCCAAAATACTCTTCTAATACTCGCACTTGGTGCGACACTGCACTTTGGGTGATGCACAGTTCATCGGCGGCCTTAGAAAAATGCTGCTGTCTGGCGGCAGCTTCAAACACTTGTAGAGCGCGTAATGGCGGGAGCTTTCTCATGATTTTCAATATCTAAAGGCTTTAGTATGAATTTAATTCATCTAGCATGAGAAAGCATCATTTCAGCTTAAGTTTTGCGAGGATTATCATGCCGCCATTGAGATTTATGGATGTTAAAAAATGCAACGCCCAGTAGTTATTGGTTTGATTTTATTGATAGTAGGTAACCTATTCAGTGCCTTCTATGATGTATCGATCAAGTGGTTACCGGACGATGCGAGTGCCTCGACTTTCCTCCTTGTCAGGCAAATCTCTTCAGTATTTATGTTGTTGCCAGTGTGGCTGTATTCGCAGCGTCCGATGACGACACATATCTCAGTTCACCTTTGGCGTGCCAACATAGGCTCAGTTGGCGCGCTTTTTTTAATTATTGGCTTAATGGCATTGCCGCTCGCGACAGTTAGCTCATTGTTTTACTCCGCACCGCTAATGATTATTTTGATGGGGTATTTCTTCTTGAGCGAGAGGATCACCGCTGCTCAGACAATCTGTACTGGCTTAGGTTTTGTCGGCATCTTGATTATCCTGCGGCCGAGCGAAATGAACTGGTACGGCATTGCTGTACTGTTTTCTGCTTTTACTTTTGCAGTGAATCAGTTAGCACTTAAAAAAGTACCCCATGCTGAGCATCCCGTGCTAACGCTAATGCTATATAACTTGCTGGGTATTCCGGCAACGTTAGTGATTGCAGCGTTTCAGGGGATTGAGGGTTTGAGTTGGGAGCTGGTGGGTGTGGCCTTGCTGAGCAACGCATTTTTATTGGTTTATCACTGGTTTTGTGTGCTGGCTTACCGCAAGGCACAGGCGAGTGATATCGCGATTGCGGAATACACAGGCTTGTTGTTTATTGTCTTTTTAGGCTGGTTGTTGTTCGATGAATGGTTGGATAACTTAAGTTGGCTCGGTGCCGCCTTAATCGTATTGCCTTCGTTGTTTTTACCTTGGCTAGGATCGCTCCTATCAAAATCGGCACCTAAGATAGCGGATACACTCACGGGAAAATAACAGCAAGGGTTAAAGCCTAAGTGGGCGAGTTAGCTCACCACTTAGGCTCAAGTTTTAAATAGGTAAACTGCAAAATTACTTAGCATACTCAAATACTTTCACCACTTTACGCACGCCAGCAGTATTACGGGCGATATCAACAGCTAAGTCTGCTTGTGAGCGATGAATAACTCCCAGCAGGAAGACTTCACCATTTTCAGTGATGACTTTAATGCGAGTCACATCCAAATCTTTTTCGTTCAGCATGCGGCCCTTCACTTTGGTTGTAACCCAAGTGTCATTGCTGCGGGTGGTGAAAGAGGTTGGATTGCCAATGCGGATTTGATTATGTATTTTGCCGCCGAGCTTAAGATCTTGTACGACCTTGATGGCTTTATCCCTTAACGTAGAGTTAGGGGCTTGGCCTATCATAAGTACATTGCCATTGACGGATACACCTGTGATATTCGTTTGTTTTTTAAGATCTTCTTGCTCTAGCAGTGCGCTGGTGATCTTAAAATCAGTATTGGTATCATCAAGCTGAGTCTTAACAGTACGTTCGTCGTTGGCCATCATAGCGCCACTGACTGCGCCCACCATAACGGCACCGGCGCAGCCTTGAAGCAGCAAGCAAACCATTAACAGCGGGGCAGCGTGTCTCATTGCTGCTCGTCCTGTGGGAAGAGGGTGCGGTCAATATTGTCACACAGGCAATGGATCACCAGTAAGTGCACTTCTTGGATACGTGCAGTGACATTTGAAGGTACGCGGATTTCCACATCGTTCACGCTCAGTAGGCCAGCCATAGCGCCGCCATCTTTACCTGTTAGCGCTACGATAGTCATGTCGCGGCTTAATGCGGCTTCAATGGCTTTAATCACGTTACCTGAGTTACCACTGGTCGAGATAGCTAGCAGAATGTCGCCCGGTTGACCTAAGGCAAAAATCTGTTTTGAGAAAATCTCATCATAGCTATAGTCGTTGGCGATCGCTGTGATGGTTGAAGTATCGGTAGACAGAGCTATGGCCGGTAAGGGTGGACGTTCAATCTCGTAGCGGTTTAGCAATTCTGCTGAGAAATGTTGCGCATCGCCAGCACTGCCGCCGTTACCGCAAGCAAGGATTTTATTGCCACCCAAAAGACAGTGCACCATCATCTCGGCCGCTTTGGCGATTGATTCTGGCAGTGCTTCGGCTGCATCGATTTTTGTCTGGATAGATTCAGTAAAGCTGTCTTTAATGCGTTCTAACATGGATAAATCCTTTCAGGATAAAGTGTTGCTATCATGCCATATTTCCACAAGCGTGTTGAGGCACAGACGTTAAAATAATTTGTGTAGTCACTCTTTCACTATTGGCGCTTAAAAGGCATCGACCAGCCAATGAATTTGATCGGCTTCCATGGCGATGACATCGAAACGACAGGGCACATCGAGTCTATTGAGTTGTAAATAGTGGCTAGCCGCTTTGCGAATTCGCGAAATCTGCGCGCTGCTTAGGGCCTGTAATGCGCCGCCATATTGATTTGCCGAACGATACTTCACTTCGACAAATACCCAATGGTTTTTATGGCGCATGATTAAATCAATTTCCCCAAACGGATAGCGGACATTACGTTCGACAAAAGTTAAGCCTTGTTGTTCAAGGTAACGTTGGGCGTGCGATTCTGCCTGCTGTCCGAGTGTCATAACTGGCGGAAGCTACCTCTTTCATAACGTCCCCAGCTTAATTGGCGGTTGACTATGCCATCTGGACTGACAGATAAAGCACCACTGCGACCATTGAATTGATAGCCTGTGAATGAGCGCATTTGCGCTAAACGGCCGATCAAATCCATTGCATCATAACCCATAACAAACAAACGTTTCTGACTGTTATTCCAGCCCGAAAATAGTGTGTTGACCATCAGATTTTCTTCGCCGTTTTGCATTAGCCAAGGTGCGTCGCTTAGGGTCAGGTTATTTAAATCCTGCGCCGTTTGTGTGCTTTCATTTTCAACTCGGCTGCGGCTTGAGGTATATAAAGGCACAGGTTGTGTGAAAACGCTAAAGTTTACGTCGATAAAGGCCTTGAGCAGGGTTAGATCCTGTGGCGTTGAAATCATATAAATGGCATCAATATCTTGGCGTGAACGGAAGTCGGCTTGTACTGAATTGCCTAACAACTCTTTAATACGGGCGATCCGCTCTTGGCTATCGCGCACGCCAAGGGCATCTTGTACTGTGGTGCGCATTTTATCACCGCCATCGAAGTAGTGAACTTCGACAGGGTTATCGCTCTTCTTTTTCCATGCTTGAATAAAGCTTTCGGCCATGCGTTTGCCAAGGGCATCGTTACTGGCGAGCAGTAACGGCATAGTTACGCCATCTTGATATAAATGCTCCGCCGCATCGGCCGCCTCTTGTGCGGGAGATAATGCAAAGTAGAACCTATTCGGATCGGGGGTGAACTTATCAACTTGATTTAAAAATAGTTGTGGTACAGGCGCAGCAGGTGCTGTTGCTGTATTGGCCGTTTTGTCTGGGTTGGTAGTATTAGTCACCGTATTAGTGGTGGCTGTGTTTGCCGCATTGATCACTTGCAGTTGTTCAATTTCAGTAGGCAATAATGGGCCAATAATAAATTCGGCTCCCGCAGTTAGCGCCTGTTGGTAAGCGCTGGCAGCATCGTTTGCCGTGTCATAAAAGTTGACTGCGACTTGGTCATTTTGCTTGGCCATGTAACTGGCTAATATGCCTTGGCGAATTGCATTGGCAGCGTTAGCTCTTGGGCCCGTCAGCGGCAACAGCACAGCAATGTTTTTTGGCGTAAATGGCTTAGCGTTTAAGGCTCTGTCAAGATCGGCGGGCAGCTTAGCCGCTGCAGGATGATAAGGATTTTGTTTCTGCCATTCGCCTAAGTAGCGTACTAACTGTGTCGGATCGACAGCATAATGCTTCGCGATATAAGCCAATTGCAACCAACCCGTAAACACAGGAGTCTTAGCATCTTTGGTAAAGGCTTTTAAGGTTTGTTCGTGCATTGGCTGCAGAACTTGCCAAATCGCGTTATTCACCTCGTTGGCTTGGGCGGGGGGCAAGTAAGTCGTCAGTAAACTCAGTTCACGCACTTGCTCAATAGGTTGTTTATTCAATTGATATAAATGTGCCTTGAATTGGTGATAGGCCGTCATCTGCCAGCTTGGCAAACTCCAATTGCTTGGATAATTGAGAACTTTAAGTGCATCACTATAGGTGGACGTGTGTTCAAGCACGCGCGCGGTCAAGTATTTATGTTCGGCCAGAAATGTTGGGCTCTGATTCAAGCTTGGCTGTATCGATTTTAGTAGCTTCTGCGCCGCTGCGTAGTCGTTGGCATTGATATAGGCATGGGCTGCGAGCAGCAGATTAGTATCGCGCTGCTGCGGATCTTTGCTATTGGCGGCTTGTGCCAAATACACATTGGCCGACAAAGGTGCAGATGCTAAAGAGGTGGCCACTGTGGGTGCAGTTCCGGTCGAGGTGGGCGTTGAAGTGCCACAACCCGCCAAGATTACCGATAAAATGGCCACGGAAACGAACTTAGTTGTATTCAGGCTTTTTAACACTGGGCTTCACTCTGGTAAGATGCAGCCTCTAGTTTAACCTTCTCTCGCGCTTGACGAAAGTCTTGGCACTGTCATTACAGAGGTATATATGGACCAAAGCGTCGCACTCTACATAGTTCCTACTCCCATAGGTAATTTGGGCGATATGAGCTCACGGGCAATAGAGGTGCTGAATCAGGTTTCATTGATCGCCTGTGAAGATACTCGCCACAGCGGTAAGTTATTGAGCCACTTTGGTATTACTACAAAAACTACGGCGCTGCATGATCATAACGAGCGTGCTCGTGCCCAGTGGATTGTCGATCAGCTTGCAGCTGGGCTGTCGATTGCATTAATTTCAGATGCGGGTACCCCGTTGATTTCCGATCCGGGTTATCACTTGGTCTCCCATGTGCGCCAATCTGGGTTTAATGTGATCCCTTTGCCCGGCCCTTGCGCGGCAATTACCGCCCTGAGCGCCTCGGGTTTGCCATCGGACCGTTTTTCTTTCGAAGGTTTTCTGCCCTCTAAAGAAAAAGCCCGCGCTGATAAGTTATTAGCATTGAAAGAAGATCCGCGCACGCTGATATTTTATGAATCACCCCACCGCATTGAGCACAGTCTAACGACTATGGTTGAAGTGCTTGGTGGCGAACGCCACGTCGTCATGGCGCGTGAAGTGACCAAAACCTTCGAAACTTTTTTATCTGGCCCTGTCTCAGAGGTGCTTGCCACCGTAAGTACTGACCCGAATCAGCAGAAGGGTGAAATCGTGCTTATGGTGCATGGCTACCATTTGAGTGATGACGAAGCGATTCCCACCGTCGCTATTAATACGCTCAAACTCTTATGTGAAGAATTACCATTGAAGAAAGCCGCAGCAATTGCCGCGCAAATTCATGGACTTAAAAAGAACGCTCTGTACAAATACGGCCTAGAGTCTGATTTATAAGCGCTAAAACGGTTACGAGCGGATTATCTGTGGTGCATCAGGGTGGCTTAGGCTATAATCCGCGCCGAGTTGGCCAGACAGTCGCCGCGTTCGCAAGAACGGGGAGGAAAGTCCGGGCTCCAAAGAGCGGGGTGCCAGGTAACGCCTGGGCGGTGCGAACCGACGACAAGTGCAACAGAGAGTAGACCGCCTGCCTGATTTATCAGGTCGGTAAGGGTGAAAGGGTGCGGTAAGAGCGCACCGTGCGGCTAGCAATAGTTCGTAGCAAGGTAAACTCCACCCGGAGCAAGACCAAATAGGGTTCCGTATGGCGTGGCTCGCGTTGGAACCGGGTAGGTCGCTTGAGCCTGTGAGCGATTGCAGGCCTAGATGAATGACTGTCCAAGACAGGACCCGGCTTATCGGCCAACTCACCTCATTCAACAAAAAGCCCGTTTGTCGTAATGACAAACGGGCTTTTTGTTTTTTAATTTATACGGTAATGATAAATTTTATTTGATTAACTCATTAAAAAATAAGAGTTATCTCGTTCTCCCGGCCCTTCAGTCTATCGCTTATTTAGCTTTCAGTTTAGCCGCCATTACAGCCATTTCTCGCCTTTCTTCGTCGCAGGTAAAAATTACTCAATGCAGGTAACATCTACCGTTAACTGGGAGGGTTAATAGAAATAAAGTAGTTATAACTTATTGTTTTTATGCGTTTATATTGTTTGGTATAGCCATTGCATTGGTTTGTACGCAAAGTGCAGCATCTTGTTGCATTGCACAGTGTTCACCAAGGAGGCTTTCTATGGCCAGTTCAAAAAGCGTAGCAGAACAAACTAACAGTAAAGATAGCGGTGCTTTAAATTCACCCACAACAGCGAAAGCAACTGAAGTGACGCACCATGCCGTTGATGCAGTGGCAGAGAAAGCCGCAGTTGCAGAAGACACTTTGCGTAAAACGGCAGCTAGCTCACAGGAAACTCTGGCGCTCAAGCAGGAGGAAATCAAATTACAACTGCAAAGTTCTTATAGCAAAACCCGTGAGTTGGCAGCGCAAAATCCATTGGCCACAGCTGGGATTGCCTTTGCCGCTGGTGTGGTATTAACGGCTTTATTGCGCCGTCGCTAAGGTGGATTTATGCAAAACCGTGCAAGGTCAGAGGCGCCAGAACAAAGGCCCGTCCAGCATAGTGCGCAAACCGCCAAAACTGGGCAGACAGCATCAGCTGCTGCCCAGCATAAAGTTATTGACCAGGCAATGGAGCAACTGGCTGAAATAGCTGTTCTTAGCAGTTCAGTGAAGCAAGCCTATCTCGAGCAGTTGAAGTTGGCTGGGGAAATAGCAACGGCAGAATGGCGGTTAACAGGGCGTAGCCTGATTATTGCTGCGGCTTTAGTCGTCTGTTTTGGTACTGGCATTACGTTATTCTGGGGCAGTATTTTATTGCTGTTGGGCTATATGCTGTTTCAATTGAGCGGTTCGTTATTGGCCACTGTGATCGCTTTGGTGGTGCTACAGTTTGTTTTATTGCTTTGGTGTTGGCGTAGTCTTGGCTATGTGCTGTCACAAACTGGCTTTTCGAAGACTTGGCAGCAATTACAGCTTTTGCTCTCGACTCGAGAGTCGGAATATCAAAAATAGGAGGTGCGAGTATGCTAATTCAACAGTTACTTAAAAAACAGCAGTTGAAGCTGACTGTACTGACGGAACAAGGCCAGTTGCAGCATGATTTATTACTGATGAGGAAACGACAATTAGCGCAAAGCGGTCGTGATTTTATAGGATCGACGCCAGGTTTAATCGTCAGTTTTAGCCTTGGCTGCCTGTTTCAAATGCGCCACAACAGCACTGTAAAACTACTGCGTAGCACCTTTGGTTTGCGTTGGATTACCAAACTCATCGCTTGAGAATGATGTAAATGCTGTGGTTTTTACCTTAATGATTTCCATTGGTGCGGGTATGGGGTTCGCTGCTATTAGTTGTCGTCAATGCCGCTACAATCATGCCTCGAGTCAGTAAGTGTAAGTATTTTGCTTGTTGTATAGGGCAAGGCGTGGGACTGGCGATAAGTTGTTGAATTTGAATTAAATAAAGAGCTGCTATGCTATGGGCTAATGTGTAGCTTGGAATAATAAATTCGTCAGTGTTGAAGGTGTTGACCAATTTATTTTCAATATGTTGCACAAGTTTAGTTTGTAATTGTTTAGTTGCAGCATCGAGGTCGCTACCTAGTCTAAATGACATGGAACGGCGAAACATGCTGTTTCGGCTAAAAGTAATAAGCAGTTTTTCCAATGAGGGTGGTGTGTTAGTTGAAAGCCAGTCTTCGGTTGACCGTAGATCTTCAAAGATATGTTCAAAAATATTTTGATGTAGTGCAATAAGAATATCCAACTTGCGTTTGAAGTAGCGATAAAACGTCGTGCGCCCGACATCGGCTTTGTGCGCAATATCTGCCACTGCAATATCACGATAATCTTGTTGTTTAAGCATTTCCTTGAAAACGTGGAGAACCTTGAGCATCGCTCGCGGGCTTTGTTTTATGCGCATGTGGGGCTTGGTGTGCATACTGGATTTTGCTCCAAATTCAATTCAGGCGTTTGATTATACATTAGCCTCAATGGCTCTTGTGTTGTGATTTTTGCTTAAGTGGAACAGATAGGCTCAGGTGTACCATTTGAAACATTCGGGCGAGTTTGTGCCTGATGGTTGGGAATAATGGGCTTTATAGTGACGGTCATAGGGTTAACTGCAACGACAGTGTTACCTGAAATATGAAATTGTCACTACCGATGGAGAATCTGTGATGAGTGAAAATATTGAAGCGGCTCAAAGTGATAAAACAAATCATCCAATCAAGCACAAATTAAGAGTAGGTATTTTCCTTTATCCCGGCATGACGATGCTCGATGCCTATGGGCCACTACAGTTTTTAGCCTTTGTGCCATCATTTGAAACCTTCACTTTTGCGAAAACCAGTATGCTATTACCCTGTGATGCGGGCGTTAACTTACAACCTAATTACGATTTCGATAATTGTCCGCCGATAGATATCCTTTTAGTGCCTGGGAGCGCAAATCCTTTGGCGCAAATACAGGATGAGCAAGTCATTTCTTTCTTAAAATGCAAGGGGGAGCAAGCACAATACATTACATCTGTATGCACTGGTGCCTTGATTCTTGCGGCAACAGGTTTACTTAATGGTTATCGTACGACCACTCACTGGGCTTATGCTTCAGTGTTGGCACAATATCCTCAAATTACCTTTGAAAATAAACGTATTGTGATTGACCGTAATCGGATCAGTGGCGGCGGTATTACTGCAGGGCTCGATTTTGCTTTGGCACTCATTGCCAATATAGAGGGTGAACAACAGGCTAAAACTCTGCAGTTATTGTTTGAATATGATCCTAAACCTCCCTTTAATTGTGGCTCACCTATATTGGCTGATGCTCTTTTGGTACAGAGGGTTGAGCAGGAGGTTAGGCAGATAGCGTCAGGATTATTTTAGGCTACAAGGCGTCAAGAATTGTCTTAAAAAGTACATAGTTGATACGATTATTATGTACCTTAGGTTTAAAAACTGCTTTTCACTAGGAATCGCCATTCCCAGCTGTTTACTGACTCGCCGCCCGTATAAGGGAGTGAAAAATCAATATGGGCTACGTTGCCATAGCTGGATCGAGAGGAATAAATCCGTGCGCCTATACCTATGCTACCCAGTGGACCGCTGACTTCGTTATTCTCGGCGAGTTGGCCGCCGGAAGCTTGACCCAGATCGGCAAAGACTGCCCAGCCTAATTCAGCCAGTTGGTATAAGTTGATATTGGGGTAGTTGCGTATCTCGGCGGTCAGTAACCACTGATTATCCCCTTGTTGGTATTCGTTTGGATAACCGCGCACGCCAGTTTCATCCCCTAATCCTTTTGTTAGATCCAGATAAGTGTTCTGTGAAAGGCTAGCCCAAGCTTTGCCATAAGCCGTCCACTTAGGATGAATTTGATAGAAGTATTCGGCTTGAATATCAACCTTATATGTATCTTTTTGAGTGGTGCCGATAGTGCTTGTTCCACCCATTTCTAACAGCCACAGTTGATCGTTAAACTTATACCCGCCAGTGCTTTGCCAGTTAATGTGGTAGCCTAAGGGATTATTATCACCTATATCATTGGTTTCTATGCCGAATTTTACATAGTGATGCCAACCTAAGTTAAAGTCTTCATTGTTGGTGATCAGGTGAACATTATTCAGTACGTGGAAATCATCTTCGATAAACTCGTAGGCGACCCAAGGGTACATAAAGTCCCTGTCTTGAGGGAGCATGGAAGTAGGATAGCGCTCAGAATGGACAAACTCATGCTTGTCTTGGGTGACACCAGTAATCAAGCGAGAAAGGTGCTGACTGTTTTTATTAATTAACCAGCCGTATTGCAGATTGAGATAGTCGACTGTGTGTGTGAACTCATTCACCTCTTGCCCATTTTGTCTGAGGGTATCTGTACGGTTATCGTCTAAAAACTCCGCCGAATACATGGTACTCGTATTGAGGGAATAGAAGGGCTTACTCACATAAACGTGTTTAGCTTGGCCGTCGCTATTGTCGTAGAACTCAGCGGCAACTGTGCCGTGTTCAATAATGCTGAGCGGCGCTTCAAAAGCAAATTTATAGCCATTCCGGGATTCATTGGATTGATATTTAAGTCGAGTGCGGATCCCCGTTCCAAGCAAGTTGTCTTCTTTGAGCCCGAAGGAGTAACGGGTGTCGCCACCTGAACTACTCAAACTCGCTGTCGGTAATAATGACCAATTATCCCAGGTCTCCACCACCACGGACTCAACGGATGGATCGACATCGGCTTGGGGATCTTTTTCTGCGACATAAATTTTGGCGTCGCGAATGTAGGGTACTGCGCGTAACAGGCGTTGGGACTCGTCGAGATCTTTCTGGGTGACAGTATCATTTTCGCTGAAAGTTAAATTATCGAGAACCACATATTCTTTGGTATTGATATGCAGGGCGTTAGCCCAGCGATGGATAAAAAATGCATCGGGATCGGATTCATCGAAAATGGGGTTGTTGACCACTATGATCTTACTGATTTTTTTCGTTGCTTGATCCTGAGGGGTTGGCTTAGCCTCTTCTGCTTGGGCAACCCTGATTAGGTTGCCAACACAACAAGATAGGATGCATGCATACTGAAAAAATTTCTGCATAAAAGGCCACTCCCATGAAATCGACGACTGCAGCGAAAACAATTTCACGTTGCAATTCACAATTTAATAACACATGGAAAACGAGTGTTAGTCAAGGAAACATTTTAATAAGTTTCTTATTTTACTTAAGGTTAGCTTAAGATTATCTTGAGGTGGCGGCTGGGCGCGGGCTCCAGCCGGATTAGCGATTGTTACAGTGTACGCCTAGGTGGGACAGCGACGTTAGCAAAGATGAGCCCCGCAATCAGCGACATAAAAATCAAAAAGATTTGCGAGCCTATGTGCGACTGATTGAGCATGGTCTCACCTGAGATCAGTGCATTGAGTCCGATATAGGTTTTACTGCCGGGGACTAAGATCACTATTCCCTGCAACAGGGCGATGGAGGCTGGCGCCTTCATCCAGCGGGCGAAGAGATTAGAATAAATTCCTACTGCCAAGGCACCAAAGAAGATCCCCACCGAATCACCAAAATAATGTCCGCCGAGCATGGCTGAGAAAAACGCCACTATCCCAGCCAATACGCCCCAAGGCGAATCTTGCATCCTTGCTTTGAAGATAAAAACCAGCGCCATAGATAGAATCGGAACCGCCGACCATATCGCCCAGCGAGGTAAACCCTCAGGTTCTATGTGAATCGCTTCGCCGAACATAGCTTTACCGATTGCCATGCCGAGCACTGCGCCAAAGTACAGCTTAAATAATTGCATGCTCGCATCCATGATGCGCGCCGTGCCAGAAATTAAATCCCGTGCGGCGAGTTCGGCTAAACCTAAGGTTAAGGCTAAGCCGGGAATAAAAATAATAATGGAGGAGAGGATCACTACTGGGATATTAATATTTGGATCGATACGCGCTATGCCACAGGCTGCGATAGCGCAAAGGATAGTGGCGAAGGGTTCGAGCACTTCTGCCATGCGGGCAGAGCGTTCGGCACGATATACCAAGCCATAGACGAATAAGCCTAATAATCCTGACCAAAATACATCGTTCCAACCCGTGCCCATCAGCATAGCGAAAGCGGCGGCAGAAGTTCCAAAAGAAAAGCAAGTTAATACAGGGCCATAGGGGTTGGGTTTATTGGCGATTTCTTCTAAGCGATCTAAGGCCTCGGCCAAAGTGCGTTTACCTGAGGTTAACTCATCGACCAATTCATCGGTGCGGGCGAGTGAGCCTAAATCGAGTTCACCGGGCTTAACTCGAGCGGCATGGTTATATTCTTGATCGGTATCATGTTGCAAAACGAAGGTCATCGACGTCGGAGAAATAAGGAAATAGCCTTCGATACCTAAGGTGCGAGCAACGGTTTGTAAGTGGGTTTCTAGACGATAAGCGGGTGTGCCAAACTTATGCAAGGCTTTACCTAGCTTTATGATAAATCTGCGTTTTTCGATAAACTCGTCGTTATCCAATCGGGGTATTCACTGTATAAAAAGTTGTAGGGAATGACGCGCGCATATTAACCTATCTTGTCTATAAAAGGTTAATGGCTTTTAACCTTAATACAAATAAATTGCTGATTTTTTGCAGCTCGGGCTATAGTCAGCTTTTTGATAAGGAGAAATAGGCATGTCTTTGATGGTAACGGGTCTTTACGCTAGCCTCACAGGGCTATTAATTGTCGCTTTAGCTTATCGAGTAGTTAAATTAAGGCGAGGTCAGAAAATCGGCCTAGGCGATGGTGGTAACAGCACCTTAGCTTTGGCTAATCGAGTACATGTTAACCTGATCGAAAATGCGCCTATCGTATTGATTTTAATGCTGGTGGCCGAAGCGGGTAGCTTGCCTGCATTTTATTTACACTGTTTTGGGACTGTGTGGATAGTGGCGCGCTTACTCCATGCTATTGGCTTAACTCAAGGCCAAGGTGGTTACCATTTTGGTCGTTTTTGGGGCGTATTGCTCACTTGGCTAGTGATTATCAGTTTGGCGTTGGTGAATTTGCTGCATTTTGCTCAAGGTTTAGGAAAGGGTCTCTAGGCTCGCAGGTTTGGGGCGGTTAATTCCGCCCTAAGCCATATCCATAGCGGATTTAGGGGTATTAGGCTTCCGGCTCAAATACCCCTGAAAATGCCTCGAGTGGTGTTTTTTTAATCGCATCTATCCTCCATTCCCTGCTATACTCCGCGTCCCTAAATTGGCGTAACTTATTTTCGTAGCGCCTTTATTCGACATTACGTTTTCGGGTCACAATCCATGCAAGTTGAATCCACACTCTTTAGTCATCCCAAGTATTGGGCCACGGGCGACAGCACTGCGCCTTTCTTACCTATGTCTCGCAAGGAGATGGATAAGCTTGGTTGGGATAGCTGTGACATCATCATAGTCACAGGTGACGCTTATGTGGATCACCCAAGCTTTGGCATGGCAGTGATCGGCCGTATGTTAGAGGCCCAAGGTTACCGAGTTGGGATTATTTCCCAGCCAGATTGGTCGAGCAAAGACGCCTTTATGCAATTGGGTCGTCCAAACCTGTTTTTTGGCGTCACCGCCGGTAACATGGATTCGATGATTAACCGTTACACCGCCGACCGTCGTTTACGCTCCGACGATGCGTATACCGCGGGTGATATTGGTGGCAAGCGCCCAGATCGCGCCGTGACTGTGTACACCCAGCGTTGTAAAGAAGCCTTTAAAGATGTGCCTGTGATTATTGGTGGTATCGAAGCCAGTTTGCGCCGCATCGCCCATTACGATTATTGGTCGGATAAAGTACGCCGTAGTGTGATTTTCGATGCTAAGGCCGACATTCTGATGTACGGCAACGCCGAGCGTCCTTTAGTTGAAGTGGCACGCCGCTTAGCTGCGGGTGAACCGATAAGCTCGTTGCACGATGTGCGCGGCACAGCTGTTATCCGTAAAGAGCCACTGCCAGAATGGCGCGGTATGGACTCGCGCAAGATTGACCAATTGCACAAGATAGAGCCGCTGCCGAATCCTTACGGCGCCGATGATGTGGGTTGTGCTAACTTGTCCGGCCCGTCGGATGTGAAGATATTCGATAACGAAGCACCTAAGCCTATTAGCGTTCAACCGCCTAAACCTAAGCCATGGGATAAAACCTATGTGCTGCTGCCAGCGTTTGAAAAAGTCTCTGAAGACAAATATTTATATGCCCATGCTTCACGAATTTTGCACCAAGAGCAAAACCCAGGTTGTGCCCGTGCGTTATTTCAACCCCATGGCGACCGCGCCGTTTGGGTGAATCCGCCCGCATGGCCGCTCAATACCGATGAGATGGATGCCGTATTCGATTTACCTTACCAGCGCATTCCTCATCCTATCTATGGCAAGGAAAAAATCCCTGCCTACGACATGATCAAGACGTCTATCAACATCATGCGTGGTTGCTTTGGTGGCTGTTCTTTCTGCTCGATTACCGAGCATGAGGGCAGAATCATTCAGAGTCGTTCACAAGAGTCGATTGTTAAAGAAATCAAAGATATTCAGGATAAAGTGCCAGGCTTTACTGGGGTGATTTCCGATTTAGGCGGCCCAACCGCCAACATGTATCGTTTAGGTTGTACCAGCGAAAAGGCTGAAAAAACCTGTCGTCGTCTTTCTTGTGTGTTTCCATCGATTTGCGGCCACTTAGGCACAGATCATAAACACACTATCGACCTATATCGTGCGGCACGTGCCGTACCTGGCATCAAGAAAGTATTGATTGCCTCTGGCGTGCGTTACGACTTGGCGATCGAAGATCCGGCCTACGTTAAAGAGTTAGTGCAGCACCATGTGGGCGGCTACTTAAAAATCGCCCCTGAGCATACCGAAGAAGGTCCGCTCAGCAAGATGATGAAGCCCGGCATGGGCGCCTACGATAAGTTTAAAGAATTGTTCGACAAGTTTTCTAAGGAAGCGGGTAAAGAGCAGTTCCTGATCCCTTACTTTATTTCGGCGCATCCAGGCACGACCGACGAAGACATGGTGAACTTAGCGTTGTGGTTGAAGGAGCGTAAGTTCAAGCTCGACCAAGTACAGAACTTTTATCCGTCACCGATGGCGAATGCGACCACGATTTATCATACCGAGTTAAACTCGCTGAAAAACGTTAAGCACACCAGCGAAGTGGTATCGGTGCCGAAGAAAGGGCGCCAACGTCGCTTGCACAAAGCATTGCTCCGTTATCACGATCCTGCGGGTTGGCCATTAATCCGTGAAGGCTTAACCGCCATGGGGCGTGAAGACTTGATCGGTAATAGTCCGCATCAGTTAGTGCCGCCAGAAGGTCGAAATGAGCGCGGACCTAAGTGGATGAAAGATGCCAACCAAGGCCAAAAAGCCTTTACTCGCTTCTCGGGCAATCAGTTTGATGACCGCAAGGGCGACGGTAAATCTAAAAGTGCGGCGAAAGGCGGCGCGCAAGCTCAGGCTGGTGCTGAGTCAAAACCCGCTGCTAAAGGCGGAAAACCAGCAGCGAATGGCGCTAAGCCAACGGGATCTAAACCCGCGGGAGCTAAACCTAGCGGAGCCCATTCGAGCCGTCCGAGAGCGAAGGCGCCCTTCGGCCAGTCTGGTTTTAAGGCGGGCAGCTCTCAAGCTAAAAGCGGTGCTAAAGGCGGAAGCCCATCAAAAATGGGTGGTAAACCTGCAGGAAAGCCCTCTCAGGGGCGCCAACAGGCTAAGTAACACTTTTCGCCATCACAAATAATGTTCAAAGGCCGCTCCAGATATGAGTTTGGAGTGGCCTAGCTAGCATGGTCATTCCGCTAAAATAGTCCTCAACTGGTATCGCTGGGCGAACTATTATAAGATCCCTGTCTGATGTTTATGTCTACTATTTGTTTATATTCGATATTTTAGCTATACATCTCACCCATATCCGCGGTTCGTTAACTAACATTAGATATTATGAATAAAAAGCGTAGACCCAGTCTTCAAGACGTTGCCGATCAAGTTGGGGTCACCAAAATGACGGTGAGTCGCTATTTAAAAAATCCAACAAGGGTGGCGCAAAGCACTCAAGAGAAGATAGCTATCGCGCTAGAAACCTTAGGTTATATTCCTAATCGCGCGCCGGAAATTTTAGCGCAAGCGACCAGCCGCGCCATTGGCGTGTTAGTGCCTTCGTTAACCAACCAAGTATTTGCTGAAGTGCTGCGCGGTATCGAGAATGTGACCGGCAAACGCGGTTATCAAACCATGCTGGCTCACTACGGGTATCAGGCCGAATTAGAAGAAGAGCGGGTGGCATCACTGCTCTCTTACAATATCGATGGCTTACTCTTGTCCGAAAGTTACCACACGCCGCGTACCGTGCGAATGATTGAAACGGCGGGCATTCCGGTCATCGAAATGATGGATAGCGTGTCGCCTTCGATTCAACAGTGTGTGGGTTTCGATAACACAGCGGCCGCATGCGAAATGGTTAAGGCCATGATTGCACAAGGCTATCGCCACATAGCCTACCTAGGCGCGCGCATGGATATTCGCACTCAGCTTAAGATGCGAGGCTACGAGTTAGCGATGCAGCAAGCTCGGCTTACATCTTTGGCGATGACCACAAATGAGGCATCGTCGTTTTCCTTGGGGGCGTCGTTATTGCAACAAACATTAGCGAAATATCCCTATGTGGATAGCTTTTTTTGCACCAACGATGACTTAGCGGCGGGAGTGATATTTGAGTGTCAAAGACAAGGCATCAAGATCCCTGAACAAATTGGTGTTGCAGGGTTTCATGGCCATGATATTGGCCAATCTATGACGCCAAAATTGGCGAGCATTATTACGCCGAGAAAGGAGATTGGTCGAATTGCTGCTACTGAGCTATTAGACAGGTTAAATGGCAAAGAGATAGCAGATTCGGTTATCGATCTGGGCTATCGTATTGATTTAGGGGAAACTCTGTAGACTTCCCCTCGTTCTTTCGCTTAACGACTTATGTTTGTCATCACAGGTTATCGTTAGAGAAACGCAGAGATGATGACTGCAACTATGCCGCCCGTCGTGCCGATAATGGTCTCCATTACAGTCCAAGTTTGCAGTGTTTGTTTTTCTGATAATCCAAGAAAACGGTTAGCGAGCCAGAAGCCTGAGTCATTGACGTGTGAGAGCACAATCGAACCACCGCCAATGGCAATCGTAATTGCCGCCAATTGAGCACCATCTAAGTTTAGTGGTTCAAGTATTGGGATGATAAGGCCGCAAGCCGTTAACATGGCCACGGTTGCCGACCCTTGGATCACGCGTACCGACGCCGATAAAATAAATGCCAGTATTACAATCGGTAATCCCGAACCTGCCAACATATTGCCTAATGCATCGCCAACCCCCGAATCAATCAGCACTTGCTTAAACACGCCGCCAGCACCGGTGACGAGAATAATGATCCCAGCAGGTTGGAGCGCACTGCTACAGATTTCCATGATGCGCTCATTGGGAATATTGCGTCTCACGCCCAGCACATAGAATGCGATTAAACAGGCTAGCAAAATGGCGGTGAAGGGATGACCTATCAAGGCGAGCCAATTATGCAGATCGGATTTTTCATCAATAAAGCGTGACACCACTGTCTTTAAACCGATAAGCAGCAGTGGGAACACCACAATACTGATTGATAGCGCGAATGAGGGGATCGGTCCGCCTTCTCGTTCACCTTTTTCCTGCTGCTCGTGGGCAGGCAGCTCAACATGGACTTTTTGGGAGATGAGGCTGGCAAAGAGCGGGCCGCCTAGAATCATCGCCGGAATCGATGCCAATAAACCGAAGACTATCATGTAGCCAAAGTCGGCATTGAGCTGGGAAGCGACCAAAATAGGCCCTGGTGCAGGGATGAGAAATGCCTGACAAGTGGCAATACCCGCGAGCAGTGAAATACCAATTTTAACGACACTGCCGCCCCCTTTACGAACCACGGCAAAGGCGATGCCAATCAGCAGTACCACAGCAACATCGAAGAAGAGGGGGAGTGCACAGATAAAGCCTGTAAAGGTCATGGCCCAGTGAGCTTTGTCGTTACCAAATTTATTCAGCAGTGTATGGGCTATCTGATCTAGCGCGCCAGTCTCTTCCATTACCCGGCCAAACATGGCTCCCAAAGCGACCACTACCGCCACAAAGCCCAGTGTTCCCCCCATACCTTGTTGAATCGTATTGGTGATATCGGCTGGGTTCATGCCAGAGAAAAGGCCGGCAATGATCGACACCAGTATCAGTGATACTACTGCATGTAATCTCACTTTCATCACTAAGAACAGTAGCAGGGCAATTGAACCCAGTGCTGTCAGAATCAATGACATATCAGACATAAGAGGACTTTTCCTTGTTAGTTAAGTTGTCCACATTTCTGTAGGTTACCGGTAACATGTTACCCGTAATATGGTAGAGTGGGAAGTGACTAAATTCGAGAATTGGCATGAGGTTAACAAAGTGACTGAGAGAAAAAAAGGCAATAGCTATGTGTTCATGGGCGTCTCTAGTTGTGGCAAATCTTCGATTGGTGCCGCGGTCGCAGAGGCTTTAGAGACGAAATTTATTGATGGTGATGATCTGCATCCTAGAGCCAATATTATCAAGATGAAATCTGGCTCACCGCTCAACGATAGCGATCGCGCTCCTTGGCTTGAGCGTATCAACGACGCTGTGTATAGCATTGAGCAAAAGGGGGAGCAGGGGGTTATTGTCTGCTCTGCACTGCGGCGCCAGTATCGTGACTTAATCCGTCAGAACAACAGCAAGCTGGTGTTCATTCATCTATACGGAGATTTTGAATTAGTCAAAACACGCATGTTTGCCAGAAAAGCCCACTTCATGCCGATTGAGCTACTCAAGAGTCAGTTCGACACGCTGGAAATGCCCGCGAATGATGAAGCTGACGTTATCCAAGTGAGCATAGATGGCACTTTCGAAGAAGTCGTACAACGCTGTATTAATGCGATAAATGGCGAAGGATTAAACGTTGGCCATTGAAGTCAAGCGCAAAGTCGTAATGCACATCGGCTTAAACCGCTCAATTTTTTAGAAAAAAGCCACTCCAGAAACTAACTTGGAGTGGCGTAGAGATAATGGTAAGCCTGCGGTACCATCCAATGAGTGTTACGGCGAGCGTTTGTAGACGGAACGTGCGCCGCACCTCAGTCTCAAATAAGCTCACGCATATGAGCGATGACGCGAGCTGCCTATCTTGCTAAACATGATTTAACTCAACATATGATTAGAACGGTCACTGAAGACTGTTACTCAAAATCGTCCTGCTTCATGCGATTAAGCAATGCCAAAGTAGAATGAGCGCTTTAGAAACCTTAGCTAACATCTCCTTTAGTCCTAAAAAAAGTAGTTGATCCCCACTGCGAAGCTGTTGTCTTCCTGTGCTTCGAGTGCAGGATCATCCATATCACTGAAATCTAGCTTCATCTCGGCAAACATCACAGTGTCGTTACTGTAGCGATAATGCAGCCCCAGCATGGCAAATTGGCGAGTCCATTGACCTTGAATAGGCGTAGCTGCATCTGTGTCTAAATCTAAATAACTGAGTACAACCATAGGCACAAAACCGTTGTCGAATTGATAGGCCGTCATCAACTCGGCACCAGTGGCGTTGTAGAGATCGCCGTTGACCAGTTCATTATTTTTACTTTTGTGAGCGTTAAAACCCACATAGAGACCGCTGGCCTCCCGTCCTTCGGCATAGTGATAGTAGTCACCATACATGGCACCAATGCCGATAATTTCATTGGTTTCATCGACTTGAGTATTGCCTAAGTGGCCTTCAAAATCGCCGCGGTTAAAACCTGCGAGTAGCTTAAATTTATCGGTTATCGCATAAGTGATACTGGCGCCGTAGCTGCTGTCAAAACTCAGTTCTGAGTTGGTCATCTCGCTACCGTCATCGTTTTTTAGGCTGACATCACCATTGGTTTTGGCGGCATATTGCAGGGCGATTTGTACTGGGCCTAAATTATTACGGTAAATGAAGGCGGAATCGGCACGACCTGTACCTGTGAGGCTGCCATCTCCGAAGGTGTAAGCGCCAACGCTGTAACCTGCAAATACGTTCGGTAAATCTGTAGTGCCTGCGACATCGTAATAGGCACCCCATTGTTTACCGAAACTCAGGTTGCCCCATGTATCATGGGACATGCCAACATAACCTAAGCGGTTATAGAGAAAATCATCGGTTTTTTCGGCGGCGAGTTTGCCCCCTTGCATCACTAGCCCATCGTCGCTGGAGACCATGTTGATCCCCCATTCTGTGGTAGCAAAAGCGGTCCAGCCATTTTTCTCGCTCCGTTCGAAGCTGAATCTTAGGCGTGACGAGTCGTCGATAACTGAAGTATCGTGGCTGTCATTTAATGCTGCAAACCCTAACCAACCTGTTAAATTTAATGTGTTTTTTTGATCTTTATAGAGTTCAACCGCCTGACTGCTGGTGGCCGTTAATAGCATAGGTAACACTAAAGCGAGACAAGTCTTATTCATAAATCCCCCGATAATGAGCAAGTATTCTCCAGGGGATCATAGGCTTGGCCTATGATCCCAGAGTTATCGTTAGTCTTGATGTGGATGTTGGTATTAATTGTTTCCGATCATGCGTTAGCCGTATTTAGGCTGGACGTGTGTCGGCAACAGGCGCTTGGTTTGAGATTACGCCGAAAATAGTCCAACCGAAGAAGGTGGCTATGGCGCCAAGCATCACTGCGGTTTCGCCAGAGCTGTACAGAGCATAGAAGCTATACAACGCACCGATTACGGCGATCACGTTGGCAACGCGGGCTTTATTGATAGGCACTTTTTGCTGTCTTTGCATTATGCCAAGCGCGGCCATAGATAAGATATAAGGCACAATGTTGGTGACGACGGCGAGGTTAACGAGTGCTTCGAACTGCTTACTCAGTGATGGGCTAATGGTCATCAGAGATAATACTGTTTGGATCGAGACGATAATAGTCATGCCCCAAATTGGCGCATCGGCTTTACTAACTTTAGAGAATATTTTAGGAAAAAATCCTTCATCAGCAGAGGCTTTAAACACTTGGGCAATAGTGAACTGCCAACCTAAGAGTGATCCAGTACAGGAGATAATGGCGCAGGCCATCACGATTTTACCGACTACTGGATTAAACATTTGTGCAAAGGCTAAACCGAATGGCGCATTCGACATGGCAAGCTCGGCATTTGGCACAATACCGGCAATGACGTTAGTGGAAACGATATAAATCACTGCTGCACCTAAGGTACCGCCCATAACGGCGATAGGTACGTTTTTTTCTGGGTTATCGACGGCTTCTGAGTTTGCACAGGCCGATTCTAAACCGAGGAACGCCCACAAAGTCATAGCGATAGAACCGCCTAACGCTTTGAAGAATGGCATATCATGCGGGTTCCATGCGCCTTTATAGAGGTCGATGTCAAACCAGAACCAACCAATTAAAGATACGCCAATCACAGGCAGAATAATCCCCCACACAGTCACGCTACTGACGCGACCCGTGATGCGGGCACCACCGAAGTTAGCAATGGTTGCCAACCAAAGTACGCCAATGGTCGCAAGACAAATTGCCATCGGGCTTAAGTTAACTTCGAGCAACACGGCAGCGTAACCCACGGCAGAGATAGCAATCGCGACGTTGGCGATTAACAGCGAGACGGCATAGGTGTAGTTGGCCATAAAGTTGCCAGAACGGCCGAAGGCATACTCGGCATAACCGCCCATACCACCGGATTTTTTACTAAACATACCGCACTTAGCAAAGGCGAAGGCGAGGGCCGTTGACCCTGCAGCTGTTACTAACCAAGATAAAATGGAGATAGTACCGACTTGAGCTAATTGGGTTGGCAGCATAATAATGCCCGAACCCATCATGTTGACTATGGTGATAATAGTTAATTGGACGACGCCAATTTTATTTTCTGATTTACTCATACTAATAACCTAATTTAGGTGACTTATTATAGGAGGCATGAATTTGACTGCAGAGTGGGGTTAATAAACTCTGCAGTCAGTCTTCATTATTTATTTAGTACATAGCCCATTGCTTGAATTTTGCCGTCTGCGGTATTTTCGAGATAAACACCTTGCAGTTCTGGTGAGAATCCAGGTAATAGGTTGATACCTTCTTCAAGGGCAAGGAAATAACGCTGAACAGAACCGCCCCATATTTCACCTGGCACCATACATAACACGCCTGGTGGGTAAGGGAGCGCGCCTTCTGCTGCAATTCTTCCTTCAATTTGCGAGAGTGGGACTAATTCTACTTTGCCACGAATAAACTCTAGGTTTGCTTCCTGCGGGTCCATCACTTTTGTAGGAAAATGCGCTTTACGGAACATTTCTTTCTGCAGTTGTTTTACGTCATGGCTGACATAAAGATTGTGCATTTCTTGGCAGAGTTGGCGGATAGAATAGTCTTTATAACGGGCTTTATTGGCGTTATAAACGTTAGGTAATACTTCAGATAATGGCGCATCTTCATCGACTAATTTCTCGAAACGAGATATTTGTGATACCAGATGTTGCATCTTGGCCATATCTTCCGCAGGTGTCATCAGGAATAAAATCGAATTCAAGTCGCACTTCTCTGGAATAATATTATTTTCCCGTAAGAAGTTAGCCAGAATAGTCGCTGGAATACCAAATTCGGTATATTTGCCTGTTTCAGCATCTATGCCCGGTGTTGTTAATAAGAACTTACAAGGGTCAACAAAGTATTGGCCTTTTTCATAACCTTCGAAGGAGTGCCATTTCTGACCAGGTTCGAATTCGAAGAAGCGTAAGTCATCGGCCATTTGTTCGGTTTCATAGTCTTGCCATAGGCGGCCATCGATCATTGTTGGCACGAATGGTTTGATATATTTACACTTTTTGAGCAATAGCTTACGTGCTTCGATACCCGCCTTTACCGCTTCGCGCCACAGATAACGACCGCTTGCGCCTTCATGCATTTTCGCATTTACATCTAGCGCCGCAAATAAAGGATAGAAGGGACTGGTAGAGGCATGCATCATAAAGGCGTTGTTGAAGCGTTTATGGTTGCAATATCTATCTTGGCCTTTGATATGTTTATCTTTTTTATGGATTTGCGAGGTTTGTGAGAAACCTGCCTGCTGTTTATGCACCGACTGAGTCACGATAATGCCTGGATCTTCAGCAGTCAGTTCGAGCAAGAGTGGTGAGCAGTCATTCATCATAGGGATGAACTGTTCATAACCCACCCAAGCCGAGTCGAATAAGACGTAGTCACAAAGATGGCCAATTTTATCAATCACTTGTCGAGCATTGTAGATAGTGCCGTCATAGGTGCCGAGTTGGATTATCGCCAAGCGGAACGGGCGTTTTTCATCGGCTCTTTCTGGCGCGACTTCACGAATTTGCTCTCTTAAATAGGACTCTTGGAAACAGTGGGCATCAATGCCACCAATAAATCCGAAGGGATTACGTGCCGTTTCTAAATAAACAGGTGTAGCACCTGCTTGAATTAATGCGCCATGGTGGTTTGATTTGTGGTTATTGCGGTCGAATAACACGAGGTCGCCTTTCGCTAACAGTGCATTAGTCGCGACTTTATTTGATGACGAAGTGCCGTTAAGTACGAAATAGGTTTTATCGGCATTAAAAACTTTGGCAGCGTATTTCTGTGCTTCCAGTGGAGCGCCTTCATGGATCAGTAAATCACCCAGTTTCACGTCGGCATTACACATATCCGCGCGGAAAATTGTTTCGCCAAAAAAGTCGAAGAATTGGCGACCCACAGGGTGTTTACGGAAGAATTGTCCGCCTTGGTGACCAGGACAAGCAAAGGTAGAGTTACCCATTTCGACGTATTTTTTTAACGTACCGAAGAAAGGTGGCAATAGCGCTTGTTCATATTTACTTATTGCAGTCTCAACCTGTTTTCCGTAGAAGTCAGTGTTATCACCGCAGAGTTCAAATACCCCTGTAATCGATGAGCAAACATCATCAGGGAAGGTTTCTTCACAGCAAACTGAAACGAAAATGGGCAGTTTCAATCCGGTGTTTTTAATCTTTTCAACAATACCATTTCTAACATCATCAACAGAGACGACAGCCGCGCCCACATCGCAAAAATCTGTGGTTAATACATTGACAACTTCTCTGTCGATATCGAAACAAGATCTAACAGATAAGCTAGCGGCTACTTTTAATGATTTCATAGTTAATTTCCCTTTTACTTTATAAAAAATAGATACAAGTGTGCCTATACCTAATTAAAAACATTAATGGTATGAAAATTAGATATAGCTATTCCGTGCGCAGATTAAATGTGGTTATGCCAAAGTTACGAAATAAATATAAGTAGAAATATATTTATTGAGCGTATGAATAGCTTAGCCGCAGTAAAACTGCACTGATAAAAGAATGCTTTGATTAAGGTGTTAGATAATAAACCAAATAAAAACGGTACGATAAGTGTTTGCACCTATTAGGGCAATAGCACTTTAGACCTGTTAATTGGCCTACTACCTACGCTAAGGTTAGCGGAGGAAGATAAAGGAGTGATCGAAATAGTCTCGTTGACTAGGCATCATGATATGCCGTGTGCGCCTGATATGCGCCATAATTTTAGATTTCCTCTTCATATACGACTCCATTATGACTTAGAGAAAATGGTTAGGTTTTTATTACGTAATGAAGTTTATATGCGAGTTATAAATAAAATCATGACCTATGTCTTATTTTTAAATAATTAGCACGTCAATTTAACTTAAATTATCAATATTAAATGGAGTCAATCATGCTTAAGTATCTTTATCTAAATTATGAAAGTAAATATTGTCAGCATTATTTAAATAATATTATTTGCATAAAATATCTTATTTCAAATATCTAATCTTAATTTAAAGGCTGCTGTAATCATCATTCTGATTTATACCGCATTCCATATTTGCATTGTTATGCAGATATTTTCGTTACAAAATCATCTTTCTGCTTGAAAAATGCAAAAGTGATAACTTTTTTCTCACATTTGAGCATTTGGGGCAGAAAGTTGTCGTTTTAGGGCAGATGTTATTTTTTTGATTGACGTAAAGTGAGTCAGGTCGAACATGAATAGGAGATAGACATGAATAAAGGGTGGTTAGGGGCGAGTTTAGTGCTTGGGTTATTCGTTGGACAGGCAAGTGCTATGACATTAACGAGCAAAGATATGAGCGAGGGCAATAAACTGACATCGCAATTAGTGTTTAATGGCTTTGGTTGCCAAGGGGAAAATATTTCGCCGCAACTGACTTGGACTGACGTGCCCACAGGAACTAAAGCATTTGCAGTGACAGCTTATGATCCTGATGCACCAACGGGCAGCGGTTGGTGGCACTGGGCCGTATATAACTTACCCTTAGCGCAAACTTCGCTCGCACAAGGTGCGGGCTCGCATGTTGATGCACTGCCCAAAGGCGCCATTGCCTTGAAGAACGATTTTGGTACTACAAATTTTGGTGGCGCATGCCCGCCCCAAGGTCATGGTGTTCACAGGTACGAATTTACTGTGTGGGCATTACCCAGTGCTTTAGAATTGCCAAAGGATGCTAGCCCTGCCTTATTGGGCTTTATGCTCAGGGCACAAGCGCTCGGCAACGCCAAGTTGACTGCGGTATATAATCGATAATCCATTGATAATTAGGCTGGTGTCATGATCCGTATGTTTGAATATGATTCGAAGCAGGCACAATCTTTATCTCAAGTCCCTGTACATCAGCCGTCGATTATTCGGGTTATCTATGGTGAAAAGTCTCTGCTCTGGCAAGATGAATCTGTTTTAGTAGGCCAAGGGCAGTTACTGTTAATTCCTGCTGGTTCGCATATTAGCTTTGTTAATCGACCTTTTCTTGGGCGTTATCGGGCGGTGCAGTTATTACTCCCCCACGATTTACCCCAAGGCATTTTATCAAGCGCTACCGATTGGCGTGACCCTATGCCAGTCCAAAACATATCACGCGCTGTGGACTTAGCTTGGAATGCGCTATTACAGAGTTTGACCTTGTCTCTGGCCGATCCTGTTCAACTACATTATTTGGCCGCGTTACTGTTAAGTTTGCCGGATAAACGCAGTGTGAACTGGTTGTATGGACACACCCAACGCAGCGTGACTCAAGCGGCCTTGGCCTTGATGAGTATGAGTCCTTCGGCGTCATGGCAGCAGGAGGATATTGCCGACAAGTTACACATGAGCACGGCAAGCCTTAGGCGTAAATTGGCCTTAGAAGACACCAGTTTTAGGCAGTTACTGGCAGAAGTGCGGCTTTGTCATGGTTTAGCCATGTTGCAGAATTCGAGCGAGCCAGTATTGCAAGTGGCTTTGGCCTGTGGTTATCAATCTGCGGAAAAGTTTTCCTTACGTTTTAAGCAACAATTTGGCCTGACCCCTGCGGCTTATCGTCGTACACTGTGAAGTGGCATGGGTGTATACCCAAACAACTTTAGGGTACTGGAGAGATATGATGGCGGATGAGCAATTTACTGACAGCGGATTTTGGAACAAGATCAAACTCTTTAGCCGTCAAGCAGGTAGAGAGGTCATCGAGCGGGCACTATGGCTTTATTATGCAGCGCAACAACCCAATACGCCTAAGTGGGCTAAGTCAGTCATCTACGGCGCTTTAGCGTATTTTGTTTTGCCTTTAGATGCGATTCCCGATCTGACTCCTTTAGTTGGCTTTACCGATGATTTAGGTGCCCTTGCCGCTGCCCTGACTATGGTGACCTTATATATCGATGATGAAGTGAAATCCCTTGCGGCGGATAAACTCGCACTGTGGTTTGGAGATAAGCCGAGCGAACCTAAGACTTAAACCTATTGCGAACGCAATTGCCTAAGTGATGCAAAATTGTGCTAAAAATATGATTTCATTAAGAGTCGTTGATTTGGTTTTGACTGAGATTTTCTGGGGTAAAAATATTTTTTTGCAAATGTTTCACTATTGCTTGATTGCGCTATATGCTAGCGCTGTTTTGTAAACCCCTTGTGTTTGTTTAGGCAGATAAATGAAAAATATTATGGTAGTGATCCTATGGCTTTTAGGTGTCTCTGCCGCTACCCCCGCGTTTGCCGATGAGGCCTCTCCGGAACAACTCGCCCGTCTTTACCTCGATTTTATGGCACAGAATAGTCGCCAGAGCGAAGCTTTGTGGCCCGGTTTTCGCCTTGAAGATAAAGTACACCTCTTTAGTTATGGTGGTAATGTCTGGCTTCGACAGCCTGGTGGCGAAATAATCCAAGATAACAGTGTGTTAGAGTCGGTCAATCTGCACTCGGGTCTATCGGTGAGTTTCGGCTTTCCGCAATATAATGGCCAGCCAGGCGTATTGATCCAGCTCGAAGTGCCGAACATCCAATTTACTCGCGACACTAAGCCAACGGATTTAGCTTTTTTAATCTGGGCGAGCAATGGCTTGCATGAAGCCTTCCATTTTTATGCCCAATCCGAATGGCGAGTATTAGAAGACGGTAAGCGTTATGAGGGTGAGGTCTTTCCGCTCAACTTCGATGCTCGCTATTATCGTTTACAGTTATTTGATGCCTTAATGGCGGCGCTGGCACAACCTGAACAACAGTCATTACATCTTAGCTATGCAGCCTATTGGTTGCAGCAATGGCGCCAAATTGCGCCGAATGAAGATCGAGTCGGTTACATCAATGATCTTGTTGAAGGCAGCGCTAAGTACGTGGAATTGGCCGCTGGTGCGCGTGTGTTGAGTCAAAATCAAACTTTACTTGGTTATCAGCAAATACTGACAAAATATGTGTATGACTATTATCAACAGCAGAAGATGTGGGTTGGTTGGACGGCTGAGGCGGCAAATATTGGCGCTCTGGCGGGCATATTGTTGGATAGCACTCAAGACCCTTATGTATGGAAAGAGTCGGTCATGTCGGGTATGTTGCCTGTGGATTTACTACTGAACCGCGTAAAGCCAGTATCCCCGTTAGACAAGAAAGACACTAAACAAAAGAAACAGCTGCAGGAGATGCTAGCGTATTACCCTGCCACTCAAGCAAAACTGTCTCAATTGTTGTTGAATGTGCAGGATCCAAAAGTGCCGTTATTGGTTATGCCGAGCGTGAGCGATAGTAGCAGTTTTATTGATGTGGGTGACGTACGTTCTGGCTTTTATGTAGTGCCCTATCAAGAGGAAATGACTCAAGCTTATTTAGGGATGAGCGCGCAATTTAGTAACTTGTCAGTGAGTGGCAGTCCATTACTCGATGTTCCAGTACAAAATTTTTGTGAGGGCATTGAGGCGGCAACTCTGTTACCTTTAGCATTCCCCTTTCAGCGTGAGGGTCAGTATCTGGTATTCAACGAAACGGAAGTCCATGGAACTATTAGGGTTTCTGCGAGTGTTGTTGATGGAAGAACCCTCTACTGTGCGATGAATTAATAATGAGAAAAAATCAGCTCGAATTTACCTACATGCGTGGCATTGCGATTATCTTTATCGTGCTTGGCCACAGTATTTACAACTCTGGTGAAGGTTTCCCGCTGTTGCTGGAAAATCTATTGCGTGGTGGCACGGCGTTATTTGTGTTTATCTCGGGATACTTTTTCCATCGCATTTTTTATAAGGATTTCGACTACAGCAAGTTTATGAAGAACAAAGTACAAAACGTACTTTATCCTTTTTTAGTTGTGTCATTGATTGGTCTATTTTGTTTGTGTTTGCGCTGGATATTTATGGAGCATCAGCCGCTCGATAATGTCTTGCTGAGTATTTTTTATACTGTGCGTAACGGTTATATTCTGTATCCGCACTGGTACATTCCCTTCATCATGGCGGTGTTTTTATTCTCGCCGATTTTTTTATGGTTTATCCGTTGCTCGCAGCAGATGCGTTGGACACTATTTGTACTGAGCTGTGTGGTAGCGATTCTATTGCATAGACCTATAGGTAACGTCAATTTCATCCACTCAGTCGTGTATTTTGTACCTTTCTACTTGATTGGTATTTTATATTCGCAAGATGAACATATTGTGACGCGCTTTGGCTCTATTTTCACCGCACTAGCGATGATTTTTTTAGTGGTGAGCTTAGTCGAACAAACTTACATAGTGCAGCATATTGGTAACTATCATAAGGCACCGTTTGATTACAACGGTATCGATTGGCAGTTTATTCAGAAACTTTGTTTATGTGTATTAGTACTGAATTTCTGTGAATGGTTGTCGGGACGAAGTCGTTTGCCTTGGTTAGTCGAAGTCGCTGAGATGAGTTTTGCAATTTTCTTTATTCATCCACTCTTCGATATGCTATTTAACACAGCTGCAACCGTAATGCGTTTCCGCTTTCCACCAGGTTCTGCTGTGACTAGCGTGCTCTTTTCCGCTGGGATTTTCATTTTCATGATGGTAGGCAGTATTATGACGGCTCGCTTTATCAAAAAGCGTCTGGGTAATCGATCGCGTACTTATATCGGCTGGTAATCACTTGGCTTATCATCACTAACACTAGGTGAAATTCAGTTTGAATTTATTTCCTAGTGTTAGGGTGTTTTTCATCTAAAAAAGTGGAGAACATAATGAATCCCAACATTACCATACCGAGCCTCGGGCTCATCAGTTTGTCTTTTATCGCGTTGCCATCCATCGCCGCTCAAGTTGAGTCGCTATCCACCAAGACGCAGAATACTTTTTTCGCACAAATTGCGGCCCATTGTGGCCAAGCCTTTGCGGGAAAAGTGGTATCGGGTGACAGTGCCGATTCGGCCTTTAGCGGCAAGTCGTTAATTATGCACGTGCGTGAATGTAGCGACACTGAGCTTAAGATCCCGTTCCATGTGGGTGATGACCACTCGCGTACTTGGGTGCTGACTAAAACGCAGCAAGGGCTTAAGTTGAAGCACGACCATCGCCATCAGGATGGAAGTGAAGATGCTGTGACCATGTATGGCGGCGACACTATGAATGATGGGACAGTACAGAAACAGTCATTTCCCATTGATAGGGAATCTATCGATAACTTCGTCAAGAATGGACTCACTCAGTCGATTACCAATGTGTGGCACATGGAAATTACGCCAACGATTTTTAGTTACCAACTCACGCGAGAACAACGCAATTTTAAAGTCGATTTTGATCTTACCCAGCCAGTAGCATTACCACCCAAACCTTGGGGACACGACTAGTGTTGTTATTAAGCTAGCTCAAAATGGTGTTCATCACCTGCTTATGTTGCCCGTTTATGTGGATAACGACACTACACGGGCTCAGCCTCGCATCAAATCCAGTCAAATCGTTGTGACATCCTCGCCAGCAAACCCTAGTGCGGTAAGTTCTTCATCTAGTATCACTGCTATGTAATGACGCCATTAACTGGCAATAAGCCAATAAGCCAATAAGCCAATAAGTCCATTATGTCTAAAAGGATTAATAATAGTTTTTTTCAGTTTTAAGTGTTCTTTTTATTCATTTTATTGTGTTGCGGAATACTAGAATTGCGGTTCATTTAATACTTAATTTTTATGGATAAACAAGATGGTTATACCTAAAAATAGGTATTTATGTCTTGAGGATAATTTTTTAAATATTCACCTAAATTAAACATAAATCTGAGATTTAAACCGGATTTAATCACTACTTCTGCTAATTTATAGTCTAGGCTAGAAAAGTGCAGTTGAAAGATGGTGCACCTAGGTCTAGACTGAAAAATTAAAGGACTGATTCACTAATGATTATAAAGTTAAGTGACCCAAAGGGAAGAGGTGAACTATGCGCTTTTATATGGCAAGACAGCCTATACTGAATAGAAATAAAAACGTTGTTGCTTATGAGTTGCTCTTTAGAAATAGCCGGGATAACTATTTCCCACAGGGTGTTACAGACAATGTTGCTACAGCTAAAGTGTTTGTAAATAGTTATTTAAGTATGGATCTAGAGGATTTAACCGAAGGGAAGCCAGCATTAATTAATTTTCCATCTCATTTCTTGCGAGACCATTTATTATACATGTTCCCATACAAAAATATTATTGTTGAGGTATTGGAAACTGTTAGCCCAAGCGAGGATAACTTTATTTTAATTAAAGAGTTATTTAACTTGGGTTATTATCTTGCTTTAGATGACTTTGTTTATTCTCCTGAGTGGGAACGTTTTTTTCCTTTTTTTAAACTTATAAAAATTGATATAATTTCAACGCCTTTGGATAGTGTTTCTCATCTGATCCCTAAATTTAGACAGTATAATTTAAAACTACTTGCAGAGAAAGTTGAAACATTGGAAGAGTATAGGCTAGCTAAGTCACTCGGTTTTGATTATTTTCAAGGTTATTATTTTTATAAGCCAGAACTCATAGAGGGGAGTGAAATAGGTGCTACACAACATTTTGTTATGTCTATTTATAATGAGGTTTTTAAGTCTGATTTTAGTTATAAAAAACTTGAAAATTATTTTTCTCAAGATTTAGATCTTACTTATAAATTACTAAGATATGTCAATTCAAGTCAGTTTGAGCATGTGAATGAATTTACCTCTATTAAGCAGACTATGGTTTTTTTAGGTGAAAATAAACTTCGTAAGTTTGTAAGTCTCATTATTTTGGCTGAACTTAACCCCAATAAACCAGTTGTGTTAATTAATAATACTATAATCAGGGCTCGGTTATGTGAAGAGTTAATATCATTAATGGGATTTCCTTTGTTGAAAGAGTCAGCATTTTTGACTGGATTATTATCTACTTTAGATGCCATTTTAGATAAACCGATGAACAGAGCGATAGAGCCGCTTCCTCTTGAACAGCAAATAAAGCGTGCTTTACTTAATAATCATGGATACCTAGCTCATTGTTTACAACTTACTCTGGCGTATATGGAAGGTGATTGGGTTACTGTCGATTATTTCATTGATAATTATAATATTGATCCTGAGAGGCTCATCTCAGCGTGTGATAAAGTGTATAGCTGGTTTAATCAGTATAAAAATTCAGTTCAGTAGTAATGAATGCTAGTTTGCAATAAGGATATGCGATGATGAATGGTATTGATTTAGACTTGTTTGATTCTTGTGCATTTATGTTATCACCTGAGGTGGAGTGGTTCGGCGAGAATCAAATTTTCTCAAATAATAATTTTTTAAAAAATGCCAAGAAAAAAATAATTCAGCATTTTGAAAAGATTAAACAGAATATCACGCCTAATGAATGCTTAATGATAGGAAGTAACTGTTTAAAGTTTAGCCTATTAAAGATGGCAAATAAAAATTTTATTGTGCTCTGTGTTGTAGAGCATGATGCGTCAATAACAAAAAATTTCGAGTATAGCCAATTTAGGTGTGAGAATCCTGCGGGTGATGACTCTAGATATCAGGAAATTACTTCAGATGGTGTTCTTGTCGTAAATAGTCTTGGTAATATTGATTTTATTGGTGGCGGGGTTAAATACCTTTTCCCATATTTACATTTTTATAATTATATTGGCAAGTCATTTTTTAGTTTAATTCAAGATATTGTTAGCTATGAGGTTGTTGGTAGAGATAATTATAGAATTATGAAGTGGTTTAGATATAAATGTGCAACTAATAAAAAAATATGTCTATCTTTTAAAACTAAATCAGGGTTGTATTTTGAGTATAGAGATTTCTTCCTTGATGATGGAACTCGATTTGGGTTAATTATAGATGAATCTAAACGATATGAGAAAGAAAAAGTATTAATAGAGAAATGTTCAGAGCTGGAACAATTTAATAGCTTTCAAAGTGATTTTATTGCCACTCTAGGTCACGAGATTAGAACACCATTAAATGCAGTGCTAGGCTTAATTGAGCTCAGTTTAGGTAATGTAAGGGCACAGGATAAGAAGTTATTATCTGTCGCATTCAGTACTTCAAAACAAGTTTTATTACTCATTAATAGTATGTTGGATTTTAAAAAGACAAATGAGAGTAGTGCAGATGCTAAAAATGACTCGGTAGATGTTAGGTTGTTAGGCGAATCTGTTGTTGATGCGTTTAGCCTTCAAGCAGATAAAAAAGACATTAATTTAGACTTTTTTATGCCATTAAATTTTAATTGTAGAGTTATTTGTGATGAAGTTAAACTAAATCAAGTTATCTATAATTTAATTTCTAATTCAATTAAGTTTTCCAATAAAATTGACTCGTCGATTCTATTAGACGTAGAAGTTCTGGAACAGTCATTCGAAAATGTAAAACTAAAGTTTTCTGTTATTGATAATGGTATCGGTTTGACTGAAGAGGAACAATCAAAAGTGTTCGGTAAGTATGAGCAGGCATCATCAAATTCTTACCGTCAGTATGGTGGTGTTGGCTTAGGGCTATACATAAGTAAAAGTATATGTCGTTCAATGGGAAGTGACCTTCAGGTTATTAGTCGTATCGGTGATGGTAGCGTTTTCTATTTTGTTATTGATTTTTCTTTAGATAGTCACTTTACGGCACCTGATGTAAGCGACTCCTATCGTTCTGATATTGATGCTTCAGTAACAGCATATACTAACAGTCCCATTTTTCACGAATCAGTTTCAAGATATTCCAAAGAGCTTGATTTCGAGTTGCTATATTTACCAAGTAATGAATTACTGGAATTTGAAACTGAAAGCTCAATACTTTTTATTGACTTGAATCAAAATGATATTATCTCAAAGAATGAATTTGTAACTAGTCTTTTTACAAGAAAAGAAAGAGTTGTGGAGTTAAGGCGAGTGTCACTTTCTAAGTCTAATTCCGACTACGAAGTGATTTCATATCCACCACTCAGAATTCAATCAGTAACTGATTTTGTTAATGTTAAAAATTATTTGAATATTATTGACGAGCAGACCTCGGATAGTGCTGATTATAGTAATATTAGTGTGTTAGTTATTGATGATTGTCAAGAAAACTTATTTGTCATCGAAAAGCAGTTACTATCTGTTGGAGTCATAGTTTCCTGTGTTCAAGATCCGATGCAAGCCATTGAGCTTTTTAAGACAAATAAATTTAATGTCGTTATTTCTGATGTGATAATGCCAACTATATCGGGCTCAGACCTCATTGGCGTCATTAGAGAAGTTGAAGGATATCGGGAATTAGCGCCATCGATTATTGTGATGTTGACCGCTGATCATGGCGACATATGTAAAGATGAATGTTTGCAGGCTGGAGCAAATCGCGTACTTGTAAAGCCTCTGACGTTGAATGATTTGATTGGCCTTTTAGATGAAGTAAAAGTCACTTTGTCAAATAATGCAAGTTTAAAAAAGTCTACAGTTAAATCTGATAATACTTCTTTTGATAATAGTTTTTTCTGTTGTGATGAAACACCGCAGGAATTAGTAGACATCTTACAGATAGTCAACTTATCAGATATATATAATTTTGTAGGTGAAGATATAAGCGATGAAGAGTTATCTATTTTTTTAGAGCAATATTACAGTAATTTACTTGTTAAGCGTGAAACATTAAGGTCTGCAATTGTGGATAATGAACTTCGTATTATTACTGCAATTAGCCATACCCTTAAAAGTAATTCTCTTTACATAGGAGCAAAAAAATTAAATTTATCTTGCCAAGAACTAGAGCGTGTTTCGCGTAACAATGCTATTGATTACAAAGTTATCTTAAAATGTTGGCAAGAGGTTGATGATGATTTATTTGCGTTAATTGAGTTTTTTATGCAAAGGAGTAATGCTAGTGGATAGAGTCAATTTTGAGCATATCGTTCTCTATACGAACGACCAAGATAATGATAGATTATTGATAAGTGTTCTAATTCGTCACTTTTCTCGTATTCATGTGATTAAAACGAATGCTGAGCTTGTTGAGCAAATCAAACAATCAACCCCAAAAGTGATTCTTGTTGCTGCTGAAACTTTACAAGAAACTTTACTTATTTATTACGAAGCCATAGAGGAATTGCTGGCTGTAGAAATATGTGAGCATGCCGTTGTTTCTCTTATTCCAAAACATCAAGAAAGAGAAGCGTACGAGGCTTACCGTAGTGGTGTGATTAATGATTATTTAATCGCTAGGCCAATGTATGAAGTACATAGAGCAATTATAATATGTACACATTTATTGCGGGAAATTGGGTTGAGAGGAAAATATAAAAAAGTAGAAGAGTTTGTAAATGTACAAGATAACTACTCTTCGCATATCAAGGAGATTGTCCTTAAAGGTGTTCAGCGCAAGAAGGATTTAGAACATAGCTTTGAATTAAGTTTGATTGAAATCGAGCAATCATTAGATAAGGCAGAAGCGCACCTTGCAAGTAATAGAACCGCTGAGTTAGATCTGGCTTCATTGAAGAAGATATTATCATTTATTCGTTCTAATGAAATTAGACCAGCTTTGTTGAAACTGCAAAGTAAGGCGTTGCACTTACTTGAACTTGTTGTTACTGATGTATCAAATGTGGCGACGGTCGCAGAAGCCCCTTTGCCAGAACAGGAGCATATTGAGGTTAGCAACAAGGCAGCTCCAACCGTGCCTGATACTAAATACACGTTTAATCGATTGTATTCGGAGTCAAAAAATTCTCTTGTATCAGTTGAAGTTCCTGTAGTGCCAAAGATGTTAATTGTTGAGGATGATCACATTAGTTTGAATTTAACTATTATGCTTCTTAGAACGTATGCCATTGAACTTGATACATCATTGTCTGGACGTATGGCGTTAGATTTACTTTCTAAGAAAAAATATGACGTTATTTTAATGGACATAAATCTTCCTGATACTAATGGGTTTTATATTATTAACCACATTAATAAGTCTAATGGAATAAATGCAATTACGCCCATTGTTATGTTGACAGGGAATAAAAATAAGTCATCAGTTCAGCAGGCAATAGCTGCAGGAGCTAAAGGTTACATTATCAAACCACTATATAAGGATTCGATAATCAAGCTTTTTAGGAAGTATGATATTCCATTGCATTTGCGATAGTTCTATAGACAGGGGGTTCAATAGTGCTTGTATATTTTTAGTCTCACAGGTATGGGCCTATATCCTTACCCGTAATATCTACCTTTTTAGGTATTTAAATTGTTGGGTTTTTATGTTGTACATTGTTCTTTGGGGTTTTTATTAGATTATACTGATGTTTTTTAAGTTATAGTCTTTAGCTTAAATATGATGTTCATCTGTGGAATGACCACCTATTGTTGGCTGGCGTTAGTGCCAATCATAGATCAAGGGAGTCGTTTTGATGGCGCTAGTTGTGATGGAGTTAGGATGGTTGACAATACTGTACATAATCATAAATCTCGGACTCAATATATTATTTTAGCTGTGGCTATTTATGCGCTTGCGGCGCTTGGATGGATCTTTTTATCCGATCAATTGTTGCTTGTATTTACGGACACAGAAACTGTGTTTCGTTTATCCCTCGCTAAAGGTTTTTTCTTTGTATTTACCAGTGCCTTTATCCTACTTTTTGTTCTGAATGCCGTTCCTGACCGTCATAATGCTCCATCGGGTAATTTGCTTGAAATAACCTTTGCTCGCTCTGTAGCGATAAGTAATATCTCATGGCTTAAATACATTGCGATATTGAGTTTTACGCTGATAACGCTATGGTTTGCCAATTCACTTTCAACTGAGCAGCACCAGCGTTTACTATTGCTGATTTTTATGTTGCCCATTTCATTAAGCGCTATTGGTGGCGGATTCGCCCCCGGATTAGTCGCGACATGTCTCTCTGTTCTGTGTGTCTATTATCTTCATCCAACCGCCAATAGTCTCGACAATATTCATTCGGTAGATTGGTTACAGCTTATTAGTCTAAGTGTTTACGGCATAGTGATCAGTGCACTAAGCGGCTATTTACGTGCCTCATTACAGAAATTGGATGTGAATCATCAACTGCTCGATTCTGTGGTTTCTCAAACAACCGATGGTATTTTTGTGAAGGATTTGGCGGGGCGTTACATCTTGGTCAACCAAGGTGCCGCTACCTTTGTCGGCAAGAGTATGAGTGACATCTTGGGCAAAGATGACACTGATATTTTTGATGCTGACTCTATTGATATTATCCAAGAAAAAGATCGCACTGTATTAGTGTCCGGAATGGTCACCACACATAAAGAGTATTTACATATTCAGGGTGAAGCAGCCATTTTTCAAGTGACCAAAGGTCCTGTGTTTGACGCTCAAGGTGCAATTTGTGGCTTATTTGGAATAGCAAGGGATGTGACGACTCAAGAAAAAAATGCTGAACATTTACTCATTAGTGAGTTGGGATTAAAACAAGCACAACAATTATCAGGGATTGGCAGTTGGGAGTGGGATTTAGTTACTGATTCGCATACTTGGTCTGAACAGGTTTTTGTGATTTATGGCTTGCCATATAAAGAAGCCGCCCCTTCGATAGAACAAGTGCAGAAATTATTTACTCCTGAGAGTTGGCAAGCGTTAAGTACGCTGGTGATGCGATGTGTGCATACGGGAGAAGAGTATGAATGCGAAGCTGAGTTGCTAGATCCTAATCGTGCCCATCGTTGGATTATGGCTAGGGGTCAAGCACAGCGTGATCCGCACGGTAAGATATTTAAATTGCACGGTACAGTGCAAGATATTACCCATGCGCGACAGCTTCAACAACAACTAGCGGCTCAAACAGCACAATTGCAAAGGGTTATTCAAGGTTCTGAACAAGGATTCTGGGACTGGAATGCTGTTACTGGAGAAGTGCAAATCAGCCCAAGATTTGAAGCCATTTTGGGATATCAAGCTGGCGAGATGAAGCTGACGGTTAATAATTGGCGTCAATATGTGTATGTCGAAGATGTGCAAAATATAGAGCAACAGGTTCTACAGCATCTCATCCATAAAACAAGCAGTATAGAGTTGGAAGTGCGCTGCATTAAAAAGACTGGCGAGCTGTGCTGGATATTGTGTAAGGGGCGGGTCGTTGAAGAGGATAGTCAAGGTCGAGCGTTGATGATTTCGGGAACCCAAGCCGATATCACGTTATTAAAGACCCATGAGACTGAGTTAGATCGCGTGGCAAATTATGATGCACTTACAGGATTACCAAATCGTCGCTTACTTTTAGACCGTTTTCAGCAAATGATTGCCCATGTTCAACGTAATGGCAGTCTCTGTGCCGTGTGTTTTATGGACCTTGACGGGTTTAAGGTGATCAATGATCGTTATGGCCATGAGGTTGGTGACCAACTGTTGATCGCGATTGCAAATAATGTGTCTGTGGTGATTCGGCAGCAAGATACGTTGGCCCGGGTAGGAGGCGATGAGTTCGTTATCTTATTTGAGATGATGTCTGAGGAAGAATGTACTCAAGTACTATTACGAATACTGGCGGCGGTCGATCAGCCGATATTAATCGGTGATTTAAATCTTTGTTTAACGGCTTGTATTGGCGTGAGTTTGTATCCAGAGGATAACGTTGACCCCGACATTTTATTGCGCCATGCCGACCAAGCCATGTATATGGCAAAATCGGCAGGTAAGAATCGTTTCCAAATGTTTGATCCTGACATTGATCGTAACATTATTGCTCGGAGAACTTGGTTAGAAGAACTTAAGTCAGCTTTTGAACGTCATGAATTTGTGATGTTTTACCAACCAAAAGTGAATCTCGCTACCGGTAAAATTATTGGTGCGGAAGCCTTAATTCGTTGGCGTCATCCACTGCGAGGTATAGTCGGTCCGAGTGAGTTTTTACCGGATATTGCAGGCAGTGATCTTGAAATTGCTTTAGGTGAATGGGTTATCAATACTGCAGTAGCACAATGGCAGAATTGGCAACAGAGTGGTCGCCCGATAGCAGTAAGTATTAACGTAAGCGCTCGGCAGCTATTGGCTGAACACTTTAGCGCGTTCTTAAAATCGACGTTAATGCAATATCCCGATTTGACGGCCTCGGATCTAGAATTGGAAATTTTAGAGAGTGCCGCCATTGAAGATATGACATTGGCAATTGAGATCCTTCAGGAATGTAAGCGTTTGGGTGTCCATTTTTCCCTAGATGATTTTGGTACAGGTTATTCGTCGTTAACGTATTTACGCCAATTACCCATATCGACGATAAAAATTGATCAGAGTTTTGTGCGAGGTATGCTCGATAGCGAAGATGATTGGCGTATCGTGGAGGGTGTTATCCGCTTAGCGTCAGTATTTAATCTTAATGTGATTGCTGAAGGTGTTGAAACCATTGCCCATGGTAAAAGTTTAGCTGAATTGGGCTGCCAATTGTGCCAAGGCTACGGCATTGCTCGGCCTATGCCTGTAGAGGAGTTTGCTCTTTGGTACGATGAATGGCCATCGCAATATCAACAGATTAAACATGAATTCAAGCAAATGGACGAATTGCATCTTTAATAGCAAGTTACAGAGAGTTTTTAGCTGGCTTTAAGGATTTAGGTGCTCACTCGTGTATTTGGAATGGACTTATTTGGCGTGATGGTTCTTATCTGGAGCAAAAGTTGGCGCTGGGCTAATCTTTTGCTCCATAGTTCAGAATACTTTTAGTGTTTAATCTATATTTCTTTTTGATTTACTCGGGTTGATAGCTCTGAAGCGCTTTCTTTGCGTTCGCTATATCGGTTCGTGAGGAAATTAACATTGCCCCTCAGGAGTAAAGTGAATTTCATCAATTCCTCCATAACATCAACTACACGATCGTAGTAAGGCGAAGGTTTCATTCGGCCTGCCTCGTCAAACTCTAACCAAGCTTTTGCGATTGAAGACTGGTTGGGTATGGTGAACATGCGCATCCATCGTCCCAATATACGCATTTGGTTTAGTGTGTTGAAGGACTGTGAACCACCACTCACCTGCATTATTGCTAATGTCTTACCTTGTGAAGGCCGGACAGCACCTTCAGCCAAAGGGATCCAATCGATTTGAGCTTTCATAATACTGGTCATCGCACCGTGGCGTTCTGGTGAACACCACACCATACCTTCGCACCAACGTACCATTTCTCTTAGTTCCATGACTTTGGGATGACTGTCAGGCGCATCATCAGGAAGTGGAAGTCCAGAAGGGTTAAAAATACGCACCTCTGCGCCCATGTGTGTTAATAGTCGAGCGGCTTCTTCCGTCGTCAGTCGGCTATAGGAGCGCTCTCGTACTGAGCCATAAAGCATCAGTATTCTAGGCGGATGGGTTAAAGGAGTTAGATTAAAACAGTCCATATCCATATTATTAACCATTAATTCTTGTTTGAGCGCTGGCATATCGTGGTTTAGTGGTTTCATGTGCGAACTCTTTGTCCCTGTTCATTAATGATGATTTCGCCATCTTCTTTGGTGAAAGGGCCTTGTTGTGCTTTGGTTAAAATATCAAGCACTGTCTCAGATGGGCGACAGAGTTTTGTGCCTCGCGGCGTAACGACGATAGGACGGTTAATTAAAATGGGATAAGTCAGCATAAAGTTAACCAGTTCTTCATCAGTAAATGTGTCTTCAGAAAGTCCTAGTCGTTCAAATGGTTCAACATTGTTGCGTAACAATGAACGCACAGAGATTTTCATCTCATTAATTAAATTAAGTAATTCATTGCGGGAGGGTGGCGTTTCTAAGTAGTGGATGATTTGGGGTTCGACTCCACTATTACGGATCAATGCTAAAGTGTTGCGCGATGTACCACAGGCTGGATTGTGGTAAATCTTAATGCTGTCATCAATCATATTAGTCATAACATGTCTCTGATAAATAATCGCTTATAAATTTATCCATAGGCACTAAACAGATGCTCTAGTGCCCATGGACGAAGATTAGAAGGAGAGGCGCAGTGCCAGTGCCGCTAGGGTGACAAATAGCACAGGTAGCGTCATCACTATGCCGACGCGGAAATAATAACCCCAGGTAATATTAATATTTTTCTGCGCCAGTACATGCAGCCATAGCAGGGTTGCTAAACTGCCGATGGGGGTGATTTTAGGACCTAAATCGCTACCAATCACGTTAGCGTAAATCATGGCTTCTTTAATCACGCCGGTGGCATTGCTACCGTCTATCGACAGGGCGCCAATTAACACCGTTGGCATGTTGTTCATGATGGACGATAAAAAGGCGACCAAGAAGCCTGTGCCCATAGTGGCAGCCCAAAGCCCTTGTTCTGCCAAGCTATTTAATACGCTTGATAGGTAATCGGTTAAGCCTGCGTTGCGAAGACCATAAACCACTAGATACATGCCTAATGAAAAGATCACTATCTGCCAGGGCGCGCCGCGAAGTACCTTAGTGGTATCTATGGCATGGCCTTTTTTCGCGACAATAAACAGGATCAGGGCACCCACGGCAGCGACTAAACTCACGGGCACACCGAGGGGTTCTAAGCCAAAAAAGCCCACCAAGAGTAAGACTAATACTCCCCAACCGGTTTTAAAGGTTTGAGGGTCGCGAATGGCGGTCTTAGGTTCGCGCAGTTTTTGCAAGTCGTAGGTCGCGGGAATATCTTTGCGGAAAAACAGATGCAGCATGACTAAGGTGGCACTAATAGCTGCAATATCGACGGGCACCATCACAGAGGCGTATTCGTTAAAACCTATGTTGAAGAAGTCTGCTGAAACAATATTGACTAGGTTAGAGACAATTAACGGCAAACTTGCGGTATCGGCAATAAAACCCGCCGCCATCACAAAGGCTAAGGTTGCTCCGGCGCTAAAGCCCAGAGCCAGTAACATCGCAATTACGATCGGGGTGAGGATCAGCGCCGCGCCATCATTGGCGAACAATGCGGCAACAGTAGCGCCGAGTAACACTATGTAAGTAAAGAGTAAACGGCCACGACCTTTGCCCCAACGGGCCACATGTAGCGCGGCCCATTCGAAAAATCCCGACTCATCTAATAATAAACTGATGATGATCACGGCAATAAAGGTGGCGGTCGCATTCCAGACAATATTCCATACCACAGGAATATCCCCTAAGTGGACCACACCCAGTAGTAGGGCCAATACGGCGCCCAAGGTAGCACTCCAACCTATGCCTAACCCCTTAGGTTGCCAAATTACTAACACTATGGTGAGAACAAAAATTGCCCCTGCTAACCACATACCAGCTCCTCAAAGAGTAGAGATTGTCTACCCGTAACCATAAAATAATGCCCTCACCTAACGATATTGTCGGTGGGTTTGAATGATTTTTTATATGTGAATTTTCGTATATATCTTAGTGTTGAACACTATACTTAAATACCATTTTGGCTAATGCGTGAAACTTAAGGTGATCTTATATACGGATATTTACATATATGAAAATTCGTATATATTGTACAAGGTCTTTCCAAAAGATCCATAGCCATGAAAAACGAGTGTTGTTTCTTACCGCTCACAGCTTGCTGTTTGAATGAACCTTTAGGAAAGTTAACAAAAGGATCAAAATGTTTGTATTAGTTCAGTCTAGGGGCATCAATGATTAATCCAACCCAGTTTTTTAAATGTTTAGCCGATGAAACCCGCTTGCGTTGCATGATGTTGATACAGCAAGAGGGGGAGCTCTGTGTCTGTGAATTGACCGAGGCATTGCAAGAGACCCAGCCTAAGATTTCGCGACATTTGGCCCAATTACGTAAATGCGGTTTATTAGTTGATCGCCGTCAGGGGCAATGGATTTTCTATCGTATCAATAATGACTTACCCGAATGGAGTCAGTTAGTGTTGAGTGAAGTTACCAACCAAAACACTGTATTCCTTGAAGAAAATATGCGTAATTTGTGCAAGATGGGCGGGCGTCCTGACCGTGCTAAAGCTTGCTGCTAGAAGACTAGCAGCAAAAATTTAACCTCAAATATACGTTTTTTCATATGTTTACGTGTCTAAAGTTTTGCTTAATATTAAGGTGGCGTAACAATGCTGCAAATATTTTCAGATTTAGCGAGCTGGTTAACTTTTGATTTGATGGGCTTAGAGCCCAATACTAAGCTCGCCGACGCCATCCATTTTTTTATTGAAGATACCACTAAGATTTTTGCGCTCCTGTTGCTGATGATTTATGGCATCGCTTTGGTGCGGGCCTCGCTCAATGTCGAGCGTGTTCGGGATTACTTGGCGGGTAAAAATCGTTTTGTCGGTTACGTTATGGGATCGGGTTTTGGCGCTGTTACCCCATTCTGCTCATGTTCGAGTATTCCGGTTTTTTTAGGTTTCACTTCCGCGGGGATCCCCGTTGGGATCACTATGGCATTTCTGATCACTTCGCCGTTAATTAATGAAGTTGCCGTTCTGTTGCTTGTGAGTCTGCTGGGCTGGCAGTTCACTGTGATATACGTGCTAGTCGGCATGTCAGTGGGTATGTTGGCGGGGGCATTTTTAGACACGATTCGCGCTGAGCGTTGGCTGCAATCCTTTGCCGCCAAAGCACTCGAGCAAGGTCAGGCGCAAGCAAGTCGCGATAATAGCGAGGGTATGACATCGACATCCATGACGTTAACCGAGCGACATGAATTTGCGAAAGGCGAGACCCTAGAGATTTTTGGCCGAGTGTGGAAATGGGTCATTATTGGGGTTGGGCTTGGCGCCGCACTCCATGGATTTGTGCCTGACGGTTGGATCGAAGCCCACTTAGGCGATGGTCAATGGTGGTCGGTTCCTGCGGCGGTATTGATTGGTATTCCTCTGTATTCCAATGCCACAGGGGTTATTCCTATCATGGAGAGCCTTATCACTAATGGCTTGCCCGTAGGGACGACATTAGCATTTTGTATGTCTACGGTTGCCGCCAGTTTTCCCGAGTTCATTTTGCTCAAGCAGGTGATGCAATGGCGTTTGCTGGCCATCGTTTTTGCCATTTTATTGATTTCATTCACCTTAATCGGTTGGATCTTTAACGCTATAGGTCCCATTCTGTGAGAATTATAAAAATGTTAAACATCAAAGTATTAGGTAGCGGATGCGCTAAATGCACTAAAACCGCTGAGATCATTACGGCCATTGCCAACGAGAAGGGCATCAACGCGGCTATATCGAACAGATAACGCTTTAATCTTAAAAAATAATATAAAACACTTAATATAAAACTGAGTGTGAAGGATGCAGGTATGACAATCAAAATCGGGATAAATGGCTTTGGCCGTATGGGACGTTTAGCATTGCGCGCTGCTTGGGGCTGGGATGAGGTTGAATTTGTGCAGATTAATGATCCCGCAGGGGATGCGGCGACCTTAGCCCATTTGCTGACATTCGACTCTGTGCATGGTCGCTGGCAGTACGAAGCCAATGCCGAGGGCGATGACATTATTATCGATGACAAGCGTATTCGCTGTACACGCAATAAAACCATCGCGGAAACCGATTGGTCCGCCTGTGATGTTGTGATTGAAGCTTCGGGTAAGATGAAAACCAAAGCAGTGCTACAAGCTTATTTAGATCAAGGTGTTAAACGCGTTGTAGTCACTGCGCCTGTTAAAGAAGAGGGCGTGTTAAACGTTGTCATGGGAGTGAATCATCAACTCTATGACAAAGCTATTCATCCGATTGTGACTGCAGCCTCCTGTACTACTAACTGTTTGGCGCCAATCGTTAAAGTGATCCACGAAAACCTCGGCATAGTGCATGGTTCCATGACGACCATTCATGATATTACCAACACTCAAACTATTTTAGATGCACCGCATAAAGATCTCCGCCGTGCGCGGGCCTGTGGTTTAAGCCTTATCCCCACAACGACGGGCTCGGCGACGGCCATTACCCATATTTTCCCTGAACTCAAAGGTAAGCTCAACGGCCATGCGGTGCGGGTGCCATTAGCGAATGCCTCATTAACCGATTGCGTGTTCGAGGTGAGTCGCAAAACGACCGAAGCTGAAGTCAATCGCCTGTTAAAAGAAGCGGCAGACGGACCGCTAAAAGGCATTTTAGGTTATGAGGAACGCCCATTAGTCTCGGTCGATTATAAAACCGATCCGCGTTCGAGCATTATCGATGCGCTATCGACCATGATTATCAATGGCACTCAGGTCAAACTCTACGCTTGGTATGACAACGAGTGGGGTTATGCCAATCGCACCGTCGAACTGGCCCGCATGGTCGGTCTGATGGATAAGGCATAAGCTTTATGGGTAAGCTGACAGGGTTCTTGTCTAACATATCACCCGAGATCCGCCAGTATTTGGTGGTCACAGGCAACTATTGGGCATTCACGCTCACCGATGGCGCATTACGTATGTTAGTGGTGCTCCATTTCCATGGATTAGGTTATAGCCCGCTGCAAATTGCCATACTATTCCTCTTCTATGAAATCTTTGGGGTGGTAACGAACTTAGTTGGCGGCTGGCTCGGGGCACGTTTAGGCTTAAATAAGACCATGAATGTGGGCCTATTTATGCAGATTGTCGCCCTTAGCATGCTGCTTGTGCCTAGCGGTATGCTGACGGTTGCTTGGGTGATGGCGGCGCAGGCCTTGTCGGGTATCGCTAAAGATCTCAATAAAATGAGCGCTAAAAGCAGTATCAAGTTGTTGGTGCCCAATGATGCTCAGGGTGAGCTGTATAAGTGGGTTGCCATGCTCACTGGCTCCAAAAATGCGCTAAAGGGTGCGGGGTTCTTCTTGGGCGGCGCCTTACTGACCCTGTTTGGATTCCAGCTGGCCGTGTTAGGCATGGCGATTAGCCTATTGCTGGTGTGGATTTTTAGTCTGTTAAGTTTGCAGCGCGATTTAGGTAAAGCCAAAAACAAACCTAAGTTCACGGAAATTTTCTCTAAGAGTCCGGCGGTAAACACGCTTTCTGCCGCACGCATGTTTTTGTTTGGTGCGCGGGATGTGTGGTTTGTGGTGGCCTTACCCGTTTATCTGGCCTCAGCCTTTGGTTGGGATCATTGGTATGTCGGCGGTTTTCTCGCACTCTGGGTGATAGGCTACGGCATAGTGCAAGGCTTCGCACCTCGCTTGACGGGGACAAAGTCGGCGGGCAAAAACAAGGTTCCCGATGGACGTAGCGCCTTAGGTTGGGCGGCGATATTGAGCATAGTGCCAGCAGGCATTGCGCTGGCGATAAGTTATGACTTTCATGCCGCGAATATACTGATTTGGGGATTGATGCTGTTTGGCGCCTTATTCGCACTCAACTCTTCATTACACAGCTATCTTATCGTCAGTTATGCCGACGAAGACGGTGTATCGTTAGATGTGGGTTTTTACTACATGGCGAATGCTATGGGACGCTTGATCGGGACTGTGTTGTCTGGCTGGGTGTATCAAGTGTATGGCATGGCGGCTTGTCTGTGGATATCGGCAGCATTTATTGCGCTTGCAGCGCTTATCTCAATCAAACTGCCTCGGCATAAAGCGATATCAGATGGTGCTTAATACTTACCTAAGTTATCCCTGAGTTGTTGCGGTTGTTTTTATTCAATGCCCACCAAAGTATGGTGGGTATTTTAATCACTCTGATGTTAACTGAAGTTTTTTGATTTTGAGCAAACAACTCTCTATACTCCGGCCTGTTTTATACACGTCATTATGTCGCTATTCCCAATAGCACAACTATTTTTAATGCAGTCAAATTTGAGTTGGCTCATATAAGTGAGGTTATTTTTCGGTGATGAGCATTAAGCCGCATTAGTTTAATCCTTCCTTCTTGGATCGTTAAGATCCGTCCTTAGTAGCTACCGACTCGGTAGTTGTTTTGCTGTACCCCATAATCCCAATTGCATTTCGTCACCTTGACGCATAAGTACCTTATTGGCTATGCGCTGACATTTGAGTCAAGTGTTGATATTAGCTATTGGAAGATATGATTAAATTTCAATCAGAGTGAGTGACATGATACAAACCATGAAAAAAGAGTGGTTCTCCAACATACGCGGAGATCTGTTAGCCGGTATTGTGGTTGCACTGGCGTTAGTCCCTGAGGCGATTGCCTTTTCTATTATTGCAGGCGTCGATCCTAAAGTCGGCCTGTATGCTTCATTCTGTATCGCAGTGGTCATCGCGTTTACAGGTGGCCGTCCTGGTATGATCTCTGCCGCAACGGGCGCTATGGCGTTGTTGATGGTGACCTTAGTGAAGGAACACGGCCTCGAGTATTTACTCGCGGCGACCCTATTAACGGGTGTGCTGCAAATTGCCGCGGGTTACTTAAAGCTAGGAAGCTTGATGCGTTTCGTCTCCCGCTCTGTGGTGACAGGCTTTGTGAATGCACTGGCGATTCTGATCTTTATGGCCCAGTTGCCCGAACTGACCAATGTGACTTGGCATGTCTATGCGATGACGATTGCAGGTCTTGGTATTATCTATTTATTCCCACTTATCCCTGTGATCGGTAAATCCGTACCTTCGCCTCTCGTGTGTATTGTCGGATTAACACTTTTTGCGGTTTATATGGGGTTAGATATTCGTACTGTCGGTGACATGGGGCAACTGCCTGATACTTTGCCTATTTTCCTCTGGCCTGAAGTGCCATTGACCCTTGAAACTCTGATGATCATCTTCCCATACTCGGCCGGCCTTGCCGTGGTGGGTTTGCTAGAATCTATGATGACCGCCACCATAGTCGATGACTTAACCGATACCCAAAGCGATAAGAATCGTGAGTGTAAGGGCCAAGGTATTGCCAATATCGGCGCGGGTTTAATGGGCGGTATGGCCGGTTGCGCTATGATTGGTCAGTCGATCATCAACGTTAAATCGGGTGGTCGCGGACGGTTATCGACCTTTTCAGCGGGGGTATTTCTACTCATATTGATTGTATTCCTCGGCGAATGGTTAAAGCTCATCCCTATGGCGGCACTGGTTGCCGTGATGATCATGGTGTCTATCGGTACTTTCTCTTGGGATTCAATTCGTAATCTTAAGCATCATCCAATATCAACCAATCTTGTGATGGTGGCGACCGTTGCTGTGGTGGTCGCTACCCATAACTTAGCTATGGGAGTATTTGTGGGGGTATTACTCGCGTCTCTGTTCTTTGCTAATAAAGTGGGCCGTTTTATGGTGGTTAAGAGTGTAACGGCTGCTGCCGACGCTGGTCGCCATTATCAAGTTATTGGGCAAGTCTTTTTTGCCTCGGCAGATAAGTTCAGTAATTCATTTGATTTTAGGGAAGTGGTTGATAAGGTGACTATCGACTTATCTCAAGCGCATTTCTGGGATATTACTGCGGTATCGGCCCTAGACAAGGTAGTGATTAAATTCCGTCGCGAGGGAACTGAAGTGGAGTTAATTGGCCTTAACCAAGCAAGTGCAACCATAGTCGATAAGTTTGGGGTGCATGATAAGCCTGAAGACGTTGAAAACATGATGTCTGGTCACTAAGCCCTTAGCAACACAGGAAAAGGAAAATAACGATGACAAATGTGATTGCCTGTATCGACGGTTCAAAAGTGACACTCGCTGTATGTGACGCCAGTAGCTGGGCCGCTCAGCAACTGGATGCCCCAGTAACCCTATTACATGTATTGGATAAGTCAGCCTATCCAATAGAGTCAAATCTGTCAGGAAATATTGGCCTAGGTACACGGGAGCACTTGCTCAATGAAATGGTTGAGCTTGAAGCGCGTCGAGGCAAACTCGCACTCGAGCAGGGTAAGTATATGTTGCAAGATGCGCAAACGCGCATCGTGGAGGCACAACCCGCAGTCGTGGTTGAAACCTTGCAGCGTCACGGCGATTTAGTCGAAACTCTGTTAGAGCAAGAATCCCATGCCAGACTGGTGGTGATGGGCCGTCAAGGGGAGCAGCATCAAGATCAGACGCAGGCCATTGGCAGCCATTTAGAAAATGTCATTCGCACGCTTAAGCAGCCTATTTTAGTGGTGATGGACGAGTTTACTGCACCGAAGCGATTTATGATCGCCTATGATGGCAGTGTGACCGCAAGAAAAGCCCTCGATCGAGTCGTAAGCAGTCCGCTACTTAAAGGGCTCGAATGTCATTTAGTGATGGTGTCTGATGATCAATCGCTGGCGACAGCTGAACTGGCGTTGGTGACCGAATCTCTGATTGCGGCGGATTTCAATGTGGTTACCGCCGTTTGTCAGGGAGAAGTGCAAACGGCCCTTGAGATCTATCAACTTGAGCATCAAATCGATCTTATGGTGATGGGCGCCTATGGTCATTCGCGTATTCGGGAGTTTTTTGTGGGTAGTAATACCACAAGGATGATCAGTAAAAGCCATATCCCCTTGTTATTACTTCGCTAGGTTAAATATGCATTTCAACTTATTTTGCTCAATTCTAATGACTTGGTTTTAGTTAGAACATCTGAGTCAGAAGCTTGAGGTAATCATTTAAGAAAAAACGGCGAGCATTTAGGCTCGCCGTTTGATATCACAGTCGAATGGTTCGTGTTAGTTAGCTTTAGGCTCGAAGCTAAAGGCTTGACCCGCAAGAGCGGCTTCAAACATTAAGCCGCCTTTTGCTGCGGTAAATACCGCCATACCGTTGATATAAGAGCCGCTTGCGGAGCGATTACCACCCGATTGACCTGCGCCTGCTGAGTTGCCTGTGGTTCCTGCTTGAGCGCTTGCTCCCATGTTGATGGCAACTGCCGACGCTTGGGCATCAAACTCGAAACTGCCGCTCGTGAAGGCTTCATAGGCTTTGGCATCTTTAAAGAAGATGATCTCGCTGTAGGCTTGTCCACCTAATTGAAAACCGATGGATAATTGAGTCAGACTCGAATCACCCATATAGGCACCGCCTTGGTAGACTCGGCCTTTGCCATAGGCTGCACCGATCCCAATTCCGCCTTTACCCACAGTTGGGAATAAAGCATAGCCATAGGCTGTGTCGAAAAATTTACTGGTTTCTTTCGCTTTTTGGAAATTGACTACAGCCTGATCGTAGCTTTCATCTGCATGTACAGTTGGGGCAGCAAATAGGCTCACAATAAGGCATGTTGATGCCGCAATGGCTGTTAAAAATGATTTCATGGTAACGCCTCTTCAAGTCTTTAGTTGTTCCAGACTAGCCTTTATCGACACAAATGACAGCCAAAAGTGACATATGTGTCAGCTTAGGTTCAGTGTTCGACTTAATGGTTGGAGTGATATTGGTGGTGATGATTGGAGTGCAGTTTCGCCAATTAGTTCTTAGGTGGCGAAGAACCTTGGTTTTTTTCTGCATCGTCCTGCTGAACTTGATGCAAAAATTCATACTCCTCTGGGGTGAGAATATTTTCAATGACGAGTGGGCGTTGCTCTAGCTGTGGTTCGGCCATGCGGCCTTTTAAGTAGGCAGAGCGGGTGATTTGCTTTAGCCCATACACCGCCAGCATATACATGCTCAGTAGTAAGGTCAGCCTTGGCAATGCGTGGGAAAGTAGCGATAGATTATCACCAAGATAGAAAGGCAAGATCACCACAAATACGCGGATTAACCAATTCAACAACATGGCCAAGGTCAAGCTTATCAGCCAACGAAACCGAATGGTGCCGAGCGCCTCTTGGGTTTGAGTGACATCTCTTTGATTGCGCTTATGTCGACGAAACAACATCCACAGCGCGATAAAGTAAAAACAGGTTTGTACAGATAACAGCGCTGGGAGTAGAGCGCCCCATTGGCTGATACTCATTTCTTTAAGCATCAGAGCTATGGGTTGCCACTCGTTGATGGGATGCGCAGTTAATCTTAGGGCAATATCTAAAATGGCGAAAACTAATGTTAATGCAGATGGCCAGTAATGCTTTGAAAAACCTAGCGGTTTATTGGTTGGCGCTAAACTGCGTTTGCAATAGAGATAGAGCAAAGGCATGAGCAAAAAATAGATAGGGTTAATCAGATTGAATAGGATATGAATGGGAATTGGACTGTTATCGCGGTTCAACATACCCGTGAGGAAGTATAGAGCAATAAGACTTAAGAAAGCGGCGAGGAGTTTTTGGTTAGCGTCTGGGTGATAGAAATAGCGAATATAAATAGCTAACGCGAGGCAATGTACGCCTCCAAATAATGACAACCACCAGTAAGCTTGAGTGAAAAAACTATGAAACTCGTTCATATGCGATACCTCGAGCCCTGTTATATCAGGGAAATCGGCTCGGTAAAAGTATCGCCGTTAGTTTTTCTGCTGGCTTGCTATGCGCCGATGACGATTTGAAGCCGCCTCTGGCACAACGCTGGGAACGGGAACGCGTTCTGCGAGTAAGTGTTTGATTGCACGAACGGGATGCGGTAATAACATCCGTGGACCAGAAAAGATCATGATCTCTTTGACGATTTGTTTCTGCGCGGGTTTGTAGCAATGTACTGGGCATTTATTACAGGTGGGTTTGTTTTGTCCGTAGGGGCAGCGATCTAGGCGTGTCGCGGCATAATCCAATAGCTCGATGCAATCTACACATAGACCTGTTGAGTCTTGGCCTTGGTGTTTCGCTTTGCAATAAATCGCCACCATAGCGGCAATGGTTTGGTGTTCGTACAGGAGTTTGCCCGTAAGCAGTGTGGCTGTGCCCATTGGAATACCTTAGCTTGTCACTCGGATATCCCATCATAGGCAGTGAAATTGGCGCTGACAAAACGAAAGCGCCAATTTATGAAGGTGCGCACAAAATAGGGCTTTAAACAATCCTTCATCCTCAATGTCGCACTTACAAGTCAACCTTAGATATGCATCACTTTGTCGGCAGCTAATGTCCAGCGGGTTAAATCTTGCAGCGTACCTATGTGCGCGCCTTCGATGATCATTTCCGCGGTAACGCCTCGCGCTTGAGCACAGGTCTTGCAAAGTAGAATCGGAACTTGCTGTGCCGAGAGAATTTCAAACATCTGCTGCAGGTTGTAGCTTAAGTCAGGTGTGGTTTGATTTTTGAGTGCGCCAAACACGGCATCTGACATGAGAAAAAGTTTAAGATCGACCGCTTGCTCGTCCTGATCCTTCAGGGCTAATGCGATGCGTAAGCTATTAAATAGCTTTTCTGTTCCGTAGGGACTGGCATGGGCCACGATAAGAATACTTTGCATCAGGTTTTCCTTATGTTTGTTATAAGCAGGTGGATGGGGGGATTAGGGAACTCGATTGTGCCAGTCTAGCGCAATTGGCTATAACTATTTGAGCGCAAGATCGTATAAAAAGGCATAAATACTTGATTTGCACCGACACAATGGACTTTAATAGCGGTTAATCTCTGCTCAATTTTTAGCTAGACTCGGTTGCCATGGACGCAGTCCTGATGGACGTTGGCAAACCCATTGACACGGCTTCTGATGAGAAGCGGCCATCAAAGGTGAACAAGAATGAAGATCTTAGTCGTATTTATACTGATTGCTGTCGGGGTGTTTTTATTCCTTCGCGCGCAGCGATTGGCGAAAGAAGAACAAGAGGCGATGAAACCCAAGTCGACCTCGGTAAAACCTGTAGTTCCCACCGAAGAGGCACCTATTTTCTCCGCTGCTGAGCCCGAGCGTGTAGAACCTGAGCCAGTTAAAAGGGTTGATGATACTGGCGTGGCTGAAGTAGAGCCCGTTATCGAAGTTGAAGCCGAATTAATGCCCCGTGAGACCGAAAGCCCTGCGAGCATTTCGGTGGCGCTAGACACAGATATCATCGAAGTCGATATTCCTGCTGCCCATAATGAAGAGACGGTGATCATTTTAGGCACCACGCCTGCAGATGAACAAGATGACGTTAAGACTGAAGCAGAGCCAGCATCGAACACACGTTCTGAGGTCGGTGCGCCAGGGGCTTGGGCGAATGTGACCTTAGTTCGGGCCTTTGAGGAGTATCAAGGAGCGACGTCAGCCAGTGCTCGCTATATCGCGCTGCAAAATATGATAGCTGAATGCTACAAACAGCGTAAATCGGCGGATTACCTCAACTATGGTGCTCAGTTAGCGGAAGAGTATATTGCACTGTTCCAAGCGGCTAGCGCCGAGCAAGGCAAAGATACTGAGCTTAAATCTTCCGGTTTCCTGCATTTAGCCACCTTGCTAAATGATACTCAAGCCTTCGATGCCGCCATTGTCATCTGTCGTAAAGCACTCGAGCTTGGGCTGAGCGATGGCACTGTCACTGGCTTTGAGGGCCGAATCAACCGGATTGAGAAAGCACAGACTAAAGCAACCACGGCTTGATATGTTGTAGGGAGCGCTTAGCGGGTAAACCCTTAGTCGAAAAGCGGTTATTTCCCTCGTCTAAGCAGTGTAGAATCCCTGCTAACTGAATGCGCAAAAGGCGAACTAAGGTTCGCTTTTTTTATGGGCTTAATAGGGGAAAAATGAAACTAAGCTATGCCTTACCGAATGTCTTATTCGGGCTTGGATTATTGCTACTCAGTGGCTGTACTAAAACCCCAGAATGGACCCTATTTTATTATCCCGATGTGAGTGCCATTCCGGTGACACCTTTGCAGGCCGAAGATATTAATGGTTACTACGATTCTCTAGAGCAATGCCAGAGCAAGGCTCATGGTATGCAACGTCTAAGTCGTTCTGGCGTGAGTGGTTTTGGCCTTGGATCTTATCAATGTGGGCACCTATGCGAGTTCGACGATAAATCGGTGCTGGTTTGCAAGACCATGAGCCAATAGGTGGACAAGATGAAGTTTAAACAGGATTTTTTTACTCAGCTGCCTGAGTTTTACTCGCAAGTATATCCACAAGGGATAACTAAGCCTGAATGGCTGGCATGGAGTAATGACGCCGCGCAATTGATTTGCTTGAGCCAACCCACCGATGAGCTGTTATTGGGCTTATCTGGCAATGCTGCCGTCGATGGCGCGACTTACTATGCCCAAGTGTATAGCGGCCACCAATTTGGCGGTTACACGCCGCGCTTAGGGGATGGACGCTCGATCATTTTAGGTGAAGCGATTGGTCCAAATGGCGCATGGGATGTCGCCCTTAAAGGCGGCGGTCCGACGCCTTATTCGCGCCGTGGTGATGGCCGCGCTGTGATGCGCTCCGCGGTGCGTGAGTTTTTAGTCTCTGAGGCGCTGCATCATTTACATGTGCCGACGACTCGCGCTTTGGCCGTGATTGGCTCTGACTTGCCCGTATGGCGTGAGAGCCAAGAAACTGCAGCCATTACCGTGCGTTTAGCCCGCAGCCACATTCGTTTCGGTCATTTCGAGTTTTTCTGCCACAGTGAGCGCGGCCGTGCCGATAAGCTGATTCAATTACTCAACTTCACTATTACTCAGCATTATCCCCATTTGAGTTGTGATGCCGCAGGCTATAAAGCGTGGTTTTTACAGGTAGTGCAAGATACCGCTAAGATGATTGCCCACTGGCAGGCGGTCGGTTTTGCCCATGGCGTGATGAACACAGACAATATGTCGATTCTGGGTGACAGTTTTGACTTCGGTCCCTTTGCGTTCCTCGATACATTCCAAGAAGACTTTATCTGTAATCATTCTGATCCCGAAGGTCGCTATGCCTTTGGTCAGCAGCCGGGAGTCGGTTTGTGGAACTTGCAACGTTTAGCGCAGGCGCTCACACCAGTGATCCCATCCGATGACTTAATTGCCATTCTTAATCAATACCAAGAGGCGCTAGTGCAGCCTTATTTGTGCTTGATGCGGGCAAAACTAGGTCTATCAGCAGTTGATGTTTCGTCGGTAGAGCAGGACAAACAGGATCTCGAACTTATAGGTCGATTTACTGTGCTGATGGAGAAAAATCAACTCGATTACACTCAGACTTGGCGTCAATTAGGCAAGTTAGATCCAACCAGCAAACACAGTGCGCTACGGGATGACTTTATTGATGTCAGCCAGTTTGATGCTTGGTATCAAGCTTATCAACAGCGATTGGGCGCAGTAGCGGATATCCCAACGTGGCAAACTGAGCGCAATAGTGTGAATCCCAAATATATTTTGCGTAACTATTTAGCCCAAGAGGCGATAATTGCGGTGGAAGAGGGTAATCTTGCGCCGCTGCATTTGCTGCAAAAAATCTTAACTCAGCCCTTTGCCGAACACGCAGAGCATGAAGACTTGGCCAAGCGTCCACCGGACTGGGGCCAAGGTTTGATCATGTCATGTAGTAGTTGATGGGATAACAAGCATGAAATTACTAAGCACACATTTAAAAGCCATGAGTTTAGATACCATTAGCTTAGATAGAAGTGCCTTAAGTTTAGCGGTCAGTGCGGATATCGATTTTGATCGTTTCGCCGACTTTGCCGAACCTTTAGCTGCGGCGCTCGATTGCACTGTGCGCGAGCGTCAGTGGGGCGCCGATAGGCACCAATGGTTATTAGAATTTGAAGGCAGCCAGTTATGGCTCAATTATGAGTTTTACGGCAACATTTGCTGGCTCTCGACCGAACGAGAAGCCGATTTTGAGGTGCTGGAATACTTAGCCACTTTGCTGCAACCTCACCTAAGAGTGAACTGAATATGAGTCAGAATATGACGCCACCAACCACGAGTCCTAGCGGCGCTGAGTTCCATTTTCAAGCCCTAACACCGGATTTGATCTTAGATGCGATTGAAAGTCTGGGCGTGTACCCGGAAACGGGCTTACTCGCGCTGAACAGTTACGAGAACCGCGTGTATCAGTTCCGTAGCGATGAAGGACTGCGCTATGTGGTGAAGTTCTATCGCCCAGACCGTTGGAGCGATGCGCAGATCCAAGAGGAACATGATTATGCGCTCGCACTCGCGGCAGAAGATATCCCGATTGCCGTACCTGTAATTATCGAAGGCCATACGTTACACAAGTACCAAGGTTATCGATTTACCCTGTTTCCTTCCTTAGGTGGTCGCGCCTTCGAAGTCGATAATTTAGAGCAGCTGGAATTAGTGGGGCGGTTCATCGGTCGGATACACCAGTACGCGGCACAAACGGTATTTGCTGAACGTGAACCACTGAATCCGCAGATTTTAGGCGCCGAGCCGCTCGCGTGGTTAAAGCAATCTAATCTGGTGCCTAATAGCCTACGCTTGCCGTTCTTTACCGTAGTAGAGCAGGTGCTGGCTAAGGCGAATGCGATTTGGGATCGCCAAGATTTTGCGGCCATTCGCTTACACGGCGATTTACACCCAGGCAATATTTTGTGGACGCCAGACGGTCCCGGATTCGTCGATTTAGACGATGCTCGCATGGGACCGGCGATTCAAGATTTATGGATGATGCTAACCGGGGATAGAGCGCAGCAAATGATGCAGCTTGAGATCTTACTCGAAGCCTATGAAGAATTTTGTGAGTTTGATACAAGGCAGTTAGCCTTGATTGAACCGCTGCGGGCGCTGCGTATGGTGCATTACAACGCGTGGATTGGCCGTCGCTGGGACGATCCGGCCTTCCCGATGAACTTCCCTTGGTTTGGGGATGAAAAGTATTGGGAACAGCAGATTTTGGCGTTCAAAGAGCAATTATTTGCCCTTAGCGAACCACCACTGAGCCTAGTGCCGTATTAGCATTGAGCAAAATATGATTTCACAGACGTATCTTGTGACATTAGATTGAACTCTTAAGCTTGAGTTACACTCAAAAAATGGAATATGTTAGTCTCCAGCCAATTTATCAAAATGATTTAAGGAATTTTCATGAAAAAAGTATTACTCATGGCCGCGGCTCTGTTACTGGCGCCACTGGCAGTATCGGCTGTGGAATACCAAGAAGGTGTGCATTACACAGTGATTAACGATGGCCCAGCAACTGCGAAGCCTGAAATTACTGAGTTTTTCTCTTTCTATTGTCCGCATTGTTTTACTTTCTCTAAAACCGTAGTGCCAAAAATTCTCGCCGATAAGCCAGAAGGCGTTGCGTTTAACCAAGCACACGTTGATTTTATCGGCAAAGAGATGGGGGTTGAAATGTCACGCGCATTTGCAGTCGCACATCAGTTAAACGTCGATGAGAAAATGGATGCGGCGTTATTCTCTGCTATTCATGAGAAGAAACAGCATTTTACTAATCGCGATGATGTTCGTGCCGTGTTTATTGCTAACGGTGTCGATGGTAAAACCTTCGATGCGGCCGCAGAGTCTTTCATGGTAAAGGCGCAAATGGCAAAGATGAAGCGTGATACTGAAAACGCTAAGCTGACGGGTGTACCTGCTCTGGTTGTTAACGGTAAGTACCGTGTTGAAACAGGGGCAATCAAATCCTACGACGAGCTGTTAGAAATTGCTTTCTACCTAGCAAAAAAATAGTTCGATAGGCGTTACCCGCACTGCTGTCATATGAGCGGATGATAATGCTGTATCGATTGCATGTTAAAGAGAGCCTAAGGGCTCTTTTTTATTGGGGGGTTGGCAACAACAAGGCAAATAAAGCTTTGATAGGGAGTTTAACGTACTGAGTTAGGCCTCTGTAGGCTAGTCGTTTGAACTTACTGAATAAAGACGAGGCAAAAAATGGGCAAAAAAAACCGTACTTCTTGTAAAAGAAAGTACGGACTTGAGCCAGAGGACTCATTTTTACCCTGAGTAACGCTAATAATTTAGCAGAGTGTCAAAAAATTGGCAAGTGACATTATTATGGCGTTCTTCTTTTTTACTCACAGGGTGACATATTCATAGTTTAACTAAATCAAACGATTAAGTATTTTTGGCGATAAAAGATGAAAAATACCACTCTAACGATGAAACTCAAGTGGCAAAGCTTCTGTCAAACAACTGTAATCAATAACAACAAGAATGCTTGTAGGTGGTCATATGAGAGTTTTTCCTGTCTACGCACCTAAGCTTATCGTTAAGCACGCGCGTATTTTTCTCACTGGTGTTATTTGGGTTAAAGATTTAGGACGATTGGAATTTGAGAAGGGACGGTTTTTACTGCCAAGAAAAAGCCTGCCAAAAGTGAAGCAGGCTATTTTAGAATTGAACGAACTGATCGAAGCGCAGCATCATCAAACTAATGCAGTTTAGATTTCGCTGTTTAACAAGCCAACAAGGCCAGTCACTTTTTCGTTCCAAGAAGTGAGTTCTTCTTGTAGTTGCTGGTTTTGCGCATTCAATTGTTGATTGTGCTCACTCAGCGTAGACGCTTTTTGCTTCTCTTCTTCAAGCTCCATTTTTAGAAGCTCGATAGTTTCGAGTGCAGCCTGGATTTTGGTTTCCAGTTTGGACAGTAATTCAAGGCTCATCTGGAGAGTCCTATGGTTTCTGGATGGGACTGTGATTCTAGCAGTGCCTAGAACTTAAGGAATAGCGATTCTTGCCGTTTGGTTAAAAAACACCCTATTACTGGGTTCTAAATTAAGTTTTTTTGCATTTGTTATTAACTCGTTAGTATTCTTGGTTTTATTTTTTATCGGAATGGTCCATGTCGCCTAGTCTGCTCGCCATACTCCCGTTACTGTTGACCTTAACCTTAGCCCTGTTTTTACGCCGCACGCTGGTGGCGTTAGGCGTTGGTATCGTCTCTGGCGCCCTATTGATCGCCCAATTTGACCCGCTGCAAACGGGGTTGTATTTGCTTGATATCGGTGTAAAACAATTTTATGCCCAAGGTGCTTGGCAAGCGTGGCATCTCAATGTGCTGTTCGCCATGTTACTGCTCGGTAGCATGACGCAATTGTTAGCACGTGGCGGTGCCGTGGGTCAGTTTGGCGATTGGCTGTATAGCCGTATTCGTACTGAGCGTCAGGCGCGTCTTGGGGTCGTATTTCTTGGTTGGTTAGTGTTTATCGATGGGATTTTCAGTTGTCTTGCTGTCGGCCATGTGTGTCAGCCGCTCAGCCAGCGTTATGGTATTCGCCATGAGCAGCTCGCCTATTTAGTTGATTCCAATGCTTCGCCTTTATGCGCGCTATTGCCTTTCTCCAGTTGGGGCCCCTATGTGATGGCGCTTATCGCGGGGATCAGCTTTTTGCCCGTGTCGCCGCTGGAAGCCTTTATTGAGGTGGCCTTATTTAACTTTTACGCCATCGTGACCTTAGGCTTGTCCGTACTCGTCGCTTGGTATGGCGTAGGTTTTCACTCTTTTGTTGCTGTTACTGCTGTGGAATCCTCCAATACGGTCGAGGTTAAGGGAAATCCTTGGCTGCTCGCAATCCCTATGCTGACTCTGCTGTCTGCTTCAGTGGGATTAACTTTGTGGTCTGGGGCTCAGCAGGTCTCTTCTTGGGATGTGTCACTCTGGCTTGCTAAGGCTGATATTGGCGCTTCTATGCGCGATGCTTGTTTGTTGGCAACCTTAGTCACTCTTGCCATGTTAGGCTTGTCTGGGCGACGTTTAACGGCATTAGTGGGGGATTTGAGCCACGGAGTTCGCATGATCGCCTTCGCCATTGCGATTTTACTCTGCACTTGGATGATTGGCGCTGTGATCCAAGATCTTGGCGTCGCTAAATTGTTGGCTGCTTGGGCTAAGGCTTATCTTTCTCCGCACCTGCTGGTAGCGGGAATGTTTTTACTCTGCGCGATAATTGCTTTTGCGACGGGTTCAAGCTGGGGAACATTTGCAATTATGATCCCTATTGGCGCAGAGATTGCCCATAGCTTGGATCCTCATTTGTTGTTACCTGTACTGAGCGCTGTGATGGCTGGGTCGGTTTTTGGCGACCACTGCTCGCCCATTTCAGATACCAGCGTGCTCAGTGCGACCAGTTCTGGTTGCGCTCCCCATGACCATGTGGTGACTCAGTTGCCCTTTGCTTTGATCGCGGCATGCGCAGCCTTAGTCGGATTTCAATTAGTCAATTTAGCCGTGGTGACACCGTTAGTGTGGCTGGCCGTGGTGAGCTGTAGCCTAGGATTATTTGCCTTGATGGCACGTTTTTATTCACCTTTGCCTAGATTCGTGGCGCAGACATAAAGCCAGTTTATCGCTAAAATGGCCGATTCGGTTCTTGCTGAGCCATTTATTTAAGTGCATCTGATTTAAGAGATTATCAATATGAGTATTACCCGTTTAGATGTAGGTACCCGTATGAGCAGTATAGTGATCCACCAAGGTACTGTGTATCTGTGTGGCCAAGTGGCGAAGGACAAGTATCAAGGCATCACCGAGCAAACTGTCACTATGCTTGAGGAGGTCGATACCTTGTTAGCGCAGGCGGGAAGTTCGCGTGAGCATTTACTGTCAGCGACTATTTATCTGAAAGATATGGGGGATTATGATGCGATGAATGCGGTATGGGATGCTTGGGTGCCTAAAGGCCATGCGCCAGCCCGCGCTTGTGTGCAAGCCGCTATTGCCGAGCCAGAATATTTGGTTGAAGTTTCTGTGATTGCGGCGGTTGCGGTTTAAGCGCTAAGCTATTTTTCGTACCGTTTAGAAGCCTGTTTCGATCCCTATTTCGAATCCTGTCACCGAGTGTCATGACTCGGTGAAGCTTTTCCGCAATACACCTCGTTAACTAAACCTGTATTGTTCAGCAGGTCCACTCTCTTCTAACAAAACCCTTTAGCTTAAACCTAATAAGTATTCCATTAAATGTGCAGGGACAAGCGGCGGATGATCCCCATATTGTTCTGAGAGTGCGCTGGCGATAGTCTCAATATCTTGTTGGGCTAAGCCTTGTTCGATAATGGCAAACGCCCAAGGAGCCTCGGTTTTGAGTTTGAGGAAATAAGGCGTTTCGACAAATTGTGCGAGTGAGTAAGCGGAGCCTCCTAAACCATGCCCCCAACCTTCGCTGACCTGAAAGGGTCTATCCAGGTGTGCCATATCAAATTCAATGAGATGGGGGTATTGGCCGTTATGCCCACCGATCCAGTGACCGATTTCAACCGATAAAATCATAGTTGCCATGTTATATCCTTTGCTAGGGTTGCTTGGCCGCAATGAGTACTCGGCTAAATTCAGCATTAGGCTCGAGGGGGGGGATGGCGGCGATATGGTCGAGTCTAAGGGATTGTTTAGTTTGTTGCAGTTGGATGATAAGCCACTCAGTTTTGTCGGCTCTTGTCTGCGTGGTGATAGCTTTACCTTGGCATTGGGTGCCATCAATAAGCTCAATGTTGAGTTGATAACCACGCAGACAGGCGAGTTCGAGATAGTCGTAGTGGGCGCAGGGGATCATTTTATAATCTGACATTGGATCATCTCATTGGGAGTTCGACCCTATTGTGGCAAAAATACTTGCCATTGGCATTATGTGTGACCCAATGCGGATTGTTTTATCCTGTCTCTGAGGCCGTGTGAAATGTTGAACCAAGCGTGTTAGCGAGTTTTTTATTTGCTTAGACCTTTAGATATGCGCGCCCCTCTTGACTTTATTCCTGTCGCTCCCTAGTCTGCTTGTTCAGTAATCAAGGTGGTATGCGATGGAAATAACTTACAATTTAAAACCTGCGTCCGAGCGCCGTACTGAGCAATTCAAGCCCGAGGGGAATGTGGGCTTTGGTAGCCTCAGAACCGATCATATGTTTTTGATGGATTATCATGATGGACAATGGTGCGATCCGCGCATCGTCCCTTATGGACCATTTGAAATGGCACCGGGTGCAATGGCGTTGCATTATGGCCAGTCGATCTTCGAAGGCGCTAAAGCCTTTATGCATGAAGACGGCGAGATTTATACTTTCCGTATTAATAAGAATGCCGAGCGGATGAATCGCTCCGCCGATATCGTCTGTATTCCCAATATCGATGAACAAATGCAGTTGGATGCGATCAATGCGTTGATCGATGTCGATCGCCTGTGGTTCCCGATGCAAGAAGGCGCGTGTCTGTATATTCGTCCTTTTATTTTTGCGACCGAAGACCGCCTCTCTGTGAGCCCAAGTTCGCGTTATACCTTCTGTGTCGTTTTAAGCCCAAGTGGCGCTTATTACGCGGCAGGCGTGAACAAAGGTATACGCTTGCTGATCAGCAAAACTTTCCATCGTGCAGTATCGGGTGGCACTGGCGCCTCAAAAGCCGCGGGTAACTATGCGGCTTCGTTGCGTGCGGGTAAAGCGGCGGCAGCCTTTGGTGCATCGCAAGTGCTATATCTCGATTCGACCAATCAACAGATTGAAGAAGCGGGCGCGATGAACCATTTCCACATCTTAAAAGATGGCACTGTGATTATTCCAACCTTCACAGATACTATTTTGAAGTCGATCACCTCGCAATCCATTATGGAATTGGGTGAGCTACTCGGTTGTGAAGTGCGCCAAGAGACTGTCATGCTTGATAAATTTATCGCTGATATTGAATCTGGTGAAATTATCGAGGCGGGTGGTTTTGGGACGGCGGCTGTGGTTTCTGCTGTGGGCTCATACATTTTTGAAGATGGCCATGTTGTCACTGTCGGTAATGGTGAAGTGGGCGAGCATGTTCAGCGCATCTATAAACTGTATACCGAAATCCAAAAGGGCCATATTAAAGGTCCTGAAGGCTGGGTTAAGCGTGTTGAACGTTTAGCAAAGTAAGGAATTTGTGGTGATGTTTAAAGGCTCCTAGGAGCCTTTTTTATTGGCTGTTTTTGTCGATAATGCATTAAATCAAAGTGGCTGTGGCTTAGATTGATTTTTGAGTAAGGTTAAACAATCTTCGGCATTTAAGGGTTTACTCAGTAAAAAACCTTGTACTTGATCGCAGCCTTGCATCGCCAAGAAGTTGAGCTGTTCTTGGGTCTCTACGCCTTCGGCGACGACATTCAGTTCTAAGCTGTGAGCGAGGGCAATAATGGCGCTGGTGATGGCGGCATCGTCGGGATCGTTGGTGATGTCTCTGACAAATTCTCGATCGATTTTGAGTGTGTCTATCGGGAAGCGTTTGAGATAGCTTAGGCTCGAATAACCCGTACCAAAATCATCCACGGCTATGGTCAATCCTAGGGCCTTGAGTTTAGATAAGATGCTGACCGATTCCTGCGGATTGCCCATGATCATTGATTCAGTAAGCTCAAGCTCAAGGGATTGAGCCGGGAGACCTGATACGGCTAAAGCAACTTCGATGGTGGAGATAATGTCCGCTTTCAGTTGGCGAGCCGATAGGTTGACGGCGATAGTGATCCCGTTAAATCCTAGGCTATTCCATTCGGCTAATTGCTGGCAGGCGTGGTTGATCACCCAATGGCCAATTTGAGTGATGATACCCGTTTCTTCCGCCAGTGGAATAAATTCCACAGGTGAAATAGGACCAAGTTCAGTGTGATACCAACGCAAAAGTGCTTCCAGTCCTGTGAGTGAACCATCTCGTAAACAGAATTTAGGTTGATAAACCAAGCTTAGTTCTTTGCGTTGGATAGCTTCCTTTAAACCACTTTCGAGTTGTACATGACGGGTGGCGATTTCATTCAACTTAGAGGTATAAAACTGAAAGTTATTTCGACCTGATGATTTTGCGTGGTACATGGCGGTATCGGCAAATTTAATCAGTGAGTCGGCATTGTCCGCATCGTTAGGGTATAAGCTGATACCTATTGAGGTCGAAATGGTCAGCGTTTTATCGTCCAATAGGAAGGGCGTTTGGAATGCTCTGAGTACTTTTTCTGAGATCAGGGTTGCGGCTTTTGTTTTCGCAACACCTTCTAAAATAATAGTAAATTCATCGCCACCTAAGCGTGCGACAGTATCGCCATCACGCACTGCATTTTGCAGTCGTCTTGCCACGGCTTTCAGTAACAAATCCCCGACATGATGCCCCATAGAGTCGTTGATATGTTTAAAGCGGTCGAGGTCTAAGAACAGCAAGGCAACGATATTATTCGCTCTGTGCGCTTGAGTAATCGCGTGATTGAGCCTGTCTTGAAATAAAGTTCGGTTCGGTAAGCCTGTTAATGTGTCAAAGCTGGCGAGGAAACGCAGATCTTCTTCGGCTTTTTTCCGCTCAGTGATGTCGGTAAATACTGCAACGAAGTGACTGGTTTCGCCTTTGATATCGATCACTTGGTTGATTTCAAGCCAGACTAAAATGGCCTGACGTTGTTTATTGCGGATCCAGAGTTCTCCGACCCAATGTTTGTGACGCAGTAGCTGTTGTTCAATTGTATTGAACAACTCTCGCTGTTGGCGACTAAAGGCTAAGTGAATGAAATGCCTGTCGGTTATTTGGCGTTCTGTGTACCCTGTAATGGCACAAAATGCTGGGTTGACCGAACGAATTCGATAGTTTAATCCTCCCACTACAACGGCTTCGTTCATACTGTTGAGCACTTGTGATGACAGTACCAACTCGTTTTCAATCAGTTTGCGCGAGGTAATGTTACGATTGGTCCCTGTCATGCGGATCGGATTATCTAGGCTATCTTTTTCCACCACTTTACCGCGGTCTAAAATCCATACCCAATTACCGGGGGAGCGTTCGACTCGGTACTCTGCTTCGAAGAAAGGCGAACGACCTTGAAGGTGTTCGTTAAGCTCAAATTTGAATCTTTCCCTATCCTCTGAGTGCATGCTCTCATGGGCTATATTGCTGCTATTCCAATGGGGGACTGAAGAATCCATATTGGTACGATAGACTCGATTTTCTGGTATGTTCCAGTCCCACATGCCATCGCCAGAGGCCCAAAGTGCAAGTTTGAGTCGCTCCTCTGAGGCGCGGATACTGGTTTCAAATTCGCGCTGTTGCTGGCGTTTTCTTTTACGCCAGATAATGATCCAAGCCAACAGCCATAGAGAGAGCAAGCTATAGAGGGCGTAGGCGAACTGAGTTCGATAGAAGGGCGCTTGTACATGAAGATCGACAGAAAGGGCGTAGTCACCTTGAGAGTTGTATTGCAGCCCATGGCGAACATGCAGTTGGTAGTGACCAGGATTAATATTGGTAAAGGTAATTTCATTACCTGTGGGGAGCTCATGCCACTCGTTATCAAATCCCTCAAGAAAATAGCTGAAGCGGTTTTTACCCGTATAGCTGAAATCCAATGAGGTCACCTCAAAACTGATCAGCTGATCGCTATAGTCCATTACTATGCTAGGTGGATGGCTCAAATCGAGAATAGTGTGCCCTTTACCCGCAATACTATAGCCAGTGAGTGCGACTTTAACATCGGGTCGTTGATCTGGAATTGACTTTGGATTGAAACGATTTATGCCATTAATACCACCAAACCAGAGATCGCCATCGCTGTCTTCAAGTTTTACGCCACCGTTAAACTCCAGTGCTTGTAGCCCTTCTTGCTCGTTAAATATGATGACACGATTGGTTTTAGGATTGAGCTTTCCTATCCCCGCATTACTACTAAACCAAATGTTGTGTTCTTGATCCTCGAGTAAGGCATAGATGGTATCACTTGGTAATCCCTGATTGCGGGTATAGTGGCTAAAACCTGCATCGGCCTCTTGGGACGGTAGCTTGCTGATCCCACCATGGGTGGCAAACCATACCTCGCCCGACTTTGTGACTAAAATATCGCGGACACGGTTGTTGATCAGGCTGTTTTTGTCTGAGGATTGATGGAAGTAGGATTTGCCTAAGCCTGTTTTCATATCCAGCTTAAGCAGGCCATCGAGAGTACCTATCCATAGCGTATCTTTGTGTGTTCTGAGGATTAAAAACTGGTTTTGTGCCGGATAGAAATTATCAATATGTGCCAATGAGATAAAAGTAAATTCATCGGTATCTATCGCCTTACGGTAGAGGGCATTGGTTGTTGCCACCCAGAGGCGACCTTGCTCATCAATATCTAAACTACGGATATAATTGGTTTCTGAGCCTTGATCAGTGCGTTCTGTCACCTTGAGTAACTGGAAGTGGCCATCTAGCGCCAGTCGACCTAGCCCATAGTTAGTGGCAAACCAAAGCACGCCATTTTTGTCTTGGTCTATATCTCGTAGGATAAGATTCAAGTTGCGTTGATGCATCCCTAAGGCGTTAGCAAAGAGCTCCGTGTAGTGTTCATATTTTCCATTGGCCAACATGCGTTTAAGCCCAGCACCTTCGGTGCCTATCCATAGCGCATTATCTTGGCTGCGGAACAAGGTGCGAATGTTGTTACTTTGTTGCGACAGGTTAGGGGTGGATTCGTAAATATGCTGAAAATACTGACGACGGGTATTAATTTTATCTAGACCAGAATAACTGGCACCTAACCATAAATTGCCAAAGGGATCTTGCAGTAAGCTCAGTATGTTATTTTCACTAATACTGTTGGTACGCTTAGGATCATACCTGTGGTAGGTCGCAGTAAATGCCTTATCGTTTCTCTCGAGTTGAATAAGACCGGCTTCTGGCCCAACAACCCAAAAGTCACCCTGCTCAGTTTGGATAAAATCTTTAATGTAAGGCACATTATCGTCTGTCTGCCAGAGTATTTCGCCCTGTTGTGAGGCCAAGTTGTAATGCCATAATTGCTCTCCCAGAGCTAAAGTGATCGCATTAGCGGAATGTGCCCTAATTTGATGTGCAGTGAGATTCTGCGGGACATTTAAGCGAGTGATAGTATTGGCACTGACAGCAAAGGTGCCGCTATCTTGTGTTCCTGCCAGCAGATAAGTGTCTTCAACATTGGCTAAGCTGGTGATGTGGGGTTGAACACTATTACCTAAGTTCACTTGGGTAATGCGTTTGGTTTTGGTCGATAGGGAAAATAGTCCTGCTTTAGTACCAATCCAGAGTGTATTGCCTACAACGCTGAGTTTGGTTGTGCGTGGATCGGTAAGCCCTTGTTCTTGGCCAAAGTGTTCAAAGGTCCCTGTGCTCAAATCGAGTCGATTTACCCCTTGGCTGAAAGTCGAAACCCAGATATTACCTTCTGAGTCTTGAATAATGTCAGAGACATAGCTCTCAGAAATACTCCTCGGATCATTGGGTGAATGGGGGAAAATATTGAAGCTGTGACCGTTATAAGCATGCAAACCATCTTGAGTGCCAATCCATAACATACCTGCATTGTCCATAAACAGGCTAGTAATCGTATTTTGGGTAAGGCCATCTTCACTGCGAATATGTTCAAATTTGAGCTGTGTAGAAGCCGCGCTCAATGGTTGAGCTAATCCATTGCACGAGATCCCCCACAAACTTAGGATAAAAAGCGTACTTAGCATTAGCTTGTGGATTAGTTGACTCAAATTTTCCCCTACCAAAAACGGACCCATCCTGATTAGGTTTCTATTTAGTTTAGTTCTTAGCCTAGACCTTACATGCCATTTTGCTGTAAAAATGCGACTTAAATTGCTGACTTGGTTTAAAAATAACCAAAATCGATGGGCACGATTCTGTAATAGATCATGCAATATATTAACTGTACCGTTTTACTGCCAATATTCTTTTTATGACGAGTTTGTAATCTGGCGTTTTTGCTAAAGGATCTTAGCATTGTTTCAGGTATGTCAACATATCATGCTAAGACAAATACGGGCGAAGCAGATTAAAATGATGGGCGAGAATAGAAAAAAGACCTTGCCGGAAGGGGGAGAAGCAAGGTCTTTGGTTGAACTGTTTACTTAGATAAAATTACGCAGCGGGCACCCGCACAAAACCTTCCATTAGTACCCGGGCGCTGCGGCTCATAATGGCTTTAACAACTGTCCATTCACCGTTGACCATTGACGCCTCAGCGCCAACGCGCAAGGTGCCTGATGGATGACCGAAACGTACCGCATCTATTTTATCCTTAGTGTCTCCGCCTGCGGCTAAGTTGACTAAAGTGCCGGGAATTGCCGCCGCCGTACCAATCGCAACGGCAGCCGTACCCATCATAGCGTGGTGCAGTTTGCCCATAGACAAGGCGCGTACCAGTAGGTCAATTTCATCTGCATTGACGGTTTTACCGCTCGATGACACATAGGCTTTAGGCTTAGCGACAAAGGCGATCTTAGGCGTATGTTGGCGTGCAACAGCTTCATCAATATGTGAAATCAAGCCCATACGCACGGCGCCATAGGCGCGAATGGTTTCAAATTTGGCCAGGGCGGCATTGTCACTATTAATATCATCTTGTAGCTCTGTGCCCGTGTAGCCTAAGTCTTCTGCGTTGATAAAAATGGTGGGAATGCCCGCGTTGATCATAGTAGCGTTAAAGCTGCCAATGCCAGGCACTTCTAGCACATCGACAACATTACCCGTAGGGAACATGCTACCACCGCCGCCATCTTCGTCCGCAGCTGGGTTCATAAATTCGATTTGCACTTCGGCGGCAGGAAAGGTCACACCATCGAGCTCAAAATCACCAGTTTCTTGCACTTCACCCTGGGTGATTGGCACATGGGCGATAATAGTTTTGCCTATATTGGCTTGCCAAATTCGGACTGTGCAGACGCCATTGTGTGGAATGCGGGCCGTATCAATTAGGCCATTGCTGATGGCAAAGGCACCGACAGCGGCGGTCAAGTTGCCACAGTTACCGCTCCAATCGACAAAAGGTTTATCGATCGCCACTTGGCCGAAGAGGTAATCGACATCGTGATCGGTTTGGGTGCTAGGGGAGAGGATTACAGTTTTGCTGGTGCTCGAGGTGGCTCCGCCCATGCCATCAATTTGTTTACCGTAAGCATCTGGGCTGCCTATCACTCGCAGCAGTAGGGCATCACGGGCGGGGCCGGCAACTTGTGCAGCTTTAGGTAAATCCTGCAGACGGAAAAACACGCCCTTGCTGGTGCCGCCGCGCATATAAGTCGCGGCGACTTTGATTTGTGGCGCGTGGATTGTTGAAGCATTCATTCATTAACTCCAAAAGGACTCCCAATGGAGTCCAAATGAGCGTCAGTAACTTAATGGTGAAGTCGCTGGCGCTCGGTTTCGCTAGCTGATATTTAAGAGTCGTCTCTAACCAGACACGGGCGTCGATTCAAATCTCGACTCAAGCCTGATTTGACTCAAGAAAGTCCTGAGCAAAACGCTGCAATACGCCGCCAGCCTCGTAGATAGACACTTCTTCGGCGGTATCGAGACGACACGTCACTGGCACTTCGATGCGCTCACCGTTTTTACGGGTGATAACGACAGTTAAGTCCGCTCTTGGCGCTGGCGTGCCTAGGACATCGAACACTTCTGTGCCGTCTATACCGTAGGTGGCGCGGTTGTCACCAGCTTTAAATTCCAGCGGCAACACGCCCATACCGACTAAGTTAGTGCGATGAATACGCTCGAAACCTTCGGCAACTATGGCCTCTACACCCGCTAAACGCACGCCTTTGGCTGCCCAGTCGCGGGACGAACCTTGGCCGTAATCTGCGCCCGCTATGATGATCAGCGGCTGCTTACGTTCCATATAGGTTTCAATCGCTTCCCACATACGGGTCACTTGACCTTCTGGCTCGATACGCGTCAGTGAACCTTGTTGCACTTTACCGTCAACGATTGCCATCTCGTTTTTAAGTTTAGGGTTGGCAAAGGTCGCACGTTGGGCGGTTAAGTGATCGCCCCTGTGGGTGGCGTAGGAGTTAAAGTCTTCCTCCGGCAAGCCCATTTTGTGCAGATATTCGCCCGCGGCGCTGTCCATCATAATGGCGTTAGAGGGCGATAAATGGTCTGTGGTGATGTTGTCACCCAGCACCGCCAGTGGTCGCATACCCTTGAGTGCGCGTTCACCCGCCAATGCGCCTTCCCAGTAAGGTGGGCGACGAATATAAGTAGATTGCGGACGCCAATCGTACAGCGGGCTGATTTTTTCGCCATAATCGACGGCTAAATCGAACATGGGCTCGTACACTTTACGGAACTGCTCAGGTTTAACACTTGTCGCAATCACGGCATCGATTTCTTCATCCGATGGCCAAATGTCGATAAGTTTTACTGGCTTACCGTCTTTATCTAGTCCCAGCACATCCTTTTCGATATCGAAACGTATGGTGCCTGCAATCGCGTAGGCGACGACCAATGGCGGCGATGCTAAGAAAGCTTGTTTAGCATAGGGATGAATACGGCCATCGAAGTTACGGTTACCCGATAATACAGCGGTGGCGTACAAGTCGCGGTCGATCACTTCTTTTTGAATCACAGGATCCAGCGCGCCGCTCATACCGTTACACGTCGTACAGGCAAACCCAACAATCCCAAAACCGAGTTGTTCAAGTTCAGGCAATAGCTTGGCTTCTTCCAAATACAACTGCACCGCTTTTGAGCCGGGGGCGAGTGAGGTTTTGACCCAAGGTTTGCGGCTTAAGCCTTTAGCGTTGGCGTTGCGGGCAATGAGACCTGCGGCAATCACGTTGCGTGGGTTACTGGTATTAGTGCAGCTGGTAATCGCCGCAATAATCACAGCACCATCGGGCATTAAGCCTGGCTCGTTTTCGACTACGCCGCTAATTCCGCGCTCAGCCAATTCTGATGTTGGCACCCGCGCATGTGGGTTTGATGGCCCTGCAATGGTGCGCACCACCGAAGATAAATCAAAATGCAGTACGCGTGGATAGTGTACTTCGGTCAAGCTGTCGGCCCACAAACCTGCGGTTTTGGCATAGGTTTCAACCAGCTTAACTTGCTCGGCTTCGCGGCCAGTTAAGGTCAAATAATCTAAGGTTTGCTGGTCGATGTAGAACATGGCCGCAGTAGCGCCAAATTCAGGTGTCATGTTCGAAATCGTGGCGCGATCGCCTAATGTCAGTGCCGCTGCGCCTTCACCGAAGAACTCTAAGTAAGAGGAGACGACTTTTTGTGCGCGTAAAAATTCGGTCAAGGCCAATACGATATCGGTAGCCGTAATGCCGGGCTGTGGTCTGCCCGTGAGCTCTACACCGATAATGTCCGGTAGACGCATATAGGATGCGCGCCCTAGCATCACGCTTTCGGCTTCTAAGCCGCCGACACCTATGGCGATAACGCCGAGCGCATCAACGTGCGGCGTGTGGCTGTCGGTGCCAACTAAGGTATCTGGGAAGGCCACGCCATTGCGTGAATGCACCACAGGGGACATACGCTCTAAGTTAATTTGATGCATGATGCCGTTACCCTGAGGGATAACATCAATGTTTTTAAAGGCTTTTTGCGTCCAATCAATAAAGTGGAATCTGTCTTCGTTGCGTCTGTCTTCGATGGCGCGGTTTTTGGCAAAGGCGTCTTTATCAAAACCACCAAATTCGACAGCGAGTGAGTGATCCACAATCAGCTGGGTTGGCACAACTGGGTTCACTTTGGCGGGATCGCCACCTTTAGCGGCAATAGCGTCACGCAGACCTGCAAGGTCAACTAAAGCGGTTTGCCCCAAAATATCATGGCACACCACGCGGGCAGGAAACCAAGGGAAATCCAGTTCTTGCTTAGATTCGATAATCTGTTTTAGCGAGTCGGTCAAAACGGCCGGATCGCAGCGACGGACTAAGTTTTCAGCTAAAACGCGCGAGGTGTAAGGCAGCTTGGCATACGAGCCAGCTTGAATGGCTTCTACGGCTTCGCGGGTATCGAAGTAATCGAGTTGAGTGCCGGGTAAGGGCTTGCGATATTGGGTATTCATAGCAGTGCTCATAACATCATCCATTTCGGAAAATGAAGTTGGCGCAAGACTTACATTGAGTGAAATCTCGCGCCAAGTGTGGTCAATTTTGCTTAACGGTTGGCAATCGGTACCACTTTGCGCGGCGCAACGCCCACATAATCGGCACTCGGGCGGATGATGCGGTTGTTAGAGCGTTGCTCCATCACGTGCGCCGCCCAGCCAGTGACGCGTGAACACACGAAGATTGGCGTAAACAACTTAGTCGGAATATCCATGTAGTGGTAAGCGCTGGCGTGGAAAAAATCTGCATTACAGAAGAGTTTTTTCTGTTCCCACATCAGGGCTTCGCAGGCAACTGATACTCGATATAGGCGGTCGTCACCGTTGGCCGCCGCCAGTTTTTCTGACCATTCTTTGATGATGGCGTTACGTGGATCACTGTCGCGGTAAATCGCGTGACCGAAGCCCATGATCTTATCTTTACGCTCGAGTTTGCCCATTAAGATGTCGCGCGCATCGGCTTCATCTTTCATGTCTTGGATCAGTTCCATCGCCGCTTCGTTCGCGCCGCCATGCAGCGGACCGCGCAGTGAACCAATCGCCCCAGTGACGCATGAATGCATATCTGACAGGGTGGAAGCACAGACGCGAGCGGTAAAGGTTGATGCGTTAAATTCATGTTCTGCATAAAGAATTAACGATACGTCCATCACTTTAGCATGCAGTGCCGACGGCGCTTTGCCATGTAATAAGTGGAGGAAGTGTGCGCCAATTTGATCGTCATCGGTTTCAGTATCGATACGCACGCCATCGTGGCTAAAGCGATACCAGTAACAGATGATCGATGGGAATGCGGCGAGTAAACGGTCGGTGATTTCACTCTGTTCGCTAAAGCTGTGCTCGGCTTCTAAGTTACCTAGCATAGAGCAGCCAGTACGCATCACATCCATAGGATGAGTTTCAGCAGGAATGCGCTCTAATACTTCTTTTAATGCTTGTGGCAGACCGCGAAGGCCTTTGAGTTTGTTTTTGTAGGCATCAAGTTGGGCTTGAGTGGGCAGCTCGCCGTAAAGAATAAGGTAGGCGACTTCTTCGAAGGTGGCATTTTCACCGAGATCTTTCACATCATAACCGCGGTACGTTAGGCCCGAGCCTGACACGCCCACTGTGCTCAATGCGGTTTCGCCTGCGCTCTGGCCACGTAATCCTGCACCGCTTAGTTTTTTAGCTTCTGACATAATCCTTCCCTTCCGTTAACTCTGTATGATTATTGCTGGTGGATGAATGCACTTATTTTGAGTGTTCATTCGCCGACATTTATTGGTTAAGGCTGCACTTTTTATGTAACGTGTTTAACGTTAAATCTGCATTAACGCCAAACCCTATAGGGTTGCAGCTTTTCGGTTATTTATCTTGGCTGAACAGTTGATCTAACTTGTCTTCAAAGGCGTGGTAGCCCAAGTATTTATACAAGTCTTTACGGGTCTGCATAGTGTCTAGCACGTTGCGTTGATGACCATCATTCATCAGCGCTTGCATGACGTTCAATGCGGCTTGGTTGGCTGCACGGAAAGTACCGAGTGGGTAGAGCACCATGTCGGCACCCGCCTCGGCGAGTTCTTCTTTATTGAACAATTGGGTTTGACCAAATTCAGTCATGTTCGCCAAAATCGGTGCTTTAACTTGAGCCTTGAAGTGACGATATTGGTCTAGTTCTGTTAAGGCTTCGGCGAAGATCATGTCGGCACCGGCGGCGATATACGCTTGCGCGCGTTCAATACCCGCTTCTAAACCTTCCACGGCGACGGCATCGGTACGTGCCATGATCACAAAGTTAGGATCGGTACGGGCATCGACGGCCGCTTTAATGCGATCGACCATTTCTTCAATACTTACGACCGCTTTGTTGGGTCTATGGCCGCAACGCTTTTGCGACACTTGGTCTTCCATGTGCACAGCGGCTACGCCGATTTTTTCGAATTCTTTAATGGTACGAGCAATGTTGAATGCGCCGCCCCAGCCAGTATCGATATCGACCAATAAAGGCACCTGCGTGGCAGAGGTGATGCGGCCGGCATCAATCAGCACGTCATTCATTGAGGTCATGCCCAAGTCAGGCAAACCGTAGGAAGCATTGGCAACGCCAGCGCCCGAAAGATACAAGGCTTGGAAGCCTGTTTGTTCTGCCATTAAGGCAAAATAGGCATTGGTGGTGCCAACGATTTGTAACGGTTTGGCCTTAGCAAGAGCTTGGCGAAAACGTAATCCTGCGCTTTGGGTCATGGTTTTATCCTTTTCCATTTTATGGGAAGTGGGCATCGTGAGCCGTAAGAACTTAGCTAATGTTGGCTAAGGTTTCTTTTGCGGCTGCATTGGCTTGCAATTCAATTAAGCGTAATTCGGTATTTTTACGCCCCTGTTCGATATGGCGGCGCATCAGCAAACTGGCCAACTCACCATCGCGCTGGGCAATGGCTTCGACTATGCGTCTGTGTTCGGCAATCGCTTTCACGGGGCGATTTTTATTAGTGCACTGGTAGCGATACATACGTAGCAAGTGATACAGACCACCGACTAAGGTTTCCTGCAGATGCTTGTTACCGCTGGCTTGAATAATTTGGTAGTGGAAGTCGACATCGCCTTCCTCTTGGAAGTAAGTATCGCCCTTGGCGAGCGCCGCTTCTTGCGTTGCGAGCAGATCTTCTAGCTTGGCTAATTGTTCTGGGGTAATACGGCTGGCGGCGAGTTCGCAGGCCATGCCTTCAAGCACGCTACGTAGTTGATATAAATCGTTAAGTTCACTCACTGTTAGCTGGGCGACGCGGGCACCAACATGGGGCGCACGCACCACTAAACGTTGTCTTTCTAAGGTTTGCAGTGCTTCGCGGGTCGGGCCGCGGCTGATGCCGTATTTTTCGGCCAGTGCTTGCTCGTTAATCTTGCTGCCTGCAGGCAGTTCGCCCTTGATGATGCTGGTTTGGATCTGCACCAAAATTTGATCGGCTAATGTGGTCGACGTCTTATCTGCCGAGGTCGATTTGACCTTGTGCAGGTGGGGAACTTGAGTGTCATCAGAAATGAACGTCGTGTCTTGCTTCAACATAGAACGCATCACTATTAATAGGATTGTCGACAATGGGTAAAAAATAGCCCTCCCTTGGTGGATTGTCAACAATGTGTTTACTTAGACGTAAGTCTATATTTCAATGAATTTCTATTTTAATTATTGATTTTTATCATTTTATTTTAATTATCTCGTTATTAATATTTTATGTTATGAATATTTAAATATTAAATTGTCAACAATGGAGTGGTTTTAACCTTCCAACCTTGTTGCGGATGTTGATGGTTTTGGGGAAAATCATCCAAATGCATTTGGCATGTTTATCCTTCACGTTATGCTATGGGCGGAATGAGACATTTGGGGATGACAGTGGAAAAAGTGTTAGTGAGTAGTTGTTTACTCGGACAAGCGGTGCGCTACGACGGTGGCCATAACTTGATGGAGAGCGAGCTGGTGCAAACGTGGCTCGAGCAAGGGCGGATTGTGGCGATTTGTCCCGAATGTGCAGGCGGTTTGCCTACACCTAGACCGCCAGCGGAGCGGATTGGACAGCGCATCTTAACTGCCCAAGGTGAGGATGTGACCCACGCTTTTAGTCTGGGAGCCGATCTCGCGCTTAAGCTGGCGCAGCAACACGGGATTAAAGTGGCGATTTTAAAAGCCCGCAGTCCATCCTGTGGTAATAGGCAGATTTACGATGGTCAATTTGTAAAACAGTTAATTGCGGGACAAGGATTAACGGCTGAAAAACTTAGTGCCGCAGGAATAACCGTATTCAATGAATTGGAGTTATCCGCTGCAGCGGCATGCGTTGCTGAACTAGAGCAAAGCTAGAGACGAGCTAGCTTGCTTGAGTGTGATTGGGGCTGGTGGCCTTATTGTTCACACTTTGATGTGTTTGGAGTAAAGCATGAATTTGTTGATCTTTTTCCGCCCACACTTGGTTTAACCAGCGTTGGAATTCGACGCGGTACTCAGACTCAGAGAAATAACGTGCCGCATCTACCTGAGGCACGGGCAGGGCGTTAATTCGCACAATAATCTTACTGACCTTACCATTCATCACCCCAAACAGAATATCTTCAGGCGCATCTGGGTAGACGATTGTCATATCCAGCAGGTTAGTAAATTGTTCGCCCATGGCTGATAAGGTAAAGGCGATACCACCCGCTTTAGGACGTAACAAATGTTGATAAGGCGAGTTTTGGCGCTGATGTTTATCTTGGGTAAAACGGCTGCCTTCAACATAGTTAATGATTGAGGTGGGCATATTGCTAAACTTGGCACAGGCGCGGCGTGTGGTCGCTAAATCTTTGCCCTTAAGCTTTGGATTCTTTTTAAGTTTTGCTGGGCTGGTTCTGTTCATGAAAGGCATATCCAGCGCCCAACAACCTAGTCCCATAATCGGCACATAGGCGAGTTCTTTTTTGAGGAAGAACTTCAGCATAGGGATGTGGTTACGTAACACGTAAGTTTGCGCGGCGATATCGAATCCACTGAGGTGGTTACTGATCAGCAAATACCAGCTGTTTTTATCGAGTCCTTCGAGCCCTTTGACATCCCACTCAATTTTAGCGATCAAATACAAGATGCCACCGTTGCAGCAGGCCCAAGCCCACATAAAACGGTTCATGACCGCAGTCACCGCATTGCGCGCACCTTGTGCTGGCATCACAAGTTTCACTAATCCGCCAATGCTGATAAGCGAGCCCCAAACGGCGGTATTAATGATCAGCAAGCTTAAGCTCAGCATAAACAACACTGAACCAGGCAGGAAATTCAACATAGTGGCGTTACCTTTATTCTTTATTCGCTTGGCTAGCGAGTTGGCTTAACACTTGATCCTTAGTGAGCCAGAGTTGATTCAGTTGTTCTTGGAAGCCAATTTTAAAATCGCGGTCATTCATATAATCGCCGCGCATTGCAGGATCAATATCGGAGACCTTGATGTGTACTTTAACGCTTGGCAACTTGCCTGTCAGGTAGTCCCAATAGCTCGGTACTGCGTCTGGGTAGTAAATGGAGACATCGACTAGCTTGTGGATCTGTTCACCCATGGCTGATAGCGCGAAGGCCATACCGCCCGCTTTAGGTTTTAGCAAATGTTGGAACTGTGAGTTTTGTTTTTGATGCTTAGCCTTGCTGAAGCGCGTGCCTTCGACAAAGTTCATCACACTCACAGGCTTAGCCTTAAACTTAGCACAGGCTTTACGTGTAATTTCAATGTCTTTGCCCTTTAATTTAGGGTTCTTACGCAACTGTGCTGTGCTATAACGACGCATAAAAGGAAAATCGAGTGCCCACCAAGCTAGGCCTAATACGGGCACAAAAATCAGCTCTTGCTTGAGGAAAAACTTTAAGAAAGGGATTTTTCGGTTAAAAATCCGCTGCAGGATCAGGATATCGACCCAAGACTGGTGGTTGGCAATCACCATGTACCACTCTTTAGTGGAAAAGTCGGTGTCACCACTCAGTTCAATCTTAACGGGATGTAAGCAGCGTTCAATTACGCCATTAACACTGATCCAAGCGCTGGCACAAAAATCGAGTACATGGCTAGTCGCAGTCCTTAATGGACTGATAGGTATCAGTTTTATAAAACTGATTAACACGATTGGGATAGTCCAAAAGACGGTATTTATAACGTAACCTAAAAATGCAATACAGCCTTTTATCTGTGAAAACAGCATTCCCATCCGAGCCCCCTGACAAAAATTGGAGGCCTATGTTACTCGGTGTAGGCGTTTGGCTCAATCTTAGGCACTGCTGGTCGGTGCATTTGTTCATCTTCACTGTAAAGCGGCTGACTCAATATTGCTGGGATAGTCGTGCCAGCAACCTATCCATAGCACGATAACCCAGTGCTTGGGCAAGATGGCGGCGTTCGGTATTAGTGGCTTGTTCAAGATCGGCGATAGTGCGGGCGACTCTTTGTATACGATGAAAACTGCGAACCGAAAGGCCAAGCTTCACCACGCTTTGCTCCAAAAACACTAAATCAGCATCACTGAGCCCGCTGAAGCGTTTCAATTGTTTCCCTGTAAGTTCGCTATTGAGCACACCAGCACGGGCGAGTTGTAGCTCACGTGCTAGCTTCACTCGTTTGGCGATATCTTGGCTGGTTTCTGTCTGCGGCGCGGCTTGAGTCAAAGTGCCCGCGGGAAGTTTGGGCACTTCTATGGTCAAGTCGAAACGATCGAGAAACGGACCTGAAAGCCGCGAAAGGTAACGTTGGATTTGTTCAGGGCTGGATCTATGATGGCTATCCAAGTCGCCACTAGGGCTAGGATTCATCGCTGCGATTAATTGGAATCGACTCAAAAATGTCAGCTTAGCGGCGGCGCGGGAAATCACCACTTCGCCGGTTTCCATCGGTTCGCGCAGGCAATCTAAGACTTTACGAGGAAATTCAGCCACTTCATCCAAGAATAATACACCGCGATGGGCGAGGGAGATCTCCCCTGGTTTTGGGATACTGCCACCACCCACGAGGGAAATCGAAGAACTCGTGTGGTGCGGCGCCCTAAATGGTCGCTGTAAAAAATGCTGCGGTTTAATGTCGAGTCCAGCAACGGAATGAATTGCCGCCACTTCTAACGCTTCCTCATAATTGAGTGCAGGCAATAGTGCCATCATGCGGCTGGCAAGCATGGTCTTGCCAGTACCCGGCGGGCCTAGCATCAAGAGGTTGTGGTTACCCGCAGCGGCAATTTCGAGTGCTTGCTTGGCCTGATATTGGCCAATCACATCGCTCAGGCAAGTATGGGACTCGGGTGTCTCTTGGCTTACCCATTCTAACTGTGGCGCCAGTGTGGGCAGTTGGTTTTGCCCTTGTAAATACGCGGCTAGACTTTGCAGATGTGAACCAAATAACACATTGGGATAGCCGACTAGCTCTGCATCGTGGCGGTTATCTAGCGGTAAGACCAAGGTATGGTCTTGGCGCTTCGCCGCGATAATCGCGGGCAATAACCCTTGGCAGTAACGTATGTGCCCTGACAGTGCCAGCTCGCCGACAAACTCAAGATTTTTTAAACTATTAGCTGGGATTTGTTCCGAGGCGGCCAATATGCCTACGGCTATGGGTAAGTCGTAGCGGCCACCTTGTTTAGGTAAATCTGCTGGCGCGAGGTTAACGGTTATCCGCCGCATCGGACATTCGAATCCTGCATTGATCAGCGCGCTGCGCACCCGCTCGCGGGCTTCTTTTACCGACGCTTCGGGTAATCCCACTAGATTAAATGCTGGTAAGCCGTTACTCAGATGCACTTCAACTGTGACTTGTGGAGCTTCGACCCCACAACTGGCTCGGGTATTGACACAGGCAATCGCCATAAACAAATCCTTTTGTTGATCTTTTTCGCTGAATTTGAGTGTAGCAGTAATTAATGGGAGGGGTTTCCTATCGCCTAGGTCGTTGCCCTTCTCATTAGCAAGCCGTTGACTCTGGCTTTGCTAATCGTGTGATAGGCTTGGCAATTTGCCTTATTTGAAGATGGCAAATAGTTGATAGAAATGATAAAAAACAAACATTGGAGTCGTGAGGTAAATATGGATATATTTTTAGCAGAAAATTCCCCCATTCGTCGGCAGTTGTTAGAGCAAAAGCTGGCGCAGTTTAAAGACCCACATCTTGCCCATACGCTTTCGGCATTTATTCGCAATAGTGTCGATCTCTATCCCTGTGCAATCGAAGATTATGCTCAGTTAGGTAACAGCCGGATGGGTGGATTGCCGGATTTGCCTGTGGGAATGGATTACCCCGTCACTCTGGTCGGAAGGGAGGAGATGCTTGATGGCTATGTTGAGAGTTTTGGCCATACCCGCGAGTTTATTAATGAGCATTGGCGGGAGGACTGGCAGGACGATTGGGAGACTGATGAGGAGCATAATTGGGATTGGGACGAGGCGGCGCAAGCCTTCCGTGTGCCCATGCAATTTATCGCACAGCTCAACTGCAGCGACCTGAAGGCGTTTCAATCTTATTTGCCTCGAGAAGGGCGATTGTTGTTCTTTTTGGAGCGCTGGCGATTCTCGGAAATGCTTCGCGGCCATGTCTATTATGTCGCTGAGGATCAGCAACTGAACTCTGGAAAAGCGATTGCCGAACCTAAGTTCGACGATGCGGTATGTGCAAACTATGAGTATGAAGAGGCTTATCAACTTCAGGGAATTGCCAGCATTAAGATGATAGCCCCTGACATGATTAATAGTGACAACCCGCATTTAGTAAAGTTAGCCAAGGCACGTTTACAAGCGCTACCAGAACCGCAACAAGCTATGGTGCTGGAGGCCCTAGCGGTTGTGGATGATGAATTGGCACCAGAGTGGCAAGATCAGCTCAAGGGCTATGAGCTGATACAATTGAATGAGCACGGGTTTATCCCTGGTCAGATTCTCACTCAATCGCAATGGGCTAATACCGACTGGCAGTCATCCAACTTGCAGGCATTGCTGGTCCCCGAGCAGCCGCTGCCGTATTACAATGGTATCGCCAGCATTAATGGCCATGGCGATAGTCGCTATGAAGCACCCGAACTCCGCGCCGCGGCTGAGTTAGGCGGCAATGCCGAAGATTATCTGGTGCTGTTCAAAGTCGTCTATAGTGAGCACTCGATGCAGTTGAATTTTATTATCCATCAAGCGGATTTAGCATTAGGCAAATTCGATCGCATTTACTGCATATATGATTATTAGTTCATCGAAAGGTTGGCGATGCGGGCTACACAGCAATTGGAGTACACCGAGACGATTGAAGGTGTATGTTGCGACGGATTAGAAGAAGAGTCGCAAGCACAATTTAGTGCCTTTGAATGAATATGAGTTATAAAGGATTGATTCTGGGAGAAATGATTACGACTGAATAGATTAAGTGATTGATAGTTATATTTAATTATTTCAATCGGTTAATGTATATTGGTCAACCTATGCCATTATATGAGGGCATCGTTGAGCAGTCTCATTTGGTTTACCCTCCAATGAAAATCATGGTTCTCCTCACGATATTCATTCACCTCGGCCGTTAGGCCGCATTAACGTCTGAGTTCTAACTTGTATTCCTTTTAAGTCCCCGTCATTTTCTCCGTGGTTAGGTTGCAAGACTGACCATAAGGCCGCCACTTACATCCCCATAAACATTCTGCTACTGAGCAACTCGAACCCCCTATACCGACAGGGTGTCTGAATAAATAGTCAGCATATAAAGTATACTTTGTATCATTTTGTGGTTTAATCGAAACATCTGCTGCCGATTTTAGCAACATTTTGGGCGGCGATGCGGTAACAAGGTTGTGAATCGATAATAATAAAGTGACCTCTTGTGAAGGATGACATTTGAGGGAACATGGTCGAGGAGAACTCGCCTATGCGTTCGTGGATGTTAGCGTGTGTGTTTATCTGTACTGCGGGTTTTGGTGGGGCAGCATGGGCAAAACTCGATGTGGTTTTCTTTAATCCTGGGGCTGTCGATGACAGTTTTTGGGGAGATGTCGACCAATTGATGTTGGCGGCATCGACGACACTCGATATTAAACTCGATATCATTCATTCCGATCGCAATCACTTCAAGATGATCACCCAACTCGATGAGTTGTTAGCTTCTGCAAAGGCGTTACCTAATTACGTTATTCTGGTTAATGAAAAACAATCCGCGATAAAAATGCTGCAGGCGCTTTATCCTCACCCTGTCTATGTGCAATTGATTTTAAATGATATTTCCCCTGGCGAGCGTGATGCCTTGCTGCAAGATCCTCATTGGCAAGAATATCTGTTACCCGCCATTATTCCCGATAATTACGCTATTGGTTCGGCGACCGCTAAGGCCTTAATGGACGACTTAGAGGGAAAGGCGGCTAAAGTTCTGTTGATTTCGGGCGATAAATCGACGCCTGCGTCAGTGTTACGTACCCAAGGCGCCAGCGACTATTTCTTTATGCAGTCCAATGCCACTCTGACTCAAACGGTTTATGGCCAATGGAGTGAGGCAGTGGCTTATGGGCAAGCGTTAACCCTGCTGAATCGTTATCCTGATCTGAATGTGATTTGGACCGCCAGTGATCGTATGGCGATTGGGGTGCTTAAAGCATTGAAGGAAAAAGGTTTGGTGTCTGGTAAAGATGTATTTGTCGGTACGATCAATACTTCACCTGAGATTTTACAGCTTTGTCGCCAGCACTCTGTGAGTGTTATTGGTGGCGGGCATTTTTTGGTTGGCGCTTTAGGTTTGGTTGAATTGCAATATTATCAGCAGCATAAAAAATATCTCCCCTATGACAATGTTGCCTTGTTCGGTGTTTTGCAACCAGATTCGGCATTTTATCAAATGTTAGTTGCTCGAGATTGGCCACAGATTTTCCAGTCTCAGATTTTGAATAAGTTGCCCCTCAAGGCGTAATAACAGGTGTACATGAAGCATCGTAATCATTCTATTAGCCACAAGATGACGCTGATTATTATTGGGGTGAGCTCGTTTTTTGCTGTGTTAACTATGCTGGTACAGTTGATTTGGAACTATCAGGATAGTATCGATAATGCGACTTCGGATATCCGCGAGTATTCAGAATCTATTTTGCCAAGCGTGGCGAAGTCACTGTGGGACGTCGACCGTAGCTTGTTATCGGATTTGCTCTCTGGACTGGGGATGATGCCATTAGTGTCGAGTGTACATTTAGACAGTATCGATGGCGTCACTATGCATCTGGGTAAACCTTTGTTAACCGATGATGAGTCGCAAACTCTATTTCACTATCCTGTGACCTATCAAGAGCAGTCGATAGCGACTTTGACCGTAGGGTTAGATACCAATCGGCTTTACTACGAGCTGTGGCGGCAGTTGATTTTTATCGTGCTCGGTAATGGGTTAAAGACCCTATTGATGATTTATTTGATTTTGACCTTAGTGCGACTCATGGTGACAGATAGATTGTCGGCATTGGAAGATTTCACTAATAAAATCAATCTTAACTCGTTAAAAAAGTTATCTGTGCCCGAGACGGTAACCGCAAGACCCGATGAAATAGCCCATGTGGCATTGTCACTTAAGGATATGTATCAAAGGATACGTAATGATTTAGCCATCAATAAACGTCAGCAACGTGCACTGCAACAACAGCAGCATTTATTGTCTGACTTAGTCAAAGAACGAACTAAAGAATTAGATTGGCAGTCGCAGTCGAATCAATTGTTGGCTGAGATTTCGTTGCAATTTTTGAGCATAGATACCTGCAATGTGGATAAAACCTTAACTGAGGTATGCCACAAAATAGGTCAGTTATTTGATGTTGAAAGGGTGAGTCTTCTCGAATTCAATCAGCAGCATGCCTATTACCGCAGCTTTTGGACCAGTGACTTACACGCAAATAAGGTCCAAGTGATTTCGGTAGATAATATTGCTCAACTGGCTAAAAAATTCGAGACGGAATCGACCTTAGTGATTGAGGATCTTGAGGCGTTAAAGGCTTTTTCACCACAGGAATATGAGGTAATGAAATCCGTGGGGATATGTTCGATTGCCGCCTTTGCGATTAAAAATGCTGGGGAGTTATTGGGATTGCTCTCGCTGTCGACTGTGTCGCGGCCATTAAATTGGAACGCCCAGAAAAAGAATATGCTGACCCAATTCGCCTCCGCATTGAACGAGTTACTGCTACGCGAACAGAAAGAGCGTCAGATGATAGTGCTACAACAAGCGCTGGTTGCCGCGAATAGCCAATTAAAGGTGATGGCTGAAACCGATGAATTAACTGGCTTAGCTAATAGACGACCCTTTACTGAAAGATTAGCTACTGTGCTACAAGCTAACACTCCAGCGGGATTGTTAATGTTAGATATCGATTATTTCAAATCCTACAACGACACTTATGGTCATCTTGAAGGCGATACTGTGCTCAAGCGAGTGGCAGATGCCTTAGCACAGTGCGATATCCTGCCGCACAATGCTCTATTGGCTCGCATTGGTGGTGAAGAGTTTGCTTTGGTCGTCGAGCAGGTCACGCCAGCACAGTTAACGGCTATTGCTACGCAACTGTGTTATCTCGTTGAGCAACTCAATATTCCCCATCAAGTATCTCCCTTGGCTGTGGTGACGATCAGTATTGGCAGCGTGTTTTTGCCATTAGATAAGATCTCGGGGTTTAAGATGGCCGACGTATTACGCCGCGCCGATGTTTGCCTCTATCGCGCTAAGGATAAAGGTCGCAACAGAGTCGAGGTTGAAGTGATTTAATGGGAGCCGGTTGAAGGTAACGTTACTCTTCACCAAGATATCCCAACGCGTTGCTGGATTGGCTACTGAGCTTCAAGAGTCTAGGCGCTATGCTGCAAAATTGGAGACATATTCGGTTAGCATCACCACGCCACAGACGCCCTCAATCATGCTAACTAATTGATAACATTTATATGAAACATAGCGGTAGATAAGTCGCTAAGATAAAAATTACTCAAGGTGAGGTAATATTAGGCGGCAGATGAGATATAATCTGTCGCCTATTGTCGATTTAGCGATGCACTCTGAGTGACATCCATGCTGCCATTCTGGACGTATTTTACGTAACGCAACTAAGCAAAGCCACGACTGCATAGTCAATTCTATTGGCTTAAATGTACGTTCTAGCAGCTCAATATCAAAGCCACCGCGCTCGGATGTCTAATGCCATCGAGTCGAGTAAAACAATTAAACGCTGTATATTCAGTCGCTTAGGCATAAAGCATTACTTAAGTGATGCAAGTGCATTAGCGCTATGCGTGGGCTGCGAGAGCGGAGTCACGCATAACTCGTGAATTTGCAGATATACTGAGTACACCCTTAGGATTGTCATCTAAGCGCTCATTCATCTCAGGGGTGAAAGTGGTCAATACAATTTTGTTGTGCAGCGACCAGACAAAGCAAACTTTGCTCAAATACAATGAATTCAACTGACTCGCGAGCAATAAAGCGCGGGTTGGTCCTAGTTAGTCCAGTGTTAAATGAAAGGTGTTACATGAGTCTCTTTGATAACGTGATGATTATATTGTGTCTAATCGGCGCGAGTTGTTTTTTCTCTATGTCAGAAATTGCACTTGCCGCTTCACGTAAAATTCGTTTACGTCAGTTAGCCGATGAGGGCGATGCACGAGCAGAAAAAGTGCTGCAGTTACAAGCCGTTCCCGGTAGCTTTTTTACGGTAGTACAAATTGGTCTTAATGCCGTTGCCATCATGGGCGGTATTGTGGGTGAGTCGGCATTTCGGCCTTACTTCTATCAGTTGCTTTCCCCTTTAGTTGCCGAGCCTTGGCTGAGCCAATTGAGCTTTGTTTTATCCTTCATAACGGTAACCAGCGCCTTTATTTTAGTCGCCGATTTAATGCCAAAACGCATTGCCATGGCGATGCCTGAGCCTGTCGCTTTAGCTGTTGTCGGGCCTATGTCTTTCTGTATTGTGCTATTACGCCCATTAGTGTGGTTTTTCAACGGCATGGCGAGTGGTATCTTTAAACTGCTGCAGATCCCAACCGTGCGTAACGATGCCATCACCTCCGACGACATTTATGCCGTCATGAATGCGGGCGCCGAAGCTGGGGTGCTAGATCGCGGTGAGCAACAGATGATGGAAAATGTGTTTGAAATGCAAACCGTTTCTGTGACTTCGGCCATGACGGCCCGTGAAAGCTTAGTGTACTTTTTACTGCAAGACAGTGAAGAAGATATCAAGCGTAAAATTTCTGAAGATCCCCATACTAAGTTCCTAGTCTGCGATGGTCAGTTGGATATGATCAAAGGCTTCGTGGATGCGAAAGAATTGCTGATCCGTGTGATCAACGGTGAGAATATCATCTTAAAAGGCAGTAACTTAATCCATACTTCGCTGATCATTCCCGATACGCTGAGCCTGTCAGAAGCGATGGAATACTTTAAAAATAGTCGCGCCGATTTTGCCGTGGTAATGAACGAATACGCCTTAGTGGTGGGGATTGTGACTACCAACGATCTACAGCGCGCCGTAATGGGGGCTTGGTCATTGCACGAAAGCGAAGAGCAGATCATCGCCCGTGATAGCAACTCTTGGTTAGTCGACGGTGTGACGCCTATTACCGACGTAATGCGCGCCTTTGGTATTGAGGAGTTTCCGCATAATCAGAACTACGAAACCATTGCTGGTTTTATGATGTATATGCTGCGTAAAATCCCTAAGCGTACGGATTTCGTGAACTATGCGGGCTATAAATTTGAGGTGGTCGATATCGATTCGTACAAGGTCGATCAGCTATTGGTGACTCGTATCGATCCTATTGATAAGCTCAACTCGCCGGATGTGTAATCCTGTCATCTTGTGTTGATTGCCTTGCGATAGAAATCCTGTGGCAATAGTTCGTTAGCACCAATTTGATAGCAACTGTTCGATAGTGAAGCGGTTCTCTTTAGCTAATTTTTTAGTTTTTTGAGAGCCGTTTCGGTTTTCTATCTCGTTGAAACTCTTCACTCGCCCTTTTATTTTTTGTATTACTTTCCCCGTTTAAATTACATCCAAAAACGCATTAACGATGGGATCGTCAAGCCGTTTCACTTTGCAGCAGCAACCTAACTCGAACGGTGGAATCGCAACCGGCGACGAGAGCAACTGAATGCGATCCCGCACTGGGCTATTATTGATCACCACTTCGGGGCTCATGCTCACGCCACAACCTAACGCTACCATAGAGGCGATAGCTTCTTGGCCCGACACTTGGGCGTAAATATTAGGGCTGATGCCCATTTGTTTGAACCAGTTATCGGCGCGGCGCCGTCCTGGGCCGTGATCTGGGATGATAAAGGGTACGCTCGACCAATCGATGGGCGTTTGGCTAACTTGTTGCTGTACTGCACAGCGGATCGTCGGTGCGATAATCGACAGCGGCACATCGTCGATTTTGGCAAAGTGTAAGCTGCTGGGGAAAGGATCGGGCAGGGCAGCGATGGCGATATCGGCGCGATTCTGCTGCACTTCTGCTAGCGCGTTCGCTGCATCTCCTGTGGTTAAGGCGATTTCGACGAAGGGATGCTCTTGGCGGAATAGATCCAATAAACCCGGTAAATGACTGTAGGCGGCAGTGACCGAGCAATACAGATTTAACCGACCGCGCAGCACGTCCTGCTTGAGATCGATACTGTGCTTGAGTGTGCTCCAATGGTTCAAAGTCTGCTCGGCGAATCGCTTAAACTCGTGTCCCGCGTGGGTTAAGGTCACGCTGCGATTATCCCGCTCTAACAGTTTAGCGTTCACTTCTTCTTCTAATCTTTGCAGGGCTCGGCTTAAAGTTGATGGGCTCACATGCATCTGCTCCGCGGTCTTGGCGAAGTGCAAACTGTCACATAAGTGCAGGTACAATTTGAGGGTACGAATATCCATAACTTATCCTGTTTAGCCTGAGCTTGAGTGCTGCATATTGCCGCCGATGTTGCTGCCAGTGTTACTGAGCGTTATTGCGGCTGACGTTGCGCATAATGCAATATGAAGTTCCGAATATATCATTTTAAGCAATGATAAGCATGGGTTATAGTGATTTCAATCACAACCAAGTCGTAACATTATGTTAGTTTGGTTGCGTCCAAAATTTCTGACTTATAGGTGGTATATCAGATGGCTAACTATTTTAACTCTCTGAATTTACGTCAACAATTAGCACAGCTTGGCCAATGTCGTTTCATGGATCGTTCTGAGTTTAGCGACGGCTGTAACTACATCAAAGATTGGAATATTGTTATTTTAGGTTGTGGTGCTCAAGGTCTTAACCAAGGCTTGAACATGCGTGATTCGGGTCTGAATATCTCTTTTGCCCTGCGTCCTGAAGCGATTGAACAGAAACGTGCCTCATGGCAAAAAGCAACCGATAACGGTTTCCGTGTCGGTACCTTTGAAGAATTAATCCCCGCGGCGGATCTGGTGCTTAACCTGACGCCGGACAAACAGCATTCAAACGTGGTTAACGCGGTTATGCCACTGATGAAGCAAGGCTCTACCTTGTCTTACTCACACGGCTTCAACATTGTTGAAGAGGGAATGCAAGTTCGTTCCGACATCACTGTGGTGATGGTTGCGCCTAAGTGCCCTGGCACTGAAGTGCGTGAAGAATACAAACGTGGTTTTGGTGTGCCTACCCTTATCGCGGTTCACCCAGAAAACGATCCAAACGGTGATGGCTTAGAGATTGCTAAAGCCTACGCTAGCGCAACGGGTGGAGACAGGGCCGGTGTTTTACTGTCGTCTTTCATCGCAGAAGTGAAGTCGGATCTGATGGGCGAGCAGACTATCCTCTGCGGTATGTTGCAGACGGGTGCCATCTTAGGTTACGAGAAAATGATCGCCGATGGCGTTGAGCCAGGCTATGCGGCCAAGCTTATCCAGCAAGGTTGGGAAACGGTCACTGAAGCGCTGAAACACGGCGGAATCACTAACATGATGGACCGTTTGTCTAATCCAGCCAAGATTAAAGCATTTGAAATTGCAGAAGATTTAAAAGAAATTCTGCAACCATTATTTGAAAAGCATATGGATGACATCATCAGCGGCGAATTCTCACGCACTATGATGGAAGACTGGGCAAACGATGATGCGAACTTACTGCGTTGGAGAGCCGAAACTGGCGAAACAGGTTTCGAAAATGCGCCCGTATCGAGCGAGCATATCGACGAACAAACCTATTTCGACAAAGGTATTTTCCTTGTTGCTATGATCAAAGCGGGTGTGGAACTGGCGTTCGATACTATGGTGTCTGCGGGTATCGTGGAAGAGTCGGCCTATTACGAGTCACTGCATGAAACCCCACTGATCGCTAACACGATTGCTCGTAAGCGTTTGTACGAAATGAACGTAGTGATTTCAGACACAGCCGAATACGGTTGCTACCTGTTCAATCACGCCGCCGTACCTATGCTGCGCGACTATGTTAATGCCATGTCATCTGAGTATTTAGGTGCAGGCCTGAAAGACAGCGCAACCGGTGTCGACAACCTAACGCTCATCGCTGTTAACGAAGCGATTCGTGAAACGGCAGTGGAATATGTTGGCGCTGAGCTTCGCGGTTACATGACAGATATGAAGAGCATTGTTGAGGCTTAATTGATAGTTAGTTAAGCCCTGCATTGGGGGAGAGGGTTGAGACTCAAAGGACTTGGGTCTCAACTCAGTTCCCAAGCAAGCTCAAGATAGTGAAACGCGCATCTTGAGTTTGCTTAGTGATAAATCAGTGTAGTGAGAAACAAATTTTTTCCTGTTCAGTGGGTTGTCGAGCGGGCAAAAACGACACAGTTAGTGAGCCTATCGTTCAGTAGGTGAATCGCGCCGACTGAGGCTCAACAGTTAACGTTTTACTTTGTTGTTTTGCATTGTCTCGGCAAGGAAGCTGAATTTTTTTGACAAAAGATATTTTTTATTGTGTTTGGCCGTTGCTTTATGGTAAAGCTAATAGCTCGCGCTAGGGCAAAGCCCAAAGCGATACTAACTTTCATTCAATACCCAAATTTTAGAAGCACCGATTAGGAATCCATATTGATGTTTAACCAAGCTGCCAAGCTCATTCTCGTGATTATTACCGTCGTGATTATTAAATCACAGCGGGGGCGGCGCATGGCGAACTGATAGACCTAAAAGGTTAAAAGTTTCGAAAGAACCCCCCGCTCCGAAAGGACCGGGGGGTTCTTCGTTTCAGGGCCTAGAGTAAGGTTCTAAGCTTCGAAAGAGTAAAGATTTCGAAAGAGTAAAAAATAGCGTCGATTTTCGGCAATTCAGGACTAACGTAGCGAGAGAGAATATGGAACCAGGGCAGATGATCAGAGGCGCAGACGCGGTAATCAAAGTGTTAGCAGCACATGGAGTCACTACAGTGTTTGGTTACCCAGGTGGTGCCATTATGCCAATATACGATGCCCTCTATGGAAGCCCTGTTGAACATCTCTTAAGCCGTCACGAACAAGGCGCCGCCTTTGCTGCCGTAGGATACGCAAGAGCCAGCGGTAAAACCGGCGTGTGCTTTGCGACATCAGGCCCAGGCGCGACTAACCTTATCACCTCACTTGCCGATGCGTTGTTAGATTCAGTGCCTATCGTGGCCATCACAGGCCAAGTCTCCACCGCCGTTATCGGCACCGACGCCTTTCAAGAAATCGATGTGCTGGGCATGTCACTGAGCTGCACTAAGCACAGTTTTATGGTGACAAACATCAACGATCTTATCCCAACCTTGTATCAAGCTTTTGAGATCGCCGCATCCGGCCGCCCTGGCCCTGTGTTGGTCGATATCCCGAAGGATATTCAACTCGCTCACCTCGAATACCGTACACCTTTGCTGGCCGTCATGAACGAACCCCAAGCCGAGATGAGTGATATCGAGGCTGCCCGTGCGCTGTTGGCTGAGGCTAAACAACCTATGTTGTATGTCGGCGGCGGTGTGGGCATGGCGGGCGCGGTCGATCAACTGCGTGAGTTTATCAAAGTGACGGGCATACCTTCGGTCGCGACCTTGAAGGGGCTGGGCAGTATCGCCCGCGGCACGCCAGGTTACTTAGGCATGTTAGGCATGCATGGCGGCAAAGCGGCTAACTTAGCGGTACAGGATTGTGATTTGCTGATCGTGGTGGGTGCCCGTTTCGATGACAGAGTCACCGGCCGTTTAGCGAGCTTTGCCGACAAGGCCAAAGTGATCCATTTAGACATAGACGCCGCTGAGCTGGGCAAGTTACGTATGCCAGAGGTGGCGATAGCCGGTGACTTACGTCAAATCTTGCCTGCCTTAGCCATGTCGATGAACATTACGCCTTGGCAGGCTGAAGTGGAGCATTTATGTCGTAAGCATCAATGGGATTATCAACACCCCGGCAGTTTGATCTATGCGCCTGCGCTGCTGCGCCGTTTAGCCAATAAATTACCCGAAGACAGCGTTGTTTGTTGCGATGTAGGTCAGCACCAAATGTGGGTGGCCCAGCATATGTGGTTCCGCCGTCCAGAAGATCACCTGTCCAGTGCGGGCTTAGGCACTATGGGCTTTGGCTTACCCGCCGCGATTGGTGCGCAAGTGGCCCGTCCCGATGCGACTGTGGTGACTGTCTCTGGTGATGGTTCTTTTATGATGAATGTGCAGGAGCTGACCACCATCAAACGCCGCAAGTTGCCGGTGAAAATCGTGCTGATCGATAACCAAAAGCTTGGCATGGTGAAGCAGTGGCAACAGCTATTCTTTGAAGAACGCTACAGCGAAACGGATTTATCCGATAACCCTGATTTTGTTTTATTGGCCTCCGCCTTTGATATCCCTGGCCGCACTATTTTTTCTTCCGACGAAGTGGAAGAAGCCTTAACCGAAATGTTAGCGGCTAAGGGCCCGTATTTGTTACACGTTGCAATCGATGATGCTTTTAATGTTTGGCCACTGGTGCCCCCCGGCGCATCAAACAGCGATATGATGGACGAAATGGAGAAACAAACATGATCCACTCTCTGGAATTAACGGTTCAACAACGCCCCGAAGTGCTTGAGCGTGTTTTGCGCGTGACTCGCCATCGCGGCTTTACGATTACCCAAATGCAGATGCGTATGAATGACGACGCTAGCCTGTCGCTGGATATAGAGGTCGATAGCGAACGTGCCATCGAACTGCTAAGTAATCAGCTGAATAAACTGATTGATGTGACCCAGTGTAAGGTATTGTTACCGCTGAGCTTGCAACAAACGGCGAATGCTTAAGCATTCGCCATGTGAATTAAGAATACCATTTTCGATTTGAGATAAAGGATACAGTCAATGCCAAAGTTACGTTCAGCTACCAGTACCGAAGGCCGCAATATGGCGGGTGCCCGTGCGCTATGGCGCGCCACAGGGGTGAAAGACAATGATTTTGGTAAGCCAATTATCGCTATTGCTAACTCCTTTACTCAGTTTGTACCGGGTCATGTGCACTTAAAAGACATGGGCTCACTGGTGGCGAGCGCCATCGAAGAAGCGGGCGGTATCGCCAAAGAGTTCAACACGATCGCCGTCGATGACGGTATCGCCATGGGCCACGGTGGCATGCTCTATAGCCTGCCATCGCGTGAGCTTATCGCCGACAGTGTGGAATACATGGTTAATGCCCACTGCGCCGATGCTTTAGTGTGTATCTCCAACTGCGACAAGATCACTCCCGGCATGTTGATGGCGGCGCTGCGCCTCAATATTCCCGTCGTGTTTGTGTCTGGCGGACCGATGGAAGCGGGTAAAACTAAGCTGTCGGATAAGCTCATCAAACTCGACTTAGTCGATGCTATGGTGGCGGGCGCCGACTCGAACGTGAGCGATGAAGACAGTGCCAAAATTGAGCGTAGCGCGTGCCCAACCTGTGGCTCTTGCTCTGGCATGTTTACCGCGAACTCAATGAACTGTTTAACCGAAGCCCTAGGGTTATCGTTGCCGGGTAACGGCTCTATGCTGGCAACCCACGCGGATCGCCGCGAGCTGTTTTTAGAAGCGGGTCGCCGCGTGATGGCGCTGGCAAAACGTTATTATCATCAAGATGATGAATCGGCATTACCACGCAATATCGCCAACTTCAAAGCCTTCGAAAATGCCATGACCTTAGATATCGCCATGGGCGGTTCATCTAATACTGTATTGCATTTATTGGCCGCCGCGCAGGAAGCCGATGTTGATTTTACCATGGCGGATATCGACCGTATGTCGCGCCTTGTGCCGCACCTTTGTAAGGTTGCGCCATCAACGCCTAAATACCATATGGAAGACGTGCACCGTGCGGGCGGTGTGATGGGGATTTTAGGCGAGCTCGACAGAGCTGGATTACTTCATACCGATGTGTTCCATGTGGCGGCCGATGAAGGTGGCTATTTGAAGTCTGTATTGGCGAAATACGATGTGATGCAGACGCAAGATGAAAAAGTAAAACATTTCTTTATGGCGGGACCTGCGGGGATTCCGACCACTAAAGCCTTTAGCCAAGATTGTCGCTGGCCGTCACTGGATAATGACAGACAAGAAGGCTGTATCCGTAGCCGCGAGTTTGCCTTCAGCCAAGAGGGCGGGCTTGCCGTATTGTCGGGCAACGTGGCCGAGAACGGCTGTATCGTTAAAACGGCGGGCGTGGATGAATCGAATCTGACCTTCATCGGCTCTGCTCGCGTCTATGAAAGCCAAGATGATGCAGTGGCGGGTATTTTAGGCGGTGAAGTGGTGGCGGGCGACGTGGTTGTTATTCGTTATGAAGGCCCGAAAGGCGGCCCAGGTATGCAAGAAATGTTGTACCCAACCAGTTACTTAAAATCACGCGGGCTAGGCAAGGCCTGCGCGCTGATAACCGACGGTCGTTTCTCTGGTGGTACTTCAGGTTTATCTATCGGCCACGTCTCACCCGAAGCTGCCGCTGGCGGCACAATCGCCTTGATTGAAAATGGCGATCGCATCGAAATTGATATACCCAAGCGCAGCATCAAGCTGGCGGTAAGCGATGCTGAACTCAATGCTCGCCGTGAAAAAATGCATAGTCTTGGCCCAATGGCGTGGAAACCAATTGGTCGCCAGCGTTATGTGTCACTCGCGCTTAAAGCCTACGCCATGCTCGCCACCAGTGCCGACAAGGGCGCGGTGCGCGATCGCAGTAAACTGGAGGACTAATTATGTTTACTGCATCTATGTTGCCACTCTCATCGCAAACTCAGGCGGATTTAGCCCATTTTCAGTTGGCACAAAGCTATCTGCAAAAAATCCTGTTGTCATCCGTGTATGACATAGCGAAAGTGACGCCGCTTTCCAGCATGAACAAGTTATCGGCGCGTTTGGGTTGTCAGGTATTTTTGAAGCGCGAAGATATGCAGCCAGTGCATTCCTTCAAGTTACGCGGTGCCTATAACCGTATCGCCCAGCTGACGAAAGAAGAATGTCAGCGCGGTGTGGTGTGTGCTTCAGCAGGCAATCATGCTCAGGGTGTGGCGATGTCAGCGGCGAGTCGCGGTGTGGATGCTGTGATTGTGATGCCTGAGACGACGCCCGATATTAAAGTCGATGCGGTGCGCCGTTTAGGTGGCAACGTGGTATTGCACGGCCAAGCCTTCGATCAAGCCAATGGTTTTGCGATGGCGATGGCCAAAGAAGAGGGCCGAGTCTATATCGCGCCCTTCGATGATGAAGCGGTGATCGCAGGCCAAGGCACTATCGCCCAAGAGATGTTGCAGCAGCAGCGCGATCTTGAAGTGGTATTTGTGCCCGTGGGCGGTGGCGGTTTAATCGCGGGTATCGCAGCCTATTACAAGGCGGTGATGCCGCAGGTGAAAATTGTCGGCGTCGAGCCAGAAGATGCCGCTTGTTTAAAGGCGGCGATGGAAGCGGGCGAGCCGGTGACGCTGGCGCAAGTCGGTTTATTTGCCGATGGCGTGGCGGTTAAACGTATCGGCACTGAGCCGTTTCGAGTCGCGAAACTTTATGTCGATGAAGTAGTGACTGTCACTTCGGATGAAATCTGCGCTGCGGTGAAAGATATCTTCGAAGACACCCGTGCGATCGCCGAACCCGCAGGGGCCTTGTCCTTAGCTGGGCTTAAAAAATATATCAGCGCTAATGCCCATGGTGATTGCGGCAATGGTGAGAAGGTCGCCGCGATTTTAAGTGGCGCGAATGTGAATTTCCACAGTCTGCGTTATGTGTCGGAACGCTGCGAACTCGGTGAGCAGAAAGAAGCGGTACTGGCGGTGAAAGTCCCTGAGCGTCCTGGAAGTTTCTTAACATTCTGTGAGTTGCTCGATAAGCGGGTGATGACAGAGTTTAACTATCGTTTCAGTAGTCGTGATCTTGCCGTGGTGTTTGCCGGCATTCGCTTAAGCCGAGGCCAAGGTGAGCTAGAACAAATCATTGCCACCTTAGAGACCAATGGTTTTGAAGTGCAGGATTTATCCGGCGATGAAACCGCGAAATTGCATGTGCGTTATATGGTCGGTGGTCATCCACCAGAGCCTTTAGAGGAGCGTTTGTTTAGCTTCGAGTTTCCTGAACATCCCGGTGCGCTGCTGAAGTTTTTAACTACCTTGCAGAGTAAATGGAACATTAGTCTGTTCCATTATCGTAACCACGGCGCGGCCTTTGGCCGAGTGCTGGCGGGATTTGAAGTACCCGCGAGTGATGCCTTGCCGTTCCAACAGTTTTTAACTGAACTGGGTTTTGTCTATCAAGAGGAAACTCAAAGCCCTGCCTATCAGCTGTTTTTAAATGCGGGTAACGGCAACAAGGCGTTACAACCTTAGCTCACCATGCGCGTGATAGTTATGTTAGTCATAACTAAGGCTAAAGGAGGAGCGCACAGGCGCTCCTTTTTGTGGTAGTTTTGTAGACTTAATACTCTAGCCGCCGATTAGCGCGCCACAGTTAAGTCGCTGACTTAATCCGCTGACGATTGGCTAACGAATAATAACTAGACTTCGACCTACACCTACACGCATTAAGGAGACATGATGTTACCAGCACCGCGTTTTACCGCTTTTAATCCTCCTCGCCGTATTTTAATGGGCCCTGGCCCGTCGGATGTTTATCCCGAAGTGCTTGCGGCGCAGTCCAGACCTACGGTTGGCCACTTAGATCCGCTGTTTGTGGGCATGATGGATGAGCTTAAGAGTCTGATCCAATACGCCTTCCAAACTAAAAACGAAATGACCATGGCGGTATCAGCGCCGGGCAGTGCGGGCATGGAAACCTGTTTCGTTAACTTAGTCGAGCCGGGTGAGAAGGTGATTGTCTGCCGTAACGGTGTGTTTGGTGAGCGTATGCGCCAAAACGTCGAGCGTATGGGCGCCATTGCCGTGCTGGTGGACAATGAGTGGGGCACACCTGTTGATCCTGCTGCGGTTGAAGCGGCACTGAAAGCCAATCCCGATGCCAAATTTTTAGCCTTTGTGCACGCCGAAACCTCAACTGGCGCCTTGTCCGATGCCAAAACTCTGTGCGCATTAGCCAAAACCTATGGTTGTTTGAGCATAGTTGATGCGGTGACTTCCCTTGGCGGCGTTGAGTTAAGAGTCGATGAATGGGGCATAGATGCTATTTATTCTGGCAGCCAAAAGTGTCTCTCCTGTGTACCGGGTTTATCGCCTGTGTCTTTCTCGCCTGCTGCCGTCGAAAAACTCAAGAATCGCAAGACCCCAGTGCAAAGTTGGTTCCTCGATCAAAGCTTAGTGATGGCCTATTGGACCAGCGCGGGCGGCAAGCGCAGTTACCATCACACTGCGCCAGTGAATGCGCTTTATGCACTGCATGAATCCCTGCGTATTTTAGCGGCCGAAGGCTTAGAGAATGCGTGGCAACGCCATCATGACATGCACTTAGTGCTGCGTGCTGGGCTGGAAAAGTTAGGGCTAAATTTTGTGGTGGCCGAAGATTCGCGTCTGCCACAACTTAACGCAGTTTACATCCCCGCTGGAGTCGATGATGCCGCGGTGCGGACTCGTTTGCTCAAAGATTACAATCTCGAAATCGGCGCCGGCCTTGGCGCCCTTGCGGGCAAAGCATGGCGCATTGGCCTCATGGGTTTTGGTGCCCGTCGCGAAAATGTCGCCTTATGCCTCAAGGCATTAGAAGAGGTGTTGAACTAATATGCCAAGATTACGCCTTGCCTTTTGCGGGCTAATGATCGCTTTGCTCAGTGCCTGCTCGGTGAATAATACGAGCAATGTCTCCTGCGATTTTGTGCGCGGAACCAACAATAATCAAAGCATGCGCGACGCGAGCGGCCACGATACGGGCAGCGCCGATGAGCGGCAAAAAGATGTCGGTATCGGCTTCTTGAATGTCATCTTCGGCGGCATCAGCCGAGCACTTTCTTCCGATGATTCATCGGATGGAAAGTGTTTGTAACTTAGTTAGTTTTAGTGGTTTTGATTAAACGAAAATCCCCGAAATGCGGGGATTTTTTAATTTTGTTAATAAAGTCGCTTTTGGCAGCAGGTAATATTGATTTAGCACTGTCATTCCACTGACTCGCCGACTTTAGTTTAAAAAATAAGTTGACCCTATCGGCCCTACGGCGGTATCTGCTGTATATGGCTAGATTTATAACAAGACTAGAATGTCGCAATCATATGGATGTGAATGAGCGAGCATGTAGCCAATGGTCACTTCCACGACAGTGCTTAATCCCGTTAAACCCTTGGTATGCCTGATAGTCTGTTATTTATAATTATGCATTCCGAGAATTTAATACCGAGAATTTAACAATGGGTGGCTCGTTAAGCTTTTTTGACTTGCGGAGGAATATTATGGCTAGCAACAGAGTAAAACGATGTTTTAAATAAATTTAAGTTTGCGCTAATGCTTTCTTAGAGACATTAAACTTTTAACCTATTACATGGTAGTGATTTTGAGTACAAATCTACAGCCATTTTTTATTGTGCAATCAGATCCTGATGGTAAGGGAATACCGTATTTTATGGATAAACATTGGACTCCTGAGCTACCTGACTATGAGTTTTATGACTCACCACCATGTGAGGTTGATTTTTTAAATGCTTATTCTCTTAAAGCAAAAACATATCAACTGAATGGTGATTATTTGGTTGATGAAAATTTAGTTTCTAATGAAATGTTATACTTGTGTGAAAAATTAAAGGTTAAGTGTATTCGTATTCCTGTCGATATTAACTTGCATCAAGGATTTCGTCTGCAGAAAAAGTACTTTTTATTTTTTCCACTAAGTTATTTGTCTATCTTAGATAAGGATGAGTCCACTTATACTATCTCGATTGACTTAGATTCTGGAAAATTGAACACGCAAGAGGAACGTGGGTTAAAGAAGACATATTATGAGTCTATAGATAAATTTAAAATAAAGAATAATGTTCGTGAACATTTATTCTTTTGTAACGAGATAGCGGCTTCTGTATGTTCTATTCAGTTTAAAAACGAGTACGAGGCTCTTGGTTTGATGGGTGTGGTTTTTAAGGAAATAAATGATAATTATCAGTATTCTGCATGGGACTGAGTGCCTCATAAAATGATAATGTTGAAGCTAAGTACAAGGAGTGAATAATGGACTGGATTGAGTTAGAAGAAAAATGCTTTGAAATTACATACGATACAATCAAGATGTTATTGTTAGAAAATAAAGATGAGGCATTCTATGCGGTATCTCTTTACACTGACAGTAGTGCCATGTCAGCATCATTAAGTGCTAGCTCTGAGGGTAAGCTTAAAAGCATTCTCGCTGCTGAAGAAGATCAGAGCATAGAGTGTGAACATTACTATAGATGGGCAGTATCTGAGTGGTTTTATGACGGATATAATGCGGGAGCCTTCTGCAAAATAAGTAAGATGCTTCGAGAGGACTCATCTCGAGAAATAAACTTTGAAAATTTTAAAAATGAACTAATTAAGACATTATCAAATGTACTAATCAGAATAAAAAGAGAACTGTCTCTTGAGCTAAATTCGACAGTGTGTTTTGTTTCAATTACTGACGATGATGAGTCTGAGGGAATAGAAAACTCTTCTGCAAAATTAATAAACGATACACCACTTTTAATGGCATTTATTTCAAGATTTGACTAATTAACTGTACAGGTTTATCTATTAAAATAGAAGCTAAGTATCTTTTTGAAAAGATGACAAAGATGAAAAATATAGGACAAACGCATCTTTTCTTCATGGCGATTATTCTAAATCTTGATTCAAAAGATATGACTGCTGAGATGGTCACCTTTGTCTGGACTTCGGTTTGGGTAGTTCAGGCTATCAGAATGTACGGCAGTTTATGGGATTAAGCACTGGCATGTAAGTGACTGTTGGCGGCATGGTCGCTCATTCACATCCATGTGATCGCGACATTTGCACTTCCGTATGCAGCAGATGCCGTCGTCGAGCCCGCAGGGATGACTTATTTTTAAACCAAAGTTGGCGCGTCACTGGAATGACAGTGCTAATCGCAACTCACTAAATATGCACAGGACAATCAGCCTTCGCTTTTTGCTAATTGACATATAATGTCATCCCGCTATTATGGCAGCACCTCAGATTACACGAACAAGATCCTATAAATGAAAAAGTTATTTATTATGCTGGCGATGATTTTTGCGGTTAGCTTAGTTACTAGCCCAGTCGTTGAAGCGAAAAAATTCGGCGGTAGTAAATCTATCGGCAAAAGCCATCAAACGGCTCCGGCTCAACCAGTGGCGACCAACACACCGACTACGGCGCCAGCGGGAGCACCGGGCAAAAAAGGTATGATGGGCGGCATGTTAGGCGGTTTATTAGCAGGTGGCTTATTGGCTGCGCTGTTTATGGGCGGTGGTTTTGAAAATATTCAAATCATGGATATTTTGATTATCGGTTTGCTGGCATTCGTGCTATTCAAAATCGTCCGTACTGTGATGGCCTCAAAAGCGGGGGCGCAGCAAAGACCAGCCTATGCGGGTGCTGGCCAACCCAATCCGAATATGCAGCGTCAACAGACTGAACAAACAGGTTTTGCCACCAATGCAAACAGCGGCAGCAATGGTTTTGGCCAAGCGACAAGCGCAGTTCCCTTCGATTTGCCTGCCGGTTTTGATTTACCCGGCTTTTTGGAAGGCGCTCGCAGTCATTACAAAACCCTGCAATTGGCGTGGAATGAAAACGATCTAAGCAAAATCCAAGAGTATGTTTCTATTGATCTTTACAATGAACTCAGCAACCAACGTCGCGAGTTAGTTGGCGATCAGCACACAGAAGTGATGTTTTTGGATGCAGAACTGGTCCGCGCCACGCACAATGCCAATCTTGCGGAAGTGAGTGTTAAATTTAGCGGCCGCTACCGCGATACTGTTGAAGGCGTAGAAGAGGACATTAAGGAAATCTGGCATTTGGAGCGTAACGTAACACAAGCCAACTCACCTTGGTTAATTGTGGGTATCGAACAGTAATCAGCCCAGTGTTTAAAGCAGCCTTAATCTCTTAAGGCTGCTGTTTACATCCCCTTTCGTTTCAATCCAGCCTTCCCTCAGTAGTTCAACGTTATTGATTGAAAAAGCGCTTATCATTACTTTGACTGTTTTACTGGCTAGACAGTCGTTGCGTGACGAGTTGTAATTAAGTTACTTACTATGAGGGCTATTATTTATAGATTGTATTTTATAGCGCTAATTTTTCGTTAAGTTGAGGTGCTAATATATGGAGAAATAAGGTGGAGGCCAAAATCAGTTAAACCTTGTACTATTCCTAATTGAATTACAAATACTACTAATGTAAAAGTTAAACCTTTACCAAAGGATAGTTGAAAAATCTTGCTGTAAACTACTGATATTGCAATATATGTCACAATTAGTCCAAACAATCCTTTGATGGCAATAACTATTGTAAATGCTAGTATTGTTCCAATCGAAACGGCTAAACCACAATGTATAATAGTTTTATTTTCTGCTTCAAATAATTCAGCTCCAATTTTTACTGGAACAATCGTTATTAATATCAAGATGATCCACGCTAGCATAATAAAATCCATTTTATATGAAAATCTATTACAAAATTAATCTGCAACGTTTAAAGGCAATAAATTTCAATTGCTCTCATTGAGGGCTGATTATACTTATACAAAAATAAAGTGCTATACCTTATGTGTTTTTTAAGGTGGTTGGCATTATATATTTAAACAGAATAAAAGGGGGGGGCTTAGTTTTTTGATTGTGAGCTAACAATCCCCGAATTCAGCGTGGATTGTTAGCTTTTGGAAAGAGGTTATACAAATTGTCTGATGGCTATGGCGATAATCAGCACTGGGCAAATATACTTCACATACTTTGGCCAAATGCGCCAGAAAAGTCCTGTGCTATCGACACCTTCTTGCCCACGAATTACCTTGAGCAGCTGGGTTTGGCGCCAAATCCAACCTAAGTAAACCGCAATACCGAGGGCGACCAGCGGCTGGGCGATTTGGGTGGTCAGCATTATAGTGAAACTAAATAGCGTCTCAAAAAATACCGCCAGTAATAAGGATAATGAGGTCAACAATAGGCCGATGATCAAGGTGGCGCGTTGACGGCTGAGTCCGAACTTTTGCATCACATAACTCGTCGGCACTTCGGCGATGGATATGGCCGAGGTTAAACCTGCGATGATCAGCAGAATAAAGAAAATCACGCTGATGATGAGGTTGGCCGTATCGCCTAAGGTCGAAAATAACGCGGGTAAGACAGTAAACACCAATGCATCCGAATCGAGTAATTTGCCCTCAGCGTTAAAAATCTGCACGCCATTGTGCTGGGCGACATACATGGCTGGGATGATTAAAAAGGCGGCGAGAAAGGCGATACCGCTGTCGGTAAAGGCAACCCAGACGGTCAGCTTGGCAATATTCTCTTTTTGGCTCAGATAACTGCCGTACACCATCATGGCACCTGTGCCTATGGTAAGGGAGAAGAAGGTTTGTCCGAGCGCGCTGATCAAGGTATCTGGCGCCAGTGCCTTGGTAAAGTTAGGTGTTAGTAGCGCGCTTATCCCTTCGCTCGCACCATTTAGGGTGAAGATATACGCCACGCCCGCGATCAGCATGATCAGTAATAACGGCATTAAGCGTTTCGACCATTTTTCTATGCCTTCTTGCACGCCTTGCAGTAATACCAGAAACACCAGCGTGCTGAAGATCAGTGTAAACACCAGATTACGTGACAGCGAAAAATCCACTAGCCAAGCGGCGGTATCATTCGAGCCAAAGGCTGTGGCGATTGGCGCGATGGCAAAGCTGACAAACCAGCCAGAGAGAATACTGTAGAAGGTATAAATCAATCCCGCTGTCACTATGGAAAGCAAACCTATGGTCTTGCCTAAACCGCGGGTGAGCGAGTTGAAGCCGAGTTTGCCCATGGCATCGGCGGGGTTGGTTTGCCCGTGGCGACCTATCATGAGTTCGGCCATCAGCATGGGAATGCCTAGGATGAAAATCAGCACTAGGTACACAAGTAGAAAGGCGCCGCCACCATGGGTGGCCGCTTGGGTGGGGAATCCCCAAATATTGCCGACGCCAACGGCGCTACCTGCGGCCGCCATGATAAAACCTAAGCGTGAGCTGAAGTGGTTAGTTGAACTTGTATTGGCCGATTGCATTGTGCCTCCCGTAAAAAGAAGGCGTATCTTAGGCGGATAAATTAGGATTTCAACGCAATTTTAGTGCGTTAATTTGGTGTTAATTGGCAATAATTTATCGGTTTTTGGCTATAAGTTAATGTTGTGTGCCGCTTATCTGTTTTGTGCGAGATTTTATTGCTATCAGGTGCGACTGATGGTCGAGATTTGGCGAATCATTGCGATGATAAAAATTCATTGAATTGTGATCTTATGGTCAAAAAATACCGTATGGCAGATGTCTAATGGCTATTTTGTGCTATGACTGTTACTTGTGCCTCTGTCTTGTTTGCGGTGTTTGCCGTGACTGTTGGCTTATGCTTGAATGTTGACGTGCCCTAAGGGAATGGCCGTGTGGTCCTTAACCTTTTTGAGGACAAAGCTGGAATGCACCCCTGCGATATGCACGTTGGTCGTGAGTTTATCTAACAGGAAAGTGCGAAAGTGCGCCATATCTTGTACTAGCACTTTAAGTTGGTAGTCGGCCTCTGAGCCCGTGATCAGCGCGCATTCTTGGACTTCTTCGTAGGCGAGTGCATTGGTTTCAAATTGATTGAGAATCGCCGGCGTATGTTTCTCCATTCGAACATGGATATACGCGGTCAAATGCAGGTTGAACTTATCCGCCGACAGACGCGTTGCATAATCGGCAATATAACCCGCTTCTTCTAAGGCTTTAACACGGCGCGAGCAAGGAGATGGCGATAGTCCGACTTTATTGGCCAGTTCGAGATTCGATAATCTGCCGTGGGTTTGCAGTAAGCGCAGAATCGTTAAATCGAGTTGATCGAGTTTGTAGGGGTGAGTGTCTGTCATCGAAAGCTTAGGGTTAACTGAGTCAGCCTCTAGTTTGCCAGTCTTAGCGGACTTTGCCAAAAATCTTGATCAAATGAGACATTTTAAGGTTGTGACAGTGATAACGGATAGAGATTTTGGGAGTCGCGCTGTTTTGAACTCCCGTTATTTACCGCTATTGTTATGATACTAATAAGAGTGAGACACTGTATGCGCTTGAGTTTGTTGTTAATCTGCTTATTCATATTACCGACTTATGCATTTTCTGCATCGTTAACCATTGGTAGCGCTCTAAATCGACCGCCTTATATTATCGAAGATGCTGAATCAGGGCTTGAGATCGATATTATTAAGGCCGCGTTTAAGGAAATGGGGCAGCCAGTCAACTTCAAATTCTACTCTCGTAAACGCCAAGTTTTATATTTCAATAAAGATCGATTAGATGCTGTAATGACGATGAACCCTGCAAATGGCGTCGATGGTTATTGGTCTAATGATTATGTTGAATATACCAATGTGGCGATCAGTTTGTCCGAACAACACCTTGAAATAACACGTATTGTGGATCTTAAAAAGTACAGTGTCGCCGCTTTTGAAAATGCTCGCTTCTTACTTGGCCCTGAGTTTAATGCCGTAGCGCAACAGACTATTTATCGTGAAGTCGATAGCCAATTAAGCCAGAACCGTATGTTGTACTTAGGTCGCATTAATACTGTGATTGCCGATCGTTATATATTCGCTCAACTGAATAAGTTCGTTGAGGATGATGTTGATACCCAGCAAGCATTAAGCTACCACTTTATTTTCCCCCCAACATCCTATCGAATGGTGTTCCACAACTCAGTGGCGCGGGATACTTTCAATCAAGGGCTCGCTAGAATTAAGGCCAATGGGATTTATCAGGCTCTAGTGGCAAAATACTTAGGCAGTGCTTAGCAATGCCTAAGTATTTAACTTCATAGTGTTTGAAGCTATCGTATTTGAGTCGACAGCCAAATCGAGACGCTGAATTAACAGCGTTAGCGTTCAGATCCTTTAGCAAACGCATGGGAGAGTGGACGCAACTTACTGACAAAAAACACGCTACATCCGCTGATGATGGCGGCTAAAAAGGTTGAAAACAGCACATCCTGCGGCCAATGCATGCCAAGCAGCATACGGCTTAATCCCATCAAAAATCCCCAGCTCCATAACGCCATGACTAAGCTAGGTAATCCAGCGAGTAGCAAATAGTAGCTGGCGGTAAGCACTAGCGTCACAGCAAAAATGGTATGTCCCGAAGGAAAAGAATAGCCGATTTCATCTTCCCAATGCTGATGGATCCGTGAGTCGAGTTTCAAGGCGGGTTCTGCAGCGATCAAGCCATCGAGTGCATTGGCAATTGTCTTTGAACGTGACTGTTTATCCAATTGATAAAAGGCATCGAGTGAAAGCGGTTCATGCTTAGGCAGTGTTTGTTCTGCTAGAAAAACGAGATTAGGTCTGGGTTCTTTAAAATAAGATTTGAGGGTGTGACTTAAGCCTAAACTGATAACTTGGCTGAGGCTGATGGCAAAGAATAAACTTATAAAGAGTGGTTTAGGCATATGACGATAGGCGATCGCCAATACAAACAAGACTGTTGCGACGCCATAGGGCGCTGTGCCCGTCATGGTAATCCAATATAAGGTTTTGGCTAAGGTAGAGTGCAGATCGATCAGTGGAAACAGCTGATTCTGTGTCAGTAATAGTAAGCCCGGAATGGTTGCCAACAGTATCCAAGCTAAACCTAAACGGCGTAAAAGATAGACGCTATGGGTCAAAATATAAGCCTCTTCATAAAACGCCATAGGCTACAACGCGGCAATGGTTTTGCCAATAAAAAAATCCCGACAGCAAAAGATGGCGCTGTCGGGGGTCTTCAAGGGTGGATCGGTAGGGCGCTATTGCGCCGTGTTCTTAGGGTGATGCCTAGTCACGAACATCAAAATCAACAGTACGACTAACAGTAAACCTGAACCCATCAATAGGGCGTAATCTTCCAGTTGCAGTATCGAGTACAGCACTGCATATAAACTCACCAGCATAATGCCCACTAATGCACCGCGCTTAATACTTGCTGTGGCACTCCCTACATAAGCCGATACCGACAGCACGGGAATACAGGCGGCAATTAAATAGGCATGCAAGAAGGCTAGATGCTCAGATAGCGAGAGTAGTAGCAAATAGAACAAGGCCATGGCGCTGCCGACTAACACATATTGAATCGTGCTTAGGCTGGTTTTTTGTCCAATTTCGAAGATAAACAACATGATAAAAGTCAGCACGATAAACAATAGGCCGTATTTTACCGAGCGATCAATCTTGCCGTAGTGAGTCACTGGTTCGAATAAAATCGCATTAGCCGACACTTCAGTCAGAGTCGATTGATTACTCTTAATAAACTCTTGTGGATAGTTACGGGTTAAGTGGCTGATATTCCAACTTGCAGTAAAGCCTTGCGCGTTGATGTCCCGTTCTGCGGGTAATAATCCCTTAAAGCTTGGATGCGGCCAGTCGGCGCGAATATTGATTAGCGTTTGCTCGCCTAGTGGCAATGCGCTGATAGACTGAGAGCCGCGTAGTGTCATGGCAAAATCCACACTAAAATCACTCGCTTCGCTGACTTGGATCTTTTGATTAAAGCCTTTTTCTAAACCGCCAGTGGTTAACCCCGTGCCCGACATCAGCGAGCCAGAGAGTAAGGTCGATTCACCGGTGATTTCAATTTTTTCTACTTTATCAATTGCTTGATTCGATGACACCCCAAAGACTAACCGGGCATTTTTGTTATCGAAGGCGATAAGGTTAGGAATATCATAACGGTTAAGGCTGAATTCGGCCTGACCTTGTAGAGCTGCGTTATACACCAGCGATTGATAAATGCCACGGGTGCGAAAATCATGTTTTAGGTCTAAGTCGAGGGTGAGCTTTTTCGGTAGGATCACTAGCTCATCTTGATAGGTACGCTTCACTTCATGGCGAGTTTTACCGTCGTTACTGACTTCTTCTTGCAACACAAAATAGCTGTAAGGGATCACTAGCGCAGGACCTGAGAGGGTTTGCTGCTCACCCCATGAACGGCCGATTTCATCGACAACGCTGTGGTAAAGGGCTTGGCGATCAGAAGTCATATCCATAATGATCCCCAGCGGGATCAAAGCGAGGATTGACAGTATGCCAATGGTTAAGGCTTTTAATAAGGTGGTGTTTTTTAATGCAGTTCCTTTTGCGGTGGCTACTGCCAACGGTTCTTGTGCTGACATATCGATTCCTTGACTTCGATTAAATTTTTTTGAGGAGTGCGCGCACCACTAAATAGGCTGCGCTACCAAATAAGGCCAAACTAAGTAGGGTGAGTACCCAGAAAATAATGCTGAACATTGAATTTCATTCCCTATGAAATACGACCGAGACTTATCCGCTAAGATTGTGCAGAGTTAACTTGGTATCACGGCGGGTATTAAAACAGATTTTCTTACAAAAGTTGCGGGCAAGTTGCTGATCAATAGTGGCAACATTATGGCGATTGCCGCTAAACCTATACTCATTATTCAAGTTTATGAATCTGATAGTGGGGTGTCTTTGCTAAATTTGGGGTGTTTTTTCTCGTAGTCATTTTCTTTTTTAATATGCTTGAGCAGTGCTTCGAAGCTTTGCTTAAAGACATCAAGTTCTGCGGAATAGACTACGGCATGGTGGGAAAACCAGTGGTGTTTTTCTCGATCACGATTACTGTAATCGGGCCAAATACGCAGCTCATACTCATCACCCATGACGACAATGACATAGGCAATGGCGCCATTGCTAAAGATGATACATTGGGGCAGGTACACCAGCTCTTCGCCTTTAAATAACTCATACTCTATCGCTTCGGTGCGCCAACTCACTATCGGTAGCGGCGCCTCGATAGAGCAACCAATCGACTGATGCTGATTAAACAGTACCGCGTTAATGTCATCTATTGAAAAGGGCTGGTGATCGCCATTTTTAGCAGCAAGTGAATACAAGATATTCATTAAAAATGGCAGCTTAGTGCCATTACCTGTTTTGCGGCCGCAGAGTTGTGCTTGGCGATAGTAGATATTCATCATCAATCCTTAATGAAGAGCCTATGCCAGATAGGCTCTATTTCGAGTCGTGAAATTAACGGGTAGGTAAACCGATAGCCGTTAAGGTATAAATGGCTTATGTTATCCGAAGATACTGCCTAGTGAGTAGAGTTGTGCGCACATTTCACAAACCTACTCATTGAATCGTGTGCTAAATACTTTTATTTTCAGTTTGTTATATTTTTTGCTCTGGTTTGGTATTTGCTTGTCGTTGAATTTGGAGAATCGATGTCTAATCCCTTTTCACCCCGCGAGTGGCTGCAATTAAATATGCAGCAGCAAGGATTATTGCAACCATATACCTCTGTCACCGAGGCAATTTCACGTCTCAGTTATGTACAAATTGACTCTATCAACGTGGTTGAGCGAGCGCATCATCATGTGCTGCATAGTCGTATGCCAGAATATCAGCCAAAGATGCTCGATATGGCTTTAGCCAAAGGAGAGATCTTCGAATATTGGTCCCATGCGGCAGCTTATTTACCTATTGCCGATTACCGTTTTAGTTTGCAGCGTAAACAGCAGCTGCAAAATGGCGGTAAGCATTGGTTTGAGCCCGACGATAAAATAATGCAGGAAGTGCGGGCGCGAATCCTCGCAGAAGGGCCACTCAAGGCCAGTGATTTTGAACATAGTGAAGCTAAAAACGGTACCTGGTGGGATTGGAAACCCGCGAAAAAAGCCCTAGAGCAGCTCTTTATGCGTGGTGAGTTGATGGTGGTGCGGCGGGAGAAATTTCAAAAGGTTTACGATCTTACCGCGCGTGTGTTGCCACAAGATGTAAATGCCAAAGCACCGACAGATAGTGAATTTACCCGCTATCTAATTGATCGTTATCTTGATGCCCACGCCTTCGGTACTGCGGCGCAAATGGCTTATTTACGCAAAGGTATGAAATCAGCTGTAGCCCAAGAATTGGCAGAGTTGTTAGCTCACGGGCTATTAGCGTGTTTTAAGGCTGCGGGCCAAAGCTACTTTTATCGCCCTTCATTACAGCTAAATGCACCATTACCTAATAAAGTGTGGCTGCTTAATCCCTTCGATAATTTATTGATCCAACGGCAAAGGTTAAAGCAATGGTTTGATTTTGATTATCAAATCGAAGTCTATGTCCCAGCCGAAAAGCGTCAGTATGGTTATTATTCTTTAGCAATTCTGTGGCGCGACACTTTTGTTGGCCGCGTGGATGTTAAAGCCGATCGTCAAGCTAACCTATTGCTATTACAGCAATTGATTTTAGAAGAGGGCGTGATGGTGAATGGATTAGATGAGGATTTCTGTGCGGCCTTTGATATCGCAGTCAGTGAATATGCTCGTTTCAATGGTTGTGACCGCTGGAAGTTAGTTAAGGCTAACCATAAAGGCCTTAAGCAAAAGTATGCTCGCCAACAAAAGCTTTAATTATTTGTCTCTTTAGTTGGAGCATCCATAAAGCGAAAGCAGCCATACAGTAAGATTAGATACAGCAGTGGCAACGCAGCAATGACTAAAGATGAAGAAGTCGCAGTGCTATCGCTCGTAATGCGATAACAGGGGATATACACGGCGGGATAAATTAGGCTTCCCCATAGAAAACACTGATTCATCAATCGATAGATAAAAGCGGGTTTAATGCTTGATTGACTGGCCAGTCCCATCAAACTGGCGAGAAGCACACCAGGATAAGTGAGTAGCGGCAGGCCACCAAGCAACAATAATCCCCAAAGAAGATAGTCCTGATAGTGTGTGCTGATTGTGACATCCATTGTAGCTTCATTCCTTGATTGTTCGACGCTAAAGCATTAAGTCTGTTTATGCTCTGGTTGCAGCGGTGGCTTTACTGCCAGCCCTTGCTGCATCTTAAGCCAAAAGCTTTGCTGACATAGATTGCTAAAGGATTTTTGCTGCGGCGAAATCGCAATATGAGCTGTTACAACCCGATAGCTGAGCCAATAATCTTCACAAACCATGTCTGACTCATAAGCTTGTTTATCTTGCTCGCTTAGCTTGCTAATCACAACCCCGTTATCGAAGTGATAAAGCGTTATGGACTCACAAATCTCCACATTATCATCGTGATAGGTTTGCTGCTCGTTTGATTGGCTTACCACGTAGACAGGGCTTGGATAGCCTTCAATAGCAAGGATATAGCTGGCGAGTTGTTGCATTATTTCCCCAAGTGACTCAATGCTTGAAGTGTTAAAAACAAAAAGCACAGCTGCGCTATCGCTAACTGTGCTCTTTCAAACATGCATGATAAGTTAGCCCGCTGCGTTGAGCTTTTTTTCTAACTCATTGACTTGAGCTTGTAGGGCTTCTAATTTTTCGCGGGTTTTCAGTAGTACATGTTGCTGCACATCAAATTCTTCACGGGAAACCATATCCAACTTGAGCAATTGATTTTGCAGTACTTGCTTACTGCGCTCTTCAAATTCACCGGCAAATTGCTTTAGACCGCTGGGCAAACTTTCGCTCAATTGTTTCGCCATTTCTTCGATTTTCTTTGGATTGATCATAATCTTGTCCGCCTCTTTACTGAATAGCTCGATTGTAACTCAGTACGTTAGCTTTCAAAAGTAAAGCAGACGCGTGAACACTTTAGTTGGCTGTTGTTGGGGTTTATATCACGGAGAGGCTTATCTACAGAGTTGAGTTCTGCTCAACCTAAGCGGGGATTTGTTAGCCTTAAAACTGTCGATTCTGCTATGATCCCATCCCTTTCTGTCGACTTGTTTGGATATTGCGCAAAGATGAAACTCAATCCCGCCCAAAACGATGCTGTTCATTATGTTTCAGGCCCTTGCCTAGTATTGGCGGGTGCGGGTAGTGGTAAAACGCGCGTAATTATCAATAAAATCGCTTACTTGGTCGAAAAATGTGGCTATAAGGCGCGTAATATCGCGGCGGTGACCTTTACCAATAAGGCTGCCCGCGAGATGAAAGAGCGGGTCGCTCAGTCGATGGGCCGCAAGGAAGCCAGAGGTCTGTGGATTTCAACCTTCCATACTTTAGGGCTTGAGATCATTAAACGCGAGCATAAGGTCTTAGGTTTAAAACCGGGTTTTTCGCTGTTTGACGATCAAGATACCTTGGCACTGCTCAAAGAGTTAACCCAAGACGAGTTGGATGAAGATAAAGATTTACTCAAAGCGCTCGCCAGTACGATTTCAAACTGGAAGGGTGGCTTAATTATTCCCGATCAGGCGCGCAAAATCGCTAAAGATGAGCAACAGCACTTATTTGCTATGTTGTATCAGCGTTATGCTCAACATATGAAAGCCTATAACGCTTTAGATTTTGACGATTTGATCCTGATGCCAACCCTATTGTTGCGGCACCATGAAGAAGTGCGGACGCGCTGGCAAACCAAGATCCAATATTTGCTGGTGGACGAATATCAAGATACTAATACCAGCCAATATGAAATGGTAAAGCTGTTAGTGGGTGATCGGGCACGCTTTACTGTGGTGGGGGACGACGATCAGTCTATCTATTCATGGCGCGGTGCTAAGCCACAAAATCTCGTGTTATTGGGTAAAGATTTTCCGCAGCTTAAGCTGATTAAGCTTGAGCAGAACTACCGATCTAGTCAGCGGATCCTACGGGCTGCGAACATTCTTATCGCTAATAACCCCCATGTTTACGATAAAGCCCTGTTTAGCGAGCTTGCCTATGGTGAACCGTTGCGGGTGCTGTTTGCCGCCAATGAGGAGCAAGAGGCTGAACGTGTCGTGGCCGAGATAGTTCGACATAAGTTTGTCGGCCGTACTCAGTTTGGCGATTATGCGATTTTGTATCGGGGTAACCATCAATCACGGTTACTCGAACGCGCACTGATGACGAACCGTATTCCTTATAAATTGAGTGGTGGTACGTCATTTTTTGCTCGTGCTGAAATTAAAGACATTATGGGCTATCTAAAGCTCGTGGTGAATCCCGATGACGATAATGCTTTCCTGCGCATCGTTAATTTGCCTAAACGTGGCATAGGTCCATCAACCTTAGAGCGTTTAGGTAATTTTGCCAACGAGAAGCATATTTCTATGTTTGCGGCGATTTTTGAGCCTGAACTGAATCATCATTTACCGCCTGCGGCTATGTCATCTTTGTATCAGTTTGGTCGTTTTATCGTGGAGACAGGGGATCATGCCGAACGTGGTGAACCCGTCGAGGCGGTGAAGCATTTGATCCGTAAGATCAATTACGAAGATTACTTATACGAAACCAGCACCAGTGCCAAGGCCGCTGAAATGCGGATGAAGAATATCTCAGAGCTTTACCGTTGGGTGACTGAGATGCTCGCGGGTGATGAGTTAGATGAGCCTATGACCTTGCCAGAGGTGGTGACTCGATTGACGCTCAGGGACATGATGGAGCGTAATAGTGAGGATGAAGGGGGTGATCAGGTGCAGTTGATGACCTTGCATGCTTCTAAGGGCTTAGAGTTTCCCTTCGTGTTTATGGTTGGAGTAGAAGAGCGTATCTTGCCCCATCAAACCAGCATAGACGAAGATAACGTCGATGAGGAGCGTCGGTTGGCGTATGTGGGTATCACTCGAGCTCAACGAGAGCTTTGGTTCACCCTCTGCCGCGAAAGGCGCCAATTTGGTGAAACCATGCGTTGTGAACCAAGCCGTTTCTTACTTGAGTTACCTCAAGATGATGTGGTGTGGGAAAATCGTAAGCCACAACAAACGGAGCAGGAGCGGATGCAAACGGGGCGGGCAAATATTTCTAGCTTAAGAGATATGTTTAAAAAATAGTGAGCGGTTTCGCTTACTATTCTTTTAAATCAGCTACTTATTTTTTACTAGGCATATTCGAGCTGAGCACATATCTGTGGTTGGGTTTCACATAAGGTAAAAGTGTCGGCTAAAGTAGCCCCCTGGCCCAGCTGATAACCCAGTTCACTGAAGATACGTTTTTGTTCAGGGTTATCAATGCCATCGACAAAGGTTTGAAGCTCTAAGGTTGATGCCGTTTTTTGATAGGCTGACATTAACTTAAGCTGTTGCTCGCCTTGTATTTGTTTGGTGAGGTTGGCATCGAGTTTTAAGCCTTTTATCGGCAGAAACAATAAGCTATTTAAGGCACTATAGCCGCTACCGTATTGGCTGATGCCGAGTTTTACCCCGAGTTTCTGCAACAATTCAAAGCCATTGATATGATTTTCAGTTTCCTGCACTAGGGCTTTTTCATTGAAGAATAACCACAAATGGCTCAGGTTTAACTGGGTTTGCTTGAGAGTGTTTTTCAAACTGCGCAGTACATGCTTATGCTTGAGATGTTGGCTCGAAAGCATGACATGTAATTCAACAGATTCATCATATTGCTTGAGGAGTTGGGGATAGCTGCTATCTATGATGTTGATCGTATATTTATCGAGCTCAACGGTAAGGTGTGACTGTTCAGCAAGCGTGCTAAGTTGTTCCTGCTGTAAGAGCCCACGCTGCGGATGTTGCCAGAACAGGCGGCTTTCTAATGCATGCACTTGACCTGTTTTAAAATTGACTACTGGTAAGTAACTAAGCTGGATTTCAGCATGGTGTAATGCATGTCTAAATTCAGTTTCTAACTCGACATCCTGCATGGCCTGATGTTGGGCGTTATCATCAAAAATAACATAGCAGCCTTTACCATTGGCTTTCGCCTGATACATGGCAGTATCTGCATTACGTAACATAGATTCACTGGTATCAATTCTGTGCTTGCCACTGATGGTGATACCGATACTGGCTCCAGAACTAAATTCCATTGTGCCAAGTCGATAGGGCTGGGATATTTTTTGGATCACTCTTTCTGATATATCTTTCGCGTCGTTGATGTTGTTAATGCTATCGAGCAGTATCACAAACTCATCGCCACCGAGTCGCGCTAAGGTGTCATTATCACGAATGCAGGACTTGAGGCGGCTTGCCGTCTCAATTAAGAATTTATCGCCCTCTAGGTGTCCCATAGTGTCGTTAATCTGTTTGAAGCGGTCGAGGTCGATAAACAGTAGGGCAAACTGTTCTAAGCTATGGCGACGAACATGCTTGATCGCTTGAGATAAACGCTCCATAAACATAGCGCGATTAGGCAGGCCTGTAAGTGCATCATGTTTGGCATCGTGAACTAGCTTGGCTTCCATACTACGGCGTTGTTGAATTTCTTTCTCAAGACTTTTATTGAGTTCGGCTAACGCTTTGGTACGATCAATAACCTTTTCTTCTAGCTCTTCATAACTGCGTTGTAAGGACTCTGCGGACAGCTTTTTCTCGATAGCCGAGCCTATATGCTGTGATACAAATGTCAGTAATTCTAAGTCTTTAACTTGGTAATTCTGTGTCATGCTAAAACTGTAAATCGTTAACGCACCACGAACTTGATCATGGATAAAAAGCGGGATTCCGATCCACTGATGCATGGTTTGAGTATGATTTAACGCTGGCGCTTGGGAATACAGCTCACCAGAGGCAATTAATGCATTGATACTGCTTTGATCTAGCAGTAGTGGGCGCTTATGTTTGAGCACATATTCGGTTAAGCCGTCTTGTAGCGGCCGAGTGCCTGGGTGCTTATTGGCTAATTGCGATACATAAAAAGGAAACGTGAGATGGGTTTCTGTGTCGTCTAATAGGGCGATATAGCAGTTATTAGCCGGAATTAAATGTCGAATAACATTATGCAATTGGGTATAAAAGTCTGGGTTGTCTGCACTGGAACTTGCTAGCTCGGCGATTTCGAACAGTGATTTTTGTAAGCGTTCAGCTCTACGCCGTTCATAGACTTCTAGTTTTAACTTATCGTAGGCTTGGCTGAGTTCTTTTGTTCTTTGCTGGATAGCTTGTTCTAATTGTTCTTGATGTTTTAGCCGTTCCATGACCCCAGCAATATGGTGACAAATGAACGTCATTAACTCGAGTTCGATTTCACCATAACTGATGTTTGTGTCATAGGTTTGCACCACTAACACACCCGTTACTATGTCATCTTGTTTGATGGGCACGCCCAGCCACAGATGACAGGGAGAACCTAAATTAACAATTTCTCCAGCGGCAATCAGTTCATTGACTGTGTCATTGTTACACAACAACGCTTTCCCAGTTCTGAGTACGTAGCCTGTTAATCCTTGCTGTAATAATGTAGATAGTGATTGTTCAGGATAAAGCTCCGCTGGATGGGCATCTTTTTCATCAGCGAAAAAGGGGATGGCGAGTTCACCTGTGTGAGTATCCAGGGTTGAAATAAAAAAATTATCAGCGGGAATGAGCTGTTTTAGATGGCTATGTACGCCTACATAGAATTCTTCGAGTGAAGAAGCATGAGTCGCAATATTTGATATTTCGAGTAATGCGTTTTGAATGATCTCAGCATGCTTATATTTATGCGCTAATTGTTTTAAGCGAATAATTTTTTTGCGTAAGCGTTCAGTTTCACTCACACGCGGCTGGCCAGTTTCATCTTCATCCTTAAACATGATACTCACTAGTTAAATATATGTTTGCTTTTACCAAAGTCTATAATTAGCATGAAATACTGTAACATCCAAGTCATATTTTGGCTGCATTCCGCTTTAAAAGTCAGCTAATGTGATAAAACTTGAGCAGTCAGTAAAAAAAGTGCAAAACAGCTATAGACTCAAAGGGGATTTGACCCTAGTATATGCGGCGCTAACCAAGGCGAGCGCCCATAGCTCAGCTGGATAGAGCGCACCCCTCCGGAGGGTGAGGCCGAAGGTTCGAATCCTTTTGGGCGCACCACTTCCGAACAGAGTTGTGAGCTTTAAGGTTAGCAAAGTAAGTAAAAATCAGTGGTGATTGTAGCTCAGTTGGTAGAGTCCCGGATTGTGATTCCGGTTGTCGTGGGTTCGAGCCCCATCAGTCACCCCATTCATTTACTTTGATATAAAGATTTTTATTCTCGGTGATTAGCGCAGTCCGGTAGCGCATCTGGTTTGGGACCAGAGGGTCAGAGGTTCGAATCCTCTATCACCGACCAAATTCTTCGTGTGACTAGCGAGCTTAATGTAAGTTAAGTAAATAGTTAATGTTTTACGGTGATAAGCGCAGTCCTATAACGCATCCAGATGTTTTGGATGAAAGTGGACGAGAGGGTGAACCCTCTAAGCGTATGTAAATAATAGTGCAAAATTTACGGTGATTAGCGCAGTCCGGTAGCGCATCTGGTTTGGGACCAGAGGGTCAGAGGTTCGAATCCTCTATCACCGACCAAATAAGTAGAAAAGCCTCAGCATTCATTAATGAATACACTGAGGCTTTTTTGCATTGGCGAAATGGAACTACTCACTGACATTATCATGTTTGTTGTCGCTTGATAGCGCATCCTTAATGAGTATAGAAGTTGGCCACAGTTCTTATTTACACCTGGCAGACTTGCAGAGCAGAACTGTATCGGCATAGTCACTCAACCGTAGAAAAACAAAAAGCTCCTTACGGAGCTTTTTGTTTGCAAACATCACTTCTTAATAATACGGCTTAGTCAAGATTCACTGGCGGGGCGATAAAGCCTTGATAGGCATCTGTTCTAAGCTCGTTAAAACGTTCTAGCTGAGCTTTTTCTTGAATACCCGTCACTATGACTTGAATGTCCAATCCTTTTGCTACGTTGATTAGGGCGCGGCACAATTCGCTATTGTGGTGTGTCTCATCATAGTAGGCGAAGGATTGATCCAGCTTCACATAGCTAGGTCTTAATTCCTGTAGATAAGACATAGAGCCAAACTGACGACCAAAGTGGTCAATACCAAACTTAGCACCGTTATCGCGAATGATGTTACATAAGTGCTGGCATGACTTAAGATCACTATAAACACCAGCCTCAGGGATTTCGAAGCAGATGCGCTCAATAAATGTGGCATTTCGCAAAAATTGATTTAGCCACTCATGGAACTGAGGATCGTTAATACTTTGGTGGGTTAAGTTAATTGCGAGCGGTTCATAGCTCCGCTCGAGCAGTTTTTGCTCGTAGACAGTTTCAATTAAGCATTTATCGAGTAAGGCACCAAGTGATAATAACTCGATATACGGCATAAATTGCCCTGCATGAGCGAGTTGATCACCAAGCTCTAATTGGCAATACAATTCCCGTTGCGCTATGCCATCACCATCGCAAAATTGGATGGGTTGCCATCTAAACTTAAACTTCTTATTGCTGATAGCATGGCTGAGATTATCGCGCCATTGCTCGCGGGTGAATAATTGCTGCTCTGTGGTTTCAAACCAGTGGAAGGTTTTATTTTCTTGTAACGCTTTTTGAAGGGCATTGTCGGCTTGGGCCAAAATATCCGACACATTCATTTGCCCAATACGTTCCGCAATACCGATAGCAAAGTCTTCGTTGGGCTTACAGCCTGCTTTTGACATTTCTTGATTGATTGTACGGATAAGTGTTTGTAAATATTTACTGATCTGATCGTGTTCAACATCGGTCACTAAAAATGCAAATTCATAGGCGGCAATACGGCCTATGACCGAAGGTGTTATTTCGTTTAATTGCTGTTGAAACTTTTCTGCGAGGATCCGTATGGTTTCATCTCGAACTTGATAGCCATATTTACTGTGCACTTCTTCGAGCCAGTCGAGTTTGGCGAGGAATAAAGCACCGCTGCTAGGTTCACTTAACCAACCATTTAAACGACTTACTACATATTGGCGGTTAGGCAGGCCTGACGCCGGATCGACAAGATTCTTCTTACGTAACGCGCCAACCTCTTCGTCAAGAGAATGGAACACTTGTTTCAATTGAGCTGACATGCTGTTAAATGCAGTCACTAAGTCTTTTAATTCGGTTGTTTTAGGTAGTGCCATGTCTGGACCAAATTGGCGTGCTGCGATACTTTTCGCGTGTTCAGACAGGGTGTGGAGAGGTTTCAATATCCATGTTAAGCCTACTCTTGCTGTAAAAATAGCAACGAGAAAAAGTAGTGAGAAGGCGATGATGGTATTGGACATGATTCGCCATAGTTCATGATAACCAAAACCAGGATGAGCAGTGATTTCAAGCTGCGCTAGCTGCAGCCAACCCGAGGTGATAGTGCTTTGTTTTTTGATGGTTTTAAACAGATCTAGATTGATAAACCATTGAGGGACATCTTCAATTTTTAAAGGATTATTCCACTCTTGTTGCTTACCATCGACCATCCAAGTCAATTTTACATTTTGATAGTAACCACCTTCAAAAATAACATTCACTAAGGTTTCTGCCGCCGCGGTATCGCCGGCTTCGAGTGCTGGGGTAAGCATTAGACCGAGTGAAGTGCTGGCATTGTTTAGATCGGACTCCATTTGCTTTGTTAAAAAGCTTTGAGTCTCAGTGAATTGCACATAGCCAAGGCTTGCAACTACAAGCAAGAATAGGCTAAAAAGCAGCGAATAAATCTGTCTAAACAGTGTCATTTTTGGTGCTACTCCAGTTTTAATTTTGGTTGCCTAAGACGGTCAACACCTAATCTATGGTTAAGATCGTTCCATTTTTCTAATCGTTTTGAGGACCCTGCCAGTACGCCTCGACCTTGCTCTTTATTGAGCCATAACTGTTTACCATTAAAGCTATAAACAGGCAGTAGATCTTTTCTTTTTGTGGCGGGTTTTATTTCATGGTCAAGATTATCGAGCACTAAAGGAATTGATGATGGTGTTTCATAGTAAGCCAATACCATATGGTATTGATTAACCGTAGTGGCTTTAACCATAGTGATCCGCATCTTGTCCTCTTGAACACCAAGTTGGAGTAGGGTGAAGTATTTTGCGATCGAAAAGTCTTCGCAATCACCGCCATTCACACCAATAAACTCCATCGGCGTTGCCCAATAATTCGAGTCTCCCCATAATTTACTGTCATCCACAAAACGGAATAAATTAAAAAAGTTATTCACCTTCAATAACTTTTCTTTTTCATCTAGCGTACTCGCTTCCGATAACACTTTGAACCAAGCCCTTGCTCGCATTCCAGCACGTTCGCCGTAATGTTTTTCTAGGGTTGAAGTTATCTTCACTTCATCAAGGTTTTGTGTGGGGGCCGCATATAGGCAACATATGCCTAGGGCTGACGCTATTAGGCTAAAGCGGCAGACTCGCAATAATGAATCTTTATAATCAAGTCTGCCGTTCATAACCTAATGTGTTAGTCCTTTATTTTGAGTTGTCATCGACCGAGTAAATTGTCCATTTCATGTCTGCTGCCGTATCATCACCAGTGACTTCTGCAACAACACGACGGTTACGAATTTCTGCTTCCGGCGTCTGTTCTAAAACAATTGGGCGGCTAGAACCATATCCAATAGCAGTTAATCGACTTCTATCAATACTAAAGCGTTCAGCCAGTACAGCGGTGACAGCATTTGCACGTTCTTGAGATAATACTGTATTTCGTTCATCGGTTCCTGTGCGACTCGTGTGACCTTCGATAGTCACTTTGGTCGTTGGATACTGACGTAGAAAAATAGCCACCTCTTCAATTTGAGGATAGTACTCAGGCGCAATATAAGCAGAGTCATTCGGGAATAAAATATTTATTTCCTTTCGCTCGTTAATCGCTTTTATTTTGCCACAGCCATAGTTATCAATACCTGCCCCTTGGGCTGTGTCGTTGCAGCGTTCACGGGCTTCAATGACACCATCGCTATCTTTATCAGATAGATCATAGGTTTGAGTTGTGACCATTTCGTCAATATTAACCGTATCGCGCATCGAACAACCAGCTAAAAGAGTGACACTTAGAAAAAATGTGAGAGTTTTCATTTGTTAGCTCCTCCTTCATAATTGCGCTCTCCGCGCCACGCATCAGGTCTAGTGACTTTAAGTGAGTCTAATAATCGCCCTGTAGAATTGAGCACGCGATACTTAGCAATAACTTCATCATATTCAGCTTGTAAGTAGTCTTTACGCGCCTCGAAGAGCTCATTTTCGGTATCTAATAAGTCGAGTAGACTGCGTTGGCCTAAGTTGAACTGTTGTGCATAGGCTGTTTGAGTATCCTTTGCGGCCACGACATGATCGCGAATATATTGTTTTTGCGGCGCTAGCATTTCAAATGCGTTCCAAGCTAGGTTTACCCCTTCAACAACTTCACGTTGGGCACGTTGGCGGATTTCTTTCGCTTCACCTAACTTGTAAGCAGTTTCTTTTTCACGGGCAAGATCTTTACCACCCGCAAATAAGTTGTATCTCACCCTCACCATGGCGACGAGATCGTTACTATGACCACCCACATCACTGCGGAAAGCACCAGCACCTGATATTCCATCTTCGCCGCTAATATCGTTGTTCCAGTTACCATTCAGTTCTAAAGAAACCTGAGGATAGTAATTGGATTGTACTGAAGAGCGTTCATTTTCAGCGGCACTAATATCGTTTGCTGCAGATTTGAGTATGGGGTGATTCTCTTGCGCAACAATAATGCCAGAGCTAAGATCCTTTGGCAGCATGTCTGCATCTGGCACTGGTAATATTAAGTCTGTCGGAGCCGACGCTACAATTTTGACGTACTGTGCTTTTGCATCAAGTAAATTGTTGCGAGCAGAAATAACGTTAGCATTAGCACGCGCCAAACGTCCCGAGATTTGGGAGAGATCTGCGATTGAGCCTAAACCTGAGTCAGTACGTTGTTTAATCTGGTCATAAATTTCTTTATGGCTGTTAAGGTTTTTCTCGGCTAATTTTAACACTTCATCGGTGCGTAAATAGTTGAGATAGACTTTACTGACATCGAGTGCCATATCTTCAGCTGCAGCAAGCAGTGCCCATTGGTCTGCGCTAGCTTCAAAGCTATAACGATCAACTTCACTGCTGGTGTAGAAACCATCGAAAAGCATTTGTTTTATGCTAACACCAAACTCTCCGGGATTTAATTCAGCCACCCCTTTGCTATCGACTTCGCCGATATTGGGTCGTCTACGTGTCGATACGCTGTCGGTTTGTTCGTAACCGTAGCCACCATTGACATCAATAGTTGGCATATAGCCTGCTATCGCTTGATTAACTTGTTCTTCTCGCGCTTTAAAGCGGTTGAAGGCCACTCGTAAATCTGGGTTTGTATCTAGCGTATGTGCAACGGCTTGTTCTAACGTCTGACTTTGAGCCGATAAAGGTAACAGGATTAATGACAGCACTATGGCTATCTTTGAACATTGAAATTGTCGTATTGCTGAAGTCTTCATGACCAACCTCCCGGTTTATAAAAAAAGGCTTAGTGCTCTCTGAGCGCTGTGTCCTTAGCCCTTAAAATTGGATTTAAAATGTACTCAAGTATGGATCTTTGCCCCGTGATAACGTCAACTGAAGTTAACATTCCCGGAATAATTGGCATCTGTGTGCCATCGTTTTTGGTTAAACTAGATTCTGCAGTCCTAACTCTGATGAGATAGTAGCTATTGCCTTCTTCATCTTGAGAAGTGTCGGCACTAATATGTTCGACAGTTCCTTTAAGGCCGCCATAGCGGGTAAAATCATAGGCGGTAATTTTTACTACGGCGGGTAATCCTGGATGTAAGAAAGCGATATCTTTAGGCAAGATTTTAGTTTCTATCAGCAGTTGATCTTCCGACGGTACTATTTCGATAATATCGATCCCAGGTTGCACTACACCACCCAGTGTATTGATATGTGTGGTTTTAATGGTGCCATTAACAGGGGAGGTGATAATCGCCTTACTGACTTTATCTTGCGCGCCAACTTGTGCTTCATTCATGCGAGAGAGGCGGGTTTGAGTTTCATTGAGCTGCGCGCGCAGCTCTGCAGCGTAAACAAATACAGCTTCACGGCGTTTTAAGATAGCCTCATCTAATGCCGCTTTTACTTTAGGGCGGAGTAAACGCATTGAATTCAATTCACCTTGCAAGTCGTTTACCGTGCGTTCGAGTTTGAGTAACTCAACTTCAGGAACAATACCTTTTTTGGCTAAAGGTCGAGTGAGTTCAAGCTCGCGGGATATTAGCTGCATGCTCGTCGTTAATGTCGTTGTTTTAGAGGCGAGATCATCAATTTCTTGCTGTCTTTGTTGAATTTGACGTACGAGGATCTCAAGTTGGTTACTTAAGTTATCTAAGCGCCCGTTGTATTCCTCTTGTTGTCTTTTCACTAAGGCGGGTTCCGCAGCAATGATAGCTTCAGGGAATATCAATGCTTCTTTAGTGATTAGCACTTGCTCACGCCAATCAGAGGTCATGTCTGATATTAGAATGCTGTCGAGTTCGGCGCGCATACGGATAGCATTGGTTTTTAAGCCATAAACCTCTTGCTCTTGTTGAGCAAAGTCGGAGCGAAAGCGGGTATCATCAATACGCACTAAAGGCTGCCCTTTTGTGACTATCTCACCTTCTTGAACGTAGAGTTCTTGCATTATGCCGCCATCTAGACTTTGGATCACTTGAACTTGTGATGAAGGAATCACTTTTCCCGTTCCAGTCGTAACCTTATCTAATTGAGCAAACCCCGCCCACAGTAAAAAACACACTACCATAGCAGCAAGTGCCCATATGATTAATCTGTGTCCGCTGGGAGCGTCTGTCATCATGGCGCCATAGACATCATCAACCATGTCTAAGTCGTTTGTTGTTAGATGTTTACTCATCTCTTAGCCTCTCCGTTCACTAGGCCAAAATTGAGTTTTTCTAGCACTTCTGCTTTAGGTCCATCGGCAACCACATGGCCGCGTTCAAGTACAATAATGCGGTCGACGAGTTGCAATAAATGCATCTTGTGGGTAATAAGAATTAACGTTCTATCTTTGCTGACATTTTGCATTGAACGAATAAATTGTTGTTCAGCGCGAGCATCTAAACTCGCCGTAGGCTCATCCATCAGTAACACTGGGGGATCATTCAGTGTGGCTCGAGCAAGAGCGACGGTTTGTCTTTGTCCGCGACTGAGTGACATGCCACCTTCGCCGACCTGTTGGTCTAGGCCTTCTGCTTCTAGGTTGGTGAATTGACTCACACCAGAAAGCTGTACCGCGCGGATGAGTTGATGTTCAGTGACTTGACGTGTACCAAATAAAATATTGTCGCGAATAGAACCATGGAATAGGGTGACATCTTGGGGTAAGTAGCCAAAATTACGACGTAAATCACTTGGATGAATCTGTGCTGAGTCTAAACCGTCGTAGCGCAAGCTTCCTGCCGTGGGTTGAAATAGCCCAACCAGTAGCTTAGCGAGCGTACTTTTACCTGAACCATTTCGACCGATAATGGCAATGCGTTCGCCAGGATTAATCGTCAGCGACATCGGATGCAACACAGGCTTTTCAGAACCGGGATAACTAAAACCGACATGATCAGCATTGATCTTGCCTATGAGTCTTTGTTTGCTAACTAAATGTCCTTTATTTTCAAACTCATCTTCTTGAGTCATGATTTCATTCAGTTGGCGTAGTGCACTAGCTGTGTGGTTTGCTCTCGTCATCAGGCCTGCAAGTTGTGCCATAGGTGAAATGGCGCGGCTCGATAGCATGACCGCAGCAATAATTCCGCCCATAGATATCGCATTATCAGCCACACGATAAACGCCCAAAATCACCACGCAGACAACGGTAAATTGCACCGTAAAGTTCGCTACGTTCGATACTGAGTTGGAGAGCTTTTTTGACCTTAATTGCCAGTTTGCACTGTGGCCTATCATCTGTTGCCAGCTTTTTTGCACAATTCCTTCAGCACCATTAGCTTTAATTGACTCTAGCGCTGATAAGCTCTCGATTAAATGCCCATGTTTTAAGCTTGAAAATTTATTGCCTTCTTCGATTGCCGCTTTGAGTTTAGGTTGAATATAAAGCGTGAAGCCAATAATGATTATGCCGCCAATGACTGGAACTATAGCGAGATCACCAGCGACAATAAAAATAATAATTAAGAAAAATATCGCGAAAGGGAGATCGACTAAAGTTGTGATCGTTGCCGAAGTTAAAATTTCACGAATATTATCGAATTCACCTAACTGTTTCGCCATGCCGCCGATACTAGGAGAACGTTTTTCTAGCGGAATACCAATTGCTTTAGCAAATAAGCGTGATGAGACAATAATATCTACTTTTTTTCCTGCAACATCGATGAGGTAACTTCTAAGTTGCCGCATGATAAGATCGAACATATAAGCAATCGCCGCACCAATCGCTAAAACCCAAAGGGATTCAAAGGCGAGGTTTGGGACGACTTTGTCATACACATTCATAATAAATAACGGTGAAACTAAGGCGAATAAATTCACCAATACAGAAGCGATTAATGCATCACGATAAATGGGTGCTGAATCTTTGAGGGTTTGGACTAACCAGTGGGTTTTATTATCGTGTAGATAAACATCGAAGCCCATGTCGCCACGGTATTCTTGTTTGACTAAGAATAAATATCCCACATATAAGGCTTCGAGCGACTCAATTGTCAGTGTTTCTTCACCGCCCGTCTCGGGTAATTGAATAATTGCTTTATCTGATGCAACATCAAGTTCTCGCAATATACAGGCTTTTTTGTCTTTTAATAATAAAATACAGGGGAGCAATATAGGTGATACTTCGTTTAAGCCTTTTCGAGATAGCTTAGCCGCTAGACCCGCTCTTGAAGCCGCCTGAGGCAATAAGTCGGGTGATAACACGGTACCTGACAAGGGTAAACCTGCCGCAAGCGAATCGCTCGAGCACGGATTGCCAAAATGCTCAGTGAGTAACACTAAACAATCCAGCAAAGGATCCACTAACACTCTTTGTGAGGCTGAAATGGTCCATTGATCAATTTTTTCAGAAGCTGCAGCAGACACCTAATTACTTATCCTTTGGATTTTTATATGGTTATGGCAAGTATCGGTCATGATGGCCTATATTTCTATAGGCCATCCAATTAGTTATTAAAACTAAATTGTTCACAATTTTATTTCTAGAATAGTTCTGTAGTTTTCAATGGTTCATGCTTGAGCTCAGGGTCTACAACAATTGGCTGAGTATCAACAATTAACGGGCCATTACCATTGGTACCGAGTAAGCCATTAATAATACCAACATCGCTGGTCACACCATACTCTCTAGATAAATCCACTCCATCAAGAATAATCAACTGGGTTACCGAGTTTGGTCCGTTACCATCTGTATCAATGGTTATTGAAGTTGAGCCGTCATCAAAGCTAAAGCTTAAATAGTCATTTAGGTCGTTACTATTTACACCTTGGAGCAAGTCACTCAGATCCAATTTGTCCTCATTCACGTTAAAGTCTGTAATATGGTCTATACCCGTTTCTGCATAGCGCCATACGAAGGTGTCAGCGCCGCTATCACCACGCAGGACGTCATTACCAAGGCCTCCAATCAGAGTGTCGTTGCCGTCACCGCCGCGTAAGCCATCAATACCTTCGCCGCCAATCAGTAAGTCATCACCGCTACCACCGTAGACAAGTTGACTACCTTGATCACCATAGACTGTATCATCACCGCTACCAAGGTTAACAGTGTCAGTTTTTGGTTGCAGTGGCTGCAGCACATCAGCCATCAATGTACCTGCATCGGTGGTGATATCATCCTGAGCCATAAATTTGCTACTAAGGATCTCTGCCTGAGTGACTACAGGGTTATTTAGGTTTGGCAAAGAACTGCCTGTGTTCACAATATTGTTAGCAGTAGAAACACCAAGGTCGATGTAATCATTACTATTGCCAGCATTAATCAGCAGCTCAGTATCTTTAGCAATGTACTGAGTCTTGGATGATGAAGCGACAGTACCGTATCCTCCTAAATTAACGGCAAATTGAGCTGTATTATTGATCCAATCGGTCATGATGAATGAATCAACACTTTGACCACCGACAACATTGTTGGGGTGCAGAACGGTGACTTGGAAGTCCGCAGTGCTCTGCGCTGTGTCCTGATTACTGGTTTCAGTCGCCGTAGCCACCACAGTGATGGTGAAGTTGCCATGGCTAGTGACTTTAATCTGTAGGCTGGATTTATCCCAGTTGCTGATATCTACAGTGCCATCAACACCTACGGTAGCTTCGTTGCCCGCAGCATCTTTCAGCACTGCGCCTTCAGGTAAGCCTTGCAGCTTAAGATTCAGTGTTTCTGAAGTATCTGTATCTTTGAGCGACGACGAAATATTGCTGAGTTTAATAAACTCACCGCGATAGCCCATATTGTCTACCACTTTAAACGCTAAGTTATCCAACAAGGCACCGTATGAGTCCCCATTATCTCCTTCAAACTGCAAACGATATTTACCTGAGTGATCAATAGGTAAGGTGATCTTTTGATCTCTTAACCAATTAGCATTCGTTGGATCGAAATCGTATAGCGTTATGGCTTGAGCATTTAATGGGTTGCCTTGAGCATCTAGCGGAATAAGCTTAATCGTCAGTCCAGAGGTATTTACGCTACCTGAGCGGGCCGCAATATCAAATCCGAGTTCGTAGAATCGACCAGCATCCGCTTGAATATCGGTATATAAGGTTTTATCGCCACCATTGAACTCAATTTCCATGACTTTATTGCTATTGGAGCCACCAGAGACGTAGACACTTTCATAACCAATCTCAACTTGGCCACCTTTATTGCTGGTATGCCAAGTGCCGATAGTATTTAGGCCCTTAATGTCATTTGCCTTAACACCATCCCAACTGCCAGAGAATTTGGCATCTTCAAAGTTGATAGCAGCAACAGAGGTGTACCCATTAATTGTCAGGTTAGGTACATCTGCTACTGCTTTAACAGTGATATTCAATGTACTTGTGGCACCTGTATTAGTGGTGTAGGTGATTTCAGGCAATGAACCGCTCCAGTGATCTTTTGGATCAAAGCTGTATTCACCATTTGCCTTCAATTGCAGCTTGCCTTCAGGTAATTGATACCAAGCATTACCGGCATTATAGGTTGTGCCATTCACCTGGAAGCTGGTAATGGATAATGTGCTATCAACATCCGTATCATTTTCCAACACGTTACCATTAGCTAAGGCATCCTCAGAAATGGTTTTGCTATCTGCCTGAGTTACCGTTGGATCATCAACAGGCGTTACCTTGATGGTTAGCGTGTTTGTTGCTCCCGTATTGGTGGTGTAGGTAACCACTGGGACTTGACCATTCCAATCAGCGGCAGGTTTGAAGGTATAGCTACCATCTGCATTGAGAGTCAGTTCGCCCTCTGCCAAGGTGATTTTACTACCAGCGGCATGCTGAGCGGCATTGTTAGCAACAGTGAAATGGGTTACTGACGTATTTTTATTGCCATCATTATCCAGCACATTACCGATTACAGTAGTATCTTCAGGACCACTATCTTGATCTTGAGCCGCTTTCAGCGTATTTGCATTAACGGTATTTACATTAAGAGTCAGTAATGCACTGGATTTATCACCATCAGCATCTTGCATGGTGTACGTAAAGGTTTCCGTTGCATTAGCAGGAATCGCAGAGGCGTTGGCTGTTACTGTATAAGTGTAACTACCATTGGCGAAGATGATTAATGTGCCATATTGCCCTGGGATAATGGTTCCTAGGTTGCCAGAGGTACCTGAACCTGTTTGGTTGCCAGCTGCGGCACCAATTACCGTGATATCATCATCAGCACCAGCACTGATTATGTCATTAGCTAACACATTGCCAGTAGTTGAGGGTAATTCATAACCATTACCAGCTACTACACGAACAACTAGTTCATAGCTACTTGCATCATTTTCAGACGTTCTAATTTCAGTCACAACTTGATTAGTAATTGGATCTCTAAAACCAATTACCTGCAGAGTATAAATTGCCCCCTGATATTCAAAGGTTACATTCGTATTGCTGACTTTAATAATATCCTTTGATGCTTCAGGATCGTTGGTGTTAGGCGTTTCATTGTGTTCAAAGTTGACTTTAAGGGTCACTGGTGTGACTACCCCATAGGCATCAGTAACCGAGAAAGTGACATCCATGCTTGCTTTGGTAATTGCTCCTCCTGAAGAGACTGGGAAATTATAGTGGGTAAAAGTACCTAAAATGATATCTTGGTTTAATGAGAACTGACCATTTAATGCACTGTCATTATCAATAAAACCATAGCCAGATTGATAGGTATTAGTTGGATTTCCCCATCTGATCTGATCTAAACCACTGTCATTATCCGTCCCACCACCATTAGGACTAGTTGTACCATCGAACCTGGTTACGCTTGTGCCATTTGTCCATGATGTCCAATTTGCCACAACGCCAGATACGATAAAACTATCCACGATAACATCGACACTGCCTGTATCGTTTTTGGCATTAGGGACATCATCAACAATCTTCACATCAAGGCTGCCATTTGCTTGGCTACCATCCTGATCCACAACGGTTACAGCAAAGCTATCTAAATAACTAGTGTTAGTTGCAGGGGGAGAGTCATTGTCGACATTATTATTTAAGGTGTAGCTGTAGCTGATGGAGCCACCGCTTGCATCGCCTGTGAAACCAGTCAGTGTTAAGACACCATAAGGAGTTGTAATATTTACCGCAGTATTGGGGCTTAGTGCCAGTAATGCCGCCAAATTAAAGCTTTGTCCTTTGATGGTGATAGAGGCTAATCCATCAACAGAGGTAAAACTAAAGTTACCAGTCTGAGTCAGCGCATTGCTATTAGGCGCTGAACCCGTTGAAAGGTTAGCTTCGTTAACTGTTAGCTCACCATCTTGGACGTTGAGACCACCTAAAGAAACTCCGTCATTATCTGGCGTGACCGTGATAGTCAAGGTCGAGGTGTCCGTGCTGACGCCGTCGGTGACGGTGTAGGTGACAACCGGGAAGTTGCCGTTCCAGTTGGCGGCGGGCTCAAAGCTGTAGGTGCCGTTGGCATTGACCGTCAGGGTGCCTTGGCCGGCGATCACGTAGGCGGTGCCCAGGGTGAACGGACCGGTTTGTCCGGCGACGCTGAAGCTCTGAATGCTGAGCGGGCCATCGACACTGGTGGTGCCGGTGAGCAAGGAGCCATTGGTGACGCCACTGTCCTCAGCCACGGTCAGGGGTTTCATCGGCATCGGTGAAGCCATCGGTGACAGGGGTCACACCGATGTTCAAGGTCGAAGTGTCCGTGCTGACGCCGTCGGTGACGGTGTAGGTGACAACCGGGGAAGTTGCCGTTCCAGTTGGCGGCGGGCTCAAAGCTGTAGGTGCCGTTGGCATTGACCGTCAGGGTGCCTTGGCCGGCGATCACGTAGGCGGTGCCCAGGGTGAACGGACCGGTTTGTCCGGCGACGCTGAAGCTCTGAATGCTGAGCGGGCCATCGACACTGGTGGTGCCGGTGAGCAAGGAGCCATTGGTGACGCCACTGTCCTCAGCCACGGTCAGGGTTTCATCGGCATCGGTGAAGCCATCGGTGACAGGGGTCACACCGATGTTCAAGGTCGAAGTGTCCGTGCTGACGCCGTCGGTGACGGTGTAGGTGACAACCCGGGGAAGTTGCCGTTCCAGTTGGCGGCGGGCTCAAAGCTGTAGGTGCCGTTGGCATTGACCGTCAGGGTGCCTTGGCCGGCGATCACGTAGGCGGTGCCCAGGGTGAACGGACCGGTTTGTCCGGCGACGCTGAAGCTCTGAATGCTGAGCGGGCCATCGACACTGGTGGTGCCGGTGAGCAAGGAGCCATTGGTGACGCCACTGTCCTCAGCCACGGTCAGGGTTTCATCGGCATCGGTGAAGCCATCGGTGACAGGGGTCACACCGATGTTCAAGGTCGAAGTGTCCGTGCTGACGCCGTCGGTGACGGTGTAGGTGACAACCGGGGAAGTTGCCGTTCCAGTTGGCGGCGGGCTCAAAGCTGTAGGTGCCGTTGGCATTGACCGTCAGGGTGCCTTGGCCGGCGATCACGTAGGCGGTGCCCAGGGTGAACGGACCGGTTTGTCCGGCGACGCTGAAGCTCTGAATGCTGAGCGGGCCATCGACACTGGTGGTGCCGGTGAGCAAGGAGCCATTGGTGACGCCACTGTCCTCAGCCACGGTCAGGGTTTCATCGGCATCGGTGAAGCCATCGGTGACAGGGGTCACACCGATGTTCAAGGTCGAAGTGTCCGTGCTGACGCCGTCGGTGACGGTGTAGGTGACAACCGGGAAGTTGCCGTTCCAGTTGGCGGCGGGCTCAAAGCTGTAGGTGCCGTTGGCATTGACCGTCAGGGTGCCTTGGCCGGCGATCACGTAGGCGGTGCCCAGGGTGAACGGACCGGTTTGTCCGGCGACGCTGAAGCTCTGAATGCTGAGCGGGCCATCGACACTGGTGGTGCCGGTGAGCAAGGAGCCATTGGTGACGCCACTGTCCTCAGCCACGGTCAGGGTTTCATCGGCATCGGTGAAGCCATCGGTGACAGGGGTCACACCGATGTTCAAGGTCGAAGTGTCCGTGCTGACGCCGTCGGTGACGGTGTAGGTGACAACCGGGGAAGTTGCCGTTCCAGTTGGCGGCGGGCTCAAAGCTGTAGGTGCCGTTGGCATTGACCGTCAGGGTGCCTTGGCCGGCGATCACGTAGGCGGTGCCCAGGGTGAACGGACCGGTTTGTCCGGCGACGCTGAAGCTCTGAATGCTGAGCGGGCCATCGACACTGGTGGTGCCGGTGAGCAAGGAGCCATTGGTGACGCCACTGTCCTCAGCCACGGTCAGGGTTTCATCGGCATCGGTGAAGCCATCGGTGACAGGGGTCACACCGATGTTCAAGGTCGAAGTGTCCGTGCTGACGCCGTCGGTGACGGTGTAGGTGACAACCGGGGAAGTTGCCGTTCCAGTTGGCGGCGGGCTCAAAGCTGTAGGTGCCGCTGGCATTGACCGTCAGGGTGCCTTGGCCGGCGATCACGTAGGCGGTGCCCAGGGTGAACGGACCGGTTTGTCCGGCGACGCTGAAGCTCTGAATGCTGAGCGGGCCATCGACACTGGTGGTGCCGGTGAGCAAGGAGCCATTGGTGACGCCACTGTCTTCAGCCACGGTCAGGGTTTCATCGGCATCGGTGAAGCCATCGGTGACAGGGGTCACACCGATGTTCAAGGTCGAGGTGTCCGTGCTGACGCCGTCGGTGACGGTGTAGGTGACAACCGGGAAGTTGCCGTTCCAGTTGGCGGCGGGCTCAAAGCTGTAGGTGCCGTTGGCATTGACCGTCAGGGTGCCTTGGCCGGCGATCACGTAGGCGGTGCCCAGGGTGAACGGACCGGTTTGTCCGGCGACGCTGAAGCTCTGAATGCTGAGCGGGCCATCGACACTGGTGGTGCCGGTGAGCAAGGAGCCATTGGTGACGCCACTGTCCTCAGCCACGGTCAGGGTTTCATCGGCATCGGTGAAGCCATCGGTGACAGGGGTCACACCGATGTTCAAGGTCGAAGTGTCCGTGCTGACGCCGTCGGTGACGGTGTAGGTGACAACCGGGAAGTTGCCGTTCCAGTTGGCGGCGGGCTCAAAGCTGTAGGTGCCGTTGGCATTGACCGTCAGGGTGCCTTGGCCGGCGATCACGTAGGCGGTGCCTGTGGTGAACGGACCGGTTTGTCCGGCGACGCTGAAGCTCTGAATGCTGAGCGGGCCATCGACACTGGTGGTGCCGGTGAGCAAGGAGCCATTGGTGACGCCACTGTCCTCAGCCACGGTCAGGGTTTCATCGGCATCGGTGAAGCCATCGGTGACAGGGGTCACACCGATGTTCAAGGTCGAAGTGTCCGTGCTGACGCCGTCGGTGACGGTGTAGGTGACAACCGGGGAAGTTGCCGTTCCAGTTGGCGGCGGGCTCAAAGCTGTAGGTGCCGTTGGCATTGACCGTCAGGGTGCCTTGGCCGGCGATCACGTAGGCGGTGCCCAGGGTGAACGGACCGGTTTGTCCGGCGACGCTGAAGCTCTGAATGCTGAGCGGGCCATCGACACTGGTGGTGCCGGTGAGCAAGGAGCCATTGGTGACGCCACTGTCCTCAGCCACGGTCAGGGTTTCATCGGCATCGGTGAAGCCATCGGTGACAGGGGTCACACCGATGTTCAAGGTCGAAGTGTCCGTGCTGACGCCGTCGGTGACGGTGTAGGTGACAACCGGGGAAGTTGCCGTTCCAGTTGGCGGCGGGCTCAAAGCTGTAGGTGCCGTTGGCATTGACCGTCAGGGTGCCTTGGCCGGCGATCACGTAGGCGGTGCCCAGGGTGAACGGACCGGTTTGTCCGGCGACGCTGAAGCTCTGAATGCTGAGCGGGCCATCGACACTGGTGGTGCCGGTGAGCAAGGAGCCATTGGTGACGCCACTGTCTTCAGCCACGGTCAGGGTTTCATCGGCATCGGTGAAGCCATCGGTGACAGGGGTCACACCGATGTTCAAGGTCGAAGTGTCCGTGCTGACGCCGTCGGTGACGGTGTAGGTGACAACCGGGGAAGTTGCCGTTCCAGTTGGCGGCGGGCTCAAAGCTGTAGGTGCCGCTGGCATTGACCGTCAGGGTGCCTTGGCCGGCGATCACGTAGGCGGTGCCCAGGGTGAACGGACCGGTTTGTCCGGCGACGCTGAAGCTCTGAATGCTGAGCGGGCCATCGACACTGGTGGTGCCGGTGAGCAAGGAGCCATTGGTGACGCCACTGTCCTCAGCCACGGTCAGGGTTTCATCGGCATCGGTGAAGCCATCGGTGACAGGGGTCACACCGATGTTCAAGGTCGAAGTGTCCGTGCTGACGCCGTCGGTGACGGTGTAGGTGACAACCGGGGAAGTTGCCGTTCCAGTTGGCGGCGGGCTCAAAGCTGTAGGTGCCGTTGGCATTGACCGTCAGGGTGCCTTGGCCGGCGATCACGTAGGCGGTGCCCAGGGTGAACGGACCGGTTTGTCCGGCGACGCTGAAGCTCTGAATGCTGAGCGGGCCATCGACACTGGTGGTGCCGGTGAGCAAGGAGCCATTGGTGACGCCACTGTCTTCAGCCACGGTCAGGGTTTCATCGGCATCGGTGAAGCCATCGGTGACAGGGGTCACACCGATGTTCAAGGTCGAAGTGTCCGTGCTGACGCCGTCGGTGACGGTGTAGGTGACAACCGGGGAAGTTGCCGTTCCAGTTGGCGGCGGGCTCAAAGCTGTAGGTGCCGTTGGCATTGACCGTCAGGGTGCCTTGGCCGGCGATCACGTAGGCGGTGCCCAGGGTGAACGGACCGGTTTGTCCGGCGACGCTGAAGCTCTGAATGCTGAGCGGGCCATCGACACTGGTGGTGCCGGTGAGCAAGGAGCCATTGGTGACGCCACTGTCCTCAGCCACGGTCAGGGTTTCATCGGCATCGGTGAAGCCATCGGTGACAGGGGTCACACCGATGTTCAAGGTCGAAGTGTCCGTGCTGACGCCGTCGGTGACGGTGTAGGTGACAACCGGGAAGTTGCCGTTCCAGTTGGCGGCGGGCTCAAAGCTGTAGGTGCCGTTGGCATTGACCGTCAGGGTGCCTTGGCCGGCGATCACGTAGGCGGTGCCCAGGGTGAACGGACCGGTTTGTCCGGCGACGCTGAAGCTCTGAATGCTGAGCGGGCCATCGACACTGGTGGTGCCGGTGAGCAAGGAGCCATTGGTGACGCCACTGTCCTCAGCCACGGTCAGGGTTTCATCGGCATCGGTGAAGCCATCGGTGACAGGGGTCACACCGATGTTCAAGGTCGAAGTGTCCGTGCTGACGCCGTCGGTGACGGTGTAGGTGACAACCGGGGAAGTTGCCGTTCCAGTTGGCGGCGGGCTCAAAGCTGTAGGTGCCGTTGGCATTGACCGTCAGGGTGCCTTGGCCGGCGATCACGTAGGCGGTGCCCAGGGTGAACGGACCGGTTTGTCCGGCGACGCTGAAGCTCTGAATGCTGAGCGGGCCATCGACACTGGTGGTGCCGGTGAGCAAGGAGCCATTGGTGACGCCACTGTCCTCAGCCACGGTCAGGGTTTCATCGGCATCGGTGAAGCCATCGGTGACAGGGGTCACACCGATGTTCAAGGTCGAAGTGTCCGTGCTGACGCCGTCGGTGACGGTGTAGGTGACAACCGGGAAGTTGCCGTTCCAGTTGGCGGCGGGCTCAAAGCTGTAGGTGCCGTTGGCATTGACCGTCAGGGTGCCTTGGCCGGCGATCACGTAGGCGGTGCCCAGGGTGAACGGACCGGTTTGTCCGGCGACGCTGAAGCTCTGAATGCTGAGCGGGCCATCGACACTGGTGGTGCCGGTGAGCAAGGAGCCATTGGTGACGCCACTGTCCTCAGCCACGGTCAGGGTTTCATCGGCATCGGTGAAGCCATCGGTGACAGGGGTCACACCGATGTTCAAGGTCGAAGTGTCCGTGCTGACGCCGTCGGTGACGGTGTAGGTGACAACCGGGGAAGTTGCCGTTCCAGTTGGCGGCGGGCTCAAAGCTGTAGGTGCCGTTGGCATTGACCGTCAGGGTGCCTTGGCCGGCGATCACGTAGGCGGTGCCCAGGGTGAACGGACCGGTTTGTCCGGCGACGCTGAAGCTCTGAATGCTGAGCGGGCCATCGACACTGGTGGTGCCGGTGAGCAAGGAGCCATTGGTGACGCCACTGTCTTCAGCCACGGTCAGGGTTTCATCGGCATCGGTGAAGCCATCGGTGACAGGGGTCACACCGATGTTCAAGGTCGAGGTGTCCGTGCTGACGCCGTCGGTGACGGTGTAGGTGACAACCGGGAAGTTGCCGTTCCAGTTGGCGGCGGGCTCAAAGCTGTAGGTGCCGTTGGCATTGACCGTCAGGGTGCCTTGGCCGGCGATCACGTAGGCGGTGCCCAGGGTGAACGGACCGGTTTGTCCGGCGACGCTGAAGCTCTGAATGCTGAGCGGGCCATCGACACTGGTGGTGCCGGTGAGCAAGGAGCCATTGGTGACGCCACTGTCCTCAGCCACGGTCAGGGTTTCATCGGCATCGGTGAAGCCATCGGTGACAGGGGTCACACCGATGTTCAAGGTCGAAGTGTCCGTGCTGACGCCGTCGGTGACGGTGTAGGTGACAACCGGGGAAGTTGCCGTTCCAGTTGGCGGCGGGCTCAAAGCTGTAGGTGCCGTTGGCATTGACCGTCAGGGTGCCTTGGCCGGCGATCACGTAGGCGGTGCCCAGGGTGAACGGACCGGTTTGTCCGGCGACGCTGAAGCTCTGAATGCTGAGCGGGCCATCGACACTGGTGGTGCCGGTGAGCAAGGAGCCATTGGTGACGCCACTGTCCTCAGCCACGGTCAGGGTTTCATCGGCATCGGTGAAGCCATCGGTGACAGGGGTCACACCGATGTTCAAGGTCGAAGTGTCCGTGCTGACGCCGTCGGTGACGGTGTAGGTGACAACCGGGAAGTTGCCGTTCCAGTTGGCGGCGGGCTCAAAGCTGTAGGTGCCGTTGGCATTGACCGTCAGGGTGCCTTGGCCGGCGATCACGTAGGCGGTGCCCAGGGTGAACGGACCGGTTTGTCCGGCGACGCTGAAGCTCTGAATGCTGAGCGGGCCATCGACACTGGTGGTGCCGGTGAGCAAGGAGCCATTGGTGACGCCACTGTCTTCAGCCACGGTCAGGGTTTCATCGGCATCGGTGAAGCCATCGGTGACAGGGGTCACATTAATGGTTAATGTGGCCGTTGAACCAGTGTTAGTGGTGTAGGTAATTACAGGTACTTGGCCATTCCAGTTTGCATTCGGCGTGAAGGTGTAAGAGCCATCGGCATTGATGACTAAGTTGCCGCCTTCTAGGGAAACGGTGGTGCCGGCGGTAACAGTATCGCCGTTCACGGTGAAGCTGACAACGGAAAGGGTGCTGTCGATATCGGAATCATTATCAAGCACATTGCCAGTTGCTGCAGTGTCTTCTTCAACTGTGGCGCTGTCATTTGCAAGGATGGAAGGATCATCGACAGGGCTGATATTAATGGTTAGCGTTGCAGTTGAGCCCGTGTTGGTTGTGTAGGTAATGACAGGTACTTGGCCATTCCAGTTTTCATTCGGCGTGAAGGTGTAAGAACCATCGATATTTAAAATTAAAACACCACCTTCGAGAGTCACTTCTGTGCCTGCTGCGTAGGTGGTGCCGCTGATTTCGAAGCTCACAACACTTAGAGTTGAATCCACATCAATGTCGTTATCGAGCACATTGCCAGTCGCTACAGTATCTTCATTGGAAGTGTTGCTGTCATTAGCAAGTGCTGAAGGTGAGTCTGCTGCAATGGTGAATTGTGGAATATTAACCGTCGTTCCAGTCAGTGCTTGGCCGCTTGTTGAGTAGCCTGAAGCTGCAATGGTTTCTGTGCCGCTACGGGCTAGAGTGACATAGCCCGAGTTACCATCACTGCCTGGTGTGTTACCTGCTGCGGTTTCTGGTAGGTTCTGAGTTGGGTCTTCACCGGATGCAATAAGATCTTGTAATGCTTGAATTTCATCTAGGGCTGCTTCGTTAGCCGTGCCAGAGGCTGCTGCAGTAGTTTCGCTGGGCGCGACTTCATTTGATAGCTTAGTGCCATCATCGAAGGTAATTTCATAGGTTGCGTTTTCGCCAATATGGAGCACAGCACCTTTAGGGAGTTGTTCGCCATCCTTAGCGGGTTGATTTGAACCATCAACTTCGACATTGATTTGCCCTTTTACTAACTTAAGCAAACCTTTCTTTGATGTAATTACCGATCCCATAGTAAGCTCCCAACAGCCAAAGTGTGTTAATCCATAGACGCACAAGTCCAACAAATATGTCGCACTGTGATACAAGTGGTGGAATTTTAGCTAACGAAACGACTTAAGTCAATTTTTTGACGCGCTTGTGTCGCCTGTTCTTATGCGGTTTTACGGATCTTAATACGCAAAAGTGACAATTTTTAGACCTGTAACTAGATGTAGTAGCTATATCTATAAAAAGGGCCGTATTTAGTACTTTTTAACTCTAAGATTAAGCATAGTTATAAGAAATTAATCTGGATTGGGAGAGTGGTTTTTACGGAAAAGAAGCGACACGATCTAGTTTTTAACATTTTTGGCAAGTTAAGTGGGTTTTAATATGCCAGCATTGGCAAGTGCCGTGATCTTTCGTTACTCAAATCACGGCGACTAGGTTGCAGGCATTGTAGAACTACAGATTAACCGCCTGACGATAACTTTGATTTGCGTTACCTTGTTCGCCTAACTGTTCTTGAATCCGCGCAAGCGCCAACCAAGAGGCTTTTGTGGGTTCGAGTCGGCAAACATTTTGCCAGCAGGTTCTGGCTTCTTTCATATCCCGTGTTTGCTGATAAAGTTTAGCTAAGCACATCTGGTAGTCGGCATTATTCTCATGGGTGATTTCATGCTTGAGTAACTGCTTACGGATTTCCGTATCTTGGGCTGTCGTTATTTCTGGAATGACTTCTAAAAGTGCAGATTCAGGAGCAGTGCGTAATTTTTTCGAGAGTAGCTTCAGCGCTTGCTCTTTGCGATTAAAGCGGCATAAACCCACAGCATAAATCGCCAAAAACTCAGACTGATTGCGCTCACTACGAGATAACCACTGCCAGCATTGTTCTAAGGCTTCTTCGCCTTTAATGGTTGCGGCTTTGAGTAAAGCGCAGTGAGTGATTACATTGAGTTCATTTAGCTGGGTGTCATCTTGGATCTGGCGTTTCTTCAAAATAGGTAATAATAGCTTGAGCGCATCCCAATCCTCTTGCGCTCGATATAACTCGAGGGCGAGTTTGAGTACCGGTGCTTTGCTCTTACTTGTGGGGGCTAATTTATCGAGCTCGGCGCGGGCTAAAGCTAACTCTCCTTGTTTTAACAGATATCGAGTACGCGTGGTTGCGACGGCATTCGCGGCCAGCGGTTGTGTTGCTGCACGGTCAAGATATTGATCACGCTCTGCTATTTTCTGTTGGTACTGGGCAGCACGAGCTGCTGCAAGTAAATTAAGTGCAGGGAGTTCGCCATTATCGGCGCCTTTTATCATAGCGCGTTCTGCTGCTGGCCAATCTTCTTCTGCCAGAGCCAGTGCACCCATTAAGGTATGCTTTTTCGCGGAGCGACGGCGCCAGTGGCGAGGAATAAAACGGCTACGCAGCATGAGATTAATGGCGCTAATCACCAACCATTCTAGTACTTGGAACATGGCATAAAATACAATTAAGGCAATGATCCCAAAGACTAAACTGGTCTCAATCTGGTAGTCACCTGCCGCAATGTATACATAACCTGTGTTGCCCACCAACCAAGGGCTAATGCAGAACCCTATTAGTATTATCCCTAAGAAAATTAATATCTTGATCATAATGGCACATCCTCTGATGAGGTCAGCTCACCATAGCTTGTCAGCTGTAATAGCAGAGGTTTTGCGGCAAAGGATTTCAGAGTAATAGGATCAAGTTCTAATGTCGCCAATTTATCGATTTTGGCGATGGCTTCAGCAGTGCTGTGATCTTGAGTATCGAAATAGGTTTGAATCCACTTACGCACCATCATTAATGATTGGTGATAAGCGGCCCTGTCGTAGCGGTATAACGCAAGTTGAGATTGCAGCAGTTTATGACGAATGTTTTCAACCAGATACCACTGTTGCTCAGGAGCGAGTAAAGCGGGTGCATCGGCTGTTCTATGGCGTATGGTGATAAAGTCTTGGGTTAACGCTTTCCACGTCTTCCCTAAGTTGCTCTGCCAGTCATTTAAATCGCCAGTAATGTTTGTATCTTCAGGGGCATCGGTTTCTGCATCGGTGCGATTAAGGGGTAGTTTATCGAGTTGCTCAATTAAGGCATCGAGGGCTAATACACTACCATCAATATCTGTGGTTTTAATACTTGCAGTCGCGGCGATATCTTTTGCCAGAGCCTTACGAATAGGTAGCAAAGCGGGATTGTTCATGGCGGCGATGGTTTCATCCGCCGACTTTAATAGATCGGTGGCGGTGCGGGGATCTTTTTCTAACCAAAGTTTACGGCCCGCCATGTTTACTAGATATTCGGCTTCTGACGCCATCCAATGCGTTGGACTGCGCTGGGCAAGTTTATTGATCCTGTCCTGCAGTTGATTTTGGTCTTCTGCCAATTTTGTTAATTCTTGATAGGTCTTAGCATCATTCAGTTGTTGCTGTTCAAGCTGGCCAATACGTTGGTTGGGTTGTAGCAGGGCTTGCTGTAATTGATCCTGCAGGGCGATATTTTTCGCATCCTGCGCTAGCAGTTGCTGTTGCATCTGTTGGTACAGCATAAAACCACCGCCAAGGGTGCAAGCGGTTAAACCCAGCGCTAATAACACCCCAAAGCGAATCGCCCATGAACTTCTATTGGGTACTGCTGTTTGACTCGAGGTGTTTGAAGGTGTGGCTTTGGCTGTTTGGGATTCAGTTGATGGCGCTGACGTTACGGGCGTGTCATCAGTCGTTATTGATGGTTCAATCATAGAGGTAGCCTGTGATTCAGGGCTCTTTGCGTCGTGCTTGTTGTTATCCATTTAACAGTCCTTGAAAACATGCTACTGCCGAAATTCGAGTTAAATCGGGCTAAATAGCGCTTAGAGTTTAAGGGCGTTTAGCACGGCTTTGCTGTTGGCGGCATTGGCATTGGTGACTTGGGTTATACCAAAGGCGTGAGCTTGAGCTTCTACTCGGTTACTTGGGACTATGATATGACATGAGCGCAGCCATGCAAATAACTCTTTTGGCACTAGATTAAGCAGGTTATCCAGTACTTCACCGCTGGTGACAACAATAGTGTCTATGCCAAACTCTTGCCATTGTTGTGCTAACTGTTGACCATCGAGTGGTGGACAAGCCCGTTGATATACTTCCCAATAGCGCACTGTTGCCCCGCGCTCAGCCAGTTGTTCAGCTAAGGCTTCACGGCCGCCAACGCCACGTATGATCTTAATCTGCTTACCTTTAATATCTTGCAAAGGCGCGAGCGTGAGTAGACCTTCGGTCTGCTGACAATCATCTGGGGCTTCGAGGGCTTCAATGCCGAGTTGATTTAATGCTTCCCAAGTCGCATGACCTACGGCGAAATATTGAGCTTGAGGCCAGCCTTTTATTCGAGAATGAGCGGTTGTTAAGGCATAGTCGGCAAAGCTGACTGCATTGGCGCTGATACAGATAATCATATCGGCGTGTGCCAGTGGGTGCGAGTTATTCGTTGTGATGGGCGGCGTTGCTTCGACACACAGTAGAGGTGTAACCCAATGGCTAATGCCTTGTTGATTCAAGGCATCGATCATGGACTGATTGCGCCCTTCTGGGCGCGTCAGTAAGACTTTCATCGACTTAGGCTTTAGCGTAAACAGCGTCGAGTATGCTTTTTGCGCCTTTGCTCAATAGCTCTTCGGCAAGGGCAACCCCTAATTGCGTGGCGTCGGTTTTTGGACCTGTGATCACGCCTTCGATGATTTCACTACCATCAGGGTTACCGACTAGGCCGCGTAATGTCATCTCATCACCATTGATTTCGGCAAATGCGCCAATCGGCACTTGGCATCCACCTTCTAGGCGCGTGTTCATTGCGCGCTCGGCAATCACACGGTAGCGCGTTTCTAAATGTTCTAATGGTGCCAGTAGAGCCTTAACGCGTGCGTCATTGGTGCGACATTCGATACCTACTGCGCCTTGGCCGTTGGCGGGCAAGGATTCTTCGGCAGAGATAAAGCTAGCAATCCGCTCAGACAATTTCAGGCGAATTAAGCCAGCAGCGGCAAGAATAATGGCATCGTATTCGCCGTTATCAAGTTTAGCTAAACGAGTGCCTACGTTACCGCGTAAATCTTTGATAATAAGGTCAGGGCGTGATGCGCGCAGTTGGCATTGACGACGTAGGCTCGAGGTGCCCACAGTTGCGCCTAATGGTAATTCGCTGATCGTTTTATATAAATTTGATACAAAGGCATCGCGGGGATCTTCGCGCTCGCAAATGACTTCAAGGCCTAAGCCTTCGGGGAAGTCGACGGGTACGTCTTTCATCGAGTGCACCGCGATATCGGCAAGATCGTCTAACATGGCGACTTCAAGCTCTTTGACGAACAAACCTTTACCGCCCACTTTGGCTAGCGGCGTATCTAAGATAACATCGCCCTTAGTGCTCATTGGCAGCAATTCCACCACAATACCGGGGTGAATGCGTTCTAATTCGGCTTTAACAAATTCAGCTTGCCACATGGCCAGCGGACTCTTGCGGGTTGCGATACGTATGCGGTTCTCAGACATGCCTAGTTTCCATCAAAGATCTTAGTTGCGCCAATGCTAACATTGGCAAATCGTTTATGTAAGGAAGCCGTATCGATTCTTTGAAGTTGGCGATGTTCTAGATACCGCGAAAGTGTGACGGGCTTCACGTTTAGTTGCTCGAGTTTGTAAAAGTGTTAACATGAGCACATTTCCCATAAGTGCTTAAGTGTTGTGTTTTTGAATGGATCGGCAAATACAGTTTCCTGATATAGCAGAAAGACTTAATAAGGTACGTATTGCACGCGCCCTAGCTTTGCTATCGCCGTTACAAAAACACTTATTCCATTTGATCCCTTTTTTAATTCACCAGAACGGTGTTCAGTATCCTGGCTATCATGCCGCCAATACGCCCTGTGGAATCAACGAGTATCAGGTTGGTGAGACTGAGTCCCAGGCCTGCGATGTGTTCTCGCTGCCTTTTACTACTCAAGAAGCGGATATCAATGCCTTTGAAGGCGTTTATGCGATGGGGAGTACTGGCAGTTTTGGCCAAAATGCCAAGAGCGATGTTGATGTTTGGTTAGTACATAGGGCTGATCTGTGTGCTGAGGATTTGGCGCTAATCAAGATTAAAGCGACTCGATTGACTGCTTGGTTTGCCGAGTATCAGTTTGAGGTGAATTTTTACTTAGTTCATCCGCAGCAGTTTTGTGGCGGTAAAGCCGTTCGTGGATGTCAATCAGCGATGGCCCATGAACATAGCGGTAGTATGCAACATTGGTTATTACTTGAAGAGTTTTATCGCAGCCAAATTCGTTTGGCGGGTAAAACGATTGCATGGTGGCCTGACGCTAAACTCAATCCTGCGCTCTTGTCCCTAGGCGATGTACATGAATTACCTGCGAGTGAGTACTTTGGTGCTTCGTTATGGCAGCTCTACAAGGGCTTAGAAAAGCCCCATAAGGCACTGATTAAAGTATTGCTACTCGAGGCTTATGCCAGTGATTATCCCCATTCAACTCTGCTTTGTGATCACTTATGGCAGAAAACGCTCGCCGGTGATTTTTCGACTTCGAATGATGCCTATTACTCTATCTATGAGATTATCGAAACCTATTTACTTAAGCAGAATGATACTCGCCGACTAGAGATAGTGCGGCGCTGCTTCTATTTAAAATGTGGCGTGCACTTGAGTCGAACTCAAGAGGGCAAAGATTGGCGTTATCCTAAATTGCAAAAGCTGGTGCAGGATTGGCAATGGCCAGATAGTCTGATTAGCACTTTAGACAATTGTGAACATTGGCATAGTGGCCAGCTCAATTGGTTTAACGAGCAACTGAATGAACTGTTATTAGCGAGCTACCAAACCTTATTACGCTTCGCATCGACACATGAGTTAAATGAAGGCTTGCGGATCGAAGATTTGGGAATGCTGACTCGCAAGTTGCATACCTATTTTAGTCAAGATGAAGACCAAATCGCTAAGCTGAATCTGCTGTGGAGTGCTTCAGTCGCTGAGTCCGAAGTGACTATGGTCTCAAGCTCCCGCGAGCGTCAATATTATCTGTATCGACAAGGGCCTCAGCCACAAAATTTGTTAGGCGAGTCGGCAATATGTAAGGGGAAAACCCCTTCAGCCTTAATGATTTGGGCATGTTTAAATGGGATCTCGACGCCGAGTACTCAATGGCATGAATATGGTCAGAGTAAGGCAAAGTCGAAACGGCTTACCGAAGCTTCAAAGCGGTTACTGAATTTTATCGACCACGATTGGCGTGTATCTAAACGTGACTTATGCCAGCCATGGCATTTTCGTAAGCTGATTTTCGTGCTCAATCTGGATTGCGATCCCACCATTGAATGGCAAGGACAGGAAATGATGGTCGATGTGATGAATGCGAACGTGTTCTCACTCGGGCGTAAAAAAGCCAATATGCTTGGTGCGTTAGATGCGATTTGCTTGAATAGTTGGGGTGAATGGCAGTGTCATCGCTTCGAAGGCGATACCGCGGTATTGCAAGCTTTAGCCTTTGTAACGCCGGGGCTAAGACGGGCCAGTTTACCTGTGGATATGGATGTGATCAGCTGTTCACAGAAGTTACGCCCACAGCTTAAATTAGCAGTGAAAAATCTACTAAAACAAACCATGCGTTTGTGCCAACAAGTGCAGCAATCCAGCACCTTAGTGCAGCCACTGCAGATAAGTCGTACTCGCTATGGGATCTTTTTTAATCCTTTAGGTATGGCTTATCAGGACTTGAGCGATGCCAAGTCATTTTATCAACAGTTATCCCGCAGTCATCTTGTACTATTGCCGCGGCCTGAATTAGGTGACGATCCCTTTTCGAGTATGCCGAAAGTGGTGCAAAACTATGCGGCTAAAGGCGCGATTCAGTATTTTCTACGCCAACGGGTCGATAACTTGGATGTATTTATCCTCGATGAGGAAAATCAACTAAGCCATTACGTGCAGGCGGGATCAAACATGGCCGAGTTGGTAAATAAAGTGAGCCATCACTATGTGTTCGATGAGCATTATGCTTCACGGGCCCGGTTTAATATTCCGCAATTTTTCCATTTAGTGCGGGTAGCCGGAGAGTTAACGGTGGCGCCTTTCGGTATCGATGTTAGCGATCAAGACACTGAGTTTTAGCTGGTTTTTAACATAAATAATGGGAGCCAAGGCTCCCATTATTGTTTTGTACTATTACGGTTTTGCACTACGACAGGCTTAGATTAAAAGCTAAGCTTAATGCCGCCTTGGCGCTCGATAGACTCTTGCACGAATGGCATAAACTCGCCGCCATTTCGTCCGTCCATCCATTTACCTTCAACAAAACCAAAGTGATATCCACCAAAGCGTGTGGCGACCCAAATCTCATGCAAAGGTTCTTGCTTGTTGATCACTATCTTAGAGCCATCAACAAATTCTAATTGCAATACGTTGCCACTGGCATCGATATCAAGATCGGCATCTTGCTCATCAATCGCAGTTTCAATCGCATTTTCTATGGCTTGGAACATGTCATCGGCGAGCTGGTGAAATTCTGTATCTGTCATGGCCATGCATTTCTGTCCTTTGCTTTCGTCAAGATGGGTGCGATTATAAGGCCATTAGTCACCAGATGCACAGATGTTGAGAAAAATGAGACTGTTTTTATTGTTATTGCTTGGTAGCCTATTCATTACTGCGTGCGGCCAGAAGGGCCCCCTCTATCGATCTCCGGCCACAGAGGTGAATCAGCCTAAAAAGGTTGAGGCGTCTAAACCTGAGCCTGAAGTAGAAGAGATTAAAACCGAAATTCGAGCCATCGAAGTACAAAAAACACAACAATAATAGCAGCTATAACTATCATCACTATCGCAGCGATAAAGCGCAGTAAGGAATCAGACATTGGATCACTTTCTCTACCAACAAAATGCCCTGCACGCCGAAGGCTGCCAGGTCGCCGACTTAGCTCAAACCTATGGCACGCCGCTGTATATCTATTCCCGCGCCACGCTAGAGCGCCATTGGCATGCCTTTAATAATGCCGTGGCAGATCATCCACATTTGATTTGCTATGCAGTAAAAGCTAATTCGAACTTGGCCGTACTGAATGTGTTGGCACGTTTAGGCAGTGGTTTTGATATCGTTTCGGGTGGTGAGTTAGCAAGAGTGATTGAAGCGGGCGGCGATCCCGCTAAAGTGGTGTTCTCTGGCGTGGGTAAAACTGCGGCCGAAATGGAACAGGCACTTAATCTGGGCATTTATTGCTTTAACGTCGAGTCGAGCGCCGAGCTTGAGCAGTTAAATTTGGCCGCAGGTCGTTTAGGTAAAGTGGCGCCAGTTTCCTTGCGAATCAATCCCGATGTGGATGCGGGTACTCACCCCTATATTTCGACTGGTCTTAAAGAAAATAAATTCGGTATCGCTATGGATGAGGCCGAAACCGTCTTCGCCCGTGCCCATGCTTTACCACATTTAAAAGTGAAAGGTGTCGATTGTCATATCGGTTCGCAATTGACCGAAATTCAACCTTTCCTTGATGCAATGGATCGTATGCTAGCGTTGATCGATCGTCTGGCTGAACAAGGTATTGTCATTGAGCATTTTGATGTGGGTGGCGGTTTAGGTGTGACCTATGATGCTGAAACTCCGCCGCATCCTGATGTGTATGCCGCCGCCATATTAGCGCGTATGGGCGACCGTCAACTGAAGCTGATCTTCGAACCGGGCCGTGCGATTGCCGCTAATGCGGGGATTTTTGTTACTCAGGTGCTGTATCTGAAAGAAAACAGCGACAAGCGTTTTGCGATTGTCGATGGCGCGATGAATGACTTAATTCGCCCAGCACTTTACAGCGCATGGCAAAATATTATCCCAGTCGTGCCAAGGGACTCTGAGGCCTATGAGTTTGATATTGTTGGTCCAGTGTGCGAAACCGGTGACTTTTTAGGTAAAGATCGCAAGCTGGCTTTAGTGGCTGGGGATTTACTTGCTGTGCGTTCGAGTGGTGCCTATGGTTTTGCGATGGCCTCTAACTACAACACGCGTCCTCGTGCGGCCGAAGTCATGGTCGATGGTGAGCACGCTTTCTTAGTGCGTGAGCGAGAAAAATTGTCTCAGCTCTGGCAAGGTGAGCAACTCCTGCCGTAAACTAGAAAAATTATATTGATTCAGGCGCTTGGTTTCATACTTAATGAGCGGCGCCTCGGCTTAAAGGATAAGTATCTTGATCCAATTCACTAAGATGCACGGACTGGGTAACGATTTTATGGTGGTCGATGGGGTCACGCAGAACGTGTTCTTTTCGCCTGAGCAGATCCGCCGTTTAGCCGACCGTAACTTTGGCATAGGTTTCGATCAATTACTGTTGGTTGAGCCGCCCTATGATCCCGATTTAGATTTTCATTATCGCATCTTCAATGCCGATGGTACTGAAGTCGAACAATGCGGTAATGGCGCCCGCTGTTTTGCCCGCTTTGTACGCAATAAAGGATTGACCAATAAGAGTAAAATCCGTGTTAGCACTTCATCAGGTAAGATGACTCTGCGTTTAGAGCGAGATGGCACCGTTACCGTGAATATGGGCGTGCCTATTCTTGAACCAAGTCTAATCCCCTTTAAAGCCAAGAAAGCCGAAAAAACCTATTTACTGCAAACACCACTGCAAACCTTTTTATGTGGCGCGGCTTCTATGGGCAATCCCCATTGTGTGCTCGACGTTGAAGATGTGGCGAGCGCCGCTGTTGCTGAAATTGGTGCCATGCTCACTAAGCATGAGCGCTTTCCCCGTGGTGTGAATGTGGGATTTATGCAAGTAGTGGATTCGGGCCACATTAAGCTGCGGGTGTATGAACGTGGCGCGGCCGAAACTTTGGCCTGTGGCACTGGCGCGTGTGCGGCCGTGGTTGTAGGCCAAGTGCAAGGGAAGCTCGGCCAGCAAGTGCGGGTGGATTTACCCGGCGGTACTTTAACCATCAACTGGGAAGGCGAGGGGAAACCTTTGTGGATGACGGGTCCAGCGCAGCATGTTTACGATGGACAAATTCAGTTATGACAGAGCCCTTGATGCCGCAGACGAATGTGCCCTTTGATGAGTTGATTATTCGCGAGTATCTGCTTGATAATCCTGATTTTTTCAATCGCTATCCCGAGCTATTGCTGGCAATGCGTCTGCCCCACCTGGAGCGCGGCGCCATCTCTTTGGTGGAACGTCGTCAAGAAATGCTACGCCAGCGAGTCAGCCAGTTGGAAGAAGAGATCACCAGTCTGTTAACGATGGCGGCGCGCAACGAGAAAATTTACCAATTCAATACTGAGTTATCCTTCCAACTACTGAATTGTGCCGATCTAGTGTCACTCAAAGAAATCTTAGCCGACAGTTTAAAATTACAGTTTAATTTCAGTCATGTGCGTTTGATCAGCGTTCTCGATGCCGATATGAAGGCAATATGGGATCAAAGGCTGCATAAAGGTCACTATTTTGGTCGGCTAACGGAACAAGAAGCCAAACGGTTATTTGGTAGCGAAGTGGGCTCGGTGGCACTGACTAAATTGTCGGAAGACAACCCAGTGATTTTTGCCATTGCTAGTCAAGATGTCACCCATTTTCATCCTGATATGGATAACATGCTGCTGGAACAGTTGCGGCGTTTACTGGCGCATATGCTTGCAAAGCTGTAACGGTCGTTGAGCTATAGTGCTCACCCAAAGCTTAGCAAAACCCACGAGGAAACCGATATGAGTACGCAAACAGGCGAAGTGTCGGCATTAAATACTCAATGGTTACAAACCTTTGAACGTTATCTGAGTACCGAGCGACAGTTGTCTGCCCATACAGTACGGAATTACCTTTACGAGCTTAATCGCGGTAGCGATCTCTTGCCCGAAGGCGTGCATTTACTCAATGTGAGCCGCGAGCATTGGCAGCAAGTGTTAGCCAAATTGCACCGCAAAGGTTTAAGCCCGCGATCGCTTTCTCTGTGTTTATCGGCGGTAAAACAATGGGGTGAATTTTTGCTGCGCGAAGGCGTGATTGAGCTTAATCCCGCCAAAGGCTTAAGTGCCCCCAAACAAACCAAGCCTCTGCCGAAGAATATCGATGTCGATGCCATCAGTCATTTGCTGGACATTGAAGGTACAGATCCGCTGAGTCTGCGTGATAAAGCCATGATGGAATTGTTTTATTCCAGTGGGTTACGTTTAGCGGAACTTGCCGCGCTCAATTTATCCAGTGTGCAATACGATTTGAAAGAAGTGCGAGTCTTAGGTAAAGGCAATAAGGAGCGTATCGTCCCTGTCGGTCGTTTAGCGATTACTGCGCTGCAGAATTGGCTCAATTGCCGAAAGCAGATCCCCTGTGAAGATAACGCCTTATTTGTGACTGAAAAAGGCAAGCGACTTTCCCATCGCAGTATTCAGGCGCGCATGGCTAAATGGGGTCAAGAGCAGGCATTATCGGTGCGAGTACATCCTCATAAGCTGCGTCATTCCTTTGCCACTCACATGTTAGAAGCGAGCGCCGATCTGCGGGCGGTGCAAGAATTATTGGGTCATGCGAACCTAGCGACCACGCAAATTTATACCAGTTTGGATTTCCAACACTTAGCTAAGGTGTATGATAACGCCCATCCTAGAGCGAAAAAAACACAGGATAAATAATGCGTTGCTATCTTAGACCTCAACATATTCAAGCGATCAGTTTCGATCTCGACGATACCCTGTACGACAATCTGCCGCATATTTTAAATGCCGAAGCTGAGCTGGCGACGTTTCTGTTGCAGACTTATCCATTGTCGCAGGCGTGGCAACCCCATGATTGGCGCAGGCTAAAGCTGCAACTTTTGCAGCAAAATCGCGAACTTGCCCACGATACTAGCGCAGCCCGTTTGGCAACGCTTCGCCAAGGTCTAATACAATTAGGGTATTCGGCGACTGAAGCCGAACGCGGCGCCGAGCAAGGATTAGCATGCTTTTATTTTTACCGCAGTCATTTCCAAGTGTCTGACGAAGTGCTCTTATTACTCAAGCGCTTATCGCAGCATTTTAGATTAGTCGGGATCACCAATGGCAATGTGGACGCCGAGCGAATTGGTTTAGGGGAAATTTTCGAGTTTGTGTTGCATCCAGGTAATGGCGTGCATATGAAACCCGCTAAAGACATGTTCGAATTGGCCTGCTCGCGATTAAACATTGCACCGCAATATTTACTGCATGTTGGCGACAGTATGAATGCCGACGTTCGTGGTGCTCGATTGGCGGGGTGTCAGTCTGTGTGGCTAAATCCCAGTTTTGGTCGAGTCGATTCCTTACCGATAGCCGCCTTGTTGCCCCATTTAGAAATAGCCTCCCTCGACGCTTTGATAAAAGTATTGGCTATCGACGCAAACTAGCTTAGCGTGCATTTTTAATCTGTATCTTTGGGTGATTGAGATCAAGGTTTGCCAGCCAAATTTGCACTAAAGTTAAGTTTTATATCACTAAAGTCACTGACTAAGGCTATTTTATGGCGCGTATCGGGTTGTTATTACTGCTCACTTTATGTTGGATCGCGCCGGTATCGGCCCATGAGATCCATTCAGGTGGCGGTTTCATGTCGGGTTTTAATCATCCCGTATTGGGCTTCGATCACTTGCTGGCTATGTTGAGTGTGGGCATGTTGAGCACCCAGCTCGGTGGCCGCGCGATTTGGACTGTCCCCTTAGCATTTGTCACCTTTATGTTAGTGGGCGGGATTTTAGGCTTATACGCCATTGCCGTTCCCTTCGTTGAAATTGGTATCGCCCTTTCTGTATTGTTGCTCGGCCTTGCCATCGCTTTTGATCGCCAAATCCCATTGCTATTCGCCATGGCCTTTGTGGGCGTATTCGCGATTTTCCACGGGCATGCCCACGGCGCAGAAATGCCGGAATTGGCTAGCCCAGTCCTGTATGCCCTAGGATTTTTATTTGGTACAGCAGTCATCCATTTAGGCGGAGTAATGATAGGCCTTGGAATGCAGCGGATGACAGGGCAACGCAATTTAATGCGCGTTACTGGCGTAGCGATTGCGGCCATGGGCGGCTATCTATTAGCAGGTTTTTAACGTAATAACAGGATGTTAGATTTACTGGATTAACGTGCCTTGAGTTGCTTCATGCAAAGATGGGCGCGGCGTAGCAGTAGATTGACTTGCCGACGGCTCGCGTGCATGTCGGCATCTCCCACCCTAAAATAACTCCCAGTGTAAGGATCGCTGCCTACGTAGATAGGTTTTAGCTGCTCAGGCGCCAGCGGTACGCGGATACGAATCAGCTTTTTATTCATAATTTCAATAATCTGCACATCTGAAATCGCTAAAAGATTGTGACTAGTGCGACTCGGGTCATCGAGTATTTCCCAAAATTCTTGTAGAACAGGAAGCGGGTTGGGAATGCCTTCAATACTGAAATGGCCACGTTCTTCGCGTACCCCTAGGATGATTTCGCCACCCAAAGTATTGGCAAAAGAGCTATAAGTCGCCCAAATGTCTTCGGGTAATTGACCTTGGCCATCGCGGCCACCTGCGAGTTTAAATTCTACTTGGGCCGATTCGTGCAAATTGGCAATATCATCGAGTGCAAATGATTGAAATGTCATGGCAGCTTATCCGTCAGCGACACATGACTTGTTGTAGCACGTCAACAATTGAAAGGCCAGACTTAGGTCTGGCCTCAAGGTTAAGCGGAAAATCTGTAATTTGGAGCCGCTACGGGATAAACATTTAATCAATTATTGAGTCAGACCCAATGCCTTAGGAAAAAGAATATTGTTTTCTAAGTGAATATGCTGATGTAAGTCCGCCTCAAATTCCGCCAGAGTGGCATAACAAACACGCCATGTAGTGCACGCATATTCAGGTGGTGTGAAGTCGTTAGTGAGCTCGTGTAATTTTTGTAAAATCAAACCGACTTCTTCATGCTCATGTTGCATCGCATTGATGGGGTTGCCAATATGACCAAAGCAAGCCTCAACCTGCTCTCCATGACTCATGGCGCGGATCGCCGGAAACAGTATTTTTTCTTCCTTCATTAAATGCGGCATTAAGTCTTCAACTAAGGCTCGTACCCATCCCGCAAAGGGAACGATTTCGGCATAGTGCTCACCGTGAGCGCGAATCATTTTCTCGGAATACTCGACCAATAAAGGGGCTTGTTCGCGCACGTATTGATGGTGCGTTGATTCTATATATTCGATAAGTTGATCTAAGGGTAATTGATTTAATTCATCTTCTTTGCCACCAGTAAGTGTTGCGGCATTCAGCGCAGCAACCACTTTTGCGGGATCTACATCTGCACGCTCACAGGCGACCGCCAGTGATTTACCCCCGCCACAACAAAAATCGATACCAAATTGACTAAACACATGTGTGCGGCGAAAGTCTTCTGCCACTAGCTCACCAATTTTTCGTTCTAGCCAATGATTGTGTTGAGAATTAAGCCCATGGGGTGGGAGTTGTGCATCTTTTGAGACAGAAGTAGCAGACATGAGTAGCTCCAGAGCAGCAATAAAGTTACATTCATATTATTTGCAGCTTTGGTTTGTGGCAACTAATCCTGACTAAAATACTCAGGATTTGCCGATGATGTCACAGTTAGACGAGCGAAATATCTCTTAAGGAGTAGAAGGGTATTGCTTTGATTGGAAATGAGATTGGAGCTGTGAGTTATCAATATTCTATAGGAGGTATGCAGTTGTGGTTTGCTGAGAGGCTTAGTTTGTTGTGATGAGCGATGCAGTTAAGTTAGAGAGAGGTGTGTTGCACCTCTCTCAGCGGGTCTTGCTAAGCTACTGTGAGTAATGATTACCCGAGTTGTCCCGCAATCATAAGTTCTTTTGTTTCAGGGACTTCATTATAGGATAAAACATGAAGTCCACGGGCGAATGCTAATGCATAACGCGCGAGGAAAGGCCTGAGTTGTGGAGAAACAAGTAGGATAGGGTTATAGCCTTTCTCTTTTGTCTCCGCGAGTAATTGGGGCATTCTTTGTTGTAGCTGCGCCAGTAGATTAGGTTCGATAGGGAAACTATCCAATGCAACTCGGCCCTGTTGCTGCGATTGATTTAACGCTGTCATTAAGGTTTGTTCTAATTCTGCGGTCAGCGTAAGTACATTCAACTGCGGACTGCTGCCTGCGATTTGATGCAAAATACTATTGCGTAAAGCGCAGCGCACATCGGCGGCGAGTAGAACGGGATCTTTGGTTTGCTCGCTGCATTCCAGCAAGGTCGTTGCTATGGTGCGTATGTCTTTTAGCGGCACTTGCTCTTTGAGTAACAAGCGGAAAACTTTGAGTAACTGAATGGGGGTTAAACAGGTACTGAGTGATTCCGCCAGTTTGGGGGCTTGCTTACTGAGCCTGTCAGTTAATTGCATAATATCATCATGTTGCAATAATTCAGGCAGTGATTCGCGCAATAACTTACTGACATGAGTGGCAATGATTGTCGCATTATCGACGACCGAATAACCTAAATTGAGTGCTTTGGCTTTTAGTTCAGGCGTAATCCAAATCGCATCCATTTGGTAAGCGGGTTCCTTAGTTAAAATCCCATCAATTTTGCCGTACACAGGACCACTTTTTATTGCTAACAGTAGATCAGGCTCTAATTCGGCGATAGCCACTTGAGTGCCCATAAAGTTAATTTGGTATGCATGTGGTGCTAAGGCTAGATTGTCGCGCACTCTCACTTCCGATAGCAGAAATCCGATTTGTTCTGAAAGGGTACGTCTGATCCCTGTTAGGCGTTTTTGTAATTCTGCTCCTTTGGTTTTTTCGACGAGATGAACCAGTCTATAGCCTAATCGTACTTCGATGATGTCGGTAAAAGGCAGGGATTCCCAGCTTGGCGCTGAAGGTTCTGTCAGGCTAGTTTCTATGAGTTCTTCAGTTTTCTCTTCAGTAAAGGAGGCCTTATTCTGGTTTTGTTTCCACGCCGCAAAGCCTAGTAATATTGCAAAAGATAAAAATACCAGTGCTGGCATTCCCGGGGTGATACCGAGAATCGCCATCACAATGGCTGCAGTGGCTAAGGTTCTCGGGTTAGCCAGTAACTGTCGACTCAATTGGGTCGGCATTTCTTCTGCGTCGGATACCCTAGTCACAATAATTGCGGCAGCAGTGGCGAGTAGTAATGATGGAATTTGTGCAACTAGGCCATCACCAATGGTTAATAACGCATAGGTTTTAAAGGCTTCTGTTGTACTCAGATCATGCATAAAGATGCCTATGCTGATCCCGCCAATAATGTTGATGGCTAAGATCAAGAGTCCTGCGATGGCATCTCCTCTCACAAATTTTGAGGCTCCATCCATGGAACCATAAAAGTCTGCTTCTCTGGCGACATCTTGGCGACGTAGGCTGGCTTGTTCGTGTGTGAGTGTGCCAGCATTGAGATCGGCATCGATCGCCATCTGTTTACCTGGTAGGGCATCCAATGTGAATCTCGCCGATACCTCAGAGATCCGCTCGCCACCCTTAGTGATTACAACAAAGTTAATAATCATTAGAATTAAGAAGATAACAGCACCGACGACATAGTTTCCGCCAATAACGACTTCACCGAAGGCTTGGATCACTTTACCCGCAGCATCGCCTCCTTCATGACCTTCAATGAGTACTACGCGCGTTGATGCAACGTTTAAGGTCAAACGCATTAAGGTCGCAAGGAGCAATAAGGTTGGGAATACAGAAAACTCTAATGGTCGCCGGATCGAGACGCTCACCAGCAGCACCATGACGGCAAGGACTATGTTAAATGTAAACAAAATGTCCAGTAGCCATGCAGGCAGCGGTAAAATCACCATCGCCAGAATAGCGAGCAGCATGACTGGAATGCCGATATAGCTGTAATTTCCTGAAAAGGTGCGAGAAAGCCAATTCATAGGTTAAGCAATCCTTTAATCGTGACGTAAATTAGGGGGAATAAAAAAATGTGGTAAAGGCTCAGGTTTCTGCTGTAAGCCCTTACGAGATGCTTTTATTTGCATGACATAACTTAATACGTGCGCTATGGCGATAAAAAGGGCACTGGGTATTTGTTGATCGACTTGCGTTGAATGATAAATAGCCCGCGTGAGCGGTGGGATATCAATAATTTCAATATCATGTTTTTTAGCGAGTTCTCGCATATAGAGGGCGAGTTCTTCGGTGCCTTTAGTGATGACGTAAGGCGCATCCGCTAAGTCAGGATTGTATTTTAATGCCACTGCATAGTGAGTAGGATTAACCAAGAGAACATCCGCTTTTGGAATGGTGGTATCTGCCCGAGAGCGAGCCATTCGTTGCTGTATTTGGCGGATTTTAGCTTTAATCTCTGGCTTACCTTCTTGCTGGGTATGCTCGTCTTTGACCTCTTGGCGTGACATACGTAATTCTTTGCTGTTATGCCAATATTGGTAAGGCACATCAATAAAGGCGATCACGAGCAGCCCAGTACCAAGATAAAACATGCCTTGCGACAGTAGATTGATGCCATCACGAACCGCTTTATCAATAGGGCGTTGATTGTAGCTAAGTAGTTCTTGTAAGTGACCATTCAAGAAAACCAACATAATTCCGATCAGTAACACAATTTTTAGGCATGACTTGAGTAACTCAACAAGAGATTGAGCGGAAAATATTCTTCCGACACCGGCAAGAGGATCGATTCGACTGTACTTAAAATTAGCATTTCCAAAATTAAATATCGGCCCCCCAGGTAAGGCTCCTGCAACTGCGGCCAACAGAGCAACCATGATGAATAGTGGGCCTAAGATGCTTAGCATTTCGACTAGGCTGGCGCCAAGATGGCGCATCATGATGTCTGGTTGCTCTAACTCTGCTCGGGTGAGCAGCATATTGTATTTAGCTAATCCACTGACTCTCGTCGCAAACCAATCCGCATTACTGGTCAGCATGGCAGAGCAACCAACGACCAGTGCTGCGGAGGCAAGATCTTTAGATCGTGGAACTTGGCCTTCTTCTCTCGCTTTACGCTTTTTCTGCGGTGTAGCTTTTTCTGTTTTATCTTGTTGGGGTGTTTTACTCATGAGATCCCTCCGATAAATTGGTACATGGCAGTTAATGCGTCTAAGCACAGATCACTGTAACGAGTTGGAATGCCGCTTAACGAAAGGAAGACGCAAATCAAGCCCATCAACAAGGTCATGGGAAACCCGAGCGAGAAGATGTTTAATGACGGCGCAGCGCGGCTTAATACACCAAAAGTGATGTTAACCATTAACATAGCGAGTACTGCGGGTATGGCGAGCATCAGCGATGCAGCAAATAGCCAGCCCATTCGACTAACCAATCCCATTAGCGGTAAGTCAAAAATCCCATTTCCAATTGGCCATAAACGAAAGCTATCAACAATGATGTTGAGCCCGACTAAATGACCGTCAAGAGCCAGAAAAATCAATGTACCAAAGATTTGTAACCATTCACTGAGAATGGGGTTGGTGTCGCCATTAGCAGGATCGTTCATCACCGCCATCGCTAGACCCATCTGCATCGACATAATAGTGCCAAGCATGGTCATCACATGGATTAAAATGGTTAAAAATAGCGCGAGCATGAATCCAATCAGTAGTTGCTCTATGGCTAAAAATAATGATCCAAGCGAGAGCGCATCGACAGCGGGAACGGGTGGCAGCATAGGTGCAATAAGCGCTGCAATACTTAAGGCAAGAAAAATTCTTACTGTTGCAGGCACATAGGAATTACCTAACAAGGGCATTATCATAAATGCCCCCATGATCCGGCAGAATGGCCACCAAAGGCTGCCGATTAACATGCTGAGTTCGGTTGAGGTGAGGGAAAGCATATCAACCGATAATATGAGGAATATTCATAAACAGCCTGTCAAATAAATCACTTAGCTGTTGTATGAGCCAATGGCCTGAAAACAGAACCATAAGTAGAGTAATGATAAGCCTTGGCAGAAAACTCAAGGTTTGTTCATTGACCTGTGTCGCAGCCTGAAATACCGCAACGATTAAGCCTAAAATGAGTCCCGGTGTCACCAACACAGAAACCATGATGATGACGAGAAACATTGAGTCAGCAAAGAGCGAGGTCAGTTCATTGATGTCCATCTAGCTACCCAAAACTTGCGGTTAAGGTGCTTACCGTCATAGCCCAACCATCGACTAATACAAAAACCATCAGTTTAAATGGGAGAGAAATAATTAACGGTGACAACATCATCATCCCCATAGACATGAGGACACTTGCGACAACCAAGTCGATAACTAAGAAAGGTAAGAAAAGTAAGAAGCCAATTTGGAAAGCTGTTTTGAGTTCACTCAGTACAAATGCGGGCATAAGGACAAAAAAGGGGACTTCCTCTGCTGCTTTCATGTGTGTGGGTTCGTTAGCTATTTTCAGCATTTGCTCAAGATCAGTTTCTCTTGTCTGCGCCAGCATAAATCGAGTTAAAGGGATTTTGGCTATTGAGACAGCCTCCATCAATTCGATCTTACCTTGGTCATAGGGCAAATAAGCTTCCTTATAAATTTTGTCTCCCACTGGGCGCATAATAAAGATAGTGAGTACTAATGCTATCCCAACAAGCACTCGGTTAGGGGGACTTTGTTGTAGTCCGAGAGCTTGTCGGAGAATGGCTAATACAATGATAATACGAGTAAAACTGGTTAGCATCATCAGCATGATGGGCAAGAAACTAATGGCCGTCATGAGCGCTAAAATTTCGAGTTTAATGTTAACTGCTTGACTGTCTTGAGCGCTATCCAGTGTGAATAAGGTCAGTCCTTCCGATGCGAGGGCTTGGGGAGCAAACAATAGAATCGCCAGTAACAATACCCGAACTATCATTCGTTACTTGTCCCATCGAGAGTAATGCTCTCTATTTCCAGCAAACGTACGCCATATCTTCCTGCCACTTCTACGACTTCGCCTCTTCCTAATAGTGCACCATTTACTCTGATATCCAGCGGCTCACCTACCATACGGTCGAGTGCGATAACATCACCTTCTCCCATACGATTTAGTTCGCCTAAAGACATTTCAGCACTGGCCAGTTCGAGAGTAACTTGAACAGGAAGTTGTTGAAAAAAATTATTATTTTTCAATTTACGGTTATGGGTGTCCGGCTTTGAAAATGCTCTCTCAGAGAAAATATCGTCCTCTAATAGAAAATCATCATCCGATAAAATAGATTGTTCAGCCAATGTCATGCTCCTCATGCTGATAAATATCTTGGGTCAATTTCGCTACCATCTGTCCTTCATGACTATGCACAGAGGCATGAAATAGCGGTGTGTTTCCGATTGATAACAAGGTTTTTGGATAGAGATTAATAGGTAAAATATCCCCAGTTTTTAATTGGCTGAGTGATTGCACCGGGATGCTATGTTGCCCTAATGTCAGCTGCATTTTTATGGGGAGACTTTTTAGCCAGACGGCTAGTTTTGCGGGTAAATCCGCAGATACTTCAGATTTCTTCGGCTGTTCGGCCAGATGCCCCAGTAAATGCTCAGTTAAGCAAAAGAGCATTGGAGGGGTTAGTGGGCCATTGGTAAAATTGAACGACCATACTGCCGATACTGCGAGTGGCATATGGCCTTTTATGAGCTCAACTTCAAGATTATTGGTTTCGATCGTGCTATTAGGTAGCTCCTCCACTACGGAAAGTAGCAACTTTTTGGCTAACCTAAATTCAGATTGGCTGGGGTTTCTCAAAGGAGAACTTAATGGTGTTGAGGTATTACCGTAATAATTACTCGCCAATTGATCGAGCGTGCAGCGATCAATTCTCCAATAACCGAGGGTATTTTGATGATGTTTTAATACAAACCATGAATAGCAATGTTCTGGAACGACAGGTGTTCTAGGTTCTGTTAACGTTGACCCCGAAACAGCGGGATGACCCTGTCTTAGTAGCGGAGATAGGATATTATTTATGGCATCGATAAGTGGACGATGTAGCTTTTCTAGCTGTTGCAATAATCGCGTTCTCGCTAGCTTTTCTTGAACTAGCATAATAGGTCTAATTATTTCATTGGAATTTGATTTTATAAGCCTAGCTTTCGCCGTCGTCTTCATTGTTCTTCCTATTAAACGTGTTTTTACTACTAGAATGCTGCTTGGCTACCTCCGTGATTCAGTTGGCGCATAAAAAACATACACAAACAGAGTGCCTAAATATTTATTTCTTTATCGTTAAGGATTAATGAATTTCTTAAAACAGTTAAGCGTTGAACTTTAGGTTCGACTCTGTTTTAAACGACGAGGATGATAAGTTAATAAGGCTTAAGTATTCAATAATAATTATAAGAAATGCTGAAATATATGTGAATAGAATTGTAGGGTAAAGTTGGTTGTGAACAAAATGTTTGTTTTGAGATTGTGTAAGAAGATATTAATGCTTTAGATTTTGCATTTTCGCGTCAATAAAAAGGCGGTTAGATATTATTTTGACATTTGTCGATATTTTGGCGGGCAATATTTATGTCAGCATTTACATATTGATTATTAATGATGATATTGTGTTGCAAATCTGTTTGTCTTTGATTTTAATTGTTTTTTGTGCGCTATGGTTTGTGGTTTATTTAATATTAAACATTGGTGGTTAAATTTTGTCACTATTTTAAAAGTATCGATGGTGCATTTTTATCATTGTCATATATTATTTTACAAATATATTTGGTATAAGTCAGTCCTAAGTTATATGCATCACTTTTTTGCGGTTTTTCTTTTAGACCTTTCATGGTTGATAGCAATTGATTCATATAATTCGGTGATACCTTAAACTTTGTTGCTGGTCACATTTCTTATCGATGATTGCACTAGAACACGTTTTAACCTTATTTAGTTGAGGGCATATCCTTAGCCATTGTCAATGTGGATACTCATTGTGTGTAGTTCTCTATCGCTGGCTTTGATATTACATGCGGAAATATATCTTCCGCATTTGGCTTCCGCATTTGTTTTTACTGTTCTTAATGGCTTGAGTTATTTATTGCTCATTCATCTAGATGGATAAGTAAGTAGTAATAGATTTTATATACACTCAAACACAAAGACTTATAGGTCTAAATTAAGGTGTTATTTAATGTACTGTAAACGAAAGGGAGTTAGTGAGTGGGTGGCCTAAGTATACGGATTGAAGGGTTAAACATATCTGCGGAACTTGCATGCAAAATAACACAGGAGGATTTTTATCTGTGGAGTGATGCAATGGAATTACCTTGGCTCACTATCGTTAACTTATCGGATTGTAGTCCTTGTGATGTGAAGTCCTATCTTGCCCGTTTTCCTGGCCGTAATATCGTCGCCTTATTAGCACCAGAGCAAGGTGAGTTGGCAGCCGCAGCAATGCGAGCTGGCGTACAGGATTATCTATTAATTCCCGTAGAAACTGAGCAGTTACTTGCCTCAATTCAACGATTACACCGTTTAGAGTTACCTGATTCTAGTTTGGTTGTCGCGGCTTCTGTTAGTCGACAATTGTTGATGTTGGCCCATCGCGCCGCAACCACTGAGGCCAGTGTTTTATTATTGGGTGAAAGTGGTACTGGTAAAGAACCGCTTGCTCGTTATATTCATCGCCACTCCTCCCGTTCACATAAGCCTTTCGTTGCGATTAACTGCGCTGCCATCCCTGAAAGTATTCTAGAGTCCGTTCTCTTTGGGCATGTCAAAGGTGCCTTCACTGGTGCCATTTGTGATAAGGCAGGAAAATTTGAGCAGGCCAATGGCGGTACTTTATTACTCGATGAAATTGGTGAAATGCCCTTGCCGTTACAGGCGAAGTTACTTCGAGTGCTACAGGAGCGTGAAGTCGAAAGACTTGGTGGCCAGCATGTTATACCACTGGATATCAGAGTCATTGCCTCTACCAATCGCGACTTAAGACAAGCCGTGGAGTTTGGACATTTTAGGGAGGACTTGTTCTATCGATTAGATGTTTTACCTCTGAAAATTAAGCCTTTAAGAGAACGAAAGGCTGACATCCTGCCTCTAGCTGAACATTTCTTAAATTTATATGGCCAATCTGATTGCTCAAGTCGCTGTTATTTCAGTGAGCACGCAAGGCAAGTGCTCGTGACCTATGATTGGCCCGGAAATGTAAGAGAGCTAGAGAATTGTATTCAACGTGCATTAGTGATGCGTAGAGGTCAGGCGATTCAAGTTGCGGAACTCGGGTTAAACATTCAAGAAGAGATGCTTGAGTTGGAGCCTTTAGGCGCCTCAGATGGGCTTAAAGCGTCAAAACAGCAGGCAGAGTTTCAATATATTATTGATGTACTTAAACGTTTTAATGGGCAACGCACATTAAGTGCAGAGGCGCTAGGGATGACGACTAGAGCCTTAAGATATCGCCTCGTCCAAATGCGTGAAGCGGGTATTGATATTGAAATGTTATTAGAGCAAGCGGGTCGAGCAGCTTAGAGCAATCAAAAAGTAATAGGAATGGAATATGTCTAATGGAGCGATTGTTAGCTCAAATATGTTAATGGAAACCTTAAACATTCATCGTGAAGTGGCTAAAGGGGCGATCAACATCACTTCAAACCCTGCCGATAATGGTATGGCTTATGGGTCATTCACTGACTTGATTAAGAGTAAAGTTTCTGCCGTTAACCAAGATCAGAACCAATCCTCTATGGCGATGGCGGCTGTCGATAGTGGAAAAAGCGATGATCTCGTCGGTGCTATGGTGGCTTCGCAAAAAGCCAGTTTGTCATTTGCGACTATGCTCCAAATTCGTAATCGTCTTGTGCAAGCATTTGACGATGTAATGAAGATGCCTATTTAAGGAATTGTGTGAATGTCTACCACTTTTGTTCAATCAGGTCAGGATATTACCGGGACTGAATCTTCGTCAGGATTCATTGCTGGCATGACCCAAAAATGGCATCGTTTTAACCGTGGTGATCGTCAGGTTATCGCCTTAGCTTTACTTGCGGTGGTTGTCGCCAGTGTCATAGTGTTGATGTTATGGACTGCTACTGCAGGGTATCGACCTTTATATGGCAGCCAAGAAAATGTCGATACTTCTCAAGTGTTAAATGTCTTGGATGCAGAAGGCATTGATTATCGCCTCGAGGCTAATACTGGGGCAGTCCTCGTTGCAGAAGAGCAAGTCGGTAATGCGCGTATGCTTTTGGCCGCAAAAGGGGTAAAAGCGAAAGTACCTTCGGGTATGGAGGCACTCGACAATACCGCGCTCGGTACGAGCCAATTTATGGAACAAGCTAAGTATCGCCATAGTTTAGAAGGTGAATTAGCTCGCACTATCATGTCGTTAAAGTCGGTCCGTGCCGCAAGAGTTCATTTGGCGATACCTAAACAAACTTTGTTTATCCGTCAGGAGCCTGAACTGCCGACGGCTTCCGTCATGCTGCAGCTAGACCCGAATACTCGACTCTCTGAAACACAAGTTGAGGCTATTGTTAATTTGGTTGCTGGCAGTGTGACTGGACTAACGGCCAGTAATATCAAAGTTGTCGATCAAGATGGTCGATATTTAAGTGAGAACATTTCAGGCAATCAAGACCTTAGCCAGTCTAGAAACAAGCAGTTACAGTACACGCGTGAACTTGAGAATAGCTTAGTGGCTAATGCCGCCTCTATGCTCGAGCCTGTGCTTGGTCAAGATAATTTCCAAGTGCGGGTGACTGCAAAAGTAAACTTCAATCAGGTGGAAGAAACTAAGGAGTCACTCGATCCGCAAAATGTCGTGACTCAAGAGCGTACGAGTGTCGATGATTCAAGTAATACTATTGCCGCGGGAATTCCCGGAGCTTTAAGTAATAAGCCACCCCAAGCAGGCAAAGAGGCGACGAATGATAAGACCCGTAATTTGAAGCAGGAAGAAAGTCGTCAATATGACGTTGGTCGTTCTGTGCGTCATGTTCGTTATCAACAAATGCAGCTCGAAAACCTCTCAGTTTCAGTGCTTATTAATAGTGCTACGGGTCAAGGAGCATTTAATGAAGAGGCTCAACTGGTTAAGTTTGGCAATATGGTCAAGGATGCCATCGGCTTTTCGGCGGCGAGAGGTGACAGTTTTACCATCAATGCCTTTGAGTTTACCCCAACTGTTACAGCGGAATTTACGCCGTCACCTTGGTGGCAATCAGAAAATTACCAAGCTTATTTACGCTACATCATAGGGGGCATCCTTGGCTTTGGACTTATTTTGTTCGTATTAAGGCCGCTGGTTAAGCACTTGACCCGAACCGCTCAAATTACTGCGCCTAGAATTGAGCCCGTTGCATTAAGTGCCGCTTCCGCTGCAGCACTCGATGGGTATTCCGCCGATACTTTACCAAATCAAGCCCATCAGTTACCGAGTGCTGACTGGCTAGGCAGTCAAGGTTTACCCGAGCCCGGCTCACCTTTGACCGTTAAAATGGAGCATTTAGCCTTGCTCGCAAACAAAGAACCCGCGCGTGTTGCAGAAGTGATAGCTCATTGGATAGGCGATAAAGACGGTGAATAATTCAATCGAAATTAAGATGGACAATTACGCCCAAGCGGCCATGTTATTACTGAGTATGGGAGAAGAAGGTGCTGCCATGGTCATGGCGCATTTGGATCGTAACGATGTGCAACACTTAAGCCATAAAATGGCGCGGTTATCGAGTATTACCCAGCAAGAAGCCGAGGCTGTACTCAGCCGTTTTTTTCAACGCTATAAAGAACAATCGGGTATCGCCAGAGCCTCACGGTCCTATTTACAAAAGACACTCGATATCGCTTTGGGAGACAGAGTCTCTAAAAGTCTTATCGATAGCATTTATGGTGATGAGATTAAAGTGCTCGTTAAGCGTCTCGAATGGGTTGACCCCCAATTACTTGCCCGTGAAATCACCCATGAGCACTGCCAGTTGCAAGCGGTATTGTTGGGATTATTACCACCAGAAAGTGCCGCTAAAATCTTAAAAATGTTGCCTAGTGATAGCCAAGATGAGGTGCTTGTTCGTATTGCGCAACTTGGCGAATTAGACCGCAACGTTGTTGAGGAACTGCGGGAGCTGGTTGAGCGCTGTATGTTGATGGCAATGGAGAAAAGTCACACGCAAGTGGCGGGTGTCAAACAGGTTGCCGATATCCTCAATCGCTTCGAAGGTGACAGAGAACAGCTGATGGAAATGATCAAACTCCATGATAAGCAGATGGCGATTGATGTCACCGATAACATGTTTGACTTCATTATTCTTGGGCGACAAAAGCAAGAAACGTTGCAGACCTTATTAGGACAAGTACCTTCTGAAACCTTATCGTTAGCATTAAAAGGCATTGATTTTGAATTAAAAGATGCCTTGCTCAATGCCTTGCCTAAACGTATGTCGTCAGCGATTGAAACACAAATAGAAGCGTTAGGTGGTGTACCTGTTAGCCGAGCGAGTGGGGCGCGTAAAGAGATAATGGAACTGGCGAAGCAATTAATGCAAGAAGGTGAAATTGAATTGCAGCTATTTGAAGAACAGGTCGTTGTTTAATGGAAAACAAGCATTCTCGTTGGCGTCTAAATACCAATCTCGCTCGTCGTTATCGTTTTCCTGCATTACACGATGCGGTTGAATCAAATTCCGATGCGGGCAGTGATTTTCAAAGTTACCAACAAGCATTCGATGAGGGTTATGACGAAGGTGTTATTCAAGGTAAGAGTGCGGGTTATGAGGCTGGCATAGAAGAAGGACGCATTGCTGGACATGCAGCTGGTTTCCATCAAGGTCGGTTAGATGGGCAGTCAGCGGGTAGAGCATCCATCGATGAGCAGCTCAACAGTTTACTTGTACCGCTAGGTGCCTTGAGAGAACTACTCGAAGACGGTCATGCAAAGCAGGTTCGTGAACAGCAAAATTTGATCCTTGAATTAGTACGCCGAGTGTCACAACAAGTGATTCGCTGCGAGCTAACCCTGCAGCCACAACAAATACTTAAACTCGTTGAAGAAACCTTGAGTGCGTTGCCCGATGATCAAGCGGATATCAAAATCCATTTAGAGCCGAGTGCCGTGACTAAATTAAAAGAGCTCTCGGAAGATAAAATCCGTGGCTGGAATCTCATCGCTGATAGCAGTATTTCAGCGGGCAGTTGTCGAATTGTGAGTGATAAATCCGATGCAGATGCTTCAGTCGAGACACGACTCGATGCTTGCATGAAGCAGGTTGAAACCAAGTTGAATGAGGCTGAGATTGGAGTCTGATGTATTTCATGACGATTGGCCTCAGGTTCCAGTTGCAAGGGTTTATGGACGTCTCATTCGAGTCAATGGTCTATTGCTTGAGGCTGTTGGCTGTCAGCTTGGCATGGGGGATCGTTGCCAGATTGAAGGGCGAAATGGTCGTTTAATTGAGGCTGAAGTCGTTGGCTTTCATCGGGACGTATTGTGCCTTATGCCGATTGAGCCTACACAGGGCTTGATGCCAGGTGCCAGAGTGCTGCCTATTACGGATGAGCAAACAATTGCTATTGGTGATGGTTTGCTTGGCAGGGTGCTTGATGGACTTGGACAACCACTCGACTTATTGGGTGATTTAACCGGTGTTTCACAAGTCCCGCAATCTCACACGAGTTACAACCCTTTGCTGCGCCAGCCTATTCGGCAGCCGCTAGATGTCGGTATTCGCGCCATCAATAGTTTGTTGCCCATTGGTAGAGGCCAGCGACTCGGGCTCTTTGCGGGCTCTGGTGTGGGTAAGAGTGTGTTATTAGGCATGATGACTCGTTTTACTGAAGCAGATGTCGTGGTGGTTGGCTTAATTGGTGAGCGTGGCCGTGAGGTCAGGGAGTTTATTGAAGAAACACTCGGTGAAGAAGGGCGTAAACGGGCTGTGATTATTGCAGCCCCTGCAGATACCACACCGCTGATGCGATTACGTGCAATGCGGTTATCTCACTCCATTGCCTGTGCTTTTAGAGATCAAGGTAAGCAAGTGTTGCTATTAGTCGACTCATTGACTCGTTATGCTCAGGCACAGCGTGAAATCGCCTTGAGTTTAGGTGAGCCTCCAGCAACCAAAGGCTATCCGCCATCGGCGTTTGCACAGTTACCTAGACTGGTGGAAATGGCGGGCAATGGTGAACATCCGACGGGAACGCTAACCGCGTTTTATACCGTATTGGCCGAGGGTGATGATCAGCAGGATCCTGTTGCAGATGCAGCGAGAGCTATTTTAGATGGCCATATAGTGCTAAGTCGTAAATTGGCCGAGCAAGGACATTTCCCTGCGATTGATCTTAATGCGTCAGTGAGCCGCTTAGCCATGCACATAGCGACCTCTAGCAGTATTGAACAGAGTCAGATCTTTAGACATCTTTTGAGTCGTTACAATGAGGTCAGAGACTTATTACCTTTAGGTGGCTACCAAGCGGGCCAAGATCCTGAAATGGATCTTGCTGTGCGAGTGTATCCAGAAATGGCACGATTTTTACGCCAGACTACACACAGTAAAGTTAATTTGGCTGAAAGTTTAGTGCAATTGGAACAGTTGATGGGAGTTATGGGATATGAGCCAGCGTCATCTCTCTAAGTTACGTGTTCAAGCTGAAAAGAAATTAGCGCAGTTAGGGCAAAAACGCGATGATTCCAGCCTAAGCGTCCAACTAAATCAACAACAAAATCAAGCCTTAGCCCAAATGATATTGACTTATCGTGGTGCGAAAGAGGGCTCAAATGTTTTGCTCTGGCAAAATTCCGCAAGTATGGCGCAAGTGTTAGAGCCTATGCGGGTGAAGTTAGCTCAAAAGGAGGTCTTTCTACAACAGGAACAGCTGCGTATTGATCGCCTATGGCGTAAGCAATTAGGGCGTCAGCAAGGTTTGAAGTGGCTTGAAAAACAAACACGTATACAAGAACAAGCACAAGTGGCACGTCGTGAACAGGCTGTTGTTGATGATATGGCGGGTTTCTATTACAAGAATAAAGGCCAATAAGCGCTGTGTCATTACAGCTGAGAGCCACCTTTTAAACTATGTCCCATTAGCGAGGGCTTTGGTAACTCTCAATAATTCAGTTTGATTAGCGTTTGGTACCGTAATCAATTTCATGGTGTTGGCCATCTTGATTCAGGATACGGTTAATCGTTTCTTGCTGTATTACGAGCAATCTGCCGTTGGTTTCATTGGCTGTTTGGCTATCTTTAACTAACAGCTGCAAGTTGTCCCATGACATTTTTATTTGCGGTCTTAGGTGATCAGGTAGCGCCGTGATTAAGCGTCTCATGCCACTATTGTCACTATTAAAACCTAGTGTCGCGAGATTTTCGCTTCGCTGTTTGGCTCTCAAAGCCAACTTGTTACACAGTGCAGTTTGACGCTCGTTATGGGCTAAGAGCGCATCATTATCCCTGCGTTGCATTAATTCACGTTGGTGCTTAAGCATTGATTTTAATTGACTATATCCCTCAAGATCTTGACGAATATCGCGAATTAAACTTTGAACAAGTTCGCGCTTATTTACTTGACTATTATCCATGCTGTATCAATATCTTATCTGCAATTTTATCTAAGCTCAGCTCAAAGCTGCCATTACTTAAAGCCTGACGTATAGCAGCAACTTTATCTGTGTCAACGTCGGAGATGGTATGTAACTCTTTCTGGGTTTGTTCTAACAATTGCCAGTCGTGACTAATATCTTGTCGTGTTGGCGTTGATAGATTTTCTGATTCAACGGGCTTTCTGGGCGTATTAGCGCTCTTACTCGTGCTGAACTCAGTGCTCAAGGCACTGCTAATTTTATTAATTTCCATAGATGTTCATCGTCATAAATGGCTAGATATTAGATATAGGCGACCTAAATAGGATAAATCTAAAATAAATTTTTAAATTTATCCTCAGGTGACCTGAATGTTAAAAACGGGTTTCAACTCTCCCCTTAGCTATGGGGTAGGCGGTAATGATTTTCCCTGAACTACTATTCCTCACTCTAATGGCATCACCTTGTTTACCCGCATCCATAGCAATCCCAATCATATTGGCATAAAAGGTGGCACTGACTGCTTCAATAATCACTTCATCTCCTATGCTCACGAGTTCTGGTGCACTTAAATTGCTTGCTCTTATGGGTTTGTTTTTGATTATTTTTCTGGCAACCGCTTGCCCTAAAATGTGTTTTTCATCAGTAATAATGTCTTGATCTGACGCAGTTAAGGGCAACATTTGCCATTGTAGATTTTCTGATGTGACAACTTCATCTCTCTTAAGCGTTTTGTTGGCAACAGGAATGTAGGCGCTGAGAGCAACCTTGGCACGAACATAGAGTGACCAGCCTTCAGAGGCACAGCTTATTTTTCGTTGGATCCGACCGAATGGGAGCCCTTTAGCAGCCTCGACTTGGAGCGCCGTGCTACACGTTTTTAGCTTGGCTGTGCTGGAAGGAATGTGCAGTGTGATTTTTTTGCTGACTTTTTTTATCTCTTGCGATTGTTGCCACTTAGCTATCTCTGCGGCTACGGAGTTTGTCATTTGCTGAGATATTTGTTCTGTCGCCGTGATCTTCCCTTTCGCGTGCACATTGAGCGGAAGTAACCCTATGCTCAGTAAGAAAGTGAGGGAAAAGAACTTTCCGTATATCAATAGCGATTTCATTTAACCAACTGTTTTATATGAATAAGTATATTGGCATGCTAATTGTAAGCTGCTCGACCATCTAAATTAATTACGCATACAGTACTAGGAGTTGAGATGGCGATCAACCTTGATAAAGCATTAGGAATACATCCTCAGACACTCGATTTTAGAGTGGAGAGAAGCAAGGTATTAGCGAGTAATTTAATCAATGCCGAAACTCCGGGGTACAAAGCGAGGGATTTGGATTTCAAAGCGGCCATGAAGCAAGTTGAAGCAGGTATGCAGATGAATCAAGAGTACAGCCTCGCTTATCGCATGCCTTATCAAAATTCTGCCGATGATAATACCGTGGAACTCGGTAAGGAACAGGCAAGATATTCACAGAATGCGATGGATTATCAAACGAGTTTGACATTTTTAAACATGAAAATAGCCGGTCTAAAGTCTGCTATTGAAGGTCGTTAGGAGCCTGTATGTCATTTGGCGATATTTATCAAATAGCGGGTGCTGGCATGAATGCTCAGACCATACGTTTAAATACGGTCGCGAGTAACTTAGCTAACGCTGGAACTGCCGCCGAAAACCCTGAGTCGGCCTATCGAGCATTAAAACCCGTATTTGCGACTATTTACGATGCGACTCAACAAGGTGCGATTGGTGCTTCGATTGAAGTGAGCGACATAGTCCAAGCGGATGCCCCATTGGATATGCGTTATGAGCCGAATCATCCCTTTGCCAATGAACAAGGTTATGTTGCCTACTCTAATGTGAACACGATTGAAGAAATGGCTGACATGATGGCGGCAAGTCGTTCATTTGAAACCAGTGTTGAAATCATGAATCGTGCGCGTTCTATGCAGCAAGGTTTATTGCAACTAGGGAATAAATAGCAATGGAATTGGCTCGCTCTGGTAACAACTCGATTCAGAATCCTGCAGGTGCATTAGCGGCTCCAGGGAATGATGCTGCGTCATTAAAGAATGAATTTATGACCTTAATGATCGCGCAAATCAAGAATCAAGATCCCACTAAACCGCTTAACAGTGCTGAGTATATCTCTCAATTAGCGCAGTTTTCGCAGGTCGAAAGCTTAGAGGGAATGCGGAAGAATCAATCAAGCCAAATGGTCATGATGGAAAATTTGGGCATAGTACAGTCGGCATCTTTGATTGGTAAGAATGCCATGGTGCCTGTGTCTGAGTTTCAGCTCGATGGTGAAGCGGTTGAAGGCAAAGTGTATTTAGAGAATGCAGCTGAAGGCTTAGATCTTGAAATTATCGATGCACAAGGTCAGGTCGTTAGCACTATTCAACTCGGTGCTCAGGATGTTGGTGATGTTCGGTTCTCTATCGATCCTGCTGAGCTGGGGTTGTCTGCAGGCCAATATGAAATCAAAGCTAAGGCGACACTAGGTGAAAATAGTTTAGTTGCGCCAACGTATATTAAGGCACCGATCGAGAGAATCCATTTCTCCAGTGCATCCGGCATGATGATGGCTGAAATGGGCCATGGTGTTGGGGTTGTTTCTGTGCTCAATATTTCTGAAGTTTCGTAAATTATTTTTATAGGATATTAAGATGTCATTTAACATAGCTTTAAGTGGTTTACAGGCGACGACTCAAGATCTCAACACTATCAGTAATAACATTGCTAACGCATCGACGAGTGGGTTTCGCGGTGGCCGTAGTGAATTTGCATCCATTTATAATGGTGGTCAGGCGGGTGGCGTTGGCGTGATGTCAACGAGCCAAAACTTCTCTAAAGGTGGCAGCTTAACTTATACCGGTCGTCAGCTTGATATGGGGATCCAAGGCGAAGGCTTTTTTGTTCTCAAGGGGAATGATGGCGGTGCCATGTATGCTAGAGCAGGGATGTTCCATAAGGACAATCAAGGCTTTATAACCGATCCAGTCGGTAATCGTTTACAGGGATATTCTGTGAATGCGACGGGAAGATTGCAAACTGGCAATGCAGGTGATTTACAGGTACAAACGGCTTCTTTAGCGGCCAAAGCCACAACGAATGTCAGCATGGTTTCAAATCTCGATGCGAGAGTCGATGTTATTCCTCCAGCGGTCCCAGCCGTGCCATTTGATCCTAAAAATATTGATAGTTATCACTCTATTGGTACCACCAGTGTCTACGACTCTTTGGGTACTGAGCATGTGGTGACTCAGTATTATGTAAAAACAGCGCCGAATGAGTGGACGGTTAATTACACTCTGGATGGGACTCTTCTGCCAGACCAAACAACATTAAAATTTGATTCAAAAGGCATTTTAGATCCAACTACGACAAAGGATACCTTCGACCTTACATTGGGTAATGGGGCATCACCGCTTAAATTTGATATCAATTTTGATAAAAGCACTCAGTATGCCGCCAAATATAACAACTCCAGCTTATCTCAAGACGGTTACACCTCGGGTGAATTGAAAGGTGTGCGTCTGGATGACAATGGCATGTTGTATGGCACTTATACTAACGGCCAAGATCAATTACAGGGTCAGGTCGTCCTCGCAAACTTTAGTAATCCCAATGGTTTATCTGCCGTGAGTAACAATGCTTGGGTGGCTACAAATACCGCTGGGCAAGCGATTATGGGGGCGCCATCTACAGGCACTATGGGCACTGTTACGGGGGGGTATTTAGAGGGCTCGAATGTGGATACGACCGCTGAAATGGTTAACCTCATGTCGGCACAACGTAATTATCAATCTAACGCCAAAGTTCTCGATGTGAACTCGACTATGCAACAAGCATTACTTAATGCCATTTAAGAAGAGACACTGACATGGAGAAGATGCTTTATACCGCCGCCAGTGGTGCAGTTCGTATTCTTGAGGCGCAAAGTATTCGCGCGAATAACTTGGCTAACGCTGAAACTGCAGGATTTAAAGCCGACCTTGAGCGCGTTAATGCCGTGCCTTTAGCTGTTCAAGGTAATAGTTTGAACACAAGGGTTATGGCACAGACTGAGAGTAGTGGTTTTAGCCAGCAAAGTGGGGTGATCAATCCTACGGGCCGTTCATTGGATTTAGCGATCCGCGATCGTGGCTTGTTCAGTGTGGCTGTTGACGGTGTTGAAGCATACACCCGTTCAGGTGCAATTGAGACCAATGCCGAGGGGCAACTGACTATCGATGGCCGACCTGTATTAGGCGTTGATGGGCTGATAGCGCTGCCTGAGCATAAAGATGTCTTTGTGGGTGAAGACGGCACCGTCAGTGTTTTACCCTCTGAAGGCGGGATCATTGAGGAGGTGGGCCGATTAAAGCTAGTGAATCCTGACTTTGCCTTAATGCAAAAGGGGCAAGATGGGTTGCTCTATCGTCGTGATGGCCAAGCAGTGCCACAAGATGAAGGTGTGTTAGTGGATAGTGGCTTCCTTGAGTCGAGTAACGTGCAGGCCGTGTCAGAGCTTATTGCATCTATGGATTTGAGTCGTCAATTTGAGATTCAAGTTAAGTTAATGAAAAGTGCAGAAAAGCTGGCCGAGGCTGGTAATCGTCTGCTGGGCAATGTTTAAGGATTATTGGTATGCAATCAGCGTTATGGGTAAGTAAAACCGGCCTAACAGCACAAGATACGAAAATGACTGCGATTGCCAACAACTTGGCAAACGTGAATACCACAGGTTTTAAGCGTGACCGTGTTGCGTTTAATGATCTGTTTTATCAGGTTCAACGTCAGCCAGGTGGACAGGTTGATGCACTGAATAATCTGCCATCGGGTCTGCAATTAGGTGCAGGAACGAGAGTCGTTGGTACTCAAAAAATATTCACTACTGGGGATATGCAAAATACCAGTCAGCAGTTGGATCTAGCGATCGAAGGTCATGGTTTTTTCCAAGTAGAAGAGCCAAATGGCGATCTTGCTTATACCCGTGACGGTCAGTTTTATCGCAGCAGCGAAGGCATGATGGTCACGTCACAAGGTTTACCTTTAGTGCCCAATATCGTGATCCCTGAAGATGCGCTAACCGTTACCATTGCTAACGATGGTGTAGTCACAGCGAAAATGGCGGGTGAAGCTGAACCTCAAGATTTAGGTCAAATCACGCTTGTTAACTTTACTAATCCAGCAGGGTTAGAAGCTCGAGGTGACAACCTTTACCGTGAAACGGCGGCATCGGGTGTGGCGGTTGAAGGTGTGGCGGGTGATCAAGCTTTAGGTGCTTTAAGACAGGGTGCGCTAGAGGGCGCAAACGTCAACGTGGTGGAAGAAATGGTCGAAATGATTTCCACGCAGAGAGCATATGAGATGAATGCCAAAGTTGTGTCAGCCTCAGACGATATGCTCAAGTTCCTCAATCAATCGGTTTAGAGAGGCAATCATGCGTTGGTTATGGTTTTTATGGTTTGCACTGTTATCGGGTTGTATGTCGCATATTCCAGATAAGGAGACTAAACCTGGCACTAAAGAGTGGGCACCGCCTGAGATTGACTACAGCCTGCCAGATGCAAAGGATGGCAGTCTTTATCGTCCCGGTTTTATGTTGACGCTTTTTAAGGATAAACGTGCTTTCCGTGAGGGCGATATTTTAACCGTCGCGTTAGATGAAAAAACCTATTCGAGTAAGAAAGCGGATACCAAGACCAACAAAGAACAAGATATGGGTATGGGGCTTGCGGGCAATATTGGTGATAAAACGGCCAATGCTGACGGTAAAACCTCTTTTTCGAGAGGGTTTAATGGTGCAGGCTCAAGTACACAGCAAAACCAGTTATCAGGTTCAATCACTGTAACTGTTTCTAAGGTTTTACCTAATGGTACCTTGTTGATACGTGGTGAAAAATGGCTGCGATTGAATCAGGGCGATGAGTATTTACGCTTACTTGGCATTATACGTGCTGATGATATAGGTAATGACAATACGATATCGTCGCAACGTATTGCCGATGCCCGAATTATCTATGGTGGTCAAGGTGCCATTGCCGACAGTAATGCTATGGGATGGGCTTCTCGCTATTTCAATAGTCCATGGTTCCCGCTCTAGCAAAGGATATTTTGATGCTACGTTGTTTATTATTGTTACTTTTGGCTACTGGTACACTGCAAGCGGAAGAGCAAAGCCGCTACTTGATGGATATTGTCGATGTGCAAGGTCTGCGTGATAACCAACTCGTGGGTTATGGCTTAGTCGTCGGATTAAATGGAACGGGTGACCGCTCTCAAGTTAAATTTACCAGTCAATCTGTCGTCAATATGCTTAAACAGTTTGGTGTACAGATTGATGATAAAACCGATCCTAAGTTAAAGAACGTCGCCGCTGTTGCTGTGCATGCGACTATTACTTCTCTGGCGAGCCCAGGACAATCCTTAGATGTGACGGTTTCATCCCTTGGTGATGCAAAAAGTCTTCAGGGCGGAACCTTATTAATGACGCCTCTTAGGGCTGTCGATGGTGAGGTTTACGCGGTAGCGCAGGGCAACTTAGTGGTTGGCGGTATTTCTGCCGCCGGTCGTAATGGATCATCTGTGACTGTGAATGTGCCAACTGTTGGCACTATCCCCAATGGTGCCTTACTTGAGGCACCAATCAAAAGTAACTTTAGTGATAATGAAGACATCATATTAAACCTTAAGGATCCTAACTTTAAAACCGCCCGAAATATCGAACGGGCTGTGAATGAACTATTTGGACCCGATGTTGCACGTGCGCAAGATCATGCCAAGGTTCTGATACACGCGCCTAAGTCGAATCGAGAGCGTGTGACTTTTATGTCAATGCTTGAAGAACTCAAGATTGACCAAGGCCGACGTTCACCTCGAATCGTGTTTAATAGTCGTACTGGCACTGTGGTATTAGGGGGAGATGTTGTGGTTCGTAAAGCCGCTGTGAGCCATGGCAATCTGACAGTGACTATTGTTGAACGGGAAAACGTGAGCCAGCCTAATGGCGCTTATCTTGGTAATGCCGCAGGGGAAACCGTGGTGACTAATGATAGCCAAGTATTAGTCGAGCAAGGTAACAAACGTATGTTTGTTTGGCCCGAGGGCACGGCAATTGAAGAAATCGTGCGTGCCGTAAATAGCTTAGGTGCGACACCAATGGACTTGATGGCAATTTTAGAAGCTTTGGCGGAAGCGGGCTCTTTAGAAGCTGATTTGGTGGTAATTTAATGAAAGTTGAAAATACGGGCGGTTACTTAAATAAGCTGAATGCTGATGATTTGATTAAGGCGAATGGCGAGCAAGGTGCACTTAAATTAGTCAGTCAACAATTTGAGGCGCAGTTCCTGCAAACGGTACTTAAGCAAATGCGCTCAGCCACCGACGCTATGGCCGATGAAGATAATCCTTTAACCTCCAAAAGCAATAATGGCCTTTATCAAGATTTACATGATGCGGAATTGGCCAGTCGTTTAAGCCAAGTCAATGGTATGGGCTTGGCTGACGTGATGACTAAGCAGCTATCACGTTCATTTCAGTCTGAGAAAGATCCGGTCGCCTTTGATCCTCAACAGATGACAACAACAGCGATGCAGCCTGCACTTATTATGCGGCCCGTTGTGAAGGATTTTAAATGAGCATGTTGAACATTGGTAAGTCTGGCTTATTGGCAAGCATGGCCGCATTGAATGCAACCTCAAATAACGTTGCTAATGCTATGGTTGCAGGCTATTCACGTCAGCAGGTGATGTTAAGTTCGGTTGGTGGCGGTGCTTATGGCTCCGGCGCGGGCGTGTTTGTTGATGGTGTTAGACGGATCTCTGATCAATACGAAGTCGCGCAGTTATGGCAAACAACGAGTGCTGTTGGTTTTTCTAAAGTGCAAAGTAGTTATTTGCGTCAGGCTGAACAAGTATTTGGTGCCGAAGGGAATAATATCTCAAAAGGCCTAGATCAATTATTCGCCGCCCTTAATTCATCTATGGAACAACCTAATCTCATTGCCTATCGACAAGGTGTACTTAATGAGGCTAAGGCCGTTGCCCAAAGAGTGAATGCAATCAACGACAATATTGATTCGCAACGTAATCAGATCAATGGACAGCTTGGTTCATCCGTTAAAGAGATCAACTCACAACTTAATATTATTGCCAGTTTCAACCGCGACATTCAGGCAGCGAGTGTAACAGGAACGATTCCCCCTGCACTGCAAGATAGTCGAGATGCTGCAATTGATGACTTAGCGGCGATTTTAGATATTCGGGTTGTTGAAGATAGCCAAGGCATGGTCAATATCTCGCTGGCCCGAGGTGAGCCGCTATTGACGGGAAATACTGCCGCTAAGTTAACGAGTAATCCCGATCCCACCAATCCTAAGAACGATTTGGTGACTATCCAATTTGGTGCTAGCCAGTTTAATGTTGATGAAACCGCTGGTGGCAGTTTAGGTGCCTTGCTTACGTACCGTGATGTGCAGCTCGCAGATTCGCAACAGTACATAGATGAATTAGCGGTCATGTTAGCGACAGAGTTTAATTCTATTCTTGCTTCTGGCACTGACTTAAATGGTGCGACACCGTCACAGGATTTATTTACTTATCAAGCTAATAACCCAGGAGGAAGCTTATCTCTAACGGCCGGTTTTACGCCTGATAAACTTGCCTTTGGTAAAGATGGCACCCAAGGCGATAACGCAAATTTAAAAGCTTTAGTACAGCTAGCGAATAAAGAGCTGAGTTTTACTAGCCTTGGCAGTAATACAAGCTTAGCGGAATCCTTTTCCAGTAAGGTTGGCCAGTTAGGTTCTGCTTCTCGCCAAGCGATTTCATTTGCTAAAACCAGTGTAGATTTGCAAAAAGATGCGCAGTCCCAATGGGCGAGTACCAGTGGTGTAAATCCCGATGAAGAAGGGATTAATTTGATCATCTATCAGCAGTCATATATGGCGAATGCGAAGGTGATTTCCACCGCAGATCAACTGTTTCAAACTATGCTTAGTAGCTTTTAAGGACTTTATTCATGCGTGTAACAATGCAAAATTTATACACTAACAATTTAAACAGTTTGCAGAACACGACCTATGATGTGGCACGTTTGAATCAAATGCTCTCTAAAGGTGTTTCAATACTATCGCCTTCGGATGATCCTATTGGTGTTGTTCGGGTAATGGATAACCAACGTGATTTAGCACTAGTACAGCAATATGTTAAAAATATCGATTCCTTAAGTACCAATATGAGCCGTGCTGAAACATATTTATCCAGCATGGTTGAGACGCAGCAGCGGATGAAAGAAATCAGTATTGCGACTAATAGCTCGAATCTCTCGAAAGAGGATAGAGCATCCTATGCTTCTGAAATGGAAGAACTCTTAAAGGGGTTAGTGGATAATATTAACGCCACTGATGAGTCGGGTAATTACCTGTTCTCGGGTAACGCGATTGAGAAAGCTGCGGTAGTTAAGGATACTGCTGGGCGATACGTCTACCAAGGTGATGCTAGCGAGAGAACGGTACAAACATCTAGCTCTTCATGGACTACGGCTAATATCACCGCCGAAAAAGTCTTGTTCTCCAATGCTGGTCAAGATATTTTGAATCAAGCAATGGACTACATTAACGTATTAAATGATCCAAGCTTATCACCAAGCGATCCTGCTTTTAGTGCGGCCGCGAGTGGAATACAAACAGCGTTAAGTGAAACCTTAGATAGCATAGGTGCTGCTATTACCGATTTCGGTGGCAAGCAAAATAATCTCGCGTTAGTTAAAAGCTCCCATGAAGAAATGGTGTTGTTTAGTAAACAAGTGATAGGTGAAACGCAGGAGCTCGATTATGCCGCTGCCACTGCCGAGTTCAATGTCAAATTAACCGCATTAAAAATTACCCAGCAAACTTTTGTACAGATAAGCCAGCTGTCCCTTTTCAATCATATGTAGGTAATGAGTTAAATGATCAAAGGGATAGGTGAGTCACTTAGTCAGTTACGCCAAAGTCAGACGGTAACGTCTCATTATGTTGCTCCGATATCAGGTGTGCCCCGCAGTGCACCGAAAGCGAGGCCCATACCTAAGCATAGATTGGAAGCCTATGGACGTTGGGCTAAGGTGACTCAAGAGCAACATAATATTAGTGCATCGCAAGTGGTGTTACAGAGCTTGATTTCTGCCAAGAGTATCCTAGGTCAACTGAACAAACAGCTACAAACCTGCTTGTTCAGTAAAAACACAGTTGTTGAAGATGCATTACATAAAGCGGAGGAGTGTCGAAGACAATTAATCGAGATTAGGCCTTATTACCAAGGAAAGCGTTTACTCGATCATCACTTGAATTTGATTTCAGCATCCCAGCCTGCGGCATTACATTTTTTTAGGTTCCGACGAGTCGATCTCACATCACCTAAGAACCGCGATGAGCGGATTACGCTTTTTACTGAGAAGCAAACATTGCATTTGCTTTTGCCTGCCAATAAAAATCGCTTAGAGCTACAAGATATCATAGAGCCTGTTTTAGCTTCGATAGGGATAAGTATTGACCGCTTATCGACCAATGACACAGTGTTTACTGCACAGCATGAGACTTGGATGAAGCTCAATGGGGGGATTTTAATGGTGGGCGAAGGGCAAAGATTGCCAGCGGGTGAGCCGAGGAATATACCATTAGAAGAGAAATTTAGTTGGCAGGATCCCCGTGAATGGAATTTTACGGATACTGAAAAGTTAAAAATGACATTGGCTAAAGTGTCAAAGGTAGATAAAAAAGTCACAGTGCAAATTGATGATATTAAAGCATCCCACCGTTTACTACTGGTGAAGGTTAAGCAATTGACCGCATCTAGTCAGCCCAAATTTGAACTCCAACATTTGCATAAATTTATGCAACCCTATCCTTTTGCCTATCAAGTGACATCTTTGATGGCGCAGGGAAATACGAACCGCGAACAGGTTAGTGCTCTGCTGCTCTAATTTTTGAAGCGAACCCTAAGTGTGATTATTTAATTTTTGAAAATAAGCTATTTGGCTTCAGTGAAGAGCTTTTCATGTCGCCTTAATGAGTTATGCCTGGATTCAGGCCTAACCAAAACAATCGTTATTTTCTGGAGAACTACTATGTTAGGTGTTCATACTAATTACGCTTCAATCGTTGCGCAGGGTGCTGTAAATAAAAGCAATAACCTTTTAACTAATGCTATGGAGCGTTTGTCGACTGGTTTACGTATTAATAGTGCATCTGATGATGCTGCTGGTCTGCAAATTGCTAACCGCATGAGCGCTAACGTAAAAGGTATGGAAACGGCTTCACGCAATATTTCTGATGCGACCTCTATGCTACAAACCGCTGATGGTGCGTTAGAAGAATTAACGACCATTGCTAATCGCCAGAAAGAATTGGCTACTCAAGCCTCTAACGGCGTTAACTCTGCGGCTGATTTAACGGCATTAAATGATGAGTTCACGCAATTGAACGCCGAAATAACGCGTATTGTAGAAAATACCACTTATGCTGGTAATAAATTATTCGATACTGGTGTATTGACCTCAGGTACTGGTGTGAAATTTCAAATTGGCGCCGGAACAACGGAGACAATGGATGTTAAATTAGGCGCAATTCCTAAAACTGTCGCAGGTACTTTAACAGGTGGTACCGCCAATGCTGCGATTGCCCTTGTGGATACCTTCTTAGCCGCTGTGGGTACTGAGCGTTCTACCTTAGGTGCCAACATTAACCGTCTTGGCCATACTGCCGCTAACTTAGCGAGCGTTACCGAAAACACTAAAGCCGCTGCAGGGCGTATTATGGATGCCGACTTTGCGGTTGAATCTGCCAATATGACCCGCAATCAATTATTAGTTCAAGCAGGTACAACGGTACTGTCTTCAGCTAACCAAAATACGGGTTTAGTGATGGGGTTACTGCGCTAATGTTATTCAATTAGTCAGTGTTAGTTTTAATGCCAGTAAGCTTAGCTTGCTGGCATTTTTTTATGGTGTGCATGCCATTTCAGTCTAGTTTTTACAGTGCTATACACTCTATTTTTTAAATATCGATTTTAGTTGTGGGCTTGTGTAGTCGCTTTAGTTAGTTATGCCTGAACTCAGGTCTAACCCAAATGCTCGTTATTTAATGGAGAACTACATATGTTAGGTGTTCACACTAATTACGCTTCAATTGTTGCTCAAGGTGCTGTTAACAAAAGCAATAACCTATTGACTAATGCAATGGAGCGTTTATCGACAGGTTTACGTATCAATAGCGCATCTGATGATGCTGCTGGTTTGCAAATTGCTAACCGCATGAGCGCTAACGTTAAAGGTATGGAAACCGCTTCACGTAATATTTCTGATGCGACCTCTATGCTACAAACCGCTGATGGTGCGTTAGAAGAATTAACGACCATTGCTAATCGCCAGAAAGAACTCGCCACTCAAGCGGCAAACGGTGTGAACTCTGCTGATGATTTAACGGCTCTGAATGATGAGTTTACTCAATTAAACACCGAAATTACCCGTATTCTCGATAATACAACTTATGCCGGTAATAACTTATTCACCAAGTTGGAGGCTGGTGTTACCTTCCAAATTGGTGCCGGAACGGGTGAAAAATTGGTTGTTACAACAACAGCCATAGATGATGCTGCGCTGGCTGCTGGTGATTTAACTACTGGCGCGAATGCGGCAATTGCCCTTGTTGATACTTTTATCGCAGCAGTCGGTACAGAACGTTCTACACTAGGCGCCAACATTAACCGTCTTGGACATACTGCAGCTAACCTTGCCAGTGTGACTGAAAATACCAAAGCTGCCGCTGGACGTATTATGGATGCCGATTTCGCGGTTGAATCTGCCAATATGACCCGCAATCAATTATTAGTTCAAGCGGGTACAACGGTACTGTCTTCTGCTAACCAAAATACAGGTTTAGTGATGGGGCTACTGCGTTAATTACGCCGAGTTGAGTTAGTTTTAAGTGCCAGTAAGCTTAGCTTGCTGGCATTTTTTATGGCGTTTTGTGGATGCCATTTAAGTCTGTTTTTATAGAGGTGCTCCCATCTATTTTTAAATAAGTTTTAGTTTTGCGCTGTTGCTGTCGCCTTACTTAGTTATGGAGCTATACCGGGATTCAGGCATAGCCAAGATAACTGTTTTTTCTAGGAGAGCTGATATGTTAGGTGTTCACACTAATTACGCGTCAATTGTTGCACAAGGTGCTGTTAATAAAAGTAATAATCTATTAACTAATGCTATGGAGCGTCTGTCGACGGGTTTACGTATCAATAGCGCATCTGATGATGCAGCGGGTTTGCAAATTGCTAACCGCATGAGCGCTAACGTAAAGGGCATGGAAACGGCTTCACGCAATATTTCTGATGCGACCTCTATGCTGCAAACCGCAGATGGTGCGTTAGAAGAATTAACGACTATTGCTAACCGCCAGAAAGAATTGGCGACTCAAGCATCAAACGGCGTTAACTCTACAGCAGATTTAAAAGCGTTGGATGATGAATTTAAGCAATTAAATGCAGAAATTACCCGGATTGTAGAAAATACAACCTATGCGGGTAATAACTTATTTAAAGATGCTACTGATGGTGTACTCGTCAAAGGTGTGACCTTTCAGATTGGCTCGGATGGAGCAGAGCAAATGTCAGTTACCTTAGGTGCTATTGATAAGACAGTTACTGGTGATTTGTTGACTTCTGCAGCCGCCAATACGGCTATCGGGGCTGTTGATACCTTCTTGGCTAAAGTGGGGACAGAACGTTCAACCTTAGGTGCCAACATTAACCGTCTTGGCCATACTGCGGCTAACCTTGCCAGCGTAACTGAAAATACTAAAGCCGCTGCCGGCCGTATTATGGATGCCGATTTCGCGGTTGAATCTGCCAATATGACACGTAATCAATTATTAGTTCAGGCGGGTACAACGGTACTGTCTTCAGCTAACCAGAACACGGGTTTAGTCATGGGTCTATTGCGTTAATGCTATTGGGCAAGTGATGTCATTGGTCACGGCTAAAATGCCAGTTAGTTGCGCTGACTGGCATTTTTATTTTAGCCACGGTTTATGTATTGGTCGGTAGTCGCTAAACCCGAGATTGAAACCTATAAGGTTCATGTTTTAGTGGGTAATTTTCGATAACACAAAGTGGAAGATGGTTTTCCTGTTTAAGTGTTCATGCGGAAGTATTTAGCTGTGTTTGGGCCAGTTAATTATTTAATTTTCTTTAAAAACAGTAACTTGTTTTTGGCATGCGTTTTGCTCTAGAACGAGTGGAGGTAGTCATGATTTCAGGTATGAATGCAGCACAATTTGCTCAGCAACTGATTGGCGCAGACCGCGCAGGTAAAGATACGCTTTACAAAGGCAAGCTAACTGCCAGCAAAACACAGTTAGATGCCTATACATTGCTCGAAAATAATATGAAGAAGATGGCCACTAAGCTGAGTGAAATGGGTGGCGATGCAGCTAAAGGCAAAATTGCTACGGTTACGGGCGAGAATGCGACCGCGACAGTTAAATCTGATGCTCCAAAGGGCAACTATGATTTGAGCGTGCATAAACTTGCGCAAGCGCATCAACTGACTAAAGCCTATTCCTCTGAAAGTGAATTGTTGCCAACGTCGGGCATTATCAGTATTCAAGTCGGTAGTGATCCGACTAAGCGCATGGAAATTGATTTGGCAACGGTTAATGGCGGTGCGGCTATTTCTGTGTCTCAGTTACGCGATGTGATCAATAAACAAGTGGGTAATCCTGGTGTACAAGCGTCATTAGTGCGCACAGGTAACCAAATCGAATTTATGCTGTCTTCAAAGGAATCGGGTGTCGCGAATCAAGTGAAGGTTGAGTTTAACGGTGCCGATTGGGGCATGACAGAACGTCGTGCAGCACAAGATGCGGAACTTACATTAAACGGTATCAGTATTACCAGCAGTAGTAACTATCTAGAAAATGTTGTTGATGGTGTCAGCCTCGAATTAGTCAAGGTGCATGCGGCTGGTGAAAGCAGCATGATTAAAGTCACTGACGATTTTGAAGCGAATAAGAAAGCGGTTAAGGATTTTGTCGATTCATTTAATTCTTTAATGACGCAAATTAATCAATTAACTCGTTCTATGGGCGTTAAAACCTCTGACTCTGGCTCTTCCGATAAAGATAAGGAAGACAAAAGCACTGCAGTGAGTGAAGCGCAAATTGGTGTGTTGAAGGGGGATACCTCTATTCGCCTTCTCCAGTCTAAATTACGTGATTCTGTATTTGCAACGGCTGCTAATGGCATGCGTTTGTCTGATATCGGAATTGAGATTGGACGAGACGGAAAACTAAAAATTGATGATGCTAAGCTGACCGATAGCTTTAAAAGTGATCCAGAAAAAGTACAAGCCATGTTTACTGGTCCTGACAGTTATATCAAAAGCATAGAAAAGACCCTAAAACCTTTTACACAGTTCAATGGCTATATCGATCAAAAGCAGGAAGCGCTAAATAAGCAGATTAAAAGTGTGAATGACAGTATGGCGCGCCATGATTATCAAATGAATCAAAAGTATCAGATTTATTTAACCCAGTTTACGGCAATGGAATCCACCATTAATCAGTTTAATTCCGCAAGTCAGTTGTTTTCATAGGAAGCAGTAAAAAATGTTAAATGAGTACGATCCATTTAATGCCTACAAGCAAACCGCTTTAGATGCACAAGTAGCGGCAGCAACAACCCATGACATGGTGCGTATGTTACTTGATGGTTTATTGGAAGAACTAGAGCGGACCGCTGGCCATATGGAATACCAAAGGTTTGAGGCGAAAGGAATGAGTATCCATAAGTGCCTTAATATCGTGCATGGCTTGGACTCTATGCTTGACCTTGAAAATGGTGGTGAGGTTGCCGTGAGCTTACATCGTCTCTATGACTTTTGTAGCCGTCAGCTTGTCAGCGCCAGTGTCGAAAACAGTGCTGAAGCGCTAGTTCCAGTGACTCAGGTGATTACGAATGTCAGAGAAGGATGGACAAATCTCAATTAAGCAGTGGGCGCGTTTTGCGAATGCTTTACGCCAATATGCAGATGCTCAGGATTGGGAAAGCGTCCGAAAAGTGAACATCGCTTTGATCAAAGCACTGCAACAGGCTGGTGAGGCTCATGATATTGAGCAGAAATTAGCACGTGCAGAATTAAAGCGGGTTCATTCCCAAGTGCTACAAGAGTTGATCTTGGCTCGTGATGAATTAGCTGCTGAAATGGGCCGCTTTAAGGCGCAACAACCAGGTTTAGCCGCCTATCAATTAACACAAGTAAGTGGAGCTTTGGATGATCTCTGATCTTCTTTCAACTCGTCCTGTTGGCACAAATACCAGCTTGACGACTAAAGTGGCAAGTGCAGTTGATCAAGATAAATCAGAGTCATTTACCTTGTTGGGGTTGCCAGTCGGATTGTCTGCAGCACCTCTCCCGTTAGAGGGAGCTCTGTGGACTCAGAATGCCGAACATACTTTAGAAAGAGATGTTGATACTCTTTCAAATCAATATTTTAATAGCAATTTATCTGACTCAGTATCTTTTGTTCCTGTTGTACCAGTATTGTCTCAGCCACTGTTAAATACTGAGATCAACTCAGCGCCTATTATTCAAGATGGCTTAGCCGCCACGCCTCAGGCTAGTCTCGTTTCACCGACTGCTGTCGCGCCGTTTGTTCCTGTGATTTTTCCTGCGGAAACTGTTAAAGCGGATCCGATAGGTCGAACTCCTGCGTCTTTAATTGGGCTCTCAGTCACAGATCAAAGAGGAATCCTATTTAGCTCAGGGATGACCTCATCTATGGCTCTTGCAGGAAGTCGTACTCAGCCTGCGGGTATGAGTGGCGAATCCTTGAAAATGAGCGGCGTATTTACGCAGGATTCAACGCTGGCAACTTTCTCTGGGGATTTTGAGCATTTGAAATCTGACTCGTCAGTGTTTCAGCGTGTGTTGGCAGAACTTAGGGGGCATGAAGTTAAAGATATTAATGCGATAGGATCTCAGCAGGTTGCGGGTACGCAGGCTGCAAGTGCTACTCAATGGGGCCCTGTATCCCTCACTCCCATGGCTTCTTTAGCGCAGCACTCTCAGGAGATCCTTACTCCCTTAAGAGAGCATCTTCGTTTCCAAGTCGATCAATATATTAAGAAAGCCGAATTAAGGTTAGATCCGCCAGAGCTGGGCAAGATTGAGCTCAATATTCGTTTAGAGGGCGATCGTTTACAGGTGCAAATGCATGCAGTAAATCCGGCAATTCGAGATGCATTGCTCAATGGTTTAGAACGCTTGAGAGTGGATTTAGCAATGGATCATGGCGGTCAAATTGATGTTGATATTGGTCAAGGTGAATCGCAACAGCACCAGCAGGAAACTGCATTATTCTCCTCGTCGATAGCGGCTGAAACTGCAACGGACAATGTAGCCGATGTGATGACGAGAGAGAAATCTCAATTAGATTTATTGGCTTAAGTGCCGGAGTCGTTTAATGGCAATTTTAAAATCTCGTTTAGTAAAGATTATTTTAGCGTTACTTGTGCTCATTAGTTCGACCGCAGGTGCATTTTGGATTGGAACAAGTAGTGGAGATTGGAAGCTAGCAGAGCTTTTTGCATCGGAACCCGAAGTCGAACCTGTACCTGTGGCAAAGTTTTATCCATTAGAAAAGTTTGTAATATCGATTCCAGGGGATAAATATCCCCATTACATGCTGCTTGAAATGTCATTAAAAAGCCGTAATCCCAATATGAAAACGGTATTGCTGGAGTCAGATCCACTTATACGAAATGCTATGATGAAGATGTTCTCACGTAAAACATTTGAGCAGTTGAACCACTTAGATCAGCTTGACAGTTTACAATCAGAGGCGTTGATATTGATGGTTAAAGTGCTGTCAGATAACCAATTACCTTCAGATATTGATGAAGTACTCTTTACTCGCATGGTGATCCAGTAAGAGGCCTTATCATGACAGCAGCGGGCCAACTCGCATATCAACAAACCTGTGATTATCCAGTCGAAGAGCGTCAATCTGAACAACAGATTATTCGACAATACTTGCCATTAATCAAACGTATAGTCTCGCAAATGCGCAGTCACTGCGGCGTGATGTTATCACTCGAGGATATGGAGCAAATTGGCATGATGGCCTTGCTTGAGTCATCACGTCGGTATCCTGGCGAGCTGGATAATGGATTTATTTCCTTCGCTGGGCAACGTATTCGCGGTGCCATACTCGACGAGTTGAGGCGGCAGGATTGGCGTCCTAGACCTGTTAGACAGCAGGCCCATGAGCTTAATGATGTAGTTAGACGTTTGAGTCGAGAGATGGGACGTGAACCAAGCGATCTTGAAGTGGCCAGTGAGCTTGGGCTGAGCGCGGAGGATTATCGGGAACGTTTATACTCGACGCAAGCAGAGTCGATGAAAAGCTTAGATGAGTTGTTATTGGGCGGTGATCATCCAGTAGACAGAAGTAATGATGTTGAGCGGTTAATGCTGAAGCAAACTTTGATTAAAGTTATTTCAAAATTAAATGAAAGAGAACAGCTAATTCTGTCGCTTTACTATCATCATGAGCTGAATTTAAAAGAGATAGCTATGGCATTGGGATTGACTGAAACGCGTATTTGCCAGCTGCATAAATCAGCTATTTCACAGTTAAAAACAATATTGCAGCGCTAAAGTTTAAAAGTGAGAAGATCGTAATGAGTAAACTAGTTGGGCTGTTAATCATTTTAGCTTCTGTGTTTGGCGGATATGTTTGGGCTGGTGGAGCTTTGTCTGCATTGTGGCAGCCTGCTGAAATTTTAATCATTATGGGGGCCGGAGTAGGGGCTCTTATTATTGCTAACCCGCAATCAGTATTAAAAGAAATGCTTGAGCAGTTAAAAGAATTATTTAATAAGGGCAAAGAAGATCCTGAATTATATCCTCAGTTATTTCCTTTGATGGGCACTTTAATGGCTCAGATCCAATCTCAAGGCTTAAAAGTGCTCGATGAACATTTAGAAAATCCTCATCAGAGCTCTATTTTTCTAATGTACCCAGCCGTGCTCAATCACCCAAATGTTTTACAGTTTTTAATTGATAACTTACGAGTGCAGTCTATTGGGAAAATATCTCCCCATGACTTAGAGCATATCCTAGAAGAAGAAATTCATCGTATAGAAGAGGACAGATTACGGCCATCGGAAGCTTTTAGTAAGGTGGGAGAGGCTATGCCTGGCTTTGGTATTTTAGCTGCTGTACTCGGTATTATCATTACTATGTCTAATATTGATGGCCCAATTACTATGATTGGTGTCAAAGTTGCCGCGGCATTAGTCGGTACATTTATTGGTATTTTCGCGTGTTATTGTTTCTTCGACCCAATGTCAAAGGCATTAGAACATCTAGTTGATCGCAAATCGGCACAGCTTCGGTGCATAGCCGCTATTTTAGTGACCTTTTCAAAAGGTAAACCACCAATGATGGCTATTGATGCGGGACGGAAACAAATACAAAGTGAAAATCGTCCTTCATTTATCGAGTTAGAACGTTGGATGGAAGGGCAGAGAAGCTAATGCTCCATAAAAATGAGCCGATTATTATCAAACGGCGAAAGCGAGGAAAGCGTAATCATGGGCATGGTGGTGCGTGGAAAGTCGCTTTTGCCGATTTCACGCTTGCCATGATGGCGCTCTTTATGGTGCTGTGGATCATGCAAATCGCAGATCAAAAAGAGCGAACCATGATAGTGCAGTATTTACGTGGAGATATGAATCCCACTGGTCCAATGAATCCATTTGAGCTAAGTCAGTCATCTTCGATTATTGATTTAGAAGGAAATATGTCTATTGCTCCTCTAATCATACCTTCCAATTCTATGCCTAGAGGTTCGGAGTCAGAAGGATTAGAGGAGGGTGCGCTCATCCCCGGGCAATTTGATACTCAGGCGCAATTAACTGTGCTCGCCAGAGAATTGAATCGAGTCGTGCAAAGCTCGAGCATGGCTGAGAACATTTCTGTGACAATTGTGCCTCAAGGCATACGCATCTTAATTCACGATAATGTGAATCAATTTATGTTTACGCGGGGCAGTGCACAGATGCAGCCCTATTTTGAAGAATTACTTTTATCTTTAGGGCCTATTTTAAAAAATATAACTAATAGCATGGTTATTTCTGGTCATACGGATTCAACACCTTATGCGGGCAGTTTATTTACCAATTGGGAATTATCGAGTGAAAGAGCACTATTAGCACGAAGAGTGCTTGAGCGTGGCGGTGTTAAACGCGATCAGGTTATTCAGGTGACGGGTATGGCTGATCAGGTTCCTTACATCACTTCGGATACTGCTGCTGCGGCTAATCGTCGGATTGAGGCGCTTATTTTAACCTCCTCTGCTGAACAGTTATTAAGAGGCATGATTGGCGCTCCGATCGATACAGTCCCAAGTGGCGTTACAATCAACGAAATTAAGCGCCAAGCAAACACTCGCTAGTGTTAATACCTGCTCTCATTTGTTAGGGATGACTATGAATCTGTATGAAGAGTTTGTACATTCTGAGGATGAAGTTGAAGCGACCCCTGAGTATCAGATTATTGAATTTGATAATCGTCGAACTCATCAAAGATTTAGCCTGAGACGAAATAAAAGAGCGCCACTCGCATTTGCATGTGATGGCCTGACAGTGAATTTATCAACAACTCGCTGGTTTGTTATTACGCCGATTGGAACTGCAAATATAAAAGATATTAGCATTGGCGGTGTTGGGATTTTGTGCAATGAACCATTGCCAGTAGGGAGGAGATTCTATATTGAACTTGAGCAAACACGAGTTTTATGTGAGGTAACTCGAGAACACACGATTAAAGGTCGATTGAAGTTCTTAGGCGCTCGCTGGATTTATCGTGATAAAGCTGAAGTCCAGAACTTGATTGATGCAATTAGACTACGGGCGAAAATATAGGATATGCAATGGCTGCATCTTTTCATCGAAACGGCTCGGATAAATTACAGAAGGTCTTTCTGTATCTTATTCTGCTGAATTGGCTATTGCTTATTATTGTTGCACTCAATATGAATACATTACGCTTTAGCCATGGTGTTATGATTTCAATTATGATTTTTATCTATAATTATTTTCTGGCTCATTTATGTTTTATTCGTGCTGCCAGAGCGCAAGATGCTTATCTTATTTACCCAGTGGTTATTGGCGCACTCAGCTCCTTTTTCCTCGTTGTTTATTTCTTCTTTTTACTCTAAATCCCCTGCCTATAAAAATGAGTTGCGACTCATTGTTATAGGCTTTTGTTGAGCATTTTTGCATCTAGCTCACATGCTTTTTGGGTCGCTCGCTTGGGAGCGATAACTTGGCCTTGTTTAGAATATTCATGCAGCTGGGTAGGTTTTGCCCGCGGTAATTGCGACAAGCCCAAAAGGGGCCGAATCGCCCATCCTTTAACAGCATATCGCCACCACAGAGGCTACAAAGTGGTGCTATATGACCACAGTTCTCATTCAAACATACCTTAAAGCCAGCAAAGCGTGTGCGGGTCATTGGGCTATCACAGAGCTCACAACCTTCTTCCTTGTGATCGCAAAGGGGAAAATGTGAACAGGAATAAAACGATTTAAATTTTCCCGTTCTAGGCTTAAGCTTTCCCGTGCTACAACGCACGCATTTTATGTCTTCAAATAACCTTTGTACTAAAGAGGTGCTGAACTCATCTTGTTCAATTGCGTAGCCTTTTGTAAGCAGTTCGGTGACGAATGGGCTCACGTCTGTCATATCGGCAATCACATAGGCGCGGTGTTTTGCCCGCGTTAACGCGACATAAAACAGTCGACGTTCTTCTGCAAATTCAAACGCTTCCGTTTTTGGTAAAAATGCATCTAGTATCGGAGGAGTGACTTTCATTGAAGGGAAGCCATGCATTCCCGTCTTCATCCCCATGATCACCACATAATCGGCTTCTTTCCCTTTAGAAGCATGAAAAGATTGGCATTCAATTTTCAAGTTAGGGTACTTAGCCTTGAGTTGGTTTACTTGGGTTTTATCGGGTAGCTGAAACCAAAAACGTGCCAGTAAATAGACGCTTGCTACGCTGTTAAGTTTGTCACTTCTAGCGCTTATCCTTGCACTAATGGCCGTTAATGCTTGTTCCAGTGCATTTGGGCTTGGTTCATTTAGGTTTGACTGCTCGTTTTCTCCGCGGCGTAATATTGAGACTGCAGGGTAGGCGACCTGCATGAGGGAGCGAATGTCCTTCCTCAATTGCGTGGGATTCTGGGTGACAAACTGAGTGGCAACTTGCTCAATACTACTGTTAAACCTAAAAGTCAGATCCAAGTAGCTTTGGGCTGTTGGGCCAAAATATTGGCTAAATTGCGTGGTTAAACTTACATCTGCACCGCTAAAACGATAAATTGCCTGCCAGTCATCCCCGACACAAAATAAAGACGCCAACGCTTTAGAATGGGGCGCACAGGAATCCCTCAAGGCACGCACTAAGCGGGCACGTGGTTCTGAAATATCTTGGAACTCATCCACCATAATGAAACGCCACGGGCTAATAAATTGCCCGCGTTGCAGATACGTCAGCGCTTTGCCAATCATGTCCTCAAAATCAATGTCGCCATTTATCGTTAAATGCTGCTCATAGCGCGTGATTATGGGCTCAAGCAGTTCGAATGCCTTGCGGGTCTGCTGAGCATCGGCGGCGCGAGCAAATACACCCTCAAGCCCATGTTCATCAAGGCAAGCCGCTTTATACAGCCCTATCAGCTGACTAAACATTTTTGCTAATTCGGTCACGCGGCCAAGTTCATGTAGGGTTGCTAGTATGGCTTCATCGGGTAAGGGCGCATATTGTACTTTAAAGACCTGTAAAGCTTGCTCAAGCTTACTGATTAACAACCCTTTTTTATGTTGGTAATAAAATAGCTCAACACACTTAGTGCCATGCTGTTGATGTAGCTGGCGTTTCCATGCCATCGATTCCAAGTATTTCTGGTTATCGATATAAGGAGCGGTATGCTGGTGTTCATCAATACCATAGTATTCAAGATAAATTTGGTATTCAGGCAGATAGAAATCGGGTTGATACTGACGAAAATCAATACTGCGCACATCATGCTCATACTTAGCTTCATAGACATATTCGATGCCATTGCTAAATAGCCAGTTAGCAATGTAGAGCTCACCAAAGCTTTTGACTCGCTCACCTTTAAGACTGCGAATATCGTTATCATTCAAGTATTGAAAATACTCGCCTTCCATATCGAACTCGAATGGGCTTTTTTCAACATAATAGAAACGACTGAAGTACTCGAAAAGCTGTTTACGGTAAGCCTCATTTTCAATCAAAGTCTCAAGGGTATTGTGCACCCACAGCTCTTTGGCTTTGTCATCCTCCGCTAAAGGGGACAAACTCGGTTTTGCTCGCTCAACGTCGGCGATAATTTTTGAGCCTAAACTGTGGAAGGTGCTCGCCTTGATATCATCCGTACCGAGCCTGTTTTTAATCCGCTCATCCATCTCGTCAGCCGCTTTACGGCCATAGGCTAATAGCAATATTTCATCGGCTTTTGCTTGACCACTCTTAAGCAAATATCCTGCTCGACCAACCATCACACTGGTCTTTCCCGTGCCTGCGCCTGCTAATAACAAGTTATTGTTATCATCGATAATACAAGCTCGGCGCTGTTTTTCGGTTAAGGGATTAGATTCTACATGCTCAAAATAGTCAGCAAATTTAATGAGCTGCGACTGAATATAATCTTCACGCAGTTGCTTTATATCGGCACGAGTCCAGCGGTGGATTTGCTTAAGCCTCGCTAACACTGTGTGTAAATGTGCAGACAATGGCAGGTTTTCACACCAAGGGAACCAACGCTGATATTCGCGCGCGACTCTGGCTTGTATCATTTCCACCCGTGATTCACGTAAATAAGTGTGTGTCAGTGTCTTATCCACTTTCGCCATTAACTCAGCAACGCGCGGCCCATTGGCATTTGCCCAATACTGTGCGATTTGATAGCTAAATTGATGTTGTGCAAAATAGCTGAGAAACGGCAGTTGATAGGCTTTGCCTAATACCGTGAAACCGAGTAGATAACCTAGTGGACTTAAGGTAAAAAATGGTGGGGAATCGAGCTGTTGCCAGGTAAAACATTCGTCAGCTTCTACTTTGTTAGCGCTGCGAGAGTGAGCAAAAAAGCCGCCTTTAGTGCGATTAATGCTAATACCACTCGTGGTGAGTTTTACCGCATCAGCTTTGCCAATAAAGAAACGGCCAAACCAACTGTGTTTGATATCTTGTTCAGAGTGATTCAATGACAATGTAAAACCTACGGCTAAAAAGTTTTAGAATTAACAGACTGATTTATAAATGCATTATAACTTAAAACCCGATGGCTCGTGTTAAGGTTGTGCTATGGGCTGTATGGATTATTTATTGATTTTGGTCTCTAGATGGAGCAAAACTTAGGTATTCGTTAACTAGGTCTTAGTTTGAAGTGAGATGAATGATAAACCAAGCATGATTTTGACTGTGTGTAACTATGTATTAGAAAGGCGTGTATCAGAAAGCAAAAAAGCCTGAATCTCTTCAGGCCTTTTCTTTTTTTCAATACAACAGCTTAATCCTTGCGGATTAATTCATGCCGTATTTTTTCAATTTTTTACGCAGAGTACCACGGTTGATACCTAGCATGTTTGCTGCGCGGGTTTGGTTGCCACGAGTGTGTTGCATGATGATGTCAAGCAGAGGCGCTTCAACTTCGCTTAGCACCATTTCATAAACTTCTTGTGCTTCCTGACCGTCCAACTGTGCGAAGAAGTTAGTTACGGCACGCTTGACGGCGTCACGTAATAACTGGGGCTTGATAGTGCCGTTTGCGGTTTCGATTTTGCCAACGGTAAGCTGGTGAACTTCTGTGTTAGTTGTCTGATCAAACATTCTATTCTGCTCTTTATTAATTCTGTACTAATTCATCAAAATAACATTCCACGAGGGAATACTGTTCTGCAGCGGTTTCCAGCCGATTAAAGTCAGCCCTAAATTGGCGCTGAGCTTCTTGGTCTAGGTACCATCCCATATGTTTTCTGGCGAAGCGGATACCCTTGTATTCACCATATAAGTCATACAGTTTGGTGAGGTGTTCCAGCATCACTTGACGCTGTTCGGCAACCTCAATGGGCGCTAGCTTATTACCCGTTTCCAAGTAGTGCTGGATTTCTCTGAAAATCCAAGGCCGTCCTTGAGCACCCCGTCCTATCATCAAGGCATCGGCACCGGTGTATTCCAGCACAAAGCGGGCTTTCTCCGGACTGTCGATGTCCCCATTGGCGACAACAGGAATCGAGACATTCTGTTTGATTGCTTTGATCGTGTCGTACTCGGCGTTGCCTCTGTACATACATTGTCTCGTGCGGCCGTGAACGGCGAGCGAGGCTATGCCACAATCCTCTGCAATCTGGGCGATTTGAACACCATTCTTGTGCTCTGGCTCCCAGCCGGTGCGAATCTTTAACGTGACAGGCACGTTCACTGCGGCGACCACGGCTTGTAAAATCTCTTTTACCAGCGGTGGATTTTGCATTAGCGCCGAGCCTGCCAGCTTTTTATTCACTTTTTTCGCCGGGCAACCCATGTTGATATCAATGATGTGAGCACCTTGTTCGACATTGAACAAGGCGGCTTGCGCCATTAAATCAGGATCAGCCCCTGCAATTTGCACTGAGCGGATGCCTTCCTCGCCAGAATGCGTCATGCGCTGGCGGCTTTTATCTGTATCCCAAACCTCGGGATTGGATGAAAGCATCTCGGAAACCGCTAAGGCTGCGCCATAACGAAGACAAAGATTGCGGAAGGCTTGATCGGTGACACCTGCCATTGGTGCCACGATCAGCTGATTGTTCAGTTGATAGGGTCCAATCTGCATTTTATGTTTCACCTTAGCTCTTCAAAGGGGCGCTATAGTAGCCCTTTTTGTTGGCCGTGAAAAGGTCAATAAATGACCTAGAGGTAATTTTTTTTCTTGACTTTTAATTGACGAGAAGTCAGAGGCTAAATTGTTGGAAGCCAGCGGTGGCGCATGTTGCGCCACCCTTTAGCGCTATTTACGCTTACCTGTCAAGCGGCTCCAATCTTCTTTGTGAGCCGCTGCGTCCATATCGAACCATTGGCTATAAAAGTCAGAGATTTCTTGGGCTTGTTCTTTGAGGAGGCCGGAAAGGGCAAGTTTGCCACCGGTTTTTACGCGTTCTGCGATCAAAGGCGCTAATTCTCGCAGAGGGCCTGCAAGAATGTTAGCGACCAGTACGTCGGCTTTGAGATCGGCGGGTTGGTCTTCTGGTAAGTACAACGCCAGCTTGTCGGCGACATCATTGCGCTCGGCGTTGGCACGTGAGGCGTCTATGGCTTGATAGTCGATATCGATACCTGTGACTTTTTTCGCGCCCAGTTTCAGTGCAGCTACGGCTAAGATGCCTGAACCACAGCCAAAATCGATCACTTCTTCATCGCTTAAATCTAAGCTGTCTAGCCACTCTAAACACAGTGCTGTCGTGGGATGAGTGCCAGTACCGAAGGCAAGACCCGGATCTAAGATCACATTAACCGCGGTTGGATCAGGGATTTCGCGCCAGCTTGGGCAGATCCATAAGCGTGTGCCGAATTGGATTGGGTGGAAGTTATCCATCCATTCGCGTACCCAGTCTTTATCTTCAATTTGTTCGACTTTATGGCTGAAGTTCTCACCGAGGAAAGGCAAGGTTTTCAGCATGGCGATGGTCGGTGTCAGATCGGTTTCTGCATCGAATAAGGCCACTACCACGGTATCGCGCCACAGTGGGGTTTCGCCCAATTTAGGTTCAAAAATAGGGGTATCTTTACCGTCTTCGAAGGTGATAGAGACTGAACCTTCTTCCATGAGCAAGTCGCTGATGGTTTCAGCGTCATCGCTATTGGTGTTTATACGGAGTTGGATCCAAGGCATGGGGGCATCCTGTGACTGAGTGTTCATAAACTAAGGGTTCAAAATATCGCGGTATTGTATACCCAAACTATCCCAAAATGCAGGATGTAGCGGGAATTTAAAGCGCTTTAGGTAAGGTCGTTTGGTTATCACTAGGCTTTAGGTTCGACGACTGGCTATCCTGGTATTACGCTTTTGTCTATACAGACAAGGGGTTAGCTGGCGGGTATGGATTGGTGTTGAAAAGCGAATTGTCAGTTTTATTATTTGATATAACACTATGAAATATATTGGTTAATTGGTTTTACCTTTGTTTGGTTTTGATACGTTTTTTGTGATCATCTTCTAAGAGTTTAACTCCGTCAGGTGAGTTGGCTCACGCTTTAAATCTGTGACACTCAAGCCTGATTTGAGTTGCTGCTATGGTGTAGTTTGCCAAGAGGTGCCAACGATAAACGACATAGGTTAATTCAAGATGACAAGCATAACTCGAGTTCACAATAGGGTGAGTACACCGCTAGGTCATCCTTGGTCGGCTAAGGCTGATAGGCTGCAGAGTGCGACAGGGATTATGCTTGGCAGCTTTTTACTATTACACATGCATTTTGAATCGAGTATTTTGCTGGGTAAAGAGGCTTTTTATCGGGTCGTTCAGTTGCTTGAAGGTGGCATGTTTAGCAGCACAGGACATGGTTTTCCTATAGTCACTAAAGTGTTTTCAGTGTTTATGCTATTGGTGGTGATAGTACATGCCGCGGTGGCGCTGCGGCGTTTTCCGGCGCAGCTAGGGCAATGGCGAGCCCTGCGTTCGCACATGGGGAATATCAAGCATAAGGATACCCATGCGTGGTTTTGGCAATTGATCACCGGCTTTATCTTATTTTTCCTCGTTCCTGTTCACCTCTTCACTATGATTTTGAATCCCGAAATTGGCCCGCATTTATCGGCTGAGCGGGTTTATCACGATAATGCTTGGTTGCTGTATGCGCTGTTACTTCCCGCTGTAGTGGTACACGCCATGATTGGTCTCTATCGCGTGGCGGTAAAGTGGGGCATAACCACTAAACGTTCAGGTCTACGAAAAGTCGCTAAGGTGCTGATTATTTATTTGCTATGCCTTGGTACTGCGAGCCTTGTTTCATATCTATTTATCGGTAGCGAGCTCGGTATTCCTGTGCAGCCCTTCGTACCTGAGTAGGCTTTAAGCTAGCAGCAGGATTTTGTTTCACTGCTATTATTAAGCATTAGGTTAATTATTCAGCACTCAATTGATCTGGCTCACGTTTTCGTGTGGATGTGTGAGCGATATTAGTTTGCGATAAGACTTAATGAGATTGGCTCGATAAGGTCAACGGCGTGAGGCGATAGGATGGCGATCAAATTAAATATTAAAAAATGGAGTGCTTGGCTGGATTTAAGCCAGAGCTTGTCTGGGGTAATACTCGCAGTCTTTTTGTGGACCCACTTAGTGTTAGTGTCATCGATTTTATTGGGTGCGGATGCCATGAGTTGGGTGGCACGCACTATGGAGCTGAGTTTTCTGTCCGCTGATGGACACGGTTATCCTTGGGTAGTGACTTGTATTGCCATTGGTATTGCCATTTTGGCGTTAGTGCACGTGTTAGTGGCATTGCAAAAATTACCCATGAGTCTGCGTCAGCAAAGGGCTCTGCGCCAACAAATGCAAGTGATCAACCACAGCGATACTCGCTTGTGGCGCTGGCAAGCCATTACTGGTGTTGTGATTTTACTGCTGTTGCCTGTGCATTTGTGGCTTATTGGCTCGGCTCCCGAAACCATTGGCCCTCAGGGAAGCGCCGATCGTATTTGGAATCAAGGTGTCTGGATGGTTTATCTGCCTTTGCTGCTCACTGTGGAGTTACATGCAGCAATTGGTATTTACCGTGTGGCTTTGAAATGGGGCGCGGCGCGGGATCTCAACAACCGCAGTCGATTACGTAAGATCAAGACCATAGTGAGCGTGCTATTTGTCACAGTTGGCGTCGCCTCGCTCCTGGCATTTTTACCCTACGCGAGTTAATTCCGCTTTTAATCAATGATTAAGCTAATCAGTGAATAGAATGTCGAACATAAAAAAACAGCACAAAACAATAGACCCCATTAAGGAGCAGGCGTGAAACTGATTTATACCGATTCATTGGTGGTAGGAGCTGGGCTCGCGGGCTTAAGGGTCGCTATCGCTTCGAAAGAGCGTGGGCTTGACACTTTAGTTTTGTCACTCATTCCTGCAAAACGTTCCCACTCTGCTGCCGCTCAAGGAGGGATGCAGGCGAGTTTAGGCAATGCCGTTAAGGGAATGGGCGATGATGAGGATGTGCATTTTCAAGATACGGTAAAAGGTTCCGACTGGGGCTGCGATCAAGATGTCGCACGGATGTTTGCCCATTGTGCACCTAAGGCAGTACGTGAGCTGGCCAATTGGGGCGTGCCTTGGTCTCGGGTGACTGCTGGCCCGAGGGAAGTGATAGTCAATGCGCAAAAAGTCACGCTACATGAGGCCCAAGAAGCCCATGGTCTTATCAACGCCCGTGATTTTGGCGGGACTAAAAAATGGCGCACTTGTTATACCGCCGATGGTACAGGTCATTCGCTGTTATACGCTATGGATAACAAAGCGATTTCCATGGATATTCCCGTCCATGAACGTATCGAAGCCTTGGCACTTATTCACGATGGTAAGCGTTGCCATGGCGTGATTGCTCGTTGTTTGATTACGGGTGAACTTAGAGCCTATGTGGCTAAGTCCACTACGATAGCCACTGGTGGTTATGGCCGAATTTATGAAGTGTCGACCAATGCGATTATCTGCGAAGGCATTGGCCAAGCGTTGGTATTGGAAACGGGCGTGGCAAGGCTTGGCAATATGGAGGCGGTACAATTCCATCCCACTGCCATTGTTCCCGTAGGCATTTTAACAACGGAAGGGTGCCGTGGTGATGGCGGCTTATTGCGCGATAAAGACGGTTATCGCTTTATGCCTGACTATGAACCCGATAAAAAGGAGTTGGCATCGCGGGATGTCGTATCGCGTCGCATGACTGAACATATACGTAAAGGTAAGGGCGTCGATAGCCCTTATGGCCCGCATTTGTGGCTAGATATTACCCTTTTAGGTCGCAAGCATATTGAAACGAATCTTAGGGAAGTACAGGAAATTTGTGAGAATTTCCTTGGGATCGATCCCGCTAAAGATTGGATCCCTGTACGCCCAACTCAGCATTATTCTATGGGGGGTATTCGGACTAATGCCACAGGTGAAAGTCCGCAGCTTAAAGGCTTATTTAGCGTAGGTGAGGCGGCTTGTTGGGATATGCACGGCTTTAACCGTTTAGGCGGTAATTCGTTGGCCGAAACCGTGGTTGGCGGCATGATTATTGGTAAATATGTCGCCGATTTTTGTGAGAACAATAGCCTTGAGATCGACACTCAGCTTGCTGAACGGTTTATGCAGCAGGTGCAGAGTGAAATCGATGTGCTGGTCGAGGGTGATGGTCACGAAAGCGCCTTTGAACTCAAGCGCGAAATGCAGCGCATCATGATGGATTATGTGGGGATTTTCCGTAATGGCCCCGAGCTTGAAAAAGCGGTTGCCGAGCTAAAAGTGTTGCTCGAGCGTTCGCGTAAACTCGGACTTAAGTGTAAAAAGCGTCACGCCAATCCTGAGTTAGTTGAAGCCCTGCGGGTCAAGCGTATGCTAAAAGTGGCGCTAACCGTAGCCTGCGGCGCCGCAGCGCGAACAGAGAGTCGTGGTGCCCATGCTCGCGAGGATTATCCACAGCGAAATGATCGAGACTGGCTGAATCGCACCTTGGCCAGCTGGCCGGATCCCGATGCACTCGAACCTGTGCTTAACTACGAAGCACTCGATGTGATGAAGATGGAACTCCCGCCGGGTTATCGTGGTTATGGCATCAACAACGCCATAGTGCATCCCGATACCGAAAAGCGTGAACAGCAAATCGCCGAGATTTTAGCTGAGCTAGGTGATGATGCTGACCGCTATCAAAGGCAGCGGGCTCTTATGCCCTTTGAATTACCCGAGAGCTTGCAACCTAATAACGAACGTTTAAGTGATACTTTAAAAAGTCCATCTGCCAATGCGTTAGGAGAAAAATCATAATGAGCCAAGGTCGTCAGTTAACCTTTAATATCTTTCGTTATGATCCGCAGGAGCCAAACGATAAGCCGAAAATGGTGCGTTATCAGCTTACCGAAACGCCGGGGATGACGGTATTTATCGCCCTTAATAAACTCAGGGAAGAACAAGACACTTCATTGCAGTTCGACTTTGTCTGTCGTGCAGGTATCTGTGGTAGCTGCGCTATGGTGATCAACGGTTTCCCGACGCTAGCTTGCCGCACCTTAACGGCCAAATATCCTAAGGGCGAAATCACCTTAATGCCGCTGCCAGGTTTTGAGTTGATTGGTGATCTCTCGGTTAACACTGGTAAGTTTATGCGGGAACTGGCCGAACGCTTAAAGCTGTGGTTACACCCTAAGGCCAATGATATAAGCGTGCATCGGCTTGAAGATCCTATGGATCCAGATGAAGCTGCGCGTTTGTATGAGCTAGAGCGCTGCGTTGAATGTGGTGTATGTGTTTCCGCCTGTGCGACGAAACAAATGCGTGAAACTTTTGTCGGCGCTGTGGGCATGATGAAAATAGCTCGTTTTGAGATGGACAGCCGTGACGCTCGTACTGCCGAGGATTTTTACCATGTGATTGGCAATCAGGATGGCGTATTTGGTTGTATGACTTTACTCGGCTGCCAAGACAACTGTCCTAAGGATTTGCCACACATGCAGCAAATCGCGTATTTACGCCGCAAGATGGCCATGACTTTGATTCGATAAGTGATAAATGATGAAAAGCGCCAATGTGTTTGGCGCTTTTTTGTTGATTAGCAGGCGTAGCTTTTGTGAATGTCAGCTCGATTGATTATGTCTGCGGTTTGAGCGACGAATGCTTGAAAGTGCGTACTCGCCATATGTTCATCCAGTGCGGCTTGGGATTGCCAAATTTCGTACATCCAGAAGATATTTTCATCATCTAATGAGTGATGCAGTTTGTATTCGATGCAGCCTGCCTCGGTATGAGTGTCTGTCACGAGTTGCTTGAGTATCTTAAATAGCGTATCGCTTTGGCCTTGATTCGCTATGATTTGGGCAAATACTGTTATTTTCATTGGTTAAAACCTTCTAAAACAATTTTACCGATCGCTTTGCCAGACTCTATCTGAGCGTGAGCTTTGATTAAATTTTGGGCATTAATGGTGCCGTAGTGCTCACCGAACGTACTCTGTAACTCGCCTGTATCGATAAGGGCGCTTAAGCGGTTGAGTAAGTGGTGTTGCGCAATCATATCCTCGGTCTGATAAAGGCTGCGGGTAAACATCAGTTCCCAGTGTAAGGATAAGCTTTTACGCTTAAGTTTCATCACATCTAATGGCCCCTTAGGATCATCGATTAATGCTAGTTTTCCTTGTGGCTTAAGCACTTGTACTATTTCATCAAAATGTTGATCGGTTTGGGTTAAGCTAATCACATGGGTCACATCAGTAATGCCAATATTCGCAAGTTCCTGTGAAAGTGGCTTGGTGTGGTCGATGACAGCATCGGCACCAAGTTTGTGCACCCAAGCGGCGGATTCTGGACGAGATGCAGTGCCTATCACTTCTGCACCTGTGAGTTTTACTGCAAGCTGAGTGATGATTGAACCCACACCGCCGGCCGCACCGATAATTAAAATACGGGCGTCAGTTGCCGAACCATCTTGGGGTAAAGCTAAACGGTCGAATAAAATCTCCCATGCCGTAATCCCCGTTAAAGGTAATGCCGCGGCTTGGGTATAGGTTAAACTTTTAGGTTTATGGCCGACAATTCGCTCATCAACCAATTGATATTCTGCATAACTTCCGCTGCGACTGATATCGCCCGCATACCACACTTCATCGCCAACGTTGAAAAGACTGACTTTCTCACCAACGGCTTTGACGACACCGACCGCATCCCAGCCGATAATTTTGTATTCGCCTGCAGGTGCAGAGCTAGATGCACGGATTTTTGTATCAACCGGATTGACAGAAATGGCTTTGATTTCCACTAAAAGGTCAAAACCTGTCGCAGTTGGCTCGGCTAGCGTGATGTTTTCTAATGCATTGGGCGCTGTGATTGCACTTGCTGTCTGGTAACCAATGGCTTTCATGTTTATTCCTCTGGGTGTACTTGCTGGAGTCTACTTGTTTGAGTGTACTTGTATCGTGTAGCCATTGTGTGGAATATTAGCCAAGAGATAAACAGGATAAAGTTTGTAATTTTTTCAAAGGATTTTTGATAATCATGCTAATTAATGATTTAGCTTTGTTCGTGCGAGTCGCTGATTGCGGCAATATATCTGCCGCAGCAGCCGAGATGGATATCTCGGCTGCTTCTGCCAGTGCAGCAATAAAACGGCTTGAGAAACAGCTCGATACTAGTTTATTTATCCGCACGACACGCAGCTTACGTTTGACTGTGCAAGGTGAACGTTATCTTATTCATTGCCGACGTGCGCTAAGCGATTTAGCGCTTGGCGAACAAGCTATCGCCAGTGATAAAGGTAAAATATCTGGTACCTTAAGCCTTTCGGTTTCTTCAGACTTTGGCCGTAATCTGTTTGTGCCTTGGCTCGACGAGTTTTTGCTCGATTTTCCTCAACTACAAGTGCGCTTGCACCTTGGCGACAATATCAGCAGTTTTTACCACGATAAAATTGATGTCGCCGTGCGCTATGGAAAACCGCAGGATTCTAACCAAGTGGCTTTCCCTATCTGCAGTGTTGATCGTGTTTTGTGCGCCTCACCTGAATATCTCGCCAAGTTTGGTGCGCTTGATTCATTAGAACAATTAGTTGAGCATAATTGCTTGTTTTATAAGTTGGATGATCGCACCCACGATCAATGGCTATTTAGGCGTGATGGTCAAGAATTCAAAGTGCGTGTCACGGGCAATCGTAGTGCTAATGATGCCGAGATTGCCCGCCGTTGGGCTGTGGCTGGCAAAGGGTTGGTATTTAAGTCGAGTCTAGATCTGGCCGATGACTTAATCTCAGGGCGATTAGTACGTTTGTTGCCTGAGTATCAGGGGGAGCCAGTCGATTTATACTTAGTGTGCCCAGGACGCGAGCATGTCACTCCCGTGGTGTTACTGCTTCGCGAAATGTTACGCCAACGTTGTAAAGAGCTGCAAATGCAGTTGGCGGCTCGTCATATTCTCCCACAATACCCTTAAGCAATTGCATTATGGTGGTATATGTAAATAAGCGCACTGCATGTTGTTATTTATTTATAAATAAAGTTTTCTAAATTGTTTTGCTAGATAGGCTGGGTTGTTGCTCATTGTGTTTTTTATGTTTAATTTTGCTGGATTTTTCTGATCTAACTCATATTTATTTTAATTTAATATGAGTTAGCTCTTGTGTGAGTTGTAAATATTTTTTTTTCGTGCGTATGATGCAATAAATGTATCTTTTTATATCTTCAGCTGTGATGTCGCAGTGGAGATTATTTATAGCATGACGTATTGACGAGCAATGTTAACTAAATTAGCCATAAAAAAATATCCAAAAATACCAAAGCGTTTTCTTTTCGCTGTGGGTGAGTGGCTGATATTTGGAATATTATGGGTGAGATTACCTGTGAATATTGCCGCGTTGTCTGATTCTTGTGTTATTAAAAATAATTATTTATCAATGGCTTCAGTGTTGGCGTTTCACTGTGAATCTGTTAGCCATCAGTCAATAGTAATAGTTGGTGAATATAGCGCTCCCCTTTGGACTGGGTTTGCCCAAACGGATTTTGAAAGCATATTTTTGGGAGCGTCTTTTTTCATTTTTTTTGGTTTTATTTATTTCGTCTTAACCATATTTATACGTAGTTATATTACTAATATAGAAAACTATTATTCAGTTTTACTTAATTGGATGAAATCAATTCAAGCAAGTACATCCTAGCGTTAAATAGAGCGCATGCTCACTATCAAGATTTTTCATTAAAAATATAAATCAAGGTTTTATTATGCAACCAACGAATAATCAATATTATTCGTCGATTTCTCGTCGACGAAATAAATGGTCTGTGTTTTTCTGCGTGCAGGTGATGCTGGCCAGTTTCTCCTTTGTCGGCCAAGCATTGGCCGTCAATGAATTTGAGCTAGCAACGGATGCACAAGCAGCAAAATGGTCTGGCTACGTTAATGTGGGTTTTACGCGAAACATTTATGACTCGGAAAGTTATTACGCCTATCAAGCCTACAACATCGATAGCCGTATCGATTACAAGGCAAATTGGGGCAATGTGCTGTTTACCCTTGGGGGTGAAAAGCAAACATTACATGGCAAAGAGTCCAGTTTTTATGATCCTTTGCTGGAGTACCGCACGCCACTGTATGCCTTAACCGATACCGTCTCATTGAAAGGCAGTTTAGGTGTGTATTTACCCGCAGAACGTGAATCAAAACTAGATAGGTTGCGATATGCGCCGCGCATTGCCGCGTACTTATTTTGGAGCCCGCTAGATAACCTAAGTTTTTATTTTTCACCGCGCTATCGCTACAACGCTTACCAATACAAAACCGCTGGTGAACGCGTGTTAGTTGAACAGCAACTCGATGGATTACTCGATGCTTATTGGCAAATAACGGCCAATTGGTATTTGGATATGAGTGGTCGTTATCGGATTTCCAAAAACTATTACGGTCGTCGACTCGATGATCAATTTACCTTTGCCCAAGAACTCGGTTGGTCGTTTAAGCCTGATTGGGTGTTGGCTGTTGGTCACAACAATAGTGGTCGTTTCTATAACCCAGAAGTGGGGACATCTCAGGGATTTGAGATTTATGACAAAAAGAGTTCAACCTTTTATTTGTCAATTACTAAATATCTATAAAAAACAGTAGTTAAGAGGAATCTATGAAGAAGTCCATGCTATGTCTGGCGATCACCAGTGCACTGACCCTTGTGGGGTGTGGTGCCGGCGATGAGCCTTATAAAGAACTCCCGAAAGATGAAAAGCAAGTCACCACTGCCGACATCGATAAAGCAACTGAGCGGCAATATCTCTACATTCGCAGCGTGGGTAAGGCTCCGCGTTATGCTGCCGAGGTGCGAGGTTTTACCCAAGGTGATCCTAAGTTGGTGACCTTGCATAAAACAGAGAATGGTATCCAAGTACGTCAAATTGACCGAGATAATATCGGACTAGGTCATGACAGTCGTTATCCTAATGAGTATAACCAAGCGCCAGTGTTAACCATTCCTGGCGAATATATCGACTTTAAATGTACCGAAGATAAATGGCGTGAGTGCGTTAACGTTGAGCAAGTTAATACAGATGCTAATTTAACATGGCAGGATAAGCGCTATTTTGTCCCTGATTTTGCCAAAGCCAAAATTGCCGAGTTGAGCATTAATGACATTTTCACCTTTGGAGAATGCGTTACTGAAACAGAAGCCCCGCGTCTAGTGAATACTCAAGGCCAAAAAGGCTATGAGATGGATTTAGCTAAGGGCGTGGTTAACTTTGAAATTGAGCATACTTATCAAGCTTCACCAAGTTGCTTTAACCAATTTTACGGTGGCAACCTCGACAACCTATCCTTTACGACCACTGAGTTTATTTCGATTGTGGCGGTGGATCAATTAGCCAGTAAAGACTATCAAGCGATTCCCTATGCTGAAAATGAAAAGGGAGCATTTGGTTTCTTTACCTCCTCACATACCTATCGTGATGCGACTGACTCAGAGGGCGTTGACGGGTATGTGCGAACTTACTTAAATCGCTTCAATCCGGCCAAATCGGAACTGACTTATTACCTGAGTAATAATTTCTACGATGCGAAAAATAAACCCTTTTTGGATGCTGCCATTGAGTCTGTTACGGCAATTAACATTCAAAACAAGTTGTATAAAACTGGTTTTCCACAGATAAAGCTTGAGCAAGCAAACGATAAACGCCATGGCGATCTACGTTATAGCAACATCACTTTATTCGATGAGCCGCTAGATAATGGCTTGGCGGGTTATGGTCCATCAGCGGCAAACCCGCTAACAGGTGAAATTGTTAGTGCGCGAGTTAATCAATACAGCTCGAATCTAAAACAAGGCGCAGTACGTTACTATCGCCAAGTGCGTTTAGATTATAACAGAGGTAAATTGGACGCGAATTCAGTGACGTCGTTAACGGGTGAGCCATATGTCTCTCGTTTGGACAAGCCAGATGTCAGCCTAGACACCGCGCCAGTTGAGGCGGCTGCATTTGAGCAACCCACTCAGCAACTTATCGCTGCACCCAAATCGATGTTATTAACTCCCAAGGATAATAGTTTCGATGCCTTAGCGGATTTTGATAAAAAAACACAAGCGTTTTGGTCTGAAAACTCAATGATGCATGTGGATACCGTGTTTGCTACGGGTGGTAGTGATCGTGAATTACCTCGCGGCATCAAAGGTCATGAAATTGACTGGAAAAAAGCTGAAATGTGGGTTGATGGCAAAGTGGGCGGTAAGTTAGCGGCATTTGAAGATCTGCCCATAAGTTTACAAGACTCCTTAACGACAGCCCTAGCCGCGCAAGCATTTGCTGGCACCTTAACCCATGAGTTAGGACATACCTTTGGCTTAAGGCATAACTTTGCTGGGAGTCGCGACCACGACAATACCTTTAACCAAGCGCAACTGACGGAGTTAAAAGTCGCCTTTAGCGATGCGGGTTACCCAGAAATTACCGTTAATGCCGAGTTTTCCAGCCAAATGGATTACAACGTGAATCGGTTTGCGACCACGTTTGAACCCTATGACTTAGCCGCGTTACGTTTTGGTTATGCCCGTGAAGTAGAAACGAAGGCCAACGAATTTGTGTCGCTCAAAGCGGAAGATGTCAAACGCCGTGACGAACTCGCCAAAGGGGTTGTTAATGGAGATACTCGATTTGGTGTGCTCTATAACATTGAGCAAAACAATAGCCTACGTCAGTATTCTTACTGCACTGATGAACATGTGTCCCTTAACAGCAACTGTAATCGTGGTGATGCAGGTAAAAACTTAGATGATATTAATCAGTTCTATATCGAGAAGTATTTTGATAGCTACGAGACCATGAACTTACGCCATAATCGTCAATCTTTATTTGAAGATCATAGCCTAAGTTACGCCATTAATCGTAAAGCTCAGTTTGATGAAATACGTCAATTCATTGAAGATGTGAGCTTTTTAGAGCAATTATTTGGTCTATCTGAAAACTTTTTCGCTGGTGAATGCGAACGATTGGCGGCGGCAGGTAGCGAGGCTTGGTATTGCGCGAATCAGCGGGCGATGAATCAGTCGGCAGATTTCTTCCTTAAGCTGGTGGGAGAAAATGATGCGACCCTCGATGTGACATACAAGCAAGCCGATGGCAGCGTGGCCTTAAGACAGCAGTATAATTTTGGCAAAGTGCTTGAACAATATCGTTTTAAAAGCGGCGATATGAAGGCGAAGTTTGAGCCAGGTGAGGTGATAAGTCAGTTCTCTGATTCTCCTGAAGCCTTGAAAGAGCTGATCATTAAATCGCAAATTAATCCTAAATTTCAGGATTTATTAACGGCGGATGTCAGCTTTTCGGGTCGCTTACTCAACGGTATTAAAACGCCTGCATCCTCACCTAACCATCCCTATGTGAATGAGCGCGACGTCTTGGGGGTGTGGCCAGATAAATTGTTAGCCGTGAGAGCCTTAGTATCACGTACCACCCCACGTAGTACATCGAGTCTTGGTTATAAAGCATTGGTTGATTTACCTAATGTGGGTCCGGTGTTCAAAGATATGTTGTGTAAGATGACCATGGGCGAAGGCCCAGGGCTAACTCGTGGTAATGCACCCCTCTTTACCGAAAGCTGTGGTGTGAGTGGTAAGCTCGATAGCTATTTGCCTTATTACACTGATTTTGCGCAACAAAGTATTGAGCCATTACCTAATTACGACCGTTCGGTATCACGTTACTTCCAATTCGATACTGTTAACGGGCAGCCAAAAGGTAAGAGTAATTTACTGCAGATGATATTACGTCAAGTGGTGCTTGCATCCGTGGACAGTGACTATCAAGGCGAGCAAAAAGCCAGGCTATGGCGTGAATACGTTGGTATTCGTTTAGCTGGCCCAGCATTGGCGACTCAAGCAGAAGTGACGGTAAATGGCCGAGTGTACGCGGCAACCGCAGAAAACACCTTAGCACTTGCGCTGATCAACCGAATTAAAGAGATGGAAACCTTTAAGACGCAAGCCGGGGAGGCCACGCTTGCCATCAAGTTAAACAATGGCACAGTAGGGGAGATCATTGATAGCCAGCTAAGTCGAGATCAGTTAGTGCTCAGTTACTTACCTGTACTTGATTAAGTCACTTGAATCAAGATTAGCCGCACTCGCGGCTTTTTTTTATACATAAACAAAAGGCCGCTCAGTGAGCGGCCTTATTATTCATGCAATCTTGTATGGCTTAAGACTTAGTGCGTTTCATGGCGGTAAAGAACTCTTCGTTAGTCTTGGTCATCGCCAATTTATCGATTAAGAATTCCATTGCGCTGACTTCATCCATAGGATTGAGGATCTTACGCAGGATCCACATTTTTTGCAGTTCTTCTTGAGTCGTGAGTTTTTCTTCACGACGCGTACCGCTGCGGTTGAAGTCAATGGCTGGGAACACGCGCTTTTCTGCCGCTTTACGTGACAAATGTAGCTCTTGGTTACCTGTACCTTTAAATTCTTCGTAGATCACTTCGTCCATCTTAGAACCCGTATCAACCAAGGCTGTGGCGATAATGGTCAAGCTGCCGCCGTGTTCGATGTTACGTGCCGCACCGAAGAAGCGTTTTGGACGGTGCAGGGCGTTAGCATCCACACCACCCGTTAACACTTTGCCCGATGATGGGATAACAGTGTTATAGGCACGGGCTAAACGGGTAATCGAATCGAGTAAGATCACGACGTCTTTCTTGTGCTCAACCAAACGTTTTGCTTTTTCAATCACCATTTCGGCAACTTGAACGTGGCGGCTGGCTGGCTCATCGAAGGTTGATGCGATAACTTCGCCTTTAACGAGGCGCTGCATCTCTGTTACTTCTTCTGGGCGTTCGTCGATCAGCAATACCATCAACACCACTTCTGGGTTGTTGTAGCTGATGCTTTGAGCAATACCTTGAAGTAATAGCGTTTTACCTGCTTTTGGTGGTGCAACGATCAAACCACGTTGACCTTTACCAATTGGTGAGCATAAATCCAGAATACGCGCGGTAATATCTTCAGTTGAGCCGTTGCCGCGCTCCATACGCATACGTTCTTCTGCGTGGAGTGGGGTTAAGTTTTCAAAGAGGATTTTATTACGGGAGTTTTCTGGTTTATCGAAGTTAACTTCGTTGACTTTCAATAGGGCAAAATAACGCTCGCCTTCTTTTGGTGGGCGAATTTTACCAAAAATGGTATCACCCGTTCGCATGTTGAAGCGGCGAATTTGGCTTGGTGAGACATAGATGTCATCTGGACCAGCTAAATAAGAACCGTCTGAGCTGCGTAAGAAGCCGAAACCGTCTTGGAGTATTTCTAATACCCCACCACCGAAAATGTCTTCTCCACTTTTTGCGTGGGCTTTAAGGATTGAGAAAATAATGTCCTGCTTGCGAGCGCGGGCCATATTTTCGAGCTTCATATTTTCAGCTAGTAAGACTAGGTCAGAAATCGGCGTGTCTTTTAATTCAGTTAAGTTCATTTTGGGGGTCTTGTGTTACGCGACAAAGCTTACCGCGATCAATCAGTAAGGATGTAATTCAGGATAGTGATTGACGAGCGAGAAGAGGTTATTAGAAAGAATCTGGTTATTAAAGTAGCACTAACAAAGCGGGGCGTCCAGAAATTTAGGGAAATTCCGGCACAATTAATTTATAGCTTGTGCCGGAGGTCACTCATTACGACGTCAAATTAGATTTGAGCGTCGATAAACTCTTTCAATTGCGTTTTTGAGAGTGCGCCAACTTTAGTCGCGGCTAATTCGCCGTTCTTGAATAGCAGTAAAGTTGGGATGCCACGAACGCCATATTTCGCTGGAGAAACATTGTTTTGGTCAACGTTTAATTTAGCGATAGTCAAGCGACCTGCATATTCTTCAGACACATCGTCTAAAATTGGAGCGATCATTTTACAAGGACCACACCACTCGGCCCAGAAGTCTACCAATACTGGCAAATCAGACTTTAATACGTCGTTTTCGAAGCTGTCGTCACTCAGGTATATAATTTTATCGCTCATGATGTTCTCCAGTTTGGGTGCCATTGCTGGTTTGTTAATGGCTTACCATGTATATTGGGGCTGAAAAATAGCTTTTCAAGTTACCTTTTTACAATGTGGCTATTTCAAACGATCGAGTATCTTATTGCAACCTCAACAGGTAAGCTTGCGCTATGAGCGAAACACATCTATCTACCCAAAGGTTTGCCGACCTACCTCTACATCCTGAGGTTAAACAGGCCCTTGCCGAGAACGGCTTCGAATTTTGTACGCCGATTCAGGCGTTATCACTGCCTGTATTACTCCAATCAAAAGATATCGCAGGCCAAGCACAAACGGGCACTGGTAAGACAATGGCCTTTTTGGTCGCCACGTTTAATCATTTATTATCGACTCCCATACCTGAAGGTCGACTGATTAATCAGCCCCGCGCCATCATTATGGCCCCGACTCGCGAACTGGCGATTCAGATTGCCAAAGATGCGATTTTACTCGCCAAGCACACACACTTAAAGGTGGGTATTGTTTATGGCGGTGAAAGTTACGATGTGCAGCGTAAAGTATTAGATCAAGGTGTTGATATCTTGATTGGTACAACGGGTCGAATTATCGACTACGTTCGCCAAGGTATTATTGGCTTGAATTCAATTCAGGCTGTGGTACTTGATGAAGCCGATCGTATGTTTGATCTTGGTTTTATTAAAGATATTCGCTTCTTATTTAGACGTATGCCTGAGGCAAATCAACGTCTTAATATGTTATTTTCGGCAACCTTGTCCATGAAAGTACAAGAGCTGGCTTATGATCATATGAATGAGCCCGTTAAAGTTGAAATCGCCCCCGAAGAAAAAACCTCCAAAAACATCAAAGAAGAAATCTTCTATCCTTCCCAAGAAGAGAAGATGCGTTTGCTGTTGACCTTGATTGAAGAAGATTGGCCAGAAAAAGCCATTGTTTTCTCCAACACTAAGCACAGTTGTGAAACGCTTTGGTCTTGGCTTGAAGGTGACGGACATCGTGTGGGTTTATTAACGGGTGATGTGCCACAGAAAAAGCGTATTCGTATCCTTGAGCAATTTACCAGTGGCCAACTAGATATATTGGTTGCTACTGATGTTGCGGCTCGTGGTTTACATATTTCTGACGTTTCACACGTGTATAACTATGATTTACCTGATGATTGCGAAGACTATGTTCACCGAATCGGTCGTACGGGTCGTGCGGGTAATAAAGGCATGTCGATAAGCTTTGCCTGTGAAGAGTACGCATTGAACTTGCCTGCAATCGAAAGCTACATCAATCATTCGATTCCAGTAAGTAACTACGACAGTGAAGCTTTACTGGCCGATATTCCTACACCAGCGAAGATCCACCGTAAACACCCTAGCGGCACTCGAAACTTGCGTGATCGTTCAGGGGCAAGCCGCCCAGGTGCTCAACGCAGTGGTGCTCGCCCTCCTCGTCATGATAGGACACGTAGACATTCGTAAATGCCAACACCCGCTTATGCCGCTATAACATTAGGCTCAAATAGTTTTAATATGCTGATCGCCAAAACGCGTGGTGGTCAGCCGCATATTATTGCGAAATATAAACGCAAGGTGAGGCTCGCCGAAGGCATAGGCAACGATGGCAAATTAAGCCCCGATGTCATGCAGCGCGGCCTCGACTGTTTGAGTATGTTTGCCCAGATGTTGGTGCAACATAAGATTGAAGCAAACCATGTTGCTGTGATTGCAACTGCAACTCTTCGCAGTATTAGCAATGCTGATGAGTTTAATCAGCGTGCATTGCCACTCTTAGGTCATCCGATCGAAATTATCTCTGGTATGCGTGAAGCAGAGCTCATCTATCAAGGTATGGTGGCGACCACTTGTGGTCAAGGCCGTCGCTTGGTTATTGATATCGGTGGGGCGAGTACAGAGTTTATCATCGGCGATGGGCATCAAGTGTTGTTCAAAACCAGTTTGCCCTTTGGTAGTGTGACTTATAATCGCCAATTTTTCAGCAGTTTGCCGCTGCAGCAGTTAGATTTTGATGATGCTAAGCAGCAAGTGCTAACCGCATTAGCTGAGCATAGACAAACCCTACGTGATCTTGGTTGGCATTGTGTCGTTGGTGCCTCCGGGGCTGTACAGTCCGTGGTAGAAGTGCTACTTCACCGAGGGTTATCTGAAACTATCACACTCGATGTGCTTACTCAGTTGAAGGCTGAGATCCTCGCCCAAGAAGATATTAGCTTAATGGGGATTGCTGGACTTTGCAGTGAGCGAGCACCGACTTTTGCTGCGGGTGTCGCTATTTTATTGGCTTTGTTTGAGTTGCTGGGGATCGAGCATTTAGCCTTATCTGGCGGTGCATTACGTGAAGGTGTTTTAGTGATGTTAGCTCAGCGGATTATTGACGAAGTCAGCTAATATTTTATTGAAACATGATAAAAACCAAAGGCCGCGATGCGGCCTTTATTGTTTGTACTGTGGCGATTATTTCAATAAATCGGCGAGATCTTTTTCTAAGGAAACCGTTGGACGCTCTACGATGCGGCCAACTTCTTTACCTTGCTGCAGTACAATAAAGGTTGGAATGCGGGTAAAGTCGTATTTTGCGGCTAAGCCTTCGGGATCTTTTTTCGTGCGGTCGACACCAATATAGGTCACTTTAATATTGGGATTAGCGACTTTTTCCATAATACGGATAAAGCGCGGGGTTTCCCGGTGACAATCTGGGCACCAAGTACCAATGATCACTACAATTTCTGTAGGTTCAGTGATGCTTTTAAGCGGGGTGATTGCAGTGGTATCGACTTGATAGGTTTTATACCCTTCGGCAAACTCATTGAGATCCGTGACTAAATGTTGTGCTTCTATTATGCCAGTTAAAATCACTTCTTGTTTCTCCTCACTGCAGGTCGCAATTAAACCCTGTTGTTGTTCTTCAAATCCACAGCCACCATTGGCTAGTACCTGACAACTAAAAAATAAGGCAGTAGTGGCTAGGAATGCCTTAACGTTATTGTGCATGATGCGCCCTCGAAATCGAAGAGAAAGAATGAAATTCGATTCAAACATTATTCTGGATGCGATTAAAGCGATTAATTGATTTGCTGCAAGCAAGATCACGCATTGCTAATATCTATCAGCTTAACGATCACAGAATTGCTTAGTTTGTGGAGTTAAGGCATTGAAAAAGTTCATCCCCGAATCGTGATTCGGGGACAGAACACATTGAGAGGATAAGGTAAATTACTTGATTACTGAGCCAGAATTTTTTCTAAAATAGGCTTATTAGCTTCTGGGAAGTCGTAATTGGTTAAGTCGGTTTTAGTGACCCAAGCGATAAGCTGACCTTCAAGGCCTTGAGCTGTGCCGTTAAATTCTGTGACTGAATGGATATCGAGTAGCACTTGTTTATCGGGATAGTCGAAACTCAACGCCATAAATGGCTGACTATCAGTGACATTGAGCGCGACTTCCTCTTTGAGTTCACGGATCAATGCCTGAGTGACAGTTTCGCCTGTCTCAACTTTACCACCAGGAAATTCCCATTTCCCACCTTGATGTAAATGATCTGGGCGTTTTGCCAACAGAATTTCACCGGCCGAGTTAGTAATAATGCCGACGGCAACATGGATGCGTTTAGTCATAATATTTATCGATTAATGAGTGGGTAAAAGTAAGTGCATTAAAGGCTTGAGCTGAGTTATTCGTGTGTAAACCCAAAATTACTCTTTAAAAAAATCGCCTTCATCGAGATCAAATTCATCAAATGCTTCTGGATCAAATTCGGCTTTGACTGGGATGACGTGTTTTTCTGACGCCCAATCACCGAGGTCGATCAACTTACAGCGCTCGCTGCAAAAAGGTTTAAATGCAGATTGTGGCACCCACTCGACAGGGGCTTTGCAAATAGGGCAGTTAACGGTCAATGGCATAATTGTTCTCTTGGTTAACGGCGATAAAGCGGCCGCCAATACGAATGTCTTTCAGGCCATTAGTGTAAAGGCTTCATGCACAGGTAGCCAGTAAGAAATCAATTGAACGGTCGGAGTGGCGTTGTTGTTCAAACTGCACAAAATGGATAGCGAAACGGTTTTTATGGCCGCTAATCGTAGGATAACACCCGTGGGAAGCATCGACTTTAACCCTTACCAAAGCAAGTGCTTGGGCACTGTCACCTTGATAAAAGCCAGCATGGGCAACGGCATTGTCGTAATGGGCTGTACTGCGGGTGAGTTGGAGTAATAGTGTGATGGGGGTGAGCAAAGGTTCGAAATGCGCTATCCAAGAGCGATAATCGTGCTGTTTTTCTTCCCAAGGTTTAGATAGCCAATAATGCAGTTGCGGTAGGTCGAAGTTACAGCAAGCACCTGGCATGCCGAAGCGTTGTCGTAGCGCGGAAATAAATTTGTCTTGTTTTAATTGGCTGCCGAAGCGTTCAGGCTTTTGTAACGGTTCGCGGGCTTGGGTGAGGGCGTTGATATAGATATTGATTTGCTGGTGGTCGACGTGATCTAATTCTTGCCATTTGTTCAGTTGCAGCAAGTGCCGCTCAATATCTTTTAATACTTCATTGCGATAATCGCAGCGTTCGGACAATTCACAGAGGGAAAACAGCGGATAAAAACATCTATGTTGGTGGTCATTGCTTAGGTTACTTTGCAGCTGTTTATCGAGGTATTCGAGCCGCAAGTAGCTGCGAATTTTCTCGTTTAGGGGCTGTTCGTAAACTAATTCAGTCATGGGCGTTATGAGTACCAGATAGTTGTAAATAGTGTTGGTGCAATGCTAGCACCTCTCGTTTTAAGGCTGATATCTCTCCTTGATTATCAATAATGTCGTCGGCTCGGGCGAGTTTTTCGCTGCGGCTCAATTGGCTGTTAATGATGTTATTTACTTGAGATACATCAACATTGTCCCTTTTCACGGTGCGGCTGATTTGTAACTCAGGCGAAATATCCACCACTAAAGTCCGATTGACTAACCTATCTAACCCGTTCTCAAATAGCAAGGGCACGACCATAATTACATAGGCCGAGGTTGCTTTTTCTACCTGTGCTAGCATTTCTTGGCGGATCATCGGGTGCAATAGCTGGTTTAACCATTCACGTTCTTCAGGGTGGCTAAATATCCGTTGCCGCAGTTTGGCGCGATCGAGTTCACCTTCTGGCGTTAACATCTCAATGCCAAAATGGCTAACGATGGCCTCAAGCCCTTTTGAACCCTGAGCGACAACGTCGCGGGCAACGATATCGGCGTCGACTAAGGTAATGCCTTCTGCGGCGAATAAATTGGCAACAGTCGTTTTACCGCTACCTATGCCGCCAGTAAGGCCAACGATAAACTTTGACATAACATACTCCGGATAACTCAGTGCCTAGTTTGCTAGCTTTTACAGTGTTGATAGGTACCAATCAACAATCTGTTGTCCAAATAGCAAGGCTATCCAGCCTGCGGCAGCAATATAAGGCCCAAATGGGATGGGATGACCTTGCTTGAGGCGTTTACTGACAATCATAGTGATGCCGACGACTGCTCCGACTAAGGACGAAAGTAAAATGACCAGCGGCAGCATTTGCCAGCCGAGCCAAGCACCAAAAACGGCGAGCAGTTTAAAGTCCCCATAGCCCATGCCTTCCTTGCCTGTGAGGATTTTAAATAGCCAAAAAATGGACCACAAGCTTAAATAGCCTGCTGCCGCACCGATAATGGCATCGGTTGGGCTCGCAAAGGTATGATTTAGATTGATGATCAAGCCGAGCCAAAGTAACGGTAACGTCATTTGGTCAGGCAGCAGCATCTCATCAAGATCGATACCAGTAAGGGCGACAAGTATAAATGTCAGTATGCTCGCAAAGACAAATTGCCAGCTTGGACCAAAGTGCCACGCTAAAGTCGCGATAAGTAGCCCTGTGACGAATTCAATTATTGGGTAGCGGGCGGAAATGGGGGCGTGACAAGCAGCGCATTTTCCCTTGAGCATTAACCAGCCGAATACAGGTAAATTATGCCAAGGTTTAATCGCCGTTTTGCACTTAGGGCAAGCAGAGCCCGGCACCACGAGATTATATTTTTCGGGGAAGCTATCTATAGGTGTATTGAGTTTATCAATACCGATTTTTGTGACTATCTCAGCGTGGTATTCCTGCAAATACTGATTACATTCTTGCTGCCATTCCCGTTTCATCATCACAGGAAATCTGTGGATCACTACGTTTAAAAAACTGCCTATGGTGGCGGCAAAAATAAAGCTTAGCGTAATAAAGAGCCAAGGACTCTGATCAAAAGAGTGGCCCAAAAGAGAGATAAATTCTGACATTTAGTTTTCTTATTTTATTTGAATCGAATGAATTAACTGACGATTTTACCCATTTGGAAGATAGGAAGATACATAGCGACAATTAACCCGCCGACCACAGTACCTATGACTACCATCATAATAGGTTCAATTAGGCTTGATAAACCATCAACCGCATCGTCGACCTGCATTTCATAGATGGTTGAGACTTTATTGAGCATGTTATCCAGCGAGCCGGATTCTTCGCCAATCATCACCATCTGCACTAACATATCGGGGAAGAGCCCTGTGGTTTGCATCGCGACATTCATTTGCATCCCCGCCATTACCTCTTGGCGAATATTCAATATGGCTTTGCGATAAACTGCATTACCCGATGCGCCAGCGGCGGATTCTAAGCCATCAATTAACGGCACACCTGCAGCAAATGTGGTAGCTAAGGTGCGGGCGAAACGAGCCATGGCACCTTTGTGTAAAATCGGTCCAATGGCAGGGATTTTTAGCACGGCTTCGTCTACTCTATCTCGCACCATTTGCGAGTTTCGGTGTGCGCGTACAAACAAAAATACGCCGCCAACAATAGCGGCTAAAAAGATATACCAAGAGGATTGTAAGCCGCGGGAAATATGTAGAACCAGTTGCGTAAAGGCGGGCAATTCTGCACCAAAGCCCTTAAAAATTTCCTCGAATTGAGGTACGACAAAGAGTAATAACAATGTCGTGACTAAAAGCGCGACTATGACGACCGCTGCAGGATAGAACATGGCTTTCTTAATTTTTGATTTGAGCGCTTCCGTTTTTTCTCTATAGGTTGCGACGCGATCGAAAACCAAATCGAGTGAACCTGAGTGCTCACCCGCGGCGACTAAGTCAACATATAGTTCGTCGAAGTAACGTCTATGGGGGCGCATAGCATCGGATAAGGGAATACCCGATTGAATTTCGGTTAAAATAGTACCCAGTAATTCCCGCATTTTAGCTTTTTCATGACCACGGCCGAGTAATTCAAATGTCGTTACCAAAGGAACACCTGCAGCCAACATAGTCGCGACTTGACGTGTCATCATAGCAATATCCATAGGGGTGATGCTGGCTTCACCTAATTTAAATAGTGGGGATGACTGCTTACGAACGCTCTTAGGGTTTACTCCTTGGGATTTAAGCTGACTACGAATTTCGGCTGCGGTTGCACCTCTAAGCTCTCCTGCCGTTTTTTTGCCGTCGCGATTTACCCCTTTCCATTCGAAGGTATAGATTTTGGGCTGGCTTTTTTGCTCGTTTTTTTTGCCGCGAGACTTTCTTACAGTTGTTGCCGTAGCCATAAATAATCTCTGTTAGGTTGTAAAAGCAGGGCGCTATTTGTAGTGCTCTACTCTTAAAAACTCGTTACGCGATTGATTTCTGCAATGCTGGTAACACCATGAATTACTTTTAATAATCCTGACTGACGTAAATCACGCATCCCTTGCGCTTTAGCTTGGGAGGCGATTTGTAAGGAGTTACCCCCTTCCATGATAGTACGCGCTATTTCATCGGACATCTTCATCACTTCGTAAATACCAACCCGGCCTTTGTAGCCGCCGGAGCAATGCTCGCAGCCCACAGGTTTAAAGGTGGTAAAGCCTTGGGTAATTTGTGCTTGGGCAAAACCTAAACGTAATAGTTCATGCTCAGGGATGATTTCAGCTTGCTTACATTCGGGGCAAAGTCGACGTGCCAAACGCTGGGCAATAATCAGGTTAACTGAGCTGGCGATGTTATAACCTGGTACACCCATATTGATTAAACGAGTCAAGGTTTCGGCAGCCGAGTTTGTGTGCAAGGTTGATAGTACTAAGTGGCCTGTTTGTGCCGCTTTAATGGCAATTTCGGCGGTTTCAAGATCGCGAATTTCACCCACCATCACCACATCGGGATCTTGGCGTAGGAATGAACGTAAAGCGGAGGCAAAAGTGAGGCCGGCTTTTAAGTTAATGTGAACTTGGTTTACGCCCTCAAGGTTTATTTCTACCGGATCTTCGGCGGTAGAAATATTACGCTCTTCGGTATTAAGAATATTTAACCCTGTATAGAGGGAGACGGTTTTACCTGAGCCAGTAGGACCGGTCACTAAAATCATCCCTTGGGGTTTTGCCAACATCTCAAGATAGAGTTTTTCTTGGTCAGGCTCGTAGCCAAGCTTTTCAATGCCCAATTGTGCGGAGGATGAATCCAAAATCCGCATTACAATTTTTTCGCCCCACAGGGTCGGCAAAGTGCTTACCCGAAAGTCGATGGACTTAGTGCGGGAAAGTTTCATCTTGATTCGGCCGTCTTGCGGCACGCGGCGTTCGGCGATATCAAGTTTTGACATTACTTTTAACCGCGCCGATAAACGGTTTGCAAGGCTAATAGGGGGTTCGGAAACTTCGTGGAGAATACCGTCGATGCGAAAACGAATGCGGTAGCGCTTCTCATAGGGTTCAAAGTGTAAATCCGAGGCACCTTTACGGATAGCATCGGTTAGAATTTTATTGATATAGATAACAATAGGCGCATCATCACTACTTTCACCTGTTGACTCTTCATTGCGTCTGTCGGTATCCGTTATTTCAATATTGGCTAGAGCCGCTTCATCCATACCGCCTAAATCTAGGCCGCTAATATCTACTTCGAGAATTTTCTCCAGTGCTTTGGCGAGTTTATCTTCTTCAACGAGAATCGCTTCGGCGTGCAAGCCAGCACTAAATTGGAAATCTTCGAGGGCAGCAATATTGGTCGGGTCGGATGTGCCTATATAGAGGCGATTACCACGTTTAAATAGGGGTAAGCAGCGGTGTTTCTCAATGAGTTTTTTATTGAGGAAATCCTCAGGAATCGAGGCAAGATCAAATTCATTGAGATCGAGTAGTGGCGTGCCATATTCTTCATAGCAAAGTTCGGCTATTGCTCGGGCAGAGACAAGCTTGCTTTGAACTAAAGTGCTGACAAGGGCATGTTTATTCTGACGGGATTTAGTAATGGCATTAGCCATCTGCTCTTCATTTAGCAGACCTTTGCGGATAAATAGGGTGGATAAACCTAAATGAAGACCTGAAGTTGGCATTATTAAAACTCTAATGAGTTAACTACTAAATATAAAATGGCAGTAATATTACTGCCATTTTAATGAGTCGGGTGAACTCTGTTATAAGCCTGCGCCCTCTTGGCATTGTGTTGCTGTTGCCTTACCTGCACTGTTAGCCGATGCTGCATAAGATAAGCCACCATCAGCTGTTATGCTTGCCGTTACTATACAAGTACCATCGTCATATGCTAATGCTGTTAGTGCTGCTTCTGCTACATCAGGAGTCGCAGTAATTTTTGGATCAGCTGTAATTTCTGTACCAAGACTCGCACAACCTACTCCGGTTTGTATGCAGGCTTGTGCTTTGGATACGTATCCAGCAAGACCTTTCATTGCTGCGCCACCATGAGATGTTGCAACATATTCACGATAAGCTGGTAGTGCAACAGCTGCCAAAATGCCGATAATGGCAACTACAATCATTAGTTCGATCAGAGTAAAACCCTGAGCTTTTTTATTTAATGCTTTGTTTAAATTCATGGCCTTCATTTTTCTCTCCAGCTAACTATTTAGTGACTTACTGTGGTTGAATAGAGTGTTTAACCTAACCGCTGTTTTACTCTATAAATTGTGTTATCTCATCAAACTTTATTACTCATTTATGTCAATAAAATCATTTATATGATCTATGTAACATTAACAGTACACCGATGATCTTGAATGACCCATGTGTAATGACTCATGCTGATTTATCCAAGCTAGCTTTGCTAAATTAGCACTAAGTTAATGCTGGGTTAGCGCTTGTTTGAATAAATTGTTTCGGCAACCGCACCTTAGGCTAACGTTTTCAAAAATATGCCTCTCAAAAAACGTGAACTAGGCAATTTTAAAAAGAATCCCAGTGCTGACCTTAGGTGAGGTTGACCAAACGGCCATCTCGCCTTGGTAAAAGTTAGTACAAAGTTAGGTAAAAGGAAACAAAAATTAAGTATAAAGTACTAATAAAGTGTTGTTTTTGTATAAAAGGCTAACTTATCGACATATTAGGTTATAACAACTTTTTGACAATATCTGTTTAGCTGGCGTGTGTCTCTATGTTGTCAAATTGGTGACATGAAATGGTGACGGGGTGGGGGAATCGTGAGGGTGAATGCTGAGTATGATAGTGCTGGCACGATTTCACATTTGGTTTGGAGGAGTCCTACAAAAAAATGCATTTCGCCTTAATATTTTATGAGTGGAATGTGCTTACGGTACTTTGCGAGAACATTCCACTACCAGCTAACATCCAGCGGTTTTAAGCTTTTAATCTGAGTGATAAATCTAAGGCGCGAACATGCTTAGTGAGTGCGCCAACTGAGATATAGTCCACCCCTGTTTTGGCGAATTCGGCTAAGGTACCTAAGGTGACATTACCAGAGACTTCGAGCTTAGCGCCGGCGCCTTTAGCTTTATATTGATTGTTCATTTCAACCGCTTCGACCATCTTAGTGATGTCGAAGTTATCTAACATTATGATATCTGTGCCAGAGTCGAGTGCTAAGGCGAGCTCTTCGAGTGACTCCACTTCGACTTCAACGGGTTTATTCGGGTACAAGCTGCGGGCGGTATCTACGGCTTGGCGAATACCGCCACAGGCCATAATGTGGTTTTCTTTAATCAAAAAAGCATCATATAAACCAATACGATGGTTTTTTCCGCCACCGCAGGTGACGGCATATTTTTGTGCCGTGCGTAGGCCTGGAATTGTCTTGCGAGTATCTAACAAACGAGTGTGAGTCCCCGCCAATTTATCGACATAATGTTTGGTTAAGGTGGCAACACCAGAAAGTGTTTGAATAAAGTTCATTGCCGTGCGTTCGCCAGTGAGAATAGCGCGCGCAGGACCTGATAATTCACATAATAGCTGGTTGGGTAATACTAGATCGCCATCATCCACATGCCAATGCAGTGCGACTTCACCACCGAGTTGGTTAAAAACCTGCTCTGCCCATGCTTTACCACAAAAAACGCCTTCTTCACGGGTGATTAAAGTGGCTTCAGCGTACTTATCGGCGGGGATCAACATTGCTGTGATGTCGCCATAAGCGATGGCTTTGGTTTGATCGTTGATTTCGGTGCCACCTAAGTCTTCACTGAGGGCAGATTTTACTGATTGGCGGATATCGTTTTCTAACATAAGCGGAGTCCTTGCATTACGGCCTACTTGCATTTTAGGTTAAGATTACCACGGCCTTAGGTCTCACGGAACAGGTTGGAAGATTGAGCAAAAGGAGTAAGCTGCAGCCTTATTTAAATTGAGAGTGGATGGTTTACTCCATGATCTCAATGTTAAAAGATAGCTCTGTCAGTAAGTTCCGTGCGTAGGGTTTCTTCTTTGCTTGGAGAAATACTGTTAGAGTAAGCCAGTATATGTGGCATAGAGGATAAGCTCATCATGCGATTTGATTCGGGTTGGTGTGATAGTGCGAGGCGTTGTGAGTCGCCACATTTTAATCAACGTCCCTTGAATGAAGTGAGTTTGTTAGTGATCCACAATATTAGTCTGCCCGCAGGCTGCTTTGGATTACCTTACATTGATCAATTATTTCAAGGGTGTTTAGATACTAATGCCGATTCCAGCTTTGCACCGTTGCAGGGGTTGCAAGTGTCGGCGCACTTTTTGATCCGCCGCAATGGCGAGCGTGTCCAATATGTAAGCTGTAATGACAGGGCTTGGCATGCTGGGGTGTCTCGTTATGGTGAGAGAGAGAATTGTAATGATTTTTCCATTGGTATTGAACTGGAAGGCACAGATACTGAGCCTTACACTCCTGAGCAATATCAGTCACTCATCGAGTTAACACAAGCCCTACTGGTAGAATATCCATTGCTGAGTATTGAACGGATTGTGGGTCATTGTGATATTGCGCCAATGCGGAAAACGGACCCAGGGCAAAGCTTTGATTGGGAAGGATATTTAGGCAAGTTAAAGGAATATACTTAGGCGTTGCGCTCTTAGTTAATCACTTAACTTTTTGGATTTTAGACGTATTCCATATAAACCTAGACTATTTATGGACAAATTATAGAGGTACAGCCCATGGCATTATTTTCACTCTTGGTCGCCATTTTAGTGGAGCGACTTAAATTTCTTCCTTCATCATGGCAATTTGATCGTTTACTGCAATCCTATCAGACAACATTTTTCGGTGATAAAGCGTCACTGACAAGCGTGATGATGGCGTTGGCGTTAGTGCTGCCAGCCTTGTTGGTATATGTTTTATCTTGGTTAGTGGCGGGAATGTTTTGGGGCTTATTAAGTTTAGCCCTATGGATTGTTGTGGCAGTGGTTTGTTTTAACCATCAGAAACAGCGTGATATTTTCAAAAAATATATGCAAGCCGCTTGTCGCTCAGACGTCCAAGCTTGTTACCATTATGCCGCCGAACTCGATTGTAGCGAGTGTTTAGATGCTGTATCCGAGAAAGACCTAGGTGCCAAAGTGGGGCAAAGTGTTGCTTGGATTAACTATCGTTACTATGGTGCAGTGGCGCTGTTTTTCATTTTTTTAGGTCCAGTCGGTGCTGTACTGTATTGCACGGTACGTTTTTATGCCGAAGAGAATGCCCGTAAATCCCTAGAGCTACCCTTAGTCAACGAAGTGATTACGCTACTGGATTGGTTACCGAGCCGGATTTTCGCCTTTGGTTATGCCTTAAGTGGTCAATTTAGTGAAGGTTTAGCGGCGTGGCGCCGTAATGGGTTGACCTTAAATGCGAGCGCTCGCACTGTCGTTGCTGAAACGGCATTAGCGGCACAACCTTTACCTGAGGTCGCAAGTGCACCTATATGTGTACAATCAACCTTAGCATTATTAGTGCTCAGTAAACGTAACTTTACACTTATTGTTGCAATACTTTCATTACTGACCATTTTCGGATTGGTGAGTTAAAAGAAGGATGCTTCGCAGCTAGAATCGAGAACGCTTCGCTGCTAGGGCGTCGCTGTGCTCCTTCTAGTCTAGAATCTAGAGCCTAGAATTTATCCGCTGCGCTTTTTGCAGCGCCTAGTAGGGCGAAGCCCGTGCTTTTGTCAAATGGTCTGACCCCATAAACATTTTTTTCCGCTATGCTCTCTCTTCGTGAGTGCTTTTGATCGAGATCGCTTTTAAGGAGTGATCTTCAATCTGGACATCAAAACGCTGATTTGATAAAGTGCGCTCACTCAAAAAAATTGGTAAGACCAATTTACAACGGAGCTGAGCGCCTGATGGCCTATAGTAAAATTAATCAGCCAAAAATTTCTGACGTGATCATGGCGCAATTAGAGCAAATGATCTTAGAGGGGAGTTTACAGCCCGGTCAGAAGTTACCGCCTGAACGCGAACTGGCGATCCAGTTTGAAGTGTCTCGACCTTCTTTGCGTGAAGCTATTCAAAAGCTTGAGGCAAAAGGACTGTTAATGCGCCGCCAAGGCGGTGGTACTTATGTCAAAGAACAACTCTGGCAGACCCTTGCCGATCCTATTGTTGAACTGATGAATTCAGATCCAGAGAGTCAGTACGACTTACTGGAGTTCCGCCATGCCACCGAAGGCATGATGGCCTATTTTGCGGCCCTGCGTGGTACCGACGCCGATATGCAAAATATCAAGCGTATGATCCTCGAGGTGGAAGCCGCCACCGATATCGAACAAAAAGCTGCTGCGATTGTGCGTTTTTATCGTGCTGTGGCGGAAGCGTCACATAACGTGGCTATGTTACACCTCGTTCTTAGTTTAACCCCTGTGCTGCATCAAAATGTGGCGCAAAACCTGGAGCTTTTAAGCCGCCGCGAAGAAGCTTCTACTATGGCTAACGATCACAGACGGGCCTTGCTCGCTGCCATCGTTCGTCGTGATCCCGACGCCGCCAGAGAAGCCTCGAATGAACACTTAAGTTACATCGAAGAGGTGATGTTATCTGTGCGGGAAGAAGATAGCCGGTTGCAGCGAAGCTTGCGCCGTTTAAAGAGTGGCGCTTAAGTTCTGTGATTTAGCTGCCAGCTAAATCGGAATATGCCGCAAACACCATTCATTATCATGTATATAGAGAAGGACAGTGTCATGTCTGAAGATATGCTACAAGACGTAGATCCGTTAGAGACTCAGGAATGGGTTGATGCCCTGCAAGCCGTGTTGGAACAGGAAGGCCCAGAGCGCGCGCATTTTTTACTAGAAAAGCTGATCGATAAAGCGCGTCGTAATGGCACTCACTTGCCTTATAACGCCACAACGGCTTACCTGAACACTATCCCTGCGGGTCAAGAGCCGCACATGCCTGGCAACCAAGAGATGGAACGTCGCATTCGCGCCATCATCCGTTGGAACGCTTTAGCTATGGTGCTTCGTGGTTCTAAGAAAGATTTAGAATTAGGCGGCCATATTTCAAGCTTCGCCTCAAGCGCGACTATTTATGACGTATGTTTTAACCACTTCTTCCGCGCACCCAATGAAAAAGACGGTGGCGATTTAGTGTATTTCCAAGGCCATATTGCCCCTGGTATTTATGCGCGTTCATTCTTAGAAGGTCGTTTAAGCGAAGACCAACTGGCTAACTTCCGTCAAGAAGTGGATGGCAAGGGTCTGTCTTCATACCCACATCCAAAACTGATGCCGGATTACTGGCAATTCCCAACAGTTTCTATGGGCTTAGGTCCTATCCAAGCGATTTATCAGGCGCGTTTCCTGAAATATCTGACTGACCGTGGTCTGAAAGATTGTTCAGCACAAACCGTTTACTGTTTCTTAGGTGACGGTGAGTGTGACGAGCCAGAAGCCTTAGGTGCGATTGGTTTAGCGGCCCGTGAAGAATTAGATAACTTAGTCTTCATCGTTAACTGTAACTTACAGCGTCTTGATGGCCCTGTACGTGGTAACGGTAAGATCATCCAAGAACTTGAAGGCGAATTCCGCGGCGCAGGCTGGGAAGTCGTTAAAGTGATTTGGGGTCGTTACTGGGATCCATTATTAGCCCGTGATACAAGCGGTAAGTTACTGCAGTTAATGGAAGAAACCGTTGACGGTGAATACCAAAACTGTAAAGCCAAAGGTGGCGCTTATACACGCGAACACTTCTTTGGTAAGTACCCTGAAACGGCCGAAATGGTGGCTAACATGTCAGATGATGACATTTGGCGCTTAAACCGTGGCGGTCATGATCCAGTGAAAGTGTACGCTGCCTTAGATCACGCACAAAAAACCAAAGGTCGCCCAACGGTGATTTTAGCTAAAACCGTAAAAGGTTACGGTTTAGGTGATGCGGGTGAAGGTAAAAACATCGCTCACAACGTGAAGAAAATGGGTATTGAGTCTATCCGTTACTTCCGCGATCGTTTCAATATTCCGATCCCAGATGACCAGTTAGAAGATCTGCCTTTCTATCACCCAGGTCCAGATTCTGAAGAAGTGAAGTACATGATGAGCCGTCGTGAAGCGCTGCATGGTAGCGTGCCACAACGTCGTCAAAAGTTCACCGAAGAGATGGAAGTGCCGTCACTGAAGATTTTCGATTCGATTTTACAGGGCTCTAACGGCCGTGAAATTTCATCGACTATGGCATTCGTTCGTGTTCTGACAGCTCTGCTGAAAGACAAGAAAATTGGCAAAAATATTGTGCCAATTATTCCTGACGAAGCTCGTACTTTCGGTATGGAAGGTTTGTTCCGTCAAGTGGGTATTTATGCTCACGAAGGCCAAAAATATATTCCGCAGGATTCTGACCAAGTTGCTTACTACCGTGAAGATAAAACCGGCCAAGTATTGCAAGAAGGGATTAACGAACTCGGTGCTATGTCTTCATGGGTATCAGCAGCGACGAGCTACTCAGTCAACGATACACCTATGATCCCGTTCTACATCTACTACTCAATGTTCGGTTTCCAACGTATTGGCGACATGGCTTGGGCTGCGGGTGATATGCGTGCTCGTGGTTTCTTAGTCGGTGGCACTTCAGGTCGTACAACGCTTAACGGCGAAGGTTTACAGCATCAAGACGGTCACAGCCACGTATTGGCGAACACTATCCCTAACTGTATTACTTACGATCCAACATACGGCTACGAAATCGCCGTTGTGGTACAAGATGGTATCCGTCGTATGTACGGCGAAAATCAAGAAGATATCTTCTACTACTTGACCACAATGAACGAAAACTATGAGCAACCAGCCATGCCAGAAGGCGCGGAAGTAGGCATAGTGAAAGGTATCTACAAGTTAGAAACGGTTGCGGGTTCAGGTAAAGGCAAAGTTCAGTTAATGAGCTGTGGCACTATCCTTGAACAAACTCGTAAAGCGGCGCAAGCACTGGCGAAAGACTTTGGTATTACTGCCGACGTATTCAGTGTGACCAGCTTTAACGAATTGACTCGCGATGGTCAAGCCGCTGAACGTTGGAACATGCTGCACCCAACCGAAACGCCAAAACAAGCCTATATCAGCCAAGTGATTTCAAGTGATGCACCTGCAATCGTCGCGACTGACTATATGAAGATTTACGGCGAACAGTTACGTGCTTATATTCCTACCGATTACAAAGTGTTAGGTACTGACGGTTTCGGTCGTTCAGACAGCCGCGAGAATCTGCGTCACCACTTCGAAGTGGACGCTAAGTTTATCGTTATTGCGGCACTGAAATCACTGGTTGATCGCAAAGAGCTGCCTGTCGATGTGTTAGCAAAAGCCATTAAAGAATATGGTATCGACGCTGACAAGATCAATCCACAGTACGCGTAAGAGGCAATGAAAATGGCTGAATTAAAAGAAGTTTTTGTTCCTGATATCGGCGGCGATGAAGTGCAAGTGATCGAAATTTGTGTGGCTGTGGGTGATACCCTAGCGGCAGAAGAATCGATTCTTACCGTCGAAAGCGACAAGGCGACTATGGATATTCCAGCGCCTTTCGCCGGTGTTTTAGCCGAATTGAAAGTGGCTGTGGGCGATAAAGTATCTGAAGGTACTTTGATTGCTATGATGCAAGCGGCGGGCGCGGCAGCAGCCGCTCCGGCTCCAGTTGCAGCACCCGCTCAGGCGGCACCAGCATCTGCACCAGTTCAAGCGGCTCCTGCCCCTGTGGCTGCTGCTCCTGCGACGGGCGCAACCAAAGTGGTTGAAGTGACAGTACCAGATATCGGTGGCGACACAGATGTATCGGTTATCGAAGTCCTGGTTGCTGTCGGTGACAAGATTGAAGTTGATAGCGGTTTAATTACCCTAGAAACAGACAAAGCGACGATGGACGTGCCATCACCTTTCGCGGGTGTGGTTAAAGACGTTAAAGTTGCGGTTGGCGATAAAGTGTCGCAAGGCTCTTTAGTCATCATGCTTGAAGTGGGCGGCGCTGCACCTGCAGCCGCGCCAACTGTTGCTGCCCAAGCTGCTCCTGCCGCTACGGTAGCGCCAGTGGCCGCAGCACCAGCGGCAAGTGTGGTTGCGGTAAAAGAAATTCAAGTGCCGGATATTGGCGATGCCAGCAATGTCGATGTGATCGAAGTGCTCGTCTCTGTCGGTGATGAAATCACTGCCGACCAAGGTTTGATTACGCTTGAAACTGACAAAGCCACCATGGAAGTGCCTGCGCCATTCGCCGGTAAACTGCTGTCTTTGACTGTTAAAGTGGGTGACAAGGTTTCTCAAGGTAGCGTCATTGCGACGATTGAGACTACTTCTGTTGCAACAGCAAGTGCTCCAGCACCTGCTGCACAAGCGGCGGCACCTGCTCCAGTGAGCGCGGCGCCCGTTGCTGCACCTGCAAGCCGTCCACCAGTACCCCATCACCCAAGCGCAGGTACACCTGTGTCTACCGGTGCGGTACATGCGTCTCCTGCAGTACGCCGTTTAGCCCGTGAGTTTGGTGTCGACTTGACCCAAGTGACAGGTTCTGGCCGTAAAGGTCGCATCATGAAAGAAGATGTGCAGGCGTATGTGAAATACGAACTGTCGCGTCCGAAAGCGACTGCTGCAACGTCTGTTGGTTCAGGTAACGGCGGTGGTCTGCAAGTGATTGCAGCACCTAAAGTTGATTTCAGTAAGTTTGGTGAAGTGGAAGAGATTCCATTAAGCCGTATCCAGAAGATTTCTGGCCCTAACTTACACCGCAACTGGGTGACTATCCCTCACGTGACTCAGTTCGATGAAGCTGATATCACTGAAATGGAAGAGTTCCGCAAGCAGCAAAACGATGTAGCGGCGAAGAAAAAAGCCGATTACAAGATCACGCCTTTAGTGTTTATGCTGAAAGCTGTGGCTAAAACGTTGCAACAGTTCCCTGTGTTCAACTCGAGCTTAAGCTCTGATGGCGAATCACTGATCCAGAAAAAGTATTTCCACATCGGTGTGGCGGTTGATACGCCAAACGGTTTGGTTGTGCCAGTCGTGCGTGACGTGGATAAGAAAGGCATTATCGAGTTATCTCGTGAACTGGCTGATATCTCTATCCGTGCCCGTGATGGCAAGCTGAAATCTGCTGATATGCAAGGTAGCTGTTTCACCATTTCAAGTTTAGGTGGTATTGGCGGTACGGCGTTTACGCCTATCGTGAACTACCCAGATGTGGCAATTTTAGGTGTGTCTAAATCTGAAATTAAGCCTAAGTGGAATGGTAAAGAGTTCGAACCTAAATTGATGTTGCCGCTGTCACTGTCATACGATCACCGCGTGATCGATGGTGCCATGGCTGCACGTTTTAGTGTGACGCTGTCAGGAATTCTGTCCGATATTCGTACTTTGGTTCTGTAAGCATATAAGGCTGCTCATCTTGAGCAGCCTTTTGTTTATTGTGATCAGTATCAAACACAGGTTAAAATGCGCCCACCTTACGCGCTGGCGCATTTTCGGTTGGCAGGATAGCTCCTCCAACGGATTGAATGAGAATTAGAGGAAAACATGAGTAACGAAATCAAAACTCAGGTAGTGGTATTAGGTGCAGGTCCTGCAGGTTATTCTGCGGCTTTCCGTGCTGCTGACTTAGGTCTGGAAACCATCATAGTTGAACGTTTTAGCACTTTAGGTGGCGTGTGTCTTAACGTGGGTTGTATCCCATCTAAAGCCTTACTGCACGTTGCTAAAGTTATCGAAGAAGCCAAAGCAGTTGCCGCTCACGGTGTGGTCTTCGGCGAGCCAACTATCGATTTAGATAAGTTACGTGGCTTTAAAGAAAAAGTCATTGGCCAATTAACTGGCGGATTGGGCGGCATGTCCAAAATGCGTAAAGTTAACGTGGTTAACGGTTTTGGTAAATTCACTGGCCCTAACACGCTAGAAGTGACTGCTGAAGATGGCACTGTGACTAAAGTGACTTTCGAGCAAGCGATCATTGCAGCGGGTTCTCGCCCAATCAAACTGCCATTTATTCCGCATGAAGATCCACGTATTTGGGATTCGACTGACGCATTAGAACTGAAAGAAGTTCCAGGCAAGTTGTTAGTGATGGGCGGTGGTATTATCGGTCTAGAAATGGGTACTGTGTACGCTTCTTTAGGCAGCCAAATCGACGTGGTTGAGATGTTCGACCAAGTGATCCCTGCGGCTGATAAAGATGTGGTTCGCGTATTTACTAAGCAAATCAAGAAGAAATTCAACCTGATCCTTGAAACTAAAGTCACAGCGGTCGAAGCCCGTGAAGACGGTATCTATGTTTCTATGGAAGGTAAGAGCGCGCCAACTGAAGCCGTTCGTTACGATGCCGTATTAGTGGCTATTGGCCGTGCACCTAATGGTAAGTCGTTAGATGCTGAAAAAGCAGGTGTTAACGTTGATGAGCGTGGCTTTATCAAGGTTGATAAGCAACTGCGTACTAACGTACCGCACATCTATGCAATTGGTGACATCGTTGGTCAACCTATGTTGGCTCACAAAGGCGTGCACGAAGGCCACGTAGCGGCTGAAGTTATCGCTGGCATGAAGCACTACTTCGATCCAAAAGTCATCCCATCAATTGCTTATACTGACCCAGAAGTCGCTTGGGTTGGTTTGACTGAGAAAGAAGCGAAAGAGCAAGGTATTGCTTACGAAACCGCAACTTTCCCATGGGCTGCAAGTGGTCGTGCGATTGCGTCAGATTGTTCTGAAGGTATGACTAAGCTGATTTTCGACAAAGACACTCACCGCGTGATCGGTGGTGCTATTGTGGGTGTTAACGGCGGCGAGCTGTTAGGCGAAATCGGTCTAGCGATTGAAATGGGTTGTGATGCTGAAGATTTAGCATTAACCATTCACGCTCACCCAACACTGCACGAATCAGTCGGCTTAGCGGCTGAAATGTACGAAGGTTCTATTACTGATTTGCCAAACCCAAAGGCAAAGAAAAAGTAATTTAGCTGTCGATTAAAAAAGCGCTCACTTGAGCGCTTTTTTATTGCCTGTATTTTTTTGTAACTTTTATGTAAACAAGCGGATGAATTGAAGGGATTGAGCTGCTACAGTACAGTTATGGTATGCGGTAAGTTGTCACATGCAAACAAAAATAATTAGAACAATTCTGACATGTTTCATCCTTTCACTGATTAGCGTCCATTCGGCTTGGGCGGGCGGCTTTGTGCAGCGTGTTTTTACCGATAGAGACGGTTTAGCTGTCACTAGCATCCGAGGTTTAGCCTTAGATGACTATGGTTTTGTATGGGCAGCGACTGAGCAGGGCTTGTATCGGGTCAGTAATTCTAAGGTGCGGCGCATTGATAAAATTGGCACGGAATCACGGCTTGCGGATGACTTTTTAACGACAGTGGTGAACATCGACCGAGACAAGTTATTGGTCAGTACTAATGCCGCGATTTACCTTTACGATATAGTACAAAATCAATTTACCGCGTTTGGTTCTCCCTATCTATTCCCGCAGTTTCCAGGTGGTGCGCTGATATCGGCAGCCCGCAAGAATAGCAAAACATGGCGATTATTAATTGATAATGGTCAGATCTATGAGTTTTCCCCTTCAAAGTCAGAACTTCGCCTTATCACTCAATTAGCTGTTAATCGCGACCTTCCTTGGCGCAAGTTATTACTTATGCCCAATGGACACATGTTGGTTGCGGGGCAGTTGCAACTAGAGCTCCTCGATAACAAGGGCGAACGGCTGTTCCAATACCCTTGGACCGAATCTATGGGCAGTATTCTCGATATGTTGGAGGATACTCAACATAGGATCTGGATTGCGACAGGGCGTGGTGTTTATCAATTAGATCAAATCGCTCATCAAATTACACCTGTGCCAGAATTACCCGATTGGAGCACAGCGATCATTGAAGATGCTAAAGGGTATTTGTGGTTTGCCAGTCGTATTGGCTTGTTAAAATGGTCGCCTGAGACGCGGTTGATTGAGAATTATCAGCAAGAGTTGAAGGCTGAGGCCAACATGGAAACGCTGAAAGCCATGTTGTTTGATGATGCAGGCTTGATGTGGGTTGGAGGCTCTGGTGATGGATTGGCATTGTTAGCGTCACCGCCTGATTTCATTCTTGATACTTATGCGGCAGATGAACCCTATCAGCTGAGCGATGCCATGACTTGGTCTGTACATGCCAGTGATGAAGGGGTTTGGCTCGGTTCTTCCAGTGTAGATTTTGTTGCTAAGGGCAGTAAAAAAGCGATTAACATTCCGATTGAGGGGTTTAATCCCCACGAAAGTATTTATGATATTAGTGAGTTTGAGGACCATTATTTACTGATCTCAACAACCAGTGGTCTTTTTGTTATTGATAAAGAGACCTTGCAAGGCAGCAGTTTTTCTAAATGGACTCACGGTCAGGATGACTTTAAAAATAAGCTCATATATAAAACTTATCGGGATCCCAAACTGAAAGGACGCGTCTGGATTGCGACTACCACGGGACTCTATTTTTGGGAAATGGGACTCTATGAGCCCCAGCCATTTGATATTGATAAGTCATCGAACGAATTTGATGGCCCCAAGCGGCCAGTGATCCGCACGATTTATCGTACCTCAGACGGTCGTCTTTGGGTTGGCGGTAAAAAAGTCTTTGGTTACATAGACAGTCAAAACGAGTTTCATGATCAACGGCACTTATTTAATGCTTTTGCGGCACAACCAACGATTAGCCATATTGAAGAAATGTCCCCGGGAATTATCTGGTTTGGTTCCTATGAAAAAGGTTTGTTTGAATATCAGCAGCAGGCGGAATCGTTAGTTTCACTGACTTCCGAATGGCAATTAAATTGTAGTTCAGTGTTTTTTATTCAAAAGACCCCTAAGTCAAATCTTGTGGGTTGTGCTGATTCTTTGATTCGTCAGGATATTCAAACAGGCAATATCGCCATGTTTAATCAACTCGATGGTTTGATTTCCGATGAAATGAACGAGGGCGCTTATTTTTATTCGCCAAAAACAGGCTTTTACTTAGGAACACCTGAAGGTGTGATGCGACTCGATGTCAATAGGCTGGTTAATCGTATAACCGATGACCATGTGATGCTTGAATCTGTCTCTGTGTACTATAACAACACGACAGAAGTATCCTTGTTGCCGCGTAACCTGATGACCATCAAACCCGATGCGAATATGGTGAGTTTTCAAATCACTAACTTAGATTATCTCGATGATTCGCCAATTCAATTTAAATACCGATTACGTTATCAGGATGAAGATAGCCATTACGTCTTGTTGCAGGGGGAATCTCAGATCAACCTCGCAGGATTAGCTGCGGGTGGCTATGTGTTAGATATTTTGAGTCAAGTTAATGGGATATGGTCAGATAAGCCGTTCTCTTATCCTTTTTATGTTGAGCAGCATTGGTGGTTATCCCAAGGTTTTAAAGGTATTTTGCTGCTGTTATTTTCTATTATTGCTTTAAGTCTTGCTTGGTATCGACAACGACAGATCAATACATTTAAGCAGATGAATCTGGCATTAACGGAGAGTGAGGACAGGTTAAGGCAGTCTTTGCGCGGCAGTGACTCAGATCTCTGGGAGTGGCATAAAAATACTCAGGCATTTCACCTTGATAATCGCGGTTCGGTGCTTGGTACGCATGCCAATGAGATTGTGGTGAGCTTAGAGGATTTGCCTGTGCATCCGCAGGATAGGGAGAAAGCTCTCGCTCAGTGGGACAACATGATGGCGGGTGAGATTGACCGATTCGAGGCCGAATATCGCTATCAGCGTAAGGACGGTAATTGGGGATGGCTGAGGGTTAGAGGGCGGCCAGTTGCTCGCAATAAGCACTCAAATGAAATTGAACGGGTCGCGGGTATTTATAGCGATATTACTGTGCAACGCCAGCTAGAGGATGAAATTAATTTATTGGCGAAAGCGTTTGGCAATACCTCTGAAGGTGTGTTGATTTTAGATGTCGAAGGCGGTATTCGCGTTGCGAATTACGCTGCGCAACAAATTATTGGTATAGATTCTGACGACTTAGTCGGGCAACCATTTGCACAATTCGTACAGATGAATGACGGATTAGCATCGGAAATCAAGCAACTTCTCCGTGATAGTCAGTCTTGGACTGGAGAGCGGGAGTTAATCCGCGCCAATCAGCAACTTTGTCCTGTGTGGCTAAACGTTTCGGTGATGCAAAGCATTAACGGGAAAGTAACCCACTATGTGGTGGTATTTTCTGATATTACGGAGCGTAAACGTACTGAAGCCGATTTACGCCGTTTGGCTAATTACGATGTGCTTACTGGGTTGCCAAATCGCTCCTTATTTTCTAGCCGTCTATTACAGTCGATTCAAGCTGCGCAGCAAACAGGTGAGAAACTGGCGCTACTGTTTTTAGATCTCGATAGATTTAAGCATGTTAATGATTCCTATGGTCATAGCATGGGCGATGCTCTGTTGGTCGAAGCATCAAGCCGACTGCAATCTTGTATTTCCAGCGAGCATTTACTCTGTCGTTTTGGTGGCGATGAATTTGTGATTTTACTCCGCAATGCAAACAGCATTGACGATATTAACCATGTCGCCGAGCGCCTGTTGGAGCAAATTGTCGCGCCCTTTAAGTTGTATGGTCGGGAATTTTATATTTCGACCAGCATAGGCATCAGTATTTGGCCCGACGATGCGGTGCAGCCAGAGGCTTTTATCAAGAATGCCGATCTTGCTATGTACCATGCCAAAGAAGAAGGGCGAGGGAATTTCCAATATTATTCCTCGGAGCGTAATGCTCAAGCCCTCTATCATTTACGGCTTGAGGCCGATTTACGCAAAGCCATAGAACGACAAGAGTTCGAGCTTTATTACCAGCCGCAAATTGATATTTTGCGTAATGATAAGCTCATAGGAATGGAAGCATTAATTCGCTGGAAACATCCGCTGGACGGCTTTATTCGTCCCGATATTTTCATCAAAGTCGCCGAGGCCTGCGGTTTAATTGTTGATATTGACCGCTGGGTATTAAGACAAGCCTGTGTGCAGGGAGCCAATTGGACTAAGCGCTATGGCTCGGGCTTTAAGTTGTCGGTTAATATTTCGGCGGTGCATTTTAGGCAGCCAGATTTTATTGAAGATATCCAAAGAATTTTACAAGAAACCCAAATGCCAACAGCATCTTTAGGATTAGAAATCACCGAAGGCGTATTGATGAAGGAGTTGCATGTCGCTAAAGACCATCTTACTCGATTGAAATCTTTGGGGATCGAGGTTGCCATCGATGACTTTGGTACTGGGTATTCTTCACTGGCTTATTTGCGTAATTTTGAAGTCAATACCCTAAAAATTGATCGCTCCTTTTTGATTGATATCGCCACTAATACCGCAGATCAGGCGATTGTGAGCAGTATTATTGAATTAGCCCGTAACCTTAAATTAAATGTAGTTGCTGAAGGGATTGAGACGGTTGAGCAGTTAGAGCAAGTCTTTAGCCGTGGCTGTTATATTATTCAAGGGTATTATTTTGCTAAACCTATGTGCGTTGATGATTTTGAGCGCTATTTAGAGACAGATAACAAAATCGTCTCTATTGATCATTAAGCTAGAAACATAGTCTATTATTGGCTCGCGAATACTTAATATTTGTACAGCTGATGGGCAATCGTCTGCACGATATAAGCCAGTGAGCTTGAGATGTAAACGTTATCGTCTTCAGTGATGATGGATATTTTGTTTAGCAGTTTATTCAATTAAACTTCATCTGTTTGTATAAAGAGTACACAAACTTATCACTAGTCGGTCCAGATAAAATATGACTGACGGTTAAATCGATAAGTTTGTTAATATAACTCGGATTTTTATCCCATAAAAAGTAGCCTCACATGATGCGTCAACTACTCGCTTCTATTATTTTGTGTTTATGTGTTACCCCGTCTTTGGCTGCAGAGCGCCTTAAAATTGGTGTCGTACTCAGTGGTGGTGGTGCTAAAGGCGCCGCTCATGTGGGCGTGCTCAAAATATTAGAAGAACATAACATCCCCGTTGATTACATCGCGGGCACCAGCATAGGCGCCTATGTCGCTGGCATGTATTCACTGGGTTACAGTGCGAGTGAAGTGGAAGCTATCATGATGGGGGTCAACTGGGACAGTGGCTACTCGGACACCATACCGCGCAATATTTTGAGTTACAGGGATAAACAGTTACGCGACCGTTACAATATTCCGTTAAACATTGGCTATAACGAAGGCCAAGTGAGGGCTCCAAGTGGTCTGCTACGTGGACAGACTATGTCACAACTTTTACGTCAGTCGACAGATCTGGTACAGCAATTTGGTCATTTTGATGATTTAGCCATTCCCTACCGAGCGGTTGCAACCGACTTAGAAACTAGCTTACCTGTGGTGATTAGTCATGGCAGTATGGTTAAAGCTATGCAAGCGTCTGCAACTGTACCTGGTGCACTTCAGCCCGCACAAATTGAAGGCAAGTTATTGGTCGATGGTGGTATTGCCAACAACATGCCCGTCGATGTGGTTAAAGCCATGGGAGCCGATATTATTATCGCCGTCGATATTGGCTCGCCTCTGGTCAAAAAAGATAAATTAGACAGTACTATCGCAGTGCTCGATCAGCTCTCTAATTTTTTGACCAATGCCAGCACTGAAAAACAAAAACAATTACTGACAGATAAAGATGTATTGATCCGCCCCGCGATTGACGCCCTCAGCACCACTGATTTCACTATTATGCCGCTGGCATTAACCCTTGGAAAAGAAGCCGCTAATGGTCAGCTTTATAAGTTGAGCAGTATGAGCGTGAGCCCTGAGGAATATGCCGCCTACGTCGAGGCTAAAAAAGCCAAAGGTAAATTATTAATGGCGGATGTACGTCATCCCATTAATGAAATCGTATTTGATAACCAATCTAAGGTGAGTTTGAATCTCTTGACGGAAACCTTGGATATTAAACCTGGGCAAGCTGTATCTAAAGACGAGCTTAATGAGGCGTTAAAGCGTATTTACTCCCTCAATAAATTTGAACGTGTCGATGCTGAATTTGTAGAAGGTGAGGATGGCCGCATACTCACTGTCACTACTAAGGCTAAGTCTTGGGGGCCGAATTATTTCCAACTGGGCTTTAATTGGGAGGATGACTTTAATTCAGAATCTGCCATCAGTTTTGACATGGCTTATACCATGACCGATTTGACCTTTAATGGTGGAGAGTGGCGCAATGAGATCAAACTCGGCATTGAAAAGTTGTTTGCAACTGAGTTTTATCAGCCTTTAGACAGGGACCAACAGTTCTTTAGCCGTGCCCGCTATCAATACGATACCCGTGATTGGGACTTATACGATAATAACAGTCGTATCTTAACCTTCGACAAGAAAACCCATACGATTGAATTAGGCATAGGTTATAACTACACCTTACAAGGGATGATTGAGTTAGGCTTAGTCGCAGAGAAGGGGTCGATAGTCAATGATGTTTGGCTAACGCAGGACTTAGATTTTAGTTCCTATGGTGCTTACTTTAGGTTCGGTTACGATAGCTTAGATAGCATTAGCTTCCCGACATCGGGTAATCGTGTAACCTTAAACGTCTACGTGCGCAATGAAGATTTCAATGACAGTATCGACGATAATCAAAACCAATTTAGCGTGCAAATAGAGGCTGACTGGAAAGGTGCCTTGAGTGTTGGTAACCACGCTTTTGTTGGTAAGGCATCAATTGCTACTAACAATAATGATGGGGTCAATACGCTGCATTTATCTGAGCTGGGAGGATTCTTAAACCTATCTGGTTACCATAAAGACTCAATTATGGGCGCACATAAAGTGTTTGGGGCCTTTATTTATCAATATGATCTCGGGCGTGATGCGCTAGGTATGACTGATTATCCTCTATACCTAGGTTGGAGCTTAGAGGCGGGAAATGTCTGGGACGAGCGCACTGATGTCACTCTGACCGATCTGATTTATGCATCGAGTCTTTATATCGGTACTGATACTTCCATGGGACCCGCAGCACTTGGTTTTGGGATCACAGATCTTGGCGATAAGTCTTTCTATTTATTTGTGGGTAAAAACTTCTAGTTTGAGATTTGTGTAAAGGACTTAAGGGCATGACTGAGGTTGTGCCCTTACTTTTTGGTCGATGGAAAAACTATAAGCGTCATCCCTATGGAAGTTAGCTTGCCGAAATAGCTAAGAGTGTCGCTAAAGTGTCATATCCTTTTACAAAATCTTACTACTGTGAGGCGTGTCAAGATGCTAAGGTTTTGCGGGAAAAATAATAACTCTCAACGGAAGCTGGGGAAAACAATGAAGAAGATAAGCACACTGGCACTGAGTATCGCCTTGAGTTTAGGTTTAGCGGCTTGTAGTACTGAGCCTAAAACTGAAGCCGTCGCGGTGTCTGGCATTGAATTGCAAAACTTTGATGCCTCAGTTCGCCATCAAGATGATTTCTATTACAGCGTTAATGGAAAATGGTTGGCAAATACGCCTATTCCAGCTGACAAATCTAACTATGGCGCGTTTTCTGTGTTGTACGACCAAAGCCAAGATGCATTGAAGAAAATTATCGACGAAGCGGCCGCTAAAAAGAATCCTGCTGCAGGCTCTAATGAACAGAAAATCGGTGATTTCAATGCTAGCTTTATGAATACCGATTTGCTTGAAACATTAGGTGTTACTCCGCTTAAGCCATTGCTGGCCGATATCGCTGCCGCAAAAACGCACGCTGACTTACCCGCTGTGATGGGTAAATTACTGACGACGGGTTCTGGTATTCCTTTTGGTTTTTACGTCAATAATGACGCTAAAAACTCAACTCAGTATGCGGTGTATTTAAGCCAGTCGGGCCTTACGTTGCCTGACCGCGATTATTACCTAAAAGATGATCCTAAGTTTACCGCTAATCGCCAAGCCATGGCCAAGTATGTGACAGACATACTGACCGAAGCGGGTTACAAGGACGCTAAACGCGCGGCTAAAAACGTCGCCGACATCGAAATGATGATCGCCAAAAGTCAGTGGAGCCGAGTCGAATCCCGTGATGCCAACAAGGCATACAACAAGTTAGATCGTGCTGAACTGCAAAAGTTAACCGGTCAATTCGATTTTAATGCCTTTGCTGCGAGTGCGGGCTTAGGCGATAAAGTGACTGAAGTGATCGTGCGTCAGCCCTCTTATTTTGAAAAACTCGGCGCCAGTTTCGAGACATTCCCAGTATCGGCTTGGCAGGATTATCTTGCGTTCCACTTAGTGGATAGCTACGCCGAGTTACTGAGTAAAAACTTTGTTGATTTGAACTTCGCCTTTAAGAGCAAAACCTTAATGGGTATCGAAGAGCAGCAGCCACGCTGGAAAAAAGCGGTTGATGGCGCCGACCAAGTGATTGGTGAGTTAGTGGGTGAAGAGTACGTTAAGCAATACTTCAAGCCAGAAGCTAAAGCACGCATGGAAACCATGATCAAAAACTTGATCAAAGGTTTTGAAGTCAGCATTAATGAACTTGAGTGGATGACGCCAGAAACCAAAGTCGCCGCCCAAGAAAAACTGGCTAAATTTACCTACAAAATTGGCTATCCAGATAAATGGAAAGATTACTCAGGTTTAGATATCAAGGCTGATGAGTTAGTCGGTAACTACATGCGTTACGCTCAGTTTGAATATCAAGACATGATCAACAAGCTAGGCAAGCCAATTGATCGGACCGAATGGGGCATGACACCACAAACGGTGAATGCTTATTACAGTCCAGTTAAAAACGAAATTGTGTTCCCTGCTGCGATTCTGCAACCGCCATTCTTTAATATGGATGCCGATGATGCCGTTAACTACGGTGGTATAGGTGCCGTAATCGGCCATGAAATTAGCCATGGTTTTGATGACCAAGGCGCTAAATACGATGGTGATGGCAACCTGCGTGATTGGTGGTCAGATAAAGACAGAGAAGAGTTCCAAAAACGCGGTAAGCAGTTGTCTGCCCAATACTCAGGTTATGAGGCAATGCCCGGCAAGTTTGTTAATGGTGATTTGACCTTAGGGGAAAACATCGGCGACTTAGGTGGTTTAACCGTAGCGGCACGTTCGTATTTGATGAGCCTTAACGGCAAACCAGCGCCTGTGCTCGATGGTTTAACGGGCGAGCAACGCTTCTTTGTGGGTTGGTCGCAAGTATGGCGCCGTAATTACCGTGATGAAGAGCTGAGCCGTCGTTTGCTGACAGATCCGCATTCACCGAGCCATTATCGTGCCATGGGTACACCACGTAACGTGGAAGCCTTTTATAAGGCCTTCGAGATGAAAGAAGGCGATAAAATGTATTTAACACCAGATGAGCGTGTGAAAATTTGGTAATACATTCAGTAGATTGAAATAAGAAAAGCCAGACAATGTCTGGCTTTTCTTATTGATGACAATAATCAATGATGCTGCCGATTAATGTCCATAACCTAAGGATTCAATTTTTGTGACTTTATTATCAGTGGCATACAGGCGACGCATTAAGCGTGTTGGTCCAAAGTCATAGGTCCATTCTTGATACTCAGTTGGCAACTTGCTGGGATCGATCACCCTGTCTCCGTTAGCGTTGAGATAAGTCGCGGGCAGACTGTATTCTCGAATATCACTGGGCGAGCCGCATTTATCCTGCACAGTCGTTAAAGTATCGCCCGTATTGATCACTTGTTGTTTACAGTGCATGGTCTCACCTGCGCTAGCGGGTAAACAGGTGGACATGAGTATTAAGCCCATGGGCAGTATTAAGGACAGGTACTTCACATTGCATTCCTTCTGGTGCATACACCATTGTGCTATTTATCCGTAGGGCAAAGACTAAGCTTATCCGCCCAGCAGAAACTCGGTGTGTTGTGACGTTATTTTGCCAAAATTGTTGTTAATGCCAACAAACTCTCGGCCTGATGATGGGCGATAATCCACTTGGCATCGCCTCTTTGTTCTGGCGCAGGGATCGCGACCGTTTGCATGTTGGCTGCTCTGGCGGCAATTAAGCCGTTAAAGGAATCTTCGATGGCAAGACAACAACGGGGATCAACATCTAACGCCTTAGCGCAATTCAAATAAACTTCTGGGTGGGGTTTACCATAGATTAGGTGTTCAGCCGATTCTATCGCCATAAACTTTTCACTGAGATCTAACTTCGTTAATACTGCTTGGATAATGGTGTTTGGGGATGAAGTCGCTAAGCCGATTTTAAGGCCAAGCGCTTGGCAGTGATCAATCGCTTCGTGGACGCCCAGCATAGCTTCGCCGCTAACCAGAATTTCATTTGCAACTTTATCAACAATCGTTTGGCTGACCTTGGCATTATCATAGTGTGGCCAAGGTGCCTTGTGGTACCAATAATCGACGCATTGATCGATGCGTAAGCCTGTGGTTTGTTGAATCGTCTCTATCGTCACTGGCACGCCGAGTGCGGATAACACTTCATACTCGACTCGCTGCCATAGGGGTTCTGAATCGATTAAAACGCCATCCATATCAAAAATAACGGCTTGAATGCTAAGGGATGTCATTGGTACTCCGATGGACTAAGGAAATAACTGAGATATGCAGTAAATTAAGCCTGAGTGTAAGTTCTCGCACTGCATCTTAAAAGCCAAAATGCAGCAAGATGAGAAAAATTTATACCTATTTGCTCTGGGGCGCGGAAAATTGCTTGTTCGATTTAAAATTAATGAAACATTGTTAACTATTTGTAGTGTATGGTTTTTTGTCTGTTTTCAAACTATTGTCTAATTTCACTTGTTTTAATCTTCCCGTAAGTTGGCATTCGCCGCCGGATTTAGTCCTTATTTCGCTTTTTGCCGAGTGTGACCTGATTCATACTTTTGCAAAGCTGTAGTATACTGCAGGCCGGAAATACGGGTCGATCATGTCGGACTGTCAGCTTCAATTAAGAAGACGTGCAGTTTCGTTGTTAGAGCGCCAAACAAAGAGGAATGTTGCCGTGCTAGAAGCATATCGTAAACACGTCGCAGAACGTGCTGCAGAGGGCGTAGTCCCTAAGCCATTAGATGCACATCAAGTGGCTGAACTGGTTAAGTTAGTTCAAAATCCACCCGCAGGTGAAGAGGCTTTCGTTCTCGACCTGCTTGAAAATCGAATTCCCCCAGGTGTTGATGAAGCTGCTTATGTTAAAGCTGCTTTTTTAGATGCGGTTGCCAAAGGCACTGAAAAATCACCGATTCTGTCTGCTGAGCGTGCTACTGAGTTGTTAGGCACAATGCAAGGCGGCTACAACATCGAACCTCTGATCGCGCAGTTGGATAATCCAGCGTTAGCACCTTTAGCTGTTAAAGCGCTATCTCACACTCTGCTGATGTTTGATTCTTTCCACGATGTGGTTGAGAAGATGGAAGCGGGCAATGAGTTTGCGAAGCAAGTGGTTGAAGCGTGGGCAAATGCAGATTGGTATTTAAGCCGTCCAAAACTGGCCGACAAAGTCACTCTGACAGTATTTAAAGTTTCTGGTGAAACCAACACCGATGACTTGTCACCTGCACCAGATGCATGGTCACGTCCTGATATCCCATTGCACGCGTTAGCTATGCTGAAAAACGCCCGTGATGGTATTGAGCCTGATGTTGCTGGCGCCGTTGGCCCAGTGAAAAAAATTGAAGCATTAAAAGCACAAGGTCATCCATTAGTATATGTGGGTGACGTTGTGGGTACGGGTTCATCACGTAAATCTGCGACTAACTCAGTACTGTGGTTTATGGGCGATGATATTCCATTCGTACCCAACAAGCGCGCTGGTGGTTTCTGCCTTGGCGGTAAAATTGCACCGATTTTCTTCAACACTATGGAAGATGCGGGCGCACTGCCAATCGAGCTTGACGTAAACAAGATGGAAATGGGCGATGTGATTGACATCTACCCATACGCCGGTGTGGTTAAGCGTCACGATAGCGACGAAGTGATTTCAGAATTCAGCTTAAAAACTGAAGTCTTGTTAGACGAAGTTCGTGCTGGTGGTCGTATTCCATTGATCATCGGTCGTGGTTTAACTGACAAAGCCCGTGACGTATTAGGCTTAGGGTTATCGGACGTCTTTGTACGTTCTCAAGACGTAGCTGATACCGGTAAAGGTTATACGCTTGCGCAGAAGATGGTCGGTAAAGCCTGTGGCGTAGCGGGTGTACGTCCTGGTCAATACTGCGAACCTAAGATGACCTCTGTTGGTTCACAAGATACCACTGGTCCTATGACCCGTGATGAGCTGAAAGATTTAGCTTGTTTAGGTTTCAGTGCTGATTTGACTATGCAGTCATTCTGTCACACTGCGGCTTATCCAAAGCCAGTGGATGTGAACACACATCATACTCTGCCAGATTTCATCATGAATCGCGGCGGTGTATCACTGCGTCCAGGTGATGGTGTTATCCACTCATGGTTAAACCGTATGCTGCTACCAGATACCGTTGGTACGGGTGGTGACTCACATACGCGTTTCCCAATTGGTATTTCATTCCCAGCGGGTTCTGGCTTAGTAGCGTTTGCTGCTGCGACTGGCGTTATGCCACTCGACATGCCTGAATCCGTATTAGTGCGCTTCAAGGGCAAAATGCAACCGGGTATCACACTGCGTGATCTGGTTCATGCTATCCCATTAAAAGCCATTGAACTGGGCATGCTGACCGTTGAGAAGAAAGGTAAAGTAAACATCTTCTCTGGTCGCGTACTGGAAATCGAAGGCTTAGAATCACTGAAAGTTGAACAAGCTTTCGAACTGTCTGATGCTTCAGCTGAGCGCTCTGCTGCCGGTTGTACCATCAAGTTAGACAAAGAACCTATCATTGAATACCTGAACTCCAACATCATCATGCTCAAGTGGATGATCGCTGAAGGTTATGGCGATCGTCGTACGATTGAACGTCGTATCAAAGGCATGCAAGAGTGGTTAGCCAATCCTGAGCTGATGAGCGCCGATAAAGATGCTGAGTACGCTGCAGTAATCGAAATCGACCTAAATGACATCAAAGAGCCAATCCTGTGTGCGCCAAACGATCCTGATGATGCCGTTTTACTGTCATCTGTTGCGCAAACTAAGATTGATGAAGTGTTCGTAGGTTCTTGTATGACCAACATCGGTCACTTCCGCGCAACCGGTAAGATGCTAGACAAGTTTGCTAAAACCCTGCCAACACGTCTGTGGATTGCACCACCGACTAAGATGGATAGAGATCAGCTGACTGAAGAAGGCTACTACGCGATTTTTGGTCGTGTAGGCGCGCGCATCGAGATCCCAGGTTGTTCACTGTGTATGGGTAACCAAGCACGTGTAGCTGAAGGTTCAACTGTGGTATCGACTTCTACCCGTAACTTCCCTAACCGTTTAGGTACAGGTGCTAACGTTTACTTAGCCTCTGCTGAACTGGCTGCGGTTGCTGCACTGTTAGGTCGTCTGCCGTCACCTGAAGAATATCAAGAATACGCTAAAGAGTTAGATGCAACTGCAGCTGACACATACCGTTACTTGAACTTCGATCAAATCGAGTCTTACACAAAAAAAGCATCGGAAGTGATCTTCCAGACTGCCGTGTAATCGATTGCCGTTAAGGTAACTTGATGTAAAAAGCCAGCATAAGCTGGCTTTTTTGTGGGTTTGTTTTATTTCTACATCTATATGCATATATGCACCAATGAACCCTATCATAGTCATGCCTTTAGTTCTTACATCACAAACTTGCTACTTACTAATGGCCATGCGTTGTCGTCATTAAAAAATCCATTTAAGCCGATCCGTCGGTCAATCTCGCACTTAGCCCCGTTTCTTCTATTTTCATAACTATCAACAAATCATCTGATGGCTTTTGGCTATACATAATGCGAAACAGAGGCGAAGCCTTGACTGAATTGTGGGTAACTTTGGGGGTAAGTGGTGGGTATCTTGTGGCTAGATTAGATAATTAGAATTAACTGCAAATTTCCTTAAAATAGGGGTTGCACAAAATCTTCTGCTGCCTATAATGCGCATCCACTGACACGGCAGACATCGTTAAGCAGCCTGGTGTGACAGTTTATCGATGAGTTTACTGATTGATGAGTGTTGAGAAAGTTTGCAAAAACTCCTTGACGCGAAACGGGAAATGCGTAGAATACGCAGCCCTAGCCAACTGGAAGCGTTCAACGCTCAGTGTGGTACTCAAGTTCTCTTACGAATATTGAGTTGCTCTTTAACAAGATAAAACAAGAAATCTGTGTGGACACTCACAGGTGTTGAGTTAATCGAAACTGCTTAGCCTTCGGGTTGGCAGTCAAAAATTTAAATCAATGTAACAATGAGTGTTCATAGTAATATGTACAGTTTGTTTCTGCTTTAAAGTGGGAACAAAAAATCAGAATTCATTGAGCCGCTGAAGTCGCAAGACGGAAGCAACAAAACTTTAATTGAAGAGTTTGATCATGGCTCAGATTGAACGCTGGCGGCAGGCCTAACACATGCAAGTCGAGCGGCAGCACAAGGGAGTTTACTTCTGAGGTGGCGAGCGGCGGACGGGTGAGTAATGCCTAGGGATCTGCCCAGTCGAGGGGGATAACAGTTGGAAACGACTGCTAATACCGCATACGCCCTACGGGGGGAAAGGAGGGGACCTTCGGGCCTTCCGCGATTGGATGAACCTAGGTGGGATTAGCTAGTTGGTGAGGTAATGGCTCACCAAGGCGACGATCCCTAGCTGTTCTGAGAGGATGATCAGCCACACTGGGACTGAGACACGGCCCAGACTCCTACGGGAGGCAGCAGTGGGGAATATTGCACAATGGGGGAAACCCTGATGCAGCCATGCCGCGTGTGTGAAGAAGGCCTTCGGGTTGTAAAGCACTTTCAGTAGGGAGGAAAGGGTGTAGTTTAATACGCTATATCTGTGACGTTACCTACAGAAGAAGGACCGGCTAACTCCGTGCCAGCAGCCGCGGTAATACGGAGGGTCCGAGCGTTAATCGGAATTACTGGGCGTAAAGCGTGCGCAGGCGGTTTGTTAAGCGAGATGTGAAAGCCCTGGGCTCAACCTAGGAATAGCATTTCGAACTGGCGAACTAGAGTCTTGTAGAGGGGGGTAGAATTCCAGGTGTAGCGGTGAAATGCGTAGAGATCTGGAGGAATACCGGTGGCGAAGGCGGCCCCCTGGACAAAGACTGACGCTCATGCACGAAAGCGTGGGGAGCAAACAGGATTAGATACCCTGGTAGTCCACGCCGTAAACGATGTCTACTCGGAGTTTGGTGTCTTGAACACTGGGCTCTCAAGCTAACGCATTAAGTAGACCGCCTGGGGAGTACGGCCGCAAGGTTAAAACTCAAATGAATTGACGGGGGCCCGCACAAGCGGTGGAGCATGTGGTTTAATTCGATGCAACGCGAAGAACCTTACCTACTCTTGACATCCACGGAATTCGCTAGAGATAGCTTAGTGCCTTCGGGAACCGTGAGACAGGTGCTGCATGGCTGTCGTCAGCTCGTGTTGTGAAATGTTGGGTTAAGTCCCGCAACGAGCGCAACCCCTATCCTTATTTGCCAGCACGTAATGGTGGGAACTCTAGGGAGACTGCCGGTGATAAACCGGAGGAAGGTGGGGACGACGTCAAGTCATCATGGCCCTTACGAGTAGGGCTACACACGTGCTACAATGGCGAGTACAGAGGGTTGCAAAGCCGCGAGGTGGAGCTAATCTCACAAAGCTCGTCGTAGTCCGGATTGGAGTCTGCAACTCGACTCCATGAAGTCGGAATCGCTAGTAATCGTGGATCAGAATGCCACGGTGAATACGTTCCCGGGCCTTGTACACACCGCCCGTCACACCATGGGAGTGGGCTGCAAAAGAAGTGGGTAGCTTAACCTTCGGGGCGCTCACCACTTTGTGGTTCATGACTGGGGTGAAGTCGTAACAAGGTAGCCCTAGGGGAACCTGGGGCTGGATCACCTCCTTACCTATACGACTAACTTAATGTTTGTTGAGTGTTCACACAGATTGCTTGTTTAGCTTCTCTTAGGAGAAGTCAGAGCTAAATGCGCCGCGAGCCGGTACGCATTGTTCTTTAACAATTTGGAAAGCTGATAGTATTTAATTGCATGAGTCTGTCATGTGATTAATTACAAAACGTTTAATGCGAAAGCATTGAACATGAGTTCTCAAACACTTTATTAAGTGTCTTGAATATTCAAAAGTAAATTATTCTTTATTGAATAGTTTACGTCTAAGGCGCGTCCACTTCTTTGGTCAGAAGTGAGACAAGTAAAACCAAGCTGGTCGCAATGCGACTCAGGTGAGTGAAACTCATTTGGGTTGTATGGTTAAGCGACTAAGCGTATACGGTGGATGCCTTGGCAGTCAGAGGCGATGAAGGACGTAGTAACTTGCGAAAAGCGTTGGCGAGCTAGTAACAAGCATTTGAGCTAACGATGTCCGAATGGGGGAACCCAGCAGCATAAGCTGTTATCGCAACATGAATACATAGTGTTGCGAGGCGAACGAGGGGAACTGAAACATCTAAGTACCCTTAGGAAAAGAAATCAACCGAGATTCCCCTAGTAGCGGCGAGCGAACGGGGATTAGCCCTTAAGTCAGTGGGGTGTTAGTGGAATGCGTTGGAAAGCGCAGCGGCACAGGGTGATAGCCCCGTACATGAAAACTAACCATTGATGAAAACGAGTAAGGCGGGACACGTGACATCCTGTTTGAATATGGGGGGACCATCCTCCAAGGCTAAATACTCCTGACTGACCGATAGTGAACCAGTACCGTGAGGGAAAGGCGAAAAGAACCCCTGTGAGGGGAGTGAAATAGAACCTGAAACCGTATACGTACAAGCAGTGGGAGCGGTTCTTGAGACCGTGACTGCGTACCTTTTGTATAATGGGTCAGCGACTTACATTTTGTAGCGAGGTTAAGCGAATAGCGGAGCCGTAGGGAAACCGAGTGTTAACTGCGCGTTTAGTTGCAAGGTGTAGACCCGAAACCCGGTGATCTAGCCATGGGCAGGTTGAAGGTTGAGTAACATCAACTGGAGGACCGAACCGACTAATGTTGAAAAAATTAGCGGATGACTTGTGGCTGGGGGGTGAAAGGCCAATCAAACCGGGAGATATCTGGTTCTCCTCGAAAGCTATTTAGGTAGCGCCTCGAGCGAATACCATTGGGGGTAGAGCACTGTTAAGGCTAGGGGGTCATCCCGACTTACCAACCCTTTGCAAACTCCGAATACCAATGAGTACTACTCGGGAGACAGACGGCGGGTGCTAACGTCCGTCGTCAAAAGGGAAACAACCCAGACCGTCAGCTAAGGTCCCAAAGTACTAGCTAAGTGGGAAACGATGTGGGAAGGCTTAGACAGCTAGGATGTTGGCTTAGAAGCAGCCATCATTTAAAGAAAGCGTAATAGCTCACTAGTCGAGTCGGCCTGCGCGGAAGATGTAACGGGGCTAAGCTAGTCACCGAAGCTACGGGTGCACAGTTTACTGTGCGCGGTAGAGGAGCGTTCTGTAAGCCGTTGAAGGTGAAGGGGTAACCCACGCTGGAGGTATCAGAAGTGCGAATGCTGACATGAGTAACGATAAAGGGGGTGAAAAACCCCCCTCGCCGAAAGACCAAGGGTTCCTGTCCAACGTTAATCGGGGCAGGGTGAGTCGACCCCTAAGGTGAGGCCGAAAGGCGTAATCGATGGGAAACAGATTAATATTTCTGTACTTCCGCTAACTGCGATGGAGAGACGGAGAAGGCTAGGCTAGCGCGGCGTTGGTAGTCCGCGTTTAAGGTGGTAGGTGGTGTTCTTAGGCAAATCCGGGGGACACGTACTTTAATGTACACACTGAGAGCTGATGACGAGGTCCTAAGGGACTGAAGTAGTTGATGCCATGCTTCCAGGGAAAATCTTCTAAGCTTCAGGTTAGTGGGAATCGTACCCCCAAACCGACACAGGTGGTCGGGTAGAGAATACCAAGGCGCTTGAGAGAACTCGGCTGAAGGAACTAGGCAAAATGGTACCGTAACTTCGGGAGAAGGTACGCTCCTGTTGGTGATGAGACTTGCTCTCTAAGCTGACGGGAGTCGCAGATACCAGTGGCTGCAACTGTTTATCAAAAAACACAGCACTGTGCAAACTCGCAAGAGGAAGTATACGGTGTGACGCCTGCCCGGTGCCGGAAGGTTAATTGATTGGGTTATCGCAAGAGAAGCTCATGATCGAAGCCCCGGTAAACGGCGGCCGTAACTATAACGGTCCTAAGGTAGCGAAATTCCTTGTCGGGTAAGTTCCGACCTGCACGAATGGCGTAATGATGGCCACGCTGTCTCCAGCCGAGACTCAGTGAAGTTGAAATTGCGGTGAAGATGCCGTATACCCGCGGCTAGACGGAAAGACCCCGTGAACCTTTACTATAGCTTGGCACTGAACATTGAACCTACATGTGTAGGATAGGTGGGAGACTTTGAAGTTGTGACGCTAGTCATGATGGAGTCGTCCTTGAAATACCACCCTTGTAGTTTTGATGTTCTAACCTAGGTCCCTTATCGGGATTAGGGACAGTGCCTGGTGGGTAGTTTGACTGGGGCGGTCTCCTCCCAAAGAGTAACGGAGGAGCACGAAGGTTGGCTAAGTACGGTCGGACATCGTACGGTTAGTGCAATGGCATAAGCCAGCTTAACTGCGAGACATACACGTCGAGCAGGTACGAAAGTAGGTCATAGTGATCCGGTGGTTCTGAATGGAAGGGCCATCGCTCAACGGATAAAAGGTACTCCGGGGATAACAGGCTGATACCGCCCAAGAGTTCATATCGACGGCGGTGTTTGGCACCTCGATGTCGGCTCATCACATCCCCGGGGCTGAAGTCGGTCCCAAGGGTATGGCTGTTCGCCATTTAAAGTGGTACGCGAGCTGGGTTCAGAACGTCGTGAGACAGTTCGGTCCCTATCTGCCGTGGGCGTTGGATGATTGAAGGGAGCTGCTCCTAGTACGAGAGGACCGGAGTGGACGAACCGCTGGTGTTCGGGTTGTCATGCCAATGGCATTGCCCGGTAGCTACGTTCGGAATCGATAACCGCTGAAAGCATCTAAGCGGGAAGCGAGCCCTAAGATGAGTCATCCCTAGGAATTTAATTCCTCTAAAGAGCCGTTCGAGACTAGGACGTTGATAGGCATGGTGTGTAAGCGTTGTGAGGCGTTGAGCTAACATGTACTAATGACTCGAGAGGCTTAACCATACAACCCAGATGGGTTTTGCTAAGCGAACTTAGACAGAATATCGACACTTGATAAAGTTTGAACTCAAACAAAGCAAATCAGCTTTCCGAATTATTATTAACGTGAGCCAGAGATGGACACGGTAATAAACAGAATTTGCTTGGTGACAATAGCCTTGTGGAACCACCTGATCCCATCCCGAACTCAGAAGTGAAACGCAAACGCGCCGATGGTAGTGTGGGGTCTCCCCATGTGAGAGTAGGTCATCGCCAAGCGCCTAATTTAGGTTAACGTGTAGACGTTAAGCTAAAGGAGCGGTAGTTCAGTTGGTTAGAATACCGGCCTGTCACGCCGGGGGTCGCGGGTTCGAGTCCCGTCCGCTCCGCCAACATTAAGAGATAAGCCTCATCGAAAGATGAGGCTTTTTTCGTTATGGCGTCGCGGATAATTCGTGTCAGTGACGCTAATGCTTCGGGCTCGAAGCACATGGTTATCCTCATACTTGGGCATCATGTAGATGAAATCCTTACCAGAATATGAATTTTTTGTTTTAAAGCTAAACCTATTCTATTAATTAGCAAAGTTTATCCATTCCCGAAAGCCCAACTGAGTCATCTTCTGTGGCTCCTCAAGACATTAATGCTATCGAGCATTACATAACAATATCGCCATACCTATTGAAACAACGATTTGCCAATGCGTGCTGCCTCGGCCATGACTACATCTGCTCTATCGGATTTAATTTGATTCAAACGGTTGCTGTCTGATGGTACTAGGACGTGTTCCTGTAGTAGCCCAAAGCCATGCTACTTCATTTTCAAAACGATTGAGGGAAAGGATAGAAAAGCGCACAGATGCCGCAAGGTGCGCTTATGAAGGAGGACTACTGGTTGTGCTCAGAATGTTTGCGATGGAGAACTTCAAGTAGTTCATCTTCGAGTTCGAAGCGTGTTTCCATGTTATGGGCGAGCTCAGATAGGTCTTTATCGAGTTGATATAATACGAAATCGTCTTGTGTTTCCGCATATTTATCGTTGAAATCTAATGCTGCATTCGTGGTTGGCGTTATCTTGGGCAATACTTGTTGCGCGAGCGTTTTGCTTGATTCGCCATATTCACTGCAGGCATTAACGACTTTATCATAGACCTCGAAATGTCCTTCGGACACATAGTCAACTAATAAGTCACAGAAAGATTTAACATGTTCGAACGAGGGAAGCGATTTTTCTGATTTACCGTAAGGAGGAAGCCCAGCAATTTGGCAGTAATGCACTAACAGTTTTCGACGGTTTTTTAGCCATTGATCAATAAGCTTATTTGAACCGCCCCACTTCTGTTCTGCTTTTTCGAGTTCTCTCAGCATGATGCATTCCATTTAAGTGCCAGCACATAACTCTAATGTAGGGACAAGTTGCTAATCGATCAACTCTTTTCATGCGAATTTGCGAGAATGACGAAATGGACAAACCAGCTGTTTCGTATCGAAAAATGCAAATAAAAAGCCCAACGATAGAAACCTATCGTTGGGCGAGTAAAGTTTATAGCAGGCTCGATGCGACGAGCTTCTTGATTGTTCTTGCTAGCGCAGACTTTTTATACCAAAGGCGGGGAACCGGCGCAACTTTTTTCTGTCTGAGTGTGACTTCGTTACGAATAAATGAGCAGTATGTTAGCTGGATAACATTTTCCGGTTTATGCGGTCAAATCGACGCCAATGATGGGGAATAGCTCACATAAATTTGCACATAAAGGTTACATTATTCGCGTAAATGCTAAACTACCGACCCAGCGGATCTCAATAAGACTAGGAACCAAGCCCAATGGCAGAATTAAAGAATGATCGTTATTTACGCGCCCTACTAAAAGAGCCTGTCGATGTGACCCCTGTGTGGATGATGCGTCAAGCTGGCCGTTATCTTCCTGAATATAAAGCCACTCGCGCTCAAGCGGGTGACTTCATGTCTTTGTGTAAAAATCATGAGCTTGCCTGTGAAGTCACGCTGCAACCTTTACGTCGTTATGATCTCGATGCGGCGATTTTGTTTTCCGATATCCTAACAGTGCCCGATGCTATGGGTTTAGGTTTGTATTTTGAGGCGGGTGAAGGCCCACGTTTCGAGCGCCCAACAGACACTATCGATGCGATCAAAAAGCTATCAATTCCAGATCCAGAAGATGAGCTGGGTTATGTGATGAAAGCCGTTAGCACTATTCGCCGTGAACTGAATGGCGCAGTGCCGTTAATTGGCTTTTCTGGTTCACCTTGGACCTTAGCTACTTATATGGTTGAAGGTGGTTCGAGCAAAACCTTCGAAAAAATTAAGAAGATGGCTTACGCTGAGCCAATGGCATTACACATGCTGTTAGATAAATTAGCCGATTCAGTGATCTTATACCTGAATGCTCAAGTCGCGAATGGCGCACAATCTTTGATGATTTTTGACTCATGGGGCGGTGCGTTATCGCATTCTGCTTACCGTGAGTTTTCTTTGCGTTATATGCAGAAGATTATTGATGGTCTGACGCGTTTTGCCGATGGCCGTAAAGTGCCAGTGACTCTGTTCACTAAAGGCGGTGGTTTGTGGTTAGAAGCGATGGCAGAAACTGGCTGTGATGCGCTAGGTTTGGATTGGACGGTAGACATTGCCGATGCCCGTCGTCGTGTAGGCCATAAAGTTGCATTGCAAGGCAACATGGACCCATCTATGTTGTATGCGCCAATTCCACGTATCGAAGAGGAAGTTGGTCATATTTTAGCGGGTTATGGTGAAGGTACTGGCCATGTATTTAACCTAGGCCATGGTATTCACCAGCATGTCGATCCAGAACATGCTGGCGCCTTTATCAAGGCGGTTCATGCGCAATCAAAGCAATACCATAAATAATTTTTGGTTTGCGAAACAGGCCCGCTTGCGGGCCTGTTTTATATCCGACATTTGAATTTGATAGCGTTGGAGCTTCTGGCGAAGGTATCTTTATGGATTAGCGTATGCGGTGGTTTCTATCGTCTGCGAGCTTAATGAGTCTTACTTTTAAACAACGACTTGAATTCCCTATATTCACATACTGATTATGTGTGAATTATCTTGATAAAAAAGTAAAACTTATAATCGTTTAATTTATAAATTTTAATTTAAATCAAAGGTATAAAATTGCTTTAATTGCATGAAAATGTCTACTTTAGCAACGACTAAAGCGAAGTGATGTTTAATACTATTCGCAAATGAGATATGTTGCATGGCGCAGTGAAGGATTATGCAAGGCCATCAATCAATTTAGTCATAACAAGCCGTGGTAAGAGATGCACATTGGCAAGAAAATAATGGTATTTATTGCGGGCTTTTGTCTCCCTGCGGTGGTGATTGTCTCCTATTGTCTTGGTTATTGGTACGACCATCGCGTCGAGCTATTACGTCAAGATAGTGCTAACCGTGAGCTTGCCAATATCCAGCAGCAGTTTCAAATTGATGTAGATCGCTTAACCTTTCTCACTAATATTTATGCCTTACCTTTGTCTCAATTAGATGAAGACCAACTTAAAAAGCTTGAATCCTCGTGGCGCGATAGCTCAATGTCAGCCAATCTGAGTTGGTATATTCTACGACAGGGTGAATTGCACCCTTTTTTCCCCAATGAACGTCCCTTTGAGAATGATAAGTTACGAGAAATCGCCAATGCTATTGTCAGTGCCGATAAGCCCAGTGTTGCTGGCGCTTATTTGATGGGCAAGTATGCTTATGTCGTTACTTCCGTGGCTTCTGCGCCCAATGAATCTGTGCTGCTGGTACGCCAACTGACTGATAAAGACTTACTGGAATATGCTCAGGCCTTATTGGTGACTAAGGTGAGCATGAGCCATTCTCGCGAAGTTACGCCAACAGTTGATGGTGTGCACAGTGACGCGATTAACATTCCAAGTCTGTTAAAAGATAAGCCTGTCTACCTGCAAGTACTATTTTCCGATGGTCCCTTTAGAGAGGTTAAATTTCAACTTGATTGGGTATCGCTCGGATTTATTCTCTTTGGTGTGTTTATTGTTGGTCTTGGTTATATTTGGCTGCGTTCGGGCTTACTCAAACCCTTTAAAAATCTGATGCATCAATTGGCGCTGGTCGATCCTATGTCCAGTGTCTATCAACCCGTTACAAGCGAGGGTAATGAAGAATTAGAAGTGCTCGCCAGCCGTGTTAATAGCTTGCTGGCAAGAATTTATCAGCAAAAAGAACGCGCGAAAATCACCTTAGAATCCATTGCTGAAGCGGTGATTTTGACCGATGTCGATGCCAACGTGATTTATATGAATCCGCGGGCCGAGTTGCTTCTCGATGTTGCTAGTTGCTATGCCATAGGTCAGAGCCTTGCGAGTCTGTTAAAGGCTGGGGAGCAGTTGAATCAGGCGGTTTTTACCTGCATTCGTCTCGAAGAATCAGCGCCGCAGGTCGAGAAAATCAAGCTATTAACTGCTTCGCCTCGGATTATGGAGCGCAGTATCAGCAATCTGCGCAATCACGATAAAGAAATTGTTGGAACTGTCGTGGTATTGCGGGATATCACTCAAGAAGAGTTGCTTAAACACCAGCTACAAAAAAGGGCAAATTTCGATAGCATTACAGGGCTGCTAAACCGTCAGGCATTTGATGAGCAGTTACCCCAATTTGCCGCTTCAGCCAAAACTATCGCCGTTTGTTACCTCGATTTGGAGCAATTCAAGTTGATTAACGACAGCTGTGGCCATACTGCAGGCGATCGTATGCTTGCTATGGTGGCTAAGGCCATGCAGGCTTGTCTTGGGCCACAGGAGCTATTGGCGCGCCTTGGTGGCGATGAGTTTGGGTTAGTGATTTGTAATCGTAGTGCCTTATCTGTGGCGCAATTACTGAAGCAAATGATCGCGCAAGTCTCCATGCAAGTGTTGAACGATAAAAACTGTAATTATAAAGTTGGCCTCAGCATAGGTGTTGCCTTTGGCCGAGCCCCCTATATTGATGCACAAGAGTTATTAAAAGACGCTGATATCGCCTGCATTGCCGCTAAAGCTAAGGGGGCTAATCAAATTCATTTTTACGATGATAAAGATAAAGAGCTCACCTACCAAAGAAATGCGCCTAAATGGGCGGTACGTATTGCGCAAGCGATTGAAGAAAACGAGTTGATCCTGTATTACCAACCGATCCGCGGACTAGGCAGTGGTCCGCAGCGACAACGAATGGAAATTCTGTTACGAATTCAAGAGCCCTGTGGCCGCATTTTGGCGCCAGCGCAGTTTATAGCCGCCGCTGAACGTTTTAAGTTGATGCCAGATATCGATAAAGAAGTCATCCGCAAAGCTTTTTTATGGTTGTCTTTGAACCCCGTGCTTTGGCCTGATCATTGTATTTCGATCAACCTTTCGGGCAATAGTTTAGGCGCCGAAGGTATGGTGGAATATATCGCCCAGCAGCAACACATTTTTGATATTCCAAGCCAATGTATTTGTTTTGAAATTACTGAAACCACCGCGATCCAAAATCGCAATCGTGGTATGGAAATGTTGAAGCAGTTACGTAAACTCGGTTTCTCATTTGCACTGGATGATTTTGGCAGTGGTTTTGCCTCTTATGGTTATCTGCGTGAGCTGCCGGTGGATTATGTCAAAATCGACGGCTGTTTTATTAAGAACCTCGCCGTGAATGCTAAAGACTACGCCATCGTTAAATCGATTCAGGATGTTTGTCGGGTTATGGGAATCGAGACTGTTGCTGAATTTGTTGAGAATCAGGATATTATTGACAGGTTGTTGAGCATAGGCATTAATTATGCGCAAGGTTATGCGATAGGGCGCCCGCAACCCTTAGCTAATTATCGTGAGCAATATGAGATGAGGCTTGCACAACGCGCGTGAAGGATTGCGCTTTTAGCGTGATTATGCCAATTTAGCAAAAGGCGTAATTAACATAGCGATAACAAAGGAATGACTATGGATGGACTCACTGGCAAGGTCGTGATCATCACGGGTGCCTCAGAAGGTATTGGTCGGGCGCTCGCCGTGGCAATGGCGCGAATGGGCTGCCAACTAGTGCTCAGTGCGCGTAATGAAACACGTCTCGCCTCACTCGCTTTAGAAATCGCTAATTATGGTCCGCCTCCTTTTGTGTTTGCCGCCGATGTCTCCAGCCCAGAACAGTGTGAAGCCTTAGTTGAAGCTGCAGTTGCGCATTATGGCCATCTCGATATTTTGATTAACAATGCTGGCATGACTATGTGGTCACGTTTTGATGAACTGACTCAGCTCTCGGTGCTTGAAGACATAATGCGGGTGAATTATCTTGGTCCTGCGTATTTAACCCATGCCGCGTTACCGCACTTGAAAGCCAGTAAAGGCCAAGTGGTGGTTGTGGCGTCAGTCGCTGGATTAACGGGCGTTCCTACTCGCAGCGGTTATGCCGCTTCTAAACATGCTGTGATTGGCTTTTTCGATTCTTTGAGGATTGAATTAGTGGATGATAATGTGGCCGTAACTGTTATTTGCCCCGATTTTGTAGTGTCACAAATTCACAAACGTGCCCTCGATGGTGCTGGTAATCCTTTAGGCAAATCTCCGATGCAGGAAGCTAAGATACTGACTGCTGAGCAATGCGCTAATATGATGTTGCCAGTGATTGCAACTCGAGGCCGTCAACTGATTACTTCACTTCGCGGTCGTTTGGGGCGTTGGCTTAAGCTGATTGCGCCAGGCTTAATCGACAAAATTGCCCGTAGGGCGATCGCCTCCGGGCACTAAAATTTTTGCCACTACAAGCTATTTGCCACTCTTATTGAGATGCTTAATGATTGATTGTTCTGCCTCACTTTGGGTCGCTTTGTCCCCATCGATATCGATAGTCACAGTCGCGTTATGGCCCGTCATATCCTCTGCAATATGAAACCAATCTGGATGCCAGTAAAAGCTGGCTCCTTCTAGGGTTTGCCAGTTATGTACGCCTGATTTTTCACCTTGATAAATAAGATCTTTTATCGAATAACCCATATATTTACCCCATTAATTTCATGATTGTTAAAAATATAAGAAGCTAAATGGTGCACGTCATCTTAACCTAGGTGTGTGCTTTACATCACATTTTCAGGTAAACATAAACCCCGCCAGAGCGAGGTTTATGAATAGCGTTAGTATCTTAGCGAGATTAAGGTTTAGCACACTTATGGTTTGGTGCACTGGGTTGGCGAACCCACACCTTTCCACTGTGTAGTGCCATCAGTGAGTGACAGGGGCACAAAGGTTAAACCTTGGCTCATATTGGCGGGTGGCAAGTCGGTTTCTAACTCATACATGCCCATGGGGATAGCCCCTGATGTGGCATTGGCGGCTGTTTGTGCGGCCGCAAGGCTTGAGTAGTGCAGGCCTAACATATCGAAATGGCTGCGCCAATCTTTGCCTGTGAGCTGACTCAAAGACACCAGCATAAAGTCGTTGCCCGGAATATCTTTCACCGTTTTGCCACCGTAGACACTATTGCCTTCAAACGAAAATTGGCTAAAGCCCAGTTTGCTACGATTCGCTTCCCAATCACTGGCGTTATTCGCATATTTACCGAAAATACGACTGTGTTGATACAGCAAGGTAAAGAGATTAAAGCCATTGTTCAGAGTGGTGCCGTCACTGAGTGTCATGCCGTGAGCCTTAAGCGCCATTTGGATGTAAAACGCCATGCGATAACCGTTATGGACAGCATAAGCATTGCTGGCCCAAGGCGCAGTGTATCTGTCTTCACCAGCATCGAGCACCTTACAATTGGCGCCAAACACTACGCGTTTACCACGGGTGTTTGTTGTACCTGCGGCATCGGACATAAACACATAAAAGAGATCCTTGTGGTTCATGTGACCATCGGTCACTGTGCCTGTATTGCCGTCGCGCAGATAATGGGTTTTCCACTTCACCACATAGGGGAAGATATTGTTGGAGTTTTCCCCTGCGCGGCTGCCATAACCTGCCCAGTTATCACTCTCGCTTGCCGCAGCATATTGCACATTGAGACGGTTAGTTTGTAGATTGTGGCCTAACTCATGGTTATCACCCCAACCCGTTGTGTCGATATTCCATGCTGCGTCCCAAGGGTTACCGCTACAACCTCCACCGCACTGGGCATTTTGGTCATAATTCGCGTGTTGAATGATAGTGCGGGTATGCAGACTATTATCGATACAGTCGTCGCCAAACAGTCTTTTGCAGGCCGCTAGCACATCGGCGGGTAAGGATTCACTTAAGCTCTTGCCTTGGATCTTAAGTCCCGCAAGGGTGTAAACGCTGTTGATATGGTCATCGACAATACTTTTGAGTAGCGCGTTTACATCGGGCACATCCCCGCCGATGGCGTTTAAAAAGCGGTCGCGACGCAGATGTTGCTCTGCACCATCGGTGCGCAAGTCCACATGGGGTAATTCGGTATTTTGGATGCGATCGTTAAAGGTTGCTATTTCTGCAGGGTTTGAAAAATCCATAATGGTCGGATGTTTAGCCACATGCTCAGCGCTGACTTCGACACTTAACGCGCCGCCATCAGTACTCGAAGTATCACCACTGATATACAGATAAATCGGCCCGCCGTAGGGGGAAGAAAATTCAAGACTTTGTCCTTGAGCTAAGCGCAGGCGTTGCTGCGCCAACTCCAATGGACCGCGGTAGATTTTCTGCTCATAGGCACGGTTAGTATTGCGTCTGTGGTAGTTGAGTTTGATCTCCACATTTGCAGCGCTGCTATCGAGACGAGTCAGTTTAATGGTTTGTCCTGGCAGCGCATACCAGCCTGTGGTCGTCCATTGGCCTGCATAGGGCACGCTAATGGTTTTACGTTCAGTGACAGTCGCAGGATAAGCGTAGTGTGCATTGCTGCCCTTGCTGAGGTTAGCTCTGTCGGTAACATATTCACCTAAATCTGGCTGGGCTAAGTTATGGCTACGGGCATAGCTGACGGTCCAATCGGCAAACAGGGCCTGCTGCCACTGGGCGTATTCGCTGTAGGCTATGGGGTAGTCAATCTCGCTGCGATACTTATCGGCGAGCAGCAGTCCGGCCTTCATCAAGGGGAAGTCTGCTTTGGTAAACACATCGATAGCATGGTTATCTAAGGTTTCAGCATTGGCTCGATACCAATCGGCACCCGCCTTGAATGAGTCAACAAAGGCGGCAGCATTACAGCTCAAGTAATTACCGCCGCAGTCGTTGAGTACTGAGGTGTCGAAGCGGCCTTCGTTAAGCTTACCGAGCAAATTATTCACTTTGGTCAGGGCGGTGTCTTCGACCAAAATGTCGGTCACACTGAGGTTATTGGTATTGAGTTTTGACCAGTAATTGCCAGAGGTAGAAAGCCCCATCTCAAGGTAAAGTGGCGACAGTATTGGGCTTTCATTACGCCAGTAGTTAGAGAGTAACAAGGGAATTCCTGCCGCTTTGGCCTTAGCGATCGCGGCTTTTATGCCTGCAAAACCGAGTGACTGACGGTCTATGTCACTAATGATAATCAGATCCGGTTTCAGTGTGTTGATACAGTTGCTTAACTCGCTGTAGTCACAGGTATTTGCTGTATTAATGCTATGGGCTGCGGGGTAGTTGTTTGTGAGCCAAGTGCGGATCCCTTCATTATGGGGAAAGTACCAACTGTCAGCCTTGCTCGGCATTTGGGCGGTCACTATGCTGAGGCCGTCGGTTTTATCGGCACCTTTGGTCAGCCAGCCTAAAAGGTTTTTCAATAAAGTATCAGTTTGCGCCGAAGTGTTGACGGAAAATAGATTTCCTCCCATGGCCGCATATCTTTGCCCCTGTTGCTCGCCCGCCATCACTAACCCACGAACGGCGCTTGCCCCACTGCCATCGACATTTGATGGCAAGACTGTAAAAGTGTTCTCCGGCATAAAGCTCGAAAAGGTAATTGAGTCATGGGTTGGATGCCAAGAGATGCTGCTACCGACACCTTGATATAGCTGATTTATCTGGGCTTTACGTTTGATGTCGATATTAGCGAGTTCGGCGGTGCTGAAATCAATTAACTCACTCGCACTGGCAAGCCTGTGGTCTTGGTGTTTAATGGCATTTTCGGCATTACTGATAAATGTCGGCGTGATAGTGCAATCGGCCGTCATGGCCGCAGTGGTGTAAGTCAGCACATTGAGCGTGCCACCACAGCCAGTAATGCCCTCAAGCGTAAAGCCGGTATCGGCAGTAATGCTAAAAATAGCGCTTTTGCCAGACTCCACTTTTTGGCTGCTTGGGCTCAGTGCGCCACCTATTACCGATAGGCTGCTGGCGGTGTATTGTACCAGCGCGGGAGGTTGGACTGGCGGCTGAGTGGGTGGTGTGGTCGTTCCAGCATCTTCTGAGCCGCCACCGCATCCGCTAAGCAGTATGGCAATGTAGGCATAAAGTAGTCTAATCCTCATGGGGAGTCCTTGAACTTTGTGTATTTAACATTTGGTTGACATTGTATCTTGTTGCTCCTGTTTTCAATAGAATTAATTATATAATTTTATTGAAAATCATGATGTTATATTTGACGCTTGTCAAAAAACAGGCACAAAAAAACCGGCTTCTTGCCGGTTTTTTAATAGAGATATTAATTAATCTTGCTGTTCACGTGCGATTGCGCGATAACCAATATCGGTACGGAAATACACATCATCCCAGTGAATTTCATCAACCAATTTATAGGCGGCTTTTTGCGCTTCGGTGACGGTGTTACCCAGTGCCGTCGCACACAATACGCGACCGCCGTTGGTAACGACGTGGCCGTTTTTCATCTCAGTGCCCGCATGGAACACTTTGCCATTGTTATCGCCAAGGCTGAGACCGTCAATCACATCAAACTTGCGATACTCATCTGGGTAACCGCCAGCAGCCAATACCACACCCACGGCTGCGCGCTCGTCGTATTCAGCGGTCACTTTATCTAACTCGCCACGGGTGGCCGCTAAACAGAGTTCCACTAAGTCTGACTTTAAACGCATCATAATCGGCTGAGTTTCTGGATCGCCGAAGCGGCAGTTGTACTCGAGCACTTTGGCGCTGCCATCGGGTGATATCATCAAGCCAGCATACAAAAAGCCTGTGTAGATATTGCCTTCTGCCGCCATGCCATCAACCGTTGGGCGAATCACGTTTGTCACAGTCCAATCGTGTACCGCTTGGGTTACCACAGGTGCTGGCGAGTAAGCGCCCATGCCGCCCGTGTTTGGACCATAGTCGCCGTTATCACGGGCTTTATGATCTTGGCTGGTGGCCATTGGCAGAATGTTTTTACCATCGACCATCACGATAAAGCTGGCTTCTTCGCCCTTGAGAAACTCTTCAATCACTACGCGCGAACCCGCCTCGCCAAACTTGTTACCGGCGAGCATGTCATCAATTGCGGCATCGGCTTCGGCTTGGTTTTGGGCGATGATCACGCCTTTGCCCGCGGCTAAACCGTCAGCTTTGATGACCACTGGATAACCTGTTGTGGCCGTTAATTCACGCACGAAAGCTTTGGCATCGCTGATTTCAGTGCAGTTTTTATAACCCGCCGTAGGAATATTGTGGCGGGCTAAAAAGTCTTTAGTGAAGGCTTTTGAACCTTCGAGTTGGGCTGCGGCCTTAGTTGGGCCAAAAATCGCTAAACCTACGGCGTTGAATGCATCAACTACGCCCATCACTAATGGCGCTTCTGGGCCGACTATGGTCAGTTCAATCTTATTGGTTTTCGCAAAATCGAGCAGAGCAGGGATGTCGGTGGCGCTGATCGCCAGATTTTCAACATTAGGTTCTAGGGCTGTGCCCGCATTGCCGGGTGCTACATAAACGGTATCAACTTGAGCCGATTGAGCGGCTTTCCAAGCTAGGGCATGTTCGCGGCCGCCGCCACCAATGATTAACACTTTCATGGTTAAAACTCCCACACATCGCAAAGGAAAAGGCCCTAATCGCTAGGGCCAAGTTTGATTTAAGTTGTTATCAATGACGGAAGTGGCGCATGCCTGTCATCACCATGGCCATGCCGTGCTCGTCTGCTGCTGCGATGATTTCAGCATCGCGCATTGAGCCACCCGGTTGGATGATGCAGCTAATGCCCGCAGCCGCTGCGGCATCGATACCGTCACGGAAGGGGAAGAAAGCATCGGATGCCATGACAGAGTTCACCACTTCTAAACCTTCATCGGCAGCCTTGATGCCGGCGATTTTAGCGCTGTAAACGCGGCTCATTTGGCCAGCGCCGACACCGATAGTCATGCCGTCTTTGGCGTAAACGATGGCGTTAGATTTAACGAACTTCGCCACTTTCCAGCAGAACATTAAGTCTTTCAGCTCGCTTGCAGTAGGTTGACGTTTAGAAACAACTTTAATGTCTTCTAAACCGACCATACCTTGGTCGCGATCTTGCACCAGTAAGCCGCCGTTAACACGTTTGTAGTCTAAGGTTTGGGTCTTAGTATTCCACTGACCACATTCCAATAAACGCACGTTGGTTTTCTTGGCAACCACATCGCGCGCCGCTTGGCTGACGCTTGGGGCGATAATCACTTCAACGAATTGACGCTCAACGATCGCACTCGCCGTCGCCGCATCTAATTCGCCGTTGAAGGCGATAATGCCACCGAAGGCTGAGGTTGGGTCAGTTTGATAAGCGCGGTTATAGGCATCGAGCAAGTCTTTACCTAAGGCCACACCACAGGGGTTAGCGTGCTTAACGATAACACAGGCGGGTTCCAAGAATTCTTTTACACACTCAAGAGCGGCATCGGTATCGGCAATGTTGTTGTAAGACAAGGCTTTGCCTTGCAACTGAATCGCGGTAGCCACAGAAGCTTCATCAATTTTAGTGTCAACATAGAAAGCCGCCGCTTGATGGCTGTTTTCGCCATAGCGTAAGTCTTGTTTCTTCACTAATTGGGTGTTGAACGTGCGTGGGAACTTAGAATCAGCAAAGCATTCGTCCGTGCTGTGTGCAGGAACCATAGTACCGAAGTAGTTGGCGATCATGCCATCGTAACCCGCAGTGTGCTCAAAGGCCGCAATCGCTAAGTCGAAACGTGTCGCATGGGTCGTGCTGCCATTGTTAGCCGTCATTTCTGCAAGTACGCGATCGTAATCGGCCGCATTAACGACTATGGTAACGTCTTTGTGGTTTTTTGCCGCCGCGCGCACCATAGTTGGGCCGCCAATATCGATATTTTCGATAGCGTCTTCTAAGGTACAACCGGCTTTAGCCACAGTTTCAGCGAAGGGATAAAGGTTAACCGCAACTAGATCGATGGCATTGATATTGTTATCGGCCATCACGCTTTCATCAAGACCGCGGCGCGCCAAAATGCCGCCGTGCACTTTAGGGTGCAGCGTCTTAACGCGACCGTCCATGATCTCAGGGTGTCCTGTGTAATCAGATACTTCGATAACAGGCACGCCGTTATCCGCTAACAGGCGAGCAGTGCCGCCAGTTGATAACAGTTCCACACCTTGGGCGTGAAGTGCTTTGGCGAACTCGAGAATTCCGGTTTTATCTGAAACGCTTAACAGCGCGCGACGAATGGGTCTGGCATTATTTGCAGCAGTCATTTGGGTACAGGGTCCAGTTATTTTAGTTTCAAGGATCTTTCGGAAAACAGAACAGCCTTAACGCTGCACTGCTTTCCAAAAGTCCCTTGGTCCTATTTTTACTTTATTAGCTAACTTTTTATCCCTTCGTCACAGCGCGCGTATTCTAGCGTAAAACTCGATTTACGGGTGTTTTTTCTGCGTGATTTCACAATATTCATATCAGAACAAAGCGGCATTGCTGTGTTGGCTTTCAGTAAAGTTAAAATTACCTCTTGACCTTGGAGTAGGCTCCAAGGTTTATACTTGCATTATTGAGTTGTATGCTGGAAATGATCCCTGAGTTGTGGGCTATTTCGCAAAGGATGAAGACATGTATCGTATTGGTGAGCTGGCGGATTTGTGTGAAGTGAAAGCCGACACGTTAAGATTCTACGAGAAGCACGGCCTACTCGCGCCGTCGAGCCGTACTGAGTCTGGCTATCGAGTATATACCGAGGCCGATGCTGCGCGATTACGCTTTATTTTACGGGCGAAAGCTGTGGGGTTTACCCTCAATGAAATCAGTGAATTGCTGTCAATTGAACTCGATAAATCTAACCGAGTCTGTGCCGATGTAAAAGGCATGGTTGATTGTAAATTGGCTCAAGTACAGGCCAAAATTGCTGAGCTGAATCATTTTCAAGCGAGTTTACAAAGCTTGTCTGATGCCTGTTGTGGTGGGCCACGTAGCGCCGAACATTGCTCTATTTTAGAGGCGTTGGAGTCCAGCACTGAGCGGGTACGCGTTGAGCATCACTCTCATAATGTAAATCAGTACCAAGCGCATCAGAATCATCACGGCAAAGCCATTTATGAAGAGTCAGGGAATTAATTATGTTACTGAAGAATTTTATTGATCTGTTTTTAGACTCGGCGCCTTGGCTGTTACTAGGCCTGATTTTAGCTGGGCTATTAAAAGTATTCGTGCCAATGGCGTGGATGCAAAAGCAGCTCGGTGGTCACGGTTTTAAAACTGTAGTGAAAGCGGCGCTGCTTGGCGCACCTTTACCTTTGTGTTCTTGTGGCGTTATTCCCGCAGCAGTTGGACTGCGCCGTTCTGGTGCCTCTAAAGCAGCCACCACCTCCTTTTTAGTCTCAACCCCTGAAACGGGCGTCGATTCCATCGCGGTTTCTTATGTGTTACTTGGCCCCTTTATGGCGATCGTCAGACCGATTGCGGCGATTACCAGTGCGATTGTGGCGGGCTTACTCGTTGGCCGCGATGATGACGATGGTAAGTCAGTGGTTAAGGTAGAAACTCAATCAGATAAGCCATTAGAGGGTGAGGCGTCTTGCTGCGCCTCAAAATCAGTGGCTCAGCCAGAGATGGTAAAAGCCGAAGCGGTTAAAAGCTGCTGCTCATCGACTACGCCTACGATAACGCCCGTAAAGTCTTCCTGCTGTGGTAATGACAGTGTTGATGCACCTGCAGCCGAGCCAAAGCCGAAGATCAAAATGACGCCTATGGCGGCGCAGAGCTTAATGGCAGGTTCTTCAAGTGTTATGGCTGTTGGCGGTCAAACCATGGGATCTGCTCAAACTATGGGTTCTGTGGTTAAGGTTAACGCTGCTAAAGCAGAAAGCGTGGGGTCATGTTGTGGCAGCCAAACCACAGAGCCTGAAAAAATAGTGGTGGTGAAAAAAGGCGCTTGCTGTGGTGGCAGTGCTAAGGATGCAGAGCAGGTGAGTACTAACACTGCAGGCGATAGCTGCTGTGCCTCTACTCAAGATATGGCGACTGAATTTAAGTCGCAATCGGTACTCAGTCGTATCGGAATTGGCCTTAAATATGCGGCAACGGATTTAGTGCGTGATACTACGCTGTGGCTGCTGGTGGGCTTATTTTTCGCAGCTCTGGTACAAACCTATGTGCCGGCTGACTTTTTGGCTAAATGGGGCGATGGCATTCTGGCTATGCTAGTGATGGTGCTCGTTTCTGTGCCTATGTATATTTGCGCGACCGCATCGACACCGATTGCCGCTGGATTATTATTGGCGGGTGTGTCACCGGGTGCTGTACTCGTGTTTATGATGGCAGGTCCGGCAACCAATATCGCGACTTTAGGCATAGTGGCTAAAGAGCTAGGTAAACGTGCGCTGTGGGGCTACCTTGGCGGTGTGATTGGCGTGGCTTTAGTGGCCGGTATGTTGGTCAATTATCTGGTTAATACCTTTGGTTTTGTGGTGATGCCACAAATTGGTGAAGAGCACCAAATGTTACCTCAATGGTTAGTGGCAACCTCTGGCATATTGTTGGCGTTACTCATGGCAAAAGTGGTTTTTGAGAAGATCCCAAGAAGCTGGGTTCGCCGCAACGATTGCTGTTCTTAGTCGATTCATATTCCGCTAAGCAGTATCAAACAAATAAACATCCCAGTGTTGTTGCTAACACTGGGATTTTTTATGGGATTGATTTGCAAACCTATCAGTATTTGTTTGCTTTTTTAACGTCGATAAACGTAGGCGGCCTGTCGGCTTCAGCCTTGTTAATCAATTAGGATGTGAAGGAGCTTATCTCCGCCAAGGTTAAGTTGCGCCATTTCCCTACATCGATATCTAAGGCCACTGCGCCAATTTGCGCCCTGTGTAGGGCAACCACTTTATTGCCCACGGCGGCAAACATCCTTTTGACTTGATGAAACTTGCCTTCGGTGAGCGTGAGTAGCACGGTTTTTTCATCCACTTGCTGCAGTGTTGCTGGCAGAGTGAGGGCAGTTTCGCCCTGTAGATTTAGCCCAGCGGCAAACTTTGCGGCTATGGCTGCAGTCGCTTCGCTGTCGAGTGGATCTCGCAGTTGAACACGATAGATTTTTTCGCACTGATATTGAGGCGAGATAATATTAAACGACCAGCGGCCATCATCAGTCAGTAGCACTAAGCCTGTGGTATCAGCATCTAGGCGGCCAACGATGTGCAGGTCAAATGCGCGATCGATATTGAGCAGATGAAATAGCGAAGGGTAGGCTCCATCCACATTTGAGCACAAGGTATTAGCAGGTTTGTGCAACATGATATAGCGAGATGGGCGTGGCGCTAGCGGCTTTCCATTAAGGCTGACAGTATTATTTTCATGCACTTGCATCGCACAGTTTGTCGCGATAGCGCCATTGACTGTGATTGAGCCGCTAAGAATGGTGACTTTTGCGGCTTTGCGATCAAGATCTGTGCTTTTACAGAGGAATTTATCGAGGCGCATAGTTAAATCTCAGGAAAAACAATCAGCACAGGTGTTTAAGTAAGCTGCATTATCGCGACTTAGGGAGGATAAGCAACTGCCCTGTCTGAATGTTAAAACTAAGCGTACTGATTTTTAACGTTATGACCTTTGTGGAGCATTTTGCTGTTCGTTTTGTGTTGATTTGACCGCAGATGTTTTCTATTTGAGCCACTCGATGAGCATGTCGTTCATTAAGTGGCTGCTTATTGAGTCGCAGTGCAATGTATTTTATGGGACTTGTTAAGGCGAGGAAAAACTTGGCTTAGTATTAATAAGTAATTGAGCAAAAATGTAAATACTGCTCAGAATACAGCATATTCCTAAATAAATGAGTAAGCCGAACTCCGTTTGGCCAAAACTGCTGGCAACTAATGGGCCTATTACTGACCCCACCGAATAGCTCAGTAGCATCACTTGAGTCGCTGAAACAATTTGGCTAGCAGGCAAGTCGTCACAAGCTAAGCTGATTGCAATCGGGTAAAGGGCAAAAGCGCTGGCGCCAAGCAAGAGAAATCCAATAATCAGCGTCATATTTGAATGCTGAGTGAGCAGTAATAATGCTGCGACACCCAGTAGGCAAAAGCTTACTATCAAGCCACTTTTGTTAACTCGAGGAGATAAATAACTGACTAAAGGTTGTACCAGCATGCCACCCACTATGATGAGGGCCATAAATTGTCCTGTTTGCTGATCAAGCCCCATATCCAGTGCCACATAGATGGGAAGTAAACCATAGATAGGGCCAAGCAATAATCCAGAGACTAAACATCCCATAATGGCAGGCTGACTTAGGTTTTTTAGCGCAGACAATGACATTGATTGTTGTTCGCTTACCTGAGGTTGACCGCGTTTTACCAGTAGCGCGGGTAAACTTGCCGCGGCTAATAATCCCATGATCACTAGGTAAGGTAGATTGCCCTTTGTACCTAAATAATCAATGGCTAATTGTCCTAAGGCAGTGCCTCCATAAAGCGCTGTCATATAAAGTCCAAGCCGCTTAGCGCGTTGCTTTTGGGTATCGGCCATTAATAGCCATGATTCAACAACCACAAAAATCCCTGCAACCGCAAATCCCGCTATAAGTCGAGAGGCTAACCAGACTCCACTTTTGGGGATTAATATCATAGCGACAACGCTGCAAAGAAGGATATTCAAAAAAAGGATAAAGGCTTTACTGTGGCCGATACGGGCAACAACAGGAGCAATACAAGGCGCCCCCAGTAATAAACCTAAATAAAAAATACTGGCCAGTAATGGAGCAAGTGAGGTGCTGAGTTCGAAAAAAGTGAGCGACAGTGGGATTAAGCTCATCAAGTAGCCTGATGCCAAAGCAAACAAACTTAACCCTGCTACGGGGACGAAAAGGCTGGGCTTTTGAGCCGACTGAGTTAAGGCAATTTTTTTCCACGGGCGGTTCCGAAAACAGACAAATAATATACAGCGGGCGGGGTTGCGGTCGCGACTTTAGGCTGGATCGCTGACAGGGTAAAGTGAGTTAGATTGACTGTGGTGGTGAATAATATTTGTGTTTACGATTCATGTAGATATTGGGTTTTCTATGTTGCCTTGTTGCAATACGTTTGTGTTGGTCGCTTGCTGTTCACTGCGTCGCAGTTTTAGTGCACATTCAACGATATCTAGATTCGATTTAGCGCTACACATTCAATTTTGTGCCAAATTGGGGGAATAATATCTAATCCTACCAATGATCAGAAGGTATGATTAATTAGTTGATTATCACCTTGGTAAAAAGTGTGGCGTGATCTATATCTCAGTTTTAAACATTAATTAAATTACAACGTGGGCAAGGTTTTGTTCGATCTTTGTCCGTTTGAAATTTTAAAACAAAGGTGTCGATCAGAATTTGGTGATTATTGTCGCTAATCGGCCGTTTGTGCGTGCTAGCTCAGCAATAAATGTTGTTGCCAAGTGATAAAATTACAAAATAAACCGCTTTGCCAAGTGTGATCTATGCCCTAAATTTGCGTCAAAATAAAATGGTATTAAGGTTGTAACCATGTCTTTAACAGATTCAAGTACTGCTCCACCTAATCAAGCTCCCGTCAGCGAGGGGCTCGATAAGAAAAAAATGCTGATCCTAGTGGCTGATATTGTGCTGTTATTTGCACTTTATTACGGTTTACCTTTCGAACAAGGGGTGAATACTGGGCTGGCCATTTTGTTCTTCGCCGCGATTCTTTGGCTGACCGAAGCGATTCATATCAGTATCACTGCGATTCTCGTTCCTATACTCGCCGTATTCTTTGGGGTGTTTGAAACCAAGGAGGCGATGAGTAACTTTGCCAATCCCATCATTTACTTATTCTTTGGGGGTTTCGTCTTGGCTGCGGCCTTGCACCATCAAAAGATTGATACCCTCATAGCGCAAAAGCTGCTGCTAGCCTCTAAAGGCAAACTCAGTATCGCCTGTTTGATGCTGTTTGGAGTAACTGCGCTGCTATCGATGTGGATCAGCAATACCGCGACCACGGCGATGATGTTGCCATTGGCTCTCGGGATTTTGCAGCAGCTCGACCGCGAAAAATACCACAGCACCTATGTATTTCTACTGCTCGGGATTGCCTATTCGGCCAACATCGGCGGTATTGGTACTTTAGTGGGTAGCCCACCGAATGCGATTGCTGCGGCTCAAGTGGGCTTAAGTTTTAGTGATTGGCTGAAGTTTGGTATTCCAACCGTTATCCTCATGCTACCTATGATGTTGATTGCCTTGTATTGGTATTTTAAGCCTGATCTTTCTGCCAAATTCGATGTGGATGTTGAAGCTCAGAAGCTGACATTTCAGGGGAAATTTACTCTGCTTATCTTCCTGACTACCGTATGTTGCTGGATTTTCAGTGTGCCGTTAGCCAAGGCATTAGGTGGCATCACTCAGTTTGATACCATAGTCGCCTTAGGGGCCGTCGTTTTACTCTCGGGCTTAGGTTTGGTCGGCTGGAAGAAAATTGAATCGACCACAGATTGGGGTGTACTCATATTGTTTGGTGGTGGTTTAACACTGAGCGCAGTACTAAAAACGACTGGCACTAGCGTATTTTTAGCTCACTGGATGACAGATATTTTCGGTAGCACTCACATGTCGTTGTTCGTCTTTGCTGTGATTGCTTTTGTGGTGATGTTGACTGAATTTGCCAGTAACACCGCCAGCGCTGCACTGTTAGTGCCTGTATTTGCTGCGATTGCTGAGGCATTAGGCATATCGCCTGTGATGTTATCTGTGCTGATTGGTATTGCAGCTTCTTGCGCCTTTATGCTGCCGGTGGCGACACCGCCCAATGCTATCGTTTATGGTTCTGGCCATATCAAGCAATCGGAAATGGTGCGAGTGGGTATGATCATCAACTTTATCAGTATGATAGTCTTGGGTATTATCGCCCATACCTTCTGGGATATTTAACACTGATATAGTTCATGGCAACTTTGTGTTTTAACGTTGTCGCTAGAATAGTATTCGCCTTATGAAGAGCATAGGGCGGATACTGATTTTGTTTTTAGCTGAGTCGTCGTACCGAGTTTTTGGGCTTAGTGTCAGGCTTAGTGTTTCGAAGCTTACTCTATGCTTATGTTTTGCACTTAATTTGAGGTTAAGTTGCGACTAAAAGTATTTGCGCTATAAATTGCTTGATGTTGATAACGTAGATAAAAGATTTCTTTTACGTTGATGATATCAATCTGTTCAATGTCATTTTTATATAATACGGGAGCGGTATCGCCTTCAGTGACATTAACGGCTTGTAAAATAATAGGCTTATCTGTTGTGGCAAAAAACACTTCTGCTTGCTGTAAATTCTCGGAAAGATAAACATAAGCTGTCTGAGGCTCGGCAGAATTATGATCACTGCGAGTAAAGGCTATCCCTTGTTCGAATGGACGAATGCATTGCTTAGTGTCATCGTTCCAAGTCCCTCCCTTGTCGAGACAAGTATCAATTGTGAGATGTTGTTGTAAACCCCATCCTGTCACCACTAGCAAGAGTACTGCGCCCAGTAAGAACATTGCTTTTTTCAATTTTCGTTACCTTTACAAATTAGCTCGGCTGAGCGGTTGTATCTTAGCTCAATCCTCTTATTTATAGGCATTTAACCATTGGTTAAACGCTGAGGAGGGTAAAGCTCCGGCTTGCTGGGCGAGTATGTGGCCTTGTTTAAAAATCATTAAGGTTGGAATAGATCGAATATTAAATTGAGCCGCGAGGGCTTGCTGTTCTTCAGTATTGATTTTACCGAAGCGAAATTGAGGCTCCCATGTCTTAGCTGCTGCAGAAAATATGGGCGCAAAACTTTTACAGGGCCCACACCAGCTGGCCCAAAAGTCAACGACTAGGGGGAGCTCTGATTTATTGGCATGGTTGGCAAAGTTTGTGCTATTGAGTTCAATTGGCGCAGCCGTAAAGACACTGAGCTTACATTTACCGCAAGTGGGTTGTTGGTTTAAACGCTCATCGGGAACGCGGTTTAACGTATCGCAATGGGGGCAGGCAATAATCATGGCAAAGCTCCAAAATAAAACGTTTATACGACTTATATATTGGGCTAACCGACAGTAATTTAAAGGGCGAGTGATGATGTTATCGCCCATGATGACCTTATTATTAAGGATTAAGCAGTGAACCGAGCTGCAGAAATGTTTAGATTGCGCCGACAAGCCCGCTCGTCGGTGATAAAATCCTGCGCAAAGTTGAATATCACGCCCTAAGTGCGAACAAGAAAAGAGAATGAAGATATGACTGAATTAGAAGTAATCGATCTGCAAGTGGGCGAAGGAAAAGAAGCGGTAAAAGGTGCACTGATCACTACCCAATATCGTGGATTTTTGCAGGATGGTACCCAATTCGATTCATCCTATGATCGTGGTCAGGCGTTTCAATGTGTAATTGGTACTGGCCGTGTGATTAAAGGCTGGGATCAAGGTATTATGGGGATGAAAGTCGGTGGCAAACGTAAGTTGTTAGTCCCAGCTCACTTAGCCTATGGCGAGCGTCAAGTGGGTGCTCATATCAAACCAAATTCTGATCTCACCTTTGAGATCGAATTGCTCGAAGTGCTGACTCGCGACTAAGCGTGACAGGACTGCGAGAGTCTGTGTAAGCTCGATTGAGCCAATATGATTCTGGCTCATCTTGCACTCTTCACTATTTTGCTTCGGCATAGGGTGATTTACACTGGACTCAATTTTCCCACTTAATGGAAAGAGATTTGTCGTGGCTTCGGATACTGCAGCAGAGTTAATTGCGCAACTTCAGGCTGAGATCGCTCAGCTAAAAAGTGAAAACGCTCATTTAGCAGCGTTGAATTATCGTGCCGAAGAAAAACTCTTTGCGGCCCTCGATGGTAATGGTTTATGTCTATGGGAACAGCATATTCCAAGCGGAAATTTAACCATATTTAACATGCGCTGGGGCGAAATGCTCGGGTTTAGTCCTGAAGAGTTTGCTGCCCATGTTGATATCTGGAAAAGTAAATTACACCCAGAAGATAAAGAATGGGTGATAAAAGCCTTTGAAGATCATGTGAATGGTCAAGCCGATTACTATCAAGCAGTTCACAGAATGCTACACAAAGATGGCAGCATAACCTGGGTGTCCGATCGTGGGCGTATTGTCGAGCGCTTAGCTGATGGAACACCACTGCGAATGATGGGCAGCCATATCGATATTACTCAAGAAAAGCGCTACGAAATAGATTTAGCCCGCTTAGCCCACAGTGATCCACTCACCAACTTAATGAATCGCCAAGCTATTGCCAAAGTATTCGATGAATCCTCGCTACCAGGTATTCGCGGTGCGTTATTTTTTATCGACCTTGATGGTTTTAAAGCGTTAAATGACCGTCACGGCCATAAGTTTGGTGACAGCCTGTTGATGCACGTTGCGCATACTTTAGTATTTCACGCCGGTGAATTCGCGCAGATCGCACGGTTAGGGGGTGACGAGTTTGTGATATTACTGCCGTCATTTGATCGTGAATCATTAGGGGCACTCGCACAATCATTGCTCGATGTTTATCGAGATAAATTCCTGCTAGAAGGATGTGAAGTGGAGGTAGGCCTGAGTATCGGTATTGATATATTTGGCTATGGTGATAGTTTTGCCGAGAGTTGTGATCGCGCGGATGCCGCCATGTATCGCGTGAAACACCAAGGAAAGCATGGATATTGTTTTTATCAGTAAGCAGATGATTACTATCCCTTAACTTGCCTAGCGAACATCAATTGGCGTGATATTTGAAGAACCGCAACCCCAAAGTTCAACCGCGGCTGTTTGTTTGTTGGGTACGCCAATCCAATGACTCATGGCTTGGCATTGCAATTTTCCTGAAATTTGAGTGAAGCAAAGTTCAAAATCCCCTGCTTCGGGCGTGCGACTTAAGCGCAACACAGGCAAAATGGGCAGCTTGGGCTGATAATGCCAGCTGCCATTTTTAAGATAGGCATCATCTGGGATTTCCATTCCTGCACCCGTACCTTTCACTCTTGCTTCGACCAACACTAATCCTTGTGGCGTGACGTTATAGTCTTCCTCCCAGCGAATTTTTTCTATGCTGTGGTTCCATGCCAAGGTGAAGTTGTCTGTGGGCACTTGGGCCCACAGTGTGCCCGCTAGGCCTAAACACAGGCCTAGCATCTGTTTACCTTCAAAGACTGATTAACGACCAATAATCTCAAAAGCTTATCCTTGTTCTGCGAGACGTTTGAGTTTGCGTGCTCGCCAGCTGTGTTGCACGATAAATAGCAGCGCGAGCCCAAAGCCAATTTCATCACTCAACGGCGTAGCAAGAATTAAGCTCGCACCCGCAAGGAAGCCGATAACGCGTTCCCACCAGTAGAGTTTTTGTAATAGATATCCGGTAAAGATGACGCCCCAAATACCAATACCCACAGTTGCTTTTAGCAAGACAAACCCTGTAGCTAACCAGCTATCACCTTGAAGCATCAAAGCGGGATCGTAAACCGCCATAAAGGGGATCACAAAACCTGCAATGGCGATACGGATTGCCCAAAGGCTGATCTTAAGACCAGATTCCTTCGCGATTGGCGCTGCGGCAAAACAGGCTAAGGCAACGGGAGGCGTGAGATCGGCCATGATGCCGAAATAAAATACAAACATATGCGACACAATCAGTGGCACACCGAGATCGAGTAATGCGGGAGCGGCAATCGAGCTAGTAATTATGTAGTTAGGGATCGTGGGGATCCCCATGCCGAGCACTAGGCAAGTGACCATAGTTAACACGAGTGATAAGAACAAGTTATCTTGGCCAACGGCAAGAATATAGCTCGCGAAGGTCGAGGCAATTCCTGTCAGTGACACTATGCCGATAATCACACCGACTAAAGCACAGGCGATACCCACAGGCACGGCATGACGGGCGCCTTCTACCAGTGCATGCAAGCAGATGGTGAGAGTATCTCTGCCGCCTTTAATAAACCAACAAATGGCGACTAATAAGGCGATAACCCCAAATACGACCCCGATCCCGAGTTGGAAGAAGCCAGCGCATAGGATGCCAAGGGCAATCCAAAAGGCAATGCGCATTGCCATTGAGGAAAGCCGCAGTACTATGGCTGAGCCTAAAATTACTATCGATGTGAGGGCGAGTCCTACCATGCCTGAGAACAGCGGCGTTCTACCCGAAAACAGCAAGTAGACTAAAATAAACAAGGGGATAAGGAGATACCAACGCTCTTTAATTGCCGCCCATGGATTAGGGCACTGATCTTTAGGCAGGCCACAGAGATTGGCGCGTTTGGCTTCTAAATGCACCATCCAAAATACGGAGCAGAAATAAAGTAGCGCAGGGATCAATGCCGCTTTGGCTATCTCGATAAAGGGGACGTTAATGGTTTCGGCCATGATAAAGGCCACTGCGCCCATGATCGGCGGCATGATTTGGCTGCCCATACTCGATGTTGCCTCTACCCCGCCGGCGAAGGCTGGACGATAACCGAATCGTTTCATGAGTGGAATGGTAAATTGGCCCGTTGTGACCACGTTGGCAACACCTGATCCTGTAATCGTCCCCATCAATGCCGATGACACTACCGCAACTTTTGCTGGACCGCCGAGCTTGTGGCCAAATAATCCCATGGCAAAGTCGGTAAATAAACGGATCATTCCGGCTTGTTCTAAAAAGGAGCCGAAGAGAATAAACAGGAATATATATGTCGCCGACACATAGGTTGGTGTGCCGTATAACCCTTCGGTACCGAAGGCTAATTGATTGATGATCTGATCGAATCCATAGCCGCGGTGCATTAAGTCACCGGGTAAATATTGGCCAAATAAGCCATACATCAAAAAGATGCTACAGATGATAGGTAGTGCCCAGCCCATGACTCGGCGCGCTGCTTCAAACACTAATACGATCAAAGTGATACCTATCACTATATCCGCATCGGTCAGATCGCCCGAACGTTGAATTAAGTCGGCTTCGAAATACCACTGATAAGCCGCTGTGGCCATGCCAGCTAGACCGAGTAGCCAAGCGAGTGGCTGCCAAGGCTGAGATTTTCCTCTAGCGGGATAACTTAAAAAAACCACTAACAGTAAAAAGCCCACATGGGTGGCACGCAGTACTTGAGTCGAGACGGGATGAAAAGCGGCAGTGATGATTTGAAAAATAGAAAAAATTAAGGCTGTATAAAATAGAGCCTTGGGCCAATCGCCAGTATTTGCGCTGAGACCTTGTTGGGGATCACTCATATTATGCCTCACAGCATTAGACTACAGAGATGATATAAACGAGATGCCGTTATTTAACGGCATCTCAATTGCTTAGTTTGGAATAGGATGCACAGATATCAGTAAAACTTAGAGTGCACCAACTTCTTTGTAATAACGTTCTGCACCTGGGTGCAGTGGTATTGGCAGATTTTTCGTCGCTTTATCTACGCTGATGGTCTTCGCGGCGGAGTGCGCGTTACCTAGTCGGTCTAAGTGCTCGAACATGAGTTTTGTCATCTGATAGGCTAAATCATCCGATACACCGCTTTGAGTCACCAGTAAATTTTGAATGGCGACGGTAGAAACGTCGGTGGTTTGGCCTTCATAGGTCGATGCTGGGATCACGCCATGTTGATAGGCGGGATTGTTAATCTTAGCGATCACATCTTCTGGAATTTCAACAAAGTTGATTGCCATAGTCGCAGCTAAGTCACGGATAGCAGCCATGCCGAGACCGGAAGATTGTAACGTGGCGTCCAATTGACGATTTTTGATTAGCTCAACGGATTCGGCATAGGGTAAAAACTCGACTTTCCCCATGTCTTCGTAACTTAATCCCGCAGCCTTGAAAATCGATCTGGCATTGAGTTCTGTCCCTGATTTAGGGGCACCCACTGAGATGCGTTTTCCCTTTAAATCGGCCAAGGTTTTAATGCCAGACTCTTTATTGGCGACGATTTGAATGTAGTTAGGATAAGCCGAGGCAAGTACTCGGATTTTATCCAGCGGCGTTTTAAAGCCTGCATCAATATCACCTTGATATGCTGCTGCGACTGAATCACCTAAAGCGAACGCTAATTCACCACGACCCGCTTGCAATAAATTGAGGTTTTCTACTGAGGCTTTAGTTGCTTGAACTGAGGTTTTAGAACCTTCGATTCCTGTGCCGTAGAGTTGCGACAGCGCAACGCCAATAGGGTAATACACACCACTGGTGCCGCCTGTGAGAATGTTGATAAAGGCGGGGGCAGCAGCCATAGCGGCAGCACTGAGTGTGAGAGTCACTGCTGCGCCGACGGCGACAAAACGTTTTTTGATTTTCATTATGAAATATCCTTATTTTTTATAGTGTTATGTAGGGTCTTTCGAGCGGTAAATACCGTAATCAGCTCAATATAACTACATAAAACCTGGAAAAGGTCAATTAGGCTATAGTCGATAGCTGCTACTTTTGTATCACAAAACTGAGATCTGAGACTGTTTTGAGCAAGGTTGTATTGTGAGGTAAAACTTGGTTGGTTCAATGAAGCGGGCAATAAAAAGGGCTAACCTAAGTTAACCCTATTTGTGTTATTAGAGGACAAACCTCCTAATAACAAGACACTATTTAGTGTTATCTAAGAAACCTTTAGTTGCGTTTTTCGCATGTTTTGCTGCTCTTTTCTCTTTAGGAGACATCAGCGGTTGTTTCTTCGATTCTTTACGGTTTTTTTGCTCTTTACTCATATAAAACTCCATGTACTCTTTGGTTATTCATCAGGCTAATCATGTAAGCCGTACTTAATTGAACCTATTCCATGACGTCCTGATTGAAGCGAAATTTTTATCTCGAATTACAACATTTTAAATTACAAATATCTAAAATCATTGATAATTATCTGTGAATTTATTTGCCTCAATGAGCGATTACAGCAAAATAATCTTATCACCGAATTCCGTACCATGATCCATCTATCACTTAGAATAATTAATGCTAATGCTAGCGTTAACCTGTATAAGAAATATGCGAACAAGGACACATTACCTCTATTTTCGTCATTGTTTGTGGTTTTAGTGGGCCCTAATTGGAGGCTTAACTAAGTACCATATGCCTAACGTCGGCTCGATTTACCTAACATGCCACCTAATATACCGCGCAAAATTTGTTTACCTAATTGGCTTCCAACCGTGCGTGCCGCTTGTTTTGACAAGGTTTCAGCTAACCCTTGGCGGCGCTTATTACCAAAAATAAGTTCACTGAACCAACCTTGTTCCTCAGCTTTTTGGCCCGTTTGCACATCACTTGCTGTGGATGTGGTGTCGCTGGTGGCGTTACCAACTCGTCTTTGGTTAAGGCGTTCGTAGGCCGATTCGCGGTTGATTAACTGATCGTATTTACCTCCAATCGGGCTTTGGGCGCGGACTTGTTGTAACTCCTCACTTGTGGCGGGTCCCATGCGGCAACGTGGCGGTGCGATGAGCGCGCGCTCGACCATAGTTGGCACGCCTTTGTCGGCTAACATAGACACTAAGGCTTCACCTACAGCGAGCTGGGATATGACGTCGCTAACAACCAGTTTGGGGTTAGGCACAAAGGTTTCGGCGGCGGTTTTAACGGCCTTTTGATCCCTTGGCGTGTAAGCTCGCAGGGCATGTTGAATACGATTACCTAATTGTCCGAGAATTTCGCTTGGGACATCATCAGGAAATTGCGAGCAAAAATAAACGCCTACGCCTTTTGAGCGAATTAGGCGCATGATCTGTTCGACGCGTTTTAATAGACTCGGTGGGCAACCCTCAAAGAGTAAATGCGCCTCATCGATAAAAAACACTAGCTTAGGTTTTTCGGGATCGCCGACTTCGGGCAGATTCTCAAATAATTCTGAGAGTAGCCATAGTAAAAAACTTGAATATAAACGGGGAGTTAAAATCAGTTTGTTTGCTGCTAATAAATTAATAATGCCGCGTCCTTGCAAATTAGTGCGCATTAAATCTTCAAGCTGTAACGCGGGTTCACCAAAAAAGTCTTTGCCACCATCGCGCTCTAATCCTAGTACCGAGCGTTGAATTGCTGCGAGGGATTGGGCGCTGATTAAACCATATTTGGCGGAGATTTCTTTGCGTTCCTCGGCAACTAAGGCCAGCATGGCCCGCAGATCATCTAAGTCGAGCAGTAATAACCCTTGGTCGTCCGCTAGTTGAAAGACTATGTCTAAAATACCGCTCTGGGTGTCATTCAATTCTAAAATTCGGCCGAGTAAGGTTGGGCCCATTTCGCTGATGGTGGTACGCAGCGGGTGGCCTTGAACGCCCGCTAAATCCCATAACACCACAGGGTTGGCTTCGTTGTGATAATCCTCAATGCCAATTTGAGTTGCCCTTTGTAATAGCTTTTCACTTGGGGTACCCGCCATCGCTAGACCCGAGATATCGCCTTTAACGTCTGTGATAAAAACCGGCACGCCTTGGCGTGAAAAACCTTCGGCAATACTCATCAGCGACACGGTTTTGCCTGTCCCTGTGGCACCGGCAATTAACCCATGGCGATTGGCATACTTAAGATTTAAGTGAACCTGTTGTTCACCTTTTCCTATTAATAGCGTATTCAAAGGCATTCCTTAATGTTAACGGTAGGGCTTATATTGGAATCGTTGCAGCATCCTTATTTTAGCCACTGTGTATTTAATCCACTTTAGTGTCGTCGTTCATGCGTATAAAAATTCATCATTGAGTGTTGGCCTTCGCGTAATTTATGTCAACATGGGGCCTGAATAAGCTTGATATCACTTAGCAAAAATGTGTGATTGGCAATATGGGCGTTACCTATGAATAAGGTGTGTTATTTTTGTCATTCACTGAGGCGTGCTTGATGGTGAAATTCCCTTTGATTATGCTGCTCTTGTTCTTTACTGTGCAGACATCTGCATGCACCGAATGAGTCTGTGGTGCAAGAACCTGTGTTGAATCTTATGAGCCTATGCGAGATAAACAGCGCTGTGTTGCTGAGGCGGATAAAAGCCGTTATCAGTATGCAAAAGTAAAAGTAGTAGAAGAAAATCAACGGCTGAAAATGGCCATAGAACAAGCCACTCAAAAATCGTTAATGTAGAAAGGATATCTATGAAAGGTGCGGGCGGAACACAGGGCGGGACGGGACAATTTTTTATGGGTCTTGCCATGATGTGTGGCGGATTTTATTTATTGTTCAATGCAATACAGGTGAGCTCTAGTTTTGGACTGGGCTATGGCTTATATCGAGTGAATGCCTTTGGGCAAGGTATGTCGATTACCACAGGCATGGTGATGCTACCGTTTATTATCGGCATTGTGATGGTGTTTTTTGACGCTAAGAGTAAGTTAGCTTGGCTGTTGAGTTTAGGTTCGCTTACGGCCTTGGTTGTGGGCGTGATCAGCTCGATTCAATTCCACTTTAAATCCATGTCGGCCTTTGAACTTATCGTGATCCTCGTTTTGGCCTTTGGTGGTTTAGGGTTGTTTTTACGCTCACTAAAAGACGCGCCCACAAGCGATACACAAGCGAAATAATCACTAGACTCTTAATCACTAGGCGCTAGAGTGCAAATACGAAATCAGAGTTTTGCATCTAAGCGACTTTAATAGCGGTTTAATGAAAGTTTTAACTACAGAGTGAAGGAATGCGATGCGCTGGCGTGACACTGATAGAAGCTCCAATATCGAAGACAGACGCGGCCAGCAAATGGCATCTGCGGGTGTGCCGAGTGCCTTGTTACTCAGGTTCTTGCCCTTTTTGCTGAGAACTAAACTTGGTCGTGTGGTGTTGCTCATCGGCGGCATTTATATTGCTTTTCAGTATTTTACCGGTGGTCTGTCACTCGACCCGAATACTCAAGCTCATCTTAGCCAATCCCAATCTAGCTCAACGACCGCGGTACAGGATGAGAATGCCCAGTTTGTGGCGGCCATTTTAGGCACCACAGAAACCGTTTGGGGCCAGTTACTCAAAGGGCAATATCGAGAGCCGAAGTTAGTGCTTTATCGCAATATGACCTCCACTGGCTGCGGTATGGGACAGGCGCAGTCTGGGCCTTTCTATTGCCCCGCCGATAGCAAGGTGTATATCGATCTTAGCTTTCTTGATGAGCTTAAAACCTTAGGCGCGCCCGGTGATTTTGCCTTTGCCTATGTGATTGCCCACGAGGTAGGCCACCATGTGCAAAACCTGCTGGGCACTAGCACTAAGGTGCGCCAAGCCCAGCAATCTGGCAGTAAAGTGCAGGCGAATCAATTGAGTGTCGCGCTTGAATTACAAGCAGATTGCTACGCAGGTATTTGGGGGCATTATGTCAATCAACAACTTAACTTACTTGAAGCGGGCGATTTAGCGGAAGGTATTGCCGCCGCCAGTGCTGTGGGTGACGATCGTCTGCAAAAGATGGCGGGTCGCGCCGTACAGCCCGATGCTTTTACCCACGGCAGTTCGGCGCAGCGGGTGAAATGGTTTAAGACAGGGTTTGATTCGGGTAATCTCGCCAGTTGTAATACCTTTGCGGCGAAGTGATTTTGTGTGATATCTCAAATACGTACCGAACAGAAATGCAAGGATAACTGAGTGGCCTTTAACGATACCTTTAGATTGAGCAGCCACGCGGTTATCACTAATGCGCAGGGACAAGTGCTGTTGCTTAAGGCCAATTACGGTAACTTTGCTTGGGGCTTGCCCGGCGGCGCACTCGAGCCCGGTGAAACGATTCACGAGGCTTTAGTGCGCGAATGCCAAGAGGAATTGGGGTTAAGTGTGCGGGTTAACTATTTGAGCGGCGTGTATTATCACAGTGCCTATCAATCCCAAGCTTTTATCTTTCGTTGTGAACTGTTGTTGCCTGATGGGCCTGAGGTGGCAAAAAATGTGGCAGAAGGTGAGCCATTGCCGATCCACTTAAGCCACGAACATTCAGAGTTTGCCTTCCACGATATCGATACCCTTAGCGCGGTGCAGCAGCAAAGAATTAAAGATTGCCTCAATTTCAACGGGATTGTCATGAGCGCAAAGTTTTAATGCTTTACTGGCAAACCGCCGGCCGTTAATCGGCTTGGGTTTGCGCGAGCAAGGTTTCTAAGCAATGTTCCTTGATCCCGTAATAGGCTTTGATGTCAGCAATTTGCGCGAGGATTGCGGCGCTGTCTTTCTGATTATTTTGTGGCTTTTTAACGGCCAAAATCATCTTATTTTTATTGGTATGTTCTAGGCTGATAAATTCAAACACCTTAGTCGCATAACCGTTGGCTTCCAAAAATAGCGCACGTAATGAATCCGTCACCATTTCAGCCTGTTGGCCCATGTGCACCCCATATTGCAGCATAGGTTTAAACAATTCTGGGCTGTGCATCTGCGGTCGAATTTGTTTATGGCAGCAAGGCGAGCACATGATGATGTCGGCATTGGCGCGAATACCATAATGAATCGCATAGTCAGTGGCGATATCGCAGGCGTGCAGGGCGATCATCACATCGGTTTGCTTAGGCGCATGGGTTCTCACATCGCCGCAGACAAACGACAATCCTTGATGATCGAGCGTTGCCGCCGTTTCATTACATAAATCGGCCAAGGCTTGGCGTAATTCCACCCCAGTCACCTGCGCATCATTGTGAAGGCTATGGCGAAGGTAATCATGGATTGCAAAGGTGAGATAGCCTTTGCCAGACCCAAAATCGACCACATTGATCGGTTGGTCATTCTTGTGGGGTGAGGCTTCGAGCGCTTGGCTAAAAACCTCAATAAACTTATTGATTTGCTTCCATTTGCGCGACATCGCAGGGATAAGATTATGTTGGCTGTCCGTCACCCCTAGCTTGGCCAGGAAGGGACGTTCAATATCCACAAAACGCTTTTTCTCACGGTCATGTTCTAATGGCGCCGCGACAGCTTGTTTAACGTTATGTGTGCTGATTTGGACTTTGCCTTTTTTGCTGATCTCAAGCTGAACTTCTGCCTGCGCCGTAGCTAAGTGGGCACTCTTAAAATCGCTACCGAGTAACAGTTTTATGCTGGCTAAGCCTTCGTCATAACTCAGGTTTTTTGTGATGTGATTCGTCTGATGCTGATACACAAACGACAGCACAGGTTCATTTTGCAAACTAATCGGCCGAATCGTAATGCGCTGCAAGCTTTTATCTGCCCCTCGGTACTTACTCAACAATAGTTTGATCAGACTATTCTTCGCCAAGCTGTCAGCCAAAAGCTGGTAAAAATCATCAAAAGAATTAAGCGCTGAATGGGACATTATTGTTTCCGAAAAAGTAACCAAGAAAAACAGGGTGAGTATTCTAACCGCGATCCGCCGCTACCTAAAGTTATTCTCATCGAGAAGGGGTTTGGGGCAGAGCTCCGCTGCTGATCTATCTGTTGAAATTCGTAATCTCGTGTAGGTTTTTGGCAAGCGGGATTTTGTCCCAACTCTTGTTTGAATTATTTAATCAAAGTCAAAGTCGTGGGGCTTCACCCCCTGATGTTTTAATCAAAAGTCGACCAAGGAGGACTGCTCGTCCTATCCTCCTTCCTATTTATAAACAATCAGCCAAGACGCCCCTAACGGAGTTGAAAGCCCCTTGTGCTCATTGCCAAATTTGCTATCGCTTCCGAAGGATGCGTCCCTGCACCTGCGAAAGCTAGCTCGCCATCCATGCCGAGACTCACGCAATTTGTCATTTCGCCCTGCGGCAACTCCGAGGGTATGGCGTATTCCTTTGATTGTTGAGTTATCTGATTACCATTAACAGCAATAAAGAGTTGTGGATCTCCTGTTTCACCATGCTTCATAGTCGGTAAATAATGATTTGATTTTATACCGCCAAAATTTAGTGAGCCAAAGATAGAAACGGTAAACATCTTCTCGCTTTCTTGGTGTAACAATGTATTGAACGTGATGCGATAGCAGTGATAACTTACTGTCATATATTAATTTTGCCCTAAAAGTTTAAACCTACTCGTATCTTTGTTTGGGTTTAACTATAAGTACGGGGAAAACTCCCCTTAGGCATTAAAGTCAAAGGCGCAGTACAAGGAATATTATGAAACCGCGTATGTTCATTCTGTTAACAGCCATCCCTCTGACAATTGCTATTACTGGTTGCAGTGAAGAACTTGCAAACAAGAAAGCCGAGCAAGCAAAATTACTGCAGCAACATATAAGCTCAATTGTTTCTGCTTGTACAGGAACACTATCTTTATCAACTTAGATAACTGGCGACTTTGAAAATCCGGCCACAACAATAAGCTGTTCTGAAATGGATAAAAAAAGTGATTTTTTTCATGAAATGACCGAAAAGGACTTAGAGGTAATAAAAAACAATGTCAAAAAACTCAATTAGCCTTAATCAAGACGCTTAATGTTTACAAATTAAAGATTGGATAGGCATGTTTTCCATAATAGCAACTATATTGGTTACTTTTGGAATCCAAGCTTCAATAGATATGTCTGTTGAGATTGCCGCCCCAGTCTTGTTATTGCAATCCGCTATGATTTAGTTATACAAGCGGGAACAAAGATAAGGGTTAGTTGCTTTTTCGCCTTTTATCTTTGGCTGACAGAGATACTCAAAGGTTAATAGGATTAAGCACTGTCATGGAAGTGACCGTTGACGGCATGGATGCCGTCGTCGAGCCCTCAGGGATGAGTTAATGGCGTGTCACTGGAATGACAGTGCTTAATCGCTGAAACAGAATGATGAACACCCTCTTTATGAATAATTAATACAGCCTTGCATTTGCTCAATTCCTACCCTAAAAACAAAGATCTGTTACCGAAAAGCTGGATTCCCGCCCACAAGCATTGTGGGAATGACAGTGCTTAATCAATGTCGTCATTACAACACAAGCGCAAAGCAAGGTGCGGCAACTTGTCATTCGTCTTGTGGCCCTTGTCTAGTGGATCAAACGCGCAGGCGGGTTTTCTTCTGTTATAATGCCCCCTCGATTTTTTGGAGGCGAGAATGGACGTATCTTCTTTACTAGACGGCCTGAATGATAAGCAGCGCGAGGCTGTCGCGGCACCGCAATCTAGCATGTTAGTGTTGGCGGGCGCGGGCAGTGGTAAAACTCGGGTGTTGACCCACCGCATTGCGTGGCTGATGCAGGTTGAACAGCAGAGTCCTTACTCGATTCTTGCGGTGACGTTTACCAATAAAGCTGCGGCTGAGATGCGCGAGCGAGTTGAAAAAGTCGCTGGCACCAATATGGGCCGCATGTGGATTGGCACTTTCCACGGCTTGGCGCATCGCTTGTTGCGCACTCACTTCCAAGATGCGGGTTTACCGCAAAGTTTCCAAATCCTCGATTCTGACGATCAAGTGCGCTTGATCAAACGTATTCTTAAAAGCTTGAATTTGGATGAGAAACAATATCCTCCACGCCAAGCTCAGGGTTATATCAATGGTAAAAAAGACCAAGGATTACGCCCTAAACATATCGATGCGGGCGGTTTTCCGCTTGAGCAGAATCTGCTAAAAATCTATCAGGTTTACCAAGAGTCTTGTGACCGCGCTGGTTTAGTCGATTTTGCCGAAATCCTATTACGTGCCCATGAGTTATGGCTCAATAAGCCGCACTTGTTGGCCCATTATCAAGACAGATTCAAACATATTTTGGTGGACGAGTTCCAAGATACCAACGCGATCCAATATGCGTGGATCCGCGTGCTTGCCGGTCAAACTGCCAATGTGATGATAGTGGGTGATGACGACCAATCGATTTACGGTTGGCGCGGTGCTCAGGTTGAAAACCTACACCGATTCTTAAAAGATTTCCCGAGTGCGACCACGATTCGCCTCGAGCAAAACTATCGCTCGAAGGGCAATATCCTTAAAGCGTCCAACGCCTTAATCGCCAATAACCCAGAACGTATGGGCAAAGAGTTGTGGACGGATGAAGCCGATGGCGATCCGATTTCGCTCTATTGCGCCTTTAATGAAATGGACGAGGCGCGCTTTATTGTCGGTCGAATTAATGATTGGCACGAAAAGGGCGGCAACCTCAGTGATTGTGCGATTTTATATCGTTCTAACGCTCAGTCGCGGGTATTGGAAGAAGCCTTATTACACAAAGGGTTAGCCTATCGCATCTACGGCGGTTTACGCTTCTTCGAACGCCAAGAAATTAAAGATGCCATGGGTTACCTACGGCTGATTAATAACAAAGACGACGATGCGGCGTTTGAGCGTGTAGTGAATACGCCGCCCCGTGGCATTGGCGATCGCACTTTAGATATTTTGCGCTCCACGGCGCGCCAGCATGAGTTAACCCTGTGGCAGGCGAGTGTGCGTTTGCTCGACGAGAAAGTGCTTGCGGGTCGCGCAGCAAATTCTGTGCGTGGTTTCATGGACTTAATCATGACACTGCGTGAAGACACCCAAGATATGGTGCTGTATCGCATGGCCGATACAGTGATCCAAGCGTCGGGCCTTAAGGCCATGTATGAAGCCGAAAAGGGTGAAAAAGCCCACGCCAGAATCGAAAACTTAGAAGAACTCGTCACGGCGGCACGTACTTTTGAGCTGCCAGAAGAGCTGGAGGACATGGGCGAACTTAACGGTTTCCTATCCCACGCGGCGCTCGAAGCAGGTGAAGGCCAAGCCGATGCCTTTACCGATGCGGTGCAGCTAATGACACTGCATTCTGCCAAAGGGCTAGAGTTCACTATGGTGTTCATGGCGGGTGTCGAAGAAGGGATCTTCCCGAGTAAAATGGCGCTCGAAGAGGGCGATAGACTCGATGAAGAACGCCGTCTCTGCTATGTGGGCATGACCCGCGCCATGGAAAAACTCTACATTACCTATGCGGAATCGCGGCGCATTTATGGCCGCGAAGATTACGCTCGGCCGTCGCGTTTTATCAAAGAGATCCCGCCGCAATATGTGGATGAAATCCGTCTTAAGGCGCAGGTTTCAACGCCGATGGCGAATAATCGTTTTAGCGCCCCAAAATCGGCTGCCACAAACGATACCGGTTTTAACGTCGGCCAACGAGTCAATCACCCTAAATTTGGTGAAGGTAAAGTGACCAACTTTGAGGGCAGCGGCGCCCAAGGGCGCGTGCAAGTCAGCTTTACTGACTTTGGCAGCAAGTGGTTAGTGGTGGCTTACGCTCGGTTAGAGGCGCTTTAATACCTGCCCTGAACGCGATGAATGTCAGCTTTTTATGACACGCTTTTAGGGCGTAAATTCGCATCGGGAGAAGCATGGGTATATGATGCTAATCCTGAAACCGAGTGGAAACTTGAGGGTATTGGGAGTACCTAGTTAATGAATTTAAAGCAGAAGTGGGATGTGTATTCCCGTCTTACTCGAATCGACCGTCCCATAGGTACGCTATTGCTGATGTGGCCATGCTTGATGGCGCTGATGTTAGCAGCGGGTGGTATGCCCGATCTTAAGGTATTGATCATCTTTATTATTGGCGTGGTGATCATGCGTGCCTGTGGCTGCATTATTAACGACTATGCCGACCGCGATCTCGACTCTTTTGTGGAACGCACTAAATCTCGGCCGCTGGCCAGTGGCGAAATCAGCACGAAAGAAGCCTTGATACTGTTCGTCGTTTTAGGTTTATCTGCTTTTGGTTTAGTCTTATTACTCAATGGATTAGTGGTTAAATTATCCGTTGTTGGTATTATCCTCACTATCATTTATCCCTTCACTAAACGCATCACCAATATGCCGCAGATGTTTCTAGGCGTGGTGTGGAGTTGGTCTATCCCTATGGCTTACGCCGCGCAGACGGGTGAAGTACCCATCGAGGCTTGGTGGTTATTTGCGGCCAATTGGTTTTGGACTGTCGCCTACGATACCATGTATGCCATGGTCGATAGGGATGATGATTTAAAGGTGGGCATTAAATCCACTGCAATTTTGTTCGGTAAATATGACCGCCAAATCATAGGTTTATTTCAGCTTGCTGCGCTGGCTTGTTTTATCGCCGCCGGTTGGAGCGCCGATCGTGGTTTACTCTATGGCCTAGGTTTACTGACTTTTGTCGGCTTTAGTACTTACCAGCAAATGCTGATCTTTGATCGCGAACGAGCCCCTTGTTTTAAAGCGTTTCTCAATAACAATTGGGCTGGACTCGCATTATTTGTTGGGCTGGGCGCCGATTATTTAGTTTAGTGAGCATCATTTTTGTTGTGGAAGATCCTGATGGATCATCCACTGATTCTGTGGCGCTAATATTTGTTCTAAATCAATCTGGTGGATGTTGTCTTGGGAGATGACCTTGATAACTGGGCTCACTCTGTGGGGATAAGGCACACCTTCGAGTGCGCGTATTGCGAGATCGATGGCAATTCGAGCCTGCAATACTGGTGAGTCGCTGACCGTCGCGAGTAGCTGTTTTTTCTGCACTAATTCTATGGTCTGTGCATTCGAGTAGAATGCGATGACTTTTCCCGTTTTATTCCTACGCCCGTCTAAATAGCGCGCCGCGAAAGTGGCGGCAACTGCATTGGCGATCACATAATCTACACTTTGTTTAGTAAGCACTTTTCGCACTAAATCAGCTTGAATAAATAACTCCGTAGTGCCAAACCCTCCTTCAATTGTGTCGAACTCTTGTTTGGCTGCCGCCCGCCTAAATCCTTGTTCTGCTGCCATAACCCAAGAGGCGTCCTTAGGCCCTGGAAACCAAGCAACTTTAAGTTTCGCAGGCGCTTTATCGACAGGGTCTCGTTGCTGCGATGCAATATACTCAATCGCTGCCGCAGACATATCTTCAAAGCTGACTAAGGAGCGACTCGTGAGTTTGTCGGTCGCGATACCATTCACTAAATCAATAACAGGAATGCCCGCAGCAGAGAGTTGTTCGATATCCGCAATCAGTCCGTCAGCCGTATTTGCAGCAATAATATAGGCTTGAGCTTTGAGGGCTTGGCAATCATAGAGTTGTTGTTTTTGTTGCTCAATATTGTCATATCCTCCAGCATCATAAATGCCGAGAGTTACACCTTGGCGCTCGGCTTCCTGCGATAACCCAAAGGCGACGCCCCACCAATATTGGTCTTTACCATGGGGAAGTAAGGCGCAGATCCGCCATGCTTTTTTGGCTTGAGTGAGTGGTGTGTATGCCGTTTTTTTGCCATCAGCAACCACATCGGCGGGATACCAAGTTGCCTGCACTGCAAAGGCGAAAATATAGAGGATTAAGGTGAGGCAAATCCTGAGGGAGTAAGCGAAGAATGCAGTAAAGTGCATAGGATCATCATGTTAAGTTAACAATAGATTAAGCATAGATGAATGATCCATAGTTGCTAAGTCGATGCTAAATAAAGCTGATTTATTCTTAATAACCAGTGCCATGAAGTGTTATGGCACTTTTATGATGGGCAGCAGAGTGGTTGAAATTGTAGGGTCGTCTTACATTAGCAGGCTTTACGCTTTGACTTGTTCACTGAATGCTTAAGTTTACATTTCACGCTTAAGGCTTAATTGCCACAGCTGGTTTTTGCCATAGTGCTTAGTCTATAGTCATTGGCTTATAGTGGTTTTTTATGATCAATTTCATGCTTAGGTAACAAGGAATCGTTATGTTTATTCCGTCAGGATTTGCACGGGTTAGCCCGTATATGATGATCGCTGATGCCGATAGTTTAGTGGTTTTTTTACAGCAAGCCTTTGATGCTAAAGCGCTACATATTTCCCGTCGGGCTGATGGCAAAATAGCTAATGCACAGATGCAAATCGGCGACTGTTTATTTATGTTGAGTGAGGCGAGTGAAGCTTTTCCGCCTATGCCCGCATCCTATTATTTATATGTGGAAAATGCCGATAAAACGGTAGCTCAGGCACTCTCCGCTGCGGGTGAATTAGTGATGGAAGTGGCGAATATGCCCTATGGCGATCGCCAAGGTGGAGTGCGGGATCCCGTGGGCAATCTGTGGTGGATCTCCCAGCGTTTAGCCGCGGGGCCATATCAGGATTGAGCATCAAGTGATAACAAGTCAAAGGAGGTGATGTATGCCGTGCAAGTTAACCCGATTATTTGGAATCGAATTACCGATTATTCAAGCGCCGATGGCGGGTGTTCAGGGCAGTGCCTTAGCGATAGCTGTGTCGCAAGCGGGTGCGTTGGGATCTTTGCCCTGCGCCATGTTATCCCTCGAAGCCTTAGATACCGCCTTGGCACATATTCGCACCCAGACGACTAAGCCCATCAATGTAAACTTCTTTTGTCATCACGAACCTGAACCGCAAGCAGCGAAACAAGCCGCATGGCTTAATCAACTCGCGCCTTATTTTTCTGAGTTGGGTGTCAATTCTGATAGCCAAACCGTGGGGGCACAACGCGCGCCATATACCAGCACCCAGGCTGAAGTGTTAGCTAAATTTAAACCTGAGGTGGTGAGTTTTCATTTTGGCTTACCGAATGAAGATTTGTTGCTGGAGATAAAGTCTTGGGGTTCAAAAATCATTTCGACAGCGACAACTGTAGAAGAAGCCCTATGGCTTGAAGCGCGTGGTGCGGATGCCATTATTGCGCAGGGTTTAGAGGCCGGAGGTCACAGGGGGCATTTTTTATCCGATGATTTAACCGAGCAATTAGGCACTTTTAGTCTATTGCCGCAAATCATTGCCGCCGTTGATATTCCTGTTATTGCAGCGGGTGGCATAGTCGATGCCAAGACTGTGCGCGCCACTATGGCGATGGGCGCTTCGGCGGTGCAAGTGGGGACGGCATACTTACTCTGTCCCGAATGCACCACCAGTGATATTCACCGTGCCGCCCTGCAAAGTGAGGCAGCGCAGCATACGGCTCTGACTAACTTATTCACTGGTCGACCCGCCCGTGGAATTATGAATCGTTTTATGGCAGAGCTTGGCCCCATCAATAATGCAGCACCGGATTTTCCGCTCGCCTCCAATGCAGTCGCAGTATTGCGAAGCGCCGCTGAACAACAAGGATTTGGTGATTTTAGCCCACTTTGGTGCGGCCAAAATGCAACAGGTTGTCAGGCGATTCCCGCCGCAGAGCTGACGAGGCAATTGGCGTTAGGTTTGATGGTCTAATGCTCATTTTGAGCGTTTTTAAGCCAGCGTTGTATTCATGGTTTTATCCATTATGTTATTGATAAGCCAAGCTACTTTTTTGGGCTTTCACTATCGCATAGGCTTGGCTAGATCAACTGACAAGGATGTTAAATGCTAAAACTTCGACTAAGACGCCCAGCTAAATATCGAATTTATTTTCTCATTTTGATGATTATTGTGTATTGGCTTGGGTTTAATTTACTGCCAGAACAGTTAACGCAAACAAGGGAGCAGTTGTCCTTGGCACTCGTCAGTGCGCTATATTTTATGTTGTTACCTCTGCTCTATTGGTATTGGATTATCAAAATTGGTGCGCAAAAAAGCTGGAAAATATTAGTCATTCTAAGTTTGAGCAGCCTAATGGCTCGCCTCAGCTACCCTCCTCAAATTGCAGAGTATTTCGAGTTTATCGCTTGGCTGCGTTTCCCTATTATTGCGATATTGCTGCTCATCGAATTGTACTTGATGGTGAGTATTATTAAGGGATTGTGGCAGGCGAGGAAGGCTTCAGGCGATCCAAGATTAGCGATCATTGCTCAGTATGCTGAAACAGTGGAGCAAGAGAAGGGTGATGAGGCGAATGAACTTAGATCATTTAACATTAAGGGTGCATCAAACACTGATTTTTCAAAGAATCAAATGCTTGACGATAAAAAGCTGACCTTAGGTTTAATACTCGCCACTGAACCCGCGAGCTGGTATTACGCTATTCCTTATTTTTCCCGTCGCCACCCTTTATCCATCACGCCGCTTAAGTTGCTCAGTGCCCAGCCTTGGCATGCATTAGTCATCATAATGTGTTTAATCGCTGCTGCCACAGTGAGTTACACACTAGTCGATAATGTGAGTCATATTGCTGCCGTATTCGTTTCTGGTTTGATCTTGTATTCAGTGGTATTAATTGCTGCCAATTACCGTATCAGTCGTTATTACTCCCTGTATCAAAGGGAAGGTAAGCTCATTATCAATAATGGTATCTGGGGTTTTATGTCGATCGATTTAACCCAGATAAGTGAACTGAAATTGGGAACATTTTTGACTCATTTACAGCCACTGCAAATGGGGTGGGGGAAATCGGTAGGTGATTCAACTGCAATCAATGCACCAGAAATCTTGACGATAGGACGGGGTGATACCGCGAATGTGCAGCTGATTTTTAAGCTGCCCCAAACTTATTATGGTGGCATGGGACAATTGCCTGAGTCGTTGACAGTGATCAACTTAGTCGTGGATGAACCTCAAGTGTTAGCTGATGCATTGGGCATACTCCAAAATTACAAAAAAGTTTCTTAGAATAGATTTATAACCATGAAATTACATGCTAATTAGATGATTTATCGACCAATCTGAGTTAGTCTGCTTAGCGTTTATAAGAGTGTATTTGCGCGCTCAATGTGGCGTATAGCCGATTGTTTAATCATCTAAGTTTTTGGGAGCCGTACCACTATGACGCCGATTTTCAGTAATGCCGCTATTGGCCGTAGTTTGTTGGTTTTGCTCTTGTGTGCTGGCGTATTCTTTTTTATCGATTTTTTAGTGCCCGCCTTAGCTGCATTGATTGTGTGTTTTTCAAGTTGGCCTCTCTATCAAAAACTATTGGCAAAATGCGGTGGTCGCTCGGCGTTGGCGGCAACCATTGCCCTGTGTTGTATTGTGCTCGGGCTGATTATTCCGCTGGTGTTTGTATTTTCCTATGCGTTACAAGAGATTAGAACTTGGGTTGATTGGTTGGTGTTTACTAACCAACATGGTTCGCCCGTGCCCTTGTGGATCAAAGACTTGCCTTGGATGGGCGAATGGTTAACCCTGCAATGGCAGCAGTTTATTGGTGAACCCCATGAATTAGGCCAAATTATCAGTGCCATTAGTGGCCAGAATTTGAGTGGCATTTCCCGTTGGGTGCTGCAATTGGGTTGGAATACTTTAGGGTTGTTGTTGACCTTACTTTTTATGCTGATCACTTTGTTTTTCCTCTATAAAGATGGTCCGCAAGTGGCTAAACAGTTGGATATCGTGGGTGAGCGAGTGCTGCCTGCTCGCTGGCATAGTTTTTCCCGTGTGGTGCCTGCAACAGTCAGTTCTACCGTGATAGGTATGACGCTTATCGCAATTGGTGAGGGCATAGTGCTGGGGATTGCCTATTGGATTGCGGGAGTACCTTCGGCCGTGGCTTTTGGGGTGTTAACCGCCTTTATGGCCTTGGTTCCCGGGGGGGCGCCAACCATGTTTACCTTGATTTCACTCTATCTTGTCGGCACAGGCGATATGACGGCGGGTGTCGGTTTGTTTCTTTGGGGCAGCATAGAGTTGTTTATTGTTGATAAAACCCTGCGGCCCAATCTTGTCGGTGGGCCGATTAAATTGCCTTTCTTACCGACTTTTTTCGGTCTGATCGGCGGCGTAAAAACCATGGGTTTTGTCGGTTTGTTTGTTGGTCCAGTATTGATGGCCCTGCTGGTGGCCATTTGGCGTGAGTGGTTAAGGGAAGAGCCCGAAACGATACCATTGGATAAACAGGCAGATAGATAGTCGCTAAAGCTTCATTTCTCTAAGGTATTTTTGCGCTCATCGGTGTAAAACCACCAAGGTTTAGCATCTTCACCTGCCATAAAACGAGTGATGGAGATAAACACATCGAGCATGCAGGGGTCGTGTCTCTGGCCCGTTTTGTCGCACAGCGTTTGATACAGCTCGTAGGGGTTTCTATCTAACAACTGCTCAGGCTTATCTATGCCAAGCAAACGTAAATCCGCCGCACAGGCTTTGCCAATATTTGGTAAATCAGTCAATTGCTTAACCTCGGCACGCACGACTTTTGCTGGATTCATTTTTATCTCTTGGGGTGTAGTCATACTTGATAGATTAGCCTATTGGCCCACAGTTAACCGCGTTAGCCTGTTAAGATATTTCGCCTTCCTTGGCAAAATCTGTATTGCACTTCTAACGCTTTATTAAGGTTACAGTTTTTCTATATCAACATTTAAGCTATTAAGATGTTCAAGCAAAGCTGGATTGACATTATTATCCACTTTTCCGCCTAAGTACTTACCAAAGAAACGTTCAGTCGCAATTATCGAGGCGAGCTTGTTGGCACGTTTGATAAATCCATGACCTTCATCTTTGGCGAGTAAGTATTCAACGGGTAACGATTTTTGGTACATTTTTTTCGCAATATTATCTGATTCAACTTGAGTCACTCGCGGATCATTCGCTCCTTGGATAAGCATCAGCGGTGCTTTTATGTTATCGACAAAATTAATTGGGGAGCGGTTCTCCATATCTTGTTTTTGTTCAGGAATTAACGGGTCTCCCACTGATTCAAACCATTGACCTAAATAGGGGCGCCAGTAATCGGGGAAAGACGCCATTAGCGTGACTAAGCTTGACGGCCCCACATAGGCGATCACGGCTTGGTAAAGATCTGGGGTAAAAGTCGCGCCGGATAAAGCCGCATAACCACCGTAAGATGCGCCAAAGATCCCCAAGCGATTTTTATCCGCAATCCCTTGTTCGACCAAGTAATTTGCACCATCAGTCAGGTCATCTTGCATACTGCCAGTGCCCCAATTGTTATTGCCTAAGTTGAGGAAGTGTTTGCCAAATCCTGTCGATGCGCGAAAGTTTGGCTGTAACACGGCATAACCACGATTTGCATAGAACTGAGCAATCGCATGGAAGTAACCCGAGTCTAGCGCCCAGTAGTCCCGAGCCCAAGGGCCGCCATGGGGCAGAATGATGGTGGGTAAATTGCGCTGGTTTCCCTTTGGTAATGTCAAATAAGCCTGAATTTTTACACCATCCCTTGCGGTATAGACTAGGGATTGTCTTGGTGATAGCAGTTCTGGTTGTATACTTGGAGGAATATCCGCGAGTAAGTGGATATCACCATTAATGGCATTGTATTGGTAATCTAAGCTCGATGCCCTATCGCTCGCGACGTTGATCTGCCAGAGATTATTTTTCTCGTTACGTTCGGTAATGGTTATTTCAACATCTTGATTAAAATGCTTATTGATCACATCCCAGTGCTTAGCAAACTCAGTATCAAGTGGATAGGTTCTTAAGCGCCCGCCGTAATAGGAAATGGCTAAAGGTTCACCAGCATCGTTAAACAATACCTGATAAACATCCGCTTCATCGTTAGGATCTTTATGTAAGGTTTCATATTTTCCCGTCATAAGATCAACTTTGAGCAGTTGTTGTTTATCCCGCTCCCCAATGTTGGCACTGATATAGGCGAGTTTTTTCGCATCGTTTACTTTTAAGATATCAATGCTTTCACCCTTAGCTGTGTGGATTATTTTACGCCAAGTGCCATCAATGAGTGTGTAGAGGCTATAGCTGTTATCTAGATTAGTGCTACTGCCAATAACGGGATGCCCTTGTTTATTAAACTTCATTTGCACCAAGTTTAAGTGGTTTTCAAAAATAGGCGTTAGCTTGCCATCATGGGTGTTGAGCCAATAGATATCCATCCGACTCGATTCATCGTGGTTCGCCATCACAACCAGCTGATCAGGGTTATCCTTAGGCTGTTCCATGACGCTGTATTTCACCTTGTCATTGTGCGTCAGTTGCTGCTCTTTTGGCGCTATTTTGCCTTGGGGAGTTTCAAAGCTGAGTTTAAAAATTTGGGTGTTTTCATTCCCCCCTTTATCTTTCATAAAAAAGAGTTCGTTACTGTTTGATGACCATTCAAATTCTTTAATGGGTTCAATGGACTGCGTTAAGAGTGTCGCACTTGCAAGATCGCTTTTATCCGCCATTACATAAATATTGCTCGCACCTTGGTATTCCTTTGTGAAGGCTAACCATTTACCGTCGGCGGACATTTTTAAATGGTGAATATTTTGCTCATTGAAAAAATCTTCGATGGGAATGAGCGGCACTTGGGCTTGCTGGCTGTTAAGCCTATCCGTATTGGCTTTTTGCTCAGTGGTTGAGGCTGAACAGCTTGCGAGTAGCATAGCGGCAATAGCAGCACTGCATAACTGGCTTGTGAAGGAGGATAATCGCATTGTTGTAACCTTGAGTTGTTAGAAGTGACATCATGTTAATACGAAAATTAATTATCGTAAAACAATAAAATTATATTTCTTTGCAATATATTTTACCGAACGAGTATACTAGCCAAGGTTAGAGAGCGCTGGGATTGAATTAAATCTAGGATTGAGTGATGAATAAAAACATAGAAAAGTTAATAAAAATCAGTGCATTTTTCCGGTGGGTGATTTTGTTAGCCGCTACGATTGTGGTGGTGTATCTGGGTTATAGCTACTTAGTCCATGATGAGATACGTTTTGGATCGAATAATGGATTGTTACAAGCGCTATGGGTATCGCCTGATGCGAGTCAAACCCTGTTGCTGTTAATGTTAAGTCCATTGTTTATCACGTTTTTACTGGGTGTTTATTGGCTGCAAAAATTATTAGCCTACTATCAAGACGGCTTGTTTTTTAGCGACGAAAGTATGCATTGTTATCTGTGGTTGGTTTGGCTTAAGGTTGCCGCCTTAGTGATAGAGATACTGCAAACCTTAGGCGTAGGTTACTATCACAAGTCGCTTTTTGAGGATACCCGTATCGACTTGGCGCTCGATTTTGGCAATATCACTACGATTTTATTGATGTTGCTGATTGTTTATTTGCTTAAAGCTGCCCGAGATTTTGAGGCAGAAAACAAAGAGTTTGTGTAATTTTGGACATTATCGTTAATTTAGACGTCATGATGGCGATACGGAAGGTGAGTTCTAAGGAGCTTGCCAAAGCGGTTGGCATTACCGAAGCGAATTTATCCCTGCTAAAACGTGGCAAGGTGAAAGGCGTGCGTTTTGAAACACTGGCGAGTATTTGTGAGTACCTGTCGTGCCAGCCTGGGGATATTTTAGAATATCGTAAGAGTGATACATCGGACTGAGTTCTGCCGTTTTAGCCTTGTTCAACACATCCTAGGACGCACTTAGTTAAGTGCTATCCTAGGCCTGCCGTGGTTAGGCTTTAACCAGTGTGGTCAGATCCGCTGGGCGGTAGTAAACCGATTTTAGTACCTTACCTTGGCGAACCACTTTACCTGCCATTTCCACATCTTTAGCGCATTTGGCTATGATGAAATCACCTTGCTGACTACCGACAATTTCAACACCTTGCTTGGCATAGAAGGCAATGGTCTCGGCAAGTTCTTGCTCGTTACGGCACACTTTACTCATATTGCTCGAGTGGACTTCATCCCAGCAGCTAATAAAGTCGATTTCACGGTTTTGAGCCACGCAAAGCAACAAGTCAATCAGGTAACTGATTTCGAGTCTGTCCGTCATTGCTTGCGCGCCTAAGTGCACTAGACGGCCCATTAACACGTATACAGAATCGACTATGGCATCGGCCTGTTCGATACGGCTATCGGCTTCGGCAAGTTCAGTTAACTCCTCAATAATCAGTGAAGTATGTAAGGTGTCGGCCTTGTCATCTAAAGAATCAACATCATTAACGGGCAAGTCGAAGGTGCTACGAAACTCACTGATATCACGATATAAGTAGTCATAAATAGGTTGAGTTAAGCGGGTGAGTTTCATCTGATTTGCCTTGAAATAAAGAGTTTGGCGGCAATTTTAAAGAAATGCGTCGCAGAATACAAAGATGGGGCAGAGATAAAAATACCCGCAGCCAAATAGGCGGCAGCGGGTTTCGGTAAATTTTGGCGGATGACCGAATGGAGAAATATATTGTGAGTCTGTGTTACTTGGTGATTATTGGCCGTATTTTGCAATCAGTTGATCAAGATAAGGGCCAACGTCTTTATCAGCCCAATCGAGATATCCCCGCACAAAACCGACAAGATTACCTTTAGCATCAAAAATATAACTGGCGGGTACGACATTCGCGGGAATGATTTGTTCTATGTTTTGCTCCGGGTCAAGCCAAGTGGCATAGCCGCTAAAGCCATGTTGGTTAAGAAAAGGGCGTACATCTTTAGATTCTTCATCGATAGAGATTGGAATGATGGCGATATTTTTCCCTTGATACTGCTGCTTAAGCTTTTGGAGTTCTGGAATTTCCCTTAAACAGGGGGCGCACCAGGTTGCCCAAAGATTAACTAAAACCAATTTTCCTTGGTGCTGTTTTAGGGTTTGGGTTTGTCCTGATTCATCAATAAAGGGAACTTCTGGTACGCCGCGTGCGTGCTGCATTTCTATAAAACCAGTCATCACAAGGGGCTTAGGGAGGGGCTCTCCCGTACTGTAGAGTTTATTGTCTAGTGAGTGGGCTGAGCTGCTATTAGAAAACAGACCCAAACACACGAGTAGAACAAAGGGAAAATAGTGTAATTTCATCTGGTTATCCTTTACTTTTAAATAGTCGTTTGTGTTTTTCTACGGGTTACCAATGCGAGACACAACCCAACACCAAGCACTAATAACAGCAGTGGCCCAAACCAAAGTGCGAAGGTGGAGGCTTTAAATTCAGGTTGATAACGGATTTTTTGACCATAGCGTTGCACCATAAAATCGATAATCTCATCTTGGTTTTGCCCCTGTTCCAGCATCGAGAATATTTGTGCTTTGAGCTCGTGGGCGATTGGCGCCTGTGATTCAAATAGGCTTTGATTCGTCGCCATAGGGCAACGCAGCACTTTACTGATATCTATTGCCTGTTGCTGGTAGGAAAGGCTTGATATGGGCTGAGCTTGCGCAACGGATAAGCATGGGATCCCTATTCCACATAAGGTGATAGGGAGCAGTAAGACTAAAAAGCGCAATATTGGATTCATTAGGCAAGTGTCTCCTGTGGTTTGTGATGGGATAGGTTACCTAAGGTTGTTAAATCAGCTTGGTAGCTAAAATGGCGAGTAGGCCAAGCGGCAATCGCTCCACCTAGCATCATAAATAGGGCGCCCAGCCAGATCCAACTCGCAAGGGGTTTATAGCTGATGCGGATAAGGTATTCGCTGTCACTTAATTGCAGCCCCATAGACACATAAATATCCCGCCAGAATCCATGATCGATACCCGCGTGGGACATTTCCATCCCATTGCTTTTAAAGGTTTGGCGTTGCGGCCTAACGTAACCGAGGATCACTTCATCATTCGCACCATCGCGGATACTGATATTGGCCTGAATGGCGGTAAAGCTACTCGTTTCAACATTCTCAGTGCTTTCATAAACTAAGACATAACTCGCTAAAGGCTTACCTTGACCAGGCCCCATTCGCAGTAGGGCTTCCTGTTCAAAAAAGGAGACGGATGTTGCACCAATAATAGTGATAGCCACCCCAAAGTGGGCGAATAGCATGGCTATAAACCCTTGTTTTGATAATTTAACGGGAGGATTTAAGTCGTGCTCACTGCGGTTTTGGGTTAATTGACGGGTATATACTCGTCTACCCAATCCCGAGGCTGCCAATATTGTGAGCAATAAACACACCAGCAACCAAAGTGCTGCGGCAGTGCCAAGGAGTAAAAATAAGCTACTGCCCGAGGCGGCCTGTAAGCTTACCCAGCCTGCGACGGCTAATATCACTAGGCTAGGAATGAGCAGGAAAGTAATACGAGTCTTTGAGGCATTTTGCCATTGCACTATTTGCCATTGCGCTATTTGCCATTGCACTATTTGCCATTGCACTAAGGGCGCAATGCCCATTAACAGGACAAGCAAGAAAGTGAGGGGGACAAATATAGCGTTGAAATAAGGGGCACCCACTGAAAGTGTACCTAAATCGAGTAGCTCATAGATCAAAGGGTAAAATGTACCGAGTAATACGGAAAACGCTGCTACGACTAAGATAACGATCCCGAGCAGTAACAGTGTTTCCTTACTGAAAAGCGCGAAAGTCACATCCTGTTTTAAATGGTGGGCTTTGAGTGCAAAAATGAGTAACGCAGCCCCAACAAAAATCACTAATAAGCAGAGGATTGACATGCCACGGGTCGGATCGGCGGCAAAGGCATGTACCGATTGCACTATGCCGGAACGCACCAAAAAGCTGCCGAGTAAACTGAGTGAGAATGCCAATAAGCACAGCAGTAAAGTCGTGAGTTTAAAGCCATGAGTACGTTGAGTGAGAATGAGGGAATGCACTAATGCTGTTGCCACAAGCCAAGGAATAAAGGAGGCATTTTCTACCGGATCCCAAAACCACCAACCACCCCAACCCAGTTCGTTATAGGCCCACCAAGATCCAAAGGCATTTCCGCCCGTTAGAAACACCCACGCTAATAATACCCAAGGTCGTAAATAGTTAATTTGACGAGTATTAAAACCACCACCGAGCAGTGATGCTAACGCTGCGGCAAAGCAAACTGTGAGGCCAACATAACCAAGAAAGAGCATGGGCGGATGCAGTATGAGTCCTATGTCTTGCAAAATGGGGTTAAGATCTCGCCCTTCAATCGGAATGTTAGGTAATAAGCGGGCAAAGGGATTAGAGGTAAAGAGTAAAAATAAGTTAAAACCAAGGATCACTAATGCCAAAATGGCCAACAGCCTCGCAAAATATAGGGCGTCTTGGTATTTATCGCTGGCCTTATCTTGAGTGCAATCCGCCATCTTTATGCGATAACTGATGATCGCCCCCCAAAGGGCAATCGCAAATATCCAAAACAGCATTGACCCTTCGTGGCTGCCCCAAACTGCGGCCACTTTATAACCCAATGCTAATTGGCTATTCGAGTGGTTTGCGACATAAGCAACAGAAAAATCATCAGTCATAAAGCAATAAATTAAGCAAAGAAGTGAAACAAATACTGAGGTAAATATGGCTCTAAAGAGTGTAGGGCTTAATCCCACTAGATAAGCATTATTCTGCTTAACACCGATTAAGGTCAGTGCTGCAGAAAATAATGCCAATACGCTACTGATGATCAGTAATATATGTCCAATTTCTGGAAGCATAGTTGTCATTTATTATGCCTTAGAATAATGTGGTCGCGGTAATATAGTGTTTACAGTTGGCTATTTTACCCGTGTTATTTTCACATGCTGATTTTTATTAAATTCGCTCAGAAACTTGAGTTATTTTCTTGTGATTTTAAATTTAAATATAAGACCTTATTGGGAAAAGTCAGTTTAATCACAAGCTTTAATCACTGTTGATTTTAAGATTAGTCGAGTTTTGTATTTAATAATGTGATCTTATCCGTTATTAAATCATTCCTTTTTACGCTTGATGTTTTTTGAAAAGTAAAATGAATTTTTTAGTTTTTTTTATAACTGAAATGTGCTTTTTAACTTCTAAAAAAATAAATGACATTAATTTTGTAAGTTATTGTATTTAATTTGTTTTAATTGATTTTATTCATCTTGATTTATCAGCGGGAATTTAGTGTGCTCTAGCTCTGATTTTTAATGGTTTTTTGCCTCCACCATGCTGTAACTGGTCAATTGTTTATGTCGTTCAGTGAGCAGTTAGGTTCAGTAGAAAATAAAAAACTAATGATAATTAGGAGTGAATGATGAAACGATGGAAATCCAAAATAGCACTCAGCGTGCTGTTTTGTTTAGGTACTATCGTCAGTGTGGCCGGAATAGCATCCGATGCTAAACCGGGCGAGGTAAAGCCTGGCTATGGTAATAAACAACAGAGTGCGGAAGCTCAGGGAATTATGGCTAATCCCGATCTAACACTAGAATCCCGTGGTGTAAGAACACTGCAGGATTATATTGTTCAGGAAAAAGAGTTGTTTGATTTTCTTTTTGAAAATCATCCGGTATTTAAATATGCCGAGCAAGGTCGTTTAAAAGGAACCTATAAGGTCAGTGACCGTGGTGAAGAATACTTACACGGTGGTGATAGCCAAAAATATAGCCAACATCAAGAGGGCAATCGCCCTATGGCATTGCAATATCGACTCGGTGCCAAGTCGATTTTGGATTTCCCAAATAAGTTTGTTGGTCCTGAAAAATGTGGTGAGTGCCACGGTCCACAATATGAAAAGTGGAAACGTTCACGCCATTCAAAAACCTTACGTTTCCCGGGGAGTCATCCCGAAGTCGATAACGATTTAAACAAAACCATGTATGGCACTAAGGATACTTCTATCCTGCCAGACGGCATTACCCCTGATGCAATTTATGCGACGGTGGGAACACCAAGAACCAAATACGGCTTTATCGATAGCTACTTAGTACGCGGTACTTTCCATGTGAAAGACGGTTTACTCAAAGATGGTACTGGCACTATGGTCGCCGGTGGTAACCAATTCTCCCGTGGTTGGGCTGAATGGTTAACCCCTGAAATGGCGAAGAAAATTCAGAAAGTTATTCCTGAATTTCCAACTAAAATGGAAGATTTTGGCGCGAGTGGTTCACACCAGTGGGGTATGAGCTCCTATGGTGCTAAATACGAGAAGGAATTCTTATTCCAACCTGCGAGTTCCTATTGCGAAATGTGCCACACCTTTAAGTTTGATTTTAAAACTAAAGATGAGTTTTTTGCAGCCCTTGGTAATCCTAAAGAGCTACAAAAACATACAGTGTCACTCGGTATTACCTGTGAAGAGTGTCATGGCGCAGGTGGTCATTTAGACGGCGGTATCGGTGGTGGTATGCCTTCTAACTGTGAGCGTTGTCACCAGCGTTTTAACTTCGTAGAAGAACTTGCGCAAACCCCACAGGGTAAAGAAAAACTGGAATATGCCTTTAACGTGAAGATGAAATCTTCGTGCCCATCTTGTGGTACAGAAGGTTCGCAAATGTTTGCCTCATCTCACTACGATAAGGGTATGCGTTGTTCTACCTGTCATGATCCACACGAAGTGACTGATGGTGATTGGAAATCCGGTATTACTAAACCAAAACTCATCAAAGAATGTACCGATTGCCATACGGCACAGGCTGAAATTGCGAGTAATACCAAGACCCACAGTAAACAAACTTGTCAAAGCTGTCACATGCCAAACATGGGTAGTTGTGAAAACTTCACCGCGATCCAGTTCCCTGATATGGCCGGTTTCGACAACGTTCGTAAGTCGCACATGTGGAAAATCGATGTCGATCCATTGCGTAAGACGCTTAACCCACCTGAAGGTAAGTCTCGCGACTCATCCACTAAGGGCTGGACTGTGGCGAAGGACGAAAATGGCCATAACTACCTCGATCTCATGTGGACCTGTGCTCGTACTTCCGCTTCTGATCACGATGTAGTGGATAACAAAGGTTGCCATAGCCAATTCCAATCTAAGTTGGGTGAGGGTCTGCACTTTAAAGATCAACAGCAAATCTACGGCAAAGTTCAGAAGTGGCAAAAACCAGTGAAAGAAACCTATGCCAAAGTAGAAAAAGCCCTTATTAGCATCGATAAGTCGCCCAATATGGCGAAGTTATCGGTAGAAGATAAGACACAAGTGCTGTTGTTGACCGATAAAGCTCAAGATGTCCTCAAGCTGATTAAAGCCGATGGTTCATGGGGTGTTCATGGTGCGCGTTACTCACAAAAACGCTTAGATGCCGCCTTGACCTATGTGACCCAAGCCCAAGCCATTATTGATAGTAATGCGCTGAGTGCGAAGAAAATATAGTTTAACTTGAGTCCTAGTTATCCCCGACACCTTTGGGTGTCGGGGAATATGAGAGCCTAATTATGCATAACATGCTTCGTCAAAGTGTAAGCCGAATATTGATGGTGTTGGCCTTAGGCGTGACTGCGATGCCAGTCATCGCCGGTGGTGGCTCAGAAATGTCTGAAGTGCCCTATAACGAAATCCAATTAAATCCCATTTCGATGATGGAAGCGGAAACCTTAGTCGGCAAGCAAGGCGTTTATTTTTTCGACGTAAATACACTGGAGATATGGGCAGAAGGTTTTATCCCCGGAGCAGTTTTTTTCAATGTTCAGAATTGGAGAGAGTTACTTCCAAAGAATAAAGATGCAGTCATGGTGTTTTACTGCGCTAACCGCCTTTGCACTAGCAGCAATATGGCGGCGAGAGAAACCATGAAGCTAGGTTACACAGGTGTGCGTCATATGGCCGATGGTATTTATGGCTGGCGTATGTCAGGTCGAGTAACAGAAAAACCTTAGTAACACACAGGACCGATGTTTTATCGGTTTGGTTTGCAGGGCCAAAAGGCGAAACCCACAGGGTTAACATTGTAGAGAACATAAAATGAAAACACGTATGCCAACTTCTTTTATCCCCAAAAGCATCACAGTGGCGACCTGCGCCGCATTATTTGTTTCGGTAGCCAGTTTTGCTGGCACAAGTTTGAAAACCGATGCAGATAAAACCTCTTACAGCATTGGCGCTTCTATTGGTAATTACATTTCTGGTCAAGTCTACAACCAAGTTGAATTGGGTTCAGAGGTGAATGTCGACTTAGTCGTGCAAGGTTTTGTGGATGCGCTTAAAGATAAACAGCAATTAACCGACGAAGAAGTGCTGACCTACCTGAACCAAAGAGCAGAACAACTCAATGCCGCAAGAACTGTCGTTGCTGAAAAACAAATGGCAGAAACTAAAAAGGCAAGTGCGGCATATCTTGCTGAAAATCAAAAAAAGTCTGGCGTTAAAGTCACCGCCTCTGGTCTTCAATATGAAGTCTTAACCCAAGGTAAAGGTCATAAACCCAATCCAGAAGATGTGGTCACAGTGGAATATGTTGGCACTCTTATCGATGGGACTGAGTTTGAAAATACGGTTGGACGTAAAGAGCCCACTCGCTTTGCATTAATGTCGGTGATCCCCGCTTGGGAAGAGGGATTAAAGTTGATGCCTGTGGGGTCTAAATACCGTTTTGTGGTACCAGCAAGCCTTGCCTATGGCACTGAAGCCGTAGGTATTATCCCTCCAGAGTCAGCACTTATCTTTGAAATTGAACTGAAAAATATTGAGAAACCCAGCGAAATGAAAGAGATGAAAAATAAAAAGATGATGCCTGCACACGGTTAATCAGGCTCCTAAAACGAGTTGTTTGGAGAGTGAAATGGAGACTGGAATGGTGAGCTTAGGACTAGGCATTGGCATCAGTTTACTGTTGTTTATTGCTTACATTTACTGGCAGCACATGCGTCTAAACCTAGTCATGGGAATCGCACAGTTGCCAAACATGTCGAGCAAGGTGCCCTTTGCGATGGGAATCGTCCTAGTGCTGCTGACCCTTGCTATCTACAGTCAAACAGGCCGTTTTAGAGATTGGGATCAAGGTCGGATTGATGAAAATATTGATTATTTAGTGGTGGCTGAGATCACCAAAGCCAGTCGTTGGGCTCAGAGTGAGCCGCAAAACACCTTGGCACTTATGTCATTAGCTCAGGCTTACAATGCGGGAGGTTTGTACTCAGATGCGGTGCTGACCTTAGATAAATTACTCGAAATAGGGGGAGAAGATGCCGAAGTGTTAGGGGCAAAAGCTAACGCGCTTTATTACCGTGAGCTTCGGCAAATGACACCTGAAACCCAAGAGGTGATTGCCAAAGCATTAGCACTCTCTCCCTTTGAGCCTCAAACCCATATGTTACTCGCGGCAGATGCTTACTTGCATGCTCGTAACCAAAAGGCCATTGACCATTGGCAGCTCCTGCTCAAACACAATGGGGACAGTATCAACCGTGAAGCAATCGATAATGCGATTGCAAAAGCACAAAGCAAAATGAATGAAAGATGAAACCCGTTCTATCAACCCTCGCCGTAAAGATCTGTCCCTGCAAGGAATCTGGCGAGGCGTTGATATTTTAATAAAAGGATAAATAGGATGAAGAAATACTATGCATTGTTGCTGTTAGTGCCCTTGCTATTTGGCTGTAATAAAAGCGAGGCCACAGACCATGTTCATAAAGCCGAGATGATCCACGAGCATGACCGTTGTCATTTATGTGGCATGGTGATCACTAAATATCCCGGACCTAAAGGGCAAGTGCACCTCAAGGCTGAGAAATCGGTACCTAAGTTTTGTTCGGCTCGCGATATGTTCAACTTTGCATTACAGCCTGAAAATAAAAGACAAATTGATTACATGATGGTGCATGACGCGGGCACGACCGATTGGGAACAACCTGACGATGGCGCCTTTATTGATGCTCAAAATGCCTTCTATGTTTACGGTACGACTAAGAAAGCTGTGATGGGACCTGCCGTTGCCCCTTTTAGTACCAAAGCTGCCGCCGAAGCCTTTGCTAAGGAATACGGTGGCCGAGTGCTGAGATTTGATGACATCACCCTAGAACTGCTCGCGGGTGATAAATAAGGTTGTGATGATGAAGCTGCGTCTATTGCTGATTGGGCTGCTGTGTTTTGCCTCTTTTGCTAGTTGGGCAGCACTCATTCGGGTAACAGATACAGATTCACTCACCCTTGCCCTTAACAAAGCCCAAGTAGGTGACACCTTAGTGCTAGCCACTGGGGTGTATGAAGGCTCCTTTAAGGTGACGAAATCCATTTCGCTAAAGGGGGAAATGGGCGCGACATTAGATGCACTGCGCCAAGGCAGTGCGTTGGTCATTGAGGCGCCTCAGGTGAGTATTGAGGGGCTCAATATCCGCCACTGGGGACGGGATCTGTATTACCGTGATGCCGCCATTTTACTCAAAAAAGGGGCGGATAATGTGCTGATTAAGGGAAACCGCTTGGTGGGTGATGGTTTTGGTATTTATGGCGAACAGCTAAACTCGCCCACCATCACGGACAATAGTATTAGTGGCAACGGTGCCATTCATGTGCTTGATCGGGGTGATGGCATTTATCTTAAGCATGTTAATTCGCCACAAATTGACCGAAATCAGCTGATTTTTGTCCGTGATGGTGTGTATTTAGAGTCCGTGACCCACAGCCGCATTTATGAAAATCAATTCACTAAGCTGCAATATGGCATTCACTATATGTATACCCAAGCCGACGAAGCGTGGCAAAACCAAGCGATTGCCGTCGATGGCGGTTATGCCCTAATGAATTCAACCCATATTTACCTGCACCACAACCGTGTGACTCAGGCGCGGGACTTTGGCATTTTACTCAACATTACTGAGGCATCCCATGTGCAAGCCAATGTTGCGAGTCAAATCCATAACCCTAAGGGCACTGTGGAGCTTGGCAATGAGGGGAAAGGTATTTTTATTTACGCCGCTCAACATAACCGTATTCAAGATAACGAGTTTAGCCACAGCGATACCGGGATCAGTATGGCCATGGGCGGAGAGGAAAATCGCCTTTGGCATAATCGTATTATGGCCAATCAAACCCAAGTCAAATATGTCGGAGAAACTCAACTTGAATGGAGTTATCAGGGGCAGGGGAATTACTGGTCGGAATATCAAGGTTGGGATCTGAATGGCGATGGATTAGGGGATATTGTCCATAGGCCGAATGACAGTTTAGATAAACTGTTTTGGCTTTATCCTGAAGCCAAACTGTTGATGGAAAGCCCCGTTGTTTTACTACTACGTTGGGTGGAACGCCAATTTCAGCCCCAAGTGACGAGCGGTATAAGTGATAGTTTTCCACTAATGCAAAGTGGCGCGCACGTACTGATTGATGGAGGTTCGCGATGAATCATCAAACTTTGACCTGCTCAGTAAGTAAGCCTATAGCGAGTGCAGATGTGGTTGTTAAAGCGACAAATATCAGTAAATGCTATGGCAAGTTTAAGGCACTGGATGATGTGAGTTTTGAGGTATTAGCGGGTCAAGTGATCGCACTCCTTGGGCATAATGGTGCGGGTAAATCTACGTTACTCAAGCTTATTTTGGGATTACTTACCCCCACAAGTGGTCTGCTCCAAGTTCAAGGTCATAGTGTCGGAAGTATGAATGCCAGACAGAGTTTGTCCTTAGGCTATTTACCTGAAAATGTGAGTTTTTATGACAATATGACCGCCAATGAGCTGCTGCGATATTTTGCTAAGCTTAAGGGCATTGCCTTGCCTAAAGTGCATGAATTACTTTATGAATTTGGTTTAGAGGCTGCTAAAGATAAGCGTTTGAGTACTTTTTCTAAGGGGATGCGGCAACGTCTTGGGCTCGCGCAGGCGATATTGGCTGAGCCTAAGGTACTGTTACTCGATGAACCGACAGTTGGCTTAGATCCCTTGGCATCGGCTTTCCTGTATCAAAAAATCGCTCAGCTCAGGGCGCAGGGCTGCGCCATTATTATCAGTACCCATGAGTTGGGATTAGTACAAGATCAGATGGATCGCGCTTTGATCTTAGGTAGAGGACGAATGTTAGCTTCGGGAAGCTTAACCTCCCTGAGGGCAGCGACTCAGTTGCCAAATCATATCTTGTTGCATTTTCTATCTAATACTCAAAGGCAAGCATTGCTAGCAGATCCCATTTTAGCGGCATGTGTTAAGGCAAATGCGGGGCAGGGACTCATACTAGCCGTGCCACAGGAACAAAAGTCAGCCGTGTTAAATCACTTATTACAAAAAGTGCCCGCGGGGGATTTTTCTATTGAACCTCCTAGTTTGCAGAGTGTGTTTCATCATTACATGGAAAGTCTTTGCCCCCTTCAGTCGCCAACAATGCCCACAAAGACTATTAATATAACAGATATAAATCAGGCGATTAATTTGGAATCAGTCCTATGAACCGTTCCGAGGTTTTGCACCATAGTTTAAGTGCTCTGAGCATAGTGAGCACCATAGCCGCCAAAGAGTTTAAGGATAATTTACGTAATCGTTGGTTATGGATGATGGCGGGAATCTTGTTGCTGCTATCTCTGTGTGTGAGTTTTATGGGCAGCGCTGTGTCCGGCAACTTAGTGGTATTTGAGCCTGCCCAGATCCTCTCTGGGTTAGTCACTTTATCGGTATTTATGCTCCCTTTAGGTGCGATTTTATTGAGTTATGACAGCTTTGTTGGTGAAAAAGAATCCGGCACTCTGCTGTTACTGCTGACCTATCCATTAGCACGTTGGCATCTGGTGTGCGGCAAGTTTTTAGGCCATGCCTGCGTGATGACCATTGCCTGCATTTTGGGCTTTGGTTTAACAGGATTAATACTGATATCACTGGGCGATACTCAGGCCCAGTTATCCATAGCGATCGGGTTTAGCCATTTGATTATGAGCAGTATTTTGCTGTCATTAGTGTTCGTGCTCTTGGGTTATTGGATTAGTTTGTGTGTGCGAGAAAAAGCTAAGGCACTGGGGATATTACTCATTTTATGGTTTGTGCTTGTGCTGGTTTATGATCTGATTTTACTCAGTGCTGTGGTTGGAATGAGTGAGATGTTTAATCGTACTGTATTCAATCTACTGATTTTGTTGAACCCCACTGATCTGTTCCGTGCTTTAAATTTACTCGCGACTCCCTCGGATACACTCGCGGCTAAAAGTAGTCTCACTCTGCTTGCTCAAACTGGGCTGGGCTTACCCTTAATGTATGGTTTGCTGGGTGGCTGGATTGGTGCATTACTTTTGTGTTGTTCTTGGATCTTTAAATACCAAGAAATCTAGTTTAGCGACCTCTGTATTAGTCTAACTTTGTACTTATTAAACAATGACTAAACTGAGTATAGAGTCACACTCTTATATGTTGTTAAAAGGTAAAATTAACCATCTTGACTTGGTGATTGCATATCATCGTTTTCTTGGAAAGAAACAATGTCACATGATGATTGCATGTTGTTAGTGTAATCAAACTTTATCAGTATTGGCTGATCTTTCAGGCGTTTAACATGCATAAAATCACATCTTATTTAATGTTAGATGAACAGGCTAAGGAATTAGTCGATCATGTGAATGGGACAACCATCAGCCTGACTTTTTCCGAAACGGCCTTATTAGTGCTGCTGTTATCATCCACGAATGCCATTTTTACTAAGGAAGAATTGCTGCAGGTCGGCTGGCCTGAAAGGGTGGTTGCTCCTACCTCTTTAACACAATGCATCAGTACCTTACGTAAAAAGCTCGAACCCTATACCGAAGTGCAGCTTAAAACCGTGGCACGCCGCGGTTATCAATTGCATATCTCTGAACAATCCCATGTAAAGATGCTGGCGATCAATGATGCGAATGCAATTCGTGATGCCTTAGTGGGGGTGTCGGTTTGGACTAAAGTTGCTGGTATTGCCCTCTTGTGCGCTATCTTGGCAATCGTTTGGTATGTGAGCGACCATCATGCGGTGGTTAAACAGGTGGCTAAATGGCATGCCGATAAATATATCAGCCTCAATATTGGTGGCACGCTGGGGACGGCACGAACCTTCTATATTGGTGATGAGGATCGTTTACATCCTTCATGGTGGCAAAAACATTTAGCGCCAGAGGGAAATCACATCAATAACCTTAATTACTTCAGTGCGTTTACCTCAACAGATGGCAAAAATTATTCGATGGCGATTTGCCCTGAGCTGGACGCCGATGCCTGCAGTGGTCACGGCATCATCAATGTCACGGCGATAGATGCAAAACCCGCAGGATTAAATATGGCGGAGTTCATTCCGCTGAGCCAAATAATGGAGCAGCGCATTCGCTATAACCGTATTGTCCTCCCTGCGGATGATAAAGGAATGGGTGAGCTACTTGAGCATAATTACCATGCGGATATTTATTTTCCCGTCGCGGGCGAACTCTTAGTTCGTAACGATCTCAGTATGTCTCTGGTCTATGAAGGGCAAAATAAGGGTAAGTTTTATTCAACCTCCTGTATTACAGATCAAGATTGTTTAACGACGCCGATTAAATACACTATCCGCGGTGAGTTTGAGCAGTACCAGACCACAATTGATGACCTTAAAGTCGATGTTTTTCACGTTAAAGTGTTACAAAAAGAACTGACAAAACCGGATGAAGTCAGCCATTCTGCTATGCAGTTCTACCGTGAAATTCGTAAGCATGATATCCGTGATGAAGATTTATTTTATTATCGTGTTTATCAAAATGAGCACACGGCAGTATGGATCATTCCTCAGATGGGACAAGTACTTGCGTGGACTCAGTACACTCAGATCAAATTATAGAGCAGTCATTAGCCAGACTTGATTAAGCCGACATAGTGTCGGCTTTTTTGTGCCTGCAGTTGAGCGCGGTCGTGATGATACTAAGCTGCGTGTTTAAGCGTCTGGCTCAAATTGTTTGCATTAACTTTCTATCATAAAAATTGGCTTTGTTTTACTTCTTCATTCAGTGCCAGTTACACTGCCAAACCTAATCATCACAAGATAAATACAATAATAAAAAAGAGAGGAGTCATTCATGTCGGACCGTCTTATTCCCGTGCTATTACTATCAACTTCAGTACTGGCTGGGCTCACTGCTTGCAGTGATAACACCACAGAAAACACCGTAAAAACCAGCGAAAACGCGCTAAAAAGTCAAGACGTTGCGGCTCAAATGCCGATTGGCATTAATGTCGCGGCTATGACGCCAACGGTAAAACCAGGGGATGATTTTTATACCTACGCCAATGGCGAATGGATGAAAACGACGATGATCCCAGCCGATCGCTCCAGCACTGGCGCTTTCCTCGTTGCCTTTGAAGCAACCGAAAAGCATAAAACCAGTTTGATTGCCGATCTGGTGAAAGCGCAACATACGGCGGGAAGCGACGAAGCGCGTATCGCCGATTTCTACAAGGCTTACACAGATACCGCCGCTATTGATGCCGCAGGAATGAAGCCTGCCGAGGCGGATATTGCCCGTTATGAGGCCATTGCGAGCAAGCAGGATTTATCTGCGGCGTTAGGCGGAAATCTGCGCGCCGATGTCGACCCTCTCAACGCGACTGACTTTTATACCGAAAACCTATTTGGGATCTTCGTCACCCAAGGTTTAGCCACGCCGGGCGAAGTCTTACCTTACTTTTTACAGGGCGGTTTAGGCTTACCTGAGCGTGAATATTACCTGTCTGCCGATCCTAAAATGGTCGACATTCGCACCGCTTACCGCGCTTACATTGAAACCTTGCTCAAAGATGCGGGTGTGAGCGATGCCGCTGTCCGTGCCGATCGTATTTTCGCCCTTGAAAACAAGATTGCCGCAGCCCACGCCAGCCGTGAAGCAAGCGAAGATTTTACTCAGTCTTCGGGTGTATGGAGCCGTGCTGACTTTGATGCCAAAGCACCGGGCATCGATTGGACTGCCTTTCTAGCGGCGGCGCAACTGGGCAATCAGCCTAAATTTGCGGCCTACCATGCAACGGCGATTACGGGACTTTCTGCGCTTGTGGCCTCAGAGCCTTTAGAAGCATGGAAAGATTGGCTCGTGTTCCACCATATCAACAGCCATGCTGATGTGTTGCCATCGGCTATCGACAACGCTTCGTTTGCTTTTAATGGCACTAAGCTTTCTGGCACGCCAGAGCAGCGCAGCCGCGATAAACGTGCCTTAGCAGCACTCGACCAATATTTAGGTGATGCCGTAGGCCATGCCTATGCCGAGCAATATTTCCCTGCTTCGGCCAAAGCAGAAGTCAGCACTATGGTGGATAACATAGTGACCGCCTTCGGTCAGCGAGTGGAAAAACTCGATTGGATGGACCCTTCAACCAAGAAAGAAGCCCTAGCAAAAGTGGCAACGATGGCGGTGGGCGTGGGTTATCCCGACAAATGGCGCAATTACGACAGCTATGCAGTGACTGCGACCAATGCCTACGCCAATGCCATCAATGGCGAAAAAGTGGAGTACAGCCATCAGTTAGCCAAGATTGGCAAACCAATGGATAAAGGCGAGTGGTGGATGACGCCGCAAGTGGTGAATGCGGTGAATTTGCCCGTGCAGAATGCGCTTAACTTCCCAGCGGGTATTTTGCAACCGCCATTCTTCGATGCTAAGGCCGATGCCGCTTACAACTATGGCGCGATTGGCGCTGTGATTGGCCATGAAATCAGCCATAGTTTTGATAACAATGGTGCGGCCTTTGACTCGACTGGTGCTATGCGTAACTGGTGGACGCCCGCTGACTTTGCTCAATTTGATAAGCAAGGCGATGCGTTAGCGCAGCAGTTTGATGCCTATGCGCCTTTCCCTGATTTACACGTGAATGGTAAGTTGACCTTAGGTGAAAACATTGCCGACGTAGCAGGTTTAGCCGCCGCTTATGATGCTTACCACGCCTCGCTTAAAGGCAAAGATGCGCCAGTGATTGGAGGCTTTACGGGTGATCAACGCTTCTTTATCGGCTTTGTGCAAACCTGGGCCACTAAGATGCGTGACGAAGCCCTGCGTGCTCGGGTGGCAACCGATGGACATGCCCCCGGCATGTATCGCGCGCTGACCGTGCGTAACTTAGATGCTTGGTATACTGCATTCGATGTTAAGCCTAGCGACAAGCTGTATTTAGCCCCTGAAGATCGCGTTAAGATCTGGTAAGTTTACTGGGTTGATTTGAAAGGAAGGGGAACACTAACGTTCCCCTTTTTATTAACGATTTTGCAGTCGGTTGTAATCCAGCCACCCACTTTCTATCGGGTGATTGTCGAAAAAGATCTGATTGAGTTTGTCACTAAAGGCCCAAAACTTCGGATCAGTACGGCGTACACCCACCATATCTAACAGTGCTTCATAGTCTTTTTCAGTTTGCATTTTCTCTATTGTCGCCACGACGTTAGGCAAGTCTTGTTCTTTCACTCGCCAAAATGCCTCAGGATAACTACCCAATAAGCCATGCACTAAAGTGACATCATCTTTAGCGGGTTCGCGGTTACTCGCCTCATTAAACAGGCTCGAAATATTCCGATGGGCGCTATTGCGAACTAAGGTAAATATCTCAGCTTTACCCGCTTTTTCAGGTTCGACCATGATCATGGTTAGTTCAGGTAACAGGGTCGCTTGTGTGCCTTTTAATCGATCTAATGTGTGTAAAAGTGCTTTGCTATGTATTTGCAAGCTGCTGTTTTCTATGTAATATCGATTGGGTTGAACCTTAGCAACCTTCTGTCCGAGTTTTTGATACAGCTCGCCCTTTAGATCGTCGCTAAAGTAGAGTACGCCCGTAGGCTGATGAAAGGTGTTGATATCCCCTGCGATAAAGGCCGTGAGCTGAGTACCTGCCCCTTGATACCAATCACTCAACTGCTTGCGTCTTTCCTCCTGCGGCAATAGGGTCAGGAAATTCGATTCCCCCTCCATCCGTAAAAAATCCATGTATAAGCGAGTTAATAGCTGGTGGCCGTAGTTACCATAAACATCGAAACCCGCGACCAATAAATAGTGGATACGCTCCAGCAAGGCATAATCGATAATCCAAGCCGTTTTGGGCGGTTCGCCGACTAAGCCTTTGACCACTGTGGCATTGTCGAAGTGGCGTAGCACTGTCAGGCTGGCATTATCATTGGTGTCGTCGCCATCCCAGAGTCCGTCGATAGTGAGGTGCTGGCCGTTTTTGAATTTCTCGTTCAAGAACTGATTACGCGCCCGCATATATTTGCCTTGTTTGGCGGCATATTTCACCCAAGTTACGGCGAGTGCAGTGCTTTCTTCCTCCGCTGGCATACGTAGGTTTTCAAGTTGGGAATGGTAAAAGGCGCTAAAGTCAGTGTCGTCCATATAATCTGGAGTCACAAAGTACACCCAGAATCTATCGTTAATGACATTGAGCGCCACCTGACCACGGCACACTGGGCCTTTGATAAAGCCCATAATGGTATCTTGGGCGCGGGTCAGCATAAATCGATAGCGCGCACTGGCAGGAATTTGAATAAAAGCTTCAAAGGGATTGGCCGCAACGCTCGGCTTGTAGCTCGGCAGTTGAGTGACTGAGTAATCCGCATCGATAAACCATTGTTGCCAGTTATCCAGCAAGCCGGTATTCAAAGCGTAGGGGATATGGGTTTTATCGACTATGGTTGCCCGATAAGGCCGAAAGCGGTAATAGACTCGCTCCACCTTAGGATCATCGAAGGGACGACGGGAGGCGATAATATCCAGCGCTTGCCCCGGCGGCGTCCGAGAACGCACTAACTCGAAGAATAAAGGCTGGGTGTTCGGCTGATTCAAAGACTCAAAATATAAATGGAAGGCAAACAAATGCTCGTAGATGTAGCGTGCACTTAATTGGCTTTTTAAACTGTCGCCGTTTAAAAACTTCTCCCAGAGGGTTATTTCTGCAATAAATTCAGGTGTAAGCGCTTGTGCAAACGGCAGTGGCGCACCTTGCTCGAGCCAGTGCATCAACACTTGATGTTCATTCGCATTCAGTGCTGGCAAGCCATAAGGCATACCTGCAAGGGGCTGGCTTTGCTCGTATTTGTCCATTTCCTCTAGGCTGGCGCATTGCTGAACTCTGTCTAGGCTGAAATCAAAACGCTTATCTAAAATCTTGTCTTCGGGCAGGGGATGCATTTGCTTAAGCGTGAGCATTCTGGCTAATACCGAGGCTTGGGTATTGGCTTCTGGGGTTTGATCGCGCTCGTTTAGCATGGGGTAAAACCCGCGTTGACGCCAAGCTTCTGGGGTAAAGGCATCGACAAGTAAGCGATTAGGTGTGGCAGCGACTAAGCGTGTGCCTTGGTAAACCTTTTCCTTACTTGCCCCACGCTCTATACCTTCGCTTGAGGTCATTTTTAACTGACAGGGGGCATCGTAACAGGCATGACATACCACGCAGCGGCTATTGAGAATAGGCTCAACTTGTGTGTGCACAAACTCGGCTTGTTGAATAAATTGGTCGTTCAGCTGTGCATTTTCGACACGTTTTTGCGGTGAGCTAGTGCCAAACAGAGCATTAAAATCGATTTGCGCTACGCTGGCACAACCCGTCGCTAACAGCACTGTGACCAACAACAACCTCTTCCATCCCCCTTTTATCGCGCCCATTCACCGCTCCTTCATTTGCCGCATGCTATTTAGCAGAGTTAGGCTTTTTAGCCCACTGATAAGTATTACTTTAGCAGAAGAGTGTGTTGGATTTGAAATTTGCAGCCAGATGTTGTTCAAGGAGCTGACTTAAGCTGCCCTACAGACTTTTGGTCGCTGCTCGAAACTTGGGTAAGATAGCGGCTATAAAAGCGTACCTGTGATGGCTGTATTAATTGCTCCAGTATTGTTGTGGCAATAACAAAAGGATGAAGTATGACTGCTGATAACCGCTATTTTTACGAACCGAGCAAAGGCCATGGCCTTGCACACGATCCTTTAAATGCGATTGTGGGGCCTCGACCGATCGGCTGGATTTCATCACGGAATGCCGAGGGGCAACGCAATCTCGCACCTTACAGCTTTTTCAATTGTTTCAACTACAAACCGCCCATCATCGGCTTTGCCAGCACAGGCTGGAAAGACAGTGTCGCCAATATCGTCGAAACAGGGGAGTTTGTGTGGAACCTCACCACTCGCGGCTTAGCCGAGCAGATGAATCAAACCTCCGCCATGCTGCCACGCGGTCAAGATGAGTTTAGTTTTGCCGGACTCACGGCTAAAGCTGGCACCATTGTTAAGGCCGATTTAGTGGCTGAAAGCCCAGTGAATTTTGAATGTAAGTTGTCCCAATGCATCCAGTTAACTGCCGCTAATGGCGACAAGATCGATACTTGGTTAGTGTTAGGAGAAGTGGTGGCCGTGCATATTGCCAAGCATTTACTCAATGCCGAGGGGATTTATCAAACCGCACTCGCCGAGCCCGTATTACGTGCCGGCGGCCCATCGGCCTATTATGGGATCTGTGAAGATCTGCGTTTCGATCTACATAGACCACAAGTGTAGGGGGTTGCTCAGGTGCCGCAGGGCTTTGATTTTTTAAACTTCGTTTGAGTTTTGGGCATTAGTTTAACTGTTAACTTTTTAAATCTAAGTCAAAGTCGTGGGGCTTCACCCCACACCCGACCAAGGAGGACTGCTCGTCCTATCCTCCTTGGATTCTCCAAGACGCCCCTAACGGAGTTGAAAGCCCCTTGTGCTCATTGACAAATTTGCTATCGCTTCCGAAGGATGCATCCCTGCACCTGCGAAAGCTAGCTCGCCATCCATGTCGAGACTCACGCAATTTGTCTATTCGCCCTGCGGCAACTCCGAGGGTATGGTGTATCCCTTAAGTTTTAATGTTGTTAGTTAGCCCTGAAAGCCAAATAATTGTAAGTGTCTCAATTCTCCGCTGGGCTGAGACGCCGGATATATGTTGCAAAACCACCAATCATTAATAATCGATACTCTGTTGTAAAAGGTGATATATCAATTTAGCGTGAATGTAGTTTGAAAAGGAAAGTAGATTGGCCTTCTAAACCCGAAGTGACCATATATTCCTCATATTTTATTGATTTTCATGACTTTTTATTGTTGCGATCAAAGTTTTATTATTCATTACAGTCTTAAGGTGTTCGACCCACGTTTTTGTATAAAGATAATGATCAAAACCCTCTACGTAGCCTGCATATTCACCTTTAAAAGAGACCTCAATGCTCTGCGGTCTAGCCGTGAAGTATTTCCAACACTTTGTGTGCATTGCCATATTGAACTCAGAGAAATGGTCATTTAAAAGAGCGACCACCTTGCCTGGTTTTAACTTATATGGAGACTCAACTCCCTTAATAAAAGCTATACCACGTTCATAATTCATGAGCTGCTCAGCACTCAGTTTTTCTACATTAACAAACTCAATAGTCAAATCAGAGCTTTTTGCATGATTGCCTACTTTGGGGACCAAAAATGCTCTTAATCGGAAGTGTTGACTTTGAAACACATCTTCATCGAGGTCTTTTCTAAAAGTTTCCATGTATTCCCGAACAACACGGTAGTTTTCTCTTTGTAGCTGCTTCATTGCATCAATTTGAGCCTGCTCAGAAATTCTGGTTAACTGCATTGCAATGGCTAGATTTGCGCATAGCGTGTGCGTGTCTCCAAATTCCTTAATCAGAAGGTTCTCAAAATTAGAAAGAGCTGATTGGCATTCTCCTGCAACAGCAAGGTCCAAAGCAGGAAGACTTCGGTGTTCTATTCTGTTTCTTAGCCCAATCAAAAATTCAATATTAGCTACCTCAGCCGCTCCAGTATTTTGCCAGTAATACCGACAACATTTTGATAATTCCCAAGCTTTCGTATCCCCATCAATCATGACTGGATTACCAGAACCATCAAGATACCTATAATCCACCCCTTTTTTCTCGAAAATTGCGTGAAACAAGGAAGTGTAAGCAATCACAACATTCACTATAAACCCATAGGTTTTATAGTGAGTAAAAGGATTGTTATAGGTTGATACTGCTAGCAAGGCAAATTCCTTTGCTTTCTCAAGCAAAATACCTCGTGAAGATAGATCTGTAGTTTGTTGCAATTTTTGGCTGTGAACGGCCCTGAACTCTTCCAAACTCATGTAGGCAAAGCCCGAGCTGGAATAATCCATACCAATCTTCTCCACATACTGATGCCAACGCTTTGTTGGGTATGTTCTGCACGTTTCAACTGTCCAGTCTGTAGCTTCAGCAAGCTCTTTTATCGTGAAAGTTTCACCTGATCGTTCCTTACTAACAAGAAAGCTGAAAGCTCTGTCTACTTTTTGATATTTGCTGGTATGTGCTTTTGGCTGTACAAGTTGTTGCTCAGGCAGGTTAGAGATAAGCTCCAGAATTACTTCCAACGTAGCACTCGCCATTTGGTATTTTTGATAAAACGCTTTCTTAGTTCCGCACTCATCCAAAGCCGATTGAAGTTCAATTCGGGCTTTATTTTTACCTGCTAATTGCACCCAGTGTTCGATAGCGACATTTCTAGCCTTTCCAGAAAACTGACCTCCAGGCTTATAGTTACTGTTAATTTTTAAAATAGCTTCGGAGAATGACCAATCCTTATTTATTTGCATTATCTGATTCCTTTCTTAGTAGCTAGAGATTATTAACTAATCTGAACTAATGGCCCTCCTCGTGATCGATTTTTTTGACCACGAGAGCCCCATTACACTGGAGATCTTATGCATAAGTTAGTGGAAGCATTTTTCGATGTCGATGATTTTTTTGCTGTTTTCACACTCGAATAGTGATTTATAATGGGCGGCTAGATTTTCTATCTAAGGAGAGGTAAGTGCCCTTTGATTTATCGGAAGAACAACTAGTCCTAACTGAACTAGAGTTGGGTGCAACATTGCCACACGAATATCGTGAAGCAATGAAATTGGATAATGGTGGCGAGGCTGCTACGGCAGATGATGATTGGGAGTTGTACCCGATTAAAGATACTTCCGATAGAAAACGAATTTCCCGCACTTGTCATCACATCCTTTATGAAACTAGTTCCTGCAAAGGGTTCGGTCATTTCCCTGAGAATGCCATCACAATTGCGGGCAATGGGTTAGGTGACCAAATGGTTTTTATAAAAGAGTCAGGCAGGTTTTTGGACACGGTTTATTTGTGGCTTCATGAAACTGGCGAGCTTCAACAATTAGCCGCTTCTTTTAATGGAATTAAAAAGCTATAAATAGTGATAACAGTATGATTAAAATTAAATTTTTAACTCGTTAGCTACAGATAATACCTATCACCTGCGAAGTTGCTGAAGGGGTTGAAGAAAATCGCGTGAGCGATTTTCGAATAAGCACGAAGCCAGTCACTAATGCATGTAACTTCGCTAGGGTGAATGCTGCGCAGCAGCGTTATGAACGAGAGTCATGGATGACGAACTGGCAGTTAGATATGGAAGTTGTTCGTCTTGGAGAATCCAAGGGCGAAGGCCTACGGCCGCTTTGAGCGCGAGATATGGATATCGAGCTGGCTATTTAACATGGACGTTTTTGATAGGACGAGCAGTCCTCATTGGTCGGGTATGGGGTGAGTGACAATTGTCTAACGGTGAGCTGAGCGGCAACAGCGATCTTATCCACACGCCTCAGTGCTTCGACTCTAAATTCAGCGATTTTCTATGTCGCCATGATTCACCTTGCTAAGTGATTTAACTCACTTAGCAAGGTGTCTAAAGGTGTTGCTAGGTCTCAAATCGTCTACTGGTCAAATCCGTTGCGATTCTGACTGCTGAGATTATGCTAACTCAGGCACTGCAGAACCACTTCGTTCAACCCTACAAGCTCCAAAGTGAATAACCTGATATTCTGCTCCAGATTTTTTGATCGCTTCAAAAATATCAGAGAGATGTCGTTTATGCTTTTTATCCGTGACCAATGCAATATCAACATCTGGACTATATTTTCCATTTTGATGTTGCTGTATTAAGGCATGAGTATTTTCATGATGGTATAAGGCATAATCTTTCACTCTCCCGCCCTCAGTGACGCCATCTTTCTTATAAGTCGCCAAGTTCAGCATGTCATCTCTAATACTCTCAACCGACTTATTTCGACTATTCGCTAAGAGAACTAAATCGCTTTCACTGAGCCCTAGATGGGGCTCTAATCCTTTAAGCGCATCATTTGGTCGTTTATTCACTTCTGAAAGTACACTCGGCCCTTTAGTGAAGTTTTTATCCTCAGTATAGAAATCTATACGTAATCCAGTGGGTACATGTGTCCATCCATCACCGACCTGGCGGCGAAAGGCGGTTGACTTATTCTCAAGCTCTTTCCATCCGCCGTGAGTCAAAATAACTAATTGTTTAGCATGACCTGTTTGGCTTATCGCTATGCCATTATGATTGAAGACCCTTGGTGATATTTGTGCTGCTACATTTGGGATATTCCGAACACTTTTTACATTTTTGGAAAAATCATTTTCGCTTTTCCCTACAGTGCCAAATATTGATTGAGTGGAAGCTATGGGAATAATGGGTGATAAAATTGATTTTGGCATACAGACCTAAAAAGTTGAACTATAAGAGTTGGCATTCTTATCTTATATATCATTAATATCACTAGAAAATTTCCGAAGTATTCTGTAAAAATATTCCGTTAGTTCTTTTTACACTGAAAGAGATAAAAGAATAGAGACACCTAATCTTAATGGCGCGTAGTCAACTTCTGGCTATGTGATTCTCCGTGATGAGGATGCCGGGTTTATGAAAGCACCGGGATTACATTGGCAAGATGATCTTAGTCTTATAGTCACTAGACCGATAAGAGCGGACTGATAAGTGGTGAGCTGGCATTTAGCTTCTTCTGTCACGAGTGTTCTTCTCCTGAGGTTGAAGTCGTGATGATTGAAAGCCAGATTAATCTAAACTATAGGGTATGTGGGCTGTGAAGAGATTCACAGCTGATGTAGTTTACATCTTTACTATCTGTTAGTAATTTGATGACCCGCCCATTGTTAAACTTTCAGCAATCATGGCAGTAAAAAAGACTTTCAGGTTTCTGAGGAGTTTAAGGAGATTAAGCACTGGCATGTAAGTGACCGTTGGCGGCATGGATGCCGCCGTCGAGCCTATAGGGATATATTTACGGCGAGTCACTGGAATGACAGTGCTTAATAATTACATTATTCGCTGACTTGAAAATTTCTAGATCTTTAGAACACACCAATAAGTGAAATACGGCGTAATGTAAAAACAAAACCCCAGTAAAAACTGGGGTTTATTATTTAAGCCTTAGCTGGTAAAGGTTAGCCAGCTAAGCTAACCAATTATCGCGTTATTTGATAAACGCGAACGCATCACCGTAGAGATGTGCTTCTTCTACACCAATCTCGCGGAAGATTTCCCGTGCTGCACCCACCATGTCGAAACGGCCGGCGATATAGATGTCGTAGCCATTTAGGCTGACAAAATCTTGTTTGATTTGCGCTAACAGATTGGCGGTTTTGCCTTGCCAATTTGCGGGAGCTTCTTCGATGACTGGGACGAAGTGTAACCAAGGGTGAGCGTCGTGCCACTCGCGGGCGATGGTTTCAAAATACATGGCATCTTGGGTGCGACAACCCCAATACAGCATAGTTTCAACCTGTTGGCCGAGGGCGATTTGGTGCTCGATGATACTTTTAATGTAAGAGAAACCTGTGCCGCCGGCGATTAACAGGCGAGGGCGTTGGCTTTCGTGACGCAGGTGGGCTTCGCCGCCTGGGGCTTCGATGTCGATAGTGCTGCCATCAATGGCGCAGGCTTTCAGGCGCTCGACCACTTGCATTGGGTAGCTTTCGCTGACGGCTGCGCCAATGTGTAATTCGATCAGCTCGGCGTTTGGCGCTGATGCGATAGAGAAGGGGCGTTTATCTTTTTCACCCATGACAACACATAAGTATTGCCCCGCTTGGAAATCGAAGGCGGTTTCAGGCCTTAACAATACTTGATATACGGCATCGTTAAATGGGTTAACTTTCTCTATCTTACAACGTATGGTTTTCATCAAACTTCCTTTGCACCTTTCTTCAACAGTATGTGTCTAGGTGTCGCTTTAGAGGCCTGTTATTGGCCTATTCTCTTGGCTTAAGCCGATACTTGAGTAATGGCTTAAGCTGAATTATAGGGTTGGGCTGTCGTCTATGCCTAACTCATCCCAGATTGAGTCGATCTTTTGTTTTACTTTTGGATCCATCACGATTGGCGTGCCCCATTCGCGGTTGGTTTCACCTTCCCACTTATTGGTGGCATCGAGTCCCATTTTTGAGCCTAAGCCCGCAACGGGTGAAGCAAAATCGAGGTAGTCGATCGGGGTGTTTTCGATCATCACAGTATCGCGTTTAGGGTCCATGCGGGTGGTGATCGCCCAGATCACATCCTGCCAGTCACGGCAGTTCACATCTTCATCCACTATGACAATAAACTTAGTGTACATAAATTGGCGCAGGAAAGACCAAGCGCCCATCATCACCCGTTTGGCGTGTCCCGGATATTGTTTGCGAATCGAGATCACTGCCATGCGGTACGAACAACCCTCAGGCGGCAGATAAAAATCAACGATCTCAGGATATTGCTTACGCAAAATCGGCACAAACACTTCGTTTAATGCGACCCCCAGCATGGCGGGCTCATCCGGTGGACGGCCAGTGTAAGTGCTGTGGTAGATGGCATCTTTACGCTGAGTGATGTGAGTAACGGTAAATACTGGAAACTTATCGGTTTCGTTGTAGTAACCCGTGTGATCGCCGTAGGGGCCTTCTTCCGCCAGTTCCTCAGGATCGATATAGCCTTCGAGGATGATTTCACTGGTGGCGGGCACTTCTAAGTCACAGCTTAATGCCTTACAGACTTCGGTACGTTCACCGCGCAGTAAACCGGCAAAAGCGTATTCGCTCATGGAATCGGGGACTGGGGTGACGGCACCTAAAATGGTCACAGGATCGGCGCCGAGTGCGACCACAACCGGATAACGCTCACCGGGGAATTGTTGTTTAAAATCAGCAAAATCTAACGCGCCGCCACGGTGGGATAACCAGCGCATAATCAGCTTGTTTTTACCCAGTAATTGTTGGCGATAAATGCCTAAATTCTGACGACTCTTGCGCGGGCCTTTGGTGATGGTTAAGCCCCAGGTCACTAGTGGCGCGACATCGCCAGGCCAGCAATGCTGAATAGGCAATTGGGTTAAGTCGACCTCATCGCCGGTTTTGATGATTTGTTGGCAAGGCGGATTACGCACTGTCTTTGGCGGCATATTCAAGGCTTGCTTGAACATAGGGATCTTAGCGATCGCGTCTTTAAAACCGCGTGGTGGCTCAGGTTCCTTTAAAAAGGCTAACAGTTCGCCCACTTCGCGCAGGGCTAATGGGTCGTCTTTGCCGAGTGCCATGGCCACACGTTTTGGCGTACCGAACAGGTTTACCAACACGGGCATGTGATGATTTTTGGGATTTTCAAATAATAGCGCAGGGCCTTGAGCGCGTAATACGCGATCGGCGATCTCTGTCATTTCTAAATGAGGATCAACTGGGTAGCTAATGCGTTTGAGTTCGCCATTGGCTTCTAAGTGATCAATAAAGCTGCGTAAATCCTTAAAACTCATGTGGAAATAGCCTCTGCAGTGAAAATCCATGTGGCGCGCACTATAGCATTTTTCTGTTTTAGGGTTAACCAATTCAGTGATCTTCAAGCTTAGGAAGCGTAAAATGGTTACCAGTAAGTCGCGATAGATCTCGCTTACGCCCTTTATTTCGAGGTTTATATGAATATTCCTGTATGGTTTGCTCAAGAAAAGTGTGTTCAAAGTCAATCACATGGCGCGCATAAGCGGTCGCTAAAGTGCTTGGTTTTATCGCTTGCCGTGGGGATCTCACTTTTGGGGGCGCTCAGTGTGCCGACTGTGGCGGTGGCCGGAAATAGAGGCTATTCGGATCAAGACGAACGCCACGGTCATCGTGATAGCTACAGTCGTGGCGACAGTCATTACAACAATCGTCATGACAATTATTACGACAACCGCCATGTGCGTAAAGATAATCGCCATTATCGTCCCTATTATCGACCTTATTACCCTTGGGGTTTAGGACTGGGTTTAGGGCTCGCTACGGGGTGGGGATCGGGTTGGAATGTCGGTTACGGTGTGAACACCCATTGGAACAATGATTGGGGTTGGAATACGTCGCGTGATGCCTACGCTCGAAATTACTGGAACTCGCCCTATTCGGGCATAGGTTTGTCGATTCCTATGCGCTACGACGATGAACCTGTGGCCATTTCTGCACCTGTACGGGTAACAACCAGTATGCAGTATTCTGCGAGTGAAGGCCGTATGGTGTCGAGTATGCCTGTAAATATGGCCGGACAATCGACTGGGCAACTGGTGTCGAAAACTAGTAACGGCACAGGCAAAACAGCTGCGACTCCGCGTCCACGCGCACCGCACAGTGTGTCTAGCTTGCCGAGCAATGCTAGGGTTGTGCAGCAGGATGGTCGTACACTTTACGAGTGGCAAGGCACGCTTTATGCCTACGACTGGAACAGTCAAACCTATCAAGAACAGTTAGTCAGATAGATTTACATTACGTAAATGACTGAGAAATTGGAGCCCCTTAGTGGGCTCCAATTTATTTATCATCTTTTATTATTTAGTTATCAGCTAGTTGTCGTTTTATAGCATAGCGGAGAAAACGTTTGAAAACCGTTCAACATCAGGTTCAAAATCCATCTGTCCAAAATCAGCATAAGGGCGCCAGTACATTATGGGTGTTACTTGCCTTAGCACTCGGAACATTCGCTTTAGGCACCACAGAATTTGCTTCCATGACCTTAGTGCCTTATATCGCGAGCGATTTAGGGGTAGAGGTTGCCCATGTGAGTTATGCCATTAGTGCCTATGCGCTGGGGGTTGTGGTCGGTTCGCCGATTATCATGGTGCTGGCCGTTAGGGTCAGACGGCGAACACTCTTGATTGCCTTAGCCGGGTTAATGGCGGTGGCCAATGGCTTAAGTGCGTTAGCGCCATCATTGAATTGGTTAATCTTTTTTCGTTTTCTCAGCGGCTTGCCCCACGGCGCTTATTTCGGCGTGGCTATGTTGCTCGCCGCCTCTTTAGTGCCGCCAGAAATGAAGGCCCGCGCCGTATCGCGGGTGATTATTGGCCTTACGCTGGCGACGATTATCGGTGTGCCGTTTGCGACTTGGATGGGGCAAACTGTGGGCTGGCGCTCGGGCATTGGCATAGTGGCGATTCTGGCGACCATTACCGCGATAATGGTGTATTTTTTAGCACCTAATCAAGCCGTGCCCGCTGATGCGAGTCCCAAAAAAGAGCTACAAACCCTTAAAAATCGTGAAGTCTGGCTGACGCTCGGCATCGCGGCCATTGGCTTTGGCGGTATCTTCTGCGTGTATACCTATCTGGCTGAAACCTTAATCCAAGTGACACAAGTCGAGCCGTTTAAGATCCCAATCATGATGGCGGTATTTGGTATTGGCGCAACATTGGGCACGCTAGTGTGTGGCTGGGCGGCGGATAAGTCGGCCTTAGCGGCGGCGTTTTGGTCGTTAGTGTTAAGTACTGTGGTATTAGCGATTTACCCGAGTTTGACCGGACATTACTGGGCGCTGATGCCCGTGGTATTTTTTGTCGGTTGTGGGTTAGGGCTTGCCACTATTGTGCAAGCCAGATTGATGGATGTGGCACCCGATGGGCAAGCCATGACAGGCGCTTTAGTGCAATGCGCCTTTAATCTTGCCAATGCAATTGGGCCTTGGGTGGGCAGTTTAGTGATACTGTCTGGACAAGGCATTGCCGCGACAGGTTATGCGGCATCTTTGTTGTCATTGGGTGGACTGCTGATGTGGTGGCTGACCCACAGAGAAAGCCGTCGCGTCGTTACCCTAAACACAGCGAACTGCGCCGACTAGTGAGTGCTAAGGAAGAGACGCAGTGGTCATATTCTGTGTCTCGAATCCGCACATTTAGCCCCTTTGTATGGTGATATCGGCGATATAACCATGCTCTGTGGCAACTAAGGCTTGTTTAAGCATGCCAGCCGCTTCATCGGCGGACATAAAGCTTGAGGTATCTAAAGCCTTACCGCTACTGGGCCAAAAGCCTGTGTCCATGCCGCCGGGATACACGGCAATCAACTTCATTGGGCTTTGTTTAAGCTCTAATCGCACCGACTCGATAAATCCCCGCACCGCCCATTTTGCCGCGCAGTAAGTGGATTCTCCCGCCTTGGCGGCTAGTGCTGCGGTGGACATGACCACAACCACAGTGACCGCTTGATCTTTATAGCGTTTCACTAATTCCCGCACTAACAAAATCGTCGAGGTGACATTGTTATTGAGCAGGCTTTGGATATCGCTGGCGGTTTGGGTTTCAATCGCTCCAAAGTAGCCGCTGCCCGCACAGTGGATCACGGTTTTAGGGGCTTGCGTTAGGCCATCGAACAGGGCTTCGAGACTCGATTCACTGGCGAGATCGGCGGTGATCGCAGCGATAGTTTTGTTGGAGAAGGGCGTTAATGCATTGGCGACGGTTTGCAGACGCTCGGCATGGCGACCTGTGAGTGTCAGTGCTTCATTCTCTTTGGCGTAGAGCGATGCGAGCGCCGCGCCTAAACCACTGCTGGCGCCGGTAATTAATATCATAGTGACCTCGGTTAATGCTGTCTTGGTTTGAAAACCGCATCTTAAATCTAAGTGCGCTTCAATTCATGGGAAGGCGAGCGGTTAGATTAAGGTAAATAGCGGCTGATCGAATGCCACTTCATCGCCGTCTTTGGCCCAAATAGCGCTGACCACGCCATCGCGCTCGGCTTGGATGGGATTCATCATTCTCATCGCTTCGATAATGCAGATCACTTCACCTTGGCTCACATGTTGACCGACTTTAACCAGCGGCACCTCATCGAGTTCTGCCGCCGCGTAAAAAGTGCCGACCATAGGTGAGACTTGTACAAAACCTTCTGTACTTGGCAAAATGCCTGTTTGCTTTGCCTGTTCACTCAAAGGCGTGACGCGTGCTCTGGGTAGCGTTTGCTGTGATTGCACATTGGCTGGCATAGGGCTGTAACGGGTGATGCGAATTGATTCTTCACCTTCGGTGATCGCCAGTTCTGCTATGTCAGATTCTTGTACTAACTCAATGAGTTTTTTAATTTTACGAAGATCCATTGCCATTTATCTGCCCTTGCAAAGCACGCTATTGAATGGGATTACTGTGGCTGGTTGAGCCGTTTAATGGCCGCTGCCAGCGCAAACTCATAACCCTGTGAACCGAAACCGCAAATCACACCTATCGCCTTATCGGAAAAATAGGAATGGTGGCGAAAGGCTTCACGGGCGTGTACATTGGATAAATGCACTTCAAAGAACGGAATTGCCACGCCAAGCAAGGCATCACGCAGGGCGACGCTGGTGTGAGTAAAGGCGGCGGGATTGATAATAATCATCTGGGCATCGGTCGCATGAATCGCATTGATTAGCTCAAATTCGGCGTTGGACTGAATATGTTCGAGCTCAACTCCCGCCAACTTTGCCTGCTGATTTAACTCCGCCACTATGTCGGCTAAGGTTTGATGACCGTAAACGCTGGGCTCGCGGCGGCCTAAGAGGTTGAGATTGGGGCCATTGACGAGCAAAATTTTGTGACTCATTGCGCTTTCCTTTACGGCATGCCTTGGGATTAATGTTGGGATTAAAGTTGGAATAAATTTATTTCAGTTTTCGACATAGGCCACTAACTTAACCTGTTCAAATCGATTTTGCATTATCCGTTAGTCGATTGTGTGCGAGCTGAGCATGTACGAGCCAATTATACCTTTGACATTTTGTGCCATTGTTGGCTGGGTTCAATTGCGGTTATTTCTCTGGTACCGGGTTAGTAATTGTCTAAGTTGGCTGTCAGTTGAGTTAATTGCCACCTAAGTTAACTGTCACCTAAGTTAATAGTCACTCTTCTGTTGACGCATGGCCTTAGTGGCACCTTTTTGTTTCTTGGTTTCTAATCGCCGAGTTTGGCTGCCTTTAGTGGCGCGGGTGGGGATGCGTTTTTTCTGCACTTCACCGACACTGGCAACCAAGGCGATAAATTGCTCCAAAGCCGTTTGGCGGTTGGCATCTTGGCTGCGACTCGCTTGGCATTTGATAATGATTTTGCCGCTTTTAGTGATGCGGTGATCCGCCTTGTTGAGCAAGCGTTCTTGGTAAAACTCGGGTAATGATGAGCTTTTAATATCGAAAATCAGCTGCGCAGCGGTGGACACTTTATTTAAGTGCTGGCCGCCTGCACCACTCGAACGGATAAATTGCCACTCGATTTCATTTTCCTGAAGTTCCACACGGTTTGAGATTTTTATCATGGCAAACTTAGGCATTTTTCAGCATGGATTGAGAAGCCATCAATAATGACTTATGGCTTTCCAATAGATTTGTTATCATCGGGCGCATTCTTTGCCGCTGCATTGGCTAAAGCCATTGCCTGCAAAAGTGTTCTCGATTCGGAGTGCCTCTATGTTATGCCAAATCCCCGATATTGCTAAGGGTGTTATCAGTCTTTTTGCCAGTGGCCGACTATCCTCCACCGATTATCGGACCCGTTTACAGCCTGCGATTAAGAGTTATCGTAAGGATTGGGGCCAAGTTTGCCTGTATATTGAGGCAGATGTGTTACTCGAAGGCTGGGAATTTGAGTCACTCACAGGTAGTGGTGAAGTCCAGTTACCGAATTTTGAAGCCTTAGTGTTTGTGGGCGGCCCTGATTGGGTAGGAAATGCGGTACGCTTACTCGGGCCTTTTATGCAGGGCGAAGTGGCTTGGTTTCCACTCGAACAGAAAGCCAAAGCGATTGCTTGGATCACTAAGCGTTCGAATATTTAATGGTCTAATTTAGGCCATATTTACAAGGAATTAAGTATGTCATTATTGAAATCGGGCTCTTTTTCTTCACTGACAGTTTCTAAGGTCAGTGCGATTGCGTTAGTCTTGGCATTTACCGCTGGACTGAGTGCCTGCGCGCCAGAAGTGGGCAGTGATGCTTGGTGTAAGCAGATGAAAAATAAGCCGTCTGGCGATTGGACTGCTAACGAAGCCGCTGATTACGCTAAGCACTGTGTATTTAAATAAGCACTGGGTGTTTAAATAAGTGTTGCGTGTTTAAGTCAGCGTTAGCCTTTAGAGATCACAGCTTGAAAGACTTTGCTTGCGAGCTGTGAACTTATGTTTATCATACGGGTCAGATGTTCCGTTATCCGTTATCCGTTATTTGCTATAGGTGATATTTGAATTCTACCGCTAAGCCATTTTTTACTCGAATGGTGACCCTACTGATAGCCATTATCGTGCTGCAATTTGCTGGCGCTAATTTGGGTGCGCATCAGTTACATGCGGGCAATGGCGCGGAAGAAGCTGAGAATCATCCCCATCTGCAATTTAGCGCCCAAGTGACCACTTTGGCCCAATGTGTCGATTGCGTTTGTCCAAGCGAGCAAGCCTTAGGTTTTGCGGACTCCACGGGTGTCGCCAGTAATCACGCGGGTGAAAACCAAAGCAGCGGATTTCATTCCCACTTAGTTAAAACCACTGAAATACAAGATTTTGACCTATGCCTCGACTGCCAATGCCATGGCGGTCATGTGGCGCTGTTATCTCAGGCAGTGAGTCAGCCTGTACAGGCGTTAGAAAGCGTCTATCTGCCTACCGATGTATCCTATTTCCCGCCTGAAAATTTACCTAAATACCGCCCTCCTATCGCTTAATTCTCCAATATTCGGCTTATTTCTCGGCCTAGGACGATTGATTCATCTGATTGGATCTCATTCTATTTTGCCGTGTGATAAGCCCGTTATGTTCATCTCCCAAAAGATACGCTTGAACTGATGCTCGCAGCGTTAACTGTTGGAGCCGTCATTGGCTTTTTAGCCGTTACTGTATTGCTTGGCGGGATGATTCGATCGGCGCTTATTTGCCATGCCCAGAACGATATGATTGCTTTGCATTGAGCTATTTAAATGAAGCTCACATTTAGCCGTTTCGCTTTGGGCGCAAAAGTCAGCCGATCCACATTCGATATTGTTAGGATTTGCGATGAAAAAAACGATTCTCGCCCGTACTTTAGTTTGTCTATTTAGATCGGGCTTGTTTAGCTGTGGGTTAGTATTGGCCGCCGGATTGGTAGCCTTTGCCCTCGCGGCAGAAAATGACTCTCTTGAAGTCAACGTCCTTGAAACCAAAGCCTCTGAAGCTAATGCCCCTGAAATCAATGCCTCTGAAGTTGAGTCATTTAAGGCGCAATCACTGGGTTTACCCGCCAAAGAAACCGACACGGCACATGTCAACTTTGGCCAATGGTTGCCTGAGTTACTAACACAGTTCAATCAGTTACCTGAAGTTCAGGCGCAGCTTGTAAGGCAGCAACAGGCCAAACTGGCCATTCAGGCGGCAGATCGCGCTGTGTATAACCCAGAACTTGGGCTTAATTATCAAAATGCTGATACAGATGCCTACAGCTTAGGGCTCAGTCAAACCCTCGATTGGGGCGACAAGCGCGGCGTGGCGACACAGCGTGCCGAGCTTGAAGCGCAAATCCTGTTAGCGGACATAGGGTTAGAGCGTAGCCAAATGTTGGCCGAACGCTTACTGGCGTTGGCAGAACAGGCGCAAAGCCGTAAGGCGCTGACCTTTGCCGAGCAGCAATTAAGGTTCACTAAGGCGCAGCTCAATATTGCTGAGCAGCGATTGGCAGCGGGGGATTTGTCTAACGTCGAGCTGCAATTGATACAACTCGAAGTCGCCTCTAATACTGCCGACTACGCCTTAGCCGAGCAGGTGGCCTTAGTGGCCGATGGCAAAGTAATTGAATTACTTGGGGATAATAATTTCGCTTTTAGTGAGTTTATCAAGGAGATCCATTTCTTTGTGACTCAGGCTAAGCAAGCGCCAGCGGCCGAGTTGGGTACCTCTAAATCAGCCTTGCCAGCCTTGGCGAGTGCTTATCAGCAAGTGCTGCTCGCCAGAGTTAATGTCATGCAAGTCAAAGCGGAAGCTTCAGCTGACCCGACTATTAGCCTAGGCGCTGAAAAGGAGGGCACGGACAATAAGCTCGGTGTCGGCGTGTCGATTCCTCTACAAGTTCGCAATAACTACAGTGAGTTACAAGCCGTAGCCGATAAGGGCATCGCTATCGCGGAGCAAGGCTATCTTGCCCGTGAGCGAGTGCTTACCGCTAAGCAGAAACAATTCCTCTATGCGTTACCGCGTTTACTCGAACGTTACCAAGACTGGCGTGAGTTAGTGCAAGTGTCAGGTGCTAAAGCCGCTAAATCCTTAAGCCAACAATGGCAGGCGGGGGATGTGAGTACTAGCGAGTACTTGCAGAGCCGTCGTCAGTTAGCCGCCAGTTATTTGGTGGGCTTAAACCTAGAAACGGCTATCTATCAGAGTTGGTTAACTTGGATGGGCGAAAGTGGCCAGCTTATGCCTTTTATCGAAAAGCTCATTATAGAAAAGCTAAATGCAGTCCCTTCGATAACATCTAATACCGCCGTACGCACAGTAAACCCATGAGGTCACAATAATGAATTCAAATACTCACCATGAAAATGTCCTTCAACTGGATGCTGTAACGACGTCTGAAAAGCGTCGGTTTAACCTATCAAAAATCGCTCTCGCATTATTCGTGCTGAGCACGCTGGCATTTCTCGCTCAGCCTGTATTGGCTGGCGGTGATCACGCCCCCGTCGCTAAGGAAAGTGGCGATTCGGTAACGCAAATGGCGTCGACGGATGAACACGGCGAACAGGCGCTGAAATTGACCGAAGCGCAGCAAGCCTTGGCGGGGATTAGCTTATTACCTTTGTCGAGCGATAGCTTGAACCTAGCCAATTTGAATCTCGATATTAGGGCGACGGCGACCTTAGTGGTGGATCGCGATCGAACCGCGACCCTTGCGCCGCAGCTCGATGTGCGTGTGTTGGCGCGCCATGTAGTGCCGGGACAAGAAGTGAAAAAAGGTGAGCCTTTACTTACCTTGGGTGGCGCAGCCGTTGCGCAGGCACAGGCGGACTACATTAATGCCGCTGCCGAATGGAGTCGAGTCAAACGCATGAGTGAAGGTGCGGTTAGCGTCAGTCGGCGGATGCAGGCGCAGGTGGATGCCGAACTTAAACGGGCTATTTTAGAGGCAATTAAGATGACGCCCGCGCAAATTCGTGCACTGGAATCGACGCCCGAAGCCATAGGCAGTTATCAACTCTTAGCGCCAATTGACGGCCGAGTGCAGCAGGATATCGCCATGCTAGGTCAAGTTTTTAGCGCGGGCACGCCCTTAATGCAACTGACCGATGAATCCTATTTATGGGTTGAGGCGCAGTTAACCCCAACTCAAACTACGCATATCCAGGTTGGCAGTTCAGCTTTAGTGCAAGTAGGGGATAAGACGTTGGTAGGTAAGATTATCGGTCGCTCCCATGAACTCGACAGCGTAACGCGCACCGAGCAAGTGCTGGTGAGTATGCACAATCCTGATCATGTGTTGCATGCGGGGCAATTTGCTGAACTCTATTTTGCTGGCTCGACTACCGATCCAAACGGCAGTGGCATAGTGCTGCCCGATGCGGCGTTGACCCGTGGCGGCGATGGCGATTGGCAGATTTTTATTCAAGATGAGGATGGCTTCGAGTCCATTGAGGTAGAAGTGGTGCAGCGTCAACGCGGCTTGAGTCTAGTACGTGGACCTGAGCTTGAAAAAGCCCAACAGGCACAGCTCAAGGTTGTGGTGGCTGGCGCGTTCTTCTTGGCATCCGAGCAGGCGAAAGCGGGCTTTGATATTCACGCCCACTAATATGAGCGCCCTCATTTTGGAGATTTTCTATGTTGCAAAAGTTAATCGAAGCCGCGATTAAAAATCGGCTGTTAGTGGTATTGGCTCTGCTCGCTGTGATTGTGGGCTGTGTGGCCATGCTGCCTAAGTTGAATCTCGATGCCTTTCCTGATGTGACTAACGTGCAAGTTACCATCAATACAGCGGCCGAAGGCTTAGCCGCTGAAGAGGTGGAAAAACTTATCAGTTATCCGGTGGAATCGGCCATGTACGCCTTGCCAGCGGTGACTGAGGTGCGCTCGTTATCGCGTACTGGCTTGTCGATTGTGACTGTGGTATTTGCCGAGGGGACGGATATTTACTTCGCTCGTCAGCAAGTGTTTGAACAGTTGCAGGCGGCGCGGGAGATGATCCCAAGTGGCGTCGGAGTGCCTGAAATCGGCCCCAATACCTCGGGATTAGGGCAGATTTATCAGTATATTCTGCGTGCAGAACCTAACTCTGGCATTAATGCCGCCGAGCTGCGTAGCTTAAATGATTATCTGGTGAAGTTGATATTGATGCCCGTGGGCGGCGTGACAGAAGTCTTGTCTTTTGGTGGCGATGTGCGCCAATACCAAGTGCAGGTCGACCCGAATAAACTGCGTGCCTATGGCTTGTCTATGGCGCAGGTGACTGAAGCGCTAGAGAGCAATAACCGCAACGCTGGCGGTTGGTTTATGGACCAAGGCCAAGAGCAACTTGTGGTGCGCGGTTACGGCATGTTGCCCGCAGGAGACGCGGGATTGGCGGCGATCGCGCAGATCCCTCTGACTGAAGCCAGCGGTACGCCAGTGCGTATTGGCGATATCGCTCAGGTGGATTTCGGTAGCGAGATCCGTGTCGGGGCTGTGACTATGACGCGCCGCGATGAATCTGGCCAAGTGCAAAATCTCGGTGAAGTGGTGGCTGGTGTCGTGCTCAAACGCATGGGGGCAAACACTAAGGCGACGATTGACGATATTGGTGCGCGGGTGAGCCTTATTGAGCAGGCCTTGCCCGATGGAGTGTCCTTTGAGGTGTTTTACGACCAAGCGGAACTGGTCGATAAGGCTGTGACCACAGTGCGCGATGCGCTGCTAATGGCCTTTGTGTTTATCGTGGTGATCTTAGCGTTGTTCCTCGTCAATATCCGCGCGACCTTGTTGGTGTTGCTGTCGATTCCAGTGTCTATCGGGCTCGCGCTTATGGTGATGTCCTATTATGGTCTGTCGGCAAACCTGATGTCGCTCGGCGGTTTAGCTGTGGCGATTGGTATGTTAGTCGATGGCTCTGTGGTGATGGTAGAGAATATTTTCAAACACTTAACTCAACCTGATCGCCGCCATTTACCCGAGGCGAGGGCGCGTGCCGATGGTGAGGATGATCCCTATCACAGTGAGGAGGATGGTGCTAAAGCCTGTGGTGATGTCAGCGAATCGAATATGGTTATTCGGATCATGCTCGCGGCAAAAGAGGTGTGTAGTCCAATCTTCTTCGCCACCGCCATTATTATCGTCGTATTTGCACCGTTATTTGCCCTCGAAGGGGTTGAAGGCAAGCTGTTCCAGCCGATGGCGGTCAGTATTATTTTGGCAATGATGTCGGCCTTGCTGGTGGCGCTGATTGCCGTGCCAGCCCTTGCTGTGTATCTGTTTAAGCGCGGTGTGGTGCTCAAACAAAGTGTGGTTTTAGCACCGCTGGATGCCGCTTATCGCAAGCTACTCACGGCAACGCTTGCTAGGCCAAAGGTGGTGATGCTCAGCGCCTTGGTGATGTTCGGCTTGAGTCTATTATTGCTACCAAGGCTGGGTACCGAATTTGTGCCTGAACTGGAGGAAGGCACGATTAACTTGAGGGTGACGCTGGCACCAACGGCGAGTTTAGGCACTTCGCTCCAAGTCGCACCTAAGCTTGAGGCTATTTTGCTAGCATTTCCCGAGGTGGAATATGCCCTGAGCCGCATTGGTGCGCCTGAACTGGGCGGCGATCCTGAGCCTGTGAGTAATATTGAAGTCTATATTGGCTTGAAACCGATAGCAGAGTGGCAGTCGGCAAGCTCGCGCTTGGAACTGCAACGCTTGATGGAGGAAAAACTCAGCGTGTTCCCCGGACTCTTGCTGACCTTTTCGCAGCCGATTGCGACTCGGGTAGATGAATTACTTTCGGGGGTAAAAGCCCAGTTAGCGATTAAAATCTTCGGCCCTGATTTAGCGGTATTGTCACAGAAAGGCCAAGCGCTTACCGATCTCGTTGCGAAAATCCCCGGTGCCGTGGATGTGTCGCTTGAGCAAGTGAGCGGCGAGGCGCAATTGGTCGTGCGCCCCAAACGCGAGCTATTGGCACGCTACGGCATCAGTGTTGATCAAGTGATGAGCCTCGTCAGCCAAGGTATTGGTGGCGCGAGTGCAGGGCAAGTGATCGATGGCAATGCCAGATACGACATCAATGTGCGACTCGCGGCCGAGTTTCGCCAAAGCCCTGATGCGATTAAAGACTTATTACTTAGTGGCACAAATGGCGCCACAGTGCGCTTAGGGGAAGTCGCCAGCGTTGAAGTGGAAATGGCGCCGCCGAATATTCGCCGTGACGATGTGCAGCGCCGTGTTGTAGTGCAGGCAAACGTGGCAGGACGCGATATGGGCTCGGTCGTGAAAGATATTTATGCCCTAGTGCCAAAGGCGGATTTGCCTGCGGGATATACAGTGATCATTGGCGGCCAATATGAGAATCAGCAGCGGGCGCAGCAAAAGCTGATGCTAGTGGTGCCGATTTCTATCGCCTTGATAGCCTTGTTGTTGTACTTCTCCTTTGGTTCATTCAAGCAAGTGTTGCTCATCATGGCGAACGTGCCCTTAGCTTTGATTGGCGGCATAGTGGCCCTGTATGTCAGTGGCACTTATTTATCTGTGCCTAGCTCTATTGGCTTTATCACTCTATTTGGGGTAGCGGTGCTCAACGGTGTGGTGCTGGTGGATTCGATTAATCAGCGCAGGCAAAGCGGCGAAGCACTCTATGATTGTGTTTATGAGGGCACGGTTGGGCGTTTGCGCCCGGTATTGATGACGGCACTGACCTCGGCCTTAGGCTTGATCCCGATTTTATTATCATCGGGCGTCGGCAGTGAGATCCAAAAGCCGCTGGCAGTGGTGATTATCGGTGGCTTGTTTAGCTCGACGGCGCTGACCTTACTCGTCTTGCCGACCTTGTATCGCTGGCTATATCGCGGCGATAAGCGCATTGATGAGCTCGGTTAATCACAAGTAAGCCGTCATCGTGGGCAATAACTTGTTATGTTTCGGGTTATTGCCTTCGTTGTAGACAGGGTTATCACATTGACTAAAACTCTAAAAATCAGTGAGCTAAAGAGTGATAGATGGGCTAGTCTTAGAGTCGACATTAAGGACATTCATTTCTGGAGAACATTATGATTGCGGTAATTTTTGAAGTCATCCCGACAAAGGAAGGGAAGGAAGAGTATCTGCACGTGGCGGCTGAAATGCGCCAATATTTAGAAGGCCGCAAGGGATTGATTTCGATCGAACGTTTTCAGAGCTTAACCGACGATGGCAAAGTACTGAGCCTGTCGTTCTGGGAGGATCAAGCTTCTATCACCCAATGGCGTAATCAGATGGCCCACAGCATTGCCGAGCAAACGGGTATAGTGCCCTGTTTGTTTAACTCTTATCGCATTCGGGTGGCAGAAGTAGTGCAAGATTACAGTGAAACTGTGCATGTTGAAGCTGAGTAATCACTTATCTCGCTGATGTAAAAACAAAACCCATCTTTAGAGATGGGTTTTTTACGCGTGACACTTAAGTTTGAGATTATTTTTCTTGTTGAGCTTTCAATAGATCGCGGATTTCAGACAGCAACTCTTCTTCTTTGGTCGGTGCTGGTGGCGCTTTAGGCGCATCTTCTTCCTTGCGTTTTAGGGTGTTAATGGCTTTTAAACCCATAAAAATGGCGAAGGCGATAATCGTAAAGTCGATAATAGTCTGAATGAATTTGCCATAGGCAATGACCACAGAAGGCGCATCGCCTTGAGCTGCCTGTAGCACTATGCTCAAATCACTAAAATTCACGCCGCCTAGGATGATGCCAATTGGTGGCATGATGACATCGGCCACGAAGGACGAGACGATTTTGCCGAATGCGGCACCTATGATGATACCAACGGCCATGTCTATCACATTGCCACGGGACGCAAAAGCCTTGAACTCTTTAATTAAGCTCATTAGGTTTCCTCCAAAATTGAGATTAAATATTAAATTTTATTGTGCAAACTGTATCAGGAAAACCTAAGGTCTTTTGCAGCCTGTTACCTTGCCAAGCTTATAGGGGCTTATGGATTAAGGCAATTCTGACATAGAGGATTTTCCTCAAGGTAATGATTTACACTTTACAAAGTAACAATTGTTACTTTTTTGGGCATTCGATTTATTTATCTAGATCGGCATGGCCGATAAAATCAGGGACTTCTAAGACTTGCGATCCCCAACGTTTAAATAGGGAGCTATAGATGAATTCGATAAAGACGCGGTATTTTCGCGGTAGATATGCCCGCTGTGGATAGCTAAGCACTACCTTAGTTTGCACCATTGGATAGTCATCTAGTAGCGGGATTAAATCGCCTTTTTCTAATGCGACTTGGGCTATGATGGATGGCACCGCTGTGATCCCAAGCCCCGCTATGGCTGCCTCGCGAGCGAGGGTGACATTGTTTACCGTCAGTTGAGTCTTAGGCTCGGCGACAATCCAAGTTTTGCCATCGAATAATTTCCACGCACCTTCAATATGCGCCGACTGCAAGCGAATCGCTTTATGTTTGGCTAAGTCCTGTGGCACCTTGGGCGTTCCATGGGCAGCTAAATAAGCTGGGCTTGCCATAAGCGATTTATGGGCGTTGACTAAGGCATAGCTTTGCAGACGAGTGTCGCCAGAATCGGCAATTTGAAATAACAGATCTATGCCTTCTTCTATCACATCAACCTTTCGATTGGTGAGTTCAGCCTCTATGGTGATTTCGGGATAAAGCGTTAAAAACTGCGCGAAAATCGGCCCTAAAAACAATTGGCCTAATTCAATTGGGCAGACAATTTTTAGATTGCCTTTAATCAATTGCTGTTGGGCGCTGAGCTGATTTTCGGCGCTCTGCAGATCGCTGAGGATCTTATTGATCCTGTTGTAATAACTTGATCCTGCTTCGGTGAGTTTTAGGGCTCTCGTGGTGCGAAAAAGTAGTTGTGTGCCGGTATCGGCTTCGAGCTCGGCTATCTTGCGACTGACGGTTGCCTTAGTGAGCCCAAGGGCTTTGGCGGCACCCGTAAAGCTACCTTGCTCGACCACTTGAGCGAAAATTTGCACGCGATTGAGATCCATCATTGTTACACCTGTGAAACAGTGGGTTGATTTTTTACTGACTAATAAACTTAGTGAGACAGTAGTACACTAGATATCACTAATCAAGGAGTCATTCATGTCCAAAAGTAAACTCATTATCGCCGTTCCACTGTTACTCGCAGCAGTTGCGGGAGGCGGTTATTACTGGTGGACACAGGTACGTTTTATCGAAACCACGGATAACGCTTATGTTGAGGCCGATATTTCCCATATCAGCGTGAAAGTGCCCGGCTACGTTGTGTTAAGCGATGTAACTGATAACCAGCATGTGCAAAAGGGTGAGTTATTAGCTCAGCTGGAAGATAACCAATTTAGTGCCAAAGTGAGTCAAGCCGAAGCCTCACAGGCGAGTGCGAAGGCGGACTTGCAAACCTTAGCCGCAAAGGTGGAGTTGCAACGGGCGTTAATCACTCAAGCCAGCGCAGGCGTGGTGGCGGCAAAGGCCGATAAAATACGGGCACAACAACAATTGAGCCGCTCGAAAAAGCTTAAAGTCAGTAATTACAGCTCTCAAGATGATGTCGATCAACTGCAAGCGGGATTCGATTCTGCCGCCGCCCGCCTCGATGAAGCTCAAGCCGTGTTAGTGGCAAAGCAACGGGAGTTAGCGGTTTTTAATGCCCAATTAGATCAGGCGGGTTCAGTAGTAGAGCAGGCCGATGCGACTTTAGAGCTGGCGAAAATTCAATTAAATGATACCCGCGTGACCGCACCTTTTTCTGGGGTGATTGGTAAACGTGGCGCTATGGTGGGGCAGTATGTGCAACCCGGCCAAGCACTCTACAGTTTGGTTCCGGATGGGGCAGTGTGGATCACGGCGAACTTTAAAGAGACCCAGATCCAACATATGCAACCAGGACAGTCGGTGCAGGTCAGTCTCGATGCGTTTCCCGACAAAACCTTTATAGGTGTTATCGATAGTCTGTCACCGGCGTCCGGAGCCAAATTCAGTCTACTGCCAGCGGAAAACGCTACAGGTAATTTCACTAAAATCGTCCAGCGTATTCCCGTGCGTATTCGCTTAGATTTGTCTGAGGAAGAAGCACACATGCTACCGGGCTTAAGTGCAGTCGTGAAAGTGGATACGGCGTCGGGTACTGCAATATCGGCAATCGCTGCAAATACAGGTCGTTAGTATGAGCGCAACTGGCTCTATCACTGCGTCTGCCGATATGGAGGCGCAGGGCATCAGTGTACCTAGAAAGCCTACCGATTATGAACGTGGCAGTCGCCGTTCATGGATTGCGGTATTTGGTGGTTTGATCGGCGCCTTTATGGCGATCCTCGATATTCAAATCACCAATGCATCGATGAAGGAGATTCAAGGCAGCCTTGGGGCAACGCTCGAAGAAGGTAGCTGGATTTCAACCGCGTATCTGGTGGCTGAGATGATCGCGATCCCGCTTTCTGGCTGGCTCAGTACGGGATTGTCGGTCAGGCGTTATCTGTTATGGACCACGGCCGCCTTTATCTTTGCTTCCGTACTTTGTTCTATGGCGTGGAACTTAGAGGCCATGATCGCCTTTCGGGCGCTACAGGGCTTCTTTGGCGGTGCGCTTATTCCGCTGGCCTTTAGGCTTATCCTTGAGTTTTTACCCGATAACAAGCGTGCCGTCGGCATGGCGTTATTTGGCGTGACGGCGACCTTTGCGCCTTCAATCGGCCCGACCTTAGGCGGTTGGTTGACTGAGCAATTTAGCTGGCATTATCTGTTTTATATCAATGTGCCACCGGGTTTGTTGGTGATGGCCATGTTGGCCTACGGTTTAGAGAAGCAGTCGGTCGTTTGGGATAAGCTGAAGAATGTCGATCTGGCGGGCATAGTCACTATGGCGCTGGGGATGGGTTGCCTTGAAGTGGTGCTCGAAGAAGGTAACCGCAAGGACTGGTTTGGTTCAGAACTCATTCGTAATCTGGCCATTATTGCCGTCGTGAATCTGGTGTTATTTGTTTGGATCCAGTTAAGGCGTAAAGAGCCGTTAGTGAATTTGCGCCTGCTCGGTAAGCGTGATTTTGTGCTCTCTACCGTGGCGTATTTTTTACTGGGCATGGCATTATTCGGTGCTATTTATTTGATCCCGCTTTACCTATCACAAGTCCATGATTACACACCGTTAGAAATTGGTGGTGTGATTATGTGGATGGGATTTCCGCAGCTATTGGTCTTGCCCTTAGTGCCGAAATTGATGGAGCGCTTCGATAGTCGTTATCTCGCTGCCTTTGGCTTTTTAATGTTCGCTATTAGCTATTACATGAATAGCCAGATGACCGCAGATTATGCCGGACCGCAGATGATCGCCTCGCAAGTAGTGCGGGCATTAGGTCAGCCTTTTATTCTGGTGCCAATTGGAATGCTTGCGACCATGCATTTAAAACCCCATGAAAATGCCTCGGCATCGACGGTATTAAACGTGATGCGTAACTTAGGTGGTGCTTTTGGTATCGCGCTGGTGGCGACCCTGACTGACACTTTGTCGCGCGGGCATTTGGCTCATATTAAGGAATCTTTACCCGCAGTGAGCACACAAGCACAGGATTATTTAACCCAAAGCGCAAGCATGTTGCAGGCGGGAGGTTCAGATCCCTATACCGCTGCCGCGCAGGCGAAAGCTTTACTGGGCAAAACCATGAGTCAGCAAGCTTATATTCAGGCCTATAACGATGTGTTTTACATCATGGGCGCTCTGCTACTCATCGCCGTATTCGCTGTGCTGCTGATCCGTAAACCGACAGGGCCTGTGGCCCACGATGCCATGGTTGAGTAATAACGTTTTTCGTTATCCTGTTGTTGCCATAGATTTCCCCAGATCTATTGGTTTGCGCAACAGCTTTGTGCCTTAGTCCTCACGGATTAAGGCGCTTTTTTATGGTCTTTATGCTGTGGTAGACTCAAAGCTCTTTTTCGATGATTTGCAGAGGGATATCGTTTGCAGTGGCAAAATCTTACATTTAATCAATTAAATGCCAATAGGCTATACGACATATTGAAGCTAAGAGTCGATGTGTTTGTGGTAGAGCAGACCTGTGCGTATCCAGAGCTTGACGATAAGGATAGGCATCCAGAAACCCAGCATTTATTCGGCTTATCGTCAGACGGGGAACTGCTTGCCTACGCGCGTATTTTACCGCCGGGGTTGAGTTATCCAGAGGCGAGTATCGGCCGTGTGGTGGTATCGCCAGCGGGTCGAGGCAAAGGGCTAGCCATGCCTTTAATGCAGCACGCCATCGAATCTGCACTGACGACATGGCCCGACGCGGGGATCCAAATCGGGGCTCAAGATTACCTCAAAGCTTTCTATCAAAAACTCGGCTTTGTCGCCTGCTCTGAGATGTACTTAGAAGATGGTATTCCCCATTTAGATATGCGCTACCAATCAGCATAAGCGGCTATCAATATGAGTTATCTACATCAATTATCAACATAAACGATCAACAAAATCTTGGCACATAAACATTCAATATTAAGCCAATAAGGAACCGAGATGTCGATTTCAACGGACTATAGAATCAATCAACAACAAATTGCCTGCGTGGCGAGTTTTCTGGCTAAAGAGGGCAAAACCGAAGCGCTAATCGCTGCGCTCGCGAGCCTTATTCCTGATACGCGCCGTGAAGCGGGTTGTATTCGTTACGAACTCAATGTGAGCCGTGATGAACCACGTCGCGTGACGTTTGTAGAGAAGTTTGTCGATATTGCCGCCTTTGATGAGCACTGCGCTAAAGATGCAATTCAACACTATTTCCACCAAGTGATGCCCGAATTAGTCGAGTCATACCATGTGGAAACCTATCATCAAGTGATTGTTTAGCCATGAGATAAACGATTAGGAGCTTGCAGTGTTGATTAATGCTATCGAGCCAGTATTTAGATCTCTATCCGAATGGATCTCATTGATACTGCAAGTGACTAATGGCCGCAGCTGGAACCATTGCACTTTAACTCTTTAGTGCTAAAAGGCGTATTAGGTAAGGATAAGGCGAAATTGCTGGCTTAAGTTGCATTTGTCATCAATGTACCTGGTATTTATCTACGACAAGAATGACAAGCTGGACTTTGATTGTTTGACTTCACTGGGATTAATAAAGCTGCCTTGCTACTTTGCTTAATTGAACCCATTTTAACTTCATCGCAGAGTGAGTTTTATATCCATTCCAATCTAAAAAGCCGAGTGGTTTATCACTCGGCTTTTAATATATCTTAGATATCGCTTTATTTAGTGAAAAACACTAATGTCCAAGGGACTACGTATGCTTGGAGTACTGTTGTAGCGCGGCGCGAATTATGATCACACATCGCGCCAAACTTGATCACACTAGTTTACCGATTTCAGTAGGCATTTGCCTACTATGTTTAAATGCTTGTCAGTGGTCATGTAAACCTCATTTAAACACCCTTTATACATCCCCATCCCATACCACAATTTCACTATCCCGCACGGTTTTTCAACTCGTAGTTCGAAAGAAAAGCTGTGTGCATTTCTGTGGTTTAATTTTCTCAAACAATTTACTGGCTCAGGCGGGCATAAATTTGCGCGATTTTGAATCTGTTTTATTGTTTGTAAAAACTAGCATACTTATAAGAAGGAGATTTTATGCACACTGCTACCGCAGATTCGTTTCAAAGCTTAGAAAACAAAGTGAATTTGCTCATAGACTGCTTAGAGGGGAAACGTGTTGAGTTAGGTAAATCTAGCCATTTAGCTTGGTATGAACACCTAAATGGGATCTTAGTAGATGTTCAGCTATTGAAGTCTCATTATAACAGTTAGCAACTAAGCCCCTCGATGAGGGGCTTTTTTATATCTCTAATTCAACATAAGTCAGGTCGGCGGCTTGGCCTTGGATCTGGCCATCAACGATATACACTTTCCCACTGGTGACTGAGTCCCCCAAAACGGTCTGATAACTGCCATCGGCGTGCTGTACTGTCGTGGTGCCATTCGTCACGTTAATCACAGTGGCAACACTGCGCTGGGGCTTAGGGTTTAAGTTCGCTAAGCGTTGATAGATGTTGCTCATGCTGCCACCTCATTACGCAATAGCGTCACGGTCTGATTCACTGTAACCATCCCCGTTGACTCATTAACGCTCCCGCTTATACTGAAGCTTTCACACACAGACTTAAACACCTCGGCACCTTTACGAACTCCAATTAACATGCCTGGTCGCATGGGTGGCAAATCCGCCATGACCTTAGCGCGAATGCTGTTTTGCACCTTATTACCTGCGTTGGCTAACTCGGCTGTTGCACGCATTCTCGCAGCTTGATTATCAGTGATTAACTTATCCACTATATCAGCAGCAAAGTTGTCACCAGCGGTCCCGAAACGTTTCACTTTCGCCGCCACGCCTTGCTGTTCACCACGCACAAACACCGCATTAGCATCGGGGCGAATGTCGATACGCTCGTTAAATTCGAGGATCACTCCATCGTGCAAAATCACATCGGGAATTGCGCTTGCGGTATTCCAAGGTACGACTGGCCACTGAGGGATCACCGTTATAGTCTGAGTTTCATCATTCACATCGAGCATGGCCCCGAATGCTATTTGCCATCATGTTAATGGCTTCTGCGGGTGTTTTAGCGGCATAGCTAAAGGCGTTTGCGGGTACAGGGTAATCACTAATTTTACTGGCGACAGTCCACCCAGTATTAGCCACAATATCGGCCATCAAACCAATAAAGCTGCGGGCTACCACGTTCACATAGTTGATGGCCTTTCGGTTCGGGCTGGCGAGTGTGGCTAAGCGGCCTCGACCTGTCGCGCTATAACTGGTTTTGCCGAAGGCTTTAGATTCGCTGGCAGACTCACAAAGCAGGTAAAAGTCATAGCCGTTAATGCTTATTTTCAGTAATTCATTAGCGGCACGCTCGGCATCGATACGGGATGAAAACGCTAAGCTTCCGCTACTGGCCCATTGCGAACGGGACTGTGAAATAGATACAGATTTGAGCACCACAGCAACGCCGTCACTCACACGAACACAACTGATTTGAGGCTGCATGAGGTAACTCCTTCTAATTTGTGGTTCGATGGGGATCTTAAAATCAATGGTGGGTAAAGATGGATTTGTGCCTATCAGGCCGCCGCCATCGTCCCAGTAACAAACATTGGGTGAAGGGGTAAAATTGAGCACAATCGGGCTAGCTGCATTTACCCATGGATCGCTAAAGTTAATGGTGATCTTGCCTTTGGGTGGTCGATACTTACTCGAGCACACCCACCGCGCCGCATGTGGTCCCCATGCAATCCCCTTCATATCGCCTGCAGCGTGAATAGCAGAGTAAGCAAGCTTAACCTCAGTCCCGACTAGCGCCCTCTTTAGTAAACCCAGCGTGATAATCTGCGTGGTAGCCTCTGGTTGTCGCCATAGCATTTCAACCCGTGATGGCACTAAGTCAGGCAATAGCCATAGGCAAGAAGCTTGCACACTATGTAACTGCGGCACCAACCAAAGCAAATCAGCTTTACATGGCACTAGGTTATTCCAGCGCCAAACCACTGAGGCGGTAATACCCAGTAATGCTTTAGCTTGCCACTTGGCCGTCACGATTTGCGTCACATGCCCAACTTGCCATTGTGACGTTAATTGTGTGGCATGGCTTTGGGTGGCTTCTTTAATGGTTAGCTGCTGTGCAACACTCGGCGCAATCGAGATACCTATGCCGCACATTATACCAATGGTACCCGCGCTAATAGGTACCTCTGGTATCTCTGGCGTGGGTTCATCACCAAAATTAATGGTGAGTGGTGAATGAGCGTTTAGCCATTGGCCGCTAAAATTAATCGTGATAGCAGTCATAGCTATAGATTCACACGGTTAGCATCAACTAATTCATAGGTAACACCATCAACTATTTCAGCATTAAAGTTTTTGTCATCATCCATAATGACCACAATCACGCCGTCTGTAGCTTGAGTTGGTGGTAACAGTAACTTGACTACGCCACTAGGCGGAAAGTCGCCAAGTCTTAAGGGGTAAAAAGTCGATCTATCAATCACGGCGTATCGTTCAGCAAACTTATCTTGATTAGTTATCGAAAGTTGCCCAAGAAGGTATACACCTTTAGAGATTGTTGGTGATGGCAATATAACACTAGGCATACCATTCTCCCGTTGAAAGCCATACTCTTGAACCACCATAGTGGTATTGAGGCATTAGGTGCCACTCAATACCGTCTGCTATCCACTTATAAATATTGGGTTCAATTGCACAACCAAGAAAGGGTGATAAATGCAATCCCGGCAAAATGCCCCTTATAACAGGTTGTAGCATGCTCCGTAAGTGATTAACGCCTTGACTATCAACGTATGACGATAAGTTACTGGCTTCTGAAATCTGACTAGAATTCAATCCTATGACCACAGGCATGAATGTCATATTGAAACTTGGCGGAGGCGTGGCTGTTATTGCTGATGTTCCATAACCTGTCGTAAGGGGCAAATTGGTTTGTAGCAATACGCCCCTTTTAGGACTTACCAAGCTAGCTGTCTCATATAATTTTAAACAATCATTGTTAGAACTGTACGCATATAACAGGCTACCGCCTCCGTTACCCGTCAATGACACATCGGCTTGAATTGGTGATGATATTGTAATAAATGTATGAACATCACCTGGTACGAAACTTTGAAAATCACCGACAAACAACAACGGCATAGTGCTTGTTGTACCAGCAACATTTCCCCCTGTTTGTGCTGTGCTACCGAAAATTAAAATGTAAAAAGATTTTGGGGTTGCATATACCACCCATCGAGTATGAATGTTTGCACCAGTCATAAAATAATCACGATAGCTGGCACCTGCTACCGTTGACCAATCAGGATTTAACGAGCTAATGAATGGTGCATTTTGTGTAAACAATACATCATTACTAACATCACCGGAGGTCTTAGCCCATATTTTAACAAAACCGCCTGAACCATGTTCAGTCGAATTTCTAAACACAATACTGTTTGCTGCACCGTCCTGAAAAGGTATTGTCCACCCTGCTCCCTGCTTAGAGCCATATCCATCAACAAGACATTTCTTCAAAATATTGATAATTTCAGAAGGCTTTCGAGTTCCAATCGAAGGCGCACCCGCATCATCCCAGCGATATACTGTTGGTGTAAAACCCATAATAATGACTCCTTTAAATTTCGCTTACGACTCATTGCCAAACAATGACAATACGGCTTTATCTGTAGTTATTTGGCTGTGGCCAACCTGCACATTGCGCAGCAGCATGATGGGTTTTGATGACGCAAAAGTGGCAAAGCGCACCGCCTCACCCGTTTGCCAACCGCCACCCCATGCGCCTTTTCTGAGCACAAAATAAGGGGTATTGGTCACGGGGTTGATAGGGGCAAAATCATTGAGAGTATCACCAGTCGCAATTTGTCCGAGGCGGCGACCTACGCAGCGAAACGCGGTTTCACTGGTCATAATCATTACCCAATCTTCGTTTACTGCAGTGTTATTTTTAACCTCTACCGGATAGTCAACGGCATTGAAATTACCCGTGGCTTGAGCACCATCAACATCCCAGTTATTTGACCAGGCGGTCATATCCCGTACTTGGCCAACACGCGCCTGTAAATCACCTAAAATCTGCACACTGGCCACAGTGGCCCCTATGGGATATTCGCGGGATAAAGGTTTTGCCAGCACTATGCTGCTTGGGGTAAAGCTTGAAACTAACGCCAGTTCGCTAATGACATCGGTCAGCACAAAAGGCGCAGCAAAACCAGTAAAGGCGCTATTAATGGTGACAGTGCCTGCCGCTTTATTTACGGTGAAATGGGTGTTTTCGCTGGTCCATAGGCTGGCGCCATTCGCATCTGTAATGTCGCTAAATGCTGCGTTTTGACGAATGTTATACACGGTACCAGCCGTGGCGGTGACTTGCTGCAGTTGTGAGTGTGACAGCGCCACAGTGCCCCACTGGCGGAACATATTCACAATGCCATCATAAGGAATACGCAGCGGGTTAAGGCCATAAATCTCAGCGGGTGGTAGTTGGCGCACTTGGTCGCTAATGTCATAGCGCAATGTGGTTAAATCCACTGGGGCACTAAAGGTCAGTTCCACAATGCCACTGCTAATGCTGCCGTTAATGCCAGTGCCCGAAACCACCCCTTGAGCATTGGCTGAGGCACTAATCAGCGCTCGGTCAGAGATGCGTTCAACCTGCACATAAAAGCTTTCTAATAAGGGATTGGGTACAGCTAAGGTGAACTTAGCGACCGTATCACCTGCCGCAGCCGCCGCGCTTGATTCGACTAATCCGGCATAGGTAAACGTAAACTCGCCACGGCTAACAACTTGCTTAGTCACCGTGCCCGTTAAGTAATTAATAGTTGCGAGGTGTTCTGTTCCATCATATAGCTTGCCTGTAGTGCCCTCGGCGCTCACTCTCTCATACGCATCTTGGGCAGCATAGTTTGTATCCGCAAAGACAGCTCGACCTTTAATACTGCCCACTGTCAGTTGCTTGTTGGCGGGGAACGGGTTGGCGCTTGAATAGATGCTGTATTTATAGGATGAAACATAAAACAGGCTCACGGTTGACGCATCATTAAATCTTGTACTTGAGGTGAGCGTTACCGTGATATTACCTGAGCCAATCGTCACGGATTGAATGTAGCTGGTATAACCGCCGAACGTGGCCGTGGGTAACGTTGAAACGGCAACTAATCCGTTTTCATCGGTTAATAAATCCGTGGTGGTAAAAGTATAGCTATAGGTGCCTGCGCTTGAAGGTTGGGTGATCACTTTGCGGATCACTTGGCTTACAGTGGCATCCCCGTTTTCACTGCCGCCGACAATGGTATTGCCTGGCTTGGGTAACACAGTAGTAATGGATGGCAGTAACGACAACTGAGTCGCCCCCACGGCTAAATTAACGCCATTGGCCACAGCCGTTAATTTGGTTACGCCATGAAACTTAAGGGGTGATGCGGTATTAGATAAGCGCAGCTTAGTACACTTGCTTTGCCCATTAACAGCTAATGATGGCCATGGAGTGGCAAAAGGAATGGGTGGTTCGAAAGTGACGGTACCAACTTGGCCATTAACATTATTGGTCTTGGTTACTTTGCAAAAGTGAGTTTTGCGAGGCCAATCGGCATTTTCCACCCCAGTATATTCCACAGTAATACAAATCACTTGGCCCACGACCAAATAGGTCGTTTTCCAGTAATCGCGATCATTAAAGCGATAAGTCGATTGCAAGTAATCTGAGGAAAACGAGTTTTGATTTACAAGGAACCCTGGGCCACCTTCGCGGATTAATTCCCCTGCAGTGACAGACGACTCAATGATCTCCTTCATATCCGTCATGCGAGACTCATCATCCAGCGCTGGGGATTCAATCATAAACACATTCACCAGCAGATCGACTGGTGGCTCACTCACAAACACATGGGCTTGCTTAAGTTTGTTAGTGTCATTGGTGTAAAGCGTGGGGAAGCACTTAACGATATCGATACTCGATTGAGCATGATCAATATCAGAGATAGCATCAAACAGTTCATTTATCTGCCCTGATTGCACTACGTTGTTCGTGCGCTGGCCGCCAGCTTCATTGCTTGAACCTAATAGTTCAGGCTTGAAGATTTTTAAGCTATCGCGGGAAATTGGTGTCGGAGAAGTTGCCATATTAAACAGCCTTTAAACAGTGATTAACTTGAGGGTGATGGCATCGACAGCATCGGGGGCGCTATCGCTGTAGTTAATATCTGGTGCACCACTAATCGGTTGATCGCGGTAATCCCAAATCACGCTAAAAACCGTGCCGTTAATATCCAGATTGAAACTGGCCGCCCCTTTTGTATTAGCGTGGCTTTCAAGGGCTTCAAACAGACTTAAAGATTCGCCATCACTAAAGAGCATAATGGAACGCCCTGCTTGTTTAGCCGCTACTTCAACATGCTGCGAGCCATCGAGAGCAAACTCAGTGCTACTCACAAAGGGCGTATAACCAAAGCGGTTAAGCCAAATAAAATGCGGTAATTGAAGCGTGTCTAAGGTGATCATGAGGTGGCCTTAATCTGTTCTAGTTCGCGCAAAAACAGCTGCTTAAACTCATCAAGCAAATCGGCTTTCACCACGTTGCCCGATGGCATTGCCAGCTCTAACCGATAAATTTGTACACTGCCGCCTGTGTTCTGATTACTCACCGATGGCGAAGTGGTTTGGCTTGTAGTACTGCGAGTGGAATTCATCGCGGTGCTTGCACTGCTTGATGCACGCTCGATCGCCTGCGCGTTACGTTCTACCGCCTCTGCTTCGATTTGTTTTAGTTTGGTGGCGTAGATTTGCTGACTCAGTTGCAGTGCTTCTTGGGCACTGGCGATGGACTCTTTATCCTGAGCTGTGCGGGCAGCATCGAGCTGCGCCTTAAGCTCAGCCTGTTGCTGCTCATAGCGACGCTTCTCGATAGCGGCTTGGTTATTGTTGAGCTGATCCATCTCATCTTTAAGACTGTCCAAGGTCGCGTTGATATCGTCACGCAGGCCGAGAATACGATCGCGGGTAGCATCAATGGCCGCTTGCAGTGGCTTAAGCTCTTCGTCGCCTAGCTCGCGTATATTCCACTTAGCCTCGCGGCTAATTTGATTGACGCGATCGAGGCTAATGCTTGAGCTTTCGAGTTCTTCAGTCCATTTGCGGGTCAGTAAGGTTTCATTGATGATCTGCTTTTCGCGGATAAAAGCTTGGTTACTGAGCTGCGCCAGCACACCCCAAAAGCCAGTATTCACCCGCATATTGTTCATGATGCTTTTAGTCAGCTCATCGACGCGGGCGTTGAGTTTTTCGGTGCTATCTTCGTTAAAATTGAACTGTTTGTTTAAGTGGGCATAGGCACCCGCAAATAGGTTGACATACTCAGTGGCGCGGCCAGTGCTCTTCTCTAATTCCTCTAGTTCTTCGCGTTGCTCCATTAACGTTTTTGTCGTTCTGCCCGCCTCAATGCCAGCGTCTTTCTCGCTATCAGTTAAGTCGTCCATACCATCTGGAACATCGCCCATAAGCTCGCGCAGTACATTAAGGACTTCAATTAATCGATCCTTTTGTCGCTGATATTCTTCAGCCGACAGTGCACCAGATTGATAGCTTTTCTCTAGGCGCAGCATTTCCTCGTTTACTGCAGCATATTTGCCTTTTAGCTCTTGATAATTAGCAATTTCAAGAGCCTTAACTTGATTCAGCTTTTCTTGCTGTTCTTTAAGTTTTTCTGTGTTTTTATTTAGCTCTGTAACTGCGGCACTGTTACCTTTATTCGCATCGGTACTATTGTTTATCGCAGTACGGTTTTTGGTAATTTCTTTCGTCGTCTCTTTCATATCCTCAACGAGACGTTGATGTGCTGGGGTAACGCCATCTTTCAATCCTGCGCCGTAACTCTTCGATTTCTCAGTTAGCTTTTGATATTCGTCGCTTAACTGCAGGGCAGCGGCTTGCGCTTTAAGCCCTTCAGGGACTGTCTTGCCAGATGCTTCCGCCGCAACAATGGCCGCCTTAGCCCAGTTAATAAAGGCATCACGGACTTGATCAATAGGCTCTTTGTTGTCGCGGATAAGCTCAAACGCAGCTTTAGATTTATCAGCAGTATCCTGTAATGACTTGGCACTGGTCAGCCCTAAGTCCTTATAGGCTTGCTCTAGTGCGGCAGTACCTTTAGCCGTGGCATCAAGGTACTTTTGTTGCTCTTCGTACTTAGCTTTAAGGAGTTTAAGTGCTTCTACATGGCCCGCATACTCTTTACCTGCAGCTTGAAAAGTAACGATGGCGGAGTCCAGATGGCGAATAAAACCGCCCATACCACCTTTAAGATTTTCTAACGATGTCGCTTGTTCAGTTAGCTGCTGAGTCAGTTTGATGGCTTGGTCAATAGTCAGCTTAATCGGCTCAACGACTTCAACGGCGGCCTGTTTAACCTCTTCCATGGCTTTAGCGGCGTTCTTCCACTTACCCGTGGCGTCGTCATAAATCAGTTTGCCTTCATCAACCGCCTTGTTGAACTCGGCCATAGTGGTAAAGGCTACGCCCGTTTGCTCACTGAGATCCTTAAGTGAGTACTCCAACTGTTTGGCGCTAGACGCGGCAGCGCGTTTAGATTTTTCCAGTGCTTCTTCAGCAATCAATAACTCTTGGTATACCCGAGCAACCTCGATCAACTCGCTAATCAGCGCTAAGTACAAACCCGCTTTAGCCGCTGCTGCCAAGGCGGTTTTAAGTTTGCCAGCAGCTAAGGCCGCGCCCTCACTCGCCGCAGTGGTACCCATGATCGCGCCAGTGTAAAGACGCATCACGCCGATGGCGGCATTGGCTCCAGTGATCACATCACTAAAATAGCTACCGACTTTTAACGCGAGAAATGCCTTAGCCACAAAACCAATTTCATCACGGAAGTGGTACAGCATAGCCGCGCCATCTTGCACCGCTGAGCCTATGCTCACGATCGTGTCGCTGACTTGCTGCGCCCATTCCTTTAAACGGCCATCGGCGGCCATGGCGGCAAACTCAAGATTCAACTCACTGATCTGGCCCTTGAGCCAATCAAGTGCACCGGACTGAGCCACGAGATCATAGAAGGATGAAAGGTTGTCTTTGAGGTTTGATACTTGGCCACTGAGCAAAGCCATCTGCGCCGCTGCGCTGCCATTTGCGGCTCGGCCCATTTCATCAATCAAGCCTTGGATCACATCGCGGCCAAGCTTGCCTTGCTCACTGAGTTTTTGCAGCTCTAAGGTGTTCTTTCCCGTGACCTTAGCCAGCATGTCCCATACGGGCACGCCGCGCTCAATCAACTGCAGGATCTCCTCACCCTGTAGCTTTTGTTTTGCCCAGGCTTGGCCGAGTGCCAAGGTGATCCCCTCGACCTCTTGAAAACCGCCACCGAGTTTAAAGGCTTGATCCACAATCGCCTTCATGGTGCCGTTCATAGGATCGAGGCCAAAGGCTTTGGCCTTCACAAACGCTTGATTGACTTCGTTCAGTTGTAGCGGCACATCGATGGCGAATTGCTTTACCCAAGCGGTGGCTTGTTTGCCAGATTCAAAACCGCCCATCACGGCATTCATTTGCACGCCAAGACGTTCGAATTGATCGCCCGTGGCAAAGACATCCTTCACCGCTTGAGCCACGCGGTCAAAGCCCAAGTAAGCCCCTGCTAAGGCGGTCACTTGGCCGATCACACCACGCAGGGAACTGGCATGATCACGGGCGCTGGCATTGCCCTTATCTAACTGATTAGCAAACTTATCGACATTGCGGCCAGTGCCGTCAAATTCGGCACTTAACTTGCGCTGCGCTGTGGTCAGGTTGTTGTAATCAATGCCCGATTTTGACAGGGCATTTTGCAGTTTAGTGTGGCTGGATGATTGCTGCGCTAACTCGCGCTGCATTTGCTCCAGCTCTTTTTCGGCCACATCAATAGAGCGTGCCAGCTGCACAAAAGGCGCATCCGTTTGGCTGGCACGTTGCTTTAAGTCCTGCAGTGCTAAGGCGGCGGCAGTGACTGCAAGTTCTTGCTGTTCAAGCTCATTGCGTGACCGCTTAAAGGTGTTGATCAGGTCTTGCTGGTTAGCCAGTTCATCGAGCTTATTGGCTAAGGTATTGGCTTTTTGGCTGGTCGATTGGCTGCTATCGCCTACGTCATCAAGCCCTGTTGCTAAAGACTTGAGGTCATTAGTGAGCTGCTCTGTTTGGTTGCTGGTATTACGGCCGCTTTGGGCCACTTGGTCTAACTGGTTGCTTAACGGATCAAGGCTATTTTTGAGTTCATCAACTTGATTCGCACCCGCTTGGCTGGCATCACTCACGCCATCGAGTTCATCAGCGAGCGCCTGCGTCTTAGGATTCGCCGCATCCGACTCAGTGCCGATGCGCTTAAGCTCATCGACTAAAGCCGCAATGTGTTGCTTGCCCGTGGCTTCTGCCACGATCCGCAGGGCGAGTTCTAAGGTTTTATCAGCCATGGCTATCTCGTTAATACTCTCGTTAGTATCTAAACAATCGGTGTTTAAACGGCGGTTAAATGGGGATTAAAGGGCATGGCAATTGAGTACGGCCATGCCCTTGGGTTAAGCAAAACCGCTTACGCATCCAGCTCTAGGTACTCGAACGGATGATCCTTACCCGCGACTAACTGGGCTTTACCCGCAAGGGTGGCGCTCACAAACTCACTGGCGGCAAAATCGATCGCAGCCGTAGGCGATAAGCTGGCGTCGAAAACATCGAGCTTAATCGGCTTGCCTGTTTCTAAGTTGGTACCTTCTCCGAAGATCCGCGCACGGGTTTGGGCATTAATGCCACCGCGAATAAGGGTGCCGCTAATGGCATTATGTTGGCCTGTCACCTTCACCGCGCCACCCGCTTCAATAGCGCCGCCTTTTACGGCGCGCACTAGCCCTAGGGCATAGTTCACCTCATAGTCAGTGCCCAGCACTAAGGTGGCAGCGTCTTTCTTCACCACAAAACCGAGGGCAGCAAAGTTACTTTCAGATAGCTGTATCCAACGCTGATTATCAGGCAAGGTCACGGCCTCATCGGTTAAGTTGCCGCTGCCCGTGTTCAGCACTTGGGTATCACCCAGCAGTGCCATAGCAATCAGTTCGGCGGGTTGATCGTCAAACGACCATTCCACCTCAACAGGTTTTGCAATTTTCACCACGCTTAAAGCTTGGCCATAGCTGTCTTTCTTTTTACTGCCACGTACCTTTTCGTCGGCGTCGGTTTTAATGGCGAGCTTAGTGGTGTTGATGGGACCAATGATCCCCGTTGATTGCCCTTGGGCATTTAAGCGGTCAACAAAGAAGTTGCCTGCGACTAATAATCCATTCATAGGATTTTCCTCATCTTAAGTTGTTGGGTTAGCTGGGTTTGAATCTCAGTTGCACACTCACGGCCACGGGGTAATAACCGTGGCTTTTAGTGAAACGGGGTTTAACGGGGCTGTTCACTCGCACAAAGGGGCCAAGCATCTGACCATCCACCGCAATGGACTTACCCACAATCGCGTTTAACAGGCTGACTAATAGCTCACCAGCTTGGCCTTCGTGAATAGATAAACGGCAAGCCAATACCACAAGCCAAGTCTGCTTAATTTGGCTGGTGTTGCCGCCTTGTGCGGTATCCGCCAGCGTATCGCCCAGATACAACACATGGGCGGCGGGGGTGATTTGGCTGCGCTCATCCACTTCGCTTAGCTCATTGGCTTGATAGACCTTTTTCAGCTTCTGGCTCGCCACTAATGGCTCAAGCAGTTGAGTCAGCGCATCACCTGCAGTAAGGTAGTTATCTTTAATTTCAAACATCAGATAAACCCCTTAGACGATGCACGGCCAAACACGCTGCCTGCACTTTCGATACTGACCACTAACTCACTTTGGCTAGCGACTTCACCCGTATCAGCTAGCCCCAAACTGATATCGCCTTTGCTCACTGCGGTTAAAAACTTCACCACAGCGGTATAGCGTTTCTCGACTTGTTCAGGGGCTTTATCGCCATACAAGAAGTAACGGGCGATATCGCAGCAGTTACGCTCCAATACGGCGGGAACCGTGGTTAACGGCAAGGTGTAACGGCCCACGATATAGCCATCAATCTCGGCAGACGCATCGCGCAATGCTTGCTCAAGCAAGGCGAAATTGATTTCCCCTGGCACACTGTCTTCACGCTCGGTAAGCAGCATTAAGTCCTGTGCACCAAAGCGACTCAGCATGTTGTCAGGGGTGGCGTACATCAATTGGGCCATGGCTATTCACCTGCTTCGTTGGTGACGGTGCCCGATGGTTCAGTGCTTTCCGTTTCAGCGCTTGGATTAGCCGTTTCGTTTTCACCTGGCACAGTGACTTTTACTGCCTGAATCGCACTAACTAAGTCAGTTTTATTCATCGAGTTAACACCCGTGATCGCCAAGTCTTTTGCAAGTTCTTTCAGCTCTTTTACTGACAGTTCACCCAAGGCTTTCTCTTCACCATTGGGCTCTTTCACACCAGTGAGCGTGCCCGTGATATCGGTGCCTAATGTCTGATCACCGTCTGGAATGTCCACACTCCCCGACGCTGGTGCCATATCACGCACGGATACCTTAAGGCGCTGATCAGCTTCAAACGCTGCAACTTGCTCATCCGACAGCTCGGCCAGCGGTATAAGGTTTTCGCCTTTGTTAAGCGCCATGCCCGCACGGCGATAGCCAGTGTGCGCAAGACAGATAACCAACAGGACTTGAATGTTCTTAGAAGGATTCGCCATTTCATTGTTACCTCACTCGATGTTGGGGTGCAGGCGCATCCTTGTGCCTGCGATTCGCTACTCAAACTTAGGGGGTGAACACCTAGAGCTGTGGCACCACTAAGATTTCAAACTTGCCCTTAAGCTCGTTGTTCACTGTGGTACCGCCTTCATCAATCAGCTCACGCTCAAGTAGCTTGCGGGCAGCTTGTTCGAGTGATGCGGGCACCACCAACAAGTTCGGGCGAATTTTGAGTTTCTTACCGCCATCACGGGTGAAGGCCGTCATCTTCTCGTAGCTGTCCCACAGGTTGGTTGCGTTAAGGGCACGCTTGTTAGCAAAGGCCATCTGCCAGAAACCAAAGCCCGCTTCACAGCGCATATCGGTACCGAACTGGAACTCGTTATTGGTCCATACCGCTGGGTCGGTTGGATTAAACAGGGTGTTTAAATCCAGCTTGCGACGCTCTTGGAAGATGAGTGGCTTTAATGGGCGCGTGGTATCGAGCAAGAACCATGGCTCACCCGTATAGGCACCATCTGCCACCATGTTGGCCACAGAAACATCAGCACCCGTGCCATCGTGCTTGGCATTCACAGGGTGGTCGGTGTCGAAGAAGTTTTGGCTGTCATAACAGGCAGTGGTAAAACCATCAGCTAACAGAGCAAACACCAGATCATCGGGGAACTCTTCACCTTCCTGCGCCAATGCCTGCACCATAGGTTTGTAAGTGCCAATGGTGTCGTCTTCAACATCATCACGACTAATGCCAATCGTGGTTTCAAACGTCTTGTTGGTGATTGAGTAACCATGCTCTTTGATGGAGTTGATCACCCGCGCACCAATCCATTCGCGCATGGTCGGCATTGAACCTAACCAGCCGTAGGTATTGGACTTAGTATTGCTTGGCACGACGGAGGCAATTTTTAAATACAGTGGATCAGTCTTAGCTAAAGCATTTTGAAACTCGCTACGCACCATAGTGCGCAGGGCTTGTAATACTGGGGCGTTAATAGCAGCCATTATTTTTGCTCCTGATCAGCGGCGATAGCTTTAGCAAAGTCAGCGTGCGACATGCCCCAAGAATCGGCCATTTTGATTTGGTCGGCAGTCAGTGCCGCGACCTTAGATTTATCTACGGGCTTATCAACTGTGGTGGTTTGGGTGGTCGTTAACGCGCTAATAGGCTTACGGCCCGCTAAGTGCGCAGACAGCGCCGCAAAGCCTTGCTGTTTACCCAATTGCTCCAAGTAGTCCTTCTCACAAGCCAGCACGCTGCCTTCATCCAGCGCTTGCTTAACCGCTTGCTCAATCGTCAACTGACCGTTTTGTGCACTGAGCGCCACCAACTGCTCACGCATGGCGTTCACTGTGGCAACGGGCACATATTGAGTCAGATCAACTTGGCCAGCGGGTACGTTAGTTTGTGTTGTGACCTTAGCCGATAGGGCAGCCATGTCTTCCTTAAGCCCATCGACACTGCCAGCAGCTTTGACTAAATCATCTAAGCGCTTCATGGCCTCGGCTTGTTGCTCCTCGGTCAGTTGCGCACCTTCCGCCATCTCGATACCGAGCGCGGCTAATAGCTTTTTCAATAGTGGATTCACATGGAGTCCCTCCGGTTGGGTTGGATTAGATTCATTTGCAGATAATTGAGTGAGTGCCAATGCTGACAGCTGCGCTAATGGCAACATGCCATCGACACCAGGGCGGTTAGTTAACGCTGCTGAATGGATAAATTGCGGGCGGCCTGTGGCTTTGTCATAGCCAAACACCAACGAGAAATACTTATATTCCTTGGCGCTTAAAAAGGCGGTGGCGTTATCGGTAAAGCGCGGCTTAATGAACAAGCCGTGGCCCTCACGATATTGCACGTCAGTGATGTTGAACCAACCTGCAGCGGGCGCAGGTTGGCCGTTGACTTCTTTGTTTAAGGTTTGGTGTTCGTAGTCGATAACGAGATCACCGGCTTTATGGGGGGTATTTGCTTGCAGGGCCGCGAACGCAATGCTATCCATCAACCACTTGCCACCAGCTACATCATCAGGGCGACCATCTACGCTGGCAAAGTGACCATCAGGCAGTGCCTGAATGTAGCCATCTTCACCCACCACAAAGGCGGCTTCTGTATTGACATTTAACTGGCTGCTTAAGGCGGCAAAGCCCAAAGCGGTGGATGTTGCAGACATAAAAAAGGCACTCTCAATAACATTGGAGTGCCCATCATGATCGAGTGGAGCTAACTAGCGGATTGGAAAGGTTTCGGGATTTATTTATAGGATTTTAGATGTCTAGTTGCTACCCATCCGAATTTATAACCTTCTGTTTCTTGGTCATAGTATTGAATGTAAGTCCAAGTTCTCGCATCGTTTCGGTCAATTACGTATACCGCCAGCCCAAATGGGATGGTATCGATTATGAGAGATTTGCCATTATCATCTGACCTCACATTTAATTTGTCGTTACCTACAAACCTACAAACTTGAAGAACTTCTTGGCATTGTTCTTTATTAGCGGTCTCTTTCACCTCTTCGACAGTCTGCAAGGTTATATAAAACGTATTTTCTAAATGTACTTGTACAGGTTCTGTGGCGTTCATCTGTGCTGAAACCAAATTAATAATCATTGGAATCACAATAATGTTAATTATCCATAGCAAAATTGGATTTGACTTGATCTGATCTAGAAGATTTCTCCAGAAGTCATCATCTGTAAGAGCGTCGTTTTGAGCAGCTTCTAATGCTTGCGAAAGCTCACTTAAGCTTGATTCTGTTAGAGGGGGAATATCAGAAAAATTCTGGGCAGCCTCTTCCAATAAAGCTAAATGTTCACTTTTTAGTGCAGGTAGCTTTAGGATAATTAAATCTAAATTATCTGTCAGAAACTTAGAAATAAACACGCCAGTGGTAGTACTACTTAATTGAGTAAGTAATGGACTTAGTTGAGGATGCAACTTTGCCATGTCACCTAAAAGTGCTTTTTGAGGGGCTAACATTCGAGCAAGAAAACTGGGTGATTGTGATTGCGTAAATGCTGTTCCTGCAGTGGCCAAGCATAATGTTGGCTGAAGGGCTTTTATAGGGGGTGTTAAATTATCAATATCTTTCAACATTTGAGATATTGCATTAGGTAATTCAAAAGCCTTTTGTATTTCTCTAATTCTATTCTGCGTACTATAAAAACGAGCCAATTTAGCATTGGCCTTATCAAATTTTGCTAAGGGGTTATCAAAGCCTTTGGTCATTACCTTATTGATTGTCATCCTTAACACCTCATCCATTTAAGTAATACTACGGCTATCGAAATCAACACTATCCAAATATCTGCGCCAGCACCTTCTGATTCAGGCTGAGTAGTTCCACCACCTGTTGCTTGTTCGGTAAAGTGCTTTAGTAATGGAGGCTCTACACCATCACCATTAACCCAATTACTTAAGCCTAAGCTAAAGTGACTACCTCCACTCGGTACCAATGTATTAGTCAAGTTCATGCAACCTCCTGTAATGTTGTCCTTGTTGGGTTAATGAGTGCGAGCATAACCTAGTTTAAAACCCGTTTAAATCCTTGTTAAAGCGTTTAAGTGGTTTTTAGATAAGCCGTTGTACCAAGTTGATAGTTGATGTGCTTAAATCGTGTCTGAGGGTGTTAGCGGATAAATAACTTTATGATGCTTTTACTTTGAAAACTAACCTGAAGATCTTAATATAGGTGAAGGGCGGAATTGGCATCCATAATCAAACGAGTTACCTCATCCTACACCGCCAAAGGCCTTGCAGCCACATGCCAATTCCATTCGATTTGCATCTATCCTTCGTTCATTCCCCCGTGTGCGGCTCTCATGATGGTTAGAGGGAAATAAAAACACTCGACGAACATAAATACCTCCAATGTTAATAGATCCTCCTAAAAAAGGGGAACAATCAAGAATCTAGCAAGTAATACCCAATTGCACAATACTACTGTTCTATAAATTTCGTCACACTGAATAGTTCATTGTGTACGCTTGTTACCATTCCCCCCTGCCTTTATTTTTTTACAACAAATACCCACCCAAGAACCCTAACATAGACTGTTCATCCTCACGGCTTACGCCGAGGTATGGTCGTGCCGGAATACCCGCTGGGCCTGCGGGCATATCGTCGGTGCCACCAAACTGGTGAATGGCGGCATAGATTTTATTGCTACCAATGGCCGCCCAAAAGTCGCCGCTGTCGGCAGCTACGCTGGCAGCTAGCCCGCCAGCACTGGCTTGTAATATCTTACCGCCCTGGCGTTTAGGGTTGGCCTTAAGGTAGGCATCACTTAAAGATGCCCAGGCTTGACCTGTAACTGGATCGGCCTCGGCCTCAAAGGCACCCTCTGTAGCGGACTCCAGAACGGCAGCAATATCGTTCATCGGTTCGCTTAAGTCATCGAGCTTATCCAGCAAACTCCCCAACACTTGCAGCACTGGGGAGTCACTTAAGACGATCTCTACCTTGTTCATTTTTTATCCTTAGCACTGTCAACGAGGAGGAATGGTGATATGCTTGAACACAGGGTGGCGTGTACTCTTAACTGGTAAAGCAGACTCTGATCATTCAGGGTGTATGTGGGTTCGACTCCCACCACGCCACCACACTTCACTTATACCAAACTCACTTACAGACGACCTTCAATCACTTCATATTCTGGTTGCAGCAGGTTCGCTCGATCCGTCTTATAGACGTTGATCACTGCATCCATTGCCTGTTGGCGTTTCATCTTCCACGCACTGTTAATAATCACTTTGACCTTACTGCCTGCATCATCCGCAGCGGGATAGACATACAACAGATTCTGGTTCTTGCGATCCCAAAGCACGGCCTCGGGTTCTGCCAACATCTGCGGTAATTGCTGATACTCATCACGACTTAACGCAACACCCTCGGCAATGTGCCTTGCACTATCTGCATGCACTAATTGCTTTTCTCCTATGGCCAGTAAGGCCGTAGGTTCTCGCCCTAAACGCGCTGTCACTGCGGTTTGAATCGAGGGCGTCATAAAACCTAAAGCCTGTACGCCTAAGCCCGGTCGTCGCTTTTGTCCTGGATTGGCGGCAAGGACTTCATCCGTCCATTGGGCAAACTGGGCGTGGCGCAGTGGGCTATTATTGAGTGCTTGAATAAACTGCGCGCGGGTATCGAGGGATTGAATAGTGCCCAGCTTTTTAGCGACGGCCACGTCGGTACCAAAGGCGGCTTCGCCTGGACTATAGGCCCAGCCTAAATCGGGGCTCATGCTGCTACCGTCAGGCAGATCGATACGCGCATGGGGCACGGTTAACACTTCACCCGTTCCGCGCGCGACTGTCTCAGTGTCAAAGCGATGGATATAGCCTTCGCCATTTTCCACAGTGATCCCCATCGCCTTCACCTGCGCCTCGGTGAGCGCCCGAACGCGGCAACGACAGCCCCAGCCATTGGGAGGATAAATGATGTCCCATATTGGATCGTCAAAGCGGAAAACTTTACCCCTAAGCCGCGCATGGGCTGGCCGTGTTTGACCGTCATCTATCGCGACATACTGCCAATAGGGGTGAGTTTTGGTGCGCGACAACATGCGCCGATAGCGCCCAGCCATGTAGGCGGTTTGCAGGTTTTGACGATAGATAGTGTTTAAGCGGTAGGGACTTCCCAACTGTACCTCGCGGCCATCGACTTCCTTTTTGCCCCACCATCCGAGCTTTTCGAGTTGAGGTTTAAGGTTGGCCTGAAACTGCTTAGCGGTTAACCCTTGGCTTAGGGCTGCATCCACTTCATTACGGATCGCCGTGAGCACATCCATCTGTGCCGCCTTGGCCACCGTAAAGGCACGGGCGTGAGCGCGAGTCCACACGTCTTGCCAATCGTCACTGATGGCAAAGCCTTTGGCACGAAAATAGGCCACCGCATCGGCGGGTGCTTGGTTAATGGCAATGCTTAAATCAACGGTTTTAGGCATTGGCGATTCCCCATAGTTCGGCCACAAACATTAACCGCGCTAAGGTTTCGGTAAGCTGCTCGGTATCCATGGCGGGATAGTCCTTTTCCAGTTGCGCCCGCAGCTGCTCCGGCTCGCTCTGCAGTTGTGCCAGTAATGGCTCTACCATCGCCATATAGGCTTCGCTCATTTGACCTTGAGTGAGTGCATCCAAGGCTTTATCTAAGGCGGTTTGGCTCGGTTCACTCAACGGGGCACTAGACGGTTGAGCGGCTAAAGCCGCCAATGCTGTCTGGTTAGCAGCGCTGGCATTGGGGTCTTCTTGCTGGATCACCAGCACGGCTTCGCCATTCGCGGGCTTAGGGATACGGGTCTTTTCATGCAGCCAGTTTTGTGGGATCTGCATGCCCATGCTGACGAACGCACGCAGCGGATACGCTAAGGCCCGTAAGTCTTCGGCTTCTGTGGTATCAAAGACTAAACGTGGATGACGACGGTGGCTTTGATAACTCTTGCAGTTAAGCGCATATAAAGGGGCCACTAAGTCGCAGGTTAAGGTTTCGGCAATCAGGGTAAGGTCAGCATCACGCAGCTCTTGGCGCACTTCGTTATGCACGTTACCGAGCGCATTAGTTGAGCTTTTACCATCGGCTTGGCTGGTCAAGGTGCCGCCTAAAATCACCTTGCTCATGGTCTTTTCAGCCCAGCTAATCATCAAATCAAAGGGATCGGCTTGACCTGTGGCGGCACTCTCAAAATCCATCACCATGCCCTTGGGCATAATGCCACCCGCATTATGGCCAATGCTCATCACTGCATTTAACAGGGCGCGCTTTTCCTCATCGTTGGCACCTGCAGGATACTGACCAATACGCAGCGGCAAACCGTAGATCTCAAGGAACTCGGCTAAGTCGCGCACACTGTAGTTTTTAAAAATAAAGGGCCAGATTAACTGACGCACTAAACCACTGCGGCTAACATAGCCCGACTTGGCAGGATGAATATGTTTGATCCAACCAAAGGGCCACAGGTCAGCGCCATTGACCGTGGCATCACGCAGCCGCAGTTCGTTGCGCCGCTCAGGGTGAGTCATAAACCAAGACGGATCGCGATACTCTGGCACTTCAATAAACCATTCGCCTAGCTCACGCGTCCAGGCTAACTCGTGCATGCTAAAGCCCTTGAGAATGGCATCACTCATTGACTTAATGAGCGTCTTTATCCAGTTACCTTCCTCAAGCATTTCTTGCAGATATTCAGTGTCGGCCTTTTCCTGTGGCGTCGGGTTACGGGGCGGTATTAAATAGTAATCCACGCCGATCAGCGCCCGTTTGCGCTTGTCTAACTCGGCATATAGGTGGCCGTCTTTCTCTTCGATATCTTCGGCCAGTTCACATTGAGCAATGAGATCGCCTTGCTCGGCGGCCTGTAAAATATTGGCTGCACTGGCGGGCGTCAAGCCGCTACTTGGGTGCTGGCTAAAGGTACGTTGCAAGCCAATTAAACGCACATCGTCGGTCTGCAGTGCTTTGGCTTCACGCTGCTTAAACGGCCGACCACTGGCGTCCAAAATACGTGATTCAGTTGTTTTTTCTTGCATTACCAGCAACCTCGCTGCGTTTGATGATGATCATCCTCATGGGCACTTGCTGCGGCATTCGGATTACGGTGATCACTTCTAGGAATGGGGGTGAACTCTATGGGGGCACCGTCTAAGGTGGAGGCGTATACCATCAAGAACAGGCTGATCGCGGCATCACCATGGCGTTCTTTTTCTTGGCCTGTGCGCACATCGCCAAGGCATGGCGTACCTCGTCGGTTAATGCTTAAGGCCCGCAGGTCAGTACTGGTGTCGTCATCCCTTGGGATAGTGATAAGCCCGTCTTCAAAGTGGCTTTTAAAGCGTGGCATTTGCTCGCGGTAAAAGGACTCAGATAGCATCACGCAGGCAATCACTTCACTGCCGTATTTATCCTGGGTGTATTCCGCTAACGCTTGGCCATTCCCGCGCGCATCCATCGCGCCGCCCCTCAGCCGTGGTAAGCGGTCCACAATGTAAAACAGGATCTGCTCTTGCTGGCGAAAGGGAATGTTTTTAAGCTCAACCTGTAACTTGGTTTTAATGTGCAAGTCTTGGGCGATTTCCCCCACGTCAATCACAGTTAAGTCACCACTACGGGCAAAGTCTTCACCAAAGCAATGGGGGCGCGCAGGGTCTAAGCTATCGAGAACCGGCTTTAGTTCATCCTCACACCATTTAAGGATCTCCGCCGCCCGTAGACCCTCTGGCCATTGTCCAAAAGCATCGTCTTTTTTAAGGCGAACAACGGGGCCGCTATCTGTCACGCTGGCCATGCGGGCTTCGATTAACGCGCGGTTAAGATAGGCACCACCGCCCGATTTAGGCACGCAAAAGTATTCTTCTAATGCGTCCTCTTCGGTAGCTGTGGCTTTGAGTAATTTTGCTTTCCAGTCATCCTCGGCCGCTTGGCTCCATTCGATGCCGCGCACTTGGCAAATACGCTTATACAGCCCCTCATTACAGGCATCATCTAAGGTGACGCGGTGAATGGAGTAATCTTTTTTACCCGCACGGGAATCATTAATCAGCTCATTGAACTGGTTATCAATGCCATTATGGGTGGAGATCAAGCGTACCTTCGCGCCCCACATGGTTAGCGCCAATGCCGCTTTTAGCACTTCGGCCAAGCGCTCGTGGAACGCGGCCTCATCAATGGTCACATTGCCTTGCATACCGCGTAGGTTCGAGGGATTACTCGATAGCGCCTGCACCTTAAAACCTGAGGCAAAGTAAATGGCAAAGGTCAGGATCTCTTTACCGTCTTGGCCTTCATCAACAAACACTTCTTCTTGGATTTCGCCTGCGGCTTTATCAAATACTTTGGCCCACATGGCCGCAGCGTCGATAAATTCCCTTGCCATCTCCTTGTTACTGCCCACATAAAAATGGTTAGTACCGCCTTGGCCACGGGCAGCGCCTGCAGTTAAAGAAGCATCGGCAGCTTCGGCCCAAGTGAGTCCAGTTCGGCGCGACTTTTCGGCAATTTTCAGCGGTGACTCGTCGGCTATCCAGCGTTTCTGATAACCGAGCAGCACCTCTTTAGGATCAAAGCGACTTAGGCAACTTGCCTCATACGTGGGATCAAAGCTGCTTGCCGTTGGCGTGATGGCTAGCGCTACCGCAGTCGCGGCCGCTAACACCTTTTTCTTAATGGTCATCAGGCAATCCCCAGTATTCTTTTCTGATCCTTGGTAATTCAGATCTGATACCGTCCATCAATCCAAGCACTGCTGTGGAACACGGCGCAGTGATTAGTACCCAGTGGCATAAGTAGTGAATAGTGGCAATAGTGGTTACGCTCATCATGCAATCCCCAGTATTTCGCGCTTAAGCAAGGCCACGGCATCACTGGTTAAGCCTGCGGTTTTCGCGACCTTCTCGGCGGCATTAGCCGCTTCGGCCGCGAACGCGGTGCGGATCTCTTTCTCGCGCTTATGGCTGGCCATGGCAGCAGACTCCAAACGCTGCACCGCTAACATGGCGTCTTTAATCATGCCAACGTCGGCACCTTCGCCCGTTTCATCTTGGTTTAATAGGGCTTTAAACAGCTGCGAACGCGCCATTTCGAGAATGAGTTTAGTCACTTCACCCGTGGGCTTGTCACCCAGCTCTGCCGTCCACACTTGGGTGATCTCACGCATTTCCCGCAGGGATTTACCCACGGCTTCCATCTTGGTGGCATAGCGGTTAATGCCCGCGCGGGAAAGCTGGTTTTCCTCAGGTAAGCCTGCAGCTTTAATCAGCGCATTGATTTCATCGAGCAAATCAATCTGCTGAATCGAGCCATTACGCAGCCCCGCATCGAGCTTTTTGCGGATAGGATCAGGCAGTAAATCCACCTTAGATCGTCGGCCTCGGGTTTCACTCGCCATCGTCTAACCCCTCCCATTCTCGCAGCCACTGCGCACGAACTAAGTGGACTTGCTTCTGTAGTTCGGCTTCTGCCGCAAACACCTTGTGAACTGCCTTTTTAAGGCGCTGGTTTAGCGCTTTGATGTGCGGCTTAACGTGCTCGTTTTTAGCAAGCACGTTCTTTTCGAGTTCACGGATCACAAACAAATCCGCCACTAAGCGGATGCCTGCAAGCTCACCACGATTTAGGATTGCTCTTGCCATGGCTATTCTCCAGCCCGTGGACGCTTAACGCCTGGCACCGTTGCGCGGCCTGTGGCTACATCTTGGCCGCGACCAGTTAGCGTGGCCGTGGTCACTTTGCCCACTTGCTCAGTTTTAATCAGCCCTTGCTCGGCCAGCCACGCGAGCTGCACCTTTAACGAGTCTCGGCTAATATCGAGACCATAGGCAATCAAGCCATCTTGTAAGATGGACTCATTGAGTGCGAAGGCTCCCGCTTCTGTCAGTAATCGAAGCACCACTAGGCGTTGGTGCTCATTGATAATTTGCTGCATCGCCATTAATGGCCTCCTTTCAGTTCGTTTTCGAGAAGCATGTCGGTCTTTTTTTCGAGTCGGTTAATGCCCTGTTCCATTGATCCAAGCCGTTCAACTAAGCCCACTAGGTTTTTATCGAGATCATGGAACTCTGGACGGGTCGGTATGTACTCCAATACCAATTCGGTTTCGCTAAGGCGCTTGTCGATTCCGGCAACCATTTGGACCACCTTTTCGTGCTCAATGCGCGGGGTAAAGCGAGTGCTAAACCACGCCATCAGCAATGCGCATAAAACGCTAATCACGCTGCCAATAAATCCCCAATACTTAGCAAAAAATTCAAATAGCGATTCGATCATAAACGCTTCCCATAGCGCATCTTCTGGCGCTTATCTTCATCCTGTTGGCAACTAATACAGCGCAACTCGTTAAGCCGCTGTGGCTCATTTGGCTCTAAGCACTCAATACAGATGCCATTGCCAGTGCTGTGTTGTTTGTGCCTGGCGGCATCCCGAACTGCATCAACACAGGCAGCTCGCTCGCGGGTTTCCATATTGCTAGCCCAGTCGGTTTCGTCCATGGGGTTCCTTATTTTGTTTGGTCAGTTTGATGGCGTTGCCGCCAATCGTGCAGGGCTTGCCAGTCGAGGTTGCATTGCCCAAGGTCAGTGAGTAGCGAGAGCATTAGCCCCGCTGACTTTGGGTTGGATAGGCACTGTTCCTTCTGGGTTTGCAGGCACTGCAATACCTGTAGTGGAACCTGAGTGACGTTGCACTCGCGCATTAGTACTTCGGGCGGCAACACATATTGGGTCTTGTAAATAGGCACGTAACGCACAGCGGGCGGCGTTGTCGTACACGCGCACAACATCGTTAGGCACGCTAGCCACACGCCATGCTTGCGTTTGTTCATCCTGGGCGTCCTCAAGTAGCTGGGTCAGTTGGTGGTTAAGATCTTGATTACGGGTAGCTAACGCGGCCTTTTGCAGTTCGACGGTTTGCACCTGCAGAGCGAGGGTTTCGCCTTCGGCTTTTAGGGCAAAGCGTTCAACGTTGGCATCTTGCAGCCCTACCGCTAGGGTGTCGGCGCTCTGTTGCAGGGCAGCATTGTCAGTTAACGCTTGGGTGAGCTGGCTCTTAGTGCTCTGCTGTTGGTGGTACATCAGCCCGATGATGACTAATGCCAGTGACAAAAATATCCACTGCACAGTGCTGATGATTTGTGAGGGATTCATTGCGCGCCCCCAGCTGATTGCGAGAGGCCCAGTTCGCTTAGGCAAATGGTTTGCTCTTCTGCACGGCGCTTGATGAGGCCATTAAGGCGCACCTTGTTACCGAATAGGTCGGTGCCATACGTCCAGCCATTACAGACGCGCTCACCCGTTTGCTTATTGGTTGAACAGGCTTGGGTTAGCTCCTTGCACGCGCCCACACGATCCCCAGCTAAGAGCTTTTTACGTAGGGTTGAGCTGGCAAAGTTGCCGTATCCCGCCCAGTGCAAAAACGATAAATAGGCGGCGTGCTCGCTGTGGGTGAGCGTTACGGGCGCAGTGAGGCTGAGCAACTGCTTATCCTCCTTGGCGATATCCTTGGCAAAGATCTCCATGCATTGCTGCTCGGTGAAGATTTGATCAAGCTTTAAGTCTTTGCTCGTATGGCCACGACAGGCGGTAAGTACGCCCACCGCATCGACATAGACGCTCAGGCTATTGCCTTCCCATTTATCGGTAAGCTGTGCGCCAGTGATGGCTGCCGAACTTAAGCCAGCGGCTAGTAAAATCGCCTTGAGTTTACTGTTCATTAGGCACCGCCATAGCTTGTGCCTTGCGTTGCTCGCGGGCTTTTAAAATATGGAGGTGAGTGACGGCATACCAGCCTTGATAAAAGTAGCTTTGGCGGGTGAGGCTGTGGCTGTACAAGGGTACGGTGGCAGGCACATCGCCTGCTAACTCCGCCTTGATGCGGGCATTAAAACCGTCCTTAGCGCACTGGCGATAGACTCGGCTTTGAATGCGTTTGGGCTGCGCATTCGCAATCGGCATACTGTTAACGCCGCTGCGATAGTTGTTGTGGGTGACAAAGGCCATAAAAAAACCGAGACAGTGAACATGGGTTCATTGTCTCGGCTTAAGGGTTTGGAGCGGATTGGAAAGGTTTCGGGATTAGTTTGTTAGTGTGTTTGGATGCCAAAATGATCAAGGAGATTTTTTAGCACAACGAGTGTTATGTATAAATCCGTATCGTTGTCAGCTTCTATATTGGAAGCATAGATGAGCTCATTTTTTTCATTCAATTCCAAGCCAAAATCACCTTTAGAGTTGAGGTAAATCTGTAATAGCGTTTTCTTATTAAATGGTTTGTCTCGCCTATCAAGTATTAACTTAAATTCAACATTACCAATTATAAACTCAGATGCCATTGGAGTAATGGATACTTCCACTGTTTCACCAAGTACCTGAAACTGCTTAACCTTTGTGTTTACGGAACTATTACCAAATGAATTAACAGAGAGATACTCTTGGAATTTCTCCACTAAAGTATCAAAGTGCTTCAAGGTTTCTCTGTAACTTTTACATGCTGCAAATACGCTTACCGTTCTCATAATTAATCCTTGAAATTTGTTAGGAGCCACTAAAGCTGGATTGTTCTTACATCAATATCTTGCACTAAATTTTTATTATTAATTTCAATTTTCTGACTTAAGATGCCATCTCGAGGAACCACCCTTAACCATAGGTATTCTTCAGTTCCCAAGCCGACTTGTCGCTTTGATTCCGCAACTAATACGACACTATCAAGGCGCGAGCGCGTAAAATCAAATTTCCCGTCTTTATCGGTCAGAATGGTCTCATCCGCAGGAAATTTAATATCTTTCAACAAAGTAGCAGTTTCACAGGACACAATAAGTTCATAATTTTCCTTAGCATTATCTCGGTTAGGACCGCCATTAAGATAAGCTAATTCGACCTCATTTTTATCAGGCAGTCCCATACACTCTTTATTTGCATAACTTTGTTTATCGAACAGAGCTTTCTTGAATTCTTTGAGCGGGTAAACCTTGATCTGAGTGATAGGCATCGGCACTACATTGGCGGAGTTTGTTACGACATACAAAGTGCCACTAACGGAAACAGGCATCAACAAATAAGCAATGCCGATAACAATAATAATGAGTAAGAGTTTTTTCATATAAAGTCCTTTTTATCAAAATTGCCAATCATCCTATCACCAAGAATAGGATGACGCAGCAACAGCATAAATCTAAAACAACCGCCTTTGCTTTCTTGCGAAAAATGCCGCGCGCTGTTCGGCCACAATCTCGCTCACTCTTCGCTCGGTTAAGCCATAATCGCGGCTTAATTGCTCAAGGTTGTTGCCCTTAAACTCGCGCCAAATTCGGATATCGCGCAGGGCATTTTTAAGACGTTCTCCGTTGGGAATATATACGTCACGGCCACCTAAATAAGCACTCAAACTGGTCGCTAAGGCTTCGCTCACATTATCTGCATCGACAATATTATGTTGCTTAAGCGTCACTCGCATCACATCGCAAAGGCTTTGCAGGGTCGATGGCCAGCGGCGAATAAAATCTTCACGTTCATCTGGCTTGAGTGTGGCTAATGTCGCCAATGCTTGCTCAAGTTCAGCGGCACTGGTCGAAAGTAAATCCAGTTGTTCACCTTGTTCATTCAGCATTGGTGCCTCCTTGTTCTGTTGCCTTGGTCTTCTTAGCTTTTGCCTTAAATTGCGCCATCTGTGCATCAAACTTGGCTTTGGTTTCAGCCAAGCTTTCAGGACGGCCGTAGCTGGTGATCTCATAGCTTGGCTTTGCGTTTGCAGCGGGCGCAGCCACAGGGGTAATTGAGTGCTGGCTAATGCTTTCAAGCACTTTTTTTAAGTAATTGTGGTTGGTTAGTGGTCTTGCATTACCTTCAGTTCTGGCAGTGCGAAGTTTGATCACCGTCTCTTCTAACGCCGCACGTAACCAGTCTCGGTTTGAGGTTAGCGCCAGTGTGTCGTTCACCAGTGTGAGCGCACGGTTAAAACTCAAGTCGCTTTTTACGGGGCGGAATAAGCCGATGTAGTTCATTAGAATCCGCCCAGTGGCACCGTCCATCGGTGCAAGTGTGGCGAGCAGCTCGCGCGCCGCATCGTCATTCACTAAGGCATCTAAGTGGATATTACTGTGGCATACAGGGCAACGGCAGAGTTTCATAGGTGGCCCTCATACTGGGCAACAATCACCTCATAACTTGCAGGGCGAGTGCCGTTTTCATTCATTTTTAAACGCTCACCACGGGCAATAATGCGCTCGATAAGTACGCGCTTATGCCAGTTTTTCAGACTTTCAAGTACCTTGTAGGCTTGCGGTTCTGTCATCCATGGGGTGGCATCAACGCCCTCATTTTTACTGCGTAGCGTCATGCGACGCACATAGGCATCAAGCGCCGATTCACTGTTATCCTGGATAACTAAGTGGTGGCCCATGGAGATCCAAATGGCACGTATTTTATCTATGCTTGCCAATTTGCTTTTACCCGCAGCAGGACTTAAACGGCGTTTAACCGCTGTTTTATTGTTGGTTACAGTAGGTTTAAAGCCCTTTTGTTTAAACACTTCTAGCGCCTGTTCAAGCTCTGGCAGGCTCATTACCCGCAAGGAGTCTTTACCCGTGGCATTTTTCAGCATGGCACGATAGATAGCCTCATCGAGCTGCAATGATCCCTTAGCCACATTGATTAAGGTGATAAGGCGCTTCTTGTGTTGAGCGACTGGGTGCGCCTGCGCATTAGTCTGCACAGGGGCTTTTTGATTAGTTTCTAACATTCGTCATCCTCATCGGTTGTCGCACTGGATACTATCTTGATGGCTTTAGGCTGACTCTTAAGCTGCTGCCAATTCGGTGTTGCTGCATTTAAAAAGTTAACAGCCCAAAGCTCACGATCGGCGAGCAGTTCTGCCTTAGTTTTCCCTTTACGAACGGGCCTAACTGGGCAGTTCGCAATGGCATATTTGAGTAAGCGTTTAGCATAGGGTGTCATTCATCTTTGCTCTTTTTGTTAGCTGCTCATCAGTACCCAGCCACTACGCTGGATAGACAGGCAAGGCACCACAGCACCTTGCTCGTTTCGCATAATCAAATAAGTTCTTATTCCGGCTCGTCTAGTAAAAAAGCGTGAGTAAGCGCTAAGCCTTCAAGCTTTTTAAACTGGCGGCAGAGTACGGAGGCTTTCGAAAAAAATGGCATTAAAACACCAACCTTATGATGCAAATTTGGGAAGTATTCTTTAGCTTTACGCTTGCCAAATTTCTTTTCTAAATCAGCAATTTTCTTAGGTGAATAAGCGCTACGAGTTTTGGTATTCCAAACCTGCGGCAAAATCTTAGGTGTATCTTCTGGTTGATTCTCAGGTGAGCAAATCCAACCGCCTTTGATATAACCATCAATGTAAACCGCCAACTCTGTTGATGATTCGCTCTTACGCTCACGCTGAACACTGATCTCATGACCTTGATAGCTGAACTTAACATTGACAAAGCTACCCGCCATTTCCGTTTCAAGCTGTTGCCATTGTTCCTTTGTGATCGCCATTTTCTCTGTCCTTATTTACGTAGTTGGCGTACATGGCAGAAAGCCATACGAGAGTCGGCCCAATCGTAATTCGTTATTGAACTAGCCAGTTTTCGTGCTTGGCCCCAAAGCAAAGTGGCAATACCATAGTTGCCTGTACGCTCTTGCTCTGCGGCATCTGATGCGGTTCTGATATATTCGGTACTTTCGACTGTTTTCTTGGTTTTCATCATCTTCATCCTCGTATGTGTTAGCTGCTCATCAGTACCCAGCCACTACGCTGGATAGACCACGCCTCAAGATTGAGGCGGGTTTCGCTTATATCAAAGGGTGCTGATATCCAATGGGAGTTGGATGTATTTGCCGTTGGGTTGGCGCTCATATAGGCGCAGGTACTGGCTAGTGCCTGTGATTTGAATCGCGTCGGCTATGGCGTCCATGGCCTGTTTCCACTTGATGTCATCAATATCGAGTTGGCGTAAACGAAGCACTTGATTAACGTCTATGAGACCTTGCTTATTCACTCGAAAAGCATGCTCAATAATCGCAATCAGGCGAGTATCCGCACCACTACTCCAACTTTTAATACAATCATCAATCAGTGCCTTAGCGGTTTGACAACGCTCATCAAATACGCGGTGTTCTCCCACAGCGCGGATAATGCGATAACGGCCATCAAAGCTGGTTAGCGTCACGTTACCTTTGCTTCCTCCATATTTAACGCCGTATTCTTCTGCTGAGATATCAACAAAATCAGCAATCTTTGCCATGGTCGTTAATTTGAAATCGAGCATGGCTTGACGTAGTAATTTGGAGGCGCTCAATATTTCCGTGACAACTTCATCGCGCAGTTTATCCACGGCCTTAATACGGTCTTCATGTACCAAATCGCCTACCGCGTTTTTGCGATAGCCCTGCGGAATAGCGGCTTGGTTGTGGGTTGAAATATCTTGGGTGTTCATATTCATTCCTTAATTAATGTGCTTTTCTAGATGCGGTGTGTTCGTCTAGCATCTGAGATAAAGACTGGCCCTGAACCACTTCGGTACTCATTACTTTGCGACCAGCGTTTTGTTCAACTAATGCCTTGGTGATTTCTGGCAATATATTTTTCATTGTTTTTGCGAGAACTAAGACGGTGGCATCAGAAAGTTTTCGTTCACTTTCGGGTGCAGCTTCTATCTTCATGCTGCATTCGATGCCGCAAACGTCATCAATCGCCGCATCGTTAATTTCAATAATCAGCTTGGCCATGTGCTTATCCCTTATGAATTAATTGATATTACTGAACCGTCATTTGGTTCGATTAATTGGAACGAATCATCAACCTTTACTCGGCAATATCCATAGCGAGCGATGGTTCTAGCTATAGAGTTAATGGCGCGCCACTGCGCTCTATTGGTGAAGTAAAAGGTCATCTCATTCGGATCACTTGTATCACCCCACCAAAGGAACATCCCTGCTTGGCCGTCAAACTCTCTATCAACCTCTAAACAAATAAAGTCATCCATATCTACTCTTCCCAACGCACTGTCACGCCGTGAAATTGCACCGCCATACAACGGCGACGAATGCCTTTAATGTTCTCGATAATGTCCACAGCCATGCGGCGAAAATCAGCGGTTGGCTTGTCGATTTGCACGACTTTCACGCCACTGTGGATTACCTTCATACCGCGCAGTCTTAGGGCGCTAATCACATCGAATTTAGGGTTTTGGTGTCTCATGTCTTGCTCCTTGCTTATGCTTAAACGGGTTAGGTATCGGGGTTATTCCACGCCTTCGAGGTCTTTAAAGGCGGCGCGTAAATGGGTAACGCCAATAGAGCTATTGCTGCCGCTGGCCATCATGGCGGCAAGGCGTAGGGTTTGATTGAGCAGACGCAGCGCACCTGGGCGTTCTGATATTTGAGTCATCAGGGCGCGTTCGCTATCGCCGTGAATGCCCCAAGCAGTAGCGATAGCGGTCACATCGTTTTTCTTGGCTTTATGAATGCCGACTTTTTTGGCGATACGGCTAAACAAGCGGGCAAAATCTTCATTGCGGCGGCCACCTGTTAGCTGGGCATAAACGCGGTTATTACCAACCAGCACCATGCCGACTTGGGTTTGTTCCTGCAAAATGCGCAGTTCTTCGAGGGTGGCGTAATCCAAATGATCCGCCTCATCGATGATCACGAGTCCACCCGTACCCATGAGACGGCGCTTAATGGCGCGAGCCAATGGGCCTTTGCGGCGCGGCGCATCGTCCATACCGAGTTCTAATGCCAGTTCATACAAGCATTCGCTGAGGCTGGATGCGCTGGGTGAAGCGGTGATCATCCACACGTTAGGGTTATCGTTGGCGTAGTGTTTAGCCGCTGTGGTTTTACCCACGCCCGAGGCACCAAATACCACGCTGATACACTCAGCTGCATGGGCATAGGCTAGTGCGGTATGGATTTGGTTTGCAGTTTGAGTTTGTACAAACTTAGGTGCGACAGGGTTTGTGGCGCGGTTCGTCTGCAGGGCAAGCCATGCGCTGAGCTTTTCAGCCACACCCGCAGCATCGCCACCGACGCCATCATATTTACCGTTGAGGTACTGGCTGATCACGCTAGTGCTCATATCTATCTCTTTTGCCAGTTTCGTCTGGGTGACTTTTTTGCTATCGATCATCCCTTTAATGGTGTCGATAACCTGCTGCTGTTGGTCTGGTTTCACTTCTGATTGAGAAATACTGACAACCTTGTTCATCATATTTTTTCCTTTTCCATTTCGGGTAAGAGCTGATTAAGTTGGGTTTAAACGGGTGTTAAAGTCGGTTTTTATTTTTCTCGGCAAACAACGCCGATACGCCTAGTGCAAAGGCCTCTTCAAAGTTTTCAGCCTCTGGCTGGGCGGCGACAGTGCGCACGGTATTACCGTGTCGGATATGCACTATCTCGGTGGCTGCTGGTGTTAAAGGCGGCTCAGGTTCAACCCCGCGCATTAACTCAGCGGCTTCAAGGTTGCTCATGCGCTTATGTGCTTTGGCAGCTAACTTATTAGCCTTGGTGAATTGGGTACGGTGGCGAGTGTGTTCGCGGGCGGCATCGGTATCACCAAAGCCAGTCGCTTGAATACAGTTGGCCTCACAGATCAGCAGACCAGACAGCGTGTAACACACCACCATGCCGTGCAGATTATCGGGGTCAAAGCGGGCGACGATCTTCTGGCCGACATAGCTATATAAAGCCTCGTGGTGATAACGGTTTTTACGGCTGGCAACCGCGCCGCCCGCATCGAGCACTATCGTTGCTTGGCTGCTAACACGTACCGCTTCGGCGCTGAGTAACAGCATTCGTTTTTGTTCCGCATTAGCTTTACGCACCGTGGCGTTTTGATAACTGGCAACAAAGGCTTCGTCGAATGACATTACGCCGCGACACACTTCAGTTTCACGGTTTGGCCTTTGGTTAAAGGTCTGAACGCCTTCGGCTAATACCCGCATAAACACCTCGGCAGCAACGGCTGTACTGCCATAGTTATCGGGTTTTGCCATTGGGTTTGCGCCTGTGGATGCCCCATCAAAGGCAATGTTTTTATCTACAAATTCGCCTAAACCGCCCACGCCAAAAGCGCGTTCGATTGGCTTAGCTTGACCATGACCTTTACCTAAAATCACGCTCGACCAATGCAGGGTGATCCCAAGCAAGGGGATCAAACCTATAGGGTCGTCAGGCTTGACTTTAAAACGGAAACGATTCGGCACGCCGCCTGTCATCCACTTGTTGGCGGCTGCGCGGGTGTTATCGATAGTGATATGTTTGGGGATGCCATATTGATTGACCACATCCATTAGCGACAGGCGAATCGTGTCGGTGTTTTCAGACACACCAACGCGCCAAGCGAGGATCTTGCGGGTGCGAATATCTGCCCAAAACCACGTTTTTGGTCGTAGGATTTCACCGTTATGCCAGCGAACAAACACGTTATGTTGATAGCCGTCACCGTTGATCCACTCCATAGCCTCGATATCCAGCACGGTACGTTGCTGTGCTGGGTAGAGTTGCATCAATGCGTGTTCGCCTTGGCGTAACATCACTTGCTGTTCGTGTGGCACTTCTTTATCTAAGCGACGTTTTAAGCTATCAACCGAGGGTACTTCCCAGTTGTGTTTTTTGGCTGTGTCTAACAAGGCCCAATAGCTAGTGGCAAAGTTAGGTTGTTCTAACCGCAGGTAGTCGGTTTTAAACCATTCCCACGCTTCATCACTCACGGGGGCTAAACGGTTAGCGGCGTTGTTCATGGCCGCAATTTTGTTTTTGGTCAGCAACTGCGGTGCCCAATCGGCTTTATCAAAGCCAGCGACTTTTTTGCAATCTCGGCGCAGGGTTGGCACTGCAAGTTCAAACTCAGCGGCGATATGTTCATACGCCGCCATCTTGTTGGTACCGGATTCCACTAGTGCATAAAAGGCACTCACATAAGCCAGTTTGGCTTTGGCAACAGACTGGGCGTGTTCGCCCGCACGTTCCCACAATTGCCAAAGGCTAGCGGCATCGTAACGCTCACGCGCGGATTTAGGTTTTGGGGCATTCAGCACAGTACCGTTAAGCTCAATCTTGCCTTGCTGTGCAAGCAACTTGGCTTTAGCGGCAGGCGGTAAACTGTTGAGGTGATATTCAAAACCACCGCCACGGCCTTCACGTTTGCGGCATGTCCAACCTTCGCGCTTGGCTTTAGCGTTAATGTTTTGTGTCGTGCCAGGCATGTCAGGTAAACCGATTAATTCAGCAGCACTAAACCATTGTTTTTGTGATGTGCTCATTCATTTTCTCCATCGAACATCGCCAGCTCTGGTTCTTGGCTTTTACTGACGTTTTCGCTATGCCAGGCAATGCCACCCATCACATTGTTAAGTGCAGTGATGGTGTCTTCGGCTGCGCTTTGTCCTTGGTAAAAACGGATCAGCAATCCCATAGCTTCACTAAACGAGCCTTGTAGTTCGTTGACTTCGGTATTAGTGGCTTTACGGCCGCTGGGAATATCGATAACGAGGCGGTTGCTAGATGCAGCGATATACAAGGTCATGTAATCCGCACCACAGGCGTGCTCAAATGGGCGGATCAATACGGCAGGAATACGACCATTCTCAAGCCATTTATATAGCGTCCACTTGCTAGGCAAACCCATCAGATCGGCAACGCGGTCTACTGAAAGGTTTTGTTTTTCGCGGGCAAACTCTAAGCACAACTCCATTGAGTGGCGCAGATTATTTGCTCGTACCTTTTTCCAGTTGCGTCTACTCATTGGGTTATGCCTTTAAGGAGGTATTCCAAACAAAGCCAGATCTTGCCGCTATGAAAGCTGCGATCGCCTGACTACCATTGATCAAGTGCATATATGAAAGTGGAGCGAACACAAATGGACTCATGCGACTTCCTTTTGTGTGTTTTGTGTGTTTTGTGTGTTTTGTGCGTTTACACAATCATTTGTGCTAACATTGCATTTGTTAGGATGTAAATAGCGGCTTGGCCAAATTACGTTAGGTTCAACACCAATCGCAGTGGCGATAATGCGTTCGCCTTTAGGCCATTTTCTTGCTAATGCATTCCACAATGTACCCGCATTACTGTAACCAGCGGCCTTTGCAACTTGGGTTAAGTTGGTACCTTGTTTTTTCAGGGCGGCAATAATGTCAGCGTGATGCCAGTCAGTGATTTGGGTTGGGATAGGTTTTTGCTTATCCATTTTTTTGCCCTTTTATTTGTGAGATTTACTAAACAGTTAACACAAATATATTCATAAACACGTTTGATTTCAAGTTAAATCGAAACATTCATGTTTATTTTTGGCTGTAAAACTCAACATTTGAACACATTTGCTTTTAAATCAATGGTTTAATATAAACATGAACGAAGAAAACAAACATGAACGATTGCATTCAAGTTCACAGGTTGAACATGAACGTTTTTGCGATCGATTACGTCTGGTCATTGGTAATGAAAGTGTTCGTTCGTTCGCATTGAGAGCGAATCTGTCTCCGCCTGTAATAAAGAAGTATGTGGAGAATGATTCAACACCAAACGTAGAAAGGCTTATTGCGATAGCTGAGGCGGGCGGAGTCACTGTTGAATGGCTAGCAACAGGGAAAGGAGCAAAGTACCCCAATGAAGTTGAACAACAACACCATCAGCATCAAGTCACTGAAGGGGCTTGCGGTGGCTATGTAGCTAATAGAGACTTTCTATCTGAGTTCGCCTTGATACCAGGCTATAGCGTTCAGGTGTCTGCTGGTTGGGGGAGTGAAGGTTCGGATGAAGTTGAGCCTAGCCGTCATCTTGCATTTAGAAAGCGGTGGCTTAAATGGCGAGGCTTTGCTGAAAAGGACTTAGTAGTAGTATGGGCCAAGGGCGATAGCATGGAACCCATCATTAGCAATAACAATACCTTGCTAATTAATATGCAACGCACCGAGCTTACAGATGGCAATATCTATGTGATACGCAGTGATAACCAACTATGGGTTAAACGCGTTCAGGTTAAACCAAATGCTTGGCTTTTATTGAGTGATAACCCTTTATACCCGCCAATCGAAGTGCCTAAGACTGAACAGCATAACTTCCATGTTGTTGGGCAGGTTGTTCACATCTCGAAGGATATTGGGGATTAAAATTTAAACCTCTTTTAAACGTCACATAGGTTTAAATCACAGTGATCACTTTTTTAGCGGCATTTGCCTAAATTGGATCGCCATTGATCAAAATTGAGATCGCACCAATCAGATACAAAAACGGCGCGGTAGCCTGAACAACTCACCCAGCAAACCCGCGCCGTTCCTCAATCGATCTCATTTATTCAGGCCAAATTTTATCTAATCTCGGTTTAATTGGTTTCTGATCATTATTTAAGAGTCTATACAACTGTGATCACGCCAATGAAAGTACAGAAAAATAGACTGTGCTTTAGCGTAAAGCGGAAAAGATCTGATTCTTTACCCGCCAATCCCGTTGCAGCGCAAGCAACGGCAATAGATTGTGGCGAAATCATTTTGCCCGTTACTCCTCCCGTAGTGTTTGCGGCGACTAATAACTCCGGTGTTACACCTATTTGGTTTGCTGTATTGGCTTGCAGCGCACCAAATAGGGCATTTGATGAGGTGTCTGAACCTGTTAAAAACACCCCTAACCAACCTAAGAATGGTGAGAAGAAGGGGAATGCCACGCCAGTGCCTGCGAGCACGAGTGCTAAGGTTGAAGATAGACCTGAATAGTTTGCAACAAAGGCAAATGCTAATACTAATCCAATTGACAATATCGGGAATTTTAATTCAATTAAAGTGTCTTTAAAGGATGTCAGTGCATTACTTACTGACATTTTAAGGACCACAATTGAGATCATTGCTGCGATTAAAATGGCTGTTCCAACAGCGCCTAATAAATTAAGTTTATATATTGCTGCATAAGGGGTTTCCTTAGCGACAATAGGCGCACTTTTGATAACGAGATTATGTAAGTAAGGTACTTCAATACTGATAGTGGCAAAACTTAATGCCAGTTGTACATCTTTAAGACTCCACAGGGTTACAATCGCCGTGAGAATAATAAAGGGAGACCATGCTTTAAATATCTGGCTATTAGAAAAAGTAGACTTAGGGGTAGTAATTCTTTTTTTCATTCCTGAGAAATTGAATATTTCTTTTGGTTGCCAGACTTTTAAAAATAACGTTAAACAAATTAGACTGACTAACGCCGAAGTAATATCGGGTAATTCGGGGCCGATAAAGTTTGAGGTCAAAAATTGGGTGATCGCAAATGAAACGCCTGCTACTAATGTTGCGGGCCAAGTTTGACGTATTCCCCTGATGCCATCCATCATTGCGATGAGCCAGAAGGGGACAATAATCGATAATATTGGCAACTGACGGCCAGCGAGTTGTCCAATATGGAATGGGTCTAGTGATGAAACCTGGCCCGCTACGATAATTGGGATACCCATAGCTCCAAAGGCGACGGGTGCCGTATTTGCGATTAAGCAAAGTCCTGCTGCATACAATGGATTGAATCCAAGCCCGACAAGTAACGCAGCTGTAATAGCAACAGGTGCCCCAAAACCCGCAGCACCTTCGAGGAAGGCTCCAAATGAAAAGCCAACCAATAGCATTTGTAATCGTTGATCTTCCGTGACTGAGATGACTGACGAGCGAATAACCTCAAATTGACCTGTTTTAACGGTGATTTTATATAAAAATACTGCGGTAATAATAATCCAAGCAATCGGCCATAGCCCATAACTAAAACCATATATAGCAGAAGCAAGCGCGATACTAATAGGCATTTTGTAGGCGAGTATCGCGACTGCTAAGGCAATTAATAAGGTTAATGCCCCAGCGATATAGCCTTTAAGTTTTAACACAGTTAAGGCTAGGAAGAAAAACACAATAGGCAGTAAAGCAACCATTGCGGTTAGCCACAAGCTACCGAGTGGCGTGTATGTTTGGGTCCAGGTCATAGGGAGGTTTCCGTATTGTTATAATATGTTGATAAATCGTGTTGCAGCCGCAACATAGCAGATACTAGTGTTTAGTGATGTAGGATCAATCTTAAATGTTGCAATAAGTGATATGGGTCACGAGATGTGTTGATAAATGATGGCGGGGAAATACCTAAATAATAATCAAGTAAAATATTGACTGTTTTAGCTATATTCACCAAACATCTAATTTAGGTTGTATTAATATTTGTTGTGTTATCAAGATTATTTTTTGAGTCGTGAAATTAACTAGAGTATTGTGATTTTATGAAAAACTAGGCTGTACTTTTTTAGTTTTTTGGTAGTGTTTATAACAGATGGTTTATAAATATTTGTTTATATTTATATATAGAAATTAATAGCAATCAATGCAATGCAACTAATAATGCAGTTATCTTATTGTGGCATGAATTGAGCTATAGATGTTGCCATACTCTTGTCTATGAGTTTGCTTGGCTGGAAATTTACCTTGCTATATGTGGCTGTGAGTATGACAGTAGGTTGAAATTTTTAATTTTGCAGCACAGTTCGTTGAGGAAGTAACATGAAACAAGTCAAAGTATTAGGCAGTGGTTGCGCTAAATGTAGCAAAACCGCTGAGATGATTGCGGACATATCAGAAGAAATGGGTGTGGATGTGATTGTAAAAAAGGACACAGATCCTCAAAGCCTATTGAAATTTAAAGTGATGAAAACCCCTGCGGTAGTGATCGATGGTGAGCTCATACATAGCGGCTCAGTACCGACGCGCGATGAAGTTGAGGGGTGGTTAAGGGACTAGAGCTCGCTGACTCGCTGAATAGTTGCACGGAGTATGCTCGTTAGAAAGCGCTTAAGCTAAAAATGCACACCATTGTCATCCTGAATCCTTGGCAATGGTGGTGTAATATCATCAGTATACGATTAATGATATTAAATATAATGTGTTTAAAAACAATGCATTGATGCTTTGTGTAGTCATTTTATTATGGGGTTTTATTGGCTACTGTTTAGTCAGCATTGCATTATCTGGGCGAGTTTATTAAGTCTATGTTGTATGAGGTTGTTTGCAGATTTCGACTTCTTTTATCAGTATCACTGCTATGATTTTGATTCAGTGACCTCGTCAAGTTGCGGGATGAGTGCCAATGCAAAAGTGGCTTAGGGTATTAACACGTTTCTACAGTTGGTTATTTTTTACTGCACGTCTGTTTCGTTTAGGGCTTTTTCTAACGCTAAGTTTATTCGTTTTGCCTTTGTTTGCTGCTCAAACATCTCCCGGATTAACCCAAGTGTTAACGCCCGCTACGGATTGGAAAAACTCCGCTTATATCACCCAAGCATTTAGTGAAGTCGCCCTACAAAATGAGTATGACCTTGCTAAACATAGCGTGCGTAAGTGGCGCATACCGGTACGAGTGTTTATTGAGCATCAAGTGGGTGATAAGGCGCTGCACACTCAATTAGTGTTGATGCACTTAACACACTTAGGCAAGATCACCGGCCTCGATATTCAACGGGTAGATACGCTCTCAGAGGCGAATCTGCACTTAGTGTTTACCCGTCAATCCCTATGGGCAAGTGAGGTGATGCGCTTAATGGGACCGAGCTCGGCGAAAAATGTCCATGGCTCTGTGTGTATGGCAAAATTTGCTCTCAATTCACGGCAAGAGATTGAACGTGCTTGGATTATTATTCCTGTAGATCAAGCCAAAATGCACGGTAAGTTAGTGGCTTGCGTAGTGGAAGAGATAACCCAAGTGCTTGGTTTACCCAATGATTCAGAGAAAGTATTTCCCTCCATCTTTAACGACAAAACCCCGCAGGACTTACTCACTGGGCTCGATTTCATTTTGCTTAAATTACTCTATAGCCCAAGTATTAGCGCTGGAATGACGGCCGCAGAGGTCAAACAGCCTTTGCAGATTTTGCTCGAACAATGGCTGCGCGATGGCACTATTGCTAACGCTGGCAAAACGGTACGTCAAGGTCAGTTGTACCCATTGTTAGGTTATTGATGACTAAGCATTACAGCTAAAGTTGACATTGCTCGCACGTGACTAATTAATCCTTTTTGTTTTAGGAATAAGGGCATAGTCTATCTTTATATGAGATAAACACCTTGGAGGGACACCATGCGAATGACATTGCAGTTTTTAGGGGCGACAGAGGAAGTGACGGGTTCGTGTCATTTACTCTCGGTTGATCATGAACACTTATTGCTCGACTGTGGTTTGATCCAAGGCGGTAAGTCTGATGAGTTGCGTAATCATGATCCCTTCGCATTTGATCCTGAGTCTATTTCTGCTGTCGTGCTTAGCCATGCCCATATCGATCATTCTGGGCGTTTACCACTTTTAGTCAAAGCAGGTTTTGATGGGCCTATCTACACCCATAAAGCCACGGCAGAGCTGTGCGCCATCATGCTCAAAGATGCGGCTATGCTGCAGACCCGCGATACCGAAAGAGTCAATAAAAAGCGTGCTAAACATGATCTTGAACCCCTAGAACCGCTATTCACCGTTGAAGATGCTGAACTCGCGATAACTCAATTTGTACCATTGGAATATGGTCAAGTGACTCGGGTTATTCCCCATGTGGATATTTGCCTCTCAGATGCAGGGCATATTTTAGGTTCCGCCTTAGTCGAGTTGTGGTTAGGTGAGGGAAAATCACAGAAGAAAATCGTCTTCAGTGGCGATCTTGGCCGTGCAGGTATGCCGATTTTACGTAATCCTACCTTAGTGGATTCGGCAGATTTAGTCTTAATGGAAAGCACCTATGGCAATCGTTTTCACCGCAGTTGGACGGATACCTTAGCCGAGTTGAAAGCCATTTTTGCTAAGACAGTCAACGAGAGCCAAGGCAATATATTGCTCCCCGCTTTTTCGGTTGGACGAGCACAGGAGTTATTATATCTATTTCATTTATATGCTAAAGAATGGGATCTCGGCCGTTGGAAAATCTGCCTAGACAGCCCGATGGCAATTGAGGCGACACGCGTCTACGTTAATAATTATCCGCTGATGGATGAGGACTTTAAACGCTTTACCCGCCAACATCCTGGGCAGCATCCACTGTTGTCGAATGTCGAATTTATCCAAACGACCGAAGAGTCGATAGCGCTGAACGATGTGCATAAGGGATTGATCATTATCGCAGGGAGCGGCATGTGTAACGGTGGACGTATTCGTAGCCACTTAGAGCATAATCTATGGCGCCCAGAATGTGATGTGATTATTTGTGGTTATCAAGCGCTTGGAACACCGGGGCGCGCCCTCGTCGATGGCGCTGAGGAACTGTCTATTCATGGTAACAGCATTAAAGTAGCGGCTAAGTTACACACAGTGGGTGGACTTTCAGCCCATGCGGATCAAGCAGAGTTATTACGTTGGTATCACCATTTTGAAGGCCAGCCGCCGTTAATTTTAGTCCATGGAGAACCCGAGGCGCAGCATGGATTAGTCGATGTGATTAACCAAGATCCTCAGACTAAACCAAAGGCTATAGCAATCGCGACTCAGGGTGACCGATTGGATTTAAATGCGCTGCCGCAGTTAGTGTGGAAGCCTTAAAAGATTTGAAAGTGCAAGTTCAAAAGTTGGGTGGAAATGCCATTATCTTCTACACGTGTGGCAAAGCGAGCTCGCGATGAGTTGTATTTTGAATGTAATGGTGAAGGTTTTTCTATCGAGGATTAGCGTTTAGTTTTATAAAAAAGCTCACATAGTTGTGAGCTTTTTTATTTTAAATCAAGCAGGTTACTGTATTAGTCAGAGTTGTTGTCAAATTCAGTATCATCGAGTAACTCAAAGGTCGGGACGACATTCGGTACGTCTTTAAATAAGCGAGTGAAATGGCGCTGTACACCTTTCAAATCGATTCCTGCTAAACCTGATGCAAAACCAAACCAAGCATAAAGGCCACTAAAGTTATCAAACATAGGCGGTAGATATTTAGGCGTAGTCAGAATGCCCTCTTGGCAAGCTTGGTATAACACGGGGATATCTTCGATCGCCAATTTACCGAGGAATAGCATAGGGATGAGTTCAGGAAGGCCTGAGGTGATGGCGCTGCGGATAAAGTTAATGTTTTCCACATAACCACGCACATAGGAAATATCCTTAGTGAAGAAACTGCCGCCTTCCACCATGCCCCCACGGAAAACCCTTTGAGTGACACGGTAACTGTCTGTCGCACTTAGATTCAATCCTCTGAAATAATTGAATACCTCTATAAAGTCAGCACCATTTTCAGCCATATCGACCGCGGCAACACGGTCACTAATTCGCCGAGCCCGTCCTGGATTTGAGCTTAGCGTCAGCATTTCCAGTAAAACGGCTAGACCTTCTTGGGTTGCTGCTACGCGCGGAGAACCGACACTGAGCCAAGTGGCGTGGGGTTGAGCTCGGCCGTTTAGCGTTGTGCCGACATGCACCCAACCTTCGTGAACTTCATATACATTAAGATCCGATTCGCTGAACATTGCTTTGCTATTGAGCTTAACAGTGTCGCCACCGACTGCAGCGTCAGAGACGATACCGTCACTAAGGCGTACACGCATATCATCGCTATGAAAGTACTTTTCTAAACGTTGGCTGAGCACGTTAACCGCTTCTGGCGCGCTAATAATTTTAGGGTGGTGTTTATTCATGTGCCTCGCCGCGGGCAGCGAGAAAATGTAGCTGAGTTTATCGCCTAACTGGCGCAAGGTATGGCGATCGCCATGCAGTTTATGGCTAGCACTGCCGTACAATTCTTGGCTGAGCTTACCAAAGGTTGGCGTGCCTCTGTTCCCCAACATATCGATGACAAGGCGATACTGATCGACGTTTGCCACTAATATTTTGCCGAGTTTGTCTCGTTTACCCAAACGTCTATGGATGTCCTGCTTTAGGGAGGCTAGCTCAGCTTGGGTTTTAACAGGATCAAAAGGTAAAGCAATGTTTTGATAGAACTCTTGCTTGATAGCCGGAAGTACCGTGCCCTTATTGGATAGAAAACGCTCTTCCATTTCCCGCGGCCATTTAATGGCATCTAAGATTTTTATTGGCGTTTGAATGCGAATTAATTCATCGGAAAAACGGCGTAGATCTTGTTGATATTGGGCTAACGACTCAGACATTCCCGTATATCCTGCAGGTAATTTCAGCGAGAGAGATGTGGCTAATCATAGCCTTAAACCTCATTTATTCATATTGATTCGCAGGCTAGCTGAGAAATATACCGATTAAATAAATTAGCTGTTATCGATTTTGTGAATCATTTTGGTGCACTTGTTACAATTCTAGCGCTATGTCTATGGGACATAAATAAGTAACCATCTGTTTAATAATATTTTATTGATATGACATTAAAGCTGCTTTGTTCTTGATATAGAAATAGATTGATTGGAGCAAAGCATGACAGCGATGAGTTATTTGAGTGTGTTAAGGCTGAATGCTTGTTAATCAAAACTCAAGCCGACAAGAGTGGTAAAAATGACTGTGATGACGCGATTTTAAATCTGGAGGTTAGTGAGCTAAAGCAGAGTCACACCCAGCATTATTGGCTGGGTGAGATATTCGATTTTAGTGGGCCAAAACTCAGTGAGTTCGAAACAAATGATCACCGACTGAGATCATCATCCCATCATTTTGACCACTAGATAGCGAGATAGAATTGGCTAGAAAAAATCGTCATCTCCTAATGCACGTTTTAACTCCGCCCGCTCGAGGTAGTCTTCTAAACGCTTTTTGACTTCGCGTCTATGCTGCATTGCCTCGGCGGCTTTGCTGTTTCTTGGTGTGGTCATTGCCTCAAGTTCAGTATCGTTGGGCACGACTTCAGTAATATGAGCCATAACGAATTCCTCTTGTTGTTCCTAACGACTTTCTAACTAAAAAGAGTATGGTAGAAAAGCAAATAATTTTGTGAGTTAGGGTGAAAAATTCTTCCCGTGAGTCGGATGATTCAGCTTACCGCTGTTTTGCGTAGGCACTAGACTGCAATTGAATATTTGATTAATTTAGTTTTTGCTTATTTTGTGATTAAGAGCACGGTATCGTCATAGATATATTCGCGTTAATTCCGAGTTAAATAGTAGGATAAACTTGAATTTAGTCATAATTACAACAACACTTGTACCTGTGTTTGTTGTTAATCGTTTGCTAGGGAATTGGCTTACATGGACAAGGATCAGTTTTCTAAATCACTCCCCCCATCTAATAATATCTACTTTAGCGTGCTGAGCTCTAGCTGGCTGATGATAGTGGCTGCCTTACTTTTCATGGGGATCTCTTGGTATGTGCTTGAGCAATATCTTAGGGATAGAGGTGAAGAGCGTTTCGAAAATAGCGTTCAAGAATTAACAGAAGCCGTGAATCGCAGAATGCTTGCCTATGAGCAAGTCTTACGTGGTGGCGTTGGCTTATTATTATCCTCGAGTAATGTGACACGTCAGGAATGGCAAACTTATGTCATCAATGCTCATTTATCTGAGTATTACCCAGGTTTTCAAGGTTTTGGCTATGCTCAGTTACTTCAACCTGAAGCATTAAGTGCGCACATCCAACAAGTTCAAGCTGAAGGTTTTAAAGACTATAAAGTTTACCCAGAAGGAACGCGTGATCAGTATTGCGTGATTGTGTACTTAGAACCCTTTGATTGGCGTAATCAAAGAGCCTTGGGTTATGACATGTGCTCCGAGTCTAATCGATATAAAGCCATCACTCGCGCTATTACCACTGGACTGCCGACAGTTTCTGGCAAAGTCGTATTAGTTCAAGATACTTCTGATGATGCGAAAGCGGGCTTTTTAATGTATTTACCGCTTTATCAAGGCACCACAACAACAGAGGCTGAGCGTAAACAGCACGTGTTTGGACTTGTGTATGCAGCGTTTAGGATGGATGACCTCATGCAAGGGATTATGGGGGAGCGATTCTCAGGCTTGAAACTTGCCATTTATGAAAGTCCGCAGGCAAGCGCTGACAGTCTAATGTTTACCAGCAGCAAAGTGGCCCCGAATGAGCAGGATGTGTTTTATCACTCACAGACTGACTTAGTTGGAGGGCAGTTGTGGCGCTTAGACATTTCATCACAATCGCGTTTTATCTCGAGAGCGGAACAGACCCAAGGTATGTGGCTCCAATTTATCGGTTGTGGTTTTATTTTGGCATTGTTTTACTCAGTGTTAATTATGGCGCGTAATCGATATAAGGAGTCTTTACTGACTTCAGAGTTAATTGCTAACGAAAAACGCTTTAGATTAGTAATTGAAGCCTCTCCAAGTGCGCTATTTATGGTGGATAAATCTGGATTTATTACTTTAGTGAATACCCATGCTGAACGTTTGTTCGGCTATACCAGAGACGAGTTACTCGGTCGTTCCATCAATATGTTATTGCCCGAAACCCTAAGGGATGCTCATCAGCAGCACATGAGTAACTATTTAGTGCAGCCTATTGCGAAAAATATGTCGATGCGGGATGACCTGTTTGGCTGTTGTAAAGATGGCAGTCGACTCGCAATTGAAGTGGGGTTGACGCCTATTCATTTTAGTAATGGCATTTCTATTCTCGCGACAATTAATAATGTCTCTGAACGTAAACGCATTGAAGTTCAGCGTGCAGAACATATGCTTGAGCTTGAGCGTATCAATCAAGAATTAGACAGGTTCGCCTATATTGCTTCCCATGATTTGAAATCCCCCTTACGTGGTATCGAGCAGCTAACCTCTTGGTTATCAGAGGATTTAGTCGATAACACCAATGAAAATGTACAGAAATACCTAGGGCTTATCCAAAGTCGTATTCATCGAATGGTGTTATTACTCGATGGACTATTGATGTTTTCTCGGATTGGTCGTGTTGATACCGAAACTACTGAAGTGAAAAGTCGGCAACTGGTTGAAGACATGTTTGCGCTCGTCGCGCCGCCACAGGGATTTGAATTAGTCCTAAAAGGTGAATTTCCAAATTTTTATACCGTAAGACCATTGTTGGAATTAGTTATACGAAATTTAATCAGTAACGCCATAAAACATCATGACTTAGGTACAGGTGTGATTACGGTTTCATGTGAGGCGGTTGATCAGCAGTATCGATTCAGTGTGATAGATGATGGTCCGGGGATATCAAGCTCATATCATGAAAAAGTCTTCGAGATGTTTCAAACACTTAAACCAAGAGATGAAGTTGAAGGCAGTGGTTTAGGCTTATCACTTGTGAGGAAAACGGTTGAAAGTTTAGGTGGAGAGATTCAGCTCAAATCGCAGGGCCGAGGTTGTTGTTTTTGCTTTAGTTGGCCTAAGAAAATAGTGAAAAAGGAGCTTCTATGAGCGCAGCAAATCACTATCAACAGGTCACCATTTTATTGGTTGATGATGATGACGTGGATTACATGGCCGTGCAGCGGGCGATGAGACAATTGAGGTTACTCAATCCCTTAGTGCGTGCTCGGGATGGGATTGAAGCATTAACTATTCTAACTAGTTTAGACACGATCAAAGGTCCGTATCTTATTTTGCTCGATCTTAATATGCCAAGAATGAATGGGTTTGAGTTCCTTGAGCGAATACGCTCAGATCCTTCTCTTTCTTCGTCTGTCGTTTTTATGCTCACCACGTCGAGTACCGATGAAGATAGGATGAAAGCCTATAGCCATCATGTGGCTGGTTACATGGTTAAAACTGATATGAAAGACGGTTTTAACAATATTTTTAATATGCTTGAAGGTTATTGGCGAATAGTGGAGCTCCCATCCGCATAAGGTGAGTATATGGATTTACTACTGATCGATGATGATGAAGTTGATAGAACTGCGATCATCCGAGCACTCAGACAGTCAAAGTTGACTTTTAATGTGGTCGAAGCAAATTGTGCATTTGATGGTTTAAATCTCGCATTAGAACGTCATTTTGACGGTATTCTATTGGATTATTTATTACCCGATGCTAATGGCTTAGAAGTGTTGATCAAGCTCAATGCCATGACGCAAGACCAGACCGTAGTCGTTATGCTGAGTCGCTATGAAGATGAGAAACTGGCTCAACGCTGTATTGAACTAGGGGCACAGGACTTCTTGCTTAAAGATGAGGTTAACTCGCGGATACTAACCCGTGCAATTCGTTATGCGAAACAAAGATCTTCAATGGCGTTGGCGTTACGCAATAGTCACCAAAAACTAAAAGAGCTAGCTGAACACGATTCGTTGACTAAGCTGGTTAATCGCTATGGTTTTGAACTTTGTCTTAATCGAGCGATAGCAAGGGCCAAACGTTGTCACGACTATTTAGCCGTTATCTTACTCGATTTAGATGATTTTAAAGCGATCAATGACACTCTAGGCCATCAGACGGGGGATATTCTTTTAGTTAAAGTAGCCGCTCGATTAAGTGAAGTACTACGAGATGGCGACATTATTGCCCGTTTAGGTGGGGACGAATTTGTCGTGCTAGTCACTGATAATGATTATAAATATTTCCCTATGATTGTGGCTAATCGATTGTTAAAAGTGTTTGAGGACGTGTTTTGTCTCGGTGATAACGATGTGCTTATTGGTGCCAGTATCGGCGTGGCTTTTTATAATGAAGCGGCTTCGAACAGTTCTGAGCTGATGAAATGTGCCGATATCGCTATGTATCGCGCTAAAAAAATGGGCCGAAACCAGATTCAGTTTTACTCAGAAGCTTTAGATAAAGAGGTGCGTTACCGTAATCATATCGAGTCGAGTTTGCGTACTGCCTTAAAAAGAAATGAATTTAAGGTTCATTATCAAGCGCAAGTGAATGCGAAAACCCATCAGCTGGTGGGGATGGAAGCCCTTATCCGATGGCAGCATCCTGTAGACGGCATTATCACCCCAGATCAATTTTTACCCATAGCCGAAGAAATTGGATTAATGGAGGACATTGATGATTGGGTGCTTGAACAAGCCTGTATTCAGGCACAGGTTTGGTTAACCCAATTACAGCCAACAGGGAGAGAATTTACCATTGCCGTTAACCTGTCTGCATCGCAAATTGGAAATGAGAACCTGTTTGATAAAATAGCGAATACGCTGACTAAGACAGGACTTCCTGCTGTAGCATTAGAGCTTGAAATTACTGAGAATTGCCTTATTGAAGATCCCCATGAACATGCCAAAATGCTCGATAGAATCGCCGAGTTAGGGGTGCGTTTTGCCCTTGATGATTTTGGGACGGGTTTTTCGTCCTTAGAACATATCAAATTGTTTCCCATTAGCGTGCTGAAAATCGATAAAAGCTTTGTCGCTTCCTATGATAAGGATGATAAAGACACTCGTTTGCTCGCTGCATTACTTAACTTCGCCCATGGGTTTAATGTCATATCAGTAGCTGAGGGCGTTGAAACAATTGAGCAGGCTGAGTTTTGTACTTCTCGCCATTGTACTGTATTACAAGGTTATTTGTTTTCTCGTCCCTTAGATGCAACGGAGTTTGAGGCTAAGTATATTCTGCCGCTGTTAACTTAAACCGAGTTCCGAGTGTGATAGGTCTTGAAGTATTTCATTAGCATAATGATTTCGTCTGGTGAGGAATATTTTCTTGCTTTACACTGAGCAATAGACAAATATCAGCCCCTTTTTCTGTCGCTGTGCTTTTGGTGCCGCAGAACGGTTTATTCACTCATGCTTAAGTTGGTCACTCAGCAATGAAAATAGGTATTTTATCCCAATTCCCCCAGTTGTATTCAACACAACGTTTAGTCGCGGCTTGCCAAAGTCGTGGACATGAAGCGGTCGTGATCAATACGCTGAATTGCTATATGAATATTAATTCTATTAAACCTAGCATTCATTATGAAGGTACTGAATTAGTTGGGTTTGATGCCATCATTCCGCGTATTCATGCTAGCGTGACTTTTTATGGTTGTGCCGTTGTACGTCAGTTTGAAATGATGGGCGTATATGCCGCGAATGATTCAATCTCCATTGCGCGTTCGCGGGACAAATTGCGGGCACTGCAACTACTTTCCCGCAAAGGGATTGGCATGCCAGTGACGGGTTTTGCCAATAAGCCAAATGATATCCCAGATCTCATCAATATGGTGGGCGGCGCTCCGTTAGTCATTAAATTACTCGAAGGCACTCAAGGGATTGGTGTCGTACTCGCTGAAACTAAAACGGCTGCTGAGAGCGTGATTGAAGCATTCTTGGGGCTCAAAGCGAATATCTTAGTGCAGGAATACATTAAAGAATCCAATGGTAGTGATATTCGTTGTTTTGTTGTCGGTGACAAGGTTGTTGCTTCGATGAAGCGTCAAGGTCCCGAGGGCGATTTCCGCTCTAATCTGCATTTAGGTGGTTGTGGTGAGGTGGTAAAAATCACCTCTGTTGAGCGTAAAATGGCTATTGCTGCTGTGAAGGCGATGGGATTGGTTGTCGCGGGAGTCGATATTTTACGTTCTAACCGTGGCCCACTGATCCTTGAGGTTAATTCGGCGCCTGGCATTGAAGGGATTGAGCAAACAACAGGGATTTCAGTGACTGAGCCCATTGTTGAGTATATCGAGAAAATGGTTGCGGCCCGTAAAACAAACCGGTCAATTATTGCCTAGTAGGTGATGGTGATAAAACGACGCCACTTTTTAAGGTGGCGTTTTTTATGTTTAGAGCTTATAGATCAAAACTGTAGGAATATCCGAGTACTAGTTTGGCATCATCATCGGTGAGATCGGTATCTGAGACCATAAATGACACTGTGCCTATACTGGTATCTGCGCTGAGAGTCACGTTATAGTCGGCATAATTATCTTCGCCAAACCAAGATTGGACGACATCACCGTTTGAGTAACCATAGTGTACTGATAAACTCAGCTTTTCAGTGAGAGGTACGGATACCGTCGCGGCAAGATAACTGAGATCTTTATTATCTAAAGGATCGGCGGCCAGATCGTCACCGGCATTGATGACTTGGGAGTAAGCCAGTTCGAGCCATTTCCACGTGACAGCAGCATGGAGCTCACCAAAATCAATACTGCCCGGCGCGTCTGGATAAGCGTAGTAGAGATAGCCAAAGTCGTAGCTGATGTCTTCGGTAATACTGCCGCCATAACCTGCATATAGATCAAGCTCGTAGCTAGTATCATCACCAAAATCCACATTCGATGCCCAAGTTCCCGCATAAAATCCAGAATCGTGGCTGTAGTCAAGGCCACCTTGGATTGCGACTGCATCTTTAGTTTGGGTCGCACCGCGCCATAGGTAATTAGAGGTACCGCCAATGTTGCCTGATACGGCTGCAAAGGCGTTGCCTGCCAGTAACATTCCCGTCGATAAGGCCAAAACGCTGTACAGTGATTTCTTCATGCTCATCCCCTCGATTGACTTATTTATCGATTCACCATTGGCACACTCAAAGTCAGCTGTGTTCATTAGTGCATCTTGGTTTTTTCTAAGGAAGGATTTGCTAATCACATGCCACTATTACAATGCCATGTAAAACAAAGGATTAGAGCTTGCAATGTTAATGAAATGTTTTTATTTGCCAGTTTGTGGGGCAGAGGCGCACTTTTGTTGTGCAAAAAATATTCAGTGCTTCACTGGGATTGGGCAAAAAAAACGCCTCACAATGGAGGCGTTGTATTGAATTTTATAACTTAGTTTACGCTGTCACGTAGGGTTTTACCCGCTTTAAACTTAGGCACTGTCGCTTCAGCAATTTGAATTTCTTTACCAGTTTGTGGGTTACGGCCAGTGCGAGCGGCACGAGTCGCTGTTTCAAAAGAACCGAAACCTACGATGGAGATTTTGTCACCATTTTTCATTGATTCGGTAATAGCTGCTTCAAAAGACTTCAATGCGCGTGCTGCTTCTACTTTCGTTAGATCGGCATTTTCTGCAATTTTGGCGATTAGTTCAGTTTTGTTCATTTTTATTGTCTCTTCTTTCCGTAGATTTATTTGAAATAAGCGTGCCTAACATGCCATAAGGTTTAACACTTGGAAAGCCTTTTGCGTCTAGCGTGCAGCAGGATGTTCAGTAAAGCGCAGAATATTTACTCAGTTCGTGACTTAAGTTTTATTCTGGTTTTATTCTTCTAACAGTTGATAGAGTAATTTTTTAACAAGTTTGGGTTCAAAGGGTTTGTCACATAAGGCATTTACACCCGCTTGGGACACATTGCTGAGGTGGGTATCGTTGGCTTCGGAAGACACCATCAAGATGGGAATGTGCGATTGTTGGCTTTCATTGCGGATAAATTGTGTCAAAGCTAGCCCATCTACACTCGGCATATTGTAATCAGTGATCACTAAGTCGAACATATTGTGTTTCATTAACGCTATGGCTTGCGCGCCATCCTCGGCCTCGGTAATCAGCTTCATCCCTAAGTTACCAATCGTACGTTTAATGACGTTTCTTGCCATACGGCTATCATCGACCACTAATACACGCACATCTTGTACATCGAAATTACTGAGGTCGAGTTCATCGTGGCTGAGTAAATCAATCGTGGCATTCAATGCTGTACCTAAATGGTCGGCACTGAAGGGTTTAGGTAGAATCGCTACTACACCCGATTGGCGGAATATTTCAAGTTGTTCACGGCGGCACTCACTCGAGACCAGCATAAATTGGATATCTTTGCAGTCAGCGTTGGCCCTTAAGTAGCCCAAGAGATCGATGGCAGTGCCATCATCGAAATGCATGGCGCTCGCAATAAGGTCAGGTTTATGGCGAGCAATAATATCTTTAGCCGCTTCTATGTTTTCTGCGGTTTGAATGCTGAGAATGCCTTCTTGTTGTAAGCGCTGAATAATAATTCGACGCTGTGTCTCTGAAGGTTCTACTAAAAGAATGGAAAGTTCGCTGGGCGATAAATGGCTCATAGTCTACTTCAAGTTAAGAGTCGTAAGTATTTTACTGGGTCGCTAAGCTACGCTATTGATAACAGCTTAGCAACAAAGTCCATTACTGAGTTTGGCGGGTCAAATAGTGTCTCGTGACCTTAGAAAATGCGATCCAATACTGCACGAGTAAAATAACAATAATGCTCACTGTGAGTGGCAACATAGGAATGTTGTGGCCAGAAACAACCACTTTTACATCCTCAGGGGTAATGCGATAGGCAATAATTGCTGTAATCCCCAGTGCCGAGAATCCTAAGGTTTGCATGCCAATATAAATTTTCAACACTAAGCTAGACCACGGCGCGCGTATGAGTATGCCAACGAGCACGGGGAGGACACCTAGGGTGAATACATCAAGGGATTGAGTCATCACAGTACGCCAAAGTGCAGCAATGCTGAAGAGGCAATATAACGTGATCAGTAGTATAAGACGTTTAGGCATAAATGTATGTGTAGACAGGTAGCGTAGAAGATGAGCAAGTGTAGGAAATGCCCTAATCCGAGTCCAGTATAACCGTAATATCGTGTAGAATATGCCTTTTTGCTAGAGGCTCTAATAGGTGACGTTTATGACAGAAGTTGAGTTTTGGGGGTTAGTCACGCGAACGGAAGCTGCGCAATCACAGGAGTCTTTGACTCAAGCACTGAAGCAGAAACTTGCCGAATTGAGTAATGAAGAGTTAAAAGCTTTCGATAAAATCTTTGGTCAGCAGATGCGCCGTAGTTATTTGTGGTCTGTTTGGGGGGCGGCTTACATTATTACGGGCTGTGATTCTGAATATGCTTTTGCCGAGTTTAGGTGTTTTTTGATTTCACTTGGTAAAGAAATTTTCGAAGGTGTGGTTAATCAGCCTGACACCCTAGCACGTTTAGTCGCTTGGCCAGAGCGAGATGCCTATGCTTACCCTTTTGTAGATGAATACGACCTTATCGCAGGGCAATTATACGAAGATAGAACTGGTGAGGAACTGCCCTTTATGCCATCGGGCAAGGCGACGCCCGTGGGGAAAAAATTTAGCACTAAGCCCAAGGATTTAAAGCGGCAATACCCTGAGCTGAGTGCCCGTTTTCCATTTTAGTCTTGGCAATACCTTATGAGCGTAAGCAAGCGTTGGTAGTGACATCGAAGGTCATGCCGTATTTAGGGCAGATGTCGCTCATAAACTCATGTTCTTGCGCGGTTAATTGTTGACTAAAATCTTGCTTAAGCTGCTCTGTCATTTGATGTTCAGCCGCATTTTGCATCTGAGCCAATTTGCTCAAATGAGTGTTAACTGCCTGTTGCTGGCTGATGGTCAATGGCGCAGCTTGGCTTGAAATACTTACGCTAGTTCCGATTGTCAGCAGTGCCAATAAAGCGAGTTTTCGTGAATATGGGTTGAATAGATAAGCCGTTTTTAGGTTCATAGGTAAGCTCCAAGTTAAAAATTACGTTTAACACGTTAGTTCTAAATCGTGCATCCTTAGACGGTAAAGAAAACGAGTTGTACTGTGAGGAGCGGAGTTTATTGTATAAATATTGAACCTATGCTGAATGGTTAGTTAGTGCTCATTCTTCATTTCTTCGCATTGAAATCCTTGCTTACGAGTATCGAACTGGCACATAGATCCACATTCCCAAGGCACATTGTCGTAGAAGGCAGATTGTTCGCGTGCAAAATCGCGGCAAGTATTATAGCTGTCAAAGTTATCGGTTTTTTTATATTTTCCTGAATCATAGCCATGGTTGTAGATAAAGGCTGACCAAGTTTTAGGGCCAGTATTTTTGTCACTCGGGGAGATAAACCAAATCGCACTTACGACGCAGGTAAACAGGATAAGAATGAACACAGGTACAACAGGGAATTTCATTTTTTATTAAGTGGGCAATGTAAACAATAGCGGAAGGATAACGCTTTTTTTGTCGTTATGCGCGTGAAATGTTCACAAATTGATAACTATGCACTTACTTGGTGCAATTTCGATACAAAAAGATACGTATCGGTTGTGATGGTTAAATAATATTTACTTAATTATACAAAAGCTTACGACACATTTGCTGTACTTATATCAGTTTTGCGTTAAGCTCTAGTTCAGGTTAGATTTTGTACTGTGGTTCTCAGAAAGTTATCTAGGCCTTGGAGGCAAACATGAAAATTCAGTCCCTTTTACTCGCAGGTGTATTAAGTTGCAGTGCGGCTTGGGCGGCCGATGAAGCGCCTGTGGATCCCGTCACCGAAGATGGTGTGGTTAAAATTGTTTGGCAAAGTCCTAAAGATTATCGCGATATAAAATCATCAGGGGAGCTCCAATCCCGTTATGAGAAGCGCTTATTTGAAACCTTAACTGAAAACATCAATAAAGAAGCTGCAAAGATTTTAAAGCCAAATCAAAAGCTTGAAATGACCATTACCGATGTTGATCTGGCGGGTGATATGCGTCCAACATTTGGTGCGACCGCCAATGATTTACGCATTATCAAAGACATTTATCCGCCGCGTATGACTTTTTCTTATCAAGTCATGGAAAACGATAAAGTGATTATCGCGGGCGATGAAAAACTGTCGGATATGGGGTTTATGGGTGGGATCCAATCTTTAAATGATAAACCTTTTATTTACGAAACCAAAATGTTAACCGAGTGGTTAAAGAAGACGATTGCACCACAACTTTAATGACCCATATCGGTCGCTAATGCTGAGTATTAAAGCTGTTTAGCTATGCCGTTAGTGCCTGAGTGTCGATAATCAGATGATTTTCTAACAGGTAAAATCCGTTATTTGCGGATTTTGCCTGTTTTTTTGCCCTAGCGCTTAAGGTCGATAGACTATGTTCATGGGCGTTAAAGGTGAGTGCGGGTGGTAAAATGCCTACACACAGACTGATCAATTGATGGTAACAGGCTTCACCTTTTCTATCGTCGGCGAGCATTTCTTGGGCCAGCCAGTGCTCGGCGCTATAAAACAAATGCTTATGGGTTTCAAAATCCGCTAGAATTCGCTGGCAACGGCTGATCATATGCTCACAGGTGCTGATAATTACAAAGTCATCGCCGCCGACATGGCCAACAAAGCAATTGTCGCTTTTATACTTCAGTAACAGATTCGCCACTTCACAAATCACTTCATCGCCACGGCAAAATCCATAAATATCGTTATAGGGCTTAAAGTTACACAGATCAAAATAGGCTAGATAAAAATGTTTCTTTTGGATCTTAAGGCGTTTTAATTCCTCTTGAATGGGCACATTACCCGGCAAATCTGTAAGAGGATTCGCATGGCGCGCCATCTTAATTCTGTGCTCTGTGATCCTTTGTAGCAAATCCTTGGTATGGCCTATGCCGAGTAGTTTACCACGGCGAAGGATAATGAACTGTTGCGCTACCGTATTAGCACTCTCTGAGGTCAGTAATTGACTTACGGTGGATAACGGTTCGTTGGCCTCAATCTGGATGACTTGCGGGTCCATTACTTCACTCACAGCATGATTTTCATGTAAGGCGCGACCATAGGGTGTGCTGAAGAGTTCAAGTAAGGTCGCGCGGCTGATAATACCGAGTGGCAACTGGTTATCGACCACTACAACCGCCTGTAATGCAGGTTGCGAGATAAAGGTGTCACTTAAGAATTTGAGTTTAAGCGTGGGCACTACGGTTATGGCACTCGTGCACAGGCTCTCGGCCGATTCGCTGTATCTAGGTTGAATTTGAGTATTGCTCGGCACTAAGGTCGCTTTCATCGCGCGGCAGGGTAGTACTTCTGGACGGCCGAGTAAGTAGCCTTGGCAATAGACGATACCCAGTTGTTTGAGTACGGCTAATTCCTCTTGCGTTTCAATTCCTTCGGCTATCACTTTGCAGGTTAAACTTTGGCATAACTCCACAATCGAGCGGACAAATTCCTGTTTGACGGGAGTCGAATCAATCTGATGGATAAAGTGACGGTCGATTTTGACATAGTCGGGTGACAATTCTGACCAGAGTCTCAGACCCGAATAACCTGCACCTAAGTCATCGATCGCTGTTAAAAAACCTTGGCTACGATAGTGATTCAAGCAGGATTTGAGTAAATCGATATCATCGGCGGGATATTGCTCTGAAAGTTCAATCACAACCTGTGATGGCGCTATGCCAAGTTGTTGCAGCAGTTGTAAGGTCATGCCCTTGGGGTGGGCAGGATCTAATAATGCCTTGGGCGAGATATTGATAAACAGCTTGCCTTGAAACTGACGCAACTTAAATTGCTCGAGTGAAATACGGCGACAAAGGGTTTCTAGCTCGCTTAATTTACCTTGATGTTCGGCGGTCTGAAATAGCGGGACTGGGGAGTATAACGGGCTGTGTTCAGGGCCACGGCTTAACGCCTCAAAACCATGAATTTTATGTTCTAATATATTGAAAATTGGCTGAAATAAGGGACTGATTGCAGCTTTAGAGATTATTTTATCGAGCTCTTTAGCCAGATCTAAACTTGTCATTACGTCAGCCCCTTCGTCTATGTGAGCGGAGTCTATGACTTAGAAATGACAAAATGATGACAGTTTTGGGGAAGCTTAGTGCTATCTATCTGTGTTGGTGGGCTTGATTAGATATGCTATGGAAAGAGCTGAAATCTAAGGTGAGTTTCAGCTCCTAATCTCGGTTTAGCTTTGCTTCTTAAAGGCCTGCAATGTTTGCAGTAATGCGCCTAACTGACGCACATAGGTTTCGAGTTCTTTAGGATCGAGCGTTTGATGTTCTTCCATGCGAGTTAAGTCATCGACCAACTCTTGCACATAGGGCAGAAAGCGATTACTCGAAGCGATAAAACCTTGTTCTGCCGTGAATATGCTGGTGAAGTTTCCATGGCCAGCTTTCTTTAGCTCATCTAACTTAGCGTCGGCGTCTATGGCTTGGCGATAGGCGATTTGAAGATTTTCTTTCAGTTGCTCTATAACCTTGGTATGTGGCATAACAGCGTCTCATTGCAAAATTTGCAGGAATTATAAGGGGCAAAGGATATGGCAACAAGCCAATGGCGACTAATTGCATCAATCAGTTTTCTGGCGTTAGCGGGTTTGAGCACAAAAGTGGTGGGTGCAGAAACCGATAAACCACCATTTTATGAAGTGCAATGGCAAGGCAAGAGCGCGTATTTGCTGGGTTCGATTCATATTGGACGTGCCGACTTTTATCCTTTACCCACCCAAATTGAAACCGCGTTGGGTAAAGCTAAGGGCTTAGTTGTAGAAGTCGATATCAATAAAGTCGATAGCACAGCCTTACTGCAACAATACGGCCGCGCCGATAAAACTAAGGGTTTAGATTGGCAGAGCCGAGATAAGCAAACGGTCGAGAGCATGACGCCCTATTGCGCGGCCACGGCAAATGTTTGTCAGTCGATACAATCTTTCGCACCTTGGTTGCAGGCTACTCAAGTTAACTTATTGCGTTATAACGACTTAGGTTACAGCACGGATTATGGCGTTGATATGCAGTTGATGGCTCTATATGCGACTTTGCCTGTGTATCCGTTGGAAACCGCCGAGTCACAATTTCAATTGTTAGCGTCTTTTAATAGTCAAGAGCAGTGGTCTATGGTGCGTGAGGCGATTAGCGCATCGGATGCGGAGCTTTTATCGTTAATAACGGCTTGGCGTTCAGGTAATGAAACTGAGCTTGATTCCATAATGCAGGAGCAAATGGGCGGCGAGGGCGACACTAAAATGCTAGAGAAAATCCTCTGGCAGCGAAACCATGCGATGGCCGATGGCATTATAAAATTAATGGGCTCGACTGATGTGGCTTCACCTTTGTTTGTGGTGGTTGGTGCTGGCCATGTGGTGGGGGATAAAAGCGTGGTGCAATTGCTAGAGCAAGCAGGCGCCAAAGTGAGCGCCTGCTGGAAACAGACTTGTCAGTAATCGTTTAGGCAGCGCGTTTGTAACGACGCGCGTTCACACTGCAGAGCTTTGCCCTAAAAAGTGCACATATCGGCCGAGGGAAATATAGGGTTCGCGTTGCGAGTACTCCAGCTCCATTTGTAGCAGCTTGTGATAGTCGAAATCCGCAGGCTGACTCTTTTTCAAATAGTCGTGGATTACACGTACGCCAGACTGGCTGATGAGTGACATTTGCCATTCGCTAAACCAATCTTTAACTTCTTGAATATAAAGCGGATGAGTGGGAGTTAGTCGCACTTTCTTCTTCACTTTTAAATCAGCGGCGACGTAATCGAAATTGCCCGACACTAAAGCATGAAAGCGCATGGCTTCTTTGTTGTAAAACATCAAAGAGAATAATCCGCCGGGTTTTAGCATAGTAAGTAAACCTGCTACAGTTGGCTTAGCATCCGTTAACCATTCAACGACCGCATGACACAGTATGATATCGAAATAACCATGGTTATCGACCGATAATGCTTGGATAGGCGCATGGATAAGCTGGATAGCTAATGGTTCAGGGGAGGCATCAATTTGTTCTTTGGCTTGAGCCAGCATCTCAGCAGAGATATCGCAGAGTACAACTTCGTGGCCGAGGCGCGCTAATCTTTGGCTAAAGTAACCAAAACCACCGCCCGCATCTAATACTCTGAGTTTTTTATCCCCCAGTTTTGCCAGCGCGGGGACGAGGTCGCGCCATAGCACTGCGGCACGAATTTCGCCCTTGGGCGTACCATAGATGTTTTTCGCAAATTTTTGCGCGAGCTTATCAAAATTCTTATCTTGCACGTGATAACTAGGTTAAGGAGAGTGGAACGATAGTGTGGCACAGTCGTAAATTTTTCGCACTCTGGAGATGTTATTGCCGAGTTGAGATGGATAAATTTGCATCGTTAATTTTTAATCTATTGATTTTATTTGTAGTAATTATTCCTACTAAACTTAGGGATACACAGAACTCAGTGCTCTGGGTTATAATCACGCCGTTTTCGCCAAACCTGACTCTATATACCCAAGCGACCTGAAGATACGAGTTTCAGAGCGCCTAGGGTGCTTCAATTCAAGGCGCATCAATGACAGAATATCGGCCACCTTTTGAATTGATGCAACACGGAAGTGAAGTGCCCTAGGCGCTCCGTCCCGGCGGGTTTTAACGCACTTTATGCTGTGTTGGTTATTTTGAACTTAGTCCACTAGGTCCGCAAATAACCGCCTTGCCTAAAGTGCGTTAAATTCCCGCTGAATCCTGCATTTTCAGGTTGTTTGGGTATAGTTGTCCATTCGGAGAGTCAGCATCAGCCCTTATTAAGACGCAGCACTGCCTGTTTTACACTCGTTATCAGCTTGATTGATCAGACGTTACTCGTCTGTGCGGGGTAATTTATGGCAATGTATTTTTGTGCCAAGGGATAGTTAATTAAAAGGTACTCAGACTTGAATAATGCATATTGTGTTGAATTGAACGCGATGCCGTCGCTGTTTTCTCTTTATCGCAAGATCTTCTTTGGCCGTAAGCCTGGTTGGGATCAACAGCCGTTGCCCCAAATCAAGGTGACCGCGCCGCATGTGACTGTGTCTGAAGCTAAAGTAAGCCAATATGCGCAGGTGTGTGGTTTTCAATTTGACGGTAAAGTTTTACCGCCAACCTATCTCTACGTGATGGCATTTCGCCTGCATGCGGTGATCTTTACCCACGATGGGATCACTTTCCCACTGCTTGGGATGATCCACCTTAAGAACCGCATTCAAGTGTATCGGCCTGTGACGGTTGACGAGACTTTCTCCCTCGAGTGCGCCTTGACCACGAGCCGCGAGACGGATTCTGGCTTAGAGTTTGAATTTGTGTCTAAGGCGTTTGTCGGTGAAGAACTCGTCTGGGAATCGTTATCCACCTATTTATATCGTATCGATGTGGCTGGACGTCGCGTTCGCCCACCTAAAGCCATTGATATGGCATGGGAAACACCACAAAGCTGGAGTTTGAGTGAAGATTTAGGTCGTCGTTATGCTAAGGCATCTGGCGACTATAACTTGATCCATCTGCATCCCGTGCTTTCAAAGCGTTTTGGCTTTGATCGAGTGCTCGCCCATGGCATGTGGTCTAAGGCCCGTTGTTTAGCAGAGTTGATGCCAAGTATTGGCGATCGTCCATTCACTGTGGATGTGACCTTTAAGCTGCCACTTTTGATGCCTGCCGATGTTGGATTTGGCTATGAGCAGAATGCTAATAATATGGTATTTGAATTACGTGACAGCAAAGGCCGTCGCCCCCATTTAAGTGGCGATGTGCAGTTTTAAGCCGCACTCAATAATACATACAACAACGGCGCCTTCTGGCGCCGTGGTTGTTTATGGTTGTTGCTTTTGAGAAACAAAAATCAAGGTACGCTGTGACCCATAGATGCCTGCCAGATACTGAACCATTGCTGGCGATCGAGCTGGATCTCATTTGAGGCAACGGCACTCTTGAGCCGCTCGGACGCAGGGCAGATTATTTGATGCAGATTAAGGAATCGCTCATTAACCCTTTCGACGGCTATATATCTTAAAGCCAATCACCTAATATCCGCCCTATTCAATGAGTGTTGTGCTTAGCAACCCCTCATACTAAACCAAAGCGTATTTGAAAGGGAGAAATCGACGCATGTTGACAGATATGGATATTTCGAATCGCGCTAGCCTAAAAGACATTAATGAACTGGGCGCCGACTTAGGTCTATTACCCGAAGAGATGATGCAATTTGGTCACACTAAAGCCAAGGTCGAGCTCAGTGTGTTGCAGCGTTTGGCTGGGCAGCGCAAAGGCAAATTGATTATCGTCACCGCAGTTACGCCTACGCCACACGGCGAAGGTAAAACAGTGACGAGCATTGGCTTAACGCAATCGTTAAATGCCATAGGCAAAAAGGCCTGTGCCTGTATTCGCCAGCCCAGCATGGGGCCTGTATTTGGGGTGAAAGGTGGCGCTGCGGGTGGCGGTTATGCGCAAGTGGTACCCATGCAGGAGATGAATTTGCATCTCACGGGTGATATTCATGCCGTGAGCAGTGCCCACAATTTAGGGGCTGCGGCGATTGCGGCGCGGCTATTTCATGAAGCGCGCTTAGGTAAGGCGGAATTTGAGGCGCAATCTGGGCAAGCGTTTTTGGATATCGATCCCAGTGAGATCCGTTGGCACCGAGTGGTCGATCACAACGATCGCTGTCTTAGGCAAATCCAGGTGGGCTTAGGCGATAATAATGGCCCAGAGTACGCATCCAGTTTTGATATCACCGCCGCCTCTGAGTTAATGGCGATTTTAGCCTTAAGTCATAATTTGGCAGATATGCGGGCGCGGATCGGTCGTCTAGTGCTGGCGTTAAATACCCAAGGGCAAGTGATTACCGCCGAAGACTTAGGTGTCGCTGGTGCGATGACGGCCATCATGGCGGATGCGATAAAGCCGACGTTAATGCAGACTTTAAATGGTTCACCTTGCCTGATCCATGCGGGACCCTTTGCCAATATTGCCCACGGTAATTCATCCATTATTGCTGATGATATCGCCCTCAGACTGGCGGATTTTGTGGTGACTGAAGCTGGTTTTGGATCAGATATGGGCTTTGAAAAGTTCTGTAATATCAAAGTGCGTCAATCGGGTCAGGTGCCGGCTGCCGCTGTGCTGGTCACCACCTTAAAAGCGCTGAAGGCCAATAGTGGTTTGGTGTCTGAGTCAGATATCAATCTACCAGATCAGGCTCGACTCGAAGCAGGCTTTGCAAATTTAAACTGGCATATCAACAATGTGGCTCGCTATGGTATTCCGGTGGTGGTTGCCATTAACCGTTTCGCCACTGATACTGATGCCGAGTTGCAATGGCTAACAGCGGCTGTTAACGCGAGCAGCGCCTTTGGCTGTGAGGTCAGCGATGCTTTTAGCCAAGGGGAGGCGGGCGCTGTCGCCTTAGCGCAGACTGTGGTTCGCGCCGCTGAAACCGAGAGTCAGTTCAAGCTGTTATATTCAGATGAAGCCTCATTGGAGGCTAAGTTATCCACCTTAGCCGAGGTGGGGTATGGCGCAGCGGGCGTTAGCCTTTCTATCGAGGCCAAACAACAGGCGCAGCAGCTGACCGTATTAGGTTATGGACATTTGCCCCTGTGTATGGCCAAAACGCCGTTATCAATTAGTCACGATCCTAGCTTAAAGGGCGTTCCTCAGGACTTTGAGATCCCAGTGCGGGATTTAGTTTTGCATGCTGGTGCGGGGTTTATCACCGCCTTGGTGGGGAATGTGATGACTATGCCAGGACTTGGGCTGAAACCGGGTTACTTAAAAATTGATATTGATGCGCAAGGTGAGATAGTCGGCTTAGGCTAACACTTGATACAGAGATTGATAGGCCAGAGATAAAAATAAGGGCGAGCTCATTGCAACGCCCTTCTTCTCTCGTTTAACGCTGGTTTAAAGCGGTGATTTCGTAGTTTGATAGATATGCACATCACGCTGTGGGAAGGGAATACTGATCCCTTCGGCGTCAAAGCGCATTTTCACTTCGCGGGTAATGTCCCAATACACTTCCCAGTAATCTTCCGGTTTTGCCCAAGGGCGAACGATAAAGTCGACCGAAGATTCGCTCAATAGATGTAGTTTAATCGTCGGTTCTGGTAATGGTTGTACCTTAGGATGCGCTTCGACGATAGACTTGAGAATCGCTTCAGCCTGTTCGATGCTGTCGCTATAACTGATCCCAAAGGTCATATCGACTCGACGTTGATGCTCTGCTGTGATGTTGTTAATTGTGTCACCCCAAATCTTATTATTAGGAATAATAAGACGTTGGTTATCCATGGTTTTAATCGTGGTGGAGACAAGGCTCATGTGACTGACGCGTCCAGTGACGCCAGCGGCGTTGATCAAATCGCCCACATCATAGGGACGGTAAATTAAGATCATCATGCCTGAGGCGAAATTCGACAGGGTATCTTGCAGGGCAAAACCAATAATAACACCCGCGATACCAAAGCCTGCGAGCAAGGGACCAAGTTCGATCCCAAGCTGTGAAAGGGCGATTAACAGCCCGATAGTAAAGACGGCTTTACCTGATAGCGAGGTGAAGAAGTCTTGTAATAACTTACTTAAATTCAACTTAGAATTGCTAACGGTATTTTTCACTATCTGTTTGGCTAACTTGCCGGCGAGACCCGCAATAAACAAGATCAAACAGAAAACAAATAACTTAAACACGACGGTTGGGCCGTGATTAATCGCTTGTTCTTGTGCCGTATTTAGCCACTGCTCAACGAGGCTTGATGCCACATCAAAGTTCAACACATCTTGAGTGATATCACCTGAAACACTAAAGAGTGTCTTTTTCAGCGCGGCGGTATCATGGCCTAAGGCGTCGAGTAGGCTGATGTCGATATTTAAGCTCTGACTATTCTGTGCTAAGCGTTCCTTTAGCATCATTACGTGGCTGGTTTGTGCCGAAGTGACATCTTTACCTGCATTGGTTGCGGTATCGATTGCTGCTTGTAGTTGCTGCTGGGTATAAGTCACTAAACTTTCTAGCGTATCGGCACGAGTTACTAAAATTTGCATCAGTGATTTTTCTGTTTCGCTAATATCTTGGCCAACTTGTTCGAGCCAAGTGAGTGTCTCGAGTTGTTGCTTGTAATAGGTGTCTTTTTCTAATTCGCGCTTTGATATTTCCAGCAGAGTCGCATCATCTGTGCTCGAACCTAATTGCTGTTCTAATTTACTAATGTTGTCATCGATATAAGCATCAATTTGTTGGATGTAGTTAAGTTGTCCTTGGATTAATGGTTGCAGAAAAGCTTTGTCGATTGGCGTTGCTTCGAGCAGATCTTTAATCTTATTACGTAACTGTAAGGTTTTGTTTTGAATTCGATATTCAACAATTGTCTTCAATTCGCCTTTGGCATTTTTTAGTTTACGTATATCCGTATCGATAGCCTGTTGCAGCATTGCCAGTTCTGCCTTGAGTGTTACAGGAGTGCTGGATGGGCTTTCGGTTGCCGTGACTGGTTCAGTTTGCGCTTGGGATGAAAGGCTCAGTAGTGGTATTAGCAGGGCAAACACGAGAGCGAGGTAGCGGTGCATAGGAGTGATCTTAAGTAGAAATATGTCTGAGTATGATAGATGTTGCCGGATCTACTGTAAAATATCTGCGAGTGAAATAGCCCTTGGAATTAAACTTTTTGGGAAGGGTTGATTTGAGCTTAACCTTGAGTGCGGTGCTTTATCTGCTTTTTCCGACATTTTGGGTATTTACAGGCCGAACTCTAGTCGGTATCTGCTAAACTTGCGCATCGTTATTTAGGAATCGTGTTTTCATGTTGTGTTCCCATTGTAATCAATACATCAAGGTCAGTGACATTAGCCAGCAAAGAGGTAAAGGTTTCGACGCTCAAGTGCGTTGCCCCCATTGTTCGGCTTGGTTAGGCCGCAGTCCAACATTGGCTAAACTCAAGTTATTAGGATTTTATTTGAGTGTGTTTACGGCGGGATACAGTTACTTTGATGCCTCTGTGCGGTATTTTGCGATCCCTGTAATGATTTTTTCGTTGATGTTGTTGTTTGTGAGCCATTTTATGGATCAAGTCATCACCATTGAAGCGCCCGAGCAAGTCGATGATAGCGATCAAAGACAGAAGTATCGTTAGGCTAATAAGTGGATTCGTCATGGATAGGAAAATCAGCGGTACAATTTTCCAGAGATGAACATCATTTGAGCGCCTTTAGCAGGCGCTCAAAATGCAACTAAGAGGATTTAAGGGGCGAACTGCAGCCGCGCTTAATGAGTCTTTGTTTACTGCACGACTTGTTCTTGACTCGTTAAGGAGTGCTCAACGTAATAAATACCACCAAATATCACCGCGCTGAAGATGACTATCCCTAAGATAAGCCCTAAGTTTTCACGAAAAAATGCTAGCATAATAGTTGCCTTTAGGTGGATAAAACGGAGCCATATCGAGCTTGATTTCGTCATTGTGCTCGCAGACATAAAAACTAAATACACTATAGTTACACTCACTTAAGCTAATCTTAAATGCGTTTTTTTACCTGAGTTCTCGCAAGATCCTACCGCTATTGATACAAGGAGTTATTGGTAAGACTGGGTACCTCAAATATCTTGTAACCTTTTGCAAAGCGATTACCTTATTGCAACTTGCTATTGCACTGACATAGACTTATGCAACTTTTTAACTATGGGGACGACTGAGTGAGACTTAAAAGTCACATTAGACGCACAATTTCGATATGGCTTGCTGCCGTACTGATATTGCTGTCTCTTGCTGCCTCAGCCCATAGTGTGACCCATCTTGATGATGGCGCTAAGACTCACTGTACCCTGTGCTTCCATCAACACCAACTCAACAAGATTTTATTGACCCATCCGCTGACGCTGAATTTAGCTATACAGCATTTCGATGTGGTCGAATTTATTTTACCTTCCTCTATTTTTGAACACGTCAGTGTTTATCGCAGTCGTGCGCCTCCCTTCGCTCTCTAAATCAACTTAAAATTTTAACTTATTGTATTTCTTGATGACTTTATATCAGTCGTCGAGTGCTAGTTGTATTTTGGAGATATCATGACTGTTTTAAATACCCGAATTTCTTTGGTGGCTTTGGCGTGTGCGCTCGTTTCGCCTAGCTTATTTGCAGAAGACTCGAGCTTGACCAACCCTAATATCAGTGGTGTGCTAAATGGATATTATCAGACGGGAGAACGCCCATTAGCCGAGAGTCCAGATGGCTTTGGTTTAGGTGAAACTGAACTGGCGATGAGTGCCAATATCGATGATATGTTTTACGGTAAAATCACCGCAGTAGTTGAAATGCATGACGGTGAGACGGAACTGAATCTGGAAGAAGCCTTTATTCAAACCATGGCGATGCCAGCGGGGTTTTCTATCCGTGGTGGCCGTTTCTTATCGGACATTGGTTACCTCAATAACCAACATTTACATACTGATTCCTTTACCGACCGTCCTGTGGTTTACCGTGCATTCTTAGGGGGACATTATTTTGATGACGGTATACGTTTTAACTACGTAGCGCCGACGGACTTGTATTGGACCATGGGCGTTGAAGCCTTTAAAGGCGATAGTTTACGTGCTGCCGATGAGCATGGTGAGCGTGAGTTTAAGAAGGTCGGTGTTTATACCTTGTACTCAAAAATTGGTGGCGACATAGGCGATAACAGCTCATGGCAAGCGGGGTTGAGTTACTTGCGCAACGAAAATGGCCAAGTGACTGCCCATGAAGAAGGGGAACATGAAGATGAGCATGCCCATGGTGATGAGCACGAAGGTCATAGCCATGCCGCATCTTACACAGGTAAAAATACCTATGGTGCTGATTTTGTTTATAAGTGGGCGCCTAACGGTAACTACAAATATCAAAATCTCACTGTGAGCGGTGAGTACTATCGCGTGAGCGATTTTACTCCTATCGATTTACATCCTGAGGATGCACCGAGCCAAGATTATCACCAAGGTTGGTATTTGAGCAGTGTGTACCAATTCACGCCTAGCTGGTCAGCGGGTGTGCGTTACGGTGAAGCGGATACCCAAGAGCTCCATGGCGATCATTTTCATGGGCAAAAGTTGAAGGAATCGGAGGTGAGTTTGGCTTGGCATTCTAGCCATTTTTCAACGGTTCGTTTCCAGTATACCAATCAAAAGGGTACTAACTTCGATGGAATAGAAGACGATAACATCTTCACTATTCAATACATTATGTCTCTGGGGGCTCACGGTGCGCATCAATTCTAATTTAGCTAAATTGGCCGCAGTGGCCTTATCTGTCACTTACACTGGTTTGGCCCATGCCGAGCTGAATGTGTTTGCCTGTGAACCTGAATACGCGGCATTGACCAAGGAGCTTGCTCCAACGGCTAGCATCTATTCGGCAACGACGGCATTACAAGACCCTCACCAAGTGCAGGCGCGTCCGAGTTTGATCGCTAAAATGCGTCAGGCGGATCTTGTGGTGTGCGCAGGTGCCGATCTTGAAGTGGGTTGGTTGCCTATGCTGCAGATGAAGTCGGCAAACGCAAAAGTGCGCTCGACCGAGCAAGGCTTATTTTTCGCTGCCGATCAAATCGAGACCTTAGATAAACTGGCCACTGTCGATCGCAGCATGGGTGATGTGCATGCTCAAGGCAATCCACATATTCATTTTGACCCGACGCGACTGTTAAAAGTCGCCACGGCATTGAGTGCTAAGCTGGTTCAGTTAGATCCTGCTGGCGGGGCCGATTATCAACAGTCACTGGCAGATTTTACCACTCGCTGGCAAGCTGCTGTCCCACGTTGGGAAGCGCAAGCTAAGGGATTACAAGGTAAAAAAGTGATCGCTTACCACTCTAGCTTTAGATACTTATTCAACTGGATTGGTATCGAGCAAGTGGCAGATTTAGAGCCAAAACCGGGTTTAGCCCCCACTAGTGGCCACTTAGCGAGTCTGCTGACGCGCGCCGAGCAGGGGGATATTCTGGCCGTAGTTGTGGCATCTTATCAGGATGAGCGCGGTGCAAAATGGCTGGGTGAAAAAGCGAACTTGCCCGTGGTAATGCTGCCTATGTCTGTGGGGGGGAATGATAAGAGCCAAGATTTATTTAGCCTGTATGACAGCGTGATTTCCCTCTTAAATGGAGTGAAATAAACCTATGTTTGATCTTGAGCTGATGTCGATTCTGTTACCTGCATTGGCAGCGGGGATCTTAGTGTTGTCGACGCATATTGTACTTGGGAGACAAGTGCTTAAGCGTGGCATCATTTTTATTGATTTAGCGATAGCGCAAGTTGCCGCTTTAGGCGCGATTGTCGCTCACATGGACCACAGATTAGAAGATATGCCGTTTGCTAATGTGTGGATGCCAGCGCTGTTTGCCCTTGCGGGTGCAGGGTTTATCGCTTGGTTAGCTAAGCGTATGGCGGGTGAGTTGGAGGCTATGATTGGCTGCTTTTACGTCTTGTCTGCGGTGGCCGCAATGCTGTTGCTGGCAAACGACCCACATGGCGCCGAGTTGTTAAAGCAATTGATGTCAGGTCAGATCCTGTGGGTAAGTTGGTCACAACTGATTTTGCCGGCCGTAGTGTATTCACTGGTGTTATTAGCGATATTCCTACGCCCCCAGATGTTAGACGGGGCAGGATTTTATCTGCTATTTGCGCTAGTGATTACCTTATCGGTGGAATTAGTAGGCGTTTATCTGGTGTTCAGTACCCTGATATTGCCAGCTTTAGCGTTGAACAAGTACCGTGGTAAAGGTCAGCTATTTTACGCTTACCTCGTCGGTTTACTGGGCTATGTTTTGGGCTTAGTTCTATCGGCGACCTTAGACCTCCCTAGTGGTGCGGCAATTGTCGCGACTTTGGCCGTGAGTGCCTTAGTGATCCGCTTTGTGTTAAGTAAAGTCTCGCCTCAGGCAACTGAGTCTGAAATCCTACCCAAGCACCACGCTTAGTTCGATATTAATCTTAAAGCCCATCGATACACTGGAGGTTCAGTATATCGATGGGCTTTTTTGCTTGCTTGTTAGCAAGTCAGCTTACAGATGTAAACAATATATTGAGTCCCAAAGCCATGGTGGCTATACTGTCGCCACTTTTACAGTCGGAGTAAATCGTGCTTTTAATCGTCAGATCAATGTTGTTGGCGGTATCTTTGTTGCTTGCCTTTATTTTTGGTGGCTTAGTGTGTTTATTAAGGCCTCGCCATCGCGACAATGTACATATGTTCGCCAAGATCTTCTCATCGGTTGCGCCAATCCTTGGGATTAAAGTGATTGTTCGCCGGCACGAAGATGTGCAGGACGGCCCGTATATTTTCTTAGCAAATCATCAGAATAACTTTGATCTCTTTACTCACACGACAGCAGTTCCTAAAGGTACAGTGAGTTTAGGCAAGAAGAGTTTGGCGTGGATGCCGCTATTCGGTCAAATCTATTGGTTGTCAGGTAATATTCTTATCGACCGTAAAAACCGTCACAGTGCCTTTGATACTATGGCTAAAACGGTTGAAAAAATTAAGCAGAAGAATCTATCCGTATGGATTTTTCCTGAAGGTACACGTTCGCGTGGTCGTGGTCTGTTACCTTTTAAAGCGGGAGCTTTCCATACTGCAATCGCGGCGGGAGTGCCAGTGGTGCCAGTGGTTGCTTCGTGTCAGAGCCATATTAAGTTAAATCGCTGGAATAATGGTGTCGTCATCATCGATATGATGGCACCTGTGCCGACCGCAGGTTTAGATAAAGCCGATGTGAAAAACTTCTCTGCGCAAATTCATGCCAGCATGTCGGCGAGATTTGCTGAGATAAATCAAGAAGCGGCAGCACTTATGGGTAAAACTCTCGCGAGTGATGACGTATAATATACCCAAGCTACCTGAAGATACGAGTTTCAGAGCGCCTAGGGTGCTTCAATTCAAGGCGCATCAATGAAAGAATGTCGGTCACCTTTTGAATTGATGCAACACGGAAATGGAGTGCCCTAGGCGCTCCGTCCCGGCGGGTTTTAAAGCACTTTATGCTGAGTTGGTTATTTTTAACTTAGCCCGCTAGGTCTGCAAATAACCGCCTTGCCTAAAGTGCGTTAAATTCCCGCTGAATCCTGCATCTTCAGGTTGTTTGGGTATAATGCCAATTTGAGCCAGATTTACCTTAACGGAGACAAATCCATGTCTATTGAAAGTCAGTTAAAAGCCCAACTTGCAGAGAATCGTGACATAGTGCAAGCCCTGCTTGACGATGGCTCAGAGCCTGATGCGGAATATGTTATTGAGCATCACTTTTCATCGACCAATTTTGACCGTCTTGAAAAAGCGGCTGTGGATGCCTTCAAATTAGGTTTTGAGGTGAATGATGCCGAAGAAATGGAACTGGAGGATGGTTCAATTATCTTCTGTTTCGATGCTGTCGCACACCACAAACTGGATGTTGAATTACTGGACAAAGCGGCCGAGCAATTGCTGCAATTAGCGGTAAAGCAGAAAGTGGAATATGACGGTTGGGGCACCTATTTCGTCGGCGATGAAATGGATGACGAAGAAGATGAAGACGAAGAAGATGATGGTTTCCCTCATTAATTCGTTTGCGGATCTCGAGTTTAATCTCCACTCGTTTTAAATAAAAATGCCCATCATTGATGGGCATTTTTAATGGGTATATTTAGGATTTACTTGTTTTACTCGTATGTAAAACACTGCAGTTACGGCCTTTTTGTTTCGCTTCGTACAGGGCTTTATCGGAGCAAGAGATCCAGCTAGAACTGCTGGTAATATGGGAGCCAATTTCACATACGCCTAAACTTACCGTCACAGTAATCTTAAGGCTTTCATACACTATGACGGATGCGGCGATTTTCTCCCTGAGTCGCTCGGTAAAGTTCATCGCATCTGCGCCGCTGGTTTTAGGCAATACAACCGCAAATTCTTCGCCGCCATAACGCCCTGCACAGTCAGTATCACGTAAGGATTGGCTGAGTAAGTGGGCGATATGCTGAATGACTTTATCACCCGCCACATGACCATAGCTGTCGTTGATATGTTTAAAGTTATCGATATCTATCATGACTAAACTTGCTATACCTGAGTAGCGGGCATACAAGTCGTACTCGTGGTCTAAACACTCTTGCCAATGACGACGGTTGTGCAACTGAGTTAGACCATCGGTTTGGCTAAGGCGTTCGAGTTGTTCGTTGGCAGCTTTAAGTTGCAATTTGTTGATGGCGATATCTGTCACGTCATAAATAATCACACTGATATGGGTCACTTGTCCCGTGAGCGATGCCAGCGGCAGCAGGGTCACGTTCTGGTACATATAGTCTGCACGGCCTGTAATCGGGCGATAGTTTTTAAATTGGAAAACGTACGGACGTTGTTCCCAGCTGATAAAAGCACGGTTTTTAAGCATGAAAACCGATTCCATTTTCTGCTTTAACCAAGTGGCAGGCAGATCGGGGAAGCGGGTAAATAGGTTTTGACCTTTGATTGAATTAGGGGAAACACCGCTGTGATTCTCCATAAAACCGTTCCACAGCTGGATATTGTAATGGCGATCTAATACCACTAATCCCACCTCTATGGTTTGTACCATATCGATGAGCCAGTGTAGTTCGTTCATTGCGCTTTGGTCATTTGACATAGGATAAAATCCAACTGGTTAATCGAGTAAATAGCCGAGTTTATAGCTAAGTGTGGGGATAGAATCCTCGGTGAAGAGCAGTAGCAAATCGCATTGAATATTATGATCTTCAATCCGATAGTTGATCTCCATTGCCAAAGTTCGGTGCCATTTCTCTGAATTATCATGGATCAGATCGTTAACCGTGCAGTGCCGTCCCAGCACGACAGGGTGAGCCTGACTAAATTTCATATCGAGCTGTTCAGAAATGCCGTTAAGGAAAGCGCCTATCAGTACGTTTCCAGTATCAATTAGGACTTCTATCTCAGTATTTTTGTCTTCTGGATTAGCTAATCCCATCAACTTGGCCATGTCTTTAAAGCTGGAATCATGGAACAAAAGCAGGGCTTCTCCCGCAATACCCGCACCGATAAAACCTTGGCAGAGCGCTGATACAGTTGAGCTTTCTTCCGTGGCTTTGAGCGCCATGGTTAACTCACTGACTTCAAGCACGTTCACATTAGGGATAGGTAGTAACACGAATACATCGAGTAACTTAGCTAACAGATCGGCGGCGCGTCCCATGGCAACGTTGGCTATTTCTTGGCAAGCGTCGCGCATGTCGACTTTGATCATCGGGACTTCGTCGGTGAGATCTTTCTGCGTCAGCGTTAAGATGCCGTAATCTTGTAAAATGTTGCTGATGGCATCGGCGCTCACCGGTTTTTGAATAAAATCTAACGCACCCAAGGCTTTAACCCGCTCGTGAGCTTTGATTTGAATATCGCCGGATACCACAATAATCAGCGCGGGTAAGTCCTGTTGCTGCACTGTTTGCAGTACTTCATAACCGTCCATTACAGGCATGTTGAGATCGAGAAACACCACTTCGCCTTTTCCAGCGCGGATGGCATCAAGGCCTTCGGCACCATTGGTCGCATAAGTTATTTCCACATCCCACTCTTTGGGGAGTGTGCGGGCCATTTGCTTACGTGCCATGGCGGAATCGTCACAGATGAGTACAGATATTGACATGCTGACTAGTGATCCTTATTTGCCCATTTATTGAAGATAACACTTATTTTTTAGGTCTGACTGACGAATTGCGTTCTTCGGGCAAGTCTGATTAATATCTTTTATATGTAACTTATAGATATCATTGATAAATTTATATTTTCTGATGGCATTAAAATTTGAATCATTGTTGAATCAAATCATGCTGAATCTTAAATTGAACTGGCTAATGTTTAGTAAATAACAAGGATATAGTGACTAAAAAAGGACTATAGAATCCATATATGACTGCCCAATCATCCTTCGCTGCAGGTAGCATTGCGATACTGGTGTCGATTTTTAGCAGTTAAATAGCTAGCGGTTAAATACGCTTAATTATTGAGCTTGCTAAGGCTATCTAATCGAAAAATACATTAGGATTACTGCACGTAGTGATGACAGCCTAACATAAGTTGCCTTCAATCCATGATGGAATTGGCAATATTTTGACTTAAGTCAAAAAACAGGCTCATGTTATATCTTTTAGTGAATTATGCCAAACGTGTTAACATTTATTCTGGACTGACCAGTAACGGAATATTTCATGAGTGGCCAAAGTGTACAAGTTAAAATCGATGATGGCATCGCCTACGTGTTGCTTAATCGTCCTGAAAAAATGAATGCTATTAACTATTTAATGTTTAGTGAGCTTGACTGCGCGATTAAAAGTATTAAATCCAATCGTGCGGTGCGAGCCGTGATCCTCTCGGGAGCGGGTGGGCATTTTAGTTCAGGGCTTGATGTCAAAAGCGTGATGTCGGCACCGATGCATGCAGTTAAGTTACTGTTTAAGGGTTTACCGGGGAATGCGAATTTGGCACAGCGGGTGTCACTAGGTTGGCAAACCTTGCCTGTGCCAGTGATTGCTGTGCTTGAGGGCTGTTGCTATGGCGGCGGTATGCAGATCGCTTTAGGCGCAGATCTGCGTATTGCTAGCCACGACAGTAAGTTATCTATCATGGAAGCCAAATGGGGACTCGTGCCAGATATGGCGGGTTTAGTCGCATTAAGGCAAATTATGCCTAAGGATCAAGCCATGTTACTTAGCCTGACGGCAAAAGTGCTTGAGAGTCATGAAGCGCTGGCCTTAGGACTCGTGACACAAGTGAGTGAGACGCCCATGGAAGCCGCTGAGCAATTGGCGCGGCAACTGATGCAAACCTCACCGGATGCTGCTGCGGCCATCAAACTTAGCATTAATCGCAGTTGGACTGCTTCTATCCGTAGTCTGCTGTGCCGCGAGTCTATTAGTCAGATTCGGTTATTGTTAGGCAAAAATAGCAAGATAGCGGCGACGCGTCAGCTGAAAGATCCGCAGAAACCCTATCGTGATCGACAATCGGGTTGGTAATGCTATTTTGTCTGAATTAGCTTGAATCGCCGTTTTTACTGCGCGCCGCTCATTCGGGCAGAAAAGCCTTTAATCGCATTTAAGCAATTCTGCCATGCGCTCTCGTTATCTAAATTGAGCGCTAGGGTAGTTTGGCGATAGTTAGGGCTTTCTAAGGTCACCGCGAGTTTTTTGCGATTGTCGGCTGTTTCTAATGAGGCTGGGTGACCGTCTGGCGATTGAATATCTAAAATGGGCAGCGTGAGTTTTGCCAGTTGTTCTGCGAGTGCTTGATTACGCTGTTCGTCTTCTCGATAGGGATTGATGACAATCAGCACATCGGGATCGGCAATCTTCTTCTGGCTTAATAGGCTAATCAATAATCCTGCACTTTGGTCGGCGGTGATCAAAATACGTTTTCCTGCATAATCTGCACCGACGGCATCTAACTGCGACATGCTTTTGACGAGAAAATCTTCCTGCTCTTGCTGGTGCTTGCTGTTATCTTCGGGCTTGATTTTAGGGCTTGGTTTGTTGGACGGTGAGCTTAATTGCGCGGCGCCAGGCGAGGTCACTTCAGTAGCGGCGGTAGCAAAGTTAGCTGCGGGCATTTCAGTTGGCGGAGTTAAACTTAAGCTGGCCCAACCGGCAGGATTGATATTGCGGCGTACAAACGCCATCAATCCAGGCGCGTCTGCGGTACCATTGGTGGCGGGCAGGATTATCGCCGCACCAAGTTTCTTTTTACCTTCCCATGGTCGCACTAACAAATCGTAGGGCTGATTATCAATCGTGATTTGTTTAATTTCATTTGTGGGTAGATAGCTGTTATTCGACTTTTTGGCACTGATTTCGGCTGGCGCAGATGTTGGCGGAGTTGTTGTAGTGTCTGCCGCGTGGGTAGCGATGGTTGTGATGCCGAGAATGAGGCAAAAGAGGAGTGAAAGAATGCGCGGCATAGAATTGATAACCACCTGTGTAGTCTCATAAATTCATTAGTGTTTGAGTATAACCTGAACAATTACCAAAAAGTGAATTTTCCTCGCCAAAGAATTACACCTGTCATTTAGTATAAAAGGCTACTTGGAATCGAAAGCCACAGGGCATAAAAAAGCCCAACGCTGAGGCTGGGCTAATTGATTGAAACCTGCTGTTCCGCTTGGGTTTATACGTGGCTGACGAGCACCATACGGATCGCATCGAGTTGTAACTGGCTGGCATCTAGATAAGTGTTTAACTCTTGCATCTGATTGCGCAGGTATTCCAATTCTTCCTCACGGATATTGGGGTTCACAGCCTTAAGTGACTCTAAACGATCAAGCTCTGCACTCAGTTGCTGAGTCATTTTCTCTCTGGCTTGGGCGACCATTTCATCGACAACCACTTGAGCATATTCTTCACCCTTAGCAAATAGCGGATGCAAAATAGGCTGAGATGCCGTGACTAACTTGCCGCCAATGTGACGATTCACCGCGCTTAATTGCTTATCGAAACTGGCGTAATCCACTTTAGCCGATAGATCGTTACCGTTTTTATCCAGCAGCACGCGAATGGGGGTAGGCGGTAAATAACGGTACAGCTGGCTCGACTTAGGTGCTGAAGCATCGGCCATGTAGATGAGTTCTAAGAATAAGGTGCCTGCTGGCAGGGCTTTATTCTTTAGAATTGCGACGCTGGTGGTGCCAGTTTCAGAACCTGTGATCAGATCGAGCCCTGTTTGCACCAGCGGATGTTCTTGGGTGATCAGCGCAATATCATCGCGTGATAACGCTGTGTCACGATCAAAGGTCACTGTTACGCCATCTTCTGGCAAGCCAGGATAAGTTGGGAACATCATGTGCTCACTCGGGCGCAGAATAATCGAGTTTTCACCCTTATCTTCTTGATCAACACCGATAATATCCCACAGACGGATCACTGAGCCGATTAAATGAGTATCACCGTCACTTTGGGCAAGGCGGTTGACGATTGCCTGTGCCTTATCGCCGCCGTGTGAGTTGATTTCCAGCAGCTTGTCGCGGCCTTGCTCCATGGCGTGCTTGAGTTCTTTATAACGGCTCTGGGTGTGATTGAGCAGGTTTGTCAGCTCGTCGCTGTCGTCACCCACAAGCACGTTTAGCAGATCTTCGGCAAATTCACTGTAAAGCACATGGCCACTCGGGCAAGTGAGTTCAAAGGCATTTAGCCCTTGGTGATACCACTGCATCAAACGTTCTTGGGCGGTATCTTCAAGGTATGGCAAGTGAATTTGGATATCATTTTTCTGGCCGATACGGTCTAAACGACCGATTCGCTGTTCCAATAGATCGGGGTTTAGCGGCAGATCGAACAGCACTAAGTGGCTGGCAAACTGGAAGTTACGGCCTTCAGAGCCAATTTCAGAACAGATCAGCGCCTGTGCGCCGCCTTCCTCTTGGGCAAAGTAAGCGCCGGCTTTATCGCGCTCGATAATCGACATGCCTTCGTGGAATACCGTTGCTTGAATCCCTTCGCGGGTACGCAGGGCTTCTTCTAAGCTCAGGGCGGTTTCTGCTTGGCTGGCGATGATCAGCACTTTTTTGCTGCGGTGGGATTTTAAGAACTCAATTAACCAATCCACACGGGGATCGAACTTCCACCAACTGGCGCTGTTATCTTCAAATTCTTGATACAGTTTTTCAGGGCTCAGGGCTTGCGCCGCTTTCGCCTCTAATGACTTGTGTCCGCCCATCATACCGCTGACGCGTGCGGCAGTTTGATATTGATCTGGCATGGCATGGGGATAAGCGTTAAAGAAACGCTTTGGAAAGCCTTTTACCGAGGCGCGGCTGTTTCGGTATAACACGCGGCCAGTACCGTGACGGTCAAGTAATTCTTGCAGTAATTCGCTGCGGGCGGCCTGTTGTACTTCGGCATCAATATCGTCGGCTTGGATTAAACGAATACTTGGGCTGATATCTTTCTCGCCCAGTAATTCGGTCAAGCTGTTGATGGCGGCATCGGGTAATTTAGCGTTACCAGCCAAGGCTTCGGCGGCAATGGCGACGTCTTTATAACTGTCTTCTTCAGCTAAGAAAGCATCGTAATCGTAGAAACGATCCGGATCGAGCAGACGCAAACGGGCGAAGTGACTTTCATGGCCGAGTTGATCCGGCGTTGCGGTTAACAGCAAAACACCTGGGATGACTTCACTCAATGCTTCAACCACTTGATAGGCGCGGCTTGGCGCTTCTTCGGTCCATTCTAAGTGGTGCGCTTCGTCAACGACTAACAGATCCCAATCGGCATCTAGGGCTTGATCAAGACGTTTTTTCTTACGCAGTAATTCGAGTGAACAAATCACTAACTGTTCTGTGTAGAAAGGATTGTCATGATCGGCATAGGCTTCTACACAACGGTCTTCATCGAATACCGAAAAGCGCAGATTAAAGCGGCGCAGCATTTCCACTAACCACTGATGGCGCAGAGTATCAGGCACGATAATCAGAATGCGTTCGGCGCGGCCGGTCAGCAGTTGTTGGTGAATAATCAGACCTGCTTCAATGGTTTTACCTAAACCCACTTCATCGGCTAACAGTACACGCGGTGCATAGCGACGGCCGACTTCATGGGCAATCCACATTTGATGCGGAATAAGTCCAACACGTGGACCTTGCAGACCCAGCAAATCCGATGAGGCCAGTTTGTGGCGCAACATTTGGCATTGATAACGCACACCAAAACGGTCGAGGCGATCGATTTGACCAGCAAATAAACGGTCTTGGGGTTTGTTGAAACGAATATTGTGGTTCAGCAGGGTTTCACGCAGTGTAGCTTGCTCGCCTGTCTCACTGTGAATGCCGTGATATATCACTATCCCGTCTTTCTCGGTTAATTCACTGACCGCAAGGCTCCAGCCTTCATGGCTTTCAACCGAATCGCCGGGATTGTATATAACGCGTGTCAGAGGGGCTTCTGCTCGGGAGAACATGCGGTTCTCACCCGTGGCAGGGAATAATACAGTGACCATACGGCCTTCTACTTGAACCACAGTTCCTAAACCAAGCTCTGACTCGGTATCACTTATCCAACGTTGACCTAAGGCGAACGGCATCTTAAATTCTCATTTCTAGGCGGACTCTAACAAAGGGCGCGTATGTTATACCAATACTCGTGATATTTAAATCGCCCTCTCACCCGTTAGAGCCTAATTCCCAGAGTGCTAGATTACAAATTGTACAAGCGACAAAATTGTCGTGGCAGTACATGAAAGTGTCACGCTAATGTCACATCCGCGGTTATACACTGCTTCGAGTCTGTAAGGTAAACAATGGTTGCTGTATTGTTATCTTGTGAGTTTGGTGCCAATATCAACTTAAGGTTTAAGTGCGAGTAAAGTGCTATCAACTTGAACCTTATGATCATTCTTTGCCATATGCTTAGCCAGTAATAGGAGCCGTGTAACTTTTATTGAGACTCAAAAGTGTGTTTAAACTTTAATGAAGCACTCTGGAGGCGCCATGGAACAAGACGACAGAAAGTTGTTTGTACTGGATACCAATGTGTTACTACATGAACCTTTGGCGATCTATTCGTTTAAAGAGCACGATGTGGTCATTCCGATGACAGTGCTAGAAGAGTTGGACCAGATTAAAGATCGAAAGAGTGATGTGAGTCGTGATGCTAGGGTTGCTATCAGGGCATTGGAAGATACCCTAGGCGGTGAAACTACCCCTGAGCAGATTATCAATGGCGTCCCTTTACCCAGCCGAGAGGGTCATGCCGATGCCGTCGGTTCGCTCTCAATTTTCCCTGATCACCTTGTCGATTTTACCTTAGGCGCACTGCCTGGAGATGGAAACGACAATCGCATTATCAATACCGCGCTACATCTACAAAACCTACATCATCCCCGTACCGTTGTCTTAGTCACCAAAGATATCAATATGCGCCTTAAAGCCAAAGGTGCGGGTATTCAATTGGTTGAGGATTATCGAACTGACCAGTTGATCGATGATATCCGCTTCCTCAGTAAAGGCTTTTACCAGTTTGAAGGTAATTTTTGGGAGCACTTGAACAAGGTCTCCACCGAGCGCCACGGTAGACATACAGTGCATGAAGTACCGCTCAAAGACCTCGAAAATGATAATTTCTATATTAACCAATATCTTATCGACACAGAGTCTGATTTTTGCGGTCGTGTTATCGAACGCACAGACACCCATTTACATATTTTAGATTTAGGCCGTGAGCGGGTGAAAAACCTCGAGGCATGGGGTGTTAAACCTAAAAACGTCTATCAAGGCATGGCACTGCAGGCGCTGCTCGATCCCGATATCGATCTGGTGATCTTAACCGGCCCTGCGGGTTGTGGTAAAACCTTGCTGGCCATGGCTGCGGCGTTGGAACTGGTGGTCGAGCGTAATCGCTACGACAAAGTGATTGTCACCCGTAACACCCCTGAAATCGCCGAATCTATCGGCTTCTTGCCCGGCACGGAAGAGGAGAAGATGATGCCGTGGCTGGCCGCCATTACTGATACGCTCGAAGTACTGCATAAGAATGATGTGAATCCCACGGGCAGCATGAATTACATCATGGAGAAGGCTAACATTCAGTTTAAGTCGATAAACTTTATGCGCGGGCGGTCGATCCAAAATTCCATCGTGCTACTGGATGAATGCCAAAACCTCACGGCCTCGCAGATCAAAACTATGATCACCCGTATGGGCGAAGGCACAAAACTGATTTGTTGCGGTAACTTAGCGCAAATCGACTCTAACTACTTAACTGCTGTTACCTCTGGTTTAACCTATATTGTCGAACGTTTTAAGGACTTTGAAGGCAGTGCCAACGTGTATCTGAATGGCGTGGTGCGTTCACGCTTAGCGGAATACGCTGAAGAGCATCTGTAAAGCAGGTCAGTTTAATTTAGGGTAATGACTAAGGCCTCAGATATGGAGGCCTTAATTTTATGGAGTAGTAGATTTTTAATCGACTTATCAGTGGTATGAGTAGGCTTTATCTGACAATTATTTTATGTGATTGGCAGTTCCTTCCTGCTACTATATGGAGCTCATAGTTTTTGCCGCCGTAGGCTGAAATTAAGCGCTGCAATCAAGGGTAGTGGATGAAATCGAGTGAGCCGGATCTCCAACTAAAATCGCCGATCCAGAAGAACTACAACCGTGCCGTTTTTTATACGTACATCGGCGTTATCGTCATGTCTTTGTTGACCGCATGGATGTTTTTCGACCGCCAAAAAGCACAGCAGATGGAGCAGCGTGAAGAGCAGGTTCAGCGCCATGTATTGCAAATCGATCTGCTACTTGAGTCGAGCATTAGAGCGGTAAAAAGCTTACGCAACGTTGCTGTGGATCATTTACGTTTGGGCGAACTCGTGCGTAAAGAACGCTTACCCCAATACGGTAAATTCAACGAAAGCGGCCAGTATTTTACCTTAGAACCTAGCTACGCCCAGAGCGGTGAGCCTTTTACCAACATGGGTAGGATTACTGGTGCGGGTTCCCTCGACGGCCGCGACGACAAGTTCTATCAAGAGCTTGAGATGTTGTTTGAGCTTTCATTGTCATTCCCCGTCGCCAAAGAAGCCGCCCCGAAAGCCTCGGCGATTTATTACCTGTCGAAGCGTAGGATCATGTCCTACTTCCCTTGGTCGAATGACGATCAACGTTTTAGGGACGAATTACTCAACAAGAAACAGTTTCAATACGCCACCCCAGCAATGAACCCGCAGCGCAGTGTATTTTGGAGTGAAGCCTATGTTGACTCCACCGGCAAAGGCTTATTGACCACTTTAGGCGTGCCCGTTTATTTGGATGATGAGTTCATTGGCTCAATCAACTTAGACATGACGCTTGCCTCGTTAGCGCGGCAAATTCGGGTTTACTTTAAGATGCCGGGCACAGTGATTTTGCTCGACCAACAGAACAATATTTTATCCCACAGCGATTTTGATAGCTCAGATATCAATCGGGTCTATCACATCAGCCAACGTATTCCCTCTGAGCTGCATTCTTTACCTGAGTCGGAATTGTTTGATGCCCACGACGGCATCATCCGTAACGGCTATTACATTCACTCGGTTGCACTGCATAACGCGCCTTGGCGTTTACTGTATTTGCAGGATGAAGACGACCTATTTCAAGACTCGTGGGAAAAACTGCAGCTGACGTTTATTTTAGTGGTTATCGCCCTGTCGGTGTTGGTGACCATAGTGCATTGGCAGACGCGTCGATCTTTTGTGAGTCCAGCCTCGCGACTACTGTCGCACCTTGAGGGCTGCTCCCAAGAGCCGCGTAAGCCACCGGAGAAAATCACCCGCGGCTGGGAACCTTGGTTCTTGCTGGTGAGTCGAATTTTTGAGGAAAACAAACAATATACCCACCATCTGGCTGAGCAGAATAAGCGGCTCGATAAGCTAGTGGCGCGGCGTACTGAACGCTTAAAAGACACCACAGAGCGGCGTGAGCGCGAATATGCGCTACTGCGATCCCTGCTTGACTCGATTCCCGAAGCGATTGTCTTTAAAGATAAAGAAGGCAACTATTTAGGTTGTAACAAGGCGGCTGAACGCATGCTGGGTTACACAGAGAGCGAGATGATAGGTTTATCATCTGAGGATCTGACCTCGCCTGAAATGGGCATACGTATCCGCGCCGAAGACGAACAAGTCTTAAAAGATCGCACGCCGCTGCGCTACCAAGAAAAGGTCGAGCTTGCGGGCAAACCTGTGTTGCTCGATACCCTTAAGCTGCCTTTCTACAATCGCCGCGGCGAACTGCAGGGATTGATTGCCGTGTGGCGTGATGTGACGCGGGAATACGAATCCGCCGAACAATTACGCCTGTCCGAAGAGCGTTATCACTTAGCCATGGATGCGGTGGAAGATGGCCTGTGGGACTGGTATTTAGACTCTGAACAGATCATTTGTAACCCAGCCTATTATTCTATGTTGGGTTATAAAACCAATGAATTCCCAGCTTTAGTATCGACGATTGATGAATTATCCCACCCCGACGATCGTATTCGCGTCGAGGAATACCGTGCTCAGTATCTTGCTGATCCCGTCGGTGCTTTCGAAATTGAATTCCGTATGTTAGGTAAAAATGGCGGCTATCACTGGGTGTTATCCCGTGGTCGTGTGGTGGAGTTCACCGCCGAAGGTCAGCCTAAGCGTATGCTGGGTACCCATAAGGATATTACCCGCCATAAGAGTAACGAAGTGGCGTTGCTTGAAGCCAAGCAAGACGCCGAACTCGCTAACCTCTACAAGAGTGAATTCTTGGCCAACATGAGCCATGAGATCCGCACGCCGATGAACGCCATTATCGGTATGTTGCAGTTGGCACAGCGCACCTCGTTAACTGCGCAGCAGAAAGATTACCTCGAAAAAGCTGGTTTCTCGGCACAATCGCTGCTGAGGATCATCAACGATATTCTCGACTTCTCTAAAATTGAGGCGGGTAAGTTGGAGCTTGAGCGGGTGCCATTCCCGCTGGATAAAGTGCTCGATCACGCTCTGGATCTTAATGCGCTCAAGGCACAGGAACAAGGCGTCGAGTTACTCTTATATGCCCCAGTGACGGCGGGACTCATTCTTAAGGGCGATCCGCTACGTTTAGGCCAAGTGCTGATTAACCTGTTATCGAATGCGGTGAAATTTACCCAATCTGGTGAGATTGAGCTCGGCTGTGAAGATGTCGGCGAGCGGGATCATCGGATTACCTTGAAGTTCTGGGTGCGCGATACGGGGATCGGCATAGGTAAAGATCAACAGGATAAGTTGTTTGATGCCTTCGCCCAAGCCGACGGTTCGACCACCCGTAAATACGGCGGCACTGGCTTAGGTTTGTCGATCAGTAAGCATCTGGTGTCTATGATGGGCGGCAAGATGCAAGTGCAGAGTGAGCTAGGGGTCGGTAGTACCTTTAGCTTCACCATCAGTTTTGAAATTGCCGAAGCCGCTAAGATTGAGCCTTTGGTCGTGCCGGAAAAACTCAATAGTCTACGCACCTTAGTCGTTGACGATAACCCGACGGCACTGCAAATTTATTCGACCTTGATGCGAGATTTCCACTTCGACGTCGATACTGCCGCCAGCGGCGCCGAAGCGCTTTACAAACTGTCGCGGGCACCAATCGATCTGTTATTGCTCGACTGGATGATGCCAGAAATGGACGGTAGCGATGTGGTCAGCGCCATAGATACTATGGTCGCCGAAGGCCGTTTAGCGAAACGACCAGTGATTATCATGATGACGGCCTATGCAGCAGAGCCCTTACAGCATGAAGTCGATAGTGCCAATGTGTTTGCTGTACTGCAAAAACCGTTTAAGGCATCGAGTCTGTTCGATGAGATCATTGCCGCCTTTGCCGATGAACCGAGATTGAATGTGGTTCAGCCTATGGTTGAAGTTCAAGTTGAGGAAGGGGAGCACACAGGTTTAGTGCTGCTGGTGGAGGATAACTTTATCAACCAGCAAGTGGCCACCGAACTCCTTAAGAGCGCTGGCTACGAAGTGGTGCTGGCCGACAACGGTCAAGTAGCGCTGGATACTATCGACTCGCGGCCGTTTGATGCTGTGTTGATGGATATTCAAATGCCAGTGATGGACGGGTTAACGGCCGCAAGGGCATTGCGTGAGCGTTTTAGTGCCGATGAACTGCCTATCATTGCCATGACAGCCCATGCAATGTCGGGCGACAGGGAAAAGAGTTTAGCGGCGGGGATGAATGCCCACATCACTAAACCCATAGTGCTCAACGAATTATTTGAAACATTAAATCACTGGATCAAACACAAGAACCAGCATCAGAATCGTTAATTTATTTGCTCGGGGCCAGTGATGGCCTCGCATTATTTACTTTAAATCAATCGCTTGAGATAAGCAGTCATCAAAGATGCTTATGACATAAATGACTTAATAAGGTAAATAACGCAGCCAGCCGAATCAGGAGGAAAGATGAAACCCCAAAGTGTAGCCTTAGCCTTATTTATAGCGCTGTTAGGATTTCCCACCGTTACGGTCGCGGCAGCCGCGCCTAGCGCCAAGATCATTAAGCAGGGCCAAGAGGCGAAAGGGTTTCTTAATCTCTATTACGAGGAGTCTGAGGGAGAGTTATATCTTGAGGTCAATCGTTTAAATCAACCTTTTATCTTAGTTACTAGCCTGCCACAGGGCGTAGGCTCAAACGACATTGGCCTCGATCGCGGCCAACTGGGTCAGACCCGTATGGTGCAGTTTGAGCGCCAAGGTCCCTATGTTTTACTTAAGCAACTTAATACTCAATATCGTGCGAATACCTCTGATGCCGCCGAGCAAAGAGCGGTTGAAGAAGCCTTTGCCGATTCTGTGTTATGGCAAGGCAAAGTGATTGAGGGCAAGCCAGATTTGGTAGCGATCAACGATCTGGTGCTCAATGATTTACACGGGGTGTCTTCCGTATTGCAACAAACAGAGCAGGGCAATTATCAGCTCGATTTGAGCCGTTCTGTCATCTTACCCAAAGGGATTAAATCCTTTGAGAAAAACGCCGATGTGGATGTGCAACTGACGTTCAAAGGCGATGTTGCTGGCGCGCAGGTCGCACAGGTAACACCCGATGGCACCTTAATGTCGGTGCGGATGCGTTATTCCTTTGTTGAGCTTCCCGATGCGGATTACCAGCCGCGGGCTTATCATCCTATGAGCGGTTATTTGTCCGATGAGTATCGCGATTATGCCACGCCCTTTAACCAACCTTTAGTGCAGCGTTTTATCCTGCGCCACCGTTTACAGAAAGTGCATCCAGGCCCAGCGCCAAGCGAAGTCGTTAAACCTATTACTTATTATCTTGATCCCGGTGTGCCAGAGCCGATACGGTCGGCGTTGCTCGATGGCGCGCGCTGGTGGGAGACGGCTTTTACTCGCGCCGGATTTATCAACGGCTTTAAAGTTGAGTTATTGCCTGTAGATGCCGATCCGCAGGATATTCGCTACAACATGATCCAATGGGTGCACAGGGCGACGCGGGGTTGGTCCTATGGCGCCGCACTGACCGATCCTCGCACCGGAGAAATCATCAAGGGTCAAGTCACGCTCGGCAGTTTGCGTGTGCGTCAGGATTACTTGATTGCTAAAGGCTTAACCGCAGGCTGGCAGGATAGAGTGGCGGCCGAGAAAGCGGCGACAGCCTTGTCGCTCGCGCGTATTCGCCAACTGGCCGCCCATGAAGTCGGCCATACCTTAGGGTTAGATCATAACTTTGCCGCTTCGACTAATCAGGATTCCTCTGTGATGGATTATCCCCATCCGAAAATCCAGCTAAAGGGCAATGATATTGATATTTCAGCACCTTACACTACAGGTGTTGGCCCTTGGGATGATTTTACTATCGCCTATGGTTATAGCGATCAAGGTGATGCCCGTACCCAACAAGCACTGCAAGTCGACTTGCTGGCCGATGTGGCGAAACGTGGCTTACGCTATATTGGTGAGGCCGATTCTCGCCAAAAGGATGGGAGTCAGGCCTATGCCAGTTTGTGGGATAGTGGTGACGATCCGATCGATCAGCTGGGTAAGTTAAATAAAATTCGCACTAAGGCGATTGCGGATTTCTCCAGTGCGGCCTTGTTACCCAATGAGCCATTGGGCGAGCTAGCCGATGCCTTTGCGCCAATTTATTTACTGACGCGTTATCAAATCGATGCGGTCGCGAAGTTTATTGGTGGCACTGACTATAACTATCAATCTATCGGTGAAGGCAGCCGCTGGAGCTATATTGCGCCGCAGTTGCAGTTAACGGGCTTAGACGCGCTACTTAACACGCTCGATGCGGCGAGTTTAACTGTGCCGCAATCCTTGCTCGACAGTTTAGTGCCAAAGGCGGGGAATTATCATGCTACGCGGGAATCCTTCGACTCAGGTCTAGGTGCAATTAACGATCCTCTCGGTATGGCTGAAGTGTTTAGCCGTCATACTGTTAGCTTGTTATTGATGCCTAAACGCTTGAATCGTATCAGCCAAGCATCCATGGCAGATAGTGAGCAGTTATCGGTGACGACATTACTGGATAAGTTATTTGCGGCGACCTTGTATCAAGAGGATAAGCTCGCGCTGGTCGAAGGCGTATGGATGCGAGTGAACGCTGTGGTGATTGATGAAGTGCTGGCAACGCTGCACGATCCTCAAACCTCACCAGAAGTGAGGGCAGCGATCAACGATCGCGCTCAGTTTGTGATTAAGCAATTGAAAGCGAAGTCGAATCGAGCGAATGTGAGTCTTGCGGCGCACTATACTTGGTTGCAACAGGGTCTTGCTGCAGGTTTGACCGATGCTAAGGTTAAGCTTATTCCTAAGCCGTTAACCTTACCGCCGGGATCACCGATTTAACCCGATGAACATAGGTGCCATTAGGCGCCTATTTCTTTTGGATTTTTCGGATAAAAGTGATCAGCTTTACGCTCTAGATGAGTAAAGCGGCGGGTGTTTTTGTAGGGCAGTTTCATAAAGCCCGATACGCCGTGACCTTGGATTTTTCCGACATGATGCAAGATGCGATCGAGACTTGCGCGAAACGCCGCTTGCTTACGCGGATTGAGCAGCTTCAAGTAACTGTGAATTTTTAAGTGATTCGGCAGCGCCTCAAAAATGATGCAGCCTGTGTGGTGAATTTGGTTGATGCGGGCTAATTCCTCCATGATCTCCACCGGCAATTCGAGGTTCTCATCGGGATCTTTACCGTCTTCAAAATAAGAATGTAACCGCGACTTATCTTCTAAGGTGGGTACGTCACCGACTTCGAAGGGCAACTGCAGTGCGGCACTGGCGACAAAAGGCTCGCTGGTGTCAGCTCGTTCGATATGCAGTGTGTCTTTGGCGTTAAAGAAACAGGCTTTAAATACCCCTATACGTTTAATTCCCCGCGCGAGATCCACCATATTGTTGACTGCAATGATTAACGCACTTTTTTGTTTTGCATCGTAAATCGCAAGATTGGAGTCGATAAACACGCCGGTTTCCTGCCAATGAATAGCCAGACCACCCACGATCGGATATTGCGCTAAACGACCCACTGCGGCGATAAAGCCTTTTTCGGTATCGCCCATGCCAGCGAGGAAGTTACGATAATATTTTTCGAGCTGAATATCATCCATCTTAGCGATGGGATCTTGGGCGTTGTGCTCCTTTAAAAAGGATTTACGCGAACTGTAGCTGACGGTTTCAACATCTTTGTCGCGGGATTGTACCCATACAGGAATTTCCCCCTGTAAATCAGCTTTGGGCAGTTCAGGTAAATGTAGTCTGTGGCTGTGGCGCATACTTTTTAAAAAGTAATCGCCGGCAATGTTGCGCTGCTGCGGATCAGTGCTGAGCATGCCTTCTAAGGTACGGGCTAATTCTATCGGTAAGCCAATGCTGGTGGGCGAGATCACCTGTGCACCGAAGCGGCTTGCTTGCCCAGAGGCGAGGGCATACAGAGTCGCGGCAACTCCTTGCTCGTCAAAGCGCGGGCTGGAGAGTGCTCCATTGAGTTGCTCTTCGCCGATAAAGTACACATCACCCATGCGGGCGTTGGTATGTTGTTGATCGCTAGACATTAACGCCATCACATTGTCTTCGACGGGTTTGTTATGTTCATCCCGCTGCGCAAATACCGCTGAGCCCCAATCGATTAACGATAAGTGTTGTTGTTCAATATCGTAAACCAGATTAGAAGGTTTGATATCGCCGTGCACTAAAGGCTTGCCCGTGCGCAGGTAATACAAGATATCGGCGAGTTGGCGGGCGATGCTCATGACCATAGCGGTAGGTAAGGCGCCCATGCGGCGGCAAAGTTGGTCGAGATCTTCCCCTTTTGCCCGTTCCATCACGAGTATTCCCTGCTTACCTACTCGCTCAAATTTGATCGCCCCCGGCACATTAGGGTGCTTGAGTAAGGAGAGCATAAAGGCTTCTTCTTCGAGCCGATCTTGAATGTGTTGTGGCAGATTAATCCGTGAAAACTTAAACACATGGGCATCGCCAGCTTGATTGATACCCGCAAACACGAAACCGTAGGCGCCTTTGCCGACCAATTCGATATCGGTATAACCTAATTTGCTCAGCTGTTGTTTACAGAGGCGGATCCACGCCTTGTGTTTACGGGCATCATTGGCTTTGAGCAAGTAAATGGATTGCTCTTCAGAAATATAAAAATGCTGCAGCTGCGGTGTTTGCAAATTGTGCTCCTTGTTTTGTTCATTTAACCAGTAAGCGGGGGAGATAATCAAATAGCGGGTGGCTTTATTTTAGTATTTTGAATGGCATTGATGATCAGCGTCAGGCGCGGCTTACCTATACGATCATTTCGTCACTGACTTTGACTTACATCAAATTAAATCCTCGCGACTATAGGTAATCTTTGGAGCATTAGATGGAATCAATTTTTGTTAATTAACCCACAGACAAAGTGCAGCTAAGGAGGGCGTATGCCCACCCAATATAAAGCCTTGTTGATCGAACTTTTGGAATATCCGCGTAAGCGTATTTTACAGTCAATGGAAGTGACCCATTGCCCGCATGCGGTATTTTTTAATGATAGAGACGAGCAATGTTTAACTTGTCATCAGGGCATGGAATGTATCTGGATGAACCAGAATGACGAGCTGGTGGCCGTGAACGAAAAATCGATAGCCGAGTTAAAACAGCAGTTGTTGATCGCCGTGGACTTTATCGACTCATCTTTAAGCCCACATCATTTATCACGCCGTCAATGCCAATGCGATAACTGTGTTTGGCTGCGTAAAGTGCAAGCTACGTTAGATCAGTAAGTGAGTCTTTACATTGCTGAGTTTGCCGAATGGCAGGAGGCTTTGCATCCACTTTAAAATGTCATTAGAGTAAGGACAACATTAGCGAATAGAGATAAAACCATGGAACCCGGTTTTTGGCATGAAAAGTGGCAGCAGCAACAGATAGGTTTTCATCAGCAAGACATCAATCCTTTCCTCGTTAAGTATTGGCAGCAGCTTGCATTACCCGCAGACACCAAGGTTTTTGTGCCCTTATGTGGTAAGTCGCTAGACATGTGTTTCCTCGCAGAACAGGGGCATCAGGTCATAGGTTGTGAGTTGAATGAATTGGCAGTACAGCAATTTTTTAGCGATAACCAACTCGAGATGACGCAAACGGCCGTGGGTGAACACCAGCATTATCAAACCGAACAGATCAGCTTGTATCAGGGTGATATTTTCACCCTACCTAAGACTATCACCCAAGCGGTGACGGCATTTTACGATCGCGCGGCTTTGATCGCATGGCCAGAAAGTATGCGTGCACAATATGCCAAGCAGTTAGCGAGCTTATTACCTAGCGGCAGTGTCGGTTTATTAGTGACTTTAGATTATCCGCAAGAATCCCTTATCGGCCCACCTTTTGCGGTATCCCCTACTTGGGTAGAGCAGCATCTGAGTGAGGATTTTGATATTGAAGTATTAGCGTCGCAAGATGTGTTGGCCGACAATCCACGTTTTATTAAGAAAGCCGTGCCTTGGCTTAATGAAGCGGCCTATTTGTTGAAACGTAAGTAGGCTTGACTCGGAGGTTGGATCTGTAACCCCATTGAATTATTCGCGGCTTTCGAGCTTGGAGTTCAGTGGGGCTTGTCATTAAAACATCATATCTAAAGTCTAAACTGGCAAGATTATTTAAGACGAAGTGACGGATAGAAGGCTTTGTTGTCGCGGGACTTTTTTGGATTGAGTTTGCTTGAGCTGGATTAAGTTTGCTTGAGTCAGCGTGGTTTTAACTTGTCGGAAGTTTGTTCGTGAGTGAATTACCCTTTACCATGCTATTCGCGATGAACTCTATGCGACTTCGTAATAATTAGGCTCAAGCTCTAGTTGATTTTGAATGATCTGCACCGCCATTCTGGCGCATTTACCACATTGATCGGCAACACCTAAGCGCTTTTTTACGTCAGCAAGCGAGCTATCGCCCTGGCTTACTGCGTTTTTAATTTGCGTATCAGTGATCGCATGGCAAAGACAAACGTACATATATTAGTCTCCAATCGAATTGCGCTAATTCTAAATGAAAACGCTTATCAAATGCAATCATGTTTTTTGGGTGATTTTCATACTTTAACGCTTTTGTTACATGGCGCACGTTTTATCGTCTATGCTAGGTGTGTTTTAGCACTAAAAAGCTAGGCAGTTTTAGAAGTAGGTTTAGGAATACAGAGTCAGGGTGATGATGCCTCACGGATGGATAACTCATGGATGAATAACGAAGAATTAATCAAAGATCCATAAGGTTTCATGAGAACTAATCTACCAGTTACACAGCGAGAATATGATTATCCAGCGGATTGGATTTTATTGTCGACCACGGATACTCAAAGTCATATCACTTACGCCAACCAATCTTTCTGTACCGTTGCCGGTTATGAACTCGATGCCATGCTAGGCAAGCCCCACAACATGGTGCGTCATCCAGATATGCCTCCGCAAGCGTTTGAAGATCTGTGGCGATGTATCAAAAAAGGCGAGCCTTGGAAAGGGATAGTGAAAAACCGCTGCGCCAATGGCGATCACTATTGGGTCGATGCCTATGTCTCACCGATTTCAGTTAATGGCAAAGTCGTCGAGTTTCAATCTGTACGCACTAAACCCACACGCGATCAGGTTAAGCGTGCAGAAATAGCCTATGCAGAGTTGAACAAAAAGGGCAGCGTCAGTGCGTTAAAACGTACCTTGGATATGCCAGTTAAATTGCTGTTACTCGCATTGGTTGCCATGCTACCTATGTTTTACCTTGCTCTGCAAATTGGCTTAATGGGCTTTATTGCCCTAGCGATAAGCGTTCTAGTATTGCTGGTGGGCGGTAATCTGGTGCTGAGTCGCTATTACGCGATAGTGGCTAAGGCAAAGCATATCTACGATAACCCCTTGATGGCGCATATTTATAGTGGAAGCAGTGATGATCTTGGCGCGATTGATTTAGCACTGCAAATGCAGAATTCAGAGCTTAAGTCGATTCTTGGGCGTGCATCGGATTCCTGTTATAACGTGTCAGAACAGGCCAAAATATCTGCCGCCAAGGGCAAACAAATCCAGAGTACCAGTCAGGCTCAACTATCTGAAATAGAACAAGTTGCTACAGCGATGCAGGAAATGACCGCCACATTAGGCGATATGTCCTCCAATTGTGCCGATGCGGCGAGTGCCACACAAATGGCATCCGCTGAAACCATCAATGGTGATAAAACGGTGTCGAGTACTATTCGCTCGATTCAAGCGATGGCGGAGCAACTGCAACAAACGTCAAAAGTTATTACTGAGTTAGAAGCCCATAGTAAAGATATTGGCACTGTGCTCGATGTGATTCAGAGTATTGCGGGGCAGACGAATTTGCTGGCATTGAATGCAGCAATTGAAGCGGCTAGAGCGGGTGAGCAAGGTCGTGGCTTCGCTGTCGTTGCTGACGAAGTACGGGCGCTGGCACAACGTACTCACGATGCCACCAAAGAAATCCACAGTATGATTAATCTGTTGCAGCAGGGGACGAATAAAGCTGTTATCAGTATGCAGCAAGGAGTGGTTGCCGCTTCCGAATGTATTTCAACGGCGGATTTAGCGGGTACGGCATTACGTACGATTCGTGAGGCCATTTCGACCATTACCGATATGACGCACCATATTGCCAGCGCGGTAGAAGAGCAATCGAGTGTGGCAAATGAGATGAATCGCAGCGTGGTGAATGTGTCGCAATTTACCCATTCTAGTCATCAACTCGGCAGTGAAATGGTCGGCTTGAATGACGAAGTGACCCGCGAGATGGATTCTCACTCGGTATTGGTCGAGCAATTCTTAAAGCGCAGCTTTAGGATTTAACCACCTAAAATTTAAGATAAAAAGGCAATAGTCTGACTATTGCCTTTTCTTTTACTGATTTCTAACTCAATTTCTTATCTCTGATCTAATAACCTTTACTAAAGTCGACTCTATTCTGCAGCGGTTCACCCATGATGTAGCGGCGATAGTTTTGGCTAAAGATATCGACGATTTGTGCAGGATGGCTTGGCGCCGAAATATGCGGCGTGATCACGGCATTTTCCCGTTCCCAAATAGGATGGCTATTGGGCAAAGGTTCCTGAGCAAATACATCGAGGATCGCTTGCTGACTAGGATTAGCGATAAGCTGGATATTGAGTGCATCGAGATCGAGTGCATCACCGCGGCCAACATTAAACAGCACTGCATCCGTTTTTAACATAGCTAACATGTCAGCATTGAGAAGATTGTACGTTGCAGTAGTGCTTGGCAGTAGATTTGCAACCACATCTGCCTGTGTTAACACTTGGCCTAAATTGGACATAGCTTCTATGATATCAAAACCTTCTACGGCATTACCGCTGCTATTGATACCAGTAACATGCATGCCAAAGTGTTTTGCAGTTTTCGCTAAATGCTGGGCTATTGACCCTGTGCCAAGCAAGAGCAATCGCATGCCCTGTAAACTTGAGTGGCGTTGCTGGGGTTGAATCAGCCACTGTTTTTGTCCTTGTTGCTGGCGATAAAAACGATGGCTGCGGACATGCGCGAGTAAATAGCCGAATAGATACTCGCTCATCAGCGGGCCGAAAATGCCTTTAATATTGGTGAGTTGATAGTCTTTTCTGCCCCTTGGACTCATCAGGGCATCTATGCCAGCAAAGCTTGATTGTAACCATTGCAGATTTTTAGCATGGGGTAATAGGGGCGCGGCGAGTTTAGGTTCGGCTAACCAAATATCTGCTTCAATTATGCCCGCAGGATTATCATCGAGTAACGTTAAATCTGGGAGACTCTGCGCCTCAATCAAGTCGCGGTACTGTTGATTTGCCTTTGTTAGCAAGAGTAACTTGTGCCCCATGGCGTCTCCCTTTATGCTTGGTTATTGTTATTTTTCAATACGCTGTCGCGGCCACTCAGATGGATTGCGCTGCATCTTTTTAGGTTAAGTCTATGTTTGATCAATTAGTCGCCATTATTGCCCAGTTAGGCAATATGCTTCGCCCTTGGGCCTTCGATATTGCTACCGCTATGGTGGTGTGTCTTATTTTGGTTTTTTCAGCGGATGTAAATCGTATCTTAAGGCGTCATTTGTTGGGGCATTCTTTTGTGCTGCGAACATTTGTTTTTATTATTGTGAATGCCTTTGGCTATGGACTATTGATCGTGAAAGCCACGCCTTGGGTGGCAAGACATATAGTGGCTATGCCATCCCATTGGATGTTTCTGTTAATTGTGGCCATGTTTATTTTTATCGGTTATTGGGCTCAGCGAAATAGCCAAGCTTAATATCATTATTATTTTGGCCGTTACTCAAAGTAGCCAGAGTAATTGGCCATTGCCTTTTGAGTTAAGGCTTGCATGGCGCGATCGGGGTAATTGCTGAACACGCCATCGACGCCTATCTGCTTAAGTGCATGAATATCATCAATATGATCGACAGTATAAACATAAACCTTGGCACCTCGGTTATGGGCGTCGTCTACTAGCGCTTGGCTGATAAAACTCACATCTAAATGCAATGAATAGGCATTCAGTTCGCTTACCACGGCAGCCCCATCGAGTGGAATACTGGCAAGCAACGGTGCGACTAACGCATCCGGCAACGCCTGTTTAAGTTCATGTAGATAGGGGTGATTAAAGGAAGAGATCAGTAACTGCTCCTTGGTAAACCCAAGCTGACTCATAGCCTTTGGGTATAAGTCGATTAACGGCGTGACGGTATTAATGCCTTTTAACTCTATATTGACTATGCAGCGCCCCGCAATCAGCTCAAGTACTTGCCATAGCGTCGGAATGGATTCACCTTTCACATTGATGCTTGCTAGATAGTCCTTGCTCACTAAGTGAATGACGCCCGTGCCCGAGCTTTTATTATCAAGCCTTCGGTCGTGAAACACGACTAACTCACCTTCGACATTATGTACATCGAGTTCGACGGCTTGCGCACCCAATTCTAACGCTTTAGCCATGGCGGCTAAGGTATTTTCGGCCTGATAACCGCTGGCGCCGCGGTGAGCAAAAATAAGCATGTTCTGCGATCCTATTAGCTTCTAATAATGCCTTGTTGCTCTCGACTTTGACCATTCTTAATATGGATTTCCATCTGCGGGTAGGCGAGTTCGAGATTGTTTTCTTTGAGTTTTTTAGTCACTCGTTTATGTAAATCATGGCGCAGTGGCCAGCGTGCCGACATATCTTTTGCATAGGCGCGCACTTCATAATCTTGGGTGTGTTTACCAAAGCCTGCAAACCAGACTTCAGGTTCTGGGCTGGCAAGTGCATCTTCACATTCTTGCACCGCTTGGTACAGGGTCGCTTCGACTTTGGCTGGATCAGAATCCCGCGCCACCGACACATAAACAATGACCCGCGTAATAGGATCTGACAAAGACCAGTTGATCAGCTGCTCTGTGATAAAGGCCTTGTTCGGGATGATGATTTCCTTTCTATCCCAATCGATAATGGTGGTCGCCCGAATTTGGATTTTACTGACTGTCCCTGTTAAATCGCGAATTGTCACTGTGTCGCCAATCCGCACTGGCTTTTCAAATAATATGATCAGACCCGAAATAAAGTTGGCAAAAATCTCTTGTAAACCAAAACCTAAACCGAGCGACAGTGCGGCAATCAGCCATTGTAACTTAGACCATTCCATCCCGAGATTAGAGAAGCCGATTAATAGTCCGAGGAAAACCACCAGATAACGACTGACGGTTGTGATCGCAAACCCTGTGCCGGGGGAGAGATCGAGTCTTTGTAGGATCATCAACTCAAGTAAGCCGGGGAGATTGGTAGCAATCATCAGCGAGAAACCGACCACTATCAGGCCAAACATCAAGGACTTCATGGTAATGGGCAATTGTTGTTCTAGGCCATTAACGCTGGTATTGGTCGTCCACAGCGTAATGCCGTCGAGGAAAGAAAACAGCGCCGTATGGGTTTGAGTCCACAGACCAATCAAACTGGCTAAAAAGGCCAATAACAAGAGTGAACGCACTAGGCCAAGGGATTGGCTCGAAATGGTTTCGAGATCGACTACGGGTTCTTCGTAGGTATCGAGTCCATCGACGGAAGGATGATGCGTTTCGCCTTTTTCCCTTTGTGCTAAGCGTTCGGCACGTTTTGCCTTAGCGCGATCGAAGGCGATACGGCGGCGTTCGATTAACATCCACCGTTTGATCAATTGGTATAAGAGCAAGAAACCCAGACCCAGCACGATAGATAATTGCAGTTGTAACAGCATTTGGAAAGCGGTGAAGTAGTAACCCCTAAAGGCTAACACTGCGCTTAAAAGCGGCACAGAAATCAGCAAGGTCCAGAGCATTTTCTGAATGAGTTTTTTGTTTTTACCGTCTTTCTTGGCATCTGAGTTTTTACGGCTCAGGATTAAAATATCTTTGTATAACAAGAATAAAACGATACAGAAAATAATGAATGCGCCGCGGCCTATGCTATTACGCACCAGTGATGTGTCGAGCACTTCGGTAAAGCCCATCAGACCCAATAATGGGCTAGCAATCAGCACAAAGTGTCTGAGCCGTGATTGTCCCGCTTGAATGAGTTTTGAGGGGCGTTTGAAATGGCCCACGAGTACGCCTTTGTCGAGCGTCAGAATAAAGATAAAGCGATATAAGAGATACACTAAACCAATCGCCAGTATGCCCATACCCACTGCTTGCACAAAATTGCGATCGGAATGATAGAAAATCAATCCCGCCATGATCACTGGGAAAGGTTTTATCAACGCATAGCTGATACTGCAGGCGAGCGCTTTGAGAGTGTAAATGAATTTATCTTGGGTCACATTGCCCACATAAGTAGTGTAATGATTTAGCAAGCGATTGAATTTAGGCGTGATTAAGTCCTGTACGACTAAACACAGTACCAGCAATATGATCCACCAAGACCAATAATCGTTTTGTTCATCCCAGGCTTTTCCCAGTTCATCCCACTGTGCTTGTTGCACAAGCCAAACCGTGCTGCGCTCAAGATCCGTAAGCCATAACTTACTGATACTTGCAGCGTTAGGCACCCAGAATAAATGTTCGTTAAGGGTATTTTTGAGGGTGAGATTCTGTTGACTCAGTTGTTGGTAATTGACCTTCAGCTTGCCTAATTCACTCAAGTATTGGTCATAGCTTTGCATCAACTGCGAGATCAAACTCTGTTGCGAGTGTAAGAGCTTAATCTGCTGCTCATTGTATAAGCCGGGTTGTTCTAATTCTTGCTCATTGAGGGCTTGTTGCTGCTCTAAATGGTATCTGTCTAAGCGCGCATCGGCGATCAGCGTTTGCAGTTTTTCGTGATTCGGTGGTTTAGGCAGTGATTGCAACATTTGCAAAAAGCGCTCACCAAAGGCGGAGTTCATTTTGACCCAAGTGATCTGCTCTTGGATGTTTGCCAGTTGTTTGGCTTGGGATTGATATTGGGTTTCAGCCTGTTCCTGCTGTTCGACCACATTATTGATCTGCAAAGTTAACGTTTGCAGCTTTTGGCCGTAAATCTGGTTAGTGTCGGCAATATTACGGGTGATAGGATCGATGACTTTTTCGGTATTAACTAAGTTTTTGGCTAGGGTGGCATCCGTTTGTTGCTGACGTTGTTTATTGATTGCCTTGTTGATGGTTTCGATCAAGGCTTCTTGCTGCACCAGTTGTTGGCGGACTAGCTGTAATTGTAATTGCGTCAGTTCAATGCGTTTTTGGCTGCTGGCAAGTTCTGCTTCATCGGTGGCAAGGCTTTGTTCAAAGAAGAGTCGTTGAGTTTGCTGTAACTCTCCCGTAGGGGTATCTAGCGGGGCGAGTTCTGCTTTTTTGTTTTGGGCGACAGTTTGCCTCGCGCTGGCGATAACGGTAGGTAAGTCATTGTGACGTAGCAATAAATCGTTAACTTGCCGGCCAAGGGTGGATTCGCTTTCTTTAAGTTCAGACAAGCGAATATAGGCCATGGAAGCCTGCTGGCTGAGGTCAGTACCTTTTTCTAGTGATAAAGGCTTATAGGCGTCTTTCAGCGCTTGATTAGTGCGCTTCTTATGTTGCTCAAAATCAATCTGCGCTTGTTGGAAACTGGCTGCGTTGGCGGCGAGTTTTTCTATGTTAATTTTTAGTTCGTTAATTTGTTCGTCAATGCTGAGATTTTGTTGCTGTTCTTGCTTGTTCATGCCAAGACGTTTGTCCAACTGCAAAGGCGAATTGGCAAGTGCGGAAAATGTGAAAAAAGCAATAATGAACAATAAAATACGTGGCATATAGGCTAAAGACATTTAGGGGCGAAAGACGCTCCATATTAGCCAAATTGCGTTGAGATTGGTATGTTTCAGGCGTTCTTTTTTCGCCGCTGTGATTGGTGCGATTGATGGGTTTCGAAGATGGCGGTAGCGACTATGATAGTGCCACCAATTAGGGTGTTGAGATTGAGCTCTTCACCTAAAATGATCAGCGCTAACATGGCGCCATAAAAGGGCTGTAAGCAAGAGACTAGCCCAACCGTTTTGGCGCTGAGTTGCCTCAGCGCAGAAGTAAATAGCGCATGTGGCGCTGCGGTAAAGACGACGCCGAGTAAAATAATTAATCCCCACACTTCTAATGAGATACTGCCCAGTTCCGTTTGGTGCCACGGCATCAGGAATACAACAGCGACTAAAGTTTGATAGAACATGGCATGGGGGCCGCTGTACTGGGAAAAGTAGCGTTTGTGCAATAAGTTACGGGTGGTGAACAAGATGGCGGATACTATGCCGATGGCAATGCCTAGCGTAGTGTCGTTACCTAAATTGGCCTCAGGGATCAGTAATATCACCCCAATCAGCACTAATACACCACTGAGCATATCGTGTAATTTTATCTTATTACCTGTCAGCAACGGCTCGGCAATCACTGTCATCACCGGATAGGTGAAAAATGCAATCATGCCAATGGCGACCAGATAATCTTGTTTGCTTGCCAGCGTTAGCCGTTTGCGGCTGAATTTGACTAGCAAACCTAACACAGTGGCGGCGACGATACAGCGTAGAAAGGTGATGTCGAGGGCACTGAGTGGGATTAATTTAGAAAACAAAGCTGTGCCACCAAATAGCAGCACAGCCAGATGCAATTCAATTAATCCCGAAGGTTTAGCAGAACTCAAGAAAACTTAATCCGCTTGCTTAACGTCTTTCAGGTTAGCGAAGGCTTGTCCCATACGCGTTACTGCTTCGGCTTCGACACCTTCAGCAAAGGTCGCGATAGCGTCTTTGGCAAACAACATCACCACAGTACTGCCTAACTTGAAGCGACCCATTTCTTCGCCTTTGTCTAAGGTGATGGCATCTGGGCCTTGGGTTGGATATTCCCAAGTGAAGACTTGCTTACCTGTCGGCGGCGTGACTGTGCCAGCCCATACGGTTTCAATACTGGCAACAATCGTTGCGCCAACCAATACCATGGCCAATGGACCTAATTCGGTTTCAAAAATCGCCACCACACGTTCGTTACGGGCAAACAGACCGGGTACGTGTCTCGCCGTTAACGGATTCACCGAAAACAGTTCGCCAGGTACATAGGTCATTTTTGATAACGTGCCTTTAATCGGCATGTGGATACGGTGATAGTCTTTAGGCGCCAGATAGATAGTCGCAAAATCACCGCCTTCGAAGCGTTTAGCATCTTCGGCTTGATCGCCAAGCAAAGTTAACGATGAATAGTGATGACCCTTAGCTTGGAAGATGCGACCGTTTTTGATTGGCCCTAACTGACTTACCGCACCATCGACGGGATGTACCATGATATCGGCGTCCATGTCTAACGGACGAATACCGGGTTTAAGGGCGCGGGTAAAAAAAGCATTAAAGCTTTTATAGGCTTCTGGTTCGCTCTGCGCCGCTTCGCTCATGTCGATTTTATATTGTTTGATAAACCACTTGATGGCGGCAGTGGTTAAGGCGCCAGCTTCGGCTGCAGCGAGTTTACCCACTAAACGAGATAACAAGTGTTTTGGCAGCATGTACTGCAGCGCTATTTTGACTTTATCCAATTTCAATTCCTTTTCTTACTGCTCAATCTTTGCTGAGACTGTTGTTATTTATCAATAAGTCGTTATTCATCAGTGGCCGCACGGAAATGGCGGGCATGACGTTGTTCATCTAAGCTGGCGATAATTTTATGGTAATTATTAAAGCGATCTGCGCTGATCTTACCTTGGCTCAGGGCTTCTTGCAGTGCACAGCCGGGATCGTCACCGTGTTTACAATCGCGGAATTTACATGCGCCAAGATACTCGCGAAACTCGATAAAACACCAGCCGACACGTTGTGCAGGAAGATGCCATAGGGCGAACTCGCGCACGCCTGGAGAGTCGATTAAATCGCCGCCACTAGGTAAGTGCAACAGCTTAGCAGTGGTAGTAGTGTGTTGACCTAAACCTGAGTTATCGGAAACATCGCCGATAATAAGCTCTGCATCGGGTAGCAAGGCATTGATTATTGATGACTTACCCACACCAGATTGGCCGGCAAACACGCTGACTTTATCTTTGAGTATGCCTTTGATGGTATCGATACCATCGCCAAGCTTGCTGCTGACCTTATAAACCGGATAGCCAATGTCTTTGTAGCGCTGTAGCGCTTCATCGATTGCCTGCGCTTCATCGGGATTGAGCAAGTCAATTTTATTCAAAATGATGATAGGCGGAATATCGGTATCTTCAGCGGCCACTAAATAACGGTCGATGATCTGGGTGGTAAAGCTGGGTAATACCGAGGAGACAATCAAAATTTGGTCGATATTCGAGGCGATAATTTTCACGCCATCGTATAAATCTGGGCGTGTAAGTGATGAGCGACGTGGATGAACGGCTTCAACAATACCTGCGATGCCGCTATTGGCTTGGCTCTCAATGGCTAAGCGTACGATCACTTTATCGCCAGTCACTAAACTGGTGACGGCACGGCGAATATTACAGCGCACAATTTGGCCGCTTTCAGTTTCTATGTCGGCATGTTGGCCAAAACGTGAAATCACAGTACCGGGCTGTTCTTGCCCCAATGAACTATCCTGTAACTCTGGCGTATTTTTATCGCCACTGTCACGATTGAGTCGCTTCTCGTGATTAGCGCGCATACGGCGTAATTGACCTTGGCTTAGGGGTTTCTTTTTACTCACTGATTCGTCTTCGTCAATTAGGTGATTTTTTGTGTTGGAAAAAAGCAGTATGATACACGCTCTTGAATAAAAAAGCCTGAATTTAGGCTAACTGACACGATAAGGCTGATTTATGACGGCAGATGTAAATAATCTCATTTGGATCGATTTGGAAATGACAGGGTTAGAGCCCGACGTTGACAGGATCATTGAAATTGCCACTTTAGTGACAGATCAAGAACTCAATATTATCGGTCAAGGTCCGGTTATCGCGATTCATCAGTCAGATGATGTGCTGGCCGCCATGGACGATTGGAATCAAAAGCATCATGGTGAGTCTGGGTTGATTGATCGCGTTCGTGCTAGCCAAGAAACCGAAGCGCAAGCCGTGGCCAAGACGATTGCCTTCTTAGAACAGTATGTTCCTAAGGGTGCTTCTCCAATGTGTGGTAACAGCATTGGTCAAGATAGACGCTTTTTAAATCGTTATATGCGCGAGCTGGAAGATTATTTCCACTACCGCAATGTGGATGTCAGTACGATTAAGGAGCTAGTGAAGCGTTGGAGCCCAGAAACTATGGCGGGCTTTAAGAAGCAAAATACTCACCAAGCACTGCAGGATATCCAAGAGTCGATCGCTGAATTGCAGTATTATCGCAGCAAAGTATTTAAAATTTGACCGATCAGTAGATAAATATGCAAGAAGGGGTTGCAGCCGCATGAATTTTTCATATAATGCGGCCTCAACTTTTTGATGCGAACAGAGATGTACGGTCATTTAGATTGAATGCGACATTAGCTCAGTTGATAAAGGTTAAAGGCGATACCTTTGTTAATGTTGAAGGCAAATGTAGTAGCGATGCAAAAAGCGACGTTAGCTCAGTTGATAAAGGTTGATAGGCGATACCTTTGTTAATGTTGAAGGCAAGTGTAGCAGCGATACAAAAGGCGACATTAGCTCAGTTGGTAGAGCGATACCTTGCCAAGGTATAGGTCATCGGTTCGAACCCGATATGTCGCTCCAAATTAAAATTTAGTGATTTGCCAAATCATTAATACAGATTATGCGACATTAGCTCAGTTGGTAGAGCGATACCTTGCCAAGGTATAGGTCATCGGTTCGAACCCGATATGTCGCTCCAAATTAAAACTTAGTGATTTACCAAATCATTAGTACAGATTATGCGACATTAGCTCAGTTGGTAGAGCGATACCTTGCCAAGGTATAGGTCATCGGTTCGAACCCGATATGTCGCTCCAATTTCCTAAATATTCCACTATCACATTACTCAATTGACATTAGCTCAGTGGTGATTTTTGATATGGCGATACGTTTGTGATTGTTAAATTAGTCAAGGTATAGGTCATCGGTTCGAACCGCTCTTGATCAAAATCATGTCGCTCCAATTTCGATAAATCCCTCCAAAATTATTTTATCCAACATCATTTCAATCGTGTTGCTCATATTGCTATCACTTATAATGCTTAGCCGTTGACTAAGGCATAGATCATTGCTCGAACCTCTCCCTATCAAAATCATTTCGCTGTACTTCCGTTAAACTCCCCAATAGCTACTTTTTCACATCATTCCCTCAATTAGTTCGTCTATATTTTGTCTTGATTCACTGCCATCTACCTCAAGCACTCTATCTCAGATTCACCATGCACAACCAAAGACTTACGAATACCCTTTGGGAAAAGTGCGTTGAGATCTCTTTTGGCTTTTCTCTTTTATACAAAACAGTGTGATAGGATTTAGATGCGTGATCTATAGCGTGTTTCTTCAAGTTTTCCTAAATTAGATAGCTGCGTGAAAGTTAAATTATGACCTTGTTCAAATATTCTTAACGCTTTTACTCACATAATGGAATTAGACAAAATTAATAGCGCCAAGTAGTTGGCCTGACAATGGAGTGCATTATATGCGTATTCAACAATTACGTGATCTACTCGAGTATGTGGCAAATTGCCGCTTAGATATGGCGCAACTCTATGGCCGACTCAACAATCAAGCTGACTCGGCTCGTGTGAAAATGATGTTGGAGTATTTTGAATCACACCAAAAAACCATGGCAGAAAAACTGCGTGATTATATGGATGAAGCACCACATCGTATTCTTGATACTTGGTATAAAGACTTCACTTTTGAAGACTTTACTAAGCGTTGCCAAGATACTATGTTGCCCGCAAACATGAATGAAGATGATGTGCTCAACTTACATTTAGACCTAGAGAATCGTCTGATTGGTTTGTTAGAAAAAACAGTTAACTCAACCACGGCGGAAGATGCGCGCAATGCGTTAGCCAATTTGATCCGAGTAGAGAAAACTCAGCAGCAACGTCTAGTCCATAGTACGATTCGGATGGACGATATCTAAACCGTCATTTCTTCTTGATTCTCAAAGCCAGCCCAGTGCTGGCTTTGGTTTTTATGTCGACTTTGTATCGGCCACTTTTACTCTACTTTGCTCCATTTGGGCGGGTTTCTGCGCCTGAACTGATTTACGTCATAATTTCTCGCTGCTTTTTTTGCTACTTTCTTGATCTATTGGCTGATTTTTATTGGCCTTGCTCAATTCTGCCAAGACTTCTATGGTGAGATTACTCATTATGAAATGGAGTCATTGGTGTCTAAGGAGATCCTTCATGGCACAAGATCTATCGCAATTTCCCAAAGCTCTATACACCCAAACACAAGTTCGCGAAGCTGAACTGAGTGCAGTGTCTCAGGGAGTATCTAGTCTCTATGAATTGGTCGAGCGTGCTGGCGCGGCGGCTTTTGAGTGTTTAGCGAAACATAGCTCCAAAGTCTTACCTGTGTTAATCCTTGCTGGCAGCGGTAACAATGGTGCCGATGCTTTAGTGTGCGCCCGTCTAGCCCGTGCCAGTGGTATGGACGTTTCTGTGATGATGACGTCAGCGGCAGGCACGCCTGAGTGTCAGCAAGCATTGACTCATTATCTTGCTGAAGGTGGAAAATTACTGCCGTTAGAGGTTGAACCTATTCTCGCAGCGAAAATCATAGTCGATGGTCTGTTAGGTACGGGGGTACATGATGCTGTACGCGACGATATGTCTAAATATATCCGTGCCATCAATGACAATTCGGCTTGGGTATTGAGTCTTGATTTACCCTCTGGAGTTATTGCTGATACAGGCGCCGTAGTAGGTGTTGCTGTGATGGCGGATATCACCTTATGTTTTGGTGGTTTAAAGCAAGGTGTGTTAACGGGTAAGGCACGGCATTACAGTGGTGAGCTTGAATTTGCAGATTTAGGATTAACGCCTTTCTTTGCTGAAGTGAGCGCACAAAGAGTAGGAAGAGAGACTCTTAAGGACTATTTTGCCGCCCGAGCAAGGGATAGCCATAAAGGCCAATCGGGTAAAGTCACTGTCATCGGCGGTGATATAGGCATGGCAGGGGCTGTGAGACTGGCAAGTGAGGCTTGCCTACGTGCAGGCGCGGGATTAGTCACTGTGATCAGTCGACCTGAGCATCAACTGACGGTGAATGTTTCCCGTCCTGAACTGATGTTTTGGGGTTGTGATTTAGTCGATATGGAAGTGTATCTGCGCCTTGGTTGGGCGCAGGTTATCGTGCTTGGCCCTGGTTTAGGTAAGCATGACTGGGGGTATAATTTGTTTAAAGCCGTGGGCTTGAGCGATAAGCCTTGTGTTTTAGATGCCGATGCGTTGAATCTGCTCAGTAATGAACCAAGGCGCCAAACGAATTGGGTATTAACACCACATCCGGGTGAGGCCGCGCGTTTACTTGGTTGTACCGTGGTCGATATTGAACAGGACAGATTTGCCGCTGTTCGCGCGATACAGCAAAAGTACGGCGGTGTTGTATTGCTAAAGGGCGCAGGAACGGTCATTTTTGATGGTCAGCAAATGGTAGTGGCACCAGTCGGCAACCCTGGGCTTGCCAGTGGTGGGTGTGGCGATGTGTTATCTGGTATTATAGGCGCGCTCATGGCTCAGGGAATGGATAATATGCAGGCAACTGTGCTTGGCGTAGTCGTACATGGTTGCGCTGCCGATCTTGCGGCAATACAGGGAGAACGTGGCATGTTAGCGAGCGATTTAATGCCTTTTATTCGCCAATTAGTGAATAGTGATTTACTCTAGGCGGAATGTGAGACTTAAGTGGGGCTGGACTTTGTTATGTGCCCTGTGCCTTTTTAGGATTGAGTCGCTTCTCCATCAATAACAGCAGTGATATAAGCGGATATGACAGAGTTAACTTTTTTCTTAGACAACGAAGACGACACTATTGCGGTTGGGCAAAAATTAGCCCGCCATGTCCAAGCGCCTTTGACTCTGTATCTTACGGGTGATTTAGGAGCCGGTAAAACGACGCTGAGTCGTGGCTTAATTCAGGGATTGGGCCATAAAGGAGCCGTTAAAAGCCCGACTTACACTTTAGTTGAACCTTATGAATTAGAAGGTGTCGAAGTTTATCATTTTGATTTGTATCGTTTAAACGATCCAGAAGAACTCGAGTTTATGGGGATCCGTGATTACTTTACGGATAAGAGTCTGTGCATTGTTGAATGGCCAGATAAGGGAGAGGGTTTACTGCCCGCTGCCGATGTCCATATGCATTTAAGTTATCAAAATAGTGGGCGAGAAATACGCATAGAGGCCTTGTCTGAGCCAGGTGAAAAGTTATTAAAAGCGATAAAATAAAAACTAAAATGATAAAAAATAACCCGTATTTTCAAATTATTATTCTTTCTTTGTGTTCTTTTTTCTCTGTGGTGGCCCATGCTGCTAATCAGTTAGAAAGCGTACGTATTTGGGCTGCGCCTGAGTCAACTCGAATCGTGTTTGACTTGAGTGGAGTGCCTGATTACACCTATTTCTCTTTAGATGGCCCTAATCGTTTAGTGGTGGATTTAAAAAAGACCACTGCTAAAGTTGTGCTTAAAAATCTTGAAAACAACAGTAAGTTGGTTAAGGGCGTGCGGGTCAGTAAGTCACCGACTAAAGGTGATTTGCGTTTAGTGATCGATCTCGTAAAACCATTGAATGCAAGCTTGTTTTCTTTGCCTGTTACTGCGCCCTATGGCAATCGTCTAGTGGTTGATTTAGAAGATAAAACGTTAACTACTGCAACGGCTATCGTGTCATCTACACCCGTTAAAACTGTCACCCAAGCGGCGCAATCATCCCGCGATATTGTCATTGCTATTGATGCGGGTCATGGTGGCGACGATCCTGGCTCCATTGGTCCTTCTGGTGTTTATGAAAAAAAGGTCGCCCTAGAAATCGCCAGACGTGTTTCCAGCAAAATCAATGACACGCCAGGCATGCGTGCTGTGATGATCCGTACTGGTGATTATTTTGTGAATTTAAATAAACGCTCTGAACTGGCGCGCAACAGTAAGGCGGATCTGCTGATTTCTATTCATGCGGATGCCTTTACCTCGCCCAACCCACGTGGCGCCTCCGTATGGGTGCTATCAATGCGTCGTGCTAATAGTGAAATTGGTCGTTGGTTAGAGCAAAAAGAGAAGCATTCTGAGTTGCTGGGCGGCGCGGGTGAGATTATCCAAAACACGGATAATGAACAGTATTTGGCTATGACGCTGCTCGATATGTCAATGAACAGTTCGATGGCAATTGGCCATTCTGTAGCGGGGGATATTTTAAAAGATTTAGGTGGCGTGACTCAATTGCATAAAAGTCGCCCTGAGTCCGCTAGTTTAGCCGTGCTGAAGTCACCGGATATTCCTTCCATCTTGGTTGAAACGGGCTTTATTTCAAACCCTAAAGAAGAGCGTTTACTGTCGAGTAGTCGCCATCAAGAGAGCATTGCCAATGCTATTTATAAGGGGGTGAGCCGTTACTATCACAACAATCCGCCAGCGGATACTTTGCTTGCCCAAAGAAGGGGAGGAAGCTCTAGCAGTGCTAAGCCGGCCAAAACCACAGCAAAAGCATCAGCAGAAAGAACGCCAACTGAAAGAACACCTACAGCCTATGTTGGCGATGCGGTATCGACAAAGGTTAAACATAAGGTCCGTCGCGGAGAATCTTTATCTGCAATCGCGCAACGTTACAGTGTGCCAATGTCCAGCATCAAACAAGCGAATGGAATGAAGTCCGATGTGGTGCAGTTAGGGCAAACGCTAGTCATACCCCAGAGTTAAATAGGAAAGCATGATGGGCATTCAGATCCTGCCTCCGCAATTAGCCAACCAAATTGCGGCGGGGGAAGTGGTTGAGAGACCCGCTTCCGTAGTCAAAGAATTGGTCGAGAATTGCCTCGACGCAGGAGCGAGCCGAGTCGATATTGAAATCGACAAAGGCGGCAGCAAGCTGATTAAAATTCGCGATAACGGCTCTGGCATACCTAAAGATGAACTCGCGCTAGCCTTATCGCGCCATGCGACCTCAAAGCTGCACACTTTAGACGATCTTGAAGCTATCCTTAGTTTTGGTTTCCGTGGTGAAGCGCTAGCCAGTATCAGCTCAGTTTCACGTTTAACTTTAACTTCACGTACGACTGAGCAAACCGAAGCGTGGCAAGCCCATGCTGAAGGTGCCGACATGGCAGTTAAAGTGATGCCCGCCGCGCATCCAGTAGGTTCGACGATTGAAGTGGTGGATTTATTCTTTAATACACCGGCTCGCAGACGCTTTTTAAAGAGTGACAAAACCGAATTTACCCATATAGATGAATGGTTAAAGCGCATTGCATTAGTGCGCGGCGATATTCATTTCACGCTGACGCATAACGGCAAGACAGTACGTAATTATCGTCCTGCCATGAATGAAGCCCAGTATTTACAGCGTTTGACGCAAGTGTGTGGCCGTCCATTTGCCGAGCAAGCGCTTAAGATTGAATGCCAACACGATGATTTGCGCCTCAGTGGCTATTTGCAGTCACCTTGGTCACCGGTTATCAGCGATACCCATTACTTTTATGTCAATGGACGCCTTATCCGTGATCGCTTGGTCAATCATGCAGTGCGTCAAGCCTTTGCTCAAAAAGCAGAACTTGAACAACCCGGCTACGTGCTGATGTTGGATATCGATCCCCATCAAGTGGATGTTAACGTGCATCCCGCTAAGCATGAGGTGCGATTCCATCAGAGTCGCTATGTGCATGATTATATTCTGCAAGCATTGCAATCGGCGCTGGAAGAAGCAGGAGAGCTCAACTTCGTTCACTCTAGCTCTTTGGGTGAGGTTGAAGATGTGTTTGTGGATGCCCCGATAAGCGCCACTGAAATCTCAGCCCCTTTTGTACTTGGCGCTGATTCAGCTCAAGTTAATGCGCAAGCTGATACACTTGAGTCTGCTCAAGATTCAGTTACCCCTGCCGTTCAAGTAAAGTCTCTAGTCGCAGGACGAGAAGGCGCCAGTTTTGGCACTCAAACCAATGCTTTTGGCAGCATGACAACGCCAAGAGACAGCAGCCGTGGCAGTTATTCTGCAGGTGAATCTCGACAACGTACTGAATTACCGTCAAAGGCGGCAATAGCAAGTTATGGTGCTTTACTGCAAACCCCTTCTTACAGTGTAAAAGATCAAGATTATCAGTCTGTGTTACCTATGCCATCGATATTAGATGGGCAATATTGGGTGATGACGTCGGAAGATAAACTCAGTCTATTATCAATAAAATCAGTAGCATTGGCGACGCGATGCCAAGAGATTGAAGCTAAACTAGCGACGGGGTTAATTGGTCAGCCTTTATTGATGCCAGTGTCTGTCGCGGCTGATGCGGATTGGCAGGCTGTGCTCACTGAACACGACACGCTGATCCGCCAATTAGGTTTAGAACTAACAATTCGTTACCAGCAGTTGATTATTAAAAAAGTGCCCCCATATATCAGAGAGAGCCAGTTAGCCAAAGTGATCCCTGAATGGCTACAATCACTACGTTTTGAAACACCTGCGCCGAGCGCATTGGCGTTTTGGTTGGCAAAACACAGTTTAACGGGATTCGTTTCGGCACCAGAAGTCTGGGCAGCATTTTCGCAGTTAGCTGAAGAGAAAAAACAGCTTATTGCCAACAAAGCGATATTCTTACCTTGGCAATCGTGGCTAGAAGAGCAAGCAAGTGAATAAAGAATTACAGCCTAAAGTGTTATTTTTGATGGGGCCAACGGCCTCAGGTAAGACCGCTTTAGCATTAGAATTGGCCGAAAAGCATAACTGTGAAATTATTTCGGTCGATTCGGCATTAATTTATCGTGGTATGGACATTGGCAGTGCCAAGCCTTCAGCAGACGAACTGGCTCGCGGGCCGCACAGATTAATTGATATTCGTGATCCCAGTGAAAGCTATTCGGCAGCCGACTTTAGAGCCGATGCAATAGCCCAGATAGAAGAGATTGTCAGCATGGGGAAAACGCCAGTATTAGTTGGCGGAACCATGATGTATTTCAAAGCGTTACTCGAAGGTTTGTCACCTTTGCCGAGTGCGGATGAGGCCATTAGAGCCGAGATCCAAGCGGAGGCGAATGAAAAGGGATGGGAAGCACTGCATGACCAATTAAGGGAGATAGATCCCGTGTCGGCAGAAAGAATTCATCCTAATGATCCACAAAGACTTTCAAGAGCGCTGGAAGTCTATAGAATAAGCGGCAAGAGCATGACTGAGTTGACTCAGACCAAGTCTGCTCCATTGCCTTATGACGTAGTGCAGTTTGCTATTGCACCGCGCGAGCGCAAAGTGTTACATGACTTAATAGCGCAACGTTTTGCGATTATGCTCAAACAGGGCTTTATTGAGGAAGTCACAGAGCTAAAAGCCCGTGGAGACTTGCATTTAGACTTGCCTTCAATGCGTTGTGTCGGTTATCGACAGTGCTGGCAATACCTAGATGGTGAGTTTGACTATGATACTATGGTCGAAAAAGCGGTTGCTGCTACTAGGCAATTGGCTAAGCGTCAATTAACATGGTTGCGGAGTTGGCCAGAGTTGAATTGGCTTGAAAGTGGTGCTGAGGGGAATTTAGTTATACTTATGCGTCAATGCCGCTAGCTTATTAGCCCTTGCTGTATAATACTAAAACTAAACAAAAAACTATCACTGATATCGATTTATTTTATATAAATTAAAAAGGAAATAATAAAATGGCTAAGGGGCAATCTTTACAAGACCCATTTTTGAACGCATTGCGTCGCGAGCGCGTTCCTGTATCAATTTACTTGGTTAACGGCATTAAACTCCAAGGACAGGTAGAGTCGTTTGATCAATTTGTCATTCTGTTGAAAAATACAGTGAGCCAAATGGTTTATAAACACGCTATTTCTACTGTCGTGCCAGCACGCCCATTCAACGTTACTGGTCACCAAAATGCCCAAGGCGGATATGGTGCTCAAGATGATGCGCCTAGTGGCGAATAAGTATTATCTGAGGAGTTTGCTTCTTGTTTGATCGTTATGAGGCGGGAGAAACTGCGGTTCTTGTCCATATCGACTTTTCCGATGAGGAACGCCGAGAAGATTTAGTCGAGCTGCAGCTATTAGTAGAATCAGCTGGGGCAAGATCAGTCGGGGTGATTACTGGAAGTCGACGTTCACCGGATCGCAAATTTTTTGTGGGTTCTGGTAAAGCCGAAGAGTTAGCTGCATTAGTGGCGGCGACTGAAGCCAATGTGGTGATTTTTAATCATGCATTGAGTCCAGCCCAAGAGCGTAATCTTGAGCAAGTGTGTCAGTGTCGAGTGCTCGACCGTACGACACTTATTCTCGATATTTTTGCCCAAAGAGCGCGAACTCACGAAGGTAAGTTACAGGTGGAGCTAGCGCAATTGCGCCATATGTCGACTCGCCTGATCCGTGGTTGGACGCATCTTGAAAGGCAAAAGGGCGGTATTGGTTTACGTGGTCCAGGGGAAACCCAGCTCGAAACCGATAGACGTTTGCTCAGAGGACGGATTAAAAATATCAACAAACGCTTAGAGCGAGTTGATAAGCAACGTGAACAGAGTCGACGTGCACGTAAGCGTAGTGATTTGTCGACAGTTTCATTAGTCGGCTACACAAACGCGGGTAAATCAACGCTGTTTAATGCCCTAACATCATCTGATGTTTATGCTGCAGATCAGCTATTTGCCACACTCGATCCTACGCTAAGAAAGTTAGATTTACCTGATGGTGCCGTGATATTAGCGGATACTGTCGGATTTATTCGTCATTTGCCCCATGATCTCGTTGCTGCATTTAAGGCAACCTTACAAGAGACAAGGCAAGCTGAGTTATTACTACACATAGTTGATTGTGCAGATGAAAACATGGCGGATAATTTTGATCAGGTTCAATCTGTACTGAAAGACATCCAAGCCGATGAAGTCATGCAACTCGTGGTCTGCAACAAAATCGATTTACTCGAAGATGTGACGCCAAGAATTGAATATAACGACATAGGCAAACCCGTTCGAGTTTGGGTTTCAGCACAGAAGCGTTTAGGATTTGATTTGCTATTGAAAGCCATCACTGAGCTTATTGGTGAGGTGATTAAAGAGCTAACACTTAGAATTCCGGCAACTGCTGGACATTATCTTGGCCAGTTTTATCGACTGGATGCGATACAGCAGAAAGAGTACGACGATCTGGGGAACTGTATTTTGTCTGTTCGTTTATCGGACGCCGATTGGCGCCGATTAACAAAACAGAGTCAGGGTGAGTTAGAAACCTTCATCTTCGAAGATTCGATAGATGAAGCTGTTTGTTAATAATCTAATTTATTTCATCCACTTATGGAGTGCTAAATGGCTTGGAACGAGCCCGGTAACAAGGGTAATGATCCTTGGGGAAATAAAGGTGGTAACGACAAAGGACCACCGGACCTTGACGAGGTTTTTCGTAATCTTTCAAAGCGCTTTGGCGGCAAAGGAAATGGCTCAGGCCAGTCTTTTAGTTCGTTTAGCCTAATCATCATTCTTGCTGTTGCTGTAGTTGTTTGGGGACTTTCGGGTTTTTATACAATTAAAGAAGCTGAGCGTGGTGTGGCACTGCGATTTGGTAAACACGCTGGCGAAATTGGTCCTGGACTTCATTGGAAAGCCACATTTATCGACCAAATTTATCCCGTCGACATTCAATCGGTTCGCTCTATTCCTGCGTCTGGTAGCATGCTGACATCCGATGAAAACGTCGTGAAAGTTGAGCTTGATGTTCAGTATCGTATTTTAGATGCTTACTCATATCTATTTAGTGCCGTCGATGCGAACGCCAGTTTGCGTGAAGCGACTGACAGTGCACTGCGTTATGTCATTGGACATAACAAGATGGATGATATTCTGACTACGGGCCGTGATGCTATTCGTCGCGATACGTGGAAAGAGTTAGAGCGCATTCTTGAACCGTACAAATTGGGTCTTGCTGTTGTTGACGTTAACTTCTTACCGGCACGTCCGCCAGAAGAAGTGAAAGACGCCTTCGATGATGCGATTTCTGCCCAAGAAGATGAACAACGTTTTATTCGTGAAGCTGAAGCTTATGCCCGTGAAATTGAACCCAAAGCTCGTGGTGAAGTTGAACGTATGGCGCAACAAGCGAATGCTTACAAAGAGCGTGAAGTCTTAGAAGCTCGCGGTAAAGTGGCTCGTTTTGAGTTGTTATTACCAGAGTATCAAGCTGCGCCTGAAGTGACTCGTAAGCGTTTGTATCTTGATACAATGCAGCAAGTTATGACAGATACGAATAAAGTGCTGATTGATGCTAAGAACAACGGCAACTTAATGTACCTACCGCTAGATAAGTTAATTCAGCAGAAGCCTGCGACAAATGAGCTGGAAGCTAAGCCACAGCAAAATGTTAATTCTTCATCTGTATCAACGACTCGCGCGAATGAGCCTTTGAGTGGACGTCCATCCCGCGATGATCGTACTCGCCAAGGGAGGGAGTAATCCATGGGTAGATTAAGCGTTATTCTTATCGCCGTGCTCTTAGGTATTGGTTTGTCATCTTTAATGGTGGTGAATGAAGGCGAGCGCGCTATTGTGGCGCGTTTCGGTGAAATTTTAAAAGACGACGTTGACGGTAAGCAAGTCACCCGCGTCTACGGCCCAGGCCTGCACATGAAAGTGCCTGTGATCGATAAAGTAAAATTACTCGATGCCCGTATTCAAACACTCGATGGTGCAGCTGATCGTTTTGTGACTTCAGAGAAGAAAGACCTTATGGTCGATTCCTATGTGAAGTGGCGCATTATGGATTTCGAAAAATATTACCTGTCTACAAACGGTGGTATTAAGTCGAATGCAGAATCGCTATTACAACGTAAGATCAACAACGATTTACGCACAGAGTTTGGTCGTCGCACTATCAGAGAGATTGTTTCTGGTAAGCGTGATGAACTGCAAAATGATGCGTTATCCAATGCCTCAGAAAGTGCAAAAGACTTAGGTATTGAAGTTGTTGATGTGCGTGTAAAGCAAATCAATCTACCGGCTAACGTCAGTAACAGTATTTACCAGCGTATGCGTGCAGAGCGTCAAGCTGTGGCAAAAGAGCATAGAGCGCAAGGTAAAGAGCAGTCTGAAATTATTCGTGCAACGATAGATGCCAATGTGACGGTGAAGATTGCCGAAGCTGAACGTAAAGCCTTAACCATTCGAGGTGAAGGAGATGCGTTAGCAGCGAAGATATATTCTGATGCTTACAACAAAGATGCTGAGTTCTTCGGTTTTGTTCGTAGCTTAGAGGCTTATCGAGCCAGCTTCTCAGGCAAGTCCGATATTATGGTGTTAGAGCCTGATAGCGAGTTCTTCAAGTATATGAAGAGCACTGCACCTAAGAAGTAATGCATTAAAAGTATTGATTTAATAGGTCCTGTTACTCAGGGCCTATTTTTTTATCTGGCGATTGTTAACTTAGTTTGAAAAGTCTGGGCTAATTTATATTAGCGATGCATGCTTTATGCCGATATCACAGACAAGAAGCTTAAAATATGATCCAAATGAATTAAAATGGGTTAATAGTTGGGTCTTTTTTAGGCTTTTTTTAAAAAACACGCAATCTCCCTAACTTACTTGCGTGTTTTCACTATGATCTGCTTCTAATTTTTAGCTATAATGAGCCCCGCTTCAAACTTCGATTTTTGACCCTAGTGATGACTAAGGGTTGAAAGTCTTTGAAATATAAAAATTCCAACACCCTCTGGGAGATAAGTGGATGAGCAATGCGCCAGTCGATACCGGACGTCGCAGATTCCTGACAGCCGCAACCGCCGTAGTAGGTGGTGCTGGTGCCGTCGCTGTAGCGGTTCCTTTCATCAAGTCATGGAATCCGAGTGCCAAAGCGAAAGCTGCAGGTGCACCGGTCGAAGTAAATATCAGTAAAGTAGAGCCAGGTCAGCTGATCCGTGTTGAGTGGCGTGGAAAACCTGTATGGGTTGTCCGTCGCACAGATGCTGTGATCAATGAACTGCCAACACATGATGATAAGTTAAGAGATCCTGCTTCTGCTGAGATGCAGCAGCCTGATTATGCAACAAATCCTTTGCGCTCAATCAAGCCAGAGTATTTTATTGCTGTCGGTATTTGTACCCACCTCGGATGTTCACCTACTTATTTGCCAGATTCATTTGGTGAGCAAGTTGAAGGTGTCACTTCTGGTTTCTTCTGTCCATGTCATGGCTCTAAGTTCGATATGGCTGGTCGCGTTTTCCAAGGCGTACCTGCTCCATTGAACCTAGTTATCCCTCCACATCAATACGTTGATGATGGCACCGTGATTATCGGTGTAGATAAAGGAGTGGCGTAATGGTTAAGAATTTAATTAATTGGATTGATGCGCGTATCCCAATGACGGCGACTTATAACCGTCACGTGGGCCAATACGCTACGCCAACTAACTTTAACTTTTGGTATTTTTTCGGTTCGCTAGCGATGTTGGTATTGGTTAACCAATTACTGACAGGTATCTGGTTGACGATGAACTATGTACCAACAGCAGAAGGTGCATTTGCCTCTGTTGAATACATAATGCGTGATGTTGAATACGGTTGGTTGCTGCGTTATATGCACTCAACGGGTGCATCAGCCTTCTTCGTTGTCATCTATCTGCACATGTTCCGTGGTTTAATTTACGGTTCATATCAGAAGCCTAGAGAACTACTGTGGCTGTTCGGTATGTTAATTTTCCTCGTGTTGATGGCCGAAGCCTTTATGGGTTATTTGCTGCCATGGGGTCAAATGTCATATTGGGGCGCGCAGGTAATTATCTCTCTGTTCGGTGCAATTCCAGTTATTGGTGACGACTTAACCCTGTGGATCCGTGGTGACTACGTGATCTCTGGCGCAACGCTGAACCGTTTCTTTGCGCTGCACGTGATTGCTCTGCCGCTAGTATTAGTCGTACTCGTGTTTTTACACTTAATTGCGTTGCATGAAGTGGGTTCTAACAACCCTGACGGTATCGAAATTAAGAAGAACAAAGACGAAAATGGCTGGCCAGTTGACGGTATTCCATTCCACCCATATTACACTGTAAAAGACATCATGGGCGTCGCGGGCTTCCTGATAGTGTTCTGCTATGTGTTGTTCTTTATTCCTGAAGGCGGTGGTTACTTCCTTGAAAAGCCAAACTTTGAAGCGGCTAACTCGATGAAGACTCCTGAACACATTGCACCCGTTTGGTACTTCACTCCTTTTTACGCCATTTTACGTGCTGTGCCTGATAAATTGGGTGGCGTGATAATGATGGGTCTGTCGATTGCAGTACTGTTCGTATTGCCTTGGTTAGATCGCTGTAAAGTGAAGTCAGTTCGCTACCGTAGTACGCTACATAAGCTGAATATTGCCCAATTTGCTATATCTTTCATAGTATTGGGTTATTTAGGGGTAGTGCCTGCCACGCCGACCCTGACGATAGTTGCACAGGTGTTTACTTTCACTTACTTTGGTTTCTTTGTGGCGCTGTGGGTATACAGCAAGAATGAAAAAACTAAACCTGTTCCAGCGAGGTTGACACACTAATGAAAAAATTATTGATTGCATTAGTTGCCTTGTTGCCGACGTTGGCTATGGCCGCGAGCGGACATAAAATTCATTTAGAAGATGCCAATGTTGATCTGCATGATAAAGCTTCTTTAGAGCGTGGTGTGGACCTGTTCCAACATTACTGCTCTGGTTGCCACAGCACTCAGTATCAACGTTATGAACGTGTAGCGACCGATATCGGTATCTCTGCGGATGATATGCGTAATAAGTATATGTTCACCGATGCTAAAATTGGTGAGTTGATGCAAAACGCTATTCCACCTAAAGATGCTGCTAAATGGTTTGGTGCTACACCGCCAGACTTAACTTTAGTTGCTCGCGTGCGTGGTGAAGATTGGGTTTATTCCTATCTGAAAGGCTTCTATAAAGATCCAAGTCGCCCATTTGGTGTGAATAACACAGTATTCCCATCTGTTGGCATGCCACATGTACTCGAAGAGTTACAAGGCACACCAGTTAAACAAGAAGATGGCACTATTGTGGTGACTGGCGGTAAATTGAATGCGGAAGAATACGACCAAGCAGTACGTGATATCACTGGCTTCTTAGTTTATTCGGCTGAACCTGTTAAGCTAGAGCGTCAAGCTATGGGTTGGTGGGTACTCGGATTCCTATTTATATTCTTTATTGTGGCCTACCTCTTGAAGAAAGAGTATTGGAAAGATGTACACTAGGCACCAATAACGGGTAAAATGTAATATCCGCATAGTGTAAACGGGGGGCTTTGCCCCTCGTTTACTTTTGTTTTATTTCGATTCTGGAGGGTATCAATGGCTGTTGCTGCCAACAAACGCTCTATCATGACACTGTTTTCAGGTGCTGATGATCTGTATAGCCATCAAGTACGTATCGTGTTAGCTGAGAAAGGGGTTACTGTTGATGTTTTACAGGTCGACCCTAACGAAATGCCTGAGGATTTGCTCGAAGTAAATCCATATAACTCAGTGCCAACTTTGGTAGACCGTGAACTCGTTTTATACGAATCACGCATTATCATGGAATATTTGGATGAGCGTTTTCCTCATCCGCCTTTGATGCCAGTTTATCCAGTGTCTCGCGGCCAAAGCCGTTTGATGATGCATCGCATCGATACTGACTGGTATTCGCTTGTTGACCGTATCCGTAAAGGTGATCGTGTTGAAGCGGCTCGTAAAGAGTTGACTGAAAGCCTGATCGCAATTGCGCCTATCTTCGGTGAAGTGCCTTACTTCATGAGCGAAGAATTTGGTCTAGCGGATTGCTACCTTGGCCCATTGTTGTGGCGCTTACCTGTATTAGGTATTGAGCTAGATAGCCGTGTAGCTAAAGATATCAAAGCGTATATGACACGTATTTTTGAGCGTGAATCGTTTAAAGCTTCTTTAACTGAAGCCGAACGCGAAATGCGCATGGGTATGTAATGAAACCTTTGACTCCAAATCGTCCTTATTTACTAAGGGCTTACTATGATTGGTTGATGGACAACCAATTGACTCCTCACGTTGTGGTTGATGCCTTTGTTGAAGGCACTCAAGTACCGCAGCAATACGTGAAGGATGGCCAGATAGTGTTAAATATCGCTGCTGGCGCAGTGGGCAATTTGCAAATTAGCAATGAGTGTGTGGAGTTCAATGCGCGTTTTGGTGGTGTTCCTCAGCAGGTGATGTTGCCAATGGCGTCGATTGTCGCTATTTATGCCCGTGAAAATGGTGCTGGCACTGTCTTCGATATCGAAGATGCTTACCTGATGGACGATGAAGTCGATTCATCTTTATCTGTTGTTGAAACAACAGATAAAGCGTTTGAACCGACAGATGAGCCTCCTAAGCGTCGCAGTCATTTAACTGTGGTTAAATAACTGTGGTGAAATGCCCAAGTCGTTTAAAAACTAAGCCAGTCTAATGACTGGCTTTTTTGTCGCTGTATTTTAATCCCCACAATTGGTTAAACCTTAAGTACAAGGTGTGATAGCATTTGCGCCCGCATTCATCCGTTAGATATGCGTTACCTTTACCCATTTAGACCAATGGATCTTGTATGTTGCTAATGATCGATAATTACGACTCTTTCACCTTTAACTTAGTGCAGTATTTTCAGCAGCTAGGGCAAGAGATAGTGGTTAAACGTAATGATGAAATTAGCCTAGCCGACATTGAGGCGCTTGCGCCTAGTCATCTGGTGATTTCGCCCGGACCTTGCACACCTAATGAGGCGGGGATCTCCCTCGCGGCGATTGAACATTTTACTGCGCGCATGCCAATCTTAGGTGTCTGTTTGGGACATCAGGCGATGGCACAGGTTTTCGGTGCCAATGTAGTGCGTGCCGAACGGGTGATGCACGGCAAGGTCAGCGTTATTGCGCATACAGGACAGCGGTTATTTAAGGGATTAAATCAGCCTTTAACCGTGACACGTTATCACTCGTTACTGGTTGATGCTGTGCCTGAAGGTTTTGTACTCGATGCTTGGTTTGACGATGCAATTCACGGCCGAGAAATCATGGCCATGAGCCATCAAGACTTACCGCTTTATGGGGTGCAATTTCATCCCGAATCAATTCTCACCGAGCAAGGTCTCGAACTGTTAGCCAATTTTTTAGCGCAACCGGCTGTGTCCGTATAATTTCCTCGCCTTAAAAACTCTCCACACTATCAATTTCTGTTACAAGATTTATCCTTCTTTTAAGCAAGTTTAGCGATTAACTATGCTATAACTGCCGCAAAACTACGCGAATAGGCGAAACCAGCAGATAAGTAGACTGGGTCATTTAGCCATTGCGATAACAATAAAAGGAAGGATAAATGAGAAGCGTAATGCGAAATTTGGGTTTTAGTGCGTTAGCGGTTGCCGTATTGGCAGGATGCTCAGCGACATCGACTGAAACTGCAGCTCCTGTAATAGCTCCGTCAGCATTCCAAGTTCCCTTAGCCCAACCGCCACAAGTTTCACAGGCGCTTACGCTTAATCAAATTATGGCAAATCCTGATTGGATGGGGATCTTTGCCAAAGAGGCTTACTGGAGCGACGATAGCCAAAGCGTGCTATTTGCCCGCCAAGCGAGTGCTTCACCTCTGCGTAGCTATTATCAGCAAGGCATCAATGACAGCCGCGCCGTCGAGCTAGCTCTCGATAAGTTATATGCGGCAGATCAGCAGTTTGGCGTGTTTGATCGCACTAAGTCCCACAAGGCTTACCTATATCAAGGCAACATTTTTGTTAAGCAATTAAGCACGGGTAAGATCAGCCAATTGACTCGCCAGCGCACCGCCATCGATGGTGTGCGTTATCTCAATAATGGCGATATTGCCTATTGGCAGGGCGACAATGTTTTCCAAATTCATCAAGATTCAGGCTTAGTCGAGCAACTTGCTGAAATTAAAATGGCGAAAGCACCAGAAGCGGTAAAAGAGCCGACGTCTTATATTGCGAAACAACAGCACAGATTGATTCAGTATGTAGCGCTGCAGCAAGAAAATGCTAAAGCTAAAGCGCAGTACCAAGATGAATTACAAAAAAACGATCCAACGCTCGCCGCCAGCACTTGGTATTTAGGCGATAGCGAAGTGGTGTCAGAGCTGAGTTTATCACCCGATGGCCGCTATATTTTAGTCGCTCTTGCAGATAAAAATTACACAGGTAGCAGCGAACACGACATCATGCCTAATTACTTAGGTAGTGAAGGTTATATCGACCCAGTGCCAGTGCGCGCGCGCGTGGCTGAAGATACACCACCAGGGCAACGTTTTGTTGTGCTTGATTTAAACCAACATAAAAAAGTCGATATCACAATCGAGGGCCTTACTGGTTTTGATGAAGATGTGCTAGCCAAAGTGAAAGCTGAAAATGCTAAAGCGAAAGGCGAAACTTATCAAAGCACTAAATCGCCACGTAAAATTCAGTTGATGCAGGATTGGGGCTGGACTCAGAGTGCGATTCAATGGCATGAGTCGGAAAATAAATTAGCCCTGATGCTAGAAGCAACTGATAACAAAGATCGCTGGATCGCCAGTGTCGATCTTGCTAAGGGTAAATTTATTACCGAACATCGTTTGCATGATGATGCATGGGTGAATTACGACTACAACCAATTCGGTTGGTTACCGGATACGGATACCTTGTATTACTTGTCAGAAGAGTCCGGTTATTCGCAGCTTTATATTAAAGCTCAAGGCGAAAAGCCGCGTGCGTTAACCCAAGGCAAGTTTGTGGTGAGTGATATTACGCTGTCACCGGATGCCAATTACATCTATTACAAAGCGAACCAGAGTCACCCCGGCATTTATAACGTTCACCGCGTGAATCTTGCCACAGGTAAAAATGAGCAACTAACTCAGTGGGATGGAAACTTAGATTACAGCTTAAGCCCCGATGGCACTCAGCTATTACTCAATGCTTCACGCCGCACACAGCCTAATGAACTCTATGTTCAACCCATTGGCGGCGAGTTAAAGCAGCTGACGTCTTATACCAGTGATGCCTTCAAAAATTACCCATGGCAAGCGCCAGAAGTGGTAGCTGTACCTTCAAATCATGGTGCTGGCAATGTGTACGCTCGAGTTTATCTGCCGCAAGGCTATGATAAGTCCCGCGCTGAGAAATATCCTGCGGTTATTTTCAATCACGGCGCAGGTTATCTGCAGAATGCCGATTATGGTTTTAGCGGTTATTTTCGCGAGTTTATGTTCCACAACCTGCTGACTCAACAAGGTTATGTTGTGATGGACATGGATTACCGTGGCTCTAAAGGTTACGGCCGAGATTGGCGCACTGCTATTTATCGTAATATGGGTCATCCAGAAGTGGAAGACTTAAAGGATGGCGTAACGTGGATGGCGACTCATACCCATGTCGATACTAAGCGTGTCGGTACTTATGGTGGCTCTTACGGTGGATTCTTAACCTTTATGTCTTTGTTTACCGCACCGGACTTGTTCCAAGCTGGTGCTGCATTGCGTCCTGTGGCGGACTGGGCACATTATAATGCGCCTTATACCTCTAATATCTTAAATACGCCTGATGTCGATCCTATCGCCTATGAGCGCAGCTCTCCGATTGAGCATGCTCAAGGATTAACTAAACCACTGCTTATCATGAGTGGCGTAATGGATGACAACGTTTTCTTCCAAGACAGTGTGCGTATGGTACAGCGCCTCATTGAACTGGAAAAACCAACCTTTGAAATGGCGATTTATCCTGTCGAGCCCCATGGTTTCCGTCAACCTTCTAGCTGGTTAGATGAATACCGCCGCATCTATAAGTTATTTGAACAAGAACTCAAATAAATCAGTTCGATTTCTGTTAAAGGTCTCCTAGTCGAGGCCTTTTTATTGGGTAACTGACTAGGAAATATCCGATATAACTCTTTGTTTGCGTTCTGCGACTTTGCATTATTGCTAAGATTAAGTGTATGTGCTGAAATTGTAATGATTTTGAGAGTTTGATTGTGTTGACGTCACTCGGGCATTAGCGATATAGGAAAGATTTATAGTGGCGATTTCGGTTGCGGGCGGTGTAAGACCCGGCAAAATTATAGAGATAGAACATAGACTCTATCAACAATTGATCCTCGGAAAGCAAAAAGCGAGCCCGACTCTTTTGGATGAACTCGACCTTGAATTAGAGGCCGATGCAAATAAGTTAGATGTTGAACGCGAAGCGATTTTGGTGCGTTTGATGAAACAAATTAAAGCTAAAGAAGTGTTTGAAGCCGTATCGAGCCAGTTGCATGAAACTGTCATTAACGCCATCGAGCATCAACTCGCGTCCCCTGAATCTGTTCTGGCTAAGTCAGATATCAATGAGTCGCAAATCCTCTTGCTGGAATTATTGCTGGCAAAAAATCTCGATGCAACGCGATTAAGACCACTGATCAGTAACTTAAGTTGGTTGTGCCGCGATTTAACCAACATGGTCAACAGCCCATCTTTTCGCGCTCGCAGGTCTCAGAGCTCAGATGTGCGGGTCACTGATATCAAATTAGTGATGAATTACATCGGTATCGAAAACCTTCGCACTATTATCCCTTACTTTTGTTTGCGAAATTGGCTTCCTAGTGGCAATGCTAAGTTGTTATGGACTACCCGTAAATTATGGCGCTACAGCATAGTCAGTGGTATAGCGGCAAATGCTTTAGCTCAGCTTCATAATACTGACTCAGCCTTGGTTTATAGTAGTGCCTTACTTAATCAGTTAGGCACATCCGTTGTATTGAGTTTAAGTGCCCGTTTATTCGACCAAACATGGGGATCTTGGATAAGAGAAGCCAGTAGCAGCCGTGATAAGGAAGTGTATGATGCGGTGATTGCCACTGAGTTTCCTGCTAAGGCCGTATTTGAACAAGTGCTAAGCCATGGTCTTAAACTTAATTGGCAATTATTAGAGTTACTTAAGTTTGAAGCGAGTCCCTTAACTCGGTTGTTAAAGGAGTTAGACCAAACCTTAAGCTATCGAGAATTGTCGCCTCAGTCGGCATTAGTCGCGCGGGCAAACTGTTATGCTAAGGTGGTATTGCTCGAAGAAATGCGTCAAATCGATCCCCAAGAAAAGCGCTTAATGTTTGATTATTATGAGTTAACTGAGCAAGAAGTACTGCGCTTAAAAGCACAAAACTATAGGAAGTTAGATCTGCTGTAATCCTCGGTCTGCTACGTAGCGCCATGATTGCGGCGTTTAAGTAGAGGAAGGGATATGCCAAGCTGGCAAGCATCTGTACTAAATACCATTTTATCCTATGTCGCTAGGCCATCCATCAGTCGTGGACAGGCAAAAATGCCCTTAGCGCAAGTGCGTGAAAAGTTGCTTGAGCTTGATAGACGTTGGCTCCCTTGGCCGGATAAGTTAGTCAGCGCTACCATCCCCTTACAACACTCAAACTTGTTACATTATGTGCTTCTCAACGAACCTCCTCGCCTTGGAAATCTGTTTTATATCCGTGGCGGAGGCTTCTGTTTTAAAACGCCCCATGCCCATGCAAGATTGGTCGCAGATATCTGCCAGCGTTGTCAATTAGATGCTTATATTCCTGATTATCGTCTCGCTCCTGAGCATCCTTTCCCCGCGCCATTTGATGATGTGCTTGAAGCCTATAGGCGGTTAATTGAGCTGAAAGGCTCGGAGAATTTGATCCTCATGGGTGACTCGGCGGGCGGCAATTTAGCACTGAGTTTGTTGCTGGAATTAAAACGTTTAGCCCTGCCTTTACCAACCGCCTGTATCTTGCTATCGCCCGCGTTAGACTTAGCACTTACGGGGGATACTGAGTTGATACTCGCAGCCGACGATCCCTTTTTTACCATAGAGGCATTGCTGCGCTTACGTGGCGCTTATCTTGCTGGGGCCGATCCTATGTCGGCAAAAGTTTCCCCCTTACAAGGGAACTTGGCAGACCTGCCGCCTATCTTAGTGATTGCGGGTACGCGGGAGCTATTATTGCAAGATTCTGAACGTTTAGTCGCCCAAATAAAAGCCTGTGGTGGTGAGATAACGGGCTGCTTTTACCCTAACATGCCCCATGTGTTTCCTCTGTTCAATTTATTACCCGAAGCCCTTGAAGTGAGGTAGAAAATTGGCCATTTTGTGCTTTCACACTTGATTCGTTAAAATGGTGTAGTTATTCACATTCAGTGAATAGCTAGCAAAATGAGGGGCAAATAACTTTTTTTCTGACTAATTATGCTACAAGCCATGGGCTTAACCGCTTGTATAGTTCTTAAACTGCAATCTTTATGCACTTTGGGTGGAAGTGCGTGGATTGATGTTTGTGAAAAACTGGTATTTTGATCACATTTTCGCTAATAATGGTTATTAATAGACACAAGCAATCCCAGTATCACTAACTCTAGATAAAGATACCTATGGGACTCTGACGGTGCAAGGCGCCGTTAAACAAACACAAAGGACGAAGAAGAATGAGCGTTGATATGAAGTTGGACCGTGCCCAGTTTGACGCAGTGATGGTGCCTAATTATGCGCCTGCTGCCGTGATCCCTGTTCGTGGCGAAGGAAGCCGAGTTTGGGACCAAGAGGGCAACGAGTTTATCGATTTTGCTGGCGGTATTGCGGTAAATTGCTTAGGTCACTGTCATCCAGCCCTTGTGAATGCCCTTAAGACACAAGGTGAAAAATTATGGCATCTGTCAAACGTAATGACGAATGAGCCAGCCTTGGCATTAGCGACTAAATTAGTTAATAGCACGTTTGCCGATAAAGTGTATTTTGCCAACTCTGGCGCCGAAGCCAACGAAGCCGCATTAAAACTTGTCCGTCGTTATGCCTTAGAAAAACATGGCGTTGAGAAAGATGAAATCATAGCGTTCGATAAAGCTTTCCACGGCCGTACATTCTTCACCGTTAGCGTTGGTGGACAAGCTGCCTATTCCGATGGTTTTGGTCCTAAGCCGCAGAGTATTACTCACCTGCCATTTAACGATGTTGCCGCCTTAGAAGCCGCAGTAACCGATAAGACTTGCGCCATCATGCTTGAGCCGCTGCAAGGCGAGGGCGGTATTATCGATGCCGATCCTGCATTCTTGAAAGCCGTGCGTGAATTGGCTAATAAGCACAATGCCCTAGTGATTTTTGATGAAGTCCAAACGGGTGTGGGCCGTACTGGTGAACTGTACGCTTACATGGGTACTGAAATTGTGCCTGACATCTTAACCACAGCTAAAGCGCTCGGCGGTGGTTTCCCTATCGCAGCTATGCTGACAACGGCTGAGATTGCCGAGCATTTAAAAGTGGGCACTCACGGTTCTACCTACGGTGGTAACCCATTAGCCTGCGCTATCGGTAATGCTGTGTTAGATGTAGTGAACACACCTGAAGTGTTAGATGGCGTAAAACATCGCGAGCAGTTATTGCGTGATGGTTTGAACAAAATTAATGAAAAATATCATGTTTTTTCAGAAGTACGCGGTAAAGGTTTACTCTTAGGGGCCGTTCTTAATGAACAATACCAAGGTCGTTCACGCGACTTTTTGGTGGCCTCTGTCGCTGAAGGCTTAATGAGCCTGATGGCGGGTGCTAACGTGGTGCGTTTTGCTCCTTCTCTGGTGATCCCTGAGGCTGATATTGCTGAAGGTCTAGCTCGTTTTGAACGTGCTGTGGCGAGCATAGCTGCCGCCTAAATGACCAAAGGAGTGCTGAATTTATTCGCACTCCTTTTTTGTCAGGGAATACTTACCTGCATCACTACCTGTCTTTTTGAAGAGAGGTGCCTTGATGCACGGTAAGCCAAAGTGAGGAGACACTAAGATGTTAATCATACGTCCTATTCAGGCTGGCGATTTTGAGGCCTTATATCAAATTGCCGAAGAGTCTGGTCATGGTTTTACGTCATTACCTGTGAATGCGGATCTGCTCAGACATAAAATTGCTCGAGCAGAAGCCTCATTCGTCAAAGCCGTAGAGACTCCCTTCGATGAAGGTTATCTAATGGTGTTGGAAGATACCGATACCCGTGAAGTGGTGGGAACGTGCGCCATCGAAGCGGCGGTGGGAATGGAAGATGCGTTCTACCATTATCGACTCGGTACCGAAGTCTATCATTCTGAGCAAATTGACGTGCGTAACGAGGTCGAAACACTCACCCTTTGCCATGACTACACTGGTGCTGCTGAGATGTGCACGCTGTTTTTGCGTGAAGCATATCGCAAGGGCAACAATGGCCGTATGTTATCCCGCAGTCGATTTCTGTTTTTAGCTCAACATGCGAAGCGTTTTGGCGAAACTGTGATTGCCGAAATGCGCGGTGTAAGCGACGCCGAGGGGCATTCACCTTTTTATGGTTGGTTGCAAAAACACTTTTTGGGCATAGATTTTATTCAGGCGGATTATCTTTCTGGCTTAGGTAAAAAGGCATTTATGGCCGAAATGATGCCACGAAATCCTGTCTACGTTTGTCTGTTGCCGGAAGAAGCGCAGAAAGTGATTGGCGAAGTGCATACCAATACCCGTCCTGCATTAAGTCTGCTGCAGGCCGAAGGTTTTAGATGCCGCGGTTATGTGGATATTTTTGATGGTGGTCCAACGGTTGAGTGTCGTTTATCGGACATTCGCGGCGTGCGTGAAAGCCGTTTATTAACCGTCGATATTGGTGACATGGTCGAAGCCGACACTCAATTTATTATCTCAAATACCCAATTAGCCAATTACCGAGCGACGTCTGCTGCATTGGCCGTGGACGACAAATCCGAACATATCATCATTAGCCCTGAGCTGGCCGCGGGTTTGTTACTCGCAAAAGGCGATCAAATCCGTATTTTGGCAATGTAGGAATAACCAATGACACATTATATTCAAGGCCAGTGGCATGCTGGCAAAGGTCATGACGTGACCTCAATTAACCCTGCCAATGCACAATCTATTTGGACTGGTAAAACGGCCACTGCAGAACAAGTTAATGCCGCCGTTGATGCTGCGCGCGCCGCACAGTTTGATTGGTTTATGTTAGGTTTTGATGCGCGTTTAGCCATAGTTGAAGCGTATCGCAGCCAACTCGAAGCCAATAAAGCGGAACTAGCAGAAACGATTGCCCAAGAAACTGGTAAACCTCAGTGGGAAACCGCGACTGAAGTCGGTGCCATGATAGGCAAAATTGCTTTATCGGCTGCGGCTTACAATAAACGTACGGGCACAGAAGCCAACGATACGCCAGCAGGACGTGCGGTTATCCGCCATAAGCCCCACGGTGTTGTGGCGGTGTTCGGTCCTTACAACTTCCCTGGTCATTTGCCGAACGGCCACATAGTCCCTGCGCTGCTGGCGGGGAATACGGTGATTTTCAAACCTTCAGAGCTCACGCCTAAAGTCGCTGAGCTGATGGTTAGCCTATGGGATAAAGCGGGTCTGCCTGCTGGCGTGCTTAACTTAGTTCAAGGTGAGGTGGATACGGGTAAGGCACTGGCTTCTCACCCGCAGCTCGATGGTCTGTTCTTTACTGGCAGCTCACGCACAGGTCATTTTTTACATCAACAATATGCCGGTCATCCGGGCAAGATTTTAGCACTTGAGATGGGGGGTAATAACCCACTGATCATCAAAGGTGTGCAGGATATTAAGGCCGCAGTGCACGATATTTTGCAGTCGGCTTATATTTCATCTGGCCAACGTTGCACTTGTGCGCGCCGTTTATATGTCGAGCAAGGCGAGCAGGGCGATGCGCTGATTGCCATGTTAGTCGATGCGGTTAAACAGATTAAAGTCGGTCCTTGGAATGCGCAGCCACAACCTTTTATGGGCTCAATGATTTCTGAAACTGCCGCTAAGGGTATGGTTGCGGCGCAGGCGAATCTGTTGAACTTAGGCGGCGTGTCTTTGGTCGAGTTGACCCATCTAGAAGCGGGTACAGGCTTAGTGTCTCCTGGCCTTATCGATGTGACAGCGATCGATGCATTGCCGGATGAAGAATACTTCGGGCCTCTACTGCAGCTGGTGCGTTACAGTGATTTTGATCAAGCGATCAAATTGGCTAACCAAACGCGTTACGGCTTGTCTGCGGGATTACTTGCCGATAGCCGTGAAGATTATGATTATTTCCTCGCGCGTATTCGTGCTGGCATTGTTAACTGGAACAAACAAATCACTGGCGCATCGGGCGCGGCACCTTTTGGTGGTGTTGGGGCTTCGGGTAACCACAGAGCGAGTGCTTTCTATGCCGCCGATTACTGTGCTTATCCGGTCGCTTCGGTCGAGGCTGATGCCGTGAGTTTACCCGCGACATTAAGCCCAGGTTTGAGCTTGTAAGCGGGTAGGGATTTGACTTTTATGCGGTAAAGAATATGTGGGAAAGAGGAGGAAGGACTAATGTTCTTCCTTTTTAATAACAAGCAGTGACGTTACTTAAGTTTCTACTGTGGGTATGTGTGACGCTGCAACAGTGGCATTTAGGTCGTTACATTTAGTGTTTGCGGCAAAATAACAGCAATAACCGCAGCACAATAAAAGGAGTTTTTATGCATACCGACATCAACGCGTTATTTGCCGCTCTGTGGCAAGACTATATTCAAATGACCCCTTCAGCGGCAAAAGTGCACGCTTTGTTGGGTCATGGTAAGCCGATCATCAACGACCATATTGCCCTGCGTACTTTCAATATCGCTAAGGTGAATTTGGACGTACTGGCTAAGCATTTCACTTCATTAGGTTATGTACCTTGCGGTGATTATAAGTTTGAACAGAAAAAACTGATCGCTAAGCATTTTGAACATCCAGACTCGACTCAGCCTAAAGTGTTTATCTCTGAGCTGTTAGTTGAAGAATTTAGCCCTGCGCTGCAAGACACCATTCGAGGCTTAATCGCCCAAGTGGATGCTGCAGCGACGACCGCTGACAACTTTATTTACTCAGGCCGTCATTGGTCTTTAGATGCTAAAACCTATCAGGACTTATTAACTGAGAGTGAATATGCAGCTTGGGTAGCGGCTTTTGGTTATCGCGCTAACCATTTCACTGTGTCTATCAATCACCTCGACGGTTTTGAGACTTTAGAGTCAGTGAATGATGCTCTGAAGCAAGCTGGCTTTTTGCTCAATAGTTCAGGTGGCGAGATCAAAGGTTCGCCAGAAGTCTTGTTAGAACAGTCTTCGACTATGGCCGATAAGATTGGTGTTGAATTTACTGACGCGACAGTGGAAATCCCAAGCTGTTTCTATGAGTTTGCACTACGTTATCCTATGGCTAATGGCGAGCTCTACACCGGCTTTGTGGCGGCGTCTGCCGACAAGATTTTTGAAAGCACCAATGTGAATAAAGTCTAACGTCCTCAAATTGCTTTCTGCATAAAAAAAACGCCATCAATTCGATGGCGTTTTTTATGGATATTTCAAACAAGGCATTAAATACGATTGGCATAACCCGGGGCTAGCTAAAGGTCAGCTCGATCCTCAATCCACCTAAGCGAGTGCTGTGATTAAACTGCAGTTCAATCTCGTATTGCTCGGCAATTTCTTTTACTATTGATAATCCTAAACCGTGACCCATCACAGACTCATCAAGCCTTGTTCCTCTTTGTGTGAGCTTATCTAGCTCATCATCAGCAACCCCTGGACCATCATCATCGATACAAAGGCAGAGACGCTCTTGCTGACGCGATAGCTGAATGCTGACTCGGCTCTGGGCCCATTTAAAGGCGTTGTCTAGCAGGTTGCCTAAGAGCTCCATGCCATCTTCCCTGTGAATAGGCAGTCTGAGAATATTGGGATCGAGTTCGAAATCGCATTCAATGGATTTGTTGCGGTGAACCTTATTTAGCGTGTTGGCTAGGCTATGTAAATCCCTAGGGATCACCAATTGCGCAGCAGGAAGCATATCGCCTGTGATCCTTGCCGCCGCCAGTTTGCGCTCGACCATCTTGTGGATAGAATCCAGCTGTTGCTGCAAGGCAATGGCAGTTTCAGGATCTTTGAGGCCAAGAGCTTCAACCTGTTGCTGCATCACGGCAAGTGGCGTTTTGAGCCCATGGCTCAAATTACCTAAGTTATTGCGGCTACGTTCAATTTGCTTGGCTGTGTACTCAAGTAGTTCATTATAGGTTTTTGCTAATGGTTGTACTTCAGGGGGAATATTATTGAGCTCCAGTGCGTTAATTTCCCCTTGTCTTAGCCGAGAAAGTGCGTGCTGTATGTGCTTAACTGGCTTAAAGGATTGACGTAGGATCAAGAATATCCCCGCGATCATAGCAACTAACATCGCCAGATTGACACCAAGCTTAGTGCCATAAACCTCGCTAAACACGCGTCTACCGATACTCAAATCTTGCGCAACGGTTAAGGTGGCGCTAACATTGGCACTGCTGGAATTTAATCCTAGTGATAACAACTGCATATCGTTATTTTTTGGCCCTTTAGCTTGCCAGACGCGGGTTTGATTCGGTGCCAGTGGCTCGATATCTAACTGCATATCCCACAGGGAGCGTGAGCGAATCACTTCATTTGGCAGGTTAAGCTGAAAATAACGGCCTGAATAGGCGGGCTTGTAGAAACTGGAAAGCTGGCTTTGATCTATGCTGATCTCCCCATCGTGGATATGGGTTGCCAGCATGATATGTTCGAGATCTTCTTCTAAGCGATTGATAATAGAGTCGTGGAAGGCCTGACGTAGCATGGACTCAAACAGTATCAGCCCAATTACAGTACCTAACACGAGTAAGCCAGTTAACCATAAACTGAGCTTAGTGCGGATCGAGATCATTCAATAATGCCGTGGAAGATGTAACCTTGGCCGCGACGGGTTTCGATCGTGGTTTTACCCAGTTTCTTGCGTAGATGGGTGACATAAACCTCGACCACATTACTCTCTTTTTCATCGTCAAACTGATAGAGCTTATCGGTTAGCTGCGTCTTAGATAGCAGCTTCTTAGGTGACATGAGGAAGATTTTTAACAGCCTGAATTCCATTGCTGTGAGTTCATACAGTTGCTCGGCCACTTTTACCGTTTGTTCTGCTTCATCTAAAACCACGCCACCATAACTCAATTGTTTACTTGAGGTGTTTAGACGACCATGTGCACGGTGGATTAAAGCTTGGATTCGGGCCAATAATTCCTGTGCGTGGAAAGGTTTACCTAAGTAATCGTCGGCGCCAGCATTAAAACCTTCTACTTTTTCATGCCATTGGCTGCGGGCAGTCAGCATGATAACTGGAGTGCTGATCCCTTGATTTCGCCAGCCTTCGAGCAGTTCGAGGCCGTTGCCATCGGGCAAACCTATGTCTAAGATTACGCAATCGTATTGGGTTTCTTTGATCAGATAATCGGCTTCAAGCGCTTTGTCTGTAATATCGGTTACATAGCCAGCGAGTTTGAGTTGTTTCTCCAGCTCGGTGACTAGCATTGGGTTATCTTCAACGAGTAACAGTTTCATGTTTTCGACATTCGCTCGGTAGTGCTATTGATTGATCGGCTTGACCATTAGTTGCATCAATACTGAGATTAACGATTTGGCCACGCTGAACTTTGATTTGCAAATCATAGCGCCATTTATGATCTTCTTGATAGAGATGAGCATCAATTAGTTCACCTTGGCAAAATTGGTTCACTACGGCGAGTGTACCGTTTAAGGACAATATTTGCCCAGAGTTAACTAACGCCTTGGCTTGATAATGTTCTAATTCAATAGGTTCGGCATGCAAGATTATTGGATGCACCAGCGTGAATAGGCTGAAAAAACAGATTAAAAACAGCCGTTTCATTTGAGCTCCCCAATAAAAAATGGCCTAGAATTTATTCTAGGCCACTTTAATAAGGCAGGCTTAAATCAAGCTGAAGACTAACTTAACGGGTACCGTATACCACGATTGTCTTACCATGAGCTTGGATCAAATTCTGTTCTTCTAACATCTTCAAGATACGACCCACAGTTTCCCGTGAACAGCCAACGATTTGGCCTATCTCTTGACGAGTGATCTTAATCTGCATGCCATCAGGGTGTGTCATAGCATCAGGTTGTTTAGCCAGATGTAATAGAGTTTGAGCAATACGGCCTGCAACGTCTAAGAATGCAAGGTTACCCACTTTCTGGCTGGTACTTTGTAGGCGATAGGCCATTTGTGCAGACAGCTTCATCAGAATTTCAGGGTTAACTTGAATTAACTGTCTGAATTTCTTATATGAAATCTCAGCGATTTCACAAGCTTGCTTAGCACGAACCCAAGCGGTACGTTCGGCTTGTTCTTCAAACAAACCTAGTTCACCGATAAAGTCACCTTGATTCAGATAAGAAAGGATCATCTCCTTACCTTCTTCATCTTTAATCAATACCGCTACAGAACCTTTTACTATGTAATAAAGGGTATCTGAGTCTTCACCAGCATGGATAAGAGTGCTCTTTGCAGGGTACTTATGAATGTGACAGTGTGATAAAAACCATTCCAAAGTTGGATCAGGTTTTGGCTTACCAATCAGAGCCATGTTGGTGTTCCTCGATTGATTAAAACGAAAGTAAGAGTATTCTAAATAAGCATTTTACGTCAATTAAACTCACAAAAACTTGATGGAAGTCTTAGTTTAGAATAAGTGAATAAATGCAATTAACCATCTAAAATTAGAGCTTATTTTGCTACTTTAGTGATTTAAGTCAACTAAATCGATATGAAACTCGCTGGATTCACTTAACTCTGTCGAGTTAATCACATCTTACCAGTCTATTTCAGCAGTTTTATTATAGATTATGAATAAAATATGCCACTAAATTACACAATAACATGTTTCACTTTTTAAATTTGACATTCCATTTGGCTTAGCTTCCCCCATTATCCTGAGGTTTGTGTGTATTTAGGCTCGACTTATGGGGTTAATTCTGGCTAACTTTGAGGGCAGTTGTTTTTAAGAGAGGTAAGCAAGTGAAATACAGATTATGGGTTTTAGGTGCAGGTTTAAGCTTAACAATAGGGCTGAGCTCTGCGGCGCACGCATTTTCTATCCCGCAGCCAGCAGCTGAACTTGCGGCCAGTAAGTTTGTGCATATTCAAGTGACGGCAGAGCAAGGTGATGCCGATGCCCAATTTTTGCTGGGATTAATGTATCTCTCTGGACGTTTTGTGTCGCAAGAAGTGCCCACTGGATTGCACTGGATCTCGCTTGCCGCCGAACAACAGCATGAAAAAGCGCAGCAAACCTTAGCGGATCTGTCATTTGAAGGCCAATTGATCAAGCGTGACTTGTCAGTCGCTGAGCATTGGTATAAAGCGTTGAGTGAGCAGGGCAGTCGTTGGGCTCAATTCCGTTTAGGCTTTATTTATGCGTCTGGCGGTGACGGTGTGCAGCGCAACTGCGGTAAAGCGGTCGAGCAATTTTCCCAAGTGGGTGATGATGTTGCTTTGGGCAATGTGGCGTGGATTTTAGCAACTTGTCCCGAAGCAGAATATCGTGATGGCAATAAAGCGGTCGAGTTGTCCTTAAAATTACTCAAAGTGAATGAAAACGATCCTACAAATCTTGATAATTTAGCCGCGGCTTATGCGGAGTTAGGCGATTTTGGTGCGGCTATTTCGACGCAGCAGAAAGCGATCGAAGCGTTGAAAATGAATGCTGAAATGACTAAGACTGATGAGTTTATGCTGCGGTTACAAACCTACGAGCAAAAGCGTGCCTATCGCGAAACCTTACGTTTACTCGAATAGGGCTTTCTTCATCATCGCTCTCTAGTTAACTGCTATTTTTATTCTAGTATTGATTAATGGATTGATTCATAAGTTTAAAAATAAAGCCTGAGTGGATACTCGGGCTTTTTGTTTTTGATTTAAAGCTCACCGAGCGCCCACGAATCTAGGATGTGATATTCGACACCCGTGCTTGTGCTTTTTGAATGATATAAATGCAAATTATCGGGCGTTAACGTCAGCGTATTAATACCTTTGAGTTGCAATAAAGCCGACTCATCTAGTGTCCATTGTTTTGCTTTTCTAAATAAACTGATGTGCGGGCAAAAGTTGTGCTCATTCCGATGTAATTGCAGTCGGTCGGCAATTTCTTGCGTCTGTTTAGCTAATTGCACTAACGGCGGCTCAATATCATCGCCTTTCAAGCAACATACTTGCGCATTGGGCCATACATCGAGCTGGTTAAGCCGAACGCTAAATCTTGGCTTCACTAAGCGGTCAACCGCATCAAGGAGGGCGATTTTTTGCTCGTTGTTAGCTTGACCCATAAAGCAGAGCGTTAAATGCAGATTGCTGACACTCACCGCTTTCGCCTCAGGATTAAGGTGGCATATCAATAGCTGCTGCAATTCACTTAGATATACCCTTTGACTATCTGTGGGAGCGAAGCCGAGGAATAGCCTTTGTTGCATCGGTTTATCATCCTTTTGGAGGGCTTAATATGGATTATCTCAGCGAACACTTTGACGTTAAGCGCATTTGAGCGTTAATCTAGCTGTTGAATTTATCAGCTAATTTGTGACTCAAGCAGACGTTTAATTCACTGTGAGCCTATACTTAATGCACGTCGATAATACCTTAAATGGATTTTTAGGTAAGGAAGAGACTTTTCATGTCAGTAGGTTTAGCTAATCCACTCCAACAGGCTTTGGTCAGTATTTTTAGTGAATCCCCGCTAGAAACCTTAGAGCAGAATGTTGACAGAGCGCTTGAGACTATTACTTTGCAACTGCATTGTGACGGGGTATTTGTATTAACTGGAAGCCAGTCACTGGATCGTTTACGCACGCGTAATCTGTATTTAAAACCTCAATTTGCCCAAGGCCAACAAACCCGAGTCTGGCCCTTGGCACGAATGCCATTTTTTCGCTCTCTTGTCCGTACTCCGCGTCTATTAAATCTGGCTGATGTGAATACCTTGCCTGCCGATGCTCAGGCTGAGCGAGCTTTATTAAGGGATTGGGACGTCAAGAGTCTATTAGTATTGCCGCCAGTCGTGTTTGGTGAAACCCGTATTGCCTTGGGGGCCGTCAATTGCTCAGAATGTTGTGAATGGAGCGAAGAGTTTATAAGTGAGTTTAATCACGCCGCTGTGATGATTGGCTCTGCGATGGAATTGACGCGTATCGCTTTGAGCATGCTTGCCAGTGAACATAAATACTGTGAAGTATTCAACCAGTTGCCCTTAGCTTGCGCCTTGTTAGATAAGCATGATCAATTGACTATGCTGAATAAAGTCGCTCTGCAAACCCTGCCAATTCAACATGGCTATGATTTATTCGACATGGTGCGTGAGGAAGAACACGCCATGCTAACCGATACCTTACATGTGGTACGAGAAGGTGTGCTCGGCCAAGCTTGGTGTGAATTACCTTTAAAATCAATTCATCAATTAACTTGGTTGAAACTGAGTTTTAGCCAGATTAGCGGCGATAAAGATACTTTAGTCATGATTGCCGAAGATGTCAGTGAAAAGTACCGCTTAGCCGATGAGTTATCCTTCCATGCCAATTATGATGCACTTACGGGTTTACCTAATCGGCTACATTTTGAAGCCCTATTAGAAAACCTATTACACGCCCACGATGATATGCCTATTTGCGTGGCATTTCTCGATTTAGACCAATTCCAAGTCATTAACAATATCAGTGGCCACCAGGCGGGCGATAAACTGCTTTGCCAAGTTGCATTACGTTTGAAACAGCTCGTACGTAAAGGCGATATTGTTGCCCGTTTAGGGGGCGATGAGTTTGGTATCCTGATGCATTACTGCAATGTGGACTCTGCGAAACAGATTGCTAAGCGGATTTGTACCCAGTTAGCAAATCATGAGTTTATTTGGGAAAGTCGTAGTCACAATGTCAGTGTCAGTATGGGGATTGCTAGGCTAGATAAAAAATCCGCCGATATTTATACCGTCATGAGTCAAGCTGACGCTGCTTGTCGATTGGCGAAGGATCAAGGCCGAAATGGCTGGCATTTATACAGTGCGAGCGATCCTAAAATGAACCGTCTCTACACCGAGATGATGGCCTCTGTAGATATCGTCGGCGCACTCGCGTTAAACCAATTCGAGCTTTATTTTCAAAGCATAGTGCCGTTAAACCGCGATGAAACTGGCTTACATTTAGAGATCCTACTGCGTATGGTGCAGACTAACGGCACTATAGTGTCTCCTGCTATCTTCTTACCCGCCGCCGAGAGATACAACTTGGCTTCTAAGGTTGATCTTTGGGTGATCGATAATTTGCTCAAGTGGGGTGGTAGTCATTTAGATATTTGGCAGCAATTGGATCTTGTGTCTGTGAATCTGTCGGCAACTTCTTTGGGCGATCATGAGTTTATGAATTGGCTAGAAATGCGTTTGATGGCCGAACCTGAGCTGGTGGATAAGCTTTGCATCGAGATCACTGAAACCGCGGCTGTGAGTCAGCTTGATCAAGCGACAAAGTTACTCGAGATACTTCGTCCGCTCAATTGTAAATTAGCCCTCGATGATTTTGGTGCAGGCTTTTCTAGCTTTGCTTACCTTAAGCGCCTCAATGTGGATTTTGTAAAAGTGGATGGCCAATTTGTCGTCAATATTTGCGAAGACTCTGCGGATCAGGCGATCGTAAAATCCATCTGCCAACTTGGTCAAGATATGGGGTTTGATGTGGTTGCTGAATTTGTCGAATCCCAAGAAATAGGGTGGAGATTGCAAGCCTTAGGCGTCGACTATGCTCAAGGTTACGCCATCAATAAACCGATACGCTTAGCTGAACTACAGTCAGGGCTCAGTCAACCTTGGCTCGAAAAGCGTGAGATTTTTGCTCCCTATCCACAGCTGTAATCTTGGGCATGGCAGCCTTGAGCTGTTACTTATGTCAGCACTGACTTGATAATGTTTGCTGCGAAATGGTACTCAAAGCCGATTGTTAGTACACTGACGCCCTGTCTTGGCCGCTGATGTCTTTTTCTTGAACTCTCTACCTATTCATAGCTTATTAGCACCGCTGCGCGCGGCTTTTTCTCGTCACGCTCAAGTGATCCTCGAGGCACCGACAGGTGCGGGTAAATCAACGGCGTTACCTTTGGCTATGTTGGATTGGCCAGAAATCAGCGGACGCATTTTAATGCTCGAACCGCGGCGTGTCGCGGCGCGTAGTGTGGCGCACTATATTGCCAGCTGTCGCCAGCAAAAGGTGGGGCAAGAAGTCGGCTATCGCGTCCGCGGTGAAGCTAAAATCAGCGCTAATACCCGTTTAGAAATTGTCACCGAAGGCATACTGACGCGAATGATCCAACAAGATCCCGAGTTAACTGGGATTGGAATGATCATCTTCGATGAAATTCATGAACGTCACCTCACCACAGATTTAGGTCTTGCCCTAGCGCTCGAAGTGCAAGCTTCACTGCGGGACGATTTAAAGATATTAGCTATGTCAGCGACTTTATCAGGTCTTGCCTTAGCTGAACTCATGCCAGAAGCGGTAACCTTGCACAGCGAAGGCCGGAGTTTTCCTGTCGACATCGAATATCGCCCTGTGCCAACTCAGCAGCATTGGATCGATCACCTCGGCCGCTGCGTGCTCGAACTGGTCTCGGCCAGCAGTGTCAGTGTTGATAAAACGGCTGCCAATAATGCCGTGCTCGTGTTTTTACCCGGTAAAGGGGAGATCTTACGATTACAGCAGTTTTTGCGCGAGCGCTTAGCGGACGATGCCTTTTTGATTTGCCCTCTTTATGGTGAACTTTCAGGTGCCGAGCAAGATAGCGCGATCGCTGCAACTATAGATGGCAGGCGCAAAATCGTGCTAGCGACTAACGTGGCGGAATCGAGTTTAACTATTGAAGACATAGGGTTTGTCATCGACAGTGGCTATAAACGACAAGCGAGTTTTAACCCTAAAACCGGTGTCACCCGCTTAGGTTTGAAACGTATTAGCCAAGCCTCCGCAACCCAGCGCAGTGGCCGCGCCGGACGTTTATCAGCGGGTGTGTGTGTTCGCCTGTGGAGCCAAGAAGAACATGGCCGCATGCTCAGGGCCGATGAACCCGAGATCAGCCAAGCGGATCTGGTGGCTATGGCCCACGATTGTGCTTACTGGGGCGCAAAATCCTTTAGCGACTTGATGTTGTTAACGCCGCCACCAAGTGTGCATGAGGCGTTGGCGTGGAAACTGTTACAAGATTTAGGCATGGTCGATACTCAAAATAAACTCACTCCCCACGGTAAAGCGGCCTACGAGCTAGGGTGTCACCCAAGGCTTGCACATATGTTATTGGGCGCAAAAAGTTTGGGCTCAAACAATGGGGGAGTCAATAATGCTAACGAACAAGCAACGCAATTGGGCAGTTTGGCCTGCTTGTTGTCGGGGGTTTTAGAGGCGCGCGGTTTGCCTAAAAAGGGCGCCGATATTATGAATTACCTGCACTTTGCCTGTCATGGACAAGCTGGGCAACAGGCAAAACAGTGGCAGAAAAAGCTAGGATTAGCGGCGGATTTGTCTAAGATAGCGACCCATGCACACCACAGCGATGTGGGGTTGTTATTAGCACTTGCTTATCCGGATCGTATTGCTAAAGCCCGCGGTGTTGAGGGCTACCAATTAGCCAATGGTACTGGCGTCGTGCTCGCAGCCGATGATGCATTGGCGCAAACGCCGTGGATGGTGGTGGCGGATTTTCAAGAAACTGAAGGCAGAAACGCTGGGCGGATTTACTTAGCGAGTCAGCTTCAGCCAAGCTTGTTCGACGGCGAGCTAAAAGGTTTACTGGACATTCATGAGATTTGTGGCTGGGATGAAGCTAAAGGTCGAGTGATTGCGCAGCGCCAATACAAGGTCGGACAAATTTTAGTAAAAACCGAGACGATTGCTAAGCCTGAACGTAAGCAAATTGTCGCGGCCTTACTGGGCTATATTCGCCAGCAAGGATTACAAATCCTCAATTGGAACGCTAACTTAGAACAGTTTCAATACAGGCTCAAACTGGCAACTGAGTTTGACGTGGGCAGTGACTGGCCCAAGGTTGATGATGAAGCATTATTAGCGAGCCTAGAAACTTGGCTGGCGCCTTACCTCGAAAATGTGAATAATCTGCCGCAATTAGTTAAGCTTGATTGCTTTGGTTTTGTGGCAAACTGTTTGAGCTGGCAGCAGAAACAGCGACTTGACGAGTTATTGCCAACTTCCTGGCCGTTAGTCACCGGTACCTCTGCGCCAATAGTATACGACGAGTCTGGGCGTGCGCTACTGCGTGTACGTCTGCAAGAAACCTTTGGCATGGCGCAGAGTCCTATGTTGGCGCAGGGCAAACTAAAGGTGACGATGGAATTACTCTCTCCGGCCCAGCGTCCATTAGCCTTGACGGCAGATTTAGCCAGCTTTTGGCAGGGACCTTATGTGGAAGTTAAGAAGGAAATGCGCGGTCGATATCCAAAACATCTGTGGCCAGACGATCCTGTGAATACACTGCCGACAAAATTTACCAAGAAGAAAACCTTGGGTTTAGCTCAGCCCTAGCACCACGCCGCTGGTTTTATAACATTTTGTTATGAAACACTTTGATTCGCACCACGTTAGCTTTGTGCCTATGGCTGATGTCTTTAAATGCATGAATGATGAAGTAGATATGACAACTAAGACGACAAAAAAATCACCCGCTTCCCGTCGGGCTAATCATGGCCGCGGTTTATTTCGACGAATTTGGTCTATCAGTTGGAAATTAGGCTTGGCTGGATTAGCTGTAGTGACTTTTTACAGTATTTATCTTGATCAAATTATTGCGCAAAAATTTGAAGGCCAAAAATGGCATTTGCCCGCGCAGGTGTTTAGCCGCTCTATGGCGCTGTACCCCGGTGCGGCAGTCAGCCATCCACAAATGATGGCTGAGCTTAAGTTGCTCGGCTATCGCAAAGTCGCTAACCCACGCCAAGTGGGAGAGTTTTCGGCATCGAGCACTCGTATTGAATTGTGGCGTCGGCCGTTTTTGCATCCTGAAGGCGATCAAGTCGAACAAAGAGTCATGATCAGCTTTGACAGCAATGGCATCAGTTCGGTCACTCGAGTCTCAGACAAGCGTCAACTTGCCGTATTCCACCTTGAGCCAGTATTGCTCGACCGCATTATTACTGGCGACGGTGAAGACAGGCTGTTTGTGCCGACCGAAGAAATGCCAAAGTCGATCGTGCAGGCGTTACTGCTGGTGGAGGACCGTAGCTTTTACGAACACCATGGTGTGAATCCATTCGCGATTGCGCGCGCGGCTTTTGTGAACATCAGCGCCGGTCGCACTGTGCAAGGTGGCTCGACGTTAACTCAGCAGTTAGCGAAAAACTTTTTCCTTTCGAGTGAGCGTTCCTTGCTACGTAAGGTGCGCGAAGCCTTAATGGCGGTCATTATTGATTTTCGTTACAGCAAAGACGAAATCCTCGAAGCGTATCTTAACGAAGTGTATATGGGGCAGGATAAATCCCGCGCCGTCCATGGTATGGGGTTGGCCTCACGTTTCTATTTCGGCCGTCCTATCAGTGAGTTGACTATCTCCCAGCAGGCATTCTTAGTGGCTGCGATTAAGGGACCGTCTTACTACAATCCATGGAAATATCCGGATCGTATTCAAGAACGTCGTGATCTGGTATTGCGTTTGTTAATGGATGCGGGGGATTTAACCACGGCTGAGTACAAGGTGGCGGTAGAGTCACCCTTAGGGATCCGTAATCTCAATAAACCAGCACATCAAAAATTGCCTTCTTTCTTCGCCTTGGTAAAACAGGAAGTGAACGAGCGTTATGGCGATGCGCTATTGAAGCAATCTGGGGTGAAAATCTATACCACGCTCGATCCTATGGCCCAAGAAGCCGCCGAAATTGCGGTGACTCAAACCCTCAAGAGCTTAGATAAGAGCAATAAATCATTGCAGATTGGTATGGTCGTGACCGACAAATACACGGGCGGTATCGCGGCTATGGTCGGCGATAAAACCCCAGGATTTGATGGCTTTAACCGCGCAGTTGAAATTCGTCGTCCTATTGGCTCGTTAATTAAGCCTTTTGTGTATGCTACGGCTTTGGCACCTAATAGCCAATTTACCTTAGCGACCCCTCTTAAAGATCAACCTATTACCTTGAAAAGTGAGCAAGGTAAGACATGGTCACCACAAAACTTTGATAAGAAGTTCAGTGGTCAGGTGCCTTTATTAACGGCATTGAAAAAGTCGATGAACGTACCGACGGTAAATCTTGGAATTGCTGTGGGTGTGGATGCGGTTGCAACAACATTGGCTAAATCGGGTTGGCAGGAGCCGTTAAACGAGTATCCCTCCATGTTACTCGGCGCCGTCAATGGCTCGCCATTAATGGTAGCGCAAGTGTACCAAACCTTAGCTGATAGCGGTGTTTATCGTAAGTTAACCACAGTGACCGCTGTGCTAGATTCTGATAAGAACCCATTGCCAGTGACGCGATTGCCTAAAGAGCAAGCTATAGCACCTGAGACAGATTTCTTAATTCAATTTGCTATGCAGCAAGTAGTGAATACGGGAACGGCGACGCGTTTAGGTAATGCTTTCCCTGGCGTTGGACTGGCGGGTAAGACTGGCACCAGTAACGACAGCCGCGACTCTTGGTTTGCGGGCTTTGATGAGCGTAACGTCGCCGCCATTTGGGTTGGTCGTGACGATAATGGCAAAACCAGTTTGTATGGTAGCAGTGGCGCCATGGCCGTGTATCTTGCCTTCTTAAAGGAACGTCCACCTATTAGTCTGCGCTCAATCCCAGTAAGCGGCGTAGTGAAGGGCTTTTTTGACCGAGATACAGGTGTGGCTAAGGAATCCACTTGCAGCAATGTCGATGCGCTTCCGGCATTAGCTGCGACCTATCGTCCTGTGAATAACTGCGGCGACCCTTTGCAGTGGTGGCAGAAAATTTTCTAGGTTAATAGGTCGATAATGGGCCAATAACGCACTTATGCGTTGGATATAAAACCTTTTAGTCAGTAGAACCTGTGCCGATGGAAGTGGTGTGATCGAGGGCAAACTCGGGGCGCCAATCTTCCCTTTGCACGGGACGTTAATCCAAAGTGAGAAATGACATGTTTAAAACCGCTGCCGCCGTGCATATTTTAGTGAAACACAAAGAACAGGCTGAGGATATTGTTAAGCAGCTGAATAATGGTGCTAATTTTGCTGTGCTCGCTAAGCGTTTTTCCTCTTGCCCCTCGGCCAAAAAAGGCGGCGATTTAGGCGAATTTAAAAAAGGCCAAATGGTGCCACAGTTCGATAAGGTTGCATTTTCAGGTGAATTACTGGTGCCACATATAGTGAAAACTAAGTTTGGCTGGCATGTGGTTAAAGTGCTGTATCGCACTTAATACCCCAGTAATAAGCGCATCTTCACCGAACGTTATTTTCGACTAATCAAATAGATTGGAAGATTAGGGAGCGATCAGCATGAAATTTAGTTTTAACACCGAAGATGCGAGCCAAGTTTGCGTAGGGGCTTTTGCCCTTGCGGTCCCCGTTGCATTTTCTGAGGAAGCGTGGCATCTCGGTGAGACTTTACCTTTATTGAATATCGGTATGCTTTTTAGTTTATCGCTGCTCTTTCTTGGGGTATTCACCTATCACAGCGTGTTCCAACAGAATATTGCTTCCCGCGTTCCTGTGTTTATTTTTCGTATCGTGGTGGCGTATTTGCTCACTGCCCTCGTGGTTTTCCTCGTGCTACTTTGCCTCGATAAAGTGCCATTTTTTGAGGACCCACTAACCTCTATAAAACGGATCATAGTGATCACTATGCCAGCCTCTATGGGCGCTATTGTTGTGGATAGTTTTGATAAAGAATGACACTGTTTCGCTAAATCTCATGACTTTTGTCACTGGTTGATTGCGGTTGTCTTGCGCATACTTATTTCCATGTTCTGACTTTGACATTGATTAAGCGTCATAAGCAGATCTAAATTTTGAGCTTGATAACGATAACGCCAATAGATAAAGGAAATGACTATGAACACTGGTGCCCTCGCTTTACTTATCCCAATATTTGCAATTGTTGGCGGATATGTGGTCGCTATAATGAAAATTCGCAACAAACAAGGTGTGTCGACGCGTGAGCAAGTGGCCGAAAACCAAGCTTTGCAGACCGAGTTAGCCATCCTTCGTCAGCGTATCGAAGTGCTAGAGCAGTTAGCCACTGACGATGGTTTTCAGTTAAAGCGTGAATTTAAAAAGGTCTAACGATTTATTCCTTGGCTTATCGGTGGCTAGGCAATACTTACGTTTTAGATGTTATTTGTTCTGACAAGGTATTGCTCGCCAAATGAAAAATGATGTTGAGTTATTTTAAATGAGTCACGAGTGATGAAAACGGTCTTATTTAGCTAACATTTCTGCGGCATTATCGGCTGTAATATGTCGCGTCATCTCGCCATAAAGGCTCTATCTTGTATAAAATTCCGCCTAATATCTGCAGAATAAACCTGAAACGTCAACAGATCCTGATACCCCTGTCATTTGTTTGGCTTTACAAATGTGGGCAGGGTGTTACTTTGTACGCCTTACGTGGGTCAAGTCATCGGGTGAGTTAAATACCTAATTTAAGGTAGACTCGTGATAATTTTGTTATCCATCCCTGTATTGAGTTATTACAAATAGAGTTTATATGTTTCTAGCGCCTTATTTTTCTAAGCAAAATCAAGCTATTTCCGTTTCAGCACAACAAGCCAGTGACTTCGCGAAGAAAATTGCGCAGGACTTTAATCCTATCCACGATGTGGGGGCAAAACGCTTTTGCGTACCGGGAGATTTACTGTTTGCCCTAGTATTGACTCAATATGGTTTGAGCCAGAGCATGAAGTTTAGCTTTGCGGGTATGGTGGGTGATAGCGTCGAACTGCAATTCCCTGAACAAGTGAGCGAGAGTTTTTCGATTCGCGATAGTCGTGAAAAAACCTATCTTAATGTCAGCCGTCATGGCGATGTGAGTTGTTGCGATGCGCAGACCGAATCCTTTATTCGTCAATATGTTGCTTTCTCTGGGCATAATTTTATCGATATTCTGATCCCTTTGATGAAACAACATCAAGTGATGATTAACCCAGAACGGCCTTTAGTGATTTACGAAAGTATGTCGTTTGACTTAACTACCCTCGATTTTGTGCAAGTGACCTTATCACTCGTTGGCCAAGATTTAAAAATCGACGGTAAACGTGGCGATGTGACATTGCATTTTGAATTACACAGTGGCGACACTTTAGTTGGCACAGGTATCAAAACCTTAGTGATGAGTGGATTACGTGCTTACGATGAGGTTCTTGTACAGCAAATGCGCGCCACCTATGAAGGTCGTAAAACTGATTATTGATTGACGTAAAAGCAATAGGTTGGCGTTTTGTCTTTTAGATAAAGCGCCATGCAATCCTTGATAGCGCGATTAAATGTTAGCAATTAATTGTTATTGACTGATAGCTGCGACACGATTGCTGAGACGTTTTCCGCGCCGCTACGTATTTCTCCCATCACCAATGTTACCTCCGCTAACTGTTGTTTTCCTTCCAGTGCAATACCTTCAACTTCGTTCATCATGCTAGTTGCACTTGTGGTGAGTTGTGTATTTTTAGTGACGACGGCGGCAATCTCACTGGTTGATTTACTGGTCCTGGAAGCAAGCTGCCTTACTTCATCGGCGACAACGGCAAAACCTCGGCCTTGTTCCCCCGCTCGTGCGGCCTCAATTGCGGCATTTAATGCCAGTAAATTAGTTTGATCGGCAATCGAACTAATGGTTGCGACTATGGCTTGAATACTTTGAGATTGTTCATTGAGTTGAGTTATCGCCAAGGTCGCTTTATGGGTTTGCTCGGCAATAGCATTAGAGGTATTTACGGTCGCATTGAGTAAATGTACGCCTTGTTCTGCTTGCTCGACGGTACGTTGTGACGTGGTCAATGCAATATTGGCGGCTTCACGTACAGCGTGGCTTTGCTCGATCCGTTTGCTGATATCGCTCGCAAATTTAATCACTTTAACCACTTTACCTTGCTCATCCATAATAGGATTGTATGCTGCTTCTAACCAAATCGAATCGCCATAAGCATTTTTACGTTCAAAGAGACCGCTGCTATATCGACCTTGCTTTAGATCGTCCCAAAAGTGTGGATTTTGTCGATAAAACTCATCAAAACAGAAAATACGATGGTGTTTACCAATAATCTGCTCTTTGCTAAAGCCCATTGTCTTTAAGAAGTTAGTATTGGCTTTCAAAATCGTGCCATCGGTAGTGAATTCAATAATGGCTTGCGAGCGATTCAAGGCATTAAAAATGGCCGCTTGGTCGTCAAGTTGGTGCTTATCTTGGGTGATATCAACGGCTGTTTTCATTATTTTAACGACTTTACCTGCCTGTTTGATTGGGAAGTAAGTGGCTCTAAGCCAGATCTCTTGGCCATTTTTATTCACTCGTGCAAAATTACCTTCCTGTGGATGACCTGCTTTTAGATTGCTCCAAAATTGCTGGTAGGTAGCAGAATTACCATAAGCCGCCGAGCAAAATAGCTTGTGATGTTGGCCTACGACTTCATTAAGTGAATAACCTACCGTTTTTAAAAACAACGCATTAGCATCGAGAATTAAACCATCAGGCGTAAATTCTACTGTGGCAATACTGTGCTTAATCGAGTCGATGATCGACTCCGCCTCTTGGCGTTTACTTTCGCTCACTTCTAGGCTTTTACGTAATGAAGAGTTGAACACTGAGATACTCCTGATGAGTCTAACTGACTCAAAAACTGCAGTTCTTTATTGAAAGCTCGATATTTCGAGCTAGATATACTGATAAATATAGCTGTGATTTTAATATGTGGTTTATTTCTATGAAACGCGTGATCGGGATCTATATACCTAAATTGAGTAAAAAAGATCACTATTCCTCGGTTTATTCGCGAATAGGCATAGCTAGAAAGCATTAATGATGCGATTAGACTTAATCAGATTGAATTAACGCTAAAGAAAAAGCTGCCAAAGGGCAGCTTCTTAAGTGTCATCTATGCTCGGCGGTTAGCTTAGTTTTTCAATCTTAGCTGGTAGCCCTTGTCTGGCCGAAGCGCCACTTGCCCAATCCACCAGCGGGTAGCGGCCGTGGCGACTCGGATCAAACAGATTCAAGTCGTTCATATTGATGCCGACTCGGATCAGCGGATTGGCGGCGATTTTAAGATTGTCGATCACTACGTCCCGCGCGCCGAGTTCCTTATGGCCATAACCGTGTTCGATAGCGATGCAGTCAGGGTGCACTCCGGCAACACATTCCACTAAGGCTATCACGCTGCCGTTGGGCGTGCTGATCTTGACCGTGTCACCTGTGCTGATCCCAAGGCGACTGGCGGTCTTCTCGTTCAGCCGCACCGGATTATTAGGGTGCACTTGGCGCAAACGATCCGAGCCAATACTCATAGAGCTCATGGTGTGGGATTTGTAACTACTGATCAGCAAAGGCCATTGTGATTTATTAAATGCCTTATCAAGCGGTGTGCCATTGGCTAAGGCGGGTTGATATAAGCGTGGACAGCCACTCATAAATTCCCCTGTGAGACTGTTACGGCGACTGCCCACTTCGGGATTCCACAGCATCATAGGTTTTGGCCAAACCTTGGTTGGATTCCCCACTTCATCCCGTGCACCGCTCATATTTTCAAAGCGGCCGCCGCGGGCAAATAAGTAGCTAACTTTTTTGACTTCATCTGGCTTGAGTCTGGCGTTAAGCTCACTTTGGATACGACTCACACCGCTAAGATACATGTCCTCAGCGTTGATATCGGCGACGGCTTTACCCAAATAGGCCACGTTAGCGGCGCCGTAAAGTGAGTAATCCGCTGCGCGCGTTAACGGATGTAAGCTGCCATCGGCGGCCTTAACGGCATTTTCGCCAAAGCCGGGTAGTGCGAGTTTTATTGCCACTTGGCTTAAGAAAGACTCCATGCACACCACATCACCACTGGCCATCTTTGTGACCCTTGGTTCGACAATCGGCCAGCGACCTGTCGTTTCCTTCGTCAGAGTCCCATGCCACGAAGGGCTCCAACCCCAAGACTCATACGTTAATGTGTCGGGCACGATATAATCCGATAGCGCCGAGGTTTCGTTAATAAAGCTGTCGATACTGATAAACAGTGGTAGCACTTTGGGATCTTTCAGTTGTTCACCAATGGCTTCACCTAGGCCCGCTTGACCATAAATCGGATTGCCCATGTGGTTAATCCATGCTTTGAGTCGATAGGGATAACCGTGCACCGCCGCCGTTAAATGTTCGCCAAGCAAGGGCGATGAAATCGGAAACCAAGGCTCCTTTGCAGGATAAGGCGATTCGCCCGCTTCGACTTTACGGCGATACTCTGAGGTTTTCTCGTAGGGGAATTTAGATCGCGATAGGAATACGCCCTTAGGCTCGACCATGCCGTCAAACTCCTGCAGATTATACCTTGGGCCTTTACCAAAGGCGGGAAAGGAACCGCCGGAAGCTAATGCGCCACCTTTTAAATTGATGTTACCTATCATGGCGTTGAGCATCATGATTGCCCACGCGCTATAAAAACCATTAGCGCTCATTGTACCGCCGTGGGAGATCACCGCAGCCTTAGTGCCATGGCTGGTAAATTTATCCGCAAGGGCGATAATTTGCGCCTCGCTGATATCGCATTCCTTGGCATAGTGTGCCATCTCGAAGCTCTGCGCCGCTTCGCTTAATAGCTGGAAGCTAGATTTAACCGCAATCACCCCCTTAGGTGTGTCGACGTTTTGGTCAACGTCGAGCTTGGCTTTCAGGCTTTGGCTCGCCAAAACTATCTTGCCACTCGCGGCATCGACAACCAACTGCGAGTCTTGCTCGCCGTAGGCTTTACCCTCGAAAGGTAAGCCAAGATCGCTGGCAAAGAGATATTGGCCATATCTTGGATGGGTCGATTCGCTGACGATCAAGAAACCTGCGTTACTGAAGCCACGGTAACCTGATGCTTTTGCGGCATCGACATTGGGCGCACTCAAAAAATCGGCGGCGTAGCGCTGGTTATCGATAATCCAGCGCAACATGCCCATGGCGAGTGCCGAGTCGGTGGCGGGGCGGATCGGCAGCCAAGTATTGTTACCCGCGCAAGGTTGATTCGAGGTATTGGGTAGCATGGGCGACACCACCACATAACTGAAATTGGTGTTATTCACCCGCGCGTTAGCCAATTGTCTTGCTTGGCGTTTAAAGGGATTGCCCGATTGCTGCGGTGAAGTGCCGATAAAGAGTAAAAATTCACTATGGTCCCAATCGGGTTTTAAGTGGGCGTATTTTTTCAAATCATCCAATAAAGCGCCCGCTCCAGCACGGTAGGTAAATCCACAGTAAGCGCCGTGGTTGGCAAAGTTGCGCGTGCCAAAGCTGTTGAAGGTGAAGCGTTTGATAATGGCATCGCGGCCTTCATCTGATGCGTTTGAGACCAGTAACTGGTTGGCCTTAGGGCCGTATTCTGGATTATTGGTATCGAGCGACGTGGCGATATCACGAATCGCTCTTAAGCCTTCGACTTGGCCCTCACCAAATAAATCACCACCTTCGACGACTTCATTCAGCAATTGCTCAAAGCTAATGCTCTGCCATTGGCCACTGCCGCGCTTACCCACGCGTTTAAGACATTGGGTAACGCGATGTGGGCTATCTAATTGTTCTAGCATGGCATTACCACGGGCGCAGGCGGTGGAACGTCCTTGTAGACCCTGTTCTTGAAAGGCGCTAAGCCCAACAAAGGCGGTTTTGATCGGTGTATCGAAATCGATATGTTCCCGCGATGACAACGGATGATAAGGATTACCGCTGATACGGATGATTTTATCGGTTTTTTGATCGATACGAGCGCGCACGCCGCATTTGGTCCAGCAACCTAAGCACATAGTATTGGCGATGCGTTGATAGTCATTGCTGATTAACTGACCTGACTGTAAATCGACTTTGTATTCAGGTGCTAAGGAATTGCCATGCAGCGGATCTTGGGTTGGTTTTCCTGAGGTATCATTGACGACACCTTTTCCTATTTGCGCTAATGTATGGCTATAACCCGCAGCAAATAATCCCACACCACCCGTTACAGCGGCCCCTTTGATAAAACGACGTTTACTCTTATCCATGATGGACTCCTTAATTCTGTAAACTATTTGGGTGCTCAGCGAGCAAGTTTTGCCGCAGGCGTGTGGCGAATAAGTTCGGAGACCAGCGCCATTAATGTTAACCAGAGGCCGAAGGTACCGGCTATGCCTAATAGCCCTTCGGGTCCCCAAGGCAGTTGATAGAGATAAGTCCCTGCGCCGTATTTAGGATCGGTTTGCGCTTGAATTAGCACTATCCAGCGAAACCCCCACGCGAGATGAATAGCTGTGAGGCTGACGACGAGCATTGCCACATTGGGTAAGTGACGAATGGCGAGCATCAGTGCCAGCACGGCGAGTGTGACCAGTACCCAGATTGCAGCAAGTTGCCAGCTTGGGCTGGTTTCAAGCAATAATGCGGCTTCAGGGGCCGAGCCCTTATCGAATAACGCCCAGCCGATAAGGCATAGGGCGAATAGACCAAAACTTGCTCTTACCCAGAGTAATAGGCTGTCTTGGGTGCGCTGTTGGTAGCCCTTTAATAGTCGATTCAGTACCACCAAAGTGCCGCAGGCGGCGAGCAGGGCACTCATTGCCATCAAAGGTGGCAGCCAATAGGTATGCCACAGTGGCCGCGCCTTAATGGCCATGGTTTCCATGCCAGTGTAGAGGGCAATACTGCAGGCACTCAGGGCCGTGATCAGTGCGATCGGCTTGATGAATTTGTCACTGTTCCAATCACCGAATCTCAATAATTGGCCTATTTTATTCACCCAATCGGAGTCTTGATTCGTGGTGCGCTTAGGCAGATATTGACGCAGTAGCAGCCAAGCAAACACTGCGCTGGTGCCCGAGAATACGGGCAGTAAAAAGGCGCCATACCACATCCAAGAATCAGGGCGAACTTGCGCATAAAAATGCCAAGCCCGCAGCGGTTGGTGTAAATCGGCGAGTAAGGCGATAGGAGCGACTATGCCCGCGGTTAACATTAAACAGGCGCAGAGCTTCAGCAATCTGTCATCGGGTTTGGGTTGGCTAAACAAGTGTATTGTCGCTACCCATACGCTGGCGTAGGCGAGCCCCATCATAAAAAAGTATTGCACTGCCCAAGGTAGCCAAGTAATAGCGATATCTGGGGTAAAGATTTCTTTAATGACCATGGTGGATCTCCTCGCCAGTATCGGTAAGTAAGGTTCTAACGGGGGCTTGGCCGCTAATCTTGTCCTCAAAAGCGCTGCTCATGCCGATGTAGAACACCCGTGGCGCAGTGTTGGCCGTCGGTTTGAGCACCTTGATATCGGTTTTGTTGGTGGCGAGCAGTTGGCTTATCTGGCTGTTGGGATTATTTAGATCGCCAATCACACGGGCTTCTCCTACGCAGGTTTCGACACAGGCGGGCAGTAACCCTGCATCTAACCTGTGGGCGCAGAAGGTACATTTGTCGGCGGTATTGGTGTCGTGGTTGATAAAGCGCGCATCATAGGGGCAGGCTTGCACGCAATAGCCACAACCAACACACCATTCATTGTTGACGACCACTATGCCGTCCTTGCGCTGGAAGGTCGCGCCCGTAGGACAAACTGGGATGCAGGGCGGGTTTTCGCAGTGATTACAAAGTCTTGGTAGCATTAAAAACGCAGGCGGAGTGGTATCTTCCTGCTGCGAGACTTCATACTGCTGCACTGTGGTGCGAAATTGCCCGAGGGGCGGTTGATTCTCGATAGTGCAAGCGACGGTACAGGCTTGGCAGCCCACACAGCGGCGCAAGTCAATTACCATACCGTAACGTTTACCCACTTGGCCTTCGCTGGCACTGTGCATTTGAGGGCTGCGCTTATCATCCTGTGCATACACTTGCACGACAGGGATGAGTGCGGCGCCAACACTGACGCTGGCCATTTTGCCGAGAAACTGACGTTTACTCTTGTCCATACAGATTTCCTTCACTACTTGCAGATGGCGAATAAACTGGCTCATAGACCTAGAGTTAAGGTTTATGGCGAGGTTTACAGGCATTCTGTAAAAGGGGAGGCGGCATAACTATAGTGGTTTTCCACATATCAGGCGTGGGTTTGATCTAGCGCAACAAATATCCGTTAGAATAGCCTTCAAAATGCTAGGGTTTTATTTTTTGTTACTTGAGTTTGGCCTTTTCTTAGCTTGAGTTGGACTTGATTTTAGTTTGAGTGACTGGGGATAAAGGATTGCACTTCATGTTATTGAGGATGATGAAAACGGTGTTTCGCTTAGCTCTATCGGTCAAGTGGCCGTTATCGATTCTGAGCACTCCACATTCCGTGGCAATACCGAGAAAAAAGCCAAGGAACGCAGTGTTATTCCTATGTTTGCTGGCTTCAGTTAAGGTGTTTGCTGCGGAGCCACTGAATCAAAGTGCGCATTCGGGATTAACTGACCCTGAGGTTGTTGCTCAAGTTGCTATTGAAGAGCCCAGTTATCAAGTAGTCGATGTTGGCGTGTTAGCCATCCGCGGTTATAAGGCAACCATCAACCGCTGGCAACCTTTGATGGGGTGGCTCGAAACCAAAATTCCCAACAGTTACTTTAGGTTACATCCTCTCACCCTCGATGAGCTCGCTAAGGGCGTTGAAACCCAAGGGCTCGATTTTGTGATCACCAACCCAGGGCAATCTGTGTTACTGGCACGGCAATATTCTCTCACTTGGTTGGCGACCCTGCGTAGCCCGTTAAATAATGGCGCGGCAATGCAAGTGGGTTCGGCGCTGGTGGTGCGCGCCGATTCACCCTATCACACCTTAAGTGATCTTAAGGGACGTCGACTCGGGATCGTATCGAAAAATGCCTTTGGTGGTTACTTGACCTTAGTGTACGAAGCGCAGCTAAAGGGCATAGATTTGCCTCGCTTTGTGGGTGAGATTATTCCGCTGGGGTTCCCGCTAGATAACTTGATTTATCAGTTAGATGATCAAAAAAGTGGTGATGATGCGGCGAAAGATAATCGACTGGATGCGGCTGTCGTGCCTGTGTGTCAGCTTGAGCAGATGCAAACGGAAGGTCTTATTAACATCGCCCATTATCGAGTGCTCGATAATCAAGCGCCTGCGGGATTTAATTGCCAAGTCTCGACCCACCTTTATCCCAACTGGTCTATGGCAAAGACCAATCGCGCTTCCCAGTCTCTGGCTAAAAGTGTGACTCAAGCTTTGCTGGCGCTGCCCGAAGATCATCTCGCCGCTAAGTCTGCCGATTCTGCGGGCTGGACCACGGCCGTGAGTCAGCTTGCGATCGATCAACTGCTTAAAGATCTCGATATGCATCCTTTGCAGGCACCATGGTGGCAAAGGGCGTGGCAGTGGATCAAGCTACGTCAACAATGGGCTTGGCTTGTTTTGGGGATTTTGGTTTTACTCAATGTGTATCATTTTTGGCTTGAATACCGCTTTAGTCGCCGCGGCCGTGAGTTGATTAACACTCAGCGTCAGCTCAATGAAAACCGTGCGTTACTGGAACATGCACAGCGTATTGCTATCGCGGGTGAGCTTGGCGCGAGTCTCTCCCATGAACTCAATCAACCTTTGGCGGCGATTGGCCATTATTGTCATGGCGCCGAAGTGCGATTACAGCGGGGGACTAGCCCTGAGGAGTTGCAATCTGTATTGGCGCTGATCCAGCAGGAAGTCACACGTGCCGACAATATTATCAGTCGCTTACGTAATTTATTGAAGAAGCGACCTGTGTCGAAACAGCCTTTGTATTTGCATGAGTTGGTCAATGATACTGTGCCGCTGCTCGCCTATGAGTTTGAACAACATCAGATAAACCTTGCCGTCAATGTGAATGGTGAACCCTATTTACAGTCCCTCGATGAAGTTGGCATGCAGCAGTTGTTGCTTAACTTGCTGAAAAATGCCTTTGACGCCTGCGTTCAGCGGTTAGAGCTTGAATCCAGTGGCACCGAACAGAGCATCACGCAAAAGCCATACATACCCACGATCGATATCGATCTTCGCTATCAAGAATGCACACTCTTGCTGACAGTCACAGATAATGGCACTGGGTTAACCGAAGAGACCAGTCTGCTGATGCAAGCATTTTATTCCACTAAATCAGAGGGGTTAGGTTTAGGCTTAGTGATTTGCCGTGATATTGCCGAGAGCCATGGTGGGACGTTTAGCCTAGAAAGCGCTATGGGTGGCGGTTGCCAAGCGCAGGTGGCAATACCGCGTAAACCTGAACCCAATGGAGCACAATAATGAGTCTTGCCTTACCAGTGTATTTAATCGATGACGATGACTCAGTGCGTCGTTCTTTGCGTTTTATGCTTGAAAGTTATGGCCTTAAGATCACCGACTTTGATAGTGCCGAAGCCTTTTTCACCATAGTTGACTTAACACTACCGGGTTGTGCGCTGGTCGATGTGCGTATGCCGGGTTTGAGTGGTCAGCAGTTGCATCTTGAATTAGTGGCAAAAAATAGTCCGCTAGCGGTGATTTATCTCACTGGCCATGGCGATGTGCCAATGGCGGTAGATGCGCTTAAATTAGGTGCGGTGGATTTTTTCCAAAAACCCGCCGATGGCGCTAAGTTAGCCGAGGCGGTCGTCAAAGCGTTGGAACATACCAAGGCGCATCATCAAGACAATCAGTATCTTGAGACTTATCAAGCGCTCACGCCAAGAGAGCGGGAAATACTCAACCTGATTGCCCAAGGCCTGAAGAACCAAGAGATCGCCGATAGTCTCTGTATTGCCATGCGCACGGTTGAGATCCACCGTGCCAATTTGATGAAAGGCATGCAAGTGGGATCGCTGGCGGAAATGATGCTGATCTACAGTCGGATTGCCGAACGCCTGCGTCTCGAATAAATCCGCTGGAATTTACCTTTTATCGCGCTAATTGCCGCTTTGTTAGCCGCCTATTTTGGCTAAGTTGTCGTATCATTGGCCGTTTGATTTGAGCCTAGCTATAGGGTTATGTTTTTGCTGAGCAATGGGCTGAGATGTGAGCCAAGGCATTAGTGCATCGCTGCTTAATTGCCAATACACTGTGATTGCCTTATTTTAGGGGCACTATTTTTAGGCCACGATTTTTAACATCACTTTTTAGTCACTTTTTTAAAGTGTTTATTTACAGTGACGATTTTAACGTCATTGGCCCTCTTGGATTGTTTTCTCTTATTTGTGTAGAAGCTTCTGCAGCTTAGATAAGACTCTCCTGTTTGCATAAGGAATGAAATGGCAAGCTTGATTCGTATTGTGCTGATTGATACGCACCTTCCGGGCGTGGTGGAACTCGCCCTCAATGGTCATACCAACATTTGTGGTACTAACGCCTCGGGTAAAACGACATTACAACGTCTAGTCCCTGTTTTTTATGGTGAATACCCAAGCCGCGTGGTGCCTTCGACCCGCGACAGTTTCGAGCGTTGGTATTTGCCACACGATTCAAGCTACATCATTTACGAATATCAAAAGGCCGATGGCTTACTGTATCAAGCCGTGTTGGCCTCTGCGGGCGATGGGAAGGGCGTTAACTATCGTTTTATCGCCAAAGGTTTTGAGCTAAGCGATTATATTAAATCGCAAAATGGCGACACTATTCTGTGCCACACCATGGCGGAATTAGGCCGTGATTTAAAACGTGCTGGCATCGCCACCACTAATTTGCTTAATACCCGTGAATATCGCGCCATTATTCAAAACGATCGCACCCTATTAAGCACGGGCAGCAACCGCAGTGAACTACGCGGTTATGCACGCCAATTTGCCCTGTGTGAGGGCGAGCATTCCCTGCGCCACATCGAAAAACTCGCTAAAGCGGTGCACTCCAAAGAAGGCAAGATGGAGACGGTCAAATCCATGATCGCCGCCATTTTAGAGGAAGATGGGGTTAATCCGCCCAGCTCACGTTTGAATCCGCAGCGCGTTGAGGCGTGGATCCGTGAGAGCCAACTTATCCAAGGCTTTGAAGTTATTCGTCCTGAATTTGAAAAACTCGAGCAAGAATTTAACCAACTGCTCAGCGCCGAACTGCGTTTATCGAGTCTGTCTCGCGGTTATCGCAACGATGAAACCTTAGAAGCCGATCGTCAAGATATTCAGCAAACCTTATCTAAAGAGCTGAATTTAAAACTCAGATTGCTCGACGATGAATGGAAAGAGCAACGCGATGAGCTCAATCTCGATTTATCGGCAGCTAAGGGCGATGTGGCAAAGTGCGAGTATGAGCTCGATGCCATTGAAGATCAGCACGCTGCTTTTTTAGATGCCAACATAGAACAAGCCAAGGCCGATCTTGAGATGCTGCCGAACTGGCGCACCGATGTTGAAAACCTAAGTGAACGGCATAAGCTGCAAACCGAGAAGCACCAAGACATTGAGGCGGCGTACAATGCTCGTCGCAGTAAGATTGGCGAGCAGTTAAACCGCGAGCTTGAAGGTTTGCATGCCGACCAAGACAAGCAGCGTGAAGCCCGCGATAAACAACGTGAAGTGGCGCGCACCGATATTGACGCCCTAGAGCTGCAATGGCGCAACCAAATGGATGCGGGCAAGGCTAGCTTTAGCGAGCAGGAATACCAATTCAAACTCACTGCCGCCGAGCTTAAATTGCGTGTTGATGGCGTGACTTACACCGAAGAAGAAAAGCTGAGTCTCGCGATTTTCGACGAGCGTATTCACCGCGCCGACGAAGAACAAGAAAGCTGCAATGCCAAGGTTGAACGCTTAAGCAGCGATGAACGCAAGCTCAGAGCCAAACGTGACCAAGCCAACGAAGCCTTGCGTATCGCCACCTTAAGGGTGAACGAGCGTCAAACTGCATTGGATGAACTGCACCATATGCTGTTCCCGCAATCCCACACCCTATTGGAGTTTCTGCGTAAAGAATCCCAAGGCTGGGAGCAAAGTTTAGGGAAAGTGATCGCGCCTGAACTACTGCATCGCACTGATTTACATCCAAGCTTAGTGACTGAATCGAGCGAAGCTTTCTTTGGCGTGCATTTAGATCTTAAAGCGATCGATGTGCCTGAATATGCCGCCTCCGAACAAGAGCTGCGTATTCGGTTAAGCAAAGCCGAAGAAGCCCACACTAGTGCCCAAGAAATGCAGGCCGAGGCCGAATCTCAGCTGGTGGCCATTAATGGCGAGTTGGATAATCTTAGCCGTGAACTGACCTTTGCCCGCACGGCTTACAAAAATAGCCGTGACGATCTGCGTCGCCTATTTGATGAAAAGCGCAGCGAGCAAGAGAAAATCAACAAAGCATTGAGCGAGCGCAAAGCCCATGCGGGACAAAGACTAACTCAACTCGATGGTGAGCTAAAACAGCTTAAACATCAGCACGAACTCTGGCTCGAAGATCAAAAAGAGCAAGCGCTTGAAGCGCGCATGGAAAAGAATGCCTATTGGCAGGAAGTCATCGGCGCGCTCGACAATCAACTCGGCCAAATTAAAGCGACCATTGAAGGGCGCCGTGAAAGTGCCAAAATCGAGCAGAAAGCCTGCGAGACTTGGTACAAAAACGAGCTTAAATCCCGTGGTGTGGATGAGGATAATATCCTCAAACTCAAGCAACAAATTCGTGATTTAGAAACCAAAATCAGCCGCGCCGAACAGCGTCGCAGCGACGTACTGCGCTTCGACGATTGGTATCAACACACTTGGCTTGCGCGCAAACCTAAACTGCAAACTCAGCTTAGCGATGTGAAGCGTGCGGTATCGGAAATCGATCAACAGCTTAAGGCGAAAACTCAGGATGTTAAGGCCCGTCGTCAACAACTTGAAACCGAGCGTAAAGCGTCCGATGCGGCGCAGGTTGAAGCTTCTGAAAACTTAACGAAGTTACGTGCCGTAATGCGTAAACTCGCCGAGCTTAAGTTACCGACTAATAACGAAGAAGCCCAAGGCAGCCTAGGCGAGCGTCTGCGCCAAGGTGAAGATTTGCTGCTAAAACGCGATTACCTGATGGGTTCGGTGAAGCAATATGTAGAGCATTTCGACTCAGTGATCGCCAGCAAGTCAGGTTCGGGCCTTGCCGAAACCTGGGAGCGTGCCCGCGAAGAATCGAGCTTTATCAACGATAAAGGTATTCGCCTGCTGGATTACCGTAAGTTAGTGCCACAGCTTGAGCAATTGCTGAACGTGATAGTGCCGCAATCGATTACTGCGCTGCGTGAGCAAGGACGGATTTTCGGCGTCGATTTAACCGCCTTCTACGATGTGTTAGCCGATATCGACCGCCGCATTGCCTCCCAAAGTGCGCGCATTACCCGCGAAGTGGGCGAAGAGTTATTCCTCGATGGCGTGTCTGAATCGGCTGTACGTATTCGTTCGCGTATCAGTGAGTTAGAGTTCTGGCCTGAGCTTGAACAGTTCGTCAAAGCCTTTAAACATTGGAAAGCCGATGGCTTTAATGGCTTGCCCGATGAGGATTACACCAACAGCATGCGCCGCGCCTTAGACATTATCGGCCGTGCCGCGTTAACGGGGGGCATCTCCAAGTTGCTGGAAATCGAGCTGCGCCTTAAAGAAGGTAACAGCGACTTAATCATCCGCACCGATAGACAGCTTAACGAATCCTCAAGCCATGGTATGGCGTATCTGATTTTGTGTAAGTTCTTGTTGGCATTCACGCGCTTGCTGCGTGGACGCGCCGATGTGACCATTCACTGGCCAATTGATGAGTTGGGCACTTTGCACCATACCAACGTGAAGAAGATTTTCGACGCCTGCGAAAATAACAATATTTGTGTGCTGGGCGCCTTCCCTAACCCTGAGTCTGAGGTGCTGAACTTGTTCGCCAACCGTTACATTATCAACAAACAAACTAAGAAGTTGCAGGTGGTAAAACCTAAGGTCAACCCAATTGCCGACATGTTGAATAAGCGTTTGTCGAAGGAGACCATCTAATGAGTGATGCAACCCAAACCGTATTAGTTGGCACTGGCGCTTTGATTGAGCTGTTACTCAAGGGCGAGTTTATTTGTCGCACCACCAATGAAGAAGGCTGGCGCGCCCTTAAAAATAGCAGTACCCGCGAGCGGGTTGAAGCTTATCTCAATCAAATCAACCGTACCGTGGCGTCTGCCGCCGAAGGTGATGTGTTCTTCTGCGGTTACTTACAGTTAGGCGATGCCGAACGTAAAGTGATTTCATCGCAGTTTAAAGATATCTGTCAGGCATTGATCCCGCTGGTGGAATGGTTGGTATTAGTGCAAGAAGCCAGTGGCCAAGATGCGCCGCTGAGCGAAGGTGCGCCCGTGCGTTTAACCGAGCTGCAAAGCCGTATCGAAGACACGCCGGCGTTCCGTGAGCAGTTAGCCAAGCTCAGCCAATATCGTTTATTTGGCTCAACCAGCACTAACAGCGATGCGCAAATCAAATTAGTCTTCAAACGCTTAGTCGAACTCGGCTATTTAGTACGACCCAATGCGGAGAAGCAAATCTATATCGCCACGGGCAAGCTGGATTACCTGTATGAAGTCATTCGTTTTATCGATGAAACCGAAGGTTTAAGCCTAGAAGCGCAGGCGGAAACAGCGACCCAGCGGGACTTAATCTAATGTTGGCACTGTTAAACCTAGGTAAAAGCTGCGACCAAGGAGGCCATGATGAGCAGTAACTTACATCAGGCGGGTGTGAAACTGCTCAAGCAGTTAGGTCGCCATGCTGACATTATTATGGATACCTATTTGGCGGGCTCTCTTAACGAGGATGCGCACGATCCAAGCGTGGTCGAAAAGCTTAAACAGGCAGGGATTTTATGGCGGCCAGAGCCAGATCAGGAGCTGCGGCTTAAGCGTTCTGTGCGTGCCTTACTCGAAGAAGGTTTAAGTGATGAGCGCAATCGTCAAATCGACTCTAATGTCGGTTCGGCCTTAGCCACGATTAAAACCTTGGCCGATCATTATAAAGAGGCGCGTCATAGCTCAGATTACAGCGCCGCTGAGGCCTATTTATCCGATTTAAGCGAACATGTTTATAGTTTCGCCGACAGTCTGCGTTATTCGATCCGTGTGCTCTGGGGCCGGATCAATAACGAGTTCGGTTACGTTGGTACGATCAACGCTAAGATCCGCGAAAACGAATTAGCTCAAAGCCAAGTGTCTGAATTGCTTAATGGCTTAGAGATGTTCCAGTTTAGTGAGCTAGGCGAAATCGCTGGCGATATCCGTGAACTGCGCAAACTCTTAGTGACGACTTTGCAGGAAACCATGAGCGACTGCGCCCAGGAACTGAGCGTAGTGCAGGGGCGTTTACTCGAACTCTTAGGTCGCTTCAGACAAATCCGTGGGCGTACCCGTTTGCTCAAGGGCTGGTTGCTCTACACTGATTTGCATCCGGATTATCGGCCTGCGGACCATGTATCCCACAAGGAAATCCCGAGTCTATTCAATCGCGCCGAAATCTTGCTCGCGCCTGCTGCGGTAGATGTGCATAACGCCAGCCAAGAACTGGAGTTGATGGGCATAGTTGCGCACATTAAAGCCATCAGCCGCCATCCCGTGATTGCGGCGGTTCGTGAGCGAGATGCATCCGTTTCTATCACCCAAAGTGAAGACTTTGATGTGCCGGATAATCCGCTCAAACAAGCGGTGGATGAGTATTTCGTCGATGTGATTGAGTCTGGCCTGCGCCAATCGGCGCTGGAATATCTGGCGGATAAAGCGCTGCCTTGGGACGCCGAAAGCTGGATTTATCAAGTGATTGGTGGCTACGAAGGTCTGCCCGATGAACACAAAGCTTATTTTGAGCTTGAGCCATTGGGTGAACCGCATCCCATCTATAGCGGCAACTTTATTATTCGTGATGTGGAATTATGGCTCGCCTAGGCCAGCAACAATTACAACTGTTGGAGAACGCTTTTATTAAGCGTTCTCCCAAGGTTAAGCTCACGGCTAACTGGCGCGCTATTTACCGCGAGTTAGAAGTGGGTGAGTTAGACGGATCCGAAAAGTATCTGTGTTTTGCGCCCAAAGATTTTGAACTGCTAAGGCAAAGCGTGTTGGCGTTAATGGGGCTTGATTTAAGGCAGCTTGATTTTAATGTCGATCGCATGGCGATGTCCGCCAAAAGTCACGATGAAAAGCTTGCTAAGATCCGCCCCGAAGCCGAATACGTTTTGATGAAGTATCTAGGTTTCGAATTTTCACCAACTGGGATTTCAACACACACATCACTGCGTATTCCTTTGGATGAAGCACAAAAGCATTGCCATGAACTCAATGTCGCAGCCATCCTAGTGGTTGAAAACTTAGATGTATTTGATGTTATCCATCAAGCGCGTTTACCACAGGATTTAACTTATGTGATGGTTATCTACCGTGGTAGCGGTCATCATTCCCCGATTGGCGTGCGGCATTTTTTGCAAGCGATGGCAGATAAATTGCCGATTATCGCCTTTACCGACTTAGATCCCGCAGGGTTACAAATCGCCCATACCTTAATGGGCGTGACCCATTGCCTTGTGCCACAACTTGCGCTGACAGCACCTGCTGAGTTATTGGCAATAGCACAAATTAATTCTACTGATTATTTCGACAAGCAAGCGAAACAGGCTAAGTATTTGCAAAATGCCGAGTTAAAGCATTGGCAAAAATTAGCCGTTTGGTTAAATCAACACCAGATTAGTATCAAACAGCAACACCTGCTGGCTCGCGGACTTGAACTAGTGTTAGTGCCATATATTTAGCTGTCATCCATTTCATCTCTCTGCTTTACTGTAATTAACTGGTTTTAAATCCTGTTATAAATTTAAATTCAGTTATTAAGTCTGATATTTATCTGGTTATTGTTTCTTATATGTTTAATTTGATGTTATTTTGTGTTTATTTTGTTTGTTTATGCTGGTTTAAATATATTTTGTTAGTGCTTAAATATTGTGCTTATGAATTTTTTATGATTTAAAATCAGTTTATTACTGTTTTTCTGTGATGGTGTTAACTTAATTCAAGATGAAAAAATGAAATTTATTCATTGAATTAACGGCTAGCATGTTTCACTATCCCCGCCTGAGCCAAAAATGGATTGGCAATTGTGCTCATCATGGAAGATGAATAACAAATAAATGACCTTTCTGGGGAAATCACAAGCATGATGAAATCACTTTCGACGCGGATCTTTATTGGTCTGTTTGCCGGCCTTATTTTCGGCACAATAGTGCAATACTTCTTAAACGATATCGGTTTTTTCTCGGGTAATTTAGTCGAGCTTGCCGGTGGCGTTGGTACTATGTTCGTCAATATGATCATGATGCTGGTTGTGCCACTCGTGTTTGTGAGCATCGTTTGTGGTGTCTGTGAGCTGCAAGATCTTAAAAGTTTTGGCCGCTTGGGCGGTAAGACCTTCGGTTTTTATATCATCAATACTGTCGTCGCAATCGCGACCGCATTATTAGTGGTGCTGCTACTCGAACCCGGTAAAGGTGTAGATATGAGCAGCACGGATGGCGTAGCGATTACAGCAACTGAGCTGCCAAGCCTGATGGCGCTGGTGATCGACATAGTCCCACGTAATCCTGTGACGGCTTTTATGTCGGGCAATATGCTACAGGTGATCTTTATGGCCTTGTTGCTTGGCGGTGTGATTAAGTCCCTTGGGGAGCATGTTGCGGGTGCTGTCCAAGGTTTTCAAACCGCCAATAAAATCATGATGAAACTGATTTCTGTGGTGATGAGTCTTGCGCCCTATGGTGTATTTGCCTTGATGTTTAAACTCGGCGCGACCTTAGATGCAGGTGTGTTTATGAGTGTGGTTGAGTATATGGTGCTGATCCTCGCGCTGCTGCTACTGTGGATTTTTGTGGTTTATCCTATGGCAGTGGGGATATTTACCCCAATCTCAGCCAAAACCTTCCGCGAGAAGACCCAAGAGCAAGTGCTGTTTTCACTCTCGACTGCAAGTTCAAATGCGACTATTCCCGTGACCATGCGTACTTTAACGGACAAGTTAGGCGTGAACCGTGCTGTTGCTGGTTTTGGCGTACCGCTGGGGGCGACCATGAACATGGGCGGTGTGGCGATTTATATCACTATTGCGATTTTCTTTGTCGCCAACGCCTTTGGCATGCCCATTACCACTGAGCAATTGCCTTCGCTGTTATTTAGTGTCTTCCTATTATCTGTCGGTGCGGGTGGTGTGCCCGGTGGCGGCATGGTGATGATAGGTGTGTTAATCCATCAAATGGGATTACCGATAGAAGCCTTTGCCATAGTGGCGGCCTTAGATCGGATTATTGATATGGTGCTGACATCCTGTAACGTGGTTGGTGATACTGCGGTGTTGACCATAGTGGATCAAACCGAGAAAGTGCATCAGCTTGAGTCAGCGAAGAGTTAATGTGCCACTAAGTCGTATTCTATAAAAACAAAAGCCACTGAAAACAGTGGCTTTTGTTTAATATTCTCTATGCTGGTATTGATGTGTTGCTAGGTTAGCATCAACAATGTTAGCCCATTACTTAGTGCGAGTAATTTTATCCAGATAGCCCATGGCAAAGGCTGATAATACAAAGGTGATGTGTATTAACAGATACCACATGATTTTGTCGTTATCGATATTCTTCACATCCATAAAGATTTTCAGTAGGTGAATAGACGAAATCGCCACAATCGACGCCGCCACTTTGTTTTTCAGTGAGCCAGAATCTAATTTACCCAGCCAACTTAGCTTCTCACTGTCTTCGCCTACATCCAGCTGCGAGACAAAATTCTCGTAGCCAGAGAACATCACCATCACAATCAGGCCGCCCACGAGGGTGATATCAATCAAGGACAGGGTCACCAGCACTAAATCCACTTCAGTCATCTCAAAAATGATCGGCAGAATATGGAAGATCTCTTGGAAGAATTTAATGCCTAAGCCCAATAAAACAAAGCTGAGTCCCAAATAAATTGGCGCCATAATCCAGCGCGATGCATACATTAATTTTTCAAATATTTGTTCCATATGGAGTAAACCCTTAGTGGTTAAAGCGTAAAAATCGAATCTATGATGCTAAAACAATAACATACTGGGTTAAAGCCGCGCTATCGGCGGATAGTTTTTCAATTCGATAATGGTATGAAACTCTTTATGCGGCCTTGCGGCCGAGGTGGATCAAAGTCGTGGGGCTTCACCCCACACCCGACCAAGGAGGACTGCTCGTCCTATCCTCCTTGGATGCTCCATGACGCCCCTAGCGAAGTTACATGCATTGATTAGTGGCTTCGTGCTTATTCGAAAATCGCTAACGCTTCCGATGGTACATCCTGTACCCCGAAAGCTAGCTCGGCATCCATGCCTCGCTCACGCTATTTTCTTCAACGCCCTTCAGCAACTTCGCAGGGGAGGTGAACTTCTGTGGCCACTGTGTGGGCTGTAACTACTGAAAGAGTTATGTCTGTGCCATCTTTCCCGCTCATTTTCCCTAATAAGTTTATCATCGATGACATTTGTCATCCTAGATTGCTGACAACTCACACTGCCGTGATGGACATTTTACGCAGATACTTAAGTCATCTAAACAAGGAGGCTTAATCATGCAACATAAATCACTGGACCAACAATTAATCGAATACCGTCAACAACGTGCTTTAGCTATGCCTTTATCCGGCATGATTGTGTGGAGCTTACTGTTTTTATTGAGCTTTGTATTGCCTCCTTCGCAGTTGGTGATGGCGGTCTTTATCGGTACTGGTTCTATTATCTACCTTGCCATGGGTATTTCGCGGCTGACGGGCGAGAATATCTCGTTTAAGAAAAGCGCTGAGCGTAATTGGTTTGAGACTGTGTTTCTCGCTGCGATGGGGATGAGTTTTTTAACCTTTAGCATCAGTATTCCCTTTTTTATGGAAAATTATCTGGCCTTGCCTTTCGCCCTTGCGGTGCAAACAGGTTTAATGTGGTTAGTCCACGGTGTTTTAGCTGCGCAAAAGGTGGCCATAGTGCATGCGATAGTGCGTACTTTAGCCTGTGTGGCAGCTTTCATGCTTTGGCCCGAGCTGAGCTTTCAAATTCAGCCTCTAATCGTGGTGTTTTGTTATGGTTTTTCAATTCCTGTGATGCAGCGCCGTTGGAAGATTCAGCAAAATCTGTGTGCTAGCAATTAGTGGGTTATCTTTGGGTTATTGTGTAGATTTTGGCTTTGCGGCCTAATGGCCGAGGTGAATCAAAGTCGTGGGGCTTCAGCCCTGACGCTTAATCAGTGGGGCTTCAGCCCTGACGCTTAATCAAGAGTCTAACAAGTGATCTCGCCCTAGATCGATTTGTATGTCTGCCAGCGCACAGAGCTCAAACTGGTGTTATTGCATTATGGTTATTACCCTGCACTTTTTGCAGTGTGAAGGAGCTTATAATGCAAACCATGAAACTTACGTTCGTTACCGCTGGTGTTGTACTCGTTGGTAGTTTGCTGCTTAACGGTTGTGATAGTGGCAATGTGAATACTCAAACAGGTACACCAGACTTAACTGTAACAACCGAGGATGGTACTGGTGATGATATTAAAATTGCCACAGCAGTTAATACTGCGTTGATCGCTGATCAGCAGCTACAAAATTTAGATATTCAGATAGAAACCCGCAAGGGCGATGTCACCATTTCCGGCAATGTAAATAGCCAAGCTCAGAAAGACCAAGCTGAACGGGTGACGGCAGCAACCTCTGGTGTGCACTCGGTAAATAATCGGTTGGAAGTAAAATAGCAATGTCAGTAAAGCCGCCTGTTTGATGTATTCAATCGACAGACGACAAACAGGAGCGGCAGCTCTTATCTGGCTTTAATTCACCGCTTATGCCACAAAATACCAATCCCCGCCAACCATGCTGCGGGGTGTTGGCCTTCTTGATTTATAAATGTGTGAGTCTAGCTATGGTCACTCACGCTGGCCTTGCGGCTGCTGTGGCAGATTTGTGCTTTGGAGTTTGTACCTGTTGTGATTTTCTTTGCGCCACATTTCGCACTTGCTACGTAGCTTTTGGCTTCGTGGCCTTACGGCCGAGAAAGTCCTAGGGCTTCCCCCCTGACGTTTAATCAAGAGTCGACCAAGGAGGACTGCTCGTCCTTGTCTTTTTAATTGTTAATTCTACTGATGTAGAACCTTCGATTTTTAGTTCACGTCCATATTGTAGTTGCAGATTTATACGGCCTTACGGTCGAGGTGAATCAAAGTCGTGGGGCTTCACCCCACACCCGACCAAGGAGGACTGCTCGTCCTATCCTCCTTGGATGCTCCATGACGTCTCCAACGGAGTTGAAAACCCCTTGGGCATTTAGCGTCCTTATGCTATCGCGTCAGACGCTCGTCCCTGATTCGACTGACGCTATCTCGGCATCCATGCCTTGCTCACGCAACGAACGCAAATGCCCCGCGGCAACTCCGATGGTAGGGTGAACTTCTGTGATCTCGGTGTTGGCTGTAACTACTGAAAGAGTTATGCCAAATCCATCTTTACTCTAATCTTTAGAGATTCAAGGCCATTTTTCTCTAGTTTGTCTTTTAAAATAAACTTAACTAGATGTTCAAGATTGAGAACCAGTAATAAGCTGGCTCTGTGAGAGCAAAGTAGACGATGTGAGCCAATATAAATCCTACTGTCACTATAAAATCAACGACGTGTAATACTACTTTCTGATGTTTGATACGCTTGAAGATTAAATCAAATGTACTCTCGACTGTTTTATGTAAAAAATTATATTCGCAAATAATCTGATTTTGTTTTCTTTCTGTTTCATTTTTCACTGCGTTTAATGTGTGCTTCTGATTTCGAAGCACCAAGTCAATTAATACAACGAAAATCCACACACCAATCAAAACAGCAGTGTTAATCCAAAACAGGTCGTTAATCTCTCTAGTGGATTTCAACTGTGTGGCGACAATGACTGTTGCCACAGGTATCCCAAGAATCTGGTTCTGAATATCTGAAAATATTTTGTTGATTTTTGCGAGTTCTTCTAGCTTGGTCACTTCAAGTTGATCTACTACTTTTTCGTAAGAAAAATCAGAAGCAAATATTGCGTAACCTTCGTCTAGTTGTTTGAAAATGTCCGGAAGTTCATTTAATAACTTCGCGAATCTATGTTCCTCTGTGGTTTTTTTGTACTTTTGGCATATAACTTTTTCAAGAATTTTTAACTTCTGCTCTTTGTGGATAGGACTCTCAAAAAAGCTCATCAAATTAGATAAAGAATCCTGATTAATTTGTTCAATATCGTTAGTCACATATTGAACGGGCAAAATAAATTTACCGTTATTAACAAATACCAATTGCTGTGTATCTTTGTCCAGATAAGCCGCAACAAGTCCCAGTAGCTCAACTAATTTCAATACAGAAAGATATTTATCGACTATTGCAGGGCCATTTTCATCTTCAGAGTACCAAGCATTTTCAATTAAGTAGAATCGGGATTTTTGGATTTTACCTTTTCGGAATTGCAACACATCGTCAAAGCTATCAGCTAGAAGCCCAAGTCCTGTTCTTGGGTCTGATAGCTCCAGTTCAACTCTAGTACCGACCGTTAACTGTTCGATATCAAAAGCTTGAAGGAGATGTACACCTGTATTAGTTGAGTCTGCTAAGGCTGATTGGAGTAGCTCTAATTCTCCCGTATCAGCCGCAGTAAAGTATCCTTTTCTGCCATCGAAAAGTTCAACATTTTTGTATAGTTTACTAAGTGTCTTAAGATTCATCGTCTTCATTTTCAGCTGTTTCAGCTAATAGTTCTTCTCTTAAGTCATCAGGAATGTTTGTTAGTATAATTCTTTGATTTTTATGGTCATATTCGACATCGCCATTTTTGATTGCAGTTCTTGAAAAATTTAGCTTCCAGAACTTAGATTTACCTTCGAAGTTTACCAATCCTTTTGCTGCTCGTCGATCAGGGACAAATCCATCTGACAAACTAAACTCTTCGCGCGATAAAGTTGCTGTAAGTGCAGAGGGTGCGTCAGGCCAACAGTGATTGGCCAGAGCAGTCAAGCTGAGGGGAGTATTTTTGGGTAACTGAATTATAAATTGATGAGCTCTTTCCAAAAACTCCCCTCTAGACTCGACTCCCATCTGTTGCTCGGTTGCAAAAGTATCTAATGCTGTAACGAGCTTCTGAGTCTCAACAAGTGGTTTTAATATGTCGTTGCAACCAATAAATACTTTAAAGTAATCAGCGATATCACTTCGTCCCTTGAGAAAACTAATGTAACGCTCCCCCCCAGTTTGCCAAGCATTCAAGTCTATGCGACCAGCAACACGTAAGTGACTTAAATCAAGATGAACACTGTCAATAACATCTAGGCCATCTGTAATAGCTGTACCTACTGTTTCAGTAACAATTGCTACTAGCAAATAATGAACATCGCCGACGCTAATTTTTGCAAAAAGTACATAACCTCCCGTTGCTAATAGTTCTTCTCCAGCTTTATTGGCTAAGCGTACCATTAGTTTTTCCGATAACGTTTTAAAGTCGTACTTAGCTTCTTGGGTGTGTTGTCGAATGTATCGCTGTACGGGGTACTCATCCTCATCTGGTTCGAAACACCCAAATGCTTTACCTGTGCTACCTGAGTAAAGGTTGTAAAGGTGGTCCACTAGCCTTTGCACTGACCTGTTTACTGGTAATAATGTTTCGCGTAATTCCTTGTCAGCGCCTTTGACGTGTTGTTTTTTTATTAGCTTGTGTACGATACATTCTGTAATAACGTTCTGAACTGTAGCTACATTTTCAGCCATCAAATATTTCCTTTTACTTATCATTATATTTTCGAATCTGTTACATCATTCTTGTATTCGGCGTGCGAAAGCTGGGACACGCACGAATCTCTGTTTATTCTATTTTCATAGATCTAACCTTTATTTGAAGCTATGCAACTTAGACCAAATTTTCGCCAATTTTTAAATCACCTGTGAGCTATGACTGCAATCTTGGCAGGTGAGGGTATAGCTCTGGCTGCGTTTTTGTATTTTGATATTTTTGCTTTGGCACATTGGGCACGCTTGTTTCATTGGTGTGTTTTTGGTGCATTGATTGCATTTAATGTAGTAACCAAACTTACCGTACATTGGTGTGTAGTTTGTTGATTCTCCGCAATGTTTACAGCTAAGAATGCTGTGTGTATTAGATTGTGTTATTGCTTGGGTTTGAGCTTCAACTGCTTTGTTAACTTCAAAGTGCGCGATAGGCTCTCTGACTTGTTGTGTCTGCGCGAGCGTTATTTCACTTGTTGCTTTATGTGGGTCTACATGCCGCTCGATTAAAAAGTTCGCAATTGAATTGAGTTCTTGTTGATTAAAGTCGGGGCGGGTGTCGCTTACATTTATAATGCGCATGAACTTGCTTTTAAGATTCATGATTTTTTCAAGTTTATCGACTAAAAACTCTGTTTTAACTAGCAGCTCTGAAATAGCGGTTGGCATAGTATCTCTGTTGATTACCGCATCGCTTGATACCGCGCACACATGGTCCCAGCAACGCATGCCAAAGCCCTGCTGTTTTATTCCGAGTAACTTGCCGAGAATTTCACTTCGATGCTGCTTTAGCATCTCTTTAAGCAGTGATTGTTGTAGTTCAACCTGTTTGATTGGTGAGGGCATGCCAAACCAGTGATTGCCGTGGCTGCGAGTCCATTCACCCTGCTGGTTGACTTCTACATGGCCTTTTATGCTTTTAGATTCAATTAATACAAAACCGTAGGTATAGATAATTAAGTGATCAATTTGCGCGGTTTCGCCGTTAAAGGTGAATCGAAAATCATTGATGACTAACACTTCTGGATGATCTTTGAAGGCGCGGCGTAAATAGAAGGCAACATCCTGTTCTTGTTTTTGACCCGCAATCGTTTGTGGTGTTTGGGTATTTTGAAGTGATTTGGTTTTTAGAATCATTTATCAACAGCATCCATTCATAACTTGATAATAATCAGCCTCATAATACCCACTTTGCAGTTCAAAGATAAAGACAAAAATAGCTAATCATTAACGCTGGGAGTGTCATTATTGACTATCAGATATACACAGGGTTTAGCTGGATTAAAAAAGATGGTTCAGGAACCAATCTTTTGGGATTAACAGCTAACTCTGAGATTGCAGAAGTTCATCTTTCCCTGCGAAGTTGCAGAAGGGCATTGAAGACTCTTTATTAAAGGCCAAAGAGCAAATAGGCTTCATTTTTATGCCTTGATTACTTTCCAATAACTCCAGTGTCTGAGGAATACACTATCCCCTCGGAGTTGCCGCAGGGCGAATAGACAAATTGCGTGAGTCTCGGCATGGATGCCGAGCTAGCTTTCGCAGGTGCAGGGACGCATCCTTCGGAAGCGATAGCAGATTTGGCAATGAGCACAAGGGGCTTTCAACTCCGTTGGGGACGTCATGGAGCATCCAAGGAGGATAGGACGAGCAGTCCTCCTTGGTCGGGTGTGGGGTGAAGCCCCACGACCTTCTCGGCCGCAAGGCCGTATAAATAACAAAAAAGCCACTGTAATCAGTGGCTTTCATCATGAAAATCAGAATCTAAGCGATTCTGCTTAGTCCAGACTTGGTTCTTCGCTGTAATCGATACCGTGGTAGCTCAGGCAAGCGTCGACTTCGTTGCTGCTGCCTAGGATGACGGCAACACGTTGGTGAATTTGTGTTGGTTGAATATCCAAAATGGTTTCGTAACCCGTTGAGGCTTTACCGCCAGCTTGTTCGACTAAGAATGCCATTGGGTTGGCTTCGTACATCAAGCGCAGTTTGTATGGTTTTTTAGGATCTTTATTGTCGGTTGGGTAAGTGAAAATACCACCGCGAGATAGCACGCGGTGTACATCGCCGACCATGGCCGCAATCCAGCGCATGTTGAATGATTTTTCGCGTGGGCCAATTTTACCGAGCAGTAAATCGGCAATATAGGTTTGCATTGGCGCTTCCCAAAAACGTTGGTTCGACATGTTAATGGCAAACTCTTGGGTATCTGGGCTAATGCTCATGGCGGCGTTAGTCAGTAAAAACTCATTGGTTGCGGGGTGCAAAGTAAACAGTTGCACGCCTTGGCCTGTGGTTAATGCCAGCATGGTTGATGGACCATAAAGTACATAACCTGCGGCTAATTGTGCGCGGCCAGATTGTAAAAAACTAGTTTCAGTCAGCTCGCCAGCAGGGGCGGGCAGGACGGAGAAAATGGTGCCGACTAATGAGTTAATATCGATATTAGATGAACCATCAAGTGGATCGAAACACACCAGATATTGACCATTTCGGCTGACTTCAACCACATGATCTTCTTCTTCCGACGCCAAACCGCGCACTGTACCGTCAGCTTTTAATGCATCTTTGAGCATGTCGTTGGTGATGATATCCAGTTTTTTCTGGGTTTCACCTTGGACGTTTTCTTGCTCAGTCGCGCCTAACACGCCCGCAAGTGCACCGTGGCGAACGGCATGGCTAATGGCTTTTGAGGTGTCGGCTAAGGTTAAAATTAGGTGGGAGAGGGAGTCGTTCACTGCCTGTGAGGTCAGGTGCTGGGCAAGAGTCTGCATGTTATGTCCTTTAGAGGTTCAACAATGAGGTCAATTTCGTTATTTGCCGCGAATGATAACTCAGTTAGTCGACAATTTCAGCGATGTTGCTGATGCTTTTAGCGAATATTAAGGCTTTTAGGGATTATTTGGATTGAGCTTGGCGCAAGGGCCTAATTTGTATCGGCATATTGCATGCTCTTTCTATTTATAGGCGGCCTCTGGCACAATGTCGGCTTGTTTTTAATCGCTGACATCTTAGGCGATTATGTTTCCAAGGAATAATAATGATTAAAAATAGGTTAACTTGGTTCCCTGCGTGCTCACTTAAGGTGCGCGCCGTTCCCCTACTGATAGCGAGCCAAATGGCCATGATGTCGACAGCTATGTTTTCAATTACCCCAGCTTATGCAATGGAAGGCGGCAAACTGCCACTGACGATTGAGCGAATGAATGCCTCGCCCGCATTAGCGGGCACCAGTCCTCGAGGTTTGAAATTGTCACCCGATGGTCAGCGTGTCACTTATCTTGCGGGCCGTAAAGACAATCAAAACTTTTATGATCTCTGGCAGATGGATGTAAAGACGGGCAAATCTAGCCTATTGCTCAATGCCGATAAGTTGGCAAGCAATGAATTATCCGATGAAGAAAAGGCCCGCCGCGAACGCCAACGTATTTATGGCGAAGGCATTATGGAGTACTTCTGGGCCGATGATAGCCAAGCGCTATTAATTCCGGCTGCTGGTAATCTGTATTATTTCTCATTAGTGGATAACAGTGTCAGCCAACTTCCCATTGGCGAAGGGTTTGCCACAGATGCGCGCCTATCGCCCAAGGGACATTTTGTGTCTTTCGTGCGGGATCAAAATCTGTATGTGTTAGATCTGGCGACCAAAAAACGCCAAGCTATGACGAGCGATGGCGGCGGGGCGATTAAAAATGCCATGGCCGAGTTTGTCGCTCAGGAGGAAATGGATCGCATGACAGGTTATTGGTGGGCGCCCGATGAATCGGCCATCGCCTTTACCCGTATTGATGAGTCCGGTGTCGAGCAAGTAACCCGTAACGAAATCTATGCTGACGGTATTAAACTTACTGAGCAGCGCTATCCCTATGCCGGCAAAAACAATGTCGACATCGCCCTCGGTGTGGTCACGTTAAAAGATAAGGCTATCAATTGGGTGAAGCTGCGCGAAGAGAACAGCGAAGACAATAGCAAAGATATTTACCTGCCGCGGGTCGATTGGCTGCCCGATAGCAAACATTTGTCGTTCCAGTGGCAGAGTCGCGATCAACATAAGCTAGATTTGCAACTGGTGGCGTTAGATTCACTGACTAAGCCAAAAACCTTAGTGAAAGAACGCAGTAACGCTTGGGTGAACCTCAATAACGATCTGCACTTCTTAAAGCAGCAGTCTGCCTTTATTTGGGCGTCTGAGCGTGACGGCTTTAATCATCTGTATCTTTTTGACTTAAAAGGCAAACTTAAAACCCAATTGACTCAGGGCGAGTGGGCTGTCGATGCGTTGGAATACATAGATGAAACCGCAGGTTGGGTATATTTCACTGGCCGCAAAGATACGCCAATCGAGAAACAACTTTATCGCGTGCCTTTAGCGGGTGGCAAGGTTGAGCGGGTAAGCAAGCAAGCGGGCATGCACGATCCTGTGTTTGCCGACAATCAAAGTGTGTATCTGGATTATTTCAATAGCTTATCTCAGCCACCGCAGATCAGTTTACACGGTGACAAGGGCCAACAACTGGCTTGGGTTGAGCAAAATGAAGTCAAGCAAGGCCATCCTTTATATGACTATGCGGGTCTGTGGCAAATCCCTGAATTTGGTGAACTGAAAGCCGAAGATGGCCAAGTGTTACAAACCCGTTTATTCAAACCTGTTCCCTTCGATGCGAGCAAGAAATACCCTGTCGTAGTGCGGGTTTACGGTGGGCCGCACGCACAGTTAGTGACCAACAGTTGGAGCGAGCAGGACTACTTTACCCAGTATCTGGTGCAACAAGGCTATGTGGTGTTCCAGTTGGATAACCGCGGCAGCGCCCACAGGGGCACAAAGTTTGAGCAAGTGATTTACCGTCACTTGGGCGAAGCTGAAGTCAAGGATCAAAAAGTGGGAGTGGACTATTTACGGAGTCTGCCATTTGTCGATGCCGATAATGTAGCAATTTACGGCCACAGCTACGGTGGTTACATGGCCTTGATGAGTCTATTTAAGGCGCCAGATTACTTTAAAGCCGCGATTTCGGGCGCGCCTGTAACCGACTGGCGCTTATATGACACCCATTATACTGAGCGTTACTTAGCCCATCCTGAGGGGAATGGAAAGGGTTATGAAGCCAGCAGCGTGTTTCCCTATGTGAAAAACTATCAATCGGGTCTGTTGATGTATCACGGTATGGCCGATGATAACGTCTTGTTTGAAAACAGCACTCGGGTTTATAAGGCGCTGCAGGATGAAGGGAAATTATTCCAGATGATCGATTATCCTGGATCTAAACATTCGATGCGTGGCGAGAAAGTGCGTAATCACTTATATCGCTCACTGGCCGATTTCCTAGATAGGCAGTTGAAAAACGCCAAATAGTAGGCATAAAAAAACCAGATCCTAGGATCTGGTTTTTTGTGAATCGATTCTTATCAAACCAATTAATGCGGATGTCGCTTAGCGGGTGATTAGCCTTCTAAGTTACCGCAAAAACGATAGCCTTCACCGTGAATAGTCGCGATGATTTCTGGCGTATCTGGCAAGCTTTCGAAATGCTTACGGATACGACGGATAGTCACGTCTACAGTACGATCGTGTGGCTTAAGTTCACGGCCAGTCATTTTCATCAGTAGATCGGCACGAGTCAAAATTTTGCCTGGGTTTTCAACAAAGTGCAGCATAGCGCGGAACTCGCTACGTGGCAGTTTGTAAGATTCACCCTGTGGGCTCACTAATGAACGGCTGTTGATCTCTAAGCTCCAATCATTGAAGCGGTAGTATTCTACTGAGCTCTTTTCTTCGACTTCAGCGCCAGCGCTGTTGACACGAGTCAGAAGGTTACGAGCACGAATCGTTAATTCACGTGGGTTGAACGGCTTGGTAATATAATCGTCCGCGCCAATTTCAAGTCCAAGAATTTTGTCGACTTCGTTGTCACGACCTGTCAGGAAGATAAGACCGATGTTGTTGATTTCACGTAGTTCACGTGCCAACAATAGACCATTCTTACCTGGCAAGTTAATGTCCATAACGACCAAGTTAATTTTGTTTTCCTGCATAGCCTTATGCATTTCTGCGCCATCATTGGCCTCAGTTACCACATACCCTTCTGCCTCGAAAATACTTCTCAGCGTGTTACGGGTAACGGCTTCATCTTCAACGATCAGAATGTGCGGATTTTGCATATTATTTACCTAAATTTTAATCAGTTTATACTAACCAATAAGAGCAACTTACTTCGGGCTCTTATATTCATAAAAGCGTTGATACTTCCTTGAACTGCTTTGTGCTCAAAAGGAAAATCTTTACGGTGACATCTATATCTGGATGTAGATTAAGTGCACGTTTAAGTGTAATACGAGAAAACGTAATCAGTACCAACTTCGATAAGCAATAGTTAGAATAAGTTCCTTAACTATTGTTTTTTTTAAATGTTTAAAAGACAAATCAAATGTAGAACAGATTTTAAACAGATGCCCGGTCAGTTCACGTTACTTTAAGCGATATATGTAACAAACTGTATTGAACGATAAGCATCTTGCTCAATCTGTTTCAACTCACCAGTACGTACATTGTACTCGTTTTAGTCATTTGTTAACAAATGAAATGTTAACAAATTTTAGGTGAGCAGGGTTTTTTACCATGATATTTACTTTAGCTATTGATTAGTATAACTAATGTATTTCTTATTCCTGTGAGCCAGTTCACGCCTCTTTGGATTTTACAATCACTCTGCTACACTAGCTTGGGTTCATTTTTCGACTAGACTACCAATGGACAATACGACTCAAAATTTGTGGCAATGTTACCAAGCGCCGTTGTTTTTGCTGACTCAAGCATTATCCTGTGATTTTTCCTTTGCTGTTATTACCGCTCATAATCCCGCTTCAAAGCTTCTCTCTCCTAGCCAAAACCGTTTACTCGATCGCCAACTTCTTCGTGAAATTGAATTACTCGGTAGCCCTTATCGTGCTTTAGTGGGCGCAGCACCGGATTTATCCCACATGGAAAAAAGTTGGGCCGTGTTTATCGATAGAACGATGGCATTGCAATTGGGTAAGAAATTTAATCAATATGCGATTTATGTTGTCGAACAAGGGGATGTGAGCTTAGTGCCTTGCACCTTGGATGGACATGATGAAGTGTGTTTAGGCAAATTTAGAGATTATGTGCAGCTGGTATACGAGCTACCCGATTTGAACATTTAGTTGTTTTCAAAAGATTTTATTTAAATTGTTCATTTGTTATGAAATTAGCATTGACTTCATTAGGGGTTTATTGCTACTTTTTTCGTCCCTTTCCTAGGAAAGGAACAGAAGAGGAGCGTTAACTAGGTAGTCGGTCAGAGGAGCACAAACTCCAGCGATGACTGATGAGGGAGATTAACGCCGAGGCATAGATATGGTTGCTGCATGTTTATGTCGGTCGCTCAGGCTGAATCCTGACGATTGTCACCTGTAATTGGTGGAGAGCTTCTGGTGACGATTGCTGTTTCCCTTCTTTTGGGGTGCGTTATCATTGAGCACCAGGCTCTTCGAACGAAGTCAGTTCGGAGTGTGATCATGTTAGTTAATCAATATCTTATTCAATCTGCATTTATTTGTTGCCCTACGTGTTTTACGGAGGTGCGCTAATGTCCCTTGTTGTCGCAAAATTTGGTGGCACCTCAGTCGCCGACTATAACGCTATGAATCGCTGTGCCGACATAGTGTTAGCTAATCCTCATTGTCGTTTAGTCGTGGTCAGCGCTTCGAGCGGCGTGACAAATCTACTAGTAGAATTGACCCAAGAATCGATCAACGACGATGGCCGATTACAGCGATTAAAACAAATTGCCCAAATTCAATATGCGATTTTAGATAAGCTCGGTCGTCCTAACGATGTGGCCGCCGCATTAGATAAATTATTGAGTCGCATGTCAGTATTGAGTGAAGCGCTCGCATCACAACGCAGCAAAGCGACTATGGATGAGTTGTTGTCCCTCGGTGAGCAATGTTCTTCGGCGTTGTTTTCGGCGGTGATCCGCGAGAAAGGTGTTAACTCAAGTGCCTTCGATGTGCGCCGAGTGTTACGTACTGACAGCCACTTTGGCCGCGCTGAACCTCAGGTCGAGCAGATTGCGACTCTAGCTCGTGATTATCTACAGCCACTGTTAGCTGAACAAGTGATTGTCACGCAAGGCTTTATCGGTGCCGATGAAGCGGGACAAACAACAACGTTAGGTCGTGGTGGTAGTGACTATTCTGCTGCACTGTTAGCTGAAGCGTTACGCGCCTCAGCGGTAGAGATTTGGACCGATGTCGCGGGAATTTATACAACGGATCCTCGTTTGGCGCCCAATGCCTTTCCAATTGCAGAGATCAGTTTCAATGAGGCTGCCGAGATGGCGACCTTTGGTGCCAAGGTATTGCATCCAGCGACTATTCTTCCTGCCGTTCGTCAGCAAATTCAAGTGTTTGTGGGTTCAAGTAAAGAGCCTGAAAAGGGCGGAACTTGGATCCGTCATCAAGTGGAAGATGCGCCCGTATTCCGCGCTGTGGCTTTGCGCCGCGATCAAACCCTATTAAATCTTCACAGCTTGCAAATGTTGCATGCTCAGGGCTTTTTAGCGGAAACCTTTGCGACATTAGCGCGACATAAGATCAGTGTGGATTTGATTACCACATCAGAAGTGAATGTGTCTCTAACCCTCGATAAAACTGGTTCAGATTCGAGTGGTCAAGGTCTGTTGAGTGAGGCATTGCTGCAAGAATTATCACAGCATTGTCGTGTGCGAGTTGAAGATGGATTGGCCTTAGTGGCTATTATCGGTAATCGCATTGCGACGACGCCTGGTATTTGTCGCCGTGTATTTGAAGTGTTAGAACCACACAATGTGCGGATGATTTGCCAAGGTGCCAGCCCACATAATCTGTGTGTGTTAGTGGCAGAATCGGAAGCGGCGCAAGTGGTTAAATCGCTGCATCAAAATCTGTTCGAAGGCGTTTAGTATGTTGCCGACAACATCGTCTCTGCAAATCGGGGAGCTTGCCGCAGGGCAAGCACTTACTTTGCCTATCTACCATTTCAAACCGAGTGATGATAAGGCGACTGGCCCCAAAGTGTATATTCAGGCCAATGTCCACGGTGCTGAAGTACAAGGTAATGCGGTGATTTATCAGTTGATGAAGCAGCTTGAACACTGTGACATCCGCGGCGAAATCACCTTAGTGCCATTGGCCAATCCACTCGGGATCAACCAAAAAAGTGGTGAGTTTACCCTTGGCCGATTTGATCCTATTACGGGCGCGAATTGGAATCGTGAGTATTTGAATCATGCAATCGATTTACCGACTTGGTATGGGGAACATGCCAAGCTGAGTGATAGCGAGCTGCTCCAAGCCTATCGCAGTACTTTGGTTGAAGCCTGTCAGCAAAAATTGCGTCATGAATGGGGCATTACTACTGGCCATAGGCTCGCGGTTAATCTGCAGATTATGGCCCATGGCGCGGATATAGTGCTCGATCTGCATACGGGTCCTAAATCCTGTAAACATTTGTATTGTCCCGAATATGACTTAGCTGCTGCGCAGTTTTTGTCGATCCCTTATACGCTCATTATCCCCAATGCCTTTGGTGGCGCCATGGATGAGGCTGCGTTTTGTCCTTGGTGGCAATTGAGTGATTTTGCAAAATCTCAAGGGCGCGATTTAGGAGTTGCAGTGTCAGCGTTAACCTTGGAATTGGCGAGCCAAGAGCGCGTCTGTCTTGAGGATGCACGGGTTGATGCACAAGGGATTTTGGCATATTTAAGCCACCGAGGCGTGATCGCTGAAACCGTTGCACCTGCTAAAATGCGCCGTTTTGGTTGTTACCTTAAAGACTATAAAAAGTATCACGCTCCGAGCGCGGGTTTAGTGGAATACCTCGCGCCTGTGGGCGAGCCATTAACCGCCGGCAAACCCTTAGTGAATTTGCTGCGTATGGATTTATACGGCACGGCGGATGAACTAAAGACCTTAAGTTTACCGCAGGACTGTGTGCCGATTCTGCACTTTGCTTCGGCGTCGGTGCACCAAGGGACTGAGCTTTATAAAGTGATGACCAATGTGTTTGAGTTGCCGACATTCCAGCCTAAATCATAAAAATTAGCTCGTAAGCATTAGCCCATAATAATTAGCTTATGGGACTGAGAGAAAACAAAGCCAATCGATTAGGATTGGCGTTGTTTTAAGGTGGCTATAACCACTTGAATCGATAAAACAGCGCCATTTGCAGGGCGACGAGTGAGATTAATATGCCGCAGAAGGTGGCGAAGGCCCAAGTGTTATCCGCACCCGGTATCCCACCAATATTGACCCCAAGTAAGCCTGTTAAAAAGCCCAACGGTAAGAAAATTGCTGACACTAAGGATAAGAAGTATAAGCGTTTGTTGAGTTGCTCCGACTGCTGACTGAGTAATTCTTCTTGAGTCACATTGGCTCTATCGCGCAGGGCATCGAGATCTTCAATGGTGCGGATAAGTTTATCGTTTGTTTCCCTCAGCTTGAGTCGCTCGGTATCTTTAAATAGACTGAATTGCTCGGAAATCATTTTCGAGAATGCTTCGCGCTGTGGGGCTAAATAGCGGCGAATGGCTACAGTTTGACGGCGCAGTTCGGCGATATCGGTACGTAAGTCTTTCACATTGCCTGAGACGACTAGCTCTTCTAAATCAGAGAGCTGTTCTTCCAATTTATCAATAAACTCGACTTTACGATTGGTCAGTCGTTCGCAGATTGCGACGATAAAGTCCCCCGTAGTTGTAGGCCCATTTCCCTCAAGGATCAGCTCGGCGACATCTTTGACCGACTGTAACTCGCGATCGCAGGTGGAAATGATCCGCTGTTTATCGGCATAGATACGCACTGCCACCATGTCTTCGGGAGCAGAATTGGGGTTGAGGTTAACGCCGCGTAATGCGAGTAATATGCCTTCACCTGTAATCACAGCGCGGGGGCGAGTGTCTTGGGCGAGTAGGGCATCACTTTCGACCTTCGGCAGGCCGCTATTGAGTATCCAGTGGCGTGCCTTTTTATTACGATAGCGAAGGTGTAACCAGAGTAGGCCATCTTGAGGATCCCATTTTTCGATCTGTTCTAGGCTCAAGGTGGAACCCGCTTGGGCGCCGCTGAGCACTAAACTGTAGATAAATCCTTCGTGCATATCGCATTCCATTTAACTTTCAAAATCATCCAAACAAACTAACTGATTTTGCCATGAAAATGAAGTCAGGACTTATGCTTAACGACATGAGACAAACGTAAATTGACATAAATTTGATGTGCTGACTGATGCAAGCAACTTAGCCAAGGATAGGTTAAAATTAGCATTAGTAGGCTTAGATCAAAGAGACAATAAAATGGAATACGAATTTCGGCGTAACAGTTTAACTGGCACTTTTTTGGCTAGCTTTAGCATGGATCATGAAGTGCTTGGGCAATGGTTTACGGAAGAATTAGGGATTGAGTTAGCTAAAATTCAGCAAGTGTTGGGTGTGATAAAAGAAATTCAAGCCGATAAACGAGGTTCATGGCGTCTTGTTGGTAATGATTTTACCTTAGAGTTAGAGCGTGAACAGGCGCGAGTCTTTGCCAATACTTTAGGCTTTGAACAAGAATATGAATTGGAAGAGGCTATGTCACTCTATGATGCTGAGTCAGAAGCTTATTGTGGCCTAGAGGATTTTGAGCAGGCGCTATTGAGTTGGCAGCAATTTATTGAGAAAGGTTTGTAATCATTTATTTAATCTCTATTTGATAAAAACATAAAGGCAATCATGGGATTGCCTTTATTGTTTGCGCTATACCAAGCTCATTTTCGTATCTTTAATGATTCAGATAGCGCACCGCCATTTCGGTTCTCGATTTAGCATTGGCTTTACGCAGTAGGTTTTTTACGTGCACTTTAACTGTGCCTTCACTAATGTGTAAATGCTCTGAAATCATGCGATTACTTAAGCCTTCCGCCAGTTGCTGTAGAATTTGCAGCTCCCTTGGTGTTAGGCTCGAAATCCATTCTTGTTCATCGGTCGCATCTTTAAGTTCGTAAAGGTATTCCTCGACTTCATCGCTGATCACCCTGTGGCCAAGCATGGCATTCTTGAGTTTTTCGAGCAGCAAATCTGGCTCAGTATCTTTGAGCAAATAGCCGTCGGCTCCAGCGCGAAGTAAACGGATAACATCCTGTTTTGCATCGGAAACGGTGAGAATTACTATGCGTGAGGTAACACCTTCTTGGCGCATGGCGTTGAGGGTATCTAAGCCTGTCATGCCTTTCATATTCAGATCGAGCAATATGATGTCGGGTTCATCGGTGACCACTGCGGTTAATGCGTCTAAACCACTACCGGCTTCGCCAAATAGGCTGAAGTCAGGATCTGAAGCGATGAGCTGGCAGATGCCTTTGCGCAAGAGGGGATGGTCATCGACCACCAGTACGGAATAAGGTTTACCCATTTGAAGGCTCCTGTTGAGATGGGAAAATAAGCGTCACTCTAGTGCCACTTGACTCCTTGCTGTGCTGCACAAGGTTTAATGGGCTGTTAGGTTTGAGTGCGTCGTCTTGTGCATTGCATCCTTGCTCAGTCGTGGTTGCCATAGCAGGTTTAAATCTCTTTAAATCATTGTCGCTGAACTCGACTTTACCTGAAAGCTTACTGGCTCGTTCATGCATTATACCTATGCCAAAATGTTGATCTCGTTCTTTTAAATGTCCAATACCTATGCCGTTATCACAAACATCAATATTGACCATACCCTCGTCATCCTTATAGCAATGGATGTTAATGAGGCTGGCCTCAGCATGTTTGATGGCGTTTAACGTCGCTTCTCGTGTGATCTGCAGTATGTGGATGTGCTGCTTTGCCTCTAGCCATTGTGGCGCAAGTTTATAGTCTAAGGTTATCTTTATATTCGTCTTTGTCCTGAGTTGCTCAAGCATAGCCTCTAAAGCACTTTTTAGATCGGGCTCTTTAATTGTGAGCCTAAAGGTGGATAGTAACTCCCTGAGCTGCACGTAGGCAGTGCTTACACCTTCGTTGATTTCGGTTAACTGCGCTTCAACGATCGGGCTGCGGCAACTGCAATCTAAGTTTTTGCGTAATAAGCTAATTTGGATTTTTAGGAAAGATAGCACTTGACCTAAAGAGTCGTGCAGCTCCCGGGCAATCACGCCACGTTCCTCCATTAGCGCCAGTTGCTGTCTTTGCTCTGTGGCATTGTGGATCACGATTGAGCGCGTCAGCATAATTGCGAAATTGTTAAACAAGGCGATATTGGGTGTTTGGTCGGCAATTAACTCTAAATAGCCTAAATTAGCCTGCTCAAATTGCAGTGGGAAACGGGTGCTCTCTTGAGTCATATCTGGCCAACCGCCATCGGCCTCAATCACTTCAAGCTCTTGCTCTGGGTATTGAATGATGAGTCTTAGGTAGTCGAGTGATTCATAGCCTTTTAACTGATTCAGCGCCGCCTTGAGAGCCTTATAATCGAGTTTATTTGCGTTTAATGTCAGTAGGTTATCATATAAGAATGCCAGCTCGTTGTTGGCCCTTGTCAGTGCTAAGGTTTTTTCTGCTACCTGCGATTCTAAGTTGCCATAAAGCGTCGCGAGTTCCTTAGCCGTTTTTTGTAGGGCATGGGTCAGCGCTGTGAGTTCAATATATTCGGTCTCGGGCATTTCAATTTCAAAATTACCCTTAGAAATCGTGTTGGCCGATTCCATCAGTTTTTGCAGTGGGATCACTACTTTCTTCTTTGTAAAACGCACGGCCACAAAAGCGATAATGAGCATGACGCCTAAGCCTAATATTTGGCTGGCGGCAAGGAGCCTGAGTTTAAAGGCGGCGTAGTGCTCCATCTCAAGCACCAGTAAATCAATGGTATCAACAAAGTCCTTCAGTGAGGCGACATAATCGCGGGAGTTTTCTTGTTCTATGTAGTGTTTCATCACCAGCCATTTATCGATGACAAGCTGATATTGAGCGGCAATTTCTGGCGGACTAAACCAACTTTCCGAGGGCTTTAATGTGTCGGAATAGAGCGTATTTTCGAATTCGGTGATTTTATCCTGCGCAGCATCACTGCCTGAGTTGGCGTAAAACATTAACCGATAGCTTTGCATCCTCAGCGACCCTGAGGCATTAATCGCCTTGGCGTCGCCTAAGCTGTAGGACAAATTGATGATAGCAAAAGTCGATAAACTACTAGAGAGCAGAATAAGTACTAACATTAATCCTAAGATTTTTGAGGTGAGACTACCTCGTTTCATTAATCCGCTGTTCATTTTGATGGCCGCTGTTATGGCACTTTGCAGTGGTTTTTACATTAGAAAATAATGTAATACATTAACAAAAGTATAGAAATGTGAACAACAACACCTTTACATTTTGATCTAGCGCAAACTTCAACCTAGATACCCCCTAAGAGGTATATTTTTAGCAGGGTTTAATCACTAAGTTTGACCATGGAGATGTCGTGATTTACAACAATAATGCAACACGGAGATGAGATGATGAAGAAGATGACAGGTAAGTCCTTTGCACTGAGTGCACTGGTTGCCGCCAGCTTCATGGCAGCGGGCGCAATGGCGAGTGATAAAACAGAGCCTCGCAACGAAGTTTATAAAGATAAATTTAAGAATCAATATAATAGCTGGCATGATACCGCAAAGAGTGAAGAACTTGTCGATGCGATTGGGCAGGATCCTAATATGGTGATCCTGTGGGCTGGCTATGCATTCGCAAAAGATTACAACGCTCCTCGCGGCCATATGTATGCCGTGACCGACGTGCGTAATACCCTACGTACTGGTGCGCCGAAAAATGCGGAAGATGGTCCATTGCCTATGGCATGTTGGAGCTGTAAGAGCCCTGATGTACCTCGCTTGATTGAAGAGCAAGGCGAAGATGGTTACTTCAAAGGTAAGTGGTCAAAGGGTGGCCCTGAAGTGACAAATACCATTGGTTGTGGTGATTGCCATGAAAAAAGCTCTCCAAAGTTACGTATTTCACGCCCTTATGCAGACCGTGCTTTTGAAGCTATAGGTACACCTTTTAGCAAAGCGTCTAAACAAGATAAAGAATCAATGGTATGTGCTCAGTGCCACGTTGAGTATTATTTTGAGAAAACTGACGACAAAAAGAATTTTGTTAAATTCCCTTGGGATATGGGTACAACAGTTGAAAAAATGGAAGTCTACTATGACTCAATCCAATTTTCTGATTGGACACACGCCCTTTCTAAGACACCAATGTTAAAAGCCCAGCATCCAGAGTATGAAACGTGGAAAATGGGTATTCACGGCATGAATAATGTGAGTTGCGTTGACTGTCACATGCCAAAAGTGACCAGTGCTGAAGGTAAGAAGTTTACCGATCATAAAGTGGGCAATCCATTCGACCGTTTTGAAGAAACCTGTGCAACTTGCCATAGCCAGACTAAAGAGTTTTTGGTTGGCGTGACTAATGAGCGTAAAGCCAAAGTCAAAGAAATGAAGTTGAAAGCGGAAGAGCAATTAGTCAAAGCACACTTTGAAGCAGAGGCTGCGTGGAAAGCTGGCGCAACTGAAGAAGAAATGAAACCCATACTGACAGATATTCGCCACTCACAATGGCGTTGGGATTTAGCGATTGCTTCCCATGGTGTTGCAGCTCACGCACCGGATGAAGCATTGCGTATTCTGGGAACTTCGGTAAGTAAAGCTGCTGATGCTCGTGTGAAGTTAGCGCAATTACTCGGTAAAAAAGGCATCACAGATCCTGTTGCGATTCCTGATATCTCTACTAAAGCTAAAGCACAAGCGGCCTTAGGTATGGACATGAAAAAGATGAATGCTGAGAAAGAAGCATTCAAGAAAGACATGTTACCTAAGTGGGATGAAGAAGCGAAAAAACGCGAAGCCACTTATAAGTAGGTTTTAATCAATCGCGGTTGAGTTTTCGATATGAGCTAACCCCTCATGCAAACAAAAGCCCTCGCTGACTCAGCGGGGGCTTTTTTATGGAAAAAAATATCGAGTAATGTCAGGCGCTGATCATGCTGGCAAATACCACGGGCTAAATCGTTATTTGATCAGTTTTAATAACGCCCTAAACCGCTCGCCTTGGGCTTGATGTTGTAATTCAAATAATAGCGATTCCACGTTAGTTAATAGGGCGCCTCTGGCCGTCATCATTTGGATCCCGAGTTGTTTATTCTCAGCACTGCGTGACGATACGCAATCGGCGACTAAATGCACCGAATATTGCTGTTCGATAAGGTCACAACAGGTTTGGTAAACACACACATGGGTTTCAATACCCGCGAGTATGACGTGTTTGCGATTCGTCTTAGTTAATGCCTTTGCAAACGTGTCACAGTGCCAGCCGCTAAAATGCTGCTTAGCAATGGGTGAGCTGGTTTTCGCAAGTAAGGTTTGCAGCTCAGGGCTAGTTGCTCCGAGTTTATCGGGTAGCTGTTCTAACCAGAGTATGGGAATTTCAAATAATTGTGCGCCTTGGATTAAGGTCTGTAGTTGTTGATGCAGCTTGTCACTGTTATCCATGATTTGTGCAAGTTTTCCTTGCACATCGACGATAACGAGAACACATTCTTCTGGTTTTAACATCGGGCCTTCCTTCTGCGCTTGATGATTGTCTTAGTGATGATCTTCGCTTTTGTCTAAGAGCTTGTGTTGTGATGCTCAGATTTCATCTCGATTTACGCTTCCCCCAGTAGACCCTAATTTAACCTTGTTACCAATAGGCCTAAGGTCGAATAGCTGTCGCACTTAAACTGCTCACTAAAAGAGTGCATCGCACCAGTTAGTGCTCGATTATGGTGCATTTTTAACCTTAAAAAATAGTGTTAAACAATTTAAATCAATAATAATCAATGGATTAAATTGTTGGCCTAATGATTGAATTACCTTTGATACAAGTTAATAACAATCGCGTTTTTTTGGAGGTCAGGATGAAACTAGTCAGCGCTATCATCAAGCCGTTTAAGTTGGATGATGTCCGTGAAGCTATCGCCGGAATTGGTATTGAGGGCATGACGGTGACCGAAGTGAAAGGTTTTGGCCGTCAGAAAGGGCATACAGAGTTGTATCGCGGCGCCGAGTATCAGGTGGATTTTTTGCCAAAAGTAAAACTAGAAATTGCCACTAAGGCTGAAAATCTCGACATGTTGATTGAAGCCATTACCACTGCGGCCCATACGGGGAAAATTGGTGACGGTAAGATCTTCGTCGTTGATTTAGAACATGCTATCCGTATCCGTACGGGTGAACTTGATACTGAAGCGCTATAAGGGGCTGACAATGGAAGAATTAACGAAATTAGGCGGCACAGTCACTGAACTACGCTTTGCACTCGATACCTTTTACTTTTTGATTTCTGGCGCTTTAGTCATGTGGATGGCGGCGGGATTCGCTATGTTAGAAGCGGGTTTAGTTCGCTCTAAAAATACCACTGAAATTTTAACTAAGAACGTTGTGCTGTACGCGATTGCCTGTGTGATGTATCTGTTGGTTGGCTACAACATCATGTATGTGGATAACACTGAAGGTGGCTGGTTACCGTCAATTGGCACCTTAATTGGTTCGCAATCAGCAGATGCGAGCCATGCATTAGAATCTGACTTCTTCTTCCAAGTTGTATTTGTGGCAACGGCGATGTCAATTGTCTCTGGTGCTGTGGCGGAACGGATGAAGTTGTGGGCTTTCTTGTTCTTCTCTGTGGTGATGACAGCGGTTATCTATCCAGTAGAAGGTTATTGGACTTGGGGCCAAGGTTTTATCGCTAAACTGGGCTTTGTAGACTTTGCCGGTAGCGGTATTGTGCATATGACGGGGGCGACCGCGGCGATTGCTGGCGTAATATTGCTCGGTGCGCGTAAGGGTAAATACGGGCCTAACGGCCAAGTGAATCCTATTCCAGGCTCTAACTTGCCAATGGCAACCTTAGGTATGTTTATTCTGTGGATGGGCTGGTTTGGCTTTAACGGCGGATCGCAATTAATGGTGTCGGATGCGGCGAATGCAAGCTCAGTGGCGAAAGTGTTTGTGAATACTAATACTGCAGCGGCTTTTGGTGCCATCTCAGCTCTTATCGTGTGTAAGATGATTTGGGGTAAAGCGGATTTGACCATGATCCTTAACGGTATTTTGGCTGGATTAGTGGCGATTACGGCAGATCCTCTCTCGCCTTCATTGTTAATGGCGGGTGTGATTGGTTTAGTGGCGGGCGGTGTGGTGGTGTTCTCGATTGTGGGCTTAGATCGCATTAAGATTGACGATCCCGTCGGTGCGATTTCAGTACACGGTGTGGCTGGTTTCCTCGGCTTAATGTGTGTGCCATTATCCAATGCCAATGCAACTATTACCGGACAGTTGACGGGGGCAGCGATCATTTTCACTTGGGTATTCTGCTCATCATTTGCTGTCTGGTATGTGATTAAGATAACCATGGGGATCCGTGTTACTGAGGAAGAAGAATACAACGGTATGGATGCTTCTGACTGCGGTATTGATGCCTATCCTGAGTTTGTTACGGTCAAAAATGCGGGCTGATTAAACTTGCACATTAATGCGTGATTCACCTTGATGCTTAGCTTGGAGCGAGGGATAGTGAAGCAGAGCCTAGGCTCTGCTTTTTTATGGGTAATCACTGTGATTGAAGTTTTAGCACAGGGTCATAAGCTTAATTACTGAGCAATTCTGTTTTCTTGCATAAATTAAGGAGTGTTCTATGAGCTTGAATATAAAAACAATAGGTCAATTTTCGCGACTAAGTCTTATCGTCATTTCTGGCTGGATATCGGTTTCTGCCTTTGCAGGAGAAGTGATCGTTAATCGCTCAAGTGAGCCTGTCGATGCCTTTGCCGTGCGTGATCAAGTGCTCAAGGATTTTGAATGGCAGGAGTCGCTTCGTCGCCAGCAGCAAATCCAAATTCTGCAGGCTTTACCCTCAGGTTGCGTTACGGTCATGAAACCCTATCGACATTTTACCTGTGGAGAGCATAACTATCGGCCGTATCATTATCAGCAGCGTGAGTTATACATAGAAGTTGACCGACCTTCACAATAGTTAATTCATTAAATTATTTGCGATTATTTTCAATCGATCGCGATTATCATTTTTTGTAACCATTTTATGTCGTCTTTTTCGCCATTTGTAATAAGCTCAAATAGGAGCTAATGGTGTGGGAGGGCGTATGTCGAAACTATTCCGAGCCGTATACTTGAGTACGATCTTGAGCGTTGTATTCAGTCAATTGTTTGCTTGTAGCTCGACGACCATTGAGCCTAATCCGTCGGATCTTGAGTCGTTACTTGCCGATTCACTGTTTACCCCTGTGGCCGATATTCCTTCTGTTGTGGATATTTTTTATCTGCCACCCGAGGTAGTGACAGACGTAAAACGTCGCTATGGGATATACACTTTTTCACATAATAACAAAATGTTAGCCAACGAGTGGTTAGCTAGTTATATCAATGCGAGTCAAACCAATAGCGCTAACATTGATTTTCGATATCAAGATAATCTGACCCAAATTGCCCGTGAAACCTATGCCCAAAGGGCGGGTAATTGCATGTCTTTAGTGGTCATGACTTCTGCGTTAGCGGACATATTGAATGTGAGTGCTGAGTATCAAGATATCGCGATAGAACCCGTATGGGATAAGCAAGGTGATTTCTATTTAATCAATGGGCATGTGAATTTACGCTTACTTCCACCTGAAAACGCACATTCAGTTTATGTGTCATCTACCGCAGTTTTAGTGGACTTTATGCCAGAGCGAGCTCTACGGGGATACGGTAAAACCCAAGTGGATCGGCAGACCTTAGTCAGCATGTTTTACAACAATATGGCCGCAGAGTCTTTGGTGAACGGTGATTTAGACAGGGCCTATGCCTTGATTAAAGCGGGTTTAAAAGTCGGCCAGTTTGTTCCTTCACTCAACACGCTCGCCATTATTTACCGGCATAAAGGTGATGAAAAGCGGGCCGAACAGGTTTATCGCTATGCACTCAAGTTTAATGCGAAAAATCTGACAACGCTTTATAACTTAGCCTTGATTTTAGGGGAGCAGGGGCGGCTTGATGAATGGGCCGAAATTAATAAAGTGCTTGAATTAGCGCGAATACGTAATCCCTATTATTACTATGACATGGGGCAGCAAGCCTATGATGAGCATCAATACGACGAGGCCTTGGCTTGGTATCAAAGGGCGTTGGCAAAAGCGGATTATCGTCATGAGTTCTTCTTCGGTTTATCTAAAACCTACTGGGCGCTGGGGGACGAAAAGCGTGCCAAACTGAATATGGATAAAGCTTTGGCTTTGAGTCGAGATGAGTCAGAGCGTCAACGCTATCAGAGCAAGTTACAAGTCATGTTACAGCATTAGCATTTGCCCGCTCTTTTCTATAGAGCGCTGGCCATCAATTATGCTTATTACGGGTAAACATCTTTGCTTGCTAACATAGGGCACCTAAATACACTTGCAGCAAATATGTTTATTCCTTTTTATCCGCCGTATTCGATTTTGTTAATCAAGGCTGTGAGTTAGCTGGCATATTTGAATTTTTATTTTTTTTAAATATATTAAAACAATAAGTTATATTTGATTCTTTGAAATGGAGACAACTTGGTTGCATTGGCGCCTGAGACTCGATAAATTGAACTCAGTATTGCAGTTGAGATCCCTTATCGCAGCGATAGAAATAGCCTAAAACACCAGCGTTGGAGCAGTAAAATTATGTATTACCAAAATGATGACGTTCGCATTAAAGAAGTAAAAGAGTTACTTCCACCTATCGCGATTCTTGAACGATTTCCTGCTTCCGAAAAAGCCTCTGCGACTGTGTTTAATGCGCGTAATAGTATCCATAATATTCTGGCTAAGTCTGATGATCGTCTATTAGTGGTGATTGGGCCTTGTTCTATCCACGATCCCAAAGCTGCGTTGGAATATGGACAGCGTTTGGTCTCACTGCGTGAACGTTATAAAGATCAACTCGAAATTGTGATGCGAGTGTATTTTGAAAAACCAAGAACCACAGTGGGTTGGAAGGGGCTGATTAACGATCCTTACATGGATAACAGCTTTAAACTCAATGATGGTTTACGCACCGCCCGTAAATTATTAGTGGATTTGAACGACAGCGGTATGCCAACCGCGGGTGAGTTTCTTGACATGATCACCCCACAATATATGGCTGATTTAATGTGCTGGGGAGCCATTGGCGCCCGTACGACAGAATCTCAAGTACACAGAGAGTTAGCCTCGGGTCTTTCTTGTCCGGTCGGCTTTAAAAATGGTACAGATGGCACGATTAAAGTTGCTATTGATGCGATAGGTGCTGCCAATGCACCACACCATTTTTTATCTGTGACTAAGTTGGGCCATTCGGCGATCGTTTCGACTAAGGGCAATCCTGATTGCCACATTATTTTACGGGGGGGCCGCGAGCCCAATTATAGCGCGCCGCATGTCACTGAGATTAGCCAGCAATTGTTAAAAGCAAAGCTTGCCGACAACATCATGATCGACTTTAGCCATGCGAATAGTAGTAAAGAGTATCAACGTCAGTTAGTGGTTGCTGAAGATGTCGCTGGTCAAGTGGCGGCGGGAAATACTGCTATTTTTGGTGTTATGGTAGAAAGCCATTTAGTGGAAGGTCGTCAAGATCTTATTGAAGGTCAAGATTTATGCTATGGGCAGAGTATTACCGATGCGTGTATTGGTTGGGATGATACCGAGCGTCTGTTAGCCATTTTGAATCAAAGCATTATCGAACGCCGTCAGGTTTAATTATCTGCTCGAGCGAACATAAACCGCAACTATACCTGAGTTAGCCGTTAACGATTGCGGGTTAAGTAAAAACAAAGGCGCTATCCCGGCGCCTTTGTTTTATCTATTTATTGCTTATTTCAACAATGTATTCATTTGCTTTGGCTAAGCTACCAAAGGCGGCAATAAGGTTGTTTCTACCTTTATCTTGTATCTCTGGATTGCCTGATTCGATCATCATCCACACCCAAGTTTGGATCAGTGGTAATGGCGGGTATTGAACTTTAGCGGAATCCAACATAAAGCTTCCTTTGATCTTAATTTAATTTGTTTGTCTTAATGTTCTCGCTAGAACTTCGGCGTATGAATCGCAAAATCTAGCGCGTAGAGGTTAACAAATTCTATTGATTTGTATAACCGCCTCCATGGCATTTTGGGCAAAACTGCAAAAATAATCAACAGCAGCAACTTTGTGCCAAGCCTTCTTCCATTGCACTCTTATCCTCTTACATACGGCTCTGAGGTTAAGCAAAACGGTACATGCCTGAACACAAATCAGTATAAATTCATTTATTGTGAATACGCCAGTGTAATGCGTAAGTATGATGTTTTGACTTTAAATGCAATCAAAATAGCAGCTGAGTATGTCGTGAATAAGTCTATTTGTCTGTCAGGAAAATCTGATTGATTTTATTCAGACTTTGCTAGTTTCGCTTAGCTTATGTTCGGTGTGAACTGTTACAATTGGCATAACTTATTCAAGGTTATGTCTTATGCGCCCAACGTTATATTTTGAAGGTCCAGTCGATAAATTAAACTGGCACGTTATGAAGCTGCTTTGGCCTTACTTATTGGAATACAAAGGCCGCATTGCGCTGGCGATGTCATGCCTCATCATCGCTAAGCTGACCAGCGTGGCTCTGCCTTTTATTCTGAAGCATTTGGTCGACACCTTAGATGCCGATAAAACCGCGCAAGCCCTCAGTGTGCCCGTAGGATTAGTGTTGGCCTATGGTGCGATTCGTTTACTGACGGCGATTACGGGGGAGATCCGCGATACCTTGTTTGGCCGCGTAACAGAGCGGGCGATCCGCCGTTTAGGCTTAGCGGTATTCGACCATTTACACCGACTGGATCTCGACTTTCATCTAGAGCGCAAAACCGGCGGCCTCTCCCGTGATATTGAACGCGGTACCAGCGGCGTGAGTTTCCTCATGCGTTTTATGGTGTTCAACATAGTGCCGACCTTGCTCGAAATTGTCATGGTGATTGGCATTTTCTTCTATAACTACGGCATTGCATTTGCGGCAATCACTTTTATTGCTGTGTTGGCTTATATTATTTTTTCTGTGGTCGCGACCGAATGGCGTACTGAGTATGTTCGTGATGCGGCCAAGGCTGACTCGTTATCGAATACCCGCGCCATCGACAGCTTGCTGAACTATGAAACGGTAAAGTATTTTAATAATGAAAAGTATGAGTCGCAGCGCTATGACCAAGCGCTTGAACAGTGGGAAGTCGCCAAACGTAAAAACCGCTTATCTTTGTTTGCGCTCAATGGTGGACAAGCTGTGATTATCGCTTTGGCTATGACGGCTATGATGGCGCTGGCGGCATACAGAGTCACCTATGGCGATATGACCTTAGGTGATTTTGTGTTGATTAATGCGTTTATGATGCAGCTCTTTTTACCCCTTAACTTCTTAGGTTTTGTGTATCGCGAAATTCGCGGCGCGTTAGCCAATATTGAGCGCATGTTTAGCCTACTCGATAAACATCCTATGATAGTCGACTTACCCCAAGCACTCGATTTTCAACCCACTAAGGGTGAGTTGATATTTGAAAATGTTAATTTTAGCTACGATGAGCGGCAAATTCTGCGGGACGTAAGCTTTAAGGTTGAAGCCGGTAAAAAGGTGGCTGTTGTAGGTGATAGTGGTGCAGGTAAATCGACCCTGATTAAACTGCTATTTCGATTTTACGATGTAGACCAAGGTGCGATTAAAATCGATGGACAAGATATCCGCCATCTCACCCAAGATGCGCTGCGGCGTGCCATCGCCATAGTGCCGCAGGATACCGTGTTGTTTAACGATTCATTAGTCGAAAACATACGTTATGGTCGCCCAGACGCGACTGATGAAGAGGTGCGTAATGCTATTAAATTAGCGCACTTAGAGCAATTTATTGCATCACTTGCCCTTGGTTGGGACACAAAGGTGGGTGAGCGCGGCTTAAAACTCTCTGGCGGAGAAAAACAGCGGGTCGCGATAGCAAGGGCCATTTTGAAGGGCTCGCCCGTGCTGGTGTTTGATGAGGCGACATCCTCACTCGATAGTCGCTCCGAGCAAGCTATTTTGTCGGCACTGCGGGAAGTCGCTAAGGGGCACACTAGCCTAGTGGTGGCTCATAGGTTATCGACCATAGTCGATGCCGATCAAATTGTGGTATTAAGCCAAGGAGAAATTGTTGAGCAAGGTAATCATCAGACTTTGTTGTTGGCAAATGGTCTCTATGCCAAATTATGGCGGATACAAAATGAGCAACAACATACTCCTCTGAGCAGTTAATAGCGTAATACAGTTCAGTCTTTATTCAGCTTCGGCTCTCTATACTCAATGCCAACACATCAATCGGAAGAGATCTGGCATGGAAAATATTACACTGAGAGCTAATATTGAAGGCAAAGAAGAAAAAGTCGCCACTGATTGGTATGCCATCATGGCGACATTGAAAAAACGTGGTGTTGATTATGATTCATTGCAACGCATTCATGCTGAGTTGAACGCGGGTCTACTGGTGACCACTCGGCGACTTACCTTGGCTAAAGTCAATCCAGAAATGGTGCTGGCAGGTGTGATCCGCGATATGAACGCGCCGACAAGTGACTTTATGGGTATGCGTTAGGTGTGTTCGCTAGTGCTTTAGTACAGTTTAGGTGAGAACGTCCGAGAATAGAGGTGAGCCTCTATTCTTGATGGCTCTAGAGAGACTCCAGAGATAAAATATGGCTGAATTAAGCTACGCCGTTCAGCTTCCCCGCTTTCCAACCTTCACATAAAAGATTCAATTTAGGTACTGACTCATCTATCAAAGTGAGTCGAATGATCTGCCCTTCGCGAAAACACACCAGTTCACCTTCGATCTCGGTCAGGCGATTACAGCTCTTACAGCTAGTGCTTACAGTTTTACTGGCGGGCAGTTGGCTTACGAAGCTAGATTTCAAAGTGTTTCCTTAAGTTCAATTGTGGGTAAGACATTTGAATAATGTCTCACGTCACGGATCTTACCTCTTTTGTGATACGCATTCAAATATACCTTATGTAAACCCTATATAAACGAAAGTTGTATTCGCCATTAACCGCGAGGGTTCGCGGCTACTTATCCATATGTGCATAGTATTTATCGAGTGAAATGGATAAACCGCTATCGAGTACAATTCGGACATGTGAGGGTTTGAGTTGTCTTGGTTCTGTCACTCCGCAAGAGTGCGCAATTAAGGCTAAGTCATGGTGTAAATTATGATTATAGTTAGCAACACGAGCCGATTTATCCCTAGGATCGAGTCCTTGTTGCAGCTTGGGATTGTGCGTTGTGATGCCCGTTGGGCAGGTATCTCTATTGCACTGTAAGGCTTGAATACAACCGAGGGCGAACATATTGCCACGGGCCGATGCGATGAAGTCGGCACCTAATGCCAAAGCCCAAGCGACTCTTGATGGCACTATGAGTTTACCCGAAGCGATGACTTTGATGCGTTTACGCAAGCCTCGTTGGATCAAGACATTAACTAGGATAGGTAAGCTTTCCTTCAGTGGTAATCCGACATAATCCATTAAAGGTTGTGGTGCAGCGCCTGTGCCGCCATCGGCACTGTCTAAGGTAAAGAAGTCGGGGGCAGAGTCTTCGCCACGACGTTCAATTTCATCACATAAATCTTCGAGCCACTGCACGTCACCGAGTACGGCCTTAATGCCCGTTGGTTTACCGGTAACTTCACGTACTCGTTCAACCATATCCAAAATATCGTTCACGGATTTGAATTCAATATGACCATTAGGGCTAATAGAGTCATAACCCTGAGGAATACCGCGAATATGGGCAATTTCAGCCGTGACTTTGATCCCAGGTAAAATGCCACCTTTGCCCGGTTTAGCTCCTTGACTCATTTTAATTTCGAACATTTTGACTTCGGGATGAATGGCTATCGACTTGAGCTTTTCATCGTCTAAATGTCCGTGCTCATTACGTACACCGTATTTGGCCGTTCCAATTTGAAAGACGATATCGCAGCCACCTTTTAGATGATAAGGGCTCAAGCCGCCTTCACCTGTGTTAAGCCAGCAACCCGCCTGCGCTGCACCGTGGGAAAGGGCGGTAATTGCTGGGCGCGATAGAGCCCCAAAGCTCATGGCTGAAATATGACAAATGGCTTGAGTCGTATAGGGTTGGCGGCAATTGGTGCCAATTGTCAGTGGATGAATGGGTGTGATCTCTTCATCTTGGGTTGGGAAGGCGGTATTCATAAACATAATGGTACCGGCGTTATCTAAGGGGCGAGTCGAACCAAAGGCGATAGTTCTATCGACATTTTTAGCCGCGCGGTAAACCCAACTGCGTTCTGCACGGTTGAATGGCAGTTCTTCTCTGTCTTGGGCAAAAAAGTATTGTCTAAAGAACTCGCCTTGTTTCTCGAACAGATACCGAAAGCGACCAATTACTGGGTAGTTATGTCTTACCGCTTGTTTAGTCTGCATTTTATCTGCGATATACATGTAAATAACCGCGAGTACTGCGAGTCCTATTACAATCAAAAACAGCCCTGAAAATAGATCGAGTCCCCACATAAACCAATTGAGTTCACTCATGTTATTTATCCTTATTCTTGTCCGTAACGGGTGGCGATCAAGCTCGCAGGTTGGTCATCATTAAGAGAGAGTAAAAACAGCTGGCTATAGTCATCTTCACTTATCGCTTGGATCTCAGGTCCACCAAGGGCTTTAATGATCAGTGGGACAGTGTTTGAATGCCCAACGATGAGTGTATTGCCCTTTACTGCATGTACTTGTTCGGCAATGTGTTGAATATGTCCTTCGATAGGCTTGGCTGCTTCTACTATCGTCACAGGTAAATGGCGAGCCTCGGAGATGGGCGCGAGTGTTTGCTGGGTTCTTAGGTATTGAGTTGCAATAAGTTGCGAAAGCGGCGTGCGGCTCAAGGCAGTGATCAGTGATGCTGCGCGTATTTCTCCCTTGGGTGATAACTGCGGGTTATTGGCTGGCGTGTCGGCTTTTTCTGCATGTCTGACTAAAATAATTAGTCTGCTTTCAGCATGAGCTTGGCTAATGGGAGTAAAGCCGAGGCAAGTGAATATGAAGAGGATTGTTAGCAGGCTAAAGCGTTTTATATTGATACCCAGATTATGCTTAAAATAGTGCTTAAGCATGAGTGTAAACCCGTGAAAGCGGAAATGACTCAAACTGCGGCCTGCTGCCATGGTGTAACATCCTTTTCTATTGGCTTATGTCTAAGCTCAGCGATAGTAATGATCTGCATTGCGGTGGGTTGGCGCTTTATGCACCTTATTAAAGAATGAACCCACTTAATTTATGTGGGCCTTATCATGGCCTTGTGGTCAGATGGTACTTCAATTCTAAAAATTACTAAAGCTGGTTAAATTTTGGTCGATAATTAAGTCGACCCGAATTGAATGGATAGTCATCATGGAAATCAATAAACCCCCTCAAGTGCAAAGTACCCCTTTGCCACAGAAAAAATATGCTGAAAACGCGGCGTCTAAGGGCACCGAAGTGAGTGATTCGAAGGACGCGAAAGCCACAGAAGTAACCTCGAAGCAAACTGCGCAGCAAACGAGCAAGCAGCTGATGAATCAAGCGATTTTATCGGCACAGCAAGATGTGAATATCAAGTCAGGCGATCAGTCTATGGCCTTGCTTTATCGCGCAGCGATAGAGTCGATTAATAAAGAATTAGCGCCCACTATGGGCGAGAACGCGATTCAGACGGCTTATGATAATGGCGTAGATACTTCTCCAGAAGCGACTGCAGATCGTATCGTGAGTTTTGCGACGCAGTTTTTTAGCATTCACCAACAACAAAATTCGGGTATGAGTCTAAGTGATCAACTCGATAGCTTTATGGGGATTATTGGCGGTGCCATCGACAATGGCTTTAAAGAGGCTAAAGATATTCTGTCCGGCCTTAAAGTATTGCAGGGTGATATTGCCGATGGTGTCGATAAAACCTACAGCTTAGTGCAAGAGGGGCTGCAAGCCTTTAGAGATAGCTTTAACAAGAAGACTGATGAGACAGTATCGAGTCCGAGTTAATACCTCAGTATTTTCAGTTCTATATTCAGCGTTATAGTCATAAGCCCCTTATATAAGGGGTTTTTGTTGTGCAGAAAAAAGTCTATGCTGGAAGCCTATTTAACGTTTCGCTTGAGGGCAAGTTATGTGGATTAGGGGACAAGTGATAGAACGTATTGATTGGAGTGATAAGTTATTCTCATTGCGCATTGCTGCCGAGTTAGCTCCATTTATTCCTGGTCAGTTTATCAAGTTAAGTCAAATGCAAGATGATAAGCGTGTGGCTAGAGCCTACTCCTTAGTAAATTCTCCCGATAAACCCTATGCCGAGGTGCTCGCCGTTGCGGTAGAGGATGGCCTGTTATCGCCTCAATTACACAACCTTGCAATAGGCGATGAAATTGAAATTACCTCAACCGCGACCGGTTTTATGACCTTAGCTGAAATTCCTAAGGGTGAACTCCAAGGGAAGCATTTGTGGTTTTTAGCCACAGGAACAGCAGTAGGGCCATTTTTGTCTATGCTCGACACCGATGAACCTTGGGAGCGTTTTGAAAAAGTCGTGCTTGTGTATGGCGTGCGCGAGGCACAGGATTTGGCATATCTTGATAAGCTGCGTAATTTAGAACGCAAATACCCTGAACAATTTTCATTAGTCTTGAGTGTGACCCGTAAACCCTTTGCCGATGCTTTGCAGTGCCGCATTCCCGAGGGAATAGTCTCGGGTGAAATCGAAAAAAAGGCAGGATTAACCTTAAACGCAGCTGACTCTCAAGTTATGATCTGCGGCAATCCGGGTATGATTAATGGTGCGCAAGCCGCTTTACTCGATAAAGGGTTGGTGAAGAATTTACGCCGTGCTCCTGGGCAAATTACCGTTGAAAAATACTGGTAATCTCAATTTTACATAGAAGGCGAGAGTAAACTTGTTGCCGTTCTTGCCCCTAAAAAGCCATAGCGTTTAATGCAAACAAAAGGAAATTTTTGATGAAGTTGTTAAGTTCTCAAGCTTCGCCCTATGCCCGTTGTGTAAGAGCCTTAATCCAGTATCTAGGGATTAACAATATTGAAGAACAGTTAGTTAATCCCTTTGAAAACAGCGCAGAATTACTCGATGCTAACCCGTTAGGACAGATCCCATGTCTTATTACCAACGATGGTGTAGCACTATTCGATAGTGAAGTGATCATGCGTTACCTAGATGCAGAGCTTGGCGATCGTAAGATGTTTGGGATCTCAAATAATAACTGGGTGCTGGAGTGTCAGTATTCTTTAGTCAAAGGCTTAATCGATAGCGCGGTGAAATTACGCCAAGAGCAAATGCGTGAAGAAGAAGGCGTGAGATCAGTATTTTGGACTGCACGTTTTGAACAAGCACTGCTGCGCGGCCTTATGCAGATTGAGCTTCAAACTGTGATCACCCAAACCACGATTCAAGCACCGCAATTAGCTTTGATTTGCTTACTCGATTATGTGGATTTTAGACATCCAGAGCTAGATTGGCGTAAGGTTGCACCTGCGACAGCACTTTGGTTCAGTGAAATGCGTGATTTACCTGCATTTATTCAAACTCGTCCCCAATAATCCGCAGAGGATGCTCAACCGTCGGTTGCGCGTCTTCCTTTTGGCCTATCACGGCGATTTTGTTCACCAAAAGCGCCGAATAACTCACGAGTAACCCCATATTCTACTCTGCGATCATTGCCTAGCTGTCGCCTGTCTTCATGGTGTTGATATCGGCATTGGCAGTTTGCCTTAGTGCATTCTTCCATCGGAATTTCGGGCGCATCTTTCGATAAAAATCGTTTTCCAGAAAGCGCTTCAATTTGCTCACAGCAACTGCCGTTATTCACAATGCTCACACTGTGAAAACTGTGAGTCTTATTAATGCTGGGATCAGCAGCTTGAGAAGAGTGTTTATGTCTTTTGGGACGACTATTGAGTTTGAATAAGCCAAATAGCGCAATTGCGGCTACGCCTAGCAGCAAAACAGTTAACATAACGCCTCCTGAAAGCATTTTTATCAAATTAAGGTTCAGTTTAGTTTGATTTGAGATAATCTCAAATTTTCAGATTAATACCATTAAAAACATAAGGTTAATTAGCTGCTTGCTCTCAAGTTCTGTATCTATTACTCTTGCGAAACTGATAAGCATTATCATTAATGCGTTAGTGTTCAAATTTTACTGAACACGTCATCACTTTGGGGAGAATTCGGTAATGAAATGGGTAACTTGCGCGGCTGTTTTTGGGTTAATGTCGGTTGGGCATTCAGCGAATGCAGATGATAAATTAACCGTTTATTCTTATCGCCAAGCTTTCTTGGTGGAGCCTATCCTGACGCGTTTCACCGAAGAAACTGGCATAGGTGTGAATTTAGTATTTGCTAAAGACGGTATTGCCGAGCGTCTCGTCCGTGAAGGCCGTTTATCCCCAGCAGATCTTGTGCTGACGTCTGATTTTTCACGTTTAGTTGAATTAGTGGATAAAGATCTAACCTCTCCAGTCAAAAATCCCCTGCTAGAGAGCAATATTCCTGCGCAGTATCGCGATCCCGATGGCCAGTGGTATGCCCTGACTATGCGGGTGCGAAATCTCTATACAGCCAAGGATCGTTTAGGCCTGCAGCAATTGACCTATGAAGAATTAGCCGATCCCAAATATAAAGGAAAGATTTGTACTCGCAGTGGTAAGCATCCATACAACATAGCGTTAGTCGCATCTATGATTGCTCATCACGGTGAAGCTGAGGCAAAAACTTGGTTACAAGGCGTGAAAACTAATTTAGCCCGCAAACCTCAGGGGAACGACAGGGGGCAAATTGCCGCAGTAAAAGAAGGTGTGTGTGAGATCGCCATTGGTAATAGCTACTATTACGGCAATATGTTGCAGGATCCTGAGCAAAAGGCGATCGCCGAAGCTGTGACGCTCAACTTCCCGAACCAAGCTGACCGCGGTGCCCATGTGAATGTGTCTGGCATGGTATTAACTCGCCATGCGCCTAATAAAGCCAATGCGATCAAATTGATGGAGTTCTTATCCGCCGATGTGGCTCAGAAGGCCTATGCCGATGTGAATATGGAATATCCAGTGAAAGCCGATGTGGCACCTTCATCTTTAGTGGCCTCATGGGGTAAGTTTAAGTCAGATCAATTGCCCATTTTTAAGTTGGCAGAATATCACCAAGCGGCGGTTAAGTTATTAGATGAAGTGCAGTTTGATCTCTAGCTCCAGTGCTAGCGACAAAATGCAGATTTAGGTTATCAGCGCCAGTGATTGGCGCTGTGACGTTTTAAGGATTGACATGATTTTAGGATTAGCCAGAAGCTGGTCGCTTGCTGGTTATGCCGTGGCCGCCTTGCTGGTATTGCCACTATTTGCGTTGATATTTCAAGCTTTTCAGCCTGACGAAGCCGTGTTTGGGCACTTGATGGCAACGGTTCTGCCGACATATATCATTAACAGTTTATTGCTGATTTTCTGGGTGAGTCTGGGGGCGTTATTACTCGCTTTACCCTGCGCTTGGTTGATGGCTCGTTGTGAATTTGTCGGCAGGCGATATTTGCAATGGGCGCTATTATTGCCCCTCGCTATGCCTGCGTATATTGTTGCCTACGTCTATACCGATTTACTCGATTATGCGGGGCCAGTGCAGCGCGGTCTTCGTTCGATATTTGGCTGGGACTCACCGCAGGATTATTTCTTCCCCGATATTCGTACCTTAGGCGGCGCGGCGTGTATGTTGTCGCTGGTATTGTTTCCCTATATTTATCTCTTGGCGCGTACCGCTTTTATGGAGCAATCCTTAAGTTTGGCGCATGCTTCGCGCATTATGGGCTGTTCACCGTGGCAAAGTTTTTGGCGTTTATCTTTGCCTATGGCAAGGCCTGCGCTCGCCGTTGGGGTGGCTTTAGTGGCGATGGAGACGGCCGCTGATTTTGCAACGGTTAACTATTTTGCCGTGCCTACTTTAACGACAGCCGTGTACGACACTTGGTTGGGTTATGGCAATTTGACCGCCGCCGCTAAGTTATCGGCGATTATCTTGCTGGTGGTATTTAGCCTGATTGGATTTGAGCGTTTTGCCCGTCGTAAACAGCAGTTATTCCAAAAACAATCACGTATACAAGCCACTGACTTGTATCGACTCTCGATGACTCAAACCTTGGTCGCACTCAGCTTTTGCGGCATGCTATTGCTATTAGCCTTTCTGTTACCTTTCGGGATTTTATTATCCTATGCGATTGGTTACTTTGAACAAAGCTGGGATAAGAGTTTTTGGCAATTGAGTCTTAACAGCCTCAGTCTTGCGCTGATCACCAGTTTACTCTGTTGCTTAATCGCCTTACTGCTTATGTTCGTTCGCCGGATAAGCCCAAGACAGAGTGATGCTTTGCCCTCACGGTTAGCTTCGACGGGCTATGCCTTACCTGGCACTGTGCTGGCTATTGGGGTATTAGTGCCTTTAACTATGCTAGATTTTGCGATTAACGATCTGGCAGATCTTGTCGGCATAGCAGGCCCAGGCCTTATCCTTACAGGCAGTGTGATGGCATTGATTTTTGCTTTTTGTGTGCGTTTCGTGGCAATTGCGATTGGCAGTGTTGAAAGCAGTTATAAACGCATCTCGCCATCGCTAGACATGGTGAGCCTGACCATGGGGCAAACTCCTAGGCAACTTTTGCGGCGGGTGCATTTGCCTTTACTTGCCAAGGGATTATTTGCGGGCGCTTTATTGGTGTTTATCGAAAGCATGAAGGAACTGCCCGCTGCGTTATTGCTGCGGCCTATCGGCTTTGAGAATCTTGCAACTTATGTATTCCAGTTTGCGTCCGATGAAAAACTCGAGCACGGCGCATTAGCTGCTATTGTGATTGTACTGGTGGGTTTAGTGCCGCTTATTTATTTAAACCGTTCATTGGAGCACCACAGCTGATGACAAGTACGCTCAAGCTTAAGCAAATTCATAGCGATTATAAGGGCCTGCAAGTACTTAAGGGTTTGAGTTTAACGCTCGCCCAAGGGGAAATCCTGGCGTTGTTAGGCCCAAGCGGTTGTGGCAAGACGACCTTATTGCGTGCAGTTGCTGGATTACAGGCCATAAGCCAAGGTGAAATCCAGATTAATGGTCGTATAGTGAGTGGCGATAGCCAGTTTGTACCTAGCGAGCAGCGCGGCATCGGCATGATTTTTCAAGACTATGCGCTTTTCCCTCATTTGACTGTGGCGGAAAATATCCTTTTTGGGGTGGCTAGATTGTCGGGCGCAGAACGTCAGGCACGTTTGGATGAAATGCTAGCCTTGGTCAAACTTGAAGGGTTGGCACAGCGTTATCCCCATGAATTATCTGGCGGTCAGCAGCAGCGAGTTTCTATTGCGCGGGCACTTGCCTATGAGCCGCAGTTATTGCTGCTCGATGAGCCTTTTTCCAATATTGATGCCCAAGTGCGCTACGAGATGATGGCGGAAATTCGCAGCATCTTAAAACAGCGTAATGTCAGTGCGGTGTTTGTTACTCATAGCAAGGATGAAGCCTTTGTATTTGCAGATACTTTAGCTATCTTTAATCAAGGCATCATAGTGCAGCATGGTAGTGCCGAAGCTTTATATGCCGCCCCAAACAGCCGCTATGTGGCGGACTTTTTAGGTAGCGGTAATTACTTACCTGCAGCAGTGTTTGATGGGCACAGTGTTGTCACTCCCATAGGTCATTTAACAAGCCTCACGCCATTAAATTTGCCGAGCGAGTTCAGCGGAACAGTATTCTTGCGACCACAGCAATTGACGCTCAGCGCCGATGAACAGGGCGTTGGTACTATCACTGAGCGACGTTTCTTAGGCGCCTTTTGTCATTATTGGGTCAAAATTGAAGCCGCTTCCCATGCTTATTATGTGGAGGTGCGTAGCCAAATGATGCAGCTCACTATCGGCCAAAAAGTTGGGGTAACGACTGAGCCGCATTCGCTCGTGTTGTTTGAATCTTCAGCATATTCAAACTGTGGGGACCCAATCTAAGCGATGAGTATTTATTCAATGCTGATATGACATAGCCAACTAAAGTACGACATTTTTGCTTACGTTTAACTTGGGTCTATGCGGTATTGGTTGGTGATATTTTCGACCATCCTTGCTACTTTTATCCTCTGGTTTTGGAGGAATTATGATAAAAACAATAAATTCAATTTGCACCCTCGTTATTGTAGCAACGGCAATATCGTCTTCAGGAGTGATGGCCATGGATAGGATCACAGGTAAAGCCTTCGCAACGCGATCAGAAGTGTATGCAACCCAAGGGATGGCGGCGACCAGTCAGCCTTTAGCCACGCAAGTCGCTATTGATATACTCAAACAGGGCGGCAGTGCGGTCGATGCAGCGATTGCCGCTAACGCTATGTTAGGATTAGTCGAGCCAACGGGCTCGGGTGTCGGCGGGGACTTATTTGCTATCGTTTGGAGCGCAAAAGATAAACGCCTCTATGGTCTAAATGCATCGGGGCGCAGTCCCAAATCCTTAAGTTTAGAAAAGCTTAAATCCCTCGGATTAGACTATTTACCGCCGCTTGGACCTTTGCCGGTTTCTGTACCGGGCACTGTGGACGGTTGGTATGAGCTGCATAATAAGTTTGGTAAATTAGCTATGGTCGATAACCTCGCGCCTGCCATTCATTACGCCCGTGATGGTTTCCCTGTGTCAGAGTTGATTGCCTATTACCTTGATGCTAGTGGTAAAAAACTGGCTAAATTCCCCGGTTTTAAAGAAACCTATATGCCTAATGGTAAGATGCCTACCGTAGGGGAAATCTTTAAAAATCCCGCGCTTGCTAACACCTATGAGAAAATTGCCAAGGGCGGCCGCGATGCTTTCTATAAAGGTGATATTGCCAAAAGTATTGATAAGTACATGAAATCCCAAGGTGGTTATTTAAGTTATGATGACTTAGCGAGCCATACTAGCGACTGGATAGATCCCGTTTCGGTGAACTACCGTGGTTACGATGTGTGGGAACTGCCACCTAATGGTCAAGGCATTGCGGCGCTACAAATCTTAAAAACCATGGAGCCCTTTAATGTGGCTGCCATGGGCTTTAATAGTCCTGAATATGTTCATTTATTTGTCGAAGCAAAGAAACTCGCCTTTGCCGACAGAGCTAAGTTTTATGCCGACATGGCCTTTAATAAAGTGCCCGTTACCGAGCTTATCTCACAGAAATATAACTATGATCGCGCTAAGTTGATTGACCCTACAAAAGCCGCCAAGAGTGTCGATGCGGGTAATCCAGCGTTGCAACATGGCGATACTGTGTACCTGACTACCGCTGACAAAGATGGCAACATGGTGTCACTCATTCAGAGTAATTACCGTGGTATGGGGTCAGGGATGACACCGCCGGATCTCGGCTTTGTGCTGCAAGACCGCGGGCAAATGTTTGATTTAACGGAAGGGCGTTTTAATACCTACGCACCGGGCAAGCGTCCATTCCATACCATTATTCCGGCTTTTGTGACCAAAGACGGTAAACCTTGGCTGAGCTTTGGGGTGATGGGCGGCGCGACTCAGCCACAAATGCACGCGCAGATTGTAATGAATCTGATTGATTTTAAAATGAACTTGCAAGAAGCGGGCGATGCCCCCAGAATTTTGCATATGGGTTCAACCGAGCCCACTGGCGAAGTGATGAATGATGGTGGCTACGTCAGTCTGGAATCAGGTTTTCCGGTAGAAACCCGCCGTGAGTTGATTAAGAAAGGCCATGTACTGCGTGATGGACTTGGGGAGTTTGGTGGCTATCAAGCCATTGGATTTAATGCCGAAACCGGTGTATATCGTGCGGCCTCTGAGAGTCGCAAGGATGGTCACGCCGCAGGCTATTAACACTAAGATAAATGCTAAGGTAAGCTCAATACTGAGTGAACCTGACGTCATTGATTCGATTAAACTGATTGACGAGACTTTTACAGTCTCGTCAATTTTTACGTTTAAGGGTCTGGGGTGGGATAATGCTCCGCTATTGGCATTATCATAAACAGATCAGAGCAAACTGTGCGTTAGTTAATGTCATTTTTAGGTAAAGTTGCGGATAATATTGCCGAAAATGAATTTAGAAAAAGGGTGATAACCAAATGGATATTCAAAATATGCCGCGTGAACAGTTGGGTGTGTGTGCAGAGGGGAACTTACACAGTGTCTATTTGATGTTTAATGCCAATGACAATGTCGAGTCGCAATTACGTCCCTGTCTTGCCAACGTTGCGCAGTATATTTATGAGCTGACAGATCAATATTCCGACAGTGCATTCAATGGTTTTGTTGGTATTGGTGCTAATTATTGGGATAGCCTCTATCCTACTGCTCGCCCAGAACTGCTCAAACCTTTCCCTGCGATGCAAGTGGGCAGTCGTGAAGCGCCTGCAATTGAATATGATTTATTTGTGCATATTCGCAGTGATCGTTACGACATTCTGCATCTAGTGGCTAATGAAATCAGCCAAATGTTTGAAGACTTAGTGGAGTTAGTTGAAGAAGAGCGTGGCTTTAGATTTATGGATAGCCGTGATTTAACCGGCTTTGTCGATGGCACCGAAAACCCTAAGGGGCGCCACCGCCAAGAAGTGGCACTTGTGGGTGATGAGGATACTGAGTTTAAGGGGGGCAGCTATATCCATGTGCAAAAATATGCCCATAACTTGAGTAAGTGGCATAGATTACCAGTTAAAAAACAAGAAGATATAATCGGTCGTACTAAGCAAGATAATATCGAGTATGAATCTGAAGATAAGCCACTGACCAGCCATATCAAGCGCGTTAATCTTAAAGATGCCGATGGTAAGTCAATGGAGATCCTGCGTCAGAGTATGCCCTATGGTTCGCTGAAGGAGCAGGGATTAATGTTTATCTCTAACTGCCGCACGCCAGAACATTTTGAAAAGATGCTGCATAGCATGATGTTTGGTGATGGCGAAGGCAATCATGATCACTTGATGCATTTTACTAAGGCGATGACAGGTTCATCTTTCTTTGCCCCTGCACTGGATTTTATGCTGCAGTTCGACGAATAAGCTTTCTATAATCAAGCCGAATTAGTATCAATCGAGACGCACTTAAGCTAACGCCTAAGTGCGTTTTTTTATGCTAATGCGCGGGAACCCATTTTTTGATATCGAGCTGCCATTGCAGGGCGGTGAAATCGATAAAGGCGCGCACTAGATTTTGCTGATAACTGCGGGACAAATATACCGCCCACAGGGTTTGGCCTGGTGTCGTAAAGTCGGGTAAGACTTCTTTGAGCTGACCACTGGCAAGGTATTGGTTAGCCAAGTCACAGGGTAACCGCACTATGCCATGTCCACGTAGCGCCGCACTGACCAACACTCCCATATCGTTAGCCCTAAGATTCCCTGTAACTTTGACGTGCTCGGCTTGCAGTTCTTTTAGAAAAGGCCAGTTTTGTTGCGCTGAGTGTATGAGGCAGTTGTGGGCCAGCAGATCAATGGGTTCGAGGAGTAGCGTTGCGCTATCAAGATAGCTCGGTGCCGCGCAAAGTACCGCATCTATGGTCATCAAACGCCGAGCTATGAGATTCTCATCGGGCTGCTCGGTATAACGTAGCGCCACGTCGACGCTCTCATCTACCAATTGCGCAAAACTGTCCGACATCACCAGTTGAATGTTGACCTTAGGATGAATTTTAATAAAGCGATCGACGACATCAAACAGACTGTGCTGCCCTAAGCCAATAGGCGTAGTGATACGAATACTGCCTACCAGTTCACTGTTATGGCTGTGGGCACGGCTCTCCATGGCAGCAACTTCACTTAAGATCCGCTGGCAAAATTGTAGCGCTTCCTCACCCTGCAAAGTCAAGCTGGCGCTGCGCGTGGTGCGGTGTAATAAGCGTAAACTCAACCACTGCTCCACTTCTTGAATATGACGGGAAACCTGCAGACGGCTGAGGTCTAAATGTTCGGCAGCTTTGGTAAAGCTGCCACAGTTTGCGACTTCGACGAAACTGCGTATTGCGGCAATTTTATCCACATTAGTATCCTATATTGAAACAATCATGCTCAATTATTGATGTTTATTAGGTGAAAAACTGCAAGTAAACTGGATCCAATGTAAATCATCTGAGTGGGACAATGAAATGAAAATCGCAATTTTAGGTGCAACGGGTTGGATTGGTGGTGCAATTTTAAAAGAAGCACAGAGTCGTGGACATCAAGTGACAGCATTAGTGCGTGATCCAAGCAAGTTATCCGTGGCTGACGTGGCAGTACGTGCCGTGGATTTAGAGCAGCCATTGGTCGCCGATACCTTTGCTGGCGTAGATGTCGTGATTGCCGCCGTTGGTGGCCGCGCCCAACAAAATCATGGTCTAGTGGCGAGTACGGTTCAGCATTTACTGGATGTGCTGCCTAACGCTAACGTGTCACGTTTATTGTGGGTCGGTGGTGCTGGGAGTTTAGAAGTGGCGCCGGGTGTGGCGCTGGTCTCTAGCCCAGATTTCCCCGCAGCATATAAAGATGAGGCGTTAGCTCAGGGTGAAGCTTTGCAGGTATTCCGTGCGGCGCAAACTGCAATCAATTGGACCTTTGTGAGCCCAGCCGCTGAGATTTATCCCGGTGAGAGTGAAGGCCCGTACCGTCTTGGTGGTGACAGCTTCTTTACCGATGCCAATGGTCGCAGCCGCATTTCTGTTACAGATTACGCAAAAGCCATGGTAGATGAAGCCGAAAAGGGCGCTCACCCAAACCAGCGCATCAGCGTGGCTTACTGACCTTAGCGTATAAACATCGGTGCGCGAGAGATTGGCTTAAATGTGTAACGTAATCGGGACAATGGCGCAAATAACCAGCGCTATATTGCACTTAAAAACGTACAGATAAAATAGAACAGGTCAGCTCACTGACCTGTTTTTTATTCTGCGTAATTGAATAAAGATTTGATGGTTTCTAAGGTATCGGCGATATCTTGGATGCTCGATGGGCAAATAAAGATAGTGTCATCACCGGCAATCGTACCCAAAATGCCTTCTGGTTTACCGATAGAATCCAACAAGCGGGCAATCAGCTGCGCGGCTCCTGGGCTAGTTCGCACGACGATCATCGCTTGGTTGTGATCGACGTCGAGTACCAAATTCTTCAGCGGGCTACCCGCGGTGGGTACGCCTAATTCGGCTGGTAAGCAATACACCATCTCTTGCTTAGCGTTGCGAGTCCGCACTGCGCCGAACTTGCTGAGCATGCGTGACACTTTCGATTGGTTAATATTACCAAAGCCTTCAGCTTGCAAGGCGGTGACGATTTCACTCTGAGAGCCAAAGCGCTCTTCTTTTAAAATCGACTTAAAAATTCTAACAAGGTCATCCTGATTCTTGGTCGTTTGCATAATATTATTATTCGTTATTCAAAAAAACAGGCCCATTTTGAATATTTTTAGAAAAATTGTCAACAAATAACCAGATTGGTTGAATAAAAATTCACTAAGCCCCAGTGGTTAAGCGTTTGTAGGGGGCATAAAAATCCCAATTTGAGTAATTGTTCTACATTGCTTCTACATTATTCCGGAATTCTTTTGTCCCACGACTAAGGGATAATTGAAATTGTTGTGACATTCCAGTAATGTGACGCCAACGCAAATTAGATCCATGTCACACATATCCGAGAAATAACGGAGATAACTATGAAAGTTGCTGTACTTGGTGCTGCTGGTGGTATCGGCCAGGCTCTTGCCCTACTGTTAAAAACTCAATTGCCTGCGGGTTCACAATTGTCTCTATATGATATCGCACCGGTAACTCCGGGTGTTGCGGTTGACTTGAGTCACATTCCAACTGCTGTTGAAATCAAAGGTTTTGCTGGTGAAGATCCAACGCCTGCCCTCGTGGGTGCTGACGTTGTTCTAATTTCTGCTGGTGTTGCGCGTAAGCCTGGTATGGATCGTTCAGATCTGTTCAATATCAATGCGGGTATCGTTCGCAACCTGATCGAAAAAGTAGCGGCAACTTGCCCTACGGCTTTGGTTGGCATTATCACTAACCCAGTCAACACGACCGTAGCTATCGCTGCAGAAGTGATGAAAAAAGCGGGTGTTTACGATAAAAACCGTCTGTTCGGTATCACGACTCTAGACGTGATCCGTTCTGAAACTTTCATCGCCGAATTAAAAGGCCTGAACGTTGCTGACGTTAAAGTCAATGTGATCGGCGGCCACAGCGGCGTGACCATTCTGCCATTACTGTCTCAAGTTGAAGGCGCGACTTTCACTGACGAAGAAGTGGCAAGTCTGACGACTCGCATCCAAAACGCGGGTACAGAAGTGGTTGAAGCTAAAGCCGGTGGCGGAAGCGCGACTCTGTCTATGGGTCAAGCGGCTTGCCGTTTCGGTCTGTCTCTGGTTCGTGGTCTGCAAGGCGAAGCTAACATCGTTGAATGCGCCTATGTTGACGGCGGCAGCGAGCATGCTGAATTCTTCGCACAACCTGTGCTGTTAGGCAAAAACGGTATTGAAAAAGTACTGCCTTACGGTGAAGTGAGTGCATTCGAAGCTAACGCTCGTGATTCTATGTTAGATACGCTGAAAGGCGATATCAAACTAGGCGTTGATTTCGTTAAATAATCTTTCGGATAATCTTTTTAGATTATGACGAATTAAAAACGGAGCCATTGAGCTCCGTTTTTTTATGCCTGCGTTTTACTCTTTCTAAAGCTCATTCAGCGGCGCTTAGTGGGAATTTGGCAGTTATCATCGCAGCGGGCTTTGCCCGTCAGTAAATAAGAGATGCGATATCTGTGTTTTGCGAATCTGAGATAGCACCAATCGGCGACAGTTTTAATCACGGGCAGGCGTAATAGTTGGATCCAAGCGCGCGTCCCTGTCAGTGCCCACGCTTTACAAGTGACATCTAACCCGAGTAACACTTCGCCCGTTGCGGTTTCGCCATGGAGAATCGTATTGGCGTAGTCTCTATCGATATGGCTGAAGCGCTCACTAAAGTCTGGCGCATTTAAATCTTCAAGCGCAATTAAGTTCTTCGGATCGCGCGCTTTCAGTTGGCGCATTTCGGCGCTACATAATGGACAATTCCCATCGTAAAAAATCCGCAGTTCCATCGGTATTACCTCTGATGACTTGATCACAATACTTGGTCTAAGCTCTTGGCTTGAGTACTTAAGCTTGGTTTTCTTCTACCCTATACGCAGAAGAAAGGGTTTTAGATCGAAGCGATTGTAGAACGGATCAGCCCCTCATTTGGCTTTTTGTTAGGTTAAATTCAAATGAGTGCAGTAACATCTTGGTTATTCATCAGTTTAACTTGATTGCTGATTTTTAAGTGAACAAGGTAAAGCCTGACAAATAACGACTCAAAAGGATAGGTATGACATCTCCCATCATTATCACTGGCGTGGGTAAACGCATAGGTTACGCCTTAGCCAAACATTTTCTCGCCCAAGGTCAGCAGGTGATTGGTACTTATCGCAGCCATTACGACAGTATCGATGAGCTTAACGCCTTAGGCGCAACTCTGTATCCCTGCGATTTTTATGACGATGCCCAAGTGCAATCCTTAATTGATGAGTTAACTCAACAGCCTCAAGTTCGCGCCATTATTCACAATGCTTCGGACTGGCTGCCGGATTCTGTTCTTACAAAGAATGAGCCTTTAAAGAGTACCACTTTTGCGCCGAGCCAAGTGCTGCAGCGCATGATGCAAGTGCATGTGAGCGTACCCTATCAGTTGAACTTGGCCTTAGAGGCGCAGCTACGTGCGGCTGCTGGCGATGAAATCGGCGGCAGTGATGTGATTCATATTACTGACTATGTGGCAGAGAAGGGCAGTCAGAAGCATATCGCCTATGCCGCCAGTAAAGCCGCGCTGCACAATATGACGCTATCCTTTGCCGCCAAATTTGCGCCCGAGGTCAAAGTGAATTCGATTGCGCCTGCGATGATCCTATTTAATGCAGGAGATGATGTTGCCTATCAGCAAAAAACCTTAGCCAAAGCGCTGCTGCCGAAAGAGGCGGGGAATGAGGAAATTATCGACTTAGTGGAATATCTGCTGAATAGCCGCTACGTCACTGGTCGTTGCCATAATGTCGATGGTGGCCGGCATTTAAGGTAGAGAAGGCTCTAGAACGCCACTGCATGGCTGTAGAATCTAGCTTCTAGATCCTTCTTTTTCAAAATGTCAGTACCCGACTTGGGGTGATGATGAACGGTAAAGGCACATCCCAATACTCGCAGGGTAAACTCGTCACTTGCTGACAGTCGTGGGCGTAACCCATAGGCAAAGGTTTACCCTTAAGCTGCCAGTTCGCCAGCGTCCTATCGTAATAACCGCCGCCCATGCCCATGCGATTGCCCATTAAATCAAACGCCACTAATGGTGTGATAACCACATCTAATTCTGTCACTGGGATAATGGCGCGCACATCTAATTTAGGTTCTAAGATGCCGAATTGATTCGCCTGCATGGGGGTGTCTGCGGTGTAATGGAGGAATAACAATTGTCCGGCATTGAAGGGATGTAACCTAGGCAGATAGGTGTTTATGCCCATTTGCCACAGCGCAGCGATCAGCGGCGGCGTGGCGAGTTCGCCATCATGGGTGAGATATAATGCCACATGTTGCGCTTTGTTGGCCTGCAATGCATCGAGCATTCGCTGGCAGGCGTTTAAACTTGCTTGGGTTTGTTCTATTTCGGAGAGAGATTTACGGGCGGTGCGAATGGCTTTGCGTAACAGATTGCGGCTTTCTTTTGTATGGAGTGCGATATTTGCCGCATAGTTTGTGACATCTACGGCATCAGCGACTTCTACGGCAAGTTGCGCCGTGTCGCTTTGGGGATTCAAATGAGAAAGTTTGGAAGATGTAGACATAGAATTAAGATGCTCCCCAGAATGCCGCTACTGGTGTAGCCCTTGAACCGTAGGTTCAAGGCGGGTAAATGATTACCTCCTAAGGCTTCTCGGTACAAGCCGAGCATGCACAATGTCAGTAAAGCATTCACCCTGAGATAAAAATTATCGGCACAGGGACATTACCAGTTGGCATGCATCCCAGGGAGCAAAACGGTATTGAATCGCTAAAGCATTGGTTTATGTTGATAATCCAGTTTAGCCATTCACTGTGCGTCAGTTGGTTTAACTCAATGAGTGTTAAATCACTAAGGTGCACAGTTTAAATCTATTTAGTTGAACGCTCAACTAAGGCACTTTCGAGGGTCGACTGCAGCAAGCTGATCCTGTCGTCCATCTGTTGCATGTAGTGTTTATTTTTTTGCTTTTCTTGGAACAACTCGTGTCCAATATTCAGCGCCGCCATAATCGCAATTTCTTCACGGCTTAGGCTATTGGTTCGGGTTTTTAACGCACTGAGTTGTTGTTCAACTCCCAACGCTACCGTACGTAAGGCATCCTCTTGACCTTTCGGGCAAGCGATAGAGTAGGTGCGCCCAAGTAGGGTAATTTCAACAGCACTGTTACTCATGTCGCGGGTGATCCTTTCGTTAGCCTCTTAGGGCGGACTATATAGGGCTGATCTTAAAAGTGCAAGGTAAGCCGCAAATGGATTGGTCTTTGACCGTTTTGTTTGCTGTTTGTGTGAGCAGTTGGATAGTTTTTTATCAGGGCGTGGCCGATTTCGCCATTATTGGGATTCAGTATTGGTTCAAGTCTTTATCTCTGCTAGCATTGCTGCTGGAAAAATCTTATTGGGATCTGATATGGCAACCCCTCCTTCGTTACGTATCGACAGCTTAAAACTCGCCTTAGATGCGGCTGAAATCGGCCAGCATCCGGTAGAAGTTCACGGTGCTTTAGTCGGTTTAATCTGCGGTGGTGTAGAGCAAACTGGCGACACTTGGATCAAGCCTTTATTCGACCTGATGAACGATGGTCAACCTTTGCCAGCGCAGTTGCACCAATTAGTGTGTGATTTGTTTAACGATTCAGTGACGCGTTTAGTGGATTTTGAATTTGGTTTCATGCCGCTGTTGCCCGAAGAAGAAGAGCCGCTCAGCCAACGTGTTGAAGCCTTGTCTCTGTGGACCCAGAGTTTTTTGACTGGCATGGCGATTATTCAGCCGAAACTGAATCAAGCCTCGGCAGAAGTACGTGAAGTGATCAAAGACTTGGCGGAAATTGCCCAAGTGGAATTTGATGTTGCCGACGATGAGGAATCCGAAGCCGCTTACACTGAATTACTCGAGTTTGTCCGTATTGCAGCCATCATGTGTTACTCGGAGTTTGGTCCTGAGCTTCCCCATGGTGAGGCTGACGATACTGCGGTTGTGCATTAATTTACCGCAGTTGTTTAATGTTCAATAAGTTAACACAGTAGTGGCTTCATTAGATGTCAAAGGTGGGCAAACCTGCCTTTGAGTCCATAGCACTGGTGTTTTTGAGTGCATAGCATTGATGTTTACATCTTTTCTGTTTACATACCTTAGTGTTATGCCAAAGCTTGAATGAGATCCCCATGACGGCCACAAATCACATGGATACTTCAGTTCAACACGTCGACATCGCGATTGTAGGCGGTGCGATGGCGGGGGCGACCCTAGCGTTAGCTCTCGCGCGTCTTTCTTTATCCGCAGCTCGGCCACTTTCTATCGCCTTAATCGAAGCGCACCTTCCCGATAAGCAACACCCCGGATTCGATGCCCGCTCTATTGCTATCGCCCACGGTTCTATTTTCGAATTATCCCGTTTAGGTTTATGGCAAAAGCTCGCCCATTTGGGCACGGCGATTGAAAATATCCATGTGTCGGATCGCGGCCACTTTGGCATGACAGAACTCAATGCGGCGCAGTTTCATTTAGATGCCCTAGGCCAAGTGGTTGAGCTTAAACGGGTTGGCCAAGTGCTGTTTAACGAGTTGAATAAGAGTAATGTCAAACTCTATTGCCCCGCCAAACTTGCCCAAGTAGAACCCGCCGTTGAAGGTCACACCTTAGTGCTCGATACGGGCGAGCGAATTCAAGCCAAACTTGTGGTCGCCGCCGATGGTTTGCAATCCAAAGTGCGCAGCAGTTTTAATTTGCCTGTGACCCAAGTGGCCTTTGAGCAAACGGCCATTATTGCCAATATTCAAACCGCCGATTTGCCAACCAATAGGCCTCACAAACATTGGGCCTATGAGCGCTTTACCCAAACGGGTCCCTTAGCCTTGCTGCCTATGGCCGATAGCCAAGGTCAACCTCGCTTATCTCTCGTGTGGGCGCTCGATGATGTGCGGGCTAAACAGATGCAAGCCGCACCTAAGGCCGAGTTTTTAGCGGCGCTTCAACAGGCCTTTGGTTATCGTGCGGGCACGTTTATCGATGTCAGCGCGCGCCATGCGTATCCGCTTAATTTGTCTTATATGCCAAGGCCAATTCATCACAGATGTGTGTTTATCGGCAATGCGGCGCAGACACTGCATCCGATTGCGGGGCAAGGGTTTAACTTAGGGTTGAGGGATGTGGTGAGTTTGCTCGAGGTAATCCAAACGGCGCTAGCTCAGGGCGAAGATATTGGCTCCGCCGCTGTGACCCATGCGTACCTTAATGCCCGCGAGCACGACAGAAACAGCACTATCCGAAATATCGAATTTTTAGTCCGTGGCTTTTCAAACCAATATTGGCCGATGGCGCTGGGGCGTAACTTAGGATTACGGCTCTTGTCTTGGTTTCCGCCACTGAAAACCCCCGTCGCTCAAAAGGCAATGGGCTGGAAATAACTCAGCAATTTACTGGTATCGCAACGCGAAAAGGATGTACCCATGTTAAGTTCACAAGCCTATGACATCGCCATTGTGGGTGGCGGCATGGTGGGACTCGCCACCGCGATTGGATTGGCGCAGGCCGATCTGAATGTCGTCGTTATCGATGCGGGCCACACAGAAGCCGTGAGCGGCGAGCCGCGTTTACGGGTGAGCGCCATCAATAAGGCGAGCCAGCGCTTGTTAGAAAACTTAGGGGCATGGAGTTATTTAGACACTTCCCGCGCTACGCCTTATCAAAAAATGGCGGTGTGGGATAAAGACGGTTTCGGTAAAATTGCCTTTGATGCCAACAGCATCAGCGAAACCAGTCTCGGCGCGATTATCGAAAACGATGCCATTAGCTTTGCCCTCGCCAAACGTGTCAGTGAGTTTGACAATATCACCCATATTCAAAACCAACGCTTAGAGCGCATTGCCTTTGGTGAGCGCGAAGCTTGGTTGACCCTTGCCAATGGCGCCGATTCTGAAATAGAAAGTGTCAGTGCTGCACTTGTGATAGCCGCCGATGGCGCCAACTCTTGGGTGCGCGAGCAATGCAAGATCCCGCTGACCTTTTGGGATTACGGTCACCACGCAATCGTCGCAACTATTCGTACCGAAATGCCACACCTTGCCACCGCCCGCCAAGTGTTTTTGCAGGACGGCCCGCTAGCATTTTTACCTCTGTATGAAGACAATCTCTGCTCCATCGTCTGGTCGGTGCCGCCCGAGCGCGCCACTGAGTTATTGGCAATGGATAAAGTGCAATTTGAGCGCAACTTAACCGCTGCTTTCGACGGACGTTTAGGGATTTGCAAGCTGGAAAGCGAGCGCCAAGCCTTCCCATTACGGATGCGTTATGCCCGCCATTTTGCCCGTCACCGTTTAGTATTAGCAGGCGATGCTGCCCATACTATTCATCCGCTGGCTGGCCAAGGGGTGAATCTCGGCTTTTTAGATGCGGCCAGCATTATCGAAGTGATCAGCGAATTACAGCAAGCGGGTAAAGATATCGGCGATTATGCGCAGCTGCGTGCACTGGAACGTTGGCGTAAAGCCGATGCGATGGAGATGATCGCGGCGATGGAAGGCTTTAAACGCTTATTCGAAGGGACGAATCCGCTTAAAAAAGCGATCCGCGATCTGGGCTTAAATCTCGTTGATAATGTCGCTGGGCTGAAAACAGTGTTCATACAACAGGCCATGGGCAATAAGTCGGCACTGCCTAAGTTGTGCCGTTAGCCTAGGTTGCGCTAATGTGATCAGAATTGCTGACAATATCAGCAATTTGACTGCAAGCTGCGCAAATCTGGCCTTCGCATGTAAAAAAATTACATGTTGAAGATGAGAAAATCTAATGGCAATGGCTTCGGATTAGAAAAATCTCCTGTATACAAATTTGTGACGCAAGGTATAATTTCGCCGCATTTTAGACCCTAGTATCTACACCCTACACTAGGCAGAGACCTGAAAAAGGCCGCAAAAAGGGATAACAATGGCTAACAAAACTATTCTGTTTAACAAGCACTTAGAATCAAACGCTAAGATGGTCGACTTCCACGGTTGGGATATGCCCCTCAACTATGGTTCACAAATCGAAGAACACAACGCTGTGCGTCAAGACGCGGGTATGTTCGACGTATCCCACATGACTGTGGTTGATGTGATAGGTAGCGACGCTGGTGCATTTCTACGTAAGTTGCTGGCGAACGATGTGGCTAGACTTAAAGTGCCAGGTAAAGCCTTATACAGCGGCATGTTAGATGACAATGCCGGTATCATCGACGACCTCATCACTTATTACCTCACTGACACTAACTACCGCGTGGTAGTGAACTCAGCGACCCGCGAAAAAGATCTCGCTTGGATCGCCAAGCAATCCCAAGGTTTTGATGTCACTGTGACTGAGCGTCCTGAGCTGGCGATGATTGCCGTTCAAGGTCCTAACGCAAAAGCGAAAGCCGCTGCCGTGTTCAGTGCTGAGCAAAACGCCGCCATCGAAGGCATGAAACCTTTCTTCGGTAAGCAAGCTGGCTCACTGTTTATTGCGACTACGGGTTACACAGGCGAAGCGGGCTACGAAATTATCGTCCCAGAAGATGAAGCCCAAGCCTTGTGGCAAGCATTGTTAGATCAAGGGGTAAAACCTTGTGGTCTCGGTGCCCGTGACACGCTGCGTCTCGAAGCCGGTATGAACCTTTACGGCTTAGACATGGACGAAACCATCAACCCATTGGCCGCCAACATGGGCTGGACTATTGCATGGGAACCAAGCGACCGTGACTTCATCGGCCGTAAAGCCCTCGAAACACTTCGCGATGCCGGAACCAGCAAACTTGTTGGTCTAGTGATGGAAGAAAAGGGCGTGTTACGCCATGATATGCCAGTATTTTTCACCGACTCAGCCGGTGTAGAGCAACAAGGCGTGATCACCAGCGGGACTTTCTCGCCAACATTGGGCTATTCTATTGCGATGGCACGTGTTCCTAGCTCGATTGGGGATACTGCGGAAGTCGAAATGCGTAAAAAACGTGTGGCTGTTAGAGTAGTGGCGCCAAACTTTGTGCGCAACGGTAAACAAGCATTTTAAAAAAACGGAACAAGGAACAAGAACAATGAGCAATATTCCGACAGAACTGAAATACGCCTCTTCACACGAATGGATCCGCAAGGAAGAAGACGGTAGCTACACAGTAGGTATCACTGAGCACGCCCAAGAGCTGTTAGGTGACATGGTTTTCGTTGAACTCCCAGAAGTTGGCGACACTGTGACTGCGGGTGAAGACTGTGCTGTAGCTGAATCAGTAAAAGCGGCGTCTGACATTTATGCCCCCATTTCTGGCGAAGTGATTGCCGTGAACGAAGCGCTGGAAGATTCGCCAGAACTCGTTAACAGCAGTGCTTACGGCGAAGGCTGGTTCTTCCGCGTAATGCCTTCTGACGAATCAGAAGTCGACGCTCTGCTGGATGCTGAAGGCTACCAAGCTGTCATCGACGAAGAATAATCGTCGACGCTAACGAAGCCCTAAGGGGCTTCGTTTGTTTTAGCGCAAGATTGACATAACAACAGTCCGTTAATCAGTACCCTACAGTTCTGAATTTCGGCAAATCTGGAACAAGGTTTATCATGACCAAGCAAACCCTCACTCAGTTAGAACAGCACGATTTATTCCTACGTCGTCATATCGGCCCAGATAGCAGCCAACAGCAAGCCATGCTGAACTATGTTGGTGCTGAGTCTCTGGACGATCTGACCGCGCAAATTGTGCCTGAGTCGATCCGTTTAAGCCAAGATCTGAGCATTGGTGATTCCTGCGGCGAAGCCGAAGGCATTGCTTACATTCGTGGTTTAGCGAAACAAAACCAAGTATTTAAGAGCTATATCGGCATGGGTTACTACGGCACTCAAGTGCCAAACGTGATCCTGCGTAACGTATTTGAAAACCCAGGTTGGTACACGGCTTACACGCCATATCAGCCAGAAATCGCCCAAGGCCGTTTAGAAGCCATTCTAAATTTCCAACAAGTGTCGATGGACTTAACGGGTTTAGATTTGGCTTCTGCTTCTTTGTTAGATGAAGCAACTGCTGCTGCCGAAGCGATGGCGCTGGCAAAGCGCGTTTCTAAAGCGAAAAAAGCCAATATCTTCTTCGTTGCCGATGATGTGTTCCCGCAAACCTTAGACGTAGTGAAAACCCGCGCTGAGTGTTTTGGTTTTGAAGTGGTGGTTGGCCCAGCATCTGAGGCCGTTAACCATGAGCTGTTTGGTGCTTTGTTCCAATATACTAACCGTTTTGGTCAAATCACTGACTTCAGCGAATTATTCGCAACTCTACGTGCGAAGAATGTGGTTGTGACTGTCGCCGCCGACATTATGTCCTTGGTATTACTGAAATCACCGGGCGCTATGGGGGCCGATGTGGTATTCGGTAGTGCACAGCGTTTTGGCGTACCAATGGGCTTTGGTGGCCCACACGCGGCCTTCTTCGTTGCCCGTGACGAGCACAAACGTTCTATGCCTGGCCGTATCATTGGTGTGTCAAAAGACGCCCGTGGTAACCGCGCACTGCGTATGGCAATGCAAACTCGTGAGCAACATATCCGCCGCGAAAAAGCCAACTCCAACATTTGTACTGCACAAATTCTGTTAGCGAACATGGCGTCTTTCTACGCCGTATTCCACGGCCCAGATGGCCTGAAAACTATTGCATCACGCATTCACCGTTTCGCCGATATTTTAGCGACAGGCTTAAAAGCGAAGGGCGTGAACTTAGTCAACAGCACTTGGTTTGATACTGTTAGCATCAAAGGCTTAGATGTTGCTGCCGTCAATGCACGCGCACTGGCTGCTGAAATGAATCTACGTTTCGATGCCGATGGTATTGTGGGCGTGAGCTTAGACGAAACCACGTTGCGCACAGATATCGAAGCCTTGTTCGATGTGATCTTAGGTGCAGGCCATGGTTTAGATGTTGCCGCGTTAGACGCGCAAATAGTTAGCCAAGGTAGCCAATCGATTCCGGCGGCACTCGTGCGCCAAGATGCGATTTTAAGCCACCCAACCTTCAATCGCTATCAAAGCGAAACCGAGATGATGCGTTATATCAAACGTCTCGAAAGCAAAGACTTAGCACTTAACTACTCGATGATTTCACTGGGCTCTTGCACCATGAAGTTAAACGCAGCGGTTGAAATGCTCCCTGTGAGCTGGCCAGAATTTGCCAACATGCACCCATTCAGCCCACTGGATCAAGCCAAAGGCTTTACTCAGTTGATTGAAGAGTTGTCGACTTGGTTAGTGAACATTACAGGCTACGACGCTGTGTGTATCCAACCTAACTCTGGCGCTCAAGGTGAATACGCTGGTCTGTTAGCCATCAAGAAATACCATGAGTCACGCGGCGATGCGCACAGAAACATCTGTTTGATCCCGCAATCTGCCCACGGTACTAACCCTGCATCGGCGCAATTAGCTGGTATGCAAGTGGTGGTGACGGCCTGTGACAAGCAAGGTAACGTCGATTTAGAAGATCTGAAGACGAAAGCTGCCGAAGTGGCTGAAAACCTGTCTTGCATCATGATCACTTACCCATCGACCCACGGTGTGTATGAAGAATCTATCCGCGAAATCTGCAACATAGTGCATCAGCACGGCGGTCAAGTGTACTTAGACGGCGCCAACATGAACGCTCAGGTCGGCTTAACGTCTCCTGGCTTTATCGGTGCCGACGTATCACACCTTAACCTGCACAAAACCTTCGCGATTCCACACGGCGGCGGCGGTCCAGGTATGGGCCCAATCGGCGTGAAATCACACTTAGCCCCATTCGTTGCGGGTCACGTTGTGGTTAAACCGGGCCGCGTGAGCGACAACAACGGCGCCGTATCGGCTGCACCTTACGGTAGCGCGGGCATTCTGCCGATCAGCTGGATGTACATTAAGCTGCTTGGTTCAAAGGGCCTGAAAAAGTCGACCCAAACTGCGCTGTTAAACGCTAACTATGTGATGAAGAAGCTGTCTGAACACTACCCAGTATTGTTCCGTGGCCGTAACGATCGCGTCGCGCACGAATGTATTATCGACCTACGCCCACTGAAAGAAGCCTCAGGCGTGACCGAAATGGATATCGCTAAGCGTTTGAATGACTACGGTTTCCATGCGCCAACCATGAGCTTCCCTGTTGCGGGAACCCTGATGATTGAGCCGACGGAATCTGAGTCTAAGGTGGAACTCGATCGTTTCATCGATGCTATGGTGTCAATCCGCGCTGAAATCGCCAAAGTGGAATCGGGTGAATGGCCAGCGGACAACAACCCGCTGCACAACGCACCGCACACTATGGCCGATATCATGGACCCAGAGTTCGATACGCGTCCATACAGCCGCGAAGTGGCCGTGTTCCCAAGTGCAGCAGTACGTACTAACAAGTTCTGGCCAACCGTGAATCGTATTGATGACGTATACGGCGACCGTAACTTGATGTGTTCGTGTGCACCATTATCAGACTACGAGTAATAATTGCTGCTTAGGCTAGCTACTGCGGCGTTGAATCTCAGCTTTCGTGCTCATTGACAGGAGTCAACTCCGCGCGAAAGCTTTCAATCCGCCTTGCATTAGCTTCGCCAGCAACGCAATTATGAACATGCAAAAGCGACCTTAGGGTCGCTTTTTTGTTTTATACGTATTTCTCTGACGAGTGCAGTGCTGTGAATGGGCTATTTTGTGGCTTCTAGCTACGATATTTCCCAATTGCCTGCCGCAGGCTTTCGCACTGTTACACCAGTGACTCGCCGTAGATACATCCCTGTAGGCTCTACTAAAACATATATGGACCCATCCGGTTTGCAAGACATTCGATATCAATTTTGAGAAGAGTTCATTGCACCCATATATTCGGCCTCTTATTGAGGGATTCCTCTGGCCCTGATGGATATTTGCTTCTACTGTCCTTATCATCCCTGCGGCTTCATCAGAGCCTATGTTTTCGTAAGGTTTTTAGTAGATCAGTCTGACTGTCTCATCATCAAATCAAGTGTCTTAGCAACTTGCTGGTTGGTTAATCGTTAACATAATAAGTACATTTGATGTTGTTACATAGCGAGCCGAAACTCTTCTTCACGTGCCGCGATAACCCATGACATTCTGGCGAGCTTATTCGCGACGGCCACACACGCACGATTGAAACCTCGGCGCTCCGCTAGCTGGATAGCCCAACAACTCAACTTATCCGACTTACTCCCACTGTGTCGCAACACCGCTCTGGCGCCGTGGATGAATAGCGTACGTAAATAGGCGTTTCCCCGCTTACTTATCCCGAGGAGGTTATCTTTCCCGCCACTGCTGTGCTGCTTAGGTACTAAGCCACACCAAGCTGAAAAATGTCGGCCATTGCTAAAGTCTTTACCGTCACCCACTGCAGCATAAATCGCCGTAGCGGTGACAGGCCCAACACCAGGAATAGTTTGTAATCGCTGACAAATCACATTGTTATGAGTTTCGTTTAGTACTTGGGTGTCACAACTCTTAAGCCGTTTTTCAATGTCGATAACCTCATCATATAACTGATAAAAGATGGCTTTACCCTTGATGGTCAGCATATTGGCTTCATCGACCAAAATATCTGGTAACTGGGCTTTAAAAGCCGATTTACTTTTGGTAATGACAATACCGTATTCTGCTAACATGCCTCGCACTTGGTTGATTAAGGCTGTTGATTGTTTAGTTAATCGTTCGCGTATACGGTGGAGCAGTTGCACATCTTGCTGCTCGACGCTTTTGGGTTTTACAAACCGCATGTTGGGCCGCTGCGCAGCCTCCGCAATGGCTAGCGCATCGTTGTAGTCATTTTTATTACCTTGCCTAAAAGGAACCACATACTGCGGGGCAATTAACTTAACTACGTGCCCAAATTGCTCAAATTCTCTGGCCCAATAACTCGCGCCGCCACACGCCTCCATAACGATAAGGCAAGGCTCAATTTTCGCGACAAAGGGCAGCAAGTCTTTGCGTCTAAGCATTTTCTTTTTGATTAACTTGCCTGCTTTATCGACACCAACAGCATGAAAAACAGACTTTGCGATATCTAAACCGATTGTAGTAATCTTCATAGGTGGACCCGTCCTCTTTCTGATGAGTTTTAGCGACTACATCGTGGCCCATTGCGAGGCCGATTAAAAGTGGATGGGTCCATTCCATTATCCATGTTTTAGAAGGTCACTGGTGCAACAATGCCAGTTATGGTGTAACCATTGTAGTTTAAAGTAATACATGTCCTGACACTCATTGTGTGCTCAAAGGCCTAATTGTTATCGCCTCATATTCGCCATCCTTTGATCATCTGAGGCTAGCTCGGCATCAACGCTTACGCATTTGTCCTATCACACTTCGGCCACTACAAAGGGGGAAGTTGATGTCTGCAGTTGAGTGTGGTTGATTTAAGTTTCTCTGCCGCATTTTTTAGTTACCCATTTGATATAAGTCTTTGCATTACTTCACGATATTTAATCAAAGAGGCATTAACCCTCATCAGGTCCTCTTTCAATCTTTCATATTCTAAATACTTAGCCTGTATATCTTGGGGAGATAAGTTTTTGTTTTGATCATCTATTAATTGAGAGTCGTACCATCGCCGATATTTTGCTTGCCATGTTGTTAAGTGAGGTCTTATCCCCTCATTTAGTATATCAATTGATAAGCCTATTATTTTGGCGGTATCTTCTCTCCTAAACATTGCAACTGGTACTTCTTTTATTAATTCTCGTGTCACCGCAAAAAATGTGTACCATGAGTCATAAATTTCTGTTATCACATCATGTTCAAGATCAATCGGTAACCCTACTTTTCTGGTGCTCAACTCGACCCAAATTTTATAAGCAATCTGCTTGTCTACTAGATTAGGTTTAAGTTTTAACTTTTGATTACCTAAACCGATTTCAGCCTCATTTATTTCGAAAGAGCGAAAGTTTAACCCACTTCCCCAAAAATGCTTATAAGCAAAAAATGCGATTAAAATCACCACCCCTAATAAAATGACGTACAGAGAAATATTAACTTTTAAATGAAACTCTTCACTCAAAGTGACAGCGAAAAGTGTTAGGTCGACTTGTGCCGTCATCCCATTTGTTTTTAATTCTTCTACGGCCATGGTTATGCGTATTTTCCTGAGGTTTGGTCGACTCTTTTATCGAACAAATTGAAGTGTATAGGATCCCCAATGACCATATTTCGGTAATCAGATTTCACAATAGTTTTTTCGATAAAATCCCTTGCATACTTCTGGTTATCTAAGCTTAATTTTCGATAGTTCCTAATAGGCTGATATCCGAGAGCATTAAGATCTAGTTGCATTGCTTTGCTACCAAAATATGTGAAGCATTCTGATACCAATACATCATGTGTACTGCCGGTATCCCTTATTAAGTTATCCGCGTTTATAGTTCCATCTGAGTTACTATGATGCGAATCCTCTTGTATCCACTTACCCTCTGAATTTTTGTGATAAATATTATCACCAAGCACTTGGACTTTACTGCCGTTTCGAATTGGCTTTTTTAACTCAAATCTAGGGTCAGCCCAATATTCTTGAAATGTAAGTTTTTCAGTTACCTTCATGAAAAATATGCAATGATATTTCTTGTCTTTTGCATTCGATGCTGCAAGGCCCATGACCCAATCATTGACTTTAGCTGACTTTCTCAACTTAGGCTTACATGTCGCCAAGGTACAATAACCATGGAATGGATTTGGTGCGAACCCCAAGTCCCTTGGGATTGGATAAACAAACAGACTTGCTCCCTGATTAATTAACATACTACGTTACCGCCACTTAACTTAGGAGATGGGCTTCCATCAGGTTTATTGAAAATGCTCTTGCCATCTATTGCTTTGATAATAGAGTCTGCCCGCCATGGGACAACTGCCGAACTATAGTCTTCCAGCTTTTTCGGAATGGGGGTATCGTTTGGCAAGCCTGCTTCAAACACACCAATTATTGGCTTACCTAACTTATATGCTTGTTCAATTTCCCAATTAACCCATTGACGAGTATGCGTTTCCTTTCCAATAACGACAATTAACTGGCTAGCCCAACGCATCTTCATTCTTAGAAGACGCTTTATGGTCTGATCACTCACACGCTTTTGGTCTAATCTTTGCTGATTCTCTGGCTTGACTCTAATTGAGCTATTTCTAATGTTAAGGTTTTTACCTGCCAAAATTCTTGTCAAACCATCAACACTGGCATCATCCTTGTGATGATGGCTTACAAAAACGTTTCTTAAATTCTTTGCCATAGCGCATCTCCATATTCATTTATTATTCTTAGCAAGCACGTGAAATTGACACTTAGTTGATAATTTTCATCTCTCCAGAGATTAAGTCACAATGTATTTTCCCAACCTTTTTATCTTTAATTTCTCGCCAAATCTCGAAGCCAAGTAAAATGGCTCGCTCCCACTGACAATGGGTCCTAACCGATACCTCAAGATGAGACGTTAATTCTTTAATGGTTCTTAATAGCGAAAAATCAATCGTATCAATATCTTCTAGGTAAGAGTGTTTTTTTGCGTATTCAAACACTAACGCGGAGATTGCTTCGTCTATAACAATAGCTCGTCCACCATCTTCCACTTCATCGGTAATAGGATTGGAGACTCTTTTACATTGGAAAAACTTTCTTACTACTGGTGACCAACCAAGCACGACTGCTGTAGTGATGTGATGGACGCCTCAGCACCTAAGCTTGCAGTATTATGCCAAGCTTAAAGCTGACAAATAGTTCTGGAGGTATCCATCATGGATATTAAAGTTATTGGTATCGATTTAGCCAAAAATGTTTTTCAAGTTTGTGTTTGTCTTATGGATAACTCTGTCATGAGTAACAAAAAGGTTAACAGAAACAAGCTGCTCGATAAAATTAGACAATTCCCCGAAGGTAGTCTTATTGCTATGGAGGCCTGTGGTACGGCGCATTACTGGGGAAGACAATTTCAAGCTCTTGGTTATCAAGTGCAATTGATCCCTGCTCAACATGTTAAGCCATTTGTTGCAAACCAAAAGAATGATGCCAACGATGCCCTCGCTATATGCGAAGCGGTTTTCAGACCTAATATCCACATGGTTCCAGTTAAAACTGTTGAGCAACAAGACATTAAAGCATTACGTTGTGTACGTAGTCGTCTCGTTCAAAAATCGAACCGCCATGGTCAATCAAATTCGAAGCCTAGCGAGCGAGTCTGGTGTGATCTTCTCTGTCGGCAGGTTGCAATTACAAGCGTCACTTAGCCGTATTTTAGCAAATAATGAGCATGAACTGTCTCATACGCTTCATTACCTGTTAAAACTTTTATATGAAGATTTATGTGTTTTAAATGAGAGAATTAATCAAATCGAGCGCGACATTAAAGCGCTATGTCAAATCCAACCTCGCTACAATGCATTGCTGTCGATCCACGGCTTTGGACCATTAGTCACAGCAAGCTTTATGAGTGAATTAGGTTCGGCTCATCAATTTAAAAAATGGCCGGCAATTATCTGCATGGTGTGGCTTAGTGCCATCGCAATCGAGTTCTGGTGGAAAAGTTCGACTAGGATCGATCACGAAAAATGGCAGCTCAGAACTACGTGTTTTACTCATCCATGGCGCCAGAGCCGTTGGCCGATTTGCGAGCAAACGTGATGATAGACTTGGGCGATGGTTTAATGCACTTGCGTTAAGGCAAGGTCGACACAAAGCCGTTGTCGCATTGGCCAATAAAATAGCGCGTATAGGATGGCGGATCCTCACGAGTAACGATAATTTCGACGTTAATAAAGCGTTTGCGTAAGACGTTAAGCATCACGTAAAAGTTTATATGCACTGATGAATAAACGGTCAACCGTACCTATTAGAGCCTGACTTGACCAAGGCATTAAATGCCGATGTAGTGATAAGGTAATAGGTTTCGGATTTACATCATGGCGCGGGTAAAAAGCCTATTTAGACGCCGAATATATGGTAGTGAACCAATCATTCAAAAGTGTTGTAAAAGCTGAGGCGTCCATATATGGTCAACTAAATTTGGCCACAGCTTTAGAATCTTCCCAAAATCGTCGCTCTGATTCATTTGGGCTCAATCCTGCATTGTAATGATGTGGCCTGACTTCACAGTAATAACCAATGATGTAATCGGTCACATCTTGTTTAGCTTCGCTAAAACTCTTGTAGCCTTGTGTCGGGAGCCATTCCGTTTTTAAACTTCTGAAAAACCGCTCCATTGGCGCATTATCCCAGCAGTTACCGCGACGGCTCATGCTCTGGGTGATTTGATATTTCCACAGCCGCTGACGGTATTTCAGGCTGGTATAATGACAGCCTTGATCTGAATGAAATATCAGGTTTTTAGGCTTCCCACGAGATTCAAAGGCCATATCTAAGGCCTTCACCGTTAACTCTGTATCCGGTGAAAATGACATCGCCCAACCAATGGCTTTTCTCGAAAATAAATCCAGCACAACTGCTAAATAACACCAACGATTACCCGCCCAAATATACGTCACATCGCCACACCAAACGGTGTTTGGTTCGACAACGGCAAATTGTCGCTTGAGTAAATTAGGGATGGTCACATGCTCATTTTCAGCCTTCTTATAGCGGTGTTTGGGTTGTTGGCAGCTCACTAATCCAAGCTTTTTCATTAACCGAGTCGCCCTATAACGACTTAACGCAAAGCCACGTTCAGAGGCGATTGTTGCGATACTTCTTGCACCAGCAGACTGTTTGCTTTCAGCGTGTATTGCTTTGATTTCACACTCTAAAATCCGCTGTTCAGGTGTCGCTACAAGTTCACGGCTCACCCAATAACGGTAGCTACTCCGGTTCACGTTAAATACATGGCATAACACTGAAATAGGGTATTTGTTGCTCTGATTGAGTTTCTCGATTATCGAGAATTGTTCAGCGAGTCCGACATCAATAGAGCGGTAGCCTTTTTTAGGATTTCTTTTTCGAGATTAATCCGTTCAATTTCACGTTTAAGTGCCTTAATTTCAATTTGCTCAGGTGTCATGGGTGAGGCTTTAGGAGCAAGCCCTTGGCGCTCAACCTGAAGCTGTGTTACCCACTTACTGACCGTTGATTTACCCACGTTCATGGCTTTCGCCGCCGCTTCTTGTGTGTAATCTTGATCTATGACTAATTGAGCGGTTTCGAGCTTAATTGCAGCACTATATCGTGCACGTTTACTTTTATTCATGTTGTCACCTAAATGGGTTATGAGTGGATCATAACATTTCTTATTAGGTGGCCAAATTCAGTGTGCCACTACACACTGCCTGCTGGAGAGTTGGTTAAGCGGGTTCATAGCTGGAATGCGAGAAAGGCTGCAATGAAACCCGCTCATATTCTTGCAGCATGGGAACGCTTAAGTGAACAAGGCTGGCTGCAGTTAAAAGCACCAGTTTGATGACTTTCCGTTGGCGTTACCCAACAATATTAAGCCTCTTCATTGAGGCTTTTTTATGTGTTTTACTGGATAGGGGTTTTCTAACTCTTCAAGATGGCCTGTACTGAGGTGCTAAAGTGACCGCCTAATTAGTTAGGTATAAGGGGTTAGCCCCTCCTGTGTCAGATTAAGGTCAACTCAGTAGGTAACTGACCAGCTCCCATTATTGGTCTCTACGTCAACTTGAGTTAAATCACACGAACCTCCATAAGAGACAGAAATAGATTGACCAAATTTAAGCTGTTTGGGAAAACCTTTTTTCTCGAAAAGGCTTTCACAGTTGCCTCTATTTACAATTATGTCGTTTACGATGACATCATCTTCAATAGCCTTGACCTTCACTTCGATTGATTTCATATACAAACCCGCTCTGTCATAGACTTCAATTTCAACATTCGGTTTAGAATCACTACAAGCACTAGTCATTACGAGCTGTGCAAAAGCAAAAAGCAATTTGTTCATCTTAAATACACCTTAATTTTGTGATAAACCGCAACGATGATGGGCATTAAATGGAATATTTATATTGTTTATCATGCTGTAAATTGGCATTCGCATTTATAGCTCTAATCATCGCTATGGACTGTGCTACTTGCTAATTGGTAATCAGTAGATTGAGGGCCCCTATCCATACTAGGGGCACAATTGAATGTTTAAGTTGCGCTATTCGCTGCATTTTTAGTTTTAACAAAAACAGTGATGGAATACCCAATCCCATACATGGCGGCAAATATCCCCCATCCAGCTGAAGCTTCTAGATCGATTTCTGCAAATGCAGAAGCAAGGATTAAGCATAATGGGAAAAACACCATTCCTATGATTGACATGGTTTTTACGACTGACATGTGTAACTCCTTTTAAATAACGTGTTTGAAGACACTGTTTGTTCCGAAAGAAGGCATTTACTTTCTATCGGTAGGTGTTCTTAATGTAAAAACGACCAAATGACTACTATACAGGTCTAAATGTAATGTTTATAGCGTGGTTTGTCCATCATGTGTCCTTGAGAATTATCCAGTATTCAATATCCTGGGGTTCTCTAGTGAATGATGATGAAGTGTTAAAGATGGGAATTGCTTTTGGTCGGGCGGTTAAGTTACGTCGAGTCGAGCTAGGCTATAACCAAGAGGGGCTTGCTGATAAGTCTGAACTTGCACGTTCGTTTGTATCAAGCGTTGAACGTGGTGTCGCGAAGGCATCTATAGCTTCAGTGTGGAAACTAGCCCAAGCGCTGAATTGCAATCCATCGGACTTATGGATAACGGCTGAAAGGCTTTATGATGCACGTTAAAGTAGGTGTAAGCCTTGAGGATTATGCTTCGTAACGCAAAAACATGACAGTTATCATCAACTAATTAACGATAAATTGGTTTAGTCAGGACGTAATCTGTCACTTGTAATCCAAGGTTTAATCAGGGCTGACAGCCCTTAATACATTAAAACAAAAAACCTTTCCGAGTTAGAGTTAAGGCTTTAACTCGGAAATGCCCCATTCTGTGTTTTGGTTCGTTAGAACAATCGAAAAAAACCTCAGCTGTTGCCATACAAATTCTCATCTATTTGTCTAATGTTTGGCCCTACCGTAAAGCGACTCACAATGTATGGGTATACAGTCGTATTTAAAATTAGATGCTTTTGAGTGTTTTTAACCTCATTTGTTTGCGCGTTTTCCCAGCCAAAAACAAACAAAAACCTTTAAAATCATTGGCATATATTTCTGCAAAATTAGATAATAGGTTTGGGAAACACGCATGCGCGTTTTTCCAGATGGTGTATTTGGCAGAAAGCTGATAAGTTCTTTGCATACAGATAGTTAACCGTGCGCGTTTTCACTGGTCCAACGAGGTAAACGCGCATGCGCACTAATAAAATGTTAACTGGCTTTGTGCGTATTACCTATTGATTCGATTAATTTTTAGTGTATATTACGCAATGAGTTTCCCATGGAAACAACGGTGTTGCCTTCTATCAGTCAGCGATGATTGATCTTCAGCTGTGAAATTCACACTGATGGGGGTGGGACGTCAAACTTTCATCAACCAAGTGGTAACTTACTTTTACTTGGGTATTATACCGTGGAAAGGCTCGAGCTAACGCTCGGGCTTTTTTGTATGAGGAATATATGAGCTTAGAAAAGCAACTAGCAAGCGTAATTAAAGAAGAAGCGGAAAAGCTAATACAGCGATACCATGAGTATCATAACCGATTGCATTTGGAACATGAGAGAAACAAAAAAAGACTAGGAAACTCAGCTCCTCCAAAGATTATACATCAACCAGACTACTGGTCTTTGGATAAGAAATTTAACCCGTTTTATGTTCGGAAAAAGCATAAAAGTATTGCCAGATCTATAGCGAAAAAGATAGAAAATCGCACATATACTCCGAATTCTCCTCATATTAAAATCGTTCCCAAAGCAGATGGTGGAGAGCGAAAAGTATCTATCTATCAAATTCCTGATGCAGCAGTATCTAAGTTGTTTTTTAATCGCTTGTTAGCAAAAAACAAGCATAGATTCAGCTCATTTTCATATGCTTATAGAAATGACCGGAATGTTCACTTTGCTATCCAAGACATATCAGTTGACTTACGAAGAAATGAACGTACTTTCCTAGCTGAGTTTGACTTCTCAGATTATTTTGGTTCTATTTCGCACGACTATCTAGTTAAGCAGTTTGATCAAAATGGTTTCTTCATTAGCCCAGAAGAAAGATACATAATTAAGGTTTTCTTAAAAGACCGTGTAGTAGGTATTCCACAAGGAACGTCTATAAGTTTATTTCTGGCAAATCTAACGTGTTGGAACTTTGACGCTGATTTAGAGAAGGAGGGCGTTAAGTTTTCTAGATATGCCGACGATACAATTGTGTGGACACCAGAGTACTCAAAAATATGTAATGCATTTGGCTTGATAAATCATTTTTCAAACGACGCGGGTGTAAAAATAAATGCAGCAAAATCCGATGGTATCTCACTACTGACCAAAGAGGGTTTACCTTCGGAAATATCTGCTAAAAGTAGCTTAGACTTTTTAGGCTATACCCTGTCAGTAGATAATGTTTCTATCAAAGATAAATCTGTATTAAAAGTTAAAAAGCAGATTTCATACATCTTATATCGAAATTTAATTCAACCATTGAAGCTGAGCTCCTTAGCTGGTCAAGAGATCCCTGCCAATGACAAAGATAAAAATTTTCTCAGTGCTATGATGCAGGTTCGCCGATACATGTACGGTGGCTTGAGTAAAAAGCAAATCAAGGATTATTTATCTGGTCGCACTAAACGCATTTATTTCAAGGGCATAATGAGTTTTTACCCCCTTGTTAATGACACTAAGCAACTGACGGAGCTTGATGGGTGGTTATTATCAGTGATCTATCGTGCAGTTCAGCTAAGGGAGCAGTTACTGCGTGTTAACTGGAACTATAACCGTTCTCATAGTTTTCCATTTGATCAATCACGAGAACAGTTACTGATTACATGCGCTAAAACTAAAATTGGCGGTAAGTATTTACTAGAAATCCCGAGCTTTTTACTAGTACACCAAGCACTGAAAAAGGGGCTGCAGGAATCAGGTATCGAAAAAGTGATGAACCCTGACTCTCTGAACTACGACTACTGATATAAGCCAGTTAACAAACAATTTAAGAGTGATTCACCACGCTTGGCATTTTTGGTTTGGGTTTAGTTTAGTGGTTACGGTGTTCAAGTTGAGTTGTGTGGTAGCGTGGTTTCACACCTTAATTGGGCGTTATCTCCATAGAAATTTTAATCCGAAACTGACAAGTTAGAGCAAAGGAGCTATCACGCTTTTGTCCAAAATGACTTTGATGGTGCTAGCTTCTACGAGTAGATTTAATAACACCATCAAAACTGTCAGATCCTGTATGAGTCACTACATATAAATAATTATCAATTCGCCTTTTTAGTAGTGTTGATAATATCCTTCAAATATTGCGACAATTTTTCTAACGCTTCCCTTCGTTCATCGAAATAATCATGCTGGTTATAAATCCCTTCAACACCCTTCAGTTTGTGGTTGAGGCAACGTTCAGCAACGTGTCCTGGCGTACCTTGTTTGGCAAGCAGGGTGCGGCAGGTACGACGTAGATCGTGCACAGTGAAGTGGGGCATATCACCCATTAAGTTTGGGGGTTGTTTTTTCTTACCGGCTTCGTGGCCAAATAGTTTAGTGATTGCTCGGTTTAGCGTATCAGGGCCCATATGGGGATTTTTACTGGAGCGTCTGCTTGGAAATACATAATCTGAGCCACATGCTCTAATTTTTAACTCATATAGCCATTCCATCACTATGGGAGGCAATGGAATCGCAATACCCACTCCTGATTTGCTTCTGTCTTTGGACAGATTCCACACCTTCTCATCAAGATTAAACTCCTTCCAAGGCGCTTCAGCCAATTCAGACTTACGTACTCCCAATGTAATCAGTAGTGCACAGGCTAGGTAGTTGTCACGGCTAAAGCTGTCACTATTTTCCCTAGCGATTTTAAAAAACGTGGTGGCTTCCTCTAGCGTTAAAGCGCGGTCTTTACTTTTTTCTAGGCCACCAGCATCTGATATAGAAAATGCACTGGCGGGATTTGCGCCAAGCAGATCCAGCTTTATGCCGTGATTAAAAAGCTGCTTGCAGTACATTAGAGCATCGTTAGCGATGGCGGGGCGGCCTGTCGCTTTGATAGCTTTAAGGATGTCTCTGATATCTCTAGCAGTAACAGTATCGATATTAAAGCTGCCTATATGCGGTGCTATATCCTTGCGATAGATACGTTCTGGAATATTGGCGTATTTAAGTCGATTGATGTTACCTAGGTGCCAATCAGCAAAAAGCTCATCAACAGTTTTGATTTGAGATTGCTCTGCACGTTTTTTCGCTATGAGTGGGTCGAGACCATCGCGAAACTGTTTCATTTTGATAGCAGCTTCTGCACGCGCATCCGCAAGAGACATATCACTGTATTTTGCTAAGGTCATTTCTTTGCGTTTGGATTGCGCCGTGTAACGGAGCATCCAATATGGAACGCCAAGTTTTGGGACAACAAAATACAAACCGGCTCCATCTGCATACCGGCCAGGTTCTCCTTTAGCCTTGGACTCAATCTCTTTTACTGTCAGGTTTCCCATAAATCCATTCCCCATCATGACCTTAAGGTTGCTTTTATGAAAGCCAATAATACCCACCACTGACGATCGGGATTATTGTAGCATACCCACCAATATACCCACCATATGTTGGTGGGCAGTGGTGGGTATAGATGGATGTTAGTAGACAGTTGATATGCTAAAATTGATTAAAAACAATGGTTAATGATGCTTATTGGATGGTTATGAATATCATTCCACGTTTTGGATCTGCTCGCGCATTTGCTCGATTAGCACTTTAAGTTCCACTGCGGCTGAAGTGATTTCAGTGCTGATGGATTTAGAGGCGAGTGTGTTCGATTCGCGGTTAAATTCCTGCATCATAAAATCTAAACGGCGACCTTCGCTGCCGCCTTTTTTGAGGATGCGGCGAGCTTCGGCTACATGGGCTTCGAGTCTGTCCATTTCTTCGGCGACATCTTGTTTCTGTGCCAGTAACACCATTTCTTGCTCGATGCGGGCTGGGTCGAGTTCACCTTTGATTTCCGCAAGGCGGTTGGTGAGCTTTTCGCGTTGATACAACATCACAGTTGGCATGTGCTCGCGTACGATGGCGATTTGCTCGCTGACTCCGTCTAAGCGGCTTAGCAGCATGTCTTTGATGGCTTCGCCTTCACGGCCACGGGCTTCGATGAATTGATCTATGGCTGAGTCGAAGGCTGTCATCAGATCTGCGCCGATGGCATCCATATCTTGTTCACCGCTCGCTAGCACACCCGGCCAGCGCAGGATGTCGGTCAGATTGACATCGCCTTGTCCCGCTTCTTGCTTGAGCCAAGTGGCGGCGCCTAAGAGCTGTTTAGCTAGCGCGTGATTCAATTGCAGCTCGTTATTGCTGTTGTCTGCCAGCTCATAGCGCAAATTGACTTCCACTTTGCCGCGGCTTAAACGTTTACGAAGGCGGTCGCGTAGTACGGGTTCGAAGCTGCGGAATTGCTCGGGTAAACGTAGGTAAGTTTCGAGATAACGTTGATTGACTGAGCGAATTTCCCAGGAGGCAGTGCCCCATTGTGCTTTGTGCTCGATGCGAGCGTAGGCTGTCATGCTTTGGATCATGGGTTGTCCTAATGGTTTAATCGTCATAATGAGAGGCGATTATAGAGTCAATGGCTTTAGGATTAAAGGCATACCGCCAATAGCGACCGGGATTAGGTGTTTGTGTGATGAGTTTGCCAGAGAATCACCCTAAGCATGGCATCCTAAGGCTCAAGCCCTTATAATATGCAGCCAAAATCGGTCAATGACTCAGAATACAGGAATCTCGCATGCGTCCAAGTAACAGAACGCCAGCACAAACGCGCCCCATCACTATCACTCGCCAGTTTACGGCCCATGCCGAAGGTTCAGTGTTAGTGGAATTTGGCGAAACAAAAGTGCTTTGTACCGCCAGTTTTACTGAAGGTGTGCCACGTTTCCTTAAAGGTCAGGGTCAAGGCTGGGTAACGGCTGAATACGGCATGTTGCCACGTTCGACCCATAGCCGTATGGATCGTGAAGCCGCTCGCGGTAAGCAATCTGGCCGTACGCAAGAAATTCAACGTCTTATCGGTCGTGCTCTACGCGCCTGTGTGGATATGAAAGCCCTAGGCGAAAACACTATCGTGATCGACTGTGATGTGATCCAAGCTGACGGTGGCACGCGCACTGCCTCTATCACTGGCGCCTGTGTGGCCTTAGTGGATGCGTTGAACTGGGCGCGTGGTAAAGGCATCATTAAATCTAACCCGCTGAAATTCCTTATCGCTGCTGTCAGTGTCGGTATTTACAAGGGTGAAGCGATAAGCGATCTAGAATATATCGAAGACAGCGCCGCTGAAACAGACATGAATGTGGTGATGACAGAAACGGGCAAGATCATCGAAATTCAAGGCACCGCCGAAGGCGAGCCATTCAGCCACGAAGAATTACTCGAACTGTTGGCATTGGCGAAGAACAGTATTCGTGAAATTGTCGATGTGCAAAAAGCCGCACTGAACTAATATTGTGGTGATGAAAAAGCCCCGTCATGTTATAGAGTGCGGGGCTTTTTATTAACTGCAGCTTTTTATCTGCAGCAAGATGCTAGTGTAGTGCAAGCTCTGTACCGAATAAAAATTCCTCATAATAAAAAACCAATAAAATACAAAGTCGTAAGGAGATATTGTGAAAGCTTATCAACGTGAGTTTATTGAATTTGCCCTAGAACGTCAGGTGTTGCGATTTGGCGAATTTACCCTTAAATCGGGCCGTATCAGTCCTTATTTCTTCAATGCGGGTTTGTTCAATACTGGCCGTGACTTAGCGCGTTTAGGTCGTTTTTATGCCGCTGCGTTAGTGGACTCTGGCATTGATTACGACTTGCTGTTTGGCCCTGCTTACAAAGGTATTCCGATTGCTACGACTACGGCCGTTGCCCTGTGTGAGCATCACGATATTGACATTCCTTACTGCTTTAATCGCAAAGAGAAAAAAGATCACGGTGAAGGTGGCAGCTTAGTCGGTAGCGAGCTGAAAGGCCGCGTGATGCTCGTCGATGACGTGATCACTGCGGGTACTGCGATTCGTGAGTCGATGGAAATCATCGAAGCCCATAAGGCACAATTAGCGGGTGTGTTGATTGCTTTAGACAGGCAAGAGAAAGGCAAGGGCGAGTTATCGGCCATCCAAGAAGTTGAGCGTGATTTTGGCTGCGGAATAGTAGCAATTATTAAACTCGCCGACCTAATCAGTTATTTGTCTGAAAAACCAGGGATGGAAGTGCAACTTGCCGCCGTGAGCCAGTACCGCGAGCAATACGGGATTTAAGTCTAGTGTTTGGCAGCTTGTATTGAGCAAGCGGCTATTGCTGGCTTGGTGAAATTAGTTAATCAGCCAGCATTGATCTTAGCTAGGTTGAGAAGGGTTTGATTGAGTGGGTATAAAAACAAAAAACGCTGCGATTCTTTAGAAGGAATCGCAGCGTTTTTTTATTGAGTTGTATTGATTGCTATTGATTTCGACACGTTTTAAATAGCGTTAAGTTTCAATACATTTATTTAGACTGGTGCAAAAACTCGGCGCGGGTCGCGGGGTTAGATTTGAAAATGCCGCCCAGCGCTGTGGTAGTGGTCGAACTGGTGGAGTCCATCACGCCACGGGATTTTACACAGTAATGCACGGCATCCATTTTAACGGCAACGTCTTTGGTTTCGAGCAAGGTTTGCAGCGCGACTAACACTTGCTGAGTCAAACGCTCTTGCACTTGTGGACGTTGAGCGAAGAAACGTACTATACGGTTAATCTTTGATAAACCAATGATTTTTTTGCGTGGCAGATAAGCTATGGTGGCAGTGCCATCGATCGTCACTAAATGGTGTTCGCAGGTGCTGGTGAGGCTAATGTCTTGCACTCGCACCATTTCATCGAAGCCCATCTTATTGTCGATAACCGTGATCTTAGGGAAGTTCGCATAATCTAAGCCGGAGAAGATTTCATCGACGTACATTTTAGCAATGCGGCGCGGCGTATCGGCAAGGCTGTCATCTGACAGATCCAATGACATTAATGTCAGGATTTCTTTCATATGATGTTCAATCTTGTCTTTACGTTCTTCACTGCTGTAAACGCTTGGGAGCATTGGGGTTTCAAGTCCACGTTCTAATAACGCGGCTTGTACTTTTACTGCTGCTTCACTTAATGCCATCTTATCCTCCACTACGTCGTAGCGGCTATAACAGAAAACCTATGCTGATTATCGCGTGGTACTTGGGCTGTTCAGCATCAGATACAAATTATTGTTATTCTCGCTAGGGCAAGAATAGGGGGAGGAGGATAGCGCGAATTGCAGACAATTCATACCGAAAAACGCGCATAGACCACATGAAAAAGCCGATAGTCCTTATCGGATATCGGCTTTAAATCTGCCACTGCCAATCGAGTTTAGCCTATCAGTGTCGGCAAGTTTGAGTTAATTCTAAAGTTTCAGATTGGTTTTTAGGAAACTGAGCATTTGTTCATAGTATTTCGCTCTATGCTCATCGTTATAAAAACCGTGGCCTTCATTGTCCATCACCAGTTTTTGGTAAGGATAATTGTGAGCTTTTAGGGCTTTTTCGAGGGATTCGAGTTGAGTTATTGGGGTTCGCTCATCATCTCCACCATGAACTAGCAATAAGTTTGCTTTGAGTTTATTGACGTTATAGCTTGGCGACATGGCTTTAAGTGTCTCCAAATTGTTTCCTAGCACATCTGCTTGATAGCTGCTTCCAGATGATGAGTTTGCAACATCACTGTCATCTTTCCACAGTGGTAAGTCATAGACACCTGCCATACCAATAGCGCATTTAAACATATCTGGCGCAAGCACAGCGCTCTGCAAGGCGCTGTACCCACCAAAACTGCCGCCAACAATACAGATGCGTTCCTTATCGGCAAAACCTTGGTCAATAACGTACTGGGTTGCGTCGATAATGTCGTGCTGAATATCTGAGCCCCATTTTTGATAGCCTGCGCGTTCAAATTGATCGCCATATCCACCTGAGCCACGGAAGTTGACCTGTAGAACGGCTATGCCTTGGCTTGCTAGATATTGGTTTTGTGGGTCAAAGCCCCACCAGTCACGGATACCGTGTGGACCACCGTGTGGATTGACGACTAAGGGTAGGTTTTTAGCTTCTTTACCAAAGGGGAGCGTTAGATATCCATGGAGTTGTTTACCATCACGGCTGGTGAAACTGATGGGTTTAACATCAGCCATTTGCTCTGGGTCGAGCCATTTTTTAGCGGCGGCTAGATATTCAAGTTTTAGTGTTTTCGTATCAAATATGTAGTAATCGCCAGGGTTTCGATCGTTAAACGCAAGTACGACGAGTTTTGCTGCATCTCGGGTTTCGCTAACAATTCGTACTTGGTGACCTGGGAGAGCACCAAGCAGATCTTTTAGTAATTTAGCGTGCGAATCCTCATTATCGACAAAGGCATAACTTGGGTAACCATTTTCAAACTCGACGGCGTAAAGTTGTTTATTGGTGCCGTTAATCCAAAAGTTGCTAGGGTCAACGTTTTCATCCTGAATGATTTCAGTTTTATCGCCCGTTTCGAGATTAATTTTATAAACCCCTAAGGTTTCACCTTGGGAGCGACCGGCGGCATAAATCGTATTTTTATCATCGGCAAAGGAGAGTGGTTTAAAATCAGCAAGACCTAGATTTAGTTTATCGGTATTTACCCAGTTACCGTCTTTGCGGTAGAACACTTTAGTAATGTTTTTATTGTCCTCACCGGCAACGAAGCGGACTTCACCTTGATGGTCTGTCATAAAACGGGCTCGGCCGATAGGTGAGCCTGTGATGCGTTTACGTGTGCCATTGAACAAGTCTACGCGATAGACATCTTGTGATAGTTCAAAGTCAAGATTGATCCTATCATTCCATGGAATAGCATTAACTAACATGTAGCGTTCATCATCTGGCAGAGGATCGAGGATAAACGCGCTCGCCCGCATAGGAGTATTTTTCTTGATATTTGAACCTGTTTGTTGCTCGCCACTCTCGAAGCCGAATAAATACGCTTTTCGTGAACCATCGGCATTTACCGCCATCAATTCACCGTAGTAGATAGGTGTGTCTTGCCAGCCTTTTAGGTATTCTTTTGCCAGTACCAGTCGCTCACTGTTGGCCCATTCATAGTCGCCGACTTGAGCATTATCGGGAAAACGTATCGCATTGAGGAGTTTTTTGGTTTGGGTATCTAAGACTAAGAGAACGTTTTTACCTTCGACACTTGTGATAGCGCTTAAATATTTACCAGTAGGCGATATTTTTACATCCGAGTACTCATCACCTTTGCTGAATAATTGCGCTTGCGATAACGCATTCGCGTTGGAGCTATTGGCTGCAAAGGTAGATATTGGAAGTATTGGTAAGCAAAGTGTCGCCAACATGGCTAATCGGAAGAGTTTCATCTGACATCCTTGTAAAATCATTGTGTTTTTTGTTTTTAAAATGTTTTTTGAGGATAAAACAAAAGATGGAGCGAAACAAGGAAGGAATACCGAACATAAAGGACGATAGTTACCGTCCTTTATGTTGAAAAATCATTAGCTTTGTAAAAGTTGGTGCTGGATAAAACGCCACTGTTCATCGAAGTGTGTCGTCGGTTTGAGTTTGAATTCACTTCGTACAAATTGGGCGATGCGGCCTTCGGCAAAGGCTAACAGTAAATTGGCTAATATGGCTTCGTCTAAGTTGAAGCCTTTACCTTCTCGCAGGGTTTTTTCCCGTAAAATTTGCTTTAACTGGGTTTCAATTTTGGCAAATAAGTTACCAATACGGCTTCGCAGGCGTTCATTTTCACCGAGTAGAGCATCACCGTTGAGAACGCGGGAAATTCCTGGGTTACGTTCTGCAAAGATCAGCAGCAGTTGCAGTACCAACTGGCAGCGCTTCATGGTGTCTTTTTCGTCATCCATGATTAAATTGATGCGCGACAATAACGACTCTTCGATAAATTCGATTAAGCCTTCGAACATCCGCGCTTTACTCGGGAAGTGGCGATACAGGGCGGCTTCCGATACACCGACTTCTGAGGCCAGTTTCGCTGTGGTGATCCTTTGTCCTGGGTTGGTTTCTAGCATCTGCGCTAGACATTGCAGAATGTGTTCACGACGATTAATTTTTGGGCTTACAGCCATTGCAGTATCCTTGGCTCAATAACGACTTAGGGGATTATTTAGTGCCTGAATGGCCAAATCCGCCTTCACCACGGTCTGAGCTGTCGAACTCATCAACGAGTTTGAATTGTGCTTGTACCACAGGAACAAACACCAGTTGCGCGAGACGATCGCCCATTTCTAAGGTGAATGGACTGTCACCACGATTCCAACAAGATACCATTAAGGGGCCTTGGTAATCTGAATCTATGAGTCCGACTAGATTCCCCAGTACGATACCGTGTTTATGGCCCAGGCCTGAGCGCGGTAAAATCACCGCTGCAAGTCCTGGGTCGGCCACATGAATGGCAATCCCCGTGGGAATGAGCACAGTTTCACCCGGTGTAATGGTTAAAGCCGTGTCTATCATGGCGCGAAGATCCATGCCTGCACTGCCTGCGGTGGCGTAAGCGGGCAAGGGAAATTCTGAGCCGATACGGGAGTCGAGAATTTTTAATTCAATCGGTGTTTTCATGTATTTGTTTTTTCTTTCACTATCAACGAAAGTAATTGCCGTGCCAACGTGAGTTTGTCAGTAGCAGGCAAATCTTGACTGCCGTGCGGCCAGAAAACACGCAGGGCATTAGCATCGGCATTAAAGCCTAGGCCAGCAATAGAAACGTCGTTTGCGGCGATCATGTTCAAGTTTTTACGTTTGAGCTTATCGCGCGCATAGGCTTCTACATCATGGGTTTCGGCGGCAAATCCCACCACAAAAGGACGGTTAGGTAAGCTCGCAACCGTGGCTAAGATATCAGGATTCCTCACCAGCGCAAGTTGCATTTCTTCGGTCGATTTTTTGATCTTACAGGTAGCAATATCGCTAATGCGGTAGTCTGCAACGGCGGCGCAGCCAATAAAAATATCTTTTTTATCAACGTTATCCATAACAGCATCGAGCATATTTTGCGCCGATTCAACATCAATGCGTGTTACGCCTTCTGGGGTGTTGAGATTTACGGGGCCTGAGACTAAGGTGACTGTTGCCCCCATATCTGCCGCGGCTTTGGCTAGTGCAAAGCCCATTTTTCCAGAACTGTGATTTGAAATGTATCTGACGGGATCAATTGCTTCACGGGTTGGTCCGGCGGTAATCAGCACCGACTGGCCAGCAAGAGGCTGCGCAGAGACTTCTTTTGTTGCAAAAAAATCACTGGCTAGCTCGGCAATTTCTAGCGGTTCGAGCATGCGTCCAGGACCCACTTCACCACAGGCCTGACTGCCACTGGCGGGTCCCCAAAGGGTAAAACCACGTGATGCGAGGCTAGTTAAATTCGCTTGCGTAGCCAGATTACGGTACATCTGCTGATTCATTGCTGGACACAGGGCAATTGGCGCCTCAGTGGCAAGACACGTGGTGGTGATTAGCTCATCGGCCATGCCTGCATTAATCCGCGCCAATAGGTTTGCGGTTGCAGGGGCTATGATGACGAGATCTGCCCAACGAGCAAGTTCTATATGGCCCATGGCTGCTTCTGCTGCGGGGTCGAGCAGGCTAGATGCCACTGGATGTCCAGACAACGCTTGCAGCGTCAGAGGCGTGATAAATTCCATCGCACTTTGGCTCATCACCACGCGCACATCAAAACCACGTTCTTTCAAGCGACGTACTAAATCAGCACTTTTATAGGCCGCAATACCGCCGCCAATGCCCAGCAGGACGTTTTTATTTGTCAGACTCACAGACATCATCCGAGATAGAAATAATGCCGGCAACAATATCACAAAGTGGTGAATTTTAGTGACTATCCCAGTTCAAAAAATCTCGTCCATACTCAGTAAAGTGAAAATATGTGAGATGACAGGGAGGTCACATGGGGATTAAAGATTGGCCTGAGGGCGAAGGCCCCAGAGATAAACTGTTACAAAAAGGAGCTGCACATCTCTCGGATGCTGAATTACTAGCAGTATTGCTGCGTAACGGTTTAGCCGGATTAAACGCGGTTGACCTTGCTAGGTCGCTTATTAGCGAGTTTGGCGGCCTCAGAAATCTGCTCTGTGCCCCAAGAAATCAGGTGTGTCGACTTCCGGGCGTAGGACCTGTAAAATACGCCCAGCTTCAAGCTGCGGCCGAATTAGCGCGGCGTGTAGCGCAGGAAAATCTGCAAAGAGGTCAGGTTTTGACAAATCCCGATTTAACTCGGGACTATTTAATGCGACAATTGGCCGATCGCTCCTATGAAGTGTTCGCAGTTTTACTGCTGGATAGCCAGCATAGAGTGATTCAATTTGTCGAATTATTCCGCGGCACAATAGACTCAGCCTCAGTGTATCCACGTGAAGTGGTGAGCTTAGTGCTGGAGAAAAAGGCCGCAGCAGTTATAGTTTGTCATAATCATCCGTCTGGTATTGCCGAGCCCAGTCAGGCTGACCGACGAATAACTGAGCGATTAAAAAATGCGTTAGCAACCATAGACGTATCCTTGTTGGACCATATGGTTGTAGGTGATCGAGAGATAGTTTCTTTTGCAGAACGAGGCTGGATTAATTAATCTAACACTTGATCTTCACTCTGTGATCGTGTATAAAATGCGCCCTCTTTGTGCCTCGGGCGACGGCCATACGAGGCACATTAATGCTCGAGCGTTAAAATTGTTTTTGGAGAAGATTGACATGTCAAGAGTATGCCAAGTTACTGGCAAGAAGCCGATGGTTGGTAACAACCGTTCGCATGCAAAAAACGCGACCCGTCGTCGTTTTTTACCTAACCTACAAAACCACCGTTTTTGGTTAGAAGAAGAAAAGCGTTTCGTACAGTTACGTGTATCTACTAAAGGTATCCGTCTGATCGACAAAAAAGGTATCGAAGTTGTTGTTGCTGAACTTCGTGCCCGTGGCGAGAAGGTATAATAGATCATGGCTAAAGCTAAAGGTAATCGTGAGAAGATCAAATTAGTTTCTACAGCTAAAACTGGTCACTTCTACACAACTGAAAAAAACAAGCGTAACATGCCTGAAAAAATGGAAATCAAAAAATTTGATCCAGTTATTCGTCAGCACGTTATCTACAAAGAAGCCAAAATCAAGTAATCCTTGGTTAGTGTTTCGAGAAAAGCCCCTTATTTAAGGGGCTTTTTTTTGCATTTTTTTAGTGGCTAGTCATCAAGTTGAGATAATTGCCTCGCAAACTGATGCCGCTGAATCATCCCCTGTGAAGTTAAAAAAGTGTGAACACTTACTGAAAATATAAAATAGTGCGGTTCTAAGCACTTTAAATCATCAAATCTGCACTTTAGTGAGAATAAATTCTTTATATGTGAATTAAAATGCAATACCATACGCGAAAGTTAGCGATTCATTCCTGGTGTGTCATAGTGACGCTGCCAGCTCAAAAATGAGGTGTAAATAACGCGTGCGTACCACTGAACTGGTTGATGGATTTCGTCATTCTGCCCCCTATGTTAATGCTCACAGAGGTAAAACTTTTGTGGTCATGCTTGGCGGTGAAGCTTTGGCTCAAAATCAATTCCGCGCCATCTTAAATGATGTCGCCCTGCTGCACAGTTTAGGGATCAAAGTGGTGTTGGTATATGGCGCTAGGCCGCAGATTGATGCTGCATTAGCCGCCAACGGTATTGCACCTGCCTACCACGACGGTGTGCGTATCACGGATGAAGATTCGCTCAAAGTGATTAAGCAAGTTGCGGGTGCACTGCAATTTGATATCACAGCGCGTTTATCCATGAGTTTAAGTAATACGCCGATGCAAGGTGCGCAAATTAACTTAGTGAGCGGCAACTTTGTGATTGCTCAACCACTGGGTGTGGATAATGGTGTGGACTTTTGTCTGAGTGGCAAAGTGCGTCGTATTGATGTGCAAGGCTTAAAACGTCAGCTAGATAATCACTGCATCGTATTGATGGGGCCGATTGCGGCTTCGGTTACTGGTGAAAGCTTTAATCTCACCGCCGAGGAAATCGCGACTCAAGTGGCAATTAAGCTCAAAGCAGACAAGATGATCGGCTTTAGCTCACAGAACGGTATTCTCGATCGTAATGGCGATGTGATTGCGGAGTTGATGCCAAATGATGCGCAAAACATCATGAACAAGCTGGCCGAGCAAGGGTCTGCTTGTGTTGGCACTATGGCGTTTCTCAAAGCCAGTATCGATGCTTGCCGCAATGGCGTACCGCGTTGTCATTTAGTTAGCTACCTCGAAGATGGCGCCTTGTTGCAGGAACTGTTTTCTCGCGAAGGGATAGGCACACAAATCGTCACTGAGAGTGCTGAGCGTTTACGCTGTGCATCAATCGCCGATATTGGCGGTGTGTTGAACCTTATCCGTCCATTGGAGGAACAAGGCATTCTGGTGCGTCGTAGTCGTGAGCAGCTTGAGATTGAAATCGAACAGTTCATGTTGATTGAACGTGATGGTTTAGTGATTGGTTGCGCTGCGCTCTATCCTTTTGAAGAGGACAATGCGGGTGAGTTTGCTTGTTTAGTGGTGCATCCCGATTATCGCGATGCCGACAGAGGGAGCTTACTGCTGAAGAACATTATCAATCAGGCTAGAAACCGTGGTTATTCACGCTTGTTTGCATTGACAACTCGGAGCATTCACTGGTTCCTCGAGCATGGTTTTGTGATTGAAGATGTTGAAGCACTACCACAGAAGAAGAAGCAGTTGTATAACTATCAACGCCGCTCAAAAATTCTCGCGCTCGATCTTTAAGCCGTTCTAAATCAATCCAATCAATGCCAGCCTAGTACTCATATTAGCGCTGGCATTTTTATTGACATAATATGTCTTTATTGGCAGATTAAGACTTCACTGCACGGGAGATACTGCCAATGAGTCCTCAATTTTTTGAACTCGCCCCTTTAACCCAAACCTCTATCTTCAGTTTTATCGTCTTATTGCTCGGTTTAGCGGGTATCTTACTGATATTATGGCTAAAAAATATGCCTAAGATAGCGAAGTCAGCGAGTTTAGGTATATTGCTGGTGATGATGGGCGGATTTTCTTGGGTCTTCTATCAATCGAATAGCGCCGAATTAGTGTTAACCGATACAGAGCTCACATTGGATGTTCCCTTCTATAAAGTGCAGTTATCCCGCGTGGATTTATTGCCCGCCGAGGCACGCATAGTCGATTTGCAACAAGAGGCAGATTTAACGCCGAGCTTTAAAACCAACGGTATAGGCATGCCAGGATTTCAATTGGGCTGGTTTAATCTACAGGGGAAAGGCAGGGCATTTTTGGCGATAACAGATAAATCGCAGTTAGTGTTAGTGCCAACGACTAAAGGCTACAGTTTATTACTGACAGTATCGCAAGGGAGTGAGTTTTTAGCACAGTTACAGAAGTAATCATTATATGTCATCACTTCTGCCACTGTGTTTATCGGCGTGATAATGCTCACGCCGTTTTGCGTTTATAGGCCATATCTAAGGTAAAGACGAGCAGCGCGCTCCAGATAAATCCGAAGGTCACGCCTTTTTCGGCATCGAAGGGCTCATTGAATAGACTCACCGCGAGGATAAACATAATACTCGGGCCAATATATTGGAAAAAGCCGAGCATAGACAATGGAATACGTACCGCTGCCCCTGCAAAACACAGCAAAGGAATGGTAGTCACTATCCCAGCCGCCATTAACATCAGATTCAATTGCCAGTCATTAGTCAGCATGCTCGCTGTGGCTGTGTCTAAGGTTGCGACGAGATAAATCAGCGCTACCGGTAATAACACTGCAGTTTCGACCAATAATCCGGCCTTAGCATCCACATTGACCTTTTTTCGCAGTAGCGCATAGAAACCAAAGGTGCCCGCGAGTGCCAGTGAGACGATGGGAATTGAGCCAAAAGAGATTAACTGGATCAATACACCAGCGCTGGCGAGTGAAACCGCAAACCATTGCAGTTTACGCAATCTTTCGCCTAGAAATAACATACCGAGTAAGACGTTGAGTAAAGGATTGATGAAGTAACCTAGGCTTGCATCGAGCATGTGATCGTTATTTACCGCCCAGATAAATAGTAGCCAGTTTCCCGCGATCAGTATGGAAGTAATGGTGAGAACCATCAACTGTTTAGGCTGTTTAAACAGTAAGCGTAAGCGAGAGAAACCACCGATAAACTGCATAATGAACAGCATAAACACGAATGACCAAATCACTCGATGGAGCAAAATTTCGGTGGCGGAAACATGGTTGAGTAATTTGAAATATAAAGGCGCAAAACCCCACATACAGTAAGCACTGACGGCAAGTAGGATCCCTTTGCGGTATTCAAGATCTGGCATGAGACATCTTCGAAGAACAACAAGGTGGCGATTGTAGGTGTGTCTGACCGCTGACTCAAGGGCATCGCCGTGTTCTTTTCGTTACAGAATATCTCTGCAAAAGATTGAATGGACAATTAAAGTCAGTAAACATCCTGTTAATCAAGACGTTTACCTTAGTCAGTTTTGAGCCCTAAGGCAGTAATACACATCTAAATTTAATCGCCTAACCCACCATATAAGTCCCTGTTCCAAAAGCGATATGCGTGCCTTGCTCATTATGTAGTTCCATGCGGCATACTGAAACTCGATTACCCGCACGAATGACGCTGCCCGTCCCCGTAAAGGTGAGGCCGCGTCCCGGCCGCAGATAATCGACGCGCATATCAATCGTCCCTAGGGTTTGCAGGCGTTGCTGCAGCTCTTCGACCGTCCAATCATCACGACTGGCGACCAGTCCTGCAAAGGCCGTGAGTCCGCCAACCACATCGAGTACCGTTGCTGTCACACCGCCGTGGAGGATTTGCTGGTGGATATTGCCAATCAGCTCAGGCTTCATGTTGATCACGACTTCGACGCCATCAATGTCATAACGCTTGATATCGAGCCCGAGCAGATTATGAAAAGGGACATGTTGATCAAATACTGCTGCGACTCTTCTCAAAGCTTCGGCTTGGATTGGGCTGGTCATTTTGGGGTCCTTGTCACTGAGTGACGGTATTAGGCGTAATTGGATTTGTTATCAACACTGAGATAAACAAAGTGCGGCTTAGAGCAATTAATCTACAGTGAAGCTTACGGCTAATGCAACTCCGTCGCTAAAATGACGACACCGTTTCGGCAGTTTTTAAAGTATTTTACCCCGCGTTCGTTATTTTTGGCTTAGCCCACTAGGGTTAAAATAGCTGCAATTGTGGTGAATTGCCTCGTCTAAAGCACTTTAAATTACCGTTGAATCCTGCATTTTGAACTAGTTTGGGTATAGAATAGGCCCCCTCACTTTTGACATAGAAGATCCATGGAAAAGCTCGTACTCGACACGCATGATGATCCGCTCTCGCAACGCCTAGCACAGGTGTTTGGTTACCGTGACTTTAGGGACGGTCAGCGGGAGGTGATAGAACGTGTTTGCGGCGGGCAAGATTGCTTAGTGATTATGCCAACGGGTGGCGGTAAGAGTTTGTGTTATCAGTTACCCGCCTTGATGATGAATGGCATCACTATTGTCGTCTCTCCATTGATTTCTTTGATGAAAGACCAAGTTGATAGCTTGTTGCAAACCGGTGTTGCAGCGGCTTATCTCAATTCTTCATTGCCGCGCGAGCAGAGCGCCGAAGTATTAAGGCAGCTACGCCACGGTGAGTTAAAGTTACTTTATGTGTCACCTGAGCGCTTATTAACCGCTGATTTTATTGAGCGTATGCAGTCTCTCCAGCTGGCGATGTTTGCCATCGATGAGGCGCATTGTATTAGTCAGTGGGGTCATGATTTTCGCCCTGAATATGCGGCGCTCGGCCAGCTAAAACAACTCTTCCCCTATGTGCCCATGATGGCGCTGACCGCAACAGCAGATCAGGCGACTCGGCAGAGTATTTGTGAGCGGCTCGGTATTGACCCGTTCCGTTTACTTTCAAGTTTCGATCGGCCCAATATTCGCTATACAGTCGCCGAAAAGCTTAATGCAGCTAATCAGTTACGACATTTTTTAACGCTGCAGAATGGCACTAACGGCATTATTTATTGCAGCAGTCGCCGTCGTGTCGATGAAGTCGCTGACCGTTTATGCCTGCAAGGTTTTAATGCCAAGGCCTATCATGCGGGAATGACGCAGGAAGACCGTGGTGCAGTACAGGATAGTTTCCTTAAAGATCAAATTGATATTGTGGTTGCCACTGTGGCTTTCGGTATGGGGATTAATAAGTCGAATGTGCGCTTTGTAGTGCATTACGATATCCCGAAAAGTATCGAAGCCTATTATCAGGAAACGGGCCGAGCAGGACGTGATGGGCTCGATGCAGAAGCTTTTATGTTGTTCGATCCCGCCGATATTGGTCGGGTGCGACATTTGATTGAACAGTCCGAGCCAGGACCGCAGCAACAGGTCGAATTCCACAAACTTAATACTATGGCTGCCTTTGCTGAGGCGCAGACCTGTCGCCGCCAAGTGTTGCTGCATTACTTTGATGAGAGTGCATTAGAGCCCTGTGGTAACTGCGACATTTGCCTCGACCCGCCTAAGCGTTATAACGGCACCGAAGATGCACAGAAGGTGTTGTCATGTATTTTCCGTTTAGGCCAGCGTTTTGGTATCAATCATTTAATTGAAGTGTTGCGCGGTTCGAAAGGCGCACCGATAGTCGATCGAGGGCATGACAAACTCACGACTTGGGGGATTGGTAAAGACAAGAGCCATGAATATTGGTTGAGTGTGATCCGCCAACTCATTCATTTGGGACTGGCGAGTCAAGATGTGACTCGCGGTTCATCTATTACCCTAAACCCATCGGCACGACCTGTGCTCAAAGGTGACGTAGCGTTAATGCTCGCCGAACCGCGTATTCAGTTAACAACCACAAAACGTAAGGCGAGTCAGTCTAAAGCACCGTTGAATTATGACCGTAAGTTGTTCGCACGACTCAAGTTACTACGAAGAACCATAGCTGAGCAGCAGGATGTGCCGCCGTATTTAGTCTTTAACGACGCGACCCTCGCAGAAATGGCGGCCATGATGCCAACGAGCGCGGGGGAAATGCTTGCCGTCAATGGGGTTGGCGAGCGTAAACTGAGTCGTTTCGGTGACGCTTTTCTCGATGAAATTACGGCTTATTTAGCGGGAGAATAATGGTTTGAAGTATTCTCATTGATTTTAACCTTGCCCAATTGATTGATACTGGCTCGTTTGATTAAAGACTCTAACGTATCAAACTGTTGCATCGCCGCTATACCAATATTGACCTTACTTGAACCCTGCCAAGGCTGAATGCAAGCAACTAACTGACTAACGACTCTTTTAGCACCAGTTGCCGAGGTATGCGGCAGGATAATGACAATTTCATCCATTGAATATCGGATCAATTTATCTTGCTCCCGTAGTCTGTGTTGTAGCTCATCCTGTAAGAGAGGCAGGTCAACTTGACGGATCTGACTCGCATTAAACAATAATAAAGACAGCGGATAATTACCTTGTTTGGCACTGTTTAATGCTGATGTGACTTGTTGGAGCAGCGTTTCCGCAGGTTCATTACCTTCAATATGTGGGGCACGATTATTCTGTTTATCAATCAAATACCAAATAGCTCCGCCCAATAATGCCATTGCGATTAAGAATAGTGTGCTATAGGCCCAATCGACATTTAACTCTTGTAGGATTGAATCTTTTTCTGGTGCAGTGCTATTTGGCTCCTGCTGCAGATCTTGTTGATTTAGACGGGCCTTAAACTGCAATATCCGAGCATTATTCATCGCTTGATTGGTTAGCTCGGCCGCTCGATAACGTTTGAGTAAGAAAGAATAGGCTTGTTTAAAATCCTCTTTTTCTAAGTAGTGATCGCTCATGATCCCGTAAAACCCTTTGAGATCTGAGTATTGTTTTAGGTTTTCAGCTTGCTCAATAGCGTGATTCATGAGGATTAAAGCGGCATCTTCTTGATGCTGAGCAAAACGAATTTGGGCGAGTAGGCGAGTTGAACGCATTGTCGCTAATTGTTGATTTTGTTTTTTAAACGTATTAATCGCGATAGAAAGATATTCTTCGGCATTATCGATGCGGCCTTTATCGAGCGCGATTGAGGCCAAAATGGCATAACTGTAGGCGAGTTCAAGTGGCGAACCGAGCTCAGGTAAAAGCGCTTTAGCTTGTTGTTCGAGTTTATCACTGTAATCAAACTCTTGATTATCAAGCGCTATCCGAGCTGCATTGCGTAAAATAAAGTGTAAAACTTTCCCTTTTGCATCGGCACTTTGTATACCTAAGTTGGTGTAATACATGGCTTGGGGGAAATCATGGGTGGCATAAAGTAAATTTCCCATCGCGGCATACACATAGGCCTGTGGTGGCCAAATCCAATTTTGGGTTTGAGCATGAATATCCGGATAAATATCAATCGCGAGGCGTAAATCTTCGATAGCAGAGGAGAAGTTATCAGTGTCAGTATCGAGTTGGCCACGTAAGCGTAAAGCATCGACTAAGGCTTGTGGTTGCTGGTAACGTCGCGCTAGGTTAATGGCTGAATCAAGCAAAGGTAGGGCATTTTGAACATTGTTATAGCTAAGGTTGGCGTCGGCTTGGCAGATCAAAAAGTAAGGTCGTACTTGATCTAGCTTAAGTTGTTTAGCGTTTGCTTCGCCTAATTGAGCGACGTTGATAGCGGCTTCATTTTCCCCTATTTGTAGTAGGTTTTGGCATTTCAACACACTTAATCTGAGTCGATTGATATCTGAGCTTGCACTGGTCGCAAATTGTTTTTCTAACGCTGTTATTTGAGTGAGTGCTTTACTGGGATATTGGTAGACGAGTTCAGTGAGTTCATCTAATTGGTCTATAGCACTGGCCCCAAAGGGAAACAGCCATAACAACAGGCTCAGTACCAAGACGCGAAAATCCATTTTGTGCTCCATATAAAATGCGTAAGTTCTAATATCCCTAATTACTAAGGCGGGATTATAACTTTTCTTAATCGTTTTTTGCATAAAAAACTATTTTTTTCTAAGGGGAATAAGTTAACACATCCCAGTGATTTCTGAATCCAAACAGCCGGTTAATTCTGTGGAATCGATCACTAATTTGGGGATGAAACTCACCGTTATTAGCCTTAAGACAGGTTGAATGAGTGGAACATGAAAAAATTAGGGTTGACACTATCGGCTAGGCAAGTTAAATATTAACCGTCCTCAATAATTCAAACAGAATAAATATACAGATTAAATGAATATTGTTAGCCGCAAACTCGACCTCCTCCTTCTCTCTCTCGCGGTTTATACGCGGAGGTCTTAGTGTTGCACGCTCGATAAAGAGGCAAAGCATTCACAAACCCCGCACCGATGTTGCGGGGTTTTTTGTATCTGAATACGGCAAAAATTAACTAACGAACGGTGACGTTCCATGGAGAAGCGAGATGTCTAACAGAGTCATAATATTTGATACTACCTTGCGTGATGGTGAGCAGGCGTTAGCCGCAAGTTTGTCGGTCAAAGAAAAACTACAGATCGCTATGGCGCTGGAACGTCTCGGTGTGGATGTGATGGAAGTGGGTTTTCCGGTTTCTTCACCCGGTGATTTTGAGTCAGTGCAGACCATAGCGCGTACCATTAAAAATAGCCGCGTTTGTGCCTTATCCCGTGCATTGGAAAAGGACATCGATGCCGCGGCGCAGGCCTTGTCTGTCGCAGATCAATTCCGTATCCATACGTTTATCTCGACCTCAACGATTCACGTTGAGAGCAAGTTGAAGCGTTCTTTCGACCAAGTGTTAGAGATGGCCGTAGGCGCGGTGAAGTATGCCCGCCGTTTTACCGACGATGTGGAGTTTTCCTGTGAGGATGCGGGGCGTACGCCCATCGATAATCTATGTCGTATGGTAGAAGCCGCCATTCGTGCGGGCGCACGCACCATTAATATTCCCGATACGGTCGGTTACACAGTACCAAGCGAGTTTGGCAATATCATTCAGACTTTGTTTAATCGGGTGCCGAATATCGACCAAGCGGTGATCTCAGTGCATTGCCACGATGACTTAGGTTTATCTGTGGCTAACTCGATTACCGCTGTACAGCACGGTGCGCGTCAAATCGAATGTACCATCAATGGTATAGGTGAGCGTGCGGGTAACTGTTCGCTGGAAGAGATCGCTATGATTTTAGCGACGCGTAAGGGGATGTTGGGATTAGAAACGGGCATTAATGCCAAGGAAATTCATCGTACTTCTAATTTAGTCAGCCAGTTATGCAATATGCCAGTGCAGGCGAACAAGGCGATTGTCGGTGCCAATGCCTTTACCCATTCGTCGGGTATCCATCAGGATGGCATGTTAAAAGCACAAAATACCTATGAAATCATGACGCCCGAAAGCATAGGTTTGAATCGTAACAACTTGAATATGACCTCGCGCTCGGGTCGCCATGTGATCAAGCATCGCATGGAAGAAATGGGCTATAGCGAGCACGATTACAATATGGATACTCTGTATGAAGAGTTTCTAAAATTGGCAGATAAAAAAGGCCAAGTATTTGATTATGATTTAGAAGCCTTAGCCTTTATGGAAGCGCAGGCCGAAGAAGACAATCACTATCAATTGCAGCAATTAGTGGTGCAGTCTGACTCAACTGAAGGCGTAGCTACGGCGACTGTGCGTATCGAAGTGGGCGGCGAAATTAAAACCGAAGCCGCAACGGGTAATGGTCCTGTCGATGCTGCCTATAACGCGATTGCCCGCGCAACCGATCGCCGAATCGATATCATCAGCTACAAGCTAGGCGCTAAGGGTGTAGGTCAAAATGCCTTAGGCCAAGTCGACATTACCGCGGTTTACCACGAGCAGAACTTTCACGGCGTAGGTTTAGCGACCGATGTGGTCGAAGCCTCGGCGCGCGCTTTAGTGCATGTGATGAACTTAACGTGCCGCGCAGACAAGGTCGCCGATTACAAACAAAGCATGCAAAAAAACCGAGAGCTAGGCGGCGTCTAGTCGCTAAAAGCATCCAAAGAATAGCAAGGTCGAGCATAAAGCATTTACATTTAAAGGAGTTGGCTGGCGTATGAGTTATCAAATAGCAGTATTAGCAGGGGATGGGATCGGTCCTGAAGTGATGGCAGAGGCGCGTAAAGTGCTGCGTGAGGTTGAAGCGCGTTTCGATTTGAATATCGAATACACTGAATTCGATGTTGGCGGTATTGCCATCGATAACCACGGTAGTCCCTTACCCGATGCCACACTAAAGGGCTGTGAAGCGGCCGATGCGATCCTGTTTGGCTCGGTAGGCGGCCCTAAGTGGGAAAAGTTACCGCCAAATGAACAACCTGAGCGCGGCGCGCTATTGCCGCTGCGTGGTCACTTCGAACTGTTTTGTAATCTACGCCCAGCTAAATTGCATGATGGCTTAGAACATATGTCACCGCTGCGTAGCGATATTTCCGCCCGTGGCTTTGATGTTTTATGTGTCCGTGAGTTAACCGGCGGCATTTATTTTGGTAAGCCAAAGGGCCGTCAAGGCGAAGGCGAAAATGAAGAAGCCTTCGATACCATGCGTTATAGCCGTCGCGAAATTAGCCGTATCGCCCGCATCGCCTTCGAAGCCGCCCGTGGTCGCCGTAAAAAAGTGACCTCAGTGGATAAAGCCAATGTGCTCGCCTGTTCAGTGTTATGGCGCCAAGTGGTTGAAGAAGTGGCGGTGGACTTCCCCGATGTCGAGCTTGAACACATCTATATCGATAATGCGACCATGCAGTTGCTACGTCGTCCCGATGAGTTCGATGTGATGCTATGTTCTAACCTGTTCGGCGACATTTTATCCGACGAAATCGCCATGTTAACGGGCTCTATGGGCTTGTTGTCATCGGCGAGCATGAACAGCACTGGCTTTGGTTTATTTGAACCAGCGGGTGGCAGTGCGCCGGATATCGCGGGCAAAGGCATTGCAAACCCTATCGCCCAAATTCTGTCGGCGGCATTAATGTTGCGCCACAGCCTAAAGCAAGAAGAAGCCGCCTGTGCGATTGAGCGCGCCGTCAGCAAAGCGTTAAATTCTGGCTACTTAACCGGTGAACTATTGAGCGCAGACAAGCGTAGCCAAGCTAAATCCACTCGCGAGATGGGTGACTTTATCGCCAATGCTATAAAGGAAGGTGTGTAATGACGACTGTGCCAAAAAACTCGGTGGCAAAAACGCTGTATCAAAAAGTATGGGATGCCCACGTTGTAGCGACTCCTAAAGGTGAAGCGCCGATCATTTATGTCGACAGACATTTAGTCCATGAAGTGACTTCTCCCCAAGCATTCAGTGGCTTAAAAGTGGCAGGCCGCAAACTGCGTGCACCGGAAAAAACCTTTGCCACTATGGATCACAACACTTCGACCCGTAGCGCCAGCTTAGATGCGCTAAGCCCAATGGCGCGCGCACAGGTTGAAACCCTAGCGCAAAACTGTAAAGACTTTGGCGTGCGTTTATACGACATTCATCATCCTAATCAAGGGATTGTGCATGTAATGGGCCCTGAATTGGGTATCACCTTACCCGGCACTGTGATTGTCTGTGGTGATTCCCATACCGCAACCCATGGCGCCTTTGGGGCATTGGCGTTTGGCATTGGAACATCTGAAGTTGAGCACGTTTTAGCGACGCAAACTCTGCGTCAGTTAAAAGCTAAGACCATGAAGATTGAAGTGCGTGGTCATGTCACCGATGGCGTGACCGCCAAAGATATCGTACTCGCTATTATTGGCAAAATAGGCATGGATGGTGGCACGGGTTACGTGGTGGAGTTCTGCGGTGAGGCGATTGAAGCCCTGTCGATGGAAGGCCGCATGACAGTGTGCAACATGGCAATTGAGATGGGCGCTAAAGCGGGCATGGTCGCGCCGGATCAAACCACTTTCGACTATTTAGCAGGCCGCGAATTTGCGCCAAAGGGCGAAGATTGGGCAGAGGCTGTCGCTTACTGGCAAGCCATAAAGACCGATGATGGCGCCGTGTTTGATGCTGTAGTTGAGTTAGATGCCGCCGATATCGCACCACAATTGACTTGGGGTACTAACCCAGGCCAAGTCGTAGCGATCGATGGCAAAGTGCCTAATCCTCTTGATGAAGCCAACCCAAGTACCCGAGCTAGTATGGAAAAGGCCCTAGAATATATTGGCCTGAGTGCGGGTACGCCTATGACAGACATCAGCATCAACAAGGTATTTATCGGTTCATGTACTAACTCGCGGATTGAAGATTTACGCAGCGCTGCCGTACATGCCAAAGGTCGTAAAGTCGCGAGTGGCGTCACCGCGATTGTTGTACCTGGTTCTGGTCAAGTGAAAGCCCAAGCCGAAGCCGAAGGCTTAGATAAAATCTTTATCGAAGCCGGGTTTGAGTGGCGTTTACCGGGTTGTTCCATGTGTTTAGCGATGAACGATGACAGATTAGAAGCGGGTGATCGCTGCGCTTCGACCAGTAATCGTAATTTCGAAGGTCGCCAAGGCCGTGGTAGTCGTACCCATTTGGTGAGCCCGGCGATGGCCGCCGCCGCTGCGGTGGCTGGGCATTTTGTCGATATTCGTAAACCTTACTAATTACCGTAAACCCAAGAGGAGAAGTTAATGCAACCTTTTACGACCCATACCGGGCTTGCGGTCATGATCGACAGCACCAATATCGATACGGATCAGATCATTCCGAAACAGTTTTTGTCTAAGGTGACGCGCGATGGTTTTGGGGTGCACTTATTTCATGACTGGCGTTATTTAGATGATGCGGGCGATGTGCCCAATCCTGAGTTTTCATTGAACCAGCCTCGTTATAAAGGCGCTTCAATTCTTTTGTCGCAGGAAAACTTTGGTTGTGGTTCAAGCCGCGAACATGCGCCTTGGGCGCTGGCAGACTTTGGTTTGCGCGCCATTATAGCGCCCAGTTTTGCCGACATTTTTTACGGCAACTCAATCAATAACGGCCTATTGCCTGTGGCGTTAACCCACTCGCAGGTGCGTCAGTTGATGGATGAAGTGGCGGCAGAAGAAGGCGCGCAAATCACGGTTGATCTCACCAGCTGTAAAGTGATTTCACCGTCAGGTGCTGAGTTTAGTTTTACGCTGGCAGAGTCGGCGAGACATAAGTTACTCAATGGGTTAGATGCTATTGGGCTGACCTTGTCCCATGCTGCGCAAATCAGTCAGTACGAAACTCAAATCCAAGGTTGGCGCCGCTAAACTTTCAGCGCACATTTGTACTCGTGTTGAGTCTATATTTATGTGCCTAGGTTAATACCTAGGCGTTTTTGTTTTAAATCTCAAAACACTCTTAATTTAATTAATTGTATTTTAAAGCATAAATTTTTATTGTCGTTTTGATACTAGAAAATTTTATTCTCTGCAGTGATTTATGCTGTATTTGTCGAGTTTAAATGATTTACAGGTGTTCCAAAGTTTTAATTTTTTATCTTATTGTTTAATATTGGTATTTGTTGGGTTCATAATTTGAATCTCACGACTGTCGTGAATGATTTTTGAGTGTTTAAAGGTCATTTTTTGTTTTAATGGTGACATGCGTCACTAAATCTGTTTTAAAGTCGCATCTCTTTAGAGTTTTTGTCTGTTTTATCTCCTTTGGTTGCAAACATCTTCTGCATAAGTAAACTGCTGCGCATTCAATATGGAGTGTTTGCTCTATTTTGCCTGAACGCCGCAGTACTCATCCAAGTAGTACAGATAACAATAATATGATTAGAGAATAACAATGCAAAAACGTCTTCTGACTTTGGCTGTCACTGCAGCCTTGTTAAGTTCAACGACTCAACTCCATGCCGCGGGTTTTCAACTTGCGGAATACTCTGCTACAGGTTTAGGTCGCGCCTTTGCGGGTGAAGCCGCTATGGCGGATAACGCTTCGGCTCAAGGTCGAAATCCTGCCATGCTCACTTATTTAGAAGGACGTCAGTTGTCCGCGGGTGGCATTTACGTTATGCCAAACGTCGATGTGACTGGTGATGTGAGCCTTAGCTCACCGTTAATTGGTCCTAATCCTGTTGTTATGAAAGGTGGCGATGCACTAGATGTAGCTGATGACGCACTTGTGCCAAATTTTTATTATTCAAATCAGCTAAATGATCAATGGACTTGGGGCCTAGCGGTAAACTCTAATTATGGTCTAGCCACTGAATTACCCGCGACCCACGCAGCGGCTATTTTTGGTAACAAGACTTCGGTTACGACCGTTGAATTTAATCCAAACATCGCTTATCGCATCAATGATGCTGTCAGCGTAGGTGCTGGTGTACGTATCGTTTATGGTGAAGGCGAAATTGGTGCCTCATTACCAGGTTGGGTTGATGGTATCAAACCTGCACTGCCGGCTCCTGTGCAGGCAGTGTTACCTCCAGGTGGCACTGAGCTGAAAAGCATGAAGGGTGATGATGTGGGTTATGGCTGGCAGTTAGGTGCAAGCTGGCAAATTAATCCGGCTCACCGTTTGGGTTTTGCTTATCACAGCGGCGTGCAACTGGACTTGGATGGTCATGCTTCTGGTGTTCTGTACACTGGCGGCCAAGATGTGTCCATTGAAGGTTATTTACCGCTTGAATTGCCCGCTTTTGCAGAGATAGCTTCCCATCACCAATTGACCGATAACTGGGCCATGCATGCGAGTGTGAACTGGACCGATTGGAGCGTATTCGATCAACTAGTGGCTTATTTCCCTGGTGAAGTTAAACCTAAGGGCGGTTTAGAGTCTGATTTAGTTAAAGAAGAGCACTTCGAAGATAACTGGCGCTTCGCGCTAGGGACTACTTATCAAGTGAATAACGACTGGTTAGTGCGTGCCGGTGTTGCTTTAGATAAAACGGCGGCAAATGACGAGTGGCGCACAACCACAATTCCAGACTCTGACCGTCTGTGGTTCTCTGTGGGCGCAGGTTATCAGGCAACTAAGAACCTGAACGTTGATTTTGCTGTGACTTATATTAAAGCGACTGGCGATGCGCCAATCAACGAACAGCAAAACCTATTGAACCTCGCGACTGTTAACGTTAACGGTGAAGCAAGCGGTGATGTATGGCTTGCGGGTATCCAAATGAGCTACAAGATGTAAGTTCAGTATGTTAAAAAAAGCCCTGAATTTTCAGGGCTTTTTTATGGCTATAGCATGATGGCGTTATCTTGTTTTACGGCTTGCTTGCTGGTCACGGCGGTCAATTCCGAATATATTCACTGCATAAGTCGGTGGATCATGTTAATTCTCGCCAGCATAAAAAGGCGGCGGAGAGTTCAGATAGGATAGTAGCGTGCAGAAAAAATACGTGGTGGCCTTAGATCAAGGTACGACTAGCTCAAGGGCGATAGTGTTCGATCACGACGCAAACATTGTCAGCGTGTCCCAGCGGGAATTTACCCAGTTGTACCCTAATCCGGGTTGGGTCGAGCATGATCCCATGGAGATTTGGGCAAGCCAAAGTTCAGTGTTAATTGAAGTATTGGCGCGTGCGGGTATTCACAGCGATGAAGTGGCCGCCATTGGCATTACCAATCAGCGGGAAACCACTGTTATATGGGAGAAGGCCACAGGTAAACCTATTTATAACGCGATAGTGTGGCAGTGCCGTCGCAGCGCTGAGATTTGTGAGCAACTCAAAGCTCAAGGGTTAGAAGAATATGTGCGTGAGAATACCGGTTTATTACTCGACCCTTATTTTTCAGGCACTAAGATCAAATGGATTCTAGATAATGTGCCCAATGCCCGTGAGCAAGCCGAGCGTGGTGAGTTGTTGTTCGGCACTATCGATACTTGGCTCGTGTGGAAGTTAACCGAGGGCAAGGTGCATGTTACCGATCCCACCAATGCTGCCCGCACTTTGCTATTCAATATCCATAGCCTGACTTGGGATAATAAGTTACTCGAAGCCTTAGATATTCCCTTGTCTATGTTGCCTGACGTTAAACCTTCCTGCAGCGTGTATGGTACGACACGGATAGCGGGGGAAGGCAGTGAAATCCAAGTCGCAGGAATGGCGGGCGATCAACAGGCTGCGCTTTTTGGTCAGTTATGTGTCGAGCCCGGCATGGCGAAGAATACCTACGGTACTGGTTGTTTTTTGTTGATGAATACAGGGACAAAAGCGGTGCGCTCAAACCATGGGTTACTGACCACAGTTGCCGTGGGGCCTAAGGGTGAAGTGAACTATGCCCTCGAAGGTTCAGTCTTTATGGGCGGTGCGACCATTCAATGGCTGCGGGATGAACTGGGGCTTATTCGTGACGCCAGTGATACTGAGTACTTTGCCTCTAAGGTCGCCGATACTAATGGCGTGTATCTGGTGCCCGCTTTTGTGGGATTGGGTGCACCTTATTGGGATCCCAATGCCCGTGGCGCACTCTTTGGTTTAACCCGTGGCGCCAACCGTAATCATATTATTCGGGCAGCGTTAGAATCTGTCGCTTACCAGAGTAAAGATTTACTCGATGCTATGACCAAAGACAGTGGCGTCAGCCTTAAGCGTTTAAAGGTGGATGGCGGCGCGGTCGCTAATGATTTTTTGATGCAATTTCAAGCCGACATTACCGATGTCGAAGTGTTAAGGCCAAGCGTTTGTGAGACAACCGCTTTAGGTGCGGCATTTTTAGCTGGGTTGGCAGTGGGCTTTTGGGAGAGTGTGATAGAGCTTGAGCACAAAGCCTGCATTGATAAGCATTTTATCCCTAATATCGATGCCCAGACTCGAGTACAGCTATACGAAGGTTGGCAGGACGCGGTGGCCAGAACTCGAACTTAAACAATACGCCTTGAGGCGGCATTGGTTTGAGATAAAACTTAATTTGAGGTATCGCATGATTCGAAATCTGGCCTGATTTCAGACATGCTCGATAGTGCTGCTAAAAGAGGCTAATAAAAAGGCGCTAATCCAATGGGATTGCGCCTTTTCCGTTTTATATCAGTACGGATTTATACTTCTACATCAATGATATGTTGGCTCGGTGGCTTCTTGATTTCTGCGGAATCATCGGTCACTTCAAGTACGACACCTTCTTTTAGTTTTAGCGTTTCGGTTTCATCCGATGCACGGCGTTTCTTATTTTTATTGTTATCTGATTCTTTGCGTCTTTCCCTAACTTTAGTATCGTGGCTTTCTAACGCTGGAGGTAACTGCGACTGCGGTGTTTCATGGCTATCTGGGGCATTTGCGCTTGCGCTGCTGACTTGGTCAACAACCCGTTTAGGGTGAAACACGGCTTTTACTGGCTGTGCCAGCATGGCATAAATGCTATCCAATCCACTCATAACGCCTCCTTGTTATTACACCTCTTAATATGATATCGGCTGAAGTAGGTCAATATTTAGACTATACGCCGTTTAACTTGTTAAGGCGAATAAGGCGAGCCATTAGGTAGCTAGTGCGGGTATAAGGTGAATGTATAGGGAGAAAGTGGTTCTTTTGGTGGATTTTACGTGGGATTTTTGATCTTTCTCGCAATCGCGACATTAATATTCAGCCATTAGTAAAAAGATGAACGTCTTTATTTGGAATAAAAATTTAGATTTTTATGCTGATTTCAACTCTTTTTTGACTGTCGAATAAGGATGGACGTAAGTTTGTTTTGTTGCGTTTTTGAGTTTGACGTTATTTCTCGACCCGTAAAATCCCACAAATACAGAAATAATTCCCCATTTTTTTCATCGCAAGCACCTGAAAGCAAAAGGTTGCTGAATATATCGGCGCTATTTATTCCTGTTGTTTCCTCTGTTTAGTCAATCTCTAATGGTTTTTCTTGTCAAAAGTTTGTCGCGCGGTTAAGTGCTCAACATGCGGCTAACCCGCTTGCCGACTGGATTTATAAAAGGATCCCATCCCTTGACAATGCTTGTCGACTGTCCCTAAACTTAGCAGTTGTGGGAAATAGTGGATATTTGTGGATCAAAAATCAAAGGATAGGATGAATTAGCGTGTTTCGTGGAGCCAGTGCTATCAACTTAGATACAAAGGGACGGATCGCTATTCCAGTGCGATACCGCGAACCTTTGCAGCTTGAGCACCAAGGCCGCATCGTGATTACCGTCGATATCCAATCCGCCTGTTTACTCTTGTATCCCATTCACGAATGGGAATTGATCGAAGCTAAGTTGTTGAAGCTTTCAGATACCGATAAAACCCAGAGATCTTTAAAACGCCTGTTACTCGGCTACGCCCACGAAGTGGAGCTCGACAGTAATGGGCGCATATTACTGCCGCCACCGTTAAGGCAATATGCCAATTTAGATAAGCGCATCATGCTGGTGGGGCAATTGAATAAATTTGAGCTGTGGGATGAGCAATCTTGGCTGCAGCAAATTGATGAATGTCAGGAAACGATTCGAAGTGAGGATCTCGTTAATAACGAGCGCCTCGCGGATTTTTCACTTTAACGAGTCGTGATAACTAAATAAGAAGAGAGTAATGAGTCAAGAATTTGCCCATTTATCCGTACTGCTAGCAGAAACGGTTGGCGGTTTAAACATCAAAGACGATGGCATCTATATCGATGGCACGTTCGGCCGCGGTGGTCATTCAAGACAAGTATTACAACAACTCGGTGAACATGGTCGATTGATCGCTATCGACCGCGATCCTCAAGCGATTGAAGCGGCCAAACAATTTGCTGACGATCCACGCTTTCAAATCGTGCATGGTGGCTTTGGTCAATTAGCCGATTACGTCGAAGAGCTTGGGCTTGTGGGCAAAATTGATGGCGTATTACTCGATTTAGGTGTGTCTTCACCCCAGCTCGACGATGCTGAACGCGGTTTTAGTTTTTTGCGCGATGGTCCACTCGATATGCGTATGGATAACAGTCAAGGCCAAACGGCTGCACAATGGTTGGCTCGTGCCGAAATTGAAGATATGGCTTGGGTATTTAAAACCTACGGTGAAGAGAAAAATGCTCGCCATATTGCCCGTTGTATTGCTGCCGATCGTGAGAAAACGCCGTTTTTACGTACTAAAGATTTAGCCGATTTAATTGCGCGTATCACTAAAAATAAAGAACGCAATAAGCACCCTGCGACTCGGGTGTTTCAAGCGATCCGCATTTATATCAATAGTGAATTAGATCAAATTGATCAGGCACTTGAAGGAGCCGTCAATGTGCTTGCTCCCCAAGGACGCTTGTCGGTCATCAGTTTCCATTCTTTAGAAGATCGTATCGTGAAGCGTTTTATTCGTCGTCATAGCCAAGGCGAAAGTGTACCGCACGGTTTTCCGGTGACTGAAGATCAAATTAACAAGTCGCGTAAGTTACGTGCCGTGGGCAAGGCGATTATGCCATCCGACGAAGAAATCGAACGCAATGCCAGAGCTCGCAGCTCAGTGTTACGCATTGCCGAGCGTTTAGATTACTAAGGGGCGCACTGTGAGTAAGCCCTCGATTAATCTGCCACGGATCGTTTTACATGATTTATGGCTGCACAAATGGATCTTGTTATTAGCCTTGCTTGTGCTGAGTAATGCGGTTGCCGTGGTTTATGGCAGCCATGTTAGCCGTCAACTGACAACCCAGTGGGACCAGTTACTGCAGGAGCGAGATAGATTAGATATTGAGTGGCGCAATTTATTATTAGAAGAGCAATCGCAGACTGAGCACAGTCGTATTACGCGTATTGCCTCTAAGGAACTCAACATGAGTCGTCCGTTACCCAGCGAAGAAGTTGTGGTAAAGGTGCCGTGAGTATAGGGAAGATATGACTAGGCAAGCGAAAATCAAACGGGTAAGCAAACCGCAAAAACCTCAATTGATCCACTGGCGTTTATACGTAGTGGTCGGGTTTGTGTGTGCGTTGTTTTGCAGCCTAGTGGGACGCGCAGCTTATATTCAAATTATCGAGCCCGACAAATTACGTCACGAAAGTGACATGCGAACATTGCGGACCACTAGTCGTGAAGTGCAGCGTGGCTTGATCACCGACCGTAATGGCGACATGCTGGCCGTTAGTGTGCCAGTGCGTGCCGTCTGGGCCGATCCAAAACAAGTCAATGATAGTAATGGTTTTGCCGATATGCGCCGCTGGCAAGCCTTAGCCGATGTGTTGCATGAGCCCCTCGAAGATTTGTTAGAGCGAGTACGCAGTAACCCCACCAAACGCTTCACCTACTTGAAACGCCAAATTACCCCTGCGGTTGCGGACTATATTACTCAGCTTAAATTACCCGGTGTATTTCTAAAGTCTGAATCTCGCCGTTATTATCCAGGTGGTGAAATCACAGCTCAGTTAATCGGCATCACTAACATAGATGATGTTGGGATTGAAGGTGTTGAAAATGCTTACAATAGTTGGTTAACAGGTACGCCTTCCAAACAAAAAGTGCGTAAGTCACGCGATGGTCATGTCGTCGAGCGTCTCGATATAGTGCAGGAAGGTGAGAGTCCAAATGATCTCGTGCTGAGTATCGATCATAGGATCCAACAATTAGCCTATCGCGAACTAAAACGCACCACTGAGATGAACCAAGCGACTTCGGGTTCGATTGTCGTCCTCGACATTCATACGGGTGAAGTCTTGGCAATGGTGAATACGCCTTCGTATAACCCCAATGCGCGCGACAATCTGCAAACCTTCAGAATGCGTAACCGTGCTATGACAGATACCTTTGAGCCGGGTTCGACCATTAAGCCATTTGTGGTAGCCGCAGCGCTTGAAGCTGGCACAGTTAAATCGACCGATATTATTGCCACTTCACCGGGTTGGATGCGTTTAGGTGGCCGCCAAGTACGTGACCCCGCGAACTACGGCGATATGAGTTTGGCGCGTATTTTGGCTAAATCCAGTAACGTCGGCATCAGTAAATTAGCTTTGTCTATTCCGGTGCAGCAACTGCTCGGCACTTATCAATCCATGGGACTTGGTAGTTTTTCGGGAATTAACCTCACGGGTGAAAGCGCTGGCTTGATTCAAGATCGCCACCGTTGGTCAGACTTTGAACGTGCCACCTTGTCCTTCGGTTACGGCTTAACGGCAACAACACTTCAACTTGCGCGCATGTACGCCACCTTAGGCAATGGCGGTACTTTGTTCCCAGTCTCGATAATGAAACTGAAAAAGCCACCTGTCGGTGAGCGAGTCATTTCTGAAAATGTGGCTCACGATGTAATGCAAATGCTGGTCGGTGTAACGGAAAAAGGCGGCACTGGCACTTTAGCGCACATCGACGGTTATCCAGTTGCAGGTAAGTCTGGCACAAGTCGTAAGGCAGTTGCTGGTGGTTATGGTGATGATTATGTTGCTTTATTTGCGGGTGTTGCTCCTGCGAATAATCCTAGATTAGCGATAGTGGTGGTAGTGAACGAACCTAAGGGCGATCTCTATTATGGTGGTTCAGTGGCGGGGCCTGCATTTGCCAAAGTCATGTCTGGCGCACTGCAAATGTTAAACGTTGAACCCATTACCGATAAAGAACAAGTGCAATTGGCGGGAATCGCCGCTGGGAGAGCAGAATGATGTTATTACGGGATTTGCTAGCGCCTTGGCTACATTATGCTGGCGCGCAGTCCTTCAATGATCTGACCTTAGATAGCCGCGCAATACGTCGCGGCGATGTGTTTTTGGCGCTGCCAGGACATAAGGTCGATGGCAGACAGTTTATTGAAAAAGCCTTAGATTTAGGTGCCGCAGGCGTATTAGTTCACACGGATGATGCTGACCAACATGGCAAAGTGTTGCTGGGCGATAATGCCGAGCACGGTGTGCAGATTTATTTCTTTCAGTTAAGTCGTCAGGTATCGGCAATTGCCGCCCAGCGTTATACCTTAGCGCACAAGTCTGCCGTTATGCCATCCCTTGGAGTTATCGGTATTACCGGAACTAACGGTAAAACCTCTACGAGTCAACTCATTGCACAACTGGTGACTTCATTGGGGCGCAAAGCCGCCGTCATGGGCACCCTTGGTAATGGTCTCTGGGGCGAGCTTGTTGATAGTGGTAACACCACAGCCGATGCGATTACCTTAATGCGTCAGTTGCATGAGTTTGAAGCCCAAGGCGCGAGTGTCTGCGCCATGGAAGTGTCGAGTCACGGCTTAGTGCAAGGCCGCGTCGACGCAGTACCATTTGATGTTGCCGTGTTCACTAATCTGACGCGCGATCACCTCGATTACCACGGCGATATGGAAAGCTATGCCGCCGCTAAACAAAGCCTATTTCGTTTCAGCACTTTAGGTCACGGTTTATTGAATCTCGACGATGCAGTTGGCGTGTCTTGGTTGACTGAACTTAAATCTGTGCCTGCGCAAATGTGGGGCTTTAGTATTGAAGGTCATCAAGCCGCGGCTTTTTATACTAAAAATGCCAAGTTTGACGATCAAGGTGTCAGTGCAACCTTAGTCTGGCCCGAGGGCGAGACTCAAATCCACTCGCCACTACTTGGTGCCTTTAATCTTTCTAATTTACTCGCGGCGCTATCGGCCTTGTACCTGCAAGGTCTTGATATGAAAGCGTTAGCCGAGCAAGTGCAATACCTAACGCCCGTCGCAGGTCGTATGGAGCGTTTCACAACTGCGGATAACATCACCTTAGTGGTCGATTATGCCCATACGCCAGATGCGATCGAACAAGCGTTAAACGCGCTACGTCGCCATTGTGCCGGTGATTTATGGTGCGTATTTGGCTGTGGTGGCGACCGTGATAAGGGCAAGCGTCCTTTGATGGGCCAAGCTGCAGAGCAATATGCTGACCGCATTATGGTGACCAGCGACAATGCGCGCAGTGAAGACCCCGCGCAAATTATTACCGATATTATCCAAGGGCTAACCCACCCTCAGCAGGCATTGACTCAGGTTGACCGTATCGCAGCAATTAAAGAGGTTGTGGCATTGGCTAAACCTGGCGATGTGATCTTGCTTGCGGGCAAAGGCCACGAAACTTACCAAGAGGCGGCAGGTGTGCGTCATGACTATGATGAACGCGCCCTGGCACGCCAGTTATCGGAGCAATCAAGATGATCCCTCTTTCTCTCGGGACCCTAAGTCAACACTATGATGGATGTGTATTGGCACATCGGTCATTGGAGCAATCAAGATGATCCCTCTTTCTCTCGAGACTCTAAGTCAACACTATGATGGATGTGTATTGGCACACCGGTCATTGGAGCAATCAAGATGATCCCACTTTCTCTCGAGGCCCTAAGTCAACACTTAGGCGTGTATCGAGTCGGTGACGACGTCACCATCCAAGATTTAAGCAGTGATAGCCGCAAAATCGGCGCTGCAACCCTGTTTGTTGCCTTAAAGGGTGAGCGCTTTGACGGCCATGATTTTGCAGCTACAGCTATTGCGAACGGCGCAGCGGCGTTAATGGTTGAGCGTGAGTTAGCTTTTGATATCCCGCAGCTCATAGTGGCTGATTGTCAAAAAGCCATGGGTGCGATTGGTGCTTATGTTCGTGACCAGATCAATCCGATTTGTGTTGCTTTGACTGGCTCAAACGGCAAAACCAGCGTGAAGGAAATGATCGCGACCATTCTGTCGGCTAAGCATCAAATCCTCTATACCGCTGGCAACTTTAATAATGAGATTGGTGTACCGCTTACTTTGCTGCGTTTAACGCCAGCGGATGAGTTTGGGATATTCGAGCTCGGTGCTAACCATAAAGGTGAAATCGATTACACCTCGGGACTCGTGCGTCCAAACGTCGCGCTGGTGAATAACGTCGGCAGTGCCCATTTAGAAGGATTTGGATCGCAAGCGGGTGTCGCGCAGGCGAAGTCAGAGATTTTTAATCATCTGCAGGCCGATGGCACTGCCATCATCAACGCCGATGATGCCTTCGCTGATTTTATGAGCGTTAAGGCAAGACCTTATAAGCAACTGAGCTTCTCCCAGCAAGATGGTGCCGCTAAACGTCATATCGACGTGATAGCGACAGGCCATAAGACTAATGCGGATGGTTGCTATCGTTTTATGCTCAATTATTTAGGTGAATCTTGCCAAGTGGTATTGCCGTTGGCGGGTCGTCATCAGGTGAGTAATGCACTCGCCGCTGCAAGTGTTTGTATTGCTTTGGGATTGAGTTTGACTGAAATATCTGAAGGCTTGAGCCAATTAACGCCAGTGAAAGGACGTATGCAGCCGAGTCAATTGGGGCGCGTGCGTCTAATCGACGATAGCTATAACGCAAATCCTGTCTCCGTTGGCGCGGCGATCGCTTGGTTAAAGGAAATTTCTGAAAATCGCTGTCTGGTACTGGGAGATTTAGGAGAATTAGGCGACAATGCGCCCCTTTTACACGCTGAACTAGGGCAACTGGCCAAGCAACAGGGGATTGATGCCTTGTTTTGTACCGGAACTTTAAGTCAGCACACGAGCCAAGCTTTCGGTGCGGAGCACTATGACAGTGTGGCGACGTTAGTAGAAAAACTTATAAAGCATATAAACCAGTTGCCGGGACAGGTAACGGTTCTCGTTAAAGGTTCACGTAGCGCCGCCATGGAGCGGGTCGTGGATGGCCTAACAGTAGCCTTCGGGCGTGGGGAGTTAGTGTAAATGCTGGTATATCTGGCCGAGTATTTAACCCGTTTTCATACCGGGTTTAACGTGTTTTCCTATGTGACATTTCGAGCCATTTTAGGCTTATTGACCGCATTGGTTTTTAGCTTATGGTTTGGCCCTAAACTGATTGAACGTTTGCAATTACTGCAAATTGGTCAGGTTGTGCGTAACGATGGTCCAGAATCACATTTTAGTAAGCGTGGCACGCCGACTATGGGTGGCTTGCTGATATTGGCTGCTATTTTCATCAGCGTATTGTTGTGGGGTGATTTGGGTAGCCGCTATGTGTGGGTCATGTTGTTTGTGCTCGGCAGTTTCGGTTTGATCGGTTTTATCGACGATTATCGCAAAGTGGTGCGTAAAGACACTAAAGGCTTGATCGCGCGCTGGAAGTACATTCTGCAATCTTTGGCTGCGCTGCTTATTGCTTTTTTTCTGTATGCCACAGCGGCCAATCCAGGCGAAACCCAATTAGTGGTGCCTTTCTTTAAAGACGTGATGCCGCAACTCGGCGCCGTATTTATCGTATTGGCGTACTTCACGATAGTGGGTTCGAGTAATGCGGTGAACTTAACCGATGGTCTCGATGGTTTGGCGATTATGCCGACGGTAATGGTCGCGGCGGCGTTTGCATTGATTGCTTATTTGTCGGGTCACGCTCAGTTTGCGAATTACTTACATATCCCGCATTTACCCGGTTCGGGTGAGCTTGTGATTGTCTGTACCGCCATTGTCGGTGCGGGTCTGGGCTTTTTATGGTTCAACACTTATCCCGCGCAAGTCTTCATGGGCGATGTGGGTTCACTGTCATTAGGTGCTGCACTTGGCACTATTGCGGTCCTCGTTCGACAAGAAATTTTGTTAGTGATCATGGGCGGCGTGTTTGTGATGGAAACTCTGTCGGTGATCCTGCAGGTGGGTTCGTACAAGTTACGCGGCCAGCGTATTTTCCGCATGGCGCCGATACACCATCACTATGAGTTAAAAGGTTGGCCTGAACCTCGAGTGATAGTGCGTTTTTGGATTATCTCGATATTCCTCGTCTTACTTGGCTTAGCCACGTTGAAGTTAAGGTAATTGGTTATGCAAAATCAGTATTCACACATAGTGTTAGGTTTGGGGGCCACGGGCTTGTCCGTGGTGCGCTATTTGTGTGGAAAGGGCATTACGCCATTGGTGATGGACAGTCGTCGGCAGCCTCCGGGCGCCGAAACGTTAGCGACGTCTTTTCCTGATGTAAAGCTGATTTCTGGCGGATTCGATTGCCGTTATCTTGTGCAAGCGACGCAGATCATTATCAGTCCCGGCATTGCTACTTATACCCCAGAGGTACGTGCCGCGGTGGATATGGGTATCGAAGTGATTGGTGATGTTGAGCTATTTGCCCGTGAAATTGCTGAACGTAAACCTTGTGTGATTGGCATTACTGGCTCTAACGGTAAATCGACCGTCACTACGTTGGTGGGCGAGATGGCAAGGGAAGCGGGTATTGCCGTTGCCGTCGGAGGTAATATCGGTGTGCCTGCGCTGGATTTACTGCATGAAAATGCGGACTTATTTGTGCTTGAGTTGTCGAGCTTTCAATTGGAAACCACCCACAGTCTTAAGTGTGTGGTGGCGACCTGTTTGAATATCAGCGAAGACCATATGGACAGATACAGTGACATCGATGCCTACCGCGAGGCTAAATTACGCTTATACAAACAAACCCGTGCCGTACTCTTTAATCGTGACGATAAACTGACCGTACCGCCAGAACCAATGAACCAAAACAGTTTTGGTTTAGCTGCGCCAGAAGCGGACGAATGGGGCATCAGCGACAGCAAGATTTATCACGGCAGCAGCGAAATAATGCCGATTACTGAAGTGTCACTGATTGGCAGTCATAACCATGCCAACCTACTTGCGGCGATGGCGCTTGTGGATGTCGTCGGTGTCGATAAGCACGTTATGGCAAAAGTGGCGCGTACTTTTACTGGCTTATCCCATCGCTGTGAAGTGGTTGGTGTTAAGAATGGCGTTACCTATGTCAATGACTCTAAAGCGACAAATGTCGGTGCTACAGTCGCCGCGCTCGATGGCTTGAGTGACCACTTAGGCGATATTATTTTGATTGCTGGCGGTGACGGTAAAGGGGCTGATTTTAAGCCTTTAGCTGTAGCTTTAGCTAAAGTGACGCACCTCATCACCTTAGGCCGCGATGGTAAAAAGATTGCTGCATTGAAAGACGGCTCGATAAGAGTCGACACTATGGCTGCTGCGGTAGCGAAAGCCGCTGAATTGGCAACCTCTGGTGATATCGTTTTATTATCGCCAGCCTGCGCCAGTTTAGATATGTACAGTAACTTCATGGCTCGAGGTGATGATTTTAGAAACCTCGTGGGACAACTTAATGGCGAGTGATGCAAGACAACTTAGCCTATTTGGGCGTTTGCGTTTAGCAATACCCAATTGGCAACGTGATACCGAAGTCCCGGGCGTGCAATTGTACGACCGTGCTTTGCTCGCGGCTGTGTTGTCTTTGATTAGCTTCGGCTTTGTAATGGTGATGTCAGCCTCTATGCCTGAAGCGCAAACGCTCACGGGGAACCCATTTTATTTTATGACTCGCCATGTGGGTTATTTAGTGGGTTGCTTATTCATTGCGGCATTTGTGCTAAGAGTAGAGATGCAGACTTGGCAGCGCTGGAGCCCCATGTTGTTGTTGATTGTGGGTTTGATGTTGTTGGCTGTATTGGTGGTTGGCACTACGGTAAACGGTGCAACGCGTTGGTTATCCATAGGCCCTATTCGTATCCAGGTGGCGGAAGTCGCTAAATTTGCCTTCGCCATCTATATGGCGGGTTACTTAGTGAGGCGTCATCAGGAAGTGCGCGAGAATGCTAAAGGCTTCTATAAGCCGATTGCAGTATTTGCGATTTACGCTGTGCTGATTTTGATGCAGCCCGACTTAGGTACTGTGGTGGTGCTATTTGTGGGAACGGTTGGTCTATTGTTTTTAGCCGGTGCGCGTTTACTCGATTTCTTTGCCTTGATTTTTGCGGGCGTATTGGCGTTTGTGGCCCTAGTGCTATTGGAACCGTATCGTATCCGCCGAGTGACCTCCTTTATGGATCCTTGGCAAGATCCCTTCGGTAGCGGTTACCAGTTGACTCAATCTTTGATGGCCTATGGTCGAGGTGATTGGTTTGGCCAAGGGCTAGGTAATAGTATTCAAAAATTAGAATATTTACCCGAAGCGCACACTGACTTTATCTTTGCCGTGATCGGGGAAGAATTGGGCTTTATCGGCATTATTGCCGTGTTATCTGTACTGCTATTTGTGGCGCTGAGATCGATTCGTTTAGGTAATTTGTGTTTAGCCATGGATAAGCCATTTGAAGGTTATTTAGGTTATGCCATCGGTATTTGGATTTGTTTCCAGACTGTGGTGAATGTCGGCGCGAGTATCGGCATGTTACCAACCAAAGGGCTGACATTACCTTTTATCAGTTACGGTGGTAGTAGTTTATGGGTCATGACTGCGGCAGCGATGATGTTGCTGCGCATTGATTACGAGCGGCGCATGACATTAGTTCAGGCCGTGCAAGGGAGATTGAAGTGATGACTCCAACAGGAAAACGTATTTTAGTCATGGCGGGTGGTACGGGAGGACATGTGTTCCCGGCACTTGCGGTGGCTAAGTATTTAGCTCAACAGGGTTGGCAAGTGCGTTGGTTAGGCACGGCCGATCGTATGGAGGCGCGTTTAGTGCCCCAGTATGGATTTGATATTGATTTCATTGATATCAAAGGTGTGCGCGGTAATGGTTTGATCCGAAAACTCGCGGCGCCCTTTAAAGTGGTGCGTTCAATATTGCAGGCTAAGGCCGTGATTGCTGAGTTTAAACCCGATGTGGTCCTTGGCATGGGCGGATTCGCCAGTGGCCCAGGTGGTGTTGCGGCAAGATTAGCCGGTATTCCACTGGTGCTGCATGAACAAAATGCCATCCCAGGGATGACGAACAAGTTGTTGTCGCGGATTGCGACGCAAGTGTTATGCGCCTTTAAAAATACCTTTACCACAGTGAAGGCCAAGGTCGTTGGTAATCCGATTCGCCAAGAACTGATTGCCTTAGGCGCAGAACCTCAGCCTGAGGCTGATGAAGCCTTAAAAGTGCTCGTGGTCGGTGGCAGCCTTGGTGCCAAAGTATTTAACGATCTTATGCCAGAAGCGGTCGCGATACTGAGTCAGCAGCAGTCAGTGACGGTTTGGCATCAAGTGGGTAAAGATAATCTTACGGGCGTGAAGGCGGCATATCAGCAACAAGGACAAGATGGTGGCGTGAATATCGCTGAGTTTATCGACGATATGGAAGCCGCCTATCGCTGGGCTGATGTGGTATTGTGCCGAGCTGGCGCCTTGACTGTGTCTGAGTTAGCGGCGGTGGGGCTACCGAGTATTCTGGTACCTTATCCCCATGCAGTGGATGATCATCAAACCCGTAACGCTCAAGTATTGGTTGAGGCTGGCGCAGCTTTCCTATTGCCACAGGCCATCTTGGACGTGAATAAACTGGCGAACAAATTACAGTTGCTCGCCAATGACAGAACAGAATTAGCCCGTATGGGCCAAAGAGCGAGAGACGTTGCGGTACTGGATGCGACTGAACAAGTTGCCGCAGTGTGCATCAGCCTTGCTGAGAAAGGATAAGCATGACTAAGACAGAAAGATACGCACAACTGAGAAGTATGATCCCAGAAATGCGCCGTATTAAGCGTATTCACTTCGTCGGCATTGGCGGCGCGGGCATGGGCGGGATCGCCGAAGTGTTAGTGAACGAAGGCTATCAGGTGAGTGGTTCGGATATTGCGCAAAATGCCGTGACCGACAGATTGTGTTTACTCGGTGCCAAGATCCAAATTGGTCATGCCGCTGAAAACGTGCAGCAAGTGGATGTGGTCGTCGTATCAACCGCGATTAATCTGGAAAATCCAGAAATCCTTGCCGCTAAAGAATTACGTATTCCTATTGTACGTCGTGCTGAGATGTTAGCCGAGTTGATGCGTTATCGACATGGTGTGGCGATTGCGGGCACCCATGGTAAAACCACGACAACGAGCCTTATCGCCAGCGTTTATGGTCAAGCTGGGCGGGATCCAACCTTTGTGATTGGTGGTTTGCTCAACAGTGCCGGTACCAATGCCAGATTAGGCACCAGCCGTTATTTGATTGCCGAAGCCGATGAGAGTGATGCGAGCTTTTTGCATTTGCAGCCTATGGTCAGTGTGGTGACCAACATCGAAGCTGATCATATGGATACTTATGGCGGTGATTTTGAAAAACTGAAATCGACTTTTGTGGATTTTCTGCACAACTTGCCGTTCTACGGTGTTGCTGTGGTGTGTATTGATGATGCCGTCGTGCGTGAGATTCTGCCGCGTATTGGCCGTAAACACGTGACCTATGGTTTCAGTGACGATGCGGACGTGCAAGCACTTAATTTTAGTCAGCAAGGTCATCAGTGCCGTTTTACTGTCAGGCGTAAAGCTAAAGAAGATCTCGATCTGGTGTTGAATTTACCGGGCCAACATAATGTGCTCAATGCGTTAGCGGCCATTGCGGTGGCGACTGAAGATGAAATCGACGATAACGCGATTACTCAGGCTTTAGTGGAGTTCCAAGGTATAGGGCGTCGTTTCCAGCATTTAGGCAAATTTGCCACGCCGAAGGGCGAAGTCATGTTAGTGGATGATTATGGTCATCATCCCAGCGAAGTTGCGGCGACCATTAAAGCTGCGCGCGCAGGATGGCCTGATAGACGTTTGGTCATGGCGTATCAGCCGCACAGATACACTCGTACCCGTGATTTGTATGAGGATTTTGTGGAAGTGTTATCACAAGTGGATTGCTTATTGTTACTCGATATTTATAGTGCGGGTGAAGCGCCGATCACAGGTGCGGATGGTCGCGCATTATGTCGTTCAATTCGCTTGCGTGGTCAGCTAGATCCGATCTTTATCGCAAGCCCAGATCTGCTTGCAGAAGTGTTGCCCGATGTATTGCAGGACGGGGATTTATTACTCACCCAAGGTGCGGGTAATATTGGCGCCCTGTCACGACAGTTAGCGTCGTCTGGATTAGGGTTTGCTGTGGTGGAATTACCTGCGCAAGCAAGCTGATCTTTAGCGCTTGATCTGCGAGAAAAAGGAAATTTTGACCAAAGGGTTTTGGTCTATATAATGGCCGGTTTTCTGTGGTTTTTAATGGGTGTCGTTAAAGGTGGGATGAAGCGTGTCTTGGAGTGATAAGAGGCGGCACTGGCGGGCAAGAATGTCACGGTTTAATTGGTATCAGTGGAGCGGGGCTGGCTTTTTATTCTTCATCGTAGCCAGTTTTGTATTTGGTGGCTATCAGTTACATAAATTTTTGAATGATGCCAGCAACTTGCCGATTGAGGCCGTTGCCATCAAAGGTGAGCGGGTTTACACCACAGATAAAGATATACAAGTAGCACTACAGCATTTAATGCAGCGCAGTTTTTTTAGTGCTGACATTACCTTAGTGCAGCAGGCGTTAGAAGCTTTACCTTGGGTGTATCGCGCATCGGTAAGGCGTGAGTGGCCAGCGAAACTCAGGGTGTATTTGCAAGAGCAACAACCCGCAGCCCATTGGAATGGTGACTTGTGGTTGAACGTGCATGGAGAAGTATTCGAAGCGCCATCGCACCCAGAGCTTGAGCATTTACCGCAGTTATCTGGACCAAATGATATGGGCCTTGAGGTGTTGACTGTCTATGCACAGATCAACTCCCTACTAAAGATTAATGGCTTTACCTTAGCCAGTTTGAATTTAACGCCACGACATGCGTGGCACGCGACCCTTGGAAACGGTATCGTTTTAGATTTGGGTCGAGAAGATAAAATTGCACGGATACAACGATTTATTACTGTTTATCCGGTTTTGGCGAAACAAGAGAAATCCGTTGCCAGAGTAGATTTGCGCTACGACACAGGGTTGGCCGTAGGCTGGGGCGATGCACAAACAAGAGAGCCGATAATTAATGATCAAAAACCAAGATAGAAACCTTATCGTCGGATTGGACATAGGAACCTCTAAGGTCGCAGTGATCATAGGCGAAGTTCTGCCCGATGGCGAAATTAGCATAGTCGGCCTTGGTAACCATCCCTCAAGGGGCATGGATAAAGGTGGCGTGAACGATTTAGATTCGATAGTTCGCAGTGTGCAACGTGCGCTCGATCAAGCGGAATTAATGGCGGATTGCCAAGTGTCATCGGTTTACTTGAGTATTTCGGGTAAACACATCGCCTGCCAAAATGAAAACGGCATGGTATCGATCAACGATGAAGAAGTGACACAGGAAGATGTTGATAACGTGATCCATACGGCTCGCTCGGTGAAGATCCCGACCGAACGTCGCATTTTACACGTGCTGCCGCAGGAATATGCAATCGACGTTCAAGACGGTATTCGCAGCCCAATCGGTATGTCCGGTATGCGTATGGAGGCCAAGGTGCACATAGTGACCTGCGCCAATGATATGGCGAAGAATATTACTAAGAGCGTTGAGCGTTGTGGCCTTAAGGTTGACGACTTAGTGTTCTCGGGGATTGCTTCAGCCGATGCTGTGTTGACCTTCGATGAGAAAGATTTAGGTGTATGTATCGTCGATATCGGCGGTGGCACTACGGATATCGCGGTATATACCAATGGCGCCTTGCGTCATTGTGCGGTTGTACCGGTTGCAGGTAACCAAGTGACGAACGACATCGCAAAGATTTTCCGCACGCCGTCGTCACATGCTGAACAAATTAAAGTGCAGTTCGCCTGTGCGCGCAGTTCTATGGTGAGCCGCGAAGACAGTATTGAAGTGCCATCGGTAGGTGGTCGTCCATCGCGGAGCATGTCACGTCACACGCTCGCCGAAGTGGTGGAACCAAGATACCAAGAGTTGTTTGAGCTTGTGCTCAAAGAGTTGAAAGACAGTGGTTTAGAAGATCAAATCGCCGCAGGTATTGTGCTCACAGGTGGCACAGCGTCGATTCAAGGTGTGGTCGATATTGCGGAAGCGACTTTTGGCATGCCAGTTCGCGTAGCGTCACCGCTACCGATCAAAGGTTTATATGAATACGTGGACCAGTCTATTTACTCCACAGGAGTCGGACTGCTTCATTACGGCGCACGACGGGTGATCGAACGTCAGTTCGAACGTCCTGAGCGCCAAGGGGTAACTAGCGCTTGGAATCGGGTCCAAAGCTGGTTTAAGGGCGAATTTTAATTTTCATAACGCAGGCAACACGGAGATCAGACAATGTTTGAGATCATGGATACTCACTCAGACGACGCGGTGATTAAAGTCATCGGCGTTGGCGGCGGCGGCGGTAACGCTGTCGAACATATGGTCAAACACAACATTGAAGGTGTTGAGTTTATCGTTACCAATACAGACGCTCAGGCCCTGAGAAAATCAGGCGCTGGCTCAACAATTCAATTAGGACGCGATGTCACTAAAGGTCTTGGAGCAGGGGCAAACCCAGATGTGGGTCGTGCTGCAGCTGAAGAAGACCGCGAAAACATTCGCGCGGCAATCAAAGGTTCTGACATGATCTTTATCGCTGCCGGTATGGGCGGTGGTACAGGTACAGGTGCTGCACCTGTTGTGGCTCAAATCGCACGCGAAGAAGGTATTCTCACCGTTGCGGTTGTGACTAAGCCTTTCCCATTCGAAGGGAAAAAACGTATGGCTTACGCTGAGCAAGGCATTGCCGAGCTGGCTAAGCACGTGGATTCGTTAATCACGATCCCGAACGAAAAATTATTAAAAGTATTGGGCCGTGGTACTTCTTTACTCGATGCGTTTGCAGCAGCGAATAATGTGTTACTTGGCGCGGTACAAGGTATTGCCGAGCTTATCACTCGTCCAGGTCTGATTAACGTCGACTTCGCCGACGTGAAGACTGTGATGTCTGAAATGGGTAATGCCATGATGGGTACTGGCGTCGCTCGCGGTGAAGACCGTGCTGAAGAAGCGGCCGAAGCTGCTGTTGCCAGCCCATTATTAGAAGACATCGACTTAGCCGGTGCGCGTGGTGTGTTAGTGAACATTACTGCGGGTATGGATATGAGTATCGAAGAATTCGAAACTGTCGGTAATCATGTTAAGGCTTATGCCTCTGACAACGCGACTGTGGTTGTTGGTGCTGTCATCGACCCTGAAATGAGTGATGAGTTGCGTGTAACGGTTGTTGCGACTGGTATTGGTGCTGAAAAGCGTCCAGATATCCAATTGGTTTCTAAACCTGCACCTCGTCCAGAGCCTGTAGTTGTTGAACCAAAAGTCGAAGCCTATGTCGAAGAAGCTGCACATGTGAACTATGCAGCGCCAAAAGGCAACGTGTTGCCAGCGGCTCCGCAGCCAGCTCCTACGCCTGCACCATCGACAAAGCATGAATTGGATTATCTTGATATTCCAGCATTTTTGCGTAAGCAAGCCGACTAGCGAGAGCGTTTGAGTCCAGCGTAATATGTGAGGTGTTGTTCGTTTTGGGCAATACCACAACATAGCTGCATTTGTGTGACATAATAAAGTTATGTTATTATGTTGAACCAGTGCGGCTCGATTTGCCGACGCTGAGTGTACAAATATTAGGCTTTATAATTGGCATATAAACGGGTAACTGAATGATATTTCAACGAACTGTTCAGAAAATGGTGAAAACAACTGGTGTCGGATTGCATTCTGGCAACAAGGTCACTTTGAGCATTATGCCCGCGCCCGTTAATTCAGGGATCGTACTCGTGCGCACCGATTTGAGTCCTGCCGTCGCCATTCCAGCGAAGGCGGAGCAAGTTCGTGAAACCACTATGTGTACGGCACTTGTCAATGACGAAGGTATTCGTATCTCGACCATTGAGCATTTATTTGCAGCACTTGCGGGTTTAGGCATAGATAACGCTGTAATCGAAGTGGACGCGCCTGAAATTCCTATTATGGATGGCAGTGCAAGCCCATTCGTCTTCTTGTTGCAGTCTGCGGGTATTAAAGAGCAGGCCGCGCCTAAGAAGTACTTAAAGATTAAGCGCCCTGTGCGCGTTGAAGATGGCGATAAATGGGCCGAGTTAAAACCGTTTAAAGGTTTTAGAGTCAATTTTAAAATTGATTTTGCGCATCCAGAAATCGCTCGTAGCCAACAGCATGTGGTGATGGACTTTTCAACTTCTGCTTTCGTGAAAGATATCAGCCGCGCCCGTACTTTTGGGTTTATGCGTGATATCGAATATTTGCGAGCTAATAACCTAGCGTTGGGCGGCAGCATGGAAAACGCTGTTGTACTTGATGAATATCGCGTCCTTAATCCCGACGGCCTGCGTTATGAGGACGAATTTGTTAAGCACAAAATTCTAGATGCGTTTGGTGATTTATATGTAGCTGGGCACGCTATTTTAGGTGAGTTCACTGCGTATAAAACCGGTCATGCGTTGAACAACCAATTGGTGCGTGCTTTACTCGCGCAACAGGATGCGTGGGAGTTGGTCAGCTTCGAAAAAGAAGCCGATGTCCCCGTCAGCTTTACCGTACCAGGTGGCGCTGTATTTGCTTAAAAAGCGGTAAGATTATTTATTACGGCTGGCCAATGAGGCCAGCCGTTTTAGTTTTTCACCCAGTGAACCGCCAATATTTTCCGCTAATGCTGCAATGTGCTCCGCTGCTGCTGGGCTTAATTCTTTATGTCCCTGTTTAGGCTTTGCGTCATACATTGCTAATCTCGGGTTGACTTTAACTTCAATTGCGGTAAGGATTGGGAGCGTTTCTGCTTGAAGCTGGGTTAATAGCTTCGGCTTTTGGAAATTAATTCGCGCAGCCCAAGCTGCCGAAGTGGTTTCAACCACAAGAACACCCTGGCGGAAATTAGCGACTTTTAGTTGCTCCGCAACAGGACCTGCAATAATCTGCTTCACATGCTGATCCAGATACATAAGTAGTTCCGCTTTCTCAGCAAGGTCGGGTAATTTTCCCGATTGATGCAGTAATTGGCTGAGATCTTGAGGGGGCTTTTTCATATGATAATAAGATGGCTGAATTAGGCTATGAGTGTAACAGTATTTATTCAAGGTCGGAATGGCGTCACACGCTGGCAGCCCAGTAAACGCTGGTTGCTACTTCCAATACTATTGTTGGCCACTGGGTCCGGTATTTATCAACACAACTCCGCTCGATTTCAAGATCAGCAAGCCAGTGTCGATAACGATCGTCTCGTGCGCGAACAACAAAAGAAACAAGTCTTAGAGCTTAAAAGTGCTACTGAGTCTCAACTGGCTATGCTTGTGACTCATGTTGCACGTATGCAAGCCAAGATCACCCGTCTCGAAGCTTTAGGTCAACAGGTCGCCCAGCAGAATAAGTTGGATGAAGATTTTGATTTTTCATCCGAGGTTGGTGTGGGTGGTTTGAGCGAACTAGGCACTAACATCGAGCTCGGACAGCTTATCGACGATATGGATAAGTTGGCATCACGAATTGACAATAATAATGTTCAGCTTTCACTACTTGAAACAGTGTCATCTAACCACCATATAGATGATGAACGTTATATATCAGGTATCCCGCTCGATAAAGGTTGGTTATCGTCGCCCTACGGATTACGTAATGACCCTTTCAACGGTCGCAGGTCTGTGCATAAGGGGATTGATTTTACCGGTCGAGAAGGAGCTAAAGTTGTTGCGACTGCTGCAGGCGTGGTGACTTTTGCTGGAAATATGTTCGGTTATGGCGAATTGGTTGAAATCGACCATGGTAACGGTTTGCATACGCGTTATGGCCATAATAAAGCTTTGTCAGTGACTGTAGGTGATGTGGTCGCAAAAGGCGATGCTATCGCCAGTATGGGAAGCACTGGGCGCTCAACTGGGGCTCATGTGCATTATGAAGTGTTGCGCGGCGGACAGCAGATAGATCCACAAAAGTTTGTCTACCGCAAAGCAAGTTAATTGAAACATTGGCTTCTAGTTTCCATCATGGACTTGGCCTACAGAGAATAAGTGATTCAGATGTTTGGTAAATTACTGACAAAAGTATTTGGTAGTCGCAACGACCGCACCCTTAAAGGGCTTCAAAAGATCGTTATTAGCATTAACGCATTAGAAGCTGATTATGAAAAATTAACCGATGAAGCATTAAAGGCGAAAACCGCAGAGTTCCGTGAGCGTTTAGCTGCTGGAGCTTCATTAGATAGCATCATGGCTGAAGCCTTTGCTACAGTGCGTGAAGCGTCTAAGCGTGTATTTGATATGCGTCATTTCGACGTACAGTTACTCGGCGGTATGGTACTCGACAGCAACCGTATTGCTGAAATGCGTACGGGTGAAGGTAAAACCTTAACGGCAACCTTACCCGCCTACTTAAACGCATTGACAGGCAAAGGCGTCCACGTGATTACAGTGAACGATTACTTGGCACGTCGTGATGCCGAGAATAACCGCCCACTGTTTGAATTCCTTGGTTTAACCGTAGGAATCAACGTCGCAGGTATTGGCCAACATGAGAAGAAATCTGCCTATAACGCCGATATCACTTACGGGACCAACAACGAGTTTGGTTTCGATTATCTGCGCGATAACATGGCGTTTTCACCGCAAGAAAGGGTCCAACGTCCGTTGCACTACGCCCTAATCGATGAAGTGGATTCAATCTTAATCGACGAGGCGCGTACGCCGCTGATCATCTCTGGCGCCGCCGAAGATAGCTCTGAGCTATACATCAAGATCAACACCTTGATCCCTAATCTTATCCGTCAAGATAAAGAAGATACGGAAGAGTTTGTGGGTGAGGGCGACTACAGCATTGATGAAAAAGCCAAACAAGTGCATTTTACCGAGCGTGGCCAAGAAAAAGTAGAAAACCTGTTGATCGAGCGCGGCATGTTAGCCGAAGGCGACTCACTCTATTCTGCAGCTAATATTTCCCTGTTACACCACGTCAACGCGGCGCTTCGTGCGCACACGCTGTTTGAACGTGATGTGGATTACATAGTACAAGACAACGAAGTCATCATAGTCGATGAACACACGGGTCGTACTATGCCGGGTCGTCGTTGGTCAGAAGGCTTACATCAAGCTGTCGAAGCCAAAGAAGGCGTGCACATTCAAAACGAAAACCAAACATTGGCTTCGATCACTTTCCAGAACTACTTCCGTCAATACGAGAAGCTGGCAGGTATGACAGGTACAGCCGACACTGAAGCATTTGAATTCCAACACATCTATGGATTAGACACAGTCGTCGTGCCGACTAACCGTCCAATGGTGCGTAAGGATATGGCGGATTTGGTTTATTTGACCGCCGATGAAAAATATCAAGCGATCATCAAAGACATTAAAGATTGCCGCGAACGTGGTCAGCCAGTATTGGTGGGTACAGTCTCAATCGAACAGTCTGAACTGTTAGCGCGCTTAATGGTGCAGGAAAAGATCCCGCACGAAGTTTTAAATGCTAAATTCCACGAACGAGAAGCTGAAATCGTCGCGCAAGCTGGCCGTACTGGTTCTGTGACTATTGCGACGAACATGGCAGGTCGTGGTACCGATATCGTGCTTGGCGGCAACTGGAACATGGAAATCGATGAACTCGATAATCCAACAGCAGAGCAAAAAGCCAAGATCAAAGCCGATTGGCAAATTCGTCATGATGAAGTCGTTGCTGCGGGTGGTTTACATATCCTAGGCACAGAACGTCACGAATCACGCCGTATCGATAACCAGTTACGTGGTCGTGCGGGTCGTCAAGGTGACGCGGGTTCATCACGCTTCTACCTGTCGATGGAAGATAGCTTAATGCGTATCTTTGCCTCGGATCGTGTCTCTGGCATGATGAAAAAGCTGGGAATGGAAGAAGGCGAAGCGATCGAGCATCCATGGGTGTCTCGCGCAATCGAAAACGCTCAACGTAAAGTTGAAGCGCGTAACTTCGATATTCGTAAGCAATTACTCGAATTTGATGACGTCGCTAACGATCAACGCCAAGTGGTTTACGCCCAGCGCAACGAGTTGATGGATGCGGAAAGTATTGAAGATACTATCCAAAACATCCAAGACGATGTTATTGGCGCGGTAATCGATCAGTATATTCCACCGCAATCAGTAGAAGAGCTGTGGGATATCCCAGGTTTAGAGCAACGTCTACACCAAGAATTTATGCTCAAATTACCTATCCAAGAATGGTTAGATAAAGAAGACGATCTGCATGAAGAGAGTCTACGTGAGCGTATTATCACTGCTTGGGGTGATGCGTATAAGGCAAAAGAAGAAATGGTTGGCGCACAAGTGCTACGCCAGTTTGAAAAAGCCGTTATGCTACAAACGCTCGATGGCCTGTGGAAAGAGCATTTAGCGGCGATGGACCATCTGCGTCAAGGTATCCACTTACGTGGTTACGCACAGAAGAATCCAAAGCAAGAATATAAGCGTGAGTCGTTTGAGTTATTCCAACAACTGCTGAACACCTTGAAACACGACGTCATCAGTGTGCTGTCGAAAGTACAAGTGCAAGCTCAGTCAGATGTGGAAGAAATGGAAGCGCGTCGTCGTGAAGAAGATGCCAAGATCCAGCGCGACTATCAACACGCAGCGGCAGAGTCGCTTGTTGGCGGTGGTGATGATGAGCATGAAACTGTCACTGCGCAAGCACCGATGATCCGTGATGGTGACAAAGTGGGTCGCAACGATCCTTGTCCTTGTGGCTCTGGTCGCAAGTACAAACAATGCCACGGCAAGTTAAGTTAATCTGCTGATAGATTAAGCCAACTGAACAAGTAGAATAAAACGTACACTAAAGGCAACTTATCTAAGTTGCCTTTTTATTTCTTCATTAATTAAGAATTAAGCCTCACGTTTACTCCCATATCATCCGGATTACACTTTTACTCTTCTTTATATAGCTAATTGTTGTCATTCCCCATTGAACATAGTTTCACTCTTATCGATAGCCTCTAAAGTTAACCCGTCGCTGAAGCAAATTTAACCGTTAAAACTCATTTTGTGGATAAGTCTGAGGATAAAGTGGGGGTATTGTGTGACTAACTGAAAGTATTAAAAAAAGATCCATTTTTCTCAAAAAAGCCCTTGCGGACTTTCTCAATCTCCCTATAATGCGCATCCACTGACACGGCAGACAGCGTAACGCAAGTTAAGCAAAGAAAGCCATGCAGTTCATCGATTAGCGAGCTAAACGATGAGCGTTGAGAAAGTTGAAAAAAACTACTTGACGCACTAACGGGAATGCGTAGAATACGCAGCCCTGACCCGCTGAAAACTCAGTGTGTGGTCAACGCTCTTTAACAATTTATCAAGCAAATCTGTGTGGACACTCACAGGTGTTGAGTTAATCGAAACTGCTTAGCCTTCGGGTTGGCAGTCAAAAATTTAAATCAATGTAACAATGAGTGTTCATAGTAATATGTACAGTTTGTTTCTGCTTTTAAGTGGGAACAAAAAAATCAGAATTCATTGAGCCGCTGAAGTCGCAAGACGGAAGCAACAAAACTTTAATTGAAGAGTTTGATCATGGCTCAGATTGAACGCTGGCGGCAGGCCTAACACATGCAAGTCGAGCGGCAGCACAAGGGAGTTTACTCCTGAGGTGGCGAGCGGCGGACGGGTGAGTAATGCCTAGGGATCTGCCCAGTCGAGGGGGATAACAGTTGGAAACGACTGCTAATACCGCATACGCCCTACGGGGGAAAGGAGGGGACCTTCGGGCCTTCCGCGATTGGATGAACCTAGGTGGGATTAGCTAGTTGGTGAGGTAATGGCTCACCAAGGCGACGATCCCTAGCTGTTCTGAGAGGATGATCAGCCACACTGGGACTGAGACACGGCCCAGACTCCTACGGGAGGCAGCAGTGGGGAATATTGCACAATGGGGAAACCCTGATGCAGCCATGCCGCGTGTGTGAAGAAGGCCTTCGGGTTGTAAAGCACTTTCAGTAGGGAGGAAAGGGTGAGTCTTAATACGGCTCATCTGTGACGTTACCTACAGAAGAAGGACCGGCTAACTCCGTGCCAGCAGCCGCGGTAATACGGAGGGTCCGAGCGTTAATCGGAATTACTGGGCGTAAAGCGTGCGCAGGCGGTTTGTTAAGCGAGATGTGAAAGCCCACGGGCTCAACCTAGGAATAGCATTTCGAACTGGCGAACTAGAGTCTTGTAGAGGGGGGTAGAATTCCAGGTGTAGCGGTGAAATGCGTAGAGATCTGGAGGAATACCGGTGGCGAAGGCGGCCCCCTGGACAAAGACTGACGCTCATGCACGAAAGCGTGGGGAGCAAACAGGATTAGATACCCCGGTAGTCCACGCCGTAAACGATGTCTACTCGGAGTTTGGTGTCTTGAACACTGGGCTCTCAAGCTAACGCATTAAGTAGACCGCCTGGGGAGTACGGCCGCAAGGTTAAAACTCAAATGAATTGACGGGGGCCCGCACAAGCGGTGGAGCATGTGGTTTAATTCGATGCAACGCGAAGAACCTTACCTACTCTTGACATCCACGGAATTCGCTAGAGATAGCTTAGTGCCTTCGGGAACCGTGAGACAGGTGCTGCATGGCTGTCGTCAGCTCGTGTTGTGAAATGTTGGGTTAAGTCCCGCAACGAGCGCAACCCCTATCCTTATTTGCCAGCACGTAATGGTGGGAACTCTAGGGAGACTGCCGGTGATAAACCGGAGGAAGGTGGGGACGACGTCAAGTCATCATGGCCCTTACGAGTAGGGCTACACACGTGCTACAATGGCGAGTACAGAGGGTTGCAAAGCCGCGAGGTGGAGCTAATCTCACAAAGCTCGTCGTAGTCCGGATTGGAGTCTGCAACTCGACTCCATGAAGTCGGAATCGCTAGTAATCGTGGATCAGAATGCCACGGTGAATACGTTCCCGGGCCTTGTACACACCGCCCGTCACACCATGGGAGTGGGCTGCAAAAGAAGTGGGTAGCTTAACCTTCGGGGGGGCGCTCACCACTTTGTGGTTCATGACTGGGGTGAAGTCGTAACAAGGTAGCCCTAGGGGAACCTGGGGCTGGATCACCTCCTTACCTATACGACTAACTTAATGTTTGTTGAGTGTTCACACAGATTTGCTTGATAGAAGAAAGAGTAAAAGATAGACCTAGTTAAATAGGTTTATCAAAGATGGGTCTGTAGCTCAGCTGGTTAGAGCGCACCCCTGATAAGGGTGAGGTCGGTGGTTCAAGTCCACTCTGACCCACCAATCCTTCCTTCTCAGCGTTGGAAAGTGACTCGTTTAGTGAACTAAACGTCGCCACTGTCCGCCTTGATAAGAAATGATTGGCAAACCAATCCTTTTAGAGGTTTGGAACATCTTACTTACTCGCACTGCATGTAAATGGGGCTATAGCTCAGCTGGGAGAGCGCCTGCCTTGCACGCAGGAGGTCTGCGGTTCGATCCCGCATAGCTCCACCATTTACACCTTATTCTGACTTTATTGAAAAGTAATAAGGCATATGCACTATGGATAGAGATGCCAAAGATAAACTAAAAAATTATCTTTGGCTTTTTTTAAGCCCGCTCTTTAACAATTTGGAAAGCTGATAGTATTTAATTGCATGAGTCTGTCATGTGATTAATTACAAAACGTTTAATGCGAAAGCATTGAACATGAGTTCTCAAACACTTTATTAAGTGTCTTGAATATTCAAAAGTAAATTATTCTTTATTGAATAGTTTACGTCTAAGGCGCGTCCACTTCTTTGGTCAGAAGTGAGACAAGTAAAACCAAGCTGGTCGCAATGCGACTCAGGTGAGTGAAACTCATTTGGGTTGTATGGTTAAGCGACTAAGCGTATACGGTGGATGCCTTGGCAGTCAGAGGCGATGAAGGACGTAGTAACTTGCGAAAAGCGTTGGCGAGCTAGTAACAAGCATTTGAGCTAACGATGTCCGAATGGGGGAACCCAGCAGCATAAGCTGTTATCGCAACATGAATACATAGTGTTGCGAGGCGAACGAGGGGAACTGAAACATCTAAGTACCCTTAGGAAAAGAAATCAACCGAGATTCCCCTAGTAGCGGCGAGCGAACGGGGATTAGCCCTTAAGTCAGTGGGGTGTTAGTGGAATGCGTTGGAAAGCGCAGCGGCACAGGGTGATAGCCCCGTACATGAAAACTAACCATTGATGAAAACGAGTAAGGCGGGACACGTGACATCCTGTTTGAATATGGGGGGGACCATCCTCCAAGGCTAAATACTCCTGACTGACCGATAGTGAACCAGTACCGTGAGGGAAAGGCGAAAAGAACCCCTGTGAGGGGAGTGAAATAGAACCTGAAACCGTATACGTACAAGCAGTGGGAGCGGTTCTTGAGACCGTGACTGCGTACCTTTTGTATAATGGGTCAGCGACTTACATTTTGTAGCGAGGTTAAGCGAATAGCGGAGCCGTAGGGAAACCGAGTGTTAACTGCGCGTTTAGTTGCAAGGTGTAGACCCGAAACCCGGTGATCTAGCCATGGGCAGGTTGAAGGTTGAGTAACATCAACTGGAGGACCGAACCGACTAATGTTGAAAAAATTAGCGGATGACTTGTGGCTGGGGGGTGAAAGGCCAATCAAACCGGGAGATATCTGGTTCTCCTCGAAAGCTATTTAGGTAGCGCCTCGAGCGAATACCATTGGGGGTAGAGCACTGTTAAGGCTAGGGGGTCATCCCGACTTACCAACCCTTTGCAAACTCCGAATACCAATGAGTACTACTCGGGAGACAGACGGCGGGTGCTAACGTCCGTCGTCAAAAGGGAAACAACCCAGACCGTCAGCTAAGGTCCCAAAGTACTAGCTAAGTGGGAAACGATGTGGGAAGGCTTAGACAGCTAGGATGTTGGCTTAGAAGCAGCCATCATTTAAAGAAAGCGTAATAGCTCACTAGTCGAGTCGGCCTGCGCGGAAGATGTAACGGGGCTAAGCTAGTCACCGAAGCTACGGGTGCACAGTTTACTGTGCGCGGTAGAGGAGCGTTCTGTAAGCCGTTGAAGGTGAAGGGGTAACCCACGCTGGAGGTATCAGAAGTGCGAATGCTGACATGAGTAACGATAAAGGGGGTGAAAAACCCCCCTCGCCGAAAGACCAAGGGTTCCTGTCCAACGTTAATCGGGGCAGGGTGAGTCGACCCCTAAGGTGAGGCCGAAAGGCGTAATCGATGGGAAACAGATTAATATTTCTGTACTTCCGCTAACTGCGATGGAGAGACGGAGAAGGCTAGGCTAGCGCGGCGTTGGTAGTCCGCGTTTAAGGTGGTAGGTGGTGTTCTTAGGCAAATCCGGGGGACACGTACTTTAATGTACACACTGAGAGCTGATGACGAGGTCCTAAGGGACTGAAGTAGTTGATGCCATGCTTCCGGGAAAATCTTCTAAGCTTCAGGTTAGTGGGAATCGTACCCCCAAACCGACACAGGTGGTCGGGTAGAGAATACCAAGGCGCTTGAGAGAACTCGGCTGAAGGAACTAGGCAAAATGGTACCGTAACTTCGGGAGAAGGTACGCTCCTGTTGGTGATGAGACTTGCTCTCTAAGCTGACGGGAGTCGCAGATACCAGTGGCTGCAACTGTTTATCAAAAAACACAGCACTGTGCAAACTCGCAAGAGGAAGTATACGGTGTGACGCCTGCCCGGTGCCGGAAGGTTAATTGATTGGGTTATCGCAAGAGAAGCTCATGATCGAAGCCCCGTAAACGGCGGCCGTAACTATAACGGTCCTAAGGTAGCGAAATTCCTTGTCGGGTAAGTTCCGACCTGCACGAATGGCGTAATGATGGCCACGCTGTCTCCAGCCGAGACTCAGTGAAGTTGAAATTGCGGTGAAGATGCCGTATACCCGCGGCTAGACGGAAAGACCCCGTGAACCTTTACTATAGCTTGGCACTGAACATTGAACCTACATGTGTAGGATAGGTGGGAGACTTTGAAGTTGTGACGCTAGTCATGATGGAGTCGTCCTTGAAATACCACCCTTGTAGTTTTGATGTTCTAACCTAGGTCCCTTATCGGGATTAGGGACAGTGCCTGGTGGGTAGTTTGACTGGGGCGGTCTCCTCCCAAAGAGTAACGGAGGAGCACGAAGGTTGGCTAAGTACGGTCGGACATCGTACGGTTAGTGCAATGGCATAAGCCAGCTTAACTGCGAGACATACACGTCGAGCAGGTACGAAAGTAGGTCATAGTGATCCGGTGGTTCTGAATGGAAGGGCCATCGCTCAACGGATAAAAGGTACTCCGGGGATAACAGGCTGATACCGCCCAAGAGTTCATATCGACGGCGGTGTTTGGCACCTCGATGTCGGCTCATCACATCCTGGGGCTGAAGTCGGTCCCAAGGGTATGGCTGTTCGCCATTTAAAGTGGTACGCGAGCTGGGTTCAGAACGTCGTGAGACAGTTCGGTCCCTATCTGCCGTGGGCGTTGGATGATTGAAGGGAGCTGCTCCTAGTACGAGAGGACCGGAGTGGACGAACCGCTGGTGTTCGGGTTGTCATGCCAATGGCATTGCCCGGTAGCTACGTTCGGAATCGATAACCGCTGAAAGCATCTAAGCGGGAAGCGAGCCCTAAGATGAGTCATCCCTAGGAATTTAATTCCTCTAAAGAGCCGTTCGAGACTAGGACGTTGATAGGCATGGTGTGTAAGCGTTGTGAGGCGTTGAGCTAACATGTACTAATGACTCGAGAGGCTTAACCATACAACCCAGATGGGTTTTACAAAGAAGCCTTAGACAGAATATCGACACTTGATGAAGTGGTCATAAAATGCTCCTGCATTTATGACATCAAGTACATCCTTGTACTTGTTGAACTCAAACAAAGAAAATCAGCTTTCCGAATTATTATTAACGTGAGCCAGAGATGGACACGGTAATAAACAGAATTTGCTTGGTGACAATAGCCTTGTGGAACCACCTGATCCCATCCCGAACTCAGAAGTGAAACGCAAACGCGCCGATGGTAGTGTGGGGTCTCCCCATGTGAGAGTAGGTCATCGCCAAGCGCCTAATTTAAATAATCTTAATTGATTAGTATAGAATTGCTGATATGGCTCAGTCGGTAGAGCGCATCCTTGGTAAGGATGAGGTCCCCAGTTCGATTCTGGGTATCAGCACCATTACAATCTAGTGTTTAATCCTAGAATAAAGAATTTGCTTGGTGACAATAGCCTTGTGGAACCACCTGATCCCATCCCGAACTCAGAAGTGAAACGCAAACGCGCCAATGGTAGTGTGGGGTCTCCCCATGTGAGAGTAGGTCATCGCCAAGCGCCTAATTATCTCATTGAGATGTAACCAAGCCAGCTGAATAAGCTGGCTTTTTTGCTTTTGTAATCTGTAACATTATTTGCACTAATAGCAATGCTGCCGACTGTAAGTATTGCTATTAGCTTTGTTGGCGAGTCTTCCCTTCAATACACAAGCTTTGCTTCCAGATTTTTCACTATTAATCGATAAAAAAAGCAGCCAGAAGGCTGCTTTGAGGTGGTACTTTCGCATTAGGTTGCTTAAGCTTCTTTAAGCCACTGGGCAGCACGTTTAGCAAAGTAAGTTAAAATACCGTCTGCGCCTGCGCGTTTAAAGCAGAGTAGGGACTCCATGACGATGGCCTTTTCGGCTAACCATCCATTCTGGATTGCTGCCATATGCATGGCGTATTCACCACTGACTTGATAGGCGAATGTTGGCACTGCAAGTTCAGTTTTAACGCGATGCACTATATCTAAATACGGCATACCTGGCTTAACCATCACCATATCGGCTCCTTCTTGGATATCGAGTGCGACTTCATGCAAAGCTTCGTCACTGTTCGCTGGATCCATTTGATAGCTATGCTTATTGCCACCTTTGAGGTTACCCGCTGAGCCTACGGCATCACGGAATGGACCGTAGTAGTTTGAAGAGTATTTTGCCGAGTAAGCCATGATTTGGGTGTTGACGTGCCCTGCCGCTTCTAATGCTTGGCGAATCGCGCCAATACGGCCATCCATCATGTCCGATGGTGCAATGATGTCAGCTCCAGCATCGGCGTGTGACAGTGCTTGCTTCACTAAAATCTCGGTGGTGATATCGTTAAGGATATAACCCGTTTCGTCTATGATGCCGTCTTGACCGTGAGTGGTGAAAGGATCTAGTGCCACGTCAGTCATGATGCCTAGCTGTGGAAAGGCTTTTTTGAGCTCGCGCACTGCACGTTGCACTAGGGCATCTGCGTTATAGGCTTCTTCTGCCATTAATGTTTTTTTCTCTGCAGGTGTCACAGGGAAAAGTGCGATTAATGGGATACCTAACTCAACCAGTTCTTCAGCTTCTTTCAGTAGCAAGTCTATCGAGTAGCGTTCAACACCGGGCATAGAGGCTATTTTTTCACTGCGATTAGTGCCTTCTAGAATAAACATTGGGTAAATCAAGTCATTGACCGTTAGATGATTTTCGGCCATGAGGCGACGGCTAAAATCATGTTTACGCATGCGGCGCATTCTACGCTGAGGGAAGGCACTGGTAATGATATTCACATTTGACTCCTAATTAGGTACTGGTCTTGCTTGATCCGACAAATACAAGCTGACTTGATTACGCCCACCGTTTTTTGCTTGGTAGAGGGCTTTATCTGCTTGTTCTAGTAATTTAGTACTGTGTTGATCGTGGGTCACTATATCGGCACTGACTCCGATACTGATAGTCAAAGGTATCGCTTCACCTTCCCATTCAAAATGAATAGAGGCAACAGCGTCTCTTATTGTTTCAGCAACTTGGAGTGCACCTTCTGCAGTTGTATTAGGAAGGATGATAGCAAATTCCTCCCCCCCAAAACGTGACACTAGATCCGTTGGCCGTTTTAAATGCTGCTGTAATGTTTGAGCTATTGTACGTAATGCTTGATCGCCTGCAAGATGACCGAATCTGTCGTTGATCAGCTTGAAGCGATCAATATCAAGCATTAACAGTGCTATGGGTGTTTCTTGCCTGCGACTGATCCGGCTTTCAGCGATTAAACGTTTATCAAAGGCACTGCGGTTTTTGACCCCAGTTAAACTGTCGATAGTGCTTTGTTCGGTGAGCTTTTGATTCACCTCATGCAATTCTCTGAGGGTGATTTCCAGTTCTAAAGTACGCTCTTGCACCATTTGTTCGAGTTTCTCATTGCTCTCGGCTTCCGCTTTTAGGGCTTCTTCCCGCGCACTACGAATTTTCTGTGCTTGCTTTAAGGCTTCTTGCTGGATACGTAGTTTAGCTTTGCGCTCATCGTTATAGCGGATGGCGAGCACCAGAGACATAAAGATGATTTCAAATGTCAGGCCGAGCATGACAGGGGTTTGCGGTTTTAAATTGAGGTCAATCACGCTGAGATATAGCAAGCTACTGATGCAAGCGCCTGTCAGCATACTCACCCAGCCAATAGTGTACATACGTGCCAGTTTATGGCCATTGATAGCCTGAGTAATGGCAAAGACCATGAGGACCAAGCTGAGTACAGCAACTGAAATGATCTCAATATATAACGCTGTACCATATTGGATGAAAGGTGTGGCGAGTCCAACACAGAGGATATACACAGCACTATAGCGACAAGTGAGTAACATACGGCGGTTTAAATATTTGAGCTGTAATATTTTTTCAGTAAACATTAACGCAAATGCCATAACGATTGGCAGTAAAAACGGCACCATAACTTGCTGTAATAGCGGCCAGTCTGGCCAGAGGAATCGGAAGGCAAAACCGTTAATCGTGGCAACGAGTAAGGTCATGCTAAGTACATAGCCAGAGTAATAGCTGTAGCTGAATGAGCCCGATGCTATGGCGATAAAAAGACTAAAAATGCCGATTGCGGCAAGTACACCAAGTTGGAATCCATGCTCAACGGCGGTAGATTCGGCAATTTGAGCTAAGTCATTAGAAGACCATAGGTTTAATGGTACTGCAGCACTACCTTCAGTTTGAATATGCAGATAGAAAGTATGGGAGTCATCTGTGTTGATCTTGAAAGGATATAGGAAAATATTGCTCAAGAATGGTCGATCCTCATAGGGGAATATATCACCCATCAGAACAGTATTCATGAGTTTATTATTGACTAAATGGTAGATAGTTACCTTGTCTAACAAAGGGTTATCTAGCGCTAAAATGCGCGAAAGTGTTTCGTCAGGGCTGGTTAAGCTGAAACTGAGCCAAAAATCATGGCCGCTGAGTTTTTGAATGTCTTTATTGGTAAAGTTATGCCAATCAGTTTTTGGCAAAGCTTGTATTTCGGCCAGTTCTTTTGCTGGTGTAGGGTGGCTGACCATTAACCAAGGCGTAAGGTTTAAAGGCGTCGTGGTTGACTCGTCAATGCTTAATAGGGTTGCCAAGGCCTGTGTTGGGCATATCCATAGCCACAGCAAGAGTATGAGTGGCATGTTTTTGTTAAGCATGGACTCGATCCAAATTAAAAAACGCTAAGCTATTTTGGTAGCAACGTTTTGCAAACTCATCCGCATTTTCTCCGCGTAGGTTTGCAATATAATTTGCGATATAAGGAAGGTATTCGGGCTTGTTTTTGCTCGATTTAGGTTTGGGCCGCATACTACGGGGGAGTAGGTAAGGGCTATCTGTCTCGATTAAAATGCGATTCTGCGGAATAAAGGGAACGAGTTGCGCTAGTTCTTGGCCGCGTCTTTCATCGCAGACCCAACCTGTTATGCCTAAGTGTAAATCTAGGTCAATATAGGCTTCCATCTGTGCGTGAGTGCCTGTGAAACAATGTAAAAGCGCACCATTAAGATGGGGGCGATATTCACGCAGGATTGCGATAAAGTCTTCGTGGGCATCGCGTTCGTGCATAAGTACGGGCATTTGAAGTTCAATCGCCAATTCCAGTTGCGCGATAAAAGCTTGGCGCTGGATAGGTCTCGGGGAGAAATCACGATTGTAGTCTAAACCACATTCGCCAACGGCAACCACTTGCGGTGCGTGACAGAGTTCAGCTTGTCGAGCGTTTGAGCCATCATGCCAACCACTGGCATGGTGGGGATGCACACCAGCAGTGCAGTAAAGTTGGTTAGGATATTGCTCGCAGACAGCAATGGCTGCCGCACTTTCAGTTAAATCGCTGCCAATAACAATTAACGGCGAAACCCCTTGGTCCGCCGCCGCTTGTATTATCGATACAGTATCTTGTTCGAGTGCGCTGCCAAGTAAATTGACAGCGATATCTATGTATGAGGGCATTATTTTAGGCGTTTTACCCGAACCTTGGCATTGCGATCATCGGTACCCATTAAAAAAGAACCTAAAGCGGCTTTTTCAATATAGACAGTTTCACCTTGCTTAACATTGTACTTACGGCCATCAGTTTGTTTCCATACCTGACCGTTAGTGAAAGTCACTTTAATGTCTCCGTAGGCATCTTCAGCTATAGATTGAATCTCTAAATAAATCTTATCGACAGTATTTTCTTGAACACGCTTGGCTTCCATCCCAAAGTTATCGGCAATTTTTGCCGCTGGTGCTTGGGGGGCGGTTGCCACTATCGCTGCTGCAGTCGTAGGGACTGCAACTGTTGCTACTGTAGTCGGTATCACTTGAGTGCTAATGGTGCCAGCTTTTACGCTTTCTGCTAGCTTGTCATAGCAAATCAAGCGGTCGAGTTTATCGGCGGTTGTTGCACATTGGGTTAACTGTTGTTCAATGCTGGCATTTGCTTGGACAGATACAAGCATGATCGCTGCCGTGATAAGAGTTAAGCGCATGAGAATGTTCCTTATTATATTATTCCCCTAACGCCTTCGAGGACGTTAGTCGTTTGTTTGTTCAGTATCTTCGTCTGACTCGTCATCTGGTTTGCTGTAGAAACGAGCCGCTAATAAACCGCCTTCGAACAATAACAGCATTGGTACAGCAAGCATAGTCTGGGAAATCACATCCGGTGGGGTTAACAGCATGCCGACGACAAAGGCGCCCACTATGATGTAAGGACGTTTTTGCTTGAGATCTTCAGGTGTAGTGACACCTGACCAACAGAGTAAAACAACGGCAATGGGGATTTCAAAGGATAGACCAAAGGCAAAGAATAGCTTCAGAATAAAGTTAAGGTAACTGGTAATGTCTGTCGCAACTTGAACTCCCTCTGGCGCATTGTTAGCAAAAAAACCAAAAACAACAGGGAATACAAGATAATAAGCAAATGCAATGCCGAGATAAAACAATAAGGTACTGCTGAATAGCAGTGGCATCACTAGGCGTTTTTCATGTTTATATAAACCCGGTGCCACGAAGGACCAAATTTGAAATAACACGTAGGGCACTGCCACAAAAAATGATAAAACGAGGGTTAGCTTGAAAGGTGCAAAAAATGGTGCAGCGACATCCGTCGCAATCATGCTGCCACCAAGAGGTAAAGACTGCATTAAAGGTATTGCCATGTAGTGGTAGATATCATTTGCCCAGTACACACTACAAATGAACACTAATAACACACTGGCAATGGATTTTAGCAGCTTGGACCTAAGTTCAAGCAAATGGCTGATAAGTGGCTGCTGTTGCGACATGAATTATCCGTTGGCTTTCGGGTTAGAACTGGTATCCACGCCCTGAGATGGCTCACTTGAAGCAGCGGGAGAGGCCGATGTTGGACTCGCCTCTGCAGTGGCTGTTGGATTAGTTTGGCTAGCTTGAACTGGATTCACTTGAGCAGGTGTGTGAATTTGATTCTCAGGCGCAGGGGTGTCTTTTGATGGATCCTGAACCTGATAAGGGCGGTTCACTGACTGTGCCGCTTGCTTTAGTTGCTCAATAGACTCTTTGAGTTCAGGTGAGAGGTTAGATAAACCTTTGCTCTCTGCTTTTTTAAGATCGGCATGCAACTGCTCGATCTTCAGCTCCTGCTCAAGTTCTTCTTTTACCGAGTTCGCCATGCGTTTCATCGCACGGATCCAACTCGTTACCGAACGCACCGCAACCGGTAGACGTTCGGGGCCAAGAACCACTAGCCCCAAAACACCGATCAGCAGCAGCTCCATAAAGCCGATACCGTCAAACATAAAGAGTTACGCCTGTTCTTTGTTAGACTCAGGTTTCTTTTCAGTCGCCTGTTGAGTTGTTTGCGCTGTTTTAGCCGCTTCGGTGTCTTCTAATGCCTTCTTGTCTTCTTCTGAAGACATGGCGTTTTTGAAGCCTTTAACCGCACCACCTAAATCACCACCCAAAGAGCGTAATTTCTTAGTTCCAAACAACAAGACAACGATTAACGCAACGATAAGCAGTTGCCAAATACTAATACCACCCATGAAGGTATCCTCTTAATTGATATCGGTTCTATTATGAACCTCTGATTAATTAGTGCTAGCTAAAATTTGCGATTCTTTGGCCTAGATCGCCATCCTACAAACCACAATATCATGCCTGAAATTAGACAAACATAAGGGGTCCATAGTGTAGCGTCTCTATTAATCAATAACGTGCCACAGATCAATAAAACGGCAGAAGTGATAAGCAAGTAGTTACTCTTGTGTGCCTGCTGCTGATATTTCAAATACTTATCTAGCATTTGTTGCTGAGAACTCAGCAATTTCCTGCCTAACTTAAGATTATCGTAAATTAGTTCAGGGAATTCAGGTAGTTTATCAGCCCAATATGGCAGTTTTGTGGATACCTTTTTAAACATAGCTTTAGGACCGACTTGGTCGGCCATCCACTGCTCTAAAAAGGGTTTGGCGGTTTGCCATAAATCCAACTGCGGATACAGCTGACGGCCTAAGCCTTCGATGTAGAGTAAGGTTTTTTCCAACAATACCAATTGCGGTTGCACCACAATATCGAAGTGGCGCGCAGTGCGGAATAATTCCAGCAACACATGACCAAAGGAGATCTCATCGAGCGGTTTGTTGAACATAGGTTCACACACCACTTTGATCGCCTGTTCAAAAGCTTGTAGATCGGTTTTTTCCGATACCCAGCCAGACTCAATATAGAGTTGGGCGATTCTGTGATAATCGCGATTAAAGAAGGCGAGGAAATTCTCGGCGAGATAGCGCTTATCGACTTCGCTGAGTGTGCCCATGATGCCGCAGTCGAGCCCAATGTAGTATGGGTTCTCAGGATGATCGCGGGAAATAAAGATATTGCCCGGATGCATGTCGGCGTGGAAAAAGTTATCGCGGAATACTTGGGTAAAAAATAGTTCAACACCGCGCTCAGCCAATAACTTAAAGTTGGTGCCTTGCGCTTTAAGGGCGGCAATATCCGAGACAGAAATACCGTAAATACGTTCCATCACCATCAGGCGTGGATAGCAAAACTCTTCATACACATAAGGCACATAGAGCGCATTTGAGTTGAGGAAGTTATTGCGTAGCTTGACTGCGTTTAAGGCTTCGAGCTTAAGGTTTAACTCGCCTAAAATGGTCACGCGGTAATCTTCGATCACTTCAGCAGGGCGCAGGCGGTTACCTTCACCGAGGAGGTATTCAATCAGTTTGGCAGTTTGCGACATCAACTGCAGATCGGCTTGAATCTTGGCTTCTACATTCGGGCGTAGCACCTTAAGTACGACGTCTTTACCGTTAGATTTGAGGGTCGCGGTATGCACCTGAGAAATAGAGGCTGAGGCCAGTGGTATTTCATTAAAGTCATCAAATAGGGATTCAATCGGCGCTTTTAGCTCAGCTTCAATCGCTTGGCGGGCAAGTGCACCATCAAAGGGCGGCACTTTGTCCTGTAGCATGGCCAATTCGCTGGCCCATTCATCGCTGAGTAAATCGCGGCGGGTTGAGAGCATTTGCCCAAGCTTGATATAAACGGGGCCGAGTTCCTGCATCGCCAGTTTTAAGCGTTCGCCACCGAGCTTATTTTTATGCTTATTGCGGATCCAGAATAGGCTGTTACGGGCGAGCTTAAAGTACCAAGGTGTCATCTTTGGCGGCAATACGTCATCTAACCCGTACTGTAGTAAGGTCTTGATGACGTGGTAACCGCGGCGGATACTGGCAAAGGTCATGGCTTAATTTGGTCTCTTAATTGGGCAATCCGTTGTTCAATCGCGCGAGTGTCGGCAACTAAATCATCCATTTGATCGCGAAAGTGCATTAACTCAATTGGGTGCGGTGCGAGGCGATACTCTTCAACTGCGAGTTGCCCTAAGTGGGAGCGGGTTTTACGCAACACTTCGAGTGCAAAGTCTTTTGCCCGATGGCTAGAACAGATGAGTTTGTGAGTAGGACCATCACCTAAATAACGGGATATTGGCTCGGCAAAGTTAAATTCGATACCGCGTAGATATTGGCTAAAGCTTTGTAATAAATTGAGATCGCCCTCAAGCTTGAGTTTATCTTGCTTGATTAGTTCAGTTAGGTTGGCGCCTTCGGACACGCGGTAAAGCGTCGTCGCATCGGCATGTAGACTGACATCGACATCGCCTTCATAGCGGCTCAGTACTTGGATCTCTTTGGCAAACACTAAATAGAATGGCCAGCTGAGCTGCGATAATTGGATACGAAACACTTTGCCATGCAACTGGCGCTGGCGCGAATAATCGTCGCCCGCTTGGGCCTGAAGTTTTTTCAGACCCGTTTCAATTGCGGCGCAGGCAAGCAGCACAACTTTTTGCGGCATCATTAGAATTTATAACCACGGTGCAATGCGACAATGCCGTCGGTCATGTTGGTGTAGTCGACTTGTTCAAAGCCTGCATCAACCATCATTTGTTTTAATGTGTCTTGATCTGGGTGCATGCGGATCGATTCAGCCAGATACTCGTAGCTGTCGGCATCTTTAGTGATGAGTTCGCCCATCTTAGGTAAGACTTTGAAGCTATATAAATCATACACTTTACGCATGATTTCATGCTGAGGCTTAGAGAACTCTAGCACTAATAACTTGCCACCGGGCTTAAGCACGCGATTCATTGAACGCAGCGCCGCATCTTTATCGGTCACGTTACGCAGACCAAAGGCGATGGTAATAATGTCGAAGTGGTTATCGGGAAACGGCAGTGCTTCGGCGTTGGCTTGCACATAACTGACATTGTTGACTATGCCCTTGTCGCGCAACTTAGTGCGCCCGACTTTTAACATGGAATCGTTAATGTCAGCTAAAACCACTTCACCTTTATCGCCCACTAAATGAGAGAATTTTGCGGTTAAGTCGCCTGTACCGCCGGCCAAATCGAGCACTTTCATGCCAGGGCGGGCGCCAGAGACTTCAATGGTGTAACGTTTCCAAAAACGGTGAATGCCGAAGGACATCACATCGTTCATTATGTCGTACTTAGCGGCAACAGAATGAAACACGCCGGCAACGAGTTCAGCCTTTTTATCGGCCTCTACGGTTTTGTAACCAAAGTGGGTACTTTTAGATTCGCCCTCAGACATCAATGTGTTCCTATTGTTTTGCAATGTATTAGTTGCGAGTGTAAGCCATCGCCTGCATTTGCTGAATCTTTGATCTATCACTCTGTGATCGAGCTAGTAAACTAACTGCAATGCCTTAGCTTGAGGCACTCCTGAACAGTCGTAGGATTAAGTGCTTAGCGACCACGTAAAATGGACAGGCATTAGACCACAATATCAGGATTTGGTGAATAGCTTAGCGCCCAGTTGGGTGCAACTGGTGATATTCATTGTGCCAAAAATTGCATGCGAGCCTGCACATAAGCGTAGATAAGCTCGCTTAGGCTTTGGCCAATATCCCTGAATCCGGCTTCAATCCCAGCTTCGTGGCAACTTGGCGCAGCCTCGGCTAAATGCAAATAAGCGCATGGGCAGTGGCGGGCGATATAGCTGACATAATGCGCCGCATCGAGCAATGGCACACCTGCAGCGGTTGAAGCGCTACTGGGCATTTTAGCGATAGCATCGACGTCAAGTTCTAATCCTACGGGTAAACCTGTGTCATTAAGTTTGGCGGCGATTTCAAGTAAAGCTTGGCTAAGGCTGATTTCACGGCGCACCCAAATTTGTTGCAAGCTATGCCAAGTGCCACCAAATTCGCTGAGTTGGCTTAGGTTGGCTTCGCTGTTTTTTAACTCGTGTAAACCCAGTACATGGTAGCAACCTAAGGCGCCGCGATCGGCTGCATAACTAAAACCATTACCGCTGTGACGGCCTTCAAGCAAACGAAAATCCGAGTGAGGATCGAGATTCACCGCGGCGACTTGGCGCTGATAGTGGCTGTAGGTTGCCATCAACAAACCATAGGCATTGTTGTGGCCGCCGCCGATGAGTATGGGTTCTAAACCCGCCTTTAAAATCGCACTGACGATGCGGATCACGCGCTCATCGAGTTGCTCCACCGCATCACGTAATTCATCTAGGGTGACGTTAGTGTTATCTGTTGTATTGCTCGTAGTTTGTTGCTGCAGATCGGCGGTATTCACTTGGCCTAACACTAGGCATTCGGCGCCAGAAAGAAAACGATTCGATTGTAAATTGAGCCATTGGCGCATACTGGTTGTGAACGCATCGGTTGCACCGCCGCGGCCTAAATTGGCACGTGGGCCTATATCTTCGCCAACGCCGATAATGGCAAAGCATGCACCGTGAGCTTTTGCAGTCGCGAGTATGGTCTCTAACGTGTGTTCGTGATTGGCCAGGTGGACGCATTGGCCTAGCTTAGTTTCGCCCGTTCTTGTGCTGACGAGTGAGGCGATATCGGTATGGGTAAAAGGAATAAATTCAGGCATAGATTGATATTCTTATTCGGCCAGAGTCGAGCTATTGTGGCCAGAGTGGGGCGAGGATTCAATGGGGAAACGCTGAAAATAGTGAATAAAAAAGCCAGCTTAGCTGGCTTTCTTGACTGAACAGTGAGATTACTCAATGTCGAGTGGTTCAGGTGATAAAATCACGCCTGTGTTATCAGCATAAATGTGATCGCCGGGTAAGAAAGTCACCCCGCCAAAATTGACTGGAATTTCCACTTCGCCCACTGAATTGCCATCAGCACCCACTGGAATAGAGGCAAGGGCTTGAATACCAATGTCTAATTCTTCCAATGCATCCACATCGCGTACAGAACCGTAAACGATAATGCCTTCCCAGTTGTTGCTGACCGCAAGTTCTGCGATAGCGCCATCGATCAGCGCACGGCGTAATGAGCCACCGCCATCAATGAGTAAGACTTTACCTTGGCCATCCTCTTGTAGGACTTCGGTAATTAGGCCGTTGTCTTCAAAGCACTTGATGGTGCTAATAGAACCGCCAAAAGAGCTACAACCACCGTAGTTACTGAACATGGGCTCGACTACATCTACGACATCTAAGTACATGTCACATAGTTCTGAGGTGTTGTATTCCATATTTACACTCCTATTGATCCGCGTTGCGTACAGTTTAGCGAGTTTACGCCAGTATAAAAGGGATTATTGAAAAGAAAAGTGTTACCAATCACGGTATTGTTGCCACTTGGCTGTTAACACATCTGTAGTAAATTTTCGTCACACTATAGAATTTATTCGGTAAAACTTGATATTGGTCATTAAATAACGGTTTTTTATTACAACTCTGTTGCGCGTTTTGGTATTATATCCCAAGTTTAAATTAACTTACTTAACTTAATTTGCTTTAGGGGCATGGACCCCCCGTTACGCTTATGGACGGTAGAGGGCCTTCGAGAGGTGCCTATGGAAGCTGTAAATACGATTGAAATTATTGGTTATTTTGCCTCTATAATGGTGGCGATCTCTCTAATGATGAAGAATATCATTTGGTTGCGATGGTTGAATTTTGTAGGATGCACTCTGTTTGTGGTTTATGGGGTGTTTATTTCTGCTTGGCCTGTGGCCGGCATGAATGCGTTTGTTGCTTGTATTAATATTTACCATTTGACAAAAATTTACCGTGCTAAGGCAAATACTCCCGCCGCAGCCTAAGTTTTATTGGATTGTGTTGCTCTTGAGATTAACGTTTAGAGCAACACAATATCCTGTCTCAGTCCTATCGCTATTTCTAAATAAATCCCTTAGCCCCAGCATAACGTCTCTAGAATCCTTCTAGATCAAAACCTCAGCCATGCTTCTTGTCATAAAACCTTCGAGCAGATGTCACTTAGCCGTCACAGGTCTTTCTTAGTCTCAAGCTATCTAATAGTGCTTTAGCTAATGTGATTTAGGTTTAACTATTAGCAAACAGTAAATTAGCCGTGAGCAGTCAATAACGAATTCAATCGTGAATAGAGCCTTGGTGAGTCGGTTGGTTTCAGACTAAGCACTCTAAGCGTCGTCGAGAGAATGCACAGATAAACATCGCAGTAAAACTCGCTGGTATGCCAGCAAGGAGCCTGTTTTATGTTGAGTTACGTTGCAGACTTAGATAAGCGAATGTTTTGCCATATCGTGAGCTTCACCCAGCACCATGGTTTATATGCCCATGCAAAGCGGGTGTCAGCGAGTGGCGATGGGCATGTGTATTTATATTTGTCCGTGGGTTTGATGCTGACGCACGCTCAAGGACAGGCTCTATTTAATTTGATGTTAGCGAGTTTTTTGGTTGAGTTACCTCTGTATTTACTATTGAAAAATAGTATTCGTCGCACACGGCCATGCCATGCATTAGTGGGATTTGAGAGTGGTTTTGAACCATCGGATCGCTTCAGCTTACCGTCTGGTCATACAGCTGCGGCCTTTGTGATGGCAACGAGCGTGGCGCAAATCTATCCAGCGGCGGCTCCTGTGGCGTATTTATGGGCTTTTAGCATAGGGGGCTCACGTATTGCACTTGGCGTGCATTATCCCTTAGATATTCTGGCGGGAGCCTCATTGGGGATTGGGTCGGTATTGCTGGTTCATCCAGTGATTTAATTCAAATATGCGCCTGTTAATCATTTCATTAGTGGGAATTCTCCTTCACTCATCAGTTTAAGGATACGTAATGCGAATACTCTACGGAGTTCAAGGCACAGGGAATGGCCACTTAAGTCGTGCACGCGTCATGGCTAAAGCATTGATGAAACAAGATATTGAAGTGGACTTTCTATTTTCGGGGCGCAAGCCTGATCAGTTTTTCGATATGGAGTGCTTTGGCGATTATCGCGTTCAAGCGGGAATGACGTTTGCGACGTGCTCTGGGCGCGTTAATGTGCCACAAACAGTCCGGCAAAATTTGTCCTTGTCGTTATTTAAAGATATTAAAGCATTAGATCTCAGTTGCTACGATTTAGTACTCAACGACTTTGAACCTGTCTCTGCTTGGGCTGCGCGGCGCCAAGGCGTGCCATCTATTGGGATTAGCCATCAGGCGGCGTTAACTCATCCGGTGCCAAAACTCGGTAGCACTTGGTTTAATGAGATGCTGCTCAATTATTTTGCTCCAGTGGATGTGGCGCTGGGGTGTCATTGGCATCATTTTGGCTTCCCTATTTTGCCGCCTTTTGTCGAAGTGGATGCCAGCCCATTCGAACACACGCATCAGATTTTAGTTTATTTGCCTTTTGAAGATGCGGATATGATTGCTCACTTTCTGTCTCACTTTACTGATTATCAGTTTTTGGTATATCACAGCCAACAACCTAAAGGCCAAGTTGCTGAACATATTAAATGGCACGGTTTTAATCGTGAGGGGTTTAAGCAACATCTTGCCAGCTGCGGTGGTGTGATAGGCAATGCGGGCTTTGAGCTTGCCAGCGAAGCATTAACCTTAGGTAAAAAACTCTTAGTCAAACCACTGATTGGCCAGTTTGAGCAGTTATCGAATGTGGCGGCGTTACAACTTTTAGCGGCTGCAGATAGCATGATGAGTCTCGATGTGAACATAGTTAAGCGCTGGCTTAAAACGGCATCACCTAATCCAATTGCATATCCAAAGGTGGGGGATACGCTGGTTAAATGGATTAACGGTGGCGACTGGCACAATAGTCAGCCGCTGTGCCAAGAGTTATGGAGCCAAGTCACGCTTCCCGATACTTGGCGTTAAACAGCGTTGCTGTTCAGATGAAAAGCAACTTAGGCACTAGCTGGCTTAATTGCGTTAGCGTATAATTTCGTCAATTTTGCTGTTAGTCCCTTTCAGCACGTCTATTTTGGCCTAGCCTGGCCGTTAATTATGTTGTTATAAATGAGCCTGAAAAAGTTTACTCAGTACAAGTTACTGTTTTTAATGTTGTTATTACTTTGTGTCCTACTTCCTTTTATTCCAGATCAGGCTTACCACATCCCCGGCCCTGATATCGCTAAGCAAAATTTTCATGTGATTGAGTTTAATGATAAAGGTCAGCCCCACGACGAAAGGCAATGGCAAGGTTTAGAGACGCGAATTTTACACCCAGAGCCTGCACAGATCCCTGAATTATTGATTTTTGTCCATGGCTGGCATCATAGCGCTGAGCCTAAGGATGAAAACTTTATTGCCTTTGAGCAGTTTTATCAGCAAATGGCCGCGTCCGATACCCAGCGCAACTTGTTGGGTTTGTATATTGGCTGGCGGGGCGATAAATACGATCCTTTTTGGATCGATGGCTCAGATGATGCAAAAAGTTGGATAGAACCCTTAGATTTTCCTACTATTTTACAGCGTAAACGGGTTGCTAAACGTATCGGGCAGTTAGGTCTATCACAGCTGCTGGATAAGCTTGATAGCTTAGTAACACAGCATAAACTGCTGCGTTACACTGTGATTGGCCATAGTCTTGGCGGTGCTGTTGTTTTGCATGCGAGTAAAGATCGCATCAAAGCCGCCATTGATAATCAGCAGGATAATCCTAATTTATTCTTACTGTTAAATCCCGCCGTACCTGCTAAAGAGTATCAGCCATTAGATACGTTGGTGAGCTTAGATAGACAAAAACCGAGTATGGTGGTGTTGCAATCGAAGGGGGATTTTGCAGTAAAAGAAGCCTTCAATTACATCAAGGACGGCGAGCGCGCTGTCGGGAACTCTTGGGCTATTACTCACGATATTGACAAATGCTCTGGTGGCAATTGCACCACGCCAATGAAGATGCCTTCGGCCTTGATGGCGCACGATCAAATCCCTGGCTGTATGATGACGCTGCCTCAATCGGGCTGGAAAATTCGTGCTCGCCTGCAGGCTCGTCGTACCGTGCAAACCTGCCCCGATGCCAATATGCAAGCCGTATGGGTACTGGCCGTGTCTGACGAAATCGTCTCTGGGCACAATGGCATTCTCACTCCAGAGCATGGTAAAGCCTTGTCTGAGGTGATGCGTATGATTGATTTATATCGAAATCAATTACCTAAACATGCGGTGGAAAGCCCTGCAAACCAAGATCTCGGCACCTTAGCGCCAGAGTCAGAAGCTGCAACATCTACCGAAGGTGAAACGCCTGTGCCACAAGAGCCAGTGATTATTGTCGAGCCTTTACCTGAAGAGCAGAGTTCACCGACACCTAAGGTTAATGCACCATTGCAGGAGCCAAACGTATCACAGGAACAAGATAAGCCTGCTGCGACTGAGGCGTCACCCGCGCCAATTAAAGCGCCGGAATCAAAGCCTGAGGCTAAGCCAAATGACGGCGCAGAGTCTCAACCTAAGGTTGAAACTGAAGGCATAAAGTGATCGGTAGCTGTACGGAGTAAGTGATAGGGGATACATCTAGTGTTGTATGTCATTGAAAATAGGTAATAAGCTGGTGAATAAACTTTATGAGTCAATATGAGAGCTGAGTTAAGAGCAAAAATCATCACTGTTTGTCATAAAAAAATTGAGACTAAAGGCGATAATGTCGGCCTCTCATTTTACGCTTTCTTTGCGAATAAAAATGATAATCCAGAGCTACTTATGGAAGCCGCAACTTGGTGGATTCAAACTCATCGTTTAGACCATTTTGTTAAAGCTCATAAGGTGATAGAGATGATCCAAAAGGAATCGGAAGAATAGACTCTAAAGCTGTTACTGCGGATTTTTGGTTTGCCACCTGCGCCAAGTAAAAGTGATTAGTGCGGCGAGTATCAGACTGACCATGGCCCATGTGGGGTATTTATGCTGGTGGTAAAACGCCAGCATGGGAGCGATTTCATCGCGGATTAACACTGGGCCTAATCCAAAGAGCGTCACCCAAATGCTGGTGGCGAGAGCATTGCCAATCACAAATTGTTTTAGTGGCATTTTAGCGAGACCGCAGCCGATAAACATAAATTGTTTTAATCCCTCAACAAAACGACTCAGCACTAAAGCGGCAATGCCATATTGACCGATAACGCTGTGGATTTTATTTTCCAATGGCGGCTTTATCCACCCTTTTTTGAGTAATACGTCGCCAAAGCGCCAGCCGATAAAATATCCTAAACAGTTACCGCAGAGTGCTCCGCAAGCAGCGACGATTAATACCAATGGCAGTGACATTTGCCCTGTAGCGGCTAATAAACTGGCGACAATTAATAAGGATTGTCCTGGCGCCGGAATGCCAAAACCCTCGACAGCAATCGCGACAAATAGCAGAACATAACCATATTGCTGCAGCCAAGGCGTGAGTTCTGTGATGATATGTTGTAGCGCTTCTGGCATAGATGAAAGTGATCAAATCAATGTGACGATAGGGTCATCATACTCGCCAACTTCTCTGGTTGGATAGATTTATGAGCAAAGTTTCATGCCCGTTTTCATTTGCAGTGATTAGCAGGGCTAAGGCACTGAGGATATCAATTTTGTCTTAAAAATATAAAAGGCCGAACTGAGTTCGGCCTTAATACGCTATTACTGTTGCGATTCGGCGACGATATTATGTCTAGGCGAATGCTGCTTGTAGCTGTGGTACAACTTGTTTCTTACGGCTTAATACGCCGTCTAACCACACTTTGCCATCAACGGTATCTTTACCATAGGCACGTTGGGTCAGCTCCGCATCGTCAGACACAATCAACAACTCTGAACCTTCTTTCATGATGTCAGTCAGCAGCAATAAAACGCTGTGGCGGTTACCTTCCACTTTGAGCGCTTTGATATCGGCTTCTAGCTCGGCCTTGATATCGTCAAATACTGACAGGTCGATCACTTCTAACTGGCCGATACCGACTAAGTTACCGTTCATGTTGAAGTCTTTAAAGTCGCGCATTACTAAGTCACGTGCTGGTGTGCCTTGCACGGCTGATTTCACTTTGAACATTTCCATGCCCAGTTCTTTGAAATCTTCAACTTCGGCGATTTCAGCTAATGCTTCAACGCAGCGAATGTCTGCAGTGGTGCAAGTCGGTGATTTGAAAATCACTGTATCGCTCAAAATAGCGCACATCATGATACCAGCGATATTTTTAGGGATAGCGACTTGGTAAAAGTCGAACATCATCTTGATCACTGTGTTGCTGCAACCCACTGGGCGGATCCAGCATTCTAGCGGTGTATCTGTGGTGAGATCGCCTAGCTTGTGGTGATCGACAATCCCGACGATAGTCGCTTGGGCGATATCATCCGGTGCTTGAGTCAGTTCTGAATGGTCAACGATATACACTTGCTCGCCAGCGTAGCTGGTTTTGTATTCCGGTGCTTCGAAGCCGAAACGTTCCAGAATAAAAGCGGTTTCGGGTGACAATTCACCTAAACGTGCGGCAATGGCTTCTTCACCGATTTGGTTTTTTAAATAGGCTAACGCGATAGCACCGCAGATTGAATCTGAATCGGGGATCTTGTGACCGACAACGTAAATGGGCATTTCAGGGACTCTCCTTTAAATTTGTGACAATTTTAGCAATATTTGGCTTTAATCGGAAATAGCCAAAGCGCATATCACTGCGCTCTTCAGTTGCTATTTCTCTAAAAATCGAACGCTCAGGTTCGGCAAAGATGGCTTAAGGTTTAGATCTTCACTTTTATCACGACTTTACGCACCGCCGTGGCGATATCGCCTGTGCCGGGCATATGAATGTCACCGGGGAAAAATAACGCAAACATGCCTGCTTTGAGTTTGATATAAGAGGCATTGGCTTGGTTTGCCTCGTAATCAAACTCGGCGTAATCGTATTTTTCAAAATAGGGTTTCGAGGGTGTTTGCTCCGCTAGTGGCAAGTAACCAAACTCTTCTTCACCGCTGAAAACATATTGCACATCGATATATTTTTGATGAACTTCAAAGGGTTCTGTCGACTTATGCTTGGTTTGATAGTCATTCACTATCACAAAAATATTGTCGCCATCGAGGGGATAATTGCCTACGGGTAGCTGACTAAAGTCGGTCGTCGCTAGATGTTCTAATGCAGTCGCAAGCCGAGGGCTTAAGGATTGATAAATATGGCGGTTTTTTAAGGTATCGACGATCATCGGCTACTCGACATAGTGGAAGTGAAATGGGCGAATGGTAAAGATTATAATCCGATCACCACAGTTAGGACATAAGCTTTGTCGATTGGAAGCAGGTCTAAACATGTCGGCATAAAAAACAGGCCACTGAATGACCTGTTTCTACATCAAGTATTATTAAACTTAGCTAAAACGAGTTTAGTAAGTGTATTTGGCTTCTAAAAAGTAGTAACCACCATTAAAACCAAAGGGGGTATTGGTTAATGGGTATACAAAGATACCATTGAAGTTATTGTTATCAGGTCGTTTTTCTGGATACACATCAAATAAATTTTGCACCCCAGCCGTAAAGCTTAGCGCATTGGTGGCGGCGTATCTTACCGACAGATCCATCACCCACTGATCGCTATAGTTCACATCACCCGTTGAATAACCTTCACTGTAGTCACCAAAGTAGTTTAAGCGGATATTGGTTTTAAAATCCCCGAGTTCATGGGTCAGCCCAATACTGCCCGTGTTATGCGGCGTGGCAGACGTCATGCGGGTTCTTTCTATACTATCAAAGAGTTTCTTGTCTAATCCGCCTAAAATAGATGGCAGATTGATGTCTTGGATCTCGGTTTTATTATAGGCATAGGCTAAATTCGCCTGTAAATCGCCCCAAGTGCCAATATCAATATCTTGGCTAACAACGAGATCGACCCCGCGAGTGCGGCTATCGACGGCATTGACGAAAAATCGTGCTGAATCGGCATTGGTGCCCGCAAGTGCCGCTGCAACCGCAGGGCTATCAGTCGCTCTTAGGGAGCCAGATAAGATGATGCGATCATCAATCTCTATTTGGTAAGTGTCGAGTGTTACCGCGAGGCCAGCGTTATTGGTATAAACAAGACCGAGACTAAATGATTGCGATATTTCAGGTTCTAGTTCGTTAATTCCAAGCGCCTTTGTCACTGGTGATAAGGTGTTGAAGGTGCCTGATTCAATAGGAACCAGTTGCCCCGTCACTGGATCGGGATTAAACAACGTCGAGATATTGCTGAAGTACAGCTGTTGTACGCTCGGCGCTCTAAAGCCTGTATTGATAGTGCCACGCAGGGCTAAGTTGTCGGTAAAATCGTAACGACCCGCGAGTTTCCAGCTCGTGTTGCCGCCAAAGTCAGAGTAGTTTTCGTAGCGTAGCGCTGCCGCCCAGTAAAACTCGTTGGTTAATTGGTTTTCAAGTTCGGCATAAATGCCTGTGTTATCGCGCGTTTCATCAACCTCAGACTCAGGGGTAAAACCGGTGAAGCCTTGGCTACCCGCCGCTTTGCCATTATAGCCACCATTGATATACGAATCTTCTTCTCCGGCTTCAATTTCATAGCCGTTTTGGCGCCATGAAACACCGGTCGCAAACAGAATTTCAGAATCGTTTATAAAGGCAAAATAACGGGAAATATCCAAATTGATATTGGCTTCACGGGTCGATAACGTTCCTGCGTCGAACTCGGTAGGAGTTTCAGGGCCTAAGGAAGCATTTAAGGTATTGACGATATTATAGTTAAATGAATTCTTGCCATATCCCACTGAGGCATCAATATCCCAGTCACTCAGGTTGAATTCATAGCCTAGGGTAAGAGATGAATCGATAATTTTGGGGTTAATTTGCGGTAAAAAACCGTCAGGATACACTTCGGGTAAGTTACGGGCATCGAGAGCTAAACGGTAAAAAGCACCCGATTTAGTTTCACGTTGGCTAATACCACCAAAGGCATACAGTTTTCCGTCGGTAGATATAGGCTGAACCGCATTGATAAACAAACCGACATTATCATATTCGGCATCACCAACGTGGTGGCTCTTACGGTTAAATGTCGCTTCGCGCGGATCTGCTGAGCCATCTGCTAACTTAGGGTATTGCTGCCGTGGATCTAACCCTGCGCGGTTTGTGCTGTCTTTGTGATGCGCTTCGAGGGCTACATTCACAAAGCCATCGTTACTTAAACTTATGCCGTGGTTTACACCCACACGCCATTGCTCGCCATCACCTATGTAGGTTTGTCCGGCTTGCGCCGAGACGCTTCCCCCTTGATCGCTGTCCTTGAGTACCACGTTAATTACGCCAGCAATCGCATCTGAACCGTATTGTGCCGAGGCTCCATCTCGGAGAATTTCAATGCGTTTTATCGCTGTCATTGGAATCGCATTTAAATCGACGTTAGAGGAGCCTTTTCCCATAGTGCCGCTTAAATGTACTAGAGCAGAACCATGGCGACGCTTGCCATTTACGAGTACTAAGGTGTGGTCTGGCGACAGACCGCGTAAGCTCGCGGGGCGCACCGCATCTGAACCGTCAGTCACCGAGGAGAATGGAAAGCTATAGCTTGGCGCCGCAAATTGCAGCGCTTTAGCTGTTTCGGTCATACCTGTTGATTCGAGTTGTTCGGCAGTAATGATATCGACCGGGGCAACACTGTCAGTTGCCGTACGAAGTGCTATGCGTGAGCCTATGATCTCGATTTTTTCGAAGCCGGTTTGTTGCTCTTCGGCTTGGACTGCTGGAATAACCAGTGTGGATGACACTGCCAATGCGATAACGGCTAGACGCATAAAAACCTCTCAATGATGTTTGTAACCTAATATTCGAACTTAGGTGTGCAGATAAAATAACAATCTGATGCCGAGAAGGTTATCATTGTAACAATTGTTACATTTAGACGTAAATGTGCTAACTCAGAGCCTAGTGTTCTAAATAATATTTAAAATGCAGTTGAATATATTGATGAAAACCTCACTATCGACCTGCGTGCTTTTGAGGCTTCGTACGGCACAATACACGTTGTCGCATGCACATTGCGGCTGAGTTAACTCGATGATATGAATTGTTTATTGACGTATACCTTCGTGGTTTACTATTTTATTTTGCTCTAATGGCATTGGTTTTAAGGTACATAGAATTGTCAGCGTTACGATTTCTCGCGGGAGCAACGGCATTTAAGACCTTGGCAGAACAAGGCCTTAAATCTGAGCATTTTACCCAGCTACTTGCCGCCTCTGGTGGACCTAAATGGCTTGGTATCGCTGGGTTAGATAAGTATCTGTTTTCTGAGTTTTTCAAAGACAGACAAACACCGCTTTATACACTCGGCGCTTCTTCAGGGGCGTGGCGTTTAGCGTGTTTGGCGCAGCAAGATCCCCTCGCAGCCTATGGCCGCTTAGAGGATTTTTATATTGGTCAGCGTTACGACACAACCCCGCAGGAAGTCAGTGCACAAGTTAAAGGCGTAGTGCAGGGGATTTTAGGCGTCAGTGGTGGTAGTGAGATCGTTAATAACGCTCATATTCACAGTCATTTCGTCGTGTGCCGTGCTAAACATTTAAATCGTTTAACGGCAAAGCTTCCGCTTGCGGCGGGGCTGGCGATGACGGCGGCGACCAACTTAGTGAGCCGTCGGAGTTTAGGTTGGCATTTTGAGCGTGTGGTCTTTAGCCAACAAGCTGCAGCATCTCCCTTTTTGCAACTCAACGATTTACCCAGTCAGCAGGTTGAATTAACTGAGGCTAATGTCGATGCTGTGATGTTAGCTACGGGGTCGATTCCTTTATTGCTGGCCCCTGTGTCCCAAATTGAAGGTGTTGCCGATGGGCAGTATTACGATGGCGGCATTACTGACTATCACTTTGATTTGCCTTTATCCTGTGCCAAGGGGCTGACGCTGTATCCGCATTTTTATCCGACTATCAGCCCAGGATGGTTCGATAAATCCTTGAAGTGGCGCCAAGGTCGCGCTAATTATCACAATGCGCTAGTGTTGGCGCCATCGGCCGAATTTGTCGCTTCATTGCCCTTTGGCAAAATCCCCGACCGTGAAGATTTTAAGCAACTGGACACGGCGCAGCGGATGCAATATTGGCGTACGTCTGTGGCTTTGAGTGAACGTCTTGCTGAGGAGTTTGCCTCGGTTGTTGCGAGGGGAAATGTGCTGGATCGGCTAGAACACTTTTAGGTTGAAGTGATTTGGTCTCGAAAGCTGGGTTTGACATGACGTGGTTGAAATGTCTTGATTCAAAATAGCGGGGTCGCAAATTTCTTTGTGCGCTCAGCGGCTTCAGGAAGGAAATTCTTTCACCTGCTACACTCTACAATAATAGGAAATACGAATGCATTGAGTTCGTTTCCTTCTATTTGGGGCAGGAGGTTGCTATGCAAACACGAGAAATGGCGTTACTCATGCGCGATGCCTTGTTACTGCCACAGGGACGGGTGGAGGTTCGTGTGGTTGACCCCGGTCATCTGCGCATGGTGGCCGATGTATTCAAGGGAAAGTATGTGCTCGCCTTTGCCACCATTAGACCCAGTGGTAGTCCGCCCTGTTATCCCACTGCCACCCAATGTGACATTATCGATTTTAATCAGCTAGAAGATGATTCACTCAGCATAGTGCTCGAAGGGCGTCAACGCGTCAGCATCCTCTCAGCGGCACAGGCCAAAGATAAGCTGTGGATGGCGCGTACTTTACCTTGCCGTAACTGGCAAGAAGAGCCGATTAAAGGTGAATTTGAGTTGATAAGCGCCGCATTAGAGCAATTTTATGAAGTGAATCCCGATCTGTTTGAGCTCTATTCTCAAGTGCATTTGGAAGACGCCGCTTGGGTGAGCCAACGCTGGCTCGAGGTTTTGCCTATGTATAACAAAGATAAATTAGTGTTAGTGAATCAGCCAGATTGCCATAAAACCTTGGACTTCGTGCTGCAACTCATCAAGTCCCATGTGGACTGAAAAACCACAAAAAGGCTAGAATAGCGGCTTTCTATAGCCGCTTTTTTTGTGATATGACTGCATCTGCCCGCGCCGCCCAACCTTCTTACATAGTGCTTCCTGTGAATGTCACAGATAAACCCACAGTGTTTGCCTTTCTCGCACAACATTTTGCCCGTATAGGTGAAGATGTATGGCGTCAGCGGATCCTCGATGGAAAAGTGCATTGGCGGGATGGCCGTTTGATCGCCTTGGACACTGAATATCGCCCTGCGGCACGGGTGTATTACTACCGTGAAGTGCCGGTTGAAGCGAAAATCCCCTTCGAAGAACAGATCCTATTCCAAGATGACAATGTCATTTTGGCCTACAAGCCGCACTTTTTGCCTGTGACGCCAAGTGGCAACTATGTGAACGAATGTTTGGTGCATAGACTAAGATTGCGTACTGGCATTGATACTATCGCGCCCGCTCATAGGCTTGATCGTGAAACCGCTGGAGTGATCCTGATGACGGTCGCGCCTGAAACCCGCGCGCTCTATCATCAATTATTTATCGACGATGCGATTCGTAAAGACTATCAAGCGATTGCCAAATTGACTCCTGAGATTATTGAACAATATCAACAGGGCTGCTTAACTTTGCCCTTGCACTGGACGGTAACAAACCGCATGCAGCCGAGCGACCCGAGCTTTACCATGAAAATCGTGGAAGGCGAGGCAAATACCCATTCCGAAATCAGTTTAGTGGCCATAAAAGGCGATGTCGGTTTATTTCATTTGAGCCCGATTACCGGTAAAACTCACCAACTTCGTGTGCATATGCAAAGCTTAGGTATGCCATTGTTAAACGACAGATTTTATCCAAGCTTATTACCCAAAGGGCCGGATAACTTTGCGACGCCTCTTAAGTTGATGGCAGAGCGGTTACGTTTTATTGACCCAGTGAGCGGGATGCACCACGACATGCAATGTCAAGGTTTTGAGTTTTAGTCAGCGGAAAGCATTATTTCCAGTCTGTTTAAAGGAAATAATCGGGTGCAATTGTGTGCTTGGCCCTGCGATGGTATGAATACAATCTGCAGTATCTGAGTCTCTGCCATAGGGAGCCATATTACGATTGTTTAAAGGAAGTCCATTATGACCAAATCTGCGATCTTCTCTATCTTGCTTTGCGCTGCAGTATTAGTGGGGGCCATGTATTTTGGTGACTGGACTAAGCAGCCTTATCTGAATGATATTGCCGCCGAGATCCGTAAGGCGAGTGCGGTGATTGAACCGAAGAAACCAAGTTCGTCAGGCGCATCGACAGCAGAAGCCGATGCCGAGCGAGATCAAAGCCCTAAGATCATTTGGGATCAAATGGCGCATGAAAAACCGTCGAATAAGTCGCAGCCAGAAGCACTGATTTTCAATCAGGCTCAGCCAAAACCTGCCAAAACCGATGAGGCGTTATCCAAAAATACGCCCTTGATGGATTCTGGCTCTGGTGCCACTCAGCCTGAAACGGTTAAACATAATAAACCCGTTTAATCTGTTATTCCTGTTTGGGTGGTTCGAACAGGGTTTCGCTCATATCGCCATGTAAAACCGCAATTTTTGTTGGTGCACCATCATCTGCTAATTCCAACATACCTATTCCGCTTTTATTCACTAGACGTTTACTCGGCTCATCATTTGGTCGCCTGCCGCGCAGCAACATACGTTTACGTTTTGTCAGCAAGTTAAGTGGTGAAAAGTGGCCATAAAACCAGCCATTGAGTTTATCGAAAATCGGTAACAGCTTCTCAGGGAAGTGATTTTTTATACCGCTGCAGGTGATTTGGTAGATGTTAGGGCTACTACGTCTAAAACGAATACTGATGTCGTAACTAAAGGAGTAATGCACATCGCCGGAGAGGATCACAAACTCCTCTGGGGTTTTACGGTGCATAAAAATACTCAGCAGTGCATTGGCGGCGCCCGGGTGGGCCATCCAGTTTTCGGCGTCTACTAACAGGGAACCGCCGATTAGAGTGGCTGTACGCTGCACAGCTTCAATCAACTTGACCCCAAACATGGGCGCAGGTGAGACGATAATGACCTTCGACTGGCCGAGTAACTCTTGCTGTAAATCCATTAACGCCTCCCAATCCATCAAGCCGGAAGGTTTTGCGAGATTAGATTCACTGCGCCAGCGGCGGGTACGCGTGTCGAGCACGACCAGTTTGGGTGAGGACTCTAAGGTGTAATGCCACTGCTCAAATTTAAGTAATTCATCGATGAGCAGATCCTGACTTTCGCTTTCTTGTCGCGCAAAAAACGCATCGAGCAGCGGGCGGATATCTGCGGTAAATTTATCAGGCGCGTTGCCAAGTCCTTGGAATAAGGTGTAGCCGATTAAGGCATTACCAATGATGCGTTTCGAAAATGCGTGTTCGTAGGCCGCTTGTTCCCATTTAGCCGTAAGGTTCCAATCATCGGTGACGTCGTGGTCATCAAACATCATATAAACGGGAATGTGCGCCATAAAGCGCCTGACTTGCCCCAGCCCAGCTTTAAAGCCAAGCAAGTGTTGCCACTCATTTTGCCAGCGGGCGATATTGGCGGGTGATAAGCCGTCGACATCCTTCGAGATATTCACTAATTCCCACAGCTCAGGTGACCAAGTGAGTAAATACAGGGCGATGATTTCATTTAGGCTGACCAAATGATTTACGGCGATGGAGGAGGTAAAAATGGGGTGATTGCGATACCAACGCCACAGCGCGGTTTTGGCCGGATATTGGGTATGAGGCAACAGGTTTTTATGCCGTTGATACAAATATGCGGGCTGATAATGAATGTCTTCACTAGTGGTGATGCTCGCGCCTTCAAATTGCTCATGTTTAAGACCAAGCAAATCGATGACTTGCCCTATGGCGCTTAACATAGGTCCCGCAACATCATCAATATAGACCTGATCACCACTCATTATGATAAGTGCTGGGCGATCCTCCTCCGCACCCCTGTTGATTATCTTGGCTAAATGGGTATCGGCGGCGACCAGTGCATCGTCACTGTGGTGATGCGGATTGCGGCAGGAACCGTGGAATACTTGGGTTAATTCAGGGGTAAAACGTACACTTGGCGTCGACGCATCGCCGTAGTTTAGCTGGCTTATCGTGGCAAAAATATCACCATGCTGAGCGGCAGACACTTGGTAAGGTGTGACGATATTGGGCGCGAGCAACTCTGGGCGCGACAGTATTATTAGATATTGATGGGCATGTTGCCCAAGTGGCACATAGTGTAAATCGGCATCCTGCAACAGGTACTCTTGCTCACCAAGACGCAGCTTAAGTTCAGTTAATGGCTCACGACTCACAAACCACAGGGTAAAGTGTGAGGCATCGCAGTGGCGCAGCATGGGGCCAGCTAATATCAGAGGAAGTGTCGTACTCAAATTCTGCCTATGGGTATTTGGGTTAATCTTGCATGAGTTAACCCTAAGTAAGTTTGGTTTAGAAGAGTAAACAAGTGCGTTGAATATGAAAAGCTTTTAGAATTGTTAGCCATAAATATGCGTTGAAACTGAATGGGGCGATATGGCTAAGATTATGGTCACGGGGGCGACTGGGCTACTCGGCAGAGCTGTCGTAAAACAGCTTGAATTAACAGGACATGAGGTTGTGGCCACAGGTTTTAGCCGCGCAAGTGAACGAGTGCATAAACTCGATCTTACCGCCCCTTTAGATGTCGAGGCATTTATCGCCCGCGAGCAACCGCAAGTGATAGTGCACTGCGCCGCCGAGCGTCGCCCCGATGTTTCCGAGCAAAATCCGCAGGCGGCATTGGCGCTTAACTTAGCCGCCAGCCAAGCCTTAGCTATGGCAGCTAAGGCCAATAATGCTTGGCTTATCTATATTTCCACTGACTATGTGTTCGATGGCACTCAACCTAAGTATGCTGAAGATGCAGCAACTCATCCGGTTAATTTTTATGGTGAATCTAAGCTAAAGGGCGAGGAAATAGTGCTAGACACTAGCGCTGATTTTGCCGTGCTACGTTTGCCAATCCTTTACGGTCAAGTAGAAAAGCTGAGTGAATCTGCTGTGCTAGTGCTGGTTAACCAATTGATTGAGCGTCGCGTTCAGGGTGTTGATCATTGGGCGATACGCAGTCCAACCTCGACCGCCGATATTGCCCAAGCCATAGACAAGATGATTGCACAACATATTGTAGCGCCAATAGTGCAGGGGATTTATCATTTTAGCGCCGCAGAGACTATGACTAAGTATCAGATGTTGTTGACCTTAGGGGAGATTTTACAACTCAGTACCGCGCACTTAACGCCTGAGTCTACGCCGACAGATAACGCCAAGCGGCCAAGGGATTGCACCTTAAGCTGTGCGCGTTTAGCTGCGCTGGGGATTTGTTCTGAAATTAATTTTGCCACTGGCGTGCGCCAAGCATTAACACAATCGAGTGGTGCACTTGCCACGCTCGGACTCACTCTGTAGGAATCGCCATGGCTAAGATCTTAGGGACCAGTCTACAGGCTGCCGACCAAGTCGCATTACTGCGAACCTTAGGTTTGCTGCTGCAAATAGGCTTAACCACGTTTGCCGCCGATACTTTTGGTCTTAGCCTGCAAATGGAGCCGTTAGTGCATGTGTTAGTGCTGGAGGTGTTATACCTTTCGCTCACATTGGCGCTACGTAAACCCTTATTTGCTAAGGAGCGCGGCCTCTTTATTGCGCTCAGCTTAGACACGCTATTTTGGATATCTTGGTTGCACTTTTCCGGCGGTGCGACCAATGCGTTTATCTCGTTATTACTGTTGCCGATTGCACTTGCGGCTGTGACTTTGCCAATCTGGGCGCCTTGGGCACTGACGGCAATTTCAACCTTTGCCTACAGCCTGATGATCTTTACTGTGCCCGAATCCCCCATGCAGCATCACGGTATGGACATGAGTTCCCACTATTTAGGCATGTGGTTCAACTTTGTGATTTCAGCTTTGGTGATGACAACTAGCGTGGCGTTAATCACTAAGCGTATGCGCCGTCAAGATGCGCAGTTAGCCTATATGCGCGAAGGGCAATTGCGTCAGGAGCAACTCTTAGCCCTAGGCACAGTATCGGCGCAGATGGCACATCAATTGGCCACACCGCTCTCGAGTCTGAGGTTATTACTCGATGAAGTAAAAGAAGACATGAGTGATACCTCGATAACGATTGTCGAGATGGAAACTGCATTAGGTCGCTGTGAACATACGCTTGCCGAGCTGAGATTAGCGACAGAGTCGATCCGCGATCGCCGCCAGCGCCCACTAAAGATCATTGAGCTGGTGGATAGTTTAAAGCAAAAAACCTTGTTGTTAATGCCGCAAACTGAACTGAATTGGTTGATCACTTGTATGCCTGAACAACTGGCAGAGCAAAGTATTCTGACTGATATGACTTTAACGCCAGCCATCATGGCCTTGATTGAAAATGCTGCCCGCGCTAGCGCCGAAACCATAGGTGCGCCGCAGGTGGATATCAGTTTAGATATAGCGCCAAACGAAGAGCAGATCTACTTGCAGATCCGCGATTATGGCACTGGTATCGCGCCCGATTTATTGCCACAGTTGGGCACCTTACTCATAGAAAGTCCCAAGGGTTTAGGTGTCGCTTTGCTACTCAGTCATGCCAGTTTAGAGCGTTTGGGCGCAGAGTTGATTTTGGCAAATCATCCCCAAGGTGGCACTGTGGCGCAAATTCGTTTCACTATATTAAGGGAGCTGGCGCCGCCTGTATCGCACAAGACTAAGGCTAGTGACGAGGTAAGTTCATGAAACGTTTGTTGATTGTTGAGGATGACCTTTCCCTTGCGAGTATTTTAGGGCGCCGATTAACACGCCATGGCTTTGAATGCCGATTAACCCATGATGCCAGTGATGCTCTGCTGGTGGCGCGGGAATTTCGTCCTAGCCATATTCTTTTAGATATGAAGCTTGCCGAAGCCAATGGCCTAGGGTTAATTGTGCCGCTGCGTCATCTGCTACCCAAGGTGACTATGGTGTTACTCACCGGCTACGCCAGTATCGCCACTGCGGTGGAAGCGATTCGTCTCGGCGCCGATAATTATTTAGCTAAACCTGTGGATACCCAAACCTTGCTCGCCGCACTGGAAATGGATGGACATTCCCATACTCTTCAAGAAGATGAAGTCGACGATTCGCCACTGAATCCTAAGCGTTTGGAGTGGGAGCATATTCAGCAAGTGCTCAATGCTAACCAAGGCAATGTGTCCGCCACGGCTCGCCAATTGGGAATGCATCGCCGGACGTTGCAACGTAAATTGCTGAAGAAACCAGTGGGTGAAAGTGGACATTTGAAGTAACGATTCATCCACGTGTGAGGCAAGGGGCAACAGCTTAAGGCAAACCTGATGAGGTGCTGAGGCTGAGCGTTTGACCATAAAAAATGCCACTCAAAAGGGCTGAGTGGCATTAACAAGAAAACGAGAAGTGAATCGATGAATTAGCGCTAGGGTTTTACGCTAGCGCCACGATACGATTATCTTATGTGATTAAAAGTTAACGGTTTCTTCGTTTGAGCAAGGGCCGTTAGTTTCACATACTTTATAGGTGAAGCTTGCGCCAGCTAGGTCGGTGAAACGGTCAATAAACGATGAGCTGCTTGAAGTACCCACAGCAACACCGTTACGGAAGATAGTATACTCATCAGCGTTGTGACCATCCCATTCGAGTGCAACACGTATGCTACCGCGACGAGATTTGTTAGCGTTTTTCACTGTCATTTCTAACGCCACTTCTGGCACTTCAACTGCAAATTCTGCCGAAGTGCTTGCTGTTGCGCCATCGTTGTCAGTTACAGTCAGTGTGACTGTGTAGCTGCCTGACTCGGCATACTGATGATTGACACTCGCACCTGCGGCATTTGTACCATCACCAAAATCCCAGTTCCATGATGTCAGGTCGCCATCGCTGTCAGTACTGGTGCTTGTGAAGCTGCCGTTACCGTTAGCAAAGCTTGCAGTAAAGCCTGCAGTTGGAGCTTGATTTGGTGTGTCATCGCCGTCATAAGCACCCACTAGGCTTACACCTGTGTAGCTGCTATAGCCGCTGACCATCACCCAATAAGTTCCCGTTTGAGCAGGATCAATAGCACAGCTTTCGGCATTACCTGACTTGTATGGACGACAGTCATAGCTGCTAGACGTTGGCGCTTGGCCAAATTTAACATACATGTCCGCATCACCAGTGCCGCCTGACATATTGAAGCTCAGGTTAGTTGCACCGCTAGCGACATCTAGTTTGTAGTATTTTTTGCTACCTGATGCACCCGCTAAACCTGTCACAGCAACACCGTTCGCGAGCTCAGTTGCTTCTGGTGGTGGCGGTGGTGGTGGGGTTTCACAAGGTGTAATACCCACAGCGGCAAACGCAGTAACCACATCGTCAGCACTTAAGCCTAAGTCAGTTGCGGCCGATTTAACACCACAGGCGCCTTGCCAGAATAAGCTGTCCGCCGTCCAATATAATTGGTTAGCGACTACAAATGTTTGGAATGCTTTGCGTGTATCCCAACCCGGTAAGTTAGCTAAAGTGTAGAAAGCTTTATTGAATACACCTGAACTGTGGTGCACGTCGATGCCATCATAGTAATCGTCGATATGACCGATTGAGATACCGTCTAAGGTTGGATCTGCCATGTAGCGCAGTGCACCACTGCCTTTAAAGATATCGGCGCCGACTAACCAGTCGTTTGTGCCGTGCATGTAAAATTCAGCGGCTTCACCCGCCATATCTGAGAAGGCTTCGTTCATGCCGCCAGATTGATCTGCGTAAACCAGCCCTGAGTTTTGTTCAGTGAACCCGTGGCTCACTTCGTGTGCCGAGACATCTAAGCTCACTAATGGGTGGAAGGTTGTTGCGCCATCACCGAAGGTCATAGCACTGCCGTCCCAGAAAGCGTTTTCGTAGTTGTTGCTGTAGTGAACTCGCATCGTTAACTGAAAGGTTAACGGTGCAGTGTTGTACCACTCGCTATACATCTTGTAGATCACGTTGCCGAAGTAGTGCGCATCGTTTAATGGCGAGTAAGCACCGTTGATCTCTTTGACTGTATTGCGTGGGCAAGTATAAGAGAAGGGGGTGGTGCCTGATGTGGCACCGTTTAAGTTAACGGTTTTCACGTTAGGTGAGTTCATGGTGCAGGTGTCACCGCTCACTTCAACGTCTAAGTAAGAGAAATCCGTACCGTATTCGTATTGGCCAGTCTTGATGTTACCGCCTGGACCTGTGCCGGTTGCAGCGTGGTTAATCCCTTCCCAACGCTTGAGCACTTCACCTGAGTGTGCGTCAATCATAGTGAATGGACGGCTTGGCTCATCGCCATATACCACAAAAGACGTCACATAAACGAGGCGAGTTTTAGCGGCATCATCGAGGTAAAGCCATAATTTTGCTTGTTTGTTTTCAGCTTTTAGGCCTGCAACGGCTTTGTCAGACTTGCCACGGATCGCAATATCTAACGCTTTGTTAGCCGTTAAAGTGGGTTTGACAAAATCAGCCGACTTTTCAATATTTTTTAATACGCGCCCAGACATGTCGCTGTAAAAGCCCATGCTCGATTGTGACGTCGCAACAGAGAAACCATAAACAGGTACGCCATGGAAATATTGTTGTAAACGTTGTTTTTGCTTGCCTTGACCTAGGTTGAGTTTTTTCTCGACTTTGAGTTGGCTACCTGCGTCTAAGCTGAACTGAGACACTAAGTTATTGCTTGAAGACGCGCTTCTAAGAGTGCCGACATCGACAACATCGGCAGCAAATGCGGATGTGCCTAAAGTGGCCGACACAGCAATGAAGAGTAGCGACAGTTTTTTGTTTAGCATCATGCTTGAAATCCTTTTTCCGTTTTGTAAATAACGTTGGAATGCCATACAGCTTAACTGGCTCGGGCGAGCGTTTTTTATTGTGATTTCTACAGGGTCGTCGGCATCCCTCTGCCATGGCCGCATAGAATGAGCTGTTGCTCAGGCGGAAATTCTCAGATTTTTATTCTGTGCAAAGCGTGAATAACCGCATGACCTAGATGTTATTTAAATGTGAAAATGTTAACAATCGTACAAAGGAACTATCTTCATCGTTCATTTAGACGCTTTTAAATCTGAATTAGGACTTTTGGGTAATAGCGATTTAGCCAAGCGGAAGGGTGATGCACTTGAGTGTTTTAAAACAATTTAATGATTTATTTCAATTGTTTATTTTTTCAGTGTTCTTGAAAAGGCTTGATTAAGGATGGGTTGTGCGTTGGGGTCATCATCCTATCAAGGTGTTGAGACCCTCTGCTTTGATTTATTAACTTAGAAAGACTCCATCGGAGTTGCCGCTGCTTGACTTGCTCTTCAGCTTATTTCACCAAGGTAACTCTGTGCCATCGTAGGCAAAAAAACGCCCTGTTTGTGCGGGTGTAGCATTGGCAATGATGGGCAGTAAGCAGTTGGCGACATACTCAGGTGTAAACAGTTTGCCTTTGGGGACACTCTGTTGAAATGGCTGAGATAATGGCGTGTCTGTCGTGCCCGGATGCAGAGACAACACCACGCCGTGTTTCATGGTGCGTAACCATTCAATCGACAGTGTTTTGAGAAACATATTCAGCGCGGCTTTTGAGGCGCGATAGCTGTACCAGCCCCCTAATTTATTATCGGTAATACTGCCGACTCTCGCCGATATCACCGTAAATCTTGCCGAGTGGCTTTGTGTTAATGCCTTAGCAAAGTGCTTCGCCAACATGATGCTGGGCAGGGTATTCAGCGTTAAATTGTGCTGGAAAAAGTCGATATCCAGTGACTGTAGGCTTTTTTCTGGCCCTTTATCTTGGGTGTGTAAGATGCCGACACAGTTAATAATCCAATCTAATTCAGTGAGTTGTTCACTTAGCTGTTTAATCTCAGCTTCATTGGTCACATCTAATGCATGCCATTGGAGCTTCTCTCGCATGTCTTGGGGAAGATGATGCCAGTAGGTGGTGTGCACAGTGGCGTCGGGATATGACTCTTGAATTCGCTTAACCATGGCTTTGCCAATACCCCCACTCCCGCCGACGATAAGTACTTTCATAGCAAACTCTCCCTATCCAAATATCTATATCAAATTCTTTATATCAAACTCTTTATATCAATGAGTCACGCTTAGCATTACTCCGCTACAAACGGTTTAGGTGAACGAGGTTGTGCTCGGCTGTGGCTAATATGGCGCTTCTTACGGACTCGCCCATTTTGTCCCAAGTCTGGTATAGCATGCCGATCCTAGGGTTCAGCGACAATCGCGCGCGGTGTTTGTCCATAAAGCGCCAATAAAAGCTATTGAACGGGCAGGCGAGTGCACCGCTGCGCTCTTTTATCTTGTAATGACAGCCGCTGCAGTAATCACTCATTTTATTAATGTAAGAGCCGCTGGCGGCGTAGGGTTTAGTACCGACAATGCCGCCGTCGGCAAACAATGCCATGCCGCGAGTGTTGGGCATTTCAACCCATTCGATGGCGTCAACATACACGCCTAAATACCACTCATCGACTTGATTTGGCTCGATTTCGGTTAATAAGCAGAAATTGCCGATCACCATTAAGCGCTGAATATGATGGGCGTAGGCAAAATCTAATGATTGAGATAAGGCTTGTCGCATGCAGCTCATCTTAGTGTCGCCATGCCAAAAATAATCGGGCAGCGTCCCATGGGCATCGAGCGCATTAGTGCTGGCGTACTGCGGCATATTGGCCCAGTAAATGCCGCGAACATATTCTCGCCAACCTAATATCTGTCGTACAAACCCTTCAACTTGGGCGATATCAATCTCAGCATTCGTTTGATAACTGTCGATGGCCGCATTGATGACTTCTAACGGGCTGATTAATTTACTGTTAAGGCTGAATGATAGTCGACTATGGTACAAGCTCCACTTGGCGGGATGTTGCGCTGTCATGGCATCTTGAAAACGGCCAAAGGAAGGCAAGCAAACCTGACAAAAATACGTTAATAGTGTGAGGCTTTGCGCACGGTTTATCGGCCACAGCAATGGCGCATCAATACGACCCATGGTCGGAATTTGATGACGCTCAAGCCTAGCGAGAATTTCAGTTACATCGAGGCTAAACATCAATGGCGCTGGCAAGACTTTTATATCTTGAGTTTTAAGTTTCTGACGGTTGCTGGCATCAAAGTTCCATTGCCCGCCGAGTGGCTTTCCGTCTTGCATCAAGATGTTGAAGCGTTTACGCATACGGCGATAAAAGTGCTCCATCATAATGTGTTTGCCGACGGGGAACTGCGCATCGATTTCGTCAAAGGGCAAGATAAAGTGCTCTGTATCGACACAGTTCACCACGGCTGTGTTGAGCTTAAGTCGGCTCAATTGCTTGAGTAAGCGGTATTCATCAGGCCTTTGGTATTCAAACTTGATCGCGCCAACCTGTGTTACCTGATGTTGAATTAGCCCCAGTAGATCGCTAAAGCCTTGGGTGCCATCATGAGTGTCATCCAGATTCAAATAGAGCACTTGATGCCCTTGTGCGCGCAGCTCTTGGGCAAATTGCGCCATTGCCACAAAGAAGGCACATATTTTTTGCACATGGTGGGTTACATAAGTGTTTTCTTGGTGCAATTCTGCAATCACATACAGCACTTGATCATCAACACGGTTAAACCAAGAATGCTGGGCATTGAGTTGATCGCCTAAAATTAACCTGACTGTATGGAATTGCTGTAATTGCATTAAGTGGACTCGTTGAATGACTTTCGCGGTTAAGCATTTCGCGATGTAATATTGCCTGACATTACGAATTGGGTTGCAGTGAGGATCACAAAGCAGGGTATTTGTCGTGATTTCGACAAGGAGGTTTATCTAAACTTGGTTTGATAGCTTTTAAAGCAAAGTCAAAGTCGTGGGGCTTCCCCATTGATTTTCAATCAAGAGCCCTTGCCGAACAACGTCGATGTCTAACTGCCAGTTCACAATCTTTGGCTCTCGTTCGTACCGCTGTTTTCGCAGCACTCACCCTAGCGAAGTTACATGCATTAACTCTTTATTTATAAGCAGGGCTTCGTGCTTATTTGAAATAGCTAACGTTTCCGATGGTACATCCCCTATTAATCAAATAAAGAATCCGAAAGCTAACTCGGCATCCATGCCTCGCTCACGCGATTTTCTTCAACGCCCTTCAGCAACTTCGCAGGGGAAGATGAACTTCTGAAGTTTTAGTGTTGTTTGTTAGTATTTAAAAAGAGTACTAACACTCCATTTTTAAAATTTAACAATGGGAGTCTAAATAACACGAGCTAATTCATATAATAAGGCTGGGGGAGCACGTTTTATATTACAAAAATGAGATTGGGTATCCTTAGATATAAAAACATCGGCCTAGACCGATGTTTTGGGGTTATCTGATGCAATAAAATTCACATAAACAGTGAGATAGCTAACCACTAATCCCAATATACTGTATAGACATGATAGCCAGCATACGGCTTAGGGGATAGTTGATGTTCGCCATAGGGCCAGCCTGTCCCCATTCCATCTGCCGCGATTCCTTCAATCCATTCTTCCACTTCCGCCAGAGGCGCACAGGTAAGAATATGAATGTTCTCAGCTGCAGGCCATAGCTCATCATCCTCAAGTGCTTCGGACCATTCATCGTGCATCCCAACATAAATACCTTGCACATCTGACCTATGTTCGATTTCTTTCAAGCAACGATAGATTTCTTTGATGGATGGTCGACCATAACCCCAATTATTGGGTGCGATAGACTCTTCATCTTCGTTTTCTAAAAAGTACTCATTTAATGTCACTACCGGACAGTGCTCTGGATCGGCGGTCGATAAGGCGCTTAATTTATTGAGTAATTCCGTTCTCGTTGTCACTGACAATACTCCATTTCTAAGATTTGTTTCCAGCGAAGGTTTAACTGTTTTATCACATATGCAGGGCTAATAATAAATCTGGCCATCCATTTTAGAGCAACAATATAATGCACTTTCAGGTTGCTTACAAAGAAGCTGTTTTCAAGACACCCAGCTTAAATGGCGTGGTAGTTAACCTCCGACTATGTTTTGATTAAGCATTAAACAAGGAGGTTTATATGCCGCGTCCTCTCAGAACTTAATAAGCCTTGAAGACATTCCCTATTACCATTGCTATAGCCGCGTTGTGCGGCGTGCTTTTTTATGTGGCGATGATGCCTATTCTGGGAAAAATTATGACCATCGCCGTAGTTGGGTTGAGTCACTACTGTTTGAACTTGAAGCCGTTTTTGCTATCGATGTTGCAGCCTTTGCGGTGATGTCGAATTATCTGCATGTGGTGCTGCCAGTCGATATCGACAGTGCCAATCGTTGAACTGACTGAGAAGTGCTGGAGCAGTGGCATAAGTTGTTTAAAGGCGATTAATTAACACAAAAATCCGTTTAAGGAGAGCTAGTTGAGGCGCATGAGGTCAACCGATTAAAGCATTCAATTGCAATTTACCGCAGCCGATTATGCGATATTTCATGCCTAAGTTTTCAAAAGAGTGCGATGTTTGAATGAGCTAATAGTAAGACAAGCAAATCAAGAAAATCAAGAAAATAACTGTACAGGCCGCTTTTAGCAGGGACGGTTTAAACCACAGGCCTTACTTGATGAAGTTGCTGATTTAAAATGGTAGGCCTGATAATTTTCATTCCATTATCCTTGACCATGTGCTCGCTGTGTTCGCGCTTCCTTATGCTGCAAATGGCGCCATCGAGCGCTTAGGGATAACTTATTTTTAAATCAAAGTCGGCGAGTCACTGGCGTAATAGTCTTAATCGTTGGGTACATTGATCAAAAAGTTATTATTTTATAGTATGTTACTCAATTTTAATGTGTCACTTAACGCAGCAGGAGCTTAGTTCGTATGCGGGAATATGATGGGATTGAAAAGCGTTACCAAAGGCCAGATGCCGATTTAGCTAAAAGTTTAATGATTATCGAAAATTTATTGGGTTTTACGCCGCTAGAGGATAGGTTGGAATTTGATTTGTCTTTTTGGGCTGGCGGTTCAGGTGTATTCGATAAGTTGGCGGTTTCATGTTCTGTGACTCCCGAGCAAATGAAACTCGCTCAAGATAAGTTGAGACTCTATTCCCCAGAGGCCGCGATAGCATTGGATGAATGGCGTGATGATTTTATTTGGTTAGTGGAGGATGAAGACGTTTGTACTGATGTGTTGGTTAGGTCGGCGCATTTTATTAATGAGATTAAAGCGCCATTTCAAGATGTTTGTCTTAAAACGCAGTCTATTTATTTCGCTTATATGAGTGATGTGAATGGCTGGACTGCGGTATGGGGTCAGCAAGATAGGCTCAATTATGCTTATTTCTGTCAAGGATAGCCTTTATCTTTAAGTGATTACCGACAATCGCCAGTTAAGTCTTATTCACTAGTCCGTAATCAAGGGCGTAGCTTTTAAGCTTGGCATCGAGATCATCTAGATCTTTATAAAACTCGTCATCGAGCTTATCGAGTACGCTGTACAGGTCTTGGTTATCGGTGGCGGCTAAACGACGATCTCTGTCTATTGGTACTGGCTTTTCGCCAAACACGGCCTGTTTTGCTTGGTGCAATAAGTTTAACGAGTGGCTTGCTCCCATTTGGATAAGTCCACGCTCAGCGAAGGCGTAATGCTCACCTGAAGAGTTGTCGAAATACTGAATAAATCCACCATTATAGATCTCGCCAGATAAGCAGTTCACCGCATAGTAATTTTGTTCCTCTGGTCTAAGCGTATAAAAACCTTGATCTTTGTTATGTACCCTTAAAACAAGATCTCGCCAAAAGGCTCGAAAGGGACAGGTTTTATCGAGTTCACGCTCTTGTTGGTAGTATTCCTTCGCACGCTCGAGGTTTGCACGTATGCCATTTTTGCAGGGCATGCATAAACCCTCATTTTTCTCGGCGGTACTCGGAAGGATTAAGGTGTTACATTCTTGGCAGGGGATTTTTTCCGACATGGTCTTTCCTTTGATACTCAAGTCAGTAAGAGAACTCACAGCTTCACAAGCTACCCATTGTTAAATTCTCTGTTTCTAGAGTTTACATTCCACAATTTTACCTAACGTACTAGTTGTACTTTATATTCATCGCAATCAGCGGTTCGCGTGAGGCTTTTTCTGCGCGTAGGCGGGCGAGGTATTTTTCCCATAGATCCACTTGGTGGGTGGCGAGATCGTAGAGGACTTTCCACGAGAATAGGCCTGTGTCGTGGCCGTCATCGAAGACGATTTTCACTGCGTAATTACCGACGGGTTCTATGGCGCTGATGTTGACGTTTTTCTTGTGGGTGACCAGCTTTGGATTACCGTGACCATGCACTTCGGCCGAGGGCGAGTAGACTCTGAGCATCTCGCAGCTGAGCTGATATTGCTCACCATTGTCGAAACTGATTTCTAGAATGCGTGATTTACGTTTCAGTTTAAGATCGGTGACATTGGGCGTTGCTGTGGTCATAGGTTGGCTACCAAGAAAATGCTAAGGATAGGATAACGACTCATTAAAATAACACCTGACTAATGTAACCACTCGCGGCCAAGGATACAAAGGGTAAGCGAGAGCCTTGGTCAGGCTTTTTCGTTTAAGTCACACTTTTGTATTTGAGTCGTTTACCGCCAAGTCGTTTGAGCTTGGCGGTGAACGGTTTAGTACTAGAGGATAAAGCGGCTGAGATCTTCGTCTTGGACTAAGTTATCTAAGTGGGCGCTGACATAGTCGGCGTCGATAACAAAGGCGGAGCCCGATTTTTCCGATGCCTCGTAGGAGATATCTTCCATCAGCCTTTCCATCACAGTGTGTAAACGACGGGCGCCGATGTTTTCGGTGCGCTCGTTCACTTGCCATGCGGCTTTCGCAATGCTGTCGATACCCGATTCGCTGAATTCAACTTTCACGCCTTCTGTGCCCATCAGCGCGATATATTGCTCGGTGAGCGAGGCGTGTGGCTCGGTTAAAATGCGTTTAAAATCATTAGCTGATAGCGCATCTAACTCGACACGGATCGGTAAACGACCCTGTAATTCAGGAATTAAATCCGACGGTTTAGACATCTGGAATGCGCCAGAGGCGATAAACAGTATGTGGTCGGTTTTTACCATGCCGTGTTTTGTGGTGACAGTGCAGCCTTCGATCAGCGGCAGTAAGTCACGTTGTACGCCTTCACGGGAAACGTCTGGGCCTGAGGTTTCGCCGCGCTTACAGATTTTGTCGATTTCGTCGAGGAACACTATGCCGTGTTGCTCAACCATTTCAATGGCTTGTTCTTTTAAATCTTCTTGATTGACCAGTTTGGCCGCTTCTTCTTCGATCAATAGCTTAAAGGCTTCTTTGATCTTCATCTTGCGACGTTTTGCTGGTGCTTGGCCCATGTTTTTAAACAGACTTTGCAGCTGGTTGGTCATTTCTTCCATGCCTGGAGGCGACATGATTTCAACACCAATTTGCGGTTGGGCTACATCGATATCGATTTCTTTATCGTCTAATTGGCCTTCGCGTAGCTTTTTGCGGAAGACTTGACGGGTATTTGAGTTGGAATCGGTTTCAGTGCTTTCCCAGTCGTTTTTCGGCTTAGGCAACAGGGCATCGAGAATGCGCTCTTCGGCATTTTCTTCGGCGCGTTGGCGACATTTGCCCATTTGCTGTTCACGGGTCAGCTTGATGGCGATATCGGTCAAGTCGCGGATGATTTGCTCGACTTCCTTACCGACATAACCCACTTCTGTGTATTTAGTCGCTTCGACCTTGATAAAAGGCGCGTTCGCCAGTTTGGCTAAACGGCGGGCAATTTCAGTTTTACCAACGCCCGTTGGGCCAATCATCAGAATATTTTTTGGGGTGACTTCTTGACGGAAATCCGCGTCAAGTTGCATCCGGCGCCAGCGGTTACGCAGGGCGACAGCAACAGAACGTTTGGCCTTTTGTTGGCCAATAATGTGTGCATCCAGCTCGTGGACAATCTCACGGGGGGTCATTTCAGACATAATATTCCTCACGGGCTGTTTAGTAATTGAGTTCTTCAATCGTTTTGAATTGATTGGTGAATACGCAGATATCCGCAGCAATAGTCAGGGATTTTTCGGCGATTTCTAAGGCTGACAGCTCAGTATTTTGCAATAGTGCAAGGGCCGCCGCTTGGGCATAGTTGCCGCCTGAACCAATGGCAACTAAGTCGTGTTCTGGCTGAACGACATCACCATTACCTGTGATGATCAGCGAAGTTTCCGCATCGGCCACGACTAACAGGGCTTCGAGTTTACGCAGCATACGGTCGGTACGCCAATCTTTGGCTAGCTCAACGGCTGAGCGCAATAAGTGGCCTTGGTGCATTTCAAGTTTGGCTTCGAAACGCTCGAATAGGGTGAAAGCATCGGCGGTGCCGCCTGCAAAACCTGCCAGTACCTTGTTGTGATATAAGCGACGCACTTTTTTGGCGTTACCTTTCATGACGGTATTGCCTAGGGAGACTTGGCCATCGCCGGCGATGACAACTTGATTATTACGGCGTACTGATACGATAGTGGTCACAATGAATCCTCTTCTGGCCCGCAGCAAAAGTTGCGGTGGATGATGGGATATATATGGGGATGGATGACAATAATTCAAGTAATCGCGGCAAATGCCAAAGGAGTTTGCGATCTTTCGCGCTCCTTTAGCAATAAAAATAAGCGCTTATTGGGAAAGGGTGGATCGACCTACAATAGTGCGGCCATCGAAGGGATAGTATTTAAGATCCCAGTTTTCACTGCCGAAGCTGCGATCGTCAGAGACATAGTTGAAAATGCAGTAAGCATTGGGATCTTTTATGTCGACGGCACCATACCAGTAAACAATGTCGACATTGGGAACTGTGCGCCAAGAGTATTGATCGGCAATGACAAATTCATTATTAGCCAAAAGACCTTGCCATAACTGACCACAATAATCGCCCTGCAATTTAGCACCGGCATCAGCGGTTGCAGTCTCTATTCCCAGTGGAAATCCTGTGGTGGTCGAGTCGAGTTTTCCGTCACCATAACAGGCGAGATCTTGGGTATAACCTGAGTGACCGCCCGCAAGCCAGCAACTGTGATAAAGCTTAACACCAGAGGTAAAGGCCGCAAATGCGGTTTTGGCTCTGGCATCGTGAGCATCTTGGCCTAGGTTTAAAAACCGTGGTGCTGCGACGACGGCCAAGATCCCAAGGATGATAATGACAACAACCAGCTCAATTAATGTAAAACCCTTCGATGACTGCAAACGACTCATATTGCTCACCTATTTGTTAGAGGACAATATTCTAACGGAACTTTGATTTGCAATCAGTAAGCCATTGATAATATTTAGTTGTTTAACATTGCTGTTACATGGTTATGCAGCAAGATGGCAAGCCATCACTTCACCCTTCAATGCAATCAGCCGAATGTAAACGGCTTATAAAGCCATTTTGTCTATAACACGATAGCGGGTTTGTACGTAGCCATTGTCATATTGCTGCGTGTGAATTGGCATTAATTGAATCGCTTGAGCTAAGTCGCCAAAGAGGGGAATACCTTTACCCAGTAAAGTGGGGATGCGAGTGAGCGTGAGTTCCTGAATTAGCCCCGCCGCTAAAAAGCCTTGGATTGTTTGGCCACCATCGATATAGAGATGTTTGAAGCCACGGGTTTTGAGTTGTTCGCTAATGCTTGCCGCATCGCCATTTAGCACTTGTACGTGCTCACTTAACGCCGACGGTACTGTTACGCCGCTGCGACTTAATACAAACACTGGGATATTTACATAGGGCCAATCACAATCGAAGGAGAGGACTTTTTCAAAGCTTTTTCGTCCCATTACAATCGCATCAATAGTGTCGATAAAGGCATGATAACCAAAGTCTTCATCGGGATTAGTACTGGGGTGCTGATTTAAAAAGTCGATATCCCCATCGGGCGTTGCGATATAACCGTCGAGGGTCGCGGCAATAAAAATGGAGGCTTTCATTCATCTTCCTTAATGCTATTTTCGAGCGTGTTTCTCTAATGATTCTTTCAGTGCTTGTTGTTGAGCGAGGCAGTCTTGTTTTGCTTTGCCCGACATATCGTTACACGTTTGACCTTTATCTGGGCCTTCCAATATGGCGGCTGCAACATAAACTGCGGCGTCGGCTGCATTGCATTCTTGTTTGCTGTAGGGGGAATTTGTATCACATTTTGAATTAAGTGGCCCAACGCAGCCACTCATACAGGTTAAGACTAAGGTGCTAAAGCTAAGTAATATTAAAGGTTTGAACATTCGCTCTTCCATGATTCATATTATTTGAGACGGTTGGAAAGTATATAACTGCTTTGCAGACGGAACTAGAATTGGATCGTTCCATTTCCACTTTAGTTGTTATCTTGGAGGAAGGCATTCGCGGATGGAAGCAAAAAATCCCCGAGGGTATAGTTACCCTCGGGTGGAGGTTCAAAAAGCAGTGGATTTCTTGAGCGCCTGCGGGGCACAAAGGAAGGAACCTATGGCGTGATTGTGCGGGCTGATACGATATTTCACAAAGCCAAATGCGCAAACTGCGACAGCTTGTCGCAGGTTGGATGAAAACTGTGTAGTTACGGTATCTTGAATGGTCGGGGTAAAAAGGGTTTAACGGTTAAATCCTTATGCGTGGCGAGAAGGCTTAACGATTGTTTAGTGACCACGGGTGATTGACTTATAAGACAGAATTCAGATTGCCTAAGTGTTGCACTAGCTCTGCCATATTGTTCACTTCGAGCTTTTTCATGATTTTTGCGCGGTGTACTTCAATCGTGCGCAGGGATAAAAACATCGCCTCCGATATTTGCTTGTTAGTCATGCCTTGGATCACATGGGCTAACACTTGCTGTTCACGCTCGGTCAGTTGGTCAAACTTATGCTGCAGACTTTGCTGCTCGAAGGCCACTTGGCTTTCACGCAGTGCCTTTTCAATCGCTTGTACTAATGCTTTACCCGATACTGGTTTTTGAAAAAAATCGCAGGCCCCCTTACGAAAGGCGCTTAACGCCATAGGTAAATCACCGTGGCCAGTGAGAAATATCACGCCTAGCGGGCTGTGGGTTTCCAGTAATTTTTGCTGCACTTCTTGGCCGGTGATTTCTGGCATTCGACTATCTAAAATCACGCAGCCCGCCTGTGATAATGCACAGTGCTCAAGGAAGTCGCGGCCGCTGTTGAAGGTTTGCACTTGATAGCCAAATTGTCCGAGCATAAAGCCCAGTGAATCCAGAATCGCTTCATCGTCATCGACTAGATAGAGTGGCAATTTTATCGACATGGTGTTCCTTGTAGGGCGGTAAGCATGCTATCAGCTTAAGCTGGGTGCAGAGTGGGCTCAATTTTAAGCCTAGGTCTTGGGAGATACATCACTAAATTAGCCTATTCCCTCTGGGCATAAACCAGAGTTTGGCGGCATTTCACAGCTTGATTTTTATCTGCGAGCTAAAATCGTTCCATGACAATGGCATATAAGAGTGGGTAATAGAGACGATGACGATTGACTCTTGGTGTAAAGCGATATTGATGGGATGCTTGCTGAGTGTTATTGGGCTTAATCCGTCCTATGCCAACGAAGCGACAGAAGTGAACCATTTTAGAGTCGGAGTGCTGGCAAATCATGGCGTGTTACAGGCCAAGCAGCGTTGGCAACCTATGATGGATTACCTCAGTGAGCAAGTACCTAATAGTCATTTTGAAGTCGTGCCTGTGGATTTTAATGGCATGCGTAGTCAGTTACTTGAGCATGATTTGCAGTTTATCGTCACGAACCCTGGGCAATATCTGCATCTAAGTAACAACTTCCCGCTGTCTTGGCTTGCGACAATGAAGAGCCGTAAGCATCAAGGCAGCACTTTTACCATAGGCGCGACCATTATTGTTCGCGCCGACAGCCCTATCCGTACCTTGCAGGATTTGCGCGGGCGCAATGTGGTTGCAAGTGATCCGCAGGCCTTGGGGGGGTATCAAGCGGCCATGGGGTTACTGCATAAAATGGGTTTTTTACCCGAACAGTTTTTTGGGCAAGTGCGCTTCCTCGGGTTCCCGTTAGAACCGCTTATCTATCAAGTCAGAGATGGCAGTGCCGACGCCGCAATAGCGCCTTTTTGTACCTTAGAGGAAATGATCGCAACGGGTCTTGTTAATCAGGGCGATTATCGGGTTATCCATCCTGCAACGCCTGCAGGATATGATTGTGAGGTGAGCACTCAGTTATACCCAAACTGGTCATTCGCTGCGGCGGATACGGTTTCTCCTAAGCTGACGATGGCGATTACCCGCGCCTTATTCGATTTACCCGCCGATCATATTGCAGCAATTACCGCCGATACTTTGGGCTGGACTGCGCCCGTAAGCCAGTTAAAAGTGATTGAGTTATTTAAAGAATTACAACTACAGGGAGCATCACCACCACTTTATCAAACCGTATACAAATGGATGGCAAAAAATAAAGAATGGGGTGGCGCACTGTTGTTAATTTTCATTATTTCCACCATTTATCACCTGTGGCTTGAATATAAGTTTCGCCAGAAAAGTGAGTTTTTAGTTAGCACTGAGCGTCAATTAAAGGACAAGGCACTGCAGCTTGAGCGACTGCAAAGTGCGGCGATTCTTGGGGAAATAGGTGCAGGACTTGCCCATGAACTCAATCAACCCATAGCCGCCATTACCCAATACAGCGAAGGTGCCATGCTACAACTGGAAAGGCTTGGGCAAGATAATCCGGAACTCTATGATGTACTCGGTAAAATTAATGCGCAGTCGATTCGAGCTGGAGCGGTTGTGCATCGTATTCGCGGTTTACTCAAGCGGCGTCAGGCCAAGACCGAACCTTTAGATATAGTGCCAGTGGTGAAAGAAGCTTTAGCTCTGTTGCGGCGCGAGCTAGACCGCGCCAATGTGCAAGTGAATGTGCGAGTGCAGGGTGAGCCCTTTGAACTGATGGGCGATAGCGTTGGTTTAAGCCAAATGTGGGTCAATTTAGTAAAAAATAGCTTAGATGCGTTAGAAACCTGCGGCGATAATCGTGTGCGTCAATTATGGATCGATATCTATTATCATCCAAATGAAATCAAAGTGTTAGTTATTGATAATGGCGAAGGGCTACAGGGGCAGGCGAGTGAGTTGATGGCATCTTTTGCCTCAACCAAAGATGCGGGATTAGGGCTTGGCTTAGCCATCTGTAAGGATGTGGTCACCCGCCATCACGGCAGCATTCAAATCGAAAACTGTCAGCAATCCACGCAAGCGTTACTCCCTTGGCAACAGGGCTGTGTGGTGACAGTCGTTCTTCCCAAGGAATAGGGTTATACACTTATGAGTAACCCTTAATGTGCGCATTAGCCCGGAGCATCCGACAGCTTTTATTGGTTAGCGGTTAATATTAATAAAAGCATCATTTTCATAATAATATTTTGCTGCACTAATTAATTCATTTAACCCAGCTTCAGAATTTTGTTGCAGCAAATTACTCTTAATACTTTGCAAATCTGACACACTTAAGAAGCTTTTATAACCAATAGATGTTGGGTAAATTGGTTCATCATCACTACCACGATCTTCTTCTGTGTCATCGTCAAGTACAAGACATAATATCGAGTCATTAATTTCTTTATTAGAAGGTATATATACATCCCACTTCCAATCTAAAGATTCAATTTTATCCAACATGTTCTTGAGAGTTAATTCTAAACGCATTACGCACCTTTTGTGATACAGTTAGTCATTCCCGCGCCTTATTTGCGGTTAGTTTTTGGGGGAAAAGCCATCGCTTGATCTCTGATCCACTTCATTCATAACTGTAGATATTTACCAAAATATTCATCGACAGTTTTATGGCAGTATTTATCTTCACCTCGCCAATACTCAGCGAACACCCAGTCATTTTTGCCTTTAGAAGGCCGATTGTAGCTCCTTGGTTGTAACACTCCAATACTGGCTAAAATTTCTATTAATACCTGCCTTTCTGCCTTACTGGACTTTACGATCTTAGCCAATCTTTTTTCAAGGGCACTGGGATAATGAGTAGGTTCCGAACTTTCGATAGTGCTTAATATTTCTTTGAAACAATTTAAGTCTTCATCAGTTGGGCCAGGGATATCCGTATTTATAAATTGGTTTAAGTCAAAATATGTATATAAAATATCGCCATGACGGACACCACCCCATTTGATACGCTCGAAATTCAATACGTTTATATCTGTGTTGTTATAGTTGTGACTGCCCCTTATCCCGTATTTGCTGTCTCGGCATACACCGCAGGTGTAGGAGTGTGAAGTTGGTTTTCCGTCGGAATATGAAGTGCCGGATATAACGGGTGTATATTTATGCTCTGGGATATTTTTGGCAATTGAATAGGATGATAAAGAAGATCTTAAGTCTAAGCGGCGAGTTGTCAGGCTACTTAAAAAACCTTTAGCAATTTGTGCTCTGGATATTGTTTTTACTACTTTTGCAATGGTATCTATGCAGTCATCATGAGAAATCGAAATCGGATCAAACATTAATCCTTGTGACTTTGCGTACTCAAAATCTCCATCAGATAAGAGTCTATCTTTTGAGTCTATCCATCCATTCTTCCAGTAGGTGGAGAATAATATTTTCTTCGCTTTCTTATCCATATTTGAATTTATGCTTTCACTTAACGTTTGAGTATTAATGTGTAGCGTTGTTTGCGAGACATAAATCACTTGTTCGACTTGGCTACTACGACGATGTTAATTGGTGTGAATGATGCTATAGGAATTTGTTTTGACAGGGTAGTGGTTTTTATACAACTTTGGTGGTAATTGCTTGATATCGTTTTAGCTTTATCATTACGTTTGCATTATTAGTGACGTTGATTTCGAGTAATCTGGCCTTACATTTTGGTTGACACAGGTACTACATCATCTCAACGACATTAAACCTATAAGGCATATTTACTTTTAGTTTTCTATCATCTAGCAACGACTTGATGGTGGTTATTTTCTTCACATGACCACTTGTTTATCGTGGTTTTCTATTAGGATACTTTGGACGTTTGTAATTTAGGGCAGTGGATAGTTTTGGGAGAACTGGCTGAGCTTTTCTACTAAAAACTCTATGGTGCGACGGATCTTATGGCTGGGATAATCGGTTTGTAGGTATACCAATTGCAGTGGGATCGGCGGGGCTATTTTATCGGCTAGCACTAAGTGGAGTCTGCCTTCGGTTACATCTTGCGCCACATCGAGCCAGCTCTTATAGGCAATCCCACGACCAGATAGTGCCCAGTCGCGGATCACTGCGCCATCGTTACAGAAACGTTGGCCCCTGACTTCGATTTCAACGGGTGCGCCGTTATGACTTAACTTCCATTTCTGCCACGGCTCACCGCCGCGATTTAAGATCAGTACTGCGTGTTGGCTCAGTTCATTTAGCGTGCTTGGTGTGCCGTGTTGTGCCAGATAAGCGGGTGAGGCGACCAGTACCCTTGGGGTCATGGCGAGCTGACGCCTTTTAAGGTTTGAGTCGTCAAGTTGGCCATAGCGCAAAGCCAAATGGATATTTTGGTCGATTAAGTCTGTCATATGATCGCCAAAATACAGCTGCACTGTCAGTTCTGGGGCGCTGTCCATTAATTCATCGAGCCAAGCACGGATCTGGCTGCGACCAATATCCGAAGGTAACGCGAGGCGTACTTCGCCCTTAAGCTCACCCCTGTGTTCGGCTAAATTGGCGCTGGCAGTTTCGAGAATCGCCAGTGCGGGTTTCGCAGAATCGAGAAAAATCCGCCCTTCTTCTGTGAGCTGTAAGCGCCGCGTCGAGCGAGCAAATAGCTGACATCCTAGCTTTTTCTCTAATCTTTGCAGCGCGGCACTTGCCGCTGCCGGCGTCATGCCTATTTCTTTACTGGCTGCCGAGAGACTCTCTAAGGCTGCGATACGCAGCGCTAATTGCAGATCGTTTAAATGATACATATCAAATTATTTTTGAAAATGATTTTAATAATAGCCTGATTATCAATATAGATTAACTAATGCACAATTGCACCACTGATGTTTCATCTTAATTTCTGGTTCGGAGTGTGTATGAGTCTATTCATGTCTTACAAATTAGCGTCACTGGCATTAAACAATCGCATTGTGATGGCCCCTATGACTCGGGCGCGTACTACGCAGCCAGGCAATATTCCTAATGATCTGATGGCGCAATATTATGCCCAGCGCGCCTCGGCGGGGTTAATCATCACAGAAGCGACACAAATCTCCGATGACAGTCAAGGCTATTCATTTACGCCGGGCGTGTATACCGCGGAGCAAATTGAGGGTTGGGAAAAAGTCACAGCGGCAGTGCATCAGGCTGGTGGTAAAATCTTTAATCAAATTTGGCATGTTGGCCGTGTATCGCACCCGATTTTTCAGCAGGGTAATGCCCCGATTGCACCATCGGCCATTGCGCCCGTTGGCACAAAAGTATGGATTGTGGATGAAGCGCATCCTGAAGGGCAAATGGTGGATTGCCCAGAACCTAAGGCTATGGTGCAAGCTGATATCGACCGTGTTGTGGCCGATTTTGCACAGGCGGGTGTGAATGCGGTTGCGGCGGGTTTTGATGGCATCGAAATTCACGGCGGCAATGGTTATCTGATTGACCAGTTTTTACGCACCAATTCAAACCACAGAACTGATGTCTACGGCGGTTCTCAGGAAAATCGCATTCGTTTTTTACTCGAAATTGTCCAAGCCGTGAGTGCGAAAATTGGTGCCAATAAAGTCGGGGTTCGCCTCGCCCCTTACGTGACGTTTAAAGATATGGCGTGTCCTGAAATTGTAGACACTATTCTGTTAGCGGCTAAGCATTTATCGGCATTAGGCGTGGCATATGTACATCTTTCAGAGGCGGATTGGGATGATGCGCCACAGGTGCCAGAATCCTTTAGAGTCGAGCTGCGTAAAGTCTTTAAGGGCAGCATTATTGTTGCGGGTCGCTATGATGTGGCGCGTGCCAATGAAGTGATTGATAACGGTTATGCGGACTTAGTTGCCTTCGGTCGACCTTTTATTGCGAATCCCGATTTGCCTTACCGTTTAATGCATCAATTGCCTTTATCTGCATTCGACAAAGGCCCCTTGTTTGGCGGTAGTGCGGCGGGTTATACCGATTATCCTACACACAACGAAGCATTGAGAGCCGTCATCCGATCCGCTGACGATGAGGTGGCATAATGGATCGGGTTAACACTTTGTATGTTCAGCGCTTACCCGCTTGGCTCAGCTTAAGTCTATGGTTTTCAGGCTTTATGGGTATTGCAATTGTGGGTTTTAGCTTAGCAAGTCTGAGCATGGATGCGTTAGCCGCTCAAGGGGCAACAACACAGGATAGTGCTAAAGTGCGAGCGGCATTAGTGCCAAAAGTGGCGGCAATGGAAACGATTTCTGATCAATCACCGCAGGCACAAGCTATCGCCCGCGCCGCTTTGTTATATGCCAGTTTTTGGCACACGGGCGATGCAAGTTTTGCCCACGGCGCATTGGCGACTGGTTTTATCGACCGTACTCTGCCCGCTGGCCGCGCACAGGGAATCACGGGTCCACTCGAAGCATCAAAGGCATTTAGGGCAGCGGTCCCCGACCTCTCTGTTTCAGTTGAGCATTTGCTAGTCGTTGGCGATCGTGCAGTGGTGCGTCTGCGTTTTAATGGCCGCTTCACTGGTGTCTTTGGTGAGCAAAAAGGCCAAGGGCAGAAAATCGATTTTCGTGCTGTTGACATGTATCGAGTACGGGATGGTTTCATCACAGATAACTGGCACCTCGAAGATTATCAAACGCTATTTTCTCAATTAGCTGCAGGGACTCAATCATGAATCAACGTCGACGATTTTTAATGGCAGGTGGCGCCATCGCTGCTGGGTTCGGCCTAAGCCAAACGGCGCTTGCTATTGGTTTACCATCATTAGATACCTTAGAAAATGACTCCAAAAGTTCAGGTGGCAGTGGTATGAACAAAATATTTTGGCCAAGTGGTGAGCAGTTAGTGATTTCAATCTCAATGCAGTTTGAAGCAGGTGCTCAAGATAAAAATGCCGAAGGGCCGTTTCCGCCGATGGAAAAGGGCTATCCAGATACCATTACCCCGACTTGGTACGATTACGGTATGAACGAAGGTATTCCAAGGCTGCTGCGCTTGTGGCGTAAGCACAATATCAAGGTGACCTCTCACATGGTTGGGCGCGCCGCTGAGCTACATCCTCAACTTGCCAAACAAGTTGCAGATGAGGGGCATGAGATTTCGGGCCACGGACAAACGTGGACGCCACAATACAGCATGTCGCCAGCAGAGGAACGCGCCTCCTATGTGGCGAGTATTGAGACGCTGCAAAGGATCACAGGTCAGCGCCCCTTAGGTTTTAATGCCTTTTGGATGCGCCACAGCACTCAAACCCTCAATATTTTGCAGGACTTAGGTTTTATTTATCACATTGATGACCTATCGCGGGACGAGCCTTCAATTATCCTTGTAGGAAATAAGCCTTTTGCGGTTGTGCCTTACACTTTACGTAACAATGATATCGGACGTTTTGGTGGCAACACAGCTATGACGGCCGCGGCCTTTTTACAGGAACTAAAGGATGAGTTCGATATGCTCTATCAAGAAGGTTCGACGCAGCGACGGATGATGTCGATCAGTGTGCATGACCGTATTGGTGGCGCTCCTGGATTTGTGACCGCTTTAGATAAGTTTATTCAGTACGCTAAAGGTCACACTAACGTAGGCTTTATGCGTAAAGATGCCATTGCTAAATGGGCGCTGGCGCAAAAGGACACACCGACCAATCCTGCAAGAACATTTTAGCCTGCTGTAGCTTTGTTAGAAGAGGTTTGAATGGTTAACAAAAAGCGCGTTGTATAACGCGCTTTTTGTTTTTGGGAACCCTTATTACAGCGAGTCGGAAGTGATTAACGCATGGCCAACATGGCCCAAGTGCGGCGACCTTGCTCCAGAATTATCCCCACGGCAAGTCCCGCAGCGGCGTTGATGGCGAGGCAAGTCACCGCGGTTGATAAAATCACAAAGATACAGAAGGGCTTACCATCGATTAAGCGTTTCGACCACGCCAGTTGCAGCCCCGCAGTGGTCAGTAAACTGCCGAGGATTGCCATAGGAATAAGGCTTAATAGCCAAGCGATATTAGTACCCCAGCACAGGGCTATCATTAAGCACGTACTGCCAAAAATTAACGGCGCCAGATAAGTGCGAGCACCAAAATGGTATTGCACCGCAAGTCCGCCCGCACCGTGGCACATGGCCGAGGCACCAAAGGGCGCGAGCAATAAGTTGGCAAGACCTGAGCTAATGGCGAAGTTTTTGGGTGTGAGTTTGGCGGCATCTTCAGGGAATTTCTCCTGCGCCATTACTGATGTAGCAATCACTGCATTGGTTAAGGTGAGAGCCAGTTGTGGCAAAACCAACAAAAGGGCGGCAGAGGTCCATTCAACTGATGTCGGCCACGCTAATTGAAATGGCGCTGTCATTGCTTGAATATCAAAGTTAGTGGCTAAACTAGTTTGTGTACTTGCTTGCCAAATCATCCCCGCTGCTATGACTAAGGGCATGGCAAGGTAACGCAGCGGCAAAAATTTACTGATAAATAACAGTACAAATGCCCCCACGCCAACCAGCCAAAATTCACTCATCATCTTAGTGCCCATCCACATCAGTTGCAGACCTATGGCGAGTTGAATGCCAACACTCACAGCTTGGGATAACTGTTTGGCTAACCAAGTGATGGCGCCGCTAAAGGCGAGAATTAACAGGATAATGCCCATTAACATGGCGCTTGCCTGCAACATGCCTGGGGTTAAGCCCTGAGCGATCACCAGTGCAGCGATGACTTTCATCGGTTGTACCGGAATCGGGCGACGGTAAAACAGCGCGCTGAGAATAGCGAATAGACCAAACCCCAAAAATATCCCTTGGGGCGAAAATTGATTGAGGGCAATTAGCCCTAGTACTAAAGGTAAAAAAGTGCCTAAGTCGGCAAAAGCGCCACTGGTTTCACCGAGTAAACGGTTGAATGAAGGATTGGATACTGTTTGGGAAATTTTGCCCGAGGTCATACTGATTGCCGTAATTGAACACGCTATGACTACGCAAAATAAATGCCATAAAAATCAGATGATTTGGGGGGTAAACAGAGTCAAACTACCGTATTGAGTCACTCAATGAGACAAACTGGGGCAAGGCCGAAGAATGGCTGAGTCTAATTGTCTTTTTGGGTGAGAGTAACAAGATAATAAAAAAATAGATCTTAGTAAAAACTAAGATCTCAAAGGGTATTACCGGGAACTCGATTTGGTTCATCAGTTGTGTTCACTTCGATGCCTTACTAAAAGTAAGATATCTGTGATGCTCAAATCAGTGAACGATTCAATCAAGGCTGTTTGTGTTTTGGCCCTTGTTTATTTTTCATCGGGTCACCTTGATAACCTAGGGCTTGCCAATCGAGTCTTGTGCCTTTGTTATGGCAGTCGTTACAATTTAATGCTTGCTCCTTGGGTGACACCATATGGTTTATCCGCCACCACATTTCAGTGGCTGCAAAGTCATATTCACCACTGTATTTGATACCTTTCTCAAGCATAGTCGTGTTCGCTTCCATTCCTAGTTTTGCCGCTAAGTTCCAATCAAACTCGCTCCAGAATCCCCCTTTGCCATAGGTTTTCGGTGTGATAAAAATATTGAGTTTTTTATCGTAAATCTGTTTACCCGTGTGCACTTTGAAAGGATAGATTTTTGCTTTGGCATCATTTATATCGCCAATGGGATAGGTCAATTTAGTGACTGTACTCGGATCCATTTTATCACCTGCCATATAAGCATTGGCTGTGCCGTTGTACCAAGCGTATTGGGGTTTGACCATTTTTTCCCAAACAAAATCTCCTTTTTTCTTTTGGTAGGTATGCTTACCGTATTGGTCGAGTGTTTCTTTTTTATCATCTCCAGCCGTTGACCAGTCCCAGCGCATTTTTGTCGGTTCGTTTTTAGCAAAATACGGAATATGACAGGTTTGACAGGCAACTGCCGCTGTATGAGTATTGAGTTTTTTGTTCGCGTGTGGCGCTGATTCGTGGCAGTTTTCACAGCCAATATGGTCGACACCACCGGGTGAAACCCCCATAGCATTACCTGAGATCATGTGTTTCTCAGTGGTGTGGCAGTTCTGACATTGAAAGTCATTACCGTCGCTATCCATATGCACATCCGTCGCTTTGTCTGGATAAGACATGGATGAGTCTAAGTCCCCATGTTTTACCGCGTCACCACCGCCACCATAGAAGTGGCAACTACCGCAGTTATCCCGTACAGGTTCGCCAACATTTTGAGCTATTTTAGTCAGATCGAGTTTTGCCATAGGTTCACCTGCCCCAGCGGGATCTTTAACATAAGTTCCTGTAGTGTCGTGACAAACTAGGCAGTCGACTTTGGTTTTATCTTTAAAGTCAAAGTTACTGTCTTTCCAACCATAACCCGCGTGACAACTGGTACAGCGGGGTTCATTGCTGGAAATGGCAACGCAGAAGTTATTAATGCTGTTTTTCTTACCTCTTACGACTGTCCTATCGGGAAGTTTTTGTTCTAACTCCCAAGTCCAATGGGAGGTTTTCATCACGTCAGTCGCTTGATTTTCATGGCAGACTAAACATTGTGTGGTCACCTGTGAGCCTGTGGTAAACGGGCCTTTAAGTGCCTCTTTATGGGGATTAGCGGCGTAGGCATTTAATGTCATGCTCGCTAAGGCAATGAGGATGAGCTTATTCATTTTGTACTCCCGCCCTCGATGTAACTGAGGGCTGATAGTTGTTATCAATGACGGATTAGAAGTTGATGGTGAGTGAGGCGTTGACATCAAACGCGGTATCAACCACTGGCAACATGGAATAAGCAGAGCCAGCTAGCACATCGTCGATTTTTTGTGGAGCACCCACAGGTGTACCGCTGCCTGTGTACTCGTAGTCGTAATAGAGGCCAGCAAGTTTGATAAACATTTTGGGGTTAATATCAAAGATGTAATAGGCTTCTGCTACATGTCCTCGGGTAGCTAACTTACTACCAATAGGGTCATCCTGTGCCTGGGTAAAAGGCGTCCAATATTCGGAGCCATAGTTATATTCCAGACCCAATTTGCCGTAGGGAGCAGGAATTTGTACGCCGACATAAATACCATAACCGTCTTTGGCTTCGGTATAGTCACTGGTTTTAGGCACCATAATAATCTCAGTACCAGTGCTGTTTAGCTCGGCTTCAAATATGGCATCGGATAACATGCCGCCAAACATGCCTGCGTTACCGTTAGGCTCGGCGCGAGTCCAGCCGAATGATGCAAACCATTTGATATCGTTTGCTTCTTCGCGCGCAAAACCAATTCCTCCTAGATACATGTCGCCGATAACCCCGCTGGGTTGTACTCGGGTAACAAAGTTAAAGTTGTCGAACTTTTGCATATCTTGATACATGGTGGGGGCGAAAATGCCCGCAAGCTGGGTAGGGAAGGCCATGGTGCCTTTAAAGCCGTCATTAACATCTTTGGCGCCAAACAGGGTGAACTGGAGGAAGTTGGTGCCATCGTTGATCGCATCGATATTAAAGCCACCAAGGTGAGTATCCTTGGTGACAATATCACCAAACATCTCGCCATTTCCCCATTGTGATTCAAAGCCTTGGCCGTAACAGAAACGGACGACTTGGCCTTCGATACCTGTGATTTCGCCTAGGTTGTAGCCTAAGGTGGCGCCATCGAAGTTGAAGTTGACTAAATGTCCTGAAGGTGTGCCGCCACGCATTTCATTCTCGCGGTAGTGACTGGGTGGACCATAGGTGGAAGGGCGACGACCTATGGAGAGATAAAACTCTGATCCATTAATATTTTTCCAATCGAAATAGGCGCGTTCAACCCGCAGCCAGTCACCACTGGTATTGCCGCTACTGGTACCATCCATAGTGAAAGACCGCCAAGAATCAAATACTTGAACTCCGGTAGAGTCACCCCAGTTTTTATACATACTGAGGCGACCAGCAAAACTGACGTTATCCCATACCTTAGCTTTCAGATTTAACCGCAGGCGAGTAGTGTAAAAAATATCGTTATCTATGTCCTGTACACTTTTGGGCGCGAGCACATAGGGCATCACGCCCTGTAACATGCCATTTTGGAAGGCTGCAGCAAGGTCTGGATTAGCTTGCATCATTTTCCCTAGTGGGGAGTTGAGATCGTTGGGCATACCGAAAGCGCCGGACATGGCTTTGGCACTAAAGTCGTTGAAATTGACTTTGATGGCAGGATTCCAGACAACATCGCGGTAATGTAGTGAATGAGCTTTAGTGCGGAAATCACCTGTAATTTCAAGGCGGTCTAACGATGTGTGCCGCTCGGTTTTGTCGACGCGATTATTGAGATCATCCAATTGCTCGGTAATATCGGCAAGCTTCTGTTTTAACTCGGTAATTTTTTGATTTTCCTGTTGCACATCATTAGGTGTAGCAAAAGATTGGCCTGACATAAACAAGGCATTGGCAACGAGGATTGAGATAAGAGTACGCATAAGGTTTCTCCCAGAGTTGTTCTGTTGGCATGATTGCGCTAAGTGCATTTCGCCAAATTTACCCAATAGGAGTCCCTGAGGTGTGTTCCCCATTTTTCTCGAATTGGTTTTTTAATTTTTAATTCAATGTGTTAGTGAGCAGTTGCAGGGGAGCTCTCTACCATTGTCTTAGGCCATAACGTTGGCAGAGATCAACCGCAGGTTTGGGGTTGGTCCGAGTCGGCGGCGTGGTCATACAAAAATTGCTGTATATCCTTGAGGTCTTGCTCCGAGAGGCCATTGAATACCTCTGGTTTGAATTTGTGCTTATCTTTATCAAAGAAGCGATCCCACTGGCTCATCGTTTTGGCCATTGGCGTGAGTTCACCACCTTCACCGCCTTGGCTATGGCAGGCTTTGCATTCTTTTTTGTACAAATGTTTACCTTTCTTTGGATTACCTCCCTCTGCGGCATACGCATTAATACTTAAGCTGCCGATCACTGCCATGACAATTGCTATCTTAGTTGACGTTTTCATCATCTCATTCCTTACTTTTGTGAACATTTACATTTATTTGTTGGTTAAGTGTTTTTATTGATTCCACTTTGTAAATTAATTTATCAAATCCTACGGTGTGTAAATTTGAGGTATATCACTTTCATTAAAAAAATCTAATTGATAAAAAGTTCATTGATAAAAATCTAATTGATAATGTTGTAGAAGGGTGTGATTATTTTTTTTATTGTTTAAAAACAATGAACTAGTCAACGTGCTAAATTGGCGCTGATAACTTTGAGTTTCGAGTTTTGCGCCTAAAGCACAAAAAATGGACTGTGATTAAGCTAACACTTTGTAAAATATGCACTCACTAAAGTAGTGATGTTGAAACTTAGCAGCTGTTTGGCAGGCTTTATTGGGAAGTAAATAATGCCAGAGTTGACTCTGGCATTATTGATTTTGGGGATAGGTTTGGTTGTCTTTCGAAGCAAGATAACTTAGATAAAAGTAGACTCAGAACGGATTAAGGTTGCTGGCGCGTTGGTGCTAGAACGATTTCGCGTACGCACACATTTTGCGGTTGTTGCCATGCAAACAGTGCAGCAGCGGCGACGTTTTCAGGGGAGATAACGCCGCCCATTTCTTCTTTCCAGTCATGGTAACCCGCTTTAATGTCATCGCTGGTGGTATGGCTCAACAACTCGGTTTCTACCGCGCCAGGGGCGATAGTGATAAGGCGTACGTCATCCATGGCGACTTCTTCACGAATGTTTTCTGTTAAGGCGTGCACGGCAAATTTAGTGGCGCAGTAAGCGGCGTGGTTTGGAAAAGTTTTACGCCCTGCCACTGAGCTGACATTAATGATAGTGCCAGTTTTGCGAGCTTTCATGTCGGCTAATACCGCATGAATACCATTAAGCACGCCCATCACATTGATATTGAGCATGCGGCTCCATTCCTTGGGATCTTGCACATCGATTTGGCCCAGTAGCATGATTCCCGCGTTATTGATAAGACAGCCGACCGGGCCAAATTGCGCTTCTGCTTGGGTTATGGCTGTTTTAATAGCTGCGCCGTCGGTGACATCGACGCTGATAGAAAGGCTGTTTGGTAATTCAAGCGCTTGCATTGCTTCAACTCGGCGTGCCAGTAATAGCAGCGGATGGCCTGCAGCGCTAAAGCTTTTAGCCATAGCGGCGCCAATACCCGATGAGGCGCCCGTGATGACAACCAGTGATTTAGTAACTTGATTCATTAGTATTTCCTATTAATTGGAGCCAATGTAAGCCGTAAACAAACTGTTGTTCGGCGTCTTGAACTTGTTAACCAGTATAGGCTGGGGATTTTCAGTCGAAAAATACTTATTCCAGCTGGATATGATAGGCTCAGCCTATGGCACTATTGTTGAAATTTGTGCTGAACTCGTCGGTTGTCGGAGAAGATTAAATGGTCGATTTGCGTTTGCTGCGTTTCTTTATTGCAATTTTTGAAGAGAACAATATTACCTCGGCGGCTAACCGTTGCTTTGTGAGCCAGCCTTCACTGTCTGCTGGGTTAAAGCAACTCGAAGAAGAGCTTGGTGGTCAGTTATTTGAGCGCAGCAAAAAAGGCGTTAAACCTTTGGACAGCGCGCACTATCTATACCCTTTGGCGGTTAAATTAGTCGAGGAGGCGAGTAAGTTACCAGGCTTATTTATGGCGAAGGCGAGCCGGCAAAAGCTACGTTTGGCTGTGATGCCAGATCTCAGTCAGCGGCGTTTGGCGGGATTTTTACAACAGGTGAATCAAGCCATTGAGAAGCTCGATCTGGAGCTGTTGGATTACCAAAGCCCCGCAGATTGTCGTTTAACTATCGACAGTTTACGCCATGAAGATGAAGTATTTTTTCCGCTGTGGGAGGAGGATTATGTGCTCTGCGTCCCCAAGGATCATACCCTCGCCCAAGTAGATAGCCTACGTCCCGAGCAGCTCAATGGCTTTGACTTTATTGAGTGCCCACCCTGTGAAGCCCATCAGCAAACAATAGGTTTATTGGCGTGCAGCAATATGTCGCTTAATTTGGTCGCTAAGGCTGAGTCAAAATCTCTAGTGATGTCGCTAGTGTTAGCCGGATTTGGCGTGAGTTTTTTACCCGATGGTTTGATTGAAGATGAGCCTAGGCTCAAGCAAGTGAAATTTGATGGTCCGAGAATGTTCCGTCGTATTGGTTTGTGTTATCCCTCCCATCAGGCAGTTGCGCCAACATTGGCGACCTTGTTACGGCATTTAGCCGCTCGACCGAATTAATTCCAAGTTAGTTTTGGGTTATCAGCATTCAGATTAGTGAGTCGCTAAGGGCGATTCAGTGAGATTAAGTGGAGGCTCGACGCCGTAGGATTTAAATAGTTGAGTAATTTCACCAGAGGTGCGCATGTCGTCGACTATCTGGTGAACTTGCTTGGCATATTGATGCTGCGGCGACATGAGCGGAATACTGAAATAGCGGCCATTTTTGCTGATATCTACGTACGCCATCTGTTTGAGTTGGGGATCTTTGGCAAAAAATTGCATCTCATGCTGTTCGGAGGTGATGGCTAAATCGATACGCTCAGCCTTCAACATATTGATTAACTGACCATTATCATTAACAAAAGACACTTTTAGTTGGTTTTGATTGTCATTGAACTGCGGACAGTAAAAAGCGCCTCTAAGTGCGCCAATGATATGAGGTTTTAGTTCATCGAAATGTTTGACTTCAAGTTGTCTATTCGCAAGGGCAAAGTAATAGACGTAGCGCTTGTCGTATCCCAGTAGCATAGGGTCTAGAAAATCGTTGCGCTCTGGCGTCATCGAATGGACAGGAATTAGGTCGACTTGTCCCATTTCTGCCACTTTAATTGTGCGTGCCCAAGGCACATTACTCCAATTTATCTTGTGACCTAGGCGGGCGATGACTTCATTGATGACTGCGGCACCTGGGCCTTTGCACTCACCATTTTCGACATAAATAACAGGATGCCTATCGCGGCAGTGTGCTTGCCAGACAACGGCAGAGGTTTCTGCCCTTGCTTGGGGCAGAAATAAGCATGAAATGACAATGATCAGTATCAGCCTCATTCATCTTGCCTATTAAAATGCTCAGTTTTAATTATCGGGCTGGACAGTTAATTCGACTAGGTTTTATTTTTGAGTCGTTTAGCTGCGCAGGTTTGGTCAATAATTGATTGTAGTGCTTATACATCCACTGTGCTTTTTAAGTAATTATAAATTCACTCTATTTTGTAACCAAACGGTTTGGCCTGTTAAATCTGACCAAACCTTTTCTGGGGCTCATTCGCTGCTAGGAAACTTACCTATCCGACTCAAGATAGGGCGTTAATTGGGTTTCAATAGCCTCAATTTGAGTTTCGGCGTAGGCAAGTTCGGATTCGGTTAAACATGATTTTGCGGTGTTTTGATGGAGTCGTTGAGCGCTATTCATCCCGTATTTACCAAAATGACGTAGCAATAAACTAGACCAAATAAACATTTGTATAGGTTTATTTAATTGTTCTGCGCCGTAAATATTGACCAGCTCCCGCATAGCAATTTCATGACCTAGCTCTGCCGATTTGACGTACCAAGCTTCTGCCGCTTGTAGAGCCTCTTGAGTGGTTTTTTCACCACTTAAAAATGATTCAGCCTTATAGAAATAAAAATATTGTTGTTGCTCAGCGGGGATTGGATGCTGATGCAAGAAACTGTCACGTAGACGCTCAGCCTCTCTTATCTCTAAGGTACCTAGTTGCTGACTGAATCTGGCTAATTCTTTTAGGTGATCTGCTCTATTGCTCATGGCCGCGAGCTGGTAATACATTAACGCTTTAATTGGTTGGCGACTCACGCCTAAACCTTGCTCATAAATCTTGCCTAAGCCTAGCAGTGCGTCTTCATTCCACTTAAGTGCGAATTCTTCAAAGTCAATTTTAGCCTGTTGGTAATCACTTTCATTTTGTGGCGCTTTCAGTAAAAGATGAGCAAATTCAATCTTAGCGAAGTCATTACCTCTAGCGACAGATTGGCTTAACCAATGGCGCGCCTTGTCATAGTCGACAGCAAAATCTTCACCGTAGAGGAAACGTTTACCAAGATAATACTGGCGGAAATCATCGTCTGCGGCGCGCTCGCTAAGTAATGCCTCTGCACGCGCTAAATCTTTAGGTCCACCTTGGCCTGCAGCAAGCATATGCCCTAGATCATCTTTTGCTAATTCATAATCAGCGGCTGCGGATTTCTCAAAGTATTCACGTGCTTTGATATAGTCCGAAGTGACGCGCTCATCATGCCAGTAGAGTGTGGCTAAATGGTAATAGGCTCTTTGGTTTTCTTGTGCGGCGGCTTTTTCGAACCAGTAAATTGCTTGGCTAGCATCGGGATCGAGAAAGGGCTGGCTTAGATACAAGTAAGCAAGCTCATATTGAAACTCGGCTTGCCCCGCTTCGGCATTAGGTTTGAGCTGTTCTGCCTGTGCGATTAACTCATCGAGTGTTTGCGACTCAGAAGAGAGCAAATTAGGTAGTGTGAGCATGGGTAAATATTGAGGCTCTATTTCGGCGGCTTTTTTATACCAATCGTTAGATGCCTTGGGATCGGCGGGAACTTGTGGGAATCGACCGGAATAAAGTTCGGCCATAGCAATGGCGGCAACGGCTAAGCCTTTATCGACTGCCTGCTGAATATAATCTAGGCCAGAGTTGACTTCGCCTTGATTAATCAGTGTTAAGCCATGATTGAGTAGCGCAGTAGGATCACCTGCGGCAAGTGCTTTAGCTTGCACTTGTTTTTTTTGATATTTAGCGAAAAAAATAAACAGTACAATAAAAGAAATAATTATGAGTATCAACAACATAGTAGTCCATCACTATCGATATTTGGGAGTATAGTAAACGTAAATTTTTACAAGAATGCAAGTTTACAATTTGGGCTAGGCTGATCGACTAAGCCGATCAATCCCATGGGCATTAGCGTTATTTATCTTGCAGATGGATCTCCCTAATGGGGCAGGCAATCTCGATTCCCGCCTGCTTAAGGGTGTTATAAAGAGCGAGGTTCACCTTATATTTATGCTGAAAATAGCTTTGTGTGGGCACCCAGTAACGAACCCCCATTTCAATTCCATTAGCATTAAAACCATTGATGCCAATATTAGGTGTGGTCTCTTGATAAACATAGGGATTATTGCTCAATAACTCAGTAATCACACTAATGGCTCGTTCGGGATCTGTGTTGTAACTGAGATTGAACTGGGTTTCGACTAGCTTATTGCTGAAGGAGTTGTGCAGAATTTCGCCGACGATATGCTTATTAGGAATGCTGATTTGCTCACCTTCCTCATTGGTCAGTATGGTCATGCCTAAGTGGATACGTTTAACAACGCCGCTTTCCCCTTTAATTTCAATAGTATTGCCTACCACAAAAGGGCGGGTGACGATAATAGTCACGCCTGCGGCATAGTTCGCTAGCATACCTTGTAAGGCTAAACCTGCGCCGAGGGAGGCGGCACCAATTGCTGCAACCATAGGGGTAATACTGATGCCGATTTTGCCGAGGGCGATAATCCCGACCATGACTATGATCAGAATGCGGATAAGATTGCTGACAAAATTGCTTAGGGTGATATCGATATTGTGTTTGTCGAATTGCTTAGCGACTAAGCGTGATACTTTACTGGCTACCCATAAACCTAACAAAAAGATCAGCAAAGCACCTACGAGTTGGAAGCTGTAGGTGACTAAAAACTCGGTGATGAGTTGATAAACGCCTTGTAGTTGCTGCAATTCTTGATCGAGTCCAGGTGTTATCATTATGATATCCTTGTAATAAAATTAACTGTGCGATTATAGCGTAGAAATTCCACCAAATACTTTTCGCCCTTCATGTGTGAAGCGTATCATGTAATCGTGGTTGGTTTAATGAGTCGATAGGGGGAGTCAGGTATGCTGTTCGCCTATCCAATAATGGAGTCGAGTGTTTATGAAAACGCTGTTGTTATGTTTGTCTTGTCTGTTAACCCCAATCTGGGCGTATGCTGCGAGTTATGTTGCCGGAGATGCGATTAATCCCATTTCACTTCTCGACCAAAATGATAAAACCATTAATGTGACTGATGAGACTCAAGTGCTGCTCTTTAGTCGCAGCATGAAAGGCGGTGATGTGATTAAGGATGCACTTACGCCCTTGAGCGCGACTCAAATGCCAACGGGTTTAGTTTATGTTGCCGATATCAGTGGTATGCCTTCTTTGATCGCTAAATTTGTGGCTGTGCCACAGATGCAAGATTTACCTTTTGCGATTGGGTTAGATAGGGATGGTGAGATCAGTCGTTTATTACCTGATAACAAAGATATGGCCACTATGATATTACTCAAGCAGCGTAACATTCTGGACATTGCCTATTTTGATTCCAGTGAAGCCTTGAACCAAGCCCTCGCAAAACTCAATCAGCCGCAGTAACAACTCGATTTAACGGACGTATTTTAAGGCATCCATTCGTCTTCTTTTCGCTGTGTGATTGTTACTTCAAGATAACTGTTTTTAGATGGATATTTTGGCTCCAGCCAGTCTATCCATCTCCCTTCCGATAACGTCGTAAAAAATTCACTTTTTATTCTGATAATGAACACAAATTTACCTTAGGGTTTGTGTGCATAATTATTTGTTTTATAGCGCCTTTTTCTGATGGTTCAGTTCCTTAAAGAATTGGGGAATAAAAAGTTATTAATTCAGCATAAAAATTCGTTGCGTAAAGCGAAAAAATATCGTTTACTGCGCACGTTTTTAATACATCACACTTACTGTTATCTATCTGACCCAAAGGAGACTCTGGCCCAATGAGCCAATTTCAATCTATTGATGTTGCTGACTATTATGATATGGACACATTCAAGCGTATTGAAGCGTTTGCCAAAGACAAAGCAACCCCGTTCGTAGTGATCGATACAAGTATCATAGCGAAACAATACGATGACATGGTTAATAGTTTTCCTTACGCCAACGTTTATTATGCAGTTAAGGCAAACCCCGCGGCCGAGATCTTATCTTTACTAAAAGATAAAGGGTCAAACTTTGATATTGCCTCGATTTATGAGCTAGATATGGTCATGAATGTCGGTGTGACAACCGATCGAGTCAGCTATGGTAATACCATTAAAAAGCGTCAAGATGTGCGTGCATTTTATGAGCGTGGCGTGCGTATGTATGCATCTGACTCAGAAGCTGATTTGCGAATGATCGCTGAAGAAGCACCGGGTTCACGTATTTATGTGCGCATTCTGACCGAAGGTACAGATACTGCTGATTGGCCGTTATCCCGTAAATTCGGCTGCCAAAACGAAATGGCCTATGAGCTATTAGTATTGGCACAGGAATTAGGCTTAGAGCCTTTTGGTATTTCTTTCCATGTGGGTTCTCAGCAACGTGACATAGGTGCTTGGGATTCCGCTATTGGTAAAGTGAAAAGCATTTTTGACCGTCTACGTGATGAGCACAATATCACCTTGAAGATGATCAATATGGGTGGCGGTTTCCCTGCTAACTATATTGATAAAACCAATCAATTGGGTGTGTATGCCGAGCAAATCACCCACTTCCTGAAGGAAGATTTTGGTGATGATTTACCACAAATTATTTTGGAACCAGGTCGTTCGTTGATTTCTAACGCGGGGATTTTAGTGTCTGAAGTGGTACTGATCAGCAAAAAATCTTACACAGCGTTAGAACGTTGGGTGTTTACCGATGTGGGTAAATTCTCTGGCTTGATTGAAACGATGGATGAGGCGATTAAGTTCCCGATTTATACTGAGCGTCAAGGCGAGCTGGATAAATGCGTGATTGCCGGCCCAACCTGTGACAGTGCAGATATCATGTATGAGCACTATAGCTATGGCTTACCAAATGACTTAGCCATTGGCGACCGTATGTATTGGTTAACCGCAGGGGCTTATACGACGACGTATTCAGCAGTATGCTTTAACGGTTTCCCACCGCTGAAGGATTACTATCTGTAAGCGATTGTGGTGACATTAATAAGGGCGCTTAGGCGCCCTTATTTGTCTTTAGAGTAATAGCGGGATTACTCGTGGGATTTGAGGATCTGATAAATTTCCTCTTTTAAGTGTAACTTTCTGCTTTTGAGTTCTTTCACAGTGGGGTTGAAATCACTGGCGACACGTTTTTCCAGTTGTTTGATTTCCTCGTCTAACTGATTATGCTCATTAAACTTACGTTGAAAATGAGCATCTTGGGTTTTCAGGGTGGAAATTAATTCTCTGTACTCTGGAAACATCGGCATTCTCCTTGTCGTCATTTACTACACTTCAGGTTACGCCTTAACCCTAACCTTATACCAAGTCGTTAAACGTGACTTAGATCACTTTTAGCGGTCACTTAGATTAATACTAATGGATGATTTATTTTAATCTATTTTAAATCAGCATCTTAGACATTTATTACCACCGACTCTGGCATGAGTTCAGGATCTGGTTCACACTTTGTTTGGTATAAATCAGACTGACATTCGAAATATGGGCAAATTTGCTATCTTGTGAGCAGATGCTGGTGTAGTTGGTAATTTCATTACGACTAAACAATTACTTCTTGCCGATAATTCTGTGATCAAGTTAACCTTCACCGCTTCGATACTAGGTTAAAGTCGATTTTATAAGAATTTAATTATCAAAAATGAAAGGGGTTTTCACAATGGCTGATGTATTTCATTTAGGTTTGACCAAAGCGATGCTCGATGGTGCAACCTTAGCAATCGTTCCTGGTGATCCAGAGCGTGTAAAACGTATTGCTGAACTAATGGACAATGCGACGTTTCTTGCTAGCCACCGCGAGTATACAAGCTATTTAGCGTATGCCGATGGCAAGCCAGTAGTGGTGTGTTCAACCGGTATCGGTGGTCCATCTACTTCTATCGCAGTAGAAGAACTTGCACAATTAGGTGTGAATACCTTCCTGCGTGTAGGGACTACAGGCGCAATCCAACCTCATGTTAATGTGGGTGATGTGATTGTGACTCAAGCTTCAGTACGTTTAGATGGCGCGAGCTTACATTTTGCACCTATGGAATATCCAGCGGTTGCAAACTTTGAATGTACCACTGCTATGGTTGCAGCGTGTCGCGATGCTGGTGTTGAGCCACACATTGGCGTAACAGCTTCTTCTGATACTTTCTACCCAGGCCAAGAGCGTTATGACACTGTCACAGGCCGTGTAACGCGTCGTTTCGCGGGTTCAATGAAAGAATGGCAAGATATGGGCGTACTGAACTATGAGATGGAGTCTTCCACTTTGTTCACTATGTGTGCTACTCAAGGTTGGCGTGCAGCCTGCGTTGCAGGTGTGATTGTAAACCGCACCCAACAAGAAATTCCTAATGAAGCCACAATGAAGAAAACTGAAGTGAGTGCGGTTTCTATCGTGGTTGCAGCAGCGAAAAAATTGTTAGCTTAATTTTTAGTAAGCTAAGCAACACTCCCCTGCAAAGTGAGTGCTCAGAATAGAAAAGGTGCCAATGGCACCTTTTTTGTTGTTTTAAAACTATGCCGATACCGATTAGAAATGGTATTGAGCAATCACAGAGTAAGTGTCTTGATCGACGCCTTTCACACCGTATTTATTGGTCCACAGATCGTATTCGATACCCACCAATAATTTATTGGCTTGATGATCACCGAACAGGCTCTTACCGAGATCGTATTTTAGCTGTGGGTTGAAATGGAAGTTCTCCTCGTAGCCGTTATCGTCGGTGGCAAATACCCAGTCGATAAAGCCATCGAGTACTATGTTGGCAGATCCAACAGGGATATCGATACGAAATACAGGAGTGAACTGCCAGCCGTCACTATTGTTACCAGTGCTCATACCATCGCGGCGATAGGTATTAAAGTTAAGATAAGTAAAGTATGGTACTGCTACGTCAACCCCTAAACCGTAAAGTAAGCTGTGGACTGGGCCTTCACCTTCTTCATAGGTTAACGCTAGAGACAAGTCTGTTATTGGGCCAAAGGCGATTTTCTCGCCAAGAATTTTACTGGCACTAAAACGTGGCGAAATTTCACCATAGGTAGTGCTTTGCATGCCCGTGTCGTTACCTTTGAAATAGATAAAATCTTGGAAGGCAAACCAATCACCGTATTTCCAGCCGCCAGCCGTTTCTAGGGTGATAGTGGCTTGTTTATCTGATGGCGCTAAATCGTAGTCTTCGCCATAGAGGGCTGTTGCACTGAAATCCCACCACTGTACTAAGTCACCCGCAAATGCTTGAGGAGAAAGCATTAGTGCTAGGCATAGGCATGTTTTTTTCATTGTTATTTCCTGTTGTATAGGTCGAAGTTAATTCGTGTCTTACTCAATCCGCTCTCTGACCTATGGCATGGTTTGATGGGTAAGTTCAAACCTAGCGCGAGTGTACGTCAAAGGACTTGCTCAAAAGTGGGGGCAATATATGCAAAAATTTACATTTATTCAAAGTTTTTATCGAATGTTGTTGTCAAAATCACATAATCATTAGTGAAGGATTTTATTTTTAGATAATTGATTTTTAATGTTTTTTATTGTTATTGCGCCGCTTGTGGATTGGGGGCTTGCTATCTTTTTGAATTGATTATGCTTAATTTTAAAACAACCTAACGGCTTTCGTGGGCGGATATGGGAGAATGAGGATTAAGTCATAGGTGATTGAGTGTGCATTTTGATAGGGTAAATTTTGACATATTATGTCGATTATCCGAAACTCTGCTGTTATAGTGCAGTAAAGGACACTCTCATTTCAGGGGGAAATATGGAGTTTTCAAATCCGATTTTAGTGTGGGCAGTGATTGGTTTAGTGTTAATGCTCGCCGAAATAGTGGTTCCAGGTGGCATAATAGTGTTGCTGGGTGCGGCTTGTTTAGTCGTGGCAGGTGCGTTAGGCATAGGACTGGTCGAAGGTGTCGTGCAGAGCATGACCCTGTGGTTTATCTCTGCCATTGTGTTGTTATTGGCTTTCAGACAAGTCACTCAGAGGCTCGTTGGTGGTGATTCCCATGTGGATAACACGGATGAAGCAATCGAACTATACAATCAAATTGTTCGCGTAAAGCAGACCATAGGTCCTGGGCAAACACCTGGGCGGGTGGAGTTTCAAGGTAGTGAATGGCCAGCGCTTGGCGATGGCAGCATTATTGAGGCGGGTACCGAAGTCAGAATTATTTGTCGTGAAAATATCGCTCTAGTCGTTGAGCCTATTTCAATAGAAGCTTCCAAAAACTAAAGGATGGAATCTATGTTTGTATTTACCTTAGTCATTTTATTTATCTTTTTTATTCTTTATAAGTTGATGTTAATTGTGCCGATGCGTGAAGTGCATGTCATTGAGCGTCTTGGCAAATTCCGCGCAGTATTAAGCCCTGGATTTCATTTTTTGATCCCTTTTTTCGATCGCGTCTCCTACCGTCACGATACCCGTGAGCAAGTATTAGATGTGCCGCCACAGAGCTGTATCTCCAAAGATAACACTCAGCTTGAAGTGGACGGCTTGGTCTACCTAAAAGTGATGGATGGCAAATTGGCGAGTTATGGCATTGAAAACTACCGTAAAGCAGCGGTGAATTTAGCCCAGACCACTATGCGATCTGAAATCGGTAAGCTGAGTTTGAGTGAGACTTTCTCTGAACGTGATAGCTTAAATGAATCAATCGTGCGGGAAATAGATAAGGCTTCCGAGCCATGGGGAATCAAGGTATTACGCTATGAAATTCGTAATATCACGCCTTCACGCCATGTGATCCACACTCTTGAGAAGCAGATGGAAGCTGAGCGTCGTAAACGTGCCGAAATTACCTTAGCGAATGCCGAAAAAGCCGCGATGATCAATATGTCTGAAGGTGAGCGCCAAGAGGCTATTAACCTGTCAGAAGGTCAAAAACAGAAACGTATTAATGAAGCTAAAGGTACAGGTCAGGAGATCGCTATCATAGCGAAAGCAAAATCCGAAGGTATGGCAATGATCTCGCAAGCATTAGCCGTCAATGGCGGTACAGATGCGATGAATATGCTATTAAAAGAACAATTTATTGCTCAAGTTGGTAAGATCCTCAATGATGCACAAGTCTCTGTTGTTCCCGCTGAAATGGCAAAACTTGAAGGTTTCTTCGAAGGCATGGAGCAAGTCACTCAGACTATGAGTGGCCAGAATAATCTTGGCAAAGGAGCGCGATAATGAATATCCCAGTAGATACAGATTTGATTGTGATGGCAATTTGGGGCCTGATATTTGCCATTTTTGTGATTAAACTATTTCAATCGATCCGCCTAGTACCCACTAAATCGGCTTTTATTGTTGAGCGTTTAGGTAAGTATCACAGCACGTTAGATGCAGGGTTCCATACTTTGATCCCCTTTGTGGATAAAGTGGCTTTTATTCATGATTTGAAAGAAGAAACCATTGACGTACCACCGCAGGAATGTTTCTCGAGCGACGAAGTAAACGTTGAAGTGGATGGGGTGATTTATATCTCTGTGACTGACCCAGTGAAGGCCAGCTATGGTATTACCGATTATCGTTATGCAGCAATTCAGTTGGCGCAAACGACGACGCGCTCTGTCATAGGGACACTTGATCTTGATCGTACGTTTGAAGAGCGTGATGTGATTTCAGCCAAGGTAGTGCAAGTCTTAGATCAAGCGGGTGCCCTGTGGGGAATACGCGTGCATCGTTATGAAATTAAAAATATTACACCACCTGAAACCGTTAAAAATGCCATGGAAATGCAAGTAAATGCCGAGCGTGAGCGCCGTGCATTATTGGCTAAGAGTGAAGGCGACAAACAGAGTAAAATTAACCGTTCTGAAGGGGTTAAAGCTGAAACGGTAAACCGTTCTGAAGGTGAGATGCAGCGCCGTATCAATGAAGCCGAAGGTAAGGCCGAAGAGATATTAACGATTTCCCGTGCGACGGCGGAATCGATTGAGCGTTTAGCCTCTGTGATTGCCGCGCCGGGTGGTCACAATGCCCTGCGGATGCAACTCGGTGAGCAATACTTTAAACAGCTCGATGGCTTAAGCCAGAAGAATAGTCGAGTCGTATTGCCGGGTAATATGGTGGATTTCGATTACTGGATGAATAGCATAGGCTTAACGGAAGAAAAACCGAGCTAAGGCTGTGGTTAAAATCTGAAACTAGCTAGATTATTAAGGTCAAATACTCAGGTGTTTGGCCTTATTTTTTGGCTGAAATTTGATTCTGTGTGATAGAGAGTGGGTTAGACAGCTTCTGTTGAATGAACCGCCAGAAGCTGCAGTTGGGCATAGATAAATTTTTCATTGAATGGAAGGCTAATAAGCTAGGCGTTCATGAATTTGGGAATGGGCGTGGGTTTCAATGAGCTTGGCAATTTGGTTTTGTTCTAATTGCTGAAGCGCAGAAATTTCGTCATAAATCTTGTCTTGAACATCCAGCGGCATGCGCACATGTTCCATAAACATCCTAATTCCCAGCATGTCGCCACTCTTGAACAATTGGCTGAATTCGGTGGCTTCTATCTCGATTAATGCATTCATAATACTTCACCCTGAGGTTGGATTTGACACAGATACAGCGGTCTTGCTGTTAATTAATAGATACGCCTAAGTTTGATCTAGGTCAATTAAACTGCATATTAATCTTTCTTAATAAAGGATTTTGTTGTTTACAAATAATGGGTTATAAATTTAGTAGAACAGCAAATTTGAAATGAGTTGTTGTTTAAAACTGAGTTTTTATGGGCAGGCAGAATCAATGAGTGAGTCATGTTATACGGATAAAAAAATAGCGACGAGCGATAAAACGCTGGCCGCTATTTATTCTTAATAGTCTATCAGGAGTAGGCTAAAGCCTTATTTAGGAATCGCCAGAATCTGGCAACCATTAATCCCCGCTTTTTGCAGTGTATGACGTTTACGCTCTGCATCACGTTTACGCTCGAAGGGGCCTAAAGCAACCTTGTACCATACGCCAGTCGTACCTTCGACTTGTCTCACTTGCGCCTCTAAACCTTGGAAAGCGATGACGGCTTTCATCTCGTTCGCCTGTGATTCTTGGCGGAAAGAAGCACATTGCAACTGATATTGCATCGGTGTTCTGCTCGCAACAATATCGGGAATATCGACCTCAACATGCTTATTTTCAAGCTCGTTGAGATAGGTCCATTCTTCCTTTGGTTGTGGTGGCAGAGCATTAGGATCCTTCTTTGGCGGAACAATAAGCTCAGCAGTTTCAGTCGCCTCTACTGGGATAGCGACCGCTTGGCGTTCAGGTTCTTTGACCTTAGGAGTAAGCACCGCTGTCTCTTGAGGCTTAACTTGCACTTCCGTTTTCTTGGCCGGAGCGGGTATCGGCTTCACTTCTTGCTTAGCATTATCTTTAATGCTTGACAGGAAATAGACGAAACAACCCACAGCGAGTATGACAAAGCCTATCAAGGTCAGCGGCAGCTTCTTACGCGGCGCCGATTTAGATTGTGAAGGCTTTGCTCGAGTTGGGCGAGTCGCGCGGATTGGGCGCGGTTTAGCGCCCGACTGCGGCCTTCTATTGGCATAATCGCGATTACTCATGGCTTACATCCGCTCTAAGGTTTCAATACCGAGTAGATTTAGGCCTTTTTGTAACGTACGAGCCGTCAGTTGCGCGAGTAATAAACGGCTGTTCTTTTGCGCGTCATTATCGGCGGCAAGCACTGGACAAGCTTCGTAAAAGCTAGAGAAAGCACCCGCTAATTCATATAAATAAGCACACAGTACGTGCGGCTGACCTTTATCGACAACACGATTGAGGATCTCACCGAACTGCGCTAATTTGTTACCGAGATCTTTCTCTTTTTCATGCTCAAGCACGATTTTCGCTTGGCTGAGATCCAGATCGGTTACTCGCTTGAATATGCCCGCAACACGGGTGTAAGCGTACAGCAGGTAAGGTGCGGTATTGCCTTCGAAGCTGAGCATTTGTTCAAAGCTGAAAATGTAATCGCTGGTGCGGTTTTTCGACAAGTCAGCATATTTAACGGCGCTGATCCCAACGACACGGGCGATTTCAGTCAGCGTGGCTTCATCCATATCAGGATTTTTGCTACGAACGAGTTCTAGCGCGCGCACATTGGCTTCTTCTAACAGGTCAACTAACTTAACGACACCGCCGCTACGAGTTTTGAATGGACGGCCATCTTCGCCGTTCATAGTGCCAAAACCTAAGTGTTCTAATGACATATCTTCACGGACAAACTTAGCCAGTTTCGCTAGGCTAAAGACTTGTTGGAAATGCAGTGCCTGACGTAGGTCAACAAAATACAGGACACGATCGGCCTTTAACACGTTCGAGCGGTAGCGCATTGCCGCAAGATCTGAGGTGGCATACAAATAGCCGCCATCGGCCTTTTGGATGATAACAGGCAGTGGCTCACCTTCTTTGTTGCGGAAGGCTTCTTGGAATACGACTTTAGCGCCGTTACTTTCGGTTAATAAACCTTGGGCATCTAAATCTTTAACCACTTGCTCGAGATCGGCGTTATAAGCACTTTCACCGTGTACATCGGCGCGGGTCAGGCTCACACCTAAACGGGCGTAGACTTCATGGCAGTGGCTTAACGAAATGTCGTTAAATTCGCGCCACAGTTTGTTGCAATACTCGTCACCAGATTGCAGTTCGACCACTAACTGACGAGCGCGGGTTGCGAATTCTGCTGATTCGTCGAAACGCAGTTTAGCGGCACGATAAAAGTTTTCTAAATCAGACAGTTCAAGTTGAGCTTCTTCACCATTTTTGGCGCGCAGCTCTTCCATATAGGCCAGCAACATACCAAATTGTGTGCCCCAGTCGCCCACATGGTTTTGACGGATAACCTTGTGGCCTAAAAACTCCAATGCACGCACAACACTGTCACCAATGATGGTTGAACGCAGATGGCCTACATGCATTTCTTTGGCTAGGTTGGGTGAAGAGTAATCGACAACAACGGTTTGTGGGGTCGGTAATTTAATGCCTAAATGCTCATCGTTGACGGCATTTTGCAGTTGATCTGCTAAGGCGCTGTCGTTGATGAAAAAGTTGATAAAGCCTGGTCCTGCGATTTCAACCTTAGCCACAAAAGCCGAAGCCGGTAAGGTATCTATGATCAGTTGGGCTAATTCGCGTGGATTCTTGCCTGCGACCTTGGTCAGCATCATGGCTAAGTTGGTTGCCAAGTCGCCATGACTCTTATCCTTGGTTCGATCTACCTGAATGCGTGCTTCAAAGTCAGCAGGCACAATACCTTGTTGTTTAAAGGATTCTAGAGTTTGTTCAAGTAATGATTGGATATGTGATTTCATGGGTTCTAATCGGCACTAACTTTAAGAGTGAATACAGGGAATAACCGCATATTTTAGCCGTTTGTGGTTAACAATTGCTATCTTCCCGATGATTTTTTATCAAATGGCGCTTAAATACTTATCAAATACTCGACTCAGAGGAGATCCTGTGGATCTCTGTCTAAGCTCCATCGGCAGCGTTTAGCTTCGATAAGTTGTTCTACAAGCGGATGAATACGTTCAAACTCTTGTTGCAAGCGATTGCGGTTTTTAGCTTGGAATAAGAGTTGGCGGCGGAACTTGCCGGCTTTTTTATCTAAGGGCGCTGGCATAGGACCAATCACCTCAAATTCTTTATCTTGGGGCAAGAGCGCGGCGAAGGCGTTGAGAAAGTTATCGGCATCACTGGCTAAATGCGCTTCGGCGCGCACCAGCACCATGTGCCATGCTGGCGGCAGCAGTGCCTGTTGACGTTCTTTGAGCTGGCTGCGAGCAAACTCGCCATAACCGCGGTGCAGCAAATCCCGCAAAATGGGATTGTCGCTCTGGTGAGTTTGCAATAATACCGTGCCGGGTTTACTGGCGCGCCCTGCGCGACCTGCAACTTGGGTATAGAGTTGTCCAAAACGTTCGGGCGCGCGGAAGTCGGCGCTAAATAAAGCACCATCGACATCAAGTAGCCCAACAAGCGTGACATCAGGGAAGTGGTGGCCCTTAGCCAGCATTTGCGTACCGACGAGGATTTTATATTCCCCCTTATGAATCGCATTTAAGTGGGTTTCTAATGAACCTTTAAGGCGGGTCGTATCACGGTCGATGCGCACTACTGGATGTTTAGGAAACTCCTGTTGCAGCGCTTCGGCGAGCTGTTCTGTGCCTATGCCTTGGCCCATCAACATAGTGCTGCCACATTTGTGACACTGCTTGGGGATAGCGTATTGATTGCCACAATGGTGACAGCAAATTTCGCCAAGGGATTGATGTACTGTGAAAAACGCGTCGCAGCGGTCGCATTCGTGTAAGTGCCCACACTCGTGGCAAAGCAGGGCTGGTGCGAAGCCGCGGCGATTGAGAAACAACAAGACTTGGTTGCCTGCGTCTAAATGCAGGCGGATTTCGTTCAGTAACGGCACTGACATACCGGCTTTCAGCGGCATATTTTTAATATCGATAATGCCTTGGCGCACTTTTTTAGCCGCACCTGCGCGTTCACCCAGTTGTAAATGATGGTAACGGCCGCTTAAGGCATTTTGTAGACTTTCGAGTGAGGGTGTCGCTGTGCCCAAAATCACCGGAATCGCTTCTAAATGGCCGCGCATGACTGCCAAGTCGCGGGCATGATAACCAACGCCTTCCTGTTGTTTGAAGCTACTGTCGTGTTCTTCATCGAGTATGATGATGCCGGGATACGCCATAGGTGTGAACAAGGCTGAACGCGTGCCGATAATGATTGCAGCCTGACCACAGCGGGCTTGGCGCCATGCTTCGAGTCTCTGATTGTCGGTTAACCCTGAATGCAAAATGGCAACATTGACTTTGAAACGGCGCTTAAAGCGATTGATTGTCTGGGGTGTTAAGCCGATTTCAGGCACTAAAATTAACGCTTGTTTGCCTTGCTTGAGGATTTCTTCGAGTACAGCAAGATAGACTTCCGTTTTACCCGAACCGGTAATGCCTTCTAATAAAGTACAGTGATATCCTTGTTGCAGATTTAAAGTGGCAACGGCGACGGCTTGTTCTTTATTGAGTTTATGTGGCGTTTCGTCCATTTCGAGTGTGGTGCGCCAGTCGAGGTTAAGCTCGGCAATTTTTTCATGGCGTGCCACCCAGCCTTTATCTTCTAGGGCTTTAAGCGCCGCTTTACTGATGTCTAAGCTGATAACCTCTTCTTGGGTTAAGCTGGCGGTTTTGAGTAACTCGAGTAGTTTTTTCTGTGCGGGTGCGCGTTTAACCGCTTCGGGCGCAATATTTTGGCCTATTTCAGTTAATTGCCAGAATTGGATTTTTTGTGGCGCGGCATCGAGCCCTTTACGCAGGGCCACAGGTAAGGCTTGGGTTAGCATCTGCCCTTGGCTGCAAAAATAGTATCTCGCAGCCCAAAGAGTTAATTTATAAAGTGATTCAGGCAGTAAAGGTTTATCGTCGATAAACTCGAGCACAGACTTAATTTGCTTTGGGGCTAAGCTGCAAGACTCAGTGATACCTGTGACTAACCCGATCAATTGTTGACGACCGAAGGGAACTTTAACGCGCACACCTATTTGCGGTGTACTAGGATAGGATTCGGGTACGCGGTAGCTAAAGGTTTGCCGCATAGGCACAGGTAACGCAACTTCGACAAACAATGACATATGCAGGCAAGTCTTAGACAAGAATGTGGTTTAGTGTACTCAGCGCGGCTGGCTAGGGCTAGCCCTAATGATGGTTTACCAAGGATAGTTGAGAGTAAATAAATGGCTAATATAGTGAAATCATTAGGTCTACTTGCTTTGGTGTGCAGTGCACCTAGCATGGCACAAGTCTCCCATGTGAGTATTAATAGCCGGATGTTTGAATTAGGCGCTTACCCTAAACTCAGGGTGAATGTGATCGCAGACAATCAAGATATGTCGCGCTTAGAGTTTGTCGTGCAGCAAGCTAGCGGCGAAGAAAGGTTAATGGTTGAGGAGATTAATCGCTTTTTAGTTTTACTCACTGGCGTTGAAGATGTGAAGGATAGCAGCGCTAAACTCTTAGTGAGAGAGTATCGCCTTGACCGATGGTATGACGTCAAAAGTATCAATTTATTCGGCGCGGCTAAACCTGCTTCTGCCGCGTTAACGACAAAAGCGGTTTCGGATTCGAAAAATACCACCACAGCAGGCGCCCCCCAAAGTGCGGATAAAGTGGGCATTAAGCCTGTAACAGTGGTGACAGAATCAAAGCCACTTGAAGAGGTAACGCCCGCAGCGACTGTTGCTACTGCTGCAAATACCCAATCCAAAGTACCAACGGTAGAAGTGGTGACTGGCTTTAAATTTCCTGAAGCCGCGAATAAACAAAATACGTCTGCTACTGAGATAAACGCCTTCGCTAAAACCTCTGAGACGATTGCTGTTGAAAAAGGGGCTGTTGAAAACGCTGCAACTGAAACTGTGGTTCCAGAAATAGTGAAAACGGCAAATAATGAGCAAAAACAGAATATTGCTGAAACAGCCTCACAGACGCCCGAACATTGCCAGTTAACGTATCTTGCTGGCGAGACGTTGTGGCGTATCGCCAATCGATATGCCAAGGATTGGGATGTGAGTGTATATGGCGCTATGTTGGCGATTTACGAGGCAAATCCTGTGGCTTTCTCGAAGAATAGAATCAATGCACTCAAGAGCAATGCGGTGCTATCTTGTCCTTCGAAAATGATTTTGGATCAGCATTCTGATGCTAAAGAGGCGCGGGCGGTATTTGAGGCTAAAGAAGCGGGAAAATAAGCCGCTTAACTAAAGTCAAAGTAGACACAGATTAACCGGCAAACGCTCAGATAATCTACTTGTATCCCTTGTAGGTATGCTGTACCATTCTGCGCCCTAAACATATTGTTATTAACATGCATGTGGTGTCCGACTACGGGTTGGAAGAGCGACATGGCCTTACACTTTTGAGGTAACCCCAATGAAACCAGGTATCCACCCAACATACGCTATCATCACTGCAAACTGTACTTGTGGTAACGTTATCAAAGTAAACTCTACTGCTGGTAAAGATCTGCATTTAGACGTATGTGGTGCTTGTCACCCATTCTACACTGGTACACAAAAAGTTGTTGATACCGGCGGTCGTATCGACAAATTCAACAAGCGCTTTGCAGTGCTTGCAAAGAAATAATTGCAATTGCATTGTTTCTAGAAAAGGCGCCTATGGCGCCTTTTTGCTTTTTGTTATTCGTCGATTTTCTTTATTCCGCTTATTCTACATATCTAGCTGGTACGACTTCACTCAATAAATAGTCAACTTATTCAGTATTGAGAGTTCAAGTGTATAATTCGACTTATTTATAGCAATTAACTATAAGATAAATATGCTAGTCGCCATATATTGTAATTTAACCAACATTTTTGAGATTAGGTCGCTACAACTAGCGCAGTAACTACAAAATATATGTTTGTTTCCTACAAAACATATTAAGAAATGCAGCTTTATTATAGGAGATAAGTTTATAAAACTAAGCTTAGAGGGTCTATTTGGCGGCTAAAGTGAAATTTATGAATCTCTTATTTATAAATTCCCCTTATTGGCGTATCTTACCCCGACCAGCCAGACTATTAACATCACCCTTTGGTGAGACTAGATGTGTGTTGGTAGGTCTTACTCTCATAAATTATAAATGTCGCATTTCAGGATTTTAAAATGTCAGATATTCGTCAACAAGCACTCGATTATCATGAATTTCCCATACCAGGCAAAACCGCAGTTTGCCTTACCAAACCCGCCGAAACGAGTCACGATCTCGCCCTAGCTTATAGCCCCGGTGTGGCTGAGCCAGTACGCGAAATCGCTGCAGATCCTGACAATGCGTATCGTTATACCAATAAAGGTAATACGGTTGCCGTGATTACCAATGGTACGGCTATCTTAGGTTTAGGGAATTTGGGCCCTTTGGCTTCTAAACCTGTAATGGAAGGTAAAGCATTATTGTTCAAGCATTTTGCGAATATCGATTCGACAGATATTGAGATTACGCATAATACGCCTGAGGAATTTATTAATACTGTTGCTGCGATTGCTGACACCTTTGGTGGTATCAATCTTGAAGATATTAAAGCGCCCGAATGCTTTGTTATCGAACGTGAATTGATTGCTCGTTGTAAAGTACCTGTATTCCATGATGATCAACACGGCACCGCAATCGTGACTGCGGCGGGTATGATCAATGCGCTGGAAATTCAAGGCAAGTTGATCAGCGACGCGACTTTTGTGTGTATGGGCGCGGGTGCAGCTGCCATCGCTTGTATGACTATGCTGGTAAAATGCGGTGCGAATCGCGCCAACATTTACATGCTAGATACTAAAGGTGTTATTCATTCTGGCCGTACAGATCTTAATGAATATAAAGCACTATTTGCGAATGATACCGAGAAACGCACGCTTCTTGATGTTATTAAAGGCGCAGACGTATTTTTAGGTCTATCAGGTCCTGACGTCATTGGTGCAGAAGAAGTCGCGCTGATGGCCGATAAGCCAGTGATTTTTGCGTGTTCTAACCCAGATCCTGAAATCAAACCTGCACTTGCTCATGCAACGCGTAGTGATTTGATCATGGGTACGGGTCGTAGCGACTATCCAAACCAAGTGAATAACGTATTGTGTTTCCCGTTTATTTTCCGTGGTGCATTGGATGTGCGTGCGTCTTGCATTAATGATGAGATGAAAATTGCGGCAGTTCATGCAATTGCATCACTGGCGAAAGAGCCTGTGCCTGCGAGTGTATTGAAGGCTTATCCTAATGTGACGTCGCTGAGTTTTGGCCCTGAATATGTGCTGCCAAAACCTATGGACCCACGTTTATTGCCAAATGTTGCCCGTGCGGTTGCACAAGCGGCTATCGACTCTGGTGTGGCTGCGATCACCACTTTACCTAAATACGCCGACTAGGCTAAAAGTGGTAAAAACATTAAAAAGAGGCTAATTAGCCTCTTTTTTGTTTTTAAGTGGACATTAAAGTCACAGCGTCTTAGTTGCCTTTTAGGTTATGCTACTGAATAATCAACGGACAACTTTGTTGTACTCCTGTTAAAATCGCACAAATAATTATAATAATCCTGCAGGATAGCGGATAGATGAAATTCACCCGAATGTTAACTACAAAATTAACCAGCTTTTGGTTAATGTCATTAGCCGCTATCGCCTTCGTATTTTTGCTGAGCGCTATGATGAGTTTCGTGCAGCTGACCTATAAATTTCAGCAGCAAAAAGTAGCTGAACTCGAAACTATGTTAGTCGATCAGTTCCAACACCAACCTGATTGGGAGCTAGAGGCTTGGCTACCGCCCATGCTGCTTGCTTACAATGCCGTTAATTTTCGGTTGACCTTGAAAGATGAAGTGTTATTTGCCTATGAAGGCAACCTTTCTACGCAAAATGCGATGGTGTATGACCATGTGCTAGAGCCGACATCAGGCTTGCGTATGCAGTTAACCTTGACTCAGCCCTTTGAACATTACACTTTCAGTTGGTATGAAATTCTGATTTTGTTGGTCGGTATCTTAGCCGTGGCTGCCTTAGTGCGTTTTGGTTATTTATGGTTTTCACAGCAGCTCGATGGCATTGAAGAATTAGCCTTACGCAGTCGATTGATTCTGCAAGGTAAGCATGAGCAAGCACTCGCTACCCCTGGAAATGGTAAACCAAGGCTGATTAACCGTGCTTTGACTAAGTTGTTAGAAGAGTTACAGGACGCACAAAAGGAGCGTGGGCGTTTCGACAAGTTCATCCGTTCTAATACCTTTCTTGATGCGGAAACGCGCATTGGTAACCGACTCTTTTTGAATAATCGTCTCGACGCCCTTAGTCATAATCAGGCTATGCTTGCCCATGGGGTAATCTATTTATTAGAAATGGATGATCTGGATTTATTGCAGCAATCCCAAGGTGAAGCAGTGACGAAAGAGCTATTAAACTCGACTGTTAATGCAATAAGTCAATTGCTGCAAACTCAAGCTAATAGTATTTTTGCCCGTCGTTCCCATAATCAATTTGCCATAGTCGTGCCGCAAATCTCCTTAATTGAAGCGGATCAATTTGCCAGCAAATTACTCAAGATATGTCTAAGCCAGCCTTTGCCTGATGTTGAGAATAGCGATAACTTTTTCCACCTCGGATGCGCTTATTTTACCGCAGGCGATAATGCGGCTCAGTTAATTGAAGAAGCCGATATGGCTTTGAGGGCGGCACAATTACAGGGTAATAGTAATTGGTTTATGTACGACAAAGGCGCGATTGATGAAGAATTTGCCAAAGGCTCAGTGCGTTGGCGTAGTTTTTTAGAAAATGCGTTAGTGCAAAGGCGATTCTTCCCCTTTAGCCAGCCGATAATTGATTCAGATGGTAATGAGCACCATAAAGAGATATTTACGCGGGCTCGGGATAATCAGGGGGCGTTAATCCGTGCCACACTGTTTATTCCAATGGCGAATAAATGTGGCTTAATGCCACAGGTTGAACGGCAAATTATTGAGCGGGTATTGTTATTATTGTCGAATGAATTAGCAGACGGCGTATCGAATGCTCAAACAGTTAAGAAATCAGCGCCGCAGATATACAGTATTAATCTGAGTTTGGATTCGCTAATGAGCCGAGCCTTCACTCAATGGCTAAAAACGACGCTATTAGAATATCGCCATCTAACTACGCGACTGATTTTCGAAGTGTCTGAAGATATCGTTATTCAACATCAAGAAAAGTTGCAGCCTAAATTAGATATGATCCGTAAAATGGGCGCGAGATTATGTGTCGATCATGTGGGTCAGCAGGTTGTTGGTACTTATTACATTCGCGAATGCCATTTTGATTTAATTAAGTTACACAGATCCATTGTGCGTCATATTCATTTACGACCAGAAAACCAATTATTTATTCGCAGTTTGATTGGCGGTTTATATCGAACGGAAGTACAAGTCTGCGCCGAAGGGGTAGAAGTCTTTGAAGAGTGGCAGACACTGCAAATCCTCGGTGTTGGCGCAGCGCAGGGAATGTATTTCAGTGAACCCATAGAGGCTAAGTAAGGGAAGTTCAGTGTTTGGGTGATTAATGTCGTCTTAGAGACAAATAGATCCTATTATTCACGTATTTATCTATAAAATACGAGCATTTGCGGCTAAACTAGCCAGTGCCAAAAATATGACGTTTGCGTTTTTTATTCTGTATCGAGCAGGTCATAGGTCAAGGAGCACTGGAGAGTGGAGTGACAGGAAGTTTGTGCAAAAGAGACTACTCAAGCTTTTAAATTCAGTTGGTTATAGGCATCTTTATGGAAAAAAGTCTTATAGGTCGATTAGCCTTTTGGCAGAAGAGAACAGAACCGACTAGCCTTGGTGTCTATGTCTGCGCCGATAAATTATGGGTTTACGCACCTGCCCAAAAAGAAAATGCTGAGCAGTGGTTACCCTTTGAGCTGAAAGATGAGCACTGGTCATTGGCGTTTGCTGCTGTGGCTAAATCCTTTCCCAATGCACAGTTACAGCTGATTTTGGCTTCAGGCCTTTATCAATTACTGCTGACCGATAAACCGAATGTCGATACTGTCGAATTATCCCAAGCCTTGCTATGGTCAATTAAAGACATGGTCACGCTACCTGTACCGCAAATCCATTTGGATTACTTTGAGTCACCCATTCCGAGTAATAAAATCAACGTTGTGGTGGTGGATAAAGCTAAGTTAGTGAGCATGGTGCAGGCCATTCATGAACAAGATTTACAACTTTTCGGTATTAGTATCGAAGAGTTAGCCGTAACTAACCTATTTAATGATGACAACCAAGCGCGTCTGGTGGTGAGCCATAATCCCGGTCAAGAATTGCTACTGACTGTGGTTAAGCAAGGTCAGCTGTATATGCAGCGTCGCGTGCGCGGATTTACTCAATTGGATAAGACTCAAGCGGATGAGTTAAGTTATGGCATGGCAGACAATTTAAGCTTAGAAATTCAGCGTTCTATGGATTATTTTGAAAGTCAATTGAGACAGGCTCCGGTATCTTCTATCGAACTCCTCGCCGATGGTGCCGTGGATACTTTAGCTAAGTTAGTCTCGGCAAACTTCAATCAAGCTGTGAATGTCATTGATAAAAGCTGTGTTGGCGCGCGAATGGCGGGATTAGCCTTTGCTGAATTTTATCGAGGTACTGAGTGATTAAATACCGAGTCAATCTTTACACTCCTTCATTATTGCCCCCGAAGCAAAGATTAACCTTTGCGCGTTTAAGTGCTTACGCCTTGGTTTTTGCGATCTTATTTGCGGTTTTAGGTGGTTATAGCTACTGGCAAGTCAGTGAGTTACAACAGGCCCAGCAGTTGGCTGCCCAACAAAAGCAGCAATTCGATACCCAAAAACAGGCATTAGAAGCACAAATTGCTGCGCGTAAACCCGATGCCGATCTTGTTGCGCGAGTCGATTTAGCGGAACAACAGTTAGAGCTTAAGCAATTACTCATGGGAGAATTGAGTCTTAGGACTTCCTTAACCAGCCGTGGTTTTGCGCCAGTTCTTAAAGATTTAGCCGTCGTGTCGGATGCGAGTGTTTGGCTTAGTCATATCGTCATTAATGAGCAAGATTTTATGTTCGAAGGTTTTGCCGACCATCCTCAAAGCATTCCGCAGTGGATTGGCAAACTTAAAACTACGCAGACTTTAAAGGGGCAAGCTTTCTCGTCGATGAGCATGGATCGCGGTGAAGATAAACCTTTGGCCTTTACCTTGAAAAGCGATAACAAGGAGGAAGCCGCGCAATGAAGCAAAAGTTAGCCCAATTAGGACAACAGTTTGATGCGCTAAGTCGCCGTGAGCGAGTGTTGATCTCAGTCGCCATTCTGGCCGTGGTCGGAATGCTGAGTTATTTACCCTTAGAGTCCCTGTGGAAAACCCATGTGGCTGTTTCACAACAGCTAAAAGCTTTAGAGCAGGAAAACGCGATTTCGGCTCAGCAGGTTGACTTGTATCAGCAACGTTTAGCGTTAGATCCCAATCAAGATTACCAACAGCGTTTAGTGCTGTTGCAGCAACAGAATCAAGCCCTAGATGCCCAGCTCGATGAGCAGATGGTGGATATGGTGCCGGCAGACTATATGCCGCAGTTGCTGGGTAATTTACTAGGACAAGTGCAAGGGATTAAATTAATTAAGTTTATGTCGATAGCGCCCATCCCTTTATTACCCGTGGGTGAAGATAAAAAACTCAATCTATATAGCCATGGTATTCGCTTGAGTCTAGAGGGCGATTATTTTTCTGTGTTGCGCTTTGTGGAAGCCGTTGAGGCCATGCCAGATAAACTTTATTGGAAGCGTCTCGACTATAAAGTTGCGGAATATCCAAAAGCGACCGTTGAGATTGAACTTTATACCTTGAGTATTAATAAGGACTTTATCAGTGTTTCTAAATAAGTCTTATATTATCAGTGTGTTGTTATTGGTTAGTAGCCCTATGGTGTCTGCTGAATCGCTGCGCGACCCGACTTTGCCCGGTAAAGGCTTTGCTGTGCAGGGTCATGCGAGTCAAACGCAGGATCAGGCGCTTGTACTTAACAGCATAGTAAGCTCAGGAAACACGGCTTATGCTGTGATAAATAACAAGATATTGTCTGTTGGCGACAGCGTTCAGGGGCTGAGTATTGTTAAAATTACCCCCACTTATGTATCGCTGTCCGATGGACGGAAATTGACATTGTTTCAAGCAATAACAGAGAGATAGGGAATACACCTCAGATGAAAGCGATTAAATACTTTACACCTCTGCTCTCACTTTGCCTTGTGGCGTGTCAGACCACAAATAGGCCACAGCCGGAGGCGAGTAAGGCGGAATTAGCGGCCTCAATGGCGACGGCAACGGCATCAACGACGCCACCGCCTGCGACTATGCCGGATGCGGTTCAGCGGGAATTGAATTCAGGCGCATTGCTATCAGGTTTGACCCCCACATTGGAAACTGAGCGTCGTTTCGATGTATCAGCCCACGATGTTGATGCTAAAGTATTTTTTCCAAGCTTAGTCCAAGGTACACCGCTGAGTGTTGCCGTACATCCTGACGTGCAAGGTACGATTTCATTATCCCTTAAAGGTGTGACGTTAACTGAAGCAATTCAAGTGGTTGAAGATATCTACGGCTACGAAGTGAGTCGCGAAGGTCGCATCCTAAGAGTGTTTCCTGCTGGGATGCGTACCGAGACGTTTCCGCTGAATTATCTCTACATGGAACGCGATGGCTTATCTGTGACGTCAGTGAGTTCAGGACGGATTTCGGATAGCAATAATTCCAACAGTAATTCGAACAATAACAATTCAAACAATAGCGGCTCGAATAATAACAATAACTCGAACAGCAGTAATGGCAATAACTCGAGTAGTAATGGCGGTAGCGATAGTAGCAACGGTACTTTTATCCGTTCGCGTACTAAGACAGATTTTTGGGGAGAGTTGAAAGAGACATTATCCTCGATAATCGGCGAAACGGGTGGCGGTCGTCAGGTTGTTGTTACGCCGCAGGCGGGTTTAGTGACTATTCGTGCTTTTCCTAGTGAATTACGCCAAGTGCGTACTTTCTTAAATTCCGCAGAAAGTCATTTGCAGCGCCAAGTGATTTTAGAAGCGAAGATCCTCGAAGTCACATTATCCGATGGTTATCAGCAAGGTATCCAATGGGATAATGTGCTGGGACATGTTGGCAATACTAATGTGAATTTTGGTACATCAGCGGGCTCAGGTTTAAGTGATAAAATCACCTCGGCTATGGGTGGTGTCACCTCGTTGAGCATTAAAGGTTCTGACTTTACGACTATGATCAACCTATTAGATACCCAAGGTGATGTAGATGTACTGTCTAGCCCAAGGGTCACTGCATCGAATAACCAAAAAGCCGTAATTAAAGTGGGTTCCGATGAGTACTTTGTCACCGACGTTTCTTCGACCACAGTTGCGGGAACAACACCTGTGACGACTCCGCAAGTCGAGCTTACGCCGTTTTTCTCGGGCATAGCCTTAGACGTTACGCCGCAAATTGATAGTGACGGCAATGTGTTACTGCATGTGCATCCATCTGTTATCGATGTAAAAGAGCAGAGAAAAAATATCAAAGTGAGTAATGAATTGCTTGAATTACCCTTAGCTCAGAGTGAAATTCGTGAGTCTGATACTGTCATCCGCGCGGCTTCCGGTGATGTGGTGGTGATTGGTGGTTTGATGAAGAGTGAAAACATCGAAGTGGTATCGCAAGTGCCTTTGTTGGGTGATATTCCCTTCCTAGGTGAATTGTTTAAAAACCGTAGTAAGCAGAAGAAGAAAACCGAGCTTATTATTCTGTTAAAACCTACGATAGTCGGTGTCGATACTTGGAAAACGGAGCTGCAACGTTCTAAGACCTTATTAGATCGTTGGTATCCGGAGACAAAGTAAGCTTCTATGTATCAGAAGCATTTTGGCCTAAGCCAACCTCCATTTTCACTGACACCTAATACCGGATTTTTTTTCGGCCTGTCGCCACATGTGGAAGCCTTGCAAGTCTTGCAAACCGCGCTGCAAACGGGCGAAGGCTTTATCAAGGTGACAGGGGAAGTGGGGACTGGTAAAACGTTGATTTGCCGCAAGCTTATCAACGAATTGCCGAGCCAGTTTCATTGCGCATATTTGCCTAATCCTTATCTCACTCCTGCTGAATTACGCTGGGCGGTAGCGAGTGAGCTGGGCCTTAAATACACCAGCAATATCGACCAGCAGCAACTCACTGGACTTATTCAACAGCAGCTTTTAGCCTTGAGCGCCCACGGGCACGCCATCGTATTGGTACTCGATGAAGCGCAGGCATTGCCGGACGACAGTCTTGAGGCGCTGCGGTTATTCACTAATCTGGAAACCGAGACACGCAAATTATTACAGGTAGTGTTATTTGGGCAACCCGAGCTCGATGACAGGCTTAAACGCCAAGAATTTAGGCAATTAAGACAGCGTATTACTTTTAGCTACAACCTTCGCCCACTAACATGGGATGAAACCGACGCTTATCTTCGCCACCGATTAGCTATCGCTGGGCGTGCGGGCGAACCACTCTTTACATCACGGGAAACACGTCAGATAGCTTATGCGTCCCGAGGGATCCCCAGATTGATCAATATTCTTGCCCATAAAGCCTTGTTATTGAGTTTCGGCGAAGGCGCTACTCGTGTGCAAACCTCCCACGTTAAAGCCGCAATTCAAGACACCGAAGATGCAAGTGTTCGCCGATTATTATCGTGGAAATGGTTGCCTTTTTTCACTTTGATGACAGTGGCTTTCGGCTTGGGATTACAACACTTTTTCAGGGGTGTTGTATGAGCGTGATCAACAAGATGCTGCAGGATCTCGACAAGCGTCAGCAGGGGCATGAACTCAGTAACGTAACTCAACCGCAGGTGCAATATTTAGCTCGCAGGCGGACTCCGTTTAACGGGCTGCTGCTCTGTGGTGTGTCATTGCTACTCGGTGGCGCTCTGGTTTATGGCTGGCAACTTTTCATGGCAAAGCCTGCTGAAGCGACTATTTCGGCTCAAACAAATGGGCAAAATGAATCTACTCAGACTCAAATCGAGCCTGTGCAGGTAGACAAGATTACCTCGAGACAGCCTTCAGCAAGCGTCGAAGTCGTCGAAGAACCGCTTAAAGTTGCGACTACGCAGGAGTTTACGACTAAGAATGAAGAGCTTGAACCCAGTGTCGACGACGTTGTACTTAATCAGCCGCAAGAATTTGAATCAGAACATGATGTTGAACAAGAGTCACAACGGCAACAAGATGAGAGCTCAGCACTCGCAGATGACCTAGTCGATACGTCAAGCGAGCCAAGCCATTCACAGTCAAATCGTGTGACATCGAGTGTGCGAAGCGCCGAGGTCACTGCTGCCGCACCCTCTGCATTAATGATGTCAGAACGTGCCAGTGTTGCCGCCGATAATGAACTTAACGCGAGCAATGAGCTTAAAGTACAAGAAGTTAAAGCAGATGCAGGCACTAATCGACTCACGCCCCAAGGGCAAATGGCGATTACTGAGGTGAAGTTGACCTCAAAGCAGCTGGCGCAGAAGCGGTTCACCTTAGCGAGTGAGGCTGAAAGGGATGGCAAACTCAAAGATGCCATTAGTTATTATGAGCAAACATTAGGCTTTGATCCCAGTATGCATGAAGCGCGCAAGCAGTTAGCTGCGCTGCATTATGGGCAAGGTCAATTAGCCAAAGCCAGTGAAGTGCTACAGCAAGGCATGCTGTTATTCCCACAGCAGTTAGACTTTGCCTTATTGCTTGCTCGGGTTCAGCAAGCCTCTGGTCAGGCTGATCTCGCATTAGTGACGTTAGCCAACATACCTGACACGCATTCGCTGGCGAGACAAAAGTGGATGGCACAATCGGATTTGGCGCAAAAGCTAGGACAGTTTTCGTTGTCAGAACAAGCCTATAGACAATTATTGCAACAAGAACCTCAACAGGCTAAATGGTGGATGGGGCTGGCCTATGCGCTCGATTCGCAGCAGCAATTTCCCCAAGCACGCCAAGCCTATCGGACTGCTTTAGGCCATAGAGGCTTATCGGCGCAGGCGAGTGCCTTTATTGAACAACGTTTGACTCAGCTAGGAGATAGCCAATGAAACCCAGATTAAAAATGCGTTTGGGCGATCTGTTAGTTCAGGAAACCATTATTACTGAAGCGCAGTTGCAACAGGCGTTGGCCGAGCAGCGCAATACGGGCAAAAAACTGGGCCGAACCCTCATTGATCTGCAATCGATTACCGAACATCAGTTACTGCAGTTCTTGTCGCAACAATTGAATGTGCCTTTGCTGGATATCAGTAAAATGCCTATCCCTGCGGAAGTGGTGCATCTTATTCCTGAGGTGCAAGCACGACGTTTCCGCGCTTTAGCGGTTGAAGACCGGGGCGATAGCGTATTGGTTGCAATGAGCGACCCCGCGGATTTGCAGGCACTCGACCACCTCGAAATGCTTATCGCGCCTAAGCGTTTGAAGTTAGCGGTAGCGCCCGAGCAGCAACTGCTGCAAGCGTTTGATAACTTATATCGCCGTACAGACCAAATTGCTCAGATCGCCGGTAAGCTCGAAGAAGAATACGCCGCCGATGAGATGTTCGATTTAGCCAGCCTCACGTCGGGTGACAGTGACAATGAAACCACAGTGGTTAAGTTGCTGCAGTCGATTTTTGAAGATGCGGTGCAAATGCGCGCCTCGGATATTCATATCGAACCCGGTGATAAAGCCTTACGTATTCGCCAGCGTATCGATGGTCAGCTACATGAAACGATTCTGAATGAAGTTAATATTGCTGCCGCTTTAGTATTGCGACTTAAGTTGATGGCGGGTCTCGATATTTCCGAGAAACGTTTGCCGCAGGATGGTCGTTTCCATATGGAAATCAAAGGTCATCATATCGATGTGCGTATGTCGACTATGCCGATTTACCACGGCGAATCTGTGGTGATGCGTTTACTCGATCAATCGGCGGGTTTATTGACCTTAAACGAAACCGGTATGCCGCCTGCTATTTTGGCGCGTATTCGTAAACAGATTAAACGTCCCCACGGCATGCTACTGGTCACCGGTCCAACGGGTAGCGGCAAAACGACCACCTTGTACGGTATTTTGAGCGAGCTCAATACCGCCGACCGTAAGATCATCACGGTGGAAGATCCGGTCGAATATCAATTGCCGCGGATCAACCAAGTACAAGTTAACCATAAGATTGGCTTAAACTTTTCAAATGTATTACGCACCACCTTGCGTCAAGACCCTGATATCATCATGGTGGGGGAAATGCGTGACCAAGAAACCGTGGAGATTGGTCTTAGGGGCGCATTAACGGGTCACTTTGTGCTATCGACCTTGCATACCAACGATGCGGTCACCAGTGCGCTACGTTTACTCGATATGGGCGCTGCGAGTTATTTAGTTGCTAGTGCCTTAAGGGTGATTATTGCCCAGCGTTTAGTGCGCCGTGTCTGCCATAACTGTGGGGTAGAGTATCAACCAACACCGCAGGAAAAAGCCTGGTTAAGTAGTGTGAGCCGCAAAGATTTTACCCATGCAAACTTTAGAATCGGTACTGGTTGCCAGAGTTGTAATGGCAGTGGTTATCGCGGTCGGATCGGTATTTTTGAAATTCTCGAGCTAGATGAAAAGATGATCGATGCTATGCGTACTGGTAATCCGCAGGATTTTGCCAGAGCCGCGTTGCAGAGCCCTAACTTCACCCCACTCGCAGAGTCTGCTTTGCAATATCTGAGCGAAGGCATGACGACGATTGAAGAGGTTGCTAAGTTGGTGGAAGACGTGAGTGAATCTCAGATACCTTTGTCGAAGGATATTATTAGCCAACAAGGCGTTGAGGCGTAATTATGCCAATTTATCAATACCGTGGACGCAGTGATCAAGGTCAATCCGTTACGGGACAATTGGATGCCGCGTCGGAAAGTGCCGCTGCTGACATGCTATTGGCGCGTGGCATTATCCCCCTTGAAGTCAAAGTCGCCAAAGTGGCTAAGTCGTTCTCACTGACTAAGTTATTTGGTGGCAAAGTCGCGTTAGAAGAATTACAGATTTTTACTCGACAAATGTACTCCTTGACCCGTTCTGGCATTCCTATTTTGCGGGCGATTGCAGGCTTATCTGAAACGGCGCATTCCCAGCGAATGAAAGATGCGCTTAATGATATTTCTGAGCAGCTCACCGCAGGGCGACCCTTGTCATCATCCATGAATCAACATCCCGATGTGTTTGATTCTTTGTTTGTTTCTATGGTGCACGTGGGGGAGAACACGGGTAAGTTAGAAGATGCCTTCATTCAACTTTCAGGTTATATCGAGCGTGAGCAAGAGACGCGGCGACGAATTAAATCGGCCATGCGTTATCCCATGTTTGTATTGATTGCGATTGCGCTCGCTATGGTGATCCTCAATATCATGGTGATCCCTAAGTTTGCCGAGATGTTTTCTCGCTTTGGCGCCGACTTGCCGTGGGCGACAAAAGTGTTGATTGGTACATCAAATCTATTCGTGAATTATTGGGCGCTGATGTTGGTGGCGCTGATTGGCACTATTATTGGCATTCGTTACTGGCACCATACGGAAAAAGGCGAGAAGCAGTGGGATAAGTGGAAGTTACACATTCCCGCCGTAGGGTCGATTATTGAGCGTTCGACGTTAGCCCGTTATTGTCGCAGTTTCTCTATGATGCTCAGTGCGGGCGTACCGATGACGCAGGCCTTAAGTTTAGTGGCCGACGCGGTAGATAATGCCTACATGCACGACAAGATAGTCGGTATGCGCCGTGGCATAGAGTCTGGCGACTCTATGCTGAGGGTATCGAATCAGAGCAAGTTATTTACGCCACTAGTGCTGCAAATGGTGGCTGTGGGGGAAGAAACGGGGCAAATCGATCAATTACTCAATGATGCGGCAGATTTCTATGAGGGTGAAGTAGACTATGATTTAAAGAACCTCACCGCGAAATTGGAGCCAATTTTGATCGGTTTTGTGGCCGTGATTGTCTTAGTGTTGGCCTTGGGGATATACCTACCAATGTGGGATATGCTCAATGTGGTCAAAGGTGGTAAGTAAGCGATATGGATAATATTTATTTCCTATCTTATACGTGGGACTGAGGTTAAATGCAGACTCAGCAAAAGGCTGAAAGCGATCTATTACGTATCTATGGACGTATGATCGCCATTGGAATTGTATTGGTTATCATGGCGGTGATCGGAGCTAAGTATTTTTTTACGCTACCGCAAATAGCGGCTCGTGGATTGGAAGTGGAACACGCCCGTTTTTTAAATGTGCTGGTGATGGTGCGTTCCCAGTGGTTGTCTTTGGGTAAGCCGGCGCAATTGCAGTTGAACTGGGAGGTATTTGATAATCCCTCCCTAGAAACTGAGTCGAGTGTTGTCGATATCAATGATTTAGGATGGCCACAACCTAAGCACCTAAATGATCAAGGCTGCCAAGATTTGTGGCAACAGTTAATGGGCGCTGAAACTGATAATTTAGGTCTAGAGGCGGATTATTTGGCTAAGGATAATAGCTGCCACTATCGGTCTAAAAATGGCGATAGTTTAGGCTATCAACTGAACTCTGGCAGGGTCATTTTTTTGACTGCTCCGTAAAATATTGTTAACTCAATGGCTTTTTAAAATTGATTTAACTGTTAGAATAAAATTTCTGAGGTCTGGGGACATATATATGAAAACTAAGCAAACAGGGTTCTCATTAATCGAACTTGTGATTGTGATTGTGATTTTGGGTTTACTCGCCGCAACTGCGATCCCACGATTCTTAAATGTCACCGATGATGCTGAAGATGCCAGTGTTGACGGTGTTGCGGGTGGTTTATCGACTGCAGTCAGCTTTGTGCGTTCTCAGTGGGAAGTCGATGGGCGTCAAAATAGCAGTGTTATCCTCGACGGTAACACAGTAAATGTCGATACACGTTTTGGCTATCCAACGGGAACTTCAGTAACCAGTGCGACAGCTATGACAAATGCCAGTTGCCAAGAAGTGTTTAACACTGTGTTGCAGAGTGCTCCACGTAACGTATTATTTAACCAAGATGCACGTAATCAACGTTATACCGCTCGTGTTATTAACGCCGCAGGCGGCAGTGCTAACTCAATTACTGGTGCAGTCGTCGCAGGTTTAGATTTATGTGTTTATCACCAAGTGGCTTCACTGGTGCTAAATCAAACGAATGGTGTACCCACTCCTGCCCCTGATTTAACAACGGTAGGTGCTAAGGGAATAGTGTATAACCCAGGCACAGGCAGAGTATTAAGCTTCACCCAAACGCCATTTGTACCATAGAAACTAAAGCGTCATGCTTAAGTTAATCAACTTTTTTGTAAAGTTATTGAATAGGTAATTAAGAATGAAAAGACAACAAGGTTTTACCTTAATAGAATTAGTAGTAGTGATCATCATCTTAGGTATTCTTGCTGTCACAGCGGCACCTAAGTTTATCAATCTTCAATCTGATGCACGTAAATCGACAGTTGAGGGTGTTAAAGCCGCCTTACAAGGTGCGAATACTCTGATTTATTCAAAGGCTGCTCTAGCTGGTAAAGAAAAAGCCACAGGTCAGACTGTAACTATTGCAACAGGTGTTGATGTCACGACTGATTATGGTTATCTCAATAGTGCTACGAGTTCTGCTGCTGTGAAAACTAACCTTGAAAATGCCTTGGATATGAAATTTGATGCATTGGCGACAGATACTGTAGGTACAGTGAATGATTTTGGTGTCGTGTATAAGAGTGCAACATCTTTCATTATTGTTCCTAAGGGAAAGAAAGACACTGACGCTTGCCGTTTAGAATATACACCTGCAACTAGCACTACATTACCTGTGTATTCAGTTGTAGCTACCGCGTGTTAATGGAGTCTTACAGAATGAAAAAGCAAAGTGGTTTTACATTAATTGAATTAGTAGTTGTTATTATTATTTTAGGGATTTTGGCTGTTACCGCCGCGCCTAAGTTTATTAATTTGCAAGGTGATGCCCGTCTTTCTGCTCTAAATGGTTTGAAAGCCTCCTTGCAAGGAGGTAACACTTTGTTGTATTCAAAAGCAGCTCTTCAAGGAGAGGAGGGTAATAATGGTGGAACTACTAAGAATATTGACTTAAACGGTGATGGTACTGATGATGTTATTGGAGTTTTTGGTTACGTTAAAGCAACTCAAGCTGACATCCAAGCAATATTAGATATCACTTTTGATGTAGGTACAACTCCGACTGTTACTGGAACAAACGAGTGGATTATAGATACTACTACTGCAACTACGCCTGCTGGGGGGGTCACTTTCTATCAGCGTGGGGCACCAGCTACTTGTAAATTCAGTTATGTTGCTCCGACAGTAAAAGGCACTCAACCAATATATACAGCATTACCTACTGCCGATAAATGTTAGTTTTACTTAATTAGAAGGCCTGCCTAGCAGGCCTTTTTTTTAGATAAAATACGGTTCTTGCATGATGTTAAATAAATGAGCCAGCCAAGGGTTTTCCGACATTTATTTGCGTTAATCATATCGTTGGCAGAAACTGAACCTAGTACATGAAATCAGCAATTAACGCGAGTGATGCTTAAATTCTCTATGTCAAAACAGGCCGGATTTACTTTAGTAGAATTAGTAACGACCATCATCTTGATTTCAATTCTTGCTGTGGTTGTACTGCCACGCCTGTTTACTCAGTCTTCCTACAGTGCTTATAGCTTGCGCAATGAGTTCATTAGCGAGCTGCGTCAAGTACAGCAAAAAGCGCTCAATAATACCGACAGGTGTTTTCGTGTAACCGTCTCTGGCACTGGTTATCAAGTGAGTCAATTCTCTGCCCGAAATGGGGCGGTTTGTTCTGGTACCGCATTATCGCCAAACCCGCTTTATACCCAAGCTTTTCAAGGTGGTGCTCAATTAGTGCTAGTGAGCACTAACAGCAGCAACTTTACCCTTGATTTCGATATCAATGGCCGACTTTTTCCAAGCTGTAATGGTGATTGTATTCGCGTGACCGCAAATGACACTGTGATGATTAATATATCCTCCGAGGGCTATATTTATGCGAATTAATCCTCGGTTGCTATTGGGCAAAGTATCAGTAAAAGCATCCAAAAAAGCCAAACCACAGAAGGGTTTTACCCTTATCGAATTAGTGATTGGCATGCTGGTGATTGGCATTGCAATAGTGATGCTAACCAGCATGTTATTCCCCCAAGCTGATCGTGCGGCCAGTACCTTACATAGAGTACGCAGTGCTGAGCTTGCACATTCGGTGATGAATGAAATCTGGGGTAAACGTTACGATCAAAACACCAATGCCAATGGTGGCACGCCAGCCTGTGGTAGTCCGCTAGGGAGTAATTGTTCAACGTCATTAGGCCCTGAGTTCGGTGAGAGTCGAAACAACTTTAACGATGTGGATGATTACAACGGCTTAAATGAAACCGCGACTATGCTCAATTCGACCCAAACCTATGCAAATGCTTATCCTAACTATCGCTTAAGCGTCACAGTTGCCTATGGCGCAGTGTCCAATACTAAGCTAGTGACGATTAATGTGACTACGCCCGACAACGAAGTGATTACTTACAATATGGTGAGGAGTAATTACTGATGGCCTCACCTTTATCTACGGTTAATAAAAAATCCACACTAGGTTTTACCTTGGTCGAGATGGTCACTGTTATCTTGATTCTGGGGATTCTCGTGGTCGGGGTAAGTAGTTTTATTATTTTTGGTACGCGGATTTTTGTTGAGTCGAGTTCAGTCGATCAAGTGCTAAGTCAGAGCCGTTTTGCTGTTGAGCGAGTGACCCGTGAGTTGCGTAGTGCCTTGCCTAATAGCCTGCGAGTTAATACCGATTCGCTAACCTATCAATGTATTGAATTTGTGCCTATCGAAGCCAGCACGACTTATCTAACCATGCCAATTGTGCCTGCTGCTGCCGCGAGCACTGGGATAGTTATTCTAGATAATACGGTGAGTGCGATTCGTGTGAATCAATTCGCTTGGATCTATCCCTTGATTGATGCCGATGTGTATAGCAGCGCGAGACAAAAGCGAGCGCAGGTTAAAACGATTGCTACTGCGCCTTCCCCTTTGGAGCATCAAGTGACGCTGACTTTTACTGCGCCAACACGTTTTGCAGAAGCATCACCACGGCAAAGGATCTATTTTGGTTCGAGTCCAGTGAGCTATTGCTTTGAAAAGGGGCCAAGCGGCAATGAATTACAATTATTGCGTTATGCTGGTTATAACTTTAATGCCGTTCAGCCAAATCCTGCCGCTATGCCTGCCACTATGGGCACGGGCGTGCTAATGGCGCAAAGTGTGGCAAATGTTTTAAATAATGGTGCTGATTTACCGCTGATTTTAACGCCATCTAGCCTAGTGAATAATGCTATGGTGCATTTACAACTGCGGTTTAATGTAAATGGTGAGACGTTCCAATATCGACATCAAGTGCAGGTGATCAATGTCCCTTAATTCACATTGTCGCTCGGTAGGGCGTAACTCAGCATCCAGATCATCACTATCAAGATCGTCCTCTCACGCTCTGCCTGCGCGTCAACACGGCAGTGCATTGATTATTGGCGTATTTGTGATCACTGTGATGTTTCTACTGGCGTCAGCTCTGATCAATATAGTGGAAGACGGGGATACTGGATTAACCCAAGAAGTGTGGGGCACGCGAGCCTTCGCCGCTGCGAACAGTGGCGCCGATGCCGCATTGGCAACATTATTCCCATTAAATGGTTCAGTTGGCATTTGCCCTGCAACGAGCACTTGGAATCCTCCTAATGTAACAGGTTTCCATGCCTGCACTGTGACCTTGACGTGCAAAGCCTATGCGGTAGGTACCACCACCCAATATCGAATCAACAGTAAAGCGGTATGTGAAAGCGGCGAGACCCGTGTTAGCCGACAAGTTGAGGTAGAAGCCCGTGGGAACTAAGTTATCAAAAATGGTATTTAACAAAATAATGGCCAAATTCCCATTAATCCTTTTACTCCTAATCACGGCATTTACATCCCATTTGGCAAAAGCAGATTGGACTAAAACCTTTATAGAAGGTGTAAACAATTACGATAGAAACGGTTCAATTACCTTCAACAGTTCTTATTTATACAATGCCCCTAATAATGCAGGTCGTTGGTATAGTGACTTGCCAACTTATAACTATTTTCAAGGAGGAAACAGCTTTGACAATTTGTGTGTAACATCTAACAACTCTTATCGTTGGTGTCGTTCTGGAGACTATATTGCAACTTTACCTTCTAATCGTGTTGATTTTTCTCAGTGCACTTCTTCAAGCCCTGACAATGTTGGGCCCCCCACGTGGGATAATACGCGAATTAATGTAACTGAAGGTGAGTATAATAATATTGTTCTTGATGGAGGTTCAGATAAAACAATTCGGTTCGTTAGCAATAATGGCGTGTATAAGATGAAGTCGCTTACTGCTACTTCGGGCCGTATTGAGCTGGCTGCTGGACAATATTGGATTGAGAATTTATCTATTAATGACGGTGTAACTCTGGTATTCCCATCAACTGGTACCGTGTCATTTTTTATTAAAAATAACTATAGGCATTACAACTTAAACACAGTTGGGCAACCAGAAAAATTTCTCATTTATAGCTACTCAAATTTCACTCTCAATGGAGGGGCATATCTTAAATCCTATGTTGTTGCTGAAGGGAATGCGGTGCTAGAGGGGAGTTCCTCTTTGGAAGGAGCTATTACTGCTAGAAATATTAGTTTAGGTGGCAATAGTAGTATTAAATTTGACGATAATGCAGCAAAGATTGATGTTGTTCCAAATTGTAATCCTGCACCTGTTTTACAATGCTTTAACGATAATTTCTCCCAAAGCACTTTGAGTAATGACTGGGTTGTTTCTAAAAGTAGTGGAGGATTTACCCCTTCTATCCAAGGCGGTCGATTACGCTTAACCGAAGCTAAATCTGACCAATCTACGGCATCTACCTATCAAAGACTCTTTCCTGGAAAAGCTAACTTAGTGGAGATCCAGTTTGATCACTATGCCTATGGTGGCAATGGTGCCGACGGCATTGCGGTAGTGTTATCGGATGCTTCTATAACGCCGCAGCCTGGCGCCTTTGGCGGTCCATTGGGTTACGGTTATAAACCTGGTATTAATGGGTTCGCGGGTGGTTGGCTTGGGTTTGGTATTGATGAGTTCGGTAACTTCTCCGGTGAAGGCGGTAGTTCTAATGTCGGCCAGCGACGCCAGTCCGTTGCGGTTCGCGGTTCGGGTGTCGGCACGTCAGGATATAATTATTTACGCGGCGCTTGTAGTAATGGCACTACTAATACGAACGGTAGTTGCTTATCGCCTGCGGTAGACGGCAATAATGTGTCGCCTGCGCACAGGTATAAAATCACAATTGATTCGCAAGCCGCGAATCAATCTATTGTGAAAATTGAGCGTAATACAGGTTCGGGTTTTGTGACTTTAGTTCCCGCATTTAACGCCGCAGCACAAAATGGTCAGGCGGCCATTCCAAGTGATTTTTTATTGTCTTTAACGGGCTCAACGGGGGGCTCAAATAACAACCACGAAATCGATAACGTGCAAATTTGTGCTTTAAAATCAAATCCTATTGGTGCTCAGATCGATCATTTTGAGTTTGATCATACGGGTCAAGGTCTGACCTGTAATGCTGAGACGGTAACGATTAGAGCCTGTGCCAATGCCAATTGTAGTCAACTCTTTACTGCACCTCTTAGCGCAACCTTATTACCTGATTCTGCGGCAGATGGCGTATGGGTTGGCGGTAATCAAGTGAGCTTTAGCGGTGGCACGGCGCAACTGCAACTGAGGCGAAATACTCCTGGTGTAGTGACTTTAGGCGTGAAGGGCTCTAATCCCACCACTAAACCATTAAGCAAAACCCTTTGCCGTATTGGTAATGGTGGTTTGAGTGAAAACAATTGTTCACTCACCTTTGCCGACAGTGGTTTTGTATTCGATGTACCCGATAAGCGTGCGAATCGCCCCGAGCAAGTGTTAGTCAAAGCGGTGAAAAAATCCGATGTGACGAAGCAGTGTGTCCCAAGCTTCCAAAGCCAGACCAAAACGCTGAATTTCTGGAGCAGTTACCAAACGCCAAGCGCGCCTATCTCGCCTAAAGCCGTCACCATCAACAATATGGTAATTGGCACCTCGAGTGCCTCGCCTACGGCGGTGAACCTGCTGTTTGATACCAACGGACAAGCAAGCATTTCAGTCAATTACCCTGATGCAGGTAAATTACAACTAGATGCAAAATATACAGGGACAGGTGATGAACAGGGCTTAGTCATGGCAGGTTCAGACCAATTTGTCAGCGTACCAGCGGGATTGTGTGTTAAGTCTGTAGATGCCAATGCTAGCTGCTCAAACGCGAATATGACGTGTAATGTTTATCGTAAAGCGGGTCAAACCTTTGGCATGACAGTACAAGCGATGGCATGGGAAAAAGATGGCGATCCGGACTTTTGTTCGGGCAACTTACCCACGCCTAACTTTAGTGATGCGCAGATGAAGCTTGCCAGTAAAGTCGTTGCGCCAAGCATTGCCAACGGCGGACTTGATGGGGCGTTAGGCGTGGCATCCTACAGCCACTCGGCGCAGGCCAATAATCTCAATACCATCAGCAATCAGACCATCAGCGAAGTTGGAGTATTCCAAATTGCAGCGCAGGCTAGCCCAAATTATTTAGGGACGGCAAGCAGCTTAAATATTCCAATTGGATATTCAGCTAATATTGGCCGTTTTGTGCCCGATAGATTTTTAATCAGTAACGTATCGGTCATACCTGCCTGTGGCGGCTTTAGCTATATGGATCAGCTGTTCCCTATGTCGATGGAGCTCAGTGCTTTAAATATCGCGGGGGATATAACGAAAAACTATTTCCCGCCATTTTCCCTTGCCACGGCAAAACTGGTGGGAGAAAACAACAATAATGGTGTTGATTTACAGAGTCGCTTAAGTGCCTTACCTATAAAGGCTGATAGTTGGAATCAAGGTGTGGCGACGGTCGATGCTTCTTACCAAGCTAACTTTAGTCGGGTGACCCCAAATGTGGCGACGAATCTGTATCAGGATGGCCCCTTTGAGCTGCTCGATATTGGCGTGCAATTGATGGATAACGATCCTCGGCCGAATGGGCTTTACAGCTATGTGGCCTCACCAGACATGGATGCGGCATCAACAGGTACTTGCACTAACTGTAATGCTAAGAAAATCAGCACTCAAACCCTTCGTCATGGCCGTGTAGTGATGGATAACACCTATGGTCCTGAGACGGAAATACTGCGTATGCCGACACGGGCCGAATTTTGGAATGGCAGCAGCTGGGCCTTAAATACTGCCGATAACTGCACAACGGCAGTGTATGCTTTGGGTTCGCAGGTTGATCATTCCGCTCTTGGTTACAATTTTGATCCCGACTTAGTGGCGGGACAAAGTGTTGTGCGTTCTGGCGGGACTGCAACATTCCAAGCTGGCCAATTTGAGTTACTCTGGCAAGCCGTTACAACAAGTGGGTTGCCATACCGCGGCCAAGTGACGGCGCCCTTGGATGTGCCGACATGGCTAGAATGGTACTGGAATTGGAATGGCGTATCGCCAACAGCGGTCACTGAACCGCGGGCAAGTGCGTATTTTGGTCGTTATCGAGGGCATGACAAAATAATCTATTGGCGTGAGGTAAACTAATCTGAGTTATTTCTCTCATTAAATTGAACTCAGGCTTTCCCTTGAAATGGGCTGCCATTTCACTTATTGGAAGTCGACGAAAACGCTTGTAACAGATTCTAAATGCAATGCCTTAGTTTTATATTTGTTGCTGAATTGTATGTTCACTCGTTTTTTGTTGCTGATATTTTCGTCAATAAACAGTATTTTCCGCTTAAATACTGTTTTTTACGTGGCGATTTGAAAAAAAATCACTTCATTAGCGATTGTTAACCTCCTCGGTCTTGTGGAATCAGGGTGGCATTGATAAAGTTAGCTGATTTTTCTTTTCTTCTGACTCCACAGAATACAGGCTAGTTACATGTTTAAGAAGCTACGCGGCATTTTTTCTAATGATCTATCGATCGATTTGGGTACAGCTAACACATTAATTTATGTTCGTGGCGAAGGCATAGTCCTCAATGAGCCTTCTGTTGTTGCTATACGTGGTGAGCGTAGTGGCTCCGGTCAGAAATCTGTTGCCGCGGTCGGCACAGAAGCTAAACAAATGCTAGGCAGAACGCCTGGCAATATCCAAGCTATCCGCCCAATGAAGGACGGTGTTATTGCAGATTTTTATGTGACGGAGAAAATGTTGCAGCACTTTATTAAACAAGTGCACAACAATAGCTTTTTTCGTCCAAGTCCACGCGTGCTTGTGTGTGTGCCCGTTGGTGCCACTCAAGTAGAACGCCGTGCTATTCGTGAATCAGCCATGGGCGCTGGTGCTCGCGAAGTGTATTTAATTGAAGAACCAATGGCAGCTGCGATTGGTGCGGGTTTACCCGTATCTGAAGCGACCGGCTCTATGGTGGTGGATATCGGTGGTGGTACCACTGAAGTCGCGATTATTTCACTTAATGGTGTAGTGTATTCGTCTTCGGTACGTATCGGCGGTGATAAGTTTGATGATGCGATTATCAACTATGTCCGCCGTAATTACGGGAGCTTGATTGGTGAAGCCACGGCTGAGCGTATCAAGCACACTATCGGCACTGCTTATCCTGGCGATGAAGTGCTAGAGATCGAAGTCCGCGGCCGTAATTTGGCAGAAGGTGTACCTCGTAGCTTTACACTGAACAGCAATGAAATTTTAGAAGCCTTACAAGAGCCATTATCTGGCATCGTAAGTGCTGTGATGGTGGCGTTAGAACAATCTCCACCAGAATTAGCTTCAGATATTTCTGAGCGCGGTATGGTGTTAACTGGCGGCGGCGCTTTATTGCGTGATTTAGACCGTTTATTAATGCAAGAAACCGGAATTCCTGTAATGGTGGCGGACGATCCATTGACCTGCGTAGCACGTGGCGGTGGTAAAGCCCTCGAAATGATTGATATGCACGGCGGCGATCTGTTCTCCGAAGAAACCTAATTTAACTTCGGTATGGGGCGGTTAATCACCGCCTTAGCTTTCCTATGAAGCCAATTTTTGTTCGTGGTATTTCAAACCAATTCCGTCTGACACTGGCAATTATTTTGTCGGTGGCTTTGCTCGTGGCTAATCATCGCCTCGATCCTGTACGGCAATCGTTATCCTCTTTTTTTAGTCCATTGCAGTACTTAGCGAGCGTGCCCGGTGTTGCGCTTGACTGGTCGTCTGAAAGTTTTGCCACCCGCAATATGTTAGCGTTGCAGAATAAAGAGCTGCTCAGGCAGCAATTGCTGATGAGTGAACGCTTACAGCGTTTCGAACACTTACGCCAAGAAAATGAACGTTTACGCGCACTGTTGGGCTCACCAGCCTACCTTGATTCGCGCAAAATGGTGGCTGAAGTATTGGAGGTTGCTAGCGATCCTTTCCATCACTATGCGGTGTTAAACCATGGTTCACGCAGTGGTGTATTTGTTGGGCAGCCTGTGGTCGACGCCCAAGGGGTTGTTGGCCAAGTGGTACAAGTCAGTGAAATGACCAGTAGGGTGCTATTGCTCTCCGATGTATCACACGGATTACCTGTGCGTATCACCCGTAATGATGTGCGCCTTGTTGCCAATGGTACGGGTGAGTTAGATGAAATAGAGCTGCGCCATGTGGCCAAGAGTACCGACATTCGTGTCGGCGATTTGCTGGTCACCTCAGGTTTAGGGAATCGTTTCCCGGAAGGTTATCCGGTCGCGCGGGTAATGGAAGTGTTGACTGAAGATGGTCAAAGTTACGCTCGAGTTACCGCCCAGCCTTTAGCGGCTTTAGATCGTATTCGTTATTTATTGTTGATTTGGCCATCCCCCGATTCTGGTGTGACTTTACCGAGTCAGCCTACCGTGCCTGCTGCGGATCATTCATCGAGCGATAATGTACCAAAAGCAGATAGCGCTGTTCCTGCTGGCGGAAGTGTCACGCCAGCAGAGGCTTCTAAACCTGTGACCGCGCCTGCGACCAAACCGTCAACGGAAACCACTCCTCCTGTGGCTGAGGTGCATTAATGAGTTTTCAGGCCGCCAATGGGCGCTTTATTGTTTGGGTGACATTATTTATTGGCGTGATCAGCCAGATCATGCCTTTGCCAAGTGCTATTGATGCTTGGCGTCCAGACTGGCTATTAATGATTGTTCTCTATTGGTCTATCGCATTACCTCACAGATACAACATCTTAACCGCATGGGTTTTAGGCCTAGTATTAGATATTTTATTGGGAGCCACCTTAGGTGTGCGCTCTTTAGCCATGTCTTTGGTTATTTATATCGCTATCTTGCATTGCCAGCGTTTGCGAAACTTCCCTCAATGGCAGCAGTCGTTAGTGATCATGCTACTGATTTGTATTTATCACTTAGTGATTTACTGGGTTGAATTTGTGATGCAAGAGGCTGTTTTCAAAACGGATCTATTTTTACCTGCGATTTCAGGATTAGTGATCTGGCCTTGGATATTTTGGATTTTACGTCGGGTTCGACGTCATTATAAGGTTCGTTAACTGTGGATTTAGTTTTAGCTTCAACTTCGCCACGTCGCAAAGAATTATTGGCACAGATTGGATTCGGTCGTCCTGAGTTTAGTTTCACGCAAGTGGCACCGGATATTGATGAAACTGTGCAACAGGGCGAAGCGCCAAGGGATTATGTACGACGTTTAGCTGCTGAAAAAGCCCAAGCTGGACTGGCATTATGCGCAGATATGTCACAGCCTGCTGTATTAGGTTCTGATACTATCGTAGTGCTTGAAAATCAAATATTAGGTAAACCGCTGGATGTGGCCGATGCTAAGCAAACGCTCAGTAAACTGTCTGGCCGAACGCATACTGTGATGACGGCTGTGGCACTGACCTACAAAGCAGGCGAGTCTGACTCAACCTTAAAAACTTCAGTGCGCTTAGTCGAAACACAAGTGCGTTTTTGCGCTTTATCGGCAGCTGACATTGAGGCTTATGTGGCTTCAAAAGAGCCCATGGATAAGGCGGGCAGTTATGGCATTCAAGGGCTCGGCGGGTGTTTTGTGGCTGCAATTGAAGGCAGTTATTCTGGCGTTGTAGGTTTACCTCTGGTTGAAACGCGTGAGTTGTTAGCCGAAGTTGGCTTTATTTAACTGCTGCTGGTTGCTTATATTGCGATTTTGGCTTGAGGTTAGAATGAACCTTATTGGCGTTTAGGGCTCTGAATCGAGTACTCCAATGACGTTGACCTTGTTCCTTTATTCGGTTTTCATGCTTAGAGAGTTTGTAACTTCGATTAATTAATCTAGTTTCCCGAATGGGGTGAGTCGTGAATACCAGTCGCTTAAATCCAAATAAAATACAGCGCAAGATGGGTTCAGAATTACTGATCAACGTAACTCCATCTGAGGCGCGCGTTGCTTTAGTTGAGCATGGTGTGCTGCAAGAAGTCCATATTGAACGCCGGATGAAACGGGGTTTAGTGGGGAATATTTACAAAGGTAAAATCAGCCGTGTGTTACCCGGTATGCAAGCCGCCTTTGTCGATATTGGCTTAGATAAAGCGGCTTTTTTACATGCGTCCGACATAGTACCGCACACTGAGTGTGTCGCCGATGTTGAGAAAGGCCATTTCGTTGTTCGTGATATCGCCGAGTTAGTCCGTCAAGGGCAAGACATTATGGTGCAAGTGGTTAAAGATCCGCTGGGCACCAAGGGCGCACGCCTAACGACCGATATCACGCTGCCTTCCCGTTATTTAGTCTTTATGCCAGGTTCTAGCCATGTTGGTGTTTCCCAGCGTATTGAACTAGAAGAAGAACGCAGTCGCCTCAAACAAATTACTTTGCCCTATGTTGATGATGACGGTGGTTTTATTATCCGCACCGCCGCCGAAGGCGTAGGGGAAGATGAGTTATCCCAAGATGCGGCATTTTTACGCCGAGTTTGGTCAAAGGTGAGTGAGCGACGTAAACGCAGTGGTGTGTCGCTCCTGTATCAAGATTTAGCCTTACCTGTGCGCATTGTGCGTGATTTTGTCGGTACTGAGCTGGACCGTATTCAAGTGGATTCTCGCCGCACTTTTGCCGAGTTGCAGTCTTTTGCGCAGGAGTTTATGCCAGAGATTGCCGATAAGATTGAGCATTATTCAGGACCTGCGCCTATTTTTGATCTCTACGATGTGGAGAACGAAATTCAACGTGCACTCGGCCGTAAAGTCGAGCTCAAGTCTGGTGGCTATTTGATCATAGATCAAACCGAAGCCATGACGACTGTGGATATCAATACCGGCGCCTTTGTGGGGCACAGGAATCTTGAAGAAACCATTTTTAATACCAACCTCGAAGCGACCCAAGCGATAGCGAGGCAGTTACGTCTGCGTAATCTCGGCGGCATCATTATTATCGATTTTATCGACATGATGACGGCGGATCATAAGGCTCGTGTTCTTAGTAGCTTAACCAGCGCTTTGTCTAAGGATAGGGTGAAAACCAATGTGAGTGGTTTTTCGGGGTTAGGTCTAGTCGAAATGACCCGTAAGCGTACCCGAGAAAGTTTAGAGCATGTCGTCTGCGGCGAATGTCCGGCCTGCCATGGCACGGGGAGCATGAAGACAGTCGAGACGGTTTCCTATGAGGTCTTTCGCGAAATAATCCGTTTAAACCGTGCCTACGATGCTGATGAGTTCCTGTTGTATTGTTCGCCTGCCGTGTATCAAAGTCTGCATACCGATGATAATCATCTTATTGCTGAACTTGAGGTTTACATAGGTAAGCGCATCCGTTTGCAAAATGAGCCTATGTACTCACAGCACAAATACGATGTGGTGATGATGTAGTGGCTACGCTTTTTACTGCAAAAAAATTTAGCCGTTTTTGTTGGCAATTTCTGGCGCTTATTTTGGTCTTGTTTGCGCTTGCCGTCAGTTTGATCCGTGGCTTATTACCGCAGGTTGATGAAGTTCGCCAGCAACTGGTTAATTACGTAAAAAGCGAATATAAAGTCGATGTGCAAGTGGGGGAGTTATCCGCCCATTGGCAGGCATTTGGCCCTGCAATTAACATCGATGACTTAGTGATCCCGCCACAGGAACAACTGCCTGTGACCTTGATGATCAAGAACGTACAAGTGAAGTTAGATTTTTGGCAATCGCTGCTCACACTCACCCCGCGAATCGAAGATGTCAATTTTGAGGGTGTCCATGTCGCTTTAGACATGGATAAGCTTACTGAAAACGATCCCGCCACAATTAATAAAGCCCCGCAACTCGATTGGCTTTATGCCCTGTTACTCAAACAACTCGATAGATTCTCCTTAACCAATGCCACTGTGCAATTGCTGAGCATGCACCAAGAGTTTCGCCCGATCCATATCCGTCATTTGAACTGGCGCAATCATGGTGAACGTCACCGCGGTGCGGGAGAGTTGTATCTTGATAGTCATGCCTCTGAGCATGAATCTCTCGGATTACAGTTAGATATCAAGGGCGATGGTGCAAATCCCGACAGTTTGACTGGGCAGATTTATTTGGCGGCTAACTCTTTGGATTTAGGTGAATGGGCTTCACGTCAGCCTAATCCCTATGATTCTACTCAAAAGTTACCCTTAGAAGGGGTTGTCAATCTTAAGGCTTGGCTTACGTTTGCCGACCGCAGCATCAGTTCTGCTATGGTTCATTTTGAGCCGAGCTGGCTGCAATGGACATTAAAGCAAGAGCCGCAGAGATTTGAAATTCAAGCGGGCGATATTGTTTGGCAGCCAAAGGCGACAGGTTGGGAAGTGCAAAGTTCAGGACTGGATTTTGTCACCAATGGTGAGCATTGGCCGGCGTTAACGCTGGCCGCGAAGCGTCAAAACGATGAATTATTTGCCTATGTGAATCAAGTTAATACTCAGAGTCTATTGCCGCTGCTGCCGCTATTTCCTGGAGTCGATAGAGCCGTATTACGTCAATGGCATGCGTTAGCTCCCGAGGCTAGTATTGGACCAATCCGCCTGTATCAAAAAGCCGACCAGCCTTTGCTCGCCAGTACCGAAGTGAAGCAGTTGCATTGGCAGAAGGTCGAGGGTATTCCCAATACTCATCCAATAGATGCAAGCCTGCGCTGGCAAGATAAGACGCTGTATTTCTCTCTACCTGAACAAGTGTACACCCTCGATTTTGGTGATGAATTTTCGGCGCCATTAGTGTTCAATGGGGCGCCAATTAATGGTCAATTCGATACTGAACATCTGAGTTTAAATGTGCCTCAGTTGCAGTTTGAAAACGAAGATATCGGCGTTGATGCGGCATTGAATTTGGACTTTAGCGGTGCTGCACACATGGCGCTGGCGGCCAATGTTCGTATCAACAATGTGGCCAATGCCGACAAGTATTTCCCTAATAAGGCGATGGGTGAATCACTGGCCGAGTATTTGGATACTGGGCTTAAAGCGGGTCAGACCCAAGATGCGCAAGTTGTTTGGCGTGGTCCGTTAAGTGGTTTTCCCTTCGATGATAATAGCGGCGTATTTCAGGCAGCATTTACCTTAACAGATGCTAAATTTCAGTTTCAACCCGACTGGCCTGCGGTAACAGATCTGTCCCTTAACGCTTTGTTTGAAAATACCCGCATGGATCTTTGGTTAAACCAAGGCAAGCTGATGAATGTGGATGCCACAGGTGCCCATGTATTTATTCCCGCCATTGGTGAACAGACGCTGCTAAGGATTGAAGCCGAACTTGCTACTCAAGGCAGTGCGGCGACTAAGGTGTTACAAGCCTCACCTTTGGCGAGCTCAGTAGGCAAAACCTTAGATGTCGTGCAAGTGCAAGGTGCTGTTACTGGCACTTTAGACATCAGCATTCCACTGTATGAAGGTGAAGCTGAAGATATTCGTGGTCAAATCCGTTTTGATAATACACCGGTATATATTGCTCAGCCAGGGCTTCAACTTCATGGCGTGACTGGTGTAGTCGACTTTGCGAATGAGGTTGTGACAGGAAAAGGCATTAAAGCGCGCTTGTTCGAACAACCGCTCAGTTTAACTTTCGACACTCAGCCTAAAGGTAAAGATTTTGGCCTTAATCTTTCGCTGAAAAGTCGTTGGGAGCTCAGCCGTCTCCCCGATGAATTGCACAATCCCTTGAGTGATTTTTATCAGGGAAAAATCAGTTGGGACGGTGCTATGACTATGCTATTTACTGAGCAAGGTTATCAAATCCAAGCCAAAGTAACTTCGGATATGCTGGGGACGCAACTGTTACTCCCAGGATACTTTGCTAAACCCGAAAATGAACCACGACCTTTAGTCGCTGAGTTTGTTGGCGATCAAGATGATGCGACGCTCGATGTCAAACTTGCCAGTCATGCCGAGTTTATCGGTGGTTTCGATGCCGATAAAGGCGCAAATTTTAGTTATTTTGACTTGTTATTGGGGCGTTTATTTGGTGAGGATGAAGCCAGAAATACGAAACAAGGTCATATTCAAATCGATCTCGGTAAGGCCAAATTAGCCGAATGGTTACCTGTGATTAATGCCTTTGTTGGTCAAGAGAAAATACCGAAAACGGGCATTTTAGTTGATGATATTCCACATAAAAGTTTATTTCCCGCGGTGGCGAGTATCGATTCTCATATCGGTCGGCTCGATCTTTTAGGGCAAGAACTGACGGAGCTTAGGCTTAATGCTAAGCCTAACGAGACGGGATGGCGTTTTAATACCGTTGCCAACGAATTTGACGGTTGGATCGATTTCTATCCAAATTGGAAAACTCAAGGTCTCAAAGTTGTGGCGAATAAATTCTATTTTTCACCTGAGTTAAAGCCGAACACGGATGCCGATTTTGCCAGTGATCAAGTGCTCACTAACTTGCCGCCAGTTGCAGTGAATGTGGAAGATTTTCGTTTCTTCGATAAATCCTTTGGAAAGCTCGTTTTGCAGGCGAGCCCACAAGCGGCAGGATATAAAATTCAAACATTGTCTTTGACTACGCCCAATGTCAATTTGCAGGGCAGTGGCATTTGGCAGCAACAGGCTGGACAGAATAAAACTGATCTCAGTGTTGAGTTAAATGCCACTCAGTTTAGTTATCTGTCTGCTCAATTGGGTATAGAGCCTGGCGTTAATGAAGCCCCCTTGAAGGTTAATGCGGACTTATCTTGGCAAGGTGCTCCCTATGCCTTCTCCCTCGAAACCTTAAATGGCAAGGTGAAATTCAACTTAGGCAAAGGCCACTTATCTCAGGTGAGTGACAAGGGCGCGCGGATTTTCTCCCTGTTCAGTTTAGATTCTCTGGTGCGTAAACTGTCGCTGGATTTCACCGATGTCTTCGGTCAGGGCATGTATTTCAACTCTTTCAATGGCAATCTGCAGATTGATAATGGCGTGGTGAAAACCACAGACACTGAAATGGATGCCATCGCGGGTAATATGAAGGTGCGTGGCTATACGGATCTCACCACTGAAAGTTTGAATTACGATATCCGCTTTGTGCCACAATTGGCCTCAAGTGTGCCGACTGTCGTATTGCTCAGTACCAGCGCGTGGACACTGGGTCTGGGGGCCTTTGCCCTGACAAAAGTGCTTGAGCCTGTGATTGAAGTGATTTCAGAAATTCGTTTTCGGGTGACTGGGACTATGGCTGAGCCCGTGGTCGAAGAGTTAGAGCGAAAGAGTAAAGAGATTGAAATTCCAGAATCTATTTTACCTGTGGTTGGCGTTGAGCGCCCAGCGGTGCCGACCGAAGCCGCGAGTCATAACGCCGATATCACTCAGCCGGTAGAGACTAAATCGACCGAGGCTCAATTAACAGGAGCTAAGCCAACTGAAACTAAGTTAACTGAAGCTCAGTCAACTGAAGTCAAATCAAGCAACGCTAAATCTGAGCCACAGCTTCAAGCAACACAACCAGAAGTGCTCGAGCCACAAGACGTTAAGCCTGAAGAGGCCAGATCTGAAGAATCAAAGTCAGAAGAGCTAAAGCCAGCAACAGATCAAATTAAAGCGCTCGATTTAAAGCGGGAGCAACCTCAAGCGACGCCTTCGCCTGAAGCGCCAAACACGCCTGCCACACCAGAGAATCAGCCAGCAGTAGAACCGATTAAGCAAATTCAGGGAGAGCAGAATGCACATCAGCCTGTTGCAATGTCAGAGCAGTCGCGACGTCAGCGCCAATCTGCAGTTTATCGAATCGCAGCTTAACGAACTCAAACGGGATGCCGATGCGCCCCACTTAGTCGTGTTACCCGAATGTAGTTTATTGTTTGGTGGCCACGAAAGTCAGCAACTTGCCTATGCGGGTGATGTCCATCAGAGTCCGCTCAAATTGGCGTTAAGTGAACTGGCCGCCAAGTATCGGGTGTTTATGGTCGCGGGGACTATTCCGGCGTTGGCTGAGGATGGTCGTGTCTATAGTCGCAGTTATCTGTTTGATGATAAAGGTGATACTTTAGGGCATTACGATAAACTGCACCTTTTTGATGTGGATGTTGCCGATGGTACAAAACAATATCGCGAGAGCGAAACCTTCTGCCCCGGTGATCACATTAGCGTTATCGATACACCTTTTGGCAAAATTGGCTTAACCATCTGTTATGATTTACGCTTTCCCGACTTGTTTAGGGCGATGCGTCTTGCGGGTGCCGAGATTATTACAGTCCCTTCTGCCTTCACCAAGGTGACGGGGGAATCCCATTGGCAAGTATTGCTACAGGCCAGAGCGATTGAAACCCAATGCGTTATTCTTGCTGCAGCTCAGTGGGGACAGCATAACGAAGGCAGCCGTGAAACTTGGGGGCAGAGCATGATAGTCGGTCCTTGGGGGAATATTTTGGCTGAACTCAAAACCGGTACAGGTTGGGTACAGGCTGAGGTCGACTTAACCGAACTGCACAGTATTCGCAGTAAAATGCCCGTCATGCAGCATAATCGTTTCCTTGAACCAAGCTTGAAATAATGTGCCAGTAGCCAGCAGACGAGTTGAAATGCTGAATTTGCGCTTGAGTCGATACGCAGCATTAACACATAGAATTAGTACACCGAATTTACACTCAGAATATCAAGATCCCTTGGGGTCAAAGAGAGCATAGATGCCATTTTTAGCACAAGTAGAGCAAAGTTTATTGAAGAATGGGTTAGCGTTAGATGGCCTGCAAACCTATCTAAACACCATACATCAGCACAAAATCGATTATTCCGATCTCTATTTTCAAGGTAGTCGCCACGAATCTTGGGTGCTGGAAGACGGCATCATCAAAGACGGTAGTTTCCATATTGAACGCGGTGTGGGCGTGCGGGCCATCAGCGGTGAAAAAACCGGTTTCGCCTATGCCGACGACATCACTCCTGCCGCCTTAAGCGCTGCAGTACAGGCTGCCCGTGGCATTGCTAGTGCGGGTGAGCAGACTCAAGTACAAGCCTTTAAACGTCAAAAAGCATTGGCGTTATACGACAGCTTAGATCCGATTGCGGCGATGGAAGAAGTCAAAAAAATCAACCTGCTGAAAGAAGCCGATGCTTTTATTCGCAGTCTAGATAGCCGGATTATTCAAGTGGTGGTTAGCCTTGCTGGTGTGCACGAAGAAATCCTCGTTGCTGCGAGTGATGGCACTCTTGCGGCCGATATCCGTCCTCTGGTGCGTTTTAACTGTAGCGTGATTTTGGAAGAAAACGGTAAACGTGAACGTGGCGGCGCTGGTGGTGGTGGTCGTCATGACTACGGTGTTTTAATGGCAAGCGATGACACAGGTTTACCTATGTGTTTCGCCTTTGCCCGCGAAGCCGTGCGTCAAGCGCAGGTCAATCTAAATGCCATCGATGCGCCAGCGGGTGAAATGCCAGTGGTGTTAGGTAATGGTTGGCCCGGCGTATTGCTGCATGAAGCGGTTGGACATGGTTTAGAAGGCGACTTTAACCGTAAGGGCAGCAGTGCCTTTAGCGGCAAAGTCGGCCAGCAGGTTGCGTCTAAGTTAGTGACTGTGGTCGACGATGGCACCTTGCCTAATCGTCGTGGTTCACTGAGTATCGACGATGAAGGTGTACAAACCCAAAGAACCGTATTGATTGAAGACGGTATTTTAAAGGGTTACATCCAAGACAAACTCAATGCTCGCTTAATGGGTGTTGCGCCAACGGGTAACGGTCGCCGCGAATCCTACGCACATTTGCCTATGCCACGTATGACCAATACTTATATGACGGCCGGTGAGTCAGATCCCAGTGAGATTATTAAGTCAGTGAAGAAGGGAATTTACGCCCCTAACTTTGGCGGTGGTCAAGTCGATATCACTTCGGGTAAGTTTGTGTTCTCAGCATCCGAAGCCTATTTGATCGAAAATGGTGAAGTGACTCAAGCCATTAAAGGCGCTACTTTAATCGGTAATGGCCCTGAGGCTATGAGCCAGATTTCTATGGTCGGTAACGATATGGCTTTAGATCAAGGAGTGGGCGTTTGTGGTAAAGATGGTCAAAGTGTGCCTGTGGGTGTGGGTCAACCGACCCTAAAACTCGATAAGCTCACCGTGGGCGGAACAGCATAAAACCTAGAACCTTACGCTTATGGGTTCTAGTCGCTACCCACCATGAATGTTATCATTCGCAAAGGAAATTAGAGTAACTACTCTAGAGGTGTTAATGAAACTATCACGTGTAGTATGGCTGTGCCTATTATCATTGCCTTCGGCTGGCTATGCTCAGCCGATTAGCTTTACTGATGCTTGGCAGCAAGTGCTGAAGGTGAGCGACAAGTTGCAAGCACAATCGCAGGAAGTTAACCGCGCTAAGGGGGAACAAGAGGCGGGCGAGAGCTTAAATTTGCCCTCATTAGACATTCGCGGTAACTATATTCATTTGGATAAACCGATTGAGTTTGATCTGAAAGAATTAAATTCTGTGATTTCTATCCCGCCATCGCTTGGCGGCATTATTGCGGGTATTCCGCCGCTGCCCTTAAGTGAACAAGATATTTTTAGCGCCAGCTTACAGGCAATGTGGCCGATTTATACGGGCGGACAGATCACTGCGGCTCAAGGTATACACGCGGCTATGGTGGCCGAGAAGCAACAAGAATTACAATTGGCTACTCGTGATTTATTTACCCTGCTGGTGGATAGATATTACGCTGTCGATGTGACGTTGGCATTGGTGAATACTCAGACTGATCTGGTTGGCTCGTTAACTAAGCATGTTGATCATGCTTTAGCACTAGAGCGCGAAGGGCAAATTGCTAAGGTTGAGCGCCTCAATGCTCAGGTCGCCCTAGACAATGCTAAAGTCAATTTAGGCAGTGCTCGTCGGCAACACGAAATGGCAGTGATCGCGCTGGCACGTATGCTACAGCAAAGTCAGGTGAGCACAAATTCTCCCTTATTTGTACTGCCACAGGCTCCTTCATTCGCTCAACTCAGCCAAATTACCCTGAGCCAACATCCGGCGCTCAAATTGCTCGAAGCGAAAGAAACGCAAGCGAACGGTTTAATAGCGTTGGAAAAAGGTAAATACCATCCAACGGTTTTCCTCTTCGGTAACTACACCTTGTATGAAGAGGACACACTCTTGACGAGCATCACACCTGACTGGATGGTTGGGGTTGGGGTCAATGTACCACTGATCAGCCGCGATGGCCGTAGCGGTAAGGTCGAAGCGGCGAAAAGTGCACTCTTACAAGCTCGTTATACCAAGGCACAAACTAAACAAGACTTGAGCCTGCTGGTGGATCAAAGCTATCGCCAATTATTACAGGCCGAGGAAGAAGTGACGGCGCTCGATACTTCGCTCGAACTTGCTATTGAAAACCTGCGTCTTAGGGAAATCGCCTTTAATCAAGGGCTTTCAACCTCTATCGACAGAGTCGATGCGGAGCTGAAACTGAGCGCAGTGAAAACTCAGCAATTGGCTGCCCGTTATCGTTATGTGCAAGCCTATGCCAGATTAATGGCCATCAGTGGTCAATTAGATGAATTTATCGGTCGTACCACAGCCCCTACCCAAGTGCAGGAGACAAACAATGCGCGCTAACAGAATACTTGCCCTTGTGGCGTTGGTCGCATTAGGCCTTATCTTAGCCTATGGACTCAAGCTCGCTTATAGCCCGCAGCCGAGTTTGTTGCAGGGCCAGATTGAAGCCCGTGAGTACAATGTTTCGTCCAAGGTGCCAGGCAGAGTCGAGCAAGTGCTCGTGCGCCGCGGTGATAGTGTGGCCCAAGGGGATTTATTATTTGCGATCCGCAGTCCTGAGCTAGATGCAAAGTTAATGCAGGCCGAAGGTGGCCGTGATGCCGCTAAGGCGATGCAGCTAGAAGCCAACAACGGTGCTCGCAGCCAAGAAGTCATGGCAGCCAAGGAGCAATGGCTCAAGGCGCAGGCGGCGGCAACGCTCGCTAAAACCACTTATACCCGAGTCGAAAATTTATTTAACGAAGGTGTGGCGGCAAGACAAAAACGCGATGAAGCCTTTACCCAATGGCAAGCTGCAAAATACACAGAACAAGCGGCCTTAGCCATGTACCAAATGGCCGAGGAAGGTGCGCGGGCGGAAACCAAAGTGGCTGCGGCAGGTAATGCCCGTAAGGCTGAAGGTGCAGTGAAAGAAGTTAGCGCCATTATGGAAGATAGCCAAATGCGCGCACCTAAATCGGGTGAGATCAGCGACGTGCTGTTACAGGCGGGTGAATTGGCTCCCAGTGGTTTTCCGATTGTTAGTTTGATTGATATGCAGGATGCTTGGGCCGTGTTCCAAGTGCGAGAAGACCAACTTAAACGTTTCAAAAAAGGTCAAACAATTCAATTAACGATTCCGGCACTCGGGCAGGATGTGGATTTTACTGTGTCCCATATCAGTGTGATGGGTGAGTTTGCCACTTGGCGTTCGACCGAAAGTGGCCATGATTTTGATATGCGAACCTTTGAAGTGGAATTGCGTCCAAACCAGCCGATTACCGATCTGCGTGTCGGCATGTCTGTGCTGCTGCGTAGTGAGTAAAAGTCGTGACTGAACGTACGCCTCACGCCAACGCGGCGGACAAGATTAAGGGCGAATCACAGCCATCGAGCATAAGCTTTATGGCGTTGCTCACAGCGTTAGTTCGCCGTGAGCTGCGTGCCCTATGGCATGACCCTTGGCAGTTAGCGCTGATAAGTTATATTCCACTACTGGGGATTTTATGCTTATGGTGGTTGTTCAGTGCAGGTCTGCCAAGGCAACTGCCCGTGGCGATTGTCGACCAAGATCATAGTCAATTGAGCCGCATGTTGACTCGTCAGCTTAAGGCAAATCCAGTTACCGATCCGCAAAGTTTTACCGACTTATCCTCGGCGATAAGCGCGATGCAACAGGCGAAAGTCTACGCTATTGTGGTTTTTCCCTATGATATGAAAAAGGATTTACTTACAGGCCATAAACCTACAATTGATGTGCGCTACAACAGTCAATTTTTGCTGGTGGGTAAGTTACTTTCAAGCCAAATTCAGCTGAGTTTAGGCGACGGATTACAGCAAGTGGCGGGTTTAAAGCAGCTCGCAAATGGTACACCGAAATCCCAAGTCACAGTGAATTTAAGCCCAGTCAAAAGCCAAACAACAGCCCTGTTTAACCGAAATAACAATTACATAGGTTTCTTAGTACCGCCAGTGCTGATTGCGCTGTGGCAGTTGTTATCTATGTTAGTGATGGCAAACAGCTTAAATCGAGAGCTGCATTTAGCGCCTACCACTCAGGCCGATGGCATGTCGAATCTCTTAACTGAACATTTTTGGCCTAAGGTGTGGGCGAAAATGGTGCTGTTTACGCCGATATTGATGCTGCAGGGCGGCTTTATTTTAGCTTGGCTGTATTTGTATCTTGCTCTGCCGATGGCGGGGAGTTTAGCCCTATTATTGCTCGCGCAATTAGTCATGTTATTGGCAGTCTGGAGCTTAGTGTTATTAATATTTGTAGTGATGCGTGACAGTGCGCGGGTTATCAGCTTTTGTACCGCTTTATTTGCGCCAGCGTTTGCCTTTATGGGCATTACTTTTCCGACTCACGAAATGCCGCAATTAGCCCAGTGGTGGCGACTTATCATGCCATCGAGCCATTATATTGAGTCCCATGTTAGTATCGTGAGTTATGGCGCCACTTGGCCAAGTGTAGCGAGCCAAATCACCAGCTATTGGGGCTTTATCTGTCTGATACCTTTGATATATTTCCTGTCGCGTAAATTACTGCCTATCACAGTTAACACCAATGCTTCAGTGACGGTTTATGACTCGGACGCAGCTATATCTGCGAAGGGGCAATAGGATGAATTTATCCAATAGCGAACACGCAAACACACCACGTCAGCTCAGTCTGTGGCGACTGATCCTCACTGAATTTAAGGCCATTATTAGCGATAAAGCGATTGCTGTGACTTTATTTGGCGGTGTACTGTTTTATTCGGTTTTGTATCCTTTGCCCTATCTGAATCAAGTGCCGACCGAGCAACAACTGATCGTGGTGGACTTAGACCATTCTTCCCTAAGCCGTCAATTGATCCGTCATGCCGATGCCAGCGCAAAAATTCAAGTCATAGGTCAAGTCGGTTCGATTACCGAGGCGAAGCGTTTTATTGAGACGCGTAAGGCCCACGGCTTACTCGTGATCCCAGAAGGATTCCGCCGCGATTTATTGCTTGGTAAAGGTGTGACGCTAAGCTATGGCGGTGATGCTAGTTACTTTTTGATTTATTCCGCGGTTGTTGAAGGCTTAGTTAGCGCTGGAATGGATGCGGGAAAACAAGTGCAATTGATTGGCATGCTTGCTCAAGGACAAAATCCTAAGCAGGCCCAAGAGAGTTTAAACTCGCTTCATCTTAACAGTGTACCTGCCTTTAACCAGAGCCTAGGTTATACGCCCTATGTGGTACCTGGACTGTTCTTGCTGATTTTGCACCAAACCTTACTCATAGGTACTGGCATTTTAGGGGCTGGGCAATGGCGGCATAAAGGGTATTGGCAGCAGGTGTCACCGGTGCAATTAGTCTGTGGTCGTATTCTTGCTTTCATGTTGATTTATATCTTCTTTACCAGCTTTTATGTGGGCTATTGTTATCACTGGTATAACGTGAGTATTCAAGCGAGCCTTGGTTTAGTTGCGCTGTGGTTATTGCCGTTTTTACTGGCTACCGCCGCCGCAGGTATTGCCATGAGCACCTTGTTCACCCGCCGCGATTTACCCACCCAAGTGCTACTGCTGATCTCTATGCCTATTTTATTTGTGTCAGGTTTTGTGTGGCCGATAGCGTTGATCCCAGAACCTTTAGTACTCGGCTCACAGTTTATTCCCGCGGTACCCGCGATTATGGGCATGCTAGAACTCAATCAAATGGGCGCAAGTTGGGCGAGTGTGATGCCAAAATGGCTGCAACTCTGGGGCTTATTTGCGGTCTTTTTCGGCCTAGCGATGTTGGGGATTAAGCGTCGAGCGAGATTGTTGCTGATTGGTACCCATTAGTTTTTAGCGATACCTTAGATTTATATTTATTGGCGAGTGTTAATCGTTTACTGAGGACGTAATGACGTTTTACCCACCCCCTCATAAAAGTTGCTGTTCATATTATCCAAATCTTGCTCAATCCACTGCATTTAACCCTGTTGTTATTTAACCCACCGTAAAAACTGGGCATCTGAAAGCGCACTCGCTACAATCGCCGCAATTGTGATTATAGGAGTCGACATGAGTACATCTTTACTTAACGCACCAACGGGTTTGCAGGCACGAGTGATTAGCTTGGTTGAGCAAAACTGGTTTGGTCATTTTATTTTGACATTGATTTTAATCAACGCGGTGCAGTTAGGTATGGAGACCTCAGCCAGCCTGATGGCGCAATACGGTACTTTGTTGATGAGTCTTGATAAGGTGCTGCTGAGTGTATTTGTCGTGGAGTTATTGCTGCGGATTTATGCCTATAGGGGAAAATTTTTTAAAGACCCTTGGAGTGTGTTTGATTTTACTGTGATAGTGATTGCACTGATCCCTGCATCTGGGCCTCTGGCTGTACTGCGTTCGCTACGGGTGTTGCGGGTGCTGAGAGTGTTAACAATTGTGCCATCAATGAAACGGGTCGTGTCAGCTCTGTTGGGATCACTTCCAGGACTGGCATCGATCGCCACGGTATTACTGTTGATTTATTATGTGTTTGCGGTGATCGCCACCAAAATCTTTGGTGGTACGTTTCCGGAATGGTTTGGCACCATTGCTGATTCGTTTTATACCCTATTTCAAATAATGACGCTTGAAAGTTGGTCTATGGGAATTTCGCGGCCAGTGATGGAAGTTTACCCTTATGCTTGGGTATTTTTCGTGCCATTTATTCTGGTGGCTACTTTCACTATGCTAAATTTGTTTATTGCGATTATCGTCAATACCATGCAAACCTTCAGTGACGAAGAGCATGCATTAGAGCGTGAGCAGGACAAACAAGTCTTGGAGCAGGAACAAAGACAAATGCACGAGGAGTTGAAAGCCATCAGACTCGAGCTACAACAATTACAAACCTTGCTGCGCAGTGCTGCTGGTGATTCTTCTAATGTATCGACAAAGGGAGATATTGGTTCTGATTAAAGCAGATTGAGGATCGTGAGCTGATATCAAGTCTTGTACTTGGATTCTGTCGTTTTTCGCTAAGCCATCACAGATTGCGGATCACTTAATATTTTTATTGGGTTGTCTTCTTGTTGGTTTTGGGGGAGAATGCGCGCCGAAAAAATAACCGAGATACTCAGTATCTCGGTTATTTTTTATTTATGGCGTATGTGTTTTAAAACAATTGAGGCCGGTAAACATCCGGAAATGATATGAGGTTCAGTTGAACCTATTTTACTGAGGAAAGACCAATGGGGCTGTTGTGTACCGGATTGTCGGTAGTTGTTGTAAATCAAGTTGTTGCGTTAGCCATTAAACCTAGAGTGCAGACGGTTAGCCGCAAGCAAAAACTAATTGCAGATGCGTGCTTAGGTGTTCAACCCTGTACAATGGGGGTGTGCTGATGAGCCAACAAAATCCGGGTTTGAAGCAGACCCTCAACTTATGGCAAGTGGTGGTGATGGGGCTTGCCTATCTCACGCCTATGGCCGTTTTTGACACCTTTGGTATTGTTTCCGAGATCACCTCTGGCCATGTGGCTACGTCTTATCTATTCGCATTGGCAGGGATTTTATTTACCGCGTTTAGTTACGGTCATTTGGTACGTAAATATCCCTATGCGGGTTCAGCCTACACTTATGCTCAAAAAACCTTTAGCCCGAATGTTGGTTTTATGGTGGGTTGGTCATCGCTGCTGGACTATATGTTTATGCCAATGATCAATATGTTGCTCGCAAAAATCTATTTAACCGCCATGTTTCCCAGCGTCGAACCTTGGATCTTTATTTTCGCTCTTGTGACCATAATGACCTTGCTTAATCTCAAGGGGATTGATCTCGTCGCGAACTTTAATGGGGTGATAGTGTTTGCACAGATCGCCATTATTGTGGTGTTCATTGGTCTAATGGCCTATAGCATTTCCCTCGGTGAAGGCGAAGGTGTCATCGCGAGTGTGCGACCATTTTATGCCGATAATATGGCGATGGCGCCATTATTCACAGGGGCGACGATTCTGTGTTTCTCCTTCCTCGGCTTTGACGGGTTAAGTTCACTGACTGAAGAAACTAAAGATGCTCAACGTGTTATTCCTCGCGCGATTGTGTTGACGGCTTTGCTCGGTGGCGTGATTTTTGTTGGCGTGTCTTATTTTTTGCAGCTCTATTTCCCCGATATCTCCCGCTTTCAACAGCTTGATGCGGTATTGCCTGAAATTGCACTCTATGTGGGTGGTAATCTATTCCAGTCCATCGTATTAGTCGCGACCACCGTTGCTGTATTGGCATCCGGTATGGCTGCCCATGCTGGGGTTGCGCGGATTTTATATGTGATGGGGCGGGATAATATGTTGCCACGTAAAGGGTTTGCTTATATCCATCCTAGATGGCGAACCCCTGCATTTAATGTCTTGTTGGTGGGCGCACTTGCGCTATCTGCCGTCTCATTTGATTTGGAAATGGCCTTAGCCTTAGTTAACTTTGGCGCCTTAGTGGCGTTCACCTTCGTGAACTTAGCCGTGATTGTGCAGTTTTACCTAAGGGATCGACGTAATAAATCTTTTAGAGACCACTTACAATACTTAGTCTTGCCATTGTGTGGCGCCGGTACTATTGGCGTGCTTTGGGTGAACTTAGAGCCACAATCATTAGAGTTGGGGCTTATATGGGCGGCTGTGGGAGCATTGTATTTGGCTTTACGTAGTTTCCGGTTACGCCGCGCAGTAGAGCTACAAAATTAAGAGCTATAAAATTAGTGAGAGTCATGGCTCATAGATGCACAGCTATAACTAAAGATGTGTAGTAGATCTAAGGGCCGTGGGTTGTCATCCTCTAATAAAATCCTCCAATAAAAAGACCCGCATTCGCGGGTCTTTTTAGTTTGCTTAATCACGTTTTAAAGCGCTGGCACTGTGAAACCTAAGTTATCAGTGACCACATTTTTAGGGGTCGTGACTTTCACCGATACGCTGGTGTTGGCCGATGCCGTAAATTTCAGTGGTGAACCTAGACTGCCTTTCGCATACACAGTATTGGGAACCTCGAAGGTTTTAGGCGTTCCAGCACAATCCACGCAAAGTTCGATACTTGTCTGAGCTGGCATGATTTGATTCGCACTGTCGTGGACAAATACTACAAACTCAGAACTAGCACCAACGGCCACAGGCTTGATGTCATTCACACTCGGCAATAACACACCGTCTTGCATCACACTGATATAAGCCTGTGAGCCTGACATGCTCATTACTAAGGCTTTGCGGATATAGGTTTTATTGGCTTGGCCTTTGCCGCAGAGTGCGCTTTCGCATTGTGGACCGTTAAATTTACCATCGGCAAAACTATATTCTTTTGCTTGAGTATTCCAAAATGGTTCGGCTGAATTCCTAATGCCATCTTCATTGTCATCCCTAAACGCATCACCTAGATCACTAAAACCACTAGGAAGATAGGCTTCGATGTCCATACCATTGCCTGTGCATTTTTTCACAACGCCTGAATTCGTTAAACAAGCCAAGTCAGGCACAGGCGTGCCATTGATGTCTTTACTAACATCAGCATCATCAAAGATGTTATTGCCATTGGTATCGAAGAAGGTTTCGTGACCTAAGGCATAAGCGAGAATCGTGATGCGGTGATCGGGTACTCGTGCAGTTTGTGAAGTCCAAACAACGCTACATGTCCCATTTTTAGTTAAACATGATGTTGGGATCTGGCCACCTTCTGTCGTGAAGTTGACAGCAGTATCATCGGGCGCTGGATTACCAAAACTATCGGAGGCTCGTATGGTGATCGTTGCAGTTTCACCATTAAAGTCACCTGCTTCTGGATTGAATACTGTCGTTGATAGACTAAATCCAAGCTGTTGCGGCAAGCCAGTATTGACGGTCAGTTGCTCTGATTGGCTAGTGATAACTTCTTTAGTATCAGTATCAACTGCAGTAGCGACTACGCGCACTGGCGTGGGGACTGTACCGGATAATACGCGCACACTGGCGATACCTTGGGAGTTAGTCAGGCTTTGCGCATTCGCAGTGCCATTGGCAAAACTTAAACCACCGACAACCGTATCTAAGGTAAAGCTGACATTCTGTTGCGCTGCGGGTTGGCCATTGGCGCTGGTGACTTTGAAGCTGACTAAAGAGGATTCGCTTGAACCTGTGCCGCCCGCACCTTTGATGCGAATTTGTGCAGGCTCTGCCGACTCAAAACTTAAGCTGGCAAGCGTTTGGCGTTGCAGTGTGAATAGGAAATTCGCCGTGAGCGTTTGATTCCCCGCCACTGTCGTGGCGATGATTTGGTCGCTACGTCCACTGTTACCACTGCAACTTGTGTCTTGGAAGGTCGAGCTTGCATTACCCGATAAAGTCGTAACTGGGGTATCGAGTGTGGCGTTATTGTTTGTGGTGCAATCTGAGCTAAAGCTGATGGAAGAGGGTGTTTGCACTCGCGTAACCGTGCCGTCATTGGCCTCTAATACTAAACTTGCACTTACACCAAAACTACCGCCTGCGCTGATTTTATATGCGCCATCGGCATCGGCGGTTAAGGTGCTAGCCAGTTTACCTTCGGTAAAGTCAGCGCCATTGAATGAGCCGAGTTTCAGCGTGCCTTCTTGATTGACGGCATCTTTACTCAAGACTTCATACAAACTGCTGGTTTGCAGCGATTGACCTTGATAGTCCACAGTGACTGTTAAGGCATTTGCCCCTAATTCAGTTGCACTTGGCGTATAGGGCACCTGCGCAATACCTTGAGTGTTGGTCAACGCACTGGTTGGATTGAGCGCCGCTGAACCAGCAGTAAAGGTGACTTTAGCGCCTTCGATACCTTTGCTTTCGCTATCGAGCAATATGGCTTGTAATTGCACCGACTCATCGACTTTAAAGCGAGTGACTAAGGCTGAGCTGTTTAAAATACTGGCGCTGAGTTTGGGTGCAGCAGGAGAAGTACCATCGCTAGCACTTAAAAACTCAAAATTGCGGGTAGCTGTTAGCGCCGTTGTGGAATCATTTGGGGTTGTCGTTGCAGTAATTATCCCTGCATTGACAAGTAAATCAGGATTACTAACGATAATAATGGCTTCACCGTTATTGTCTGTTAGTTTGCTATTAGGTGTTAATACACCAAGGTCTGTCGTAAAGTCTACTTTCTGATTGCTCACTGTAGCTGAGCCTTTCTTTAACTTCGCGACTGCGCAAAAGCCTGTGTTTTTAGGGAAACTTTGGAGTGAAGTAACACTGCCGCATTCAGAACCCGATAAGGTTTTAAAGTCGATAGACAGTTTATAGATACCGTCAGTGGCATCTGTGCCACCGTTATCTTCGTCCGCAGGGCCGTTACAGGCCCCGAGTCCAAATAGTCCAATAAAAAGCAAAGCTAGGCTACATAACGTTTTGCTAAGTCGCATAAGCAACATCCTTGTGGGGCTGAAGTTAATTAGTCTTGGATTTCGCTGCGTAGATATTTAAACAGCTCTTTAGATGATTTTGATTCAGGGCCTTTGGCCAGTTCTTTGGTGGCTTGACGCACCAAAGTACGCAGTTTTTGTCTGTCTAATTGCGGATAATGCTCGACGACAGTTTGAATCTCATCATCACCTTGGGTGAGTAAGCGTTCACGCATTTTTTCGAACATCTGCAACTTCGCGGTCTCGTTGTTGTTTTTATTCAACACGATAGCGAGTGAAGCCTTGATAGGCTCAATATCAAAATTACGCATCAATTTGCCGATATACTGCATGTGACGACGATACGCCTCAGTATTGACCTTGATTTTACGTGTTTGCAGGATAGCGTCGTACAAAAACTCATCCAGCTCGATTTTATCTAGCTGAGTCTTGCTCAGTGAAACAAGCTCCATACCGACTTTTTGCACGGCTTCGCTATCACGCTTGTCCGTTGTTTTGCTGCTGACATAATCTTCATCTATGTCGTAGGGCTGTTTAAAATGTTCTGAATCACCAACAATCTTCATATAGATAAAACCTCAAGTAAATAACTGGCTAATAATAACATCTCCAGCCAAAAATCGCCTAGGTGAATGTGCCTTAGCCCATAGTCCGGCACTAATAATTAATGTGAATGGGTTTTGTGTTTGTTATGCTACGGCAATTGCCGACAACGAAAGAGTAGCTTTGTGTCTTTGAACAGAATCGATAGTGAATTAGGCGCGCTGAAAGATGCGGTGGCCGTGGCGCTGGAATATGCCAACAAATTAGGAACGAACGCTGCCGAAGTGGCGATCAGTAAACAACAAGGTTTGTCGGTTTCTACCCGTTTAAAAGAAGTTGAAACCGTTGAATTTAATAAAGATGGTGCCTTAGGGATTACGGTTTACCGCGATGGTTGCAAGGGCAGTTCATCGACGTCGGATTTAAGTCCAGAGGCCATTGCCCTCGCGGTGAAAGCGGCCGACGATATCGCCCGTTATACTTCTCCCGATCCATTCAGTGGCCTTGCCGATAAAGCCTTGATGGCAAATCAGATCCGCGATCTTCAACTGTATTATCCACAAGATATTTCCCCCGATGAGTTAGCGCAACTGGCAATCCGCGCCGAAACTGCGGCGCTCGATGCCGATCCACGTATCAATAATTCCGACGGCGCCAGTGCCAATGCTCACACCGCGGTTAAAGTGTATGGCAACAGCCACGGTTTCTTAAACGGTTATTGCAGCTCGCGTTATAGCTTGAGTTGCAGCGTGATTGGTGAAGATAGCGAAGGCAATATGCAACGGGATTACGATTACACTATCGCCCGTAAATTCAGCGAGATGCTTGCACCTGAAACGGTAGGTTTAAAGACCGCCGAGAAGACAGTAAGCCGCCTCGGTGCGCGCAAGATCGCGACGACGCGTTTACCCATTTTATTAGCGCCAGATATCGCCACAGGGTTAATCGGCCACTTTATCGGAGCGATCAGCGGTGGCAGTTTATACCGTAAATCCAGTTTCTTATTGGATTCGATCAACACCCAAATCTTCCCCGATTGGTTCAATATCGAAGAGCAGCCGCATTTACTGGGCGCACTGGCGAGCGCGAACTATGACAGTGAAGGCGTGGCGACCCAAGACAGACGCATTATTGACCGCGGCATGTTAGAAACCTATTTGCTGACCAGTTACTCGGCGCGCAAGTTAGGCTTAACCAACACGGGCCATGCGGGCGGTATTTATAACTGGACGCTTGGCCACACAGGCCAAACCTTCGACGAATTGGTGAAAGACATGGGCACAGGTTTGATTGTGACCGAAGTCATGGGCCAAGGCGTGAACATGGTAACGGGCGATTATTCCCGTGGTGCGGCGGGTTTCTACGTTGAAAACGGTGAGATCCAATATCCAGTGGAAGAGATCACTATCGCGGGTAACTTAAAAGAGATGTTCCGTGGCGTGCAAGCCGTGAGTAAGGATTTTGATTTGCGCTCATCGATTCGTACCGGCGGTATCTTGTTATCTGAAATGAAGATTGCGGGTAACTAATCCATAGTGTCACTCGTTCAGCCGTGCTGCATAGTGCGCTTAAGTCGTCTCAGTGCTTTAGTGCTAGTATTTTAGTCTTGGTAGCATGAATGTGGTTTGAGCATAAAAAAGGGCAAGCGATTAATCACTTAATCTGCTTGCCCTTTTTGTTTAACGTTCGGATTAGATCTGTTCGACCTAAAAAGCCGTGCAGTTAAAAACCATGTGGTTAAAAACGATGTTGTTAAAAACAGTGCCTTTAAAATCAGTCGTTAAAATGCATAGCTTGCGCTGAGTTCGAACGAGCGACCTGCACCGGCAATTTGGTTAAAGCCATTGGTATTATCGGCCTTAAATTCCGCTACACTTACGCCGCCCAGTGGCAGCTCATAGTAGCTGTCGAACAGGTTATTCACGGCGAAGGTGACAGTCAGATCCTGCCATTTCATACTGCTGTTCAAATTGAGCAAGGAGTAACTGTCGGTTTCATTTTCAAGGCGGCGGTCATCTACGCGATCTTTGGTCGCAACCCATTGCCATGAAAGACTGTTTTCCCATTGACCTAACTGATGTTGCAGTGCCAGCTCAGTTTGCAACGGCTTGATTTGATATAAAGGTTCATCACCTTCATCTCGCTCGCCACGGGTTACATTCACTTTGCCTAACACTTGCCATTTACCTGTGCTGGTTTCGGCAAACTGGTAGAGCGCATTAAAACGTGCGCCATAGAGATTGGCATCTAAGTTAGTGAATTGGAGAATATTGCGTTTGCCATCAGGCGAACTGGTGCGATTGAAGCTACCAATGACTTCGGCATCGACATAGTCAGTCACAGCTGTGTACCAAGCTGTGGTCGAGACTTGCCAGCTATCATCGTTATATTTGTAGGCTGCGCTCAGGGTATGGGCGGTTTCTGGTTTAAGATCCGGATTACCTACGTAACCATTACCATCACCATACCAACCTATCATAGTGGTCGCCATAGTGCCGCGGCCCCAGCTGTAACGTTCGTACAGATTAGGTGCACGATTCTTGCGGGCTAAACCAAACTCAAGTTGTTGATTGGTCGATAATTGATAGCGTGCCAGTAAGGTGGCATCGATCAGATTATCATCACGTTTTCTGTCCATCGCATTAAAGGCTTTTGCCGCTTCTGCGTCGACATTGGGCATGCCCATCATAGGCATGTTGCTATAGGCTTGGACTTCACCTGTATTGGTGGTGACATACTCAAAGCGAACGCCCGCCGATAACCACCAGCTTTGACTTAAATCTTGCTGCCATTCGCCATAAACGGCGGCGCGGCGGCGTTCACCATCGTTGATGTTGATGTAGTCATTGGGCGCCATCATAGTGCCAGGCACCGCAGGCCAAACATCGTCGAGCTGGTAGCTATAGTATTCTTGGCCGACCAGTAAGGTGCTGTCATCACCCATTGGCAAACGCCAGTGTAGTTGATAGCTGTAGTCATCACCTTCAGTGTTCATTGGCATCTTGCCGGTTTTTTCTGGGGTGAAAAAGCCCATCTCGTGTTTCACGCCGTGCCAGTTTACTTGGGCACTGAATTCACCGTCATCGTCGAGTTTGAGTTGATAACGGGCGAGGGCACCGTAACTCTTGTTATCCGTCATATCCATATATTGGTTAGCAAAACCTTGGAATGGAATATTTTGGTGGGTCAATTTGATGGCAACTTCTTGAGTCTCATCGCGCCATGCGGCTGTCAGTGCATGGTTTTGTGCGCGGTATAGAGTATCTATGACTTTATCGCCATTGCCATCTTTATAGCTGTTGGCATCTTCATAGGCGCCTTGATAGCTAAGGCTGACATTTTGGCTGGCAACTGTGGCATTGGTGCCGAGTAGCAAGGTGTCGCTCACACTGCGATATCCCGTTGAGATATCACCGCTATTCCACTTGATGCTATCGCTTTCACCAAATTTAGGGTTAAGGCTGCTAACCTTAATCACGCCCGCAATATTGTCGCCACCGGCACTGACTGGCGATACGCCCGCAATCACTTCGGCTGCGGTGACTTGATTGGCGGAAATATAGGACAGCGGTGGATTCATTTGGTTTGCACAGGAGGCAGTAATGTCCGCACCATCGACCAGCACTTTGATGCGATCGCCCATCATGCCATTGAGGATAGGTAGGGCCGATACGCCGCCCGCTTCGGAGAAATCGACTCCTTGCCCTTTCAGTAGATTTTCAGCCGAACCTAAGGCGTTACGGTTTTCGGTCTGTTGGCCATGGACCTCTAAGCGTTCAATATTGGCTAATTCGCTGTCGTCAGCCATGGCCTGTGGCGCTAGTGATAAACCCATGGCGATTGCGAGGGATGAGGAAATTACTGAAGTTTTAAACGGGTGAGATAAATACGCAGAATTTGCAGCCATCTTATTGTCTTCCATTCACTTGGATTAATTGCGCTGCATTATAAAGAGCATCTCAGTGTGGCAGGTGCGGCATATTGTCGCAGAGGGTAACAAAGCGAGTTAAAACATCAGAATATGGCTTGAGCAGAAGACAAGTTTTCCACTTTTTAATCAGTTAGGCATGATTCTCTTAGCTCTTTATTGGTACCTCAATTGATAAGAGGTCCAATAGAACTCTGCGTTAGCGGTACTTTTTGTGATTTAAGCTAGCCAAAATACTTGCTATACAAGCGCTGAGTTTCACCTTGGGAATCCATGGCGGCGAGTGCTTTGGCAAATTCAAAGACTTTAGAATCTGGTGTTAACACTGTGGGACTGTTATCTGGGCTGATGGGGATATCGGCGCGATAGTTGGGGTTGTGTTTACCGCGGTAGTGGCGGCTTTTTTTCGAGAAACCGAGGTACATTTCCTGCGGTAATTCGCTGTAGTGATAGTGGAGTTTAAACTGGCTTTGGTCACGATTTTTGAGGTAATAATACAAAGTGGTTTGATCATAAATAAAAAAGTCACCTTGGTTTGAAAGTAAATAATCCAAGGCTTTAGGGACGGTTAGCTCAGGCGGTTTGCGTACCTTAATTTTGTCGGGTAAGCCGCCAAAGTCATAACTGCCGGGGGCGATTAAGAGGGTCATCTCATTATGGGCTAACTGTTCAATGGAGCGAATATCGGCGGCGCCAGCACGGCTAATGCCAATCGCACGTTGTGAAAGTCCATTGGGGATAAAATGCGCGTATTGAGCCCGCTCTTCGGTGAAATTAAGGCCGGGATAAAAATCGATATTGCCGAGTTTGAGATCCCGCAGAATACGTAATTTAGGTGCGCGTACCACATTGAGTTTGCAGCCAATCTTGTTCGCCGCCGCTTGGTAGAGTTCGTGATAAAATCCCGTGTTATTGGACTCGTCTCCGATAAAGGGTAAGCGTTCGCTGGTGCGATACCCCATAGTCATCACGCAGGAGTCTGAACTGGAAAAAGCACTGGCAAGCGGGGCTTGAAGTGTTATCAGTAAGAGCAGTGCGCCGAGCCAAGGTTGAGCGACTAACACGGATGCCAAATTGATCTCCTTATCTGTCGATTACAAAGTGTAACCTGAGTGCCAATAAAGGTTATGGCAAAATCCACTCACTAAACCTATTAATAAAATCTTATTGATTATTAAGCTAATATATTATTTTTATTTAAATAATCTATCATACTTTCCTACTAGTCAAAGTCATTTTTTATGTTGGAGTGCACAAACTCTGTACATCTGATTTGATTGCGTTATAGTTTGCGCTGTTAGGCTATGGGCTTAACTTTCATTAAGCAGTGAGGCATAAAATGACTAAGCAAAAACCGCAAAATATGCCCTTAGAACACGAAAGTGGTCGAGGCACCATTACCGACAACGCACTAAAAGCGTTAGTGACGAGTCCCTTGTTTAGGACCCGCACCGAGAAAGCGAAAAAGGGCAAAGGGTCATACGACCGTAAAGCACAAAACCGAAAGGGGCATCAGCACAAGGGCGATGCCCCTTTTGACTTTCTAGGTCTGCGCTTTTGTTAATCTGCTTTTTACTGTTTTAGTTCGCTGCTTTAGTCTGCTGTGTTAGTGCCTCGTTAATCCTGCCAATTCATGCTCCTCCACCTGCCTTTACGCCAATCTTTACGCTTAAATCAGCCTTATTATTGATACTCCTTGTTGGAGGTTAATTGTACTTTCGCCCTGAGCGAGTATGGTGAACGCTTAGAGCGTTTTAGCGAAGGAGATGCACATGGCACAGCAATATCGAGTTGAACACGACACTATGGGTGAGGTGAAAGTCCCCGCCGATTGTTATTGGGGCGCACAAACCGAGCGTTCGCGGCAGCACTTTCGTATTGGTGCTGAGGCATCTATGCCTGTCGAAGTGATCCACGCTTTTGGCTATTTAAAGAAAGCCGCAGCCATTACCAATCAACAGCTTGGCGTCTTGCTCCAAGATAAAGCTCAACTGATTTCCCAAGTGTGCGATGAGCTGATTGCAGGCGAACTCGATGCGCAATTTCCTTTAGTGATTTGGCAAACGGGCTCGGGCACGCAAACCAATATGAACGTCAATGAGGTGATTGCCTATCGCGGCCATGTGCTCTCGGGTGGGCAACTTATCGATGCGGTTAAATGCTTGCACCCCAATGATGATGTTAACTGCTCGCAATCCTCCAACGATACCTTTCCCACCGCCATGCACATTGCCGCCTATCGCCAAGCCGTTGAGCTCGTTTTGCCCTGCATGAGGTTATTGCAGCAGAGTTTACAGAAGAAGGTCGAGGAGTTTGCGCAAATCGTTAAAATCGGTCGCACGCATTTTATGGATGCAACACCGTTAACCTTAGGCCAAGAGTTTTCGGGTTACGCCGCGCAGTTAAGTCATGCCATCGAAGGCATTGAGCACAGTCTCAAGCGTGTAGCCGAGTTAGCTTTAGGTGCGACCGCCGTGGGCACTGGGCTGAATACACACAAGGATTACGCCGTTAAGGTGGCGGACAATATCGCAAAACTCACGGGCTTGCCCTTTGTGACGGCGCCGAATAAGTTTGCTGCCCTTGCTGCCCACGATGAATTAGTCTCCCTGTCGGCGGCCTATAAAGTGGCGGCGGTTAGTTTAATGAAGATCGCAAATGATATTAGGATGTTAGGTTCTGGCCCGCGCTGTGGCATTGGTGAGTTATTACTGCCTGAAAATGAACCCGGTTCGTCGATCATGCCGGGAAAAGTGAACCCGACTCAGGTCGAGGCTATGACTATGGTGTGCGCGCAAATCATGGGTAATGATGTTGCCGTTGGGATTGGCGGCAGCAATGGTCAGTTTGAGCTCAATGTGTTTAAGCCGATGATTATTGCCAATGTGCTGCAATCGGGGCGCTTATTGGGGGATGCTTGCCAATCGTTTAATGATCATTGCGTGGTCGGCATAGTGGCGAACGAGCCACAAATCGCGCTGCATGTGGAGAACTCACTCATGTTAGTGACGGCGCTTAATCAACATATCGGTTATGAAAAGGCCGCTAAGATAGCCAAAAAAGCCCATAGCGAGCATAAGACACTGCGCCAAGCGGCATTAGAACTTGAGTTTGTCACGGCAGAAGAATTCGAGCTTTGGGTCGATGCCAATAAGATGTTGGGACCCGATGCTTAATGCTTAATTCATAACGTCTCATCCTAGCTGCTGATAAATCAGCGAAATTGAGGCTGGCAATGAATCAAGATAGTGATCCAAGATAATGAAAAGAAACAGTGTGATGAGATAGTGAGGCCAAACAGTGGAGTAAGGATGGTGAAGCATTCGCAGTGTTAATGTTTACGGTGCATCGAATGATAAAAAACAAAAAGCGAACCAGAGGTTCGCTTTTTGAGTCATAGCCTGTCCTCTATCAGAACAGCTTAGTCTTGGGAGTCAGCATCTACCACTTCAGCCCACAGATCGTGTTCATCTGAATGGGTGATGCGGGCACGAACCAACATACCGGGTTCCAGCTCAGTTTCACCATTGATAAACACCATGCCGTCGATTTCAGGTGCATCGGCGAAGCTGCGGCCAATGGCGCCTTCTTCGTCGACATCGTCAATCAGAATATCTAAAGTACGGCCAACGAAACGGGCTAAACGCTCGGCGCTGATCTCGGCTTGGAGTTCCATAAATCTGTGGTATCTGTCTTCTTTAACTTCTTCGCTGATAAGCTCGGCGATAGTGTTGGCGACAGCGCCATCGACTTCAGAATACTTAAAGCAACCTACGCGATCAAGACATGCTTCTTTTAAGAAATCGAGCAGGATTTGGAAATCCTCTTCGGTTTCACCAGGGAAGCCGACGATGAAGGTTGAGCGGATCACTAGATCGGGACAAATTTCACGCCAGCGTTGAATCGCTTCTAACTGACGGTCAACACGGCCTGGACGCTTCATCATCTTGAGAATGCGCGGGCTAGCATGCTGCATTGGAATATCTAAATACGGCAGGATCAAACCTTCCGCCATTAGCGGGATTAAATCGTCAACCCATGGGTAGGGATAGATATAATGCAGACGCACCCAAGCGCCCATTTTACCCAGTTGGCGCGCTAGGCTAGTAATGTCTTGCTTGACTGGCATACCGTTCCAAAAATCGGTACGACCGCCTTTGTCTTTGCCGTAGGCCGAGGTGTCTTGGCTCACAACTAGAATTTCTTGTACGCCTGATTCCACTAAACGCTTAGCTTCATCTAAGATGCTGCCCGCTGGGCGGCTGTCGAGATCGCCACGTAGCGAAGGGATAATGCAGAAAGTACAACGGTTGTCGCAACCTTCTGAAATCTTTAAATAAGCGTAATGCTTAGGCGTTAACTTAACCCCAGTTTGTGGGATTAACGAGGTGAAAGGGTTGTGCTCTGGCTTAGGCACATATTTATGAACGTGCTTCAACACCGCTTCGTAGCTGTGTGGGCCAGTGATTTCTAACACATCTGGGTGCACTTCGCGGATTTGGTTTTCTTTGGCGCCAAGGCAGCCAGTGACGATCACTTTGCCGTTTTCTTCTAAGGCTTCACGCACAGCATCCAGAGATTCTTCCACCGCAGCATCGATAAAGCCGCAGGTATTGACGATAACTAAGTCGGCATTGTCGTAGCTATTAGTGACTTCGTAGCCGTCGATGCGTAACTGAGTCAGAATACGCTCTGAATCCACGAGGTTTTTTGGGCAGCCCAAAGACACGAAACCGATGCGATTCCCAGTGGTAACAGCATTAGTGCTTGCTGCTTCTAATGTTTTGACTGGGATATCAAGCGTGGTCGTTTGCTTGGGTTTAAAAGTTTCAACTGTCATGGTTTCTCGCTGAGGTATAAGCCGCCTTAAAAAAGTTGGCGGATTATACCTGAAGTGATTAAAAGGTACAGTAGCTTTGGCTGAAAAGTGTACAACTGGGGCGCTGAATATGCCAGTTAACCCTAAGGCCTATTTTGGGTGTGGATATAGGAAGACAAGCCAAAGATCCAAGGTCGAACTCATCTGGATAAAAAGCGCTAAACATTTTTCAGAAAAATTAACCCTTTTTAAAATTGGCCGCGTTTATAGGGACAAGAGACAATTTCTTGATGCTGTTACATATTGGCACAAGTATTGGCACTTTTTACTGATAGCCTAAGCGCTAAATAAGCGACACAGTCGTTTTAGCCGTCTCGTTTTGAATATGCGTTCTATTTGAAGTGGTTTAGGTATAAGCACATTATTTTGGAGTAAGTTATGAAAAATTCTCTTTTAGCGGTATTGGTGGCGGGTGGTCTTTTTTCTAGCGCGTTTATGGCGCCAGCGGTACTCGCCGCTGAGGTCGATTTCCCGCATATTGAAACCATGGGTGTGAGTCAAATCCAAGTCGAGCCTGATATGGCGGATGTGAATGTGGAAGTGGCCGTGACCGAAAAAACCGCTAAAGCCGCCAAGGATAATTCCGATGCCGCCGTGGCTAAGTTTATCGCCCGTCTCACCACAGCGGGTGTGACTAAAGATCAGATCCAGAGCGCGAATTTAAATCTTCAACCGCAATATGTGTATGTGGAGGATAAGGCACCTGAGCTGACGGGTTATACTGCCAGTCGCCAAATTACCGTGACGGTAACAGACTTAAGCCGCTTGAACGCTATTTTAGATTCAGCCTTAGAAGAGGGCATGAATCGGGTCAATAACATTGCCCTTAAGTCGAGCAAAGAAGCTGAATACGTCGCCAAGGCACGTCAAGCTGCGATTGTGGATGCCAAACAAAAAGCCGAATCTTTGGCTAAAGGCTTTGGTGAAAATCTCGGTAAGATTTGGCAGATCCGTTATTACGATCAACGCCCTGTGCAACCTGTCATGTTGCGTATGAGCGCTAAAGCCGATGCCATGGGCGCCGCCGAGAGCTATCAGTACGGTCAAGTGAGCATAGAAGATAGAGTTGAAGTGGTTTATAAACTGAAGTAAATCAGTCTGAGGCCTATGGTGATGGATGAAGCTCCTATTGGGATTCATCCATTTTTTTTATGTCGTTTACAATCGTTTTATATTTTTGGAAATAGCATTCTTCACTCTAATATGTGATGGATTTTATTAGGATGATGAACAGTAAAAACTGGCAAATTTAAGTATTTATCCTCACACTAGTAAGGTTAATGTTTAGGAGGCCGTTTATGGATTTTCCCGCTCGAATAAAGCAACAAACTTGCATGGATTGCTTAAGTGGTAAGTCATTAGGATTTGAAATTCGAATGGCATTTCAACCTATTATCCATTGGCCTAGTCGTGAGATTAGCGGTTATGAAGCTCTGGTCAGAGGCCCTGATGGTGAAGGGGCTGCGTGGGTGTTTGAGCGGATTAATGAAAATAATAAATACTATTTTGATCAGGCTTGCCGTGTTAAAGCGATAGAAACCGCTTCAAAGCTGGGACTCGATAAGATGCTCAGTATCAACTTTTTACCTAATGCCGTATATAACCCTGAGACCTGTATCCGCGCGACGATTGAAGCCGCCGACATGTATGGGTTTGATATTCACAAAATCATGTTCGAAGTGACTGAGGGCGAGCAAATTGTCGATCGGGCAAAATTAGTCCGTATCTTCGAGAGCTATGCTAAGCGTGGTTTTATCACGGCAATCGATGATTTTGGCAGTGGTTTTGCTGATTTAAGCTGGCTCGAAGCCCTGCGCCCTCAAGTATTAAAACTTGATATGACCTTGATCCGTGATATCGATCTCGATAGAGAAAAGCAGTTAGCTGTGGATGAAATACTGCGTATTTGTTTAGAGCTTAATACAAGAGTTTTGGCCGAAGGCATTGAGACAGAAGCCGAACTTAATTATCTCGCTGGAATAGGGATTGAGTATTTTCAGGGGTATTATTTTGCCAAACCACAACTCGAATATTTAAGTTCCTATGATGAGCTGAGCTTTCACGCCCCAAAGTAAATGGTTAGGTGGATTGATATCGTTGCACGATTAGAGTGATAACACGTGCTGAGACTCGATGGATAATTCTTTGTTTCTGATATCGGCTAACTGATATATCATGCGCCACCTAAAATTGCCCTTGTTACCTATTCGCTACTATGTCTTCCAACGCGCTCTATACCGATTTATCCGGTTATTACGATTTAATGTGTTCCGATATCAACTACCAGCAACAGAGCGCGAGTATCCATCGTCTGCATCAGTTCCTCGGCAATAATGGTAAGCAACATCTTGATTTAGCCTGTGGCACTGGTCCGCATGTGCGGCATTTTATCGACCTTGGTTATCAGTGCAGTGGCCTTGATATTAATCAGCCTATGCTAGACATGGCCATGCGTCGTTGTCCTGAAGCTCAGTTTAACCTCCAAGATATGACGGCTTTTTATTTAGAAGAGCGCGTCGATTTGATTACCTGTTTTTTATATTCCATCCATTACAGTGCTTGCATCGAACGCCTTAAAAGCTGTATCGCCAGTGTGCATAGCGCACTTAATGACGGTGGGCTGTTTTGTTTTAATACTGTCGATAAGCACAGAATCGATAACACCAGTTCGGTTAAGCATTTTGCCGAGTTTGATGGTAGCCATTTCGCCTTCGAATCCGGCTGGCATTACAGTGGGCAAGGTGAGAAACAGTCATTAAAGTTGAGTATTGCCAAAAGCAGTCAGCCGTTTGCTGAGGTCTCGCCTTTACCTGTCTCTGATATGAAAGGCTTAAGCTCGCTGGAAGCCGGGTTACACGCCGCAGGTTTGCAAGAAGTGGGCTTACAAGAAGTCCACAGTATTGAGCAATGGCAAGACCAACATGCTATGGTCGCTACCAGCTTCACTGAGCTGCAGGAATTGTTAGCGCCCTATTTTGAAGTGCATGTTTTCGAACACGATTATGAAAGAATTGTCCCGTGGGATTTAGCATCAGGTAACGCGCTGTTTGTTTGCGTGAAGATTTGACCTTTTGTTGAAGGTTGGTAACAGAAGGCCTGCTCATAATGTCACTGTTACTCGTTAAATCTCGCTTCTCTTTCAGTCTGTTTTTATTTAAACCCAAATGAAAGTAGTAGACTTCACTCCTGATTTTTCATCAAGAGTCGACCAAAAGGGGAAGGTACCAGTTCCCCTTTTGGATATTCCTTGCCAAATAACGTCCATGCTTAATAATCAGTTCATCATCCATAACTCTTGTTCATAACGCTGCCGCACAGTATTCCCGTTAAAGCTGCTTTGATAAACTTGCTTTAATAAAGAAGCCGCACAATAGAAATGATAATAGAATTAATTGAATGTAATAAAATTGTATGTTTATTTTATTGCCTATGAAATAGTTACAATTTCACAGGAAATAAATACATTAAGACAGAATTAGCACGGCTTTAGTGTAAGTATGAAAAAAAGTTTCATGTGTTTTATAAAAAATAGTTAACTTGAATTTAAAATATTAAAAATAAATATATCGCATTGATAAGTAAGGTTATTGTTTTCATTATGTATTGAACTGAGTGTGGTTTTGCGAGGTTGGCATTATTTTTGTAATGTCCTTAGTGTATTTAAATAATTAACTAGGAGTACTTTATGAAAAATCCCATTCTTACTTTAGCTGCCATTATTTCTTTAGCCTCTTTTAGTGCATATTCTCATGCAGATAACATGAGCAACAGTGATGCCGCAGAAAACGGAATCTATGTCGGCGCTAACTACGGTTATTTAAAAGTCGATGGCGATGATGATTTTGATGATAATAGTGATGTAATGCAGGGCCTTGTTGGTTATAAGTTTAATAAATACCTTGCTCTTGAAGGTAGTTACATTAACTTTGGTGATTATGGTAATGGTTTAGCCAATGCCGAAACCGATGGTTATACGGCAGCCCTTAAAGTCATGCTTCCCATTGCAGACCGAGTAGAGCTATATGCTAAAGGTGGTCAGTTATGGTATTCGACAGATTATGACGTCGTCGGTTTTTCTGGCAATGACGATGGTGAAGGTGTATTCGCCGGCGCCGGTGTGGCATTTAAAGTCACAGATCGATTTTTAATTAATGCTGAGTACACTTGGTATGATGCAGATATTAATGTCGATAGCGTCGCCAATGGCGGAAAAACAGATACAGACTTTAATCAAGCCAGTATCGGTGTTGAATATCGCTTCTAATTATTCGTTGTTAATATTTATAATTTAAATATTAATTATCTAGGTGTGACACGTTAAGTGTCACACCTTTTTTATATTACTAATAAGCCCCTCCGAGTTTTTATTTTTTAAATCAAAGTCAAAATCAACGTCGTGGGGCTTCACCCCACACCCGACCAAAAGGGAAAAAACGCCTATTCCCCTTTTGGAAATCCCCCGGCGTCCCTAGCGAAGTTACATGCATTAGTTAGTGGCTTCGTGCTTATTCGAAAATAGCTAACGCTTCCGATGGCTCCGCTTTACATCCATGTAAAGCACCCCAGTTCGGCAGTCCCTGCCTCTCGCTCATAAGCGCGAAAATCACCGATTTTCATTCGCCCCTTCCCCCTGAAAGCTATGCAGACGTCCTGTTTGCATCACACTATTTTCTTCAACACCCTTCAACACCCTTCAGCAACTTCGCAGGATAAGTTGAACTTCTGGGGTCTTGGAGTCTGCTGTTAAACCTAAAAGAGTTATGCATATCCTATCTTTTAAGCAAATTGCTATACGCACTTTATTGCGCTGTTTGCTCTTTATTAATATGGTAAGCAGCAGAACCATAAATAAAGTGAAATATTGAAGCGACAGCAAATAATATTAGTTGAATAATACCTATATTCTGACTCGGCATGACCAACATCAAAACGTACACAACTATATTGATTGTCAAACCAAGACATACCAAAAAAGTGATGTTAAAGGTTATCCCTGGCATTTTTTTAGACTTACTAGTTGCTGCTAGCGCAGTCGTTAATTTTACAATAAGCTGACCATAAATAATGCTTGATGCAATTGACCAATCTGAAAGTAACAAAAGTTCACTAGTTTGATCTTGTGCAAACTTAACAATTGTAAGAATAACAAATGGCAATATAACAAATAAATACGATGCCATTAAATACATTGCTGCACCCTGTGGCTTACGCTTCATCACTATTGTACTCTAAATCTAAATCTAAATTTTTCTGTAATTCTTCGCTTCTAATTTGGCGTTCTACGTGTAATATTTTGTGATTTGAAAAAGAGAAGCGCTTTGCACCTTTTTCCTTATGGGCTTCATATGACACTAATGCAATAATTGCATCACCTGGGTCTATATGTGCCAATTCTCTATTTTGATATCGCTTGAGCCATTGTTCATCTAATAAGGGGGCTGAAAAAGATTTACATCTTTCAATGCTTTTAAAATCCCACATGGCATCACCAAAAAAAACAGGCTTTTTGATTAACAAAGTCTCTGTCGTTTTTACCTCTCGAAGAATTTCAATAAATAAAGAACTAGGGTCTTTATCAAATCGAATTTTAGTATTTAAATATACAAGATTACTGCATCCAGATTTTATATCAATAGTTTCACCGTCTATTAGTCTTTCTGAAGCTTTCACAAGTTTTTTAACACCTTCGGCTAAGCGTACTCTGTTAATGTTTAACTCATTTGGAAATCTAATGTCTATAGAGCTTTTTACTCTATCTTCTAAGTGTGTAGCTATTTTTTCAATGTCTTCTTCAGAATCTATTTCATCAAGTTCAATCATAGAACCTGCGATATATTCTGGGATTTTACATAGTGTTTTACTGAAGGATTTTATGATTGATGCACAATTTAATACAGCCTTAATAGATCCTTTTTCAACAGCTGATAATTGATAAGAAAAATCAGCTTCAGGATCAATACTGTGGCCTACGACATGCACTAATTCTTCAAAAGCACTTACGTATCCAGCCATCGCGAGAAAGACACGATCTGCGCTACCCGTTGCAGGTTTATAATCTAGTCTAATTTCAAAAATTCCATCTTCTAACATAAATTCCTCGGAAATAGCTGATTACGATTGTGCGTATAACATTTGTATCGTGTGCATGCGCATAATATCACCTCAGACCACTTGGTAAATTTATTCACAAACTACTGATTTAAAATTCGATTTATACAATAGCAAAAATCATTCTGGGTAGAAAGTACGCATGCGCATGATTTCTGCTCGTTTTGTTTAATGCATTGTTCATAACCAGTTGAATATCAAAGATGGGACATGCATATTTTTTTTTAATCATGGTTTTAACGAGCCAGACATTGTTAAATTTCCTGATTGCATGCTTGTTAGAAGGCATACAGATTACTAGATGGGTTGGCGGGATTAAGCATTGGCATGTAAGTGACCGTTGACGGCATGGATGCCGTCGTCGAGCCCTCATGGATGAGTTTATGGCGTGTCACTGGAATGACAGTGCTTAATTATCAGCGGTGTATTGGTTAAGTTTGTGAATGACTTAAACAAAAAGGCGCCTAAGCGCCTTTTCTACTATTCAGTTATGGGTAAACCACCCAAAACCTCAGATTTGATTACAACTTTCTATTACACAATCAGATCATACTCATCTTTGAGTATCTTAATAATATCTGCCTTTGGATTCGCTGGCAGCGGGATTGGAGCGCCAGTCACTTTCTCGGCAACGCCGGTGTAAGTGCGTGACACTTGCATCATGGCCTCAAGTGGCAGGTCATTGTCGCGGGCGAGGGCTTCACGCTCTGGCATTCTGTCTTTGTTGAGCAGCACATCAGGATCAGGGAAATGATTTAGCAGGAACTGGCGGAAACCCTCTTTGGAGTTTTCCAAAATCTTGCCATCGCGGTAGGCGGCGCCGTCCCAAATACGTGATGAGTCTGGGGTGCCGACTTCATCCATATAAATCAGCTTTGAGTTGCCATCTTTGTCGGTCACATAGCCAAACTCGAACTTGGTATCGACAAACACTTGGTCAATGTCGGCCAGTGCTTTTGAAATCACTTTAAAGCCATCTTTTAACAGCTTCTCGTACAGGTCGATATCTTCTAACTTTTCAAAGCCAAAGGCTTGGTAGTTGGCTTCGATATCGCTGCGGCTGATGTTCACGTCATCTTGGGCTGGCACGCCTGGGATGCCGGTTAAAATACCCTTAGTTGATGGGGTGATTAACAGCTCAGGGAGCTTTTGATCTTTCTCTAAGCCTTCTGGCAATGTGATGCCACAGAATACTCGCTCGCCCTTAGAGTAAGCGCGCCACATTGAGCCTGTGATGTACTGGCGGCAAATGGCTTCGACTTTAATGGCGCGGGCTTTTTGGACTATCCATACGAACGGGTGTGGAATATCTAAAATATGGCTGTCGGCTAAACCGTTTTCGGCAAATAGCTTAAACCAATGATTAGAGATGGCATTTAATGCCGCGCCTTTACCGGGAATGCCTTTGAGGCCGCCTTCACCGTGGAAGATGCAGTCGAAGGCCGAGATACGGTCGCTGATCACCATGATGGCGAGCGGGGTATCTTCGGGGACGTTATAACCCTTGGTTTTGATTAAACGGCGGCTGTCGGCATCGGTTAGCCAGTAAACGCTGCGAACCTTGCCGCTGTGGACTGGGCTGTCGGTGCGGATTGGCAAATCGTTATTTACGGCTAATACGGAATCAGCAAGACTCATGACGAGTATTCCTTAGGATAGAGAGTATAGGGATAAGGTTTTTATAAGTGTCGGTTTGCAGATGGACTATGGCGTTAGCAACAGCCAGATTCATTGCAACCGCTTTATTATTCGCACTTAGCTTAGGGCGTAAAGCATTCAGCCAGTTTGCGGGGTTTGATGTTAAATCTTGAACAGCAAAAATTGTAGTTTCGGGCGGTGTTTGAATTGTGTCAGCAGGAGATAATGCAAGGGAGGGAACAAACGCAGGGCAAGGTTGGCACCACAGTGAAAGTGGTCTGCGAAAGCGGGCTGGGCCCGTGCCATTTTGCTCGAAAATGCTAACCATTAATCCGAGAGAACCTTGTTCTAGACTGCCGCGAAAAAGTGGCGTCATTCTACCTTTTTTGACAAAATTTGCCACGGCTATTTGCATCGTTCTTTACACAGCTCTTTACACAGCCATTTATATAGTTTTGTGGTTTGAGTCTAGCGGGCGTAAGGATTTGCAAGGGAATCACGCGCGAACACTCAGTGCTGAGCATCATGGAGGGCTGGTGTTCTGCGGACGAGCTAATGTTGAAGGGCTGTATTTTAGCGCGCTGATGTGCGAGCTTATGACGTAGCTGCAGCCGACAAGAACATCAAGCCAAATATCCAATGGAGGGAATATGAGCACAAGTCAGCATGTACATAATGATAATCAACGAGAGCTAGTATTAGAGCGGATTATCGATGCGCCGCCAGAAAAGCTGTTCCGCGCGTGGACCGAGCCAGAACTCCTTAAAATTTGGTTTACGCCAAGGCCGTGGACTGTGGCTAGCGCGAGCTTAGATGTGCGTGCCGGTGGTTCAAATGTGATCGTGATGCGCAGCCCTGAGGGACAGGATTTCCCGAATCGTGGCGTGTATCTCGAGGTGGTTGAGAATGAGCGCATCGTATTTACCGATGCCTTTACTGAGGCTTGGGTGCCGTCCGATAAAGCCTTTATGACGGCAACCATTACGTTTGAACCTATAGATGGTAAGACCAAGTACACTGCGCGGGTGCTGCATTGGAATAGCGAAGATAGGCAGAATCATGAGGATATGGGGTTTCATCAGGGTTGGTCTAAGGCGACCGATCAGCTTGAGGAACTCATCGCGAGCATTTAGCCGGTGAGTCTCAAGCCTCGTATCAGAGAGTCAATAATAAGCAGTATCTAGCCCAATTGCCCTGCATATTTTATTGCTGGGGATTGGGCAGGATTAGAGGTGTTATGTCGTCACAGAAAGAAGTGCCACAGCTTACACAATCAGTGCTTGCGCCATCGCAACTAGCGCAAAGCGAGGCTTTGCAAGGCAATAGTTTTTTATCAAAACAGTTCAATGGCTTGTCGGAATTAGCACAAGATCTACAGGGCATCGAGTTTGAGGATTGCTGCTTTCAAGATTGCCATTTTAGCGAGAGCACTTTCCGTAAATGCAAGTTTATCGATTGCCGCTTTGTGCGTTGCAACTTAAGTTTAGTGAAAGTGCCCCAGTGTCAGTTCAGCGGGGTGGAGTTTGAAGAATGTAAGTTAGTCGGTATCGATTGGACCCGCGCCGCGTGGTCGCGTTTATCCTTTGCCGCGCCCTTTTCCTTTAAGCAATCCATCTTAAATGATTGCTCATTTTTAGGTTTGTCCCTCGATGAAATTATCATCGAAGAGTGTAAGGCCCACGATGTCGATTTTCGCGAGGGCAGTTTTAATCAAGCCAATTTCACCTACACGGATTTTAGTCATAGTCTGTTTGGCCGAACTCAATTATTGGAGGCGGATTTCAGCGAGGCATCCAATTACGATATCGACATTTTTAACAATAAAATCAAAGGCGCTAAGTTTAGCCGCGACGAAGCGATTCGGCTACTCAACTGCCTCGATATAGAATTAATGGATTAAGGATTATGGTAGGTTTTCGTTCAGCTTTTCACTCAGCATAGTGATGCTCATCCCACGAGTGTTATCGCAATTGATTGAAATGTCAGTTTTCTTCTCAGCCGCCAGTATCCAAAGCTGGCGGCTTTTTCTGTCCGTTTTTTAAGACCTATTGATCTTATTCACGTATTTCAAGGTCAGTCTTAGGTTTTAGTTGCGGTAGATCACACCGAGCTTCCCCATGTGGTTTACCACAATACCCACCTACCTCTTTCGGGATAACAATCTCTGTGGATGAGCAGTGTATTCAGCGTATGCCGTGTATTTTGAAGATATGGTGGCGCTGTTTTAACGCTTTATAACTAAAAAAGTAATCAAATCAGTGAGCAAACCTCTGCTCGATGGCGTCCAATGTGGCGACTGACGGGTGGGATGAGCGTGATGGAGGTAACCATGATTGAGCTTAATAGGCGAACCTTTTTAAAGGGAGCAGGAGCGAGCAGCGCCACGTGTGCGCTGGCCAGTCTGCTGCCGGGCAGCTTAGCGGCATTAGAGAATAAGCAGCTAAAGGGCATGGGCAAAGACATTGCCAGTATTTGTGAAATGTGTTCGACTCGCTGCCCGATTTCGGCGCGGGTGATTGAGGGCAAAAACGTCTTCATTAGTGGCAACAAGGCCGCTAAATCCTTTGGCGGTAAAGTGTGTGCCCGTGGCGGCGCAGGCCATAGTTTATTGTACGATCCACAGCGTATCGTTAAACCGTTAAAGCGGGTCGGTGAGCGCGGCGAAGGTAAATGGGCTGAGATCAGTTGGGATGAAGCTTATAAATTAATTGCTGAAAACCTCAATAAAATCAAAAAAGAACATGGCCCAGAAGCCGTGGCATTCTCGTCAAAATCTGGCTCACAAGAAAAGCATTTGTTTCACCTTGCGACCGCCTTTGGTAGTCCAAATACCTTTACCCACGCGTCGACTTGCCCAGGTGGTTATGAAATTGCCGCTAAGGCTATTTTTGGCACTAAGGTCAAACGTGATTTAAGTAATTCTAAATACATCATTAACTTCGGCCATAACCTGTACGAAGGCATCAATATGTCCGAAACCCGCGGCATGATGGCGGCGCAAATGGACAAAGGTGCCAAGCTGGTGGTGTTCGAGCCAAGATTCTCCATTGTGGCCGACAAGGCCGATGAATGGTATGCCATTCGCCCCGGTACCGACGTGGCCGTCGCCTTGGCGTTATGCCATGTATTGATTGAAGATAATCTTTACGACAAGGCATTTGTCGCGCGTTATGTGGAAGGTTTCGAAGCCTTTGCCGCCGAAGTGAAAGCTTATACCCCTGAATGGGCTGAAACCATCTCCGATGTGCCTGCCAAAGACATCCGTCGTATCGCCCACGAATATGCCGCTAAAGCGCCCCATGCAGTGGTCGATTTTGGTCACAGAGCCACCTTTACCACCGAAGAGTTTGAGATGCGCCGCGCCCTTTACGCCGCTAACGTCTTGATTGGTAACATCGAGCGTAAGGGCGGGATTTATATCGGCCAGAAACCCGGTGATTACAACAAGCTTGCCGGTGAAGCGGTTGCGCCCGTATTGGCAAAACCTGGCGTGAAAGACATGCCAAAACCAGCAGCGAAACGTATCGATCAGGTGGAAGAACAGTACGCCATGATGTGGACATCGGGCGGCGTTTACCAAACTATTCTCGATGCCACATTAAGCGCTGTTCCTTACCAGTTACACGGCTGGGTGATGTCACGCACTAACCCAATGCAAACCATGACAGACAGGGCGCGCGTTGTTGAAGCGATGAAAAAGCTCGACTTTATCGCCGTGTGTGATGTGTATATCAGCGAAACCGCCGCCTATGCGGACGTGATTTTACCTGAGTCGACTTATCTTGAACGTGATGAAGAAATTGCTGATAAGTCAGGTAAAAATCCGGCCTATTATGTGCGCCAACGGGTCGTTGAAACCTTAGGTGATACTAAGCCTTCTTGGCAGATCTTTAAGGATGTGGGTGTGGCTATGGGCCTTGGCGAGTTCTATCCATGGGAAAACATGGAAACCCTGCAAATGCTGCAGGTGAACCGCGACACTGACCTGCTGCGCCGGATCAAAGACGAAGGTTTTGTGAGCTTCGGTAAGCCAATTATGTTGTGCGAGCCTAAGATGGTTGCCGAGTTTATTAAGGCATACCCCAATGCTCGACCTGCCGATGAAGACGGCACTTACGCCAGCGCACTGACCTTTAAAACCCCGAGTGGCAAAATTGAACTCACTTCCGCGAAAGTGGAAGCCATGGCACCGGGCCGTGGGGTGATCAAGTTCCGCGAAGTGAATCTTAAAAAAGCAGATGAGCTGTACTTTATCCAAGGCAAAGTGGCGGTGCACACCAATGGCGCAACCCACAATGTGCCTATGCTCGCTAACCTGATGTCGGATAACGCTGTGTGGGTTCACCCTGTTACTGCGGGTAAGTTAGGGATCAGCAATGGCGACCCAATCCGCCTCACCAGCAGTGTAGGCACCGAAGAAGGCCATGCCTTAGTCACGCCGGGTATTCGCCAAGATACTGTGTTTGCTTACATGGGCTTTGGTTCTAAAAACAAAGAGTTGGTCAGAGCAACGGGCAAAGGTATCCACTGCGGTAACTTACTGCCGCACGTTACTGCTCCTGTGTGTGGCATGACAGTGCACACCACGGGCGTCACGCTGGCAAAGCGCTAATCGGAGGCTTAAATGAATAAACGATATGTAATGGTGCACGACGAGAATAAGTGCATCGGCTGCCAAGCTTGTAACGTGGCGTGTCGCAGTGAAAATGGTGTACCCGAAGGCGTAACTCGTCTGCAAGTGCGTGTGGAAGGCCCCTTTGGTGAGATGCCCAATCTGCATTTCAAATATCACAGGGTATCTTGCCAGCAATGTGAAGATGCACCCTGCGTTAAGGTGTGCCCAACAGGCGCGGCCTATGTGGGTGAAGACGGCATTATCTCTATCCATACCGAGAAGTGTGTCGGCTGTATGTACTGTGTGGCAGCGTGCCCTTATAAAGTGCGCTTTATGAACCCAGAAACCAAGGCGGCGGATAAGTGTAACTTCTGTAAGGATACGCGTTTAGCACGGGGCGAAGAGCCAGCGTGTGTGACTGTGTGTCCAACCGATGCCTTAGTGTTTGGCGATGCCAATGATCCACGCAGTGAAGTGGCCATCATGCTCAACACTAAAATCACTTACCAAGATAAAACCCATTTAGGCACTAAACCTAGGGTATATCGCGTTCCTACCAAAAGAGGGGGGATTTGATTATGAACAATACTTGGGGCGACATGGCGCAATATGATCCTGTCACTTGGCACTGGGTCATCGCCGTTTACCTGTTTATGGCGGGGTTATCCGCGGGCAGTTTATTGATTGGCATTGGTTTACGCTGGGCGAATAAGGAACTCAGCGCGGGAGCTGAAAGCAGCATTCTTAAGGCGGCAGCCATTATTGGGCCTGTAGCAATTAGCTTAGGTCTAGCTTGCTTAGTGTTTGACTTAACCAAACCATTCCACTTTTGGTTGATCTTAATTCACTATAACTTCCAGTCTGTGATGGCAATCGGGGTGCTGGCGCTGCTGGCGTATTCTCCCTTGGCCTTTGCGTACGCCATTATTGTGCTGCGGGATGACTTACCAAAATGGGGTTTGGGTTTCCTAACACCTATCGCTAAGTTACTTATGCCATTTCGAAAGCTGATTGAAGTATTGTTGTTTGTCCTCGCCATTGGCGTAGGGGCTTACACTGGCTTCTTAATTTCGGCGATGAATGCTTATCCTATGCTCAACACTGCGGTACTGCCTGCGCTGTTTTTAGTGTCGGGTTTGTCGGCGGGCGCTGCGGCCAATGCGGTACTGGCGTTGCTGATGTTTAAGACGGACAGCCACGACAAAACCTTAGTGAAGATGCACGGTTTAGAATTGCCTGTGATGGCGATTGAAATTCTGTTCCTGTTCATGTTGTTCTGCGCCTTGTACTTCAAGGGCGGCGCGGCTGCTGCGGCCTTAGCATCGTTAACTTCTGGGCTATGGGCAAGCGTGTTCTGGATAGGTGTTGTCGGAATTGGCTTTGGTATTCCATTGCTGTTTATGCTGTTACCCGCCGCGACTCGCCACACTAAGGGCGCGATGATCATGGTGGCTTGTGCGAGCTTAACGGGTGTACTCGCCTTAAGACACTTTATTGTGTACGCAGGGCAAAGCTATTTAAGCTGAGTGTAAGCTGGCTTTACATATTGATAGATAAAGAAAAAGCACTGGCAATGTCAGTGCTTTTTTATTGTTTGAATCGTGAGAAGGTTTGCCAGTATAAGTAGGACGCTTATTGGGGTAATAACTCGATAACCGACTTCACCGTTAGCACTAAGGCGCTGATACTGCACAGGACTAACGTCGCCATCTTTGTCTTCTCTTTATCGACACGGCCCACTAATCGTCCTGCGACTAAGTAACCTAAAATCACTGAGGGGAGCAGCATCAACGACAGCCACAGATGTTTTAATTCTAATAAGCCTGTGATCGCTAAAATGATCAGTGCAATCATGGAGCTAAAAATGAAGAAGGCCGACAGGGCTGCGCGAAACTGCGAGGCATCTTTGCCTGCCAACAAAATCGCCATCGGTGGGCCACCAATCGCGGCGATATTGCCGAAGATCCCTGAAACCACACCTGCACCGAAGAGGGTTTTCTTATTCACTGGCTGGCTGAATTTATACAGGCTGAGGATCACTGCGACAGTCACAATGGCGGCGATGGATAAACCCAGTATGGGTTGAGGCGCAAACAGCAATAAACTCGCGCCGATAAAACCGCCGGGCACGCGACCTATGAGAGCATATTGCAAGCCATTGAATTCTAAGTGACCGCGTTCACGCACTAAGGTCAGCAGGGCGATGGAGAAACCCATAGCAATAACAGGCGCAGGTACAAGTTGTGGATCGACGATATACAGCAAAGGACTGGCGACAACCGCAAGCCCAAACCCAATAAGACTTTGGGTTAATGCGCCCAGAAACACGACCAGCGAGGCTAAGGCGAGTGTCTGTGGATCTATCATAGAAAACATAGGATTTCCTATATCCCAAACCAACTCAAGATGGTGAAATTTAAAGTTTGAAGTCGCTTGGGTATAAACAAAAAGGGATCGTTAACGATCCCTATTGATGAGCACTGTGATATGACTTTGAAAGCGACGAGTCGCTATTCCATGTCTTCCCACTCGATTCCCATTTGATCCATTAACAACTTGGCTTCAGCGGGAATGCTGTCTGGGTTATCTTTTGACAGATCTTCATCGTTGGGCAATGGCTGGCCAGTGTAGGCGTGCAAAAATGCCTCACACAACAGCTCGCTGTTGGTGGCGTGACGCAAATTATTGACCTGACGACGAGTACGTTCGTCCGTGAGGACCTTAAGCACTTTGAGCGGAATAGACACAGTAATTTTTTTTACTTGTTCATTCTTCTTGCCATGTTCAGCATAGGGGCTGATGTATTCCCCATTCCATTCAGTCATTGACTCACCTGTTATAACGCTAAATTCGGGGCAGATTTTAAACCCTTACAAAGAACAGTCAAATTATTGCTACTATTTCTTTGTGATTGCAAACAGATTTCTTTATGTTCAGACGTCTAAACGTCTTCACGCCTATTGACGATGGCGTTGGGCTTAGGTACATTTAGACGTCCAGACATCTCTATCAGTCTATCGAATTTAGGAGTCCACCCATGGCAGAGCGTCAATTAGCCACACTGGCAGTGCGTCAGGGTATCGAAAGCGATACTCAATATGGTGCAGTTGTGCCACCGATTTATTTGTCGACTAATTACGCCTTCGATGGTCATAAAAATCCCCGCGAATTCGATTACAGTCGTTCAGGCAACCCAACGCGCTGCATTTTAGGCGAAGCATTAGCGCAATTAGAAAAGGGGGCGACTGGCATAGTGACGTGCACTGGCATGGCGGCCATCACCTTAGTGACCACTTTGCTCGGCCCCGATGACCTATTAGTTGTGCCCCATGATTGCTATGGTGGTTCCTACCGTTTATTTACCAACTTGGCGAAGAAAGGCCAGTTTAAGCTCATTGTGGTCGACCAAACCGACAGCCAAGCGTTAGCCGCCGCCATTGCGCAGAATCCTAAGATGGTGTGGCTCGAAACCCCATCGAACCCGTTATTGCGTGTGGTAGATATCGAAGCCATTGCTAAGGCGAGCCATGAGGTCAGCGCGCTGGTGGTGGTCGATAACACTTTTTTATCGCCAATATTGCAACAACCCCTATTGTTAGGCGCGGATATCGTTATCCACTCCACCACTAAATATATCAATGGTCACAGCGATGTGGTCGGCGGCGCTGTGGTCGCCAAAGACGCGCAAATCGGCGAAAGCTTACATTGGTGGTCGAACACTCTAGGCTTAACGGGGTCAGCCTTCGACAGTTATCTGACCCTGCGCGGCCTGCGTACCTTAGCGGTGCGTATTCGCGAGCATCAAGCCAATGCCCAGCGTATTATTGAGGTATTAACCCAAAGCCCTGTGGTGAGCAAAGTCTATTACCCCGGTCTTGCGGATCACCCTGGTCACGCCATTGCGGCCAAGCAACAACAGGGCTTTGGCGCTATGCTGAGTTTTGAGCTCAAAGGCGGTGAGGCCGAAGTGGTGGCCTTTTTAGGTGCACTCAGCTTATTTAGCGTGGCGGAAAGTTTAGGTGGCGTCGAAAGTTTAGTGGCCGTGCCCGCAACTATGACCCACAGAGCCATGGAGCCGCAGGCGCGCTTCGAGGCTGGTATTAAGGACACCCTATTGCGTCTATCGGTGGGTATTGAAGATGCCGCCGATTTAGTTGCAGATATTCAAGCAGGATTAGCCGCCGTTGCGGCTTGTCAGTAGAGGAATAATAGATGGCACGTTGTCACTTACATAAATTTGGTGGCTCCAGTTTAGCGGATGCCGATTGTTATCGCCGAGTCGCCCATATCCTGTTAACCCACGGTCATAGTGATGATCTCGTGGTGGTCTCTGCGGCGGGTAAGAGCACGAATTTCCTGTATAAATTATTAGCGCTGCGTGATGCGGGTCAGCTATGGCAAGAAGAATTACAAGTGCTGATCAGTTACCAACAGGGGTTGATTGAGCAGTTGTTGTCGAATGAACAAGCCCGCGATCTGCGTGAGCGTTTGGCCACTGATAAAGCGCAACTCATCAGCTTGTTGTCCTTAGATGAGCGCAATGAATACCAAATCAACCATGTGGTGAGCTTTGGCGAACGTTGGTCGGCACGTTTAATGGCGGCGCTGCTGCGCGAATCTGGCGTGGCAGCAAGCCATGTGGATGCCTGTTCAATTTTAGTGGCCGATGAAGCCGCTGTGCCACAAATTCGGGTACAGGAATCCCGCGCTAAAGTACAAGCCCTATTAGCTGCACATCCCAATGAACGCTTAGTGATCACAGGATTTATCTGCGCTAACGAGCGTGGCGATACCTTGTTACTTGGTCGTAATGGTTCAGATTTTAGTGCCAGCCTGATTGCTAGTCTCGCCGATATCGAGCGCGTGACTATTTGGACCGATGTGGAAGGGGTGTTCAACGCCGATCCTAATAAAATCAACGATGCCAAGTTACTGAAAAGCATGTCACTTGCCGAAGCCGATCGCCTCGCGCGTTTAGGCTCGCCAGTATTACATTCGCGCACTCTGCAGCCTTTGTTTAATACCGAAGTGAGTTTAGCGGTACGCTCAAGTTATGCATCCCACACCGACTTTACCTTGATCGCGCCCCACAGTTCGTCGGCGAGCGCGCCTGTGGTGACTAACCTCAATGCTGTTGTCCTGTTCGGCTTTAAACTCACAGGGGAGTTAACTCGTTTATTAGATTTATTGATTGCCGCGGGTTTAACGCCATTGGCCCATTGGACCTCTGCCCATCAAAGGGTTGAACTTGCCTATACCGCTGAGAATCAAAAACAAGTTCAAAGATTACTCGATGCCGAGGCAGAAGCATTAGGGATCAGCGAGCAGCAGATCAACACAGATTTTGGTTTAGTTGCATTAGTAAGTGCCGACGCCGAACATTATCGCCGCAGCTTCGCCCGTTTACTGAGCCGTGATGCTAAACCTTTGTTCAGTGGCGATTTAAGTTTAGTGACGTTAGTGCCCCAGTCACAGGTGAATCTGTTAACCCAAAAAGTCCACCGTCGCTGCGCTGGCCCGCGTAAACGCATTGGCGTCCTGCTGCTCGGTGTGGGTAATATCGGTGAGGCTTGGATCGATCTGTTTAAGTCGGTTTCACCCTCACTAGACCATGAACTCGAAGCCAGTGTTGAGTTAGTCGGTTTAGTCAGTTCGAGTAAAGCCTTGATTAAATCAACTGGGATTAATCTTGCCGCGTGGCAAACAGAGTTTAATACTGAAGCAACGCCTTGGCAGTATGAACATTTATTCGAGCAATTAGAGCAAGTTAATTGCGATGAGCTGGTGGCCTTAGATATCAGTGCCAGCGCCAGTTTGACGCTGCAATATCCAGAACTGTTCGAGCGTGGCATCCATGTGGTGAGCGCGAATAAACTTGCGGGCTCGGGTCCACTGCCTTTCTATCGAGAGTTAAAGCAGCAACTGGGTAATCGTCGTTTGTTTTGGCGCTATAACGCCAGCTGTGGCGCTGGTTTACCTATCCAACATGCGCTAAATGATCTGCGTAACAGCGGTGATAGCGTTGAAGCGGTGGGCGGGATTTTCTCCGGCACCTTGTGTTGGTTGTTTGAGAAATACGATACTAGTAAGCCATTTTCAGAATTAGTGATTGAAGCCAGAGGCTTAGGTATTACTGAACCCGATCCCCGCGACGATCTCTCCGGCCGTGATATGCAGCGTAAACTGCTTATCTTAGCCCGTGAGATTGGCCTTGAAATCGAGCTTGAAGATATTGAGCTGCGCTCACTCGTACCAGCCGCTTTGGCGGATATTCCCTTAGATCAATTTCTCACCCGCATTGCCGAGTTAGATGCCGATCTGCTGCAACAGTATGGTGCGGCGGCGGAGCAAAATAAGGTGCTCAGATATGTGGCATCCTTAGACAACAGCGGCCCAGAGCTCAAGGCCGAAGTGGGTTTGCAGTGGATTGATACCCATCACCCTTACGCCAACTTAACCCCTGGTGATAATGTGTTTGTGATCCGCAGTGTCTTCTACCAAGGTAATCCGCTGATCATCCGTGGACCGGGCGCTGGACGCGAAGTGACAGCGGCGGCAGTGCAGTCGGATCTGACTCAGATCTGTCGCGATCTGCTGCAGGAATAACGCGATATCAAGCCTCTTAAAGGACTCATTCGAGTCCTTTTTTATTGGCTAGAATAAATCTATCGAATTAACCGAGATTAAATGCGGTTTATGGGTATTTTTGGGCTTGACTTACATCTCAGTTTCTCTAGTATATGGACATATAGACGTCCAAACGTCCATTTGAAATAATTCATACTAGCAAAGAGTAGCGCCAAGGGCGGTTGAGGAAATACACATGGCTTTTCATCACGCACAACATTCACAATCGCTGAACCAGAGCTTGTCTGAGCTTAATGGCGATATTAATGTTTCTTTTGAGTTTTTCCCGCCATCGACCCCCGAAATGGAACAGATACTGTGGAACTCTATTCGTCGTTTAGAGCCGCTTAACCCTAAGTTTGTGTCTGTGACTTACGGTGCTAACTCAGGCGTGCGCGACCGCACCCACGGCGTGATTGAACGTATCCAACAGGAAACTGACCTCGTTGCCGCGCCGCACTTAACCTTAGTGGATGCCAGCGATGAAGAGCTGTTAGAACTGGCTAAGCATTATTGGAAATCGGGCATTCGTGACATAGTGGCACTGCGTGGTGATTTGCCAGCAGGCAGCCCCAAGCCCACTCGTTTTGCGGCGGATTTAGTGCGTTTGCTGCGCTCTGTGGCTGACTTTGATATTTCCGTTGCGGCCTATCCAGAAGTGCATCCCGATGCGAGCAATGCACAGGCGGATTTGATCAACCTTAAGCGTAAGATTGATGCGGGTGCGAGCCGTGCCATTACCCAGTTTTTCTTCGATGTGGAATCTTACCTGCGTTTTCGTGATCGCTGCGTTGCCGCCGGTATCGACGTTGAAATTGTGCCGGGCATTTTACCTGTGACTAACTTTACCCAGCTAAAACGTTTCGCGGGCATGACCAATGTGTCGTTACCGAATTGGTTACATAAGCAATTCGACGGCCTAGAAAACGATGCGGGTACACGCCAATTGGTGGGGGCAAACGTGGCCATCGACATGGTGAAAGTGCTGTCCCGCGAAGGTGTGAAGGATTTCCATTTTTACACCTTAAATCGCGCCGAATTGACCTACGCGATTTGCCACACTTTAGGCGTGCGTCCTAAATAAAACCTTATAAAATAAACTAATAAAAACGCCGCAGAGAATGCGGCGTTTTGTTTTGCTTAAATTCTAAATTGAGCTAATAAAGTTGTTAAACGGGCTGCGAGTTGGGCAAGTTCATCGCCAGCGCGTGCAGTTTGTACCGCACTATCTGTCGCATTGGTCGCAATATCATTGATGTTATTAACATTTTTATTAATCTCTGCCGAAACCGCACATTGCTCATTTGCAGCGCTGGCGATCTGGATATTCATCTGGCTAATGGTGGAAACCGCATGGGTAATGGCTTCGAGTGCTTCACCCGCTTGGTGAACTTGGGATACACAGCTTTGGGTGGTGCGGGTGCTGGTTTCCATCGCATTGACTGTAGACTTAGCTTTATGCTGAAGCGCTTCGATCATCTGCTGAATTTCCGTCGTAGATGCTTGAGTGCGGCTCGCCAGAGTGCGTACTTCATCGGCAACGACCGCAAATCCTCGACCTTGTTCTCCCGCCCTTGCGGCTTCAATTGCCGCATTGAGTGCGAGTAAATTAGTTTGGTCGGCAATATTACGGATAACCACAAGCACAGAATCGATTTCAGCGGTATTACGCTCTAATTCATTGATTTCACTCGCTGCTGTGGCTATTTCCTCGGCCAATATGGCGATAGTGGTTACCACTTTTTGTACAACCAATTTGCCTTGTTCGGTTGAGTCATTGGCATGATTGGCGGCATCGGCCGCATCGGTCGCGTTATGGGCAACTTCTTGAACCGTTGCGGCCATTTCATTCATTGCGGTGGCAACTTGCTCGGTTTCGAGGTGCTGACGACTCGCCATCTTCTGGGTTTCCCGCGTAATGCTCGACATTTCTTCAGCAGAGGTGGCGAGCAGGCTTGTTGAGTCGGCGACGTGGGAAACTGTGTTGTGAATTTTTTCTACAAAGCGGTTGAATGCCATCGATAATTCAGCAATTTCATCCTTACCTTTTACCGCGATTCGGCGGGTTAAATCGCCTTCACCTTCAGCGATATCATTCATGGCTTGGGTGGTTTCAGCGATAGGGCGAGTAATCCCTTTGGCAATAAACCAAGCAATGGCGGTTCCAATGACCAGAGCTACTAAACCGATAAGGATCAACTTAAGGCGAATATCCGCTATCGCTTGTTCTGAATGGGTTCTATCCATCGCAATATCGAGTACGCCAAACACGTTTCCTGAATAATCTTTTATGGCGTGGCGATACAGGGCGTAGGTTTTGTTATTTAAGGAAATAGTGCGTATGACTTCATGGCCTTGCATGACGTTATTGAGTTCATCTGCCGCTTGGGTATCAGGCGTGAATGTAGCGCCAAATAACTTGTACCCTGAACCATCTGGCAAGATGAGGGCAATTTCTGCTTGATAGGCTTGTTTAAAATTATCAAAAAAGGGTTGACCGAAGGACATGCCAAACTCAACTGATCCTGTGTGTTGTCCGTTGTAACTCATTGGAACTAAACCACGAATACCTAATCCTTCCACTCCATATTCCAAGCCATAAAGAGGGCGCTTTTGGCTATTTGTTTCAACTATGGTCTTGCGTATGCTGGTGAGATCATCGCCAAATTTTTCGGGACGATGCAAGCGTAGAAAAGAAGTGGCAGGTGGCCTATGAAATTGGAATTGCTGAACCGCAAAATCGCGCTTAAGTTGGGTGAATATAGGTAAGGTACGGGTGGTGAGTTCATCACGCTCGCCTGTTGCAAAGGTGCTTTGAACTTCTGGTGTGAGTGAGATGATGGTTGCCATTGCTTCGGCTAATTTGCCCGATGAGGCTATCTCGGCAACAGCGGTTTCATAGATCTTATGGAGTTCTCTTTGCTCGGATTCTGCAACTTGGCGACTGAATTCAGAGAGAACGAGCGGCATGATAAAGCTCATTACTGTTAACAGTAATAGACAGATCCCAATAACGATCCTCGTACTAATTTTTAGATTTATCAAAACAGCCTCCAATTCATGTGCAAATCAACTCAATTTATCCGTTTGATATTATAGAGATACAACTTGATAAGATTTGAGAGGGCGCGAACCTTTTTAAGTTATTTATTCCCTCTTACGCTCGTTTCGTGCCCTTGGACACAGATCTATTTGGGGCCTAAATATTTACTTAGCCTGCTAACTAAGTATAATGCTTAGCACGCTAACTAAGTGGGTGGGCAAGATGCAAAAAGAATTAGAGCGACTAAAAGAGTTATCACTGGCGGAGCATTTAGGCCGTCTGCATCGACTGTGGCGTACCGTGGCCGATGTTGAGCTAGCACCTTTAGGATTAACTCATCCTCGTTGGACTGCCCTATGGAAACTGTTGCGTTTAGGCGACAGTGTTAGCCAAAAAGTGTTGGCCGATGCCTTAGAAATTGAATTGGCTTCGCTAATGCGCACCTTAGGGCAATTAGAAGAGCAAGGTCTAGTCGAGCGTCATTGTTGTGACAAAGATAAGCGAGCAAGAATTGTGAGCCTGACGCCAGCGGGATTAGATGTTTTAAAGCAAATGGAAGCGCGGATTATTCAAGTGCGCCGTGAGTTATTAGGCGGGATCAGTGCCGAAGAGTTGAGCGAATTTGAACGCATTATTAGCCTGATCAGCGACAACGCCAGCGCCAAATTAACCAAGGTTACAGACACCCTTTTGTGAGAAAGAAGATGACACCGGATCAACAGTTTGCCCGTTTAGTAAAATTTGCCATGTTTGGCTTTGTGATGGTTTTTGGCTATTTCATGCTGGCCGACACTATGATGCCATTGACGCCTCAAGCCATGGCGACCCGTGTAGTGACTAAAGTGACACCGCAGATCAGCGGTAAAATCCAGACCATAGCCGTGACCAATAACCAAGCGGTTGCCAAGGGTGATTTGTTGTTTCAAGTCGATCCCGCGCCCTATGAGTTAGCGGTATCGCAAGCTAAATTGGCCTTAGAGCAAGCCCGTCAAGATAATGCTGAGTTAGATGCCTCGCTACTGGCTGCTAAGGCCGAGGTCAATGCCAATAAAACCACCTCACAACAAAAACGCAGCGAGGCTAAACGTCTCGATGCCCTGTATGCCACCCATGGCGTATCGCAGCAGCAAAAGGAGCTAGCCGATAGCGATGCCGCAGCTGCTGAAGCCAATTTGCTTGCCGCCAATGCGCGTTTAGAAAAACTCAAAGTGAGTCGTGGCAGTTATGGCGAAGAGAATCTTAAAGTGCGTCAGGCGCAAAACCATTTAGCTCAAGCCGAGCTTAATCTGTCTTATACCCAAATACGTGCCGATCAAGATGGGATAGTGACTAACCTGCAGTTAGAAGTCGGTAGTTTTGCGACCGTGGGGCAACCTCTGTTGGCCGTGGTATCGGATAAAGTGGATATTATTGCCGATTTTCGCGAGAAGAGCCTGCGTGGAGTCAATGCTTCATCTACCGCTTTGATTGCGTTCGATGGCGAACCCGGCCGTTTATATCGGGCGACGGTGAGCAGTGTCGATGCGGGCGTGAGTGCGGGGCAATTCGATGCCAATGGCCGTTTAGCGGCGCCGCAGGAATCTGACCGTTGGGTACGTGATGCCCAAAGATTGAGACTGCATTTGGAGTTAGATGGGATGGCGATGAACAGCTTACCAGCCGGTGCGCGCGCGACTGTGCAATTGCTGCCCGAGAATAGCCTGTTTAGCATGCTCGCTAAGGTGCAGATTAAAGCAATCAGCCTGCTGCACTATATTTACTAGCCTATTTACTAGCCTATTTACTAGAATGTTTACTAGCGTATTTACCAGCATATTTATCGGCATATCCATTAGTACTTATCTGTGTTGACGAGCACGAGTGACTCGCGGTGGTTTGTATTTGTCGCGAGTCGCTTGAGTGAACGCTTCAAAGCAACATAAGTGTGAACGCAGCATAAGCTAGCTAAACATCCTCATTTAATGTATCGATAGAACAAGGCGACGAGCATGTTACTACGCCATAGCCCATTGACGGCCAACGATTTACGCCAGTGTTTACGGATTGCGACTGGCGCGACCTTAGGTTTTACCCTGTGTAAAATTTTTGATTGGAGCAATGGAGTCTTCTTCACTGTGACACCTATGCTACTACTCGGATTAGTGCCAGTGATGAATGGCCATGCTATGCGCCAATTATTGGCTTCATCTGCCATGGCTGGGTTAGAGGTTGGGTTACTCGGCGGTTTCTTTGGCAGCCATCCCGGCATGATGACTCCCATCGTTTTCCTATTATTTCTATACCGCTTTGCGGCCATGTCCCGCGGCAGTTTGTTTCTCTTTGGTGCCAACGGTGTGCTGAGTCTCAGTATCATGCTGCACTTTGCTAGCTATCCAGGCGTTGACTTAAACGACTTAGTTTTCAGTAACTTTTGGGCGACAGCACTGTCAGTTGTTATCGCCTACGCTATGACGGCACTCTGGCCCGATGTTGAACCAAGAGCGGCTTACAAACCTGGGCCTAAGGCGCCGCATCGAATGCGCCACGAAGCCTTGCTCGGTGCGACCATAGCGACGGCATCGTTTCTGGTGTTCCAAATATTTGATCTGCGGGATTCGATGTCGGCTCAAGCGACCACTCTTTTGCTATTGTTTCCCATGCATTGGAATGGTGCACTCGACTATGCCCGTAAGCGCGCCATAGGCACCCTGTTGGGTGTGTCGTTTGGGATACTCGTGCAGTTGCTGCTCTATGATTGGTCTGGGCTATTGATGTTAGTTGTCCCCTTGCTGTGGATTGGACTGATGATTTTTAGCCAAGCCCATGTGCGCGAGGCGAATGGATCAGGTGTCGGTTTTGGTGCTATGACCACGTTAGGGATTTTGTTTGGGCAGTATTTGACCCCAGGTAACGACTTAATCTTCAGTGCCTTATACCGAGTGAGCAGTATTTTAATCGCTATCGTTGGCACGTTACTTTTATGCTATTTGATACATAAGTTATTGAATCGTTTCGAATCGACGCGATTTGGTTATTGAGCAGGCCACTAAGTATTGAAGGCTTGCAGCTTAACCTTGTACAGAGTAAGGTAAATTTATCCCGTTTGAATTGAACAATAAGTGACTCTTAATGAATGTTAAGGCTCATTTATTGGCTGTTTTAAAAATGAGCGGCTGATTTTAAAATGGGTTTAGTGTGTGAGCACAAACATAAATAACAATAACCCCTATGCTTTAGAGCTTAATTCTCTTCAAGGATAGAACATGAAGATTAAAACATTAGTCATAGGCTTAACGCTATGTAGCGGCTATGCCGCTGCCGCCGAGCCTTCTGACAAACAATCGATGAACGTTATGCCACAAGCTGCGCAGTTATGTGTGTCTTGCCATGGGGCAGGGGGTGAGGGTATTGAACCACTCGGCCCTCGATTAGCGGGATTATCTAAAGAATATATCTCGACACAATTGCAACATTTCCAAGCGGGCGTTCGCCAAAACGCGACCATGATGCCGATGGCAATGACACTCCAAGGTGACGGTATTGAGCAAGTGTCGAGCTATTTTTCAGCTAAGCCTGCCAATGACGTCAAGCCTGTTCTCCGCGGTGAACAAGTTGTTTTTAATGATGATACTGCTCGTTTAGCCTATCAAGGTGATTGGTCCCGTGGTTTACCAGCCTGCGTGACCTGCCATGGTCCTTCTGCATTAGGTGGCGGCTTATTTCCTCGCTTAGCAGGTCAACAGGCGAGTTATATCAAAACGCAATTATTGGCATGGCAGTCGGGAACACGTAAAGGTGACGTCGATGGCATGATGGGGAGCGTCGCGAATAAGCTCACCGTCGCCGAGATTGATGCGTTAGCCAACTACTTTGCGAATTTAAAATAAGGAGCCGGCCATGAAATATTCCGCAATGTTATTACTGGCCGCGATGGGGTCGTTAACCGTTCAGGCGCAAGCTGAAACTGAGCCAGTACAAGAACGCCCAGATAAGCAAGCTCCGCTGCCTTCTTTCCCTAAGGTAGCAGATCAAACCTATCTTACCCCTAGACCTTTGAGTGCGATTCCCGAAGGCGCCTTTGGTGACAAAGTGCGTTTAGGTTATCAACTGTTTGTGAATACCCAACAGCTGCGTGATAAGTATGTGGGTAATGAGCTTAACTGTACCAATTGCCATATGGATGCAGGCCGTAAAGCCAACGCATCACCCCTCTGGGGCGCGTATTTTGCTTATCCGGCCTATCGTAAAAAAGACAATAAAGTCAGTAGCTTTGAAGAACGCATCCAAGGCTGTTTTAACTATTCGATGAATGGTAAAGCCCCTGCATCAGGTAGCCCTGAGTTAGTGGCGCTTTCTGCCTACGCCTATTGGTTAGGCATGGGCGGCTTGATGGATGAGGCTAATATCAGTGGCCCTGTTCCTGAGATCAGTGATGCTGAGTTAGTCAAAGGTGCTAAGCGGGATGACTTCCCACTACCAGAGGCATTAGCTAAGGCGATGACAGTTGAGCAACGTGCTAACTTGCCGGGTCGAGCTTATCCTGAGATCCCAAAACCCGAACAAGCCTATTCACCTGAACGAGGTAAAGCTGTGTATGTCGCCCATTGCCAAACTTGTCATGGTGTTGATGGGCAAGGTCAAGCCATTGCGGGTGTGTATGCACTGCCGCCGCTGTGGGGATCTCAAAGTTATAACTGGGGAGCGGGAATGCACAGGGTCAATACTGCCGCATTTTTCATTTATGAAAATATGCCCTTTGGTAAGAGCATGCAGCTGACGAACCAACAGGCTTGGGATGTTGCCGCTTACATCAACTCCCACGAGCGTCCGCAGGACCCACGTAGCAAAGGTGATGTAAAGCAAGCGCAGGATAAATACCATAATGACAGCGATTACTATGGTCTCACTGTTGATGGCAAAGTGTTAGGCACTGAGTCCTATCCGATTTTTCCTAAGAAGTCATAGTTGAGCCGCTGAGATTAAGTGCTCGTGTGATGTTATAAAGCGAGTGAATAAGTTAGACAGAAAAGCCAGCAAGCATTTAGCTTTGCTGGCTTTTTTATTGGTCAAATATGTGTTGGTCAATTCTACTGAGCGCTCTGTGATTTCAGGGTATTAATACTTAGTGGTTTAGCCCGCTAGTATCGGCTTGTCATGGTATTCGCTCACCGACACGCAGCCAGTCCATCCTTGGATGCTCGACCGCCCCGTCCGTGGGGCGGACGGTCGTCTCGCAAATCACCATGACTCACCTTTCGAGCATTTGCGTAACCTGTTGGTTTAAAATACAGAGAATTTAGCCATGGGTGGCTCATTAAACTATCTTGATTGAGCAAAACATATCAAGGGAGTCGAACCCCCTCTACGTTCTCTAAGAAGCTGATTTACGTTGGTTTTTGGTCAAAATAAACAAAATATTGTTACACCTTACTGTATTTTGCTGTTTATAGAAATAATCAGCTAAGCATTTGTGAATTATCTCCTTCTAATTGAAAAAGTATCTTGAGGGGCTGAAGTCTATAGTGCTAACTTGCTGACATAGCTGATGTATTTATCCTAATTATTAAATCCATCAATATTTACATGATCATTCTATGTAGTACTCGATCAAACTGATTTGGAGACACTATGAGCAATCGACCAGCTATTCCTAGTGAGATAAAAAGATCTGTCCGACAACGCTGTGGGTTTGGGTGTGTTATCTGTGGATTTCCTCTATATGAATACGAACACATGGAGGAATGGGCTATCGTACAGAGGCATAAAGATGATGAGATTACTCTTTTATGCAGAATGCACCATGGGATGAAAACAGATGGCCTGATTCCCATTGAAGATGTAAAGAAGGCAAATCTTGACCCTTACAATAAAAGGGTTGGTGTGTCTAAAAATGTTCTTATGAGTTATTCCGGTGCTGACGTTTCTTTTTACTTAGGTAGTAGTTGCTTTAAATACCATGGACTGACCGAAGGTTCATTCTTCGCTCCATTAGTAGTTGATGGCTTAGTAATGGTTGGTTTTAGAGTTGAGCAAGATAAATTACTTCTTAACTTTTTAGCTTTTGATGAAACTAACAACCTGATTCTTCAAATTGCTGACAATGAGCTTATATATGAAACAAATCAATGGGATATAGAATGGGTGGCTCAAACCCTAACTATCCGAGAAGGTAAAAGGAAAATACTCATACAGCTCAAATTTGAACCACCAGGAATTATTCGATTAGCTAAAGGTCGAGTTCTTCGTAATGGGATTGAACTGGTTGTTGGCGAAACTTACCTGTTTAATACTAACAATCGAAACTTTTTTAGCTCCATCAATACAATAAATTGCGGTGTTGGTTTTGCAATTGGAGATCCTATGCCTAATTGTGGTGCTGCGATTGTTGTGAGTGGAATCAATCGATATCAATTTGATCGTACAAGTGCTCGAAAATTTTTGAGAGATGCATTAAACAAACACCGCTTGAAAAATACTCAAGACGTATAGCGTTAAGGTTAGTGAACAAATCAGTATTCAGCATGTATGCATCTGTGAACACACTTGCTATAACACAGGAATGCGGTTCACTGAGCCAAATGAATACACCCAAATATCATTTAAGTTAGATAACTTGATGAATACAACCAATTGAACTTTATTGAAACATCCATAGTTAAATTTAGTGACAGGTATACTCGGGAATTAACGAGATTAAGTACTTGCATGGAAGTGACCGTTGGCGGCAAGGATGCCGCCGACGAGCCCTCAGGGATGAGTTTATGGCGTGTCACTGGAATACAAGTACTTAATCTTTTAGCAAATCAGAAAGGATACTTTATTGTATCTGACCGATAGTGGCATAGAGAATATCACTATAATGCCTAGGACATTATTAACACTTCTTTTTAAATCATAAGCAGGCGTGTCACTGGGAAAACAATGGCAATTAATGCTGCATAACTCAGCAGCTTTGCTTTGGTGGGAAACAACTCAGTTTGAGTTGCAAAAATCTATTATGATCTCCGCGTTATAACAACTTATCTTGCTATAAGGATTACCGTGTCTCAGCCATTGGAAGAACCTAAGTTAGAAACTGCACAAATTTGCCCTTTGTGCCAAGGCGCGAATCAATGTGCTGTGATTTTAGGTAAGGGTATTGAGGATTGTTGGTGCGCTCTGCAAACATTTCCACCTTTGGCCGCCTTGCAAGCGCAAGCATCAGATTCGCCGCTAGGGGTCATCAACCATATTTTACCGTCTGCCGATGCGTGTATTTGCCAAGCTTGTTTAATCCAACTTAAGCAGGGGTTAAGTCTGGGGCAGCTTGCAGAGCAGGATGAAAAAAGCCCATCGAGTGTGAGCGATGGGCTAGGGCATGAGGTGAAGTAATGAGTTATCGACCGATTGTGTAATCCAGTTGCACAGTGGTTTGTGCCTCAACGGCTATACCATTTTCAAACTTGGGTGCGTAACGCCATTTATCTATCATTTTTAGCGTTTCTTTCTCAAAGAGAGCACCACCCTTAGAAGCTAAAATTTCAGGATTTTTGACGAAGCCATGTTCATCGACAGTAAATTTAAGCTGAACCCAGCCACTTTTACCTCGCTGCGCATAGGACATTGGATAGTCTGGTGTGGTACGGAAAATAGGTTGTTGTTCCTGTGCGTCGGCCCAAGGACGCATTTTGCCGATAGCAATACAGTGGGCGGTGGACTCGTCACGCTTTCCTTGGCGCTCATAGAGTTCTACTAAATAAGCGTGGGCACTTAAGGCATAGGGATGGCTAAAGTTAAGGGCTTCAAACTGCTTAACGACTTCTAAAAGCAATGGAATCGCCTTGTCATCATGCTTTTCTGCATACTCAACGGCACCCACCACATAGGTTGCCTTGACTCTGTCTATGGCGTTCTCTGGTAAAATCTCTTTATAAATATCATAGGCATCGAAGGCATAGCTTCTTACGCTTTTGGTGTATAGCTCTGTATTTGATAAGCGGTTGAAGGCGGCCATTTTTACATCGGCGAGCAGTTTCTTTTTATCGGATTTTTCAGCAATTGCGATAGCAGTAAGCAAATCATTTTTCGCATCTTTGGCTTCAACGGCGGTTTGTGCAGCACCTAGTAAGGGGTCGATAAGCTCAAGCGCTTCTTTGCCATAATGAACTTTATAGTTTGCAAGAGCGAGCTGATACAACTCATTTGCCTTCGCCGTTTTTGGCAGATTCTTTTCTGTAAATGGGTAAGGGGCGACTTGCTTTTCTATCGCCGCGGCCCAGTTCATGGCCAGGTTAGCTAAGTCGACGCTGTCTTTGGCATATTGAGCTTCTCCGAGTTGATAAGCGGTTTTTGCGCTCGCTTCAATATTTGCAGCATCGCCTTTTTCTACGGCGGCTTGATAGTCACTATAGGCTTTGGCAAAGCTATTTTCTGAGGCATGCACGCTAAGAGAAGTGCCTAAAGTGAGGGCAAGAAGACAGGCAATTGGCAGCATTTTTCCGTGTGACATTCTATATATCCTTATTATTGATGAATTTAGATGATACATAGGTGTACATTTTGAGGCAAGTTAGTTTGGCTTTTGTTAATGGTGCTTGTGGTGAATGCAGATAACTGAGCACTGAGAACTGAGAACTGAGATTGAAAATAAGCGAGCCCAGCTGAAACTGAGTTCGCTTATTTATCAGTGCCTTGTCGCTTTATAAGTCGCAATCACTTAGTAGTGAAAGTCACGGCGAACTGTCCAAGCGCGCCGTATTCAAATTTGCAGACCTGTGCCAATGGCAGATCAAGGACGCCAGCGTAAGAGCCTGTGATCACATATTGCCCTTGAGTTAAGCCAATGCCTTGGGCGGATAAAAAGTTAACTAACCAGTAGAGTCCCGCCTTAGGGAAACCGTTAGGATGAATGGCGGATTTTTGCAGTGTGTCGCTTTGCTGGTGCTCGTCATTGGCAATATCAACGCTGAGTTCAAAATGACTCATTTCTAAACCTTCTTGCGGATTAAGCACAGGCCCTAACCACAGTCCTTGATTGACTAAGCCATCGGCGAGGGCATCAAAATGCGTCGCTTCACTGGGTGTGTGGTAGCGGCTTTTGATCAATTCCAAGGCTAAGCGTGTGTGGCCTAAGGCCTCGTCGATTTCAACCTCTGTGTAAGGCGTGCTTCTTGGCGGTAAATCGCGAGCAATCTCGAAGGCGAGTTCGGGTTCGACTCGGGCGAGGCCTTTAGTCGATGGATAGAGTGGGCAAGTGGTCGATTGTTGATACACATCATCTTGATAAATAGGCGCTACGACGGTTTTTTCCGCCGTGGGTAATAGGCATTTCCACGCCGCGATAGGATTGTTATCGCTTGCCTTAAATATTTCTGCTACGGCTTGTTGAATAGCGAAGGCCTGTTCGAAGCTGGTTGGCCTTAGTTCTGGGATCAGTAAATCGCCGCTCGTGCCTGCTGCGCGGCGCTCGGCTAATTCTTTGGCTGCGGTATTAATATGTGTTTTAACTTGTTCGATCGTGGCGGTAGATAACATTAACTTTCCTATTTAAAGCGTTAGCTTAAAAAGAAGTGGCCTAGAGAGAGTGTGGCAGAAGCCATTTTTATGGGCCAAATATACTCGGTTATTGGCAACGCGGGAAATGCCAATGTTGGCTTTCGGGGTAAATCTGCTGCAGTTGAATCAAGAGTGCGGCCAATATTCCAATTATCGTAAGATGTTGAAACTTGCCTCACATAAGTGTCAGCTAAAGTATCCAAGCTAACGCGAATGTTTCCATGCTGATCCGCTAGATATTGTGTTGGCTCAGTGCCAGAATGGCTGTCCATTTTGCGGTTTCTACTGGACTCCTCCGTGAATCTTAGCCATAACGCCCCTCAGGCAAATAATCATGCTCAGCTTGGGCTCCTGTTCATCTCAGTTGCGGTTTTATTTTGGGGCATGTTACCTATAGCATTAAAGCTCTCTGCGGCCTTTATCGATCCTGTGACTCTTACTTGGTTTCGTTTTCTGGTCGCGCTTTTAGTCAGCATAGTGATCCAATGGAGTGCAGGTAGTCTTAAGCAATTTGCAGCACTCGATGCCAAAGTTTGGTTAAGGTTAGTGCTTGCTGGCATCTTCTTGATGCTCAATTATGTGTCTTTTGTTTATTCACTCGATTACCTCGCCCCGGGCGCCGCCCAACTGAATTTCCAGACTTCGCCCTTTTTCCTCGCGTTTGGTGGTGTGTTGTTTTTTAAGGAACGGCTTAATGCGGTGCAACTCAGCTGTTTTGCAACCTTAGCTTTAGGTATGTTGATGTTTTTCCATCCTAATTTAAATTTTTCTGGGGCTAATAATCATCAGGTTTGGATTGGGGTGATGATCATCCAGTTCTCAGCACTGTCGTGGACTAGCTATGCCTTATTGCAAAAATCCTTACTGAATCGTTTGTCGCCCGCGAACGTGCTCTTAGTGATCTATGGCTTAGGTATTTTCGTAATGGCTCCCTTTAGCGACTTTAGTCAGTTTGTCCGTATGGACAGCTTCGATTGGCAGATAGCACTGTTTTGCGCCGCCAATACCTTGATCGCCTATGGCTGTTTTGGCCAGTCGATGAAGTATTGGCCGACGGCGCAGGTCAGTGCCATGTTGGCCCTAACGCCAGTATTTAGCTTTAGTGCCACGGCGTTAGTGGTGAGCCTTGGCTGGTGGCCAGAAGTATTCCGCGCTGATGAATTAGATGGTTTATCTCTGCTGGGGATTGGCGTGATTATTGTCTCTGTGATGGTGGTGCAATTGCTGCCTATGTACCGTAATCGTCAGGCGAAGCGTTTGCAGGCTGTCTAACGCATACATTTTATCTATGGGAAAGGCCAGTGATCACTAGACTCAGCGAATTAAAACTTCAGGATATCCGTGGCGTCATCTTCGATCTCGACGGCACCTTAGCGCATTCTAATCCTGATTTTGCAGGGCTGCGGCGGGAGTTGGGGATTCATTCTGGTACAGATATCTTGGCCCATGTCAAGAGTCTTAGTACTGATGAAGCACGTGCTCAAGCGTTAGACATTGTCCATGAGTACGAAAGACAAAGTTCACTCAAGGCCAGTTGGGTTGATGGCGCGAGGGAGCTTATCGAATGCCTACGGGCCAAGTCACTGCCCTTGGCTATTTTGACTCGCAATATGCCAGAAGCGGCGCAAATCACTATCGATAAACTCGGCATAGATATCGCACTGGTATTAACGCGCTATGATGCGCAGCCTAAACCGCATCCCGAAGGTATTCATCTTATTTGCCAGCAGTGGCAACTCGCGCCCGCAGAGATCTTGTATGTGGGCGATTATCTGTTTGATCTGCAAACTGCGCGCAATGCGGGTAGTCACTGTGCCCTCTATTGCCCTGAAACTATTCCCGACTATGCCCAAGCGGCTGATTTACTGGTCTCTTGCTACCACAGCCTGATTAAAGCATGGCCTAAATAATTTATTCCTATGCGGTTAACCTGTTTAGCCGCATATATCTCAATTAACTCCTGTGACTACTTAGGTAATTGCTTACAAAGGTCATCAAATAGTGCAAAACTTTCGGTTAGCACCGTCTGTAATTGATCTTCGTTATAGCACCATGGCTGGCGTTGTGTACGCCAGTCGTTATCCCAGTCAATCTCTTCACCTCGCGCTAACCGCTCTGCAACGGCAATCTGTTGATAGGAGCCGCCACCGATGCGCTTATCTTCACGCCACAAGTCAAAGTTAAAAACTACCCACTGCCGCATCTCCATCATAAGTGTCATATGCGGGTATGCGAATTTTTTCGCATTTAGCATGTAATATCCCCCCTCACTTTTGTAAAAGCGGATCGGGTAAGGGAACTGGGCAACCAATATTTGTTGACGCTCCGTCGGCACCTTAGGATTAAAATCGCCAGGGAGCTTAGGAAAGCGCGCTAACATGGAGGCATAGCGCTCGGCAAAATTAACCTCACGGGCAATGGTAATCACGGGTTGTGACACTTCACTTAGGATAAAATTGTGTTGTTGCTCAGTTAACATATCGTCATCCATCTTGACTGTTTATGGTGTTATTTTCATGGTAGCTAAAGGTTAATATCCAATTTTTCAATTGATTAAAAATGTTAGGTCAATATCAAAATCGCTTTTGTCGCTACGGCCTCGCTAAGAGTCAGAAGGTATTTAGCGGTTACTTTGTGTATCCAGCTTATCTTGCTTAAGCCCAAGCCGAATACTGTCGAGTAATGCCACTAACCAGCAGAGGATAAAGCCGTAGAGCAGTTCATTGGCATTGGCAATTGTGGTCTGGGTTTGTTGGGTGATTTCGGCAGAAATTACGCCGATATCTAGCGGTAAGATGCCGTTTTGAATATCTAAGGCGATGACTTGCGCCACTTGATAGATTTGCGATAGCAACAGTACAAGACTCACGACCGCTAAGCTAAAAAATACCAGTGCCGAGCGTTTATGTTTTAGGTAAAAATGGCCGCTGCCGGGGGCGACAAAGGCGGATAACAGGCCGGCGTTAAAGGCTTTTTTCATCGAAATACACTAGATGCGTTGCTAAAGACTAAGTCGACACTAATAGACATGTTGGCTTAACTGCAAGTTAATTTGCCATTGCGACTAACATTCCAATAAAGCCCGCAAACAGAGTGCAACCGACAAGTACCATGATTAATAACGTTTTATCTTTGTGGCATGACTTAGCGAGTTCAGGCAGTGCCGAGGTCAATGGGGAAGTGATCAGTGCTAAAAAATCCATTTTATATCCTTAAGCTAGGCGTTCTTGCACTGACTATATCAGCTTGAAATATCAACTGGCCAGTGTGCTTTGAGCTAGTGCGATGTTAAGCCAACAAAAAAGGAGCCTAGGCTCCTTTTTTAGTCTCTAGCTTAAGCTAGATTAGTCTTCACGTGGTTTACGTGGCTTACGCTCACCGGCAGGTTTGTCTGCACGTGGTTTGCGGTCAGCAAATGGCTTATCACCCGTAGACGCAGCGCGAAGCTTACGATCACCCGCTGGGCGGTCACCTGTTGGACGATCGCCACGTGGTTTACGGTCACCGGCAGGACGGTCTGAACGAGCGCTGCGGCCTGAATCAACAAATACTTGATCGCCAGCTTCGCGGATGTTCAATGGCTTGCCACAAACACGTACTTTACGTAGGTGCTGTAACACGTCTTTTGGCATGCCGTCTGGCAGGTCAACAGTGGTCACTGCATCATAAAGTTGGATTGCGCCAATGTAACGGCTGTCGATGTTAGCTTCGTTCGCGATAGCGCCAACGATGTTACCCACACCTACACCATTCTCACGACCTACGTCGATCACGTAACGGCACATTTTCAAATCTGGGTTGTCTTTCAACGCTTCAGCTGAGCCTAAGCTTGCTGGCATTGGACGCGGTTCGCGACTTCTGCGTTCACCACGCTCACCACCACGCTCACCACCACGTTCACCACGCTCACCACCACGGTCATTACGATCACTTCCGCGGTCGCTACGTTCAGTGCGCTCACTGCGTTCATCACGAACACGTTCTTGAATGGCTGGCAATTGCAAAGGACGTTCTTGCTGAACTTGCTGTAATAATGCAGCGGCTAGCAGATCGGTATCGACTTCTAACTGTTGGCATAATTGAGCAACAGCTTCTTTCATGAAATCTAAATCGCCGTTGATTGTTTCAGCCAATTGCTCACCTAAGCGAGACAGACGACGTTCTGCAACAGTCTCTGGGCTTGGGATTTTCATTGGTGAAATGCGGCTGTTCGTTGAACGTTCGATAGTGCGCAGCATGCGCATTTCACGGCTCGTTACAAACAGGATCGCCATACCAGTACGGCCAGCACGGCCTGTACGGCCAATACGGTGTACATAAGCTTCGGCATCATACGGAATATCGTAGTTCACAACGTGACCGATACGCTCAACGTCAAGACCACGGGCCGCAACGTCAGTCGCGATCAGAATGTCTAACTTGCCACGTTTCAGTTGGTCAACTGCACGCTCACGGGCTTGCTGGTTCATGTCACCGTGTAGTGGTGATGAAGCATAACCGCGGGCTTCTAACTTTTCAGCTAACTCAACACATGAGTTACGAGTACGCACGAATATGATTACACCTTCAGTGTTTTCAACTTCTAATACACGTACTAAGGCTTCAAGTTTGTTGTGTTGTGATACTTGTACGAAACGCTGTTCGATTGACTCAACCGTAGTTTGGCTTGATTCGATACGAACATGTACAGGATTACGTAAGTGCTGGTTAGCAACACGCTTAATTTGCTCTGGCATAGTGGCAGAGAATAGCGCCAGTTGGCGTTCGCTTGGCGTGTGCTCAAGGATCCATTCGATATCATCGATGAAGCCCATTTTTAACATTTCATCGGCTTCATCGAGCACTAAAGCTTGTAATGAGTCGAGTTTCAAGGTGCCGCGACGCATATGGTCCATAACACGACCAGGCGTACCAACGATAACTTGTGGGCCGCGTTTCAGGGCATTCAACTGTTGTTGCATGCTTTGGCCGCCGTAAATTGGAAGAACGTGGAAATTCTTCATAAATTTGGCATAGCTACTGAACGCTTCAGCAACCTGCACGGCTAATTCACGTGTTGGTGCTAATACTAAAATTTGCGGTGTCGTTTGGCTGGTAACTTTGTTTAATAGTGGTAACGCGAAGGCGCCAGTTTTACCTGTACCTGTTTGCGCTTGACCTAAAATATCTTTGCCAGCCATAAGTGGATCGATACTGGCTGATTGGATTGGCGTTGGTTTTTCATAACCTAGCTCGTCAAGAGCACGCAACAAATTCTCGGATAGGCCGAGTTCACGGAAAGTTCTTTCATCGGATGACATTGGGTTGTAGCCTTGTGGATGCGCGCGCGAAATGGCGCTAAAGTTTCACAGACAGAAAATCAACCCCGTGTCGATTTCCCGCGAACGACGGATTATAGCAGCATGGCGGCCACTTTACCAATCAGAGTCACGCTATTTAACCTGTTTTCTGCATTTTTTTCGCTAAAACTGAGCAAGAAACGCGCCACTTCCCATTAATTCTTTAAATATTCAACATTTAATTGAAGTAACTCGAATGCTGACTCTGTCACTGCCGCAAGAAAAGTGATGTCGATTGTCGCGACGGTATCCTCTGGTGTGTGATATTGGGGATGGGTCGGCACACCCAAATACAGCCAAGGGATATTCGCTTTGTGGAAGGGGTAATGATCCGACGCCCGCAGCCAATCGGTACTTTGTATGCTTCGACCAACGGGTTTAGGGTGAGTGAGTTTAATGCAAAGTCGGTTCTGCTGATTCAGTAGGGGTTTAAATTGATTGAACTGAGTGAAGTTTCGACTGCCTTCGAGGTAAATTGCATAGGGCCTGCCGGGGTGACTCACCATGTCGAGGTTAATCATTAATTCAAATGTCGCCTCTGGCAGGCGGGTTTTGAGTTGCTCTACCAAGGCGATACTGCCATAGAGACCGGGTTCTTCGGCATCGGTTGCCACAAACATCAGGTTTACCTTAGGCAAGGTATTGGGTTGTAGGGCAAATTGCTGTTGCCAATGTTTGGCAATGGCGAGCATAGCAGCGACGCCCGAGGCGTTATCATCGGCGCCGTGGTAAATCTTACTGCCGCTCATGCCTAAGTGATCATAGTGGGCGACGATAATGCGCCATCGATTCGTCGGTTCTGCCGCCATCGCGGTGGCGACCACGTTGGCACCAGTTTCTTGGGTGAAGAAGGTTTGATATTCAAAGGGCACGATAAAGTCCGCACCCCAAGGCTGTAAACCTAGCCCCTGAAATTGCTGCTTTATATAGTCACGACTTTTTGCCGCACCTTGGGTTTGGGTTTTGCGGCCTTCAAATTCATCCGAACTTAATACTGTGACTGTCGCTTGTAACTCTGTGGGTTCGGCCCAAGTGAGTTTTAGCTCAGTGCGTGCACAGGTTTCGGTTGAGTTAGCGCAGCCAGTGAGGGTAGTAGCAACAACGCAGGCCAGTGCAAATAAGCCAAGTCTTTGGGATTGATGTCTTATAAGGTGCGTGATCTTGAACTTGGTGAGCAACTGACCGATGCGATTGTGGTTGAATAGAGTCGATGCGCTTAGATTTATGTCACTTAGGTTTTTATTTAAAAGTGATTGATATTGCCTCGGTAACATAAGGTGAGTCACTGGGGACTGAGTGCTATCACGCATGGACATTCCTTATCGCTGAAGCCTTCGCCAGAAGATGAATATCATCTTTGCCTAAATCCGATTCTAATTCAATGAGATCTATATGTATGCGATAGCTTAAGCATATTGGATTGCTGAGCGAAAAAAAGCGCAGTGCTTAGGGCGACTGCGCTTTTATTATTCAGACCGCGGCATGAACCGAATGTTAAGCCTTAGCTTTATTGGCCTTTGCCAGCTCGATATCCCGTTTTAGCAGTGGCTTTAAGAAGCGTGCCGTGTGGGAGGTTGGATGCTCGGCGACTTCTTCCGGCGTGCCTGTGGCTAAAATCATACCGCCACCACCGCCACCTTCTGGGCCTAAGTCGATAATCCAGTCTGCGGTTTTGATCACATCCAGATTATGCTCAATCACCACAATCGTGTTGCCGTGGGATTTGAGACGATGCAACACGTCGAGCAGCAATTGAATATCGGCAAAATGCAAGCCCGTGGTCGGTTCATCCAAGATATACAAGGTTTGGCCCGTGTCACGCTTAGACAGCTCTTTGGCAAGTTTCACCCTTTGGGCTTCACCGCCCGAAAGTGTGGTCGCACTTTGGCCGAGACGCACATAGGACAAACCTACATCCATCAAGGTTTGTAGCTTACGGGCAATGGCAGGTACGGCATCGAAGAACTGACGCGCATCTTCCACTGTCATCTGCAGTACTTCGTGAATATTCTTGCCTTTATAGCGTACTTCTAAGGTTTCGCGGTTATAGCGCTTACCTTTACAGGAATCACAGGGCACATACACATCGGGTAGGAAGTGCATTTCTACCTTGATCAAGCCATCGCCTTGGCAAGCCTCACAGCGGCCACCTTTAACGTTAAAGGAGAAACGGCCGACCTGATAACCGCGAGTACGTGACTCTTGGGTTCCGGCAAAAATCTCGCGAATTGGGGTGAAGATGCCGGTATAAGTGGCCGGATTCGAGCGCGGAGTGCGACCAATTGGGCTTTGGTCGATATCGACCACTTTGTCGCACAGTTCCATCCCTTCGATACGATCATAGGGTGATGGCTCATCCACCGTCGCCCCGTTGAGCATTCTATGGGCGATTTTGAAGAAAGTATCGTTGATTAAGGTCGATTTACCCGAACCCGATACGCCCGTCACACAAGTGAAGAGGCCAATGGGAATGGTTAAATCCACATTACGCAAGTTGTTACCGCGAGCGCCAAATAGCTCAATCACTTGAGTTTTGTCGAATGGAATGCGCGGCGTATCGATATGAATGCTGCGCTTACCGGAAATATATTGGCCGGTGACCGATTCTTCACAGGCGATGATCTTCTCAATTGGACCGTCACAAATCACTTCGCCGCCGTGTACGCCAGCGCCAGGGCCGATATCGATCACGTGATCCGCCATACGAATCGCATCTTCGTCATGCTCAACCACAATCACAGTGTTGCCCAAATCCCGCAGGTGGATCAGGGTTTGCAGCAGACGTTCGTTATCCCTTTGATGCAGGCCGATTGAAGGTTCGTCGAGCACATACATCACGCCGACGAGCCCTGCACCGATTTGGCTGGCGAGTCGAATACGTTGGGCTTCACCGCCGGAGAGGGTTTCTGCTGAGCGCGATAGGCTCAAATAATTGAGACCCACGTTGACGAGGAAACCTAAACGATCGCGGATTTCCTTTAAAATCTTCTCGGCGATCTGCGCCTTTTGGCCGCTAAATTCGACTTTCTCGAAGTAGTCCAAGGCTTCTCCAATCGACCAAGTGGTGAGTTGTGGCAGGTTGATATCACCTAAAAACACGTTACGGGCTTCTTCGCGTAAGCGCGAGCCACCACAGCTTTGACAAGCTTGGGTATTGATAAACTTGGCTAATTCGTCACGTACCGAGTTGCTTTCGGTTTCGCGATAGCGCCTGTCCATGTTGTTTAGAATGCCTTCGAAGGGGTGATTACGCACCACCACATCACCGCGGTCATTAATGTATTTAAAGGCAATACTTTCTTTACCTGAGCCGTAAAGTACGATTTTGCGGACTTTTTCGCTAAGCTGCTCGTAGGGCACTTCGACATCGAACTTATAGTGTTCGGCGAGTGAGCTAAGCATTTGGAAATAGTAGAAGTTGCGTCTATCCCAGCCGCGAATCGCACCGCCCGCCAGTGAAAGCTCGGTATTGGTGATCACACGCTCAGGATCGAAAAATTGTTGTACCCCTAAACCATCACAGGTTTGGCACGCGCCGGCTGGATTGTTAAAGGAGAAGATCCTTGGCTCTAATTCCGCCATCGAATAACCGCAGTGCGGGCAGGCAAAGTTGGCCGAGAAGATCAGTTCTTCGCCTTTTGCTTTACCAGTACCCGTGTCGTCTTCCATGCTGGCAACGGTCGCGATGCCGCCGGAGAGTTCCAGCGCAGTTTCGAAGGATTCCGCTAAGCGTTGCTTGATATCGTCACGCACTTTAAAACGGTCGACGACCACTTCAATCGTGTGTTTAACGTGTAAGTCTAAGGTTGGCGGATCGGTTAAGTCACACACTTCACCGTCGATACGCGCGCGGATATAACCCTGCGCTGATAGACCTTCGAGCAATTTAACGTGTTCACCCTTACGGGCGTTGACCACAGGTGCAAGCAGCATCAAGCGGCTGTCTTGGGGCATTTCCAACACTTTATCGACCATCTGGCTGACGGTTTGTGCCGCCAAGGGTTGATTGTGTGTCGGACAACGCGGCTCACCCACGCGTGCAAACATCAAGCGCAGGTAATCATAAATTTCGGTAATCGTGCCCACGGTTGAACGTGGATTATGGGAGGTGGATTTTTGCTCTATGGATATCGCCGGGCTTAAGCCTTCGATATGGTCCACATCGGGCTTTTCCATTAAACTCAAAAATTGGCGAGCATAGGCAGATAGGGACTCGACATAACGTCGCTGGCCCTCGGCATATAAAGTATCGAAAGCGAGGGAGGATTTGCCAGATCCCGATAAGCCCGTGATGACAATCAGTTTATCCCTTGGGATAGTCAGGTTGATATTCTTGAGATTGTGGGTGCGTGCGCCGCGTATTTCAATCTTATCCATCTATCGCTCTAATGCCATATGCTTAAAAAAATGAGCACAAGTATCGCACAGTTCCGCCGCTGAGTTTAGTTGATTCTGTGATCTGCACCAATCCTAGGGCTGGCACTGGCTTTAAGTCGACCTGCTTTGCGGGATGTTGTGGATGGAATGGATTAACTAAGATTAATACTGTTGTTGCGCACTGACTCACAGGACAATTGTGAACACTATGTTAGACTCATACCCCTGTGCATGAGCGTTAAAAATAAAGATGTTAACTCAGACACAGTCAATATAGGTCCGTGATAAACGGGATAAAAGCTAAGTGTATAGTCAGTGGTTTAGGCCACTATTTCCTTTTGAGCAAATCCTTTTGGGTGTGGTAACATGCGCCCCTTAAAAGACTTCAATCCAGGGCAAAATCATGGGTAACAACGGACTTTCGGGTACTGAGAAAAAAGTCGCGTTTTCTTTAGCCAGTGTATTTGGTTTGCGTATGATGGGCTTGTTTATGATCATGCCCGTCTTTGCACTTTATGGTCAGCATCTCGAAGGCTTTTCGCCTCTGTGGGTGGGTATTGCTATCGGCGCCTATGGCCTGACTCAAGCCGTGCTGCAAATCCCCATGGGGATTTTATCTGACAAATATGGTCGTAAGCCGATTATTCTCGGTGGCTTAGTATTGTTTGCTATTGGTAGTGTTATAGCTGCTAACGCAGATACGATTTATGGCGTTGTCTTTGGTCGAGCTGTACAGGGTATGGGCGCGATTGCCGCTGCCGTGCTGGCGCTTGCCGCGGATTTAACCCGCGACGAGCAGCGCACTAAGGTGATGGCGATTATTGGCATGTGTATCGGGTTATCTTTTGCCCTGTCTTTGCTAATGGGACCTATCGTTGCGCAACATCTTGGGTTGACTGGATTGTTTTGGTTAACGGCGGTATTGGCTATTGTCGGTATGCTGTTGATCCAGTTTTTAGTGCCTAATCCCATCACTCAGGCTCCGAAGGGAGACACTCTAGCTACGCCCGCTAAGCTCAAACGTATGTTCCTCGAGCCGCAATTATTTAGGCTTAACGCTGGGATTTTTATCCTGCATTTAGTGCTCACCGCAGTATTTGTGGCACTGCCGCTGGATCTGGTGGATGCGGGTCTAGTGAAAGAAAAACATTGGATGCTGTATTTCCCCGCTTTTGTGGGCGCATTTATTTTGATGGTGCCGTTAATCATCATAGGGGTTAAGCGCAAAAATACTAAGGCGATGTTCCAAATTGCCCTCGTGATAATGATAGTGGCATTGCTGGCGATGGCCGCATTTGCGAGCAATCTTTGGGTATTGAGTTTTGCCGTGGTGCTCTTCTTTACTGGGTTTAACTATTTAGAAGCCTCACTGCCTAGTTTGATTGCCAAATTTTGCCCCGTCGGCGAAAAAGGTTCGGCCATGGGCGTGTATTCAACTAGCCAGTTTTTAGGGGCTTTTTGTGGTGGTATGCTCGGTGGCGGTGCTTTCCAGCTCGTGGGCGCAGTCGGGGTATTTGTTGTTGCCGTGATCTTAATGTCTATTTGGTTATTCCTGACATTAGGCATGCAAAATCCTGTGTTGTTAAAGAGTTACACCTTAGAAGCTGAAGTGAAAGACAAGGCGCAAGCGCGCGATATGGCAACCCAGTTATCCCAATTAATGGGCGTTGTTGAAGCCATAGTCGTGCTGGACGAGAAAGTAGCTTATCTCAAGGTAGACGAGCATTTCGATTTAAGAGAAGCACGAGCTGTGTTAGGCTCTGCTCAATAATATCTGGTCTGCCGTGTGGTATTTGGGGAAGCTGATTTTCCTCTATGGCAATAAAGATAAACAACATACTGAATTAATAGATTATTTAAAGAATCGCAGGAGATTTCAATGGCCAGTCGTGGTGTTAACAAGGTAATTTTGGTTGGCAATTTGGGACAAGATCCAGAAGTGCGTTATATGCCAAACGGTAATGCAGTCGCAAACATCACAGTAGCGACTAGCGAATCGTGGAAAGACCAACAGGGTCAACAGCAAGAGCGTACTGAATGGCACCGTGTGGTTCTGTTCGGCAAATTAGCTGAAATTACCGGTGAATACCTGCGTAAAGGTTCACAGGTTTACCTTGAAGGTAAACTGCAAACTCGTAAGTGGAAAGACCAAAGTGGTCAAGACCGTTACAGCACTGAAGTGGTTATCGACCAAAGCGGTAGCATGCAAATGCTAGGTAGCCGTGGTCAAGGTGGACAAGCACAAGGCGCGCCAATGGGCGGCGGCATGCCACAAAACGCAGGTTATCAATCTGCACCACAACAAGCCGCGCCTGCGCAAAATCAATATGCGCCAGCGCCTCAAGCTGCACCTGCTTACCAAGCGCCAGCTCAGCAACAATATGCTCCGCCAGCACCTGCCCAGCAGCAAGGTTATGGTCAGCCACAGGCTCAACAACCACAACAAGGTGGTTATGCGCCTAAGCCACAAGCCGCGCCAGCGCCAGCGCCAGCTTATCAAGCGCCTGCAGCACCGGCACAGCGTCCAGCGCCGCAACCACAGCAAAACTTCACTCCAGATTTGGATGATGGCTGGGATGACGATATTCCGTTTTAAATTGGAACGTATCGAAGTGTAAAGACGGTATCGTCTTAAATAAGCAAAGCCACGCGAGTCGTGGCTTTGTTGTTTCTTGTTTTTATGTTTTGTGCCGTGAAGCGTGGGTTAGGTCGTTCAACCCTTTACCTCGCTTGTTCGCATGATGATACGCTTGAGATAGATACTTAACCTGAGATCAGTTTAACGATCCATAACTGCAATAGCATTAAACTCCCCGTTAGTGAGGTTCAGTTGTGGCTTATTGTCTTTTAATTGATAGGCGATGAGTCCCGCAATCATATTCAGCATAAAACCATGCACGCTGCGGTGTCTGGAGAGCTCTATTTGAGAGATATTTTTTAACTGGTCGTTGATGGTTTCTATGATGAAAAGTCTCGACAGCATCGCTCTATCCCACAACAACATCGCCTTCTCTTTCATATTCTTACGCACGTTTTCCACCAGTGTGACCGCCTTTTTCCAGCAAGTACTGAGTAGCTATCAGATTGCAGCACTGGCGACCCCTGCTCACATTGTGCCATTTGGGCACAACTGGTACTGGGTAACATCACAGAAAATAAGCCTTGACCTTCTCCCTGTAGCAAGGTGCAGAATTTTAGCTGCCCACCTAGCAAAGGAGATTTACGATGTTAACGTTAAAAATTACCGATATGACCTGCAACCACTGCTTTGGCTTGATCAATCGTGCAATAAAGGAACTGGACGCCGATGCAGTCGTAACAGCAGATCTCTCCAGCCGTAGTATCAATGTACAAAGCAGCCAATCGCAAGACGAAATACTCGACGCTCTGGAGGAAATTGGATATCCGGCCAAACCTGAGTCAACCTGTTGCAGTGTAGATAGAAGCAGCAAGTCGCAAAATACCGCCAATTGACAGTGCACCTTAGTGGAGGCTTGAGCTGTGTGCAGTGAAAGTTGCATGTACGGTTCTTAGGAGAGCAGCACCTAGTAACAGAGGTGCTGCTTATCCGCCCATAACGAGTTATAAATGGATATAATTTAAGGACAGAGTAATTGAATTTTTTCCAAAAATGTAATATCACCGCCAATATAATAGTCAGACTCTCTATACCACTGCACCTGCTCCGGTCTAATTTTATTTCAGCACTTAATTTTGAGGCAGTATGGGTAGGTGTGTGTTGGGATAATGCCTTCGTTTAGCGTTTCTTTGGTAGCTTTACACTATTGGATTTTTAACATTGCTCAACCAACAAGGGAGTTTTTTAAGCTAGATGTGACTGTTTAAATGAAATATTAGAACTTGGAGTGACGTCATTCTGCTAATGGTGATCTGTCACCTGTAGAGTTCAAAAATTCTCAATGAAAATTGTCTAATATGGGTTGAACAGTACACTGAACGCTCACAGACAGAAGTAAATCTAATGCAATTAAGGCAATGGCACTCATGCGCTAGCCCTGATCAAACACCTGAGTAATCACCACGAATTTAATCATAGTATCAGCTCTTCTTTATTTTGATTACTGCTCAGTCTGACACTTAAGGCCAGAACATCATTTCCTTATTTCAGCCTGTATCTGCTTAGTTCTAAGCTCTAAGTTTGCGAGCTTACATTCCTCATACCCAAGTAGTCGAACGGTAAAACTCGCCAGTGTTTAATGCTGTTTGCTTGGAACTGCAATCAGGCCATTTCTGCTGTCAGCCCTAACATGAATGCAACCAGTAGGCTAAAGCTGCCAGCAGTAATAACACTTCCAATCGCTCTCATTTGTAAGTGCAGTGGTCGTAGCAGCCAAGGCCGTATGTCTGGCTTTTTTGTCGAGGAAGTTTTCTTCTATGTGCATGCCTTAACACTTGGCGATTTTCGTCGCTGATAATGACTTTGAGCATGATTTTTCGTCATCAGAGTTAGACTTCGCTGCGTCTCGCAAGGCCCCCCTTACTAATCAAAAAAAAACACTTGACCTTCTAAGCGTAGTAAGCCGGATAAATACAGTAGGAGCTACCTCGGCTCAGCAAAACTAACTGTCGACTGCTATCGAGAAAGGAAAAAATGATGAAGGTCAAACGCATAACCATAACCACTGTGGCGCTAAGCGTTGCACTCGCTATCGCAGGATGCAAGGAGGCGATGCCCTCTGTCAGTCCCGCAAAGCCACCAAGCGTTCCGGTGGCCGAAGTGATCGTTCGTCCGGTGACGCCATTTGTCGAACTCACAGGTTCGCTGACCGCGGTCAAGCGGGTTGAGCTGCGCCCGAGGGTTGCTGGCTATATTCAGAACGTAAGCCTGCCCGAGGGACGCTTCGTCGAAAAGGGCAGCGAGCTCTTTCTCATTGATCCTCGGGTGTTCCAAGCCGCGCTGAACGCCGCGACGGCGCACCTGCGCCAGGCTGAAGCGGCATCGATACTTGCCCAAACGGAATATGCACGAGCCGAACAGCTATTTGCCCAAAAGATCGTTGCTCGTGATCGCTTCGACATCGCAACCGCCTCTATGAATGCAAGCAAAGCACAGGTCGACGCCGCAAAGGCAGCGGTGGATGCCGCACAATTGGATCTGAGTTTCGCACGTGTCACGGCGCCGATCAGTGGACGTGTCGGCCAAGCCCTCGTTACAGAAGGCAACTACGTCTTCAGCGGCGAGACGCCACTCACGACTATTGTTTCTATCGATCCCATCCACGTCTATTTCGATGTAGACGAACGCACTTATTTGCGATCGCTCGCCGCAGGCCGAGACCACACTACCACGCATGGTCCACAGGCGGAAAAGGTCATGGTGGCACTGCTCACCGACAAGACGTATTCGAGGCCAGGCCGTGTCGACTTCCTCTCCAACACCAGCGATCGTGGGACGGGAACAGTGCGTATCCGCGCCGTTGTCAACAACCCCGATGGGCATTTGACGCCCGGTCTTTTTGCCAAGGTCAAACTAGAAACCGGGGCGCCGCAAGCTAGGGTTCTGGTTTCCGATCATTCGATTGGTACCGATCAAGGTAGCCACTATGTGCTCGTTGTCGGCAAAGACGACAAGACGGAATACCGGCCCGTCGAGCTGGGTCCGGTGGTCGAGGGGTTGCGCGTGATCGAACAAGGTCTACAGCCCGGCGAGCACATTGTCGTCAAGGGGCTGGTAGGCCCGGGCATGCAGGTCACGCCACAGTCCGCTGCGATTGACGGTACACTTATTGCGGTGTCACAAACCTCGGGAGCCGTACAATGACATTCCCACGTTTTTTCATTGATCGCCCGATTGTTGCCATCGTCCTTTCAATTTTGATGGTGCTCGCTGGCATCGTTGCTTTCTTCCAATTGCCGCTCAGCGAGTATCCGACCGTGACGCCGCCGACGGTTCAGGTGACCGCTTCCTACCCGGGCGCCAATCCCAAGGTGATTGCTGAAACGGTAGCCGCGCCACTCGAGCAGGCGATCACCGGGGTCGAGGGCATGCTATACATGTCGTCACAATCAGCCACTGACGGCCGAATGATCCTGACCGTCACGTTTGCGCAAGGGACGAATGCCGATATGGCACAGATCCAGGTGCAAAACCGAGTCTCCCGAGCGCTGCCGCGTTTGCCGGAGGAGGTGCAGCGCCAAGGCGTCGTCACGCAGAAGACTTCGCCGGACATCCTGATGGTGGTTCACCTGTTATCGCCAGACAAACGCTACGACCCTCTCTATATTTCGAACTACGCTTACCTCCAGGTGCGCGATGATCTGTCCCGTATCCCGGGAATCAGCGACGTTCTGGTTTGGGGAGCTGGTGAATATAGTATGCGGCTCTGGCTCGATCCGAGCCTAATCGCCGCACGAGGGCTGACAGCGGGGGATGTGATTGCCGCTGTGCGCGAGCAGAACGTACAGGTGGCGGCTGGCTCCGTCGGTCAGGCTCCCAATTCCAGTGCCGCGTTCCAAGTGACAGTGAACACGCTCGGGCGGTTAACCGATGAGGAGCAGTTCGGCGACATCATCATTCGTACGGGCGGCGACGGCCAGGTGACGCGCTTGCGCGATGTTGCCCGCATTGAGATGGGGGCCGATACCTACGCATTGCGCAGCCTGCTTGACGGTGAACCTGCCGTCGCGCTGCAAATCATCCAGAGTCCGGGCGCCAACGCACTCGACGTTGCGCAGGCGGTGCGTACAACCATGCAGCGGCTTGAAGGCAACTTTCCGGAAGGACTCAGCTCGCGCATCGCGTATGACCCGACGGTCTTTGTCCGTGCCTCGCTGGAGTCGGTGGTAACCACCTTGTTGGAGGCGATTCTTCTTGTCGTTATCGTGGTGGTGCTGTTCCTGCGCAACTGGCGTGCTTCGCTCATACCCCTTATAGCGGTGCCGGTGTCGCTGATCGGCACCTTTGCCGTCATGCATCTGATGGGCTTCTCACTGAACACGTTGTCGTTGTTTGGCCTGGTGCTTTCAATCGGGATCGTCGTCGATGACGCGATCGTAGTGGTCGAGAATGTCGAACGTCACATCGAAAATGGTGAGGAACCCATTCAGGCCGCACGGCTTGCCATGGACGAAGTCACCGGTCCTATTATCACGATCACCTCGGTCCTCGCCGCCGTTTTCATTCCGACCGCTTTTCTAAGCGGCTTGCAGGGTGAGTTCTATCGACAGTTTGCGCTCACGATTGCGATTTCAACCATTCTGTCAGCAGTTAATTCACTCACGCTCAGCCCTGCACTCGCAGGACTCTTGTTGCGCCCGCGCCAGGCGGCAATAGTGCGAGTTCCGCGCAGTTTGCGTGGCCGCGCCGAACAGTTGTTTCGGACACTAGGCCAGCCGTTCCAGCATGCACCTGACGCTTATGGCAACACGGTGCGCAAAGTGGTGCGGATTAGCGGCGTGGCGCTTCTGGTTTACGCCGGACTCCTTGCATTGACCTTCTTCGGATTCAAGGCCGTCCCGCCCGGCTTCGTGCCCATGCAGGACAAATATTATCTTGTCGCAATCGCCCAGCTGCCAAACGCCTCGTCACTGGACCGCACCGACGCAGTCGTCAAACAGATGTCGAAGATCGCGCTGACCGAATCAGGTGTCGAAAGCGTCGTTGCGTTTCCCGGCCTTTCTATCAATGGTTTCGTCAACGTGCCAAATGCCGCGGTCATATTCATCATGCTCGACCCGTTTAAAGATCGCACGACACCCGATCTCAGCGCGATGGCGATTGCGGGGCGCTTGCAAGCCCAATTTGCCAGCATCCCCGATGGTTTCCTCGGCGTGTTCCCGCCACCACCGGTGCCTGGCCTTGGCGCGACGGGCGGATTTAAGATGCAGGTCGAGGACCGCAGCGGTGCCGGGCTCGCAGCTCTGGTGCAGCAGACCCAGATCCTGATGACAAAAGCTACCGAGTCAGGTGAGGTGGCTGGGCTTATGACCAGTCTTGACATCAATGCGCCGCAGTTAGATGTCACCATCGATCGCACTCAGGTCATGAGCCAGGGGGTTCGTCTGGCGGATGTGTTTGAGTCGCTTCAGGTCTATCTCGGCTCTCTATATATCAACGACTTCAACCGCTTCGGTCGAACTTATAAGGTGACGGCCCAAGCCGATGCAGACCACCGCATGCAAGCCGAATCTATCGGCCGCCTGCAGGTGCGCAACGCGGCCGGAGATATGCTGCCGTTGTCCTCCTTTGTCACTGTGACGCCAAGTGCCGGCCCAGACCGCGTGATGCACTACAACGGTTACCCTACGGCCGACATCTCGGGCGGTGCGATGGCTGGCGTCAGCTCGGGGCAGGCTGTTGCGGTCATGGAACGATTAGCCAAGGAGGTTTTGCCTGAAGGCATGAGCTTCGAATGGACTGATCTTACCTACCAGCAAAAACTGGCTGGCGATTCTGCGCTGTTCATTTTCCCATTGTGCGTGCTGCTCGCTTATCTCATCCTCGCCGCGCAATACAACAGCTGGCTGCTGCCTCTGGCGGTTCTGCTGATCGTGCCGATGTGTCTTTTGAGCGCGATTACCGGTGTCTGGCTGGCTGGGGGTGACAACAACGTCTTTGTTCAGATTGGGCTTATCGTGCTCGTCGGTTTGGCGGCCAAAAACGCAATTTTGATCGTCGAGTTTGCACGCAGCCTCGAAGCTGCAGGAACAAGTGCGCTGGAGGCGGTCGTTGAGGCTTGTCGATTGCGGTTGCGGCCTATCGTGATGACCTCATTGGCATTTATTGCTGGCGTCGTACCGTTGATATTGGCAAGCGGTGCTGGGGCCGAAATGCGCCAGGCTATGGGGATTGCGGTCTTCGCAGGTATGCTCGGCGTGACATTGTTCGGATTATTCCTGACGCCGGTTTTTTATGTAGTGATACGTGGCTTGGAGGCTCGCTTCGAGCGGCACAGTTCAAGTGCTAAGCCGCACATTGAGGAGAGCATGTCATGAGAAGCCCCTACCAAGCAGTTCTGTTACCCCTGAGTGCGCTCATCTTGACTGGATGCGCGGCGGTGGGCCCAAACTACTCACTACCTTCATCGCAGTTTCCGACCAATTTCAGTGAGCCTCCCGCCGGTCTTGGAACAGGGACCGTTGAGGTGAAGTGGTGGGGCACCTTCGACGATCCAGCTCTGAACATCATGATCCAGCAGGCGCTCGCGGCGAACCATGACATAGGTATCGCTGTCGTTCGGCTCGAAGAGGCAAAGGCCATGTTGGGTGAGAGCCGTCAGGGCTTCCTGCCGAGCGGTGGCGCTGAGCTTGGTTATGAGAACCGTCGCCGGAGTGAGGTCGAGACGCCCCATAGTCAGTCGCGTCAGATAGAAACCTATCGCGGCGCGGTAGACGCTTCCTGGGAAATCGATCTTTTTGGCCGTGTGCGGCGATCGGTGGAGGCCGCTCAGGCGCAAGCAGGTTCCCGCGAGGCTCTGCTGCGTGGTGTGCAGGCGGGGGTCGCTGCTGCGGTGGCTGCCACTTGGTTCGAGCTACGCGGTATCGGGGCCGAACTAGCTGTAGCCGCCGACATCAGCCAAAGCCAGCGCGAAAGCCTGAGCCTGGTCGAACGTCTCGTGCACGCCGGTTCTGCCAGCGAATTCGACCAGCTCCGTGCCGAGGCCTTGTTGCACCATGTCGAGGTGGCCGTGCCCGAATTGGAGCGCCGCCGTGCGGCCTCCAGCAATGCACTGGCCATCCTTCTTGGCGAAACGCCCCTGACGTTTAGACCACCCGCTGTAACGCCTGTGCGTGAAGCGCTTGCTGTTCGAATAATCGCCGTGGGCGATCCTGCTGCACTCCTTTCACGGCGTGCTGATATTGCGGCGGCTGAACGGACTCTCGCTGCGGCGACCGCTCGGATTGGGGTCGAGACGGCTGGTTTCTACCCCGAGATCCAAGTGCATGGTTCAATCGGGCTTGTTGCTGGAAGTCTCGATGAAGTAAATGGCTCTGGAGTGCTGTCCAGCTTCCTCGGCCCGGTCATTCGCTGGTCTCTTTTCGATACTGGGCGCGTGCGTGCCCGCATCGCCGCCAGCGAGGCACGTACCCAAGAGGCGTTGATCGTCTACGACCAGACCGTGTTGCGCGCACTGCAGGAAACCGAGGATGCCTTCAAAGCCTATGGCGCCGCGGGTAGCACGCTTGAGCTGCGTCTGCTTGAGTCAGCCGCAAATCGCGAGGCGGCTCGTCTTGCCCGTGTGCGGTTCTCAGCAGGTGAAGGCATCTACCTTGATGTGCTCGAAGCCGAACGGTCCGACTTTGCAAGCCGGCGTGCGCTGGCAATCGCTCGCACCCACCAACAGCTTGCCGTTGTCAGCATCTACAAGGCGCTGGGTGGCGGCTGGGAGATCTGCGCGCAGGCGGCTCAGGACTGCAGTGGCGCCGACGGCATTTCGAACGGACGCGTCGTGAAATAAATCACACATAGGACTTGACCTTCCCATGGTTGGAAGCATTAAGCTTTTTTTAACTCAACATTTAAGGAGTAGTTCAATGGCTTCTGTTTCCTTGCCACAAAACGCCAATCAATCCGTGTCCGCAGGCACTCGTCTGAGCCTGCCTGTCGAAGGCATGACGTGTGCATCATGTGTCGGCCGTGTCGAGCGAGCGTTGAAAGCGGTCCCCGGAGTGCAGACGGCCGTGGTCAATCTCGCCACCGAACGCGCCGACATGACTTTCACCGGCGTAGCCAATCCGCAGGCGGCTGTCCACGCCATTCAGAGCGCTGGCTACACCATTCGCGAAGAGACCATCGAGTTGGCGATCGAGGACATGACCTGTGCATCGTGTGTGGGCCGGGTAGAGAAAGCGCTCGTAAAAATTCCGGGCGTGCTCGAAGCCACTGTAAATCTGGCGACCGAGCGCGCGAGGGTGCGCCATTTTGCAGGGAGCGTCTCCACGGCAGATCTTGAAGCCGCTGTCGAACAGGCGGGTTACAAGTCCCGTCGCTTGTCCGCCGAAACGGCGAATGCTAGCGATCAGGACACTGAGCGTCGTGAGAGCGAGGCGCGGGCACTGCGACGTTCTTTCATCACTGCAGCCATCCTCACCTTGCCCGTATTCATCCTTGAGATGGGCTCTCACCTTATTCCCGCCATGCATCATTGGGTGATGGGGGTTCTGGGGCAACAGACCAACTGGTATGTGCAGTTCGTGCTCGCCACCCTGGTCCTGTTCGGTCCTGGTCTGCGCTTCTTCCTAAAAGGGGTACCGGCGTTGCTGCGCGGTGCTCCTGACATGAACTCACTGGTCTCGGTCGGCACCGCGGCGGCTTATGGCTATTCGATCGTCGCAACCTTTGCCCCTGAAGCGCTGCCGCAAGGCACTGCCAACGTCTATTTTGAAGCTGCTGCGGTCATCGTTACCTTGATCCTGCTCGGACGCATGCTGGAGGCGCGCGCCAAGGGGCGAACCTCGCAAGCGATCAAGCGGCTCGTCGGACTTCAGGCTAAGACCGCACGCGTCCAGCGCAACGGCGAAACGTTCGAAATACCGCTCGATCAGGTGATGACTGGTGACATAGTGCTCGTTCGTCCGGGCGAGAAGATTCCGGTCGACGGCGAAGTCGTCGAAGGTGCCTCTTATGTTGACGAGAGCATGATCACCGGTGAGCCGGTGCCCGTATCTAAAGGGGTGGGAACCGAAGTTGTCGGTGGCACTATCAACAAGACGGGCGCTTTCAGTTTTTGCGTCACCAAGGTCGGCACGAATACTGTTCTCGCGCAGATCATTCGTCTGGTCGAGCAAGCGCAGGGGTCAAAGCTGCCGATCCAGGCGCTGGTCGACAAAGTGACCATGTGGTTCGTCCCAGCGGTGATGGCAGCTGCCACGCTGACCTTCCTCGTCTGGCTAATCTTCGGCCCGTCCCCAGCGCTGACCTTTGCGCTAGTTAATGCGGTCGCGGTTCTTATTATCGCTTGTCCGTGCGCTATGGGACTGGCCACGCCGACCTCAATCATGGTTGGCACCGGCCGTGCGGCCGAGCTCGGCGTACTCTTTCGTAAGGGCGAAGCTTTGCAGGCGTTGCGCGATGTGAGCGTTATCGCGCTCGACAAAACCGGCACGCTGACCAAAGGACGCCCCGAGCTGACCGATCTCGTGCCTGCCGAAGGATTTGAATACAACGAAGTTCTTGCTCTTGTTGCGGCCGTCGAGACCCGCTCCGAGCACCCGATTGCCGAATCGATCGTCACAGCCGCAAAGCAGTTGAACCTCACCTTTGCACCTATCGAGAGCTTCGACGCAACACCGGGCTTCGGCGTGTCGGCCAAGGTCGCAGGTCGTACCGTCGCCGTCGGTGCGGATCGGTTTATGACGCAGCTCGGTCTGGATGTGTCGAGCTTGCAGTCCACCGCCCTGCGTCTTGGCGAGCAAGGCAAGAGCCCACTTTATGCCGCGATCGACGGCCGCTTGGCAGCGGTGATTGCAGTCGCAGATCCAATCAAAGATACAACGCCTGAAGCAATCAAGGCGCTGCACGCGCTCGGACTGAAAGTAGCGATGATCACTGGCGACAATGCGGCGACCGCTGCGGCGATTGCCGAGCAGCTTGGCATCGATGAAGTCTTAGCCGAGGTTCTCCCCGATGGTAAAGTCGAGGCGCTGAAGAAGTTCCGGAACAATGGCGCGCGAGTCGCCTTCGTGGGAGACGGTATCAACGACGCGCCAGCACTCGCCGAAGCTGATGTTGGGCTCGCCATCGGCACGGGAACCGATGTAGCGATAGAAGCTGCTGACGTGGTGCTAATGTCGGGCGACTTGCGTGGCGTGACGAATGCGATCGCGCTTAGTCAGGCCACGATCCGTAACATTAAGCAGAACCTTTTCTGGGCCTTCGCCTACAACGCCGTGTTGATACCGGTTGCGGCGGGTGCGCTCTACCCGTTGAATGGCACCTTGCTTTCGCCAATTTTCGCAGCGGCCGCAATGGCACTTTCCAGTATATTTGTGCTCGGCAACGCGCTCCGACTCAAGCGTTTCAGGGCTCCGATGATGGTTTAAACCCACACCAAGTCATTGGCTTTTGGGGTGGTAGCGCAAAAGTCACGCTTGGTAGACGAATATTGTTGAAGGAGTAACACAACATGTTTTCACCAAATACGCCCTTGGATCACCTCAAGGACGATTATAGCGACGCCCGAGAACATCTCTTTGCCACTCAAGAGTCGTCACACCTGAGGTGTGGCGGGACTATATGCATTTGATCACCACATTAGCTCTGAGCAATCTTCAGATGGAATATAGACAACATGAATGCGATCTGAATACCTGTATGCCGACGTGTTCTTTACGCCCAGAGAAATATCTGTGCGTAGGTAAACCTCAGTTTTTGAGCGTATTTGATTAATTTACTAGAAGGAGAGAATGATGAATATTGGTCAAGCAGCCAAGTTGTCCGGCATCTCGGCGAAGATGATTCGCTACTACGAACAGATTGGCTTGATACCCAAAGCGAATCGTTCTGATGCTGGCTACCGAAATTACAGCTCGGCAGACGCGCAAAGCTTTCGCTTCATCCGTCGCGCACGCGACCTTGGCTTTTCTGTCGAACAAATCTCGGAACTCCTGGTCTTGTGGTGCAACCGAGATCGCGCGAGCGCCGACGTTAAGGCGTTGGCGCTCTCCCATGCCGACGGACTGAAGGCGAAGATCGTTGAACTACAAGCTATGGTGCAAACGCTCGAGCAGCTAGCCGAAAATTGCCATGGCGATGGCCGCCCGGATTGCCCGATCCTTGCGGATTTGGCTGAGCCAACCGCCGCAGCGAAAGAACGTTCACAAGTTCCACATAGAACACCTCGATTTGGGAGTGACACACCCGCCTCGTCACGCCATCGTCCGCCACGGTGACTAACTCGTGAGCTTCTTCGATGGCGGCGTTTTCCAAGTTAGTTGTCACCATTGACTTACGCATCGAAGAAGCCCAAAAAGCACAATCATCAAGTTCTGTACAAGAACCACGCGAGTCGTGGCTTTGTTGTTTCTTGTCTTTATGCTTTTAAGTTTTTTGCTGTGAGGTCGTTAAACCCTTCACTTACATGACTATACGCTTGAGATAGAAACTTAGAACGTATAATCGAAGTTATAACGCATGCCGATCATGATTTGGTCATTGGTTTCAAGGTATTCGTAATCGGTTTTTTGATATTCGACAAAGGTTCTGAACATAGACGTTAAATGCCATTCAAGCGTAGTGTTGTAGGCATTATAGGTTTTAGAGGTCACATCGTTGCCACCATCATCATATTTAGATACACCTAGCTTAACTTTATAGCTTTCATTGATGGCGTAGCTTGCTACGACGTCAAGTGTGGATCCATCGGCGTCATCTTTGTCTATGTCTTGATAGGCTGCGGCGAGGTATAAAGAGTCGAAGCTCTTTGATAGGGTCACGCCTAGAGTATTTTCATCGGTGCCGTCGTCTAACTCTTTGTTATAAAAAGCCGCAGCGATGTAGATAAAGTCAGTTTTGTAGCGCACGCCGGCGTTGACAAAGTCGCTGCCGTTACTCTCTTTATTGTCGCCGTCGAATTGTCCATCGGCCGAAAATAAGATATCACCAAATTGCTTACGATAGGTGACTAGATTATTCACTCTGAATGGGCTCGCACTGTCATAGGCAAGCGGTGTTCCTGAGCGGTTAAAGATATCGACCGGATCAGAAATCATTTCCTGAGTAACGGCTTGCTTACCGATGGCGAACCGACCAAATAAGCCTTCAATACCGACATATGCTAGACGTGCGTCGCCAAAGTCGCCGTCGTTTTTGATGTCGACTTTAAATTCGCCTTTAGCAAAGCCTGTTAGGCCGTGGCTGAGCTTTTGCTCTGCGGCAAAACCAATCCGTGAGCTGGCATCACTCACATCCCACACTTCGTCTGAACTTAAGTTGCTCACTCCGAATGTTGGGCGTAAAGAACCATAAAAATTAAACTGGGTATCCGATGGCACTGATGGCTCATTTTCTTGAGCTTCGAGCATGGCGAGTCTCTGCTGAATTTGTTGTAACTCAGTGCGTAATTCGTCATTGGTTTCTGCTGTATTATTGGCTTGAACGGCAAAAATAGGTGTGGCAAAGCTCAGCACAAGTATGGCTGATGTGAGTTTAGACGGTTTCATTTATGTTTCCTTACATAACAACTACTCGCGTTACGCTAATGGATTTTGTTGCCGATTGAGCTGTATCGCTAGTAGTAAGGAGCTGCACTTGTGATAGTGCTGGGGAGGCGCCTAACTAAGAAAATTAGGCTTCGTAACTCAGCAGCTGACAGATAAAAGCGGTCAGCTGGTTTTGGAAAGGTGCAATCCTATCAATCCCGCCAAAACAGCGGGACGTTAGAGGGAGGATTAGAGTATGGTCGCGGCCATTTTGCGGCGCAGGTAAGCGATTTGCTGCATGTGTGGCAAATCTTTGGGGCAGTTATCTTGGCAGCCGAGTAGCGTCATACAGCCGAACACGCCATCTTGATTGCCAATCACATGGTAGAAATCATCCGCGCTGCGGCTGTCTCTGCTATCCATTTCGAAGCGGGCAATTTTCATCATGCCAACCGCGCCGACAAAGGTGTCACGCATTTGTTTGGTGGCGCAGGCCGACACGCAAACGCCACATTCGACGCAGCGTTCTAGCTCATAGATCCGCGCGGCTTCTTCAGGTGCCATTGGATTTTCGAGGCGATGAATGTCCTGATCATCGGGTCTAGGGTGCAGCCACAGTTTTAAGCGTTCGGCTAATTCACGCATAAATTTACCCGTGTTCACCGATAAGTCGCCAATCAGCTCGAAGCCTGGTAGCGGCATGAGGGTGATTTCGCCATTAGGATAATTTGCCGTTAACGTGCGACAGGCAAGCGTGGGGAAACCATTGATCACCATGGCGCAACTGCCACAGATGCCCGCGCGGCAGACAAAGTCGAACTGCAGTGAAGGGTCTTGTAGCTCACGTAGTTGATTTAAGGCGATAAATACTGTCATGCCCGGTGTTTCAGTCAACTGATAACGTTCCATCTTTGGCTTGTCTTGGCCATCTTGCGGATCGTAGCGAAAGATATTAAAGCTGATTTGACGGCTCATAGTGGTTTGTTTCCTACCGGTTGGGCTGGAGTGATCGCTAAGGTATCGCTGAGGCGTTCATTAGGAGCCTGCAGGTGGCTTGGCAGCTCGTATGGCATCAGGGCTCGCTGCAGTGTGTCTCTATCGGGGTCATCACCTAAGCTCGCGAGCACTTGATTGATTTCTTGTACGCGTTTTTCGGTATCTGGATGGGCGATAGTATTGTCGTTACCGTAGCCCCGGTATCCCGGTGGTAGCTCCATTTTCATCACATCTAGCGCTTCATAACGCAGTACTGGTTCAAGTGATTCGGCATCTGGCCAAGTTGCCAGCGTGCGGTTGAGCCAATCTTTATCGTTGCGTTGTGGGTAATCTTCCCGTGAATGTGCGCCGCGGCTTTCAGTGCGAGCTTCTGCGCCACAGGCGACGGTTAGGGCTACTTTCAACATACGGGTGACGCGCAGCGCTTCGACTAACTCAGGATTGGAGTGACGTTTTTTACATTTAAGGCCAAGATTTTTTGCCCGCAGCAGTAAGTCTTTCAAGCCTTTGATGGCTTTATCTAACTCGGGTCCATTACGGAAGATCCCGACGTAGTTCATCATGATGCGTTGCATTTCTTTCTTTATTTGGAAGGGGTTTTCTGTGCCGTTGCCTTCGATCAGCCCATCGATTTCTTGCTGTAATTTATCGATGAATTTTTGAGTCAGTGCGGTATCAATTTCTAAGTCGTTATTCTCACAAAAATCAGCCACATATTTACCGATGATCATGCCGCCGACCACAGTTTCTGCCACCGAATTACCGCCTAAACGGTTAAAACCATGCATGTCCCAACAGGCCGCTTCTCCGACACTGAACAGTCCTTTGAGTTGTGGACTCTCACCTGTGGCATTGGTGCGCACACCGCCCATGGAGTAATGCTGGGTTGGCCTGACGGGGATCCAATCTTTGCACGGATCGATACCGAGGAAGTAATCACAAATCTCTTTCACTTCGCGCAGGTTGGTTTCGATATGCTCACGGCCCAGCTGCGTAATATCCAGCCACAGATGCGGGCCGTAAGGGCTTTCGACTCCATTGCCTTTGCGCATGTGTTCTGTCATGCGGCGAGAAACCACATCGCGGGAGGCGAGTTCTTTTTTCTCTGGCTCGTAATCTGGCATAAAGCGATGACCGTCTTTATCGCGCAGAATACCGCCATCACCACGACAACCTTCAGTGGTAAGGATCCCCGCGGGCACTATGGCGGTAGGGTGAAACTGCACCGCTTCCATATTGCCTAAGGTGGCGACACCTGTGTCGAGTGCTAACGCTTGGCCTATGCCTTCGCAGATGGTGGCATTGGTCGATATTTCATAAATCTTGCCATAACCGCCAGTGGCGATGGTGGTGGATTTGGCGACATAAGCGCGCAATTCACCTGTGACTAAACAGCGGGCAATGACTCCATGGCAACGCTTACCGTCATGGATCAGCGACAGTGCTTCAATCCGTTCATGTACTGGAATGCCCATGGAGATAGCTTGGTTATCGACCGCGTACAGTAAAGAGTGGCCAGTGCCGTCTGCGGTGTAACAGGTACGCCATTTTTTTGTGCCACCAAAATCGCGGGCATTGATTAGGCCGTGAGCTTCTTCAGCCTCATTGAGCGTTACCCTTTGCGCGTTCATGATGACTTCACGTGGGCCGGCGGATATTCTCGACCAAGGTACGCCCCAGTTGGTGAGTTCGCGGATCGCTTTTGGTGCAACGTGGGCAAACATGCGTGCGACGTCTTGATCGCAGCCCCAGTCAGAACCTTTTACCGTGTCTTGAAAGTGAATGTCTTCGTTATCGCCCATGCCTTTAACGGTATTGCCTAGGCTGGCTTGCATTCCGCCCTGTGCGGCGGCCGAATGTGAACGTTTTGCGGGAATTAACGATAGCACTAAGGTATCTAGGCCTCGCTCTTTGGTGGCAATCGCGACTCTAAGGCCTGCCAATCCTGCGCCAATGACTAATGAGTCTGTATAAATGATTTTCAAATCAGATCCTTATCTAATAATTTAGATAACATTTCATGGATTTATCATTGCGCTCCTCGGGCATAGATGCGCTGCAACTATGTATCAGAGGAGGATCCGTATGTTGTTTGTCTTGCTATATAGGCTAAGTGCGCCGATAGCGTCATGCCCATTACTGAGGAATAAACGGTTGTACCGGCAAAACTAATTCGATACCAATATTGATATAGGTCACTAGGCTTAATGTGCCTAAACACAATAAATAGACGATCAATACTTGCGCTATAGTGCGGATAAGTGGACGGTTACTACTCACACCCCACTTTAATATCACTCGGTATAAACCAACGATGCCGTGGAATAACACGATAGGTAAAAACACCACGTATAAGAGCCAAGCGTTATCGTGGTAAACCCGTTCGGCCGAAAGGTGAGGGCCAATATCAGGGTTTAAAATCATAGTGGCAAGATGGGCTGACACTAAGAAAAACAGTAAGAAACCGGTGATCATCTGCCAGAACCATGCTTGGGTATCTCTATGCTTGATAGTCGACATGAAGCCACGCATCGCTCGCCATTGACCTAATTGCACCGGAAAACGACGTAGTGCGGTGGCGGCATGTACTGCAACAATCACCAGCATAATGACTGAAATGATCTGGGTCACGATGGGGAAGCCATGACCCGTCGAGCTAAACATACTGCCTTCTAAGAATTGCACCATGTGAAAGAAGGTTTCTTTACCAAATAAAATGCTCGCCTCGAAATGCATATGAAATAAGAGGAAAATACCTAATATAAGCCCTGTCGCACTTTGTAAGCAGTCTGCTTTAGCCGACCAAGCTTGGCCAAATGGTCCGCCGTTAATGGCGGTAGGAACACGCGTTTTTGCTGACATTAATTCACCTCTTACTCGATTTGCTATGGCGTGAATGTACCTGCATCACGCCAAAACAAAGTCTATAGATACAGATTAAAAGAAGAGGGTTAATCCATTTGTAGGCATTAGCCCTGAGAGCACTTAGGGTAAAATTGAGCTACAGCATCATGCCGCCAAACAGGAAGGCCAATGCCACACTGGTGGCAATCGTCACAACGCCAGGGACCAGGAACGGATGGTTAAATACCGCCTTACCAATCCGAGTCGAGCCGGTATCATCCATCTCGACCGCAGCCAGTAGCGTGGGGTAAGTCGGTAATACAAACAGCGCGCTGACGGCGGCGAACGAGGCTACGGCTGTCAATGGACTTACGCCAATCGCCAAGGCTGCGGGCATTAGCGCTTTTGTTGTCGCGCCTTGGGAGTAGAGCAGCATGGAGGCAAAGAATAAGGTTACCGATAATAACCAGGGCTGACTTTGCAGTAAGGTGCCGGCTAAATCTTTGATTTCCTCGATATGATTCGACACTAAGGTATCGCCTAACCAAGCCACACCTAATACACAGACACAGGCTGACATGCCTGACTTGAAGGTGGCCGCATTGGATATTTCGCTCGCGTCTAACTTACAGAAAATCGTAATAGCGGCAGCTGCCGTGAGCATCAGCACCATAATGGCGGCGTCGCGTGGCAATACAGGGTCAACAATCAAACCGACTTTGTCAGATATCGCAGTGGCATAGGCCATGACAGCCGCAATCGCCAGCAAGAAAATCATCACAGATCGTTTCGCGCCGGCTTTAATTTTGATCTCAGTTTTACCGCGTGTTTTAACTAAACCTTTGGCTAAGCGTTCTTGATAGACAGGATCATCGGCCAGTTCTTTACCCATTAAGTTGGCAACAACGGCTCCGACCATGCAGGCGAGGAAAGTTGAGGGAATACAAACGGCTAACAGTACTAAATAATCTACGCCAAACGGCTCTAAGATACCTGAGAAGAACACGACAGCCGCTGAAATCGGTGAGGCGGTAATGGCGACTTGAGATGCGACAACGGCAATAGATAAGGGACGAGAGGGGCGAATGCCTTGCTCTTTTGCGACTTCGGCAATAACAGGTAAGGTGGAGAATGCTGTGTGGCCTGTACCCGCAAAGAGTGTCATGAAATAGGTGACGACAGGGGCCAGAAAGGTGATTTGTTTGGGATGCTTACGTAATAATTTTTCTGCCAGTGAGACTAAATAATCCATCCCTCCAGACACTTGCATGGCCGCAATCGCGGTGATAACTGACATAATGATGAGGATCACGTCAATCGGGATATTGCCCGGTTTGAGTCCCATCCCCGCGGTCAGTATCAGTACCCCGACACCGCCAGCGAAGCCGACTCCCATGCTACCCATCCTTGCACCAAGGTAAATAGCCCCGAGGACGATAATTATCTCTAATATAATCATAGTGTTAACTCTATTTTATTTTTTAATTTCAATAGCCTACGCATATTCACTCTGCGCAGGCTTATTCTTGAATCATCGAGTTGTGGGCTGGGAAAGGCTCCCCAGCCCCACTGAGTTACACTTTGGCTTTGCTGGTATTGCGTTTAGCCTGATATTTAGGATTCATCAGGTTTTCAACTGAGAGAATGTCATCGAGTTCTTCAACCGTTAACAAACCGCGTTCGAGTACCACTTCACGGACATTTTTACCCGTTTGAGCGCAAATCTTGCCTATGATGTCACCTTCATGGTGGCCGATGATTGGGTTAAGGTAGGTCACGATCCCGATAGAGTTCATCACATGGGCCATGCAGATCTCTGGATTTGCTGTGATACCTTCAACGCATTTTTCACGTAGAGAGATACAGGCATTGCCCATCAAACTGAGCGACTCAAACATTGCCTGTCCAATCACAGGTTCCATTACGTTAAGCTGTAATTGGCCAGCTTCGGCGGCCATAGTGATAGTGATATCATTGCCGACAATCTTAAACGCAACCTGATTGACGACCTCAGGGATCACAGGGTTAACCTTGGCTGGCATGATGGAGGAACCCGCTTGCAGCTCAGGAAGATTAATCTCCTTCAGACCTGTACGTGGACCCGATGAAAGTAAGCGTAGGTCGTTACAAATCTTGGACATTTTAATCGCCATACGCTTAATTGCACTGTGCAGCATAACGTAGGCACCACAATCGGATGTCGCTTCGATTAAATCTTCCGCTGGCACATAGGCACGCCCAGTAATGTCTGCCAGATACTTAATGGCTAATGCGGAATAACCGACAGGCGTATTGAGCCCTGTACCAATGGCGGTTGCGCCTAAGTTCACTTCTAACAACAACTCTTGGCAACGTTTGATGGACTTAATTTCTTCTCGCAATGTAACTGCAAAGGCATGAAACTCTTGGCCTAAGGTCATAGGCACTGCATCTTGCAATTGAGTGCGGCCCATTTTTAAGATGGTTTTAAACTCTGTGGCTTTAGTGTCGAAAGCGCTGATAAGGTCGGTTAATGCATCTAACAGAATATCGGTACTGTTGATGACCGCAATACGGAAACCTGTTGGATAGGCATCGTTAGTCGATTGGCATTTATTGACATGGTCATTAGGGTTGATGACATCGTAACGGCCTTTTTCAAGCCCCATGATTTCCAGTGCAACGTTGGCTAATACCTCATTGGTATTCATGTTGACCGAAGTACCTGCGCCTCCTTGATAAACATCGACCGGAAATTGATCAACAAATCGACCCGTTGTGAGTATCAGATCGCACGCTTCAATAATTTTGTCAGCGATTTCAGGACTTACAGCGCCTAATTCACTGTTAGCCATGGCAGCGGCTTTTTTTGTTAGCATCATGCCACGGACTAATTCAGGTACATCGGAAATTTTTTGATTACTCAGCTTAAAGTTTTCGATGGCACGCAATGTATGTATGCCATAATAAAATTCATTGGAAACTTCTTTCGTGCCCAATAAATCTTCTTCGATCCGTACGCTATTAGTATCTTTCATTTCGATCCTATTAAATCCAATTAATAGTAAGATATATCTCCGAGTATTGAGTTGTGGATGTGTACAATAAGTATACGTAACACATCAAGAATAACTCATCGAAAACATGAAGGAGAATCGTCTCCTTGACTATCGAAGTAGATCTTAACGCTTTGGCAATAACAGGATTAGGATGGTGATCACTTAACTGTATGAAATAGTGTATTTCTTTTTTTTCTTAGATAAGTCTCTCAACTCGGATCACTAGTGTGAGCCATTACTTTTTGATGCAAATTAGCTATAGATTTGTTATTCGTTAACCAATCGGCGACATATTTATTCAAGTGTTTTTAAAATTAAATAAACCATACGATATTTAATTGTCACTGCGTCAATAGCGAATAATCATTGATTAGTTAAATCTACTCAATAATAAATGCATGGTGTTTTCCTTAAAGTTTAAATAATCAATTAGATAACGCTAAATATGTTATTTCATTTTAGTGAGAGCTATCACAGTGAGGCTTAGACAATAGTGCACACTGTGGGCGTTTATTATTAATCAAAGGATGTAAGCATGAATTTTCCAATGCGTAAGCTTTTGCTCTCGGTCACTTTAGGGTTATTTCTCTCCTCCGCGGCGCAGGCGCTTCCACAGGTACGTATTATTGCCACGGGTGGCACTATTGCGGGAGTCGGACAATCGGCTACTGAGTCTAACTATCAGGCTGGTGAAGTGGGCATTAGTAGCTTAATTGCAGCCGTGCCTGAAATGAAACAACTTGCCGATATTCAAGGTGAGCAACTGGTTAAAATCGGTTCGCAGGATATGAACGATAAAGTTTGGCTAGCCTTAGCCAAGCGCATCAATCTGCTATTGGCTGATAAAGATGTCGACGGTATCGTCATTACCCATGGTACTGATACCTTAGAGGAAACGGCGTATTTTTTAAATCTCACCATCAAGAGCGATAAGCCTGTAGTACTGGTTGGGGCAATGCGTCCATCAACCGCCATGAGTGCCGATGGCCCGATGAATCTGTATAACGCAGTCGCGACCGCCGCTAACCTCGAATCTAAAGGTCGAGGCGTGTTGGTGGTGATGAACGATACCGTATTGAATGCCCGCGATGTGACTAAGACTAACACTACAGGTGTACACACTTTTGCCGCGCCTAACTTTGGCCCGCTTGGCGTTATCCATAACAGCAAGATTGAGTACATGGGTAATACTGAGCGTCAACATACTACGCAAACGCCTTTTGATGTCAGCAAACTCGACAAGTTACCGCAGGTAGGCATAGTGTATAACTACGCCAATGCCAGCGATTTACCTGTCAAAGCTATGGTTGAAGCGGGTTTTGATGGCATAGTCAGCGCCGGTGTAGGTAATGGTAATATTTACCACTCAATATTTGACACCTTAGCTAAGGCGAGTCAAAAAGGCACCTTAGTCGTTCGCTCTAGCCGAGTGCCCACAGGCGCAACCACGCTTGATGCCGAGATAGACGATGCTAAATATGGCTTTATCGCAGCAGGTAATCTTAACCCGCAAAAAGCCCGCATTTTACTGATGCTGTCGTTAACGCAAAGCAAAGATCCACAGCAGATCCAACGTTGGTTTCAACAGTTTTAAGATTCAGCTGCGTGATAAAACAAAAGCCCTGTGAATATTCGTAGGGCTTTTGCATTTTGTCATTAATGGCTTACCTGTGAAGTGGTTTTTTCACGAGGCCATGAGCCGAAATATCTAAACAGTGTTGTGATTTTTAAAGCCAAAATTGTGAGGGTTCAACTCAGATTTTCAATCAAGATATTGCTCTGTAATTAGAAATTAGATTTAAGAAAGGCTTCGCCAATTAAGCACTCAATATCTCACTAATATATGCATACCATTCCACAGTAACCATTAAATCCACAGCTGTTTCAGCTTCCTTCCTCTCTCATTATTTTTCGGCATATTCTGACTATATATCAAGGCGATAAACTATTTTTAGTACGGCATAAGGTATTGATTTTGTGACTTAAAGTGCTTTAGGTACTATAGTGAAAGCTTATTTTATCTGAAACATAGGTGAGCGCTTCCTAGGTTTCTTGTTTGATTTTGGGGGAAAAGTGCGAATTTTAATGAACAATTTCAAGGTAATTAGTTTTGTGCGTCAGTGGTTACTGCTGGCGCTTTTGAGTATGGTTTTGCCACTGCAGGCGAGTGAAGATCCGCTGTGGATGGGAACGACAGGCTTGCCTATGAGTGAGCGGATCCATACCGGTGAACTTGCCAATGGTATGCGTTATTTATTGGTGAGCAATAAGACGCCGGAGCAGGCGGTCATAGTGCGGATGCGGGTGGATGTAGGCTCTTTGGTCGAGTCTGATGCCGAGCAAGGATTAGTGCATTTTCTTGAACACATGGCTTTTAATGGCTCGACCGGATTGGCGGCGGGGGAGATGATGCCGACATTGCAGCGCCTTGGCCTGAGTTTTGGCGCCGATACCAATGCTGTGACTGAGTTTCAGCAGACGGTCTATCAATTCAACTTGCCAAGTAATAGCCAAGATAAAATCGATACTGCTTTGTTTTTAATGAGAGAAATTGGCAGTAATCTATTACTCGACCCAGCGCTAATTGAACGTGAAAAAGCGGTGGTGTTGTCTGAGCTGCGTGAACGTAGCGGTGCGGATCTTGAGAATTACCGTAACCAATTACAGTTTTTAATGCCAAACACATTGCTGTCAAAGCGCTTCCCCGTGGGTGAGGCGAACAGTATCAGTAATGCCAATCGCGAGGCGTTGCTGTCTTTATATCAGCGTTTTTATACGCCCTCACGCACTACTTTAATTGTGGTGGGAGATATCGAGGTAGCCGCGGTAGAACAAAAGATAAAACAACAGTTTGCCAGTTGGAAAGCCGCGCCTTTGGCCGCTAAAACCAAGGAACAAGCTATTGGTACTGTCGCAGAGCGCCAAAGTGTCGATGCGGCGGCATTTTTTGATCCAAGTCTGTCAACGTCAGTTTCCCTTGGCATGCTAAAACCCATCTCAGCGATTACCGATAACCCTGCTGTGCGGGAGCAGGAAATGTTGCTCGAGCTTGCCCACGGCATCTTGTATCGCCGTATGGAGTCGCAATTACTGCATAGCCAAGGTTTATATGGTGTAAACCTGCAGGTTGGGCCGCAGTTTGATATTGCCTATGGCACACAAATGAGCCTAGGTACGCAGGAAAATAACTGGCAAGAGGGAATCGCACTCTTGGAGAAAACCCTGCGTCAAGCAAAAGAGTTTGGTTTTAGCCAGCAGGAAATTGACCAGCAAATCAAACGTATGCATAAGGGATATCAGCTAAGTGTCGCGGGGAGCAGTACTATTCACAGTGTGAATATTGCCGAGAGTCTAGTGTATTCGGTGGCGGGCAATCGCGTCCCTGTCGAACCTGATTGGCAGCTCGCATTTTTTGAAAAAATAATGCCAACAGTGACACCGCAAAAGCTAAGCCAAGTGTTTAATCAAACATGGAACGCCACGCCGTATTTGTATCTGACCAGCAATAAGCCCATTGAAAATGCTGAAAAACAGCTTATCGCCAGCTACGAGAAAAGCCGTAAACAAGCGGTGAGCGCACCAGCAATCAAGGCGATTGATGAGTTTGCTTATACTCAGTTTGGCGAGCAAGGCAAGTTAGTGGCCGACAGTCGCGATAAGGAAACGGGGATTCGCCAACTGCAATTTGCCAATGGCGTGCGCCTTAATCTTAAGCCTACCAACTTTAATAAAGGCACCACATTGGTCAGCCTAAACATTGGCTTTGGTGAAGTGCCATTCCCTGAGTTGGATGGTTTGTCTTATCTGTTTAACAGTGCGTTTGTGCAGGGGGGACTCAAGGCCCATGATTATGACAGTCTGCAGGATATTTTTGCTGGACAAGATATTTCCATCAACTTAGGCCTGCGTGAGCAAAGTTTTGGCGGCGAGATTAGCACTAATGCCGCAGAGCTACGCACGCAGCTTGGCTTAATGACGGCTTATTTAATTGAGCCGGGTATGGATAAGCAGGCTGAGCAATTGTTTCGTGAACAAGTGATTGCCGAGCAACAAAGTATTCATAGCAACCCACAATCTGAGTTTTCTAATCAGTTTGCCCGTATCTCCCATAATGGTGATAAACGCTATGGTTATGGTGAGCCTGAAGAAATTCTCAAACGTCACTTTGGAGAATTAGCGCCGAGTTTCCATTCGGCCGTCGAGCAAGGGGCGATTGAACTCGCTATTGTGGGCGATTTTGACGAAGCGAGTGCCATTGCTGCTGTGGCTGAAACAATTGGCGCCATTAAGCGTAGCCCTATTGCTAATGCTCAGTCGATAGTACCTGTGTTTCCGAAAGTGCCCGTTCAGAAAACATTAACGCATTATGGTCAACTTGATATGGCGGCACTTGCCATGGTGTGGCCTACAACGGACATGACTCACTTGAGTCAACACGCGGGATTGGGTCTGCTGGAGCAAGTGCTAAGCATTCTATTAACGGAAAACGTGAGGGAGAAGGCGGGCGCGAGTTATTCGCCATCGGCCTTTTCTTACAACGATTTCAATGCCAGCGGTTATGGTTACTTAGGTTTGTTTAGCGTGACGACTCAAGCCATGTTGCCAACGGTTGCCGAGTATTTCACCGCCGCAGTTAAGCAAGTTAAAGCGCCTTCGGGGATCAGTGAGGATTTGCTTAATCGAGCCCGCCAACCAGTGCTTGAGTGGATGCAAGCTGCGCCGCAAACCAATGGTTTTTGGTTAGATCTCACCTCAACTGCCCAGAGTCATCCTGGTCGTTTTGCTGCCTTTAAACAAAGGCAAGCGTTAGCGCAGCAGATGACAGTTGCAGAACTTAATAAATTGGCGCAGCAATATCTGCAAGACGATAGCAGTTTAATGATCCAAGTCCTTCCTGCACCGCCAGAACCTCAGCAATGAGTATTGGGCTCATAGAATAGTAGACTGATCATTCACCGACATATCCCCTGTGGTCGCAAACCACAGGGGATATTTTTCTACCTCTTTCTTCCTCTATCTTCTTTTACCAACTTTTCTTTCACGTTCGTGGTGTTATGCCCACCCATAGGTCGTCAATGGAAATACCTGTTGTCGAAAATGCCACTCACAGATCTGCGCGAGTGAAACTAGTCTAGGCGCAACTTATGTGTGAGATGGCTAACGGGGTGAGGTATATGTTTCGATATCTATTGTGCAATTTTTGTCTAGTGTTTTTGTACCCGACAGGGATAGATATGTACTTGGTCGGTTTGCCGCAAATTGCGCAGGATTTAGGGGCGAGTGAGGCGCAGCTGCATATTGCTTTTTCTGTGTATCTTGCGGGAATGGCGACCACTATGCTGTTTGCGGGGAGCTTAGCCGATAGGATTGGGCGTAAACCCATTACCTTGTTTGGCGCATTGCTGTTTGCTATTGCCTCTTACTTTGCCGGTAGTGCGCAAACCAGTGATCTCTTTTTAATGGCACGCTTTGCACAAGGCATTGGTGCGGGTTCTTGCTATGTTGTGGCTTTTGCGATTTTGCGTGATGTATTAGACGATAAGCGCCGAGCAAAAGTGCTCTCTATGGTCAATGGCGTGACTTGCATTATCCCTGTGATAGCGCCTGTGATAGGCCATTTAATTATGCTTAAATTCCCATGGCCTAGCCTATTTAACACTATGGCGGGGATGGGATTAATGGTCTTAATCCTGTGTATTTTTGTATTGCACGAAACCTATCCTAAACCGCAATTTCACACCACAGTTGAGCTGGGTGGGTATAAAGAATCCTTTAAACAGCGGTTTTTTCTCAGTCGTGTGGTGATAACGACTTTAGGTGTGACCACGATTTTAAGCTATGTAAATGTCTCTCCCATGTTGATCATGGGGCAGATGGGGTTTGACCGTGGGCAATATTCCAATACCATGGCAATGATGGCATTGGTGAGTATGTTAGCCTCATTTTCGACGCCCTTTTTGCTTAACCTGTTTAAAGAAAAATCGTTAATCTTGTTCTCTCAGATATTATTTGCCGCAGCGGCATTGGTGTTTATCTTGACTCAATTGGGCGGGGTTAGTCTGTCATTCAACCTGTTAGGTTTTGCTTTTGTTTGTTCCGGTTTTTCGATTGGATTTGGGGTCACCATGAGTCAGGCGCTCAGCCCATTTGTTACTCGGGCTGGAGTTGCCAGCTCATTACTGGGAATTGCCCAAGTGTGTACTTCAGCTTTATATATTTGGGTGATGGGTCTGCTCGAAGTGAGTGCGATTAATATATTATTAGTGATCCTCGCTGTCGGTGCGCTGGTGAGCATTACACTGATCTTAGCGGTTCCTAAATTGCCGGAAATTGTACTTAATGACCAAATCCCTGAGTCGGCTTGATCTTAACTTATTGTTTATTTTGCAGCTTTTATTACAGGAGCGGAGTGTCTCTAAGACTGCCAAAAAGCTCAATGTCACGCCATCCACTGTGAGTAAGTCGCTGGCCAAATTACGGGATTGGTTTGACGATCCCTTATTTGTCAAAACGCCGCAGGGATTTCAGTTAACGCCATTGGCTCACGGTATGGAGCAGGAGTTATCGGAATGGTTGCAAATGGGTAAGCAACTGATGGCTAAGCGCGGTGATGAGATGACCAAAGGGCTCACCTTCGAGTTAATGCTTGAGTCGCCTTTGTTGCTTATCATGCTTAATGAGCTGACTCAGGCCATTTATACTCAATACCCTGATGCAAAGGTGAAGGTACGAAATTGGGATTACGATTCACTCGAAGCGATTGTGCGTGGTGAAGCTGATATGGGTTTTACCGGCCGAGAAAGTCATCCACGTTCCAAGGAATCCCTTGATTTATTACCCTATTTTATCGATTTTGAGGTTTTATTTACCGATCTTCCTCAGGTGTATTTGCGCCGCGATCATCCCGCCTTGCAGGAAGAGTGGAATATAGACACCTTTCTTAAATATTCGCATATCAATATTTTGTGGGAAAAGAGCGAAACCTGGGCCTTAGATGATGTGCTTATTGAGCTTGGTCTGAGTCGTAATATTGTGCTGACCTTGGCCAGTTTTGAGCAGTCACTGTTTGTCGCGGCAGAGCCTCACCACAGCATGATGGCAATTGCGCCACAATATTGTGAGCAATATGCCCGCCAATTACACCCTGACTTAGTCACTCGCCCGATCCCGATAAGTGGCGAATATCTTAATAAACTCGCCATTCCTTTTACCTTGATTTGGCATAAGAGAAACAGCCACAACCCCAAAATCACTTGGCTGCGAAGCAAGATAAAAGCGATTTACCAACAGCATGATTAAGGCTGTTATTTACTGCATTAACTTGTTTGGGTAATACCCAATTGCTGGCAAATATGCTGGATACAAAGTTCTCGCTGTTGGCACCATAGCCCGTAGCTGACGGGGATAAGTTTAATGCCCGCGCGCTGTAAAAGTTTATACAGTTCAATATCGAAAAAGTCCGCCCAAGGTCCTGGGTAACCGATTAAATCTATTGCTAAATATTGGTTACCATAGCGACATAAAATATCCAGTTCTAGCCCTGCCATATGGTAGGCGCGCCAGACAGTTATGCCTTTTTCTTCAATCGCGAGTGCCACAGACTGGCCGAAGTTATCGAGGGAATCGACATAATTATGTGCCGCTTGAAATTGACCCGCCGATGCTAAGTAAGTTGCCAGTAAATTATTGTTGGGGAGTTCATGCGCTTGTACCGATAAAAATAGCCACTGCATCTGTTTAGCTCGGGTGATGGCGACATTGAACATATCGGCGCGATTTAAATACACGGCGGCGCGGCTGTCGTTGGCCGTAATGCTAAACGACAGCAGCATAATATCGCGCTCTTCCCCTTGAAAACCAAAGGGCGTGGCAATCCGTAATTGATGACGTTCTATTTGCTGCGTGCTAAAGCGTGCGAGGATCTGCTGGGATAAATACTCCGTCTGATTGCGAAAACAGGAGAGTACACCAATGCTGGAAGGCACTAATACATTATCTTGTTCATCAATCAGTTGAGCTAACTTTTGAATTAATGCCTCCGCTTCTATGGCGTTAATTCCCTTACTATCACGGCTGCCAGTAACGTGGACTCTGTGTAAGTGTCCCGAACTTGTGCAAGGTCTGTGCTGCATAATCTTCAGCATGCCTTGATAAAACTGCTGATTACTAAATTGGATCAGCTCAGGTTTACTCCGAAAATGCTCATTTAAAAATACCACTTGGGATTGGCTCGCAAGGGACAGTGACGCTAAGTCGAGCATACTGGCATCACGGTAGCTCATTAGGCCGCGGCAATCCTGCGCGAGTCCGAGTTGGGTCTGGATTTGAGTTTGTTTTGCGCGGGATAAAAACGAGAAATGGCGCAGTTGTTTGCTATCTCCCACCACCAGTGCCGCTTTTGCTCGCTGCAAGGCTGGTAAACATGCGGCAATATTGGCTTGAGTGGCTTCATCAATAATGACTAAATCAAACATTTGCTGCTCCATGGGCAGCACTTTATGCAAGCTGGCAAGGCTAGATAACCAAATGGGAAAGGTTTGTTTTAAGGCATCAAAATCCGTCTTGTAGAAGCCGTCGAGTTGCTTAGCGGACTGGCGAGCGCGTAACGCACTGGCAAAACTCACCAATGTACTGCGCTTATTTTTGAGTAATTGGTTTAATCGATAGTGAGTGGCCAATTGTAAGTATTTGAGGCTTAAGTCTTCTTTTTGCGCGATGAGGGCCGTTAATTTATCGAGTTCATTCCATTGCTGGGCAAACCTTTTTATACCTGCATGGTAAGCCCAGTTGTAAAATCCTAAGCGCCAACGGGATTGTCCTTGTTGTAAGGTCGCCAGTTTTTGGCCGCGACGTATGGCATGGCGGCAATGACGTATAAAGCCCGCTTCCATCTTGACTTGCTGACGAGTCACAGTATTAAGTTGTTGTTTTGCATTGAGTAGCAACCTATCCGAGACGGCTTCATCAGATGCAGGGTGCTGACCATGGAGCATTTCATCAATCTGGTTTTTAAGGACTTTTATAAACTGCGGCGAGCCTGCTCGAATAAGGCTGCTCCCTAGCTGGAATTGTTGTTGCAATTTATCGGCAATCACATCAACAGCTACATCGGTGTGGGCGACGATGAGGACAGATTTACCCCTTAATACCTGCTCTGCTGCCACTGTGGCTATGGTGTAACTCTTACCTGTTCCCGGTGGGCCTGAGATCTGCCCCAAAGTATGATTGGCCGCAATCTTTAAGGCCTGAATTTGCGCGCGGCTTAACAGCCCTGGAAGATAAGCCTCTTGTGTGTCTTCACTGGCGCTGATTGATGTTGTTTGTTGTGTTTCTGCGAATAGCGCTTTAAGCGGTGCTGATGGTTCAGGCGCTGTCATTAGTTTGTCGAGTTCGTGCAAAATGCCCCGACTCGCGATCGAACGTTCTGCCAAAATGATTTGGCTTCGACTGACAAGAAACTGCCCACGTTTACGGCATAAGCTAGTGAATTCAGCCTCATCGATCAGCTTGGGAAAATGCAATAAATGACTGGTATCAACATCGGCTTGGCCCGCCCGCAGCCAAGATATCCAGCCACTGACATCCGTTGGATTATCGCGTAAATCTTGGCTTAGGCTATGTCCTTCAACGACTAATTTTTCTAATAGAGCTTCATTGATAGTGAATGGTCCGCTGCCAGCTAGAGTGTTATCGCTCTCTAGGTAGAGATTATCGCCGTCAGCCTGTAATTGGCATTCGCGATAAAGGAGTGGTGTCACGACTTTACGTTTTTCGCCATTAAGGTCGACTGTGCCGCAGAAAAACAGACAGCAGTGCAATAATACCTTTTCACGTAAATACAAAGCGCTACGTGCTAGTAATGCACTGGCGGGAGCAAATTGCACAGGCAAACGGGGTAGGAAGCCACTGCTTAACTCGTCTTCATGTTGGAGTAATAGCTGATCTTGCTCGGCAAGCTTGTGGCTAGACCAGAGGTTGATTTCGGCACTATCGTGTTGAAAACATTGTTTGTAGTAGTTGAGAATCCCTTGCAAATCCTATCCATCCCAAAGGCTTAATTGGCGATGCGAGAGTAACCTAATCGCATTAGTCGAACAAGGTTTGTACCGTTTGAGGATAGTTTATCCATAGTCGCTTTAAGCCTAAAAGAGAGGTGTTCGATAGAACAGTCATTTTCCACTGGAGCAGAAGCGTTTTTGAGAGGTGAGCAAAAGTATCAGCAGCCGCATTTGTATCAATTAAGAGCCTGAAAAGTGTGGTTTGTATCACTTTTTGTTGTGTTATTGAAATGTTTGTTAAGTGTTTGAGTTTGTAAAATATTTGTTTTTGTTTTTAGTGGAAATTGCCATTGTTGTCATTGTATAACTGCGTAGATTGAACTGAATTTTTGTCTGCTAATGAGGGAAACAATGATAAAAAGTAAGCTAAAGGGATTCGCTGCGGTGGCTGTTGCCTGTTTAGCGGTAACGGCATGTGGCTCAGATGATAATAATGAAGAGGGCACAGATCAAAATGCCACCTATGTGCAATTCTATAATGCTTCAGCTGGAAGCACTGCTACTGCACTCAAAGTTGCCGATAAAACCTATGAAAGTGTGATCTATGGGGACACTATGCCGCGATTTACGTCGACGGCTGGCGTAACTGCGATTGAAGTGATGGCTAAGGATGCCTCTGATAAAGATATCTCTATTTATAAAGAAGATATCGATTTGAAAGTTGCAACGGACCATTTCTTTGTATTACATGGTGATTTTACCGAACCTAAATTACTTAATATCAACTATTCTCGCACTGAACTCGATAAGCTCAACGAAGTGGCTGAAAACAGTAAAATGCAGCTCTTGATTGCCAATACTGCTGTACATGCCCAAGCCTTTGACGCTTATGTTTCTAAGTCGACCCAAACCTTTGCCGATGCCGTGATGTTAGGCAGTGTGGCTTACGGTGAAGTGTCGCAGCCGCAAGTGATGGATACGGGTGAATATAAGGTTTACCTCGCACCAGCGGGAACAACCAATGTTTCTTATACAACTGCGAACATTAAATTCAGTTCTAAGGTGCCTTATAAGCTGATCATCCGTGAAGGTTTTGGTGCTTCGGATTCAAAAATCACCTTGGACAGTGTCGATTCAACCACCAATGTTCGCAACCATGTGGCATTAGAAGCGAGTGTCGATTATCGCGTCTTTAACGGTTTAGGTTCGCACATTATCGATGTGAAAGTGGCCAGCAGTAAGCAAGATACTCTGTTTAGCGAAGTGCCATCTTTTGGGGTGACTAGCTATCAAGGTGCTGAGTTTAATGATTTTGGTGTGAGTGTGTTCGACCACGGTACGCAAAATAAATTGCTCGATAACGTGTTGATCACCCTTAACCAAGATGACATTAAAACCATCTTCATCTATGAGCAAACGACCGAGCAGGGCAGCCAAGTGAAGGCGATGGAGATGAAGCAAACTAAGACGCCAAGTCCCTATAGCTTTAAGTTCGACATTGTGAGTTTTGCCGATAAAAGCAATCTAACCGTGTATTTCTTAAAGGCAAATGACACGATTGAAACGGCTGTAAATAAGATCACCGCAGTCAATCCAGCAAGCCCTCAGTCATTGACTGTGCCAGCTGGCGAATATTCTATTAAGGTTATCGCTGTGGAAAACGGTACTAAAACCGTTGTCTATGCATCCGATTTAATGGATTTCAGCAATGAAGACAATGTGACTATGGTGCTGAATAAAGATCCTTCTACTAGCTTTGGTTATAACTTGATTAAGATCTAACCGCTATGGTGAGTGAACGGCTCTAATAAAACAGCGCTACTTAGGTAGCGCTTTTTTTGGGCTGTTTTTGTGTGCTCGTTTTAGTGTGCTTAGTAGATTGAGCATTATTGTCTTAGCATTCACTTTTTATTGATTGTGGCTGCGGGGTTAATGTAGGCTGATCGGCAAAAAATTAAGCCGAGCATTGCTGTGATGTGAATAACGCGAGCAATATAGGAAAAGGAGTTCACTGTGATGAGTAAAGGATTTAAAGACGGCCATTTCCAAATTGGTGAAGGCAGTATTAGCGGCACTATAGCGTGTATGTTAGCGATATTATCGTTTCTGGGTGTATTGGCGTTTCATTTTCCCGAATATCTCACCACTCCAGAATTACGCCAAAGCTATAATGTCGATGTTATTCGCAGCTTAATATTTGTCGCCTTAGTGGTGTCGGGCAGTTTAGGTTTATTGAATTTTATTCGAAATAAAAATAAGCGTTTCGGCTTTGTGGCTTGGGTATTTGTGAGTTTAGCGATTGCCTTTGGTGGTCATCAAGTTGAAGTCGAGCCTTTTGCTAATCATAAGGTCTCACTGGGTTTAGATTGGTTTATTTTAGACTTATTAGGCTCAACCTTAATTTTCATTTTTATCGAGAAATGGCTACCCCATAAACCAGAACAAGCAATATTGAGACCCGAGTGGCAAGGGGATTTAAACCATTTTTTGGTGAATCACTTAGCGATTGGATTTGTATTATTGGTGGCAAACCAATTTGTGCAGTCGACCTTTTCTTGGGCTATTTCCAGCACAGTGCAAAGCTTTATCGCGGGTCTTCCCTTTGTGTTGCAACTGTTGTTGATTTTATTGGTCGCCGATTTAATGCAATATGCGGCGCACCGTGCCTACCATGAAATTCCTTTCCTGTGGCGCTTCCATTCGGTGCACCATAGCGCGAAACATTTAGATTGGTTGGCTGGTTCAAGGCAACATATGTTTGAGTTGATTGCTACCCGTTGTTTAGTGCTCACGCCGATTTTTATCTTAGGATTCTCCAAAGACATCATCAGTATTTATGTGATTATCGTTGGCGTGCAGGCGGTCTTTAATCATGCCAATGTGCAGGTTAACTTTGGCTGGCTACGTTACTTAATTGTCAGTCCGCAATTCCACCATTGGCACCATGCTTCCGATAAGGCGGCAATCGACCGTAACTATGCTGCCCATTTTTCTTTTTTAGATTACCTATTTGGGACTGCAGTTCGAGGTCAGAAAGAGTGGCCAGAGCAATATGGTGTCGTGGGCGATTACATGCCTGTTGGCATGTTTAAGCAGCAATTGTATCCCCTTGGTTTAGCGAAGAAAGACACAAAATAATGGCGTGCAATTAGAATGGTTTGTTTTGGAATGATTGTCCGGGAGTATTGGTTAGGTCAACTGAGTAGTAACGCTGAGCTGTGGCGGTTAACTCTGATATTGGGATAGAAACAAGCCCAACACAGCGCTTTGGAACCGCGCTTTGTTGGGCTTTTTGCCGTTCAAACTACAATCGTTATTCGGAAATTTTCAGTTCTTGGCCTGGCTTAATAATGCTTTTGCCATTGAGCTGGTTCCACTTCATTAAGTCAGCCAGTTTAACCTTATTCTTACGGGCGATTTTATCCAGCGAATCACCTGATTTCACCTTGTAAGTGGTCGCTTTTATTGCAGATTTATCGGCCGATGTTGAGGTAGTTGCTTTAGCTTTGGTCGACGACTTATTGCTCACTTTTTTATCTGTCTTCGCCTTGGTTTTAGTGGGTTCAGGCTCATTATCATTGCCCGCCATTGGCGTTAACAGTGTGAGCTCTTGGCCGATTTTTAGGCGGTCAGATGTCAGATTGTTGGCCTGTTTTAATGCTTTCACTGACATATCAAACTTGGCTGCGATTGTGCCTAGGCTATCACCAGATTTGACGATATAGCTTTGGCTATCATAGCGTTTTTGAGCGTAGAGCTTGTCCTGATTTTCCTGATAATGACCTATGTTTTCCAGCGGTAAGGCGATTTGATATTTGCCTTTGCTGGGGATTACACCTTGGCGAAAGCCTGGGTTATAGGTTTTAAATTCTGCTTTGCTGAGCCCTGCTGCATTAGCAATCTGGCCAATATCTACGCCATTAGGTGCTGGCACTCTTTCCAAGAAAGGGCGGTTAGCAATAGGGGGGACTTTTAAACCGTAGTGGTTGGGATTTCGAATAATCTGAATAAATGCCAGCCACTTAGGGACTGTTTGTACTCGCTTAGCGGGGATACCCAGTGACCAAAAGTCCGTAGGCTTGCCCTTGGCTTTGTTTTTATCAATGGCGGCTTTGATCACTAGCTCACCGGTATTGTAGGCGGCGACGGCGTTAATCCAGTCTTTGTCTAAGGTGTCGTATAGGTGCTGTAGATAGTCGAGCACTGCATCGGTTGAGGCCAGCGCATCTTTACGGCCATCGTAGGCAGAATTCACCGTTAAGCCAAAATTACGTCCAGTAGCAGGGATCATTTGCCACAGTCCTGCGGGGCCGTTAGCTTGTGCTAAAGGGTTATAGCCACTTTCGACTATGGGCAATAACGCCAATTCTAATGGCATGTTACGCGCTTCGAGCTGGCTGACGATGTAATATAAAAATGGCTCGGCGCGATCGCCAACCTGATTCATAAATTTTTGTTTATCATCGAAAAAGTTACGCTGTTTACGTACTTCGGCATCATCATGGACGTCAATGGTATTGGCGTGTTGGATCTTTTCCCATACATCGCTGTACTGCTCAACCACTTCGGGTGGTGTTTGATGCTGTTGTGGCGAGTGGTCGTTATCATTACTGACATCACTTGCTGTGGCATTGAATTCAGTGGTTGATGGGCTTGCTGATGTTGTAGCGCAACCGCTCAGTAGGGCCATTAGCATGGCAAGCATAAGCACTGTAAAAGAGTGCGTTTGGCGAAAATGTGTCCGCATGATTGTCCTGTGATGAGTTGACTGGGCATTCCATATTGGTGCACATGCTAATCTGTTTTCGAGTTTCTGGATAGCTCCCCCAAGTTTTACCTATTGTATCAAAGTTGTCTTAAGGCCGATTGTGCCGCCCTTTGATTGCAGATCCTGCGTTTAGCTTTGTCGATTTATACGCTACCATAGCCGCGATTTTTCATTAACTTGGGTAGCAAAGTGCAGACGTTAGCGCAGTTAAGGGCAGGGCAGTTACAAGGGATCACACGTTTACAATTGGTTGAGGATTTAACCGAGTTCCCGCGGGAGATTTTTGATTTAGCCGATACCCTCGAAATCCTCGATTTATCGAATAATCAACTGAGCACTTTGCCCGAGGATTTACACCGCTTATCGCATTTAAAGATAATTTTCGCCTCGAATAATTGCTTTGAACATTTGCCTGAGGCATTAGGGCGCTGCACAAATTTAGAGATGATTGGCTTTAAGGCCAATCAAATTAAAACAGTGACAGCTGCGGCATTACCGCTGCAAACCCGCTGGCTCATCCTAACCGATAACCTCATTGAGACGTTGCCTGCGGCCATGGGCGATTTACATCGTCTGCAAAAATTAGCTTTAGCGGGTAACCGTTTAACAGCATTGCCCGAGTCGATGGCCAATTGCCGTAACTTAGAGTTAGTGCGTTTATCGGCCAATCAACTCCACGCACTGCCAGCTTGGTTACTCAGTTTGCCTAAACTGACTTGGCTCGCCTTTGCGGGAAATCCATTCAGCCATACCTTAGTCGATCCCCACGCCGATGTGGCCACAGTGGCGAATGTGACTCTGGGTGATATCAAGTTGGCTGAGAAGCTTGGCGAAGGGGCTTCTGGGGTCATTTATCGAGGCGATTGGTTGAATCAAGCCATGATAGCCGCGACGGGGTCGGCGCAGATTGCGGTAAAACTCTTTAAGGGTGAAGTGACGAGCGATGGTTATCCCGCTGACGAGTTAGATTGCTGTCTCACAACGGGTGATCATCCCAGCCTTATTAAGGTCGTGGCGCATATTAGCCAAAAAGATCAATTGGGTTTAGTGATGGAACTTATTCCACCAGGGTTTAGTAACTTAGGGTTACCACCAAGTCTTGTCACCTGCACTCGCGATACCTTTAAAGACGGTAGCGAATTTCGCCTTGATGAAGTCGCCAAAATCACACACCAGTTGGCCGATGCGATGGCGCACATGCATGCTAAACAAGTAAGCCATGGTGATGTCTACGCCCATAATATTATGGTTAATCAACAGATGAGCTTATTGTTTGGGGATTTTGGTGCGGCATCAAACTTACGCAATCTATCGACAGCAGAACGCTTAGCGATAGAAGCTATTGAAGTGCGGGCGCTCGGTTGCTTGATTGAAGATCTGTTGGCCTATGTGGATGCATCGGCCTATGTGAGTGCCTCGATTGGCCCTCTGTACTACACACAGTTGAGTGCGATTAAAGATGAGTGCATGCAGTTAGATGTGGCTCAGCGCCCCTGTTTTGCAGACGTGAAAAAGGCCATCGGAGCCCTGTTAAAAGGTAAATAGTGGCTTGCTAATAGGCTGGCTCTACACTTGTTTCAAGTTTGCTGTATTTTATGGTTGTTTGTGTGATTTAAGTGCTCACTATTAAGTTTATCGTTAAGTTATTGTTTTGTTTGGTTGTGTAACCGAGTTTTTACTGGCACTGACTGGGATTAAGCCTATAGGCTGTATACCCAAATAACCTCAAATTGCTGAAACAGGCACTTTGGGGGGACTTGGTATTAGTTTTGGGTTCAATCCGGTTTGCTGTTGTCGGATAGGATGTCCGTTGAATAGTAAGAACGATAGGTTTGCATACTATGTTTACACGAACGCTGTTTACACAAAGAGTAACTGAACGAGCACGCAGTGCATGCGATATTTCATTAAAAAGCCATCCTCATCATCTCCCAAAGGCGCCCTTATTCGCGCCTTTGCCGTTTCTACTGGCGAGTGTTTTCGCTTTAGCCCCTATGGCCGTGATGTCGGCGGACAAGGTCGACATTATCCCTGTGACGGTCGAGGCCGTTAAAGAAACGTCCTTTGCCGATGTAGTGAATGAAGTCGGTAAAATCAACGCTATTGATTCAGCCACGCTGAACTTTAATGCTAGCGAAAAAATTAGCGCGATTCATTTTAGTAACGGCGACAAAGTGACTAAAGGTCAAGTGATTGCCGAGCAGGACAACATTAAAGCCAAGGCTGATTTAGACAAAGCCAAGAGCACCTTAGCACTGGCTAAAACTAAGCTGGAGCGTATCGAAGACTTACTGATTAAAGAACCCTTTGCGCTTGCTAAGCAAGATGTGGATGAGCTACGGGAAAATGTGAATCTGGCCGATGCGGATTTTCGCCAGAAACAAGCCACCATGAACGATTACCTGATCAAGGCTCCCTTCGATGGTCAGTTGACCAGCTTTAGTCAGTCTATTGGCAGCCAAATTGGTGCTGGTACGGCCTTAGTCACCCTCTATAGTTTAAATCCGGTCGAAGTGCGTTATGCCATCAGTCAGAAGGATTTAGGCAAGGCGCAAAAGGGCCAAAAGGTGAATGTGACTGTTGAGGCCTATGGTAATAAGGTATTCAAAGGGTTAGTTAACTATGTTGCCCCAGCGGTAGACGAAAGCTCAGGACGGGTTGAAGTGCATGCCGCCCTTGAAAACCCTGAGTTTAAGCTTGCTCCTGGCATGTTCGCCAACATCAAGCAGTTCTATAGTCTGGGGATTAAACGTCTATTAGTGCCGCAAAATTCGATTATTGCCAATAACGATGAACGTTTTGTCTGGCTAGTGCAGGGCGATAGCGTAGTAAAACAAGTAGTTAAACTCGCTCAAAATACGAATGACGGTTATGCCGTCGTGACTGAAGGTTTAGCCGAAGGCGATTTAGTCGTTAAAACGGGTATGCAAAACCTTAAGTCCGATAGCAAGATCAAAGTCGTGCAGGATAGAAACACTGCAGATAAAGCGGCAACATCAAGTGCTGACAAAGGTGCTGATTCCGGCGTTACTCCAAGTATTGAGGTGGCTGAATAATGCGTTTACCCGAAGTCTGTATTCGTCATCCTATATTCGCCTCCGTACTCAGTATTATGGCTGTGTTACTGGGCTTGATTGCCTTTCAAAAACTCGATATCCAATACTTCCCTGAGCATACCACCCACTCGGCATCTGTAAATGCGTCGATTGCAGGGGCGAGCGCCGATTTTATGTCGAGCAACGTGGCCGATAAGTTGATTGCTGCGGCTTCGGGCATAGATAAAGTCGATACCATGTCGACCGACTGTAGCGAGGGGCGTTGCTCATTAACGATTAAATTCAATGATGACACCAGCGATATTGAATACACCAACTTAATGAACAAGTTGCGTAGCAGCGTCGAAGGGATTAACGATTTCCCCCAGAGCATGATAGATAAGCCCACAGTTACCGACGATACCTCGGCCACAGATTCGGCCAGTAATATCATCACCTTTGTGAACGCGGGTGGCATGGAAAAGCAGGCTATGTACGACTACATTAGCCAGCAGTTAGTACCGCAACTCAAACAAGTTCAAGGCGTTGGTGCCGTTTGGGGGCCCTATGGTGGCTCACAAAAGGCGGTCAGAGTCTGGCTCAATCCTGAGCAAATGAAAGCGCTGAATATTAAAGCTGCCGATGTGGTGGGCACGTTAGGCTCTTACAATGCCAGTTTTACCTCGGGTGCGATCAAAGGTAAGTCGCGGGATTTCTCGATTAACCCTTTGAATCAAGTTGAAACGCTTGAAGACGTGAAGGATCTGGTGATTAAGGTCAGCGAGGGTAAGATCATCCGTGTGTCCGATGTTGCCGATGTGGTGATGGGCGAGGAAAGTCTGTCGCCGAGTATGTTGTCTATCGGTGGACATAGTGCAATGTCATTGCAGATTTTACCGCTGAGCAACGCTAACCCAGTGACAGTGGCTTCGAACATTAAAGCCGAAATTGCACGCATGCAAAAACATTTACCCCATGGCTTAGAAATGAACTTAGCCTACAACCAAGCTGATTTTATTGAAGCCTCCATCGACGAAGGGTTTTCTGCGTTGATTGAAGCAGTGATCTTAGTTTCGCTGATTGTGGTGTTATTTTTGGGTAGCCTGCGGGCGGCATCGATCCCCATTATTACCATTCCCGTGTGCGTGATTGGGGTGTTTGCTGTGATGTCGGCGCTCGGGTTTAGTATCAATGTGTTGACTATTCTGGCGATTATTTTGGCCATTGGCCTGGTGGTGGATGATGCCATTGTGGTGGTCGAGAACTGTTATCGCCATATTGAAAACGGTGAAACGCCTTTCAATGCGGCGATTAAAGGCTGTCAGGAGATCATTTTCCCTATCATTGCGATGACGTTAACGCTCGCCGCCGTGTATCTGCCGATCGGATTAATGTCGGGCTTAACCGCCGATCTGTTTCGGCAATTCTCCTTTACCTTAGCAGCGGCCGTAATGATCTCTGGCGTGGTGGCGTTGACTTTGTCGCCTATGATGAGCGCCTATCTTATCAATACCACTGAGCAACACCCTAAATGGTTTAGCCGAGTCGAGAATGCGCTGCAGCAGTTAAATCATTTGTATATCAATGAGCTGAATAAGTGGTTTTTCCGCAAGCGTTTGATGTTTGGTGTGGCTGTGGTTTTGGTGGGTCTTGCGGGTATTGCTTACTGGCAATTACCCAAAATACTCTTGCCTGCGGAGGACTCTGGCTTTATTGATGTGGCGTCTAATGGTCCTACCGGTGTCGGTCGGCAGTATCATCTCAATCACAATGCTGAGCTTAATAGCGTGATGGATGAGCATCCCGCGGTTGGGGCTAACTTGTCCTATATCGAGGGAGAGCCTGTGAACCATGTGCTACTCAAACCTTGGGGTGAGCGCAGTGAGGGTATAGATGATGTGATCAGCGACTTGATTACAACATCAAAGGAAAACGTTTCTGCCTATAACATGTCGTTTAGCATTCGCTCAGCGAATAATCTCAATATTGCCAATAACTTGCGTTTAGAGCTGACGACCTTAGATCGGAATAAGGACGAACTCAGCGAAACCGCCGCCAAAGTGCAAAAGTTACTCGAGGATTATCCTGGCCTGAATAACGTGGGCAACTCAGTGCTTAGGGACCAACTACGCTACGATCTGTCTATCGATCGCAACGCCATTATCCTTTCAGGTGTGAGTTATGGTGATGTCACTAATGCACTTTCTACCTTTCTTGGCTCAGTGAAGGCGGCGGACTTACATGCTACCGATGGTTTTACTTATCCTATTCAAGTGCAAGTAAACTTAGATAAACTGAGTGATTTTAAAGTGTTGAATAAGCTGTATGTCACTTCAGAATCTGGGCAAGCACTGCCATTGTCGCAATTTGTGTCGATTAAACAGACTACGGCAGAATCTAACATTAAGACGTTTATGGGTCTTGATAGTGCTGAATTGACGGCAGATATTATGCCCGGCTATTCAACTGATGAAATCAAAACCTACTTAGATGAACAATTACCGACATTGCTTAATGATGCCCAAGGCTTTAAATACAATGGCGTGGTGAAGGATCTTATGGATTCGCAGGCGGGCACTCAGTCGCTATTCTTGCTGGCATTGGTGTTTATCTATTTGATTTTGGCTGCGCAGTTCGAAAGTTTTGTCGATCCCTTAATTATCTTACTGACAGTGCCCTTGTGTATTGTCGGTGCGTTATTGACCTTAGCCTTGTTTGGCCAGAGTGTGAATATCTATTCGCAGATTGGTTTATTAACCTTAGTGGGGCTAGTGACTAAACACGGTATCTTGCTGGTGGAGTTTGCCAATAAGCAACAAGACCAAGGTTTGAGTGCGATTGAGGCGGCGCGAAGCAGTGCCAAATCTCGTTTAAGACCGATTCTAATGACGTCTTTAACCATGATTTTAAGTGCGATTCCTTTAGCCTTGGCATCGGGACCGGGCTCGTTAGGATTAGCTAACATAGGTTTAGTCTTAGTCGGAGGTCTGTTAGCGGGCACTTTCTTCTCGTTATTTGTAGTGCCTGTGGCCTATGTCGCTATGGCGGAATTGAAGGCCAAGGATGTGCTTGCTAGACTGCGAAGTGCTTAAGTTGAGTTTTATGTGCTGGGTTTATCGCCCCTAGGCTGACAGGCATGGGTTCAACTTGCCTGTAAATACGTTATGATTTAAGCCAACGGCTAAACGCGTTGGCTTAATGATCTTTGTTGTATTTAAGCGAGTGTTTAAGTGCGAGTGGATTTGCCTCATCAGCAACGGAGAGCTGGCATTATGAGTTTGTTACATTGCTTTCATAGGGCTTTTTTATATTTGGCTTGCTCGGCTGGATTGATGTTTGCCTCTCCCGTCATGGCCTCTTTTTGGGATTCTTTATTTCGTAGTGAGTTGCCCGTCGATCAAGTGACTGCACCTGTAGACAGTTCGCGTTTCGAGTTCGTTGGTGTATTACCTGCTAATACGCAATTAGAACTTGTCGGTTATTACGTCTCATCTGTTTGTACTCGAAAGGAAATCCGTTTTCCCAGTGGTGATATTGCTAATCCCTACCGCGCGACATTCGAAGAAACCTCAGTGCTGCGGCAAGTGATTAGCAGTGGTAGCAAAGCGAGTGAGTTTTCGCTGCCCTTAGCTTTGAATGGTGGCGGCGATTGTCTGTGGCGGCTTGAGGATTTAATGCTCGATGTGACAATACTGCCGAACCATCCGTTGTGGCAAAGGGCTAAAGCACTTAAACAACAATATCTTGCTAAGTTGCAGCGCACTTCTGTTGTGGATGCGGCACAAGTTGCTAGCCAAACTACGTTGCCGACTCAAGTGTCACCCCACGATGATTTTTATTTAAGTCATGAACTTAATATCGATCCTATTTATGCGGGTAGCGAGGCGGATAATTCGTTGCTTGCGACTACGCCTTTATCTTTAGCGCCAGTTTACTATCCAGTATTTATTCATTCTCCTAAGGAAGACAAACCCTTCGAGGCTAGGCTGAAAAGTAGTTTGCAGCAAATTTCTAGCCTATGGGCTAGTCCTTATACTCAAGCGGTTCGTCGCGGTGATGAGACTGTGATGCGGGTGAATTTTAATCCACAGATTGCCGAACAGTATGAGGTCAATGTTTGGTATCAGCCTGATACGGTTGAGGTGAATTATCCCGATGGTACTCAATATACTTATGCTAACGGTGATGTGAAATTGTATGCCTATGGTAAACCTGAATCACAAATCAATACCTTAGCTCAGAGTTCAAAGGCTGCTGATAAACGATTGTTAGCACGTATCTATGAGCTTGGGCACGCCTTACCCAAGGATAAAATTAAGGCACAGAAATATTACCGTGAAGCCGCTGAAGCTGGCGATATTGAGGCGCTGCATTGGCTGCGAGATCAAGCGGGTTACGCGGGGCGTGCCGATGAAAAGATCTATTGGCTGGAGCGCGCCGCAAGCTTTGGCGATAATGCGGCAAAGCTTGAGTTAATCCGTTTACCTTTATCGGTTATTGAGCGTGGCTTGGTTAATACAGGTGCGGATAAGGTTCGTGAAACGCAAGCATGGCAGCAGTTAAATCAGCTAGTTGACCAAGGGTTGCCTGAGGCAAGAAGTCTGATGGCGTTTTATCAAGTGTTATCTTGTTCGCCCTATTTTAATGCTACAACGGCATTGGAAAATTATCGCCAAAGCGTTAAAGCTCAACCTGATTTAGCGCGAGATGCCGCCGAAACCTATTACTACTTTAAAGAGGACTTTGAGCAGAGCGAGGAGTTTTGGATAATTGCCGCCGAGCGAGATCTTTACGCCGCCGCTGAACTTGCCAATATCCTGTTATTGGAACCCTATCGAGATACGGTTAACGCGAGATACTGGTTAGAAAAAGTGACAACCTTGGGTGCCAAACAAGGCTTGCAAGCGGATATTCTAGGCAATGCTTACTTCCAGTTCGCAACCCTGTTAGATAAAGGCGAGGGTGGACCGGCCGATGCAAAAGCAGCGTTAACGCTTTATCAGCAGAGCATTGAAATGGCAGAGCGGTTTTCAAACGACTATGCAGCAAGGGCCAAGGAGAGAGTGCAATTGCTCGAAGGGATGCGCTAATAACGTATTGCCGCTAAAGACTCTATGACGTCAGTGTCGCTTATTCAGCTTATCTTCAATAAAAATCCCTGCAGAAGCAGGGATTTTGCTATTTATTCAAATGCTTGATTTATGCGTAATGGCTAAAACTGCTTACTTAAGCGATGCAAGTCATCAAACTAGCGTAAATCAACCTGCAGTGCGACTCCCGCACTCTGGGGCTCACTCTGCACTGTGATGTAATACCAACCCACGTTTGGTGCATTGACTGTGATACTTTCCCGCGTGTTGGCGGGTGTCACAGAGGCTGCATCGAAGTGTTGAGCATTCGCCCAAGTCGTCCCCGAAAACAGGCTAACATCACCACTGCCGTGGGCGGAGTTGATGCTTAGCTGATTAGTTCCCTCTGGTACCCAAAGGTAATAATCGTTGCGCCCATCGGCGGTGCAAATGGCTTTGCCAGCACTGAGCTCACCATAACTTAAGGGTGATTGCGTCGCGCAGGCGTTGGCAATGAGCACCGGATCGGGTGTGTTACTCGTGCCTGTGCTTAAGGTCAGTGTTACGCCGCTAAACTCAGTGGCAGTATCAATCGTGATATAACGCCAGCCACGATTGGCGCTGAAGCTAAGCGATTCTTGATTTCCTGCTTGAGAGCTCTTTGCATCGGCATTATCTGCGTCGGCCCACTGACTGGCATTGAAGTAAATATTGGCATCCCCAGAGCCGCCCTTAGTGGTGATAGTGAACTGGGTATCATCTTCCTCAACCCAGAAGTAGAAGCTGTTACGCCCGCCACTGATGCACTCATTTTTGCCTAGGGTGAGCTTACCGTAATCTAAGGTCGCTGCGCCGCAATTGGCTGGTGGCTCAGGATCCACGCCGCCATCCCCCAGATCGGGGTCGATATCAGCAAATAGCTCAGTGGTGCTGACTTGCATATCGACGCCGCCAAAGTCCCCCGATAAGGTAATGTAGTGCCAATACTCGTTAGGGTTTAACTGCACCTTAATCACTTGATAATTACCATTACCGATACCAGCGCCTTGGTTTTGCTCAGGGCTTGCCCAGCCTCTAGAATCGAAATAAATGTCGGCATCCCCCCAACCACCGCCAATCTTGATCCAAAGCTCTTGGGCTGTGCGATCGGTATTGGTGAAGCTGAAACTGGCGCGGCCGAGTTTTGAATCGATACATTCCATCGGCACATCAATTTTCAGGCTGGCCGATTCTGTGTAACGGTAGGCTTCGTTAGTCACTTGGCAAGGCGAGTAATCCTTACTGATAGTGCCTGCTGGTCCTGTCCAGTTGCCTTCGCGGCCACTAGGCTCAGCGTCGACATCACTCGGGCCCTTATCGACTATGCCATCGTCAGCCGTGCTTAAACCACTGGCGAGCCAACCCTGCCATTCGTTATCGTAACGTGTGCCGATATTATCCATAAAGGCTTGATATTCTGCATATTGATCGTTGCGTAGGTAGGCCAGAATCTGTCTCACATCGTCCCTGTGGTGTTCAAACATGAAACGCACCGCCAGATAGCCCCAGCGATAGATGCGGTCTTGGCCAGATTCATAGTTGTTTTTGAAGATGGTCGATAACATAAACTCACCGGTTTCGCCCATGGCAATTGCCGCAGGGTTTGCGTCACGGTAAGAGATGTATTCCGCGAGGCCTTCAATCCACCAAATGGTATTGGCCGAAGTGCCACGACTAAAGTCACCAAACAGGTTATAGCGTCCATCGAGGTAGTGTACGTATTCGTGTTGCAGGTTCCAGACGTGGAAATCCGGCGTGCGCCATTCGGCTTCATAGGCGATGAAACGTGCCTGATTTTTGAGTCCGGCGGGTGAGCCTTCTAAATACATGCCGCCATTGTCGGTACTGATACCAAATATACTGTTGGCTAAGGATTTATACTCAGACGAACTGCCGAAGATCACTAGCTCTAAGTCATCGTTGTTATCCTGCCCCACGGGTTGCATGCCCGTTTCGAGTTTACTGTGGAAATAACTTTCTTGGCTGGTTAGCACATCACAGGCCCACTTGGCTTGATCTTGATAGAGATCTTGGGCGCGGATCTTGAGACTGTCGGAGCATTTCCAATTAAAAGGTAAAGCATCGGCTTCTAACTGCGCCTTAAAACCACAGATATTGTAATCGTTACAATGGCTGCGATCGTAATAGTCTGCCATTTCTGCCGCCGCGTACCAAAGCACTTTGCTCGGTTCGGTTTTGCTGGTGCTGCTGAGGATGTTTTTGACCAGCTGGGTCACTCGCGGGCGCATGGCATCAATGTAATACAGCCTAGATAACTCTTTAACTGAGTTGACCAAAAGGTACTCTGCATTGGTGCCTAACAAGTTGCGATGTTCGAGTTGGAAGTTATTCAGCGCATCTAAAATCCCTTGATCACGCGCGAACAGCGCCTGCATGTCATCATTCCATTGGGCGCGGAATAAGGTGGTAAACACTGAGTTTGCTGCGGCGTTCATGGCGAAACTGGCTTGCCAGTAAGCGTCGTAGTCCGTAAGCACTTTGATAGTGACATGATTAAACTCGGCGCCGAGCTCGGCTGAGTCAATCAGGATTAAGGCTTCTTTCAACACGCCAGCATTGTCATCGGAGACAGTCCAAATCGCAGCGTTCGCAAATAACGCATTAAGGGCAGATTTTAAGCTGACCTTAGCAGCATTGCTGTAAGCGGGCACATCATTTGGGCTGTAAAACTGCACATAAAGGGCCGCGCGGACAAAGTAAATATGGGACTCCAGATGCTGAACATCGACCCCAGTGTAGTCCTTGGCTTTAGCGGCAATGGCATTAGCCACACTGATCACATTGGCCTCGCTAAATAGCGCGGTCGCAGCACTGCCTTTGAGGCTATAGAGCTTACCGACGCATTCGGGTGTCGATTGGCTCAGTTCATTGACTAGTGCCTGACCTGATTTCCCAACAAAGTCACTGCAGTCGCTGACTTGCATCGCGGCGCTACGATTCTGCAACTTAAGTGGGGGTTGCTCCGAGACCTCTATCTGACGTTTTTGGCGCGAATGAATCTTAGGCTGCTCTGTCATCGTCGGATCATTGGGGGATGCCATCAATGGCGTCTCCCGTAGCAGTGGTCTATGTGATTCAATTAAGCTAATTGGTGCAGAGGGCGGTGGCGGGACGGGTTGAGCTGGTGAACTGTTTGGTGTGTTGTTGCCTAATGGGGGGCTTGCATGAGTGTTATGGGCAAGAACGGGAGTTGCAATCGCTAAGCTAATTGCTGCGAAGAGTAGTGTGTTTTTCATTGTGTATCCGTAGTTATCTAGTCTGCAAAGCAGATCTTCCTTGGGCGTTATTTGATGCATTTAACACAGACTTGCATCAAACCTCATTGGATTATTTGCGTGATAACAATAGCGCGACAAACATCGCAGCCAGCAAATAATGCCTCAGAATAATGGCTGTAAGTTTTTAATATATCTAGTATTTGTCATAATATTTTTTTGACACATCTTTTCTGTTCAGCTTAGGTTCAGCTTTCAGTTCAAATGGTTAACGTCAGCCGCTTGATTTAGTGCGATGGAATATAGAATGGAATAACTGTGGCTATTTGGCTTGAAATTGCGCTAGCTTAGCCGCATTAAGGTTTAGCAAACGAACCGTTTAAGCATAGCAATCTGCTATTAGGTTGGTGCCATTCTCACAGGAGCTTTTATGTCAGCTTTACCAAGCGAGTACACCCATATTCATGTTGAGCAACCTGGGGCGCCCGAGGTGATGCGGCTATCGCGCTCGCCTTTGCCTGTCCCTGCGGCGGGGCAAGTGTTGATCCGCGTACATGCAGCAGGAGTGAATGGCCCAGATGTTAAACAAAGGGTGGGCGCGTATCCACCGCCACCGGGTGCATCACCGATTATTGGTCTTGAGGTTGCTGGGGATATTTGTGCCCTCGGTGACGGCGTGAGCCAATGGCAAGTTGGCGATAAGGTATGCGCCTTAGTGCCGGGCGGTGGTTATGGCGAGTATGCGCTTACCTATGCGGCCCATTGTTTGCCTATTCCAACGGGCTTTAGCTATGTGCAGGCAGCTGCGCTGCCAGAAACCTTCTTCACCGTATGGGGTAACCTGTTTATGCGTGCGGGACTGAAAGCGGGCGAGACGGTACTGATCCACGGTGGCTCAGGTGGCATTGGTAGTACGGCTATTCAGTTGGCCAGTGCGCTGGGTTCAAAAGTGATAGCGACTACGGGACAGGATGAGAAACGCGATTATTGCTTGAGTCTTGGCGCCGCTGAAGTCATCAACTATCGTACTCAAAACTTTGTTGAACCTGTGATGGCACTCACTCAAGATAAGGGCGTAAACGTGGTATTTGATATTGCGGGTGGCGATTTTATCAATCTCGACTTACAAGCCTTAGCGATGGACGGGCGTATGGTGTCGGTAGCCATGCAACGGGGGCCTAAAGCCGAGGTTGAGATTTTCCGCCTGATGGCAAAACGTATCATGTGGACAGGGTCGACCCTAAGACCGCAGAGCGTGGAGGCCAAAGCCGCCATTGCCGTTGAATTATTGGAGAAAGTTTGGCCGTTGTTAAACGCCCATAAAATTGTCCCCAACATTTTTGCAACCTTTCCATTCGCACAGGCCGCTAAAGCCCATGCTTTGATGGAGTCGGGTGAGCACAGGGGCAAAGTAATACTGACTGTCATTTGAGCTAGGCATACTTGGTTTTGCAGCGACATATTTGCTTTAAGTCGCTGCCATTCGAGTCAATCTAGAAGACATTCTGACATCATAGTGGCTTAGTCATTGTTCGGTAAATATGAGTTTGTAGCGCTGTAATTAAATCCTCATGGATAACCTTGATGGTTAACTTTACAGCAACCTCGAATTGTTAACGTTGATGACTCATCAAACACCATAGATATGATTGCTTTTTCTTGGGAATAAAACTTGCCGCGTCGATTTTTTAGACTAAAGTCGTTAATGATTAAACTTTTTGGGTACTTTGGCAGAAATTAATACGTAATTAGTGAAAATTTCATGGTATGAGGCATTGATTATCGGAAATATTCTGTAAAAATACCCAGTTGAAAACGTCAGAGACTTTCAGGCGCTATTCGTGGATCAAAGCAAGCGATGCTTCGCTTATTCAGGCTAAAAAACTCATGGTGTATGTGTTGATTTAAGGGTATTAGCATATATGTATAACACAGCAAAGAAACAGGTTTGGTATGGTGAGCTGAGAACATCGAAAGGCAACGCGATTGTCGTCCATGACAACCAGCTGCCCGATGCCTCCCCAGGACGTATCTACCTATACAATACCGATCGCGATGCGATCATTGAGTATGTGGAAGATATAGTCAAAGTGAACCTATACGACTTAGATGAGGCTGCGTTAAAAGCTGCTGAGGCTAAGTTTGGTGGTGCATGGAAGGCGGCAAGATCTCAATTTATGAGTAAACATCAAGCTCGCATTGACTTGAACAACGTGAAGGAAACTGCGCCTGTACGTAAGGCGAAGCCTGAAGTTGAACCAGAAGTCGAATCTGATGCCGTTGGCGTGGATTTTGACGATGATTGGGGCGATGATTTTGATGATTAACACAGTGTCGGCCTAAGGGCTAACACTGTGAGTGTAAGGAATAAAGTAGTGTTTATTTTATTCCTTATCGCTTTATTTATTCCCTTCTGCTAAACCGCGCTTTTCCTCGTTTTCTCAATTTTTATTGCGAATTGCTACGCATCGGTATCGAACTGATAACGACTGATGTGGTGATAAACCTTGCCTGGCATTAACCAAACGTCATCACCAAAGCGCTCGCCTTGGTTCGGTGAGTCTGGCAGCATCTGCGGCTCTAAACACACAGCATGATGTTGATTTAATACCTGTTGATTGCGACCTACTGTGCCATTTAAAAAATTAGCACAGTACAGCTGCACACTCGGTTGATTAGTATAAACCGTCATAGCACGACCGCTAATGGGGCTGCTTAAACAGCCAAAACGGGCGAGTGAGCCATCGGGATTATTCATCATATAACAGTGATCATAACCGCGAGTGCTTGCGAGTTCAGCGGCATGCAGCTTGTCACCTAAGCGTATTGGTTGACTTAAATCGAAAATCGACCCAGTTGTATCGGCAATCCCAGTGGGAACACTGACATCATTCATGGTGAGATAGCGCTTGGCATCGATTTGCATCAGATGCTCGTGATTGGTCTCTGAGCCATCGAGGTTGAAATAACTGTGCTGGGTGAGGCTTACGGGACAGGCTTTATCGACCGAGGCTAAGATTTCTACGTACAAATTATTGCCTGCGAGACGGTAATCCAGCTGAACTGTGCAATTACCGGGGAAGCCCATGTCGCCATCTGGGCTCATTAAGGTCAAACGCACACCATCGGGGAGTTGACCTAGTTGCCAGTTTTTACGATTAAACCCTTCACGGCCGCCGTGTAAACAGTTAGTCGCTTGGTTGACATCTAACTGATAATCATGACCTTGATAGTGCATTTTGCCGTTAGCGATGCGATTTGCAAAGCGGCCTGCAATGGCACCTAAATGAGCCGATTGGGTCAAGTAATCTTCGGCGCTATCACAACCTAAAACGATATTGGCACGTTCGCCGTGTTTATCAGGGGTCCACAGAGCGCGGATAATACCGCCTAAGCTGATGACTTCTAATGCGAGTATGCCATTGTCGATCCGAACCCGTTCGATTTCACCGCCGCGGGGATCGGTCCAAGGATCCAAAACACTGAAACGTACCATTTAGCTTCCCTCTGTGTTGAATATGCTCACTGCTTATTGTGTTAAATGAGTATGTTAACCCTATTATTTGCCATCAACAGCATAAAGTTCAGTGATGAATTCGTATGTTATCGACGGTGTAGTCATTCTATTAGGTTTTTTTTGATTTAAGTGCGGCTAAGTGCTTGTTCTAGCAAATTGCCTGTTCTGGCTAGTTATCTATGCGCCCTGCGCCAGCGCTGGCGGAACATAAATACACTGTGGCATCGATGGCGGTTTTTTCGAAGAATTCATGTTCAACGGCGGCAACAACAGCGTCAGTCAGTTCATGGTCGACCAAGGCGACCACGCAGCCGTCGGTCATGCGGATGCCACCACGTTCGCCGATCACTTGGCTTACAATTTCAACTAAAGTATCAAATTCGGGCAGTGTGACTTCAAAATCATCACGCAGTGAAGCATGGGATTCAGCCATTAAACGACTGAATTTTTGGATGTTATTTTGCTCTAAGGCGCGAGCAGCATTTTGAGTTCTTTGGTTCTCTGTGACGACGTGTTTCGCCCGGCGGTATAGCACTTCATCTAAATCGGCCTTTGCACTTTCTAGTTGGCGTAAATCGAGGTGACGCAGTGCATCTAAGCCAAAGTACTCTGCCGCTTGTGCACACTCAGTGCGACGTTGCTCATTGGTCGCGGCTAAGCGTTGTTTCTCGATATGGGCATCTATGATGATAAGGCTTAGGTTTTCTGGAATGGGAATGGCTTCGCTATCGAGATCTAAGCAGTCAATCAGGAGTGCATGGTCTTGCTCACCCATGGCGCTGCACATTTGATCCATGATGCCACAGGCCGACTCAACATACCTGTGCTCGCCGCGCTGTGCGAGTTGCGCCACTGCCATTGGGGATAAATGCAGTTGGCTGGTATCACTAATGGCTGTACCGAAGGCGACAACGAGTGCGCCCGAAGATGAAAGACCTGCGGCAAGTGGCACATTGCCCACAATGGCTAAGTCTAAGCCCTTGGCTAATAAGCCAGTTTGCGCCATAGCCGCAGTAAAACCTTTGAGGTAATTCACCCAGCCATCTTGCGGGTCCATGTCGTTTTCTTGGCCGAAAACCCACTCTTTAATTTGTCCGGGAAACGCATCGGCGACGGCTCGAAATTTAGTATCGTCACGGCGTTTTACCGCAATGACTGTATGAAAATTAATGGCTGCCGGGAGTACAAAACCGTCGTTGTAATCCGTGTATTCACCGATCAGATTGACGCGCCCTGGGGCTTGATATAAATCATCGGCTTTAGTGCCAAAGGTTTGGACAAATAACTTAGTGGCGCGCTGCGCAGGGTTTGACATGCTGTAAAAAATTCCAAAAAGCTGAGCTAATTTCGTTACCGTCATCGATTTATATCACGACTGAGTCAGTGATGTAACTGAGATTTTTTGCTGAAATGGCGATAGGCTGCAATGAGTAAATCGATACTGGGATGAGGAGGCAAAATAGCGTATTGAGTGTTTTATCTAGTTAATTGATTTGTAAAGATTAGTCAGCATTTAGTTGGATGCCGCACAAACTGGCAGAGGATGTTACTGCTCGTTTGTGCGACCTGTTATGGCGTGATTTTAATTTAATGCAGCATTAGCAGGCACTTAACTACGTGGCTCCACATTAAGTTTAGGATCAGGCACTTGTACTGTATCTTCCGCTGGAACTGTGTTTTTCTCCGAGTTTTGCAATAGCTCGTAAATAACATGATCCACAAAACCGGCACCTGCGGCTTCGTACAGGTTGTACACACTGTGTACACCCGATTCGCGAAGCGCCGCAGCATCGTCACTGTACTGCACAATTGCACTGATTTTGCCTTGATAATTCAGTTTTTTGAGTTGCTCAACTGCAAACATATTTCCCGCGTGGTGCGGCATGGCTAGCAGTACCAGTTCAAGATTAGGTGCTCTGTCGAGTTTCTCCCAAAAGTCGGTATCTGAGGCGTCACCTTGCACTACATTGCGACCCTTTGTTTTATGTAAGTCGACTAAGTCTTGCTTGTGTTCAATACCGAGAATTTCCCCATCAAATTGTTCCCTGAGTTCATCATAGGCACCGCTACCAATACGGCCCATGCCTAAGATTAAAAAGCGTGGATTGCCAATGGCGATGGGTCTGTCTTCTGGGTGTAACGGGCGTTTTTCGAGCTTGATTAAACGCTGCTGGAATCGCTGGTAGATATTACCGACGGTGGCGTTAAGTGGCGCGGCGAGTAAAAAACTAAAGCTCAATGCCACGGCGATGATCACTAGCCACTCAGGAGGTAACCAACCTTTATAGGTGGCTACTGCGGCGACGATTAAACCGAATTCACTGAAGTTACCTAGGTTAAACGAGCCCAACATAGAGGTACGTGAACGCAGTTTAAAGCGAGTCAGAATGTAGACAAACAACAGGATTTTAAGTGGCACTAACAACACCAATAGCGCTGCGAGTACGATATCCGATACCGTAGGTAAGCCGTTGAGCCCTATGGTTAAGAAGAAGGCAACGAGGAAGAGTTCTTTAAAATAGAACAGGGATTTTGCCAGCTCGGAGGATTTTTTGTGGCCCGCCAACAAGATGCCGATAATCAGTGCGCCGAGATCGGGTTTTAAGCCAACAGATTCAAATAACCAAGCGCCAACCACGAGTGCCATAACTAGGCCGAAGAGCACTAAGAGTTCACCGTGGCCGACACGGTCGAACGCTTTATAGATGAGCGGTTTAGCCAGTGGCAGTAAGAGTAATGCAAAGGCCCATACCGAAGGTACATCGCCTTTAGAAATGGTTAAAAACAGTACGGCGAAGATATCCTGCATAATCAAGATACCAATAGCGACCCGGCCGTAGAGGGATTGCACGTCGCCTTTATCTTCTAACACTTTGACCGCAAATACGGTGCTGGAGAAGCTTAACGCGAAGGCAATTAACGTCAGTTGTTCTAGGTTCAGACTCGTGAGTTGGCTTAAGCCCAGTAAGCCGAAGAGTTTCAGAATCGGCACAAAAATCACTATCGAGAGTACTAAGTGCACACTCGAACCCGCCCATACTTCGGCCTTGAACAGGCTACGAATATCGAGTTTTAACCCTATGGCGAATAACAGTAAAGTGACGCCTAGGCTGGCGAGTTCTTGCAGTAATGGCAGGCTTTCTTTATCTATTCCTAAGATGAACAGTACAAAGCCTGCCACTAAGTAGCCGATGAGCGGAGGGAGTCCTATACGGCTGACGAGCATGCCGCAGATGAGTGTAATAATGAGGATGCCTGGTTCCATGATGCTCCAATCTAAAAAGTCTAAAATTGTAAGTGATTGTATAAGAAATCTATGACACTTGGATAAAAAAGCGGACTTTTAATGAAAAAAGTCCGCTTTTTATTGGTGTTGCGGTAAATACACTTGGCTGTTAAAACACGCGCGAACTAAATCACTCCGCTGGTCTAAGCCTAAATCGTCACTATTTCACGAGATGATCTAAATGGGTTGCAAAATCTTTGGGGCCCATAAAACCAGTCACACGTAAATCTTCCCTTTGCTCACCTTGTTCGTTAAACATCAACAGCGTAGGCAAACCGAGCACATTGTATTTTTCGAGTAAGGCCACATCGACCTTGTCACTCTTAGTCACATCCGCTTGTAGCAGTACGATTTTATTCATGCGGGCTAACACTTCGGTATCTTTAAAGGTGATGGCTTCGAACTCTTTACAGGCAACACACCAATCGGCGTACAGATCGAGCATCACAGGCTTACCTTGGGCGGTAGCGGCTGCAATTTCTTGCTCAAGATCTTCAATCGATTTAATGCGTTTAAAGCCATGGACTTCTTCGGTCGTCGCCGCAGTGCCTACGGAATTGTTATTAAAACCAAAGTGTCCCATCACAGCTTGGAATCCGTAGGAGAAGCTCGCCAGTAGCGCCAGCGTTAATAGCACTGAACGTACTGTTTGTTTCCAGTTAAATTCACTGAGTTTGTTCTGATGCATCAAGTAGCCGGTGAAGCTTACGCCCCACAGTGACCAAAGCACATCGGATACTACGCCTGTCCAAATACGGCCAAGCATCACGATAGATACAGCGATCAGCAGGAATCCGAAGATAGTCTTGATGATATCCATCCAAGCGCCGGCTCTCGGTAATAATTTACCGCCTGAGGTGCCGATAATCAGTAGAGGTAATCCCATACCCATGCTGAGTACATACAGGGCTAAGAAACCTTGGAGTAGGTCGCCGGTTTGCGCCACATAAACGAGTGCACCCGACAGCGGCGCGGTAGTACAAGGTGATGCGACAAGGCCAGAAATCACGCCCATTAAGAACACGCCAACTAAGTTGCCGCCTTTTTGATTATTCGAGACTGAGTTCATCTTCTCCTGCCAGCTCGATGGCAGTTTCAAATCGTATAGGCCAAACATAGATAAGCTGAGCACAAAGAACAAAATCGCGAGTACGACTAATACGGCAGGATGTTGTAATGCCGCTTGGTATTTTAGTCCCGCCGATGCGACCACTAACCCTAAGATAGAGTAAGTGATTGCCATGCCTTGGACATAAGCCATGGACAAGGTAAAGGCTTTTGCGGTTGAGAGTTTTTGCCCTTGGCCGACAATAATACCCGACAAAATCGGATACATAGGGAATACGCAGGGCGTTAATGCCAGACCGACACCTAGACCAAAGAAAATCACTAAAGTCCAAATTAAACTGTCGTTCGACAGCATTTGGCTCAGGGTATCTTGCTGAGTAATGGGTTGCGTATTGGCTTTATCGGCAGTGCTTGGCTCAGTGCTGGTCTGCTCAGTCGTTGTGGTTGATTCGGCGCCTGCAATTAAGCCATCGTTGGCTGCTATCGCCTTTAAAACGACTTCATGCTTGGTCGGTGGATAACACAATTTACCTTCGGCACAACCCATAAAGGTCACTGTGAGCGTAGCATTTTCATCGGCCTGTTTTAAACCAACGGGAATATCGACATAGGTATAATAGACTTCTTGCTTACCAAAATACTCATCTTCATGGGGCTTTCCCTTTGGTAGAGCGACCGTGCCTAACTCGGCGCCATTGACGCTAAATTTAAGCTTGTCGCGGTACATATAGTAACCGTCGGCAATCACCCAATTGAGTTTGACCTGATTACCTTCTTGCTTGGAATCGAAGGCAAATGCTTGATCGACAGGCATCAATTCAGGCTCACCCTTCATGAAGTCGAATTTGTTACCGAAAACCCCTTCACTATGAGCTAAGGGTGCAATAAGCAATAAAGAAGTGAAAATAAGGCTGAGTAGTTTTTTCATGGCTGAGTGTTGTCTTTTATCCAATCTAAGTAGGCTGGTAGCCCGTGGGTCACAGGCACGGCAATAATTTCGGGTACTTGATAAGGGTGAAGCCTAAGCACAAGTTGTTCTAACTCTGTATATCGACTTTGTAAACATTTAATCTGTAAGCTAAATTCTTGCTCTTCACAGATTTTTCCTTCCCAAGCATAAATTGAACGTATCGGGGCGGAAATCTGAACACAAGCGGCAATACGCGACTCAATTAAAGCTCGGGCCAAGGTATTGGCTTGTACTTCATCGGGGCAGGTAGTGCTAACCACTAAATACTGATGCTGCATGGTGTTAGGTATCGTCTCTTAAGAATCTTAAAGTTCGCTTAAGCCAACTCCGTTAGGCTACTTTACGTGTTTTAATGGTCTCATACATTAGCGGGTTAACAAAAGGGTGAGCTAAATATCAGTGTTTTGCTCCCTTACTTCGTCCTAATGGTTATCCTGACTTGAATTAAGACCGGATAACCCCCATTTAGTTTACAGAGATAGTCAGATAAACCTGAGGTCGGTATGTTTTTCATTATTTTTTTACTCTTTGTGCTGATCCCAGTAATAGAGCTGTCGGTGCTGATCCGTGTGGGTGAAGTGCTTGGCACTTGGACTACCATAGGTTTAGTGCTGTTTACCGCCGTGCTCGGGGTCTCTCTGGTTCGCAGCCAAGGCTTAAACACCTTAATGCAAGTACAACAAAAACTCGCCCGCGGTGAAGCACCGGGGCAAGAAATCGTTGAAGGTATGATGTTAGCTATGGCAGGCATCTTGCTCGTGATCCCCGGTTTTGTGACCGATGGCATTGGCCTATTATTCTTGACGCCATTAACCCGTCGCCCCATTGCTGCCTTGTTGTTCAAACGCATGCAGTTACGGGTTGTTGCCGGTTTACAGGGCACAATGCACGGTGGCTTTCAAGCGGGCCAAGGCCCCTTTGGGCCTAAGCCACAGGACCCATTTGGCCAAGCGCCATTTGATGATAGTGTGAAAAAAGACGGTAATGTGTTTGAGGGAGACTTTGAACATAAAGTCGATCCAAGTGATATCAAACCCGCTAGCCATCAACTCTCTGATAAAGCGCAGGACAAAGAACAGGATAAAGATCCTAAGCCTTAGTTTTAGTTTTAGTATTAGTATTAGTATTAGTATTAGTATTAGTATTAGTATTAGTATTAGTCTCGTATTGTCTCAGTCGCTTGTTGAGTTAGTTTGTTATTGGATTAACTCAGTTGATTATCGCGTTTATTCGCTTGAGTTTTCTCCCTAATATCCTTTAGATACCAGTGGCCCACTGAATCAATCTGACCTGTGCCGCTGGTTCACATCCCCCGTAATCGCCATTTCACTCTTAAAAAACTCCAATCCTAATAACCCGCTCACTCAGCATAAGAGTGAACATGATATTAGAGAAAAGCTTTTTGATCGCATTCATGCGATAAAGTAAGGTATTTTTAAATCATGACTCTGTACCCAAGAGAAAAAGCAATATCAGTGCTGTTGTCCATGTTGAGTAGATTTTCGACGATAGTGAATTCAATTGCACTGTTATTCAGATAATACCTATAGCCTAGAAATACTTCGTGGGAAGGTTTTGAAAAGTCATTATCTGTTTTGAGTAAACCTTCATAATGATGTAATTCAATAAGCCAACCATGGCGTCCCATTAAATACTCATAACCTAAAGATAACATTACAGCATGGTCTTTATAGTCTATTCCAGATAGACTTTCATCATTTCGTCTAAAGCTTATACCTGTTGTGGAGTAAAAATGATGCATTCCAGATGTATAGCTATAATTCAGCTGTAGTGCTTGCTCAAAACGGTTATCTACAAATGGGCCAGAATTAACATGGTTGTAATATAAGCTGCCACCTATTGATAGACCATAATTATCCTCACTAAGCAATTGATATTCTAAATAGAAATTTAGGGCATTCGTTAGCGTATCGCCAGAAAGATCAGGTTGATTTATACCATTCTTTGAAAATATTTGGTTTTTGTCTTTGATTGTATTGTCGCGGCCATTTTGACCCACACCAAATGCATCATGAAACCAGATAGTGACCGAGTCAAGATGGTTATCCCCACTAAAACTCCACTTATAATTAGTATCAAACATCAATTTTTCAGTGAGTTGCCACTTTATTCCGCCATTAAGAGAATTATGATAATAGTCAGCATAGTAATCGTCAGTTTCAGCCCATACACTTGCTACTGTTGCAGATCCGTATATCTCTTTTTTCCCTTCAGGCAGTGCAAATCCTGAACGAAGTAGAGGCGTTAAGCTACCCGCATGTGTAGGTGATTGGGCATGCACACGAAGTGGCCCATAATGACTATAATTGATATTTTCTGCGAAAGTACTCGGTAAAAATATTACCGCATAAATTAGATGTGCTCTAATAGTCACAAATAAAATTTTCTTTGCATATTTCATCGAAAACTCTTTTTTAGCTAATCTCTATTAAAAGCAATGTTTTGTAGTGAGGCTGATATTATGTATAAATGACTTAAATTTTGTCTGTTTGAAGCAATAAGGTTTTTGATTAGACAGATTTCTAATTGATTTTATAATTAAAAACTACAAAAAACATACCATAATAGTACAAGTGCGAGCCAGAATGACCTACAGATAAACGGGATTGTAGTGAGTATTAGTAAAGTGCTAATAACTGCCAGTAATATTGTCTGTTTACTCATTGTCTGGACGCTATCAAAGCGTAATTTCATGATGTTTCTCAAACATAAATTAGTATTTCAACAAAGTAATAACATTATTTATGCTGTTAGTTATAGGTAGTGGTATTTCAGATGGCATTGTAAATGAATAATCAGCACTAAATATACCGCTGCTATTTACTCGTGTAAATGTGTGTAACAGGTAATTGTCCCGTATTAGCGGTGAAAATATGGAACTGATAGTTCATATTTTTTAATTAATATATTTATCAGTCATATTAGTTATCGTAATTAAAGACCAATCTCAGTTTGCCAAACTTGTTTATCAAATGGATGTGCTTGTTTAAATTGTCCCTCAAACCGCAATAGATTAAAAATGAAATGGCCAGCCAGCCACGAATGACTGACCGGCCGCGCCGGGAAGCGTTTTTGGATAAAATGCAGAGCAGGTTAGCTGGGTGATTGACCTCCTGTTGCCGTCTCTTTGATATTGAATACTAGGCTGTACATCACTGGCAGTACGATGAGCGTCAGCAGAGAAGCGAAGCCTAGACCGAAAATAATTGTAATCGCCATAGAACCGAAAAACGCATCGGGGATCAGCGGTATCATCCCGAGCATAGTGGTTATCGCGGCCATCATCACTGGGCGAACACGGCTGACACAGGAGTCGATTAAGGCAAAATAGGCTGGTTTACCTTCACTGAGCTCGAGGTTGATCTGATCGACCAAGACAATACCGTTTTTAATCACCATGCCCGACAAACTCAGTAATCCGAGTAGTGCCATAAAGCTGAAGGGCGCATCGAACAACAAGAGTCCCGCCGAAACCCCAATCAATGCCAGTGGCACAGTAAACCAGATCACTAAGGGCTGACGCACTGAGTTGAACAAGAATACGGTAATCAAAAACATCGCCAGATAACCTAAGGGAATTGAGCTAAATACCGACGCTTGTGCTTCACCTGCGGTTTCAAATTCACCGCCCCATTCCAAGCGGTAACCCGCGGGCAAGCTGATCGCTTCGACCTGGTCTTTGATTTTGCGCAGTACAGAATCGGCGGTTTCATTGCTACCAAGCTTAGGATCGGCCATCACAGCGAGCATGCGCATGCGATCGCGGCGCATCACCAGCGGATTTTCCCACTCAGTGTTGAAGCTACTGACTACTTGGGTGGCGGGCACAAAGGTATTGTGTTCGCTGCTCCAAATTTGCAGCTTCCATAGGCTGTCTGCTTGCAAACGTTCTTCGGCGGGGGCTCTGGCTACTATCGGCAACAAGTGGCTGGTTTCTCGGTATAAACCTATTTGCTTACCGCTAAAGTTAACCAATAGGGCATTGTCGAGGTCTTGCTTGCTGATCCCTGTTTCGCGCGCTTGGGCATTTTCCAGTTGCGGACGGATCAGCGGCACCTGATTACGCCAGTTGTGACGTATGCCATCCATGCTCGGTTCGGCGTGGAAAATGGCCTCGGCTTGGGCACCTAAAGCGCGCAGCACTTCTGGGTTATCACCGTAAAAGCGTGCCTCAATTTTGGCGGCGGGCGAAGGGCCGTTCTCCATGTTTTTTAAACGATATTGTGCCTGCGGGAAACGTTGATTTAACAAGGTTTCTAATTCTGGCATATAGGCTTTAACTGCGTCTAAATCCTGCATTTCTACAATCAACTGGGCAAAGGCGGGATAGCCTTTTTCTGGCTGATAGGGCAGTACGAAGCGCTGCGAACCTTGGCCAATAACGGTTGTTAAGTGTTTTAGCCCAACGTCTTTTTGCTCGTCCAGCGCAAGCATTAACTTCTCGATATCAGCGGTAAAGCGTTCGGTCGCTTTAATATCTGTCCCTTCTGGCATCCAGATATCCACAAAGAAAATCGGTGTGTTAGAAGCAGGAAAGAACACATTCTTGATATGACCAAAGCCCACCACAGCGCTGAAAAGCATAGCGATAACCAGCAGCATGCTCACCAGCCTAAAGCGCAGCGCTACAATCAAGCTTGTGCGATATAAGCTGAAGAACCAGCCCTTGTAGGGGTCTTGGGCTTCTTCATCGCTCGGCGCATCTTTAAATAACAGATGACAGAAAAACGGCGTGAGTGTGATGGCGGTGATCCAGCTGATAAACAGTGAAATCATCAACACTTGGAATAAAGAACGGCAGAACTCACCGGCGGCATTTTGCGATAAGCCAATGGGGGCAAAGGCAATAATGGCAATCACAGTCGCACCCAATAGCGGCCACTGGGTTTGGGACACTATCTGTTTGGCCGCTTCTAAGCGGGTCTTACCGCGACGGATACCAATTAAAATGCCTTCAGTAACGACAATGGCGTTATCGACCAACATACCGAGGGCAATAATGAGTGCGCCGAGGGAGATGAGTTGTAGCTCAATCCCGAGCACTTTCATCACGATAAAAGTGCCTAGAATCGTCAGCAGTAAGATCAGGCCCATCAATAGACCTGAGCGCAATCCCATAAACAGCAGAAGCACGGCGATCACTATGGCAATGGATTCCATTAGGTTGATTAAGAAGCCGTTAACTGTCTCATCTACCGCCTGACTCTGATTATAAACCGTCGCTAAATTCATGCCGATTGGGCGTTGTGATTCAAGCTCGGCTAAACGGTCACTGACCTTTTGCCCGATTTCGACTACATTCACACCACTAGAGAAAGAAATCCCCAGCGATAACGCTGCTTCACCTTTATTGTGATAAAGCACATTAGGGGTTTCGTCATAATCCCTTTCAATATTGGCAATGTCGCCAAGGTAAATCAGCTCAGAGCTACCTGGAGGGCTGACGATTAAACGCGCTAGATCCTGCACATTGCTAAATTCGCCCGTGGGATGAATGCGGATACGGTTATCGCCAATCACTAAGCTGCCCGCGTTAGAGACGACGTTTTGATTGTTCACTAAGCCATAGATATAGCTCTGATCTAACCCCAGTGCCGATAGCTTTTGCTGGGAGATTTCAATCACGACTTGCTCAGTGACGTTGCCAGCAACAGAAACCTTTTTTACTCCAGGTACTAGCACTAGCTCGCGGCGCAGATAGTCGGCGTAATTGCTCAACTCGCGGTTGCTGTAATCAGGTCCCGAAAGGTTAAATAAAATGCCATACACATCGCCAAAGTCGTCCATCACCTGTGGCGTTGCTGTGCCCGGCGGCAAGTTTCCCGCAGCATCATTAACTTTACGACGCACTTCATCCCACACCTGCGGCAGGCTGGTTTTATCGTAACTTTCTTTAATCTCGATTTGGATTTGTGATAAACCCGCACTATTAATTGAAGTCACATGCTTAATGGCGTCGAGTTGCTGCAGGGCATCTTCGAGCGGTAATGTCACTTCTTCTTCAACTTGCTCAGGTGATGCACCGGGATAAGCCGTGATCACTAAAGCTTCTTTAATGGTAAATTCGGGGAATTCTAGTTGCCCCAAACCGGTAAAACTGACGCTACCACCCACGAGTAGTAGCAACACAAACATCCAACTGATGACTTTGTGGCGTATCGAATACTCTGCAATGTTCATCAATTACACCCCACGCTGCCAGCGTAGTGGTTTGACTTTCATGCCATCGGATAATTGAGACACTCCAGCGCTGACGATGAGATCGCCCTTGTTGACGCCCGTTAAAATCTCAACACCTTGATTACTCACGCGTCCTAGCGTCACCATCGTCGGTTTTACTTCACCCGATTGCGCTTGATAAATCCACACTTGCACTTGGCCATCTTGGTCGCGCTTATCGATAGCGGTCACTGGCACTACCGTTGACGCGAGGGCACTAGGATCTTTGACTAAGGCTAAGGTCAACTCGGCACTCATTCCTGGAAGTAACTGAATATCTTGAGGTTGAGGTAACGAAAACACCACTTCATAGGCTTGGGTGCCCGGCGTGACTTGAGTCGAGTATTCCTTAAATTTGGCATCGAAACTTTGCTCAGGGAAGGCACTAAAACGCACCTTAGCTGCAAAGTGAGCTTGATCGGTATATTGCTTCAAACCCGCCGCCATCGACTCGGGAACTTGAATGCTAATATCGAGCAAGTTATTGTTTTGTAATGTTAATACCCCTTGGTTTGCTTGCACTATTTGGTGGTTATCCACTAAACGTTTGGCGACTGTACCACTAAAAGGTGCCGTTAAACGGGTGTAACTCAGTTGATCGCGTGCAGCGGCTAAGGCGGCGGTGGCCGATTTGAGCTGCGCTTGAGTGCTATCAAACTCAGATTGTGAAATCAGCTTGCGATTGAGTAGCTCAACTTTACGTTTAAAGTCAGCGGCTAACAGTTCATGCTCCGCCTCGCGGGTCATTAAATTATTGTGGGCGTCCCTGTCATCAAGTTTTGCGAGTAAGCTACCTTGAGTGACTCTTTGCCCTTCAACTAATGCCAATTCTGTTAATTGTCCTGAAATGCGGAACGACAATTCTGCGCGACTATTGGCGGCAACACGGGCTGGAAATGTTCTGAAATCTCCGTCTTCTACATTGAGTACTTCAAACAGTTTAACCGGACGAATTGTTGCCACTTGCACTGAACTTTCCGCAGGCGAACAACCACTGATCAGGGCTGGAAGCAGCATTGTCAGCGGCAAGAGTCGATATGATTTCATGGTGGATATTTCCTAGTTAACAAATTGTCAGCATTTCTGGGCGCGAAGATACCAGCTAAATTAGTTGCAATAAACGGGATACTTTGGGATTATCAGTCCCACATAATGAGATTGAACTTAAGGTCAAAATGAAGACAGAGGACTTAGCGTTATTCCACCGAATTGCTGAAACCGGTAGTTTGATTGAAGCGGCGGATTTACTTAACTTACCTAAATCGACTGTGAGTCGGCGTTTGCAAGCCTTGGAAGATGAGCTGAACATTAAATTGTTCCACCGTCAGAGCCGCTCTATGACGCTCACTTCTGCGGGCAGTCATTTTTACCAGCGCTCGCAGAATATTTTGGCTCAGCTCGACGAAACCCTATTCGAAATGACCAATGACGATGCTGAGATCAGCGGGCATTTGCGTATTCAAATGTTCCCTATCCACAGCATGAAAATCTTGATGCAAGCCATTTTCCGCTTTATGGATATGCACCCTAAACTCACCTTAGAAGTCATCAGCAGTTCAGAATCCGTTGATATGGTGAAACATAATCTCGATGTGGCCTTTGTTGTCGAGCCTGCGTTGGATACCTTAGATTTAGTGGTGCGGCCAATTTTTACCACTGACTTACGTTTTTACGCCAGTCCGCAATATTTAGCGGCACACGGTACACCTAAAACACCGAAAGAGATTGAAGCACATAATGTGTCTATGTTCCGTTTATCCAATGGCAAAATTTTTAATGAGTTATTTATCGGTTCAGAACAAGAGGTGAGAGTCAGAGGCAATTTCTGCTCCAACAGTATTGAAGTGGCGGTTGAGTTTGGATTGCAAGGACGCGGTATCGTGTATGCACCTTCTGAAGTCGTTGCCGAATATGTGGAAACTGGTGAGTTAGTGACCTTATTACCTGAAATCCAACCCCACCAAGGCGAGTGCTTCTTAGCTTATCCATCAAGACGTTACGTAAGTTTAGCCAGTCGGCGCTTTATCGACTATATCATGCAAGAGTTAGTGCCAAACGGCGTGCCGACTAATATGAGTGAGCAAGGCCCACGTCGATCCTGCAAAGCCTCTACGGGAGCGTTTTCAGACGATGTGTTACGCTTTCCCGTTAAAAAATCAAGCTAGTTTACCCCTCGCTAATGGCGTTTGCGGTCGTGATCTTTGTGGGCTCACAGATCCGCTGCGCCAGCCAGTAACAGGCAATTCCCATCAAAATATTGGTCACAGGTAGCGCGAGCAGCAGGCCTTTAACGTCACCTATATACGATCCCAAGGCTGCTAGCGGCAGCATGAGCAGTACTAAGCGGCACAGATTGATAACTAATGAACTCATAGGCCTGTGGTAGGCATTGAGCGAGGTCGCGACAATAATCACTATACCTAAAGGTCCGTAGGCGCAGGGCAGCACTAAGATATAAAAACTTAGCCATTCGATAACCTGTGGATCGGTACTGAATAAATGCGCGATAGGCTCGGCTAAAAAGATCAGTGGGATATAGAGTAAGGTTTGGAAAATAAAGATAAATTTTATCGATAATAGCAGGGCTTCTTTCGCTCTGTGTGGCTGTCCTGCCCCTAAGTTTTGTGCAATAAAGGGCATTAAACTCGACGACAGTGCCATCACTACTATTAATAGCACTGACTCTAATCGAGTACCGGCACCAAAGGCTGCTACGGCGCTGTGATCGATATGCGCCAACATGGCCATAATAATGGCATTGGCTAACGGATTGATTAAATTCATCAAGGCGGCGGGTTGTGCTATATGGGCTAGTTTGCTCCAGTTCGCGCGCATTCTGTCTATGTCAAAGGCGGCCCATTCGAGCATTTTGCGCCTGACAATCAACAAATATCCCGACAAAGATAAGGCAATCAACCAAGCGAACAGGGTTGCAATTGCGGCGCCTTGGATTTCTAAACGTGGAAATGGCCCAATACCAAAAATCAGTAACGGATCGAGGATAAGATTGATGAGCGCTGCCAGTGCCATGATCATCGCCGGCGAGCGAGTATCGCCAGTGGAACGTAAGCCTTGATTGCCTACCATCAACAATACCAGCAGCGGTGCGCTGACATACCAGTAAATCATATAGTCGTGGATCAGTGGCAAGCTGTCATCGTTTGCCCCGAGTAAGCGAAACAGTGGCGTAATAAAAATGCTACCCAGTGCGGCTAAACTGGCGATCAAGACAAAGGTGAGCAATAAGGCATCATGCAAGAACACTTTGGCCTTGTGGGCATTACCCGAACCGATAAGTCGACCTAAATTGGTCGAGACTCCAGCGCCAATACCAATGGCGATGCTCGAGATCACTAAGGTCACCGGGAAGGTAAAACTGATGGCGGCTAAGGCTTCGGTGCCCAATTGGCTGATAAAAAAAGTGTCAGCGAGGCTGAAACCTAGAATGGTCATAATGCCAATTAAGTTGGGGAGGCTCATGTTGAGCAGTACACGACCAATTGGCGCGGTGAGCAGCCCGTGTCTGTCTTTCATGGAAAAATAGTGCCTTGTTAGCGAGCGGAGGCGAGATTCTAGCAGGATTGTGTGGACTTGAAAAAACCGACATCAAAAAATTGAAGTTTTTTTTGTAAATGCCCTTGGATCTCGACACTGTCAGCCCCATATCTCAGACAGCAAAAGAGCAGACTAAGGTGTCTGTTTTTTTAATCACAAATAGGCTCGATTGTAGGGCATCAAATCATTAGGAGAGTTCATAGATGAATATTCGTCCATTACATGACCGCGTAATCGTTAAGCGTCTAGAAGTTGAATCTACATCAGCGGGTGGCATAGTACTGACCGGTAGCGCCGCTGAAAAATCAACTCGCGGTGAAATCCTTGCTGTGGGCAATGGCCGTATTTTAGAAAATGGCACAGTTAAGCCACTGGATGTCAAAGTGGGTGACGTGGTGATCTTCAACGAAGGTTACGGCGTTAAGAAAGAAAAAATCGACGGTCAAGAAGTCTTGATCCTGTCGGAAGCTGACCTGATGGCAGTAGTGGGTTAATCCTCAGCATCAATTCGACATTCCAATTAATCATTAAAAATTTAAAGGATAATCAAGATGGCAGCTAAAGAAGTTGTATTTGGTAATGACGCTCGCGTAAGAATGCTGGCTGGCGTAAACATTCTCGCGAACGCAGTTAAAGTGACCTTAGGCCCTAAAGGCCGTAACGTGGTATTAGACAAGAGCTTCGGCTCACCACTGATCACTAAAGACGGTGTTTCTGTTGCCAAAGAAATCGAGTTAGAAGACAAATTCGAAAACATGGGCGCGCAAATGGTGAAAGAAGTTGCTTCTAAAGCCAACGACGCCGCCGGTGATGGTACTACTACTGCAACTGTACTGGCTCAAGCCATTGTAGTTGAAGGCTTAAAAGCCGTTGCAGCCGGTATGAACCCAATGGATCTGAAGCGCGGTATCGACAAAGCCGTTATCGCTGCTGTGGCTGAATTAAAAGCCTTATCACAACCTTGTGCAGATTCAAAAGCGATTGCGCAAGTTGCGACTATCTCTGCAAACTCTGACGAATCTATCGGCGAAATCATCGCAACTGCGATGGAAAAAGTCGGTAAAGAAGGCGTGATCACAGTTGAAGAAGGCCAAGCGTTAGAAAACGAATTGGACGTAGTAGAAGGTATGCAGTTTGACCGTGGCTACCTATCTCCATACTTCATCAACAAGCCAGAAACGGGCAGCGTTGAATTAGATCACCCATTCGTACTGTTAGTAGACAAGAAAATCTCTAACATTCGCGAACTGTTACCTATCCTTGAAGGTCTGGCAAAAACCGGTAAGCCATTGCTTATCGTTGCTGAAGACGTTGAAGGCGAAGCATTAGCAACATTAGTTGTGAACAACATGCGCGGTATCGTGAAAGTGGCTGCTGTTAAAGCACCTGGCTTTGGCGATCGTCGTAAGGCAATGCTGCAAGACGTAGCAATCCTGACTGGCGGTACTGTTATTGCTGAAGAAATCGGCCTAGAGCTTGAAAAAGCAACGTTGGAAGATTTAGGTACAGCTAAGCGTGTTGTGATCACTAAAGACAACACCACCATCATCGATGGTAACGGCGAGCAAACACAAATTGCTGCTCGTGTAAGCCAAATCAAACAACAAGTTGAAGAGTCAACTTCTGACTACGACAAAGAAAAACTGCAAGAGCGTATGGCTAAACTAGCTGGCGGCGTAGCAGTAATCAAAGTTGGCGCAGCGACTGAAGTTGAAATGAAAGAGAAAAAAGCCCGCGTTGAAGATGCTCTGCATGCAACTCGCGCTGCGGTAGAAGAAGGCGTGGTTCCTGGCGGCGGTGTTGCTCTGGTTCGCGTAGCTTCTAAGATCGCTGAAGTAGAAGTATTAAACGAAGACCAAAAACACGGTGTGGTTATCGCACTGCGTGCAATGGAAGCGCCACTACGTCAAATCGCCACTAACGCGGGTGAAGAAGCGTCAGTTGTTGCTAACACAGTGAAGAACGGCAGCGGTAACTTCGGTTATAACGCCGGTAATGACACTTACGGTGATATGTTAGAAATGGGTATCCTTGACCCAACTAAAGTGACCCGTTGTGCATTGCAATTCGCTGCGTCAATCGCAGGTCTGATGATCACTACAGAAGCTATGGTTGCTGAGATCCCACAAAATGCTAGCCAAGATATGGGCGGTATGGGTGGGATGGGCGGAATGGGCGGCATGATGTAATTTTTGCTGGTCTAAAACGTTGATTACGGCGTTGCTGCTCGCTCACATACACACAACGTATGCTACGCTCACAGCGCCTTGTACTGAACGTTTTATGCTGCGCAAAAACGTCAGACCCCTAGGCCTAAGTTCTTAGTCCGCTAAGAGCGACACCTAAAAAAATCCCTGATACTTAATAGTGTCAGGGATTTTTTTGTATCTGAGGGGCTAAGGAAGTGTTGCTTAACCACTCTAGATTGTATTGGGAGCAGAAAGCTGAACGTCGTGGTAAAGCGCCTTGTTCTAACTCGATTTATCCTACGTAAGATACTTTGCTGGTCTGGAGCCTAAAAGCCTCAGACCAAAGTTCTTGTAAAAGAAAACCCCGATGCTGGTAACAGTTTCGGGGTTTTGTTTTTGGTCTGGCAACTTGGGGAAGTATTGGGTGTACTTACCTACACTTTTTGGGTTTTAAGCACTGAAATAGTTACTAAAAGTGTAACATCGTATACTTTTGCTGGTGGTTAGACTGTCCCATCTTTCTTGATTGCTTTTAAAAGCAAAATCAAAGTCGTGGAGCTTCACCCCACACCCGACCAAGGAGGACTGCTCGTCCTATCCTCCTTGGATTCTCCAAGACGCCCCTAGCGAAGTTACATGCATTGGTTAGTGGCTTCGTGCTTATTCGAAAATCGCTAACGCTTCCGATGGTACATCCTGTACCCCGAAAGCTACGCAGACGTCCTGTCTGCGTCACACGATTTTCTTCAACGCCCTTCAGCAACTTCGCAGGTGAGGGTGAACTTCTGTAGTCTCGGTGTCTTTTGTTAGATCCAAAAGAGTTATGCCTGCCTATCTTTGATTGGCGGCATAAACCACGCCGATAGCAATCGCCAAAAATGGCAGGTATTTTCAAAGCATGTTATTCCCCTTGGGATGTATTGCCTCACGGCAGAATTGAGCGCCTCACGGCGGTTAAGTTGTCTACGCTTCACAGCGTTGGCGGGCTTGCGGTTTATAGGTATACGGAGATTTTAGGAAGGAAGAAAGCGTACCCGTTAACGGGTACTTCATTATTTGTTAAGTTTTGTCAGTTCCATTATTTTTGATATTAATTCAACTGATTTATTTAAATCTGTTGCAGGCTCTTTATTTTTTTCAGTTATGTTAAATGCAGAGTTAGAGCTAAAGTTCCAATTTTCAAATACAGATTTAACTTCGGCCTGTTCCAATCTATCACCATATATATTTAAAAACATCTCACCAAATCTGATTGCATGTTCCCTATCCACTCTTATTAATGCTTCATGAATATAAGCCTTACTGACGGAATAGGCATAGTTTGAAAATGCACACGCTAGGGAGATAACAATTAAAACCTTTATTGACAATAATGAATAAACTACCCAGTCGAGTTTATATCCAGAATAAAGAAGATAGTAAGTTGCACATACCGCGGACAACAAAGATACTACAATCGCAGAGGAAAAAGCTATAAATCCATAAAGCTTCCAATTATCTGCTTTAGAGTTAAACACCCTTCGGTTAGCCTTAAGGGAGTTAATGGCAGAGTTAACATATTCTGATAAGTTTTTATCAATTTTTTCGGAGAGTTCTTTCTGTAACTTTGCTTTAAAATCTTCCTGTAGCTTCACATTTTCAATTTGAAGCTTCATATTTTCATCTTTAAGCTCAAAATATTTTTTACTTAAATCATAGTCTCTATCATTAAGTGATAACCTTTCATAGATTAATTTCTTAATGTTACTAATTACATGATTATCTGAAGAAAAATTATTGAGGTTACTGATTAGTTTCTTTATGAAGGTTGATGGGAGATTGCTAAGTATTACGTCAGTGTATTTAGCTGGCAATAGACTAAAAAGCTCCACGATTTCTTGTGTTTGAAGATCAGGGATATATTGAACCAGATCTGAAATTGGTGTGGAAATGATCAAATCAACCAGTTTAGCTTCATCACCCTCAGCTAAAACCAATGTAAGATTATTAATGAATTTAAATGTGGGATTTCTTGTTTCTGCCATATTACTCATCCTTGTAGCGGTTAAAGAATAAATTTCATTAAATTTATCTAATAGTAAGCTGTAATCTACCTATTAGTCATTACTTTCTCTACAGATTTTGAATTTATACACCCCCTCACTACCTGATTGGTGTTTATATCTTCGCGGCACCAGCTTTGCTAACACGCTTGGATTGATATCCATTTCAATTTAATTGGCCACCAATCGTTAAATTTTATAAAAGGGATGGTGGGCATAATTCTGTTTGCTTTGCATGACTAGCAAGCAACACCAAATATAAAAGAGATACACCTTCCCCTGCGAAGTTGTCGAAATACGTAGATAAAAATGCCGTGGCGGCATCATGGATGATGGCGCAGGCTCGGGGGGATAGGGATGTCCCATCTGAGCCGTTAGGCAATTTTTATTGGAGTGTGAGACCAGTAACTAATGCATGTAACTTCGCTAGGGGCGTCTTGGAGAATCCAAGGAGGATAGGACGAGCAGTCCTCCTTGGTCGGGTGTGGGGTGAAGCCCCACGATCTTGATTTACTTTGGCTGTTAAGCCGCAAATGAGCAGCAAAAGAGTTTGCCGACCTTTGATAAGATCGAAAGCGAGGACTGACACATTTCTTTCTGAGTTATTTACAAGAAAAATATAGGTGTCTTTGAGTATTCCAAGCTTCTATCACTTGGCCGTAGGGTTATATAAAAATGGCAGTCTTACGTGTGATAGATTGGAGACTAGCTCGATGATAAATTGGTTGAATACTCACATATTGGCAGACATTTAAGCTGAACAAAAATAGTGGGTTAAGCTCTTATTCTCAATTACAATGCACTATTTTCATTCGCTAAATGCGGCATTAAACGAGCAGGAAACACAGTATGAATATCCCAATGATTACCGCGCTTCAGAGTGCTATTACCGAAGCGCTAGAGAGTATACCAACCGCTGAGGCGGAGCAGATTTATGCATTGTCTTTCTATATCAACAACGAATATGACGATCCCCGTCTACCTACGCTGACAGTCGGCTATAACACAGTCGACGAGTGGCATGCCTCGATTCCAAAGGCTTCTAGCTCTGACGAAGCAAAATGGAACTATGCCTTCTGGCTTCAAAACGAACTCCTCGTCTTTGGGGATTCTGACTCTCAGACTGCGGATATCTTAGCTCGCTGGGTGGCCGATCTCGGTCTCGGGTACAGTGATGCGGAGGAAGATGTCGATTTTGAGCGCTGCCTTGAGCTCGGTCAGGAGATAACCGAGCAATTTGTTGCCGCAGTATGCGTTGTCGCTTCTACACTCCATTCCAACTTAACCGTTAGTCGCCTTTTCGGTCGTTCGGTACCCATCATAGTTCACGAGCTCGAGTACTATAACGAGATCGCAGATCAGACAGAGGCCTGTAACCCTCCCAGACTCGCCGAAGAGTTCGTTGCTTGGGTGCGCTCAATCTAACGTTAGTAATCAGTTACAGTTGGTAAGGATATAGGGCAGATTGGTTGGCGGCGGTTCAATAAGTCTAATTACAGAGCTTAATCACATAACAAAAAGGATGCATCGATGAACGATGAGCAATACGAGAAGGGGCTTGAGGTGCGTCGTGCTGTGATGGGCGATAGCTATGTGGATAAGGCGCTCAATAGTGCGACGGATTTTACGCAACCGCTGCAAGATTTAGTTACGGCCAATTGCTGGGGTGAGGTTTGGGTGCGTGATGCCATTTCAAGGCAAACGCGCAGTTTGATTACTATTGCGACGCTGGCGGCATTAAAGGCGCCGACTGAATTAAAGGGCCATGTGCGAGGCGCGTTAAACAATGGCTGCTCGGTTGAAGAGATCCAAGAAGTCTTACTGCATTGCACCGTTTACTGCGGTATGCCTGCGGGGATTGAGGCTTTTCGAGCGGTGAAAGAAGCGATTGAGGAGTGGCAGGCGCAAAACAGTTAGCTCACTTGGTATTAATCATTTTGAGCGTCAATGGCTTTGAGGTTTAGTTGCTGTGAGATTTAGTTACTTTGCGGTTTAGTGTTTTTAACATTCGCTAGGGGAGCTGAGTTACGCGCATTCCCCTAGCGCATGATGGCTACAAACTTGAACAGTCTGCGCTTATTTTTGTAGCTGGGCTTTTGCAGCTTCTACTTTTGAGAAATCCAAACCGAGTTCAAGCACGGCTTCTTTGATCAAGGCTGGTTTCTGCATCACTAGCCCCAGCAGTTGTTGTAATTTTTCGGCTGGGATGCCTAATTGACCGAGCGTACCCATCGCCATTAATGGATTTTCGGTTAATGTTTGAAACAGTTCTTGGATTTTAGCGTCACTGACGTTGTGTTCTTTTAAGATGGCAATAATGGGATTCATTGCATTACCTTGTTGATATGAAAGTTAAACAGGTGCCGATTTTATCACAGTTCTGCCAGAGTGGTTGCCTCACACATGCGTATCCGTTGGATGTTGCCACGCTTTGCCTATGCCATTAAGCGCATTAGATTTTATCCCCAATAAGCTTTACTCTGGTGACGTATTCCCCAAAATCAGCCGATAAAACCTGAGCGACTGTCGTGCATCGTGAGCTATTGCATTGGATATTATGGCTCTAGATATCATGACTCTAAGATATTATTGCCTTAGATATCATGGAGCAATGCGATTGGGTAATCGCTGGCTTTTATCATCCCTTAAAAATAGAAAGGAACTGTGGTTATGCTTGATGTTGTCGCGAACCAAGACAAAAGTATTGTGGTTAAACAGTTACGATACGGGCGTGATAATGAGGTGTTAGTCGTCGATGAGTGGCAACTGCACCCTGCTGAACATTGGGCGATTTTCGCGACCGACAGCTATTGTGGTTCCTTACTCGGGCGAATATTAACGGGTGATATTCTGCCCGATGAAGGGACGATTTCTGGCCTGCCGCAACGTATCGGCTGGGTGTCACTTGGGTTGCAGCAAGCGTTGCTGGAGCGCGAGTTAGAAAAAGACGAGTTGGATTACGGTTCGAGTGTCGAATCCTTAGTATTGGAATGTTGCCAAGATGCCAAGCAACTCCCAGCATTATTGCAAAAGGTTGGGCTTGAGCCTCTGCGCCTGCGTGGTTTTCGGCAATTATCCACGGGCGAAACGCGCAGAGTCATGCTGGCACGTGCACTGGCAATGTTACCGCAATTGCTGATTTTAGATGACCCTTATGCAGGGCTCGATGCTGAACATCAGGCGAGCTTATCTGAGCTGCTGAGTGAAGTGGCCGAGCATAGCCAGTTGCTGATCATTACCTCTCGCCAAGAAGAATTGCCGCCTTGCATCAGCCATGTGGCGCTGTTTAATGGTGAGATGCTCAAATCGGGGCAGAGTGTGCACAAACTCAGCCCGTCGATGTCGATTGAGCAATGGCACAATCATCCTGTGATGGCACAGTTGAATGCGTTATCGGCGCAACGTAGCGATGAACTCTTGGCCTTGATGGAGCGGCAAAGGCACAACGCCGAGGCGTTTGATCCTTTGGTCGAGATTAAAAATGGCAAAGTGGAATATGTCAGTGGGCTGATTTTCAGCGGCGTGAATTGGCGCATCGAGGCGGGGCAACATTGGCAAGTTCGCGGCCCAAATGGCTGCGGTAAAAGCACTTTGCTGGGGCTGATTTTAGGCGACCATCCTCAATGCTATAGTAATGACATCACGCTCTTTGGCCGACCTCGCGGAAGCGGCGAGAGTATTTGGCAGATTAAACAACGGATTGGCATAGTATCGTCGGCGCTGCACTTGCAATATCGCGTCAGTTGCTCGGCATTAGATGTGCTGCTTTCGGGCTTTTTTGACTCTATTGGCCTGTACCATAAACCCACTAAACCTCAGCTAGATTTGGCGAAGGAATGGTTGGCGATTCTGCACATGACAGGGCTGGCGAGCACCAGCTTTAAGAAGCTCGATTATGGTCAGCAGCGGTTACTGCTGATAGGTCGCGCCTTGATTAAACAGCCACTGTTGCTGATTTTAGATGAGCCGTATCAGGGCTTAGATTTCATCAATCGCACCTTAGTGATGCGGGCGCTGGAGATGATAGCTGAGCATCATCTGAGCCAATTGCTGTACGTGTCGCACCATAGGGAAGATGCCTTACCTGCGATTAAAAACTTTGTCGATTTTATCAAGCAAGATGACGGCTATTCGGTACAGGTGAACTACTGTGAGTCTGAGGATTTAACCCGTTTAAATCAGTAAATGCCAACTATCACAGCAGCTTAACGGCTGCTTACTTGTTTGCAGAGTTTGTCATTATCCCTCGGCACTCCAACGCAGGTTAAAATTGACTTTACAGGGCGCTAGCCATTGAGTGTGTTAGTCACGCTCAATGGCAATATACCTGTGGTGCGAAAGATTTTCGTATTCCAGTGAAAACTGAGATGCACCACATATCGATAATGATGGCATCGCCCTAGTGTTTAATCCCCCATTCGCCAGACAGCAGTTCTGTTAATTAGTCATGCTTGATATAGGTAACTGTGAGCCGTCTTACAGTTTTGAATGTCGTTGGCGCGAATAATAGTTTCTGGCCTAGGCCAGAAACTCGTGACAGTTTTATGGTTCATCCACTGAACTTATTCATCAAGTCAGTTATCACGCTTGAGAATCCAGAACGATGGACTCCCTTAGCGAGATGAGCCCGAGTGTCACTCGTAGTACCGAAGATGTGCACTAAGACCTAAAACACGATTTCAAGACATATAAGACGACTTAAAGATAAAAATATTTATGCCAAGACCCAAAAAATGCCGTCAATTATCGAGCTGTGTGCCCTGTAGCCTATTTAAGCCTAATGGGATCCCTGCGGTTAAATTAACTCATATTCAATTAGAGGCCGATGAGTTTGAGGCCCTCGAACTGGGTGACGTCAAAAGATTAAGCCAGATCGAAGCCGCGGCTTTGATGGGGATCTCTCGGCAAACCTTTGGATACCTTCTCGCCAATGCCCGTAAAAAGGTGGCGACGGCTATCACTCAAGGTCAAGCCTTGAGGCTGCCAACCCAAACAGACAAGGATTTATCATGATTATTGCCATGCCGATGAGCCGTGAACGCCTCGCCAGTCACTTTACGAAAGCCCTACAAATTGGCTTTTATAATGAACAGTTTCAACGAATCAAACTGGTCGATAACCCGGCAATTGAAGGTGACTGTAGTGCCAAAAAAGCCTTATTAGAGCTGATTATCCAACAAGGTACCGACATTGTACTTGTGCAGAATATCGGTGAGCGCATGTTAGGAAAGTTGCTCGATGTGGGGATTAGTGTGAGCAAAGGTAGTGCGAGTCAAACAGTGGCGACTTTGCTGGCACAAACAGCGGATCTTAATCTTAGGTTAACGGATGCATCCCAAGGTCGCGCTTCACTCAAACATGCAGCCAAGGGCGGATGTTGTCATTCAACAGGTGACGGTTGCAGTGGTAAAGCTAAAGCAGCTCCTTGTTCAACACGTCTTATAAGCACGCCAGCAGTACAGGTTAAGCTCGATAAGTCAGTGCATTACGCTGGGTTTAGACCGCTGGTAAATAATCTCAGTGTTTAATTTGAATTATTCCGCCACAGTTAAAGCGTAGGGGCGGGCAAGCGCCCCTCGAATATCCGCTAATGAAAACACCTTGGAAAACCGTCCAAAGGTTTTGCCATAAAACACACATTCGACCACAGGCAAGGCAAATACATTGCGGCTCGCCGCTATCTCACCTTGGGCTTGGCAATCAATATAGGCCATCCGCATCAGCGGGAACTCTTGCGCCAACATCTCAGCAATTCTCGGTTTGAGCGTTTGACACACACCGCAGTTTGGCGCGCCAAATAACAACAGCACCGCAGCATGCTCGGTTAACATGGACTCCAGTATCTCAGGTGAATCAATGTGCGTGATGATATCAGTGTGCATGCGTTGCCATTTTGAAGTTGCTATGGGTATGAATTCATGGGCTAGTTTGCGTATTTCTAGGGTTACAGCCAGCCCATTTTTACCACGCTACTACCGATAAATTGACCAAGGTAGAATAAGCCAAGCATGAGAAGCCCGATACTGGCAGCAATCACTCCGATTTGCTGTATGCCTGTCAGGCTATCTCGCCATTGTTTTAGATTATTTATCATTTTACTACCTGCTCAGGCTTAAGGTTACCCGCGTGACTTTACATATGTCGCATCGCTAACTGCACCACTGACGCTCGCAGGGAATGCCATCACCGTTACCATCCATTTGAGTATTGGGGCAATTTTGAATGTAGAAAGTCGCCTCAGCACAGGAACTCATGTGGCTGCAATGGGTTTTACCCGCTTCACATTGGAAACTTGGTGTTGCCGTTGCTTGTGTTCGCGCTTTAGTTTCATACATGGGCATTGGCTGAGTGTCTTCATTCGTGAGGACTGGTACTTCATCGATTGCAGGAGCTTCATTGAATTCTTGGTATTGTTTAAAGCCAAAGATAACTATGGCCACGATTATTAGCAGCGGGATTATCGTATTAAAAGAGGATTTTCGTGGGCTATGGTAATGCGCTTTGTCTTTGTCTTTGTTATTGAAGTTGAAGTTTTGATTGCGTGATTGGACATGAGAGTGGGAGCGCGGTGCTGCACTCGCTGCAACGACAGCAACGCCTTCAATCGAGGCAATAACTGCTTTTCTCTTACCGTCATTTTGCACTTCCGTTTGATACAGAATGCTGTCGCCCACTATGGGTTTTCTCGCCATCTTTTTCAGCACTGAAATGTGAATAAACACATCTTGGGCTGCGTTTTTTTCAGGCTGAATAAAGCCAAATCCCTTTTCATCGTTCCAGCGAACCAGCACGCCTCTATCCATGAGCATTTTCTATGTCCTTAATTTAACCGCTTAATATTTTTAGTTATTGAATATCAATACTTACTTGAGTTGCTCCGATTTATCTTTTTTAAGGAGCAAACCGTACTTAGGTTGACGAATCGGCTATTCAATGTTGGATGCTAAGTTACTCAAGCAAAGGAAGTTTTGCAATTTTTTATCTTGAATTTGCTTATGTGTGACTCATTCGCATTGAGTGTATGGCGGTGGGGAAATGTGAGCACTTAGCAGAAACGGTTGGCATTTTTGTAAATTCAATACAAACAATAGATTGCATTAGTAACAAACAAAGTGATCAAAAAATGCGCATTAAAACTTGCAATCTTACTGTGTGCTACATAGTATTTGCTGTGTGGCACACAGTGTGTGTGACACAGTGTTAAGGATAGGAATTCGACAATGACAAGTTCACAGCTAGTCAAAATGCGACTCGAGTTGCGCCGTGGGGTATTAGTGTTGGCGGTACTGGGATTATTAAAACAAGCCCACTATGGTTATTCGCTCCGCAAACAGTTGCAGGAAGGCGGTATCGATATTGACGAAGGGACTCTGTATCCCTTAGTGCGCCGCCTAGCCGATCAAGGATTGTTGGATAGTGAGTGGCGACAGGCCGAAGGGCGTGAGCGTCGTTATTACCAATTGTCGTCATTGGGCGCTGAGTTGCTCAGTCAACTTACCGATGAATGGCAGCAACTTAATGGCGCCTTGGCTTTTTTACTGGAGCAAAGCGCTGACACTAATGGCTCTGATATGAAAAGCTCAGACGAGAGTGCAGAGGAGATTTGATATGGAATTAGTCGATCGCTATATCGCCGCGGTGCAGCGAGAATTGCCCGAGAACAAACGTCAGGAAATAGGCCGTGAATTAAAAGCCAATATCTGCGACCAATTGGATGCCCTATCTGAACAAGGTGAATTGACTGAAGCGCAAATTGCCGCGGTATTAAAGCAAATGGGGCATCCCTGTAAGGTCGCGCAGCAATTTGTTCCGGCAGTGCCTATTATTGCCTCTGAGGATATTCCACTTTTTAAACATACACTTTTCACTGTGCTTGGGGTCTTGTTTGTGCTGCAGGTTGTGGGCGGCACGACTCAATGGTTGGGCTCTGCAGAGGGGGATCTATTAGGATTTATCCACCATATTGCCAAAGGTTTTATCGGCGATGCCTGTCTTGCCTTTACCGCTATTCTGTTGGCCTTTTGGAGTTTCTCGGCTCAGGGGAAACCCCTATCTGGCAGCAATTGCCAAAAATGGCAGCCGCAGAATTTGCCTAAGGTTGGGCCCGGTTGGCAGCATATTAGTTTAAGCGATGTGTTTACCGATCTGGCGACATATCTTTTTCTCTTACTTGTGATCTGGTGTTCTGTGTGGATGAGTAGCGAGCAATTAGCCGCGCGGACTGTGATTTTTAGCGCCAATGCTCAGCAATTGTTGCAATGGTTTAGCCCTATTATTTTGCTGTCTATGGGGAATAGTCTCTGGCAACTACGCCGCCGAGTGTGGACTACTGAATTGTTACTGGCGAATATGGGGATCAATCTTGCTTATGCCTCGTTCTTAGTCTTTCTGGCCTTTAGTTCGCCACTATTACAAAGCCAAGTACAAAACCAAGGAGCTGAATTAAATGGGGAATTTACGTTATTACAGTTAGAACATTGGCTAAGTTATACTCTAGTGATTGCCGCTATGTTCCCTGGCTATGAGGTGATTCGCGATGGGTTGCGTTGGCGTAAACTCGCAAGCAAATAAGTAAGGTTTAGCCTAGGTTTTGTAGGTGAGTTTTATTCACTTTTTCATCGAATACATGGCCTGTTCAGTATGATTGAACAGGCTTTTTACATTAGTGCCATCTTCTGTGGAGAAAAGTAAGCCACGACTTTTACAGTCGATGCTGATTTATTCTGGGGTATCGCCATTATTCATTTCATTATTAAGCGATTTTTGGGCCTGTTGTTTGTAGGTGTCAAATATACCTTCTTGCTTCATCTGTTTTAGCTCCCGAGCAAGATTAACGGCGAGTGCCGCGTGACGTTTATTTAAGTAACCATAGCTGGTGAGTTCTTCTAGGGTGGCAATCGCGATTATCTGGCTGTCTTGAAACTCAGGCGTTTGTAATAGATCCAATGAGCTTACCTCCGTATCAATATAGATATCGATTCGGTCGCGGAGCATTTTACGAAAGGAGCTCGCAGGGGATGAAGATTCAGTCAGACGCTCCTTAGGAATGAGTCCCTTTAGCTTTTGTTCTGCGAGGAACACGCCTCGATAGTATTCGATCTTGTATCGACTCTTTTGCAGCGCTTGCCAGTTAGGTATTTTGATTTCGGGATTGTGCGCGAAGGCAATTAAATGGGTATCGATAACCGGTTCTTCAATTCGAATGAGGTTGGTAAACTTTTCGCCATAATGAGATACACGCCCCGGCTCACCATCCACTTTACCTGAGTCCGCCATCATACTGGCGCGGGCTGCGGGAACCACTTGATAGGAGAAGTCATATCCTAAGCGTTCAAAGGCTTGGGCGTAAATCAGTTCAGCCCATTTAAAGTAGAAGTTATGTTTGGGGTCCTCATAAAACGCCATCGTAATGATAGGTTTATCAGCAATCATCGCTGTGGTTTCTGCTGTTGATTTGCTGGTTGCATGAACCGAGACACAAAAGAAAAGGCCTACCCACACACTCCAAATGTGCATATTGCTCCATCGTTGCATAGCGTGTCTCTAAAAGTGTTGAGTTATTTAGAGTATAGCTAGCCTGATAAATGGGTTCATTTTTATTCAAGCAAGATTATTTTATTACCATGATTTCGCACTAACACACGGTTGAAATGTGATCTGCTGGCGGACATTTTGTCCTTTTGGGTTTAAAAATGTGCGATACGGCACATAGAAATGATATTTGCCTGTATTTTGCTGGTTTTTTATTCATCAGAGTTTGAGCTTGATCGGTTTTTTGTTTGTAAATAAGGCGTTAAATCCCTGCCGTCTATCACCTGTAGTAGGAAAGAAAGGATGAAATCGGAACTGGGATTATCAGGAATGCGGTTATCAAAGCTTTGGTTATCAATGACGTGGTTATTACCTCTTTGTTGTTTATCGAGTGCCGTAGTGGCAGAGGCGGCAACGGACAATATCGAACGCCTTGAGGTGCGCGGCAGGCAAATTAACACCTTAGGCCATAGTACTTCGGCATCTGAGGGGATAGTCGGTGCGGCAGAAATTGAGAGTCGACCCCTATTACGAACCGGCGAAATCCTCGAATTTGTTCCTGGGATGATAGTCACTCAGCACAGTGGTTCGGGTAAAGCGAATCAGTATTTCTTACGCGGCTTTAATTTGGATCATGGCACAGACTTTAATACTCGAGTCGATGGTATGCCTGTGAATATGCGAACCCATGGGCATGGTCAGGGTTATACGGATCTTAACTTTTTGATCCCTGAACTTATAGGCGAGATCCGTTATGCCAAAGGCGCTTATTATCCTGAGGTGGCCGATTTTTCTGGCGCGGGTGCTGCGCAATTACTGCTGGCTGATCAACTCCCCCATAACCAAGTTGGGGTGACGTTGGGTGAATATGGCTACCAGCGACTCGTGGCGACTCAGGAGTTAAACACTGACATGGGGCGTTTTATTTGGGGTGGTGAGGCACAAACCTATGATGGCCCGTGGACGGATATTGATGAGGATGTGAGTAAGATCAGTGTCGTCGGGCGTTATTTAACTCGGCTGGGTGAGGGGGACTTAAGCGTCACTATGATGGCCTACGACAACAGCTGGAATTCGGCGGATCAGATCCCCGCCCGTGCGGTGGATTCTGGATTAATTGATTTTTATGGATCTTTAGATAAAGACGTCGGCGGTGAATCTAACCGTTATAGCGTTTCAGCTAATTACGATGCGGGTGATTGGCAGGGAAATGTCTACGCCATTCGCTCGACTATGAATTTATTCTCTAATTTTACCTATTTCTTAAACGATCCCATCAATGGTGATGAGTTTGAACAAGTCGATGAACGCACGATTTGGGGCGGCGATCTTAAGCGTGATTGGCAAACTTCACTTGGTGGCACTCAACTGAATTACAGTGTGGGCGGCGATGTGCGTTATGACGATATTGGCGCAGTGGGTTTGTATAACACTCAGGCGCGACAACGGCTGAATACGGTAAGGCTTGATGAAGTGCAAGAGTTATCGAGTGGCATCTTTGGCAAAGTTGAGTGGCTGCCAGCTGAGCAATGGCGTTTTAATCTTGGGCTGCGTTACGATTATTTTGATGTGCAGGTCGACAGTGATAATCCGCTTAACAGTGGCGATGCGTCCGATGGTATGTTCAGCCTCAAAGCCGGCGCTTCTTATTTGTGGAGCGATAATCTTGAGTTATATGTTAATGCAGGCCAAGGGCTACATTCGAACGATGCCCGCGGTGCGACGATTAAGGTTGACCCAGTGAGTGGCGATGAGGTCGAAAAAGTCGATCTGCTCGTGCGCTCCAATGGCGGCGAATTTGGGGTGAAATACTATGACAGAGACTTTATTAATTTCTCTGCTGCGGTCTGGTATCTGCAACTAGATTCAGAATTAGTATTTGTGGGCGATGCGGGTAACACTGAGCCGAGTCGTGCATCTGAACGTTATGGTGCTGAATTAACGGCTTATTATTGGCTGAATGAGGCAATCAGTATCGATATGGAATTAGCGTGGACTAACGCCAGATTTACTGAAAATGAATTTGAAGAGGGCAAGTATATCGATGGCGCAGTTCCCTTTGTTGCCAGTGCGGGCATCACCTATCGACCCGACGGCGATGGCCTGTATTCGAGTGTACGCGTGCGGCACCTTGGCGAGCGGGTGCTCGACAGCTTTAATGACCACAAGGCTGATGCGACCACATTAGTTAACCTCGCATTAGGATACGAGTTCCGCCGCTTCGATACTAAGCTTGAGCTGCTCAATGTGTTTGATAGTAAAGATCACGACATAGATTATTTTTATGCCTCTCGTTTGCCCGGCGAAGCAGCCGAAGGGGTTGAAGATCAGCATTATCATCCTGTTGAGCCACGAATGGTGAGAGTCAGCGTGAGTTATCATTTCTAGTGGTATTCATCGGTTAAGGCGATATCGAAGGTTATTACGTATGTCGCCGAGCAAAAATGTATCTCATTAAGCGTCCAGATAGTTGGGCGCTTTTTTCTGCTGCACTCATTTAAGCGCTAATTTAAGCACTAATCTAAGCCCAAATCGCTTCAAACTATGTGGCTGCAATAATTTACTATTCCCGCGCTGACAATGGAGGCTAGAATGAGGACGAGTCGATCTGAGTTTCCCCCTGTTTTACAGCTGATGCTATAGGTAATCGCCGCGAGTTATGAGTACTGCAACACCCATTGAAAACATTAATTATTGGCGTCATCCTAGCTTATCAGGCATAGAACTGAGTCAGGCGGAATTTACGCATTTCAGTTTTGATAAACATGTGCATCTGGATTACCACTTAGGCGTAGTCACTCAAGGTGCGCAGCAGTTTGTGAATAAGGGCAGCAGTTATCAGCTTGGTCAGCATAGTTTATCGACCTTAAATCCCGACGAAACCCACGATGGTCAGAGCCGCGATGCCGACGGTTATCAGGTGAAAGTGATGTCGATCCCTGTGGAATACATGAATGAAGTCAGCCAAGAACTGGGTTTGAAGGAGCACTTTTTCAGCGCGCCTATGGTTGATGACCCTACGCTTTATCAATATTTTATTCAGCTACACGAGCTATTAATTCAAGGCCAATGCAGTGCGCTTGCGGGTGAGTCCCACTTACTGAATTTTATTCATCTGCTGCTGGAGCGTTACCCAAGCGGTATTTCATCTTGCCTATCTAAGCCGAGTGAACAACTCGGGTTATCTAAGTTGCAGGTGAGCTTAGTGAAACAGCGAATTCACGATGAGCCTTGGCATAATACTCAACTTGAAACCTTAGCCAATGAAGTGAATTTAAGTAAGTTTCAGTTTTTGCGGCAATTTAAACAGGCAACAGGGATGACTCCCCATGCGTACCTTAAACGGGTGCGCTTAGAGTTGGCGAAAAAATCCTTAAGTCATGGCGCTTTAGTGGCGGATGTGGCGCAGCAGTTCGGATTTTTCGATCAAAGTCATTTAAACAAAGCTTTTAAGCAGGCATTCCTATTATCGCCAGTGCAATTTCAGCGGCGTATGCTCTAATTTCCCCCCGTCTTTCGACGCCGCTGGTTTTTAAAAAACACTGAAATAGTGCAATTTATTACAATTCAGCGCTGCGACAAATTGCCATACTGGCTGCCTCAGTTATCGTTATTAACCTTTTTTGTGGAGCCGCATATCTATGGATTTATCTTTATTACTTACCTTGGCTGTAATCCATGCTGTTGCTTTAATCAGTCCCGGACCCGATTTCGCTATTATGGTGAAGATTGCCACTCAGCAGCCTAGAGGCACGGCAATTGCCGCAGCCGTAGGGATTTCAATAGCCATTTTAGCTCATACGATTTTGAGTCTTACCGGTGTGAGTCTACTTATTAAGAGTTCACACACTCTGTATCTCTTAGTGCAAATTGTGGGTGCTTCTTACCTCGCTTGGATGGGGTTTGGTGCCCTGCGTGCCGGTCTTGCAATACTCGCTAAACGTAAAATGAGCGCTAGAGTCCATGCAGGGACAAATGATGATGCTGTTATTAGCGCTGGTGACGTTGAAGGCGTGGCGTCTGTTGCTGGTGGCTTAGGTGGCGCTATGTCACGCAGGCAAGGTTTTTTGACTGGGCTTTATACCAATCTATTGAATCCGAAAGCATTAGTGTTTTTCTTAACCCTGTTTTCGGCCTTGATTACCCCAAGTGTTACAACGAGCACTAAAATCGCTTCCGCTATTTTGTTGTTGTCTTTGTCATTGGCATGGTTTGGCTTTTTAGCGGTAATGTTGTCAAAGGCGCAGGTGCAACTTAAATTGCAGCGACTAACACCGGTTATCGATGCGGTTATTGGTGTCATCTTTATGTCAGTAGCCTTGGCGATTTACTCAAACCTATTATTAACCGCTTAGTCAGGCGCAGTGTAAATCACCTTAGGTTTTAGTCTGAGGCACTTATGGTATTCTTGGCCTTTAGTCTCAGCAGAGACATTTGGAGTAAGGGATAAAGATGCCATTCGCCTCACGACTCAAGGGAAGCAAATTAGCTGTTTTCAGCCAAGTTACACTGATGAATATCGCGTTTTCTGCGGCGTTAATATTCAGCGTTATGGGTTTAAGCATCAATGCAAACGCCGCTGATGAAGCCATGCCACAGGAATACATCCCTCTGGTGCAAGGGCTTATCGACGCCGCCAAGGCCAATGATCTTGAGGCGATTGCTAAGCGTGTGGCTTACCCACTTAAACGTGAATATCCGATCCCCGCGATTCAAAATACGCAGGAAATGATCGCACGTTTCGATCAGGTTTTTGATCCTAAGCTGCTTGAGCAGATCGCCCATTCTAAGATTGAAGCCGATTGGCAGACGATGGGCTGGCGCGGCATTATGCTCGGTAGCGGTGTTGTGTGGCTGGATTTTGATGGCAAGATCATCGCCATTAACTATCAAACACCGGTAGAGGCAAAACTGAAAGCAGAGCTTATTGCTAAGCAACAAACGGCATTACATCCGAGTGTGAGTGAGTTTGTCAGCCCAGCGTTATCTTGGGAGACCGCCAAGTTTACCATTCGTGTCGATGATATGGGGAACAGCCAATACCGCTATGCCGCATGGGCAAAGGGTAAGGCATTGAGTGAAAAGCCAGATTTAGTGCTGAATAAAGGCAAACTCGTTTTTGATGGCAGTGGAGGGAATCATTCATACCAATTTCGCAGCGGCCCATACCAGTATTATTGTTATGTCACCGTCTTAGGCGGCAGCGATAGTCCTCTAGGCGAGCTAGTGGTGTTTAAGAATGACCAAGAAATACTGACACAAGCCGTTATTAAAGCAGACTAGTCTCGTTTCCCTATCCCTATGAGTGAGATTTAAAGCCGCGACCCTATGGTGATGGTCGCTGCTTTAATAATCCTAACGATTTCCTTTAGCTAGAAGCTATTGCCCCAAAGTGTGTTTCGTGGTTTGAATGCTTTAATCAAAATCAAAGTCGTGGGGCTTCACCCCACACCCGACCAAGGAGGACTGCTCGTCCTATCAAAAACGTCTATGTTAAATAGCCAGCTCGATATCCATATCTCGCGCTCAAAGCGGCCGTAGGCCTTCGCCCTTGGATGCTCCAATACGCCCCCAACGGAGTTGAAAGCTCCTTGTGCTCATTGGCAAATTTGCTATCGCTTCCGAAGGATGCGCTTTACATCCATGTAAATCCCTCCAGTTCGGCAGTCCCTGCCTCTCGCTCATAAGCGCGAAAATCACCGATTTTCATTCGCCCCAGCCCCTGCGAAAGCTAGTCGGTCATCCATGACCGAACTCACGCACTCTTTATTAAATCAAGAGCTCTATTCGCCCTGCGGCAACTCCGAGTGGAGGTGTATTCCTTGGAGTTTTGAGTCGTTAGATAGCGATTGATCAGCAAAAAATAAGCGCGAAAAATGAGAAAGCTAAAACGATATCAAGTGATTATCCATCAAACTGTATAAAAAACCGCTACCGCAAAAAAGCAAATTCCTATAGCATTATTTATACCCATTTACATGGATGTGGCAGTGGCCATATTTGAGATTTAGTCAACAAGCGATTGATGCCCTGCAAACAGCGCAGCGCATAAATACTAAGACGTTAACTGCTACCTAGAATTGAGATTATGCACATAAAACTAAAAAAGATAGCCGACAATTTGAGCGATGAAGAACATTCATCTATCGCGGATGAAATACGCCAAGGAAAAATCGATGGTATATCTCTATCATACTTAGGTGGTGCTTTGGGTCCTACATGGTCTGCGGGTAACGATTACAGTTTAGATTTCCTGAAACACTATTCGGGCATTAGAGCTTTAGAGATTTTTCTTCCTGCGCTAACAAGTATTGATGCTATTGCTGAGCATGTAAACGAAATAGAGTTTTTGAGTCTGGGAGAGCTTAATAAAAAAACTGTATCTTTAAGGCCTCTATCAGATCTGAATAAGTTAAATTCTCTGAGTTTGGTCAAAAATAAGAAAGATATCGATTCTATAGCTACGCTCACTAGCCTTAGAGACCTAACCCTTTCAGGGTATCAAGAAAAACAAATAGAGCATGTTGCTAGTCTGAGTAATTTAGAAAGTTTATATTTGGGTTTCGGCACATTTGAAGACCTAAATGCTATTAAAGGATTATCTAAGTTAACAAGCCTAGAAATACTTTGGGTAAAGAAATTACACGACCTAAGTGCCCTGGAAAACCTGACATCTCTTGAGATATTGCATTTAAGTACTCTAAAGCAAGTTACATCCATTCCAGATGTTTCCAATTTAAAGCACCTTAAGAGCTTGGTCATGGATACCATGAATGGACTTTCCTCTTTGTCAGGTATTAAAGGCAGCTCAATTAACGAATTGGCTGTAATTAATTCGAAGATAGATCCTGTATTGTTTTCTGAGCTAAATAATAGTTTGCCAGTGCTGCAGCGGCTTGTACTTGGTCTCGGAACTAAAGGGAAAACAAATGAAGCATCTAGTTTCTTTGATGGTTCCGTTATATGCGACACATTTAATGATTTAAAATACAGTACAGCCAGAGGCTATAGAATTGAGTTCTGCAGTTAACAAGGCGCTGCTGTCGGACAAATTTTCCGCTGCGCGGCGTTAGTCATACACAATGAGCCGTAGATACCTTAATCTTCAAGAAGCCGAGTCGGCGCTTAAGCGAGGGAAAGCAGTTGAGTGCTTTCTTGGTGGCTGTGAACGGGATGGCCGTGCTGGTATTCAGTGGCTAAGCGTTCGAGGTCCCAAATCCGAAATAGATGTTTCAGTTTACGAAACTGCTGATTTGGGTGATGAATCATTCCTTAATATTTATGAGTTTGGTCCACTAGATCCAGACCTAGAGCTAGAGGATGCCAATGAGGTCAAATCATTCACTTCATTTGGCCAAGCGATAGAGTTTATTGAGCAACGATTCGCAGGATCATCTGAAAGGTTATTGAACGAGTTTATGATTCAAGATGAATATGCCGACTATATTTCGAGGGGCCGGAAGTAGAAATGCCTAACAATCGCAGGCACAGCGACGGCCTTTTCGTTGCAGCTCCGCCTTCACTACAAAGCCGCGCGTGCTGCGGGCGTTAACTTTATGGAAGAACTATGCACCCTCAAGCACCGCTTAAATTTTGCTATCAGGCCCTTACAAAAAAGGCGGCAAGCTATTATCGCTGGTGGGTTATCGGCACTATGTTACTTGTTCTTGCTGCATTCGTTGGTGTTACAGCTTTTGAAATGGCTGAGTGGTTATTATTTTTAACCTTTGTCCTTGCAGGGATGGTAATGACTATCACAACGCTAAGGCTTTTCTTAGTGAAACTATTTGAAGAGAATGCTGATGCGATTAATCTGTTCTCTAGTTATTTTCCGTCTCTGCTAGGCACCCGTAGATTGGAGTTAGCTTGTAAGATAACAAATTCAGTTTATTACGGAGTGTTTTATCTTTGTTGTTATTTCTTGTTGGCAGCTATTTTTTTGTTCCCGCTGTCTTTAGTTGTAGAGTATGCAAAAAGTTAACAAGGCAAGTCAGCATCGCACCTTCGGTGCTGGACTCGCTAACGCTCGCCGCTTGCGGCGTTATGTTCTCAGGGAGAGGTTGTGAATTTGGAGCACTTTTTACGAGCCGTGTTTATTGCTATAGCAATATGTTTTGTTCCAATTATGCTGTTTTACTGGAGTAATGAATCTGACTTAATAACAATGGATTTTAAATACTTCTATGGATCAATACGTTTTGTTTTAGTGTTCTATTTTATATTCTCAATTATTGGATGGATGTTAATTGGCTTTCCTGTGCATTGGGTGGCAGTAAAGTTCTTTAATCAGAATAAATGGTGTTATTTTTTAGGGATTCTAGCTTTCGGTATTCTGATTTCACTACCTTCTATGAAAATTGAATTTTTTTTGTTTTATGCAGGTATTTCGGGATTACAAGCAATCTTATTTTTGTGGTGGTTAGCAAGAGAACATAATAAGTTGCTTAAACGGACGTAAAACAGTTGGCTTGCGTTTGTAAGGTGATAACCCATAGAAATTTTAATCCGAACTCCACGAATTAGAGTAAAAAAACTAGCTCACTTTTGTACAAATGTGAGTTATAACATTCTGTGGAAATGACTATTCACGTAGCATTATTCAGTCGGTTTTAATTCGCGAAATAAAAAAGAGCATTAAGGATGAAATTAATGCTCTTTTTTATGGATAAATGCCTGCTCAAACTGTATTGCGGTAATGGGTTTACCGTAGAGATAGCCTTGGCCTAAGTCGCATTCCTCATGACGAATAAAGGCATCTTGTTCTAGGGTTTCTACGCCTTCGGCGATCACTTCCAAGTCCAGTTTCTTACCAATGGCAATAATTGCCTTTGTTAACTCTCTATTTTGTTCGTTTTCTTCGAGTTTACTAATAAAGCAGCGATCGATTTTTAAGGTGTCGAAAGAGTATTTTTGTAGATAACTTAAGGATGAGTAGCCTGTGCCAAAATCATCTAGGGAGATGCGGATACCGAGTTCTTGTAGTTTTTGGATGGCATTGTGGGCAATGTGTTCATCCTGCATCAGCATGCCTTCGGTAATTTCAAGTTCTAGGGCGGTGGGGGGCAATTGATAGAGGGTGAGTAAGTCGGCTATGTGTTCGCTAAAGCGGGGATTGCGCATTTGCAAAGGGGAAATATTGATGGCGATTTTAAACTCTTGGCCTACCTCGCGACACCATTTTGCCGCCTGAGACAGCGCGGTATGCAATACAAAATTGCCAATATCGATAATCTGGCCATTACGTTCAGCTAAGGCGATGAATCTGTCTGGGGCGACATTGCCAAGGATGGGATTATGCCAGCGCAGCAGGGCTTCGGCACCAATCACTTGCTTCGTCTTTAAGTTAATAAAGGGTTGGTAATGCAGGCTTAACTCGTTCTTGTTCAGTGCATCGACCAAGTGGGATTCCAGTTGATAGCGTAGGTTTAAAGCGGCTTGCGTATCTTGATTAAAGAAGCTGTGAGTTGAGCCATCAGCCTTGCTTATCGTCATGGCAGCTCCGGCTTTTTGCAGCAGGATAGCGGCATCGATACCATCCATAGGCGCTTGTGCTATGCCCATGCTCGAGGGAATCGTGATTACAAAATCAGCCACACCAAAGGGCGTGTTACAGCAGTTAAGCACTTTATTGATGAGTTTATTGGTTTCGTTATTCGAAGGTTTGTGGGCTTGAATAATCACAAATTCGGCGCCAGCGATGCGGGCGATAAAGGTGTTTTCATCGGTATAGTGCTGTAAACGTTGGCTGAGAATAGTGAGAATTTTATCGCCAATCAGGTAACCATAACTGTCGTTGATGGATTTGAAATTGCGCAGCCCAAGATAGAGTACTGAAATCTTTTCTTTGCGATTCACTTTTTCGAGCATGATAGACAGACTATTAATCAAATTGATGCGATTGGGTAATCCCGTCAGTGGATCATAGCTTTTATGGTATTCCAGTGAGGTTTCGGTGGAGGTGCGGTTTTCGATTTCTTTGATGAGCTTGCCGCTAAGTTCGGCGAGTTCATGGGTGCGCTGTTGTACTTTTTGCTCTAGCTGCTGATTGTGCAGTTGTAGCTTAGCCTGTTGATAAAGGGTGACTAGGTTAGCTTCGATACCATTTTGAAACCGAGCGAGTAAGCTGCGAAAAGATTGGGGGTAATTATGCTCTTGGCTATCGAGCATGCAGATAGTGCCAAAGGCACTGCTATCTGGCCAACGTAAAGGTAAACCACAGTATGCGATCATGCCGAGTTTAATGTCAGGATTTTTGTCCCAGTTTTTATCCTTTAGGGCGTTAGGAATGTGGAGTTCCTTACCTTCTTTGATCACTGTTTCGCAGTAAAGCCCGTGGCCTAAACTGTCTTTATCATGTTTTTTATAGGGATTACCTTGGGTGCGGCTCGAGGTAAAGACCTCAATATCGGTTTGATGGACACGCATGATCAAAGCGGCGGGGGTGTCGACTAATTCAGAGAGCAAATCTAAGGTTTGTTGCCAGTTATCAACCATTTCTTGGGGAACAACGATTTTGTCTGTGTCGATAGCAATGTCGGCAAATAAACGATCTTTTTGAGACTGGTTAATGGCGAGGTTGTATGGCATGAATGCTCAGTCCTAGAGGCGCGATACTATTCATAAACTATAGTCTTTTTACTCATGATGTGAGTCTTTTCGGTAAATTTAGTTACTGCAAAATCTCGGTTCTATCTTAAATGCTGCGCTGTTAGATCTCTTAAGTGTTAGGTAAGAATTCAACGGTACTCTAACACTAAATGTTCTGATTTTTGGATTTATTAGTGAGTAACTATCTGAAAGATAAAGTTATGATGACATTTATGGATTTTGCTAAGGGGCATTTAATTACGCCGCTTTTAGTGTTTGCAGTGATCATAGTGGGGCTTGAATGGACTCACGCTGATATGAAAGTCGCGACTTTGTTATTTCATTGGCAAGGGGGTATCGACTCTTGGCCATTGAGAGGATATTGGTTGACCGAAGATTTACTGCATGTCACTGGGCGTAACTTTGTCATCTTGCTGGCGGTGAGTGTCGTAGTCGGCATTGCCTTTAGTTTTCGAAGTGACAGGGTAAAACCGTACCGTAAGGGCCTGATTTACCTATTTAGTAGCGTATTGGCGAGTGTGTTGCTGGTCCGAATAGGCAAGAGCGTTACTCACATGACCTGCCCGTGGGATGTGATTGAGTTTGGCGGCCAGATGATACATTCATCCTTGTTTTCTCGTTTACCTAAAAGTGCTGAGTTTGGTCAATGTTTCCCTGGTGGCCATGCCAGCGGCGGGTTTGCTTGGGTTGCCTTGTATTACGTGCTGCATGAGTATCGCCCGCATTTAGCTAAGTTTGGATTAATCTTTGGTTTGAGTTTAGGCCTAGTATTTGGCATTGGCCAAGAGTTACGCGGCGCCCACTTCTTGAGTCATGATTTATGGAGTTTAGCCATAGCATGGACGTCCGCTAGCCTACTTTACTATGTGTTTTTTCTGCGCTCGCCTGCGTTTAGAAAGTCTAAATTGGTCGCTTTGGGTCAAATGTTCAAGGTTACAAGTAGTGGAATACCGCAAAAATAACGAGCTGCGAAGCTAACGCCCTGAGTCCTTATTGGGTTCAGTATTTTTTTATGGCTTAAAATCTAAATTCGAAGCGCATATCAGGTCTGCGTAGGCGAGATCTTTCATCTAACAGTTGGTTTTTTTCGTTGAGTAGGCTGTTTTTCTGTTTCAATAAGTCAGCCTTGTCGGTGAGATTATTGATCTTGCCATCAAGACTGCTTATTTCTCTCTCTATGGTATTTAAGCGATCGGCAATCTCAGTTAAACGTTTGTTGGTCAGGTATTGTTGATGGCCTTGGTTATAGCGCTCAACAAACTGGTTATTACTGCAAACCCCATAATAACTTTCTCCCGCTAAGCCTACGCGGTAGCCATTTTCTGGCACGCAGTAACTGGCTAACCCTTGCTGGTATCCTTGTTTCCATTGCGCTGTATCGACACTGAGATTAAATTCACGACAATCTTTTTGATATTGATTTAATTGCCCAGAACTTGTCCCACGGTTGCCATCGGCAAGCCCAAGGGCAAACCAATCACTATTGGCGCATTCTTCAATCGATAAGCTGCTGCATTGAGTCAGGGATAGGACTGAAAGTGCGAGGAAAATGCTGGGATAGTGCATGGATAAGTTCTCTATATGTTGTGGCGTTTAGGATAAAGGCTCTTATGGGGGAGATCTAGCTATATATACCGCTATTTATACTGTAATAGATGCGTTTTGTTGGGCAAAATCCATCACAGTTTAGCGGATGAATGCATGATAACCAGCTGATATTGTGTTAGTTTGCGGTTAACACTTTAAATGTCTGCTTTGGTGCTCGCTATGATTTCACTTATTTCATCTGCGTATTCAGCTTCATTACCAGCAGTTAAGTCGGCTCATCAATCCCTTGATACCGCCGAGCCAAGCGGACTTAAATCCTTTACCTATGGTGCATTAGGGCTGGCGGCTCCCAAAGCTGAGGTCAGTTTTGATGGCAATGCAAGGAGTAAAATACCTGAGCCTAGTGCGGATGATGTAGATGACGTTAAGAGTTCAAACGACACTTATTACAGTGCAGGCCAAATATTGAAAGCGGCGGCGACCGTGGGCAGTGTGATTGCCTTGTTTGTTTGAGTTAAGTTCCTGCACCAATTTAGCTATGGGTATTATTTCAACTGGCTTGGATTGGCATATTCGGCGCGGAATATGGCTTGTCGTTTTGAGTCTGGTTTTACTGGGGTGAGCATAAAAGAATATTCTTTTAGTTAAAGCGGTATTTTCAGTCTCTTTCTTTGCCAACGCGCTGAGTAAATCTGGTATTGTGTTTAACACGCAAGTGCATTAGTTTTTACTTAAAATTCGTTTAATAATCCTAAACTATATTCATCAAACTTCCGCTGGAGACCGCTTTTGTATGAAGATTTGCCCGCAGTATTCCATATCATGCCTAAGTAAGGTATAAGGGCGCTATGAAAACTCCGAAACGAATCCAACCCCTGGTTGATGAAGGACTGGTCGATGAGGTCATTAGCCAGTTAATGAGCGGTAAAGAAGCGACTGTGTACGTTGTACGCAGTGGTGATGATATCCGCTGTGCCAAAGTCTATAAAGAAGCGGACAAGCGCAGTTTTAAGCAAGCTGTGTTATATCAAGAAGGCCGAAAAGTCCGTAACAGTCGTCGTGCGCGCGCGATGGAAAAAGGGTCTAAATTTGGCCGCGATCAGCAGGAAGAAGCTTGGCAAAATGCTGAAGTTGAAGCACTTTACCGTTTAGCGAATGCAGGTGTGCGGGTGCCAACACCTTACGGCTGTTTTGATGGCGTGTTGCTGATGGAGTTAGTGACGGATGCCGAGGGCAATGTCGCGCCGAGATTAAACGATGTCAGTATGTCGGCAGAAAAAGCCTTGAAGGATCATGCGTTGGTGATGACCTATGTTAAACGTATGCTCTGTGCGGGGTTAGTGCACGGTGACTTGTCTGAGTTTAACGTGTTAGTTGACAGTGAAGGGCCAGTGATTATCGACTTACCTCAGGCCGTCGATGCCGCTGCAAATAACCATGCTAAATGGATGTTAGCGCGTGATGTGAATAACATGACTCAATACTATGGTTTGTATGCTCCTGAGCTGCTAAAAACACAATACGCCAAAGAAATTTGGGCCTTGTTTGAAGCCGGTGAATTGAAGCCTGAAACGCCATTAACGGGTGAGTTTACCGAAGTGCTGGTCGAAGCCGATGTTAGTGCGGTCTTGGAAGAAATCCAAGCAGCCTTTGAAGAGGCACAAGAGCGTAAGCAGCGGATCCAAGAGGCAAACGAAGAAGACTATTAATCGTCAGTCGTTGTTTTTCACCCATAAAAAAGACGCTCAAAGTAGCGTCTTTTTTATGCTAAAAATTAAGTGAAATTATTATTTTTGTTGTTGATTTTATTATTGTTATTTAATTTTTGGCGTTAGCCAATCCTTGGCTTAATCCCCGATGGAAGCTGGGGCCATCCTTGTTGCTACAAACAAGCTAGCAATCATCGAACAGTGTGATAAAAGGACAAGAGTTGAGAGAGAAATATGTTCATGACTTGGGGGAGCACAATTCACATATTTAATCTTTGGGGAAGATAACTCCCTCAATCCTTGCCGAAACCTTGGTCACTCTTCAGTCAATCTATGTAATACCAATCACGGCCTTCCTTGGCGCACCACACTCATTGCAGTGCTGGATCATCATTGATCCTGTGAATAAAATGACAAGGCCAGAGAGAGAAATATGTTCATGACTTGGGGGAGCACAATTCACATATTTGATCTTGGGGGAGATAACTCCCTCCCTAGTCTTGCCGAAACTCTTGCATTGTCCCTATCCGTTTGTTGCTGTTAATACTATTTCCCAATCTTCGCTGGGTTCATCAATTTGGACGACAAGGCCGGACTAAAAAGGGCGCTGTTATTATTGTTGTTAGCACATCTTTTACATCGTTAGCGTTATCAGCAGGGCGATATGCAATCTCGTCCGGCCTTGTCTATTCGGGCACGTTTAGCTTGTTGTACAGGCACTCAATTGCCATGCAGCACTTAACCTATCGTGCGTAGCTCATGATTGAGCTGTTTAATTCTTTTCTGTAGCTGGGCAATCTCACTCATTAATGCGCATTCTCTTTGCTGGGGTTGCAGATCGCTTTCTCGCACCCATTGGTAGACTGCCTTGGCAGATAAACCGTATTGACGTGCAACATCCGACAGTAAGCGACCTTGTACTTTAACCTCGGTGATAACATGTAGCTTGAGACTATTTTCTGCGATTCCCATGAGCGTTCCCTCTTTTACTGCCTTCTAACCAAAATATGACCGTTTGCGCTGCCTTTTATTGATGATAGTGACGCTGTTCTAAATCCCACTGGCTCAGACCTAGATGGCGCAGACAAATCCATTCGTGGCGACATAGTGCGATAAAGTTCATGACCGTTTTCATACTTCCTCCTTTATGACCCTAAATACTCGAGCCCATTTTCTGTCTCGATAGGTCCATTTAATTTGGATTAATCCAGTTGAAGTCGACTCTAGTTTTTCGGCGATGTTTACCGCGTCTGACTGTCTACTCACTTAGTAGTATGTAAAATTCGTGCCAATATTCTAATTTTCATTTTAACCTTTTAAATCATTGCATTGCGCCTTCGATTAAAACGGCGTTATTTTTTAGTGCTGCCAATAAAGGTGCAAGGTGCACTATTTCGGTGCCATAGACTTGATATGAAATTGGGCGGTACAAGCCATGATTGAAGCCCGAAATCTGTATCTTTGCTGACTAAAATCTGGATTAGCATAATTGAAGATGGATAAAGGATTGTCTCCAGCGCAATTGCTTATATACTGCCTGCTTTGTGGCAATCCCTAGGTCATTCGTATTACCTAATGGACGTGATATTTCTTGCCCTTTTGAGCGGTATTCACAGTCATCAATCATATAAAGAGGTTATAAATGATGAAGTGTTTTCAGGCAGTGCAATCTAAACCATCCCTGTTAGCCATAGTGGTATTGACGACCGCGCTAGTTGCATCGGGTTGTACAACAATCAATCCCTATTCAAACGAAGAACAAACCGCTAAAGCTACCAGTGGCGCATTGATTGGTGCCGTCGCGGGTGCCGCAATTGGGGTGGTATCTTCGAGCAAGAGCGACCGCGGTAAAGGTGCCTTAATTGGTGCTGCATCGGGCGCTGCAGTCGGTGGTGGTATTGGTTATTACATGGATGTGCAAGAGACCAAATTACGCCAACAATTAGCCTCAACGGGCGTGAGTGTGACCCGTAACGGCGATAACATCATTTTGAATATGCCTAATGAAGTGACCTTCGGCGTAGATCAAACCGAGTTAAGTGACGGTGCTAAACGCGTGCTGAATTCAGTGGCGGTTGTGGCCAAGGAATACAGCAAAACGCAGCTTAACGTATTAGGTTATACCGACAGCAGTGGTTCAGACTCTTATAATTTACGTCTGTCACAGGTCCGTGCTAGCGAAGTGGGTAATTACTTGATGAGTAAAGGCGTTGCCTCTGCCCGTGTAAAATCAAAAGGTATGGGTGAAGCGAGTCCTATTGCATCAAATGCCAATGCAAATGGCCGAGCACAAAACCGCCGCGTTGAGATCGTACTAATACCAACAGGTAAATAGTCTGGTCTAAGCACAAAGTTCTCGCTGAAAAAGTCGCCAGGGGCGACTTTTTTGTTTTCAGTGGTGGGCTAATTGAGTGATTAGCTTGCCGTGCTTCAATTAGACAATTTGTCCTTTATGAAGCGCACCTTGAGTGACCTGCACCACAAACATATCACTGCTAATTACCTTGGGATGAGTTCAGCTTGATCCCTTTATCGATTTCACGTTCTGTATGGGGATAAGTCACAAGAATGACTTTTAGTGCCTAAAGGAGAATATGACTATGATAAGCAAAAATGTGTTAGTAGCCTTGAGTTTAAGTCCTGTCATCATGGTGACTGCTGTACAAGGAGTGCCGATGAAAGCCGAAGTGACCACAGGAGCCGCGCCGATAGAACTGCGCGCCGCAGGCAGTTTAAAGGCTGCGATGAGTGATATTATTGCTGCTTATCAAGCACAGTCGCAAATAAGTGTTGTAGCGCAATATGCGCCCTCAGGTTTATTGTTAAAGCGCATTCAAGAGGGCGAGAAAGTCGATATCTTTGCCTCGGCGAATATGAAACATCCACAGGCATTAGTGGATTCGGGTCAGGGCGAAGCGGTGCAAATGTTTGCCCGTAATCAACTCTGCGCTGTTGCTCAAGACACAGTTCAGGTGACGAGTGCGACCTTACTCGATACCTTGTTAGATCCTAAGGTTAAAGTCGGCACCTCAACCCCGAAAGCCGACCCCGCGGGTGATTATGCCTGGGCCGTTTTTGCTAAGGCCGAAGTGGTAAAACCTAATGCGAAAGCCGCGTTAGAGACCAAGGCATTACAACTGACGGGCGGCCCTGAGAGCGTTAAATCGCCTAAGGATCGTAACCCCTATGGCTGGGTAATGGAAAACAAGCAAGCGGATATCTTTTTAACCTATTGCACTAATGCTGTGCTGGCTAAAAAAGAAGTGCCGAGTTTACAAATCATCGACTTACCGCAGGAACTCGCCGTGGGTGCCGACTATGGTTTACTGGTTTTACAAGGCGCTAATACTGTCGCTAAGCCGTTAGCTGAGTTTATTCTATCGACCAAAGGCCAAGCGATTTTGAGCAGTTATGGTTTCCAACCTCCGGCAAAATAGCCTTCTTTAGTTTTCCTGCGGGATAAAAAACGGCACCTTTGAGGTGCCGTTTTTGTTATTAGCTCAAACTGTTAAAGCGTTAGTTCATCAGGTAGAGCGTCGCTAACCCGAGGAAGGCGAACAGGCCAACCACGTCAGTGACTGTGGTGAGCACCATACCGCCAGCGAGGGCAGGATCGATTTTAAGTCGTTTTAAAATCAATGGAATACTCGCACCTGCAAGCCCAGCTACTGTCATATTGATCAGCATAGCGCTACCAATTAATCCCGCCAGTGCCATATCATCCTTCCATAGCCACACGGCGACAAAGACTAAAATCGACCACATCAAGCCATTGAGAAAACCAATCGATAGCTCTTTACCGATAAGCCAGCGAGCGTTGCTTTGGCCGATATGGCCTAAAGCAATACCGCGGATCACGAGCGCTAAGGTCTGATTACCGGCAACACCGCCCATGCTAGGGACAATTGTCATCAAGATGGCGATAGTGGCAAATTGCTCAATAGTGCCTTCAAACATATTGCTGACCGACGAGGCAAGCAGGGCGGCGAATAAGTTTATAGTAAGCCAGAGCGAGCGACGTAGGGTACTTTTTAGCACAGGACCAAAGGTATCTTCATCTCCGTCCATCCCCGCCATACCCATCATGGAATGTTCAGCATCTTCGCGGATAACATCGACTACGTCATCGATTGTGATACGTCCGAGTAGCTTACCATCACTGTCGACGACAGGTGCCGATACCCAGTCATTGCGTTCGAATTTCTGCGCGACTTCGCTGTCGGACATGCTCACCGGAATACTTTGAATATTGGGATCCATGATATTGCGAATTGTGGTGCTTGGCGCGCAAGTCAGCAGATCTGCCAGCCTAACACCGCCAAGGACTTTGTCCTGTTTGTCGACCACATATAAGGTATCTGTGGTGTCGGGTAGGTTGCCCCTTTGCCGAAGATAGCGCAGCACCACATCGATATTCACATCGGGTCTTAAGGTGACTGTATCTGTATTCATCAAGCTGCCGGCGGTCTCATCTGGATAAGATAGGGCTTGTTCTACCCTCAGGCGATTTTGCTCCGTCATCGACTGCAACACTTGTTTGTAAACGGCGTCGGGAAGACTTCGCAGAATATAGGCGAGATCGTCGGTGTCCATGCTTGCTGTCGCTTTCGCGACTCGCTCAGGGCTCATGCTGCGGATCAGTGGGTCTTTGAGTTCTTCACTCAACTCATCGAGTATGTCGCCTATTTGTTCCTGATCGATGAGCTGCCACAATACTTGTCTGGCACTTGGCGGTGATGATTCTAAGATCAGCGCGATATCTGAGGCGGCCATTTTTTGCAGCATATTACGCACATGCACGAACATGCCGCTGCTAAGCGCTTGGTTTAACTGGTCAAGACTATGTCCGGTGTGATCGTTTTCTGCATTATCTACGGGCATTTGTCCTCCATTGTGCGGCAAATTGGTTTGAGATCTTAGTGTTGGGCTAGGATTTTGCGGTGACTAAGCGTCAGTCGATGACATAGATTAAGACGGCTAAGGTAAGGTTAAGGCCAGCGCAATGACCGCTAGTGTAATCGCCTGTGGCTTGTATCGTCGAGCGACAAATGTTTTGCCATGTGTGAATGGCAAGTTTTTAAAACTAGACATGAAGTGAAACTAACGATGAAGTGCTTAGTGTGAAGTGAAACTAACAGGCTTCGTCAAACTTAGCGTCGATTAAGGCACAAATGGCATCGAGAGCCGGCTCTGCATCTGGGCCTTCGGCGATAAGCTTGATGGTTTTACCCATGCCAGTTTCAAGCATCAGCAAGCCAAGCACACTGGCGGCCGATGCTTGTTTATCGCCTTGGATTAAGGTGATGGTCGCATCAAACTCGGAAGCCAGTACCACCAACTTAGTGGCGGCACGGGCATGTAAACCGAGCTTATTACAGATGGTTATCTGACGTTCAAGCTTTGGCATTATTGAGCTCTCGATGACGGGCATAAACTTTATGTTTACCGTTACTAAAGCGTTTGGCCAATTGCTCTGCGACGTAAACGGATCTGTGCTGTCCACCTGTGCAGCCAATGGCCACAGTTAAATAACTGCGATTGTTACGCTCGAGGTGCGGCAGCCAAGTCTCCAGTAAGTTTTCGATTTGCCAGATGAACTTATTAACCAGTGGTTGACGATTTAAGAACTCAGCTACGGGTTCATCTAAGCCAGTCAATGGCCGCAGCGCCAACTCCCAGTGGGGATTGGGCAGGAAGCGCACATCGAACATAAAGTCGGCTTCGGTGGGCATTCCGTGCTTAAAGCCAAAGGACTCGAAGTTGATCACGAGTTCTTTATCGACACTACCAAGGAGAATTTGTCTGACTTGGTCGCTTAAATCATAGATATTCAAATTCGACGTATCTATGTAGTGATCGACCAGTTTTGACATAGGCTCGAGCAGTTTCCCCTCCAGCTTTATCGCTTCTTGCAAAGAGACTCGGCTCTTCGACAAAGGATGCAAACGGCGGGTTTCGCTGTAACGCTTGAGCAGAATTTTATCGCTGGAGTTAAGGAAGAAGCTCGTTAACTCAGTATCTGGAGGTAGGCTAGCGAGTTGTTTTACTAAGACCTTATCCTGCTCAGGCATGTTACGCACGTCGACACTGATGGCGACGAGATCGTTACTGCCTTTGAGTTGCTCAAGCAAACTGCCAATCAATGGCAAGGGAAGGTTATCGACACAATAATAGCCGAGATCTTCGAGTACCCTAAGGGCGACAGATTTGCCTGAGCCTGAGCGGCCCGACACTATGACCAGTTTCATCCAGTGATTACCTGATAGAGTTCCGTTTCATCATGCGTCTTGCGTAATTGCTTTAATATTTGCTTGTCGCTCAGCTTTTCGGCCATGCAAGACAAGGTACTTAAGTGCTGCTGACATTGGTCTGCAGGCACCAGTAGTGCAAATAAAATATCAACAGGTTGCTTATCGATAGCATCAAATGCTATCGGCTCTTCACACTTAATTAGTATGGCAATGGGCTGATCTATATCGGCTAGTCGACCATGTGGAATGGCGATGCCGTTACCTATACCTGTGCTCCCCATCTTTTCGCGCGCCACTAGGCTTTCGAATATCTCTTGAGATGAGAGGGTCGGGTACTGGGCAGCGACTAAGTCGCTGATGAGTTCCAGTACCTTTTTCTTGCTGCCCGGAGTGGCGCAGGTAGTGCACTCCGGCCGCAGTATGGTACAAAGTTCCATTATTAGTGTTTTGTTAACTTCTCTTTGTGTTTAATAACCTGACGGTCAAGCTTGTCAATCAGGGCGTCTATAGCGGCATACATGTCAGCATGCTCTGAAGTAGCAAAAACTTCACCACCTATGAGGTTTATTCTCGCTTCGGCAATCTGTTGCATTTTCTCAACATTGAGCACAACGTGCACATTATTGATCTGTTCGAAATGGCGTTCAAGTTTTGAAAACTTTTCTTCTACATATGCACGTAACGATTCGGTAATTTCGACATGGTGTCCACTTAGGTTTATTTGCATAGAAACGTCCTCCGATATCCACTGTAGGTTATAAACTTTTACGCTGATTAGAAGGTGGAATAAGCATAGCCTCTCGGTACTTCGCAATGGTTCTGCGGGCTACGTTGATCCCTTGTTCTGCCAGAAGTTGTGCCATCTTACTATCGCTTAATGGTTTTTTCTGGTTTTCCGCTGCCACCAGTTTCTTTATAAAGGCTCTGATTGCTGTGGATGAGCACTCACCACCATCGTCAGTACCGACGTGGCTAGAGAAGAAGTATTTTAGTTCAAAAAGTCCCTTAGGGGTATGCATGTATTTTTGAGTTGTGACCCGTGAGATGGTGGACTCATGCATTTCTACCGCTTCGGCAATATCGTTAAGCACCATAGGCTTCATGGCTTCTTCACCATACTCAAAGAAACCTTGCTGATATTGCACTATGCAATTAGCAACTTTAAGCAAAGTATCGTTACGGCTTTCTAAGCTCTTAATAAACCATTTAGCCTCTTGCAGATGGCCGCGAATAAATTGGCTATCGGCTTGGTTTTTGGTACTGCGTGCCATAGAAGCATAATGTTGATTTACATTGATTTTTGGCATGCAGTCAGGATTAAGCTCAACGACCCAGCGGCCATTTTTCTTCGACACAGACACATCTGGGATAACGTATTCGTCATTATTGGGCGTGATCAACAAACCTGGGCGAGGATTGAGGGTTTGGATAAGTGCTATACCATCCCTTAATTCATCTTCTTTTAATTTAGTCTTACGCATCAATAACCTAAAATCACGGGCGGCGATCAGATCTAAATGATCTTTGATCAGCATACGGGCGTTTTCTAGGTTGGGAGTATCAGCGGCGAAATGCGACAGTTGGATCAGCAGGCATTCACTTAAATCGCGGGCGGCAACGCCTATGGGATCAAAATGCTGAATACGCTTGAGTACGGCTTCGACTTCGTCAAGCTCAACTTCAGGATTGCCCATGGCTTCGAGAATTTCTTCAGTGCTTTGGGTGAGATAGCCCTGATCGTCGATGGCATCAATAATGGCGGTGGCAATGGCTAAATCGGTTTCAGAAAACGGCGTGAGGTTTTTTTGCCATTCTAAGTGTTCGTACAAACCTTCACTGGTCTCGCCTTGGAAGGGCATATCGTCTTCACGACTGCCGCCGGGGCCTGAGTTTGGGGAGGCGGTAAACACTTCATCCCATGTGGTGTCCATGGGGAGCTCATCGGGCATGGATTCTTTGGTTAGCGACTCTGCCGTATCTATGGTGGAGCTGTCTTTTTCTGGTGGCAGAGTGCTAGATTCACTGAAATCCGTATCGGATAGCGTTTGGTTTACAGGGGTTTTAGTGGCGTCGAATTGATCCTCTTCCAGCTCGAGAAGGGGATTAGAATCTAATGCTTGCTGGATCTCTTGCTGCAGTTCTAATGACGACAGTTGCAACAGACGTATAGCCTGTTGTAGTTGTGGCGTCATGGTTAACTGTTGACCCAGTTTGAGCTGGAGTGACGCTTTCATGTTACCGCTGATCCCTACGTTATTATTGTTGGATGAGGTCGCTTATTATTATCTTGAGTGAAGCCCAATGGCGGTATAAATTGCCTCCATTGGCTTCGCTCGATTAACTATAGCCTGAATTGTTCACCTAAGTACACAGCCCTAACTTGCTGATTGTCTAAGATCTCTGCTGGAGTTCCTTCGGCAATCAGGTTTCCGTGACTCACAATATAAGCATGTTCACATACATCTAATGTCTCGCGGACATTATGGTCTGTGATCAGTACGCCAAGGCCGCGACTTTTGAGTTGTTCGATAATCTTCTTGATGTCGATAACCGAAATAGGATCGACGCCGGCAAACGGTTCATCGAGCAAAATGAACTTAGGATTAGCGGCTAAAGCCCGCGCAATTTCGACGCGACGACGTTCGCCACCCGACAATGACATGCCTTGGCTGTCACGGATGTGGGTGATATGAAACTCTTCGAGCAGATGTTCTAGTTCTTCTTCTCGTTCTTCGTTTTTAAGTTCTTTACGAGTTTGCAGTACGGCCATGATGTTGTCATGAACAGTTAGCTTACGAAAGATACTGGCTTCTTGCGGTAAGTAACCTATGCCTTTGCGGGCACGCAGATGCATAGGATCTGCGGTTAAATCATCATCGTCGATAAAGATATGTCCCTTATCGCTCTTCACTAGCCCGACAACCATGTAAAAGGTCGTGGTTTTACCTGCACCGTTTGGACCGAGTAGGCCAACGACTTGACCGGTTTTTACCGTCAGACTGACGTCTTTAACCACTTGGCGACTCTTGTAACTTTTCGCCAGATTTTGTGCTCTTAAGGTGATTTGGGTCATTTAGAGTCCTGCTTTTTTACAGGTTTATCCGCCGGAGCGTCTGATTTAGCATCATCTTGATAGTTTTCAGGCTGAATAATAGTGATTACGCGATCGTCACCACTGCCAGTACTCTCGGCCATCAATTTCTGTTGAATCATGTTATAGCGGATTAAATTGCCTGTAACTTGGCTACCTGCTTGATCTAATGACGCCATACCTTTCAGAGTTAAGGTGCGGCTTGCCATATCGTAACGAATTTCTTTCGCGCTAGCCGATGCAGGACGGCCATCGTCTAATATCTGGCTATACGTAGCAGGGTTGCCTGTGGCGACTAAAGTTTTGCTATTTTCACCTTCAGCGGAAAATGCACGCAGTTCATTTGCTTGGATTTTTATTGAGCCTTGGGTAACTTCCACCGGACCAAAGAAGATAATCTGGTTGTTTTTGATATCCGCAGTTTGGCTCACAGCTTTAATTTTGACTTCTTGCTTTAAGTCGCCCACTTTCGCGAAAGCACTCATGCTCATAATTAGCATTAGGCTGGCAAGTAATACGTTATTTTGCTTCATATGTTCCTACTACCTGACTGGTCAATTGCACTTCTTGCGCGTTGAGGTCGGCATAAAGGCCTTGGCCTTGAATATTAAAATCTTTCCCTGTGACGTAAATGGTACGGTCAGAGGTCATTATCATAGTGTTGAGATCGAGTTCCAGATAACTGGTGGACAAGGTCTGAATCGGTTCTTCTGGGCTAATGGCATCGATAATAACATTATTTTCTAATACAACCTTGCCAGTTTCCTTGTTTAGCTTGCCCTGATCTGCCCTGAGCTGCCATTGTGCTTTACCTTGGTCTGGATAAACAAGATAAACAGGTTGAGTAAAGAAAGTTTGATTCGTTGAATCATAATGTTCCATGTGTTTCGCCGTCACACGGCTATTCACTAGTCCTTGCTCATTGAACTCAACACTGCGCAGATCTTCAACGATGAAATCTGGGGTATTTTGATCTTTTACTCTGTTATCGGAATCACCGCTGTGTTTGTTCTGGACCTGCCAGTAAAGCGCTAGTGCAGTTCCAAAAAAAGCGATAATTGCGAGTGTCACACGACTCATATACTCATTCCATGGGCCGAAGTGAATTTATTTTGACTTAGGAGTAACAGATCTGTGAGTTCACGCAGTGCACCGTGGCCACCATTGAGCGTAGTCACAAAATGGGCGTGTTGGCGTACATAGGGGTGGCCGTCAGCAACACTGACCGCTAAACCGACGACATTCATCACGGGGAGATCGACAATATCATCACCGATATAAGCCACTTCTTCTGGGGTGACACCATAAAGTGCGAGCAATGCTTCATAGGGCTCGAACTTATTGTCTACGCCTTGGTAAATATGGGTAACACCAAGGGCTGTCATACGGTTTTCAACGATTTTGGATTGACGCCCTGTGATCACGGCGAGGTTGAAACCGCTGGTGAGGAGTGAGCGCACGCCATAACCGTCACGGGTATGGAAGGCTTTGAGCTCTTCGCCGCTATTGCTCAAGTAAATACGGCCGTCGGAAAACACCCCATCGACGTCACAAATCAACAGTTTAATCTTTTGCGCGCGTTGCCACACATCATCACTGATTGGGCCGTAAAATCCTTGCTGTGGCATTAAATGACTCCTGCTTTAACCATGTCTAGCATGTTAAGAGCGCCGATAGGATGGCGGTCTTTATCAATAACAATTAATCCGTTGATGTTTTTTGAGTCCATCACTTGCAGTGCTTGGGCGGCCAACACATTATCCGTGATCGTGACGCAGTTACGTGTCATCACATCGGCAATGGGCGTCGTGCGTAAATTCACTTCGGCATCAATAACGCGGCGTAAATCACCGTCGGTGAAGATACCAACCAGCTTGCGCTGATCATCAATAATCGCCGTCATGCCTAAGCCTTTCTTGGAGATTTCGTACAGAGCTTCTGTGATGCAAATATCGTGGTTAACGAGCGGTAAGTCATCACCGCTGTGCATGACATCGCAGACTTTTAACAATAACTTGCGTCCTAAAGCACCGCCAGGATGGGACATTGCAAAGTCATCACGGGTAAAGCCTTTAGCTTGTAGTAGCGCAATGGCAATCGCATCGCCCATCACTAAGGTCGCGGTAGTGCTCGACGTTGGAGCAAGTCCAAGTGGGCAAGCCTCTTCTGGGACTTCAATACATAAATGTACTTTAGATAATCGCGCCATATTCGATTCGGGTTTACCTGTTACCGCGATAACGGGCACGCCCATACGTTGGATGACCGGCATTAAGGTGAGGATTTCGCTCGACTCACCGGAATTTGAAATCGCTAAAATCACATCGTTATCGGCCAATACACCCAGATCGCCGTGGCTGGCTTCACCCGGATGCACAAAAAATGCGGGCGTTCCTGTGCTGGCGAGGGTGGCTGAAATCTTATTGCCGATATGGCCCGATTTGCCCATTCCCATGACAATCACTTTGCCTGTGCAGTTGAGGATCAACTCGCAAGCTGCTGCAAATTCAGCCGAATCAACATATTGATAAAGATTGTCTAGGGCTGACTTTTCAATGTCGATAACTTTACAACCCCATTGGCGCAGTTGTGATTTGTCTACCATGTCTATCTCTCTTTTTGCATTGTCTTTGTCGCCCCATTGATGGGATTGGAATAGCACAATTTGGTACGCGATAAAGATGATATGTAATAGGCTTTCTGCCAAGTATTAGTTTGTTTTCAGACAATTTAGCTTATGTCTTGCTGTGGTTAATTACCGAAAACAGCAAAACAATTGCGGCAGGCTAGAGCGATTGATCCGACTCGTCAAGTTCAGCTGCGTTAGCTATTCACGCACAATAACGTGTTTAGCGGCAGAAGGTCTTGAGCAATATCATCGTCTTTGTCGTTTATTTCAATGGATTTATTCCATATCGCAGCGGGTATTACCCTATGGGATGCCTCTATTGCGCAATTGCGTATCGACTCTCCCCGATAAAAGTGGGCAAAGAGTGAGCTAAGTGCGAACGAATTAGCCAATACTGCCAATTCTGCAACCAGGTTGAAAACATTAAGTAACATTTTACCTGTGCAGAGTGAAAACTTAGGGCGCATTTTCGCTGTAAATGAGGCAAATTGAAAGTATCGCAGGGCGATAGTGTCGATTCGGTTGTAGGTTAAAGCGCAATTACGTACAATTTGCGGCTCTTCGATTGGTCAGTCTCGGAAGACTAGGATCACCTCATTTGCAAATGTCGGAATCAAGCATGACTCAAGAACAAACGCCGTTGGTTGAGATCCGTAATTTGGGGTTTAGCCGCGGTCAGCGTGTGATATATGAAGATATTAGCCTGTCCATTCCAAGGGGCAAGGTGACGGCGATCATGGGGCCGAGCGGCATAGGCAAAACGACCCTGTTGAAATTGATTGGCGGCCAATTAACGCCTGACCATGGACAAGTGTTATTCGACGGTCACGATATCCATGGCGTGAGTCGTAATGAATTATTTAGTCTGCGTAAGCGGATGAGCATGCTGTTTCAAAGTGGCGCGCTGTTTACCGACATTAATGTGTTCGATAACGTGGCGTTTGCACTGCGTGAACATTCTGGACTGCCTGAAGACATTATTCGCACTATCGTGCTGATGAAGCTTGAAGCCGTAGGTTTACGTGGTGCCGCTCAGATGATGCCAAGCGAGTTGTCCGGTGGTATGCAACGCCGCGCCGCATTGGCTAGAGCCATAGCGCTTGAACCTGAAATGGTGATGTACGATGAGCCTTTTGCAGGGCAAGACCCAATATCGATGGGCGTGTTAGTAAAGCTTATTCGTGAGTTATCCGATGCGCTGAATCTGACTTCAATTGTAGTGTCCCACGATGTGGATGAAGTGCTTGGCATTGCCGATTATGTATATGTGGTGGCTGACAAAAAAGTCATCGCCCACGGTACCCCTGAAGAATTAAAGTACGCTGATAATCCGCAGCTGAAACAGTTTATTCAAGGTGCTCCGGACGGCCCTGTGCCGTTCCATTATCCGGCAAATGATTACCAGCAAGAATTAATGGCAAAAGGAGTTGGCAAGTGAAGTTAATCGACAGTATTGCCGACTTAGGCCGCAGCGCGATTGAGCTAGTGCTCGGTTTTGGCCGTGCAGGCCTTATGCTGTGGGGTGCGATTTTTCGCTGGCCACGCGTGCGTAAAGGTTTTCCATTATTAGTGCGCCAGATTTATGTGGTCGGTGTGCAATCCATGGTGATTATTTTAGTCTCAGGACTCTTTATCGGCATGGTGCTCGCACTGCAAGGCTATAACATCTTAGTTGGTTTTGGCACCGAAGAAAGCTTAGGTCCTATGGTGGCGCTCAGTTTACTGCGTGAGTTAGGGCCAGTTGTTACCGCGTTATTGTTTGCGGGACGGGCGGGTTCAGCATTAACCGCTGAAATTGGTTTAATGAAAAGCACTGAGCAGCTTTCCAGTTTAGAAATGATGGCGATTGACCCATTAAGGCAGATTATTGCACCGCGCTTTTGGGCTGGAGTGATCAGTATGCCATTGCTGGCGTTGATGTTTACCGCTGTAGGTATTTATGGCGGGCACCTTGTTGGCGTGGAATGGAAAGGGATCGACAGTGGTGCGTTTTGGTCGATTCTGCAGGCGTCTGTCGAATGGCGTCAGGACATAGTTAACTGCTTGATCAAAAGTGGTGTGTTTGCCGTAGTGGTCACTTGGATTGCGTTATATCGCGGTTATCAAGTGATCCCAAATCCGGAAGGCATCAGCCGTGCAACGACCCAGACTGTCGTTCAGTCGAGCCTCGCTGTATTGGCATTGGATTTTTTACTGACAGCCCTGATGTTTGGCCGCTAACGGAACACTGCGGATTTCGACACAGGTTAGATGGATTAACAGAGTGGTAGCTGAACATGTTGACACGAAAAATTGAATTATTAGTGGGTGTGTTTCTTTTAACAGGATTGGCCGCTTTTTTGGTCTTAGTCTTTAACGTCGCCAATATTGAAGTGAAAAGCAGCGATAGCACTTATACCATACAAGCCAATTTTACCAACATTGGTGGTTTGAAGGTGCGTTCGCCAGTCAAGGTTGGCGGTGTTGTCGTTGGCCGAGTGAGCAGCATAGATTTAGACCCAGTTAAGTTAGTGGCTGTGGTCACATTAGTGATGGACAAGCGTTACGATAAATTCCCTGAAACCAGTAGTTTAGCCATTTTGACTTCGGGTTTGTTGGGCGAACAATTCTTAGGGTTAACACCGGGTTTTGTCGACGATGATGTCAGTATGCTGAAAGATGGCGATAAGATTGACGACACTCGTTCGGCATTAGTGTTGGAGGAGCTGATTGGTCAGTTCTTATATAGTATGGGTTCGAAGGATAAATAGGGGTTACCGCTATGTTTAAAAACTTATCTCGTTTTTTATTGCCGTTAGTGATGGTTTTAGGGGCAACGAGCGCAGTTGCCGCTGATGTGGTTGTCGATACGACAGATCCGTATGCCATGGTGAAAGCCGTTGCCAATAAAACCTTCGATCGTTTTCACAAAGATAAAGCATTAATCGACGCAAATTCAGACCATTTAAAGGTGATTGTTCGTGAAGAACTCATGCCTTATGTCGATTATAAATACGCTTCTTATAAGGTATTAGGCCAATATCTTAAGGATTCAACCGAAGAGCAACGCAATCGTTTCGTCAATGCTTTTGAAGGTTATTTAATCTCTACTTATGCCCAAGCCTTTACTGAATATACTAATCAAAAAGTGGAATTCTCACCTGGGATTGATTTCAGCAAAGAGAAAATGGTCGATGTAAACGTGCAGATCATCGAAGCCGGTCGCCCACCGATTAAACTATTGTTTAAGGCGCGCCGTTTAAAGGATGACTCATGGAAGGCATTTGATTTAGTTGCCGAAGGTGTGAGCTTACTGTCTTCTAAGCAGTCGGAAATCTCTAATCTAATTCGCCAACAGGGTATCGATCCCGTGATTAAGATGCTCGAAGATCGCACTAAAGAGAAAGTGGTCATGAAGGCTAAGTCTGGGAAGTCACAGTCGTGATTGAATTTGTGCAACAGGGGACAGTTTGTCATCTTAAAGGGCGCATAACCCAAGCCGATGTCATTACACTTTGGCCACAGCGGCAACAACTGCTAAATGAGTCAACCCAGATATTGTCTCTGTCTGGGCTCGAATACAGTGATAGCGCTGGCATGGCATTTTTGCTGGCGTTAGTGCGTGAACATCGCAGCCAACTTGTATTGAGTTCTGCTTCACCACAACTTAAAAAACTAATTGATTTATATGATTTAGATGCCTTCTTTACCGAAGAAGCGCATTGAGAATAGGGTAATAGATTTCATGGAATGCAGCTTAATTGAACAGATTTTACGTGATGCGTTAGGGCTTGAAGAAGTTCACGCTAGCTCGGATGGTAGCCATTATAAAGTGATCGCCGTAGGTGAATGCTTCGATGGTATGAGCCGAGTCAAACAGCAACAAGCCATTTATGCACCGTTGACGGCACACATTGCCAGCGGTGAATTACATGCATTAACGATCAAAACTTTCACGCCGACTCAATGGAAACGCGAAAAAGTTTTCAACATGCCTAGCTAGTGAGGAAAAGTGGATAAACTAACAATTCAGGCAAGCCCCCCGCTTGCCGGTGATGTGATTATTTCAGGTGCTAAAAATGCAGCTTTGCCTATTCTGATGGCGGGTGTATTGGCTGAAACCGATTTTGTGGTTTCTAACGTGCCCAATCTACGTGATGTGAGTACGAGCTGTAAGTTATTACGCTGTCTCGGCGCTGAAGTGACTGAACTCGGTGACGGACAGATCCGTATTTCTACCACTAATCTGAATGAGTTTTGCGCTCCCTATGATCTAGTGAAAACCATGCGTGCTTCTATCTTGATCTTAGGGCCGTTATTGGCTCGTTATGGTACGGCTGATGTGTCATTGCCTGGCGGCTGTGCCATTGGCGCAAGACCAGTGAACTTGCACTTACATGGCCTCGAAATGATGGGCGCCAAGATTGAAGTGAAAGAAGGTTATATCAAGGCCCGTGTTGATGGTCGTCTTAAAGGCGCACATATCTTTATGGACATGGTGAGTGTTGGTGCCACCGAAAACTTACTGATGGCCGCAGCATTAGCCGATGGCGAAACCGTGATTGAAAACGCGGCACGCGAACCTGAAGTGATCGATCTCGCTAATTGCTTAATTGCCATGGGTGCAAAAATCACTGGTGTAGGCAGTGCGACATTGCGTATTCAAGGGGTTGAGCGTTTACAGGGCTGCAATTACCGAGTTATGCCAGATCGTATCGAAACCGGTTCCTTCCTCGTTGCTGCCGCGGTGACCCGTGGTCGTATTCGTTGTTTAAAAGCCGATCCTGCTTCACTGGAGTCGGTTATCGCAAAACTTGAAGATGCAGGCGCGACGATTACTACGGGCGAAGATTGGATTGAGCTCGATATGCAGGGTAAACGTCCGAAGGCGGTGAATATCAAGACGGCACCTTATCCTGGTTTCCCAACCGATATGCAGGCGCAGTTTTGTGTACTCAATGCCTTAGCACAAGGTACGGCAACCATAACTGAGACTATCTTCGAAAATCGTTTTATGCATGTGCCTGAACTTATCCGTATGGGCGCTACCATGGAGCTTGAAGGCAACACCTGCATCATTCAAGGGATTGAATCTTTAAGTGGTGCTCAGGTCATGGCGACGGATTTACGTGCGTCAGCGAGTCTAGTGATTGCTGGCTTAGTGGCCGATGGTAAGACGATTGTCGATCGTATCTATCACTTAGATCGTGGCTATGAGCATATTGAGAATAAGTTTCAAGGTTTAGGCGCACAGGTTGTGCGTATTCAGTGATCTGTTACTGACTTAAGCTAATTTTGCATCATTAAAAAACCAGCTAAAAGCTGGTTTTTTGTTTTCTGCAGTTGAGCGCGTAATACTAAGTGACACTCTAGTTATCGATCACAACCTTCTCATCGATAATCACAGGTAACTCTTGTTGTTTACCTTGGCGTATCACAGTCATCATCACTTTCTTACCCGGTGTGGTTTCAGCGATGCGGTCCATTAGCATCTCAACGCCTGGCACATCTTCACCATCGTATTTAATAATCACATCCCTTGGCATTAGCAGGGCACGGGCCGCAGGGCCATTAGGATCGACACCCGTAACGAGCACACCTTTGAGATCGGGTAGATTAAGGATTTGTGCCACGACAGGATTAATCGGCTCGCCAGAAATTCCTAAAGCGCCACGGATCACTCGACCATTTTTAATCAACTTACCCATAATGCTGTGGGCTAATTTAATCGGGATAGCGAAGTTAATCCCATGGCCGCCACCTTCTTCACCCACTTGGAATGCTGCGGTATTAATACCAATAAGGCTGCCGTTAGTGTCAATGAGTGCGCCACCCGAGTTACCTGCATTAATCGCTGCATCGGTTTGTAGGAAGTCTAAGTAACCTGAACTTAAGCCGTTACGCCCCGTGGCACTGATGATGCCTTGGGTAATGGTCTGGCCTAAATTGTAGGGATTACCAATAGCGAGTACGACATCACCGACTTGAGGCGGACTGTCGAGATTAACGGGGACAATCGGTAAGTTATCGCCTTCAATTTTAAGTACCGATAAATCGGTTTCAGGATCGAAGCCAACCACTTCAGAGGTAAATTTGCGTCCATCTTGCAGGGCGACAACAATCTCATCGGCTTTCTTAATGACATGATAATTAGTGAGAATATAACCTTCTTTACTCATTATCACCCCAGAACCTAGACCTTGAAGTGAGCCTGAATTAAGTGGGCGGTTCTGATCTATGCTGAGGCTATAAATATTCACAACCGCAGGAGCTGCACGGCGTACCGCCTTGGCAAAGGATAGCTCGACTGTGTTGTTGGCACGGGTTTGTAGCAGACTACTACCGAGGGATTGGTTATCGAAATAACGTGTCACCAATAAAAACATGGCCGCCATGATAAGGCCGAAAAGGGTGGCTTTACCGAGATATAACAGAGTGTCTTTTATAGTCATGGCAGGATGGATCTAGAAAAAGGTGAGTTAGATTAACATGTTTAATCGATGTAAGCATAGGGAACCTAAGCTCCCTATGCTTATCTATGGCAGAAAAAATGGCCTATTTTGTCGATTAACGTAGGACTAAATATAACATGCTCTTATCACGCATTATCTTCAGTGCAACGGCACCTTCTTGATCTTTAAGTTGTGCTTTCAGTGTCTTAAGATCTTTAATCGCAGTGCGGTTAATACCGACAATTACATCTCCTTTTAATAAGCCACTCATGGCCGCGGGTGAGCCTTGTGCGACATCGGTAATTTCAATGCCCTTAGATGAGTTTTCTAAGGACGCACCTTGCAGCATAGGATGCACGGCACCAGCCGCTGTTTCACTGGTTTGGCTCGCTTCACCTAAGGTCACTTTAACTGTTTTCTTATCACCGTCACGGATGAGTCCTAACTCAACGTTAGCACCTGCACCCATAGTGGCGACTTTAGCCCGCAGTTCTTGGAATGACTTAATACCACGGCCATCAACGCTGATGATAATATCACCTGCTTTTATACCAGCCTTCTCTGCGGCACTGCCCTTGGCTACTTCATTCACGAAGCCGCCGTGTTGAGTGTCTAAACCGAAACCTTGTGCGAGTTGGCTATCGAGATCACGTCCCGAAATACCTAATACACCGCGGCGTACTTCTCCGTGTTCGGCAATTTGTGCCACGAGGTTTTTCACCATATTAGCAGGGATGGCAAAGCCAATACCGACGTTACCGCCACCCGGTGCTACGATTGCCGTGTTAATCCCAATTAACTCGCCGTTAAGATTGACGAGTGCGCCACCCGAGTTACCACTGTTAATCGCGGCATCGGTTTGAATAAAGTTTTCCAGCATTTCAATGCCTAAGCCGCTACGGCCTAAAGCACTAACAATGCCCGAGGTGACGGTTTGACCTAAACCGAAGGGGTTACCAATGGCAACGGCAAAGTCACCTACGCGTAAATCATCGGAATCAGAGGCTTTGATTGCGACGAGATTTTTCGCTTCAATTTGCAATAATGCGATATCTGACTCTGAGTCAGTACCAATCAGTTTTGCTTTTACTTCACGGCCGTCATGAAGACCAACTTGAATATCATCAGCACCGTCAATCACATGGTTGTTCGTGACGATATAGCCTTTTTCTGCGTCAATAATGACGCCTGAGCCTAAGCCTCTAAAAGGACGTTCTTGCACTTGCTCTTGTGGCGCATTAGGGCCGAAAAAGTAACGGAAAACATCAGGTACTCTTTGCTTAGAAACATGAGTCCCCGTTACCGCTACTGATACGACTGCGGGCGTCGTACGCTCAAGCATAGGCGCAAGACTTGGAATGGATTGTCCCTCAACCGTCTGTGGAATGGCGGCCTGTGAGACGACAGGCATTATAGTCAGGGTCGCGGCTAACATTGCGGCTGAAAGTACAGATAATTTTGTTTTCATCTATTCATAACTCCAAATAAGGGTTGAAAGATCTGGATGTAATGCATCAGCAATCGTGCGAGTGCCAGATCAAATCTGTATCGGTACCGGCTATTTGCCTAGGTAATCACTCTGACTCGCACCTTATTGAAAAAGTTCATTATATTAATAAATGTTAATTTTTTTAGCCTATTTTGTCGGCTGTTTCATACTTGTTGCTGAACAGAAATCTGTGGGCGAGATTAGGATTTTTCAAGCCCTAATATCAGCAGATTTTGCCGATTAAAATGACCTACAGCATAGAGGCTTATTAGACGTTTGTATGCAGTTTAGCGTTAAGGTAAAAGTCGTATTCTGCATTAATATATCCTGCGTCATATTGGCCGTGCTAATATCGTCACAGTTTTAGTAAAGGACATAAGAGAATTTAAACGTGCCTCAGTTAAGCCCTTGGCAGCATTATCAAAAAGATCTTACTCGTGATGGTTTTTCCCATGATCCGGCTCAAGAAATTGCCGTTAAGGCGTTACAACGCGTCTATGAAGACTTAACTACGGCAGAAGAACCGAGTTCTATTGTGGGGAAATTGTTTAGCGCATTAGGCTTAAAATCGGCACCAGCATCACCTAAAGGCCTGTATCTTTGGGGCGGAGTTGGGCGCGGTAAAACCTACCTGATGGATACCTTTTTTGATGCCTTGCCTGGTGAACAAAAATTGCGGGCTCACTTCCACCGCTTTATGCATCAATTGCATTTAGATTTGGATGAGTTAAAAGGCGTTCGCGATCCTTTGTTGGTGATTGCGAAAAAGATGGCTGCAAAATATCGCGTTATCTGTTTCGATGAATTCTTTGTCTCTGATATTACCGATGCCATGCTATTAGGTACGCTGTTTCAAGCGTTATTTAAAGAAGGCGTTGTGCTGGTTGCAACTTCGAATATTATCCCCGACGACTTATATAAAAATGGCTTACAGCGCGCACGTTTCTTACCTGCGATAGCCTTAATTAATCAACATTGTGAAGTACTCAATGTGGATTCTGGCATTGACTATCGATTGCGTACCCTTGAGCAAGCAGAGATTTATCATCATCCGTTAGATGCACAAGCTGATGCCAATCTGATACGTTATTTTAGTCAGTTAGCGCCTGAGTCTGAGGTGCTTACTGGTGACATCGAAATAGAAGGCCGCAGTATTAGTATTCGGCAGCAGGCGCAGGGCGTATTGTTGGCCGATTTTAGAGCGCTCTGTGATGGTCCACGAAGCCAGCGTGATTACATGGAACTTGCGCGGATTTATCACACTGTCCTCGTGAGTGGCATAGAACAAATGGGCGCCTTTTTGACTGGCGATGACATCGCCAGACGTTTTTTAGCTATGGTCGACGAATTTTACGAGCGCAATGTAAAGCTGATTGTATCGGCTCAAGTGCCACTCGAAGATATTTATGCCGATGGTTTGCTTAACTTCGAATTTAGGCGTTGCCGTTCACGCTTAATTGAGATGCAATCCCACGATTATTTAAAAACCGAACACCTGCCGTAACCCAGTAGTGTAAGAGTTTTGCATTAGCTGCGGCCTTAAATCACCAGAGGCTTGTTAATCCTTAGGATGACAAGTCCAATTGGTCGATATTTTATAATTTTTATCAAAATATCAGGTGATTTTTAACTCAGCTTTGTCTATACTCCGCCACCTGCCCACGTTACTCCGCCAATTGGGCGGAAGTTGTAAGCCGAAGTCGGTGCTCGAAGGGGTACTAAAAAGGCAATTTTGTGTTGTTTGCAAATGCAGACAGCATGTGAGACAGAAAATTAACTTTGGGTTTTTGTAATAATGAAGACTTTTACTGCTACACCAGAAACTGTAACTCGTGACTGGTTCGTCGTCGACGCAGACGGCAAAACTTTAGGTCGTATCGCTACTGAAATCGCTGTCCGTTTACGCGGTAAGCATAAGCCAGAATACACTCCACACGTTGATACCGGTGATTACATCATCGTTGTTAATGCTGAAAAAGTGACTGTTACTGGTAACAAAGCGAAAGGCAAAACGTACTACTCGCATTCAGGCTTCCCTGGTGGCATTAAGCAAATCAGCTTTGAAAAGCTGCAAGCGCAAAAGCCAGAAATGATCATCGAGAAAGCAGTTAAGGGTATGTTACCAAAAGGTCCTCTGGGCCGTGCCATGTTCCGTAAACTGAAAGTTTACGCTGGCGCAGAACATAACCACACTGCACAACAACCTCAAGTTCTTGATATCTAAACGGGATTAAGCAAATGGCTGCAACTCAGTACTACGGCACTGGCCGTCGCAAAACCTCTACAGCTCGCGTTTTCGCTAAAGCAGGTAGTGGCAACATCGTTGTAAATCAACGTCCTTTGGATCAGTATTTTGGTCGTGAAACTGCTCGTATGGTTGTTCGTCAACCTTTAGAGTTAGTTGAAATGACTGACAAGCTGGACATCTATGTAACTGTTAAAGGCGGTGGTATCACTGGCCAAGCAGGCGCAATCCGTCACGGTATTACCCGTGCTCTGATGCAATTAGATGAAGCACTGCGTCCATCACTTCGTTCTGCTGGTTTCGTTACCCGTGACGCTCGTAAAGTTGAGCGTAAGAAAGTGGGTCTACGTAAAGCACGTCGTAAGCCACAATTCTCTAAGCGTTAATTCGTTTTTGGAATATCAAAAAACCCAGCCTATGCTGGGTTTTTTATTGGCTAAAAATTGACGGTATAAGAAAACTCTTTGGTTGGAGTATGCTGATATACAATAAATTTATATTAAGCGAGTGAGTTTGAGGTAAGCATGACTTTTCAAATTTTTATGCTAGCAGTGGCACTTGTGTTGGTTTTGGAAGGCCTTGGGCCATTATTATTCCCAAATAAATGGCGTCGTTATTTAAATGAACTCTCCCATCAAAATCAGCAAGTTATCCAGCGACTTGGTGGGGCATTAGTCACTGCTGGAGTCGTGATTTGGGTTATTTTTGCGTAAAAAATAGCCTGCTTGCCCTTATTAACTAAGATCTGTTAAAATTCTTTTTTAACCGCAACCTTGCAGCAAATAATGGGCAAAAACGTAGTTGTTCTCGGCACCCAATGGGGTGACGAAGGAAAAGGTAAGATTGTCGACCTTCTAACAGAACAGGCAAAATATGTAGTGCGCTATCAAGGCGGCCACAATGCTGGTCATACCTTGGTTATCGACGGTGAAAAAACCGTTCTTCATCTGATCCCATCGGGTATCCTGCGCGATAATGTGAAATGCATTATTGGCAACGGTGTGGTGCTTGCACCTGACGCCCTGATGAAAGAGATCAACATGCTGAAAGATCGTGGAGTTCCTGTTGAGGAACGTCTGTTGATCTCTGAAGCGTGTCCGCTGATCCTTCCCTTCCATTGTGCCCTTGATATTGCCCGTGAAAAAGCGCGCGGTAATAAAGCTATTGGTACAACTGGCCGTGGTATTGGACCTGCGTATGAAGACAAGATCTCTCGTCGCGGTCTGCGAGTAGGCGACCTGTTCAATGCTGAACTGTTTGCTGAAAAGCTGAAAGAAGTTATGAAATATCATAACTTTATGCTGACAGAGTACTATCAAGTCGAAGCGGTTGATTACGAGCAAACGCTAGCAGATGCTTTGGCTATGGCCGATTATCTGAAGAGCATGTGTGTTGATGTGACTGAACTATTGGATACTGCACGTAAAGCCGGTGAGCCAATTCTGTTCGAAGGCGCTCAAGGTACATTACTCGACATTGACCACGGAACATACCCATTTGTAACCTCTTCAAATACCACTGCCGGTGGTGTTGCGACGGGTTCAGGTTTTGGTCCGCGTCACTTAGACTATGTCTTAGGTATCATGAAGGCTTACACCACTCGCGTAGGTGCAGGTCCATTCCCAACTGAACTATTATGTGAAGTCGGTGATCATTTAGGTACTAAAGGTCATGAGTTTGGTGCAACAACGGGTCGTAAGCGTCGTCCAGGTTGGTTGGATGCTGTAGCAATGCGCCGCGCAGTTCAAATCAACAGTGTTAGCGGCTTCTGCTTGACTAAGTTAGATGTACTTGATGGTCTGAAAGAAGTGAAGATTTGTGTCGGTTATCAGAATCCTGATGGCACTATCTCTAAAGTCACTCCGCTGGCCGCTGAAGGTTATGAACTGGTTACGCCGGTTTATGAAACTATGCCGGGTTGGAGCGAGTCGACTTTTGGCGCGACATCAATTGAGCAACTGCCTCAAGCAGCGATCAATTATATCAAGCGTCTTGAAGAGTTATTAGAAACACCAATCGACATTATCTCTACGGGTCCTGATCGTAACGAAACCATGATTTTGGTTAATCCGTTCAATTAAGATCTGTTAAGGCCGTGTTTCACGGCCTTTTTCTCTGCTTCTTTATGCCTTTCTCTGTTTTATTCTGCGGTTAGAAATTCAGCTCAAGCTCAAGAAATAGGTTATACTGCCGATGCAAGTATTCATCCTACTGTCATTGAGAGTCGTTATGCTACGTACAGCACTCGTTGCGCTACTGCCTTTAGTATCTTCAATGTGCTTTGCTGAAACGCAGGCGGTGGATATTTATAGTCAAGATCAATTGCTTGATTTGATCCGTAGCAATCAATACTTAGCGAAAGTGAAACGTGATGATTGCCAGTTAGTCCAAGACATTGAGGCGCGAGCCCAAGTCTTAAAACAGCCTTTATATCAATTCCTTTGGGGCGAAATGCTCAATCATGGAACGTGTGTGAAGGCTAACCCTGTGAAGGGTATTGCTTTGTTACGTGACTCGGCCGAACAAGGTAGCTCAGAAGCGATGTTAAAGCTTGCCGAGTATTATCAGAGTGGGAAATTTGTCATCCGCAATAAAGACAGAGCAGTGCATTATTTACTGCCTGCGGCTGCAAGTGGCAGTTTATCCGCTCGTATGATGTTAGTTCGTTTATTCGGTGAAGGTTATGGTAGTCCTAGGGATTACGAGATGGCCTATCACTGGTTATATAACGATGTATTTGCGGACGAGGCGACTAAGAATAAAGCCTTGTCTTTACTGCAGGTGTTAGCAGCTAAAATGCCCCCCAGTGCAGTGGCGCGGGCCCAGCAAGAACAGTTGCGAACCCGTTAAGTGGTCTCTTAATCTAGAGACACATTATTTGGATATTGAATGATCAAAGACCCTCATTTTGAGCGTGAACAGGATAAGTACGAAAACCCTATCCCAAGCCGTGAGTATATTCTCGATTACTTACGTTCTCAAAAATCACCTATCACTCGTGACAGCATTGCCGCGGCGTTAAACATCCAAGAGGAAGAACAACTTGAGGCCCTGCGCCGTCGCCTACGTGCGATGGAACGCGATGGCGAACTTGTGTTCACCCGTGGGCAGAGCTATGGCTTACCCGAGAAAATGGATCTGATCCCCGGCACAGTGCTCGGACACAGAGAAGGCTTCGGCTTTTTCAAACCCGATGAAGGCGGTGATGACTTATTTATTTCGAACCGCGACATGCTGATGTATTTCCACGGTGATAAAGTGCTGGCGCAAAAAGCAGGCACAGATCGTCGTGGTCGTCGCGAAGCACGTTTGGTGCGTTTGATCCAGCCGCGCAGTGCTGCAATTGTTGGCCGTTATCATGTTGATAGCGGTATGGCATTTGTCATTGCCGATGATAAGCGTATAACCCAAGAAATCTTAGTCGCGAATGAAGATCGCAACGGCGCCCGTCAAGGCGATGTGGTTGTGGTTGAATTAACGCGTCGCCCAGGTCGTTTTGTTAAGGCTGCGGGTAAAGTGACTGAAGTGCTTGGTAAGCAAATGGCGCCGGGGATGGAAATCGAAATCGCCCTGCGTAACTATGACTTACCCCATACTTGGTCACCTGTGATCGAGAAGAAACTGCGCCGTATTCCCGATGAAGTAACCGACGCCGATAAAGTCGGTCGTGTGGATTTACGTCATCTGCCATTAGTGACTATCGACGGTGAAGACGCCCGCGATTTTGACGATGCCGTGTATGCGGAGAAAAAAGCCGGTGGCGGCTGGCGTTTATGGGTTGCGATTGCCGACGTCAGTTATTATGTGCGTACCGATTCTGCCTTGGATACCGAAGCGCGTGCCCGTGGTAACTCTGTGTATTTCCCATCGCAAGTGATCCCTATGCTGCCGGAGAAAATCTCTAACGGCCTATGTTCGCTTAATCCCCACGTCGACCGTTTATGTATGGTCGCCGAGATGACCGTATCTGCTAAAGGTAAGTTATCAGGTTATAAGTTTTATCCGGCTGTGATGTATTCCCATGCCCGTTTCACTTATACCCAAGTGGCAGCAATGTTAGAAGGCGGCCCCATTGCGCCTGAGCATGAGGCTTTGTTCCCGCATTTGCAGTGTTTACAGTCATTGTATTTAGCGCTCGATGAGCAAAGAGCCGAGCGTGGTGCGATTGCGTTTGAAACCATGGAAACGCAGTTCATTTTCAATGAGCAGCGCAAGATTGATAAAATCGTGCCGCGTGGCCGTAATCAAGCCCATAAAATCATTGAAGAATGTATGATTTTAGCCAACGTTTCTGCAGCTAAGTTTGTGAAGAAACACAAAGGCGAAGTCTTGTATCGTGTGCATGAAGCGCCATCCGAGCAAAAATTGGCAAACTTTAAAGAGTTCCTTGCTGAGCGTGGTTTAAGCATGCCCGGCGGACTTGAGCCAACGCCGTCAGATTACCAGAATGTGATGTTGCAAATTGCCGACCGCCCTGATGCTGAACTTATCCAAGTGATGTTACTGCGCTCTATGCGTCAGGCAATTTACACTCCGGATAACGAAGGTCACTTCGGTCTGGCTTTAGAAGAATATGCGCATTTTACCTCGCCCATTCGCCGTTATCCGGATTTAGTGTTACATCGTGTGATCCGTTATTTACTGGCGAAGGAAAGGGGCGAAGCCACTGAGAAGTGGACGCAGGATGGTGGCTATCATTATCAGCTCGATGAGCTCGACAAATTAGGCGAAGAGTGTTCAACCACAGAACGTCGTGCCGATGAAGCGACTCGCGATGTTAGCGATTGGCTGAAGTGCGAGTTTATGCAAGATCACGTCGGCGATACCTTTGAAGCTGTGATTGCCTCAGTGACCAGTTTTGGTTTGTTTGTGCGCTTAAATGAACTGTTTATCGATGGCTTAGTGCATATCTCAAGTCTAGGTAGCGATTACTACCAATTCGACCCTATGCGTCAACGTCTTATCGGTGAGCACACAGGTCAAGTTTATCAAGTCGGCGATCCTGCGACGGTTAAGGTTGCTGCAGTCAACTTAGATGACAGACAGATTGATTTGGTTATGCTGGGTGATGACGGCAAAGGTGGTAAACGTAAAGCATCTGTCAGCCGTGATAAGCCGATGACAGCCCGTGAGCGCGTTAATCGTGAAGGCGCTAAGCAAGGTAAAGCAGGCAAAACCGCGGTATCTAGCGCCAAGGCTGAAACAGGCAAAACCAAACCTAAGGCCAAAGCTGGCACTAAAGCTAAAAAAGCAGCAGTAAAAGATCCGGCTAAAAAGCCAAAAGCCGCTAAGCGGAGCACGAGAAAGAAATAAATGAAAAAACAAGATATTATTTTTGGGATCCACGCAGTTGAAGCCCTGTTAAAACACAGCCCTGAGCGCATTATTGAGTTGTGGCTGTTACAAGGTCGTGACGATGAGCGCTTAACTGTGCTGGCCGATCAGGCCAAAGCCTTTGGCACGACGATTCAAGTCGCTTCTCGTAAAGCCTTAGATGACAAAGCGGAAAGCAGCCAACATCAAGGCATAGTCGCGCGCGTTAAAGCGGCGAAAGTATTGAATGAGCAAGATTTAGATGTGCTGCTTGCTAACACTGAGCAAGCATTCCTGTTGATCTTGGATGGTGTGACGGATCCCCATAACTTAGGCGCTTGCCTACGTAATGCCGATGCGGCTGGCGTACAAGGTATTATCGTGCCTAAAGACAATTCAGTTGGCTTAACTGCGACTGTGAGTAAAGTGGCATGTGGCGCTGCGGAAACAGTACCTTTATTCCAAGTGACTAATCTTGCGCGCACTATGCGTCACCTGCAGGATAAAGGTGTGTGGATTGTGGGCACTGCGGGCGAGGCAGATTGCGAGCTTTATCAAGCGGATCTCAAGGGATCATTGGCGATTGCTATGGGAGCTGAAGACAAAGGCTTACGCCGATTAAGCCGTGAGTCTTGCGATTCACTGATCTCTATCCCTATGGCCGGTAGTGTGTCTAGCTTGAACGTATCGGTTGCAACGGGTATTTGCCTATTTGAAGCAGTGCGTCAGCGTCGTAGCTAATATGCTCACGTTTGCCTGATCTCACATATGCAGTATCAGGCTTGAAGTAACAACTGGTCGTAATAAAAAGGCGGATTAACGATATAAAGTTAATCCGTTTTTTATTGGCCTTTTTTACGTCATCGCTTTGTCTAGGTTAACCTGATTGCTATCAGTTTCATCTATTTGAGCGGCTTCAGGCTCTGCTTGCTCAATATCGAAACTAAAGGCGAGTTGTTCCTCATCACTGTCATTATCATCGATAATATCGTCATCGACGCCATCGGCCCCTAAATCATGCTCCGATTCATCTAAGTTAGCGCTTGGCGTCATATGCTCTTGAATTGATTCAACATCAACCCGTGGGTCCAACGCTGCCGCCAGTGGTGACGAGACTAAGTCGCCCGTCGCCATTATGTAGTCTTGGGTGACATTGGTTTCGACTTTTTGCTGTGAATGTACATAACGTAAACGCACAAAGAGTATTAAGGTACAGGCTGACATAAAGCCATATAACATGTTATTGCCAAACCATTGCATTAATGTCGATGCGATAAGCGGACCGATACTGGCGCCTAAGCCGAAGGTTAATAATATTGTTGCTGATAAGCCGACCCGCTCATTTTGCTCTACTCGAGAGTTGGCAAGCGCTGTGGCAAGCGGATAAAAAGTGAAACCTAAAATACCAAATAGGAAGGTCATCACCAGCGAAATCACCGGGTGATAGGGAGTTAAAGCGATAGCTAAGGCTAAGATACCGAGCAATATACAGTTGATACGGATAAGGCGACTGCGGGACATAATGTCGGACAATTTTCCCATTGGCCATTGTGCCAGTAATCCCGCTAAAATCGTTGCCGTCATATACGTGGCGACTTTTTCAGGTGGTAAACCTAAGTTACTGGCGTAGGCGGGAGCGAGACCATAAAACGAACCCACTATCATGCTACCAATCGCGATTGTCGTGAGTGCTTGTGGCGCTTTTTTCCAGTAATAGGCAATTTTGAGTGGGGCAGGAACTAAGGGCGCAGGGTGAAGACGACGCGTGAGTGAAATCGGTACGATACAGAGTGAAAAACAAATTGCGATAAGCAGTAGTGGCTCTAGTCCTAATTCGGGGAAAATACTGATCGCACCTTGGCCCAAGATTAAACCGAAGTAAGATACGATCATATAACTCGCAAACACTGTGCCCCTTTGATTACTTTCAGCTTGTTCGTTAAGCCAACTTTCTAACACCATGTATTGGCACATCATCCCCATGCCGACCACGAGTCTGAGGAGCAGCCAAACCGCTAGCTCATCCACGAGTGCATGGCCTAATGCCGATGCAGCGACTATGCCAGCACTGGCGACAAAGGCGCGGATATGGCCCACTTGAGCGATAAGTCGATGACCAATCTTAGAGCCTGCCACTAGGCCAACATAGTAGGCCGACATCATGCCGCCAATCCATATTTGTGGCACATTCATCACTGAGAGCCTGAGCCCAAGATAGGTGGTAAGCAAGCCGCCGGCTAATACCATTAATAATGTGGTGCTATATAAAGAGGCGAAAGTGCGCAGCGGATTAGTCATATACAACTCCGAAAACACAAACTAGATTGATAATGAGGAGTGAGTATATCAGGGGTTAGTGTTTATGTTGTGTTGCAAATTGTTGGTAAATCTTGATTAATTGCGCATTTCTGCTCAAAAAATCACTGAATTATGTCGGAACACTCAAGGGGATGCTTGTAAAGCATTCACATAGACGCCAGCCGAGTAGGCTATTAGCGTCATCTTACTCTATGTATTTCGTCGTATTTTTTAAAAAGAGTTATCTAAAAGTGTAAAGCAAGTTGAAGGTGGTGATGGTATCCATGGGTTGGCTTCCTTCTGGTACCACTTCAGTGTATTTGATGTTCATACCGATCTTAAATGCCCAATCTTGGAACACCAGATTTTTATAGTTCATATCTAAGGTGAGGGTGTTGTTGTTCTCGCCCACTTCCGCGGTGAGATCGGCATTGAGACTGCTGTATTCCTGTAGTTTTTGAGAGAATTTGGCAGCGGTACGAAGAATGACATCTTTTTCGGCATCAGGGCTGGGGATGGTTACCGATTCTGCAGGTAAGTTATATCGATAACCTGGGCCGAACTCGAGACTGAGTTTTGTTTTATAACTACTGATAGCATTGAAACCGTAACCACTCGAAAGCGTTGATATTTGCGTGTAACTACCGAATTGATCCCAAGTAAAATCACCACGTCCGAAGACATAACCCTTAGTCAGTTTATAGCTCGATTGTAACTGTAGCTCATATTTTTCGGAGGTTGTTTGACTTTTTTCTGAGGCAAAATAGGCTTTTAGTGTGGCTTCTTGCTTGGTTTGCTTTGTATCGTAAATCAGTTGGGTTCGACCATTAAAACTGCTGGATTCGGTATTGCCTGTGTTCAGTTGCAAGCCAGCTTCGATTTCCGCGGTAAAATCGCTGGGCGGTTCCTGATAATCAGGTGGAACAAGCGCAAGCGCAGGAAATGAAAGGAAAAACAAACTGATTGGCGTAATAACTTTTAGCATTATGTTTTATTCTTGGTTAGCTGATTTCAGACGTCCGAATGTAGGCGAACCGCCATCATACCTGTATTGATTGGCGAGGCAAAGTTATTGCTTGAGTTTCTGGCTTGCTTTCTGTACTATCTCGCGCTCAAATCAGTCACTATTTTTCGTTCCTTGCCTCCATTTGGTTTGACTGAGCCAATACCGAGGCTACATAACCGTAAGGAGCAATAAATGCGTCATTACGAAATCGTATTTATGGTTCACCCAGATCAAAGTGAACAAGTACCAGGTATGATTGAGCGTTACACAGGTGTTATCACCGAAGCTAACGGCACAATCCACCGTTTAGAAGATTGGGGCCGTCGTCAACTGGCTTACCCAATCCTTGACCTGCATAAAGCTCACTACGTTCTGATGAACGTTGAAGCTAAAGCAGAGACGATCGAAGAGCTAGAAACAGCTTTCCGTTTCAACGACGCAGTTCTGCGTAACATGGTAATGCGTACTAAAGTTGCCGTTACTGAAGCATCTCCAATGGCTAGAGCTAGAGATGAGCGCGATTCACGTCGTGGCCCAGCTGGCGAACGCTCATATGATGAAGCTCACGCTGAAGAAATCGCTGAGTAAGGTAATCTGTGACCACCAATAACTTGGTGTTGTCAGGAACGATAACTCGTTCAAGACGCTTTAAAAGCCCAGCAGGTATTGCACATAGTGTAATTATGTTGGAACACAAATCGCAGCGTTATGAAGCCGAAATGCTCCGCAACGTCTACGTACAAATTCAAGTGATATTGAGTGGCCCACGCTTTGAAAGCGTCGCAGAAGATCTGAAAGCAGGTGTGGAAGTACAAGTGCAAGGCTTTATGACGCTTCAACAGGGGCGTAATGGTCAGAACCGCTTAGTCATCCATGCCGAAAATGTCGAATTGAAAACTTAGGAGACTGTCAACATGGCACGTTATTTCCGTCGTCGCAAGTTCTGCCGTTTCACCGCTGAAGGTGTTGCAGAAATTGATTACAAAGATATCGTTACTTTAAAGAACTACATCACTGAAAGCGGCAAGATTGTTCCTAGCCGTATCACTGGTACTAGTGCTAAATATCAGCGCCAACTAGCTCGCGCTATCAAGCGTGCTCGTTATCTTTCTCTACTGCCATACACTGATTTACATCAGTAATTGCAGTATTCCTAATCGAATATAGAGGATTTGATAATGAACGTTATTCTGCTTGATAAAATCGCTAACCTAGGCAACTTGGGTGACCAAGTTACTGTTAAAGCTGGTTACGCTCGTAACTACCTTTTGCCACAAGGTAAAGCTGTTGTTGCTAACGAAAGCAACGTTAAAGTATTTGAAGCTCGTCGCGCTGAATTAGAAGCTAAATTAGCTGCTGAATTAGCTGCTGCTAACCTACGTGCTGAGAAAATCACTGCACTGGAAGCTGTTGTTATTGCTTCTAAAGCGGGTGATGAAGGCAAACTGTTTGGTTCAGTTGGCAACCGTGACATCGCTGATGCAGTGACTGCTGCTGGTGTTGAGCTGGCTAAATCAGAAGTTCGTTTACCATTAGGCGCTCTGCGTACTACTGGCGACTTTGAAGTTGAAGTTCAGTTACACACTGAAGTTAAAGCTGTTGTTAAAGTTTCTATCGTTGCAGAAGCTTAATTACTCCTTGCTTTAATCTTAAGAGAAACACCGCTTCGGCGGTGTTTTTTTATAGCTGAAATTTAGGTTTTGATATCGGCTCTGCGATGGATTTAAGCGATAGGTGATACGCGCCTACTCATTCAATCTCATCATCCCAAAGTGTATTCGCTGCTAAAATACGAGCCCAAATAAAAGCCGCTTACTGCATAACAGTGAGCGGCTTTTTGTTTAGAGCAACGGATTTAGCTCAAGGTATTAATTTCTCACTAAATCCAATTCTTGGATTAAGTTATCGGCATGGTCGACTTCATCCATCATCCACAGGATATAGCGAATATCCACGTGCACTGCACGGGTGATGGTTGGGTTGAAGAACCAATCTTTAGTGATAGCTTCATAGGTTGAGTCGAAGTTAAGGCCCACTAACTCACCTTTTCCGTTGAATACTGGTGAGCCGGAGTTACCACCTGTGGTATCCACACTCGATAAGAAGTTAACAGGTACTGAGTTAAATTCTTCTGGTTTATCTAAACAAGAGAAGAGTCTGCAAATCCAGCCGCGGGGATCTTGATAAACCGACTTCACCAGATGATCGCCAAAACGTTGTTCGCTAATCGCATCGAGGAGTTTTTTCGGCGCATTATAGGGCTCAACGCCTGTGTGTTTTGCGACTATGCCATCAAGACGAGTAAACGGCTGTTTATAGAGCGCATCACGTGATTGATAACCATCAACCATGCCATAGCTGATCCGTAGCGTACCGTTGGCGTCAGGATAGACTGGCCAGTTGTTTGCTTTGTAGTATTCGATCACGGCCGCCATATAATCAGGGCGAGCACTAGACAGCTTGCCGTCTAAGATTTTTTCTGACTTTTCCTGTGCCATATTCGTGTCATAAAGTGCTACGGCTAAACGAATAAAGGGATCTGCACTGGTTTCGAAAGCGCTAGCATCGGCATTCATCCACGCAAGGCGCTTAGCTTGGTCTGTGAGCGTAGTGAGTGAGTACAAACCATCGAGTTTAGCTGCGAGATCGGCATCTTTCGTGTTCACATTTAGCATCTCATCGAGTGCTGCTACGCGATTTGATTGGCTAAGGTAAGCATTTAAATCCTGTAGCCACAAAGTCTTATCAACAGTGACATCAAAACTTGAATCGATACGTTTAAGACGTGAGCTTAACATAGCAATATCACGTTCTTGGTAGCCTTGCTCACGCTCGGCATCGGGCTTTTGTTTTTCTTTAGCAAGACGGTAGAGGCTGTTTGCTGCGGTTAACAATGTGCTAGATTGGGCATTGGTAAAGTAGTAATTACTTTGGAATGCTTGTTGTTGCTCGGCGAGTAACACTTCTAACTCAGCAATGAGATTTTGATTTAGCTTAGGGTTTTGTTTAAGCCAAGCTAAAAAATTATCTTCACGGCTTTGCTTAATGCCAATGATATCCGTTGCTTTAAAACCCGCTAATAGGCCGTTGAGTTTCTTCATCCGGTTGGCCATTGAGGCCATATTACCTGCGTACTTAATGGCGATATCGGCATCTTTTTGTCCCATAGCCTCGATAGTATCAATCTGTAATTGATAACGCTTAGCTTGGGTTGGGTACAACCAATCACTGGCAAATTTAAGTTCACTGGTCAGGTTGTAACGGCTAGTCGTGCCTGGGTAACCCGCCACAAACACGCCATCACCGGCTTTTACGCCATCGGCATTGACCTTAAGGTAGCTCTTTGGCTGGTAAGGAATATTATCGTCGCTATAAGCAGCAGGTTTGCCATCTTTACCCACATAAGCTCGTAGGAAGGCAAAATCACCCGAATGGCGTGGATATTCATAGTTATCAATATCGCCACCATAGCCCCCAACACTTTCAGGTGGTGCGTAGACTAAGCGCACATCGCGGATCATCAATTGCTTGATTAAGTAGTATTCTAAGCCGTTATGGAAACTGCGCACATTACAACGATAGTTAGCATCGGCTTCACAGCTTTTGATGAGCGCTTTACTGTGATTTTGAATGTCTTCGTAACGACTTAGCGGGTCTTGGCTGAGGTCTTTATTGATTTGCGCGGTGACATTGGTCACTGCTTCTGTGATGTATAAACGTTCGTTAGGACCGGCAGAGGGTTCCTTGTCCATCGATGTTGCTAAAAAGCCTTGTTCTAGGTAGTTATGCTCTTGCTTAGTGTTATATTGTATCGCCTTGTAGGCACAATGGTGGTTTGTCACAACTAGCCCTTGGGGGGAGACAAAACTGGCGGTACAATAGCCCAGCCCAACCACAGCGTTCATTGGATAACTTGTCAGATCGGCCAGTTTTTCTGCCGGAATATCAATTCCGCGTTCACTGAGTTTGTCTGCAATTGAAGGCATTTGATAAGGTTGCCATTGTCCTTCGTCGGCAGTTGCTATGCCGGATGTCAGTACTAAGGCCGCAACCAATGCAATACGCATGTTCTTTCCTTATTGATTGTTAGAGTGTCCGTTGGAATGAAATAACAGGCGAGTGTAAACATCCTGTTTGCTTGACGCGGGTTTTATATCATATTTTGTTAAGTTGTTGGAAATCGGGAGCGTTAATGTCACAACAAGGTGCTTTTAAGCCTAAAAGTAAGCCAAGAGATTTGCAGCTTGATGGACTCAAGCTGCCACCGCATTCAATTGAGGCTGAACAATCGGTATTAGGCGGCTTGATGTTAGATGCCGAAGCGTGGGACAGGGTCGCTGAGGCTGTCGTAAAAGAGGATTTTTACTCTCGCTCACATAAGATGATCTTTTCTGCCATGCACAGATTGGTCGATTTAGGGCAACCGATCGATTTGATCACGGTTTCTGAACAGCTAGAAGTTGAAAATCAATTAGAAGATGCCGGCGGTTTTGCCTATTTAGGTGAGATTGCGAAAAATACCCCAAGTGCGGGTAATATTTTATCTTACGCTGAAATCGTCCGTGAACGTGCAGTCGTTCGTGACATGATCCGCGTCGCGCATGAGATTGCCGATGCGGGCTATAACCCAGAAGGTCGTGACTCGGGTGAATTACTCGACCTTGCTGAGAGTAAAGTATTTAAGATCGCCGAGATGCGAACTAATGCTAACGAAGGTCCCGAAGGTATCAAAACTATTCTGGAAAAAACCGTTGATAAGATTGAGCAGCTTTACAATAACCCCCACAACGGTGTGACTGGAGTATCGAGCGGTTTTAACGATCTCGATAAAATGACGGCAGGGTTTCAGTCTGGCGACTTGATTATCGTTGCGGCGCGTCCTTCTATGGGTAAAACCACCTTTGCGATGAACTTGTGCGAACAAGCAGCGATGAATGAAGATAAACCCGTACTTATTTTCAGTCTCGAGATGCCGTCAGAACAGATTATGATGCGTATGCTGGCCTCCTTGGGCCGCGTTGATCAAACCAAAATCCGTACTGGTCAGCTCGATGATGAAGATTGGGCTCGGGTTTCATCGACCATGGGGATCATGCTCGAACAAGGTAAAATGTATATTGATGATGGTTCGGGATTAACCCCGACAGAAGTTCGCAGCCGCGCGCGTCGTATCGCCCGTGAGTACGGTGGTTTATCTATGATCATGATAGATTACCTGCAGTTAATGCAGGTGCCCGCCTTAAAAGATAACCGTACCTTAGAAATTTCTGAAATTTCACGCTCGCTGAAAGCATTAGCCAAAGAGTTGGAAATCCCGATTATTGCCCTGTCGCAGCTTAACCGCTCGCTCGAACAAAGGGCCGATAAACGTCCTGTTAACTCGGATTTGCGTGAATCGGGCGCTATCGAGCAAGATGCGGATCTCATCATGTTTATTTATCGTGATGAAGTGTATAACAACGATTCTCAAGATAAAGGCACGGCAGAAATCATCATTGGTAAGCAACGTAATGGCCCCATTGGTCGAGTGCGGCTCACTTTCCAAGGGCAATTTTCGCGTTTCGATAATTATGCTGGGCCGCAGTTTGAAGAAGATTAATTGACGTTTAAAAACAGTCAGTTTGCGTTTGCAGAAGATGAGCTGTATTGATGTATTTTTTATATCCGTGACTTTTTATTTCCTGAGTAAACAAGGTAAATTTTGAACCCTTTTCCCCGTGCAGAAATTAGCAGTAGTGCACTGCAAACCAATCTCGCTGCGTTGCGTCAACAGGCACCAGCGAGTCGTGTGATGGCCGTCGTTAAAGCGAACGGTTATGGTCATGGATTATTGAATGTCGCTAATTGTTTAGTCAGTGCCGATGGCTTTGGCCTAGCACGATTGGATGAGGCCTTAGAATTACGAGCGGGCGGCGTGACAGCGCGTTTGTTATTACTAGAAGGTTTTTTCCGTGCCACCGATCTTCCGTTACTCGTCGGGCATGATATTGACACTGTAGTGCACCACAGCTCTCAGCTTGAAATGTTAGAGCAAACTGTGTTGTCAAAACCTGTCACTGTCTGGCTTAAAGTGGATTCAGGCATGCATCGTTTAGGTTTTACGCCCGAACAATTTTCAACGGTTTACGCAAGGTTAATGGCCTGTCCAAATGTGGCAAAACCGATCCATTTGATGACACATTTTGCCTGTGCGGACGAGCCTGAAAACACCTATACCTCAGTGCAGATGGCGGCTTTTAATACGTTAACGGCAGGCTTGCCCGGATTTAGAACCTTAGCCAACTCTGCTGGTGTCTTGTATTGGCCTCAGAGCCAAGGCGATTGGATCCGTCCTGGTATCGCACTCTATGGCGTATCTCCTGTTACTGGTGATTGCGGTGCGAATCACGGGTTAGTTCCTGCGATGGAATTGGTATCACAGTTGATTGCGGTACGGGATCATAAAGCCAATCAGCCAGTGGGCTATGGTTGTTTCTGGACCGCGAAGCAAGATACTCGTTTAGGCGTAGTGGCGATTGGTTATGGTGATGGTTATCCTCGCAATGCACCGGAAGGCACACCCGTGTGGGTCAATGGTCGCCGCGTACCCATAGTTGGCCGTGTTTCTATGGACATGTTGACCGTTGACTTAGGTCAAGGTGCGCAAGATAAAGTTGGGGATAGTGCATTGCTGTGGGGTAAGGCATTACCCGTGGAGGAAGTCGCTGAACATATCGGCACTATCGCTTATGAATTAGTTACTAAGCTTACGCCAAGGGTTGCTGTTTGCTTAGCTTAACCCTGACAAATGGAAGTATTTGGGGACACTTTTTAGCAAGAAAACGGTGATTAAACACCGTTTTCTTTTATGTAAAGTGTCAGGATGAATAATTGCCTCTACACGAATGGTTACTGCAAATAACACTATGAATTATAGTTATTTGTTAGCGGGAGAAGTATCGAACCTGTAGGGCTGAGATAAGCAAAATAGTGGTTTGCAGTTCATCATTGGCGACGCAATATGTTTTGGACCTGAGGATGAAGCTGTGCTGAACTGGTGTTAGGCGGCAAAATAGACGATAAAAATATCTCAATTCAGGTTACGGTAAACCAGCCGTTCTGATCTTTGTTATCTGGCTTTAAATAAGCGAATGAAACATAAGATCCAGAGCGACAGGATATTTAATGTATTTTGAGCTGACTGGCTTGATGCATTTAAGCTATTAGTTTTCAAAACATATTTCAATATAAGCAGTACCATGCGGGCTTGTAAATGGCATGATAATCTTAGTGCCATTAGCTTTATGGGAAATAGTATGGCCTTTTCCTGATACGACCATAGGAGTGGCCATTTCAAATTCATAGCCTTTTTGACCCAAAAGATTTTTTGCACCACCAGTCACCATATTCGTAATTTCGCCTACTAAGTCAGTCACTTCCTCGTTAATTTTACCCGGGTTTTCGCCAAGCATATTCTGCATTATCTGCAAAACAAGCTTTTGTTCGAAGGTAATCGACAGTGATCCTTTTGTTTGGGGTCCAACAAGACCTATTAGGCCGGATACATCACCTTTAGCTAAGTTATCTACTTTGATTTGGGGTTTGCCCGGCGTCAAATCCATGCTCGCCATCGTAGATATGACATTGAGCAAAGATTGGAGGAAAGGATTAATAAAATTAACGTTCATGCCTAAGTTTGTCCTCTTTTGAGCCTAAACCATGGAGTAATGGCATTGCTTAAGGCTATTAGAAAAGTTGCTTATCGACAGCAATCTTGATCACACTCTATCAGCTTAGATGAGACAGCTATAAATGTGAGGCTAATTTAAAGATATTCTTATCATTTATCTGAGTTATAGGCCGCTAAAGCTCCATATAACCGTGCCCTTTATTGTTTAGACCGTTTTGTATGATGGTTTATAAGTTTGCTTGGAAGACACTTATCGTCAAATAGCGTTGTTTTACGTCTTATACATACAAAAATGGGCTGCATTAGCCCCATTCATAGTGGCTCATGAGTGCCGATGCTGCAAAGTTTTTTAGCCTTTTTATGGAGTAACTCGACTTTTATTTGCACTTGAACTTGTGAGAAGGCGTTGCTACTCAACTCTCTATCCCATCGCGTCTTACGTAATCCCATTTTATATGGCTATTTTCGGCATTGTGGAGTGCTATCAAAAAGGCGTCTTGGCCTTGAGTGTCTTAGCTGACTTTGTAAAAGTACGATGTTCGCTGTAAACTGTCTCACTTTTTTGCTTCACCCTAACGACGCATTTGTAGTGTGTTGTTCAGTACGTGTTTTCAGGTCAATTACTGGGAACACCATCTTGAGCGCTCAATCTTATAATTTGGGATACCTCACAGGATGCCCGGCAATTAGACAAATGCACAAATGTGTAAAAACAGCTTAAAATGTGAGCGTGATGATTCAATCTAAAATGAGTAAAAACCCTGTTATATCAGCTATTCCAATCGTTAGGACCTTTTCCATTGCGCCCATGTTGGACTTGACGGACCGTCATTATCGTTATTTTGCACGTTTGATGTCGGCTAATGCTTTGTTATATACGGAGATGGTGACAACAGGAGCGATATTGCATGGTCGCGGTGATTACTTGGCGTATAACCAAGAAGAACATCCTTTGGCGTTGCAGTTAGGTGGCTCTAATCCCTTAGATTTGGCTCGTTGCGCTAAACTCGCTGCTGAGCGAGGCTACGATGAAGTTAACCTCAATGTGGGTTGTCCTTCCGATCGAGTGCAGAATGGTCGCTTTGGCGCGTGTTTGATGGCGGAACCTGAGTTAGTGGCTGAGTGTGTTGACGCCATGAAACAAGTCGTTGATATTCCTGTGACTGTGAAAACGCGTATCGGAATTGATGAACAAGATAGTTATGCGTTTTTAACCCAGTTTATTGATGTGGTCAGTGCAAAAGGGTGTACGGATTTTACTATCCATGCGCGTAAGGCGTGGCTTCAAGGGTTAAGCCCAAAAGAGAATCGCGAGATCCCGCCGCTCGATTATGAGCGTGTGTATCAACTTAAGCGTGATTATCCTGCACTTAATATTGGTATTAATGGCGGCGTAACAACTCTCGAGCAAGCACAAGTTCATTTAGTGCAGCTCGATGGAGTAATGATGGGGCGCGAGGCTTATCAGAATCCTTATATTCTGGCGCAGGTGGATCAAATATTGTGTGGCAGTCAAAAAGCAGTGATCAGCCGCGAGGCTGTGATTGAGGCTATGTTGCCTTATATCGAAGCACATTTGCAGTCGGGTGGGCGACTTAATCATATTACTCGCCATATGATCGGGTTATTCCAAGGCTTACCGGGTGCCCGTGCGTGGCGCCGTTATTTGAGCGAAAATGCCCATAAAAACGGCGCTGGGATAGAAGTGGTAAAGCAGGCTTTTCAGAATATTCAGGCTGAAGTTGTAGAGTAATTCCACTCGACTTAAAAGATGGTGAAATTTACTAATTTGAGTAGTATTTTTCACCACTTGTTATTTTCCAATCCATCCCTATATCTCATTTTGTCCACATAAATTTTTTAAAATGATTAAAATCATAATCTTAAAAATATTTTTATAAGTTGGCACGCAGTTTGTAATAGTCCCTTCGTCAAGTTAATTAATCGAAAGGGATGCCATCATGTTTACGTTAACCATTAAAAAATCAGTACAAATGAGTGTGTTATTAGGCGCGTTAGTCGGTAGCGTTGCAGCACACGCAGAAGCCGCACCAATATCAGATGTTGTGGGAACTATTGAGCAAACATTAACTGCGCAGACACAAGAGTTGTTCGTCAGTGTAAAGCGTGAATTTGTGATGTCATTGCAAACACAACTGGCTGAAAGTATTTATGACTTTAACAGTCAACTTAGCTTAAACGCTGAAAATAAAGGTGAATCGGCAGGTGCCGATGAATATAGCGCTAAGTAAAGGATCTGCTTATGTGGTTTGTAGCACCTTTGATGACATTGCTACTGTTACCTGTAATTAGTCTTGCGTTGTTTTCAGGCATTATTTGCTGGTTTCAGTGGCATAGTGTTAGTGATAAATAAGTTAGCGATGAACTGAGCCGAGGTTTTAGATGAAACGATTAAAAGTGCGTATGGAGAGTCCAGAGCGGTTAGTGTGTGGTGTTGCTGCAGGCATGGCGTGGAAATTTGATTGGTCTTGTTTTTGGACTCGTGCGGTGTGGGCTGGTGCAGTTGTATTTATGCCGAGTGTAAGTTTGCTAATTTACTTTGTTTTAGCATTGTTAGTTGACCAATGGAAAAAACCAGCCTAAGCATGCCGTGATGGCTGGCGTTCGATGAGCTCATAAGTGGCTTGTTGTGATTTAAAATGTTGCAATTAAACCTATCAACAAGAGGGCACTTTGACCCTCATGCGACATGTATGTGCATACTGCCTTGCAGACTACTTTTTCAAAAAAGCCTGAAATCTGCTTTTGGCTTCATCACTTTTTAGCCTAGCGCTAAATTGTTCAAGTTCTTGGTGCATTTGGTGTTGTACACGATTTTTATGCGGACGCATTAATTGACGTGTGATTTGTAGTGCTTGTGGCGGTTGATTGGCCAATTTTTTTGCCTGAGATAATGCATAACTGAGTAAATCTTCATGGGCCACAATTTCGTTGATCATATTGAGTCTATGGGCCGTCTCGGCATTAAAACTTTCACCAAGTAGCAGTAACTCAGCCGCTTTTTGATAACCAATGAGTTCTGGTAAGAGTAGGCTAGCCCCCGCTTCCGGCACGAGAGCCAGGTTGACGAAGGGAAGTTGAAATTTCGCCGTGTTGTCAGCGTATACCAGATCGCAATGTAGCAGTACGGTTGTACCTATACCGACGGCGGCACCAGAAACAGCAGCCACCAGAGGTTTTTTGAGTTCGAGCAGACAAAATAAGAAACGTACTGCGGGATGATTTGGCCCTAAGTCACTATTTTTCAAAAAGTCAGCAACATCATTGCCTGAGGTGAAACAATTATCTTGGCCATGGAGCATAAAGGCACGAATGTCGTTGTCTGCTTCACCTTCGATCAGGTATTCTGTCAGTTGTTTATACATATTAAGATCAAGTGCATTGCGTTTATCAGGGCGATTAAAGCTAATAATACGCACGCCCTGATCATCCTGAACCTGTATATGACTCATGGGTTGTTTCCTTTACGACGACATTGGGTAGACATGGAGTTTAAGACATTGAAACCAATATTCAAACAGCTGTTTAATTGTCTAGTTTTATCTTGTGCATCATTTTCAGCGTTGGCGAACGTAGTCATGACTGAAGGTCATATACGCGCCATGCCTGAGACAGTACCAAATACTGCCGCTTACTTTACGCTTGAAAACCACACAGATAAAGCGATTCGTCTTATCGGTGTCAGTACGACTGTGGCAAAGGATGCCCAATTACACACGATTATCGAAGACCAAGGCATGGTGAAGATGCGCCATGTTGAAGGTTTTGACATCCCCTCCCATGGCACATTAACGTTAACGCCGTCAGGGGATCACGTCATGTTGCTTGGCTTAAAAGCGCCATTGGTGTTAGAGCAACAAGTTGAACTGCAATTAGAGTTTGACGGTGGCGAGAAAATGGCAATTACCCTGCCTGTTAGTAAAGCAGTAGAAAACGCCGCAGAGCAAGAGCATCATCACCATCATTAAGGAGTCGCTTGATGCAAATTACATGGAAAAAAGTTACCGGGGTCGGTTTATTTTTAGTATTAATCGGTTATGGCGTGAGTGTATGGTGGAGTATCGAACCGGATCCGATTAGCCCTCAACAATTAACAGCATCCAATAAGAATATTGTTGGGTACGCTACCACTACATCGCTAATCCTCACTGTCGAAAATTTACTCGATAAGCAAGGTGGTTGGTTATCAAACGATGTGATGCCACCTTCCATCTTCATGGATAACATGCCCGCATTTGAATATGGTGCTTTGGAGCAAGCCCGTGATTTAGCCTTGATTATGCGTAAAGAGTTTAGCCGCTCACAGTCACAATCTGCGGCGGACAAAGATTTAGGCGAAGCCCAATCTAAGCTCAATATTGACCACACTAGCTGGTTAGTACCCAGTGCCGAAAGCGAATATCGCGATGCAATCAAATTGCTGAAGCTTTATCGTGCCCGCATGATGGACCCTAATAATCAAGATGCACAGTTTTATGCCCGTGCTGACAACCTTAATGAATGGTTGAAAGAAGTGCAGAAACGTCTGGGCAGTATGTCACAGCGTTTATCTGCCAGCGTTGGCCAAGAGCGCTTAAATACAGACCTAGCTGGTGACAATTCGGCGCGTCAATCAACCCCAAATTTGACCAGCCATCAGGTAAAAACCAGTTGGTGGAAAATTGATGATGTCTTCTATGAGAGCCGTGGTGCTTCATGGGCGTTGTTGAACTTTATGCGTGCTGTTGAAGTCGATTTTGCAGATGTCTTAAAGAAGAAAAATGCTGAAGTGAGCCTAAGACAGATCATTCGTGAACTGGAAGCTACTCAGCAAACTGTCTGGAGCCCTGTTGTGCTGAATGGCAGCGGTTTTGGCTTAGTCGCTAATCATTCATTGGTTATGGCTAACTATGTATCCCGTGCGAATGCCGCGGTGATTGATTTAACGAACTTGCTATCTCAAGGTTAATTATGAAAAAAACTCTCCTCGCCAGTGCGGTATTAGGATTCTGTATGGCCTCATCTGCCCAAGCGGCAACTGTGGTTGGTTTTACTATTGGTGGTGATTACTGGCGCGCCGATACTAGCGGTACTTTTGCTGATAAAGGTCAACCACAACAAACATTTGATTACAGTTCATCTGCTCAAGGCAGTTATTGGATTGCAGTTGAGCACCCATTGCCATTTGTCCCTAATATTAAAATCCGTGAAAATAGCCTAGATCAGAAAGGCGGCATGTCGGATGCTGATTTCAACTTCAATGGTCATGATTTTAACGGCAATGTTACCACTTATACTGATTTGAGTAACACAGACTTCGTGCTGTACTACGAAATATTGGACAACGACATAGTGTCATTGGACCTTGGTGCTGCATACAAGTTAATGAATGGTTCACTGCGCGTGCAAGATCCTGGCCATCCTGAAGAGAAAGATGTCGATAGCGGTATTGTGATGGGTTACGCCAGTACGCATGTAGGTATGCCTGGCTTAGGCTTGTACGGTTTTGCTGATTTGATGCAGGGCGTCAATGAGTCAAGCGTGCACGACTATGCTATTGGTTTAGGTTGGCAATTTGATGGTTTGGCCGTCGATACCCGTGTGCGTGTAGGCTACCGTGAATTTTTATTCGATGTGAGTAATTTCTCGGGTGTGAGTGCCGATACTAAATTTAAAGGTTATTTTGCGGGTGTTGAAATCAACTTCTAATTTTGTTGATTTTAACTTTTAAGCATAAAAAAACCGCCAAATGGCGGTTTTTTTATGCTTAATGACTGAGAGCGTTGTTACTGTGCAATCAAGCCATTATTGATGGCGATAACATCATCTTCATTCAATGTACCCGCAGCTTGCTTTAGTGCAACAACTGAGTTGATGTAGCTATAGCGCGCATCGGATAATTTACGTTTTGAGTCGTACAAGTCACGGGTACGGTTCAAAACATCAACGATAGTACGAGTACCCACTTCGAAACCCGCTTGAGTGGCTTTTAGGGCACTTTCTGATGAAATAACCGATTGCTCATAAGCTTTGATTGAGCTGATAGAAGCACCTACGTTGTTGTAGTTATTACGAACGTTTTTCACTACACCACGGTAAATTTGCTCAAGCTTTTCACTTGCTTCAACATACTGGAATTGTGCTTCATTAACTTGTGAGCTGACTTTAAAACCTTCGAAAATCGGAATGCTTAAGTTGACACCAACGCTGACATTATCAAAATCAGGTTCGTTGAGATTCCCCATTTTTTGCTCAAGACCTTTGTTGTAACCGGCATTTAAGCTTAAAGACGGCATGTGGCCTGCTTGATAAAGCTTAATGGTCTCTTGAGCAATATCTTTACCAATACGTTGAGTCATTAAATCAACACTATTGGTTTCAGCAATTTTTAACCATTCGCTAGATGACGTTGGCGCTGGCGTAACGGCTGAGAAACGGTTGGTATCTAGCACATTAATCGTCTTGTGATCGATGCCGGTGATTTCACGTAAGGCTTCATAACTATTGGCGAGCGTGTTTTCGGCTAAAATTTCAGTGGCTGAGGCTAAGTCATATTGCGCTTGAGCTTCATGCACATCGGTAATCGCGGTTAAACCCACTGCGAAACGTTGTTTAGTTTGTTCAAGTTGACGCTCGATTGCGCGTTTTTCTGCACCTTGGAACTCGTAGTTGTCTTTCGCCGTTAATACATCGAAATAGGCTTTAGTGATACGAGTAATCAAGTTTTGTAATGCTGAAGCATAAGCGGAATCAGCTTGAGAAGCGGCTTTCTCAGCAAGACTTAAACCAACCCAAGCACTGTGATCATAGATGACTTGATTTAATTTCAGGCTACCTACTAGACCACTTGCATCATCCTTCGGATCATTCCAAGCTTTGTCATAACCGACATTTGCACTAATGGTTGGCAACAGCGGAGCGCGGTTTTGTTCGATTTTCTCAAACAAACCATTACGCTGGGCTTGGGCTTGCAATACGAGCGGGTCGCTGGTCAGTGCTTGCTGATAAATTTGCAACAAATCATCTGCTTGCACCGCTGAAGCGGAAGCCGCAAGTGTTAATGCTGCGCATAAATTATGGATCTTAAATTTCATTTGCTGTCCTTATTAGACAAAATCCCCCCACGGAGGAATATTTTAACTTCGTTTAGACTAAGTAATGCCTTTACCAAGGCGGTTTGCGCTTCCCGACGCTTCCCGATACAGCTAAAACTTAATGACCTAGAGTCTAAGAACTCTGACACTTTCAAGTCAAATTCGAAGTGTAACAGATTTTATTTTAAAAATGTGCTCAAATTGCCTTGATTATAGGCGCAAATTTAACTTTTAAGGATAGAGTATGAAACCCCCTGTTTTTTCGCAAACGGATATTGAGATCTTAGGAAAAAAATCCCTTTATCAAGGTTTTTTCTCAATGGACGAATACACTTTCAAGCATAAATTATTCGCTGGTGGCTGGAGTAAGCCTGTCACTCGCGAAGTGTTTGAACGGGGTCATGCTGTGGTCGTCCTTCCCTATGATGCCAAGCAAGATAAAGTCGTACTCATTGAACAGGTACGCTTTCCTGCATTAGCAACCGCTAAATCTCCTTGGCTTCTTGAGTTAGTCGCGGGTATGATTGCGCCCGCAGAAACGCCTCTGGATGTTGCACACCGAGAATTAATGGAAGAAACTGGCTTAATGGCTAAGCAAATACACAGTGTAAATAGCTATTTAGCGAGCCCAGGTGGTAGTACAGAACGTTTCTATTTCTATTGGGCTGATGTCGATTCAAACGATGCCCGTGGATTGCATGGATTAGCTGAAGAGCACGAAGATATTCGATTGCATGTTATGAGCCGCGAGCAAGCTTATGAGCGAGTGGTTGCGGGCGAGATTGATAATGCGTCGACCGTTATTGGATTACAATGGTTACAATTAAACTATCAGCAACTGGTTTAAGTTGGGATGAATTTGGCTACTTCGAGTCTAAAACGGCGCTATAAACCCAACGTCAGTGATTTTTTAGCACTGTGCGGGCGTAATTATGGCTACATGTTGAAATGGTTACCGTTAGAGATAGCTATCGGTGAGTCATGGCGACTCGAAGGTGAGTTTGGTATATTAGTAGTGCGAATTTTAGAAAATACCAAATATACTCAGCTAGTTGAGATATCTCGTCCCATCGAAATCAAGGAGTTTATCAATACTCCCAAGGTGTTAGTGAGAATTTATCACGATGCTAAATTAGCAGAAGTGTTAACTGGCCAACAGATTTACCAATTACGCCCAGTGTATGATTATCCCAATGTACGCATGTATCAAAGTGATGAAAAGTACCAGGTGAATGCATTCCTGGAAGAGTTATTAAAGATTGGTTACCAACACAGTGTCGTGTGCCAGTCTTAGAATTGGGTATTCAATGTGCTGAAAGAGGCTGTCTCTTACTCCATAGCTGAAGGGGAAAGCGTGCGTATCGTGCAAGTCACAGATCCGCATCTTTTTGCCGATCCTGAAGCTCAGCTATTAGGAGTTAATACTAGCAAAAGTTTTGCTGCCGTATTAAATACGATTAGAGCTGTGGACTATCCTGCTCACTTGATGCTCGCCACGGGCGATTTGAGTCAAGACTATTCGGCTGAGTCCTATCAGCAATTTGTGAAAGCAGTCACCCCCGTTGGCTTACCTTGCCATTATCTTCCTGGAAATCATGACGATCCACGGATCATGTATCTGCATATGCAGGGTGAACAGATTTTTGGGCAGCAGCGTATTCTGGCGGGAAACTGGCAAATCCTCATGTTGGATTCAACCGTGCGGGGAAAGCCTGGCGGCAATATGGCCGAGACTCAATTCGAATTAATTGATGAAGCCATTACCGCACATCCTGAATGCCATACTTTACTGGTGATGCATCACAATCCCATCGTTGTGAATTGTACTTGGCTGGATCAGCACTGCATGGACAATGGCGCCGAGTTTATCGCGCGAGTGGCAAAGTATCCGCAGGTCAAAGGATTGCTCTGGGGACATGTGCACCAATGTATTGATACCCATCATAATGGGCCCCATGGCACGTTGCAGTTGATGGCGACACCTTCCACTTGTATTCAATTTAAGCCGTTATCGCCTTATTTTGCCTTGGATGGCGTTCAACCGGGTTATCGTTTGCTGGAGTTGAAAGCAGATGGTAGCATCAACACTAAAGTGTATCGCGTACCGGGTAACCATTTTTCCCCCGACAACAACTCTAGCGGTTATTAACGCGAATAGCCGCAGCCTGAGGAAATATGCTGCTTTATATTCACGGTTTTAATAGTTCTCCATTTTCAGATAAAGCTGTGATGACGGCTAAGTACATGGCGCTGCATCATCCTAGTGTGGCCTTCCATCAGCCCCAATTACCCAATACACCTAAGGCTGCGATGGTGCTCTTAACCGCTTATGTTGAGGCGGCGATTGATGCCAACGAGCCATTAACTTATATAGGCTCATCTTTAGGCGGGTATTTCGCCAGCTATTTAGCCGAAACCTACGGTGGCAAAGCGGTGTTAGTTAATCCAGCGGTAAAACCCTTTGAGTTATTCGATGAGTTTATGGGGCCGCAATTCAATCCTTACACTGAACAGCATTATCTTGTCTTACCTGAGCATAAGTCTGAAGTCGCTGAATTTAATACGGCTGTGATCCGCAATCCGGATCGTTTTTTGGTATTATTGCAGACAGGTGATGATGTGCTGGATTATCGCGAAGCGGTCAATAAGTATCATCACTGTCAATTGCGAGTTGAAGCGGGTGGTGATCACAGCTTTGTTGGTTATGAGTCGCATCTGCAAACTGTAAGCCAATTTTTACACTTACCTTGACAAACTGACATGCCGAGCCGCAACATGGCCGGATATAACAACCTATAGCGTGCCCTATGACAAATCAATACACCTCTGACGCCATTGAAGTTCTCAACGGACTCGATCCTGTTAAACGCCGTCCAGGTATGTATACCGACACCTCCAGACCTAACCATTTGGGCCAAGAGGTCATAGATAACAGTGTCGATGAGGCATTGGCAGGTCACGCGACAAAAATTGAAGTTGTTCTACATACAGATAACTCCCTCGAAGTCACTGATGATGGCCGTGGTATGCCGGTGGATATCCACCCAGAAGAAGGCATTCCTGGGGTTGAGTTAATTCTGACCAAATTGCATGCTGGCGGTAAATTTTCGAATAAAAACTACCAGTTCTCCGGTGGTTTACACGGTGTTGGTATCTCGGTGGTTAACGCTTTGTCGCGCCGTGTCGAAGTCACGGTTCGCCGTGATGGCCAAGTGTATGACATCGCTTTTGAAAATGGATTTAAGGTTGAAGATTTACGCCCAACAGGGACCTGTGGTCGTCGTAATACGGGGACTAGAGTGCATTTTTGGCCCGATGCGAGCTATTTTGATTCGGCTAACTTCTCAAATTCAAAACTGATTTATCTGCTTCGTGCTAAAGCGGTACTGTGTCCAGGTTTACGGATTAAATTCACCAATAAACAGACAAACGAAGTCCATGAATGGTTCTATGAAAGCGGCCTAACTGATTATTTAAAGGCGGCTATCGGTGACAATTTAAGATTGCCAGAAGAGCCGTTTGTGGGTTGCTTTAAAGGTCAACTAGAAGCTGCAGATTGGGCCATTACTTGGTTGCCTGAAGGCGGCGAATCTATTGGTGAGAGTTATGTTAACTTAATTCCGACTCCACTGGGTGGTACCCATGTGAATGGTTTCCGCCAAGGTTTATTGGAATCTATGCGGGAGTTCTGTGAGTTCAGAAATTTAATTCCCCGTGGCATTAAACTTTCACCCGAAGATATCTGGGATCGCGCCGCGTTTATATTGTCGGTGAAGATGCAAGAACCGCAATTCGCTGGTCAAACAAAAGAAAAGCTTTCTAGTCGCCAATGTGCTGCTTTTGTGTCTGGCGTTGTGCGTGACGCATTCTCACTCTGGTTGAACTCAAATACCGAGTTAGCTGAATCCTTAGCCGAAATGTGCATTAATAATGCCCAGAGCCGCTTAAAGGCCGCTAAAAAAGTGGCTCGCAAAAAGGTGACTTCGGGACCTGCACTGCCGGGTAAGCTAACAGACTGTAGTGGCCAAGATCCGATGCGCGGAGAGTTATTCCTCGTGGAAGGGGATTCTGCGGGTGGTAGTGCTAAACAGGCCCGCGATCGTGAGTTTCAAGCCATCATGCCGCTGCGTGGCAAAATCTTGAATACCTGGGAAGTAGATGCTTCACAGGTGTTAGCTTCACAGGAAGTCCATGATATTTCGGTCGCGATTGGTTGCGATCCCGATAGTAGTGATATCTCTGAATTACGTTATGGCAAGATTTGTATCCTTGCGGATGCCGACTCAGACGGACTGCACATTGCTACCTTGTTATGCGCGCTATTTTTGAAGCATTACCGCATCTTAGTTGAGCAGGGTCATGTGTATATTGCTATGCCGCCGTTGTTCCGTATTGATATCGGCAAAGAGGTTTATTACGCCTTAGATGAGGCAGAAAGAGCGGGTATTTTAGACCGTATTGCCGCTGAGAATAAAAAGGGTAAGGTACAAGTCACCCGCTTTAAGGGCTTGGGTGAGATGAATCCTTTACAACTTCGTGAAACAACGATGGATCCAAACACCCGTCGTTTAGTACAGTTGACGATAGATGACATCGAAGAAACGGATGCTTTGATGGATATGTTGCTCGCTAAGAAGCGTTCGCCGGACCGTAAAAACTGGCTTGAAGATAAGGGTGACATGGCTTTACTTTAATGTTGTGCACTATTGCCGATAACAATAAAACATAGGCATAAAGAAAATTACAATGTTGTATATTAAAACTAATAATTATAATTGCTTAAAGGTGTTTTCTGCCGGTTTTACGCTCTTAGCGAGTGTGACGTTATTGCTCTGCAATAGCGCCTTTGCGGGTTCCCAATCGATCATGATTACCGTCGCTAAGGGGTTTGGTTTATCGCTTTATGCCTCGGATATTGGCGATGCTAAGCAGATGGCGATGGGGGCTAATGGCACTTTATTTGTCGGTTCCAATAAGAGCGGCACTATCCATGCTCTCGTTGATAGTAATCAAGATGGTCGTGTCGATAAGCGCTATGTGATAGCCAAAGGGCTTGAATCACCCGATGCGATTGCATTCCACAATGGTGACTTGTTTGTCGCCACTGAAAATCAAATAGTGCGCTTTGTTGATATTGAGCAAAGATTGCGCCGCCCGAGTCGACCCAAAGAGATTTACAGTGACTTGCCTTACTCAGAGAAGAAAAGTTCTCGGGCAATTAATTTTGGCCCAGATGGCCGTTTATATGTGTCTATTGGTGCGCCCTGTAACGTCTGTGAAGCGCCAGTGCCTTACAGTAGTATCATAGCGATCAATGTTGATACAGGCGCGAGTGAGCAGATTGCGGCTGGTGTGCGTGATGCAAGTGGATTTGATTGGTCGCCAATAGACAAAAAATTATGGTTTGCCGATCAAGGCCGTGATTGGATGGGGGACAACTTACCACCCGATGAGATTAACCGCATCGATGTGATAGGGAGTCATTATGGCTTCCCTTATTTACATGCCAGTAGTGTTGTCGAACCCGCCTATGAAAAACCGAAAAATTTAAAAATCACTCTGCCAATGTATGAGTTGCCAGCCCATGTTGCACCCACGGGACTTGCATTTTATCGCGGCAGTCAATTTCCCGATATTTACCATAATCAGTTGTTTGTCGCCGAAAATGGCTCGTGGAATCGTTCGAGTAAAGTTGGCTATCAAGTGGTGATGTTGAAGATTGAAGATCAAAAAGTGGTGAGTCGTGAAACGGTTGTTAGTTTCCTTGACGGTGAATTTCCCGTTGCTCGACCCTTTGCGCTGTTATCGGCATCCGATGGTGCTATGTACATCTCCGATGATTTAAAAGGTAACGTGTATCGCTTGTTTTATAAGGGCGATAGTACTGAAGAAACACAGGAACTAGAAGAAAATGAGTGACGCTATCAAGTTAAGTCTCGATGGGGTAGAGCAAATGCCATTGCGGCGCTTTACCGAAGAGGCTTATCTGAACTATTCCATGTACGTCATTATGGACCGAGCCCTGCCACACATTGGTGATGGACTTAAACCGGTACAGCGTCGAATTATCTATGCGATGAGTGAGTTAGGTTTATCGGCTCAATCTAAGCATAAAAAGTCGGCCCGTACGGTTGGTGACGTATTAGGTAAATACCATCCTCACGGCGATAGTGCCTGTTATGAGGCTATGGTATTGATGGCGCAGCCATTTTCATATCGCTACCCGTTAGTCGATGGCCAAGGTAACTGGGGTGCCCCCGATGATCCTAAGTCATTTGCGGCTATGCGTTATACCGAAGCACGTCTCTCTAAATTCTCTGAAGTGTTACTCAGTGAACTGGGACAAGGTACGGTTGAATGGGGTGCTAACTTCGATGGCACTTTGAAGGAACCTAAAGTACTGCCTGCACGTTTACCGCATATCTTACTCAATGGTATTACTGGTATTGCCGTAGGTATGGCGACGGATATTCCGCCGCATAACGTGAGAGAATTAGTCTCCGCCTGCGTAGCATTGCTCGATGATCCTAAGCTTGAACTCGAGCAATTGATGGCCTTTGTACCAGGCCCTGATTATCCAACTGAAGCCGAGATTATTACCCCGTCTGCCGATATTGCAAAAATTTATGAGTCGGGCCGTGGGTCATTAAGAGCACGTGCGGTTTACACTGTCGATGGCGGTGAAATCATCATCACGGCGCTGCCGCATCAAGCCAGTAGCGGTAAAATCTTAGAGCAAATCGCCGGTCAAATGCAGGCGAAGAAATTGCCTATGGTGGCCGATTTACGCGATGAGTCGGATCATGAAAACCCTGTGCGTCTTGTGGTGGTGCCGCGCTCCAATCGCGTTGATTGCGATCAACTGATGGCGCATTTGTTTGCCACTACAGATTTAGAAAAGAGCTTTAGAGTTAACTTAAACGTGCTGGGTCTCGATGGACGTCCGCGAGTTAAAGGGTTGAAAACCTTATTAACTGAGTGGTTAGAGTTCCGCGTTGATACGGTTAAACGTCGTTTAGAATATCGTTTAGACAAGGTGGTATCGCGGTTACATATACTCGAAGCCCTAATGATCGCTTTCCTCAACATTGATGAAGTGATCGAGATTATTCGTTTTCACGATGATCCTAAAGCCGAGTTGATGGCCCGTTTTTCACTCAGTGATAAACAAGCCGAATCGATCCTCGAGTTAAAGTTACGGCATTTAGCTAAGTTAGAAGAATTTAAGATTACGGCCGAACAAAATGAGCTTGAAGCCGAACGCGAAAAACTGGAGCAGTTATTGGGCTCAGAGCGTCGCTTGAAGACGTTGATCAAGAAAGAATTAATTCAAGATGCCGAAACCTATGGCGATAATCGTCGCTCGCCAATCGTATTGCGTAATGAGTCCAAAGCATTAACTGAACAAGAGTTAACACCGACAGAAGCCGTGACTGTTGTCTTATCTGAAAAAGGTTGGGTGCGTTGTGCTAAGGGCCACGATATCGATCCTTTGTCGCTCTCCTATAAGTCTGGCGACCAATATCTATGTAGCGCGATGGGACGTAGTAATCAGGCCGCAGTGTTTATTGATTCGTCTGGGCGGGCTTTTGCGACGGATAGCCATACTCTGCCATCGGCCCGTAGCCAAGGTGAGCCTATTACGACTCGCTTCAATATGGCACCTGGCGAAACCATGCAGCATGTGTTGATGGGTGAAGAAGACCAATGTTACTTGTTAGCAACGGATGCGGGTTACGGTTTTATTTGTTCATACAACGATATGGTGTCGCGCAATAAAGCGGGTAAAGCCTTGCTGAGTCTACCAACAAACGCTAAATCATTAACGCCTAAGTTGATCGACCGCACTAAAGAAATGTCACTGCTAGCGATTACAAACGAAGGGCGGATGTTACTGTTTTCGCTAGAAGCGTTACCGCAATTATCCAAGGGTAAAGGTAATAAAATTATTGGCATACCAACCGAAAGAGCCAAGAGTCGCGATGAACTTATGACACATTTACAATTAGTGCCGAGTGATACGCCGGTTACCTTGTGGGCAGGTAAGCGCAAGCTCACACTGAAGCCAAGCGATCTTGAGCATTATCGAGGTGAACGTGGTCGTCGTGGTGCAAAATTGCCTAGAGGATTACAACGTGTCGATAGCGTTGAATTAGGTGACGGTGGTGATGCTTTAGCGAGCATCTAATGCTTTGTAATGGCTTCAATGCTATAAAGAATTAAATGGGTTAACTAAAACCACCTCAGTTTGGCTTAGGTGGTTTTTTATTTTTTGCGTTTTGGATTAGATTATGAGACATAAAAAAACCTACTGTATTACTACAGTAGGTTTCTATTATCTCTTAGGTAAGAGATTAGAAGTCGTAACGTACGCCTACAGAGAATACGTTGTCATCTTGTAGATCTGTTTTAGCATTAGCAACAGTAAAATCACCACGGTACATAGCGTATTGACCATAGATCATAGTTGATTTCGCTAAGCGATAATCAGCACCAATGTTGAAGTTTTGGAAATTGATGTCATCAGCACCTTTTACGCCGCCCAGTTTAGTGTAAGCGCCACCTAAACCAGCTTCATCAATGCCGTATTCAGCCTTCAGGTTTACACCGTTCAGATCATAAGAAACGTTAACAAAGTAAGTGTTACCTTCGATGTCATTGTTCACAACATCTTCAGAGTTTTGGAATAAACCACCAACTTTGAATTGACCGAATTTTGCTTGGCCAACTAAACGGTATGCATCAACACCAGCAATGCCTTTGTTATAGGCTACTGCAGCATAGTAATTCTGCTCTTTAAACTTGCTGTCACCTAGAGTTGCGCTTAATGCATATAGGCTTTCAGAAGTCTTAGCTGTAGTGTCGTTATCATCAAATTGATAGTTAGCGTTTAATGTCACTAAGCCTGCAATTTTTGGTGAATAGTACCAAGCACCATCGGCAGTACGAGTTTGGGCACTGACTAAACGGTCGATATCGGCGTTAGTGTTACCGAAAATATCCACAGCACCTTCGGCTTGTTTGAATACTGAGTCATTACGACCCACTAACACAGTACCAGCGTTAGTTTTTAAACCTAAGAAAGTGTTACGTGCTTTGAAAACATCACCTGCACCAGAAGTGTTTTCAACTTGGAATTCCATTTGGTAGATAACGTCAAAGCCATCAGCAATTTTTTCTGAACCTTTAACACCTAATAGAGAGAAGTTGTTTTCTAAATAAGTACCTGCGTTATTCTCATCGGCATAGTTTGCTTCTAAGCCGTTAGTACCTGATTGTAGAGTGGCACCTGTGTCAGTATGGGTTAGAGCAAGCTCTAAACGACCATAGAAGCTTGGGCCTTCGGCTAGCGCACCGAATGAAGCCAATGCCAATACTGATGCAACTGATGCAGAGATGAATGTCTTTTTCATGTTTTGTGCTCCCTCGAACCTAAGTTCTTATCCATTTTTCATGGTTTTTGTGTGGTTTAACGCATTTGCTACCTGAGTCGGTAACAAAGTTGCCGCCGATTTTTACAGTTTTACGACTCGCAGGCTGTGGCGCAGATCATGTTTTTGGCTCTCCTTGCCTATATTCGGGCCATTTCTGGGATCTTTCCTTATATCTTGACTGCAAATTTACCTGAAAGGGGTAAAACTCTATTTTTCACTTACTACTTAAGTGGTAGGTAAGGCGGATTGCCTTAGATAGTGCGTCGGCGAGGGTAACTGTAGCATATACTAATGCTGTAGCAAGTCTGTCATATTGGTTATAGATTTGTGTTTGGGGGCGATATCTAAGCAGAAAAAGCGGCCGAAGCCGCTTTTTTATCAATAAATAACCTTGGGGTTAGTTGATTAATCTATTTAAAAATCAACGCGTAAACCGACAGTAAAGATGTTGTCATTCAGGTCTTGCTTTACATCGGCCAACATAAGATCACCATCGAAGCGTGTGTAGTGACCATAGACCATAGTCTTAGTGCTCAGGCGGTAATCAGCTCCCACACTGAACTGTTGTAGGTCAACATCGCTGACTTGTTCTAAACCGCTGTTGCCTTGGTCACCAACATAACGGCTCACGTACTTGCCTAGACCTGAGTCATCTTTGCCGTACATCATCTTTAGTTTTAAGTCGCCAATTAAGTAGGCTGCGTTGACAAAATAGGTATCGCCTGAGAGATTGGCAAACTTATCATCTACATGCTCACTGTGTTGATATAAGGCACCTAAGATTACGTCACCGAATTTAGCTTGGGCCACACCACGATAGGCTTCAACGTTATCAATACCATCACTATAGGCGGCAGCGACATAGTAGTTTTGTGCTTTAAAGGCTTTATCCCCTAAGGTGGCGCTCAGAGCATACATTTGATCTTTGCTATACACGTCGTTGCCATTGCTATCCACTTGGTCATAGTTATCACTCATCAGATAAGTGGCATTAAGCGTCACGAGATCGGCAATTTTAGGTGAATAGTAAGAAATGCCATCGGCGGAGCGTGTTTGGCCTGCAACCAGTAAGTCGATATCAGCATTGGTATTACCGAAAAGATCGAAGCTTCCTTCAGCTGCTTTAAATACGGTATCGTTACGACCCACTAAAGCCGTACCTGCGGCACTTCTGATACCTAGGAATGTATTACGGGCATTGAAGGTTTTATTTGAGTTATCAAAGTTTTCGACACCAAATTCCATTTGATAAATGATGTCAAAGTAAGGGCTTACAGCTTCAGAACCTTTTACGCCTAACCAAGAGAAGTTGTTTTCAAGAACAGTGCCCTCCTTTTGGTTTTGAGTTGCATAACCTGTGTCTGAATTGGTAATGGCAAGATCAGCATGACCATAGAATTCAGGGCCATCGGCGAGTGCTGTGAATGAATAGAGTGTGAGGCTAGAAATAATAGCCGTCGTCAGTAGATTCTTTTTCATCTTCATTTTCCTGTGCTTATCGCTGTTATATGCATTGATAACTTCAGTATCTATGCATGCTGTTGAGCTTTTATGCGGCAAAGTCTGCACAGACTTGAAATGATAAAGTGTGATCTTGATCAAGTTTCATATAAAGGATGGCTTATTCAACATATTGTTTTACAAGTGAAATACATGTTTTTATTAAGTCGATTACCAAATGACTCGGTGGTAAATGATGGGCCTTTGCTTTTATTACACTCATTTAGTATTCGTATCCCTTTGCATCTAGTGTTTGGTGGCTGAGGATCTGATTTCGGTTTATGTCGATATCGTTTAGAATCCACGGCACATTTCTGGTGTTGCTATTAAGCTGCCCCTGTTGGCATCCATTCGATGCTAGGGCAAGCGCTCCTGCTGTTATTGGGTAATATAAGGTAAGTATTTATGACTGAGGCCTATCTAAATCGATTTGGCGGAATTGGCCGTTTGTATGGACAAAAGGCTCTGGCTAAATTTGCCACATCCCATGTGATGGTGATTGGCATTGGTGGCGTCGGTACTTGGGCGGCTGAAGCCTTAGCGCGGAGCGGCATAGGGCAGATAAGCTTGATGGATTTAGATGATATCTGTGTCACTAATACTAACCGACAAATACATGCTCTTAGCTCCACCATCGGCGGTTCTAAAGTTGCTGTGATGGCACAACGGATCCGTGAAATTAATCCTGATTGCCAAGTGAATGAAATTGAAGATTTTATTACATTGGATAATCTAGGCGAGTATTTGCTTGGAGCTAAAGAGGGTGGCAATATTGATTATGTTATTGATTGTATTGATGCCGTTAAGCAGAAGGCTGCGTTAATTGCTTGGTGTAAACGTCAAAAAATTAAGATAGTGACAGTGGGCGGTGCGGGTGGACAGACAGATCCGACGCAAATTCAGTTAACTGATCTCGCTAAAACCTACCAAGATCCTTTGCTAGCTAAAGTGCGTAATATTTTGCGCCGCGAGTATAACTTCTCTAAAAACGTGCAACGCCGGTTTGCTATCGATGCTGTTTTTTCCAGTGAGCAGTTAGTGTATCCCCAAGCCGATGGCTCAGTGTGCGGTACTAAAGCGGCGGCTGATGGCAGCATGAGGATGGATTGTGCTTCTGGTTTTGGGGCTGTGACTATGGTAACTGGGACATTTGGTTTTGTAGCGGCAAGTCGCGTGTTAGCGCGATTGGCACTGCAGGCTCAAGAGGCGGTTTAAACTCTTAACCTAGATTCAGTCAAGATATCACCGCTTTCAAGGGCGGTGATACCCCTTCAATATTATGTATTTTCATTGGTTATACCTAGATATAAAAATCTTGTTGATTATTGACTGGTTCACATTGAGTGTATGGAAATTTAATATCAAATTGCGGGCCGCCTAGTTTTGAGTCTGCGCTATAACTCATAGTGCCTTTCAACAGTGTTGCGGCATTAAAGGCCGCTGATAATCCTAAGCCAGTACCACCTTTATTACGATTTGTAGTAAAGAAGGGTTCGAACATGTGCTCAGCAACATCGGCTGGAATGGCTAAGCCATTATTTTGAATGCTGATTTGAATTGATTCTTCATCCAAAGTCGCACTAATGTGGATAAGATTGTCTTCATGTCCTTGGAATGCATGGGTAAAGGCGTTCGAGAGAATATTACTAACAATTTGATTTAACAAACTGATATTGGTTTTGATATTGAGTGTAGGCTCCACGTTGATCTCCGTTGAGGCGTTAACATTGGGATGCATAATTAATGTCGACTCTAGGATTTCATGTAGCTGCTGGTTTAGATTACAGCATTGGTGTTCTTCATGACTGCGATCGATGGCGATCGTTTTAAATTTTTGAATTAAACTACTGGCTTTAGTGATATTACGGACAATGAGTTCACAGCTTTCTTGGTACTCATTAAGTATTTCATTTATCTCATCTAATGTAGCTTGATCGCTGTGGATCAGATCGATCAGTTCTTCAATATGGCTGAGCTGCGCACTCGCCGCCGTCAAACAAATGCCAATTGGGGTGTTTATCTCATGTGCAACCCCTGACACGAGTCCACCCAAGGCCGCCATTTTTTCTTGCTCAACTAAAACCTGTTGTGCTCGTTTTAGTGCGCTAAGGGATTGTTCTAACTCTAGTGTTCTTTCTTTGACTTGTCTTGCGAGCTCTTCTTTATAGCTACGTTCGAGCTTGAGTAGCCGCTCTCTATCTTCTAAGGCTATTTGCAGTTCCGTCTTAGAATTCTTTAAGGCGCTAAATGAGCTTCTAAGTTGTACTTGCATGCTATTGATGGAATCGGCGACTTGTTTGAATTCATCAATTTTTTCATGACGGTCAAATTGTAGTGGCTCATATTCATGGTCTATGTCGATATTTTTGCAGTATTGGCTGAGTTTATCTAAGTGTTTAGTAATGTTGAACCACACTAAAAATAGAATAAACCCAGCCACTAAGAAGGTTTTAATGGCATTAGAAAGCAGAATGATAATGGCCTTATCATACAAGCGTTGATAGATAGCATCGACATCGACTTGTATTTCGAGTGTGCCGACATTGATGTTTTCAGTCGGTGATTTATAGACTAAAGGAAAGGTTTTATCTAAGGAGTGTTCTTGTTTCTGCTCGCCTGCATTCCATGCTTGGCCGCTGTCATCTTTAATCGAAATATAGTTAATATCGGGCAGCTGAATTAGCCCATTGAGCTGAGTGTTAATGAGCCGCTCGTCAATAACCCAAATACTGGCGGCGAGCACATCTAAGTTCACCTTTTCCATGTTGGAAAATACTCTATCGATACGCACGACATCATTGCGATAATCACTGATCAACTGATACGCAGTGGTGATTAAGGTGATAACAGAACTAAAAAGTACAATAGACAGGGTAAGGTGCCTGCCTATGGGGCTTTTGATAAGTTGGCTAAAGAATGTCAGCATCTTAAATTTTCTTTATGCAATAGCGGCTTGAGATGCTTATAAGCATAGACCTACAGATCCAGAAAGTGCATTTTCTCGCAGATAAAATCAACGAAATATGTCTTCATTTGTGGCATTAAATTTGCTTATTAGCCGATAAGTTCAATTTTTTGTCACTGGGATAGCACTATGTTTAAACTCAAGCTGGATTCAGTTAAGTTTTTTAGCCCGAAGAAAATGATGTTTAGAGTCATGCTGTGGCTTATGGTGAGTTGTTCTGTCTTACTTCTTATTCCTCCTAATGTGCTGGCAGTGCTGGCGCTCGATAAATTTGTGCCAGAACATGCACAGTTTGTTGGATTAGGTCTAATCGTTTCTATCGCTTATTTTTTGAGTCAATTAATTAACTTAGGCTTAGATGAGTCTATCCGTCATTTAAGTGATAAGCGCGTTATTGAGACGATTGAAGCTAAAGTGAATCTACTTGATCCCGCTGAGCGAGCTTTAGTGAGGGAATTCTTTCTTCAAGGCGCCACGATTTTGACTCTGCCGCAAAATGAACCCGCTGTAAAAAGTCTAGTGAATGCCTGTATCTTAGAAAAGCTCGGTAACGAGCGCCATTATGCGATTCAGGGACCGACCGCTGACTATAAGATTGCCATGAAAGCGCGTATGTACCTCAACCGTGATGTGCTGCGTTTACCTGCCGGTGAGCCGAGCCAAGAAGAAATGCAGTCGTTGATTAAGGCGCGCCCGCAATTTTTGAATGGATTAGTACAAAACAGAAAACACGCAGCATAGGCGTGTTCTACCTCACTCGGATGAGTGCTAGCTATGGTTTAGTTAGCATTTTTAACATGCGAGACAACAAAAAATGGGGGTGATAAAACCCCCTAGATTTTGCATTTATACAAGAAACATGAAGAACAACTGGAGCAAAAACTATGGTTTCGGTGCCGACTTCACAATGAACATCCAAGTGATATAAGACACTATCCCTATTGTGCTAAAGATAACGATCATTGAAAGTAAGCCTATGGGGTTACCAAACATTAGATCTAACCAAAATGCCATGACTGAAATCCTCTTTCCTGTGAAGTCCTCGCTAAATTAGCGGTATTCGATAGCTAAAATACTGATCTCGATCAATAAAAAATCGACATAGGAATACAAAGTCATAACCCTTAGTTAACTCTGTGATCTTGGTCAAATTTAAGGATGTGCTTAACAGCGACGAGTTCAAATAATTTAGCTTTGTTTCTTCTTCCGTTAGCGTCTAGGATTAACCTATTCAACTCGATCGATATTCAGTTAACGCGCTATTCCATTTATTCGTTCTTGTTTTTATATGAAGGCGCGATATCAGTTTTTTAAAGGAGTAAAAAATGGATTCTAAAAAAAGTCACAAGGATTCAATGGGATATAATTCTATCTTTGCGCCACTATTGTTGCTGATTTATCCCCTCTATTGTTTGGTGATCACAGGGCACTTTGTTGCCATTTTGTGTTTAAGCGTGCTCGCCGCCATTTTAATGTTCAACATCAATAAATTAATTCGTAATTTGAGACAACTTGAGCGTGCAGCACACCACTTAGGCGAGGGAGATTTGAGTTATCAATTGGAAGAGAAAGATGCGGGTGTGTTCATTAAGGTAGTACATAACATTAATCGCATGGGCGAAGATGTCAGCCGTACGATTTTGTCTTTATCTGATACCTGTGAAGGGATGAAAAAAGTCGCCTCGGATATCAAGGTTATTAGTGAACAGGCAAAGCAAGGCGTGTTAGAGCAAGAGCATCAAACTGAACTGGCAGCCAGTGCAATGACACAGATGGTTTCAAGTGTACAAGCCGTATCGCAAAATGCGGTGAGTGCTGCGCAGGCAGCTGATATTGCCCAAAGTTCTGCTAAGCGCGGCGATCAAATCATGAATGGCATAGTCACTAAAATTGGCGCTATGTCGCAACAGATCCATGATACTCGAACCGTGATCGAGCACTTGGCCGCCGACAGCAACAATATCAGTAGCATTATTGAAACCATTTCGCAGGTGGCCGAACAGACCAATTTACTCGCCTTAAATGCTGCCATTGAAAGTGCGAGAGCGGGTGAACATGGCCGCGGTTTTGCTGTAGTTGCCGATGAAGTGCGTAATCTCGCTAAACGAACATCCGAAGCCACGGTTGAGATCCAGCAGCAAATCGCCGCATTACAAAAAGGCGCACAACATGGTGTTGAAGTCATGTTGAAAAACGTGGCGATTGCCGACGAAACGGCTGATATGGTTGATCAAGCTCACAGTGCACTCGGGCAGATTGTCGCTCAGGTGGAGACCATTACCGATATGTCCCACCAAATCGCCACGGCATCGGGACAACAACATACAGTAGCAGAGGAAATTAATAAAAATATCAGTGTGATGGCTGAGCTAGCCCTGAGTAATGCCTCCCACACCAACAACACTAACTTATCGAGTTTGAAAGTGTATAACATGTCGCAGGAAATCGGCTCCTTGCTGCATCGATTCCATGTGAATGCGGCATTCTTTAATTCGAGTCAGGCGCAAAATAAACTCTTTGTGAAATGGGGGCCTGAGTTAGACATAGGAATGCCTGAGATCAATCGTCAACATCAGCGCTTAGTCTCATTGATCAATGAATTACACCGCACATTAAATGAAGAGTATGGACTCGAAGCCATCAAACGTATCGTGCAAGGATTAGTGGATTACACCGCCAATCACTTTGCCTATGAAGAGGAACTCTTTGCGCGTTTTGGTTACCCTCAAACTGACAGCCACAAGGAAAAACACGGCAAGTTAGTTGGGCAAGTACTTGATTTTCAAAAGCGGGTTGTTAGAGGTGAAGATGTTGCCGACGAATTAATGGCTTTCTTGAAAGCTTGGTTGGTAAACCATATTCAAAAAAGTGATAAAGAATATACCGCTTTTTTATTATCACATGGCGCAGAATAACCTCAAGAGCATGATTTTTGAGCGGTTAAATGCAATTTGTATTAAAGTCGCGGCAAAAGACTTGCCATTGTCATAAGCAAAGGTATAATTCCCAGCACTTAGAGACAGCCAGTTGTTTTGATTGCTTCTAAGTGCATATTTGATATGCCAGTGTGGTGAAATCGGTAGACACAGGGGATTCAAAATCCCCCGCCCTTAAAAGCGTGCCAGTTCGAGTCTGGCCACTGGTACCAAATCCTTCAGATGAAGGAACTAAAACCGACCTAGAGTCGGTTTTTTTGTGCCTGAAATTTGGTTTTCGAACGGTGCTCTAGGTTGAGCTAGTGGGATTCAGCGATATCCATTTGCGTCATAGTCACGCCTTTGATTTGTGCATAAATCGCTTTGCCATGAGTGAGTTGCAGTTCGTCGCAGGCCCAAGGGGTGATGTTGGCCCAAAGTTCATCACGGCCTAGGGCGATTTTTAATTGGATTTGCTCGCCGTTATCACTGGGGTATAACTCTTTAATTTCTCCCTTTAGCAGGTTGCGGATACTTGAGCCTTTGGGGATCTCAGTGCAAACCGAGACATGATTTGCCTGAATACGCACTTTGAGTTTCTTTGCCGTCTCAGCTAGGTAGCCATTTACCCACAAATAGTTTCCATCATCCATCACGAGTCGAGTCATGGGGTAGTCGGGATGTCTGTCGGCGACCTTTGCACTGAGGAGTGAGCTGAGTTCCTGCAATGGCACCCAAGGGCGCATTTGCTCGCTATTCCACACTTCACTTAAGGCCCCTTGGGCGATCAATTTCCCCTGATGCAGCACCAGCATATAATCCGCCAGTTGTAAGATCTCATCTAGGCTGTGGCTCACATACACTATCGGCAGTTTTAGTTCCTGCGATAAGGTTTGCAAGTAGGGCAGTAACTCGCGTTTACGGGGTAAATCGAGTGATGCCAGCGGCTCATCCATTAGCAGCATGTCAGGTGATGTCAGCAGGGCACGGCCAATGGCAACCCGTTGTTTTTCTCCGCCCGATAGCGTGCTGGGATAGCGATTGAGCAGTTTTTCAATTCCCAGTAACTGCACAATTCTATCGAACAAGACTGGGTTAGCTTTACGCACACCATAGTTGAGATTGCCCTTCACGCTATAGTGCGGGAACAGCCGTGCTTCTTGAAATACATAGCCAATTTGGCGCTTCTCTGGGGGAAGGTTCACTTTGCCTTGTTGATAAAGCAGTTTGTCGTCGAGGCGGATTTCACCGCTATCTGGGGTCGAAAGCCCGCCAAGTAGGTTCACGAGCGAGGTCTTACCCGCACCCGAGCGGCCAAAAACGGCTGTCACGCCTTGCAATGGCAATTGGGTATCGACTTTCAGTTGCAGTTGTCCGAGTCGTTTTTCAATATTGATTGTTAACATACGCTTGCTGTCCTCTGCAGGGCTTTTTTACTCAGCCATTGGGAGGCGAGTAAAGATGCTAGTGCGATCACTATTGAGATAATGCACAGACGCATGGCCTGATATTCGGCTCCCGGAGTTTCAATAAAAGAGTACATAGCGAGCGGAATTGTACGGGTTTCACCTGGAATATTAGAAACGAAGGTAATGGTCGAGCCAAATTCCCCTAGGCTGCGAGCAAAGGCGATAATCATGCCTGACACTATCCCCGGAGAGGTGAGCGGCAGTGTGATGGTGAGAAATACCCGCCATCGACTGCTACCTAAAGTGCGTGCGGCCTGCTCGAGTCGAATATCAACTGTTTCAAAGGATTGGCGTATGGCTCTGACCATAAGCGGAAATGACACAATCGCCGCCGCGAGGGCCGCACCGCGCCAACTAAAGCTAAAACTGATGCCAAACCAATTAAATAACCACTGGCCGATAAAACCTTGGCGGCCCATGCTGATCAGCAAGAGGTAACCCACTACCACGGGCGGTAACACCAGTGGTAGATGGAGCACACTGTCAAATATAGCCTTGCCAGGAAACTCGACTCTGGCCAGCACCCAAGCGCACAAAATACCCAAGGGTAAACTGGCGATAACGGCAACGGATGACACCTTTAAGCTGAGCAGCAGTGCGGCAATTTCATAGTCGCTTAGTAGAGAACCACTCAGCACCCTAATTCACTCCAAAGCCATACTTCTCAAACACATTTTTTGCGCTTGGGCCCTGCAGATACTCATTGAACGCTTTGGCGCTTGCGGTCGATTCTTGTTTGACTAAGGCGACAGGGTATTCAATTGGGCTGTAACTCGTTTCTGGGAAGGTGCCAACGATTTTGATCTTTTGAGCGACTTTCGCATCGGTTGAATACACTATGCCAAGCGGCGCTTCACCCTGTTCAACCAAAGCGAGGGCGGCACGGACATTGTTAGCACGGGCGAGTAAGGGCTCAGCGGCTTGCCACTGCTTGAGGTTTTCGAGGGCTTGCTTGGCATATTGTCCAGCGGGTACATGATCTGGATCGCCAACAGCCATACGACTGCCTTTTAATGCGGTTTTAATATCCCAATCGCCATTGAGCACGACTTCTGTGATGGGACTATTTTTCTCGGCAATCAAGACTAAGGTATTTTTTAACAAGGTTTTTCGGCTGTTAACATCGACCGCTTTAGCATCGACCAGATAATCCATCCACTTTTGATTCGCCGAGACAAACAGATCGGCGGGCGCACCATTGGCCACTTGTTTTGCCAGTGTTGAAGAAGAGGCGAAGGAGAATATCACCTTAGTATTGTGTTCTTTTTCATATTGCTGGCCGATTTCGTTAAGTGCATTGGTGAGCGATGCCGCTGCAAAAACAGTCACTTGCTCATTGTCTGCCGCAAAAATAGGGCTAGATGTCAGTACCATTGTGAATAATGAAGCCGTGGTAAAACGCAGTAATTGCTTAAGGTGAATGGATTTCATTGTGTTCCTCCGTGATAAAAAGTGATCGTTATATACCAACCTATATATCGATCATTCAAGCCCTAAGCAATCAATTAGTGATCTGTGTGCGGTTTCTTGCGGATTAATGGTATTCATCCGCTGAAATATCTCGGCAATCTTATTGGTATCCTCAAGACGATGAAGGACAATAGGACTCAAGTCAGACTTGGGTGCTGGATAGACGATGGATTTACATGCATTACTTACGCTTTCCCTCGGGGATAAGCCCTTCGCCAATCCTAGGCGGATAAGCCTGCTTGAGCAGGTTGCCAACACTGGCTCGATCAGCCAAGGCGCCAAGCTTGCGGGGATCAGTTATAAAGCGGCGTGGGACGCGATCAATGAAATGAACACCGCCATGCCCGAACCCGTAGTGTGTAGCGAAAAGGGCGGCAAAGGCGGTGGCGGCGCTAAACTCACCGAATTTGGCGAACGGTTGCTTAAGGTGTATTCCATCACCTCCCAAGTACAAGAAATGGCCTTGGCCGCCTTGCTCGATGAGTCCGTCGATATGCACAGTTTATTGGATGTGATGGCGCATTTCTCCCTCAACACTAGCGCCCGCAATCAGTTAACGGGGCGTATCAATAGCATTGATTCATTTGGATTAAATGACAAAATCAGCGTGACCTTATCGGGCGGACAACAGATTCAGATTTCAGTGACTCATTCGAGCTGCGAGCGCTTGCAGTTAGCCCTGGATAAATCCGTGTTGTTACTGTTTAAAGCCCCCGCAGTACTGGCGACGACTCATGCCTGTGAAGTGGATGGGCAAAATTGCCTAAGCGGTCGTTTGCTGAGCGTGACTGAACTTGGCGATAAGGCCGAATTAGCCATAGATATTGATGGCAAAGACATCATCTATTCAGTGATGCCACTCACCCAAATGCAGAGTTTGGCTGTCGGCGAATCATGTTTCGCCTGTTTTGATGCCACGCAGGTGATCCTCGCCAGCATGAATTAGTCGAATTGAATAATTAATTCGATTAATCATTGGGTTATTCACTGGGGATGGCCAGTAACTTGGCGTTATTGTTGTCGAATGGGATCGTTCGTTTTTGTATTTAAATCAATAGTTGACCCAAAGGGGGAGCAACAGCAATCCTTTCTTGGATCTCCTTTGCCAAACAACGTCCATGTTTAACTGTCAGTTCACCATCTCAGGCTCTCGTTCGTAACACTGCTACACAGCACGGTCGCTTATCTATTCATCAACACTGATAGCTTCACTAACTTAACTCATTTAGGACGGCACATCGATAGCCTTGTTGGTGTAACAGGCATTTTTGTGCGTAGGGTTATACGGAGAAATGCAGTAATTACAGCGGCACTTCCAAGCAAACACGGTGAAGAAACTGAATGTGTTATCGACAGTCAGGATGGGCAAAGAGCTGTTACGGCGACGGCATGACTATTCCATATCAGCAGATGACGCGCTTTGTGCTGCGAAGAAACAGGCCGAACTCTCATTAATTCATGGCTGTTGGGTTATGAATTATTAGGGTATCCTACAGTGCTCTGCTTATATACCCTCTTTCGCGATTAACAGTGTATTAAAATGTAAGCTCTGGCTGTTCGGCTACTACACGTTTTTGCGAAGTTTTATTGATACAGTAGATTGCCTTGCTAAATCTTCAAGTGTTAATCATTGTGCTAGCAATGACTCTTGAGTTTCTTTAATTTTGGCCGTTTCCCCTACATCCTTTAATATTTTTCAGTTACTTAGGGTTTTAGTGTGGTAGCGATTTTTAGTTATAGTATTAGCTTGGAGCATTTTTATCTCCTCAAGTTAAATAATTTGGCATCAAAATATTACCTCAGAAAAAGAGTTATAAAGGTTTAAAGTTAAAGGTGAAAGCGTATCTATGATGAGTGTCATGATTCTATAAATACATCACTAAAACACTTTTCCTAAAACAGTAACTTGCTTTAACTCTTAGATGAGTTGAGTAAAAATTGACCAGCTTGAAAGGTGTTAGAGTAATTAGACTGTACATGATAGATTAAAAAATTAATTTAATAATGGTTAATGGTTAATGGTTAATGGTTAATGGTTAATGGTTAATGGTTAATGGTTAATGGTTAATGTTAATAGGGTTAATAGTTAGCTATTATATAACTCTCTTGGCTTTAATTGTTTATTTTATATCCGGGGTAAATGTTAATAGTCTTATTGTAAATAATTTCTGATTAATGTGAGAGTGAAGAGCTATAAATAATGGGTAAGTCTGAACTTAGATAATTAACTACTAAAATATGCCTAAACGACTGGCCATACATTATAAATTTTATCAAATAGCAACTATTCTTTATTTTGGTTAAATGATTTGTTGTTGAGTAACCCGATATCATTTTTTGCAAAAGCTTCTCTACCAACTATACTAAAGCCCAACCAGTAAAAATGTCGGCCATTACCATCAAGTGTTTTGTATCCGTTAAGGTACACATGTCCATATATAGAATAAGCTATCAATCCTTTAGTAGCATCATTCCTTAAAGTTATGAAGGAAAACTGAGTTACCTGAGAGAGAAAAACTAATCCTGTTGCTATTCAATTTTTATTTTTATACATTAAACTTGCACCATGATTACTATTTTTTGTATAACTATTTTAACTGATTAATTCATTATTTCTTAAATATTTCTTAAATATTAAACGGGTTTTAATGCTGTTAAATCATTTTTTCATCGATGGTTTTAAAAACTTTTTATGATTTTGAGTATTAGAGTCTAGGGACGTATATGGCATTTAGTCATGGAAAAGTGATCAATATTTTAGTGGTCGATGATCATTCGTTGATTTTTGATGGATTACGGGGCTGTTTAGCCCCTTATCCTGAACTTAATCTGATTGGCTCGGTTGAAGATGGGCTTGCGGTATACGAGAAATGCCTCAAACTCAGGCCAGATCTGGTCTTTATGGATCTTAAATTACCCGGAATGGGTGGATTGGACGTGATCCGTCAGCTCAGACAACGTTGGCCAGAGATGATGATTATTATGTTAACGGCGACGATTGAGGAAAAAAGTGCACGGGAAGCGCTTGATGTAGGCGCCAATGGCTATGTATTAAAAAATAGCCCTAAGAGCACACTATTAGCGGCAATTAAGTGTGTGAGTAAGGGTAAAAATTTTATCGATCCTAGTTTAGATGAGCAGCAAATAGCCGCTTTGAGTGGAGTGGTCGATGGGGATATCCCTTTGCTGACCCCCCGCGAGCAACAAGTGCTAAAACTGATCTGTGAGGGGCGCCGCAACCGTGATATTGCTGAAGATTTAGTGATTGGTTTAAAAACGGTAGAGACTCACAGAATGAATTTAATGCGCAAACTTAATGCGCATAATGTCGCCGAGTTAATGCATTGGGTGCAAAGACTCGGATTATAAAGATGGATGTGGCGCAAGCACAGTTTGTGCCGTGCTTGCACTTTTAGTCTAAGATCAACTTTCAGCGTCTAATGCGTGAATTAAATTATCGAGTGCGCTAAATTCTGCTATGCTCAAACATTCTTTCGTTTCGAGTGCTACCTCTAAATCTGCCGCTTCATTTGCAATGTTTTTTTTACCTGCTAAGCCAGCGCTACCTTTGATGGTATGCAGTACATCACTCAATTCTTTCCAAGCTTGATTCTCTATATGTAACTTGGCCTGATGTGCCATATCTGCCAGATGCACGGCGAGTCTATGATTAAGATCTGTATGCGAAAAATCAATCATAGGCGCATCGATTTCATTGTTTATCACGAGCTGCATATCACGATCTAACTGCATATCAGCCGCGGCTTCGAGTGCATGGTTAAGTTGCTTCAATGACACTGGTTTGGTGATATAACTATTCATACCCGCGGATTCTATTGTGTCATGCTCTTTAGGATTGGCGTTGGCAGTGAGTGCAAAAATTGGGCAATCACCATCGAGAATATCTTCACTATTGCGCCATCGTTGCGTTGTTTGATAACCGTCGAGTCCTGGCATGCGAATATCCATAAGGACAAGATCGAAGATATGTCGAGTACCTTTTTCTAACGCGGCTTCACCACTGCTAACGGCAATGACTTGTTGTCCTAATTCAAGCAACATTTTACCTATGATATCGCGATTAGTTTCGACATCGTCGACTAAGAGGATCTTTAATCGCCAAGGGAGAAGTGTTGGGGTATGTTGACGTTGCTTATGTGGCAGGTTGTGGCGAATTTCAAAGAGCCTCTGCCATAAACGAGCCGGCAAGTGAGCCAGTTCAGGAGATGCTAATGCCGGATTATCCCCTTCAATGGGGCAAGCTCCCCAGAGTGTGAGTTGTGGATGTAAGGCTAAAGGAGCGACAATCACCGTATTAGGCAAACATAAGGGCGCAGTTGGATCAACTAAGGGTAAATCGAGAATAAAGGTACTACCTTCGCCCAAAGTGCTAAACATTGTGAGTTTGCCTTTCATTTTGCTGGCGAGTTTCGCTGAGATAGGTAAACCAAGCCCTGTGCCCGATTTATGATGGCAAGTTTGTGCAAAAGGTTCAAAAATACGCTGCTGATCTTGAATAGCAACCCCTCCCCCCGTGTCTTCCACACTAAAATACAGATGCTGCTTAACCACTTCGATACGTAATAAAATCTGGCCAGCTTCGGTAAATTTAGCCGAATTACCGAGCAAGTTAACCAGAATTTGCCTGACTCGCAGAGGATCCAGTAGTGCTTTCTCGGCGACATTAGCATTGACTAAGCATTTTAGGGTGATGGGTTTATTCACGATCCGAGATTGGATGGTGATCATTGCATCATCAGCCAACTTCAAAATGGGGTAAGACTGTAAGTTCATTTCAATTTGGTCGGCTTCTATACGGGAAAAATCCAACAAATTATTGATAATGGCGAGTAAAGAATTGGCACAATTATATGCGGTATCACGCAAATCCATTTGCTTAGGTGTCAGTTGGGTATTACGTAGTAATTCGAGCGACCCAGTAATACCATTCAATGGAGTTCGAATTTCGTGGCTGATAGTTGTTAGATGCTCGGTTTTACGTTCATTGGCCTTTTCTGCTTCTTGCTTAGCCAAGGCTAATTCATTGGTACGAAGGGTGACTTTTTGCTCTAACTCGTCATAGCTTTCTTTTACTGTATCGAGTAGATGATTATAGGCTTTCGCAATTTGTCCCAGCTCGTCATTACGATCCTGTGGTAGTCGGTGTTCGAAGGTCGACTGACTGGCATTATTGATGATATTTACGAAGTTTCTCATAGGTTTGCTAAGGTTAATCTTTAATATATTCAGTAGGATAGTTGCTGTCAAAACTAAGACCAACAGAGCGCATGGCAGTTCTTTAAAAAAAGGTATTAACGCCATATCTTTAAGATAGACATCTGAAATTAACGTGATGTGCTGCCAGCCTGGCCCATGAATATGCTCTTTTATGACATAGTAATCGCCTAATGGGTGTGCGGTGTTCTTAGCATGTGGGTGGTCATGACTAAATTCATCTTTGAGTTTAACGAGTATCGACGGAGTTAAGGTTAAGGTAGATTTAGAAAATAACTCCCCCTTTGGTGTCATGAAAAAGCTGATGTCCCCAGGTCCTAAGGCATTATTTAGTGACATTGCTGACGCTAAATTGATACTAAAACCGACTTGCGGGGCTAGTGGATCCTGTGGGTCACTCGAGTAACTGAAACTTAAGTGGTAGTCCTCAGAATTCTTGTCCTTGAGCGGTGTTCCCCAACGATAACCTGTAGTCGACGCTTGTACTGAGAGCTGTTTTATCTCGCGTAGACGAATTTGAAAATATTCATCATTGGCATCGGATGCTGCATAAATCGTAATACCTTCGTTAGGTTTCAAGATGAAAGTATCTAAATATCTGTGTTGTCCAGCACTGCCAAATGTTTGCGCGACCCACATGGTCAAAGTATCGTCATGGCTTTTCGCTTGGAATGGAAAATAATGAGACACAATTTCCTGGTCATTCACTTTGTCTATTGAAGCGAACTGTTTGAGCTGTTTATCGAGCTGGCGCACATCATAACTGGCATCGGTGAAAAGTGTATTACTCACCTCGGCCCGTAATCCGCTGAGCTCACTAAAGGCAACTAAGGAGCGTTCGAGTGTATGGCTGAACGTGTTGTTATAGGATAGATATTCCATCATCAGCCATAGAGCTACGAGCACTGACATAAAGGAGACAGTGAGCTTAGTAACTAAGGAAAACTTCCATTGGATCTTCATCTATGTTCTCTGCTCATCTTATTTCGGCCTTTGTCAGTTAAAAATACGCTATTCATCTTGTTCTTGCATGAACTTCGAAATCCATTCGAACCATTTTCTCATCTTAACCACATTAACGGCCAGTGCTATCAGGTGAATAACTGAGGCTTGGTATTTTTCATCTACCTACCTTAAGTAGTTAAGGTGTTCACCTGATGGGCGCTAGGCTTAGACACTTACATACTGATCCCATGAAAGTGAAACAGGGTGTGAAAATGCTGACGAGATTGATTGAAAGTGGCTTCTTGGCTAGCCAAAACGTCGAAGGAAACACGACTTGGACCTTAGCCGAAAGACAAGCCCTCGTTCTCGAAACTGACACCTCTGTATCTATTGCAATAGTGCTAGCGATTTCGACCGATATTGCTGTGGATTGGCTAACACAAGCAACGCTCGCATTAGCCGCTAGTGATCACGCCTTAGATTGTGGCCTTCAGCTTAGAGGTGAACTCTGGTTGTTATGGCGTTATTACGATGAAATTCAAGATGATGAAGCTTTATCTCAAGGGATTGTCATGCAACTTGCTATAGCGAGGTTTCTCGAAAAGAGCCTGCTTACACCTGTTGATAGCAATCGAGCTTCACTTATCGGGAGGACAGTATGAAAAAACTACTCAGTCTACTGTTACTTTGTCAGATTGGCCTAGTTCAGGCTGCACCACTGACAAACATTAAATGGCAAGGTGAACCCTTTGTAATGATCAGTAGAGGCACTGCGCTAGCCTCCGTCATCCAAGACTTTGCCAACAATTACGGCGTACCAGTCATTGTCAGTAACAAGGTCAACGACAACTATATCGGCCAAATCCAAGAACAAGATCCTAAATCCGTTATTCAAGATCTGACCCGTCGCTATGGCTTAGTTTGGTACTACAACAACGAAGTCTTATATGTTTACAAAGCCAGTGAAATTAATAGTGAAGTGCTACCGTTAACTAGCTTATCCGCGACTAAGGTCGACCATTACCTGCGCAGTGCAGGAGTGTTAGATAAGGGGGTCTGTAACATTAAATCTATGGCAGGGATCAGTGGCTTACAAGTCACAGGTGTACCCGAATGCATTAACAGTGTCACCAAACTTACGGCACAACTTGATGCCAATGCTAAACAAACCACAGAAAACCAAGAAACGGTTAAAGTCTATCCACTGAAATACGCATCTGCCACAGACTCTATTTATGAATATCGTAGCCAACCTGTGAGTATTCCAGGATTAGTCACGGTGCTAAAAGAAATGGATCAAGGTACACAAGTCGCCAATGCAGTGGCGGGTTCTGTGAGTAATATTAGCGGTCCAGTCTTTGCCGCTGATCCTCGTCAAAACGCCATCATAGTCCGTGGAAGTGCCCGTGATATGGCCACTTATGGCTCTTTGATAAGACAACTCGATACTAAGCCCACCATGATTGAAGTGTCTGTATCGATATTCGATGTGGACGCCTCTGACTTTAAACAGTTGGGCATAGATTGGTCGGCGTCAGCCAAATTAGGGGGTGGTTCAGTCAGTTTCAACAGTGGTGATAGCAGTGACAATTTTTCCACTGTCATAGGCAATACTGGCAACTTCATGATGCGCCTCAATGCACTAGAGAAGAACTCTAAGGCCAAAGTGCTCTCACGTCCCTCTGTGGTTACGTTAAACAATGTGCAAGCAGTACTCGATAAAAACGTGACATTTTACACTAAGTTGGAAGGAGATAAAGTCGCTAAATTAGAGTCAGTGACCACTGGTTCTCTATTACGAGTCACACCAAGATTGATTGATGAAGTAGGTCATCAGGCTGTGATGTTGGATCTCAATATTCAGGATGGTCAACAGAGCCAAGCAGTGAGCCGTAGTGAACCATTACCACAAGTGCAAAACTCCGAGATCTCGACTCAGGCGACGCTGAAATCGGGGGAGAGTCTGTTACTCGGCGGCTTCGTACAAGATAGAGATGAAACGACCCAGAACAAGATCCCGTTACTAGGCGATCTACCATTACTGGGCGGTTTGTTTAGAAGCACAGATCACCATACTCAAAGCGTGATGCGTCTGTTCCTGATCAAAGCGGAACCCGTTAACCAAGGAGATTAATATGTCTTCAGGATACAAGCTCTTATGGTTAAACGGTCCATTGCAAGGACGAGAGCTATCTTTGCCTCTTGGTAACTTAAGCATCGGACCCGATGGTGATGTGTTAGCCACACTTGAACACGTAGAACAAGTGGATTTATTGATCGATGAAGCGGGGGTTCGGCTGCAGTCTTGGGTACCGACTTGGATAGCTGGACAGCCTATAAGCGAAGTCAATATGTTGCCATTGGGGCAAGTTATTGAACTCGCTGGTGTGGGTATCCTCTTAGGCCATTGCACCGATGAATTACAGCAACAGGCAATACCATCACATTTTCAAACAAAGGCAAAGAAGTCGTGGTGGTTACTGGCGACAGTTTCAATGCTCTCTATGGTGCTATTAGCGACAGTGTTATTAGCTCCTGCAAAGATGCCTATCGCCGAGTTGACACAAGCACAATGGTTATCGCAGCAGTTGCAGACCGACGGTTTAAACGGAGTTCAAGCCCATTGGTCAAAAGATGGCGTGGTGACACTGAGCGGCTTTTGCCAAGATTCACAACGTATGGCGCAGTTTCTCGGTGATATCAAAGGACAAGGTATTTTATTTATAGAGCAGACCACTTGTGGCGATCAGTTGATACGTAATGTCAAGGATGTCTTAGTCCAAAATGGATTTGCCAATGCCCTTGTGACCTTAGGTAGTGAGCCCAGCAATGTCATTATCTCAGGCGCCATTCAGTCAGGGGAGCGCTGGGATAAAGCGGTGTCTAGCTTGAATAACCTGCCCGGACTTGTTAATTGGCAAGTTAGCAATCAGGTTGACAGTCAGCTCAAACCGTTAATCTCCGCATTGCGAAACAAAAATTTACTGGTTGGTCTCATGATAGAGCGGATCAATGATGCCATCGTCATGACAGGTAAAGTCAGTGAACAACAACAGCAACAGATTATGACTGTTGCGCAAGGATTAGAACCAACGCATGCCAATGGATTGAAGTTAGTATTTCAAAATATTCCAGTACAAAACGAACTTAATCATTTATTAAATGCTTCTGTGGTGACCTATGGTGGTAATGCACAGTCTCCATTCATAGAGTTATCGAGTGGTGTTCGGTTATCAACGGGTAGCAAATTAGATAATGGTTATGTCGTGGAATATATGAACATTCATGGATTAGATCTCAGTAGAGCCGGTGAGTTAATTCATGTACCACTTATTTTTTAGGAGGCATTATGTCAAGAATTACACAGCTTGAGGATGATATTAAATCACATAATTACAAACAGGAGGCTTACCATAATAGACTAGCCAAAATGCGCAGTAATATCTTATCTGGTAATAGTGGAACAATTCCATTGTTGGATGAAGCTATCAATGCGGCAGAAATAGTTATAGACACACTTTTTTCACGTTATAAAAAATAGCTTTAAATTTTAATTTAGTGGTTTGACCAGTTTTGTTTTATTCCCATCGTTTTTAGGTATCTTCAATACATAATAGTATTAATATATAAGTCAAGGGGTTAGTTATGGATATGTTCAGCGATATAAAATCAGTTATGCAAGATCTTCAGCAACGTAAAGCAGCACTTGGAGAACATATTAAAGAATTTCAAGCGCTACAAGAAGAAATAAATCTTCTAGTTGAACGTTCTGATAGGGATCCTGAAGCATTAGCTAAGCTGATTAAGTTAAAGAATGCATTCCCTAGTGGATTTGAATCACAGCAAAATACTGTTATGAATAAAGTCAGTGAATTGGAACATCATTTCAAAAGTCTCGAAACACAATTTAATTTGTTAGGTAAAATAGAATCTGGCGAGGTTGATAATGATGTTGACTCAACTTCTAAAGAAAAGGTGATTGACAAGGTTAAAAAAGTTAGAAGTTATATGTAAGTTCAATAAAAATCATGCTTAATTTAAATAATCAATGAGGTGTTATTATGGATATTTCAAATGTAGGTAATCAAGGCACTAGCATTATTAACTCTCAACAACCTGAAAGTGTCAAAAATCAAATTGCTTCACGCGGTGATTCAGTACTCTCAGGGGGAATTGCAGTCTTATATATGTTTATGAATCTGCTTTCTGAATTAGCCGATGCCAAATACAGTCAAATGCAGCAAAAAGCTGATGTTTCTCGTCAAGCGCAAGATATGGCAAATCAGGTTGATGAGGTCATTGCAAACGTCTCCAAAGATGGTGATAAAGCCGTAGGTAAACTTCCTGATGATGTCGTGAAATACATGCATGACAATGGTTTCACCATAGATGGTATGACCATCGATAAGTACCTGGCCAAGAATGACCCCGACGGTAAAGGGTTAGATAAAGGTAAGTTACAGGCGGTGAAAGCGGCGTTGGAATCTGTATCTAACCGTGCCTCTGACTTCGTTTCACAATCTCAGCTACAGCTGCAAAAAATTATGCAGACTTACAACGTTACCGTCAGTTTATTAAACAGTATGCAAACCATGCTAGCGGAGATGAACAAGTCGATTGCACAAAACATTCGTTAATTTAGTGCGATATCGTTTTTTGTTGGAGGTCATCATTGTGGAAATTACAAATGTAGCAACTCAAGGTACCAGTATTACCAACAGTCAAGCGTCGGATGAGGTGAAAGCTCAGATAGCGTCTCGCGGAGATTCAGTGCTCTCTGGAGGTATTGCAGTACTGTATATGTTTATGAATTTGTTGTCAGAACTGGCCGATGCTAAGTATGGCCAAATGCAGCAAAAGGCCGATGTGTCGCGCCAAGCTCAAGACATGGCGAATCGCGTCGATGAGGCGATAGCTCAAGTCGCGAAGCAAGGGGATAAAGCCACGGTAAATCTGCCTGCTGATGTCGTTAAGTATATGAGTGACAATGGCTTTGAAGTTGATGGCATGAGTATCTCTGCTTATCTCAGTCACAATGATCCCTCCGCTGTTTATTTGAAAAAGTTACTAGACAAAATTGCCGCAGCTGGACCAGAAGGAATGCAATCGGCGAGTTGGCAAGATGTGATCAGTTATATGGATGAACACGGCATCAAGGTCGATGGTCAGCGTTGTTGTGATTATATCTGGGGTCTTCCCGAAGTCGGACAGCAATCATGGCAAAGCATCAGTAAGGTACATATGCAACAGATTGCCAATGCCCTTGGCGCTGCTGGAGGTCTAGATAAAGGTAAGTTGCAAGCGGTGAAATCGGCTTTGGAATCGGTCTCAAATCGTGCCTCTGACTTTGTCTCCCAGTCACAATTGCAACTGCAGAAAATTATGCAGACCTATAACGTGACCGTCAGTTTACTCAATAGCATGCAGACCATGTTGGCCGAGATGAATAAATCCATCGCCCAAAATGTCCGTTAGGGAGTCAGTTATGAAACAGGAAGAATTTGAAGTAATTGAACACTTTCTGCAACGGGGAGGCTCACTGCGTATGTTGGCTGACGTCGAGCAAAGTGACTTGAATGTGTTGTACCAATACGCGTTGCAGTTAATGGCTTGCCGTGATCAACAGGGGGCGAAGCGGATCTTTTACCTCTTAATGCGCATAGACCAATGGAATTACGACTACTGCTTTTCTCTAGGAATATGCTGCCAGCAGTTACACGAACATGAAGAGGCCATTTTCTGTTTGGGCCGGGCAGGGATGATCAAAGTCGATAATCCGTTACCCGCTTACCATGCTGGTTTGAGTTACTTGGCGTTAGGTAACCATGATTATGCCCAGAGAAGCTTTAACGCCAGTCTACGTTGGTGTGAAGGCCACCCCGAGAGCACAGGGATTGCCGCCAGTGCACAGCGCGGGCTAGCCACACTCGCTAAGGAGAATTCCCATGTCAATTAACAGTGTGACAGAAAGAGGCCCTGAGAATGTGTCGGCCAATTATGCTAGCGCCCAGGCGCATGCTGTTAGCAAAGCAAGTTTGCCCGACTGGTCCATGCCTGTGACGCTCACTCAAACTGAGCATAAAGATCAGCATCAAGGTCCAGTCACAATGAAAGATGCACAAAGGGCATTGCAGCGTATTTTAACGCCCTTTTTTACCCCAGATCCTAAGACGGGCACTGTTGGTGGATTGGGATCATTGAATTCATTAGAAAAAGCGTCCATGGATTCCATGGTCATGATGGCTGCGAATCTCAGTATTTCGACCTTCGCAGACACAGCAAGCTCGGCCATGAAAGCTAGCAAGATAATGACCGATACTCAAGAGTTCCTGCGCGATAAAAAGGTGAAGGAATATCAAGAGCAACTGGCAAAAGCCATCGAGCAAGCTGATAAGGCCCACAAGGGTGGAATTTTCGGAGCCATTTTCGACTGGATTGTCGGAGCGGTTGAGGCCATTTACGGTGTAATTAAGTTGGTCGAAGGCGCCTTACGCTGTGCGGTTGGTGATGTTGCGGGGGGCGCATTAGAAATTGCCGGAGGTGCTGCCTATCTCGCTGCAGGGGTTGCTGGCATGGTTAAAGCCGCGGCAGAAACCGCCATCTTATGTGGGGCAGATAAAGATAAATGCCAGAGCGTAATTGATGTGGCAGGCAAAGTGCAATTAGGTTGCGAAATAGTGGGCATGGCACTGGATATCTTCCAAGCAGGGCGGGCAATTTCAGCGACACGTTCAATTGCCAAAGGTACAGAAACGGCGATGAAGGAAGCGGCTCCTAAACTCGTTGATGGTATTACTAAAGGTTCTACCGAAGCGGTCACTAATGTCGCGAAAGAAGTTGGTAAGCAAGTTGCTGAACAAGTTACTGACCAAGTTATGGCCAACTTAGGCAAGGGTTTAAAAGAAGCCGCTGAACAGGGTGGACGTAAACTTGCCAGCGGTCTGATGGATGCCTTCAGTAAAGAGGCGATTGAGCAACTCGTGACTCGATCTGTCGAAGAAGTCGGCAAACAGGCTATTAAGAAAGGCGTCCAGGTCACTGCCGAGGAAATCACTAAGCAAGTGGTGAAAGAGGTTAGCCATGAAGTGATTAAAACGGCAATCAAGGCATGTACTTTTACGACCTTAGATGTGATCCGTGCGACCGCTGGTGCAGGAAAAGCGATTACCGATGGCAGCATAGCCGTTGAGAAAGCCAAACTGCAAAAGCAAATTGAAGAACTGATTTTAAAACAGAATTTCTTAGAGTTTTGCTACGAGTGGTACGACAAAGCTAAAGAACAGCAAATGAAAACTGTAAAAGATCTGATTGAAAAACAAGGCGACAGCTTAGACGGTGCCAGTAAGGCGATCAGTCAGAGTGGCGCACTACAAGCCCGTATCGCAGGTTCAACAGTATAAGTGAGGTTTACCATGACAGATATCAACATTATTTCGGGCCAAGGCCACACTCCAGCGCCCGTTAACACAGACAAGACTGATCAACTGAATGACAACTGTGCCAGTGACGGTATGGATGCTATCTCGCAAATTAATGATCTTATGCTGAAATTGGCCGAGATGTTTAAAAAATTACGCAACGTATTACAGGACTACAACGTTAAGCAGCAACAACTCGGTTGGGACGTACAAATTGCCTCTATGGACGATAAACGTTCCGCCATTGATAAGGCCTGCGAAGCGAGTATCTGGACTGGTGTATTAGAAATCGCCGGAGGCGTGATAGGTATGGCAGGGGTTGGGTTATCGGGCAAGTTTGGCGATGCTGCGACTCACATGAGTGGGGCGTTTAGCAAAGGGATTGAAGGCACAGGCAAAGTGGTCGGTGCCAATATAAGCAAAGAGGCTGAACTAGAGCGCACTATCGGTGATTTTAAGGCGAGTAACGCCCAGAGCTATATCAAGGGTGTTAATGATCTGAATGATAAAGCAAAGCAAATTTCAGAGCAGATGCGCTCCTTGATCAAAGAGCTCGTCGAATTGCACGGCCGCATTAGCTCGGCAGTACATAACTAGCAGTGCTTCTATTCAACATCATTAAGTGTTAGGTCGAACCGGCCTAACACTAAGGAGATCAATATGGATAGTGTAAGTCAATATCTTGCCCGTCAAGGGGTGACAGTCAGTCCTGCTTATTTTGAAAACAGCCAGTTTGAATGGGGAAAATGTTGGGATAGTCCCCATTGGTCGATGGTGTATCGCGTCGACGAAAACACCCTGACCATTTGTGACTTTTGCAGTAAAGGCAATACTTCGGGGGTCAGCAGTGCGGTTTTACAGTTAGTGGAACAATTACGTGATTTAAGGCGAAGTCTGCCGGATATTCAGCAGATCCGCGGCATGGTAATCCATGATGCAGGTAGGCCTGCACAACGTCTCGCTCGTCAGGCACTGAGAGAGGTATTGCTCAAACAAGGCGCCAAGGAAGTTAATCAGAATGGCGAGACTTGGTTGGTGTACTAGGGCAAACAAAAGCCGTTCATGAGCATGGTCAATTAAGAGGTAAAGATTATGACTGTCGAAGTCGCATTAGGTAGTCAACATACCTATCACTTTAACGAGAGCCGCTTAGAGCGGGTTCTCACCGCCAACACTTTAGATGAAGCGGGGAAAATGGGCTTACTGGACAAAATTCTTGATTGGTTTCGTGGTGGCGTGAAACTCGAAGCGATACAAGCTTTATATCAGCAAGTAACCCAGCCTGGCGTGCTCACTCCTTCCCAAGTGGCACAAAGGTTTTGTGCATTACGTAATTTAGCGGTCGATCAACATCAAACCAAATTTAAATTAGCTCTAGGCGACAATGGTGAGCAATGGCGTATGTTGCTAAGTATTGGTGGCCGTACAATTTATCAAACGGATAACCGCGATATAGACACACATTTCTATCAAGTTGCCGCAGTGAAAACCACAATAACGGCCAGTGATGACTTGCGAAAAATGGCCTCTTCACTCACGCTGGAAAAGTATATTGAAGGCAATATTCAATGTATGTCTGACAATCAAGTTGTACAACAAGCCTTACGAAATAGCTTGACAGATCCTCGCTTTAGCAGTGAAAAGTTTACTGGAATTCTCCCTAATGATAGCGAAGCTGCGACCTTTGTCGCTCAATTTGGCGATCTTCAGTGGACCTTCTCTAATCGCGCTGAAACAAATGGTGAATTTCGCGGCGGTTTACTTAAAAATGCTTTATCTTCAAATGATTATAAAAATATTGGCGACTTGGTGGCTAAAGGTTTTATGAGCTGTGAGGATAATTTTCTGCGTTATGCCGTCACACCATCTCGTTACGAATTACTTAATTACGTTACTGCTCATGGCATGGAGGATGAAGGGCTAATACGAGTGCTATATCAGGCCAAAGTAGGTAATACCAATTTAGGGGCTCTTTATGGTTTACCCGCCCCCAAAGATGCACCGCAACTAGACAATTTCGATGATTTTGTTTTATGTGATGAGAATATTAATCTTGGCGAATCCCAAGCGGATGTTTATGCCGATGAAGCTACATTCTACCAAGGTATAGGGCAGCACCAAACCACCACCATAGGTGATAACTGTTATAAATTACTTCAGTTGGATATCAATGAAGGCCTGCATTATCTCGCGACTAAAGCTAACCCGTATAAATTTCACGGAGGCATGCAGAACGCGTTCGATTACCTTGTTGGACGCAACTCAGGTGCGATTGCATTACGTAATTGTATAACATGCGCTAAGGCTGTCGATGTCAATATGGGACTCATGTTGGCTCGACAAAATGATAGCGTCGTTCCGCTCAAGTTTTGGGAAGCGATAGACACGAGAGCGGGTGTTATCAGTCAAGTTACGGCTCAGAGCCAAACGATAGGGTTATCGCCTGAACAGTCTGTCTCATCGTTATTATTTAGCGCCTTGCCTCAAGGAAAGCGAGCCATAGTCACTGTCCCTGTCAGTGGGGGAAAAGATTCCCATGCCATGAATTTTTTTCACTTCGATTCGGGTAAATGTTTTTTGGTCGATGGACAAAATGGTAAAAGCTATGATCTTCAGCACCCTGAGGATCGCACCGCGTTAGATAGCCAATATAATGCTCAGGGCCGAGACCTAGCACCTATCACACTCCATACCACAGGAGACTTGCCGAAACTTTAAGTAGATAAGGCATTCAATCGGATAGTTTACGATTTTCTCGTTATTCAGATACAGGATAGCAATCCGATTTAAGACACTTATTCGTGAACATTTACCTAGCCAAAAACGAATGAGCATCATCTTTTTTTCATACTAATGGATAGATTTTCGCATTGTCGAGTGGATCCCCGTAAATGCATTTAAATTGAACCGCTAAAGGCACCTCAAATGATAAATAAAGAGATTGAATTAGATTTTGAAAAGCTTGAAGCAGCCTGCAAGTTAGCCTTAGTCGAACAACAGACCTTAGCTGAGCAAGCTGGCTTAACGAGTCAAGATCTCGAGCTAATTTACCTATCAGGTACGAGTAAATATCAGGCAGGCTTACCCGCAGAAGCGATTGTCGATTTTACCTATTTGGTCATGCATCAGCCTTGGGATAGACGTTTTCATCTTGGACTGGGGTCTTGCCTACATTGGCTAGGTGAATACCAGCATGCCTTGACCTTCTATGGTTATGCACTCGTGATGGATGCCTGCTCTCCCGACGCGAGTTTCCGCATTGCGCAGTGCTTTCTGAGCTTAGATGATGACGCCTCGGCAATCGAAGCGTTACAGATGGCTATCTCACAGAGCTACAGTAAGCCAGAGCACCATTTTGTGGGGGAGCAAGCACAGCAATTGCTTAGTGCTCTCAATAATCAATAGACAATAGGATTTGCAATCTTCATTTATATTATTGAAAGAGGTTTATTATGAATGAGTTAACACATGTTCCTTTATCATCCCCGACTTTAAGTAGTTTAGATTTAGTCAGTTCGGCCCGCGCCTTGTTAAAAACACAATTAGGCAGTTTTGATCCCAAACAAGTGCCCCTGAGCTCTGAAGTCGACGGTAAGGTCACTGATATTCAATCCAAGGCACAACTGACTCGGGATGAAGCTAAAGTGGCTGCCGATGAGGCTAAAAAAGTGGGGGTAGATCTGGCCAAGTCCGGCTTTTTTAGTAAGCTCGCTTCGGTGGCTTTTGCTGGTATTGCGCTTGGCGTGTCTATCGCTGCCACAATACTCACGGGGGGCGCAGGGGTTCCCTTATTGATAGCCTCTGGCGTTGCTTTTACCTTAGCGGTCGCCGACGCGGGTTGTGCTTTTGCTGACTGGCGCAGTAAAGCGGCTGGGGGAGAAGGACTCGCCATGGGCAGCGATTCCATTGCTAATGCGCTAAATATCTTGTTAAGCAAGATGGGGGTAAATGATGATAGAGCACAGTGGTGGGGCAAAGCCGTTTCCATTAGCTCAAGAGTTGCGCTAGCAGTAGGCACTTTATGGAGTGCGGTGGTATCTCCTCCCTCTCTTCCCGCGCATATTGCTGGCACAGTTAATATGGTGAATATGGCCCGTAGAAGCGCCGAACCTGTCGTAGAAGGGGTTATCGGTTTAGTGAACCATACCTCGACCAAGGTACTGGATAAGTTAAAAGGTACTTCTCAAAATAAATCATTCGAAGCAGAAGTGTCTAGCGTAAAAGCATACCTACTGCGTCAGTTACAAGCCTCTGTCCTTACACAGCAAGGTAATATGAAACTCAGTGAGGTGCAGTTAGCACTGAAAGAGAGCCAAGCCAATGAAAAAACGGCACAATTTGATGCCGAAATCCGTATGAAACAGAGTGAGCGATTCAGAGGAACTAATCAAACATTACAGCAACAACTTGCAGAGAAAGAGGGATTGCTACTGCAGAGTCAAAATCAATTTGAGCAACTACAGTCACGCTTCGATAAATCCAACGTTCAACTATCAGGCGTGATGCAGCAGCTACAAATGCTACAGCAGCAATTGGCAGCATTACAGCCTGCGAGAGCTAGAAATAATAGCTTTAGCTAAATCAATAACAGTCCTTAAACAATATAGCGAGGAGACAATATGTTAAGCAGTAACGCCTTTAACGCTAGCATAGCGACTGGGTTAGGCCGTTTTTCTCCCTCAGAGAACGCAAGGCAAGCAATTCGGTTATCGCCAGATCAAGCGATAACTCAAAGACAAGCGATTAAAGACCAACACATTACGCAATTATCTGATGCACTATGGCTTAGCAGAGACGGGGATACTGTGGTGGCAAAAGCATGTAAATCCGCGTTTAATGCCCTGGGAACGCAAGCTGATAAGCAAGATGCCGCTAAGCAGCACATCTTATGCTATGCAGCCCTAAAGTTAGACAAATTGATCCAGCATGGCAGTTATCTTGCGAGTCCTAAGGTGAACAAACAGGTACTGGCTGATATCGCTACTATGCTCGAAATCGATAGACACGGTGCAGGCAAGAGTGCCCTTGAGAGCGCTGCAAGGGTCCTAGTCGATAGAGTACATCTCGATCGAGTAGAACACGTAGATCCCGCAATAATGACCGCAGTTAGAGATAGATTAGTCTTAAAAACACTCCATTGTTTGACCGAGAAAATGAATCGGGTCGTCGATAAACATATTGAAAAAAAGGGGTTATACGGAAAAGAGGGCCATAGTTTCAGTTCTGCACAAATTGACCATAAAGTGTATGACCTCCTGCTAATTCATAAACAAGTTCAACGGGGTCAAGATCTTAATGCATTACGCAGTGGCTTAGTCTGAGTCATTACGGACCGTCAGCAAGGATGCTGGCTAGTGTATCAATCGTTTTCTTTTTCAGTCGTTCCTTCGATTCTTATCCCACGGGTTAGTTTCTCATAAGTCGTTGTTGACGCAGCTGCATTTAAGCGAATTCAGATCTCAGGTTAACACCTGATGTCAACCTATCCGCTCGCGTTTCACAATGAATCATAGTTTGCAGTAAGGGTTAATCCATATGAGTGCAATACAAATAATTTTGTTTCGACAGCCAGGGAAAATCCACTATCAGGGTGAAAATCTAGCGGTCGGCAGTAATCAGTTAGTTGTAACCACTGAGGAGGCAACAGCTTCTGCTTTGAGTCGTGACAATTGGATGAGCATCTTTTGTTATCCAGGTGAGCTACACGCATTATTTCACGAAATTGCCGATCTGATTGGCCCGAGTGCTGAGATGAATCGATTTCAACCTGAATCAACAAAAATACTCCCTGTATTTGATGAGTTAAGCAATGTCATAGAACAGTTGAAAGGTAATCATAATTTATTGATTAAGTTTATTTTTATGTACTGTCTTGGCATGGATAACCGTTACTTTTCCGGTTTAATGCGTTACTTCTTAGCCCATAACGACAAGATGCTGAGCTATCTTGAGGGCAATTTTATGCAACCTTGGCCAGTCACACGCTTTGCCGAAAATTTAGGCATTGAAGTACGCCGACTCAATTTCTTGTTTTATAAAAACTATGGTGTATCGGCAAAGCAATGGTTGTTAGAACGGCGCTTAAGTTATGCCCGTCAGCAACTTATGGTGACTGAGAAAAAAGTCGCCGATATTGCCTTAGATAGTGGTTTTAGTAATCACGCACATTTTACCGAATCGTTTAAGAAACGTTATTTATGCAGCCCAACCGTACTGCGTGCAACCTTTGTATAAGGAGGTCCCATGGACTTAAGTGCCATAGTTAATCAATTGTCTCAGCTATCGACGCGCTCAGCTCAAGAGGTACAGGCCAAGATGTCTGCAGGCGATTTGACCGATCCCGACAAGATGATCAAAGCCCAATTTGCCATGCAGCAATACTCTAACTTTGTCGGCTATGAGAGTGCCATGATAAAAGCGATTAAAGACATGATCCAAGGGATCATTTCTAAGATTTAACCCCCTTCGATTGCAAGGATAAATTATGTTAACCAGTGCCGATAAACAACTGTTAGTAGAGGCTGCCATTGCCGCCTCAAACCATGGTCTAACATCGCAAGCCTATGCTTTGCTAGCCATTTTTCCTCAACTGATTAGCGATGATGAAGACAGACATATTTGTGCCAGCCTTATTTACTTTGGTTTAAATGAAAATACTAAAGCATTAAGGGAATTAGCTTCTTGTCAGACTGAAGCAGCCCAAGGATTAAGGTTTTTATTTTCAGGTTCAGGCCCAACAGCTGGGCGGAGTGAAATTATTTCACAGATGTTACGTGGAGGTTCCAATGGAAATTCATAGCCTAAGTCAGCTTGCTAAAGTCACCCAGCAAGCCAGCAAAACTACAGAAGCAGACCCTAACTTAGCAAGCCAGTTTTCACAATTAATGCAATTAGGGGGATCGGATATAAGTCAGGCGGTTAACATAGCAACTCAGCCACAGGCTTCGGGTTCATTACAAGGTGTGATACAGAGTGCTGAAAGTCACGGAGTCGGCCACTCACCCTCTCCAGAGGCCATGTTAGGCGGACAGCTCTTGATGGGTAAAGCCATCGTTGAGGTCGATTTGGCGGCAAAGACTGCGGGCGCCGTCTCCCAATCCATAAACAAATTGGTGAATATGCAATGAAATATTCTAAATGGTCAATATTGTTGCTCGTCTTCGCATTGACTGGATGCAAAGTCGATCTCTATCGAGATCTTCCACAAGATGAAGCGAATCAAATGGTCGCCCTGTTGATGCTTAATCACATAGATGCCAGTGCTGAAGCGGATCAAAAATCAGGTAATGTGTCCTTAAAAATAGATAAAGATCAATTTATCAATGCCGTTGAATTACTGAGGCAAAATGGCTTTCCTAAACCTCATTATGCCAATATCGAGGATTTGTTCCCTTCGGGTCAGTTAGTGACTTCACCCGCCCAAGAGGAAGCGAAAATGGGTTATCTAAAAGAGCAACAACTTGAGCGTACCTTGTCGAGTATGGATGGGGTGATTAGCGCTAGGGTGTCTATTGCTGAACCAGCACCCGACTCAGGGCGTCAGATTGCACAGACTAAGTCGGCCTCCGTATACATTAAATATTCACCTCAGGCTAACTTAACAAATACGGAAAATCAGATTAAGAGCTTAGTGCAGAATGCCGTTCCAGGACTGAGTTACGATAATATCAGTGTCTTTTTGCAAGCTGCGAGTTATCGCTATCAAGCAATTACCCAGCCCACTAGCAGTAGTTCATCTCAATTTTTAGCCCAGGTCGAAGCGTACAAGTTACCATTAGTGATCAGCTTATCTGGAATAATGCTACTCAGCATAGGCGGTATGTGGTGGATGAGACGTAAGTAACCATAACAATTGTTGTTTCTGGAGGAACTATGGAGGACTTGACCCCTAATCAACCACTAATACGGGTCGAAGCTACTGGCCAAAATAAGTTAAATCGAGTTGTATCACCAGCATTATTGGCCTTCAATCGTCTCGTTTGGCAACCTGTTGCGACTATGCATCCGAGCTGGTGGCAAGAATTACAATTAACTCTTTGGCAGGCACAGTATCAAGCGGGTACCCGATTAGCGCAGCGAATCGAAGCAGTTGTGGTTTCCCGTTATGGTTTGGCAGGTCAAGATTTACCAAAGGAATTTAATGAGCTCGAGGCTAACCTGTTAGCCTGCCGGCATAAACTCAGTGCCATAGTGACGGCGTTGGGGCTCTTTCTCCTCAACCGCCCTGATTATGTGTCATTACGTGAATATCGTGATGCCTTGCATCAAGAGTTAAGCCAAGCACAAATTCAACAAATTTGGAATTTGTGGCCCCAGAGGCCCCAACTTACAACATATGCCTATCCAGACGAAGTGACTGCGGCAGAGTTAGTTGGCGTAGCCCAGGCCTGCGCTATTAACCTGATAGGACAATTATGGGGAAACAAACCGTTCTGGCGGGCATTAGCCTTGACCTTACCTGTGCAAGCAACATTGCCATGTAAAGCGGACTCCCTAGCACCTATTTCCTTAGATATTCCTCGCTGGTTAATGAGATTGGAGCGACTACTATGAACCCATTTTTAATTGAGGTACGCCCTTGCGAGCTCCGTCGTGAAGGCCATCATTTGATCAGCGCCACAGCGTTACATCGGGCGAGTGAGTTAGCGGATATGGAACACTTAGTTCGTACGCGAATTGCCAAAGCACTCAAAAAAGCCCGCCGTCAACGCGATGCCGCGCAAACTCGTAGTGAGCAGATACTAGAGCAAGCACAACAGGATGCCCAAGCGCTTAGCGCACAGTGGCAACAGCAAGCTAAAGCTGTGGCCATCGATGAGGCCATTAGTTGGCATTATAACGAAGCCCAGTTAATTCAATCACTTACCGATAAATTACATGCCAATATTGCCGAGAAAATTAAAAAAGTGCTGACGACTTGGATGCAAGAACATGAGTTGTCTGCATTTCTAATCAAACGGTTATCCGATCAAGTCTGTGAACGAGTAGGGCAAGGTGCCTTAACACTGCTGGTTTCAAATGATGATTTTGCCGCGCTAGCCAAGGCATTCGATGGTCGTATGACAGTGCAAGTATCAGCGGAGTTAGTCTCTGGACAGGCCGAATTAAGTTCTTCGACTATGACAGCTAAAATTGATCTTAATGAACACTTACAGCAATTACTGGCGGCGTTTGTCCCCGAACCATTAAAGGGCGTTGGCTAAGGAGCTTATTATGGTGCGTATCGATGGTGCCAACGCAGTGGATTTTCATAACACAGCGAGTGTTAACGAAACCCATGGACAAGTGTTTCCGGCAAACAATGTAACAGACATGGCGGCCGCAGAATTAGCGGAAGTGCGTTCTGAAGCATTGGAAGAGACCATGGAAGGATTAAGTCTCGGATTAAGCAGCCATTTGAAAAAGTTAACCTCAGGTAAAGAGCCAACTGATCCCCGATTTACAGCACTCGAGCAGTTACTGCAACAACTGGGAGACACGCAAGCAAGCACAGTCAATAAACTGGCCGAACAGTTTGCGAGCTTAGGCGATGGTGATGAGATCCTTTCGCAACTTAAACAATTGGGTTTAGACAGCGGTAACATGATGCTATTAATGATGGCGCTAGTCATGTCAGGAAAATTAGGTCAATCCGCCCATAATAAGCTACGCAAATTACTGACAGAATTACTCTCGCAAGAAGGAGCTGAAATAGCATTATTTGCCGCCCTTGAAGGCGTTGCACTCGATCATGCTGGTCTGCAAGCCTTGCAACAACTTTATCAACAAGCGGTTCGAGGCGATGCCGGCTTAGCAAAATGGTTTGAATTACTTCAGCATCTTCCTGACCGCCGTAAGCGGATCCGTGTGTTGCTTAGAGCACTATCTGAACCTCTGAGCGATCAGCACAGCGGGAGAAACATGGTCAAGATAGCAGCAGCGGTAGATGACTTACGTCGATTGCTTATTTTTCTTACGATAGAGGAACATTGCTATATGCTCGCCCGTGCGACTCAGCTTGATGGTGAACAAGTGTTAAAAGTCACGTTACAACTGACAGAACAAGCTTGGGTGTATCCCCAATGGATAGATGAACAAATACGACTATTACCTTTAATGCCTGCAAGACGATTGGGATTTCTGCGGCGCTGGCGGGAACTGCTGAGTATTATTCCTCTGGCATGTTTTCGCGATCCAGAACAGAAAGAACATATTGAAGAGGCCATGTTGGGCTTACTCGATGACTGGTGTGATCAGGAATAATGAGCATCTGCTAATGTTAGCGTAACGCAGAACTCAGGCAACTGTGATGATATTGCAGGAAAGATCTACATTCAGACCATGTGCAATACCTATACTGTCCATTCGTTGACGCATGGTTGCTTGATTGACCTGCGAGATTTTTTGCCGCATAAGACTCGACACTGGCCCGTAATACAACAGGTATTTAAGTTAGAACTCGATTAGTCTCAGGTGTACACCTGATATTCATTCCTCCTGACTCAGGACAAACTTTCATCAAGGTCACACTTTCACCAATTGAGGGGACGCTAGATGAATGTACATGACCAATTATTAGCTCAGCTCGGCCTAGCACTCGGCTTACCATTAGTGTTTGATGCTAATGGACAATGTCTGCTAATGCTAGATCAAAAATTAATGATCTCTATACGTTACGGCGATGCGCAATGGACCTTTTATTGCATGCTCGCTCAGAAGCCGCAGCTGACTGAAAACCACTATTGGCAAGCTTGTTTGCAATTGAATCTCAAACTTGCCGAACAAGGTAAGGGCTGCATCTGCTATGAGCCTCAGTCCGATGCTTTGTTATATTTAACATTTATTCCTATGCCAGCCAGTTCCCCCCTGCTCAGCGAATTTCTCGGTGACTTAGTCGACACGTATCAAGCTCTGCAGAGCCATGTTGAAACCGAAATGACTGGGACAACCTCATCAATAAATACCATAAATCTTAGTGCGGGGGGGCAATAATATGGCCTTAGATATCAGTGCATTTAGTCATGCGGCTAAGCTTGACGGCCGTCTTTCCTTAGTCGATACCCCCGAGGGTATACCGACGATTATAGTTGCCAAAGAAGGCTTTAAAGAAAAATTACTTAGCATGCTGAGCCATATTCCTTTACTCAAAAATACCCAAGCGGTCCAAGATTATGTCAATGGCTTGTCACTCGATAATAAGCAAGTGTTGGGCGTGTTCTTGCAGGCATTGGCGGTAAGATTTGGTCATGATATTGCACTGGATATGGTAGATGCTGTCGATTTGTCCGGTCATACTCCATTAACTCTGCGCACGATCGAGCAACTCACCGAACGGTGTGAAGCATTTATGCCGCTCCCTCCTTTAAACATATGCGAGACTAATGAAGATACGCTCAAAGTTCTTGCTTTACCTTCCCAGAGCGGGATTGAGTCTAAATCGTCGGAGAAGCAAACACTCAGCCCATCAGTGCTTAAACCTTCAGCAGAACCTATATCCGTCGATAAAGACATCAGGGGAACGGCTTTCCATATTTTAAGCCAGCAGCTTATTACGCCACAGGATATTTTACACACACAGAATCAATGCCTTAAGCAGTTGTTAACTACACCAGTACCTCAAAAGTTAACTATGCCGACCACTCAAACTTGGCTGGCGTCTTGGGTGTATTCAGAACCTGAACCCATTAAAACCTTACAACAAGCTATTAAAAATTATAATCAAGTACTTAGCGACACTCAGCTAGTGACATGTATACAGAACTTAAATCAGAGTCGAGATCCCTTGATTAGCAGCGATGAACTGACTGCAATGCGTGATCATGTCAAATTTGGGCTAGTGCAAATTAAGCAGGCTTTAACCCTAGTCGCTGAATTGAAAGCTAATTTGTCGGTGGAGCAGAGCAGTGTTCTGTCGCCGCTACTGGCCGAAGTCAAGCTGGGATTATCGCAATATGATGTGTTTACGGCGGCAATGCAGACATTTGAGCAAGCCTTATTAGCATCGACCCCGATGCGCCTAGCCTTATCTGAGTTTCATGCCCAGCTTCCCTATTCACTACAAAACAAACTGACAGCGGATACTTTAGTGAGTAGTTATCAACTGTTTTCCCCTTTAATGCAAAATGAACTCAGTCAGACAGAGAGAGTTGAATATATAGCGGCAAGCTTAGTTTCTATGCTCAATGAGGAGAACATCAGCGAAGTCTCAGGGCAAAAAAAAATAATGCCAGAGATCAAAAGCTTAGTATTGCTTATTAACCAGTTTGTGCTAAACCCCATACAAGAACCTCTATCCATGAGTTCGTCATTTAAGACTCCATTTGAAGCGCAACAGGCCGAAGCCGAGCAACATCTAATCCAGCTAGAACAAGCACAAACCTTACTGGCCGACTGCCTTACTCGGGCCAGTAATCTTAGCGAACAAGCGCTAATCGCTGTCGGCAAGCAAGTGAAAATCGAAGATCATTTAGCTGCAGTGAAACAGGCTGGAACCCAACTCAGTACTATATTGTATAAGGCTATCAACCCTTCTGGGGAAGAGGTTCATTTCGAAGATCTCACCGCAACATTACTGTATCTTGGCGGACAAGAATATGTCGAGAAAGGCAGTCGTTTACAGTTCGATGAGCCTGTTAACTTTGATGATCTCGACCTTGAGCAGACACTAAGAAATGAGCTCGATAGCTATACTTTAACACCTCAAGTGGCAAGTTTAGCGCAGCAAGTTCTACAAACTCAGCATCATCTTAATTGGTTCGAGGGAGTGAGCTCCATCAGCTTTAGCCCAAATAATTCGCAAGATATTTCGTTGTTTGATGATGTTAACAACCTGCAACTAGTCTCACAGATTGAGCAAGATCAAGCTCGTTATCACAGTTTTCTGACCGAACGTCTTGCCTTGTGTAATGATTATCACCGAGCCGTGACTGAGTTGCTGTCGGCTGTTCCCTCTGAGACGGTGCGCAATCAGCTAACCCAAGAGCTAGTGCAAATTAGTGCGGATCAAGATGCGACCCGAATTTTAGTTGAGCGACTCAATCGACTGCAGAGTGCACAAGATGTGCTAGTGATAGCGGGAAATAATGTCGCTAAATTGTCGGCGTTAACCCAGCAACTCGCGCAAGTTAGGAGGGAAACAAATGCTGAACGTGCCGAGGTCAATTTAAGTTATTTCCTTAGCCATCTTCCTGAATTACAAACTAATAATGAAAAAGTGCGCGCCTTAACTCAAGAGCAGCATCTCTTATCGGCTAAACTGGAAAAATTGACCGCACATTTACAGCAGTTATATGGTGAAGGGCTAGTACTCACTTTAGCCGAACCTGAGGCAAGTTCCCCTGAATTGCGAGCTTTTCACACTGTGACTCGCCAGTTAGCCGAAGTCAATCGCTCTATTGAAGATCTCGATGATGCCTACCAACATGGTTTGTTACAGCTGAAAAAGGCCACAATTGCAGCAAAAAATAATGGCGGCTATCCAGATCAGGGGGGGATGGCGAGTGGGCATGCATGGCAAAGTTGGTTAGTGCAAAAGTTTGTCGGCAATTGGTCTTCCCAATATCGTCCAAGTTTAGAAGAACTTATTTTATCTAGACAGTTGGCCAAAAATAACATGAGCAGTGTCGCGGAGGCTTATCTCGCTTTAGCATCAAGTGTTAAAGACTCGAAAGCTAGCGTAGCAAATGTGTCAGTTTTAACCTCGCCTCAAAACATGATGGCTGCACTGGGCGACCTGCATAATTGGTCGATGGCACATCCGATCGAGGCACGTGAGCTCGCAGGCAATTTAACTCAAGCCTACAATATTATTTTGGCCAACCCAGGGACCTTTGGAATGGAACTGGTTAACACTGTCACCACAGTGTGGCAAACCGGGACGGTACAAAACCAAGTGCACGATATTCTGCAAGGTAAGAGAGAAGAGCTGCCGGATAAAACGAATTTCGCTATGACACCGCAAATGATTGCGTTATTACACATGGCACAGTTAGCGCCGTATATTGCGGGTGGGGCGAAAGGGGCTGCTAATACAGGCATAGGTGGGCCTTTAGTAAGCGGTGTATTTGGGATGATGTTTCCTGGCGCAGGGATGGCAACACCTGTCGTCGGCTTAGTTGGCGGCGTCCTGCAAACTTGGTCAGAACGTCAGCTTGCCAATAACATGCGTGCGTATCGTAGCAGTGAAGTTATGGTGAATGCTTTAATTAAAGGCATGCAGGCAGAAGGCGGGCTTAGTGCTCGTGGCGAGGCCATCGCTGGCTATATGCTACAGCGACAGGCCCTGCAAGATGTTGGTACAGTCTCCCGTGATTGTTTTGAAGTCGGTAAAGTCGGTGCAGTTAAGCGTGCACTCACAGATATCGTTAATTGGTGGAAACATGCTTCAACGGGAGCCAAAGTCTTTGCTGTGGTGACGACACTTGTGGTTGCCTCTGTGGTATCGGCGGGAGCGATCGCGGCGGCATTGTTTACCTTAGGGACTGGTGGCGTCGGAATAGTGGCAGCTGTGGGGCTTGGATTGGGAGGATTAATGGCAGGCGCCTATTTTTCCAAGGCTGTGGTGTCGACATTACAAGGGGCTAATTTTTTAGGCATGGCCGATACTGCCCGCGCGGCCGAGGCTGAAATGACAGAAAAACGAATCGAGCAAGCGTTCGCGCAATTGGCTCATACTCCCGTATCTCAAACTTCAATAATTAAGACAATTGCCCACAGCGTATCAGGCACCCCAGAAATCCCCAAATCGATGGCGGATGTATTGGGGCTTGAACAACACCAAGCCGCGCTAAAAGCACATTTACTGCCGCAATTAGTCGGCCTCGATAGTGATGCGCAGCAGGCGATCTTTATTCAAAGCATGCAACAATATGCTAATGATAAAAGTCACGAAATAGAAATTAATCAAGCAATAGACAGGGAGAAAGCAGTCGAGCGGGCTATGAAATGGGTTGCTGAACTTGACATAGTACCAGCACAATTACAGCAATGTATGGAAGAAATCGATGCGGCCTTATTGATGGAGAACTCTTCTCGATAATCCATAGTGGTTGAATCGCTGTTGACTTAGTTCTTGCGGGTATTCAGGTGTTCACCTGATACCCGCTTTTTATTGTCTGGGAGATGATAAGACCGAGAGTTAATGCTGGAGAAGCGATATGGATTTACTACTAATGCGCAACCTCGAACAATTTTTTCGGTTAGTGAATCGCTGGCCTGTGAAGCTTGAGGAACGCATTGAATGCCATTGGCCTCCACACGGAGTGTTACTCGAGTGCCATCAAGGACGATTATTGATGACGACTTGGTTGCTTAACACTCCTGCACGTGATCTCAAACCTTATTTATCACGTTGGCATCCAGAAGCTTTTGCGGGCAGAGTTCAGCGATTGTTCATCGTCAAAAACCGTTTAATGATCAGTTGCCTCTGTCCATCGACACACCAGGGTCATGATTGGTATCACTTGTACCAGCTGCAACAAAAATTCCTAAATCGTATGCTCATAGGAGGTCAATGATGAACCTCATCAGTCGTTGGTTAAGTAAAGCCGCAGGGCGTCACGATATCATCTTAAGTGCCATGTTAATGGTAGCTGTATTTATGATGATCTTGCCTCTACCGACACCTTTGATCGACGTATTAATTGCCTTAAACCTTGGCTTGTCCATAGTGTTATTGATGATCGCCATATACATCCGTGACCCTTTAGAGTTCTCAGTATTTCCATCCCTACTATTGATCACAACCTTATATCGTCTGGCACTTACTATCAGTACCAGTCGTTTAATTTTGCTGCAGCATGATGCTGGAGATATTGTATACACCTTCGGTAACTTCGTGGTCGGCGGCAACTTAGCGGTCGGAATTATTATCTTTGCCATCATCACCATAGTGCAGTTTATCGTTATCACTAAGGGGTCTGAGCGGGTGGCGGAAGTGAGTGCACGTTTTTCCCTCGATGGTATGCCTGGTAAGCAAATGAGTATCGATGGCGACATGCGTGCTGGCATCATTGACGCTAAAGAGGCAAAGCGTCAACGGGCACAAGTTCAGAAAGAAAGTCAGCTTTATGGCGCGATGGACGGCGCGATGAAGTTTGTAAAAGGCGATGCCATAGCCAGTATTATTGTTATTTTAACTAATATCATTGGTGGTATCGCTGTCGGTGTCATGCAGCACAATATGTCGGCTGCAGAAGCATTAAATACCTATGCAGTCTTGTCTGTCGGGGATGGTTTGATAGCCCAAATACCTTCGTTACTGATTTCAGTCACTGCAGGCTTAATTGTGACCCGAGTTCCTGGAGAGCAGAGACAGAATTTAGCCAACGAATTAGTGATGCAAGTAGGGCGTCAACCCGCATCATTGCAAATGGCCGGGATAGTCATGTTCATCTTTGCTTTAATCCCTGGCTTCCCAATTTTAGTCTTCGGCACACTCGGTTCGGTCGTTTTAGGGGCTTCATTGTGGTTGAAGCGTCAGCAAAAACGAGCAAGTGCTCAAGGAGAGGAGAGCCATTTCACTGAAGCAGGCAAAAGTGACACGGCCAATGTCGACAATATGGCACCAGGGGCTGTACCACTGATTTTATATCTTGGAGCCGATGTGCCTATCCATGGGGTTAAAGAGGCACTGCAAAAACTACGTTGGCAATGGTTTGAACAATTGGGCGTGCCATTACCGGAAATCCAATTACAAATAGCGAAGAAAGGCAGCCTAGGTTGTTGTGATGTGCTCTTGTACCAAGAATCTGTATTGCAATTGCAGCTAGTACCACAGGAAGCCCTTTTGATTGACTCCATCGCAACGATTCCATGCCGTGTCGAGTCCATTCCTTTTAGTAATCAAAGATTGCATTGGATCAAAGGTAATGCGCTTGAACAGGCGGAAGCCCAAGGTTTAGCTGTTTGTCGTGATGAGCAAATTCCCGCTTATGTGATGGGTAAAGTGATCGACCGCTATGCAGGGGAGTTTATTGGTGTACAAGAAACCCGGTATTTAATGGATGCTATGGAGGCTCGCTACGGTGAGCTCGTCAAGGAACTTCAACGCCTCTTGTCAGTAGGAAAGGTCGCCGAGATCCTACAACGCTTAGTTGAAGAGGGGATTTCGGTGCGCGATTTACGAACTATTTTTGAAACCTTAGTCGAATGGGTGCCAAAGGAGAAAGACATCATCATGTTAACTGAGTATGTACGGATTGCGCTTCGCCGTCATATTCGCCGCAAGTTTGCTACCCCACAAGGTTGGATCGCTGTGCTCATGGTTGGAGAAGGAATTGAAAATGTGATCCGTGAATCGATACGACAATCGACTGCTGGCTCTTATTCGGCCTTGGACATGGCACAAACTCAGCAAATATTAACCTGCATTCAAGAACAGCTGCCACCGGAACAAACCTGTGTACTGTTGACCTCACTCGATGTGCGCCGTTACCTGCGAAAAATCGTAGAACGCGAGTTATTTAGCACACCCGTTTTGTCGTTTCAGGAATTAGGCGACGATGCAGAAATAAAAGTCATAGGCCAAGTGGACTTAGTGGGTGAGGTACTCGATGCCGCGCTGGCGAGCTAATGGAGGCGATAGATGAAATTACCCAGTAAAGAAACACTTTATGCACAACTCGAACCTAGTTTATTCGCTACTCAGAGTCTGTTGCCTGTTCCATCGGTTCGCTATTTCGGCAAGGTTCAAGAGGTGGGGGCCACACTCGTGCGTGCAACTTTGCCCGGTGCACATCAAGGAGAGCTTTGTCTCATTGGTAATCGCCTCAGCGCCGAAGTCGTTGCGGTAAAAGGCGATGAAGCCCTGTTATCGCCCTTCGACGTTACGGCGGGACTATGCAGTGGAGAATTAGTTGAAACCTTAGGCCATGGGCATCAAGTCCCCTTAGGTCAAGGCTTGCTTGGTCGAGTGGTCGATGGCCTTGGTGCCCCTATGGATGGCTATGGACTGACTGCAACGTCATTAAGGCCTAACCAAGGTTCTGCACCTAATCCATTATCACGACAACTTATTGATACTGTCATGCCCATGGGGATCCGAGCTATTGACAGCGCCCTCGCCTGTGGCATCGGCCAAAGGATTGGTATTTTTGCCGCAGCAGGAGGGGGAAAGAGTACCTTACTTGGCATGATCGCCGCGCACTGCCAAGCGGATGTGATTGTACTAACCTTAGTCGGCGAGCGTGGTCGTGAAGTCCGTGAGTTTATCGAATATAACCTCACGCCAGAGGCAAGAGCGCGCACTGTGATGGTGGTTGCTACATCGGATCGTCCTCCGCTTGAGCGAATGAAAGCCACACTAACGGCAACGACCATTGCTGAGTACTTTCGCGATCAAGGTAAAAATGTGCTGTTGATGGTGGATTCACTGACCCGATTTGCCCGCAGTGCGAGGGAAATTGCGTTGGCGGCTGGCGAGAGCCCAGTGTCGAGCGGTTATCCTCCAAGTGTCTTTGTCAATTTATCGGCCTTAGTCGAACGAGCTGGCCCTGCAGCCAAAGGTAGTATCACTGGCATATATACCGTACTGGTTGAAGGGGATGATATGAATGAGCCTATCGCCGATGAAGTTCGTTCCTTACTTGATGGACACATAGTGCTATCACGTCGACTCGCGGGAGCGGGCCATTACCCTGCAATTGATATCAATGCCAGTGTCAGCAGGGTAATGGATCAGATTGTTAGCCCTGAGCAGCGGTGTCATGCCGCCAAGATGCGCCAGTTACTGGCATTGTATCAAGAGGTTCAATTACTCATCCGAGTGGGTGAATACGTGCAAGGTGAAGATCAAGAAACCGATGAAGCAGTGGCTCGCCATCAGGATATTCAGCAGTTTTTGTGTCAATCAGTCAATGAATTCAGTCCCTATGAAGAGACACTACAAAAATTGAAATTATTGCTTTTAAGCCATTAATGGGAGGAACTCAATAATGAACCCATCCCAACTTACAGCGAAAGACGAGCAATTATTACAGCGATTACTCGCAATTCGTAGTGACAAAGAAGCTAAATTGCGCCGAGAGCTAGCCTTACATAGGCAAAAACTCAGGGAGCTACTTGACAGGCAAATCCTCATCAATCTCGAGCGGCAAGCGCAAACTAATCGGCTGCGTCTGCAGCAGATGCCAGAACAAATATTAACTCCAACTGAGCTAATCACTTTTAAATTGACCTTAATGAAAGAATACCAAAAAGAAAGGACATTAGCCGAAACTGCTGAGATGTTGGTAATAGAAAAAGAGCAGTTGGAGTCCACTATGGTGCATATGCAGCAGGCGATTCTTCAGTTAGTTAAATCCCAACAAAAACTGCAGGAGGTTGTCGATGAATAATCCTATGGCGATAGTGCGAACATCGAAAATATCTTTCCCCAGTGTCGAAGCCAGACAAGAGTCGGATCCAGAAATGCGTCGCTTGTTTAACCGTTATTTCTGCGGTCAACAGGAAGATGACAACACTATATCTACCAAAGATCGGCTTACCGCTAAGGCACTACTCAGCCGCGATGGTGGTGTGTACCGACAAGGAGCGGCCGAAGTAATCCGGCAAGGTGAGCAACTATGCTATCGCTTGCTCAATGGCCCTATGATGGGATTAGTGATCCAAGCCTGTTACCAACCACGAGGAATTCAATTGCAGTTGTTTCCTAAGACAGCGCGTCAATCGGAACTGCTTGCAAGACTCTTACCTCAACTCAGCGAGCAACTACAAGGGCGACGCTTTGCTATTCATTTAGATCTTATGCCAACCAACACAGCAGTGACGAGGTAGATGAATGAACATCAATAAACTGATCAATGCTAGCCAAGTCATAGGCCGTGGCCTAGCACAGCAAGCTTGCCAAATCGAACTGACGCGTATCGGGGGCGATGGAGTATTCTGGCAAAGACGCAGTGCTCCATCAGGATCGGGTCTGTGGTGTTCTAAACAGGATTGGCAACTGTGGGTAACCGCAGTGACTGGTGTAACTTCCTCGACTGAGATTGCTTGTGATTTATTGCCCTGTGTTAGTGCGGCAGCATTTGATGTAGCGGGTGAATGGTTGGTCGATTGCCTTGAAGAAGTCCCTAAGCCATTCGGATTGGTGCCAGATATTTATCCCGTGCTAACGCTTCAAACTACGCAATTGGAACAAGGCGACGTGGAGAGTGCCACTCAATTGGCTTGTGTCTTAGTTGATTGGCCGCAAGAGGACTGGCAGAGCCAAGTTGAGTCATGGTCAGCATTCTCTGGTAAAACGGTGGATGTTAGTTTGAGTTTAGTGGCCGGTTTTGTGCCCCAAATAACGCCTACACCTGACTTACCCGAAATAGGCGGGGGGTTATGGCTCGATGGTGATGTGCAAATCGAGCAGGGGGAAGCGCTGTTATGGGCGGATGGACCGTTGGCTAAGATCAAGTTCATCACCCCTATTGATGGTCCTCAAGCACAACTCGAAATTGTGTCTTTATTGCCTAAGATGGACGCTATTCAGCCCCCTTTGATCGCCGATATTGGTCGAGTGAGTCTGCCTCTGGCTAAGCTCGGCGCTATGATGACGGGTGACAAGTTAACGCTGGAGGTTACGCTGAATAATCAAGTGCGTTTAGGACGGTTCAGTCATCAGTACGGTCAAGAGCTGTACCAAACTCTGGCAAGTATTAATCTCCTGCGTGGAGAGTCGGGATTACTCGCACAAATCGAGGTTCTAGTATAAGGGGAATGGTGTTGCGTTTACGGATATGTCAGCGGTTTTTAGTTAGCTAAGGTCTTCACCTGATACAGGTCAATCACAAAGCGCGCCATGATGGAACCCTAGCCACAAAGGAGGTTTCCATGACCTTACTCGACCATCCAATCCAATTGATCATTATGTTGTTTTGCTTGTCACTGCTGCCGCTGTTCGCCGTGATGGGCACTTCATTCTTGAAATTGGCAATTGTGTTCTCTATGTTACGTAATGCCTTAGGGATCCAGCAGATCCCACCCAATATGGCAATTTACGGCCTCGCATTAATTCTCACTCTGTTCACCATGGCACCCGTGGGGATGGCAATCAATGACAATCTAAAAGCCACTCCTATAGTGTTCGATGCACCCAATGTATTTGAGCAAATCAACACTGAAGCCATAGCACCCTACCGCGCATTTCTCGAAAAAAATACCAGCAATACTCAGATTGAATTTTTCGCCAATATTGGCCATAAGGTCTGGCCCGAAAAATACCAGCAAGTGCTGACCAAAGACTCACTGTTAGTGATGGTGCCAGCCTTTACTATGAGTCAGCTCATAGAGGCATTTAAGATAGGTTTACTCATTTATCTTCCCTTTGTCGCAATTGACCTTATCGTTTCCAATATTTTACTGGCAATGGGCATGATGATGGTGTCCCCCATGACGATAGCCCTACCGTTCAAATTGTTGATTTTTATCTTGATGGGTGGATGGGAAAAACTGATCAGTCAACTAATGATGTCATTCTCATGAGTGAAACTATCATAGTACATTTCACCTCTGAACTACTGTGGATGGTGTTACTGCTGTCGCTACCTGTTGTTATCGTGGCCTCAGTTGTCGGAGTTTTGGTTAGCCTTATTCAAGCCCTGACCCAAATCCAAGATCAAACATTGCAGTTTCTGATCAAACTCATCGCCGTGTGCGTGACACTTGTGGTCTGTTATCACTGGATGGGTAGTTCACTGTTGAATTACGCCAGCATGGCTTTCGATCAAATTAGCCAAATGGGGGGGTAGTGATGACAACTCTGCTACCCAACCTATTAACAGCACAGCTTCCGGTGTTGGCACTCTGTATGATGCGCCCTTTAGGCATGATGCTGCTATTACCCTTATTTAAAGGGGGGGCAATGGGGAGCGCATTAATCCGTAATAGTCTGATTTTAATGTTTGCTTTACCTACTGTGCTGGCAATGGATGAAATGCAGCCGATACTGCAGCAGGCCGACACTTGGATGCTCATCAGCCTATTTGGCAAAGAAATTATTGTAGGCATGTTACTCGGTTTCTGTGCCGCCATTCCCTTTTGGGCCATAGATATGGCGGGATTTGTAATTGACACAATGCGGGGGGCATCCATGTCGACTGTACTTAACCCATTGATGGGACTGCAATCATCGATTTATGGCATGCTGTTTACTCAAGTTCTTACTGTGCTGTTTTTAGTCTCGGGTGGTTTTAATTTTCTGCTAACTGCACTTTATCAGTCATATCAACAATTACCCCCAGGATTTAATTTAACGCTAAGCCAGCCCTTGATGGTGTTTATAGCCCATGAGTGGCAATTGATGTGCCAACTATGTCTCAGTTTTGCCATGCCCGCCATGGTGATTATGATCTTAGTCGATGTAGCCTTAGGGCTAGTAAACCGCTCGGCGCAGCAGTTAAACGTCTTCTTTTTGTCTATGCCCATTAAAAGCGCTTTGGTCTTACTGTTATTGATCTACAGCTTACAGTTTGCTTTGTCCCATTACCTGCAGACCATTTCTGGGGTAGAGCAGCACGTAGATATTTTGTTTGGACTCTTAGCAGGGCACTAGTGCCCCTGGTGGATATAACCTATGGCCGAGAAAACAGAAAAACCCACAGAAAAACGTTTACGAGAAGCGAGAAACCGCGGCCAGGTCATTAAAAGTGCTGAAATTGTCACAGGGTTACAGATGGCGATCATTCTCGGGTACTTTCTCTACGAAGGGCCTGCACTCGTCCAAGCCATTATGGCGTTAATCGACTTAACCATTCACGCCATCAATCTTCCCCTTGAGACTGCGGCCGAGCAAATCGTTGGTACCTTCGCCATGCTGGCATTACGTTTTTTAGGTGGGCTGACATTAGTACTCGTGTTTACCATAGTGGTGGGGAACTTAGTCCAAACAGGTCCCGTTTGGGCGGCTGAGTCTATAATGCCGAGCATGGATAAACTCAATGTCATGAATAATGCTAAGCAACTTATTTCACTGAAAAGTCTGTTTGAGCTCGCTAAAAATCTCGTTAAAGTCACAGTGCTGAGTTTAGTGTTTTACTATCTGCTCCATCGTTACGTTAACGCCTTTCAATACTTGCCTTTATGCGGAGAAGCCTGCGGTATCAGTGTGATTTCGACCATGATCACTTGGCTCTGGGGCAGCTTTTTAGGATGTTACTTAATATTTGGGATCGCTGATTATGCATTTCAACGCTATAGCCTAATGAAAGAACTCAAAATGTCTAAAGATGACACCAAACAAGAATACAAAGATTCTGAAGGTAACCCCGAAATGAAACAAAAACGCCGCGAAACCCAGCGAGAAGTGGCGTCTGGTAGTCTTGCCAGTAACGTTCGCAAAGCCACAGTGGTTGTGCGTAATCCAACCCACATTGCCGTGTGTTTGTATTATAGTGAAGGTGAGACGCCGTTGCCTAAAGTGCTTGAAAAAGCCGAAGATCACATGGCCTTACACATAGTGGCATTAGCTGAGAAAGCTGGGGTGCCAATTGTCGAGAACATTCCATTGGCCCGCGCCTTATTTAAACACGTTGAGGCAGGAGACGTGATTCCAGAGAGCCTATTTGAACCCGTAGCAGAGCTTTTACGTCTAGTGATGACAATATCTTATGATAATATGGAGTAACAGGTCTTATTGTAATTAAATAGAATCCTTGATGATAATTGTCTCTTACTAATCCCATAATGAATCTATGAAATTCAAATAAGTAGCCACGCATAATATTGTTTGAAGTAATCAATTTTACCAAAATATTACTCTGAATTTGCACTAAGTTAGGTTTACGCACTCCGCTGAGAGATAGCACACTGCAAGTGTGGGGTGAAACTCCACGACGTTGATCTTTCTTGAAAAAAAATCAAATGAAGTCTGTATCTAGATTCGTTTGAATGGCTGAACTACCACAAGTGGCACAGTCATAGAATGTAGACAACAACAATTTATCACCTGACGATTTGGTATCGCACTAAATTGGCATGGCAGTCTAAGCACCACTCAATCGTGCTTTCCTTGTCAATTTCTACACAGATATTTGCAAATCTTTACCTGTTAACGACACTTCCTTCGTCTACTGTCTTTGGCTAACTCTATATACTGTTGGAACAATTTCAGTTCCTTAGCAAGATGAATGCTTGCTGTCTTTAGCATTGATGGACACGACAATACCGATGAAAAAATCCTCAAAGCGTAAATTGCTGCTCGCGTTAAGCGGCTTAATACTCCTTAGTGGCGGTGCTTATTTTATGTGGCATAAGCCTGAAACAGCACCTACCTATGTAACTGAAGCGGTGCGCCGTGGCGATATCGAAAACTCAGTGCTGGCCAATGGCATGTTGCAGGCATCCAAACTGGTGAGTGTGGGCGCACAGGTATCGGGGCAAATCTTAAGTTTGCCGCTGGCACTGGGTGATGAAGTAAAGAAAGGCGATTTGATTGCTCAGATTGATAGCCTAGCGCAGCAGAATAATTTGAAGGATGCCCTCGCATCACTCAAGAGTATCAATGCTCAGTTCCGTGCTAAACAGGCGCAGATCCGCCAAGCTAAATTGGAATTTAGCCGCCAGCAGCAAATGCTTGCCGATAAGGCCAGTTCTCGTGCCGATTATGAAGTGGCCGATGCTAATCTAACGGTTTATCAAGCCGAGCTTGAGCAATTAGAAGCGCAAAAACAACAGGCTGAGATTAACGTCGACAGTGCCAGAATCGATTTAGGTTATACCAAAATTACCGCGCCGATGGATGGCACTGTGGTGTATTCCGCGGTGGAAGTGGGGCAAACCGTTAACGCTAATCAAACAACACCGACCATAGTTGAAATGGCGCAGCTGGATACCATGACAGTTAAAGCGCAGATTTCCGAAGCCGATGTTGTCAATGTCCATCCGGGTCAAGCCGTGTATTTCACTGTCCTTGGAAAACCGAATCATCCCTACCGCGGCGTTTTGAGGGCGATTGAACCTGGGCCGATTTCGATGGATGGCGACGATAGCAATATGAGCTCTAGCGACTCAGACGCCATTTATTACCATGGTCTGTTTGATGTAGAAAACCCTGACCGCACCTTGCGTATCGGCATGACGGCGCAGGTGTCTATAGTGTTAGCTAAGGCCGATGATGCGCTATTAGTGCCTGCGCAGATATTGCGTATAAAGCCGAGGGAGAAATCCGCGGCGCCAGAGGCTAAGCCTGTCGAGCGTAAAGCCCGCAGCGGCCCGCAATATCAAGTGCCTGTATTAGTTGATAACCAAGTGCAATATGTGGATGTCACTGTGGGGATTAACAACAAAATCAATGCTGAAATCACCGCGGGTTTGAAGGAAGGCGATCAGGTTGTGCTTGGCATGCCGTCTTCCGATGATGGCAGCAGTAAATTACGTCGCCCACCTAGCGTGAGGTTTTAACAGTGACAACGGCATTACTTGAAATTTCAGGTTGTTATCGCACTTTTCAGGCGGGTGAGCAGCAACTCACTGTGCTGAAAGATGTGAACTTGTCGATTGGCCGTGGCGAGATGGTGGCGATAGTTGGTGCTTCTGGCTCGGGTAAATCGACCCTAATGAACATTCTTGGTTGTTTAGATAAGCCGTCAAAGGGCGCGTATTTTATCAACGGCCAAGATACCTCGACTATGGACGTTGATGAGTTAGCACAGCTGCGCCGCGAGCACTTTGGTTTTATCTTTCAGCGTTATCATTTACTGGGCGATTTGACCGCCATAGGCAACGTCGAAGTGCCTGCTGTGTATGCGGGTAAAGAACGCACGGTTCGTAAAGACAGAGCCGAGCATTTGTTAACGCGTTTAGGCCTTGGCGACAGGCTTGACCATAAACCCAATCAGCTCAGTGGCGGACAGCAGCAGCGGGTCAGTGTGGCGCGCGCTTTGATGAATGGCGGCGATGTGATCCTTGCCGATGAGCCGACGGGTGCGCTGGATAGTCACAGCGGCGAAGAAATGATGCAGTTGTTGCAGGAGCTTCACAGCGACGGTCATACCATCATTATCGTGACCCATGATATGCACGTGGCCCAATATGCCGACCGCATTATCGAAATCAAAGACGGCGTGATCATCAGCGATGAGCGCAGTCAGGATAAACAAACGGCTAAGCCACAAAGCTCGACGTCACAAACTTCGACGTCGCAAAGCTCAACGTTACAAAATATGGCGCCACAAAATCCTAGCGGTGCAGTGGCAGCAAAAGACAGCTCGCGTGCGCGGGTGGCTTCGTGGGACAGATATGTCGAAGCGCTTAAAATGGCGCTGGTGGCGATGTCGACCCACAGGTTACGTACCTTCTTGACTATGCTCGGGATTATTATCGGTATCGCCTCTGTGGTTTCTGTGGTGGCCTTAGGTGAAGGCTCGCAGCAGGCCATCCTCAAAAGTATCAGTTCGATGGGAACCAACACGATTGATATTCGCCCCGGTTCAGGTTTTGGCGATCGACGCTCGGCGCGGGTGCGCACCTTAACCGCAACGGACGCCAATGCCCTTAAAAATCTGCCCTATGTTGATAGCGTGACGCCAAGCATTGGCTCTACTGCAACGGTTCGTTTTGGTAATAAAGCGGTATCGGCATCGGTGAATGGTGTGGGACCTGAGTTTTTCCGTGTAAGAGGGTACGAGTTAGCGCAGGGCCAATTTTGGGATGATGCCAGTGTCGCATCGCTCGCCCAAGATGCGGTGATTGATGACAACACCCGTAAGGAGCTTTTCCCTAACAGCGCTGCCGACAATAACTCGGCGATAGGGCAAGTGATTTTCCTTGGAGATTTACCCGTACGTATCATAGGTGTGACTCAACCCAAAGAAAGTGCTTTTGGTAACAGCGATGCGCTTAATGTATGGGTGCCTTACACCACAGTTTCTGGCCGTATGGTGGGTAAAAATTATTTGGATGGTATTACAGTTCGACTCGATGAAACTGTGCCGAGTAACGCGGCGGAGCAGGGCATTATCGCGCTGCTTAAAATGCGCCACGGCACGCAAGATTTCTTCACTATCAATACCGATACCATTAGGCAGAACATCGAAAAAACCACTGCGACCATGACCTTACTAATCTCGGCTATCGCGGTGATTTCCCTTGTCGTTGGCGGAATTGGGGTGATGAACATTATGTTAGTGTCTGTGACTGAGCGAACCCGTGAAATCGGTGTTCGTATGGCCGTGGGTGCGCGCCAGAACGATATTTTGCGCCAGTTCCTTATCGAAGCCATTTTAGTGTGTTTGTGTGGTGGCACCTTAGGCATCGCCTTGTCCTACTTAATTGGCGTGGTGTTTGCTCAAACGGGGGGCAGTTTCCAAATGATTTATTCTACCACCTCCATCGTTGCTGCCTTTGCCTGCTCGACCTTAATTGGTGTGCTATTTGGTTTCTTACCCGCCCGCAATGCGGCGCAGTTAGATCCCGTTGACGCACTAGCCAGAGAGTAATAACACCATGAATAATAAACTATTTAATCGACCATTTTCGCCTCGTAGCTGTGCTATTGCTGTTTGCACGGCTTTGGGATCAGCTCTGTGCATAGCACTACTGAGTGGCTGCGGCAGTGTTATGCGTTCAGACTTTGAACCGCCTGCATTGGCAATTCCAGAACAGTGGCAACACACCACAGTGAACGAGCAAGTAAAAGTCGACCCTTGGTGGCAGCAGTTTCATCAGCCCGAGCTCGATAAGCTGGTCAGCCAAGTGTTGATCACTAACAATGACTTAACCCTGGCGACCTTAACGCTGCTTAAAGCACGCTTGCAGGCAGGGCTAACGCGGGATGATCTATACCCACAGTTATCGGCAAACCTTGACGCTTCCCGTAATCAGCCACTTGAGGGTGGCGATGCGACTAAGAGTTATCAAGCAAAATTGTCCGTGAGTTATGAGGTGGATTTGTGGGGCAAAGTGTCGGCCAATATCGACCAAGCTCAATGGGCGGCGCTGGCGAGCGCCGAAGATAGGGAAAGTACCACCCAAAGCCTAGTGGCGACCACTGCATCCTTGTATTGGCAGATAGGTTATTTAAATCAACGGATTGATTTAAGCCAAAAGAGTATCGAGTACAGTCAGCAAACGCTGGCATTAACCCAAAGGCAGTATGATTCTGGGGCCGTGACGCAAGTGAATGTGCTCGAAGCTCAGCGCAGTATGGCGGGACAAGAGGCAGCCCATAGCCAGCTTATTCAACAATTAACTGTGGCTAAAAACGCCCTCGCGATATTACTCAATCAAGCGCCAGCCGCTGATCCAGTGCAGAGTTTAGCTTCAGGGGGAACTTGGGTTGAGATTAAGCAACTCCCCGACGTAGCAGTGCCGGACGTTAGCGTGGGTGTACCCGCAGATTTATTAGTGAGACGGCCAGATGTGAAGGCCTCCTTGTATCAACTGCGCTCCGCCTTGGCGAGTAAAGATGCGACCTATGCGAGTTATTTCCCAAGCCTGAGTTTAACCGGCGGTGTTGGGGAGTCGACCTCTGAGTTAAAAGAGTTGTTACGCAATCCCGTTGGCAGTTTAGGCGCAGGGCTAGTCTTGCCCTTTTTGCAGTGGAATCAAATGCAAATTAATAATGACATTGCCGATATCGATTATCAAACCGCAGTGGTGAATTATCGCAAGACGCTTTATTCCGCCTTTGAGGATGTCGATAACGCGATTTCGGCTAAGCAGCAATATCGTTATCAAGGGGAGAAGTTGGCACAGCAATTTAGCGCAGCGGCGGCCGTTGAAGCCATTTATGAGAGCCAGTACCGCAATGGCGCTATCGGTATTCAGAATTGGATTGATGCCCAAGAGAATCGTCGCAGCGCCGAGGCGGCTTTACTCGAGAATCGTTACAACCAACTCACCGCCCAAGCGACGCTTTATCAAGCTCTTGGTGGCAGCGATATCGCCCCTCCTTTGGCAAAGGAATAGCGCATTTTTGTAAAAGCATCACAGCGCGACAGAAAAATAAAAAACCGCTATTAATAGCGGTTTTTTGTATTGCTCAGGGTGAGTGTTTGAATCTGTGCTTAGCCGTTAAGTGGATTAACTGCGTAATATTTGCAGCGGCAAGCTGAGCATATCATCGCCCGTTCCCGCTAAGTGCCAGATGATGCCGACTAAGGCACCAACTGTGAGCAAGTACCAAATAACCGAGAAGATTTGCCCGTATCTGTCTAATGGCAGCAGATGGCTTTGATGGCGAGTTCGCCACTCGAAGATGATTTCTAAGCTGCCGATCAACAACAAGAAGCCCAATAGCGCTAAGCCTAAGGTGTAGCTGATATACACTCCGAAAGCGGCACCGGCGGCGCAGGCGACCAGCCCCATGATGCTGTTCATCGAAAAACTGATGCTCTTTAAAATATGGCCGCCATCGAGTGGCAAAATAGGCAATAAATTAAATAGGTTAAGCAGCGCATTAAAGGCGGCAAGGCCAGCAAAAAACACATTGCCCGTTGCGTGGTAAGCAATCAAGGAAGCGATGGACATCAAGAGCCCAAAGGTAGGTCCCATGATAGAAATCACCACATCTTGCCAACGTGTATTAATTTTCTCATCGGAGAGCGCGAGTCCGCCCATAAAGGGAATAAGGTAAATCCCTTTGGTTTTCATCCCAAAATATTTCATTGCGCGAATATGGCCATATTCGTGGAATACCAAACAGGCGATAAGTGCGAGGGCGAATTGGAAGGAGAATAGCCAAGAATAAGCGGCAACACTGGCGCCCGCTAACACTACCTTTATGACTTTAGCGCTCTTTAACAGCTTAAAGCCGAGGGAGGCGAGTCCTATCATGCTGATTTTTTGCTGCTTAACGATGGGCGTTTCTGGTGTTTGGCGTTCGATATCTTTCTCTGTCCGTCGCCCTTGGTCGATAATCTTGTCATCCATCAGCAAGCAGTAATCGAGGCGGAAAGGCTGCCAAACGAGATCGGTTTCGAGGCGAACTTGGATTTTAGCTTCTGTTATGGCGATGGCTTGCTCACCACTTTCTGTCACCAATGGGCTGCTGTGGTGGGTGAGCTCAAAGACATGGACTTTGAGGCCGCCATTATCGACGGAAGCTTCTTTTTGTGAGACTAAGGTGTTGTCCCAGTAGAGTTGTTGCCAGCCCGCGAGCGAGCCTTCTAAGCGCAGTTGTTTGCCTAAGCAGTCAATCTTAAGTAGTTCCAATTTCGGTTCCATCTATTTGTATATTTAGTGCCAACTTAAACGTCATCCCTTGAGTCGACGCAGAAAACGGTTATTTTGGAGTGCATCTTAAGCGCTTTACCATCTGGCTTAGCGCTGTTGCACCGCGGCAAATTATGCCTGTGAATTGATTATGAGGATATTAGCTTTTAAGGTCATATTGTTTTTTATTGATTAACTGAGTCATTGATAGCCATTTATTATGGCTTATCATGTGTTTGCTGTTTATTCATCGAGGGTACGAACAATTTCGATTCCTTGGGCAATTGTCGTGAAAGCCAGTTTAGCAACACAACATTGTCCTAGTGCTTGGGCATGATTTTGAACCCATTTGATAAATTCATTGAGTGGTAAATCCTGTTTTTGGCGCAGTAATCGAGGTAATTCGCCAACAGGATCTTCATGGATTTTTTGTGGACAGGCACTGATAAGGTATCGCTGCCCTTTGGAGTCTAATAATTGATCGGTTTCGATGAAGTGATGCTGATAGAGACAGGCCAGTTCGAGCCAATCTCTTTGATGTTCTAGGTAAAGTAATTCGTCATTTTGAGTCAGTTTTACAATCGCTGGCCATTCAATACTCGACATCTTAACGCTAGTCATTTCAGATCCTTAGGAAGTTTAAAATGGGCTCTGAGGTATTCTCTGAGATCAATCGGCGGCAGTAGACAAGGATTAGGATTTAGCAAGAAGGTGACTTGGCATACTGCTGCGTGCGTTTATCTGTGAGCAGTATGCCACGCTTGGAGAAGATAGATAGAGGCCAGAACGAGTTCAGAGGTTTGGCTACCGAGCGAAAGCTGCCTCAGCACTGGCGTTAAGAACCCTAGTGAACCTTATGTGCTCGGTACAGCTTTTGCCTTGGCGTTATAGTCAAAGTTAATCTCTTGATTAACATTGGCAATACAACAAGTGCCGTGTTCACGTGCCGTACGGTGATTTGCTTGACCTATATGCAGCTCAACGTTAAGGAATACGTGTTTAAGCACTTCGATACGGTATTTTTCGTAGTAGCCTTCGACTTCTTGTTTAAAGGTATCGAATTCAAGCTCTTCACGGGTACGTTCGTCCATGATGCGATTCTTCTCATCAAGCATCATCTTTATTTGCTCAATCATAACCGCGTCAGCTTGCCATTCTGACTTGGGGGGCAGTTTATTGAGGCGAGCCTCGATATCTAAACTGGCGACAACCATAGCTTTAACGCTCTCATCGAGTAGCTTGAGATCTTGCTTGAGTTCAGCCTGTCCCATTGCGCAGTAAACGTCAGTTTTAGTCCCTGCCGTTGCACCTATGACAACCGCCGTGATGCCTTTTTCAGCGTGTGCAACTCCGCCAACCAGATCACCACGACGACCGCTAGGATCGCTGACCGTTAAACTGCCGGCGGTTTTGGTATTACTGTGCAGCAACTGTTTAGTGACTAAGATATTACCTTTGGCAACTAATTGAGAATATTGCACAAATTGGGCGCTGATCTGGCCTTGAGAATAGATATTGGTAGAGTATTCATTGGCTTTAATCTGGCGGCCAATGATGCCTTTACTCACAGTGACATCGCCTTCTGCTTCAAGGGTGGCGGAGTCCACAAACCCCATCACGGTAATATCGCCTGAGCTTTTAACTATCATGCCCTCGTGGACATCACCTGTGATTAAAATACTGCCCTTGAAGGTGACATGGCCTGTGCTGATGTCGACATCTTTAAGTTGCAGTACATCATCGACATTCATACCTGTACGGGTTTCGACGGGTTGCCCCGGCACTGTGGCGATCAGCTTATTGGGATCTTTGGGATGAAAAGCTGTGCCTGTACCCGCTTGAAGCACTGCATCCTTACCTGGTTTTTGTTTAAGGACTTCGCCCTTGATGTTGTAGCCCGGAGTGCCTTCGGTGGCTAAATGTTTAACCATCAAGAGATCATTGGCTTTAACAACGATCATTGCGCCTAAATTGCGCATATCGACACTGCCATCTTCGCGCTCTTGTGGCTGAAGCAAGCGCTCCCGCGCAAGGAATACTTTGCGTTCTAGTACCGCATTGAGTCCATTAACAGGGGCTTTGCCTTGGGCTATTTCACTTTGGCAGATTTCCCCTGGCTTGAGTGTGCTGAGTTGCTTTAGTAGAGCTTGAATTTTGAGTTTGCTTAGCCCCATGCAGACGTTGTTTTTTTTGAGATGAGTGAGGATCTCTGGCAAATCTATCTGTTTACCACCCCATGCTGCGGTAAGTTTAAGACTGGCTTGCATTTTATCGGGACTAATCTCGATAGCTATGCTGCCATCGCGACGTTCGGCCAAAGTAGTATAGAGCTCAAATTTTCCATCGTCTTGATTACAAAGAGAGTTGATTTTAGCGACGGTTTTAGTAATGGCTGGTTCTAGCGGAAACAGGGCGGCGAATTCAGGTAAAGACAACAGGCGCATTATGTCTTCATGGGTGACTGGACCATGGACATTAGGGATCAGGCGCAATTCAGCTTTTGTCTTATCGCTGTTTAGCTCTATGAGTTCAGGGTCCAGCATAGGGGCATTCCTAGTAATTGCGTTTTATTCTTGTTAAGAAGCTGTTTTGAGTATAACAGTAGAAACTTAGGGTAAAGAAGCCTTTTTGGCTGCAAAATCAGCAAATGTTGTCATTTTGTTGTTAATGGTCTATGAGTGAATTTTAAAATAGTTTTTTATAAAAAATTGAGTCTTATAATCAGTGTTATCTCTGGTTTTATAACAAAAATTACTGAATAAACCACAACTTATATTGATTTTAGGTTTAACCATTATTTTGATGTTTTAAATCGAATCCCTATGTTAGGAACGGCTGTTGAGTGACTATAAGTGAGGAATTGTCAGAATCGCTGGCATGCGGCAGATCACAATATTGAATTTTGTAACACGATGAAAGGGAGGTTTTATCTAAAAACAAACAGGGATTGGGATAAGAGTGAGTGGCTGGGTTGCCAATAACGCGCTTCAGCGAAAGCATCTGCGCGTTATTAATCAAACATCTATTTGTGCTGGAAGTAATACAACTTGTACTTGTTGTTATCGGCAACCACTTTCAATTGGCCAAATTCGGCGGCGATAATATCGGAATAGGGCAGGTGGCGATTGGCGACTATTTGCCAAATACCATTATGTTGTAATTGCTTAGCACTATCGGTGACAAAGTTCTGCGCTATGCTGGTGGTGCTGGCGAGGCCATCATGAAACGGCGGATTAGAGATAATGCCGTTAAATTTTCCTGTGGTTTGCGCGAGCCCATCGGATGGATACACTTTGGCTGTCATGCCATTGGCCGCCAGGGTGAGTTCACAAGAAGCTAACGCCATGGCATTAATATCAACACATTCTAGGGATAGGCTCGGTTGTGCTTTTAGTAGAGCGGCGGTGATCACGCCTGCGCCGCAACCAAAATCGAGCACTCGACCCGAGAGTGTTGGTAGGTGTGACAATAATAATTCAGTGCCGAGATCTAACCGTTTTTCGCTAAATACCCCGACTAAATTACAGATACTGATCTCGCCTTGCGGCGTTGTGAGTTGATACTGACTGACCCAGTCGCTAAGTTTCATTGCCGGGGCGCTGCCCTCTAAATGGCTACCAAACAGCAGGCAGTGGCGGGCGTTATCGAGCTTCATCCCCGTCGTAAAATACTCAGGCAAGAGTTTAACTAAAGACTTAATCCCGCCTTTGTTTTCCCCAACCACTAACAGTTGGCCGTTAGGCACAAGATTGCTGGCGGCGAGGTTAAACAGATAAGGTGCGAGGGGTTTAGCCTTGGGGAAATAAACGATAACAGTATCGTACTTTTCTGGTTTAATTGGGTCTTGATGTGGCAGTTCGTGGCCGAAGTAGCAACGCAGTTTTGAATTCGCGTGCGGCGCTAAGTGTAAATAATGGTGATAATCCAAGGCGAGGGCATCGACCGAGGCCGCGACATCGAGCAGGGCTTTTGGCAGTAGATCGGCTTCATGATTGAGCACTAACACCTTATGTTGGCTTAGGCTGTCTTGATTACGAATAATGACTTGCGATGGATTAGTTAACACAGTTACTGGCACCGATAGACTTAAGTGCGGGCATTATACCTGTTATTTATGCCCGAGCCAGTTTGCATCGAATCACTGCGCTAAGACCTAATAAAATCCCTAATAAAATCCCTAATAAAATCCCTAATAAAATCCCTAATAAAAAGACCCAATAAAAAAGGCAACTGCATTATGCGGTTGCCTTATGTGATTGTCTTTAATGAACGGAATCGACTAACGCTTAGCTTTTAGGTTTCTTCGGTTTTGGCAATAAGCTGAAAATCTTATTGGCGATATCAGTATTGTCTTGATGGCCGTTAAACAGCTCAGATGCGGGACCTGCGGCAAACACTTGTACGTCTGTGCCTGTATGACCGTCGGTTGTCCAACCTGTATCAGTTCGCTTATCAATAACATGGCGAATTGCAACCGCGATGGTTTCTAATCCCTGCATTCTGGCGACCGTTAATTTTGCGATTTCTTCTTCGTTGAGCTCAAAACCTAAACCGCGGGCAAGATCGGCCTGCCATTGTTCACCGCTGATGGCGGCTAAGGCTAATGTGTCGGTACTGGCTGAAACGTTGCGTAGGATTTCAGGGTTCCAGTTGTACTTTCCATCGACGCCAATCGATAGGCCGCCGGTGTTATGGTCGGCGGTGATCACCATCAGGGTATCAGGATGTTCACGCACGAATTGCTCAACCACTTCAATGGCATTGGAGAATTCATCCATCTCACCCATAGCAGTGGCGATGTCGTTATTGTGGCCCGCCCAGTCGATGAGACTTCCTTCGACTAACAACACAAAACCTTGGTCATTCTGCGACAGTAAATTGAGTGCTTTTTGGGTTAAAGTGCTGAGTTTTTTCGCATCTTTTTCATCAATCGCCCAAGGTAATTGGACTTCGGCAAACAGTCCCAGCACTTTAGGTTGGGTGATGCTGGCGAGATCTTCAAAACGAGTAATATGTTGATAACCCTTGGCTTTAAATTGTGCTAATAGTTCAGGGGTAAAGTATTTTTGACCACCGCCTAAGAATACATCGGCGTTAGTTTCTAGATAGCTGAGTGCCAAAGCATCGTAGTTTTTACGGCTTTCGTTGTGGGCCAAAAAGGCGGCTGGCGTGGCGTGGTTGATTTGCGACGTTACAGCGACACCTGTGCTAAGGCCAAGGGATTTGGCTTTTTCGAGTATGGTCGGCAGCGGTTGCTTTTGGGTATCGACCGAAATCGCCCCATTGTAAGATTTAACGCCAGTGGCGAGCGCAGTTGCTGCCGCGGCTGAGTCGGTAACATAACCACTGACACTGGCGGGATAAGTGCTCGCCATCCCTACAAGTAAACGGTCGAATACGGTTTGTTCGACTTCCTCTGTGTCAGGATTATCTTTGTAGTAACGGTAAGCGCTAGTGTAAGACGGTCCCATACCATCACCTATCATGATGACAATGTTTTTGGGACGCGACGGTGCTTTCGTTGGACCTGTTTCTATGTTGGCCCAAGTCGGAGTCGATAGTAATAAACCTATGCCGAGTAACAAGAATGGCGCTTTGGTGAAACTCATATCACATCCCTAGAAAGTGGCTAGGCGCTTGTGATGTCAAAGCGCCTTAAATCAACAAACTCGTTGGTAAATTTTTATGCTTTGGTGTTCATGCGTGCTTCAATAGCATCCATTAACATGCCGGTGATGTCGACATTAAATGCTGCTTGGATCTCACGGATACAAGTTGGACTGGTTACGTTGATCTCAGTCAGCTTGTCACCAATGACATCGAGGCCGACAAAAATCAGTCCACGTTTTTTAAGTTCTGGACCAATGGCGCGGGCAATTGCCCAATCGCTGTCGGATAAAGGTTGAGCCACACCGCTTCCGCCTGCCGCTAAGTTACCACGGGTTTCGCCTTTCATTGGGATACGCGCCAAGGCGTAGGGCACAGGCTCACCATCGACCACTAAAATGCGTTTATCGCCTTTGGTTATCTCAGGGATAAAGGCTTGCGCCATGGCATATTGTTGGCCATAGCTGGTCAAGGTTTCTATGATGACCCCAAGGTTTGGGTCGTCCTGCTTCACGCGGAAAATCGAGGTGCCGCCCATACCATCAAGTGGCTTAAGAATAATATCGCCCTTCGCTTGGTGGAAAGCGCGGATACGTTTGGCATCACGGGTTACGATCGTTTCTGGAGTGAATTCGCTAAACCATGCGGTAAATAGTTTCTCGTTAGCATCACGTAAGCTTTGTGGCTTGTTAACGATCAACACGCCTTGTTCTTCGGCGCGTTCAAGCATGTAAGTTGCGTAGATAAACTCAGTATCGAATGGCGGGTCCTTACGCATTAAGATCACGTCGAGTTCGCTCATTGGCGTGTCTGTAGCTTCGCCGAGTTCAAACCATTTGCTCGCATCATTGAAAACAGTTAACGGACGCATATTGGCCATAGCCACACCGTTGACCATGGCAAGATCGGCCATTTCCATATAAAACAGCTGATAACCTCTTTCCTGCGCGGCCATTAACATGGCAAAACTGGAGTCTTTCTTAATGTTGATCTCACTGATGGGGTCCATCACTATGCCGAGTTTTATCATTAATCTGTTCCTTATTTGTCGCCGTTTGCAGGCAAAAAAGCATTTATTGGATAATGGGGTGCTATACCACCGCTGTGTGCGGCTGTGGACGGTCTAGCCTAAATCACCAAATCTGAGTTGCAGTGCCGTAATGGCGGTGAGCGAGGCGGTTTCGGTGCGTAGCACTCTGGGGCCAAGCAACACATCGGTAAATTGATAGGTTTCTGTCATGGCGATTTCTTCCGCCGACAAACCGCCTTCTGGGCCAATTAATAGTCGCACGCGGGTATGGGCCAAATCTAAGCCATTGATACCGTGTGCGGCACGTGGATGCAAATTGAGTTTAAGCGCTGAGGTCGGCTCACTGCACCAATCGTGTAAGTCCATCGCTGGGCGAATCACGGGCACTTGGCTGCGTCCCGATTGCTCACAGGCGCTCACGACGATCTTCTGCCATTGCTGAATTTTTTTCTCTAGGCGTTCGCCGTTGAGTTTCACACCGCAGCGATCTGAAAACAGCGGCGTAATAGTATTGACGCCAAGCTCGACTGATTTTTGAATGGTGAACTCCATTCTATCGCCACGGGAAATCACTTGGCCTAAGTGCAAGTTGAGTGGCGACTCAGATAAATTGGCCTCACAGGAGAGCAGTTTTACTGTGACATGCTTCTTACCTGCGTCAACAATTTCAGCAAGATAATCATTGCCATCGCCATTAAATAGACTGATATGTTCGCCGTTGCCCATGCGTAGCACCTTGCCGATATGGGCCGCGCCATCTTCGTCTAAGTTCAACTGTTGATTGATGGCTAATGGCTGAGGTTGATAAATTCTTGGGACTCTCATTGTCGACCTTATTCGGCTAATTGTTGACGCTGTGGTGGCGCATTACAGGCATTCTGCACAAAGGGGTTATGGTTACCTTGGGTTTGCGCTATGGCGTTATCACGTTTGCACTCAATAGTATCAACTGGATAGGTTTTATCCCATGCCTTAAATAATTTTAATTGGCTAGAGGCGATTTTAAGACCATAGGTCTGCTGCATATAGAGGTAGGTTCTGGCTATCTTACCGCGGGTATTCGCGGGAGGTTGTGCTTGACGATTCTTAAAGTCGACTACCATAGCACATTGGCCATATTGGTCAGCCTTACCGTTCCATTGGCTAAATCGGAAGTTGCTGCGATCGCCATTGACCTCACCAATTGCGGGTACCAAATTATGCATGTCCGATTCCATTTTATTAAATTCATTACTGTTATCGGCACAGTTTTTACGGCCGCCCTTTTGCCAGCATTGGAGTTGATGGCCAAATTCCCAGGCGGGGACTATGTGTTCCCACTCGATACGGTTGGCGCGGGTTTCCTGTTTACGGACTTGATAACCACAGCTGGCGAGATCGGGTTTCCACGATTTACCTTTGATCTGAATTTCACAGCCACAGTAAAAGCTGACTGCGGGCAGAGTACCTTGGCGACTGCCTACGTAGAGCGCCTGTGACTTGGTTTTTGCTTGGCTGAAACTGCTGGGATGTGACACTGAGGCACTTGCGGGCACAGATAAGGTCGCCGCCCAAGTGATTAGGCACAACAAAAGTCGCCGTGAATTAACGGTTAAAGAAGCTATGTTCAAAATTTATCCCAAAATAACAAACACTACGCGAGCCTTTGGCTCGTCTTTTATGGCGTGATGGTAAGGGAAATATCGCTGTTTATGCAAATTGAGTCGTACTTAGGTGGGAGTTTTGTTTGCTGAAAGTCGCTAGAACGCAGTTAAATGGGTCTTACAGCGTTTACAAATATAACGACTTTCACCACGCAACACCTTGTTATGGCGGCGAATACTCAGTCGAATCGGTCCACAGGCGCAGCGATACTCAACATCGCGACTCGTAACTGAAGTGGTATTAAAGCTATGTGTGGTACTCGGATTGACCTTAAATACCGTTAACATCAAAGATTGCCATTCTTTACCGTGGGGCTTGGTTTTGCCAAAAAGCTGAAAACACAGCAAATGACAAATTTCGTGGGGGACGACCTCAGTCAGAAATGCCTCGCTGTTTTCGCGTAGCAATACAGGATTGAATCGCAAGCGATTCTGTTGCAGATGAGCTGTACCCGCGCTCTTACCCCTTAGACTAAATTGAGTGACTGGGCGTGGAAAAGTGCGCTTAAGCGATACCTCGGCCTCTTGATAACAAGCTTCAATTCGCTCTAGTACTTGAATTTGTAGTGACGAGAGTGCGCGTGATGAACCGGTGAAAATATGTGCCTGAGCCGGATTTGGTGCTGGTGGACTCGTTATCACCTGCGACTTATCTTGGCTTTGGCCCAAGGCTGCGTACGTCGACCTTGACAGTGGTGCAAGTGCTTCACTGCTGCGACGGCGTAAGGCATTGAGTAAGTCAGCGGGTTTCAGCATAGGGTTAGCGTTGGATCTCGTCGGTTAAAGATAAAATTGAGTGCTTAAAACTTATCGGTGATTAAGCCTGCCTAAGCGTTCACATCAGAAGCGTTCACATCATAGCGAACGCTATCTGACAATGCTAGTTTCAGCCTGTTTCAGGAAATGTGACTTGGCTATAAACTCGCTGCCGCCTGCATCACCATAGTGCGTACTTGTTCGACTATGGCTTGCTCAGTATCTGCGTCATAGCCTTTGACTCTTGGTGTGTGAATGTGGCCGACCTTGGCATGGCTATTAAACTTTTGCTGCAAGACTATGGCACGATAGGAGATTTCATTAGAAAGATAACCGCCGCCAGAGCCTTCGACTGAGGTTTCGTTTTGCAGTTCGTTTAATGACGTCGCGCTAAATTCGCCGCGGGCAAGGGTAGTGACAGTATGGTTATCATTGACTTTCCATTGACCATCTTTGACTTGCATAGCCGAAACAGGCAGTGAAAATTCCACAAATTCGGGGCCGATAAAATCTTTACCATTAAGCTTTGGGGCAACGGGTGCGGTTTTCGTGCCGCCAGTGAGTACGTTTGGGTTATCGGGCGCCGCTGCGCTGCGATTTCGCCCAGGGAAACGTTCGATATCAAAATCAGTTCGGCCCATGCTAACGGTGAATACAAATTGGGTTTTGGGATCGCGATAAATCGGGCTCAATAGCGACTCGATAAGTCCTTGATCAAAATCTGCAAAACGTACTGGCACCATAGCGGTTTCTATTTGCGCCGTTTTACCATTAATATCAAAGCGAAAACCATCCAAGGCGAGGGCAACTAGACCGGAAGGATTACTCTGGGTGATATCTTTGTCGAGGAAGAAAGGATCGAAACCCGTGAGAAATATTTTGATTTGGACATCATCACCATATTGAATATCGCTAAAACCCCGTGAGGCTTTTTCAACCGCACTCATTAATATGTCTTGTTGCCAATCGGCCATTTTAAAGTTGGCGCTGGTGGTTTTTAGACTATTAAGCATGGCAAGGCGAGCCCAGTATAAAGGTCGGTCGTCAAAATGCCCTGACTGCACATCGCGGACAGCTTGTTGCCATAATCTGTGTCCTTGGCGTGCCGCTAATTGGGTGGCGTCAACTTCGTTTTTCTTTGAGCTCAGCTGAGCCAGACCATCGTCAAGAGCTTGATAGCGAGTGACTACGTCGCCTATGGTTTTTTCGGCTGTTGGTAGGCGGGAAACTTCAACATCACCAAATAACTGCACGGCACTGGCTGTAGTCATTAAGCTGGTGGTGAGGATGAGTGTTAACACTGGCTTTAACATGTTTGGCTTCCCTGTAGTGATTAGACGTTATTCATTGGAAATAATGATTATTTTTTTCGTACGGATAGGCTCTTATGCCAAAAAGTATGCACTACAAGCTGAGGGTAATAAAGTTAAGCTCAGTGATCTTCGTCATCTTATGTCAATATCTTCTATCACAAATCATATGGCGCTAGCATTAATCCATCTGCAACAGTGCAATAGGGTCTAGTTTGCCTCTTTTTTGCCACAATTGGTCAGCAGTTTGCTAGGGCTTGCCAAAACCCTAAGTGATAGCCTTAATCACTTTTTTAGTTCATTGGATTGTTTGTTTTTCTACAAGGAGACTTTATGCGTTTGTTCACCATATCGGCTGTGCTGGTGATGTCGTCTATTTTAGTGTCGTCAAGCTTAGTGGCGCCGACTTTTGCATCTACTACAGCTAAGGAGTGGCAAGAAACCCGCAGTTGGGATGCCAGTTTTACTCAGCACCAAACTAAAGGCGTAGTGGTGTTATGGAATGAAAACAAGCAACAGGGATTCACTAATAATCTTAAACGTGCCAATCAAGGTTTTTTACCTGCATCGACGTTTAAGATTCCTAACAGTTTGATCGCGCTAGAGCTTGGCGTGGTGAAGGATGAGCATCAAGTCTTTAAGTGGGATGGTAAAAGTCGAGATATCGCAACTTGGAATCGTGATCATAACCTTATTACTGCAATGAAGTATTCGGTTGTGCCTGTCTACCAAGAGTTTGCTCGCCAAATTGGTGAGGCGCGTATGTCGAAGATGATCGCCTCGTTTGATTATGGTAATGAGGATATTTCGGGAAATTTGGATAGTTTTTGGTTAGATGGTGGCATACGAATTTCGGCTACGGAGCAAATCGATTTCCTACGTAAGCTTTATCACAACAAGATACACGCTTCTGAGCGCAGTTTACGTATTGTTAAGCAAGCCATGCTGACTGAAGCGAATTCTGACTATATTATCCGTGCGAAAACCGGCTATGCAGTCAGAGCAGAACCAAGCATTGGCTGGTGGGTAGGTTGGGTTGAACTCGATGATAATGTATGGTTTTTTGCGATGAATATGGATATTCCCGACGCCGCAGGTTTACCATTGCGTCAAGCCATTACTAAGGAAATCTTAAAACGGGAACGCGTTATTCCTTAGCCCATGCTAGGTCGCGTAAGCATAGCGTATCTAAACCTTGCGAGAATTGCGTATGAAGTGGCCTACTTGGCTGACATCAATCGTGATACTGAAAGCCTAGACTCAGATCTAGGCTTTTTTATTGGACTTTCTTGAAACAGGTTTCCTGATGCGACGGGAAACGTTAACCCATTAGGGATTGCAGGCTTTCTTGGCTGCTGAAGCGTTTTACAAAGAAATCTAAGAAGACACTGATGTTGGTGGCCAGTTGGCGTCGGCTCGAATAAACCCCGTAAACCTTAAAAGGTTCAATCGGCCACTCCTGTAAAATCGGTACTAGCTGTCCATTAGCAAGTTCAGTCTTACAGGCTGAATTGGATAACATGGCGATGCCAAAATCATCTATGGCTAATTGCTTCACCATTATCGGGCTGTTGACCCTCACTTTACGCTGAAAGTTAGCCATGGTTTTACGCGAACCTTTACCCAATGGCCAAATTGGTGCTGAGCGAGAAGTCCCCAATAAAATCCCACTGTGCAGGCTGAGTTCCTTTGGGGTCGCGGGTGTGCCTTTGAGTTTTAAGTATGCAGGGCTTGCCACTAAAATTGGCTGGCGTTCAAACAGTAATCTTGCGACTAAGTCCGACGATTGAAGTGGACCATATTTGATGGCTATGTCATATCCTTCACCGACTAAACCAATATCGTTGTCGGTAAACTGGACATCCAATTCAACATTGGGATATAAACGCATAAATCCGCTACAGAGGTTAGCGATAAGTTCTTGGCTAAATGACACTGGGATTGCAATGCGTAATGATCCTGACACATCATCGTGAGTATTCTCGATAACTGCCTTGGCCGCTTCTACCTCATTGCGAATCGAATCACAGTGTTGATAAAAGAGTGCCCCGATTTGGGTCAAACTCAAATTACGGGTGTCGCGCTGTAGTAATCGCACGCCAAGTTGTTCTTCTAGCTGCGCGATTTTGCGACTTATGGTGGATTTTGGGTGGCCGGTTTCACGTGCAGCTTGGGAGAATCCCTTCGCTCTAACTACGGCTGCAAATAGCATCATACCGTTTAAATCTGGCATGTTATTCCCACTGTCTCATATTTGGAACAAAGCGTCCTATGCAGTTTAATGGCATTTGACGGGATAACAAAGTTATATTTATTGGCTAAAAATTTTCAGAGGCTAAGCAGAGGATCTTTTGATGACCAGCAATAATCAGCCCAAACACATGACTCAAGCCCAAACGCCCGATCCGCTTTTTTTACAGGCCGAGCATTTGGCAAAAGATTTTTCTCTGTTTCCTAAGCACAGTAAACAGAGTTTATCGGAAGAAATTAAAGGTCTTTTAAATGAGGATGCTATTCAAGCAAACTTAAAAGACTTGGCATCTTTAGATGTCGACGGTTACGTTGCTAAAGTGATCCAGCCGACCCAAGATAAAGGTCGTCCTGGTGCAAAACGTATTATTGCCGATCTTAAAGGTCGTTTGATTACGGAAACTCACTTGGGCTCTTTTTACAGTGCTGAGGTCGAGCTGAACTTTGGTTCACGCACTCGTCGTATTGGCTTTATTGCCCAAGAACGCACTACCGCTAACGGTGCTTGGATGCCTGAGCATCATTACGCCGCTTGTAAAGCAATTCGTCATTTCGCCGAATTGTCTATGCCTATTATCTATTTAATTGATACCCCAGGGGCGGATGCTGGCGAAATCGCTAACAGCCAAAACCAAGCGCATTCAATTTCTAAAGCCATCGCAGAAAGTGCCAACGTTGACGTACCGACAGTCGGTATCGTAATTGGTGCTGGTTATTCTGGTGGCGCAATTCCATTAGCGGCGGCGAACATTCTGTTGTCGTTGCGTGACGGTATTTTCAACACGATCCAGCCACAAGGTCTGCAAAGTATTGCCCGTAAGTACAACTTATCTTGGCAAGAATGTGCGAAATCTGTGGGTGTATCACCAGAAGAGCTTTATACCTCAGGTTGTATCGACGGTATCATCGACTTTTCACCAGGCGATCGCGACGAGCGTCAGCACAATCTGCGCCGCGCTATTATTAGCAGCGTAGAAGCGGTTGAGCGTGCAGCGATGAATTTTGTGCGTGAATCTAAAGATTTACGTGAGCATTATGATCGCAGTTTAACTCGTTTCCTTAATCCATCTAAAAACTTGATGGCTTTGGAACTGAATGCAGAATTGGCTGTGGCAACGAGCCCGACCAGTCACCATAACTTGTTCGGTAGCGCCTATCGCTATTTGCGTTATTTAACGCTACGTAGCCGTATCCATTCTATTTCTCAAGAGCAATATGGTCGTCTGTCACGTGCTAGCGTGCCAGAAGGTGATCTGTTGGCACGTATTCAACAGGAACAAGACCGTGTGTTCCAAGCTTGGTTGTCTAACCCTGACAAGCTAGTTTATGACGAAGATTTGAATAAATTGTGGACTAACTTTGTCGCTAAACGTGACGAAGTCTCTACCGAGCGTAACATGCTGACACGTTTGATTTTGGGTGAGCCAAAAGAGAACTATAAAAAAGCACGTAAGGCGTTGTTATTCAACATCAGCTGGTCTTTGTATCATCGCTGGAAGAGCAATGCGGCTAACAACTTTAAAGGGCTGATTCAGCACTTAGAAAGTTTGCCAAAGTCTGTTACTCAAGCTAAATGGCCTGAGCTGAATCAGCTGACTGTGCTGGATGTGGTGGTAAATGAAGAACTGCGTGAAGACTTTATTTGGCAATGCCATAACATTCTGATCTTCAATGCCTTGTATGACAACGTTGTGGGCAGCTTAGCGTCAATCGCGAAAGAAGCCATGATGTCGAAGAGTTTGTCACGTAACTCAGTGAACAACCTGTTGCACAAGTCAATTGACCATGCATTGTCGACGCAAGATACCTCGAACGACAAAGCTAAGTTCTATAAGTGGCTCAAGTATTTTATGGGTCAATCGAACCGCGCCGATTTGTTGGTGCGAGTAGAGCAGTGGAAGAGTGTGGGTTTCCCACAACTTAACGACAGTCTATTCGTGGTACTGACTTACTTCTTCGAGCGTTTACTGCCTGAGTATTTCGATAGTGAAAGCGATACCAGCAAGTACACTGGCGCGATCAACCCTGTGCGTATCGGTCGTCGTAAGGACTTCTGGAACCGCTTGACCATGGGTTATCAAGATCTATTGATCCAAAAAGTGCTACGTGACGAAAAACGTAAAGGCAACATGACTTGGGAAAATGTGGTGAAGCAGTTCTTTACCCATTTCGAAGAGATCAACGGCGACAAAATGTCGGCTAACTTGCTCAACTTCCCAGGCTTCCGTTTATCGATTGAAGACGCATTAGATAAAGGCATTCGCCCATGTGGTTTGATCACAGGTATTGCTGACTTTAAAGAAAAAGGTCAAAAAGTGCGTGTGGGTGTGGCTGTGTCTAACACCGCATTCCAAGCGGGTGCATTCGATATGGCCAGTGCTGAGAAATTCTCTGCACTATTAATCGAGTGTGCTAAGCGTAAATTACCCGTTGTGTGCTTTATCAGTTCAGGCGGTATGCAGACTAAAGAAGGCGCCGCGGCGCTATTCTCTATGGCTGTGGTGAACGACCGTATCACGCGCTTTATTCGTGATAACGAATTGCCAGTACTGATGTTTGGTTTTGGTGACTGTACCGGTGGTGCGCAGGCGAGTTTTGTGACTCACCCATTGGTGCAAACTTACTATCTGTCTGGTACTAACATGCCATTCGCAGGTCAAATGGTGGTGCCAGCGTACTTACCATCAACGGCAACGCTGTCTAACTACTTGTCAAAAGTACCTGGCGCAATGGCGGGCTTAGTCCATAACCCATTCAGCGACAATTTAGACTCTCAGTTAGCGGGTATCGATCCTCTGATGCCAATGCCTTCGGCAAAAATTAACGACGTGATCATCAATGCACTGTCGACCTTAGTGGTTGAAGCTACTGTTGAAGAAGAAGTGATCGTGCAGAACGATCCACGTAAGTTAATGAAGCCAATTAACAAAGTATTGGTTCACGCCCGTGGTTGTACAGCTGTAAAACTTATTCGTAAGGCGCATGACAATAATATCAATGTGGTATTAGTGGCGTCTGATCCAGATATGACGTCAGTCCCCGCGGACATGCTCAAAGAAACCGACAAGTTAGTTTGTCTCGGTGGTAACACATCGGATGAAAGTTACTTGAACGCATACTCTGTGCTGAAAGTAGCCGAATATGAACAGGTTGATGCATTGCATCCAGGTATCGGTTTCCTATCAGAAAGCCCGCAGTTTGCTGCATTGTGTGTGAATAACGGTGTTAACTTCGTCGGTCCTAGCGTGCATTCAATGACGACTATGGGTAACAAGTCGAACGCAATTAAGACATCGCAAGCGCAAAACGTACCTGTTGTGCCTGGTTCGCACGGTATTCTGACCAATGCTGAACAAGCCGTAAACGTGGCGAGCGAAATTGGCTATCCAGTATTGCTTAAAGCGGTACAAGGTGGTGGCGGTAAAGGTATTCAGGTTGTAAAACGTCCTGAAGACATGATTGGTTTATTCCAAAAAACTGCAACCGAAGCAGCTGCAGCCTTTGGTAACGGTGACTTGTACTTAGAGAAATATGTGACATCACTGCGTCACATCGAAGTGCAGTTACTGCGTGATAAGTTCGGCAACGCGAAAGTATTAGGTTTGCGTGACTGTTCGGTTCAACGTAATAACCAAAAAGTGGTCGAAGAATCTGGCTCAACTATGTTGCCGGATGAGCTGAAGCGACAAGTGCTGGCTTATACCCGTGCCTTAGGCGACGCGACCGATTACATGGGCGCAGGTACCGTTGAGTTCATCTATAACTTAGATGCAAACGAAGTCTACTTCATGGAAATGAACACGCGTCTGCAGGTTGAGCATCCTGTTACGGAAGCGACTTCAGGTATTGATATCGTTAGTGCGCAGTTTGATATTGCCGCTGGCCGTTCAATTGCAGCGTTAGAGCCTAAAGAAATTGGTTATGCGATGGAAGTACGTGTGACGGCTGAGAAAGCGGCGCTCGATAGCCATGGCATACTGCAGCTGATTCCTAATCCGGGCAAGATCACTGAGTGTGTGTTCCCAGATCATCCCGATGTGGAAATCATTTCGATTGCTGCGCCAGGTAAAGAAGTATCGCCATACTACGATAGCTTGATTGCGCAAATCATCATGCGCGGTGAAAACCGTGAGGATGTGATTGCCAAACTGTACGAATACTTAGACAGTGTAGTGCTGAAAGGCATCGCGACTAACATTCCGTTGCTCAAGCTGATCTTGAAAGATGGTACTTTCAACGAAGGTGTTTACGATACTAACTATCTGCCACGCTTAATGGCCGAGCTCGATATTCCTGCGTTGATCGCAGAAATGGAAGCTGCCGCTGAAACTGTGGAAGTAGACACTGAATCACTGCGTGTTGGCGAAAGTAACGAACTGAAAGTGTTAGCCCAAGGCGCAGGTATCTTCTATACCTCTTCTGCACCGGGTGAAGCGGACTTCGTGAAAGAAGGTGACATAGTCACCGTTGATCAAACACTAGCACTAACAGAAGCGATGAAGATGTTCTCGCAAGTGACCTTAGCTGGCTTTAACCGCCAGAGTGCGATTCTGTACCCTGAAGATAAGAAGTATCGTATAGAGCGCATCCTGAACAGCAATGGTCAGCAAGTGTCTCAAGGCGACTTACTGTTCGTGGTCTCGCCTGTTGAAGAATAAGCTCAGCGTTTAGCGCCATAGCTGAATGAGATAATACCCGCCATTGGCGGGTATTTTTTTGCTTCTAAATTATTGCCACTAAATTTCCTGTCACTAAATATAGGTAAGCAAACATGCCACTCTTAATGTGCATGACGTCTTTGATAAATCAACTTAGCTTTAATAGATAAACATATCGCTAACAAGTGGCCAATCTCAGCTCTGTGCAATACGACCTGTATCTCTGATTAAGTCGGCAAAGAGTCTCTTTAATCTATCGTTTGCCCATTTATTAGAACAAGCTGCATCAAGAATCCACCTCTGGCCTCGAGAATCAACGGAATCTCCATGCTTTATTCGTAGTATATAGAGGCTCATCAAACCTCATTTTAAGTTGAAACTGAGTCTAAAATGAGCTGTGTGTGGATAACTTTGGGGGTAAGTGGTGGGTATGATGTGACTAGATTAGATAATTAGAATTAACTGCAAATTTCCTTAAAATAGGGGTTGCACAAAATCTCCTGCTGCCTATAATGCGCATCCACTGACACGGCAGACAGCGTTAAGCAGCCTGATGTGACGGTTCATCGATGAGTTTACTGATTGATGAGTGTTGAGAAAGTTTGCAAAACTCCTTGACGCGAAACGGGAAATGCGTAGAATACGCAGCCCTAGCCAACCAACTGGAAGCGTTCGACGCTCAGTGTGGTACTCAAGTTCTCTTACGAATATTGAGTTGCTCTTTAACAAGATAAAACAAGAAATCTGTGTGGGCACTCACAGGTGTTGAGTTAATCGAAACTGCTTAGCCTTCGGGTTGGCAGTCAAAATTTAAATCAATGTAACAATGAGTGTTCATAGTAATATGTACAGTTTGTTTCTTTAGTTAGAAACAAAAAATCAGAATTCATTGAGCCGCTGAAGTCGCAAGACGGAAGCAACAAAACTTTAATTGAAGAGTTTGATCATGGCTCAGATTGAACGCTGGCGGCAGGCCTAACACATGCAAGTCGAGCGGCAGCACAAGGGAGTTTACTTCTGAGGTGGCGAGCGGCGGACGGGTGAGTAATGCCTAGGGATCTGCCCAGTCGAGGGGGATAACAGTTGGAAACGACTGCTAATACCGCATACGCCCTACGGGGGAAAGGAGGGGACCTTCGGGCCTTCCGCGATTGGATGAACCTAGGTGGGATTAGCTAGTTGGTGAGGTAATGGCTCACCAAGGCGACGATCCCTAGCTGTTCTGAGAGGATGATCAGCCACACTGGGACTGAGACACGGCCCAGACTCCTACGGGAGGCAGCAGTGGGGAATATTGCACAATGGGGGAAACCCTGATGCAGCCATGCCGCGTGTGTGAAGAAGGCCTTCGGGTTGTAAAGCACTTTCAGTAGGGAGGAAAGGATGTAGTTTAATACGCTATATCTGTGACGTTACCTACAGAAGAAGGACCGGCTAACTCCGTGCCAGCAGCCGCGGTAATACGGAGGGTCCGAGCGTTAATCGGAATTACTGGGCGTAAAGCGTGCGCAGGCGGTTTGTTAAGCGAGATGTGAAAGCCCTGGGCTCAACCTAGGAATAGCATTTCGAACTGGCGAACTAGAGTCTTGTAGAGGGGGGGGGGTAGAATTCCGTGTGTAGCGGTGAAATGCGTAGAGATCTGGAGGAATACCGGTGGCGAAGGCGGCCCCTCGGACAAAGACTGACGCTCATGCACGAAAGCGTGGGGAGCAAACAGGATTAGATACCCTGGTAGTCCACGCCGTAAACGATGTCTACTCGGAGTTTGGTGTCTTGAACACTGGGCTCTCAAGCTAACGCATTAAGTAGACCGCCTGGGGAGTACGGCCGCAAGGTTAAAACTCAAATGAATTGACGGGGGCCCGCACAAGCGGTGGAGCATGTGGTTTAATTCGATGCAACGCGAAGAACCTTACCTACTCTTGACATCCAGAGAATTCGCTAGAGATAGCTTAGTGCCTTCGGGAACTCTGAGACAGGTGCTGCATGGCTGTCGTCAGCTCGTGTTGTGAAATGTTGGGTTAAGTCCCGCAACGAGCGCAACCCCTATCCTTATTTGCCAGCACGTAATGGTGGGAACTCTAGGGAGACTGCCGGTGATAAACCGGAGGAAGGTGGGGACGACGTCAAGTCATCATGGCCCTTACGAGTAGGGCTACACACGTGCTACAATGGCGAGTACAGAGGGTTGCAAAGCCGCGAGGTGGAGCTAATCTCACAAAGCTCGTCGTAGTCCGGATTGGAGTCTGCAACTCGACTCCATGAAGTCGGAATCGCTAGTAATCGTGGATCAGAATGCCACGGTGAATACGTTCCCTGGGCCTTGTACACACCGCCCGTCACACCATGGGAGTGGGCTGCAAAAGAAGTGGGTAGCTTAACCTTCGGGGGGGCGCTCACCACTTTGTGGTTCATGACTGGGGTGAAGTCGTAACAAGGTAGCCCTAGGGGAACCTGGGGCTGGATCACCTCCTTACCTATACGACTAACTTAATGTTTGTTGAGTGTTCACACAGATTGCTTGTTTAGCTTCTCTTAGGAGAAGTCAGAGCTAAATGCGCCGCGAGCCGGTACGCATTGTTCTTTAACAATTTGGAAAGCTGATAGTATTTAATTGCATGAGTCTGTCATGTGATTAATTACAAAACGTTTAATGCGAAAGCATTGAACATGAGTTCTCAAACACTTTATTAAGTGTCTTGAATATTCAAAAGTAAATTATTCTTTATTGAATAGTTTACGTCTAAGGCGCGTCCACTTCTTTGGTCAGAAGTGAGACAAGTAAAACCAAGCTGGTCGCAATGCGACTCAGGTGAGTGAAACTCATTTGGGTTGTATGGTTAAGCGACTAAGCGTATACGGTGGATGCCTTGGCAGTCAGAGGCGATGAAGGACGTAGTAACTTGCGAAAAGCGTTGGCGAGCTAGTAACAAGCATTTGAGCTAACGATGTCCGAATGGGGGAACCCAGCAGCATAAGCTGTTATCGCAACATGAATACATAGTGTTGCGAGGCGAACGAGGGGAACTGAAACATCTAAGTACCCTTAGGAAAAGAAATCAACCGAGATTCCCCTAGTAGCGGCGAGCGAACGGGGATTAGCCCTTAAGTCAGTGGGGTGTTAGTGGAATGCGTTGGAAAGCGCAGCGGCACAGGGTGATAGCCCCGTACATGAAAACTAACCATTGATGAAAACGAGTAAGGCGGGACACGTGACATCCTGTTTGAATATGGGGGGACCATCCTCCAAGGCTAAATACTCCTGACTGACCGATAGTGAACCAGTACCGTGAGGGAAAGGCGAAAAGAACCCCTGTGAGGGGAGTGAAATAGAACCTGAAACCGTATACGTACAAGCAGTGGGAGCGGTTCTTGAGACCGTGACTGCGTACCTTTTGTATAATGGGTCAGCGACTTACATTTTGTAGCGAGGTTAAGCGAATAGCGGAGCCGTAGGGAAACCGAGTGTTAACTGCGCGTTTAGTTGCAAGGTGTAGACCCGAAACCCGGTGATCTAGCCATGGGCAGGTTGAAGGTTGAGTAACATCAACTGGAGGACCGAACCGACTAATGTTGAAAAATTAGCGGATGACTTGTGGCTGGGGGTGAAAGGCCAATCAAACCGGGAGATATCTGGTTCTCCTCGAAAGCTATTTAGGTAGCGCCTCGAGCGAATACCATTGGGGGTAGAGCACTGTTAAGGCTAGGGGGTCATCCCGACTTACCAACCCTTTGCAAACTCCGAATACCAATGAGTACTACTCGGGAGACAGACGGCGGGTGCTAACGTCCGTCGTCAAAAGGGAAACAACCCAGACCGTCAGCTAAGGTCCCAAAGTACTAGCTAAGTGGGAAACGATGTGGGAAGGCTTAGACAGCTAGGATGTTGGCTTAGAAGCAGCCATCATTTAAAGAAAGCGTAATAGCTCACTAGTCGAGTCGGCCTGCGCGGAAGATGTAACGGGGCTAAGCTAGTCACCGAAGCTACGGGTGCACAGTTTACTGTGCGCGGTAGAGGAGCGTTCTGTAAGCCGTTGAAGGTGAAGGGGTAACCCACGCTGGAGGTATCAGAAGTGCGAATGCTGACATGAGTAACGATAAAGGGGGTGAAAAACCCCCTCGCCGAAAGACCAAGGGTTCCTGTCCAACGTTAATCGGGGCAGGGTGAGTCGACCCCTAAGGTGAGGCCGAAAGGCGTAATCGATGGGAAACAGATTAATATTTCTGTACTTCCGCTAACTGCGATGGAGAGACGGAGAAGGCTAGGCTAGCGCGGCGTTGGTAGTCCGCGTTTAAGGTGGTAGGTGGTGTTCTTAGGCAAATCCGGGGACACGTACTTTAATGTACACACTGAGAGCTGATGACGAGGTCCTAAGGGACTGAAGTAGTTGATGCCATGCTTCCGAGAAAATCTTCTAAGCTTCAGGTTAGTGGGAATCGTACCCCCAAACCGACACAGGTGGTCGGGTAGAGAATACCAAGGCGCTTGAGAGAACTCGGCTGAAGGAACTAGGCAAAATGGTACCGTAACTTCGGGAGAAGGTACGCTCCTGTTGGTGATGAGACTTGCTCTCTAAGCTGACGGGAGTCGCAGATACCAGGTGGCTGCAACTGTTTATCAAAAACACAGCACTGTGCAAACTCGCAAGAGGAAGTATACGGTGTGACGCCTGCCCGGTGCCGGAAGGTTAATTGATTGGGTTATCGCAAGAGAAGCTCATGATCGAAGCCCCTGTAAACGGCGGCCGTAACTATAACGGTCCTAAGGTAGCGAAATTCCTTGTCGGGTAAGTTCCGACCTGCACGAATGGCGTAATGATGGCCACGCTGTCTCCAGCCGAGACTCAGTGAAGTTGAAATTGCGGTGAAGATGCCGTATACCCGCGGCTAGACGGAAAGACCCCGTGAACCTTTACTATAGCTTGGCACTGAACATTGAACCTACATGTGTAGGATAGGTGGGAGACTTTGAAGTTGTGACGCTAGTCATGATGGAGTCGTCCTTGAAATACCACCCTTGTAGTTTTGATGTTCTAACCTAGGTCCCTTATCGGGATTAGGGACAGTGCCCAGTGGGTAGTTTGACTGGGGGCGGTCTCCTCCCAAAGAGTAACGGAGGAGCACGAAGGTTGGCTAAGTACGGTCGGACATCGTACGGTTAGTGCAATGGCATAAGCCAGCTTAACTGCGAGACATACACGTCGAGCAGGTACGAAAGTAGGTCATAGTGATCCGGTGGTTCTGAATGGAAGGGCCATCGCTCAACGGATAAAAAGGTACTCCGGGGGATAACAGGCTGATACCGCCCAAGAGTTCATATCGACGGCGGTGTTTGGCACCTCGATGTCGGCTCATCACATCCTGGGGCTGAAGTCGGTCCCAAGGGTATGGCTGTTCGCCATTTAAAGTGGTACGCGAGCTGGGTTCAGAACGTCGTGAGACAGTTCGGTCCCTATCTGCCGTGGGCGTTGGATGATTGAAGGGAGCTGCTCCTAGTACGAGAGGACCGGAGTGGACGAACCGCTGGTGTTCGGGTTGTCATGCCAATGGCATTGCCCGGTAGCTACGTTCGGAATCGATAACCGCTGAAAGCATCTAAGCGGGAAGCGAGCCCTAAGATGAGTCATCCCTAGGAATTTAATTCCTCTAAAGAGCCGTTCGAGACTAGGACGTTGATAGGCATGGTGTGTAAGCGTTGTGAGGCGTTGAGCTAACATGTACTAATGACTCGAGAGGCTTAACCATACAACCCAGATGGGTTTTACTGAAAATGTTCCAGACATTTTCTAGCACTTCCTCCTTCCATGGAGGTCGTACGAAAGCCTTAGACAGAATACAGATACTTGATAAAGTTTGAACTCAAACAAAGCAAATCAGCTTTCCGAATTATTATTAACGTGGTCCAGAGATGGACACGGTAATAAACAGAATTTGCTTGGTGACAATAGCCTTGTGGAACCACCTGATCCCATCCCGAACTCAGAAGTGAAACGCAAACGCGCCGATGGTAGTGTGGGGTCTCCCCATGTGAGAGTAGGTCATCGCCAAGCGCCTAATTATCTCATTGAGATGTAACCAAGCCAGCTGAATAAGCTGGCTTTTTTGCGTCTGTAATTTGTGAAATCCAGCCTAGTGTCTATTCAATTAGTCAGTTTTCCTCCTATTTTTCTCTCGATAATCCCTTTTTTACCTTCCACGATACGAATAATTTGCACCATTTGGCTTTATATCAATTCTATTAATATCCGCGACAACTGTTCTATCAGATTCAGTTCCGGAGAATAAGGCTGCAGTTTTATCTCAGATTATAAAATCTTCTGCCATCTTTATTTGATGCCCCCGCACAGTCCATCATGATCGCGGTATAGCGGCCAAAGAACGTAGCTGTAGAAGTTAAGGCGAGGTGCAGCTGCATATAATCGCGGTTTGCAAAAGGCGCTGTGATGGCTTTGGATGGCGAGTAAGGGGGGTTATTTAGGATAGTCCTGCTGATGAAGCAAGCGATAAATATTGGCTTTTTTAAATGTGATACCAAACTCAGATTGAGTGAATTTAGGACTGAGTGAACTTAGCAACGTTCTTTCCCATCAACTGATCACCTTATGAAGATAAGTTTTGCTGATGTACGAAGGCGTTAAGACACAATGGACAAACGAGCGTTTCGTATAAGCAATGATGGGAATTGGTATTGTGTGGTTTTCACGTATACACTTTTTTACATTCCCCATCTAGCATCAGCTTTTAGGTTGAAATTTCAATGGAATTGCGTGGCTTATTGAGGTTAGTGTCGCTATTGCTGTGTATGCCATTACTGGTGAATGCGGATCGTTTCCTGGTGTCTAGTACTAAACTTGCGGATCAAGATGTTAGCGTCAAGTCTGCTGTGATAGTCCGTTATTGCGTTGATCCTGATTGGCTGCCCTATGAAGGAATACGAGAAGGTAAGCATCTGGGGATTTCATCGGACTATATTCGTCATGTTGAGTCACATTCTTCCCTTAAGTTTCAGCTAGTGCCGACATCTTCTTGGACCGAAACTTTATCTTTTTTGCAAAGTGGTCAGTGCGATTTAACCCCTATGTTGAATAAAACGCTAATACGCGAGACTTATCTGCACTTCAGTGATGTCTATTTCCGCTCACCAAATGTGCTTGTTTCACTTAAAGAACAGCCTTTTCTGCAAGGATTGGAGAATATCAATACGCGTATTTTAGCCGTGCCCAAAGGTTATCGTTTAGCTGAGTATATTCAGCATTATTATCCTCAGATAGAGATGCTTACTGTTGCCAGTGAACCTGCGGGATTGCAGTCGGTTCTGGATAAACGTGCAGATCTGTTTGTTGGGTCAATGTTTTCGGTTAACGCTTACATTCAACAAATGGGATTTGAACATTTAAAAATTGCGGGTTGGGGCGGGCCGGAAGATGAGTTACGGATGGGGGTCGCTTATGGTCAAGAGTCCTTGTTACCTGTGATAAATAAAGCCTTAAACACTGTGAGTGAGCAAGAGCGGATCACGATTTATCAGAAGTGGAATAATGTGACTGTGATAGATGAGACTAACTATTCGCTTGTGTATCAAATTATCTGCGCTACGTGTCTGTTGCTCCTAATGTTGGGGGCGAGAACTTACTTTATGAGTCAATATAATCGAAGATTAACCGATAAGAATAAACAGTTGGAAACTTTACGCGAACAGCTTGAAGCGTCAAATGCCGAACTCGAATTTTTATCTACCCACGACCCCTTAACTAAATTGTATAACCGACATTACTTTAATCGCTTTTTTATTAATAACGAGCAGCATGATAAATCTGCTGGGGCAGGCATGTGCCTTGTAATGATTGATATCGACTACTTTAAAGAGATTAATGACACGCTAGGGCATAACGTCGGCGATCGCATTCTTGAGCAAGTGTCACAGGTATTACAGCACTGTGTGCGTGATTCTGATGTGGTTGCACGTTGGGGTGGCGAAGAATTTGTTATCCTCTGCCAACAGTCATCATTGCCATTAGTTGAAAGCTTGTGTGTGCGGATTGCGCAGAGGATTAACAATTATCAATTTACTGACAATGTTCACTTAACTTGTAGTTTTGGTGTCGCTAAGCTCGCAGAAAACGAACCTATACAATTGTGTTTTGAGCGGGCAGATCGAGCCCTTTATCGTGCTAAAGCACAAGGGCGTAATCAAATGTGCATCGACACGTAAGGGTTTACTCAAGACTGATTTGTGGTTATTTGGCTAAAAGACTGCGATTGAAGTGAGTCGCGGATGTCATCTCTATTTTGGAGATAGGTATAACATGATTGTTCTAGCATCCATGCTTGCAGGTTAATGTTTGATGTTTGTACTGACGATATGATAGAAATCCCTTGAAAATCGCCTTATCCCATTAAAATGAGGTTTATTTAACGGTTTTTATTGATTGAGTGAAAAATAAGCTAAAGTGTTTTACTTATCTGTTTTAGTTCGTGTTTATGGCTATTTACCTAAATTATTACGCGACTTTATCGTGAAAAAGTACTCTAGCCATTTGCGCCGAGCAGGGTTCCAATTTACAATATGCGCCTAAAATAATCTGATGTGCGGTGTGTCGGTGTTTGTCGCATACTCCGTCTACTTCTTAAACTACTCATTAAAGTTGAATCATGACCGAATTATCCAAATACAGAAACATTGGTATCTTCGCTCACGTTGACGCGGGTAAAACCACGACCACCGAGCGTATCCTTAAGCTAACCGGTAAAATCCATAAAATCGGTGAAGTTCACGATGGTGAATCTACCACTGACTTCATGGTACAGGAAGCTGAGCGCGGTATTACTATTCAGTCCGCTGCTGTAAGTTGCTTCTGGAAAGATCACCGTTTCAACGTTATCGACACCCCAGGACACGTTGACTTCACCGTTGAAGTTTATCGTTCTCTGAAAGTGCTTGATGGCGGTATCGGTGTATTCTGTGGTTCAGGCGGTGTTGAGCCTCAATCAGAAACTAACTGGCGCTATGCGAACGAATCTGAAGTTGCGCGTATTATCTTCGTAAACAAGTTAGACCGTATGGGTGCTGACTTCTTACGCGTTGTTAAGCAAACTAAAGACGTATTAGCTGCAACTCCACTGGTTATGGTTCTGCCAATCGGTGTTGAAGACGAATTCACTGGTGTTGTTGACCTATTAACTCGTAAAGCATACGTGTGGGATGATTCTGGTATTCCAGAAAACTTTGAAGTATTAGACGTTCCTGCTGATATGGTTGACATGGTTGAAGAATACCGTGAAATGCTGATCGAAACTGCAGTTGAACAAGACGATGCAGTGATGGAAGCGTACATGGAAGGCGAAGAGCCATCTATCGAAGACATCAAGCGTTGTATTCGTACTGGTACTCGCAAACTAGCATTCTTCCCAACATACTGTGGTTCTGCTTTCAAGAACAAAGGTATGCAACTGGTTCTTGATGCTGTTGTTGATTATTTACCAGCACCAGACGAAGTTGATCCACAACCATTGACTGACGAAGAAGGCAACGAAACTGGCGAATTCGCTATCGTTTCTGCTGATGAGCCATTAAAAGCGTTAGCGTTCAAAATCATGGATGACCGTTTCGGTGCCCTGACTTTCGTACGTATCTACTCAGGCCGTCTGAAGAAGGGTGATACCATCCTGAACAGCGCGACTGGCAAAACTGAACGTATCGGCCGTATGTGCGAAATGTACGCTGACGACCGTATTGAAATTGAATCAGCTCAAGCTGGCGACATTATCGCTATCGTGGGTATGAAGAACGTTCAAACTGGTCACACTTTATGTGACGTGAAACACCCAGTTACCTTAGAAGCTATGGTGTTCCCAGAGCCAGTTATCTCTATCGCAGTAGCGCCAAAAGATAAAGGCGGTTCTGAGAAAATGGGTATCGCAATCGGTAAGATGATCGCTGAAGATCCATCATTCCGCGTAGAAACTGACGAAGATTCAGGTGAAACCATCCTTAAAGGTATGGGCGAACTTCACTTAGATATCAAAGTAGACATTCTGAAGCGTACTTATGGTGTTGAATTGATCGTAGGTGAGCCACAAGTTGCTTACCGTGAAACCATTACTCAAATGGTTGAAGATCAATACACTCACAAGAAACAATCAGGTGGTTCTGGTCAATTCGGTAAGATCGAATATATCATCCGCCCAGGTGAGCCAAACACTGGTTTCGTGTTCAAATCTTCAGTTGTTGGTGGTAGCGTTCCGAAGGAATTCTGGCCAGCAGTTGAGAAAGGTTTCGCGAGCATGATGAACACCGGTACTATCGCTGGCTTCCCAGTGTTAGACGTTGAGTTCGAATTAACTGACGGTGCATTCCACGCAGTTGACTCATCAGCAATCGCGTTCGAAATCGCTGCTAAAGGCGCTTTCCGTCAGTCTATCGCTAAAGCTAAACCACAACTTCTTGAGCCAATCATGAAAGTTGACGTGTTCAGCCCAGATGACAACGTGGGTGATGTGATCGGTGACTTAAACCGTCGTCGCGGCATGATCAAAGACCAAGTTGCTGGTGTGACAGGTGTTCGCGTTAAAGCTGACGTACCGTTATCAGAAATGTTCGGTTATATCGGTACTTTACGTACAATGACTTCTGGTCGTGGTCAGTTCTCTATGGAGTTCTCACACTACAGCCAATGTCCAGCTAGCGTAGCTGAGAAAGTTGTTGCTCAAGTTAAAGAACGTAAGGCTGCTGAAGCTAAGAAGTAATTCTTAACTTAGCTAATAAAAACCGCTGTCGGCCTCTAGGCTCGCAGCGGTTTTTTTATGGGCGAGATCCAACTGTAATCACCCGCTATGGCTGACGAAGTTTCGTATCCCGTTGTTTAAAAAATGTCAGTTCTCGCTTTATTTTCTCAGCGTTCAGTTTTTTGTTTACTCAATTCGAGCAAGGCCTTGGCCGCCGGTGTTAAAGGTAAACTTTGACGCCAAATAAGCGCCAGATCCCATGTCATTGCGGGCTGCATAGGTTTAAAGACCAGTTTACTGGTGCTTAATCGATTGCAGATAGGCTCAGGTAAAATAGCGACGCCCATATCGGCTTCGACCATGGCGGCGAGGAAATCCCACTGACCGCTGCGAAAGGCAATATTGAGTTGAACACCTGCTTTGCGACTGAGGCGACTAATCAGTTTAGCAAGGGAGAAGTCTTCGTTGTAGAGGATAAAAGGATAGGGTTGGAAGTCCTGCCATTTTAAGTGGTCTTTCTCGGCTAAGGGATGTCCTTCAGGCAGGCATGCGAGTAAAGGGTACTTAGTTAGGGGTTGGTTGACGAGTTCTGTTTCATGGGTCGTGGGTAGCGCGGTAAAGGCGATATCGAGACTGTTATTGAGCAATGCTTGTTCGCAGCCGAATCCACCGTACTCATACATGTGTAGTTCAACTCCCGGATAACGCTTACGATAGCTAGTGAGCAAACCAATAATAAGACTGCTCATCATAGGACATACACCCAGTCGCAACCGCCCCGATTTGAGGCCGCTAAGGTTACTCATGTCCTCTTGCAGTCTATGCCATTGGCCGAGAATTTCCCGTGCACTGTGCTCAAAGAGCTGACCAGCTTGAGTTAACTCAACCTTTTGGTTATTCCGGATCAGCAAGGTTTCACCAAGGCTTTCTTCAAGTCTCTGGATTATTTTGCTTAGTGTCGGCTGGGTGATAAAACATTTCTGCGCGGCGCGGGTAAAGTTTTCAGTTTCCACTAAGGTCAGAAAACACTGTAAGGTCTTGATTGGGATGTTCATGCTCAAATGGAATCCATATTATGGAATTTATTCATTTTACTAATGATAGCCTAAGTATTACTTTGACCTTGTTAACAAAACAGGGGAATACCGATGAAATCAAGTTCAAGTCTGTGGGTAGGTGCTTTGTGGCAGGCGGCTATGCCTGTGGCAAAAGATGTGCAAAACGCTAAAGCGGCGCAAGTAACTAAAACGGCTCCAGCGGGTGATTTGCATAAAGCAAAACAACAAGTAAACCCAGCCTAGGCTGGGTTTTTACTTTTCTGTGTTTTAGATTCTGCTCTTATTTTCATCTCCCTCGATTCTCACTTTGCCTTTTTAACTTCTGCTCAATCCCTTCCTTGATGAAAGTACTGTTCAGCAACGGACGCTGAGCCAGCGATAGACGTTTAGTTATCTATTTTATTCACTCGAATACTTCACTACTGATAGCAAAGCCAACTCATTAGGATAGGACGCTTAAATAGCAAAAAGCCACCCTAATCAATTCGGGTGGCTTGGCTTTGCAGGGGATGGAGATTTACTTGCCGGAGAACTGATTCTCGACGAGTGGTTGCTTGTTTTCGGCCTGAGCGACATGGCATTGAGTACAGAAATAGTTATGCCCGTTCACTGTGCCTTTATCATCAATCACGTGGGACTTAGCTACTGGCGTGGCTTTCATGCGTTTTGCCTTGTCCCAACTATGGCAGCTTAAACAGCCATTTTTATCTAAGGTGATCTTGTAATCGTCCTTATGTGGGATGAGCGGGGGTTGTTCGCTAAAACTGCGCTCAATGGCGGTGCCGCGACTAGGATAAATCGCCATGGCATCGGCTGGGCGAATGTCGGTGATCGCCATGTTTCCTGCGAGGGATTGAATATTAACTGGTGCTACGTTGGTGTCGGTTTGCTGACCTGAACAGCCGGTAATGGCGACGAGTAACGCAGTTAAGGTGAGTATTTTTCTCATTGGTTATTCTCCGCCTTGAAGACTTTCACTGGGCATTTTTTAAAGTCAGTTTCTTTTGACAGGGGATCGGTTGCATCCAATATCAGTTTGTTGACTAACTGGCGCGCATCGAAGAAAGGCATAAATACTACGCCGCGTGGCGGTTTGTTACGGCCTTTGGTTTCAACTCGGGTTTTCACTTCACCGCGCGGTGAGGCCACTATGACTTCGTCACCACGTTGTACGCCGCGAGCTTTCGCATCTTCTGGATGCATGAAAATTTGCGCGTCGGGGTAGGCACGGTAAAGCTCTGGTACGCGGGCTGTCATCGAGCCTGTGTGCCAATGCTCCAGCACGCGGCCAGTCGACATCCATAAATCGTATTCTTCATTCGGCTCTTCGGCGGCGGGCTCATAGGGCAGGGCGAAAATCACCGCTTTGCCATCTGGCTTGCCATAGAATTTAAAGCCTTCACCCGCTTTGACATAAGGATCGCTCCCCTCAACGAAACGACGCAGCGTTTCTTTGCCATTAACGACTGGCCAGCGTAGGCCGCGGGTTTCATGGTAACGGTCAAAGTCGGCTAAATCATGGCCATGGCCACGACCGAAAGCTGCATATTCTTCGAAAATACCTTTTTGCAGGTAGAAACCGAAGTGTTCGCTCTCATCGTTTAATTCGGCTTTGCAATCGGAAATTGGGAACTTGTCGATCACGCCATTGGCAAATAGCACTTCATATAAGGTTTTATCCGCGTATTCCGGTTGTTTGGCTATCAGTTCGGCTGGCCAGACTTCGGAGACTTTGAATCGTTTCGAAAATTCGACTAGTTGCCACAGATCTGAGGTTGCGCCTTCTGGGGCTTTTACTTGCTGATGCCACATATGAGTACGGCGCTCGGCGTTGCCGTAAGCTCCTTCTTTCTCGACCCACATTGCCGTTGGCAAAATTAAATCTGCCGCCATGGCTGTGATGGTTGGATAAGGATCTGAAACCACGATAAAGTTTTCTGGGTTACGAAAGCCAGGGTAAATCTCATCGTTGATGTTAGGGCCTGCCTGCATATTGTTGGTACACATGGTCCAGTAACAGTTGAGCTTGCCATCTTTGAGCATACGGCTCTGGAGTACGGCATGGTAGCCAGGTTTTGCGGGAATGGTCCCTTCAGGCACTTGCCATAGCTTTTCGGTAATGGCGCGGTGCTTGTCGTTAGTGACTTCCATATCGGCGGGTAAACGGTGGGCGAAAGTACCGACTTCACGTGCAGTCCCACAAGCCGAAGGTTGACCTGTTAACGAGAATGGACTGTTACCTGGAGTGGCAATTTTGCCCGTGAGTAAGTGGATGTTGTAAAGCATGTTGTTCGCCCACACACCGCGAACGTGTTGGTTAATGCCCATGGTCCACAGACTCATGACTTTAACGTTAGGGTCGGCATAGGCTTTGGCTAAAATCTCCAGCTTCTCTGGTTCGACGCCACTCATCTTGGCAGCATATTCCAGCGTATAAGTGCTGACAAACTTGGCATACTCGTCAAAGCTAATGGGCGTGGATTTACCATTGCCTGGATTTTTAGCTTTTTTCTCTAATGGATGTTCTGGACGCAGGCCATAGCCTATATCGTCAACGCCTAAGGCAAACTTAGTGTGTTTGCTAACAAAGTCGGTATTAACTGCTTTATTTTCAATAATGTAATTGGCGATATAGTTGAGGATCACTAAGTCCGACTGTGGGCGGAACACCATAGGGTTATCGGCTAAATCGAAGCTGCGGTTCTCAAAGGTCGACAGCACATGCACTCGGCACGTTGGACTGCTTAAACGTCTATTAGAAATTCGTGCCCACAGAATTGGGTGCATCTCCGCCATGTTTGCGCCCCAGAGCACAAACTGATCGGCGGCTTCTAAATCGTCATAACAACCCATGGGCTCATCGATACCGAAGGTGCGCATAAAGCCGCCTACGGCTGAGGCCATGCAGTGGCGCGCATTGGGATCTATATTGTTGGTAAGGAAGCCTGCTTTATGAAGTTTAGAGGCGGCATAACCTTCCCAAATAGTCCATTGGCCGGAGCCAAACATACCCACTGACGTCGGACCTTTGGTGGCGAGACTGTGTTTCCATTTCGCGGCCATAGTATCGAAGGCCACATCCCAGCTGACTGGGGTGAACTCACCTTCTTTATGGTATTTGCCGTCTTTCATCCGCAGCAATGGCGTGGTTAATCTGTCCTTGCCGTACATGATTTTTGATAGGAAATAACCTTTAATACAGTTAAGGCCACGGTTGACTGGACTTTCAGGATCGCCCTTAGTGGCGACCACTTTGCCCGCTTGGGTGCCCACTAATACGCTACACCCCACACCGCAGAAACGGCAGGGAGCTTTATCCCACTTGATACTGTCAGCTTGTTCGGCGGCTTCGACCATCTTAATGGGAAGTGTGACGCCAACGGCCGTCGCAGCGGCAACCGCTGCGTTGGCCTTGAGAAACTCGCGGCGGCTTATGCTCATAATATTTCCTCACTCTCTTGTACTAAGGGTTCTACTTGGTGGTAAATCAAGCTGGCAGATAACACGCCGGACAGGGCATTGATGGCTTCAATATTGTCAAGAATCGCTCTTTGGCTACTCCCTTCTAGGGTAACGACCAATTTTCCTTCGGGTGTAATTGCATGAATATCAGTACCCACTAATGCACGGATATTGGCTTCAACCTGCTGTAAGGTTTTAGGCGTGGCATGCACCACAAGGCTGGTGACGTGGTATTCCTGACTCATATTGGATGACCTGTAGTAGCGTAAACTCGGTTACTTAAGATTAAAAAGGAGGGTAACCGAGTGCTGATACTGGCGAGTCTAGACCTGATAAAAAATGTGGGTATACCTCACAAGAGGTATTGAAAGCGATAGTCGATCCGGATCAAAGTTTTGCGAGTGATCTAACTCCCAGTTTGATATTTAAGCGGTTAGCACTGTCCTCACTAGGACATAGTGAGGAGTACATTTATGGAGAATACTATTGTGTATATCTGGAACCTGTGAACATTAACGGAAGCACAAGTGTGTAGATAGGAATCCTATACTTTTTACCAGTTACAGGTGTTTATAAAATTTCTGGGTAAGAGCAATAGCTGACGTGCATGCTTGCGAAATCCTGCGATAGAACATATTTAGGAACAATTAGTTATATTCACATTGTTTAGTATATATAAGACGTTAATAGCCCGTTAGCTCCATATAACCCGTACCTGTATGGCTGCCAGAGAGTTGCACTGGGCCTTCCCAGTAGGGCGTTGATAATGGCATAGCGCTATTGGCATTGAGCGGGGTGATAGTGAGATCGATATTTTCGCTGGGGATTTTTACTTGCCAGCTAACGGGATAGTCGCCATTGACTGTGTGTTGCCATTTAAGAGGCGTCATCTGAATGTCATTGGGATTGTCAGTGGAATTGATGTTGCGCCCTGTACCATCGGCAAACATTCTTCTGGCGCTATAAAATGCCGAGATAGGCGCATTCTTTGTGTTCTCTGCTGGCGACTGATCCCGTAGCTGAAACAACATCAGCGTCGAGTCATCGTTTAACCTGAGCGCGAACCAATCCCAGCCCTGTTGCGTTTTAGTGAGAAATTGCGAGCTCCATTCCCTGTCGAGCCAACCTTGGCCTGTGACTTGCTCCACTTTGCCATTGCGGTTGATTTCACCTGAAATTTCAATAAAGGGCTGGCTGTAATAGTAAGAGGCTACTTGGCCATCGTGACTTTTAAGGCTATAGCCGTTAACGCCTTGGTATTGCAGTGGTGCTTGGCTATTCAGCTTAAGTCGGTAGCTAAAATCAGGATTCTCCACCGTTAAGGTGGCGGGAAAGAGTGCATTGGTTTCGCTCTGCCAGTGCCAGTTATCGAGGCGGATTTGATAAGGATCTAATTTCACCTCGGCAAACTTGCTATGGCGGCGTGACCACTTTTCGTGGGCCAAGTGAGCATTACTCGAGGTTAATGCACTGTGGGCTAAATAAAGCTGCTGAGTCTCCCAAGTGGATTCACTTTTAGCTATCACATCTGTTCCTTGCGGAACTGTTGTTTGTGGAGCGATTGTTTGCAGAGTTGTTTCTTGCGGAGCAGGGGGTTTAAGGGCGACTCTAAACTGCGTCCACTGGGCGCCGAGTTGCTCACCTTTTTCTGTGGTCAAATTCGCGGTTAGATACCACCATTCTTGGCGAAAACTGTTATGTGCTAAGTGATCCCGCGGAAATTCAAATTTATAGCCGGGAACAACAGGCGTAAAAGCTAAATCATCTTGATTAGTAGAGGTTTTCCCCACCACATTGGCCATGGATTTGGACTGAGTGTTTTGCGTCGATGGCGTTTTATCGCAGCCGCCGATCAGCATTAACCCAACCACTGCCCATACAATACTGAGTGTTTTCATCACAGTGTCTCCTGCTGCAGACTGGCGACCAGTGGTTTACGGGTTTGCCAATACAGCGGTAAGAGTACGGCTAAGGTGCAGGTGGTTAAGGCAATCAGTATTGCATGGCCATAGGCTTGCCAATCCCAAATCATTTTTATCGTCCAGCCAAAGGCTTGCAAGGTGATCTTATTAATAAGCAGGTAACCTAACAGCGCGCCCGTTGGCATAGCGAGCAGGCAAGTGATCAGTACCACAATCAGCATTTGCATAAACACCATACCGCGCAGAGCATTACGACTGACGCCGAGGGAATACAGCCGTGCCAGTGGCGCTTGCCTTGCCTGAGTCAACATTAAGCAGGCACTAAAGAGGCCAATCGCGGCGACAATCAAGGTTAAACTATTCAACACTAAGGTAATGGAAAAAGTGCGTTTAAACATAGCGATAGCTTGGGTTTTAATCTTAGTTTGGCTGTAGATTTGTGCTTGGGATAAACCTAGCTCAGTCGCCAGTTGGACTTGTAGTTGATCGAGTTCTGCTTCACTTATCCTACTGCCTTGCTCTTTACCGTGAAAACTTGCGGCTAAACTGACTGGCAGTACAGGTAACTGGGCCCGTTGCCAAAGTGGCTGGCTGATAATGACCTCGTTTCGGGTATTGCCGTGGTCATAATAAATGCCGCCGATAATGGCTTTGCTGTTACCTGTTTTCTCGAGCACATCCAATGACACAGTATCACCAAGCTGTAATTGGTATTTGATGGCAAGAGGTTCGCTCACCAATACAACGGGTGCATTAAAGTAGGATTGCCACAATGTGGGCAGGCTTTCCTTAAGCGCACTGGTGTGCCGAGTCGAAAATTCATCGCGGCTGAGTAGGCTCACCGGAATCGTCTGCTCGCTCGGATTATCCGTCGAAACTGGCAGTGAAAGCTGGGCTTCAATCTGCCACTGCTGATAAAGACCGCTGACTCTAGGATCGTGCATCAATTGGGTTTGAATCGTGTCGATATGCTGGCTCGGTGGGCGGATATAGAGATCGGCATGCAAGCGGGTTTCTAGCCAAGTCCGCAGGGTTTGCTCGAAGCTTCCAACGAGGGTGTTCATCGACACATTGGCACTGAGCGCCAGTAAGATCGCCATCATTGCAAGGGAAAGCGGTGCAATAAGCTCACGGGTTTCGGCGAGCAGATATTGCCATAATCCGGGACGTGCCAAGGGCATTAACGCACTGACGCCCCAATGCAATAATTGCGGCAACAATAAGGGAATAGCGATAGCGACGATACCGAGCAACACTAAGCTGATGTTATAGTTTTGGCTGAAGGGAAACAGCAATGCCGCTAAGGTCAATAAGCCACAGGCTAAGGCAAATTGAATGCTATGGGTTTTGCGGTGTGCCTGCATTTGCTGATAACGATTCGCCCCTTGTGCCAATGCTTGGCGCGTAAGATCTAAATACAAGGGCAAGCAAGCGGCGAGCGCGGCAATTAAAGTGAGGGCAATTGCCTCAAAAAGCCAAGTCCATTGCCAAATACCGGGGAGTAAGTGGGCGCCATACATTTGCTCTAAGGTCATGGCGACCATAGGTTGCAGCCAGTGGCTGAGTTGCAAACCACTGATAAAGCCCAGACTTGAACCTATGACAACTAACAAAATTAATTCGAACATCAGTGCCGTCATCAAGGCGCGGCGCTCAATTCCCTGTTGTAATAACTGTACTAACAATTTTTGCCGCTTCATTAGGCTGTAGCGCACACCGTTATAGGCGATAAAGAGGCCGACAACGAAGGCTAACATGCTCATGGCATTAAGATTAAGGTGAAAACTGCGGGTCAGCGCTATCAGCGCTTGGCCTTGATCTTGCTGGCTAAAGCTGGCCTTTTGCGGCGTAATCCCTAAAGCGTCGAGTTGGGATTTTAGTTTAGGTAGGTTTTCTCGTTCACTGAACATGGCGATATAGCTCAATCGGCCTTGCATGTTTAGTAATCGCTGGGCGAGGGACATATCGGCCAAGATGGCGCTGCCGAGACCAAAACTGTCATCAATTGCAATGACATCTAAGGTGCTATTTTCTAAAATAAGTTTACCTTCTGGTGCCACTTTGGCAGCTAGGCTGCGGCTCATGATTACTGTGGCTGCGCCGCTGAGGAGATCGGCAAGCGGTAAGTCATTCATCTGTGGCGAGGTAGCTGATAGTGTGTCGGTCGAGGCGTTACTTCTCGATTTTTGTAGTGTTAATGCAGCGATCAAATCGCTGCCTTCCAGTTGCCAGAACTGACCGTTTTTACCGGAGATTTTGCCACTCACGACGGCGAGACTCTGACTTAATCCGGCTCGTCTCAAGGCGAAATAGACAGATTCATCTAAAGTGTTTTGTCCAAGGGGCGGCGTGAGTAGCACATCGGCGCGTTGGCTCAAAAGCTCTGTCGCCTCGCTATAGCTGCGCACGGCATTGTCGTTGGTTGCCTTGACTCCAATGAGCAGAGTCACAGCTAAGGCGATACCGAGCAGAATGGCACCTGCTTGTATGGGCGCATGGCGATAATGGGCGATAAAAACCTTTAGGCTGAGCCACGTCAGCCTAAGCCCCGAGGGAGTCGCCTTAGTGAGCAGTTTATTGTTCATAGATAGCGACTGCACCTTGGGATAAATGCCAACGTTTTTGCATAAAGGCGGCGCATTCTTCGCTGTGGGTGACCATCAAGATACTGGTTTGGCTTTCCCGTGCCAGTTCACACAGTAGTGCCATCACTTGTTTGCCTGACACATCATCTAAGTTACCCGTAGGTTCGTCGGCCAGTAGCAAGGTCGGTTTATGGGCTAAGGCGCGGGCGATGGCGACACGCTGTTGTTGACCGCCTGACAGGGCTTCAACTTGCCGATGAAGTAGTGGCATCAGCCCAAGTTTTTCAACCAGATAGTCACACCAAGGCGACCATGGCTGCGCGGTTAAACTTAAGGAGAAGGCGATATTGTCTTTCACGTTGAGTGGCGTGAGTAAGTTAAATTGCTGAAACACGACACCTAAGGAATTACGTCTGAAACGGCTCCAATCTTTGTCTTGCCAAGTGGAGGTGGACGCTTGTTCTAGCAAGATTTCACCCGAGTCTGGCGTTTCAAAGCCGGCGATCAGGTTGAGTAAGGTGCTTTTGCCGCTGCCGCTGGGACCTGTAAGCGCCACGGTTTCACCTCTGTGGATCTGTAGATTAACCGCTTGCAGTACTTGATGATATTGCTCACCATCGCGAAAGCCTTTGGTGACTTGGTTAAGCTTAGCGACGTCGGCCATTGAGCAACTCCTTTATATCCATTGGCGGCGGGTGTGGTAAGCCGTGTTTCAAACTGCGGCGGCAACTTACTTAGTGGCCGCAATTTAGCATTGCCATTCTATGTTCAAGATAAAGCATTTTCTATTCAGATAGATACTGATTTTTCTTGTAATAGGATCATCTACTGAGTAACAAAACATAAATCGTCATTTGGTGTAAAAATAGTCAACTGGATTAAATCCTCCGCGAACTGTGAGCAAACGGCTTGAGCTGACGCCGCATTTGTTGCATTCTGTGCGTCCTGTTAGCTTGGGAGTAAATCTCAATCTAGCAATCCGTTCGGATGAAGGTAGCAGGAGAGTGGGGAATTGACCCCACACCGACGAGGCAACTTTGGTTTTACAGAAGCGAGTCTTCTTATAAAAACAAAGCACTCTTTCAGGTGCCGATAGGCGTGGACTGTTACTGGACGAGCCTCTGGAGAGACTACCAGTTGCACTCATTGTGCAATCAGGTGGCGCCGAAGGCGAAAGTGTCGTGGTGTTATTGTATAACCTGCGACGCGAAACGCTCAGGCAAAAGGACAGAGGAGAGGATGACTGCACAGTCCCTGTCGTTTGTCGTCGTGGGCTATTTTTACTCTTTTGCTTGAGATGGAGCACTTTTACTCTTATTGAAAGCACTCGTGTAGAGCTCTCGCTTGCTACGCTTTTAGCGTTCAGCTTAGGCGATTCTCGGCCGAGATTAGGTCAAAATAGCTCGCTATAGCGTCCGACTGCGGCGCGTCACAGCCATTTCTTTTCCTCCTCCGTTTATTAATTTTGTTGTTTAATATTCGAGGAATATCATGAGTTTTCAAGCTTTACTTGCCAGTATTAATGGCATCGTCTGGGGCCCAATTACCCTTTGTTTGCTGGTGGGTACAGGGGTTTACCTCACTGTGCGCCTCAAGCTTATCCAAGTATTTCGTCTGCCGATGGCGATGGGATTGTTGTTTAAACCCGCCAAAGGTCATGGGGATTTATCTTCCTTTGCCGCGCTTTGTACTGCGCTGTCCGCCACTATCGGTACCGGTAATATTGTTGGCGTGGCGACGGCAATAAAAATGGGTGGCCCTGGGGCGTTATTTTGGATGTGGCTGGCGGCATTTTTCGGCATGGCGACTAAATATGCTGAATGTATGTTGGCGGTAAAGTACCGTACCACCGATGCTCGTGGGCAGATTGCGGGTGGCCCTATGTATTATATCGAGCGCGGCCTTGGTCTGCCTTGGATGGCGAAATTGTTCGCTCTCTTTGGGGTTGGTGTGGCCTTTTTCGGTATCGGTACTTTTGCACAGGTTAACGCCATCAGCGATGCACTGACGATTGCCTTTGAGGTGCCGACTTGGTTGACTGCAACTGTGTTGACTGTGTTAGTTGCCGCAGTCACTTTGGGTGGCGTAAAGCGCATTTCAAATGTGGCGCAAAAACTTGTGCCTGCGATGTCGATTGGTTATGTGCTGGCCTGCGTGTGGATCTTAGTCGGTTTCTCCGAGCAGATTTTACCCGCCTTAGCTTTAGTGATTGAATCTGCCTTTACGCCACTCTCAGCTGCGGGGGGCTTTTTAGGGGCGACAGTCGCGCAGGCGATTCAAATCGGTATTGCCCGCGGTGTGTTCTCGAACGAATCTGGATTAGGTAGTGCACCCATTGCCGCCGCTGCCGCTAAGACCAATGAACCCGTTGAGCAAGGTCTCGTCAGTATGACGGGTACTTTCTTCGATACTATTATCATTTGCACTATGACGGGGTTAGTGCTGATCATCACTGGGGTATGGAGTGGTGAGACGGCAGGTGCTGCGATGACGAGTGCTGCTTTTGCTCTGGGAGGCTCAGCGCTTGTGGGTCAGTATTTGGTGACGATTGCGCTAGTGTGTTTTGCGTTTACCACGATTTTGGGCTGGCATTATTATGGTGAACGCTGTTGGTATTACTTAGTCGGTGAGCGCGGATTACGCATGTATCAAGTGGTGTTTTTGGTGCTGATTGCGGGTGGTGCTTTTATCAAACTGGATGTGATTTGGTTGTTGGCTGATACGGTTAATGGTTTGATGGCTATCCCTAACTTGATCGCTATTGTGGGATTGAGGCATATCATTATCGCCGAAACCCAAAGCTATTTTGCTCGTATTTTACCTAATCAAACCTTAGAGACGGCTTCTTAGAGACGGCTTATTAGTGTTTTTAAAACAATAAATTACTTCACATTATTTTAACTTTGACATTGTCGCCACTAAATTCTTCGTTTACTTTATAAGTGCTATTTTTAAATGCAGTGCTTATAAAATCGAGGGCTTTAGGGCGACACCATGGAAAAAAGTAAACTTCGTACTTTTCGCAGTAGAATTTTATCCCACATAGCCTTGCCTCTCATTTTAATTATGGCGAGTGTCTATGGTGTAAACGCTTGGTTTAGTTATATCTCCTCAGAGAATCGGCTTTACCATAGCCTGACACAAGAGGCGAGTCATTCGGCTTCTCGTCTGCAGTTTCTGCTCGAACATGCGCAGGCCAACACCCAAGGCCTTGCTGATTTTATTGGTTTTTTGTCAAGTAAAGAAGACATGAATGACACTGAGAGTGTTAAAAGTGTCTTGATGAATCGAGTCAAACGTAACCCTGATTTTTTTGGCTCCGCAGTCGCATTTAAACCTAATACCTTCCCCAATCGAAAGCTCTTTTCCCCCTATGTTTACCGCGATACAAGTGGTGGTAACGATTTACACTACCTCGATATTGGTGCTGAAGGCTACGACTATACCGATGGCACTTGGGATTGGTGGAGTAAGGCTATCAATCAAGCGAACGGTTATTGGTCAAAGGCATATTTTGATGAGGGGGCTGGGAATATTCTGATGTTGACCTATTCGGCTCCTTTTGGTGAGGTAGGCAATTATTTTGGAGTCGCCACGGTTGATTTAGCCTTAGATGGATTGCCAAAACAATTGGGGATTGCACCAAATCGTCTGGTGGTTTTAGACGATCAAGGGCGGCTTATTTATCATATAGATAAAGAAAAAGTGCTGGCAACGACTTCAGCCCAGTGGCTCGATAAGAATAAAAATGCCGATTTTTGGACGCTACAGGATAAAAGGCTTGATGGTCAAGCAAGGTTTGTTGATAACCAAGATGTTGTTTATCTTGCGAGTATTGCGACTGTCCCTCAATTAAAGTGGCGTGTGATTGTATTCGCGCCAGAACAAGATTTATTCAACTCCCTACTTGATGATCTAGCATCTATTATCCTCAATTTAAGTTTATTAACCCTCTTATTATTGCTGACTTGTTATCTGGCGGCGAAACGATTAACTCGGCCGTTAGAGCTACTCGAGTCGGGTATCTTGTCCTTTGGACAGGGTAAAGCTCAGCAGCTCATTGTACCTAAAGGTGCCGTGAGTGAAATAGTGACGCTGAGTACTACCTTCAATCAAATGGCGGAATTACTCGCAGAACGTGAACAAGCCATTCTTGATTCCCGCGGTAATCGCTTTGCGCGTCTAATTGATGGCATGAGTGAAAAGTCTTTCTACTGTTCCCTCGAACCCAATGGTCAACTCGCCCAGGTTAGTGAGGGGGTAACTAAGGTGTTGGGGATTACCCCTGATTTGCTCAAGCGCAAATATCAAAGGCTCTTCTCGGCTAATCCCCTCAATGAGAAGAACTGGGAATATACCGATTTGGCCTTAAAGGGCCAAAATGTGCCTTCGCACCAAGTGGAAATGCTGGATGAAAAAGGGCATTTAAGAAGACTCGATGTGTTTATGCAGCCGTTGTTATCAGATACGGGTGAGTTAATGTCGGTGGAGATGTTATTTACCGATGTTACTGAGCAGTTTTCAGCGGCAGTCTGGTCAAATGCCGTACTAGAAGCCGCTCCCGAGGCCATGCTCATCGTCGACGAACTTGGGAAAATCGTCTTTACTAACAGTCGCTGTCAGCAGCTCTTTGGATACGAAACGGGCGCTATGCTGGGTTTGCAGGTTGAGGCGTTATTGCCGCAAGAGTTAGGAAACGGGCATGTACTTGAGCGGCAAACATTCCTGCGCGAAGGCCGCGATAGAGGCATGGCAAATGCCCGTCATGTACGGGCGTTAAAAGCCGATGGTAATGAATTTATTGCGGAAATAGCGCTGAGTATTCTTCCCCCTGCCTTTGATGGACAAAGGCAAGTGGCGGCTTCAATACGCGATATGACACAAAAACTGGCCGTTGAGCAGAAGATCCGTGATAGCGAACAGCGTTTTCGTGGCTTAGTGACTAATATTCCCGGCGCCGTTTATCGGACTCGCATCGGGGATGTATGGTTCATGGAATATATCAGTGACAATATTGCTGAGATTACGGGTTATGCAGCGAGTCAGTTTATTGAAAATCGCCAACGTACCTTTGCTTCGCTGATTTTAGAGGAGGACAGGCCTACATGTCATTTGCATATTGATAGAGCACTCGCGCAGCAAGAAACCTTTGAAGTGGAATATCGTATCCGCCATCGCGATGGCAGTGTGCGCTGGGTGCATGAGAAAGGTAAGGCAAGTTATACCGAAGAGGGCGTTCCACTTTGGTTCGACGGCAGTATTGATGACATCACAGAGAGTAAGCTTGCTATAGGGCAGTTGGAGGCTTCGCGCCTGCAATTGACCAATATTACAGAGTCTATTCCTTGTACCGTGTACCAATTGTTGTGGCACTCGCCTACTGATCGCAGATTTACCTTTCTCTCTGGTGCGGCAATGAAAATGCTGGGGCTACATCGCGATGATCTAATGAGTAATTTTGACATCATAGCTGAGCGGATTTTTGATGAAGAAAGGCCCGATGTCGTGCGGGCATTGTCGGGTCAGAGTGAAGACAGACTGCAATGGATACGCGAGTTTCGTTATCGCCATCCCAATGGCAGCATTCGTTGGATGGAGGCGGGGGCGAGTGGCCATGTAGAAGATGGCGCCATTACTTGGAATGGGTATGTAATGGACATTACCCAACGCAAGAGCATAGAACAAGAGTTAGCCCTCAGTGAAGCGCACTTTAAGGCACTGTTCGATGGTGCGACCATTGGTATCGTCAATGTGGATGTTAAAGGCGTTATCTTAGATTGTAATGACCAATTCTGTGCCGATATGGCGCGGTCACGGGAGAGTTTACGCAATACCGCAATTTTTGAGGTCCTTAGCGCGCAAGATAAGCATATTGCCAAGGCGCAATTTAAGGAATTGGTCGGTGGCAAAATTGACCATTATCGTGGCGAGAGGAGTTTTATTCGTCCTTCCGGTGCGCCTTTATGGATGACGGTCAATGTGTCGGCATTGTTAGATGCCCAAGGACAATTTGAATCGGCTGTGATCAGCATGGTCGATATGACAGAGCTTAAATTGCTCTCCGATGAACTGTTACTTGCCAAAGAGCAAGCCGATGCCGCCAGTAAAGCAAAGGGTGACTTCTTGGCGAATATGTCCCACGAAATACGCACCCCAATGAATGCCATTATTGGCATGTCCCAGCTGTGCTTACAGACCGAATTAGATAAAAAACAGAAAAACTATGTGGAGAAGATTGAGAGGGCATCGCAGTCTTTACTGTCTATTATCAATGACATTCTGGATTTCTCTAAGATTGAAGCGGGTAAGCTCGACATCGAATCTGTGCCATTTCAGCTCGACACTATGCTGGAAGATCTCAGCGATATGTTCTCTGAGAAAGCCGCACATAAGCAGATTGAATTGTTATTTGCAGTCGCCCCTAACGTGCCGCGTTATTTATATGGTGATTCGCTACGCTTAGGTCAAGTGTTGATTAACTTGATGAATAACGCCATTAAATTCACCGAGCGGGGTGAAGTATTACTGTCGTTAAATCTTGTTGAACAGCAAGATGATGATGTCGTGCTGCGTTTTAGTGTGCGTGATAGCGGCATAGGCTTAACTGAGCAGCAGCAAGCAAAATTATTTAAATCCTTTACCCAAGCGGATACTTCAACCACCCGTAAATACGGTGGTACAGGCTTAGGCTTGGCTATTTGCAAGCAACTCGTTGAACTCATGGGGGGCAATATTGGTGTCGAAAGTCAATTTGGTCATGGCAGCACCTTCTATTTCACTGTGAAGTTACAAATTTCCGAGGGCCAAAAATTAGTGCTTGAGCAAGAGCTTGAGGGCATGTCTGTGCTGGTGGTAGATGATAACGCGACCGCTAGGGACATAATGCGTACAACGCTCGAAAGTATGGGCTTTAGAGTCGATACGGTTCGTTCAGGTGAAGAAGCAATAAGCCGCTGTTTACTGCAGACCTATGAAGTGGCATTAATCGATTGGAAAATGCCCAGTATGGACGGGTTAGAAACCGCCCGTCAGATCCAACTACAGGCTAAGTCTCAGCCTAAGATCTTTATGGTATCCGCCCATGCGAATCATGAATTTATCACTCAAATTGAGCAATTAGCACTGGCGGGGTACATCAGTAAACCCATCAGCGCCTCACGCATGCTCGATGGCATAATGAATGCGATTGGCCGTGAAGGCATATTGCCAGTCAGACGCCGTACCGAAGACCTGGCGCCGCAGTTATTATTGCCACTTCAAGGGAAGCGTATCTTATTAGTGGAAGATAACGAGATGAATCTCGAAGTCGCCAGCGAGTTTTTAGAGCAAGTGGGGATTATTTTATCCATAGCGACCAATGGACAAATTGCCTTAGATAAGCTATCCCAACAGCATTTCGATCTAGTGTTAATGGACTGTCAAATGCCGGTGATGGATGGTTATCAAGCCACTAAAGCGATAAGGAAAAGGCCTGAGTTGGCAAATTTACCTGTCGTCGCTATGACTGCGAATGCGATGGCTGGTGATAGAGATATGTGTCTTCGGGCTGGGATGAATGACCATATTGCCAAGCCCATAGAAGTGAATGTGCTCTATCAAACCCTATTGAAATACCTCGGATCTTCTTCTGGAATTTCTGCTGCGATAAGGACGGAAGCCTCAACTCAGTTAACTTCGTCCAGCGCACAGGGTGAAGTCAGCAATGGCGCTGATCAAACGGTATTGCTCAAGTGGCCAGAACATCCTGAGCTGGATATCGATAGAGGTTTGCAACTGGTGCAGCATTCGACGCGTCTTTACCAACGAATTTTTGATCGTTTTGTGAGCAGTCAACGTAATGTGGTGGAGCAGGTTCGCAAAGCGATTGCGGCGAATCAAGTCGAAGATGCGGTGCGTATCGCCCACACCCTTAAAGGCTTAGCGGGTAATTTAAGTTCGGCAAAGTTGGTGGAATTAGCGCGTTTGCTTGAGTTGCATTTAACAGAGAAAGTGCCCTATGAAGATGAATTGGTTCAAATTCAACCGCTAGTGTCCTCTATCTGCGATGCGATTGAACACGCCAAACCAGCAGCGGTGAATCAAGCCGAACCTCAAGCCGTTGATTTATTATCTGCTGAAGATTTAAGGGCGGCATTACAGGCCTTGCGGCAGAACTTAGATGATGCCGATGCCAGCGCAGTGGCAAAAATTGATGCGTTAAAGCCGAAGGTGAGTAGTGCGATGTGGCAAACATTAAGCCCCGCTTTATCTATGATTAACCAGTATCAGTTTGATGAGGCAATCGACTTAATTGACGATGTGATTACACAGTTAGGATAGAAAGCGGTAGCGCGAATTTATAATGCGTGACATTGAGTGGAGTTGTTAATGGAAAAAGCAACAATATTAGTCGTCGATGACACACCTGAGAATATCGATATTTTGATTGGTATTTTAGGTGATGATTACAAAGTCAAAGTGGCGATCGATGGCCCGAGGGCGTTAGCGTTAGTGACAAAATCGCGGCCTGACTTGATTTTACTCGATGTCATGATGCCAGGTATGAATGGCTATGAAGTCTGCAAGCTGCTAAAGCAAGAGCCGCTGACCAGCCATATTCCGGTGATCTTCGTGACCGCCTTATCTGAAATTGCTGATGAAGCCCAAGGTTTTGCATTGGGCGCGGTGGATTACATTACTAAGCCCGTAAGTGCGCCTGTCGTTAAAGCGCGGGTTAAAACGCATCTTGCGCTTTATGATCAAAAACGTCTACTCGAACAACAAGTTAAAGTTCGTACCCACGAATTAGAAGAAACCCGTTTCGAGATTATCCGTCGTCTTGGCCGTGCCGCTGAATACAAGGACAACGAGACGGGTCTACATGTTGTGCGTATGAGCCATTACGCCCGCATATTAGCGATAAAGCTCGGCTTACCGACGACCTTTTGTGACTTGATTTTTAATGCGGCGCCTATGCACGATATTGGTAAAATCGGTACGCCCGATGCAGTGCTGAAAAAGCCAGGGAAACTTGATGCGCAGGAATGGGAAATTATGCAGCAGCACGCCGCCATAGGTGCAGAAATTATTGGTGAACATAGTGATCCGTTATTGCAAATGGCCCGTCGTATCGCCTTAACTCACCATGAGAAGTGGGATGGTTCAGGTTACCCCAATGGCTTGGTAGGCGAAGAAATTCCCCTTGAAGGGCGTATCACCGCGATTGCGGATGTGTTCGATGCGCTGACTTCGCAACGGCCTTACAAGCAGGCTTGGACGATTGAAGCAACTATGGAGCTATTTGAAAATCAAGCGGGAAAACATTTCGATCCTAAGCTGGTGGAGGAGTTCAAGCAAATCCTGCCAGAAGCAATTGCCATTCGAGATACTTATTTAGAAAATTGATGCTCGAAGTGCATTGACTAAGATCAAGGCGCCATTGGCGCCTTTATTCTGCTTCAATATTTTATACTAATTATATTAAATCAAAGCATTACGCTTCATCTAATGAGTAGGGCAGTGCTTGGATCGTTAAATGTGATTGTTCATCGTCGGCAAAACGTAGCTGAGTATCATTAGCCGTGTCATTAGGAAGTACGGCGGTTAACAAGACTTGATTGCCACGCTGCACAAACTCAATGATTTGACCGCCACGGCGAAAACTGTCTTCCATCGCGATTTCGAGGCCTGATGCTAGGGTGATTTGAAGATTGGTGTGACCGCGCAAAATATACAGGGCGCGTTTATTACCACCACGATATTTCATTCGCGCTATGGTTTCTTGTCCCATGTAACAGCCCTTATTGAAGCTGATACCGTTAACCGCTTGTAGATTACACATCTGCGGTACGTACTGGCTGGCATGGCTGGCGGCAAGGTTGGGGTAACCCGCTGCAATCTCTAACGCTTGCCATGCACTGGCGTCAAATACACTCAGTTCCGATTGCGCAACTAAAGCTGCTGCGGCATCTGGTGTTAATACTAAAATAAAACGTTCGGCGTCTTTTAAAATCGCACCATTTTCAATGAGTGTGAGCTCTTGCTGAATGTCACCAAAATGTTTGTTCACGAATTGGCTTGCCTGTTCACCGGCAACCCCGAGCAGAGTCCACTCAGCGGATGCATTGCTTAGGGTGGCTTTACTAAAAACGGCATATTTTTGTAACTGGGGTAAATCGACTTCGATGGCATCCTTTGGCATCAACATAAAGAGTGCATCTTGAATGGCAAAGGTTCTGAAACTGGCCAGCATTTTACCTTTAGGATCGCAATGCGCGCCCCAGCGCCATTGATCTGTGGCCAATGAGCTGATGTCTGTGGTCACTTGGCCATGGATAAAACTGCGGCCTTGTTCTCCAACGACTTTGATGAGGCCCAAATGAGATAAGTTGGCAAGCATAAGTGGAGGCAAGGTAGCGTCCAGATCCCAATGGGGCGTAGAAACTGAAATAGTCATAGCGAGATCCTGAAAATGAAGACGATGTGAGAGGCTAGATTGTAACGGAATTCCAGTTGGCTCAAAAGCATAAGGCGCACATATCTGTGAATGATCTGTGCGCCTTATTATGTGTGCTTTAGTCGATAGGCTTAAAGCGAGTGGAGTTTAAAGTTTAAAACAGCACGCGGGTACGCAATGTACCTTCAATCGCTTTGAGTTCAACTAAGGCTTCTTCCGCTTGAGTGGTATCTACTTCCATCACGACATAACCAATTTCTGCAGTGGTCTGCAAATATTGGGCGGCGATGTTGATGCCTTTTTCCGAGAAGGCTTGGTTGATCTTGATCAACACGCCCGGACGGTTTTGGTGAATATGCAGCAAGCGCGAGGTGCCTTTATGGGTTGGTAATGACACTTCAGGGAAGTTAACCGCAGAAACGGTTGAGCCGTTGTCTGAGTATTTAGTGAGCTTACCTGCGACTTCGATACCAATGTTTTCTTGGGCTTCGGCCGTGCTACCGCCGACGTGCGGCGTGAGTAGAACATTGTCTAAACCGCGTAGAGGACTGATAAATTCATCGTCATTCGATTGTGGTTCAACGGGGAATACATCGATTGCTGCACCTGCGAGGTGACGTTCTTTTAACGCAACGGTTAAAGCTTCAATATCGACGACAGTACCGCGTGATGCGTTGATAAAGATGCTGCCCTTTTTCATTGCTGCAAACTCGGCAGCGCCTATCATGTCTTTTGTTTGTGGAGTTTCAGGGACATGTAAGCTTACTACATCAGCTTGTGCTAATAGGAGTTCCAACGAATGGACTTGTTGTGCGTTACCTAGTGGCAGTTTGTCTTCGATATCGAAGAACACGACGCGCATACCTAAGGTTTCCGCCAGAATGCCAAGTTGAGTACCAATATGGCCGTAACCAATCACACCTAAGGTTTTACCACGCACTTCATAGCTGCCCGCTGCGGTTTTCATCCAGCCGCCACGGTGAGCGATAGCGTTGCGTTCAGGGATACCCCGCATCAACATAATGATTTCGCCAATCACGAGTTCTGCAACACTGCGAGTGTTTGAGAAGGGAGCGTTAAATACTGGGATACCAAGGGATTCGGCGGTGGCAAGGTCAACTTGGTTGGTTCCAATACAGAAACATCCTATCGCGATTAACTTCTCGGCACGTTTCAGCACCTCTGCAGTTAATTGGGTACGCGAACGAAGTCCCACAAAATGCGCATCTTTAATGGACTCAAGTAAGGCTTCATCGCTTAAGGAAGCTTTGTGGTATTCGATATTGGTGTATCCCGCACGTTCAAATACATCGACCGCAGATTGGTGGACGCCTTCCAACAGCAGGATCTTGATCTTATCCTTGTCCAGCGAATGTTTCGCCATGATATGGGTACCCTCTAATTAATAGAAATGTTTCTTATGATATGCTCACAACCTTCACCTACCAAAGTAGCACTTTTTTTGCTCAGTGTGGAGGGCTAGATGGCTAAAGTTAATATTCTAAATTTAGAACAATATCGCATAAGAGGAAGAAACATTGAATAACAAAATCGCATGGTGCGGTATTTACCTCTCAGTTTTGGTGTGGTCGGCGATAAAACCCGCAGATCCTTTCACATGGTGGCTCGAAGCCTTGCCTGCATTGATTGCTGTACCGATTTTATTCTTTACTCGTAAACGTTTTCCACTGACACCTTTAGTATATTTTCTCGTCTTAATACACTGCTGTGTGTTGTTTGTAGGTGCTCATTATACTTACGCTGAAGTGCCGTTATTCGACACGATTGCCGATTGGATGGGTTCAGAACGTAATAATTACGATAAAGTGGGTCATTTTGCGCAAGGTTTTATCCCAGCCATGCTCGCCCGTGAAATTATGTTGCGTAATCAAGCTGTTAAACCTGGGGCTTGGTGTGCGTTTCTTGCCACTTGTTTTGTACTCGCTTTTTCGGCGTTTTATGAACTGATCGAATGGTGGGTTGCCGTGGCAACTGGCGAAGGGGCTGAAGCCTTTTTAGGGACTCAAGGCTATGTATGGGATACCCAATCTGACATGTTTCTTGCCCTCATTGGTGCTATTGTCGCGTTAGCTTTACTGTCTCGTTTTCAAGATAAACAAATCGCGAGACTCAAGCAGAGGATTTAGCGGCTAAAAGTGGGTGATGCTCTCTGTTTGAGTTGTAAGACTTTCTTCCCTGAAATATATGGTGTGAGTGTGATGACATTGAGTTGTCATACTTTAGTGTTGTTATTGTGTTTTCTTTGTGTTGCAACTTTGGATTGATAACGTCATAGTTGGAAAGTATTAGGTGCTGGGCGTTGGCCAAGTAAAACGGTATTTTTGACTGTTATTCCATTTTATTGTGGTGAGTTAGTCGAACCTACTAGCATTAAACAGGGAATAGTACATTTGGGTGATGTTTTTCAATCGTTAACTAGTCAGAATTAACTAGGTTAATGGAATGTTGAAAAATCTAACTAAAAAGACGAGTCAAACATACCATTTTGCAATAGAGAATACTTTTCAGGGAGGAGAGTCATTGAGCACAATTAATGAATTGGTTTTTTTACACCAAATGGCCGCGCCATGTCATTTAGCGTTACTCGCTGAATCCATAGGTTTGAAAACGCGTATAGTAAAGCATGCGGCAGAACTGGATTTAGACAAGAGTCGCCGTAGTTTTTATCTGATCACCCAAAAAGGTTCAGCATTAGATAACAAAGGGATACCTCTGTTAGCTTCGCGATTAGTGTCACATTTTCCTGTGGCGCTGTATCAAGTTGAGCGAGACTCCTTAGACCAAGAATCTGCAATGTTGCTCGGCATTCGAGGTATTTTATTTGCCGATCAACGTATGGATCTGATGTTAACGGGTTTACGTAAAATGGTGGCAGAGGAACTTTGGTACGATAGAACTTTGCTAAGCAAAATGTTCCGCCGTGTCGTACAAAAGTTAGAAGGTAATAATGAAATGCCCTCTGATACTGTGGCTATGCTGCAGATGCTGACATCCCGTGAACGCACTATCATTCAATTCGTATCGAGTGGTGCGAGAAATAAAGAAATCGCTCATAGGTTATGTATCAGCGAACATACAGTGAAGGCGCATATTTCTTCTATTTTCCGCAAGACCCAGTCTCGTAATCGGGTTGAGCTTTTACGTTGGGCGCAAACCTATCAAACTCACTTTGAGTTGTGCAGTTAGTCAGTTAAAGATATTGGTCGTTAGCTTTTCGCTGTGAGTGGTTAATGTTAATGATTACTAGCATATCAACATAGAAAAGCGGGAATGTTTATTTAAACATTCCCGCTTTTTGTTTAACACCCTTTTTATAAACCACCACCAAAGAGTTTAGCTGTGGTGGTTTAACAGTATTGACTAGTATTGCACTAAAGTGGCAACGTTCATATTGCCTGATTGGTTCACGTTGATGCTGTTGTTAGTGCCCGCTTGAGAACCTAACACTAAGTTGTCATTACCCGTTTGAGTGATTGACAGGCTGTTATTGTCACCGCTAACGCCAAATGAATTTGAAGCAAATGAAGTGTCGCTATCGCCGCCTACCCAGTTACCGTTACCTGATTGAGTAATTTGCGCGGTGTTTTCATCACCTTCAATAATCAGGTCAATAACGTTAAGATCGCCACTTTGAAGTGCGCTGACATCGGCATTGTTGTTGCCAGCAACAGAAATCAATGTTTCGTTCTCAGCGCCATCTTGCTCAACATCAACTTCGTTATCGCTACCCACGGCATCTACATAAGCAAAGTTCTCATCACCTTCTTGGCTAACTTCAATACTGTTATCTTGACCATCAGCGAAAGCAATGATTTCGTTGTTATCGCCTTTAGAAGATAAATCGAAGTCATTATCTGCACCGTATGCACCAAAGGTTGCGAAGTTCGCATCGCCTTTTTGTTTCAAGTCAACGTCGTTGCTATCGCCCCATACTTGGAACTCTGCACCGTTGACATCGCCTTTTTGAGTGATAGTAATATCGTTATCATCACCTTGGATATCTGCCACTAAAGTATCACCGATAGTGTTGCTGCTGCCATTTTGGGTAATATCGACACTGTTGTCATCACCCGTTGTCATAGCAAGATAAGCCGTGTTGCCGTTACCTTTTTGATCCATTGAAATATCGTTTTCGCTGCCGGCCAGTGCGTAAACGAAGCCAACATGGTTATCACCTTTTTGGACCATGTCTACTGTGTTGTCATTACCTGCAATACCTTTCGCTGCACCAAAGTTATTGTTACCCGCTTGATTAACAGAAACGTCGTTGTTGTTACCCACGTTAGCGGTTAAGTCGAGAGCGATTAAACCTGCTTGGTTGTTGTCACCGATTTGTGTGATTTTACCGTCGTTGTTGCTGCCTTCAACGCGAAAAACTGCAAAGTTTGCGTCGCCTTCTTGCTCAACAAACACGCTGTTTTCAGCGCCAGTGATTTCAACTTGGCTTTCGTTGACTTCGCCTAATTGGTTAACGAATACCGTGTTATCGTTGCCAGTAACATCGTTACTGCTTTGGTTAAAGAAACCATCTTGCGACACATTTACATTGTTGTTGTCACCTACAACATTTGCACTTGCCACATGCCAGTCAACTTGTTGCGTTATTTGGACCTTGTTATCATCACCCGTTGAATTAATAGCCGCTTCATGCCACACACCGTCTTGGATGACGGTTGCGGTTTGATCTCTACCTGTTTGTACAACCGCAGCGGCGTTAAGGCCACCCGTTTGTGAGACTAAAGTGTCTTGGGCTTGGCCTGACTGTACTACGCTAATTTCGCTCACTGTACTGGCAGCAAAAGCTTGACCGCTTAAACCTGTTGCAATGGCCAAAGCAATAAGTGATTTTTTAGCTTGTGATTTCATGTGACGCTCCCTGTTTAATATTGAGTTATTGAGATTGCAGCACCATCCGCAATCTGTTGAATCGAAAAGTTGCCGCTTCCTAGTTGGTTCAGTTGCACGAGATTGTCATTGCCAATTTGTGTCACTGAAGCCGTATTTTGACTGCCGACTTGCAGTAGTTGGACTTCATTGTTTGAACCAATCTGTGTGATTAGCGCATCGTTATCATTGCCCACTTGTGTTACATCGGCCTTGTTATCGCTGCCAGACTGGAACAGTAATCCTTGGTTGGCAGTGCCTTGTTGAACCAGCTCGATAAGGTTATCGCGACCGGAACGTTCCAGTAATGCCTGAAGGGTTACGGGTAACTCGTTGACATTCAGCTCTTGTGCTGAAGTCATACAACTACAGAGCAAGATCAGCGGCACCAAAAAGCGTATAGAGGTATTTGGCACGGGTGACTCCTTGCATCAAATATCTTGGGCTGCTTAAAGCAACTTGCATCCCAAATTCAGACCTGAAGATACGAGTCCCGTTAATATGTCGCAATTGGCCAAACGGGTATTTATTCTAGAAAGGATTAACGGAAGGTAAATGATGGCTGTATTTATATCGTATTGATTAAATAGATTTTATATGTTTATTGACGTATTTTTATTTAAGGGGTCTAGCCTAGTTGTCCTAGTAGTTAAGTCGTATTTGTTGTGAAGAGAGTATTTTTTTAAACAATGCAATAACAAGTGAAGGGAAATACATCGACTATCGCGTTTGCATTTTCTTGATAAAAAAGTACGCGTTTGTGCCAGCGAGAAACTGCTGTGGGGTTTAATTAACTGTAGCAACCTATGTCATTTACCCAGTGTGCAACAACAGGCTTCTTGTCCTTGCGGTAATGAATCCTAGGTTAAACAAAGGGACATTACTGAGAGCGGAAAATTAACCATTATTATGATTGAATTCCTTAATGGGGTAGAGAAAAGATTAATACTACTGTTTTATGCGAGATCAGTGCTTTTCTGGTTCTTTTAACTCTTCATGGAATGCTTCGGTACTGATTTGGCTTTTACGGTCTTCCAGTTGTTGCATCGCACTGTTATTACTCACAGTTAACGCATTGAAGCGAGTATTGATATCGTCCATTTCGTTAATGTATTCAGGATCGGTTTTCTCTTTATTTTGCCAATAACGCTTACGTTCTAATTTTTGCAATTCACTGGCGCGCAGAATTTCAAAATAGCTATTTTCCTGCTTAAGACGATATATTTCGCCGTCGAGTAACTGCAATAATTTTTCTTTAGAAATGGTTCTACTATTCAGTAGAGTGTGTAAGGGATCGACAGGAATGTCTCTTTTATCAGAGTCTACTTCAGTCGTTATCCCTAACTGGTATTCGATTTTATGTTGGCTAAATTCCTGCGGACAAGCGGTTTGGCTAAAGACAATTTTGTCATCTTTACGGCATTTATAAATGGTATTTGCCTGTATTGCAGTGGGCAAAATAACACAAATTAGGGTGAGTATCAGTCTTGCCATGAGGCCACAAATCCTTTGTACACTTGCATAGCTATTATGATTTAATTGTTTGATTAAGCATGATAAATAATGATTGTGACGTTTACATTATTATGCCTTTATAACCGTTTTTTATTAGGCTTAACCGGCTGTTAAGCCCAATAAATTCAAGGATTAGCCATGCATCATTATAAGGTCAAATTCACTCGTCAATGTCTGCCGCTAATCATTTACCTTAAATTAACATCTGCATCATACTATGGCGTAAATTTAGGGATAAAACCAGTTTTTTGACGCTTCAAATTTTTGGCGCTTGGATTGATTCTAAAGAAGAAAATAGCTTCTGGTCGGTCATTAGGTAAATAAAAAGGAGCGACTGCTCCTTTTTATTTATTGATAACGCTTAAGAGATTAGCGATCGAACCTTAAGTTGTCGATAAGTCGCGCTTTACCTATATAGGCGGCGGCCAAAATGACTAAGGTTTGGTCTTGGCTCTGCGCTTTCTCAAGCGTGTGGGCATGACGAATTTCCAGATAATCCGGCGTAAAGCCCGCCGCCACTAAACTGATTTTCGCTTGCTCGGTGACAGCATCAACACTCTGACCTTGTTTGATCCCTGCAGCCATAGCATCTATCGCCTGTTTTAATGCTGGTGCAGCGGCTTTTTCTGCGGCGGTGAGATAACCATTGCGCGAACTCATGGCTAAACCTGAGTCCTCACGTATGGTATCAACACCGATAATCTCAATTGGTAATGACAAGTCTTCAACCATAGTTTCAATGACTAATAGCTGTTGATAGTCTTTATTGCCAAAGAGTGCCACATCGGGCTGTACTATGTTGAATAGTTTACAGACGATAGTCGCAACGCCTCGAAAATGCCCCGGACGGCTAGCGCCGCAGAGCAGATCTGAAATACCTGGCACTTCAACATAGGTTTGTTGCGCTAAGCCCTTGGGATACATCACGGCTGGCGTTGGGGTAAACAGCAACTCAGCGCCAGCGGCGGTGAGGGCTTCACTGTCGGCGGCGAGTGTGCGTGGGTAGGCATCGAGATCTTCGTTCTGGCCAAACTGCATTGGATTGACGAAAATCGATACCACCACATGATCACAACGTTTAGCCGCTTCTTTCACTAAGGTGATGTGTCCCCGATGGAGATTGCCCATGGTCGGCACAAAGGCGACAGTTTCGCCCTTGGCACGCCATGCACGCACTTGAGTGCGAATATCATCAATATGGGCGCTAGTGATCATTGAGCCTTACCTTGCATAAATCTGTTATTTGTTAAAAGTGTGTTCTTCGCCAGGAAAGGTTCCTTGGGCAACTTCGTCGATATAAGCACGTACCGCAGAACGAATTTCACCGGTTTGTTTTAGGTAGTTTTTCGAGAAACGTGGAATGTAACCACTTGAAATACCTAACACATCATGCATCACCAAGATTTGACCGTCGGTCGATGCGCCTGCGCCAATTCCAATGACAGGAATCGTTAAGGCTTGAGTGATCGCCGCAGCGAGAGGCGCAGGGATACATTCTACGACTAATAGTTGAGCACCCGCGGCTTCTAAAGCCTTAGCTTCGTCGAGGATGCGCTGGGCATTTTCGGCATCGCGGCCTTGCACTTTAAAACCACCAAACACATGAACCGACTGAGGCGTCAAGCCTAAGTGGGCACACACAGGAATACCGCGTTCGGTAAGCTTAGTGACGGTTTCGAGTAACCAGTGGCCGCCTTCGACCTTGACCATGTTCGCGCCAGCTTGCATTAACTCAGTGGCGTTGACCATAGCTTGTTCTGGCGTGGCGTAACTCATAAAGGGCATATCGGCGATCAGCAGGGCACGTTCAATACCGCGACGAACACAGCGAGTATGGTAAGCGATTTCTGCTGTAGTGACGGGCAGGGTATCGTCATGGCCTTGGAGAACCATTCCCAAAGAATCGCCGACCAGCAGCACATCGACACCTTCGCTATCGAACGCGCTGGCAAAACTGGCATCATAGGCTGTCAGTGCCGTGAATTTTCTACCTTCCTGTTTGTATTTCAACAGGGTTGAGCTAGTAATTTTAGACATATGGATGATCTTCAAACCAAATAGAAGTGGTGTTATAAGCTAACTGAGGACGGACTTCAATGATCAATGCCCAGTTGTTGTAACTCGGCCAACATTTTTGTATCGATAAGACTGTCGATGGCAGTGTTGCACGGCAGAATCAGATCCGGTGCAATTGCGGCTAAAGGCACGAGCACAAAGCCGCGCGTTTTCATGCCGTAGTGGGGCACTTTGAGTCTAGGAATGTCAATGTTATCATTACCATACAAGAGTAAATCGAGATCTAAGGTTCTCGGCCCCCAACGCTCTAGACGGACTCGTCCTTGGGTGTTTTCAATATGCTGCAGTGCATCGAGTAAAGCTAATGGCGCAAGATCAGTATCGAAACTCGCTACCGCATTAACATAATCGGGTTGCACGACATCGCCCATGGGCGTCGAATGGTAATAGGGAGAAACGACGAGACTATTGCCTAAGGTGGACAATGCCGTCACGGCATTGTCCAATTGCGCCTTGGGATCTTCAAGATTTGCGCCTAATGCGACGTAGACGCGGGGCATTATTCAGCCGTTTTAACTTTAGGTGCGCTCGTCGGCGCTGAACCATCGGCATTCGGTGCACGAGGACGGCGACGACGTTGGGTGGCATTACGGTTGCGGTTTGGCGATTTACTGCCGCTACGCGCTATTGCTAAACGTTCCGTCTCATCGGCTTCGACAAATTGTTGCCACCAAGCGGCACTTTTAGCGACATTACCCGCTTCGACTTCGCCCCTGAGTAAGAGTAAATCGTATGCGGCTCTAAACTTAGGGTGTTCCATCAGTTTAAAGGCGCGGGTGCCTTGGCTACGATCAAAGCGTAACTGTAACTGCCAAATGTCCTTTGCCGGCGTGCTAAAACGGCGCGGAATGCTAATGGTTTGGCATTGTTGCTCCATCACATCGCCCATGGCGGCAAAGAAGGCATCATATAACGTCAGGCCACTTTCAACGGCAATATCTTCGGCGCGCTGACGTAGTGGATACCAGAGAAGCGCAGCATAGAAGAATGAAGGTGTGACCGGCTTATCTTCGTTAACTCTTTGATCTGTGCTCTTCATGATGGCTTGCACCATTTTCATGGTCGTACCTTTAGGATCATCTTTTAGCAGAGCGGCCACTTGCGGAAACAGCGGCGCGAATAGCTTGTATTCTTGCATCAGTTCGAAGTTGGCTAAGGCTTTACCTGCAAAGAAGAGTTTCAACACTTCTTCGTACATACGCGCTGCCGGAATATCTTTGAGCAGCGGCGCTAATTGTTTAATCGGTGCGGCTGTGACGGTTTCAATACCCATGTTGAGCTTAGTGGCGAAACGCACTGCCCTTAACATACGCACCGGATCTTCACGGTAACGGGTTTCAGGATCGCCAATTAATCTTAGGGTGCCCGCTTTGAGATCGGCCATACCGCCGCCGTAGCTGCGAATCGAGTAATCGCTGATATCGTAATAGAGGGCATTGACGGTAAAGTCGCGGCGCTCGGCATCTTCATCGATTTCGCCATAGACGTTATCGCGCAGCAAACGCCCTTCGGCATTGGCTTTCGAGACTTTCTCATTGCTTTCGCCATGGTGACCACGGAAGGTGGCGACTTCAATCACATCGCGACCGAAAACAATGTGCGCTAAGCGGAAACGGCGACCGACAACACGGCAATTACGGAATAATTTTTTGATTTCTTCCGGTGTTGCATTGGTCACTATGTCGAAATCTTTCGGTTCAATCCCTAAGAGTAAATCGCGTACACCGCCGCCGACTAAATAGGCTTTAAAGCCAGATTTATTCAGTCTGTATAATACCTTAAGGGCATTCTCGCTGATTTGTTTGCGCGAGATGGTATGGGCATCTCTTGGTACTAACTCTAAACTCAAAGCACCGGAACTTTGTTCAGGTGTTGTTGGTTCAATCTGAGCTGGAGTCGGAGCGGTCGTTTTAGGCGCGTCTTCAAATAGCTGTTTGCAGAATTGGCTGATACGGCGAAAAATGGGACACCTCGAAATATGATCTGTTATTTGATTAAAAATCTGGCGGCTATCATATACCAAATGCGGCCTAATGAGTATATCAGGGCTCGATCAGTATCTCAGATTGTTGCGGTATAGTGGATAATTGAAACTGATCCACGGCTTGAGCGAGCATTTGTGCCACAGAGCCGCGGGTTTCGACGGGGGTTTGGCCTAAAAATGTCAGTGCCGCATTGAGGCTCGCCTGTGGATTAAGTGTATCAATTGCCTGTGCATGATTTTGTTTTGAGAGCTTAAAGCCTTTACTTAAGCAGGCGAGTGGCAAGTGCAGCCATTGCGGTGCGGCTAAACCAAAGCTTTGATACAAACTCAGTTGGCGACAACTGGCTTCGATTAAATCGCAGCCTCGAACCACTTCAGTGATGCCTTGATAGGCATCGTCGAGCACCACGGCCAATTGATAGGCGTACAGGCCATCGCTGCGTTTGATGATGAAATCCTCTGCGGCAAAATGGCTATCAACGCAAATATGGCCCATTAGATTGTCATCAAATTCTTGCACTTGCGCCGTGTTGACGATTCGCACCGCACCCGACCTAACAAGATTTGCAGACTGGGTTTGTGGCAATCGGTGGCAGCGGCCATCGTAGACGCCGCCCATGGCTTGAATTTGCTTGCGACTACATTGGCAGAAATAGGCTTTATCTTGGGCGAGCAGCGAGTCAATTTGCGCTTGATAAGCCGCTGTGCGCTGGCTTTGATACAGAGGCACATCATCCCACTCAAACCCATAGGCTTCTAAGGTGCGTAAGATATCATCGGCGGCACCTTTGACTTCTCGTGGTGGGTCTATATCTTCGATGCGGATCAGCCATTTACCCTGTTGCGAGCGGGCGCGGAGATAGCTGCCAAGGGCGGCGATAAGCGAGCCAAAGTGCAAGGCACCCGAAGGCGAAGGCGCAAAGCGGCCGACATAGGGCTGGCTGGATAAATCGGAATGTAATGGCTTTGACATAACAACTAGATGGCGTTTTAAAGTCGCGACGGTAAAAGTGGATGTATTTTAGAGGGATGCCAAGAGAAAAGCGAATCGGGGTAAATTGGAGTGAGCTTGGCTTAAGCTCGTCGAGTTTACGAGTTGCTAGAAACAAATAGGCGGGGAAATCCCCGCCCAGTATGCTTGATTAACCAGCCATTTGTTTCTCTTTGATCTCTGCAAGCGTTTTACAGTCGATGCATTGATCGGCTGTTGGACGCGCTTCGAGACGGCGGATGCCGATTTCGATACCGCAAGAATCACAGAAGCCGAAATCGTCTTCTTCAATTTTTTGCAGTGTTTTTTCGATTTTTTTGATCAGCTTACGTTCTCTATCGCGAGCACGAAGTTCGAGGCTGAACTCTTCTTCTTGTGCTGCACGGTCAACAGGATCGGGAAAGTTTGCGGCTTCGTCCTGCATGTGGCTAAGAGTACGGTCGACCTCTTCACGCAACTGATTGCGCCAAGCTTCAAGAATTGTCTTGAAGTGACCCAGTTGCTTAGCGTTCATATACTCCTCACCCGGCTTTTCCTGGTAAGGATTTACACCTGCGATAGCGAGTACGCCAAGTTTTTTGGTGCCTTCAGGCATAACGCATCTCCTGTAATCATTTGCGTTTGTAGGGCGTCCTTAAGAACGGCCGCTATCTATAGCAGAATCTTCACATCGAGGCAAACTTTTCATTCTGCTTTGATTGAATTTTTTGACTATGTTCGCTAATTCAAATGAAATCAAATTTAACTCAGCCTTAACATCATACTCGTACATCGCAGGCTTGGGCTAGGTGAATCTCTGTAGGGGAGATTTTACAGCGATAGGCTAGCACTTCAACGCCGGCTAACACAGCCATTTTCAGTAACTTAGCATATTCAGGGTCGATATGTGCTGCGGGGGCAACACTGAATATTTCACTATGCTGCACCACAAATAGCAATACGGCTCTATGGCCTTGGCTCACCATGTGCATCAATTCACGTAAATGTTTTTGACCGCGTAGGCTTACAGCATCGGGAAAATAACCTTGGCCATCTTCGAGCAAAGTACAACTTTTGACTTCTATATAACAGGCGGGTTTTTGAGCACCCTGTAGTAGGATATCGATGCGACTATTTTCATCACCGTATTTGACTTCACGGCTGAGGCTATCATAACCCGTGAGTTCCTTGATGATACCTTTATTGATGGCTTCTTCGGCTAAGGTGTTCGCCTGACCCGAGTGGATACCGATTAAGCCTGCATCTGGCGTGGTCATCAGTTCCCACGTATGGGCATATTTACGTTTAGGGTTATCAGAGGTAGAAAACCATACGGTTTCACCGGGATACAGGCAATTACGCATAGAGCCGGTATTGGGGCAATGTAGGGTGATCTCACTGCCGTCGCTTAACTGCACATCGGCCAGAAAACGTTTATAGCGGCGCAGTAAAATGCCCTGTTGTAGTGGCGGAGTAAATTCCATCGGTAGACCTATCTCGGCTGTTCTAGGTCGCAAAGCCTAGCAAATTTCGCAAATGTTTACAGATTTTACCTGAGTAACTTCAGCCAATCGCTTTGCGTCATCGTCTGCTAGCAGTAAACTGCCGCCATAAAGTTTGTTCTGATTGCTGATTGATTGTTCTGATTGATTATTCTAAAACGAATCGAAAAATAAGGATCCCTAATGAGTGAACTAAAAGTAACTGAATTGATGAAAGTACAATTAACCAAAGAAGCCCCCGCCGCGCACTGGGGCAAGGCTGATGTGACTTATACTGCCGACGGTGCGCAAATTCATTTAGCGGGTGGCGATGAGCTACGTCAAATTCAAATGGCGGCCCGTAAACTGCGCAGTCAAGGTATTAGCTGTGTGGAATTAGCTGGGCAGTTTTGGGATCTCAATAGCCAATGGGTGTTTGCCCAAGGTTTCGCGACGGCAAAACCAGGTTATCAAATCCATTGGTGTGGTGATGAGTCTGTGCAAGCAGAATTGCAACGTCGACTCGATGTGGCAACCTTTGCCCGTCAACTGATCAACGATACGCCTGAAAACCTGTCGCCAGTGAAGCTTGCCCAACAAGCAGCAAAATGGTTGGCTGACGTTGGTGGCGACAAGGTAAGTTATCGGATTATCGAAGGCGAAGCGCTGCTTGAAGAACAGTGGATTGGTATCCATGCCGTCGGTCGCGGCAGTGAGCGTCCACCGGCAATGTTAGAGTTAGACTTTAACCCATTAGCCGCCGATGCACCCGTGTCTGTGGCGCTTGTGGGTAAAGGGATAACCTTTGATTCTGGCGGCTACAGCATCAAAGCTTCTGAAGGCATGTTAGGCATGAAATGCGACATGGGCGGCGCGGCGACTGTGACTGCCGCGCTCGGTTTGGCCATCAAGTCTGGCCTCAATAAACGGGTTAAACTCTTCTTATGTTGTGCCGAAAACTTGATCAGTGGCCGCGCCTATAAGTTAGGCGATATTCTGACCTACAAAAATGGTGTAACAGTTGAAGTGGTGAACACAGATGCGGAAGGGCGCTTAGTGTTGGCCGATGGCCTACAAGCTGCTTCTGCTACAGGCGCACCTTTTATTATCGATGCAGCGACCCTTACAGGCGCCGCTGTGATGGCGGTGGGTTCTAACTACAACGCGATTTTCTCGCCACAGGCGGATGTGTTGCAACTGGCCCAGCAAAAAGCCACTAGCGTTGCCGAGCGCGTATGGCCGCTGCCGCTGGATCCTTGGCACAAAGAAATGTGTCCATCTGCCTATGCTGACACCGCAAACAGCCGCGCAATGAAAGGCGGCGGTGCAGGTGGTGCTTCTAATGCAGCTGGTTTCTTATGGCGTTTCGTGTCACCCGAAGCTAAATGGTTACACGTTGATTTAGCGGGCGCTTTTGAAGATTCAGCTTCTGCCATGTGGGGCGCGGGTGCAACGACCCACGGCGTATTGACTATTAGTGAATTGATTAAAGGCTAAGCCTAGCTAGTGAATTGATTAAAGGCTAAGTCTAGCGCTAAGACTCAGTTAGATAAGTCTGCGCAGATCCATTAAGGGTCTGCTGACTGGATTAAAACCGCCTACGGGCGGTTTTTTATTGGGTGAAATACTAGGCCGATAGTTTACTTGGTGTTTCAGCTGCTTCATGGCATGTTATGGCTGAGCGTTTTTAATCGGTAAACATGATGATAACTATACGAAAAGCAACGAAAGCAGATGCTCAGGCCTGCTGGGATATCCGCAATGCGGCCATCAATAAAGGTTGCGCCGGATTTTATGATGTGGGCGATCTGGTGATTTGGACCGAGGGCGAACTGACCGAGCAATTTAGTCGTATCGTCGATGCACATTTTTATGTGGCAGAGTTGTCCTATAACGAGTCGCAGCTTAAGACTGTGGTCGGCACTGCCATGTTGGATGAACCCTATGCCCAGTTAGAAGCCTTGTTTGTTTCCCCCGATGCTATGGGGTTAGGAGTTGGTAAAGTGCTGCTGCAATTTATTGAAACTATGGCTTTTAATCAGGGGATTGCCCAGCTCAGATTAGAATCAACTTTAAATGCGGTGGATTTCTATCGCCACTGTGGTTTTGGTGGTGAGGGGTTAGAGGAGGAATCTATTTACTGTTCGCCCAGAGGCATAGCCTTAGAGTGTATGGTGATGTACAAGAATCTCGTGCGCAGAAAATCAGTTTAAAATGCATATTGGCTCAAGCACTGGTATGGAGTTAGCTATTCATCAGAGGTTGCTGACATACTAAAGGGAATCAATAGATCAAGCATGGATGCGGAATTAACTTATATAGTTTCGTTAAAAAGGTTGCTGACATACTCAAGGAAATCGATAGATCAAGTATGGATGCGGAATTAACTCTGAAGATTTAGAGTTTAAGATAAGGTTGCTGATATATTCGAGGGAATCAACAGATCAAGCATAGATGTGGAATTCATTCTTCATAAAAGGTTGCTGACATACTCAAGGAAATCAACAGATCAAGTATGGATGTGGAATTAACTCTGAAGACTTAAAGTTACGTTAAAAGGTTGCTGACATACTCAAGGGAATCAAGAGATCAAGCATGGATGCGGAATTAACTTATATAGTTTCGTTAAAAAGGTTGCTGACATACTCAAGGAAATCAACAGATCAAGATGGGGGAATTAACTCCCAAGAGTATGCCAACTATCGTTCTTTCGCCTGAAATCCCGATGCCGACAAGATTAGCGCTAGTGGCTTAAATAAAACTTAATCCATTGCAAAAAAAGACTTTATTTCCTTAGCCTTTAGTCAAACTTACCCGTAAATCCTCAAGGTTTCAGTTCGCCTCTGGGGTATTAAGTTGTTGACGTTTTTCCATCAAATCTTTAATCAAAGGCGTGAGGATCAGCTCCATCGCCAGCGACATTTTGCCGCCGGGGACGACGAGTGTGTTGACCCGTGACATAAATGAACCTTGGATCATATTGAGGTAATAGGGGAAGTCGACATTATTGATACCGCGGAAGCGGATCACCACAAAGCTCTCATCTAAGCTCGGAATATCTTTGGCACTAAATGGGTTAGAGGTATCGACCGTCGGTACTCGTTGAAAGTTAATGTGAGTGCGGGAGAACTGCGGCGTCATGTGCTTAATATAATCATCCATACTGCGCACAATCGAGCCCATGACTTTTTCACGGCTGTGACCACGCTCCGAAGTATCGCGGATAATTTTTTGGATCCACTCTAAGTTGACTATGGGGACCATGCCGATCAGCAAGTCCACATGCTGGGCGACATTGGCATCACCAGTAACTACGCCGCCATGTAAGCCTTCGTAGTAGAGCATATCGGTATTTTCAGGTAGTGGTCGCCATTGAGTAAAAGTGCCGGGCATCTGGTTAAAAGGCACTGCCTCATCGAAGGTGTGTAAATAGCTGCGGGTTTCACCTTGGCCTGTGGTGCTGTAATCGCGAAAGCATTGCTCTAAACGAGCAAAGTTATTAGCCTCTGGGCCAAAATAGCTAAGATTGCGGTTTTCAGCTTGGGATTTGCGGATCATGACTTCCATTTCGGCGCGGGTAAAATGATGAAAACTGTCGCCTTCGACAAAGGCGGCGTTGATCCCGAGTTGGCGAAAAATATGGCTAAAGGCAGTCGTGGTGGTGGTGGTTCCCGCGCCTGATGAGCCTGTAACTGCAATAATGGGATGTTTTGCTGACATTTTTTCTACCTAGCTAGGAACCAAAAGAGCCGCTTATGGGGAAGCGATAAAAACGCGAGTACTATTTATACGGTACAGAGGTAGGACTGGTCAATCTTGCTGCTGTGCTATTTGTTCCGCTGAACGTATGGCGAAGGATTCATCGTCTTCACTGTACTCTAATTTCAGCTTACCTTGCTTAAGTGCTTGTTGACATTGGACTATCGCCTGAGCAAGCTCCTGTTCATCAAGACTGGCAAAGCTGCCATCCTCCACTTGACCGAAGAGATATTCGCGGATCACATTGGCGAGCGTTTCCTTGGGGAGTTGTAACAGGGTTTCATAGGGAATGAGCATCGGTGTTTCCTTGGGTGATATTGTCGCCGTTGATTGGGTCTGCGCTAAGCGAGTCAACACTTTGATCGCCTAATAAAAAATGTAAAATCCGTCGCTCAAGATAGAAGCGCGGTTTCCAAGGTGTACCGCCTTCGATAAAGCCGACATGGCCGCCATAGGGATGCAGTTCGTATTCCACATAGCCCGACAATTGACTCGATTGGGGGATCACTTCATCGGTCATAAAGGGATCGTCCTTAGCATGTATGATGAGCGTCGGTTTAGTTATACGGCTGACAAAGGGTAAGCCACTGGCACGCGTATAGTAATCGTCGACGCCGTCAAAGCCGTGTAATGGCGCTGTGACTTTATCGTCAAAATCATAGAAGGTATTTAAACGGTCGACCTGCAACTGGCTTAGCGGTATAGAGATGGCTAAGTCGGGATCATTCAGTTTATGGCTGATTTTTTGCTGCAACTGTTTGATTAAATAGCTTTGATACACCTTCGAAAAGCCATTTTCCAAGCGTTTAGCACAGGCGGACAATTGCAGCGGCGCAGAGACAACCACAGCGCGGGCTAATAAACTATCATCCTGATATTCGCCTTGATACTTCGTCAGCACATTGCCGCCTAAACTGTAACCTACGGCTAATAAGGGCGATTGCGGATACGCGCTTTTCAGTGTCGATAGACTAAACTGTAAATCGTCCGTATCGCCACTGTGATAACTGCGGGCGAGGCGATTGGCCTCACCCGAACAACTTCTGTGATGGTGCACGACGGCAGCGAGTTGCTGTTCTTTACAGGCTTGCAGTATCCGCCGCGCATAATGGGACTGAGCACTTCCTTCTAAGCCGTGGATGATCACCACGATCGGTTTGCCAGACTGTGGAACATCCTGCCAATCTAAATCGATAAAATCGCCATCGGGTAACTCTAAGCGCTGCCGCTGTAATGCTGGTTTGGCCACTTTAGTGAATACGGGTAAAATCGTTTGTATATGGGGACTCTTGGCCCACCAAGGTGGCATAAAGGAATTTGGCATAGATGTTTATCTTGGTATCGGCTATTGCTGAAAATTAAAACGTGTGTTTAATTTATACCCAAACCAACTCAAAATGCTGAAATTCGTATTTTGAGGTCGCTTGGGTATAAACTCGCGGCCATTGTAGCACAATTGTTTTTTATGCTGATATTTAGGCCGACATTTAGATTGATATTTAGGCCGACATTTAGATTGATATTTAGGAGATAGAGATGAAGCGACGAACCTTTTTGATGGGCGCGTTTGCCAGTACGGCGGCGTTAGCCTTAGGGGTCAATCTCTATTCTCCTGAGTTTAGTTTGCCCGAGGACAGCGAAGGCAAAGATTATCGCTTGTTGTTTAGTGTGCTTTTACCTGTGATGCTCGACGGTGCTTTGCCCGATGTGGCAACTCACAAGCTCGCGGCACAAAATCGCACTTTAGATGCCATCAAACAGTCGATTGCTGTGCTACCCGAGGAGCAGCAAACCGAGTTATTTGAACTGCTCGATATGCTCGAAAATCGTCTTGGTTTACTGGTGCTCACTTCGAGCATGACGCCGCTATTGATGCGCTCTCCCGCCGAGTTAACTGATATGTTAGAAACCTGGCGCCACAGTTATTTTGCTTTGTTACAAACGGCTTATCTCGGATTGCGGGAATTAGTGATGGCAAGTTACTACGCTTGTCCTGAGCACTGGAGCCGCCTGCATTATGCCAAGCCTGAACTGTTCAAATAGCGAGTCCATTTTTAACCTAATCAAACGCCGAATAATAAGCATCTTACCCGCGACAGTGGAGCACTCAAGTTGGCAATCATAGATCCTATAGTGAATGGTTTAAACTCTGGTTGGTTGCACACTGATGCGAGCCAATTGCAAGAAAACCAGCAGTTTGAAGCCGATGTGATTATTGTCGGCACAGGTGCTGGCGGCGGTGTGGCGGCTGAAATTCTCACCCAAGCTGGGCTGAGCGTGATCATGATTGAGGCGGGACCGCTAAAATCCTCCAGCGATTTTAATATGGAAGAGCGAGTCGCTTACCCCAACTTGTATCAACAAGCTGCGGCGATGAAAACCGCCGATAAGGCGATCGGGATTTTTCAAGGCCGCGCAGTCGGTGGCTCAACCACAGTTAACTGGACCACTTCAATCCGCACTCCGACCGAGGCGTTAGCTTTTTGGGCGCAACATAAGTCGGTTGCTGGGCTTAATCGCGAGAGTTTAGATCCTTGGTTTGAGCAAATGGAACAACGGCTCAACATTCATGAATGGAATTATGAGCCTAATCGCAATAATGCCGCCCTGAAGCAAGGTTGTATCAATCTTGGCTGGGAATACACAGTCATTAAACGCAATGTGGCGGGTTGCTGGAATACCGGCTATTGCGGCATGGGTTGTCCGGTCAATGCGAAGCAATCTATGCTAGTCACCACGATTCCCGCGGCACTTGAGAAAGGCGCGCAGCTGATCAGTCGCGCTAAAGTGACTAAGATTGAGCACCATAATGGCCAAGTGTTTGCGTTAAAGGCGCAGGCGTTGGATGTGAATTTACGACCCACTGACGTTGAGCTGTTATTTAAGGCTAAACATTATATTTTGAGTGCGGGTGCTATCCATACACCGACGATTTTGATGCGTTCGCAAGTGCCCGATCCCTACCAACTTTTGGGTAAACGCACCTTTTTACATCCTACTTTGTTATCCGGCGGCGTATTTGCCGATTCGATCAATGGCCATAGCGGTGCGCCGCAATCTATATATTCCGATGAATTTGTGTGGAACAATGGCGCCGATGGTGAGCTGGGTTATAAACTTGAAGTGCCGCCGGTGCATCCGATTTTAATTGCCTCTAAAACCTTAGGTTATGGTACGAGCCATGCTGAGTTAATGTCACAATTCAATCAGTTACAAGTAACTATTGCTTTGATCCGCGATGGCTATCATCCCGACAGTCAAGGCGGTGAAGTACACTTAACGGATAAGGGGTTTACACTAGATTATCCGTTAACCGATGCTTTTTGGCGGGCCGCGAGACGCGCTTTTGCTAGTATGGCGGAGTTACAATTCTCGGCGGGCGCCTTAAAAGTGTTGCCGATCAGCGATGGCATGCCTTACTTGTCCTCATGGAAAGACGCCAAAGAGAGTATTGCGCAGATGTCACTCGCGCCACTGCGCACTATCGTTGCATCGGCGCACGTAATGGGCGGTTGTCCCTTCGGCGAAGATGAAAAGCTTTCTATGGTCAACAGTTATGGTCAGTCGCACTATTTAGATAATTTATCTGTAATGGATGGTTCTATCTTCCCGACCAGCCTTGGCGCTAACCCGCAGCTGTCGATTTATGGCATCACGGCACGAAATGCCACCGCACTCGCACAGAAGCTCACTGACGGTAAAGCCTGATGTTATCTTATCAAAATGCAGCTTAGCTTGATAAAGCTTGATGGGGTGTGAATGTCTGAAAACATATTACGGGAAGGTGGTTGCTTATGCGGGGCGATTCGTTATCAGGTTGAAGGTGAACCCTTTGATGCAGATTATTGCCACTGCCGTTCGTGCCAAAAAAGCACGGGCTCTGCATTTGGGGCTTGGATGGATTTTAAGAGCAGCCAAGTGATTTGGCTTAAAGGTCAGGTGACTGAGTTTGCATCGTCTGAGTTTATTCGCCGTGGATTTTGTGACAAGTGCGGTACATCGTTAACTTACCGACATACTCAATATCCTGATTATTCGACCTTGAGCATAGCGAGTCTGGACGATGCTAATCAAGTTCAGCCTAAGTACCACATTTATACTGAGAGTCAGCTGAACTGGTTGGTGATCGAGGATGACTGTGAACGCTATCCGCAAGGCCGCAGCCGTTAGCGGCTCAGATGATCATAGCGTTAATTTGATTGAGTTTGAGCTAACATGGTTGAGCTTGTTTTAACTTGATTAACTTAGATCAGGGCGCAATGAGGCCGATTTCGTTGGCGTCAATGTCACTGAGTCCAAACAGGCTTAAGTAGCTCACTAGATTTGTCGCTTGGCCGCTTGGGCTGAGTTCATTGAGTTTATTTAAGATGGTTCGCTGCGCTTTACGTTCCATCATCAGCTCAACGGCGAGCATCTGCTGATACTCTTGCTCATTCAGGCTGGACTTAGCCAGTTTGCGTAATTTGCGGTAGGGCATGAGAAACCTTTCATCCCATTCACCCACAGCATTCATCAGCGTTTGCCATTGGTCCGTGCTGTATTGCTGCGGCCCAGACACATCCATAGTGATATCTAAATATTGTGCCAGTAGCAGTAGATTGACGTTCACCTGACAGCTATTTTGCAATTCGAGACAGAGCGCTTTGTTTTGCGCATAGCTCATATCACACCATTGCCAGAGTTGACTGTCGAACTGGGTTAAAACCGCCATACTATTTCCTTGTATTGCCGCTGCTACTGACTTTTATGTAAAAGAACGCTGGAGTTATTGTTGCTCCATGACCTCTTGCTCCATTGCATCTATCTCTTCTTGCAACTCAAGCCATTGCATTTCACTGTCTTCTAAGGTTTGCGTCAAGCTCGTTCGCTCGGTTAATACCGAGGTTAGCTTGGCTTTGTTATCTTGATCATACAATTCGCTATCGGCCAGCAAGTGTTCTAGCTCGGCGAGGCGTTCGCTCAGCTTTTGTTGCTCGGTTTCTAACTTAGTTTGTTTGCGCTTGAGCGGCGATACCTTTTGGCGGATCTCGGCCTCGAGGCGTTTTTGCTGTTTTTTATCGGCGGCAGGTTTGATCTCGTCGCTGGTGCTGTTTTGATTCGAGTTGGCTTTCGCCGCATCGAGCAACCATTGGTGATAATCGTCTAAGTCGCCGTCGAAGGCGCGTACTTCACCTTGATCCACCAGATAGTAATCGCTACAGGTTAATCGTAGTAAATGCCTATCATGCGAGACGACAACCATAGCGCCTTCAAAGGTTTGCAATGCCATTGTCAGGGCGTGGCGCATCTCTAAGTCTAAATGGTTGGTGGGTTCATCGAGCAGCAATAGGTTAGGGCGTTGCCAAACTAATAGCGCTAACACTAAACGGGCTTTCTCGCCGCCAGAAAAGGGGCGCACAGGTGAAAGCGCCATATCGCCGTTAAAACCAAAACCGCCTAAGAAGTTGCGTAGCTCTTGCTCTCTGGCATTGGGTGCAAGACGTACTAAATGCTGCATCGGCGTGTCGTCGAGGCGTAAAAATTCGATTTGATGCTGAGCAAAGTAGCCGATATTGACGCCAGGATTAGGTTCATACAAACCTGTCATTGGCGATAATTGACCCGATAACAGCTTAATTAATGTCGATTTACCCGCGCCGTTACGGCCGAGTAAACCAATGCGCGCACCCGGTACTAAGTTTAAATGCACCTTGCTCAGGATTGGCTTATCGCTATAACCGATAGCGACTTGCTCCATCTTAATCAGCGGATTGGGTAGGGCTTCTGGAGCACGAAATTCCATATAAAATGGGCTATCGGCTTGAGACGGCAACAACTCAGTCATGCGCTCTAGCGCCTTTAAGCGGCTCTGCGCTTGTTTGGCTTTACTCGCCTTATAACGGAAACGGTCAACGAAGGACTGCATGTGTGCACGTTCTTTTTGTTGGCGTTCGAAGGCAACTTGTTGCTGCGACATACGTTCGGCACGAATGCGCTCAAAGGCACTGTAATTGCCTTTGTAGAAATTGAGTTTTTGATTTTCAACGTGGACGATTTCATCAACGATTTCATCGATAAAGTCCCTATCATGGCTGATTAAAATCAGCGTGCCTTGATAGGACTTAATCCAACCTTCGAGCCAGTACATGGTATCCAAGTCTAAGTGGTTGGTCGGTTCGTCGAGGAGCAATAAGTCAGAGCGACACAGTAGCGCTTGGGCTAAGTTGAGGCGCATACGCCAACCGCCCGAAAAGCTTTTCACTGGATTGCTTTGATCGGCTTCACTAAAGCCCAGACCCGCTAACAATGAACCCGCGCGCGAATGAATCGCATAACCACCGATAGCGTCGATTTTGCCGTGTAAGAGTGCGATGGCATTGCCGTCGTTATCTTCTTGGGCCTTGTGTAATAAGGCTTCTAATTGACGATATTCGCTATCGCCATCGATCACATATTCCAGTGCCGAGACGTCGAGCGCAGGGGTTTCTTGGGCCACAGTGGCAATTTGCCAGCCAGAAGGCAGACTAAATTCACCTTTATCTAGGCTTAAGTGACCTAAAATTAATGCGAGCAGTGAAGATTTGCCTGTGCCGTTAGCACCGACTAAACCGACCTTATGGCCGGGATAAATCGTGAGAGAGGTCTCATCTAGCAGGGTTTTGCTGCCACGGATTAATTGCGCTTGGTTGATGCTGATCATTGACTACAACTTGGTTAGAACGTGAATTCGTCAGGGCACAGATAATAGCGTACAACCCCGTATCAAACCACAGCCTGACCCGATAACTCGGACAATTATTCGACTTTTCAGGACGATCTTCAGTGAATCGCATCACATCGACCTAAGGCCTCACACTTTCAGGTAACACTGGCATTCAATCATCAGTGTGGCAAAATAGCGCCAATTTCTTCGGCCGAGTCCCTTGGCCCTGCTATCTGGTCCTTTATCTATTATGACAAACACTAAAATCAAAAAGCGTTTCGTAGCCGGTGCTAAGTGCCCAAAATGCAGCGCCAAAGACAGCATTTTACTCTACAAGGAAAACGGCATCGAAACCGTTGAATGCACAGAGTGTGACTACCGTGAACAGCAAACCGATGAAAAGGTCACTGAAAAAGCCACCGGCGCTGTGATCGGCGTGTTTAAGCCGGATTAGGTTAAAGCTTTAATTCAATTGGATCGCTTTGGCTGAGGACGTCTGTCCTATGTCTTATTTTTCCGTTTGTAGCTTTGCGAGTAAAAGGTGCGCAAATCATTAACCACTCGCAATTAGCTCAAGTTCATTGAAGCGGTCTGAGTTAGATATCAGAAATGGTAGCCTAAGCATTGGGTTCGGTTATGACCGCTGACCTTAAACATCACAACACTTTTACCATAAAAAATTTACTGCCGGTTTCTGGGTAGGCTTGTTGTATCCACTGCACGCGATAGTCGTGGCGCTCATAAAAGGGCTTAGCTTGAAAATCTAAGGTATCGAGTAGAGCAAATTGGCAGCCGCGTTCTTTTGCTTGGCTTTCTGCGGCTAACAATAAGTGCGTGCCGATACTTTGGTGTCTTAAAGAATCATCGACCCACAGATAATCGATTAACAACCAATTGCCGAAGGTTTTACCGCTGATCCCTGCTAACAGTTTACCTTCGGGGTCCTGTAGTTTGAGTCCGAGATTTTTACGGCTAAGCCCCTGCCATTGGACTTGGTTGAACTCGACAATTTTTTGTTTTACAGCGTCGGCGAACTCGGTTGATTCATCATTAATTAAGCTTAAATTCATCGTCACTTCTCGTTTTATTTTTTATGATGTTAGCTCTGAATATCTAGGCTGATAGGCATTGGTATGCCGCCAAGGATTAGGGTAAACTAGCGCCTTTGTCACTGGCCATAAGTATCGTAATGGAAACTTTTTACAGTCTATATCCTGCGGTTAAACATCTGCATTTTACCTTTATCGCGTTGAGCGTGTTACTGCTTACCGTTCGCTTTGTCCTGCATCTTCGCCAATCGGCTCTGATGGAGAAGAAACTGCTCAAGATAGCGCCCCATGTTATCGACACTTTCCTACTGCTGTCGGGCTTAACTTTGTGTTTTATGATCCAGCAATTTCCTTTTGTGGATCCTTGGATGACCGAAAAAATCGGTGCTGTAGTTGCTTACATTGTCCTAGGCGCCATTGCCATAAAAGCGAATAGAAACAAATTGTTCAAAGTGTTTGCTTACTTAGGCGCGATAGGTTGGTTGGTTTATGCTGCTAAATTGGCTCATTTTAAACAAGCGGTATTATTGGGTTAATGGGTAACTACACTCTGCAAGATGGCATTTCATTGCCCGAGTCGGCATTGGATGTAGGTGCGCACCTTGGATTTTCTAAACTTGAAGCCGCTAAATGGGCTTGGTTTGAAATGGCGGGAGCTGTATTAAGTCATTACTTGGTTGATCAACAACAGCGTTTTAATGCGCTGTTGCATTGGTTTTACGAGGATTTAGGTTTTTGTGTTCGTGAGAACTACTTCAGTACAGAGGCGGCAGATTTAGGTACTTGCTTAATTAGTCGCCAAGGTAATAGTACAACGCTGGCGACGGTATTGATGTTGCTGGCGAAGCAGTTAGATCTTGAACTCGAACCCATATTGCTACCTGGCAATACGGTGCTGCGTTGTAAGATTGGCGGTGAAGTGAGTTATTTGGATCCTTTAACGGGCAAGGAACTCACCCGTCACCAGTTGCACGTGTTAGTGCGCGGCGAGTTAGGTAATGCTGCTGAGCTTAAGGCTAGTTACTTAAAGCCTGCAACGGTGAAAAAACTGCTGACGCGTATGCTGCATGAGCTTAAGGCGGGTTGCATTGTGTCGCATCAATTTGAGGCAGCGATGGAGTGTTGCAGCCTGCTGTTGCAATGGCATGTTGACGATGTGCATTTGAATCGTGAGCGGGCGTTTATTGCACAGCAGTTGGGTTGTATTAATGTGGCCGCCGCCGATCTGCAGCATTTTGTTGATAATAGTCCTCACGATCCCGTGATCGAGATAGTGAAGATGCAGCTCAAAGAATTAAACGAACACGCCGAGGTTTATCACTAAAGCAGAGCCTTTCGGGGCTCTTCTTATTTATTCAACTTTTATTAACGAATTCAATCCGCAAAAATAATAACACTGGGCAGATGGAAGTTTGACCCAGGGACTTAAAAGTTAAGTCTCTAATAAAAATAATAACTGTATCAACAGGGAGAAATTAGCATGACAAGCACGGCTTTAGTGACGAACGATGCCACGGCGTTAGGAATACTCGCGACAATTCTAGGTTTTGTATTTTATACCAGTAGCAGTAGTCATCCTTTTTGGCAGAAGTTTTATCGTTTTATTCCCGCACTTTTATTGTGCTATTTCTTGCCATCGTTATTGAATACCTTTGGGGTAATCGATGGTAATACCTCACAACTGTATTTTGTAGCATCCCGTTATTTGCTGCCAGCTTGTTTAGTATTATTGATTTTAAGCGTTGATTTAAAAGCTATTTTAAGTTTAGGGCCGAAAGCTTTGATCATGTTTTTAACCGGCACTGTCGGTATCGTTATCGGCGGCCCTATCGCCTTGTTGCTGGTGTCGGTTATTGAACCTTCTTTAATTGGGGTCGATGGCCCCGATGCGGTATGGCGTGGTATGACGACCTTAGCGGGGAGCTGGATTGGTGGGGGCGCAAACCAAGCTGCAATGAAAGAGATTTATGACGTGGGCGGTAATATTTTCTCTGTGATGGTGACAGTCGATGTGATAGTCGCCAATATTTGGATGGCAGTGCTGCTGTTTCTTGCCTCAAAAGCGAAAGAGATCGATGCTAAAACCGGTGCAGATACTTCTGCTATTGAAGCGTTAAAAGATAAAGTTGAAAAGTATCACGCTGAAAATGCACGCATTCCTAATCTGCGCGATCTTATGCTGATTGTCGCTGTAGGCTTTGGTATCACAGGTATTGCTCATATCGCCGCTGATTTTCTGGGGCCATTTTTTGAAGTGAACTATCCTTGGACCGCAGATTACAGTTTAACCTCTAAATTTTTCTGGCTAGTGGTGATAGTCACAACGATTGGTTTGGCGATGTCATTCAGCCCAGTGCGTCATTTAGAGGCGGCGGGGGCATCAAAAGTGGCTTCAGCCTTCCTTTACATCTTAGTTGCGACCATTGGTCTACATATGGATGTGAGTAAGGTGCTCGATACGCCATTGTACTTTTTAATTGGTATTGTGTGGATGATCGTTCACGCAAGCTTTATGTTACTGGTGGCTAAGCTGATTAAAGCCCCGTTATTTTATATGGCCGTAGGCAGCCAAGCGAATGTGGGTGGCGCTGCGTCAGCCCCTGTAGTTGCGGCGGCATTTCACCCCGCTTTAGCACCCGTGGGCGTACTGTTAGCCGTATTAGGTTATGCGTTAGGAACCTATATGGCATGGATTTGTGGTCAAATTTTACAGTTAGTTGCGGTATAACCGCCTTAGCTCCTATTCACCGCTGGGAAAGGTTCCAGCATTTTAGAGAGAAGTTGCGATGAGTAATAAAATCATAAACCTAGGTTCAATCGAGATTGCCAACGATAAACCTTTCGTGTTGTTTGGTGGCATGAACGTGCTTGAGTCTCGCGATCTCGCTATGTCGATTGCTGAAACCTACGCCGAAGTGACTCAAAAGCTGGGGATCCCTTATATATTTAAGGCGTCTTTTGATAAGGCGAATCGTTCTTCGATCAACTCTTACCGCGGTCCAGGTATGGAGGAAGGCTTAAAGATTTTTGAAGAGATTAAAAAGACCTTTAATTTACCTTTGATCACCGATGTGCATGAAGTGCATCAGTGTGTGCCAGTGGCAGAAGTAGTTGATATTATTCAGTTACCTGCATTTCTAGCTCGCCAGACAGATTTGGTTGTCGCGATGGCAAAAACTGGCGCTATTATCAATGTGAAAAAGCCACAGTTTTTAGCACCACATGAAATGCGCCATATCATCACTAAGTTTAACGAAGCGGGTAATGACGAGATCATCTTGTGTGAACGTGGTTCAAGCTTTGGATATAACAACTTAGTCGTTGATATGTTGGGCATGGATGAGATGAAGCAATCTGGCTACCCAGTGATTTTTGATGCGACTCATGCGCTGCAGCGCCCTGGTGGTCGTGCAGATTCAGCGGGTGGACGTCGTGCACAGGCGACCGAGTTAGCGCGCAGTGGTATGGCGCTGGGTTTAGCGGGTCTATTCATTGAGGCGCACCCCGATCCTGATAACGCTAAGTGTGATGGCCCATGTGCGCTGCCTTTACATCAGTTAGAAAATTATCTGAAGCAAATGAAAGCGATCGACGATTTGGTGAAATCCTTCGAGCCAATCGATACCAGTAAGTAATCGCAAGCTAAGACTTAATGAATTAGTGACTTAATCCCAAAGCCTCGACTCGTTCGGGGCTTTTGTTTTTCAGTCGAGGAATGTGATTGGTATAGCCCCGTAGCTATCTGAAACATTAATGTTTTATGATGGGCTTTGCCTAACAATCTTGTTTTTATAGCCGACCAGATTCTTTACGGAATACCTTTATGTGGATCTTACTCACTTTGCTGGCGGCATTTATGCAGGCTTGGCGTAATGCGTTTCAAAGCCAGCTGAGTAAAGAAGTGAGTGTTGCGGGCGTGACCTTAGCGCGTTTTATTTGGGCTGGGCCGATTGCCGCCGTGTATTTGGCGAGCTTATATCTTTGGCAGGATGTCGGAATCCCCGATTTTAGCGACCGTTTTATCGGTTTTATTCTCGGAGCATCGGCGATGCAAATTCTCGCGACGGGCTTGATGGTGAAACTGTTCAAGCAACAGAACTTTGCCGTTGGTGCTGGGCTAGCCAAGAGTGAAGCTGTGGTCGCGGCGATCTTAGGCACAGTGTTTTTTGGGACGCATTTATCCCTTTTAGGTTGGTCGGGAGTGTTGTTGGGTGGTGTGGCAATTTTTCTCATGAGTGCCAAACAAGGCCTGCGAAGTCTGTCGCTCAATACGGTATTGATTGGTTTAGCCTGTGGTACTTCGTTTGCGCTGACATCGCTTTGGGTACGAGAAGCGAGTTTATGTTTGAATATTGGTTTCCCCCATAGCGCAGCTTGGGTGTTGCTATTTGTGATAGGCCTACAAACTTTGCTGTTAGTCAGTTATTTGTTGCTTAAGGATAAATTTACGCTGATAGCATTATGGCAACGACCTAAGTTGACTTTACTGACAAGCATCGCCAGTTGTTTAGGTTCTATCGGTTGGTTTAGTGCTATGTCGTTGCAGGCTGTGCCCTATGTTAAAACCTTAGGTCAAGTTGAAGTTTTCTTTATGATCTTGATTGCCACCTTTTGGCTGAAGGAAAAAGTAAAGATAAAAGATATGCTAGGGTTAGTCTTAATCGCTATCGCCGCCATTTTGGTGATGTGGGAATAGACTAAATTAATAGAAGGTATGCTGGTTTTTTAGACTAAAATAGAACTCGATTCAGTGTGTTTATATCAAGCAAACATTCGCTGAGATACAAATATACACACGTCTTGCTCCATAGATTTTGATACCATTTTTAACCGAGCGCAGTGCGAGTTAAGGATATATGCGAAAAAAGTTAGCAAAATTAAATCTGCCATTATGGCAATGGCTGGCAGTCATATTGTTTCCAATTGGAATTGCTGCTGTCGCAAGTTATCTCTCTGCACAGTATTTTGTTGAAGATAAAGTCAAAGGTGTGGGGGCTATTTATGTGAGTCATATTGATACTTTGGTGTCCCATGCTAATGAAATCAGCCATTATGCATTGGCATTGAAGGATTCTGAGTGTCAAGAGTTATACAACTATATGTTGTTCCAACCCTACTTTCGCTCGGCTTTAATATATGATTCACAACATGTTTATTGCTCTTCTAAAACCGGTGATATTGATACTCCCCTGAGCATTGTTAGTGCTACCGAAAATCTTGAAATATCTAACCAGTTTATTATTACGGGCACGCCTTTTATGCCTGAGGTGCCCGCGATAGTGTCATCTAAATGGGACCCTAAATCTAAACACGGCGCTGCTGTCATTATTGAAGGACAATATTTATTAGATTCCTTTGTACAGCCCGATGTGTTTCCTAGCGCAGTTATCAATGTCGCTTTATCCATCAATGGTAAAACGATTCCTGAATCACTCGAGTTTATCAAAAATGAGGTAATGACTTTAGATTCTGAGGATCATCGTTTTTCGGTGTTACTAGAAATGTCACCTGCTTTTTTTAGGCATTTTTTTTGGATATTTTTTGCCATCTCATTACCCTTTAGCATTATTTTGATTACGGGTTCTATCTTGTTTGTGCTCTATTCACGGTTATCTCGTCACTCCCTTGCTGATGATATTCGTAGCGGGATAGAGAACGAAGAGTTCTTTTTGGTTTATCAACCTGTGATCTGTGCTGAGGACGGCAAGGCCAAAGGAGTCGAGGCATTAGTGCGTTGGCAGCACCCACAAATGGGCTTAGTGCGGCCTGATTTGTTTATTCCTATCGCCGAAGAGAGCAAGCTGATTGTTCCATTGACCAATTATATCTTCGAAAAGGCATTAAAAGATTTTGCTAATATGAAGGTTGAATCGGGCTTTAGAGTCGCGTTCAACGTGGCGCCAGAGCATTTTACCCAAGATGATATCGAGTCGAAATTTATTCATCTGCGGGATTCTTTGGATCGTATTGGCGTTAAGCCTTTAATCGAAATCACCGAACGGCAATTATTAACGCCGGATATTTGCCAGCGCATTGAAAGCTTACGCCAGTTGGGGATTTTAGTGGCTATCGATGACTTTGGTACTGGGCAAACAACCTTATCTTTGTTACAAACCATGCCATTGGATTACTTGAAAATCGACAAATGCTTCATCGATACCATAGGGCAGGACTCTGTGACTTCCCACGTGCTCGATACCATTATCGAGCTCTCCCACAAGATGAATTATGTGGTGGTGGCTGAAGGGGTTGAAACCCAGGAGCAGGCGGACTATTTGACCAGTCGCCAAGTCCATTTTTTACAAGGTTATCTCTTTGCTAAGCCGATGAAGCTGGCGGATTTAAAGTTATGGTTAGTCGAACATTTCAAAAAGTAGCATCATGATGTAAGTCAGCCATCAGGGCGCCTTGGTGCCCTTATGGCTATTGAACTGTCTTAACTAAAGGTTCTGGCTCGAGGTTCTGATTAAAGGCTATAACCCGTTTCTTCGTGTTCCGATAAATCTAAGCCGTTAACTTCTTGTTCTGTGCTGACGCGAAGGCCGCCAAGTAGCTTACGGATGATCACAAACAGCAACCAAGTGACCACCGCAGTATAAGTGAATGTCGCTGCAACCCCGATAATCTGTACCCCAAGTTGGTCTATCATAGTGTTGTTCATAGTCGCAAAACCGTAGCCGCTAAAAACGCCTAATTGGGTCGAGCTAAAGACTCCTGCCAAAAGAGTACCAAGAATACCGCCGACACCGTGCACGGGGAAAACGTCTAAGGAGTCATCGATTTTAAGTTTCTGTTTGATATAAACCGTTGAGTAAAAACACACGATTCCACCGAGTAAACCTATGACTAAGGCGCCTGCTGGGCCAACATAACCAGAGGCGGGAGTGATAGTGCCTAAGCCTGCTACCACGCCTGTGACTATGCCAAGGGCGCTGGGTTTACCAAACTTAATCCACTCAATTGCCGCCCATGTCATCGCGCCCATAGAAGCGGCGAGATGAGTGGCTAGAATCGCCATGGCTGCGGTGCCATTAGCGCCGAGCGCACTGCCACCGTTAAAACCGAACCAACCCACCCACAGCATGCCCGCACCTGTGACAGTCATCGTCAGGTTGTGCGGCATAATCGCCGAGTTTAAAAATCCTTTGCGTGGACCTAGCACTTTAGCGGCCACGAGCGCAGCAACCCCTGCGGTGATATGCACCACGGTTCCGCCCGCGAAATCATACAGTCCTAGCTGTGCTAACCAGCCACCGCCCCAAACCCAGTGGGTGATCGGCGCATAAACCAGTAATAACCAAGCACCTGAAAAGATAAGCACAGCTGAAAACTTCATTCGCTCGGCAAAACCACCGATGATTAAGGCTGGCGTTATGATGGCAAAGGTCATTTGAAATAGCATAAACAGCGGCTCGGGAATATCCCCGCTAAGACTATCGCGACCAATACCTGACAGTAGTGCTTTGTCTAAGCCACCGATGAAACTGTTACCTGTGTCGAATGCGAGTGAATAACCTAGCCCGAACCATAAAACTGACACTAGGGCGGCAATAGAGAAGCATTGCATCAATATTGAAAGCACGTTTTTACTGCGAACTAAACCGCCGTAAAACAACGCTAATCCTGGCAGGGTCATCAATAACACTAATGCGGATGAGCTTAAGATCCACGCCGTATTTGCAGCGCTAAATTGACCATCATCGGCGACGGCATTCGTCGCCAATATACTGAATAATATCAATAGGTATTTAATACTGAGTCTGAAGCTCACTAGCATCATAGGGCATCAACTCCTTCTTCCGAAGTGCGAATGCGCACCACTTGTTCTAACGAAGTCACAAAGATTTTGCCATCACCCACTTTGCCCGTATGGGCTGCAGCAATAATGGCATCAATAACGGCATCTTCTTGATCGGAATGAATGGCAACTTCGAGTTTAATCTTAGGTAAAAAGTCCACTGCATATTCAGCACCACGATACAATTCCGTATGGCCCTTTTGGCGGCCAAAACCGCGTACTTCAGTGACTGTCATGCCATGGACGCTGAGCTGGGTTAAAGCTTCACGTACATCGTCTAATTTGAATGGTTTAATGATTGCGGTGACCAGTTTCAATTTTCTCTCCAACAAGCTGCAGACTCAATTTATTGGAATAAAGCAGGAATTAGGCCATATAGATAAAGCATTTATTATCATTGCGTTAACATTAAGACGCACCGAAATAGCTTAAAATTTTGGTGCAAAACAGTGCAAAGCAAAGTTAATCTGCCCTGATTTGGTGCGTATTGTTGGTGCAAGGTAAATTTGCTTGACTAGCATGAGTGCAGCAAAAGCCGAGTGAGTATGGCGCTAGGGTAATTCGCGTTTTAATGTGGTAAATAAAAAGTGAGGATTCAGCAAAAAATTAAAAATTATTTAAATTAAACATACTGTTATATTTAGTTTTGTTATGTGAGTTTTCTTGCTTAAGCTTCTAGCTGTTTGATGCGCGCCCAGAGGTCAGCATTAACTGGCGCACTTAAACCGTGCGCTTGTGCACGCTCACAGATATAACCATTAATTTGGTCTATCTCAGTTCGTCTTTGGTGTGCAATATCTTGGTGCATCGATGAGGAATTCCCCGCAGTGAGGCGGATCACCTGATAGACCCTGTCGTGTAACAATTGTTTATCGAGAGGCACGCCCTCGAGTGTGGCAACCGTGACTAACTCGTCGAGAATGCCTTTAATCATGTCACTAAAACCTGGCTCGGCGAGTGTGCCATTAGGACATTGATATAGTGCTGTAAGTGGATTAATCGCGGCATTAACGGCGAGTTTCTGCCATAGACAAGGCACAATGGCATCCACCCATTCACTGTTTGGGATAGCCGCCAGTAAAGCATTGCGATAATGCTCAGTGAGCTCTGTACCTGCAAAATGCCCAAATTGAGTTAGCCCTTGTCCAGTTTGCCTAATTTGCCAACGGGCTTGACGTAACACCCCTTGGGAAGTTGTCCCTAGGCTTAGCCCTCTGCCATCAGCTTGCGCATCAATTAGCGGCGCTAGGGCTAAATGAGGTCCCATTCCATTGTGTAACAACAAAATGTGGCATTGTCTGGGCAGTTGGTTGAGTAAGGGCAAAAGTGCATCGAGCACTTGATAGGCTTTGACGCAGACAATCACGAGGCGGATATTATCGAGCGCATTGGCCGCTAAGATAGGCACAGAATACTGGAGTGCTTGTGTTTTCTGTTGATTATCATTGGCCGGCGCTAATGGAGTGACGCTAAGTGTCTGCTGTATAGATGCAATTGAATCGCGGCCGATAAGACCAACACCCATGCCCGCTGTCGTCAGTTGGTGGCAAATAAGCTGTCCAACGGCACCAGCACCTAAAATCGCAATATCCACCACGCGATTTATGTTCACAGCATGAGTCATATCTGTAGCCTTAAGGTATCTGTTATCAGTACCAGTTTGAAGCGCCTGAGTTAATCTTCTCGTAATTGCGCTGCGCGGAAGTATTTGCCATAGGCCCAATTGCAAAAGTAAAACAGTGCAATACCCGAAAAGTCGGCAATAACATCACCCACAGAAGCGCTACGGTAGGGCAAACGTGATTGCACTAACTCAATTAAAATGGCGTAGCTTGCCAGTGTGAGAGATAACCAATACCACTTAGGTTTGAAAGCAAGATAGGCGAGATAGGAGAGGCAAAAAAAGCTCCCAAGATGGCCTACCTTGTCGATATTCGGAATACTTTGCGAATAGGTTGGTCTGGAAAATACCAGATAACTGATCACGACAAAGGCTACGGCTAAAGCCAGCTTAAATAGGGTATTTTTAGTTATCACAAATATGTTTGTATTAGCTTAGAGTGGGGCAATGATAGGAAAATGTGTGGCTAAAGTCACCCATGATTACGCTTTTATTCTAGGCTTTACCTTCAACTTAGGCCTGTGTGTGGGTAAACTAGCTGCATATTAATTTGATATGGGACATAAAAACTATGCCTTCAATGGATATTGTGTCAGAAGTGAATGAAGTTGAACTGCGTAATGCGGTTGATAATACTAAGCGTGAGCTGGCGACACGTTTCGATTTTCGCGGTAAAACGGCTGACGTGGAATATAAGGACCATGTGGTCACGTTAACCGCTGAAGATGACTTCCAATGCCAACAATTAGTGGACATTTTACGTATGCAACTGAGCAAACGTAATGTGGATCCGTCTTCGATGGAAGTCGATGAGAAAGCCATCCACAGCGGTAAAACCTTCTCCCTAAAAGTGAAGTTTAAAGAAGGTATAGAAACCTTAATTGCTAAAAAACTGGTCAAGCTAATTAAAGACAGCAAACTTAAAGTGCAAGCGTCTATTCAGGGCGAGAAAGTACGAGTTACAGGTAAAAAACGTGACGATTTACAAGCTGTCATGGCGTTGGCACGTGAGTCTGAGTTAGGCCAGCCTTTCCAATTTGATAACTTTAAAGATTAATCGAGCAGAATTGGTTTAACGTGATGCAGTATCGCGTTTGCCATTTCGTCTTTAAATGTAAAAGCCCTCACACTAAGGTGTGAGGGCTTTTTTATATTGATGGCATAAGTGCTATGAGACCTTAATCCGATTTTGTTGGTGCACTTTTTGACGAATCATCCATTAATGATGTGCTTGGATGCGGCGCATACTTGTTGACTAAGACAACCAAAAACAACACCGGAAAGCCAATAACACTGGCGGCGACAAAGAAGTTCACATAACCAAATGCGTCGACATAAGCGCCCGAGAAGCCCGCGATAAATTTAGGGAAAAGCAACATAATCGAAGACAGTAAGGCATATTGCGTTGCACTGTAGCCGTTGCTAGTGAGACTCGAGAGATAGGCAATAAATGCCGCCGTGGCTATCCCAGCGCTGAAGTTATCCACTGAAATAGCAAAGGTTAAAAAGGGCACGTTGTAGCCAATCACTGCCTGCCACGCGAATAGCAGATTGGTTACGGCAACCAGTAAGGCACCGAGGAAAAGGATTTTCATAGTTCCGAAGCGAGCTAACAGAACGCCGCCAAAGGCTGCGCCGACTAAGGTCATGATCAGGCCATAGATTTTACTTAAATAGGCAATTTCTTCCTTAGTGAATCCCATGTCCACATAAAAGACGTTCGCCATAATCCCCATCACAATATCCGAGATCCGGTAGCAAGAAATCAGTAATAAGATGAGGATAGCGCTGCGGCCATAGCGTTTGAAAAAGTCGATAAAGGGTAAAATACTGGCCGTATATACCCAAGATATGCCCGCTGCGATAATTCTAGGATAACGGGCACTTAAGCGTTGTTTTAGCGCTAATTCAGTGGCATCGGCGGCGCGGGTATCGACTTCGGGTTCGCGGCTAAAAAGCGTGGTCAAAATCCCAACAGACATCAAGCCCGCCATAATCAGGTAAGAAGTTTGCCATGCCACTAAGTTGTATGCCGTGTTACCGGGTTCAACCCAAGCCGCTATGGTTAGCGCGCCTGCGGTGGCGATAATCATGGCGCTGCGATAACCCACTTGATAGGCCGCTGCTAGTGCGGCTTGCATCTTTTCTGGGGCTGATTCAATCCGAAAGGCATCAATAACAATATCTTGGGTGGCTGAGGCAAAGGCGACCATTAACGCGAACAGTGCCAAGCGCTCGAGATCTTTGAGAGGGTCACTAAAAGACATGCCTAAGATGGCACCAACCAATAACAACTGAGCGAACAGCATCCAGCTACGGCGGCGGCCTAGAAATCGAGTTAGCAGCGGCAATGAAAGCCGATCGACTAAGGGTGACCAAGCCCATTTAAACGCATAGGCTAAGGCTATCCAGCTGAAATAACCGATTGAAGTGCGATCAACACCAGCTTCACGCAACCAAAAGGATAACGTTGAAAATACTAGCATTAATGGTAGACCAGCAGAAAAACCCAGTAATAACAGGATCAAAACCCGCTTGTGATAATAGACACTGAGGGCATCGAGTGTACGTTGAATAAAACCTGTTGCGGACATAGGCATGAGTCTAAGTGTTTAATCCGCTTAGCTTACGGGTAAGGTGCCATAGGATTCAAGGGCTAATGGTATTCCTTTTACTTTGGAGTCCCGTTTAGCACTATAAGATGGTTGAATATGGCTCGAGAGTTAACTGCTTGTAGCTAAAAGTTTACCGCTTATCTTTATCGCTAGCATAGATCTTGATAGTAAGGAGAGCGTAATAATGTACACACGAGGAATTGGTTTACGAAATAAAAAAGGCCCTATTACAGGGCCATTTTTTATCGATAGGAATGCTGAACTTAAGGTCTTATCCCGATGCATCCCTGCGGCACTCGGCCGCCTAAACTAAGATAGTCACAGCAATCATTTACTTGCTTACGCAGATATTGATTACCGCGGATCACACAGTCAGGCCACCTGTTAAAGCTGTGGAGCAAGTGCCAAAACACTTTTTCAGTTTCAGTTTGCGCTTCGCCAGTCGAATTCAGTTGCTGCCATTCTTCTAACGTGTCCCATAAGTAAAGTTGCACTTCATGGAAGTCGAGTTCTTCACTCAAAAACGCTTTTCCATAGAAGGCGAGTTGGGGCGCTTTATTATCGATGAACTCAGTTGCCGTCATCGTTTGCCTCCTTTCTGTTTACTATCACAGTATAGATGCAAAATTAGCGCTTTTGCTCGAAATTATATTTTGATTACTGTTTTGGTAATAACTTGGCTTTTTTCAATATGATAGGGGTAACAGGAACATCGGGCCAATTGAGCTTAGTGTTAGTTCCTGTCTCAACGACAGCCATAGCTTCGAGGACAGTTTTACCTTCAATCACTTCACCAAATACGGCATAACCCCAACGACGTTTAGAGGGATCGAGCTTAGTGTTGTCGGCTACGTTAAAGTAGAACTGACGAGTGGCTGAGTGCGGCTCGTTTTCACGTGCCATGGCGATCGTGCCCATGCTATTTGTTAGGCCATTTCCTGATTCGTTGACTATCGGCTTACCCTCAGGCAGCTCTTCATACTTGGGGGTGAGTCCGCCGCCTTGCACCACAAAGTCACTGATCACGCGGTGAAATATTGTGTTGTCGTATTCGCCTTTAACGACATGAGTTAAAAAGTTATCGACAGTGATTGGTGCACGAGTTCTATCTAGCTCGACCACGATTTTGCCTAAGCTAGTATCAAATTCGACTCTGGGATACAAGGTATCGGCCTGAATGTCGAGTGCGAGGCTATGATGACTCATAAAGATGAGTAAGAGGGCTGATATCCAACGGAGCATATTGATTTCCTTATAATAAACTGACGCTGTTATTTTTGTAGAAACTGATTAAGCTCAGGATCGTTTAGAATCTCGCCGGTAAGTTGGCCGAGCAATTTGTTCATATCCAGTTCTAAGGTTGCAAAATCGGGCGTTAAAGGACCTTTTAAAGTGCCTTTGGCTTTATAGCGTTTAACCAGCTCTTGGGTGGAGTTTTTGGCTTGAACTGCGATTAACACACTGTGTTTTGCCTCATAGCCAAAGGTCTTTTTAGTGATATCCATTTGCAATTCTTCTAATTGAATTTGCACTGAATTAGTTGCGCTTGGGTCGATTTGGTAGCCTGCTTGAGCAAAACCTGCGCGGAATACTTCATCAAGTAACAGTTTAGGCGGTTCGCTCGGGCCAACTAAACGTGTTTTTGTCCCTTCTTCAATAAAACGAGCAACATAATCGACTGTGCGTGTATCTACCGTTTCAAGAGCGATAGGTACAAGTTGCGCCGTTTGTTGGCTGATATTGGGCACTTGAGGGCTGAAAGCCATATGAGTCGGATTTTGGCTGGCACAGCCCGCGAAGAGCAGGGGGAAAGTCAAGGTCAGTAATAGCCGTTTCATGGGATCTCTCGTACAAGTAAAAGTGGCTACAGCATACCAGAAATCACTTTTGATGCCACAGAACAGCGTGATTCAGTTGAGGTACAGCTTTTATTGCTAATATCTTGTGCTCATTATTCACATCCGTGTTTTCTGTGCATTCACATCATTTATTCGCATAGTTACAAGGCATGGAAGGCAGGTTAAATATGGAAAAAATATCATTCACTTCGTTATTTGTTGGCCTGATGCTGGCGTCAGGCATGATGAGCTCCAATGCGCTCGCGGGCGATTCTGCCCATATACTGGGTGGTAGTTTAGGTTACGGTACCCAAGAATTTGAAACTAAGAACGGTAAATATGATGCGGGTGACACCTTAACCAGCGACTTATATTACCGCTATATGCTCAACGAGCATTTTGGGTTTGAGGCGGGTTATTTAGCGGGTTCAGGTGGGGTGGCGAGTGCGCTTGTTAGCGTCATCAGTGAGATAAAAGATTTACGTTACCAAGGTGTTAGAACCGCCGCTTACGGTGAGTATGCTTTGTCTCGTGGTAACAGCCTGTATGCCAAATTAGGCGCTGCTTACACTCAAGTCAGCTATGAGATAGATAAACAAGATATGGACTCGGATGATGTCGGTTTTTATGGCGCTGCAGGCTGGCAATATCGATTTAAGTCAGGATTCGGTTTGAATTTGGAATACCAATATATCCCGATGAAAGAGCTTGAATTACAGGGGATCAACTTTGGTATTAGCTACCGATTCTAATCTTTCCTTATCCAACGATTAAAGCGCCTTTAGGCGCTTTAATCGTTTTACAAACAAGGAATTTAAAACATTAAACCGAATACTGGCTGGCAACAAAATGACAACATTTTGTCCTTGCACTCTTTTAATGCAATGGGGGACAGGTTAGAGTAAAAATTCGATGTTTAGAATGAGAGAGCATAGATGCTCCCGCGTCCTTTTTGTAAGGCTTAGTCATGTTAACGATAGCAACGCAAATCGCCCCAGATAACCTGATCAATCCGAAGGGGTTACCCCATTTCGGTCATTTCGATGGCATAGTCAAAACCTTAGGTTTAGCGGACTTTGCCTATTTCGATACTATGGATAAACCTGCTTCAGCGTGGGCTAAGCATTTCGATTATAAACAATTTCAGTTTGTCTCTTTGGTCACGCCGCGTTATGTCCTAGGCATCGCGCTTGCCGATATTGCCTACGTCGGCAGTGCTTTTTGTTATTTATACGACATAAAAACCAACACACTCACCCAGCTTGATTGGTTAAAACCTTTGAGGTTTGGCTATCAGATGACACCATCGCCAGCCGAGGGCCGAAGTAGTATTGGCCGTAAAGGGGCGCAGTTAAGCTTTGAGATTGTAGAGGGCGGTTGGCGGTTAGTGATTGAAACTAAAAATATTCAAGCCGATGTGACTTTACACTCAGCCCCCTTAAGTTTGCCTATGGCTATGTGTAGTCCTACTGGATACAACGGCTGGACTTACACACAAAAGCATAATGGTTTGACCGTTAAAGGTAGTTTGACTGTGGGTCATGAGCCGCAGCCGCTGAATCAAGCTTTAGCAGGCTATGACTTTTCAGCGGGTTACATGCGCCGTGATACCAGTTGGCGCTGGGCGTCAATTAACGCGCGGATCCATGAGGGCATTATGGGGCTTAATTTAGCGGCGGGTGTTAATGAAACTGGGGCTACTGAAAATGTCTTTTGGATTAATGGCGAGCGTCATTTACTCGGGCCAGTGCAATTTGAGTTTGATCGCCATGCCACGCTCGGCGCCGAGGTTTGGCGAGTCTACAGTCAAAATGGCCAAGTGGATTTGCAGTTTGCGGCGCGCAATTGTCGCAGTGAAAAGCGTAATTTGCTCTTGCTTAAGAGTAATTTCCGCCAATTCATCGGTCATTTCAGTGGCACGATTACCGATAATCAAGGGCACAGTTACCAGTTAAATAATGTTCTGGGACTCGCCGAAGATCACTATGCTCGCTGGTAGCTAACGGCGACTAACGGATCGCAGCTGCCTGCGTTGTGGCGTTGAATGCGGTTTATAGAATGTAGTCAGAGTTTTTATAAAAGTAACAATAAAAATAATCATAAAATAAAAATAGAACAGGATGATCTTATATGGATATCGCCTCGCTGATCCAGCACCCAGAATTGTTACTGCTGGTGCTTGCACCTTTGTTTTTCGTGTGTATTTTGCTGGAATGGTACTTTGGCGATAAAAGACAAAAGCTACCGTTAAGTGCACGTTATCGCGGCCAAGAAGTGCTGTGTAATTTCAGCCTCGCGGCCATGCACCAAGGTGCCGATCTGCTCACTGGTTTGCTGATCGCTAAGCTGTATTTGGCGATTTTTGGTTGGAAGTTATTCGATATTGAAATGGGCCCATTGAGCTTTATTGCCTTGATGGTCGCGCAGGACTTTTGTTATTACTGGTTCCACAGGGCGAGCCACAGAGTCCGCTGGATGTGGGCGGCTCACGTGGTGCATCATAGCTCTGAGAATATGAATTTTAGCACTGCGTTTCGTCAGAGTTTAATGTATCCCTTTGCAGGCATGTGGGTATTTTGGTTACCGCTGGTGGTCATAGGTTTCGATCCAAACTGGGTGGTGTTTGTGGTATTACTCAATCTGGGATTGCAATTTTTTGTGCATACCCAAGCGATTAAATCACTCGGACCGCTGGAATGGGTCTTCAATACTCCATCACATCACAGGGTGCACCACGGTCGTAATCCCCAATATATAGATAAAAACTATGCGGGTGTGCTGATTATTTGGGACAAGCTGTTTGGCACTTTTGAGCCCGAGGTAGAGACTGTGATTTACGGCATCACTAAGCCAGTGAATAGTTTTAATCCCTTTAAAGTGACTTTTAGTGAATGGCGAGACATGTTTGCAGAGGTCACAGCGACAGGCTTGAGTGTTAAACAACGACTGCGTATCTTGTTTGCTCCACCTTCCAGCAGTTTAAAAAGCGAGGAATAACAATCCACTGCATTTTCCAAGTTAAATAGCGCAAATGGCTAATAGAGTCTTGAATTTAGCCTTGCTAGCATATATTCCGTTTTTTGCCACTGTTTTGGTGTAAAAATGTACAATCCCATACTTTGGTGGTACTTTTTGGGGTAAGGAGTTTAACTCGGGAGGACTTATCATGATGGATGAACCTCGATTATCCGCGGAGGAGCTTGCTTGTTTTAGCGAACTTTTTTCGCCGACTCGTGTGGGCACAGCCTTGACTAACGATCCCCTAGTCAATCACGTGCTCACAGTCACAACTGAAGTACCGCAAGTTATCGCCTCGATTCTCGGTAAGGCAAAACTCACTCTATTGGCCGAAGTCGGACCCTATAAACTCTGGTTTCCGCTACTGATGAAAGTGGATGACTTTGGTCAGTTTCAACCCACTTTAGGTGTACCTGAAGTGCTAGATGCCTCGGGAGTGGAGCGCAGTTGGCGGTTAACTCAAGCCGATGATGTGTGGATATTCGACCACGATCAAGGTGAGCAATGGTCTGTTGCCTCGCTATCTAGTTCTGGCATGGCCATTCGTGCTAAATCACAGCAGCAATTTAAACAATTGTTAGGCAGTAAAGACTTGCAATTACAATTGCCCAATGGCGAGACTATGCGCGTCGATATCGAGCCTATTCGTAGCGAGAAAGGTCTGGCTTTCGTTAAGTTTCAGGCCGAAACCGAAGAGCGTGAAGCGTTACGTCAATTCTTATTTAGTCGCCACCGTAGCCAGCACGCTCAGCTCTACCGTGACTTACGTTAGGACCTCCATTGCGACAGTTTTCGGCCTTGTGTTAGTTGACCTGTTATCTAAAAATCTCAGTTCTGCAACTTGAATGTGAAATCCACGGATTTAAAAACTGTCATTTGTGATTGCAGTGCTTTTCACCGATTGTTACCTGCCAATCTGTCTCCCGATGGATTAGAATGGCGGTGAATTCAACACATCAGAGCGAGCGGTATGCACGTACATATTTTAGGAATTTGTGGAACCTTCATGGGTGGTCTAGCGTTATTGGCTAGGGCCAAAGGGCACAGAGTGACGGGCTCGGATGCCAATGTCTATCCTCCAATGAGCACGCAACTAGAGGACCAAGGCATTGAGCTTATTCAAGGTTTTGATCCTAGCCAGCTGGGTGAAGCAGGGCACTATCCTGACTTAGTTGTCATTGGTAATGCCATGAGCCGGGGTAATCCTTGTGTGGAAGCCGTGTTGAACATTGGCATCCCTTATACCTCTGGCCCGCAGTTTTTAGCCGATCATATTTTGCCTGAGCGTTGGGTGCTGGCAGTGTCTGGCACTCACGGTAAAACCTCGACTTCTAGCATGTTAGCCTGGATTTTAGATGATTGTGGTTATGAGCCTGGGTTCTTAATCGGTGGCGTACCGCAAAACTTTGGTGTGTCGGCACGTTTAGGCAAGACCGCTTTCTTTGTCGTTGAGGCCGACGAATACGACAGTGCCTTCTTCGATAAACGTTCGAAATTCGTGCATTATCATCCGCGTACCTTAGTGATCAACAATCTTGAGTTCGATCATGCCGATATTTTTGCTGATCTGGCTGCGATTCAAAAACAGTTTAACCACTTAATTCGCACCGTTCCTGGTGAAGGCAAGATCATTTGGCCCGCCGATTCCCATGCCGTTAAGCAAACGATTGATATGGGGTGTTGGAGTGAGCAAGAAACCTACCATTTAGCCGAATCGACCAGCGGTTGGTATGGCAAAGCGTTAAGTGATGATTGCCATCGCTTTGAAGTGTTTTTTGATGGCGAGTCTCAAGGTATTCTCGAATGGGATTTGATTGGTCAGCACAATATTGAAAACGCCATGATGGCCATTGCTGCCGCGCGTCACGTTGGCGTTAAGCCGAGTGCTGCAATTGAAGCTTTAGCTAAGTTTATGCCACCTAAGCGTCGACTCGAATTACTCGGAACCGTTAACGGTGTGAGCGTATATGACGATTTTGCCCACCATCCGACGGCCATTGCGACCACGTTAAAAGGTATGCGGGCTAAGGTTGGGCAGAGCAAAATTACTGTGGTACTCGAGCCGCGCTCAAATACCATGAAGAGCGGTGTCCATAAAGACACTTTAGCTTTTTCTATGATGCAAGCCGACGAAGCCTTTTTATATCAAGCTGATACCATCGACTGGAATATGAAAGAAGCCATGGAAGCGGCGGTGATCCCTGTGACTGTGTTACATCAAATTGATGATGTGGTCGCGAAAGTCGCAGCAACCGCCAAAGCAGGCGACACCATAGTGGTGATGAGTAACGGTGGTTTTGGTGGGTTACATAAGAAGCTGCTGGCCGCATTAGAACAGGCTTCAACTGTAGAGCAGGTTAGCTAAGATGGCCTACGCAAAGTCGACTAAGGCGATTAGCTTAGCTTGGACGGGCGCCTCTGGTGCTCCCTATGGGCTTAAGTTACTCGAGTGTCTGTTGGTATCGGGATATCAAGTGTTTTTGATGATCTCCAGTGCAGCTCGAGTGGTATTGGCGACGGAACACGGCTTACAGTTAAGCGCCAACAGTGACAAAGCCCATGCCCAGCTGTTGGCTTTGCTGCACGAAAAAGGCGTGATTATTGCTGGCGAGTTAGTGGTATTAGGCAAAGATGAGTGGTTTTCACCGCCTGCATCGGGTAGCGCTGCACCTAAACAAATGGTGATTTGTCCTTGCTCTACGGGGACGTTAGCGGCAGTTGCTACCGGAATGAGTAATAATTTACTCGAACGCGCCGCCGATGTGGTGATTAAAGAGCGCGGCCAACTTATCCTAGTACTTAGGGAAACTCCTTTTAGTGCCATACACTTAGAGCATATGTTAAGCCTTTCTCGCCTCGGCGCGACCATTATGCCCGCTGCACCCGGCTTTTATCACAATCCCAAATCGGTAGAAGATCTGGTAGACTTCATGGTCGCTCGAATTCTCGATCATTTGGGCGTTGACCATGCATTAACGAGTCGCTGGGGTTATGACAAACAGTCTAACCGCGACCTCGACAATTGAGACTTATATGAAACACACCACCGAAGTGATGATCTCTGCTGAAGAGATAAGCCAGAAATTGGATCAAATGGCCGAGCTAATCAATGCCCATTATGCCCACAGTGAACGTCTGCTGATGGTAGGCTTGTTAAAAGGCTCAGTGGTCTTTATGGCTGACCTATGTCGCCGCATCAAAGGCCATGTTGAAATCGATTTTATGTCGGTTTCCAGTTATGGCAATACTATGACCAGCTCACGGGATGTGAAAGTGCTGAAAGATGTGCAATCAGATATCGCCGGTCGCGATGTATTGATCGTGGAAGACTTGATTGACTCAGGTAACACCTTAAGCAAAGTGCGCGAGATGTTGTTACTGCGGGAGCCTAAGAGTCTTGCACTGTGCACCCTGTTGGATAAACCTGAGCGTCGTGAAGTGGATGTGAAGGTCGATTTTATCGGTTTTACTATCCCTGATGAGTTTATCGTAGGTTATGGTATTGATTATGCTGAGCAGTATCGCAATCTACCTTATATCGCCAAAGTCGTACCACTCGATTAAGTGTCCGATACAGTTTAAAACTCCCGCAACAGGCGGGAGTTTTGCTTTTTGCGGCAATATAAAAAGCATTAATGATTGAATCATTAAATTTTTTCTTTTCAATCAATTAGCTAATTTTTTGCTTTAGTTCTGCAACCCATCATTGTAATTGTGTTTTTTAGCACCATCTTATTACTTTCTAATGTGTAAGGATCGGTACAAATATGGCGAATATTACCCATGCTCTGGTACTCGAAGGGCTTAAAAAAACCTATAAAGGCGGCGTAGAAGCGGTCAAAGGCATCAGCCTTACCGTCAATCAAGGGGATTTCTTTGCCTTGCTCGGCCCCAATGGTGCGGGTAAATCCACCACGATTGGTATTATTAGCTCCTTAGTGCAGAAGAGTTCAGGTACGGTCAAAGTCTTTGATTATGATATTGATAAGCAGCTAGAACACGCCAAGCTCTGCATTGGTTTAGTACCACAAGAGTTTAACTTCAACCAGTTCGAAACCGTGCTGCAAATTGTGGTGAATCAAGCGGGTTACTATGGTGTGCCAAAACCTATCGCCCTTGAGCGTGCCAAAAAATACTTAAGCCAACTGGATCTGTGGGAAAAGCGCAATAGCCCTTCGCGGGAATTATCTGGCGGCATGAAGCGACGGTTAATGATCGCCCGCGCCCTGATGCACGAACCTAAATTATTGATTTTAGATGAACCTACCGCAGGTGTGGATATTGAACTGCGCCGCTCTATGTGGGAGTTTCTCAAACAAATAAACCAGCAGGGTGTGACGATCATCCTGACCACTCATTACCTTGAAGAAGCGGAAATGCTTTGCCGTAATATCGGCATTATCGATAAAGGTATTTTAGTGGAATGCACTAGCATGAAGGCGTTGCTGAGTAAGCTGAATATGGAGACTTTTATTCTCGATCTTCGTCGCGATACTGAAATGGTTCCCGTGCTCGATGGCATGGCTTGTCGCTTAACCGACTCTCATACCTTAGAGGTGGATGTAGCGAAAGAGCATAATCTTAACGATGTCTTTAGCCAATTGAGCGCAGCTAATATTGAAGTGCTATCGATGCGTAACAAGTCTAATCGGTTAGAAGAACTCTTCGTCGAACTCGTGAAGAAAACTCAGGGAGCCTCAGCATGAATCAGCTCTACTTTATTGCCTTTAAAAGTATTTTAAGTAAAGAGATCAATCGTTTTACGCGAATTTGGATCCAGACCTTAGTCCCGCCAGCGATTACCATGACCTTGTATTTTTTGATTTTTGGTAACTTAGTCGGCAGCCGGATTGGAGAAATGGGCGGCGTATCTTATATGGAGTTTATCGCCCCTGGTTTGATCATGATGTCGGTGATCACTAACTCTTACTCGAATGTTGCTAGCTCATTTTACAGTGCCAAGTTTCAACGTAATTTAGAAGAGCTGATGGTGGCTCCTGTGCCCCATTATGTGCTGATTGCTGGCTACGTAGGCGGCGGCGTGGCGCGCGGTTTATGTGTTGGCCTGATAGTGACATTAGTGGCCATGTTCTTTGTCGACATTAGCTTACATCACGCAGGTTTAGTGGTGATGACGGTATTTTTAACCTCAGTGCTATTCTCATTGGGTGGCTTAATTAACGCTGTTTTTGCTAAAAGTTTCGACGACATCAGTATCATCCCCACCTTTGTGCTTACCCCATTAACTTACCTTGGCGGCGTATTTTACTCCCTGTCACTCTTGCCCCCATTTTGGCAAGGCGTGTCGGCACTCAATCCTGTGGTCTATATGATCAACGTGTTCCGCTACGGCTTTTTAGGCTTTGCCGATATCAGCGTGCCATTATCCATCGCCATTATGATCGGTTTCTGTGTCGCACTTTGGACCTTAGCGTATTACTTAGTCTCGCGCGGAATAGGCCTACGTTCCTAGACATATTTCTTTAGAGCGTAATAGAAAAAGAGAGCCATTAAGGCTCCCTTTTTAGTGTCAACAACTCGTTACTTCATACGACGACGCATTGCCGCCAGTGGTAACAATAAGGCGGTTAGCCAACCGAGTGAACCTCCTCCATTGTCTGTATTTTTATTTGGTGCAGCAACCGCAGTCACTTCACCAGTATTACTGTTTAATGTGCCATCATTCGCAATAACAGTAAATGTATAGGTTCCCTGCTCTTTTGGGGTAAAGCTAATATTTTTTGCTGCAGGATCAAAAGTCACTGTAGGACCTGATGTCTGTGTCCAAATATAGGTGAGTGCATCGCCATCGACATCTTTAGCATTTGACATGACGGTGATTTTTTGGCCTGTAGGCAAGGTTTCTCCTGTTGGGGCGACAGTTGGTGCATCATTGACATTAGCAACTGTCACAGTCACTTTAGTCGCTTTTGATACGTTGCCATCGGCATCTTCGACGCTGTAAGTGAAGCTATCGGTGCCAAAGAAGTCTTTCTTAGGCTGATAAGTCGCAATGCCAGCTTCACTGATAGTGACAGCACCATTGGCAGGTGCGTCTACTACAGTTGCTTTAGACAATGTACCTACAGGAGCAATATCCAAAACACGCTGTGCACTGGCGGTTATGCCATTGCCTGTGATTGATGCGCGAGCAACTTTTTGATCTGGATTGATATCATTTGCGAGCAAATCAATTTCTATTGAGGTTTCTTCTGTAGCCTCTGCCATATCGCCAGTGCCAAAGGAGAATTCTGTCGCTTTAGCCAGATAGTCGATAGTAACATTACCTGCCGTTGTGTTTTTCAGCGTCAATGTATTACCTGTTACAACCGAATCACCTTCACCATTAAAGTGGTAAGTTGTTCCAATTGTTCCGCCTATATTTTCAGCGCCGATAGTGACGTTTGAAGGCATATTTGGAATATTTATGTAATTGAATACAACCTCTTCAGTATCACCTGTTTTAATCCAAATGCTAAACGTATAAGGTGTATTTGATGTATCACCATAGAGTTGGCCTTTATTCCACTCTAAAGCTAACCATTTAACTCCATCATCATCTGTGAATACACCAACGGCTAAGTCACCACCGCCAGTATCGCCAGCAGATTTATCTGATAAATCAAAATCTGACCAGAAGGGCGCTAAAATGTTATTTGGGTTGCTGCCATCAGGTAGCTTTTTGTTCGCAAATGTACCACTTGCACTTCCACCTCCAACAATCGCTAGACCATTGTCAGACATAGTGATGCTGGAATAGCTAACCCCATTGTATTTAAAGCTAGGCACAGTAAAGGTGAACGCTTGTTCATCACAACCTTCTGGACAAGTAATTGGTTTGACCCCTAGACTCACTATGCTTGGGAAACCAGCTGAGCCCTTAGTTGTCGTCATTTTAGGAAGATTAAGTGACCCAACCCAAGTAATGTTGCCTATATCTTCGTTGATTTGTAAACCATTTTGCGTCGCGCCAGCTAAGCTAACTTTTACATCATCTTTCGATGTTAGTTTCGTGCCTTCTGGTGCTTGCGCTGTAATAGTCACTGTACTGTCAAATGAGTTATTGTTTATCACAACTGATATTGGAATCGCATCGGTTGCGTTAAGTTCGGTTTTCTTGCTCATAGTCGAAATCAGTGAGGCATCACTTGACTCTTTAGCTAACACAGCCAAAGGTAAGTGAGCATCCTGCAGTCCTTCGGTGCTGCTTATCATTACATTACCAAAAATCCACTCACCATATTCTGCGAAAGTTGAGTCAACGGTTACAGTAAACGTGGCAGAGGCTCCTGCGGCAAGTTCTAAGCTAGAAGGTGATACTGTTATACCTGTACTATCGGATGAAGTTGATAAGTTCCAAGATGTTTTTGCATTACTCTTGTTATATACCGTTCGAGTGAAAGTACATGGACCAACACAAGAGTCTGATGCGATTGATGGTTTGTCGAACGTTAATATAGCTTTGGCTGCAGCATCTAAATCCATGCGTCCAGCACCCATACCAAATGGTGTGGCTGGTGTTGTTGCATCATCATCTAAAATATCATCAAATTTAGCTGTTGATGTTAAAGCAGTTTTAATATCGTTTGCAGACCAATCTGGATGTAATTGACGCATCATAGCTGCAGCACCTGCTACGTGCGGGCTTGCCATACTGGTGCCAGAGATCATATTAAAGTCTTCACCACCATCATCAGGAGAAAAAGCTGACAGAATGTTGGTACCAGGTGCTGCAATATCCGGTTTAAGAATATTTTGGTTGCCATCAGGACCGCGTGAACTGGTGCTATTTAGGTTATCAGCAAGTTCAGAAACCATGATGCGTTTAGTTTTTGCAACTATCGTACCTGTTGTTGCAGCATCTCCCATGGCTTCAATTACGGCTAAACCTGCATCTTTCGTAATCATGACAGCAGGGAATGGTTCACCAGGCATAGACATAGTCGTTGGTGCACCTGCCGCATTGTTATAAACTACAAGGGCTTTAGCGCCTGCAGCTTTTGCGTTTGTGGCTTTTAATGAGAAGTTACATGTTCCGCGAGAAATCAATGCAATGCCATCTTTGAACGAATCCGCAGCAAAGGCATCACAACCATTGGCATTTTCAGCATCTAAATTAACGGCCGCAATCACTGGAGCGGTAATATCTTCTGAAAGCACTGCATCAGAACTTGGGATAGCAAGTAAATCATCACCACCGGTATTAAAGCTATTAGCGAAAAAACGCCCTGTTGTAGTGTTAGCAACAGTTATTCCTGATTCAATACAAGCAGGGCAGCCGATAGTTTGAGGACCATTACCATCGTTACCGGCAGCGCTAACTACAACAACCCCCGCAGCTTCTGCAGCTTCAAACATGGTTTTGTATGGGCTGCTAGCTGGATCACTACCAGCACTCCCCCCCCATGAGTTGTTGATTACATCTGCACCATCATTAACAGCATGCTCTAAGGCTTCCATTAACATGATGTTAGAGCCGGTTCCGCCTGTGCAATCAGGCTTACTGTAAAGAGCCTTGTAGACCATAAGGTAAGCTGCTGGTGCTACACCAGATAGTTGAACGGGAATATCTTTATAAGTAGTTGATATCTTGTTACCGACAGCGGTACCTGCAACGTGAGTTCCGTGACCACCATAGCTAAGTGGACTCATGTATTCATTAGGACACACAGGTGATGTTGGCTGTGACCAACGCGCAACGATCAGCTTGTTGTTACAGAATGAAGCATCGACAGTCGAGCAGTAGTCATCCGATGGTCGACTACCGCTGGGTGCTGTGAAGCCTGCATCGGTAAACATGGGGTTTTCCGGACGAATGCCGCCATCAATAATAGCAACTTTCATTCCTTTGCCCGCATTAGCCATGCCGGAAACGGCTTCCCACATAGCTGGGGTATTAATCACTTGGTGTGATGCATCCATGTTAGTTTCATATATAGCCTCTGGGTATACTGCTTTCACTCCAGGCATTTTGGCTATTTTTTCAACACTTAGTCCTTGGCCAACAACTGTTATACCGTTAAAAAGTGTTTGGAAATGACGTTCCACTTTTGCATTTGGCGCAATTTTAGCTAAATTGCTAGCAAAAGCGTTTTGCTCTTTAGCTAGGTGACTTGAATAGCTTTTGACATTAGTAGATTGAATATCTAGTTTTTCTTTTTTCGAATTTAAAGCTGTTGCTGCGAAGTTGCCGATGCCGCCTCTATACTTAGCTAGTGCAGGAGATTCCATCTCAACAATAAAACGTTGTGGAGCATCGAGGTTAGTGGCTGATGTTTGCGGTTTAGTATATTTATCATGCGCGCTTATTTCTGGAGAGTAAGGTTTAAATGTAAATTCACTGTTAGCAATAGCTGCGCTTGAGAGTAGTGCAGCGGAGATAGCGATCGATAGTTTTGTCTTCACAACTTCTTCCTTGTCAATTAATGCTTTCAGCACTTTATTAAACGTGCCTGTAGCTGAATTGTTATAGTTTCTGCTGCGCTCTTTGGCGGCAGCAATGAAGTTGTAACACAAAAGTATCGTATGGTTAACACTTTTGCGGTAAAAAAGATGTTAATCACACTTTGGTATTTGTTATGTTGTTTGTAGGTGTTTGCTGTTTTTCCTGTTTAAGGTTTAACCGCTCTGACGATTGGGTTTTGTAGGCTGATCAAGGTTTCCGTCGACTGGATTTCATCGATAGATTGGATGCGATTGATGAGCACGTGTTGCAAGCCGTCGATGGATTGGCACATGACCTTGACGAAAATACTGTAGTTGCCTGTGGTGTAATAGGCTTCGACGACTTCTTCGAGAGCGTTGAGTTTGGCGATAGCTGCGGGGTAATCGCCAGCACTTTTAAGGTTGATACCGATAAAACAGCAAACGTCATAGCCTAAGGCTTTAGGGTTTACCGTGATCTGCGCACCTGTAATGATCCCCGCTTGCTTCATTTTTTCTACCCGAACATGGATAGTGCCGGCGCTCACGCTAAAGCGTTTAGCGAGTTCGGCAAAGGGTGTGCGGGCATCCTGCATTAGGGCTTCGAGGATATGATTATCGAGTTGATCGCGCTGAAATGCGGTATCCATAAATAAACTCTCTATAACGTAGTGAATTGTCATAAAGTTACGTTTTTTTATGGGGAATTGCTACCTATTTTGCCCGTATTATTTGATTTTAGTGATCATTGTTCGCCCAAAGGCTCACAAAAAGGGACTTTTGCGCTAAAAGTCATACTGACACCCGAGTAGGGATGTTTGATGGTGAGCTCTGCTGCATGTAGTAATAGTCGAGGCGCTAAGGATTTTGCCAGTGAGTCGGCATAAAAACCATCGCCTAAAATCGGATGTCCTAGCGCCATCATATGCACCCGTAATTGGTGTGAGCGGCCTGTGATTGGCATCAGTTTAACCAGCGTTGAGCGTTTGGCGCGGCTCATTACTTGGTAGTGAGTCAAAGACGGTTTGCCAACAAGATGATCGACTTTCTGTTTAGGGCGATTTGGCCAGTCGCAGATCAGTGGATAATCAACGCTGCCAGTGTCATTTTTGAAATGGCCTGCGACCCTTGCATAATAGGTCTTACTGGTTTCTCTATCGTGGAACTGACGTTTTAATTCCCGCTCGGCGCTACGAATAAGGGCGACAACTATCACGCCTGAGGTCGCCATATCGAGGCGATGGACGATTTGGCAATGTGGATGCTCTGCTTTTACCCGGGCATAGACACTGTCGTAATGGGCGGGGTCGCGACCGGGCACAGACAACAATCCTGAAGGTTTGTTGATGACGATAATGTCTTTATCTTGATAAAGAATATCGAGCCAAGGAGTGGTCGGTGGTTGGTAAATAAAATCAGTCATAAATAGTGCCTATTCGTCAATGCGGGGCAAAGATACTCTGCTCGGCTTGAGGGTGCAAGTGTGAGGCCCAAAGATCGGCTGTGCCATTATCCTCGCTGACAAAAGTAAAGCGGATTAGTTGATGATTTGCTGATAGAGCTGTATTTGAGTTTTTGTTATACTCCCGTCCTTTTCGTTAATGATCATTTTGAGTCTGTGAAGCCATGAGCCAGCCAGAGATATACACTCCCGAGAATCTTTCTCACGTCCATAACCGTCTTGAGTTATTGGCGCCTGCAAAAAATGCTGACTACGGTATCGAAGCCATACGCCATGGTGCCGATGCGGTATACATAGGTGGTCCTGCGTTTGGTGCGCGGGCAACGGCGGGTAACAGTGTTGAAGATATCGCGCGCCTGTGTATTTATGCTCATCAATACCATGCTCAGGTATTCGTCGCCCTCAATACCATTTTGATGGATAACGAACTGGCCGACGCCGAAAAACTTATTTGGCAATTGTACGAAGCGGGAGCTGACGCGCTGATTGTGCAGGACATGGGCGTATTACAGCTCAATTTGCCGCCGATTGCCCTGCATGCCAGTACCCAAATGGATAACCGCAGTCCAGAAAAAGTGGCGTTTTTAGAGCAAGTTGGTTTTTCTCAGGTGGTGCTTGCCCGTGAATTGGGCTTAAGCCAAATCCGTGATGTCGCCGCGCATACTAATATGCAGCTCGAATTCTTTATCCACGGTGCTTTGTGTGTGGCTTACAGTGGCTTATGTAATTTGAGCCATTCCTTTAGTAACCGCAGTGCTAACCGCGGTGAATGCTCGCAAATGTGCCGCTTGCCGGGCAATCTTAAAACCCGTCAAGGCGATGTGTTAGCGCAGAACGAACATTTATTGTCTTTAAAAGACAATAACCAAACCGAAAACCTTGAAGCGCTCATCGATGCGGGCATTCGCTCGTTTAAGATTGAAGGTCGCTTAAAAGATTTAAGTTACGTTAAAAACGTCACCGCGCATTATCGCCAAAAGCTGGATGCGATTATGGCGCGTCGCCCTGAGTTTAAGGCTTCGTCCCACGGCCGCTGCGAACATAGTTTTACCCCTGATCCTGAAAAGACCTTTAACCGTGGCAGCACAGATTACTTTGTTAACGAACGTAGCCAAGGAATTAAAGATTTCCGCTCGCCCAAATACATAGGCGAAGAAGTCGGTAAAGTAGTCAGCATAGGTAAAGACTTTATCCAAGTGAGCTCTACCCATGAGTTTAATAACGGCGATGGCTTAGCGTTTTTCCCCGCGAATTTTGCTATGGCAAAACAATCCGATGACAAGCTGCAAGGTCTGCGGGTTAACCGTGCCGAAGGGTTAAAACTGCATATATTGCAGGTGCCAAAGGATTTAAAGGTCGGCATGACTTTATATCGTAACCATAACCAAGCCTTCGAAGCCCTGCTATCGAAAGAATCTTCTAAGCGGATTATCGGCGTAGATTTACGGTTGAGCGATACCCAAGACGGACTGGCGCTGACCTTGACGGATATCTATGGCCTAACCGCCACAGTGAATTTAGTAGTCGAGAAGACGCCTGCGACAGATGTCGATAAGACCTTACAAAATACCCGTACTCAGCTGGGTAAGCTCGGCAGTACCGACTTTGTTGCCCGTAGCATTAGTATCGATACGGCCCAAGCTTGGTTCTTGCCTGCATCAGTGTTAAATGGTCTGCGCCGTGATGGTGTGGCCGCCTTAGAGGCTGCCCGTGTGCAAGGCTATGTGCGTCCACTGCCGTGGAAGCATAATCAAGATGCAATCTATCCCGTCAAGCATTTGAGTTACTTAGGCAACGTTGCCAACGAAAAGGCCAAGGATTTTTATCAACGCCACGGCGTGATTGAAATTCAAGATACCTATGAGAAAAATGGCGTCACCGAAGACGTGCCATTGATGATCACTAAGCATTGCCTACGCTTTAACTTCAATCTGTGTCCGAAAGAAGTGCCAGGGATCAAGGCCGATCCTATGGTGCTTGAAATCGGCAATGATGTGCTCAAGCTGGTCTTTGACTGTCCTAAATGCGAAATGATGGTGGTCGGTGAAAACCGTCAAGTGCGAGGCCAGAAGCACCTTTAATATTTGTCATTAGGAGCATTGCCCGAGTGCAATGCTCCTAGCACCTATTCAGCTTGCATCCGCGCACCTACAACAGCTTACCTCTCATTGATGTTGCCCTCACCATTGCCACTCTCATATTTTCATCAAAGCCTTATATTGCACATGCTGTAATGAGCAGATATCTTATTGAAAATAATATCAATAATAAGGGATGTTAAAATGGGACTGTTAGACGGTTTACTCGGTAATGCTGCTGAGGTTGATTTACAGGAATTAGCCGAAGAATTAAGGCCTATTATGGGCATTCAAGAAGAATTAAAACTCGCCTATAAAGTGATCCGCGATTTGTTTATTTTCACCAATAAACGTTTGATCTTAATTGATAAGCAGGGGCTTACTGGCAAGAAGGTTACTTACCATTCAATACCTTATAAATCTATTACCCATTTTGAAGTGGAAACGACAGGGCATTTTGATATGGATGCCGAGCTTAAAATTTGGATCTCAGGCCAGAGTGAACCTTTAGTCAAAGAACTCAAGCGTGGCACGGATGTTGTGGGTATTCAAAAGACTATTGCCACTTTTGCACTTTAGTTTTTTTGCACTTTAGTTTTAGTGCCGTGGCTTAAGTTTTAGTGCTGCGACTTAGATTCATTTAGTGCTATCAAGCTTGGAATTGTTATCGCAAGCTGACGGTTAATGTGAGTAATGTAAGCCAAGTTTTATCTGGGCTTACCTATCCTCGCTATCGAGTGTGATTCAAATCTGCTTGATTAATTTAACACTATCCTACTTGTGCTAGTGGAGTGCTCTATCGGTTCGCCCGCCATAGTATAGGTTTCGGAAAGCTTGAGTTTGCCTTGCTCATCGTATTGATTGTGAATGCCGACCCAGAATTGCTCCTGTCCCTGAATTTGTAAATTACCTTCTTCGGCAATCTGGCGATTGGGATGATAGCGTTTCATTGCATAAAGCTTGCTTTCATCATCAAATTTTAAGTGATAAGCCAATATGGGTTCTTCGGTGTGAGCGGCGACATCTACTGCTATTGTTTTATCTTCTGGCCGTTTTGTCGTGGTATTGCCATTGGGTGCGTGATACTTCTGGCGAGATAAATATGCGTTATTGCTAGCATGATGTTCACTGTTATCCGAACGGTTATTTGGCCCGTTACTTTGCCCATCAGCATCGTCTTCATCATAGTCATAACTAGGATTTTCTGGGCTATCCCATTCAGGTTCTTCATCTTCCTGAGTTGCTATATTTTCATGAAAATCAAAGTAGTGGCGGCTTTCTATCAGTTGGCCTTGTTCATCTAGCCAGGCTTCGCGGTACACTTGTCCTTGGGGCGTAAAACGTTGCCAATGGCCGATATCGAGGTAACGACCATTAGTAATTTGGATTGTGCCAGTTTCTAAAATTAAACCTTGAGGGGACAAGGATTTTGAGCTAAATAAATCCCCTTGCGTACGGGTGAGTAACCAGCGAATGGCGCCATCTTCATAGTATTCGATGCGAGTATCGGCGATACCTTCTTGATAGTATTCCCTTTGATTATTATCAAGATTATAGCCGCAGCGGGTATTCGAGTGACTCTGATAGGATTCGAGGATCCCTTTGTTATTATAAAAGCTGGACTCTTTGAGGTAGCCTTGGCCATCACGAACTTCATATTCAGAAATTGTACGTATCGTGCCATCTTCATAAAACCAGCGAGCTGTGCCATCACGGTTGCCCTGTGTGTGCGGTAAATACATCTGAATTTGCTGGTTTTCGTGGTATTCAATAAAAGGGGCTACCGAGAGGTTATTTTTATATTGGCCTTCGGCCGAAAGCACGCCACTTTTATAATAGCTTCTAAATAGACCTTCCCTGAGTCCCTTTTCAAGATAGATCTCAAGGGCGAGTTGACCATTGTCATGATACCAAAGGGCCATGCCTTGTTCTTTACCATCCTTAAAATAGATTTTTTCTTCAAGTTGACCATTGGGATACCATTTTACATGTTCGCCATGTAATTGGCCTTCGGTATTGAAGGGTTCACGCCATGCAGGCTTACCTGAGTCGTAAAACTCTTCAATGACTTTGCCCGTCACATCGTTAAACACTTTTTGTTTAATCGCTCCATTGGGATGATACCAAACGGCTTCATATTCATAGCCTTGGTTGTAATATCTTTCAGCTTCTAGTGAACCATCAGGGTAATATTGTTTTTCAATTCCGTGGATAACATCTTGCACTAAGGGCCGGATCAGCTGTATTTGTCCAGATTCATAGTAGCGAGTTAACGTATTGATATAATATCCATTGCTATCTTGTTCGGCGGTTTCTTTAAGCTGACCATTGCCATAAAAGTATTGAATAAATTGACCTTGGGGATGGCGATCTTCTATTTGATTGATCTTGCCCTCATGGTCATACCACGTTTGTGTTCCAAGTTGCTGATCATTAATAAAGTTGCCTTCAAATAACAGGGTACCTAGGGCATTGAATTGACGGGTCACGCCATTACGTTCGCCAAAATAGTTTGAATCGACGGCTTGGGTAAGTCCTGGGCTTTGGGTGATGATTCTAAGTATACCCGCACCATCTTCAGTATTGAGTTGGTGAAAAGTGCGGTGCAGTTGGCCTGTTAGGCTGGCGTAATCTTGAATATCGCCTTGCACTATATTGTCTGCATCTAGGGTAAAGTGGCTTATCAATAATGCATCGAGATTGTTAAGCTCAACTTGCCACAACGCCTTTATTTGGCTGTTCTTTTTGGGGGTGATACTGCACACTTTTACCTTGTCGAGCCAAAAGTGCTGCTCGGGGAAAGGGAATTGATTGCTGATTTCGAGGCGGTCGAATTCGGTATGGTGGAAGTCGCAGCATTCATTGGCGTTTTCCCAGCCTAAGAGTTCTATGACTTGGGGCGTATCGTAGTGATAGAGAGTTAAGCCGTGGTCGGCATTTTCTTCGCAAGAAGTCGCGTCTGCCTTTGTCGCATGGATTTTTAAGCTGAAGTAGCGCTGGAATAGCGGTGCAGCGACTGACGGCTCCTGCGTTAAATCTTGTTCTTGGCTGAGTGTTTGTGATTCAGTTTGAAGATGAATGTCTTTTGGATCGCGGCTAGTTTGGTTTGAGGGAAATAACTTGGCTTTGAGTGCGCGAAACAACGACATTGGGGGAAATCTCCATATCCATATGTAAAACATTAAGCTTATCTGAGTGATACTCATCGCAACTGAGTATTTCTGTGCGCATATCATAGCGGTTTATGGATTCGTTTCTCAATGCTTGATTGCTCCAAATACCGTTTAATCAGAGTGGCACATTAATAAAAGCAGAGGAATAAAGACAAAATGCTTGATAACTTTTTTGCAAAATTACCCACAGATTTATCGGCGGAAACTTTTGAAAAACTGGCGGGTAATAATACTGTGACTATTGAGCGCATCGTTTCCAATGGGCAATATACCCAAGCTACCTGAAGATACGAGTTTCAGAGCGCTTAGGGTGCTTCAATTCAAGGCGCATCAATGACAGAATGTCGGCCACCTTCTGAATTGATGCAACACGGAAGTGGAGTGCCCTAAGCGCTCCGTCCCGGCGGGTTTTAACGCACTCTATGCCGTGTTGGCTATTTTTAACTTAGTCCACTAGGTCTGCAAATAGCCGTCTTGCCTAAAGTGCGTTAAATTCCCGCTGAATCCTGCATCTTCAGGTGGTTTGGGTATCTACCCGAAGGTCAATGGTACGATCAAACTCAACATGAATGGGTGATGCTGCTCAAAGGCGAGGCGACGCTTGAATTTGAACAAGGTGAACCCGTTACGCTAACCCCTGGAGATTACTTAACGATTCCGCCCCATCAAAAACATCGAGTCGCTTCGACTTCTATAAGTTCAGAAACCCTATGGCTCGCGGTATTTTACGATTGATTAAGGCTATAGGTTAACGATTCTGCCATAGCCAACTGGGCGTATTGAGTAAGTCTTGGCCTTGGATCTGCGTTTGGCCTAAGGTTTTGTCTAAGGCCAAGGTATTGCAGTGTTCAAATTGACTTAAGGCATTAATAAGCCGATTAGCATGGGAAACCACCCACAACTGGCACTCTTCCGACACCTTAGCGATTAAGCGTGCAAGCGCAGGTAATAAGTCGGGATGTAGGCTAGTTTCTGGCTCATTTAACACCATAAGCTCTGGCGGTCTTGGGGTCAGTAGGGCGGCGATTAACAGCAAATAGCGCAGGGTGCCATCCGACAATTCACTGGCATTGAGTGGCCTTAATAAACCATGCTGATGAAATGCGAGCACTAAAATGCCGCCCTCTTGAGGTTCAATGCGAACCTCAGCACCGGGAAACGCATCGCTGACCGCATGGTCAAAAGCCGTTTTATCACCTATCTCAAAAATGGTTTGAATTGCTGATGCAAGGTCGCGCCCATCGTGGTGCAATACTGGCGTGGCTGTACCTAATTGTGGACGACGGGCTGGCGCTTCTGCATCGGTTCTGAAGTGATCGTAAAAACGCCATGCGCGGATACTGTCGCGAAGTTTTAGCACTTCAGGGCTGCGCTCTGGATCGGCAAGTTCCGTAAAAATACTGTCGCCGGTTTGCAGGTGTGCGCCTAAGGTTATCCAGCCTTGTCCGTCAGCACTGCGACTCTTCACCATAGGACCACGGCGCTCAACCAATACTGTTGAGGGTCGATACTTAGGCCCGTTCCAAATGGCTTCGCGCTTGATTTGTGGATCTAAGCCAAACAGCGTGGTGGAATCGGGTTTGGGTAAACCGAGTTCAATAAGATAGCTAAAATCTTCGCCGGCAAAGCCAAGCTTTAGGCGTCTTGGCGCTTGCCTGACGGTGGCTTCAATGGCGGTGTCGCCCGCTAGCATACTTTTGGTGGGGTTTTCTGGTCCCGCCCAAAAGCTGGAGTCGAGTCCGCCTTCTTGGGCTAAAGCATTGACAACGCCGCCTTGCGCCGTTTGTGCGAGTAAACGTAGTGCTTTGTATAGATTCGATTTACCACTGCCATTCGCCCCTGTGATCAAATTGAGTTGCCCTAGGGGCAAGACGATTTCACGCAGAGAGCGATAATTGAAAATAGCGAGAGTGGTCAGCATAGAATATCCAAGACTGAAACAAGCTGATAAGCCAGTAAATTTATCGACAAAGTAAATTAAACATGACGATAAAACAATGGCATTTACAGTAGCACTTTGTTGAGCACTCTTTGCCAGTTACCACCCATAAAACGGTCGCGGTCAGTAGATTTAAAGCGTGCCTTGGCTAAGGCATCGTCGATACGGCTCATGCGATCGATATGATTCAGCTCGGGGATCACTACATGCCTTGGCTCTGCATCAAAACCTAGCACGCCTTTCGCCCTCAGGCTGTACCACCATTCTTGATATTCTTTAATGCCTTTGGCGTTGTCATTACCCAGTGCCAGTAGGTTTTCTTGGCCACGGAGCGGGAAGTCATTCGCGATTGCCACGCAGTCCACTCCACCAACACGCATAACGTATTCCAGTTGTCGAATATAATCATCAATCGTGGGCACGGCATTATTGGTAAGCCAGAAACTCATCATAAATACGCCGAATACGCCGCCGCTATCGCCGATGGCGCGGATCACTTCATCGGGGGAACAACGGGCATGGTTTACTATACCGCGCGCTGCGCCGTGGCTTTGCACTATGGGTGATTTAGTGATTTTTGCGACATCTAAAGCGGTTTGAGCGCTGGAGTGACTCACATCAATCAAGATATTGGCGTGATTGAGTTTGGCGATAAGTTCGTGCCCGTGGGCCGTGAGTGGTTTATTGAGTCCGCCACTGGCATCATTATCTAAGGCGCCACCGGCAAAGGTATTGCCGTAATGGTGGGTGAGTTGCAGTACGCGTAGCCCTTGTTGATGAAACTCATCTACCCGCGCCCACTGGTTAGCTTCGCTGTCTTCTTCGACACAATCTGCGCCTTGGATTTGAAAGTATACCGCAGTGCGCTGGCTGTCGCGTGCACGTTGAATATCTCGTCCCCTCAGGCCTTGCAACAAAATATCGGGATGATCACTCACCCGTTTAGCGGCCTGCTTAATGCTTTCCATGCAAGCTTTATAAGTGCGTTTGTAGTTTTGAGTGCCATCGGCTTGTTCTATGGTCTCAATAGCCGAAATATCGCAAAGATAGGCATCGAGTTTAGCGGCGGTTACATCACTTAAGTCATCGGGTAGGAAGGATAAACCATCGACATATATCCGCCTTTGTTGGGCGGCAAAGCTAGGTAAACTGGCGAGTGGACTTAACAGAGTTGCTGCGCCAAGACCTTTAAGGAGTGTACGACGGTAGTGATTGACTGCCTTGATGGGCATGCTCGGTTCCTATCAATAACGCAAATGTAACTTCTTTATACCTTTTTAGGGCGTAGAAGTCTTTGATTAAATCCCTTTTTTGGCCTTTGCCCCTGAGCAAGAGTTGTGATTATTTGTTGTTGCCGAGTGGTTTCAATTATCGCTTGTCGCAGTAAATGAAAACCCTCGGGTTATGATTATCGAGTGGCTTCAACCATTGCTTTTGCCAGTGAGTTAAGGCCGTTAGTGCGCGATGGGCTGAGCTGACCTTCTAGGCCCAATTGTTTGAAGTAAGCTGTAGGATCAAATGCTTGGATTTCAGCGCGGCTTTTGCCATGGCAGGCACCAAGCAATAATCCGATCAATCCCTTAACGATGCGGGCATCGCTGTCGGCTAAATAATAGTGCCTGCCAGCCTGTTCTAGATGATAAATCCACGCATCACTTTCACAGCCTTTTACTTGAGCGGCCTCGATGCGAAGCTCAGGGCTTAAACTTGGTAAGTCTTTCCCTAGCAACATAATTTGGCGATATCTTTCCTGCCAGTTAGGGGCATTGGTAAAACGCGCCAGTAAGGTTTCGGCATCTTGCACTAAATAGTGAAAATCGGCTTCATTTGGCATAGGCATGATTGAATCTGTCATAGGGCTAAATCCTGTCTCACTTACTTGAGCGTAACTTGTCTTGAGCATCGTATGAGTGGCGTAGATCAGTGGCTAAATGCTGGATTACAGCAGCAAGTCTTTTACCGAGGCTAACGCGGCAATAAAGCGGTCGATATCGTCTTTATTGGTGTAGATACCGATAGAGGCGCGGCAACAGCCCTTAAGATTCAGGCTCTGCATTAATGGCATGGCACAATGATGGCCACAACGAACGGCAACCCCTTGTTGGTCCAGCAAAATGCCTACATCTTGGTGATGTTCGCCGGCAAGATTAAAGGCGACGACGCCGATATTGTCATCAAAGGCGCCGTATAAGTGCACTTCACCGAGCGCGCGCAATTGGCTTTGTAAATAGTTAACTAGTTCTGCTTCATAAGCTTGAACCTGCGGCATGAGCTCGGTTTGTAAAAATGTAATGGCCGCGCCCAAACCTATGACTTCAGCAATCGGCGGCGTGCCCGCTTCTAAGCGATTCGGCAGGTTGCCAAATTCTGTCGCTTCAAAACTCACGTGTTTAATCATCTCGCCGCCAGTTAATAGTGGCGCGAGATTATCTAACGCGTCGAAACGGCCGTAAAGTACACCCGCACCAGTGGGACCATACATTTTATGCCCCGAGAAGACGTAAAAATCACAATCGATTTCAGTCACATCCAGCGTTAAATGCGCCACTGCCTGTGCGCCATCAACTAAGGTGATAGCACCTTGTTTTTTCGCTAACTGCACTAGCTGAGCCACGGGATTGACTGTACCTAGGGCGTTGGAAACATGACACAGGGCGACGATTTTAGGCTTTAACTCGAGCAAGGTTTTATAGGCGATGATATCTAAGCGGCAATCCTGACAGAGCGGGATTGGTTTAATGATTGCCCCTGTGCGTTTCGCCAGTTCCTGCCAAGGCACGATATTGGCGTGGTGAGCGGCGGCGTCGATTAATATCACATCGCCAGCGCTTAATTGGGCAGTCAGTCCAAAGGCGACTAAGTTGATTGATTCTGTGGTGCCGTGGGTAAAAATGATTTCTTCGCGGCGTTTTGCCTTCAAAAATTGCTGCAACTGATCGCGCACTTTCTCATAGCTTAAGGTCGAACGCGCTGATAACTGATGCGCAGCACGGTGTACATTGGCATTGTCGTTAGCGTAAAACTGCGCCATGGCATCTAACACCATTTGCGGTTTCTGGCTGGTGGCTGCTGTGTCGAGATAACACAAGGGATAACCATCAAGCAGTTGATTTAACACTGGGAATTGCGACCGAATCTGAGCATTTAGCTGATATGCCTCAGATGAGCCAAGTGTCACTGTGGTATCAGGCATAGCATTCACCGAGGCATGGGATGTTTCAATGTCAGCCATTGTATTCGTCGCTGTGTTAGTCACAGTATTTGGCGTAGGCGATGCAGGTTGAGTCATGGGCGAGGCTAAGGGCAATGAAAAAGGCCAAGGGATCTTCTGTGATCTGCCATGTGAATGCAAGTTTTAGCAGTTTGTTGAGGCGTTGGTATTGGACAGTGGTATTGAATGCCTAATTTCACCAAGGTCTGTTCAAACTGTTGCCTAATAGATATTTCGCACGCCTCAAACGGTTTTAGACTCTAACGCATCATTGAGCTTAGCTATGATGCGATTTTTCTAATGTTTAAGTTTTTCTTTTAAATTCAGCTAATACTTTACGCTTAATTCATCCACAGAAAGTTAAAACTCCGACTATCCTAAATTGGACGTCCTTCGTTGTCAGTGTTTGCTGGAGAGTAGTTTTATGGTGAAGTTTTTAAAAGACTTACGGATTAAACATAAGATGATCGCCCTCGTTGGGGTGATGTTAGTGCTGATCTTGATTTTGTCTGGATTTAGTCTGTTGAAGATGCAGCGTGTATCGGAGGAAATTCATGGCATTGCAGAAGAGAATATTCCATTAGTCAGGCTATCGACAGACATCACCATTAAGCAGCTTGAAAGCTCTGTCATTCTAGAAAAAGCGTTTCGTGCCGCGGATGTTGACGCCGTATCCAGCCCACTCATTCTAGCGGCTTTTATTGCGGATGTTGTTCAGCACAATGAAGACATTAGCAAGGAGTTGCTCTCGACTCAAACCATGCTTGGAGAGGCATTAAAAAACGCTAAAACTCCTCAAGTACGTGAGAAAACACAGCAGCTAAATCAAGATATTGGCACGATTATTCAACGTTTTGGTGACTATGAAGCTTTACTTGCTACTGTCATCACAGGTATCCAGCAAAAAGAAGAACCAGCCGCTTTAGCTAAGCGGGTTGAATCCTTAGAGGTTGCGCAAAACGAGTTTAATACTGAGCTAAGTCAGTTCGTTGAGCGGTTAGAGCAAATGACTCAAACCGCGGTTTCTGTGACTGAGGACGAAGAGCTTAGGGCGATTTATGGCTTAACGATTATTTCTATCGTGTCTTTAGTCATAGGCTTATTGATTGGCATCGCTTGCAGTCAATACATGGTCAAATCTATCAATCGGTTACGTAATTCTGCCGCTAAGATGGAACAGGGTAACTTTAACCAAGAGCTGCGCGTCGATTCTAAGGATGAACTGGGCGAACTCACCGTCAGTATGAATCAAATGGCGTGGACCTTAAGTAAAACTGTTGGCCAAGTGATTGCTCGAAGTGAAGAAATTGCCTCTATGGTGACTGAGCTTAATGCGGTGGCCGAGAATAATCGTGAGGCCATGTTGAGGCAGCAGGATAACACCGACCAAGTCGCCGCCTCTATGACCCAAATGGCAGCAACGATCACTGAAGTGGCGAGTAGTGCAGAAACCGCTTCTTACTCAGCGGGACAAGCCGAGCATAAAGTGAAAGAAAGTTGTGAAGTTGTCGATGCTAGCGAAAAAATCTCGAAGCAGTTGGTTGCCAGCGCCCAGTATTCGAATCAACTTATTCAACAGGTTCAAGCGAGTACTGGAAAAATCCTCAACTTTGTTTCTGTGGTCGATGCGATAGCGGGGCAGACGAACTTATTAGCTTTGAATGCATCGATTGAAGCGGCGCGGGCGGGAGATCAAGGTCGTGGTTTTGCTGTCGTTGCCGAAGAAGTGCGGGCATTGGCAACGCGCAGTCAAACGGCCACGCAGGAGATCAGCGATCTTATCCAAACACTCGTGAAAGATGCCAAATCCTCAGTCGAATCCTTCGCCAATAACGATAAGCAAATCAGTGAGTCATCACTGCTCGTTAATCAAGCCAAGCAGCACTTATTTGAGATTTTAGATGCGTTGACTGAACTGACTCAGGCTAATACTCAAGTCGCGACCGCCAGTGAGGAGCAAGCTGTGACCGCCGAAGATATTAGTGAGCGCATTAATGCGATTCGTGATTCGGGTGAGTTGGTACTCAGCAGCGCTAACGAAACCGCGAAAGCCAGCGAGTCACTGTCTAAGCAGGCTAATTCATTGAGGGAAACGATGCAGCAGTTTAAGGTGCGAGTTGTTTAAATGCATTAGCCCATAATTCAGTGTGCCAATGACTGACAGCGGTTAACTTAACAGCGCCACTTCATCTTAGCTTGAGCCTCATTTGTGCCTTAACTCAATGTGAGGTGTGTGTATCACCAAACAATTTGAAGATGCAGGATTCAAGTTGTTTGAGATATAGGTCTCTCTTGTTATCCGACACACAATTGCCGTAAAAATGATACTGGTTGTGCAGTGACTTGCAACAAACTGTTGTAGTATGTAGCGCTAAATAACGACTAAAAATGTGAATTAAATGGGCATGCGTATTCTTTGGCTTCTTGTGTTAACGCTGAGCATTCTTCCTAGAACCGCTGCAGCATCAGATATTGCGAGCAGTGTTACTGGAGGAACTAATCGCCTTGCTGACGGCGGTGATTTTGAGCTGGGCATGAGTGTTTACGGGATTAATCAAGTCGATGTTCGGCAAACGGATTCTGGTTCTGCACAGTTGTCGCTGTTAGTCAGTGGCATGTACCAGTACAAAGGGCTGTTTGTTGAGATGATCCATCAATCTCAAGATGGCATTAATCTGGGGTTTAATCTTTGGAGTTCAGAGGATTGGTCATTAGAACTGCTATTGGCTAACTTACAAGGTTCTTGGTCCCGTCCTGATGTGGATCCCAGTACGCTGGATGAAGCTGGCCGCAATGCTTATCTACTATCGGAAGATTCTCTCTATGTTGGTGCCGGTTTTCGTGCCACACGTTATTGGGGCGATAACTATGTTTTTCAGTATAGGTTAGTATCTGATTATTATGATGATCAAGGTATTCAAAGTTCTGCCAGATTGGGTAAGTCCTGGCAGGTTCGTAATTGGAATTTTCACGTATTGGGGAGCGTAGGTTACTCATCTGCCACCTTGAATCGCTATCTTTTTGGGATCAGTAAGGAAGAAGCCACTGAACGCTTTCCTGAGTATCGACCGGATAGCTCTTTCAGTTACGGCATGGAGTTAGGGGTTGCCTATCCGCTGAGTGAAAACTTTGTCTTTCGGGCCATGTATCGCTTCAATGTGTTATCCCAAGAAGTGACCGACAGTCCCTTCAATCAAGCGAGTTATACATCGTATTTTAATGCTTCTCTTAGCTATGTGTTTTAGGAGGAGGGCATGAACCGATTTTATCAATTGTTAGCGGTAGTGATGCTGAGCGCGCCTTTTTGGGCTTGGAGTCAGGATGATGCCGTTATTTTTACCGCAACCCCAGAACGCTGCATTGCACTGCATAAAGGGCAAACTTGCTATCAAGATGTATTGTTTCGATGGCAGACACCTGCTAGCGGCGAGTACTGCCTCATACTGACAGACCGTCAGCACCAGTTAACCTGCTGGACTGGCAAAGCTTTGCAAGAATATCAATATAGTTTTGAAGGGGATAAAACGGCGACTTTTAGTCTTATCCGTAATGATGATGTGCAACCGCTCGCGCAAGTTAAAGTGGTCGTGACATGGGTTTATAAGGCCCCTAAACAGAGTCAGTCCGGTTGGAGGTTATTCTAATATGTCAGTTGCAAAGCATATCTTAGTCGTAGAGGACGATACCTCACTGGCAGAGTGGATCAGTGATTATTTACTGGATCACGGTTACGGAGTCACAGTGGCTAGCCAAGGTGATTTTGCCTTAGAGATGATAGCCGATGAGATGCCTGACTTAGTGCTACTCGACGTGATGATGCCCGTTAAGAATGGCTTCGATGTGTGTAAGGAGGCCAGGGCATTTTATACTGGGCCCATTTTATTTATGACGGCTTGCGTTGAGGACGGCGATGAAATCCGCGGGTTAGATGCTGGGGCTGATGATTACCTCACTAAGCCGATTCGACCACAGGTGCTGTTAGCGCGGATAAAGGCCCTGTTACGCCGAGTGAGTGATGAGGAGCAAAAGCAGCAATTAGTGTTTGATTCTTTAGTGTTAAATGCGACGGCAAAATCAGTCACCATTGATAAACAGCCGCTGGATTTGAATGCCAATGAGTTTGATGTTTTGTGGCTGCTGGCATTGAAGGCGGGTACGATAGTGAGCCGCAATGAATTGGTGGCTCAACTGCGAGGCATTGAATACGATGGCCTAGACCGCTCAGTGGATATTCGCATATCGCGCTTACGCAAGAAGTTGCAGGAAGCGTTGAGTCAGCCCTATAAAGTCAAAACCATTCGTGGCAAGGGATATTTGTTTTGCCGCGATGAGGCCGAGCAAGCTTTATGAAGAAGTTAATGACTTCTCTGGTGTTGGTCGTGCTGGTGGCCATTGCCAGCCTAGGCTGGTCGATAAGTGAATTTGCAACACTTATTGATCCTGATAATGAAACGCCTAGCCCAGCAACTCACCTCGCGGCATTAAAACTGCTGGGCGGCTCACTGGCGCAAACGTTAGATAACGATCCCACCCCTAATAATGCGTTTATAGACAACTGGAATCAGCGAAATGCAGATCAATTGTCTTTGGTGAATGAAGCGGATTTTGTCTTACCCTCAGCCCTAAAGACAGAGTTTTATTCAGGGGAATCATTACTGCTGGAGTCCGATGACGGTATCTCTTTGCACTATTTATTGCCTAAAACGGGTCAGGTGCTGAATATCAATACCCAGATAGTGACGCCAGCCGATGTGAGTTTTAACGCGAATAAGCTGTATACCATGCTTTTTTATGGCGGTGTGGTGGTGATTTTGTTGGTGTGGGTGTCTCCTTTAATCCGCCAACTGGTTAATCTCAGTAAGGTGACTCAAGCATTTGGTATGGGAGAATTACAGCAGCGAATTGTGGTCAGTAAAGCGTCCTACATAGGCACAATAGAAAGTGAATTCAATCGCATGGCAGATCGTATCCAGCAATTGATCGATGATAATAAATTGCTTAGTCGGGCAGTTTCCCATGATTTAAAAACTCCGATTGCGCGGCTGCGATTTGGTATTGCGGCGTTAGAAGAAACCCAAAGCGAACAACTTAGGGTGAAGTATTTTCAGCGATTGAACCGCGATCTGGACACTATGGAAGAGTTGGTCATGACACTGCTCAGCTATGCCCGTCTCGATGAGGCGAATATCCAACCTGATTGGCAACCTATTGAGCTTAATACTTGGTTGCTGGAAAAGTATCAAGGCCAAGTATACCCAGGGTTTTCAGTGGAACTCATCACCTGCCCAATACCGTTGAACATCAAAACAGATCCTAAGTACTTGTCAATGCAGGTGAATAACTTGCTCAGTAATGCGCTGCGTTTTGGCCGTGCCAATATCCGGCTGATGTTGGCATTGGAAGATGGGATTGCGTGGTTACACGTTGACGATGATGGCCCTGGCATAGATGAACAGGAATCTGCTCAAGTGATTAAACCTTTTGTGCGTGGTCAGCATAGCCGCGGAAATTCCGGTCATGGCATGGGTCTGGCGATTGTCGATAGAATTGGTTGTTGGATGGGTTCCCCATTACGTATTGGCCGTGCTCCTGACTTGGGTGGGGCTCGCATGTCACTAAAATTCAAGGCTGAAGTTTAAAGTTGGGGTTTTATACGATTGGTATAATGCGAGGTTTGAGCCGTTTTTGTCTGTTTCTTTAACATGAGCTGAAGCGAGCAATGCGGCTAGGCCTACGTAATCTAATCTGCTGAGTTGATTTAGAGATAGAGGCAGAATGACTCAACTCACTATACGAATGAGTGCCTAACGAATTGGTGCTGAACAGGGGGATTTATAAATAAAACGCACCAGCCTTGATACCTAACGAGAATCTAGACTGGTGCATTTTTGATGAGCAATTAACTTTTCACATTGACATTGTTAAGTATGTAATCTGTTTCATAGATGCGGGAACTCGCATTTTCTGGCTTGCTATGTAAACCTGTGACTTCGACCATGACAGAGGTTTCTTGATTCATCGTCGAACTCCCCCACAAGATATCCTTACTCGCGCTCGCTCCTACTCCAAACTGGCCAATTGCATCACGATCGGTTTGTTCGTGAGTAAAAGTGAAGTAGTTATAACCCGCTTGTTTGCATAACTCTGCTGACTTACGCATGACGTACTTTCGGGCCAATGCGCGGTCAGTGTTGGTATTGCCAACAAAGCTTATCTGCCAGCTATCGGGTGCAATCTGTGCGGTTTCAAATCCTTTACCGAAAGACCAAAATTGCTTTTCGGTATCGTAGGAAGTGGCACAAGCTGAAAGCATCAGAGCTAATCCAGCACATAAAAACGTTTTTCTGATAAGTGTCATGGTCTTGTCTCGTCAGGTTGTTTAGAAGCTATAGTTCACGCCAAGGGTAGTAACCCACTGGTTGTTACTGTCTATTAGCGGAGAGTCTGCCATGTTGGCACCTATGTGCGAGTAACCTGTGGCTTGAGTAATATCTAAATGCTTAGTGACTGGAATAACCAAAGCGTAGCCTAGCTTATAGGCAAAGGTGCCGTCGGCTTGATAGGCAGGGCGCTGCGCCGTAGCTTCAGATGGTGTCACACCTGTGTAGTAGTTTGCGAAGTCTTTACTGAAGTAGTGCACACCCGCATAAGGCACCAGATCACCGAAGCCTACATTTATTGGATGGTAATAGGTGATATCAGCCTGAAAACCATCATAAATATTGGTGACATCGTGTTGGAATTTGGTTGATAGCGTGCCATTTCCTAAATGAATGTCGGCGTTTAAACCCAGATCACCACTGAATTTGCGATCCTTCATGCCCGTTAAAATATCCGCATCATCGGCATCAAAGCCGGGATTGGCAACGGCAAAGATACTGAAATTAACGGCACTATCGTTCGTGCCTAAAAAGCGGTAGTTGATGCCGGACAGATCGGCGTTGAAGTCTTCACCGTGGTAGCCGCCATTGAGATAGGCACCTGTCTGGTGATCTTGACCCTTATAAAATTGACTACCAGTAGCAACACCTGCGCCAGCAAAGAACTGATCTTGATGACTATAGATATTACCGTTACGAATGTAGGTATTGCTTTCAGCAAGAGCGTGGCTTGACATCAAAACACTTGTGATTACAAAGCAAAGTTTTTTCATTTTTTTATCCTTAAGACATCTGTCTAGTGACTGTGATGCCACTATATTTCACTTCTTAAAAGGACTCTGTATCCGAATGTAACCTAGATAAGGTTTGAAAGGAGGATAATCTCTTATTAAACGAGGAGGGATTAGGTTTGTAATAAGGTTTTAAGATTATTAATTTTTAAAATTGATAGCATCAAGAGCGTTTCTTGATGCTATTAGGTCATCGAATTAACCAAGTAGCAGACTAATTCCAAACTTTACACTGATTACAAATAGCGACACCGTTATATAGGTCATGCGTTCTTCTACTTTTACAGATACTGCATGGCTGACCGTCAGCATTTTCATCTAAGATTGCAGCATGTTCTACTTGGGGTATTTCCTGCGGCACTACCTCTGAGCCACAATGTTTACACCTTCGGGCAGCGCATTTTATTTCTTCAGCGCATTCTGGGCAGTCACGATAAAGTGATTTATCTTCTTGAACATTTTCATTTGTGTGTGCTTGAGCCTCATTTTTCGTGATTGCAGGCATACAAGCAACGCAAATAATGCCAATCAATGGACTCACAATAAATGAGATGAAGAACCATAAAACGGCTGATCTGTTTTTACTGGAAGCTATAATTGCAGTGACAAAACATAGCATTAGCCAAAAAAGTATATAGAACATGATAAGGTCCATTTAATCAATTGAGGTGTGATTCTACTGCTGAAAAGCCTATAGCATCAGGTGCATTTACCTGATGCCATAGTTCCACTATTTAACCCGATTATCGACTAAGGGCAAGGTAATCTAAATTGATCGGACAGTTGGTTTAATCGCACTAATAGCTCTGGTGATAAGGTGACTTTTAAACTGTCGATGTTTTCTTTCAGTTGATATAAGTCGGTGGCGCCTATGATATTGGAGCCGACAAACTTACGTGAGTTAACAAAAGCTAACGCCATTTGTGCGGGCGTAAGTTTGAACTCGCGGGCCAAATCGACATAGGCTTTTGTCGCCTCCAGAGCCATTTGCGAACCTGTATAGCGGGCGAAACGCTTAAACAAGGTCAGGCGCGCGCCTTCAGGCCATTGGTCGTTGCAATATTTTCCCGTCAAGGCGCCAAAGGCCAGTGGCGAATAGGCCAGTAATGGCAAGTTTTCGCGGTGACTGATTTCGCTCATGCCGACTTCGAAACTGCGATTAAGCAAGTTATAGGGATTTTGCACACTCACAATACGCGGCAAGCCATGTTTTTCGGCGAGTTGCAGGTATTTCATCAAGCCCCAAGGCGTTTCGTTCGACACCCCGATATAGCGCACTTTACCTTGGCGGATCACTTCTGCGAGCGCTTCTAGGGTCTCGAGGATCGGCGTTTGATGCTCATGCTCTTGTTGATCGTAAAACAGTTCACCAAAGAAGTTGGTATTACGGTCAGGCCAATGGATTTGATAAAGGTCGATAGTGTCTATTTGGAGGCGTGCTAAAGATGCATCGACCGCTTGATGGATGTTGTTCCAGTCCAGCGCCATATTTTTGCGAATGTAATCACTTTTACCCCCCGGTGCGGCAATTTTAGTGGCGATAACTAAGTCGTCTCGGTTACCGCGGGCCTTAATATATTGCCCTAGGATACGCTCGGTTTCCCCTTGGGTCTCCGGCTTAGGTGGTACGGGATACATTTCCGCCGTATCGATAAAGTTGATGCCATTGCCTATGGCGTAGTCCAGCTGTGCAAACGCTTCGGCTTGGGTATTTTGTTCGCCCCAAGTCATAGTGCCCAAACAAATTTTACTGACCTCAAGATTAGAATGCGGTATGCGTCTGTATTCCATCTATTTCTCCTACGGAAACTCTCTTAGTTTGAGGCTACCAAGCTTTTGCTGTAAAGCAAAGGTTAAACCATAGGTTGAAATGTTAGTGCGCTAAAAATAGCCAGCAAGTTTAGCCATCCTGCCCCATTTTGAGGCATGCCATTGGTTGAAGTTTGTTCGCTGAGTTGCTCTTTTAACGGTTTTAGCGCTTTACTGCACTGAAATGGAGATTTTTGCTTATTTTTGTGAACCTTAGGTACTACTAAATCAGTAATGACGTATTTATGAATAAATTGTTATAAAACTACATTTGCAGATTGCAGTAAGTAAGGATGTGAATCTGTGTCACAAAATTGCGTAAATTTACGTATCTAACTTACGAATTTGCAGCGGAATGTGACGCCAATATCGGAATCTGCGTTAACAAATCTCTACCCTAAATTTATCTAAAAATTTTTCATGGTTGATATTTGTGATGGCAGATTTTTCAAACCAAATTGTAACGATCAAAAAAGGCCTCGACTTGCCGATTGTTGGTGAGCCGCGACAGGTCATTGAACTCGGTGCTAAGCCATCCCAAGTGGCTGTTCTGGGAGAAGAGTTCGTTGGGCTTAAGCCGACGATGTTGGTCGAAGAGGGTGATTTTGTTCAAAAGGGCCAAGCCCTATTTGAAGACAAAAAAACGCCTGGTGTGTTGTTCACTGCACCTGCTAGTGGCCAAGTCGTAGCAATTAACCGCGGCGAGCGTCGAATTCTACAATCAGTCGTCATTCGTTGTGATGACGGTGAAAACCGCGATGGGCAGATTTCCTTCGATATCCATCAAGACATCGCCGCTTTAGCAAGGTCAACCGTTCAGGCGCAATTAGTGAAAAGCGGTCTATGGACTGCACTGCGTACTCGGCCTTTCTCGCGCGTGCCTGCGCTCGATAGCACGCCCGCAGGGATTTTTGTTACCGCAATTGATACTAATCCACTGGCCGCCGATCCGCGTTTGATCATCGCCGAGCAAACCGAGGCTTTTAAAGCTGGCTTGCTGGTGTTGAGCCGTTTAACCGAAGGCAAGGTTTACCTGTGTCAGGATAAGGGCGAAGCGATTGTTAAAGAAGCATTACCACAACTTGAGGTGCGCCGCTTTGATGGTGTTCATCCTGCGGGTTTAGTGGGCACTCATATTCATTTTACCTTGCCAGTGAGTTTAGAACGTCAGGTATGGCATATCGGTTATCAAGATGTGATTGCCTACGGCAAGTTATTCCAAACCGGTGAGTTGTATACCGACCGCATCGTCGCCTTAGGTGGCCCGAGCGTGCTGAACCCGCGTTTACTGCGCACTCAATTGGGCGCTGAGCTAAGTGCCTTAGTGAGTGATGAAATCAAACCTGGCCATAACCGCGTGGTATCGGGATCTGTGTTATCTGGCCATACCGCGGCGGGCGTACATGACTTTTTAGGCCGATTCCACAACCAAGTGTCAGTGTTGGGCGAAGATTCGCAGCACCATGTTCTCCCTTGGGTGCGCGGTGGTTCTGACAAATTCTCCATCACTCGTGCCGTAACATCACGTCTGTTTGGTGCGACTAAATTGTTCGAGTTTACGACTCATCAGGGCGGTTCTGCTCGCGCCATGATGGCTTTTGGTCAGTTAGATCGCGTGATGCCACTGGATATTTTACCCACCTTACTCGTTCGAGACTTAGTGGTGCGTGATACCGACGAGGCGCAAGCCTTAGGTGCATTGGAGTTAGATGAAGAAGATCTGGCGCTGTGTACCTTCGTATGTCCCGGCAAATATGACTTTGGTAAAGAATTACGTGCCTGTCTAGATGTTATTGAGAGGGAAGGTTAATGACCAAACAAGTGAAAAAACCTGATTTACAGGACGCCTCTGATTTACAACAAGAGTACTACGCAACGGGTAAGTCGATGAAGGGCTTTTTGCGCTCACTCGTCATTGCCAACGGTCGTAGCACTAAGGGCCAAGTGCATGTGCGTGACGCGATTGACGTGAAACGTACCATGACGCTAGTCGGTTTGTGTTTACTGCCCGCCATTTTATTCGGTCTATATAACATTGGCCTACAGGCACAGCTTGCGCTCGCGGGAGGATTATCGACGCCAGATATTTGGAAGTTAGAAATCTTTAATACCCTGTTTGGCAGCCTTAGCCAAGACACTGGGATATTAGGTTTATTCCTCTATGGTCTTAGTTTTTATCTGCCGATTTACCTGACAGCACTGCTCACCAGTTTGTTTTGGGAAGTGGTGTTTGCGCGGGTTCGTGGTCAAGAGTTGCACGAAGGCTTCTTCGTGACGGCCCTGCTGTTTACCTTAATCTTGCCAGTATCGACACCGTTGTGGCTGGTGGCCATGGGGATTTCCTTTGGTGTGGTCGTGGCTAAAGAGCTATTTGGTGGCATGGGATATAACTTCCTTAACCCTGCGCTGGCGGGCTTGGCTTTTATCTACTTCGCCTATCCATCTGAAGTTTCAACCATTAAACAGCTCGTTGCCGTTGATGGTTTCTCTGGTGCAACAGCGCTGGCACAAACCGCAGCGGGCAAGTTGAGTTTTGCCGATTACTCTTGGTTTAGCGCCTTTAGCGATCCTAACTGGTGGAACAACTTTTTTGGCTTTACCGTGGGCGCGATTGGCGAAACCAGCACCTTAGCGATTTTGATCGGCGGTTCATTATTGCTGATCAGCCGCTTAGCGGATTGGCGCATTGTGCTCGGTGTGTTGCTGGGCATGATAGCGACAGCAACGCTGTGTAATTACATCGGTTCTAGCAGCAATCAAATGATGGCAATGCCGTGGACTTGGCATCTTGTCACTGGCGGTTTTGCGCTAGCAATGATGTTTATGGCCACCGATCCTGTAACCACTTCGTACACTCGCCAAGGCAAGTTTGCCTACGGTGCTTTGATTGGTTTTATGACTGTGCTTATCCGTGTCGCTAACCCCAAAATGCCTGAGGGCGTGATGTTAGCCATTCTGTTCGCCAACCTTTGGGCGCCGCTGTTCGATTATCTGGTGGCCCGCGCCAACATCAAACGGAGATTAAAACGTCATGGTATTTAAGAAAGATACTGTGGTGGGGACCATGATCTTCACCATCACGCTCTGCCTCCTGTGCTCTTTTATGATCACAGGCACAGCAGGCATATTGAAAGAACGTAAAGTCGCCAAAAAACGTGACGAAGTGCAGCGCTATGTGTTGATGGCCGCCGATGTGAACTTAGGTCAGGGCAATGAGTTTAGAGAGATTTTTGCTAAATCCGTTAAGCCATTATTGATCAACTTAGATACAGGCAAGGTGGACTCAGACGCTAACGTCCTCGATTTCGATGAGCGTATGGCGGCAATTAATCCTGAGACTTCAAGTGCGCCGAAAAAAGATATCGCCAAGATTAAAACCCGTGCGAACGATGCCCGCGTGTTTAAAGTGCTCGATGCCAACGGCAAGTTAGACAGCGTGGTTGTGCCTTTCTATGGCAAAGGTCTGTGGTCGATGATCTACGGTTATGTGGCGGTTGAACCCGATTTCAACACCATTAAAGGGCTCGTCGTGTACGAACACGGTGAAACCCCTGGTATCGGCGATTTTTTAACTGATCCTAAGTGGGTGTCACTATGGAAGGGTAAGCAATTGTTTGATGAAAAAGGCAAGTTTTCGATACGTCTTGTGAAAGGCGGCGCTAAAGAAGGCGATATTCATGGTGTCGATGCGGTGAGTGGCGCGACCATGACGGGCCGCGGCGTGCAGCGCGCAATGGAGTTTTGGTTTGGCGTTGAGGGTTTTCAAACCTTCTTCAATCAGCTGAAAGCGACGGCCACGCAGGGTGAATTGCAAGGTGAGTTGGGAGAGGCAAAATGAGCAACACTTTATCCATGCGTGACATGTTAACGGGGCCAGTGTTTGCCAATAACCCCGTCGCGATGCAAGTGCTGGGCGTATGTTCGGCACTGGCGGTCAGTAACTCAATGCAAACCGCTGTGGTGATGACACTGGCAGTGACCTTTGTGTTGGTGTTTTCTAACCTGATTATCTCTGCCATCCGTAACTTTATCCCGACCAGTGTGCGGATTATCGCGCAGATGACGGTTATCGCCTCCTTAGTGATTATCGTCGACATGGTTCTGCAGGATGTAGCCTATGAGTTATCTAAGCAACTTTCTGTATTCGTTGGGTTAATTATCACTAACTGTATCATCATGGGCCGTGCAGAAGCCTTCGCCATGAAGTATCCACCGCATTTAGCGGTCGTCGATGCGCTGGGTAATGCGACAGGCTATGGTTTGATTTTGATCAGCGTCGCCTTTGTACGCGAGCTGTTAGGGACGGGTAATTTATTCGGTCACCCTGTGTTTACCACCATCGAAAATGGCGGCTGGTACTTGCCAAATGAGATGTTCAAGTTACCACCGAGCGCCTTCTTCCTGATTGGTGTGTTGATCTGGACTATCAATGTGATCCAGCGGAAACGGGGTTAAGGAGCAGATATGGAACACTATATAAATCTATTTTTGCAGGCCACTTTTATCGACAACATGGCGCTGTCGTTCTTCTTGGGCATGTGTACTTTCTTGGCCGTGTCTAAAAAGGTGTCAACCGCCTTTGGTCTAGGTGTCGCTGTGATTGTGGTGATGACCTTAGCCGTGCCGTTAAACCAGCTGATTTACGTCAAAGTGCTCGCACCTGGCGCTCTGTCTTGGGCGGGATTACCCGGTATCGATTTAAGTTACCTGCAACTGATCACTTTCATTGGTGTGATTGCGGCGTTAGTGCAAATCCTTGAAATGTTTTTGGATAAGTACATTCCTAGTCTGTATGACTCCCTTGGGATCTTCTTACCTTTGCTCACAGTGAACTGCGCGATTTTTGCTGGGGTGATCTTTATGGCGAACCGTGATTACAACTTCGGTGAGTCAGTGGTGTTTGCGATGGGCTCGGGTCTTGGTTGGGCAGTGGCGATTGTACTGCTGGCGGGACTGCGCGAAAGAATGAAATTCAACGCGATTCCCGAAGGCTTACAAGGTATTGGTATCACCTTTATTACTACAGGCTTGATGGCGCTGGGCTTTATGTCTTTCTCAGGGATCTCGCTGTAAAGCTACAGTAGGCGAGCCAAGAATTGAGAAAGTGAAACCAGATTCTTTTTAGAAAAGAGCTAGAAAAGGGTAATACGATGGAAATGGCAATTGGCATAGGCATGTTCACGCTAGTGGTCTGTCTATTGGTGATAGTGATTCTAATCGCCAAAAAGAAATTAGTGGCTACGGGTGAAGTGACAATCAGCATCAACGAAGATGCCGAAAAAAGCATTCAAGTTGCCGCGGGTGACAAGTTACTCGGCGCTTTGGCGAGTCAGAGTATTTTTATTCCGTCTGCCTGTGGTGGCGGCGGAACCTGTGGTCAGTGCCGAGTGAAAATCAAATCGGGCGGCGGTGACATTCTGCCGACTGAAATGGGCCATATCACCAAGAAAGAGGCTAAAGAAGGTTGTCGTCTCGCCTGCCAAGTCTCAGTGAAAACCGATATGGAACTTGAGCTCGACGAAGAAATCTTTGGGGTGAAGAAGTGGCAATGTCAGGTGATCTCTAATGATAACAAGGCAACTTTTATCAAAGAGCTATTGCTTGAGTTACCCGAAGGTGAAGATGTTCGCTTTAAAGCGGGGGGTTATATTCAAATTGAAGCACCAGCCCATGTGGTGAAATACGCTGACTTTGATATTCCTGAAAAATACCGTGGCGATTGGGACAAATACGGCCTGTTTGACATTGTCTCTACCGTTAATGAAGAAGTGTTGCGCGCTTACTCTATGGCCAACTATCCCGATGAAAAGGGCCGCATTATGCTGAACGTGCGGATTGCGACGCCGCCATCGGCCAATGTGCCAGCGGGCAAGATGTCATCTTACATCTTCAACCTGAAAGCGGGCGATACAGTGACCATTTCAGGGCCATTCGGTGAGTTCTTTGTGAAGGAAACCGATGCGGAAATGGTGTTTATCGGTGGCGGTGCCGGCATGGCACCTATGCGTTCACACATTTTCGATCAGCTTAAGAGTAAGAAAACCACACGTAAAATGAGCTTCTGGTACGGTGCTCGTTCGACCCGTGAAGTGTTTTATCAAGCGGATTTCGATGCTCTAGCGGCCGAGAATGACAACTTCGTTTGGCATGTGGCGTTATCTGAGCCATTGCCTGAGGATAATTGGACTGGCTACACTGGCTTTATTCATAATGTGATTTATGAGAATTATCTTAAAAATCATAAGGCACCAGAAGACTGCGAGTACTACATGTGTGGTCCTCCAATCATGAACTCTTCAGTGATTAAGATGCTTGAAAGCCTAGGCGTTGAACCAGAAAATATCCTACTCGATGACTTTGGTGATTAGGTTGTAAGTGAGTAATAAAAAATCGCGTTAGGCCCAGCTTAACGCGATTTTTGTTTATAGGGCTTTTTATCATTTTGCAGTTTTTAGCTTTCGCATCTTGATGCTATTTAGCACCTCACCTAGCTAAAAGATTTGCCGCCGTGGCGGGTTAAATAGCTCACCATGCGCTCACTCTCAGCGGTATAGCATCCCATGCGGAACTCACCCTGCCAGTAAGCAATATCGAGCGGATGATACCCCTGCGAGTTTGGATGATTCACATTGGCCCCCGCATCCACCAATAATTTGAGCAGTTCAAAAGACTGCAACTCACAGGCATGCAAGAGTGCCGTCATCCCGCCATTGTCCACGCCTTCAAGATTAGCGTCATTTGCAATAATGCGCTTAACAGCAAGCGTATCTTTGGCTTTAACCGCATCGATGAGTTCAGTGCTCATTTGATCGCTATTTAACCTCATCCAAAGGATTTAATTTAAGTGGATTTAGCCTAGGTTTCTTTAACTTGTGGGCGAAACTCCGTAAGCTGAATAGCTTATACCTAAATGCTTATATCTACAGGTATAACTTATCATGGATGTAATAGTTGTAGGATAGGAGGCTTGTTTGAAAAAGTTAGCAGTAGTATCACTTATCTGTTTCTCCCTCTGCGCATGCTCTTCACTCAATGAAGTTAAATTGGATTCTCAATCGGTATCCAGCTACATAGGTGAAAAGGTCAAAGTCACCACAATATCTGGCGAACAAATGGAATTTCAAGTCGAAAGTGCAACGGAACAGCATATCGAGGGAGAAGGGCAACTAGTCAAAATTGAAGATATACAGACGTTGGAAGTTGAGGAGTTTAGCCCACTAAAATCGATATCACTTTCTGCAGGCTTATATATGGTAGGTGCGATAATTATTACTATTGTCGTTTTATAGCCATTTTGAATGTGTATTCGCTGCAACTTGAGATATTCAGTCTACAAACTGGGGCAGACTGCCACTTGGTTTATACTGCTCGGATTAGCTTCGTCGCCCTAGGTATCACTTTGTTGTGTCATTTTTATATGGAATATTTCCTTTATAATTCAATTGTAAAGATTAAATTGTATTATCCATAAAAAGCGCTTGTGATAAGCTTGCTTTTTTCTAGCAGGCAGCATTATTTGTTAATTACGTTAAGGATAACCCATGCGTTTGAGTGTCATCAGTACCCTGTTGACTGGTTTTTTATTATTCCCAAGTGCCAATAGTTTTGGTCTGTTATTAGAAACAGGTGCTGAACAAGAGCAAATCGGGCAAGGCAGTAGCTCTATTGCCGTTGAAAGCCAAACCGCATCTTCAGTATCGAAGGTGGCGGAGATCAAGACCTTAATCCAAACCGCGATAAAGGATTCGCCGCAGCCATTTAGTGGTAGTGTTATCCTGCTTGAGCAGGGCAAGCCGCAGCTTGAACTGCAAAAGGGTGAAGGTATTAGTCAAGATTCGCGCTTTGTGATGGCATCGCTCTCTAAGCAGATTACTGCAACCTTGATATTGCAGGCACTCGATGCGGGGAAACTTGATTTAACTCAAACGCTTAATCATTATCTTTTTGGTGATTCTGAAGGGAAGAATAAGGCGCTAAAAGGCATGGATGCAGGTGTAAATCCAAGTGCGGATGCACTTAATCCCAGTCAATATGATGAGCGGATTACGCTACACCAACTGCTGACGCATACATCGGGTGTCGATAAACTGAGTAAGGCCAATCGATTCGAGCCGGGAAGCCAATTTGAATACTCCAACTTTGGTTATTCACTGCTTGGGCAAGTGCTTGAGAAGGTCAATCACCAATCCTTTGCCGAGCAAGTGGCGCAGTTTGCAACGCGATACCAGCTTAATGGCTTGAGTGCTGAGCTTGGCAGTATTGAGGCGATTCACGCCAAAGTGCCTTCACTTGCCGTAGGTTTACAGGAAAGCGAGGTGATTGCCCCTGCTGACTTAGTGCTTGATGAAGCTTTGTTGCCCGCAGGGGGATTAATTACCTCAGCGCCAGCTTATGCCGCCTTTCAGCATCTATTACATTCTGGCAAGTTGATGAGTGCAAAGAGTTATCAACGGATGACAACGGCGTATACCGAGATCCAATTCTTATGGCCGAATATGCGCTATGGCTATGGGGTGAGGATCAATAAGGACGATGGTCTCATCGAATACAGTCATACGGGCTATTTATCTGGCTATATGTCGATGACACTGCATTATCCTGAATTCAATTTGGATCTGGTGATGCTGGAAAATCTATCGCTAAATCTTAATGATCGCGCTCGAGTATTTGAACTGCATAATCAGATACGTCAAATCATTCGTAGCCAGTTACTGCTTATTAAAACATCACTTGCACAGTGATTTGAGTAAACTGACTACTGACATAAGTGCCCTTATGCTGATATTAAGCACGGTACTTTAGTACTTAAAAGATTACTAAGATATAGTTTCTGCGGGAGATAGTGGCTACTATCTCCCGCGTTAAGGGAATAAATAGAGTCTTTTACTACTTAATGTCGCCATATTTAATTGAATCACGACTATCTGTTTCATATATCATTTCATATTCATAGTTCAATGAGTCTAACAAGCTAATTATATAATCTTCGGATTTAATTCTTTCGTATCCAGGAAAATCTTGGTGGAAAATGATACTCAATAACCAGCTGCATTCAGGTTTTGATGGTGCGAAAGTATTTTCATCAAGATCTACATTGGGGAATAATTTAATGAATGTGCCTGTCTCTTTATTTAGATTCCAATGGTAATGTTTTATCCTGAATGGTAAAAAACTCTCAAGCATAGTAGGGTTCTTAGCTGTAGATGTTTTTCTATCTATTAATGCTAGAAATTCTTTGAGTTTATTATGAATTGTTTTTTCATCTTTACTTGTTGATTTTATACCAAATAGTACTTGATGTTTCATATGGTTGAATCTCCTCATTGAATAGATTTTATCGGCACTGGTGTCTTTTAAAGAGCCATTTTCTTTAGTTAAGGGTGTAAGTTTGTTAGCTAACAGAGAATTTAAACTCTATTTTAATGATTAACGTCCCTAACAAAGAGACGTTAATCTGTGACTGACAGTTACCAAAAGCGCTTTCTAAGTGCGGTCTCGATATCAATCTCAACCCTAAAGTACTGTAAAATCGTCCAAACTGAATCGACTAAGGCTTCGGTAAGCGCTGGATAATCATCCTCGATAATTCCGTTAATTTCTTCGACGGTTTCATCGATATATTCCTGAACACCTTCCTCAAATTCGGCCTTTGTCGCTTGATTGCGGAAAAAGCTAAAGTTGTCGAGCTTTTCTATCAATTGATCAATAAGGACTCTCACCGAATTGAGTTGCTCAACTGTGATCGTCGGATCGGTGGCGATCAGTTTAAAAAAGCTATGCACTTTGGTTTTGAGATCGAATAGCGTTGGGATTTTATCTCGATTTGCCGCCGCATTACTCACCTCTAATTTGGCTTGCTTGACGGGGGCAGGTGTCACATTCACCTCAGATGCTTGCGGATTGGCCGTCATAGGCTCGGCATTGCTCGAAGCTGTTGCTGGTATTGCGCGATTGTGGGCTATGGTTGTGGGGGCTGGCGGTATCTCGCGTCCCAGTGTTTGTAGCAGGCGGCGCTGGAAATAGCTTTGCGGCAGGGCTTTGCTAAGTGCTTGCTCAAGCTGAGTTTCACTGTAGGAGGCTATCTGCAGCAGCGCTTCGAAAATCTCTTTATATTCTTGCTCAATAGCCGCTATTAGCGGGCTATTGCCTAAGCTATTGGTCACGGTTAAGTCGGCGCCATATTGCTGCAAAAGTCTTAAGATCCGCACCGCCGTTGATTCAAAGCGGGGGAACTCGATTGAACTGCCGCCTATCACAGCGCAAAGGGCTGGGGTTGTGTCTTCGGCATTGATGGCATTGGGGTTGGCGCCATGTTCGAGTAGCACTTCTACGCAGGACTGTGCGCCGTAGTAACTGGCGCACATTAATGGCGTAAATTGCTCATCTACTGAGAATTCTTCTAACTTTGCTCCATGGCGCAGTAAGAGTTCTACTGTTTTTCGCCGCATAGGGCCGGTAATTTCATCCCACCAGTAGGTCGAAATCGCCTTGTGTAGAATGGGTGAGTTATCGTGACCGCAATGGGTAAAAATATCCCCGCCTTGGTGAATGAGCCATTCAAGTAGTTGGGTTCGACAGGAGATAGCCGCCGCAGACACATAGTTAGTGTTGTAGATATTGGTGAGGCTTAAATCCAGCCCCTTGGTGAGCAGATATTCCATCACTTGGATATGCGTTGCTTGATCTTCTTTCCCTGAACCACGCTGGCAGATAGTGAGTAAGGTTGGTTCATCCACCGCCCCAAATTTTTTATTGATATCCATACCATATTGCAGGAACAGATCGAAAAACTCGGGCAGAAAGGTTTTCTTTTCGACCATTGGATAAACCAATAGTCGTAAATTCGACCAGACTAACATCTCATAGGGTTTACCCGTATTCACAAATTCGGCATTTGGATTAGCGCCATATTTGAGCAACAGTTCAAGGGCTTGGTAGATGTAGCTCCGTTTATTCGGATCGGTAAATTGGGCATTATTAATATATTGGTTGAGCAAGGGTGAATGGTCGGCATCAGGCGGTGTCATCCTATAGATGCGATTGATATCGACGGTGGCCTTAATCAGTTTTTCGATAATCCTAAGGTCAAATTCTGAGGTCAATGCCGCATAGACCAAACTTTTAGCGTGGGAGTCGGCTTTGAGCTGCGGATAATGGTCTAACAGGTATTCAGTGTAGTCTTGCGCTTTAGCGTAAACGCATAGTTCGAGTAAATTAGCATCATCCCAGAAGCTGCTATCGTTGGCCATAATATAGCGTGACTTTTTAAATGCAGGGAAGCGTTTAACTAAGGGAGAAAATGTTTCTACTCCCCAAAATTCGCTCGAAGAAATAATGTTTTCAATTAGGCTTAATTTGCCAATGTCTAATGGAATATCTTTATTAATGATATGCAGGAACAGATCTCTATTGCGTTCATCATATAATATTTCTAGCGGGTGATTTAATTCACCATTGGTCCAAAAGCTCACCGGTTTATTGATATCTAAGTTAGCTGCAAGTAGAAGGTCGATCATGTCTCTACGTTGATGGTCTTGATAGATATATTGCGGATTAGGATGAAATAGATAGTTGAGCCAGCAATTATTATATTGATTTTGAAAGTAAAGATTGGCACTAGAGTCTAGGTATAGGGTAACGAGTTCTGAGTTGTTATATTCAATAGCCGAATGCAAGGCACTGAAACCATTACATTCGATTTTAGCGCCTTTGCTGAGCAAGTATTTTATAAGCACTAAATCGGACTGAGGACTGCAAGATAGTGGAACTAATATATTGCAGGGCGAAACATTGAGATCAATAAAGTTGAGATCTCCACTATCGGCAAGAAATTGATCAACTTTCTTTATTTTAGCCGAGGTCGAAAGCGTGTTATCTAGGCATATTTCCCGAAGTGTGAGTTTCTTATCACTAAAAATCCAACTGAGCATAATGTTCCTTATTTAATGCCGTTAACAAAATGGTATCAAACACCTTTCAATTTATTAAAAATTGAGTGGGGTAAAATTGCCATATTTTAATGCATTTAAGTTAAGAAAAACTATGCCCTGAGACTGATAATTAAAATGATCCTGTTTGAATAACATTTTTTGATACAAATTGATAATGCCAAACAAGTTGCATGATGACATGTTTGGCATTGTTACTTTGATTGGAATTCTGCTTCATATCCTATTGATTAAGATCTAGCAGCATCGGCATTTCGCAGGCGTCGTGGCCTGTGTTCCCTAGGGGAGCCGACAGATGTACAAAGCCTAATTTCTCATAGAGTTTTACGGCTTCATTTAGTACAGCGGTGGTTTCTAAATAGCAGCTTTGATAACCCGTTTCGCGGGCGAAATCGAGTGCCATTAACGCTACGCGTTTTGCGAGTCCTTTGCCGCGGATTTCGGGCATAAAGTACATTTTTTGTAGTTCGCAGACGCCATCATTGTTAGCTAAAGGCGCAATACCGGCGCCGCCTGAAATGCGGCCCTCTAATTCAATAATCCAATAGTTGGCGCCCGCTTGGGAGTAAATCTGGCTTAGGCAATCTAAGGTCGGGTCCGCCACACTATAGCCTTTATCTGCGGTTAAGCCGTATTCGGCCGAAACATCGCGGATGACTTTGGCAATTGCGGCATCATCTTGGGCTGTGGCTTGGCGAATGTGACAACCACTTTGCTGCTTGGCGTTATGTACGGCTTGGTTATATAACACGAGGGCCTCTTCGATTTGTGAAGTTTGCAATGGAGTCAGTTGGGCTAAGATCCCTTGGAATAATTGATTCTGCTGAGTATCCAATTTAACGAGTAACTTCTTACCCGCAGATGTCAGTTGCACAACTAAGCAGCGACTGTCCCGTGGGTGCACCTGACTCTGGGCAAGATGTTTATCGATCAAATGCTTGATAGCGCGGCTCGCATTGGACTTATCTATGCTGAGTTTGCTTGCAAGCTCTTTGATGGTCAGGGGCTGCTTGCCTATCTCAAACAGGGCATGGGCTTGCACGGGCGAAAGGGGTAAATCCCCAAAGGCGGCGTTGAGCATGCCTAAATTTCTCACCAGATAGCGAGACAAATGCCTGAGTTGGGCGGATGAGCCTGACTCAGTCGTTTGCTTAGTTTGAGTCACAGGCTTCGCAGGATCTTGAGCCAATGGTGCGTCTGTTTGAGCCATAGTCGAATAGGTTTGGTTGCATGTCACAACTAAGTTAGCGGGCTTTAATTCCTCTTGCAACATATTACTAACAATCTACTGTGTAAATATCAGGATTCAATAATGGCGCCATGGCGAGAATAATCGCTTGGGTGTAATTACTTTCACGGGTCGCATGGCCGTGGGTGAGTAAACCTATGGCACCGCCTTTTTGCTTAATATTGATTGTATTGAACAACCTATCCATGACATCCCCGAGTTCTTCCCCCGCTTCTAATGCCCGATAAACTTGCATTGGTAAAGGTAAAATCGCACTGCGGCCAATGGCAAGCTGGTCTTTATGGCCAATCGCGATATAGGCGAATGTGGCAGGGCAAAAGTCGAAACAATCGACACCGCCTTCCATCGCAAAATAGTAGTCGGCTTTAGTCTCTTGCGGGTCCTGCTGTTGACAATAGCGCACCCGATTGATCGCCCCTTGGCGAGTGTCGAGATCTGTCATTGGCTGCGCCGCAACACCAGAAGGGGCATCCATACCGCTAGCTTCTATGATGCTCTCAGGGAACAGCTGTGCCATGGCGTTAGTTGCAGCGTTGATTTTTACCGGGTTTTTAGAACCCACTTTTATCTTAATAATGTTTTGTTGCATATAAGTTATTTATTTTGGATTTTAATGTGGACGCTCGTTTGAATCATTGCTTAAATGGTCTGAGGTGTCTAAGCGTTTGGGTTTTCTATTCTGCCACAGTCGTCGGCGAAGCTCAGTAAAAAAGCCAACAGTAGGGGAGGCAATAGCCAGCCTTAGGGACTAGGAAGCGACATGCAACTATTGCTCCTTCAGTAATTTGGGCTGGAATAGGCAGTAAGGCTATGTCATTGAAGGAACCAAAACCAAGAGATAATAATAATGAAATTCAACAAACTCGTGATTGCTATGGGAATGGCCTGCGGTGTAATACTGACCGGCTGTAACGATAGCGAAGATAGCACTACGCCTACCGAACCTGAAACTCAACTGCAAGCTTTTGCCCCCAATGGTTTACTCAAAGCCAGTATTCGCCGTACGACCTACGGCGTGCCGCATATCCAAGCTGACAACTTAGAAAGTTTAGGTTTTGGTAGCGGTTATGCGCAGGCACAGGACAACTTATGTGTATTAGCCGATGGTTTTATCAAGGCGAACTCACAGCGTTCTATGTACTTTGGACCCCATGCGTCGATTGACTTCACTACGGGTCAACCCACGGCGGAAGATAACGGTAACCTTATCTCAGATTTTGCCTATAAAGCGCTAAAGATCAGAGCGCAAGCCGAAGAAAAATGGCCGAAATTTAGTGAAAACTCTCGGGCACTTATCCAAGGTTTTACCTCTGGTTATAACCAATATCTTGCTGATGTCGAAGCGGGCACACAAACGGCAGAACCTTTCTGTGGCGGTCAGCCTTGGGTGAAGCCCATAGTGCCAGAAGATGTGGTGACTTATTTGTTTTCTATCGCCTTATTACCGGGCGCAGCTAACTTTCTCGATCTGATTTTTTACGCTAACCCAGGAGATGCACAGGAATACATGCCGCGTATCGTTGGGCCAGCGCCTAGCCAAGACCAAACTGCGTTTGTGGCCGATATGCAGTCTAAGTTGATTGCCCGCGCGGCCCGTATCACGACACCAGAGACCAATCCCCGTGATTTAGGTTCAAATGGTTGGGGTTTAGGCAAGGATAAAACCGAAAATGGTAAGGGCATGGTGCTAGGTAATCCGCATTTCCCGCATACGGGTAACCTGCGTTTTTGGCAATCCCATATTACGATCCCAGGGCATTTAGATATGATGGGCGGCTCGTTAGTGGGTATGCCTGGACCGATTAATATTGGTTTCAATAAAGATCTCGCTTGGACTCATACCTTCTCTACCGCTGAGCATTTTGTGATGTATAACCTTGAGTTAGTCTCGGGTGATCGGATGCAGTATTTGTTTGATGGTAAACCTATGCCTATCACCAAAGAGACAGTATCGGTTCTAGTGAATGCAGGTCCAGCGGGCATGCTGGTCGCCGAGAAAGATATTTATACTACGGCCAAAGGCCCTATGGTCGAAGCTCCACCCGCTTTAGCGCCTTTTGGTTGGGATGATGGCAGTGCCTTTATGATCCAAGATGCCAATATGGGGACTATGGACCCTGTTGACCATTGGTTAGCCATGAACATGGCCACGAGCAAAGAAGAGTTCCAACAGGCATTTAAGGACTACGATGGCGTCATCTTCAATAACACTATGTACGCCGATAAAGAGGGCAATGCTTTCTATATCGACGACTCAACTGTGCCAGGATTATCCGAATCGGCAGTCGTGTTGTTAAAAACCTCACCGGATATTAAAGCGGCTAAGGCAAAAGCCGGATTTACGATTTTACCCGGTAACACTTCACTGTTTAGCTTCGATGCTCCTACGCCCTATGAGCGTGCGCCCAAGCTTGAGCGCAGCGACTTTGTGCAAAACTCCAATGACTCCTTTTGGTCGACTAACTTGAATGAACCGCTGACTTACTTCTCGCCTATGTACGGCGCAGAGGCTGGACAGCTATCACTGCGGACACGGATGGGTTTGAGTTTAATGCAGGACGCCGCGGGGGCTGATGGCAAGTTCAGCTTGGAAGAACTCGAAGCGGCTGTGCTGTCGAATCGCAGTTATCTCGCCGAGTTAGTGCTGCCTGACTTGATTGCCCAGTGTGATGCCCAAGGCAGTACACCTGTGGTGGTGTCGGCGAGTTTATCTAAGGATGTCTCTTCGGCTTGTGCGGCATTAAAGGCGTGGAACGGTAAGCAAGATAACGACAGTAAAGGTGGTGCTTTACTACGTGAATTTGCCCATCTATTCAGCCAAACAACTATGTTGACCCAAGGATTCGATCCCACAAATGCGGCAACGACACCTAAAACCTTGACTACGGATGGCAGTGCCTTAAAGGCTTTGGCTCACAGTGCGCTTAACCTTGAGACTGCAGGCTTTGCCTTAGATGCGCCATTGGGGGATGTGCAATTTGTGGAGAAATCTCTGCCAGATGGAACGCCAAGCGGGTCGCGTTTACCTTGGCCGGGTAGCCATAATGCTGAAGGTGGATTCAACGTGTTTTCAACCAGTTTGTCGGGTGATGACACTTTGATCCCGCAGCACAAATACGCAGTTGTGATGGATGTGGTCACTGGCAAGGCGATGAGTTCTGGCTTAACGGCGAAAGGATACCAAGTGCGTTACGGTTCGAGTTGGATGATGGCGGTGAACTTTACCGACGAGGGGCCTGTGGCGCGGGGGATTTTAACTTACTCTGAGTCGAGTAATATCTTAACGCCTGCGTTTGCTGATCAAAGTATCTTGTACTCGAGTGCTAAAAGCTTCCGTCCTTTGTTGTTCAAAGAGGCTGACATAGCACCTGCTGTAGTGTCGACGACTGAGCTGACACTACAAAAACCATAAGTCAGATTTTGCGCTTTAATCGTTAGCGGCTCACTTCGGAGTTGAATCCGGATGAGCCGTTTTTTATGCGTGTTTGCGACTAATAGCGATTTGTAAAAATTTAACATTAACGACTGTGATCTCGATCTACCTTAGGTGCGAGTATGCGGCGACTGGTCTCGTTTTGTTGATTTTTGTGACACATGCCCGGTTAGCTGTTTTTCTCGGCGCTTATGCAATGTCACTAGATTTAGCTTGAGGTGAATATCTTGTATTTTTAAGTGGCTTTTTATGTATATGTTTTGATGCTGCATTGAAAACTTATTACATTAAATCAGCGATCTAGATCTCAATATCAGTTTATTATGAAATTCCCTTACATAAAGCCGTGTCAGATCAACTTTTATGGGCTTTTTTTGGTTATCCTTAGCGCGAATTTATTATGCTAGTCACACCGTAAGGTAACTTTTATATGCAAAAAGATGCGACCAGTGTTCTTGGAACACCTCAAAGCACACAGAATCTAGATTCAACGAAACACTTACCTTGGACTCGCCAAGATACGACTTGGATGTTGAGTTTGTTCGGCACTGCCGTTGGCGCTGGAATTTTATTTTTACCTATCAATGCGGGCATGGGCGGCTTTTGGCCTCTTGTGTTAATGGCAGTGATCATCGGTCCTATGACCTATCTTGCCCACCGTGGTTTATCTCGTTTTGTTTGTTCATCAAGCATTCCTGGTAGCGACATTACTCAAGTAGTTGAAGAGCATTTTGGTGTTGGCGCGGGTAAAGCCATTACCGTACTGTATTTCTTTGCTATCTATCCGATTGTATTAATTTACGGTGTGGGTATTACCAACACTGTCGATAGCTTTATCGTCAATCAGTTAGGCATGGCATCGCCACCACGCTTCATTCTATCGGGTGTATTGATCCTCGGTATGATGGCTGTAATGGTCGCAGGTGAGAAATTCATGCTCAAAGTGACACAATTGCTGGTGTATCCGCTGGTGGGTATTTTGGCCTTTATGTCTATCTACCTGATCCCTGAATGGAAAATGGATGCTTTACTCGTTGTACCAGAAGCGGGTGCATTTTTAGGCACAGTTTGGTTAACGATTCCAGTTTTAGTGTTTGCCTTTAACCATTCTCCAGCGATTTCACAGTTTTCTGTGTCATTGAAACGTGACCATGGCGCGAATGCTTCTCGCAAAGCTGATGTTATTTTACGTAATACTTCCATGATGTTAGTGGGCTTTGTGATGTTGTTTGTGTTCTCTTGTGTGCTGTCATTATCGCCAGCACAATTGGCCGAAGCGAAAGCTCAGAATCTACCGATTTTGTCTTATCTCGCCAACGTGCATTCAAGTGGTTTTGTGAGCTACTTTGGTCCATTAATCGCCTTTATCGCGATTGTGTCTTCTTTCTTTGGCCATTACATGGGCGCGACAGAAGGCATGAAGGGGATTATTGTTAAGCAGTTAGACACGAATAAAAAAGGCATTTCAGAGCAAAAAATCAACAAATTTATTCTGGTGTTTATGTTTGTGACGATTTGGGCCGTGGCAATCAAAAACCCAAGTATTTTGAATATGATTGAAGCTTTAGGTGGCCCAATTATCGCGGCTATCCTGTACTTGATGCCTATGTATGCTGTATACAAAGTGCCAGCATTAAAAGCGCACCGTGGTCGCATCAGCAATATCTTCGTGGTTATAGCGGGTTTATTGGCAATGACGGCTATTCTGTTTGGCTTCTTTCGTTAAGTTTTAATCTTAGTAGGAACGCGGTTTGAATGTGAATCGTGAGTCGTAAAAAGAAAAGGATCGTGCCATTGGCCCGATCCTTTTTTATTACGTATAAGATTTGAATCGCTTATTTTTCTTCGTACATTAAGTAGTAACTCTGCTTCATCCCTAACGCTTGATAGGTCTGCTGTGCGGCGAGGTTTTCTTGTTCTACATATAAACGGAAGCTTGCGGCACCACCATTGGCTTCGGCCAGTTGTTTGACTTCGCTGTAGAGTTTGGCATAGATGCCTTGGCGACGATTTTTCGGGCGAATATACACACTCTGGATCCAGTAATAATCCTTCGCACGCCAATCGCTCCATTCAAATGTCACCATGAGCGAGCCGACTAGCTCACCTGCGATTTCAGCGACCAGGTAAAACCCTTTTTGCGGGCTCTCAAGTAGCGTGCCCACACCTCGAGTCAGTGTCGCTTCATCTAAGGCTAGGCCTTCGGTTTCTTGGGCCATGGCCTGATTAAACTGCACTAAGGCGATTAGGTCTTGAGCCTTAGCTTTACGAATCAACATACTACAACTCCTAGGCGGTTATTTGGCAATACCGCTCTTGTTTAGTAAACAACATTTTGTGATTCACTTTATCATGGAACGACGAGGGATAACGAGTTTGGCAGTGGCAGGTTAGGCACTGATATTATTTATTGTCGTGGATATTTGTACGACTAAAGTCTTATCTGCTAGGCTTATCTTTAGTGTCCTTTCGCTGAACTAAGTGAGTTAATGATGGGATTTATTAAGTCTACTCGCCGCTATAAACTTAAAATTTTACCCGTCTATGATATTGCTGCTGATGAACAGATAAATCATCTTCTGCATTTTATTTTAACGCTGTTGAGCTTCGGTTTATGGGGTTTAGTTTGGTGGTGGTTGGTCTTAAAAGCTAACGGTAAGTCCGACTTTATTTTCAGTGGTTTTGATGACGATTATTGGAGTTATTTGATTGAGCGTGAGCAACCGCCTGCGTCGCTTTATCGTCAGCAAATAGCACCAAAAAAAGTCACAGAATATTTTGATGCTTAAGCAGGAAAACTAACATCTAAGCGGCCAATTTAACAAACTTGGTTTAGTTAATATTGCTGATTTTAAGGCGGTTTAGCTCAACGTGACCCAGATCATCCCTCGATTAAAACCCCTCTGCTAGACTCGGCGATTGCCCCATTTAGACTGAGAAACTAGCGCGCTAGTTTTGGTCTTTGCCCCATCATAGTTTTGAATTCAAGGTTATCAATATGACAAAACAAAAGTCGTCAGCATTAGGCCGTGTTTGGTCTCGCTGGATGTCAGTGCCGCTGTGGCTGCAAATTGTTATCGGTATGGTGCTAGGTATTTTAGTGGGCATCATCTTCGGCGAGCAAGCGACTCACTTAAAGCCGATAGGCACCTTGTTTGTTAATTCCATTAAGATGCTGATTGTGCCATTGGTGTTTTGCTCACTGATTGTGGGCGTCACTTCGATGCAGGATACGAACAAGATGGGGCGTATTGGTTTTAAATCTTTTGCGTTTTATCTCTTTACCACGGCTATCGCGATCACTATCGGTTTAATTGTTGGTTATGTTCTTCAACCCGGTGCTGGTTTAGGTTTGTCATTGGCAGATAGCACGGCTCAAACTGCCAAAGAAATACCTTCTTTAGTCGATACTTTGATCGACATAGTGCCGACGAACCCTATTGCGGCTTTAGCAAGCGGGCAAATTTTGCAAGTTATAGTATTTGCGATTGTTTTAGGTATCGCCTTAGTGCTGATTGGCGAGCATGGCAAACCTGCAATTAAAGTGTTCGAAAGTTTAGCTGAGGCCATGTATAAAATGGCCGACATGGTGATGAAGCTCGCACCCTACGGTGTATTTGGGCTAATGGCTTGGGTAGCGGGGGAGTATGGGATTGATATGCTCTGGCCACTGATCAAAGTCATTATTGCTGTGTACCTTGGCTGTATTATTCATGTGATTGGATTCTATAGTTTTTTACTGCGCGGATTTGCGAAGTTAAGCCCGCTGCAGTTTTTTAAAGGGATTAGCAATGCCATGTTAGTGGCGTTTACCACATCGAGCTCTGCGGGCACGCTTCCTGTGAGTATGAAGTGTGCGAGTGAAAATTTGGGGGTTCATAAGAAGATCTCTAGCTTCGTGTTACCGCTAGGCACCACAATCAATATGGATGGCACAGCATTATACCAAGGGGTCACAGTGCTGTTTGTGGCACAGGCGTTTGGTATCGACCTGACTGTCGTCGATTATCTCACCATTATTTTAACGGCGACGTTGGCCTCTATTGGTACTGCGGGTGTGCCCGGTGCGGGTTTAGTGATGTTGACTTTAGTACTCACAACCGTAGGGCTTCCCTTAGAAGGGGTGGCATTGATTGCGGGAATTGACCGTATTTTAGATATGGTGCGTACTGTGGTAAACGTCTCCGGTGACTTAGTGGCGACGACTGTCATTGCAAAGTCTGAAGATGAGTTGGATATGGCGCATTATAATGCCGACACAGATCAAAGCGCCGTAATCGCCGAACAGAATATCGCCCTCGAAATTGCAGCGGCTAAGAGTGTCAAAGCATAGGGAGCTTTTATTGCTGGTTCGTTAACTAAAAAAACCGCCATTGGCGGTTTTTTTATGCTGACAAGTTTTATGGTTACTTCATTTGGCTTAACATTAACACTGGCTTGTCGTCGCTGTTAAGTAAGGTAAGTCGGCCTTGCACTAATTTTGCTTTGGTAACTAATGGCATAGCTTGCATCACTTTGTGCTCTTGCTGCATTAGGGCATCCACACAGGCTTTCATTGTGCTACCGGCAGGAGATAGCTTAAGCTCTTCGCCTTGCTGAGTATATTGACCGAAAAAGTTATTGCAGCTGTTGTTGCCATGTAATTTACCTTCGGCCTCAAAGATGATTTGCGCTGGGCTGTAATCGATAGTCGGTTGGCCTTGAACCATTTCAATGTGCCAGCGGCCTTCTAATGGAATGGTATCATTTGGGGCTATATCGGCACTTTGGCAGGCTGTGATGCCTAAGAGTAATGCACCTAAGATGAATGTTTTTTTTAACATCGTTGCGGTTCCTTTTTCCATGATTATGGCCATAGTGTGACAAGTTTTTCGTAAGATCTAAAGGGGTTTATATGACAGGCTCATTTAAAAGTACTCTGAATTTGTTGAAGTTTTTACATTGGTTAGGTGTATTGATGCTAGTTTGTGGATTTGGGTTTTATATGTTGACGCAATGGAGTCTAGAGATAAGCGGCATGTTATTGATCTCAAGTCTGATTGGTTTAGGGTTGGTCTTAATGTCGCCCTATCCTGTGGTGCTGTTTATCCAATGGGTGAAGCGCCAAGATGAGCATTCCAAGTAATTTTGTACTGCCTAATTAAGCCTAAATTTCATTAAATCAAAGCTCTGCCGAATCTGCGGCTGGATTATCGTACAAGCTTGAGTCAATGGCGGGTTCTACTGGCGTGTCTGCGGCTTGGGGTACAGGTGGGCGCATTGAATCAAGTTTACCCCGTGCGAGTTCCATCATAGGTGCAAGTTTGGCGCTGGATTCTGGAGTGAAGAAACTGTAACTCGCATCGAGTTTAAGCTGGTGGTTTTGCTGTTCTAACTGTTTTTCTACCCGCTTCATAATATGTTGAATATCTCGTTCACCATCCACAAAGGCCAGTACCACAAATTGAGTGGTGTTGTAGTGGGCGGCAACGTCGGCGGTCCGTATCGTATCTTGGATCAACTTGCCTAACAGCCTGTGGTGATTATCTTCGAGGGGGATGGGCGTGTTATCCGGACTCAGTAATTCAAAGAAGATGATGCCTGCATGGGCACCAAAGCGGCGGCCTAAATTGAGCTGTCTTGGCGCCATCATCAAAAAACCGTAATGATTGAGCATGCCGGTTTCTTGGTCGCGCATCGAAAGGGATTCAATTCTATGGTTCTGACACAGCAGAGATAATTCCTGTTGCAGCAATATCTGAAACGGTTCGAGCATAGCGGCATTGGCTAGCGGGTCTGCCATATGTGGGTTGAGTACGCACAGGGCGCCAAATTGGCTGCCATCGGGCCAAGCGATTGGGCGCGAGAGAATGTGCTGAATGCCATCAAAATCCCTTGGTAAATCCTCTAACATAAAGCTGCCGAGGTTTTGATATAAACCATCAGGTTGGCTGTTTTGTATCTGTTTGAAGAGTTCGAGTGCTGGTGGATATAAAGTGCCTGCGGTAAATTGCGGTGTTTCAGTGATTGAACTGACGATGATCTCAAACCCTGCACTGATTTTTTGGAATATGAAAACCGTGTTGGCGTTGTAATAGCTTTTGATGAGCTCACATTGGTGCATCCAGCGTGTGAGATTGACTTGTTGATTATCGGTATCAAGTAAACTCAAGTTGGGATTAATGGTTTCTGGCAACATACAAACGCCTAACTATGGCTAAATATCCATTAAGTTTGGGAAATAAAAGGATATTTAGCAAATCAAAGCCCTAAATATTGCCTTGTCCTTGCTGTGCCTATTAACCCAACCGAGTATACTGGCGGGCTGAAATTGGGCCAAAAGCAGAAATAATGCTGTGAGAATACTGTGAAAATTAGACTAGCCTTACCTCAAGATGTTGATTTATTAGCGATGCTAGAGAAAAAACATCTTAATGATGAATTAGCTTCCGCCAGTATGGGGTTACAAGGACAAGCTTTTTCCCACGGTGAACTGAGCGAATTAGTGCAGCATCATTGGGTCGTAGTTGCACTGGTAGAACAGCAGATCGTCGGTTATGTGATTGCAGGCCGTTGGGGATTTTTCGAACATTGGCCCATTTACCGCACTTTGTTGAATCGTTTAGGGCAACTCGATTGGGATGGACCTAAATTAACTAAGGCCAACTCTTGCCAATACGGGCCGATATGGGTGCAGCAAGCCTACCGTGGGCAAGGGATTTTCGAGGCATTAGTCCATGAAATTCGTCGCCAAGTTGCTCCGCATTTTAGCTATATGTTGACCTTTATTGCTGAAGATAATGAACGTTCCTTTGCCGCTCACTCGGGTAAAGCGCACATGCAGGTTGTGGATTTTTTCACCGTTTCGGCAAGAGATTATTATTTAATGGCGGCAAAGACCCAAGCTTAGTTGTTCGATGATAGAAATTAAGGATTCAATCTCTACTGTGTAAATAACCCGAGTTCAGGTTAAATAACGGAGATAAATACATGAATGTACAATTTGTTGAGTCACTATTAACGGCCTATGCCGAAGTCAATTTATCGGCTTGGGACAACTTGAGATTGGTCCTATCTGAGTGCGCTCACCATGAATGTGAGGCGAGGGGATTTGAAGTCGAGTTTATCTCCGATTCAGGGCAAGTGCAGCATTATTGGGTACAAGTGGGGAATATTTGGCTCGATTGTGGTCGAACCAATGCCTATTCGACGGTGATTACGCGACTGACCGATAAGGAACTTAGCCGTGTAAACTCCAAGAGCGCGTTAGAATGCGCTATTTTATCCCAAGAGCAGATTGGTCTACTCTGCATGCAAAACGCCCATTTCGATCATTGCTGAGAGTGTTAATTCAGTCCGTTTCTCAATCGCTTTTTTGATCAATACTTCTTCATCAGAAAGATGCGCTGAGGGTCAGTGGTGACAGTGCCTATGATCTCAAACCCTTGTTTTTCATAAAACACAGGTGCTTGAATCGATAAGGTATCCACTTGAGCTACCAAGCAACCCCGCTGTTTCGCCTCAGCTTCGGCAAGTGCCATCAGTTTATGCCCAAGCCCAGTGCCTCTGGTTTGCTCATCAACCCAGACAACATTGATTAAGAAGTTTTTATAGATAGTCCGGCCACCCACACCACCAATCAACTTGCCAGCTTCATCACGTGCAATGACAGTCAAAGGCACTGATTTCTCAGGTCCTAACAGCCCAGCATTAAATTGCCTAACGCCGTCTACCAGCGCATCCACAATCGCGATATTTTCTTCACTCATAACTTCAAAGTTCATGTCAAAAACTCTTTCTGGAATGTGATTACTTTATAAACGTAAATGTTATTTCTGTTGTATTCAACTTTTGATTGATCTCACTAATGTTAATCATTATCATTCGCGAAATCATTTATAAGTTACATTTGTAAACTAAGTTTACTAAACAGGAGAGGTTTATGTTATTTCGTCAAACTTGCTTGGCAGTTGCCATTACCGCTGTATTTACGGGTAATTTTGTCCAAGCCGAAGAGGCTCCCGACAGAAAAATGGAAGTTATGGTTGTTACTGCCTCTGGATATGAACAGAAATTGGTTGATGCACCCGCCAGTATTTCTGTTATCACCCAAGAAGATTTGATGATAAAACCTTATACCACTCTCCTAGATGCAGTGCGTGACTTGGAAGGGGTTGATATTGGTGAAACCTGTGATAAAACAGGGCAAGGTACCATCAGTCTACGCGGTATGGGATCTGACTATACCTTAATCCTTGTCGATGGTAAGCGTCAGAATAACCATGGTGATATTTATCCAAACAGTTTTGGTGGCAATCAATTTGGTCATGTACCACCACTTGATGCTATTGATCGAATTGAAGTTATTCGTGGGCCAGCATCAACGTTATACGGTGCAGATGCTCTAGGTGGTGTGGTGAACATCATCACTAAAAAAGTGGGCGACGAATGGTCTGGCTCTATCACTCACAGCCGAACTCATCAAACCAATGATGCCTATGGCGAAGATATCACTACCGATTTCAGCGTGATGGGTCCCCTCATTAAAGGCGTTCTTGGGTTATCGATTCATGGCAGTATTTATGATCGAATGGGGTCTACACCAGAGTATGCACCAGTAGATTATCCCAATGGAGAAGTACGCACTCGTTCACTCGGTTTTGGTGGTGGCGGTAAAACCGTCGATAACGAAAATCATATGTTAGGTGGGAGTTTAAGTTGGACGCTAAATGAACATCACAAAATTTGGTTTGATTTAGATTCCTCATCTCAAGATTATGATAATACGCCACTGATCAATGATAACGGTGAACGCGAGTATCCGCTTGGTACTGTTGATAATATCGATAGTCTCTGGATTGCCAGTAACTTCTGTAAAGGCGGCGTAGGTTCCCGTGAGGCTGCTTGTCTAGCTAGCGGTGGTGAATGGGCAAGACGATCAAATCCGCGAGCGGGTTACAGCGAGACTCAAAAATTTACCCGTGATGCTTGGGCGTTAACCCATGAAGGTGCTTGGGATTTTGGTACAAGCTTTGTGTCACTATCCTATGTAGACACACAAAATAATGGCCGCACACTGCCATTTACCACTGCTGAAAGAGTATTACTACTGCAGATGATTGATGGTAAAGGGGATTACACCGGCATGACTGAAGCCGAACGTAAAGCGATTGCTGAATCCACTTTCCTGCCTAGACCTAAACGCGAAATGGCAAGTAATCAATATACGCTTGATATGAAACTCGATATTCCATTTGAAGCTGCAGGAAATCATGTCGCAGTGACGGGGGCGCAGGTGATTCGTGGTGAGTTGAAAGACGGTGTATTTGGTATGGAAGAAGGTACGCCGGGCGCAGTACAAGAACACAATATGTGGTCTGTTTTTGCTGAAGATACATGGAGCATGACTTCTGATTTATCTGTTACTGCGGGTTTACGTCATGATGATCATGAAATATTTGGCAACCAACTCAGCCCACGTCTATACGGCGTTTACACCATTAATAATGAGTGGACTGTAAAGGGTGGGGTGAGCACAGGCTTTAAAACACCTAAAACCACACAATTGTATGATGGTGTCGTTGGCTTTGGTGGCCAAGGAACCTCACCGCAATTTGGTAACCCAGATCTCGAAGCTGAAACCAGTGTGTCCAGCGAAGTCGCCCTGTATTGGTCTCATCCAGATGGCCATAATTTTAACGTCACTATTTTTAAAAATGACTTTGACGATAAGATTGCTTCACAACCCTGTGGTAAAGGTACGAGCATAGAATGTTCCGATGCGGGTGAATATGCTGATTTAGGTTATGCAGTCAGTAGCAAAACAGTCAACATAGATAAAGTTACTATTCAAGGTGCTGAGCTCGCGGGACGTTGGGAAATTCTAGATGCCTTAACATTAAATGCTAATTATACCTACACAGATAGCGAGCAGAAAAGCGGTGCAGAGCAAGGTCGTCCACTCGGCAACAGTGCCAAGCATATGGCAAACGCGACATTAAAATGGGAGTTGACCGACTCATTTAACGTATTCTTGACCTCAGAATACCGTGCTAAACGTTATCGCTCTTGGGATATCATTAATGATGCTGCACTTTACTATAAGGGTTATAACGTGTTCCATCTTGGTGGTTCTTATCAGGCGAGTGAGTTTGTCACCTTCAACATGCGAGTAAATAACTTGTTTGATAAAGATTTTACTTCATACGATATTGTCTTCACCGAATGTAGTGACACTAGCACCACTTGTGTCTCTGACGACAATGGCCCAAACGGATACACAGCATCTTACGTTGATGATTTTAATAACAAAGATAAGGCCCGTAACTTCTGGGTTGGTATGAATGTACGTTTCTAAACTAATACTCTGTGCATTAGTCATTATTTGATATTCATGGGCGATAGATAAAACTGAGAGTTACCCGTTTGATAAAGGTATCCACTATCAATTAAACAATAGGGTAACTCTCATTACTCATTACTCATTACTCAGTGCACCTGCACTGTGCTGGTGAGTCTGCACTATCGAGCCATCAATAAAGACCCATTCCGTGTCGGCCATTTTCGCTAAAGCTTTGAATAAATAGGCCTGAATGTCTTTTCAGACCATAAATAAAACCGTCTAAAGACCGTACTCCAATGGCTCAACTCTTTGGGTAAATCTTGCCAAGGGATACCTGTTAGAAGGTGGTAAAGAATGCCTTCGAATGTTTGTCTATGTTCAGGTTTATCATAAACACGGCCTGTGCTTTTCATTAAATGAAATAGTGTTTCCCAGTGTGCATTGGTTAGCATCAGTATTGGTATGCTGTCTAAAAATCATTCTCGAAAGCTCAATAGACCCTAGATGAAGTCAGAAAAATTAAAGGTGCTAGCGTATAAGGCTACAGAATGAGCCATTGTCCGTTTGGATAAGTACCAATATAACCAAAGGGGATTCTTCCACAGAGATACCAAGATAGGCGTTCACTCGTAAAGGCTGAAAGTTTAACGTCAGCTAGTAGCAGTGTTGCGAGCGTATTAGCGTCATCGGATGTCAGCGCGCATATTTCTGCAACGGGAATAATTTTCCAAGTGGAGAGGTAAGCTGACTTAGAAATTTCATCGACTTCGCTGTCAGAAATCCAAGCATGCACATCATTTACTACTGCCTTTGTTTTTAACGAATTTGCCAAGTCATGGTCTGTTACACACAGGCTTTCATAGTGGATTTCGTAAGGTGTTTCAAAAAAGGCTTCAGGATCGGATTCAAGAAAAGCGGCGATCTCCTCTAATGTACCGTATGTCTTTGCTGTTTCCTCTGGCAGACCTACGTTGGCTGCCCATGCACAAGATTGAAGTTGCTGTAATAAGATGGCGTTATCGGTCATGGGGTCTGTGCACTCTAATGGTCTGTGTATATGCTGCTTTTATTTTGCCATATTTGTAATCTAACTAAATGTCAGACATAAAAAAACCGCTGGGTAGCGGTTTTTCATGGATCTTAAGTGTAAAAATTGAAATGAATTAAGACTATAGACCCGCGTCAGCACGTAATATTTCGGCTTTATCAGTCGCTTCCCATGGGAATTCGCTGCGACCAAAGTGGCCATAAGCGGCGGTCGCTTGATAAATTGGACGTGCTAAATCTAGCATGGCCGTTAAACCGTATGGGCGCAGTTCAAAGTGTTGACGGACTAACTTGATCAGCACTTCTTCAGACACTTTACCAGTACCGAAGGTCTCGATGCTGATAGAGGTCGGCTCTGCCACACCAATTGCGTAAGACACTTGGATTTCACAGCGATCAGCAAGACCTGCTGCAACTATGTTTTTTGCCACATAACGTGCAGCATATGCCGCGCTACGATCCACTTTTGATGGATCTTTACCAGAGAATGCGCCACCACCATGACGGGCCATGCCGCCGTAGGTGTCTACGATGATCTTACGACCCGTTAAGCCGCAATCGCCTACTGGACCACCGATAACAAAACGGCCAGTTGGGTTGATAAAGAACTTAGTGTCTTTGTTTAACCATTGAGCCGGTAATACAGGCTTGATGATGGTTTCCATCACGCCTTCAATTAAGTCGGCTTGTGAAACGTCATCTCTGTGTTGAGTCGATAACACAACTGCATCGATACCGACAATTTTGCCATCATCATAGGCAAAAGTGACTTGGCTTTTCGCATCTGGGCGTAACCAAGGTAGCGTGCCATTTTTACGCACTTCAGACTGACGTTTCACTAATGCGTGAGCATAGGTGATAGGTGCAGGCATCAGAATGTCAGTTTCGTTGTTGGCATAACCAAACATTAACCCTTGATCGCCAGCACCTTGCTCTGCAGGGTCTGCGCGGTCTACACCTTGATTGATGTCGGGTGATTGCTTACCAATGGCGTTTAATACTGCGCACGAGTCTGCATCAAATCCCATATCTGAATGGGTATAACCAATTTCACGCACCGTTTTACGGGTGATTTCTTCAATATCAACCCAGGCAGAGGTAGTGACTTCGCCACCGACTAATACCATGCCGGTTTTGACATAAGTTTCACACGCTACGCGTGCTTTTGGATCTTGAGCCAGAATTGCATCTAGCACAGCATCAGAAATCTGATCTGCAATCTTATCGGGATGACCTTCTGAGACCGACTCAGAAGTAAACAAGTGCTTTGCCATAGTAGGAAAATCTCGTCGTTAGCATTCAAACGTGTAGAAGCATCTACATCTAGACGGCTATTTTAGTTTAAATCCGATTGCCGATCACCCCCGATAATAAAAAATCCTCTCAGATTGTGACCTGAAAACGACTACGCCCTGCCATAAATAGGTTATTTTACTTATATTTCATGGTATTAAGTTTACTATGTTTTTGAGAAATTTATTTCTCCATTATAAGTGATCCTTGCTATGCCCTCTCAAGTAAACGCGAGCAAAGTGACTAGCTTATTTCTGCGACTTATATACTCAAGCTACCTGAATCCTGCATCTTCAGGTTGTTTGGGTACATATTCGGCCATCTTTTGCTGAGTGAATGGCAATTTTAGTTTGCGTCACACTGGCATGTAGGGGAAAATATGCATCCAAATTGCCCGCTAGACCCCACAAACAAGCAGGAGAGAGCATGTCTTCCCGTAAAGTACTCGCAAACGCAATCCGTGCGTTAAGTATGGATGCAGTTCAAAAAGCAAATTCAGGCCATCCCGGCGCCCCAATGGGTATGGCAGATATTGCTGAAGTGCTGTGGAATGATTTCCTTAAGCACAACCCGAACAATCCGAAATGGGTAGATAGAGATCGTTTTATCCTCTCTAACGGTCACGGTTCAATGCTGATTTACTCTTTACTTCACCTGACTGGTTATGAATTACCAATTGAAGAGCTTAAACAGTTCCGTCAATTGCATTCTAAAACCCCGGGTCACCCAGAATACGGTTACACCCCAGGTGTTGAAACCACAACGGGTCCACTCGGTGCGGGCATCAGCAACGCTGTTGGTATGGCGATTGCTGAGAAAACCTTAGCGGCACAGTTTAACCGTGATGGTCACGATATCGTTGATCACTACACTTACTGCTTCCTCGGCGATGGCTGTTTGATGGAAGGTATTTCCCACGAAGCCTGTTCATTAGCCGGTACTTTAGGTTTAGGTAAACTGGTCGCATTTTGGGATGACAACGGTATTTCTATCGATGGCCATGTTGAAGGCTGGTTCACCGATGATACGCCAAAGCGTTTTGAAGCTTACGGCTGGCATGTGATTGCCGGTGTTGATGGTCACGATAGCGCGGCAATCCGTGCTGCTATCGAAGCGGCGAAAGCGGTGACTGATAAACCAACCATGATTTGCTGCAAAACCATTATCGGTTTTGGTTCACCTAACAAATCAGGCAGCCACGATTGCCACGGCGCGCCACTAGGCGATGCGGAAATCGCAGCAGCCCGTGAATTCCTTGGCTGGCCACATGCGCCATTCGAAATCCCTGCTGACGTTTATGCGGGTTGGGATGCCAAAGAAGCCGGTGCTGCCCGTGAAGCAGCGTGGAACGAGAAGTTTGCAGCTTATCGCGCAGCTCACCCAGAACTGGCTGCTGAATATGAGCGTCGCGTTCTGAAAGGTGAATTACCTGCTGATTTCGAAGAAAAAGCGCAGGCATTCGTGCAAGCATCACAGGACAAAGCCGAAGGTATTGCGAGCCGTAAAGCCTCACAAAATGCTATCGGTGCATTTGGCGCTATGTTGCCTGAACTGTTAGGCGGCTCTGCTGACTTAGCGGGTTCTAACTTGACACTGTGGTCAGGTTCTAAAGGTATTCAAGACGATCCAGCTGGTAACTACATTTACTACGGCGTGCGTGAATTCGGCATGAGCGGCATTATGAACGGTGCTTCGCTGCATGGTGGTTTCATCAACTACGGCGCAACGTTCATGATGTTCATGGAATATGCTCGTAACGCAGTTCGTATGTCGGCGCTGATGGGCATTCAAAACATCTTCGTTTATACCCATGACTCTATCGGTCAAGGTGAAGATGGCCCAACGCATCAGCCAGTTGAGCAATTAGCTAACCTGCGTATGACGCCAAATATGGCCGTATGGCGTCCATGTGATGCTGCAGAAACGGCAGTTTCTTGGAAAGCTGCGATTGAGCGCCGTAATGCACCTACGTCACTGATCTTCAGCCGTCAAAACCTGAAAGCTCAAGCGCGTACCGCTGAGCAATTAGCTAATGTGGCTAAAGGTGCTTATGTACTGCAAGACTGTGCGGGTACACCAGAACTGATCCTGATCGCAACTGGTAGCGAAGTACAATTGGCAATGGATGCAGCCGCTGCACTGACTGAGCAAGGTAAACACGTTCGCGTGGTCTCTATGCCATCGACAACTGAGTTCGATAAGCAAGATGCTGCTTATAAAGAATCTGTATTACCACGTGCTGTGACTAAACGTGTGGCTATTGAAGCGGCGCATACCGATTTCTGGTACAAGTACGTCGGGTTTGAAGGTACAGTTGTAGGCATGACCACATTTGGTGAGTCTGCACCGGGTAACGTGCTATTGAATCACTTCGGTTTCACCGTTGAAAATGTGCTGAATGCTGCAAAATCATTGGGCTAATGGCTCAAGGGATTAGATTCAATACAAAAGGTTAAACTTTTTAAGTGTTAATCTGTATAATGCGGCCTGCAATCGTTTGCAGGCCGTTTTTGTATTAAGAGGAAATTGAGACCTCAATGATCCGAGTCGCTATCAATGGTTATGGCCGTATCGGCCGCTCTATTCTCCGAGCTTTATATGAGTCTGGAAAACGGCAGCAAATGCAGATTGTCGCGATTAATGAATTAGCTAAACCTGAAGCCATTATTCATCTGACCCAGTACGACACAACCCACGGTCGGTTTGCGCATAAAGTGAAGCTTGTTGATGATCATATGCTGATTGGCGACGATGCGATAAAAATTCTCCACGAGCCCGATCCGGCAAAACTCCCTTGGCACGAGATGGACATAGATATTGTCTATGAAGCCACAGGCGTATTAGTTGATCGTCAAAGCTGCGAAGCCCATATTCATGCTGGCGCTAAACAAGTGCTGATAAGCCATCCATCCTCAGCGGATGTCGATGGCACGATTGTCTATGGTGTGAATCACGATTTACTCCGCGCCGAACACACAGTGGTTTCCAACGCTTCTTGCACCACAAACTGTATCGTGCCTGTGATCGATGTGCTCGATCGCCACTTCGGAGTTAAAAGCGGTGCCATTACCACTATCCATTCGGCGATGAATGATCAGCAAGTAATTGATGCTTATCATGATGATTTGCGTCGTACCCGCGCTGCTGGTCAATCGATTATCCCTGTCGACACTAAGCTTGCCCGCGGTATTGAGCGGATCTTGCCACACATGAAAAATAAGTTTGAAGCGATTTCGGTGCGCGTGCCCACCATCAACGTGACCGCCATCGATTTGTCCGTGACCTTAGAAAAAACCGTCGATATTGCCACAGTCAATCAGGTGCTGGAATCAGCCGCCAATGGGCGATTTAATGGCATCTTAGGCTATACTGATGAGCCCTTAGTCTCATGTGATTTCAACCATGATCCGCGCTCCAGTATTGTCGATGGTACCCAGACCCGCGTGAGCGCCGGTCAGTTGGTAAAGTTACTCCTGTGGTGCGATAACGAGTGGGGTTTTGCCAATCGTATGTTAGATACGAGTTTGGCGATGATTGCGGCCAAGCGAGGCTGATAAAAGTAGATTATTCACTTGTGGGTCACTGAATTTATGCCAATTCGACGGGATGTCGAGCGCCGAGCGGCAGTCAATTCATACCGGCTATGTGTGAAACAGTTTGTTTTTTGATTATAAAAGGAAGCGTTACCATGGCAATTATCAATATGTCAGATCTGGATCTACAAGGTAAGCGCGTGCTTATCCGCGAAGATCTCAATGTCCCTGTCAGCAACGGCGTCGTCACCAGTGACGCACGTCTGCGCGCCTCTCTACCGACTATCGAGTTGGCACTTGAAAAAGGTGCGGCTGTGATGGTGATGTCGCATTTAGGTCGTCCGACCGAAGGCGAATACAATGCTGAATATTCTCTGCAACCTGTGGTCGATTATTTGGCAAAAGCCCTGTCTTGTCCTGTGCGTTTAGCGACCGACTATTTAGATGGCGTTGACGTTGCCGTGGGTGAAGTGGTTGTGTTCGAAAACGTGCGTTTCAACGTGGGTGAAGGTAAGAACAACGAAGCCTTATCGAAAAAAATGGCGGCGCTGTGTGATGTCTATGTGATGGACGCCTTCGGTACTGCACATCGTGCCCAAGCATCGACTCATGGCGTGGGCATGTTTGCCCCAATCGCCTGTGCCGGTCCATTACTGGCACAAGAATTAGATGCCTTAGGCAAGGCATTAGATAATCCTGCGCGTCCAATGGTGGCGATTGTCGGTGGCTCTAAAGTGTCGACTAAGCTGACTGTGCTAGAAAGTCTTTCAGGCATAGTCGATCAGTTAGTGGTTGGCGGCGGTATTGCCAATACTTTCATTGCGGCGGCGGGCTACAATGTCGGTAAATCGCTGTATGAGGCGGATTTGATCGACGAAGCTAAGCGTTTAGTGGCTAATGCTAAGAGCCGTGGCGCCGATATTCCTGTGCCGACCGATGTGGTCGTTGCGGGTGAGTTTAGCCCAACAGCAGCGGCAACGTTAAAATCGGTTAGCGAAGTCGCTGATGGCGAAATGATTTTCGATATTGGTCCAGATAGCGCTGAAGCACTGGCTAAAATTATCGAATCTGCAGGCACTATCGTGTGGAACGGCCCTGTGGGCGTGTTCGAATTCGACCAATTCGGTGAAGGTACTAAGCGTATCGCCCAAGCGATTGCTGATTCAAAAGCGTTCTCTATCGCAGGCGGTGGTGACACTTTGGCTGCGGTTGATAAGTACGGTATTGCCGATAAAGTGTCTTATATTTCGACTGGTGGCGGTGCTTTCCTCGAGTTCCTCGAAGGTAAAGAATTACCGGCTGTGGCTATGTTAGAAAAGCGCGGCGCTTAATCATTAAGTTTTAAAATACGCGGCGCATAAGACGCCGCGATAAGCTCTGATAACATCAAAGCTTTGATAAAAAGTAAAAAATTATAAAAAAACCGCCCGTATTCATCTAAGGTACTTAATTTAAGTTGTTTATTTAAGGTACAGAGTTGAATGCGGGTATAAAAATCCATCCAAACGATAGCGACCTCGGTGATAGATATCACCCTATTATTGGAGTTAAAAAATGGCGTTAATTTCCCTACGACAACTACTTGATCACGCAGCAGAACATGGATACGGTGTGCCTGCGTTTAACGTTAACAACTTAGAGCAGATGCGTGCCATCATGCAGGCCGCTGAAGCAACAGACAGCCCTGTGATAGTGCAAGCTTCTGCTGGCGCGCGTAAATACGCTCGCCCACAGTTCTTAAAATATTTGATGGCAGCGGCTCTTGAGCAGTACCCAGATATTCCTGTGTGTATTCACCAAGACCACGGTACCGATCCTGATATTTGTCAGCGTTCTATCCAATTAGGCATGTCATCAGTCATGATGGACGGCTCTTTGATGGCTGACGGCAAAACGCCTGCATCGTACGAGTACAACGTTGATGTTACCCGTCGTACAGTGGCATTTGCCCATGCGTGTGGTGTGTCAGTTGAAGGTGAAATCGGCTGTTTAGGCAGCTTAGAAACTGGCCAAGCTGGCGAAGAAGATGGTGTTGGTGCATCAGGTATTTTAAGTCACGATCAAATGCTGACTAGCCCTGAAGAAGCGGCGCGTTTCGTTGCCGATACCCATGTTGATGCACTCGCGATTGCTATCGGTACTAGCCATGGTGCATATAAGTTCAGTCGTAAACCGACGGGCGATGTACTGCGTATCGACCGCATCAAAGAAATTCATGCGCGTATTCCTAATACTCACTTAGTGATGCACGGTTCATCTTCTGTGCCACAAGAGTGGCTAAAGATCATCAACCAATATGGTGGTCAGATCCCAGAAACCTACGGTGTGCCATTAGAAGAAATCGTAGAAGGTATCAAACACGGTGTACGTAAAGTCAACATTGATACCGACTTACGTTTAGCATCAACGGGTGCAGTTCGTAAATTCCTAGCTGAACACCCAAGTGAATTTGATCCACGTAAATTCCTGAAAGCATCAATGGAAGCCATGGCCGATATCTGTACGGTTCGCTATGAAGCTTTCGGCTGTGCAGGTCAAGCATCTAAGATTAAGCCATTGTCTTTACAAGCAATGTATAAAGCGTATCAGTCTGGCGCGTTAGATCCTAAGATCAATATGTAAGCGTTATCGCTGAGATAAAAACCCGCTAAAGCGGGTTTTTTTATACTTAAAATAGCTGCAATTTTCATTTTTTAATCGTAAATGTTAATATCGCGCAGATTTTCAGGGGAAAATACTAACCCTTATTAATATGTGCTTATTCAGCATCGCTGGGACGAACAGATATTTATAGGGATTGGATTTAACGGAACAGGAACGGATAAACATGAAGAAAGTACTGACCGCAGCACTATTAATGACTGCACCTTTTATGGCGACAGCTGGGGCCGATTTTGTAAAAGGCGATGAGACATTCGCAGGTGAAGCTGAGCTTGGTGCAACCTTAACCACAGGTAACACTGAAACCTCATCATTCAAAGGGCGTTTAAATCTTAAGCATGAGCTTGGCGATTGGGAGAATCAGTACTTACTCGAGGGTTTATATAAAGAGGATACAGGTTCTGTTACCGCGAAACGCTATTTAGCGGGCGCACAAGGTAACTACAAGATGACAGATCGTAGCTACTTGTTTGCTAACGGTAATTATGAAGTTGATCCGTTCACAGGTTATGATTACACGCTATCTGGCGCAGCGGGTTATGGTTATAGATTCTATGATACTAGTAAGACCTTTTTAGATGTCGAAGTCGGTCCAGGTTATATCTATCAGCGTCTTGATACAGAGCAAGCACTTATCGAAGGCCATGACACCAATGACAGCGTCGTCGCTCACGGCGTGATCAACTTTGAAACCGAAATCACTGACACCTCTAAATTCCAACAACGTTTCGTTGCAGATTACGGTGATAAGCTCGATGCCCGCTCTGAAACTTCGTTAACGGCGAATATTATCGGCGCATTAGCAATGAAGTTTGCCATTATTGTGCGCTACAACAGCGAGCCGTTGGATAATAAGAAAAGTACAGATACAGAAACCAATATGACCTTGTTATATTCCTTCTAATGCTGTGACACTGATTTAGAAACTAAAAAGCACCTTTGAGGTGCTTTTTTATTGGCTCTTTTTAGACTAAGTTAAATGTTTCTTTATTAGTTATCGCTGTAGTTATACAAAAATTAATGTTTTAAACGCCTTTGGTTATAGGGTAATGCATAGAAAGTTGCGTTTTATCAACATTTACTATGCCGAAGCTATGGTAATTTTCGACTAATTTCCTACGTAGAGATGAACTTTAATGAAATTACAGCGGTTGTTTAAAGGCAGTGGAATGGCGTTATGGAGTCTATTCTGCGTTGCAATATTGAGCGGATTCTCACCTGCAGCATGGGCTATGACAGAAGGGATAGAACGGCTTAATTTAACCGCCTCGAGTGTGGGTTATGTTGCCGTCTTTGTGTTTGTACTTGCATACATAATGGTGATGGCTGAGGAATCGTTACATTTACGCAAGTCGAAACCTGTGCTGGTCGCGGCAGGGATTATCTGGGGCATGATAGGTTTTGTGTATGTACAAAATGGTATGTCTGAAGTGTCGGAAGCGGCATTCAAACATAACTTGCTTGAATATGCAGAGCTTTTACTCTTCTTACTCGTGGCAATGACTTATATCAATGCTATGGAAGAGCGAAATTTGTTTGATGCCATTCGTGGTTGGCTTGTTGGCCGTGGGTTTAGTCTAAGAACCGTATTTTGGTTGACGGGGTTTATGGCGTTCTTTATCTCACCCGTGGCAGATAATTTAACGACTGCACTATTGATGTGTGCCGTGGTGATGAAAGTGGGGGCAGGGCAACGCAAGTTTATCACCCTAGCCTGTATCAACATTGTTGTTGCGGCTAATGCGGGTGGCGCGTTTAGCCCGTTTGGTGATATCACGACCTTAATGGTGTGGCAAAAAGGATTAGTGCACTTTAGCGATTTCTTCCATCTGTTTATTCCTGCTTTAGTGAACTTTGCATTACCCGCTGCCATTATGAGTGTGTTTATTCCACATTTCGTGCCAGAGCCAGAAAAAGAGCATGTTTATACTAAGCCGGGTGCTAAGCGAATTGTTGCGTTGTTTTTACTCACAATCGCTACGGCAGTGTGTGCTCATTCCTTCTTAGGTATGCCGCCTGTATTGGGTATGATGACGGGATTAGGTTTCTTACAATTCTTTGGTTTTTATCTGCGTAAAACCTTCAATCGTTCCGTTGCCCGCGAACGTGCAAAGGCTGAATTGCGTCAGGACGAGCAGCGTCTTCAGCAGCTTGGTAGTGTGGTGCCCTTCGATGTGTTTAGCAGGATCTCCCGCGCTGAATGGGATACCCTGTTGTTCTTTTATGGTGTAGTGCTATGTGTGGGTGGCCTTGGCTTTATGGGGTACTTGAGCTTAGTATCTGAGGCTTTGTATTCCAATTGGGATACGACTTATGCCAACGTGGCTATCGGTCTGTTGTCTTCTGTTGTTGATAATATTCCGGTGATGTTTGCTGTGTTGACGATGAACCCTGAGATGGCCTTAGGCCAATGGTTACTGGTAACGTTAACCGCAGGAGTTGGGGGCAGTTTATTGTCAATTGGCAGTGCTGCAGGGGTCGCGTTAATGGGACAAGCTAGGGGGATTTACACCTTTGGTGCCCATTTGCGTTGGACACCTGTCATTGCGCTGGGTTATATCGCGAGCATTTTAGTACATATGTGGCTCAATGCTGCGATGTTCTAAATAAAAGTACTGCTCATTCACCTTTTGGGCTGTATTGACGTTTGTGAGTCGTTTTGTAGCGAATTATTTAGCGAACAACATCGATCTAACAAAATTCAATCGCATAACGTCTAGATATCAATGAATAAAATAGAGGCATCCGATGGATGCCTCTATTTGTTTGGATATGTCATTGGAAGGATTATTGCGGTAGCACTTGGATTAAATCCAGCTCGTTATTGGCTTTTGCGCCGTAGATCTGAATCGCGACTTTAATTTGTGTTACTGAACCACTTGGATCCTGCTGAGCCCAATCTAAGCCTGCTATCTCAAATTGATATTGACCGCTTGTGACTTCGGTTAATTTACCGCTGCATTCTCCAAGACTTTGGCAACGATAATTTTGGGTAACATGCCAGTGTTTCCATGCCTTCGGATTCGAGGATTCCTTGGCTTTATCGGGGAACCCAAAATAGTAAATATCATAGGTTTTTGCCGCAGTGATCGCTTCTTGTTGCGCATCCGTCAGTGAAAATTGAATTGTCCCTGTACTCGAGTCAAATTGCTCAAGCTTGAGATTTATTTGCGTTGCTTCATCAATGTTTACTGCATTTTCGACGGGAGGTGGCTGCGGAGTTTCAGGCTCAGTGTTATTGCTGTCACTGCCACATCCTACGAGCATTAATGTCGCGAGGGTCAATGTGAGTAATGGGTATTTCATCACAGTCTCCTTAATTGAAATGCCCTGTATGGCAAGTGGTGCATTCCATGTCTGTTTTTACACTTGCCGCAGAGCCTAGTGTGCTAGTACTACCGTGACAAGTTTGGCAATCTTGTGCATCTGGTGTTGGTTTACTACCAACAAGGGCGCCGATATTCTCCCCTTGATAGGCACGATTTAATACATCGACTAAGTAATAAGCCATAGACGCGGATAAGCGATAACAGCGTTCACCTTTTTTCGCGAATGGTAAACCAGAAGCCTTTGACCAGTTACTGATAGATGAGTGACATAACACGCTCTTGGCTTTTGATGAACTGCCCACAAGAGCCGTTTTTTCTGCTGTCGAGCCAATACCAGTAACAAATTCAGGTGAAGATAAAGGGAGCGTTGTATTTTCGTAGTAGCGGAAGGTATTAGCTATCACGGCGTTATTGTGACCATTAATGTCATCTAAAATATTCACTAACATGCCTATTGCATTAAGATTACCGCAGAGTGTGCCTTGACCCGTTACCCCTGCAAAACCATAGGCAGCTAATGCCGTTGGAATTGTTTTGAACTTGTCTGCATCGGCACTATTGGATTGGGCTAGCATAGTCACAACGGCATGAAAAACTTGGTGCATACAACCACCACCCGTTTCATAGGCCAGTTTTGCTGTTGCCATTGCATCAAGTGGAACGTATTTAAGTTTCTCACCTATCGCTAATTGATATTGACCATCGGCATTCGTTGCCGCGAGAACCGATGTTCCCATGAGTGTTGCACCTGCCGCAGCGGTGCTAATACCAATAATACGGGTTAATGCTTGACGTCTATTTATGCTCATTATGTATTTCCTCTATGTAGGATTACTTCTATTTATCAAATGCTAAAGATAAATTGATGACGTAAATTCTAAGCATGCTTGAGATAAATATTGTGATTTACGCCGGAGGATATTTGCCTTTTACATGAGCGGTAAATAGCGTTACTACAATAGAATTAACCGACTTAAATTCTGCATTTTAATTAACTAAACAGATTGCAAGGTGCTCATCGTCCCGATATTTATTATATTTATGTAAATTTATGCCGAATTTTCCATGTGCTAAATGGTATTTATTCCTGTGAGTTAACGCATGTTTTTGCCTAATAGCGCTGAACTTGGGGGTCGTCTCACGAAAATTAACTATTTGCTGACTTGGGTTAGCAAGATCACATTAATCATTAGTTAGTTTGCATAGACTTAACTTTGTGTTTTTATGGAGTTGAGTGGATGTTGATGCAATTGGGAGACTGCAGGTTTGATCGGGAACGAGGCATACTGATTGAGTTGTCTCGCGATGAATCTTGGCATCTTCCTCGAGCCGAGTTACAAGTGCTTAATTTGCTTGTTGAGCATCAAGGTAAGTTGGTTTCTAAGCACATGCTGAAGACGGGGGATGGAAAGCATCCGCCGCTAACTGATACCTCTGTGGCCCGTGCTGTTTTTATGCTTCGCAGCTTTCTTGGACCTCAATATGAGGGCTTGATTGAAACCGTGAAAGGCCAAGGTTATTTACTTCAACCATCTAATGGGACTGAGTTTAGAGGTGTTAATTACCTCAGATTGCATACAGTGCCTTTGTGGAGTGCCTTAGTATTATTCGGGTTTATGTTAGCGTTTTCGGTGTTTTATTTGAATCATACGGATCACAGCAAGCCAACCCAAGCACTTATGACCTCAATATTACCTTTGGCTTCTGGCCAGCAAGTACGATTACACTTATTTGCTGATTCCAATACTAATAACACTTTACTCTTCGAATTAGGTGAGCGCTTAAGTGCAGGATTAATCGCCTGCGGTCAAAGTGATTGGGCTGATGTTTATGCTTCTTTGTCCCATGATAAACAAGTGCTTAATATTACTTTTCGAGGCGAAAAACTCGGTCAGTCAGTGATCCGTAATATTAAAATCAGTGATTTCACTCGACCGAAAACCTTCATCGATGCTGCTTGGCTGCAGGAGGTTAACATCTGTGGCTAAATGGCTAAAGTGGACGATTAATATTGTTATCTTGTCGGCATTGATTATGGCTTGCGGTGTGATATACAAACAGTCGGCTACTAATCAGACGATGATTTTAAATTGCAGCTCTGAATTATTCGACCGCCATTCTAGTGCCAATCCCAGCGGCAGCTCGAGTGTTAGCAGTGACGGTAAATTTTACCTACTCGTGGATGTTTTGATTGCCGCTGACAATACGCAGATCAATTATCGTTACTTTAATATTGACGGTACGAGTGCGGGCAATATTTTAATGCAAGGCAAAGTCGACAGTATTGAGGCCAATAGCATGACCTATAAAGTTACCGTTAAAACGAAAACGGAATCTGAAATTGAAAAGCAAAAAAATTGGCCAGAACATATGAAATATCTATCCTATATCAGCAGCTTACATTTTAATGACTCGGAAATGCACAATCTCAGTATCGAGGTGTTAGATATGGATGACACCAAAGATTATGCCGTGGTCCTTTTTCAGCCTAGCAATACCATTTGTGGATGCAGAATCGTAAATAGTCGAATTTAATCAGTGAATTTGAGTTTATTTCAGTTAAGATTAGTGCTCATTGATTTGTGATTACTGTGGTGAGTCTCCAGTGAGGGATTCATGAAAAGGGTGTTGTGTCTAAGATACGTGTAAAGCAAGAAGAATCCCTGTCGATTAAGTTCAGCCATCAGATGGAAAAGGGCGATAATCGTCAGCTTGATCTCTATTTCTTTTTACCTAAGGAAATGGGCATAGGCTCGCGCACGCTCAATGAAGAAGAGTACTACTACAGCTCAATAGTTGGACGTCGCTCATACTATTCAGAAGGCTTGCACTTACCTCTGGTGCAGGGGCGTTTTGCCAGTTTAAATCGCCGTACTGTTGAAGAGTTCAGGTTGTACCTAAATCTCTTCGCCTATCAGTTTGCGGTTGCGGTTGAAAACGATGTTAAAGAACTCAATCAAATCACAGATGTAACCCATTTTTATTTTGCCCTCGACGAATTACGCGAACAAATTGCCCAGTTGCTGAAAAAGTTTCGTCGTAACGAACCAGGTGATCCCAAATGGAAATCTTACTTTGAAAATGCTGATAACTACTTGTCTTGGTTTTGTGAGCAGCAGTTACTCAAAGTGCTCGCTTATGCCACTCGTACCAGTGATTTCAACGATATTTTAGAGCGGGTACTCACGCTATGTCGTAATGAATGTGCCTATCGTGATGAGCATAAGTACAACTCTGCGCAAACTAAGCAAGATCCTAACCGTATCTCTAACAAGATGTTGTTGTTGCGCCGTTTAATCCAACAAGGTGTGGTACTCAAAGAAGAGTTAAAGCCTTTAGGGATTGGCCTTAAAAAGTTTACGACAGGACTGGCAACCGCGTTAGTGATGTTGGTGGTGTCTGCGTTGATAATTCAAGCGCAGGGCGCCTTTAGTGGTTTTACTATTGCGCTAGTGCTGACCTTGGCCGTGATCTACGGTTTTAGGGAAATCTTTAAGGACGATGTGCGCAATGCCATGTGGCGATTTATTCAGCGGGGTCGACCACGTTGGAGCCGCATTTTACGGGATACTACGAGTCAGGCGGTTATCGCTAAGCAGTTGGTATGGCTTGAGTTTATGCGTCAGCAAGATCTACCTGAAAAAGTCAGTGACATTCTAAAGCACAGACATAGTCAAAATAAGGTCGATGCGGAAATTCTGCACTATAAAATCGCCACTAAGGTGAATCAGAGTGAATTCCAAGCGGGATATTCGACTATTCAAGAGCAAGTGAGCTTTAGCTTAGTGCCTTTTGCCCGTTATTTAGAACGGGGTAAAGCGAAGATTTATAAGGAAGTTGAGGGCAAAATTAGTTATGAATCGGTTGAGCGGCGCTATCAAGTCAACCTGATTTTAGTGTTGCGTGATGGGCGCGAAGCCCCGCAGTATATCCGCTATAAAATCACCATGAACCGCTCGGCAATCATAGAAATTACCCAGAGTCAGTTGCCTGACTCAGTTAATGCACCCGAATCTACGATTGATGACGAGTAAAGGCTTGACCGATATTTTGATCGTTATTTTGCTTCGCCCGTTTTAGGGCGATTTCGGCATTATTCAAATATTGCTCTAATGTCTGGCCTTCTTGATAACCCGCAATACCAATACTAATACCTTCCCCTAAGCCATTACCATTGAGCTTTTCCATCATATTGAGGGCAAAGTTGTGCGCATGGGTGGCGTCTGTGTCAGGTAACATCACAATGAGCTTCCCTAGCTGCCAATGCAGAATTTGATAATTAGCTGGAATTTCAAGCAATAATTGCACTTCTATTTCTTGCTGACGATTTGCCAGTTGGTCGATATCACTCATGTGGCTTAGCATGCCCTCTGGATTGATATCCATTAACAGTAAGCTTGAACTGAGACGGCTTGGTGGCGGCAGAGAGTTAAAGTAACGTTCTAAATCTGCCAAATTCAGCAGAATAGTACTGCGATGGGGTACAAGGTTACGCTTCTCTGTGCCTCGACCACGCTCGGCGGCTTGCTCTAAAGTGCAGACGATATAATCAATCTCACCATCGGCGGCCACATGGCCCTTCAATGTGGCTTGCAAACAATTGGAATGCGCCTGTTTAGGTGAGCATAGAATTTGCCCTTGCCACTGACCTTGCATGGCTATCTGAGCGCTGATCCTCTGCCATTGATTGCCTAAATCATTCGCGAGTAATGACGCTAAATCTTGATTTAAATCGCCATTGAGTTGCATTAACGCATCGAATACAGGATTGATTTTAATCAGTTTACCGTTAGCATCTGTGAGGGCTGTCGCGACTGTGTTATCGCATAAAAGCTCACTGAGAAAAGCATTTTGTTTGCTGCTGATTAACTCACTGATGTCCTCAAGGGTGATTAATAGATGTGGTGAGCCTCGGCTCGCCCTTGGTGCTTGGCGGATATGAACGCGTAAAGTAGGGCCATCAATACTCTCTAGACTGATTTCACCAGACCATTGACCGGTTTTATGTACCTGCTCCATTAACTCCGTGTAGGTTTTATCATCGAGGCATAAGGTACGCTGTAGGCTTCGGTCTGTCAGTTCATCTAATGGTACTAAGGTCGCTTGTGCCGCTTTAGTATTGGCACTGATGACTCTGGCATTTTCGTTTACCATCATAAAGCCGATGTCACTATTAAATAAGCCATTAGCAACATCAATACTGTATTGGCGTGAACGCTGTTGTAAGCGATACATGTGGCTGAGTAGTACAACCCAAGCGGCTAAAACCGTTAATATTAACGATGCCACAATGACAATGTTTTGCCATTGTGAGAAACGAGCAGCTATGTCTGAGTTGCGCACATAGGAGAGTAAAAAATATTCTCTGTGAGTCTCAGGTTGGGCAGTTAGTTCGATTTTAAGGTAAACATAAGTGGCTTCTTCACCGTGGAATTGTCCAAAGTTGCTCATGGACATATCGCGCCACAGGGCCGGATAGCTCTGTCTTAAACTTGCTCCTAAGGTCTCTGGCATATTGCTTAGAGGGGCGAGATCGCTCGCGCCAGCATAGAGTAATCCTTGAGTATCAAGCACTAACATAGGGGACTTATTGCTCGAAAAGGCTGGTTTTATGGCCTCCAGCATTTTTACCATAGAGTTGTACGTCACCAGATAACCGATAGAACTCTGATCGGGCTTCTCGAGCCACGCCATTTGATACATATAAGGTTCAAGCATGCCGTCTATCGGAACAAATTCCAGCGGTGAGGTATAAACTTCTTTGCCACCCATGCTCCGACTCGCTCCAAGTAAGGTCGGTGGTAAGGCATCTTTATTGAAATTAGGGGGAGTTGAGAATTTATAGTTACCTTGGGGATCGTACAGTGCAATGCCGAGTAACTCAGGAATATGTTTTACTAGATCTTGCCAGTTTTCCTGCAATTTAAGTTGTTGCTTGGCGGTAGGATTGCTTAAGTATTGTTTTAGCAGTTCCCCATTGGCGAAAATTTGGGTTCGAAATTGCTGAAAAGACACTTTATCTGCGATCAATGAGCCTATGGTTTGCAGTTCACTGTATCTTTGCGTTGCCCACTCTTCTTGCAGGCGTCGTTCACCTAAAGTAATGATTAAGTGAGTTAAAATAATCATGCCAATCACCAGCATAGAAAGCTGGCTTGCAATAGCGAGTAAGCGTTGATGCGACCAATAGATCCCTTGAGTTAAAGAGAGCAGTGGCGCAGCGGGATACGTGCTTGGGTTATTCTTCAGCATGAACCGATTATGAGTGGGTGAACTGTTAATTTCGCTATGTTAACACGAAAGAATTGTTACGACAGTGCCAAGTTACTCAGCAAGATTCCTTGAGTAAAAGTTAAGACGATTCACACATGTACCACTCACGTAATCGACAGTGTTATCTGCTTGGGTGTTTGAGTCGATTTTGGCTGTATTAGAATGCCGTTTAGCCTAAGGCGCCTAATATGCGATGCTTGAATTCGCAGCCGTAGGACTCAACTTGTTCACGACAGATGTCGATATCAACACCCGCTAATCCTTCGATGGCCGAAACTTGTACCGTTTCAATATAGTGTGGCGCTAATGCGATGAAAGCATGTACGGCGGCATAAGAACCGGCGAGTTTGGGGCGACAATGTTCCATATAGGCGGCTTCATTATCCGCATTAAGGGAAATGGATAAACTATCAACGCAGTTGGCCAGTTCCGGCAAAATATTGCGCCTATGGACTAAATTACCTAAACCATCGGTATTAATACGTACTCGTCCGCCTCTTTGCTTAATTTCTTTCGCCACCGCCAGCAAGGTTGGAAGATTTAAGGTCGGTTCGCCATAGCCACAAAACACATATTCTTCGAAGTCTTTAACATCGCCAAGCAGTGGAATAATTTCTTCGGGCTTAGGTTGGTGACACAGTGCCAGTTGATATTCGTGGATCTGTTTACTGCCATTATGTTTTGGACAAAACGCGCAGCGCAGGGTGCAGCGACCCGTAATATTAAGGTAGCGACTGCGACGAATATCATAGACAAGCGTTTCAGTCGCACAGGTTTCATTTGTGCAAACTTCATCTGTTATGTGACCGTTCGCTAGGGTTTCTGTGGTGACAACTTGTGGTTTATCAATATTTTGCTTGTGCAGATGCTCAGACATAATGATGGGTTTCATTTTAACGATAGCTGACGACTTAAACACAGTGTAGCGAAAGCCTGATGCGATAACTGTCAACTAGATCGCAACTTGAAAGCTCAAGCCACTCGTAGCAGACTCAAAATGACATAGATGATTAAGAGGTTATTGACTCGCACAGAGGATTAAAAAGAGAGCCTAAGCTCTCTTTTTAAGGTTCAAGACATTGATTAACTGCTTCTAGTTAACTTCCTATAGATAGTCTTTTTTATAGTCAGTGGGGACCGGCGGCTCTAAATGCTCAGGTGTAAAGTCCACTTCATGGTCTTTTTTAGGCTGCCACCACCAATGGAAGAAGCGGCTGCTAGTGCGCTTAATGTCGTCGAGTATGATGTACAGCAAGGGCACTAAAATTAGCGTCACAAGGGTCGAGAACAGGATACCGAAGGCGAGGGATGTCGCCATAGGGATCACTATTTGCGCCTGCAAACTACGCTCGAGAATAATAGGCACTAAGCCGACGAAGGTGGTGAGTGACGTCAGGATGATCGCCCTAAAACGATAACAGCCTGAATCGACCGCCGCCTGCCTGACCGATTGCCCTTGCTCCCGCGCACGGTTCACAAAGTCCACCAAAATCAAGGAGTCGTTCACTACCACTCCCGCTAATGCCACTATGCCGCAGAGACTTAACACGCTCATCGCGAGTCCCTGAATTAAGTGACCAAACAGGGCGCCGATAATCCCGAAGGGGATCACAGACATGATGATTAACGGCTGACTGTAGGATTTAAGTGGCACGGCCATCAAAGCATAAATGGTGAACAGCGCAAAGAAGAAGCCTTGCATCAAACCGACCATGGCATTCTGTTCATCCAAACTGCCACCGTCCAGTGCAGTTTGGATTTTAGGGTACTTGGCCTGCAATTGTGGCAGGTAATCTTTTTGGATTTCTTGCACTACTTTTGAAGGTTCAACGATGTTTTTGTTGGCATTTGCCGTGATGGTGATCGCTCGCTTACCGTCAACACGGGTAATTGAGGCGTAGGATTCACCTTTTTCAATTTGTGCCACAGTCGAGAAGGGAACCGAAGTGCCCGTTGGCGTGCGGATCAGCATATTTTCCAGATAACCCACAGTACGGCGCTGCTCTAATGGATAGCGCACCATTACCTTGATTTCTTCTTTATTACGTAAAATCCGTTGGGCTTCGTAACCGTAGAAACCATAACGTACTTGGCGGGCTAAATCGGAAAGGGTCAGGCCAAGGGCTTCTGCTTCTGGGCGTATCTTGAGGCGAATTTCATGGCTGCCCGATGAAAAGTTGTCGGCAATATCGTACACGCCTTCATAGCTGGCGAGTTTTTGCTTCAACTCTTTAGAGGCTGCGGACAGCTCATCGAGGTCACTCGAGGTCAGTCTGAAGGAAATATCGCCACCAGCATCGTTTGTGCTCGCGTTAAAGCTGAGTTTTTTAACCGACAAAAGCTCGGGTAATTGTTCACGCCACGCGGCAGCAATCGTCACGCCATCGACTTCCCGGTCTTCACCTTTCGTCAGTTCGGCAAAAATGAAGGCTGAGGTACGGGAGCTCATATTGATAAAGCTGTGCTTCACCACTTGATAACCGTTATCTTTCTCCATTTTTTCGTTCATCTTGTACAGGGCTTCTTCTATGCTCTGTACCACTTTTAAGGTGTTACCTTCGGAGCTGCCTTCATCCATTTCAAGTTCAACTTGAATAAAGTCTGAGGGAATGTCTGGGAAAAATACCCAGCGCACTTTGCCACTGGCGACTAAGGCAATCGACAGAATCAATACACCGATAAAGGCCGCGACCACGTTGTATCTGTGTTTGATACAGCGCTCGAGGAAGTTGCGATAGCTGTGGTGAATAAAGTATTGCACTCTGTCGTTAAAATTGGCTTTTAGGTGGCCAAAGAATCCCTTTGGTGCGCCAGGTTTTTTAAACTTCATGTGCGCTAAATGCGCTGGCAGAATGAACTTAGACTCTACCAATGAGAAGGCTAAACAGAGGATGACCACCATACCGATGGATTTCCAGATAATCCCCATAGGGCCAGAAACCATTAACATGGGAATAAATGCCGCAATTGTAGTTAAGACCCCGAAGGTCGCGGGCATCGCCACTTTTTGCGCGCCGCGGATCACGTTCTCAACCGAGTGACCGTGGCGTTCGACCTCTGTGTAGGCACTCTCGCCGATGACAATGGCATCATCCACCACTATTCCGAGCACCAAGATAAAAGCGAATAGGGTCAACATGTTGATCGTCATGGAGAAAGGTTCGAGCGGCATGACCAACATAGTGCCGAGGAAACAAACAGGTATTCCCATCATGACCCAAAATGCTAACTTCAGATCGAGGAACATGGCTAAGATGATAAACACCAACAAGGCACCGTAAAACATGTTTGACATCATCATGTCTAAGCGGCCCTGGAGATAGTGGGTCATATCACCCCAAGTATCGAGTTGAGCGTTAGCTGGCAGTGTGGCGCGGCGCTGCTCGACGTACTGTTTAACTTGGTCTGCAATGTCTAAGGCGTTTTGATCATCAATGCTGGTGACTTCAATAATCGCAGCGGGCTTGCCGTTAAAGCGGGTATATTCCAAACGTTCTTCAAAATCATCTTTGATGGTCGCCACTTGTGGCAGCATCACGCGGCTACCGTCGGCGCGAGTTGTGACGACTATATTGGCAAAGTCATCGCCCGTGTAGGCTTGGCCTTTGGTGCGCAATAGGATATCGCCATCTTGAGCACGAATAGAGCCACCTGGTAAGTCTAAGGAGGAGTTTTGCACTGCTAATGCGACCTGCGAGAAGGTCAAACCGTATTCTCTTAACTTATTCTCAGAAACTTCAATACCGATTTCATAATCGCGCACCCCTGTGACTTTCGCACGGGTTACAGCGGGGAGTTGGGTTAAATCGTCACGCACCGACTTAGCCAATTCTTTCATATCGTGGAGTGTCATATCGCCATAAACAGACACCCAAATGACGTTATTCTCTGGCTTGATTTGAGAGATATTCGGTTTTTCGATGTTCACTGGGAAGGTTGAAATTGCATCTAACCGCAGTTTGGCTTCATCGAGAATGGTCTGCACTTCGTAACCGTCTTCAACTTCAACGGTAATCGAGCCAACGCCTTCGCTAGCCACAGAAGTCACTTTCTTGATGCCGTTGATATCTTGGATGGCTTCTTCAATCTTGATATTGATGCCTTCTTCGATTTCCTGTGGCGCCGCACCTGGATAGGCGACGGAAATATTTAATAAATTGAGTTCGAAAGAAGGAAAAACTTCTTTATTAATCAAAATACTGCTGAACAGGCCGCCGATGAGCAGAACACACATTAATAAGTTCGCGGCCACACTGTTGCGGGCGAACCAAGCTAAGATCCCTTTTTGAGTGTCCATTATTTGACTCCAGCGGTCGCAAGACTCGATTCAGGAGTATTTTCTTTTGGTGTCTCAGTGGGCAATGCCGCTTCACCTAAGATTTTGACCATTTGCCCATTTGCCATACTGTTAAAGTGGGTCGTAGCGACGCGTTCGCCCGTTTTTAGACTGTCTTTGATGAACACATTTTCTAAATCACTACGAACCACATTTACTTGGCGCATTTCAATGATATTTTTGTCGCTGACTAGGGCGACTTGGTCGTTACGAACCACATGGCGGGGTAATTTAACTATGCCATCGACAGTGCGGCCCTTGATGACTGCATTGACGAAGCTGCCGTATTTAAGTGGTAAGCTACCTGGCACTTTATTCGCGCGCAGATAGGGATCTTTGATTTCTGCGACTAAATACACCATGCGATTTTCGGCATCGATAACACCTTCACTGCGGATAATATTGCCTTCCCAAGTATTTTCTTTGCCCGCCAAAGAGGCGCTAAGCGTGACTTGGGTATCGGGATTATCGACAGACTCTAAATAGGCTAAATCATCATTAGAAATGGGTAAGCGGATTTCGGCAACGCGAGTATCGTAGAGTTCACCTAGATTAGTGCCTAAGCTAACGTATTGACCTAAATCGACATTTCTAACTTTGATTATGCCGTCAAAGGGCGCACGAATAACTGTGCGCTCAAGATTACGTTGGGCGCGCGCCAGTGCTGCTTGTGCATATTTTACGTTAGCTTGTTCTTTTTTGAGTTGCGGGATACGTAGACCTAACTCAGGGGGCAAGCCCTTGTCGTAGCCTTTGAATTCGATTTTAGCGACTTCACCACGGGCTATTTCTTCGTTCAGTGCGGCGGTGGCTTGGGCCAGCGTCGCTTCGGCTTGCATTAAGTCAGCCTCGTAATCTGAGGGCTCGATTTGCGCTAATTGGTCGCCTTTCTTGACTATGCCACCTGCAACAAAATGAGGGGAAATAGTGAGCATTCTGCCTTGAACTTCGGTCACTAGTTGGGTTTTATACTTTGGGGTAACCACGCCGTAGGAAGGTAAGTTTAGCGATACTGTTTGCTGAGTCACTTGCGTGACATCAACGATAGGAATGGGCATCTCTTCAGGTTTTTGTTCTGGCGCCTCCTTCGTTTGCATTAATAAGGCTGCGCCAAATACAAACAGCAGCAGAATAAGAAAAGGAGACAGTCTCCTCAGTAGGGTCTTCATCATATAATGGTTAAATCCATGCTAATCGCGTAATGGGGTTAAAGTAGCAGAGTCGGCCACGCCAATAAATTTATTTTTGTAAATTAAATGTTTCTAAAAGTGATGCCGCGACAGATATGCTCATCATGCATCGATATTTGGGCGAAAATTAGAGCAGAAAGGTGATGAAAGGTTCAGTTAGGTAATTGGAATATATTGAAATAAGAATGAATACGTATTGGGGTTAACGGCTCTAAATCCGCCGCATTTCATTCTATATAATTAAACATAGCAGGATATTTTTAGTAAAATCACCCATGTAAGTTATATTTTGGTAATAAAAAAGCCGCATATAGCGGCTTTAGTTTGGTGAATTTAAGCGGGTGTTACTTTTTCTTACGGGCGATTTTACTCGCTTTCTTTGCCGCTTCTTTCTTGCTCGTTTTCTTCGCAGCTTCTTTCGCTTTCACTTTGGCTTTTTTCTTACCCGGTGTGCGCGCTTCTTTATTCTTTGGACGCAGCTCTTCGATCACGCGGCGTTTCAACGGTTGCTCGATATAACGCTCGATTTTACCAACGATACGCATGTCGTGGGCTTCGGCAAGCGAAATCGCGGTACCTTTTGCGCCAGCGCGGCCAGTACGGCCAATGCGGTGGATATAAGTGTCGGCAGAACGTGGCATATCGAAGTTGATCACATGGGTGATATCGTCGATATCGATACCGCGTGCAGCCACATCGGTCGCCAACAAGACATTGACTTCACCTTTAGTAAAGCGACTTAAGGCTTGGAAGCGTTTCTTCTGTTCCATATCGCCACGCATAAAGGCGCAGGGAATACCGACTTTAAGTAACTGGCCTTCTAGGCTAGAAACGATGTCGCGGGTTTTCACAAATACGATAGTCCGTTTGACATCCTCTTGGCGTAGCAGATGACACAACAGCGCAAATTTATGCTCTTTATCATCGGCTAAGTGGATCCATTGGTGGATCTTGGCTTTTTCACTGCGAGGGGCTTCAACATCGATTTCAATCGGGTCGTTTAACACTTCACGGGCAAAACGTTGTACACCGCCGCCTTCTAAGGTGGCAGAAAACAGCATGTTCTGTTTGCGGCCTTGGGCCTCAATAGCAATGGCTTGCACCACAGAAGAGAAGCCCATGTCTAACATGCGATCGGCTTCGTCGATAATTAAGATATCGACTTCTTGTGCGTTGAAATTGCCTTTGTCTAAATATTCCATCAGGCGGCCTGGGGTCGCGACCAGAATATCGACGTTGCCTGCTAAGGCTTCTTCCTGTGGTCCATAAGGAACGCCACCAGTAACGATAGCAATATCTAAACCTTGGCCCGTGGCTAGGTGACTCGCATAACGGTGGATTTGGCTGGCTAACTCACGGGTTGGCGTGAGGATTAGCACTCTTGCTTGTCCAGCAAAACGACGGGGAAAATCGATCAAATGTTGTAGCGAGGGCAGTAAAAAGCTCGCTGTTTTACCTGTTCCTGTCGGGGCGCGCGCAAGAATATCTTTTTGCTCTAGGGCGTAAGGAATCGTTTCTTGCTGAATCGTAGTGGGTGAATGATGCCCCATGGCATTAAGCGACTCTAATAAGCTAGGGTCAAGCTGGAAATCTTCAAATTGCATGCGCAGCGTCTCGACGGATAATAGCGAAGCATTATAAAGGTTATGGCGGTTAACTTAAATAACTTATCTAGATCTCCTGTGTTTATCTTCTGTGTCAGTAAAGTTTTATGGTAATTGGCATAAGTTAATTACTTTTAGGTCAATGTATTAGCATTTAATTTGTGGGAAATTGGACCTTTCGTTAAATTTGCCAAACTTAGCGAGCTTTACTTAACTTGTCAGGATTGGACTCGATATCAGTATTTAAGGTAAAAATCTTGGATCAATTGCACCATGGTTTGTGTGTATTGGCCAGAACGTTCACGAATAGTGATATCACTGAGCTTTGGAGCCATTTGTGGATGAGTCTTGTGGGCGAGTACGCAGAGTACTCGATTAGCGCTTTTCCCTACAATGCTGATAAGGTTGGTTATTTCAATCAAATTGAGCTGAGAGTGCGTTAATATTTCGTCGAAACGGGCCATACTCTGCATTGGTAATATGAGACTTGCCTTTCCTTGCGGTGCTAGGCACACATGAATGGCATCGAGTAGTGCGGTAAAGCTTAAGCTATCTGTGTGACGGGCCATAGCGCGCTGGGATTGTATCGCTTGCGTGCCTTGCTCAAAATAGGGGGGATTACAAATTATGTGATCAAAATACCCTTGATACTCAGTTTGTTGGCAAAAGTCTTGGATGCTGCAATTAACTAAGGTCAGTCGATTGGCCCAAGGACTATTGTGGAAGTTATGTTGGCAAGCATGGGCGGCATTGGTGTCTAATTCGACACTGGTGATATGTGCTTGACTGCGCTGAGCTGCCATTAAACTGAGTAAGCCGCTGCCTGCGCCTATATCTAAGATTGATTTCGCGGTGGTCAGTTGTGCCCATGCCCCAAGGACGACGCTGTCTGTGCCTACGGCCATGCCGCAATTCATGTCATCGATATGAAATTGTTTAAAAGTGAATGCCATGGGGAGTTAATTTTGCCGTTCTAAAGTGATTTAGGCCCAATATTGGGCGCGCAATATTCTAATTCTAGCCTTCGTTTTTAGCTAATGTTTTTAAACAGTCGCATCTGTCCTAGCTGTATGAATTTGTGTCGCCAAATCATTTACTATTTTACGTGGCAATACTTATTTCACTTAATTAACGCTTTAATTTATTGCCTTAGAAACCTTTTATTAGCAGTTAATTAGCATTATTTCGCTTTTTTTGCCTGAACGGACTTGTTGTCTTGTATTGATGCTTTAAGTCTGGTATTAGTTTCGCCCCCATTTTTAATCACTTTTAAGATTAACGGATAGGTAAACGAGTTTGTTGGTGAATTAGTCGTCAGTTAGGCTACATAAACGTTCGCCATCGTTTATAAACTCGGCAGATATCGAACATATTTACCACGGAATTGTGTAAACATAGATTTGCACTCCGGATGGGCTTTGTTTTAGCTATGGCTAATCGACACATAATCACTTAAGTTTGTAAAAAAACAATAAGACAAGATGGGGCTTCCAGTGCAAGACAATCAGATGAGTATCGGAGATACATTAGGCTTAGGTTTTATGACCTTTGCGTTCTTTTTAGGTGCGGGAAACCTAATTTTTCCACCATTCGCGGGTATGTTAGCGGGCGAAAATATGCCCCTCGCCATGTTGGGTTTTTTGATTACCGCCGTAGGTTTACCTTTAGTTGGACTGATTGCTGTCGCTAAGGCTCAAGGTAAGGTTATGGCTATGCTGCCAGTATTTGCAGCAACGACATTGGCCGTCGCGATTTACATTATTATCGGCCCTGCTTTTGCTGCGCCGCGTACGGGATTAGTGGCTTACGAGATTGGCGCTAAGCCATTTATCGATGACACCACGGCAACGTTTTTGCTGGGCAGTTTAGAATTAAACCTGACGCAACTGCTATACACATTAGGTTTCTTCGCTGTCACTATGTTGCTGGCGCTTTTCCCTGGTAAGTTGCTCGATAGCGTAGGTAAAGTATTAACGCCTATTTTATTGATTTTGTTGGTCGGATTAGCCGTTTCAGTGCTGTTTTTACCTGCATCCGAAGTAGGCCAAGCTGTGGGGGATTACCAACAGCATCCGCTGACCAAAGGTATTTTGGAAGGCTATAACACTATGGATACGTTAGCATCCTTGATGTTTGGTATGTTGATTATTGATATCCTGCGTAAAAAGGGCATTGACCAACCCAGTGATCAAACTAAGTATCTAATCCGTGCAGCCTTTATTGCCGCCGCTGGTTTAACTTTTGTGTATGTGTCCTTGTTCTTTTTAGGTGCAACCGCTGGCGACATCGCTATCGGCACTAAAAATGGCGGCGAAATATTAACAAATTACGTGACCCGCGAGTTTGGGGAGCTAGGCTCAGTCTTGTTGTCATCAGTCGTGACTTTAGCTTGTTTGACCACTGCGGTTGGACTGGTGAGTGCGTGTTCTGAGTTCTTTAATGAGCTAATGCCTAAACTGTCTTACCGTTTCCTCGTGATCTTTTTAAGCTTGATATGCGCTGTGATTGCGAACGTGGGCCTAAGTCAGTTGATTGCTATTAGTATTCCCGTATTAATGACGATTTATCCTGTGGCTATTGCTCTTGTGGTTGTGACTTTCCTGACCGCTTATTTTGCGAATCCACAGTTTGCACATCGTGCAGTACTGAGCGTGGCACTGTTTTTCGGCATCTTCGATGGTCTTAAAGTGGCAGCGAAAAGTTTGACTGACGCTGATGGTCAAGCCATGAATGGCTTAGCACAGGGCTTTATCCATATAGTGAATGTTATGTCTCCAGTGTTATCTAAGCTGCCACTCTATGAAGAAGGTATGGCTTGGTTATTGCCGACCATTGCGACGATTGCACTGTGTTTAGTATTCGGTCGTGGCCGTGGTCAAACGGCTGCAGCCTAGGCTTTGCATTCGAGTTCTCGTCTTTATGCTTAACTCAGTTAAGCTTATGCAGGCTTAGACATATTTAAATTAATATCAACGGCGTATCATTTGATTACGCCGTTTTTTTATGGAGTATTTGTGCCTAAAACCTATATGCCAGATCCACTTATCGATGCTTTTCTTGATGATCTTTGGTCAAGCAAGGGACTGAGTGATAACACGCTATCGGCCTATCGTACCGATTTACGCCATTTTGATCGTTATCAAGGTCAGCAAGGCGTGACGTTACTCGCGGTTTCTCAGGCCGATGTTAGGGCATATCTGGCCTTTAGAGTTGAGCAGAATTTTGCGCGTACCAGTAGCGCTCGGCTGCTCAGCAGCTTACGGCGTTTCTATACTTATCTGGTGCAGACCAAGCAGATTTCAGCCGATCCTATGGCCTTAGTCGAGTCACCTAAGTTAACGCGCCATTTGCCGGATTCTCTGAGTGAGTCGCAGGTTGACCGTTTACTGTCTGAGCCCAATGTGGATGATGCCGTCGAATGCCGTGACAAGGCAATGCTAGAGCTTTTGTATGCAACTGGCCTCAGGGTGAGTGAACTTGTCGGCTTGACCATGGAGCAAATGAGTTTGCGCCAAGGCTTAGTACGTATTGTGGGCAAGGGTGGCAAAGAGCGTCTTGTGCCGCTGGGGGAATTGGCTATTACCGAAGTGGAGGGCTACATGAAATTTGCTCGCCAAGAGTTGCTCGGTAATAAACAATCTGATGTGGTATTTCCGTCGAAACGCGGGCAGATGATGACGCGGCAAACTTTTTGGCATCGGATTAAACTTTATGCTCTGCGTGCGGGGATTGAAACTGCATTATCACCGCACACTTTACGACATGCTTTTGCCACTCATTTGCTCAATCACGGTGCCGATCTGCGGGTTGTCCAACTGTTATTAGGTCACAGCGACTTATCGACGACACAGATTTATACCCATGTCGCACGGGCAAGATTGCAGGAATTGCATCAACAGCATCATCCTAGAGGCTAAAAAAGGATTTAGTTACAGCATAAATTTGCTTTCCGCGCGGCTTGTCTGTAACTTTTTGCCCCTATACAGGGTCTATTGAATATCTCGAGTTAGAACGGCCCCAATATCTCGTTGTAGCGACACAATTTATAGGATGTCCCATGAAGTTGACCCCAGCATTATCCTTAGTTTTTGCCCTCCTAGTTGCACCACTTGCCAGCGCTGCCACTGCGACGTCTCCCGATACCGCTGCGATTAAGCAAAAACTCGGTGAGATGTTAGATGTTGAAGTCATTTCTATGCAGGACTCACCAATTGAGGGCTTGTATCAAGCCATGACTAACCGCGGCGTGCTCTATATTAGCCGTGATGGTTCAAAACTATTCCACGGTAGTGTGTATGATATCGATAAGGGCATGAAAAACTTAACCGAAGCCGCATTAGCGGGTCCGCGTTTAGAAATGATGAAGCCGCTTGAAGAGAATATGCTTGTCTATAAAGCGAAAAACGAAAAACACGTGGTCACTGTATTTACCGATGTTAGCTGTGGTTATTGCCGTAAACTGCATAGCCAAATGTCTGACTACAATAAACTTGGTATCACAGTGCGTTACTTAGCTTTCCCGCGAGCGGGTGTGCCGTCAGCTAATGCCGACGAGATGCAAGCTATCTGGTGTGCTAAAGATCCATTAAAAGCTATGACTGATGCTAAAGCGGGCAGCAAAGTTGCCGCGGCAACATGTGATGCTAAAATTGCTGAGCAATATGCTTTAGGCACAACCTTTGGTGTTAATGGTACGCCTGCAATCGTATTAGAAGATGGCAATATGATCCCTGGTTATCAACCGCCTGAAGACTTATTACGCACCTTAGAGGCACGTCAGTAACAGCCTAAAATGTAAAATTTATCCCACGAAAGGTGAGCTTAAGGCTCACCTTTTTGTTATCTTATTGCCACGATTTCATGAGAGTTTGAGTCCCTTGATCCATAAGATAGTCCGTCGCCCAACCGTTGATGATAGCCATTTACCCGCTCATCTTTCGCCGCTATTGAAACAGCTTTACGCTCGCCGTGGTGCGCTAACCCACGAATGCGAGCTTGTCCTTAAGGGTCTATTAAGACCTGAAACCATGAAAGGGTTGCCCGAAGCCGCGGCGCTTATCGCCGATGCAATGCAGGCGAATAAGTCGATTCTGATCGTGGGTGACTTTGACGCAGACGGCGCGACCTCAACCAGTGTGTGTATGTTGGCACTGCGGATGATGGGCGCGGTGAAAGTGGATTATTTGATCCCCAATCGCTTCGATTATGGTTACGGCTTAAGCCCTGAAATTGTTGCAGTTGCGGCTTCCAAACAGGCTGAGCTACTCATCACAGTTGATAATGGTATTTCATCAATTGACGGTGTTGCGGCGGCCAAAGCCTTTGGGATGCAAGTGGTGATTACCGACCATCATTTACCCGGCCATGAGTTACCCGCTGCCGATGCGATAGTGAACCCTAACCAACCGGGCTGTCCATTTGCCAGCAAATCGATAGCGGGTGTCGGCGTGGCCTTTTATTTGATGACGGCATTAAGGGCTGAATTACGGACGCGAAACTGGTATCAAACCCATGGTATTGCTGAGCCTAATTTAGGCACACTACTCGATATCGTTGCCCTTGGCACCGTTGCCGATGTGGTGTCACTCGATGCCAATAATCGTATTTTGGTTGAAGCAGGTTTGCAGCGCGTGCGAGCTGGGCGTTGCCGTGTGGGGATTACTGCGTTGCTTGAAGTGGCGAAGCGAAATCCGGCGCGCATTGTCGCATCTGACTTTGGTTTTGCCGTGGGCCCAAGACTGAATGCCGCAGGCCGGTTGGATGAAATGGCACTTGGGGTCGAAACCTTACTCTGTGAAGACATGATGTACGCGCGGCGTATGGCGGCCGAGCTCGATGGGTTAAACCAAGAGCGTCGTGAGCTGGAAGTCGGCATGCAGCAGGAAGCCTTAAAAAGCCTAGAGCACTTAAAGCTTAACGAAGCCGAGTTACCTTGGGGGATTGCTTTATTTCAAGAGGATTGGCATCAAGGCGTGATCGGGATTTTGGCCTCGCGCATTAAAGACAAATACCATAGACCCGTGATTGCCTTTGCCGATGCGGGCAATGGTGAAATTAAAGGTTCTGCGCGTTCGATCAAAGGCTTGCATATGCGCGACTTATTGGAGTTAGTGAACACTCGCCATCCGGGACTGATTATCAAATTTGGTGGTCATGCAATGGCGGCGGGTTTATCGCTCAAAGCGGGCAGTTTTGCGACATTTGCTAAAGCCTATGATGATGCGGTGCGTGAGCAGCTTAAACCTGAGTTGTTAACGGGCGAGCTTTGGTCCGATGGCGAACTCACTCCCGCAGAGTTGAATCTTGAAATGGCTCAGTTACTGCGTAATGCGGGGCCTTGGGGACAAGCTTTCGAAGAGCCGTTATTCGATGGTTACTTTACGATAGTGCAACAACGTCTTGTCGGTGAGCGTCACCTTAAGCTCGTACTCGAAACCCAATGCGGCACTGTGATGCTCGATGCCATTGCCTTTAATGTGGATTTGCATACTTGGCCAGATGCGACGATTAATCATGCCCGTGTTGTGTATAAACTCGATGTGAATGAGTATCGCGGCAATTTTTCGCTGCAACTTATGGTTGAGCAAATCGAAGCTATGTAAGCTTCTGATGACAAGGAGTGAAGTTGAAATCATTATCCGATAAAAAAATCCGCCAGCTACTTAAGCGTTTTGCTTGGATATATGTTGTCTGCTTAAGCATACCGTTTATCTCAACCTTACTCACCACTAAGGCTCAGGGGCAAATGCTACTTATGGGGATTTGGCCAGCAGCCTCCTTGTTTTACTTTCTCGCTTACCGTTATTTAGCTAAATCCTTTAAGTATGAAATCAATCGTCACTTAGCCTTTAGTTATCATGGCGGTGGCACTTTAGCGGGGGCTTTGTATTCGTTAGCTAAAGTGGTGTTATTAGCGATGGCATTTATGATATTTATGAGTGCCAATAACACCTGAACTGACGTTAACGGAAAATTTCGGAGAAAGGAAAATGCAGCAGGAAACAGGATACAGAGTCAGTACAGACCAAGCTGAAATGAATCTTGAGGTTATCCATGGCTTTATTAGTAATAGCTATTGGGCGCAGGGCATGCCAAAGGCGCTGCTACAAAAAGCGTTAGCCAATAGCCTGTGTTTTGGGGTATTTGATAAGGACAATCAACAAGTGGCTTTTGGCCGCTTAATTACAGATAAAGCCACTTTTGCCTATCTTGCCGATGTGTTTGTACTTGAGTCGCACCGCGGCTTAGGTTTAAGCAAGTTGATGATAACAGCGATTCTTGAACATCCTGAATTACAAGGTTTAAGACGGATAATGTTAGCCACCCGCGATGCCCATGGACTCTACGCCCAGTTTGGATTTAAAGCGGTCGATACGCCTGAAATGCTAATGCAAATTAGGCCTGCTAAGCCTTATCAATGCCTTAGTTAACATCAAAAAAATAGCCAGCAAATGCTGGCTATTTTTGTGCGTTAGCTTTGATGTCTGTTGACGAGTTAAGCCTTAAGCGGCTTTGGTCGCGGCGGTTTCTTCATCGCTGTGGCGAATTAAGTAATCAAATGCGCCCAGTGATGCGGTCGCGCCGCTGCCCATGGCAATGATAATTTGTTTGAAAGGTGAGTTAGTGACATCACCTGCGGCAAAAATACCTGGGACTGAGGTTTGTCCGCGCTCATCGACTATGATCTCGCCCCTTGGGGTTAAATCGATCGTGCCCTTCAACCATTCCGCATTCGGTACTAGCCCAATCTGCACGAAGATACCTGCAAGTGCGACATGGTGACTCTCGCCAGTGGCTCTGTCTGTGTAGTTCAGGCCATTAACCCGAGTACCATCGCCTGTCACTTCAGTGGTCATGGCTTGGGTAATGATTTTAATGTTACCCATAGAAGCCGCTTTACGTTGCAGTACATCGTCGGCGCGCAGGGTTTTATCAAATTCCAGCACAGTCACATGTTCTACTATGTTCGCAAGATCGATAGCCGCTTCGATACCTGAGTTACCGCCGCCAATCACCGCCACACGCTTGCCCTTAAATAACGGGCCGTCGCAATGCGGGCAGTATGCGACACCTTTGCCGCGGTATTCTTTCTCGCCGGGGACGTTCATTTCACGCCAGCGTGCACCTGTGGCTAACAATACGGTACGGCTACGTAATTTCGCGCCGCTTGCCAATTCAAGCTCGAACAAGCCATCGGTGCCTAACGACACAGCTTTTTGGTTGTCCATGATGTCGACTTCGTAGTCTCTTACATGGGCTTCAAGGTTTGCTACTAGTTTTGGACCTTCGGTCGCTTTGACCGAAATAAAATTCTCGATACCGACGGTTTCAGCGACTTGTCCGCCAAACTTGTCGGCAACAATACCGGTGCGAAGTCCTTTACGTGCTGCATAAATGGCTGCTGCTGCGCCGGCTGGGCCACCGCCAACGACTAAGACTTCGAATGGCGCTTTTTCATTAATTTCATCGGCCTTACGGCTTGCGGCATTGGTATCCAGTTTATTGAGGATCTCGCCAATGCTGATACGGCCGGCTGCAAACACTTCGCCATTTAAGTAGACAGAAGGCACAGCCATAATGTTTTTGCTGGTTACTTCTTCTTGGAACAGGGCACCGTCGATCATCACGTTGGTGATATTCGGGTTAATAGCCGCCATCATGTTCAGTGCCTGTACTACGTCTGGGCAGTTTTGGCAGGTCAGTGAGACGTAAGTTTCAAAGGCATATTTGCCTGGCAGATTGCGGATCTGCTCAATAATATCATCGCTGAGTTTGATTGGGTGTCCACCCGTGTGCAGTAATGCCAGCACGAGTGAGGTAAATTCGTGACCCATAGGCAGACCAGCAAAGCTGATTTGCGTATTAAGCTCTGGGTTAATCACTGTCATCGCTGGGATGCGTTCGCCCTGAACTTCTTTCAGGCTCACCAGAGAAGATAGGCTGACAATGTCTTGCGCTAAGCTTTTTAATTCTTGAGACTTTCTACTTTCATCTGCAGACACGACAAGTTCAACTGGTCTCTTGAGGTTTTGCAGATAGGTTTGCAGTTGATTTTTTAAATTCGCATCTAACATGTGATGACTCCAAAATCGCTTAAAAGGGAGAAAGAGGGGGCCAGTCTAGGCCCTTGCAGGGGCGGGCTTAATCCTTTGCTGCGTGGCGCTACAACTGTGTCCGCTGTAACGCCAATCAGCTTGGGACGCTAGACTGGCGGGGTTGACGCTTTGCAGGCTAAATTAGATTTTGCCAACTAGGTCTAAAGACGGTGCTAATGTTTCGTCACCTGGTTGCCATTTAGCTGGGCAAACTTCGCCATCGTGAGTAGCAACATATTGAGCTGCTTGAATTTTACGAACTAGCTCTTGAGCGCTACGGCCGATGCCTAAATCGTGAACTTCGCTGACCTTGATTTGGCCTTCTGGGTTAATCACGAAAGTACCACGTAGTGCTAAACCGTCTTCTTCAATCATCACGCCGAAGTTACGGCTGATAGTGCCTGTTGGGTCAGCCAGCATTGGGAAGTTGATCTTCTTGATGGTGTCTGACGTGTCATGCCATGCTTTGTGAGTGAAGTGAGTGTCAGTTGATACTGAGTAAACTTCAACACCCATTCCTTGCAGTTTTTCGTAGTGATCAGCCATGTCGCCTAATTCAGTTGGGCAAACAAAGGTAAAATCTGCTGGGTAGAAGAAGACAACAGACCATTTACCTAACAGGTCTTGTTCAGTTACTGGAACGAACTCACCATTGTGGAATGCAGTGGCTTTGAATGGTTTGATTGTGCTGTTGATAATTGATTGAGTCATTTTATGCTTCCATTTAGTTGATGATGGCTTAAGTTCATAACGAGGACATTTGCTTGCGTCCTGTCGATGTGAAGCATATTACCGACTCGATTAAAATTAAGATAACGGATAAAAACTATTATCTTAATCGGTTTAGTCGAATGACGATGCGATTAGGTCGGACTCAATCGGTTTTTCTGCGACTGCTGCGGGTTTGGCGTGACTGGGTGTAGTTTGGGTTTAGCCTGCTGGTCTTTGGTCTTTGGTCTTTGGTCTTTGGTCTTTGGTCTTTGGTCTTTGGTCTTTGGTCTTTGGTCTTTGGTGATTGAGATAAGATAAATTTCGAGCATAAAAAAGGGATATCAATGATATCCCTTAAAGTGTAAATACAATTAAAACAAGATACTGAGGTTCTAGGTTCTAGGTTCTAGGTTCTAGTTTCTAGTTTCTAGTTCTGTGCTTTGGGTTGAGTTAACCAAGTGCTGAGTAAGCGCACGCCGTAACCTGTTGCGCCCGCAGGCACAACAGCGGTATCAGTGGCGGTTAAGGCATTACCTGCGATATCGAGATGTGCCCAAGGCTGTTCGCCCGCAAAGCGTTTTAAGAACATGGCCGCAGAGGAAGCCCCCGCGCTGCCTTCTTTACCTGTGTTTGTGAGATCCGCGATAGTGGATTTAAGCTCATCCGCATAGGCTTGATCTAACGGTAAGCGCCAGACCTTTTCGCCAACCTGTTGACCAGCATAAGTTAGCTGCTGCACTAAAGGCTCAGAATCGGTAAACAAGCCTGCGTAAACATTGCCTAACGCACTCACTTTTGAGCCTGTCAGTGTCGCAACATCGATAATCACTGATGGCTTATAATTTTCTCTGGCATACCAGAGGCCATCGGCCAGCACTAGGCGACCTTCGGCATCGGTATTGAGCACTTCAACGGTGAGACCTTGGGCGGTTTTAATCACATCACCTGGGATCATTGCATGACCCGATACCATGTTCTCCGCCATGGGCATAATCGCCACTACGTTGACTGGCGCTTTTTGAATCGCCATGGCTTTAATAGTGCCAAGCACAGTGGCTGCACCTGCCATATCTGACTTCATCCGCGCGATTGAAGTACCTGTCGCCTTAATATTGTAACCACCCGAGTCGAAGGTGATGCCTTTACCGACCAGTGCGATTGGCACGTCTTTGCTACCAGGCCAATGGGCGACCACTAACTTAGGTGGGCGCTCGCTGCCTTTACCTACAGCAGCTAAGGCGCCCAGTTGTAGACGTTCGATATCTTTGGCTTCTAATACCGTGACTTTAACGCCGAGGGATTTGAGCTTTCTGGCTTCGTTAGCAAAGCTGTCGGGATACATAATGTCTGCAGGTGCGTTTGTCAGATCGCGCGCTAAAAACACACCTGCTTCAACCGCTTGCAGATTTTTATGGTGTTTTTGGTTGCGACTTAAATCATCGACAGCGATTTGGTAATTCTTCTCGGCACGGGGGCTCGCTTTGAACTGAGTGTAGCGATAACTGCGTAGTTCAATTCCGTGTGCAAGCTCAGAGGCAAATAGCGGCGCGGCAGTTAAGCCTTGGGTGAGTACACGCACTGTAGCTTGGGGAACCGTATCGAGTTTGGCCGCAACATTGCCACCGATGGTATTAATGTCACCGGGCGTTAAGTTTTTTGCATCGCCAATGCCGACCAGTAAGACCCGTTTAGCATCAATTTCGCTGGGTACCAAAATCTCGAGGATTTCCCCCCGTTTGCCGGAAAAAATATTATCCGCCGTTGCTAGGTTTAATTGATCTTGGGTCGACTGAGGTAAAAAGTCGATCCCATAGGTAGTGGAGTCAGCACTTTGGAATAGCACTAATGTATCTGAATTCAGTGAGCTACGAGTGTCAAAACTAAAACTTTCGGCGTTAGCATTGAGAGAGTTAAGGCACGCCAGAGCCATAACGCTTAACATCAATTTATTATTATTTTTCATGGTGACAGCTCATATCATGGAAGTGTGAGAAGAATATCAAAGCTCAGCCTTAGGGTTAACTAATTTACGCTATTTTGCTGATATTAGTATTAAATCCAAGGCCCAAAGCGTGTCAATGATCGATCAAGGGCAAAACCCAATTGTTGCGATAAAGATTGAGCACTACTTTTAAGGGCCGAGGTGCCTAAAAGCTGTGGCGATTGGCTCGCAAAAATCACCCAATTACCGCCGCCTGTGAGACAAGCGTTCACATGGGCAAAGTGTTGTTGTAAGTCGGCTAACAACTCGCGATTTTGGCTATGTTCTTTCCAGCAGTTCAGCACTAAATACCCATTGGGTTTGATGAGGTTAGTGCATTGCTCAAGGAATATTGGCGAAAGCTGCCCTGTTTCAACGCCTTTGGCTGTGTAAATATCGGCAAAAATTACATCCACTTTTTTATGATCGCCAGCAGCTAAAAAAGCAATAGCATCATCATTGATAAGATTGAGCTTTTTACCTATCGGCAGCTGAAAATAGCGCTTAGCTAACTCAATCACCGCGGGGCGTAATTCCACTGCTGTTAACTTTATTGCCGCATCGAAATTGCGCAGTGAGTGAATAATCGAGCCGCCGCCTAAACCTAAAACAATAGCGCTCTTGGGCTTACAAAATAGTAAAACCAACAACATGGCTTGCACATAAGTGTGCTGGGGAATATGGGGCGCCGCCTTGAGGATCTTACTCTGCTCATCGTTATCCCCAAAGGACAGGATCCGTGAGTCGTCGTAATCGATTACACGAATCGGGCCTAGTGCGTCTTGGGTTTCATGTAAGAGGGTCGAATCGGCCATATTGGATTAATTACTCGGTTTAGCTGTTTGGCTTGTTTGCACGGGCTATAACTGCTCGCGCAAAAAAGTTAGAATTCAGACAGTTTTAGTTAATTGAGCCGCTATTATGACAAATCAAATCCTGCTTGCCTGTATTTATCTTGCAGTGTTTCTCTTTTTACAGCGCGCCTTAACCCATTGGGTTAGAAAACTCGCGCAAATGAAGCAAGTGAGTGTTGCACGGACCAGTTTAGTGACCCGTTTTATTTCCTATGTGATGTTTTTTATTACCTTGTCACTGATGGCGGTCTCGCTCGGACTGGGCTATCAGGATGTGTCGCTATTTGTGTCATCCGCCTTTGCAGTAATGGGCGTAGCATTGGTTGCTCAATGGTCGATATTGAGTAATTTAACCGCTGGCGTGCTGATCTTTTTCGTGTTTCCCTACCGTATCGGTGAACGTATTAGAGTGGTCGATAAGGATGAAGATATTAGCGGCGTGATCATCGAAATCGCTTTATTCCATGTGCTGATCCATCGCGATAACGGCGATACCATCACTTATCCTAATAACCTCATGCTGCAAAAGGCAGTGTTAAAGCTGGCCGATCAAACCCCCTTAGCCGAACGTCAGGCGTTACTCGAAGGCAAAAAGAAGTTTGATCCTGAGTAACAAAGGATATAGATACATGGTCATTGAAGAAGATGTTGGCAAATTGATTGATACTGAACTTTATAGTTCATTACTCGTCTATGCAAAAAAGAATAGCAAAGTAAATGTGAATGAATGTGATCTACCTAAAGTGTTATTAGCCTATGATGCACAAAAAATAAACGCCGCCGAGTTTTCTATTTTAGAGATGGAGAAGATAGTGTCATCGAACATGCCACTATTTACTCGTTTCTTCGATAAAAAAATAGATACTTTTATTGATGCACCAGATGAGCAAGAGAGCAATGATGATGTTATCGCAACACTGCCTTTTTATAAAAATTTCTTGGTGATATACATTATTGAGTTCTGCCTCTTAATTGAAAAGCAAGATGAACTAGAACGTTATCTTAAAAAAATAAGAGTACCAGGCAGCAAAAAATATTCACGAAAATTAAAGGAGATAATGACTGCTTTGTAATTGAGAACAGTCAGAGTAATACGTGTATATAATTTTGAAAAAACTTGATAGATCTGACCATGGTTGGCAACCTTAGTTATTTGGAGTTCGCATGTTTGCAAAGTCAATAACCATTTTTCCTTTTGGTGATATTTCAGGAAAAGGTCAATCAAAAATCTGGGAAAGGAAGTTAGATATACCTTATTTAGGGGATGGCTTTCTCATACGTATTTGGGGGACAAAAGAGGGACCAACAGTATCCCAATGTGAGGCATTCGATAAACTCATCAATAATGCAGAGCAGATTAGAAAAGATGCAACTGCTAGGATTATTTATTTCCTTACCTCTTCTGACATTGTTCCTGCAGAAATCCAACTCTCCTCATCCAATGTTTGGGCATTTTTGTTGCCATGCTTGATCGAAGTTCATGCAAATAATGAATACAGCCTTGGTGTTGGTAAGCTAGGTTCAAATGCCATTACTATTGGATATGATATTTCTTGGGGTGAAGGTTTTCCCCTTTTACAGATAGGTGTTTTAGATGGCTTTATCGATGAAATATATTCCGAATAGTGATTATCTGCTTTTTACTAGCAGTTTAATATATGAAAGGATGAATCACTAAAACCATAATATTAGTTAAGGTTTTAGTGATTCATTTGATTTTAAAAAGTTAGATCGTTAGGTGTATTTTTGGCAACCCTAAACGCTATTTTAACGAGGCGATAAAGGCTTCAGACTTTTGGCGGTAGGATTCTTCAAATGCAATGATAGCAGCTATGATACCAGAGCCCAAAAGCACTTGTAGAGAGGGGATAAGAGTAGCTATGCCCACTGTCGACCAAAAGTTAAGGCTAAATCCACGTGTCATCCAAAACTGACTCGCTAGGCCAATTAATGAAAGCACGACGGCTAATAACGAAACAACGGTTGTTACTCGGGTAATCATTAATAGTAATGCTAAGTTTTTTGAGGATAAATTTTTATAGGGTTTCATTTTTTACTCTTTCCTTAAGTATTTAATATCTTGTATGTTTAATTTATAAACTAGTGAAGCACTCTTTGAAAAAACGCTACCGCTTGCAGGTACATTTGCAGTGCGAGTGCGGGATCATAGCGTTCGCCTTCATCACGCATAAAGGCGTGTTGGGCGTTGACCTCAAGCCAAGTGAAGTTACGGTTCAGCGCCATTAATTGCTGGTGGATTAGAACACGGCCTTCCGCGGATACGTGGGGATCTTGCTTGCCGAACACTAACACTAATTCCCCTTGAATATCACCGCTGCGGCTCAATGAGTCATTGCCGTAAGCGCAGGGTAGGGTGTTGGAATGAATGTCGGTAGGATAAAGGCAAAATGCACCTAAAATAGCGGGGTTGAGTGCGGCGCGGTAGGCTAAGTGGCCGCCGATACACACGCCCATAGAGCCAACTTTGCCATTGCAGTAAGTTTGTTGAGTGGCAAAATCGATCAGTGCTTGGGTATCGCTATCGTGGTGTTCTAGGGGTTTGGCAAATTTATCAGCGTTACCTTTGTCTTTACCCGGTTCATCGTAGGCGAGCACTGTGCCTAAAGGATTGAGCTCATGGAACACTTCGGGTACTAACACCACAAAACCGTGGCCAGCAAGAATAGTAGCGGTGCGGGCGATGGGCGCAGTTTGCTGAAATATCTCGGAATAAAAGATGATACTTGGGAATATTCCCTGTGCTTCTGGGCGATAGATATAGGTGCGCATTAGCCCTGAAGGTGTGGAGATATCCTGAATTTCCTGAGTCACTAACATATTTATATTCCTCTATGAGGCTTCAAACGTTGAAGCCTCACTTTAGCAGTCAGGATTTTATCTGTCAGTTAAAACAATTCGTTACCAGATAGCTCACCTGCATATAGTGCTTTTATATTGCTCAAGGTCGTTTTGGCAATGGCGCCTAGGGCTTCTTCGGTGAGGAAGGCTTGGTGACCCGTGAAAATCACGTTATGGCAGGCTGATAAACGACGGAATACATCGTCTTGAATAATTTCATTCGATTTGTCTTCGAAGAACAGGCCCTTTTCGTTTTCATATACATCTAGCCCAAGCGAGCCGATTTGTCCCAGTTTTAATGCTTCCATTGCGTCGAAAGCATTGAGTAAACCACCGCGGCTGGTGTTGATCACCATGACACCGGGTTTCATCTTGGCGAAGCTGGCTTGGTTTAGTAAGTGACGGTTATCCGCGGTCAACGGGCAATGCAAGCTGATGATATCGCTGTTGGCATAAATAGAGTCGAGATCTTGATATTCAACATTCAGCGCGATGACAGCCGGATTGATAAAGGGATCGAAGGCAATGACTTTACAACCAAAACCGAGCAATACCTTGATGGTTGCTACGCCGATTTTACCTGTACCAATCACGCCGACGGTTTTGCCGAACATGTTAAAGCCGACTAAGCCTTCGAGGGAGAAGTTGGCATCGCGGGTGCGTTGGTAAGCTTTGTGGATTTTTCGATTCAGTGTCAACATCAGTGCGACTGTATGTTCGGCCACGGATTCAGGAGAATAAGCTGGTACGTTAACGACTTGCATGCCTAAGCGTTTAGCGGCAACTAAATCGACGTTGTTAAATCCAGCGCAGCGCATGGCGATAATTTTTGTGCCACCCTTAGCGAGTTCGACCAGAACTTCTTCACAGAGTGAATCGTTGACGAAGGCGCAGACAATTTCAAAACCTTCGGCAAGCTTCACTGTTTGCATGCAGAGGCGATAATCGAAGTACTCAATTTGTGCACCAAACGCAGCATTTGTGCGGTTAAAGTGCTGCATGTCGTAATGTTTTGCGCTAAAAAATCCAATTCTCATTTCAGTCACCTAACGGGTTTGCTGATGTAATTATCTGGCAAAGAGTGTAAGTGAGTTAGGGCTTTTTGTCCTTAGCCTTAGAAAATTCCCCGTTAAAAGAGTGAGCTTTATCATCAATTGGGAATAAAAAAAGCGAGCCCCTGACGGCTCGCTTATTGATTGACTGCTTTTACTTGAAGTGTTCAAGCTAGGGCTCTCATATTGAAAGTCGTACTATTATGAGCTGAGGGTTAGTCCTTTAACCCTCCGTTATTGCATTTTACTTTTTGTCTTTAGCGTATTTAGCTGCAGATGCACCCGCGATACGGCCATAAGTAACGATATCGGAAATAGCATTACCACCTAAGCGGTTAGCACCGTGAACGCCACCTGTGACTTCACCTGCTGCATATAAACCATCAATAGGCTTGCCCGTTTTTTCACTCTTCACTTCGGCTTTAGTATCGATCACAACACCACCCATAGTGTGGTGAACTGCTGGCGCGATTTCGAGAGCGTAGAAAGGTGCAACAACTAATTCACGTGGTAAATCAGGACGTTCAAATTGAGCATCTTTACCTGATTTAACAAAGCCATTATAAGCTTTCACTGTTTTAGCGAGTTCGGCTGCTGGAATATCCAACTGTTTAGCCAGATCTTCAATTGTTTTGCCTTCTTTAACAATTTTCAAGTGCACATAGCCTTCGATAGCTTTTAAGCTCTTACGGATAGAGTCATCGAATACCAAATAAGCACTTTCGCCTTTTTGTTGCAGAATCGCGGCAGACGCTTTGTCACGGGTGGTGATTTCGTTCATAAAGCGGTTACCTTCACGGTTAACCACGATCGCACCGTTACCACGTACCGCTTCGGTGATCATTACACCACCAGCAGGTGAATAAGTTGGGTGAGCTTGAATAAATTCTAAGTCACGAGTTGCAGCACCCGCTTGCAATGCCACGTCTAAGCCATCACCTGTAGCACCTGGGTGGTTAGTCGCTTTAAAGCCTTTTAACTTAGGATCGTACTTAGCTACACGATCGTTATTTTTCGCAAAACCACCCGCTGCGATAACGACAGCGTCAGCTTTGACAACGTAATAACCTGTGTATTCACCCTTCACCAATACGCCGGTAATTTTACCGCTCGCATCTTCAAGAATACGTACTACACGGCTGTTTAAGCGGATGTCAGTACCACGTTTCACTGCATTGTCCCATAGAACTTGTGCTACGTGTGCACCCACGCCTGCGCCGCCTGTTGGACGGTGACTACGGTTAACACTTGCGCCACCCATACGACCTACGTCAGTCATATCGGCACCCATAGAGGTTAACCAATCGATAGAGTCTGATGAGTTGTTGGCTAAGGTTTTGACTAATTCAGGATCGTTAATATTGCGACCACCTTTCATGGTGTCGTCGATCATGATTTGTTTCTTGTCTGCGATACCTAGTTTAGCCTGTGGCTTAGTTTCTGCAGCGTTCATACCGCCAGCAGCAAGTTTAGTGTTTCCGCCTGGGATAGGTTCTTTTTCAAGCAGGATAACTTTAGCGCCTGCATCACGGGCTGAAACGGCTGCAGCAAGACCTGCACCACCTGAACCTATGATCACGACATCAGTGGTTTCTTTTGCGCCAGCGGCAATGGCTTTATCTTGAGCAGCTTTGTCTGCATCAACAGGCACAAACTTACGTTCCCACTTGCCACCGTAAGGCATATCGAAGCCGAAGCTGTGACAAGCATCGCAATAGGTGACTGATTTTTCATGACCTTTATGGCAGCTAGTACAAGCAATTTCGCCAATTAGGTGAGATTTATGGGGTGATACTTTATCTTTAGGTGCAGCGGCGGCCAGTTCTTTTAAATCACCGTGGCAGCTAACACACTGAGCATTTTCATGGGTAAGGTTGTCGTTGGTGACGCCACCTTTGTCTGATACGTGGCAGCTGTCGCAGCTACCCATTTCACCGTGAAAATCGGCTAGCACTTCTGGTGCTGCATAGGCAGTACCTGCCATAGCGCCAGAGATCAGCATGGCTAGTGCTGTTTTTTGAATCTTTCTTGTGAACATGATAGTTCCTCCGCCGTACATTCATCTACTTAATAAGGGTTATTCATCGTGGCGTGATATTTATTTTTTACGCAGCTCACGCACTGTTAGAGCATTCTCCATTTGCAAATTTAGCACTATCTAAAGAGGTATATGTGTGCTCAGATCACATAACCTTTGTTACAGCGAAAATAACATATTTAAAATGTGCAATCGGATGGGAAATATTAATGAAGTTGAGACTAATCACTGCTTCAATACGGTATAACATGCGTTAGTTAACATATTGAATGGATTGATTTTAACTTTATAAAATAAAAATGGTATGAATTATGGTTTTGGTAGCGTGTTTTATCTATTTGTATTTTATAGATATTATAATTTAATCTTGTATATTGAGGTGATGGCTTATTTATTTTTATGTCTTCTATAAATAATGTTATTTCAAAAGCCTTTATTGTATAAAATTATATTATCATTTTAATTAAATGTTACGCAATTGATTCTTAAGGGGTTGTAATGCACAAACAAGGCATATCTGAAAAACGTTTTTGGTTTCAACGTTTGAGTAAAACCAGTTTAAGGGCATTACATATTTTAGGGATAGTAGGTGTCGGTGGTGGCATTTTATTAGATGTAAATAAAGTGCAATGGTTGAGTTATTGGTATCTCGCGATGACGACGGGCAGCATATTAATGTTGTGGGAAATCGCACGGGATTGGCGCTGGCTGATCCAGCTTAAGGGAGTGTTAACTTTAGTAAAAATAGGCTTGCTTGGCCTGTTTGTGCCGCTGGCTCATTACAAACCTGAGCTGTTAATCGTGATACTTTTTTTGTCAGTTATCGTGTCCCATGGTCCTGCAGGGCTCAGGCATTATTCTATTGTGCATCGTCGGCAAATTGACTCGAAAAAAGAAATTAAGGGCTAATTGATATGTCTGTAACCCATACGTCAACTTTAACGCCTGCTGCGTTAATCACAGAGTTCGCTTGGCCTAATCCATTTGTGTCTAACTTAGCCTTGAGTTGTTTTGATGGACTTAAGGTGCTCGATCTCGCTTGCGGTTCTGGGCGTAATGGTTTGTGGTTTTTAGCGCGAGGGGCTGAAGTGACTTTTATCGATCGAGATTTGTCAGCCATGTCACACATTGATCAGGCTAATGCTTACAAATTACAAAGGGATTTAGAAGCTGAGGTAGGACCATTATTGCTGGTTGAAGAGTACGATATTGTCTTAGTATTTAATTATCTGCATCGCCCATTACTGCCACAAATTGCTAAGGCGGTTAAGAGCACAGGCCTTATTGTCTATGAAACCTTTACAACGCAACAGGCGCAGATAGGTCGGCCACGCAACCCAGATTTCTTACTTACTGAAAATGAACTCAAATCAGTGTTTGCTAACTGGCAATCTTTACATTACTTTGAAGGTCGATTATGTGATCCGCAGTCCACTCAAAGCAGTTATAAAGCCCAGTTGATTGCGCGAAAACCTACAACGTAAATTTATTGATTGAGACTCAGAGGTCGTAGGATGTTTCCCTATCCAGAGCAATATCGCATTGCAACGCCGCCGTTGACGACCGCCTTTATGGTGGCGTGGGCTTTATTCAGTCACAGCTTATTTTCCGATGCAAATCCTGTCGCACTCTATCCGTTGTTAGCGCTATTTCCCTTGGTGATTGGATTACACTTATATTTGATTTTGTTAGCAAAAGGAATGGGGCGACTCGATCAGTGTTTCTATGCCTTAGTGCATATCCCACTGGCATTTGTGGTGTGGACATTTACTATTATGCACGTGAATGGTAACGCTTTTTCTTAAATTCGCCTGACGTTTTAGAGAAAATAACAAAAAAAAGCGCCCTGATAATCAGAGCGCTTTTTTTGATTTTGTATTGCTAACAATTAGGCCGTGGTGTTGATGTTGTGGCCTGCATTGCCTACGGGTTTTGGCGCCGCAGCTGCAATTAAATCTACCGCGATTTTACCTTCGGCTTTTTGCTGCTCTTTGGCTAACTGAGCAACCTTAACGCCAATTGCACCATTTTCTAGATTTGGTGCGATAGCTTGGGTATTCAGTGAAATTGACATAACTAACCTCGATTGTAAGCTGGATCCCTTTATCGGCAAACCCACGGTTAACTTTAGTCGTTACACATGAATTTGCCAATTTGCAATTATTTTGCCTTGGCCGTGAGCAGTTTGCGGCCGATAACAATTATTGCTGTAACGCCTAGCGAGCCTAAAATCAATCCGAGTGCCAGGCTCACATTTTGCAGTGCTGTTGGGTCAATAACTAGTGCGATACCCATACCTAACATCATCACGCCTGACATAAGTTTCAGGGTTTGGCCTTCTTTTTCGGTCAACTTACGTTTGCCTAAGGTCGCACTGAAAACGATAACAATAATAGCCAGCGGGATCACATAAACAATATTGTATAAAACCAAATACATATAGCGTTCAATGTCTGGCAGATTGTGCATAGATAGCACACTGGTGTAGATCATTGGGAAGCCTGCGGTGCAAAGTAATTCATAGGCGTTGGCGAGGATAGCTAATACGGTAGAACCTATGAGTAACGCGCCTAAGTTACTGGAATTGGATAGTTTCCCCATGCGTTTTATTAGACTCGTACGATTTTCTGCCGACATCGATAGTGTCACTTCTCCCTTAGTAAAGAAGTAATCTTTGATATTGATGACTCCTGCGATCAAAGCTAAACAACCCGCTGCTAAAATGATCATACCGCCATCACTGCCTGCCCCCAGCAGTTGGAAGATGTTTAGCCATGCCGTCATAAACAGGAAATAGATAAAGCCGGAGAAGAATACGAAAATCCCGCCGACGAGTAACATGCGGCTGCGACTCTTGGCATTAACCATTATCGACAGTAAAAATAGCAACACAAAGAAGGCACAAGGGTTAAAAGCATCGACACCTGCGAGCACTAAGGTGAGTAACGGCAGAGACATAGTCTCAGGTGTCACTACTCCCACTAAAGGTAATTCAACGGGTTGAACTTCTGGCTCTGCAACGGGCTCGCTTAAGCTGGTGGCATCACAGGTACCTTCGCCAGTATCTGTGCCACAAGTGCCAAAGAGCGGTGCATCTGTTTGAGCGCTTGTGGTTGTGCTGGTGGCTCCTTTGGTGGGGAGGTCAGCGTCGCTCAGTTTACCGCCAAGGGATAAATAACAATTCTTCAGTCGATTGACTAAAAATTCACCCGTTACCGCTTCATTTGAATATCCCACAATGGCTTTTTCACAACTTGCCATATAGGGCACTGAGCGTGCTTCTGTACTGGTTTTGGAGGCGATATTTTGCCAAATATCCTGCACGCCGGGATCTGACACCCTATGGGATTCGAGTTCTATCCAAGGGTATTTTTGCGGTAATGAATCAATGAAGGGATGGGCCTCTGCACAGTGCGGACAGGTTTTTGACCAAAAGAAATACAGCTTAATTTTGAGCTCACCCTGATCATTCACATAATGCCAGGTTCGATCCGCTGAGCTTGAGGGTGTTGTCTCGGCCCAGCTCGGGATAGAAAAGGCAAAGAGGAATAATAGCGAGCAAAAGAGAGATAATTTCGATAGATATTTTGTCATAGCGCCTCCCACAGAGAGTGGGTTTAAGTATCGTCAAACGGTTCGATTATCTCTTACTCTACTTAAATCAATCATTTTGATTAAATTAGATATTAAGAAGTGTTAGTTAACTCGCGAATAATAATTTTTTGGGAACTGAAACCAGTTTATCTCCCTGTGAAATGGGGTGATGCACACTCACTCTCAGCTTGAGTCGTTATTGGCTAATAAAGAATAAAGCACCCGAGGGTGCTCTATTTCTGACGTTATCAACAGGTGTCGATGATGGGTTATGGTTAGCCTAGCGTTACGCCATTTACGCTAAGTTTCACGTCGATATTATTGCGCGTGGCGTTCGAGTATGGACAAACTTGATGTGCATGACGCACGAGGGCTTCTGCGGCTTCTTGCGGTAAATCTAAGCTGACTTCTAAGGCAACCGCTAATGCAAAACCACCGGCGTCATTGGCACTTATGCCAACAACCGCACTGACTGGCGCTTCGGTAATATCCACTTTGCCGATTTTTGCGACGTGCAAAACGGCGTTTGAGAAACAGGCGGCATAACCTGCGGCAAACAGTTGTTCGGGATTCGTGGCGAGACCGCTACCGCCCATGGCTTTTGGATAGGCTAAAGCGACATCCAGTAAACCATCATCAGTGCTGACTTGACCTTGACGACCCGCTTTTGCTGTGGCACGTGTTTCATAAAGTGTTTTCATAGTATCAGACCTTCTGAGGTTAAGGATTAAGTAAAATAATTTAAATTGCGCACAATTCAATTGTGGTAAACTATAATTCGATCTTTGGTGTGAATGCAAGTATATTGTGCACAATATATTTAATTTGTCGGATCTTCCTATGGCAACGCTTCAACCCAATACCCGTATTAATCCTGTTGATATGGCCGAAAATGCCAGCACAGAGAATGCCTTATGTCTTGAGAATCAAGTGTGCTTCTCACTTTATAGTGCTGCAAATGCTATGGTGCGTGCCTATCGCCCTTTGTTGGACAAATTAGATCTAACCTATCCGCAGTACTTAGTCATGCTAGTGCTATGGGAAGAGCAGGGGATTAGTGTCAAAACCTTAGGCGATAAACTTTTCCTCGATTCAGGCACGTTAACGCCATTGCTGAAGCGGCTAGAATCTAAAGGATTAGTGACTCGTGGTCGTAGCGAGCAGGATGAACGCGTGAGAGTGCTGGCCTTAACGCCTACAGGACTTTCCCTCAAAACACAGGCAAGTGAAATTCCTCATTTGATGCGTTGTAAAGTCGGCGGCGAGGCGAGCGAACTAAAAGCCTTAAAGGCCATGTGCGATCAAGCACTTAAGCAATTGCATGCCAGTATTGATTAAACTCTTATCGTCGAGATTTGATCTAAGATTAACTTATTGACATATTAACGCTTATTAGCGGTTCGACTGAGTGTAATGGGTTGTATGCTTGAGGCTCAGCGGGTCAGTTGTCTATTGAAGGTTAGCGAGAGTAAGTTATGGCCTGTTTCGATGTAGCCATTATTGGCGGTGGGATCAGCGGTGTCGGCATTGCCCAATATGCAGCAGCAGCGGGCTATTCCACCTTGCTGATTGAAAAGGGCGAAATTGGCGGCCAAACCTCAGCGAATTCCAGCAAGCTTATCCACGGTGGTTTACGCTATTTAGAAACCGGACAAATTAATTTAGTTCGCAAATCATTGCTTGAAAGGCGACATTTACTCAATCTTGCGCCATCACTTGTGAAAGCTGTGCCCTTTTATATTCCCGTGTACGACAACGGTCAGCGCAGTCCTTGGACCATTCGCGCTGGACTGAGTATGTATGCACTGCTGAGTGAATTTGATCCTTTAGGCCAATTTGTGTCAGTGCCTGCCGTGCATTGGCATCGTTTCAAGGGATTAAAACTCTCTGGATTAAAAGCCGTATTTCAGTACTGGGATGCGCAGACCGACGATAAATTGCTCACTCAAGCGGTGGCGCGCAGCGCGCAGGCACTGGGCGCTGAAGTGTATGCCGAGGCTGAATTTCTTGAGCTGGAACACAAGCGCGAGACCTGTGAGCTGAGTTTTAGCCACAGGGGCGAAATCCATAAAGCCGAAGCGAAGCTTGTGATTAATGCTGCAGGTCCTTGGGTAAATGCTGTTTTAAGCAAAGTCTTGCCCCCACTTGCGGGTGTTGAACTCGATTGGGTACAAGGCGCCCATGTGTTACTGGATATTCCTGCGCCCGATGGCATCTTGTACTTAGAGTCATGCTTCGATAAACGGGTAATATTTGTGATGCCTTGGTATGGTCAAACCTTAGTCGGCACCACAGAAACTGAATTAACTTCTTTAGATAAGCCGCCTGAGGCGACCGAATCTGAAATTAATTATCTGCTGGGGATCTACAAACATTATTTCCCACTAACGCCGGATATTGATGAGCTCAAGGCGCTAATAACCAAAACTTTCTGTGGTATTCGGGTCTTGCCTAAGCAAAATAGCCAAGCCTTTGAGCGACCGCGAGATACCTTAATGCAAACATCGATTTCCCATCCGCGAATACTCAGTTTATATGGCGGTAAGTTAACGACGTTTCGCAGTACCTCAGCCGAAGTGCTTGAATGGATTGAAAAGGCCATAGGTAAGCGGCAGTCTATTGCTGATGTTGATAAACTCACCCTATCTTGAGTGCGCCGTGAATTATGCACTTGATGCTGATTTGAATATGCTTCAAGGTGATTTTTACCTGTAAAACCGCTACAGTGTGGCGCTTTTTTACTGATATCTAGGATCTGCCGTGAATGCTGCTATTGTAAATACCGTCAAGCAATGTGGTTATTTTAACCAAGGTCAGTGCCTTTCTTGCCGGCATATACAACAGCCTATGGTGCAGCAAGTGGCGGTTAAGACTCAAACTTTACAGCAACTACTCGCGCCTTTTATCCCAGCTAATTTGCCCGATATTTTTCAGCCGCCGGTAATTGGCGAGGACAGCGGCTTTCGTAATAAAGCTAAAATGGTGGCCTTAGGCGCCGCCCATGCGCCTGTGTTGGGGATTGTGGGCCCAAGTGGCGAGGCGGTAGATCTTTGCGACTGCCTTTTATATCCATCTGATATGCAAGATTTATTACATCGCTTAACACGCTTTGTGCAGCAGGCTGGACTTCCTCCTTATCGGGTAGATAGAGCCAAGGGTGAACTTAAATTTATTCTGCTGACCCGCAGTCAAGTGCGTGGTGAATATCTACTGCGGTTTGTACTGCGGTCCACCAATAGTATCGAACGTATCGAACGTGAATTACCTGCATTATTAGCTGAATATCCGCAAATAAAAGTGGTGTCAGTCAATATCCAACCGGTTCATATGGCAATACTTGAGGGTGATGAAGAGATTTTCTTAACTGAGAATACTAGGCTTGAAGAACGTTTTAATCATGTGCCTTTGTTTATTCGGCCTAAGAGCTTTTTCCAAACCAATCCACACGTTGCGGCGCAGTTATATCAAACGGCCCGTGAATGGGTTGCCGAGTTTTCACCTCATTCGTTATGGGATCTCTTCTGTGGTGTAGGCGGTTTCGGACTGCACTGTGCATCCAAAGACATTACCCTCACAGGGATTGAAATTGAAGCTGAAGCGATTGCCTGCGCGCAAATGTCAGCGCAAATGATGGGGCTCGAAAACGTGCAATTTATGGCGCTCGATTCCACCGACTTTGCTAAGGGTAAAAGCGCTGCTGATAAGCCGGATTTGATCATAGTTAATCCGCCGAGGCGCGGTATTGGCGAGGCGCTATGCCAGTCATTAAGCGAGTTTTCCCCTAAGGCCATTCTCTATTCAAGCTGTAATCCGCAAACCTTAGCGAAAGATCTCGAACATATTCAAGGCTATCACTTAACCAAAGTGCAGCTATTTGATTTATTCCCCCACACGGATCACTTCGAAGTACTAGTCATGTTGGTGAAGGATTAATTTTTTAGCTCATCAATTTATCACTAAGCATTTGTGTTCAATCGCTTTACGACTCTTGAAGTCCGCTCAAACAATCATAAGGACTCTACCATGTGGAGTCTTTGCAATACTTTTATCTGCGCTGCTCGCGTGAAACTTCATCAAAGTGTCTTTTTAGTGGCATAATCTTCAGCACTTTATGCATTGATGGACGGCGATTTATGCTACAGATTTTCCTACGCTTTTTTACCTTGGGCTTGATGAGTTTTGGCGGGCCTGCGGCGCACATTGGTTATTTTCGCCAGACCTTCGTAAATGAACTCGGTTGGCTCGATGATAAGCGTTACGCCAGTCTGGTTGCCTTAAGCCAATTTATGCCGGGGCCAGGGTCGAGCCAAGTGGGCTTTGCCATTGGTTATCAAAGAGGCGGGTTTGTTGGCGCGCTTGCTGCTTTTGCCGGTTTTACACTACCTTCCTTTATTTTGATGTACTTACTGGCAGTAACAACGTCGGCTTGGCTCGCTAATCATTATGTTCAAGGGATGATTTACGGGCTTAAATTAATGGCCGTCGTTGTGGTTGCCGATGCCGTTCTCGCCATGTTTAAACAGTTCTGCCAACGCAAATCCGCACGCCTATTAATGTTAGTCAGTACTGCTGCAATTTTGATTGCGCCATCTATGTGGACGCAAATCCTTTTGTTACTTGGCGCCGCCACTATCGGCATCTATAAATTGACTGCGAGCCAAGATGACACAGTAGCGCTGGCACCGATTCGATTGAATTACTTCTATTTGTTGCTCTTTTTCGTGTTGCTCATCGGCAGTTTTTTTATCGTGGATTTAGGCTCTGAAGCTTGGATCTTCGGTGAGTTTTATCGTGTAGGGAGCTTAGTATTTGGTGGTGGTCATGTTGTGCTACCTCTGTTGGAAACTGCGGTGGGTGATACTATAGGTGGCGATCGTTTTCTGACAGGTTATGCCTTTGCCCAAGCAGTGCCAGGACCTATGTTTACCTTTGCGACCTTTTTAGGCGCTGAAGTGATGTTAGATAAGCCCTTCATGGGAGCTTGCATCGCAACCGCAGCCATTTTCTTACCCGGTTTTTTACTCATGCTGGTGGGGTTGAAAAGTTGGCATACGATTGCCGCAAGACCAAAAATTGCTGGCGCAATAGCGGGAGTGAATGCCTGTGTTGTTGGCTTACTTGCCGCAGCACTTTATCAACCCGTGTTTTCTCAGGCGGTATTCTCAGGTAAAGATATGGCCTTGGTATTGCTCGGTTTTGGTGCATTAAAGTTATTTAAACCAACTATGCTACAACTGGTATTAGGCTTTAGTGTATGTGGTGTGCTGCTTAATATGCTTTGAACTGAGTCGTTATTAATCGAATGTTTATTGAGCAAGATTAAGATTTTGTTACTTTAAGCGCATAGAAATACAACAATCTTAGCTATACTCCGAAGATACAAGTTGTAATCCTTTGGAGCATTCAAGTATGTCTAAGTTGAGTTTGCGCAATAAATTATTATTGCTATCGCTGTTTCCTTTGATCCTCGCATTATTGGTGTTGATGTCGGTTTCTTATTATGTTGAGCAAGATGCGCTTGCCGATGAGGTGGTTACCTTTAGATCTAAGCTCGTCGGTGAACGTAAACAACAAATCAAAGAAGCTACCGAAATTGCCGCTGGTATAGTGAATTACCAATTATCGTTAAAAGAACAAGGGAATGTGAATCAAGCGCTAAGAGACATACGTTTTGGCAGTGCGGGTTATTTCTTCATGTATGACTCTCAAGGGAAAAATATTTTCCATGCCCTCATACCGAGTTTAGAAGGGCAAAATAAAATGGATATGACAGATCCTCGCGGCACTAAAATTATCGTCGGTCTGCTCGATGCCGCTAAACGTGGCGATGGTAGTTTCTCCTATTACTATCAAAAACCTAATACTAATGAACAGATTGAAAAAATCAGTTACGCCATGATGATCCCAGGTACTGACTGGATGTTAGGTACTGGGGCATATATCGATGATATTGAAGCTGTTGTTGAAGATTATCGTGAGACAGTGACTGAGCAAATGGCAGAAAAATCCTTCGCGATTTTGCTGATAGCGCTTTTCCTTACGGGTATTACTGGCTTTATCATTATGATTGCCGCCCACCGTATGGTCGTGCCAATCAAGAATATGGCCGATAACTTAAATGATATTGCTAAGGGCGAAGGGGATTTAACCAAACGACTTACCGTAAAAGGTGAAGACGAAATTGCCCAACTTGGGCGCTCCTTTAACCTCTTTGTCGATAAACTTCAGCATATTATCGGCGATGTTGCGACTGCGACGGCTAAAGTAAAAACGGCAGCCAATGCGATTCATGATCAAACTAAAGTCATGTCGAGCCAGTTGGTGAGTCATAACAATGAAACCGATCAGGTGGTGACTGCAATCACTGAGATGTCCTCCACTGCGAACGAAGTGGCTAAGAATACCACTCAAGTAGCCGAAGCGACTCACGCTGCTACTGGTGATGTGGCGAATGCACAGCGTTGTGTTGATGCTTCGCTTGAGGAGATTGCGTCTTTAATGTCGCAAATTAACAATGCGGCAGGCAGTATAAAATCACTCAGCGAGCAATCACAGAAGATCAACAGCGTGCTTTCTGTCATTGGCGGTATTGCCGAGCAAACTAACCTATTGGCATTGAACGCCGCCATCGAAGCGGCCCGTGCTGGTGAACAGGGTCGTGGATTTGCTGTGGTCGCCGACGAGGTGCGTAATTTAGCCAGTCGAACTCAAGCCAGCACGTTAGAAATCAACGAGATGTTATCGGCACTGCATAAGCTAGTGACCCAAGCCGTGAAAGCCATGGAAGAGAGTCAGCAAAGCTGTGTACGTTCGGTGGATTCTTCTCGTACGATTTCCGATAGTTTAGGCTCAGTCACTTCAGCGGTAACGGCGATTAATGATATGAGTACCCAAATTGCGGCCGCGGCGACAGAGCAAAGCTCAGTAACCGAAGAAATTAACCGTAACGTGTATGCCATCCAAGAGATTGTAAACGAGCTGCTTCATTCCAGCGAAGATGCCGCTAGGATCAGTATGACAGTCTCGGAAGAAGGCATTAACTTGGGCAAGTTAGTGGGCCAGTTTAAGATTTAATTGCAGCAATCTTGATTAAAACGGGAGACTTAAGGTCTCCCGTTTTATTTGGCTTATTTATCTTTTTGAAGAGCACTTAATCCATTTACTTTAGTCAATCCAGCCTAGTCAGTTCATTCTAATCAATTTTCTCGGCAACCCGCTCAACCCTTACCGAGCAGACCTTATATTCAGGGATAAAAGCGACAGGATCGAGCGCATTGATGGTAAGTTTATTCGCCGCAGCTTCCACAAAGTGGAAGGGCAGGAATAACACGCCAGCTTGGGCTCTTTTCGTCACAAAGGCGTCGATTTCAATTTCACCGCGACGGGTTGTGAGTTTGATTTTATCGCCATTGCCTATGCCGAGTTGCTCGGCGTCATAGACTGAAATCATTACTTTAGGCGAGCCGAGTAAGTCGAGTCCGGCCGTTTTACGGGTTAAGGTGCCTGTGTGGAACTGTTCCAGTAAACGTCCGGTTGAGAGGGTGAGCGGGTACTCACTGCAGGGCATTTCTGCGGGTAAGCGATAACTCACTGGCGTGAACTTACCTAAGCCGCGGGTGAATTGGCCTTGGTGCATAATGGGAGTACCTGGATGAGCTTCATCTGGGCAAGGCCATTGAATACCTTGGGGAATTTTACCGTCAACTCCAGTGCTTAATCGCTGCCAAGTAATGCCGCGATATTGTGGTATCAGCTCATTGATTTCCTGCCAAATCGCTTCTTCATTAGGGTAATCCCAAGCGGCACCCATCGCATTGGCAATGGCTTGGACAATTTGCCAATCGGGCAGGGCTTCACCTGGCGGTAGCAGGGCCTGTTCGAGTCGCTGCACTCGTCGTTCAGTATTAGTGAAATGACCGCGTTTTTCGACAAAGGCTGCGGCGGGCAGAACCACGTCGGCAAGCTCGGCGGTTTCGGTGAGAAAGATATCCTGCACCACTAAAAAGTCGATTGCATTAAGCGCCCTAAGCACATGGGCTTGATCTGGGTCGCTTAATACGGGGTTTTCGCCCATCACATACAACGCCTTGATTTTCCCTTTGGAAATATCATGCATCATATGGGTGGCGGTTACGCCAATTTCTCCCGATAACGGCGTTTGCCAATGTGCCTCGAAACGCATTCTGGCGTGAATGTCGGTGACTTTTTGATAACCACTGAAGAAGTTAGGCAGTGCGCCCATGTCACAGGCACCTTGCACATTACTTTGTCCCCGTAGTGGGTTAATCCCCGCTCCTTCAACTCCAATATTGCCGCATAGAAGTTGTAGATTAGATATGGCGGTGACATTGTCGTGTCCCGTCGTGTGCTGGGTAATGCCCATGGCATAGTAGACTGCGGTTTTGTCGGCCGTGCCTATGGTACGGGCGATGCGGGCGATATCTTCGGCTTTAACACCTGTTATCAAGGCTGCATTTTCTAGGCTGTAATCTACTTTTTTGAGTTCAGCATAGAGAGCATCCACGCCTTCGGTGCGCGCTGCAATATAGCTTTTATCCTGCCAGTCATTACGGATGATTTCCGCCATAATCGCATTGAGTAGCATGACGTCAGTGCCGGGTCTGTGGGCGACATAAAGCTGTGCACTGTCGGCAATGGCGACACGTTTAGGATCGGCCACCATTAATCTTGCGCCATGCAAAGCCACGGCTTGCTTAATTTTCGAGGCGATGATCGGGTGAGCACTGCTGGTGTCTGAGCCTATGATAAAAATCACATCCGATGCTTGAATGCTCGGAATGTCATTGGTCATGGCACCACTGCCGATACTTTGCTGTAGCCCAGTGACTGTGGATGAATGGCACAGACGGGCGCAATGGTCGATGTTATTGGTGCCGAGTATGCTTCTGACAAATTTTTGCAGGAGGAAGTTTTCTTCATTGGTGGCTTTTGCCGAGGCCAAGCTTGCCAGTGCATTGCTGCCATGTTGCTGTTTTATTTGCTGTAAATGTTCGGCCACATAGGCGATGGCTTCAGGCCAACTACTTGGCGTGAGCTGGCCATGTTTACGAATGAGTGGCGTGGTGAGGCGTTTTTCACTGTGAATAAAATCGAAACCAAATCGCCCTTTGACGCAGAGCATGCCTTGGTTAACCACAGACTCTTTATTGCCCTCAATATGACGGATCTGATTCGTGTTGGTATCGATTTTAAGGTCAAGCCGACAGCCTACGCCGCAATAGGTACAAATCGTTGAGGCGGTTTTGAGTGGCGTTTCATCGCCTTGGCGTTTATCCCGCGCATCGACGAGTGCACCCGTTGGGCAAACCTGCACACAGTTGCCGCATTGCACACATTTGCTGTCGGCCATGCTAGCGCTAAAGCCGACTCTCGGTGCGCGGCGCGTGGCGGTTTCGCTTATATCTTGCGGCAGTGCTTGATAGGAATCATGGGCAAATTGAATCGCACAATGGCCACTCTGCAACTGGCACACATCGACGCACTTACCACAGCTAATACAACGATTTGCATCAAATTGAATGAACGGACTCGATTTATCGACCGAAAACTTACGCACGCTTTGAGTGCTGAGTGACTTAGGTTCGACATGGTAGTCGGTCGCATAGTCCCTTAATTTACAATCAGTATTGGCTTGGCAGGCGCATTCGAGGCAGCGAGCCGCTTCTTGCATGGCGGCATCGGGAGCAAAGCCTAGCTCGACTTCGCCGTAATTGAGTAAACGTTGCACCGCGTTCAATTCGGGCATGGTTAAACGGGCTTTACGTGCGACAGAGGGGTAGAGCTCGGTAGTTGGCAAGCCTTGTTTTATTGTGTTACCGACTGCTTTTGATGAATTAAATTCAGTGGCATGCAGCTCACAGCTTAGGCCTTGTTTGAGTAATTTATCTATGGCGATGGCGGCTTTATGGCCATCGCCTATGGCGGCGACTGCGGTGGCAGGACCGCGGCGCGCATCCCCCACCACGAAGAGTTTTTCAACCCCTGATGACATAGTGTGCTCGCAGCCAATAAAGGTATTCCAGCGGCTGAGAGCGAGTTCACCATTACTTAAGTGGCTCGCGGGATCTTGCATAAAACTCATATCGGGAGTTTGTGATACTGCGGCTATCACAGTATCAAAATCTTGGGTAAAGGTTTCACCAGTATCAACGGGAGCGCGTCTGCCAGAGGCATCGGCTTCGCCGAGTGCCATCTTAGCGAAGGTGACAGAATGTACTCTACCTTGCGCATCGCTATGGTTTTCAAGCGGATTGGTTAAAAAATGAAACTTCACCCCTTCGACTTCGGCCTCGTGTACCTCGTAAGCTTCGGCGGGCATTTCTGCGCGGGTACGACGGTAAATTAGGGTGACATCACAACCTTCACGCACCGCTGTGCGGGCGCAATCAATAGCGGTATTGCCACCACCAATGACGGCGACTTTCTTACCTAAAATAAGTGTCTTTTCGAGACAATGATCTTTTAAGTAATCGACACCTAAGTAGCAACCTGCGAGTGTGCTACCTGGATAATCCATTGGCACAGCTTTTTGGGCGCCAATGGCAAGACAAACGGCATCGAAATCTTCAACTAATTGATTTAAATGTATCTCGTGACCGAGACGCGTTTCTGTGTGGATGGTTAACCCGTTATGGCACAAGAGTTCGATTTCTTTATCGAGTATCGCCTTAGGTAAGCGATATTCAGGAATGCCATAGCGCAGCCAGCCACCCGCCTGTGGCATAGATTCGAATATCTCAACGCTATGGCCTTGGTTTGATAAGTAATATCCGGCACTTAACCCTGCTGGACCCGCACCAATAATCGCGACTTTTTTGCCCGTGTCGGCTTGGCGTGGTGGCACATAACTCATGCCCCCATTTTCGCCATCAGCTAAGTCGAGATCGGCGGCGTGACGTTTTAATTGGCGTATGGCAATGGGCTCATCGACGAGTCCGCGGCGACATTGTGCTTCACAAAAAGCAGGGCAGACACGGCCAATGGAGAGTGGCAGCGGCAAAGTTTGTTTAATGACTTTAACGGCTTCAGTATGGTTGCCTTGGGCTATGTGATACAGGTAACTCTGCACATCGACGCCCGCAGGGCATGCTTGTTGGCAGGGGGCTTCGCAATCGGCAAAATGATCGCTCAAGATCTCAGTCAGCGCTTGTTTGCGTTTTTGACTTAATAATTCAGACTGAGTTATGACTCGCATGCCGACTGTGGCGGACGTTTCACAGGCGCGTACGCAGCGCAAACTGGCGTCGGAATTCTCAATTTGGACGACACACAAATTGCAGGCTTGCTTGTCTGCATGTTCGTGATTGCCTAATTGCTGCGAGGCTGCGCTGGGATCACATAAGCTGGGTATTGCTATGCCAGCAGCATGCGCCACTTGCAGTAGGTTATCGGTCGGATTAACCGACAACACTTGGTCATTAATTCGAAGTTCTATCATCCCATGGCCTTTTTATATGTAGGGTGCTTAGCTGCTATAGCGCGGGGCTGCAGGCTTAGGTTGTTTCGAGTATACCTAGACAGCTTTAGAAGACGCTTATGGGCGAGTGAAGTTTGCTGCAAAATTGCAGCTTGAATCACAAACCCGCCCAGACCGTGCGCTGGTGAATGTTTGTTCTGATTTAGTCGTGATGGGGTTGGCGTTATCAGGCCTTTTTAGTCGTGTTTCCTTTGATATTATGGGGATTTTTTAGGCAGGAGAGCGCTTGTGTGTCAGCCATTGGCCTCGCGCATAGCACTATCTTGGCTAAATTTAAGTAAGATCACAGTCTTAACTCATTGCTTTTTGTTAGTCTCGGCTTTAGTGCTGTGGTCTTTTAGCTTGGAAAATAATCCTTGTTATCCCATTTAATGAACAGTGCACCCCTAGGTTTACCAGTCTGGTTAGGTTAAAATGAGCGGTTGCAAATACTGTTAATCACCGCCCCTTTTAGTGGAAGATCAATTAAAGCGGCCAAATAAAGAAAGTTGAAAACTCATGTTTGAAGTTAATCCAGTAAAATTCAAAATTAAGGAGCTTGCCGAGCGCACGGAGCTTCTTAGGGGGTATCTTTGACTACGATGCCAAAAATGAGCGTCTAGAAGAAGTTACCCGTGAGCTTGAAAGTTCAGAAGTGTGGAACGACCCAGAGCGCGCCCAAGCCTTAGGCAAAGAGCGCGCCAGCCTAGAAGCTGTGGTCAAAACCATAGACGATATGGACTCAGGTCTTGAAGATGTTGAAGGCTTACTCGAGCTGGCTATTGAAGAGGAAGACGAAGATACCTTCAATGAAACCAGTAAAGAGCTGGATTATCTCGAAAGCCGCCTTGCCGATCTTGAATTCCGTCGTATGTTCTCCGGCCCGCAAGATGCGTCAAACTGTTATTTAGACATTCAGTCTGGTAGTGGTGGTACCGAAGCCCAAGATTGGGCCAACATGGTGCTGCGTATGTACCTACGTTGGGGCGAAGCCCATGGCTTTAGCCCTGAGTTGATGGAAGTGACCGATGGTGACGTGGCCGGTATTAAAGGCGCGACCATTAAGTTTACTGGCGAATATGCGTTCGGTTGGTTACGCACTGAGACTGGCGTGCACCGTTTAGTACGTAAGTCGCCATTTGATTCATCGGGTCGTCGTCATACGTCATTCTGCTCTGTGTTCGTTTATCCAGAAATCGATGACGATATCACGATTGATATCAACCCATCGGATCTGCGTATTGACACTTATCGCGCATCGGGCGCGGGTGGTCAGCACGTTAACAAAACGGAATCGGCGATTCGTATTACCCACTTACCGACGAATACCGTCGTGCAGTGCCAGAACGACCGTTCACAGCATAAAAATAAAGATGCTGCGATGAAGCAGCTGAAAGCAAAACTGTTTGAGTTAGAAATGCTCAAGCAAAATGCCGACAAACAGGCCGCAGAAGACGCTAAGTCTGATATCGGCTGGGGCAGTCAAATTCGCTCTTATGTATTAGACGATGCCCGCATTAAAGACTTACGCACAGGCGTTGAAACCCGCAATACTCAAGCGGTACTCGATGGCGATCTGGATAAGTTTATCGAAGCCAGTTTGAAATCTGGGCTGTAATTAATTCAAGGTATAGACGAGAAATAAGATGACTGAACAAGTAATTGATGAGAACAAACTGATCGCCGAGCGCCGTGCCAAGCTAGAAAGCATCCGCCCAAATTGTAGTGCTAATGCCCATCCAAATACCTTCCGTCGCACCCATAAAGCGGCTGAATTACAAGCACAGTATGGTCAAAGCACTAAAGAAGAACTCGAAGCCTTAGGTTTTAAGACCAGCATCGCTGGCCGCATCATGGCAAAACGTGGTCCTTTCTTAGTGATCCAAGACGTGTCTGGCCGTATTCAAGCCTATGCTGAAAAAAGCGTACAAGCTGATTTGAAAGAGCGTTTTCAAGGTCTGGATATCGGTGACATTATCGGTGTAACCGGTCAGCTGCATTTGTCTGGCAAAGGCGACTTATACGTCAACATGGAACAGTACGAGCTACTGACCAAGGCGCTGCGTCCATTGCCTGCGGACTATTATGGTCTAGCCGATCAAGAAATGCGCTACCGTCAACGTTACGTGGATCTCATCGTTAACGAAGATTCGCGCAATGCCTTTATCATGCGTTCTAAAGTGGTTTCTGCAATTCGTAACTTCATGATCAAAAAAGAGTTCATGGAAGTTGAAACCCCTATGATGCATGTGATCCCAGGTGGTGCTTCGGCGCGTCCTTTTATCACCCATCACAACGCCTTAGACATGCCAATGTACCTGCGTATCGCGCCAGAATTATATCTGAAGCGTTTAGTGGTGGGTGGTTTTGAGCGTGTGTTCGAAATCAACCGTAACTTCCGTAACGAAGGTCTGTCGCCACGTCATAACCCAGAATTCACTATGATGGAATTCTATATGGCTTATGCTGACTACAAAGATCTGATGGACCTTACCGAAGAAATGCTCAGCTCGATTGCTATCGAACTGCTTGGCAGTGCGCAAATGCCCTACGGTGAGCACACAGTCGATTTCGGTGGCCCATACGCACGTTTAAGCATGTTAGAAGCGATTCAGAAGTACAATCCTGATAACGCCACTATCCAAGCTATGACCTATGAGCAAGTGAAAGATGTTGAATTCATGCGCGATTTGGCGAAAAGCTTAGGTATGAAGATTGAGAAATTCTGGACTTGTGGTCAGCTGCTTGAAGAAATCTTCGGTGAAACTGCTGAATGGCAATTGATGCAACCAACGTTCATCACTGGCTACCCAGCGGACATTTCACCATTGGCACGTCGTAATGATGACAACCATTTCATCACTGACCGTTTCGAATTCTTCATCGGTGGCCGCGAAGTGGCTAACGGCTTTAGCGAGCTGAACGATGCTGAAGATCAAGACAACCGCTTTAAAGCACAGGTTGACGCGAAAGATGCAGGTGACGATGAAGCTATGTTCTACGATGCAGACTATATCACTGCACTGGAACACGGTTTGCCACCAACGGCAGGTCAAGGTATTGGTATCGACCGTTTAGTGATGTTGTTCACTAACACTCATACTATCCGTGACGTGATCCTGTTCCCTGCTATGCGCCCACAGGCGTAATGCAGTCGAACAAGATATTTCGGTTAGTCATTTTATCGACGATGAATGAGTGGGAATTGGCTAAACAGTAAAAGGTTTACTCATTAGCTGACAATCATAGTGATAAAAACCAGCCATTTGGCTGGTTTTTTGTTTTCTAGAACTTTTTAAAAGGTGTGATTATTAAAGATACAACTGGATAAGCTATGTTGTTACAGCTGAATTTTTATAAAAGCAAAAATTAGCTATAAACTATTTGGCAAGTTTACATTCTTTAACATTCTTCATGCCTTCACCGTCAGTTACTGACTGCAACCCCGCACCGCCAACAAAAACACCTATTTTTATATATTGCTCGATAAAGTAGTTTTTACCACCTTCTGTCGATAGTTTTAAATTATTTTCACTGAATTCTGATTCGGTAGAAAGTGTTTGCTCACCTGGTTCTACTTCCTTGTAGAAGTAGACTTTATTAGCAGATTCGCCAATCATCTCACCATTAATATAGATATTTTTCTTTAGAGCCTGACCCGCAAAACTATTGCGGTATATATAAATCCCTGTTTTATTGTCAGCTGGCTTCTGGAATGTCTTAAGCTTTGCATCTTCCTCTTGTGAAGCCATTGGTACTGTGGCACAACCTGAGAGTAGAAGGAAAATGGCCAGCATAGGCGTTAGAAGTTTTTTTAACATGATTTGTCCTTAAATAAGTGTCTTATTTTGATTGTAAAAATACAAGCTTTTGTTATTTAGATAAATTTATCTTGATTTATAACGCTTTAGTTTATTGAGCTTTTAAAGTTTTTAAATGTGTTATCTCCTTTGGGCTCGTTTGAACATTCAACATGAACGCCATAACATTGGCAGAATGTATGGAATGTCATGTTGGTAAAGTCAGCTATTATCATTTTTGCGCAAGAGCACTCGGCCAAAAATAAGTTATTATAAAGTCATTAAGAGGCAGATTAATGGTGTTTTTATTTTTGCTAAATATAACTTAAGTTTTATTGGTTTACTAATGATTTATTTTAAATTTTGTGATGTCAAATAGTAGTCTGCTTTGTTTGCTGTTATTTTTAAAAGCGAGTGATTATTTTATTTTTGGTCTTTGGTCTTTGGTTTTTTCTTGCAGTTTTACGATTTTTATAAATCGTAAAATGATTAAGTAATAAGTCGCTAGCGCTTAAGGTAGTTTTGTTTATGTTGCTGATTAACTAAATTAGACTCTATTGTAATATGAAGTTATAGAATGGATTAGGTTTATTACTTGGGTAGGGGTTAAGTGGTCTGATATTTAGCTCAATTTATAAAGAAGTTTTAAATCAGCAATGATTTAAGTATTCTACTTAAGGTTACTTGTATGTCCATGGTTAACTTAGTAGGTGTTGACTGACTAGCTTAGTACTACTAAATAGTGGAATGGAATAAGGACGATGAGAGGAACTCAGTTTTAGTATGATAAGTACTGTTGCAGATAAATTGAATACTTCATAGGGATTATTTTTAAACGCGTTTGTTCATCTATACCCACTCGTACGGCTGTTTCAGATAATCAACCCGACATTAGTCTAATAGTGTGTTGCTTGACCTCAGTCGCTAACTCAATGAAACTCTCCATTAAATCACCTCCTACTAAAGTATGGATAATTAAATAATGTTAATTTTCTTTATTTGTATCGCACTCTTAGTGCTTGCATACAAGTTCTATAGTCCCTTTGTTGAGCGGCAAGCGGGTATAGATCCTAAAGCGATAACACCACAGGCGAGATTCGAAGATGGCGTCGATTACGTTCCGGTTCATCCGGCTAAAGCGTTTTTGATCCAGTTCCTCAATGTCGCGGGTGTGGGGCCGATATTTGGCCCGATCCTCGGTGCACTTTACGGCCCAATAGCCTTAGTGTGGATTGTACTGGGGAATATTATTGGCGGCGCAGTACATGATTATTTTTCTGGCGTGCTCAGCATAAAAGAAGACGGTAAGAGTCTGCCAGAGATTGCGGGCCACTACTTTAATATTTACTTTAAAGGCGTGATGTTGCTGTTTACGGCTATGCTGCTGTTTTTTGTGGGCGTGGTCTTCATCATGAGCCCCGCAGGTTTGCTGAGTAATCTCGATTATTTTAAAGACACCATCTTTGGCAATAATACCTTCTGGGTGTTAGTGATTTTAGTCTATTACTTTTTAGCGACTATGCTGCCGATTGATAAAATCATCACTAAATTATATCCCGCATTTGGTTTGTTGATGATAGTCATGACAGTTTCTATCGCCGTTGCTCTAATGATCAATGCGCCGCAGTTACCTGAAATGGGTGATGTGTTTGCCTATTTCGACCACAGCCATTACAACAATGAGTTACTCGAACCAAACCCTGATGGGCTACCTGTTTGGCCACTGTTATTTGTGACTATTACCTGTGGTGCGATTAGCGGTTTCCATTCAACTCAAGCGCCTATCATGGCTCGTTGCTTGACGAATGAGAAATATGTTCGCCCTGTGTATTATGGCGCTATGGTTGCTGAAGGTATCGTTGCTTGTGTATGGGCAACGGCGGGTATTGCAGCTTTCCCTGGCGGTTATGTTGAGCTTAAGAGTTTGCTCGACCAAGGTGGCCCAGGTTTAGTGGTTAACCAAGTGGCAACTACGTATTTAGGTGTTGCGGGCGGTATTATGGCGATTGTGGCCGTGGCTATCTTCCCTATCACCTCTGGCGATACCGCATTTCGTTCGCTGCGTTTGACGATTATCGATGCCTTCCATATTCCGCAAAGTATGCGTAATCGCTTATTGGTTGCAGTGCCTATTCTGACCATTGCGTACTTTATGACGAAGATCGATTTCTCTTTGATTTGGCGTTACTTTGCCTTCTCAAATATGCTGCTATCAACCAGTGTATTGTGGTTAGCGACTAAGTATTTGTTCGATCGTGGGACCTTCCATTGGATTGTTAGCTTACCAGCGATTGGCGGCACCAGCGTTACTGTGTCTTATATTATGACTGCGGGCATTGGCCTAGGTTTACCGCAACCTTTGAGCCAGCCAGTGGGTATTGCTGTCGGGGTTATCTGTTTAGTTGCCCTGATCATTGCGCACAATAGACGCAAACCTGTGGCAGAAGTTAAATAGTCAGTTATCCCATAGTTTTACCCAATAAAAATCAAGGGCTGCATTTTGCAGCCCTTGTTTTTTTATGATTGGTATCATTCTACTATCCTTTAATAGCTTATTTTAGAAAGGGTAATTTTTGCTGAATATTTTTTAATGAGCGGATTCATCGCGTTTCATCTAGAGGTAAGGTAAGGTCGTTAGACTGGTTTTTATTTCTCTATTGAAACGATTAGTCTGTGGTAGAGAGCGTTAAGCAGTACAAACTTGCGGCAAAAGTCATTTAGATTTTATTTACTTGAATATTTTTTGCGAACAGAAGGAGAGCACGTTATGTCTGAGAACAAATGTCCTATGCACCATTCTGCTGGTGGCACCTCGAATCGAGATTGGTGGCCTAAACAGCTCCGACTCGATATTCTGCACCAACACTCTTCCTTATCTAATCCTTTGGGTGATGACTTCAATTATGCTGAAGCCTTTAAATCCCTCAATTTAGCTGCTGTAAAGCAAGATCTCCTCGCATTAATGACGGATTCACAGGACTGGTGGCCAGCAGATTTTGGCCACTATGGGCCGCTATTTATTCGTATGGCATGGCACAGTGCTGGCACCTATCGTACCGGTGATGGACGTGGCGGAGCGGGGAGTGGTAATCAACGTTTTGCACCGTTAAACAGCTGGCCAGATAACGTAAACCTCGATAAAGCACGCCGGCTCCTTTGGCCGATTAAACAAAAATATGGCAATAAAATCTCTTGGGCCGATTTGATGATCCTCACGGGGAATGTCGCGCTGGAATCTATGGGATTCAAAACCTTAGGTTTCGCTGGTGGGCGAGTCGATATTTGGGAACCCGAAGCTGATATTTACTGGGGCGCGGAAAATAAATGGTTAGACGATAAGCGTTACTCGGGAGAGCGAGATCTTGAAGATCCCCTCGCCGCAGTCCAAATGGGGTTGATTTATGTTAACCCTGAGGGACCCAATGGCGACCCAGATCCTTTCGCTGCCGCTGTAGATATCCGCGAAACCTTTGCCCGCATGGCGATGAATGATGAAGAAACCGTAGCCTTGATTGCCGGTGGTCATACTTTTGGTAAAACCCATGGTGCAGGTGACGCAGCATTAGTCGGACCTGAGCCAGAAGCCGCAGGTATTGAACAGCAAGGGCTAGGTTGGCAGAGTCGCTATAAAAGCGGTAAAGGGGGCGATACTATTTCCAGTGGCCTCGAAGTGACTTGGACTTCAACACCAACCCAATGGAGTAACAATTTTTTTGAAAATCTATTCGGATATGAATGGGAACTGACTAAGAGCCCTGCGGGTGCCCATCAGTGGATACCTAAAAATGGCGCGGGTAAAGGGGTGATCCCCGATGCGCATGATGCCTCAAAACGTCATGTGCCAACCATGTTGACTACCGACCTTGCACTGATCTTCGATCCTGATTACGAGAAAATATCACGTCGATTCTTTGAAAATCCCGATGAGTTTGCCGATGTATTTGCAAAAGCTTGGTACAAGCTGACACACAGAGATATGGGGCCATGCACACGCTATTTGGGTCCTGAAGTGCCTGCAGAAACGTTTCTTTGGCAAGACCCAATTCCAGCGGTTGATCATCCTCTGGTTAATGAGCAGGATGTCACGGATCTTAAACTGAAGATTATCGGTTCTGGATTAACGATTTCAGAAGTTGTATCAACCGCTTGGGCCTCGGCGTCGACCTTCCGGGGCTCCGATATGCGCGGTGGTGCGAACGGTGCGCGAATTCGACTCGCGCCGCAAAAAGATTGGCCAGTGAATCAGCCTGAGCAGCTCGCTAAGGTGCTCAAAGTGCTTGAGAGTATTCAGTCTGAGTTCAATCAAGGAGGTAAGAAAATCTCCCTTGCTGACTTGATTGTGCTGGCAGGCTGCGTCGGTATTGATCAAGCGGCTAGAAATGCGGGGGTTGAAGTGACGATTCCATTTACGCCGGGTCGTATGGATGCCACGCAAGCACAAACTGATGTGGAATCTTTTGCGGTACTTGAACCTGTCGCAGATGGCTTTAGAAATTATCATCCCACTCCGTTTTCTGTTTCGGCGGAGGAGTTATTGGTCGATAGGGCACAATTGCTGACCTTAACTGCGCCGGAAATGACAGTGCTTATTGGTGGTCTGCGGGTGTTAGATACGAACTCTGATCAGTCAAAAACGGGTGTATTGACTGCGCGTCCTGAGTTTTTGACCAATGACTTTTTTGTTAACTTGCTCGATATGGGGACGACGTGGAAACCCACTTCTAAAGCGGAGGATATGTTTGTGGGTGTTGATCGTGTCAGCGGCCAGCAAAAGTGGACAGCAAGTCGTGTTGATTTGATCTTTGGCTCTAATTCGCAGCTGCGTGCACTCGCAGAAGTGTACGCGAGCAGTGATGCACAGCTACGATTTGTCGATGATTTTATCGACGCTTGGACTAAGGTGATGAACTTAGATAGATTCGATCTTCGCTGAGCTTTTATTTATTAGTCTTTTTAGTGGTATATGGACCCAATTTAGGCGCCGCAGGGGTTAATGCAGACCGAGCGTTTAAGTGGATTTTCAGTTAAATGATCGCCTAATCCAAAGTGGTTAAGCGGTCATTTTTATTCATGTGCTTTGACGCTCATCAATTTAGGTGGAATATGAATATTCAGCAAATGTCGGGTTTAGCCATTTTACAGGCAATGGCAAGGGGTGAATTACCCGCACCTTCTATCTCTCTCACTATGCCAATGTCGCTGGTTCAAGCCGACGAAGGAACGGTGACATTCCATGCGACTGCCGATGATAAGCACCTCAACCCATTGGGCGGCGTTCATGGTGGTTTTGCCGCGACTGTATTGGATTCGGTTACAGGTTGCGCCGTGCATACATTGCTTGAAGCGGGTGTCGGTTACGGCACTATCGACTTGAATATTAAAATGATTCGACCTGTACCTAAACATCAAGTGTTAGTGGCTGAGGGCAGGGTGATCAATTTATCTAAGTCTTTAGGTATTTCGGAAGGTACGCTAAAAACGCAGGATGGAAAACTGCTCGCCACTGCTACGGCGACTTGTATGATTTTAAGGCCATAAACCGATTTTGCGGGCTGGCGATATTATCTCTTCGAGTTAACATGCTGAGCAGATAATTAACCTATGCCGAAGGTGCACTTTATCTTCAGATATTAAGTCGACGGCCCTCTTGCTGGCAGTGAAGTTTTTATGGGCGTGAATTCAGTAAATAACGGAATTTTTTAATCATATTTTCATAAATAGGCCTCAAGATTGAAAATAGCTAGCATGCCATATTCCATTCGACAGAAAGTATGCTAGATTCTGGCGAATTGTTGCTGATCGCTGTATTGTTACCTCTGTCATCAACAGTTCTCCACAGGGCCATCGCTGCAATTGAGTCAGATTTGCAGGGAAGTGTCAGGAAGTTACACCAATTCAGAGTCTGCTTATGCAACCCAATTTATTTCCCGAACAAAGAAACGTTTATCAAGAATCGAGGGTGACACTACCCTCGATTGAAGCCCAATCTTCCTCTCGTCGCGGCCGTTTGCAGCGTATGGTTGGCGGCGTATTGTTAACCTGTAGCGTATTGCTGAGTCTTTCAGCATGTGCGGCAGGTAAGCAGGCGTCACCAGAAGGTGAAGAGTTTAGTTACGCTTGGCTTAAGGGTTATGCACGTACTATGGCTGCACAACCCTATGAGAGTCATAAAGGCGAATTACCTAAAAGCCTTCAGGGCATGAGTTGGGATGATTACCAACAATTCCACTTCAAGAAGAAAGCCGCACTATGGCGCGATCAAGATTCGGAGTTTCGTGCCGAACTGTTCCATCTTGGGCTGTTTTTCGATACCCCTATTCATATTTATGAGCTAAATGAGGGTAAGGCTAAGTTAATCGAATATTCACCTTCAATGTTCGATTACGGCAAGTCAAAGGTCAAAGGTAGTCAGTTGCCTAAGGATCTTGGTTTTGCGGGTTTCCGCATGCAATTTAATACCGATTGGCAGCGAGACATTGTTGCCTTCCTTGGCGCTAGTTATTTCCGCGCCGTGGGTCAAGAAATGCAGTACGGTTTGTCGGCTCGCGGCTTAGCGGTTGATACTGCACTGCCAAAACCCGAAGAGTTTCCAATGTTCACCAATTTCTGGTTAGAAAAACCTAAACCAGGATCGAATATCACCACTGTGTATGCCTTGTTAGACTCTCCGAGTGTCACGGGGGCTTATCGTTTTGATATCGAACCGGGTGAACGTTTAAAAATGAAGGTGGATGTGGCTGTTTATCCACGTAAAGCGATTGAACGTCTAGGCGTTGCGCCACTGACAAGTATGTTTATGGTGGGTGAGAACGATCGCCGCACCGGTTATGACTGGCGTCCAGAAATCCATGATACCGATGGTTTAGCCATGCACACGGGGAATGGTGAATGGATTTGGCGTCCGCTAGGTAACCCTGAAAACCTGCGATTCAACGCCTATAGCGATGAAAATCCAAAAGGTTTTGGCTTACTGCAACGTGACCGTAACTTCGATCATTATCAGGATGACGGCGTGTTTTATGATAAACGCCCAAGCCTATGGATTGAGCCAACCAGCAGTTGGGGCAAAGGTTCTGTGCAGTTGGTTGAAATTCCAACACTGGATGAAACCTTTGATAACATAGTGGCTTTCTGGAATCCTGCTGAGCCGATTGTTCCTGGTCAAGAGCTGCTGTACAGCTACAATATGTACTGGGGTGGCATTCCACCGGTTCAATCACCCCGTGCTCGGGTTGTCGATACCTTCACCGGGATTGGCGGCGTAGTTGGCCAGAAACGCAAATACTACAGTAAGCGTTTTGTGGTTGATTTCGCGGGCGGAACTTTACCTATGATAGGTAAAGACACCCAAGTTAAAGCCGTGATCACAGCATCTGAAGGCAAAGTGGAAATTGAATCTGCCCGTCCTCTAGCCTCGATTAATGGTTACCGCGCTATGTTTGACGTAGTGCCCCCGGGAGATGGTACTGAGCCGATTAACCTGAGAGTCTATTTGGAGGTCGATGGTCAGCCATTGTCTGAGACTTGGATGTATCAGTGGAATCCGCCTGCAAAGGATGATCGTGAATTGCACAATGCAGGTCATCTGCAATAAGCGATTCGTGATTCATTAATCTAAAACGCCAGCTAACTTAGCTGGCGTTTTTGTTTTAGCTTGAGCCACTTTTTACTTTATACGGCTTGATAGGTTAGGACTAGATTATCTAAAAAATGCCCCAGTAACTGATTCATCCTAGCCGTTGATTGCCCCAGTATGAATTCAGGGCTTTGAATATATGGCATTTTCTGTATGCTAGAAAAAGCATTTTCTTGAGCAATTAATGGCGCTAATTGGCTACTAATAAATTCAAGATGGCATTGAAATCCAAAAACTAAATTTGTGTAACGTACAATTTGCCGCGGGCAGGCTGCACTTGTGGCGAGCACTTCGCAATCGGGAGTGAGGCCAGGCATGTCGTTATGCCAGTGGCCGACCACTTCAGTTGTCGAAAATGTCTTAAGGTTAATATCACTTTTTCCTGCCGCAGTCAGTTCAATGGGGAAGTAACCAATCTCGGTATGCGGGCTCTTTTGATAACGGGCACCTAATGACTCACCGATTAACTGTGCCCCAAGACAAACCCCCACAACGGCTTTATTTTTTTGGATAGCTTGTCTGATAAACCTTTGTTCTGCTTGGCTATCAAAATATGGACAATCGTTTTGGCATGTCGCGGGAGACTGAGGGCCACCGAGGATAATTAATAGATCAAAACCATCACTATTGTCGGGTAAAGCTTCATCTAGATAGATTCTGCTAAAGCTCATACTGTAGTTTTTGCTTGCAGCCCAATCGCTAAAATAGCCTGGACCTTCATAGCTTTCATGGATAATGCAATGAATGCGCATCGAGTTTTCCTGTGTCTTTTATGGGATAACGCTATGCTACAATCCTTTTTATTTGGCTGAATAACGTTATATGGACAAGTAATGATGCTAAGTCGCCAACTCGATTCGATTAACGCCATTATTGAGCAAGCGCCTAATATGCCTTCTTTTGTCAAAACGATTGAGATGCAGAAGGGTTATGTGGATGTTTTACACCAGCACTGTTGGCATCAGCTTATTTTTCCGCTTCAAGGCCTGTTACAGACAGAGGCAAATGAGGCACTTTTTTTGGTCCCCCATACCACAGCGCTTTTTGTGCCTGCAGGTGTCATGCATGAGTCTGTTGCGATTACAGATACCTGCTTTATTGGTGTCTATTTGAATCCTATGTATGGTCGAGATTATGGTGCCATGGTTAAGCCCGTCGCCATGAGTGCTTTTATAAGGGAGTTAGTGCTAACGCTCAGAAAACAATGTGCTTTTAATACCCCAACGAATGTTGATCCAATGGTTCAGGCGCCAATACTGCGTTTGCTTGAGGTGTTATATGATCAAATTAATAGTGCGGAAGGACAGACTTTCAAGTTACTGATACCGCAAGACAGGCGCCTAAAATTGATTTTTGAGCATTTAACCCAAACGCCAGCTTTAGATTTCTCTTTAGTGAAATGGGGTGAGATGGTTGGGGCATCGGAACGAACATTGTCGAGGCTATTTGTGAGGGAGTTTGGTTCTTCATTCGTATTATGGCGTCAACATTTACGGCTGATCTATTCGCTGTCGTTATTGGCCACTGACCTATCAATACAGAATGTGGCCCACCAAATTGGTTATCAAAATGATTCATCCTATATCAAAGCCTTCAAGGAGCGTTTTGGGATGACGCCACAGCGATTTCGGTTAGGCGATCATGGGATATAACCCTGTTACGGTTTATGGCGTTTAACACTGCTTTTAGTTGAATTATTTAACATTGAATCAATGTTTGCCCTTTTCGCAGCACAGATATTCATTTAGCCGAATAAAATCAAGCCAGTTGTAATTGCAAGCATGCTACTGAGTTATTGGGGGCTAATTCACTTTTTGACAATCTAAACAATTTTTCACTGTAAAAGACCCCAAACTTGGGCGTAATCTGTGGGCGTTCTCGCCATGGGTAAGTATTTTATGTTTGAAATGTTCACAACGTTAGGCTTTGCGTGGTCGGTGGGTTTAGTCCTTGCCGTACTTTTTGTACTGGCATACGAATTTATTAATGGCTTCCACGACACGGCAAATGCGGTGGCGACGGTGATCTATACCAAGGCTATGCCGGCAAATCTGGCGGTCGTTACCTCTGCACTATTTAATTTTGCGGGTGTGCTGTTAGGGGGGTTAGGGGTGGCCTATGCGATAGTGCATTTATTACCCGTAGACTCCTTGCTCGGTATGGACTCAATCCAAGGCTTGCTGATGGTGTTTTCCCTGCTATTTTCGGCAATTATCTGGAACTTAGGTACTTGGTATTTTGGTATTCCGGCATCGAGTTCCCATACCTTGATTGGTTCGATAATGGGCGTGGGTGGCGCGTTCGCTTGGATAAATCATCAGCCTATCCTACAGGGCATTAATGTCTCTAAAGCAACGCAGATCATGCTGTCCTTGATTATTTCGCCGACCTTAGGGTTTGTGATGGCAGGGATTTTTTTGCTCATCATGAAATACGTTTGGCAGAAACATAAAATTCACCGTACCCCAGATGAGCAGATGCAGATTAATGGTAAAAAACACCCTCCATTTTGGGCAAGGGCGAGTTTAATTATCTCCGCTATGGGGGTGAGTTTCGCCCATGGTTCTAACGATGGACAGAAGGGGATAGGTTTAGTGATGCTAGTGCTGATTTGTATGGCACCGGCTTATTTTGCCTTGGACATGGGCAGTCAACCCTATGATTTAGAAAGAACTCAAGATGCTAATCGTCGCATTATGGCGATTTATGACCGTAACCAAGCCGTTATTGCGGATGTTATCGACTTTAAAGCCTTGGTCAACGTTCCCGAATATATGCTGGCCCATTGCTCATCTGCCAATGTATTACCGGCGATGTCGTTGCTTGACCGTCGCTTAGCAAAAGTCTCAACTTACAAAGATATGGATGTAGAAGAGCGACGCGAGGTGCGACGTTTATTGTTGTGCATCGATGATACTGCTCGCCAAGTGGCTAAATTGGATCTTCCTGCTAAGGATTTGAGTTCATTGGCTAAATGGCGAAAAGATCTCACTAGAACTACTGAGTATGCGCCCATTTGGGTGATTATTGCCATTGCTACTGCGCTGGGTTGCGGCACGTTGGTGGGTTGGCGGCGGATTGTATATACAGTGGGGGAAAAAATTGGTTCATCGAGTATGACTTACAGCCAAGGCATTGCCGCGCAGGTCACCGCTGCCGTCTCTATTGGGATTGCCAGTATGACGGGGATGCCGGTATCGACGACTCATATTTTGTCTTCCGCTGTAGCGGGTACTATGGTGGCTAATCGTTCAGGGCTTCAGATCCAAACCATTAAGCAGATCATGCTCGCTTGGCTGCTGACACTACCTATTACTATGTTGCTCTCCGCGAGTGTGTTTATCCTTGCCAATGCACTTTGGGGTTAGCCAAGAATACTCAAGTTGAATGCTCACATAGCCAAGCCTTGAGGGCTTGGCTTTTCGGTTCAGTGCCGTTTCCCGCGATAATTACCTAAGCCATCTTGTTAGAGTTGAGCCTTCAACACCAACAAGGACATAAGATGGCTGAGCAATCTAGAATACTTTTCAAAGCACTACATCAACAATCAGAGCCGCTGATATTAACTAACGTTTGGGATGCCGCCAGTGCGGCCATCATCCAAGCATCGGGCGCCCGTGCGATTGCGACCAGTAGCGCGGCATTGGCTTGGTCGCTTGGTTATCCCGATGGGCAAGCGCTACCTAAAGCGGCTTTATTGGACGTAGTGAACAATATCCTACGACTGAGCCGAGTGCCCGTGACGATAGATATTGAATCTGGTTATAGCCAAGATCCCTATGAGGTTGCTGCTTTTGTTGCGAAGCTCGCTGAGCTTGGCGTAGCAGGAATTAATATTGAGGATGGCAGTGCAGGTGTTGCTGAGATGGTGGCAAAAATTAAAGCTATTCGCGCCCATCCTCGTTGCCAAGGATTATTTATTAATGCGCGAACTGATGTGTATTTACTGGGTTTAGCCAGTGGTGAGGCCGCTGTTGTTATGACTATCGATAGGTTAACTCAATATCAGGCTGCGGGTGCGGATGGTGGCTTTATCCCTGGCGCGAATCAGGTCGAGACCGCTAAGCGCTTGTCTGCCGCTGTGGATATGCCACTGAATTTTATGCTATTGAATGAGCAGATGGATATCGGCGAGTTATTTGCCGCAGGTGTGCAGCGTTTTTTCACTGGCCCAGCTTCATTTTTACAGGCCTATAGCACTTTGCTTAATCCAATTTTGTTAAATTCAATTAAGGCAAAACCGTTTCAGCGAGAGTCAAATGATGCGGTTATTGCCGTTGATAAGGATTCAATACCTAAAGCCATTTCCCTTGGTTTTGAGCAAATGAATAACTTATTTATCCCGAGTTAAAGCTGTTTTTCATCTATACCCAAGCTACCTGAAGATACGAGTTTCAGAGCGCTTAGGGTGCTTCAATTCAAGGCGCATCAATGACAGAATGTCGGCCACCTTCTGAATTGATGCAACACGGAAGTGGAGTGCCCTAAGCGCTCCGTCCCGGCGGGTTTTAACGCACTCTATGCCGTGTTGGCTATTTTTAACTTAGTCCACTAGGTCTGCAAATAGCCGCCTTGCCTAAAGTGCGTTAAATTCCCGCTGAATCCTGCATCTTCAGGTTGTTTGGGTATATACCCACGGCGAGTTTGCCGTGGGTTTCTTCTTACGTCCGTTTTACTTAGCGCCCGTTTTACCAAGAAAGTCCCATCTGCGTGCTTGTCTCCTCAGGTTTCTTATCAAGCAGGCGTAGCTCGGCGAGTTGAATGTGCGCTGCAATTTGGCTGCGCAATTTTTGATAGAGACGGATGGCTAGTTCAGGCGCGGCTTCATTGTCGGGAGTATGGATAAACAGATAGGGTTCTCGACCTTCTGCGAGCCACTGCGGGAGTTGGGTGAGCCAATTATCAAAAAAGGTATCGTTATCCTTAGGTAAAACAGCAACGCCTTGCTGTGCGAGTTGTGCGACGGCATCGTCTGGTTGGCCGATAAAGCGCACCACTGGATTATTGGCGGTGGCAATTGCATGCACTGGCACTCGAGGTTTTTTCTTGTGAGCGTCGATAATCGCGACATTGCAGGGCGGCAGTGCAAACAAGGGCCTACTGTCCATGATGATGCGATTCACTTTTTTATCGATGAGTAATCGATTAAGCGCACGCTCGGCATCTCCTTTAGCAAAAAACGCTGCATGCCTGACTTCGACGCCATAGGTTAACCCTTGGGGGATTTGATCTAGAAATTGCGCTAACGCAGGCAAGTTTTCTGGGCCGAAATGGGCGGGCAGTTGAATTTTCCAGATCCCTGTTTTATCGATTAATGGTGCCATTATCTGGAAAAAATCTTTCAATTCTTGGCCGCAGTGTTGCAATAATCTTTGGTGAGTGATGGTTTGCGGTAGTTTGAAGGTAAAACGAAAGCTATCGGGCGTGGCACTGTGCCAATTCATTACTGTTTGCTGTGCAGGCGTTGCGTAGAAGCTGGTGTTCCCTTCGACAGTATTGAATATTGTCGCGTAACGGGCGAGTCGCTCCGCTCGTTTAGTTCCGTGACCATACACACTTTCTTGCCAATTCGAGTGCGACCACATGGCAAGCCCAAGGCGAAAATGCTTGGGTTGATGTAACGGAGAGCACAATCGGTCCAAAAATAAATTCCTTTAATGCGATTTGCGCGTACCAAAGCAGCGCCCTGATGTTGACCAACATTTTAGGGCATTGTGCCGATATCTGTCGTCCAGAGTCAAATAGTGCCACCGATGGCCTTAAGTATTGTGTTTGATTTTGTTTGAATTTAACTCTGCAAAAGTCGGACTTAACTGAGCCAACTCTGGAATGACATTGAAAATTAACCTACTCTAATAGTGCGTTATTATTATTTTTATGCTTATGATCAAACTTAGGACTTAGCCAAAGACGGACGTTTATTGGAGAATTACGTGAATAATGATGGCTACACTTCCTTAAGCAATTTTATCGACCTTCTCTTGGATGCTATTTGTGTCGTCGATAAAGCGGGGAGGTTTGAATTTGTCAGTGCTGGGGCAGAACGTATTTTTGGCTATACCCCAGAAGAAATGATGGGTATGCAGATGCTAGATCTTGTCATTCCAGAGGATAGGGAACGCACTCTCGCAACGGCCAATGAAATTATGGCAGGTCGCTTTAAAGTCGATTTTGAAAACCGTTATGTGCGTAAAGATGGTGTTATCGTCGATATTCTTTGGTCTGCACGTTGGTCCGATGCTTATCAACAGCGTGTCGCAGTCGCTAGAGATATTTCTAAGAGCAAAAATGCCGAACGTAGACAAGCAGCCTTATATGAGATTTCAGAGGCTGTGCATGTCGCTGAGGACTTGCTAGCCCTATATCGTCGAATTCATGAAATTATTGCTAAATTATTGCCTGCAGCAAACTTTGCTATTGCATTGTACGATCAAGATTTAAATGAATTAAGTTTTCCTTATAAAGCCGCTACTGGCGAGGATTCGCTTATCGATATCGCAAGTTTCAGTGTGTTCACTGACCAAGTGATCCGCAGTGCTGAGTCTTTACTCCTGTGTCCCGTGACCTTAACTGATTATCCCCAAGCGATTCGTGAAGATTTGGGTAATGGTAGTTTAAGTTGGCTGGGTGTGCCGCTAAAGCTACAGAAAGGCGTTATCGGCGCTTTGATTATGCATAGCTTGCCCACTTCGGCTTCATATACACACCAAGACCGTGAGTTATTGGAGTTTGTTTCTACGCAAATAGCCTTTGCGATTGAGCGCCGACAAATGCTCGCGCGATTAGAGCATATTGCACTTTATGATCAGTTAACCTTGTTACCCAATCGTGAGCTTTTTTACGATAGATTTCAAAAGGCGCTATCTCGAGCCCATAGGGAATCAAGTTATTTCTCTTTGCTTTATTTAGATTTAGATAAATTTAAGTGGGTTAACGATACTTTTGGTCATAGCGTGGGCGATTTATTACTGCAAGTGACAGCGCAGCGAATAGTCAGTTGTGTGAGGGGCTCAGATACCGTTGCGCGTTTTGGGGGGGATGAGTTTGTCATCTTACTTGAACGAGTCGATTCAGCACATAATACCCTGCTGGCCGCACAAAAAATATTGCAAGTATTCGAGCAACCCTTCGAGCTTGCCGAACAGCAGATCTATATTCTGCCGAGTATCGGTATTGCTCTGTATCCAGAGCACGGTGAAGATGAGAAACAGCTTATTTCCTGTGCCGATACTGCTATGTATAAAGCTAAAAAGAATGGCGGAAATCGAATTGAAATGGGTTATCAAGGATTAAGAAACTTACATGCTGAGCTTCGGCCTGAGGCCAATATTCCTGAAAATAAAGCGATGAAGATTATTTAAGCTTGCTTTAGGTAAGCCATTGTAAGTCTTTGAAGAAATAATATGTAAAGAAATGCCCGCAAATGTCACTGACACTTGCGGGCATTATTGTATGGAATTGTTGATGTAATCTTTATATAAAATAAGGCTTTTGATTACAGTTTGAAGCGATTAACTTCCTGCTGCAATGATGCGGCTAAATGGGCGAGCTCTTGAGCTTGGACCATAGACGTTTGTGCCTCAATCGAGAGATTCTCTGACACTTCACGAATCGACTCTGTATTACGGTTGATTTCGCTGGTGACTGAGGTTTGCTCCTCGGCTGCTGTGGCAATTTGGCTCGCCATATCTGAAATATCATTAATGGCTTTGCTGATTTGCAACAGACTTTCGCTGGCTGAATTAGCATCGGCCACACTGGTTTCTGCCATTTCATGACTTTGAGTCATAGACTTAACGGCTTTGCCTGCGGTTTGTTGTAGGGTTTCGATCATCGCTTGAATTTCTTGTGTCGATGAATGCGTACGTTGTGACAGTACACGCACCTCGTCAGCAACTACAGCGAAGCCGCGACCTTGTTCTCCGGCACGTGCCGCCTCAATGGCTGCATTGAGTGCAAGTAAGTTGGTTTGCTCTGCGATGCCACTAATGGTCAACAAAATGCTGTTGATCTTTTGTGAGTGCTCGTTCAGTTCACCGATAATTCGCCCTGCAGTTTCGACTTCACTGGCTAAATTACGGATAGATTGCTGGCTTTGCATTACCTGTTTATGGCCATGGTTTGAAAGTCCGACCGCATTTTGAGCTGTCTGCGCTGTATGCTCAGCATTACTGGCAATTTCCTCGGTGGCGCTGGCCATTTCGGTCACCGCAGTGGCAACCATAGTCACTTCATCTTGCTGTACTTCAATGCGTTGGCTGTTATCCGTTGCCGACGCACTACTTCCTTTGGCTTGATATTCCAATTGACCCGCAATTTTGTGCATGCGGGAAATCATACCGTGTAGACGTTCTACAAAGCGGTTAAAACCCGAAGCTAACATACCAATTTCATCGTGACTGTTGGCAGTATGAATGCGCACAGTGAGATCGCCATCTCCCTCGGCAATATCATTGAGTGCTTGGGCAACGCGTTCGAGATCTTTGAATTGAATTTTAAAGATGGCGATTAAAATCAAACCAAACAGCACCAATAGTGCAACACCTACGGCAGACATCCACCAAGCGAGATCGGTTGCCTGTGACATGATTTCTTGCTTATCCATTACGAAAATCAGCGCCCAGTCTGTTGAGGGTATTGCCGCAACATAGACTAACTTAGTGGCACCATCGAGGTTTCGCTCTTCCATCGTATTGGCATTAGTGCGCTGTGATAACCAGTTATTACTAAAATTACTATCGATTTTAGTGAGTTGTTGAGTATTTAGCTGGCTATTGGGATGACTAATAATGAGCCCTGCATTATCGACCATCAGAGTGTAACCTTTGCCTGGTACTTGGAGGCGCTGCACTGCATCTGTTAACTGATCTATGGTTAAGTTCGCAGCCGCTACGCCTATGAGCTGGCCTGAGCTCATCACAGGTTCTGCTATAGTTACGACTTGTTTTTTCAATGTGGCGCTGACGTAGGGCGCCGTCATGATCATTTTACCCGCCGTTTTAGCATCCATATACCAAGGGCGAACGCGGGGATCATAATTTGCGGTATTCAGCGACGGATCTTGACGATACATGTTGCCTTGCTCGTCACCATAGTAGGTGAGGGCAAAGTCAACCGCAGTATGCGCTTGCAACAAATGAGGGGTAACGTTGGTACTAGGATCGGCTTCAATGGTTTGCTTTAGGCTCGTAATGGCCATTTTTCTGTCTTGTATCCACTGACCTATGCCGGATGAAAAAGTCTTCGCCAGTTGGTCAATTTCATGTTGGGTGTTTTCTAACGCATTATTTCTAATGAAATAACTAGAGATACTCACGAGTACAGCAATAGTGATCAGTACAGCGGAAAGACTGCTAAACAGCAGCCGCGTTTTGAGTGTCGATCGCATAATCTATATCCTTTATATTCCGTTAGCTCTCTAACGTTGTTTTAGTATAGCGGCAGTACGGGGCAAAACATTAAATCATTGAAGAATTATAGTAATAAATTTAGAAGTGACGCCCATAATTTATGAATTTAATAATTACATGATTTTTATATCAATAACGATTGCGTCAGCGGTTGTTTATTTGATGAGCTGATGGAACTTAGCAGACTAAACTGAAGAGATGAATAATATTTTACAGGTGATAAATAACATTAGTTATCGTCAGTAAGCCGTTAAAATACATAAGCTCAAGCTAACAATTTAATTAAATATGTCACTGGTTGTGAGTGTGATTAATTCATTATTCAGAATGCTGGCTTGTTTATATCAAAGGTTAGTGAGCTTAATTTTGCGCAGGTAGCATCTTGTGTGCTGGTTCAAGTTTAAGACTCATCTGTAATAGAACATAAAAAAGGGACTCCTAGGAGCCCCTTGTTAATTTTAAAATGACCTAAATATTAGTGGGTCATCTTATTTTTGATCAGCACACAACGCTGCTCTATTTGACGGGTTTCCAGTAGATTACGGCGGGTAAGGTTAGATAGCCCAGTTTGGCGATCAAGTACTTTGTCCAATGCCGCTATGCTAGTGTAATTACAATCGGTTGGGATGAGGAAATGGCTATAATTACGCATAAATACAGGCCCTTTTTTGTCCATATCCATTAAGCTCGCCAGACGCTCTTCCGCTGTAGCCGCGCTTAATAGTTTTTGCTCAGCAGGATAAAGATTTTGCATAATAATCCGCTGTTTGGAGAAAGGTAGGCTGTCTAGATGTACTTTACTTAACCAACGACGTTTTGCGGCCGCTTCAGGGCGGATCACTTGTGCCGCAAGTGCCGCTTTTTCACCAGAGTCTGAATTATCCTTGGCAGCTTCTTTGGTTAAGCGCTGCAGCGCGTTAGGAAAATCATAGCGATTAAGCTGGGTGATGATTGCCCATCGTAAATCTTGATCTAAAGTTAACCCCTTAATTTTTGTTTCACCATCAATGAGTTGTGCTAAATGACGCAGTGAATCTCTGTCGCTTGCTAAACTGACATAGGCATTGAACCAGATCCGTTGGAAATCATTATCGCCTTTATTTTCCATTGCTTTTCTCAGACTCATTTGGCTTAAGCCTTTAATTGCATTTTCAGCGTAGTTTTGCTGAATAGGGGCGATCTGCGCGAGATATTCCTTCGAGCGCAACATGCTATCGATGATCTGACCAACAATCGTGTAGTCCGTCTCAGCAGGCGCGTTAACAAACACTGTGCTTAGGTATTGATCTAAGCTCAATTTACCTTCGCGGACGCTGTCCCACAGACTTTGCCACAGCATAGATCGCAGTAGTGGATCGGAAATATTACTCAGTTGTTGTTTTGCGGTATTAAATGACTTGTCATCAAGCTCGACTTTCACAAAGCCCCAATCATCAAAGTTTGGATAGACTAGGTCAGGGCAGCGCTCACCAATCAGTTGTTTAACTTCAGTACGCTCGCCTTTGTAAGTCACTGGCACTGTAATGTCATTTCGCAGATCAAAGCGACCTTGGGTAAATAAAGCCACTTGGACTTTTTGTTCACGTAATGTGGGTAGCTCTGCGCTTGCAGGGAGCTGTCGTAGGCTAAATTCGCTGATTCGGTTGCCCTCACAACGATATTCCGCCTTGATGGTGTTAACGCCCGCGCTGTAGAGCCATTCTTGAGTCCATGCACTTAAATCGCGGCCAGCGGCTTTCCCTAGGCTATTGATAAAATCGTCTAACTCAGCGTTTTGATAACTGTATTGTTTTAAATAGTTACTGACGCCACGACGAAACACCATGTCCCCGAGTAAATGGCGTAATTGTTTCAGCGTTGATGCGCCTTTTTGGTAAGTGATAGCATCGATATTGTCGAAGGCGTTCTGGGTTGTTGCTACTGGTACTTCAATGGGGTGCGTGGTGACTAAGCTGTCTTGCTCATAGGCTTTTTGCTTGCCTTTAGCGTAGAAGGTACGCCAAGCATTGGTGAACTCTGTGGCTTCTTGAGTCGCAAGTGTGCCCATAAATGAAGCAAAACTTTCATTTAACCACAAGCCATTCCACCATTTCATGGTGACGAGATCGCCAAACCACTGGTGCGCCATTTCGTGCATGATCACGCCCGCAAGATTTTGCTTCTGATCTGCTGTCATAGCTGCTTTATGAAGGAAGATATCTTCGGAAAAGGTCACTGCGCCCGCGTTTTCCATCGCGCCATAAAGGAAGTCTGGCACTAGAATTTGATCGTATTTCTTAAAGGGGTAAGGAATACCAAAGTAATTATCGAAAAAAGTTAACCCTTGTTTTGTATAGGTAAACCAATCCTGCTCCGTGACTTGGTTAGCAACGGATTGACGGGCGAACAGGCGCATAGGATAGCGGCCTGAGTTGTCTTGCCACATGTGATAAGGGCCCGCGTGCATCGAAAAGTTATATGGGCTTAGCTTAGGTGTTTGTGGAAAAGTCCAACGATTGTAAGCACCCGCTGGGGTGATTTGGCTTTCACGCATCGAGCTAATGACTTGCCAGTCTTTGGGCGCTGTTACCGTAATTTGATAGTTAGCCTTGAGATCCGGTTGGTCGAACACTGCGAACATCTGCTGAGCTGCAGCGGGTTCAAAATGAGAGTAGAGGTAGACCTTGCCATCGATTGGATCTTTAAAACGGTGTAAACCTTCACCATTGGTGCTGTGGGCACGGCTAAATTGCACTTCTATGGTATTTTCACCTGAGGTGAGCAAACGCGTATTTAAGCTGATGTAAGCGCCATTGTAATTGGGGTATACGGCGGTACCGTTGATGATAAAGCGTTTTATCTGCGCCTTGTTTAAATCTAAGCTCAGTTGTTTTGGCACTTCACTTAATTGAAATGTCACTTTGGAGGTGGCGGAAAACTCGGCGTCCCCTGTGAGCTGAAAATCCAAGTCATAGTGAATATCGGAGATGACCTGCGAGCGAAGCGCAGCCTGATATTGGCTAATATAAGCGCTAGCATCACGTGGACCCGTATTGAGTGTACTTTGGGTTGCACACGACATTAATGTGCCGCAGGTAAGGGCAACGAGACTGGCTTTAAACAAGTTCACAACTTAAATCCTTCAACGATTTGTTTTGTTTTCTGCTTGGATGTTTGCATTCAATATCGTGTGTGTAGGTTTGCCTTTGTGGCAAATTATCCCTCGCGCCAGCGCCAATTTTGAGCATCATCATCGCAGTGTATTTTGGCCGAGTACACTACCTTATTTACCTTGGATTACCAATGTTAAAAATGTAAAAAAAAGCCAGCGTTAACGCTGGCTTCTTGAGATTACTGTTTGGCAGAATTAAGTGCCAATAGGACAATTACATGCCTAAGAAAGACTTAGACTTCATCTTACGGATTTCTTTTTCATCAGACCATTCGATAAGGCCTGTTTCTAAATCCATTAAACGCATTGTCATCTTATAGTAGACGTCTTTAGTGCTACCGTCTTGCTTCACTATGCTAGATAAATTGCCATATAACATGTATTGAGCGCCAATTTGACGACCAAACTTGATGGCGGTTGATGGGTCAACCATGCCAGTGTTGTTTTGGTAATCCAGTTGTTTACGGACTGAATCTACTTTAGTCATGTCGATAAAACGGAACTTGCCTGAGCGCAATAATTTGTTACTGATAGAGTCAGTGACAGACTCAGTGTCGATATGTTCTGAGGTTTTGTTTTTGATGCTATCAACAAATAAAATCGGGCGGTCATTGGCTGTTATTGCCACGATAGGAGGGAAAGTCATCATGCTATCCACCATCTTGGCTGCAATAGCTTGTAGATCCGTCGAGCCAAAGTTCTCATTGACGGTTTCAACTTCTGTGGCATCGCCATATTCGACTTTAGATTGACATGCAGCTAGACCCATAACGGCAGCCAGTACAAAAATCAGTTTAAATTGTTTCATAGTCAGTTCCATTTTGTGATTGTATAAACTTAATGACACACGTCTTATTCAAATACCACAACCGCTAGGCTAAATGATTATTGAATAAATTCGGGTGTAATTACCAGTATCAATTGCCCAGACTAAGGTGGTTTTGCCTGCTGCAACATCAATTTTAGCCGGTGGCGCTTTGTCTAACTGCAAAGTGTATTCACCTGCACTCAAATAACGCCGCCCGATCTGTGCTTGTTTAGGGAGCGTCAGCCAACTACGACGATCCGCTTGTTCTGTTACTACGTTAAAAATCTGCATCGCTATACTGCCAATATCGGCAGCATTGTTCCCTGGTTTACCACTCTTCTCAATCTGATAGGCCATCTCAGATTTAGCATAGACCCTAGCGACTTGGCGAACTAGCGTCGCGGGCAGATCTTCCTTGAGTGCTGTGATGGCTAAGGCATCGATATTGGCAATAGGTTCAGTTTTCAGCACTGTACCTAAACCTTGCACTTGCGTCTCTGGCACAAAAGTATTGTTTGGCATGTAGGTAGCGAGTGACACTGTCTGCCAGTTACCATGGATAGTAAAAGGTACCGTGAGAGCTTGTTTTGCTGGCACAAAGCCGCGCTCGACCATCAAAATTACTTGGCCATCTTTGGGGTTGGGCAATTTAGCATCGCCCCAACGGCGCTTAAACTCATCATACTGTGGCATGCCGAGTTGCTTGGCGAGGCGGACCAGATCTTGCTGTAAATAGGTGTTATCTGGAGTGATTTGTGCTGCTTTACGATAATCGATATAGGCATCGTTCGGCTCACCCAGCACTTCGTGCAGTACGCCAGTGGTGTAATAACTGTAAGCGTTTAAGAAAGAACTGGTGACTGTGCCCGCGGCTTGTCCTAGTTTGTTAACCTCGGCATCTATGGTGCCGTTTGCCATGGCTTGAACTGACTTTTGTGATTTTTGATAGCGTTCTTGCTCGCTGCTCTGTAGTTCGTTACTGCGACGAACTTCGACGAGAGCCCCCTGATAGTCGCCACTAAACAAATAGTTAAGAGCTTGGTATTGGTGCAGCATAATGCGTTCATACCCAGGGCCTCTGTACGGAATCGCATTGTCGTTTAACACTAAGCTGCTGGCTGTTGCGCCAATGTCACTAACGCTGACTTTGGCCTTATCATCAAAGGCGGTATAAGCATCTACTGCTTGCTGATAATATTTTTTACTGGCAGCAAAATCGCCGGCGACTTGAGCAATACGTCCCGCTTCTTGGGCATAGAGTAAGCCGTCATTGCCATTGATATTACTGGCAAGTTTGTCGATATCGGCCATGGGAGTCGCACTATTAAGCTCTTGTTTGAGTGGTTCGATCTGCGCAGGATAATTAATGAAAATACTGTTATAAGCGCAGCCCGATAAGTTTAAAACCAATCCCATTGCCAAGGTTGGTGCAATAAATGCGCGAGAAAAAGGTGTAACGAAGGACAGTTTCATTATTGCGCTTCACCTTTTTTGATGGATTGGGCTGAAATCGCCTGAGTCTGTTCTGGCATAAGTGAACGCTCGAGTAATGTGATCCCTTGAAGGTGATCAAATTCATGTTGAAAAATCCGTGCAATAAAGCCCGTTAATTCGGTTTTTTGCCACTCGCCTTGTAAATTTTGATAGCGTACTTCAATGGCTTGATGTCTTTGTATCGTAAATCTTTGCCCCGGTACAGATAAGCAGCCTTCTTCTCCGCTGACCAACTCGCTTGATGCATTAATGATTTGCGGATTAACCACGACCACAGGCGCCATATTAGGCGCGTCGGGATAACGCTCATTAGGGCGAGAAGCCATAATAAATAAGGCTAAAGGGCTGTGAACTTGGGGGGCTGCGATACCAACGCCATTGGCAGCGTCCATGCTGGCAGACATTTGCTCGGCAAGATGCACGAGCTCTGCATCGAAATGGTGCACTGTGATTGCAGTCTGCCTTAGAATGGGTTCATCCACTAACGCTATGGGTAATAGAGTTGGGGTTTCTTTTGGCATTAAATGTTTAAACATCGCATTCCCTGGATATTTTGCAGTAACTGTTTTTTTAATCAAAGTTAACATCTAAAGCGTCAGTGTTAATAATGTGGTGGTGGCGTTTCTTCAGCCTGAGTCGCCATATTACTCGGTTCCATGTCCTGCAACTTACCAATTAACATGTGAATTTGGTGTTGCTGGTGAGCCACCAGTCGATTTAATTTGATGACCTCTTGGTTTAATTCTTCGACTGTGAGCTCTTGAAAAGCCAATTTGGTTTCTAGATCTTCAATCTGTGCTTGTACGCCTTGCATGGCTAACCTCTATTTCTGCCAAGTTTCAACTAAGCCTTGGCTACTGATACTAACGACTTTATTGGTATCTCGAATTGCCACAGAGTATACAACGGCTCCTCGATTTTGGCTGTTTTTAGTGAGTGCAACCTGCCATTTTTCAATTTGTTTACCCGAGTCACGTTGCCAGAGTATAACTTCCCGCGCTGGCGTACCTGTTAATAGCTGGCTGTCTTGTTTGATAAACCTCACCGCTGAAAAGTTCATTTGGCGACGGGTAATATCCAGCTTGTTTAATAGCTTACCGCTTGTGTTATCCCAGATTTTTGCTTCATCTGTGCTGCCATTGGTAAAACTTAAACTACCACTGTCGTTGAGTGCCACTTTGGTTATACGGCTGCCGAGTGTCCACGTATGAAGCGGTTGGCCAGTTTGTGCCTGCCAGAGAATCGCCTGCATATCATTTGACCCCGTTAATGCTAATCGGCCATCAGCAGAGAGGGCAACACTATTGACGCGCTCTTTATGTCCAAGAAATTTGATTAAGGCAGATTTTTCGGCATTAAGCGACATGACTGAACCATCATTTAAACCAATAAGTAGTGCGCCATTATCGGCTACCGCGACACTTTCACCGGATGAAGGTAAGGACCACCAGCCCAAAGGCTTACCGTCGGCTATTTTCCACATAGCAACTGAATCTCGGCTTAACGATGCTGCAAATATCCCGTTGGGAGAAATCGCCGTACCTGTGACGCCAGTATTAATATCGCCATGTATCCATTGGTATTTGAGGGTGTGGGTACTGAGATCCCAGCATTGAACTCCACTACTTTGAGTGGCAACTAAGGCGAATTGCCCATTACTTGATAGGCTCGCGCTATAGCTGGGCTCTGTTGTGAGAACACTGATATCTTCTGCTTTGGGGTGGCAAGCGATTAGAAAAACTGTGCAAATTACCAGCAGTAGATTTTTCTTCATGAACTTGCTCCCTAAGTTGTTGTCTTTAGACTTGATCAAGTGACATTAATCACTGTTAACCCATAAAGAATCTAGTTGGTATAACCGAGATAACTAGTATAAAGTTGTCACGCTTAGGTTATTGTAACCGCTTGAGGATGCTGAGGAAGCTTTAATGAAATCGATTTATAAATTATCGTTAGTTGCATTGGCTATTATTGGCCTATCTGCTTGTAATCAAGAAGAAAAAGCAGCTACGAGTACAAATGTTGAATTAACGACTGAAGCTCAAAAAGAAGCTTACAGTGTAGGCGCTTCAATCGGTCGTTATATGTCTGGCCATATCAAAGAGCAAGAAGAATTAGGCCTGCCAGTTGATCGCACTCTGATCGTCACTGGTTTCACTAATGGTCTGAATGACCAATTAAGTTTAACCGAAGAAGAAATGCAAACCATTCTTCAAGGTCTAGATAAAAAGTTAAACGATAAACGTCAGGAACAAGCAACAGCGATTTCTGCGAAAAATATCGAAGATGGTAAAAAATTCCTTGAAGAAAACAAGGTTAAGCCTGGTGTAGTGACAACTGAGTCTGGCTTACAATATGAAGTATTAACTCCAGGCACGGGTGAAAAGCCTGCCGCAGAAGACACTGTAGAAGTGGATTATGTCGGTACTTTACTTGACGGTACTGAGTTTGATAGTTCTTATAAACGCGGCGAAGCGGCTAAGTTCCCTTTGAATCGCGTTATTCCAGGTTGGACTGAAGGCGTGCAATTAATGCCTGTTGGCGCTAAGTTCAAGTTTGTGATCCCATCGGAATTAGCCTATGGCGTACGTGATACTGGTACTATTCCACCAAACTCTACGTTGATTTTCGAAGTTGAGTTGAAATCAATCGAGAAAGCTTCTGCGGCGCCAGTAGCTGAACCTGCTAAAAAGTAATTGATTAGCTGCGACGTGTAATACGGCGCAATTGAAAATACCGCTCCTAAATGAGCGGTATTTTTTTGTCTGTAAAATTCGCATTATTGTTTTAATATTGAGCTCACTATCTTACAGCTGTTGGTTCTCAGACTGGCTCTGTGTTTCATTTTTATACCCATCATCAACATTAATCTGCTGCAATAACCAAGGGTATAAATCATCCATTCTAGCAGTTTGACTGTTATGTTTATTTCAAAATAATGAATGCTAAATTAAGTTTTAATTATATCCATTGCCTTTTAAGGACCCGTGTTCCTTATATTTTTATTGGGTATTGCATACTGAATAATATCATCGAAATATCACATTAAAATATTGATTGTTATTTAAGCAGGATGCCAAATGCTTTGAGCTTATGTGTATTGCTCTTACTGTTTGTTTTTACATGGCTAATACTTTTGATTTACCATCCTGTTCTGTTAGGTGAACAGTGAAGTGTCTATAATTAGTTACTCATCAATGTGTTACATTGGCAATGTGCGATCTTGCCCTCTTTTTTTACGCATTCAACTCTGAAATAATCCGCTCGCACGTTAATAGAAGTTAGCGGCAATATTATAATAATGGGGTTGATGATATGGATAATGTTAATAAATTAACGGCTATTTCTTTAGCTGTTGCAGCGGCTTTGCCTATGATGGTAAGCGCAGATGTGATGATCACCGAATATGTTGAAGGTAGCTCAAATAATAAAGCGATTGAACTGTATAACAGCGGCGATACGGCAATTGATCTCGCGGGTTATAAACTGGTTCGTTATAAAGATGGTGCTACTGTTGCGTCGGATATGGTGGCTTTAGGTGGTCAAACTATTGCGGCAAAATCGACAAAAGTTATTTTAAATACTAGCGGTACTATTACTGTTGCTCAAGGGGTTGATAGTTACTCTGGTAGTTTAAGTTTTAATGGCGGTGATGCGGTTGCCTTAATGAAAGATGATGCAGTCATCGATATTATTGGTGATGTGCCGACGCCAACGGGTTGGGGATTAGACGTTACCTTAAAACGTAAATTAGATGCGTTAGTGGCGAATACAGTATTTAATGCCGCCCAGTGGGAACAATTACCTAAAGATACCTTCTCTGGTTTAGGTTCTCTAGAAACGCCTGCTGAGCCAGAAGTGCCGCTCTTTAGCTGTACTGGCGCTAAAATTGTGCCTATTTATCAAGTACAAGGTGCGGGCGAGTCGAGCCCATTTGTACCAGCAGGGGCATTCGAATCTGAAGCCGAAGTGACTGTGCGTGGCGTAGTGACTGCCCGTGGTGAAAGCTTGTTTAAAGGTTTTTACTTACAAGAAGTTAAGGGTGATAACTCACCGTATACCTCTGATGGTGTATTTGTATTCTTAGGTGAAGCTGCACCTGAAGCGATTCAACCAGGGGTTGAAGTGTGTGTGCAGGGTAAAGTGAAAGAATACTTTGGCCTAACTCAAATCGATATTAAAGCCGATAAGAAATTTGATGTTGGCGCTAAGGGTGAAGTCCCTGTTACCGCACCTTTCTATGTGGCCGATGGCGAAACCTTAGCGCAAGCATTAGAGCGCTATGAAGGCATGAATGTGGCCTTAGATGCGGGCAGCGATCTTAAAATCAGCCGCACCTTCAGCTTCGACTATGCGGGTAGTCGCAATAACATGCTAGTGTCATATCAAGCACCTTTGATGAAGCCGACACAGCTGTATCCAGCGCTTTCTGCTGAAGCAACGGCATTAGTTAAATCTAACCGCGAAAACCAACTCTTTATCGAATCCGATTACAAGCCTGCCAATGGTGTTATTCCATACTTCCCTGATTTCAATGTGGAAACGGGTTACATCCGTGTTGGCGATCAACTGACTAACCTGCAAGGTGTGATTGGTTACAGCTACGGCGCTTATCGTTTAGTGGCGACTAATACTATTACAGCGGGTGATTTTATCCGTGGTGACGATAGAACCGAAGCCCCAAGTGTTGCAACTAAGGGAGATCTGCGCGTGGCTAGCTTTAACGTGCTGAACTTCTTTAACGATGTTGATGGTGGCGATACCAATCCATCAGGCAGTAACCGTGGCGCCCTAACGCTGGAAGAAATGGTGCTACAACGTACTAAAATCGTTAGCGCTATTACCGCCATGAACGCCGATATCGTCGGTTTGATGGAAATTGCTAACAACGGTTTTGGTGAGAAGAGTGCGATTAAGGATTTAGTCGATGCACTAAATGACAAGCAGACGCCTGAAAACGCCTATAGCTTTGTTGAAATCACCGATGCTGATAAGTATGACGGCAAGTACTTTGGCACAGATGCGATTACTGTCGGCATGTTATACCGTGGTGGTAAAGTGGCTTTAGCGGGGGCAGCACAAGTTATCGGTACTCCAGAACAGCACGCCAGTGCTGGCAGCGTGACTCGCACAAAAGATGGCAAAACTGAGACTAACCCTGGCAATGATGCTTATCAACGTCACAGCTTAGCGCAAACCTTTAAAATCCATGATGAGTCTCTGACCGTAGTCGTTAACCATTTGAAATCTAAAGGCTCAGGCTGTTTAGAAGATTGGGCTAACTTCGAAGAGTCAGTTGATCCGGCCGATCAACAGGGTAAGTGTAATGCTTTCCGCGTATCTGCAGCCAAAGTCTTGGGTGAAACGCTAAAAGACGTGAAAGGCGACTTACTGATCATCGGTGATATGAATGCCTATGGTATGGAGGATCCTATCCGTGTACTAACCGACTTCGATGCGAGCAAGTCAGAGCGTGACATCCTGACCGCTTCGTGGACGACGCTCGACGGCAAAGTGTTTGAACGCCAAGGCAGCAAGATTGAAAAAGGTTATGGCTTTATCAACTTGAACACGAAAGCCCACGGTGCAAGCACTTTCTCTTATAGCTATAACGGCGAGTTAGGTAACTTAGATCATGCTTTAGCCAATGCTAGCTTAGCCAAACGTTTAGTGGATATTGAAGATTGGCATATCAACTCAGTGGAATCTAGCCTGTTTGAATACGGTAAGAAGTTCTCTGGTGATCTGGCTAAATCTGAAAATGCTTTTTCTGCATCGGATCATGATCCTGTGATTGTTGCTTTAAGTTATCCTGCGCCAGTAGTGCCGCCAAAACCTGAGCCAAAGCCTAAAGATGATGGCGGTGCTTTAGGTTATTTAGGTTTAGCACTGATGTCCTTGTTTGGTTTGCAGCGTCGTCGCCGTTAACCTGTATATGGGGTTAACTCACAAGTGCAATTTGTGAGCTAGACTGAAACAAAGGGATGGTTAACCATCCCTTTTTTATCTCTTTTTTTCAGTTTTTATTAGGAGTGAGTATGGATACCACCTCAAATCCGCTGAAAACCATGAATATCAAGGCGCCACTGTGGTTTTACTTTGTCGCAACGCTCAGTTTGTTGTGGAATATCATGGGGCTGATGGCTTTTGTTATGCAAATGACTATGACGCCAGATGCACTGGCACAGATGAGCCCAGATCAAATTACACTCTATGAAACAACGCCAATTTGGATTGATGCTGTGTTTGGCTTTGCCGTAGTTTCAGGGGTTCTAGGATGTCTATTATTGTTATTCAGAAAATTAATTGCTTATAAAGTGTTGGTCGCCTCGCTTATCGCTATTTTGTTGCAAATGACCTATGTATTTTGCATTCAGCAAGCGGCTGTGGTGCTAGGAGCCGACGCGTTAATTATGCCAAGTGTAGTCGTGGTGTGGGGATTATTTCTTGTCTGGTTTAGTCAGCTAAGTACCACTAAATCTTGGTTAGTTTGAGCCTTATTTTTGCCGATATAGATGTGACTAGCTGAGAGTAAACTAGTTGAACTTCATCCACTTCACAGTAAACTGCTGATTGGTTTTATTGACTAGGAAGTTGCAATGAGTATTTGGTTTAGAGCTGTAACGTTAGAGGATTGCGCGCGTTTAGACGCCGGTATGGGTGGCAAAGGCACCTTGATGCAGACTTTAGGAATTGAGATCAGTGAGATTGGCGACGATTACATGAAGGCCACTATGCCAGCCAGTCCGGCGGTGCATAACCCTTTGGGCATAGTGCATGGTGGCGCGAATGTCGCGCTTGCTGAAACCGTTGCTAGCTATGCGGCAAATTTCGCGGTGGATTTTGAGCAGTACTATTGTGTCGGTCAAGAAATTAACGCTAACCACTTACGGGCTTCCCGTAATGGGGTATTAACCGCCACGGCTAAGCCTATCCACTTAGGGAAGCGCAGCTCTGTATGGGAGATTTTAATCCACAACAGTGCGGGTGAACTGACTTGTATTTCACGGATGACGGCGGCTGTCGTTAAACGCTAAATGCAATGAGCCAGCTTATTACCTGTGGTGTGATTGTCGTATCAATCGTTTGATTTAAATAATATATAGATAAGGATTGGATATGGATAACGCTACAATTTGGGAATGGGTTGGTTATTTAGCTTCAGTGGTCGTTGCAATATCACTGATGATGTCAAACATTAAGAAACTGCGCTGGTGGAATCTCATTGGTGCGGCTTTATTTGTGGCCTACGGTGTGGCAATTGGGGCTTATCCTGTTGCCTTAGTTAACTTTTTTATCGTGCTGATTGATACTTATTATTTGGTTAAGCTTTATCGTGAAGCTGACTTATCCAGCAGTTAATGGTGTATCAGCTTAACTCCGCTTTCTCGCACCGCACTTCGCTCCATTGTCCTGAGCAGCTATTTGGTTTTTCAACAGCATCTTAAGTGATGTGAGCGGACCATTGGCTGTGAGTCCGTGTAATTCATTAACTGTCTTGCCAAACCCATTCTTAATCTTTTTTTTAGATTATGAAAATCTAGTTTAATCGTTTTATTCTAAAGTGGTAATTCTCTATTCTTGCTCCATCGACAACACGTCGCAGCCAAGGAGATAAACCATGGCCACCATTTACGATTTAATTGAAACCTGGTTAACCAGCAATCAAGACTAAGGAGCAGGGCATGAGTCAACAACATCAAACAAGTCAGTACTTAACGAGCCAAAACGGTGCCCCAGTGGCCGATGATCAAAACTCACTGTCGGCGGGTGAACGTGGTCCTTTGCTATTACAAGATTGGCATTTAATTGAAAAGTTAGCCCATTTCAACCGTGAGCGTATTCCTGAACGTATCGTGCATGCCAAAGGTACAGGGGTTTACGGCACATTTACGCTGACTAAAGATTTAAGCGATTACACCATTGCTGACCATTTCAATGGTGTTGGTAAGCAAACCGAAACCTTTATTCGTTTCTCAACCGTAGGTGGAGAAATGGGTTCTGCCGACGCAGAGCGCGATCCACGTGGCTTTGGTTTACGTTTTTATACTGCCCGTGGTAATCACGATATCGTGGGTAACAATACGCCGACCTTTTTCTTGCGAGATGGGATTAAGTTTCCAGACTTTATTCATACGCAAAAGCGTAATCCTAAGACAAACTTAAAAGATCCGCAGGCTATGTGGGACTTTTGGTCATTGAATCCTGAAGCTATGCATCAAGTAACCATTTTGATGTCGGATCGTGGTATTCCGGCGAACTACCGTCAAATGCATGGTTATGGTTCACACACTTTCTCGCTGTGGAATGCCAAGGGCGAGCGTTTCTGGGTGAAGTTCCACTTTAAATCGCAGCAAGGCGTGGTCAACTTAACTAATGAACAGGCTGATAAATTAAAAGGGATTGATCCCGATTCATCACAGCGCGATATGGTGGTTGCTATTACTGATGGAAACTTCCCGCGTTGGACGGTTAATGTGCAGATTATGCCTGAGGCAGATGCCAATACTTACCATATCAATCCATTTGATTTAACTAAGGTTTGGCCGCATAGCGACTATCCATTACTTGAGATTGGTGTATTAGAACTGAATCGTCTGCCACAAAACTACTTTGCTGAAGTTGAGCAAGTGGCATTGGCACCTAGTAATTTGGTCCCAGGCGTCGGGGCTTCACCAGACAAGATGTTACAAGCGCGTTTATTTGCCTACGCCGATGCGCAGCGTTACCGCATTGGTGCTAACTACAACCAATTGCCAGTGAATTGCCCGCATGCCGCTAAGGCAAATCACCATCAACGTGCAGGTGCGATGGCGGGTACACAATGTCCTTATCATGGCAGTCAAACTGGTGGCGACGCTTCGGCAAACTATGGCCCGAACAGCACTGCTGATGCCTTGGTTGAGCCAGTAAACTTTAGCGAACCACCATTGCGTTTAGAAGGTGAAGCGGCGCGTTACAGTCGTTATAACCAAGACGATTATACCCAAGCGGGTAATTTGTATCGCATCTTCTCTGAAGCTGAGAAAGCGCGCCTAGTGGCAACAATTTCGGGTTCATTAAGTCAAGCGAGTTTAGATGTGCAGCAACGTATGGTGGCGCATTTTACTCAAGCCGATGCGGATTACGGACAACGTATTAAACTGGCATTAGGTCTTTAAACTATTGCTGTTGCGAATGTTTGAATAATAGTAGAAACGATAAAACTGAGTAGAAAGCCTCTACTCAGTTTTTATTATCAGCGACAATAATATTAACATTCTCGTTAATGTGCTCTTAGGCCGCGATGAGTGCCGCGTTAGGGCTATTTAGCTGCTTTAACAATCCAAATGCTTGCTGCATTTTATCCTCGGTTACGATAAATCCTATAAATGTTTCATCCACGTCGAATGCTTTAATACTGCTTCCTTGAGCATCAATATCGACTTGCCAGCGATGGACGCCATTCACTGTTATACCGCTGAGTTGCATAGGTAACAGTGGCGTTTTCACTTTAATGAGCATGGCGGGAAAATTCACTGCTGTCGGTTGGTTCAGTAATGTGTTCGCCAGCGCATTGGCGCTCAGTAACGCAGGTTGCAAATAGGCCCTATTTTGGCCGTTGATTTGGGCGCAATCACCTAGCGCATAAATATGGGCATCGTTGGTTTGTAAGTATTCGTTAACGACGATACCTTTATTGACCTCTAGCCCCGCATGCTGGGCAAGTTGGCTGTTAGGGAGAAGTCCCGCTGCACAGATAACCGCATCACAAATAAACCGCTGGTCATTATCTAGGCACACAGAGATACTGCCATCTTGGTGTTGCAGTTGGCTGACTCGGGTTTGCAATTGCACTGTGACGTTATGCTGCGTTAGTACAGCGGTCAGTTTGTGGCTTAACATTTCGGGTAGCATATTCGGCATTAAGCTCGCTTGTGGATCGACCAAAAATACTTGCTTACCTGCAGTTGCTAAGTCCATTGCCAGTTCAACTCCGACCAAACCAGCACCGATAACCAGTACTCTCCTCGCACCATGGATGTCTGCTTCGCAGGCCTGATACTCCATTAAGCTGTTAACTGTATGGATGATATCGACGCCATCCCCCTCTATAGGTGGAATAAAGGGCCGTGCACCTGTGGCAAGCACTAATTTTTTGTACGCAATTTCGCGTCCTTGATGGCAACATACTACCTGACGAACTTTATCTATTTTTATGACTTCACAGTGATTTATCACATCAATTTGTTGCTCATGTGCAAATTCAGTCGCGGTCAATTTTATGAGGTCTGACGCCATTTTTTTAAGGCTAAACACATGGCTTAAATCTGGTTTATGGTATTCGTCACCAGAGTCGGCTGTGATAACTGTAATCGGTTGTTCGCGGTTTAAACGTCGCAGTGTTTTGACTAGCTGATATGCCGCGAATCCACTGCCGATAATGACGATTGGCTTAGGCATTAGTCACCTCATTTTTTATGACAGCGAAAACGCTTTTACCTAGGCCACATTCGGGACAGAGGAAGTCTTCGGCCACTTGAGTCCAAGGTGTGCCAGCAATGATATCTTGATTAGGTTCTCCTTTTTCAGGGTCGTAAACCCATTGGCAAACGGTGCAAATCATTGATTGTGTATCATTTAATTCGCACGCTTTTGTTGCAATCGGTGCAGTCATAGGGACGTTATTAGTAGCAGTATTTTCAGCTGTTTGACTGGCCGTGGTGGCTTGGCTAGGTTTTGACATGACTTGATTAATGATAGAGCGACTATTAGCGCTATCGAGGGGACGCAATGCCCATTCTCGCGCGATTCGCTGGCCGTGCTGACGGCATTCTTGCATCGCATCACGATCGGGACGCCATTTGACTTTTAATCCCACTGAAGTTTCGAAACCAGCATCCATCAAACGAGTGTGAATTCTATCGACTGCGCCGCCATTCCAGCCATAACTACCAAAAGCTGCCGCCTTTTTATTGCGAAAACGCAGGCCCGTGATTTCTTCAAGCATGGCGGCAATTTTAGGCATCATCACATTATTCATGGTGGATGAGCCGACTAAAATACCTTTTGACCTAAATGCCTGTGCAAGGATTTCGTTTTTATCATGACGTGCGACGTTATACACTTTTACCGCTACATTGGGGTCAATATCATGGATACCTTGAGCAATACCGTCGGCCATCATGCGAGTATTATTGGACATAGAGTCGTAGAGAATCGTGATGCGGTCTTCTTGATAAGCGTCGGCCCAAGCTAAATATTGGTGAATAATTTGGGCTGGATTATCACGCCACACAATGCCGTGTGAAGTTGCGATCATATCTACAGGTAAATTAAAGCTTAATACTTCGTGAATTTTAGCCGTTACTAGGCTGCTAAAGGGCGTTAAAATGTTTGAGTAGTACCGTAGGCATTGCTCCATTAATTCATTTTGATCAACCTCATCATTGAATAAATGTTCATCGCAATAGTGCTGGCCAAAGGCATCGTTACTGAATAAAACCGCATCTTCGGTGAGGTATGTCATCATGCTATCTGGCCAATGCAACATAGGTGCTTCGATAAATATCAGTTGCTTACCATTGCCTATTGCTAAACTATCACCTGTCTTTACGGTAATGAAATTCCATTCTGGGTGGTGGTGATGTCCTACAATGGAGTCGACCGCATTTTCACTGCAGTAAATTGGTGTGTTAGGAATTTTGGCCATTAATGCAGTCAGGGCGCCTGAGTGGTCTTCCTCTGCATGGTTCATCACAATATAGTCTATGTCGGTTAAATTAATTTCAGCTTCAAGATTTTGTAAGAATTGCTGGCTAAACCGATGATCAACTGTATCAATTAACACGGTTTTTTCTTCACGGATAAGGTAGCTATTGTAGCTTGTGCCTTTAGTTATCTTGTACTCAGTACCATGAAAATCTTGCACTTCCCAATCGCGTTGACCCACCCAGTGGATATTGTTTTTTACATGAATAGTCATAAATACACCTGTGATAATTAATAATGAATGCGCTACGTAAATCTTGCTTATTTAGTTAAATCTCTTATTGCACTCACCATGCCAATATTTTAAGGTTTTGATTTTTATTGGTATTAGCGTATTTCAACATTTTAAATCACTTGCTGATGTCATAATGACAATTTGATATTAGTCAAATTGACATTACACTGTTGTCAATATGACTTTATTTGACTGTGGATGTGCTATGAGTGCCCATGCTGATTTAACTCAGTTAGCCTTAGATTTAACTGTCGGCGTGTCGACGCAAGACAGATTTGAGCGTTTGTTGGCAGTGGTCAGGCGGCGTGTCAATTGTGATGCTGCGGCATTATTGGCATTTCGGGAGCAGCAATTTGTCCCCTTGGCGATAGATGGGCTCTTTGCCGAAGTGTTAGGGCGGCGCTTTCAAATTAGTGAACATCCGAGATTAGAGGCTATCGCCCGTGCTGGCGATGTGGTTCGTTTCCCGGCCGACAGTGAACTTCCTGATCCGTATGATGGTTTAATTCCACATCATAGTGCGAACTTACATGTACATGCTTGCATTGGTTTACCACTAATCGCGAACGATCGCTTAATTGGGGCGCTCACCATTGATGGTTTCAACCCTCATCAGTTTGATGATTTTAGTGATAGCGAGTTGCGTGTGATCAGCGCACTGGCCGCAGCCAGTCTTAATACTGCGTTATTGATGCAACAGCTAGAATCCCAAGTTGTTGAAGTCTCCAATGGCACTGAGGTGCTCAATCGTCCTGCTAGTCAGCAGGAGATCATAGGGCAATCCACACAGATCCAATCGCTAAAGCAGCAGATAAGTGCCGTGGCAGGCACTGATTTATCGGTATTAATTACCGGCGAAACTGGCGTGGGTAAGGAGTTAGTGGCCGCGGCGATACATAATCAATCGACCAGAGCCGATAAATCACTTATCTATTTGAACTGCGCTGCATTGCCTGAGTCCGTCGCCGAAAGCGAGTTATTTGGGCATGTAAAAGGGGCATTTACGGGGGCAATCAGTCATAGGCAAGGCAAGTTTGAACTCGCTGACAAGGGGACTTTGTTTTTAGATGAAATCGGGGAGCTTCCCTTGGGGCTGCAAGCTAAGTTATTGAGGGTTTTACAATACGGAGAATTACAGCGAGTGGGCAGTGATAAGAGCCTAAAAGTTAATACTCGGATTATTGCCGCCACTAATCGAATTTTGCACCAAGAGGCAACGGAAGGGCGCTTTCGTTTCGATCTTTACCATAGGTTGAGCGTATTTCCTATCCACGTAGCACCATTAAGAGAGCGTGGGCAAGATATTGTTATGCTGACAGGTTTTTTTCTTGAACGTTGTAAAGCGAAGTTAGGACTCACCCATATCAATATCACACACGCAGCGCAGCAGTTATTAGAGCAATACACATGGCCGGGTAATGTGCGTGAGCTAGAGCATGCGATACACAGGGCTGCGGTGTTGGCGAAAGCCGAGCTAAAAACGGCTTATATCAGCTTAAGTGATAAACATTTTCAGCTCGATTCTTTGATGAATCAAGCACACAAAACAGTCGACGAAGATAGGCCATCAGATGCCGCAACGCCAGCCAGTGAATTAGCATTTAGGTCTGAGTCGGCCTGTCGTGAGCGACAATCGCAAGATAATTCCAGTGTTATGCTGGGGCTTAAGGCTGCGACTGAGAGATATCAGCGTCAACTTATTCGCCAAGTTTTAGCCGCGAATAAACAAAATTGGGCTGCGTGTGCAAGAATATTGCAAATCGATACAGGTAATTTGCACCGACTTGCAAAACGGTTAGGTTTAAAAGAATGAAATATTGCGTGAAGAAATTTTATTCTGCAGCAAAACCCCAGTCTCGATTCTTAGAAGAACAGTGTTGCTACGCCTAAGAGTGCGAACAATACGGCGCAGCCACGGTGTATCCACAACATAGGCAATTTTTCGGCGCTGAAGTGGCCTGCGATCACTACGGGTACGTTAGCAAGCAGCATGCCTAAGGTTGTGCCAGCAACCACCATAGTTAATGAATCGTATTTTGCGGCTAATACCACAGTTGCTATTTGCGTTTTATCCCCCATTTCGGCGATAAAAAACAGGATAAAGGTGGCGAGAAAGGGGCCCATTTTATAGAAACGGCTCTCTTCTGCATCGACTTTATCGGGGATTAACACCCAAAGAGCGATCGCGAAGAAGGACGCGGCCACTAAATAACGTGCAAGATCAGGGCTTACCCAGTTAATGGCCCATTGACCAATCCAAGCTGCGGCAAAATGGTTAAATAATGTCGACAGCAAAATACCTAAAATAATGGCAGTTTTATTTTTAAATCTTGCGGCGAGGATTAGTGCAAGTAATTGAGTTTTATCACCAATTTCGGCGATAGCAACCGTAAAGGTTGAGGCAAGTAGGGCTTCCAAGTGTAATCCTTTAGGGGTGGTTATGACATAAGCACAATAAACCGTCCACCCCTAGGTGCGGTCATTGTGCTCAGGTCTTGCTGGGCAAATCTATGATTTGCTGTGAACACCATGGCATGTTGCCAAGTATGTTGATGTTCACCCTAGATGACGATGGCTCGAAATCCAGTTAGCTACTCCCCCGAAGCGAGGTGGGCATTATACCTAGGTAAGATTTAGTTTCAAGCACGAGTTTATAACAGTAGGTGCTGATAAATGTTTGACGGGTGTCAGAAAAATACCGATTCACATTCTGTAACTTAATGAATATAAATGAATTATTTTTTGACAACGTTGTCTTTTGTTGCTAATTTAGCCAAGTCATTTCTACTTGGTTACATACTGTTAACTCGTAGTGACTCAATGATAACGACTGTATTTGGCAAACTAATTGAAAAGTTAGGACGCAAAGCTTCCGGTCTAAGGTTGTAAATGGATTTTTTAGTGAACTAAGATAGCGGAGTTGCCGCAGAATTCGATTTCTGTGAAAGATAAACGACTGCTGTTTAATGCTGTTGTTTGCCCAAATACCACTTTTATATCTAAGCCTATCATTATGTTTAGGATGATAGGCAATCAATGGAGTGCATTAAAGTGGCAAATTCTACTGTTTTTTCCCCTATTTCTAAATTGAGTTTATTGGCCGCGGCAGTAATGGCGACGAATGCGTTTGTGAGTATCTCTGCGCAGGCGCACGGTTATGTTGTGGCACCAGAATCGCGTTCATATGCCTGTAAAACAGGTAAAAATGCCAATTGTGGCGCGGTGCAATGGGAGCCGCAAAGTGTTGAGGGGCCATCGGGTTTTCCTGAATCAGGTCCTGCTGATGGCAAATTGGCGAGTGCTGGCAATGGTGCTTTTTCACCTTTGGATGAACAAAGTCCGAGCCGTTGGGCAAAGACGGATATTAAATCGGGCTGGAATAAATTCAGTTGGCAGTTCACAGCAAATCATGTCACCCGTAATTGGCGTTACTATTTAACTCGCCAAGATTGGAACCCAAACCAAGCTTTGAGCCGAGCGAGCTTTGACTTAGCTCCCTTTTGCGTAGTTGATGGTGGTATGGAACAGCCGCCTAAGTTAGTGACCCATGACTGCTACGTGCCAGAAGGTCGCAGTGGTTATCAAGTGATCTTGGCCGTGTGGGAAGTGGGCGATACTACGAATAGTTTCTACAATGCTATCGATGTGAACTTGGGCTCGGGTCCTGTTGTGCCGAGTGAATGGCAAGATGTGGGGGATATCAATCCGTCACTCGATCTAAAAGCAGGCGATAAAGTGATGACCCGGGTGTTTGACGCCAATGGTGAGCAAGCGGCTAAGCAAACAGTCATTACCATTAGTGATGCGACTCAAGGTGATAAACAAAATTGGCCTTTCCTATTAGCGAGCGCGATTAACGCCCAGCAGTCCCAGTTAAAAGCGGGACAAAAAAATGCATCGGGTGTGATTGAGCCTGTGTATGGCAAAAACGACATTTTTACAGCGAAAAACTCAGGTATTGAGCGTGTCGAAGTGGGATTTGATTTAGCTCCTGCTCCGGGCAACAGCTTAGAAGTCACTTCACTTGCTGACGATTATCAAATTATCGATGGTGCGGCGAAGGTCAGCTTTGATGTGACCAGTAACGCCGAGATGCTAGTGTCAGCGTATTTGTTTAGCCATGATGGCACAGCGGCAGGTTTTGTGAGCCAAACTGTTAACAATACCAGCGCGAGCTTAGTGTTAGACGTCGTTGAGCCTAAAGCTGGGCATTATCATTTGCAGGTAAAAGCTGAGCCTAAACAAGGTGATGTTATTCAGCAGAACTTTGATCTCTTCTTAAAGGATCAAGCTCCTGCACCAGAAGCTGATTTTGTATTCCCAGCAGGCGTGAAAGGTTACGTTGCAGGTACTACAGTGTTACAGCCTAAAAATGGCAAAGTGTATCAATGTAAGCCATTCCCTTATAGCGGCTATTGCGTGCAGTGGTCGGCTTCTGCCACAGGATTTGAGCCAGGTGTTGGCGCTTCTTGGGCTATGGCGTGGACTGAGCTGTAAATTAACATTTTGAGTTAATCAATTCTCAACATGATGTGATTGGGCTTAAACATATTCACTGTGTTTAAGCCCTTTTTGTCTGCATCGGATGGAAAAAGACCGGCTTTATTTTGATTCGAGCCTAATACAAGATTACAGGTATTCTCAACAAAGGTAGCGATTTTGTTGGCTTGTATATTTTCGTTTATCACAGCGCTATTAAGTTGTTACCGTATCGTTTGCTACCCTTCTTTGTTCACAACTGGCTTGCCCACTGGGTTTGGCTCTGTTAATGTCCCAAACTATCTATTTAATCGATGCTTATATCGGTACATTAATTTGGGCTATCACAATTGAAAGTCATGCCATTTTTCAATAATCGATTTAGTTAGCCTCAATGGCTACTGGGTTGAAACATTCAAAAGCTATTGGGGCCAATTGATCTGCTAGGTCGAGATCTGATTGGATGCTTTAAGTGATGTGTCGCTTATTTCGATTTAAGACGCAAGGCTTTATCGGTTCAAATCTTACTCAAATAAAATAATAATTAATTATTGAACAGGACTATTGTGTGAATTCAAAAATGTTAGGCTCGATCGCCATCGTTGCCGGGACGGCCATTGGCGCAGGTATGTTAGCGTTACCTTTAGCCACAGCGGCTTTAGGTATTATCCCTGCTTTAGTGTTACTCGTCGTTATTTGGGGCGTGTCCGCCTATACCTCATTACTTATGCTCGAAATTAACTTACGCACTGGCGTGGGGGATAACGTGCATGCTATTACGGGTAAGTTACTGGGTAAAAAAGGTCAAATAATTCAAGGTGCTTCTTTCCTGAGTTTATTATTTGCCTTGACCGCGGCTTATCTCACCGGCGGCTCTTCGTTATTAGTGCTTAAAGCGAAGAACATGTTCGATATCGTGCTCGATAATCAAGTCGCAGTGTTGTTATTTACACTCGTGCTCGGTGGCTTTGCGGCGCTAGGTGTCGCTTGGGTCGATAAAGTTTCACGTTTCCTATTTTCGTTAATGATTCTATTGCTCGTGGTGGTGGTATTATTTTTATTGCCCGAAGTCAGTATTGCTAGCATGGCAACTGGCGCGATTGCCGAGTCTATGACCAGCAATTGGATGGCGGCAATTCCCGTGGTGTTTACTTCGTTTGGTTTCCACGTCTGTATCGCCACTTTAGTGCGTTATCTCGATGGCGATGCGGTATCACTGCGTAAGGTGTTGTTAATCGGTTCGACTATCCCACTTGCTTGTTATGTTCTGTGGTTATTGGTGACTTTAGGCACAGTAGGCGGATATGAGGTGAATAGTTTTGAAGGTTCACTACCTTCACTCGTCACGGCATTACAGGATATTGCTCATACACCTTGGATCAGCAAATGTATTTCATTATTCGCTGATTTAGCTTTAGTGACCTCATTCCTCGGTGTGACCTTAAGTTTATATGACTTTATCGCCGAATTAACTCGCGCCAAAGAAACGTTTGCCGGCCGTATTCAAACTTGGTTACTGACCTTTATTCCGCCTGTTTTGTGTGCCTTGTATTTGCCTGAAGGCTTTGTGGCGGTACTGGGATTTGCGGCCGTACCATTGGTTGTGATGATCATTTTCTTGCCAATTGTTATGGCACTGCGTCAACGTCAGTCGCAGCTCGGTGGCTATCAAGTGTCTGGTGGATCTGTTGCGTTAGTCATTGCAGGTTTGTTAGGTGCCGTGATTGTGGGTGCCCAGCTATTTGTTGGGATCTAATTCATTGCAATAGGTGGGGCTTTTTAGCGAACGCGGCTGAGTAACTTTGATTAAATGTATTTGCTTTGTAAGCGAGTTTTTCAGAGTCTGTTATAGAGAGTGTCGCATGTGATAAAGTCAGGCCCCGGCCTGACTTTTTGCTTTTTAGGTTTTAAAGCGAGTGATGCTGGGTTTTAGCACAGTTATTTAAAATTAAAACAACGCTATTAAAACGAGAAAATGGCCCAGCTTGCGCGTGGCTTCATTCACATAAAACGGACTTAACACAATGAAAAAATGGTTACTCACAGTTGCCGTGGCCGCTAGTTTTGGCGCACAGGCTGACGAAGGTATGTGGCAGCCCCATCAACTGCCTGCAATGGCTGATGAGCTAAAAGCAAAAGGCCTTGAAATTGATGCAAAATCGATTTCTAAACTCACCGAATTCCCGATGAATGCCGTGATAAGCCTTGGCGGTTGCACTGCATCATTTGTATCGCCAAAGGGCTTAGTCGTGACTAACCATCACTGTGCCTATGGGGCAATTCAATACAACTCCACTCCTGAGAAAAACCTGTTGCAGGATGGTTTTTTAGCTAAGACCTTCGCCGATGAATTACCTGCGACCCCTGGCTCACGTGTCTATGTGACTGAAGATGTCACGAATGTCACTGAGCGAGTTAAAAACGGGCTTGAAGGTAAAGTGGGCAGCGCCTTCTATCAAGGCGTTGAAAGCCAAGAAAAAGCGTTAGTTGCTGAATGTGAAAAAGAAGATGGTTACCGTTGCCAAGTGTATAGCTTTCACGGTGGTCTCGAATATTATCTGGTTAAACAACTGGAAATCCGTGATGTGCGTTTAGTCTATAACCCAGCCGCGAGCGTGGGTAAATACGGCGGCGATGTAGACAACTGGATGTGGCCACGTCACACAGGCGATTTTTCTTTCTACCGTGCTTATGTATCTAAAGCAGGTAAACCCTCAGAATTTAGCAGCGACAACGTGCCATACGAGCCAAAAAGTTTCTTAAAAGTATCGGCTAAAGGCGTGAGTGAGGGTGATTTTGTGATGGTTGCAGGCTACCCAGGTCGCACCAACAGATATCGCACAGCCACTGAAGTTCAAAATGAGTTTGAGTGGGCTTATCCCGAAGGCAAAATGCTGCGTGAACGCTTTATAGAGATCATTAAAGAAACCGCGCCAGAGGGCAGCGACGAGCGTATTAAGTACGAGAGTCAAATTGCTGGCCTTGCAAATTACGCGAAAAACTTCACTTCTATGATCGAGTTTTACGGTAAATCAACCATGTTGGCTGACCGTAAAGCCCTCGAAGCTAAGCTTGCGGCGTGGATTGCCAAAGACAGCAGTCGTGAAGCGAAATACGGTAAAACCTTAGCGGAATTAGATGCCTTGATTGCCAAAGGCAAGACGCATCAAGAGCGTGACATGATCTTAAGCTACATAGGCAGCACGACTATGTTGCCGACGGCGCGCAGCTTATATCGCCTCGCGAACGAGAAACAACTGCCAGATATGCAGCGTGAACCGGGCTTCCAAGATCGTGATATGACTCGCCTCAAAGCGAGCATGGAGCGTATTGATCGTCGTTATGCGCCAAGCGTTGATAAAGCGGTATTGCTCGACATGCTAAAACGCTACGCCGCACTGCCAGAAGATCAGCGCCTCCCCGCATTGGATAAAGCCTTTGGTATCGATAAAAAGTTTAGTGAAGCTAAGCTTTCTAAAACCTTAGATAAAATGTACGCCAAAACTGAGTTAGGTAAGAAAGATGTTCGTCTGGCGTGGATGGACAAATCCGTTGCCGATTTTAAAGCCTCTAAAGATCCTTTCATTCAATTCGCTGTCGCTATGTATGACACAGATATGGCTGAAGAAAAGAAAGAAAAAGAATTAGCGGGTGAACTAATGAAGGTGCGTCCGCAATATATGGATGCCATTATTGCTTACAACCTAGAGCAAGGTAAGCCAGTGTATGCCGATGCTAACTCTAGCCTGCGTGTCACAGTTGGCCATGTGAAAGGCTATTCGCCAAAAGACGGTTTAGTGGCCGTGCCATTCACTCGCCTTGAAGGCATAGTGCAAAAGGACACGGGTGTTGACCCATTCGATGCACCGAAGAAAGAGTTAGAGCTGATTAAGCAGAAGCAATATGGTGATTTCTATATGAAATCAATAGATTCTGTACCGGTAAACTTTTTATCAACTTTAGATACTACTGGCGGAAATTCTGGCTCACCGACCTTAAACGGCCGCGCTGAACTCGTCGGCCTATTGTTCGACGGTGTGTATGAAAGCATTATCGGCGGTTGGGCATTTGATAATGAAATTAACCGTTCTATTCATGTCGACAGCCGTTATATGCTGTGGGTAATGAAGTATTTAGATCATGCCGACAATCTTTTAGCTGAGATGGAAATCGTTAAGTAATCGATTGCCGCATCAGCAATGGTGCGGCCTATAATGGCATAGTGAATTTGGATTATCAGCATTCAAGTGCGATTTAGTGCTTTAAGAATGCTGAAATAACAAGACAGCAAAATAGCGATAAACTCACTGGGTTTATCGCTTTTTTTGTAGCTGTAATGGCCTGCTGACGGCTGTTAAGATAGCTATCCGTGATAGGCGCGTCAGGGCATTAGCTCACTTTTTTAGCATTAGCGTAACCAGTGGATTGAAAATATATACGCAACATATTTTTTAGACTGAAATGTGTTGGAAAGTAGTGCCGGAGGACCTGCATCTTTAGTTAGATTTTTTAGTGGGTTAGCATTGGCAGGTATCCACGCATATAGGCTCGCCATGGCATTGACTCGTCGACACGGTAAATAGAAACCTAGGGTTTCTGAGCTTATGAACGAGAGCCATGGACGGCGAACTGGCAGTTAAACAGGGATGTTGTTCAAGTCCATCCTTGGATGCTCGACCACCCCGTCTGGTGTGAATGGACTCGCGAATGCCGCGATGGCATGGATAATGGAATGGACCCATCCACTTTTAATCGGCCTCGCAATGGGCCACGATGTAGTCGCTAAAACTCATCAGAAAGAGGACGGGTCCACCTATGAAGATTACTACAATCGGTTTAGATATCGCAAAGTCTGTTTTTCATGCTGTTGGCGTCGATAAAGCGGGCAAGTTAATTAAAAAGAAAATGCTTAGACGCAAGGACTTGCTTCCCTTTCTCGCTCAAATAGAGCCGTGTCTGATTGTGATGGAAGCCTGTGGTGGAGCAAATTACTGGGCCAGAGAGTTTGAGCTGTTGGGTCATAACGTCAAGTTGATCGCCCCTCAATTTGTGGTGCCTTTTCGGCAAGGTAATAAAAATGACTACAACGATGCCTTAGCCATCGCAGAAGCGGCGCAGCGACCCAACATGCGTTTTGTGAAGCCAAAAGGCGTCGCGCAACAAGATGTACAACTTCTCCACCGCATGCGTGAGCGTTTAAACAAACAATCAACCGCCTTAATCAATCAAGTCAGAGGGATGTTAGCGGAATACGGCATTGTGATAACCAAAAGTAAATCGGCTTTTAAAGTACAGTTCCCAGATATTTTAGCGGATGAAACCAATGCGCTGACCACCAAAGGTCGGGCCATTTTTTATCAGTTATATGAAGAATTTAGTGATATAGAAAAATGGCTTAAGGGTTGTGACGTTCAAGTGCTAACTGAAACTAAAAACAATGTGATTTGCCAGCGGTTAGAGACTATCCCTGGTATTGGCCCTGTCACCGCTACGGCGATTTATGCTGCAGTGGGTGACGGTAAAGACTTTAGCAATGGCCGACATTTTTCAGCTTGGTGTGGCTTAGTACCTAAGCAACACAGCAGTGGAGGTAAAGATAACCTCCTTGGAATAAGCAAGCGGGGAAATGCTTACTTACGTACCCTGTTCATCCACGGTGCAAGAACGGTGTTGCAGCACAGTTGTCATAAACAGGATAAATTTAGCTGCTGGGCAATCCAGTTAGCAGAACGCCGCGGTTTTAACCGGGCCTGTGTGGCTGTCGCTAATAAGCTCGCGAGAATGGCATGGGTTATCGCGGCGCATGACGAAGAATATCGACTTCCAGTATAGTGCTGAATAGATTCAATAAACGTTAATAATTAACCAACCAGCAAGTTGCTAAGACACTTGATTTGATGATGAGACAGTCAGACTGATCTACTGAAAACCTTAGTCGGGCATAGGCTCATAATGAAGCCGCAAGGATGATAAGGACAGTAGAAGCAGATATCCATCAGGGCCAGAGGAATCCCTCAATAACAGGCCGAATATATGGGTGCAATGAACTCTTCTCAAAATCGCTATCGAATGTCTTGCAAACTGGATGGGTCCATATATGCCAAAAAGCGGCCATGGGGCGGACTGTCGTCTCGCAAATCACCATGGCTCACCTTTTTAGCGTTAGTGTAATCTGTAGATTTAAAAGCCTTACGCTGCACGCTTTGGGACAATTCCGAGTTAGACTTTTAGCTCGAATTAGTGAGTTTCGGATAAATATTTCTATGGGGTTACGCCGCGCACAGCGGCGCCTTTGTAGCGCAGCGAAAAAGGCGTCCGACGCCGAAGGCGAGAACTGCTGCACTTGGTTATGTGTTTAATTGGCAACAAGGTAAGTTACTAGAACGCCCGCGGCCGCAACAATTAAAGCGCCAATTCCTAATATCCAATTCTTTTGGCTTTTACGTCTTTCATACTCAAACATAAGCCATTTATATGGGGAACCGCCGTCGTACCCAACGAATTGCGATTCACGTATAGCATTAACGAGGCGACTAGTTTTTATCTTGCTTATAGTTTTATGATTTCTAGTTCCAAGATTTACATAGACGTCTTTGGCATCTTCACTAAGTCCATCCCATTCAGCCATGGAGACTCCTATAAATTCGATTCATGCATAAACACATAACATTTGTTTATGCCTATATGTCACTGAGCTCTCTCCTCATTTGATTCATTAGAGCTTTCGTTTGATTTTGTATTTCAGATGCCAGCTCCGCAGCCTGCCTTTGAAAAATTTCAGTTTTTTCGTTTTGTTGATGAAGTATTATTTCGGTGAAGTTTTTCATATATTCGTTGGTGCAGTCCATTGATTCTTGCGTAAGCAGTTCCAATTTATCAAAGGTTTGCAGCATCTCGTCTGTTGCTATTAGTTTCAATCGATTGGACTCACTTTTGAGTTTCAACACATCTTTTAGCCCTTCCTGCATCAACGCGGAGATTTGAGAGCTAAACCAACCGATAACCTGCCTTACTCTCTCTTTATCGCCTACTTCTGTGGCTGCAAGATAATTCTGAAGATACTCTTCAAATATTGGCTGCATACGCTCTGGCATTTCAATTTGATTCTTCTTTCCAAAGCGGTCCAAGTCTGTAACGTACTTAGCGTATTCAGATGCCTTTAGATCGAATATTTTTAATCGCCTATCTGCTCTGAATCTAAGATCTTGTTCCAACTGTTTTAGGTTTCTTTCATGTCTCTGCTTATTGAAGTACGCGAACGCAACCCACAGTAAATTTACAATTCCAAATGCCCATGCATAGAATTTAGGATTCCCTTGTATTAGATCATAAATTTCCTGCATATGACTCCTTTAGGCATAACCTTTATATAGTGCGCATGCGCGTTTACCTCATTAGACCAGTAAAGACGCGCATAGTTAACTACATGTATTAAAAAGAACTTATCAGCTTTCCATCAAGTATACCATCCGGAAAAACGCGCATGCGCGTTTCCCAAACCCATTATCTAATCGACATGATATTTAAGTCATTAAATTTTAATGATTTTATATTTACAATATTGGGATAACGCGCACGTATATGGACTACAAACAACTCAAAACCAAGTATTTTGAATACGACTGTATAACCGTCCAGTTTCGCTCGAATCAGTTGAAGAGTTAAACACTGAGGCACTAGATGAAAATTTGTAGGTCAAGTCATTCGTCAATTTACAATTAAGCAAAGCTGTTCAAACATGCTTTGGGGCAATAGCTTTTTAGCTAAACGAACAGCAGAAGTGTTAGTTAAGATTGGCATTGTTGTACCAGTGACCGTTGGCGGTATGGATGCCGCCGTCGAGCCTCAGGGATGCTTATTTTGAAAGAAATAGACGGCGAGTCACTGGGGAAGCAATGACAATGCATGCTGCAAACGGACGACAAAATTATCTTGCTTTGGGGCAATAGCTTTTTAGCTAAACGAACAGCAGAAGTGTTAGTTAGGATTGGCATTGGTGTACCAGTGACCGTTGGCGACATGGATGGCGCCGTCGAGCCTTTGGGATGCTTATTTTGAAAGAAATAGACGGCGAGTCACTGCGGAAACAATGACAATTCATGCAGCACAATTGACGATACAATTATCTTTCTTTGGGGCATAAGAGAGTTAACAGCAGATGGCTGCTATTGGCAGAAATCAGAAGGTCTAATGTAGATATTCCATCCGTAATTATCTTCGGTTTTTTAGTTTACGCTGTAACCAGTGCCGCTTTAAGCGCTGTGGTTTCCTGTGGTGTTAGTGGCCGCATTTGACCTTCTTGTAACTCACCAGATGCTAATTCGCGTAAATTCAGTGTCATTATGGCGACGCGCTCAAGATCGATAACGCGATATCCGAGTGCTTTGGACATCCTACGAATTTGTCGATTTAATCCCTGAGTCAGCACGATTTCAAAGCTGACCGAACTGAGGTGGTGGACTTGGCAGGGCAGGGTTTGCAGGTCTTTATAACGCACTCCACTGGCCATTTGTTCAACAAAATCATCAGTGAATGGCCTATCGAGGCGCACATGGTAGGTTTTGCTGTGGGCAAAACTGGGGTGCATCAGTTTATGAGTCAGCTCACCATCGTTAGTTAACAGCAACAGGCCGCGGGAGTCTTTATCGAGTCTGCCGACGGGGTAGAGTCTTGGCGCTTTGGGAAGTAGGTGTATAAGGCTCGCTTCATCCTGCTCAAGCAGACGGCAATCCGTGCCCACAGCTTTGTTAAATACCCAATAGGCGAGCGTTTCGGCTTTAGTGATAGGTTTGCCATCAAACTCAATACAGTCGAGGCAGTTTAATGACTCGTCCAAACAGATGGGATCTGTGTGGCGGGCGATACCGCCATTGAGTGTGATGCGCCCGGCCTCGATCAAACGGCAGGCTTCACGGCGTGAGCCTATGCCACACTGGGCGAGGTATTTTGCTAAGCGCATGGATTACCCTAAAGTATTTGGCGTTCTTGGGCGCGATGATACAGTATTTTTGATAGGCGCCGCATTGCAAAGGCTAGGCTTAAACACCAAATAATACTCAAGTTAGTTTGGAGCCACATATTGGCTGAAACAGTACAAAAGTGTGTTTGGGGCACACAGGGAGGGAAATCCAATATGGTCCAATCTAATTGCAGGGTTAAACTCACTGCACTACAAAAGCTGATCAGGCTCAAATAGAACAGTGGCTTTGGGCAAATAAACCGAGGCACTATCCCCGCTATAATCACAAGGCTGTGTAAGATGAGGGTGCTTAATAGATAACTCGTTGAAACTATTCTGTGTATGCTCAAAAAATTAATGGGGAATATTCCCATCAAAATCACAGAGACTCCTACCCAAGCACCTGTAAGTGCTATGCATTGGCTGAACGTATCCAGTTTTAGTAAGTAGAGCCCGGTCATTGAAATGAGTATGCAGAGCCCTGCAGCCAATAAGCTTAAATTAAACACATAAGCGAGGGGTGAGTTGATATAGTTACCTAAAAAATCAGCTCGTATTTGTAAGACTTGAACTCCAACGTTTTGATATTCAGCATAAATAGCAATTAAAACTCCAGAAGCGCTAATAAAGGCTGCGCCTACAATCAACCATGTAATAAGACGATGTAGATCGTAATAACTTGGTTCTTGGTGATAAAGAGGATTCATGGGGGACTAAAAATATGCTGATAGGATATGACCACATTGAATGCGGTAACTTGCCTGAATTGTTTAATGAAGGCAAGCGAGTTAATGCTTTTTCGCCAAAAGAGGGCTTTAAAATGACAAGGAACGCCTAGTGCGTCCCTTGTCATAAACGTTAGATTCTACTCATGCGACTCAAATATCATTTAGTGTCGTTTGCGGAAAATTACAATCGCAACAGCCACTACGGCTAAAATCATACAGTACCAAGCGTGTGATACCGCTGCTAATGGCGTGATGCTAAAGGTCGAAGCAATTAAGAGTGCCTGTGCACCATACGGGATTAAACCTTGGATAATACAGGCGAAAATATCGAGTATGCTGGCGGCACGTTTTGGACTCACGCCATGTTTCTCTGCTAAGTCTTTTGCAATATCACCCGTCACCACGATAGAAACTGTGTTGTTAGCCACACAAGAGTTAGTCACTGCGACTATACCTGCCATGCCTAGCTCAGCAGCGCGGCATGAAGCTTCACCTTGCGCCTTGGAGAAACGAGTGATCAGCTTTTCAATCTGTTTACTCACAAAGGCAAGACCACCTTGCTGCTGCATGAGTGCGGCTAAACCACCCACTAGCATAGACAGAATGAAAATCTCCTGCATATTGCTAAAGCCAGCATAAATATCTTTACCGAATTGGATCACGCCGTAATCCATAGTAAACAGGCCAGTTGCGCCCGCTAATAAGATACCTAAGGTTAAGACCACAAATACGTTCAGACCCGCCACGGCTAAGATCAAAATGGTCAGATAAGGAATGACCTTAATAAGATCGATATTCTGCGTTGCTAATTCTGCTTGGCCTTGTCCGGCAAATACAAAGGCGATTAAAGTTAGCAGTGATGCGGGAATAGCGAAAATCAAATTTTCACGAAATTTATCTTTCATATCACAGCCTTGGGTGCGCGTAGCTGCAATCGTGGTATCGGAAATAATCGACAAGTTGTCACCAAATAGGGCGCCAGACATCACGGCTCCCGCCATCAGTGCATAGTCGATTTGCGCTTGGTCGGCTACGCCTAGGGCGATTGGAGCGACAGCCGCGATTGTCCCCATAGAGGTTCCCATGGCCGTTGCGATAAAAGCGGCAATCACGAAGAAACCAGGTAGTAACAGGTTCGATGGTATTAACGATAAACCAAGAGCAACAGTAGCATCGACGCCGCCAGTGGCTTTCGCGACTGCAGCGAAGGCGCCTGCAAGTAAGTAAATTAAACACATTGCAATAATATTGCTGTGACCAATACCGCCAATAAAGGTATCAATCGATTGATTTAATTTCTGTTTTGATAAAATCAACGCCAGAATGATTGCAGGTAAAATAGCGATAACGCTGGGTAATTGATAGAAGGCAAAGTCGACACCTTGGCTTTGGAAATACACACCCGCGCCAATGAAAAGACCAAGGAAAACAAATAATGGCAACAGGGCAATAAAAGATGCCGGGCTGTGCTGTGCTGCTGTTGGATTGCTCAAATGTTATCTCTCTTTCGCTTAGGGTTTTTCCGCAGGATCCTTGGCAGTCAAACTCGCTTAAATTCAGTGTTGCCTCGGCATCGTATCCTAGCAACTTGAGGCAAAGCATATTTGATCCCTGATAACCTGTCAATTTAGACGTCTAGATGTTTTTACTTCCGCTGTGATCGCTAGGTTATTAATAGGTTGTATAAGATGAAAACTAGTCTTTATTTTAATTACTAATCAATATCTTACCTGTTTTCATTTAGATTGAGTTAGAGGGTTTATATCTGATTTAGCGTGTATTTCAACTGAACGGAATTGCATGAAATTTAAGCGAATGACTGGTGTGATGGAGTAAGCCGGCTATTTATTGCTCCATTTAGTGTGAGTTGTTGGTGGGTAAGCTAGCATAAATAACGTAAATGATGAGTGGCATTAATCAATAGGGCTCATTTGGGGACGTATTGACTTAGTTCGCTTGTGCAGCGTTGTGATAGCAATGATACGTCAAATAACTTTAATAAAACCTTAATAAGCAATCTATTGTTTTTAAATGTAAAACAGTTTCAAGCATCTAAAATCCCCATAAAAACTAATGGCAACAATTTGTATTGAAGTAGAGACTTTAATAGAATCCGCACAAATTATGTTAATTACTCTTAGTGCTTTGTTTAAATTTAACTGGATGAAGCGTTTATTGCTGATCCCTCAGATCTTCCTACTACAGTGGGTATTATCATGATACGTCGCGCTAAGCCATTACTCGGAACGCTGGTGGAAATCGCTGCCGAGTCACTGCCAAATCAAAGCGGTGAGGTACAACTTAAAGATAAAGCATTGGAAGCGGCGATTAGCGCGGCTTTTTCGCGTGTGACCCATATTGGGCGGTTGCTGAGCTTCCATCAACAGGACAGCGAGTTAAATCAGTTAAATCGGCACCCGGGAATTTGGGTAACGTTAAGCCAAGATAGTTTACGAGTGCTCAAGTTGGCTAAGGGGCTGGGTAAGGCGAGCAACAACTTATTCAATTGTACCGTTGGCGGCGAAATGATGTCTCGCGGTGCATTGCCTGCCTATCTTGGTATGCCTTTACTGTTGCAAGGCGAGTGGCAAGATATTGAAATAAAAGGTAATCAAGCGCGATTAGCTAGACCGCTAATTTTAACCTTAGATGGTATAGCTAAAGGTTATGCGGTCGATATGGCAGTGAGTGAGCTGCGTCGCGCTGGCGTGAGCGGAGGTTGGGTCAATGCGGGTGGCGATTTAAAAGTTTTTGGCAGTGCATCTTTAAATGTAGTGTGCCGCGGTCCATTAGGAGCGAGCCAAAAGCTCTGCGTTAGCAATATGGCGCTCGCCAGCTCAAGGGTCTCACAAACCTTAAGTCATGATTACCCTGCACTATTACTGCCAACTGGCAATGTTGCCGATACGAACATCGATGCTGAAAGCGAGCGTATTGTTAGTGTGAGAGCCTCTTTTGCTTGGCGCGCCGATGCGTTAACGAAAGTCGCAGGCTATCTTAATCCCGACTTGGCCGCTGAAAAAATTGCTCACTTGGGTGGTCAATTAGTCAGTTTTGATTGATGTATCTTTTGGTTGTTTTACAGCTTTTGCAGATGATTGAATTAGAAATTCAATCATTACTGTGAGTTAACATTAAACAGTTAGTACTGTTATTCGCACTTTAACGGGTGAATCGATACAACTTGGGTTCAGTATCGTTACCGTTATTTGCAACTTGCATACGGTTGTGGGCTTTTATTGTCTTCAAGCTTTGCTTGGTATTATTTCCATTAAAAAGAGTGCCTACATTGAGCACTCTTTTCGTTTCAATAGTTTATCGCTAACCATGTGTCGTTAGTCATTTATCTTAAGCGACTTTAAATCGCGCAACTTCTTTTTGTAGATTGCTGCAAATGGCTTTAGTGTTGACGACTATTTGCTGCGTTTCTTGGATCACTAAGTTGCAGTATCTTGTTTTATCGGATAATTCGGTCAAGTTACGATTAATTTCTTCGGTCACATGGGTTTGCTCTTCGGTCGCAGTCGCCGTTTGAGTGGACATCTCACTGACCTTAGAGGTGGAGTTTAGAATTTCATCTAATGCATCTTGGGTCTGGCTGGCGAGGGTGACGGTTGATGTGGTCAGGCTAGCTCCCGATTCAATGCTTTTAACCGCATCATTTACACCGCGTTGCAACTCTTCAATCATGCGCTGAATATCTTGGGTTGAGGTTTCGGTACGACTCGCCAGTGTACGTACTTCATCGGCAACTACGGCAAAGCCGCGGCCCTGTTCGCCAGCGCGCGCAGCTTCAATGGCCGCGTTAAGTGCAAGGAGATTAGTTTGCTCAGCGATTGAGCGGATCACATCAAGCACTGAGGCAATATTGGCAGAATTGACTGAAAGTTTTTCAATAACTGTCACGGCATTTTTAACTGATTCAGACAGTTGCTGAATATGATTAACGGACTGGGCGAGGATATTCTTACCCTCTACTGTTTGGTCATTCACCTTAGTGATTTCGGTGGCAGTATGAAGAGCGTTACTGGCGACTTCTCTTACGGCTGCACTCATTTCATTTACTGCTGTGACAATAGTATCGACAAACTGCTCTTGTTCATGGCTGATGTTGATTGTGGTGGCTGACTTAGTTGCAAGACTTTCAACGGTTTGGCTCACATCTTTAGTTTGACCAATAATCGAGATAACCATTTGCTGTAGCTGCTCTACAAATAAGTTAAATGCATGGGCGAGCTCGCCGATTTCATCTTGACGTGTGATAGGGATCCTTTGGGTTAAGTTACCGTCACCATCGACAATGTCATTGATCCTGCTAGTGATATCTTCAATTGCATTGACTATGATTTTAGGGCCGAAGTAGGCAATCAACAGCGCCACAATGGCGACTAAGCTCGCTATCGTTAAGGATATTTGGGTTTGGGTGGTTGCCTGTTCCGTTGCTTGTAAATCTAGCTCTTTTACTCTGTTATCGGCGGCTTCGCCCGCGGCATTGTAGATATCTCTTAATGCCTTAAATTCTTGCTTGGATTTGGTTTCGTGGAGTTGTTTCGCGCGTTCAAAGTCATTACTTTTGACTGCATTAATGACCTCTGATGAGGCTTGATACCAGAGCGAAAACTGCGCCTCAAAGCCACTGGTTGATTGCAGTACTTGCAGGTGATCTGTCAGGATTTGTTTAAATTCTCCCATTCTGTCACGGGCTTGATCGACATTCTCTTGCCAGTTATCAATCTCACTTTTGCGATTATCGGCAGATAATTCTTCCCTGAGTAACACTTCTTCACTTAGCTGCGCTTGATAAAGGTCGCGATCTGCATTGAGAATTGCCGAAATTGCGGGATTAAATAACTGACTAAATTCCTGCATCTGTTTCACAGTGGCACGGCTTTGCATAGCGTCGGTGACCGCCATGACAATGAGGGCTGTCGCCATAATGGCAAACATCAGTGAAAACTTAACGCGAATACTGTTAAACATAGGACGATCTCCATTAATAACTTAATAAATAGCTTAGCCGTTATTTATAGAATTGCCTTTGCATGCAGCAGATTGCGATGGGATTTTGTACACATTGAAATAAGCGAAACCGCCTTGGTCACAGTTACCAAGGCGTTGACGCATTACTTTGGATTATTCAGGACAAGCTAGGGTAGGGATGACTTTAGGCTTAGGTTTTATCTGCACTAGCATGACGCCAATAATGACCATAGAACCGCCAATATAATGATAAATGGCTAAGGTTTCATCTAGGATGATGGCCGCCAGTATCGCCGCAATAATAGGCATTAAATTAAAGAATACGCTGGTGCGATCGGCGCCGAGTTTGCTTATGCCATTGATCCAAGCCCACGGCGCTAAAAGTGAGGCAGCGATAGCAGCGTAAAGTATCAGTGGTGCTGATTGGGCACTGATCGCTATGCTGGGACTCGTAAACAGCAGTGGCGTCAGCATGAATACGGCTATGAGTCCTTGAATATAAACCGATTCCCAAGTCGGTAGTGGCAGTTGCCAGCGTTTCAGTAATACGCCATAGAGCGCATACACAAAGGCGCTAAAGAGCAACAGTAAATCACCTTGAGTCACACCGATGGCAAGGTTCATCATATCGCCGTGACTGAGCATAAAAATCAATCCAAATAGCGAGATTAAGGTGCCACCAAAGGCTAACGGTGATAATTTTTGCTTGAGTAATGGCACGGCTAAAAACAGACTGATCATCGGCACGAGAGAGGTGATTAATGCCATATTTGTTGCCGTGGTGGTTGCCGCCGCAAAATAGGCCAGACTTTGGTTAAGCACCATACCTAACAAAGCCAAAGTAGCGAACTTAGGTAACAAAGGTAGTATCACTTGGCGTTTTTGCCAGACGCGACTTGCGACAAAGGGGGTTAACAATAACATAGCGAAAAACCAACGGTAAAATGCTATGGCTTCAGGATCGATAATCCCAAATGAGAGCTTGTTGACTATCGAATTGCCTGCCCAAATTAATACGGCCAACAGGGGGAACAAATACAGCATGGTCTTGCCTTTAGGTACTGGCTAAAGTGACTGGCCATAGCTTATGGCTTATCACTTAAGCATCCAGATAATAGATTAGTGGCTATTATCCATGGTCGGTTATGATATAAATATCGCTTATCAGACAAGGTCAGTTCCTCTACGGACAAGCGTAATCTGGGTTAGCGATTTCGTTTGAGTTTTTGGACCACCATAGCTTTGAGGGCATCAAAATGCGCACGGTTTACCATCCGCTCACGGCAGAGCAAGAGCCTGCTGCAGATATCTTCTTCAACTATGAAGCTTTCTTGCCAAATACGGTAACGCCAAAACATCAACATGTTTGGGGGCAACTGCAGTTAATCAGCGGTGGAATTATGGAGTTACATGCTGCAGGGCAACGGTTTTTATCGCCGTCACAATATGCGATTTGGGTTCCTGCGGGGATAGAACATGAAAGTTATACTCGGCGTAGTATTCATTATTGCTCGATGAATATAGTTGCCGAGCGAGCTGCGGCTTTTCCCATAGAGACCTGTCTTTTAGCCGTGACATCCATTGCCCAATCGATCGTTAACGATCTGCGGGAGCGGCAAGTCACTGTGGCAGAAACTGCGGCGGATAAGCGACTGGTTGAGGTTTTGCTCGATCAGCTGACCTTGGGTAAAGCTCTACCGCAATTTCTGCCCACCGTTTCAGATAAACTGTTACAGCCGTTGTTGCTGGCACTTGAAGCCGACCCTGCGAGTTCGAAAACCTTTAAATCTTGGGCCAGTGAATTACATACCACAGAGCGTACTTTAGCTCGTCGCTGCCAAGAGGTTCTGGGGATGAGTTTTACTGAGCTAAGACAAAGGCATAAGTTTATCTATTCCTTACAACTATTACGTCAGGGACTTGCGATCAAAGAAGTGGCATTGACACTCGGCTACAACCAAACTTCGCCTTATATCGTGATGTTTAAAAAATATGCTCAGTGCTCACCTGAGCAGTATCGCCGCCGATTGTGATTGAGTGGCTGATGGAGCAAGGCTTAATAAAGGCGAGATAATGAGATCCTATGCGAAAGTCGCGCTAGATGATGCACTAAAAATATTGGGGGAAGCTGTAAAATAAGATAGGGTGCTAAAGTATTAACACCCTATTTTCGGCCTATTTAAAGAGAGGATTTAAGGTTTTTTACAGAGTTAGATAAGTTAGTCGGAAGCCTTTTGGCGGTTCCGTTTATCTTGACGCTTCTCTTTTAAGGTTTTCATTGGCGGTTTTTTGTTTTTTTCTTTACTCATAGATATAAACTCCAAAGTGAAGGTTACTATCCTAACCCGCGCCGCAAATCGGTTTCGATAGTTGGGCTCAATTTTTTATTTCAGGCTTTAATTGAGACGGTTTATTTATAAAGAGTATAAAAATAAATTTAACGATTGAGGCGCCGTGCTAAACCTCTTAACCCCTTTGCTGTTTACTCTAAAGCGCTGCCATGACTTATACGTAAATAGTTGCAAAGAGTCGTTAATTGCAGTGTTAAAATTATTTAAAGTGTCTCTTTAATAAATATCGCGGCCAGTTAATGACTTCAAAATAACATTCCCTCTTATTATATTATGTTGAAAATGCCGCTATAAGCCGCCGCTAATAGCGAGTTCAAAGCATGTTGCCACTGAATTGAACATGCTCTATTTTAAAATGCTTACAACCTTATAATCATATCTTTAAAATTTTCTGAAATGTTATCAAGTAGCAATACTCAATAGCCATTTACAAAAAGTATGCCCAAATGATTTTTTCCTATACAGACTTTTTAGGTTGTTTTTTCGTTAAACTGACATCTTTAATCATAAACAGAACTGGTTTGCCTAAAATGCTCACCTCTGCCAGTTCGCCCTTTGATAACCCAAGTAAGCTGACGCCTAAATCTGATATGACAGAGAAACGTCCTGCACTGGGTTTATGCCTTGGTGGATACACGAGTTCAATTTGGTACTCTTGCTGATCCTGCAGATTAACTAAGTGAATTTCCCGTCCCACAGTCACTTTATCACTCGTCGTATCATGCTTTAGCTGCTCAAGCTTACTAATCACGCCTGCCAAAGCCGTTGGGCGTAGAGAGGCATTAAAACTGTTTTGTAAATAATAGGTTTCAGTTTTTAGAATAAAATTCTGGAAAAGACCACTAAAAAAAGAATATGCCATTGCCGCCTCTGAAATAACAAAGTTAAAATATAAGCATAGAAATTAAAATGAGTATTACTCTGTGCTTATTTCACAAGAAGTTATAATTCTGCCGAGCGCGAGTGACGCTCGGCTTAGACTGGGAATTTGAGCGAGAGGCGGATTGAGCTTACTGAACTAGATGTGTTAGCTAACACATGGGAAAATAGTGATGAAAATGCAGTGCTAAACATAGTGTTACATCTCCAGTCAAAAGTTGATATTCGATTGATTATTTATTTTTTGTATATCGATTTAGTATATCGGCCTTGCTGTTAACTAAATCTTGCCATTAACTAAATAAGTAATTGCTTGGCTGATACCATAGGTCAAGTAAAAATATAAAGCAAGCCTAACTAAGCTAATCTTGCTGAATATACTGATAACAGTAAAACTGGATTTAACATAGCTTTAACCTTGCTACATTGGGGCTAGTCTTCGTCAATTTAATGCTAGCACTCGTAAAGTAAACTGAGCACTTGTTAATTTGGCTGAACTGAAAGCCAAATTAATTCAACCATTGAATGTTCTAGTGCATTGTCGCTAGATGCTATGGGCACTAACTGAATTAAGCCTTAATATAAGCTTCTAAAGTCAATATTTACTTAGGTTGTTAAGCCCGCACCTTTTAAAAGTATTTTGATACACATAGAGACGAGGAACAGACAGCTTACGCTTGTACACCAAATCAGCACTAACCAGCCGAGCCGATAGGCGAGGGATTTCGTTTGGGTCGTCATGTTGATCTCCTGCATATGTAAAGTCATCTAAAGTGAATCAGCGACCTAAGCCAAGTTAGCTTCAGTCGCGTTTTGGGAACTCTCATCTAAAGTCATGGCTAGTGATAGCCAGCATCCTTGGTTACTTTGCCGCGGAACACGTAGTAGCTCCAAAAGGTATAAACCAAAATCAGCGGGATGATCATCAGGGCGCCGACGAGCATAAAGCTTAGACTGCTGTCGGGGGCTGCTGCCTGCCAAAGGCTGATGTTGGGTGGAATAATGTGCGGCCAGATACTGATCCCTAAGCCACTAAATCCTAAGAAAATCAGCCCTAGAGTGAGTAGGAATGGTTGATAGTTATCATCACGATTTAGGGATTTTATCAAGGCCCAACTGCAGGCTAATACCAGTATTGGCACTGGGGCGAAGTAGAATAAATTCGGTAAACTAAACCAGCGCAGGGCAATATTGGGTTGCACAAAAGGCGTCCATAAACTGACTAAACCTATGGTCATAAGCAGGCATAAGGTCAGTGCTCTACCGAGTTGTTGCATGGTCGTTTTAAGCTCGCCTTGGCATTTTTTCACCAGCCAAGTCGCGCCGAGCAGAGCATAGGCCAGCATAAGGCCAAATCCACAGAAAAGTGAGAAGGGCGTTAACCAATCGAAACTACTGCCGCTAAATTGTTGGTTACTCACCGAAATGCCGGAGATAAACGCCCCCAGCACTACGCCCTGTGAAAAGGTGGCCGTGATAGAACCGAACATAAACGCTTTATCCCAGAATGGTTTAGCTTCTGCGCCCGACTTAAATCTAAACTCAAATGCCACGCCGCGAAAAATCAATGCCAGCAGCATGATGAGCAGCGGTATGGTTAGCGCTTCGAGCACTATGGCATAGGCGAGGGGAAATGCACCGAGCAGGCTGGCGCCGCCAAGCACTAACCAAGTTTCGTTTCCATCCCAAACAGGGGCGACGGTATTGACCATAATATCCCTGTCGTCCTCGTCGTGAATGAAGGGAAACAGTATGCCGATGCCGAGATCGAAGCCATCCATCACGATATACATTAAGGTGGCAAAAATGATGATCCCGAACCAAATCAAGGGTAGATCGAATTCCATGGTGAGCCCTTAAATATGTTTTAGATTGAATAAGTAAAACTAGATTCATTTACTTTAAAATTAATGGCTTGTTGCCGCGATATCTGGCCCTTTGCGGATGAGTCGCATCATATAGCGATAACCCACGCCGAAGATGCCGCAGTAACTGACGATGAAAATCCCTAGGCTGATACTCAAGTGGGTAACGCTGTGGGAAGACACGGCATCCTGAGTGCGCATCAATCCTTGGATCACCCAAGGTTGACGGCCAAGCTCGGTGGTAAACCAACCTGCTAGTGTGGCGAGCAATCCGGCGGGGCCGAGCACGAGTACAAATCGCAGAAAGTGTTTGTTGCTGTAGAGGCTGCCTTTGCACCTGAGATAAGCACTCCACAGTCCAGCAAAAATCATCAATAAGCCTAAGCCAACCATGAGCCTAAAACTCCAGAACACTAACAACACATTGGGTCTGTCCTCGGCGGGATACTCAGTCAAGGCTGGCACTTGTTTGCTTAAATCATGCTGTAAGATCAGGCTCGCGAGCCCTGGGATTTCGAGACTGAAGTGGTTTTTCTCTGCGTCCATATCGGGAATCGCAAATAAGATAAGCGGTGTGGGTTTGTCACCCTCATTACGCCAATGGCCTTCCATTGCCGCGATTTTTACAGGTTGATATTCAAGGGTATTTAAGCCATGAAAATCACCAATTACAGCTTGCAGCGGCGCGACAATTAACGCCATCCACATCGCCATAGACAACATCTTACGGATCGCGGGTGTGTCGTTACCTTTGAGTAAATGCCAAGCCGCCGATGCGCCTACAAAGAAAGCCGATGAAATAAAGGCCGCCACTGTCATATGGGCTAAACGATAGGGAAATGAAGGGTTAAACACTATCTGAAACCAATCCACAGGAATGACGCGATTGTTCACGATTTCAAAACCTTGGGGCGTCTGCATCCAGCTGTTTGAAGCTAAGATCCAGAAGGTCGAGATAATAGTGCCCGTGGCGACCATACAAGTGGCGAAGAAATGCAGGTTTTTACCTACCTTCTGCTGACCAAATAGCATGACCCCCAGAAAACCCGCTTCGAGGAAGAAGGCGGTGAGGACTTCATAGGTGAGTAGCGGCCCAGTTACGCTGCCCGCGAAGGCGGAAAAAGCACTCCAATGGGTACCAAATTGATAGGCCATCACTATACCTGAGACCACGCCCATGCCAAAGTTTATGGCAAAAATCTTCGACCAAAATTGATAGAGTTGTTGGTAAACCTCATTCGCTGTTTTCAGCCATAAGCCTTCTAATACTGCTAGATAGGTGGCGAGGCCGATAGTGATGGCAGGGAAAATAATGTGAAAAGAGATGGTAAAAGCAAATTGGATCCTAGCGAGTACTGTGGCATCAAAATCAAACATAATTTCCTCGAGCGATACGCATTTCTCGTTACAAAGGCATTGTTCTAGTCGCGTTCACTGAACCCTAAATTGGCTTGACGGTGAAAGCTTGTGTGCTATTAGACCATGGGATATGCTGGCTATAACAGACACAGAATATCTTGGCTTGGCTATAACAGATGACGAAGTATGAGCAGTTAGCGCAGGAATTAAAGACACGAATAGCCCAAGGTGTCTGGCAGGCGGGGGACAAGTTGCCGTCGCTGCGTCAAACTGTGGCCGATTCGGGTTTGAGCCTGATGACAGTGCTCAATGCTTATCAGCTATTGGAAAGCCAAGGTGTGATCTCGGCGCAGGCTAAGTCTGGCTATTTAGTGGCGCCAAAGCCGGAATTAATCGCGCGGCAGGGAGAAGCCTTTCGTTATCCCGAGCGACAAAAGCCGATTTATCTTTCCGATAGCGTGGATATTAATGAGTTTGTATTCAATGTGCTGCAGGCTTCAAAGCAGGCGGACATAGTGCCCTTTGGCTCAGGATTTCCCGATCCTAGTTTATTCCCGCAACAAGCACTGGCGCGATCTTTGGTTAAGGTGACTCGGCACATGTCACCTTCTTTTGCCGCCGATAATTTACCGCCAGGCAATGCGGGATTACGTAAGGCGATCTCCCAACGTTATGCCAAATTGGGCATGAGCATTTCGCCCGACGAAATCATCATTACCTCGGGTGCTATGGAGGCGCTCAACTTGAGCTTAGCGACGCTGACTCAAGCGGGTGATTGGGTTGTCATTGAATCACCGACCTTTTATGGTGCGATGCAAGCCATTGAACGGCTTAAACTCAGGGCCATTGCGGTCGCGACCGATCCACAACAGGGGATTGATCTCGAGGCGCTGGCAGAAGTGTTAAATACCTATCCAGTGAAAGCCTGCTGGTTGATGAGCCAACATCAAAATCCCTTAGGTTGCAGCTTATCGGATGCTAAAAAACAGGCGCTTTATCAGCTACTAAATGAGCATAAAGTCAGTCTGATTGAGGATGATGTTTATCAAGAACTCTATGTCGACTCCAGCGCGCCAAGGCCAGTAAAAGCCTTCGATACCGAAGGACGGGTGTTGCACTGCGGCTCATTTTCTAAGTCTTTGATTGCTGGTTATCGTGTCGGCTGGGTGGCGGCGGGATGCCATGCACCGCAGTTACAACGTTTACAAGTCATGTCGACGTTATCGACCAGTGCGCCGATGCAGCTCGCCATCGCCGATTTTATTCAGTCGGCGCAATATGAACGCCATTTGAAACAGTTACGTAAAAAGTTAGCCAGCCGTAAATTGGCCATGTATCAATTATTGTGCGCGCATCTGCCCGAATCTGTGGGGGTCAATTTCGCGCAGGGCGGCTATTTTCTCTGGTTAGCGCTGCCATCACACATGGACGCTACACAAATTTATTATCAGGCGATTGAGCGTGGGATCAGTATTGCACCCGGAAATCTCTTTAGTAATCAGGTCGAATTCCGCCATTTTATGCGTTTGAATGCCTCATACGAGTGCTCGCCAGAGATAGTCTCTGCGGTCGTGGTGCTGGCCGAACTTATCCGCAACAATTTGCGCCGAAGTTAAAGGCTGTGGTTAAAAAGTTTTAGACTTCTAGATGTCTATCTGCTAGTTTGTTGAACATGCACAAATCTTGTGCAATTCTCAATGTCGATTGAATACTGGGCTGCTACGGATAAGGAAGGGAAAATGAAATTAGAGTCACTGGCATTACACCATGGTTATGAGTCAGAAGCGACCACGAAGGCGGCCGCAGTACCTATCTATCAAACGACCTCTTATACTTTCGATGATACCCAGCATGGTGCTGATTTATTTGACTTAAAAGTCGCTGGTAATATTTATACTCGGATAATGAATCCTACCACTAGCGTGCTAGAGCAACGTCTGGCGGCCATTGAAGGCGGCATAGGTGCGCTGGCCGTAGCATCGGGTATGGCGGCGATTACCTATGCGATTCAAGCCTTGACTCAAGTTGGCGATAACATCGTCAGTACCAGTCAGCTCTATGGCGGCACCTATAATCTGTTTGCCCATACGCTGCCGCGCCAAGGCGTTGAAGTGCGCATGGCGGCCTTCGATGATTTTGAAGGCCTCAATGAGCTGATCGATGACAAAACTAAAGCCTTGTTCTGCGAATCGATTGGTAATCCAGCCGGCAATATTGTCGATTTACAACGTTTAGCCGAGATTGCCCATAAGCATGGCGTGCCTTTAATTGTCGATAATACGGTCGCGACGCCAGTATTATGTCGCCCCTTTGAGCATGGCGCCGATATCGTTATTCACTCTTTAACTAAATATATTGGTGGCCATGGCACGACAATCGGTGGCGTGATTATCGATTCAGGCAAGTTCGATTGGGTGGCGAATAAGGAAAGATTTGCCTTACTCAACCAAGCCGATCCTTCCTACCACGGCGTGGTTTACACAGAAGCCTTTGGTCCTGCTGCATTTATTGGTCGTTGCCGTGTAGTACCGCTGCGTAATACCGGCGCCGCACTGTCACCGCACAGTGCATTTTTACTGTTGCAAGGCCTTGAAACCTTAAGCCTTAGAATGGAGCGCCATTGCTCAAATGCCTTGGCATTAGCTGAATATCTGGTGCTGCATCCGGCGGTCAGTTGGGTGAACTACGGCGCCTTGCCGAGCAGCCCTTATCAGGATAATTGCCACAAGATCACTGGCGGAAAAGCTTCTGGGATCATCAGCTTTGGGATTAAAGCGGCCACAGCTGAAGAGGGTAAGCTTGCTGGCGGACGTTTTATCGATGCACTGCAGATGATCCTGCGTTTAGTGAACATTGGGGATGCGAAATCCTTGGCCTGCCACCCTGCGAGCACTACGCACAGACAGCTCGATGCCGATGAACTGGCAAGGGCGGGCGTGTCTGAGGATCTTATCCGTATCTCGGTTGGGATTGAGCATATCGACGACATCATTAACGATGTGGCGCAGGCGCTCGATAAGGCACTGGCGAGCAAATAGCTCGTATCGAATAGTCCATATTAAATAGCCGATACCTCATCGCTTTATTAAATCGTTAACAGTAAAAAGCCGCCATCGATTCAATTCGATAGCGGCTTTTTTAGTGCTTTAAAAACGATGTTAATCTTGCTGCAGTCGATTTCTCGCCTTCTGATAGAAGTAAGAAACAGTCAGCAAAATGACCCCGATCAGCATAAAGGCAATCACCTTTTGCACTAGCTCGAATGAAGCCATATCCAGTAATAGCACTTTAAGCGTCGATAAGGTAAATAGCCCAGCAGCGAGGCGGATCATATCGGCATTTTGTGGTTTTAAGCTGATAAACATCAACACACTGCCATGGATAACCAATAAAATCGCGCTGAGCGGTGCGGCAATAATGTTATCGAAACTATAACTCCACACAAAGTAACTCAAGGCGAGTAACAGATGCCAACCCCACTTAAGCCCTTGTAAAGGTAAGATACGTCTATGTAAGCGTATTGCTGCGCCGTGCTGCAAGATAAGCCTTGCTAGGAGTGCCAGTGATAAAAACTCGATTAACACAAACGAGGCATTATCACGATTAAGCCCGAGTGTTAGCTCAAAATGGAACATGATGGGCAACAGGGCTAAGCCTAAAGTGAGACCATAGGCGAGATGGTAGCTTTCCTTTATTGCGGCTTGGATTTCGGCGGCGAGGGGGAATTTTGCGCTATATGAGGCTTGGCCTACAGATGTCTGACTTACACCTCTCAGGCTTAAACCTCTTTGGATTAGCAACGCAAAATAACCACTTAAGGCTAATGCTGTCATGGCTATTCCTACTAGCTCAGAATGATTAAAACCATAAACGATCACGGCCAATACCAGTGCAAAGTAATAAGGGCTCAATTGCCATTGTAGTTGCAGCAAGGGGCGCCAATGCTCGGGTAATTGGCGATAACGAAGCAGGGTGAAGCCCATAAAGAGGGCGCCAACGGCTAGCGCCGCGAGTCCTTGCCAAGCGTGAATAAGGCATAGCGAGGCTGTCATCAGAACCGCTAGCCAAGTGAGGATTTTGGCTTCTATGTTCAAACTCTTATGTTTAACAAAGTAGGCTAAACCTAGGCTCATAAAGGTGCTCAGCCAGAGTGCAATAGCGGTATATTCCCAATGGTTGCGGATGACTTTGGGCAGCAGAATAAGCGGCAGCAGCAAATAGCAGAAGATTTGCATCGTATAAGCGGCTTTGGCAAATAAGGCATCTTTATAGTGGCGACGATACCAATAATGGGCCAAGAGTAGGGCGATAAATAACTCAAACCGTGCCAGTTTTGCCATAAGCGGCTGGGCACTAAAGCTAAAACTGCCTGTGAGCGTTATGCCTTCAACAACCTTAAACAGCAGCGGCAATAGTAAGAGCCAAGCAGCAAACTCGCTGATAACGAGTCTGTCCTTTGCGCTCAAATACAGCAGTAATAGGCTGACCAGTGGCAAGATTGCGAGGTAGTAATCGCTGCTCAAAAGGTAAGCCGCGAGGATAATTGTCGCCACATAAAAACCGCTTAATAGCTCTTTTAACACTCTGTTTAGCTGACTTTCTAGGGTCGAAAGTAACGTATGATGGAGTGTTAATAGCCGAATCACTAAGACTAAGGCGGCGCAACTTAAAGCCAGTGCCAACAGTGGAAAGCCAAAAGCTGACAAGGGAGAAATTGGCGCACCATCGATAAAGCTTGATTCTAAAAGGCTCATGCTCGTCAGTACACTAGACGCATTGAGCCCTAATCCCATCAGCAGCAATACATAGGCTTCGGCGCGAACGGAAATTAGTTCTTCTTTGGTGCCAATCCACAAGAGTAATAAGGCTTCGAGCAGTAATACTAATCCAAGGAAATCGTGGCTGAGTAAATACAGTGCGGCAAATCCCGCAAAACTCCCAGCAAAGACTAACAATAAGCCGTTGCGGGCTTTTTCTAGGTTGCCTGTGCGCTTCCAATAGAGGGCTGCGCAAATCAGTGCGTTGGCCGCAAAGATTTCCCCTGCGAACTCAGTAAATTGCGTCAACTCTAATAACACAAAGGCGAGCAATACTATCGGTAGGGCGAGTATGCGATGGCTCAGTGCATTATGTTTTTCATTCTGATGGGTAAACTGCTGGGTAAATAGTAGGCCTGTGATGCCGTAGAGATAAAAGAACGCATTAATACTGATAAGCGCGAGCAGACTGACGCCGCCAATGTCGCCAAGTGGCAATTCAATGAAATGGCTAAAAGCTTCGATGCAGCCTATGTGCAACAGGGCGGTGATTTCCAGTAGCAGCGGCCACTTAAGTTTGCGACTCTGGGCAAGGGCGCCGGCACCAATAAGCAGTAAATAAGGCAGATACAATAGCGGCGCATAGCTTTGGGATAACAGCATCATAGGCGCGGTCGAACCACCGACTAAGGCGATCACGGCGATCACTTTGGCATCTAAGCGCATCGACAGGCCATAACCTGCCAAAGTGATCAATAACAGTAAGATAAAACTCGCGCTATTAGGTATTAACTCAAAATACGGCCCAATAAAGTACGCGCAGAGATAATTAAGTATGAGTCCGAGTCCGACAATACCTGAGCCAAAATCCGCCATACCCGCGCGTTTTTGGCGAATAAAAATCCCGCCCACTATGATAGCGTTCGCGCTGGCAAACCCGAGTAGCGCTTTGCCAAGTTCTGAAAACCAATGGTTGATTGAATATTGCAGTAAATAACCAAAGCCTAAGGTCAGGGTGATGATCCCTGCGACAGTCATTAAAAAGACAGGTCCTAATCCCTTAGCCTGATAATGATGGTAGAAAGATTTGACTTGCTCGTTGACTGCCGCAAAGGGTGCCATGACGGCCGCGAGTCCTTGGGATAACAACTCATCAAATTGACTAGCCGCTTGCACGCTTGCCTGCAATTTGACTTCATCACTCAGCTGTTGATTTTGCGCTTGAGAAAGGTGTTCGGTTTTAGCGGTTTGTTCTGTCGAGGTATTTTTCGTTTTTCTTTGCCAAGGGTCTTCTTGCCGAGGTTCACTTGGTATAGGGCCTTGCTGCCATGGGTTGGGTTCTGCTGGGGCTGGCTCTACGGAAGCTGGCTCAAGGGTTGGTGTTTGTGCCGCATAGGTTAATGTAGGCGCGTTATCGGCGGCGGTGGGCACAGATGCAATTGATGAAGCGCTCGCTGCCATATTCAGAGTGGTTTCAGCGGCGTCTTCAGCCGCAATTTGCTGACTTAACGTCTCGAGCTTAGTGGAGAATTCTGCTAATTGACGACCGAGCGAAGATTGCTGCGATAAATGCAGCGATTGTAACTGTGCCAGCTCAGCTTTTAGTTGGGCAACGTCATCCTTTAACGGCATATCTCATTCCTAAGTGTTTAAGTGCTTAACTCATAAACCTTTGTCGGCAAGAAGTGTACTTGTATGTGTATTTTTCGGCTAGTTGTTGTTGATTTTTAGGAAATCTCCGACTGCTGCTTTTCCAACATGTCATTGCTCAGCATAAAAAGAGCCCTGTATAAAAAAGAGCCAAACATTGCTGGCTCTCATTTAACGTGTCAATTTCGATGAGGTTATTTTTTCTGTGCCTGCAGGATCACAAATTTACCGTTGGAGGCGACTGTGGTGCAGTTCTTAAATAAGCGCTGTAATTTTACATGGTAAGCCAGATGACGGTTACCGACGATATGTAAGATCCCCCCCTCTTTCAAGCGGCGGCGAGCATCTAAAAACATCTGCCACGCGATATGATCGGTTATGGCTTCACCTTGATGAAACGGCGGATTACACAGCACCAGATCCGGTTGCACTTCTTCTGGCAGATGCGTCATGCAATCGTCCCAATAGAAGTGGCCTTTGTCTGTGGGCAATTGGTTGCGTGCCCAGTTTGCCTTGGCTGATGCGACTGCCATTTCAGAATCGTCGATAAAGTGGATATCGGCCTCTGGGAATAACTGGGCGGTGCGTAACCCCAGCACGCCATTGCCACAGCCGAGATCGACAATCGACTTAAAATCCCCTTTGGGCAGATTCTCTAGCATGATGCGTGCGCCAATATCGAGTTTGTTGGCGGCAAACACATTACTTAAATTGCTGATCTCAAGTTGATATTCGGGTATGGCCCAAGTCACTTCTTTGGCTAATGGTCTTGGTTTGCCATCACTGACACAGATGATCACTCGGGTGTTTTTCCACGCTAAACTGGCGCTTGCGAGGCCTAAATGCTTAGCAAAGATGTCGAGTAAGGCGCCATTAATCGATTTGGATTTGGCGGCCACTAATACACGAGTGCCTGCGGGTAACACTTGCGACAAGCGCGTTAGCTGGTGGGCAAAGTAGCTTAAGTTCTTAGGCAACTTCATCAATACTAAGGCTAAGTTTTCCGGCAAGGTATCGCGGCTGGTAAACCACTGCAGATTATCCATTGGCAACTGATTGCGGCCATGGTTTTGCTCTGTGCCTAAAAAGCTGGTTCTAGCATCGGTTTCAACAAATAGTGGCCAACTTGGATGCAATTTAGATAAACCGCAGCTTAAGGCGCCGAAACTGTCGTTGATAATGGCGGTTGGCACGGCGGCTTGCTCTGACTCAATAAGGCTTTTGAGTAAGTGTTCATCGGCGGCATCCCAAGCTTGAAGATTAGATTCCTGCTGAGCAGGATACCGTAAGAGTTCGAGTTCAACACCCGCTACTGAAAATTGTGTTGTCATGTGTCACACTGCGCCAATAAATTTAAGGCGCAGATTATCGCAGATTTCATGGCGCAGTGCGACGGCTCGCATGGAGGACGTCAATGCAGCAAGGTAAGTTAGGGTTTGATACAGAGGGTGAGGCTCAAATTAAACCGCCCATCACCTTAGTGCGGGGTTATCTTAATGCTGAGCAGCAAGCGGCGCTAATGAAAGAAGCGCTGACCTATCCCTTAAGCCGCCCTGAAATCCAAGTCTTTGGTCAGTTTCACGCGATTCCCCGCCAGCAAGTGTGGTTTGGCGATTTGGGCTGCGACTATTTATATTCAGGACTGTTTATCCGCGCCTTATCTTGGCCTAAATATGCTCACAAGTTGAGGGATAAGTTAGCGCGGGATTATGGTTTGGAGAGCAATGGGGTATTAGTGAATCGCTACGCCGATGGTAAAGATTGTATGGGCGCCCACAGTGATGATGAACCTGAAATTGCTCAGGGGAGTCATATTGCTTCTATTACCTTAGGCGCCACGCGGGATTTTGTGCTTAAGCATAAGCACAGCCAAACCAAGTACAGCATAAGTTTGCACAGTGGCGATCTACTGATCATGCACTGGCCTATGCAAAGTGACTGGTTACACAGTTTACCTAAACGTTTGAAAGTAAAAGAGCCGCGTTGGAACTATACCTTTAGACAACTCATCGTTAATTTCCATGGTTAATTGCCTCCCGCTAACTGTCTATGGTGAAGCACTGCGAAATATGGCTGATATAAAGTGGTGGGGCATCAACAAATTGAAAGCGTGAATTTGATCTTTTCAATTTGAAGCAGTACTCTGCGGCAACTGGATTTTCCCATTCTGAGACTCGAATATGTCCAATACTCATGTGCAGGGCACTGTGGCTAACACTATTTCGCAGAAATTAACCGAATGCTTCTCGCCGACCCATTTAGAAGTGATTAACGAAAGTAATCGTCACCATGTACCACCGAATTCAGAAACCCACTTTAAAGTTGTGCTGGTAAGCGAGCAGTTTGATGGCTTACGTTTATTAGCCCGTCATCGATTGGTCAACACTCACTTAGCCTATGAGTTAGCCAATGGCGTGCATGCTTTGTCTATTCATACTTTCACTCAAAATGAGTGGGATGCGAATGCACAAGTACCTAATACGCCAAATTGTCGCGGTTAATTAATCGCTCAGCAATACTGTTTAGCTTAGATTTCAAGGCCACTCTTCATAGAGTGGCTTTTTGTTTTAGACCAACTTAAGACTATTTTTGAGTTTCCCTACCTTAGTTTCTGTGTTAACAATATGTTTTATTTTAAGAGGTTGGGCGATGTGATTGTCGATACCCATCCTGAGTGTATTTCCATGTCAGTTGGATCCATGTGCTCGTTTGACATCAGGGAGACTATTAAAAATGCGTAAGTTAGGGAGTTTGTTTATCTCAGTGCTGCTGATGGGACTGAGCGGTTGTAACCCCGTCTCCAGTGATGCGCAAAGCGTAGCCGCTTCCCATGCCGCAACTGATGTTCCCCACGCTTTACCTGCCATTGAATGGCGTCTTGCGACCTCTTGGCCGAAAAACTTCCCCGGTTTAGGCATGGCTCCTGAGCGTTTTGCGCATTTAGTCGATGAAATGTCTAACGGTCGGTTAAAGATTAGCGTTTATGGTGCGGGTGAGTTGATGCCCGCTTTTGCCGTATTTGATGGTGTGAGTCAGGGTAAAATTCAAATGGCCCACTCCGCTTCTTTCTACTGGAGAGGAAAAGCGCCCGCAGCGCAGTTTTTTTCATCGATCCCCTTTGGGATGACCGCGCAGGAAATAAATGGCTGGCTTCACTATGGCGGTGGTATGGAGCTGTGGACTGAAGTGTATCAACCCTTTGGGATTATCCCCCTCGCAGGTGGCAATACTGGGATGCAAATGGGTGGCTGGTTTAATAAACCCATCAATACTATTGCTGATTTTAAGGGATTGAAGGTCCGCATGCCGGGCTTAGGTGGTGAAGTGTTGAAACGCGTTGGTGCTGTACCTGTAAACATGGCGGGGCGTGAACTTTATGGTGCATTGCAAACGGGGGCGATTGATGCCGCAGAGTGGGTAGGGCCAGTTAATGATCTTGCCTTCGGTTTACATAAAGTGGCTAAGTACTACTATTACCCTGGTTGGCATGAGCCAGGTTCAAATATGGAATTCTTAATTAATACCGCTGCCTTTGAGAGTTTACCTGAGGATTTACAGGCTATAGTCAGAGTTGCTGCGAGAGCCATTAACCAAGATATGCTCGATGAATACACGACCCGTAACGTGACCGCCCTTGAAACGTTAGTGAAGGACGAAGGTGTGGAGCTTAAAGCGTTTCCACCGAACGTGTTGTTGGAGCTTGAGAAAATCTCCAAACAAGTGATTGAAGATCAAGCGAATCAAGATCCCTTAATGCGAAAGGTGTACGATGCTTATCACGCGTATGAGCAAGGTGTGCGTCAGTACCATAAAATATCTGAGGATGCTTACAGTCAACAGCGTCAACACTAAATGATGGTTTCTTTACTGCAAACTGTCACATTAGCATCTGATTTATATGAGATGATTTCATCTTAGATTATCTTGTTATCGGCGTAATTCATTTGGTGTTATGCTTGCAAGCCATAAATAGACAGTTACAGTGGCGTTGATGTCGCCCTGAGAATTTGGAGATCCCTATGCCATTACTTGATAGCTTTACCGTCGACCATACTCGGATGAATGCCCCTGCGGTTCGTATCGCTAAGCATATGAGCACGCCAAAGGGCGATGCCATTACTGTATTTGATTTACGTTTTTGCGCACCGAATAAAGAGATCCTCAGTGAGCGTGGTATTCATACTCTAGAGCATTTGTTCGCGGGTTTTATGCGTGACCATTTAAATGGCAGCGATGTTGAGATCATTGATATTTCGCCAATGGGATGTCGTACCGGTTTTTATATGAGTTTGATTGGTGAACCCACAGAGCGCCAAGTGGCCGATGCGTGGTTAGCCGCGATGGAAGATGTGCTTAAAGTGGTTGAGCAGTCTGAAATCCCTGAGCTGAATGAATACCAATGTGGTACGTATGAGATGCATTCATTAGAGCAAGCACAAGATATCGCCCGTAATATTATTGCGGCAGGCGTAAGTGTTAATCGTAATGACGATCTAAAATTAAGCGATGAAATTCTAGGTAACCTGTAATTGTTCGCACTCTTATAGTATGAGAGTGCTTCGTTAGTAAATTCAGTTTCCTGAAGTTAATAAGAGAAAGCGACGAGAGTCGCTTTTTTTTTCATTCAAATTCAGCTATTTTACAAGTTAATAACAAAAACACCGTACGCTAACAAAGTTTTTGGGAGCTTGGTATGCCTAGTCGTTACTTCACTGTATCACTTTGTGCAATTTCTGTATCTCTTGTCTGTTCTAGCACAACGTTCGCCGATGATCTTCACAGTCAAATGCTTGAATTGAACAAGCTCAATGACACATTTCATTCAACGTCTAATCGTTTAGCGTTAGGTCAATTGACGGCTTTGACGGTTTTGCCTGCGGATCTGAGTGGAAATCCCGCAAGCATCAGCATGCGTAGCGCGACTCAAGGTATTGCAGTATTACAAGATAGAGTGTATTTCTCTCCTGCGCCGTATTCGGCACCGCAATTACAACTCTTACCTAATCTGCTACAACAACAGAGTGTTACTGCCACCCCGATGGCAAATATGGCTGTCGGTGGGCAAGGTGCGTTTGGGGTGGTGAGTTATCAAACCTTACCTGTTGCTGAGCAGACCGAGAATAGTAAGGCGACTCTCGAGGGCAATACCGATTCAGAATACAGTGTCGATATGAATTGGGGGGTGAAGCAAAAAGAGTATGGCATGATACTCGCGGTTAATTATGCAGATAATAGCGGCGCCGATCACTTGCTCAATGGTCAAGACACAGACCATCAAACGACAGACATCTTATTTAAAATCAACGCCGCGAGTTTACTCGGCGCCAGAAGTCCACAGGTGACTGAGTTTACTTACCAGTTCCTCGATGATGATAGTTATCGCTCTCAGCTTGGGTTAACACAGGCCGATTGGCAACAAGATCCTATGAGTTTGTATTCGGCCACTGCGGCGGATAAACATCAGGGGCGACATCATAAGTACCAACTGTCTCACCAAGTTACGCTCAATGGTGGGCATAAGGTCACCACAGACTTTTACTACCAGTCTTATTCGCAGCAATTAAACCAACTCAATCAATTTGATGCGCAGATGCTCGATGCCCAGAGTCTTGCTGCGTTGGCCGCATTTGAACGTCAGCCGACAGTCGATGGCGTCTCACTGGCTTCTTTACAACAAGACAATGATTTCAGCTCCTTTGGGGCACAAACTGAATCAGTGAATCAGTATGGTGCCCATCAAATTATCTATAGCGCCCGTTATCATACGGATAAAGCCGAGATGCGCCTTGGCGATCAACAGAGTCTATGGCAGCAGGACTTGAGTTTAGTGAGTGATGCACAAAATGCATTATTGGCCTATACCGACGATGCAACAGCATTTACTTCGGCAATCGATTCTTTGTTTAATTGGGACGAATTACAGATAAAGCTCGCGCTTGCCTATGAACAAGTGAGCGTCAATCGCAAGGTCGATTTAGCTTATGTAGGACTGGATGCGGCTGATTTCTCCGACAGCGATTGGATGCCACAACTCGGTGTTTTATATGATGCTGGAGATTGGCGCTTTAGTACGGATATTCGCCGCTCATGGACCGCCGCAAGTGCGGGGAATCTTGAGCAAGAGGCGCAAGTATCATTGCAATATCAAGTCAGCGCCCAATATGCCAGTGAGCATTTTAGTGCTGACATCAAAACCTACGTTCAAGATTTTGATAACCGGCATGTCAATTGCGATGCGTATACCCAATGCGCCGACAGTCGTTTGTGGGTTCAAGGTAATGTTGTGGATGTACTGACCAAAGGAGTTGAGCTGAGTCTTGGCTACCAGTGGGATATCGGTAGTGTACAGTTACCATTAGTCTTAAATTATCAATATTCGGATTCGGAGTATCAAACCAATAGCTGTAACGAAATCCAAGGTTGCGTTGTGGCTGGTGATAGAGTGGCTTGGTTACCTGAGCAGCAATTGCATTTTAGTGCTGGAATGAAATATGCCGAATATGAATTGAATGCAAATGTCTTTTATCAATCCGAGAGGGAAATGGGCCAATTTGGCGCTGAATTACAGCCTATCGCAGTACAATGGCGGGTAGATTTAGCGGCTAATTATCATTTTGATCGCCACCATGAGATTTATTTTAGGGTAGAAAATCTCTTAGATGAGTCATTAGTTACGACAGCATCAAATAGCGGAATTCGATCGGAAAATGGACGTATTAGCTATTTAGGTTATCAATGGCGCTTTTAAATTGAGTTTTATTTTGTTTGAATTTAAATCAATTGAAACAAATAAGATCGATTTCGGCTGCGTTTAGTGGACGTTTCGACTTTTTGCTAAATTAAATCTTTAATTATTAATGCTATAGTACCCAGTGGCCGTAATATTCTCTCTTTCTGATCAGTCACTAGGTCGGAAGGTGAACGCCGTAGCGCATGATTCTTTTCAATCCGTATTTTAGGTTTGAAATCACCTATAATTTTCGTGGCGATGCCAAGTCAATTGGGGTAAAATGCGCGCGACCAGCGTGATTGCGATCGCATTTCTGTGATAAATCTGCGCTAGCTCAATGCAGTAGGTTTTGTTTAAAACCTAAGTATTTAGCAGGAACGCGGCGCATTGTCTTTCCTTCAAACGTAGTGCTTGTGGATATGATTACAATTAAGAAAGGATTGGAACTGCCTATAGCAGGCGGACCAGAGCAAGTTATCCATAATGGCCCAGCCATTAAACATGTAGCTACTTTGGGTGAAGAGTATATTGGCTTACGTCCAACGATGAAGATCAAAGTGGGCGATAAAGTACAAAAAGGCCAAGTTCTTTTTGAAGATAAGAAGAATTTAGGCGTTAAATATACGGCTTTAGCCAGTGGTACTATATTAGACATTAACCGGGGCGCCCAGCGTGTTCTGCAGTCTGTTGTCATTGAAGTGGAAGGAAACGACAGCGTTGCCTTTGCTAAATATGATGCCACTGCACTTGATACGCTCGACTCGCAGTTAGTCCGTGACAATCTGATTGAATCAGGTTTATGGACTGCTTTGCGTACTCGTCCTTTTAGCAAAGTTCCTGCTGTAGACTCTTCTGCTGCTGGTATTTTTGTAACCGCAATAGATACTCAACCTCTTGCCGCTGATCCCGTTGTGGTGATCCGTGAGCATAAAGAAGATTTTGCTAATGGTCTTAAGGTCTTAGCAAGACTTACTGACGGTAAAGTTTACCTTTGTAAAGCGCCTGGCGCTGATATTCCTGCCGCAAACGCCCAAGTTGAAGAATTTGCCGGTGTGCACCCTGCAGGATTAGTCGGTACTCACATTCACTTCTTATTGTCTGCCTCTGCAAAACGTACCGTTTGGCATATTGGTTACCAAGATGTAATAGCAATTGGTCAGCTATTTACGACGGGTGAACTCAATACCGAACGTGTTATTGCGATCGCAGGCCCTAAAGCGGCTAAGCCAAGACTCGTACGCACTGTTGTGGGCGCGAGCATGACTGAATTAACCGCAGGTGAAGCCTTAGATGGCAATGTTCGTCTGATTTCAGGCTCTGTTCTGAATGGTCGTACAGCCGTTGGCCCACAAGGGTATTTAGGTCGTTACCATGTTCAAGTAAGTCTGTTAGAAGAAGGTACAGAGAAAGAATTTTTAGGCTGGGTATTACCAGGCTCAGACAAATATTCTATCACTCGTGCATTCTTAGGACATCTTGCTCCTTCTCGTCTGTTCAGCATGACGACCAGTACAGGTGGTTCAGACCGCGCTATGGTGCCAATTGGTAACTATGAGCGTGTAATGCCATTGGACATTCTTCCTACTATGTTGTTGCGTGACTTGATTTCAGGTGACTTTGACGGTGCTGCTACGTTAGGCGCGTTAGAGTTAGATGAAGAAGATCTCGCACTGTGTACGTTCGTATGTCCAGGCAAGTATGACTACGGTTCATATCTGCGTGACTGTCTAGATACGATCGAGAGGGAAGGCTAATGAGCTTGAAAGATTTTTTCGAACGTATTGAACCCGACTTTGAAAAAGGCGGTAAATACGAAAAGTTTTATGCCCTATTCGAAGCGGCATACACGATTTTTTATACCCCAGGTAAAGTGAACAAGGGCAAAACCCACGTTCGCGATAACCTCGACCTAAAACGTATGATGATTACGGTTTGGGCTTGTGCTTTCCCTGCGATGTTCGTGGGTATGTACAACGTAGGTTTACAAGCTCAATTAGCTTTAGTTGCTGGTTTTGCTACCCCTGACGTATGGCAAGTGAGTTTGTTCAGCATGTTCGGTACCGAACTGACGGCAAACTCTGGCTGGCCTGCGCTGATGTGGTATGGCGCCTGTTTCTTCCTACCTATCTACGCGGTGACCTTTGCCGTCGGTGGTATCTGGGAAGTGCTGTTTGCCTCTATCCGTGGTCATGAAGTCAACGAAGGTTTCTTCGTTACCTCTATCCTGTTCGCTTTAACGCTGCCAGCAACTATCCCATTATGGATGGTGGCGCTGGGTATCACCTTCGGTGTGGTCGTGGCGAAAGAAGTGTTCGGTGGTACAGGGCGTAACTTCTTAAACCCAGCACTAGCGGGTCGTGCCTTCTTGTTCTTCGCTTATCCGTTGAACATGTCAGGTGATACCTCATGGGTTGTGGCTGACGGTTACTCAGGTGCAACTGCACTGAGCCAAGCGGCGTCTGGCACTTTAGATTACGCAATTAACCAAAACTGGTGGGATGCGTTCTTCGGTTTCATTCCAGGTTCAGTGGGTGAAGTGTCTACATTAGCGATTCTGTTAGGTGGTTTGGTCATCATCTACACGCGTATCGCTTCATGGCGCATCGTTGGTGGTGTAATGGTGGGCATGATTGCCATTTCTACGCTGCTTAACGTTGTCGGTAGCGACACTAATCCAATGTTTGCAATGCCTTGGTACTGGCACTTAGTGTTAGGTGGTTTTGCGTTTGGCATGATGTTTATGGCGACAGACCCAGTGTCAGCGTCATTTACTAACCAAGCTAAATGGGCATACGGTATCTTGATCGGTGCAATGGCTGTGTTTATCCGCGTGATTAACCCTGCATTCCCTGAAGGCATGATGTTGGCAATTTTGTTTGCTAACTTGTTCGCGCCATTGTTCGACCACTTCGTGGTTCAGGCAAATATCAAGCGGAGGATTGCCCGTGGCTAGTAATAAAGATTCGTTCGGCAGAACCTTATTTATCGTCGTTGGCCTGTGTCTAATTTGTGCGATATTTGTGTCTACTGCAGCAGTGTTACTGAGACCGACTCAAGCAGAAAATAAACTGCTTGATAAGCAAAAGTACATTCTGGAAGCCGCTGGTCTTATCGATACTAAAGCTGGCAAAGTGACCAAAGCGCAAATTCTGGATACATACGGCAAACACATCGAAGCTAAACTGGTCGATTTGAAAACGGGTGCTTGGGTTGAGGGTGTTGATGCTGACACTTATGATCAACGTAAAGCTTCTCGTGATGTGAAAACCTCATTTGTACCTGAGAATGACATCGCTTCAGTGAAACGTGTCGCTGATAAGGCTGTGGTTTATCTTGTTCGTGACGGCCAAGGTAAATTAACCAGTGTCATTCTGCCAATCCATGGTTATGGCCTATGGTCTACTATGTATGCCTTCCTTGCTATGGATGCTGACCTAAACACAGTGCAAAGTTTAGTCTACTACGAGCACGGCGAAACGCCGGGCTTAGGTGGCGAAGTGCAAAATGCTCAGTGGAAAGCGAAATGGCATGGCAAAAAGTTATTTGATGAGCAAGGTAAACTCGCTATCAGCGTAACGAAAAACCCAACTGTTGCTAGCACTGAGTACGGTGTAGATGCATTATCTGGCGCAACCTTAACGAGTAACGGTGTACAACATTCACTGACATTCTGGTTGGGTAAAGAAGGTTTTGCGAGTTTCATTGAAAAAGCACGCAATGGAGGTCTCAACTAATGTCTGACGCTAAAGAACTGAAACAGGTTCTGACCGGACCTATAGTCAACAACAACCCGATTGCTTTACAAGTACTTGGTGTATGTAGTGCATTAGCGGTAACGAGCAAGCTCGAAACTGCACTGGTAATGGCGTTGGCGTTAACTGCGGTAACTGCGTTTTCGAACCTGTTTATCTCAATGATCCGTAATCATATTCCAAGCAGTGTGCGTATTATCGTACAGATGACCATTATTGCCTCTTTGGTAATCGTGGTTGACCAATTGCTGCAGGCTTATGCTTATCAGATCTCTAAGCAGCTGTCGGTATTCGTCGGTCTGATTATTACGAACTGTATCGTAATGGGTCGTGCCGAAGCCTACGCGATGAAAACACCGCCAATGATGAGCTTTATGGATGGTATAGGTAACGGTTTAGGTTACGGTGCAATTCTGTTAGCTGTTGGCTTCGTACGTGAACTGTTTGGTAACGGTTCTCTGTTCGGTGTTGAAATCCTGCACAAGATCTCTGATGGCGGCTGGTACCAACCAAACGGTCTGCTACTACTGCCTCCGAGTGCGTTCTTCCTGATCGGTGTTTTGATTTGGATTATTCGTACCTATAAGCCAGAGCAAGTTGAAGCAAAAGGGTAAGTGCGATGGAACATTATATTAGCCTGTTAATTCGCTCTGTTTTCATTGAAAACATGGCACTGGCCTTCTTCCTAGGTATGTGTACTTTCTTGGCTGTGTCTAAGAAAGTCACTACAGCCATGGGCCTAGGGATTGCGGTAGTTGTAGTGTTAACTATCTCTGTCCCAGCAAACCAAGTTATCTATCAAGGGCTGCTAGCTCCTGGTGCACTTGCTTGGGCTGGCGCACCTGAAGCTGACTTAAGCTTCTTGAAATTCATTACCTTTATCGGTGTGATTGCGGCTTTGGTTCAAATTCTGGAAATGGCACTGGACAAGTACTTTCCACCTTTGTACAACGCATTAGGTATTTTCTTACCTTTGATCACAGTGAACTGCGCGATTTTCGGTGCGGTATCATTCATGGTTGAGCGTGACTACAAGCTGGGTGAGAGTGTGGTGTTTGGTTTCGGCTCAGGAGTGGGTTGGGCATTAGCTATCGTATTGATGGCCGGTATCCGTGAGAAGCTGAAGTATGCCGACGTGCCTAACGGCCTACGTGGTTTAGGGATTACCTTTATCACCGCTGGTTTGATGGCCTTAGGTTTCATGTCGTTTTCAGGTGTGTCTCTGTAAGAGACACATAACGGCTTCTTGAATTGGACCTTCTAAGGATAAGTTAATGGATATTCTTGGTATTTTTAAATCTACTCCGCTCGAGGTTTACCTCGGTGTGAGTATGTTTACTGCTATCGTCCTCATCTTGGTATTAGTGATTTTATTCGCTAAGTCTAAGTTAGTGGCTAGTGGTGACATCACGATCGGCATTAATGACGATCCTGAAAAAGCGATTACAACCGGTGCGGGCGGTAAGTTGTTAGGCGTTTTGGCTAACAGCGGTATCTTCGTATCGAGTGCGTGTGGTGGCGGTGGCTCATGTGGCCAATGCCGCGTGGTGATTAAGTCTGGCGGCGGCGATATTCTGCCAACGGAACTTGACCACATCAGCAAAGGTGATGCCCGTAAAGGTTGTCGTCTTTCTTGTCAGGTTAACGTTAAGAACGATATGGAAATCGAGCTTGACGAAGAAATCTTCGGTATCAAGAAATGGGAATGTGAAGTTATCTCTAACGATAACAAAGCCACTTTCATTAAAGAACTGAAGCTGCAAATTCCTGATGGCGAGTCTGTACCATTCCGTGCTGGCGGGTATATTCAAATCGAAGCACCAGCTCATCATATTAAATATGCAGATTTTGATGTACCTGCACAATACCGTGGCGACTGGGAACACTTCGGTTTCTTCAATATTGAATCTAAGGTTGATGAAGAAACTATCCGTGCATACTCAATGGCTAACTACCCAGAAGAGTTCGGCATTATTATGCTGAACGTGCGTATTGCTACGCCTCCACCACGTAACTTGACTCTGCCTTGCGGTAAGATGTCATCTTACATTTGGAGCTTAAAAGCTGGCGATAAAGTGACAATTTCTGGCCCATTCGGTGAATTCTTCGCGAAAGATACCGATGCAGAAATGGTGTTTATCGGCGGTGGTGCGGGTATGGCGCCAATGCGTTCACATATCTTCGACCAACTGAAGCGTCTTCAGTCTAAACGTAAGATGAGCTTCTGGTACGGTGCACGTTCTAAGCGTGAAATGTTCTACGTAGAAGATTTCGACGGCCTAGCGGCTGAGAATGATAACTTCGTATGGCATGTGGCACTTTCAGATCCTCAACCAGAGGATAACTGGGATGGTTACACAGGTTTTATTCATAACGTATTGTATGAAAACTATCTGAAAAACCATGATGCTCCAGAAGATTGTGAGTTCTACATGTGTGGACCTCCAATGATGAACGCTGCGGTCATTGGTATGTTGAAAAATCTTGGTGTCGAAGACGAAAACATCCTGTTGGATGACTTCGGCGGCTAATGTTCATTAGTCCTAGATAGAAAAGTTGCAGATGTTGAGGTTAACCTTTCATCTGCAACTTTTGCATTTAAGGGCCCAAATAAGAGTAGTAGGTCACTATGTTTCAGACCTTAAAGATCAATACCTCAGCGTTAAAGTATTCATTTAACTGGCTAGTCCTCGTGGGACTGGCCTTTTTTGTTTCAGCCTGTTCAAAGCAAAACGAAGTCATTTCGTTGGCCGGCAGCACTATGGGCACGACTTATCACATTAAAGTCGTCCCGAATGAGCAGATGCCGACGGCGCAGTTACTTCAAGCGGAAATTGATTTAGCCCTTGAGCTAGTCAATGACCAGATGTCGACCTATCGGCCTAATTCAGAATTATCCCGTTTCAACCAATTGCCATTGGAGCAAAGCGTTGAAGTCTCACCGGATACCATAAAAGTGGTGCAAGAGGGAATACGTTTATATCAAGTGACGGATAAGGCACTTGATATTACCTTAGGTCCTTTAGTTAATCTGTGGGGTTTTGGACCTGATAAGCGTCCAACGAAAGTTCCGACACAGGCTGATATTGATGCGGCTAAAGCCAAAACAGGGATTAGTGAACTTTCCATTGAAGGCAATCGTCTAAGTAAGCACAACACCCATTTATATGTAGACTTATCATCAATCGCGAAGGGATTTGGGGTTGATAAGATCGCTTCCATTCTTGATAAATACCACGCGACAGGGTATTTAGTTGAAATCGGTGGCGAACTGAGTATCAAAGGTGCCAAAGGTGATGGAAGCTCTTGGCGTGTTGCTATAGAGCAACCGACCAATGATGGCTCTGAAGCCGTACAACAGGTTATCGCACCTGGTACTATGGCGATGGCGACCTCTGGTGATTATCGTAATTATTATGAAGAAGACGGCCAACGTTTTACGCATATAATCGATCCGCGTACTGGTTTGCCGATAAATCATAAGTTAGCATCCGTGACGGTATTGCATCAAAATTGTATGACGGCCGACGGTTTTGCGACGGCCATGATGGTTTTGGGCACAGAAGCATCATTGGAGCTTGCCAAGAAGGAACACTTGGCGATAATGCTAATCGAAAAGCAAGGCGACGGATTTAAGGTCTATTACAGCGACGCCTTCAAGCCTTTCCTTATTTAGTTTTTGGAGTAAACCATGACCTCTTTTATTGCGGCATTTGTGATCTTGTTAGTCTTCTTTTTGCTCATGTCGATTGGTTATCTCATCAAGCGCAAAGCCGTTGAAGGAAGTTGTGGCGGTTTAGGTGTTCTAGGGATTGAGAAAGCGTGTGATTGTGATGACCCTTGTGACAAACGTAAACGTCGTATGGCCGCTGAAGAAGCGCGTCGTGAAAAGTTAACGAAAGACCGCATTATCTAAATAGTCTTGATTCGATCATAGCCTCCGATTTAGGGGGCTATTTTTTTGCCTCGTATTTTCTTACACGGGTTAATCATTTGAGATTTATCCTTGGGATTAGAGTGGGATAGCAAGTTAATCTAAGCAGGAATGAGAATGCTTTTCATCATTAAGTGAGTGAAATATAAAGATAATTTGAGTTGGTCGATAAATTGTACTAGGCTAGAAGCTTGATTTAGATCAATCTTTTCACGCTTACCAAGGATAGTAACTTATGAAAGGTCATCCTAAAGTGGTTGGGCAACTGAATCGGGTGCTTACCTGTGAGTTGACCGCCATCAATCAATATTTCCTCCATGCCCGCATGTTTAAACATTGGGGCTTAGAGAAGTTAAACCACGTCGAATACAAAAAATCCATCCAAGATATGAAGCACGCCGATAAGCTCATCGAGCGAGTGCTGTTTTTGGAAGGTCTGCCTAATCTGCAACAACTCGAAAAACTTCGCATTGGTGAACATAGCCAAGAGATGCTCGACTGCGATCTGGCCATGGTGCAAGAGCAGCTTACATTGCTGCGTGATGCGATCAGCTTGTGTGAAGCCGAACAGGACTATGTGAGCCGCGATCTGCTGGAAGATATTCTCGAAGACGAAGAAGAGCACTTAGATTGGCTCGAGTCGCAGCAAGAGCTCATTACGCTAACCGGTATTCAAAATTATCTACAATCGCAAATTAGCGACCAATAGGAGCAAGATATGAAAGGCGATAAAGACGTCATCGATGCGTTAAATCGACTCCTAACGGGAGAACTCTCGGCAATGGATCAGTATTTTGTCCATGCCCATATGTATGAAGATTGGGGCCTGAATGAACTCTATGAGCGTATCGCCCATGAGTCAGATGATGAGAAAGCCCATGCAGCCAAATTAGTGCAGCGCATTTTATTCCTCGAAGGTACACCCAATGTTGCCGCCCGTGAGGCATTGAACATAGGTAAAGATGTAGAAGAGATGCTACGTAATGATCTCGCCTACGAATACAAGGTCGCGGACGATTTGCGCAAAGTGATTGCACTGTGTGAGCAGAAGCAAGATTACCAGACCCGTGAAATCCTTGAAGTATTACTCGACGATACAGAGTCTGACCATATGTATTGGCTCGAAAAACAACTTGGGCTTATTGATCGTGTTGGATTGCAAAACTACCTGCAAACTAAGATGTGAGCCTTAGATTGTTAGGTTGAGTAAATACCTAGGCCACTGAGTGTAATGGCCTAGGAAACTCAGTTATTAAGCATGTCTGTTGTTCCTCACACTTGTCTTGTTCTCTTTTCTAGCGCTAGGCCACATCTTATTGGCCCCAAATCTATCAGGAACACTTGATTACTGTTTTTATATACAGTATTTTGGCGTTGGAGGAATTCAACGTGCGAAAAATTATTCATATCGATATGGACTGCTATTTTGCTGCTGTGGAAATGCGCGACTTTCCTGAGTACCGTGGCAAGCCTTTAGCTGTGGGTGGCAGTAGCGACCGTCGCGGTGTTATCAGTACTTGTAGTTACGAGGCACGTAAATTCGGTGTACGTTCAGCAATGGCAACGGCTTATGCCTTTAAGTTGTGCCCTGAGCTGATTTTAGTACCAGGCCGGATGCAGGTTTACAAAGAAGTGTCGCTACAAATTCGTGAAATATTTTCCAGATATACCCAATTAATTGAGCCGCTTTCCTTAGATGAAGCTTATTTGGATGTGAGTGAGTGCCAACAATATAAGGGCTCTGCGACCTTGATTGCGCAGGCCATTCGTCGCGATATCTTAGCCGAAACGGGTTTAACCGCATCGGCGGGTATCGCGCCAGTAAAATTTTTAGCTAAGGTCGCCTCGGATCTGAACAAGCCAAACGGCCAATATGTCATTACGCCAGAGACGCTTTCTGAGTTTGTTAAGACCTTATCGCTGCGTAAAATTCCCGGTGTTGGTAAAGTCACCGCCGAAAAGCTCTCTTTGCTCGGGCTCAATACCTGTGGTGATGTGCAAGCTTATTCTAAACCTGAGCTCTTAGCGCGATTCGGTAAGTTTGGTGGCGTGTTGATTGAGCGTTCCCAAGGCATAGATGAACGGGGTATTTCTGCCGACAGAGAGCGCAAATCAGTGGGTGTTGAAACCACGTTAGCAAAGGATATTTATAGCTTAGAGCAGTGCCAGCAGGTGATGCCGAGTTTGATCCAAGAACTGTCGTTGCGTTTAAGTCGCAGTGCTAAGGAACGCAAAATACATAAACAGGTGGTCAAACTTAAGTTTAACGATTTCAAGCAGACTACAATTGAGCACCGCAGCGATGAAGTCTCGATTGTAATGTTCTATGAGCTACTCGCACAGGCTATGGAAAGGCAAGAAGGCCGTGGCATTCGTCTATTGGGTATTTCGGTCGGCCTTACCGATTCTACTCTTGTCGTCGCCACAAGCTTAAACGGCCAGACTCAGCTGGATTTAGCACTCTAGCCGTTTATGGTGCCGATAAGCCGCAGACTCATGCCTGCATTGGCTCAATAAGCCTCGGGTGGATTCGCCAACATAAAATCAATTAACAGTCTGACCCGTAAGGGCAGGTTGTCTCGATCGCGATACATCAAGTAGGCGGTGCGCGGAATACCTTGCCACTCGGGCAGTATTTGAATGAGTTTGCCACTTCGTATCTGTTCACTCGCCATGCTGATGGGTATGAGTCCAATCCCAAGCCCCGCCACCACGGCCTGACAGGCAATCGCCATATCATCGACGGCTAGTTTGATATTCCCCCTTGGTTCAAACTCGACATTTTGCCCTGTGCTATTGTGCTGTAAACGCCACGTTTTTGTGGGCTTGGCGATGATAACCGGATGCTGATCCAGCTCTTCAATGGATTGCAGCGCATGCCACTGCGTTGCCGATGTGCTGGTGCAAAGTACAAAGCTAATCGTGGTAAGTGGCCTTGCAATCCAATCGGGATCTTTAGGTTCGCCCACTCGAAAGGCGATATCGATGGCGTTTTCACTGACATCGATATTCATGTTCGACAGACTTAAATCGATATCAATATTGGGATAATGCCGTTGGAAGGCGTTGAGTGATTCACCTAGCCAGCGATAGGTTGTATTGATGGGCGCCGAGATCCGCAATTTGCCAACCGCTTGATGTTTATCCGCATGCAACTCACCAGATACCTGGTTTAACTCGATAAACAGCGGGCCGCAGCGTTCGAGATACCGCTGACCTGTGGCGGTAAGGTTGACTTTATGGGCGTCTCTGTGCAGTAAACGCAGACCTAAGGATTGTTCTAACAGATTGATTCGACGGCTTAAGGTTGAAGGTGGAATGCCTAAATGCTGCGCCGCGAGCTTAAAACTCCCTTGCTGTGCCACCACCCAAAATAAGCGCATATCGTCTAAGGAATAATTAAGTTTCATATTTGGAATTTAAGCTCTCAATATTGTGTGTTTTAATAATATATGAAACTTATAAACTAAGCTCAATCCCAATTACCTCCCTAGAGGCCGATATGAAATCCCATACACCTTACATGACATTCGTTTGTCTACTGATTTGCGTTTTTAGCTGGGGCAGTGTGTTTCCGATTGCTAAGCGAGTGCTGGAGGAGATGTCAGGAGAATCCCTCGTCTTCTGGCGTTTTACCATTGCGGCTGTGACTCTAGCGTTATATATCGTTTTTACTCGTCAGGTTTGGCCCAAATTGAGTTTGGTGCAATATATTGTCATAGCGTTAGTGGGTGTGATTGGTGTGGGCGGCTTAAATCTGGCGTTATTTAATGGCCTGCAGCATACCTCTGCTGCCAATGGTGCCTTGATTATGGCGCTCAGCCCGCTGGTGACTTCAATCGTCAATGCGCTATTACAGCGTGAATGGCTCAGCAGACAACAAGTGTTTAGCTTAGTGGGTGGATTGGCGGGCGTACTGCTAGTGATCACCAACGGTAGTGTTCAGCAGTTGCTCAACTTTAGTTTTAACCAAGGTGATGTGATGATTGCCGCCGGCATGTTGGCGTGGAGTGGTTATACCATTTGTTCGCAACGGGTCGGCCATCGGTTGCCTGTGTTGCCATTTACCTTGCTGAGTATGATAGCTGCCAGTGTGTCTATGTCCGTGGTTGGGCTTGGCCGAGGTGAGTTTCACCCTTGGCTGGAGTTGATGGAAGTGTCGGCAACGGCTTTTTCTAGCGTGCTCTACATAGGTTTGTTCGCCACTGTGCTCGGTTATCTGTTTTGGATTAACGGCGTTAAAGCGCTTGGCCCCGCTAAGGCATCGATCTTTTTTAATCTCGTGCCCGTTTTTGCAGCATTAACGGCGTTAGCCATGGGGCAGGCGGTGACGGAAATTCAGTTGGTAGGGATGCTGATAGTGATCCTTGCGTTGATGTTACCTATGTTAGTCAACCTGCGCGCGGCAAGAGGCTTAGTGGTTAAGCGCTGCTAATCAGTGCTAGCTTTGCTGTTTAAATATAAGGGAGCACCTGAATTCAGATAATCACTGCGACAGGTTTATGCTCCCTTATTCGTTAGAGGGGACTTTTCAAACATCACTGATTTACAAAAGGTAACTTATATAAAAGCTTTCACCCTCAACAAATTACAGTTTAAAGCGGCTGACCAGCGCAGTGAGATTACTCGCCATTGACGAGAGTTGTACGCTTGCTGCGTAGATTTCATCAGTGGTTCGTAGACTCTCCTCCGACTGTTCGGCAATGTGTTGAATATTTTGATGACTCTCGTTGGCCATAGTGGTTTGCGCTTTAGCTGCTAGGGCGATTTGATTATTCATCTCACTAATTTGGCTGACCATTTCTGCAATATGCGCTAAGGCTTCACCGGCATTACTGGCGGCTTCTACGCTTGAGATAGCCTTTTCATTACCGATATTAATCGCCGCCACAGCGCTTTGAGTGCCATTTTGCACATTGGCGATCATTAATTTAATTTCTTCGGTGGATTGGTGAGTCTTAGAGGCAAGGGATCGCACTTCATCGGCAACCACTGCAAAGCCGCGTCCTTGTTCGCCCGCGCGCGCCGCTTCAATTGCAGCATTAAGGGCTAATAGATTCGTCTGTTCGGCAATGGCTTGAATCACCTCAAGCACGCGGCCAATATGTTGGCCTTCCTGTTCGAGTTTATTGATCTGCATTTCTGCCGTGCCTACATCTCCCGCAAGTTCACGAATCACATTGATGGTTTTTTTCACTCTTGCCTGACCGTCGGCGGTAAATACGTCGGCTTGTTTAGCGGCATCGGCGGCATGACTGGCACTGACTGATACTTCTTGTACTGAGGCGGCAATATGATCGCTGGCATCGGCGATTCTGTGGGTGGCAGCTTGTTGATCCATCAAGTTATGTTTTGCTGATGCGCTGGTTTTGGCTAGACCTTCGGCAGCGGTGTTGAGCTCTGATGTAGACTGTTTAAATTGCGAGATAATACCGTGTAAGTTATCGAGAAAATGATTGAATGCCTTGGCGAGATCACCAAGCTCGTCTTTAGAGGTTAAGTGGACTCGTTCGGTCAAATCGCCATCACCATCGGTAATGTCGTGGATTTTTGCGAGTAAAACCGCCAGCGGTTTGCTGATGAGTTTAGGCAGTGCAACGATAAAGAGTATGCAGATCAAGAGACTGATGGCTAAGGCAATTAACTGCATCTGTTGTCCATGATTGGCATCATCATCTACTTGGGCTATCGCTGCGGTAGTATTACTGTTTAAATCATTGATTAAATGATTAATGTTCTGGTGTAGTTGCTCGAATTGCGTTGCTGCTTGACCGAAACTAAGATCAATCGCCGTTGTTCTACCGTTACGGCCATTTTGGGTGCGTTGATTACTGATTTCTGTGGTTGTCGCTCGCCAAATATCGAAACTGTGATTCAATTCATTGAGCTTATCTTTAGCGAGGGGACTTGTGGTCACATCGGCAAACTTATCAATATGTTCTTTAACGAGAGAGATACTATTAGTGTGCTGCTTTAAAAGGTCGTTGTAAGAGTCTGTGCCCACGTTAACAAACATCAGGCTGCGCTCGGCCACTTGAGCTTGATAAAGCTCTTTATCGGCTTGTAGTAGTTCAGATTGGCTAGGTAAGTATTCAAGCGCGAGTGTATTCGCGCTGTGATTTAAGGCTTTGAGTCCTAAAATGCCAGTTGAAGAGGCGAAGATGACTACGCCAGCGAGTAGCAGACTTGGATAAGTCAGTTTCTGATTAACGGATAGATCTTTATACCATTCCATAGTCACGCCCTCCTTGATTGATACACTGAAAAGGTGAGAGCCGCAATAACCTCTGTGGTAAGAGTGCAGCCCATCACTGGCGTTCTCTGGTAATTAGAGTCCAAATTGATCTAGGTTGATCCCAATCGTGATAGCACCAATTGCAGCATCGCCATCCATCACTGGAATAGAAATTTGTACTAGATAGGCTTGGGAGCTCTCGTCAAATTTGACCGGACCTATGTGTTTATCACCTTTGCCATTGGCGAAGGATTTTTGCCATTTATCTTCATCACCCTGCCAATAATCTGAAGTTTTACTGATCATGGCGACGTTTGCGCCTTGATTGTCCATGAGGAAAATTTCTTGGTAGTAAGGTTTGCTGGCTTCGAAGGTCGTGAGAAACTTAGCCGCTTCGTTGTTCATCAGGGATGACATAAAGTCATCAATACCTGCGGTGGCAATCCATTTTTCATCTAATGTTTTGATTGAATCTAAGCTTTTGCCTTGGGCGTTTTGCGCTTTAACGGCATTCACCAGTACCACTTCTCTGCCTAATGGCATCAGTGAATCGGCTAGGTCGATAACGGCTTTGGGGACTTCTTCGGCGAAACTGAGGTTACTGCTGAGCAGTAGTGCGGCGGCTGACAAGATTTTACCAAATTTCATGATCTCTATTCCTTAAGGTCACAGTATTGAAGGGGAAAGCGGTTATCTCTAAAAGCGCGATAAGCAAAAATACGTTAGGGTAAGACAGAACAACTATAGTAGAAAATTCAAGTTATTCAGTTCTTTCATAAAAATTTTATCGATGGCATTTCTACACACAAATAGAAGCCGTGGTAAAAAATAAGGCCACATCTGACTTGAGCAGATGTGGCCTTGAATTGAGTGAGCTTGGGTAAGGTTAGAACATTAAGCCTTGACTGGAATGCGCTCGAGTACGGCTAATAATAATGTCCAATATTGGCCTACTGTGGTGATGTTTACCATTTCGTCTGGACCGTGTGGATAGCGAATGGTGGGACCAATCGAGACCATGTCCATGTCTGGATAGGGTTTCTTGAATAGGCCGCACTCGAGACCAGCATGGATCACCATGATCACTGGCTCTTTGTGGTAAATGTCTTGATAGGTTTCGCGCACTATCGCCATTACAGGTGAGCTGTTATCTGGCTTCCAGCCTGGGTAAGCACCGCTTAAATCGATATCGGCTCCGGCTAAGTTGGTCAGCGCAGTTAACATGCCTTCGACTTGAGTACGGCCAGAATCGATCAGCGAGCGGATAAGGCACAGGATAGTGACTTCTTCATCGTTAGTGCTGATAACGCCAACGTTGAGCGAGGTTTCAGTCACACCTTCGACTTCATCACTCATGCGGATCACGCCGTTCGGGCACACATGCAGCAAATCGATCAGGGTATTTTGGCTGTTTTCGCTCATCACACGTTTTGGCGTGGGGATAGTGTTTAACACTAAACGCATATCGGGATCGGCAATGGCGAGTTCGGTGCGGATAAGCGCTTCAAACTCAGCGACTTTTTCGTTTAAGGCGCTGACGTTTTCTTCTGGCAACATAAAGCTGATGTTGGCTTCACGTGGGATCGCATTACGCAGTGAACCGCCGCTAAATTGGGTCAACTCCAACGCTAAATCATCTGCGTTTTCAAAGAGGAAACGCGCCAATAGCTTGTTGGCATTACCACGACCTAAGTGAATGTTCACACCAGAGTGACCCCCTTTTAAGCCAGATAAGTGCAGGCTAAAGGCTGAGTAACTTTGCTCAGAGGCTTGCCACACCATAGGCAGGGTGATTTGAGCATCAACGCCACCGGCGCAGCCCATGTAGATTTCACCTTCTTGCTCTGAGTCGGTATTGATCAGAATATCAGCGTCTAACATGCCAGCCTGTAAACCGAAGGCGCCTGTCATGCCCGCTTCTTCATCTATCGTCAGCAGCACTTCTAATGGACCGTGCTTGATATCATCAGAGCCTAAAATGGCTAAAGCCGATGCCATGCCAATACCGTTATCTGAACCTAAGGTTGTACCCTTGGCTTTAACCCAATCGCCATCGACATAAGCTTCGATAGGATCTTTAGTAAAATCATGCACTTTATCGGCATTTTTTTGTGGCACCATATCGATATGAGCTTGAATAACCACTATTTTACGATCTTCCATACCCGGCGTCGCAGGTTTACGGATGATCAAGTTGCCAACGGCATCCTCAACGACGGCAAGTTGTTTGCTTTTAGCCCACGCTTGAATGTGCTGGCTTAAGGCTTGCTCATGCTTAGATGGATGGGGAATCGCGCAAATTTGTTCGAACCATTGCCATAATGGCTGCGGGTATAACTGACTTAAGGCTGTCACTTGAGTGTCCCTCATAAGGTCTTGTGGGTATAGGGCAAATTTGCGGCCATTCTACCACATTCTGTGCAGCCAAATAATCTCAGCGTCACAGGCTTTTGGTGAGCTGGCAGCCAAAGTTTCCAGTTCGATTTTTTCTGGGAGTGTCGGTACCACTTTTAGATTGGTAATTAAGCGATAGAGCGGGAATAATGCAGGCACAATAATGAAAAAGGATGGGTCATGTTTCAAGTTAACTTCGTTGATGTAAAAGCAGAAAATGCCATTTTTGATGGTGAAGGCTGGGATGCGGTTGTGGTGGTGACGCCCGATCTGGATTCTATCGGTTTTGATGAGATAGGTTTATTGGCTCAGCACGGTGCCCACGTGGATAAGCGCGTGGGTAAGAGCCCGACATTACTGTTTGCCCCAGGGCTTGCGGGAGGGCGTTTGATCATTGCCCCTGTCACCCAAGTGAATGACGAGTATGTGGACGTGCGAGTCTATGCCAATGCTGCAAGGGCGGCGATTGCCATTGCAAAAGACGCAGGTGCAAAACGTCCATTGTTATATGTAGTGCCATCGAAGGACTCACGTTTTAGTTTTGCCTCTGAAGTCGCAGCATTAGCCTGCGGTCAAGAACTGTGGCAAACCTTAGAGCTGCGTGAAGCGACTGGCTTAACGCCTGCATTTGAGGCCATAGGGTTATTATCTTCATCAACCCATAACAGCAATTTGCTCAATGCCTTAGAAGCGGGCCGCGTATTAGCGCGGGATTTGTGTGGTACTGAACCTGAGCGCATGTCGGCTAAAGCCTTTGCCGATTATTGTCTGCAATCCTTAGCGGGCAGCGTGATCAAAACCGCAGTGGTAGAAGACAGAGATATTTTAGAGCGTGATTATCCGCTACTCAGCGCCGTGGCGCGTTCTTCTTTTGCCGTCGGTCGTCATCAGCCTCGCGTGGTGAAACTAGAGTATCTGCCAGAGGGTCAAGTGACTCGCACTTTCCTGTTTGCGGGTAAGGGCGTGATTTACGATACCGGCGGCGCCGATCTGAAAGTCGGCGGCGCTATGGCGGGTATGAGTCGTGATAAAGGTGGCGCTTCTGCCGTGGCGGGTTTATTTAAAACTCTGTCAATGCTCAAGCCTAAAGGTATTCGAGTGATTGCCGAGTTAGGTTTAGTGCGTAACAGCATAGGCAGCGAAGCCTTCGTGACCGATGAAATTATTACGAGCCATGCGGGTGTGAGGGTACGAATTGGTAATACGGATGCCGAAGGGCGCTTAGTGCTGGCGGATTTACTGAGCCATTTACGTATCAAAGCCGTGTCAGCGGTGAAGCCTGAGATGTTTTCGGTAGCAACACTCACAGGTCATGTCGTACGTTGTTATGGCAGTTATCCTGCGGCGGTGGAAAACTCAGTAGCGAGTTCACAGCAATGCGCTGTCACTTTACAGCAGCAGGCGACTCAATGGGGTGAGCCCTTTGAAGTGTCTACATTACGCCCTGAAGACTTCGCTAAGATCCGCGATGTGTCAGGCGCTGCTGAAATATTATCTTCCAATAATGCGCCATCATCGATTACCGCCCGTGGACATCAATATCCCGCGGCATTTTTACTGAAAGCATCGGGGCTATTTGACCATGGTGTAACAGCCCCTATTCCCTTGGCTTACACACACTTAGATATTGCAGGCAGTGCAACAGAAGGTGATCCGCTCTACGGCAAACCTACAGCGAGTCCGCTGGTGGGCTTGTATCAATATCTGATCAATCGCTAACGATTTGTGGTAACAAATAGAAATAATTCTGTAATATCTTATTTATTAGATATTTACAGGGTTATTTCTGTTTTTCTGTGAAGCAGGTCGCCATTAACCTCACTATAATTGTGTAATTTAATTACATTAAAAAGCCTTAATCAAAAAAAATACAAATAAAGGTTGTAATAAAACTACAAATCCATATAATTGCTTTCGTGGATTAGGCACTATGCCTTTCCTCTCTAGTCTATCCAGGATGGATATTTTTCTCCAAGGACCTGAGTGACAAGTCGTCTCAACGGATATGAGAATCTCTAGTTCCAAGGAACCGAGCCAAGCTTCACTAGAGTACTTAATCACAACTAATTTAGGAGTATTGACTATGTCTTATACAGGCAACAACCATATTTATTGGCAAAACACTTGGTTTAACACTGATGTTTTGCGTGGCGGTTTATTCGCCATGAGCTTTAAGGCCTAACCCTCCTTAAAGTTTAAGTTTCCATCATCCATCAACCTTTGTATCGCCTTTTTTGGCGTGTTTAGACTCAAGTAGCATATTGATGTTTTTGCATGAATATGCCAGGTTTTTCCCGCTAGCGCGGTAATGTACTTCCCCGAAAGGGACGCTTGAAATATGTCTTTGCCTGCTCATTGAGCAGGCTTTTTTTTGTCTTTTTTTTTGCTTAAGCGTTTAACGGTTTTGCCTGATGGTAATGAGCGTAAATGGTTCGTGTTAGAAGTGATGCGGTATGGACAACAAATGGATATGGGGTTCAATATACAAGCTATCGGCCTATCGCTTGTGATACTTGTTACTCAGGGACTGTTTATGGACACTAAGCTGTTTTTTCAAAATGGTAAGTTAACACTGGATATCAACCCCAGTGAGATGCGAATGTCGCATTGGGTTTATGCGCCAGTGTTAATCAATACTGAAACGGCGGAAGTGCTTTTTGATTTATCAGGGAAGGGCTGGGATTTTCGGTCTGCAGAAGAAAATGGTGATGACATCATTTTAAAGCTTGCCCGTTATCCTGATGCGAACAACGTATTTAGGCTTGTTCTGAATATATCAAAAGACAGAGCAAGCCTTAACGGTAATATTTTTTCAATTAATGATGTGTGTAAGGTATTAGAGGATATTGCCTAACAAGTGATATATAGATTTTTTAATTTTTATATATAAATCATAGCCTTTAATCTGCAAAGATATATGCGGCAAACCCTACCCAACTTAATAGTAAAAGCGTTATTGCAATCCAAGTCGCGGTGGTGAACTGACGTTGAGATTCGAATAATGCGTCTGAATCCTCTAGTTCATCAGTGTCATTAACTGTGCGAGATTTTGCTCTCAACTGTTGTTTACGTGCTTTATCCCGTTCGCGAGCTTTGGCTTTTTGCAGCTTTTTATATTCAGCTATACCTTTTTCAATCCCTTGGGCAATGAGTTTAGTTTGCTCTTTGGTTTGGCCCGGCTTTTGGGTGGCTTTGGCTGCGACCAGTGCTTCTTGTTGAGTTTCTGTCGAGATAGTGGGTTTCATCTGGGCTCTGCCTAAATTAATGCGGCTGTGGCTAAAAGGTGACAGCTAAAAGTGTAAACGCAGCGATTATACCTACATTAGGCCTCAAAAACGTAAGATGAATATCTTCTTTCCATTAAAAAATCAGTGGGTGTCCACCCTCTGGGGCGGGGATATATACGGGCTCGTAGTCCCATACTTCCCTAATGGTATCAACCGACAAAGCATTGGATGGCGTGCCTTCACTGACGATTCGCCCTTGTTTTAACACAATTAATTGATCGCTATAGCGCGCGGCTTGGTTTAAGTCATGCAGTACCACTATTACAGTGTAGCCTTGTTGGTGAGCTAAGTTTTGGGCTAATTCAAGTACTCTGTGCTGCTGGGCAAGATCTAACGCCGATGTTGGTTCATCCAGTAATAGTACGGGCGGAAACGGCGATTGCCTGAGTTGAGTTAAGACTCTGGCGAGTTGGACTCGCTGTTTCTCGCCGCCAGAGAGGGTTGGATAGCTGCGCTTAGCCAGATGGGTTAAGCCCACTTGCGCCAGTTGCTCGGTAACTAACGCATCACCTTCTATCTTACTGATGGTTAAGGGATATAAGCCCATTGCTACGACTTCTGACACAGTGAAAGGAAAGGTGAGGCTGGCGTGTTGCGGCAGTACAGCTAAGGATTTTGCCAGCTCGCTCCTAGGCCAATCCGCCAGCTGGCTATGGCCTAGTCGTATACTTTGCCTTGGTGTGCTGATTTCTTGGCAAAGGGCTTTAAGCAGGGTGGATTTACCCGCACCATTTGGGCCGAGTAGGGCGGTTACCGCACCCGATTGAAACTGTACATTAATATCACTGAGCACGGTTTTTGGACCGATGCTGACATCGAGCTGACAAATGCTGAGCTGGGTGCGATCAAATTGCGCCTTGGCTGAATAAGTTGTCGATTGTGTTGGTTGATTTGCAAAGGATGTTGCAGCCATAAAAACTCGCTTAGATTAGCTTACTGCGTTGTTGCAGTAGTAAAAAGATGAAGAAAGGCGCACCGATGAGCGCGGTGACGAGTCCAACGGGTAACTCGGCAGGCGGTAAAAAAGCGCGCGCGCCGATATCGGCCAATGCCAATAGGGCTGCACCTAAAAGTGCGCTGATGGGCAGCAGTTGGCGATGATCTGGCCCTAACATCATGCGCACTAAATGCGGCACGACGAGGCCGATAAAGCCGATAATTCCTGTTGCAGCTACACTTACGCCAACCCCTAAGGCGCAAAGCAAAATAAGCCTAAGTTTGAGCCTATCGACATCTATCCCTAAGTGGCGTGCTTCGGATTCGCCAAGCAGCAAGGCATTGAGTGCCGCCGCATCTTGGTGAAATCGCCAACTCAGTAGCGCTAAGGTCACAAGACACAGACTGACATATAGCCACTGCGCACCTGCAATCGATCCCATTTGCCATAGGGTTAAGTCACGTAGCGCCATGTCGTTGGCAAGATATGTGAGAACACCTATTCCTGCGCCTGCCAGCGCAGCTATGGCAACACCCGATAAAAGTAATAATACGACCGATGTACCTGTTGGGCTGCTGGCGAGTCGGTAGACGATAAGGGTGGTCACTAATCCCGATGCAAACGCACTGATGGGGATCATCAATGGATTCGCGTTGGGTAGCAGCACGATACAGATGGCTGCGCCAAGTGCTGCGCCGGATGACACTCCGATAATACCGGGATCCGCTAAGGGATTGCGAAAAAGCCCCTGCATTACCGCGCCGCACTGTGCGAGCGTAGCGCCTACTGCTAACGCCAGTAATGTCCGCGGTAAGCGCACATTGTTGATTACCAGTTGCTCGTGGGGCGCAATATTGCCGATATTTTGCTGGGTAGCCCAATTGAACACTGCATTTAGGGCGTCGATAAAGCTGATGCTAACGGGGCCAGTGCTGACCGAGAGTAAGCCGCTTAGGGCTAACAGTGTGACTAGACTCGGCCAGAGCCAGCGGTTGAGGCACATCTCAAATATCCTTTCTATTTTTATCTGGGGTTAATTAGTGCTAACTGTACTCATCGCTGTGTTTGTTAATGGTTTTGCTTGAGCAATGTGCTGGCGAGCGTATCCGCGGCGCTTATGGCACTGATGCCTAAACCACCGAGAAGGGCTTGCGGTGCTAGTGTTTGAATATGGCCGTTTTCCCCTGCTGGGGTATGGGCGAGTAGTGGCATCTCTTTCAACAGTTCTTGGGCAATTTGTGCATTAGTTTGATCTGTGGGTTTATCGCTACGCTTTGACAGCAAAATAATGTCGGGCTGTAAGGATAGAATCCCTTCTTGAGACATGCTTTTGTAGCCATCAAACTCGGCGATATTTTGTGCCCCAGACAGCTCAATAATAGTATCTGCGGCTGTGCCTTTACCGCCAACACGTGCACCGCGGCCTTCTTGTAACAGCATGAAGAGAATTTTGGGCTGAGAGCCAGCATCGCGCACTTGTTGTTTTTTACCCGCTAAGCTTTGCAGTTGTTGATGTAAATCTTGTTTTAATTTAACCGCATGTTCTTGGCGATTGAGTAAGTGACCTAAGGTATCCACATTGTTCATCAGTTGTGGTTCATCATTTGTTGCGGGTAATTGCACAACTTGGATATTCGCCTGTTTTAATACCTTTAGTGTGGTTTCTGGTCCCATCACATCTGAACCGACAACCAGCGTTGGGGAGAGGGCAATAATGCCTTCGGCGGAGAGCATTCTGTGATAACCAAGCTTAGCCACATGGCTCAAACTTTCAGGCACATAGCTGGTGGAGTCGATGGCGACTAGCTCATTGCCTGCGTCGAGGGCGAGTATGAGCTCTGTGACTCCTGTACCCGCACTCACGAGTCTTATCTCTGGCTCGGCACTCAGTTCAGCGCTAAAAACGCTTGAGGATAGTAAGGCCGTAAGTGCTGATGTGAAAAAAATAAATTTTTTCAATGCTTTATATGTGCGTCTATGTTGATAACGTTGAGCAATGGAACCTTTGTTTACTGGTATTTTAGTTGCTTGAAACAACATGGTTAAACTCCTAATACAACTTGTTCGCGACAGGCTTAGATGCCGTTTTTTGATGTCAGACTTTTGCTTTCTCGTTTAAATGGCTGGTTCGGATACGCTAATGCTCCATCAAAATTTGGGTCTGACTGATGGACTGCGTCTGCAACAGTGCAAGCAGTTGCATCAAAGGTTCCACTGGCGCGGCTTTGTCGGCGGCAATGACAACCGTCGCCTTCGGCATAGTCTGAAAATGTGCAGTAAATTCAGTGGTAAAAGTGGCTAAGTCATCAAACTCTTTGCCATCAATAGCCCAATAAGGCGCTGTTGCCATGATATTGATGGCAATTGTTTGTTTGTTGTCGATTGCCGTGATGGCCGAGCTTGGGCTTTGTGGCACATCTACCGGCAAACTTAATAATTGGCTATTTGCCGTCAGCAGTAAAAACACCAGCACGATAAAAATAATGTCGATTAACGCGGTTAAATCTAGGCTCGGAAGTTGCTCAGGCGAAGCAATGCCAGCCTGCGATAAGAATGGTTTATCTGCACTTATCATGTCTGTGGCTCAATTTGAGAATGGGGCTTGGATGCCAATTTTTGCTCGACTCTGGTTTTACTGACTCGGGTGAATGCATGGTAATGATTGGCATCAATTGAAATATCTTCGATACCCGCTAACCAGAGATTGAGTTGATTGAGCACATGCCCAGCACGCAGGCATTGGCCTTGAGCCCAGATCCCAAAAAGATGGGCGGCGGTAATGGCGGGCACGGCGATCATGAGTCCGGCAGCTGTGGTGTTCATCGCAAGGCCCAGTCCAGCACTGAGTTGTGCTGGAGTGACGGGGCCTTGTGATTGCCCGAGTTGGGCAAACATTTCGATGAGTCCCAATACTGTGCCGAGCAAACCGAGTAGTGGACTAATGATGCCAATCACTTGTAAAACCTTGAGTCCGGCTTGCAAGTCGCGTTGTTGCTTATTGAGCCACAGACTGAGTAATTCTTCCCTTAGCACTTTTGGCTGGTGGACTTGTTTGAGTAGCAAGGTCGCGCCACGGGCGAGTAAATCTTGCTGTGCGCTGGTTTGCGCTAGCAGCGCGCTGACGTTTTCAGTGGTTGCCGCTGAGCTTGATTGACGCAATGCTTTTACCCAGGCCTGTTTTTTGGGCCAGATTGATAGCAAAGTTTGATGCAAAAACAAGGCGCTACGTTCAAGGCAGATCATCAAAGCTAAAAAAGCACATAACAACAAGGGCCAAGTCAGCACGCCAAGCTGAGTCTGTAGGGTTGAAAAATCAGTTACGGGCATTAAGCCTCTCCAATCTATTGAAAAAAGTAGTTTTATATGTAAGTTAGTAAAACAAAAATCAGGCTAGTTGTGCGGTGGCTAATTCCCTACGAGCTAACTCTCCACGGGCTAACTTTTCAGTGGCAACATTGGGCCTGTTAGTTGAGCGCGAAGCGAATAGGCACTCTGACCTTATAATGACTCGCTAGCCTTTGCGCTGGCGCCGCAAATTGCCAGTTTTCAACTGCATCTAACGCGGCTTGATCTAACAGACTGAACCCTGAGCTTTTTACTAACGTCAGTGCAAGTTGCTCACCAAGTTCGTTAAACATCACTTCTATGGTTGCGGTGCCTTCTAGCCCTTTTTTACGCGCTATCTTTGGATAAGTCGGTTGCGGTGGCGCTGCAGCGAACAGCGGTTTGGCTAATTCCACTATGTTAGTTTGGGCACTGTCAGCTGTTTCACTGGCCACATTTGGGGTCGCTTTTGCATCAACTTCGGCTGCGTTAGTGATTAAATCCATTTGTGCAGTTTTGGGTTCTGTTTGATGTTCAATTTGTTCGAGTCGCTTATGTGCTAAAACGCTTGGATTTAAAGCACTTGGTTCTAAAGCGTTCGTCGCTAAAGGGTCCGTATTCGGATGATTGTTAGCCGTGGGTTTTGTTGCTGAAGATTTTTTGGCGAGTTGGCTGTCAATTCGTTGATCAGCTTTAGTTTTCGGGATAACCGCCTTATTGACAGATTCTGCTGTTGATACTTTTTGCGCTGTACTGTTTTTTTGCACTGTACTGTTCACAGTGGCTACTTTGGCGTCTGTTTGCTTGATGGGCTCTGCACTCGTGTTGCTTGCAGCGCTAGTCGCGGTAGAAAAATTAAGGGTGACAGTATTCGCGCTGGGAGTGAGCGATGCTTGGTTTACGCTCGATGATTGGGCGCTTGGCTGCATAGTCATAGCGGGTTGGGAGGCGATAACACCCGTCTGGATGGCAACCGTTAACGCGCCAAAGGCAAGATATCGTTTTGGTGTCACAGCAACCTCTTTTTCCAATGAAAGCCATTTTCCTAATTAAGATATCTCAATATAAACAAGATCGCAAATGATAATGATTTGCATTTGATCTATTTTGTTGTCTCAGGTAGAGTGCCTGCAATAGCTCGAATGAGCGCTTTAAAAAGCAGCTAAACCGACGATTTATCCTACTTTATGGGTACTGATTGCCTTGGGCTCGATCTGGAAGAGGCTCAATCTCGAAAGAGCCAAATCTGGAACAGACTTAATCTCGAAAGGATTGGCGTCTGGAAAGAGAGTCTAGGCTCAGTAATAAATTGTACGGAAACAGCTGAATATCACTTGAGGATGAAGAGATGAAAAAAAAGCCGTTAGTGATCGCCATGGCGATAGCACTGAGTGGTACGGCCCTAAGTTTTACGTTAGCGGCAGAGGAAAGTGTTAAGCCTGTTGTTCAACAGGATGCGGATAAAAAACTGGTCACAACAGAGTTTGATGAAGTATTAGTGAGTGCAACACGCATCAGTGAAAAAGCCTCCGAAACCAGCCGTAGCGTGGCAGTGGTGGATGAAGAGCAACTTACGGTCGCCCAAGCATCATCAGTTGCCAATGCCCTTAAAAATGAGGCGAATATTACGTTGACCAATGGCCCAAGAGCTTCATCTCAAGGGGTTGAAATCCGTGGTTTAAGTGGCGATCGTGTGTTGCAAACAATTGACGGCGCAAGACAAAATACCAGCTCTGGTCACAGAGGTACCTACTTTATGGACCCTGAGTTGCTCAAATCCATCGAAGTGCTGCGCGGCCCTGCCAGTAGCTTGTGGGGCAGTGGTGCCCTCGGTGGTGTCGTAGCGCAGAATACTAAGTCGGCACAAGATTTTTTAGCGCCAGATGAGACCTTTGGTGGCTATTTCAAACAAGGTTATGAGACCAATGGCTCCCGCACTAAAACCAGTGGCGCTATCTATGGTCAACAAGACAGCATCGATTGGTTACTCAATGGTTCCTATTACGATTCAAACAATATAAAAACTGGTAATGACGAAACTCTAAACAACAGTGCATCCCAAGGCAGCAGTGGTTTAGCTAAATTCGGTTGGCAAGCCGACGAGGCATCACGGTTAGAGTTATCTGCAAGAGCCAGCAAAAACAATGAATTAGTACCGAGCAATCCTTCTGCTGCTGTGAGTAGTTCAGTGCCTTTGGTGCGCCGCAAGACTGACGATAAAAACCTCACCCTAAACTACAGTCTCAATCCTGCTAATAACCCGTATCTGGATACTAAGATGCAAGTGTATTGGAACAGTACCGACTACGATGAAGACCGTATTACGAAAGGTCAGCAAGACAGTACTGAGTTCCGCACTGTGGGGATTAACCTTAATAACAGTTCGCGTTTAGGCAATACTCTGTTGACCTACGGGGTCGATGGTTTTCGCGATACCATAGAAACGACGCGTGATGATTCGGGCCAAGTGGGCCAGCGTCCAGATAATATCGATGGCGAAACCACAGTATGGGGCGCTTTTACGCGGGCAGATATTGAGTTGACTAAGACGTTAAATCTTGATGCGGGTCTGCGTTATGACAGCTTTAAAAATGACAGCCATAATCTCAACTTATCCTCAGATGACAATGAGTTATCACCATCGCTTGGCTTGGTGTGGCAGACTCAGCCTTGGTTGACCTTAAGCGCACGTTACGATCAAGCCTTCCGCGCACCTACGGTAGAGGAAATGTTCTCCAGCGGCACCCATTATTGTATCCCGCCAATCCCCGGATTTTTACCCCAAGGTTTATGTAACACCTTCGCGGTGAATTCGGATCTAAAAGCAGAGACTGCGCGCAATAAAGAAATCAAAGCGGACTTACGTTTCAGTGAGTTAGCGGGTGATGATGAACTGGCGCTAACGTTTAACGTTTTCCGTAACGATGTGGACGATTTTATCGTGCAGCAAGTGTCTAATCCTTGGCGTGGCATTCCTGGATTCGAGCAAACGACCTCATGGAATAACGTTGAAGATGCACGTTTAACAGGTTTTGAAATTAGCGGTCGTTACCGTATTGGCCAAACTCGTTTAGCGATGAATTACGGCCAAACCCATGGCGAAGATCGTCAAACGGGCGATGATATAGAAAATATACCCGCCAATAAGTTCAATGTCGATTTATCCCAAGGCATTATGGAAGGCGACATGAAACTCGGTACTCGCGTCACTTATGTGGCGACTCAGTCGAATACGCCTGACGGCTTTAAAGTGGCGAAATACGACGATTACACCCTATGGGATGTGTATGTAGCGTGGGAGCCGACTATGGGCGCGATGGCGGGTGTGAGAGTGGATTTCGCAATCGAAAATATCGGTGATGAGAAGTATCAACAAGCGTGGCAAACCTTGTATCAACCGGGTCGTAATATGAAGTTATCGGCGCGCTATATGTTCTAAGCCACTCAATAGTCACTACCGCTGGAGACAGTAAAATGAAGATGACACTCGATACCGAGCTCAATGTCGCGCCAGATTTAAACTCTGAGCAACGTCAGCTAAGTGAGCAACAGGCGCAATTGCGACAACGATTTGAACAACAAGCTGATTTAATGCCAGCGCAGCTCGCCAGTGAATTAGGCATTGCCGAGCTCGAAGTGGTTGCAGCGCTGCCGCCCGAACAAGTGGTGTTTGTTCCGTTAACTCAGCTCGATACATTACTGCAAGCCTTACCCAAATGGGGAAAGTTAACCACTATTGTGATGTTATCTGGCAGCGTATTTGAATTTAAAGGAGATTTCCCCGAGGGAAAATACGCCCACGGTTATTACAACCTCTACAGCAAGGGGGACGGTTTGCATGGTCATCTCAAATTAGATGCCATGAGTGGTATCGCTTTGATCAGCAGACCTTTTAGAGGCAGCGAGAGCCATTCGATTAACTTTTTCGGCAGTGAAGGTGAGGTGGTGTTCAAAGTGTATTTAGGCCGTGATAAACAAAGAGCACTGTTTCCTGAGCAAGTTCGCCAATTTAAAGCGCTCGCGACAGCCTTTGCCTCGGTGCAATCACACCTCTGAATTGCAGCATTAACAAAAGTATTAAGGAAAACAGTAAATGAAGCCTGAAATTACCGAACAAGAACAGCGTTTAAGAGACAAACTCTTACCCGAAATCGAAGCCTTTAAACAGCAGCGCGAGACCTTGCAACTAGCCACCATTGGTACAGATGGCCAGCCGAATGCGAGCTATGCGCCCTTCGCACTGGCAGATGATGGTTTTTATATTTTGGTGAGTGACTTAGCCCGTCACGGTCATAATTTAAAGCACTCATCTAAGGTCTCTGTGATGTTAGTTGAAGACGAAACTGCGGCCAAATCGGTTTTTGCCCGCAAGCGTTTAACCTTCGATGCGATTGCCGAGGCAGTGCCCCGCGATACGCCCGACTTCAGCAAAGGTGTTGGTGTGTTATCGGCACGTTTTGGCGAAATGTCCGATAACCTTGCGGCGTTAACCGATTTTAACTTATATAAGCTCGCGCCTCATCAGGGTCTTTACGTCAAAGGTTTTGGCCAAGCATTTAGCCTGAGCGGCGCAGAGTTGTTAGATGTGGATTGGAAGCGCGATGGCCACCACGGCACGCCAAAAACGCCGGAAAACAAGCAAGTCGCTTAAGCCGCGTCAAGCTATTGTAATAAAACAAACCCGCACTCGCTGCGGGTTTGTTTTATGCTTTTCTTTTGAGTAAAACCACACAGCCCTTGAATTCCACTGCAAGAGGTAGCATCTCACTTATATGCTTTAAGTAATGCTGCGCGGTTAACGGCTGCAGATGATCCCATTCATGCTGATGTTATATTTGAATTGCCTTACCTACCTCAAGGATGCCACCCGTGACCGAGCCTACAGCTGAACTCGCCAAATCTTCCGAACCCATTAAAGCGGGGGCTGAGCCATTGCCCGAAAAGTTAATTCCAGTCACGTCTACAACAAGCGCTGATACATCAAAGGCTAAATGGACCTCGGCGCAGCAAAGATCGGTATTGCCTTGGATTATGGGTTTTCTTAAACCCTACAAACTGAAAGTTGTCGCGGCGATTATCTGCTTGATGATAGGGTCGCTCGCTTGGTTATCATTGGGCCAAGGTGTGCGCTTGATGGTCGATGAAGGCTTTGTAAGGGATAATGCGCAGCGGCTGAATGAAATCATACTGTTAGTGCTCGGAATTACCGCCGTCAGTGGCACAGCTGTGTTTTGCCGCTTCTACTTGATGACTTGGCTTGGCGAGCGGGTCAGCGCCGATATTCGTCTAACGGTTTACAATCAACTGCTTAAACTCTCTCCCGCCTTTTACGCTAAGGTGCGCACTGGTGAAGTGATCTCCCGTTTTACCGCCGATTCTACTTTGCTACAAACTGTGGTGGGTTCGAGTCTGTCCATGGCGCTGCGCTCTAGCGTAACTGTGCTTGGTGGTTTAGTCATGATGGGTATCACTAGCGTTAAGATGACATTGCTGGTGTTGTTGGCTGTGCCCTTAGTGTTAGGGCCGGTGATCTTTTTCGGCCGTAAAGTCCGTACGCTGGCGCGAGAAAGCCAAGATAGGGTTGCCGATCTCGGCGCTTATGTTGATGAAACGCTTCATGAAATCCATACGGTGCAAGCCTATGGGCATGAAGATAAAGACCGTAGCTTGTTCAATCGCCGCGTCGAAGATGTCATGTCTGCGGCCAGTGGCCGGATCCGTTACCGTGCCTTGCTGATCTCAACTGTGATGTTTTTAAGTATCGCCGCGATTGCTATGGTGACTTGGGTTGGTGCCCACGATGTGATGGTGGGTAAGATGACGGGCGGTGAGTTATCTGCCTTTATGTTTTACGCTGTGATGGTCGCGGGCGCAGTGGCGACGATTAGCGAAGTGATAGGCGAAATTCAGCGGGCTTCTGGCGCCGCCGAACGTTTAATCGAACTGGCTGAAACACAAGTGGATATTCCCGTTGCAACTCATCCTGTGACTTTGCCCGCCAAGGTCAGTGGCGAGTTAATGATTGAAGGACTCAATTTTGCCTATCCAGAGCATGATGCCTTAGTGCTAAAAAAGCTCAATATGGCTATTGCCGCGGGTGAGCGGGTTGCCTTAGTCGGGCCAAGTGGCGCGGGTAAAAGTACCTTGTTCCAGTTATTGCAACGCTTTTATGCGCCTAGCGCTGGCAGTATTCGACTGGAAGGTATTGATATTGCCAATCTTCTGCCACAGGAGTTGCGGTCGCAGTTTGCTCTAGTGCCGCAGGACTCGGTGATTTTTGCGACTAGCGTACTTGAAAACGTGCGTTATGGTCGAGTCGATGCCACCGAGCAAGAAGTGATAGATGCCTGTATTGCGGCCCGTGCCCACGAGTTTATTAGCGAGTTTACTGAAGGTTATCAAACCTATTTAGGTGAGCGTGGTGTGCGGCTTTCTGGTGGACAAAAGCAACGTATTGCCATTGCGCGGGCTATTTTAGCCGACAGACCGATATTGTTACTCGATGAAGCAACCAGCGCCTTAGATGCGGTAAGCGAGCAGAAAGTGAAGCAAGCGTTGGACGTATTGATGGCGGGTAAAACCACCTTGATTATTGCCCATCGCTTATCGACGGTAATCAATGCCGATAGGATTTTTGTATTTGATAAGGGTGAGGTTGTCGCCTGCGGTCGCCATCAAGAGTTAATGCAATCTAATGCGTTATATCGTGAATTTGCCAGTCTGCAATTGTTAACCGAAGAGGCCAATGCCAGCACCTTGAATGAGACCATTTAGGTAAAATAAAACCCAGTTGCTAGCTGAAACGCTCAGGCTAGCTTACTGGGTCTTTTATTGTGTTTTTGTTTCTTAGCTTTGCCTTTAAATGCGGTTTTTAAGCTTTATCTTTTAGCTCGCGGCGCAGAATTTTGCCTACGGTACTTTTAGGTAATTGCGTCATAAATTCAATGACTTTTGGCAATTTATAGGCGGTTAACTGCTCGCGGCAATAGGCTAGAATGGCCTCTTTAGCTTGTTGATGATCTTGGCTATCATCCTTTAGCACAATAAAGGCTTTAACCGCTTCGCCCGAGTGCTCATCTTTTACTCCCACCACGGCGCATTCGATCACATTAGGGTGGCTTGCTAGGACGTTTTCCACTTCGTTGGGATAGACATTAAAACCTGAGACTATGATCATATCTTTTTTACGATCAACTATTTGGTGGAAACCTTCTGCTGTTGCTATGGCAATATCCCCAGTTTTAAAGAAGCCCTCTTGAGTCATAGCATTGGCGGTTTCCTGCGGATTATTCCAATATCCCCGCATGACTTGTGGGCCGCGTGCAGCTAATTCTCCGGCCTTACCTAAGGGCACTTCAATGTCGTTTTCATCTAAGAGTTTAACCTCAGTGCCAATCACAGGTTTACCAATAGTGCCTAGTTTTTGATAACCGGGTGCATTGAGTGAAATCACCGGCGAAGTTTCAGATAGCCCATAACCTTCACTGATCATGTTGCCTGTCGTCTGTTGCCAAATGTTGGCCGCAGCGGCCGTCAGTGCTGTGCCGCCCGAGATGGTGATTTTTAAATGGCTAAAATCGAGTGCTTTAAACTCGGGTTGATGGCATAGGGCGACAAACAGAGTATTGAGTCCTGCAAATCCAGTGAAGGGATATTTGGCGAGTGTCTTAATTAAGCCGCTAATATCCCGTGGATTTGGAATTAATACCGAGCAGCCGCCACACTCGAAATACAGCACTAAGTTCACCATAAACGCATAAATATGGTAAATCGGTAGCGGTGCAACGAAGATATCTTCTCCTTCGGTGATCACGCTCGCGATGCGGGATTTTACCTGCGCCGCATTAGCGAGCATATTGCCGTGGGTCAACATGGCACCTTTAGATAATCCAGTGGTGCCGCCCGTATATTGCAACGCCGAGAGGTCGTCGAGATTTGAGATAAATCGGCTAAAGGGGAGTTCTGCGCCTTGTTTTAAAATTTGGCAAAACTCCACATTCTTCAGGCCTGTCTTAGGCTGTACGTGCGGATCGATCAAATCTAAAGGGTGGGTTGAAATGACGTATTCTATTTTGGTGCTGTCGATGACTTTGGCTAAGGTCGGTAATAGATCGGATAACACCACGATCGCTTTGGCACCAGAATCATTGAACTGATGGATGAGCTCACGCTCGGTATATAGGGGATTAGTGTTAACTAAGATAAGCCCAGCCCTGATTGCGCCGTAGGCCGCGATGACAAATTGGGTGATATTAGGCAATTGAATGGCGATGCGATCGCCCGGTTTGAGTGTGGTCGTATTTTGTAAATAGGCGGCAAAGTAACGAGAATCGCGTTCTATCTCGTTAAAACTGCTGGTTTTACCGAGACAGGCATAGGCGGGTTTATCACCGTAACGCAGGCTGGTTTTCTCGATCAGATCGACCAGTGATGAGTAGTTTAGTTTGAGTTGAGAGTCTTGATCGTATGCCATGCTGAACTACCTCAAAGATGATGTTTATTAGTTGTTATTATTTTGGAGTTAAACAGGTGTTTAGATTAGAGGGTGTTAGCACTAGAGGTCAATGCTTATCGCGAAAAACATCTTTATGCCAATAACGGTATCTTTATGTAACAAATAGTATTTTTACTCTAAAGCTAAGTGCTTAACTATAGCTTAGTTATCTTAGAATCTTAGTTATCTAATGAACCACAAAACCTAAATAAGAGTTGAAGGAAAGACAATTTAAAATTTGTAACCGTTATGTTTCTAAGGATTAAGATTAAATGTGCTCAATTTGCTTTGTCTATGCGCCGTTTAACGGGGAAATTTTCAGCTTTGTAGGCGTTTAAGGTTTAATTCCGATGTATGAGACGTTAAAGATCTGGTTGTCTTTGGGGATGAATATCTGCCTTTAACCGGCGCTTGAGTTGATTCCTCAAGCGCCGATTGGCTAGTTAATTTGATGATGACCAATGTTACGGTAACTCATATTAAGCGCTAAAAGCTTAGTGCTAAGGACTGAAGAATCCGGTTTCTTGGCTCACTTGTTGTGTTGGCTGTTTAACATCCGTCACCGAGAATTGGATAATTTTGCGCCCCGAGGGGATGGCATCCTTATCGGCTAATACTGTGACGGGATAGTCCACTTGTTCACCCGCTGCCAAGGTAATAATAGGATCGGCAATCAAGCTAAAGGGCATTTCACTGTCGACGGCGAGTTGATATTGCTTAGTATCTTGTGTCTTGTTGCGGATCTTCAGCTGATAGGTATTTTCAACTTTATTATCCGAGGTTTCACGGTACAAGCTTTGACGATCACGGATCACGTTAAGCTGGATCTCGCTGCGGCTATTTAAGTCTAACCCTATGACGATAAACATGATAATGACCGCTGCACCGTAGCCTAAGAAACGCGGCGAGCGCCAATAGGAGTAATTCACTCCCTTAAGATCATTTTCACTCATATAGCCGATAAGATTCTGCTTGTAATCGAACTTCAACATAGTCTCATTACAGGCATCGACACAGGCGCCACAGTTAATGCACTCATATTGCAAGCCGTTACGAATATCTATCCCTGTCGGGCAAACTTCGACACACAAATTACAGTCAACACAGTCACCTAAAGTATGGTTATCTTGATTGTTCTCTTGTTTACGTTTGCGAGGGCCACGGGCTTCACCGCGCTGTGCATCATAGGTCACGGTTTTAGTGTTGGCATCGAACATCACAGCTTGGAAACGTGAATAGGGGCAGCAATGTAAGCACATTTGCTCGCGCATCCAGCCCGCATTGAGATAAGTACAAATGGCGAAAAACCACACCCAGCTTGTCACCCAGAAGCTGGCATTACCCGTCAAGATGTCCACATAAAGTTCGCGGGCGGGAATAAAATAACCGATAAAACCACAGCCAGTGAGCAGAGCTGTTAGACCCCAAAGTAAGTGTTTTGCACTTCTTTTACCGATTTTACTGCTAGACCAAGGGGCTTTGTCGAGCTGCTTACGTTTATTACTGCTGCCTTCGATGCGCGTTTCTATCCACACATAGATAAAGGTCCACGCCGTTTGTGGGCAAAGGTAACCGCACCAAACACGGCCCCAAAATACGGTAATGAAAAACAGACCGAAGGCGGCGGCGATAAAAATCCATGCCAGCAAGGTAAAGTCCTGTGGCCAGAGCGTGATACCAAAGAAAAAAAACTGTTGTTGGCTGATATCTAACAGTATTGCTTGGCGGCCATCAATAGAGATAAACGGCAAGGCGAAAAACATCACGATCAATAGGCTATTCATCATGGTTCGCAGGCGCTGAAAATCACCTTTTTGCTCACGGAAATGGATATTGCCAGAGGGGAGACGACTCTTTGCTGCGGTTTCAGTAGAGAGGTTTTTAACCGGAATGTGTAGCTCTACTGAGGCAGGTTTCGCGCCCACACTCTTATTTACACTTGGAGAATTTGGGGTAACTTCGCTCTTGGGCATAAAGGGTCCTAACGGCTTAAATAAGATTCGCCTCCCTATAGCAAGCGCTAGGCCAAGTTTTGAATGATTCAACCTTATGATATATATGGTTATTTTGTGATTAAAGCCAGATAAAGATCACGATATATCACACATTGGCGATATATCGCGTTTTTAGTGTGCTCGTTTTGAATTAGATTTCACTCGATTGACGCTGGATCCCCAGTTTTTTCATTCGCGATCTCAGTGTACTTGCGGGCACACCGAGGACATTCGCTGCGCCGAGTGGGCCGGATATGCGCCAGTTTAAGCGCTTAAGGGTTTGTTCTATATGCAGCGCTTCCGCTTCCGCTAAGGTTTGCCCTTGGGTTTGAGCTAAGGGATTATTGCTCGGCATAGCGTGGATCTGCAGAATATCTCCTTGGGATAGAATGGCTTCGCGTTCGAGGATATTTTGCAGTTCGCGCACATTGCCGGGCCAAGTATAAGCCATGAGTTTTTGTAGCCCTTTTTGGCTCACTCCACGAATTTTTTTACCTAGTTTACGATTCAAGTTGTGCAGAATATGGCTGACGAGTTCGGGAATATCTTCGATTCTTGCGCGCAGTGGTGGTACTTGAATAGGGAATACATTCAAACGGTAATAGAGATCCATCCTAAATAATCCCTGTTCGACTCGCTTGAGTAAATCGTGGTGACTGGCGGCGACTAAGCGAATATCCACTTGAATGGTTTCGCTGCCACCGAGACGTTCAAAGGATTGTTCTTGGATGACTCGCAGTAGTTTTGATTGGGCTTCTAAACTGAGTTCAGCGACTTCGTCGAGGAACAGTGTGCCTTGATGAGCAAGTTCGAAGCGACCTTTACGGCGGCTTGTGGCGCCAGTAAATGCCCCCTTCTCGTGACCAAAGAGTTCACTTTCTAGTAAAGATGCCGAAAACGCGGCACAGTTGACACTGATCATGGGTTTATCTTTGCGGCGACTGAGCTGATGTAAGTTACGGGCAACGAGTTCTTTTCCTGTGCCATTTTCACCACAAATGAGCACAGTACTGTCGGTATTGGCCACCATGTGCAATTGCTGGATCATATGGCGGATCACTGTACTGGCACCCGAAATATCCACATCACCCGTTTTGTCTGCCAACTCTGCCTGTAGATAATGATTTTCAGAGGCGAGTCGCTCCGAGAGCGCTTGTACTTGGGCTAGGGCTTGGCGTAATGACTGCTCTGTTTGTTTTTGAATACTAATATCGCGAAATATCGCGACTACGCCAATCAGTTGATTGTCACGGTAAACAGGGGTGGAACTGTAATGAACGGGGAAGCTACTGCCATCTTTACGCCAAAATACATCGTGAGTGATTTCTCGGGTGATCCCATCCTTTAAGGTGTTGTAAATTGGACAATCCTCTTGGGGATAATGACTGCCATCTGCATGGCTGTGATGATGACAGTTATGGATGTTTTTACCGAGTAGCTCTTCATTCTTCCAACCCGTCATGCGTTCGGCTGCCGGATTGATAAACACCGCATTACCGCTGAAATCAAATCCATAAATACCTTCGCCGACAGCGTTGAGCAGTAACTGGTTTTCCGGTAAGAAATGCTTATCTATCGATTTTTCATTATTGACTGAAATCTTATTGGTCATCTGTCTTACTCTGGTTTTGGCGGTATTTTCTGAGTATACCTTAAGTACTGTGACGCGATATATCGTGTTTTTGATTATGCCCTTTAAGCATTTTTTCTTTGGTGATTTTTCTGCTCACACTTTTTGCCGTTCGAGTACATTTTACTTGGTTCCATACTCTAAAAAATATTTTCATCTAAGAAATTGATATAAAAGATAAATGACTAATATTCATTCAAAAGTCTGATTTAACATTGGATATTGTTTAATTTATGTTATAAAAATGTTTGTGTAATGTGATTTTGCGTTGACCGTGGTAGCAAGGTTTAGGGACGAGAATCGCACAAAGCAGGTCAGGTATTCTAAAAATAATAAGCAGTTGGGATGAATATGATGACCTCAAAGAAGCAGAAGTTTGGATTAAGTGCAGTGAGTTTGGCGATTACTCTAGCCTTGTCTGGTAGTTTAATCAGTCCGCAGGCAATAGCAGAAGAAGATGAGACGGCTGTTAAAAATGAGAACGTTGAAAAAATTGCAGTTGTAGGGTCCCGTGCTGCGCCACGCTCAATCGGCGATTCTCCCGTTCCTATTGATATTATTAGTAGTGACGACCTTAAAAAGAATGGCTCAACTGACATGATTGATATGTTAGTGACTTCGGTGCCATCGTTTAACTCACGCGCTCAACCCATTAGTGATGCAGCAACCTTAGTTCGTCCCGTTAATTTACGGGGTTTGCCATCAGACAGTACGCTAGTGCTAGTCAACGGTAAGCGTCGTCACCGTGCATCTGTGATTGCGTTCCAGGGTGGTGGTATTAACGATGGCGCTCAAGGTCCTGATATCTCAGTTATTCCTGGTTCTGCATTAAAGCAAGTTGAAGTGTTGCGCGACGGTGCTGCTGCGCAGTATGGGTCGGATGCGATTGCCGGAGTCATGAACTTTGTTTTAAAAGATAATTCCGAGGGTGGTTCCATCACTGTGACCCAAGGAGAATATTACGAGGGTGATGGTGCTACCACCACGGTCGAAGGTGATGTCGGTTTACCTGTGACTGAAAATGGCTTCGTCAATTTAAGCTTCCAGTATAAAAATGCTGACTCCACTAGCCGTAGTGTGCAGCGTCCTGATGCGGCTAACTTAGCCGAGCAGGGTAATACCGCGATTAATGACCCCGCACAAGTGTGGGGTAATCCTGAGATTAATGATGACTATTCAGTGTTCATCAACTCAGGCTTAGACATTAATGCCAACATGCACGCCTATGCCTTTGGTAATCTGTCTTCCCGTGATGCCGTGGGGGGCTTCTATTATCGTTACCCACAAAATCGTAGCAACGTGTATTCCAATGATGGTGGCCAGAATTTACTTGTGGGCGCTGTAAATGGTGATCCATCAACATGTGGACTCGTACCTATCCCTAAAAATGCTGATGGAAGTGACGGCAACGTACTCGACACTGATGCATACAAGGCGATGGTTGCCGACCCAAATTGCTTTGCTATGAACCAGATATTTCCAGGTGGCTATACGCCGCAGTTCACCGGTACCATTGAAGATATGTCCTTCTTCGCAGGTGTAAAAGGCGATATCGGTGAATGGAATTATGATTTCAGTGCTGGTACTGGGGCGAACAAAGCCAGTTTTGGTCTTAAAAATTCGTTGAATCCATCACTGGGATTAGATACCCCGACGGATTTCGATACGGGGGCTTATGAGCAAGTTGAAACTACAGTTAACTTAGATTTCTCGCGCTTCATAACCTTAGGAGGCATTGAAGACATTAGTTTTGCTTCTGGTTTTGAATGGCGAAATGAGTCGTTTGAGATTTCTCAAGGTGATGAAGCCTCGTGGATTGCAGGCCCTTATGCTAGCCAAGGTTTCAACATTGGTGCGCATGGTTTTAAAGGCTTTGGCCCAGAGTCTGCGGGTAAAAACTCACGTCATAACATAGGTATTTATACTGATTTAGAAGCTTATTTAAGTGATGACTGGTTACTCGGTTTAGCACTGCGCTACGAAGACTTTTCAACCTTTGGTGATACGTTAAATTACAAATTGACGTTGCAGTATTCTGCAACGGATGAATTGTCGTTCCGCGCATCACACAGCACCGGCTTTCGTGCACCAACGGTTGGCCAAGAAAACGTGGTGAATACCCAGACATCGATCATCGATGGTGAACTGATCCAGACCTTTATTGCGCCACCAACCGATCCGCTTGCGGCATTTTACGGTGGTGAAGTATTAAAGCCTGAAGAGTCGATTAGTTATGCGATTGGTGCTGTATATGAGTACGAAAGCTTCTTCTTAACGGTCGACTACTACAACATTGGCGTAGAGGGCCGTATTGCACAGTCGAGTAAGATTGATGTTGAGGCTAAAGATTATGATGCTTTACGTGCCGCTGGGGTTGAGTTCCCTGAGTTGATCCAAGGTGTGAGCTATTACACCAATGACTTTGATACTACGACTCAAGGTATCGACATCGTCGCCTCCTATGATGCAGAAATCCTGTCGGGTAATGCTAAATTCAGTCTTGCCTATGGTTGGACCGATACCAGCGTTGATAAGTTTGATCTTAAAACGACCGATGCGGGTAAAGTTCGTCGATTAGAAGATGGTATCCCAGCGCACCGTGCCACCTTAACTTGGGCACAGTCATGGGACAAGGTAACCCTGTCACTACGTGGTAACTATTTTGGTGAGTACTATGCGACTCACGCTGATGATACCTCTGACTGGGGCTCTGAAATGGCTGATGCTGCAGTGACCGTCGATCTTGAAATGAGCTATCAATTACTTGATGGCTTAACCCTGGCGGTGGGGGCTAATAATCTATTTGATCAAGAAGCGCAAAAGCTGAAAGAAGGGACCTTGGGTGAACTTGGTGGCGTTTATTATGAAAGTGGGCCATTCGATTACAACGGCGGTTTCTACTATGGTCGAGTGAATTACCGTTTTTAATGAGTAAGCCAATTTATAGAAGCGATTTCTAACCCACCTTTCAAGAAATTTGGCTTTTATAAATAGAAGTGAAGTAAGCAAAAAGGCTGCAATGCAGCCTTTTTTATTCGTATTTGACTCGTCCTAAATATGGTTTAGGGCTTAGTTACGATTCGTTTGCGCGGCAACTAAACCATTTAACACATCACTCATACTGAGTTTTGACGGCAAGAGAATCCCATTAGGGGCGCTTGGACCATAAATTTTATTGTAGGGCGTGCCGGGCACTCCTTCATGGCGCATATAGGTTTCAATCGTTTTATTCGCCTCACTCCAGTTACCTTGCATCAGGATGATATTGTCGGCCATCAAGGCATTTACAATTTGCTCCCTGTGGGTGACTTCCGCTTTATTCGTTTGGCAGATGGTGCACCAATCAGAGGTTATATCGACAAAGACGGTATAGCCTTGGGCAACCAGAGGCGCGATTTTCTCTGGGGCTAAGGTGTGCCATTGTAGTTTTTGATAGGCTTGGTAATCCTCGCTTTTGTGCACAAATCCAATAATAGCACTGAGTCCTAAGGCGAAAAATCCCAGCACAAAAATCACCGTCAGCGGTATGGTTTTACCTTTTTGTCTTTGCCAAAGCAGTAATAAGATCGCACCTATTAATAGGCAAAGAATAAAAATACTGATCAGCGTTATAGTGTTCATAAAATTTCCTGATTGAGAATCGCCTTTGTGATAATAGCGATGAAGGCTTAGGTATTAAGGTTTGGCTATAAAGACTTAGGTTAACGCTAATCTTAGCGGTTAACGGCTTAAATCAGTGTGAATTTATGGGATTATCGCGTTTGGGATTCTCTTAAATGACTGTTCATTTATTGAAAATGGATTTATTAGCGTTAACGCCTTGATGACGCGATGTTAGAATAGCAAGCAAGTTTAAGGCCCAGCAGTGGGCATTTTTATTCGGCGAAAGGTGTCATCAATGAGTTGGAGTACTTGGTTAGGTTTATTGGCTATTTGTTGTTTGGGGGCTATGTCGCCGGGCCCAAGTTTGACTATGGTAGTACGTCATACTTTAGGTGGTGGGCGGGGAAAGGGTATCGTTTGTGCTTGGGCACACTCGATAGGGATTGGGATCTATGCGCTGGTGACGTTACTGGGCTTAGCCGTAGTCCTTAAAAAGGCGCCCTTAGTCTTTAATGGCATTGCGATTCTCGGTGCCTTATACCTTGCTTGGATGGGAGTTCAAGCGCTGCGTTCCAATGGCGGTATGCAAGCTAAATTGGCTGCAGGGGAGGCGACGGATACCTTAACTGCAGCCCGTGATGGGATTGCTATTTCTTTATTCAACCCTAAGATAATGCTATTTTTTCTTGCGTTATTCAGCCAATTTGTGATGGTCGCCGACAGCATGACGGCTAAAGCATTAATTGTTTTTACACCGTTAGTGGTCGATGGTCTTTGGTACACCTTGATAGCCTTATTACTATCCCACTCGAGTGTGTTGCCTAAATTGAGAGAGAAAGCGGGGTTAATTGATAAGTTGTCCGGCGTAGTATTAATATTGCTGGCGATTCGTGTGGTGTACACGCTTTAGTGATCTATCTAAAATCATTGGTTTTAAATAACAAACACGCCATCAATCGATGGCGTGTTTGTTGATGGCTATGCATTTAAATCAAGGCGTGATTAGCCTTTAAACATTTGCACAGAATTATCAGCTTCTTCTGCCACACTTTCTTGGATAATGGGTGGATTGGCAATGTGGTCGTCTAAGTTGTCACTCAGCATTTCTTTGAATTCATTGCTAAACCATTCTAATGCGCTCTCTTTTTCTGCACCGAGATCCGCTGATTTTATCGCGGCTTCGAAGGCATTAAAACGTGCTGCGGCAAAACGGAGTGCTGTGCCAACTTTACCTACATCTGCTTCTTGTTGGCTTAGCTGATTGGCTAAGGCAATAAACTGATCGGCAAGTTCGTAAATGGTGGTGCTGCTCGTGTCGGTCATGGCGTTCACTCTAAAAAAGTAACAGATTAAAGTTCGATTCTAACTTAATTGGTGTAAGAAGGAATCGTCAGGCATTAACTATTGGGATCTGTGTCGGTAATGACGACTCCTGTGTGGGAGTCATAATTAATCGACAGTTTATCGTTTGTTCGATACAAATAAGTACACTGGCCAGGATCGGTATAACTGGCTTTATAGTCGGTTTCAGTCGCATCAATATTCAAGCGCGAGACACTCGGCTGGGCATTTTGGAATAATACTTCCCATACCGATATACAGTCTTCAACATTATCGAGTGCCGGAGAGGCCTCATTGCCATGGATATAGTGTTGTGCTGGCCAACCGAAGGCGTTGAAATCTATTTGTTCGGATTGTGCCGTACCAAATACGGGTAAATCCTCTTTTGGACCTGAGCCCACTTTTACAGCCCATACGGAACGTGCCAGATTGATGGCTGATTTAAAGCCTCCGCCTGCCGCTTTAACGGTTGCAATTTGCGCATCTTGTTGCACATTGATAAATTTTGGCAGGGCCACTACGGCTAAAATACCGAGCACTATGATGACCACCACAAGTTCAATTAAGGTGAAACCCGTTTGATGTCTTTGAATTGATTTATCAGAATGTTGGATCATCATTACGTATCAGAGTGTGCGAGAATGGGCGCACTATATCACTTAATTTCGAATGTTTTAAATTGAAAGTCTTAACGTGAGACCTAGCAGGTTTAGTGGTATTACTTAGCGGCAAGTAAGGTCTGCAAACTTGCCATACCACTTTAGGACTTTTAAGCTAACCCGATTATAGAATTGAGGAAGTAAAATAGTGACTCAGGTGACATGGCAAACATTTATCGATGTGCAAAGAGCTTTGCCTTATTTTCAGCAACTAAGCGCATTTGTTGATAATGAACGCAGGGCTGGGAAAGTGGTTTATCCCCCCGAAGTTGATGTTTTCAATGCTTTTAGTATGACGCCCCTTGAACAAGTCAAAGTGGTTTTGATTGGCCAAGATCCCTATCACGGCCCAGATCAAGCCCATGGTTTATGTTTTTCGGTTAAACGCGGGATAAAACCACCGCCATCTTTAGCCAATATGTACAAAGAGTTAGCGACGGATATTGAAGGTTTTGTTGTGCCATCCCATGGTGATTTATCCGCATGGACGGAGCAGGGGATATTGATGCTCAATACTGTGCTGACGGTTGAGCAAGGCAAGGCGCATTCCCATGCCAAAGCTGGGTGGGAAGTATTTACGACTGCGGTGCTGGAATTATTAAATCGGCAGACTCAGCCGATTATCTTCGTGCTTTGGGGCAGTCATGCCATCAAAAAAGGTCAAGTGATTAACGCACCGCAACATCAAGTGCTCACAGGACCACATCCTTCACCTTTATCGGCTTATCGCGGTTTTTTTGGTTGTGGGCATTTCTCTCAAGTGAATCAATTATTGCTTGAGCGAGGCGAAACGCCGATCCTTTGGCAGGTTTGATTTTAGGATTGCGGTTAAAGCAATAAAAAAGGTCTTACTGAGTAAGACCTTTATTTTTTGGGGCGAAACTACATTAGTTAGCAATCAGTGGTTTCTGTCGACCGAAATCTTAGCTAGCGTTACTAAGGCTTGCTTATAGTCGCTATCGGGTAAAGCAGATAATGCCGCGATGGCTTTCTCTGATTCTTCAATTGCTTTTTGTTGGGTGTAGTTTAACGCGCCGCAATGGTGCAGTGCTGCTACGATTTTATCTATGGCCTGAGTACCATCACCTTGCTCAATTGCTTGACGTATGAGCTGTTTCTCTTCGTCTGTGCCATGGGCAATGGCATAGATGAGTGGCAGAGTCGGTTTACCTTCGGCAAGGTCATCGCCAATATTCTTTCCTAGCTCGTCACTGTCGGCGGTATAGTCGAGTAAGTCGTCGGTAAGCTGAAAGGCGGTGCCGAGATACTTACCATAGTTGCCTAAGGCGGTTTCTTGCTCAGGCGTTGCACCTGCTAGCACGCCCGCGAGTAGCGTCGCGGCTTCAAATAACTTGGCTGTTTTGCAATAAATGACCCGCATATAGCTTTCTTCAGTGGTGTCTGGGTCATTGCAATTCATCAGCTGTAAGACTTCGCCCTCGGCCAACACGTTAGTCGTATCAGCTAACACTCTGAGCACTTTCATGTTGTCAAGTTCAGTCATCATCTGGAATGAGCGGGTATAAAGGAAATCCCCGACTAGCACACTGGCACTATTGCCAAACAGTGCATTGGCGGTTTCTCGTCCGCGGCGTAACGTCGATTCATCAACGACATCATCGTGGAGCAATGAGGCTGTATGGATAAACTCAATAATCGCCGCTAGCTTAAGATGTGCTTCGCCTTCGTAGCTCACCGCACGTGCGGCTAAAACCGACAGCAGAGGACGAAGACGTTTACCACCACCATTAATAATGTAAAAACCTAATTGATTAATTAGGGCGACATCTGATTCAAGCTGTTTATATATCAGCTGATTGACTGCTTGCATATCAGTGTCAGCCAGTTGACGAATAGCGTTTAAATCCATAATAGACTCTGGTTGTGGGGTCATTACGTACCCGGCCCCTGTTTAGGCTCACGTGTTATAATGAAATGAATTTTACCTAAAATTCTGACATATGACAGCACTAGCTCAACTAATGTGAGAGTTAATCCGGTCTTTTTTTATTCTTTCCTAATTAGGGCTTGCCAGAGTTAGATTCTTCGCGTAGACTCCGCGCCCATTGTCAATAAAGTTTTTGTAGCACCCTGCCTCATCCAAGAATGAGCCCGCGTGTTAGGAATTGGAGTAAAATAGCTATGTACGCTGTTTTTCAAAGTGGTGGTAAACAACACCGTGTAGCTGAAGGCCACACAGTACGTTTAGAAAAGTTAGAAGTTGCAACTGGCGAAACTATCGAGTTCGATCAAGTTCTTTTGATCGCTGATGGCGAAACAGTGCATGTTGGTGCTCCTTTAGTAGCTGGCGGTAAAGTCGTTGCTGAAGTTGTAAGTCACGGTCGTGGCGATAAAGTTACTATCGTTAAGTTCCGTCGTCGTAAGCACCACGACAAGAAAATGGGCCACCGTCAGTGGTTCACTGAAGTTAAAATTACTGCTATCAACGCATAATAGGAGTCTAACTCATGGCACATAAAAAAGCTGGCGGTTCTACTCGTAACGGCCGCGATTCAGAAAGTAAACGTCTAGGTGTTAAGCGCTTTGGCGGTGAATCAGTTCTAGCTGGTAACATTATTGTTCGTCAACGTGGTACTAAATTCCACGCTGGTGTAAACGTAGGTATTGGTCGTGACCATACTCTGTTTGCTCTGACTGACGGTAAAGTTAAATTCGAAGTTAAAGGCGCTAATAACCGTAAGTTTATTAGCATCGAAGCTTAACTTTCGAACCTAGCTTATACTGTTAAAGCCCCGCCATTGGTGGGGCTTTCTGTTTTTTGTGCTTCTATTTACGCCGTGTAGATGCTTGAGTTGGTAAATGATTACCAAGAATGAGCATTGACAGGTAAGATTGGGAGCAAAGTATCTCGAGTTTTTTGGCGACCAATGAAGTTAGACGGTATAATTGCTTCATTCAGTGGTGCCAGGAGTAAGTATGAAGTTTGTCGATGAGGCAGTAATTAGGGTCGAAGCAGGCGACGGCGGTAGCGGTTGTGTTAGCTTTAGGCGCGAAAAGTATGTACCTGATGGTGGTCCTGATGGTGGTGATGGTGGCGACGGTGGCAGTGTTTTTCTGCAGGCTGACGAAAACTTCAACACTTTGATCGAGTTCCGTTTTGAACGTTTTCACATGGCTGAACGTGGCGAAAATGGTCGTGGCCGTGATTGTACTGGTCATAGCGGTAAAGATCTGATCTTAAAAGTTCCTGTTGGTACTCGCGCGGTCGATCATGATACTGAAGAAGTCCTTGGGGATTTAACAACCCACGGTCAAAAGCTATTGGTTGCCAAAGGTGGTTTCCATGGTTTAGGTAACACTCGTTTTAAGAGCAGTACTAACCGTGCCCCACGTCAAAAGACGTTAGGCACACCCGGTGAAGTTCGTAGCCTTAAATTAGAGTTGTTACTGCTGGCTGACGTTGGTTTGCTTGGCATGCCTAACGCGGGTAAGTCGACATTCATTCGTGCGGTTTCCCGTGCAACGCCGAAAGTGGCTGATTATCCGTTTACAACACTGGTGCCTAACTTAGGTGTGGTTAATCCACGTCCTGGACAAAGCTTTGTGATTGCGGATATTCCTGGTCTCATCGAAGGCGCTGCCGATGGTGCGGGTTTAGGTATTCGCTTCTTAAAGCATCTTGAGCGTTGTCGTATTCTGCTGCACATCATAGATATTGAGCCGATTGACGGAACCGATCCGGTTGAGTCTGCGCGCGCTATCGTAGGTGAGCTTGAGAAATATTCTCCAAAGTTGGCGAGTAAGCCGCGTTGGTTAGTCTTTAACAAAACCGATCTGCTGCTTGAAGAAGAGCTGCAAGAGAAGGTTGATCGTATCGTTAAAGAAATGGGTTGGGAAGGCGATGTTTATACTATCTCCGCCTATAACCGCGACGGTACCAGTGAGTTGGCATTAAAACTCCTCGATTATATTGCGAGTCTTCCACCTGAAGACAATGAAGTCGACCCAGATAGTGAAGTTGAGTTCAAGTGGGATAATTATCATCAAGCAAACCTTGATTCATTGAATGAAGATTATGTTGATGAAGATGATGACGACGACTTTGATGATGACGACTACGACGTAGAAGTTATTTACCAAAGATAATAGTAATCTTTGAGTTTTGAGAGTTCTGTGTACGCTGATACTCAAAATGATATTACTCGGCAAGTTGTGCGTGCTGCACAATTGCTACTGGCCTACGGCGCGGAATCTGATTTAGTTGAAGAAATCAGCCAGCGTCTAGGTCAGGCTTTAGGTCTTGCCAGCGTAGAACTCTCTATTTCCTCTAATTCCCTCGTGTTAACCAGTTTGGTTCATGGTCGCTGTATCACAACTACTCGTCGTATTCGTGAGCATGGCATTAACATGACAGTCGTCTGTGAATTGCAACGTATCTGTTTACTCGCGGAAAAGGGGCTGTATGGCCCAAATGAAGTGCGTAAACGTTTGGCGCGGATTGAACCTAAAACCTATCCTCCTAGCTTAGTGGTATTAATGATTGGCCTGTCGTGCGCTAGCTTCTGTCATTTATTTAATGGTGATCTCACTGCATGCGTGATTACTTTTTTTGCCGCGGCAGTGGGTATGTCGGTACGTTTAGCAATTGCTAAGCGGCATTTTAATTTATTAGTCAATTTTGCCATCACTGCTTTCGTCACCAGTATGCTGGCTCAAACGGGTTATTTGTTTGAGTTAAGCGAAACTCCTAAGGCTGCTATGGCAGCGAGTGTGCTGATGTTAGTGCCGGGTTTTCCGATGATTAATGCGATTTCCGACATGGTAAAAGGGCACATGAATGTCGGTATATCCCGCTGGGGTCATGCTACTTTGCTGACCGTTTCTTCTGTGATTGGCATTACGATTGCGATGCAGATCGGCGGAATTTTCCTATGATGGAATTATTGATAGCTCTTTTGCACGATGCTTTTTTCTCTGCCATCCCCGCCGTAGGATTTGCTATGGTATTTAATGTTCCTAAACGATTTCTTCCTTACTGCGCTTTAGCGGGAGCCATTGGCCATAGTTCCCGTACTTTAATGTTACAGTTTGGTCTGCCAATCGAGTGGGCAACCTTCGCCGCAGCGGCATTAGTAGGGATTATTACCATAGGGTTTGGTAAGCGCCACTTAGCGCCACCTTTAATGTATGCTGTCGCCGCGATTATTCCTATGATCCCTCGGCACTTATGCATTTAATACTGTGATTGCCTTAGTGCAATTGACCGCTCAATCTCAAGTCAGTCCTGAACTGACGGGGCAAGTGATTAGTAATGGCCTCAAAACTGTCTTTATTCTAGGGGCGTTAGCTGTGGGTTTGGCCATGCCGAGTTTGCTGTATTTCAGGACCCGTCCCGTCATTCAATAATTCTATTTCTATAAAACAGGAGTGAGCATGCGCATTGCTATGATAGCCGCGATGGCAAACAATCGAGTCATCGGAAAAGATAATAAAATGCCATGGCATCTTCCAGAAGATCTACGTCACTTTAAAGCGATGACCCTAGGCAAGCCTGTTGTGATGGGACGTAAGACCTTTGAGTCAATCGGTAGGCCCCTTCCTGGTCGACATAACATAGTGATTTCACGCCAAACGGATCTTGTGATTGAGGGGGTGACCTGTGTGACCTCGTTTGATGCAGCCAAACAAGCTGCTGGTGAGTGTGAAGAGTTAGTGGTGATAGGTGGTGGCCAGCTTTATGCCGAGTTATTGCCCTGCGCCGATATCTTATATTTGACGCAAATCAATCTTGAGGTGGAAGGCGATACATTTTTCCCCCACTGGGACGATGGGACTTGGAAGGAAACTGAATCTTTGGCGAGTATAAATGCGGCTGGTTTGGAATATCGCTTTATCAATTTGGTAAAAAAATGTTAAATTGCAGCTTCTGTTGTGTACCCTGTGTGTATGGGGCGTCAGTTTATCTAACGTATTGCATCATATCGGACATTTAGTTTTCACGGAAAGAGATAGCCTATTTCGTTATCCTAGATTTCGAACGAGAGCTAAAGCCAAGAGGTCAATATCATTTAGACAATAGATGCAGCCCATACAGAATTGATAATAAAACTATAAGAAAGTATTAAGGAGTATCGGATGCGTCTTATGCCTGTGGCCTTGGCTGCGTTGATTGGATTTAGTTCTATTGCTGTACCAACCTCTGCCGTTGCGGGGGAAGATCCACTCGTAGCGAGTCTTTGTGATTATGTAAAAGCTAATGACAAAAACCGCTTACGTAAAAAGTTAAAAGAAAGCCGCGTTAAGTTACGTCAGATTTACAGTGGTATCAGTTGCGATGGTGCAAGTCTATTGCGCACCGCTTACGGTGCGAGTGCGAACGATACCGGTGAGTTTGTGGCTAAGCGTTTGTCGGCGACTGAATTGAGTGTTGCTGAAGCTGATGGGATGACTATCCAAGCTTGGGCTGAAGCAAACGGTCATGGTGCTAGCCCAATTACCGCTGCAGTGAAAGAGCGTCTTGGCGCTGCTGCTGGCGGTGAAGAAGAGTAATGCGGATTTGAACTTAGCGGCACTTTAGCCCTATTTGCTGCTACGTTATATTAAACGTCTAATATCAAGTATCTAGCATTAAGCTAGATAAAAATGCCAAACTTAAGTTTGGCATTTTTTATGGTCTTAATTTGTGCAAAGGCCGGACAGTTCGAGTCGTCAGTAAGATAGGCAAGTGAATTCGTCTCAAAAGAAAGGGCCGCTAAGCGACCCTAGGTTTTAGTGGTGATAAACATTAGACTCTAAATTCACCGACCGAAGCTTGGAGTTCTTCGGCTAATTTGGCGACTTGATGGCTAGACTGAGCCGTTTGATCTGCACCGATAGCGGTTTCTTCTGAAATTGCTGCAATATGCTCTAGTTTTTCAGAAACTTGCTGGCTTACTAAATTCTGTTCCTGCGCAGCATGGGCGATATGGGTGCCAGAATCATAGGCCTTATGCACAGATTGGCTAATGGTCTCGAGGGCAATGTTGGCTTGCTCCGTTTTTTCAACACAGGCGTTGGCTTGAGCACGCCCCATATCCATGGCGGCAACGGCTTGCTCTGCACCTTGCTGCAACACTTCGATCATCTGTTGGATCTCTCGGGTCGACACTTGAGTGCGTGAGGCTAAACTACGCACTTCATCGGCAACTACCGCAAAACCACGACCTTGTTCACCCGCACGGGCGGCTTCAATAGCGGCGTTAAGGGCGAGTAGGTTAGTCTGTTCTGCAATACCACGGATCACATCCAAAATTGAGCCAATAGAGGCGCTGTCCGACTGCACTTTATTAATCACAACACCCGCTTTGGCCACTTCATCGGCTAAAGCCAAAATAGTCAGTTTGTTCTCTTGTGCAATGGCACGCATGTGCTGAGTTTCTTGATCAGCCTGTTTGATTTGCTCAAGGGCTTGATTGGCACTTAAAGACACCTGCTGAGCACTAGAGCTAAGTTCAGTTGTCGCAGTAGCCACTTGGTCAACTTGGCTTTTTTGTTCTTGTATGCCTGAGGTGGTTTGCGCTGTGATTGCTGATGTTTGTTCGGCTGCCGCGGCAAGTTGATTTGACCTATCTAGAATACCTATGATTAAACTGCGTAAGCTATCGACGAGACGATTACAGTTTTTTGCTAGTTCGGCAAATTCATCGTGTCCAGAATCATCTAGTTTATGGGTAAGGTTGCCTGAGGCTAAGACGTTAAGGGCATTGTTCACTTGGCTGAGTGAGCGTTTTAACGGATTCACCACAGCAAAACTCACAATCACTGCGACAACGATTGCTATTAACACGACAATCATGGTTTGTATGCTGGCAGAGTCAATCTTGGCTATGGTGTCATTGCTCATGTTCGCGGCAACAAGTTCGATGTTATCGCTGACATCATTCATGTTGGAATTGATGACTTTCACATCTTTTTCGATAATGCCTAGTTTTATCACAGCTTCTTTGGAGTGGGAGAGCTGACTCGATTTTAGCTGCAACATAGATTGCGGACCTGTGACGAGCGCTAATACTTTTTCGATATCTTTAGTGACCGAGCTTAAGGTATCCGCTTCGACAATACCTTGACCGTGACGATTCACATATTCAAGTTTGTTCTTGGTTTCGCTGATAATGTAGTCAAGTTCCTTTGAGATCAGTTCGTGCTTACTGTCTTCGTCATTCGTTACTAAATCTGCAATAGTAGTGATGATATTTCCGAGACTAGTATCAATAGCGCTGGCTGATGCAGCAAGACTCTGCTCATCGGGATTCTGACTGCTTTCTAAATCAACAATATCGAGCAGTTCTGATGAGGCATCATCGGCGGCATTTTCGAGCTTTTTCTTTAGTTCAACGAGCTGTTCTTGCTTGCTCAATGAGGCCTCACGTTCGGCGATCATGGCAATACTATCTCGCTCAAAGGTGGCAAAGCTGCCGCTTAATTGGGCAATTAAAGAAGATAGATTCTGCTGGCTCTTGACTAACTGAGTGAGGGTGGCAATTTCGTTTTTGAACTGAGTCCCGTGGTCTTCGAACACTTTACGAATATTCGGGATATTTGCCGATCTAGGGGTGTTATAGGCAATGAGGATTTGTCTTTGTTGCTCACTCAATGCTTCACTAAGGTGGTTTGTCGATTTCAGCGCGGGCAAGCTTAACTCTTGCATCATAGCAGAGCTGGCTTTTAGGCTATTGTTGGTTAAATAAGATGTAAATCCTAGTAACACGAGTAAAAGTGTGACAATACCAAATCCGCCAATCACTCTGGTGGCTACATTAAATTTCATAGGATACTCCGATTTTTATTATATTTTTCCAAATGAAAACAGGGTGATATTCAGGGTTAGGCGGCTCAGTCTGTTATCGACTTTAAGCTGTTTTAGTTTAACTCTTTTTTAACTTTTTTTGCGTAATTTTTTGGTCTTTTTCAAGATGCCATAAGGTTAAGTGCTCACCCCAACAACAGCCTGTATCTAAAGCCTTTAATTTAGTATCGTCGACTTTGCCCATCAGCGCAGCCCAATGGCCAAATACTAAGGTATGACTCTGGCGCAGCGGCGAAGCAAACTCAAACCAAGGTTTGAGTTGTGGATTAGTACAGTTTTCAGGAGGTTGTTTGCAATCAAAATCAAGTCGGCCATCGACATAAAGATAGCGCATGCGTGTTAATGCATTGATGCAATAACGTAAGCGCTCTATGCCAATTGCACTTGGATCCCATTGCTCGGCGGTATCTGAATACATTTGGCTTATTAATGTCTCAAGATAATCATCGTGCTTGAGGGCGCGACTGACGAGTGCGGATTCTTCTCTTAATACCTCCAGCGACCACTGGGGTGGTACACCCGCATGACTCATAATGAGTTGGTGTTCAGGTAATTCACGCATAAGAGGTTGTTGTCTCAGCCAGTCAATTGAGGCTGAGATATCGGGGGATTCTAGAATTTCAGTGAGATTATCGCTGGGCTTAGCGCGCTTGAGCTTACCGTGTAATGCCATTAGATGGAGATCGTGGTTACCTAAAACCGTTTTAGCGGAATCACCTAAGGAGCGAAAAAACCTTAGCGTAGCTAAGGAGTCAGGTCCACGTGCAACAAGATCACCTACAGCCCAGAGTTCATCGCGGGAAGGATTAAAATCGACCTTAGCTAGTAATTTTTGTAACTCAGCGAAACAGCCTTGAATATCACCAACAAAATAATGCGCCACAGTACCCCTTTCCTAACGATATTAATGTAGTAAGCCTGGGGTCGCTAAACGGAAGGGACGGATTGTCGCCTGGAAACGCTCACCCGATTCGCTGACCATACCATAAGTGCCGTGCATTATGCCAAGTGGCGTATCGAGCACAGTACCACTGGTGTATTGATAGGCAGTATTCGGCGCTATGGTTGGCGTTTCACCGACAACACCGGCACCTTGGACTTCACTGGTGTTGCCATTGGCATCAGTGATTATCCAGTGACGAGTTTCAAGTTTAGCCGCTTGCTCACCTAAATTGATGATAGTGATGGTGTAACTGAAGAGGTACTTTTCATCCTCGGGCGAGGACTGCTGCTCTATATACTCAGTTTTGACTTCGACCCGAATGGAGGTGTCCAATGCGCTCATTCTTGTTCCTAGGCTCTGGTCTAAGGGCACCTAAGTGCCCTGACATATTTATGCTTTCTTATCGCAAACCATGTTAGCCATAGCAACATACTGCTGCACGCTAATCTGTTCTGGGCGTTGACTTGAGTCAATCCCTAACTGCTCGAACTCATCGTCAGATAACATGTGCTTTAAGTTATTACGCAGAGTCTTACGACGCATGTTGAATGCGGTAGTACAAAGGTGGCGTAGTACGGTCACATCTTTACAAGGGAACGGCTTTACGGCGTATGGCAATAAGCGTACGACTGCTGAGTCCACTTTAGGCGCAGGGGTAAAGCTGTGGGGCGGCACTTCGAGAACCGGAACTACTTGGCAGAAGTATTGTGCCATGACCGTTAAACGGCCATAGGCTTTACAGCCTGGGCTTGCCGATAAGCGCAGTACCACTTCTTTTTGTAGCATAAAGTGCATGGTTTCAATCTGTTCGGCAAATTCGAACAGGTGGAACATCAGCGGCGTTGAAATGTTGTAAGGTAAGTTACCAAATACTTTCATCTTTTTGCCAGGCACACTCAGTTGGCCAAAATCAAACTGCAGTGCATCACCTTGGTGAATAGTCAGTTTATTTTTAAGGACTGGGTGTTGATGTAAGCGTTCAACCAGATCGCGGTCGAGTTCGACGACAGTCAGATTATCCACAGCATCGGCTACAGGTTCTGTTAAGGCACCAAGGCCAGGGCCGATTTCGACCATCACATGGTGATTATCGGGTGCAATTGCACCCACAATGCGGTCAATCACATTGCCGTCGGTAAGGAAGTTTTGTCCGAAACGCTTTCTGGCCGTGTGGCCTAAATGTACTTTGTTGCTCATTAATAATGTAATCGTTTAGTTCTTTGAGGATAACTCAATGGCTTTATTCAGAGCACAGACAAAACTGCCAATATCGGCCTTGCCTGTACCCGCGAGATCGAGCGCCGTACCATGGTCAACCGAGGTACGAATATAAGGTAAACCTAAGGTGATGTTTACCGATTTGCCAAATCCTTGTGACTTGAGAACGGGAAGTCCTTGGTCATGGTACATGGCCAAGACGACATCGGCGTCCTGTAAATATTTAGGTTGGAACAGAGTATCGGCCGGTAATGGGCCGACAATATTCATTTGGAACTCTTCACGCAACTCGTTGAGTGCAGGAATAATCACGTCGATTTCTTCACGCCCTAAATGGCCGTCTTCACCAGCGTGTGGATTGAGACCACAGACATAAATTTTCGGTGAAACTATGCCAAATTTGCTGATGAGATCGGCATGTAGAATCTTGATAATATGCTGTAAGCGTTGGCGTGTTATGGCTTTTGCAACATAGGCCAGAGGAATATGGGTGGTCACGAGTGCCACTTGCAAACCCGGCGTTGCCAGCATCATCACTACATCGGGGCAATTTGCTTGATGGGCAAAAAACTCAGTATGGCCACTAAAGGAAATACCTGCTTGATTGATAATGCCTTTATGCACTGGGCCTGTCACGACAGCATCAAACTCGCCGCTCATGTTTTTTTCGCCCGCATAACGCAAGGTTTCAACTACATAAGTGCTGTTTTGCTCATCGAGCTGACCGCAAATCGATTCGCTCACTAATTTAAAGGGCGCTATGGTTAATGTGCCCGCTTCTTGTGGCTTAGGAGCTTGATTTGGCTGGTAAGGGCGGAAAGTCACTTGCAAACCGAGTCGTTTCGCACGGCTCGCAAGTAATTCTGGATCCGCACAAACGACTAACTCAGCAGGCCAAGCCTGCTGAGCGAGTTGTACGACTAAATCGGGGCCAATACCTGCGGGTTCGCCAGGGGTAACGGCAATACGTTTAGTGCTCAATTAGAATTAACCTCGATTGGTCTCTGGCTGGAAGATTTCAATGTATGCGTCTGAACGCATTTCGTCTAGCCAGTTTTGCAGTTCTTCGTTAAATTTGCGACGGAAGATCAACTGGTGCGCACGGTTGCTATTGAACTGATCCGTGGCGTCGGTTTTTCTGCGTTCTTCTAATTGAGTGATATGCCAACCGTGAGTCGTACGGAATGGCTCACTAATTTGGTCGTTTTTCAAACTATTGAGCGTTTGAGCAAACTCAGGTACGTAAATGCTTGGTTCTGCCCAACCTAATTCACCACCTTTTGTGGCCGAACCAGGATCTTCTGAGTACTGACGCGCTAGGTCTTCAAACTTAGCTTCACCTGAGCGGATTTGCTTCAGGAATTGCTCAAGCATGGCTTTAGCGCGGTCTTCTGACAGGATCGGCGATGGCTTGAGCAAAATGTGGCGCGCTCTAACTTCTTCGATTTCTTTGGTTTGTAGGCCGCGAGCATCCATGATCTTAATAATATGGAAACCTGCACCACTCTTAATCGGGCCGATAATGTCACCCATTTTCGCACCGTTAATCACTTCGGCGAACAGAGTTGGCATTTCGTTGATGTTCATATAATCCCAAATACCGCCTTCGAGTGCCTTAGGACCTGAAGAAGAAGCGATAGCGGTACGACGGAAATCCTCACCACTCTTCAAACGTTCTAATACGATATTGGCGCGTTTGCTTGATGCTTCGAGTTGTTCACTGGTGGGGTTATTAGGCACGTCAATCAGGATATGGCCAATTTGGTATTCCACATCTTTCATCCCTTGTTCTTGGATGAGTTTGACTAGGCTAGTAATTTCCTGTGGTGATACTTGAATACGGCGTTGTACTTGAATACGTTGAATTTCACCTAGAGTGATTTCTTCGCGCAATTGTTCGCGGTATTGGCTGAAACTTAAACCTTCGCTTTCAATTTTTTGTTGCATCTGCGCGACAGACATTTTTTGTTCACGCGCGATGTTTTCAATCGCTTGGTCTAGTTGTAAGTCACCAATATTCAGCCCTATACGACTGGCCATTTGCAATTGTAGGCGAGTTAAGATTAAACGCTCAATCACCTGAGTGCGCAGGGCACTGTCAGAAGGTAACGATTGGTTTGCTGCTTTGGCATTCGCTTTAACAGTGTCAATCATGTTAGTGATTTCACTTTCGAGCACTATGCCGTCGTTAATTTGGACTGCAACGCGGTCGAGCGGCTGGGGTGCGGCCAATGTAGGTTGGCTGATCGCGAGTGCAAATAAAGCAAAAATCAGATGTTTACTGGGTTTCATCCACAAAATCCTTGGCACGTTCTAAGGTCAGGTTCGACGGCTTAATTGAAATAACTTTACCATTTATATCGAAATTACAGTGAGTTGCCCTAATGTAATTTTTTGGCGACGCATTTGAGTGCAAGGTTAGACCTTAAGATCCGCTTTTATTCGCTTTAGCAAAAGGTGAACGGTAAAGCACTCATTAATCTGTTTGGACTCTGAGTCCTTGTTGAGGTTCAGCAATCTATCACAATTCTTTGCTAATTCCTCAGATAAAGCGGTTTTCTGTAGTTAAACAGGCCGTCATTGAGCATATCGGATACGCCTAATGGGCCAGAACCACCGAGTCCCTTAATGATTAAGTTCAGGTAGACACCACTATCAAACTGCTCACGAGGATCAATTGTGGCAGAACCTATATTGTCGTCATAGTTGGTTTTAATGCGGTAATGATAACTAAGTCTTACTGCGTAACAGCATGATTCGTACTGGATACCTGTGTAAGTTTCAATACTGCGACTTTCGTTAAGGTCATAATACCAATTACCAACAAAGTAGAGGTCATCACTGATTGGCCAAGCGCCACGAACGCCCGCTTGGGAGATGTTCACTGTATCATTGGTATTTGAGTTCAATAAATCTGGGACATAGCGATAGCTAAATTGCAGCAATTTATTCGCTTCAGGTCTGAAATCTAAGGTGACTTCGGATTTTTTATTGTCACTGGTGTTGGTATCGTACTGAATCGCAGCCCCCATATACCAATCATGGGACAAGCGGGTATCTAACTCTGCAGCAAGTACTGAAGTTGATTGATTAGACTCAAAAATACTGTCTTCGTAACCGACTTTACTGTCTTGCAGGTAAAAAATTTGTCCTAGGCTGAATTTAGTGGCTTCTTGGTTGTGACTATCAAACAGGCGTGTGGTAACTCCTAGAGTGACTTGATTTGCATCGGAAATCCGATCCAGACCCGAGAAGCGACGATCACGGAATAGACCAAAGTAGTCGTCCTGTAATTGAGCCGTATCATAAATGCCTATGTTGCGTTGGTCTTCGTAGCCGACATAAAGATATTGAAATTGTGGCTCGAGCGTTTGGCGGTAGTTTTGATCGAAAAGCTCAGTAAAACGTTCGAAGTTGATTTGACCATTAATCCGTACCTGCGGGATGGTGCGATTCACTGTGTCGTCAACAACTATGTCTGGATCTTCGTTATGCTGCCAATAATTGGTCTGCATCAACTTAACTTGACTGGTGAGCGAGCCTGAAGGCCCATGTATTGGCAGAGTTACGCTTGGTGACATGTACAAACGAGTCGCCGTATTAACATTGTTGTCCTGATGGGCAAAATTCGTTAGCTCCGAATTGAAACCAAAATCTAAATTGTTCCAAAAATCAGCAGCGCGATAGTTAAAGTTAACCTGAGGCATGACTTGATATGGTTTTTCATCCTCACCCAGTACTTTAATATCTTGTACTCGGGTGCTTAGATCCCAGTTACTTTCGAAGTAGCTGATTTCACCTATGCGTGATAACTGGTTATCGGTTGCACGGTTAACATCTGACTTTAAGTCATTGAAATAATTGTTATCTGATACATCGGTAAAATTCGCTAATACGCGCCAATTTTTGTCGATCGCCCCTTGATGCTGCCAGTTATATAAGTAGCGATTCGGGCTACCATCGATCAATTTGTCATTGCCTAGATATTCTAAATTGACTCGGCCATTTTGGGCCTCACCCGCCAGATAACCAAACTCTGTTTTAGTGAATAAACCACGGTTTGACATATAGCTAGGTGTAAATGTTAAATCGTACTCTGGGGCAATATTCCAATAATAGGGTGCGGAAATTTCGACACCATCAGTAGTGCTAGTGCTAAAACTAGGGTAGAGAAAGCCAGATTTACGTTTGTCTGAAACGGGGACTGTCATGTAGGGAATATAGAATACAGGTACACCGCCAATTCTTAGTTTGGCATTCCAAATTTCGCCCCATTCTTCTTCACTGTTGATCTTGATCTTTTCGGCCTCGAGTAGCCAAGACACATTGTCAGGAGGGCAAGTAGTGAAGTTGGTATTCGTTAAAATTAAATTGTTATTGATAGTAATTTGCAGTTTTTCGGCATCACCGTGAACTTGTTGGCCATGGATCCAATATTGTGCGCCTTTAAGGGTGGCACGGTTTGTCCGCATTTGAGCTTGTAAGGATTCGGCTGTAACGGTGAAGTTACTGTCTTGAAAGACTAAATTACCATTGGCATCAAACTGTTCAGTAGCTTGATCTAAAATCGCCTCATCGGCTGCTATGTGCCTATCGCCTTGGCTAAAAACCACATCGCCACGGAAAATCGCCTGCTTCCCCATTTCGGCATTGGTGTTATCAGACGCAATACGAATTTTGTTGAGTTCAGCCGCACTCATCCCTTGGGTTTGAGATACGATACGGGGTACTGGCGGTTCGATTAAGCATTGGGATGCCGAAGCGGTTAGAGAGTCGTCTGCCAGGACTAATTGCGGTAACAGGCTCAGGGCCAGAAGGTATCGGATCTGCATCTTTAGGTCAGTAATTATGATTTCTTATTCTGGACAAGTATGGATGGGGAAAGTTGCAATTGACAAACGCAACATCGCTTAATAAATCTCTCAATTTCTTAGCTGTTTCCAAATTCTATGCCAGCTATAATAAAGCAATTTTTCTTTAAGAGCCATGAAATGACTTTATCCGATCCGAGATTTCTTTCCCTTAATCAGTGGCTGAATGCTTATTTTTCCTGTGAGGTGATGCCTGTGTTGATTTCCGGAGACGCAAGTTTTAGGCGTTACTTTCGGATTTCGATGCCTGATGCTACCTTTATCGCCGCCGATTCTCCGCCTCAGTTAGTGCCTATCGCCCCCTTTATTGCACTGTCGAATGCTTATTCAGCCGTGGGACTGACAGTTCCAAAAGTAATCCACGCCGATGCCGATTTGGGTTTTATGTTGATGAGTGATTTGGGCGATACCCAACTCTTATCTGTATTGACGGTACAAAATGTGGAACGGTTTTACCGTCAGGCGCTCGATTTATTACCGCAAGTGGCCGCGGTAATTGAGTGCAAGAATCTTGATAGCGGTTTAGTTCAGGCATTACCTAACTACGATGAAGCCTTTGTGCGCCGTGAATTACACATCTTTACTGAGTGGCTGTTAGGAACACATCTTAATTTGTCTTTGGACGCTGCTGAGTTGCAATTGCTGAATGATACTTTTGATCGCCTCGTCGGCAATGCGCTATCTCAACCTAGTGTGGGAATGCATAGGGATTTCCATAGCCGTAATCTTATGCTGCAAGCGGACAAGCTGTGCGTGATTGATTTTCAGGATGCTGTCGTTGGTCCTGTGACTTACGATGCGGTATCACTACTACGCGATTGTTATATTCGTTGGCCACAGCCGTTAGTCGCAGACTTGATGCGGTATCATTATCAGCAAGCATTAGCGCTTGGTTTTATTCCCGCACAGACTCATTTTGAGCAATATCAAACTTGGTTTGATCTCATGGGCTTACAGCGTCACATTAAGGCGGTAGGGATTTTTGCACGGTTAAACTATCGCGATAGTAAACCTGCGTATATGGCGGATATTCCACTGACATTAACGTATATTGTCGACATCTCGCTGCAGTATCCCGAACTCGTGCCATTTGCACACTGGTTAACTCGTCGTGTGTTACCTGCGTTTAGTGTGAGTCAGTCTTCATCTGAGGTTAAGTAATGAAAGCCATGATCTTGGCCGCTGGACGAGGGGAAAGGTTACGGCCGTTAACGGACAGTTTGCCTAAACCTATGGTGCCAGTGTTAGGTAAGCCGCTGATTGTTTATCATATTGAAAAACTTGCCGCGATAGGCATAGTCGATATCGTCATAAACCATGCTTGGCTAGGGCATAAGTTAGTTGAAGCACTGGGCGATGGTAGCGCTTTTGGGGTGCGCATTCGGTATAGCGCTGAAGAGAGCGCGTTAGAAACCGGCGGCGGCATTAAACGCGCTTTGCCTTTATTGTGTGAGGACGGAAGCGACGAACCTTTTTTAGTGATTAATGGTGATGTGTTTATTGATGCTTTACCGCCAATCACGCAACTGGCAGCGGATAGGCTCGCTCACTTATGGTTAGTGCCTAATCCTGAGCAGCATCCAAATGGCGATTTTGCTTTGAATGGTCATCAAGTGCAGGAGCGTGGCGATGTTAAGTACACGTTTTCGGGCATAGGCATTTATCACCCTGCACTATTTCATGACACGCCGCAGGGCGCCTTTGCACTGGGTCCGTTGTTGAGAGCGCAAATGGCTCAAGACAGAGTTAGTGGTGCCTTGTTTAATGGATTTTGGTGTGATGTCGGTACCATTGCACGATTGCAAGCGCTTGAACTAAGGTTACAAAGTAACAAGTAAATTTCGGTGCTGGCATATCCATAGGATTAAGCTAGTGCATCAAATTCATAATAGAAATCAGGAAATAAGATGCGGCTTTGGGGTAAGTTTTTTGGATTTGTCATTGGCTTTATGTTCGGCCGTATTTTTGGGGCACTGCTAGGTTTGTGGCTCGGTCATCTTTACGATAAGCGTGCGGCATCGGGCGTGGGTTTTCGACAGATCCTAGGGCAGGCTAAGAATCGCCAAGCCATTTTCTTTAATACCACATTTGCAGTAATGGGGCATGTGGCGAAAGCATCAGGACATGTTACCGAAACCGATATTCGCATTGCGACCTTATTAATGGATCAAATGCGTTTAACGGGAGAAGCCCGTAAAGAGGCGCAACAGGCATTTCGTGAGGGTAAATCGGCGGATTTTGATCTGCGCAGCAGCTTACAAGCTTTCCGTGTTATTACGATGGGACGCAAAGAGTTAGTGCAGATGTTCATCGAAATCCAGATCCAAACGGCACTGTCTGATGGTGAATTGGATCCCGCTGAGCACGCTATCTTGATGACGATTGCTCAAGAGTTAGGTTATGGTCGAGCGCAGTTAGATGAATTACTTAAACGCTGGCAGGCGGAGTTTCGTTTCCATCAAACATCGAGTGGCAATAAAACATCGATTACTGATGCCTACAGTTTACTTGGCATTACGAACGAAGCTAGCGACCAAGAAGTTAAACGGGCTTACCGTAAATTGATGAATGAACATCATCCCGATAAGTTAGTGGCGAAAGGGTTGCCACCGGAAATGATGGAGCTCGCTAATCGTAAGGCTCAGGATATTCAAGCAGCCTATGACAGAGTCAAGTCTGAGCGCGGTATGCGTTAGCCTTGATAAAATTGGTTTTTGTAAAAGATAAGGAATTCATTATGAAAAACACTTACCGTTTGTTGCTGTTGGCGAGTTTGTTACCTGTGGCTATGTCTACACAGGCCGAGGTGTTTATCGCTCCTTTTGGTGGTTATAGTCTGGGGGGCGGTCAATTTGATGTGAATCAATATGAGGTCAACACAGATCAAACTGGTGATAAGGCCGATGTGAAGGTCGAGGAGTCGAGCCATTACGGTTTGATGGTGGGTATTGGCACCAATGATCCCGGTAATATTTATCTTTTATATAGTCATCAAGCCTCTGAACTGAAAAGTGGCGGCTTGTTTACGCCAGACTTTCTTACCTCGTTAGATTTAGATTACATCCACTTGGGTGGCACTTTATATTTCCCCCGTGGCGATATCCAGCCCTATGTCACCGCCAGCGCGGGGATCACCCGCATGCTGCCTAGCGGTTGGTCGAGCGAAACGCGTTTCTCCATGGGGATTGGTGGCGGGGTAGAGTATCAAGTGACGCCACACTTTGGCCTGTTTGCGGATATTCGGGGTTATGCGACTTTTATCAACAGTGACACTTCGCTGTTTTGCAATGAAGATGAATGCCTATGGCACATTACGTCGGATGTGATGTGGCAGGCTCAGGCTAACCTTGGGCTCAAAGTCAGTTTTTAGATTTAACGCATCGTCTTAAAAGGAGATTTAGTGGCATGAAAATAGTCGTACTTGATGGTGAAACCTTAAATCCTGGCGATCTCAGCTGGCAATCCTTAAATGAATTAGGCGAGTTTGCGTGTTTTCCCCGCACAAGTGGCGCTGATATTGTCGCGCGAGCCCAAGGTGCTGAAGTCATTCTCACCAATAAAACGCCGTTGACTGCAAAGACGCTAGCACAACTTCCTAGTCTCAAATACATAGGCGTATTGGCCACGGGCACGAACGTTGTCGATATCGCGGCAGCTAAAGCGCAAGGTATAGTGGTCACTAATGTGCCCGCTTATGCGCCTGATGCCGTTGCGCAAATGGTGTTTGCCCATATTCTGCATCACACCCAAGCCGTGGCCGCCCATCATCAAGCTGTGGTCGATGGCCAGTGGGTGAACTGCCAAGATTTTTGTTTTACTTTAATGCCGTTGCAATCTTTAAAAGGCAAGACTTTAGGCTTAATAGGTTATGGCGATATCGGTCAGCAGGTGGGAACGCTCGCCCTCGCATTCGGGATGAAAGTTCTTGTCAATACTCGTTCAATCATCAAGGATTTACCCCAAGGCGTGATGTGGGCGCAACGTGATACTGTGCTTAGCGAATCAGATATTATTTCGCTCCATTGCCCGCTAACACCAGAAACTGAGCAATTTATCAATCAACAAACCCTCGCCTTGATGAAGCCTAATGCGCTGCTTATTAATACAGCGCGCGGTGGATTAATTGATGAAGCCGCGCTTGCTGCTGCGCTGGCTCAAGGCAAGTTATTTGCCGGCGTGGATGTGTTATCGACCGAGCCGCCCACTGCAGATAATCCCTTACTGCATGCGCCTAATATCAGCATCAGCCCGCATAATGCGTGGGCGACGAAGGAAGCAAGACAAAGTCTACTCAATATCGCAGTGGCGAATGTGCACGGTTATTTGAAGGGGGAAGTGATTAACTGCGTGAACAAGTAAAGCGGTATGCGTCTTTCTCTCTTTTCATCATGTCGATGTTGAGAGAGAAAGACGTAAATGGTTATTTATTATTGAGTTTTTCTTCTACGCATCCACCACACACCCAATAAGCCTGTGAGGGCTAATACGCCAAATACGACGGGCTTTTTCAGCTTGTGGTACAGGGCGTTCCATTCTGCCATTTCATTCGCCTGCGCTCGTTTTACTGCACCGTCAAAATCGGGCGCTTCACACTGCAAACCAAAGTTCTCGGCCCAAGGCACAAAGGGGCCGTTGGCGACGTATTTTTTGTAGTAACGTAGGGCAAGTTCTTGATCTCGATACAAGACCCAACCTGTGGCTTGGCAGAGTAGCGCTGCATAGGCTTGGCTGTTGTGGGGTACATGATCCGATGCCTTGTTGGCTAGTTCTGCTGCCGTGTAGCGATAATGGAAGCGTTTATCGGGAATTGCTTGGCTGGCGCTGATCCGCAGTTGTTCTTTCTCAGCCAGTTTGCTCGGCTCATTCCAATCACTTAGATCGAACACACCTTGGTAAATAGTGTAATCCGGGGCTAATTCAAATCCTAAGAGTTCCATGCCTTGGTGGCGAGCAAGTTCGGCAACAGCCCAATAGGCTTTCGCGCTATCAATGCCTTTTGTTTTTTTTGCTGCATTCAGCTCTGTGCCGTAGGCAAGGGCGCTGGCATTCAGTTTAGGATTAGGGAAGTAAACCGGCGCTTCAGCTATCGCGCCTTCGCGTAATAGCCTGCGACCTAACAAGTAGCGCAAGCGGTTGTTAATTGGCTCAATATTATCGTACCAGTCGCTGTCTTTAGGGTATTCAAAGGCGATAAATGGCACATGTTCGTCGATAAATAGCTTAAGTTCAGCCGTGGTGAGTACGCGCTCCGCCACATAGGCGATGTCTTGCCAGTACTCATCACCGCTGGCGAGTAAGTGATTGAGCGCATCGACATATTCGCCACGCTCTAGTGACAACACCCCTTGCTCGGCACGAATACGGCAGTAAGTGGCTGTATCTTCATCGGCATTAATGGCTTGTTGCTGAGTTTCTTTAGCGTCAACAGTGGCCGAGATCTTATTGAGCTGCTCAGGGAAGTGACGCGCAGCCTGAGCATAGGCCTTGGCCGCTTCTGCTTGATCGCCCTTTTGTAGCATTAATTTTGCGTTGAGCCACCAAGTGAGGCCGCTCGGTTTCGCTAGCGTTAATAGGCGCTCAGCACTGGCATAATCCCCTAACTGGTAATAAATCGCCGCTAATCTATCGCCATGGTTGAGCTGTAAGCCATCGGTTGGAAATACTTTAAGGAGCTCAGCAACCTTTAATCCCATTTCTGAAAGCTGGCCATTATAGGCAAATTCATTAGTGCTGCTTTGCCAATAGGCAATCAATAACTGCTGCACGCTCGCCTGTTGCAGTAGCGGCTTAAGTTCAGCAATCTCTTTACCCATCAAAGTGCGGCTTAACATCAATAAGGAATCATAACCGCCGCTATCGCCCTGTACCGATTGGGTGGCATAGAGCTCAATAGCTTTATTCAGTGCATCAGGGGTGAGAGCCATTTGCAGCTCTGACTCAGTTTCACCTGTAGCTTGATTGGTCAATTGCGGGAGCGGCTGGCCTTGGTGTAGCAGGATATAGGCTTGTTCACCTAAGCTCGCTAAACTCAAACGCAGGGGATCGGCTGCGCCTTGTGCGACTTCGGTTTGTAATTGTGTCAGGTAAGCATTGGCACGATTAAAATGTTCAGGATCAGCCGAAGTTTTGCTTAAGATAAGCTCAATACGCGACAGCGAATAGAGTGCCCACAGGCTACGAGATGCGCGTTCACTTTGTGGTAATTTGATGATTTTGCTGAAATAGTTACTCGCCCTCTCATAATCTTTTGCTTCAAACGCTACGGCACCTAAGGTGTACCAAGTTAGCGCTTGTGGTAGATCTTTGTCTAACTTAGCGGCCATTTGCTCGGCTTCAATGGGGCCCGTTGCATCCCGCAAAGTGTTCACTAAGGCTAAATGGGCGTCACTTAACTCGCTGTTTTCAAAGGCGCGAGTTTGTGAAAGATAACGGCTATGCACTTCATCCCAGAGATATTCCTGTGCAGCGGGTGCATCTTGATACTGCCAAGGCAAAGGTTTTGCGAGGGCGGTGAGCTGCTGGCTGAAAGAGGTTTGCGGTAAATAACTGAGATTGCTCTGCCTATCCTGAGTGAGTTGCAAAGGAAAATCGGGGCCGCAGGCCAATAGCATAGGGGAAAATAAGCTTAAACAAATGAGCGTGGTCTTTTTAAGCATAAAAGCCCGATTGGGTATTGCCATGGTAAATGATAGTTTTGGCTTATGGCGCATAAATTCCCTGTAAATATAATGACTCACAACGTGCCCAGCCTATCACTTTTTGGCCGCCAGGGTTGAGCATGTGTGTTTGAATGTCTCTGTTTGATTGCGGCATAGGCATGATTGCAGTGCGTGAAACTGTTTTGGTTGGTGTCAACGCTGCTGTATTCTCAGCTCGCCATTGCCACGTTAACAGCCCATCTTTTTGTATTACGCTATAGCCATTTTGCGCATCATACCCGCTGCAAGCTTGTCCCGCTAGCGACAAAAGAGGAGGAATTTCACCTGCAATATTACCGTGATTCATTAAGCTCAGTTGAAATAGCTGTGGCCTGTGGATTTCCAGATTTTTTGGCTTATTTTCAGCGGCTAATGTCGTTTGGGTTGTGGCCTCGTTATCGCTTGAGATCACTAATTCAATCTTGGCGGCAAGTTCACCTTGCTGTGCAACGGCGATTAAGGTGTTGAGTGGCCAAACCCTTTTATCCCCTTCCAGCGGCAGCCTAAACCAGATAATGCCTCTGAGTTTGGCATCTTTTTGAGTGTGTAGTTTTTGCACAAAGGCTTGTAATACTAGAGGATCGGCCATCAGTTCCTGTACTACATTGGCTGATTTGAGTTGATCGCGCAGCGGTGTTTCACTTTCAACTTTATAACCTGAAGCTGTACTGATGACCGCCGAACCATAGGCGGGGAGCGCAATAAGGTAAGGAACAGTGCTGATATTTGAGAGTTGCTGCACCCACTGCCAACCTTGAGTCGCATCGAATAGTCCGAGGCGTGGATCGCTTACGCTGTGAATTTGTAGCACCAGTTCATCAATACTGGTGAGTAACACGGGAAAATCGGCGCTACTGAGCCAAGCGGGCAGTGCAGTAATGCTGAGTTTGAGTTCTGCGGGTAACTGCGCTTTAAGCTTTTTAAGAAAATCCCGATAGGCTGGCAGTTTACTGTTGGCACTGTCGTGGTCGATTTCAACCCCCGCGATGTGCGTGCCTTTTGCCTGCCAATTTGCTAGTACTTGGCTGATTTTATTGATCACTTGTTCATCATTTAAATGCGCGAACTGACCATCTAAGCGAATCACGGCAATTTTTGGCCTAGGATCTGCCTGCAACCAAGCATGATTGACCGCAACTTCAAACCAAATGTCTGCGCCATTGGTTTTGGGATGTGCTTGCAGCGCTAAAATACGTAATCCTTGGAATGCACTTTGGCTTTGCACTAATGCCGTTTGATTGGCGGGGCGCCATTGGCGCTGCCAGATATAGACTTCCTGCGCGAGTGGCGCTCGAAGCGTTGTTGCTTCTGTAGCGGCTTTTACTGCGACACTGGTATTTGGGCTAGCCGTGGTTTCATTAGCGTTCGATGCTGGCTGACAGGCGCTCATAAATACGGCGGCGCTCAACAAAGCAAATAAGAACCATTGATTTTGGCTTATGTTTTTAACCAGATTGCCTATGCCCATACTACTGCTGTCGATTCCGTTTTGAGTGAGACATTACTATGCCTGAAAAATGCCACTTATACATCGCGGTCAAACTTCTGATAATGCCCACTAAGCTTGGTTTTCCTTTTGGTGCCTTGCTAATCAATATCAGAACTCAGATCTCAAAAATCAGGAGCGACTTGAAAGCGCATCTGTTCACGGGTGACGGGATGTTGAAGTATCAATAAATCTGCATGCAGATGCAGGCGATTGGCACGAGTGCCGTACAGATCGTCACCCAAAATGGGCGTATTTAGCCCTTCTGAGTGGGCGCAGTGAACTCTGAGTTGATGGGTTCGGCCCGTTTTTGGGGATAGATATACGCGGGCTGTACGTGCCATTTCATCGATATGGCTTAATTCCCAATAGGTTTGGGCCGCTTTGCCAAACTCGTGGCAAACGAGTTGCCTCGGTCTATCGTCTAAATCGCCACGTAGGGGTAAAGAGATTTGTCCTGCTGCCTGCTTATCTGCCATTGCTGTAGGGATCCCTGCTAAAAGTGCCACATAACGCTTAGTCACTGTGCGCTGGATAAACTGTTTTTGCAGCTGTTTATGGGCGTCTTTTGTCAATGCGATCACCATTAATCCCGAGGTCGACATATCGAGCCTGTGGACGATAAGTGGTCCAGTGGCATTGGGAAACGTTTGCCGCATGCGCGAATACACTGAGTCTTCAATCTCTTTGCCGGGCACTGATAAAAATTCGGCGGGTTTGTTCACAATCGCCATCGCCTCGTCTTGGTAGAGGATGTTTAAGGTTTTGCCTTCGGCAGGGTTCGTCAGCAGGGGATTATCATCGACAACAAGCCCTTCGAGCATATGCCCCAAGATAGGCTGGCATTTACGCAGACAGGCAGGATAAAACTGCTTATGTTGGCGAATTTCTGATTTTGGCGGCGCCCCCCACCAAAATTCGGCAATCGCCAATGGTTTAAGACCGTGTTTAAAGGCGTAATGTAGCAACTTAGGGGCGGCACATTCTCCCGAGCCTGCTGGCGGCGTTAACTCAACCGTCCCGTTAAATATGCCGTTAAGGCTTTTTTCTGAGCCGCGAATATTCAAAAAACGATACTGCTCAAACAGCTTTTGCTGCAGCGCCGCCGAGAGCTGTTTACGCTGTAGTCTTAATGCGTCACGCTTATCAGTGAGCAGAGTTAATGCTTGGCTGATGGCATGGATACGTTCATCCCAATAGCGTTTAATATCTCTTAACTGATTCTTTTCATTAATGCTTTCTTGGCTGAGTTTAGCTTCGATTGCCGTATTTTCACGTAAAGTCTCATCAGTCGGATTGGCAGCCCATTGCACTGCGAGTTGATTGCGCTGCGTCTTGCGGGATTGACGGCCGTCGATCATCACTTGCCTGTGGGCGGCAAGCTTGGCTTGTGCTTGAGCTTGCTCAGCGTTGAGTTCGCTCGATAGCCGAGGAATATCGGGATGATTTTCTACTGCAAGTAGCTGCTCGTTAATTTGGTTGATTTGCAGATTTTCGGCGTGGAAAAAATTGTCCTTAGCCAGCATATCAAACACAGGTGGAACGAAGCGTGGCCAATGGTTCTGCTCAGCTAACTTGCCCGAAAATGCCGACAAATAGCCCACATCTCCCTGCGGATCTTGCACTAAAAGTACACCAAACATTTTACCAATGGCACCGGTTAACTCCCCCGTGAGGCCAAAGTTATGTTGCCAATCGTTTTGAGTCTCAAGGTGGCGTTGTAATTCGTTGGCTGCGATCACGCATAATGGATGCGGTTCGTAATAGAAAGGAAAGGTAAAACGTTGCGGCAGGGCATAGGCATCAATGGCTTGTGTGAAAGAGGTAAAGCAAGAAGGCTGAAGATGCATATTGGGGTCTACTGTTGGTTTTACTTATCTGGGTTAATTATCGGAGTTAATTATCTGAGTTAAGCCACAACTTAGGATGATGGCTAGCAAGAAAGGGCGCTAGTTTACTCTGTCGATTTGGGACTGTCGATTTTGGGCAGTCACTTTTTATTGGTACGGATTTTAGATACGGCTCTGTGTTGAAAAAGGGAAATGGCATTAAAGCGCATTTCCCTTTGATGTGTCGCTTGTACTTAAAGCCAATTTTAAACGGTTAAACCCGCTTAAAAGATGACTTTTACTTTACTGGCGCTATCGAGTGCTTTGCTGATTGCGCTGTCGATATCGATATCACGGGCAAGCGCGACACCTAAACGGCGGCGACTATCAATATCGGGTTTGGCGAATAATCTAAGCTGAGTGTTGACCGCTTCTAATGCCGCACCAATCCCTTGATAGCGGATATTGTTTGAGGTGCCTTCGGCCAAAATAACCGCCGAGGCACTTGGACCATGCTGATGGATATTGGGAATAGGCAGGCCGAGAATCGCTCTCACATGTAGGGCAAATTCTGATAAATCTTGGCTGATGAGTGTGACTAAGCCTGTGTCGTGGGGTCTTGGCGAGACTTCAGAGAAATACACTTCATTGCCTTTAACAAACAGTTCTACGCCAAATAATCCATAACCGCCAAGGGCTTCGACGACTTTGCTCGCAATTGCTTGGGATTTTGCTAACACTTCATCGGACATGGCTTGTGGCTGCCATGACTCGCGATAATCGCCATCTTCTTGCCTGTGGCCAATGGGCGCACAAAAATGAATGCCGTTGACTGCGCTGATGGTTAACAGGGTGATTTCATAATCGAAGGGAATAAAGCCTTCGACTATCACGCGACCGCCGCCGGCGCGTCCGCCTTCTTGGGCGTATTGCCACGCTTTATGGCTGAGGGCGATATCGCGAATAACGCTTTGGCCTTTGCCCGAGGAACTCATGACTGGCTTCACCACACAGGGAACGCCAATTTCACTAATCGCTTGATTAAATTCGGTTTCGGTATCACAGAAAAAATACGGAGAAGTCGGTAAACCTAAGGTTTCAGCGGCGAGACGACGAATACCTTCCCTGTCCATAGTGAGCTTTGTTGCCCGAGCTGTTGGGATAATATTCACCCCTTCGGCTTCCATGTCCACTAAGGTTTGGGTGGCGATGGCTTCAATTTCTGGGATGACTAAGTGCGGTTTTTCTAACTCGATAACCGCACGCAGGGCGTTGGCATCGAGCATATTGATCACATGGGAGCGATGCGCGACTTGCATGGCGGGGGCGTTGGCGTAACGGTCAACGCCAATCACTTCAACGCCTAAGCGTTGCAGTTCAATGGCCACTTCTTTGCCAAGTTCACCGCAGCCGAGCAACATGGCGCGTCGTGCGCCCTCAGTGTAGGGAGTGCCTATCATGTGTGGGTACCTTTGAGATTGTAGGGATGATGAGTTTTATGCTTGCGTTCTATGTCGCAATGATGTGGCTAGTTTAGCCTGAACAGGCTTTAGGGTCATGGAGTAAATCGACAAGTGTGTCCCGGATCACTGGGGGCAAAAACGAAACAGCATATCTTTGGTTAATATTGGGGCTGAGGTTGAGAGTAAACTCAAATGTTAATGTCATGTTGGTAGCATGTTTGGGGACCATCCACTAATCTTTGGGATGGAATACATATTATTAATACAAGGAGATGCGGATGTTCTTAGATTACTTTGCGTTAGGTATTTTATTTTTCGTCATCATTATCATGTTTTATGGTGTCATTGCCATTCATGATATCCCCTATGAAATAGCCAAAAAGCGTAATCATCCCCAGCAAGATGCATTGCATATCGCCGGGTGGGTGAGTCTATTCACCCTACATGCAATTTGGCCATTTTTATGGATCTGGGCGACTTTATACCGTGAAGATCGCGGTTGGGGGTTCAATACTGTAATGAAGCGAGAATTAGTTTTAGAGGAGGATGTGAATTCATTGCGCGAGACGGTCAGAGGGCTTCAGACTCGGCTTGAACAGTTAGAGCAAATAACTCCCATGAATATAGCGCCTGCTGTGGATGCGATAAAAACAGACAAAGTTGAGGTATAACATGGATTTATTACTCATACTCACCTATGCGGCCGTGTGTATTGCTATCTTTAAAGTCTTTAAAATTCCGATGAATAAATGGACTGTTCCTACTGCAGTGCTGGGTGGAGTGTTCATTATTGGTACCTTATTGCTCGTGATGAATTACAACCATCCTTATTCTCGTTTTGCCCGTGAATATTTTGTCACTATCCCTATCACACCCGCAGTAAAAGGCTTAGTGACTTCGGTGGAAGTGCAGCCTAATGTGCCTGTTAAACAAGGGGATGTGTTATTTCGTCTCGATCCTATTCCCTTCGAGGCCGTTGTTAAACGTAAACGCGCTGCTTTGATGGAAGCAGAGCTCCAAGTGCCACAACTCGCCGCGGCGTGGGAGTCGGCTAAGGCTAATGTAGAGCGCGCTAGGGCCGATAAAGACCGTAATAAATCTGCCTTCGAGCGTTATGAGTTAGGCCGCAAGAAAGGGGGCGCGAATTCGCCTTTTACTGAACTAGAACTCGATAATAGGCGTCAATTGTACTTAGCCTCAGAGGCACAACTGACCGTCGCGAATGCTGAAGAACTGCGTGTCAGGCTGGCCTATGAATCTAATATTGATGGTGTTAATACCAAAGTGGCTGGCTTGCAAGCTGATTTAGCCAGTGCACTCTACGATTTAGAACAGACAGTCGTGCGGGCACCTGCAGATGGTGTGGTAACGCAAATGGCACTTCGTGCGGGAGCGATGGCAGTGCCTTTACCATTACGTCCAGTAATGAGCTTTACTCCCGACGAGCAACGCTACTTTGCGGGGGCATTCTGGCAAAACTCGTTAATGCGTTTGCAGGAAGGTGATGAAGCTGAAGTGATATTGGATGCCGCTCCAGGACAAATCTTTAAGGGAAAAGTGGCGAAAATATTACCCGCTATGGCTGAAGGTGAAGTTCAAATGGGCGGCGCGCTGCAGTCATCGGCTCGTTTATTTCAAAATGGTCGCGTTATTGTGCTGATTGATATCGAAGATGATGCCATCCGTAAGCAATTTCCTGCGGGTGTTTCTGGGCAGGTTGCAATTTATACTGAACATTTCCATCATGTCGCTGTGATGCGTAAAGTATTGCTGAGGATGCAAGGTTGGCTGAATTACTTGTTTTTTGATGGACATTAACCCTTAATCGGTTAACTTTTGTCTGTTGTATCAAGTCCAGTTCGCTGGACTTTTTTGTGACCCATTTGGGGTGAATAAAAAGGAATTTGAAAGCATGCAAGATATTCACGATTTAACCTCAGTGCTGCGCTCCAATACGCCAATCGTAGTGATTGAAACCTATGAAGAATATCGCGTGGTTGAGTTGCTTAAGCGGGTCGCAAGTGTGCTCTATCAACCTGTGTTTACATGGAGCATCACCCAAGGCCTAGCACGGGTCGATAAGCCCTTGGCGGCGCAAAAGTTTAATAGCGAACCCACAGATCTGCTCGGGCAAATTAAATCAACCTCGCAGCAGGGAATTTATGTGCTGTGCGACTTCCATCCCTTTGTGATTGATGCACCTAAGAATGTCCGTTTGCTTAAAGAAATCGCCCTTGAGTACGAGACGCTGCAACACACATTAGTGCTGGTGAGCCATGCCTTTGAAATTCCGCCTGAAATCAAACGTTATTGCGCTTATTTTCAATTAACCTTGCCAAGCACAGTGCAATTGCAAAACCTGATTTACCTTGAGGTCGATAAAATTCGTCATCAAGGCACGCCTCTACAGGTCGATGATGCTGCTGTGGTCAAATTGGCGGAGAATCTGCGGGGCGTGACCTTAGACGATGCTCGCCGTCTGGTGCGCAAAGCCATAGTCGATGATGGCGCTATTACCTTGTCAGATATCGATGCCATCAATAAAGCCAAGTTTCAGTTACTCGACTTAAACGGTGTGCTGCAATTTGAATACGACACCAGTGATTTTTCGCAGGTCGCTGGATTGCATAATCTAAAAAAATGGCTCAAGCAACGCTCGCCCATAGTGGCTGTCAGCGCCATTGACCAAGACGGTCAGCCGACTCCAGTTCAGCACGTCAAAGCGCTCGATGCGCCCAAGGGGGTTTTACTGCTGGGCGTTCAGGGCAGTGGTAAGAGCCTCGCGGCTAAGGCGGTTGCGGGCGTTTGGCAACGACCTTTGCTTAGGCTCGATATGGCAGCCTTATATAACAAATACATAGGCGAAACCGAGAAGAACCTGCGTAACGCACTGGATCTGGCTGACATGATGTCGCCCTGTGTGCTTTGGATAGATGAAATTGAAAAAGGCTTAAGCGGGAGTAGCAGTGATGAGGGAACATCGACGCGGATCCTCGGCACCTTACTCACTTGGATGGCGGAGCGTAAATCTGAAGTGTTTGTGGTGGCTACCGCTAATGATATTCAAGTTCTGCCGCCAGAGTTGATGCGAAAGGGTAGGATGGATGAAATCTTTTTTGTCGATTTACCCGACGAAGCTATTACGCAAAGCCATCTTCTTAATCCACTGTAAGCGCCGTGGAATCGATGTGGCGAGCTTAGATCTCGCCCAGTTATCGGCGCGTAGCCAAGGATTTTCCGGCGCCGAAATCGAACAAGCGGTAATTGCTGCCATGTATACCGCAAGAAGTGTCGAGTGCAGTGTCGACCAAGTGTTATTACTTGAAGAACTTAGTAAGACACGGCCTTTATCTGTGGTCATGAGCGATAAAATCAATGCGCTACGACAATGGGCTGCAGGCCGAACCGTGAATGCCCATGAGTAAGATTTTTGCTTGGTTCCATGAGTGCTAACTAGCATTTTTAAAAGCTATATTGGCTTAGTTATTTTCGAGATTCCCAAGGTACTGTTATGAATGATGAGTCGTTTTACTGGATATTAGTGATACAAGGATAAGAGATTGAAAAGTATATATGAACTGATTGATATCGAAGACTCTGGCATAAAAGTAGTCAATGAAGTGGTTGCTGGTGCTGAGCATTGTGTAGAGATACTGCCGCCTTCAAAGGATCGGGTTGAAGTACTTGAATCCCTTCAGGTATCGACTCGTTCGGTATTAGGGGCTATTGCCTACGAAACCGGTGGGATTTTGATCGACAATGGATGGATTCGATTTTTCGGCTCTGGACATGAAAGATTGTCTAGAAACCTTACTGATTGGAATAGAAGTGCACATTATCTTTTAGTGGCTAATGACGTAGTTGGTGGATTTTTTGCTATCAACGGCGGCGGTTTAGGCGCAGATGTTGGGAATATATACTATTGGTCGCCAGACTCAATTCATTGGGAAGGGTTAGAAATCGGGTTCACAGATTTTTTTCAATGGTCAGCTACAAAGAGAATCAATGAGTTTTATGCGAGTTTAGGTAAAGAGCGCTTTCAAAAAACCTATTCACAGATAGCTACAGATAAATGCCTGAGCTTTTATCCATTTTTATGGGCGAAAGAAGGTTCTATTGAAATAAGCAGCGTGAAAGTGGTGTCAGTTGATGAAATGTATAGGCTGAAATTGGAATTATTAACCTCGGTTAGTTAATTCGTTTACCCGCTGATTTTATGAGTACTTCTGCAATAATTATTTGTTATAAACATCTAATATATTGATTGTTAGATGTAAATCTGCTTATCAGCTCTATTGATTCAACATGGATGGGCTGTATATGCCATCCATAATTAACTTCGGAGGGGACAGCGCCAAGATCTAGCTGACGTTTTGGCGGTATCTTGGGCTTTCTCGTTACCGCTTGCATCAAAAATCAAAGCTGTCGCTATCACCAAAAGTTGTCGCGGCAATGCCTAATGAGTGCTTCACTGTTTGGCGTGACAATATCTCTCTAAATGGTTTGAATCTTAGCGGTATCCACTCCCTGTGGTACCGCTAATGCTGCTTATTCCTATTATGATGACATTAGATATCAAAGGCGAGACTGCCCGGAGTCAGGAATGGCCAGTTAAGACGCGTCGGTGAACTCTCACCCTGCGCACCAAAGAAGTAAGCTGTTCTTGGGGTAGCGTAAACTACACTGCCTTTTTGCAACCCGAGTTCCTGCAGATTATGGTGGGTGAATTTGGCTTCCCACAGTTCTTCGCTATGCCAGCCGTGTGGGGCTAATTCCAGTCTTACTTCGGCGCCAATGGGGGTCATGGCGACAATATTGAACGGCAAATTGGCCTGACTATTAGGCTTATTTGACAGCGCTAATTCGTGACTGCGTACGTAGAGAACACCATCTTGCTGCAGTGTTTGCTGTTCTGGAGGTGTTAAAAATGCTTGACCATTTTCCCAACGTTTTTGTTGCCAACTGGCTTCAAAGACATTGACGTTACCAAGAAAATCAAACACAAAGCGACTATTGGGGTGCGAGTATAGCTCAGCAGGTGTATTAATCTGCTCTATATGACCATTACTCATCACTACCACTCTATCTGAAAGCTCAAGCGCCTCATCCTGATCGTGGGTCACAAACACGCTGGTGAATTTCAATTCATCATGCAGGCTGCGTAGCCAGCGGCGTAGTTCTTTACGCACTTTAGCATCTAAGGCGCCAAAGGGTTCATCCAGTAGCAAGACTTCTGGTTGGGTTGCGAGTGCACGGGCCAACGCAATGCGCTGTTTTTGTCCACCCGAGAGTTGTTCAGGATAGCGCTGTGCGAGATGGCCTAGTTGTACTGTTTCTAGCAGTTGTGTCACTCGCTTATGAATTTCTGCCGCCGAAGGCCTTTGTTTTTTCGGCATGACTTCGAGTCCAAAGGCGACGTTATCGGCGACCGTCATATGGCGAAACAGCGCGTAGTTTTGAAACACAAAACCTACGCGTCTTTCACGCACATGCACTTGAGTGACATCTCGGTTGCCGAATTGAATTTGGCCGCTATCGGCTCCTTCAAGACCGGCAATAATCCGCAGCAGTGTGGTTTTGCCTGAACCTGATGGTCCCAGCAGACCAATCATTTCCCCTTCTTGAATATCGAGATTAAGTGGGGAAAGCGCCTGAAATTGGCCAAATTTCTTGGAAATATTAGTAAGACGAATACTCATAGTTGGCTCTGCTCTTTATTGTCATTGGCGGTTAAACTGCGTTGTTGCCGCCATTCCACTACGGCTTTTAACATTAGGGTAAATAGGGCGATCAGGGCCAGTAATGACGCGCTCGCGAAGGCGGCTTCGGCCTGATAATCTTCATACAATAATTGCACATGTAAAGGTAAGGTATTGGTTTCGCCGCGAATGTTGCCAGATACGACAGCAACGGCACCAAATTCTCCTACGGCTCTGGCATTGGTGAGGATCACACCGTAAATCAGTGCCCATTTGATGTTGGGTAGGGTCACGCGGCGAAAGAGTTGCCACCATGACGCTCCAAGGATCACTGCAGCTTCTTCTTCCGATGCGCCCTGTTGTTGCATCAATGGGATCAGTTCTCTGGCCACAAAGGGGCAAGTGACAAAAATGGTCACTAATAGTATTCCTGGCCAAGCAAACATGATCTGCAGATCGTGCTCATATAGCCATTCGCCAAGCCAACCACTGTTGCCATAGAGCAGCAAATAGAGCAAACCTGCGACGACAGGGGAGACCGCAAATGGAATATCAATTAGCGTGATCAGTAACTTGCGACCGGGGAATTCAAAACGAGTCACGCTCCACGCCAGCATGATTCCGAACACTAAATTGATCGGTACTGTGAGTGCTGCCACCATCAGTGTTAAACCAATCGCATGCAGCGAATCCGGTTGAGTTAGGTGCCCAATATAACGCTCCCAACCTCCGACAAACGCTTGCTGAAAAATACTCACCAACGGCAATAGCAACAATAGCAAGCCCAAGAGCACGGCGAGGGTAATAAGGCTCCATTTGATCAGGGGCGCTTCACCGACTCTTAAGGGTTTAAATGAGTTCATATTCGCTCCTTATCGTCCATGAATGCGGCGCAGATAACGCGCCTGCCACAGGTTTATCAGCAGTAATAGCAGTAACGAGGTCATCAGAACCACTGAGGCAATGGCGCTGGCACCTGCAAAATCAAATTCTTGCAGGCGGACAAAGATCATTAACGAAGTGATTTCACTGATATAAGGCATATTGCCAGCGATAAAGATCACGGCACCAAACTCACCCAGACTGCGGGTAAAAGACAGTGCCGTTCCAATCATTAATGCTGGCCAAAGGGAGGGCAAAATAACCCGCCAGAATACCGAACGATCCGAGGCGCCAAGCGTCATTCCCGCTTCTTCTTCCTCGTGGGATAACTCTTCGAGAACGGGTTGTACCGTACGAACCACAAAGGGAATACTGGTGAAAATCATCGCGACCACTATGCCTAGCGGGGTGTAGGCGACTTTTATGCCCCATTCAGCTAATAGACTACCGATTTGGCCGTTTTCCGCATAAAGGGTGGCTAAGGTGATACCGGCAACGGCGGTCGGCAAGGCAAAGGGCAAATCTACCAAGGCATCTAAAATGCGTTTGCCGGGAAATTCATAACGCACGAGTACCCATGCGAGTAATAATCCGAAAAGGCAGTTAAATAATGATGCCGCGAGCGCCGATAGTATGGTGACTCGGTAACTGGCAACCACTCTGGGATCGGCAATCACGCCCCAGTATTCGGACCAGCTCATTGAACTGGTCTGCATGATTAAGCCTGTGGTTGGCAATAATAGGATTAGGCTGACAAACAGCAGGGACACACCTAAGCTGATGGTAAAACCGGGAAGAACCCGCTTATGGCGTAAACGCCCGTTATTAAAAATCACAGAATAATCACCCGATCAGGTTAATTGCGTTAAACCAATACTATTTATACGGTTCGCTCGTTGTTGGCTCAAGCCATTTGTTGGATGCAATCTTTACGGCTAACACTGATTGATAAATGCCAATTAGCGATAAACCCGAGACTTTGCTCGGGTTCAATGTTGATATCTTACTACATTAAGGACGATATCAGCGCTTTAATAGCTCATCGAGTTTTGCACCGTTAGCAAACTGCGTTTTCATGGCATTATCCCAACCACCGATGATTTGCTCAACAGTCAGCAGGTCAACGGTAGGGAACTGCTTAGCAAACTCAGCTTTTACCTTTTCGTTGTGTACACGATAGCTGAATCCTGCCAGTAGACGTTGCGCTTCTTCGCTGTAGAGATAATTCAAATACTCAGTTGCGAGTTCCTGTGTACCGTTACGCTTAGCATTTTTCTCAACCACAGCGACGGGGAACTCTGCCAGAATCGAGGTTTTTGGTACAACCACTTGGTAATCGTCCGTACCATACTGCTGGCGGATATTGTTCACTTCCGATTCAAAGGTAATTAATACATCACCGATCCCACGTTCAACAAAGGAGGTGGTCGCACCGCGGCCGCCTGTATCAAATACTGCGACATTACCGAGGAATTTTTTCAGGAATTGATCCAGTTTAGCCTGATTATCCTTACCATAGTTTTTCTGAGCATAACCTAATGCGGCTAAATAAGTGTAGCGAGCATTACCAGAGGTTTTTGGGTTAGGAAAGACCAGTTTAACGTCATCTTTAGCTAAATCGCCCCAGTCGCTGATTTGCTTTGGGTTACCCTTACGCACCAAAAATGCAATGGTGGAATAGTAAGGTGAACTGGCGTTAGGGAGTAATTGTTGCCAATTTTCTGGGATCAATTTACCGCGATCGTGCAGAACTTGTACGTCTGTCACTTGATTAAACGTTACCACATCTGCGGGTAATCCCTGCAGAATCGAGCGTGCCTGTGCAGATGAGCCTGCATGGGATTGTTTAATTTCGACGGTTTTACCTGTTTTCTCTTCCCAATGTTTGGCAAAAACGGGGTTGTAGGCATTGAATAATTCCCGTGCGATATCATAAGAGGAATTAAGCAGGGTTTGATCTGCGGCAGTCACATTGAGTGAGGTTCCCAGAATGAGGGTTCCTAGCAGGGCCTTTATCAATTTTACGGACATTTTTAACTCCTTAATCTGGCAATTTTGTCAGCGTTATGGCACCTAGAGTAATAGAATTAATTGTTTATAAAAAGCCAGTTGAATAGAACTTTTTTGAATAACTATGAGCGATTTATTTTATGTTATAAGCAGTATTCACCGTGTTTGTCAGTGGTAACCGACTTAGAATAGGCTATCGCTTAGTTGTTTTTATCAAGTAAAGGATAATCCTAGTGTCTGACTTTCCGACAATTGAAGCCTGCATCGGGCAAACTCCGCTGGTTCGCTTGCAGCGGCTTAACTGTGGTACTTCCACTGTACTGTTAAAATTGGAAGGCAATAACCCCGCGGGTTCAGTAAAAGATCGTCCTGCACTCAATATGATTATTCAGGCCGAACTTCGCCAAGAAATAAGCCCTGGTGATACGCTTATTGAGGCAACGAGTGGCAATACTGGGATTGCGCTGGCGATGGCGGCGGCAATCAAAGGATACAAGATGATCCTGATTATGCCGAATAATTCGACTCAGGAGCGTAAGGATGCGATGCAAGCCTATGGCGCAGAGCTCATGCTAGTGGATAATATGGAGACTGCGCGGGATTTGGCGCTGCAGTTACAAAGCGAAGGCAAAGGTAAGGTGCTGGATCAATTTAATAACCAAGATAACGCTAATGCCCATTTCCTCACTACAGGCCCTGAGATCTGGCAACAGAGTCTAGGCAAAATTACCCACTTTGTGTCAAGTATGGGGACGACAGGTACCATAATGGGTGTGTCCAAATACCTTAAAAGTTGTAATCCAGACATTACTATCGTCGGCCTTCAACCCGCCGATGGCAGTGCTATTCCTGGGATTCGGCGTTGGCCGCAGGCATATTTGCCTGGGATTTTTGATGCTTCTTGGGTTGATTTAGTTATGGATATTGAAGAGCAAGATGCAAAAGCCATGGCGAGAACCTTAGCGCGAGAGGAAGGGATTTGTGCAGGAGTCAGTTCGGGCGGTGCCGTGTTTGCTGCGCTGGAGATTGCTAAACAATATCCGGGTTCTGTGGTCGTGGCGATTGTCTGTGATAGGGGCGATCGTTACCTTTCGTCAGGGCTTTTTTCCTGAGTCCTAGATTTTTACTCTAAGCATATTGAGCGATATGAATGTTTGATGGGTGAAAATGGGCGAGACGCGCCCATTTTTACCCTTTAAAACGTGATCATTTTTTCGGTGGGAATTGCGCCAAAATTCGGTTGACGGCTTTGGCGGTATCTTGGGCTTTCTCGTTACCGCCTGTATCGAAATCATAGCTGTCGCTGCCACGCCAAATAAGAGCTTTGGTCTTAGGATCGACAATATCTATCTGAATGGTTTGAATTTTAGCGGTATCACTCCCCAGCGGCACGCCAACACTGGTGCCTATTCCAATCCCGCCCGAATTTCCGAATGTGCCTGTGCCTAATCCAATGGATAGCCCTGAATCTTTGGGCTTATCTTGGGTGAGTAAGGCGTAGGCGACGTTAAAGTCCGGCGACGCTGTATTTTCTACAAACCCTTTTTGAGTCAATTGGTTGTTAATTTCTACTTGAATACGCTGGGCGCTTAACGGGTCATCCGTCGGCTGTGGTGTTAACTGGGTAAAGCTGCGTAGTGCGGTGAAGTCGTAATTGAGATCATAATCGTTTTTCGGTTTACTGCTGCAAGCGCTTAATAAGGCAACAGCGACGAGCAGACTGGCAAAGTGACGGTATCCCATGATAGTGCTCCAAGTTGTACAAACTCTGTTCAATGTGCCTTGATTAAGGTTGTTTCTGCAAGTACTTTAGATAAGTGTGTTGTATTTGAATCGCTTTGAATGCAATCCAACGGTATCTTTTTTAGCGCGGGTCGTTTTGAGTATGGTTTATTTTTAGATAGGAATAGCGGCGGGTTATGGAACAGTTAGCCTTTTTTGATATCCCGAGTCCCTGTATCGGTGTGTGTGTTACCGATGCGCGTGGTTACTGTAATGGTTGCCTGCGAAGCCGTGACGAAAGATTCAATTGGTTAACGTTTTCAGATGCGCAAAAGTATGATGTCATTCGCCTGTGTACTCAACGTAAACGTCGTCGCCAGTTAGCGATGATGAAAGCAAGGCAAGCACAAATAGAGCAAGAAAGGGCAGCGTTAAATCCACAGTTGAATTTTGAGCCTGAGCCCGAAGCCGATCTGGATTTTGGTGGCTTCGAGCTAGACTAATAGGTTGAATACTTTGTTAAATAGTCTTATTTAACTGACTTGTAGAATTAGCGCGTTAGATGAATAACAGACCCGCAGTCGTTTAATCCCTATCCCAATCCCTATTACAGCTTACGCTTCTTCGGCCAGATTAAACTAAATCGAGTATGTTGTGCATCACTGGTAACACTTACATTTCCTTGATGTCGTTGCATAATCCGTTTGATGATCGCAAGGCCTAAACCATGTCCTTTATTGCCATTCTGTACCGATTGGCTGCGATAAAATGGCTCGAACACTTTCGGTAAATCCACCGCAGGGATAGGTTCGCCGTCGTTACTCACACTTAAATTGACCCTATGCTGGGTCTGCTTAACTTCAATGATGATTTCAGTGCGGGCAAAGCGTTGTGCATTGGTCAGTAAATTCTGTAGTGCCCGTTCGATTAATGCGGGTTCTCCGAATAAGGGCAGTTTTTCGACTTCGGCCTTGAGTGTTATAGGCGTTGGACTTAAGGTTTCTAGGCGCTTAATACTTTGATTGATGAGATTAATTAAATCGTACTCATCCAACTGGATACCTTCTCGCTGTGACTCTAAGCTGGCGTAGGTCAGCAGTTCTTGAAGTAAGTCTTCCATTTCTTTGATGTCGAGCTGCATTTCGTCGAGAAAATCTTGTCGCTTCTGTTCGTCCGAATCTGGCTGACAATACATAGGCATAAGTGCAAGAGCGAATTTGAGCCTCGCCAGTGGCGTGCGGATCTCATGGGATACCGCATTAGATAGGTGTTTCTGGTTCTCAATCAAGGCGCTGATATGTCGCGCCATTTCGTTAAAGGTATTGGCTAAGGGTTTGACCTGAGAGCGATTTGACAGGGTAATCCGCGTGTCCCATTTGGCTTCGCCAAATTCTTTGGTGGCCTTACGCAGTATGCTCAAATCCCGTGAAAGCGGGCCGACCCAAATTAGCGCAACGAGGGCGAGTGATAAATAAAAGAACAGGGTGAACAGGCTGCGAAGGTTAGCTCTGGGATCTATGTCCAGCGGCCCCGCCATTAAGACTTGATCGTCTACTCGAATAAATTGCAGCAGGCTATCATCATTGGCCGTGGTGGTGAACACCTTGCTTGTGCTTAACGCTTGATTATCTGCCAGCGCGACTTGATCTGCATTGAGTAATTGCAGTGGCATCACAGGGTTCGCTGGGATCGCCTCCAGATACCGTTGGCGGGCATCGGGAGGTAATTCCGCTAATAATTGCGCCAATGCCACTAACGGCGCATCGAGGGCATTATTGTCATCAACATTCTTCTGCCACAGGCTGTCGAGTGTCCAGCCAATCCCAAGCACGCTGAGACTGAGTAACAGATATAAACTGATAAAGAGACGTTTCACTGTATTTGTGCTTAGTTATTCCAAGCTTCAGGAGCAAAGAGATAACCTTGTCCCCAAACGGTTTTAATTCTGAAAGGTGTCTCAATATTATCGTTGAGTTTTTTACGTAATCTAGAGATCCGCACGTCAATTTTTCGATCTTTACCATCGAAATCAATATTGAGTAACAACTGATAAATATACTGACGGCTGAGCACTTGGCCCGCTTGCGAGGCCAGTAACCACAGCAATTCGAATTCATGGCTGGTGAGATCGATTTCAGTTTCATTAAGACGAATCGCATGGGTATGCGGGTCGATACTCAATTTACCGAAGGTTAGACAATGTGATTCTGCCTGTGGTGGCTGATTCTGACGGCGAAGTAAGTTGTTGATCCGCGCAACTAACAGAGCAGGATCGACGGGCTTGACCACGTAGTCATCGGCACCGAGTTCTAGTCCTTTGATTTGATCTTCACTTGAACCAAGTGCGCTCATCAATAGGATTGGACCTGCGAAATAATCGGGCAGTTTCTCACACAGAGTGAGGCCATCCATGCCCGGTAGCATAATGTCTAACAGTATGATATCTGGCTTGTAATTGATTAATCGTGTTAGCACTGTATCGCCACGGCGTTCAACTTCAACATGCATACCATGGGATTTTAGGTAATCTACAATCAAGTTTGCTAGGCGAACGTCGTCTTCAACCAATAATACTCTGTGGTTCGATTGTGGGCTTGTCATTAAAATAAACTCCAAGGGTTGCGGTAACGTCTGCGAACCTGAGGTTGTGATGCAGAAGTGATTTTAAGTTTGGCACCAGCCAAAGTTTGGTTACTGTCTTTACTCACCATGACAAATTGAATATCCGTCATAGTGTGGATTTTCATGCTTAACGTATGGGTTGAAACTGAATCACTGCACCATTTGGGGTAGGCAGCGTTGTCGGACAAGATACAGATAAGCTCATCTTTAGCGAGTTCCCACTGTAGTTCTATATAGACGTCACAGGCCTCAGTTTCTGAACTTGTGATGCAAATTTCGGGTGTGAGTTTGAGTGCCGAGTCGCGAGTTTTGGCTTGTGCTGAACTTTGGCCCATCAAGCCGAGGCTTAGACCTATAAAGCAAAGCAAGCTTAACTGAGGCAGTGTCACTAACGTTAGAACCTATAGGCAGCGCCGATAAAGTAGGTGCTGCTATAGTCTTGGTCTAACAAGGGACTGGCGGCAATCTCATCGGCAATTAGAGTGTAACGAACTGCCAACAGTAGATCCCAATTGTCAGTTAATATGTAACGGGCCGTCATTTCCGCACCTTTATCCCAACCTGATTTTGCTTGATATCTTTCGCTCCAATAGGCGTTTTCACTGGGTCTAACGCTGTAATAATAATCCACTACATCTTGGCTTTTCCAATCAAATACCAATGCAAACTCAAAAATGAAACGGTCGTAATCCCAGCCATAGGTCCATTTTATTTGTGCTTCTGAACCTTGATGCACATTAAACATATCATGGGTGTACGCCAATCTAATAATACCGAGCCGCGTATAGATGAATGCTTCGGCACCGCCAAGTAAGGTGAAGTTCCGAGTCTCTAAGGAATTAAACTCAGGCTCTGGCTCAGTCGACAAAGCCATACTATTTATGGCTTTGGCTTCAACTTGAGTGCCACGATTCAAAAAGATATTCGATGGGTCCCATTGATAGAAGTAGGCTCTATCTAAGCTATAACTTGTTACTAAGTTAATTGTAAAGCTTTCTTGCTCGGCTAAGGTATAACCTAAATTACCATTGTCGAAGAACCAGTGTTCGCCGTAATAGGCCACTGTTGGAATAAAGAACAATGGAATATCGTCAAAATCCCTAAGTGGATTGCTTTTTTGTCCCCAGCCTATGGCGATGCCTAGATCCCAGTTGTTCATCTCAATACATTGATTTTCTGGTGCACAGGCTTCTTTCGCCATTCCGATTGCAGGCAAAATATTTAAACTTGTAATGAGGACAAAAAGAATACGATACATGATTTAACGATTAAGGGCTGAGGTTAATAATACAGGAAAACAGATTAGCATTTTATGCTCAATTCAACAGTGGTTTCATTCACGGAGATGCAAAATGATACAGCTATCAATTAAATAATAAATTTATGAATTGCACAATATGTTGATAGTCATGCTAAAAGCTTATCTTGGCAGCTTTCGTACGGTTAATTGTGGATGTTAAATTTTGTGTTTTATAAGTTTCGAGTGTAACTGAAATGATGTTAATTATGATGTAAAAGCTGTGTTGCTTGGAAATAATAATGCCATTCGCAAGTGTGAATGGCACAGACTGAAGCCGAATAACCTACTTTGCGGTAATAACACAGAGATTAGAATGAAGATTAATTGACCTCAGTAACTGACTTGTAGCCCATTTCTGTCAATTGATCGTTTACACAATCAAGCACATATTGTTTTAGCTCAGCATTTTCGACTTGATCTTCAGAGGCCATCTGTTGGCACACTTCTTTCAACTGAGCGAGATCGGCAGCTGGTGCAGGCGGTAAAGAGGAGTCGTCAGCAAAGGAAGTGAAACTTACTAATGCCAATAGAGTAAAAACAGCTGATAACTTATTCATTTTATTTCCTTTAGTTATGTATTGTTAACCACAGATTAAGAAGCATTCTCTTAATACCACTGTGCCAACATTAGCAATTTATCACTGCTATTCTGTTTTAGATATAAATAATTTTTACCTTTCTTGATTAAGGTTTTTTACCTTGTTTTCCCTTGATTCGCTTCAAGTAAATGGGCTGGATAAGTGTACTTTATTTGCTCTAGTTTGATTCATTCTTAGCAGCCTTTTGGCTGCTTTAGATTGGTTCACAACCCTCCCTCTGAACTTATGCGTGCTAAGTTGGCTCTTCTGAACTTGTGTTTGAAATTAATTGATGAAACTCTGCACTAAACTTATGCGCTTAACTTATGCGCTTAATTGTGCGTACAGTAGAACTTGGATTTCTTTCAAAAGTGCCGCTTACATCACTTTAACGGCTTATTTGCGATAAAGTGCATTATTATCACTGTTTATGGTCGATTTTTAATGAAGGTTTAATCGCCGCTGTTAACTGAATTATGCGGTAGTTATAAGAAGTCATATAAAATGAGATATGACGCATGTTGTAGGCCGTTTTTTTCTAGAATATTGAATTAAAAAGAATTAATTTTTATGTGTTTTTTAGTTTAAATTTTATTATACAGTTTATTATTTTAACTTTATGTTTTTATTGTTTATTTTTATGTGTTCGTTTGTTTTTGATGATTACATTGCTAAGATTATAGCTATCCTCTAGAATGCGCCGCTCTCGCAGGTGCGCGTGCATAAGATTAATGGCAAATGCTATTGATTTTTATTGAATTGTTGATTTTTCTCTAGGGGAACTCTGTGTCTACAAAACTGGCTAATCCAGCGCCATTAGGTTTAATGGGCTTTGGTATGACAACAATTTTGTTAAACATTCATAATGCGGGATATTTCCCTATTGATTCTATGATCTTAGCCATGGGGATTTTTTACGGTGGCATTGGTCAAGTGATTGTGGGGATTATGTGTTTCATGCGCGGCGATACTTTCGGTACGACGGCATTTACCTCATACGGTTTGTTTTGGTTAACGCTAGTGGGCCTCATTTTAATGCCTAATGCTGGCATTGCGGCGAGTCCAACGTATTTTATGGGCTGGTATTTAACGCTTTGGGGCATATTCACGGCATTTATGTTTGTGGGTTCTTTGCGTTATCCAAGAGCCAAACAGTTTGTGTTTGCTTCTTTAACTATCTTATTTTTTCTGCTGGCGGCGCGTGATTTTACGGGTAGCGCCTTGATTGGCACTATTGCGGGCTTTGAAGGGATACTTTGCGGTGCGAGTGCGATTTATTTTGCGATGGCGCAGGTGCTTAATAATGAGTATGGCCGTACGATTTTACCGGTTGGTGAATTGAAAAAGTAACGATTCAGCAATGCAGAGTTGTAAAAAAGGCTGATGAAGATCAGCCTTTTTTATGGGTGTTTTTAGCTGTATTACATTTTAGTTTTAATATAGGCCACAGCTGCTTCATCTAAGCTACGGAGAGAAACATAACTCGTGCCTGCCTTGTGGGTGATCAAGAAGCCTTTTTCAGTTTCTTTAATTCGGTAAATGTCGGTCCATAAAATTTGGCTGGTCACAGACATGGATTGAGTATGAATTCCTTTCTCATCAATAGTGAGTGTGACCTCATTGCTGGCCGCTTTACTCATCATCTGACGCATCAACCACCATGCCTTGTGATACTTCACATTGAGTGCTTCGATAACACCTAACCCAACAAAAAAGTAAGCTAAATACAGGCTAATATCGGTGAAAATAAGCGCGATACCTATCAGGGTTAATCCAATGGCTTTGTAGTAAGGTTTGAGCGTGGGATCTGGTACCACTGATTGCGTATAGCATTCATCGAAATGGGCTTTATCTAAAATATACGTTGTGGAATATGAATAGGGCGTTGGCATCATGTCATCTAATTGAGGTGGCACTTAATGCGGGCTAGTGTAGCGATTACAGTGATGAAAGTAACTAACCTTGCTATTGCAAGCATGAATGAGCACTTTGGTGTTTTCAAATTCGACGTTCAAACCCGCTCGTTAATACAGGTCAAGATATGAGTTGGACAGAAATACGGCAACGGCTATATTAGTCTTGCCGTAAGCATTGTTCGATTTTCGTGATTTGACACAAGGAGTGCAAACATCATGGCCTTAGTCCCCAAAGATTTTGTAAATTACAAATCAACGCCGGTTTTCAACCATGACAACGTCCCTAAAATGTTGCTGCACATGCACAATACTAAGGCTGGCGTGTATGGGCAGATCCAAGTGTTAACGGGCAGCTTAAAGTTTTATGGCTATACGGGTAGCAGGGGCGAATTAGATAAAGAAGTTATTATTCGCGCAGGTGAAACCGCCATATCACATCCTGAATATTGGCATAAAGTGGAGCTACTGACCGAAGATACTCAGTTTAGACTCCACTTTTATGCCCATAAGGATTCGGCCATAGTGGCGCAGCAACAATCCGAGCGAAGCGAATAGTACCTAGCTCCTAGCAACTAATACTCTGTCCAATTCGCGCGGTTAGCAGCTGCTGGCAACTTCTCGCTAATAACCGATTTACGCTAATAGCAAATGGCACTAATAGCGATTTCGTTCCGTTGGAATATCAGTTAAATACTCCACAAATTCCACTTCAAAACCATGGGCATCGAAGAAGTAAATATTGCGTCGATAGGGATCTTCCATGCCATCTTTGGCAATAGGGAAACCTGCTTGGGTCAGTCTTGCTATCACAGCATCTAAGTTGTCGGTCACAAAGGCAAAATGCGCCAGTCCAATTTGATGACCAGCCAAATCGCGGTTTTCACCTTCACCATTGTCACTAAAAGCAATGTATTGATAATCATCGCCAAAATGAATCCAATTACGGGGTTTGCCGTACCAAGTGCCTTTATCACCACCACGAATACGCCAATTGGGGAAAGCCGCTTGATAAAAGCGCAGTGCTGCGGGGATGTCGTCTACCACTAAATTGATATGCTCTAAATGAATCATAATGCGTTCCTTGTAATGATTTTAGTCTGTTGCTGGTGGTTAAAATCTCAAGCCGCTTACATACCGTAACAGTATTCCTGCTGTTTTGGGTACGCTTGATTGGCATGTTGTTCACGAATGGGGGCTAATGCTTGGGCGTATTGATGCAGCATATATAAGCTGTATTGCACTCTTTCCCTAAGCGCGATATCGCGGGCACTCTCAGGGATTGCATTGAGTACATGGCTGACATTGCGGATGATTAAGTGATCGGGTATGGGCACTAATTTATTGTTTTTAAGGGCATTCATCTTCACTTCAACGATAGGATAGGTACCGCTAATACCATCCGATATCGAAACTAATAAGGCGGGTTTATGGGCGGTTTCTTCGCGAGTACACATCAACAAAAAGTTCTTCAGTAATGGTGATGCCATGCCGCCCCATTCCGGGGTGATCAGCACTAGCGCATCGGCTTCATCGACTCTGTGCTCTATTTCGGGCCAGTGTTCACCTTTGTTGTCTTCTTCTCCGTCCCAAAAGGGCAGATTAAATAGGCATAGTTCTAAGTGATGTATCGTGTCGTAACCCATGTTGTGGGGAGATGAGAAACTGCTTTCCGCGATATAACGACCGACTTTAGCACTTTGTGAATCGGGTCTTTGGCTGGTGCTGATGATGAGTAATTTCATTAAGTAAACCTATTTGTTTATAAATTATTTGTAAGGTAATTGCTTTATTTAATCTTGTAAAGGATAAAGTAAATAAAAAAGTTTATTTAATCTGTTAAAGCTGCGGAGATTGGGAGATAATGCTTCGGCTGAAATCGGGGAGACTCAATGAAAACTACTGATAAGATTATTCAATTACTCAAGTTGCATGGCCCGCTTACCGCTAAAACCTTAGCGGAGGAATTGGCGTTAACGACTATGGGGGTGCGTCAACATCTGCAAGCTTTGGAAGATATGGGTGATGTGGATATTGAGGATCGAGTTGAAGGCCGCGGTCGCCCAACACGTTATTGGGGATTGACCGAACAAAGCCGTACTCACTTTGCCGATCGCCATGAGGAATTGACGGTACAGCTGATTGACTCGGTAAAAATGATCTTTGGCGACCAAGGCTTGGATAAGCTTATCGGTCACAGGGAGCAAAGTGCGTTAGTCCAATATCGTGCGGCAATGGAAGGGGCTACTGATATTCCGACACGTCTGGCCATACTTGCGAAATTACGCTCGAACGAAGGTTATATGGCGACCATGGAACACATCGATGGCGTGTATTTTTTACTCGAAAATCATTGTCCAATCTGCGCCGCAGCGACTAAGTGTTTGAACTTTTGCCGCTCAGAGTTGCAACTTTTCCAGCAGTTATTCGCTGATATTGCCGTGGTGAGCCGCGAAGAACATATCATCGAAGGTGCTCGCCGCTGTGCATATAAAATTGCGGCAATTAAAGTTGCGGCGATAGCCTAGTCGTGCACTTAAGTTGTTTGCTTGAGGCGTTTTATCTGTGGGATAAAACGTCACTGAAAGCTAACGCTATATATTAAGCATTCGTTCTGGGCTTAAACCTCGGAGCTTAGGGTTTATCAGGTTCGTGATAGGCCAATAAGGTTTCGAAACGAGGATGCCCTTTAAGTTGTGAGAAATCAGCTTCATCCAACGCTAGCTCTTTGAAGGATGCGCTGTTATGGATGGCACGTTCCAAATCAGAAATTGCCCTATCTTCAACACCTAAACACGCAAAGGCGCAGGCTCTTTGATAAAAAGCATGGGCGTTCGTTGGGTCAACCTCTAAAACACGATTACATAGGCTTTGTGCCCAATTAAATTCGCGCATTTCCATTGCGGCATCGGCCTTGTAGGTCAGCGCTTCCAAGTCTCCAGGTCGAATCGTGAGGATTTCATCGTAGACTTCAATTTTTTGTTCGGGTGTCTGGGCACTTTGGGCGCGTAGCCACAGATTATGAATTTCATTAATCACTTCTATTTCACGATTATTATCCGTGATAGTACGACTCTTATGCTTGAGTTCTTGCTCGAGTAATTTGAACTTTTCTTCGTATTGTTCGGCAATACTCTGCAGCTGATTCGCGGCCAGTTTGGCGGTATGTGTCTTGATTTCCCGTAGGGATTGCCAGCCGATAAAGGCAACTAAAGAGGCGACGCCGGCGATCATATAAAAGAAGTAAGTGACAGTGACATTGGCGTAATTCATCGACTTGTCGGCAACGGCCAGTTCGCGATCTGTGATATCTATGGTGAGGCGCCGCTCAAGATCCTGTTGATCGTATCTGAGGGATTTGAGTTCATCGAAGACGTAGCGCTCTATCAGCGGTTTATCATGGATGGCGAAAGGTTGAGGCGCTTCAGGGGGATTTTCTGCATCGCTCGCTTGAGTGAAGAATGAGCTCGCGAGTATCACTAAAAACAAGACTAAAAATAGCAGGTTCGAACGTATCATAACGGGACTTGCAGATAAGTTTTTGATGCGGTAACCACTCACAATAAGATGAATTGAACGCCTAGCTTAACAAATTTTGCCTAGTTTGAGCTAATTTTGCTCTAAATAACCTCTGTGATGCTTACAGTATTAGCTCGCTATGACCTGAACTCGCATCCTGCTAGAATGGCTATCCCATTCATATTTCGTCATTTGTGGTGTTATGCAGTCTAAGCGCGGCCGACTCGATCGTTATCTCTGTACCCAGTTACACACTCACCGTAAAGCGGTGCGTGAACTGTTACTCTTGGGCCGAGTTCGTGTCGATGGATTGATAGTGAAGGACATGGATAGGCAAGTGGATGAGTTTTCTCACATCCAACTCGATGGGCAAATATTACAGGCCAACACGCCAGTTTATTTGATGTTGCATAAGCCGATTGGCGTGGTGAGCGCGACTAAAGATACTCAGCATAAAACCGTGATTGATTTGCTCGATTGTGAAGCCCGTGATGAGTTACATATCGCGGGTAGACTAGATTTGAATTCTTCGGGTTTATTATTACTGACCAATGACAGCCGCTGGTCTGATGCACTAATGTCACCAACGCATAAGGTCGATAAAGTGTATCGCGTCACCTTAGCTAATCCCTTAACTGAAGAATATATCGCCGCATTTGCCGAAGGTATGTATTTCAGCTTTGAAGATATAATGACTCAGCCTGCTAAATTGGTGATCCTTGCTGATCATGTTGCTGAAGTGACTTTAAAGGAAGGTAAGTACCATCAAATTAAGCGGATGTTTGGTCGCTTTCGAAACCCAGTTGTTGGTCTACATAGATTATCAATAGGTGATATTGTGTTGGATGAAGCTCTGGCATCAGGCGAAAGTCGTATGCTGAATGCCGCAGAAGTGGCTTGTATTCGCTGCAAACCGGTAGCTTAGAGACATAGGGTAATTCAATTTATCAGCCATTATTCTGCGTATTCTAAATCTAAAAATGGACTTGAGAGTCAAGTGTCCCAAGCCCGTGACATGGGATTAGAGATCGGCGTGGGGGCCGAATACTTCATAGTGCATGTTTTCAGCTGAGACACCCAGAGCGAGTAATTGTTGCTTGATGGCTGACATGAATCCAATAGGCCCGCAGAAATAGTAACGTGCATGGGGAAGCAGTTGATCTGCGACTTTGCTTAATTCCATTTGTCCTTCGAAATCATAATCTGTACCAACCACATCGGTTGAACTCGGCTTGCGATACCAAACATGGCTCTTCAGATTATGATGTTGCTGGCGCTTGGTGTGAATAGCCTGTTTGAAGCCATGTACATCACCTTGCTCACAGGCATGTAGCCAAGTAATAGCACTTGGATGTTGCAACTTGATCAATTGATTCAACATGCTTTTCATCGGTGTTTGACCCACTCCAGCTGAAATGAGCACTACGGGGATGTCCGCCCCGACTTCTAAGATAAAATCTCCCGCCGGCGGCATAACTGCAATTTTGTCACCGATATGCATGGTATCGTGTAGCAGATTAGACACTTGGCCACCTAATTCACGTTTCACACTGATGCGGTAGCTGTTGCCATTCGGTGCATCGGATAGGGAATATTGGCGGATTTCTTCATATGCTAAATTGGGATGTTTTAGTTTCAAACTTAAATACTGACCAGGAATGAAATCTTTAACTGGTTTACCATCTTCGGGCGTCAATATGAAGGAGGTAATGACTGTGGACTCAGTCTTTTTCGCGCTAATGATAAACTGACGCTCACCCAACCAACCGCCATCTTGTTCTGCATGTGCCTGATAAATTTGAGCTTCTCGTTGAATAAAGATATCTGCTAAAAATCCATAGGCCTGCGCCCAAGCTTCTAATACTTCTTCTGTTACTGCATCGCCGCCTAACTCTTTAAGGGTGGCCAATAAGTGGCTGCCGACAATCGCATATTGCTCAGGTTTGATCAGAAAGCCTGTATGTTTTTGGGCAATGCGCTCGACAGTCGAACTTAGCACCGCTAAGTTTTCAATATTTTTAGCATAAGCCGCGACGGCGTTGAACAGGGCAACAGGCTGGCCACCAGAATGCTGGTGTGCCAAGTTAAATACATCTTTTAGTTCAGGATTATGTTTGAACATACGTTCATAAAAATGGGTCGTCAGCGCAGGGCCTGCGGATTCGAGTAAGGGGATAGTGCTCTTGATAACTTGGATTGTACGGCTGTCCAACATAGAAAATCCTTAACGTGCAAATATTATGAATGTTAAATAAGTTTAAAGATCTATTTGATTTGGATCAATAGTGATGATCGCAATTCGTGCTACCGACAAGCGTGATTAAGGTCATTTGAAGTGCTTTATCAAAGCGGGTATGAGATAGGGGAATGATAAATAAATATTTTATTTCAATGTATTACAGAGGTGGAGGGAGGTTAACTGCAACAGCAAAGCTTATTGCAGTCATAGTGTGGTTTTTTGACTTAGAGTTTAAATGCACTTACTTGATTGCGCATGCTGTTGGCGAGTTTGGTTAAATTAACCACAGATTCACTTAATTCAGCCGCCGATGCGGTGGAATGTTCGGCGATATCGCTGATGGCAATAATACTGCGATTAATGCTCTCGGCAACGCTACTTTGTTCTTCGGCAGCGGTCGCAATATGAGTATTAAGTTCTGTGATGCTATCTACCGAGGAGACGATTTCTTTTAGTGCTTGGCCTGCTTGATTGGCTTTATCATTAGCATCATCTACTTGATTTATACCGATTTCCATAGCATTAACTGCTTCTTTAACGCCTTGTTGTAGTGTGGCAATCATGGCCTCAATTTCTTGGGTTGACTTTTGGGTGCGCTGCGCAAGGGTCCGCACTTCATCTGCAACGACTGCAAAGCCGCGGCCTTGTTCCCCCGCGCGGGCCGCTTCAATGGCGGCATTTAATGCCAATAGATTGGTTTGCTCGGCAATGCTTTTTATCACATCGAGTACGCGGCCGATATTTTGGCTCTCATTAGACAGAAATCCAATGACTTGTGCCGTTTTTTGAATTTGATCAGATAATTGCGACATACTGCTAATCGATTGCATCACAATATTATTGCCATTGGCTGCATAGGTGTCGGCATCTTTGGCTGAATCTGCCGCCGCAGATGCGCTTTGGGCGACTTCTGCGACCGTTGCCGTCATCTCATTCATGGCCGTTGCTGTTTGCTCCGTTTCGGCTTGCTGCTGTTGCATACGTTTATTGGTTGCCTGCGTGAAGCTACTTAACTCATTTGCTGAACTATTAACGGTATTTGCCGCTTCGGCAATAGAATGAAGAATGCCCCGCAAGTGTTCAATAACTTGGGTGAGGCTAGTGGATATTTGTCCTAGCTCATCGTGATTAAAAGTAGTGAATTTGACGGTAAGATCTGAGTCTTGATGGATCAGCTTAAGTTTATTGAGAATGTCATTAATAGGATTCATCACGCTGCGATTGACCCAGAGCCCAATCACAATACTGATAATCATGGCGGCACAGGCTAATGCTACAAAAATAGTGATTGAAGATTGGTAAATGGCATTCACACGATCTTTTTCTTCGCCTGCCACGCGAATTTGCAGTGCAATCAGTTCAGATATTTGGTTACTGATGGGGTCTATTACTTGGTAAAGCGGCAGGATATTGGCCGATAATTGGCTTGATACATCACCATTTAATCCTCTTAAGCGTGAGACCAGAGTGTCAATCTGTTGATTCGCGGGTAAGAACAGCACTTCGGCTTGTTTTACGAGTCGGGATTCTTCTGAGGTAAGTTCAGTGGCTAAGTATTTTTGCCAATGCTGGGTAATGGTAGATTTGGCACTGTCTAGTGCTTCAGCTGCTTGAGAGGCGGTGAAACCACCCGCGTTTGCCTTATTGACCGCATCGATAACATCGACCGCGTATTTATCAGCAATCACTTTTAAATCGTCTAGTGGCACAACTCTATCGCCATAGATACGTTCAACACCCGATTCAATTTTACCCATCATATTAATGGCGAGAAAACCAATCGTCATTAGCATTACAAGGGGAACCAGAATGCCGATAAACATTTTTTGTTTTATTTGTAGACCGTTCATATGGATAGCCTCAGTGAACTAAAGAGTCCTTTAGGCAGAACTCTATCTATCCCTATGATGAGTCTGTAACAATAGGTATAGCAAATCTGAGGAAAGAGGGGAGAGTTACAGAAAATTTATTTTGCTTTAGATACAAAAAAACCTCGCTTGGCGAGGTTTAAATGTTGGTACAGATGAGAGGACTTGAACCTCCACGCCCTTGCGAGCACCAGCACCTGAAGCTGGCGTGTCTACCAATTCCACCACATCTGCATGGCTATTCGATATTTCATCGAATTGACAATCTTAACACTGTGAATCTTAACTTTTGAACTGCAATTTGGTACAGGTGAGAGGACTTGAACCTCCACGCCCTTGCGAGCACCAGCACCTGAAGCTGGCGTGTCTACCAATTCCACCACACCTGCACTGTACCTATCGCAGTTCTCTAACATAAGTCGCTATCGCAACCCATTTAAAGATGGTGCCCGAACCCGGAATCGAACCAGGGACACGAGGATTTTCAATCCTCTGCTCTACCGACTGAGCTATTCGGGCGACGGGCGCAATTTAAAGGCTTTTCGGGTTTTGAGTCAATAGATTTTTACTAAATAACGGAAAAAGTGACTCAGTTGGATAAGATTTACACGAAAGTGTCATTTGTGTTGGTATTGAGGATATAAAAATAGCCAAACCACTATCCACACTGAGAACTTAGCGTTATCTATTTATGGCTTATCTAGGGTCACCAAGCAAAAAAATGCCCCTATTAAAGGGGCATTCTCGGTTAGTTTGATAAGATTTCATTGTTTGGGAAGTTAGCTTGCATTACCATGAGCACGTTTTGCTTCAGCTTGCTCTGACCTAATTCGCCATAAGCTTCTATCATTATCTCTAATGCCCGTTCATTTGAAGGGGTGCCAGGGTATGTTTCCATTACAGATTGTGCTCGGATTGCTGCGGCGCTCCATGCATTCATCTTGAGATAATACTCGGCAACTTGAATTGAATATTTTGCTAAGCGATTCTTCAACGCTAACATGCGTTTTTGCGCATCGGCGGCATATTTGCTGTTAGGGTAGGTTTTGATAAGACGATCAAAATCTTTGAAAGCATCTTGAGCATTTTTAGGGTCACGATCGGTTCGGTCGATATTAAGCATGTCGTGGAACATGTAATTGTCGGCTTGCATGTTCACTAAACCGCGCATATAGAACACATAGTCTACATCTGGATGAGTTGGATTAAGACGGATAAATCTGTCTATGTTCGCAATACCAGAAGCGACATCGTCCATTTTATAGTAAGCATATATCAGGTCTAACTGGACTTGAGTTTTGTGAGGTCCGAAGGGGAAGCGTGAGTCTAACGCTTCCAAAGAACGGACAGCTTTAGAGTAATTGCCAAGCTCCATAGAGGTTCTTGCCTGAGTATAAAGTACATCAGGTGACGTTTTGGCGGCAATATCGTTATCATCAGGGCTGCTGCTACAGGCTGATAACGCTAGTGAAAATAGGACTAAGGTAACGCCTTTGGAAAATTTATACATACTTGAATTCAATTCTTTTTAAGTTGTAGTTAAGAATTTTTCCATTTCACTATAAAATAGAAAACATCCGATTGTAACAGATAGCACACATTTTTTGACCCCTAAATGGGGATACGGTTCCTATGACACAAGAGATTAATCTAAAAAGCGAGATTTCGGCAACACAAACTGGACTGAGATTAGATCAGGCCCTAGCAGAGTTGTTCCCAGATTACTCGCGCACGCGCATCAAGGAATGGATCCTATCTGATGCAGTTTATGTTGACGGCGTTGTCGTTAATAAGCCCCGAGAGAAAGTTTATGAGCTGCAACAGATACTCATAGATGCCACTCTTGAAGAAGAAGTTCACGCAGCGGCACAGGCCATTGATCTGGATATCGTCTATGAAGATGACGACATTATTGTGATCAACAAGCAAGCGGGACTCGTGGTTCACCCTGGTGCTGGTAATGCCGATGGCACTTTGATGAATGCACTGTTGCACCATTGTCCCGATATTGAGCATGTACCACGTGCTGGTATTGTGCACCGTCTGGACAAGGATACTACAGGTTTAATGGTTGTAGCCAAAACCGTTGAAGCGCAAACCCATTTAGTTGCCGCCTTGCAGGCCCGTGAAATCACTCGTGAATACGAAGCGATTGTGATGGGGACTATGACAGGTGGCGGTACTGTTGATGAGCCGATTGGTCGTCATCCAACGAAACGTACTCATATGGCGGTGCATCACTCAGGTAAACCTGCAGTGACGCATTATCGTGTGGCGGAAAAATTCCGTAACCACACTCGTCTAAGATTGCGCCTTGAATCTGGTCGTACTCACCAAATTCGTGTGCACATGGAATACATAGGCCACGTATTAGTGGGCGATCCTGTGTATGGTGGTCGTCCAAAACCGCCGAAATGGGCCAGCCCAGAGTTTTTTGATATTCTGAAAAACTTCAAGCGCCAAGCGCTGCACGCTGTGCGTCTTGAATTAGCGCACCCTGTGAGTTGTGAAATCATGAGCTGGCACGCGCCAATTCCTGAAGACATGGTGATTTTGACGAAAGCACTGCGTCAAGACACGGTCGAGCATCCGATCGAGTATTTGTAAGTGTTTAATCACGATTGGCCTGTTCCCGCTAATGTTGGCATCGCTATGACAAATCGTCATGGCGGTGTGAGCGTGCATCCCTATGACAGTTTGAATCTTGGACTGCACGTCGGTGATGCGCCTGAGCTGGTGATGGCTAATCGTGAATTACTCTGCAAACAATTAGCGTTAACCGCCGAGCCTGTCTGGCTCGAGCAAGTGCATGGTACTCATGTGCTTAATTTAGATGCGCTGAGCTTAGCTCCTGCTGTGGATACACCGATTGCCGATGCCAGTTACAGCCAAACGGCTAGCCAAGTTTGCGCTATAATGACTGCCGATTGTTTACCTGTGTTGTTGTGTAATCAAGCGGGAACAGAAGTGGCTGCGGCCCATGCCGGTTGGCGTGGTTTATGTGATGGCGTGATTGAGGCCACCGCGGCGCAGTTTAGTTCACCTATGGATGAGTTGATTGCCTACCTCGGCCCGGCAATTGGTCCACAAAAATTTGAAGTCGGCGTTGAAGTACAGCAAGCCTTTTGTACTTTACATCCGCAGTCGGCAGCGTGTTTTATTCCAAGTGGTAACAAGTATCTTGCCGATATTATTGGCTTGGCTAAATTACGCTTGAGTTTACTCGGTATAAACCATATTTATAGCGCAGATATCTGCACAGTCAGCGACACGGATTACTTCTCTTATCGTCGCGATAAGGTGACGGGACGCATGGCTTCATTGATCTGGCTTAAGTCTTAAGCTAATTCCCCTACAGTTTGTATTTATTTGCGCGTTATTCGCTTGAATTTGGCTAAATAGCCCCCATCTTTTAACTAACGAAATGTAATACCAATCCTATTTAGATCTCTCCATTAGCGGTACTGATTTTAAAGCCACTAAATTGGCAAGATGTCCTGTGGATTGGCATATCTCTACTATATGAGTGTTAGGAGGCTGTATGCGACTCGATCGTATGACCAATAAATTTCAGCTTGCCATCTCTGATGCCCAGTCACTCGCACTTGGGCGTGATCATCAGTTTATTGAACCGCTGCATTTGATGATGGCATTGTTGAACCAAGATTCAGGTTCAATCCATCCCTTATTGACCCAAGCTGGCATTCGAGTGAGTGCGCTGCGATCGCTCTTGAGTCAAGAGCTGGAACGCTTACCTCAAGTCGAAGGTACGGGCGGCGATGTACAATTATCCCAAGGTTTAATCCGTTTATTAAATCTGTGCGATAAATTGGCGCAAAAGCGTAAAGACAAATATATCTCTAGTGAATTATTTGTATTAGCTGCGTTAGAAGGTGTCGATGCTCTTGCGCAAGCGTTGAAAAAAGCCGGCGCGACCAAAGAGTTGATGGAGCAAACCATTGAACAAATGCGTGGCGGCCAAAAAGTGGATGATCCGAACGCTGAAGATCAACGCCAAGCGTTGAAGAAGTTTACTATCGATCTCACCGAGCGAGCTGAACAAGGCAAGTTAGATCCTGTGATCGGCCGTGACGATGAAATTCGCCGCACGATCCAAGTATTACAACGTCGCAGTAAAAACAACCCCGTCCTTATCGGTGAACCGGGTGTGGGTAAAACGGCGATTGTTGAAGGACTTGCCCAGCGTATCGTTAATGGTGAAGTCCCCGAGGGCATTAAAAATAAGCGTGTCTTATCCCTCGATATGGGCTCATTGATTGCGGGCGCTAAATATCGCGGTGAGTTCGAAGAACGTTTAAAAGCGGTATTGAATGAGTTAGCGCAGGAAGAAGGTCAAGTGATCCTCTTCATCGACGAACTGCATACTATGGTCGGCGCCGGTAAAGGTGAAGGCGCAATGGATGCGGGTAACATGCTCAAACCTGCGTTAGCGCGTGGTGACTTGCACTGTGTGGGCGCGACCACACTTGATGAGTATCGTCAGTATATTGAAAAAGATGCGGCGCTTGAACGTCGTTTCCAAAAAGTGCTGGTGGATGAACCAAGCGTTGAAGATACCATCGCCATTTTGCGTGGACTGAAAGAACGTTACGAGCTGCATCACCATGTGGAAATTACCGATCCGGCGATAGTGGCGGCAGCGACCATGTCGCACCGTTATGTGTCGGATCGTAAGTTGCCCGATAAAGCGATCGATTTGATCGACGAAGCGGCATCAAGCATCCGTATGCAGATGGATTCAAAACCTGAGTCACTCGACAGGCTTGAACGTCGTGCTATCCAGCTCAAACTGGAGGAGCAGGCGTTAGCCAAAGAAAATGATGAGGCGAGTCGTCGCAGGCTTGATCATTTGCAAGAGGAATTACGTGACGTTGAAGCGAAAGCTTCAGAGTTGAACGAAATCTGGCGTACTGAAAAAGCCGCATTAGCGGGCACTCAGCACATAAAAGCCGATCTCGAACAGGCTCGAATGGACTTAGAAGTGGCGCGTCGTGCGGGTGATTTAACTCGGATGTCTGAGCTGCAATACGGTCGTATTCCTGAGCTTGAAAAACAGCTCGATTTGGCATCGCAAGCCGAAATGCAGGACATGACGTTATTGCGTAACAAGGTTACTGAGTTCGAAATCGCCGAAGTATTGTCGAAAGCGACGGGAATACCCGTATCGAAAATGCTTGAAGGCGAGCGCGAAAAATTACTGCAAATGGAAGTGGCGCTGCATGAACGAGTGATCGGCCAAAACGAAGCCGTCGATGCGGTTGCGAATGCGATTCGTCGTAGCCGCGCGGGTCTGGCGGATCCAAATCGCCCGATTGGCTCGTTCCTGTTCTTAGGCCCAACGGGTGTAGGTAAAACTGAGCTGTGTAAATCACTGGCGAGGTTCTTATTTGATACCGAATCGGCTTTAGTGCGCATTGATATGTCTGAGTTTATGGAGAAACACTCAGTATCGCGTTTAGTGGGGGCGCCTCCTGGATACGTAGGTTATGAAGAGGGCGGTTACTTAACGGAAGCCGTTCGTCGCAAACCTTATTCAGTGATATTGCTCGACGAAGTCGAGAAAGCGCATCCCGATGTGTTTAACATTTTACTACAAGTGCTTGATGATGGACGCTTAACCGATGGTCAAGGTCGTACTGTCGATTTTAGAAATACAGTGATCATCATGACCTCGAACTTAGGCTCCGACATTATCCAAGAAGGATTTGGTCAAGTGACCTATGCAGAGATGAAAGCGGCGGTAATGAATGTGGTCACTCACAGTTTCAGACCCGAGTTTTTAAACCGTATCGATGAATCTGTGGTGTTCCATCCATTGGATGCTGCCAATATCAAACGTATTGCTTCGATACAAATTGCTTCCTTACGCCAACGTTTGGCTGAAAAGGACTATACATTGGAGATCACCGACGACGCATTATCACTGATTGCGGAAATTGGTTTCGATCCTGTGTATGGCGCAAGACCGTTGAAACGGGCATTGCAGCAAGAAGTCGAAAACCCGCTGGCGCAGAAATTACTGCGTGGTGACTTGTTACCGGGTAAACCGATCAAGGTCAGTTGTGCGGGTGGCGAGTTAGTGTTCGAGCAATAACCTGTGACCAGTAGCTAGTAACTTAGTGTGTTGTTTGAATGCGATACGTTAATCACAAGCTTGAAGTTGGATATGTTTAAATAGGCGAACTGAAATAAGCGTTCTTGAATGAACGAGCTTGAAATAAACTATCTTGCAATAAGAGATAGAGCTGTTTTAGTCAGTATCGCTTCCGCTTCAAGCACTAAAACGAAAGGAGCTGAGTTTTTAACTCGGCTCCTTTTTTATTGCATCAGCTTAATCGTTCTTCATTAATGTAGTGGCATAGTGAATTTGGCTACTTCTTATCACAGAAGAGTTTGATTCTTTCCTGCTGTTGGGCAATCGAGGCTTGGCGATCCTCCTCAGTCATAGCGACAGATTCACCCGAATCGGAAGTTTGGCGGATAAGCTTAGTGTGCGTAGTGAGTATTTCTAAATTGTGTTTTGCACTCTCACAAATGGAGTTAGCCTGTTTGGCGTCTTTTTCTTTAATCAGTGCCGCTGACTTTTCTAATTCATTGGCTTTAGAAGTTGGCTCAACTTTCTTTATCGGCGCGATAAAACCGACTTTCGCCTGCTCTAAATCTTCACTGTAGAGTTTTGATGTTTTGATGCTTTCTTGTTGTGGGGCTTGCTGGCTGTAATGTGTCACCCCATTTTCATCGACCCAAGTATAGATAACGCCCGCAGAAACGGGGCCAATGAAAAGGCTGAGCCAGAGCCATCGATACAGTATTGTTCTGAACATGTTCACTTTTAACATCGAAATTATCCCTAACTGGTCTCTCATCGACATGATAATAAAATATGTTATCTTGAAAGCTAACTTCTCTTCACTGAACTAGCGTAATAAGTGTATGCAAAATTCTTCAAATCAAACAGTAAAGAATAAAGGTATCTATTTACTGCCTAATCTTTTTACGACAGCAGGATTGTTTTCTGGCTTTTATGCTGTGATAGCTTCCATGAATGCTAACTTTGAAGCTGCTGCAATAGCCATTTTTATAGCCATGATCTGTGATGGTCTCGATGGTCGAGTGGCAAGACTGACTAATACTCAAAGTGATTTTGGTGCCGAATACGACAGTATGGCGGATATGGTGTCCTTCGGAATGGCACCAGCACTACTCGCCTACAATTGGGCATTAGCCGACTTAGGTAAAATTGGTTGGTTGGCGGCATTTATTTATTGTGCAGGTGCGGCACTCAGGCTCGCTCGATTTAATACGCAAGTTGGCGTCGCCGATAAGCGTTACTTTCAAGGTCTCGCCAGCCCGGCAGCCGCAGCTGTTATTGCCGGCAGTATTTGGCTTGGTAATCAATATAGTCTCGATGGAAGAAACATCAGTTGGATTGCGGCCCTTGTTACTGCGGCAACCGGTTTACTGATGGTCAGCAATTTCCGCTATCACTCCTTTAAAGAAATTGACTGGCGTGGCAAGGTTAACTTTATCGTGATCTTACTGGTCGTCGGTGTATTTGTGGTGGTGTCAGTTCAACCTGCATTGATCTTATGTGTCGGCTTCTACTTATATGCGATTTCAGGCCCGATCATTACTATCAGAACGGTAAGGAAACTCAAAGTCGCGCATATTGTCGGTGATGATACGGTGACGAATGTCGAGATCAATCACTCAACCCAAGCTGCAGCACAAACACAAAGCGCTACAAGTATCGAAAAAGAGAAACAAGAAGAGTATAAATCTTAGGGCTCGTGCTTTTGATCAGTGCTTATCATTAGCTAGGTGCAAACAAGAGTAAGACATCACACTGGGCATAACGCTTTTAGAGGTTTGCTGATAGATATTACGAAAAATAGCTATCAACTTCTGTTTATGCCCATTCAATCTATTAAAACTCCAGCAATAGGCTATTCCTTCTGCCAAACTTATCAACCCAAACAGCGATATTGCTCAGTATTGCAGTATATTTCTGCAGTTTGGTGGTTATTTATTCGCTTGGCGCAGATTGTTAAAAAAGCCCTTGCACAAAAAGTTTCACTGCCTATAATGCGCATCCACTGACACGGCAGACAGCGTTAAGCAGCCTGGTGTGACAGTTCATTGATGAGTTTACTGATTGATGAGTGTTGAGAAAGTTTGTAAAAACTCCTTGACGCGAAACGGGAAATGCGTAGAATGCGCAGCCCTAGCCAACTGGAAACGTTCGACGCTCAGTGTGGTACTCACCTTCTCTTATGAGGTTGAGTTGCTCTTTAACAAGATAAAACAAGAAATCTGTGTGGACACTCACAGGTGTTGAGTTAATCGAAACTGCTTAGCCTTCGGGTTGGCAGTCAAAAATTTAAATCAATGTTTTCAAGTCATTCTCCTTAATGGGAAGCATGATTGAGTGTTCATAGTAATATGTACATACAGTAATGTATGAATTGAAACGCGATGCTTATTAGTGAGCAAAGCGAATCAAAACAGTAGAATTCATTGAGCCGCTGAAGTCGCAAGACGGAAGCAACAAAACTTTAATTGAAGAGTTTGATCATGGCTCAGATTGAACGCTGGCGGCAGGCCTAACACATGCAAGTCGAGCGGCAGCACAAGGGAGTTTACTTCTGAGGTGGCGAGCGGCGGACGGGTGAGTAATGCCTAGGGATCTGCCCAGTCGAGGGGGATAACAGTTGGAAACGACTGCTAATACCGCATACGCCCTACGGGGGAAAGGAGGGGACCTTCGGGCCTTCCGCGATTGGATGAACCTAGGTGGGATTAGCTAGTTGGTGAGGTAATGGCTCACCAAGGCGACGATCCCTAGCTGTTCTGAGAGGATGATCAGCCACACTGGGACTGAGACACGGCCCAGACTCCTACGGGAGGCAGCAGTGGGGAATATTGCACAATGGGGGAAACCCTGATGCAGCCATGCCGCGTGTGTGAAGAAGGCCTTCGGGTTGTAAAGCACTTTCAGTAGGGAGGAAAGGATGTAGTTTAATACGCTATATCTGTGACGTTACCTACAGAAGAAGGACCGGCTAACTCCGTGCCAGCAGCCGCGGTAATACGGAGGGTCCGAGCGTTAATCGGAATTACTGGGCGTAAAGCGTGCGCAGGCGGTTTGTTAAGCGAGATGTGAAAGCCCACAGGGCTCAACCTAGGAATAGCATTTCGAACTGGCGAACTAGAGTCTTGTAGAGGGGGGTAGAATTCCAGGTGTAGCGGTGAAATGCGTAGAGATCTGGAGGAATACCGGTGGCGAAGGCGGCCCCCTGGACAAAGACTGACGCTCATGCACGAAAGCGTGGGGAGCAAACAGGATTAGATACCCTGGTAGTCCACGCCGTAAACGATGTCTACTCGGAGTTTGGTGTCTTGAACACTGGGCTCTCAAGCTAACGCATTAAGTAGACCGCCTGGGGAGTACGGCCGCAAGGTTAAAACTCAAATGAATTGACGGGGGCCCGCACAAGCGGTGGAGCATGTGGTTTAATTCGATGCAACGCGAAGAACCTTACCTACTCTTGACATCCACGGAATTCGCTAGAGATAGCTTAGTGCCTTCGGGAACCGTGAGACAGGTGCTGCATGGCTGTCGTCAGCTCGTGTTGTGAAATGTTGGGTTAAGTCCCGCAACGAGCGCAACCCCTATCCTTATTTGCCAGCACGTAATGGTGGGAACTCTAGGGAGACTGCCGGTGATAAACCGGAGGAAGGTGGGGACGACGTCAAGTCATCATGGCCCTTACGAGTAGGGCTACACACGTGCTACAATGGCGAGTACAGAGGGTTGCAAAGCCGCGAGGTGGAGCTAATCTCACAAAGCTCGTCGTAGTCCGGATTGGAGTCTGCAACTCGACTCCATGAAGTCGGAATCGCTAGTAATCGTGGATCAGAATGCCACGGTGAATACGTTCCCGGGCCTTGTACACACCGCCCGTCACACCATGGGAGTGGGCTGCAAAAGAAGTGGGTAGCTTAACCTTCGGGGGGGGCGCTCACCACTTTGTGGTTCATGACTGGGGGTGAAGTCGTAACAAGGTAGCCCTAGGGGAACTCGGGGCTGGATCACCTCCTTACCTATACGACTAACTTAATGTTTGTTGAGTGTTCACACAGATTGCTTGTTTAGCTTCTCTTAGGAGAAGTCAGAGCTAAATGCGCCGCGAGCCGGTACGCATTGTTCTTTAACAATTTGGAAAGCTGATAGTATTTAATTGCATGAGTCTGTCATGTGATTAATTACAAAACGTTTAATGCGAAAGCATTGAACATGAGTTCTCAAACACTTTATTAAGTGTCTTGAATATTCAAAAGTAAATTATTCTTTATTGAATAGTTTACGTCTAAGGCGCGTCCACTTCTTTGGTCAGAAGTGAGACAAGTAAAACCAAGCTGGTCGCAATGCGACTCAGGTGAGTGAAACTCATTTGGGTTGTATGGTTAAGCGACTAAGCGTATACGGTGGATGCCTTGGCAGTCAGAGGCGATGAAGGACGTAGTAACTTGCGAAAAGCGTTGGCGAGCTAGTAACAAGCATTTGAGCTAACGATGTCCGAATGGGGGAACCCAGCAGCATAAGCTGTTATCGCAACATGAATACATAGTGTTGCGAGGCGAACGAGGGGAACTGAAACATCTAAGTACCCTTAGGAAAAGAAATCAACCGAGATTCCCCTAGTAGCGGCGAGCGAACGGGGATTAGCCCTTAAGTCAGTGGGGTGTTAGTGGAATGCGTTGGAAAGCGCAGCGGCACAGGGTGATAGCCCCGTACATGAAAAACTAACCATTGATGAAAACGAGTAAGGCGGGACACGTGACATCCTGTTTGAATATGGGGGGGACCATCCTCCAAGGCTAAATACTCCTGACTGACCGATAGTGAACCAGTACCGTGAGGGAAAGGCGAAAAGAACCCCTGTGAGGGGAGTGAAATAGAACCTGAAACCGTATACGTACAAGCAGTGGGAGCGGTTCTTGAGACCGTGACTGCGTACCTTTTGTATAATGGGTCAGCGACTTACATTTTGTAGCGAGGTTAAGCGAATAGCGGAGCCGTAGGGAAACCGAGTGTTAACTGCGCGTTTAGTTGCAAGGTGTAGACCCGAAACCCGGTGATCTAGCCATGGGCAGGTTGAAGGTTGAGTAACATCAACTGGAGGACCGAACCGACTAATGTTGAAAAAATTAGCGGATGACTTGTGGCTGGGGGGTGAAAGGCCAATCAAACCGGGGAGATATCTGGTTCTCCTCGAAAGCTATTTAGGTAGCGCCTCGAGCGAATACCATTGGGGGTAGAGCACTGTTAAGGCTAGGGGGTCATCCCGACTTACCAACCCTTTGCAAACTCCGAATACCAATGAGTACTACTCGGGAGACAGACGGCGGGTGCTAACGTCCGTCGTCAAAAGGGAAACAACCCAGACCGTCAGCTAAGGTCCCAAAGTACTAGCTAAGTGGGAAACGATGTGGGAAGGCTTAGACAGCTAGGATGTTGGCTTAGAAGCAGCCATCATTTAAAGAAAGCGTAATAGCTCACTAGTCGAGTCGGCCTGCGCGGAAGATGTAACGGGGCTAAGCTAGTCACCGAAGCTACGGGTGCACAGTTTACTGTGCGCGGTAGAGGAGCGTTCTGTAAGCCGTTGAAGGTGAAGGGGTAACCCACGCTGGAGGTATCAGAAGTGCGAATGCTGACATGAGTAACGATAAAGGGGGTGAAAAACCCCCTCGCCGAAAGACCAAGGGTTCCTGTCCAACGTTAATCGGGGCAGGGTGAGTCGACCCCTAAGGTGAGGCCGAAAGGCGTAATCGATGGGAAACAGATTAATATTTCTGTACTTCCGCTAACTGCGATGGAGAGACGGAGAAGGCTAGGCTAGCGCGGCGTTGGTAGTCCGCGTTTAAGGTGGTAGGTGGTGTTCTTAGGCAAATCCGGGGACACGTACTTTAATGTACACACTGAGAGCTGATGACGAGGTCCTAAGGGACTGAAGTAGTTGATGCCATGCTTCCGGGGAAAATCTTCTAAGCTTCAGGTTAGTGGGAATCGTACCCCAAACCGACACAGGTGGTCGGGTAGAGAATACCAAGGCGCTTGAGAGAACTCGGCTGAAGGAACTAGGCAAAATGGTACCGTAACTTCGGGAGAAGGTACGCTCCTGTTGGTGATGAGACTTGCTCTCTAAGCTGACGGGAGTCGCAGATACCAGGTGGCTGCAACTGTTTATCAAAAAACACAGCACTGTGCAAACTCGCAAGAGGAAGTATACGGTGTGACGCCTGCCCGGTGCCGGAAGGTTAATTGATTGGGTTATCGCAAGAGAAGCTCATGATCGAAGCCCCGTAAACGGCGGCCGTAACTATAACGGTCCTAAGGTAGCGAAATTCCTTGTCGGGTAAGTTCCGACCTGCACGAATGGCGTAATGATGGCCACGCTGTCTCCAGCCGAGACTCAGTGAAGTTGAAATTGCGGTGAAGATGCCGTATACCCGCGGCTAGACGGAAAGACCCCGTGAACCTTTACTATAGCTTGGCACTGAACATTGAACCTACATGTGTAGGATAGGTGGGAGACTTTGAAGTTGTGACGCTAGTCATGATGGAGTCGTCCTTGAAATACCACCCTTGTAGTTTTGATGTTCTAACCTAGGTCCCTTATCGGGATTAGGGACAGTGCCCAGTGGGTAGTTTGACTGGGGCGGTCTCCTCCCAAAGAGTAACGGAGGAGCACGAAGGTTGGCTAAGTACGGTCGGACATCGTACGGTTAGTGCAATGGCATAAGCCAGCTTAACTGCGAGACATACACGTCGAGCAGGTACGAAAGTAGGTCATAGTGATCCGGTGGTTCTGAATGGAAGGGCCATCGCTCAACGGATAAAAGGTACTCCGGGGGATAACAGGCTGATACCGCCCAAGAGTTCATATCGACGGCGGTGTTTGGCACCTCGATGTCGGCTCATCACATCCTGGGGCTGAAGTCGGTCCCAAGGGTATGGCTGTTCGCCATTTAAAGTGGTACGCGAGCTGGGTTCAGAACGTCGTGAGACAGTTCGGTCCCTATCTGCCGTGGGCGTTGGATGATTGAAGGGAGCTGCTCCTAGTACGAGAGGACCGGAGTGGACGAACCGCTGGTGTTCGGGTTGTCATGCCAATGGCATTGCCCGGTAGCTACGTTCGGAATCGATAACCGCTGAAAGCATCTAAGCGGGAAGCGAGCCCTAAGATGAGTCATCCCTAGGAATTTAATTCCTCTAAAGAGCCGTTCGAGACTAGGACGTTGATAGGCATGGTGTGTAAGCGTTGTGAGGCGTTGAGCTAACATGTACTAATGACTCGAGAGGCTTAACCATACAACCCAGATGGGTTTTACTGAAAATGTTCCAGACATTTTCTAGCACTTCCTCCTTCCATGGAGGTCGTACGAAAGCCTTAGACAGAATACAGATACTTGATAAAGTTTGAACTCAAACAAAGCAAATCAGCTTTCCGAATTATTATTAACGTGGTCCAGAGATGGACACGGTAATAAACAGAATTTGCTTGGTGACAATAGCCTTGTGGAACCACCTGATCCCATCCCGAACTCAGAAGTGAAACGCAAACGCGCCGATGGTAGTGTGGGGTCTCCCCATGTGAGAGTAGGTCATCGCCAAGCATCCAAATAAACGCCAAAGCCCTAGCCTAAACAGTTAGGGCTTTTGTGTTTATACGCTTTGCGAAAACCTATCTCGATGTCGGTCAATAAATGTTCCTCCAATATTGACACTTCCACCATCCATGGCGGTCGCCCGCCGCTAAGCGGACTCCCCAGCTACGAAGACAAGCTTCTTCGCGTTCAATCATGGCTAAATACTCCGTATTTATAGCGCGATGATTTCACCCCCATGTGAGAGTAGGTCATCGCCAAGCGCCTAATTATCTCATTGAGATGTAACCAAGCCAGCTGAATAAGCTGGCTTTTTTGCGTCTGCAATTTGTAGAAACTAGTCCGTTTTTCTTTCAGCTTGCATGTTTCTCCGCTATTTTTACTCACCAACTCACCAACTCACCAACTCACCAACTCACCAACTCACCAGCTCACTAGCCATTTCAATTACTGAATTCTTTGTCGATCCTAGGATTTCTCATTTTGTTCTCGTCCTATTGCTTAATCCTGCGCATAACTAGACGCCTGAGGTCTACCTCAGGTAGCACTGTTACTTATCTTTTAAGATAGCTGTTCCATACACCAACCGTATTGTTAGGCACTTCTCTGTGTTGGTATCTAGGGGGCATTTAAGTTGTCAAAACCGATGATTTAATTTGCTGAATTGAACCCATTCCTCTTCTTCAAACAATGTCTTTAGAACAATATTCCTTTTTATTTTGCCACTTAGTCAGATGGTAGTAGCTTGGGTTGTTAAATTTGCATATTTTTCACTTGGTTTATTCCTATGCTCGTTGTTTTCAATTTAGGAATCATTTTTTAGCCTAAGACATCACTTCAGCTTAAATCCAACATTATGCTTGTTTCATTATGGAATATTGAATTAATCGCTCGATTTATGAGGATTAATAACTTGTTGCCTGTGGATTTACTTAATATTGGTAAGACCAATTTACACTGATATGGTTTTTTTGTTATCAATTGGTTATGTTCTTAGCAGGTTGAGTTCAGCTGATTTTCTTGTTGTGTGATTAGTTAGCTTTAAAATGTGATTTTTTATTCGATTTTTTCTGATTGGTGATTGCTATGTGTCTGTTTACGGAAGAACCATAGTTTGTGAGCAGTTCATTTGATGAATTTTGAACTTGTAATGCGATAGCGATGATTTTGGGGCAATCGCGTTGTTGATAGGGAGCTAGAGAGTAAGGGGTAGGGGAGCTATGGAGGATGTAACGCAATCTTTATTGGATGCCGTTGGCATTATGTTTTTGGGGATGGGCTTAGTTTATTTATTTTTAAGTGTACTAATCCTTGGGATTCATTTGGTTGCGCGTTGGTGTGCGGTGGATGCTGCATCTGCACGTTTTGCTAAAAATCATGCTAAAAGTCAGCAGAGGGTAGCGCAATCTGATGCTAAACCTTTAGATCCAAACTTGGTCGCTGCGATTTCACTAGCGGTAAAGCAGTATCGTTCACAGATTAAGTAATGGGGAGCAGTATGACTTTTGTATCTAATTCTACGACAGCAGTGGCTAAGCCATTATTTTTAACTGATGTCGTATTGCGGGACGCACATCAATCCATTTTAGCGACGCGCTTACGCATTGATGACATGTTACCTATATCGCCGTTACTCGATAAGATTGGTTTCTGGTCATTGGAATCTTGGGGCGGGGCGACTTTTGATGCCTGTATTCGTTATCTTGGTGAAGATCCCTGGGACAGAATTCGTGAGTTGAAAAAGGCAATGCCTGATACGCCGCAGCAAATGCTGCTGCGTGGCCAAAACTTATTAGGTTATCGCCATTATGCCGATGATTTAGTCATGCGTTTTGTTGAGCGTGCCCATACCAATGGCGTCGATGTATTTCGTATTTTTGACGCAATGAATGATGTTCGTAATCTCGACACTGCGGTGAAAGCGGTGCGCCAAGTTGGTGGCCATGCGCAGGGGACGATCTCATACACCACAAGTCCAGTGCATACCATAGAGACTTGGGTTGATATGGCAAAACGTCTCGAAGATATGGGATGTGATTCTTTGTGTATCAAAGATATGGCTGGCTTACTTAAGCCTATGGAAGCGTTTGAGCTTATCAGTCGACTAAAATCCCAAACGCAACTCGTGTTATCTATGCATTGTCATGCGACGACAGGATTAAGTACCGCCACTTATCAGAAAGCCATTGAAGCGGGTATCGATGTGCTCGATACGGCAATTTCGTCGATGAGCCAAACCTATGGACATACTGCTACTGAAACCGTTATCGCTATGGTGGAAGATACTGAGCGTGCAACGGGTTACGATATGGTGTTGCTTGAGGAGATTGCCGCTTATTTCCGTGAGGTGCGCAAGAAGTACGCTAAGTTTGAAGGCGCGCTGAAAGGCATCGATTCGCGGATCTTACGTGCACAAGTGCCTGGTGGCATGCTGACCAATATGGAGAGCCAACTAAAGGAACAAGGCGCGGCCGATAAGATGGACTTGGTCTTGGAAGAAATTCCCCGCGTGCGTGCTGACTTAGGTTTTTTGCCCTTAGTGACACCTACATCGCAGATTGTCGGCTCGCAGGCGGTCATTAATGTGTTGATGGGGGAGCGTTATAAGTCACTGACTAAAGAGACTGAAGGCGTGCTTAAGGGCGAATATGGCACGACACCTGCGCCAGTCAATGCCGCATTGCAAGCGAGAGTCTTACAAGGAGCCGAAGCCATTACATGTCGCCCTGCTGATTTATTAACGCCAGAGCTGGCTAAATTACGGCTTGAGTTAGCTGATAAAGCACAGGAACAAGGCATTCGCCTATCTTCAGAGCATGACGATGATGTGCTGACATATGCACTCTTCCCACAAATAGGATTGCAGTTCTTAAAGAATCGTGATGATCCGAGCGCCTTTGAGCCTAAACCTGAATTGACTTCGGTACTTGCTGCTTCTAATGCTGCGGATCGTGGCCCTGAAACTTACACGGTAACAGTCGAAGGGCAAGAGTACATAGTTGAAGTCGCCGCAGGCGGTGAGATCTCGCAAATCCAGCTACAGGGACAAAGTGTTCATGCTGTGCAAGCTGTGACTGAGAGTACAACGCCAACTGCGAGCCATGGAGAGATCCGGCTTGAAATGAGTGCGCCTCTGTCGGGCAATATCTTCAAAGTGCATGTTTCTCCTGGCGATAGAGTGTGTGAAGGCGATGTCGTGATCATCCTTGAGGCGATGAAGATGGAAACTGAAATTCGTGCTCAGGGCGATGGCATTATCGCTAAGATCTGGGTGAAAGAAGGTGACTCAGTGTCTGTGGGTTCTCAATTACTGGCCTTGGCGTAGGAGTCATTATGGAAGGTTTAATAGCTTTTTGGGCCGAGACAGGTATCGCTCACTTTACTGGCGGGCAAGTGTTGATGATGGCAGTGGGCGCTTTGCTCTTGTATCTCGCCATAGTGCGTGGATTTGAGCCTTTGCTATTGTTGCCCATTGGTTTTGGTGCAGTGCTGGCGAACATTCCCCATGCGGGATTTACCGAAGAAGGTGGCATGCTGTATTACGCCTATCATGTGGGGATTGAGACTGGAGTGTTTCCGCTATTGATCTTTATGGGTGTTGGTGCGCTGACCGACTTTAGCGCCTTGATTGCGAATCCTAAAACTCTGTTATTAGGGGCTGCTGCACAGTTTGGGATTTTTGCGACACTGATTGGTGCAATCGCGCTGAACTTAGTGCCGGGATTTGAGTTCACCATGAAGGATGCGGCGGCCATTGCGATTATTGGCGGTGCCGATGGACCAACGGCGATTTTCCTTGCCTCAAAACTGGCGCCTGAGTTATTAGGTGCGATTGCGGTCGCGGCCTATTCCTACATGGCGTTAGTCCCTATTATTCAACCGCCGATCATGCGTTTACTGACAACTCAAGCCGAGCGCGAAATTAAAATGGAGCAGCTGCGCGAAGTCAGTAAGAAGGAAAAGATCATTTTCCCTTTGATGGTACTGGGATTAACGATTCTCTTCCTACCTGCAGCCACGCCGTTAGTGGGTATGTTTTGTCTTGGTAACTTGATGCGCGAATCGGGCGTAGTGGATAGATTATCGAAAACGGCGCAGAACGAGCTTATCAATATCGTTACGATTTTCTTAGGGTTAGCTGTCGGTTCTAAGTTATCAGCCGACCAATTCCTGCGGCTTGAAACCTTAGGGATTTTGGTATTGGGAGCGTTAGCATTTGGCATTGGTACTGCTGCAGGTGTATTGATGGCAAAACTGATGTGTAAGTTGTCGGGTGGTAAGATTAATCCGTTGATTGGTGCCGCAGGGGTGTCGGCTGTACCTATGGCAGCGCGAGTCGTTAACAAAGTTGGATTAGAGGCCAACCAACATAACTTCTTGTTGATGCACGCCATGGGGCCCAATGTGGCGGGAGTGCTAGGTTCTGCTGTGGCTGCGGGGATTTTACTTGCTGTGCTGGGTTGATGACAGAGTGGGTAAATTAAGCGGGTTTATCTTCGAATTTATTCTAGTTGTTAACGCTGTTTTAGCACTAAGGCCAACTCAGTATTGAGTTGGCTTTTTTGTTAAGTTACTCATTTATAGTATGAATCCTTGGTATTAACCTAAGCCGTTAACCAGAGTAATCCCATAAGGATTAAAATCAGCCCGCCACCTATACCGATAATGTAGATAAAACCTCGTCGGCCTTGTTTTAGTGTGAGTTTGTTGGCTTTTAAAAATAACGCCCAAAACAAACATAGGATCAGCGGGATAAGGAAGAGTCTCGTCATTGTCTGTTCTGCTAAAGTGTGAGTTAGAGTGGTTTTAGAGTCTAACAGCTTGATCTTATTTGAGTAACCTATTTTGCAGTTAATAGAGACTGTCGAAGTCGATTGTGGTCTCTAAAGCCAATAGATTAAAGACTGTTTGCAGGATAATAAAAGAGACCGCCGAAGCGGTCACTTACTGTGGTCAATGGTACTGATTATTTAGCTTAATACTTTTTATACAGTATTGTTATTGCTACGAACTCACAGGTGTAACGTCTTGATTGTCGTTCGAATAGAACTGTGCTTCATCGAGTTCATTTTCGGATTTACCAATCACAACAGCAGTCATCATATCGCCCGTTACGTTAGTTGCTGTGCGGATCATATCGATAATACGGTCAATCGCGGCGATAAAGGCAATGCCTTCAAGTGGCAGACCAATCACACCTAAGGTGACAGTTAACATCACCATCGCACTTCCTGGTACGCCAGCGGTACCAACAGAAGCCACTGTCGCAGTCACGGCGATCATCACATAGTCCAGTGTGTCGAGCGGAATATTGTAAATCTGGGCGATGAAGATAGCGGCTATCGCAGGGTAAATCCCCCCACAGCCGTCCATATTCATGGTCGCACCTAATGGCATCACAAAGGCACTATAACGCTTTGATACACCCATGGTTTCGACTGCGCGAGTGCTCGCAGGTAAAGTACCAAAACTTGAGGAAGTACTAAAGGCTACTAACTGTGCAGGCATAGCTTTACGGAAAAATTGCAGTGGGCTTAAACCACCAACAAACTTCACTAAGCCACCGTAAACAAAGATGATGTGGATAAAGGCGGCAATGTAGATAGCCCCGATAAACTTACCTAAAGGCAGTAGAGTCGATAAACCATATTCACCGACAACCCATGCCATTAAACCAAACACACCGATAGGAGTGAGTTTTAAGACCATGCGAGTCAGTTGGAACATGACTTCAGCACCTGCTTCAATGGTGCGTTTTAATGGCTCTGCTTTCTCGCCGACTTTATTGATAGCGATACCCACCAAAGCTGCAAACACGATAATTTGCAGTACCTTGCCTTCAGCGAGTGAAGCAAAAGGATTGACAGGGATCATGTCGAGCAACACTTGTGCGAAACCGGGAATATTACGCTCGCGCACTTCAGTCGTTGTGAGTTGCATGGTGCCACCCATGTCGATCATTGAGCCAACAGCTAAGCCGATCAGAGAGGCGATTGTGCCTGTCAGCATGAACATACCCAAAGTTTTCAAGCTCAGGCGTTTCAGGCTGGTTTGCGAGTTGAGTGATGTGATACTCACGACAATGGCACAAAATACCAAAGGTGCGACCAACATCTTAATGGCCCCAATGAACAGGTCACCTAATGGTTTTAGCACTGTGGCGCTTTCACCTAAAATAACGCCAACGAGCGCACCTAAGATAAAGCCTGCTAAGACTTTTTGCCAAAACGGAATGCGGCTAATGGTTTGAAGGATCATGCATATTCCAGAAAAATAAATTAAGAGTGAGCCAATAGGCCTGCGATGATAGGATTCGTATTTAACGAGTTGAGCGTGATGTTAACGCGCTCTCAGTCATGCGCATGGTTATTGCCTGCCATAGTTAACCTATTGTATCGACAGAGCTAGGGTTATAACAAACCGTTTTTCTTATAACTTATTGTGATAAGTGAGTTTGTTGTAAAAAGATTAAGTGAAACATTCAATTAACCCATGGCAAACCTCATCGCATTGAATACAAAAAGAGAGATTTATCATTGAGTAAGCCATTATGACTGAGTTAGGTATTATGTTCTCCGGCGCTTTTTTAGCGGCCACTTTGTTACCGGGGGGATCTGAAGTCTTACTCGTGGCGTTATTAAACAATACCCCAGAGGCTTGGGTTGCACTGGTCGTGGTGGCTAGTATTGGCAATACGTTGGGCGCGATGACCAGTTTCTATTTAGGCCGCTTAGGTCGCCTCGCAAAATCACCAGAAGCGTTAGCGACAGGTAAACACGCAAAGGGGCTCGCCTTGATTGAACGCTACGGCGTGTGGGCGTTGTTACTCTCATGGGCACCGATTATCGGCGATATTCTTTGTTTATTGGCGGGTTGGTTGAGGCTACCGCTAATTTCCTCTTTGGTGATTATTTTAATTGGTAAAACAATTCGTTACTTAATTATTGCCGCTGCCGTGCTGCAATGGATGGCATGATGGCGCTAGGATGGATTTAATGGTCAAGGGTGTGGAGTGTTTTTCCGTTTAGACTGAATTTACTGTATAGATAGGAACTTAGTGTTAATTTTGCGAGTCATAAATCCCAATGCTTAATCATTTAAGCGCACTATGACTAAACGCAGCACTATGATTATGAAGCTGTATTTTTGGCCCATTGATGTATGAGGGGAATGTTTTGAAGAAATGGATATTAGCGGTCGCAATTTCTGCCGCACTTGCGGGTTGTGCATCTGAAACGACTACAGTGAACTTGCCCGCAGGCGTTAAACTTATCGAAAATGTGCAATTGGCCGATTCGCAAGTAGGGATCCCCTACAAAAAGTACCAATTAGCCAATGGGTTAACGGTTATTTTACATCAAGATGATTCAGATCCCTTAGTGCATGTCGACGTCACTTATCATGTGGGCTCAGCTCGCGAATTAGCTGGGCGTTCGGGATTTGCGCATTTATTTGAACACATGATGTTCCAAGGCTCACAGCATGTTGCCGATGAACAGCATTTTGAAGTGGTTACCGAAGCTGGTGGTACCCTAAATGGCACGACCAATACCGACAGAACCAATTACTTTGAGACAGTACCCAACAATCAATTAGAAAAAATGTTGTGGCTTGAGTCGGACCGTATGGGCTTTTTGTTGCCCGCACTCACTAGTGAAAAATTCGAAGTGCAGCGCGAAACCGTCAAAAACGAGCGTGCACAACGTATCGATAATCAGCCCTATGGCCGCATGAGTGAGCGTTTTAGCCAAGCTATGTACCCTGTCGGTCATCCTTATTCTTGGCCTGTAATTGGCTGGCCGGACGATCTTAATCGCGCCACGGTTGACGATGTTAAACACTTTTTCCAACGTTGGTATGGTCCTAACAATGCGACCTTGACCATAGGTGGCGATTTCGATGAAATGCAAACCTTAGCTTGGGTCAATAAATATTTTGGTGAAATCCCCCGCGGTCGTGAAGTCTCGTTAGAGCAAAAGGCGCTGGTTAACTTAGACAAGACGCGTTACATCTCCATGGAAGATCAAGTGCACTTGCCTTTGATCCGTATTGGTTTTCCAACCGTATACGCTAGACATTCAGATGAGGCCGCGCTCGATCTGTTGGCCAATATTTTAGGTGGTGGTAAAACATCCTTATTATATAAAAACTTGGTTAAGGACGGTTATGCCGTGCAGGCTAATGTGAGTCATCCTTGTCAAGAGCTTGCGTGTCAGATGTCGATTTATGCTTTAGCCAATCCTGAAAAGGGGGGCAAATTGGCGGATCTGGAGCAACGTATCCTCGACTCGATTAAGGAGTTTGAGCAACGTGGCGTTACCGATGACGATCTGCAAAAAGTCAAAGTGCAGTTTGAGGCTGATACCATTTATAGCCTGCAGAGTGTTTCTGGCAAAGTGTCGACCTTAGCGATGAACCAAACGCTGTCGGGCAATCCGAACATGATTGCCTCAGATCTGAATCGTTATGCCAATGTGACCAAAGACGATGTGATGCGCGTGTTTAAGCAATACATTAAAGATAAACCTATGGTGGTTATGAGTGTGGTGCCGCAGGGAATGACGTCACTTATTGCCCATGCGGATAACTTCACGCCTGCAACGTTGCCGATTGCACATTCTGCGGTAGAGGGGGATTTGCCCAAGCCTGAACTTGTTTCAAGTTTTGATCGGACTAAGATGCCTGCATCTGGCGTTGCACCTATGCTCAAAGTACCTAAAATTTGGACAAAAACCTTAGCCAATGGCATCGAAGTCATGGGCACTCAAAGTACTGAAACACCAACAGTTGAGTTAATTGTTTATCTCAATGGTGGCCACAGACTCATACCCGTCGAAAAAGCAGGCTTAGCAACGCTGACTGCGGAAATGCTTAATGAATCGAGCCAGAAGCGCAGCAGTGAAGCACTATCACAAGCCTTAGAAATGCTAGGTAGTAGTGTCGACTTTAGTGCGTCTGAATATCAAAGTTCGATCAAAGTATCGGCTCTGACAGCACATTTAGATGAGACGCTGGCGATTATGGAAGAAAAGCTGTTTCAGCCAGCGTTCAGCGAAGCTGACTTTGCGCGAGTGAAACAACAGCAATTACAACAGATCCAGCATATGCAGTCCGATCCTAGCTATCTGGCTGATACGGCGTTGTCGTCTTTGTTATACGGTAAAGACAATGCGTTAGGTGTGAATGATCTCGGCACGCTCGATTCTGTCGCGGCGCTTACGTTAGCCGATGTAAAAGCGTTTTATGCCCAGCAGTATCAAGGCGGCAACGCTAAAATTGTCACTGTTGCTAATTTATCTGAATCTGCATTGCTGCCTAAATTAGCGGGATTAAACCAGTGGAAAGGAGAAGCAGCTGTGGTACCGCCACTTAAGCCACTCCCTGCATTAAAAGGCGGCACAATTTATGTGATTGATAAACCTGGTGCGGCGCAATCGGTAATCAATATTGCCAAGCGCGCATTACCCTACGATGCCACAGGCGATTATTTTAAATCCTATCTGATGAATTATCCGTTAGGCGGCGCATTCAATAGCCGTATCAACCTAAATTTACGTGAGGATAAAGGTTATACCTATGGTGCTCGCACTCGTTTTACTGGCGGTGCTGAAGTGGGCGATTTTGTCGCATCAAGTAACGTTCGCAGTGACGTGACGGCGAAAGCACTCATTGAGTTTGTAAAAGAAATCAGTGCTTATCAGCAGCAGGGCATGACAGATGCTGAACTTGCCTTTATGCGTAATTCAGTCTCTCAAGGGCAAGCTCTTGATTATGAAACACCGTATCAAAAAGCGGGCTTTATGCGGATGATCCAACGTTACCAATTGAGTCAAGATTTTACGACTCAACAGGACAAGATCATTAATACTGTAACAAAAGATGAACTCAATGCCCTCGCGGCTTCCGAGCTAGATATCAATAAAATGGTGATTCTGGTGGTGGGAGATAAAGCGACAATTGAAGCGGATTTAGCGGTATTGGGCTATCCAATTGAAACTTTAGTATTGTAAATTAGTATTTCGCCCTTATATAGGTAGATAGACGGGTGCATTAGTTAACGACTATTTGCCCTATATTTACCGGATTTACATCGAAAGACGGTGACAGCATTAGCTGTCACCGTCTGCTTTTAATCATACAAGGTGTGAATTTGGCTTGCCCCACAGACAGGTTTAGATTTATTTTGAGGCATATTTTGCAAGAAAAGCCTCAAAATAAAGGTCTGACTGTTAACCTTGTCGCGATAGCGAATCACCAATTAGAGAAGCGCAAATTGAAGTCATTCAATGAATTAGTACAACATCTCTCGGACGCCAATGGGCGCACCGCACTCTTGGGTATGTTACGTGGCATAGAACGTGAGGCGTTGCGGATTGATGAGTTTGGTTATCTCGCTACAGACTCGCATCCCGAAGCCTTAGGCTCGGCGTTAATGCATTCACGTATTACGACGGATTACAGTGAAGCCTTGCTCGAGTTTATTACGCCAGTAAATCACAATGTTGAGCAACTTCTCACTGGGTTAACTGAGACTCATGCCTTCAGCGTGCGCCACTTAAATGGTCAGCGTTTGTGGCCCGTGAGCATGCCTTGCTATGTGAAAGATGAGCAACAGATCCCCGTTGCCCGCTATGGCTCATCGAATACTGGCATGATGAAAACCTTGTATCGTAAGGGGTTAACCTATCGTTATGGTGCCCTGATGCAGATCATCTCTGGGGTGCACTTTAACTTTTCGGTATCGCAAGAATTATGGCAAAGCCTGTATGAGTTAAGTGATAAAGAGTTAACTTACGATGATTTTATTTCAGAATCTTATTTCGGCTTGATCCGTAACTATCGACGTTTAGTGTGGGTACTACCTTATTTATTTGGTGCCTCGCCAGCGTTATGTAGCTCCTTTATTAAAGATCAAAAAACCGACCTCAAGTTTGAAAAAACGGGCCACGGTACTCTGTATCTGCCCTATGCCACTTCGTTGCGTATGAGTGATTTAGGCTACACCAACAAAGAGCAAGAAGATCTAAATATCAGCTATAACTCTTTGCCTGAGTATCTGGCTGGCGTGAATGCAGCCACTAAAATGCCTTCAGCAAATTTTGCTAATATCGGCGTCAAAGTCGATGGTGAGTATCGTCAACTTAATGCCAATGTATTGCAGATTGAAAACGAGTTCTACTCGCCAATCCGTGCGAAACGGGTCACACGTAGTGGCGAGAAACCGTCTGAAGCTTTGGCCCGTGCTGGGGTGGAATACATTGAAGTGAGAGCGTTGGATGTTAATCCATTTAGCCCAGTTGGCATTGAGTCGACACAAGTACGTTTCCTCGATTTATTCCTACTCTATTGTTTATTAACGCAGTCGCCTAAGTCTGAGGCGAGCGAAGAGGCGAGATTAAGCGCGAATCTTAAAGCTGTGGTGCTTGAAGGCCGTAAACCTGGGCTTGAGTTATTAACTGCAGACGGTTCACGTTCGCTTAAATCTTGGTTAGAAGAGTTGTTTGATGCCTTGCAACCTTTGGCAGTATTGCTCGATGGTGAGGGGACGGATTATCAAGTGGCTTTGGCCCATTGGCGTAAAGCGGCTGAAGATCCGAATTTAACCCTGTCGGGACAAGTACTTCAAAACGTGATCAACAAGGGCCAAGATCATGGTCAGTGGGTAATGACGTTAGCGCAGCAATACTACCAATACTTTATCGATTATCCCTTGTCGAGCGAGACCATAGCGCAGTATCAAGCTGAAGCATCCAGTTCGCTTAACAAGCAAGCTGAACTAGAGGCGGCGCAGAGTGCAGTTTCATTCGATGATTATCTGGAAGATTACTTTGGAGTGAAGCTGTGAAAGAGGGGTTATTATCTTTCACTGGCCTACGTGCCCGCGCAGCTTTGATTGTGTTCAGTGCCTTGTTATCTGGCTGCGCCGCGTCACCTGAAGACCCACTGGGCTGTGGTACTGTGTCGGGTTATTTGCAGCCCGATGCCAGTACTCACTGGTATCGAGTTGTGGTGACCCATTTAAACGGGCAGGCAGTCGTTTCTAAGCCTAATTATCAGTTAGCGCCTGGCGAATATGAATTTACCGTTGCGGAGCTGATTGATGATCCAAGTTTGTCAGTCACGCTTGCCGCGCGGACACCCAAAGTATTCAAGCTCAATGTCGAAAGTCATCAGCGTTATCATATCGGTGCGTTATTTCACACTGATAAGCGCTATATGGGTAAAGACACTGCGTATTGGGAACCCGGCGTGTGGCAGCAAGAAGATCATGAGTGTCAGTTTGAGCTGAGTCCCGAAACGAAATAGCCAAAGTGTTAAGCTCAAGTGGTAAGCCAGCTACATTCGATTTAAGTCATATTGATTTAGCCTCTAGCGCTGAGATCTTCTAAGCGCAAAAAAGGCTTTTTATGCTTGCCTCAGCCTGAGTCTATGACATTATGGCGCGAGCTAACTCTCCAAAGAACATGATATTAATGAATAAGTCCTTCGCTATCTTACTCTGCGCCAGTCTCGGCATCTTGTCAGGTTGCGCGACATCTCCGCCTAAGTCTCCCGAAAATTTGTGTGAGATATTTCAAGAACACCGAGATTGGTACGATGCCGCTAAAGATGTCCGTGATAAATGGGGTGTGCCAGTGCATGTGCCGTTAGCTATGATGTATCAAGAGAGTTCATTCAAGCACAACGCCGCGCCACCGATGGAATACTTTTTAGGTTTTATTCCTATTGGCCGTGCCAGCGATGCCTATGGTTACGCGCAGGCTAAGACTATGACGTGGGATGATTATGTGCGTGAGACGGGAAACAGTTGGTCGAGCCGCAGTGATTTCGATGATGCCTTGGATTTTATGGGCTGGTTTATTAGCAAAACCCATAAGATAAATGGCGTATCTAAATGGGATGCGCGGGCGCAGTATCTTAATTATCACGAGGGCTGGGGCGGTTATCGCCGTGGTAGTTACAAATCTAAGGCGTGGTTAGTGAAAGTGGCGAACAAGGTGGATGCGAGGTCGAAACGCTACGCGGCTCAATATAAAACCTGCCAAGAAGATTTAGATTCATCTTGGCTGTGGCGTTTATTTTTTGGTTAAGATTACGTTTTTATATCATTGTCAGCCACTTAAGTGAGAATGGCTGACTGTCGGTGTTCAATTTAGATATTTAATCGAGATAGCTAATCGAGATAGTAAACTCAAATCTTAAACTCAGATATTCAACTCCGACGCTTACTGATTGTTGATATTAGCCTTTTGACATCGGCTGTAGCACCATACTTCAATTGATTTATTGCGCTTTCGCTGCGAAGGTTTCTAATGCCTGAATGGCTTTTTTCTTCGCACGCTTTTGCTCATACATAGCATGATCTGCAGTCTTAAAGGATTGATACCAATCGGCTTCGAAGGGGGCAATACCAAAACTAAAACCTAGGCTAAGCTCTGAACCTTGATTCAAGGTTTTGCGCATATCATCTAAGTCCTGTTCAATTTGAGCTAACGGCCCATGGCATAAAGCGACAAACTCATCGCCACCAAAACGGGAAATAATGCCTTTATTTTGCCAATAGGTGAGCATGGCGGTGGCTGTTCGCTTGATGGCAACATCACCCATCTGGTGCCCATAGGCATCATTAATGGACTTGAGATTGTCCATATCGATAATAATTAAAAAACTGCCTAAGTGAGGTTTGTGCTGCCAGTGGTGCAGTTCATCTTCAAAATTCTTTCGATTATAAAGTCCTGTTAATGGATCAAAATTGGCGAGTTTAGTGATCTGCAGTGACTTCTGATAGAGCGCAATGGCATTGCTAGCTTCGTGAGTTAGGATAGAGACAAGATTGCGGTCGTAATCGCTAAAGGCGCCAAGGCTACTGCTATCGAGATTGAGCATGGCATACAGTTTGCCATCAATACGAATAGGGCTAGACAGGGTTGAGCGTATCGGCTGCTTCGACACTGAGAGTAACACTTTTTGATCATCTTCCGTTAAGGTGCTAGCTGCATTGATATTCTTCATATCATTGATGACCACCACTTGGTCGCATCTCCCTTCAGTGAGTCGATATTCAAAAGTTTGCTCTAAGGTAAAATCCAGTTGTCTGAGCTTTGCTAAATCGAGCCCCACGACAGATTCAAAATACAGTTTATTATTCACCTCGTTGATTTTAATGATGCTGCCCATTTCGGCACCATTAATCACGTACACGGCTTTATTGAGTAAGGCGTCCAGAAAGGCATGCTCATTTTTATAATGGCTCGAGAGATGTGCGAGTTCATAGATGGCATCGTTGATGGTGACGACTTGCTCTAAATGCTGCCATAGTCGAGTTAAGCGACCCTGATGCAAATAGTAAATTAGGCTGTAGGCAAAAATATAAATGATGCAAACAAACAGTAAGGGCAGGATAGTCCAATTTTCTGTGGGTGCATTAAAGATAAACAGCAGGATGAATAGACATATCGGCACTATAAGCAGTAGCAGATGATAGCGATAATCTAAGCGATCTATGGTCTTACGTTTGAAATTATCCCTTAATTTCACTCGACTATTCCTTTATCTGTGTCATTGCTAGTAATCATTGAATGCTATACATCACTAACGTATTCACACTGAGTTCAGTTAAGTATATAACGAAAATTGAAATATAAACTGATATGAAACTGTGGACAATTTCATATCAGTGATTTTGGTACTAAATACTGAATTAACGCGAATTTTCTGCGTATTCGGCCAATATCCAAGTTAATGGTGCTTGGTATTGGATTGGCATCCAAGTTTGCAGTGCGGCTATGCTCTGGTTGAGCACAGTTTGATTTGGCACTGATAGGTTTAAATGTCCGACTTTACGACCTGGGCGCACTTCTTTGTTGTACCAGTACAACTCAGCATTGGGCAAACTTAACCAACGTGGGTCATTATCGATACCGATAAGGTTGACCATAACACACTGAAAATTCACTTGTGGCTGTGGGATCGCAATTCCGCAAAGTGCTCTAAGATGCAGCTGGAATTGATCCATATGGGTTCCGGCTTGAGTCCAATGGCCAGAGTTGTGCACTCGCGGTGCCAGCTCATTCACCAATAACTCATCACCAACACGGAAGCATTCCATCGCCATCACGCCAACGTATTCAAGCTCGTGCATAATAGCGCTGAGCATAGTTTCGGCTTGGGCTTGCAAGGGGGTTAAGCGTGCTAGTGGCGAAATCGACGCCATTAAAATGCCGTCCTGATGTAAGTTCAGCGTCAGCGGATAAAACACACATTCGCCTTTGCGAGTACGCACGCCAACCAATGATACTTCTTCATCAAAATTAATCGCTTGCTCAGCAATCGCAAGGTTACGCCAATCGTTTGGAATATCCCCCGCTTCGGCTTGTTTAAGCCAATGTTGACCTTTACCGTCATAACCACCGGTACGGCGTTTCATCAAGACTCTAGGACCATAGTGCTGATACAGGGTATCGACTTGGGTGTTATCGTCAACTAAGGTCCAAGGCGCTGTGGGAACACTGAGCTGGTCGAGTAGACTCTTTTGGCTAAAACGGTCGGCTAAACGGCTAAATACCGGACCATTAACAAAATGGGGGTGTGAGCTGAGTTGTAAACTCAGGGCGGACTCTGGCCACTGTTCGCGCTCGGCGGTAATAATGTCGTGGGGCGCGAGTGGCAGAATGTCATCCGTAGGCGTCATGATATCGACTGCGTTAACTTCAATCGCTAATGGCTCACCAGCGTGGGTCAACATGGCGCCCAGCTGACCATTACCTAATACCCACACCTTAGGTTTAGTGTTTGTCTGGGTCATTAGACTTCCCTCGGGTCTGGATTGTCCAGTACCGCACGGGTCTGTTCTTCTCTGAAAGCGTCAACACGAGCCGCTAATTCTGCATCGTTATTCGCAAGGATTTGGCAGGCCAATAATCCCGCATTGAATGCACCCGCTGTGCCTATGGCTAAGGTGCCGACTGCGATGCCTTTTGGCATTTGAACGATAGACAATAAGCTATCCATACCTGACAGGGCTTTACTTTGGACTGGTACACCTAATACGGGTAAGCGAGTTTTAGAGGCTATCATACCGGGTAAGTGCGCTGCACCACCAGCGCCACCAATGATGATTTTAAAACCACGTTCGGCGGCAGAGGCTGCAAACTCCATGAGTTTATCTGGCGTTCTATGGGCGGAAACCACTTCAACATGATAAGGCACTTGCAGTTTATCCATTATCTCAGCGGCAGCTTCCATCGTGGGCCAATCACTTTTAGAACCCATAACAACAGCAACAAGGGCTTGCATGATAACTCCTTAACTCACTAATTTTAATTATATTTTGACCTTGTTTCAGGTCTAGGTACAGTTGATGCTTGTCTAGCCGTCATCGGTAGCTAGCATCATGGCGCTGAATAATACCATGATCCTAGCGATTTCTGCCCGTTTTTGCGTGTGAAAAAACGTCTTTCGCGGCGATGAATAGGTGAGGTGATGGAGCAATAAAAAAGACCAACACTGAGGTTGGCCTTTGGCATTAGTTTGCAGTCATAAGCTGCTGATATTGGGTTGCGAGGTTTACAGTATTTGCTTATCCGTAGTGATTTCTGTTTGCTGAGTGATGACTGGCGCTTCTGTCATTGCCTCACGTAGGGTTGAGTAAAACTTCAACACACCTTCAATTGGCTGGATCTTCGCTCTCGCCAGCGTTCGGATGGGCTGGAACTGCAGATCGGCGATAATGAGCTTAGTCTTATTCGCTTTGCATTTTTCAATCAGCTTCGTCAGTGCGGCTAATCCTCCCGCATCCAGAATAGATACTCCATCGAGATAAAGCACTATCACTTGTTTATCTTCGGTGAGACTCGCGATTTCGGAGAAAATGCGGTCAGCAGCAGCGAAGAATAGCGGCCCGTTAATTTTGAGGACAGTCCAATCGGCAGGTAGCTCTTGATCCACATAACGCTTGTTGGTGCTGATATCGTAAAGCTTTGTCATCTCGGCAATTTCTTTCATAAACAGTAAGGCAGCAAGGATAATTCCCACACTGATGGCGATCACCATGTCGAAAATAACCGTTAATGAAAAGCAACTGACAAAAACCATGATATCGCTAGTGGGCGCAGTTTTAATTAAATGTAGTGCTTTGTGGGCTTCACTCATGTTCCAAGCCACAACAAGTAGCAGGGCTGCCATGGCTGACATGGGCAAATAAGCTAATACGCCCGCTAAGGCGACTAAACCAATTAAGACTACTATGGCGTGGATCATGGCAGCTATCGGGCTCTGAGCGCCTGCTTTGACGTTTGCCGCGCTACGGGCAATTGCTGCAGTGGCTGGAATACCACCAAAAAACGGCGTGATGATATTACCTATACCTTGCCCTAGTAATTCACTGTTGGCACTGTGACGTTTACCTGTCATGCCATCGAGCACCACTGCACAAAGTAGCGATTCAATTGCGCCTAACATGGCAATGGCAAAGGCGGCAGGTAATAAGGCTTGAAAGGTCGCGAGATTAAACTGAAAGGCTTGGCCATTCGCGCCAGCTTGCAGCCAAGGCCATTCGAAACTGGGTAATACGGCAGGAATTCCCATGCCTGTGGTGCCATCACTCAGTTGATAGTGAAAACGGGTTCCTATGGTTTCTATATCTGCACCCATGGCATTGAGAACCAAGGCGAACATAGTGCCGAGTATGATTGCTGGAAGGTGCGCTGGCACGGGTGTTTTGAGTTTTGGCCAAAGTAGCATAGTCGCTAAGGTCGCGGATGCTACCAGTAGGCTAGGTAAATGCACCGAGGGTAGCGCTTGAGCTAATGTCATCAACTTAGCCAGATATTGCTCTGGCATCTGGGCTATCTCGAGTCCGAAAAAATCTTTGAGCTGCAAGGTAGCGATGACGACACCTATCCCCGCGGTAAAGCCTAAGGTAACGGATTCAGGGATATACAAAATTAATCGGCCAAGTCGCAGCATTGCCATGCCGACGAGTATCATTCCGGACATCACAGTCGCGATTAATAATCCTGCTAAACCAAACTGTTGGGCTATCGGATAGAGTAATACTACGAATGCCGCTGTCGGGCCTGACACGCTATAACGTGAGCCGCCAGATATGGCGATAATAAAACCGCCGACAATCGCAGTGTATAAACCGTATTGAGGTGCAACTCCACTGGCAATGGCTAATGCCATTGCTAACGGTATGGCAATAATGCCGACGGTGAGACCTGCAAGAAGATCTTGCCCAAAACGTTTAAACGAATACTTATCCTTCACGCAAGCTTCTGTGAGTGCGTGGGCGATTCTTAGGGAAAACAAATGAGCTGAGTGTGACACGAGTGGGTCCCATAGCGAGGCGAGTAACAAGCTTCTATTTTAGTGACCTGATACAAGACGCAGTGTGAGCTTGATTGCAAAAACGATTGAAAATACTTTGTTTTGTATAAATAGTGTGCTTGGGTGGTGTTTGATTCTCATTTAAGAGTGGTTTGTAAAATATTTTGATACTTTAACCCTTTTAGTCATTTGTACCGTTTACAGCCTTAGGTCAACATCAAAGGCATTCAACATGAAAACAATATACTCCCAGAAAACCATTGCACATTCCTTATTACCTTGGGGAAACGCCAGCATATCGGCGAGCAATAGCGCAGCTTTATTCTTAGTCATGCTGAGTTTAACGGCCTGTGGCGGTAAAGGCTCTGAGGCTCGACAACGACAAGCGGAGCTGCAAGCCGAACAGAGTAATAAAGAAGTGTCACTGCGCCGTGCTGAAATGCGTGATGCTACTCAGATTGAGATGGCCAGAGTCGCGGCGCCGATGCAAATGTCTACCCATGGTGCAGTGATGGGAATGAACATAGCCCCAATGCCGTCAGACTATGCCGTTCCGTTAGCACAAAATAAATTCGAGCCGCTGGTGCAAAATGGCATCATGGTGGCCGGAGAAATCCCAGTATCGACGTTTTCCATCGATGTCGATACTGGCAGTTATGCCACCTTAAGGCGGATGCTGAGGGAAGGGCGCTTGCCCGAGAAAGGCACTGTCAGAGTTGAGGAAATGCTCAATTATTTTTCCTACGATTATCCCTTACCTGCTAAAAATGCCGCGCCGTTTAGCGTTATGACAGAGCTTGCGCCATCCCCTTATAACGATGACATGATGCTGTTACGGATTGGTCTTAAAGGGTATGACTTACCTAAATCTCAGTTAGGCGCCAGTAACTTAGTCTTTTTGCTCGATGTGTCAGGTTCTATGGCATCTGCAGATAAATTGCCTTTACTGCAAACAGCACTCAAGTTGCTGACGGCGCAATTAAGCGCGCAGGATAAAGTTTCTATTGTGGTTTATGCTGGGGCTGCTGGTGTGGTGCTCGATGGCGCGTCGGGTAATGACACTCAAACTTTAACCTATGCGTTAGAGCAATTGAGCGCAGGTGGTTCAACCAATGGTGGGCAAGGAATCACACAAGCCTATCAATTGGCGAAAAAGCATTTTATCCCCCATGGTATTAATCGAGTCATCCTCGCGACGGATGGTGATTTCAACGTTGGTATGACAGATTTTGATGATTTGATTGCCTTGATTGAGAAGGAAAAAGATCATGGTATTGGCCTGACAACCTTAGGGTTTGGTTTGGGGAATTACAACGATCAACTCATGGAGCAATTAGCGGATAAGGGCAATGGTAACTATGCCTATATCGATACCCTGAATGAAGCTCGAAAAGTGCTGGTGGACGAGTTAAGTTCAAGCTTGTTCACTATTGCTAAAGACGTCAAAGTGCAAGTGGAGTTTAATCCGGCCTTAGTGTCTGAGTATCGTCTAATCGGTTATGAGAATCGTGCTTTAGCACGGGAGGATTTCAACAACGATAAGGTGGATGCGGGCGAAATTGGCGCGGGTCATACAGTGACTGCCTTATATGAATTAAGATATGTTGAAGCAGGGCAGATGGCGAATGATAAACTCAGATATGGCGTTGATGCTCAAACGGGGCAAGAAAAATACAGCCGTGAAGAAATCGCTTTCCTTAAACTGAGATACAAGTTGCCAGAGCAAACACAGAGTCAGTTACTGAGTTATCCCATCAGGTTAGACCAAAATGTTAAGCTGTTAGAACAAGCGACTGATGATTTTAGATTTGCAGCAGCGGTTGCAGGATTAGGGCAATTACTGAATGGCAGCCATTATCTACATCAATTTGATTATACTAAGTTAAGCCAGTTAGCACGTTCGGCATTAGGGGACGATCCTTTTGGATATCGCCATGAGTTTGTGCAATTAATGGAAACCGCCGCGGCCATAGAGCAATCTAATTATGTGCCGATTAAGAAGGTATTCGATGGTACGGATAAACCTTTTCCTCCCCAAGATAAGCTTCATGGCGAGCCAGTGAGAGACAAGAGCAATACGCGCAATGAGAGATTACAATAGTAAAAGTAAATTCGTGGGGCTAACCCCAATGATGAGGAATTTCCCGTGGCATTAGCAATAGCGCAATTATCAAACCATGAGCACTCAGATGAGCAATTGATGTTGTGCTATGCCAAGGGCGATTCAAAAGCATTTGAACAGTTATACCTGAAGCACAAAGGTGCACTCTATCGCTACTTTGTACGCCAGTTAGGTGATAAGCAGTTAGCTGAAGATTTGTATCAAGAAACCTGGGGGCGGGTGATCCGCGCTGCGGCTAACTACGAAGCCAGTGCTAAGTTTACTACCTGGTTGTATCGTATCGCTCATAACTTATTGATTGATCATGTGCGGGCGGTTAAGCCCGTGGATTTAGTCGCTACTGATGAAGATGATGTAGGACTCGATACTTTTGTGGCGGGTGCGCAAGATAAACCCGATGTGCAGTGGCAAGAAGCGCAAAAGAGCTTATTGCTAAAGACCTGTATCGCACTGTTACCCCAAGTTCAGAAAGAGGCATTTATCCTGAATATTGAAATGGGTTTTACGGCTGCCATCATTAGCGACATTGCGGGCGTGACCTTAGAAGCGACTAAAAGCCGTATTCGTTATGCTTACCAAAGCCTAAAAGATTGTGTCAGCGCGAAATGGCAGGAGGCGGGTCATGAGTAATTCTTCTTCAAGTGCTGATGAGCGCGCATTACAACAGGAAGTGCTGGCTTGGTATCGCCAGCAGGCCTTAGAGGTTCCACCGCGGCAACTCGATCAAGATATCTTACAGCTGGCGCAAACTCACTTAGCTGAAATGCATCAAAGCAAAATAACCGCCGTTGAAGCGCCAAGTTCCGTCTGGCGACGCCATCCTTGGGCGTTATCGAGCGCGGCATCGTTAGTGCTTGTTGTTGGTCTGCTGGTGCTGAATCGACCTCAAGTCGAAGATGCACTTGCTCCAAGTCCTATGGTGATGAGTGCCCCTGCGCCACAAACGATGGCAAGAATGGCTGATACTGAAGCGATGCAATCTTTAAACATGCAAACAGAAGCCGTGGCTGAACATAAAAGACAGACGGAAATGCAGCAAGCTAAAGCCGCATTGGGAGCAACTGAGCAGCAGGATGCAATTAGCCCCGCTATCGCTGCAAGGTCTATGAATGCACCAAAATTATCTGAGCCTGCTGAAATCAACCAAGCGTCATTGACTGAGTATTTACATCGGTTACAAGTTCTTATCGAAGCGAAGGAGACTGAGCAAGCATTCGTGCTTGAACAAAAACTGCTCAAAGATTACCCGTATCTTGCAGTTAAGGATGTCGATGAAGCACTGTTAATCGAATCGCAGCAAGTATTAAGACTTGAGTTTAAAAAGCTACAACAGCAATTACATCAGCTTGCCAAATGACTATGTGGTTGTGGTATTTACGAATAAAAAAGTGATTAGAAATCGCAAAGTGGTGAGATAAACAGCTAAATTTCCCTGAAATATGCCGAGACGTGCTAATGTTTGTGGTCTGTTTACTGTTTGGTATGTGATTTACTTGATCAACGTCATAAAGTGAACAGGTTTTAGCCTGTTATATTGGTGTTAGTTCACGACTTGGCTAGTATCAATAGTCAGACCCATATTCAGGAGGCATTATGCTTAAAAGACTCATGCATGATCATAAACATATAGCTGTATTGCTAAATGTTTTAAAAAACAAGCAAATGAAACTATCCGAAGGTGAGTCAATCAACTTCAGCGTCGTGCGCGATATTGTTGAATATATGCAAGGATATGCTGAACGTTGCCATCATCCCATTGAAGACATTATTTATGCCTACTACCTAGCCCATAAAACGAACGATACTATCGATAAATTGAGTGCCGAACATGAGTCGGTGATCCAATCCTCGGCCACCTTGATGGCGACTTTAAACTTGATCCTCAGTGATATTGTGGTTGCCCGCGAGAAACTGATTGTTGATTTTGCAGAGTATGTGGCATTGCAAGAGCGACATATGCAGATGGAGGAACGGGAAATATTTCCTTTGTTAGCCAAAAGTTTAACTGAGCAAGATTGGCAAGTTATTGAGTTAGAGTGTCAGAAATCGCTGATCGATGATCCTTTGTTTCTGGATCGAGAGCAGAAAGAATTTGAAGATTTACGGGTTTATCTCACAGCGTCTGACTAATACTCTTTAGTTTATTGGGCCCATGTTGTGGGCTTAAGCTGGTGTTTTTATACGGCTGAGGAGCACATTTTTGATTCTGACGGCGATGTCTCGTGAGCCAAAGTTGGTTGGGATTTGTAAAGTATTATCGGTGTCGATGACGTTGGTTTTTATCGTAACGTACTGGTTTTTTTTGATGTGTTTTTTAAAGCTTCGGCTCGTAAGGTCATACCCCGCTTATATTCTGTTTGTTCCAATAGTTGTAAATAAAAAAAGCGCCGAAGGGCGCTTTTCTATTCATGTTTGAAATGATAACTAGCTCATATAAACATGTAATTACAACTGGATAGCATCAATGTCGTAGTTAAAGTTATTATCGATTTCTTGGAGTTCTTTGAGCAAACGATGCTTATCTTTTAACGCTTCGATCTCACGCCATTTACGTTTTTTATTGGAGCCTCGCGAACGATCGGGTCTTTCAACGACTTCATCTAGCGCACAACCATAATCTAAACGATCCATGGCAACCTCCTGTTGTTGTATGTTTTGTCAGCGATTAAATAACATATTTTTAAAACAGGGTGCAAGAATTATGTTTCATTTGTGTTAAGTTGAAATGAACTTTGAGTGATATGTCATTGATGTTATATGCAGAAGTAGAGCGGAGTTAAGCAGGAAAATTTAATAAAAAGAACGGGGTAGAATTAAAAAGCCAGCAATTGCTGGCTTTTTGTTCGATTAGATTTTGCCTTGTCGATAAAGGTTAATCAATGCGTTGCTTGAGGCATCTAAAGCATCGGAATCTTGCTCTGCGCCAATGCGTGCTAACACATCGTTACCGAGATTCTTACCGAGTTCTACACCCCATTGATCGAAGGAATTGATATCCCAAATAGCACCTTGAACGAAGGTTCTATGTTCATATAAGGCAATTAAAGCGCCTAGGGTACATGGAGTGAGCTTATCCATAAGCAAGGTGTTGCTCGGCTTGTTACCAGGCATGACTTTATGTTGAGCGATCAGCTGCTTCTCTGTGGTGGATAATGCGCTATTAGCAAGTTCGGCTAAAGCTTCATCAAAAGTACGACCTTGCATTAAGGCCTGGGTTTGACCGAAGCAGTTTGACGCTAATTGGTCATGGTGCTCACCGATAGGATTATGGCTTTGCAGCGGCATAATGAAATCGGCAGGGATCAGTGCGGTACCTTGATGTAATAACTGGTGGTAGGCATGTTGGCCATTAGTGCCTTCGCCCCCCCAAATGACGGGACCTGTGCTGTAGTCAACATCAGTACCATTTAAGGTGACTGACTTACCGTTACTTTCCATATCGAGCTGCTGGAAGTAAGCGGGTAGGCCTCGCAGATAATGATCGTAGGTTAATACGACATGGGACTGAGCATTAAAGAAGTTTCCGTACCATAGGGAGAGTAATCCCATGATAACCGGCATATTCTCAGTCAGTGGCGCTGTGGCGAAGTGCTCATCCATCTGATGCGCACCCGTGAGTAGAGCCCTGAAGTTATCCATACCGATCAAAAGTGCAATGGGCAAGCCAATCGCTGACCAGAGAGAGTAACGGCCACCAACCCAATCCCACATAGGGAAAATATTGTTTGCATCGATACCAAAATCTGTCGCTTTTGCTACGTTTGAAGTGACTGCGACAAAGTGTTTTGCCACATCAGACTGCAAACCGCCTTTCGCTAGGAACCAGTCTCTTGCGGTGAGGGTATTGGTTAAGGTTTCCTGTGTCCCGAAAGATTTGGATGACATGATGAACAAGGTCGTTTCAGGATCCAGTAACTTCAGCTTCTCACTAATAGAAGTCCCGTCGACGTTTGCCACAAAGTGACAATTTAATTCGGGGTTCCAATAAGGCCGCAACGCTTGAGAGACGATTTTGGGGCCTAGGAAAGAGCCGCCAATACCAATACTTACAATATCGGTTATCGCTTTACCTGTGTAACCTTTCCATTGACCTGACGTCACTGAGCTCACAAACCCTTGCATCTTATCTAGAGTTTGTTGAACTTCAGGAACTATGTCTTGACCCTCGGCAATAATCGATTGTTCTGCAGTACTGCGAAGCGCTGTGTGCAGTACGGCGCGCTTCTCTGTGGTGTTAATGATTTCACCTGCAAACATCGCTTTGATTTTTGCTTCAAGTTGGCTATTGCTTGCCAACGCAAATAACAGATCCAGCGTTTCCGCTGTTGCTCTGTTTTTAGAGTAATCCAGTAATAAACCACAGGCTGATAGCGACATTTTATTGAAACGTGCCGCGTCAGTTGCAAACAATTCCCGCATATGCGGAACATTTTTACTGTGTGCTGATAAAGCTTGCCATGTTGAGCTTTGGGTCAAGAGTGTCATTTCACCGTCTCCAGAGTGCTTAGTTCGCGAGCTTAGCCGTGAGCATGACTTCGAGCTTACCTTGGTCTATCGCAAAGTTTCGAATGCCTTCGGCAAGCTTATCAACCGCCATTGGATCTTGGTTAAAGTCCCAACGGAATTGTGCTTCAGTCAATGGGGGTTCTGCAGCGACAGTGGTCGTTGCTGCAACCAGTTTAGGTGTGATGTCAACTTGCGAATTAGCCAGTTCTTCTAATAGAGAAGGGCCAATGGTCAGACGATCGCAACCTGCTAGCTCAATAATTTCACCGATATTACGGAAACTTGCACCCATAACAACAGTGTCAAAACCGTGTTGTTTGTAGTAGTTATAAATTTCAGTCACTGAAATGACACCAGGGTCATTTACGGCATTGTAATCTTTACCCGTATCTTTTTTGTACCAATCAAGTATGCGGCCTACAAAAGGAGAAATTAGATAAGCACCCGCTTCGGCACACGCACGCGCTTGAGCAAAGCTAAATAGTAGGGTTAAGTTGCAGTTGATGCCTTCTTGCTCTAGTTCTTTAGCGGCACAAATGCCTTCCCAAGTTGAAGCGAGTTTGATCAGAATGCGTGATTTATCTACACCCGCTTCTTTATATAGGCGAACCAATTTATGGGCTTTAGCGATTGATTTTTCTTTATCGAATGATAAACGGGCATCAACTTCAGTTGAAATACGGCCTGGAACGAGTTTCAGTATTTCTACGCCGATATTGACCGCTAGTTTGTCGCTGGCATCATCAAGTTGCTGCACGAGATCGGTACTTTGTGATTTTGCCCAGTCGATAGCGTTATCTATAAGGGATTCATATTCAGGAATTTGAGCCGCTTTCAAGATGAGTGATGGATTAGTGGTCGCATCTTCAGGTTGGTAGCGTTTAATCGCTTCGATGTCGCCTGTGTCAGCGACGATAGTGGTATATAACTTGAGTTGCTCTAATGTATTGGCCATGAAAAACATCCTTCTCAGGTAGCAGTTTTAACTCGGAATTCACTGATGACTATTAGAAGCGATTTTGCCAACTTTTCCAACCTTGAATGTAAAAAAATTACAAAAATGACAATTTTATGTCTATTAAGGTATGGCTCGAGCTACGGGCTATCATCTTGGCTGCAGTAGAGGGCGTCGCTTGTCCTAGTGTATACCCCACAAAAACAAAAAGTCGCTGCAAGCAGCGACTTTTTTACTTCAGTAAGTACTATTACTTCAGAACAGGTTGTTTTGTTGTGGTAGTCACGATAGCTTCGATGCGACGGTTCGCAGCGTGAGCTTCTTTTGAATCACCAGCAACCAATGGCTGAGTAACACCGTAACCGTTAGAAGTTACGCGGCTTCCGCTGATACCATATTTCTCTATAAGAATCTTGGCAACGGCGTCAGCACGTTTGTCAGACAATTCCATGTTGTATTCTGGTTTACCTACATTTGAGGCGTGACCTGCGATTTCAACAGTGAAAGCTGGGTTTTTGTTCAAATAGTTAGCTAATCTTTCGATGTCTTTGTAGTAAACATTTTTAACTACAGCAGAATCGTTAGCAAACTGGATTGAACCTACGTCTTCTTTGTTCTTCACGTTTTCATAGATAGTACAGCCAACAGAGTCAACTTTGTGAGTTGCTGGTGTTGCTGGACATTGATCTTTGTCGTCGTAAACGCCATCGTTGTCAGAATCAACAGGTGCTGCAGCAACTACTGCTGCGGCAACTGGAGCTACAACAGCAGCAGAACCGAAGCGGTAGCTTAATTCTAAGCCCCAATAGTTGCTATCTGCATTGACTGGAACTACGGCACTGGCACCAGCATTGTCATCTAAGCCTTCATAACGGCGATATTTAGCTTGTAACTTCAAGTTGTCAGTGAAGTTATAGCCAACACCTGCACCCAAGTATGGAGCAAAGTCGGAATCACTGTAAGAAGTGGATTGGTTATTGAAGTTTTGGCTGTTTTCAAGGCTATAGTACATCACACCGGCTTCAGCTGATAAGCTCCAACGGTTAGCCAAAGGCCAAATACCCACTAAGCCTAATGTTGAACCTTTAACGCTGACATCATTACTGATACCTGCTTCAGTCCAATCTGTATTACCTAAATCACGGAAGCCGATTTCAGCACCGAAGTAATCGTTGAACATGTAGCCTGCGAAAACATCCCAAGCGTATGGACTGTCTTCACCGTTCTGAGTGGCAACGTGCTCGTAGTTATTAACGCCTAAACCGGCACCAACATACCAAGGTGTAAGTTCCTGAGATGCGCTGGCTGCGAGTGGAAGCAGAGATGTCAGTAATACTACTTTTAATGTGTTCTTCATCATTTTATTTACGTCCATTGATTATGATTCTCCACCAATATGCTTTGCTGGTTTTGTGCAAAACATTGCTAGCACTTAGTGTGGGGATCCTTTGATATTTTAGCCAGCGGTTAATTATCACTTGGTTTGTTAACTTTTTCCAGTATTAAGATCAACCTTTTAAGGGCTATCATTCTGTAACTGGTATTTTTAATGCAAAAAAGGCACTCCGAAGAATGCCTTTAAATTACAATCTAATGTTAATTAGATGTTTCTATTAGCGTGTCCATACCCAATTTTCGATTTCTACTGGGTCTACACCATTCGCTTTAATATAGTTGCGGTGGTCAACTAATCTTTGCAGCATATCAGTGGTAATAGAGACGTGCATAGTTTCATCAATAACGCCCTGTTGGAACAGCTTGTAAGCCATATCAATTACAAGGTGATAGCGAGATGTACCGTTACGAACACCCATATCAAATGGCGTTGTTGTTGAACCTTCTTCTTCGTAGCCTTTAATTCTGAAGCGACGGCTGCCTTTGTAATCAAAAATTAACTTTTTGATTGTATTTGGGTAACCATGGTAGTTGAATACCACGCCTTTATCTTGAGTAAAGATTTCGTCCATTAACCAAGGTTTTTCTTTAAATTTACGGCTACCTAAGCCATCACTGCTTAATTCAGTGACACTAACGAAGCGGATTTTCACTCTTGGAAGGAGTTCTCTGATTAATACTAGAGAAGCCATACATTCTTGAGTGACATAATCACCACAACCTGCCAGCACAATATCGGGATTCTCATCTGAGGCAAAATCCCACACCATTACGCCGTCTTTTGTTTGTTTACGCGCTTCTTCCAAGCTTAGCCATTGTGGTAACTCTTTTTTACCTGCAACCAGAATATTGAGTTTGTCACGGTCTGCGAAGGCTCGCTCTGTATAAACCAATGTGCTGTTGGCATCTGCGGGTAAGTAAGCCGAGATTATTTTTGGATGTTTCTCCAGCATAGCCCCAAGGAAAGATGGGTTTTGATGTGAATAGCCATTATGATCTTGGCGCTCAAGTAATGAAGATAATACGACATTACAGGCTGGCAGTGGCTTACGGAAATGTACGCCTTGGCTGGCGTAGACATATTTACAGTACTGATCGGCCATCGATGAGATAACTTGTGAGAATGCTTCGTAGGTGGGTAGCATGCCGTGGCGGCCTGTTACTGTGTAACCATGTAGCATGCCAAAAAGTAAGTTTTCAGAAAGCAGTTCAATGACTCGACCTTCACGGGACATATCTTCATCCCAACTCTCAATTGGCCACTGCCATGCACGATCGGTTTCTTCAAATACAGCTTGTAGTTGATTTGAATAGGTTTCGTCAGGGCTAAAGATACGTAGATTACGTTGGTCGCGGTTTAACTTGAATGCATCACGCATCCATTCGCCCATTTTTAACATTGAATAGCCACGTTGACCACGCGGTACTTCTGGGCCATAGCTGAGTTTTTCAAGATCTGGATTGGTTAATGCTCTAACAACTTCTCCACCATAGGTTAAATGTTGACGGCCACAGGCAAGTTGCTTGGGTGGGATTAATGAACAAATGTCGGCATCAAAAATCAGTTCGCCTTTTTCATTCATTTGATAGAGTTCTTGGAAGTCGTAACTGGCAAGCCAATTATCCAGTGCATCTAAATGGCCCTTATCAGTAGCACATTTATTGACGATTACTTGATGCGATTCGCAGTTACCTTCTAATTTCTTACCTTTATATTCACTGACACCAGTCCAACCTTTGGCTGTACGCATTAAAATGACTGGCCATTTTGGTTTAACTACATCTTCGCCACTGCGTGCTCGACGTTGAATGTCATTGATCATGGTATAAGCGGTATCCATGGCATTTGTCATCTGCACATAGATATCTTCTTCTAATTCGTTATCAACTATGATGGGGAAATAGCCAAGACCACGGAATTCAAGATCCAGTTCTTCATGGCTCATACGTCCCATGCGGGTAGGACCGGAAATCTTATAGCCGTTAATATGCACAATTGGCAATACTGCGCCGCTGGTCGCAGGTGAAACTAAGCGGTTTGCATACCAAGATGCGGCTAATGGTCCCGTTTCTGCTTCGCCGTCACCAATTAAGACGGTTGCGATCAGATCTGGATTATCTAATACTGCCCCCCAGCCTACTGAGAGTGAGTAGCCTAATTCGCCACCTTCAAGAATTTGTCCAGGTGCTTCAGGGTTTGCATGTGAAGGATAACCATAAGCGGCAGAAAACTTCTTACAAATATCTTCGATGCCAGTTTCATTGTAGGGAATAGTTTCTGGGTAGAAATGACTTAAAGAGCCTTCAATGAATAAGTTTGCTTGTACAGCGGGAAAACCATGGCCTGGACCGACTAAATAGATAAAAGAGCGGTTATGCTTCACTATCAAGCGGTTAATGTTGGCATAGACAAAGTTAATACCTGGGCAGGTACCCCAATGGCCAAGTAAACGTGGCTTGATATCAGTATGGGCAAGTGGACGTTTATGTAAGACGTTTTGTTTGAGGTAAATTTGCGAGGTCGCAAGAAAGTTTGTCGCTCTGACGTACTTTTTCAGAGCATTGATTTCATGTATTTGTGTCATGTTAAGCCTCACTAAAACAAACAAGAGATGATTGAAGTTTCTATGGGGTTACTATATTTGTAGTTTTATTACAAAAATGTGCCCTACATCCAAATTTTAAAAGTTGTTTTTGCTGTTAAAAATAATAGCGCAACTTAGACCTTTTGTTAATCTAGCTTTAACAGTAGCTTAGCTAGTGTTGTAAGACGTGATGTCAATGACGTTTAACTGTGCAAACGCGAGCTTGATCACATGAGCAATTTCGAATACTGTGCTATTTTGCTGCGTTGAATTCGGTAGCCGTGATGTTGTAAATTCACGGAAGGATAATTTGAAAAAATAAATCTACCGAAATTCTTACCTTTAACTTGGAAGGATTCATTCACCACAGATGTTGTACCTTTAATTGCAATTAGAGGAGCATTTGCTACGGGAAGAAGTAAAATAATATGTTAGAAACCATAGTTAATTTTTTGAATGCGCTACTTTGGGGTAAGTTGTTAGTATATGGACTAGTAGGAGCTGGTCTCTATTTCACCATTAGACTTGCCTTTATTCAGTTAACCCACTTTAAACATTCCATCAAAGTTATGACCATGAGTCGGCAAGGTTGCGATAGCGGTCTTTCTTCATTTCAAGTCTTTTGTACGAGTATGGCAGCCCGTGTCGGTGCTGGTAATATGGCCGGTGTTGCTGTTGCTGTTGGTGCAGCGGGTCCAGGTGCAGTATTTTGGATGTGGCTTATCGCTATTTTAGGTATGGCGACCGCTATGGTTGAATCAACCTTAGCGCAGGTTTATAAAGTCCGAGATCATAATGGCCAGTTCCGCGGTGGTCCTTCCTACTATATGGAAAAAGGATTGGGTCAGAAATGGATGGGCATTTTATTTGCTGTCTTTTTGATTATTGCTTTTGGTTTAGTATTCAATGCAGTACAAGCTAACACTATTACCGGTGCAATGGAGCGAGTATTTGGTTTTAATCCAACCTATGTAGGGATTGGGCTAGTGATTGCCAGTGGATTTGTGATTGTCGGTGGTCTACGTAAAGTCGCGCGAGTATCTGAATTTCTTGTCCCCATTATGGCCTTAGCCTACATTCTTGTAGCCTTCATTATCGTTATTTTCAACTTAGAACAATTACCTGCGATTATTAGCTTAATTGTGAAAAGTGCTTTTGGTTGGCAAGAGGCTGCCGCTGGCGGCGTGGCTTATACTGTCGCGCAGGCAATGCAAGCGGGTATTGCTCGCGGACTTTTCTCGAACGAAGCGGGCATGGGCAGTGCGGCGAATGTCGCGGCAAGTGCATCGCCTAACCCTAATCATCCAGCATCCCAAGGTTTTGTGCAGATGATGGGTGTGTTTGCGGATACTATCGTTATCTGTACTGCAACGGCTGCGATAATCCTGCTATCAGGGGATATTGGCTCGAGTGATGATGGGATTCGATTAACCATTAATGCCATGTCTGCACATGTTGGCGACTGGGGTGGCGCATTTATTGCGGTGGCTATTTTCTTATTCTGCTTTACATCCATCATAGCCAATTACTCATACGCTGAAACAAATGTGATGTACTTAATGGGAAATAGTACCAAAGCACTGCCTTTATTCCGTTTGTGTGTGCTTGGCATGGTCATGTTTGGTGCCGTCGCTAAGATAAGTTTAGTGTGGAACTTGGCTGACGTTTCGATGGGGTTGATGGCGACGGTAAACATTGTTGCTCTATTACTATTATCGGGTCTGGCAATTCGCGTTATCAATGATTATCGCGAACAGATCAACGCGGGTAAGACTCCAGAATTTGATCGTAGTAAATTTCCTGAGTTGATGGATCAGCTTGATGATGATATTTGGCAAGATACCAGTCTTGTGCCGGCTAAAAAGCTTTAATTAGCCTAGCGTATCGACAATAGGCATTACTGATTGTTGTAATCGAAAAGACCACGCTGTTAAAGCGTGGTTTTTTTATGCTCGTTCAGTATCATAGGTATGTATTTTTGTTTCTGTTGGGAGTTTTTGATGTTGATATTGGTTTCGCCGGCGAAGACCTTAGATTTTGAACTGCCGCCACTGACGCAGGTGTATTCACAACCTGATTTTTTAACTTATAGTCAGGAGTTGATCCAAGTGTGTCGGCAATTGACCCCTACAGACATCGCCACTTTAATGAAGGTGAGCGATAAGATTGCGGGTTTAAATGCGGCACGTTTTGGGGAGTGGCGGCCAGATTTTAGTTTAGATAATGCAAAACAGGCCATTTTTGCTTTTAGAGGCGATGTGTATACTGGCTTTGATGCTGATACATTGTCTGAAGATGAAATTGCTCGAACTCAGTCACAGCTACGTATTTTATCTGGACTTTACGGTTTGCTCAGACCGCTGGATTTAATTATGCCTTATCGTTTAGAAATGGGCACGGCGCTTTCTAATCCTAAAGGTAAAAACCTATATGAGTTTTGGGGAGAGACATTAACACAAGCTGTAAATGAAACGCTCGCTGAAACGAGTAGTGATATTATTGTCAATCTTGCATCTAATGAATATTTCAAAGCAATAAAGCCTAAAAAACTTCAAGGGCAATTAATTTCACCCATATTTAAAGATTGTAAAAATGGTCAATATAAAGTGATCAGTTTTTTTGCTAAGCGTGCTAGAGGCATGATGGCGAGATATCTCATTACGCATCAAATTAACACTTTAGATGAATTAAAAGCATTTAATGTTGCTGGTTATTATTATAGTGAAGAGCAGAGTTCCCCAACAAATCCAACGTTTTTACGTGAAGAGCAATAGCGAAATATCGATAAGATGTTAATTGATAGAGAACAGCTAATGCTGTTCTCTATATCATTGATGGCCTATTTTTCAGATTGGGTGGCTAAAGGCGTTAATGTCACCGTTGAATTTGCCATGATATAAGCAAATTGTGCGTAGGCGGCGACGTTTTGAGCCAATGCGGCAGGGTCGATTTTATCTAAGGTATCATTCGGTGTGTGATGGTAATCGAAATAATCGTGGCCATCTTGCCTCAAAGATGCAACTGGAACACCTAAGGCGGGGAGCATAGATACGTCTGGCCCGCCAGAAGCTTGGTTATTGCCCAGTGCAACGCCATTGAATGACATAGGGCTGAGCGCCTGCTGCACTTCGGTGAATATGTTCTCATTCACTTTAGTATCGATTTGATAAATTCTACCGGCCCCAAAATCAGACTCTGCAGCTATGTAGTGCAGCGGTAATTCCGCTTTATGAGCCTCTGCATACGCTTTACCACCAACGAGCCCAACTTCTTCAGCGGCATATAGCACGACTCTAACAGTGCGAGCGGGTTTTATGGGGAGATCTTGAATCTGCTTGGCTGCAGCAGTCACAATGGCGACTCCAGCGCCATCATCAATCGCGCCAGTACCTTCATCCCAGGAATCTAAATGAGCACCAATGAGCACTATTTCATTGGGCTTACTACTGCCCGTTACTTCGGCAATGACATTGTAGGAAGTATTAAAACCTAAGTTTTTTGACGACATATGCAATTCGAGCAGGGCATTAGGATCGCGTTTTAGCAATGCACCAACCAAATCAGCATCGGGATTTGACATGGCAGCCGCGGGGATCTTAGGCACGCCATCTTGGTAGCGCATGATGCCAGTATGGGCCATGCGGTCATGATCTGTGCCAATAGAGCGGATCACGATAGCAACTGCGCCTTTTTGTGCTGCAGCGACTGCCCCTTTCGAGCGGCCACCAACGCTTTTACCATAACCTTCACCAGTGATATGGCGCTCTGTTTTTTGGTCAATAAAAACAATCTTACCTTGCACCTCTTCAGGCTTGGCTTGTTGTAATGCCTCTAGGCTATCAAAGCGCGCGATTTTAGCTTGTATACCTCCAGCAGGAGTCGCAATACTGCCACCAAGCGCAGTAATGACCAACGGCTGTTCTACAGGGACGGTGATTTTGGCTTTGGCTTCACCGCGCTCCCAAATTGGCACTTGTACGGCTTCTTTATAAACACGGTCAAAACCTAGGCTGGTCAGTTTATTTATCGCCCAGTTAACGGCGAGGATATCCTTTGGGCTACCTGCAAGTCTTGGACCCACTTCAACCGTGAGTGATTCGACTAAGTCATAGCTTAATTGCGAAGATAATGCTGCCTGTTGTAATTGAATGACTTCACTAGGGGCGGTTTCTACTTGAGTTTGGCACGCACTTAACCCCCCGATTAAAAGACTCGAGAGAAGTGTAGTTTGATAGGGCTTCATTAGATTTCCTTTATTTTTATTAAGCATGTCCCATTTTTAAAAACAATCTAGCAAAAAGTGTGCTTTATGTCCCGACTATATCCGTAAGGCGACGCTATATTAGCGCAGGGGTTAGTTTTAGGAGAGAAAGTGCGTAATGAATATTGAATTAATGCAGGAGCGAGCCGATCATGCCGTAGTGCTATTAAAGGCACTCGCGAACGAACGCCGTTTATTTATTCTTTGTTATTTATTGAATGAAGGAGAAATGTGCGTTGGCGAAATGAATAAAAAATTAGGCTTAAGTCAATCGGCACTATCACAACACCTTGCTTGGTTACGCAAAGATAATTTAGTAACCACACGCAAAGAAGCGCAAACGGTATTTTATTCACTCAAGAGTGATGAAGTACGGGAGATGATTCACTTATTGAACAACATTTATTGTCATTAATAGTGTTTTTCAGATATAAAAAAACCGGCAATTGCCGGTTTTTTTCATTTGCTATGTTATAGATTAAGCAGCGATTGCTTTGATCTTAGCGTTCAAACGTGCCTTTTGACGAGCGGCTTTATTCTTGTGAATAAGACCTTTAGTCGCCATACGGTCAACGATTGGTTGTGCAACAGCAAAAGCTTCTGTTGCTGTTTTGTGATCGCCTGCTTTAATTGCAGCGATTACTTTTTTAACGTATGTACGTAACATTGAGCGACGGCTGGCGTTATGCTGACGACGCTTTTCAGATTGAAGCGCGCGCTTCTTTGCAGACTTGCTATTAGCCAAGGTGCAACTCCTAAAAACTGGATTTGATACTTTTAAAGGCCGAGGAATATGCCTGCATTTAGTCACTTTGTCAATGACTATGATTGAATATTCATCATAAAGATAAATTAATCCAACCTGCCTTGGCTATCTTCGACCCAACTCGTGTAATATGTGGCGCAATTCTAGCAGCTATTACCGCAGTGTGACAGAGCCTGAATCGATTTTTTGAGATGTATCACCTAATCAATTCGATATGGGTCTGGGGGACGTTTGAGTAGAAAATTATTAAAATCTGGCCTGATTGTTAGTGCTATGACATTGATATCCCGAGTTTTAGGTCTAGTTAGGGATGTGGTGGTTGCTAATTTGATGGGCGCAGGGACAAGTGCTGATGTGTTTTTCTTTGCAAATAAAATTCCTAATTTTTTACGCCGTTTGTTTGCTGAAGGGGCTTTTGCACAGGCGTTTGTACCTGTTTTAACTGAGTACCAAGAGAAACATACCGCAGAAGAGACTCGTGATTTATTGAGTAAAGTTGCGGGCACATTAGGTTTACTAGTGACAATAGTGACCCTTTTGGGGGTGGTTGCATCACCTGTGTTGTCAGCTTTATTCGGTGGTGGTTGGTTTATCGCTTGGCTTAACAACGAGCCAGATGGTGCTAAATTTGAACTCGCTACCGTTGTGCTTAAAATTACTTTTCCTTATCTGTGGTTTATCACATTTACGGCATTAGCGGGCTCAATTTTAAATACCCGAGGCCGTTTTGCGGTATCGGCTTTTACACCCGTATTTCTCAATGTGGCAATTATTGCGGCGGCTATTTTCTATGCGCCTACATCGACCCAGCCTGAGGTTACCTTGGCTTGGGGCGTTTTTTGTGGTGGTTTGATTCAGTTCCTATTTCAAATTCCCTTTTTGTTGCGTGAAAATGCGCTCGTCAAGCCTTCTTGGGGCTGGCATCACCCGGGTGTGGTGAAAATCAGAACTTTGATGATCCCTGCATTGTTTGGCGTGTCTGTCTCACAGATTAACCTGCTATTTGATACATTTATCGCCAGTTTTTTGATGACGGGTTCAATAAGTTGGCTCTATTATGCCGACCGTTTACTCGAATTTCCCTTAGGATTGTTTGGGATCGCGATTGCTACTGTGATTTTACCTGCGTTGTCACGAAACCATGTGAATGACGAAGGTGCGGGCTTTGGCAAGACGATGGATTGGGGGATTAAGGCGATTCTACTGCTAGGTCTACCGGCTATGATGGGGTTGATCGTGCTCGCAAAGCCCATGCTGATGGTATTATTTATGCGCGGTGCTTTTTCATTGCATGATGTTGAAATGGCTTCCTATAGTTTGATGGCTTATGGCAGTGGTTTGCTTAGCTTTATGCTGATTAAGGTGCTTGCTCCTGGCTATTACTCTCGTCAAGATACCAAAACACCTGTGCGTTATGGCATTATTGCCATGATCACAAACATGGGCTTTAACTTGCTGTTTGCTATTCCTTTTGGGTATGTTGGACTGGCGATTGCGACTTCGATGTCAGCATTGCTTAACGCCACATTACTATACCGAGGCTTGCATTTAGCTGGCGTTTATCGTGTTTCTAGGCCGACTATGGTGTTTTTTGCTAAAGCCGTGGTCTCTACAGCCTTGATGGTGGTAGTCTTGTATTACTTTTTGCCTTCACAACAAATTTGGTTAGATTGGCATTTGTTCGATCGTGCGAAAGCCTTGATAGGCTTAATTTTAGTTGGGGCAGTCAGTTACTTATTGTGTCTGCTTTTGCTCGGAATTCGTCCTTGGTCAATTAAACGGGGAGCTTGATTGCTGATTCTCATCGCTAGCTGTTATATAATCAGCCGATTTGCGCTTGGCAGTTGTCTAACGTTATGGAATTAATCCGCGGTATACATAACATTTTGTCATCCCACCACGGGTGTGTATTGACTATAGGTAATTTTGACGGCGTCCATCGTGGTCATGCACAAGTGATTGCGAACTTAGTGCAGAAGGCGAAGCAGTTATCGCTGCCATCGACATTAATGACGTTTGAACCTCAGCCGCAAGAATTGTTTAGCGGCGACAACGCGCCGTCTCGTTTAAGTTTATTACGTGATAAAGTCATTTTACTCGATGAACTCGGGGTTGAGCGGTTAGTGTGTGTTAACTTTAATCGCACTTTTGCTAATCAACCTGCAGAGCATTTTATTGAAGAATTGTTGGTCCGCAAACTGGGTGTCAAATACCTCGTCGTCGGTGATGATTTTTGTTTTGGCCAAGGCCGTAAAGGCAATTTTGAAATGCTAGTGCAGGCGGGTATCCAATATGGCTTTACCGTGGTCAGCACTCAAAGTTTCATGCTGGGCTCGCAAAGAGTGAGCTCGACTGCTGTGCGTGAACAATTGGCGAAGGGCAATCTTGAACAGGCGAGACGCCTATTAGGACATCCTTTTACCTTGAGTGGTCGTGTAGCGCATGGGCAAAAAATTGGCCGCACAATTGGTTTCCCCACCGCTAATATCGCCTTAAAGCGCAATGTTGTGCCGGTACGCGGTGTGTTTGCGGTTAAATGTTATTGGGATAACAGCGATATTTATGAGGGCGTAGCCAATATTGGGTTTCGCCCGACAGTGAACGGTCAAGTGTGTCAGCTTGAGGTGCATCTTTTTGATTTTGAAGGTGACATTTACGGCAAACATGTTGAAGTCGAGTTGGTGGCTAAACTCCGAGATGAGCAACCTTTTGACTCATTGGATGCGCTAAAAAAACAGATTTTAAATGATGCAAATGAAGCCAGAGCTTTATTTGGTAATGATGCAGGCTGAAATTTATCAGTTTAATTAACGGTATAGGATCAATGAGCGACTATAAATTTACTTTGAATTTGCCGGAAACAGAGTTTCCGATGCGTGGTAATTTGGCAAATCGCGAGCCAGAGATGTTAGAGCGCTGGACAAAAGACGGTTTGTATCAACAGATCCGTGATAGCCGAATTGGCCGTACTCCCTTCATTTTGCATGACGGCCCACCGTATGCGAATGGCAGTATTCATATTGGTCACTCAGTTAATAAAATCCTCAAGGACATTATTGTTAAGTCAAAAACTATGTCTGGTTTTGACGCACCTTATGTACCAGGTTGGGATTGTCATGGTTTGCCTATTGAGCTGAAAGTTGAGCAAAAAGTGGGTAAGCCTGGTCAAAAAATCTCTGCGGCAGAATTCCGTGAAGAATGCCGTAAATACGCTGCAGAGCAAGTTAACGGTCAACGTGAAGACTTTATCCGTTTAGGTGTGTTGGGTGATTGGCAAAATCCGTACTTAACGATGGATTTTTCAACGGAAGCTAATATCGTTCGTTCTTTATCGAAAGTGATTGAGAGTGGTCACTTACATAAAGGCGTTAAGCCAGTGCATTGGTGTACTGATTGCGGTTCTGCCCTAGCTGAAGCTGAAGTGGAATACGAAGACAAAACATCACCTGCTATTGATGTGGCGTTTGTGGCTGCCGATAGCAAAGCTGTTGCGGCTAAGTTTGGGGTAAGCGATTACTCACATCCTGTTTCTATGGTGATTTGGACGACCACGCCATGGACGCTACCAGCGAACCGCGCCTTGTCTTTGAGTCCTGAGCTGGATTACAGCTTAGTCGAATTCGAAAAAGACGGTGTGACGCAAGCGCTTATTTTAGCTGAAGTCTTGGTTGAATCTTGCCTGACTCGCTATAACATCGAAAGCCATACTGTGCTTGGTACAACCAAAGGCGCCGCGCTTGAGCTTGTCCGCTTTAATCACCCGTTCTTGGATTTTGATGTGCCTGCAATTTTAGGCGATCACGTCACTACTGATGCGGGTACCGGTATCGTTCATACTGCACCTGGTCATGGTCAAGACGACTTTGTTGTTGGTCAAAAGTACGGTTTAGAAGTCGCAAACCCTGTTGGCGACAACGGTGTATACAAGCCTGATACCGAGTATTTTGCTGGGCAACATGTTTTTAAAGCTAACGATAACGTCGTAGCTTTGCTGAGAGAAAAAGGTGCCTTGCTGAATCACGTGGCTTACCGTCACAGCTACCCACATTGCTGGCGCCACAAAACACCAATTATATTTCGCGCGACACCGCAGTGGTTCATCTCTATGGATAACCACGGTCTACGCACGCAAGCATTGAAAGAAATCGAACAAACCCAATGGATCCCTGATTGGGGCCAAAGTCGTATCGAAAAAATGGTTGAAAACCGCCCTGACTGGTGTATCTCACGCCAACGTACTTGGGGTGTGCCTATCACGCTGTTTGTGAACCGAGAAACCGAAGAGTTGCACCCTGATAGCGTGTCGTTAATGGAACGCGTGGCGAATCGTATCGAACAGCAGGGTATTCAAGCTTGGTGGGATCTTGATGCCGCAGAATTGCTGGGTGATGAAGCGGAACAATACCGTAAAGTCACTGATACTTTGGACGTTTGGTATGACTCTGGCTCAACCTTCTCATCAGTAGTAGCGGCGCGTCCTGAATTCCACGGACACGGTGTTGACTTGTATCTTGAAGGCAGCGATCAACATCGCGGTTGGTTTATGTCATCTTTGATGATTTCAACCGCAATGAATGGCAAAGCACCGTATAAGCAAGTGCTTACCCACGGTTTTACCGTCGATGGTAAAGGCCGTAAGATGTCAAAATCTATTGGTAACGTCATTGCACCACAAACGGTAACCAACAAATTAGGCGCCGATATTCTGCGTTTATGGGTTGCGGCAACTGATTACAGCGGTGAGATGACGGTTTCAGACGAAATCTTAAATCGCAGTGCCGATGCCTATCGTCGTATTCGTAACACTGCGCGTTTCTTATTAGCCAACTTAAACGGTTTCGAGCCCGCTAAGGATTTAGTGGCCGTTGAAGATATGGTGGCGTTAGATCGTTGGGTTGTTCGCCGTGCCGCTGCGCTACAACAGGAAATCATCGAAGCCTATGATCAATATAACTTCCATATAGTGACTCAAAAACTGATGCAGTTCTGCTCGGTTGAGTTAGGCAGTTTCTATCTGGACATCATTAAAGATCGCCAATATACGGCTAAGCAAGAAGGCCATGCACGCCGTAGTTGTCAATCGGCGCTGTATCTGATCTCTGAGGCCATGGTGCGTTGGATTGCGCCAATTCTAAGCTTCACTGCTGACGAAGTATGGCAATTACTGCCTGGCGAGCGTGATGCTTATGTCTTTACCCAAGAATGGTATCAAGGCTTGAAATCAGTCACCTTAGCGACTGATTTGAGCGATGACTATTGGCAGCAGTTGCTAACCGTGCGTAATGAAGTCAACAAAGTGATTGAACAAGCTCGCCGCGACAAACGTATCGGTGGCTCATTAGAAGCTGAAGTGACCTTGTTTGCGGATGCTACCTTGACTGAGCAATTAACCCATATCGGCGATGAGCTGAGATTTGTGTTGTTGACCTCTGAAGCCAAAGTATTGCCTTTAGCCGATGCGACATTGGAAGCGGTTGAGACTGAGTTGGCATCACTGAAATTAGTGGTTGCTTCAAGCACTGCCGAGAAGTGTGAGCGTTGTTGGCACCACAGAGAAGAGGTTGGCACTATTGAGGCTCACCCAACACTTTGTACTCGCTGCGTAACCAATATTGAAGGTGACGGCGAAGTTCGTCAGTTTGCGTAAAGGATCTGTATGCCATTAACTTGGAAAGACAGTGGCTTACGTTGGTATTGGGTAGCTGTATTGGTGTTTTTAGCCGATCAGCTATCTAAGCAATGGGTCTTAGCCAATTTTGATTTGTATGAATCAGTGAAATTATTGCCCTTCTTTAATTTCACTTATGTACGTAACTATGGTGCAGCTTTTAGTTTTTTAAGTGAAGCTGGAGGTTGGCAGCGCTGGCTGTTTACGATTGTTGCGATTGGATTCAGTACGTTATTGACTGTGTGGTTGCGTAAGCAATCGTCTTCTTTGTGGAAACTGAATCTAGCTTACACCTTAGTGATTGGTGGTGCTTTAGGTAATTTAGTCGATCGATTGATGCATGGTTTCGTGGTTGATTTTATCGATTTCTTCTGGAATAAGAGCCATTATCCAGCATTCAATATTGCCGACGCTGCCATTTGCGTCGGTGCAGTGCTGATTATTTGGGATGCATTTGTCAGCGGAAAGTCTGAAGCTGATAGCGCTGAAGGGGTTAAAAAGTGACTGTGACACGTTCATTATTATGCCACATGAACATTGTGCTTGCTGATGGCTCGACTGCCGATAGCACTAAAGCCTCGGGTAAACCGGCTCGATTAAATGTGGGTGATGGTACTTTAAGTCCTGCATTTGAGGCGCAGCTGGTGACGCTTGCTGAAGGTGATAAGCACAGTTTCACGCTTGAAGCGATTGATGCCTTTGGCGAATCCAATCCTGATGCTATCCATTATCTAGATCGAAGCCGTTTTCCGGCTGACATGAGTTTAGAGGCTGGCGTGATTGTGAGTTTTGCTGGCCCTGGTGGTAGTGAGATCCCTGGTATTGTCCGTGATGTTGCGGGTGATTCCATCACCGTCGATCTTAATCATCCTCTGGCAGGACACAAGATCACTTTTGAACTGGACGTAGTAAAGGTATTTTAAGATGAAACTCGATCCTACTAGCCCAAGTTTAAATATTATGCTCGCTAACCCGCGCGGTTTTTGTGCGGGTGTTGATCGTGCTATCAGTATTGTTGAACGGGCGTTGGAATTATTTTCGCCGCCTATCTATGTTCGCCATGAAGTCGTGCATAACCGCTATGTCGTGCAGAATCTGAAGGATCGCGGTGCGGTTTTTGTCGAAGAGTTAGATCAAGTGCCTGATAACAACATTGTTATTTTCAGTGCCCATGGTGTATCTCAAGCGGTGAGACAAGAAGCAAAGGCGAGAGGGCTGAGAGTCTTTGATGCAACGTGTCCTTTAGTGACTAAAGTACATCTTCAGGTGACACGTGCCAGCCGCAAAGGTATTGAGTGCATCCTGATTGGCCATGAAGGGCACCCTGAAGTCGAGGGTACTATGGGGCAATACGATAATCCTAATGGTGGCGTTTATCTGATTGAATCGCCTGCAGATGTTGAAGCCTTGGAAGTTCGCGATCCCAATAATCTCTGCTTCGTGACACAAACTACTTTGTCTGTAGATGATACTTTGGACATTATTGTTGCGTTACAGAAAAGGTTTCCCTCTATAGAAGGTCCGCGAAAAGACGATATTTGTTATGCAACGCAGAATCGTCAAGATGCGGTACGCAATTTATCTGCAGACGTTGATTTGTTGATTGTTGTTGGCTCAAAGAACAGCTCTAACTCTAATCGTTTACGCGAGCTAGCATTGAAAACAGGAACCCAGTCTTATCTAGTGGATACTGCAGATGACGTTGAGTCTAGTTGGTTTGATAATGTTACACGTGTAGCCGTCACCGCAGGAGCTTCAGCCCCCGAGGTCTTAGTCCAACAAGTTGTTCAAGCAATCGCTAAGCTTGCCCCTAGTGTTGTGACTGAAGTTGAAGGGCGTAAAGAAGACACTGTTTTTGCTGTGCCAGCCGAATTACGTTAAATCTGTGTACTGTTTAATCGTCAATAAAAAAGAGGCTATAAGCCTCTTTTTTATTGTCTCAAATTCATTCAAAGCATAATGATGTCAATGCTTATGTGCTAATGTTACTGGCTACTTACATTTTACTCATCTATTATTAACTGTTGGTAATTTTTATCGTAATACTAAGATTTTTAAAGGTAAATAGCTGAAAAGCTTGTCAAAAATATGACTAAAATCGAAAGGTTGGCACAAAGGGAATTTCAACGGGGCTTCTCATTAATTGAAGTGCTTGTTGCGTTAGTGATCTTAGTCATTGGCTTAATTGGCATTTTTAATCTGCATATTGTTGCAAAGCGTGGCAGCTTTGAATCCTTTCAGCAAACTCAAGCCTCCTATTATGCAAACGACATAATTAATCGAATGAAGCTGAATAGAGCGCAGCTGGGTAATTACGCTGGTGAGTATACTGGCTCTCTTAATAAACCAGGCAATGTTTGTGACGTTGCTGTTGGCGCAGTGAGTATATGTACTCCAGAAGAGACTGAAGCTTGGGATCTTTACCAGTGGGAACAGAGTTTTATGGGGGCTGCTGAAGTTATGGATAGCCAGAATGTTGGTGGGTTAGACTCTCCAACAGCATGCATTAATGTAGATGGTTCAACTGTAACGGTCGCAATTGCGTGGAGAGGGATCCGAGAGGGCGCGGGTACAAGTTATTCTGGGAGTGAATGTGGAGAAGATATTGGTACGCGTAGGCGGCTTTTTATTCTTTCGACAATGATTATTTAGGTTAACTATGTATGGATAATTTAAAAAATTGTGAGAAAGGGATGTCGCTGGTTGAGCTAATGGTCTCTATGGTCATTGGCTTATTTCTCACTCTTGGGCTTTTTGGCATGTTTAGTATGTCTTCTTCCAATGTGATCACAACGAGCCAGTTTAACCAATTGCAAGAAAATGGACGAATTGCTTTGTCGCTCATGGAAAGAGATATTAGTCAGTTAGGTTTTATGGGGGACATAACGGGAACTGATTTTGTACTTGGAACCAATATGACCTTGAGGGATGGTGTTGCAAATGATTGTATTGGTGCAGGCGTAAATAACGGTACTTTACCTAATGCAGAACCTGCACACTTTAGGCGTCTATGGGGATATGAAGAGGGCGAGAGTGGGGATACATTAAGTTGCTTATCAGGTGTGAATCAGAATACGGATGTCATTCAAATTAAAAGATTAGTTGGCCCACCAGTGACTAATCCTAATGGCGAGCGTTTTTATATGGCTGCAACTTCGAGTGAAGCTGTGATGTTTAAAGGCGGTAATCCTCCCAATCCAGTACTCGAAAATGCTCGTTTTTGGGAATATCAGCATCATATTTATTTTATTAAAAATGATGGTTCTGTACCTGTTCTACGCCGAAAAACATTAACCAAGAATAATGGCATGAATAACGAAGAGCAGTTAGTTGAAGGCATTGAGAATATGCGTATTCTTTATGGTTTTGATAGTAATGGAGATGATACCGCCGATAGTTTTATGCCAGCAGAAAATGTAACCACATTAATGTGGGACAACGAATTATTTCAAAGACTTGTTGCCTTAAGGGTTTTCTTGTTGGTTCGCGCTATTGATGAAGATAAAAGTTACACCAATGAAACTACTTACACTCTGGGCGATAAGGAAATTAAAAATTTGAATGATCATTATCGACGCAAGATAGTTTCGACGACTATGGTGCTTGCTAATCCAGTGTTAATTAGAAATTAGAAGGTTGGTAAGATGAAAAAGCAAAAAGGAATTGTATTATTTTTTGCACTTATCATATTGTTGCTTATGACTATTATTGGTGTCGCTTTGGCTGTTAATTCGACCCAATCTATGCGTATGTCTGGAGCAGGATCAGAACGTATAGAGGCTAAGTCTGTTGCTGATGGTGGCTTAGAGGCGGCAATCGAAGCCAATAAAGGTGCTAGCTTAGCCAAACTATCTGAGATTTCATCAGTGGTTGAATTTGGTTCTAACCAAACGTTAACGCCAATTCCTTATGAAGTTGATGCTGCAGGTAATGTTGTCATTAGTGCAAAAGATGTTGGATGCCAGCGAAGTACAAGGCCAAATAGTGGTAATTTAATTAGCTGTCGGCGTGTTGAGATTAGTAGTACAGCAGAATTTGGTAGAGATAAACTGGGCCAACTCACTGTTGTCGCAGGTGTGGAGCAAGAAGTTTTAACTGGGAGTTAGATATGATTATTAAAAAGCTGGCTTGTTCTATACTACTTGCGCTGACTTTTGTGTCGGCTTTCTCCTTTGGTGACGATACTGAGTTATATGTAAAAGAATCAACAACTCGAACGGGCGCAAGACCTAAAGTGCTCGTTATATTTGATAACTCAGGAAGTATGTCAACTGAAGAAATTACTCAGGTTGTAGATTATGACCCTAACTATGACTACCCAGCCGTAAGTGGTTCTGGGTATAGTGATACTCTTATTTATTATGCTGTTGGCGGTGGGGGATTACCCACCCCTGATACTAGCTCTGATAAGCGTAATTTTAAAGCTAGTTTAAATGGATGTAGTCAAAGCAAAGCTGCATTAGCAGAGTTTGGTCGTTTTACTGGGTATATAAGAGAGTTCACATCAAGTGGTACTACTGGCGTTTGGAAAGAACTACCTGAAACAAATGGTACTGCAATAAAAGTAATTGATTGTTGGGAAGATATTTCTCAAATAAATCCGAGTAATTCATCATCATATCCTAATGGATTTCCTGCTAATGGGGTAACAACGGGATCAGGTAGTAAAAAGAAAGCATATCCATATTTTACTTCTTCACTACCAGGAACAACTTGGACCAATGCTTTAGCCGCAGCCAATAATACTGACTTTGGTGTTGGACAACCTATTACCTTGTACACTGATAATTACCTAAGATGGTACGGATTATCTAAAGCGGGAAAATTACCAACGGTAAAAGTTTCAAGACTAGAAATTGCGAAGAAAGCGATTTCTAATATTATTAGTTCAACTCCAACAGTGGATTTTGGACTTGCTGTATTTAATTATAATTATCCAAATGAAGGTAATCGAGACGGTGGTCGAATTGTATCTGGCATTACTCAGATGACGGATAGTACGCGTGCGAGTTTATTAACTACTATTGATAATTTGCTGGCAAAAACAAATACACCACTATGTGAGACTATGTATGAAGCTTACCGTTATTTTGCCGGTAAGGGCGTTAAATATGGTCATAGTGATACAGATTATGGCTCTTATGTTGGAAATAAACCACCGTATGACAGCTTAGTGGAGAAGAGTGGTAACTACGCAAGTCCATTTAAAGTATGTACGGATATTGCTTATGTTATCTATGTCACTGATGGTTCTCCAACAGTTGATAAAAATGCGAATAATGACGTTATTAGTTTAACTGCCACAGGAAGTAAAGAAGGGGATTACTCTTCATTTTCTAAAAATCTAGATACAGCAAGCTATTTGCCCGCATTAGCTAGTTATATGTTTAATAACGACTTAATTAACAAGTTGGACAGTTCAAATACTGAACAAATGCAGAATGTTCGTACTTATACTATTGGTTTTAGTAAAGGTGCAGAAGATGCCGCACCTTTACTTGCTGAGACGGCTAAAAGAGGTGGTGGTTTATATTTTGCTGCTCAAAACAGTCTTGAACTACAGAATGCACTTAATGATGCGTTATCAAATATTTTGAATATTGATTCAAGTTTTACATCTCCAAGTATTGCTAGTAATAATTTTGATAGGACTCAGACATTTGATGCCGCTTATTACGCTATGTTTCTCCCAGGCAAAGGACCTCGTTGGAGCGGTAATTTAAAAAAATTAAAAGTAACCGCAGATGGAACATTGGTTGATAGTAAAGGGAATGCAGCTATAGCAGATAACGGTAATATTAAAGATGGTGCCTGTACTATATGGTCGGATTGTGTTGCGCAAAAGGATGGGAATAAAGTTGAAGTCGGCGGAGTCGCGGCACAAATCAGAAAGCAAGAAGTTAGGAGTATTGTAAGTAACTTAAATGGGTCCTCCAGTTTAACGCCCTTAACACTTGCTAATGCACAAACTGCAGCAGGCGGTGATGCTGCGCTAGCTAGCTATATGAGAACTAGCGTAGATGAGCTTGCTAATACGTTAAATTGGCTTAATGGGATAGATGTCGACGACGATAATAAAGATGGTAGTACGACAGATAAACGTAATGATGTTATGGGTGATCCTCTTCATTCTAAGCCACTTGCACTCAATTTCGGCACAAAAAACGCGACTGATATTCGTATCATGCTTGGCACTAATCAAGGTGTTGTGCATATGTTTAAAGATGCGGGCGAATCTGTATCAGAGACTTGGGGCTTTATTCCCTATGAGTTATTGCCTAATTTAACAGAACTGAGAAGTAATGATCCTTCAGGTGTACACACTGTATACGGAATGGATTCTTCTCCAGTTGCTTACACAGAAACTGATGCTGAGGGTAAAGTGATTAAAGCATGGGTTTATATGGGGATGCGTCAGGGGTGGCTCGTCTTATTATGCCCTCAATGTGACAAACCCTGATAGCCCTTCTCTAATGTGGACTATTAATCCATCAACAGATGGTTTTTCTGATCTTGGACAAACATGGTCTGAGCCTATAGTGACGAAAATCGTTGGTTATGAAAAGCCTGTACTCATTTTTGGTGGTGGCTACGATGTTAGTTTTGATGCAACTCCTTCATCTTCTCCGGTAGGTCGTGCGGTCTATATTGTCGATGCAGAGAAGGGAACTTTGATTCATTCATTTGGTGGCTCTGCATCGGGTGCAACAGTACTTTCGGGTATTCAGGATAGCATTCCAAACTCAGTCGCCGTACTTGATAGTAATAATGATGGGTATACAGATAGGATTTATGCCTCCGATGTCGGTGCAAATGTCTGGCGCATTGATCTTCCAAGTGCAAGTAAGTCGAGTTGGAGTGCATTTAAATTTGCTTCTTTAGGTGGTACTGATAGTAATAATCGTCGTTTTTATGCAGAACCTGTTGTAGCACAAACGATGTTTACTAATTTATCCGAAGTTAAGGTGGCAACAGAGAGTGGTACTACTACGACTAAAACTTATCAAAATGTTCCCTATGATGCGGTGGTGATTGGAAGTGGAACGCGACCCCACCCATCATCTACTGATATCAATGATATGTTTTTTACATTGCAAGATCGTAATGTGGTGACTAAGAGTTTTACTGGCGGTGATGTTCCCGAGGCGATCACAATCAATGATCTCTATGATGTGACTTCTACTGCACCTGCGTCTGAAGCCGACAACATAAGTTTCGGTAAAAAACTCGGCTGGTTCTATGATTTTAGTGGTCTAGGTGAAAAGAGTTTAACAGCTGCCTTGATTGTCCAAGGCAAAGTTTATTTCACTTCTTATTCTCCCCCTGCTGACTCGGTTGCCGATAACGTTTGTTTAGTGTCTGGTTCTGGCAAGTTATATCCGTTCGATTTGCACAAAGGAACGAGATCCTTTTCTCAATTATATTATGAACTGGGTGAACGTGTACCGGATACACCGCAGATTGTTATTCCTGCACCTGAATCCGGTAAAGATCCCTATATCTATATTATTGGAGTTGGTAAAGGTGAGAAAAATGAAAATGGGGATTATACAGGTACAATCAACGTTGCTTCTGGGTTAGGTGTTAATAAAATTTATTATCATATAAATGAATGAGTTATTAATTTATGAAGGTTCAACTTAAAGGTTTTACCCTGATAGAGGTGATGATCGCCGTCGTGATCATTGGTATTTTGGCATCGATTGCATACCCTTCTTATACGCAATACATTGCTCAGAGTGCAAGATCAGAAGGGTTAGCTGCTTTGATGCGTATAGCAAACTTGCAGGAACAGTATTATCTCGATAATAAAAAATATGCTACTGATTTAACAAAACTTGTAGGGGCAAACCCTTATATCACTGAGCATAAACATTACTCTGTATCATCAAGTGGTGAATCAAGCTTTACGATTAAGGCAGTTGCTCAAGGGGTTCAGGCTAGCCGTGATGCCTCGTGCTCTTCTTTAACAATATCAGATACTGGGGCAAAAGGTCCGAGTGCGGAGTGTTGGAAATGAAATTAATAAACCTCTTTATAACGGTGGCTTTCTTACCAAGCTTAGTTTGGGCTGACTCTGGAGCAACAGTCAGCGAACAAGACTTCAAATGCTACATTGCATCAAAGAAAAGTGCTGAGATTGCCTTCTATCATTGGAAGAGTAGTGAAATGAATGTGAGAATGGCTAGCCTTGTTGGTACTACTCGCCAATCAAATGATGGATCGAAATATTACATCTATAGTGTTGAGGAGTGTGTCGCATTAAACGCTGAATTTACTAATACTAAGGCGCAAGTTTTGGATAAGTTAACACCTAGATAAACATCTAACATGTATTTTTAAATATTAACAACGAACGATTTAAGGATAATATTATTTTAGGGTAGTGAACGGTAGATTTAGTCTACCATAGTTTATGTGCAGCTTTTCCCATCTGCGCCCTCTTTTATTAAACCTGAAGTGCTAATGTTGATGCTTTTAGAATTGTCACTTTGCCCATTTGAACAATAGATAATTGATGTTTCAACTGAGACTAAACCATCGGGTGTAAAATCAATTTTTTTATCGGCGGGCCCTGATAGGGAAATTACATCGTGTGTATTGAAACTATCGATCACTTTCAATACATTCTTGGCACCCCCATTGTCAATATATACACTGAACCCCTTATTCCAGTCTGTGCCGCATGGTGATGCCGCGTATGGGCAGACTGTTACTGTTGCGCCATAGTTGACAGCTTGGTTTCTTGCAAAAGCAAACACATCACTAATTTTTCGTATTTCATTAGCGCTGCGTGTCCCTTCGTATAGCGACGTAAGTGATGGAACCCCTATGGCTAGTAGGATTGCTGCTACGGCAATTGTGACCATCAGTTCGACTAAGGTAAATCCTCTTGAAATAATTAACATGTAGCTATCCTCGTTAAAACTTAGCTAAGTATATGCGAGGAGACTCTAATGGTCAGTATCTATTCTATATTTTCAATATACCCAATAAATTGATTTTCTTGCTTTTTATATAATTAAATTTAAATAGGGAGTATATATTTAAATTTAATCGCAATTGATATTTTTTGCGGTAGAAAGGCGAACTCTACCCGCCTGATTAACAACGATTGCACGGGAGTTTTTGCTATCAATTGTTCGTGGGCAATACTTGAAAGTACCATTACTTCCAGAAGCTAACCCATCAGGTTGAAATTTTATCGAACTTTTATTGTATGTTAAAAAATCTTTCGAATCGAATTCATCAATGACCTTAATAATTTTATCGTTAGCATCGAAGCTTTCGACTACACCTGTATCAATGAAAATTGTTAATCCCTTTTGCCAATCTTGAGTGCATTTTCCATTTACGAGTGGGCATACTGTGACCCTATAACCATAACTAACAGCTGTATTTCGCGCAAATTGAAGTGTCTGCTGGATAGTTTTAATATTAGTATCAGCTCTTATCTGATCGCTGAGCTCGGTCAAGGAAGGAGCTCCAACTGTTAACAAGATTGTTGAAATCGATATCGTAGTGATAAGTTCTATCAGGCTAAAGCCTTTTCGATGGAAGTTCATAACAGATCCTTGTTATTTTACGCTTGCATCCCGCGAGCGAGTTAGTGCTGGTTAGAATGTAAGTATAAAATCTGAGGCAATATTCATAGTACTTTTTTTAGACTTTTATGTGCTAAAAGCGATTTTATAGAAACTGTGTTTTATGAGTAAAGCACTACATTCACTTCAATATTGACGTAACCCCGTGTAAGCTAGTGTTATTCTGTTTGTTTATGTTATTGCAAGGGATGAGGAATTTTTAATGAAAAAAGTTGAAGCCATTATTAAGCCATTTAAGTTAGATGATGTGCGCGAATCACTTGCAGAAATTGGTATCACTGGGATGACGGTACTGGAGGTTAAGGGTTTTGGTCGTCAGAAAGGGCATACAGAGTTGTATCGTGGTGCCGAATATATGGTGGATTTTCTGCCAAAAGTAAAAATAGAGTTAGTGATCCAAGACGATCTGCTCGACCAAGCAATTGATGTCATTGTTGAAACGGCCCGCACAGGCAAAATTGGTGATGGTAAAATTTTTGTCACTGATGTTGAACGTGTTATCCGTATTCGAACGGGTGAAGAAAACGAAGAAGCGGTATAAACTGCTTACGAACGATTCTAAAGGGCCTAGTGGCCCTTTTTTGTTGCCTAAGCATGTGGAAAAACTAAATAGTACCGCTAGGTTTCTGAAATATCTTTAATGGAAAATAGCCTGTTTTACTCAACTAATGTAGTTATCTCTTATCTGTAACATGGTATAACTTAGCCTCGCAAATGAGTTTTATGAGGTTGTCATTTTGGCTACAAAAAGAATAGTGATCGTGGGTGGTGGTGCTGCTGGTTTAGCGCTTGCATCGAAGTTGGGCCGTAAATGGGGCGGTAGTGATGTCGTCGATGTGTGCTTAATTGATAAAAGTCCTATTCATATATGGAAGCCTAAATTACACGAAGTCGCTGTTGGTGTGATAGATCAATCTATTGAAGGTTTACTCTATCGCGATCATGGACTTAAAAACGGTTATCGCTATATTCGTGGTGAGATAGAGCAGTGTGAGCCGGATGCTAAATCGATTCAGTTAGCCGCAGTCTATAATGATGAAGGTGAGTTGCTCCTAGAGCAGCGACAAATCAATTACGATTTTTTAGTGCTTGCATTGGGTGGAGTTTCTAATAGTTTCAATACATTAGGTGCTGATGAGCATTGTATTTTCTTAGACAGTCTTGAAAATGCCAATTTATTTCATCATAAATTACTCGACGCTTTACTCCAATTAAATGAAACGCAAGAAAGAGTCAGCATTGGTATTGTCGGTGCGGGTGCGACAGGTGTTGAATTGGCAGCAGAGCTTCATCATGTCATTGAGTCTGTTAAAGAGTACGGTTATCTGAATATCGCGAAGCATCATCTTGATGTGCATTTGATTGAAGCGTCACCCAAAATCCTTCCTCAATTACCAGAGCGTGTAAGCGCTAGGGCTCAAGCTGTTCTTGATCAGATTGGTATACGTTTACATATCGGTGTTCAAGTTAAAGAAGTGACTCGTGATGGTTTCATTACCCAAGATGGTGATGTGATTAAAGCAGGCTTAAAAGTATGGGCTGCCGGTGTCAAAGGGCCAAAAGCATTTCAGCATTTTGCAAAACTGCCCATTACTCCGCGAAATCAGGTAGAAGTTGATGATTGTATGCGAGTGAAAGGTCATCAAGATATCTACGCCCTTGGTGATTGCGCTCTATTGATCCAAAGTTCTGGCCAGCCTGTTCCACCAAGGGCGCAAGCAGCAGCTCAGATGGCTGATACCTTGTTTGATAATATCGTTAATCGATTACAAGGTAAGCCTGAAAAGGCCTTTATTTATAAAGATTACGGCTCATTAGTGTCTTTAAGCCGCTTCTCTGCGGTAGGCAATTTAATGGGGAACCTACGTTCTGGCACTTTCTTTGTTGAAGGCCATATAGCAAGATTGATGTATATCTCTTTGTATCAGAGGCATTTAGCCAGCCTTTATGGTTGGTTTTCGGCAATTGTGTATCGAGTAGCACAAAAGTTATTGAAGTGGCAGCGTCCGAAGCTCAAATTACATTGATTTCTATGTGATTTAGGAGATAGAAAGAGAGCAAATATGCTCTCTTTTTTATTGTTTAGGAATTGCCGACGAGTCACGAATGATAGGTTCTGGTGTAAAGGTTCTAGAATATATGGCATCTTGCTCGCGACGTTTTGCTATTAATAATTCAGTAGCAACCTGAGCAATTTCTGCGTTTGGCTGATGTACTGTGGTAAGTTTAGGCCAGGTTTGACGTGAGAATGGGCTATCTTCGAAACCGACAATTGATAAATCAACGGGTATGTCTAAACCCGCTAAACGAGCCGCAAAAAGTGCACCAGCGGCAATTTCATCGTTACAAGCAACAATCGCCGTCGGGCGATTTTTTAGTTTGATGAGCTTGTTAGCACCATCAACACCGGACTCAAATGAGTACTTCCCTTCAATTATGTAGTTTTCATTCAGCTTTAGGTTATTTATTGTTAATGCCTGTTTAAAACCAAGTAATCGCTCTTTGGTGGATTCATGGTGTAAATCTCCGCTTAAAAAAGCGATATGCTTGTGGCCTAAATCAATCAGATGCTGGGTGATTTGAACTGCACCGAATTTATCGTTGACTAAAATAGTCAACCCATTCTGATCGTTGTCCTTTTCTCCCGCAATAATGCGCACATAGTTAGCATCAATTTCAGTGAGTGCTTTGAGTACTTTAGGATTTTCTGACAAGGGAGGTGTTAGTACTAATCCTGCGAGCCTAGAATATTTGACTAGTGCTGTAAGCTCATCACATATGGTCTCTGATTTGGCATTGCAAGGGTGGATGACAAGTTCATAGCCCTTGTCTTTACAGGCTGACAAAATCCCATTTTGCATATCAATAATATAGTAAGCGTTTGGATTATCGTAAATAAAACCAATAGCATAGGATTTAGTTCCTGCTAGATTTCTTGCTGCTAAATTAGGTTGGTAGTTAAGTGCTTTTATCGCCTCGTTCACTTTGTCAACGGTGGCCTGCTTCACTGAAGGTTCGTTATTGGTTACACGGGATACTGTCTTGATAGACACTCCAGCATATTTAGCTACGTCGTTGATAGTGACTTTCATTGATGTAAAAACTCTTTGTCTAAGGTCGCGAGGGGTTAACTGTTCTATGAACGTAAATTCTTTACCTGCAATTTACAAGCTTACATTTTTTATCAGTTTTTTCTGACTTATACATCTTATAGTGCGAGCTTTTGATGTGCTTAGCAATCCTGAATTGTTACAAATTGGCGTTAATTTATCATTGTTATAATTATGCTGAGAGTTGTAAATTTACGTCATAATATTAAAGCTCATGTTTTATAATGGTTTTTAATAAAACTACTGATTCAAAATTCTGCTTTATGACATTTTTTTGCTTCCATCGTTATTTTGTTGTGGCAAGGCTGTTAATTATTGTGTAATGTTTGCACTAGACATGACAGCGTTGTCATTCCTCGGGGAATGGTTATGAATACTAAAACGATAATAAAGTTATGGAAGGGAAACGAGATGCGACCATCAACCTTTAAGAAAACTGTACTAGCTACAAATATTGCTATCCTACTCGGCAGTGCTGTATCCATTAGCGCTGTTGCTGCAGACGCCGTGGCAACCACCGCAGCACCTGAAAATATTGAAAAAATTGAAGTTCGCGGTATGAGAGCATCAATGAAGGCATCAGTTAACGACAAACGTTTTTCTGATGCTGTAGTGGATGCGGTCACAGCAGAAGATATTGGTAAATTTCCAGATGGAGATGTGGGTGAGTCTTTAGGACGCATTCCTGGTGTTGCGGTTAATCGTCAATTTGGTCAAGGCCAACAAGTATCAATTCGTGGTGCTTCAAGCCAGTTAACCAGTACTCTATTAAATGGTCATTCTGTGGCTTCAACGGGTTGGTTTGATCAACAAGCTATTGACCGTAGCTTCAATTACAGTCTATTACCACCAGAAATGGTGGGCGGTATTCAAGTTTTCAAATCATCTCAGGCAGATATTGCCGAAGGTGGTATTGGTGGTACTGTAATTGTTAAAACCCGTAAACCATTAGATTTAGATGCAAATTCTGTATTTTTAAGTACAAAGGGGGATTACGGCACTGTATCTGAAGAGATTGATCCACAAACCTCAGGACTTTATAGCTGGAAAACGGAAGATGAAAAGTTCGGTTTCTTAGTCGCAGGTTCTTTAGATAAAACTCAATATCAACGTAATGGTATCGAATCTTTACTAGGTTGGGGAGAGATAGTTCCGACCACATTCCAGCAAGACCGAGAGCGTACCGCTGTTAATGCTGCATTCCAATACAGACCAACTGATAATCTTGAGTTTGGTTTGAATTTGATGAGCCTTCAACTTGATGCAAACAATGCTAATACTTCAATTTTCTTATTTCCTACTCAGCAGGGTGAAAATACTTGCCTTAAGAAAAATGCTGCAGGCGTATGTACATTAGTTGAGCACACAGGTAAAGGTGGATTTGCTTGGGCTCAAACTTGGGCACGTAAAGCGAGTATGTCTTCTGACACAATTGATTTGGATTTTGCATATCAGGCAGATGCTTATAAGTTAGAAGGTCGTATTGGTAAGACCAAAGCTGAAGGTGGTACCGATTTAACTTCAAACTATGGTCAGTCTATTGGTAAACCTGAAGATTTCGCGGGTATCTATGATGCTACTGGCGATGTCATTGATATTAACATTGCAAACAACGCATTTGATGCTTCTGATTTTAATGGAAAATTAGAAACAGCGGGTTGGGCTCTAAAAAAACAACCTAATACGGATGAAGAGTCCTTTGCGACATTTGACATTACTATTCCTGTTGAGCTAGGTGCTATTACGTCATTTAAATCAGGCATTAGTTATGCCGATCATGATGTTACTCAAACTACCGAGGCTGCTCAATCCTCTAATATAGTAGCAAAAGATGCATCAGCTTATTATTCTGGTACTATGTCATCTGGCGCAGGCTTCACCTTACCTAAGCCCATTTTTGATAACATGATTAATGATGCCTATGCTGCTATCGATGGTTTTACTCTCGATAAATCAGGATATGGCACACTGCAAGAAAAGAATTTAGCGCTCTATACTATGGCTACATTCGCTGGTGAAGGCGTTCGTGGTAACTTCGGTTTAAGATATGTGTCTACTGATGTTGAATCTGATTATTATGCGTTCAGCAAAACAGGTACATATGCTGATGGTTTAAGTACTGATAAAGCCAGCTATAACGATGTTTTACCAAGTGTAAATATTGCATTTGACCTTGCAAGTGATTTAATTTTAAGAGCCTCAGCAGCTCAAGTTATTTCACGTCCAAATTATGCCGATTTATTCGCAACCTCTAAGTTACCTGGCTTCAACGATGGTACTCCTGGTAACGAGAAGAAAGTCACCGGTAGCGTAAATTTACAACCTTTCAAAGCTTCACAAGCAGATGTAAGTTTAGAATGGTACTTCAGTGGAGAAGGTTTATTTGCAGCAACTTACTTTATCAAAGATGTAAGTTCATTTATCTCTACAAGAGAAAAACTGAATCAACAAATCGGAATTGAAGATCCCAACCTAATCACTGCAGGTGGTAGTACATGTGGTGCGGGTATTTACGATTGTTGGACTGTAAGTGAAAATTATAACGCTAATGGTGGCTCAATTGATGGTATCGAACTTCAGTTACAAGATTCATTCGATAGTGGTTTAGGTTACTCAGTTAACTACACCTTTGCAGACGCTTCATCACCAGCTGAAAACTATGCAGACCGTGTTGGAGTATTCTCTGACTCATCCAAACATACTGTAAACTTAGTTGGTTACTACGAAATGGATGATTTCTCAGCTCGGGTAGCTTATAACTGGCGTTCTGAATATATGATGCGTGAATTACCAGGGTTCTATGGTAACCGTGAACATCAAGCGTATGGCACCTTAGATTTAAGTGCTAGCTATAATCTAACAGATTATCTGTCGTTAACTTTTGAAGTGGTTAACTTGCTTGAAGAAGATAGCGTACAAAAAGGTGTATCTCCAGTGGATGCAGAGGGGGTTATTAGTGAATTTAAAGATAATTACCCTGTATGGAGTTTTGATGGTGAAGCCCGTTATAAACTCGGTGTTGCGTTGCGCTTCTAATTTAATTAGTTAGATTAATAAGAGCCTAGCAATTGCTAGGCTTTTTATTAAGCACTAAACTGCGTTAAATTAAAAGTAGTAATATTAAAGGGCTAATGGTTATCCAATATATGACTCAATGTGTTCATGCTTAATTGTAGGATCATGCTATGATTATAAGAAAAGTAGCGATAGTTGGTGGTGGGACATCAGGTTGGTTAGCTGCTAATCATTTAGGACTGGTTTTAAAGAACAATCCAGAACTCTCAATTACGCTCATCGAATCTCTAGATATCCCCATTATTGGTGTTGGTGAGGGGACTGTTCCCTCAATACGTAAATCATTATCAAGCTTTGGTATAAGTGAGTCAGACTTTATTAAATCTTGTGACGTCACTTTTAAACAGTCAATAAAGTTTGTAAATTGGCTCGATCGAGCAAAGCACGGAAACAATAATTTTTATCATCACCTTTTTGATATGCCGAGTCCATTGGGTGAGGATTTGACACCATATTGGTTAACTCATCCAAGAGAGCACTTTGCCGATTTAGTCTCGCCACAGCATGCCGTTTGTGAGGAAAATAAAGGACCTAAGTTTATAACAACTCCGGAGTATGGTGGCGTTATGGGTTATGCTTACCATCTTAATGCCGCAAAGTTTGCTAAGTTATTAGCTAAAAATGCCATTGAACGATTTAATGTTGAACATATTTATGCAACGGTAAATGATATTTCTTTAGAGAAAGATGGTTCTATTTGTTCATTGTTGACAGATAAAGGAGAGTTATTTTTTGATTTCTATATTGATTGCAGTGGTTTTGAATCTATTTTGTTAGCAAAAAGATTTGATGTACCATTTATTGATCAATCACACCAACTCTTCATTAATACAGCATTAGTTGCTCAAGTGCCCACACAGGCTTTAGATCAAATTCCGCCATTTACGATTGCAACGGCTCATCAGGCAGGGTGGATTTGGGATATTGCCCTCACGCAAAGACGTGGAACTGGTTTTGTCTACTCGACTGATTATATGAGTAATGCTGAAGCTGAAGATACATTTGATCAGTACTTAGGTGGTCAACTTGCCGATCTTTCACATAGAAAAATTGCTATGAAAGTTGGTTATCGTCAGCAGTTTTGGGTAAAAAATTGTGTTGCATTAGGCTTAGCACAGGGATTTTTAGAACCGATTGAAGCGACATCTATTCTACTGACGGACTTTTCTGCACGCTTTCTTGCGGAGCGATTTCCTTCCGATAAAGATGATATTGATTATCTTGCTAAGCGCTTTAATGAAACAGTTTCTCAAGCGTGGGAGAGAGTCGTTGAATTTGCTAAGTTACATTATTGTTTATCCGACAGGTCAGACTCTGCTTTCTGGCGTGATAATCGCACCGGTGAAACTATTCCTGAAGGCTTAAAACAACGTCTTAAAATGTGGCAAGATTTTATTCCAATCGCAGAGGATTTCCCTTCAAAGTTTGAAGTGTTCAACAGAGAAAATTATTTATATGTGCTTTGCGGTATGAAGTATTCTACTCGACCAACTTATAGCAATGCAGAAGTTGATCAACGCGTTGTTCAACATCTGGCTAAGATGACGTTGTTAAAAAGTAAAATGATAAGTGAGTTGCCAGATCATAGAGAACTACTTGATAAAATCCGTCTCTACGGATTGCAATCTATATAGAATTGTACGAGTTATATAGAAAATATTAACAAGGAAAATAAAGATGACAACACATTATGTCCCTTTGAATGATTCTATTCATAGACACTTAAAAGTGAAAAATATTATTGACTATAAAGTTTTTGAAAAAATGCACATGTTGCCTCTTCAGGTTCAAGAGTTCATGTCAGCAGCGACGAGCTTTCCTATTATATTTACCAAAAATTCTCAAACAGGTGAATTCTTACCTGTAGCAGTTACATCTTTAAAAGAGAACTCGAACAAATTGATGATAAATGGTAGATGGATTGCTCGTTATTTACCTATTCAAGTTCAATTGTATCCTTTGGGTGCGAGTTATATTGATAATAAAATAATTATTGGAATTGATCTAAATAACTCGTCTGTGTGTGAAAACGGTGAAAATTCTTTGTTTACAGCTGATGGCGATAATACTGCTTATCTCAATACGCAGCTAGAGTTGGCCAGTCTTCAGGCTGACTATCAGGAAATGACAAAACATTTTATTAAGACTTTAATACAGCATGAGCTATTACAGCCTAGAACATTAACAGTAAATGCTCTGGACGGTACTAAGACCAATATTAATGGTATTTATACCGTTGATGAACAAAAAATTCATGAACTAGACGAAAGCGTTATGCTGGATTTTGCAAAATGTGGATTTTACTCTGTGATTTATGCACACCTTTGTTCTCTTAGTTTAATTGATTTAGTTATGGATAAATAACATTTAAAGAATGGTGTCATGCTGTATTGGTGGCATCAAATTATACGATTTATTTATGCTAGTTTTAAATTTAAGTAATGAATATGAATCACTTATAAATTTCTAACTCGCCAACATTACGCTACCCGTCAAAATGATCCAAATGGAGAAAAAGAGTTTTAATACTTTTACTGGGAGAAAGAGTGCTAATTTACGAGCGAGTAATCCTCCGATAATGGCGCCAGGGCCTGCGAATAAAACTAGCTCAAAGAGGGCATGGCTATTTGTTGGAAAAATATGGATAGGGCTTGCTGACCAAACTGTAATCGCAGAAACAACAACGCCAGTGGCGACCGCCATTTTGGCGCATAGTCCCCTTATCATGAGATAAATGACGACTAATTCACCGACGCCTACCGATAACCAAGCTGTGATAATACCGCCGAAATAGCCAATGAGAGCGAGCCAAAGAAAATCGACCGGCATTATAGAGCGAGTGATTTGTGTGCTACTTTTGCTACTGATAATGATGGCGATACCAAGCACTATCGAGAAAATGCTAAAGCTGGTGTGTAGCGAAGAGGGCGAATTGAGTTGTAGTAATTGGCTACTCCAGAAACCTAAGACAGAAAAGAAGGCTGCAAGTAATGATGCTTTTACAAAACCAGACCATGCATCATCTTCTCGGTGGTGCTTTTTATAATGCAGTGACCATGAAATCGCGCCTGCTGTCATGCCAAAGCATTGGATCATAAATGAAGTCGAGACACTTTGAGACTCACTAAAGTTGAGGCTCGAAAATACCGGAATAAAGATGACGCCACCGCCAGCTCCTGTCGAGTTTGCAAATATCGCTCCTGTGATTCCTAGAAAAACGAAGCGTCCATATTCTTGGATAAGATCAAATAGCGAATGAAAATGGCTCGCCTAAAATAACCAAGCTCCACAGAGTAGTAATATCAAACTGAGGTTTAGGTAATATCGATTTAAGCGCGGAGCAGGCTGGGTATTATTGGGCACAAGTGTGTTAATGGGATTCATCAATAGCTACCGTGATCTTTGTCATGTTATCGCTATGTTATCAATGAAAGACAGCGTTGTCACATAAGCTTGAATAAATAAATTAAACATTTTAAGTATATGAAAAATTAGCATTAATTATGTATTTTCATAAAAAATAACAATAATTGTCAAAAAAATGTAGAAATCCTGTTCTTTCTTGTGTACTTTAATAATGACAACGCTGTCATCTGCTTGTGTGACGCGTTGTTTGTAAGGTCTGCATGAGAGGATGAGGTCTCCTTATCATGTGTTTGGCAGGAGTATTGCTGTCGGGCGGCGATACGTTTGTCTTTGATATTTTGATAGTCTCTCCCCAGAAACTAGCGTGGGCTGGGTACTGTAAGCAGTGCCCAGCCATTTTTTTAGGATGTTTTACGGTATTACTCAATTGCCTACCTCAGCACTTGAACGTTAGCGGCATAGATAAATAAAACTCACTGGTATAAACCAGATAATAAAAGAGGCTGCAATTTATGGCGATTCATTTAACGGCTGTGATGCGTGTCATTGCAATTGGCATGACGAGTGTCATTGCCCATATCACCGCACTCATCATGACAAGAAGAACGGTTGGCATACCCCTGTTTATAATGGCATTAGCGTTTTTTTCGGCATTTTCCTCTTTTGCTGTATTTGCTACCGACACAGCTATAAACCATTTAGCTTCAAATTCTGATGTGTCTAAATCGTCTGCACAGGTTTCAAAAAAAATCACCACCGCGATACAGCAGGAATGGTTACTAAAGTTACTTGATGAAGCACTGCGGCGCTCGGATTCGGGTTATCAAGCGCAAGAAATGTCGACTCAAATGAATCAAAAGCGCAAGGTCGAAGAAGCACTCGCTGGGACAGTCGACGTGTTTTGGAGCATGACCTCAAAGGAATTGGAAGAAACTGTGCTTCCCGTGCGCATTCCATTGTTTAAAGGGTTACTCGGTAATCGGCTGCTGATTATCCGTAAATCGGATGAGGCACGATTTGCTAATGTGAAAACCATGGCGGATTTTAGGCAGTTAAAGGCGGGGCAAAATCGTTATTGGCCCGATGCAACGATTTTAGAAGCCAATGGATTACCCGTCGTCACTAGCTATCAGTACACCAATTTATACCCCATGTTAGAAGGCGGGCGTTTCGATTATCTTGCCCTCGGCGCCCAGGAAATTGGCGAAGAACTCGCAAATCACCCCGATCCCGCACTTAAGGTCGATAGCCATATCCTGCTGCAATATCGTTCGCCAGCTTATTTCTTTGTTTCCCCTAAGCGCCCCGAACTTGCTGCGGCCATTTTAGCCGGGCTTGAAAGTATGGTAAGCGACGGCTCTTTTGATGAGATGTTTAATCGCGAGCTTAAAATTGAGCAACTGTATCGTGAGGCTAAGTTTGAACAACGGGTGATTATCCGTCTTGATACACCTGATTTAAGTCCATTAACACCAATAGAACGCACAGAATTATGGTTAGATCTTTTTAGTATGCAAGGTGCAAAATAATGAAAACATTAGCCTTAAAAGTACAGATTGGATTAGCGGCAGCAATTTTTATGATTGTTAGCGTTCTGTTCGGTGCATCTTACTGGTTGGCGAGCGATAAATTGGCCGCCAGTGAAACTGAGTTTGAAGAAAATACCGTCGCCAATTTACAAGTGACCATGGCGCAGCCCATCTTCACCTACGACTATGAGCAGATCCGTGCAGTGCTATCTGTGATGCTTAAATCTGCGCAGATTTATCATATTGTCGTGAGTGACCATCGCGGTAAAGTGTTAGCCGAGAGTCAACAGGCTCAAACAGTGGCCGATGAGTATCTAGTGAAACGTGAAATTCAATTTGCTGAGCAAGGTAACCCAACGGGCCAATTGGCTATTCAGTTTTCTATGTTGCCTATTCGCGCTCAGTTGTCAGATTTACTCTTAGGTTATTTCTTGCAGGCGTTGTTAATTCTCGGTGGCAGTTTATTTGTTATCTTCATTATTCTTAAACGTTTAGTGATTAATCCACTTGGGAATGTGGTCCGTGCTATGGAAGAAATTGCCAGCGGTGACGGCGATTTATGCCACAGATTACCCGTTGAGAGTCAGGATGAGATTGGTCAGCTTGCCAAGGCATTTAATGGTTTTGTTGAGCAAATTCACGGCACGATTTCCAGAGTGCACGAAACCTCAGGGCAATTACTGGGCGATGCCAAAGCGCTTGGTTCACTGTCGCAAACCAACAATGATCGTGTGCAAACCCAATTAAAAGAAACCGAGGCGGCAGTGACGGCTGTAACTCAGCTGAGCGCCAGTGCCAATGAAGTCGCCATTAATGCGAAACGCACCGCGGATGCGGCGAGTCAGGCCGATAAAGCGGTCGATGACAGCCAGCGGCAGTTCGATTCGGGATTAGACATTACTCGTAAACTGGCATCTGAATTAGCCCGCTCGGCACTGTCTGTTTCACAGTTACAGCAAGAAACGCAAAAGATTGATGAAGTCGTTGTAGTCATCAACAGTATTGCCGAACAAACCAACTTACTGGCGCTTAATGCTGCGATTGAAGCGGCGAGGGCGGGTGAACAAGGGCGCGGTTTTGCTGTGGTTGCCGACGAAGTGCGTACGCTGGCGAGCCGAACCCAACAGGCAACTGGTGAAATACAGAAAATGATCCAGCAGGTCCAGAGCCGAGTGGCCGAAACGGTCACTGTGATGCAAGCGAGCCAAGCCCTCTCAACTCAGGGCGTTAACCGCTCAGAAGAAATTAAGTTAGTGCTTACTAAAGTGACTGATTTAGTCTCAAATATCAGTAATATGAACATCGAAGTTTCCCATGCGGCACAGGAGCAAACCTGCGTCACCGAAGCGATTTCTCGCACGTTAAATGATCTTGCCAATGTCTCAGGTTCAGCCTCACTCGATAGCGAGCACTTAGCGCACTCGAGCGAGCGACTGTTTCACCAAGGGGAAAGACTGCGGACGTTAGTAACTTCCTTCAGATTATAGCCATTTCTGGAGCTAGATAAGGATAATCATGAATAAAACACTTTCAGCAAGCGCCATTTTACTGGCTTTAGGATTAGCGGCCTGTTCCGAGGCGCCTGTGACGCCTTCCGCAGCGTCAGCCGATAAGGCTGTAGCTCAAACACAGCAAGCTCAGGACGCATTAACTCAAGCGCAGTTACAACAACTCGGGGATTCGTTAGTCGTAACTTACCGTGTTGTGACCAATGTGCCAGACGATAAGTGCCTAAAAGATAAAGCCGATGGCCGCTGTTTTGTCGCTCAAATTGATTTCGTCCCTGGTATGGATTTAGCCAGCCAAGATTGGGAAATTTATTTAAGCCAAATGCGCCCTGTGCAATCGGTTGAAAGCGGTGAATTGACGATAACGCACGTTAAAGGCGATTTACATCGTATTACGCCAACGGCTGCTTTTAAGGGATTTGTTAAGGGCGAGAAAAAGCAACTGACATTCCGTGGTGAGCCGTGGCAATTGGCTGAAACCGACGCTATGCCAAACTATTACCTCGCAGCAAAAGGATTAGAGCCCGTCATTATCGCCAGCACTCAAGTGGGTAAAGATGCCGAAACGGGTTTAGAGACGCGTCCGTATGTTGAAGGGTTTACGAATTTTAAAACCCAATATCAACGCACTGAAACGGATAAACTCGCGCCAGCCGATGCCGCGCAATTATTTAAAGCCAATCGAAGCGTGAGTGACGATGCCGCCTTGGCTGTGGATACCATTATCCCAACGCCACAAAAGGTGAAGATCCATTCAACCGATACACCAGTATCCCTTGCTGGTGGTATTAAGCTCGAATATCAGCATGATAACCCAGAGCAAAAGCGTCAAGTTGCGGCGGCGGTGGTACGTTTAGCTCGCCTAGGTGTGGCTGAATCTGCTAGTGGCATTACGGTGAAATTTGCCAGCCAAAAAGGGGATGAGGGCAGTTATCGCTTAGATATTCAGCCAACTGAAATTGTGATTGCTGCCAATGATGCGGCGGGCTTCTCTTACGGTTTGTCATCATTAGCAAGCCTTGTGGATGTGAATTCGCTGAAAGTGAATGCGATGACCATTGAAGACAGCCCACGTTATCTGTTTCGTGGTATGCACATTGATGTGGCACGTAATTTCCACAGCAAACAATTGTTGCTGGATTTGCTCGACCAAATGGCGGCTTATAAGCTCAATAAACTGCATTTACACATGGCTGACGATGAAGGTTGGCGACTCGAAATCGACGGGCTACCTGAGCTGACCGACATCGGTAGTAAACGTTGTCATGATTTAGATGAAAATTCCTGCTTATTACCGCAGTTAGGCAGTGGACCGTTTGGCGATACTAGTGTCAATGGCTATTACACTAAACAAGACTATATCGACATAGTGAAATATGCTGAGGCGCGTCAAATTCAAGTGATCCCATCGATGGATATGCCGGGTCATAGCCGCGCCGCGATTAAAGCGATGGATGCGCGTTTTCGTCGATTACAGGCTGAAGACGTAGAGCTTAAAAACACGGGCAAAGTGCAAGTTGTCCCTGTCCAGGAAACGGCAAATCAAGCTAGCACAGCGGTAAAAGTGTTAGATGCGGGCGCTCGTCAATTGCAAGCTGAAGGGAAAACCACTGCAGCTGAGCAATATTTGTTATCCGATGCAAACGACAAAACGGTTTATTCTTCAGTGCAATATTACGACGACAACACGCTTAACGTCTGCATGGAATCGACTTATCACTTTGTCGATAAAGTGATTGATGAAATTGCCAAGTTACACCAAGCCGCGGGTCAACCATTGACGCGTTACCACATTGGTGCCGATGAAACGGCGGGAGCTTGGAAACAATCTCCGCAGTGTTTAGCATTTGTCGCCAATAACGATAAAGGCGTTAAGTCGATAGATGACTTAGGCGCTTATTTTATTGAACGAATTTCGACTATGTTAGCGGCAAAAGGCATTGAAGCAGCAGGATGGAGCGATGGTATGAGCCATGTTCGTCCTGAGAATATGCCCGCTAAGGTGCAGTCTAATATTTGGGATGTGATTGCCCACAAAGGTCATTCGCGCGCCAATCAGCAGGCGAATCTCGGCTGGGAAATCATACTTTCTAATCCTGAGGTATTGTACTTTGACTTCCCCTATGAGGCCGATCCTAAAGAGCATGGTTATTACTGGGCGAGCCGCGCGACCAATAGCCATAAAGTCTTTAGCTTTATGCCTGATAATTTAGCCGCTAACGCCGAGCAATGGACCGATATTGAAAATCAGCCATTCGAAGCGGATGACAGAATAAAACTTGATGAGGCGGGTAACAAAGTCTCGGGTCCAAGGGAGAAAGGTAAACCCTTTACTGGCTTGCAAGGGCAGGTTTGGAGTGAGTCGATTCGCAGTGACGATACGATTGAATACATGGTGTTTCCGCGTTTGTTGATGCTGGCTGAGCGTGCTTGGCATCAAGCTGCGTGGGAAGTGCCTTATCAGTATCAAGGCGCTGTGTATAACCAAAGCTCTGGGGCTTTTACCTTAGCCATGCGTGATGCACAGGCAAAGGAGTGGCAACAACTTGCGAATACCTTGGGCCACAAAGAGTTTATCAAGCTAGATAAAGCGGGGATTGATTATCGCGTACCGACGGTCGGCGCCGAGATCCGTGACGGTAAACTGTTTGCTAATATTGCCTATCCCGGGCTCAAACTTGAATACCGAAGTCTAAATGGCCAATGGCAAGCTTATCAAGCGGGATTGGCGGTCACTGCACCGATTGAGATCCGCGCCATTGCGGCCGATGGTATTCGTAAAGGCCGAAGTTTAATCGTTAACTAAATCAATTTTTATATCTGGCTGTATTTTAAAGATAAAATACAGCCTTTTTGTTTTTCTGTGTCAGTGATTCCCTAAATTTGATTTTAGATCATAAATCACTTAAAAAAGTAAATGACAACGCTGTCATTTTTGCTGTAACATTGAGTTAACTAAAGTTGAGCGCTGTATTAACGGCAAATAATAAGCAACGGTAGCGCTGCATTGATAGGTGAAGAGGGGTGTCATGGGGTTAGTCCAGACAAAAGATCAACCACTGTTTATAGGTGTAGATGGAGGCGGTAGTAAATGCCGAGCCACCATCTACTGCGCAGACGGTACCGTTTTAGGGACAGGTGTTGCTGGACGCGCAAATCCACTGCATGGTCTCACACAAACATTTGAATCCATTGAAGCATCGACTCGCCTGGCGTTGCTGGATGCGGGCATGAACGAGAGCGATAGTCACTTGCTTGTGGCGGGTCTTGGTCTTGCTGGCGTAAATGTCCCTAGGTTATATCAAGATGTTATCAACTGGCAGCATCCTTTTGCAGCCATGTATGTCACTACCGATTTGCATACGGCTTGTATTGGTGCCCACCGCGGGGCCGATGGCGCTGTGATCATCACGGGTACTGGCTCTTGCGGTTATGCCCATGTTGGTGATACCAGCTTGAGTATTGGTGGTTATGGTTTTGCCTTGGGCGATAAGGGCAGCGGTGCTTGGCTGGGACTAAAAGCCGCCGAACACGTGTTGTTAGTACTCGATGGCTTTGCCGTACCGACGCGATTAACTGACATGCTGTTGAGCTACTTTAACGTCACCGATGCGCTCGGCATTGTCGAAAATCTAGCCGGTAAATCATCAAGTTGCTACGCCGCATTAGCCAGAAGTGTGCTCGATTGCGCCAATGAAGGTGACGCAGTCGCGACTGCCATAGTGCAAGAAGGCGCAGATTATATTAGCGACATGGCGCGTAAGCTATTTAGCCTAAATCCGGTGCGTTTTTCGATGATCGGTGGCCTTGCAGAGCCTTTACAAGCCTGGCTCGGTGCCGATGTGGTCGCCAAAATTTCAGAAACCTTAGCACCACCCGAACTTGGTGCTATGTATTTCGCCCAACAAGAATTTAATAAGTCGTTGTCAGTGCACATAGGCACTGAAGCCAAATCCTGTATTTGAACGTGAAGGTAAAAGACATGACAAACACTATTATGGAACAAGAAGCACGCACTGCACCGCAAAAAATTGCGGGTCAATTAGAAGCTAACGCTGACATCATGCAGCAGTTAGGTGAGAAACTGCGCGCCTTCGCCCCTCGTTTTGTGATGATAGTAGGTCGCGGCTCATCGGATCATGCGGGAGTGTTCGCTAAATACTTATTTGAGATTGAAGCGGGTGTACCGACCTTCGCCGCCGCACCTTCAGTGGCGAGTGTGTATGGTAAAACCTTGAAACTCGAAGGCGCGTTAGTCATTGTGATTTCACAATCTGGCCGGAGCCCTGACATTTTGGCGCAGGCGCGTATGGCAAAAAATGCCGGTGCTTTCTGTGTTGCCTTAGTGAATGATGAAAGTGCACCGATTAAAGATATCGTCGATGTCGTTGTGCCTTTACGTGCCGGCGAAGAAAAAGCCGTTGCCGCGACTAAGAGTTACCTCGCGACGTTGTCGGCGATTTTACAACTTGCCGCCGCTTGGACTCAAAGCGAATCGCTTGCTAGCGCCGTCGCTTCTTTACCCCAAGCGCTGCAAACGGCGGTGGACGCTGAGCCACAACTCACGCCAGAATCCGTTGCCGACGTGAAGAACTTAGTCGTACTCGGCCGTGGTTTAGGTTATGCGGTATCCAAGGAAATCGCGCTTAAGCTAAAAGAAGTGTGTTCAATCCATGCCGAAGCGTTCAGTAGTGCCGAGTTCCTCCACGGCCCTGTTACTTTAGTTGAGAAAAAACTCACTATCGTCGATGTGTGTATTGGCGATGAATCTTACGCTAGCCATATTGAACAAATTGAAAACGTGAGCCAACGCGGCGCCGATTTAGTGCATCTGAATCAAACCTCGACTGACATTCACCCACGTGTGGCGCCGTTAGCGTTATTACAACGTTTCTATATCGATGTGGCTGCGGTTGCGATTGCCCGCGGTATCGATCCTGATCAACCGGCGGGCCTTAAAAAAGTGACTCAAACGCTTTAAGCTGCCTAGCTTTAAGTGGCAAAAGTTTAAGAGGTTTAGGTGCTGCGGATTAGATTTAGCGGACTTTTAGCTGCACGATTAAGCAGCTGCACGATTAAACCTGTTCAGCTAAGCTCGTGCAGCTAAGCCCTCGCAGTGAACTTAATTTAAGACTTAAGTTACTCGTGTTATTTATTGAAAGAGGTTTGCGATGAAAATCACCTTGATCGCCGAGCGTATTTTTGATGGTGAATATTTCCATCAAGATGTGCCTGTGACTGTTGAAGACGGGCACATTCTGGCGTTTGATACGGTTGTTGGCGCGAAGGAAATCCGCCAAGCCGGAACGCTGGTGCCTGGTTTTATCGATGTACAAGTGAACGGCGGCGGCGGGGCGTTATTCAATGCCAATCCGAGTGTTGATTGTATTGAGACTATCGGCCGTGCTCATGCGCGTTTTGGCACGACAGGATTTTTACCCACACTTATCACCGATGATGTCAGCGTGATGGCCAATGCGGCCGATGCCGTGGCTGAGGCTTTAGTCAAAGGTAGCGCTGGCGTTTTAGGGGTGCATTTTGAAGGGCCACATTTATCTGTACCTAAAAAAGGTGTGCATCCACAGGGCTTTATTCGCGAAATCACCGATGCTGAACTCGCCGTATTTTGTCGTCAAGATCTGGGGATTAAAGTGGTCACGCTTGCGCCTGAGAATGTGTCGCCAGAGGTGATCCGTACGCTCGTTGCTTCGGGCGTTAAGGTGTGTTTGGGTCATTCTAATGCCGACTACGATACTGTGGTTGCGGCATTAGCGGCAGGCGCTACGGGCTTTACTCATCTTTATAATGCTATGTCTCCTCTGGGCTCCCGTGAGCCTGGCATGGTTGGCGCGGCGATTGAGAGTGAAACCGCTTGGTGTGGTTTGATTGTCGATGGTCACCATGTGCATCCAGCGGCGGCAAAGGTCGCACTACGGGCAAAACCGAGGGGCAAAATGATGTTAGTCACCGATGCTATGCCGCCTGTGGGTATGGACGGTGAGACTAGCTTCGAGCTCTTCGGTACGCAAGTGCTGAGAGTCGGCGACAGATTAAATGCCGTGACCGGTGAGCTGGCGGGTTGTGTGCTCGATATGGTGACTGCGGTCAATAATACGGTGAACTTGTTAGGTTTACCTTTGGCGGAAGCCTTGAGAATGGCGGCGTTATATCCCGCACAGTTCCTCGGGATTGAGCATAAAGCTGGCCGTTTAGCACTGGGACATAGGGCTGATTTTGTTTTGCTCGATGCGCAGAACAAAGTGCAGGCAAACTACATTGCGGGACGGGCCGTCTATTCAGGACAGAGGATAGGGGCACACCCTTAAATCGCTTTCTCAGTTTAGGTGATGTGTAACAATTGGCCCTTGTCGTATTTTGATGACAGGGGCTAAGTTTTTTTATTGTACAGCACTCATTTTATTCAGTATTAGTTTTGTACCGTATTAGTTTTGCTCAACTTTTATAAAAGCTTTTAATAACAATAATAAAGGATGATGGCATGGGGACTACACACACAAATGCAATTGTGCCAGTAAAGGTGAATAAACCTAGGTTGATGTCTCTGGATGCACTGCGCGGCTTCGATATGTTTTGGATTTTGGGCGGTGAGGCCCTGTTTGGTGGCTTGCTTATTTTAACGGGCTGGGCAGGTTGGCAATGGGGCGATGAACAAATGCACCATAGCCAATGGCATGGTTTTCACTTCTACGATTTGATTTTTCCGCTGTTTATTTTCCTCTCTGGTGTGGCCTTAGGTTTATCTCCCAAACGTTTAGATAAATTACCGATGAAGGATCGATTACCTGTGTATCGGCATGGGATTAAACGACTCTTTTTATTGCTGCTACTGGGCATTTTATACAATCACGGTTGGGGTACGGGCGCGCCTGCCGATCCTGAAAAAATTCGCTATGCCAGTGTGTTAGGTCGAATCGCTTTTGCATGGTTCTTTGCCGCATTACTGGTGTGGCATACGAGCCTACGAACGCAAGTTATTGTCGCCTTAGGCATTTTGCTCGGTTATGGCGCAATGCAACTTTGGTTGCCTTTCCCCGGTGGACAGGCAGGCGTGCTTTCGCCAACGGAATCCATCAATGCCTATGTCGATTCGATTTTATTGCCCGGCGTGAGCTATCAGGGGCGCACGCCCGATCCTGAAGGTTTACTGTCGACCATCCCTGCCATAGTCAATGCGTTAGCGGGTGTGTTTGTCGGCCACTTTATTGTTAAATCCCATCCTAAAGGTGAGTGGGTCAAAGTGGGATTACTCGCCGTAGCGGGTGGTGCTTGCTTAGCCTTAGGTTGGCTGTTGGATCTTATTATTCCGGTCAATAAAGAGCTGTGGACCAGTTCATTTGTGCTAGTGACGTCGGGCTGGAGCATGATCCTGCTGGCGGCATTCTATGCCTTAGTCGATGTGCTTAAGTGGCAAAAAGTCGCATTTTTCTTTGTGGTGATAGGCTCCAACGCCATCATTATTTACCTAGCCTCGAGTTTAGTGGATTGGAAATATATCGCCCAAAGCGTGTTTGGTGGCCTAATGATGGCCTTACCTGAAAGCGCTCAAGCGTTAGCTGCGGTTATCAGCTTACTTGCGGTGCAGTGGCTGGTGTTATATTGGATGTATCGCCGCAATATTTTTGTCAGAATTTAATCTGTTCGCTTAATTGCTTGAGCCGCACGCACTTAGTGTCTGCGGCTTTTTTTTACATTATTTTCTGGATGTGAGTCATCACTTACTTATAACTTATCAGTTGGCCAATCGAGGATTACGAGGGAATATTCGCGAGAATTTATTAAATGACAGCGTTGTCTTTTTGTGTTATTTGTTTTAACATCACTGAAACAATGGTGCGTTTGGATGATAACATTAGCCATTGCGGACTAGTCGCGATACGGATATTCGGGAACTTAGGCATTAATTTAAACCCCGTTATCACCTAAATAATTAATTACTATAAGAAGCAGGTTTATGGAAATGACACTCGATAAAAGCCAGCAGAAAAGCAGCTTTCTCCCCATGGCCATAGTGGCCGCTCTCTTTTTCATCCTCGGATTCGCCACTTGGTTGAATGGTTCTTTGATGCCTTATTTGAAACAAATATTGCAACTCAATCCCTTTCAAGCGTCGTTGATCCTGTTTTCTTTCTACATTGCAGTGACCTTTACTGCCTTGCCATCCGCTTGGCTTATTCGCAAAGTTGGCTACAAGAATGGTATGGCGATAGGCATGGGCGTGATGATGTTGGCGGGCTTACTGTTTATCCCTGCTGCGGAAACACAAATATTTGCCCTATTCCTTTTCGCCCAATTAGTGATGGGCGCAGGCCAAACCCTATTACAAACTGCGGTTAACCCTTATGTGGTGCGTTTGGGGCCTGAAGAATCTGCGGCCGCCCGTGTCAGTGTGATGGGGATTTTGAATAAAGGTGCGGGTGTGATTGCGCCTTTGGTGTTTTCGGCGTTGATTTTAGACAGCTTTAAAGACCGTATTGGTACTGAGCTAACTCAAGTACAAATTGAAGAAATGGCTGACGGTTTAGTATTCCCCTATTTAGGCATGGCCATTTTTATCGGTATTTTAGCGCTCGCGGTAAAAAAATCACCTTTGCCAGAGTTGTTGAATGAAGATGAAGCTGCTGAAAATACTGATAAAGGGCAACTTAAAGCGGCATTATCTCACCCTAACTTAGCGTTTGGCGTGTTAGCGCTGTTTGTTTATGTTGCTGTAGAGGTTATTGCTGGCGATACCATTGGTACATTTGCTTTGTCTTTAGGCATAGAGTCATACGGTGTTATGACTTCCTATACTATGGTGTGTATGGTGTTGGGTTATTCTTTAGGTATCCTGTTAATTCCTCGTTTTATTTCACAGCCTAAGGCTTTGATGGTGTCGGCTATTCTGGGTTTGTTACTGACATGCGGTATTTTGTTTGGCGACAATAATTCCTACGCTATTGCTAATGTTTTGTTAGTGCCTTTTGGCGGTGTGGCGCTGCCCGATACTTTGTTGATGATTGCTTTTCTTGGTTTAGCTAATGCGATTGTTTGGCCTGCGGTGTGGCCGCTAGCTTTATCTGGTATGGGTAAATTGACCAGTACAGGTTCTGCGCTTCTCATCATGGGGATTGCAGGTGGCGCCTTTGGTCCAGTGTCTTGGGGGTTAATGAGCTCAGCGACAGATATGGGCATGCAGGGTGGTTATATTGTGATGTTGCCATGCTACTTGTTCATCCTTTTCTACGCGGTGAAAGGCCATAAAATGCGTAGTTGGTAGTCAAGTCTGTTTGAACAGCTAAAAAGAAGCCCTCGATGATGAGGGCTTTTTTGTGTCTTAGTTAATCTAACCTAAGGCGAAATTAAAATGCGTAACTTACGCTCGCAAGTACGGTATCTGAGTTTTTGAATGCGCCATCAGAGACTTTTTGGTCACCGCTGAGATCTGTGCCTAACCAAGCGAGAGAAAGCCCAAAGCCTGCCAATTCGGTCGATACACCAATGGAGTAATCTGAATAGCTATCAAAACCTTCACCATCATCTAAGGCATCACCCACGTTATAGCCGTAGTGCAGATCGAGACTCCAGTTTTCAACAAATTCGTAGGAGTAGTTTAGCTCTCCATAGTGATAATCTAAGTCAGTACCACCGTAATCATTGGTAAACCAATAGGCTAGGCGAAAGCCCTTAAATTCCATACCCGTAATCACTTCGAAATAACCTATATCACTCTCGCCTGAGTAGTTATAACGGTTAAGGGTGATGTCGTAGGTCAGATCTTCGTTGATCTCACCACCATAGGCGACATAGAAATCGTATTCGATCGCTGGGCCGTTATAACCTGGCTCATCAAAGTCCACGTTACTTGCCCAAGCCCCAACAGAGAAACCCGAATCGAAGATCCAATCGATACCACCTTGCAGGGCAGGATCGCCAGCGGTTTGTGATACGCCGCGAAAACGATAGTCGTTAGTAAGACTAATTTCCCCAGTCACTTCGGCGGCGACCATGCCGGAGAATAGGGTCGTGGTTAGCGCGAGTCCGACAAGCTGTACCAGCCGTTTTTTTTTCAGATTATTATGCACGGTATTTCTCCCATTTTCTTTGTTGACTCGGACGTGTTACTGGCGACCATGGTTATTCAATCGCGCCAGTGCATCCGTTGGTTTGCCAAACAACAGCCTAGGAAAACCCGTTGCTGTGACCTCATGGCGAGTTATTGCTAAGAGAACTTAGCTTTTTTTGAGGCTAACATCAGCCTCGTTGATCTCACTTTTGTTCGAAAATGACGTAAACCTTGCGGCAGGGCTCCACGACTTCCCAAGTGCCTTGAAAACCCGCGGGTATGATAAACCTGTCACCCACAGTGAAAGTCTGCGATTGACCTTGAAGATCGGTGATAACACTCATCCCTTCGAGGATTTCGCAGTACTCGTATTCAGTGTAGTTTATTTTCCAAGCGCCTGATTCACTTTGCCAAATTCCACTGTGAAATTGATCACAAGGGCTAGAATAATGATTCTCTAGCCCTTGAGTTGGATTGCCAGTTAACAACTTTTCCGCCGGTAACTGGTAGGTTTCGACGGGTGTTTGCACCGTAGCAAAGCGAATAATGGCGTTGATACTCACAGTCATTTGCGATTTCCTTGTTGAGCTGATATTCGGCTATTTCATCGTTGGCATCACAAACTCGGCTTGAGTCTGTTTGCCTACGGGCCAGCGGGCAGTAATAGCCTTACGTTTGGTATAAAAACGCACGCCATCGGGGCCATGCATATGCAGCGGCCCAAAGAGTGATCGCTTCCAACCGCCAAAACTGTGGAACGCCATCGGCACTGGGATCGGCACGTTCACTCCAACCATACCGACTTGTACGTGGTGGCAGAAATGTCGCGCCGCTTCACCACTTTGGGTGAAAATCGCCGTGCCATTACCAAATTCGTGTCGGTTAATCAGCTCAAGCGCCGTTGGGTAATCTTTCACGCGCACAATAGCCAGCACTGGGCCAAAGATTTCTTCGCGGTAGATGCTCATTTCAGGCGTGACATGGTCGAATAGACAGGCGCCGAGAAAATAGCCCTGCTGATGATCTTCAACACTCAGTTTACGGCCATCGACCAGCAGCGCTGCACCTTCTTGCACACCGGCTTCAACATATTGGGTGACCTTGGCAAGGTGTTGTTTTGAGATCAGCGGGCCCATTTCCATCTCCGGCGTTAGGCCGTTGCCGACTTTTAAGGTTTGGATTTGCGGTAGCAGTTTTTCCACTAACGCGTCGCCCACATCGCCTACCGCGAGTACGACTGAAATTGCCATACAACGCTCGCCAGCACTGCCATAAGCTGCGCCTATTAAGGCGCTCACGGCTTGATCTAAATCCGCATCTGGCATGAGTAACATATGGTTTTTCGCGCCGCCTAAGGCTTGCACGCGTTTGCCATGTTTAGAGGCTGTGCTGTAGATGTATTCGGCAATCGGAGTTGAGCCTACAAAGCTCACCGCTTGCACATCTTTATGGGTGAGTAAGGTATCGACGGCTTCTTTGTCGCCGTTAATCACGTTAAACACGCCATCGGGAAGACCCGCTTCTTTAAGCAGCTCGGCAATCCGCATCACCGAGCTTGGGTCTTTTTCTGAAGGTTTCATAATAAAGGTGTTACCGCAGGCAATCGCGATTGGGAACATCCACATGGGAACCATCACGGGGAAGTTAAAGGGCGCTATGCCTGCGACAACACCTAAAGCTTGATTAACTGACCAAGAATCGACGCCGCCACCCACTTGCTGGGTGTGTTCACCTTTAAGCAAGTGCGGAATACCACAGGCAAATTCGACCACTTCGAGACCTCGGATCAACTCGCCCTTAGCATCGTCTATCACTTTGCCGTGCTCGCGGGTGATAAGCTGCGCCATTTCATCTAGGTTCTGCTCAACTAAGGCTTTGAATTTAAAAAGCACTCGAGCACGGTTGAGCGGCGTGACTTGCGACCAGGTTTCAAAGGCATTTTTTGCGATTGCGATGGCTTCGCCGACTTCGGTTTCGCTTGCCAGTGAGACTTGGCCACGTAGCTCACCCGTAGCGGGTTCAAAAATATCTTGGGTTCTTATACTGGCAGGGGTGTGCTGACCATTAACAAAATGAGTGATCTTGAGCATAGTTAACCTTTGAAGTTCCCCGCCGCAGCGGGGTGTTAAATGTGAGAGTGGAACGAACCGCTGGTGCTATTATCCAACGGCGTTAATGGCATCGCTTAGGCTATTAACCATTTGGTCAATCTCGCGTTTATCGACAATCAGTGGCGGTGACATGGCAATGATGTCGCCCGTGGCTCGCACTAAAGTGCCGTGGCGGAAGCAGTGTTCAAACACGCCGTAACCCCGTTTACCCGCGCCTTGAGCGTTAGGGGAGAATTGAATCCCCGCCACTAAGCCTGTGTTGCGGATATCAATCACATTCGGCAACCCTTTGAGGCTGTGCACGGCGTCTTCAAAGTAGCGCTCAAGCTCAAAACTACGTTCGAATAATTGCTCATTCTCATAAATCGATAGTGTGGCAAGTGCGGCGGCGGCTGCGACTGGATGACCTGAATAGGTGTAACCGTGGAAAAACTCAATCAGTTCTGTGGGGCCTTGCATGCAAGTGTCGTGGATAAAATCTTGCACAAACACTGCGCCCATAGGGATGGCGCCGTTATTGATGGCTTTAGCAGTGGTGATCATGTCTGGAATAACGCCCCAACGTTGACTCGCAAAAGCGGCGCCAACGCGGCCAAAAGCGGTAATGACTTCGTCAAAAATCAGTAGGATGCCGTGCTTTTTAGTGATTTCACGCAGACGTTTTAAGTAACCTTGTGGCGGCAATATCACCCCTGCTGAGCCTGACATTGGTTCAACGATCACGGCGGCAATATTCTCGGCGCCATGCAGGGTCACTAGTTGTTCTAATACTTCGGCTTTTTCAGCGCCAAAGTGCGAGAGTCCACGGGTAAATGCCGCATTTTGGATATCTAAGGTGTGCGGTAAGTGATCGACGCCTTGCAATAATTGGCCGCTAAATGCTTTGCGGTTATTGCTTAATCCACCCACAGAGATGCCGCCAAAGCCGACACCGTGGTAACCCATTTCGCGCCCGATAAAGCGGGTGCGTGAGGCTTGACCATTGGCTCTGTGATAGCAAAGTGCCATCTTAAGCGCAGTATCGACGGACTCAGAACCTGAGTTAGTAAAGAAGACTTTGTTCAATCCCTCAGGACTGAGCTCGACTAACCGCTCGGCAAGTTCAAAGGCGATAGGATGACCCATTTGGAAGGAGGGCGCGTAGTCCATCTCTTTAATTTGTTTGCTGACCGCTTCGCTGATTTCTTTGCGACCATGGCCTGCGTTACAACACCATAAACCGGCGGTGGCATCTAATACCTTATTACCATCAATATCCGTGTAATACATGCCTTCCGCTTTGGTGAGTAATCGCGGGTTGGTTTTGAATTGGCGGTTGGCGGTAAAAGGCATCCAGAAATGTTCAAGTGAGGGTGCGCTTGAGGAATTGAGCGGCAAATCGGCCATAGTGTCTACCTTGTCCTGTATTTTCAGGTCTTGTTTTAGGGTGGCTAATATTTGCTATGCTATGTTAGAAATAATGAACATGGAAGAGCCGTGTGCAGTTATTTGTGGCAAAAAAGCTATTTTTGTAAAAAATATTGAATTTTATTGCTTAAACAGCGTAACCTGAAGCTCGGATTATGACTGTGATGATGTTTAGCATTTGCGTTAAAGTCGTCACAGACCACTATTTTCTTGTCGATGAACGATAAACCACACCTATACGAATTATTAAGAGGTCATCATGAGCACACCGAAGAAACGTAGCGAATGGGAAAGTCTGGCTGCCAGCCTGTCTATTAATGGTAAGGCGTTTATCAATGGCGAATACCAAGATGCCGTTTCGGGTAACACCTTTGATTGTATTAGTCCTATTGATGGTCGCTTGTTGGTAAAAGTGGCGAGTTGCGATCTTGCAGATGCTAATCTTGCGGTTGCTAATGGCCGCAGTGTATTCGAGTCTGGTGTTTGGTCGCAGCAATCTCCGGTAAAGCGCAAACAAGTGATGATACGTTTCGCCGAGTTACTGGAAGAAAATGCCAATGAACTCGCGCTGTTAGAAACCCTCGACATGGGTAAACCAATTCGTTTCTCCAAGGCTGTGGATGTGGCGGGGGCTGCCCGTGCGATTCGCTGGTCTGGCGAAGCGATTGATAAAATTTACGATGAACTCGCGCCAACGGCTCACAATGAAATTGGCATGATCACCCGTGAGCCTGTGGGGGTTGTGGCCGCGATTGTTCCGTGGAACTTCCCAATGCTGATGGCGTGTTGGAAGCTCGGGCCCGCGCTGGCCACGGGTAATAGTGTAGTGTTAAAACCCTCTGAAAAATCACCCTTAACGGCTATCCGCATGGCGCAACTCGCCATTGAAGCTGGGATCCCACAAGGCGTATTAAACGTGTTGCCAGGATTTGGTCATACCGTAGGTAAAGCCTTAGCGTTGCATATGGATGTGGATACGTTGGTGTTCACAGGTTCCACCAAAATTGCTAAACAATTAATGATTTACGCTGGTGAGTCGAACATGAAACGCGTGTGGTTAGAGGCGGGAGGCAAGAGCCCCAATATCGTCTTTAATGACGCGCCAGATCTGAAAGCTGCCGCTGTTGCTGCGGCCGAAGCCATTGCCTTCAATCAAGGTGAAGTTTGTACCGCAGGTTCGCGTTTGCTGGTGGAATCTGGGGTGAAAGATGAGCTTATCGCGCTTATTGCTGAGGAGTTAGCATCATGGCATCCGGGGCATCCACTCGATCCCGCCACTGTAAGCGGCGCCGTTGTCGATAAACAACAGTTAGACACAGTACTCAGTTACATCAAAGCGGGTAAAGACGAAGGTGCGACCTTAGTCCACGGTGGCTGCCAAGTTATGGCCGACACGGGCGGTGTATATGTGCAGCCAACAGTATTTTCTAACGTAAACAACCAAATGAAAATTGCCAGCGAAGAAATCTTTGGCCCTGTGTTATCTGTTATTGAATTTAATGGCATGGAAGAGGCGATATCGATAGCCAACGATACTATTTACGGTTTAGCCGCTGGCGTGTGGACATCGGATATCAGCAAGGCCCATAAAACCGCTAAAGCCCTGCGCTCTGGCATGGTGTGGATCAACCATTATGATGGCGGCGATATGACAGCGCCATTCGGTGGCTATAAACAGTCAGGTAATGGCCGAGATAAATCTCTGCACTCCTTCGACAAATACACAGAATTGAAAGCGACTTGGATCGTGCTATAACCGCTCTTTTTTTGTCTATATAAGAGAAGGAGCCGCTTTCGCTCAATACTAAAACCTCTTTTCATATTACATGGAAAGAGGTTTTTTATTTTTTGTAGCTCAAGGCGTCCCCATTTTTCTAAGCCATATTTCACTTGTAAAATCTGCATCTGTTACCGTAAATAAAATGTTACCGTCTTGATTCGTAATGTTGTTGCTCATTTATACCCGATAGAATATTGACTTTAAACACTCCCATTAATATCTCAATTTACTTCCATTCTTATCTGCTTCATAAATATCGTAAGTTATCGCTTATAAATTTGTGGCTTTCAAACATTACCATTAATGAATTTAGTCATAGTGTAGTGGCATAGTGTGAAAAGTGTTGTAAGTTATTTGTGATATTATAGGGTGCTTAGAGTATTGAATAAGAAGGCAAGTATGCACAATGTAGAAGAGTTTGGGGCAATTGTCAGTAAAGCTCTAGATAGTTACAAATCCGATTTTATGGAACTTGTTAGGGAATATGCGATTTCTTGTAAAAATCAAGGTGAGGCATATTGCGATTTTTTTGTCGACATCGCCTCTATGATGAATGGCGCATGGCTTTTAACTGCAGTATGTGAATTTGAGTATGTTTATGAATTTAAAGCCTTTAATTGGTATTGGTTATTGAATGTTGATATAGACAATATGCCAGAAGATGATTTGTTCTCCCTACAAAATAAGCTATATGAAATCGGTTATATTTGGTTGGTGGAGCAATTAATTTCCTCTAAAAAAGAAATAAAATGTATCGAAATTAGGTTGTTTCATAATGGCAGCAATGAATACCAATCTTTGGCATAATTAGCTTCTAACAGAGCTAAACGACATCAGTCACTGGGCTCATTGGATAGAATTTTTTGTGTGTGGTTATGTCATACCGTTGGTAGTATTTACCTCTAGGGCAAGTATGAAGAACTTTATTAGCAAAGATCTAGATATTGAAGAGTTTAAAAAAGATTCGATAACATCAGAGAAAGTTTTATAAATTCTCTAAAAACAGCAAGTAAAGGTTATCGAAATGTAAGGTTCTTCGCTTGTGATGAAAGTGGAGTCCCCATTAAATGGGTATGGGATGATGAAACGTTCACACATAACTGGGAAGAGGGCACTCTTGAAGACGCTATTCAGTTTGCCCGTCACATGATAAATAGTGGAATGTATTTTGCGTTTATGGGTTGTTTGTCTGGTTCCTGTGATCTTGATATTTGGCTGACCACTTTTGAAAACCCCATAAAGAAACCTACATGGCCAAGTGGTAAAGAACCCAAATTTGAGATTATCCATGAAGTGTTAACTCGTTAGGGCTTTGTTTACCGATCTAAATTAGGAAACAAAGCCTCGTTATGACTGCATATTTTATCTCAAAGTAAGAGCATTCACCTGTAAATACGTGATTTTAGCGCGCAACTGCTGTAGCCTCGTGGAAATTTATTGTTTCTTATTTTGATCTTTTAGGATGCAGGTCTTGAGCTTTGCCATCTAAGGTTGTTCGTTAATTTCCCAGTGATTTTTTGCTGAGCCAATCACTCGTCAGCAAAGCGTTCACTCATTAGAGAGGGTGTCATGTGAATGCACTTCAAAACCCAATTAGGCAGTTCAATGTCGTCAAACTAGCTGTACTGGCATTACTAAGCTTTTTGGCCGGTTGTTCTTCAATGCAGACGGGTGAGAATGGAAACTGGGTGGGATTCACGGAAGCTGGTCAGGCTTCATTTTATGGGGATAAACATCAGAATAAGCAGACGGCCAGCGGTGAACTTTACAAACATAAATTAAAGACAGCAGCGCATAAAAAGTTACCCTTTGGCTCGAGTGTTAAGGTCACCAATGTCGATAATGGCAAAAGTGTGATTGTGAAAATTAATGATAGAGGGCCTTTCGTGCGTGGCCGCATTATTGATCTGTCTAAATCGGCGTTCAGTAGCATAGGCAACACTTCCTCTGGTTTGATTGACGTGAAAATAGAAGTGATTAAGTAGCGGCTATTTTGAAAACGGCTATCTTGAACACGGCCATATCGAAAAGGTCGTTTTGAAAGCTGCATCTTAAAAATGAGCAGTTTGAAAGCACTCTCTTCAAAACACGGCTTCGACGTAATCTAATGATTGAATGCACTAATAATTGAGCACATAAAATTGAGTCGACGCTTTTAAATAAAATCTCAAAGCAGACAATTTGTTAAGCCGATATTTGGGCTTTACGGCATTTGGTGAGAGACTAGCGGCAGACTTGGATAACAGTAAAAGGACCCGCTATGGAATACCCACTTGTTAGTACGCAGTGGCTCGAAGCACACCTCACCGATCCCCATTTAGTCTTGCTCGATGCCAGTATGGAAACCGTTATTGGTAAAGAACCCTTAGTTTACGATGAGCCTATTTGCATTCCGCGCTCACGTCGATTCGACTTGGAAAATGTGTTTTGCGATAAGACTTCAACCCAAATTCATGCCTTGCCGACGTTTGAGCAATTCAGCCAAGGGATAGCTCAACTTGGGATTGAGGTCGACAGTGTTATCGTTATCTATGATAACCAAGGCATTTATTCATCTCCACGGGCGTGGTGGACCTTTAAAGTCATGGGCTTTAATCGAGTCTATGTACTTGATGGTGGCTTGCCTCAGTGGATTGAAGAAGACCGCATTACCTCATCGCGTTATCAAGCCGAAGGCGTCGATTATGGCCCGACGGATATTGATACTTTTGCGGATGTGCTGCAATACCACCCCGAGCGGGTGATGGATGCTGAGGCCGTGTTATCACGTATTGAAGATGCCGGAACGGCGATTGTCGATGCCCGTGGTGCGCCACGCTTTTTAGGGAAAGTGAGTGAGCCGCGTCCCGGTGTGCGCTCTGGGCATATTCCTTGCTCGGTTAATTTACCCTTCGCTCAAGTGCTCGATGGTAATAAAATCAAAACGGTCAGTGAGCTACAGTCTATTTATCAAGGGCTAGCAGCGGATAAATCCACAAGGATATTCAGCTGTGGTTCTGGGATTACGGCGTGTATTTTGATCTTAGCTTCGGTTGCAGCGGGGCATAAAAATCCTATCCTCTATGACGGTTCATGGGCGGATTGGGGCAGCCGTAACGATCTGCCGATAGAGTGTTAATTGAGTATCACCATTGAAATTAGTGCTGTAGATTAATTAAGTTAGCGTGGTTTTTGTTGAACATCATGTGACTTTTACGTCGTTTGGCGAAATGCCAAGGAGAAACCTTTGATAGCGAGATTGATCGATAAGTTGGTATTTGGATTTATTTTAGTGATTGCCTTACAGTTACCACAACTGGCTGATCATTATCAGCAATTTTTATCAGGCCTTTATGAATCGACTCGATGGCAGGTAGAAGGTTACGAGGCAACGGCTAAGGAATATCATTACGCCGATGTTGATGCCATGATTGCCAGCCACCAGCAAAATGAGGAGCCAAGTGTGCGTGCCGACGCTGAGCAAAAGGTACAGACACTGGCGCTTTATAAAGCGTTAACACAGGGCGTGGCGATCTTTAATACGGGCAATTTGTTTGAGAAAACTGCCTATATGTTTAACCCTGTTCGCTTTGATTATCTTGAGAAAACCATCAGTAACTTTAAGCCAGGGATACCTTTAACTTCTAGTGGTATTGGCTTTGGCGTCTTGGTGGCTTTAGTCGTGCATTATCTTGGGTCTATCCCTTTTATCCTGTGGGCAAGGCGTAACAAGCGACTTAAAACAAGTCCTTAAATCTGTGATACAGCATGCCTGCAGCGAGTATAGGTGAGCGGAATGTTGGGCCGCCGGGGAAGGTGATGTGTTTGATTTTAGCGAACACATCGAAATGTCCCGCCTGTTGGCAAATAGCCTCGGCAAGCAGTTTTGCCGCCATGTGAGTGGCATTCACGCCGTGTCCCGCATAGGCTTGGGCGTAAAAAATATTATTTGCATCGGGAAGGCGACCAATTTGTGGCATACGGTTAGCACCGATACCTATCATACCGCCCCATTCATAATCGATACGCACGCCTTTTAACTGCGGGAAAACTTTCTCAAGATTCGGTCTCAGTGCCGCTTCAATATCTTTCGGATCTTTACCCGAATAGGTACAAAGGCCGCCAAACAGCAAACGACGATCTGCCGATAAGTGAAAGTAATCTAGGGCAATTCGCATATCTGCGAAGGCCATGTTTTGCGGGATAATACTCGCGCATTGGGCCTCAGTTAAGGGCTCTGTTGCCAATAAATAACTGCCTGCAGGTAATACTTTCCCCCCTACAAAGCTATTAAGTTTGTGGCCGATATAGGCATTGCCCGCCAGCACTAAGTATTGGCATGTGACTTCGCCCTTAGCAGTAATGACCTTAGGTTTGGCGCCTTGAATGATTTTTTCAGCAGCGCTGTACTCAAACAACTTAGCGCCGAGATTACGGGCGACGCGTGCCTCACCCAGAGCAAGATTCAGCGGGTGTAAATGGCCGCTGCCCATATCTACCAGCGCACCTTGATAAAAATCTGAGCCTATGACTTCACCTAATTGTGGCTTAGTTAACAGCTTGATTTCTTGCTGATAACCCATGGCCTTGAGTGCGCTAAATTCTTCTTCAAGCTCATCCATGTGACGAGGTTTTACCGCTAAGTCGCAATAACCCATTTGCAGATCACAGTCGATACTGTGTTCTTGTATGCGATTTCGCACAATTTCGACGGCTTCAAAGCCCATCTGTTGAATTGCTTGAACACCTTCAGTGCCTATTTCACTTTGAAATTGTGCAGGGTCATGGCCTATGCCGCGAATGAGTTCGCCGCCATTACGTCCCGATGCGCCCCAGCCAATTCGCCTCGCTTCTAACAGCACGACACTCATACCACGCTGCGCGAGTTCTATGGCGGTATTGATACCGCTAAAGCCGCCGCCCACGATACAGACATCGGCATTGATATTGCCTTCGAGTTGTGGGTGAGCGTAAATTTCTTTAGCAGTATCAACATAATAAGAGTGTGGATACTGTTCACTGTGCACTGGAGGTTTGCTTGCCATTATGGCTCCCAAAAATTGTTTTTATTGTAAATTGGACTTGTCTCAGTATACTCATCACACTTTTAACATGACGCAAAAAAGTGTTCGTTTTATTTAACACGCTTTTTATGTAGAATACAATGAAAGCAGTAAAACACGCGCTTTTTGGGCGAAAATGCGTTCTGGATGGTGTTTATCCTGAACAACCTGTTCGTCATCTATCGGGATTGACCCGAGCCTTTAGGGGGATGTGAAATTTGGATATTGGAGCCAGCCTCAAAACTGTTCGAAAAATGAAAGGCTTATCTCAACGAGAATTAGCCAAACGTGCTGGTGTGACTAACAGTACGATTTCAATGATCGAGAAAAACAGTGTTAGCCCGTCAGTCAGCTCTTTAAAAAAAGTGCTGTCGGGTATCCCGATGTCTTTAGTGGACTTTTTCTCCATTGAAGCCTCAACGGATAGTGAGCAAAAGGTCGTCTATCGATCCAATGAATTACTGAATATCGGTACTGGGCCACTTGAATTTAAACTGATTGGCCGTGATTACCCGAACCGTGCAATGTCAGTGATGAATGAGATTTACCCACCCGGTTCAGATACGGGTGAAGAGATGCTAAAGCACGAAGGTGAAGAGGCCGCTATGGTGATAGAAGGTAAATTCGAACTCACTGTTGGGGATGAAGTGTATATTTTGGAAGCGGGTGACAGTTATTATTTTAACAGTGAATTACCCCATAGATTCCGCAATCCCTTCGATGAACCTTGTCGCCTTGTGAGTGCGACTACGCCTGCAAACTTCTAATTAAGTCATTAACTTACCCTATTATTCAACATATTAGGCCACTTATTAGCTAAAAGTGAGTGGCGTAATACTGTTATTCAACATTCCTGCGTATTTACCTACTTTCTAACCCTGTCATATTGGTTATGTATCCTCTTCTTTGTGTAAATAATATTGGTTCAAATTTGGTTCGAATACGGTTTAATTTACCCTGTAAAAAGTGAGCTTTATGCTGGTGTAACCGCTGGTTTATATACATGAATTAGCGTGAAATGGGAAAAATATACATTTAACTACATGTTATTTATGCTTATTAAGAATAAGTGGATTAAATAACCTTTAACAAGTGTTTAACCTCTTGCCTAGTGCTAAATTTCGGTGTACTGTGTGAAAAAATGAACATTTAAAGGCAAAGTGTTCGTTATGCTAGTAAAATCAATTCTAAAGGTGAGATATGTCAGCCGATTTACCCCTCATAGGTGTTATTGCATGCAATCAACAATTGGGATCACACCCCTTTAATATTGTTGGTGAAAAATACCTTTTAGGCGTAGTTAATGGCGCGAAAGGCTGGCCGTTAGTGATCCCATCTTTAGGTGGCGATTTACCGATAGACGCTATTTTAGATCGTCTTGACGGTATTTTGTTTACTGGCTCTCCTTCTAATGTAGAACCCCATCTTTATGCAGGCCAGCCGAGTGAGCTTGGTACACACCATGATCCTAAACGTGACGCGACAACTTTGCCGCTGATCCACGCTGCTATTGCTGCTGGGGTACCTGTATTAGGTATTTGTCGCGGTTTTCAAGAAATGAATGTGGCTTTTGGTGGCAGTTTGCATCAGAAGCTCCATGAGGTGGGTGGCTTTATTGAACATCGAGAAGATAAAACCACACCCTTAGATGTGCAGTATGGGGCTTCTCACAGTATTACTGTTGAGCCCGGGGGGCTTATTTACGAGGCCTGGGGCCGTAACTCTGCAGAGATTAACTCTGTACATACTCAAGGCGTGGAGCGCCTGGGTGTTGGGTTGCGGCCAGAAGCTTATGCTCCAGATGGGTTAGTGGAGGCTTTCTCCGTAATTGGTACTAAAGAATTTGCCCTCGGTGTGCAATGGCATCCAGAGTGGAAGGTGAGCGAGAATCCGTTTTACCTCTCCATTTTCAATGCCTTCGGTGATGCATGCCGACGTAGGGCTACAACTCGAGTGAAATAATAATGAATAAGCTAATCGCTTTTTTAAAAGAACGAAAAATCACAGAAGTCGAATGTGTTATCAGTGATATGACTGGCATCGCCCGCGGCAAGATTGCTCCAGTCGATAAGTTTCTTGATGAAAAAGGCATGCGTTTGCCCGAAAGTGTGTTGTTGCAAACTGTGACCGGTGATTTTGTCGACGAAGAGATTTATTACAGTTTGCTCGATCCCGCCGACATCGATTTTGTTTGTGTACCCGATGAAAATGCTGTCTTTATGTTGCCTTGGACCATCGAAGCCACGGCACAGGTTATCCACGATTGCTACGACAGAATGGGTAATCCGATTGAGCTGTCACCACGTAACGTGTTGAAAAAAGTCTTGTCTCTCTATGACGAACAGGGCTGGGAACCTGTTATCGCTCCCGAAATGGAGTTCTATTTGACTCGTCGTAGTGACGACCACGATTTACCCTTAAAGCCTCCAATTGGTCGTTCAGGTCGCCCCGAAGCGGGTCGCCAGTCATTCTCTATTGATGCTGCCAACGAATACGATCCTATGTTTGAAGACATGTACGATTGGTGTGAGCTTCAAGGTTTAGATATCGATACTTTAATCCATGAAGATGGTCCCGCACAGATGGAGATTAACTTCAGTCATGGCAACGCATTATCTTTAGCTGATCAAGTGTTTATCTTTAAGCGCACTTTACGGGAAGCCGCGCTGAAGCACGATGTTTGCGCCACTTTTATGGCAAAACCCGTGACGGATGAGCCTGGCAGTGCGATGCATATTCATCAAAGCGTGATCAATAAAGAGACGGGCAAGAATATTTTCACCAATGAAGATGGGACTAAGAGCAAGCTATTCTTGGGATATATTGCAGGCCTACAAAAATTCATTCCTGAGTTGCTGCCACTGATGGCGCCAAATGCGAACTCGTTTCGTCGTTTCCTCCCCGGCACTTCGGCACCTGTAAACTTAGAATGGGGCGATGAAAACCGTACCTGTGGTTTACGCATTCCAGAATCTTCACCACAAAACCGTCGCATTGAAAACCGCATTCCCGGCGCCGATGCTAACTGTTATTTGGCGATTGCCGCGAGCTTGTTGTGTGGCTATATCGGCATGGTTGAGTCGCTAAAACCTTCGACTCCTGTGCAAGGTAAAGCCAATGAAAGTCGTAGCAATAATACCCATTGTTTACCACTGACATTAGAGGAAGCATTAGCGGCGATGGAAGAAAGTGATGCCTGTAAGCAATATTTAGGCGAATCCTTCACCACTGGATTTGTGGCGGTAAAACAGGCTGAACTTGAAAACTTCCGCCGTGTTGTCAGCTCATGGGAACGTGAATTCCTATTACTCACTGTGTAATGTTTTGGATTGATTGCACTGACCGTGTTGCCGCGTTAACCCAAGGAATAAGGGGTTAACGTTGGCCATAATGATACTGATGTGTGCACTGTTTTAGTGAGGTTGCACTTAACTGGTGCAACTCGCTTGTTAAATAATATGATGGTTTTTAATGGCTTGTCCGTTAAAGTGATTATTCAATTCCATTGCTTGTCTGCAAGGGAAGTAAAATAGGCTTAACAATTTTAGGTTGTTCGCTTGCTAGCGTTACTAACTAATTGTTATTCATTTTTAAAATGTGTTTATCTAAGTGTTTTTTTGCGATTGCTTAGGGACTTGAGGCATTTGCCTTAATGTTGCAAAATGTACAAGCAGTGTCATATCTAGTCTATTTTTTTGAGTGTTAATGCAATACCGATGCCTCGAAAATTTGGCACGAAACCTGATACTTAACAAATTGCAGCAAGATATAAAGTAGGCATGGTTATCATGCCGTAGAGACTGCCGATGCGGTTTTTAAGGTGTAGCATTGGTCGAAAATAACAACAATATCCGGGCAGCCCGGTGACACAATGTCAGAATTTGCTTAAGCAGTTCTGCTACCCGAGAAAGGAGAAAGCATGAAGCTATTTAATAAGATGACCACATTAGCGCTGGTGACTGCGAGCGTATTTGCGAGCGCAGTGGCCCAAGCGGAAGAAGTGGTTCGCGTGTATAACTGGTCAGATTATATCGCGGAAGATACCTTAGAAAACTTCAAGAAAGAAACGAGCATTAGGGTAATTTACGATGTATTTGATAGTAATGAAGTGCTTGAGGCTAAATTACTGTCTGGTCGTAGTGGCTACGATATCGTTGTACCTTCTAACCACTTTCTCGCTAAGCAAATCAAAGCGGGTGCTTTCAAACCTTTAGACCGCGCTAAGTTACCTAATTTTAAAAATTTAAATCCAGCCCTGATGAAGTTGCTTGAAAAAGCCGATCCGGGTAACCAATATGCCGTGCCTTATTTATGGGGAACCAATGGCATTGGTTACAACATAGATAAAGTGAAAGCCGCTGTGGGGGAAGATGCGCCATTTAACTCAATGGAACTGATCTTCAATCCTAAATACGCTGAAAAAATTTCTAAGTGTGGCTTTGCTATGTTGGACTCTGCCGACGACATGGTGCCACAGGCGATGATTTATTTAGGCTTAGATCCTAACAGCACTAAGGCTGAAGATTATGAAAAAGCGGGTGAGTTACTGGAAAAAATTCGTCCTTATGTGACGTATTTCCATTCTTCACGTTATATTTCTGACTTAGCAAACGGTGACATCTGTGTCGCTTACGGTTTCTCCGGTGACGTATTCCAAGCGAAAGCCCGTGCTGAAGAAGCAAAAAATGGCAATAAGATTGGCTACTCCATTCCAAAAGAAGGTGCCAATCTGTGGTTCGATATGTTAGCTATCCCTGCTGATTCAACGAACGTCGATAATGCACTCACGCTGATTAACTATTTTCTGCGTCCAGAAGTCATAGCGCCTATCTCTAACTATGTGGCCTATGCTAACCCGAACGATCCCGCTCAACCTCTGGTTGATGAGGCTATCCGTACCGATCCTGCGATCTATCCACCACAAGAAGTGTTAGACAAACTTTATATCGGTGAAATTCGTCCTTTGAAAATTCAGCGCGTATTAACTCGTGTTTGGACCAAAGTGAAGTCAGGACAATAGTCGATAGGGGGCAAGCCTAGCTTGCCCCCAGCTTGGCAAACTTCTATGTCCAATCCTATGCATAGTTAATCCACGTATAGGATTTGACACAGTTTGTTTAACCACTTTTCATTCATTAATCGTGTTGAACCTAGAGTTTGAGCGTATCTACGCCTCATTTTCGGGTGGAGAAGTACTATGGCAATCACCTCGAGCGTCACCAATAAACCGACAACAAAGACGCAAGAAAAAGTACTGCTCAAGATTGAGCGGGTAAGCAAATTATTCGATGACGTGCGGGCTGTCGACGATGTGTCATTAACTATCAATAAAGGCGAAATTTTTGCCTTACTTGGCGGGTCAGGTTCGGGTAAGTCAACACTACTGCGCATGTTGGCGGGTTTTGAAAAGCCCACCTCTGGCCGTATTTTCCTTGATGGGGAAGATATCACCGATTTACCGCCATACGAACGTCCCATCAATATGATGTTTCAATCCTATGCTTTGTTTCCCCACATGACAGTGGCACAAAACATTGCATTTGGTTTGAAGCAAGACAAGCTGCCTAAAGCCGAAATTGAACAGCGTGTGCAAGATATGCTGAAACTCGTGCATATGGAGCAATACGGTAAGCGTAAACCGCATCAGTTATCTGGTGGTCAGCGCCAGCGTGTTGCACTTGCCCGTTCATTGGCGAAACGACCTAAATTATTACTGCTCGATGAGCCTATGGGCGCATTAGATAAAAAACTGCGTACCCAAATGCAGCTAGAAGTGGTTGAAATCCTTGAGCGTGTCGGCGTGACCTGCGTGATGGTGACCCACGATCAGGAAGAAGCCATGACAATGGCTGGTCGAATTTCGATCATGAGTGATGGCTGGATAGCTCAAACTGGCTCGCCAATGGATATTTACGAAAGCCCGAACAGCCGCATGATTGCCGAGTTTATCGGTACTGTGAATTTGTTTGGTGGCGCGATTGAAGTGGATGAGGTCGACCATCTGATCATCAAGTCCAATGATTTGGCCCAACCTTTCTATGTCGGTTATGGCGTCACGACTAACGTTGAAGATAAGAATGTTTGGCTAGCTGTGCGTCCCGAAAAGACCATTATTAGCCGTGAACAGCCTGAAGGTCAGTACAACTGGGCGAAAGGAATCGTGCATGATATCGCTTATTTAGGCGGTATTTCAGTCTATTACATTCGTTTAGAGAATGGTCAAATCGTACAGTGCAGTATGACTAACCGTGAACGCCGCGCCGATCATGCCACATGGGATGACGAAGTGTTCATTAGTTGGGAGGACACCAGTGGCGTGGTGTTGAGATCATGAAGAAACCCATTAAAGTAAAGTGGCTTAAGGGCCGCTTCTGGACCATAGGTATTCCCTACGCTTGGCTGCTGCTGTTTTTTGCCTTACCGTTTGCGATTGTCCTTAAACTGAGTTTTTCGACGGCGGCGATTGCTATCCCGCCCTATGAAGCAACATTCCAATATGCAGACGATGTATTAAATATCTTCCTGCATTTGGGTAACTATTTGATGTTGCTTGATGATTCGCTATATTACATGGCTTATCTCAGCTCATTGAAAATGGCGTTAATTTCGACCTTGGGCTGCTTGATTATTGGCTACCCAATGGCCTATGCCATTGCCCGTGCCCCTGCGCGGTTGCAAACCGTGCTGCTGCTGTTAGTTATGTTGCCTTCTTGGACTTCATTTTTAATCCGTGTTTACGCTTGGATGGGGATCTTAAGTAACACAGGGATCATCAATAATTCACTGATGTGGTTGGGGGTTATTTCTGAGCCGTTACAGATCCTCAATACCAATATTGCCGTGTATATCGGTATTATCTATGCGTATTTACCCTTTATGATTCTGCCCTTGTACGCCACCTTAGTGAAACTTGATATGAGTTTGATTGAAGCTGCGTCTGACTTAGGTTCAAGCCGTTTGAATACCTTCTGGAAAATCACTTTCCCGCTGTCAAAAAGTGGTGTGATTGCTGGTTCTATGTTGGTGTTTATTCCTGCCGTGGGTGAGTTTGTGATCCCAGAGCTACTCGGTGGTCCCGATTCCTTGATGATAGGTCGAGTGTTATGGCAAGAGTTTTTCAATAACCGCGACTGGCCTGTGGCTTCGTCACTGGCGATTGTGATGCTGGGCTTATTGATTATTCCGATCACTTTATTCCATCGCTATCAGGCGCGTAGTTTGGAGAAAGACCTATGAAAAAATTAAGCTTTTCTTCAGTAATGCTCTGGTTTGGCTTGTTTTTCTTGTATGCACCTATGTTAGTGCTGGTGATTTATTCCTTTAACGACTCTAAATTAGTGACGGTATGGGGCGGATTTTCACCTAAATGGTATGGCGAGTTATTTCAAGACCAACAAATTTTAGATGCAGTATGGACCAGCCTGCGGATTGCGTTTTATAGCTCAACTATGGCGGTCATTATCGGTACTATGGCAGCCTTTGTGATGACACGCTTTAAGCGTTCATGGGCAAAACTGACCCTGTCGAACATGATTACTGCACCGCTGGTAATGCCTGAAGTGATCACTGGTCTGTCTTTGCTTTTACTGTTTGTGCACATGGCAGATTTGTTGGGCTGGCCCAGAGAGCGTGGCATGATGACAGTGTGGATTGCACACTCAACATTTTGTGCTGCCTATGTGGCTGTGGTGGTGTCTTCAAGATTGCGCGAGCTTGATATGTCAATCGAAGAGGCGGCAATGGACTTAGGGGCAACACCGCTCAAGACTTTCTTCTTGATCACTGTGCCTATGATTTCGCCGGCGCTGGTGGCGGGTTGGTTGTTGTCATTCAGTTTGTCCTTAGACGATTTAGTGATCGCAAGTTTTGCCTCAGGCCCTGGTGCAACGACCTTGCCTATGGTGGTGTTCTCTTCTGTACGTTTAGGCGTTTCTCCTAAGATCAATGCCTTAGCGACGCTGATCATACTGTGTGTTTCACTCATCGCTTTCCTTTCTTGGTATATGGCAAGACGGGCAGAGAAACGCGACCGTACACCAATGAACTAGTTAGCTTAATTTTGGGATGGCTTTGGTATTGCCAAAGCCATCCTTGATATTTGTCACCGCTCCCATCACCCGCTTTGCTTTGCAGGCTAGTCCTGTTACTCAAGATCACCAGAATTGAATCACTGAGCTAAAAATAATCGCGTGTTTGATATATCAAACAAAATGTAAATTATTGCGCTTTTCTGGCTAGTGTTTCGTTTTATGAAGGTGTAGGATGTGATGGCTGTTTAAAATAATGAACATTAGAATTCAAGGGAACAACATGTCTGCCATAGCTCACGCTGGATCATATTATGCGGCATCGGCCAACGATAAGGTTGAACGTCCGCGTCTACAGGAATCGATTGAAGCCGATGTTTGTGTGATTGGCGCAGGTTATACAGGCCTTTCTGCCGCGCTGCATTTATTAGAATCTGGCATGAGTGTGGTGGTGTTAGAAGCCGCTCGCATTGGCTGGGGCGCCTCGGGCCGTAATGGCGGACAAATCGTTAATAGTTATAGCCGTGACATTGATACTATTGAAAAAACAGTCGGTAAAGAACAAGGTAAACTCTTTGGCCAAATGGCCTTTGAGGGCGGGCAAATCATCCGTGATCGTATTGCTAAGTATAATATTCAATGCGATCTAAAAGATGGCGGCGTGTTTGCCGCGATGAACGAAAAGCAAATGGGCCATCTACGCCATCAAAAACAACTGTGGGAAAGCCACGGCCATGTTAATCAGCTCGAACTTCTCGATGCTAAAGGTATTCGCGGTGTGGTAAATACTGAGCGTTATGTCGGTGGTCTACTCGATAAAAGCGGTGGCCATATTCACCCGCTTAATTTAGCCCTAGGCGAAGCGCGCGCGGTTGAATCCCTCGGCGGTAAAATTTTTGAAGACTCAGCGGTGTTAAGTGTCGATGAGGGCGATAGCCCTGTTGTGCATACGGCGCAGGGCAGTGTCAAAGCCAAGTTTGTGGTCGTGGCGGGTAACGCTTATTTAGGTAAGTTAATGCCTGAGTTGCAGGCGAAATCTATGCCCTGCGGCACGCAAGTGATTACCACAGAGCCTTTGAGTGCCGATCTGGCGGCGAGCTTATTACCGCAGGATTACTGCGTCGAAGACTGTAACTATCTACTCGATTATTTCCGTCTGTCTGGCGACAAGCGGATGATTTACGGCGGTGGCGTAGTGTATGGTGCCCGCGATCCGGCGGACATTAAATCGATCATTATTCCGAATATGCTCAAAACCTTCCCACAATTAAAGGATGTGAAGATCGATTATGCGTGGACGGGTAACTTCCTACTGACGCTATCGCGCCTGCCACAAGTCGGTCGTATCGGTAAGAATATCTATTATTCACAGGGTTGCAGTGGCCACGGTGTCACTTATACCCATCTGGCAGGCAAGTTATTGGCTGAAATGCTCAACGGCCAAGCCACGCGCTTCGATGCCTTTGCTGCATTGCCACATTATCCTTTCCCCGGCGGTCACGCACTTCGCGTCCCTTTTAGTGCTATCGGAGCTTGGTATTACACGTTAAGAGACAAACTAGGTCTTTAACATCATCACTTTTAAGAAGCTAAGTAGCTTCATAATACGAGGAAATCCTTGTGCAATTAAATGATCCGAGTTTGCTACGTCAACAGTCTTTTATTAATGGTCAATGGTGTGATGCCGTTTCTGGTGACACGCTAAAGGTGGTTAATCCCGCAACCAATGCCGTGATTGGCTACGTTCCTAATATGGGACAAGTTGAAACTGAAATGGCGATTAAGGCGGCAGAAGCGGCTTTACCTGCATGGCGAGCACTCACAGCCAAAGAGCGCGGCGCTAAGTTAAGGCGTTGGTTTGAATTACTCAATGAAAACAGTGATGACTTAGCATTACTCATGACGACTGAGCAGGGTAAACCGCTGGCAGAAGCGAAAGGTGAAGTAACCTATGCCGCTTCGTTTATCGAGTGGTTTGCCGAAGAAGCTAAACGTATTTATGGCGATACCATTCCTGGGCATCAAGGGGATAAGCGCTTGATAGTAATTAAGCAGCCTGTCGGTGTAACCGCCGCGATTACGCCGTGGAACTTTCCTGCTGCTATGATCACCCGCAAAGCCGCTCCAGCGTTAGCTGCGGGTTGCACTATGGTGGTAAAACCTGCGCACCAAACACCCTTTACCGCATTAGCGATGGCTGAACTTGCTAAGCGTGCAGGTATTCCTGCGGGCGTATTTAGTGTGTTAACGGGTGATGCGGTGCAGATTGGTAATGAAATGTGCAGCAACCCGATAGTGCGTAAGCTGTCTTTCACTGGCTCAACCAATATCGGTATTAAATTAATGGCGCAATGTGCGCCTACCTTAAAAAAACTGTCGCTAGAGCTTGGCGGCAATGCACCATTTATCGTATTTAACGATGCCAATATCGATGCCGCTGTCGAAGGCGCCATGATAGCTAAATATCGTAATGCCGGCCAAACCTGCGTCTGCGCTAACCGCATTTATGTGCAAGACGGTGTATATGACGAGTTTGCCTTAAAACTCAGCACTGCAGTGGGCAAGCTTAAGGTTGGAGAGGGCATTAACGAGGGCGTCACTACGGGTCCGTTGATCAATGCTGCCGCAGTCGAGAAAGTACAAAGTCACCTTATCGATGCTATCGCTAAAGGCGCCTCTGTGCTCGCGGGCGGCAAAGTTCATGATCTTGGCGGTAATTTCTTCGAGCCAACCGTGCTCACCAATGTCGATAAAAGCATGCTTGTTGCCCGCGAAGAAACCTTTGGTCCACTCGCGCCGCTGTTTAAATTCAGCGATGTCGACGATGTGATTAAACAAGCTAATGATACTGAATTTGGCCTTGCCGCCTATTTCTATGGTCGCGATATTTCATTGGTGTGGAAAGTCGCCGAAGCCTTGGAATATGGCATGGTTGGGGTCAACACTGGCTTGATTTCGACGGAAGTCGCACCTTTTGGCGGGATGAAATCTTCAGGGCTTGGCCGCGAAGGCTCTAAGTTCGGTATCGAAGAATATCTAGAAATCAAATACATCTGCATGTCCGTTTAATACGGCCCGATTTGGCGAGTGAGGAAGACTAAATGACAACAACCAATGATTCATTGATGGCACGTCGCCAAGCCGCAGTTGCGGGTGGTGTCGGGCAAATTCACCCTATTTTTACCGCCCGCGCCGAAAATGCGACTGTGTGGGATGTTGAAGGTCGCGAGTTTATCGATTTTGCGGGCGGCATTGCCGTGCTCAATACGGGCCACCTTCATCCTAAAGTGAAGGCGGCGGTTGCGGCTCAGCTGGATAATTTTTCCCATACCTGTTTTATGGTGCTCGGCTACGAGAGCTATATCCAAGTATGTGAAAAACTCAATCAACTGGTTCCAGGGGATTTTGCCAAGAAGACGGCACTATTCACTAGTGGTTCAGAAGCGGTTGAAAACGCAGTTAAAGTGGCGCGTGCCTATACCAAACGTGCTGGCGTGATTGCGTTTACGTCTGGCTACCATGGTCGCACTATTGCGGCCTTGGCATTGACCGGAAAAGTCGCGCCTTACAGTAAAGGTATGGGACTTATGTCGGCGAATGTGTTCCGCGCCGAGTTCCCGTGCGAAATGCATGGCGTGTCCGATGATGATGCTATGGCCTCGATTGAACGTATCTTTAAAAATGATGCCGAGCCGAGTGATATCGCCGCCATTATTTTAGAGCCAGTGCAGGGCGAGGGCGGTTTCTACGCCGCATCGCCCGCCTTTATGCAACGTTTACGCGCACTATGCGACCGTGAAGGCATTATGCTGATCGCCGATGAAGTGCAAACAGGCGCGGGCCGTACAGGCACTTTCTTCGCTATGGAGCAAATGGGGGTTGCTGCAGATATCACGACCTTTGCCAAATCTATTGCGGGTGGTTTTCCACTCTCGGGCATTACTGGCCGCGCCCAAGTCATGGACGCAGTGGGTCCCGGTGGTCTTGGTGGTACTTATGGTGGTAATCCGTTAGCGTGCGCCGCTGCGCTTGCTGTCATTGAAGTGTTTGAAGAAGAAAAGTTGCTAGAAAGGGCAAATGCCATTGGTGAGCGCATTAAGTCTGCCCTGAATGTAATGCAGGTCGAACATGCGCAAATCGCCGATGTGCGTGGTTTAGGCGCTATGATCGCCATCGAATTGATGGAAGAGGGTAAACCTGCACCGCACTATTGCGCGCAAGTGTTGAGCGATGCCCGTGACCGTGGATTGATTTTATTATCCTGCGGTACTTACGGTAATGTGCTGCGCATTTTGGTGCCATTAACGGCGCCGGATGCACAAATTGATGCAGGCCTTGGTATTCTTAACGCCAGCTTCAATGCCGTACTGAAAAGCTAATATCACTTTGATATAAAAACGGTTTTAGATGACAGTTTTGCATAATAAAAATCCCGCTTCGGCGGGATTTTTATTGGGGCGATTGTTTTGGAGTTGGCTGTTTTTACTGCCAGTGACTTTCAGCACTCATCAGTTAAATGAATCGCTATTTTTTAATCTCCATTAGGATCTGCAGCGCTTTTTTGCGTTTATCAAGATCATACAAGTCGTTGGTAAAGATAAACTCATTCACGCCGAGTTCTTTTACGATCATTTCCAAACGATGCTTAATCGTCGCTGGGCCACCAGTAACTGATAAACCTAAGAAATTATCGACATAGGTTTCTTCTTGCGCACTCCATAAGCCATCCATAGTGTCAACCGGTGGCTTTAGCCATAACTCGTGACCACGGATAAGTGCCAGCACGCGCTGTTTTGAGGTCGTTCCCAAATATTGCGCCTCTTCATCTGTATCGGCGGCAACTAACGGTAAGCCAAGCATCACATAGGGTTTATCAAGCACTTGAGAAGGTTTAAAGTCGCGGCGATAGATTTCAATCGCATCGTAGAGAAAGCGTGGTGCAAAGTGGCCCGCAAACACATAGGGTAAACCGCGCTGCGCCGCTAACTGTGCGCTAAAGAGACTCGATCCCAATAACCAAATCGGCACATTAGTGCCTTCTCCGGGAATCGCTCGCACCGCATGGCGACCATTGTAAGGGCCGAGTAAGGTTTGTAATTCACTGACTTCTTCGGGGAATTGTTCGGCGCGACTGGTATCACGGTTCAGTGCTCGGCTGGTAATTTGATCGCTGCCGGGCGCGCGGCCCAGTCCTAAATCGATTCGACCAGGATATAAGCTTTCAAGGGTACCGAACTGTTCGGCGACCACTAAAGGCGCATGGTTTGGCAGCATAATCCCACCCGCGCCGACGCGAATACGCTGAGTATTGCCAGCAATATAGCCAATTAATACCGAGGTCGCCGCGCTAGCGATACCGGGCATATTATGGTGTTCGGCAAACCAAAAACGATTAAAGCCGAGTCTGTCGGCTTCCTTGGCATACTGCAAACTGCTGTGCAGTGTTTCACCCACGCTTGAGCCTTGGCGCATGGGCGCGAGTTCCAATAGCGAGAAGGGAATATCGGCCAATATTGATGTCTGCTGTGACATAGTGTCTCCAAGTGACTGCCGTTTTTGCTAGCGACAACAAGAGGTGCTAACTGTGTTAGCGTATTGTTTGTTGCATTGCTAGGCTCATTGCTAAGAAAAAGCGTTAACGGCTCAGTCTTGATGAATAAAGGTATTCAGTGATATTGATATGGGGCTAAGTTCCGTGCTTCTCAAGCTTGAACGGCTAACTCTTTACCCTTCGTTATTTCATTAGTTATGTCAATTTGAGTTTGCACTTGAGCAGCGCTATTAAATCGAGTGCGTCCGAGTTCATACTTGCTTTGTAACAAATTGAGGGGCTGAAGTCATCCGCGTGTGAGGGCCGATAATGTGGAACTGAAGTTCTTATTCTCAGCAACTCAGCGCTAAGCCAGTCACAGTAGGATTGCATGACTTTCGCTAAAGCTCATTTGGTTATGAGTAGCAATATAAGGGTATAAACGATGTTGAATGAAGTGATAAAAAAACTACCGATAGCAGGGCTATCGGCAGTTAATGTTATGCAATAGAAAAATCGCTATTGTCAGTCGAGCATTACTGCTCGGCTTTCACATCCCGTAGCGATGCCGCAGCACTTTCACTAATATCATCATCAGCAGCATTGTTATGTGAATGGTGAGTCTCAGTCAGGCGACGCATCAGAGGTAATACCGCAAGTGCGATAAAGGTACAGACCACAGCGGCTATACCTAGTTTATTAAACAGACTTGTGTATACGGGTAAGGTTTGCAGTGGGTCGACTAAATCCTTGGGGACACTGGCGAAGTTAGCAACCACACCGCCCAGATACTGTGAAATACCTGATGCGACGAAATAGGCACCCATCATAAAGCCGCCCATACGTGCAGGTACGTAGCGAGCAATCATGGCAAGTCCAAGACCACTCACCAGCAATTCCCCTAAAGAGTAAGAGGCATAGCCCCAGATCATGATCCATGAAGAGGTTTTACCATTGACTGCAAATTGGCCCGCAAAGCCATAGATAAAGAAGCCAATTGCCACAACGGCAAAACCGAGGGCAAACTTCGCCGCGATAGAAAAGTCTTTATCATTGCGTCCAGCCCACGAATAGCTCCATGCGAGTACTGGACTTAATACCATAATCCATAATGGATTTAATGCTTGGAACTGGGCAGGTGACCAAGTCCACAAGTGGGTACCAAAAACTTGAAAATCCCAATCCACGTTACGCAGGGCAAACAGCGCGAGTGACGTTGACATTTGTTGATAGAAAATAAAGAAGAACACGGTTTGCACGGTAAGGATCAGCGCTGCAATCAGTCCAGCTCTTTCACTGGTTTCGCTGGTGCGGATCAAGTGGAAGAAGATTGCCAATACGGCTACGCCTGCTGCATAAACGAAGACGCGCGCAACAGCTTCGTATTCAAGAATAATGGCTGAAGCGACAACCGACAATGCGGATAGACCCAATACAATCGCGAGGTTTTTCTTGTTCACTGGGCGAGTATCTGGCTCAGAACCGTAATGGACTAGACTCTTACGCATGAGTGCATAGTTACCTAACCCCACCAATATACCGACACAGCACACGGCAAAGGCTGCGTGCCAGCCAAATTCGTTACCATACTGGGCGTTAACGTAATCTTTAATCCAAGGCGTGAGTAACATAGAGAAGGTCGATCCCACGTTTACCGCCATGTAATAGATGGTAAAAGCACTGTCGATTTTAGAGTCGTCACCTTCGTAAATCTTACGGACTAAGTTACCCGCATTCGGCTTGAATAGGCCGTTACCGACCACAATCACGCCGAGCGCTGAAAACATAAACCACGTATTTTCAGTGGGTACGGCCATTAGCGCATAACCCAGAGAGAGGATCCCCGCACCGAGCAGCATAGTGCGTTTGGTGCCGAGGATTTTATCCCCAACCCAGCCACCAATCGCCGGTGATACATAAATAAGTGCCGCACAGGCACTCCATACTAAGTTTGCACGTGAGTCATCAAAGCCAAGGCGCTGCACCATAAAGTACACAATCAGCGCTTGCATGCCGTAATAACCAAAGCGTTCCCATAATTCGATAAGAGACACAGTCATAAATGAATGTGTTTTACTTACCGGAGCAGTCCCAATAGTCATATCGCTTGCTTCCAACATTGTTGTTTTAATATTTGAGCTCAAAAGTATAAGGCGATAACCAATTCAAACCAATGGCAGACATAGGCAAAAACAGACTTTGTTACAAATGACCTTATCAATTTTAAGGTGGATTTAAGCGGGGACAGTTCTATCCAAGTTTTTCTGCTGCGGATAAATCAAGGAACATTCGCAGTACTATCGGATAAGCAGATAATGGCATGTGCGGGTATGCGCTATGGTGTATTTAAATACATTGAGGTTGATTGCTGTTTGTCCAGCAGGCATAGTGCGCTTGGAAATTCTAATGTAGATCACTTTAAAACGAAAAGTTCTACTTAGCAGCGTCTCTACAGTTGCAGATATGCATCAGGTTGTTAATGCACCGCTTTGCGTTAAATATATTTAAACGGAGTATATGAATGTTACGAATTGGTATCGATCTTGGTGGCACAAAAATCGAGGTAGTCGCATTAGATAGCGATGGTAACGAAGTCTTTCGTAAACGCATCCCGACACCGAGAGAATATGTTGCGACAGTCAATGCTTTGGTTGCATTGGTAACTGAAGTCGAAGACAGCCTGCAGCAAACCGCCACTATCGGAATAGGTATTCCTGGGGTTGTTTCTCCTTTTACTGGCCTAGTAAAAAACGCTAATTCAACTTGGATCAATGGTCATCCACTCGATGTGGATCTGGGGACTCGATTAAATCGTAAAGTAAAAATTGCTAATGATGCGAACTGTTTTGCCGTATCAGAAGCGGTAGATGGCGCTGCCGCAGGAAAGTCAGTTGTATTTGGTGCCATTATTGGAACGGGATGTGGTGCTGGTATCGCCATCAAAGGCCAAGTACATGATGGTGGCAATGGTATTGGTGGTGAGTGGGGTCATAATCCTTTACCGTGGATGAAAGCCGATGAATTTAATACCACGACGTGTTTTTGTGGTAATAGAGACTGTATCGAAACGTTTATATCTGGAACGGGTTTTGTTCGCGACTTTCGCGCTGCGGGCGGTGTTGCTGACAGCGGTATTGAAATTGCCCAAATGATGCAAGCGGGAGATCCGCTGGCAACTCAAGCATTTAACCGCTTTATTGATCGTTTAGCCCGTTCATTGGCCCATGTGATCAATATGATGGATCCTGATGTTATCGTCCTTGGCGGCGGCGTGTCTAACATCGATGCTATTTATACCGAATTACCGAAAATTTTGCCGCTCTATGTGGTTGGCCGAGAGTGCCACACACCCGTTGTTAAAAATTATTATGGTGCTTCATCGGGGGTGCGTGGCGCCGCTTGGTTGTGGGGACGCTAATCCTAGACTCAATCAAGAATAGTGTTTGATATTAAAGGCTGAATTCATTTATTTGAATTTGGCCTTTTTTTGATTTAGTCATTCAAAAGTTTTACATTTCATTGACAACTCTTTATCTTAAGTACTGGTAATTCTTACCCTAAGTGCTATTTTTAATGCTGTATAGAAAGTATAAAAATAAAGTAGATCAAAATAATTACGCTATTGTCGTTCTCTTGGGAGTTTACTAGATGAAGCATTTGTCCATCAGTACTAAGTTGTTGTGGATTACATCAGCATTATTTTTATCGATAGTGGCTATTTTATCTATCAGTTTATGGTGGACACTGTCGGCTCAAAACGCGCAATTATCGGATCAAGTTCAAAATACCCTACAAACTGAAACGCGGGATAAACTCGAAGCCCGCGCCGGTGAATATGGCGAAATGGTCGCTGGATTTATTAACGAAGCCTATCGTATTCCTTACTCTTTTGCCGGTATGGTGGAGAGTACGGCAGAAGAACTTCCCTTAAAGCGTGATCGTTTAGAACTCACTGTGGCGGCTGTGCTTAAGAAGAATGCGCAAGTTTCCTCCATGTATGCCCAGTTTGAACCTAATGGTTATGATGGGCTCGATACTGAGTTTCTGAATATTAATTCCAGCCACAGTGTCACGACATCAGGTGCCCTAGAGGTTTACTATACCCGTGATGACAATGGCACTGTTGCACATCAACAGGTTGAAGATTCGTCAGAAAAATACCTTACTAGCCTAAATGAATTTGGGATCCGTGATGCAGAATGGTATTTATGCGGTAAAGAAACCTTAAAGCCCTGTCTAATGGAGCCGTATTTATACGAAATCACTCCCGGTAATAAAGCATTAATGACCTCGCTAACTGTTCCTGTGCTTAAGCGTAAACAGTTTATCGGTGTGGTCGGTGTTGATTTAAACTTACCCGTTTTTCAAACCCTTATCGATAAGTTATCTAAGAGCCTCTACGATGGGCAAGCGAAAGTAACTTTATTGAGTACCCGCGGTTTAGTGGTTGCAGCAAGTCATTACAGTAAAAAGGCTCGTCCTTTAGCTGAGTCAATAAATCCAGCTATTGCCTCACAAATTATCTCGTTACACAAGAACTCTGGTTACATGGTTAACGATGATGAAATTATTGTAGCCTACCCAATAAAGATCCCTTTAGCGAATGCCGAGTGGTCCTTAGTGATCCAAGTGCCGACTGCGCAGGCGTACAAGAGTTCGATTGTGTTAAATAATGACATGGATGAAATGGCAACTTCCTTGGGAAGTTTGTTGCTCATGGTCGGTGTTGTCGTGTCGATTGCTGCTGTGATTACGATTAGCCTAGTGATCCGTAGCATTATTTCACCCTTAAAGATGATCCAAGGCCGTGTAGAACACTTGGCAAGCGCTGATGGCGATTTAACGCAATCGATAGAAGTGGACTCCCATGCAGAGTTGATTGCGTTAGCAAAAGGTTTCAACTCCTTTATTTATAAACTGAAAAACCTGATTGCCGAGCTTAAAACCCTCGCGAGTCGTTCTCAGGAAGAAAGCCAAGCTTCAGCGAAAATTGCCCAGCTCACGCGTGATAGTGTCAATCGTCAATATGGTGAAATTGAGAGTGTGGTAACGGCCGTAAACCAAATGAGTGCCACCGCACTTGAGGTTGCTAAGGCGTCTGAGCAAACCGCTGCAGAAACAGAAGCTATGTCACGCAACATTCGTCACAGTGAAGAAAGTCTGACTAAGGCGATGGGCTTTGTGGCGACTATGTCTAAAGAGTCAATGGAAGCTAAGCTGGCCGTGAGTAAAGTCGCAGACAGCAGTATGAATATTAGTCGTATTCTTGAGGTGATCAGCTCCATTGCCGCACAAACAAACCTGCTGGCATTAAATGCGGCGATTGAGGCGGCGAGGGCGGGTGAACAAGGACGGGGTTTTGCTGTGGTGGCTGACGAAGTTCGTGCGCTGGCATCTAAGACTCAAAGCTCGACGAATGATATTAGTACTCTTATCGATGCACTGCAAAAAGAAGTTCAAAGTGCTTCTGGCATCATAGATAAAGGCGCGGAACGGGCACAAATGGCCGTATCTCAAACTGAGCAAGCGCTGAACTCATTGAACTCTATGGTGAGTCAGATTGAAGAAATTTCTGGCCAAGTGACCCATATCGCGGCAGCAGCAGAAGAGCAGAGCGCGGTGACTGAAGAGGTTAATCGCAATATTACAGGCATTTCTGATTCGGCTTCTGAACTTGCGCGTCTTGCGGGTGAAGCACAGCAAAGCAGTGTAGTTTTAGCAAACTTAGTGAAGCAGCAACATGAGCAGTTAGGCAAGTTAAAAACCTAGCACTCAGATATTTGTGGAATTAGCTCATTGATTTTAAATAGGCTCTTTGATTGTGTTGCTGCTTAACACTTATCAAAGAGCCTATTTTTATGGATATTTAAATAACATCGAATAGGCTAAAAATTTAAAACAGTTCAGCGAGGGGAATGTGTAAATACACGGATATTGTGTGATAACTAGCGGAGAACAGTTTTTTAGATACAAAAAAGCCCATTGAATCAATGGGCTTTTTCGTTGAATCGGGTGGTGGCCCCTCACGGACTTGAACCGTGGACCTAACGATTATGAGTCGTGTGCTCTAACCAACTGAGCTAAGGGGCCGACTTAAGGTAATCGTCATTACCTGAAGCGGGAGGAAGTATACTAAGCTTACTTACGCTTGTCACCCGTGTTTTGGCTGGAAATTCACGCAACTGATTCAATTGGTTATCTGTTAATCAACTTAAATGCTATTGTCGCCTAAATTTAAGGCTTCGATGTTGTGCTTGTGCATAAATTGAGGTGATAAAGACAATAAAAAGCCCTGCATGGGCAGGGCTTTAATCCATCTTAGCTGACTTTAGGCTTGTAACAGCCTATTCATCTAGGAACGATTTTAAGATTTCTGAGCGTGAAGGGTGACGCAGTTTGCGCAGTGCCTTAGCTTCAATCTGACGAATACGTTCACGGGTCACGTCGAACTGTTTACCCACTTCTTCAAGTGTGTGGTCAGTGTTCATATCGATACCAAAACGCATACGCAGTACTTTCGCTTCACGGGCGGTTAGACCTGCTAACACTTCGTGAGTGGCGTTTTTCAAGCTTTCGCTGGTCGCAGAATCCAGTGGTAATTCGAGGGTTGTATCCTCGATAAAATCACCTAAATGCGAATCTTCATCGTCACCGATTGGGGTTTCCATGGAGATAGGTTCTTTAGCTATTTTCAGTACCTTACGGATCTTATCTTCCGGCATCATCATACGCTCAGCCAGTTCTTCAGGTGAAGGCTCGCGGCCCATTTCCTGTAGCATTTGGCGAGAGATACGGTTCAGCTTGTTGATCGTTTCGATCATGTGTACTGGAATACGAATCGTGCGCGCTTGGTCGGCGATAGAACGGGTAATCGCCTGACGGATCCACCAAGTTGCATAGGTCGAAAATTTGTAACCACGACGGTATTCGAATTTATCCACGGCTTTCATTAAGCCAATGTTACCTTCTTGGATTAAGTCCAAGAATTGCAGACCACGGTTGGTGTATTTCTTCGCGATAGAAATTACCAGACGTAAGTTGGCTTCAACCATTTCTTTCTTCGCACGGCGAGCTTTGGCTTCACCGATTGACATACGACGGTTGATGTCTTTTATAGCAGAAATTGCTAAGCCGGTTTCTTCTTCAACTGCTGCAAGCTTGGTACGACAACGAATGACGTCATCTTCAACCATTCTTAGGCCTTCGGCATAAGGTTTCGTTGAGGCTTTCTCAGTGTTGAACCAATCGAGGTTGGTTTCGTTGCCAGTGAAGAATTTGACGAAGTTTTTCTTCGGCATTTTGGCTTGTTCAACGCACAGTTTTAATACTAAACGTTCTTGAACACGCACGCGGTCCATCATAGTGCGCATGCTTTTGACTAAACGGTCAAACTGCTTAGGCACTAAGCGGAATTCTTTGAAGATTTCGCCGATTTCGAAGAGGGCTTTTACCGATTCAGGGTGTTCACGGCCCTTAGCTTCGATAATTTTCAGTGCGCTTTCGTAAGCGGCTCTGAGTTGACCGAATCTTTCACGAGCTTCTTCAGGATCAGGCCCTTTGTTGCCTTCTTCTTCATCTTCGCTGTCATCGTCATCTTCTTCGTCATCTTCATCGTCCAGCTCTTCTTCAGATAATTCTGAGCCGATGTGAGTGGCGGTCGGGGCGACGTCATCTTCGTCCGGGTTTACAAATCCAGAGATAATATCAGATAAGCGCAGTTCGTCGGCTTCAAATTGGTCGAATTGCTCAAGGATCATAGCGATCGCTTGTGGGTATTCGGCGACTGAACTTTGAACTGTGTTGATGCCTTCTTCGATGCGTTTGGCGATAACAATTTCGCCTTCGCGGGTCAGAAGCTCAACGGTACCCATTTCACGCATGTACATGCGTACGGGATCGGTTGTGCGGCCAAGTTCGCTTTCTACTGTTGCCAGTGCTGCGGCGGCTTCTTCTGCTGCATCTTCGTCTGTGTTGTCTTCCGACATCATCATGTCATCGGCATCGGGGGCTTCTTCGAACACCCGGATACCCATGTCATTTATCATCTGGATAATATCTTCGATCTGGTCAGAATCGACCATGTCTGCAGGTAAGTGATCGTTCACTTCTGCATAGGTTAAGTAACCTTGCTCTTTACCTTTGGCAAGCAACAGCTTAAGTTGCGACTGCGGAGTATGATCCATAGATATCATCCAAGTTGGGAAACTGTTACAACGACGGACACTTAGCATAAGCCAAGTGCCGCGCAAATCGTCAATTATAGCCGTGTGCACATATCTGTGCTAGTCACTGGGGCAGCGAATGAGGACATTTTTGCCTCAGTTTAACCCTTTCATGACTGAGATCAGCTTCGAGAGCTGTATCTTCTCTTCTTTTGTATGAGTCTGTTTTAGACTCAATTCCTGATATCGTTGTTCAATATATTGATTGTTCAACCAAACTAGGGTTTGTTTAAACTTTTCGAGCAAGTTTTCATCCGCCACTTGATGGTCCCATTGGGCCAATTTATGGAGAGTGCCGCTGTAGGGGTGCTCTCGGAATTGTTCAAGTAGTTGTGCGCTGTTTAACGTTTGCTCTCGAGTCATCTCCAATAACAGTGGCAGCAATTCTATGCCTGGCATCTGCAAGTGGGCGAGTGCGGGTTGTGGGGGTAAACCCATACCCAGTTTAGGATGTTGTACTAACAGTGCGATGGCGAGTCGCAATGGTGTTCCGCGTCCTTTTAATCCTTTACTTGCCATTGGTTTAGCTTGTTTCACGCTAAAGCCTAGCTTCTTTTTCATATCTTCAGAGCTGTTCATTCCTAACTTGTGAGCTAAGTTCTCAAGTAGTAAATTTTGCAGCACAGTGTCTTGAATTTTTTCAATTAAGATAAAAGCTTGTTTCGCTAAGTTGCCTTTATCTGTACCGTATTTTGTCGCTAACGTATCAAACAGAAACTCGGGTAGTGCAATGGCAGAGTCCATTAAGGTTTCAAATGCATCTTTACCAATTTTACGTACCATAGAATCAGGATCTTCGGCCTGAGGCAGGAACATAAATCGCACTTGATCGCCCGGCTTTAATAATGGCAATGCCGTTTCTAAGGCGCGCCATGCCGCTTCAGTACCTGCTCTGTCGCCGTCGTAACAGCAAATCACTTCTTTAGCGCTGCGCAGCAAAAGCTGAAATTGCTCTGCTGTGGTCGAGGTGCCTAATGATGCGACAGCATAATCGACGCCAAATTGCGCCAATGCCACCACATCCATATAGCCTTCAACGATCAGTACTTTGTCTGGATCGCGATAGCGCTGCTTTAGTTCATAGAGACCATAAAGCTCATTGCCCTTATGAAATATGGGCGTTTCTGGAGAATTCAAGTATTTGGGTGTGCCATCACCTAAAACTCTGCCACCAAAACCAATGACTCGTCCGCGCCTGTCGCGGATAGGAAACATGAGGCGGTCACGAAATCTGTCGTAACGTTTCCCACTGTCGTTGCTAATTAACATACCTGCAGTCAGTAACTTATCCTGTGCATCTTGATTCTGACGATAGCGGCCCAATAAGCCATCCCAACCGTCTGGCGCAAAGCCAATACCAAAATGTTCTACTACATCATCGGATAAACCGCGATAGGCAAGATAATCGATAACTTTTTGTTTATCTTGGTGTTGTCTAAGTTGGTTTTGAAAGTAAAGGCTTGCTTCTTCCATGAGTTGATATAAGTCACGACTTAAACCGTCATCATGTCGCTTGCCTGTGCCTTGTTCTCTGGGAACCTCTAATCCAAGCTGGCCCGCCAAATCTTCAATGGCATCAATAAAATCGAGTCGGTCATACTCCATCACAAAATCGATGGCGTTGCCGTGAGCACCGCAGCCAAAGCAATGATAGAACTGTTTATCACGGCTGACGGTAAACGAAGGTGATTTTTCGCTATGAAAAGGACAACAGGCCGAGTAGTTCTTACCCGCCTTTTTCAAGGGCACTTTACGATCGATAAGTTCGACTATGTCAGTGCGAGCGATTAGCTCATTGATAAAATCACGAGGTATTGCCATTGAGTGCTTAAAATCCCGCCTTGCGCGAATTTAAACAAACAAGCCGCGCATAGGCACGGCTTGTTCATACAGTGAAACGCTAATTATTGCAATTTAGCACGGATCATAGCGCCGATAGCGCCCATGTCTGCACGTCCTTGCACTTTAGATTTCAATGCTCCCATTACTTTGCCCATATCCGCCATGGCGGATGCACCTACTTCTACAATAGTTGCATCGATGAGCGCCGCGATTTCCGCCTCTGTAAGAGGGGTAGGCAGGAAAGCTTCAATAACTTGAATCTCTGCTGCTTCCACGTCGGCCAACTCGTTACGACCCGCTGCTTCAAATTGAGCAATCGAGTCACGACGTTGTTTCACCATTTTGGTTAAGACCGCTATAACCTGTTCATCAGTCAGAGATTCGCGTGTATCCACTTCAATCTGCTTGATGGCGGCTAATGCCATACGAATAGTGCTCAAGCGCGCCTTCTCTTTGGCGATCATGGCCTGTTTCATATGGTCTTTTAGCTGATCAATTAGGCTCATATGAGATTAATATAAACGTACGCGACGTGCGTTTTCGCGAGAAAGCTTCTTAGCTAAACGTTTAACTGCAGCTGCTTTTGCGCGCTTACGTGCAGTAGTTGGCTTCTCGTAGAATTCACGAGCACGCACGTCGGCTAAAATACCAGCTTTTTCACAAGAGCGCTTGAAACGACGCAGAGCTACGTCGAATGGTTCGTTTTCACGTACTTTAATAATTGGCATACGCCATCACCCCTTAGGTGTAGGTTGTTCTGGTTCAATTGCTCGAACCAAGTCTATTTAAAATGGTGCGGAATTTTATACCGAGACACCTAGGCTTGTAAAGCCCTAAAACTGAGCTCAGTCCTATAGTGGACTCAATATGGCCTGCGTGACTGGAGTAATTGAGCGCTTGCAGGTAGAATTGGCGCCCTTTAGTTAGCAATTGATGAGACACCATGCGGGTTTTAGGTATTGAAACATCCTGTGACGAGACAGGTATCGCCGTCTATGACGATGAACTGGGCTTATTATCTCATACTTTATACAGTCAGGTTAAGCTGCATGCTGACTATGGTGGTGTGGTGCCTGAGTTGGCGTCACGTGACCATGTGCGTAAAATTGTGCCGCTTATTCGTCAAGCGCTGAAAGATGCGAATACTGAAATTGCTGATCTCGATGGGATTGCCTATACCAAGGGCCCAGGTTTGATTGGTGCTTTGCTTGTTGGCGCCTGTGTGGGGCGGTCTCTGGCATTTGCTTGGGACAAGCCTGCCATTGGTGTGCATCATATGGAAGGACATCTACTGGCGCCTATGCTTGAAGATGACGCGCCCGAGTTCCCATTTGTGGCCTTATTGGTCTCTGGTGGCCATTCTATGTTGGTTAAAGTCGACGGGATTGGCCGCTATGAAGTATTAGGCGAGTCTGTTGATGATGCTGCGGGTGAAGCGTTTGATAAAACAGCGAAGTTAATGGGGCTGGATTATCCCGGCGGTCCGCGTTTAGCAAAGCTTGCTGCTAAAGGTTTACCTGCAGGGTATAAGTTTCCGCGGCCTATGACCGATAGACCTGGACTCGATTTTAGCTTTTCGGGTCTAAAAACCTTTACCGCTAATACCATTGCTGCCGAACCTGACGATGAACAGACTCGTGCCAATATTGCGCGTGCTTTTGAAGAAGCTGTGGTTGATACGCTAGCGATTAAATGTCGCCGTGCACTGAAGCAAACAGGCTATAACCGCTTAGTGATCGCCGGTGGCGTGAGTGCGAATACGCGCTTAAGAGAAACCTTGGCCGAAATGATGAGCTCGCTTGGTGGACAAGTGTTTTATCCCCGTGGTGAGTTTTGTACCGATAACGGCGCTATGATTGCCTTTGCAGGATTGCAGCGTTTAAAAGCGGGGCAACACGAAGATTTGGCGGTAAAAGGTCAGCCAAGATGGCCGTTAGATACCTTGCCACCTGTGGCATAAAACGCCTTTGATGTTGATAGGTTATGTTGAGACAAAAAAACTGCGCTTATAGCGCAGTTTTTTATTGGAATAATGTTGTCACATTAAGATTTTTTAGGTGTTTTTTTACGTGAAACTTTGGACTCTTCACCTTTAAGTAGCCGTTGGATATTGTCTTTATGACGAATAATGATAAGCGTCGATAGCATGGCAACGGGAATGGTAAATCTGTCGTCTAACCACCAAGTATAAAGTGGTGCAAGCAATGCCGTCAGAATGGCTGCAAGGGACGAGTAGCGGCTAATTAAGAGTAGAACAATCCAAGATGCCATTAAGCAAATGGCTAAATCATCGCCAATGGGAGCCATAGCACCAAAAGCTGTTGCGACACCTTTCCCCCCCTTAAATCCAAAAAATACGGGATAAATATGCCCAAGGCAGGCGGCGATAGCGATAAGTCCGAGTGAGACTGCATCTATGCCCATCAGATAGGCTAAATAAGATGGCAGGGCGCCTTTGAGCATGTCGAAAAACAACACCATGGCAGCCGAACTCGCGCCGCCAATTCGCAGTACATTGGTAGCTCCCGGATTACCTGAACCCTGTAATCTTGGATCGGGTAAACCCCTCATTCTACAAACCAGCACAGCACTCGAGATTGAACCAGCCAAATAGGCGGCCAAAATCATCAAAAGTGTCAGTGTTAATGGACTCACATTGGTTTCCTTACGCGTCTTAAGGTATTATCGCGCAACAATTTAAAAAGCTGACTCAGTTGTCAATCCCGCTATAGGTTTGTGGAATAACTCGCCCATTTGAGGTTGAGATATTTTCTGAATGAGCAAATCCTTTTAGGGCGTTATCCTACTGTGGATTGGCTCGAGTAGAAAGCAAATTAGTTATCTGTCAGAAGATTGCGGATTATACAGCTAGGATCGCTTTTAGCTTATCAGACCTCATAGTAGTAAGTTAGTTGGAGAAAGCATGGATAAAGTACTTATACGGCAATTACGCGTTGATACTGTGATTGGTGTCTACGAGTGGGAAAAGACAATCCATCAGAGCCTGTTGCTAGATTTAGATATGGCGTGGGATAACAAACCTGCCGCCGCGACAGACGATTATCAATATGCGCTTTGCTATGAGACAGTTTCCAATCGATTAACAGAACTTATTACTGAGTATCCAATCGAGTTAATCGAAACGGTTGCCGAGCGCGTAGCGGATTGCTTACTTCAAGAATTTAACGTGACTTGGGTGAAAGTTGTCGTGATGAAGCCGGGGGCAGTCGCTACTGCCGCATCGGTTGGCGTTGAGATAGAGCGTTCACGTTAGATAAGAGTTTGATCAACTCTACTGTTGATTAAGAAATCATGTTTATCTTCAGATAAATCGGACATTGCATGGCACGTATTTATATCAGTCTAGGTAGTAATATCGAGCCTGAACAGCATTTGCAAGCGGGATTAATATCACTGCGAGCGTGTTTTGGGCCGCTGCGTCTCTCATCCATGTATGAAAGTGAAGCGGTAGGTTTTAGTGGCACTAACTTTCTGAATATGGTTGTTAGTGCTGAAACTGACCTTAATATTGCTGCGGTAGTTGCGCAGTTTAAGCAAATCGAGCAGAATCACGGCCGGCTTGTCGGGGCGAAGAAATTTAGCCCAAGAACTTTAGATTTAGACCTGCTGCTTTATGACCATGTGGTATGTGAAACGCCCGTTACGCTCCCCCGTGCAGAGATAGTTAATAATGCCTTTGTGCTATGGCCATTAGCCGAGTTAGCGCCGGAATTGATTCATCCCGTGGTTGATAAAAGCTATGCCAGTTTGTGGCAAGAGTATGATAAAGAGTCACAGCGGCTTTGGCCTGTGATGTTTGAATGGCCCCAAGGGCTGACGTTTTAATTTATTGATAGGATTGTCATGGATACGTTTCAGGTCATTATTTTAGCGCTTATTCAAGGGCTAACTGAGTTTTTACCTATTTCTAGTTCTGCCCACTTAATTCTGCCTGCTCAGCTTTTAGGCTGGGAAGATCAAGGTTTGTCATTCGACGTGGCGGTGAATACGGGGTCGTTATTTGCTGTGGTGATTTATTTTAGACACGAGTTATGGACTATGTTTAATGCTTGGGTTGCAAGCATTTTTAAAGGTCAGCAATCCGAAGACAGCAAGCTGGCATGGTGGATTATTCTGGCGACGTTACCCGCTGTATTTTTTGGTTTTATGGCTAAGGATTTTATTGCAACTCACCTGCGTAATACAGAGGTTATCGCGGTCACGACAGTCGTTTTTGGTTTATTGCTGTGGTGGGCAGATAAGATGTCGCGCCGCGATTTAACCATCTATCAGACTGGATGGCGCAAAGCCTTGTTAATTGGTTTCGCGCAGGCGCTTGCTTTAATCCCTGGAACTTCACGTTCTGGTGCCACTATGACCGCGGCGCTAATGCTAGGTTTGAGTCGAGATGCTGCGGCTCGCTTTTCATTCTTAATGTCAGTGCCTGTGAGCTTAGGCGCGGCAATTTTAGTGGGTAAAGATTTGGCGGAAAGCGCGCTGCCAATTGATTATCAAGCATTGATCTTAGGCACTTTGATTTCCTTTGTTGCAGCTTATGCATGTATTCATTATTTCTTGAAAATCATCAGCCGCATGGGAATGACCCCGTTTGTTATTTACCGTTTGGCACTGGGTGCTGTGCTGTGTGGATTTATTTTTTTGTAGTCATTCCAGCTTAGTCATTATAGTGAAATTATGAATAATAGAATCGGGTCAAGTACCCGATTTTTGTTTTTGGAGCTTCCTCATTTTTCTGAAGCTTAACTTATTTTTGGAGCTTTATATGGGTCTCGAATATCAGTGTCCAACCTGCGGACTTACGTTAAAACAACACAAAGCCTCACAAGGTTTTTATTGTGCAAATAAGCATCACTTTGATCGGAATGAGCAAGGGTATTGGGTTTTTACTAAACCACAACGCCAAAAGCCGACAGGGGATTCGCGCGAGCAAGTTAGGGCTAAGCGTTTTCTTCTCGAATCAGGCATCTTTTCGCCTTTAATCGATAAACTGGCTGAGTTAATCACGGGCTCTATCAAGCCTGACGCTTGTTTATTGGATTATGAATGCGCTGAGGGCTTCTATTTGCGTGCTTTAGCTTCCAAGTTGGCAGAGGTCGAAAATCCGCGAAACGTCCAGTACGTGGGTGTAGCGGACGCAGAAAATGCTATTTTTGCTGCAGCAAAAGCGCAGACTCCTGGGATCTTGTGTTTAAGCTCTTCTAAAAAAATTACCCTTTGCTGATAATTGTGTGGATTTTATTACTGTTATTGATAGGCCGTTAAAGGGAAAGGAGTCTGTCAGGGTATTGAAAGACGATGGGACCATGTTACTGGTTATGTCTGGGCCACGACATCTATGGCAACTTAGAGAATATATTTATTCCGACTTGGCTGAAAAACCTTTCCAAGTGAATTTACCCTCAGCATTATTGGTAAAAGAAACTCAGTCACTGCGCTTTACTTTATCAGTTACAGGTGAACAGGCATTAACGTTATTGGATATGGCACCCTATGCGTGGCGTGCAACTGACAAGATGAAACACGATATTCAAGCTAATCATTTTGAGTCGCTAGAAATTGACTATGTATTAGTCTTAGCACATAAACGCGTGAGTGAATCGCTATAGGTTAAAACTTGCAGTCGATGCGGTTAATTTTAAGACAATTCATAGGCTTAGTTAGATGGTTTTTTGATGTTTTAAAAGGCTATATTACTCAAGTCTATGATTCTGTTTGACGTTTTTATGTTATTTTTATGTTGGATAGGCTGGAGGTGTTATTGTTTTTAACTTTAGGCCTATTTGTTCAGTGACAAATACAACCTTCTTATTGCCTTTGTTTCCCATATAGCCTCGATTTTTTTATCTATAGCTGTGCTTTAAATTAATAGCTTTCACTTCCCATAAATACATTTTTTATGATAGATGAGGCTGATTGTTAGGGATGCTTAAAAATGCAAACGAGAAGTTTAGATTAATAACGCGACTTTATTTAAAAGAGGAATAGCACTCGTTTATACAGAAGTATGCCAAGGCTAACTTTTAGGGGGAGGTAGGCGAATCGCCTTTAACATGCCTTTGGAAGTTTAAAACCAATTTAGCGATTTTGTATTGCAGCATTCGCTATTCTTTGCATGGCAATCTTGAATTGCAGGTATAAAAAAAGGCTTAGATTGATGTGCTTATCGCTTTCATCTTTCTTAAGCCTTTTGTCTTAACTTACTAAATAGTAAGCTAAATTACCTTTCATTACTTCTTGTAACGAGAAGCAACGTTGTCTAAACGGTCGTTTGCGCGTTTAGCTTCTGCTTGTGCGTCCATAGATGCTGCTTTTGCATCTTTAACGTCTGCAGACAGTTTGCTTTGCTCTGATTTCAGAGAACCAACATCAGCTGACAATTGATCAACTTTGTTGCCCAGAGTTGCAACGCTTTCTTCCAGAGCAGTAGTGTTCGCGCAACCACCTAGTAGGGCAGTCATTGCTAAACCAGCAATCATCAGTACTTTTTTGTTCATTGTAAAAAATCCCTTAAAATAGGTTGGATTTGAATGTTTCGTTACTTTGTAAGCGAAACTGCCTAATTATGACATAGCTATTTTAATTTGCTACGAATATTAATGTGTTTAACCACTATAGGCATATAAATTTTTTTTAAAAGCTTTTTTTCTATGTGATATCGACATTTCTAATCGTAAAAAGGGGCATTATTCACCATGCAGTGATGCACGACTTACAAATCTTTTACAAATTACTGGTTGTCCATCGGCAGTTTTGTTTGCATTTTTTGTTTAAACTGACTGACGGCTTCAACTCGATGTAAATTTAAGGCTTGTTTTATCTCTGCACCTTGGAAACCAGTGGCAATGATGGCGGCAATATCGACATTATTGGCGACAGTGAAGCACTGAGTTAAATACTCTCCCTGAGGATATGGGATGTTTTCAAATCCTGTGCGGCCACGCATATCTGCGGTGCAAGCTAATATAAGTTGCGTTAAGCGCTCTGGTTTACGCCAAAAGTCAGCTTTATCGAATATTTTAACGATAGTTTCGGCTCTGAGCTCGAATGCCTGATGGACGTTCTGATGTTGGTCGCTGACGAGTAACGCCAGATCGCGTGCCTCATTCGGTACTCGTAAACGGGTACAGAGTGCTTTTATGAGTGGCAAGCCTTTTTGGCCGTGGCCGTGATGCTTTGGTAAATGCTCTTTTGGACTCAGAGCTTTACCCAAATCATGCACTAGGGCGGCAAACCGAACGCTTTTATCCTCAGTGAGCAGTGCAGCTTGAGCGAGCACCATTAAGGTATGCACGCCAGTATCTATTTCAGGATGCCATTTTTCAGGTTGAGGTATGCCAAATAAGGCGTGAATTTCAGGGAACAGGACTTCGAGTGCGCCACATTGGTGCAGTACCTCAAAAAAGACTTCTGGGTGAGGTCCGCCTAAACTTTTATCAACTTCTTGCCAAACTCGCTCCGCCGTTAAAGCGCTAAGCTCATCGCTTGCGCTAATTTGACGCATCAGTGCCAGGGTTTCTGCGGCAATTTGAAATCCTAAGGCATGAAACCTTGCGGCAAAACGGGCAACGCGTAACACTCGCAGTGGATCTTCAACGAAAGCATCCGACACATGGCGTAACAGGCGCGCGTTAATATCCTCAATACCATTAAAAGGATCATATAAGTTGCCCTTTTCATCTTGGGCGATGGCATTGATGGTTAGATCTCGGCGCAACAAATCTTGTTCTAAAGTCACATCAGGGCTGGCGTGGCAACTAAAACCACCATAACCCAGACCAATTTTTCGTTCGGTTCGGGCTAAAGCATATTCTTGTTGATTTTTAGGGTGTAGAAATACGGGGAAATCTTTACCCACTTGGCGGTAACCCTGTTGCAGCATTTGTTCTGGTGTTGCTCCAACGACGAGGTAATCTTTATCTTTAATGGGAAGATTGAGCAGGCTGTCACGTACAGCACCGCCGACGAGATATATTTTCACAGGCAAGATTCGGCTAATGTGTCATGAACATAGCTTATCACGCTCATTAAGATGATGGATAAAGTCGTTGCGAGATATTTGCGCACTTATCTGTCACATTGATGTTGCAGATATTTTGACAATAACATTAGGACGCTTTAACGTGGGGCGTTATTTTTAAATTAGGATGATTGGTGGTATGTACAAGGCCTTTTACGGACTCAGCGATAACCCTTTTTCAATTGCACCCAATCCCCATTATTTGTTTCTGAGTGATAGGCACAGAGAGGCGTTAGCCCATTTAACCTATGGGTTAGGGGAAACGGGCGGTTTTGTGTTGTTAACAGGGGAAGTCGGCACGGGTAAAACAACAGTATCTCGCTGTTTACTTGGGCAATTGCCCGACAATACCGATACTGCTTTTATCCTTAATCCGTCGTTAACTGAGCTTGAATTACTCGCAACGCTTTGTGATGAGCTTAAGATTTCCTACGGCGATAATCCTACACTCAAGCAATTGACTGATCACTTGAGCCGTTTTTTATTGGCGAATCACAGCAAAGGTCGTAATACCGTGCTCATTATCGATGAAGCACAGCATTTACGTCCTGAGGTGCTGGAGCAATTGCGTCTTCTGACTAATTTGGAGACGGACACTAAGAAGTTACTGCAGGTGATTTTAATCGGTCAGCCGGAATTACAGCTGTTATTGAAGCGCCAAGAATTGCGTCAGTTAGCCCAGCGGATCACGGCTCGTTATCATTTATTGCCGCTCAATGAAGATGAAATCGCCCTCTATGTGCTGCATCGTTTGCAAGTGGCAGGGCGGTTTGAGCCTTTATTCACCCGTAAAGCCGTTAACGTTTTGCAGAAATACAGTGGCGGCATTCCTCGATTAATTAACCTCTTATGTGAACGTTCACTGATGGCAGGCTATGCACAATCGCGGGTGCCCATAGATCATCATATGGTGCGGCAAGCTGCGGCTGAAGTATTAGGTGAAGAAGAACCGACTCAAAATAGATATCTGTGGCCGACAGCAACCGCTGCGGCGTTATGTGTTGCGTTTGGTGTGTCTTATTGGTTATTTACTGATAAGTCAGTCAATACGGCGCCAGCGTCCAATTTGGTTTCTGAGTCTGTGCCAATTAATGTGGCGTCATTAAATGCTCAAACCTTGGGCGGGGAAGACATCGCTGATAAGTCAGTAAAACCGACTAATCAACCAAGCGGTCAGACTTCCATTCCCGATCCCAATCAGCGTCTGTTAAACGAGGCGATTAATCAGAGTCGCAATATCGATACTGCTTTTGCAGGTTTATTTAGCGTGTGGGGCAAAGTGCCCTATAAAGGCTTGACGGCTTGCCAATCGGCGGTTGAGCAAGGATTAGCTTGCTATCAACAGCAGGGTAACTGGATGTCACTGACTCGGCTTAATTATCCGGCTGTCGTGTATTTGGTTGATGACAAGCAACAAGATTTTTATGGTGCAGTGCTTGCGGTAGAGGGGGAACAATTACTGATGCAACTGGGTGAGCAACAACTTTGGGTTGATAGAGCTTGGTTTAATCAACATTTCAGTGGCACCTTCGAAATATTATGGCAAGCACCTAATTTGCCTATGATGGATATCAGTCAAAAATCGAGTCCTGGTCAATTACAGTGGTTAGAGAATGCGTTAGCCCATGTGAATGGTCGTAGCCCCCGTCGGGTTAATCAATTTGATGTGCAATTGGAAAATGATCTTAAAACCTTCCAAAGTCAGCATGGATTAAAAGCCGATGGTATTGCAGGGAATCAAACATTAGTGAGATTAAATTTGTATTTAAGTCAGCAAGGCCCAAGGTTAACTGATGATGGGGCGCGCAGCTGATGTCCATTTTACTCGATGCCGTAACCCGCAATAAACAACAGCAACAATCACCGTTACCTGATGCTGTGATGACGCCAAGGGCGAATTATCCACAGCCTCGTAAATCGGGTGTGCCGATAGGAAAACTGTCTATATTAGTCGTTGCAGTTGCCGCAGGAATTGGTGTGGCTTGGGGATTAAGCGTTTGGGATAAAACTCGACTTCCCCAAAGTGATACTGTGGCAGTGGCTAACGTACTGCCATCAACGTCATCATTGCCAGCTTCGACTGGGATTAAAAATGAGCTTCAGTCTAACTCGGTTGGATCTGCCTCTGAGCTCCAAGTTGAGCCCAGTGCTGCTTCAGGTGTTCGGCTTGCTGGGAAAGTAGCGCTTCCTCGGACGCAGACTTTACCCGAGCTAACGGTATCGCCGCAATTTCAGGCTGAGACTGTAGTATCAAATGCGCCTCAAATGAATGCTAGCGCGAATATAACGACCAATTCTGTTGGCATGCCGGCTCAAAGTGATAGCAATTCGGGTTTTAGTGATTCAAGCTACGCAGATTATATGTCGACGTCAGCCCAAGTCGATGCGGCAAGTCAGGAAGCGGTTGTGCCAGCAGAGACGCAAGCACAGCAGCCTATGATGTTAGGCGCTAATGCCAATGAGTCGGGTCTAGCGAGTCTTGAAGCCCTGCGTCAGCAAGTCAGTGCCGCGGCGGAAGATGTCGGTTTAGAGACCAATAAAAGTCGCGATGAAGATAAGTTAGTGGCTTCCTTTCAAAATGCATTAAAGGATGTGGAATATGTTAATGCTGCAGAGACGAATGTCACTGAAGCTAAATTAGATCCGATCCCCAAAACTGCTGTGGATGAAATTCCGAAATACGGCCAATTACCCGCAGGTCTGCAATTACAAGTGCCTGAATTTAATATCGTTGCTCATGTTTATTCCAGCGACCCTGCCCAGAGATGGCTGAATGTAGACGGTGCTGAGTTACAAGAAGGGGATATGATTGCTGGTAAGCTGAAAATCATCTCTATTCGTCCAAGGGACATAGTGTTAGATATTCAAGGAACCCAGTTTAAGGTGCCCGCAATCTAATCAGGTATTACGATAAGTCATGCTAGCGGTTATTTGTGGTAACAATGAATAAGTAGTTGATAAAAAAGGCGCACTAGGCGCCTTTTTTGATCTCAGCTAATCTCAACTTAATCAAACAGTCTGTTGGCTAAGAATAGGGTCAGTGCGTAACCGACGCTGTAGCAGAGGAAAAGTGCAGGAACATATTTCAAGTAACTCACAAAAGTCAGTTCTTTCACTTTACTCATGGCTACAATACCTGATGCTGAACCGATAATCAGCAGTGAACCACCGACTCCGACGCTGTAAGTCAAGCCAAGCCATTCAGGAGTACTCAGCACTGGATTGGCTTTTAACAATGCCGCTGTTAGCGGTACGTTATCAATTAAGGCTGAGCCCATACCAGTGACGAAGTTAGAGATGTTTGGATTAAACTGAGTATAAGCTTCAGTCAACATGTCTAAGGTGCCAATTTCTTTAAGCATACCAACGAGCAGTAAAATACCTAAGAAGAACAACAGAGTGTCGTATTCAACTTGGCGAATATACTCTAGGATCTTGATTTCTTCTTTATCACTGCGCGTGGTATGGCCAATCAGGAACATAATTGATAGACCCGTTAAGAAGGTTAACACTGGCGGGATACCAAACAATATGTTGAGTAGCATGGTCATTAAAATGGTGCAGAAGAAGACGAGGGCAATCAATACATCAACGGTTTGATAAGTATGTTTGATTGGCGTCGTGCTCACAACACCTTCGGCTTTGAGTGAGAACAGAGTTGCCAGTAAAATCACGCTCACGGCCGATGGGATAAATAACATCAGCAGTTCAGACATATGCACATGTCCAGCTAAGAAGATCATCAGTGTCGTCACATCGCCAGTGATCAGGGCTACACCGCCTGAGTTCACCGCGAAGATAATCAACACTGCCATTCTACGGCGCATTTGCTTGTCGAGTTTAAAGGTGGTTAATAAACCTAAAGACACTAAAGTCGCGGTGACGTTATCACAAAATGCTGAGAGCACGAGTGCAAATAGGGCGACTTGGATCATTAACATACGCACTGATACTTTCTGCGGAAACAGCTTTTGCACCATGATTTGGATCATACCCTTAGCATTCAAATATGCTACGAAGGTCATGGTCGACATCAGAAAGAGCCAAAGTGTGGCAATCTCGAGCAAATTTTCATTGAGCTGATGGGCAACGATTTTCTCATTAGCTGGTTCCCCTGCAGCCATAAACAGCGCTACCCAAGAGATACAACCAAAGAATAAGGTGGTTTTTGCTTTATTAAGGTGGGTCACTTCTTCGAAAATAATACTGAGCAATGCGAGCACGGCCAGTAAGATGAGAAAGGTATTTAACATAACTGCAATTCCAACTGCTGTTTTGATGTCGTAGGGCGACTTGAGTCAACCTAAAGATTGGGCATATCAAGGCTAAATTAAGCTAGCCGTGTTAGCGCGTGCGGATCAGAACATAATGGGCTAGAGAACGCAACTGTTAGCTGTAACTCAATTTAATGCTTCTTTGTGATGTCTATCTCATGCTTTTGGGTTGCTAATTAGTTTTATATATTGGTTATTGTGATTATTGCAGCGTTATTAACTGTATTGTTTGATTTGATTACCGCGTTAAAAGTGAGATCTACGATTAAAGTCTAAGCAGTTAGTTTGCATATTCTTCAATTAATTTTTATTCAGGTCGTTATTCCTGAATTGTCATGCCTATGTAGGCAGGCATTTTTAATGCTTGCCTTTTGAATGAGTGCCCGCTAGGAAGTAGAGTGCTCTTAGCACTCAGTCCTGCAGAATTCTGCGTCTTGAGCTTGTTTGGGTATCAATACTGGATATTGTGTTTTGGAGTAGAGGAAAATGACATTTGTTATCTGGAGTCTTTTGCTTTTAGGCTCACTCGTTTGGTTAACGTATTGTGGTAAGCAACTTATTGCGCTGGGCTTGATGGGTTGGCCTTAGCACGTTATTGAGCATATCCACTTGACCTTACAATTCATGGTAGCTGCGAAAATATTTAAATCGGCTTTAGGTTCTAAAAAGTCTGATCGTTATTAAAGTGACACAAAGTTAACTAAATCTAATAAAAGCAAAGGGACGCATTGGCGTCCCTTTGTTATGTTTAAACGGCTTAAATACTAAAGCTTAGGCTTAACTTGCCGCTTTCATGCTAGCCAATACGCGATCAGCCGCTTCTAAGGTTAAGCGCATTTCTTCTTCGCCATGGGCCATTGACAGGAAGCCTGCTTCATAGGCACTTGGCGCTAAGTAAACACCTTCATCTAGCATGCCGTGGTAGAAAATACGGAACTGTTCGATATTGCATTGGGTCACTTGATCGAAACGAGTGATCTCGGGTTGTTCCGTGAAGAAGAAACCGAACATGCCACCAACATAGTTGATCGCCATTGGAATACCGTGCTTATCCGCAGCCGCTTTAAAGCCTTCTGCAATACGTTTGGTTTTCGCGCTCAGTGCTTCGTATAGACCTTCTTCACACAGGGCTTCCATTTGTGCCAGACCCGCTGACATCGCAATGGGGTTACCCGATAACGTACCCGCTTGGTAAACCGGACCTGTAGGAGCGATAAATTGCATCACATCTTTACGGCCACCGAAAGCCCCCACTGGCATACCGCCACCAATCACTTTACCGAGTGTGGTTAAGTCTGGTGTGACGCCGTAGTAACCTTGAGCGCCACTTAGTGATACGCGAAAACCTGTCATCACTTCATCGATAATCAACAGCGCGCCAAACTCATCACACATATCACGCAGACCTTGAAGGAAACCAGGGACAGGTGGAATACAGTTCATGTTGCCAGCAACGGGCTCGATGATGATGCAAGAAATCTCAGTTGGATACTGCTCGAACAGGGTTCTAACTGAATCTAAATCGTTATACACAGCCGTTAAGGTGTGTTTGGCGAAATCTTCAGGAATACCGGGTGAGCTAGGTTGACCTAACGTTAACGCGCCAGAACCGGCTTTCACTAACAGGCAATCTGCGTGGCCGTGGTAGCAGCCTTCAAATTTTAAGATCTTGTCACGATTGGTAAAACCGCGTGCCAAACGGATAGCACTCATAGTGGCTTCTGTACCTGAACTCACCATGCGTACTTGCTCGATAGAAGGCACCATAGAGATGACTTTTTCGGCCATTTGCACTTCAAGCTCAGTTGGCGCACCAAAAGATAAGCCATTTTCTACCGCTGCTAATACCGCAGCACGGATTTTAGGATGGTTGTGGCCGAGGATCATCGGGCCCCAAGAACCGACATAGTCTATATAAGCTTTACCATCGGCATCGTAAATATAAGCGCCGTTAGCTTTTTCAATAAACAGGGGCGAACCGCCTACACCATTAAATGCACGAACCGGAGAGTTAACGCCGCCGGGGATGGTTTTTTTAGCCTGTTCAAATAGCGCTTCGGAACGGGTCATGTTTAGTCCTTAAAGTCTGTAGCCAATTAGCGATCGGCTTTACGTGAATACCAATTAACCGGACACTCATATTTTTCGAGTTGATTATCAACGCCGAGTGTCAATGCAAACAAAGCCATGCGAATTAACAGCCCATTATCCGCCTGTCTGAAGATAGCAAGATTGGGATGGCTATTTAAATCATTATCTAACTCATTGGCTTGCGCCCGTGAATCCCTTGGAAGCGGGTGCATAATGACAGTGTTAGATTTGCAATGCTGAGTGTAAATACTGCGATTTAAGCGGAACTTGCCGCGATACTTATTTGCTTCTTCCTGTGAAGGGAAGCGTTCTTCTTGAATGCGAGTGAGATACAAAATATCTGCTTGATCTAAATGGCCTTCAAGTTGGTCGGTTATTTTGATGCTATGGCCAGCATTTTCAATGTCGGAGATCACATAATCAGGCATAGCTAATTCAGCGGGTGAAATCAGTGTGAAACTGATGTTTTTATACATGCAGAGTAAACGCGACAGTGAATGTACAGTACGGCCAAATTTTAAGTCGCCGACCATAGCGATGTGCATGCCATCGATACCGCGGCCAGCACATTTGAGTTCTTTTTGGATAGTGTATAAATCGAGTAAAGCTTGGGTCGGATGCTCGTTCGAACCATCGCCGCCGTTGATCACTGGGACGCGGCTGCCTTCAGCAAACTCTTTGACCGAGTAAGAGTCTGGATGGCGCATGGCAATGACATCAGAATAGGTGGATAACACCCGCGCCGTATCGTACAGGGATTCACCTTTAGATAAAGACGATGAAGCCATGCCTGTGGTTTCACGTACATGGCCGCCGAGCAAGTTAAAGGCACAGCCAAAACTCACGCGGGTACGGGTACTCGGTTCGAAAAACAGGTTACCTAAAATGGCGCCATCGAGCACATTATTGCGCTTCTCTCGAAGTGCATAGGGCATCATGCGGCTAGCGACATTAAAAATAGTTTGGATTGAGTCAAGATCTAACTGGTTTACGGAGAGGATATGGGATCCTTCGAACTGATTCATCAGCCTGTTTTCCAATTTGCTAGGGGGCATTTTAAGCAGCATTATCGCGCTTATCTGCCCTGATGTTATGTAGGGTGGCTGAGGCGCGATTGTAGCAGAAGCGCTGGGGCAACGAAATAGCCACATTGCCACTGTGTTAGATTTTTGCGATGAAGCCCAAAGCTTTTAATCTGCCGTCTCAGGTTTGAATCAAAATTAGGTATTGAATAGCGGCTAGATTTTGAAGCGATATTAGGCTTGGCCTGAACGAATCTCATGTTGTAGGTTCGACCAACTGATCACCCCAACCACATTGTCTGGTGTATCTTGATAGATAAACACCTCACCGCAGCGTTTGGGCGACAATAGTGAATAGACTTCATTGAGGGTGGTGCTGTCGCTTAGCCCTTGCATGGGATGGCGTGATAGCGTGGTACTGTCATCATAGGATTGCATTTCAAGACTAAGCATTTCGATAATGCCATCGGCATTGCGGACTAGCACAGGGCGACCTTCGGCGCGTTTTAGCACTTCGAGTAACAATTCATCGTTGTTATTGACGATAACAAAGCGTTTATCCATTAAGGCTCGTACGCCTTTTTTCTGCAGTGCTAAATTCACGGGGGCGACCTTATAACCTAGTCCCATAATTTCTAATTGCTTAAAGAAAATGGAGTCGGTCTTAAAACCCTGATAAGCAATTAAAAAAGCCGGAATTGTTACAAACATTGCCGGTAAAATAATGCTGGCGTCATTAGTCATTTCTAACAGGGCGACTAAGGCGGCCAGCGGCGCGCTTAAACACACGCCCATCATGGCTGTCATGCCGATCACAGTGTAAAGCCCTACATAAGGGGCGATGGACGGGAATAAGATAGCGCTGATCAGCGCCAAAATCGCCCCGAGCAGCGCGCCGATACCATAAAGTGGACCAATTAAACCGCCGGGAATACCTAAGCCAATCGCCGCAATAGTGGCAATGATTTTGGCAAATAATAGGGCGATTAACAGCAATAGGCTTGGATGTTGGCTAATGGCTTCGCCAATAGCGAGATCGCCTGTGCCAAGGGCTTGTGGCAATACTAGACCTATTAAGGTGGTGACGCTGCCCGCCAGTAATAGTCGGTAAATGAGTGGCCAGTTTTGACCCGTCGCGGTGACTTTTAAGAGTGAGTAATTAAACAGCGCCGCGGCGCAGCCTAATACCACGCCGCCAATGGCGAGAATAGGGTAATGGTCTAAGGGAATGTGGATCACTTGAATACGGTCAAATTCGTGCACATTACCAAACACCAGTTGGCTTGAAACTGCGCCACAAATTGCTGATAGCATAATCGGGAAAAAGTAATGGATTTTATATTCACGTACTATCACTTCGAGTACAAAAATCACCGCCGCCAAGGGCGCGTTAAACGTTGCGGCAATCCCTGCTGCAATGCCACTGGCACACATGATGCGTACGCTATTATCGGGAAGATTGAATTTTTCAGCAAGAAAACTGGCGCTGACAGCACCCAGATGAATGGCTGGACCTTCACGGCCGACTGAGAAATTTGTGCCAAGGGCAAAGAGTGCTTGAAAAAATTGCCCAGCGGCGGATTGTAGGGGGATTTTACCATAATGCAGTTTAACTCTATGTAACACATAGGCTATTCCCATACGTTTGTAGCGTTTGGAGCCCAAATTCGCCACTATCCAAATTAATATTGCGCCTAAAAGGGGTAACAGGGCTCGCCAGTCGGCGACGTTCCCCGTAAAATCCAGCGCCTGTATTTGGGTGTAATGATTAGCCCAAACGAGCAAGAGTCGAAACAGTAAGATCACACAGGATGCAAAAACAGCAAATAACAGTGCCAGTATGCACAGCTGTGCACTGATGCGCGCTTGAGATAAATGGTCACGTAGCTCATTGGTTAAATACTTTTTGGCTGTGACGATGGCATGTTGGATAGCGACTTTATTTATCGTTAATTGCACTACATTGGCCTGAGTTGTATTGTATCGAACTCGTTCTTGAGTTGATTGTATTTTATATAAGGGGCTGTTACCTAATGCCAAATTATCATCGTTGGCTAGATCGGCTGCAAGTGATGGATCTCAAGTATCGTCCATCTTCAGTATATTTATCGCTTTTAGTGTTAGTTTCTATTCTTTTTGGGGCTTGGATAAGTTTTCTGCTATTAAGCAGCGATGAGCCTGTTGTTAAGCATATCAGCAGCAAGACTCAACGCTTGACCGCTGAGTTAGAGGCACAGACCCAACTACTTGCAACCCGAAATTTAGAGCTGTCCGTCGAGCGAGAGGCTAATACCCAAATGCAAGAAATGTTTGGCCAGCAAATGAAAAAGCAAAAAGAATTGGAACATGAACTGGCGTTTTACCGCAGCATTATGACACCGGATGATAATGCTGAAGGTGTCGCTATTCACGGACTTGAAATGACGCCGGGCGCTTTGGCCGATGAATACCATCTCAAGTTGGTGTTGACTCAGTTGCAAAAACGTAAGCAAGCGATTCAAGGTCGAACTGAATTGACGCTCATTGGTGTGCAAGATGGCAAATCTGTTAGCTTGAGTGTGAACAAACTCACGGGTTCTAAGTTGGAATTTGATTTTCGTTATTTTCAAGTCATAGATACCAAGGTTACTGTTCCTGCTGGCTTTAATTTACAACAAGTGAAAGTCAAAGTGCTGGTGCCTTCGAGCCGCTGGACTAAGAATTCGCAGACCGAACATGTCTATAGTGCCCCTGAGTTATTACAGGGTAAAAAAGAACCACGGGTAATACTTGAACAAAACAGTCAGGTAAAGGATAATTTGCCCCAGAAAACTGATGTAAGAGGTAGTAATGACTGATCAAGCTGATACAGCAATGCCAATCCAATTTACCGATGCGGCAGCCGCTAAGGTGAAAGGTTTGCTGGAAGAAGAGCAAAATCCTGCACTTAAGCTACGAGTCTATGTGACTGGTGGTGGTTGTTCTGGATTTCAGTACGGCTTTACCTTTGATGAAAAGGTCAATGACGGCGATTTTACGATAGAAAAACAAGGTGTTCTCTTGGTTGTCGATCCTATGAGCCTACAATATTTGGTCGGTGGTGAAGTGGATTACACTTCAGGACTGGAAGGTTCTCGCTTCTTCGTGAAAAACCCTAACGCAACCACAACTTGTGGCTGTGGTGCTAGTTTCTCTGTGTAAAAAGTTTTTCTGTTTAATGATGACTAACTTTGCATCTTTTTAGGCGTGGAGTGAGATCAAAAAAGCCGTCGCAATGACGGCTTTTTGTTGGGCTAAATTTATTTTCTACAAGAGCTTAGCTCATGATGTTCAGGTTAAGCTTAGGTTTAAACCATGCCTTTACCTTTTTATCAAAGGCTATCCAAACTTGCAGTAATGACAAGACGATCAAAGTGATAAAAATCACATAGTCAGGCAGTTTTCCCTGCCATTCACCTAAGTAAACTGTCGTTGGACCTACCACTAAGTTGCCCGGATCGTACATGATCACTGGCAGCATGCTAATCAATCCAAGCTGCACGACTGTGTAGCCGCGCAGCATGATAAGCCCTGCTTTTTGCCGACCGATAATGGCAATCACCATCAGGAGGGTTAGCAGACAAAATAACACCCCTTGCTTAGCGATTAAGCCACTCACTGACGCAACAACATACACTAGCAATAGGGCAATGAGTCGTTTCGGAAAGTGTTGACTCAGGGCTGTACTTGCCTCTGATGTCGGTATCGCCGATTTTTGCTCGCTCATAGGCATTCTCGTTTAGCGATAGCGATTAGTGGCTTTGCTTAGGCGCTAATCTTTGATCTAACTCATAAGGTGGGATTACCACACCTAAATCATCTAATACTGGGAATACGGCGACAAAGAGGTCGTCATCTTCCATGCCTGGCACCCATCTTTCGTGAAATTCGTCGAGTGGAATCGCTAACGTTTGGCAATCACTCCATTCATCCACAGCCCAAGAATCAGCGGCTTCTTCGGTTGGCCACATTGGGATGCAATCTTCTTCTTCAGTGGTTAACATCACGCAACCGTCTTGATCTTGTAATGTCCAAAGTATTTTGTGTTCTTTAACTTGTTCAACGAGGTAATCGTAACGGGCTTCTGGCGTCATTGCTGCTGTCTCAGCGAGGTTTTTAACAGTCTTGCTCATGAAAAATATCTCTTTTGCTTGGATAGGGCGAAGCCTGTTGTGTCTCTAATGTAAAAACCTAGGGCACAGCAAAATTCGCCAGTTGGCTAAATGGTAACATTAGAGCGGGATTAGAAAAAGAACAACAGCGCCAAGAGAGCGCTGTTGTGTTAGATCTTCGGCTTTTATTCTGCCGCGTGGAAGTAGCGATAGATAAAGCCCGCCAAAATGGCACCGGCAATCGGTGCTACCCAGAACAACCAGAGTTGTGATACCGCCCAGTCACCGACAAACAGTGCAGGGCCTGTGCTACGCGCTGGGTTCACCGAAGTATTGGACACAGGAATACTAATAAGGTGAATTAAGGTTAAACCTAACCCTATGGCAATTGGGGCAAATCCCTTAGGCGCTCGCTCATCGGTGGCTCCTAAAATAATAATCAAGAAGAACAGTGTCATAACGATTTCACAAATCATCACCGACAGCATGCTATAGCCACCTGGTGAATGCTCACCAAAACCGTTAGAGGCAAATCCGCCCGCGAGTGAAAATCCCTCTTGTCCTGAAGCGATGAGATACAAGATGCCTGCGCCAACAATTCCACCCGCGACTTGGGCTACGATATAGGGCAATAATTCTGCTGCCGGAAAACGTCCCCCAGCCCAAAGGCCGAATGACACTGCAGGGTTGAGATGACAACCTGAAATATGGCCAATCGCAAAGGCCATGGTTAATACGGTTAATCCAAAAGCTAAAGCGACGCCGAGTAAGCCTATGCCTACTTCTGGAAATGCGGCGGCAAGTACAGCACTACCACACCCTCCAAGGACTAACCACAAGGTGCCGAGAAATTCTGCCGCCATTTTTTGTGACATGTTCATTGTTTGATTTCCTATTCTTTTAAAGACGCTTGTTTGTTAATCAGTGCGTCTTTATTCCTAATTTACCTGCCTATTAGCGGATCTTGTCTGAGTGAGCAAAATCGCGCTGTAGACATGAGTTCCCTTAAAACCAGTTTCTTATTGAACGCCTATGAGGCTATTCCTAAGTGTTTGAGCTGTTTATAGCAATATCCTGTATCCGTTTTTACTATAGTGAGACTTGATTAAGCTTCAGTGACGAAACTTTTTTACTCATGCTTCTGTCACTAAATGCTTCAGTAATTAAGAATAGATGGCTTTAAAATAGCTGCTGATTTTCTTGAGAAATTTAGGCTGGAAGAGGGGGGAAAGATTAGTTTGTCTTTTAAAGACAACAAGAGCTTCATGTAGAAGCTCTTGTTTAGGTTATCGCTTTAGTATTTTGCGACGGCCAATTACTTAGCGCTAAATCGTCCGCCGAGTATGGCTTCACGGGATGCGCCTGTTACTGCAGGGAGATTAGCGGGTAAACCTAAGTGATTGCGCATGGCGAGCCAGGCAAAGGCGATGCCTTCTGCCCACTTAGGATCGACGCCAAGGGCCGAGGTAGTATCCAGCTTATAACCTGGTAATAAGGCTGCAAGACGCTGCATCAGTTGACCATTAAATGCACCGCCGCCACAGACGAATAATTCCCCTTCATTGGATAGTTTTATAATGTCTTGGGCTATGCTGTGGCAGGTTAAATCCAATAAAGTTGATTGAATATCTTCTTCATCTAAATGATTAAAGGGCGATAATTGCTGCTCTAACCAAGCTTGGTTAAACAGTTCGCGACCAGTGCTTTTAGGGTAAGCAAGGGAAAAATACGGATGCGAAAGCAACTGAGTTAATAAGCTTTCATCAGTTTTTCCGGATGCAGCCCATTCGCCATTTTTATCGAAGGGTTCACTTTTAACCTGTTGCATCCAGGCATCAATTAAGGTGTTGCCTGGCCCTGTATCAAAGCCTAAGACTTCTTCGCTATTGCCCGGCAGATAGGTGATATTGGCAATACCACCAATATTGAGGATGACACGTTTTTTACCGACTTGGGCAAAGGTTTGCTGGTGGAATGCGGGTACTAAGGGCGCGCCTTGCCCACCAAGGGCAATATCTTTGCGACGAAAATCGGCAATGACATCTATGCCTGTTTCGGTCGCAATAGTATTAGGATCGCCTATTTGTAAGGTAAAACCCACTTCGAGGTTTGGCATATGGCGCACAGTTTGACCATGGCTACCAATGGCGATGACATCTTCTTTCGCAATAGCACATTTAGCCATCAGATTATTGACTGCTAAGGCAAATAGCTGACCCACATTTCGATCTAAACGGCCGAGGCGGTTAATTTCATCTGAGCTGGGTAAGCACAGGCGCTGTAGACCTTTGAGTAAATGGCTCGGAATAGCTTCGGTATGACTTGCGATAAGCTGCGGCTGCGCGCCTGAAAAGTCGACCAATACTGCATCGACACCGTCCATGCTGGTGCCTGACATCAGTCCAATATAATAAGCGTTTTTCATTGGGAGGAATCCATCCGTCGTTATTGCATTGCCAATTGCGTTTGCTTGTTTTGCGAAAGTGTAGTCATCAATTGCTTGCTAAGTGCATCGAATTGATTTTTTTCTTTTCTCGCAATTGATTCGGATTTCGGTAGCGTAATCGTTCTCGGGTTGCGGTGTACGCCATTGACGATAAATTCGTAATGTAAATGAGCCCCAGTGACACGGCCTGTTTTACCTAAAGTACCAATAATTTGTCCTTGCTTAACGTTGGCGCCTTTGCTGACATTACGTTTTGTGAGGTGTAGATATTTGGTGGTATAGGTATCGTTATGTTTGATAAACACATAGTTACCGTTGAATTGATTATAACCAGACTCAATAACGCGTCCACTACCCGCAGCTTTAATGGGCGTGCCAATGGCTGCGACATAGTCTACACCGCGATGGGCTTTGACTTGGCCTGTCACTGGGTGCAAACGTCTTGGGTTAAAGTTGGAGCTGACATACTTAAAATCGACCGGTGAGCGCAGGAAGGCTTTACGCATGCTAGTGCCATTTTCGGAATAATAGTTACCGTCGGTATAGCGAATGGCAGTATAGCGCTCATCTTGGTTAACAAATTCTGCAGCTAAGATATTACCATTCCGCAAAAATTCACCATCGGCATATTCTTGCTCGTAAATAATGGCGAAGCTGTCGCCTTCGCGTAAGTCTAAGGCAAAGTCGATATCCCAGCCGAATACGGTCGATAATTGTAATATCTGGTTGGCAGACATGCCTGCATCGACGGCGGCATTCCAGAAATTGCTCTTAATTTTGGCACTGGTGAAATGGTTGCGGATTTCCACATCCTTTTCGGAGATTTTTTCGTTGTATTGCTCTTGGCTTTTAGTGATGACTAGCGTGGAAATAGCATCGACCCGATAACGCACTTCAGTCAAATTACCGTTTGCATCCTTTGAAATCACAATTTCTTCGCCCGGCATTATCTTAAGTAAGTTTTGCTTGGCTAAAGGCAACTGGGTGATTTCATAAACATCTTTGCTGGTTAAGCCAGCGCGATCAAATACCGCAGCTAAAGTATCACCATTTTTGACGTTAAAATGTTCGACATCTCTGTGAAGAGCGCTTTCGTGGGATCCTGCGGCTTGATTATTGACTCCACCTGCAGCAAGCGCATCGGGTGAGGATAACGGTTCAGCCGTTGTCGGAGCATTATCTGTTTGACCTTCTGGCAACTCAGGGCGTTCAGGCGAGCGAAAAGCTAAGGGCACATCATAACGGGTGTTGATTTGAGCTTGGTCATCAATGCTAGTGGTTTGTCTTGAAGCTTGCGCTTCTTCAGAAGGTAGAAGCATGGTTATCATTGTGATAACTGAAAGAATGCTAAGGAGAATTTGATGCTTTTTAGGCAACAATTTAAATAACGTTATAACCTTTCCCATTGACGCCGATACCAATAACCAGAGACTTAAATAATCCCGTTAGTGTACACACTTTCAATTGTGGTGGCTAACAAGTAACATAAGTCTCTTCATTTTATGATCATGGCCTTAGGAGTCCCTGCCGAGATGGCTGATTTAGACCAAGTATTAGCAGAAATTAGACGTGGTACCGATGAGATTTTACTCGAAGCGGATCTGCTGGAAAAACTCAAAGAAGGACGTCCACTCCGTATTAAGTTAGGCGCTGACCCTACCGCTCCGGATATCCATCTTGGACACACTGTAATCTTGAATAAATTAAGATTATTCCAAGAGTTAGGTCATGAAGTCATTTTTTTGATTGGTGACTTTACTGGTATGGTGGGGGACCCAAGTGGTAAAAATAGCACACGTCCGCCGCTCACCCGTGAACAAGTTTTAGCGAACGCGGAAACCTATAAAGAACAGGTTTACAAGATCCTCGATCCTGCTAAGACTCGTATCGAATTCAACTCAAGCTGGTTAGAGCCATTGGGCGCCGCTGGTATGATCCGTCTCGCGTCTAAGCAAACTGTGGCTCGTATGATGGAGCGTGATGACTTTAAGAAGCGTTATGCCTCGGGTCAGTCGATTGCGATTCATGAGTTTATGTATCCTTTACTTCAGGGCTATGACTCAGTTGCGCTGCAGGCCGATGTTGAGTTGGGTGGTACAGATCAAAAGTTCAACCTGTTAATGGGCCGTGAACTGCAAAAAGCCGAAGGCCAAAAGCCACAAGCTGTGATCATGATGCCGCTGCTCGAAGGTTTAGACGGCGTGAAGAAAATGTCTAAATCGGCGCATAACTATATTGGCGTGAGCGAACCTGCCAACGAAATGTTTGGCAAGCTGATGTCAATTTCGGATGACTTGATGTGGCGCTACTTTGAACTACTGTCATTCCGCCCACTGGCTGAAATTGAACAGTTTAAGCAAGATGTGGCGAATGGGTCTAACCCACGTGACATTAAAATCGCCTTAGCTAAGGAAATTATCACACGTTTCCACGATGCAGCGTCTGCCGAAAGTGCGCATCAAGCCTTTGTCGATCGTTCTAAGGGCATGATCCCCGATGATATCGAAGAAATTGAGTTAGTTGCGGGTGAAGGTATTGCGATTGCCAATCTGTTGAAAGACGCAGACTTAGTGTCGTCGACTTCAGAGGCGATGCGGATGATCAAGCAAGGCGCGGTGAAGATGGACGGCGAAAAGCTAGAAGATAGCCGTATGACTTTGTTCGCGGGTACTGTTGCTGTATTCCAAGTCGGTAAACGTAAGTTTGCCAAAGTGACTTTGGTATAGTGACGTTGGTTTAGTTAGGTTTACGCTACAGTAAGTTTAAACGAACAAAAAGAGCGCCTTAGGGCGCTCTTTGTTTTTGAATCTTTTCACAAAACAAGATTAAGGCGCTGTGTTGGCCTCATGCTCGGCGATATTACATCTGTCGGTGCCAAAGTGTTGCCCGCCACTGCATTTCCATGCCAATTGGGCCGAACTTACCTGCCAAAGTTTAGCGTTTTGTTTCAGTGAGATAATCAACAGCATCTGTGGATGCTGCTTGGAAAGTTCGCTCACTTGATAGGTCAAAATGCCATCTTTATTGGTTTGAGTTCGCACTAAAGTAAATTTGTTGCCTGCATATTGGCTGCTGATTTTATTGGGATCTTCCGACCAAGGCTGATGTTGCGCCTGAGCGGTACGTAGTTGTTGATTAAAATGACTTACAGGCTGAACGGCGTAGGAAACGATAATGGGCTGTAAAGCCTGTGCTTTGGGGGCCAGTATTAAGCCATTAAGGGCGAGAAGGGCTATCAATCCAAAAAACTTCATACAAACCTCATTGAAACGAAACGGCTCAGTCAATTTTTCAAAGGTGAAATACGCAGTGGTATTGACTCATTGTTAGTTTCGACTCGTTTTTAGGGATCAAGTTTCAAAGACGGATAAATTTTGTGACTACTGCATCGCTAATTGGTCTGACATGGTCTGGTAATCGATTAGGTCGACATGTTCCGTTACTCTGCGATTGAGCATGTCGATCTTAAGGCTTGTCACACCAGGTATCGCAACATCGATGATTTTCCCCGGTTTGCCAAATTGTTCACCTGGACCCTTGAAATGATAGTTACCTATCATCACTACTAAAGAGCCTGCGTTATACATATGTTCTATGTTGAAGTTGTACTCGAGCACGCCCTCGTGGGCGCGCTCAAGGAAGTCGATGATGAAGCGGCCGCCAGTGTATTTACGGTTGGCGGTTTTGTCGAAGAAGACGCTTTCGCGGTTATAGAATTTTCGCAGTGTCTTATAGTCGTGTTCAGTCAGCGCATTCATATATTTTACGGCTAGCTGCTGTTCTTGTGGCATTTCACCTGAGTTGGCTTGCGCCGCTGCAGGATTGAGGGCTGGAACAAAAATGAGGCACAAAATAAAACACAATATTCGCAAACTATTCCCTCTTGGTCTTGAGATCAAAGGCCGGTAATGAAAGATGCCACTTGATGGCACTTAAGCGGATTAACAGGGCACTGGCCATCGCCAGAAACAGCGCCATTTTTTCGCCCATACCGTAGGCTAAGCTCATGGTATAGCCGATACCACCTATGATCGAAGCTGTGGCATAGACTTCTGTGCGTAAGACCATAGGAACTTGTCTACACAGTAAGTCTCGAATAATGCCTCCTCCCACGCCAGTGATCAAGCCCATTACGACGGCAATCATCCCACTCAAGCCCATATTGAGGGCCTTTTCAGCACCTATCACGGTAAAGAGGGCCAATCCAAAGGCATCTGCGACGGGTAAAATATACTCGGGTACCTTACGAGGGCGACGGACTAATAGCAAACAGACGAGCACGGTCGCGAGGATCACTATGATGTAATTCGGGTCGCGGATCCAGAACACTGGCGTTGCACCAATTAAGGCATCACGAATACTGCCACCACCGACAGCGGTAACCGAGGCGAGCACGATAACGCCAAAGGGGTCCATTCTATGGCGTCCAGCGGCAAGTGCGCCGGATAATGCAAATACAGCGGTACCCCATAAATCAAAAAAGTAGATCCACTGGCTCATTTACTCATCTCTTTGATATGGATATTTAATGCGTCAACAGAGATGCGGATTTCAATCACAGATAAAATCAGTGAATAGAGCAAGAGCAGTAGGCTAGCGCCAAAAATCACTGAGCCGGTTTTATTAAAGCCTATATAGATAAAAATCATACACAGTACGCATAGGGCAAAGCTTGACACGCCTGCTTCCTGCATTCGACGAATGATAGTAATACGCTGGCTCAGGTTCTTAATTTGATCTTTATGTACGGGTTTTTCACCATTGCTTAAATTTCGGATTAATGCGGCTAAGGCAAAAAAACGATTGGTATAAGCTAATAATAACAATGAGATAGCAGGAAATAACAACGCAGGTGTTGTTAATGAAACATGCATGTTTTCGAGCAAGATGGTCAGCCTTTAACTTCACGTTGAGATAATGCGGCATCATATCACAGGCTTTGTAACCAACGTAAACTTGCCCATAACAAGGGCAGTATAATGATAAAGCTAAACCAGATAGCACAGGCACGTGAGGTCAGCTTAATTGCAGGCGTGATGTCATCACAGGTTGGCTGCGGACCGTAGCACAATTTATCCACATTGATACGCACGCCAGCAAACTTCTGTGGTCCACCGAGCTCGATTCTCAAAATACTGGCCACGAGATTCACACTGAGAACATAACCTCGAATAGCGTGATGATTTTTAGGGGCTCTAAAAAGTTTTGCAAACGCCTTAGGCCCGCCTTGAATGGCGAGCGACAGGCTCCACAACCAAGCCGGAATCGCCAGCAAGATAATCGATACACCATTCACAGTACTGCAGAAATGTTGATACTTTGGTTGAATGGGCGGCCAGCTCAATTCGAGTTGTTTGAGCATTCGCACAGCTAGCACTAGCGGTGCTCCAGCAATAGCGAAAAAGAAAATGGTCGATGCTGTGCCGTAAATAGGCGCTGTGGCGAGTTTTTCTATGGTGGCTTTGGCTAGGCCGATTTCCGACAAACTATCGGTATCGCGCACTACCCAAGGCTGTAAAAGCTTTTTTGCGCTGGCATTGTCTCCACGTTTTAAGGCTTTAGCGATTTCATCGGCGACTTGGCTAAACCCTGCATCGGTTAAGCATAGATAAAGCACCAAAAATTCGAAAAACCATGGAAAGGCGGCCAGTTCGAGCAAAAAGGTGATAATGGCCCAAAACGGAAACAGTAACAGCATCATAGCTAAAAAGCCTGCTGTGGCTTGTTGGCTTGGAGAGCGTTCTGGGCGATTTACCTTGGCGGCGAGTTGCTTAGCTAAATGGCCAAACCAAATAAGCGGCTGCATTTCCCGTGGTAATGGCGCTAACCGCGCCAATAACAAAGCAAAAAAAAGTACCAAAAAGCCTTCAAACAAAGCGCCATCTATCTCGACAAGTTGTTGATAAAAAGAGGTGTGCATTCGGTACTTTCCACTTAAGTGATTATTTTATTGCGCTAGGATTCAGTTGCTCAAGCAGCAACATCACCATCAGAGCCGAGTGATAACCCGCTTTGACAATATAAGAGTCGAAATCCACTGGCGAGTCATTGTTGGCGTTATCCGATAAAGAGCGGATCACCACAAATGGCACTCCAAACTGATGACAAACTTGAGCGATTGCCGCGCCTTCCATCTCACAGGCAGCCATAGTCGGGAAGTTTTTGAGCATGGCTTGGGTGCGAACAGGATCGCAAATAAAGCTGTCGCCAGTACAAATCAAACCTTCAATCGCTTTGACTTCACCCAGTTGAGCAATCGCTTTGTTGGCTGCTTCAACTAAATGTGCGGCAGGAATAAACGCAGCAGGTTGCTGCGCCATTTGGCCAATTTCATAACCAAAGGCGGTGACATCCACATCATGGTGACGCACTTCAGAAGAAATCACGATATCGCCAATGGCCAGCGAATCCACAAAACCACCGGCAGAACCAGTATTGATCACCGCATCCGGCGCATATTTTTCGATGAGTAGCGTGGTCGCAATACTTGCGGCGACTTTACCTATGCCTGAGCGAGTCACTACTACGTCTTTACCCGCGAGAGTACCAGCAATAAATTCAATACCAGCAATGGTTTGCGATGTCGCATTTGTCATGGCGGCGATCAGGTGAGCGACTTCTGGCTCCATTGCGCCAATAATTCCAATTTTCATGGGAGACCTTTTTGATTCAACACTTAAAGAGTGGGACACGGGAATGCTGGCTAATATACCACACAGTTTTATGCAGTCGTTATGGCGAGATTGGGATTGCTTGATAATCGCGGGGTAAAACGCGGGAGGGTTAACGAAAAAAGTGCGCTCCTAAGATGCACGCTTTCATCTATCTATTTTATCCATCAACCGATTGCGATAAGTCACTAGCCAATGGCTGAACTCGTTTGCACGAGTCCAGCCATTGGAGTGCTTGTTAAAATGACAAGGGTAAAATGTTTTTTACCTGTAAAACAAACACGTTGGCGCTTAATCTATAGCGCTTAGTCTAAGTAATTAAGAATACCTTGGGCGGCATCGCGACCTTCGGCAATGGCTGTCACGACTAAGTCAGAACCACGCACCATATCACCACCGGCAAACACCTTCGGGTTGGTGGTTTGGAATGGGTTTTCATCTAACTTACTCGCTTTGACTCGGCCCCATTGATCGAGCTCGATACCGTGTTCGGCAAACCAAGGTGCTGGGCTAGGTTGGAAACCAAAGGCGATAATAATGGCATCGGCTTCGAGCAATTGTTCGCTACCAGTAATCGCTTCGGCGCGTTGACGACCGCTTGCATCGGCCTTGCCCATGGCTGTTTCGACGCATTCAATGCCGATCACTTTGCCATTTTGGGTTTTAATCGCCACAGGTTGACGGTTAAACAGGAAGTTAACGCCTTCCTCCCGCGCATTTTGCACTTCACGACGTGAGCCTGGCATGTTGGCCTCGTCCCGGCGGTAAGCACAGACTACGCTGCTGGCACCTTGTCTGACGGCTGTGCGCACACAATCCATCGCAGTATCACCACCGCCTAATACCACCACACGTTTACCTTCAAGGTTCAGGTAGGGCGTTTCAGTATTCTGGGTGCCCATTAAATGATGGGTGTTACCAATCAAATAGGGCAGGGCTTGGTATACGCCTTGGGCATCTTCACCCTCAAGGCCTGCTTTCATCGCGGTATAGGTGCCCATACCGAGGAAGACGGCATCGTATTCTTCGAGCAGTTTAGTAAATGGGATGTCCTTACCGACAGTGACACCGAGTTTGAACTCAATGCCCATGCCTTCTAATACACTGCGACGGGTCGCCATAACGGCTTTGTCGAGTTTAAAAGACGGAATACCGTAGGTGAGTAGACCACCAATTTGTGGATATTTATCAAAGACCACAGCTTTAACACCGTTGCGAGACAGAATATCCGCGCAGCCTAAACCCGCAGGACCCGCACCGACAATCGCCACTCGTTCAGGGCGTGGCGTGACCTTGCTCATATCGGGGCGCCAGCCTTGGGCGATCGCTGTGTCGGTAATGTATTTTTCGACATTACCGATAGTGACAGCGCCAAAGTCGTCGTTCAGAGTACAAGCACCTTCACAGAGTCTGTCTTGTGGACAAACACGGCCGCAGATTTCGGGCAGAGTGTTGGTCTCATGTACTAAATCTGCCGCTTCCATGATGCGACCTTGTTCCGCTAGCTTGAGCCAGTTAGGAATATAATTGTGTAGCGGGCACTTCCACTCACAATAAGGATTGCCGCAATCTAAACAGCGGTCCGCTTGCTCAGCCACTTGAGGCTGAGCAAAAGGCTGATAGATCTCAATAAACTGAGTCGCACGTTTAGCCGCAGGGTGTTTAGCGGGGTCTTTACGACCCACTTCAATAAATTGAAAATCGTTACTCATGCGCCATTACCCCGCTTTTACAACTAATTCTGGGCTCGATTTCTCTAATTTGAGCAGATCGGCCACGGCAATATTTTTAGGTTTTACTAATACGAAGCAATCTAACCAGTTACCAAAATCACTTAAGATCATCTTGGCATGTTCGCTGCCCGTTTCGGCCACGTGGGCTTCAATCAGACCTTTTAAATGTTGTTGATGAATAGGTGATTCGAGTTTTTGAGTATCGACAAGCTCAGTATTCACACGGCGATTGAAGCGGCCGAATTGATCGAACACATAGGCAAAACCGCCTGTCATCCCAGCGCCGAAGTTCACCCCTGTTTTGCCAAGGACAACCACAATGCCGCTGGTCATGTATTCGCAGCCGTTATCGCCAAGCCCTTCAACCACAGCAATCGCCCCAGAGTTACGGACTGCAAAACGCTCGCCTGCTTGACCTGCGGCGAAGAACTTGCCGCCCGTCGCGCCGTAAAGACACGTGTTACCGACAATGGCGCTACGCTCACTTTGGAACGGGCTGCCAATTGGCGGGTAGATGACGATTTGGCCGCCAGACATGCCTTTACCCACATAGTCGTTGGCATCGCCGCAGAGTTTTAACTCAAGGCCAGGACTGTTCCACACGCCAAAGCTTTGGCCGGCACTGCCGTTAAAGCTCAGTTTGACCGGTGCTTTGGTGCCTTTGACGCCGAGTGTGCTTGCGATATAGCCTGACAACGTCGCGCCAACGGAACGGTCTGTGTTGTTGATGCTGTAAGCGGCATCGAAACTCTCGCACTTATCGACAGCGCTTTGGCATTCGTTTAATAAATGCTGGTTAAGCAGCCCTAAATCGGCCGGTGGATTGGTTTCTTGCCAAGTGCGTGACGAGGTTGCAGGCACCTTGGGTTGATACAAAATCGGTGACAGATCTAAGCCTTGTTGCTTCGCGGTTTGGCCTTCGAGGGCATATAACCATTCACTGCGACCGACTAAGTCTTCAAACTTGCTCACCCCTAAGGTCGCCATCCATTCACGTACTTCCTGTGCAACAAACTCAAAGTAAGTCATCACTCGCTCTGGCAGACCATGGTAATGGTTGTCACGCAGGTTTTTATCTTGCGTTGCTACGCCAGTCGCACAGTTGTTCAAGTGGCAAATACGCAGGTATTTACAACCTAGGGCGATCATAGGCACAGTACCAAAACCAAAGCTTTCGGCGCCTAATAACGCGGCTTTAATCACATCGGTACCGGTTTTTAAGCCGCCATCGACCTGCAGGCGAATTTTATGACGTAGACCATTTTCCACTAGCGATTGATGCACTTCGGCTAACCCTAGCTCCCATGGACTGCCCGCATATTTCACTGAGGTAATTGGGCTAGCACCTGTGCCGCCGTCATACCCTGAAATCGTGATCATGTCCGCATAGGCTTTGGCCACGCCGGTGGCGATAGTGCCCACACCGGGTTCTGACACAAGTTTCACTGAAATCAGCGCTTTAGTATTGATTTGCTTCAAGTCGAAAATCAGCTGGGCTAAATCTTCGATAGAGTAAATATCGTGGTGCGGCGGCGGTGAAATCAAGGTCACACCAGGACGTGCATGACGCAGTCCGGCGATTTCAACACTCACTTTATGGCCGGGTAACTGACCACCTTCACCGGGTTTTGCCCCTTGGGCGACTTTAATCTGCAACACATCGGCATTAACTAGATAATGCGCCGTGACGCCAAAGCGTGCCGAGGCAATCTGTTTAATTGCTGAGTTGCGTTCAGTATTAAAGCGGCGTGCATCCTCACCACCTTCACCTGAGTTCGAGCGGCCACCTAAGCGGTTCATCGCGATAGCCAGTGCTTCATGGGCTTCAGGGCTCAAGGCGCCGATACTCATGGCGGCGCTGTCAAAACGTGAATATAGATTTGATGCCGCTTCTACATCGGCGACATCAATCGATGTTTGCGCGCCCTTAATACCGATTAAGTCACGCAGTGTGGCCACGGGACGATTGTCGACGAGTTCGGCGAATTTTTTATAGCTCGCGAAGTCTTTGTCAATCAATGACGCTTGCAAGGTGTTGACCACATCAGGGTTGAAGCAGTGATACTCGCCGCCCTCAACGTATTTCAGCAGGCCACCTTGCGGTAATGGCACATGGGCACGGTAGGCCGCTTTGTGCAGAATAGCTTGGTCTTGGGCGATGTCTGCAAAGCCTGCACCCTCGATGCGACTAATTACGCCTTTAAAACACAGTTCGATCACTTCGCTGGCAATGCCTATGGCTTCAAATTGTTGGCTGCAACGATAGGAGCCGACAGTGCTGATGCCCATTTTGGACATGATCTTACGCAAGCCTTTTTCGATGCCGTAGCGGAAGTTCAACATCAATGCCGTGGTATCGGTTAAGTCATGGCGTTTTGCCAGTTCGGAAATTGACTCATACACTAAATACGGATAAATCGCCGTGGCACCAAAGCCAAGCAATACAGCAAAGTGATGCGGATCTCGCGCCGATGCGGTTTCAACAATAATGTTGGTGTCGCAGCGCAGGCTCTTATTCACCAGCATTTGTTGCACAGAACCGACCGCCATGGCCGCGGGGATCACTTGCGCCGTTTTACCTATGGCTCTATCCGAAAGGATCAACAAAGTCGTGCCGCTGCGGGCTAAACGCTCGGCTTCGGCTGTGATACGGCGAATGGCACTTTCTAAGCCTTCCTGTGGTTCGTAATTTAAATCGACAATATTGGCGCGATAGTAAGTGCTATCTAATCCCAGTAACTGGTTAAAATCACTGAATAATAAAATAGGTGAATTGAACATTACCCGGTAAGCATGCCCAGTCGTTTCATTGAAGAGGTTCTGTTCACGGCCAATACAAGTGGTCAACGACATGACGTGCTTTTCACGTAAGGGGTCGATAGGTGGATTCGTTACTTGAGCAAATTTCTGCCTAAAATAGTCATACAGTGAACGTGACTTTTTCGACAATACCGCCATAGGTGTGTCGTCGCCCATGGAGCCTGTGGCTTCTTCACCTTGCTTCGCCAATACCCAAATGACTTGTTCTAATTCCTCACGGGTATAGCCAAATTGTTTTTGGTATTGCAGCAATAGTTCAGGGCTTAACTCGCTGGCACCGTGCTGCTCTGAGGCTAAATCTTCCGCTGGCGTTAAAGTACGGCTGTTTTTCGCCATCCACTCTTTGTAAGGGTGGCGGCGTTTAAGATCGTTATCAATTTCAAAAGATTGGTACAGGCGGCCGTTCAAGGTATCTAATACCAGCAATTCGCCAGGCCCAACACGGCCTTTTTCAATCACTTCATCGGCGGCGTAATCCCAAATTCCGACTTCGGAAGCTAAGGTCAAAATACGATCTTTTGTGATCACATAACGCGATGGACGCAGACCGTTACGGTCTACGGCGCAGGCGGCATGGCGACCGTTGGTCATCACAATACCAGCCGGACCATCCCAAGGCTCCATGTGCATAGAGTTAAAGTCGTAGAAGGCTTTTAATTCGTCATCCATTTCTGGATTACTTTGCCAAGCAGGCGGGATCAATAGACGCATGGCACGGTATAAGTCCATGCCACCAGATAACAGCATTTCCAGCATGTTATCTAAAGATGAAGAGTCTGAGCCTGTTTCATTCACAAAGGGAGCGGCCTGCTGCAAATCTGGCAGTAGCGGCGAATTAAACTTATAGGCACGGGCGCGGGCCCATTGACGGTTACCCGTAATCGTATTGATTTCGCCGTTATGGGCTAAATATCTAAACGGCTGAGCTAATGGCCATTTAGGAGAAGTATTTGTTGAGAAACGCTGATGGAATAGGCAGATAGAGCTTTTTAAGCGAATGTCCGCGAGATCGGGATAAAACGCGGGCAAGTCTACAGGCATCATCAGACCTTTATAGACGATAACTTGGCCTGACAAACTCGCGACATAGAAGTCTTTGTCGTCGATGATCTGCTGCTCTAGGCGGCGACGCGCCATATAAAGGCGACGTTCCAAGTCTTTTTCACGCCAGCCAATGGGGGCGTTGATCAGCACTTGATAGATTTGTGGCAGGCTAGCCTTGCCAATTTCACCTAACACATCGGGATTGACAGGCACCTTGCGCCAGCCTGCAATACTTAAGGTTTCACGCTCGAGTTCGCGCTCAAGAATAAACTTGGCTTGGTCAGCCAGTTCATCATCTCGACTTAAAAACAGCATACCTACGGCAAATTTTCTGCTCAAATGCCAATCATTTTCCGCGGCAATCGCTTCAAAAAATTGCACGGGTAATTGCATTAATAAACCACAGCCGTCGCCAGTGCGACCGTCGGAGGCAATGCCCCCTCGGTGCTTCATGCGATCTAGACCATGGATTGCCGTGCGCACTATACGGTGGCTGGCTTCGCCATCCATCTGTGCTATCAACCCAAAACCACAATTGTCCCGCTCAAAACTGGGATGATATAAGCTCATACAAAAACCTCCCTAGACCTCAACTGATTACTACTCGGGGAGAAAATGTAAAGACTTTCTATAGATATGCACCCGAACCACCCAAATTAGCCTGAGATTCAATAAAGGTCAAACCAAAAATTTGCATAAAACATGGGTATTAATTCATGTTTCATACACAAATCACAATTGCCTTACGTTAACGTCAACAGTAAAATGTGCCGTATAACATTATGAATAAAAAGAATTTTAAAAACTATCAAACTCAATATTTACCAAGGTGTAACATGCTGATGGGATTGTTTTTGATTTAGAAATAGTGATTTTTATTGCAAACACAGTAAATAGATAAAAAATTAAAATTGTTGAATTGTTATTCATTTTTGATGTGAGCAAGATCTCAGCGGTAAGCTGGCTAATTTGAGGATGCGCACATTTATGATAATAACGGTATGAGTCAGGCGGGAATTTGATGTAGCGCCAAGAAAACTCTCGCTACCTTATTTACACTAAGCTTTTTCTTCTATTTGTTCACGTATTTTCTTTTCTATTTGTGATTTTATCTTGGTTATTCTCAATGAAGCGATATGAAATTTGGTGGGTGCTCTGATGGGGCTTGATGCATATGTGAACACCTTTGGTGCCGTTTGTAAGGCGCGATATGGCACCCGACTGCGAAAACTCACTATAGATGCCAAGTTTACTTGCCCTAACCGTGACGGCACTTTAGGGCGCGGAGGTTGTACTTTCTGTAATGTGGCGTCATTTAGCCATCAAACCGCCGAACTATTGAGTATTACTGAGCAACTCGAACAGGGTAAGAGCCGCTATCGTGAGGCGAAGCCTCAGGCACAAGCCGATAAATTTATTGCTTATTTTCAAGCTTACACTAGCACTTATGATGAATATCAAGTGTTAATGGCTAAGTACGATGAAGCGGTTAAAGATGGCGAGATAGTCGGTTTATGTGTTGGAACTCGCCCCGATTGTGTGCCGAATAATGTACTGGATTTACTGGCGCGTTATCAGGCAAATGGTGTCGATGTGTGGTTAGAACTCGGGTTGCAAACAGCCAAAGATGAAACACTGCGTAGAATTAACCGTGGCCATGATTTCGCCTGTTATTGTGACACTGTGTCTAGGGCGAGAGCTCGCGGTCTTAAGGTGTGCACTCATCTCATTCTTGGTTTACCCGATGAAACCCATAGCGATTATATGGCGACTTTAGCTGCTGTATTGCAGCATGGCGTTGATGGCTTGAAGCTACATCCTTTGCATATCGTCGAAGGTAGCACTATGGCTAAGTCGTGGCGAAGTGGGCGCTTACCTTTATTGAGTCTTGAGGATTATGCCCACAGTGTCGGCGAGATGATCCGCCATACCCCCCTAGACGTGATTTTTCACCGTGTCACCGCTTATGCGAAAAAGCCTATGCTATTAGCACCCGATTGGTGTGCCTATCGTTGGGATGGATTGGTGGCGATTGTGGATAATTTGCAGCATTATGGTGGACAAGGGCACGCATTAGCGCAACGATAGAGGCAAGTTAGTGGGATAAATTTACTCCCTAAATGTTATGTCGTCGCTATTATTTCGTAAGCGTTTATTTACGACTATTAGTTTGTTTTTTTGTTAATTTTAATCTGAATTAGACCATGAATATCGCTATAAGTTGCACTGACAATTTTAGTGGGTATCATGTGATAAATTCGTTTTAAGCATTGAACCACTTAAGGGAGGCCTTATGGCCACAGTTGAATTAGAAGCAATCCTAGATCTCAATACTCTCGAACAGTACTGCAGCGCCATTGGTGCCGGTACCTTACTCAAGAGTGTGGTGTTATTTGAGCAGTTAATGCCTGAATATGTTGGAAATCTAGTGAAAGCTAACGACGCAGCAGACAAAGATACCTTATGTTCAGAAGCACATAAATTTAAAGGTGCTGCAGGTTCTGTGGGGTTAAAACGTATTCAGCAGATCGCCCAGTTATTACAGCATGGCGAAGAAGCAAGATGGGATGCTGAACATGGCTCTTGGGTTGCTGACATCGTTGAACACGCGAGTGCAGATTTACAACAGTTAAAGTTATTCCTCCAAGCCAAAGCATAAAATATTACTTGCTAAGGTAAGTTAAGGCGCAGCGATAATGTCTATTGTTGCGCTCAATTGAGTGAATCTTGCATTGGTTTTACGATTAAGTTTATTGTTTTCGACATTTTCTTGTTAGCGCTTTTCCCATCTTATTTTGTTACTCCCACTTAAGTTTTACGGCGAACCGATTGAATATCGATTCGGGTCACAATCCTGATATCTTATGCCGCGTTATTGCTCATCACTTATGCTAAAGTAGATTTAATTTCTTAATTCATAACCTTCATGGCAATCGAGAAAATGAAAAGTTTACCTAGCTTAAAAAACTTATTCTATTTGGTGAATCTCCATCAAGAGCAGAATTTTAACCGCGCCGCTAAGGTGTGTTTCGTCAGTCAATCAACACTTTCAAGTGGGATCCAAAACCTAGAAGAGCAGTTAGGGCATCAGTTGATTGAGCGAGACCATAAGTCATTTATGTTTACCGCCATTGGTGAAGAAGTGGTGCAGCGCGCCCGTAAAATTCTCACTGATGTGGATGATTTGGTGGAATTAGTGAAAAATCAAGGTGAGCCGATGACGGGGGATATTCGCTTAGGCTGTATTCCAACCATAGCGCCTTTCCTATTGAGTCGTGTGATCCGCCAGTGTCAGCAATCTTATCCGGCGATGAGTTTATTATTGAAGGAAGATACCACTGAGCGTTTGTTAGATGCTTTGGGGAAAGGAGAGCTGGACTTATTAATCCTAGCGCTACCCGTTGATACTAGCGGTTACCACAGCATGAAAGTGGGCATAGATCCTTTCAAAATGGTGGCCCACAAAGATTTAGCGGGTGGCATACATCAACCTATTGATTATCAAACTCTGCCGGACGAGAGTATTTTTCTTCTGCAAAGTGAGCATTGCATCACAGGCCATGCTATTACTGCATGTCAGCTAGGTGATAGTGCGAAAGTCAATCCGTTTGCCGCCACCAGTTTGCATACTTTAGTGCAGATGGTGAACAGTAAACTGGGCACCACGTTTCTTCCGCAAATGGCCATTGACGCGGGTATTTTGAATGACACAGATTTAGTGGTGATGACGCCACCGGGTGAGGCACCTTACCGTGATATCGGCCTTGTCTGGCGTCAAACCACCAGTCGGATCTTAACTTTCCGCACTTTAGGTTTAATGATCCAAAAATTATTAGCTAAGGACGAGGAATAAACTGACTGTAACTGCAAAGCATTAATTCAAGCTAAAGCTTAAAGTCGATTACAAATCAGAGCGGGGAAACGCCAAACACTTCAATTGAGTGTTGTTTCCCTTTGAGTTTGACTGGGCCTAGATTTGATAGGTGATACTGAGTGTTGGGGTTATCTAAACGTCCTGCGAGTGCGCCTGAAATCAACATGCGCTGTCCTAGTGGATTACATTGATCTTGCAGTCTTGCTAAGGTATTGAGCACGTCACTAAAGAAACTAATTTCTTGTTTCTGTACACCAACAACTGCAGCGACGACTTGGCCACAATGGGCCGCCGCTTTAAATTTCGGCACAAAGCCATAATGCTCTTCAAAGTAGCGGCGTTGCCAGTTCAGTTGTTGGCTAAATTCAAAATAAATATTCATGCAGCGGTCGTGAACTATCCCTTCTTCTAATGGCCAGTGAAGCAGCACTGCATCTCCCATATAGCGGTAGATTTCAGCTTCGTTATTGGACACTGTATCTGAAAGTAAACTAAAGCTGTCTTGGATCAATCGACTAAAGCGGTAATCGCCAAGTGATTCGGCATGTGTGGTTGAGGCGACCATGTCTAAATAGAGGAATAAGCGCTGCTCGTATCTTGGCTTGTGGTATTTACCAAGGCCTATGTTGAGTAAAATACGCGGCCCGACTAATAATGCCATTTGCTCGACAAAAGCTAAGCTGACTCGTACAACGACCAAATATACGATCAATGCTTGGAATGAAGGACTATAGAGAATGTGCGCCGTCAGCATTTGTCTGAGGGTCGACATGTGATTTTCGATGGCCCACATATTTAAAAACTGAGTCATGTAAGCTAACGTCGTAGCACCCAGTAATAAAAACAAGCCCTTAAAGATGACTGAAAACACATAGGGGAGGCGATTGATTGCACTGAAATCGGCAATGACGTTCGACATCCAATGTAAGCTGCCGAAAATAATCCCCATGTAGATAGCAAGTGTTGCGAGATCAGCCGAACTTACCGCCCATTGGGGCAGCTCTGGTGATTGGGCATATCGAAAAAACACGAATGCAGCCATGGCAATCGCCCAAGCTAAAATCGCAAAAAGGAGTTTTTTCGCTTGTCTACGTGCTCTCACTGCTTGATTGGTATCCGAATACGGCTGTGATTTCAGGATGCCGTAGTTTATAGAAAAGAGTCACCTTAGTGCCAGTGAAATTTGTGATCTGGATCAATCCAAGTCCATATCGTTACTAAAAATTAACCAAATACCTTATTAAGTATCATAGCAGTGAAACTGGTCTTTAAATAAAAACCCCTAGGGTTAGTCATTTTGAGGCTACCATCTTCGGCAATGCTTTGTGTTAACGCCTTACTATTCGCGGCCTTAGGTCGCAATTGCAGCACTTCGCCGTGACGCGCTGTAAGCCTCTCTACTTTTCCGAGGGCGATAAGCTCCATGATCTCTTCCCAATCCTGTTGCAGTAATTGCAACTCGTGCGGATCTGGTTCCCACAATATTGGTGTACCTATACGGCGCTCACCCACAGGAATATGCCTCTCTCCTTCAACGGGTACCCAAAGTACTCGCTGTAACTTATGGCAGACTAAGCTGTTTTGCCAGGTTAATCCTTGGATATTCGATAGCGGCGCCACGCAGACATAAGTGGTCTCCAGTGGTCGCCCCTGTGTATCAATGGGGATAGTTTTAAGCTCGACCCCTAAATGCAGAAAATCTTGCTCAGGTTTAGAACCCGCCGTTGCGCCTAATTCCATTTCGATTAATTGACCGACCCAACCTTTATCGCGTTTAAGATCCTTGGGGACACGAATGCTTCTTTGGCTTGCTATCTGCGCCAAACTCACGCCCGCCATCATGTTGGCACGTTCGAGTAGTTCAGATAGATTTTCGGGGGGGATAATTCGATTCATGGTTGGATTTTACTTAAAAATAACCGCTTAGCAATGGCGGTTAAAAAACGAGCACTACAGGGGGAGTGAACTTGTACCGAATGTTTTTATTCTAAGTAACTGATTTTAAATTTTATATCCGTGTTAACCCCCGTTTTGCAAAAAAGTGTTCAAAGTTACTCTCTGCTTTCCCTTGCGTTCCCCACATACTTATCCACAGATATTATGGATAACTCAGGAAAGTGAGCCTCTTAACCTAATAAAAATCCTAAGTCAATGCGAATAAAGTGCATTTATTCTGGCTTTTGTGGACAGTTGTGGACACTATTTGTGTATAAAGTTGAGTAATATCGCGAGAATGATAGAAATACTTCTTGCTGGTCAAATAATGAGCTTTATTGGTTTTTTAGTCTAAAATAAATCATGATTAATGTGCAAGTTTATGAATTTGTTTGCTATTAAGTTTTAACGCTAAATTTTAAAAACGATGGTAAATAGATGTTTTTTGAACGTTATAACAAGTTCACCTGAGTTTCAAACAGAGATATCCACAGAAAATGTGGATATCCCCGGATTCCATCCCCTAGCATTGTTGATAAATGTCTTTTAAGTCAGATGTTATCCAAAGCTTAGGATAAAATAGAGGTTTGCTGAGAGACTAGCTTTATGAAACAATCAGTTTATTAAAATTTAATGTGATTTGGAGTCCATGTGATTGATAGCGACGGCTTTCGCGCAAATGTGGGCATTATAATTTGTAACAGATATGGCCAAGTCATGTGGGCTAGACGTTTCGGTCAACACTCATGGCAATTTCCTCAAGGTGGCGTCGATGATGGCGAGACAGCAGAAGAGGCGATGTACCGTGAGTTGTATGAAGAAGTGGGCCTAAGACCTGAACACGTGCATATATTAACCTCGACCCGTTCTTGGTTGCGCTATCGTTTGCCAAAGCGTTTAGTCAGACAAGACAGTAAACCTGTGTGTATCGGGCAAAAACAAAAGTGGTTTCTGTTACAACTGAAAAGCCAAGATAGTGCGATTAATTTGAGTTCTTCTGGGCATCCTGAATTTGACGATTGGCGCTGGGTAAGTTATTGGTATCCTGTGCGGCAAGTCGTGTCATTTAAGCGTGATGTTTATCGTAAGGTGATGAAAGAGTTTGCGGTAACGGCATTGTCATTCCAAACCCTAGAAATACCTAGGAAACGGGGAAGACAAAAAACAACGGGCTGATTTTCAAAAGAGGATTGAAAACAGTGTTAAATACGCTTAGGGATATTACTCAGGCTGTGGCATCTGCCCACAGTTTGGAAACCGCATTAGAAATCTTAGTTTCATCGACTAAAGCGGCGATGGAAACCCAATGTTGCTCCATCTATATCCTAGAAGAGCAAGAACTCGTGTTATCTGCAACCGATGGTCTTGAAAAAAGCGCCGTTGGTCGAGTACGTATGCCGCTGACTGAAGGTTTAGTTGGACTCGCTGCCCAGCGAGAAGAGGCCGTTAATTTAGCGGATGCTCGGCTTCATCCAAGGTTTAAGCTTTTTCCTGAAGTCGCCGAAGAAGAATACCGCGCTTTTTTAGCTGTACCTATTATCTACCAGAAGGCTGTGGTTGGGGTGATAGTGGTACAGCAGGCGAGTGCTCGTCAATTCAGTGAGGGCGAAGAAGCCTTCCTGATGACCCTCGCCGCCCAATTAGCGATGGCAGTGCGTGGGTTAAAACAAAAAGCACAAGTCAGCTCCCATCATCAACAAATTCTGTTTCAAGGTACTTCAGCATCAAACGGTATCGCCATTGCGTATGCCTTCGTACTTGGTGGGGAAATCCCCCTTGAACAGCCTGAGGTGCGTTCTGACGATATTGCCTATGAATCGAGTCGCTTAACCACGGCTATGGTGCGTTGTAAAGAAGCGATAGGTGCCTTATCTCAACGGTTTGATCGTGAGCAAGATGACGAAGTTGTCTCCATTTTCAATGCATTACAGTTACTGCTCGATGATGCTAGTTTAGGCGGCGAATATACCCGTGAAGTGCAATTAGGCTGGGCTGCTGAGTCGGCGGTGAGCCGAGTGTCTCTACGTTATATTCAACAGTTTTTAGCAATGGAAGACCCTTACCTTAAGGAGCGGGCTAGCGATATTCGCGACTTAGGTCAAAAAGTATTGCGCCAACTTATTGAGCCAGAACGTCTAGAGCTTGAGCCCGATAAACCTGTAATCCTCATTACCCGTGAAGCCGATGCGACTATGTTGGCTGAGTTCCCAAGGCAAAAGCTTGCGGGTATTGTCACGGAGCTTGGTGGCGTAAACTCCCATGCCGCCATTTTAGCCCGCGCCTTAGGTGTGCCTGCAATCACAGGTGTCGAGCAACTGTTATCTGCCAATATTGACCAAAAACTTCTAGTCGTAAACGCAAGCCGTGGTCAGTTATTGGTGTCGCCATCACCCGCTATTGTCGGTGAGTATCGTAGCCTTATTTCGGCACAAAAAGCCTTGCAACGCCAGTATGCCCAAGAATTAGCGCTGCCTTCTGTAACCTTAGATGGTTCACGTATTCGCTTGTATCTCAATGCGGGATTACTCAGTGGTGTGGCCTCTGAAATTGCAGAGGGCGCCGACGGTATTGGGCTTTATCGCACTGAAATTCCTTTTATGTTGCAACAGCGCTTCCCGAGTGAATCTGAGCAAGTCAAAGTCTATCAACAGGTCTTATCGGCAGCGTCCGGTCGACCTGTGGTGATGCGTACTTTAGATGTGGGAGGCGATAAACCTTTACCGTATTTCCCGATTAAAGAAGACAATCCTTTCCTTGGATGGCGCGGTATTCGCTTGTCTCTGGATCATCCTGAGCTGTTTTTGGTGCAGTTACGGGCCATGCTACAGGCTGGGGGAGACGGTAAACAGTTAAGTATTTTGCTGCCTATGGTCAGCAACTTAGATGAAATCGATCAATCCTTAGAATATTTGCAACAAGCCTATGTCGAATTAAAAAACGATGTTAACAGCGACATAGTGATGCCACGAATAGGCATTATGCTCGAAGTGCCCGCCATGCTATATCAGTTGGATGATGTGGCAAAACGAGTGGATTTTGTCTCTGTTGGTAGTAATGATTTAACCCAATATTTACTGGCTGTTGACCGTAATAACCCGCGGGTGAGCTCGTTATTTGACAGTTATCATCCTGGAATATTGCGGGCTTTGCATCAGGCGCACCTCGATTGTCGATACCATAAACTCGATATTAGTATCTGTGGAGAGTTAGCGGGCGAACCTATGGGGGCCATTTTGCTGGTGGCTATGGGATACGATCAGTTGAGTATGAATCAGGGCAGTTTAGCGCGGATCAATTATCTATTGCGTCGTGTTGCGCGGGCCGATTTAGATCAATTACTTGCTAAAGCGCTGAGCCTATCAAACGGCTTCCAAGTGCGTGAGCTGGTTAAAGAATATTTGACCCAGCAGGGTCTTGCAACAATTCTTAATTAACTAATGCTGTGTTTTGCTTTAAGCTAAGGCCCTCAATTTATCACGCTGTAGGTACTCGTGTGGATAGTTTGTTGTTGGTGTTCTTTATTTGCTTGGCTTTAGGCGCATTTGTCGGCTTTATGGCAGGATTATTAGGTATCGGTGGCGGCTTGATTGTGGTGCCTGCACTGCTTTATATTTTGCCATCGGTCGGTATTAGCTCTACTCAGCTCCCCCATATTGCAATTGCCACTTCGCTAGCAGCCATTATTCTCACCTCTATTTCGTCGGCACGTGCCCACCATAAGCGTGGCAATGTGCCTTGGAATTTATTCAAATCAATGTTACCGGGCCTGATTATAGGCGCGCTGGCTTCAGGTTTTATTGCTGAGCGTATTCCCGCTGATAAGTTACAACAAGGTTTTGCCATCTTTGTGATTTTAATGACAATTCAAATGGCTTATCCCGTTAAGGCCGAATCAAATCGTCAATTACCTAATTCAGTAGTGCTTTTTGTTGTATCGGCTTTTGTTGCGGTTTTGGCAGGTTTGACCGGGATAGGTGGCGGTATACTGATAGTGCCATTTTTGACTTTTTATGGTTTACAGATGCGTCAAGCCGTGGGCTTTTCTGCGGCGATGGGCTTCTTAATCTCTCTTTCTGGCAGTTTCGGCTATATTATTGCAGGTATGAATGCCCCTGAGTTGCCCTATGGTACCTTAGGCTATATCTATTTACCTGCATTGTTTGGTTTAGTGATCACTTCTGTCTTGATGGCGCCTGTGGGGGTAAAAGCGGCGAGCACTTGGCCAACACCTGTACTTAAAAAGATATTTGCATTGTTACTTCTATGTGTCGGCCTTAAGTTAATTCTGACCTAGTTTTTATGTTTATCTCAGTTTGAGGCTGCTAATGGATGTGTTATGGCGTTGAGTTTCCCCAATATCGATCCCGTGATCGTTTCATTTGGACCGTTTAATCTTTTTGGACAAACCTTTGAACCGGCACTGCGTTGGTATGGTTTTACCTATTTAGTCGGATTTGTTGCGTCCATGTGGTTGTTGAACCGCCAAGCCGACCGTTCAAAGGGGATATGGGCGCGGGAGCAAGTCTCAGATTTACTCTTTTATGGTTTTCTTGGGGTGATTTTAGGTGGCCGTATCGGTTACGTGCTTTTTTATCATTTCGATTATTTCCTCGCCAGTCCCCTCTATTTATTTAAAATCTCTGAAGGTGGCATGTCCTTCCACGGCGGTTTGATGGGCGTGATTACGGCGATGCTCTATATCGCGTGGAAACAAAAACGTACTTTTTTTGCTGTCGCCGATATGGTGGCACCTGTTGTGCCTATTGGTTTAGGCGCTGGTCGTATTGGTAACTTTATCAACGGCGAGCTTTGGGGACGAACCACTGATCTGCCTTGGGCTATGGTGTTTCCAACTGGTGGGCCTGACCCACGTCATCCATCCCAGTTGTATCAGTTCGCCCTTGAAGGCGTAGCATTATTCCTATTACTTTACTGGTTTAGCAAACGTACCGATAAAGTCGGTGCAGTCTCTGGTATGTTCTTAGTCGGTTACGGTATGTTCCGTATTATGGTTGAAACTGTGAGGCAACCCGACACACAGTTGGGACTTTACTGGGGATTTATGACTATGGGGCAGATACTCTCTGTGCCTATGGTGTTAATCGGTTTGTACTTGATTTTTCGTAAGCAAGGTAAGCAGCAATGAAACAGTATTTAGACTTAATGAAGCACATATTAGCCGAAGGCGTGGATAAATCGGATCGCACAGGTACTGGGACTCGCTCGGTATTTGGCTATCAAATGCGCTTCGATTTGAGCAAAGGTTTTCCTTTGGTGAGTACCAAAAAATGCCATATGCGCTCTATCATCCATGAATTGCTGTGGTTTCTGAAGGGGGAAACTAACGTTGCCTATTTACGCGAAAACAAGGTCAGCATTTGGGATGAATGGGCCGATGATAATGGCGATTTGGGCCCAGTTTATGGTGCCCAGTGGCGCAGTTGGCCAACCCAGAGTGGTGATGCTATCGATCAGATTTCGCAAGTTATCGCCCAGATAAAATCTCAGCCAGATTCTCGCCGTCTTATCGTTTCTGCGTGGAACGTGGGCGAACTGGATAAAATGGCTTTGGCACCGTGCCACGCATTTTTTCAGTTCTATGTAGCCGATGGCAAATTATCTTGTCAGCTGTATCAGCGTAGTTGTGATGTGTTTCTTGGTTTGCCATTTAATATTGCCAGTTATGCTTTGTTAACTATGATGGTCGCCCAGCAATGTGACTTGGCCTTAGGTGATTTTGTGTGGACGGGTGGCGATACCCATTTATATTCTAATCATATGGAACAGACGGCACTGCAGTTAAGTCGTGATCCAAAACCGCTGCCGACCATGACTATTGTACGCAGACCTGAGTCGATTTTTGACTATCAATTCGATGATTTTGAATTAACAAACTACGCTCCACACCCTCATATCAAAGCCCCTGTTGCTGTGTGATGTATGTTTTTTAGCCTAACACTTCGGGATAACCGAGGTGTTAGGGAGAAACTTACGATTATATTTGTTATTACAATTCGTCTACACTCAATTCATTATGATTTTTAGGAGTGCAAGATGGAAAAAGCAATTAGAAATTTTCTGAGCCAAGAGTCGGCTGGCGGTATCCTGTTATTGGTTGCTGTTGCCTTAGCCATGCTGATGGCCAATTCCCCCTTATCTGGACTTTATCAAGGCTTTTTAGGCACTGACGTTCAAGTCAAAATTGGCGAGCTCAATATACACAAGCCACTCATCCTGTGGATAAATGATGGCTTGATGGCCATATTCTTTTTGCTGATTGGTTTAGAAGTGAAACGTGAGTTACTTGAAGGCGCCTTATCTAGTGTCGCTCAAGCTTCCCTGCCTACCTTTGCTGCCATTGGCGGCATGTTAGTCCCTGCTGGTGTGTACTTACTGTTTAACTATGGTGATCCTGTCACACAGGCGGGCTGGGCGATTCCTGCCGCGACTGATATTGCCTTTGCCTTAGGTATTATGGCACTGCTCGGAAGCCGCGTTCCTGTTTCACTGAAAGTCTTCTTACTTGCTTTAGCTATTATTGATGACTTAGGCGTCATAGTGATTATCGCGCTGTTTTACAGTACTGACTTATCAACCATCAGTTTAGTGATTGCCAGTTTAGCGATTGCGGGCTTGGTTGGGTTAAACCGCAAAGGGGTTACCTCACTTTTACCCTATGGCATCTTAGGGTTAATCCTTTGGGTTGCCGTACTTAAGTCTGGAGTGCATGCGACTCTGGCTGGCGTCATCATTGCTTTTTGTATTCCATTGCGGGCAAAGGACGGCAGTTCACCCTCAGAAGGCTTAGAGCATAGTTTGCATCCTTGGAGTACTTTCCTCATTTTGCCAGTGTTTGCTTTTGCCAATGCGGGCGTTTATGTCGGCAATATGAATTTGGAGACGTTAATTTCTCCTGTACCTGTTGGTATTGCATTGGGCCTGATGTTAGGTAAGCCAATCGGTGTAATGTTATTTAGCTTTATTGCGGTGAAACTAAAATTAGCGCAATTGCCCGATGGCGTAGGTTGGAAGCAGATTGCCCCCGTCGCGGCCATGTGCGGTATTGGTTTTACTATGTCTATGTTTATTGCGTCGTTAGCCTTTGAACATGCAGACCCTATGTACGGTGACTTAGCACGCCTAGGAACTTTAATCGGTTCGATTATGGCAGCGTTAGTCGGGTATTTCTGGTTATCAAAAGTGTTACCTAATAAAGGAGTATGACTATGATAAAGTTGAAATTAATGGGAATCGTAACGCTCTTATGTTTATCGACAACCGCGACGGCATCGCAAATTTCGGCCTGTAATCAGGATGCAAACTCGCAGACTTGCCAAAGCTATCTTGAAGGAATAGTGGATGGCGCTTTGATGTTTAAATCTGATTCCTTAGGGGCGAGATTAGAAACTAATGGTTATGAATCGAGGGCACTTAAGTATCGCGGTGGTAAACGTTTCCAAGAAGCGAATCGAACCTATTGCGCCGAACGTATTCCTGAACGTAACGTTTTAGTTTCAGGAGTCACTGAAGCGGTAAGTCTGGGGAATGCTGCCGATTTGGAGCAGTTACAAGGCATAGTTACTAACTTACTCGACTGCCAGCGTTTAAAGTAACTTGACTGGGAATCATCAGGTTTTTAATCATTTGATTTTAAACTATCGAGTTTAAAATAACACAGTAACCCCTCAGCGCCTTGGCGTTTGAGGGAGCATTAACAGCGGGTTAGCATGCTGCACTTGAATTATAACCACTTGTATTATTTTTGGATGATTAAGAAAAAGGGCTCAGTCGCGAAGGCGGCCGAAGCCCTATGTTTGACGCCGCAAACGATAACGGGGCAAATTCGTGCCTTAGAAGATAGGTTAAACGGCAGTCTGTTCAAGCGAGTCGGGCGGACATTGGAGGCGACAGAATTAGGTGAATTGGTTTTTCGCTACGCCGATAAGATGTTTAGCCTTAGCTATGAAATGCTCGATTTACTTAACTATCAAAAAGCGGATGCCATGTTATTCGAGGTGGGTATTGCCGATGCCTTATCTAAAGCTTTAGTCAGCCGAGTGTTATTATCCGTAGTGCCTAATGACAATTCTATGCACTTAGCCTGCTATGAGGCGACTCACGAGAGCCTAATGGCACGTTTACGTGAGCATAAACTGGATATGATCCTTTCGGATTGTGCCGGTGAGTCACTGAAATACCCTGAAATTTTATCTAAAAAATTAGGCGAGTGTGGCGTGAGTTTTTTCTCCGCTGAGACTTATAGCGCTGATTTTCCTGCCTGTTTAGAACAAGGCCAGCTATTAATCCCCGGCCGTAGAACTTCACTCGGACAACAGCTATATCGCTGGTTTGACGAGCAAAATCTTAAAGTCAGTATTTTGGGCGAGTTCGATGATGCGGCCATGATGAAAGCCTTTGGTTACCTTAAACGAGGTATTTTTGTCACTCCGTCGATTTATCGCCAAGAAGTGATTTCCCATGGTATGAATTTGCTCGGTGAAACCACCGATGTGAAAGAGGAATACCATGTGATGTTTGCCGAACGTATGATCCAACATCCTGCGGTAAAGCGATTATTGGATACAGATTTTAGCGATCTCTTTGAGGGGCTCGATACGCAAGTACAACAATGCTAATTTTGTGAGTCAATATGAAGGGTTAATCGACACTTTAGTCAGTGAACTGATAGACTAATGCCAAATCTGTGTTGGGAGAAATACCTTGGAATTAATGAACATCGCAAGGGTTCGCTGGGCATGTCGCCGTGGGATGCTGGAATTAGACGTCTTGCTTCAACCTTTTGTTGAAAACTTCTATCAAGAAATGTCCGATGAAGATAAAACCGTGTTTATCCGTTTGTTGGAATGTGAAGATCCAGAATTGTTTGCTTGGTTTATGGGCCATGAAGTGTGCCCTGATATTGAACTGGCTCGTATGATAGTGAAAGTCCGTGGAAGACCGGCACCATAGTTTCAGTGTAAAAGCCTCTTTCGACCAACGACTCTCGTTGGTCGTTTTTATTGGTGTCTGTTCTAGCTCATTTCTGCTTTGGCCCCAAAGCGACATTATCGCCTTATCTCTGCTTAAATATTTGTTTATCGTACTTGTTAGTATTTTTTTGCTGTCGCAGTTGTGGCGACTGCAGCATTGGCGTTTAGATTTTGTGCTGAGTGATAAAGGCGAGGGGCGTTTGTCAACGGGGTCGCACTTTCAGGTACTAAAACGCACTTGGGTCACGCCCTTTGTTTGCTTGATTTATATCGAAGTGGATACTCAGCTACGGCTCTTGCTGGTTTGGGCAGATATGTTAGACGATACTGACTATCGACATTTATGTCGGCTGTTGCTGCGGGCTAAAATACAACAGACTAAACCTCATTCTGAGATTTAGTCTGTTTATGATGAAGTCACCTATGCGTATGCGGTTACTTTTCTGGTAGTAAAATAGTCGGGCGAGGCGCGTCTAATTTCTCTGGATGATCGATATTAAAATGCAGCCCACGGCTTTCTTTACGCTCCATGGCACAGCGAATAATTAATTCGGCCACTTGCACTAAGTTACGTAATTCGAGCAAGTTATTGCTAACCCTGAAGTTACTGTAATACTCCTGAATTTCTTGCTGTAACATCAGGCAGCGGCGCAGTGCACGCTCCAGACGTTTATCAGAGCGTACAATTCCAACGTAGTCCCACATGAATAACCGCAGTTCGTGCCAGTTATGGGCGATGACCACTTCCTCATCCGAGTTCGACACTTTACTTTCATCCCATGCTGGAATTTGTCCCGGGATTTGAATTTTATGCAGTTGGCTTTCTATGTCCTGTGATGCCGCACGGGCAAACACTAAACATTCGAGTAACGAGTTACTCGCCAGACGATTGGCACCATGTAAGCCCGTATAGGCGACTTCACCAATAGCATAGAGACCATTGAGATCCGTCTGACCGTGCATATCTGTCATTACTCCACCGCAGGTATAGTGAGCAGCAGGCACGACAGGGATTGCATCCTTAGTGATATCAATTCCTAGATCTAAGCAACGGCTATAGATGGTCGGAAAATGCTTCATCACAAAGTCAGCATCTTTATGGCTGATATCCAGATACACACAGTCGGCACCGAGACGTTTCATCTCATAGTCGATGGCGCGGGCAACGATGTCACGGGGAGCGAGTTCAGCGCGTTCATCAAAGTCCGGCATAAAGCGGCTGCCATCAGGACGACGCAGATAAGCCCCTTCACCACGCAGGGCTTCGGTGAGTAAGAAGTTGCGCGCATCTGCGTGGTACAAACACGTCGGATGGAATTGGTTGAACTCCATATTCGCCACGCGGCAACCTGCACGCCATGCCATGGCAATACCATCACCACTAGCGACATCGGGGTTTGAGGTATATTGATAAACCTTAGAGCTACCGCCTGTTGCTAACGCAACAAACTTGGCCTTAACGGTTTCGACGTGCTCTTCATTGCGATTCCACACATAAGCGCCTAACACACGATTACCTGGGCGATTTAACTTACGGGTGGTGATGAGGTCGATGGCGTTATAGCGTTCTAAAACTTGAATATTGGGGTGGGCGAGTGCGCGCTCTTGCAGTGTGGTTTGCACTTCTTTGCCTGTGGCATCGGCAGCGTGCAGAATACGTCTGTGGCTATGGCCGCCTTCACGGGTTAAATGGTAAGGTGCGTCTTTTGCATTACCGTCAGTGGTTTCTTCTTTATCGAAGGCAACGCCACATTCGATAAGCCATTGCATCGCACTCTTGGCATTTTCAGCCGTGAAAGTGACAACGTCTTTGTCACATAAACCCGCCCCTGCGATTAAGGTGTCTGCAACATGGGATTCGATAGTGTCACTTTCGTCGAAGACGGAGGCGATACCGCCTTGGGCGTAGTAAGTCGACCCTTCCGAGAGTGGGCCTTTTGAAAGCAGAATTACTTTTGCTTTTTCAGCAAGATGCAAAGCTAGTGTCAGACCTGCGGCACCGCTACCTATGACTAATATGTCAGATTGGTGTTCAACTACTTGTTTCATCGGGTATCATGATGTGACTGAAGAGTGCCAACTATGGTAAACCAACTCACCGATTATGGGTACTTTCCTTTTTACCTTACTTTTTTTGTATAATTTTTAGAACTTTTTCAAAGCCCGCGAGTCTACATAAGTGAATATGATTCGAGCGACTGAGAAATCAGCATTTTAGATTTAGGAGAAGTCGGCTCGGATGAGTGGACAATTAAGTGATCAACAATTAGTTGAGCGCGTACAACAAGGTGATAAAAACGCTTTTAACCTGTTAGTGCTTAAATATCAAAGTAAAGTCATTAGCTTGATATCCCGTTATGTACGGAACCAAGCGGACGTTGCTGATGTGGCACAGGAAGCGTTTATCAAAGCTTACAGAGCTTTGCCAAACTTTCGCGGTGAAAGTGCATTTTATACTTGGTTGTACCGCATCGCAGTAAACACTGCGAAGAATTATCTCGTATCACAGGGGCGTAGAACGCCTGCGAATGATGTTGATGCAGAAGATGCCGAATATTACGAAGGCAGTGACGCGCTGAAGGAGTTTGCCTCCCCAGAACGGCTAATGTTATCGGATGAAATCAAAAAAGTGATTTTCGATACATTAGAGACCTTGCCTGAAGAATTACGAATGGCCATCTCATTGCGTGAACTCGATGGTATGAGTTACGAAGATATTGCCATAGTCATGGATTGTCCTGTCGGGACCGTAAGATCGCGTATCTTCCGAGCTCGAGAGGCAATCGATAAAAAGCTCCAGCCGTTGCTGGAAGCCTAAATTCTTATTTTAAGAAACCCTTATATTTAGACAGGTGAAAAATGGATAAATTAGGTCAAGAATGGGTATCTGCCGCAGTCGATGGAGAGACTGATGCGCAGACCATGGCAGAGTTATCTGCTGATACACATTCACATGATAAATGGCATAACTATCATATGATAGGCGATGCCATGCGTGGCGAATTGCCGCAGACTATTGTGTTAGATCTCTCTGCTAGCATTGCTGCCGCCATTGAACTTGAGCCAGCGATAGTTGCGCCTAAGCATCATGCGTCTAAAGTCACTGCACCTGTAACGCCACAAATTGCCGCCAATTCGGAGCAAAGCCGCGTCGTACCTTTATTTAAGCAATTTGGTCAATATGCCATTGCTGCGACGGTTGCTATGTTTGCGATTGTGGGTGTGCAGAATTACAATCAAACCGCCGATGATGCCGCGTCACCATCGCCCGTGTTAATTACAAGGCCGCTGATTGGTAGCGCATCACCTGTGAGCCTACAAACCGGTCCTGTACAACAGAATCAAGGCTATACCAATGATCAGGTGAATGAGCAACGTCGCCGAATTAATACTTATATCCAAGATCATATGTTGCAACAACGATTGAATACTGGTGCGGTTGTAGAGGACAATACCGAGGTCGTACCCGTTCCGGTCAATCAATAACGAGGAGTTAGCTTGCGTCTAATCCTGTTGGCTTTATTAGCCTTGGTCTTTCCTGCAACCGCGCAGGAAGACATGCCTGCCAAAGCTTGGCTCGAGAAAATGAGTCAGGCTTTACGAGAGAAAGAGTTTAAAGCATCGATTATTCAACTTCAGGCCGATCATATTCGGCCTTTGGTTTACCTGCACGGTAAGGTGAATAATCAAGAAGTTGCCTTTCTAGAATACCTTAACGGTCCACCCAAAAATGCAGTGCGTGTCGGTAATCGTGTGACCTTTATTGAGCACGATGAGCCTGCGTATAGTATCGTTTCTAATCATATTCAAGGTGTCTGGCCTGCTGCTTTCTCTGCCAATATGGCGGACTTAGAAGTGGGTTATCAGTTTGTACTCGGTGGCCGTACCCGTATCGCTGGGCGTCCGGGGCAGATGATCCGCCTGTTGCCTAATGATGAATTCCGTTATGGCTTTCAAATTTGGCTTGATATGGAAACCTATCTGCCGCTGAGATACGACATGCTGACTCAAGATAAGCAATTACTTGAGCAGATAATGGTGATTGAACTCATTGAATTAAGCGAGCCGCCAGCCATTTTGCAAGAGGCCTATAAGCAAGAGTGGCCGGCAGTTATCGATCAAGCCGAGCGCCAAGACGGTCAAAACTGGCAATTTGCTTGGTTACCCGCAGGTTTTACTGTGGTAGTGCGCGACCATCATAGATTAATTGGCAGTCACGAAGCGGTGGAATACATAGCACTGACTGATGGACTGGCAAATATTTCTGTTTATGTGGCGCGTGCGGGCACGAGTCCATTGCCTGAAGAATTAATTACCCGTAATGGCTTGTCGTTAGTCTCAGAAAAAGTCGGTAATGCCGAAGTGGTTGCTGTGGGTAAAGTGCCGACAGAAACCTTAACGCGCATTGCTAAAAGTCTGACGCTAGAATAGGACGCCGATTATGATGGAAGAAATTGCCAGAGTCGTCTCCAGTGATAGTCAAGGCTGGTTGACGGTTGAAGTGGAACTTAAGAGTACCTGCAAGAGCTGCAGTAACAGTGAGTCTTGCGGGACCTCTGCTGTCGCTCAGGCTTTTTCCTCTAAAACCCAGCAATTTTCTATTCAGAGTGACCGCCGCTGCGAGGCTGGTGAATTACTCAAATTAGGCCTTCCTGAGAGCGTGATCCTCAAAGCCGCGGCATTAATCTATTTAATGCCGCTGTTTGGCCTGTTTGTCGGCGCGGCGTTAGGACAATTTTTAGGCCAGTTGCTTGAGTTTAATCCTAACCTAGGTGCCATGGGCTTTGCGGCCGTTGGTGCCTTGATTGCGTGGTCTTTTGGTAAGCAACAGGCTAAACGTTTAGAAGTTGATGCTCAGCCTGTGATTTTGGCCTATTTAGGTAGGAGCATCAATTTAAACGAATTAGCTCAATAATTTCAATGTTTTATTTTTTATCAAATAACAGCTAACTGCGGTTTTGGGCGTTGTTTTATCGGCCTGTCTTAAGTAGGAGTGAATGTGATTGGTATTGAAACCGCAATCAGGTACAATTTCGCTCCTTTGAACCGTATCCATTTTCAGTATTAGTCATTGCAGCATAATGAAACAAATTAGAAACTTCTCAATTATTGCCCATATCGACCATGGTAAATCGACGCTATCAGATCGTCTTATTCAGGTTTGTGGCGGTTTAACCGACCGTGAAATGGATTCTCAAGTTTTAGATTCTATGGATCTAGAACGTGAGCGTGGTATTACGATTAAGGCACAAAGTGTCACTTTGGATTATAAAGCCAAAGATGGCCTTGTCTATCAACTCAACTTTATTGATACCCCAGGTCATGTTGACTTCTCCTACGAGGTCTCGCGCTCATTAGCTGCCTGTGAAGGTGCTTTGCTGGTGGTTGATGCGGGTCAGGGCGTTGAAGCTCAGACATTGGCAAACTGTTATACCGCGCTGGATATGAATCTAGATGTGGTACCCATTTTAAACAAGATTGACTTACCACAAGCCGATCCAGAACGTGTAGCTGCCGAGATTGAAGATATCGTTGGTATCGATGCGATGGATGCTGTGCGTTGTTCGGCTAAAACCGGTGTCGGTGTCGATGAGGTTTTAGAAGTCATTGTTGCCAAAATTCCACCGCCAGAAGGCGATCCTGACGCACCATTGCAAGCCTTGATCATCGATTCTTGGTTTGATAACTACCTAGGCGTAGTGTCTTTAGTGCGAATTAAACACGGTAGCCTGAAAAAAGGTGACAAGTTTAAGGTAATGTCTACAGGACAAAACCACACTGCGGATCGCGTCGGTATTTTCACCCCAAAACAAACTGATAAAACCGAACTTAAAACCGGTGAAGTCGGCTTTGTAATTGCGGGTCTGAAGGAAATTCACGGCGCGCCCGTAGGTGATACGTTAACTTTAGCCAAAAATGGTGCTGAAAAGCCGTTACCTGGTTTTAAGAAAGTGAAGCCACAGGTATACGCTGGCGTATTCCCAATTTCGACCGACGAATATGAAAACTTCCGTGATGCGCTGAACAAACTCAGCCTGAACGATGCGTCATTATTCTTTGAACCTGAAAGTTCTTCGGCACTCGGTTTTGGTTTCCGCATTGGCTATTTAGGCCTGCTCCACATGGAAATCGTACAAGAGCGTTTAGAGCGTGAATACAACCTAGAGTTGATCACCACTGCGCCAACCGTAGTGTACGAAGTTGTCATGACCAGCGGTGAAACGATTTACGTTGATAACCCGTCTGATCTGCCTGCGATTAACAACATTGAAGAAATGCGTGAGCCGATTGTTGAGGCCAACATTTTAGTGCCAAAAGAATACTTAGGTAACGTGATTACCCTGTGTATTGAAAAACGTGGCACCCAAGTGAACATGGTTTACCACGGTAACCAAGTGGCTGTAACTTACCATCTGCCAATGGCGGAAGTGGTCATGGACTTCTTCGACCGTTTGAAATCCACTAGCCGTGGCTATGCATCCCTCGAATATAACTTTATTCGTTTCGATCCTGCAGACATGGTGCGTTTAGATATTCTCATCAACGGCGACCGAGTCGACGCCTTGGCTATGGTTATCCATAGATCAAACATTCGTCACCGTGGTTTAGCCTTAGTGGATAAGATGAAAGAACTTATTCCACGTCAGATGTTTGATATTGCGATTCAAGCGGCGGTGGGCAGTCAAATTATTGCCCGTTCAACCGTAAAAGCCCTGCGTAAAGACGTAACGGCTAAGTGTTATGGCGGCGACGTTTCCCGTAAGAAAAAACTCTTAAATAAACAAAAAGAGGGTAAGAAACGGATGAAGCAAGTGGGTAACGTTGAGGTGCCACAAGAAGCATTCTTAGCGGTACTTAAGCTAAACGAGTAATCGTTAGCATAATAAGTGACAATTTAGTTGACTATTGCGCCGCTGTTTGCGGCGCTTTAGTTAGGTTATCGCATTGGTTTATCACTTTGGTTTACCAAGGTCGAATACGGTAAGTTAACTAAAGTATGATATTCGCTGAGTTAGGCACCTTTAATTATTTTTAAGGCAGGAGTTCAATAAGCAATGGCAGCGTATTTTTCCATTATTCTAGTGCTAATCACCCTGATCTCAGGACTTATTTGGTTAGTCGATGTGCTCGTTTTCGCCCCAAAGCGTCGTGAGAGTTTAGCGTTAGCAAAGGCATCACAAGCGAATTTAACTGAAGAAGCTGAGTACCAAATCATTCGTGAGTCGACCATAGTCGAAACCGCGCATTCTATCTTCCCTGTGATTGCCTTTGTGTTGATCCTACGTTCATTCATTTATGAGCCATTTCAAATCCCATCGGGTTCTATGATGCCAACCCTCTTAGTGGGCGACTTCATTCTGGTGGAAAAATTTAGTTATGGGCTTAAAGATCCCGTATGGCGCACTAAACTGGTTGAAACTGGTGAGCCCAAACGCGGTGATGTGGTGGTATTTAAATATCCTGAAAATCCGCAAATTGACTACATCAAACGTGTTGTCGGTTTACCGGGTGATAGAATTATTTACCGTAACAAGCAGTTGATGATCCAGAAGGCCTGTGGCGTTGAGCAAACAGCTTGCCCAGAACCGCAAGTTATCGCCCGCACTGAGATCAGTCGTGGTGATTACAGCCAAGATGGTGTGCCGTTGCTGCGTTATAAAGAGGAATTGGGTGATGTCGCCCACGATATCTTGATCAACCCAAGTCGACCTGACATGCTGGGGTATTTTAAGCGCGAAGGTAATTTACCCGCGGGTGAATTTTTAGTGCCAGAAGGCCATTACTTTGCCATGGGTGATAACCGCGATAACAGTACCGACAGTCGTTTCTGGGGCTTTGTGCCAGAAGAGAACCTTGTTGGTAAAGCGGTAGCGATTTGGATTAGTTTTGAATTTGACCGTTCAAAAGCCGACTTCCTCCCAACTTGGGTGCCTAGCGGTGTGCGTTTTGAGCGTGTAGGTGGAATTAAATAGCATGGAACCGATTAAAAATTTGCCACGTTTGTGTCGTACCTTAGGTTATGAGTTCAAGAATATTGAGCTTTTGACTCAAGCGCTGACCCACAGAAGTGCGGCAAATAAGCATAATGAGCGCTTAGAGTTTTTAGGTGATTCAATTTTATCTATCGTGATTTCTGATGCTTTGTATCATCAGTTTCCGAAGGCAACCGAAGGCGATTTAAGCCGGATGCGTGCCACCTTAGTTCGCGGTGATACCTTAACTATCATCGCCCAAGAGTTTAAGCTCGGCGATTATTTATATCTCGGTCCTGGCGAGTTGAAAAGTGGCGGATTTAGACGCGAGTCGATTCTTGCCGATGCAGTTGAAGCCATTATTGGCGCCGTTTACCTTGATTCCGATCTCGAAGTTTGCCGTGCATTACTGTTGAAATGGTATGCCGAGCGTTTGGCCGAAATCCAACCTGGGATCAGTCAGAAAGACGCTAAGACATTACTGCAAGAACATTTACAAGGGTTTAAAAAGCCGCTGCCTGATTACCAAGTAATCAACATAGAAGGCGATGCCCACGATCAGACATTTACCGTTGAATGTCGTATTGAAGACTTGAGCCAAAGCGTCATTGGTGTGGCGAGTTCACGCCGCAAAGCCGAGCAAATCGCGGCCGCTCAAGTATTGGAGTTACTAAAGAAATGACCAAAAAAACAGACTTGTCAGGTATCGATGCTGCAAAAGCGGCAACTGAGCCGAGTTTAGATGAATTACTGGCAAGGATGAATGCGGCCGCGCCAACGCCGTCGGCCCAATACGATGTCACTTATTGCGGCATGGTGGCGATCATTGGTCGCCCTAACGTCGGTAAATCAACGTTAATCAACCGTTTGCTTGGTCAGAAGGTAAGTATTACTTCTAAAAAGCCACAAACAACGCGCCACCGTATCATGGGTATTCATACCGATGGTCCGAAGCAAATTGTGTTCATCGATACACCAGGTTTACACATAGAAGAGCAGCGGGCGATTAACCGCCTGATGAACCGCGCAGCTGCCAGTTCGCTTGCCGATGTAGCTATGGTGATTTTTGTGGTCGATGGCATGACGTGGACCGCCGATGATGAGATGGTGTTGAGTAAATTACGCCGTGGCGGTGAAGAGCGTCAGACAATTCTGGCGATCAATAAAGTCGACAATATCAAAGACAAAGAATCGCTGTTCCCGTATTTGGAAGAAGTCGCCAAAAAATATCCTTTCGATGAAATTTTGCCGATTTCTGCCAGTAAAGGCACTAACGTTAAGCGCATTTTAGAGCTAGCGGCGGCGTCGATTCCTGAAGGACCTTTCTTCTTCCCTGAAGACTATGTTACCGATCGTTCGCAACGTTTTATGGCGTCGGAAATTGTGCGTGAAAAACTGATGCGCTTCTTAGGTGATGAATTACCCTATGATGCGACAGTTGAGATTGAACAGTTCAAGATGATGGAAAATGGCGTTTATCAAATTAATGCCTTGATCCTTGTTGAGCGTGAAGGTCAAAAACGTATGGTGATTGGTAGCAAGGGCGAACGTATTCGTACTATCGCAACTCAAGCTCGCTTAGACATGGAGACCTTGTTTGATAATAAAGTTTTCCTCGAAGTGTGGGTGAAAGTGAAATCCGGTTGGGCCGATGATGAACGCGCCTTACGAAGCTTAGGTTACGGCGACGATTAAGCATTAACTTCAGCGAGCGCGCTTACCGATGAAACGTGGTTACGTTTTACATCATCGCCCATATCGAGAGTCCAGTGTCTTAGTTAACCTCTTAGTTGACGGCATTGGACGGGTTGATGTGGTTGCCCGAACCGGCAGCGGTAAGCGCTCTATCAAGAGTATTCTCCAGCCCTTTCAACCGCTGATCTTCGAATTTAGCGGTAAGTCTGAATTAAAAACCTTAACTCAAGTCGAAGCCGCTGCGCCTGCTGTGCCTCTTTCTGGTCAAAGCTTGTTTGCTGGCATGTATATCAATGAGTTATTGGTTCGCACTTTGTCTGTACAGCACAATGCCGAAGAGTTGTTCCTCATTTATCATCAAGCCTTAGTCGGCCTTGCCGCGAAGTTTTGCCAATCCCAACTGCGTTATATTGAGCTTGCCTTGCTGCGGGAATTAGGTTTTATGCCTTCTCTTAGCCGCGATACTCAAGGTGAAACACTCGTGCCTGACTATTATTACCAGCTCGTGCCTGAGTTAGGTTTTCAATTTGTACTCAACTCCCGTGCTCGCAATGCCTATCAAGGCGCCATGTTGACGGCGCTTAACGATAACCAGCTCACCGAAGCACATTTTTTGAGCGCTAAGTTGTTGATGCGCTCCCTGTTAACGCCATTACTCGGGACTAAACCTTTGTTGAGTCGACAATTGTTCGTCAGCACTGCCGTGCCAACTAAGATTGATGGGAATAATTCGCCCTAGCTCCTGTTTTTTAGCGTGAGCCTAAGTACAATAGGCCGCAATATCAGCGTTAAACATTAAGGAGTTCCCGATGAGCCGTATCTTATTGGGCGTGAATATCGACCATATTGCTACTCTGCGCCAAGCCCGTGGCACCAGTTATCCTGATCCTGTGCATGCTGCTGCCGTTGCTGAACATGCTGGCGCCGATGGCATCACTATCCATTTGCGTGAAGACAGACGCCATATCATAGACCGCGATGTATATCTGTTGGCAAAAACCTTGAAAACCCGCATGAATTTTGAATGCGCTGTGACCGAAGAAATGCTTAACATCGCCTGTGAAATTAAGCCGACCTATGTCTGTTTAGTGCCAGAAAAACGTCAAGAAGTCACCACTGAAGGCGGTTTAGATGTAGCGGGGCAGTTAGATAAAATCACTGCTGCAGTGACTCGTTTAGCTGCTGAGGGTATTCAAGTCTCCTTATTTATCGATGCCGATAAAACTCAAATTGATGCCGCTGTTGCCTCTGGCGCACCGCTTATTGAAATTCATACGGGCTGTTATGCCGATGCTAAAACGGAAGCAGAAGAAGCCACTGAGTTAGCGCGTATTAGCGAAATGGCAAAATACGCCCATGGCAAAGGTTTAGTGGTTAACGCGGGTCATGGTTTGCATTATCACAACGTGAAACCCATCGCGGCGATTCCTGAGTTATATGAACTTAATATCGGCCATGCGATTGTCGCACGTGCCGCTATTGATGGTTTAGCGACAGCAGTGAAAGACATGAAAGTGTTAATGCTTGAAGGTCGTCGAGGCGAATAATGGCGATTGTCGGCCTAGGCACAGATATCGTCGAGATTGAGCGTATTCAGGTGCATGTGGCGCGCGCAGGTGACAAGCTCGCTAAACGAGTGCTGACCGAGTCTGAGTTGGCCATTTATACTGCCCATAGTCAGCCAAGTCGTTATCTTGCCAAGCGTTTTGCGGCAAAAGAGGCCGCAGCCAAAGCTCTCGGTACGGGTATTGGCCGCGGTGTGTCGTTTCAGCATATTCACATTGGCAACAATGAGGATGGTGCACCGACGATTCACTTTACCGAGGGGGCGCTGACGCGTTTACAGCAGCTTAAAGCGACGGTTGGGCATATCTCTATTGCCGATGAAAAATCCTATGCGATTGCGACGGTAATCATAGAGTCTCAATAAACCCGAGTTTGCGTCTGTTGGTGGTAAAAAAGGAACCTTAGGGTTCCTTTTTTCATTTCTGGATGGGTATCTAAATAAATGCAAAATCAGTGAATGCAACAATTTATTTACTTTTACTGTTCAGTTTAATTGTTTTACGTTAGTTTATGGCTTTCGCGTCGCTCAATTTAGCGCAGTTAAAAGCAGGGGCAAATGAAGAGGAACCCGACATGAAATCCGCCGCAGAGCAGTTATCGACCTACAAAAGTGTGCATTTAAATCAGCGTAATATTCAGACCCATTTTATTGGCATCCCACTGATTATTTGGTCTGCTTTCCTGTTGCTGGCCACAGTGCGTATTCCGCTGGGCAGTATGGGGGAGACAAGTTTAGCAATGATAGTCGGTATGCTCGTGTTGGCCTATTATGTCCGTTTACACTTAAGGCTTTCAATGGGGCTCATATTATTCATGGTACCTGTGCTGCTCACTACTGAGTGGGCGGCGCATATCGCCGGTGCCACTTGGCTTGCCCTAGGAGTATTTGTGGTGGGCTGGGTGTTCCAGCTAATCGGCCATCAATATGAAAAAGCCAAGCCTGCCTTTGTGGATGACTTAAATCAGCTATTAATTGGGCCATTTTTCTTAATGGCGGAAGTGTATTTTATGTTGGGCTTAGAAAAGGCGCTGAATGCCCAGATAACGCCAATGGCGCTTGAGAAGCGTCGTATACTTGAGGCGAAAAAATCTGCATAGCTTGGCTAGATAGTGAATTAGAGTAGATAGATTTATAGCTCGGGGGAGCATCATCGCTTGGAGGAAATCGTCGGCCGGACCACATCTTAACTTGTGTGGTTCGGCCAATTTTTATGCTCAAAATTGAGGATTAAACTCTGGGGGGATGATAATACAGCGGGATAATTCTCACTGTATTAATCATATTCTCTGACACATCAATTATCTCTAATGGATAACCTGCTAAACGTAAACTGGTATTCGCAGAAGGAATTTCCTCCAGATACTCCAGAATCAGACCATTGAGGGTTTTAGGGCCATCGGTGGGAAAGTTCCACTTCATTTCTTTATTCAAATCGCGGATCGTAATGCCCGCATCGACTAAGTAGCTGCCATCTTGCTGGACCTTAATGTCTTCACTCGGGGTGGTCAACATAGAAGTGGTAAAGTCGCCGACAATCTCTTCGAGAATATCTTCGAGTGTTACTAGACCTTGAATATCACCATATTCATCAACGACTAAGCCGATGCGCTCTTTATTTTGTTGGAAGTTAGCTAGTTGCACATTGAGTGGCGTACCTTCTGGCACAAAGTAGAGTTCTTTCACTGCGCGTAGCAAAGATGACTTGCTAAATTGCTCTTTAGATTGGAGGCGCAGGGCATCGCGTAAATGAATAAAGCCCACTGCATCGTCTATGGTGTCGCGATACACTAACACTCGGGTATGTGGACTTTGGATCACCTGACGATTGATAACCTTAAATTCGTCATTGACGTTAATTCCGTAGATATCTGAGCGTGGCACCATAATATCTTCAACGGTGACTTTCTCTAAATCCAAGATAGATAACAGCATTTCTTGGTGGCGTCGGGGGATGAGTGCCCCTGCCTCATGTACCACTGTGCGCAACTCTTCTTGGCTTAGTGCATCGCTACTATTAACGGTTTTTATCCCCATCAAACGTAAGATACCTGTGGTTATCAAATTAACGCTTGAGACAACATAGGCAAAGGTAGAGGAAAATATAAGTAGCAGTATGCTAGAGGGAAAAGCAATACGCTCAGGATTTAATGCTGCGATGGTTTTTGGCGTGACTTCAGCAAAAACGAGCACGACTAATGTAAGCACGCCAGTTGCAACAGCGACCCCTAAGTCACCCCAAAGACGCATACCAATGATAGTCGCAATAGCAGATGCGGAAATATTGACTAAGTTATTGCCAATTAAGATCAATCCAATCAAACGGTCAGGACGCTCAAGTAACTTCAAGGCTCTAATCGCCCCTTTATGGCCATTGTTGGCTAAGTGGCGTAAACGGTAACGGTTGAGAGTCATCATTGCGGTTTCTGAGCCTGAAAAATAGGCAGAGAATAGGATAAGCACTAGTAAAACGATCAGGAGTGCGCTTGTCGATATAGCGTCCAAAAAAGGCTCCAATGTGGCCAGTAAACTTAAGTAAATACCGACATTTAAAAAAAGTGTCAAGTCGGCCGCAGCAATAACTGCCCCAGCCGACTTAAATGTTTAGTTGAGGATTAATTCTTTGACAATGCGCGCGCCAAAATATGCGAGCGAAAGTAAGGATGCGCCAGTCAGAGTATAAATGACTGCGGTACGAATTTTACAACCGACCCAATACTGTTGCCACAGCATAGTAATGTATACAAACCAAGCCATTATCGACAGAATTGCCTTATGACCTTTACCATCGGCGAACATATCTTCAAGGAAGATAAAACCAGTCGCGAGCGACAAACTGAGCAAGATAACGCCGATAATCACTAGGTGATACAGTTGTTTTTCAACTGTCATCAGCGGCGGAATGCCAGGGCTCAGCATAAATTGTTTTTTCTTCAGTTTATTTTGGATCATCGCCAGTTGTATCGCATACAGGGCGGCAATCATCAGGGCGCTGTAGGCCATGAGTGACAATACGACGTGGGCTAATACTTCAGGATAAAGCTCAAAATGCGTGATGAATTTAGGCGGCAATAACCAGAGTAGGGCAACCGAAAGCACTGAGCAGGCGTAAACCACGGGCACGACGACGATGACTTTCAGCCTGAACATCAATATCGTAAAAGTAAAAGCGATAATCCAGTTCACTAAGGAAATCACATTCGTCAGGCTAAAGTTTTGGCCATCTGTGGTGAAAATCACTTGTGATAATGCTGCAGCATGCAAAATAACCGCAATAGCGGCAAAGCCTGCGACAGCACGGCGATTCGGACCGTCTGGGTGAAACAATCTACTCGTCACTAGTACCAATGCAATGCAATAAAAAAACATGGCTGAGGCAGAAAAGATGACCATGGGTAATTAACCTATTTGTGTAGTTAAAGGTGCCTTAAAAACGGGGCATACAGATCAATATTTTCCCTAGAATAACATGAGCTGTCGGCAAATGGGCAGTGACATGAGTTGCAAAATTTAGCAGATTCTTATTGTTAGGGTTAAATAGTGTGTCGACGACAATAAAACATGACTCAGCGCAAGTAAAACACTTAACCACAATCAAGATGGGTGCAGCAGTAGCATAATGCGTATGCATCGTTATAATACAGCCCATCAATCGAGATTCTTAAAGGTATAGAACAGGACGATGTTTGAGAACCTAACCGACAGACTGTCACGCACACTGAAAAATATCAGTGGCCGTGGTCGCTTAACTGAAGAAAACGTTAAGGAAACCCTGCGCGAAGTGCGTATGGCACTGCTGGAGGCCGATGTTGCCCTGCCTGTGGTGCGCGAATTCGTTAATAATGTAAAAGAACGTGCCGTTGGCCAAGAAGTCTCTAAAAGCTTAAGTCCAGGCCAAGCCTTTATTAAGATAGTTCAAAGTGAACTTGAAAAATCCATGGGCGAGGCGAATGAAGCCCTAGATTTAGCCACTCAGCCGCCAGCTGTGATTATGATGGCGGGTCTGCAAGGTGCGGGTAAAACCACCAGTGTGGCAAAACTGGGTAAATTTTTACGCGAACGCCATAAAAAATCGGTATTAGTCGTCAGTGCTGACGTTTATCGCCCTGCGGCGATCAAACAGCTTGAGACGTTAGCGCAAGAAGTGGCGGTGGAGTTTTTCCCATCGGACGTTAGCCAAAAGCCAATCGACATTGCGAAAGCGGCGATTGCCCACGCTAAATTAAAGTTTATCGATGTGGTGATCCTCGATACCGCGGGTCGTCTGCATGTCGACGAAGCCATGATGGACGAGATCAAAGGCTTACACGCAGCGGTCAAGCCTATCGAAACCTTGTTCGTGGTCGATGCAATGACAGGTCAAGATGCGGCAAACACCGCTAAGGCGTTTAACGAAGCTTTACCACTGACAGGGGTGATCTTAACCAAAGTCGATGGTGATGCGCGCGGTGGTGCGGCGTTATCGATTCGCCACATTACGGGCAAGCCGATCAAATTCCTCGGTGTCGGTGAAAAGACAGACGCGCTAGAACCGTTTCATCCCGATCGTATCGCCTCACGCATTTTGGGCATGGGCGATGTGTTATCGCTTATCGAAGAAGTTGAGCGTGGCGTCGATAAAGAAAAGGCCATGAAGCTGGCTTCGAAAGTGAAGCAAGGTGGCAGTTTCGATTTAGAAGATTTCCGTGAGCAGTTACAGCAAATGAAAAACATGGGCGGCATGATGAACATGCTGGAAAAACTGCCCGGTGTCGGTCAATTGCCCCCAGAAGCCTTAGCGCAAATCCAAGACGGCAAGATGACAGGTCAAATGGAAGCCATCATTAATTCGATGACTTCCAAGGAGCGTAAGAACCCTGATTTAATCAAGGGCTCACGCAAACGTCGCATCGCTGCCGGTTCTGGCACGCAAATTCAAGATGTAAACCGTTTATTGAAACAGTTTACTCAAATGCAAAAGATGATGAAAAAAATGTCTGCTAAGGGCGGCATGCAAAAAATGATGCGCGGAATGCGTGGCATGATGCCGCCAGGAATGAAATTTCCGGGACGTTAATCGGGCATTTTTAGTTAAACTTAGCACTTTATCAGTCGGTTGACTCTGGCAACAATGAACCGCTTACTGAGGGCGCAGGCGTAATAATCGCCATCTTTGGTTGCATTCGTTGGAAAGTCAGGTAAAATCTTCCGGCTTTCTATCTGGGACTCTTCGCGAACACGGGGTTCCAGTTTTTATTTTTGCTTCAAGCAAATCATTAGAGGATTGAAAACGCATGGTTACCATTCGTTTAGCTCGTGGCGGCGCAAAAAAGCGTCCATTTTACAACATCGTTGTTGCTGATAGCCGTAACGCTCGTGACGGTCGTTTCATCGAGCGTGTTGGTTTCTTCAACCCATTGGCCCGTGGCCAAGAAGAAACTTTACGTTTAGACCTAGCTCGCGTTGAGCACTGGGTTTCTAACGGTGCAGCTGCTACAGAACGTGTAGCAAAACTGATCAAAGACGCTCGTAAAGCAACAGCTTAATAGCGTTAAGGTATAGATTGATGAGCAGTAACCAACAGCCAGTCGTACTGGGGAAATTAGGCTCCTGTCATGGCATTAAAGGTTGGCTGAAAATCACCGCCTATACCGATTCTGTTGAAGGTATCTTTGACTATTCACCTTGGCTTATTAAAGAAAATGGTGAATGGCGCGAAATAAAGGTCACCCAGTGGCGTTATCAAGGCAAGGCCGTTGTTGCCTTACTTGATGGCGTAGAAACACGGGAGCAAGCGCAAATGCTCACAAATTGTGAGATTGCGATTTTGCCGGAACAGATGAACGATTTGCCAGCAGATGAATTCTACTGGCGTGATCTCATCGGTTGCGAAGTGGTCAATACAACAGGCTATAACATGGGGATTGTCGATCAGATCGTGGAAACAGGATCGAACGACGTATTACTCGTTAAAGCCAACGCTAAAGATAGTTTCGGCAAAGTGGAACGTATGATCCCCTTTGTCCCTGAGCAGTTCATCAAAACGGTGGATCTGCAAGGTAAACAGATTTTAGTGGATTGGGATCCTGACTTCTAAGTCGAGGTACAACAGATGTGGTTAGGGGTAATAACCCTGTTCCCAGAGATGTTCCGTGCCGTGACAGACTTTGGAGTTACGGGTCGAGCCGTGAAAAACGGCCTGCTCGAGTTGCACACGTGGAATCCCCGTGATTTCACCCATGATAGACATAATACGGTAGATGACAGGCCTTACGGCGGTGGTCCCGGAATGTTGATGATGGTGCAACCCTTGCGCGATGCCATCCATGCAGCGAAAGCCGCAGCGGGTGAAGGTGCGAAGGTGATTTATTTGTCACCTCAAGGACGTAAGCTGGATCAGCAAGGCGTCACTGAGTTGGCTCAATCATCACGTTTGATTTTGGTCTGTGGTCGATACGAAGGTATTGATGAACGCATCATTCAAACGGAAGTGGATGAAGAGTGGTCGATAGGGGATTACGTGCTTTCGGGCGGCGAATTACCGGCGATGACTCTGATAGATTCAGTATCGAGATTGGTTCCTGGCGTGCTAGGAAAACAAGCTTCGGCGGAGCAAGATTCTTTCTCCGACGGTTTACTGGATTGTCCACATTACACTCGCCCTGAAAGCTTGGATGGTCTTGACGTACCGGCAGTGCTGCTAAGTGGCAACCACGAACAAATTAGACTCTGGCGTTTACAGCAAAGCCTTGGTAGGACTTTACTTAGACGGCCAGAATTATTGCAAAATCTAGCTCTGACTGACGAACAAACGACTCTATTAGCGCAGTTCGTTGAAGCAATGAACAAGCATGCTTAGTCGTAGCTCAGTTAATTCTAGAACGGAGTAAGTTATGAACAACATCATTAAAATGCTCAACGATGAGCAAATGAAACAAGACGTACCTGCGTTTGGTGCTGGTGATACAGTAGTCGTTCAGGTTCGTGTTAAAGAAGGCGATAAAGAGCGTTTACAGGCTTTTGAAGGCGTTGTAATTGCTAAGCGTAACCGTGGTCTGCACTCTGCATTCACAGTACGTAAAATCTCTAATGGCGAAGGTGTTGAGCGTGCTTTCCAAACGCACAGCCCACTGATCGCTAGCATTGAAGTTAAGCGTCGTGGTCGCGTTCGTCGCGCCAAACTGTACTATCTGCGTGATCGTTCAGGTAAATCTGCACGTATCCGTGAGAAGCTGGCAACTAAGTAATAGTTACCGCTACAGAAAACAAGACGTAGTGTTCGCACAGAAAACCGCCCTAGTGGCGGTTTTTTGTTGCTGTTTTTTGAGTATTTATACTTGATCTAAAGAGAATGAACAGGCATAGTGGTCGCCTAATTGTAATGGTGTAGCATTACAAAGGTACATTGCGATAGATTTACGCTATTTTATATCCGAAATGAATGCCCAAGCTGACTTGAAGTCCTGCTTCGACAACTGGGTTAAACACTAAGTCTTAGGTGGTAAGCATGCAACAAGATACGATTAACAACGTACACATCAGTTCAGAGAAAGTCTTAATCACGCCGCAAGAGCTTAAAAATGCCTTGCCACTCTCTGAGCATGCTTATCGCTATATCCTCAATGCTCGCAAAACCGTGGCTGATATTGTTCATAAGCGCGACAATCGAGTATTGATTGTCACTGGTCCTTGCTCCATCCATGATATCGCCGCTGCTAAGGAATACGCTTTAAGGCTTAAAACCCTGCACGATGAACTCAGTGATGAGTTTTATATCTTAATGCGAGTGTACTTTGAAAAGCCGCGTACCACGGTAGGTTGGAAGGGCATGATCAACGATCCCGATATGGATGAATCCTTCGATGTCGAAAAAGGCCTGAAAATGGCCCGTGAGCTAATGATTTGGTTGGCCGAGTTAGGACTGCCTGTTGCAACCGAAGCACTCGATCCTATCAGTCCTCAGTACATTTCTGAGCTTGTCACTTGGTCTGCCATTGGTGCTCGCACCACTGAATCGCAGACTCATAGGGAAATGGCATCGGGTCTTTCTATGCCGGTGGGCTTTAAAAATGGCACCGATGGTAAGCTCGATGTAGCGATTAATGCGCTAAAATCGGCGGCCAGTAGCCACAGATTTATGGGCATAAACCAACAGGGCCAAGTCGCATTATTGCAAACTGCAGGTAATCCCGATGGTCATGTGATTTTACGTGGAGGTGCAACGCCCAACTATGATGCGGCGAGTGTGGCAGAGTGTGAGGCGCAGCTTCATAAAGCCAAACTCAATGCACGTTTGATTATCGATTGCAGCCACGGCAATTCATCCAAAGACTACAGCCGCCAAAAGCCTGTGTGTGAAGATGTGTTCGAGCAGATTTATAACGGCAATAAGTCGATTATTGGCGTCATGCTAGAAAGTCATTTAAATGAAGGCAATCAAAGTTGTGATAGGCCATTAAGCGAGCTAGCTTACGGTGTTTCTGTAACAGATTCTTGTATTAATTGGGAAAAAACAGAAACCATTTTACGGGAAGGCGCAGCGAAGTTATCTTCAATACTTCCAACGCGTTTCAATATGCTTAAAGTAGCTAACGCTTAAATTAGTTACAGCTTAATGGACTCAGGTATGAATGAAAAAACAACGGCCGAATTAGAACACCTTCGCGGCCTGATTGATGGTGTTGATCAGCAATTACTACACTTACTGCGTAAGCGCTTGGATCTCGTGGCGCAAGTAGGCACGGTGAAACACGGCGCCGGTTTACCTATTTATGCGCCTCAGCGTGAAGCAGCCATGCTGGCTAAACGCCGTGAAGAAGCAAAAACTATGGGGATCGAGCCGCAGTTGATCGAAGATATTTTGCGTCGCTTGATGCGTGAGTCTTACCTCAATGAAAAAGATGTTGGTTTTAAGCAAGTTAAAAAAGATCTTGGCTCAGTGGTGATTATCGGCGGTAAAGGGCAACTCGGTGGACTATTTTCACAAATGCTGACTTTATCCGGCTACCAAGTGAATTTGCTCGATAAAGACGATTGGCAGCAAGCGGATAACCTATTTGCCGATGCGGGCATGGTGTTAGTGACTGTGCCGATTGCGATTACTTGCGAGCTTATTCGTGAAAAGCTGACCCAATTACCAGCCGACTGCATTCTGGCGGATTTGACCTCCATCAAGACTGAGCCAGTTAAAGCCATGCTTGAGGCGCATTCTGGTCCCGTCGTTGGTTTTCATCCTATGTTTGGTCCTGATGTGGGCAGTCTGGCGAAGCAAGTCGTGGTGGTGTGTCATGGTCGCTCGCCGGAAAAATACCAGTGGTTGCTTGAGCAGATCGCCATTTGGGGAGCGCGGATTGTCGAAGCAGAACCAGAGCGTCACGACAATGCGATGCAGCTAGTGCAGGCAATGCGTCACTTCTCGACCTTTGTGTATGGTTTGAATCTGTGTAAGGAAGAGGCCGATATTGATACTTTACTGCAATTTAGCTCGCCGATTTACCGATTAGAATTAGCTATGGTAGGGCGCTTATTCGCCCAAAGCCCAGAGCTTTACGCCGATATTATTTTTGCACAGCAAGATAGCCAGCATGCTATTGGTGATTATTTAGATAACTACCGTGAAGCGTTAGAACTGCTAAAACGGGGTGACAGGAACGAGTTTATTAAGCAGTTCCAAAGTGTCGCCAAATGGTTTGGGGATTTTGCCCCTCAATTCCAGCGCGAGAGTCGTATTATGCTGCAATCGGTAAATGATATGAAAACCAATTAATAAATAAACAGTTACTCTTTAAAACGCCCATCATTGATGGGCGTTTTTTTATGGATTTTTAACAGGTCACATTGTATTAATTAGCAATTGCTTAAGGTGATCTTTCTCTAACATTTAGCATCTCACTTTAGAAATGACTGTCGCTTATGGCACGTTTAGGTAGACTAGTTTTAAACATGTAAAAATAAAGCATGAATTTAAATTAGGAGTCTATCCATGTTCTGTATTCAGTGTGAGCAAACCATTCGTACACCCGCTGGCAATGGTTGTAGTTATTCCCAAGGTATGTGTGGCAAGTTGGCGGCAACGTCCGATCTGCAAGACTTGCTGATTTACATGCTACAAGGCGTGTCTGTATATGCGGTTAAAGCTCGCGAGCTGGGCATTATCGATGCTGAAATTGATAGTTTTGTGCCTAAAGCCTTTTTCGCGACCCTCACCAACGTCAACTTCGATGATGAGCGCATTATGGCCTATACCCAGCAGGCGGCTAAGTATCGTGCTCAGTTAAAAGCTTCTTACGAAGCGGCTTGTGAACAAGCCGGTATTGCTGCTGAGCAAGTGCCGCAAGTCGCTCAGTTAGTGCTGGGGACCAGTAAGATTGAAATGCTAGCGCAGGCGCCGATTGCACTGCTGAATAAAGATAAGCATGAAGTTCATGAAGACATCATGGGATTGAGGTTATTGTGTTTATATGGCCTTAAGGGTGCGGCTGCTTATATGGAGCATGCTCGCGTGTTGGGTCAGACTGATGCTGATGTGGCAGGGCGCTTCCATGAAATCATGTCTTTCTTAGGTGAGCCGAGTGTTGATGGCGATAAGCTGTTTACTACTGCTATGGACATAGGTCAGTTGAACTACCGCATAATGGCAATGCTGGATGCGGGGGAAACTCAAGCCTTTGGTCATCCTGAGCCAACTGTGGTCAACACTAAGTCAGTTAAGGGCAAAGCCATACTAGTCTCTGGCCATGACATGAAGGATTTAGAGCTTATTCTCGAGCAGACTGTAGGCAAGGGTATCAATGTGTTTACCCACGGTGAAATGCTTCCTGCACTAGCGTATCCAGCCTTTAAAAAATATGCACATCTTGTCGGAAATTACGGCAGTGCTTGGCAGAATCAACAGCAAGAATTTGCCAATTTCCCTGGCGCTGTAGTGATGACATCTAACTGTATTATCGATCCAAATGTGGGTAGTTATAGTGATCGTATCTTTACTCGCAGCATAGTGGGCTGGCCTGGTGTGGTGCATATCGAAGGAGATGATTTCTCGGCTGTCATTGATAAAGCGTTAGCCTTAGAAGGCTTTATCTATGATGAAATCCCACACACTATCACTATTGGTTTTGCCCGCAATGCCTTGATGGCCGCAGCGCCCGCCGTGGTTGAAAATGTGAAAAGTGGTGCGATTAAGCATTTCTTCCTTGTTGGCGGTTGCGATGGCGACAAAGCCGACAGAAGCTACTTCACTGAACTTGCTAAATCCACACCTAAGGATTCAATAATCCTGACGCTAGGCTGTGGTAAGTACAAATTCAATAAGCTCGAATTTGGTGACATTAACGGTATTCCACGTTTGCTCGATGTGGGCCAATGTAACGATGCCTATTCAGCGATTCAGTTGGCGATTGCATTAGCTGAAGTGTTTGAATGTGATATCAATGAATTACCTCTGAGCTTAGTGCTTTCTTGGTTTGAGCAAAAAGCCATTGTAGTACTGCTGACGCTGTTGTCACTTGGCGTTAAAAATATTCGAACAGGCCCGACGCCACCTGCGTTCCTGACGGCCAATTTAGCCAAAATTTTAGAAGATAAGTTTGGCTTGCGTAATACCACGACAGTCGAAGCCGATTTAAAAAATATGTTAAACGTGGCTTAAATCAACCAAGAATTGTTGCTGAACTGCGGTTTTGGCTTGTTTACTGAGGCCGCAGTGTTTTGTGGGTAAATGCTATGAACATGAGTGTGATAGCGGGAGCGCGGGCATTATCGGTTTCGCCCCATAAACCCGGAAGTGTTAATCAATTAGTGTGCGTCGAACGCTGGAATGAAACCTCGGATGTCGTGAGTTTTCGTTTTCAAGCGGGCGAGCCGATGAAGTTTGACTATAAACCCGGTCAGTTTATGACCTTTGTGCTTGAGATTAATGGCGAGCAAGTGTGCCGCAGTTATACCTTGTCATCATCGCCATCTAGGCCCTATTCCTTGATGGTGACGATTAAGCGTGTTGCGGGTGGACTCGTATCTAATTATCTTATCGACAATCTATTACTCGGCCAGAGTGTGCGAGTGCTACCGCCCGCGGGGCAATTTAATCTGTTTGATATTGCTCGGCTAAGCCATAAACAGCCAGAGACTGAAAAGTTAGATGCTAATCTGTTAGCTATAACGGCGCAGAAATACCTTTTTTTGAGTGCTGGTTGCGGTATTACCCCCATGTACTCTATGTTGCGTTATCTGACTGATACGCAAATTGATGCCGATATTGCCTTTGTGCACAGTGCGCGATCAGAGAATGATATTATTTTTAAGTCATCATTGGCGACTATGGCCAACCGTTTTAATGCATTTAAGCTCAGATACGTACTTGAGACTGTCACTGAAACACTGGGGTGTTCACCAAAGATAGCATTCGATTTCGGGCGGTTAAGTGCACAGATGCTACAAACCTTAGTACCTGATTTTGCAGAGCGTACTATCTACCTTTGTGGGCCAGAACCTTATATGCAAGCGGTAAAAACCTTATTAGTCGAACTCAATTTTGATATGAGTCGGTTATACCATGAGAGTTTTGCCACGGCCGAGAAAGTTGCTCGCAGTCAGCTTATGCAAGCAAACTCGTCAGATGGAACGAGTGAAAACACACCAGAAGTGGCTTTCGCCTTGTCTATTGGCGATCGAAGCACGACGCTAAATCAAGGGCAAAGTCTGCTGGAGGGAATTGAGGCCGAAGGTTTGCCGATTATTGCGGCCTGTCGTTCGGGCGTTTGCGGCGCGTGTAAGTGTCAAGTCTTGGAGGGAGAAACGGTATCGACAAGCATGATGACACTGACTGCTGCAGAAATTGAGGCCGGTTTTGTACTCGCTTGCTCCACAACATTAGCATCCGACGTGATACTTAAACTTTAACGTGCTGCTAATTAGCGTCATTTACTTGTGACTTATTTTTAAATGGATGGAAATATTTCTAATCCTTAGTTGCGCTTATCTCAGTGAGAACGTAAGGTTAATGACAAGGGCGTATGATGTTTGCGCCCAGTCTATTAGTCTGGCTGGAGTCTCTCAATGACAATGACAACCACTTATGCCGCAAAAATTGAAGACCGTACTCTGGGACATTTGTTGTACGCCTTGATGTCGGGTTTTCCCTTATTATTACTTCCTGTGCTGCTAAGTTTGTTCATTAATCTTTCCCAACGCCAATTCCATGGTAATCCATTATTGGCGTCGCATTTGCGTTGGCAACGGCATTCTAATCTCGCCTTTCTTGGCTTGCTAGTGCTCGGCTATTGCGTTCCACTGACTTGGCTCAGTCTTTCGATTTATCTCTTTGGGATCATTTGGTTTTGCCACAGGATCATTAAAGGGTGGTTAAGTCTATTGGATGGTTTAGAAATCTAAACTTGTGCTAGAGTCTCTAAATTGATGATTTTTAGAGGCTCTTATGTCCAGCTACCAAATTCTGTGTGTCCTCTGCGCGTTGGCGCTAGTGACTTCGGTTATCTCCTCTCGCGTCCATAAACTGCAGGAAACTGTGGCAATTACTGCTATTGCCCTAGGAATGAGTTTGTTGTTGCTCCTTGGGGGGAAGGCTTTAGGTGGGGACGTTTATGTTTATTTTGTCTCTGGCTTAGAGAAACTCGATTTTCAAGCTTTACTGCTCAATGGCATGCTTGGTTTTTTACTCTTTGCCGGCGCATTACAAATCCGCTTAAAAATACTGAGGCATCAAAAGTGGGAGATCCTAATCCTTGCTTTTATAAGCACCTTATTGTCGACATTTATTATAGGTGGGCTGTTATTTTGGTTCGCGCCTATGCTGGGTCTCCCGCTACAATTCAGCCACTGCTTACTGTTCGGCGCCTTGATTTCGCCCACCGATCCTATCGCTGTTTTGGCTATTTTAAAGAAAATGGGTGCGCCGGAAGATATTGCGATTCAAGTAGAAGGTGAATCTTTATTTAACGATGGCATAGGGTTAGTGATTTTTGTGGCAATATCGCAATTGGCTTTCTCCACCGAGCCACTGACGTTTATCCATATCTCTGAGTTATTTATTCGTGAGGCGGTAGGTGGGGTTATTTACGGTAGCGTGCTTGGTTTTCTGCTGCATCATTTTTTCCGCTACTGCGAGGAAGAAACGCAATTAATGCTGGTTACCCTGCTGATCCCAACCGCGGGATATGTCATGGCGGATGTGCTTGGTGTTTCTGGTCCTTTAGCTATGGTGAGTGCGGGGATCATCATAGGAAATTTCAGTGTGCCTAAGTTTTTTGCTCGCAACGAGCGAGTGAAACTATTTACTTTTTGGTCGCTGATTGAATCCTTCTTTAATGCCTTACTCTTCCTATTGCTTGGTTTATTACTTTTGTTAGTCACTTTCAAAGCGCCATTATGGTGGTTTATGTTTGTGGCTATACCAATAGTCTTGTTGGCGCGTGCAATGAGTGTGTTATTACCTTATTTAGGCTTTCGATTGTTTAAGTCATACAACCCCTATGCAGAGACGATTTTGATTTGGGGTGGCTTAAGGGGAGGATTAGCCCTCGCTATGGCGATGAGTTTGCCAGAGGGTATCGTCATAGATGCTATTGGTGGTGTGGAGCTGCGGGAGTTGTTGTTAGTGATGACCTATGCCGTCGTCGTATTTTCGATTCTAGTGCAGGGCTCTACTATGACAGGGCTTATCCGTAGGAGTAATGCCGTTACTGAACCATCGAGTGCTGTTGGCTCTTCTTAAAATGCATAAAGGCTCACTGCGCTGCAATACTAAACAATATTAAGCCTGCTAGTCATCACACTGGCTAGCAAGCTTGTCTGAGTCAATTAGGGATAAAAGATGTCTTATTTATCCCTTAACACACTTCGAACTAACCACATTTCACTTTAAATTAAATCAATCAAGATCAAAGCTTTAGTTCGCCCGATATAATTCCCGTACCACAGCGCTTATTAAGTTAAGCGACTCATGGTCATCATGGCTAGCTAGTGGACAATTGAGTATCAATCCATCCACTTTAAGCTGTTTAATACCTTGTGTTTGAACCAATAGGGCATCATCTGATACGGCATAACTTGGGTTGATCAAAATCGGCAAATGGCTCGTGGCTTTAATCTGGATCAGACTCGCTAAATCGAGTGAAGGTAGATTGGCGTTATTTAAGGTTCTAATGCCTGAGTCACACAGAACCAGTTGCTGATTGCCTTGGCTTAAAATGACTTCTGTTGCCGTGAGTAATTCTTCAAAACTTGCCATATCGTTACGCTCAAGTATTAAAGGTACCGGTAGGGTTCCTACTTGAGTCAGTAAAGTTTGGTTAAACATCTGCTTGCCTGCGAGGAATAACATATCGGCGTGCTGGACTGCTAATGGCATATCAGCTTCTTGCGCTATGGCAATAATGCACACTAGGCCATATTGATGCAGGATTTGGCGTAGTTTAGCGAGAGTAACTTCTGCCATAGTCAGTTGATTAACAGAGCTGAGCAAAACGGCTTGGAATCCCGCTTCTTTAAGCTGCTTCACTTGTTGCTCGAAAGCCGATAATGCTAAATGTGAAATGTCATTATTCAGTGTGATTTGGGCTATGGCACAGACATGCCCTGCACCGATTGTCATTGCGCCGCAGTTGATTTCACTGGCTTGCTCTTTATAGGCTTTGCTATATCGAACTGGACTGGCATTAGCACCATTTTCGCTGATGACTTGATCCTTAGAGGTGCTGGGCTCAATCAGTAGCTGGCTGTTGCTCAGCTGTGTGGGCTTGACTGTTTCACAAGGATAACAGCCTAATACTTTGATAAAACGGGTGATCCGCTCTAGTTGCTTTAAACCTGCCAGCATAGATTCACTGGAGATATTTGCGTCGATATCTAAATAGAACATTTCTTCCCAAGGTGTTCCTGGAATCGGGCGTGACTCTAATTTGCTCATGTTTAACTGATGCGCTTTTAGAACCAGTAAGGCTTCCACTAAAGCACCGGCTTTTTGGCCTGTTGCCATGATCAATGTAGTCTTAGCGGGTAACTGCTCTGGTACGGCAACGGCTTTGCGAGCAACAACGATAAAGCGACTTTGGTTGATCTTCTGATTAGCTAAACCTGCTTCTATGGACTCAAGTTGATAGAGTGCACCACCTTCGGCGCTGCCAATCGCTGCTGCACTGTTATCTGGACTTTGGTTTACCTTTTCCATTGCTTCTGCGCTGCTTGAGCAGTATTCCAGTCTCAAGTCTTTGTGTTGAGTTAAATATCTGCTGCATTGGCTAATAGGCTGAGGGTGGGCATAGACAGTTTTGATCTCAGCTAATTTACTGCCAGCTTTTCCTAGTAGGCAATGGCTGACTTCAATCGTCGTTTCGCCAACAATCGACAGACTGGTGTGCTGTAGCACGTCGTAGACTTCGTTGATTGAACCTGAAGATGTGTTCTCAATCGGCAGGAAACCATAATCAGCATGTCCAGACTCAACGGCTTGCACTATTTCATCGAAACTTTGGCAACCTAAGTCCAGCATTTCAACTTGGCGACGTTGGCAATAGCGTGTAGCTGCGAGATAAGAGTATGAACCTCTAGCACCGAGGTAAGCGATACAATACTGTTGTTTTTGTGTCTCTGGATTGGCGCGGCCGTGAAGGTAAGCTTGTTGATTTAATACTGAATCTTCAATGATGCTCTGGTAAAGGGAGATAACATAGTGGGCATCTAATCCTTTCTCTCTGCCTTCTTTCACGAGTCGAGCGAGCAGTTCTTTTTCCCTTTGAGTATCTCTGATGGGTCTGACATCTACTTCTTTGCTACGGGCTACTTCTAAACTTAAGCGACGGCGCTCAGCGAGTAATGCCAGCAGTTCATTATCCAGATGGGTGATCTGCTCTCGGGTTTGATTTAAAGGCTGTGGTGTATGCATTCTGACCTCAATTGCCGCCATGTATTTTATCAATCGTTTAAGACAAAAAAGCCTCCCAGTTGGGAGGCTTTGGATTTTTACTTTCGTTTTTACACAGTAAATCCGCCTCCTAGAGTGGGGGTGTAAAAAAGAAAGTAAAAAAAGCTGCTGTTATCATTTTCATGGTCTTAAAACTAAAGGGCTAGGGCTTAGCTGTCAATCAAAACTTTCTTAAAGGTAATCTAAAAAAAGCGCACCCGAGGGTGCGCTGGTTTGGTTCAAGTATATATATGGTCAAGCGAGTTTATCCTCCCTATGGTCAGTGTGGGACAAGGTAACACATTCGTTTATCTTACATTTACGTGTAACAGTAAAACGTTGACAACTCACTCGATAACGACTTGCATTTACAATGAACATTAACAAGTACTTTATGCGGCATAGCGTATAACCTTGAAACTATGCAGTTTGCAGTACCAGCGAACTTACGTTGACATGTCTTGCACTTATATTTTAACAATTAACACTTGCATGGAGCTATAACATTAAAAACTAACACTAACAAAACGAACATTTAAAAATAAACGATTTACGGCTCATTGGTTGTACTAGGTACATTTTGCTGTAAGAACAGCTTAGCCTTGTCACGCGTTTAGGTCTTGCTACTTACATTATTACCATTATTACTTTTTACTTTAAAACCTAACATGTTAATACATGGAGAGTATAAAAAGCTTTCATTTACTGTTATTACAATTTTCGTCAAGTCTAGATTTCCTCCTTTTTAGTTGATAAGTAAACATTATTTAAGGTGTCTATAAATATCAAAACTCAACTAATGGTAAACGTTAACACATTACATAAATAAACATTTATACGATTTACAGTTTTTACTATAAAGATAACACTAAGTAAACTAATGACTTTTAATTAAACCAACGTATTGTACTTACATTAAACACTTACATTAAATCACACGCTAAAAACGCTAACTAACATATCAGTGTAAATATGACTCTCTTCATATAACTAATCTATATCTAACTAAACGTGACAGTTGTTACCTCATTTATCTCAGTGTTTAGCACGCATTGGTGCTGACCCGTTTTACAATAAACGCTTTTATTCATGTAGCTTTTGTAAATGTGATTTTTGTTTATGTTTACCTGAGCCTCCATTGTGGATATAAAAAGTTTGATAGTTAAAGGTTTTGCTAATGTACTCGTTGTACTGTACTCGGCTCCTTATGTTAACTCTGGTATTCAGCAATGCCGCCTGTTTCTGGTGGGCATCCTGATATTGGGTCAAAATTGAGTACTGCTTTTAGTGAATGCCAACATACTTGATTGTTTCTAAAATCAAATTGTTCGCTCTTGTGTTGCCTCCTTTCCAAACTTGCTATTGAAAGTGGAACCTAGTTGAAAATAAAAATTGAACTTTTAAACGTAGAAATTATAAGTAAAATTAATCATTAACAGTAAACCTTAGTACTTAAAACCTTAGTGCTTAAAACTATAAGGCTTAGATTGGTCGTGCTCCTTAGTTATATCCAGTAACGTTACTTAGAACTTAAGATCTGTTAATCAATATTTGTAAATCAAAATTTAAAGTAAATCAACATTTGAAACGATTTAAATCCGCACCACTTCGATTCTTGCTGTCACTTTGTAAAGTGTAGTAGGTATTTAGTCAAAAGAACTGTTTTTTTCATCATTAAAATGATTGCACTAAGCTTTTGTAAAAACTGTGATCTGATTAAATATTTCTACTTTATTGCTCTCAAAGTGATGCGTTTCTCGCACTCACTAGATTTAAATTATGCCGCATCTTCCTCCTCGTACTCGTCGTCAATTTCAGCAACATTATTAGTCGGTGTTAGTGATGTGGAGCGTTGAGCTTCAGGTTTGTGTGTTATGCGATTGAGCTGCTTCTCTAATTTTTGGCCCATAGCGTTAATCGCAGTATATAAATTTTCATGTTTTGCTTGAGCGAAGAGTTCTCCATTTGGGATGCCAACCGATGCTTCAATTTTGAAACCAGGTTTCTCCTCCGTAATGATTACATGGGGATTTATCATTTGCACATCATGCCTTGAAAGTTTTTCAAAACGGCTTTCAATGCGTTCGCGAATAGGAGATGTGACTTCAAGTTGCTTGCTAGTAATCTTTAGCATATTTCGAACCTTCTGTTGTTTCCTTGGATTTCAGATTACCAAGGTTCGCACTATAAAACGAGATGTAGATCACGTTTTTGTGCCCATTAGATACTGTTCGTTGGATATTTGATCACTTAGACAAATATCAATAATTCTTGGCCCAAAAGCCTTGTATTGCCAGCTAAATGGGGTCATATTCGATGGGATAACTCCGCAGTCTTTGCCCTTATTTACTTATATTTACTTTAAGTTTCATCCCGAATCCCGATAAAATACCTCTACTTATTCCATTCGGTCACTTTGAGTTTGCCCATTTTATGAATACTGAACACGTTAAAATTAAGGTCTGGGATTTACCCACGCGAATTTTCCATTGGGGCATGGTGTGTCTGTTGGCACTTTTATGGTGGAGTGCCGATGCGGGCGAAATGCAGTGGCATCAAATTTTTGCTTATAGTTTGCTGATCCTTATTGGATTTAGGATCCTCTGGGGGCTGATTGGTAGCGATACGGCAAGGTTTAGTCACTTTGTTCATCACCCCAAAGTTGTACTCGATTACTTGAGATCGATTCGAACTAAAGGGATGTCTGTGGTACTTGGACACAATCCTATCGGTGGCTATATGGTCATCGCGTTGATTGGGATCATTAGCCTTCAATTAGTTACAGGCCTTTTTGCGACCGATGATATTTTTACCGAAGGTCCGCTATATAGCTATGTCAGTTCAGATACCAGTGGGTTTTTGACTTGGTTACACAAAACGAACTTTAACCTTATTCTCTTGCTGAGTGCCATTCATGTACTGGCTGTGATTATTCATGCCATGAAAGGGGATAAGTTAGTTGGTGCTATGATCAGTGGCTACAAGAAAGTCTCGAAGGTTGCTTTTTCATCAAGTGCGAAGAGCGAGCTTCGATTCAAGTCTGAGTGGCTTGCTTTAGTGCTGTTCACAGTATGCGCTGCTGTGGTCTTTGGCTATTTAATGTGGCCAATAGTGCAAGTTCTGTAGATTTATACTTAGTTTTGGAACAACAAAAAGCCTGCTATTTAGCAGGCTTTTTGATGGGAAAAACAACGTCAAACTAATCTTTCTTATAAATGTCGTGACAACTTTTACAGCTTTTTCCAGTGTCCATAAAGGCTTGTTTGATTTCAGCTTGATTACCTTTTTGAGCTACAGTAGCCAGAATGGCAGCATTCTCTTGGAAGGTTTTCATTTTTGCATCAAAATCAGCTCTGTCTTGCCAAACTTTGGCTAGGGCTTCGGTATCACCTTTGTCTGAGCCATCAATAAAACCTTCGAAAGGAATTTTGGATAATGCAGCAACATTCGTTGCGCGCATTGCGAAGGTTTCTGCTTCGAAAGGTTTTTTGCCTTTCATCATGGCAGCCATATCGCCGAAGTTATAAGCAATAAGACCAAATGCAGATTGGCGGTATTCAATTGCATCTTTAGAGTCTTCGAAATTGTGTGCTTGAGCAGTTGAAGCCAATAAGGTACTGGCAACGAGAGTAAGTAGTAATTTTTTCATCGTATTCTCACAAATTAGCGTCGAAGTGTGACATTGCACTCCTATTGTACACAAATTAACTTGATGTACTAGAAGCAATTTTGTCAGTTTTTGTCTGGATAAGACGGCTAAACGTAACAATTTATTTGTAAGTAGGCTAAATCTGTTAGACTGCTAATGTAATGCTTGAACAGTACTTATGAGGGTGATTATGCGAGCTAACTGGGATCTAGTATTAGAAAAAATTTTGAGCCACAGCAATTATGAAGATCTTTCTGTGTTGTTTCATTTACTGTTAACCGAAGAAGAACGTAGTGCCGTTGCCGGACGTTTGAAGGTCTTTCAATTGCTGCTAGACGGGGAAATGAGTCAAAGGCATATCGCTGCGGAATATGAAGTCAGTATTGCAACGATTACACGTTGTTCTAATTATTTGAAGAATATGTCTTCTGAGCATAGGGCGAAAGTTCAAAAACTAATTGGTTAGTGTTCACGTGGATACAACTCTTATGAATATCATCTGCTCCTATTGTGGTGAATAGAACTAAGTCTTAAGGCGTGATGGGAAGCTTATGACGACGATAGAGGGAACGACGAACCAGAATGTATAAGCCGTAGCTGAGTAAACAGATAGCCAGAATTGGGTAAAGATCCTTGGGAAGGAATTTAAAGATAGCCAGCGCCGCTAAGAGATAGATAAAAGGTATAAAGTCATAAATTATCTCGGGAAGATAACCCGATTTACGTCGTTTGGCCGAGTCTGTTCGACGGTTTTGAGAACGCATAACGTAGATCCTCGCACCTAATACAAATACCACAGTTGCCGCTATCAAGGCATAGTTGATGTCGAGTGCAATAAAACTCGAACTACCGAGCGCCATGTAGCCAAAAGGCAAAATTTCGTAAAGTGGTTTGGTTAACATAAGCACTCCGTCGCTTAACTTAGGTTGATATCAATATCTAATTGAAAATATTCATATAAAATTTGAATACTTCAATTTACCAGTCAGTTATTTATCTATTACGAATATTATAAACGCTTGTGTATAAAAAATGCACGACCTTAAATTAAGGGCGTGCATCTTAAAAGGTTAAACAATGGCTGTTTAATCACTTACGGATAAACAACTTCTCGTTTAACTTCTGGTATCAGGCTTTGTTTAGCCGCGGCAACCACAGCCGCCATTACCATCACAACCTGTTTTAGGTGTATCACAGGCTTCGTGCTCTTCATGGTGGTGTCCATGATCGTGGTCTGAACCACCACAACATCCGCCCGCTTCTTGTTTACCTGAACCGCCACAGCATCCACCACCGTGGTCGTGATCATGTCCATGGCTTCCACAACCACCTTGGGCATGAATGTGGCCATGAGCGATTTCTTCGGCTGAGGCTTCACGAACGTCAACGATTTCGACGCTGAAATTGAGCGATTGGCCCGCTAAAGGATGGTTGCCATCGACGATAACCACATCGTCTTTCACTTCCATGACTTGAACTGGGCGCTGACCCATTTCAGTTTCAGCGATGAAGCGCATACCTGGGACGATATCTTCGATATCACCAAAGGCTTCTAATGGCACGGCTTGACGTAGGCCATCGTGATAAGGCCCATAGGCTTCTTCGGCACTAATAGTGACATCGAGTTTTTCGCCTTTGCTTTTACCGTCTAATGCGGCTTCTAAACCTGGGATCAGGTTTTCAGTGCCGTGTAGATATAGCATAGGTTCAGAGTCGAAAGAGTCTTCTAATAGTCTGCCTTCTTGATCTGATAAACGGTAATGAATGGTTACCGCGCTGTGTTGAGTGATCTTCATATCGCCTCCAATTCGTAATGTGCGCGCATAATAACGTGCTTTTTTAGTGCTGGCGATAATTTGAAGTGGCTTATGTTAGATATCGCACAGGTTTTTTTTAGGCAAATTTGTCGGTGCTTTACGGTAGAAAGGATGAGTAATGTGATTTTTGCTCGTTAGCCTGTCAATTTAGCCTGAGTGATGAGGTAGAACAAATAACGCATTATTTTAACGTGCACTATAAATAATTAGATTGAAAACAAGTGATTATCTAATGGTTTTCGTGCCGCATTACGTTGACGTCAACAGTTATCTATTGCGTAAATCGCATTTTTACCCCTAGAAAACTTCATATTAACGAATCTTGATGCAGTATTTTATCGAGCGTTAATATTTGCCTATAAATAATCCATTTTAGGGGTTGACAAGCGCGGGTAAAAAAAGCAATTCTGTTTATCAAGAAATTAACATGGATTAGCCCAAACACATGCATAGCCTAGGTTTCGTAGTAACTACCATTATTACAACCACCACTACAACAACAGTGGGGGCGGGCTGATACACCCTAAAGAATTTTAACGATGAGCCCGCTTCCCACAAAGAAGCGGGCTTTTTTGTTTCTAGCTCTTATTTCTAAGTCGGGCGCGGTACAGGAGAACAAGATGAAAGTAATGAAATTTGGTGGTACCTCGCTTGCAAATTGGCAGCGATTCTCGATGGCGGCGGATATCGTTGCTAAGTCATCTAAGCTTGAACCCATCGCCACTGTGCTATCGGCCCCGGCGACTGTGACAAATGCGTTACTAGAAATGGTTGATGTAGCAGTCAAAGGTGAAGATTATTCGCCTGTGCTGCAGCATGTTGAGCGGGTATTTACCTCGCTATACCAAGATGCTGTTACTTCAATGTTGTCGAGTGAGCAGAGTGAACAGCTCTTTTCTGGACTTAATGCACAGCTGGTGATTTGGCAGGATAGATTACGTGGCATTAGCTTACTGCAAGAGTGTCCTGATGGCATACGTGCTGAAATCGTGGTGGCAGGTGAGCGTTTATCTGCAGCCTTGATGGAACAAGTGATGCTATCTAAGGGGATCACATCTGCTCAACTCGATCCGCGCGCCTTGTTTCTAGGTCGTGGTCGGCCGTTAGAATCCGTGGTCGATATCGCTGTGAGTAAGCCAAGGTTTCGTGCGTTGGCATTAGGTGAAAAGCGCGTATGGGTAATGCCGGGATTCACCGCCGCCGATGAACAGGGCAAAGTGGTGACGTTAGGCCGTAATGGTTCTGACTATTCTGCTGCTGTGCTCGCTGCCTGTTTAGATGCGTCAAGTTGTGAAATCTGGACCGATGTTGACGGTGTTTATAATACCGATCCCCGTGTGGTTGCCGATGCTAAGCTGTTATCACAACTCAGCTATCAAGAGGCGATGGAACTCTCCTATTTTGGCGCTAAGGTGCTGCATCCTAAGACGATTGCGCCTATCGCCCAGTTCCATATTCCCTGTTATATCAAAAACAGTTTTAACCCCGATGCGCCCGGCACTCTGGTATCAAACCAAGCCGATGAAACCGGCTTGCAGGTTAAAGCTATCTCTAATTTAGATAACCAGACCATGTTCGATATTTCAGGCCCTGGCATGAAAGGCATGGTTGGCATGGCGAGCCGTACCCTCGCGGCGATTTCCCGCAGCGGCGTGTCTGTGTCTTTAATCACCCAAAGCTCCTCTGAATACAGTATTAGCTTCTGTGTGGCGACGTCTGACTCGGCCAAAGTGAAATGGGCCTTAGAGCAAGAGTTTGAATTAGAAATAAAAAGTGACTTGCTTGAACCTATTGCTATGCGTCATGAGCTCGCTATCGTTTCTTTGATTGGTGATGGCATGCGCACCCACAAAGGCGTGGCAGCGCGTTTCTTCCAAGCGTTAGCGCAGGCGAGCGTGAACATTATCGCCATCGCCCAAGGTTCGTCCGAGCGGTCGATTTCGACTGTGATCGAGCAGCGTAAGACTAAGCATGCGGTGGCGGCTTGTCATCAAGGCTTTTTCGATGTGCAGCAGTATTTAGATGTGTTTTTAGTGGGTTGCGGCAATGTAGGTGCAGGCCTGCTCGAGCAGATAAAACAACAGTCCGCCATGCTCAAAGAGCAGCACATCAGTATCCGTGTTTGCGGCATAGTAAATTCGAACAAGATGCTACTCGACAGTGCGGGCATCGATTTAAGCAACTGGTCTAGTTTGCTTGCCGATAGTCAGCAAGCCTGCGATATCCCTGCGTTACTTGCATGGGTGAAAGAGCAACAATTGCTTAATCCTGTGCTGGTGGATTGCACCTCGAGTGAGCAAGTATCGGATCTGTATTTGGATGTGATGAACTCAGGATTGCATGTGGTCACGCCGAACAAAAAGTCGAACACTCGCGATTATGCTTATTATCAAGCACTTCGCCAAACGGCATTAAAACAGCGTCGCCAATTCTTATATGAAACTACAGTCGGTGCAGGTTTGCCTGTGATCGATAACCTGAAAAAACTGTTATTTGCGGGTGACAAACTGCATAAATTTAACGGTATTTTATCGGGTTCTTTATCCTTTATCTTCGGCATGCTGGATGAAGGCATGACACTTTCTGAAGCAACCGGTCTTGCGCGGGAAAAATGTTTTACTGAGCCCGATCCCCGTGATGATTTGAGTGGTATGGATGTGGCGCGTAAAGTGCTCATTCTTGCCCGTGAAGTGGGACTAAAGTTAGAGCTCTGTGACGTGCAGGTTGAATCTGTATTGCCAGCCGAGTTTGATGATTCAGGTGATGTTGAAAGCTTTATGGCACGATTACCGCAAGTTGATGCTGCAATTGCCACAAAAGTGGCGCAGGCCAAAGCCCAAGGTAAAGTGCTGCGTTATGTTGGGCAAATTGAGGATGGTGTGTGCCGTGTGCGTATCGCCGAAGTGGATGCACAGGATCCGCTTTATAGCGTTAAAGGCGGTGAAAATGCCTTGGCGTTCTATAGCCGCTATTATCAGCCCATTCCCTTTGTGCTACGCGGCTATGGCGCAGGGACTGAAGTGACCGCTGCTGGTGCCTTTGCCGATGTATTAAGAACCTTGAATTGGACTCGTGAGGTGAGTGTATGAGTTTGACCGTTTACGCTCCAGCCTCTATGGGTAACGTGGGAGTCGGATTTGATTTACTGGGGGCAGCATTAGCGCCGATTGATGGTAGTTTACTGGGCGATAGAGTGACTATCGCCGCGGCAGCGTCGGGTGTGAGTCTTATGCAGACTGGCGCTTGGGCCCATAAACTGCCTGATAATCCGCAAGACAATATTGTGTACCAATGTGCCGAATTCTTCTTAACAGCCATGAGTAAGGAGTTCTTAGAAGCATTTGGCAAAGATGAAGGCGTGGCACTCACACTGGAAAAGAACCTGCCCGTCGGTAGTGGGTTAGGGTCGAGTGCCAGCTCTGTCGTGGCGGCGTTATATGCCTTGAATGAATATTTTGATAGACCCTATAACGAGCAAGCACTGCTAGAACTGATGGGCGAGTTTGAAGGGAAGATCAGCGGTAGTGTGCACTATGACAACGTTGCCCCCTGTTATTTGGGCGGCATGCAATTGATGCTCAATGTGCCGGGCACAGTTTGCGAAGCGATACCCAGCTTTAAAGAATGGTATTGGGTTGTGGCCTATCCAGGGATTTCACTTTCAACGGCAATGATGCGCAAACTCATGCCAGATCAATATGATAAAAGTGTCACTATCGATTTTGGCCGTTATTTAAGCGCCTTTGTGCATGCGTCTTACCAGCAGAATGCCAAGCTTGCGATCAGCGTATTAAAGGATGTGTTAGCCGAGCCCTATCGCGCCGCCGCGATCCCGGGTTACGACAAGGCCAGAGCCGCTTTAGCCGATTTAGGCATGTTGACTACGGGGATTTCGGGCAGCGGCCCAACGCTGTTTTCAATAACCGATGATTTAGCCACGGCAAATACCGCTAAAGCTTGGTTAGAGGCGCATTATCTCACCGAGGAGGGTGGCTTTGCCCACGTGTGTCGCCTCGATGAGCAAGGCACGCGTAGAGTCGATTAATAGTTAATTTAGCTACGACTAAGTACCCCAAATTAGCATTTAAGCTTTAGCATCAAAAGGTTGAGTGAGCATGGAACTATATAATTTAAAACACCCTTCGCAGAAAGTGAACTTTAAAGAAGCGGTACAACTGGGGTTAGGTAAAGACAGAGGTTTGTTTTTTCCTAGTCAAATACCCGTACTAGACGATATTGAAGGATTGCTGGCGTTGCCATTCGTTGAGCGCAGTAAAAAAGTACTCGGTGCATGGCTTGCCTCTGAACTAGGGCAAGATGCGGTTGATGAACTGGTTGAGCGTGCCTTTAACTTCGATTTACCTTTGGTTGCCGTCGATGAGCAGCGTGCCTGCCTCGAATTATTCCACGGTCCAACACTGGCGTTTAAAGATTTTGGGGCGCGCTTTATGGCGCAATGTGTCAATGCCTTTGTCGGCGACACACGCTTAACCATTCTGACTGCGACCTCGGGTGACACTGGCGCCGCGGTTGCCGATGCTTTTTATGGGCTTGAGAAAGTCAATGTGGTGGTGCTCTATCCTAAGGGTAAGATCAGTGAACTACAGGAAAAGATGTTCACTACGTTGGGCAAGAATATCCATACAGTCGCCGTCTCGTCCGATTTCGATGCCTGCCAAGATCTGGTTAAGCGCGCCTTTGATGATCCCGAAGTCCGCGATGGGCTGAGCTTAAACTCGGCAAACTCTATCAATATCAGCCGCTTACTCGCGCAAATTTGCTATTACTTTGAAGCGGTTGCCCAGTCTAAACAACGCCATGAAGCCGATCCTGTGATTTCAGTGCCAAGTGGTAACTTTGGCAACCTCACCGCAGGTTTATTCGCTAAAGCCATGGGATTACCGGTTAAACGCTTTATTGCCGCGACCAATGCCAACGATACTGTGCCGCGTTATTTAGACAATGGCCAATGGCAGCCCAATCCGACTCAAGCGACTATGTCCAATGCCATGGATGTGAGTGAACCCAGTAACTGGCCGCGTGTGGAAGCCATTTGTGAGAAATTAGGTTGGCCACTGAGTAGCTTAGTGGGTATTCGCTTATCGGAGGAACAAACGTCACAGGCATTAGCTGAGTTGCATGCACAGGGTTATGTGTCTGAGCCCCATGCGGCGATTGCAGCTAAGGCCTTATCTTTAACCTTAGTGCCCGATGAAGTGGGCATATTCTTGGGGACGGCGCATCCCGCTAAATTTAAGGATGTTGTGGATAGAAAATTAACGCTTAACTTACCCTTGCCGCCTGAGCTTGAAGCTGTTGCGAGTAAGCCCATCTTATCCGCGGAATTAGCGGCAGATTTTACTGCATTAAAAGTGCATTTATTCAAAATATTAGCTTAAGGGCTTTAGCCCTACTGATGTCTGCCTAGCAGTGGAATAACATGGCGTAAAAGCAGGAAGGGAGCTTGGCTCCCTTTTTTTACAAGTGTGAGTTTTATGGTGGGGAATTGATGAGCTTGTGTTACCAGCGAACATAAAACAACCCTTAGTTAACTACATGATATTTAATTAATATTTGTAACTTTCTGTATTATCCTTGGTTTCTTATATGTGACATTGTTCACAATTTTATCGGTTGCAATTAGTTATGTTCACCCGCGTGTTTAATCTGTGGGTTAATTGATTTGTCTAAATTTTTTCTGTTAAGTACATGTTTTTGCGTTTTAATATCTGGATGTGCGACCAAGCAGCATGAACTATATCGTCGCATAAACGTGGCGTACGATTTTGAAGTCACCCACTGCGATAGTTTTGCTTTAGTCACTGGGGTGAGCCGCCATGAAAACCGGCTTGATGAAGCTAAAGAGTCCGCCACGGCTCAGGGTGAGGAATTGGGGGGGACACACATAGTTTGGTTACAAGTCGATATGGGGGATCCCACTAAAGTTGTAGCTATTATTTATAAGTGTCTGATTTAAATTTATAAAACTTTATTTTATCTCCTGCGTTCAGGCTTAGCCTTTATCGCAGCATAGTGAGTCGTTTAGATCTCACTCTTGGCTGTTGTGCTTTTTTGTTATTATCCCCCGTCCTTTTTTAGGCTAATTACTGTGATCTCGCCGGTGTTTATGGCGCGCTATCTAAGTGACAACTACGCTTACTGAGGTAGAACCCCCTCGCGGAAGTCTGACACTGAATCGTTATACTTCATCTTAATCAAGAGAGGATCGTCAACTTAAGAGGCAAGTAACTTAGCCTATGCCATGGTTTAAATACGTTCCTGTCTTATTTATGCTTTTTTTAGTCTTGCCCGCTGTAAGTGCGCCGCAGGTCAATAGTTCTTTACCTTGTAAGAACACGATTAAAGTCGGTTACAACGATTGGCCTCCCTATGCTTGGCAAGATCCTCAAGGAGAAGCCCAAGGCTTAGATGTGGATCTGATGCGGGCATTTGCAGTGTATCTTGGTTGTGAAGTTCATTTTATTAATGTGCCCGCTAAGCGCTCGCATCAGATGTTGCGAGCAGGACAGTTAGATGTGTTGATGGGAGCGACTATGACGGATGAACGTCAAAACTATGCTCTTTTCTCAACCTATTACCGGGATGAAGAGCTGCGCTTATTTGTACTCGATGAGCAAAAAGATCAGATTAATATCGATAAATGGGAGGACATTTTTACCAAAAAATTGCGTCTACTTGTCCCTTCTAGCGGTTGGTATGGTGCAGATTATCAAGAATCTCAATATCGATTAGAGCAGGAGCACTTGTTAGTATTAAGTCCCGACTCAGATAAGTCTGTGCAAATGCTTATCTACGGTAGGGGAGATATGATCGTCGGAGATACCTTAGCCATGCCCTATATCGCCAGCCAGCATCAACGCATCAAGCTAGTGCCACTTAAGTTAGTGTTAGATCAAAACCATATTCATTTAATGTTCAGTAAAGCGAGTATCAAGACAAGCCAGTTAGAGCAGTTTAATCATGCGATTAAGGCATTGATGGATAACGGTGAAATTGCACGAGTGATCAATAAATGGCAACAAATGACACTAGCGAAACAGTCTAATATGAGCCGCCTAAACAGTCCGCTAAAGACGCTGTATGTCAGCCCTTAACATTAGCCCTTCACGTTAGCCACTCATGTCCGACTCTGGTATATTTTTATCCTAGTGCAATATGGTAACGCTATGATCTTTGATGTTTTCCTCTAAAGAATCTTGTCTTTTATTCAGTTGTTCCTCCGCGATTTAAGATGTGACACATTTGCTAAAACTTCTCTGACTTGAAGTTACTGAACTCTCTATCAAATTCTGCTAGCTTGTTGGGCTCAATTGTCATGCTTTGGACTTGATTGTGGTTTTTTACAAAAGCCCATGGCAAGAATTTCTTCGCTAAATCTGCTAGCAAAATCTCGTAGTAAAGAGTCTATTGCTAAAAATAACAATAGGATAGAGGTCATACATGAAACTTCGCCATTCTGTCGCCTGCTGTATGCTTGCCCTAGGCACATTAACAGCGTTCCAAACCATCGCTGCCGATGCGGTGAGCAATCAAGGGTATTACCGTGCGCCAGCGTTGCACGATCAAACCTTAGTCTTTACTGCAGAAGGGGATTTATGGACTCAGACCTTAGATCAAAAAGCGGCGACTCGCTTAACGAGTTTACCTGCGGAAGAGCTAGGGGCGACTATTTCGGCCGACGGTAAGTGGGTTGCTTATGTTGCCAACTATGAAGGCGCGAGCGAAGTGTATGTGATCCCCATTACGGGCGGTGTGGCTAAACGGGTGAGTTTTGAGAATAGCCGTGTACGAGTTCAGGGCTGGACTGCCAAAGGCGAGATTTTATATTCCACCGACACGGGCTTTGGTCCTGCTAATAATTGGATACTGCGCAGCGTCGATCCTCAAACCCTCACCACCACAGATTTACCCTTAGCCGATGCAGTTGAAGGTGTGATTGATGATCGCAACGAATACGTGTACTTCACCCGCTTTGGTCTGCAAGTGACTGGCGATAATGCCAAAGTGTACCGTGGCGGCGCAAAAGGTGAATTATGGCGCTTTAAACTTGGCAGCAAAACCGAAGCACAGTTGCTTAGCGGCCAACACGACGGCTCAGTGCGCCAACCTATGCTATGGCAGGACAGACTCTATTTTATCAGCGACAGCGATGGCAACGACAACCTCTGGTCGATGGCGCTCGATGGTTCAGATGCAAAACAGTTGACTCAATTTAAAGATTGGCAAGTCCGCGGTGCGCGGATGGACCAAGGCAAAGTGGTATTCCAGTTAGGTGCGGATATCCATGTGTTTGATATTGCGGCCGCTAAAGACTCGTTACTCAATATTGAACTCATTTCCGATTTTGCCGAGCGCCGTGAGCATTGGGTGACAGAGCCTATGGATTACGCTTCTTCGACTAATTTGGCCCCCGCTGGCGATAAAGTGGTGATCACCGCCCGCAGCCACGTGGCGATCGCGGGTATTGATGGCTCGCGTTTAGTTCAAGTTGCACTGCCGGGAACTTATCGCGTAAGGGAAGCTGTGTTGAGCCAAGATGGCAAGTCGGTTTATGCGATTAGCGACATGACAGGTCAGCAGGAAATTTGGCAATTCCCTGCTGATGGCAGCAGTGGCGCTAAACAGTTAACCAAAGACGGTCATACTTTAAGAATGAGTCTTAATTTGTCCAGTGACGGTCGATTTATCGCCCATGACGATAACGATGGTAACGTTTGGCTGCTCGACTTAAAGAAAAATACCAATCAAAAAATCATCACTAACGGCGAGGGACTTGGGCCTTACGCCGATATCCGCTGGTCCGGTGACAGCCGTTTTATTGCATTAACTAAGTCGGAAATCGGTAAACAACGTCCGCAAATCGTTCTGTATGCTGTGGATGAAAATAAGGCCGAGACGCTCACCAGCGACAAATACGAGTCCTATTCGCCAACCTTTAGCAGTGACGGCCAGTGGCTATATTTCCTGTCAAACCGCCAATTCAGCGCAACACCAAGTTCACCTTGGGGCGATAGAAACATGGGTCCTGTGTTTGATAAACGCAGCCAAATTTTTGCCATCGCACTGGTCAAAAATGCCAAATTCCCCTTTAGTAAACCCAATGAACTCGAATCGAATCAAGTTGAAAAAACCGATGCTAAGGATAAACCGAGTCCAGTGAAAATCGATTGGGCAGGGATCTCCCAGCGTTTATGGCAAGTGCCTGTCGATTCAGGAAATTACAGTAAGCTGCGCGTCGTCGATGATAGACTTTATTTGTTAGATCAAGCTATTGGCGACGATGTCGCTCCTAATTTAATGACCATCAAATTTGACCGATTAAGCCCCAAAGCCGAGGTTTTTGCCGAGGACATTGGCCAATATGAGGTTTCTGCCGATGGTAAAAAGCTGATGCTACGTAAGCACAGTAATGAAAAATCACTCCTGATTGTTGATGGCGGTGATAAATTAGGCGATACGGATAATGCCAAAGTGCAAACGGAACAATGGCAGCTAGCGATTTCTCCGCAGCTTGAATGGCAGCAAATGTTTGAAGATGCGTGGTTGATGCACCGAGAATCTTTCTTCGACAAGAAGATGCGCGGCCTCGATTGGCAAGCCACTAAGGCTAAGTATCAGCCTTTGCTCGACCGCCTGACCGATCGTAACGAACTGAATGACATCTTCATGCAAATGATGGGCGAGTTAGATTCTTTGCACTCACAGGTGCGCGGTGGTGATTTACCTCAAGATCCCGATGCGGCTAAAGCGGCAAGCCTTGGCGCGCGCCTACAACAAACTGCAGATGGCGTTAAAATCGCGCACATTTACAGTAACGATCCTGAGTTACCGGCTAATGCTTCACCGTTAAATCGTATCGAAGTCGATGCTAAAGAAGGCGATATGCTGTTGGCTATTAATGGCACGCCAGTGGTGAATGTGGCCGACGTCACGCGTCTTCTGCGCAATCAACAGGATAAGCAAGTATTACTACAGCTTAAGCGTGGTAGCCAAACCCATAAAACCATCGTCATGCCCGTTAGCGCTGTGGTGGACAGTCAATTACGTTACTTAGATTGGGTGAGCCATAACGCGGCTGTGGTCGAGGATGCAAGTCAGGGCAAGATGGGTTATTTGCACTTATATGCCATGGGCGGTGGTGATATTGAAAGTTTCGCCCGTGAGTTTTATGCCAACTACGATAAAGAGGGTTTGATTATCGATGTTCGCCGTAACCGCGGTGGCAATATTGACAGTTGGATTATCGAGAAGTTACTACGCCGCGCTTGGGCGTTTTGGCAACCGACCCACGGCACGCCAAACACCAATATGCAACAAACCTTCCGCGGTCATTTAGTGGTGTTAACCGATGAACTGACCTATTCCGACGGCGAAACCTTCTCCGCAGGGATTAAAGCACTCGGTATTGCGCCCTTAATTGGTAAGCAAACGGCAGGGGCGGGCGTGTGGTTATCTGGGCGAAATGCGTTGACCGATAAAGGGATGGCGCGGGTGGCCGAGTATCCACAGTATGCAATGGATGGCCGCTGGGTGCTTGAAGGCCATGGCGTAACGCCGGATATTGAAGTCGATAACTTACCTTTCGCTACCTTTAATGGCAAAGATGCGCAGCTTGAAACTGCAATAAGTTATTTGAAGGATGAGTTGGTTAAACAGCCAATCCCAGCCTTAAAAGTGCAACCTTTGCCTGTAAAAGGTATGGCACAGGATATTAAAGCTAAGTAATTGATATTTAAATTCAGTATTTAACCGAAATTTAAGGTATCTCGGCTAGCATGTCCGCGTACAAAGTTAGGGTGTTGTCTCTTGGTTCCCGAGACAACACCCATTTTTATGCCCATTCATTAATACTTCTATTCCCATTTTTACTTGTTTCTGCATAGATCTGCATAGTGTTCACTTGCTGTTGTTGGGCAAGGTGATTAACTGTCATTGCTCTCGCGTCTTCGTTATGGCTTAGATAATAGGCCGTTGGCGCTGAAATCCCTTGGCTCGTTCCTGTCGCTAAATTGGTCATGTCGGCGATCACTTGATACTTCATCTTCGCGTGTTTCAATTCGACTAAGGTTTCTATGTTATCCCTCAGTGCTGGCATTTCTGCTGGTTTTTGCGTATTCGCCGCCAATTGTTTTGCATCGCTAGAAAGCGTTACTGTATCAGTTGATGCTGGTGCGCTGGTTTGAACTGGATTTTTAACCTGTGTAAATTCAGCAGTGGAGACATTTTTTTGTGGGCTGACAGACGGGGAATTTCGCAGTGGTTGAATGTGCATCTTTTAATTCCAACAGATGATACCAAGCTAAGATTGGCTTCTATCGTACTGTTTAAAAGCTGGACCTGAGCTGAATAATGGTGAAAAGTTAGACTCTGTGGATGGTTAGGTGGCGCGGATAATTCGGTGATAGCAATGATTCAGACAGGTATTGAGTTACGGTGCGGCAATAAAAAAGCCCGCTTAGGAAAAGCATCTGCGGGCCATAAAGATCTGCTCAAATCCTAAAACTTGATTTGAATATCTGTTGCTAAACTATTAGCGATAAAGCAATTTGCATGTGCTTTCTCGTGAATTTTCTCAAGGGTTTCTTGGCTGACTTCGACCCCTTCAGCGAAAATGACCTTAGGATTGAGCACCATCTTTGTCACGGCCAACTTGCCCGCCTCGTTTTTACCCAGCTCTGCAGTGGCATTATCCACATAGGAGGTTACAGGTAAGCGCTTAAGATGCGCAATTGCTAGAAAGGTCAACATATGGCATGAGGATAATGCAGCCAACAGGCTTTCCTCTGGATTGACATTTTGCCCATTGCCTTTGTATTCCGGTGCCGACGAGGCTTGAATCGTCTGGCCGCTGCCAAAGGTAATACTGTGGTCTCGACAAAATTCGCCTTCTTCGGCGGGCGAGGTTTGCCAGTTAACCGTTAAGTTAAAGCCCATTATTTTCTCCTATCTGAAGGACATCAGGGCACTATAGCCTAGCGGTGCTCACTTAGCCATGATCGCCATGCCAGTGTTAGCTGGACATTAGATCCCAGCACTCAGTAATAGAGTGCCAGTGAGCACGCTGCCAGTGACGATTCCTATCGGTAAATGGCGCGGGCTGTAGCTTAACGTTAGGATGACCAGCATTGCCGCGAGGGAAATTATTCCCATAAACAAAATGCTCCCGTAGGCCCAGCCCTGATCGCTCGCGCAGGCACTTAAGCTAAATGCTAGTAGTAACCAAGCAAACAAGGTTAGCAAACGACTTTGCCATTGTGCTGGTGGACGATTGAACACATCTTTGAAGTGACCAAATTTAGCTAAGGCAAACAGGGCGAGGGAAAGATAACTCAAACCTAAGATCCCAAGTAGGGGAATAAATTCTGGCATCATGATTTGGCTTCCTCCAATGAAGATGACGAACTAAGGTCGCTGGCAAGGGATGTTTGGGATTCGCTTCTACGTGCATTTTTTGCTTTTGCTGGGCGTTTAGCGGGGGCCTTAGCAATCAAAGTCACTCTTTTACTGGCAAATAGCATAGCGCCACCAAGTAGCACTGCGAGCACGTCAAATCCGACTAAAGCCCATTGGTGGGATTGGATATTGTCGATGATATTGCTTGGTGATGTGAAGGCATTGAGCACGGGCAGCGCACAGCACAAGGTCCCTGTGAGTCGTAATGCGGTTTGCCACTGGCGACGTGAACGACCCAAGAAAGCCCAAACTCCCATTGCCGCTAACGCGAGAAAGAAACTGTGAACTTCCCATTCAGAGCGGCTTGCAAAACTTGTCGATAAGAGACGATTGGCGTAAAAGAAGGCTACAGTGCCTAAGGGTAGTCCTAAGATAAACATGAAGTTTAACCCTTCAACTAAACGTAATCCAAAGCTTGGTTTCTCGCCTTTATCGATCAATTTTTGCTGTTTTTGACGTAGACGAATGGCCCACATCAAAGTGCCTGTCGCGATCATAGCGCAGCCTAATAAACCGCAGAAAAAGAATAAAAATCTTAGCAGCGGGGCGGCAAAACGTGCCGTGTGCAGCGACATCATAGTATCGTAAGTCGCGGAGGCTCCTGAGGCTTCGTGCGGGCTGGTATATTTAAGCTCACCATTTACCCCGTTGAATATCAAAATATTGGCTTCATCGGTCACATCTTTACCTGTGTTTTGGTAAAAGGTCACTTGGCTATTTTGATCTTTAGGGTATGACACTATCACTTGCTTAATTGGCGCATCGCCCCATGCGGCTTTCACTTGAGGTAATAATTGGCTTAGTTGCACCTGTGGCGCACTAATCCCTGCAGCTTTCTCGGTTTGTCTGGCGGGATTAAGTTCTTTTAAAAAAGCTTGGTTATCACCCGAATAGGCGGTATTAACCGTCCATGGGATATAGATAAGCATTAGGGTAATAAGCCCTGTATAAGTGATCATCAAATGATAGGGCAGGGCGATGACAGAGCTCACATTGTGCGCGTCTAGCCAAGAGCGAGCGCCTTTATCCCGTCTAAAACTGAACAAATCTTTGAAGATCCGTTTGTGGATCACTATGCCACTGATAAGGGCGATCAGCATAAACATAGTGCAAACGCCGACGATATAACGCGCTGTAATAGCGGACATATAGTGCAAGTCAAAGTGCAGACGATAGAAGAAATCACCGCCGCGACTCTCACGCACTTCAGAGATCATGCCGCTGCCATCTGCTAAGGCTACATGTTCTTCAGTCTTGCCACGACGCTGACCTTTTTCTGGTGGCAGTTGCCAGCTAACGCTTTGAAAGGGGGTTCGTTCAGTTGGAAAACCTATCATCCAGCGCTGCGCTGTTGCCGGCGAATGCGCTTCTATGTAACTTTGACCTTTATCTAATTGGTTTTCGAGTGTATCGGCTCGGTAGTCTTGATAAACCCCTTTGTGTAATTCGGGTTCATTCCAAAGGCTGATCTCATGGCGAAAATAACTCAAGCTACCCGCAAAAAAGATCAACAATAATACCCAACATACCAGCAAGCCTGCCCAGGTATGTAGCCAAGATAAAGTTCTAAAAAATGTCTCTTTCATCTTATTGCCCACATACCTTGATCAATCCAAAACATAACAAACTCACTAAGCCTAAATCTCGCCACGCATGCCAGGTTTTACGCACACAAAAGGCATAAATAATAGCAATGGCATAAAACAGGAAAGCTAACATATTGGCTGTTATCGTGCTTTCAAAGCGCGGCATAGGTAGCACTAATGTCAGCAGGCAAGCCAAGGTTGCTGCCGCAACATAACCCGCCAGTAGAGCGGCACTCGCACGCGCAAAGACTTTGAAGGCAAACTGCGATTGCTCTTGCTTAAACCATTGCACAATTCCCCGCGAAATCAGCGAGAACGAGCGCATTTGAGTTGTAGAAGATTGCGTTGAGGTTTCAAACGCGGGTGTATTAGACATAAGTGCCACTTCTCATTTCGAGCCAATATGGGTCTGTTATGGCTATCCGTTACTGTTGATTCTGCAAAGTGTGCTTGAGCTTTTTGGCTTAACGACGAATGCATTTCTATAGCAGTAGATAGCTAACCGCGAGAAGTATAACTTAGTTAATTCAAATGATAAACGATATCATTTAGATTCGAATGTGAATTTGTGATCTTAAGCTGATCTGCTTTAGCGAGTGTAGGGTGGCGAGTTTAACGTATGTAGCGTAACGAGCGCTCTGTCACAATTGTTTGTTTTTATTTGTTGATATGTGTTTAGTGGTTACTGCTTGTTTAGCATTAGGTTAATTTTTATGCTGCCAATGTGAGCTTTATCAATTTTGATAGACGACGGTTTTGGCAGAATGCGTTATCTTTTTTACCGAGACCTAGCCTGATAACCCTATGCATAAAAATTCTACAAATGGTGAAACACACCTGTCAGATAATGCGATTTTACTATCAACGACGGATCTGAAGGGAAATATTAAATATGTGAATCAGACCTTTTCGCAGATCAGTGGGTTTAGTGTTGCTGAGTTGCAAGGGAATCCACATAACATAGTGCGCCATCAAGATATGCCTGCGGCTGCATTTAAGATCCTCTGGGAGCGAATTAAGCAGGGCAAGCCTTGGATGGGGATAGTTAAAAATCGCACCAAAACGGGCGGCTATTATTGGGTGAATGCCTACGTCGCGCCAGTGTATGAAGATGGTAAAGTTCATGAGTATCAATCTGTTCGTCGCCAAGCTACCCCTGAGCAGATTAAAGCCGCTGAGAGTATTTACCGTGATATTAATCAGGGCAAGCAACCTAAAGTGTTGCGTAAAGATAGGTTAGGTTTCAGTGGCAAAATACTGCTGGCCATGTTGGTTTCGATTACGACTACGGCGATAATTGCCAGTTATTCCCCCATAGTTGCCGCGATGGTGGGAATGAGTCTCGCGTGCCTAGCATGGTATTACCTGATGCAGCCGCTGCAAAAGCTTGTGTCTATGGCAACTAACATTATTGACGATCCCGTCGCTACGGGCGTGTACACCGGCCGCCAAGATGAGATCGGTAAATTAGACCTCGCCCTACGTTTTTTGATCACTGAAATTGGTGGCGTTGTTGGCCGTATGGCTGATTCTGCCAGTGAGATCCAAGCACAAAGTGTCAGCCTTAAACAAACCATTACAAACACTTGGGAGCACGCCGATAGTCAGAGTGAACAAACCACGCAAGCTGCGACTGCGATGGAGCAGATGAGTGCCAGTTTTGCTGAAGTAACGGGAAACATTCATCGCACTGCCTCGGAAATGGTGTCGAGCCATGAGGCGGCTCAACGCGGTCATTCACGTTTAGAAACAGTTATTGATGCGATACATCAGTTAAGTGTACAAGTGAGCCACTTTTCCGATGTTGTACAAGCTATTGAACAAGATAGCCGTGCGATTCACCAAGTGCTCGAAGTCATACGTGCTATTGCCGACCAAACAAACTTATTAGCCTTAAATGCGGCAATTGAAGCGGCGCGGGCAGGGGAGAGTGGTCGTGGTTTTGCCGTGGTGGCCGATGAGGTCAGGCAGTTATCGAGCCGTACTAGCCAATCCACCTCGCAAATCGAGTTAATTGTTAGCCGTTTTAGGGAAAGCACTCAAAGGGCGACCTCGACCATGATGGCAGGGCAGGAACAGGTAAAACGTTCGGTAAGCTTAGCGCAAGATGCGAGTGTGGCTTTTGGCGAGTTGCTTTCATCTATTTCGCGAATTAATTCTTTGAGTGATGATAATGCGGCGGCGATGACGCAGCAGACTTCGGTGGCCGCAGAAATTAGCCGAGCTATCCATGTGATCAGCGACTTGGCTCAGCAGAGTTTAGAGCAGACGCTCGATGCGGCGGCGCGGGGTGATCAAGTGTCGCGTTTATCGACCAAGACGCATCATTTGTCCCAACAGTTTTGGCAGCAGAGTGTGCAACGTAAATATTAAGCGTATTTACCTTATGTCGTATTGCATTTTGTGATTGATTTATTATTAATGCCTGTTTATAAATCAATCACTTAATCATGTTTTTCTCGCTGTTTTATTTTTGACTTCTTGATGGAGGTCACATTTAGGAGATGCTAATACCTGAGTTGACCGAAATATTTGCCAATAACCCTTGTGTTTTATCCTGCATGCCCCAAGCTCTATTAGTGAAGCAAAAATAAAAGTAATGACACTAAAAGGGACAACCTATGAAAATAAATATTTCTGGTCACCACGTCGATGTTACTGATTCTATTAGAGAAGATGTTAACGAAAAATTTGCAAAAATCGCCACCCATTTCCCCTCTCTGATCGCACTGGACATTATTATTGCGAAAGAGCATGGCGAGTATCAGGTTGAGCTTCGTACGAATTATGAAGGAAGCCGTATTTCTGCTTCAGGTACCGATGAGGTTATGTACCCAGCAATCAAAGCAGCATCGAAAAAATTAGATGCAGCACTTAAGCACCGTAAAGGTCAGTTAAAAGCGGATTTGCATGAAACCCCGAGCTGTACAACGCCAGCTATTGCCCATGAAATTATCCAAGAGATGGATCTTCGTTAGGTTTTAGCTATAACTCATCGCTTTAGATGAGCACAAAAAGGGCCTTAAATGGCCCTTTTTGTTGGCAATCGGGTTTGGTTTAATGCTAATGGGTTAAATCAATGCCAGTTGTAATCCCTTGAGCACAGCTTGGGTACGGTCTCGGCAATCGAGTTTAGTGAGTATGTTAGAGACATGATTCTTCACTGTGCCCTCGGCTAAAAATACCGCATTGGCGATTTCCTTGTTGGAGAAGCCGCCCGCCATAAAACTGAGAATTTCCCGCTCCCGTTCCGACAATAATTCATTTCTAGTTACCCCAACGCTAGGTGCAGGTTTAGGCTCACTCATCTGTTTGAGTACCGAAGGCTCTATCAAGTAGCCGCCTTTGGCGACGGTTTCGATGGCGTGCAGTAACTTGTCGAGTGACACGTCCTTGAGCAAAAAGCCGTTGGCTCCCGCCTGTAAACTATTGAGGAATAACTCACTGTCGTCGAAGGTGGTTAACATGATGACAGGTAAGCGATTGGCACTTTGCCGTATCTGTTTGAGCATGGCGATACCATCAAGATTTGGCATACGGATATCACTGAGCAGCACATCGACGGGATTGCTGGCAAGCTTTTTGAGTGCATCTTGACCGTCTTCGGCTTGCCATAACACGCGAATGTTGTCGGAAATAGCGAGCAGGCTAGCGATCCCTTGGCGAACCAATTGCTGATCTTCCACTAAACCGACACTGATGATGTTGTTTTGCATATCCATAGCTATTCCAAAGATTTTTTTAATAAAAAGTTAAGCGAGTGCTGGGAGTGTGAGGGTGAGTTGGCAACCGGACGCCGAGTCATTTGCCCTTAACTCCAAGGTGCCATTAAAGGGTTGTAGCCTTTCCTGCATGCCGCCGAGCCCAGTACCGAACTGTCCAGTGCCGCTTTTAGCTGATGCGTTTCGCGCAGCTCCCCGTGTTAGCCCAACGCCGTTGTCGCTCAGTTGTAATACCAGTGCGCTTTGGGAGTCTTCCATGCTCAGTTGCAGTTGATTCGCCTTGCCGTGACGTACGGCGTTGCTGATGCCTTCTTGCAGCACTAACAGTAGTGCCTGAGTCAGTTCGGCTGATTGCAGTGGCTTCATCCCTTTGCAGTGAAGAGTCACGCTGGGTAAGCGGGTCATCAGTGCCTCTAAAGGTGGGACTAAATCCAATCCCACTTGCACTCTTTGAGCCCTGACGACGGCGCGAATACTTTCAAGTAGCTGTTTAGCTAAGGATTTACTTTGATTGACTTGAGGTTTGAGCTCCTCGGGCGCTGTATGGCTTAGTACTTCCAATTGCAGGGAAAGCGCTGTGAGTTGGTGGCCGAGAATGTCGTGCAAATCGCGTGATATCCTTAATCTTTCTTGCTGTTCGCTGGCTTGGCTCAGCAGCGCGCGAGTGGCAATAAGCTGTTGGTTTAGCTGTTCTTGTATCAAACGTGATTTACGTTCAGAAAGCCTTGCTTGGCTACTGCTGTAGGCAAAGAATTGAAAACCAAGATAAATCAAAATATTGAACACATTGCTTTGTTCATGCAATTGCCATTGCTGCAGTAGGTAATAAACAACATTGACCAACACTAGCTGTGAAATGGCTTGGCGACGACTAAAAAACTCAGGCAACAGTGACGCCCAAATGACGAAGAGGATAGGCAGTAATGCGTTGTTTGCTGTGAGCATTAAGCTCATCACGGTCAACGGCATCACTAGCGTGGTTATGCGGCGAAGTTGAATATTATTATGCGCAACTTTATCGGTAGCTATCAGTATAAATTGCACTAAATACAGCCCATAAAGTGTTACATTGAGCATGCCTTGCCATGTATGTAATGCGGCTTGGTTTATCCCAACCCAAGCGACTAATGCCCAAGTGAGCACTCCAGCGGCAATCAACATGTTTTCTTCTTTCGTTAATCGATTTTCTAGCACGAATGTCTATTCCTTAATCCAATTCTGCCGACCATTCTAGGGTATCACCGCCAGATGTCACTATGCCAAAAGTCATGTTGTTATCATTTTGTTTCATGACTTTTGGCACCTGTTTTTCGTCTTGTGATTTTTTAAGCTAACTCCATCGCAGTTACTTATGAGCGCAAATAACAGGAGTAAGACATGAAACACGTGAACTCGGCTATGACAAAAACACAGTTTTCCCAAGCTAATAAGACGAAAAGGGCGTTATCAGCGATTTGGGGCGCAGGCTTAGCTTGCTTGCTCTTGTCTGCAGCGAGCATTTCCACAGGGATTCAGGCACATACCTTGACTGTCGATATCGATAATATTCAAGTACAAACCGGCGCCTTGATGGTTGAGCTTTATGCCAATGCCGAGGATTACGCTGCAGGCCATAATCCTAGCGCTTCTATGATAAAACCCGTCACTAAGACAGAGCATAGGCTGGTATTTAGCGATCTCGCCGATGGCCAATACGCGGTAAAGGTCTTTCATGATGAAAACAACAATCACAGTTTAGATACCAATATGTTAGGTGTGCCGAGTGAAGGCTATGGCTTTAGCAATAACGCCGGCAGTTTTGGACCTGCGAGCTTTAAAGACGCCAGCTTTAGTTTGCAGGCCGATGCTCAAATCACTATACACATTCGCTAAGAGGGGGGCTGCACCATGGATAGACGTCAATTTCTAGCAGGCTCAGCCGTCCTAATGACGACCGCTGTTTGGGCCAGTTCAGTGGATAAGTTATTGGCGCTGGATAGCGCACAAAAGGTCGCACGTGAGCCTTGGGCGATTGGATTTAGTGGTGCTGAAGGCGACTATCCGCCACTCACTATGCAGGTTTCGGGTGAGTGGCCAGCGCAGTTGAGTGGGAATCTATATCGTAATGGGCCAGCGAAAATGTCTCGGGCAGGTAAGGCATATCAGCATTGGTTCGATGGCGATGGCATGGTGCAACAGTTTAGTGTGAGCAATGGGCAAATTCAGCATCAGGCTAAGTTTATCCAAACAAAGAAGTTTAAAGTGGAAGAGGCCGCTGGCGCGTTTAAGTACACGACCGCAGGCACAGTGATCCCCAATGCTTTACCTATTCGAAATAACGATGACTTGAATGTGGCCAATACCAGTTTATTGCCGCGCTACGGCGAGTTGCTCGCTTTATGGGAGGCGGGTTCACCCTATCGACTTGATGCCCAGACCTTAACCACGCTTGGCGTGAAAAGCTTTGGTGACAAGTTTAAGGGCTTGCCCTTTTCTGCTCACCCGCTCGATGACGGACAAGGTGGACTATGGAATTTTGGCGTCTGGTATGTCGGTGGTGAGAAGCAATTACTTGTGTATCAAGTGGCGCCCGATGACAGCATAGCCAGAATGGAAGTGATTGAATTACCACAGGCGAGTTACTTACATGCCTTCGCGCAGAGTGAGAATAAGCTGGTGTTTTACATTTCATCCTGCGTGTATGAAGAGGGCGAAACTTATATTGATGCTTTTAAATGGTGCCCCGAATTGCCATCGCAATTACTGGTTATTGACAAAGCCGATTTTAGCGTGCGCCAGTTACACCGGCTACCTGCAGGATTTGTGTTTCACTTTGGTCAAGCCATTGAGAGGAATGACGAACTTTCTGTGCAGCTTTGCCTCTATCCCAATTCAGCTATTTTAACCCAAGGGATGAAGGGGTTACTGACGGGGGAGCGTAAAACTAAGACACCTCATGCAGAGTTAGTGACTATCACTGTACCGCTCACAGTATCGCTCACAGTACCGCTCACAGTACCGCTCACAGTACCGCTCACAGTAGCACTTACAGCAACTAGCAAAGCGCAGTTTGCGGAGACCTTGTCTTCCTCTGCACGTATTAACCGCAGCGGCGTGATGATGGAGTTCCCCCAGTTTTCGCAGCACATTATGGGTAAAAAACAAACTAGCGGTGAAAAAGCGTTTGCAGAGAAAACAGGCGGGGCTTCGGCGTTTGTCCCGTTATTTGGCGTTGGAGCAAGATCAGATTCAGCTGTTAACTCTAGCTCCAGCTCTAACTTTAAATATCAAGCAGAAGCCGAATCTGAATCAGGGCTAAGTAACACTCTGTATTGTATTCATAATGCAAAAGACAGCAGCAAGCACAGTGTGGATACACTTGGCTACGCGAGCTATAGCGCGTTTTATCTTGGCAAAGGCAAAATTGCCGAAGAGCCGCTCTATATCCCCGCCACTGAGCAGCACGAAGCCTATTTACTGATGACTTGGCTCGATTACCATAATGCACAGTCTGGTTTGTCTTTGTTTCGTGCCAGTGATATCAGTGCGGGCCCCATCGCTTCGGCTCAAATGAACAGAGTATTGCCACTAGGATTTCATGGTTGCTTTATTGAAGCTTAATATTTTGATCTATAAATAAAAAACGCAGCTCTTGGCTGCGTTTTTGTTTCAGGCGAAAGAAACGTCTAGTCATCAATTTCCGCATTGTGATAGACGTTTTGTACGTCGTCACAATCTTCAAGTGCGGCAATAAACTTTTCAAACATAACGACATCTTCACCTTCAACTTTAGTCATGTCCTGCGGTACGAAGGTGATATTGTCAAATTCAAAGTTAACATCTGGCATCGCTTCGGTCAGCGCAGTTTTGACTTTAAAGTACTCAGTGTGCGGCGCGTAAACTGTGATTAAGCCATCTTCCAGCTCAACATCGCTTACATCAACGTCAGCCATCATCAGCAGTTCTAAAATCGCATCTTCGTCATCACCCGCAAACACGAACACGGCTTGATGATCAAACATGTGGCCAACTGTACCAGGGCCGCCGAGTTTGGCATCGTTTTTCACGAAGGCTTGACGCACTTCGGTGAAGGTACGTTTTACGTTATCGGTTAAGCAGTCAACAATGACCATGCAGTTGCCAGGACCAAAACCTTCGTAACGGGCGGTATCGTAATCTTCACCACCGCCGCCTTTGGCTTTTTCAATTGCGCGTTCAATAACATGCGCGGGCACTTGGTCTTTCTTAGCGCGTTCAATTAAGCGACGCAGTGATAAGTTTCCATCGGGCTCAACGCCGCCTTGCTTAGCGACAACGTAAATCTCTTTACCGTAGCGTGAATAAATGCGGGTTTTTTGACCGGCTGTTTTCGCCATGGATTCTTTCTTGTTTTGATATGCTCTGCCCATCTTGATCTCGTTAGCTCAAAAAAATTGCGCCGATATTAGCAGTTTTCTTGGCATAAGTGCAGTCGTCCCTATGTGATTTATTACCTAGAAGGCGACGGTGCACGCATTTCAGGGCAAAGTTGGTTTTATCAAGGAAGATCCGCTTTTAGATAGGCTAGGACTATATCGCGATAGATTAATACTAATGTCTAATGCCATACGCTCGTGAGACTGTTGATGATAGCTAACTTCTACTTTGTTTATTTAGCGAGATAAATTATCTAGCTTATTCAGAGAAATAGACTAAAACTATAAATCTTGAGCGCTATCATAGTTAGCCCTCCCTCGTCAGTTGTAAGCAATAGCCGCTGTAATTGATAGCAGCTGAACGAAGGCTAATGATTCGACTCTTAGCATTTCCCTTTCATTTTTACCTTGCGCAGTTACGGGAAGTATATGGAAATACAGCACAAAATTTTAATTTTCATCAGTTTCACGCTGGTCACTCTGGGGAGTTTATTACTTGAGGGACTGCATCTTCCGAGTATTGTGCAGGCGTTGATCTTGGGCGTTCTTGCCTGTGGCTTAGTGGTGTGGGTGTGTTTGCGCGCATCTAAGGCTAAGCTCGACACCGATGAGGCAAACATTAAGGCATTACAAGAGCAAAGCATTCCCGCCCACGACATTAGTGTGCAAACCAGTAAAATGGCTATCGGTTCGGCTGAGGTGTCGCATTTTATTGATTTATTGAATAAATCAATTGAATCAAATGGCGAGCATGCCAGTGCCATTGCGGTTGCTGCAGGGCAATTGAGTCACACTACGGCCCAACTTGGCGATAATGCCGCCGATATTTTAGGCCAAGCTCAAGAGGCTGAGCGCGTTAGCGTGCAGGGACGAAGTCAAGCTCAGAAAGGTGTTGCGGCTATTCGTTCACTGAGTACGGATATTGATACTGCCGCTGAGCAAGTGCAGGCGCTTAAATCAAGAGCCGAAGAAATCCAAAAAATTACCGAAGTGATTAACTCCGTTGCCGAACAAACGAATCTTTTGGCGTTAAATGCGGCCATCGAAGCGGCTCGTGCGGGAGAGCAGGGTCGAGGTTTTGCGGTAGTGGCTGACGAAGTACGCAGCCTTGCGGGTAAAACCGCAGGTGCGACCCAAGATATCGGCAAGATGTTATTAGAAATCCGCAGCGAAACGGATAAAACTTCTGGGCTGATGGAGCGAGTCGTGACGCAAACCGCCGATGTGGTCGCCGCCATGGGCGAGTTAGACGCGCACTTCACTGAGATTTCGGCTTCTGTGACCCAATCGGCCCATGCCTTAGGTGATATGGAAGATTCACTCAAACAATATAACAACACTACTAACGACATTAGCCGCTCGGTGACTCAAATTCGTGACTCGTTAAATTCGACGGGTAAACAGAGTCATAGCGTATCCGAGCAGGCCTTTACTTTATCCTTGACCACTGAGGGTATTTTTAAAGCGCTGTCTAAATGGGATACACAAACCTTCGATCAGCAGGTTCTGCAATTGGCGAATGTTGCCGCTAAAGCGTGCGGTGACAAGTTAGCACAAGGTTTAGCCAGTGGCAGTTTTAGCGAGGCGGATTTGTTTAATCCTAAATACCAACTTATTACCAATACTCAGCCGCAGAAATACAGCACGGCTTTCGATCGTTATACCGATCAGCATTTTCCAACGATTCAAGAGCCCATTCTGGCAAAACACAGCGAAATTATTTATGCGGGAGCCGTTGATAGGAAAGGTTATTTTCCGACCCATAATAAACGCTTTAGCCAAGCACTGACAGGCAAAGTTGAGGTTGATATGGTGCACAATCGAACCAAACGCTTGTTTAATGATCCTACAGGGATCCGTTGCGGCGCCCATACTGAACCTGTGCTATTGCAAACTTATAAACGCGATACGGGCGAAGTGATGCACGACTTGTCTGTGCCCATTTTTGTAAACGGTAAACATTGGGGCGGATTTCGAGTGGGATTTAAAGCTAAGTAGATTACTGATAACTCAAATTTAGGTTGTTTACTCTAAAAAATGCATAAAAACGCATCTTTATTTGTGTCTTATATGTGATCGATAGTGGGTAATTGATTAACATAATAGAAATAGATTGGCATCTTTTTGCCGAAGTGCTTAAATAGCCCAAGGTGTACAGTAGAAGACAGTATTGTATCCAATAAAAAATCATAAAATTTGAATAAGACCTTAAGTAATTGATTTAAAATGTTTAAAATATCTTTCTGGATATTTTAAAATGTTGAGGACAGGGAGCTCTCTTGCGACGTAAATATAACGCAGTAGATGCTGCTTAATGTGAGTTAAATGTGATGCAAGCAAATCAAGCGACTGTAACTGTTTTATATTATGATGCGCCCGTAGGGTTAATTATGCACAACGCCGTATTAGGTAATTTGCCAGTGAGTGAAGCTGGGCGTGTGATGATACCTGCAAGTTTCCGCAAGGGAAAATCTATCATTGCTGTACTTGAAGGTGAGTGTAAGATATTGAATTCATTAGGCGAGCGAGTGTTTGCTCAAGCTAATATAGGTTAACATTTTAAACTAATCGTCATTCTTGGGACGAATAATTCGCTTTGCTAAATTATCGTCCCGACATTTTCTGCAAAAACTCTATTCAATCCATCTATTTCTATTAATGTTAGCGCTTGTTCGCTTAATCATATTCGGTTAGTCATTCAGATATTTACTGTCCCACAAATTAACGCACTTTAATGGCAGACTTCTACCAGCAATTGGTCTGCAAGATACTGTAAGGTTTCGGCATTAGGATGGGTGTGGGCGAAGGTTCTTAAACCATAAATTCCCATCATTAAATATTGGGCTCTTTGCTCGCTGCTGCGATCGCCTTGGAGGAGTCCTTGTAACGTTGCGGTGGCAAATTGTAGTGTGAGTGCTTGCTGCCAAGATTGTAGATACTGATTGATGATGTCTCGGATCTCAACATCTTGCTCTGCAATTTCATTTAACGCTTTTGTCAGTAAGCAAGCTTGGGCGCTATCGCAACTCAGACATTCAATAACGAGATGATCTAAGTAGGTTTTCAAATTAGTCAGCACATTCTCGCCATTGCCGAATAGATTGTTGAATTGCTCGTTTCTGTCGAGTTGATATTGCTCAATGGCCGCGATTAATAACCCGCGTTTATTGGTGAAGGCACAGTAAATCGACCCCGGATGTAATCCCGTGGCTTGAGTAAGATCTTGCATGCTCGTTTTGGTGTAACCCTTGTGCATGAAGGCGGCCATAGCGCCGCGAAGTACCTGTTCTCGGTCGAACTCTGCATTACGCATCGAATTTAATTCACTTGTATAGAAACGCTCAGGCCAGATTCTACCTAAATTTGAACAAACATTCAAAAATGAACTTGAATGATCGTTCAAATAATAATATCTTGAATGCATATTCAAGAATGGAACTGAGAAAATGACCACACAAACCACGCCAAATTCATTGGTAAATCTGTTCGATACCTACTTACTTAATGACACTATTACCTTAAATAATCGTATCTTAATGGCACCTTTAACCCGTTGTATGGCGGATGCCGATTTAGTGCCGACCGATGATATGGTTGCCTATTATGCACGCCGCGCTGAAGCGGGTTTGATCATCACAGAGGCGACGATTATTCGTCCCGATGCTCAAGGTTACCCAAATACCCCTGGTATTTTTACTCAAGCGCAAATTGCTGGCTGGCGTAAAGTGACCGATGCGGTACATGCCAATGGCGGTAAGATTTTTGTGCAGTTATGGCATACGGGCCGCGTCGCTCATCCACACTTTTTCGGTGGTGGCGATGTGCTTGCGGCATCAGCGCAGAAAATTGAAGGCAGCGTGCCAAGAATGCGCGAACTGACTTATGTCACACCAAAACCTGCCACACTTGAGGATATTCAAGGCCTAGTGCGTGATTACGCCAAAGCGGCGGAAAATGCCATTGAAGCTGGGTTCGATGGCGTCGAAATCCACGGTGCAAATGGTTATTTAATTGATACTTTCTTACACCATGACAGCAATCGCCGCACCGATGAATACGGTGGAACACCTGCCAATATGTCCCGTTTTGCGCTTGAGGTTGTCGATGCTGTTGTGGCTCGTATCGGCAAAGACAGAACCGGTTTACGGATTTCTCCAGGGGCTTATTTCAATATGGCGGCAGATAGTCGTGACCGCGAAGTGTTCGATTACTTCTTGCCTGAGCTGGAATCCCGCGATATCGCTTTTGTGCATATTGGGATTTTCGATGACAGCATGGAATTCGATTATCTTGGTGGCAGAGCTTCAAGCTATGTGCGCGCACACTATGGCAAAACCTTAGTGGGAGTTGGAAGCTACAGCGCTGAAACCGCCAGTGAAGCGATTGCGGCGAATAAGTTTGATTTGATTGCTATCGGTCGTCCATTCATTGCTAACCCTGACTATGTTGCTCGCGTGCGTGATGGCGTTGAACTTGTTCCTTACAGCGACGAAATGCTAGCAAGCTTAGTGTAATTTCGCTTAATAGCTTTATAAAGAAAGGGTTAGCATGTGCTAACCCTTTTCGTTTGTCTCTCTCGTTTTTATTTAATCCGCTTTAACTAAGGATCTGAGTGCGGTGAGTTTTTGCTGAGCGATCCCGAAAATGCTCTCGGGAGAATATTGCCCTTGGCTAGGTGTGGCCGTTTGCGGCAAACTGCCCGCGGTTTTACCGAGCAGTAATTCCATTGCTTGAGTCACATGGGTAATAGCCCAAATATGGAATTCCCCCTGTGCCACTGCATCGACAATGTCTTTGCGCAGCATAAGGTTGGCCATGTTCGAGGCTGGAATAATCACCCCTTGCTCCGGCGTACGGCCTTTTATTTTGCAGACATCGAAGAAGCCTTCAATTTTTTCATTCACGCCGCCAATGGGCTGAGCCTCACCAAATTGGTTCATCGAACCTGTGATGGCAATATCTTGCCTAATTGCTTGCTCGCTAATAGCCGAGATAATGGCGCAGCATTCGGCCATCGATGCGCTGTCACCGTCCACTCCGCTGTATGATTGCTCAAAGGTGAGGTAAGTGGTGAGCGGGATTTGCGCCGTCTTACCTAAAACTGAGGCTAAATAAGCGGTTAAGATCAACACGCCCTTAGAATGGATCCGGCCTCCAAGTTTGACTCTGTGCTCGATATCCATCACTTCACCCTTACCAAACGCAGTGGTTGCTGTGATGCGATTGGGCATACCAAACTGATGATCTGAGGTCGAGATGACGGATAAGGCATTGATTTGCCCAACCACTTTGCCCTGAGTGCTAATCAAGGTCGTGCCGTTGGTAAAGCTTTGCATTATGTTGTCGTGCAGACGCGAGACTCTTTGCTCCTGATTTCGCAGTGCTTGCTCAACGTGCGATACTAAAATTTGCTGACTGCCCGAAGATTTAGCGCAGTAGTTTGATTCCCGCAGCAGGTTGGCAATATTCGCCGAGTGTAGCGACAGTTTTTGTTGATCTTCGGCCTCCCGCGAGCTGTATTCGATGATGCGTGCTATAGCCGCACGGTCGCAATGTAGCATGTTGTTGTCGTGAACTATGCTCGAAATAAAGCGGGCATAGTGCGCCTCAGAAGTTGAGGTTCTGTCCATCACATCTTCAAAATCGGCGGTAACGCGGAATAACTCACTGAAGTCAGGATCATAGTGCTGTAACAGCTGATAAGTTTCGTGATCGCCAAACAGAATAATTTTCACATCTAAGGGGATAGGCTCAGGCGCCAATGAAATCGTGCCCGACAGTGACACTTCCCGCTCCAGCGAACTTAAATCGAGTTTGCGTGAACGCAGGGCGCGTTTTAACCCGTCCCACACGTAAGGGCGTTCTAACACTTTTACCGCATCCATCAATAACACGCCGCCGTTAGCTTTGTGCAGACTGCCAGAGCGGATAAGTGAGAAGTCGGTGAACACTGTCCCCCTGAAGGTGGCATTTTCCACATAGCCAAATAGGCTGTGATAACTTGGGCTTTCTTCTACGACAATAGGGAATTTTTGAGTCCCTTGAGCGACCAAAACGTTAACTTGGTAGCGGCGGGGCATTTTCTTTTCAAGGGAAGCGTAGGCTAGGCCCAGTTGTTCTTCACTTTCTTCTAAAAAGATATCTAAATTGTCTAAGATATCCGCCTGCATACCGGTTAAGAAAGTCCGCGCTTCGGGCTGGTGCTTGAACTTATCTTTGAGTGGCTTAATAAAATGGATTAATACTTCTTTGGCGACTTGTTCGTCGTGCTCTTGCTGCTTGTCGCTGAATTCTTCTTCCCATTCAGTGATTTGGCGAATAATACCGCGCAGTTTAACTTCTAGGCCATTGATATTACTTTCAAATTGACTACGTTCAGTCTCAGTCAATGCTTCGAATGAAGCTTCGTCATGGGGTTCTTCACCATTGAGCGCTACCATTTGATAGTCGCCCTGCATGGTTAAACTGAGGCTGATGCCTTTTTGTTTCGCTTCTTCGGTTAATTCAGTGAGTGCGACTTCTTGCTTCTGTGATAATTGGCTTTTGAGCTTTTCGGTGCGGGCATAATACATTTCATTATCAAAGGCTAAAGGCATAGCTTTGACAAGTTTAAGCATCAACTTTTCGACGGCTTTTTTAAATTCAAGTCCAGTCCCTGCGCTCAGTTTCAGCACTTTAGGGCAACGGGTATCATCGAAATTAACCACATAGCACCAATCGTACAGGGTATGGTCGTTTGGCTCGTGACGGCTTAGGTAACGCAGCATCATGGTCCGTTTGCCGAGGCCGTTCTGACCTATGGCGTAGATGTTGTAACCCTTTTCTTTAATTCCCATTGCAAACTCTACCGCTTGCTGGGCGCGTTCTTGGCCGACAATGTCATTGAGAGGTGTGAGTTCTGCTGTCGATTGGCAATCTGTGCTTAATTGGTCGAGTTCGCAAATGCGATATAATTGTTTACTGTTGAGCAGGGTAGCTTGGCTTGATACGACGTCAGTGGGCATAAATATCCTTGGTTTTTCAGCCTTATTATTTCCATTGTAGACAATAAGATAGCATTTTTGTCAATCAAAATTCTGTTATTGCTGATATATGTCTTTAGGGATGGTTTTCTCTCGCTAAGAAAGTGCTGAATTATCGGGGGAAGACTTAATTGATTAAGTCTAACTAATTGTTACTCAATAAACTTATCGCGATACTGACACTAAAATTTTGTGCTAAAGTAGCAAATGCAATGTTAGTTGGATTTACCCGTGCAAGCAGTCTGCTGAGTGTGAGTAAGTTAGTGTGAATTTTGATGGTTTGACCTCTACCACCCTAAAAGGTGGATATGATGGAGTAAGTTTTAGATCCAACCTTAGTGCCAATTGAGATGTATTGATTTGATGTTAAACGTAAAATTTTATGAGATTTTACTGCTTGGTTAACGTTTTCCCTCTGTAGCAATATTGGGCATGTGTTTAAGGTCTTACGGTATTCTCGCCATAGGCCGATTGAGCAGTAACGAGATCTGAGTTGGCAAGATGATGATAGATGTACCTATTACGCAGCAACAGCTGGATAACTGGTTGAGTGACTTAAATTTAGTCGCTGAGATATCAAGCAGTAAAGCAATGTTATTAGCATGGAATGCTGCGGGTGAACTTAGCAGCATGTTAAGTTCAGACTCTGCGGCTGAAAGTGAAATACAGGCAATACTCAGCCACTTAAGTGGCAATCATTTGGCTAACCCCCAGCCTGCTATAAGCCAGTCCGTTGTGATGCCCTCAATGCTCACACCATCAGAAATCGTTTCAAATCCCTTTGATGTTATTGATAAACCTACTATTTCCCCTCTAAGCAATGCTAAGTTGTCCAGCTTGAGTGAGCCAATTTCAGCATTGCCCCGATTAGGCAGTCATCAAATCACGGCTGCATTATCTGTATCACAGCTAACTGAACAGGTACGTGAGCCTCTGTTAATTATGGATACTCGGCAGCACTCAGATTGGCACACTTGTAGCGCAATCGGCAGCGTGATTTGTTTGTCTCTCGCTTGGCCATCTGGGGCTAATTTTGGCTTTTTATGCTTCTATCATAACAAGGCTCACGGCGTAGATTCAAAAACGCTACAACTCGCTAAGCTTATCAGCGATAGCATTCAACACCAGTTAGGCGAGATATTGAGCCAACATAATGCGGCTGAAGCATTAAGCCGAGGTTCACCGAGTCGTGTCGATACGGTCGATTTACAAACTTTTATCGATAGTTTTGACGAACATATTTGGATGAAAAATGCCGCAGGCATTTACACTCTTTGCAATCGTAGTGTTGAGAATGCGTGGGAAATGCCCCGTAGTGAGATTGTTGGTAAATCCGATGTTGAACTCTTTGGTGCTGATATTGCAGAGATTTTTCTAGAGGGTGATAGGCTCGCTATCGAGTCTGGTACGCCTATCATTGTCGCTGAGTGTTTAGATGGCAGTGAAGCTAAAAATCATCTTTGGCTAGAAACGCTAAAACTCCCAACGCTCAATGCCCAGGGTGAGCTCGTGGGCGTTATCGGTATGACTCGCAACATTTCCAAGCATAAAGCAGTTGAAGAACAGCTGACACTGGCGACAAATGTGTTTAAAAACTCGGTTGAAGGTGTGGTTGTGACCGACCGGCATGGCAATATTACCGACGTTAACGGTGCATTTTTTGAGATCACAGGTTATGTGAGGGAAGAGTTACTTGGCCAGAATCCTCGGATTTTTAGTTCGGGTCGGCATGATAAAGATTTTTTCGATAAACTCTGGAATACCTTGTTTACTCAAGGTAAATGGAACGGTGAAATTTGGAATCGGCGTAAAAATGGCACGATTTTTCCGCAAAATATCACCATAAGCACTATTTATGATGACGTTGGAGATGTACGTTATTTTGTCGCTGTGTTTGCCGATATTTCAGCCCAGAAAGAGAATGAAGCGCAACTCACGCACTTAGCGTATTTTGACCCGCTAACGCATTTGCCCAATCGCATGAAGTTCATGATGCAGCTTAAGCAAGAAGTGCGACAAGCTAAGCGGCTGAATTTGCAATTAGCGACTGTGATGATTGATGTCGATCTGTTCAAGCATATCAACGACAGTTTTGGCCACAGTATAGGCGATGAAATGTTAGTTGAGCTTGCCAAGCGTTTACGCAGCCAAGTAGGCGATCAGGATGTGTTATCACGGATTGGTGGCGATGAGTTTGTGGCATTGATTTCAGGGATTGACAATAGTGCCGATGCCGCAGTTGCCATAAATCAATTGCGCCAAGTGTTTGAGCAACCTTTTATTGTGAGCACGGGCGACCACTTACGTTTAACGGCGAGTATGGGCGTTTCTTTGTATCCAAATGATGGAACCGATGCGGACACTTTACTGCGTAACGCCGATGCGGCCATGTATCGTGCCAAAAATGATGGCCGCAATAATTATGCTTTTTATACTGAGTCCTTAACTCAACAATCTTTTGAGCATCTTAAGCTGCAAAGTGCCCTCTATGGCGCGATTGAGCAAAATGCTTTGTACTTAATGTACCAGCCAAAACTCGATTTAGTGACTCGACAAACCGTTGGATTTGAAGCATTACTGCGTTGGCACGATCCTCAACTGGGGTTGATTTCGCCTGCGGTATTTATACCCGTGGCGGAAAAAATTGGTCTTATCCATGAAATTGGCTTATGGGTGTTAGAAACCGCCTGTCGTCAAGGCATGCGTTGGCTTGGTGAAGGCAAACATTTTGGCCGCATTGCGGTGAACGTGGCAGGACAACAGTTACAGCGCAGTTCCTTTGTGGATGATGTGAAACGTGTCTTAGCTGAAACGGGTTTGCCCGCAAAGCATTTAGAGCTTGAAGTGACCGAAAGTGTGATGATGCAGAATCCTGATCTTGCTATCCGTGACTTAAAGCGACTTGGCGATCTGGGTATCGAATTATCGGTTGATGATTTTGGTACTGGCTATTCATCGCTCAACTATTTGAAAAAACTGCCTATTCATAAATTGAAAATTGATCAATCTTTTGTGCGGGACATTCCCTTCGATACCAACAATACCGCTATCGCTAAGGCTGTGATTGCGCTTGGACATGCGTTGAAGCTGGAAATTATCGCCGAAGGGGTTGAAACTAAAGAGCAAGCTGATTTTCTGCAACAAAACCAGTGCGATCAAGCCCAAGGTTATCTTTTTAGTCGTCCGCAACTAGCTGCAGATCTCGACGCATTTTTATCGTAAAACAAGTTTGCATATAACAATAGGACTAACGCTATGTCGCTAGTCGCTTAGGGTTGTGTCTGCTAAAATTCTGGCCATTATTTTCAGTGGTTAACCGCAATGTCTTTTAGTGCCTTACCCTTAAACTCCACGTTAGTGAATACCTTAGCGGCTCTTGGCTATGAATCGCCAACGCCTATCCAGTTAGAAGCGATCCCTGCCATCTTAGCTAAACGTGATGTTATGGCTGGCGCCCAAACGGGTACAGGCAAAACCGCTGCGTTCGCCTTGCCTATCTTGCATCATTTGATGACACTCAGCCCTACGCAAGAGTTAACGGCTGTGAGACCCATACGCGCATTAGTCTTAGTGCCGACACGTGAGCTGGCTGTGCAGGTGCAGCAGAGTTTTGTTAAGTACGCTAAAGGGACTGATATTCGTATCGGCATCGCCTACGGCGGCGTGAGTATCGATGCGCAGGTTGCCGTGTTTAATGCAGGGATTGATGTGTTAATCGCAACACCGGGCCGCTTACTTGACCACCTTAGGCAAGGTGCATTAAATCTTAAGCAATTGAGTGTGCTTGTTTTCGATGAAGCTGACCGTATGCTCGACATGGGGTTTATGGATGAAATTCAAGCCGTGCTCAAGCAAGTACCGAGTGACAGACAAACCCTGTTATTTTCTGCCACTTTAGATGCCGCTATCTTCAGCTTAAGTAAAGCTTTACTGCGCGATCCCAAGTTGATTGAAGTTGCCAAGCGCAACACGACCGCTGCCGAAATTGAACAAGTGGTTTATGCCGTCGACGCCGACCGTAAAACCGAACTCGTCAGCCATCTGGTACGCAGTAAAAACTGGCATCAAGTGCTGATTTTTAACCGCACCAAGCAAGGTGTCGATAAACTGGTTCAGCAGCTCAATAAAGCCGATATTATTACTCAGGCGTTTCACGGTGACTTGTCCCAAGGCGCGCGCGAGAAAGTTTTGCAGGAATTTAAACAAGGTAAGATTCAAGTGCTAGTGGCAACGGATGTCGCCGCCAGAGGCTTAGATATCGTCGAGCTAAAATATGTGATCAACTTTGAGCTACCCTTTATTGCCGAAGATTATATTCATCGTATTGGTCGCACAGGTCGAGCGGGTAGTGCAGGGCTTGCCATCACCCTCTTTAGTCAAGAGGACGCCCTATTATTGGAAGAAGTTGAAGTTGTGCTCGACAAGCGTCTACCACAACAATGGTTACTAGGCTTCGAACCCGACTTTAATAAGATGGATACTGAACCTAGACGTAACGGCAAAGCGGCTCAGAAGCAAAGAGCGAAGAAACGGGCTTTGGGTGGAAAGGGGAAAAGGTAGGTTTTTAGGTGCGGCGTCTGAATGGCTGAATCTAATAGAGATTAGATCAAGTGACATGATTCATTTATTGATGCCAGTTCAGTTCCCGCCGCCGCATTTGAATCGATAGCTCGAAATAAGTAATCGCATGAAAGTTCAAACAAAAAGGGCTTAACCTTACGGTTAAGCCCTTCTGGTAAAATTGGTGGAGGCGGCGGGACTTGAACCCGCGTCCAGAACACCTACATCCAAGGCACTACATGCTTAGTCTCTCTTTTAATTAACCCGAATAAACTCCGAAAGACAGGATTTCATCGGGCGAGTCCGGTACTATTTCGCGGTTCACCCCCGGACGGAGTTCCCTCGCTATCAAATGTAAGATGACCATCTGTATACACCGCCCATTTGAGAGACCTGTGTCAGATGGCTAGCTAGCCTAAGCTGCTAGAGCGTAGTTATCGTCGTTTGCAACTATAACTGTGCGGCTTTTTACGAGGCCAACCGCCCCTCGGCATGCTCCCAGGGTTTCGTGAATCCTGTCGAATCCAGAATCGCCCCCAAGAATTTGATTGTAACCCGTAGCACTATGATTACCTAGCATCATTTGCTTCAAGTTCAATCGTTTGTTCATTATCCGTGCGTTTTTTCTTTTTTCATCACGCGGGCTTTTTCAACTTCCCATTCACGCGCTTTAGTATCTTCGCGCTTATCGTGATCTTTCTTACCTTTACCTAGGCCAATTTCCACTTTTACCCATGCACCTTTACGCCAGTACATTGAGATAGGAATAATAGAGTAGCCTTGGCGCTCAACTAAGCCCGCTAGTTTATCTAGCTCTTTACGGCTGAGTAGCAGTTTTTTCAAACGTAGGGGATCGCAGACAACGTGTGTCGATGCCGTATTCAAGGGAATAATGGTGCAGCCATGCATAAAGGCTTCGCCATTTTTCAGGAATACGTAACAGTCGGACAAGTTGACCTTACCCATACGGATAGATTTCACTTCCCATCCCATAAGGGATAGGCCGGCTTCCATTTTCTCTTCGAAACGGTATTCGAAGGTTGCGCGCTTATTACGTGCGATAGTCGCAGGCGCGGCTTTGCTTGAATTTTTCTTTACCATAGTGGCGCCATTATACGCACGGTGAATCAATTTGGTATTGATATAAGGGTTTATTTAGTTAATTTCAAGCCTCTATCGTGTTGTTGCTGGTTTTTTGAACGTGATTAGGGTGTTAAGTATCAGCCTAAGTGCACAAGGGGTGCGTTTTTTACGTATCGTGATAAAATCCGTGCAAATTTTGATTGCTGGCCTAAGTTGTTTATTGCACGTGCGTTATTTTCGTGCGTTTGAGTTTGCTTAGGTCGCTGTGAATACGTTAGTGAAGAGTACTAAGTCCTATGCCGCAAATTTCTCGAAGTGTGTTAGTCCGTTTTAGTGCGATGCAAATGTATGACTTAGTGAATGATGTCGAGTCGTATAAGGAATTTTTACCCGGTTGTGTGGGTGGCAAAGTCTTAGAATTTGATGGTAAGACTATGCTGGCATCTGTTGATGTGAGTAAAGCGGGGATCCGTAAGACATTTACGACTCGCAACCAAGTGGTTCCTGGTAAGAGTATTGATTTAACATTAGAAAATGGGCCCTTTAAGCATTTATTGGGGCAGTGGCGTTTTACTGAGCTGACTGAAGAGGCCTGCAAGGTAGAATTCGAGCTGAGTTTTGAGTTTTCAAGTTCGTTAGCCGATATGGCCTTTGGTAAAGTGTTTAATGATCTTATGGTATCAATGGTGACGGCATTTACGAGTCGCGCTAAGGTGATTTACAGTGACAAATGAGACAGATAAGTTTGTAGTTGATGTGGTTTACGCCTTGCCTACACAGCAAAAAGTGATTTCGGTGAATGTGAATCCCGGCACGTCGGCGATTGAGGTGGTGCGTTTAAGTAACATAGTGAGTTTTTTTCCTGAGATCGATTTAGAGACGGTTAAGCTCGGTGTGTTTAGTAATGTGGTTAAGCATGACCAAGTGATTTTACCGGGGCAAAGGGTTGAGATTTATCGTCCTTTGATTGCTGATCCTAAGGATGTGCGTCGTCGCCGAGCAGATAAAGCTAAAGATGAAGGCCGCGCGAATAAAGTGACGGGCGGACGGGCTTAAATATTGACATCATTGCTCAATAAAAAAGCGCCCTTGGGCGCTTTTTTGTATTTGATTGACTGAGAAGAGCATAAGCAAAGTTTAGGATATTACTTAATTGGTTTTTGAACTTGTGCTTCAGCTTGATTTTCTTTAACTAATGGCTTTTCATCGGCGCGCTGTGCTGGAATTTGTGGCACTAGCTCAGTTTTATTACCTGTTGGTAAGCTGCTTTGCTCTAGCGGCGTACTAAATTCTTTGCTCAGTTCATAATCGCCTTTCACTGAGGTAAGTTTATCGCCCGTAAAGTGCAGTATGAGTTCTTTATGCGTAATGCTGGCATCACGCCCACTCTTGTAGTGATACACGTAGTACCAAGTATCGTCAGCAAAACTATCTCGTAATACCGGACGGCCGAGAATGTATTCGGCTTGTTCTTTGGTCATGTCAATGCGCAACTTTTCAACTTGTTGCGGTTCCATGTAGTTGCCCTGTGGAATGTCAGGCTTATAAATCAACCAATCGAATACGCTACAGGCACTGAGTGAAACAGAGAGCGCCACAGCGCCCAGTAGGGTAAGACTTTGCTTTTTATTGATCATTGTATGCGCTACTTCTGAAAATCTGGCGGCCATAATACCCAAGCATTCCCCCTCATGACAAGGGCAATCGGGCTTTGCAACCGTCATAGATCGAATTGTGTGACTTTTCGACCCAGTATGTTGGCTTTAGTTCTCAATCTTTAAGGATATTTATTCGCTAAAGTCATATGGGGCTAAGAGTATGATTTTCGGCTTCTAGAGCCGTACAGGTTTACTGTTGGCTGGATTGGGAAAGAGTAAATGTGAGCGATTTCTTCTTTAAAGCCAAGCAATTAGTTAGTAAGTCGATAGACAGTATGTGTGGCGATAAACATAGTAATCTCATTAAAATCAGATTAAAGTTACCGATATGTTTTTATTGTGTTCTTGTACTGTGGCTTTTTTGCCGTAAGTTTGCAGTGTTCGAAATAAAATAGTGGGATAGATGCATTGGGCTCTTTAGTTTGCGTAGGTACAGGTTTACAACTGGCCGGACAGATCAGTGTGATGAGTCGTAGTTATATTGAGCACGCTGATGTCGTGTTTTCACTCTTGCCCGATGGTTTTTCGCAGCGTTGGATCCAGAACATTAATCCCAATGTCATTAATTTACAGCCGTTTTATGCACAAAATGGTGAAGTTAAAAATCGCCGAGAAACCTATGAACAAATGGTTAATTCTATATTGGAGGCGGTGAGGGCTGGCAAAAAAACCGTTTGTGCACTCTATGGTCATCCTGGAGTCTTTGCCTGTGTTTCCCATATGGCGATTACGCGGGCGAGGGCAGAAGGGTTTTCAGCGAAGATGGAGCCGGGGATTTCTGCCGAGGCGTGTTTATGGGCTGATCTGGGTATTGACCCCGGTAGCTCTGGGCATCAAAGCTTTGAAGCTAGCCAGTTTATGTTTTTTAATCATGTGCCCGATCCGACAACCCATTTATTGTTATGGCAAATTGCGATTGCTGGTGAACACACCTTAACTCAGTTCCATACTACGAGTGACAGGCTGCAGATTTTGGTTGAACAACTGAATCAATGGTATCCGCGAGATCATCAAGTGGTGATCTACGAAGCTGCTAATCTGCCAGTTCAAGCCCCTAGAATTGAGTATTTGCCGTTGAGTAAGCTACCCGAGGCAAACTTGTCTCCGAACAGTACTTTACTGATCCCGCCAGCAAAAAAACTCGAATACAACTATGCTATTTTAACTAAATTAAGCATTAGACTTGAAGATTTAGGCTAATTGTGAGTGCTGTACTTCTGAGCTGAATTCGGGAGTCATCATATAAATAAGGAAAGGTATGTCTGCATTATCGGATTTTTTTACCCAGTTAGGCCAAGATGCACAACTGATGGAAGCGTATCAACAGGACCCTGAGTCCGTTATGCGTGCCCATGGGTTAACTGATGAAGAAATTAGCGCTGTAATGACAGGGGATATGACAAAACTAAAAGTTTTGAGTGGCGACCAAAATTATCAAACATTTATTTTAGTCAATCATGGTAATAATTAACTAATCTTGAAACGGTTACGTTGTGCCCTATTAGCCATCTTCGCCTTGTGTTCGACAGCTTTGATGGCTAACTCTCTCGATTTTGATCAGGCACTCAATGAGCTTGATGTATTACTGCAATCTGATCTTAGTGCTGCGCAGAAAAAGCTTGCCGAATATGAGAAAGAATTCAGTCGTTTAACTACAATACAACAAGGACGACTGAGGATAGATAGAGCGATAGGTTATTTTTTCATCGGTGAATATACTAAAGCGTTAGATGATCTTCACCAAGCCGAAACCTTAGTGACAAATACTGATTTATTGGCGTCAGTTTATAGTTACAAAGCCACGGTATATATAGGTATGCGTGACTATGACAAAGCCTTGGCTGCAGTCGCTCAAGCATTAGCCCTAGTGGTGAATATTGATGATGTCACGATTAAACGGCACTCATATCTAAGAATTGCCAATATTTATTCCGAAATGGACGCTTATAGCGATATGGGCCTTTATGCCAATAAGGTGCTACAACTCGCAAAGGAAACCGATGTCCGCGATATTTGTCATGCCAAATTGTTGCGCGCTATTTATTTACTCGGCGTGAAAAATCCCGACGCCTTCGATGCCTTCGAAGATAGCCGTCAATACTGTGATGCGAAGCAATTCCCCCTTCTGGCGACTATGTCGATGAAAGGCAAAGCTATGGTTTTGCAGGAGCGGGGCGACTTTTTAGGCGCGAGAGCGATTCTGCTATTAGCTTTAAAAGGGTATGAAGCTTTTCAATTTCAGTTAGAAATTAGCCATGTACATGCACTACTTGCCGAGAATTACTTTGCCATGGATGAGCAGGTTCAAGCGAAAAGTCACGCCGTTAAAGTGCTTTCATTCCCCGATGATAATAGCTACATCGAACATAAGCATATTGCATATAAGGTATTTGCCGAACTGATGGCGGCGGATAAACAATTTGAGCAAGCCTATGAATACACAAGAAAAGAACAATATTATAATCAATTGATTTTTGATCAATCTAGAATGAAAACCCTCGCTTATCAGGCGGCTAAGTTTAATGCTGATGAACAGTCGCGTGAAATCAATTTACTCAATAAAGAGCGTGAACTTTACATCTCTCAGCAAATGGTAAAAGAGCGGGAATACACCAATATGCTGATGTTTATCACTATTCTAGTGGGTGGGCTGTTCTTCCTTGGAATTTTGTTAGCCGTAGGTCAGATGCAGAAACGTAAGTTTATGCGTATGGCGAGAATGGATGCCTTAACAGGCATATTGAATCGTGGTGCAGGGCAAGAGTTGGGAGAAAACCTTTTTGTGCAAGCCATGGCTCGTAGCGGGGATTTCTGTGTCATTTTATTCGATTTAGATTTCTTCAAACGTATCAACGATTCTTTTGGTCATGGAACTGGCGATTGGGCGCTTAAAAAGGTGGTTGACTCCCTTAAATCCCATATCCGAAATGGTGATGTTTTTGCTCGTATCGGCGGTGAGGAGTTTGCAATTTTATTACCCTATGCCGATGAAGATAAAGGCATGGAAGTGGCGGAGCAATGTCGAGCTCGTATCGAGGCCATTGATACCCAACATTCAGGGCATAAGTTCGTCATAACGGCGAGTTTTGGTGTGAGCGGTTTAATGGCTGATGATCTGAGTTTAGATCCATTATTCCACCGAGCCGACATGGCGCTCTATGCCGCTAAGGCCAATGGTCGCAACACCGTAGTACGCTATTCTGACATATTAAAATGTGACAAGCAGGCAACTGATTTACGGCGTCATATCGCATCGCCCTCTGTGTAATGCAAGTCGAGTGAGCATTTAGTCTCATCCAGAGTTGGCAAGCCCTTACTGGTTTTATCCTTCCTTAGTTTATTGCTCGTTTTTTATTTTGCAGCCACTCACTAAAATGCAATAACAGTCTAAGGTGTCTCTAAGCGCTCTTTTACTCTGCTTTGTTACTCCAGTTGATTTCCTCCACGCTTAAGTATTTTTCGTATCAAAAATTTCTCATTTTTAATGAATTGCCTTGACCTTGTTAATAAATAAATGGGATATCATAGCTGATAATTGCCTAGCTATTGCTGGGTCCTTACATAGAACAATGCGCATTCCTTTTTCCGTTGGAGCCTTCATGGAACAGTCGAGTTTACTCACGTCGGTGCTGCTATTTTTATTGGCGGCGGTTATTTTTGTTCCCTTGGGTAAACGTTTTGGCGCGGGCCCTATTCTTTCCTATTTGGCCGCAGGGATTATTTTAGGCCCAGGTGGTATGGCGTTGGTTTCTGATCCTGCAGCCGTGTTGCATTTTGCCGAGTTAGGTGTGGTACTTATGCTGTTTGTACTTGGACTCGAATTGAATCCAAGTAAATTATGGGAACTTCGCAGTGCTATCTTTGGTTTAGGCAGTGGTCAGCTGTTGTTGTCATGGGCTGCGATTGGAGGTTTGGCTTGGGGCTTTGGCTTGTCTATTGAGGCGGCTTTAGTGGTTGGCGCCGCGCTATCTTTATCATCGACAGCCTTTGCCGTGCAGTTAATGAGTGAGCATAGGTTGCTTACAACCCCACTTGGACGTGATGCTTTTGGGGTCTTGTTAATGCAAGATCTTGCGGTTATACCTATGTTGCTGCTGACAGCATATTTGGCGCCCAATTCTGCTCAGATTGAACATCATGCGGTGCCTTGGTACTGGACGTGTCTTGCGCTCGTTGGTTTTGTGTTAGTGGGGAAATATTTACTGCCTAAATTCCTTAAACTAGTGGCAAGCAGTGGGGTGCGTGAAGTGCTCACCGCTTTTGCATTATTGCTGGTCATGGGTAGCGCTGAGTTAATGGAGTGGTTGGGACTTTCTGCGGGCATGGGGGCATTTTTGGCGGGTATTATGCTCGCTAACTCAAGTTATCGGCACCAGCTCGAAACTGACATAGAACCTTTTAAAGGCTTATTGCTTGGGCTGTTTTTCATGGCTGTCGGTATGAGTATGGATTTGAAATTATTGATATCTGATCCGTTACTTATTCTGGGTATTTTAATGGCTATGTTGCTGATTAAAACCTTTGTGCTTATGGTGTTGGGTCGTATTCGGCACCACAAATGGCGGCCTAGTATTGCACTAGGTTTGATCCTTGCTGAGGGGGGCGAATTTGCCTTTGTGCTGTTATCTCAGGCGCAGCTATCTGGTATTGTCGGCGATAAAATTGCGCAAGTCCTTGTGCTTGCTATTGGTTTGTCTATGGCAGTAACACCTCTATTGTTTACTTTGTTCCGAGCAACTAAAGCCAAAGTGGTGGATACTCGTCTGCCAGATACGATTAATGTCACCGAATCCGAAGTGGTGATTGCTGGATTTGGTCGAGTAGGCCAGATCACGGGGCGTATTTTGGCCTCATCAGGTATCCCTTTTGTCGCCTTGGATAAGGATGCGAGTCATGTGGATGTGATTCGTAAATACGGTGGTGAAGTGTATTTTGGTGATGCCAGACGCTTAGACATGTTGATGTCTGCGGGGATTGCTCGGTCTAGATTACTATTGCTTGCCGTGGACAGTGTTGAGGATTCCATTGAAATTGCTCTGCAAGTGAAAACGCATTTTCCCCATATCAACATTGTCGCGCGGGCGAGGGACCGTAACCATGCTTATCGTTTGATGAGCCTTGGGGTGACGGATGTGTTTCGTGAGACCTTTGGTTCGGCGCTATCGGCCAGTGAGAAGATTCTCCAAGGTCTAGGTTTATCGCAGGTACAAGCCAACGAGCGGGTAAAAATTTTTGCTGAACATGATAAGAAACTGGTGATTGCGAGTGCGGCTCATCAAAATGATTTAGCGACGTTAATCAATCTATCGAATAAGGGTAAGGCAGAGTTGGAATCCCTCATGCGTGGCGATAGGGAGAATGTGAGCTAATGTTGTCACTCTGATTTGGATATAAAAAGAGAGCATAAATGCTCTCTTTTTTATTGGTTTACAACATCAAATTTAACGCTGATGTTTAGGTATTAAAAGCTATAGCTGTATTGCAGTTTGACGTTGCGTTCTTCACCCGGCATACCACCGAGGAACATGGCTTTACTGTAATAGTCTTTATTGAAAAGGTTATTGATGTTTAACTGGATTTTCCAAGAATCCGCGTTGTAGCTCACCGCCGAGTCAACGACTGTATAACTAGGCACGTAACCGTCTGGAATACCAAATGAGCTTGAGTGCGTACTGCGATCATCGACAAATTTTGCACCAAGGCTCAGCTCGATTGGGCTTGATAATCTAAACCAATCCGCGCCATAGGTAACCCAAGCACTGGCAGTGACATAAGGCACACCTTTTTGACGGCTGTCGTAATTTGCGACGTCATTCGGGTTTTGCTTATCCCTTGCATCTTGGTACATGCCATTAAGGTTAACGCGCCATTGATCATTCAGGTGGGCATTGAGATCGAGTTCGACCCCCTGAGTATCTTCGCTGCCATCGTAAAAATACACGGGAATATTAGGGGTTAATATGCCATTGGTATAATCAGGGTTGTTATAGGCGACATTAGTACGCGAGCTTTTAAAGAATACCAGTGAGCCAAGCAATTGATCCTCAAATGCTTTAAAGCGCATACCTAGATCATTGCTAATTGATTCTGAATCATCTCGGTCGGTAGCATTATCTTTTACTGCATCAAGTACACTGTAAGCGGTTCGCCCTTTAGAATGGTTGATGAAAAATGATAAATCCTCAATCGGCATGTAGGTTAACCCTAGGTTATAGGTCATACCGTTATCTGTGGTATCAGCTTCTGGTGTCGCTTGGGATTGGCTAGTGCTATAGCGTGGATCAACACCAAAGTGCTCATAGGCTTGTTTAATTTCATTAAAGGCAACACCAATACGTGTGGTAAAGCCGTATGGCAGATAACTGACATGTTGTAAGCCTACGCCCCAAGCGCTGACTTTTTTGTCATAGTTAGCGGTTTTGAGTGGGTCATAGTCCTCGAATTTACCTGTGCCCCAATTAGGATTGCGGATGTCGTATATATAAGGCAGAGATCCTTGGTAAATGATTTTGCCATCTTTGTTTTTAAAGATTTGATCCGCATCGTAGATAGAATATTGCTGGAAGCGAATATTACGGTCTTCATAGTTGGCATTGACCAATAATTCATTGTCTATATTGCCAATTTGGAAGTCATAACGTAAATCGGCAAAGTACTGCCACGAAGTCTCGTCGGCATCCACTTTACGGTATTCCTGACGTCTTGCAGCAAAAGGATAAAGTTCGCCGTTTTCAACTAAAGGCGCGCGGGGATCAGCGTTGATCGGGTTTTTGCCTTGTTTCCAGTAGACGTAGTTATAAGCACCTGTTTGGCGGGCGAAGCCTGAAGTGTAGTCGCGATACTGTAATTGCTGATTAAGAAACAGACTATCGTTGAAGTAAATATTATGGGTTAGTTTAAATCTTAACTCTTCGCCTTCATTGTCCTTCGCCATGGGTGAAATCAGCCCTGCATCACCAAACGAATAGGGCCTTAAGCCATCAGCGCCCGACAACGAGGCCGCTAACTGCTGACGCTGTGCATCGGTCAGTTGTAGACCCTTACCACTTGGATCGTTGATTAAATCCTGCCAAGTGACCTCTCCCGCGCTCTTACCGCCGACTGAATCGGCATTGTAAATTCGAATCGGGTGGCCAATAGAGTCAACGGCAATAGCATCTTTGATGTAAGCACCTGAAAGCATTAAATCTTGGCTATCACTTAATACCCATTTCAAGGCGCCATAGATTTCGTCTCTGTCTGTACCTATATCGCGATAGCCATCACTGCGGCCGGATTTGGCCACTAAACGGTAGGCGACATCATCATTCAGGGCGCCCGTGCTATCCAGAGCAAGGGAGTAGGTATCCCATTGCCCAACTTCGGCGGTAAATTTGTTTTTTGACTCGAATTGCGGTTTTTTCTCAATTAAATTGATGACGCCGCCAGCACTCCCCATGCCGTAGAGTCCAGTCGCTGGGCCTTTTAATACTTCTACGGATTCAACGTTGGTTAAAGAGCGCGTGGGGTTGAAAGTATTACCAAGGCCAGCACCGCCATACATACCGTCATAGGTGTAATTTGCGCCTAAACCACGGATGACTATGTTGTCACCGATGCCATAGTTATTACCCGCTTGAGTCACACCACTGATGTTACGGATCAAGTCTTGCAGATTATCAGTACCTTGGGTTTCGATCAGTTCTTGGTCAACAATTACAACTGCAGCGGGTGTTTCCATGAGAGACATGTCGGATTTAGTCGCTAGCCCTGAATTTTTCACCACTGAGTTTTGTCTGCCATAAACCGTGATGCGCTCAACGTTGGCTTCAGTATTTGCTGATACCGAGTTAGCTTCGGCGGATGCAGTTTGCGATAAAACGGAAAGGCAGGCGAGTGCAGTTAGTGACAAACGAAATGATTTCATTAATGGTTCCCCCAAATAAATAGGTCGCGAATAGTAATGATTTGCATTTAAGTTGGCAACATATGTTTCAGATGTCGTGGTTGAAATGTGCAGTGCTGCGAATAAGTGTTACGAAAAGGCATGTATTTGAGGAAGTAAGGTATGGGTTCTCGCAGGAGAAAAGCTTCATAAAAAGTCGCGTCTAAGCTCCATCCCGCTGTAATGTCAAATTTGTTTCATTTTTTTTATAAAAAAGTGATTTATTTTTTGAGTTAACCATCACATCCCACCTTGTTGATCGGGAAACGCAACCTGGTACTTAGTTTTAATCGCACATGACACTTGTTTCGTTTACGTAAACGTAAAAATGAAACGGTCGTTTTAATTTGTGGCAATAGCAACAGTCTTTATCATTATGATTTATATGAATTTATCTGACTTACCTCTAGGTTAGTTCAAAACATTGAGCATTTTCTACTTAGGTCTAATAGAGTAAAAATGATGTAATAATTAATTTACTATTAGTTATTTAATTACGTAATTAATTACTTTGCGTATTAATTGGTAAAGTTGTCTGACAAGTTTCATTTAACTGCAATTGCTATATGTGATTAAAATGTTTAATTGCATATTTATCAGTTATTTGTTGTTTGTTTTTTTGTTTGGTCAGACCAATTTTAGCATGGTTTTTACTTAGGTTAATGCATGTTTTTGTCAATCTTGGACTGTTGCAAATACAAACGTTTGTCGGTAAGTTTTAGTTCGAAACAAACATTTGATGGTTTTTTGGTGAGTTTATAAGCAGCGGTGATTGGGGATGCTACTGCTTTATATGTCAGCGCTAAGCCTGTGATAGTGGAGCCTCTTGGGAGGGCATCAAGATGACGGAACACACTTTGAGTGAACAGCAATTGAATTCGACACTGGGTAAAGCTACAGCAAACGCCACGCTTAATATTGTGGGTCGTGACATTCCAGGCCAAGAAGTCATATTTACCGAAGGGGCTGTCGCCTTACTCGAATCCCTTTGTCGTGAATTTGCCGACGAAGTACCCGCCTTACTCGCTAAACGTAAAGATAAGCAAGCGCGTATCGATAAAGGATCATTACCAGACTTTCTGCCTGAAACCCGCGCTATTCGTGATGGTGCATGGCAGATTCGTGGTATTCCCGATGACTTGCTTGACCGCCGCGTAGAAATCACAGGTCCCGTTGAACGTAAGATGGTGATTAACGCACTCAACGCCAATGCCAAAGTGTTTATGGCCGACTTTGAAGATTCCTTAGCACCGAGCTGGGAAAAAGTCGTCGAAGGTCAAATCAATCTACGTGATGCCGTGCGTGGTGAGATTGAGTACACAGCACCGGACACGGGTAAGCACTATAAATTAGGACCAAATCCTGCAGTGCTTATCTGCCGCGTTCGTGGTCTGCACCTTAAAGAAAAACACGTGCAGTTTAATGGCAAAGCGATTCCTGGCTCACTGTTTGATTTCGCACTGTATTTCTACCACAACTATCGCCAACTTTTGGCCAAAGGCAGTGGTCCATATTTTTATATTCCTAAGTTAGAAAGTCATATTGAAGCGCGCTGGTGGGCAAAAGTGTTTGCTTTTGTTGAGGACAGATTCTGTCTGCAAGCGGGCACGATTAAATGTACTTGCTTGATTGAGACTTTGCCTGCCGTGTTCGAAATGGACGAAATTCTCTATGAACTACGTTCCAATATCGTCGCACTGAACTGTGGTCGTTGGGATTACATCTTCAGCTATATCAAAACATTAAAACGTCATAGCGACCGAGTCTTACCGGATCGCCAAGCCGTCACTATGGATACGCCTTTCTTAAGCGCTTATTCAAGACTCTTGATTAAGACTTGCCACAAACGCGGAGCTTTAGCGATGGGCGGCATGGCAGCCTTTATTCCTGCTAAAGATCCTGCTCAGAACGAAGCCGTATTGCAGCGAGTTCGTCGAGATAAAGAGCTTGAGGCGCGTAACGGCCACGATGGCACTTGGGTAGCGCACCCTGGCCTTGCCGACACCGCTATGGGGATTTTCAACGAATACATAGGCCAAGATCACTGTAATCAATTACATATTACCCGTGATGTAGACGCGCCAATTCTGGCTAGTGAGTTACTTAAAACCTGCGATGGTGAGCGCACTGAACAAGGGATGCGTCTGAACATTCGTATCGCCCTGCAGTATTTAGAGGCGTGGATCAGCGGTAACGGTTGTGTGCCCATTTACGGCTTAATGGAAGATGCGGCGACGGCTGAGATCTCTAGGGCCTCAATTTGGCAATGGATCCAACACGGTAAGTCGCTGTCCAACGGCAAACTCGTTACCAAACAACTCTTTAAAGACATGTTGGTTGAAGAGCTGTCGAACGTGAAAAAAGAAGTGGGTAGCGACAGATTCACCCATGGCAAATTCACCCAAGCAGCGGTGTTGCTTGAAGACATTACCACCTCCGACGAGCTGGTCGATTTCTTAACCTTACCCGGTTACGAAATGCTGACAGCTTAGAATGAACTCATTTGCTTGAACCGTTTTAGGTAAACCAGATTTAGCTGTGGCGGGGCTACCGTCAACCAAACAATTTAGCAGAGTGAAACTGGGGGGCAGTTTCATGATAGCTACAACATCAAAGATAAAGGAGCGACACTATGACTAAGGCAACGACTCAGACTTCACGTCAAGAACAGATTGATGCAATCAAGCGAGATTGGGCTGAAAACCCACGTTGGAAACACGTGCGTCGTCCTTATACCGCAGAAGAAGTGGTTGCACTTCGCGGTTCAATCGTGCCAGAGAATACTATCGCTAAGCGCGGTGCAGCTAAGTTATGGGAATTGGTTAACGGTGGCGCTAAAAAAGGCTATGTGAATTCACTGGGTGCGTTAACGGGTGGTCAAGCGGTACAACAGGCGAAAGCGGGTATTGAAGCGATTTACCTTTCAGGTTGGCAAGTGGCAGCCGATGCTAACTTAGCCGGCACTATGTACCCAGATCAATCTTTATACCCAGCCAACTCAGTGCCAGCTGTGGTGTCACGCATCAATAACTCATTCCGTCGCGCCGACCAAATTCAGTGGGGCAATGGCGTTAATCCAGAAGATGAAAAGTTTGTTGATTACTTTCTGCCAATTATTGCTGACGCAGAAGCGGGCTTTGGCGGCGTATTAAATGCCTTCGAACTGATGAAGTCGATGATCGACGCGGGCGCTGCCGGTGTTCATTTTGAAGATCAGTTAGCTTCAGTGAAGAAATGTGGTCACATGGGCGGCAAAGTATTAGTGCCAACCCAAGAAGCGGTACAAAAGCTGGTTGCTGCACGTTTAGCGGCGGATGTGAGCGGTGTCGATACACTAGTTATCGCCCGTACCGATGCTAACGCGGCCGATTTGTTAACTTCAGATTGCGACCCATACGATCGTGATTTCGTGACTGGCGAGCGCACCAATGAAGGTTTCTACCGTGTGAAAGCGGGTCTTGACCAAGCGATCTCTCGTGGTCTGGCTTATGCCCCTTATGCAGATTTGATTTGGTGTGAAACCGCTAAACCGGATCTTGAAGAAGCGCGTGTTTTTGCTGAAGCGATTCATGCTCAGTACCCAGATCAGCTGCTTGCTTACAACTGTTCGCCTTCGTTCAACTGGAAGAAAAATCTGGACGACGCCACTATCGCGCGCTTCCAACAAGCATTGTCAGACATGGGCTACAAGTACCAGTTCATCACTTTAGCCGGCATCCACAACATGTGGTACAACATGTTCGACCTCGCTTACGACTATGCGCGCGGCGAAGGTATGAAGCATTATGTCGAGAAAGTTCAAGAAGTTGAGTTTGCTGCAGCGAAGAAAGGTTACACCTTTGTGGCGCATCAACAGGAAGTGGGCACAGGTTATTTCGACCAAGTGACTACGGTTATTCAAGGTGGCCATTCTTCAGTGACTGCACTGACAGGTTCCACCGAAGAAGAGCAGTTTTAAGCAGTAAGCAGCGCTTAGGATGATCCATTGTGATTGTGGATCACTCCTCAGCACGCCTTACATTGATATATGTGGTGAGGCGTGGTTAAAAACTCGAAATAGAGGGCAAGGGCGGACTGTGATGAGTTACCGACCTTGCAGCCTAAATCTCGAGTCGAGTATGAAAGAGTGTTACCCGTAAGCCTGTGTTTAGCTGCTCTGCAGCTGTTGTCCCCCGTGCAGTTCGCCTACATGTGCTGTGCGGGTTTTTAAGTCAAATTTTGTGGCTTAACTTCCTACCCAGTAAGTTTTTGCTTGCCTTAGCTTGGCGACTCTATGAGTCGCTATTTTTTTGCTTATTGGTTCACTATTACGCTGATTAATATGGTGCAACTCTGATACGACTTGGTGCAATAATCGGATTATTTTACAGCAGCTTATTGCTATCTCATTGTTATTTAATGGCGATCAATAGTGGCCTGAAAAATGCTCTGAATAATGTGGAAAGTTATAGCGTATTAAAGCTGATTATTGGCATTCACATTGAGGTCATCGCCATGAAATATTACAGTCGCCGTTTAGTTAAACCTGAACATTTAAATCCAGCAAATACACTGTTTGGCGGTCAGTTGCTCAGTTGGATAGACGAGGAGGCCGCCATCTTTGCTGCCTGTCAGATGAAGAGCACGAGCCATGTGACTAAGCTGATTTCTGAAATCAACTTTATGACGCCAGCGCATCAAGGGGATGTGATTGAGTTTGGTCTGGAGCTCGTGAGTCTCGGCCACAGTTCTATTACCGTAAGCTGCCAAGTACGTAATAAGATGACGCAGGCGCCAGTGGTGAGTATAGATAAGATGGTGTTTGTGCATGTGAATGCCCAAGGATTGCCTGTGCCCCATGGTATTCGGGCGAATGCGGCTTAAGGGGCGTGGCGCTTAAAATGCGTGATGCTTAAATGTATAAGATGCTTAAAATGAGCAGTGACGCCTAGGCGTCACTGTCATTAGTCTTTGGTTAAATCCTCTTTTACCGATTTGACCGCATCCCGTGAAGCATGACCTATGGCTTTTGTCGTGTCTCGAGTCGCGTGGCCTATCTCAGTGGTGACTTCTTTAGTCGTTGTGCCGATGGCACGGCCTGCGTCCTTTAAATCCGCACAGGCGGATGTAGCGAGTAATAAAGGAATAATAATGAGCGTCGCTTTATTCATTGTGATGCCAATCCTCAATTTAAGTTCGTAACTCAATTTACTGGGCCTTGCCATTTTTACTGTGCTAAATGACATTCGGGACAATATAACAGATCTTGAGCTGAATCACGCTATGGTGACATTATCTGCTGAGCCGCTGTTGCAATGCTTCTGGGCGAGTATCAACCGAGTGAGTGAAACTAAGAGCATTAAATGACGTCGCGGGTTGAGTTATCGAACTCGACAAATAAAAACGCCAGTGGCGTTTTGCGCACTGGCGTCTAAGGTCGCTAAATAATACTGCAAAGATTATTCGAGTTTGGCTAAGCGTTGTTGATAGTCTTCAATCAGGTGCTGCATAATTTCTTCTGGCGCCGCATCGTCACAGCAATCGTCTAAAAAGATTTTAAAGGTGACTAAGGCATGACCGTCATTTTTGAGTCTGTCACTCTGCATTGAGAAGTAAGCATCTTCATTTTCGGCTTTACGAACCACAAACTTATTCGTTTCGAAGGTTTTTTCCCCAGAAAGCTCGTGCCATTTAGTGATGCGATTTAACGCGATCTCACAGGACTGGTTCATTTCAATATGATTTAACCAAGTAACGGGATGTTCAGGATCTTTGTAATGTGGACATCTAACTGTGTAGTTATATACATGGGTGATTGCAGTCATAGCGTACCTACCTGTTCGAGGATATTGTTGCCATCATAGGCATCGTTTTTGAATTCGGTCAATCATTAATTAAGTCTATATAGCCTTGATGTTTTTTGACGGAGAAGGATAGTTACTGCATGAAAATTAACCATTTACTTAATCTGTCATGTCTCTATTTAGCATGAGTTTTATGCCAATAACTTTGTGCTAGATCTCAGTTTTGGGTGAAGTTTCGCTTTTGCTGAATTACTGATTAATAAAGCAACAACTTGGTCGTCAGTAAGTCTTATTGATAAAAAGAGCGAACAGCGGAGTAAATAGGTTAATTAAACTTTGATGGGAGCTATATGAGTAAGTGGCAGCATAAGTTGTCGCAGAGGAAACGCAGAAGGTAGAATGGACAGAGGCCCATTCGTTAGAACGGGCCTCTCAGCTGGCTTCATCTTTTGCAGGGAAAAAGCGAACTGGGGCCATCTTATCGGATCTGTAACAGTCTGTAACCCACAGAGATCACGTTTTTTATATCATTTTGCTATGAATATTTGAGGTTCAGATCCTTTCTTCTTGAATATGCAGATTTGTGAGTGTTTTGTCAGTGCAAAGGTGCATAGACACTGAGTTTTATGTTGGTTTTTGTTACTCAATTTTTAAGATAGTAACTTACCTCACCATCTTGTTGATACAGGTGTAAAAAAGGCCCCAATAGTGCAGCAATAATCTGTGCACTATTGGAGCCTAAAACGAATTCATTGGAGGATGAAGTCGTGTTTACGCACTAGCAGGACAATAAGTCGTTATCCAGCAAGTTAGCGCACGATTGTTGTGTGCTAACTTGCGATTGGTAAGGTATGGCGATTACAGCGCACAATTACAGCGCATTAGTGAAGATCTGACAGATCTCCGCATGGGTCGCTTGTTTTGGATTGGTGAATCCACAGGCATCTTTTAACGCGTTATCCGCAAGTGTTGGAATATCTTCCGCTTTCACGCCTAACAAGGTCAGGTTTTCTGGGATCTTAACCGCAACAGACAGTTTTTTGATTGCCGCTATCGCCGCACTAGCACCTTGCTCATCTGTCATCGCAGACACATCGACACCCATAGCCTTGGCAATGTCTTTTAAGCGAGCAGGGACGACCTGGGCGTTGTATTCCTGCACATGTGGCAGCAGCAGAGCGTTACACACGCCGTGGGGCAGATCGTAGAAACCGCCTAATTGGTGCGCCATCGCATGCACATAACCTAAGCTGGCATTGTTAAACGCCATACCTGCTAAGAACTGGGCGTAGGCCATTTGTTCACGGGCGTTGATGTCTTGACCGTTTTCAACTGCGTTGACTAAGTTAGCTTGAATCAATTCCATAGCCTTGATCGCACAGGCGTCGGTGATCGGGTTCGCTGCAATAGACACATAGGCTTCAACCGCGTGAGTCAGTGCATCCATACCTGTTGCGGCAGTTAGGCTCGCAGGCTTTTTCAGCATTAACTCAGGGTCGTTGACCGACAGCAAAGGCGTGGTGTGTTTATCGACAATCGCCATTTTAATGTGGCGGGCTTCGTCGGTAATGATACAGAAGCGCGTCATTTCACTGGCAGTACCTGCCGTCGTATTAATGGCCACTAACGGCAACTGTGGTTTCGCGGATTGATCTAACCCTTCATAATCTTTGATGCTGCCACCGTTGGTTGCAACAAGGGCGATACCCTTGGCACAATCATGGGGTGAGCCGCCGCCGAGTGAAATTACAAAGTCACACTTGTTGGCTTTTAACAGGGCTAAACCCGCTTCGACGTTCGTCACGGTTGGGTTAGGTTGTACACCATCATAGATGGTGGAGGTAATACCATTTTGACCGAGTTTTTCGGCCACTTCACCCACTAAGCCAATCTTGACTAAGGGTTTATCTGTCACTATGAGTGCGTGTTTAAAGCCTAAGGTTTTGATGTCACCGATAGCATCATCCACTGCGCCTTGGCCTAATACGTTGACAGAAGGAATAAAAAATTTAGCAGCCATAAAATCCACCTATTTGCTTGTAAAGATTAAGTTGTGTTCTTTTCTGGTGATCAAGCTACCAATTTGGAGGTAGTGAAAGTGTGAGCTTGATCGAGTTCGGCGCTTATCTGAGGGTAATTTCCCACTAAAGTTGGAACTGGGTAACTAAATTTCGGACTTTTATGACGGGTATTAGTGTTGGCGTACGATATGGTTTTTTAGCGTTGTTAGCGCCCCTGGTGATGCATCATTTCTGTGCATTTTTCGTTTACTTTTTATCCCACTTTTTATCCAGCATTTGACGGCTCAATTGTTAAATCTAACAGAGGTTAAACCTCATGAATACTCTCATTTGTAGCATTAACTCCAATTAATTAGTTTGATATCTAATATTGATTTATGCGTACTGCTGTGGTTGTGGTAGGGCCGTAAGTCAAAGGAATCTATAGTTTTATCTTGTTTTTACAGGTTAATTCTTTTTTACATAACTAACTTGTGAGCTTTGTCACTGTGGTATTTTAGGTTGATAGTTACATCACTAATCATTATCATGATTGTTAATTGAACGTTCAATTAACGTCGTTCAGAGTATTGAGAGAGTGGTTATTCCTTGAGTATTTATGCCTAAAGCCGCAATGAAATTGATACGCAGACAGCAGCTTATCGATGCGACATTAGCATCGGTTGCCTTGCATGGATTGCAGCACACGACCATCAACAGCATTAGTCAGTTGGCGGGGATGTCGTCGGGGATCATCAGTCATTATTTCAGTGGTAAGCAGGGCTTGATCCAAGCGACGCTGCGCCACTTGCTCGAGCAGTTAAAGCAAGCGTTGCTCAATCGAATCCAAGGACAAGTGTTGGCGCCAACAGAGCGCTTAATGATGATAGTTGAAGCGAATTTTACCGAGTTACAGCGCTCACGAAATGTCACTCACACTTGGCTGAGTTTTTGGGCACAGGCCGTCCACGATCCCCAGTTAGCCCGTTTGCAGAATATCAATAGTCGCCGCTTATACAGCAACTTACATTTTTCCTTTCGGCACGTGTTGCCCAAAGAGTTTGCCCTGATGGCTGCTAAGCAAACGGCGGCGATGATCGATGGATTTTGGTTACGCAGCGCCTTAAGTGAAACCCCTGAGCAGGATTTTGTTCAGGCCGAAAAATTATGCAAAACCTTTATCCACAATGTGATAAAGCAGCATGGAGTCAATACATGTCAGTAGAAGTACAGTACAACTTTATTGCGGGTCAGTTGCTCGCTAACGACAGCGGCGAAACCTTCGACGTCGTCAATCCTGCCACTGGGCAATTGGCGTACCGAGTGCAAGTGGCCGATGAAAAAATTCAGCAAGCGGCCATCGAAAGCGCCAAAAAAGGCTTTGCTATTTGGTCTGCCATGAGTGCCACTGAACGCAGCCGTATTCTGTTAAACGCGGTCGCATTATTGCGGGCTCGTAATGATGAACTCGCGGCAATCGAAGTGTTCGATACAGGTAAACCTTGGCAAGAAGCCTCAGTGGTTGATGTGGTCACAGGCGCAGATGCTATCGAGTTTTTCGCCCATATTGCCCCTGGGCTTGAAGGCGCGCAGCAGCAAGTCGGTGGGGATTTTTATTACACCCGCCGTGAGCCCTTAGGCATTTGTGCTGGCATTGGCGCGTGGAATTATCCATTGCAAATCGCCTGTTGGAAGGCGGCTCCTGCCTTAGCTAGCGGCAATGTGATGATTTTTAAACCTTCGGAAGAAACGCCGCTTGGCGCACTGAAATTAGCGCAACTCTTAAGTGAGGCGGGTTTACCTGATGGCGTATTTAACGTCGTAATGGGCGATGGCAAGGTTGGTGCTTGGTTAACGGGGCATCCGGATATTGCCAAAGTGTCCTTCACGGGCGAAGTCGGTACTGGCAAGAAAGTCATGGCCGCGGCGGCAAGTTCATTAAAAGACGTCACTATGGAACTCGGTGGTAAATCACCGCTTATCGTATTTGACGATGCCGATATCGATAATGCCGTTTCAGGTGCCATGCTCGGTAACTTCTATACCCAAGGTGAAGTCTGTACTAATGGGACGCGGGTGTTTGTCCATGAGTCAGTTTATCCACGCTTTATCGAAAAACTGCTTATGCGTACTCAAACTAATATTGTGGTGGGCGATCCTATGGCGCCAGAGACTAACTTTGGCGCCTTGATCTCCAAAGATCACCAGCAAAAAGTGCTCGATTATATTCAGCAAGGTATCGATGACGGCGCAACTCTGCTCACCGGTGGCACAGCATTAACGCCGGAAAATGCTCCCAATGGTTACTTTGTTGCCCCAACCATTTTCACCCATTGCACCGACGAGATGCGTATCTGTAAAGAGGAAATCTTTGGCCCTGTAATGTCCGTGCTCACCTTTAAAGAGGAAGCGGAAGTGATTGCTCGGGCAAACAATACCGCTATGGGCTTGGCCGCTGGGGTGTTTACCCAAGATATCAGCCGTGCCCATAGGGTCATTCATCAGTTACAGGCGGGTATTTGCTGGATCAATGCCTATGGCGCCTCGCCAGCCGAAATGCCCGTGGGAGGTTATAAGTTGTCGGGCATTGGCCGTGAAAACGGTAGCGAGACACTCAAGCATTACACCCAAGTTAAAGCCGTTTATGTGGGTCTACAGCCCTTAGAAAGCCCATTTTAAGGAGGCATTTTGACTCAGTCATTAGAGCAAAAATATTATAACTACATCATAGTTGGCGCAGGCTCAGCGGGTTGTGTGCTCGCCAATCGCTTGTCAAAGGATCCTAAAAACGAAGTGCTGTTATTAGAAACCGGAGGCAGTGATAAGAGTATCTTTATTCAAATGCCGACGGCGTTATCAATTCCGATGAACAGCCCTAAATATGCTTGGCAGTTTGAGACGCAGCCTGAGCCGTATTTAGATAATCGCAAGATGCATTGTCCTCGGGGCAAGGTGCTTGGCGGTTCATCGTCGATCAATGGCATGGTATACGTTCGTGGTCATGCTAGGGACTTTGATGAGTGGCAGGCGCAAGGGGCGACCAATTGGGATTATAGCCACTGCTTACCGTACTTTAAGAAGGCGGAAACCTGGGCCTTTGGTGGTGATGAGTATCGCGGTGAGTCTGGGCCGTTAGGCGTGAATAACGGCAATCAAATGCAAAACCCCTTGTACCAAGCCTTTGTGGATGCGGGCATTGCGGCGGGGTATTTATCGACCGTCGATTATAATGCCGCGCAGCAAGAAGGTTTTGGCCCTATGCATATGACGGTCAAAAAAGGCGTACGCTGGTCAACCGCCAATGCCTATTTACGCCCAGCGATGGCCAGACGTAACCTTACGGTTGTGACCCACGCTTTAGTGCATAAAGTGTTATTGGAAGGACAAACAGCCGTTGGCGTTCGCATTGAACACAAAGGTAAAGTTGAAGATATTCGTTGCAACAAAGATGTGATTTTAGCTGCGGGCTCAATAGGTTCGCCGCATTTGCTGCAATTATCTGGCATTGGCGATCCCCAAGTATTGGCCGATGCAGGGGTCGAGTTACAACATGAGTTGCCCGGTGTCGGTCAGAATTTACAGGATCATTTAGAGTTTTATTTCCAATTCAAATGCCTTAAACCTATTTCACTCAATGGCAAGTTAGATCCTTTTAGCAAGTTCTTAATCGGTGCTCGGTGGATTTTAGATAGATCCGGTTTAGGGGCCACAAATCACTTTGAATCCTGTGGTTTTATTCGCTCAAAAGCGGGTCTGGAATGGCCGGATTTACAGTACCATTTTTTACCTGCGGCCATGCGTTACGATGGCAAAGAAGCCTTTGCGGGCCATGGGTTTCAGGTGCATGTGGGCCATAACAAGCCTAAAAGCCGCGGTGCCGTGACTTTAGTGTCGGCAGATCCTAAAGTGCCGCCCAGAATTCAGTTCAATTACCTACAGCATCCCGATGATATTGAAGGCTTTCGGGCCTGCGTGCGCTTAACTCGTGAGATCATCAATCAAGCGCCATTCGATGAGTATCGCGGTGAGGAAATTCAACCCGGCATACAAGTGCAAACCGATGCGCAAATCGATGCCTTTGTGCGTCAATCGGTTGAGAGTGCTTACCATCCTTCTTGTTCGTGCAAGATGGGCATGGATGCGATGGCGGTGGTGGATCCCGAAACCCGCGTGCATGGATTGCAGAATTTACGGGTGGTGGATTCTTCTATTTTCCCGACTATCCCGAACGGCAATTTGAACGCGCCGACCATAATGTTGGCTGAGCGCGCCGCGGATCTGATCTTAGACGCTGAGATGTTAGCGCCAGCAGATTCCGCCGTTGTGGTTGCCGACGCTTGGCAAACCACACAAAGAAGTACTGCGACAAGTTAACGCCATAAGTTAACAACACGCCTGCTCAGTCCGTCTTATCGACGGACTGGCGGCTTCTCTCTTCAGAGTGACTCATTAATTGATTACTCAAAAGGGTCATGATTCATTTTATCTAAAGGGTCGGTCAGCCCGCAGTGAGTGTGCAAATGACCGCTTTCACGACTGATCATCTATCAGGGTTTAACTATCGCGGAGTGTTTTTAAGTAGCGATATTTAAGGCTTGAGGGCAGAACGTTGCCTTTAAAAATGGTTCAGTTTTTATTATTAAATAAAAACATGGAGTTACATTTTATGGGTTTATATCTAGATGCCGACTTATACCCAGTATCGACTGGGACTGAGTGCTCATTATGACTTGGTTATTATCCGCAGGGATACTGTTCACTTTTGCCGCGATTGCGTTTGTGATTTACCGTTGGGGCAATATTCGTTGTATCGGCGTGACGCCTGTGCGTACTTTTACCTTTATCGCGATTCTGTTTACCTCAGGACTTGATGTTGGCTTGATCATGTTTCCGCTCACCGAGTTTGCGGGTTACGCCAATGTGGCGTCGAGTCCTGAATATGGCTTTAGTAATCCGCTGGCGATTGAGTTTGGCTTCTGGGCCTTCTTGATTTGGAGCTTCTACTTTTTAACCTGTTTCTATTTTTGTGTCATCGAGCCTAGGGTGAAGTTTTTCGATATTCCTTGGGTTAAGTTCATCAATAATTTGGTGATTATTGGCACCTGCGCCTTTACCGCCTATTTACTATTGAGCAATTTACCTTGGTATTTACCCGAATTAGGCGATGGCGAAACCATAGTCGGTAGCTTCTATTTAATCGTATTTATGGTGATCGCCGCGGCAGTGTATTCCAGCACTAGCATACGTTATGTGCGTATTTTAAGTCTGGCGAGCACTTGGTTATTTTTAGGCTTGATTGCCATGATGTGGGCCAGTGCATTTTTATCGGCTGACTCGAGTGTGGGCGAGTTCTTTACGACTTTTGCCATGTTGGGTGACTACTTCGGCAATATTCAACATTTTGTGTTACCCATCAACGACTACCATGAGTTTTATCTGTTCTGGTGGTTTGCATGGAGCATTATGATAGGCCAATTTACCTCGCGCTTTGTCGGTGGCATGAAAACCTATCAAGTGCTGTTGGCCATGATGGTGTTTCCGTCTATCCCCATCGCGATTTGGTTCACTGTACTTTATTACTACAGCGCCAATGGCTTAGATACCTCGGGCTTCTATAATCTGGCGATGGTGATCGTGGGAATTACCTTTGTAATCAATTCACTCGACTCACTGGTGCGCCTGTATACCGATAATCTTAATTTGACCATTGAGCGGTTAGGCAAGCTTAAATATGTCAGTTTTAACTTAGTCTTGCTCTGCAGTCTGACATTACTGTTTCAATTAGACTTTATTCAAATTCAATGGGTTGGTGCAATCGCACTGGGCCTGATCTTTAGCTGTTTTGGTTACATCATGATGACGCAATTGCAAACTGTTCGTGCCATTGAGCGCTCGCCAAAAGAGAACAAAATCGACTTTACTAAAATTGAGCTAGCCAACTAATGGAAAAATTAATAATGAAATCAAAATGTTTTTATCTTGTCGCCGGCGGATTGTTATTGATGTCGACTGCGGCGAATGCCGGATTATCGGCCACTGTGACGGCGACGTCGGATTACACTTTTAACGGTGTTAGCCAAACTGACAGCGGCCCAGCACTGCAAGGCAGTCTAGATTACGGTTTTGATTCGGGATGGTATGTGGGTGGGTTTACGTCGAACGTCGACTTTGGGGGGAACGACAGCACTTGGTTGGAACTCGATGCCTATGCGGGTAAGTTTTATCAGCTCAATGAGCAACTGAGTTTCGATGTCGGACTGGCTTATTACACTTACCACGGCGAGTCGTTTTCCGATGAGTACAACTATCCTGAGCTATATAGCAAGTTAGGATATGATAGTTCACTGGGTCACTCTGAAGCTAAGTTAACCTACACATGGGATTACTTTGGTTTGGGTGGTGAGCATTACACTATGTTGCTTGGCCATACTGTCAGTGTCGCTGAAGGACATGATATTCGCTTTAGTGTCGATCGCTCGACATCACTCGATGAAGATAAATGGTCATGGGATGGTGGCAAATCCTTTAATCATTTCCGTATCGCCTATCTGACCAGCTGGAGTGGCTTTGATTTCAGTCTTGCCGCCGAAGATACCAGCATGAACTTAGATACCAGTGACGAGCGTTTAGTGTTGTCGGTATCGCGTCAATTCATGTTGTAATCTAAGGGACTTTTACCATAAAAGTGCCTCCCGTGGGTGAGTTCAGTCGCGCTTTCTGGTAAGGTGCACTCGTTGCTTAGAATGGGGAGAATGAAAAGAACGATGGAAAAGTACGAACAACTGCTTATTTCGCTGCGCCGAGTGATACGCGCTATCGACATTCATTCTCGCCAGCTGAACAAACACTCAGGTTTAACTGGGCCGCAATTGATGGTGATGCAGAAAATCGCCCAATTGGATGCGCCATTGGCTAAAACCGTGGCGGAAGAAATTACGCTGAGCCCTGCAACTGTGACGACCATTATCGATCGACTCGAGGGCCGTGGTTTAGTGATCCGTCTGCGCAGTGAGACTGACAAACGTAAGGTGCATTTATACCTTAGCGATGCGGGCCGAGCGCTGTTACAGGACTCACCTAAACCGCTACAGGATCATTTTATTAAGCGTTATCAGAATCTTGAAGAATGGGAGCAGAGTCAATTGCTCTCAGCCGTTGAGCGTATTGCGACTATGATGGACGCCGATAAAATTGATGCGGCGCCTATGCTCTTGGTGGGGAAGATCCAAGGGGATGAGTAAGTTTCGTTTTTTCAACGACTAAAGTTATAAGATAAAAAAGCACTGAATTCTCAGTGCTTTTTTGCTTTTAGCCGATTAAGCGTTAGATCAGACAGCAGGGCAGCTTGTTTCTGTTACTGAATTGATGAGGATCTCTTGTACTGGTGTGTCTTGGAAGCCTTCGATATTTTTTGTTGGGACTATGCTGATTTGATCTGCCACCTCTATGCCGTCAACCACTTTGCCAAACACGGCATAACCATAACTACTCGCTGACGCGTCTAGATGTGGATTATCTAATACATTGATAAAGAACTGAGAGGCAGCGGTATCAGGTGCATTTGCTCTTGCCATCGCAATAGTGCCACGTTTGTTGCTAATACCGACTGCGGCTTCATTCTTGATTGAGGCACTGGTCGGTTTGCTTTTGAGACCAGTGGTAAAACCGCCGCCTTGGATCATAAAGTTATTGATGGTTCTATGGAATAAGGTGCCGTTATAGAAAGACTTATCAACATACTGCTTAAAGTTTTTACCTGTGATTGGCATGTTAGTTAAGTCAATGGCAAGTGTGATATCGCCTTTCGTCGTTTTCATTAAATAACACACATCCGCAGCTAAGGTTGGCGGAGTGGGATCGGGCGTCGGTGGCGTCGGCGTTAAATCACCATCTGTACTTCCTTCACAGCCCGTCAAGGCTATGCAGCCGACAAATAGTAATCCTGATAACTTCTTCATTTCATATCCTTATTCTCAATCATCATTGGGGTGTTTTTGCTTTAGCATTCCATGGGAGCGAGCCACTGGCGTATATGCGAGGGCATATCAGGTTCCATGAATTTAATGTTGTTATTATGTTTCTATGCTGTAGCGAAACGAGATGTTGACAGAGGAGAGATAGGCTGTTCAAGTTATAAAACGCAATTGATACAAAGTGTTGCACTGATGTCTGTGGTTAATATGTCACCTGACGTATTTGTTAGTATTAGTCTGAACGCAATGACATAAAAATGACTTACGCTTGTCATGTTATTTCTATCCCTTTGCTCTTTACTTATTGCATGCTTGAGGAGCCATGCTTGCCCTCTTGCTGAACGCATGCCCCAATTTAGTGCATTCCACTCTTTATATCCTGATAGCTACTGAGCGCTAACTTAACTGAGTGCTTCTAGTAAGTTACTGATTTTTTGAAAAAGTTTTTTGTTATTTCTCTGAAATATTTATGTCATCTTCTTGTTACTTTTCGTTGGCATGGTTACTGTATATCTAAAGCTATGGATGAGCGGTCGCGGGGGCGACAAAATATGGGGCTGGAAAAGTTGCTGTATTTGCGGGGAGTTGGAGCAGAATTTACTGATTGTTTTGGCCAAAATATCCATATTTCCGAGGTAGACAGGCAAGGTATCTTGGCCTGTATGTTACAGGAAAAAAACAGCGTGGCAGGGACTGCCATTGATGCTTCTGCTACAGAAGCGTTATCGAGTGATGCTGGGCAGACCTGTGTCGATGCGGTATTGACCGAAGCATTGATCGCGTCGCAAATTGACTTGCTGGATGCCCGTCCTTGGACTCAGGTTCTACCTGAATTCCATTGGTGTTTTGTGGATGAACCTTGGATAAGCCTTTGTTTACCGGAAACCTATACCTCAGATCTGAGTGTGGCGATTGAATGCGAACAGGGTGAGTCCATCGTATTTGATGTGCCTTTCTCGGCGCTTAAGTCCATTGGCGATTACCGCATTGAACAAACGCTTTATCTACACTATCGCCTTGATCTTACGCAACTGGGATTCGCACGCCTTGATTTAGCTGAGGCCAAGACCCAAGCTTTCCCTGACAACTTAATGCCCGCCGAGACTGAAGCGGTGAATTTAGCGTCCTATTTCCTGAGCAGCCAAGAGTTCACTAACAACCCTGCATTTACAAAAAACCAAGACTCATTTGCGCAAGTAGCAGACAAAAATGCGAGTGATTTCTCTGTGTTAGGTTTGGGCTTTCATCGCATAGCCTTAAGCTTAAAACATGCCCTATCGACAAGTGCACAAGCGGCAAGCTCTGCGCTAGAGGACTGTGTGACGGCAGAGGCTGATACTCGTACTTTGTTCTCTGGCACCTTAATGGTGGCGCCGCGGGCCGCTTATCAAGGCGTACTCACGGCTGTCGCCCAAGGTAAACGCCATAAACCTTGGGGGATCAGCGTTCAACTCTACAGTTTGCGCAGCGAGAGCCAATGGGGCATTGGCGATTTTGGTGATTTAGAACAACTGATCGGGCTGGTGGCGGCGCAAGGCGCGGATTTTATTCAACTCAATCCCTTGCATGCCCTCGATATCGCAGCGCCAGAGCATCCGAGTCCTTATAGTCCGTGCGATCGCCGCAGACTTAATCCTCTTTATATTCAATTACAAAGCGTTCCTGAATACCAAGTTCTTGCCACTGAATTTTCAAGCGCTTCTTGGGTAGAGGCTATCGCCTTACTGAATCGTGATAATTGGCTCGATTATCCTAAAGTGAGCGAGCTGAAATACCGTGCCTTTGAGCAGTTATATCGCGTTTTTTGTGATACGCATCTGGCGAACGACACGCCCAGAGCGCAAAGATTCCATGAGTTTGTGCGTGAGCAGGGCAGTGCGCTACAAGAGTTTGCTCAAGCGGAATATTTGCGTAGTCCTAAAGCGTTTGTGCAAGAGGAAGGTTTCTATCTTTACCTGCAATTTGTGGCTGAAAAGCAGTTACACCTCTGTCAGCTAAAAGCTAAAGAGGTGGGGATGGGGCTGGGATTGATCCGTGATTTGGCCGTCGGTGCAGCGCTGCAGGGCAGTGAAGTACAGGCTAATGCCGAGCAGTTTTGTTTGAATGCCAGCATAGGTGCACCGCCCGATCCCTTTGCACCCCAAGGACAAAATTGGGGCTTAACGCCACTCGATCCTGTGAAGTTAAAACAACATAATTTCAGCCATTTTATCGCCTTGATCCGCGCCAATATGGAAAGCTGTGGCGCCTTGCGTATCGATCATGTGATGGGCTTACTGCGACTCTGGTGGTGGCCGCTGGATAAGCAACTCGGTCATGGTGCCTATGTGTATTATCCCGTCGAAACCTTGCTTGCCATCGTTTGCCTTGAGAGCCAACGTGCTCGCTGTGTGGTGATTGGCGAAGATTTAGGACTGGTGCCACCTGACATTATTCATCGTCTCTACACTTCTGGCATTTATTCCAACGAGTTGTTCTATTTCTGCAAAGACCATCAAGGCTTTAAATCACCGGATCAATATAAGTCCCAAAGCTTAATGATGCTGGCGAACCACGATGTGCCGACTTTAGTGGCTTGGTGGTGTGGCAGCGATTTACACCTGCGTCGACAGTTATCCCTGTTTGAAACTGACGAGCAGCTAGGCGAGGCGCTCGCGGGGCGTGAACATGAAAAGCAGCAACTCATTTCACTGTTAGTCGCTCAAGGTCTGTTAGCCGATGTGACGATAGCCGAACTCGATATTCAAACCTTACTCACGGCTTGGATGACCTTAGGAGCTCGCGGCAATAGTGCGCTATACAGCGTGCAACTGTGCGATTTATTAGCCGATCGCCATGCGGTGAACATTCCCGGTACTTGGCTCGAATATCCAAATTGGCAGCGTCGCCTGCCGCTGAATTTAACGCAAGTGTCGACTTCGCCAGAGATACTGCAGCGATTACAAAATATCGCTGTGGCGAGACAGCTACCGAGCTAAATCTAGCACCAGCGAAAGGCTGCCTAAGTCGCACCACATTATGCCATCCCTAAAGATGAGATTATTAGGGGGGATGTGGGTAAAGAGTGCCAATTTGCAAGTTTAATTGACTGATAAACGGAAGAAAAATGATGACTCAAGCCAATGCCTATTTCTACGATGGTGCCGACGTCGCCCTACTTAATGGTCAATACACTGATGTTTTTTCGCTCTTGGGTATGCACAGTGCCAACGAGGGTAAGGCATTAATTGTTCGTTGTTTTTTACGCAATGCCCTCAGTGTAGATGTGATCAGCATTAAAGATGGCCGCAAAGTAGCGAGTCTGGACAAAGTCAACGAGCAGGGACTGTTCGCCGGCACTCTGGGACGACGCGTCAAGCCGTTTCTCTACTTGCTACGGGTGGAATATCCCCTGTGTCAGTTAGATATAGTCGACCCTTATCAGTTTGATTCCCTGCTCAATAGTGACGATATTTACCTGTTTGGTGAAGGCAGCGCCGAGCGCGCCTATGAATTTTTGGGGGCCAACTGGCGTCAAACCCAAGGCGTCGAAGGTGTGCATTTTTGTGTGTGGGCACCCAATGCTAAGCGGGTTTCAGTGGTGGGAGATTTTAACCATTGGGACGATACTCGCCATGTGATGCGCCAACATATTGCCAATGGTTTATGGGAGCTATTTTTACCCAATGTGGCTGAAGGTGCACACTATAAGTTTGATTTGGTTTATCAAAATGGTGAGCGCCATACTAAATCCGATCCTATGGCAACCCAAATGGAATGCGCGCCCCACAATGCTTCTATCGTGCCCCAAAAAGCTCACCATAGCTGGAATGATACCGCTTGGATGAGTAAGCGAGCGGCGACTGCTTGGCATAAAGCGCCCATGTCGGCCTACGAAGTGCACTTAGGTTCGTGGCGTCGTAAGGGAGAGCAAGGCGAGCAATATCTTGATTATCAAGACTTGATTGAACAGCTTATTCCCTATGTGAAGGAGCAAGGCTTTACCCACATCGAACTGATGCCGATCAGCGAGTTTCCCTTTGATGGTTCGTGGGGATATCAGCCTGTGGGTCTCTATGCGCCGACCCACAGATTTGGCGATGCCAATGGGTTAAAGGCCTTTGTGGATGCCTGCCATCAGGCGGGGCTTGGTATTATCCTCGATTGGGTGTCGGCGCATTTCCCTAAGGATCCCCACGGCTTAGTGCGTTTCGATGGCACATGTCTGTATGAGCATGAAGATCCTCGCAAGGGCACACATCCCGATTGGGATACCTTAATTTATAACTATGATCGCGGTGAAGTGCGCAGTTTCTTGTTGAGTAATGCCTGTTACTGGCTGCGGGAATTTCACTTTGATGGCCTGCGTCTCGATGCCGTGTCTTCTATGTTGTATCTCGATTACAGCCGCGAGCCGGGCCAATGGCTGCCTAATGCCTATGGTGGACGGGAGAATCTCGAGGCCATCAGTTTCTTACAAATTTTGAATCAACGCTTGTACCAAGCTTTCCCCGGCATTTGCATGATTGCCGAAGAGTCCACCGCTTTTGCGGGGGTGACTAAGCCGACGGATCAGCAAGGTCTCGGCTTTGGCTTTAAATGGAATATGGGCTGGATGAACGACAGCTTAAGCTACTTAGGCCGTGATCCGCTTTACCGCCAATTCCACCATCATCAATTGACCTTCAGTTTAATGTACGCCTATACCGAGCAATTTATGTTGTCCGTGAGTCACGATGAAGTGGTCCACGGCAAGGGCTCGTTGCTGCATAAAATTCCCGGTGATGATTGGCAGAAATTTGCAACTCTGCGTGCTTATTATGGTTTTATGTGGGGGCATCCAGGTAAGAAATTACTCTTTATGGGCTGCGAGTTTGGTCAGCGAAATGAGTGGAACCATAACCAGAGTTTAGATTGGCACTTATTGGCTTACGAGCCGCACCAAGGCGTCCAGCGTTGGCTTAAAGATCTCAATCACTTATATCAAAAAATGCCAGCCTTATCGGTTCAGGATTACGAGGGCGCAGGATTTAGTTGGCTAGATTGTGAGAATAGCCGCGACAGCATCTTTACCTTTGTGCGTTACGGTTTAGCAGGTGATGCGCCGTTAGTGTTTGTCATCAACATGACGCCTCAATTGCACACTGGGTTCCGTATTGGTTTGCCTTTGGCGGGGGATTACCGCGAATATCTTAATAGCGATAGCCAGATTTATGGTGGCAGTAATCAAGGTAATGCGGGCACTGTGGTTGCTGAGCCGCTGTCGTGGCAAGGAATGGCGCAGAGCGCGCTGATCACTGTGCCACCCTTGGGTTGCCTAGTGATAGGGCCTGCGTTAACCGGATTGGCTGAGGCGAACTAGCATGCAAAAGCCCACGGCTGATGATATTAAGCTCAACCCTGACGCTAAAAAACACCCATTTCAAAGCGAAAAATGGGCGTTAGGGGTAGGTGAGCCTTTTCCGCTCGGTGCTAATGTTGAGGGCGATGGCGTCAATTTTGCGTTATTTTCAGCTAACGCCACAGCGGTTGAGTTATGTTTATTTGATGACAATGGCGAGCAAGAAGTCGCGCGTATTGCGTTAACTGAACAAACCCAGCAAATCTGGCATGTGTTTGTGCAAGGGCTTAAGGCGGGGCAACTCTACGGTTATCGCGTTTATGGCTCCTATGAGCCTCAGCTTGGTCACAGATTTAACCCCAATAAATTATTGCTCGACCCCTATGCGCGCCAGCTCGTCGGTGAATATTGCGACCATGAGTCTAACTATGGTTACGAGCTGAACCACATGGATGAAGACTTATCTTTCAGCAAGTTAGATAACGCTGCCTATGTGCCAAAATGCAAGGTCGTGGACATTCGTCCATTAATCGAGATAGCTGCCAAGCAGTCGATTCAGCCCCTTGCGACGAGGTTTCAGCCCAAACCTCTAGAGCGCAGTATCATTTATGAGATGCATGTTAAAGGCTTTACGGCGGTGCATCCTGAGATTGAACCCCATAAACGTGCCACCTTTGCGGGCTTAGCGACTCAGCCGGCTATCGATTATTTGGCCGAACTTGGGGTGACGTGTGTCGAGTTACTTCCTGTACAGGCCTTTTTCACTGAGCCATTTTTGCTCGAGAAAAAGCTCACTAACTATTGGGGTTACAACAGTATCGGTTTTTTTGCCCCTGAGCCGAGTTATCTATCATCCGACAACATTGGTGAGTTTCGGGCCATGGTGGATGCACTTCACGGCGCAGGTATCGAAGTGATCCTCGATGTGGTCTATAACCACAGCGCCGAGGGGAGTCGACTTGGGCCGACCTTTAGTTTTCGTGGCATAGATAATCTCAGTTATTACCGTCTGCATCCGAATGATAAGCGTTTTTATATTAATGATACGGGTTGCGGAAACACCTTAAATATCAATCATCCACGTATGTTACAGCTCGTACTAGATTCGCTGCGTTATTGGGTAGAAATCATGGGCGTCGATGGGTTTCGCTTCGACTTGGCGGCTTGCTTAGGTCGCGAAGCCTATGGTTTTGATCCCGGCTCAGGTTTCTTCGATGCGCTGTTGCAAGACCCTGTTTTGTGCCGAGTGAAATTAATTGCTGAGCCTTGGGATATTGGCCCTGGCGGTTATCAATTGGGCAATTTCCCCGTGGCTTTTAGTGAATGGAACGACAGATATAGAGACACTATGCGCCGCTTTTGGCGCGGCGATCACAGCATGTTGCCCGAATTTGCTCGGCGTTTTCACGGCTCGGGGGATTTTTTTGAGCACAGTGGCCGTCCACCTGCGACCAGTCTTAATTTTTTAACCAGTCACGACGGTTTTACCCTTAAAGACTTAGTGAGTTATACCCAGCGCCATAACTTGGCAAATGGGGAGGATAACCGCGATGGTCACCAAGAAAACTTCAGCCATCATTATGGGATTGAAGGGGAAACCGAAGATAGCTCAATTCTAGAACTTCGCAGTCGTCAACAACGTAACTTATTGACTACGCTATTTTTATCTCAAGGTGTGCCTATGTTGTTGAGCGGTGATGAGACAGGCCGCACTCAGCAAGGCAACAATAATGCCTATTGCCAAGACAATGAACTGAACTGGTTTGATTGGTCGGCAAAGGGCATGGACACTGAGCTGTTGGCCTTTACTCAACAGCTTATTGCCCTGCGGAAACGTTTCCCGCTGTTATGTGCTAAGCGCTTCATTCACGAACAGTTATTGGCTGAATCCTTAGCCGATATTGGTACTCGATTAGATTGGTTTAGTCGCCAAGGTGAACAAATGACCAAGAGCTTGTGGACCGAATCTATGTGCCGCAGTTTGTCTGTGGTGCTTTCCGGTGATTTAGAAGATCAAGGCAAGCAGCAAGCTTTGCTGTTGATGGTTAATGCCGACGACAATCCTCTCGCTTTTACCCTGCCGACTTTCGAGCACTTGAGTCCGTGGCAATGCCTTATTCATACCCAAACTGAGCCGCTGGATGTTCAGATCTCTGCGACGCGATACTTACTGCAAGATCGTAGTCTCATGCTTTTTCATGCTGATTTTATAGGAAATGAAGGAATTAACTATGAGTGACAAAAGCGAGCTGAGCCCCAATACCAGCGAAAAACCAGTAACACTAGCTCAGTCAAAAGCAGCGAGCAAGAAGGCGCCCGCTAAGCGTCAGACTAAGTCTAAAGCCGCTGAGCCTTGTGAACCCTGCGATGCTTTGCCCGCTTCCTTTGAGCGCCATTTACGTTATGGACTCAGCCGTGGCGAAGGCGTGAGCTGCGAATTATTTCAAGCGTTAGCTTACAGCGTGAAAGAACAGATGCTAGATAATTGGCGTCAGACTCGAGTGGATGACAGCCATTTTAAGCGCAAGCAAGTGGCGTATTTATCCCTTGAATTTTTGATGGGCCGTGCACTAGGTAATGCACTACTGAGTTTAGATTTGCAACAAGATAGCCGTGATGCCTTGAGCAACTATGCGGTATCGTTAGAAGAGTTAGAAGAGGCCGAACATGATGCCGGTTTAGGCAACGGCGGCCTAGGTCGATTAGCCGCGTGTTTCCTCGATAGCTGCGCCAGCATGGACTTATCAGTGACAGGCTATGGCATACGTTACGAATATGGCATGTTCGCCCAGAAGATAGTCGACGGTTACCAAGTTGAACGCCCTGACCGTTGGTTGCGCGAAGGTAATCCGTGGGAAGTGCGTGTCCCTACCCACAACGTAATAGTGCCATTTTTTGGTCATACCGAATCCTATGTCGATAAACAAGGCCGTAGGCACATTATTTGGGTTGAAACCCAAGATGTGCTCGCCGTCGCCTATGACATGCCAGTTCCTGGTTATCGCAATGGACGGGTGAATACCCTGAGATTGTGGAAGGCTGAAGCGACCGATGATTTTGATTTAGCTGAGTTTAACCAAGGCGACTACACGGAAGCCGTGGCCCGTAAAAACTTGGCCGAGCAGATCACTATGGTGCTCTACCCAAATGATGCGAGCGAGAACGGCAAAGAGCTGCGATTACGTCAGCAATACTTTTTATCCTCCTCTAGCTTGCAGGATTTACTCAAACGTTGGGTGAGTCGTCATGGTCATGATTTTACGCAGTTTGCCGCTAAAAATGTCATGCAGTTGAATGACACTCACCCTAGCATTGCCGTGCCTGAGTTGATGCGATTATTGATCGACGAATACGGTTTGGAATGGGACAGTGCGTGGGCGATTACCAGCCAGACCATGGCTTACACTAACCATACCCTGTTGCCTGAAGCACTAGAGCGTTGGCCCGTGCGTATGATGGCGCAAATGTTGCCACGCATCTTAGAAATCATTTATGAAATCAACGCCCGTTACTTAGATATTGTCGCCCACCATTGGCCAGGAAATAGTGAGAAATTGGCGAGTATGTCAATTATTCAAGATGGCCCACATCCCTATGTACGTATGGCGTATTTGGCGATTGTGGCGAGTTTCTCGGTCAACGGTGTCGCGGGTTTACATACGCAACTACTCAAATCTGGGTTGTTTAAGGATTTCTATGAGTTGTGGCCGCATAAGTTTAATAACCGCACTAATGGTGTGACGCCAAGACGTTGGCTTGCCCATTGTAACCCTGCCTTAGCTAAGTTACTGACCGCCCATTTAGGTCAAGAATGGGTGACAGACTTAAGCCAGTTAACGGCGCTCAATGCTCTCACACAGGACAATGCGTTTATCCAAAAATGGCGTGATGTGAAGCAAGCCAACAAGGCTTTGCTGGCTAAGATGATTGTTAAGGAATGTGGGGTTGAGTTCGATCCGGCTATGCTGTTTGACGTGCAAGTGAAGCGTATTCACGAATATAAACGTCAGTTACTCAATATCTTGCATGTGATCCATCTCTATCACCAGATCCAGCAAGGCCACACCGAAAACATGGTGCCACGTTGTGTATTGATCGGCGGTAAAGCGGCGCCCGGTTACTTTATGGCTAAGTTGATCATCAAGCTCGCCAGCAATGTTGCTCATATGGTCAATTCCGATCCTATGGTGACGCCTTACCTACGCTTTGCTTTCTTACCAAACTACAACGTCAGCGCCATGGAAAAAATCTGTCCGGGGACTGATTTGTCCGAGCAAATTTCAACCGCGGGCAAAGAGGCATCGGGCACGGGCAATATGAAGTTCATGATGAACGGCGCCCTGACAATCGGCACTATGGATGGCGCCAATATCGAGATGTTAGAGGAAGTGGGCTCTGAGAACTTCTTCCTGTTTGGACTCAATGCGGAGCAGGTCTCGCAGGTACGTAACCATTATCATCCGCGCAGCATTATTGACGATTCACCGGCGTTATCTGAGGTGATGAAGTTACTCAAAAGTGGTCACTTCAATCTGCTTGAGCCGGGGATTTTCGATCCCATTATTGCCGCCATCGAAAGCAGCGACGATCAATGGATGACGGCCGCCGACTTTGACAGTTACCGAGTCGTGCAAGAAGCCGTGGCGCGGGCCTATAAAGATCCGCAGGTGTGGACGCAGATGAGTATTCGCAATACCGCCGCCAGTGGACGTTTTTCGAGTGATGTGACGATCGCGGGTTATCGCGATGAAATTTGGAAACTGTAAGGGCTGGGCTCTGGGTTATAAGTCTCTTGTTATAGCGGATGAGTATAAGCGTTAAGTGTTTGAAAGGAATGCAGCAATCAATGGAAGGAATGGGGAATGCAAGTGAGAAATACTCAGGGGAGTACGGCAGTGTCTGCCGTATCGATAAGCCATTTATGGGCAATCAGTTTGCCGATTTCGGAGTAAGAGCCTATGTCTAATGTTCGTTATATCAGTAATTTAACTCGTGAAACCTATGCGTTGATTTTAGCTGGTGGGCGCGGGTCTCGCTTGCATGAACTCACGGATTGGCGTGCTAAACCTGCACTGTATTTCGGTGGTAAGTTTCGTATTATCGATTTCCCGCTGTCTAACTGCATCAACTCAGGTATTCGCCGCGTGGGTGTGGTCACACAGTACAAGTCGCATTCCTTGATCCGCCATGTGATGCGCGGTTGGGGCCATTTTAAGAAGGAGCTCGGCGAGTCGGTGGAGATTTTACCCGCTTCACAACGCTATTCGGAAAACTGGTACCAAGGCACGGCCGATGCGGTATTTCAAAATATCGATATCATTCGCCACGAGCTGCCTAAATACGTGATGGTGTTGTCTGGCGATCACGTGTATCGCATGGATTATGCTGGGTTATTAGCCGCCCATGCCGAGTCGGGTGCAGATATGACAGTCTCTTGCCTTGAAGTGCCTATCGCCGAAGCGGCGGGTTCGTTTGGGGTGATGGAAGTCGATGAAGAGATGCGCATTTTAGGCTTTGAAGAAAAGCCGCTGCAACCTAAGCATTCTCCGGGTAATCCTGAAATGTGTTTAGCATCTATGGGCAACTATGTGTTTAACACAGAGTTTTTGTTTGACCAGCTCAAGAAAGATGCCTTAAATGAAAGCTCAGATCGCGATTTTGGTAAGGATATTATTCCTGCAATCATCGAAAAACATAATGTGTTCGCCTATCCCTTTAAGAGCGCTTTCCCGAACGAGCAAGCCTATTGGCGCGATGTGGGTACGCTAGACTCTTTCTGGCAAGCGAATATGGAACTGTTATCGCCTACGCCAGCACTGAATTTGTACGATGCGAAATGGCCAATTTGGACTTTCCAAGAACAATTACCACCCGCTAAATTTGTGTTTGATGACGATGACAGACGCGGTATGGCGCTGGACTCGATTGTTTCGGGCGGTTGTATTATTTCGGGGGCGACAGTGCGCCGTAGCGTATTGTTTAACGAGGTACGCGTTTGTTCTTATTCGTTGGTTGAAGATTCGGTAGTGCTACCCGATGTAGTCGTGCTGCGCCATTGCAAAATCAAGAATGCGATACTTGACCGTGGCTGCATTATTCCCGAAGGCATGGTGATAGGTTATAACCATGATCACGACAGAGCTAAAGGCTTTAGGGTGTCGGAAAAAGGCGTCACCTTAGTGACCCGTGACATGCTAGGTTTACCTGTGGGTTATGAATAGCGGTTGCAATTCATCCTTTGAGTCGAGAAGCATAACGAGTACAAACGGCTTAGAAACGGGCTTAAGCACAAGCTTTAAGTACGGGCATTAAGCTAAGTGCAAGATTAAGCTCTTAGATTTAGCGCTTAGGTTTAGGCAGCTCAACAAGTCGCTGAAATGAAGTAGCGGGAGTATCCAATTAATTGAAACAACGCATTTTAATGGTCGCGGCTGAAAACGGTGTCCTTGCGGGCGCCAAGGTTGGCGGTATGGCGGATGTGATCCGTGATTTACCCGCCGCTCTGGCGGGTGTTGATTTGTGCGCCGATGTGATCATGCCAAGCTATGGCTTTTTGACTGCGGTAGCGAATCAACCCCAAGATCTGGGTGAGTTAACTGTGGCCTTTGGTGGTCGATTGGAGCGGGTGCATTTGTTTTCCATGCCCCATCCCCATGTGCCAGAGGCGATGATTTATTTGCTCGAACATGCATTATGGCAATCCGTACCTGGGCAGATTTATAGCCAAGGCAGTGCCGAGCGTCCTTTCGCCGACGATGCGACTAAGTTTGCTTTCCTTTGCGCGAGCGTCGCGACAGCATTAGTTACTGGCCGAGTGCCTATGCCGACTGTGCTGCATTTACATGACTGGCATGCGGGCTGCTTAGCCATGTTAAGAGCATTCGTGCCTGAGTTCAGTGTTCTCAAAAAAATTGAGTGTGTGTTCTCTATCCACAATCTTGCGCTGCAGGGGATACGTCCCTTAAGCCAAGACTCATCCTCCTTTGCGGCTTGGTTTCCCGAGCTGTTTGCCACTTTGACGCAGGGGCAAAAACAGTTAATTACTGATCCCCGTTATCCTTACTGTGTTAACCCTATGCGCATGGGCATAGTGCTGAGCGACAAAGTGCATTTAGTCTCACCCAGTTATGCCAAGGAAGTGTTGCAGCCCTCCAGACCCGAAGCGGGATTTTTTGGTGGTGAAGGGTTAGAGCAAGACTTACAGGCCAAGGCCAATGACGGCAAAGTGGTGGGGATTTTAAATGGCTGTGTGTACTCAGCCGCAACCGATGTAAACCCTAAGCCAAAGGCGCGTATTCAAGTACCCGAGTTCAAGCAACTGCTGAGTGCGGTTGAAACTGCGTTAGTGCAATGGCAGGGGCATCAAACGCAAGTGAGTGGCGTGGACATGATTGCTTTTGCCCGCACCCAAGCCCATTGGCGTCAAGCGATGGCGGAGCAAGTACCGAGTCTGTTATTGACTTCGGTGGGCCGTTTGACCGATCAAAAAGTCTTACTGCTGCGCCATCAATTGCCCTCGGGTTTATCTGTGCTTGAGACCTTACTTAAAGCATTGAAGCAAACAAAACCGACGGCGCTGCTGATTTTACTCGGCAGTGGCGATGCATCGATTGCTAAGTCTTTCCAAGCGTTAGGGGCTAAATACGATAACCTATTATTTTTGCAGGGATACAACGAGGCGTTATCCGAAGCGCTGTATCAGTATGGCGATCTGTTTTTGATGCCAAGTTCCTTTGAGCCCTGTGGCATCAGTCAAATGTTGGCCATGCGCGCGGGACAGCCATGTTTAGTGCATAGTGTAGGCGGTTTAAAGGATACCGTTGAGGATGGCGTTAATGGTTTTGCTTTTAACGGCAATAGCTTAAATGAGCAGGCCGAAGCGTTTCTGCAAAGGTTGACGCAAGCCATTGCTTGTTTCGAGGGGAAAACATGGCCACAAGTGCGTGCTGCGGCCATGGCACAGCGTTTTGACTGGCATTCTATTGCAGAGCAATATCGTCAACAACTCTATTGCAAAATGTAATGTGGTAAGTCCAAAGTGTGATGCGGCAAAGGGAATTAACGCATGATTTCTAAGTGATTCTGCTACACTTGTGGGGGAATGTTAAAATGGTATCAAGCCCCCTCATTTTTGGAGTCGCTCTCTGAGTTATGGATAAAGGTATTCTCTTTCCGTTAGTACAAAATGCGGCTTTATTGCTGGCGTTGGTCTTTTTGTACGACGTGATTCCTAAAAAGCATCAGCGGCAGTATTTTTTACTGTGGCGCATCATTATTGGGATGCTCATCGGTGGTATTGGTATCACTATTATGAGTACGCCTTGGGTATATTTGCCTGGCGTTTTCTTTGATACCCGTTCAGTTATTCTCTGTATTTCTGGTCTATTTTTCGGTGGTTTACCGACCTTAGTGGCTGTCGTGATGACGGCGCTGTATCGCATCAGTATCGGTGGCGCTGGTATATGGATTGGCGTCGGCGTGATAGTGTCATCCGGTTTAATCGGGGTGATCTGGCGTCAATATCGTAAGTCTCTGTTAGCCAATATTTCAGGTGGAGAAATTTTTCTCTTTGCCTATACCGTTCATATCGTGATGTTGTTGTGGTTCTTATTTCTACCCGATGGCATAGCAATGCCATTACTCGCCAAAGTGACCCTCCCAGTATTGACCATTTTCCCGATTGCGACTTGGCTATTGAGCCGCTTGTTATCGCGACGTTTTGAATTAGAGCGTGATGAACAAATTCGTCTGCAGGATGATTTTCTTTTTAGGAGCCAATTCAACGCGGGCAATATTGGTATTGCAATAACGGGGATAGATCAAAAGTGGATAAAGGTGAATCCACGGTTATGTCAAATGCTCAAGTATTCAGAAGCTGAATTGCTACGGATGACGTGGGCACAAATTACCCATCCCGATGATTTAGAAGCGGATGCCCTGAAATTTGAGCTTATGCTGCGGGGGGATATCGATAATTACGAGATGGATAAACGTTTTATCGTTAAAGACGGCAGCGTGGTTTACACCCATATGACAGTCGCCTGTAAGCGCGGTGGTAATAATGCCGTGTTGCTTGTTATTGCTGGATATTTAGATATCACCTCACAGGCCATTGCTGACCAAGAGGTGCTCGCTAGCCGTGAACAACTCGAACTGGTGTTGAGTAGTAGCGATCTTGGGGTGTGGGATTGGGATATTCGTAATGATCGTATCGAACGTAACGCCCGCAGCGCCGATATTCTTGGCTGCGATGTTGATATGCTCAACGCTAATAGTCGCCAATGGATGGATGCGATAGTCGCCGAAGACAGGCCTAAAGTGCTGCATTCGATTGAGGCCCATATTCGTGGCGAAACGGCGCAACATAAGATGGAGTACCGCTTAAATACCGTAAACCGTAAGGTGCGGTGGATCCTTGATACAGGTAAAGTCGTGAGCAGAGATGCAAACAACAATGCTCTGCGTATGTGTGGAACCTATACCGATATTACCGACGCAAAACTTATCGAAGAATCCTTAAAGTTGTCGGCACTGGTTTACGATAACAGCTCTGAAGCCATGAGTGTCCTCGATGAAAAGGGCGTGATTATTACCGTCAATGCCGCCTTTAGTGTGATGACGGGTTATCGCGAATTTGAAGTGCGGGACCAACATATTCGGCTGCTTTATTGTGACCTCAATGGCCGCGATTTTTACACCAAAATGAATAATGATATCCGCGAGAAAGGCCAATGGCAGGGGGAAATGTGGCAGCGGCGCAAAAATGGCGAAGAATATGTCATCTGGTTAACCATCAATACCATTAATGACAAAGAAGGCCATCCCTATCGACGTGTTGCCCTGTTCTCAGACATTACCGATAAGAAGCAAAATGAGCATCTGATTTGGAAACAAGCCAACTACGATACGCTGACGGGGTTGCCCAATCGGCGCATGTTGTTGGAGTATTTAAGCAGCGAAGTGAAAAATGCCGACCGCAATCGCAACCACTTTGCTTTATTGTTCTTGGACTTAGATTTCTTTAAAGAAGTGAATGACACCTTAGGCCATGCCATGGGCGATTTACTGCTGATAGAAACCGCGAGTCGTTTGAAATCCTGTGTGCGTGATGCCGACGTCGTGGCGCGTCTTGGCGGCGATGAATTTACTGTGGTGTTAAGTTCGATGGAAGACCATAAGGGGATTGAGCGCGTCGCCGAGAATATTTTGCGACGAATTGCCGAACCCTATGTGTTAGGGGAAGAAACCGCTTATATCAGCGTCAGTATTGGGATTACTTTATATCCCGATGATTCGACCAGTATTGAAGGGCTTCTCAAGCATGCGGATCAGGCTATGTATGCGGCGAAAGATCAAGGGCGTAATCGCTTCAACTATTTCACTCCATCGATGCAGGAATACGCCAAATACCGCATGCGCTTGATCCAAGACTTACGTCAAGCGGTCGTGAATAAAGAATTTGAACTGCATTATCAGCCGATTGTTGCCTTAGCAACGGGTGAAGTGACCAAGGCTGAAGCCTTGATCCGCTGGCATCATGCAGAGCGTGGTGCTGTGTCGCCTGCTGAGTTTATTCCTGTGGCGGAGGATACTGGCTTGATTGTTGAAATCGGCAATTGGGTGTTCGAGCAAGCCGCTCGCCAGAGTGCGGCGTGGCGTCATGAATTAGGGGTTGAAATCCAAATCAGCGTCAATAAATCCCCAATCCAATTTCGTGATGAAGGCACGCTGCTCAATGATTGGTTGAAGTTATTGCAAGATCTTAATATTACAGGCGCGGGCGTGTGCGTTGAAATTACCGAAGGCCTGTTATTGGATGCCAGTATGGGCGTGACCGAAAAACTACTGGCCTACCGCGATGCGGGTGTGCAAGTGTCGCTGGACGATTTTGGTACTGGCTATTCGTCACTTGCCTATTTGAAAAAGTTTGATATCGATTATCTTAAAATTGATCAATCTTTTACCCGCCATATTGATACCGATTCAAACGATCAAATTCTCTGTGAGGCGATTATCGTGATGGCCCACAAGTTGGGAATGAAGGTGATTGCCGAAGGTGTCGAAACCGATGCGCAGTGCCAAGTGTTGTTGGCTGCAGGCTGTGACTACGGCCAAGGTTACTTGTTCTCAAGACCTGTGCCTGCGGGTGAATTTAGCCGAAAATACTTACAGGATCCGCTTTTAGTCTCCCATGTCTGAGGAGATATTAACTTAGTGGCGATAATTGCCTATAAAAACGCCGCGGATTTTGCTAGACTCCGCGGCCCCGCGTTGGGGCATTGAGTATCACCTCGCATCAAAGTTTTACTACTTAGCTAAAGAGTCCCTATGAAATTTGAAACACTCGGTTTATCTTCTCCTATTTTGAATGCGATAACTGAGTGTGGCTATCAGCAACTCACTCAAGTGCAAGAGAAAGTGATCCCGCTTGCCTTTGAAGGCAAAGACATTATGGCCTGCGCCCAAACGGGTACAGGTAAGACGGCTTCCTTTGCTCTGCCTGTACTTGAAAAGTTGGCGGCCGAGTCTTTAACAAGCGACAGCAATGATAAACCGATTTTACGCGCGTTGGTGATGACGCCAACTCGCGAACTTGCGATTCAAGTCTGCGAAAATATCCAAAAATACAGCCAGTTCCTACCACTGAAAACCTTGGCTGTTTACGGCGGTGCTAACATGAATCCCCAGCGTAAAGGGGTAGAGCAGGGCGTTGATATTTTGGTGGCAACTCCTGGTCGTTTATTCGACATTATTGGCCAATTCCAGTTAGATTTGTCGAGCGTGACCACATTAGTGATCGACGAAGCCGACCGCATGTTAGACATGGGTTTTGTGCGCGACATTGAAAAAGTGAAACGCTTAATTGCGCCGCAGCATCAAACCATGTTGTTTTCAGCCACATATAGCGATGCTGTCAAACAACTCGCCGAGAAAATGCTGAATGAACCTCAGTGGGTGAATGTTGCTGACACGACTACCGCATCCACAGTTGTGCAGGAAGTCTATCGCGTTGATAAACGTCGTAAAGCCGAGCTGTTGTCAGAGCTCGTTGGCCGTAATAATTGGCGCCAAGTGCTGGTGTTTGCCAGCACGAAAGAAAGCGCCGAGCATTTATTACAAGAATTAAAGCTGGATGGCATAGCCGCTGGTGTATTCCACGGCGATAAAACACAAGGCGCCCGTAATCGGGTGTTGGAAGAGTTTAAAGCCGGTAAATTGCGGGTGCTGGTGGCGACCGATGTGGCCGCTCGTGGTTTAGACATTCATGCCTTGCCTATGGTGATCAACCTTGAATTACCTTTCCTCGCCGAAGACTATATCCATCGTATTGGTCGTACTGGCCGAGCAGGATTAACGGGTCGCGCGATTTCGTTTGTTTCACCTTCTGACGATGAAATGCTCGCTGAAATTGAAGCCTTGATTGAGCAGAAACTGCCCGTGTCGGTACAACCGGGTTATGAAGAAGGCACGCCTTTGCCTGCCCGTTACCGTGATGCGCCCGCGGCACCGATTAAGCCGATTGGAAAGTGGAGCCATAAGGCGCCGCAGGATCGTACTATTGGTCAGTCTCGTCAGGGTAAGTACGCTAAAGGTAAAGCGCAGGATAGCAAAACCAGTGCCGATAAATCCTCTAGCCGTGCTAAGCCAGCTTCTGGCTCAGGTAAGCCGTTTAATGCAACTAAACCTAAGTCGAATTTGGTGAGCAATAAGTCAGGTTTTGGCTCTCGCACCAATAAGTCAAAATAGGCTAAGTCAAAATAAGTTAAGCCCAACAATCAAGGCTAATAAGTGCAAAGTGCCTATTAGCTTAGCCGTCTAAAGGTTACCTAGTTTGTTGATTTGACTGTTGAATAGTCAGTTGCATATTTTGCTACATAGCCTGTCGCTATTCTAAAAGCGCATCCTCACCGATGCGCTTTTTGTTGAGCTTCAAAGCCAATACTTCTACACTCGAGCGCCAAGCTTTTTATTCGAGCGAGTTTCCTTATGATTATCAAAGCGATTCCCACCAATATCATTACAGGTTTTTTAGGTGTAGGTAAAACCTCTCTGATTAAGCAATTGTTGGCGACTAAACCCGCGGATGAAATTTGGGCAGTGCTGGTCAATGAATTTGGTGAGGTCGGCATTGATGCTGGGTTACTTAATTCCTCCGATAACGGCATACAAATTCGTGAGGTTGCGGGTGGCTGTATGTGCTGCGCAGCAGGCGTACCGACACAAGTGGCCATCAATCAGTTGATTGCGAAAGCGAAACCTGACCGCTTATTGATTGAACCGACTGGGCTTGGGCATCCTAATGAAATCATTAAAGTATTGAGTGCGCCCCATTATCAGAATGTGATTTCACTGCGTAGCACCCTATGTTTGGTGGACGCGCGTAAGATCCACGATCCTCGCTATCGCGAACATGCAAATTTTATCCAACAGTTGCAAGTGGCCGATGTGATCATCGCAACTAAGTCTGACTTGTATGATGCTGAAAATACTAAGTTACTCTATGAATTGCAGACTTATTTAAGCCATATTGAACGTACTGATATTCCTGTAGTGAGCCACTCTAATCAACAGCCTTTACCTAGCGCTTTACTGGACTATCTTAACCAACCAAGGCGCGTGTCACTCAATATAAATGGGCATGCTAGCGCGGGCCTAAAGCTGGGTAGTCTACCGACGACTGCCCCAAGCTTGTTTCGTGCTGGTGGTTCTCGCTTGAGTGAGTTGAGCCTCTTTGCCGAAGGTGCAATCGAAGCCGCACTTGATTTTGATGATCGCGGTATAGTGCGAAAGCAGAATCAAGGTGAAGGTTGTTTTAGCTGCGGCTGGGTATTTGAACCGAGCCAAGAGTTTGATTTTGATAAATTAATGGATTTTATTCAGCGGCAAGCTCTGTCATCCAACGTTGGGCAAGTGTTGCTTAGATTAAAGGCTGTGATGATCACTACTGATGGAATTGCGGGATTTAACTGGATTGACCATGAGTTTACTGTAGTTGAACTCGATGACACCTTAGATTCCAGGCTAGAAATGATTACGATGGACGACGTCAATTGGGACGAGATTGAGCAGCAGTTGATTGCTTGTCTTAGCTAACAGAATTCCCCATCACTCTTTATTACAGGTGTGAGTATCGCCAAGAGGGTCAGATTTAACGGGAATAATAAGGTTGGATCAGTAAGGCAAGGTCACGCGGTATTTTTGGCCGAGTGTTGTGAGTGTGCCATTTTGGATCATCTCCTCGAAGAAGCTGTCAAAACGAGTTCTTAGCGGATCAAATTTAGCTTGTTTCGGAAAAGCCATAAAGCCGTCTCGCACATCGATTATCGGCATGATTGGCGTAATTGCTTTAGGGATTTTGATTTGGGCGAGCACAGCATTTGTATTGCGACTATTGGTGGCGAGTAAATCTAAATCACCCCGCGAAAGCCGTTCTATGCCACTTTTAATATCGACAAATTCATTGATATTTAATGATTTAGTTTGTTCAGTAAACCTTGTGCCATAACTCCAGCCCTGCATTTTTCCAATCCGTTGCGTTTTGATACTGGCATAGTCGCCATTCCACACTATTTCATTGTCTGCCCGAGCATAAAACACCATATCATCGCGGTAAAATGCCTTCGCCGCAAAAACCAAGTTGGCATTACGCTCTGGGGTATCGTAGGGACCAATAAGAATATCCGCTTGGCCACGTTCAACCATAGAGATAGCGCGGCGCCATGGGGTAATTTGATAGTGAATGTTCACACTTTGCTGCTGGGCGAAGCGATTCAAAATATCGACACCTAAGCCTGTATATTCTCCATTGGCTTGTAGTTCAAAAATTTGGCTGAAACTCGAACCCACTGCGAGCAGGTCTTTGGCCTGTGCAGTCAAGCAAAGGCTGCTGAGCGCCAAAAGGACGACTTGTGCAAAGCCTTTGCTGAGTATCATGGCATTCCTTGTGTGGTTTGAATGCGGGAGGTTAGAACACTGTCTCTCGTAAAAGCGGCGATATCGTTATGCAATTCACTAGGGTTAAGGTTAGCAAATTTTACCCAGATTTGATTGCACGTTAACATTTTAATGTTTTGAAATAAATGGAAGATTAATCGTAAGGGCATTAAGCCGTTGATCTTCAATCGATACGTCATCCTATCCCTCAGTCAGCTTAGTTACGCTTATAAGGTTTCAGTTTGTATCATTCACTGATGGGGTGGAGAAATGTATTTTCCTTATGCGTTTAAATCAGTTAAGGCCGAATAAAGGGGATTGCGGTATGCTCTGCCATTCATTGATTTATACGCCAATGCTGGGCGGTTTATTTGAGCGGGATGTTATGAAGCAGCAGGAAATAGATAAAACCTTGTATCGTAAAAATATGAATTTATTCATTGTGATTCTAGTTGTTAGCTTAGTCGTGTTATCACTGATTTTTGGTACTGGACTCATTGCGCTGTTTGGGGTGACGCCAGTGCCAGGTGAGCCAACAGGTAATTTTCACTTGAATCTCTTAGGCGTGATTTTCAGTTTGAGTCTGTGTAGCGCCGTGATTTACAACTTAAAAGACCGACCTTTTTTCAGTGAAATTTATTATGTGTGGCAATTGAAGCAGCTCCATAATCGTATCTATCGCAAGTTGATAAAGATTAAAGCCGCTGCGGCGCAAAATGATGTGAATGCTTTGATTATATTGCTTTTTTATTACACCAGTTTAAGACAAGTGTATGTACTCGATGATAATACGCTGACCTTACCGGCACTGACTCAAGATCTTAATCGTCTAAATGCGCAAATCGAGAGCTTAGGCCTATTGCTTTCGCCCGAACAATTTACGCTCGAGTTGCTGACAAGATCTTTCTGATGCTGACAAGATAAGATGAGGATTGCTCCTCACCTTGCCATCATCTAGCCCTTATCTTGTCTTTGTCGTCCTTGCCCAGAATGAGGTCAGCGAGTTTCACTTATGCGGCTTGCTGGGCTCTTTGTAGTGTGAGTAACCACTTACCATAGATGTAAATTCCTACCGCTGAGATAGTCCCTATGGCGGCTATGATGTACCACGCCATGCCAATGTTATGGCTGTGGTACAGCAATTGAGTGAGATCGTGTGCGTTTTCACCTGTGTAACTCACCAAAGTAGTAAAGGCTTCACCTTGGGGAATGGCGCTGACCTCAGTGCTGTTCATGCCGCGCTCTAGCAATAAATCCCGCGAAAACAATTCCTTTGATGCATAAATCTCATAGAGTTTAGGGCCAAAGTAGCCTTCTAATCCCCAGCCGATCCCTTGGGGCAACATCACAAATCCTAAGTACATGGCTTTTTTGCCTTCGGGAGCAATATTACCCATAAACTCGTTTTTCTTCGGGCTAATCATCATTTCGCCAATGGAGAACATGGCAATCGCGAATACGATAAACCATGCCGCATGGAAAGCACCGATAAACACAAAAGCTAAAATACTCAGCAAACAACCAATAAACATAGCGGTAGTAATACGGTATTTAGCCGTCAGCGCCGCGACGATAAAACAGCAGGTCATGATCAGGCCCGCATTGAGGTTTAACATGCCTTCGGGCATCACCTTAGTGCCTTCGTTATTGAGGCCAAGCCAAAATTGTAGAATGCCGTTACTGGTGCCTTCGCTGCCAAAGAGAGAGGTGACGATTACGCTGGTATCGACCCATTCGGAAATATGGATAGGCAGCACATCGAATAGGGCATTGAACAAGAACCAAAATCCTGAAAAAACGAGCATATAGTAGATTACAATCGGCTTTTTCAACTCGCGCCAAGCATCACGCCACAGGGATTCTTGTTCGACTTCACCCGATTTTATTTGCTTATTGCGTTCCAGTCGCTCGGCTTTACCTGGCTCGGTATAGGTGAGTAAGAATAAGAAGTTGAGTGAGATAATCGCGGCGCAGGCGAAAAATACATTGTCCCACGACAATTGGCGCATATGCACGGCAACCAAAGGCCCGAGGAAACCGCCAATGTTTACGACTTGGTAAAAAATGCCCCAAGCCATTGAAGTGTTATTGCGATTAGTGGACAGCACTAAGGTGCCTTGAATGCCCGGTTTAAATATCCCTGTGCCTATGGCAAGGAGTAATGCACCGACAAGGAAGCCCCAAAAGCTGGGGAAGAATGCCATGACGAGATAGCCAAAGATTTTAATGATGGTGGAGCCGAAGATGGTTTCTTTGTAGCCCACTCGGTCAGACATGCCACCGGTGAACACGGGCACAAAGGTTTGCATGATCGCCCAGAGGGAAATAATAATGCCGTAGTCACTCAGGCTGATCCCAAGGCCGCCCGCAGACTCTGGCGCTTTAGCGTACAGTCCTGCACTGGCTTTAACACCGTAGTAGGCGATACGCTCGACTAACTCCATACCGCCAACTAACCAAAACACATAACCTAAGCTAGTAATGGAGGCCCACATGCCGAGCTGTTTGACTTCTCGCAGATCGTTGCCTGCATTTGGACTATTCTGACTCATGTCCTTCCCTTATTATTGTTATTGAATTTATTTCTATTTAACCCATTAATTATCAAAAGCTTAAATTTATGAAGTTAATGATTTCATCTTGCTTAAATACGTTAATGGGCTTGCTTGAACGGATACTTTACCTAATTCGGCCTTAAACACCAAAAAAGTAGCAGAAAATGATGAATTAACCCACATCTGTTATTGAACTGTACTGAGTTTGTCATTTGGCTGAAATTGGACTGTTTCTGCTTAAGTCATTGTGATGATTAATCTTTATTGTTAATTATTCATAATGAACATGCTTTGAGTTCTCGCTATTTTTAGGTACAATCCATTGTCGCATTTTTGTTCACCCGATCATTTTTCTAAATAGATACGACTCTAGCCCCCCCTTTTTGTGAGAAACGCTAATGACAGCAACAACATCTAATCATGCTCCTGCGGATATGAGCTTGCTCGAGGAGCCGATTGCGAAGCTTTTTTGGCGCTATACCATACCCACCATAGCCTCTATGTTGGTCACGGGCGTATATGTGACAATTGATGGCATCTTTGTTGGCCACTATTTAGGTGAAACAGGGCTGGCGGGGATGATGCTAGCTTACCCTGTAGGCGCGATTTTATACGCTATTGGCGCCATGATAGGTATGGGTAGCGCGGCATTAGTGTCAATCAATCTTGGCCAAGGTAATGTAGTCAAGGCCCGTAAACTACTGGGTAATGCCTTTACGTTATGTTTATTAACGGGATGCTTTTTTGCCCTTGTTGGTGGGATATTCTCGCGAGATATTTTGGTTGCTCTCGGGGCGCAAGGGGAGATGCTCGAAAACGCTAATGAATACTTATTCTGGTATTTTGCACTGTGTCATTTTCCCATAATTTCAATGACCTTCACCACACTGCTGCGTAATGATGGCAGGCCATCCATGGTGACTTGGGTGCTGATTTTGGGTGGTGTATTAAACACTTTCTTAGACTGGCTGTTTATTGTGGTTTTCCCCTTTGGTTTAGCAGGTGCAGCGATTGCGACTATGTTGTCGCAGGCGGTAACGGGGCTTTTGTGTTTGCAGCATTTTTTCAGTCCGCACACTCAGCTTAAAATCACTTTTGAGCAGATGAAGCTCAAGCTCGATAATTGCCTTAATATAGCCCGCGTTGGTTTCCCCAGCTTTTTGATGAATCTCTATTTGTCGATAGTGTTAACCCTGCATAATACGGCTTTTTTGTGGGTTGGCGGCCCATTACATGTGGCCGCCTATGGTGTGGTGAGTTACACCGAAGCGTTTTTCTATCTGATTTTTGAGGGCATTGCGCTTGGAACTCAACCTATTTATAGCTTCAACGCGGGAGCTGGGCGTTTCGATAGGGTTAAACAAGCGCGCAATATTGCCTTTGGTATGACGTTACTCACCGCAGCTTTAGGTTTAGCGCTGATTTATTCTCGCCCTGAATGGTTAGTGTATTTGTTTGCCGGTGATAATCCGAATTTAACACCAGTGGCGATTGAAGGTATGCGCTGGTATTTTTGGGGCTTGCCTATGGAAGGCTTAATCTTAGTCGGTGCGAGTTTCTTCCAAGCTATTAACTGTTCGAAACAAGCTTCTATGCTGACGGGCGCTAAGCTTATTCTTATCGCTGCGATCATCTACTGCTTTGCATGGGCGTTCGGCGTGATTGGTGTGTGGGTGTCGCTCGCGACCTGTAGCACTATCTTGACGATATGGATGTTTTACGCCATGAAGCGAGTCGAGGCACGTCTGCATTAATCCTTGCTTTGGGTTGTATTGGTTTCGCCTGATATATTGAGAAGACAAGGGGCGAGGCAAGTAACCTGTAGCTGTGGCATAAGTGTTTAGTTTTACGTAAATTTTACAATTGGGGCGATTAATGGCCCCGATTGTAATTGCCTGCATATCTTTCGTCGTTAAACATGACTTAGGGCTAGCGTGGGATGATGGCCTCTGGTACATTTCGCTGGTTTAATCTGCAATCAAAAATGACTTATCCAAGTGTGCTGTTGAGCCGAGGCTATAGCCCTCAATTAACAGACTGAGTTCGCTTAGGCTTTTGGGTCGATTGATTGTTGATATGACTGGGTATTGAGCCGAATGACTCGCTCGTTGATTTTAGTAATTTATGTTTTATGAGGCCCTTATGCGCACCACTGCAGTCATTTCTATGCTGTTGCTTGGCGTGTTAACGACAGTTAATGCCAGTGCCAAAGAGAATGAGTTAGTGTTTGCCAGCGACTTCGAAGGCAATCGTTTATCTCAACCTTGGTCGTGGATCATGGGTTGTCAATTTGAAGGCGCTGAACCTCACACAGGTGAAAGTGCGCTGCTTTGCGTCGAAGGCAATAGCAGTATCGTCAGTAAGTATCCTATTTCTGAAGCGGGTCTATTAGAGTTTTGGGTCAAAACCCAGAATACTCAAACCCAATATCGAATCAATGTATTGACCTCTCCGGTATTAAAGCTCGATGCCCAGTGGCAGCATGTTGCTTTAATCGATATCACCCCTGGGGCTAACGAATATTTAGCACACCGAGTGTCTATTGATGATCCGAGTCGCCAATATATCCGTCTTGATATTGAGGCCATTAATGGCCCTATCAGTTTGGACGATTTGAGCTTAGGTAAAATTCGCCTTGATATGGCCCTGCAAAAAAATGAGCAGAAAATTATCGGCGGGATTTTAGATAAGCTGAAAGCTGACAAGAATTACGAAGTGCAGTCTGAGTCATTTCGTACTTTAGGTAAAAATTATGCCGCCCAGCTAGAGAGCCAAAGACAATACCTCGAGTACTCGAATGCTATTTATTCAAGTATCACCTTTGTGTTGGCGACGTCTGAACGCAATAAAATGTCTAACCCTATGGGATATAACACCTTTAGGTCGGTTTTAACTGACGCTAAACGTGTGGCATCACCTCTCCAACAGGCGCGTTTAGGCTCTATGGTTAAACCCTTTGGTGACTTGGCTACTGCCACCTTAAACGTGGTTAGTGCCGGTGCGTATTCCGCCTTTGCCGAACCCTTTAAGTCATTCTTAGCTGCGACTTTTGATCGCTCTAATTATGACAACAGTGACTTAAGCCGTAGTGATAAAAAGTTTGCTGAAGAAAATGGCCTGAAAATTTATCAGCAGGCCGAACGGTTTATGTCTGAAATCGAAAAAGAACTGCAACAAGTCACTGCACTTGACAATGATTTAGTCAGTATGCAGAAGAACTTAGATAATTTCCGTAAGGATCTCGACAAACATCTGCGCAGTTACTTACAGCATGCCAGTATTGCCCGCACACCTGAAAATTACAGCCGAGTGATGAGTAAAGACGAGCAGGCACGCGCGCTGGTGATTGCCGAGGCGAGTGCCAATATCAGTGCTAAAGCTGAGGCGCTATTGGCTTCGAACAGCAATGCAGAGTTAGTGCAGTACATGATTAAAACCACTGAGAAGATTGATGAATTTCAAGAGTTCAAGGAACGTTTTAATCAGATCACTTCGGCCATGCTGACCTTCTACGACAAATTTGAGCGCTCAATTGCCGCCGAGCAAAACCCCTTTACTGATCCTAGCGATCGCGCCGTGTGGGAGCAGCACGCCAAAAGCGCCCGTAACTACATTCGCCAGTCGAAGGAAGCGTTCACTAAAGCCTTTATGTAAAGGATTGTTGTAAGTAAGTGGTAGTAACGGCCTAAAATTATGGCGATTTTTCTATTTTAGGTTTGGAGTTATCAAGGATAAAACAGGTAGTCAGAATCATTTCTGTTAGTGGGCAAGGATGATGAGTAAACCCTATACAACAACTCGGTTTGACACAGATACCGCCACAATGGCGATATTTGATCCCGCGGCATTAACTCATCGCTGTGAAGATACGGCTGATTGGTGGTCTGTGCCGAGTGACGAAATTTTGGAAATCAATCAAGGTCATGTGCTATTCGTAGGACTTGGCGCCGATGGCTGTTATGAGGTTGAAATTTTCCGTAAGCTAGGTGAGGCTGGGCTCAATTCGAATTATCTCTCTGCAAACTTAACAATATTGTCAGGGTGCCTGTATATTGGCGCCGCCGAGCAAGTTCCAGCAGGAGATCTTGGGCCTGAAACAACCTATGGCGGCGCTTTAATTTATGCTGTGCGAGGGAATATTGAGGTGAGGGTGTATCGGCTTACACCCCATAAACTGGTGGTTGAATATGAGTCAACCTCAGAAGATGTACTAAACGAGTTTACGTCTAGCCCATTACTTTAAGCGGCTTACTTTATTCGCTACCATTTTTAATCCCTATATGGGCTGTTAAACACCAAAGGTAACTTGTTAATCATCAGGGGTAAAAAAGCAATTTAACATTATGAGTTCTATGATGAATAATACTAAATGGCGCGAATGTATGACGCTGTTAGCTTCTCGTCCTGTGTATTTGCAACTACAGTTGGTCGGTGAAGAGGACTTTCCTCTCGATTATGAAGCTTCAAATCAAGTGTTATCCGAGATCATGGCTACTGATTGTCTTTTTGTGCAAAGGTGTATTCGCTATAAATCCATTAACGCGATTAGAATTGCGAAAACCGTTTTTCCCGCCGGTTTGGCGGATGACAATGTATTTCTGCTTGCTGAATTAAAAATCAGATTACAGCAACTCGGCCAGTTACCACTAATTGAAGACGATCAGTTTATTGTTATTCATGGCTATCATGACCTCATGGTTTGTTGAATCCAGAGCATCTACACTGGCTTACAACACACACCATATCTTAAGTTCGCTCTGCGATGGAGTTCATAGACTTCACAACCTAACAATGGCTCAGTTCTATTAAGAACTGCGCCAAAACGTTCAAAGTAGTCCTCATTAACGTGTTTTGCACTGATAAGTGGTACTTCAATACTGACATCTACACGACCTTTACGTATCAACGCTGGGTCAAGATTATCAGGATGATTTGTGGTCATTATTACAAGGCAGTCATCAAGAGGAATGATTCCGTCTAACGCGTTTAGAACGCCACCTAAAGTGAGTGGTGGGTTATCTGCATTACTTTCAGCAGTACGTGATACCGTAGCCTTTACACAGTCACAGTCCTCTATTAACAACATAGCTCCGGGCGGTACCTTTCTAATCGCCTTATGAATAGTGGCATCATTTACAGTCGATAGATTCAATATGTATAGATCGCGATGATACTCAACAGCTAAGGCTCTCGCTATACCCGTCTTACCTGTACCCGTTTTGCCATGTAACAGTATGGTTAGCTTACTTACAACCGATTTTCCCCTACTTGCGAAGTTATCAACTTCCCTCATCAACTCCTGCTTAAACCCTTCATCTAGCACTAATTCACTAAAACCCGATGATTTCAATGTGCCGTAGCGACACCATTCGGTTTCTTCGAAAATATTCACTTTCGGCTCGGTAGAGATGTCTCCACGAGTATGTTCTAAAAAACTATATAGTTTAGCTTTTGCCCACCATGGTGCACTTACAGTAATAGTATCGTATGCCATCGTACTATCGACCTTAGATCGGGTAGCCAACATGAAACAACCACCGTATTTAAACAGGTGCATACCGTAGCCGATAGACTTAACACTGACACGCCCGTCGTAACTCACACTATAGTCATAGTACACAGCCTCAGAGATAGAGCGTGAAAAAAACGGAATAGTAGTATTACTGATCAAAAAGGACAGTTTATTGAATACCTCTGTGCGCGCCTGATGACTATCGTCTATAGTGAGCCGCACAAACAGCAGACTACTGAGCCAACTTAACAGTTTCGCGGGGACATCTTTTAGCATATAGCCTACGAGTCCAATTAACGTAAATGTTAATACTCCAACAATGACAGCCGTCAACAAAGGATCACCATTGGTGAGCGCCTTTATTTGTAGTAATACCTCGTTCATTTACTCACCTTTACTATAAATGCCTCATGGACATAGTCGAGAATACTATCAACCGAGTCGAGGATACTATCAAGGTATCCTCAGTATGTGCGCTATCGCACGCGGTTAAAGCGACTTGATAAAGATCCCCAGCTTATTACTAACGATTACCTTAGGTCGTAGCAATATCACACTGTAAATCAATGTCTTAATATTTAATTGATATTTAAGCTTTCACTAACGTACGCAGATAAATATCAGAGATGGCGCCGTTCATCAAAGAGCTGGATGGGGCGGCCCTGCATCCACGGATTGACTTGAACAACATCCGCGTTTAACTGCCAGTTCGCCATCTGATAGGCAGGACGCCTGAATGTCGTGCAATGCAGGGATGCATGAGAACGACCATGGCTCTCGTTCATAAGCTTAAAGCCCTCGGTTTCTATTCACAGAGTCGGCGAGTGAATGCCATGGCAAGCCTGTAAACTGCTTGTCAATAAACGTTAATTGGTAAGCAGTGTTAGTGGTTTATCAGCCTACAAATCAAATATCATTCAGCGAAGTCTCAATAAGAAAGCCGCTAATGAAGGCGGCTTTTGTGTTTCGATTATTCCATAACCTTTGAATTTTCTTGGTTACATTAAATCTCGAGGCATTATAGCAAATACACGTTCAAGCTGCAGGCGCCGTGGGCGCCGACGACGAGGGCTTGTTCGATATCGGCGGTTTTTGATGGACCTGCGATAAACACCCCGAACTCACCTGAGGCTAACGTGATTTCTTTAGCTGCCTGATGTAGGGTCGGCACAATCTTATTCGTTGGCAGGGCTAAGATCAGGTTTTCACAGATAAAAGGTGTCACTCTGTGGCCTAGATTCTTATTGTTAACCCAAATGGCACCGTTTTCGGCAACGCCAATGTCACCTGGGATCACTGCATAATCTATGTTTTTGAGCTCGTGGGCTGTGGGTGGCATTTCACGGTTTGCCGTGACACCCTCTACAAGGGAGATGACCTGTAACCCTTGGGCGATAAGTTCATCGACTTTGGCTTGCAGGGCTTTGATGCCACCTTCTTTATGCAGCGTACCCGCGACAGTATTGAGGTTGGTCTCGAACTGGCCGACGAGATTTTCGACTCTTGGCGTCACATCTATGCTTGGCATAGGATGATTTGTTAAGGCCGACAGTTTGAGCGCATTGAGAATTTCAAGTTTACTAGACATCTTATAGGCTCCTGTGTTTCTTAAACCAAGCTTCGAAGCTGGAGTTCGGGGCAACGGGCAGTTCACGGTATTTACCCCATGCACCGCTAAAGGGTTTTAACAGACTACCCGGTAGAATGCGCAGCGCAGTTCTCGCCATACTCATAGAGCAGTTCAGCATGGTTTCGCTTGCCATAAATTTACCCACTAATGGCATGTAACTGTTTTTGCCATAGGGGAGTTTTCCGGCTTCAGCCTTAAGGCGTCTGTGGTGGAAAATAATCTTATCGAGCGGCACCTTAGTTGGGCAGATATAGGTACAGCTGCCACACAAGGTACAGGCCCAGGCAATCGAGTTAGTGTCATCAATCTTAGCGCCCACTGCGATACCAATTGGGCCAGGGATGGTGTAGTTGTAGCTGTAACCGCCGGAGCGACGATACACAGGACAGGTATTGAGGCAACCACCACAACGAATACACTTCAATGATTCTGCGAGGATTTTATCCTTGAGCATCTCAGTGCGGCCATTGTCGACGATAATAATGTGCATCTCACCTTCGGGCTGTGGGCCACGGTAAAAGGCGCTATAAGTCGTGACAGGTTGGCCTGTGGCGTTGCGTGCCAGTGTGCGTAGCAAGACGGCTGCGCTATCGATATCGGGCACCACTTTGTCGATGCCCATTGAATGCAACTGCAACTTAGGCAGGTTAGCACCCATGTCGGCGTTGCCTTCGTTCGTGCAGACCACCACGGCGCCTTTATCGGCAATCGCCATGTTCACGCCTGTCATCGCGGCATCGGCGCTAAGGAACTGTTCACGCAGGTGGGCACGGGCGGCGCGGGTTAAATACAAGGGATCGGCTGCCCCTGCTTTAGTGCCGAGTTTCTCATGGAAGAGTTCGCCGACTTCTTCCTTTTTCATATGGATAGCAGGCACGACTATGTGTGATGGTGGCATTTTGGCGAGCTGAATAATCCGCTCACCTAAATCGGTGTCTATGACCTCAATGCCACGTTGTTCTAAGTACGGATTGAGGTGACATTCCTCGGTCAGCATAGACTTAGACTTCACCAACTTTTTGACTTTATGGCGGGATAAAATGTCATGCACGATACGATTATGCTCTGCGCCATCTTTCGCCCAATGGACTTGTATGCCGTTGGCGATACAGTTTTGTTCAAAGGTTTCAAGATATTGAGCAAGATGGGTTAGCGTGTGGAGCTTAATTTCTGAGCCAAGCTGACGCAGTTGTTCCCATTCTGGGATGCTACCCGCGGCGCGGTCGCGTTTTTCTCTGAGCATCCATAGCGCTTTTGAATGCCAGTCGACACGGGTTTCGTCGCGGCAAAAAATATCGGCTTTATGGGCATGGACTTGGGATCCATTAGCTCCGTGATTATGATTGTAAGCCATGGTGAGTCTCCTAGATCGCGGCGTTTAGCACTTGCGCTATGTGGCGAATTTCAATCGGCAATTGCTGTCTGCGGATCATGCCATCGAGGTGCAACAGGCATGAGGGATCAAAACCCACCACATACTCAGCACCCGTTGCGGCGTGGGCTTGGGCCTTGTCTTTGCCCATTTTGGCTGACACTGCGCCTTCATCGACGGCGAAGGTGCCACCAAAGCCGCAGCATTCGTCACGGCGGTCTGGATACACTATGTCTATGCCTGCAATATTGGCCAATACAGCTTCGACTTTGTTGAATCTTGGCCCCATTTGCTCACTTGGGGTGGCAAGGCTTAACATGCGAATGCCATGGCAACTTAGTTGCAGGCTTACCTTGTGCGCGAAGGGCTTGGTAAAGGCGGGGATCGGCGCGATATCGTGTAAAAACTCTGTGAGTTCATAGAGTTTGTTGATCACAGCTTGTGCTTCTGGGCTGCTATCAAACTCGTGGAAGTTTTCTTTGGCGGCCACTAAACAAGAGGCGGCAGGGCAAACAATAGCGTCGCATTCCACTCCTTTAAAGGCGTTGAGCAATTTAAGGGTGGTACTGCGTGCTGCATCGAAGCAACCCGAGTTTGTCATCGGCTGGCCACAGCATGTTTGACCCGCGGGTAGAATCACTTGGTGCCCGAGTTTCTCTAATAATTCCAAGGTGGCAATCGCGACCTCTGGCATCATTTGATTGACTAGACACGGGATGAAAAGGGCGATTTTCATTGTGTTTTCTCTTTCTTGTTAGTGAACGACATTGCCTTGCAGTGTGACCCAATATCCACACTAATGCTAAGGTAGTTGATCAAATATAGGCCTATCTTAGCGGAATAAGTAGCCCTAATTTAGTAAATGAGCTTGTAGATTTTTTCAAAAATGAGAATATTTTAACTTTATGATTACATTGATTTTAAAATGTATTTATTCAGGTTTGAAATTCTCAAAAAATACTTAATGACAAATAAATGAGAATAGTTCGCTTATATAAACAAACGGGGCTAAAAATAGCCCCGTTGTTTACTACTGACATACCAGATTAGCGGCTGCACTCTTCGAGCAGATAAGCTAAGTGGCGGTAGGAAATGCCGCTGTGTTGGGTCAAACCGACTTCGCACATACGGTTGGCGTAATAGCCTTCCTTAATCTCGACAGGAATGAGCTTTTTGATATTACGCAGTGCGCTGGCGTTGATTTCAGGCTTATACAAGCCTTTTTCACCCGCGTAACCGCAGCAGTCAATTCCTGCAGGTTTGAGCACTTGTGCAGAGCAGGCATCAGCGATTGCTTGCATCTTAGGTTCAAGTTTCATCTTGCGTGCGCTACAACCTAAGTGCAGTGCCACATTGACTTTTTTGCTGATGTTGAGCTTAGTCAGTAGCTTGTCATGCATAAACTCAACTAAGTCGATAATTTGTACTTTTGGATTACCTGACAAAGTGCGGTAAGTGCAAGACAGGGCATCGACGATCACTGGCAGCTTGCCACCATTGGTCATCTTGCTCACTGCATCGATAAGTTCTTGGCGTTTGGCATCGGCGTTTTTAAAGTCGCCCTTAGATTCCCACATCTGGCCGCAACATAAATCGCGGGTTTTTTCTGGCGTGATGACGTTATAGCCAGCACGTTCCAGCAGCGTGACAACCACCTCTGGCAAAGTGCGGTTATCGGGATCTTTTGGCGTCGGACCAAAGGTTCTACCGCCACAGGCTGGGAAGTAAACCACTGTTTCTTGGCCAACTTTAGCGGGGGATGGTTTTGGCAATTTGCCGCCTTTCGGGAAATCGGGGTTCCAATAAGGCACTTCTTTTGAAATCAAACGGCCGGTTTTCATTAGGGCACTGGTAATGTTGTCGCCAGTGATCTTGTGGATCACGCCAAGCATGTCAAAACCTGAACTGATAACCTGGTTAACTGCGCCAAAGTGTTTGGCTTGGAAATCTAAGACTTTTTGTTCAGTAGTGCTGATGTACGGCGTGCGCAGTTTACGCACCAGTTGGCCCATGCTGTTATCCACTGGACAAGCAATAGTGCAAAGCTGGCAGGCGGCACAGGTATCAACTACATCGTATTTAGCGGCGGCGCGCATTTCTGCGGCGGCGGCTTTATCACCGGATTGTTCTAAACGTTCGATTTCACGCAGAGTCGCAATACGCTGACGAGGTGAGAAGTTGAGTGCTGATGTTGGACAGGTTTTTTCACAGAAACCACATTCGATACATTTATCAACAAAATCATCGACCACAGGGCAGGGCTTGATGTTTTTAACGTGGACATTGCTATCGTCGTTAAGAATAACGCCTGGGTTTAGAATACCCTGTGGATCAAATACTTGTTTGATGCTCTTCATCAAAGTGTAAGCATCTTGTCCCCATTCTTTTTCGACGAACGGCGCGACAGCACGGCCAGTACCATGCTCGGCTTTCATTGAACCGTCGTACTTATTAATCACCATGTCGGCAATATCATCCATAAAGGCATGGAAACGATCGATATCAGCTTGAGTCGAGAAGGTGGGGGTAATGATAAAGTGGAAGTTCCCCGCAAGAGCATGGCCATAAATACAGCCTTCAGGGTAACCATGTTTATGGAAAAGCTCAGTGATATCGTGCGCCGCAGCAGCAAGGTGCTCTAGTTCAAAGGCCACGTCTTCGATGATAACTGAGGTTCCCTTTGGACGCTCACCACCTACAATCGGGAACAAGCCTTTGCGCATTGCCCAGTATTTGTCATAAACCGCTGGATTAGTACTAAATTCCATTGGGCGGATAAAGTCAAAGCCGGCGAGTTTCGCGGTGACATCTTGAGTATAATTTTCTAAGGTTTTGTCGTCATCAGCACGGGATTCTATCAGTAGAATAGCGGATAGGGCCGGTAATTCTGATAACCAATCTGGCATGCCAGGCTTGCCCGTTACTGCTTTGATTGATGGCCAATCAAGGAGTTCAGCAGCAGAAACGCTTTCACCGTTTATCAGTGGTATGGCTCGTGCGGCATCTTCCATATTATGGAATACGGCCATAGCTGAGGCTTTAAATTTAGCTTCATTCACTGTGTGATAGGTGACTTCATTAATAAAGGCTAAGGTGCCTTCCATCCCCACCATTAAGTGGTTGATGATGTCAAATGGGTCGGTAAAATCGAGTAACGAATTGATGCCGTAGCCGGTGGTATTTTTAATGGAATACTTTTTACGAATTCTGTCCGCTAACACTGTGTTATGGCGAGTCATGTGCGACAGTTCTGTCAGCGCATCCAGTATTTTTCCATGGGATTTAACAAAGGCAGCTTTCGATTTTTCACAGCCAGTATCGAGTTCAGTACCATCTGCAAAAAGAAGTTTCGCGGAAGCGATAGTTTGGTAACTGTTTTGCGCAGTACCACAGCACATTCCCGAAGCATTGTTTGCCACAATACCACCAATTTTGGCGGAGCCTATGGTGGCGGGATCGGGACCAATTTTGCGGTTAAGCGGCGCGAGTACGGCGTTAGCGTCGGAACCAATGACAGCCGCACCTAAGGTGATCTGTTTGGCATCGCTACTGACTTCAATCTTTCTAAAACCATCATGGCCAAGGATCAACAAAATACCTTCACCGATAGCTTGGCCAGATAAACTGGTTCCAGCGGCCCTAAACGTGACGGGTGCATCATGCTTACGGGCAACGGCTAATGTGAGCTTTACCTGTTCTAGGGTTTCTGCATGGACAACCACTTCTGGGACTATCCTGAAGTAGCTTGCATCGGTGGACCAGGCAAAACGGCGAACGGGATCATCCGTCACGGGATGATCACCTAATTGCGTTCTTAGATCATCGATGACCAGTTTATAGTTAATCGACATAGCATCACTCTCTTTATTAATAGATTAAAGCCGAAGTCACTGGGAGTGACTTCGGGCATTCAATAAAATAAAACGGCTTAGAATCCACCCCACAGGGTAGCTATTGTGCCCGCCAGTAAGGCATAACCAATGGCAACAGGCATTGTTTTACGGATAATTTCTGACTCTCTACCTGCCATACCCACTACCGTTGCAGCGGCAACCACGTTCATTACGCACATCATGTTACCGGCGTTTGCACCGATACCTTGTAGTGCCAATACCAGTGTGTGGTTCATGCCAATATTGTCGGCAACGCTGTATTGTAGGCTGGAGAACATCATGTTTGAGAAGGTGGCTGAACCGGATAAGAAGGCACCAAAAATCCCCACGATAGGCGCCATCCAAGCCCACACTGCGCCCATGGAACCTGCCAACATATCCGCTAAAGCGACAGGCATTGAGGCAAGACCTGCACCATTCGCGCCTGAGTTTAAGAAGATTTTCACCATAGGCACTGATGCGCCTAATGAAATAATGGTTGGCAACATGGACTTACATGAAACACCGACCGTTTGCTGAATCGCAGGGCTTTTCATTTTGAACAGGAAGAAACCTAAAATACACACGGCAACAAAGAAGGCACCTGGTGCATATAAGGTTGCGAAGCTGGCTTTAAGCTCAGTGCCCATTAGGCCTGTCCAGCTGATGTTAAAGCTTGATAACCATGCTTTTAACGGTGCCACTGTACGCGACAGTACCAAAAGCGCAGCCATGATGATGTAAGGTGTCCAAGCGGCAATTTGGGAAAACTTAGCCGTTGTTTCGACTTTTCCGCTTTCTTGACTGTCATTCTCTGCGAAATCATTCCATGGTGTTTTAGGCAGTAAGTAGCCTTTACGCGCAACCGGGATCACTAAGGCCATACCGATCAATGAACCGATAACCGAAGGGAATTCTGGGCCTGCAAGGTAGTTGATGATCCATGCGGGGACGGTAAAGGCAAGACCTGAGAAAATCGCAAATTTCCAAATTGCTAAGCCTTCCTTAAAGGATTTATTGCGACCAAAGAATCCAGTTAGCATGGTCACCATTACGAGAGGAATTAATGAACCTGTGATTAAGTCGATAGTGATCATATGCATGACGATATATCGAGCATAACCAGCATAGTTACCCCCATGGGCAGCAAATTGCTCCGCCGCCATGCTCACGCCACCTTGGATCAGACCCTGTTCCATCCCAAAAAGTACGGGTAGACCAATCGCACCGAAGGATACACAGGCCGAGTCAGCAATCAAAGCCACGACAGCTGCGGCAACGGGTGGTACACCAAGCAATACCAGTAGTGGTGCGCCAATGGCTGCGGGAGTACCAAAACCAGCACTACCTTCAATAAAGGCACCGAATAACCAACAGATGATAATGACTTGTACACGGGCATCGGCACTGATGTTAGTAAACCCTGCACGGATAGTGTCCATGGCACCTGAGTATTTCAGGGTATTGAGTAGGAATACGGCACCAAAAATGATGGTTAATGGTGTGATGGCTGAGAGCAGTCCTTCGAGGACCGATGCCGCCAGTAATGTGGTATCCATTTGCCAAATAAACACGGCGGCGAGCGCTGTGATTATCATGGAGATAGGCATAGCCTTAGATGCAGGCATTCTGAGTAACACTAGAAATAGCATTACACTGAGCACTGGCGTCAAGCTAGCGAGGAGTTGAAGTATTGTCATGCTTGCCTCTTCATAAAGTGGTCTGTCTTATTATTGATATTAGGATTTTTCATCTGCCTTCATGTCGACTTCCCAGACCAATAAATCAGCAGTTAATACTGCAAGTACTTACGGTCTCGACATTCTGTGTTGTGTACTAGACGCTATTGTGAGCTTGACTAATATGATCTAGATCATCTTGGCTGTTATATGAAATGCTAATTTACAGTGCTGCGGGGTGCTTCTCTCGGGGGATTTTCTTATATGTGACAATGATCACTTAGACTGTTGGGTGTATATCTACTTTGGTTATATTAAATTAAATTTGTTGTTTTTCTGGTTATTAAAAGTAGAGCTATCACTCATATTCATCGTCATTATTGCAATTAACTGATCCATTTATTTCATTAATAGTCTGTTATTGGTTTTTTCAGTCATTTTTAAGGTGTGATTAAGGTCGCATAGATTGTTGTGGCTGGATTAACTCATTTACTTCTATTTTCATCAAGCTATTGTAATGCTTGCCTAATATGTCAATTTTGGAATGGTTTTTTATAGTGATCTAGAGCACGTTTTAAAATGGTGGGATTTTATTGTGATGGATATCACTTAATGAATTTTACTTTAATATGAAATTTAATAACCATTATTTAATTTAATTTCAGTTTATTTGAGCGAACAGCCAGCCAAAATATTCAAGTATATTGAGAGAACAACAGAAAAGTTGAAATAAATAGTGACCGCTTCTAATGGGTTAAGAGGGGAAATTGAGAGAACAGGGTGAAATTGAAGCAGAAATTTTAAGTAACAAAACTAAAAAATACTGTTTGAACTTTTATCAGACTGGTTAGTGTCATTAATGCTTAAACGCCATTAATGCGAATATTAGTCGTTTGTGAGAAGTGCTAAAAAGTTCACCAAAGACTGTGCAGGGGAAAAGATAAGGCTTTAATCGCAACCTTCTAGGTTAAATTTACAAAATAAAAAAGAGACGTGATATGTCTCTTTTATTGGTGATTTAGCCCAAAGATACAGACTTAAAACAATTTGCTGCCCCAGCCTAATTTGGTCCGCAGAACGTGGAAATAGTTGTGTCCTTTAGGATGAATAAGCCGTAAACGTTCAGAGCTGCGGCGCACTATGATTTCATCGCCGGGTAACACGGCTAAATGCACGTGGCCATCACAGCTGACTTCGAGGTTTTCGCCATTTTCAGGTGATACAACCATTTTTATGGTGCTGCACGCATCGACAACAATCGGGCGGCACGACAAAGTGTGCGGGAACATAGGTACTAAGATTAGGGCCTGTAAATTAGGCGTCAGAATAGCGCCGCCAGCGGAGAGGGCGTAGGCCGTTGAACCGGTAGGCGTTGACACTATCATGCCGTCGGCACGTTGGCTGTACATGAACTGATCGTCAATATAGACCTCAAACTCAATCATGTGGGCAATTTTACCCGGATGGAGTACGGCTTCGTTGACGGCGGTGTTGCTCGCCTTGAGCATACCGTGGCGATAGACTTCGGCTTCGAGTAAGAATCTATGCTCGGTATCGAACTCTCCATCGAGTACCTTGGCGAGCGCCTCTTCGAAGGCATCGGGCGGCAGATCGGTTAAAAAGCCTAAATTGCCGCGGTTAACCCCAATCACGCCTAAATCAAAGCGGGCTAATACCCTTGCCGCGCCGAGCATGTTACCGTCACCACCGACGACTATGGCTAAGTCACAACGCGCGCCAATTTCTAGTAAATCGACCGCTATGATATTGGGTCCTAATTCGGTAGCAACACGCTCTTCCACTAAGACTTCAAAGCCCTGCATTGTCAGCCAATAATGCAGACGCTTTAAGGTTTGGTTGGTCCCTTGGTGGTGAGGTTTGCCGATAAGGCCGATAGTATGAAACTTTGTGGTCATATTTATGCTAGATCTGGCCTTAGGCCTTGAAACGTCAAAATTGATCCCCATAATATGCCCAGAGTATTTCAGAAACAAAGCATTTTTAGCTGGAGTGAAAATGAGCAACGAATCGATTAAAGCAGAACAGGATCTGATCCAAGAGGGTGTAGAGTCTGAAGTATCTACCGCAGAAGCAAGTCTGATCGATGAGCTTACCCAGGCCAATTTCCGTATTGAAGAGCTGGAACAGTTACTCGCTGAAGCTTTGGCGAAAGTTGAAGAGCAGAAGGATTCAGTCATCCGCGCCGCAGCCGAGGTCGATAACATTCGTCGTCGTGCCGCAATGGATGTGGAAAAGGCGAATAAGTTTGCCTTGGAAAAGTTCGCCAATGAGCTTTTGCCTGTGCTTGATAACATGGAGCGCGCGCTAATGGGTACAAACCCAGAAGATGAAGCGACTAAAGCGATTTATCAAGGTGTTGAGTTAACTCAAAAAAGCTTACTCACTGCGGTGGCTAAATTTGGTGTTAAGCAAATTGATCCACAAGGTCAGTCATTTAACCCTGATCAACATCAAGCGATTGGCATGCAGCCAAGCGCCGAGTTCCCTGCGAACACTGTGATGTTGGTGATGCAAAAGGGTTATGAGCTGAACAGTCGCTTGCTGCGCCCTGCTATGGTGATGGTGTCACAGGGTGGCCCAAACCAAGAAACTGCGACGATAGATATCGAAGCTTAAGCTTTATTGGATCAGCCGCTGTTATAAAAGACAGCAACAAAAAAGGACTGCAATTGCAGTCCTTTTTTTTATGGGCGGAATTTTTTATTGATAAGATTTAGCGTCTTAACGAGATAAGCAAGTTCAGCCTATTGCGCTAGATAAGCATTGATTTGCGCCAGTATGCCTTCGGCATCCAGTTGCAAATCGTGGATGACTTCCTCTGGCGAGCCATGTTTAATGAACTCGTCTGGCAAACCAATTTGGAGTGCGGCTTTAGGCATTTTTAGCTTTTGAAGCTGTTCAAGCACTCCGGCACCCGCACCGCCTATAATGGCATTTTCCTCCACAGTGACTAACACTTCATGGGTTAGTGCCATTTCTTTTACCAGATCAACATCAAGTGGTTTCACAAAGCGCATATCGACAACCGTCGCATCTAAGCTTTCGGCAGCGGTTAATGCCGATGCGAGCAAGGTACCAAAGTTAAGTATGGCAATACGCTTACCTATGCGCTTAATGACACCTTTACCAATTGGCAACGCAGTCATGGACTCGACTTGCATCGCTCCCGTGGCACTACCTCTTGGGTAACGCACCGCACTTGGGCCCGCATCATAGCAATAGCCAGTGTAGAGCATTTGACGACATTCGTTTTCATCGGACGGCGCCATGATCACCATATTAGGGATACAACGCATAAAACTTAAATCGAATGCACCTTGGTGGGTTGGACCATCGGCACCGACGATACCGCCACGGTCAATGGCAAATAACACGGGCAATTGTTGTAGTGCGACATCGTGAATAAGCTGATCATAGGCGCGTTGCAGGAAAGTCGAGTAAATCGCGACTACAGGCTTGAAACCTTCGCAGGCAAAACCCGCCGCTAAGGTGACTGCATGCTGCTCAGCAATCGCTGCATCAAAATATTGTTTCGGGAAGCGCTGGGAAAACTCCACCATGCCCGAACCCTCACGCATCGCAGGAGTGATCGCTAACACTTTCTTATCTTGTTCGGCAATGTCGCATAACCATTTACCGAAGACTTGAGAAAAGGTCGGTAAACCGGGTTTGGTGGCCGGTTTTTTAAATAGCGATGGGTCAAACTTAGGCACAGCATGCCAACCGATAGGATCTTTTTCAGCAGGTTCATAACCACGACCTTTTTTGGTCATGATGTGCAGCACCTGTGGACCTTTCAGATTACGCATATTGCGCATGGTCTCGACCAGAGCGTCTACGTCGTGGCCATCGATAGGACCTATGTAGTTGAAACCTAACTCTTCAAATAGAGTGCCAGGAACGACCATACCTTTGAGGTGTTCCTCAGTGCGCTTGGCCATTTCTTTGATGACAGGCATACCTTTCAACACTTTTTTGCCGCCTTCGCGCAGTGTGGTGTAGAAACGGCCTGACATCAGTTGTGCTAAGTGATTGTTGAGGGCGCCGACATTTTCTGAAATCGACATTTCGTTGTCGTTCAGTACCACGAGCATGTCATTGTGCAAGTCGCCCGCGTGGTTCATGGCTTCAAACACCATGCCGCCGGTCATAGCGCCATCGCCGATGACAGCGACCACTTTACGACCTGCTTGTTCTTTTTCTGCAGCTATCGCCATCGCCAGCGCGGCGCTAATCGACGTGCCTGAATGGCCAACACTGAAAGTGTCGTATTCACTTTCTTCACGCCATGGGAAAGGATGTAAGCCATCTTTTTGCCGAATGGTGTGCATCTTGTCACGTCGACCCGTGAGAATTTTATGGGGATAGGCTTGATGGCCTACGTCCCAGATCAGTCGATCAAAAGGGGTATTGTAGACATAGTGCAGTGCCACAGTGAGTTCTACTGTGCCGAGCCCAGAGGCAAAATGTCCGCTGGACATGCCAACAGACTTAAGAAGGAACTCGCGCAGTTCATCGGCTACTTGTGGTAAAAGTGCCTGAGGAAGCTGGCGGAGCTCATTGGGGGTGTTGGCCTGCGCCAACACGGGAAACTGAGAAATGTCCAAACTCATAGCGAGATACTTCGACTCTTATTATATTCTTCGCTCAATGATATAGCGGGCGAAGTCTGCAATTAACTGGCTATTGTATGGCAATTTAGCCAGCGCTGATAGTGCCTCTTGGATCAGTTGTTTGGCGGTGTCTTGTGCACCTTGTAGTCCAAGTAGTTGTGGAAACGTACTCTTATTCGATTCAGTATCAGAGCCTTGCGGTTTACCTAGCTCTTCGGTGGTGGCTACTATGTCAAGGATATCGTCTTGTACTTGGAAGGCGAGTCCGACCGCACGAGCAAAATCCATCATAGCAGCATACTGATCTTTTGGCGCGTTTGCGGCGATCAAAGCTAACTCAACGGCGCAGCTGATAAGGGCGCCGGTTTTCATATTATGAAGCTGAGTTAACGCTTTAAGATCAATATGTTTATCGGTCGATGCTAAGTCTATCGCTTGGCCTCCACACATACCACGATAACCTGAGGCTTTGGCTAATACTCTTACCATAGCAATATGTTGTTCGCTGCTGATCCCTGGTACAGCTTCGGTGACAATTTCAAAGGCTAAGGTTTGCAGAGCATCCCCCGCTAAAATGGCCGTCGCTTCATCAAAGGCGATATGCACTGTCGGCTGGCCACGGCGGAGCTCGTCATCGTCCATGGCGGGTAAATCGTCGTGGATTAATGAATAAGCATGGATACATTCAATGGCTGCGGCGCAAGCATCTAACTTTTCAAGTTCGACCCCAAACATGCGCCCTACACTGTATACGAGGAACGGTCGAATGCGTTTCCCTCCCAATAAGGCACCGTAAGTCATAGCGGCTTTTAATTGGGGAGCGGTATCTTCAAGCGTACTAAAACGCTGTTTTAATTGATCATCAACTCGTTGTTGATATTCTTGAATTGTACTGACTAACACGCTTATTCGCCCTCAACGGCATAGGGGGATAGGGGCGCATTTTCGTCTTGTTTCAGTAAAATGGCCACTTTTTGTTGGGCTTGTTCGAGTTTTGCTTGGCTATTTCGAACGAGATTGATGCCACGTTCAAATTGTTTTAACGCGTCATCGAGGGATATATCGCCTTGTTCTAGATCGGCAACGATGCGTTCAAGTTCGCCAAGGGATTCTTCAAAACTAAGATTTTCGGGTTTCTTCGCCACGTTCAGGTTTCCTTTGATTTAGCGGACACAAGGTATATCAGGGCGGCGTAAGGGTCAAATTCAGACTAAAGATATTTGCTCAATAGCACGCTTTGTTACTGAAATTTTCCAGAAAATATAAATTGTCGCTAAACTTGCTTAGTGTGTGTCCGATAACTGACAATAGTATCATCATTTGTATGGTAATTTTTATCTGGATAAACAAGGCTCGTATGTGTGTCGGTAGGATTATCTTATTCGGTAGAATAACTGAGTGTTCTTGCTTACCCAGAGTAAGTATTATGTCGTTTATTACGAAAATTGAGGAGCCGTTGTGGATTTAGCAACAATAATCGGATTAGTCGGGAGCTTTGGTTTTATCATTTGGTCGATGGTGATCAGTGGTGGCGTAATGATGTTCTACGACTTAGCCTCGGTTGTGATTGTATTCGGCGGGTCTTTCTTCGTCGTAATGATGAAATTCAATCTAAAACAGTTTTTAAATGCGGCTAAAATAGCTGCAAAAGCTTTTGTGTTCAAAATTGATAAACCTGAAGACTTGATTGAACAGTCAGTGACTATGGCGGATGCTGCCCGTAAAGGGGGTTTTTTGGCATTAGAAGAAGCGCAAATTAGCAATACTTTTATGCAAAAAGCTGTTGATATGTTGGTCGATGGTCATGATGGCGAAGTGGTCCGTAACGCCTTAGAGAAGGATATTACGCTGACAGAGGAACGTCATCGCACCGGGATAGCAATTTTTAGAGCTTTTGCTGACGTGGGACCAGCTATGGGGATGATAGGTACACTCGTTGGTCTCGTGGCCATGTTAGCGAATATGTCGGATCCTAAATCTATTGGTCCCTCGATGGCCGTTGCACTTTTAACAACCCTTTATGGGGCGGTGCTGGCTAACATGGTTTGTATTCCTATCGCGGATAAGTTAACGATTAGGATGGGAGAGGAAATGCTTAACCGTAACCTTATTATGGATGCGGTATTGGCGATTCAAGACGGACAAAACCCACGGGTGATTGAAGGCTTTTTGAAAAATTATCTGGCTGAGAAAAATCGTAAAATCGATACAACGGACGGAGAGTAGCCGATGGCTAAGGCTAAGTGCAATTGTCCGCCGCCCGGAGCACCGATGTGGTTGGCAACATTTGCCGACTTGATGTCGCTGTTGATGTGTTTTTTTGTATTATTATTGTCATTTTCTGAAATGGATGTGATGAAGTATAAACAGATTGCGGGCTCAATGAAGTATGCCTTTGGTGTGCAAAATAAGGTGGAAGTTAAAGATATCCCGAAGGGGACTTCTGTCATTGCCTTAGAGTTTAGACCTGGTCGCCCTGAGCCGACTCCGATTGAAATCATTAACCAGCAAACGAATGAAATGACTGAACCTGTATTGGATTTCCAAGCGGGTGAAGACGATAGTGCGGGCGGCGTGCAGCAGCAAAATGGTTCTCAGCGGGGGGGCGAAGCGAGTGCTACGGCTCAAGAAGTTGCCGATGCCGTTAAAGCGGAAGCGGCAGCGGCGCAAGAAAAGATCAATCAGCAAGTGAAGAAGATGGCGCAGGAGCTGAATAAAGAGATCACCGATGGATCGATTGAAATTGAGTCATTAGGTCAGCAGATTATTATTCGTATACGTGAGAAGGGGGCATTTGCTTCTGGCTCAGGTTTCCTGCAGCCTCGATTTAAACCTGTGGTACGCTCAGTCGGCGAATTGTTAAAAGATGTGCCAGGTGTCATCACAGTGTCAGGTTACACGGATGATATGCAAATAAGCGATGAGCTCTATAGTTCTAATTGGGATTTATCCAGCAAACGTGCCGTAGCAGTGGCCCATGAGTTAGTACAGGTCAGCGGCTTTGATTCTAATCGAATGAAAGTGGTTGGTATGGCGTCTAACAATCCGATTGTGCCTAACGATTCTCCGGAAAATCGTGCCCGTAACCGCAGGGTTGAAATTGCTATTGAGCAAGGTAAAGCGAAGGAGTCTGAAGAAATTCAGATCGGTAATTCGCCTTAAGTGTTTAGATACTCCCAATCAAAAGCCGCAATAATCTTGCGGCTTTTTTATCGAGCTAATGTGGGCTTTTCCCTTTTTAGTTAACGTGTTATGCATCAAATCGCTGTGGTTGATTTAAATCCATTTGGGCTTTACGTTAATCACATTGAGTGTGTAATCCCTAAGTTTCCTTAACTATCCCTCAACGACTTATTGTTAATGATTCATCTCAAATCACTTATTTTAAGCAGGGCAATTCAAACTTCTCGAATAGGTTTTAGTGACATTATTTCAGCCTAATTAGCTGCCGTGATTTAGTCATTAATACGCGATGAATACGCCACAAATGTGGCCTGTGTCGCTGTTGGCTATGTGCGCTGAAACTCGCCTTTTTAGGTTGCTTGGGTATATAATCCCCCGATTATTCTTTTAACCAATTTTGCTGTTTTAAAATTGCCCGCGGAAATCCCATGAAGTTTATTGTAAAGCTGTATCCAGAAATCATGATGAAGAGCAAGCCTGTACGCATGCGCTTCACCAAAATGCTCGAAACTAACATCCGTAATGTGCTTAAAAAAGTTGACGAAGATGCAAAAGTGCAGCGTCAATGGGACCGCATTATGGTGATGGTACCAAAGGATAAGCCTGAATTGGCGCAAGCTTTCGGTGAGCGTCTGGCGTGTATTCCTGGCATTGCACACGTAGTGCAAGTGGATGAGTACAGCTTTGAATCTGTTGATGATATTTATCAGCAAGTCTTGCCTGTTTACCGTGACCAACTCGCGGGTAAAACCTTCTGCGTGCGAGTAAAGCGTACTGGCGATCATGATTTTAATTCTATTGAAGTTGAGCGTTATGTCGGTGGTGGCTTAAACCAGTTTACTGATGCGCTGGGCGTGCGTTTAAAGAATCCGGACATTACCGTTAATTTAGAGATTGAGCGCGATAATCTTTATATGGTGACTAAGCGTATTGAAGGTCTAGGCGGTTTTCCGATGGCAACACAGGAAGATGTATTGTCCTTGATTTCGGGTGGTTTTGACTCTGGCGTCTCTAGCTATCAATTTATTAAAAAAGGCGCTCGTACCCACTACTGCTTCTTCAATCTGGGCGGCGCACAGCACGAAATTGGTGTTAAACAAGTGGCTTACCATTTGTGGAAAACCTACGGTGAATCCCACAAAGTGAAGTTTATCTCCGTGCCTTTTGAGCCTGTTGTTGCTGAGATTTTAGAGCGTATCGATAACGGTCAAATGGGCGTTGTATTGAAACGCATGATGATGCGTACCGCGGCGCGTATCGCCGAGCGTATGGGCATTCAAGCCTTAGTTACCGGTGAAAGTTTAGGCCAAGTGTCTAGCCAGACCCTGACCAACTTAAACGTCATCGACCGTTGTACTGAGTTATTGATTCTACGTCCCTTAATCGCCATGGATAAGCAAGACATTATCAACGAGAGCCGTAAAATCGGCACCGAAGATTTTGCTAAATCAATGCCTGAATATTGCGGCGTAATTTCGCAAAAGCCGACGGTAAAAGCGGTATTAGCTAAGGTTGAAGCGGAAGAGAAAAAGTTCTCTGAGGATTTGATTGATCAGATCATCGCCCAATCTGTCACTATCGATATCAGGGAGATCGCAGAACAAATGGATACTCGGATTACTGAGACAGAAACAGTTGCCAGTATCGATACCAACCAAGTGGTCATTGATATTCGTGCCCCTGAAGAAGAGGAAAGCAAACCGCTGCAAATTGAAGGTATTGAGATAAAGCGCATCCCATTCTTCAAGTTAGCGACTCAGTTTGCCGATCTCGATAAGCAAAAGACTTATTTGCTCTATTGTGAGCGTGGGGTGATGAGTAAATTGCAGGCATTGTATTTAATCGAGCAAGGTTACACGAACGTGAAAGTGTATCGTCCATAAGTCGGGCGAAAACCTGCCCATTGCCGTATATCGTCAGTGGGATTGATTTGCTATTTAAGTACAAAAAAGCCGCATATTAATGCGGCTTTTTCTTTGCTCTTACTGAGCGCGACCTGAGTTTCAGTGTCGTTTAGGTTATTCGGCTTTAACGACTTGCTGATGAGATGCGACATCGTCTGTGGCAATCAGCAGAGTGGCTTCTTGTAGCACTTCTTGGTGCATTTTATTCATTGCAGCGGTTAAATCTGCAGTGATATTGGCTTGCAAGTCGCTTGTGTCAATGACGATTTCGTCAACGAGTACATTTGCACTGGCATTAAAGCTGAGTGCTGAGACTAATATTAACGCAAATGCCGATTTTAAATTGAACATAGTCGCCTCCGGGCTGACAAATTAACGCTGTCAGACATTCCCATCATCAACTTTGAGATTGTCTAACTTAGGTATTTCATAGCTATGGATGTTTCATCGCTATTGGTGTTTCGTTGATAAGCTGTTTCATTGGCGCAAAATTTAACCAAAAACGCTGGCCTTTACAAACGATTAAATGTAACAATACGGATTAGAAAAACTAATTAAAAAACGAGACTGAGATCACTATGTCGAGACGATTACCACCGCTTAATGCGGTTAAAGCTTTTGAGGCAGCCGCGCGGCATTTGAGCTTTACGCGGGCAGCGGAAGAATTGTTTGTTACACAGGCTGCGGTGAGCCATCAAATAAAGGCATTAGAAGATTTCCTCGGATTAAAATTATTTCGTCGAAAGAACCGTTCTTTGCTATTAACCGAAGAAGGGCAAAGCTATTTTCTCGACATCAAAGATATCTTTATTCAGCTTGCCGATGCCACCGACAGATTACTCGCCCGCAGTGCGATTGGTTCGCTGACGGTCAGTATGTCCCCCAGTTTTGCGATTCAATGGCTAGTGCCACGTTTGGCTAAATTCAGTGAGAAAAATCCCGATATCGATGTGCGAATTAAGGCCGTTGATACCGAAGCGAGTTCATTAACCGATGATGTGGATGTGGCTATTTATTATGGCTTAGGTAATTGGCTTGGGCTACGTGCGGATAAGCTCAGAAACGAAGTGCTTATTCCCGTGTGTTCGCCCATGTTGCTCAACGGTCCTAAACCACTCTCAAAACCGAGCGATTTAAAGTATCACACGCTATTACATGATATGAATCGTCACGATTGGCAGGCGTGGTTTAGGCAATGTGGCATTACCGATATTAATGTGAATCAAGGACCTATTTTCAGTCATTCGTCTTTGGTATTGCAGGCGGCGGCCCACGGTCAAGGGGTTGCTCTGGGTTACAGCGTGCTGGCACGCCCCGATATCAAAGCTGGGCGGCTTGTGTGTCCATTCCAAGAAGTCTTGGTCAGTAAAGATGCTTATTACTTAGTTTGCCAGCAAAACCATGCTGAGCTGGGTAAAGTGGTGGCGTTTCGTGAATGGATGTTAGACATGTTTGCCGAGGAGTCTCGCAGTGAGTTGTTGCCCGGATAAGCCGAGTTATGTATTAGAAGGGGAGCCTGCGAGTACTTTGATTTTATTGGCCCACGGTGCGGGTGCTAACATGGATTCTGATTTTATGCAGGCCATGTCGGCGGGATTCGTTGCTCAGGGCTTCCGAGTGATGCGCTTTAATTTTCCTTATATGCAGGCGAATGCAGTCGATGGCAAACGGCGTCCACCGGACCGTGCGCCTAAATTGCTCGCGTGTTTTACACATATGCTCGATATCGCCCACTCACAACCACAAGTTGAACGTGTGGTGTTAATGGGGAAATCCATGGGCGGTCGTATGGCGGCCCTATTAGCCTGCGATCCTGCATCAGCGGCGCGCATCGATAGGGTGATTTGTTTAGGTTATCCTTTTGTGCCACTCAAAGGCGGCGAGCCTAGATTGGAACCTTTGAATGAATGCCAAGTCCCAGTATTAGTCGTACAGGGGGAGCGGGATAAGTTTGGTGGCAAAGCGCAGATCCCAAGCTGGCCCTTGAAAGCTGAGATAGGATTGGTTTGGATAACCGACGGCGATCATAGTTTTGTCCCAAGAAAGTCGTCAGGCACCAGTGAAGCCGCTAACCTTGCACGTGCTATTGATTTATCAAGTGATTTTATTCGTGAGCTTGATGTTGAGCGAATAAATGTTGAATGAGTTAATCCCATTCCAGCAGGAGCGTTAAATGCGTAAAGGTTTATTGTTACTCGCCGCCGTGAGCGGATTCTTAGCCGTCGCTTTAGGGGCTTTTGGTGCCCATGGTTTAAAAGCGGTCGCGCCACCAAACTTAATTGAAGTCTTTAACTTAGGTGTGCAATATCATTTCTACCATACCTTTGCCCTCATCATGGTTGCCTTCTCGGGCCAATGGTTAACCTCGCGTTTACTGGACTGGTCGGCATATCTCTTTGTCGCAGGCATAGTACTATTTTCGGGCTCACTATATGGACTGGCCTTGTTTGGGACTAAGTGGTTAGGTCCTATTACGCCTATGGGCGGTGGTTGTTTCTTACTCGGTTGGTTATTATTTGCCGCCGCGGTATGGCGTCACAAAGTTATCGACGGTCATGAGTCTTAATCGCTGATGCTTATGTGAGTTAACAGGCTTAGGGTGCACCTAAGCCTTTTTTATTTCTCTAATCGCAATTCAAGGTTCAGCAGTAGGCAAATAGGGCATTTGTGGATTGAAATTGGTATACTGGCGCCCAAATCGATAGTCAGCCAATGCTTTGGCTTGGATTTCTCAGGGATCCCCATGAAAAACCTATTTTTATTTTGCCGCGCAGGCTTTGAAAAAGAATGCGCTGCAGAAATCCAACAGCGAGCCGGTGAGCTCAATGTGGGTGGCTTTGTTAAGGCCAACAATAACGACGCTTATGTTGTATACCAATGTTTTGAAGACGACGCTGCTGATACGTTAGTCAAACAATTACCTTTAGATTCGCTCATTTTCGCCCGCCAGATGTTTGCTGCTAGCGACTTGTTAGTTGACTTGCCTGAAAATGACAGAATAAGCCCAATCGTTGCGGCGCTCAGTGACGTCAGCAAAGCGGGTGAAGTGCGGGTTGAAACACCTGACACTAACGAAGCGAAAGAGCTCTCGGCTTTTTGCCGTAAGTTCACAGTGCCTTTACGCCAGCATTTGAAAAAGTCGGGCAGTTTGCTCGCGCAGGAAAATTCCAAACGTCCGATTATCCACGTGTGTTTTATTGGACCCGGCCGTGCCTATGTGGGTTATTCCTACAGTAATAACAGTTCGCCACATTTTATGGGCATTCCACGCCTTAAAATGGCGGCGGATGCACCGAGTCGTTCAAGTCTGAAACTCGACGAAGCCTTTGGCCAATTCGTGCCTAAGGAAGAGCAAGAAGAGCGTATTCGCAGTGGCATGAACTCAGTGGATTTGGGCGCTTGCCCTGGTGGCTGGACTTATCAACTGGTGCGTCGCGGCATGTTTGTGTCGGCAGTTGATAATGGCCCTATGGATGAAAAACTGATGGAAACGGGCCAAGTGAAACATTACCGTGAAGACGGTTTCCGTTTCGAACCGCAACGTAAAAATATCTATTGGCTGGTGTGCGACATGGTTGAGAAACCTGCGCGTGTTGCCGAACTGATTGAAGCTTGGGCGATTAACGGTTGGTTTAAGGAAGCGATTTTTAACCTTAAATTACCGATGAAGAGCCGCTATAAAGAAGTGACTGCTATCCTTGAGACCATGCAGACGATTCTTAAAGAGAATGGTGTGACGGATTTTAAAGTGCAGTGTAAGCATCTTTATCACGACCGTGATGAAGTGACAGTGCATTTATGGCTACGCCCTAATACCGCTTGGAATTAATTCCAGTGCTAACCCTGCGGTGATCTTGTTGTCGCTAGAATGGTAATTGTCACGCGGGTATAAAACCACGCAGGTTTAAAAGCTAGATAACAAAAAGCCCCAAAGGAAACTTTGGGGCTTTTTCGTGTTTACTCATTTGAGTTTCAAGCGCTTGCTTCTTTTAAGCTTTTACTTGAAAACGCGCGTTATAGGCTTGTCTTAAACGCGCTTGGCATTGAGATCACAGACGCTCAAGCACAGCTTGCGTGAAGTCAGTCGTGCCGTGAGTGCCGCCTAAATCGCGAGTCGTACGGTCGCCTTCTGCGATCACTGCAGATACCGCTTTACGGATTTGCTCAGCTTTGTCAGCCATACCTAAGTATTCCAGCATTTGGATAGACGCTAAAATCACTGAGGTTGGGTTTGCGAGGTTTTTGCCAGCGATATCAGGCGCACTACCGTGAACGGCTTCGAAAATCGCAGCATCACGGCCAATGTTTGCGCCAGGTGCCATACCTAAACCACCCACTAAACCGGCACACAGGTCCGATAAAATGTCACCGAATAGGTTAGTCGTCACGATCACATCGAAGTTTTCTGGGTTCATCACTAACTTCATGCACGTTGCATCGACGATCATTTCTTCTGTCTTGATGTCTGGGTAACGTAGGCTCACTTCGCGGGCCACTTTCAGGAACAGGCCTGACGTTGACTTCATGATGTTAGCTTTGTGTACAATAGTGACTTTCTTACGGTTTTCTTTACGGGCCAGTTCATAGGCGAAAGTGGCGATTTGCTCGGCACCTTGGCGAGTCACGATACTGGTTGCTTCGGCTGTTAAACCATCTTCAGACACTTTTTGACCATGGCCAGAATACATGCCTTCGGTGTTTTCACGTACTGTGATGATATCGATATTTTCGTAACGGGCTTGGGTACCTTTGAAAGACAGTACTGGGCGTACGTTAGCATACAGACCGAATTTCTTACGCAAGGTTACGTTGATAGAAGTAAAGCCTTCACCAACGGGAGTCGTCAGCGGCCCTTTCAGCGTGATACGGTTTTTTTCAATGAGTTCTAAAGTGCGTGCTGGCAGTAACTCGCCTTGCTTTTCAAGTGCAGTCAGGCCGGCATCGGCAAATTCATATTCAAAATCACAGCCCGCTTTATCAAGAATTTTTAAGGCTGAATCAATAATACTTGGGCCAATTCCATCACCTGGAATTACGGTTATCGTTCTTTTTGACATGGAGAAGTCCTTCCACGGTTCGTCGTTACTGCAATTGTCTGCCCCAGTGCTAACTGGATAGCAGGACTATGAATTTGGTATTTTTTCTGCCTATTATTTTAACCATCTTTGGTCAAACTTCACAGGAAATAGTGAGCAATATCACGATTTTTTATGTGGTATAACTTGTAAAAATACTGGGTTCTCACCATGATGGAGAACCAATGGTTAAAAAAGTCTACTTTAGTCTAACAAATATATAAAAGAGGAAGACATTGAAGTTAATCCCTATCACATCTCTGGTTTTGTTATCCCTTGGAGTATTGCCAGCAGTGCAGGCTGAAACCAGCACTAAACCGCTCACCCTAACAGACATTATGCATTTTGAATCCCTTGAAAAGCCGGTTATCTCAGATAAGGGGCAAGTCATCGCGGTCGAGTCTGCGCCCGATCGCGGGGATAGTCACGTCATTGTGAAAAATGTCCTGTCGCAGCAAAGCTATCAAATCGCGGGGGGGTCAGATCCCTTGGTGAACCACGATGGTCGTTATGTAGCTGTGGTGGTTAAACCGAGTTTGCTCACGCGTGAAACGAGTGATGCCAAGGCGAAGAAAAAAATCAAATCCGACATGGTGTTGCTCGATACTCAAACTGGCACGCAAACTCGCTTCGAGCGTGTGAAGGAATTTGTGTTCAGTGATGACGGTAAGCATCTGGCGATTGGATTTGAGGCTGATGAAGAGTCCAAAAAAGATGCTGGGCCTAAAACTACCGAAAAACTCGCTAAAGCAGGCACACAAAGCCCTGCGAATATTGATAAGCCAAAGGTCGATAAGTTTGACCAAGGTCGACGTTTTACGTTGCTCAGTTTAGAAGACCAAATAAAGCGAATTGATGTCGAGCAGGTTACTGGCTATGTTTTTGATAAGGCAAGCCGTAGACTCGCGCTGGCAGTGAACGATATCACCAATAAGCAACATCAATTGCAGTTAGTCGATTTAAACACTCACAAAAAAATCGTTGTCTTTGATTCGCTTAGCCAACAGATTGGTGCGTTAGCGCTGGCTAAAAATGGTCGTTGGCTTGCATTTACGCAGGGCAAAGACAGCGAGTTACCTTATGGCCGCAGCTATCAGTTATCGCTGGTCGATTTGCAGTCTGGCAAAATCAGTCCCCCCCCTGAGTCACCCGAGTGGAAACTTAATCGCTACACAAGTTTAAGCTTCTCATTGGATAGCGAACGGCTGTTCTTTGGCCGCGTACCTGAGGTGAGTCAGCAGCTCAGTTTGCAGAAGATCACCGAAGAAAATGACCTGTTCGATACAAATATTGTCACCGGACAGCGTGGGCTTAAGGTATGGCATGGGGATGATCCTCGTATTAAGCCTAATGAAATCAAGCAATATGAGGATGAGCAAAAACGCACTTACCTTGCGGTATTGCATTTAGGTTCGAATAACGTGGTGCAGCTTGGCGATAAAGCTGTTCCTGATGTGACGATTTCACAACATAAACGTTTTATGTTGGCCAGTTCAGATTTGTCCTATCGCAAGATGGCGACGTGGGCAGGGTTCTACCAAGATTATTATCTGGTCGATATTAATACTGGCAGTAAAGTGCCATTTTTGACACAACAGCCGAGTGATGCCGAGCCTACGCTGTCGGGAAATGGCAAGTATGTGGCTTATTATCAGCAAGGTAATGTGTATCTATATGATATTGCAGAGGATCGTCGCACTAATCTCACCAAATCCCTAAAGGTCAGTTTTGCCGATGAAGACCACGATTATCCATCCAGTGCTCCAGGATATGGTTTTGGTCCTTGGCTTAAAAATGATGCGGGTTTCTTGGTTTACGACAAATACGATGTTTGGCAGTTTAATACCGAATCTAAGGCGGGTTTTGTCTTAACCGCAGGTAAAGGACGCACCCAGAAAATTCAATATCGCCTTGAGGGCTTAGTCGATAATCCCGATGAGCCGACAGAGCTTGCCTATAACGCCACTGTGTTACTCCACGGTTATAGTGATAAAACCAAGGCCGATGGTTTTTATCAAGCCACCTTGGGCGAAGCGGGCGTGAAAACGCTGATGCAAGGCGAGTATAAGCTGACAGTATTGGGACGCAGTAAAGACGGCGATACTATCGTTTTTTCTAAGGAACGTTTTGACTTATTCCCTGACTTGTATACGGCCAGCTATAGCGCACCGCAAAATGCAGTTAAGCAAACCGATTTAGATAAGCAGCGTCAAGCCTTTAACTGGAGCCAATCCGAGTTAGTTCACTGGACAAATGGCGATGGTAAACCGTTAGATGGCGTGCTGATCAAGCCGACGAATTATCAAGCGGGTAAGCGCTATCCTGTACTGGTTTATTACTATCGCTTTATGACGGATAGACTGCATGCCTTCCCGCAGATGAACATTAACCACAGACCTAACTTTGCTTGGTACATCAATAATGGCTATGCGGTGTTCCTACCGGATATTCGCTTTGAAATTGGTTACCCAGGTGCGAGTTCGGTGCAAGCGCTCACGTCTGGCGTGCAAAAGCTGATTGAGATAGGTATTGCCGAACCCGATGCTATTGGTTTGCAAGGTCATTCTTGGAGTGGTTATCAAACGGCGTTTGCCATTACTCAAACTAAGATGTTTAAGGCGGCGGTTGCAGGTGCTCCAGTATCGAACATGACCAGTGCCTATAGCGGTATTCGCCACGGCACAGGCATTGCGCGTCAGTTCCAATATGAAACCGGACAGAGTCGTATTGGCGCAAGTTTGTTTGCCGCGCCGCAAAAGTACATTGAAAACTCGCCAGTATTTTATGCTGACCGTATTCAAACGCCTTTGATGATCATGTTTGGTGATAAGGACGATGCAGTGCCTTGGGAACAAGGTGTTGAAATGTACTTAGCCATGCGCCGTGCGGGTAAAGATGTGGTGTTCTTGCAATACGAGGATGAGCCGCATCACTTGAAAAAGTACCCGAACAAGCTCGATTACAGCATTCGCATGATGCAATATTTCGACCATTATCTGAAGGGAAAACCTGCGCCAGAATGGCTCAGCAAAGGTGAAGCCTATGTTGAGTATAAGGCCGATGATGAATAGGAAATTGGCTTAGTTGTTTTACAATTGAGTCAATTCGTTGATTGTCAAAATAAAAACGCCACCGATTCGGTGGCGTTTTTATTTAACTGTCAGTCGTATTTATTTACTGGTTAATGTCTCTTGGGCAGAGCTGAGGGCTGTGTCAGTATCAGCATCGAGATATTGCTTATAGGTATCTTGGCCCCAAGCAATCAATTGATCATTTTCAAAAATAAGTGGGGTACATTCCTCTTTCGTGGTTACACCGTCTGATTTTTCATGGTGAGTGCGATAAAAGAGCACCTGTAGCTTGGTTTCTTTTACGGCTTTGGCCTCTGAAAAGTCAGCTTTACCTAGTAACTGTTTTACTGAAACGATATTTTGCCCTAGCGCTAACTCGTTCATTTTTTGGCTGTTATAGGATTGTCTGTCCTCCCAACTCATGTCATCTGGCGTAGGTTCATAAACGAGTACCACCACAGCGACAAAGGCGACGTAGGCGGCGAAAATGCTACCGATGATTACCGAAACTTTTGATTTCATTTACAGTTATTCCTTTACCTCATTAAATGAGTCACGTTATTACGTCCATAAAATACGCTTTTGTTGTTCTAAGGTAAATGCGTTAATTGCAACTTTATATTAACAGATGTTTAGGCAGGATTGATTGGGTTTTCAGGCAGACAGTTATTATCAGGCAAGGAGTTCATCACGCGAAAATCTTTTAAATTAATATTGAGTGGCAGGTCTGTTTGTAACTGTGCGAGCTTATAGCTGAGTCTTGCCATCTCCTTACCTTCGGCAAGTTTTTTGGCTTGTTTAGCGCCTAAGTTAGATAGCGATGAAAACAAGGTTGGTAAGCTTCTAAAGGTTTTCAATAATTCGGCAGCCGACTTAGGGCCTATGCCCGCAATACCAGGAATTTTATTACCGCTATCGCCAGCTAATGCCATCAAGTCGAGAAATTGACTGCGTTCGACACCGAGTTTTTGTTCCAATGCAGCGATATCTAAGTACTGCTGATTAAAGTGATCCCACTGGCTGATTTGGCGATGATTAAGCTGACTAAACCCTTTGTCGGTGGACACTATAATGGCTTCACCCTGCGCTTTGGCGGTTTTTATCGCTAGAGTGGCAATCACATCATCGGCTTCAGCCGCCGCATAAATAGAGCCAATGTTCATCATGGTTAAGTGATCTTGCAGTGCAGCAAGGCCTTTTGCCAGCGGCTCAGGCATAGGTTTACGGCCTTTCTTGTAATCGGGGTAAAGCTGTTTACGCCATGAAACTTCATCCCCATCCCACACGATAGCCACATGGGTAGGGCGATGCACCCGCAGCAGTTTAGTGCACGCCAAACTGACGCGCTCTGTGAGGCTTTGCATATCGGATTCATCGGGGATCGCCGCATAAATGCGGCGAACCAAGTTGAGACCATCGATGATTAAAAACTTGTTCATGGGGTGTTGTTGCTTCGCTCTCTATTTCACTATTTGATAGCAAGGAATATAGGCGCTTCCTGGAAGCTTCATTCTTTGTTGTTGTACAAATGCACTTAAAAGTTTATCCATCATATCCATGAGCTTAGGATCGCCTTTTAATTGGAAGGGGCCATCACGCTCTATGTGCTTGATTGTTTCTGACTTGACGTTACCCGCCACTATACCCGAAAACGCTTTACGCAGGTTGGCGGCAAGTTCGGCTTTATTGGTTTGGAAGTGTAGATCTAAGTTTGCCATCACTTCGTGGCTTGGGATAAAAGGTAACTGAAACTCAGACTCAATCTTCAGTGCCCACTGATATTGGTAAGCATCACCCGTTGAGCGGCGATAGGCTTTTACTTGCTCCATTCCTTGCTTCATGATGCGTGCCACTTCAGTGGGATTATCTATGATAATTTGGTACTTTTTCTGAGCTTCGGGTCCTAAGGTTGAGGCAATAAACTCATCAATCTTAATGAAGTAATCTGCGCTCTCCGTTGGGCCTGTGAGTATCAGCGGGAAAGGCGTTTGTTGGTTTTCTTCGTTAAGTAAAATACCCAATATATAGAGCAATTCTTCAGCTGTGCCAGCACCGCCAGGGAAGATAATAATACCATGGCCTAAGCGCACGAAAGCTTCGAGGCGCTTTTCAATATCGGGTAAGATCACCAGTTCATTGACAATTTGATTCGGTGGCTCGGCGGCAATAATACTTGGTTCAGTTAAACCAATATATCGTGCATTTTTAATCCGTTGTTTGGCATGACCTATCGCCGCACCTTTCATCGGACCTTCCATCGCGCCAGGACCACAGCCAGTGCAAATATCTAATTCTCTCAGGCCAAGTTGATAACCTACCTCACGTGTGTACTGGTATTCAATGGCATTAATACTGTGTCCGCCCCAACAGACGACCACATTAGGGTCTTTCATCGGTGCTATCGCCCTCGCATTACGCAGAATATCAAACACCACATTGGTGATATGGTGGGCATTGGTCAGATTAATGTGTTTTAGTGAGTCATATCTATCACTGATATAAAGGATATCGCGTAAGACAGAGAACAGATGTTCCTGAATTCCCGTGATAATTTGACCATCGACAAAGGCTTGTTCGGGGGGATTGATCAGTTCTAATTTTACACCGCGCTCCCGTTGTAGAACGTTGATGTCGAAATCATGGTATTGCTCGAATAGGGCTTTAGAGTTGTCGGTTTTTAAACCCGCGGCAAGCACTGCTAAGGAGCAGTTGCGGTACAGTTGGTATAGGGCACTTTTGGCACTATTTTTGAGTCGATCAACTTCAAGTTGCGAAAGCTGATCCATGCTGCCTTTTGGGCTGACTTTTACTATCATTTACCACTCCTTCGTCATGACAGGAGTGATTAGAGGAGGCGTATAGTGGGGCTTAATTATACGTCAATCACAACCCTGTCTCTGCTTTCGTGTTTCGCTTTGTAGAGTGCTGCATCGGCGCGTTCAAAGGTCTCATGTATGAGTTCACTTCCCATAACTTGCGCAGCCCCTATAGATACTGTAACTGTAATTCTCTGATTTTTAAATTTAAATGGAATATTTTTTACTTTCTCGCGCACTCTGTTTAAAAGTTGAGCGATATCAGCAGGGGCCACATCAGGTAATAGCAGTACAAATTCTTCGCCGCCATAGCGGGCTACAAATTCTGTATCTCGCAGGGAGTTTTTCAATGCCATTGCTATAACTTGCAAGGTTTTATCACCTGTGCTGTGGCCAAAACTGTCATTGATGGTTTTGAAGTGATCGATATCGGCAACGGCAACCCACAACGGGGACTTATGCCGTTGATAGTTACGGTATTCTAGCTCCATGCGCTCTTCTAATGCAGCACGGTTAGGCAATTGAGTTAAGCTGTCGAGTAAGTTGAGTTTTTGTTGTTCAAACAAACGCTCTTTGTAGGTGTTAGCCTCACTACTTAACTCATTAAGCTCTTTGCGCATTGTCTCCATCGACTTGCGCAGCAGAGCTTGCTCTCTTTGCTCTAGGGCTTCTTTACGGGCTAATGCCGAGCGGATAGAGTTAAGTTGCTCTGTTAGTTGAGCTTTAAGGTCAACGACGTCTTCCACATCGATAATGATTTCACCTGCATTATCGACGCGGGTGTTAATCTCACGATTCAGCTGGGTTTTTAATTGGAAGCTACGTTGATTGTGATTGTAAGATTCGCTCACCACTTCACGCACCGCGGCTAAGGCATCATTGAGTGCAAACAAAAACTCTTGGGATGCCGATTTCTCGCGGGCGATGTTATCAAGCAATAACGCTAAAATGGTTTGGTAGGCTTCGAGCAAGCTATCAACTTCAATCTCAGAAGAGAGTACTTCTTTGATCACTAATACTTGGTCACGTTGATCTTTACGAAACTCGATTTCCGAAATCATCTGCGCCAGCTCATGGGCTAGTTGCCTGTGTTTTGGTAAGACATCAAACTTTTCAGATTCGCTAAATTGTAGCTGTAATATGGTTTCGTAGAAGCCAATGATTTGCTTAACTTTAGGTATATATTCCCACACAGTATGAAAAGGTTTTGCCAGATCTTGCTTGAAGTAATTGACTTCTTTTTTGAGCTTTTCAGGTGCAGAGTTAACGCGTTGGATCTGACGGATCACCTGTGACAAACCAGTACGACTCTCTTCGAGTTGTACCATCACATGGTGATATTGGCCTTTTAGCAGGCGCTCGACATCAACTAATTCTGGCAATGCCTCATCGACTCGCTCAAACGTATTTAAGTTATGGCGAAGTTTGGCGAGTTTATTATCCAGCTCAAGATTTTGCCCTTTACAGGCGAGACTTAAGTGACCAATAAATTGGAGTAATGTCTGTAACTTTGCATTTCTATCTTCATTAACTTCATCAAGGGCAAGTTTGGCCGAATGGAGTTTCTGTTGCAGCAAGGCAAGTTGTGAAACTGTAGCGCTTGAATCCTTCATCCTGAGTATTGTCCTAACTCTGCAAGGCTAAAAAACATGACAATCCTATGTCCAGATTAGCTGTTAACTCATATGATACTAATGTTATAACACTGGGCGTAGAGTGCAAATGCGATTTGCCTGTGACTCTGTGATTAATTACCGATATTGATCAAATATTTTCCAATAATTGCCTATCTTGGTTATTTTCCCAGCAAGGCCAGCGAATATCTTCTTTATTGCCGTTGGTCTCTAATCTGATTAATCCACGCTCAATGCCTTTTTCAAGGTGTAAAAATAACGGATTTGCAAATAAGCTCAAAGGAACAAAGTCGAGGGCTCTGAGAGCGACATAATAGTCGTTATTTCCACCTAAACTACGGGCACAGGCAAGCGCCATCTGCACTGTTTCAAATTTTAATTTCGCGGCCATTTTAATTTCTGATTTCGCTAAAAGTGGCAAATGCGCAAAGCCAAGACGGAAATGATGTGTGATTTGCTGTTGATCGAGTTTCAGGCGTACTTGGCTGAGTATTTGTGTCGGCTCAATAGGTTGCGTGAAACGAACCGCAAATACCCCTTGGCGTACCACATAAACAGATGCTGCGAGTGCATCCGTTAGATGATTGGCAATTTGCGCTGTTACTGCATCACTAAAATATTGGCCATAGTCCAGATCCGCCGTAAGTTGGGTGGGGAAGGCGATAATCCCGAGTGCCGTTGTGGATTCCTGACTTTGATTATGGCTTAAGTGCGCTAATAATGCGGCATACCCTAAATTGTGAGTGAAGGGTTCCTGTAGCGTTAATTGAGTTAATGCCGCGTTTTTAGCCGTTATTTTGCGACGATTTTGTAGCATGAAAATAATCACGAGCAGCAAGAGTCCGGCAATAAGGCTGCAAATGAGCAGTAGCGTGTGAGTGTTGTTGCTTTCTTTCACTGTCTCAACGAGTTTTCCCTGTAGCATGTTGAGCTCAAGTTTAAGCTGTTGCTCTGCAAGGGCAGAGGCCGACACTGGGGAGTCTTTATCTGTCTCCGCTGGCTTTTTACCTAGCTCAATGATACGGGCTTGGGCATCGATGGTTTTTGCTAATTCACCTAATTTTTGCGCCGCCGAGGCGATAAGTGTGAGTGCGGATTTTTGTTCATCGACCAGTTTTAAATCGACCGCGAGTGCTAATGCGATATCGGCATGGGCCATCATCAGCGGCCAATCTTGGTTGGTTTGGGCGATTTCACCAATTAAGAGTTCGTTATAAACTTGATAGTGATGGCTTTGTTTTTCTTTGAATATTTGATTGGCCATCAGTAAATATTTTAGGGCGTTAACATTGTCTTTAATATTTGAGTAGGCTTGTCCTAAATTATGGAAATTAAGCCCTTGTGCGATGTAGTTACCGCGTTTTGCATCTAATTGCTGGGCATTTAGGTAGTAATCAATCGCTTTATGCCAATCCCCTTGTTCGCCATAGACCATAGCGATCACTGTCATACAACTTGAAAGATAAGTGTCATTGCCCATTTTTTTAAATCCAGCCGCGGCTTCATGAGCGTTTTTAAGCGCTTCATCCCACTGCTTTAAATCACGATATACCTTAGAAAGTTGTAATTGCAGATTGGTTTTCATTGAAGGGTAATTAGAACGATTGGAGATCCGAATCGCTTCACTATAATGCTGTAATGATTTTGTAAGCTGCTGGTTAAAATTGTAATAAAAGCCAAGCCTCGCTTCAGCCGCCGCGATTAAGTAATCGTTTCTGAGTTTATAGGCAATGTCGCGGTATGTGTGGAAGTGCATCAGTGCAGGCACTTCCTGGCGGATCAATAAATGTAAGCCACCTAGATGTTCATGAATATTGTGTTTAAGAATTAATGCTTCGATGTCATAGCTGTCGTTGATGCGGGTGAGCGCTTCATTATAAAGACCAATCGCTTCTTGATATTTCTGTTCCGTACGGCCAAGGTAACGGCCATTTAACATGGCGACCATGGCAAGTTCGTAGGGCGATTGCGCCGCAGTCGATAGGAGTTCAATCAAGCTTTTTGCGTTTTGAAAATCGACCTTGGTTTTAACGTTTGGCTCCATATTGAGGCGGGCCAGTAAATACAAAATCTGTTCAAATTCGAGTGGATTGTAGCCTTGCTCTTGGGCTGCGCGCTCAAATTGGTCACGGTTTTGAAATGCGAGGGGAAAGGAAATCGTTTTGTTGAGTGCATCATACATTTGCTGCGGTGATTCTCTTAACTCAACCTCATCCGCTTCGAGATCTCGGCTTTGGACTGTAAAAGGTAGTGACAGCAACAGAGTAAATAAAATAACCGTGAGTTTTTGCATTTGAACTGTGATTCCTCATTCCTTTAGTCAAGGAACTTATTTTGTTAGCTTTTGTTAGCGCCTAATGAGGATGCTACATCGACTTGTTATACTTGGAAAAATCATAAGAAGCATAATAACAGAAGGAAGCAAGAGTGAAACCCAACAGACTATCAATCTTGATATTGAGCGCATTATTTTCGGGTCAAGTATTGGCCGATGTGAAATACCAAATCGACCTTATTAAACCCGAACACCATATTGCCCAAGTGAGTGTCACTTTTCCTGAAGTGAAGACGAACGATTTTACGGTGAATCTCCCTGTGTGGCGGACGGGCAAATATCAAGTATTGCCTTTGGCCGATGGTGTGCGCTTATTTAGTGCTAAAGATAGTCAAGGTCATGAACTGCAATGGAAGCGCACCGCGAGCGGTGAATGGCAAGTGGCGCTCACGCAGCCAACCCGTGTTACCGTCAGTTATCAATTGTACGCTAATGAATTAGGCCAAAGGGTGCGCCATATTGACGCGAGCCATGCCTATTTGGATGCTAGCGGTGTGTTCATGTACAGTCCGCAATTTCGCTCTGAACCAATATCCGTAGAATTAAAAGTGCCTAAAAATTGGCAAAGTTACTCTGGGATGTCATCGGGTAAGGCCGCTCATTCCTTTATTGCCCCTAATTATGATGTGTTGATCGACTCCCCGATTGAAACTGGTGTGAGTACTCATAAACAATTTAGTGCTAATGGTAAAAACTATGAATTGGTGTTTTGGGGGGAAGGTAACTATGACACGGACAAAATAGTAAAAGATCTTAAAGCCTTAAGCGGTCAAGCTAAGGTGATTTGGGATGATTATCCTTTTGATCGTTACGTTTATATGGTGCATGCAACGAGTGGTGCCAGTGGCGCGACAGAACATTTAAACTCTACTGTCATTCAACTGCCGCGCTTTAGTTTCCGTGAACGCAAGGACTACCTGCGCTTTATTAGCACTGCATCCCATGAGTTTATCCATACCTGGAACGTGAAGGCTTATCGCCCCGAGGGATTAGTTCCCTATGATTATCAACATGAAAATATGACGGAATTACTGTGGATGGCTGAAGGTTCTACCAGTTATTTTCAAGATCAGTTGCTGTTGCGGGCTGGAGTGATAACAGTTAAAGAGTTCCTCGAAGATTTAGCCAAGCGCGTCGAGAAAAACCAACTCAATCCAGGTCGTGAAACTCAATCTGTGGCAGAGGCGAGTGCAGGGGAGTGGAGCAGTATCGGTGGCGATTATGCCATTAACCACAGTGTAAATATTTACTCAGAGGGCTACTTAACCTCTTTAGCCTTAGATTTTTCATTGCAGCAAGACTCCGAGCTTAAGTATTCATATCGCGATGTGCACCGTCGTTTATATCAAGATCATCGCGTACCAAAAGGCTATGGTGTTAGTGATGTTCAGTACATTCTTAAAGACTTATCTGGCAAAGATTATGCGTCTTGGTGGCAAGCCAATGTGAATAGTCCCATGAGTTTAGATTTCCCAGAATTATTATCACAGGCAGGGTTAAATCTGTCCTATGGTAAAGATTCAAAAGCTGAGGCATTTGCGGGAATGACCTTGAGCAGTACCCATGGCTCTTTAGTGTTAGACCAAGTGTTGCGTAATGGTCCTGCTTGGCAAGCGGGCATAGTTGCGGGGGATGAAGTATTAGCGATTAATGGTCTCAAGGTGACTGCTGCGGGTTTCTATAAGCGCATCAAAGACTTTAAGGTTGGCGATAGTGTAGAGGTGATATTATTTAGCAACGATAAAATCAAGCAAGTACAGCTCATCCTTGGCGAGCAGCAAAGCGGTAAGCTAGTGCTCAAGGGGGATGCAAAAGCGACTAAACAGCAAAAAGCTTTCTTCAAGACTTGGTTAGGCATTGATTGGCCGTTTGACAATAAAGGCGAGTTAGCGACTAAAGCTTAATGTGGTTAGGACTTCATATTTAGCATCTAAATGCCTTTGTCTTAAAGCCACCTAAAGTAAAATCGTCACAAAAAAGGCGCAACCATTATTTTGATGGGGCGCCTTTTCTTATCTTGTACGGCTCAGTCTAACAAGCGAATTGCAGATCTCGTCTGCTTAACGATTTCTGCTTAAACTTGTGCGTCTTCGAGTCCACCAAGGGCGGCCACGAGTGCATGCATCAAGGCGACTAACTCGCTGCCCATTAGGGCAAAGTCTGCATCTAAACGGGCCATAGGATCGTCAGTGCCGACTTCATCGTTCCCTGCTCTAAATTCTTCAGAGAATTTAAGGCGCTTCACGCTGGCATCTGATTGCAATAATAGTGCAATCGATTGGCCGAAATGCAGCGCTAACTTGTGTACTTGCTTACCTGTAGCTAAGTGAGCTAACACTTCGTCTTCTTTCAAATCCTGCTGCTTAAAGCGCACAATTCCGCCTTCATCAGCTTCAGATTTTAGCTCGGCTTCGTCTTGCATTTCAAAGGGTAATGGTGCGCTGCCAAGTTTTAACCATTCAGTTAAATTGGATTCGACTGGCGCTTTAAAGCTCAGTGGGATCACAGGTAAACTGCCGAGAGCTTTACGTAATAACGCTAATAATTCTTCGGCCTTAGTGGCACTTGAACTATCAACGAGGATCATTTCTAGCTCAGGCAAAATCAAGGCGTGGGTTTGGCTTCGACGCGAAAAAGCGCGTGGCAGTAGGCTAGTGATGATTTCATCTTTTAGCGCATCTTTTTCTTTTTTCGCCAGTTTACGATTTTCTTCATCTTCAATGAGAGCCACTTTTTCTTCTAAGGCTTCTTTGATGACTTGGCCTGGCAGAATTTTCTCTTCTTTAGTCACGCAGATCAGATGGCGATTGTCAGCGCTATGGACCAAAGAACTGCCTTTTTTGCCTAACGCATTTGAGAAACCAAATTTACTGACATCTTGGCTTGAGCAGGGGGAGAAAGTGAAATCGGCCAACGCAGTTTCTAGCGCTTCGGTTTCGACGGCAAAAGGTTTATTGAAACGATAAAGAGTAAGATTTTTAAACCACATAAGAGGCGCCCATTGAAAATTAAAGTGGCAGTTTACGGCATAGTTTGGACGGGGTAAACCTGTGTTCAATAGCTGATTTTTAACGGAAGATCAGAATTCATTAAACTGTAACATAATAATTAGCTTAGCTGCAGCCTGCATTTTTACTGGGTTTTGTGCCTGGCTTCACGTCAGCTTTTTTGCTCGCCAACGTTAATGGTCACAATTGAAATAAAATTGAAACACATTCATTGCAAACTTTCGGTCGTTCCAAACCAATAACCAAGACGAACATAACGTCGAAAGGATTAAATGATGAACGTTTTTTGTAAAACTCTACTTGCTTCTGCGCTAGCTTCTGCAACTCTGGCTTCAGCTAATGCCGCTGAGCCACTGACTGTTTATGGTAAGTTGAATGTCACTGCTCAATCAAATGATGAGAAAGGTGATGCTACAACAACTATTCAAAGTAATGCTTCTCGTTTTGGTGTGAAGGGTGATTTTGCGCTGTCTAGCTCGCTGGAAGCTTTCTACACAGTGGAATATCAAGTTGATACAGGTGCAGCATCAAGCGATAACTTTACTGCACGTAACCAATTTGTTGGTTTGAAAGGCGCATTTGGTTCGTTCTCTGTGGGTCGTAATGATACCTTGTTGAAAATTTCTCAAGGTGATGTTGATCAGTTTAACGACCTTTCAGGTGACTTAGGTAAGCTGTTCAAGGGTGAAGTTCGTGCTGCTCAAACGGCGACTTACCTTACGCCTTCCTTTGGTGATTTTGTATTTGGTGTTACCTATGTTGCCGAAGGAAATGATGTAAAAGGTCAATTTGCTCAAGATGGTTTTAGCTTAGCGGCCATGTATGGTGATGCGAAACTGAAGAAAACACCCGTTTATGCATCTCTTGCTTATGACTCTGATGTGTCTGGATATGAGATTGTTCGTGCCAGCTTACAAGCTAAGTTAGCCGGTATTAAACTGGGTGGTATGTACCAGCAACAAGAGCAAACCTATAAATTTGATTCTGCAACGTCGATGCCAGTTGAAGTCACTGCAGAAAGTGCTAACGGCTATCTATTAAGCGCTGCCTATGATATCGATGCTGTTACTTTAAAAGCTCAGTTCCAAGATATGGAAGAACTTGGTGATTCATGGTCGGTAGGTGCAGACTACAGTTTAGGTAAGCCAACTAAACTATTCGCTTTCTACACGAACCGCTCGTTAGAAGCGTCTACAGATGATGACAAATACATTGGTGTTGGCTTAGAACACAAATTCTAAATCCAGCATTAAAACTCAATTAAGGAGGCATATAGCCTCCTTTTTTATTGCTATAAACAAACAGTTATATAAACTTATTATGACAAATATTACTACTATATAGCTCAAGCGGCGTGCTTATTCATAAATCTGTAATAAAAATGACTAATAATAGCCGTGTTGACATTCACTGACAGAAAATCACTTATGACTGCAAGGATATTGATAGTAGAAGACGAGTTGGCCATCCGCGAGATGCTGACTTTTGTAATGGAACAGCATGGGTTTACAACCTCTGCGGCGGAAGATTTTGATTCGGCCATTGCGCTGCTAAAGGAGCCTTACCCCGATCTGATTTTATTGGATTGGATGTTTCCTGGCGGAAGTGGTATTCAATTGGCGAAACGCTTAAAGCAAGATGAGTTTACGCGCCAAATTCCGATCATTATGTTAACCGCCCGCGGTGAAGAGGAAGATAAAGTCAAAGGCCTCGAAGTTGGCGCCGATGATTACATCACTAAACCTTTTTCCCCTAAAGAGCTGGTCGCACGTATTAAAGCCGTATTGCGTCGCAGTGCACCGACTCGTTTAGAAGAAACCATTGATGTACAGGGCTTAATGCTCGATCCTGTGAGTCACAGGGTGAGTGTGGGTGAAACTGTATTAGATATGGGCCCAACCGAATTTCGTTTATTACACTTTTTCATGACCCATCCTGAGCGTGTTTACAGCCGTGAACAGCTGCTCGATAATGTGTGGGGCACCAATGTGTATGTTGAAGACAGAACCGTTGACGTGCATATCAGACGCCTTCGTAAAGCCGTTGAAGAGTCTGGTCATGATCGCTTGATCCAAACGGTTCGTGGCGCTGGTTATCGTTTCTCTACACGCATTTAGTGCTGAATAACTGTTAGGCACAAGTTAGCTTTTACGCTATCTTGTGCTCCTCTTATTTAGCCTGATGTTTGGGTTTATTTATGTCTGACTCTTATTCAGGGTATCGGTTGTTTACGCGCTTAGGTTTATATCTACTGCTTTGCGCGCTAATAGGTTTATTGGTAGGGAAACTTCTCTGGATACTCTTTATCGGCACGCTAGGGTTAGTTTGCTGGCATTACCGACAATTATCACGGCTTAACTTTTGGTTATGGCGGGATAGGAAACTCACGCCGCCGCAGGGCAGTGGGAGCTGGGAAGGTGTATTTAACGGTATTTATCGCCTTCAAGGGAAGAATCGTCGACGAGTCGGTCAACTGGCCGCACTGCTGGCACGATTTCGTCAAGGTGCTGAGGCGTTACCCGATGCCGCTGTCGTGCTTGATTCAGAGCATAATATTTTATGGTGTAACAAGTTAGCGCAACTCATTCTCGGTTTTGTGTGGCCACAGGATAATGGTCAACGAATCGATAATTTAATCCGTCATCCTGATTTTTCTGCTTACATTAAATCCGCACAATACAAAGAGCCGCTGGAGTTACCTTCGCCAGTATCGGATAGGCGTTTGCTTGAAATCCGTATCATGGCTTACGGTGACAGGCAGTTACTGTTAATTGCGCGGGATATCACTCGTATACGTCAGCTTGAGGGAATGCGTAAAGAGTTTGTCGCCAATGTGTCGCATGAATTAAAAACGCCGCTCACTGTGTTACAGGGTTACCTCGAAATGATGCAAAGCATGGCTGAGCCTGATTCGATGAACGTCAAGCCGTTAGCATTGATGCAGCAGCAGACGCGACGAATGCAATCTATGGTCGAACAGCTATTGATGTTATCGCGAATTGAAGATGCGGCTGATATTAACCTCGAAAACACTGTGAATATGACGCAGTTGATGGAGGTGCTCAAGGAGGAAGCTAAGGCGCTGGCACAAGAGAAGTATGAATTGAGTTTCTATTGTGAGCCTGGACTTGATTCTCACGGCAATGAATTACAGCTGAGAAGTGCCTGTTCTAACTTGATTTCTAATGCGATTCGTTACACAGAACCTGGCGGGAAAATTACAGTGCAGTGGTGCAGTGTGGCTACGGGTGCCATCTTTAGCGTAACGGATACGGGTGAAGGTATTGCGGCTCAGCATATTGGTCGATTAACGGAACGCTTTTATCGGGTAGACAGTGCGCGCTCAAGGCAAACTGGTGGTAGTGGTTTAGGTTTAGCGATAGTAAAACATGCGCTTAACCACCATCACAGTAAGCTTAAAATCAGCAGTGAAGTCGGTAAAGGCAGTACTTTTAGCTTTATTATCCCTTTGCATCTTATCGAACGTAAGAAATAGTATGTGTGAGTGAAACATTTACAATAAATAATAAAAACAGGCCATTAGGGCCTGTTTTTGTTTCTAGGTTTATTGAGTCTTTATTATACCAATAGTATTAAATATCTGTTCATTCAGCGGGGATTCAACGCGCTTTAGACAAGGCGAATGCTTGAAGGCATAGTGGTGCTCTGTCGAAAGCCTTTAACGCAGTATAAAGCGCGTTGAAATCCGCCCTTCGGGAGCCACACAGGCATCCCACTCCGGTGTTGCATGAATGACCATTTCTGCGTCAATGCGCCTTGGATTGAAATGCCTGTGAGGCTCTGAACTGATTAGATATTTAATGTGATTGGTATTAATGACAGAAAAAAGCGATAAATAGTGCATTGTCATTTAAGTGTCATATCACGGACATAGAATTGTCATTGTAGCGATTGATACTGGCTGCGTCTGAAGAAACTTAAGTTACAAATTAGTTAGCTTACTACTGGAGCACATAATGAAACTGAAAAAGCTTGTCGGCGCGATTACTCTAACAGCCGCTGGTGTATTCTCTGCCACTGCGATGGCATCGATTGATCCATCTCTGCCTACTTATGAAAAAGCGAGCGGTGTATCTGGCAACTTATCATCTGTAGGGTCAGATACCTTAGCCAACATGATGACACTTTGGGCAGAAGAATTTAAACAAATGTACCCTAACGTCAACATTCAGATCCAAGCGGCGGGTTCTTCTACTGCGCCACCAGCGTTGACTGAAGGCACTTCACAGTTCGGTCCTATGAGCCGTAAGATGAAGCCTAATGAAGTTGAAGCGTTCGAAAAGCATTTTGGTTATAAGCCAACTGCGATTCGTGTAGCTATCGATGCTTTAGCCGTATTCGTGCACAAAGATAACCCAATCAAAGGCTTAAGCGTTGAGCAAGTTGATGGCATTTTTTCTTCAACTCACAAATGTGGTAGCAGTGACATCCAACGTTGGGGCGATTTAGGCTTAGACGGTAACTGGTCTGCCAAAGACGTTCAACTTTACGGTCGCAACTCAGTATCGGGCACTTACGGTTACTTTAAAGAGCACGCGCTTTGTAAAGGTGACTTTAAAGCTAACGTAAACGAGCAACCTGGTTCAGCTTCTGTTGTGCAATCTGTTTCTCAATCTCTGAATGCGATTGGCTACTCAGGTATCGGTTACAAAACTGCAGGTGTTAAAGCTGTTGCCATCGCTAAGAAAGGCAATGAGTTTATCGAAGCTACAGCTGAAAACGCGGCTAATGGTACTTACCCACTATCACGTTACTTATACGTTTACGTGAACAAGCAACCAAACAAAGACTTAGCACCAATGGAAAAAGAATTCCTGCGTTATGTATTGTCTAAGCAAGGTCAGCAAGTGGTAGAGAAAGATGGCTATGTGCCAGTGCCTAATAGCGTAGTTGCTAAAGATTTAGAGCAAGTAGGTATTCGTTTGTAAGTCAAATGGCTTGTTAATCAAGGACCTCCCAGGAGGTCCTTTTTGTTTTTGTGGTTTTAAATGTGTAATGATGTCGGGTTTATACCAAATTAAAGACATAAAAAAAGCAACCTAAGTAGGTTGCTGTAAATTCCAATTCGGAATCTTGGGACGGTCGCGCTAGAAACCATCTAAAGGAGAATGATGATGAACGAAGAAACTCATTACAAAGATTCGGTTCATAATATCTGACTCAGCATCATCAAATTAGTTCAGGGAAAGTGCGAAATATTTTAAATAATTTTGCATTTTGTTTTTATAAAAAGAGGCTGACTCGATTTTTGCCAAGTTTGCACGTCTCAATTTTAGCTGCTTCTACTGTGACTACCGATAAATCCAGCAAGCTAGAGATAGCTTATTGCAAACTCGGTACCTACACCCAAAGATGAACTGTTACAAAAAACTTGTTCCTAAGGAGCTCTAGAGCTCAGTTACGATTTGCCTCTGAGTAAATTTGCAGTCGATAATACCTCCCAATGATTAGTGATAAGTTATCAAGCCCGTCACTACAGCAAGGTAACTCATAACTCACTATTTAGAACATACCGCTCAAAACTTGAATATCGAGGCGACAGTGTTGCAACCAACTAAGAGTACATTAGCTGATGTAGCCCCTTGGGATTTAACCCGAGATTACCATTCTTTTGCGAATACCGAACAAGTGCAAGTGACCCATGTCTCTTTGGATGTCATGGTGGATTTTGACGCGCAGCGTCTTTTCGCTAAAGCGACGCTGTCCTTGGATTTTCTTGAGTGTGATGTAACAGAGCTTTGGCTTGATAGTCGAGATCTAACCATACTTGCTGTGACTTGCTTTAATGCTACAGAGGGGGTGAATGCATTAACAGAAATGGATGAAGAACCGCTCGACTTTGTGCTTAATGAAGCTGACCCCATACTCGGGCAAAAATTGTGTATCACTTTACCTGCATTTCTTTGCAGGCAGGTTTGTATTCACTATCAAACTTCGCCGTCTGCCCAAGGATTACAGTGGCTAGCGCCTGAGCAAACCGCGGGTAAACAGTTACCTTACCTCTTTAGTCAATCGCAACCGATCAATGCCCGCAGTTGGATCCCATTACAAGATACGCCTAAGGCGCGGATCACTTTTGATGCTAAGGTGCAAGTGCCCAAAGGCATGCGCGCCGTTATGAGCGCGATGAATCATCCCGATACGCCACTTAATGGTGTGTTTCACTTTGAGATGGAACAGCCTATTCCGACCCATTTAATGGCCTTGGCTGTGGGTGATATTGCCTTTCAAGCGATAGGTCCAAGATGCGGCGTGTATACCGAGCCGAGCATGCTAGCGGCCGCCGCAAAAGAGTTTGAAGATACTGAACACATGCTCGACGTTGCCGAGTCATTGTTAGGTCCTTACGTATGGGGCCGCTATGACATGATTATCTTGCCGCCGAGTTTCCCATTCGGTGGAATGGAAAATCCGCGTTTAGCCTTTTTAACGCCCACACTCATTGCTGGTGATAAAAGCTTAGTGTCAACCGTTGCCCATGAGTTAGCGCATTCTTGGACGGGCAATTTGGTCAGTAATGCGACTTGGCGTGATCTCTGGTTAAACGAAGGTTTCACGACCTATTTTACTAACCGTATTGTCGAGGCTGTCTACGGCAAAGAACAGGCAGAATTAGAATGGGTAATAGAGTTTGGTCGCTTAAAAGAAGAAATAGCGTCTTTGCCTACGGGTAAGCAAACTTTACCCGCTAATGTGCAGCAGGACGATCCTAATCTTGCTTTTAATCGATTTACTTATGATAAGGCTTCGATGTTTGTCCATGATTTAGAGCGCAGGCTAGGGCGAGTAGAGTTTGATAAATTTTTACTCACTTATGTGAATCATTTTGCGTTTAAAGCCATTACCACCGAAGTGTTTGTCGAGTACGCAAAACAAACTTTACTGCAATTACACGCAGATAAAATCACTGAAGCTGAACTACTAACGTGGATTTATGGTGAAGGCTTACCTGAGGGCTATTGCGGACCAACATCCATGAGTTTAGATAAAGTCGATGATGCGCTGGCGTGTTTTTTACAGGGAACAGCAGCGGGCCGATTAAGCGTTAAAGATTGGCGAGTGCACCATTGGCAATATTTTCTGACCCAATTACCTGAAGTCGTTAGTCAAGTTCAATTGATGGATCTGGATGAAACCTTCCAATTAACCCAATCGACTAATGCAGAAATTGCCTGTGATTGGTTTCGAGTCGCGATTCGTAATCATTATGATCCTGTGTTGCCGGCATTAAGTGCCTATTTAGTGCGTATTGGACGCGGTAAATTTGTGCGGCCACTCTATGCTGAGTTACAAATTGCGGGATATCACTCTGAATTAAAAGACATCTATACAAAGGCGCGTGCAGGCTACCATCCTTCGATTCAAGTTCAATTGGACAAATCACTCAGCTTATAGAAATTTAGGTAAAAAAAATGGCAACCTAAGGTTGCCACAAAGAAATCAGTGTGGGATACAAATAGAATTCAGTGCGCTAGCGTGTTTTCTATTGTGCCCCAAAAGGGAGATGATGATGAACGACCAACCAATTCGACTCAATGCGATAAAACAGAAACTGTGTCATTTGAGTGCATGAAACTGCGACTTCACATATTTCATTCTCAAGGTGCATTTAATCTTATCCGTTAATCCTTACCTATACTCAGAGTCGCCATTTTTAATTAAGTTCACTGATATCAGAAAAAAATCCCAAAAAGTTTAAAAAAGATTTTCTGGGACATTTTTCTGGGAATACTGAGTACTCACACTTAAGTGTTACATTTTTTTACATTAAAATCATGGGGATAAAAAATTAAACGCGTGTCAGTTTATTAATCTATGAGCTAGCGTTAGCGCTTGTTGAAATTTGAGTAAAAAAAATGGCAACCTAAGGTTGCCACAAGGAAATCAGTACGGGATACAAATAGAATTCAATGCGCTAGCGTGTTTTCTATTGTGTCCCAAAAGGGAGATGATGATGAACGACCAACTAATTCGACTCAATGCGATAAAACAGAAACTGTGTCATTTGAGTGCATGAAACTGCGACTTCACATATTTCATTCTCAAGGTGCATTTAATCTTATCTGTTAATCCTTACCTATACTCAGAGTCGCCATTTTTAATTAAGTTCACTGATATCAGAAAAAAGATAAAAAAAGTTTTTGAGAGATATTGCGTGCTCATACTTGGTTGTTACATTTGTTTTACATCTAAATTGAAGGGATAAAAAAAGGCAACCTAATGGTTGCCTAATGACCTATTCCTAGGTCAAGGGGACTGCGCTAGAAGCCCCTGGGAGATGATGAACATGAAAAAGACATTCACTGTTCAATACATTTGAGGGGCCTTGTACGGTTAAAGTTCCATAAAAAAAATTAAAATAAATCTAAATTTTTTATAAACTGCAAGATTTCAAATAGATAGTGATTAAATTATTTTAGCAAAGCAGCAATTTTACTTTCTAATGCTTCGGGTTTTGTCGTTGATGCAAATCTTTCGATTGCTTCGCCTTGGCGATTAACTAAAAATTTAGTGAAATTCCATTTGATACCTTGAGTGCCTAATACGCCGGGAGCGGCTTTTTTAAGGTATTGATAAAGTGGATGGGTATGTTCGCCATTCACTTCTATTTTAGAAAATAGCGGAAACGTCACGCCAAAATTCAATTCACAAAAGGCTTGAATGCCTTGTTCATCGGCTTTTTCTTGGGCGCCAAATTGATTGCAAGGAAAGCCCAAAATCACTAATCCTTTATCTTTGTATTCTTGATATAGCGTTTCTAATCCTTTGTATTGCGGTGTAAATCCACATTCACTTGCGGTGTTGACGATTAAGAGTACTTTGCCTCGATACTGCTCTAAACTTACCGCGTTGCCTTGAATGTCTGTTGCTGATTGGCTGTATATATTCGTAGTCATGTTCACCTCCGTAGGATCTTAGCTAAACAGCATAAACCTTAAAATAATTTTCAGCAATATAATTGCGCGCAATTTATTTTTGTGGGTTTGCTAATTTACTTAATTATCAATATAGTTACAGCAATTTTGTGGCTAAAGAAAAGGGCATCTGTGTGATAGAAAATGACGCAGAATACGAAACAAACATGCAAGCGGATGTGGGGCAAGTAGTTCAACAACTCACTGAAGTTGAAGGCGAAGAACAGGCTGAAGTGTTTAGTGAAATTCTGAATGACTCAGAACCTGGAACCATAGCCTTAGCGCTTGAGTCCTTGCCCTTGGATGAGCGTTATGAGCGTTGGCAGCAAGTTGAATTTGCTGACAGAGTGACTGTGCTGAGCCTAATGCGTGCCGATCCACGCATGGGGATCCTGAAGCGGATGCCTGACAATGAAGTGGATCTGTTATTTGCGCAATTAAGCCCTGAAGATTTAATTGAGTGGAGTGATTATCTTCCTGAAAGTTTTACCGATCGTGCCTTGGCCCAGATGGGCGAGCGTCAGCGACAACGATTCGAACTCTACGATCAATACTCTGAGAATGAAATCGGCCGCTATACCGATCATCAAATGTTGGTGCTCAGTGATAAGGCGACAGTTGCTCAAGCGCAGCGCTTCTTTCGCCGTATAGAGCTCGATTGTAACGACAATTTGTTTATCGTGGATGATCTGGATAAGTATCAAGGTACTGTTCGTCGTTATGATATTTTTAAACATAATCCCGATGAGTTATTGATTTCACTTTTGTCTGAGGACTGCCGTGCGTTATCCGCCGATACGAGTCTTTTGGAAGCGGCCGAAGCGATAGAGCACAGCCGCGAAATTGAATTGCCTGTGATTGATGAGTCCGGAGAGTTAATCGGTCGTGTGACGCTACGAACCGCAACGGCATTAGTGCGTGAGCATTATGAGGCGCAGTTGATGGCAACTGCGGGTATGGATGAATCCGACGACTTGTTCGCCCCTATTATGAAAGGTGCTCAGCGCCGTGCTGTATGGCTTGGGATCAATTTACTGACGGCTTTCCTTGCCTCAGCGACCATTGGTTTATTTGAAAATGTCCTATCGCAAGTGGTTGCATTAGCGGTGTTGATGCCGATTGTCGCTTCTATGGGCGGCATCGCGGGGAGCCAATCTCTAACGCTAATGATCCGCGGCATGGCCATGGGACAGATTTCGGCGGGTAACTTGTTTTCGCTAATGAAAAACGAACTCGGCATTGGCATAGTTAACGGATTTTTGTGGGCGATAGTGATAGGTTTAGTCTCTGGCTGGTGGTTCGGTGAAGCGACGATAGGTATAGTGATTGGCTGTGCGATATTGATTAATATGGCCGTTGCCGCTATTGCTGGGGTGATAGTGCCTATGGTGTTACAGAAGTTTAATCAAGACGCGGCGTTATCGGGTTCAGTGATCTTAACGACTGTGACCGATGTGGTGGGTTTCTTTACTTTCTTAGGTATGGCGACGTTGTTATATCTGTAGCGTGGGTTCTTGGGTGAGTTTGGAAGATGAATGCACGGCAATTTGGTGTGCATTCACCGTATGTTGGGAACATTAACGGTTTAATCTGGATATGAATAACATTCAGTTTGTTATAGGTAAAAAGCCGGAAGAATTAGCGCTGGCGGCACAATTAATTGATGGGCGTGATGATAATGCTCATCCGTTGGATCATCAGGTCTTTTTCCATTCCCGTGCGGTGATCTTAGCGAAAACTATCGAGGGTGAGATAGTGGGTTGCGCCGCGATAAAAGCCGGTAAAGGCACTGTTGGTAAAGGCACTGTCGATAAAGGCACTGTCGGTGAACTGGGTTATCTGGTGGTGTCGCCCTATTATCGGCGTCAAGGCATAGCTCAAGGTTTAACGCAAAAACGTATCGAAGTGGCTAAGGCTTTAGGGATATTGATTTTATACGCCACAATTCGCGCCGAGAACACGTCGAGTCAAGCTAATTTATTGAAGGCAGGTTTTCAATTTTGGCGTAATTATTTGAGTATCCGTGGCACAGGAAATACTGTGGGTTGGTATTACTTAGCTTTAAGCGTTAATGTCGATGCTGAAGCGATAATGCAGTCTTTAGTTGGCGATCGTACCCCTGTGGTCTAATTGTGTTGTAAGTGAAAGGACTTAGATCTTAATGTGTTTTTATCTTGTTTTACATTTGTATATTCCTCGCAAATAATCCCTCTTTATACGCAAATAGGCTGATTTTCTTTATTTATTCGGTATGATCCGCGGCTATTACCCACAGTCATTATTGAGGTGTTTTTTTATGGCTAAGTTCAGAGTAGCAAGTGTCTTATTATTGAGTGCAGCAGCGCTGCAAGTGAATGCGTCAGAATTTAATCTTGGGTTGAACAACGATGTGGTTTCAACTGAGTTAGAACTGCAATTGAACAAAGATACTAACGCGGTTTTGGGTTATATCTATGCGGATGAAGGCGGCCATATCGCTCAAGGTGCAATGCACATGACCCATGATGCGGGTGTGCATCACTTTGAGGTCGGTGCTCAGTTAAGCCAGCTTTGGTCTGACTATTCACCCAATGGCAGTGCTGTTTCTGTTGGTGGTCGTTATGCACTATCAATGGGACCCAATATTTCACTGCACGCCGCGGCTTACTATGCACCGTCTGTATTGTCATTTGGCAATGTTGATGGTCATTATGAATTAGACTCAAAAGTGCAATACCGTATAACGCCAAACATGGCACTTTATGTTGGTTACCGCAAGATTGCCTTCGAATACGATGATGCTCGCAATTTTACTTTCGAAGACGGTGTGTATATTGGCGGTAAATTCCGTTTCTAAGCACAAGGCATATTGATTTAGCTATATTGCGATCGTGATATCGAATTAAAGAGCCGGCGAGGTTAACTTCGCCGGCTTTTCCATTTCGCCTTTAGCTCACTGTAGCTTGGTAATATGGATGAGAAAATGACTAATCCAATCCCGATTAAAATCACTAGGCTGAGTTCTTCATCGAGTATCCACCAGCCTAACAAGGCTGCAAAAATCAATCCTGTATATTCTACTGGTGCCATTTGGCTCGCATCGGCACGTCGATAGGCATGGATGATGAGATAGGTCATAGCAATGTAAAATAGTCCCAAAGTCAGTCCCACTTGCGCCACTGGTAAACTAAATTCGGCGCCTTCGTATAAGGTCGCAGGTATCAGAAATATCATCGCAAAGGCATTAGACCAAAAGAGCATGGAAAAAGGATGTTCATGGGTCGAATAGGCCTTTAAAATCAAACTATTCAACGCTGATGTCATGGCACCGAAAAAGGCTAAACCTATGTACAGGTTAAATTCTGTTGGTTGGCTGATAAGCAAAATGCCGCTAAAGCCGATAAGACCTGCGACCGTGCGTCGATAACCAATACGTTCATTTAAAAAAATGGCCGATAGCACTAGCAGTAACAAGGGTGAGGTATAAATCACGGCTGTTACTGTTGCGAGCGGAAGATGCAAAATAGCGAGCATAAAAATGGCGTTGCCCAGTCCAATCAATAGCGCGCGGGCGAGATGTACTTTGTAAAAAGGACTCAGTTTAAGATTACCTTGTAAGTGCCACACAAAAGGCAGTACAAGCAGGGTGGCAAATAATTGCCTGTAGAGCACCAGTTGAAAAACAGGCGCATTGGTTTCAAGCAACTTAACCAATAGGTTACCGCTGGCAATCAGTAGTTGTGCGGCTAAAATCATCAATAGAGGCTGCATAGGATCCCAGCAAAAATAAGTCAGTATTAAGGTGTATCTTGAATTTCATGCCGCAGTTTGGACTTTGAGACTAAAATAGCATCATAAGGCATGGTATATCCGACTAATTTAGCCTAACTGATTGTAAAAAACTAAATGTAGCCATAAAGTTAACCTACAAATCCAACTATCGACTAAGATTGACAGCATTAGCATTTTCTTCATAGCTGTAAAAATGATCTATGGCCCTTTAACTAAATAAGCCGATGAACAAACTTAAACAAACTCTATTTGGGTGTTTTTTACTTTTCTTGTGGACATTAAGTCCCTCTGTATTAAGCGCTGAAATTGCGTTGGACTCCCCGTATTTGTTCCATGCTAAAGCGGATCAACAGCCTCCTGAGCGGTTTGAAACCGTGCCCCATTGGATGGGACAACTCGACGAAGCTAGTTCGGTCAGCTTAACCGGTGGCGATTATTGGATGATTACACCTGTGATGGTCAATCAACGTCAATCAAACTGGGTAGTGGATGCAAGTAATTCGATTATTGAATCCGTAGATTATTGGATACTCGGCAGTGACGGCAGCGTACAACATGCCCACAGTGGCTACACTGCTCCATACCAGTTTTTATTCGATTATGGCCGTAAGGTCACCTTGAATATGGGCACGGATTATTGGTTGGTGGTGAAGCTGAGTAGCCGTTATTACTCATCTCCCCCTGAGATAGCATTGCAAAGTGTGGCGGATCATCAACTTATGTCTGACCGTCTCGCAATGGCAGTGCTGCTGTGTTTAGGCGGATTATTGTTTATCGCTTTATATAATATTTTGATTTATATCTCTATTCTTGATAAAGCGTTTCTCTACTATGGTCTTTACGTATTTGCCTATTTTGGTGGCTGGGCACTGACTTTCCATTTGCCTGCACACTTATTTAATTTCCATTACCTCGAGTTGCATCATCTGTTTTTCATCAGTTTGCCCATTTTTAATATCATGTTTTACAAGCACTTCCTGCAGTTACCTAGTTACTCTCCGCGGCTGTGGCGTCTTAGTCAGTATTTAATGTTTGCCTGCATTGTGGCTCTGCCGACCAGTATTTGGTTGTTATCCTATACGGCAATTATTGCTTCTGTACTGATTATGCTATGGATTGCTTTAGCGATTACTTGCGGTAATGTGTGCTTGATGAAAGGCTTTGCTCCTGCGCGTTATTTTATTCTTGCCTTTACTTGCTTGCTGTTGCCTGCGGTGATTATTTTACCCGGAAATATGGGGCTCACTCCTGATTTCATTGAACATGCAGAGCTTGCGACTCTGATGGGCGGCACGGCCGATGCGTTGCTGCTGTCCTTAGCGTTAGCGAATAAGCTGAAATTACTTGCTGAGGAACGTAAGGCGCATATTGAAGAGTTAGCGATTGCATGGGAAAAGGCACGTTTAGATGGATTAACGCGAGTCGGTAATCGTTATGCTTTTGACGAATATATGAACTCACAATTAGGATTTGCCGATAAAGTCGTGCAACCGATGGCGTTAGCACTATTGAATATCGATAGTCTGAAAAGTGTCAATGAAACACTCGGCCATCAAGAAGGCGATAGATTATTGCTGTTGATAGTGCAGTTATTGCAAGCAACAGACTTAGTGCACATGAAGGTTTATCGTATTAGTGGTGACGAGTTTGTGATTGTGACGCCTTCTGCTGGTATCCAGTTATTACAGAGTGCTTTGAGTGGCTTAGGTGAAGAATTAGCAAGCCATGGTTTTAAAGATTGCCAGTGTAGTTTTGGGATGTCGTTAAACACTGAGGTCGCAGATCCCCATGAGTGGTTGCGTTCTGCTGACACTCACTTATATCAATCGCGTATGGATAAGCGTCGTCAAGAGTATGCAGATACTCGCGGTGTCGATGTGAGGCTACATTTAAGCTAGCTATTGAAAATTTAAAATAATCGTTTTATACCAATCACATTAAATAGCTAATCAGTTCAGAGCCTCACAGGTATTTCAATCCAAGGCGCATTGACGCAGAAATGGTTATTCCCTTTTAAGTCAATGCAACACTGGAGTGGGATGCCTGTGTGGCTCCCGAAGGGCGGCTGATGTTTACTACATGGCAACGCGCTTTATACTGCGTTTAAGGCTTTCGACAGAGCACCACTATGCCTTCAAGCCTTCGCCTTGTCTAAAGCGCGTTGAACTCCCGCTGAATGAACAGATATTTAATACGATTGGTATTATTAGAACATTGGAAAACATAAACGGTGTAGAATTTATCTGCGCCGTTTATGTTTTTATCTTAGATTTATTAGCTTCATCTTGCTTGGACTGAGCAGTGTCCAAGTTTGCGACTTAGCTAGATTTAAGGACGAGCTTAGAAGTCTTTTTCGCCCTTAATCACCGCAGGATGACCCGATATCGCTTTTGAAGTGTGCATTCCCGCCATCGTCGCCGCTTCGACGCAGCCCGCATTAAGGCCTGTCTTTATCCAATCGCCCGTCATATACAGGTTATCTATCCCTGTGCCATCTGTCGTGATGCGATACTGCGAGCTGTCTTTAACCGATAAGACATAACGCTCGGATGGGTCTACATTTGCGCGCCAATATTGGCTATCGAAGCGGGCAACACCTTGGCGGTCTTGTTCATCGTGTAACCATTCCCAAGGGAAGCTATCACCGACATTTTGCCAAAGTTTATGGATTTCGGTATTGAGTTGATGGATAGCGCCCGCTTTTGCTTCTAAGGTTTTCTGTTGTAGGAAATCTACATCCGAGCTTGGTGGATAGGCTTCGACAGGCAATGCCGAGCAAAAGTAACTGGCATTTTTAGGTTCTAAGCCGCGCCAATCTTCTTTGTCTAGCAGTTGGTTCATCGATGCCCAAGTATCGAAGGGTTCGGTGAAGCCCGATAATACGGGTTCCTCGCCATCTTCAGAGTAATTAGGCCAGCCTATCCCATTCAGATCTTGGTTCATCCACAGTTGATAGGCTTGAGTGGCGACAGTTTGCACCTTATCAACGCAAAGCTTGAGGGCTGGGCTTTGTGCCATGACTTCACTCGCCACATGGGGCACAGAACCTATGGATAGACCGAAGATCACTTTGTCGAAATCTACGCCTTTGACTAAGCGCTTTTTCGGCAGGGCTTTGCCAAAGTGAGTTTCATACACGCTGTCCCAATCGCTCCAGAAGTGTTCAAGATTGATATTATGGGCTTTAAGCAGTGCCGCTTGTTCAGGCTCAAGCTGCTCATAATTGGGCGTACTCGGCCAGCAAGCGAGACCTTTCACATCGACTAAAGGATCGTAGTTTGTGACAGTCGGCGCCAGAGCTACTTGCTCAGTGATCTCAATCGCTTGAATACTTTGATTGTGACATTCGAGATTATCAACTCGATTGAAGTAGTGGAAATTGACTCCGCGGCGTTTGAGCACTTCGTAAAAAGGTGTAAACACAACATCCCCCATGCCCGCCTGCATTTTCCACATCACGCCACCTTGATAGCACAGGGCAATACGCAGCATAGCGCGGATAATTGTGCCCGCTTCGACATTGGGTTTGTCGAAGTTCCCTTTTTCATAGGCAAACACTAAGTCGTAAAAACCACGCACTGGCGCACTGTCGACAGTGTACTTAAGGCTGGCGCCGTGTTTGGTTAACCATTCGCGATAATCATAGCCATTGATGGCGTCAAAGCCTTTTTCAAATACATCGTCGGCAAACATGCCCTTGAGGATCGTGAGCCCCAGATCGGCGGCTATATATAAGTGGCGCAGTTCGTCATTATTATCTAAATGTCCGCTAAAACGTTTCACGAGTCTTTGATGCAGGGCATCGACAGCTGATTCTACAAGACCATCGTCACTTTCACTGTGTACATGCTCATCGCACTCGCGGCCAATCATTTGATTGAAATGGCATTCAAGCTTATCGCCGAGCGCGTCGAGTGATTCTTTGGCATCTTCGACCGAATCTTCTAACTTATCTTTTAAACGTTCAAACCAGCTGCTATCGAGCCAGTTTTTAGGTGTTCCCATGGCTTTTTCATCTGCATCGAGCAGGTCATCCATGTCTTTGAGCCATTCCTTTATCCACGCAAAGGCGACTTTAACGACTTTCCAGAAGGTGAGGGTTTCGGTGCCATCACCTGGGATGCCTGGTAGCATTGGGAAAGTGATTGGCCAACTCACAGAACGGCCATCAACTTCTTCCTGTAAGACGATGAAGTTATGGGGTTTAAAGGCATCAAAAAAAGTCGCAAGCGGCGCGTTTGCTGGCCTATCCAATTCCTCATACGCTTTACGCATTAGGGCAAACGCGTTTTGATAGAAACCAAACCAAATGTGTAAACCATGTTCTTCGATGCGTTGTCCCATAGCGGCATTGCGGCCACTAGCCCCTTTACCACCGATACGCCAGCCGAGTTGATAGACATCAATCTCATATTGATTCTGCCAGCCGGGTTTGTCGGTTAGATAACAGGCTGCTGTCATTGCCGCGACACCGCCACCGAGAATGGCTATTTTCTGTTTTTTGATTTCGGAGTTATCGACTAATACCTCGCCGGGCGGCACTTCAAAATCGAAGTTCACATGGTAAGGGAGTAAAACGTGCTGCTCACCAATCTCGACCCCGAGCGTATCCTTTAACGGGAAGCTGGCATTATCAAAAATGGTCGCGACAAAATCATTTTTTAGCAGGGCAACACTGTGCACTTTATTCACTTGGGCTGGCGCGGCAACGATGGCTTGATAAATGGCTTTTTGCCCTGACGAGTCGGGGAACTGTTTTAGAAATACTTGATCGATAGCGGGTTTAAATAACAGATGAAATAGCTGCTCTTCGCCAAGCTGGTCAAGTTCTGGAATAAAATCGGTTTGTTCTTTAAAGAGTTGCCAAGTTTGAGCTATCGCTTCAAGGGTTGAAAGCTGTGCCTCGGGTTTGGCATCGCAATTCACTTCAATTAATGGATGCAGGGCAAGTTCGGTTTCGGGTGAGAAATGTAAAAAACTTTTGGTCTCAAGGGATAATCGCGTCAGAGGCTCGCCAACCGCTGGCATAGTGTATTCACATAAATACTTAGGATAACCAAAGAGTTCTCTGCCATTAATTAAGGCCATGGCATCGTTCACCCAAATGTGTAGTGGCTGAAAATACACTTGGCTGATTTGTTTACTGTCGCTGCTATCTTGGCGCCCGACCATGACCCAAGTGATGATGTCCGTTTCTTGGATCCAGCCCTTAGCTCTGTCCTCTGGATAAGCGGAATATGCTTTTTCAATTTGAGTGAAGGTTGTCAGTACGTAGGGAGACAGCACCTTAAAATACATTGCGCTACAGGCAACTTGATTCAGGGTTTTATCGATAGAGCGTTGCAGGTTTTCCTGTTTCCCCTTAAGAAAAAAACCGTACATATCGGCTTTATTTAGCACTAAGGGCGAGTGCATCAACATACTGCCTTGGGGATAAATAAAGTCGGGGCGCTGTTTTTCCATGGCGTTCATCCTTAAATTTCAGTGTAAGTCCAATGATTTGGGAGTTATAGCCCAAAAAGCATAGGGCAAATAAGCAATTAAGCCCATTGATTTTACACTGGAATGATTAAGTATTTGAGAGAGGATAACGGGGTTGAGTAGCAAGTTGGATATTATCCAACTTGCTCAGATTTGGCAGGTTTAGCACAGAACGAATTTGTAAAACAAACCCGTGAGAGCAAGGGTACTTAGATTTAGTTACTTCGATTTATTTTGGTAGAAATCCACCTCTGTATTATCGTCCGAGTAACGTCGCTTAGTATCTCTGCGGCGCTGTTTCACGCGTTTATTCTTTTGCTTACCTTTGACGTTATCGCCCCATGGCGCATCATCGTCGTCAAATTCATAGGAGTGTGACATGGTCAAAATTCCAAAAATACCTGTGCCATTCGCAGCACCCGATCTTTTTACCCAAAGGAGAGATGAAGCTAAAGCGAAATATTTCATCACTGATGGTGAAAAGTTTTGTCCAAAGGCTATATCTTGCCACTGAAATGGCCGTATCTGAGATTTTAATGGGGAATATGTGGATTATCATTATGATAATTAAAGGATAAGTGTAATTATCATCGGAAATTATATTATATGATTGAAACTGGCGCCCAGAATGAAAGGCGCCAAGTTTTGATACAAAATAATGAGTTAGTGTTACTTGACGCGCAGCATACGCGTGACAAACATACCATCACTATTCGCTTCAAAGGGCCATACGGTCAACATTTCTGTTTGTTCACCCGTAAAAGGATGGCGTATTGGCGTGAGCGTGAACTCTGGATGTTGCTTTAAAAACGCCGTCACCACGTCTTGGTTCTCGAGCGGCGACAAGGAACACGTGGCGTAAACGAGGATGCCGCCCGCTTTAACTGCGCTGCTACTACGGCTTAAAATATCGAGCTGTAACGCGGCTTTATCGGCCACGGCTTCAACACCATCCAACCAACGCATATCGGGATTACGTCGCCAAGTGCCAGTACAACTGCACGGGGCATCGACTAACACACCGTCGAAATGATCCGCAGATACCGGCAGGGCATCGCTCTTCCAACGGGCAACGCTAATGTCGTTAAAGTGGGCTCTTTGGGCACGTTTAGTCAGTTCTTCTAGGGCATTGGAGCGAATATCCGACGATATAATGCTGCCCGTAGAGGGTGTTTTATTATCAGCAGCCTTGGCCAACATCAAAGACCGCAGCTGCAGGGTTTTTCCGCCAGCACCACTGCAGGCATCCCACCAATGGTCATCGGGTTCTGGCGCGCAAATTTGCCCTATGACCTGTGAAGCCAAATCTTGGATCTCAATATTACCGTCTTTATACAGGGCTATTTCATTAAGATTCATACTCTTGCTGCCAAGGTTAATGGCATCGTTAAAGTAATGACCATAACTAGCATCGATACCTATCGCTTGCAGCTGCGCCGCCGCAGCTTGACTCGTGATCCCTTGCGCGCGGCCCCAAATCGGCGGGCGACTGGACATAGCTTCAATTAATTGGGTTTGCTGCGCAGCATCAACAGGACACACTTGCCAGAACCAGTCGGGTAATAAATCCTGTGGTTTAAACTCAGTCGCGGGAAATAAATGCTGTATCAGTGCCAGTTTGTCGTCGAGATTGTCAACGGCAAGTGCTTGAGCGTGCTGATAATCGATAGGCGACTGCGATAACTCATGCCAAGCAGTGGCGATATCTTGCCAAGCATGGGCTTCCAATAACGCACTGGCGCTTAGGCTGGCAAAATAAGTCGCTGATTCTTGTTGATCGCCTACTCGCTGAAACCAACCCCACCAACGAAATAGACTAAACAAAGATTCACGGATGACTTTACGATCCTTCGAGCCGTGTTTTTTATGTTCTCTAAAGTAGTTGGCCAGAATACGGTCGGCGGGCATTTTACTGCTTTGAATTTCATCGAATAATTGCTTAATTGTACTGGCGTAACTGAGTGCACGTTTTTGCGCTGGAGTGCTCGCCTCTGCATTTAACGCTGACGATGTGTTTGAGTTGGATGCCTTGTCGGAAGAGAAGCTGCTTGGATTACCCATAAATTTAGCCTGAATTATGCTCTCTGTGGCAGCGCCTTATGTAGGAGGCATAACTGTAACAGAGGGGAAAAATAAGTGGCGCAGAGTGTAGCAGTTTTGCCCGATAACAGGCAGAAAAAAAGCCCCAAAGTCGCATCAACTTGCGGGGCTTTTTGTGGTTGGGTCACTGAGACTCATAGTGCATTCAGTACCAAAGGGTTATTTGCAGGCTATCGCTCAATTACCGCTTGGAAGGTGATTATTTCGTCACCATCTTTTGGATTTGCTTAGCCCGTTCTTCATCACTCATTTCCACCGGTGGTGGCGTGACTATGCCTTTTTGGCACGCGGGTCTGAGTGCTAATTCATCTAACCAACGTTGCAAATGTGTCAGACCTTCCATATTGATGCCGCTCCACTCGTGGATCCGCACCCAAGGCCAAGTTGCGATGTCGGCAATCGTGTATTCGTCACCAGCAAGGTATTGATTTGTAGCTAGTTGAGTATTCATAACCTCGAATAAACGTCGACCTTCTTTTTGATAACGTTCTATTGCTGCAGGGATTTTTTCAGGGAAGTACCTAAAGAATACGTTGGCTTGTCCCATCATGGGGCCGACGCCGCTCATTTGGAACATTAACCATTGGATTACCTGTGAGCGCTTTTTAGGATCGGCTGGCAGGAATTTACCTGTTTTTTCGGCGAGATACAGCAGAATCGCACCCGATTCGAATACCACAAAATCCTCGTTATCGCGGTCGATAATGGCGGGAATGCGACCATTGGGATTGATGGCGATAAACTCGGGCTGTTTTTGCTCACTGGTGCTGAAATCTAATTTATGGACGCGATATTCAAGTCCCATTTCTTCCAGTGCGATGGAAATTTTAAAACCGTTAGGGGTCGCGGCTGTGTATAAATCTATCATGATGATTCCTTAAGGTTATAACGCTTATAGCTACTCACTTTAGTGCCCATGAATATTCATCATCAGGCATTAGCGCCGCTATTTTTTAGGGGTTAACGATACTATGGCAGGACGCTGCGCCATAGTGTTGAACCAAGCCTTGAGATGTGGCAAGCTGTCAGTGACTTCAATATCTAAGTTCTTAATAAAGCTGATAAAAACGTAAGTCGAAATATCGGCAATACTGAATGCATCGCCTGCAACAAAGGCTGACTTGCTCAATTGTTGGTCTAAGCTTGGTAGGAAGTCAATGACCCTTTGGCGTGATTCTGCGCCCCAAGACTCGACACAATTTTCCCTGTCTTTATAGACGCCGCTTAAATTACGAAAGGCTTGAAACCCGACCATTAATCCTTGTAACTCTATGATGCGTTGCCACATTTCTACTGTGGCGCGCTCAAGCGGTGTATTACCAAACAGTGAAAGCTCACTCGGGTGGACCTCTTCTAAATAGCGGCAAATGGCAACTGATTCACACAGGTAGCTGCCATCATCGAGTTCGAGCAGTGGAATGCGACCATTTACACTTTTGGCTTTAAACTCGGCGCTTAAATTTTCCCCTCCACGGATATCGACGTTCACTCTTGGCACTTCTATGCCTTTTTCCGCAAGAAAAATACTGACGCGGCGTGCGCTGGGAGTCGGAGCTAATTCGTAGAGTTTCATCTAAAGTCCTTTAGTTTTTATCAGTGCTTTATGCTCGATTCGGGCATATAAGGCTTTAACGGAACGTTCGGTTAGGTTAGAATTTACGCTATATCTAAACGATCAGTCAAGAATGATTTGCCCCTCAACTTTCTGCAGTAAAGAGAAGAGTGGTAAAGAGGAATTGTAAAGCTGATCGTGAACGCGTATTCAAGAGATTAGGTCGCAGGCTATGGCACGGAGTTGTAATTTTGATCGGCAAGAAAAACTCATATTGGCGATGGAGCTTTTTTGGCAAAAGGGCTTTGCCGAAACCTCGATTTCCGCTCTCGTCGGCCATTTAGGCATTAATCGATTTAGTCTCTATAACAGTTTCGGCGACAAGCAGAATCTTTATCGCGAGTGCCTCAGTTTCTACCTCGATAACTACTCCTTTGGCGCTTCAGATACTTTGCTGCATGAAAAAGCGGGCTTAGCTGAAATAGAAGCTTATTTAGCGCGCTTTGTTGCTTTGCAGCGGGAGCAAAAGTATGGCTGTTTTATGCAAAATGCTGTGCTCGAAAAGAGCCTTAACGATGAAAGTGTGCTGCAGGAATGTCAGCGATTATTTTGTCGATTACAGACCTCATTCACCCAAGTGTTACAAGTTTGCCAAGCGCGTGGAGAGCTATTAGCCCATGTGCAATCACATCAAGTTGCTGCTTTTTTAGTGCTGCAATTACAAGGGATTAGAGTGTTAGGCAAGGCGGGCGAATATGAGTTATTAGACAATGCGTTTGTTGTATTGCAAGACTATTTACGTAGTTTGAGTACTAATCAGACGGCATAACTGTAAATGACATAGTTTGATTGGCCTAGGTTTTGCCTAGGCCATGTTTTTAGAAATCTATTTTTTAAAAGTCTATTTTTAAAAGTCTATTTCTAGAAATCCAAGTCCAGCGCAAAACACAGATAGGCCATCAGTTGAGTGCAGTATGCAAACTGCTCGGTACAAAAACTGGCTGCATCTGGGCGGCAGAGTTCCTCAAAGGCGATATTTTTAACTGCGATAAAATCTTTTCGTTTTAGCTCTATCAGCATAGGGTGGTTTTTATCAAATCCCTTTGGTGGTCTAGTTAAGCTATCGCCATCCATATTAAATCCATGACTTTGTAAGGTTTGTAGCGCCTTTTTATAGCCGTTGGGATTCTCATCGATACAAGTGCGAATGGCATTTAAGGCTTTCGATTCTGGGTGCCAAATCCCTGCGGCAATAAAACAGCCATCTTCGGCAATGTGTAAATATAGTCCCGGCGCATGCACGTCTTTGCCCTGAAAATGGCGAAATTGAATGCCAACATTGGTTTTATAGGGCGTTTTATCTTTGCTGAAACGGCTGTCTCGCTGGGGACGCATCAAGCTGCCGCCGACTTTTTTGGGTACGGCAGTGAGCCTAGGCGAGAGGGCGAGGATACTGGGCTGCATTTGCTCGATAAACTGCAGTGCAGGCGTTCGCACTGTTTCTTCGTATTCCGCCTGATGGGCTTTAAACCAGTCGCGGGAGTTGTTTTGTGCCAGTTGATTTAAAAATTGCAGGCTCGCCGCGCTGAACGTTGCACCAGTCGCGATGGGGATTTTAGTTGTTAGAGTGGCCATTATCAGGGAACCTTATTAATGCAGATAAACCGAGCACAAGCAGTATTAATGCCGATTGAGGAGCAAGGTGAGTTGCTGACATATCCTCCCGTATCGCCCGCTCGTTCTTACTCACGATAGTTAAAACACGATAGTTAAAACACGATAGTTAAGACTGCCAAGTTGGGTGCCAATACTGCCATCCTTCGGCAAGATCTTCACTTAAATTTTTGCATTGTGCCGCTTCTACCTTGTTTTCAATAAGTCGGTTATTTACACGTAAAGCTAAGTGAGAACTATTCTTATCTTGTTCGTTAGTGCCTATAATGCCGCCCTATTTTTAGATTGGTTTGTTAATAGGATGACGTTGAATGGGTTGCCTGCCTAAATGTGATAAGTGGAAAGCGAATAGAAATCTGTCGCTCATGGGATTATGTATATTGCCCTCAATGCCGTTGTACGCCGCTGAGGTATTGGGCGAGCCTAAGGTTGAGCCGATTGAGATCCTGCAGGTTCATGGGCAGCAATATCGCAGGGCCATCACAGTCGCTAAACCCGGTGAAGCGATTATTTCCATGGAACAAATCGAGGAGATGCAGGCGACAACTTTCGCCGAAGTGATCGATGATATGGCGGGGGCGCATGTCGATGGTGGTACCCGCAGCGGCGGTGAGCGGATTAATATCTGGGGCTTTGGCGAGACTGAAGATTTTAACGTTTATGTGGATAATGCTCCGGTGGGATTTGAGCAGTATCGCTACGGCTCATTTTTCCTCGATCCTGACCTCATCAAGCGAGTGGAAGTGATTAAGGGTGCCCATGATGTGCGCTCGGGCAATGGGGGTTTTGGTGGTGCCATGTATGTGGTCACTAAATCGGCCGATGATTTTCTTAAATATGATCAATCACTTGGCGCGCGGGCCAAAACCAGCTACGCCAGCAATAATGACGCTATGGGTTATACGGGGACAGTTTATGGCCGCGTGAATTCACATCTATCTGGCTTGCTGCATCTTACGCGTCGCGATGCGGGGGATGTCACTTTAGCCAATGGTGAAGAGTTTGAATATTCAGGTTATGAGCAAAATAACTACCTAGGTAAGATGGATTACGCGCAGGGCGATCACCAATTAGCCTTGAGCGTGACCCATTATCTTGATGAGGGCCGCAAACCTTGGGCTAATCGCCGTGGCCCTATGCCTGCAATTTCGGACTACAACATCAAAAAGTACGGTTCCTACGAGCAGGCTTTGTATGCCACAACCGCCTACAACACCTATGAAGATAACACTTGGTCGGCTAATTATCGCTATTCGCCGAGTAATCCCCTGATCGATACCCAAGTGGTGATTTCCCATTCGGCGAATGCACGCCACTGGGTAAGACCCGATATCGCGTGGGAGAAAATGACGGTTTCCGTAGGCAACTTCGGTCACGAATCTTGGCTAGACTATAAACGTGACTACATTGATATCAACAACTTGAGCTTGATTGGCGATCATGAGATCACCACAGGATTACAGTACCGTAGTCTTGACCGCACTTCGTTAGTGTTTAACAAAAGTTATGAAACAAATCCCGAGAAAAACTTTGGCTGGTACACACCTTACTACCAACCTGAAGGCCGTCAAGATACCTATGCTGCCTATATTCGCGATGCAATTCATCTTACTAATGACTTAACTGTGACTCCCTCGCTGCGATATGACTTTATCTACAGCATAGGTCGACCAAATATTGCACCAGATTACAACGATATTGCTGCGGGCCATGATTATAGCTCAACCCATCATTCGGGATTCTCACCAAGATTAGGCATAGATTATCAACTGACAAATCACGCTCGGTTAAACTTTGATTACGCTTATAGCTTGCAAGCCCCTGTGGTGGATGAGATTTATGCCGTGCAATACGCTAAAGCCAGCATTACCGGCACGAGCCGCGACATTGATGTCGAACGCTTACATGCCTTCAAATTAGGCCTAATGACGCAGCATCAGCATGTACTTGCCAATGAGGATGCCTTGTCGACGCAAATCACCCTGTTTGCCAATTTAGGTCGTGATGATATTGCCCAGCGCCGCGGAGCTAAGTCTGATAAAAACCAGTTAATTCAAAGTGGTTACACAAATCTTGATGGTTACCATATTTACGGTGCCGATTTTGAAGCCCAATATCGCTATCAAGATGTGTTCAGTGATCTTGCGGTTTCATGGCTGCAAGGACAGCACAATGGGTCACTCAGAGATAGCCAAGATGACGATGAATATTTAGCTAACATAGCCCCGCTCGATATTCGTCTGCGTTTAGGCATGTATATCACAGATGACATTTCTATCGCTTGGCAGGGCGCTTGGTATGATGCGCAAACCAATGTTCCCCACGGTGATATCTTTAATGCCGAGTCGCCAAGCGAGAATTATTTCCTACAGAATGTGTATCTCGCCTATGAACCTCAAGCCATCTTAAAGGGATTAAGTGTGCGTTTGATGGTAAAAAATCTTACGGATCTGCAAGTGGTGCCGTTTCTCTCCGATGGGATACCCGCCGCAGGGCGTGATGTTCGTTTGAGTTTAGCCTATGAATTTTAAAGACTAATCACCAAGGCTGTGTGGACTAGGCATATATAGCTCATAAAAAATAGGGTTATATTGCCTCAGCCCCCTGCCGAAAAATGCCAGTTTATGGCATAATCCGCGTTTTACTAGGCATATAGAACAGAAAAATGACTGAAAATGAATTGCTAAGTCGCTGTGGCGGCAAGTGTGAACTGTGTGGCAGCGAGCTTGAACTCTCTATTTATGATCTGCCAGCCTCCGATGGCCGTGACAATGAGATCATGATTTGTGAAACCTGCAGTGGCCAAATTGCGGCACCAGATACCATGGACATGAACCACTGGCGTTGTCTGAATGACAGCATGTGGAGTCCTGTACCGGCAGTTCAAGTGATGTCATATCGTATGCTTAAGCGCTTAAATGGCGAAAGCTGGGCGCAAGATTTGCTGGATATGCTTTACCTTGAAGACGATTTAAAAGCGTGGGGTGATGCCGAAGTTGCCGCAGCAGGTGACGATGCGACGCCAACGTTAGACAGTAATGGTGCAGTGCTCAACGCTGGTGATACTGTGGTCATCATCAAAGACTTAAACGTGAAAGGCACTAGCTTTGTGGCTAAGCGTGGCACAGCTGTGCGTAACATTGCTTTGACCAACAACCCAGAGCATATCGAAGGCCGCGTTAACGGTACTCGTATTGTGATTCTGACGTGCTTCGTTAAAAAGTCTTAAGTTTCGCTTAGTGTGAGCGCGATTTATTTAGCTCAACACAAAAAAAAACCGCCATGATCGTTAGCCGACATGGCGGTTTTTTTATGTTGAGTTAGGTAGTTAAGATACGCAGCGGGTGGTTTGATATTGGCGTGCATAGCCCTGCGGATTAAATTGCCAAGATAATATCCACGCGATCACACTTAAGCCACCGAGTAATAACCAAGCACTGTTAAAGCTGTTGAAATTATCGCGAATTAATCCGGCAATCCAAGGCGAGATAGCCGCTATGGTATATCCCACACCCTGCACGAAGGCAGTTAATTTACCTGCTAACATAGGATTTTGTTGATGATCCATAGTGACAATCAGCCCGAGTGGAAAAAATCCCGCCAATACCTAATCCTGCAAGTCCCGCCCATAAAAATAGTGATACTTGAGGGGCGAGTGCCAGTCCCATAAAGCCAATGAGTTGTAGTAAGCAGAGTAGGGCTATGATGGCGCGTCTGTCCGTCGACTTGCTGGCAAGCCAAGGAAACACTAAGCCCGCGATCACTTCCATGCTGGTTAAGAAACCTAACACTAATCCAGATTGAGTTTGGCTATAACCTAGCTCGACTGCGTAGGGGGCTAACCATGCAAGTACGCAGACATAACAACTTGTGCCTAATGCAAAAAATATCGCCAATAGCCAACTGCGACGAAAACGCCAAAAGTTAAGTTGCAAAGCTTGCTCTTTTGCTTGGCTCGGTAATGCGGCTTTATGTTTAATCAGGAGCCACAGCACGAGTGCGAATATGCCTAGCCAAGTCCAATGGCCTAGACCCGCGCGCCAACCTAAGTTCATCCCGATAAAAGGCGCGCTACTCGCCGCTAATGCGGCGCCACCCATAATGGCGGTGACGTAAAGCCCCATCATTAAGGGGACCCGTTCACCGAAATTAAGCTTAATCATGGCGGGCATTATGGTTTGAATGAGGGCGATTGCGACCCCTGCCAGTAATGCCGAGCAGATAAGCCAATTGGCATCTATCGCCCAAAAGCGCATTGCAGTTGCGCCGATCAGCAGTAGCAATGATCCTGTCATTACGGTATTGAATCCTAAACGTTTGGCGATACTAAAGCCTGCAAAACAGCCCAGTCCCATTGCGAGCACGGGCAGCAATGTCAGCATAGACGCTAAGGTAAAACTTAAACTGATATCCTTTTGTATGCTGGGCAGTAAAGGCCCAACCGAGGCGAGAATGGGCCGTAGATTTAGACCAATAAGGATGAACGCGAGTCCGAGCAGCAATAAATTCGCTTTCTCTGTCAGGGGGGATCGCATGGATTGTCTCCAAAAATAAGCTGAGTTTGATTTGCTGAAAAAGTGATTTGTAGCAGCATTTAGCATACTCATGATGATTTCCTTTCAACAACAGTAGGTTGAAACTACATCACTACAATTCAAAAAGAATCTCTTTCAGATGTATCTTGATGTAAAGATATTTTAATTCTGCGAGAAAATGACTAAGATGTAAAGAATGATGTAAAGAATCTTTATATTGAGATAAACCTATGACAGCTAAAATGACGCTAACTAATGCCAGTCCTGCGGATACTAACGCGAGTTCTACGGATAAAAAGAAAGCGGATTCGAATACCAAAGAAGATGGCCTCGATAGAATTGTTGAACAGTGGCAACAGCAAGGGGTGAGTGAGGATTTGATCCCTATGGCTGTGCTCGGGCGAATCGCTCGTTTAACGAAATATATCGAAGTGGTACTGCTGCAATGCCACGCCGAATTTGGCTTAGGTCAGGGGGAGTTCGATGTGCTCGCGACGTTAAGGCGCTCGGGAGAGCCGTTCACACTCTCGCCTTCGCAACTTTATCAGAGCATGATGCTAAGTTCTGGCGCTATGACCAGTCGTTTAGACAGACTCGAAAATAAGGGGCTGATTGAGCGGGAGCACAGTAAGGAAGATCGCCGCGCCGTCCATGTCTCGTTAACTGCTGAGGGTAAGGCGCTCATTGATAAGGCATTACCGCAGCATATTCAATGTCAAAGTGCGTTGTTCGCGGGCGTGAGCGTTGAAGATAGGCCTGTGTTGCTGCAGATTTTAAAATCTTGGCTGAACCAATTTGAGCCGCAATAATTCGTTTAAAATTCCACTTTAGTCTTTAAAGTAGGCTGATATGCAATAGCGGATTACTTTGGCAAAAATGCGGTAAACATGAGCCAACCGCGCGGGATAACATTTGATAGAACAAGGGAGTTGCCATGGTAAAAAGACGTGAAGCATTTGAATTAGCGGGAAAACGAGTCACAGCTGGGACGCAATTAGGGATCAAGCTGCCAGCCGCTAAGTTGTATACCGATACGCAACTCGATATTCATGTGGAAGTGTTTCACGGAGCCAAACCTGGCCCGACTTTACTGGTTTGTGCCGCTATTCATGGGGATGAACTCAATGGTATCGAAATTTGTCGGCGTTTATTAGCCAGAGTGAATCCCAAGAATCTGACGGGCACGTTAATTGTGGTGCCAATAGTTAATGTGTTTGGTTTTATTCAGCAATCCCGTTATTTACCCGATCGGCGCGATTTAAATCGTTGCTTTCCTGGTTCTAGCAAAGGGGCGCTCGCAAGCCGTTTAGCTAATCTGTTTGCCACTCAGTTATTAGTTCATGCAACCCATGTGATTGATTTACATACAGGGGCCGTCCATAGGGATAATTTGCCGCAAATTCGCTGTGATACTAATGATGAGACTATGCTGGCCATGGCGAATGCCTTTGGTGCGCCGCTTATTATGCATTCTAAAGCGCGCAGTGTTTCTATGCGAGGTTATGCTAATCAACAGGGCATTCCTTGCATTTTATATGAGGCTGGAGAGGCGTTACGTTTTAGCGAGTTGTCGATAAAATCTGGCCTCAAAGGTGTGCTCAATGTGATGCGCAGTTTAGATATGCTTAAAGGGCGAGTGAGTAACAAAGGCGCGAGTGTCAGTGCTATTCGCAGTTATTGGGTTCGCAGTGAATCCGATGGTTTAGTGAATATGAAGCTTAAACTTGGCCAGCGGGTGACTAAGGGTTATATCATTGCCCATATCGTCAGTCCCCACGGCGGTGACAGTGTGGCCATTCGCGCGCCAACCGACGGTATTATCATAGGAATAAGTAATATCCCTGTGACTAACGAAGGTGAGGGTATGTTTCATATCGCCCAGTTCGAAGGTGACGAGATTGAAATTGCCAACGAACAGCTCGATGAATTCCTGATGGAATATGCCTAGATTCTAGGTCCCATCACCTCTATAGTTTAAACCGTTCCACTGAGCTGGTGAGTGAATGGGCAAGCAGAGTGACTTCGTTGCTGCGTTTGGCCATGTCCATAGCTTCATTGGCATTTTGGTCTGCAGATTGTGCCGCCTCACTCATGCTCGACTCAATCCGCTGGCTGTAATCTAACTGCTCGTGGGCGGCATGGGTGATTTCTAGACTCATTTTATTGAGGGTATGTAAGGTGCTTTCTATGTGAGCGATAGCATCCTGCAGGGTTTGGCTTTGTCCGACACACTCATTTGCTTGATTTTGCCCTGTAGTAATCGCATCGGCTGCCGTGGACGTTTCTTTTTGCAGGGCCGTGATCATGGTTTGAATTTCGGCGGTGGCGGCTTGGGTGCGTGAGGCAAGTGATCGCACTTCATCGGCCACGACGGCAAAACCCCGTCCATGTTCCCCCGCTCTGGCGGCTTCAATGGCGGCGTTCAGTGCCAGCAAATTGGTTTGTTCGGCAATGCTGCTAATGGTGGTTAAAATGCTGCCAATATTATCGCTTTGAATGCTCAAGCGAGACATGACTTCAACTGAGCTACTTAAACGGGCGCTCAGTTCGGCAATTTTATTGCGATTATCATCGGCAATTTGCTTCACTTGATTACCGTATTTCGAGGCTTGACTGATTTGTCTCGCCGACTCACTGGCCTGTTCTGTCACTAGATTTGAGCTAGTAAACATCTGTTCTGCCAAGGCTTTCGTTTCATCGACTCGACTGATTTGCGCCGTTGCGGCATTGGCGATGCGCTGGCCTTGCTCATTGGTTTGGGTGGCAGAGCTGTCCAATGAATGGGCATTTTGGCTGATATTGGTTAACAGCTTGGCAAGATCGTCACTCAAGGTATTCATGTTATCGATTAGGGCACCAAATTCATCGTTATGGCGTTTATGAATGCGTTTAGATAAATCCCCTCGAGCGATACTGGCAAGTGCGCCGTTCACTAAGGCCAAAGGATTGAGCATGGCCTTGGAGGTGAAGAAAGAGATAAAGCTCACCATGACGATAAATACCAGTGCTAGTACAATCGCTAAGGTTTGACCCTGTTGAATATCATTACTGGCGATGGTTTGCAGGCTGGTAAATCGGCGGTCGGCTAAGTTGATTAACTTATCTAAGGCGAGATTATTCGCATTAAACTCTTTATCGGCATCGAGGTAATGTTGCTCTGCTTGTCGTTGTGCCTCAACTACGGCTTCCTGCACTTTATAAAGTTCGGCAGGCGATGCGAGTAAGGTATTGATAATCGCATATTCTTGCTCGAATGTTTGCAGTAGGCCTAAGGTATCAAGCCCATCAGTTTGTTGTTTTAAAAAGGTAAAGTTAGTGGTGAGATTTCCCAGTAAAATACCGACATCCTGTTGGTGCGATTGAATAACATCCAAACTTTGAGTGTGGATCAGTTCCCCCATAGTGTTGGCTAGCGTATAGAGCATGTCGTCAATGCGAGTACCTGTGCCGACAATTTCTTCGAGTAAAGTGGGATTATCGGGGATGGAAAGAGTTTCGAGATCAATCATCGCATTACTGGCGTTGGTCTTGGCATGGTTAAAGCGCTCAAAGAGTTGCAGGTACTGCCGTTTTGCTTGTTCATTGGCGAGTTTAGCGCTAAACATGGCTTGGCTTTGCTGCAAATAGGCTTGGTATCTTGCCTGCGCTTCGTTTAGGGATGTTTGCATCTTCGGTTGATCTGCAACTCGCTCAATTAACTCATTTTCGATACTTTGATATTTCTTCTGCAGCGCGGTAAATGCTTGCTGACTTTTGGTTAAGGCGGCAGTGTCTTGCTGACTATGGGCCAAGGTGGCAAGGCGTGACATTTTTAATAGCACTAGTTGTAAGCTATTACTCTGCTTTTGCACGGGTACGGCTAAGGTTTCAATATTTTGATAGGCGGTTTGCACTTGGGAGAGTGAATAGTAGAAAAAGCTACTACCAGCGATGAGCAGCGCGCCAATTGCACTAAAACTAAAGATGATTTTTTGTTTTATGGTAAGCGTTAACATAGTGCGAAAACCTCTTCTATGACTGTCCCTGTAAAATGGGTTTATTAATGGTTAGATCGCTGTTTTCGTTGAAATATTGATTTAAGTGTAGCAGAGTTCGTCATAAGTACAGTGATTAGTTCAATTGAACGTTTAGATTTAATTTAGGTTAACTAATTGGTTTTATTATTTAAAATAATCTCAACCCTATCTTGAAAAGGATTAAAGATGAAATCAGTCGTGTTAGGTGAAAACCTTATCGTACCGACAAAAATTCTCTGCATTGGGCGTAACTATGTTGAGCATATCCATGAATTAGGTAACGAAATCCCCGTGGATATGGTGGTATTTTTAAAGCCCAACTCGGCCATTTCGACTGTGCTTCATTCTGAGCATCAAGGGGAAACCTTGCATTATGAAACCGAGCTGTGTTTTATGTTTCAAAATGGCCGTTTCAGTAGCGTCGCCGTCGGTTTAGATCTCACAAAACGTGATTTGCAAACTAAGTTAAAAGCTAAGGGATTACCTTGGGAGCGAGCAAAAGCCTTCGATGGTGCTGCGTTATTCAGTCCGTTTGTGGCGATTGATGATGCAGAGGCACAGCTGCATTTCACCTTGAGTATCAACGATAACTTGGTTCAAGAGGGGCATATCGATTTAATGATTTACAAACCTCAGACCATATTGTCCGAGCTACAGGCATTTATCAGTCTCGATGAGGGCGATATCGTAATGACAGGCACGCCCAAGGGCGTGGGAAGCATTCCCGCTAAAAGTGTATTTAACGTCACGCTGAGCCGTGGCCTGCAAGCGAGTGCTGAACCCTTACTCGAATGGCAGTGGTTAAGTGTTTAGTGATAAATCGCTGAGTTGCTCGCATGATTGAACCTGATGACGTAAAAAAGACTGCCGTATTGCTGGTGCCAACTTGCCAGCCACTGCAACAATATTTGATTGCGTTAGGGGCGAGTCAAGCTGCTGTTGAACGTTACTTACCACAGTTTAAAGCGTTGAACGTGCCGGCGGGAGAGGTGCTTCTTGGCCAAGGAAATGAGCAGTCACAGGCATATTTTGTTGTGGATGGTATCGTGCGCGCTTGCCATTATACTCAGGAGGGCACAGAGCGCTGTAAGGAGTTTTATTTCGAGGGTGAATTGTGTTTTTTGTATGTCAGTTGGCTTAAGCAAATTCCCGCTCGTTACCAATTAGAAGCTTTAAGCGCCTGTAAACTTATCCAAATGCCATTATCCGTGTTGGATGATACTTCGCTACAGTCAGTGCAACTTGGGTTACTTAAACAGCAATTATTGTATAAAGAACAAAAGGAAGCCTTTTTACTGCTGCACACACCTGAGCAACGTTATCTGTATTTACGCGAACATTCACCACTTTGGCTTGAGCGGTTAAGCCAAGGTCAGCTAGCTAATTATATTGGCATTACGGCAATCAGTTTGTCGCGTATGCGTCGACGACTTCAAGACTCTCTTTAACGGTTTTTGCTCCCAGTTAACTTAAGTTAATGCGCTAAATCGCGATTCCCATGATGCTGCGCCTTAAGTTGCGCTCTCAAGTCTACAAAGCTTTCAATCAGAGTGCGCATTATTACTTAAAGCGAAGGAGCTTAATAAGTTGACTGCGTTTACTTTGTCTCAAATTTTGGTGGCGATAGCCATTATCTTCGATCTGATTTCATTTCAATTTAAGGCGCGGGAGCGGATAGTCGCCTGCCTTTTTGTGTCTGGCATCTTGATTTCAATTCATTTTTGTTTGCTGGAGCAATGGACTGCCGCAGGCTTAATGGGCATAGCCACAGTGCGTTATCTCACCAGTATTTTTACCACCTCAAAAGTAGCCCTATGGTGTTTCTCTATTGCTGCACTTGTGATGAGCATTGTGACCTTTAATGGGGTAACGACTGTGATCAGTTGTATAGGCACCTTGTTTCAAACCCGCGCCGCATTCTGTCAAAGGGATAAAGATCTCAGACTGCTTATGATAGTCGGAACCAGTTTTTGGCTCGTTCACAATGCCTTAGTGGGATCGCCTGTGGCAGTGTTAATGGAGGTACTCTTTATTGGCAGTAATTTGGTGGGCTATTATCGACACTATTTTCGTGGGCAGCTTAAGCAACTGCCGTGATTAGTTTAAATAATCTCATTGATAATTAAAAAGATATTTACTTTATAACGGCGAATTACAGTGACTGTTGTAATCGTCGCTTGGCCGTCGATGTGAAGCTAATGCCAGTATGGGTTGGCTCTGGAATGATTAGAGTCCCGCGACGGCTTCCATATCGAGTTCGATATCTGTGCAGCCCTTAGCACAGTAAATTCCTGCGGCTTGTTCAGCTTTTGCCTGCTCTGGCAATATCACTTTAAGTGTCTGTTTACAGCTAGGACATTGCACTGGCTTACCTTTAAATACCCGTTTAATGAGATTTTTCTGTTCATTGAACGAGGTCGCTGTGGTTTGGTTTAACACGGCAAAGGGGCTAGTAGAAGCAGTTGTCATCGGTTGGCGGATCCTTAGGCTTGATAAAGTATTATCACGAGAGTGTCATCGCGAATAGCGAGATTATAGCCTGAGTTGCGCTGTTATTGAAAAGCCTCAATGTAAGCTCATGCTTAACCTATCGACCAGTGGTATTAATAGTCAATTAACGCATCGGCCATCACATACGATGGCCGACATTGTGCGAGAAACGACTAGAGGGTGTTTTGCCAAGTCGATGGGCGAGAGTAACGCGCGCCATCTTTGACTCTGGCGCGGATGTGTTTGACATCATTAAGCTTGAAAGCTTGGCGGTAGCTTAGCCAAGGTCCTGAGTCGAGTTGGTATTCCAACTCGGCATTGGGATATAAGCTATTGAGCACTAACTGCTGATGTTCAACACGTATTCCAGGCGGTGCTATGCGATAGAAAACTCCCGCTTTTGCTAACTTAGGTTGCACTTTATTGGCGTAAACCGCGGCGAAGGTTTGCCAATCCTGTTTGAGGACTTGCTCGGCTTGGCCATTGAGTTGGCGGGCAAAATGTTGAGTTTGCTGACTATAAATTTTACCTTGATAATCATAGGCTAATTCCCATGGTGCCTTATGCCATGCCCGTTCGGCGAGGGCGACCATGCGCGGGAATAACATGTATTCTGCTTGCTCGTCCGATTGCACCATTTCGCTCCAAAGGTGCCCCTGTAAGCCGTAAAACCTGTGTCCCGGTTTGAGCTGGCTGTGGCTATCGTCCGACACAAATGGCTGATTTAAGCTATTGTGCCAACGCTCGGCATGTACAGGCAGATTATCGGGCATAAAGCTAAACACCTTAAAACTGTCTATTGCCCTCGAGGCCCAATGATTGCCGCGCTCATCTGGATGGCTAGCGTAGGGGAAATCGAAATAGGTGACTTCTGGCGTTGAGATAACGACCTTCCAGCCAAGGTTTGCTTGCTTATGGGCGATTTGATGGCCATTGTTTGAAATCTGCGACCAAGCGTTAGACTGCACTTGGGCTGGCATGTTTTCGGGGCGCACTTCACCCATGCCATCATTCCAACCAGCGGCAATAATCCCTTTCTCTGCCAACATGTTAGCAACGCGCTCGATAAAGTAACCATTGAGCGAATGCAGTCCGGTTAACTCATCGGCTTTTTGTTTTTTCATTGCGATACACGCGGGGGATTCTACCCAAGCGCCCGCGGTTTCATCGGCGCCTATGTGGTAATGTACTAAGGGAACACCCGCGGCGTGGTGCATCTTTTTAACTTCATCAATCACAGTATCGATAAAGTGATAGGTGCTCGGCAGACACACATTGAGTGTGTTGTCGTGGTAATACTGAATCGACGAATATTGGGTTTTATCTGCAAATTCAGTTAGTAAAAACTCCTCCGCCTTAGCTTTGTCTCCCTTGGCGAGGTAATGGTGATAACGCGCCTCCATGGATTTTATCGCGGCGCGGGAATGCCCCGGCATGTCCAGTGAAGGGATCACTTCGATATGGTGAGCATCAGCCAGTTGTAATATTTCTTGGTATTGCGCCACGGTTAAGTAGCCATCGACGGGGTTTACGTCCGCTATGCCGCTGCCCAGTTGTGGCAATAAACAGGTTTGCTCGGTTAAATCGAAACAGCGTTTTGCGCCCACATCGGTCAGTTCAGGTAAGCCGGGGATGGCTAAACGCCAGCCTTCATCGTCGGCTAAGTGCAAATGCAGCTTATTGATTTTATAGGCGGCGAGCTGTGGGATAATGCGTTTAATAAAATCGAGCGAGTGAAAGTTACGAGCTAAATCGATATGCAGGCCGCGAAAGGCGTAGCGAGGTTGGTCTTGGATCTCGATGGCGACGAGTTGATCGTCACTTAAACTGATCAGCCCAGCTAGGCTTTGTAGGCCATAGAAGAGTCCTGCTTCACTGCCCGCTCGAATACTTATTTGCTCAGCTGTTATGGTTAACCGATAGGCTTCGCTGCTTTTAATTTCACTATCATGGGCTCCAGTGCTGGCGACTTTAGGAGCTTGAGTATCGAGTTGCAATAATAGCGCCGTGCCTTTGTCCTTGGCCGAAAAGCCTAAAGAATCGAGGTAATCAAATGCCGCCTGCCGTCCCTTAAAATCGACAGTGGCAGCCGTGAGTCGATAACCTTTAGCAAGGGATAAAGGCGCTGAGTTTAGGCTTTGGCTATGAAGTGGCGTGGGGATGAGTTTGCCGCTAATGTCAGGTGCTTTGTCTGCGGCGAAGGCTTGATATTGCTCTGCTAAATACTGGCCATCGGCAAAGGGGGTTGCATCGTTTTTTGCCAGTAAGAATTGTTTCTCGGCATTAAAAGGCGCGAGGTAGTCTTGCTCAGCTAAACCCGTTTCTGGATCGCGCCTTGTTTGAGTGCTCTTTATGACCTGCGCCTTATCGCCCATAGCGACAAAGAAGTTTGGCATAAACTCGGAACGGGTGATTTGGCTGCCTTTGCTATAAAACTCAATACGATAAACTTGATTGGCGACGAATCCCTTAAAGCTGGCTTTAGGAGTGATTTTATGTAAATCGCCATTGATATGCTCAATGCTAAAGTCACCCGCATCGACGAAATAAACGGGCGATAATTGGCTGAAATAAATTTGCCAGTCGCCGTGATTTAACTCTTCGCTGGATAACTTGTCGTTCGATAGCTGAGTGGGCAAGGTCAGCTCAATGGCAGAGCGATAGCATTGGGCTTCTTTAGCGGGACAGGTTTCAAGATAACTAGCGGTTAGCTGATAATTTAATTGGAGCTTATCGGCCAATTGATTCAGCGCGACATGATTTGCCTCCTGCACAGCATTGGCGGCCTGTACTGATGGCATCGCAAGTATTGAAAGCACCGACGCCACGGGAAGCACTGCCATCATGCCGCTGACTAAGGCCGTCTTAATCCTCTGCCACTTTATTATCCCTTTCTGTGTTATTTGTCCTTTCACTTAGCTGAGTCCTTTTGTTGTAAAAACCACTGCGCGGCACCTATGAGGGCTGCATTGTGATGTTGGCTGGCTGAAATCGTCAAGTCTGTCAGTTGCGGGCCATAGACTAAGCTTTGCAATTTCTGTTTAAGCGCTTCAATAAAAAAGGGAAAGCTTTGGCTGACTGAGCCGCCAAGGATGATATCTTTGGGATCGTATACCAGTAAGGTTTGGGCGATCATGTGCGCCAAGTGTTCGCCAAAATGGGCGAAGGCTTGTAGCGCTTGGCTGTCACCTTCACAGGCTTTTTGGTACAAATGCTCGCCACTCATGTGATGATGAGTGGTGAAGTATTGCCCCGAGCAGTAGTGCTCAATAATGCCATCACGATAACTCAAACTACCTATTTCACCTGCGGCGCAATGTTTACCCGAATACAACTGACCATTAAAAATCACCCCAGCGCCTACGCCAGTGCCTAAGGTAATCCCGAGCATGTCTTGATTGTGATTGAGTACAGCTTCGCCGAGGGCAAAGAGGTTAGCGTCATTATTCACAACAACATCCATTTCAAAGGTATTTTGCAGTTGCTGGGCTAACCGCGTTGCCGTTAGTGCTGGGATGTTGAGCACTTCGAGTAAAGTGCCGCTGTGCATATCCACCATACCGGGCACCCCGATGGAAACTCCATTGGTTTCAGGCGTGAGGTGGCTGTGGATACAGGTCACGAGGAAATCGAATAACTGTTCGAAATTGCCATCGGCGGGAACAGGATACCGCCAAGTGTCGAGTAAGGTTTTACCTTCCACCTGTGCCAACATCAGTTTAGTTCCCCCAAGATCTAAACATAGGACGCTCATAATAGCTTGTTGCCTCTCGTGTTGTTTGTTGCCATCGGCTCGTCATTCTTTGAGGCCGCTTTTGTTGAAAATAATGTGGTGTTTTTAATTAAGGGACGAGCCGTTAGGGCGACATAGCCTATGTATGCCATAGGAATTAACAGCACTAACATCCCGAGCCGTAATTCGCCGGACAGCTCACTGATAACACCAATGATCGGCGAGATAAACGCGCCGCCGATAATGCCGGTACAGAGAATGCCGGCGAATGATCCATGATCTTGAGTGCGCGAATTAAGCGCCAGCGAGAAGATCACCGACCACATGATAGAAATGAAAAAGCCAACCAATGGGAAACAAATTAATGTTAGTTGGCTCGGTCCCCAAATCGCCACCAGAAAACAAACCAGTGAACTAAGGGAAAAACTGAGCAGCAAGATCTGACTGTCGATAAGTTTAAGTAGTAGCAAACCGAGTAGGCAGCCGAGCGTCATGTAAAACCAAAAATCGCTAACCACATTGGCGCCGACACTTAAGGTGTCAAGACCATGATATTGCAGCAAAAAGACTGAGATACTGTTAGCAAGCCCTTGCTCAAGCGCAACGTAGGCGGCGATAGCGAAGAAGAATTTCAAAACGGTTTTATCTTTGAAAAGGCGTAAATGGGTCTCGAGGGCACCTGCCGACTCATCTGCCAGTTTATTCACTTTGGGCATCTTCACTAGGCTGGCAAAGAGCACCATGGCGAGCGCGACCACGGCGAATAACCAATACATGGCGAGCCAACTCATGTTCTCGGGCAATAGCTGTTGCACATAGTTGGCTGATGCAACACTGGCTTGATCTAAGGCGACAAAATGCTGATACACCAGCGGCGCTAAGGTCGCGGCGCCGCCAAAGGCAAGTTGGGCCAGTACGGAGAAAAAGGCAAAATGCTCTGGCCCCGCAGCTTGTCGCAATAAGGGATTCACTGCTACCTGCAATAAACTCATGCCAGTGCCAATACAAAACAGGCTAAACATGGCGATGCTAAAGGTGGGCAGACACACAAAAGTCACGGCGCCGATAAACGCGAGGCTAAAGGCTAAGATGATCACCCGCTTTTCACCGTACTTGTCCACCAAAATCCCCGCAGGAATCGATGTCACGCCGTAGGCGATAAAAAACGCAAAGGGAAATAACCCCGCCAACGTCAGGCCGATAGCATAACTGTCAATTAACGCAGGGAAAATCGGCCCCATGCTGTTGGTCATCAAAGAAATCACAAAGAAAGTGCAGAGAACAAACAGAATGATGAGTTTGTGTTTCATGTGCTTAGCCAATTGAATTAAGTGAAATTCATTGTGGCTTGACGCTCGCCTTGGTGGTGATACGAATGGTGCCTCTGTCGATACTTTTCTCACATAGTCAAATCGTGTTTGCGCTGATTGGGCTGATTTACATCAGGTGCTGTAAATACTTGCTGTAGATAGTGGGCAGCAGATAGCTGCTGCGGATGAGCATAGAGAAAACCATGTTTTAGCCTCTGCTGATAACCTATTTACTTGTAAAATAGTTACCTTTAATTAACATTGGATAGAATAGTATTGTAGTGGCGGATTTTAGTATCACTGCAAGGCTGACTTGCTATAGACAATAGTGCGCGAAGGCACAGCTATTTCGCCGCGCTGATAGGTCAAGGCTGGCATTAAAAATAAGGTCTAAGTAATTGAATAATTTAACAGGTTGGCATAACGGCTAGCTTGAGTGAATGGCGTTGAACTATAAGAGCTGATTGAAGCTAAGGTAAAGGAATGAGCAACTGGAGTTTAATGGATGAAACCTCTGTGTGAAAAAGTGATCCCCGATGAAAACAGTTCTTGGCGTTACTTTCGTTATGAATGGGAGCACATGGATCTCAATTGGCATTATCACCCCGAGTACGAAATCTGCTTAACCCTCAACAGTTATGGTATGCGTTATGTGGGCGACCATATTGCCCGTTATGGCGATTATGATTTAGTGATCATAGGCCCAGATATGCCCCACGGCTGGCAATCCGAGGCGAACCTTGGTGTTTCAACTGACGAGATATCAAATGGCAACGCGCTAAAAGACGGCACTTCGAATGCGAGGGTGCAGGAAGTCGTTTATGTGGCACAAATTCCAGCGGTCTGGCTACACCAAATTGTGAATGAGCAACGTGAGTTAGCGTCTTTGCATTCACTTTTGACCCATGCCAAACGAGGTGTGTTGTTTAGTGAGGAAACGGCGCGTAAGGCCCATAGTGTGTTTATCGCGATGGAGACGGCCAATCCTTTTAGACGCTATATTTTGTTATTGGAATTATTAGCGTTATTACAACAGGATAGTCAGCAAGAACTCTTGTCGAGCACCTTGTTTACCCACGGTAGTAAACTCGACTTTACCGTGAAAAAGCTCGATAAAGTGATTGAGCATATTTATGACAATTACACTCAGGCCTTGTCGGCACAGGATTTGGCAAAGTTAGCGCACATGAGCACCAATCATTTCCATCGATTCTTTAAAAAACGCACCGAGAAAACCTTAACTGAGTTTATCAATCAACTCAGGATAGCTAAGGCGTGCAAGTTACTGCTGTCAAATCAAAGTCCGATATCAACCATCAGCGATCAGTGTGGTTTCAACAACTTATCTAATTTTAATCGGCGTTTCATTCAATTTAAAGGTGTCACGCCGAGTCGTTTTCGTCAGTGCTTTAGCAGTAAACAAAGGGCAATTTAACCATTCTTATCACGGATGCTTAGGCTGAAAATACTGCTCCACTAAGGTTTGGCTGTAGCGTATCGCTTGCGCCGTGATCTCCGCTGAAATCGGCTCAAATGGGCGCTTCAGTTTTGGGTCGCGGTAATCCATTCCCGCTAACAGCGCATACCAAGAAGGGCGAAAGTAGGCGAGTTGCTGATCGTATTGGTAAAGCAGTAAATCAAAGTCTTCCCCTTGATACCAAGCTTGCAATAGTTGCGTCAGCCTTTGGGAAATGGTGACTTTTCTCGCCGCCAACCAATAGGGTTCGCTGCGCTGGCTGGTGACATAATGGGCCTGAATATAATCCTTTATGCCGAGCACTAACTGCATGACCGCCTGATTGAGTGTTTGTCGACTTAAGGTCTCTGCCTGCTTATTCAATTGATAGCGCTCGAATAACGACATAAATTTTTCAAGGGTAAATTGGGTCATCATGATCGACGTGGCTTCGAGTGGTTCGATAAAACTTTGCGCGAGTCCTATCGCCAAAACATTGTTGTGCCAAGCCTTGTCACTGACACCGACCCGCATCTTGAGAAACCGTACTTGGGTTGATTCAGGCAGATTAACACTGTGCAACAATTCCTTGGCTGCGGCATTGGCACTGAGGTGGCGACTGCTATAAACATAGCCATTGCCAAGCCTGTGGGTAAGGGGGATTTGCCATAGCCAGCCCGCACTGAGCGCCGTGGCGCGGGTATGGTACTTGGCTTGCTGTGCTTGGGTTTGCAATGCATGGTTTTGTAGATCATGGGTTTGCTGTGTTTGAGCGGAGTCCATTAATGCAGGTACAGGAACAGGTACAGTGACTGCGCTGTCGTTGGGCAGTTCATTGGCGAAGGATTGAAAGGGTACGCCTAGGGTTTTATGAATTAACTTAGCGCTAAAGCCGCTGGCATCGATAAAAAAGTCGGCGTTAAGTCGTTCGCCATTCGCCAGCATTAAGGCGTCTATATGTTGGTTTTGGGTTGTTGAAACTTCAATGACATCGCCGATGAGGTGTTTTACGCCGCGTTGGCAGGCATAATCTTTTAAGTAATTGGCCAGCTCAGTGGCATCGAAGTGATAGCCGTATTCGTTAGCGCAGGGCATTGTTTTATTCGGCCTTGGGCTGAGATTGTGCTTGGCCAATACGCCGCTGGAGAAAAATGCATCGGGTTTAACGGCATTCCCATGCCCTCGGCGTCTTGCATTGGCGTTGATAAAGAAAACTTCAGCGGGTTTCACATCCATTTGACAATAGAAGGGGTGAAAGTATTGCTGCCCGTCCCCATTCCAGTTGATGAAATCGATGCCAGTTTTATAGCTGGCGTGACATTGTTCCATCCAATCTTTTTCGCTAATGCCTAAGTTGTCCATAAAGCGTTTTAAGTGTGGCGTTGAACCTTCACCAACGCCTATGGTGCCTATGTTGTCCGATTCCAGTAAACAGAGCTCAATGGCGGCAAATACGGGGTTATTCGCGAGGGCGGCCGCTGCCATCCAGCCTGCGGTGCCGCCGCCTAAGATAATGATTTTTCTGATTGCTTGCTTCACTTTCATGATTTATACCCTCTGCATTACCAACGCAAAAAGCCGACCCTAAGGTCGGCTATGCTGTGACTCAAGATTAAAATTTGTAGCTGGCACCGACGAAATAACGTGAACCAAATTCGATGGTGTTTTGGGTTAATCCGTATTTAACATCATAGGATTGCACCACTTCATTGGTTAAGTTAACCCCTTCGAGTGAGATATCTAAGTTTTCCATTGCATGCCAAATAATCGAGGCATCCACTTGTTGATAGCTGTCGTTTAACACGTTTTGAATATTACCTACGCCTAAGTATTCTGAACGCCAGTTATAGGCGATACGGGCGCTGAACACATCATCTTCGTAGAAGAGTGAACCGTTGAAGGAGTTTTCTGATACGCCTTCAATCATCTGCTCGGTGCCATCTGGGCGAGTGCTTTTACTGTCAACATAGGTGTAGTTGGTTAAGAAGCCAAAACCGCTTTCAAAGTTATGTTGTAGCTGGATTTCAAGCCCAGTAACAGAGCCGCTACCGCCATTGGCTGGGGCTGTGACACGGCATTTATCCCACTCGGATTCTGATGCGCCGCAACCTTCAATGTATTGAGTAGACTCAGTGACAAACACTACGTTATCAATATCTTTGTAGAACAAGGCTGCCGACAGCATAGAAGATTCAGTGAAGTACCATTCGATGCCAAGGTCAGCTTGATTCGCCTTATAGGGTTTTAAATTGGGATTACCGCCGGTCGCAGTACCAAAGTTTTTCGCTATCGCTAACCCAGGTTTAAGATCGCTGTAGTTGTTACGTGCCATCACGGCAGAGGCCGAGGCACGTAGGATTAGATCTTCTTGTAGATCGAAGGCGACGTTGATACTCGGTAACCAATTATCGTAATTAACGGATTCATTGTAGGGTTTGCCATCGGCAAAACCGGTTGAGGTTTGGTCTGTGTTAACGTAACGCAAACCAAAGTTACCACGGTAGAATTCGCCGCTGAAATCCGCTTGGGCATACAGGGCCAACATATCCTCTTCGACAGTGAAGGTGTTACCGAGATCGGCGACTTCCACTAACTCGCCATTGGCGTATTTCTCGCTGATAAATGCCCACCATTTGTCTTCATCTAACTTGGCATAGGAGTCGAGTATATTGCCGCCACTCTGGGAATGCAGGCCAGATAGCACGCCATCGCTCCAGTTGGCAAGATTGCCATTGGGCACGAAACCTAGGATTTCTGCGGGGTTACGGTTGAAGGCATTACGCTCGAAATCACTGGTGTTGTACTTAATCCCGACCGCAATTTTATTAATAAAATCATGATCGAGTTGATATTCGAAATCGGATTGTGCGTAGGTGACTTTATGATCTTGCACTGTGGTTTCGTAGTTGGCTTCCTGCGCATGCTTGAACTGGCTAGCATCGTTGGCATCTAGGCTCGTGAGCACCACTTGATAGGGACCTGTGGCATCGTAACTAAAGCCACCATCGACACTGCCTTGACCATTAGGGAAGGCGGGATCGCCAATTTTGCCGCCTTGGTCCGTCGCAGGGATCCACCAAGAAGATGAGCCGCCTTGGGTGCCGCCATCTGAGGTCGATTGGCCAATGACGCCGCTAAGGGTGAAACTGTCCCCGACGTATTTTCCGGTTAAGTTGAGTACGTCAGACTTCATATTGACCGCGTGGCGTACCACAGGGTTATAAATAATCGACGCATACGCTGGCAGAATCGTTGCCGATGCTGTGCCGCCTTGGGCGTTATTTACTACGTTGGTGGAGCCCGAACCGCGGGCGCCAACGGTTAAGAAGTTATGGTTTACGTGGGGGATATCGAGTTCAAAATTAAAGTAATCTAAGGTGAACTCTGTTTTTTCAGTCGGTACAAATTGCAGTGTAACTTGGGCACTGGTCCTTTCACGTTCGGCCCTAAATGTCTGTGAGCCAATCCCCCACGCCCCGACAGTTGATTCTTGGTCTTGTGCAGGATCGGCAGCGAAGTATTCATAGTAACCGCTGAGCGATTCTAATACATGCCGACCACTGGTGAGTTTTTCTACTGAGTAAGCGCCTAAAATACCAAATTTTTCATCGTCATTTTTCCAGCTTCCGACGAAAGATCCACTCGGATCTGTTTCATCGTACAGGCTGCTTTGGCTCAACTCACCCGCCACTTGATAAGTGTGAGCATCGAGATCTAAGGGCTTACGGGTTTTGAGATCGACAGTGCCGCCCAGCGCACCTTCTTCAAGGCTAGCGGTTGGCGTTTTGTGGACTTCAACCGCACTGACTTGCTCGGCTGACAATAATTCCATGTTGAAGGTACGAGTGGCAGGACCAAGATCATACCAAGAGGTGCTGGCAACGGTTTGACCGTTCAGCAAAATACGACTCTGTTCTGGCGCTGTACCGCGAATGGTGACCCCACTCACTTCACCGTATTGCCTATCGACCGTTACCCCAGAAATGCGCTGCAGCGCATCACCAATGTTTTTATCGGGAAACTTACCGATATCTTCCGAGGTGATGGCATCGACCGTGGAGTCGGCGAAGCGTTTGGTATTCATAGAAGCTTCAATCGAGCGACGTATGCCGCGTACTTGGATCACCTCAATATTTTCTGCGGTTGCCTCTTGTTGCTCCGCCGCGATTGCGGTTGAGCTCATCCCGAACAAGGCGTTAGCGATACATAATGCGAGCAAAGAGCTCTTAAATAGTTGACCTTCTGACATGTTATTGCATCCCTGTAGTGCTTTTGTGTTGTTTTTTTCTCCAGTTAACTTACCTGTTATCGAATTGTTGATGCGGTACTTTTCACACTAGGATTGGTATTTTTCTATTGTCTTTGAAGCCTTGGGTAAGGGGGATAGTTAATACCAATCGTATTAAATATCTGTTCATTCAGCGGGAATTCAACGCGCTTTAGACAAGGCGAAGGCTTGAAGGCATAGTGGTGCTCTGTCGAAAGCCTTAAACGCAGTATAAAGCGCGTTGAAACCCGCCCTTTGGTAGCCACACAGGCATCCCACTCCGGTGTTGCATTGACTTAAAAGGGAATGACCATTTCTGCGTCAATGCGCCTTGGATTGAAATGCCTGTGAGGCTCTGAACTGATTTGATATTTAATGTGATTGGTATAACTGGTGCAAAGGCAGGATTTATCGACTTAGCGTAGAAAAGTATGGCTTGTTGCTAGGATGGTATAACTAATGCCGGCGGGATTACTCACTATAGATAAGCTAAACGGATGAGTGAACTCGCTGTCTACAGGTTATGAATTAACCAGTGCGTAAAGAGAACTAACTTATTCATCTTTAAACATTATTTATAGGATGAAATCATGAAACTGAAATCGATAGCCGTTGTAGTTGGGCTTTGTGTTGCGAGCTTGAGTACTGGCTTAAGTGCGGCCTACGCCAGCGATAAAACCATTTACCTTACCTTTGATGATGGTCCAATTGACGCGACCTTAGGGCTGTTAGATGCGTTAAAGGATGCCAATATTAAGGCGACGTTCTTTATTAATGCGTTTCATATGTATGGCGAAGGGGATGAAAACGAGGCGTTAGCGGCTGTCGCCCTACAACGCTTGCTAGATGATGGTCATATTCTGGCAAACCACAGTTACGATCATATGCTGCATAACTGCACTGATGGCGTGCAATCTGGGGCGGCATATTGTAATCAAGTTGGACTCTGGCCTGTAAAATCCTATCAAGATGCGGCCACCGATTTCACCTATTTTGTGACGAACACGGCCAAAGTGGTTGAACTTATTCCTAATGCCGCCAGTTATCCCAATAACAAGATGACTAAGTTGGCACGTTTGCCTTACACCAATGGTTGGCGAGTGACCAGTAAACTCAAAGGCGACGGCTTGTGTGCGACATCCGATACTGTGCCGCCTTGGGATCCTGCTTTTGCTTGTACCGCAGAAACCTCGACCAACAGTTCGCAAGTTGCGGTGCAAATTCAAAACATGCTCGCCGAGAGTGACTATAAAATATTTGGCTGGGATCTAGACTGGGGACCTGAGGATTGGGGCGTTGCCTTTCCTGCTGAATCCATGACCGATGGGGTTGAGCTGGTGGCAAAAGTCAATCAAGTGATCAACACCTGTGCGGGCACCACAATGAACCCTCTTAACAGTCGCACGCAGAACTTAGATTGCAGCGATGGTTTGCACGACGGTAAAGTGGTGATCTTGACCCACGACTTCCTGTTTGAGAATGCTCACCGCGGACAAGGTGCAACCATCAACTTGCCTAAAATTAAGCGTTTTGTTGAAGAAGCTCAACGTCAAGGGTATCGTTTTGATACGCTAGATAACTATGCCCCTGCTTGGCAGGATCAGCATAATTATCAACTACCTGAGTTTGTGTCCTATCAAGATAAAATCTATTCCTTAGTGCAAGCGCATTTCTCCCAAAGCAATTGGCAACCAAGCCAAACCCCAGCCTTGTGGAAAAACGAAAAGTAGTGATGTATTGGGCTGAGTATTTACTCGGCCCATCATATTGGTCGAGTAAAAGGCATGTTGCTGAACTTAGCCTGACAAAATTCAAAATAGCGGCATTTTTTACACTTTACCCACTTCGCTTTAACTCAGTATCTGTAATACTGCTCCGACATTGATTTGAAGTTTATCGGTGTTAGAAAAGTAGCGCATAACGAGCGCGATTGGGGAGAGAAGATGAGTACGTTTGTAAAATTAACCATAGCGGCAACCTTAGTGGTATTAGCCTTACTTGCTGCGGGTATTTACCGTTTCAACATGACCAATGATGATATTTATATGGTGATGGAAGATGGTAAGGTCATGCAATACGATGAAGCCATGGCGCATGAAAAAACTCAGGCTCAGGCGAATGAGATCGAAACTGTGACACCTTTTGAGGTAAAGCCTGTGGCGAATGCATCGGAAGTGATGCTTAAACTCTTTAGCTTAAATACCGCCAATCCTGTTGAAATAACGCTGCCTGAGGGCGGCAAGTCCGTTGCATTGACTCATTTTATTAAGATCAAACAAACAGAGTTTGCTATGGGCGACTACCAAGATGGTGAGGTAAAAGGTCGAGCATTACTTGATTACTTACGCATTACACCGTTAAATTTCGATCCCGCTCTAGAGCCGGACACCCAAAGTGACGCACCGATTCAAGATGATCCTAAAATGCAAACTATGCCCTTTGTGGCGCCCTTTATTGTGACGACTCAAGGTTCAGGCGTATTTTGGTATCTTGGATTGTTTAATCTGGATTTTAAGCACAATAGCTTGAAACACTTAGGCAGTGTCATGCTTGGCGATCGAATCGAGGTGGATAGTATTGAACCTGTTTATCCTTTTGAAGCCCCATTTAAAATTGCTGTGACTTATCGTGATAGAGCGTCTGACCAACCCATGTCTGAAAGCCCTGAAATAGTCAAAACCATAGAGATGATAGTGAGTGAGACCAGCATACATAAGTAACGTGTAAATGCCATTATGGATCTGCGCAGGCTTATGCTAAGTTGTTTTTCGGTCTGTGGGTGATGTTTGCTTCAGTAGCAAGCGTTAGCTGGTAATCGATCAGCATAAGATTTCGACAAGGAGAGTGTCATGCAAGTTAGCAAAATCACTGGGAAATTTGATGTTAAGCTCACTCCTGATAGCCCCTATGCTACTGGCATTGGTGGTGTGACCCTAGGGCGTATGGGCTTAGATAAAACCTTTTATGGCGAGCTTGAGGGGCGCAGCAAGGGGGAAATGCTCAGTGCTATGACGTCAGTCAAGGGCTCTGCTGGCTATGTGGCCATTGAACAAGTGGTTGGTAATTTGTGCGGTAAGCAGGGCAGTTTTGTATTACAACATTTTGGCATTATGACCGATGGACAAAATCGTCTGATCTTAGAAGTGATACCCCATTCTGGGGCGGGGGAGTTGCAGGGGTTAACTGGCACTATGACCATCAATATTGAGAATGGCCAACATTTTTATGCATTCCAGTTTGGCTTTGAAGCTTAGTTTGGCTTTGAAGCTTGAATAACGCCTGTGTTTTAGCTCAGTTTTCTGTAACTCTTCTCCTTTATGATCATTCGAGTCATCTTAATTCACCCCTCTTAATTTAAGCGAGTAAGTCTTTTCGATTGAGTCTGAAAATGGACATAAAAAAAACCAGCTGAGGCTGGTTTTTTTGATTCTTTTTTCATAAAGCACTATCGAACCTTTAGTCTAGATCGGCGTGCTGTTACTTAAAATACGTTTAATTTAAAAAATGCCGTTGTCGCGAGAGTTAAGACACTTTTTTAACCACTTTAATTTTATCAACGACCTTTTTCACATCGTCGGTATTTTCGGCAATTTTCAGTGCTAGTTGACGTTCGGCATCGCTGGCAACTTCACCTTTCAATGTCACTATGCCATTGGCAACATCCACATTAATTTGGGTGCCGGATACGTCAGTTGAAAACAGTAAACGCGTTTTGATGACTGTGGCAACTTTAGAGTCAGTTAAGGTGGCAACAACTTCACTGGTGCCTTCTTTTTCATTCATCACAGTGAGTTGGTTATCGACATCTTTCACCCCATCTAAGCTCTTGATGAGCTCTGTGGCGAGGGCTTTATCCACACTGCTTTCCACTTTACCTGTTAACGTCACTTTACCATCTTTGACATCTGTAATGATGTCGAAGGAATTGAGATTCGTGTTGAGCAGTAAAGTGGTTTCTGCTTTACCATCGATCCACGCATCCTTGGTTCCGCCTTTCCAATCTTGGGCGGCAGCCACATTTAAACTGATTGAACCGACAAGTAAAGCCACTAGTACTGATGCTGTTGTAGTTTTCATAATCATATCCTCCGTTGTTTTCTCGAAGCTAGATAATGCGCCAATCGTGCCAATGTTTTTAAGGTAATGATTTTTAATGTTTAAATTGTTTTATCTGGCGTTTTTATACCTTGGCATTTTCCTTTAGGTCGGTCTTTTTTACCGACAAAATGTAATTTTTTCTGGCATGCTGAGCCATCATTCGAGCATAAAAAACCGCACTCATCAGTGCGGTATTATGTCTGTAATAAAAGTGGAGGGGAGTCGGTTAAATATGGCTCACTTAGCGACAGGGAATTAATGGTGATTGAGCGATCCCGTACCGTCGTAACTCATTTGCAGCCAAGCGGCGCCTTCTGCAAGTTGGTTTGCAAGTTGTGGCTGATGCGCTTGCCTTACTGCTTGTTTTATTTGGATTAGCACTTGCTGTTCTATGTCGACAAGGGCGGTCATAGCCTGCGAAATTTGGCACTGTTGCAACAATTCTGTTGCTTGAGTATAAGTGACGGGCACGGTGTGACTTAGGCCATTAATTGGCTCGTCAGCCAAACGTCTCAGCTGTTCAAACCGAGTTAACATTCGTTGGTGGATGTTAGCTTTGGCGGAAAAAACACGCTTAAGATTATAGTCTTCGACATACCTCCTCGCTTGGTTGTAAAATGTGAGTCCTTCCTGATTCAGCTTGATGATTTCATCGATCAACATGATATCGGCGCGGATATCAGTCTGATGTTGCACAACATTAGACTTCATTATGGGCCTCCTAATGCCAGTGTTCGACATAGATTGTTTAACTGCTTGGGTAAACTGATTTTGTTTCGTTCAGCTACCATGCATATTCTGTTCTCGTTTTTAATGATATTTTAACAGGCTGATTTTTAGACTGATATTCTCAGTTCATCGAGATATCATCTTAGAACATCGGCAACTATTACCGTTGCTGTTGTTAAAATTTCATGGCTGACATACAGTAGTTTTTCATACAGGGAGTAGATACGCATGGCTCGACTGACACTTTTTTATCACTTGCAGGATGTTGGCGCCGAGCAAGCAATCATCGAACTTGCTGGCGCTGCAGACTTTAATAAGCTACGCAGTGTCGATGACTTGCCTTGGATAGAGCAGCTAGGGGCAAATCACGTCGATGTTGCCATTATTGAGTTATCCAGTCTTAGTCGTGAAGATTACCTTGTGCTGCTAGATAATGCGGCCATGTCAAATATTGAGTTTATTTTTCTCTCCGACGGTCAGCCAAACCCCAATCTTGATCAGTTAATGTCTCATTTTGCGGGTTACCACTTTCGCAAACCTTACGATATGCCGCTAATCAGCGAAATTTTTGCTGATTTTGCACAGTATTTAGCATCATCGCCTAATCGACTGCATCCTTTTGCTAGCGAGCTAGACCAGTACGGTTTGCTTGTTGGTTCATCTGCTCCTATGCACAAGCTATATCGCACAATTCGTCGCGTCTCTGCGACAGGCAGTAATGTGCTGATTATTGGGGAAAGTGGGGTCGGGAAAGAACTGGTTGCTAATACCATACATCTTGCCAGCCCTAGGGTAAACGAGCCTTTTATTGCAATTAACTGTGGTGCATTAAGCCCTGAATTGGTCGACAGTGAGCTGTTTGGTCATGTCAAAGGCGCATTTACGGGGGCGAATCGCGATCACAAAGGCGTATTTGAACAGGCTGAAGGCGGGACCTTGTTTCTCGATGAAGTCACCGAAATGCCGATTGATCATCAAGTGAAGTTACTCAGAGTGTTGGAAAATAGCGAGTATCGTCCTGTGGGTGGTGACAAAGTGCAACGTGCAAACGTACGTATTGTGGCAGCGACTAACCGTGATCCCATAGTGGCGATAGAGGCAGGGCTATTTCGAGAAGATTTGTACTTTCGTTTGGCTCAGTTTCCCATTCGCGTTCCGCCCTTACGGGAACGTGGCGAAGATATTATTGGGCTTGCGCAGCATTTTCTTGCCTATCGTAACGTGGCCGAAAAGCAGAATAAGAGCTTAGCTGAAGACTGTATTCAGATGATTGCTAAGTACCCTTGGTCTGGTAATGTGCGCGAATTAAAACATGCAATTGAGCGAGCCTATATTCTGGCCGATCAGGATATTTTACCCAGCCATTTACAGCTACCTCAGACGAATGAAGTGGGTTTATGTGGTGGTGAGCAAGTTGTTATCCCCCAAGGCATGCGCTTAGATGATTTAGAGAGAATCGCTATTTATCAAGCACTAGAAACCACTCAAGGTAATAAAACGGATACCGCCGAACAACTGGGGATCAGCGTTAAAACCCTCTACAACAAGCTCAGCAAGTACGAGCAGCAAGTCGAGACCGGTGAAACGACTGCTGAATAAACATTAATTATCAAATTAATATTGAAACAGAGCTAAACTTTATACTCTTTTTTTTGTAAATAATAACTCCTATTCTACAGCCCTTAAACAGAAAAAGCGGAGATAGAATATGAAACATTTATTAACAACAGCATTATGGCTTTCTTTGACAGCCAGTAGTTTTGTGAACGCCACCCCAGCAGTAGGAAGTCTTGAAACAGTCGCTGAATTGCCAATACGACCTGGCAATGTCAGCGTCACTGCACAAGGTCGGATTTTTGCCACAGTACATCCATTTGATACACCATCAGGTTTGCAATTGATTGAAGTTAATCGTGAGACCAACGCTTATAAAGCTTGGCCTTCAATGGATTTGCAAAAAACATCGACAGCCAATACTGCTCAATTTGATACCTTATTAGGTATTGCTCAGGACAAGGCTGGACACCTCTGGACCGCAGATATGGGGTTAGAATTAGGCCAGACAAGGATTTGGGGATTCAACATTAAGGACGGCAGTCTATATAAACAAATCGTCCTACCACAAGCTCTCGCGCCTAAAGGCAGCTTTATGCAGGATCTGGTTGTCGACTCTCAAAAAGGCTGGATTTATTTAGCCGATATCGCCAACCCTGGCCTCTTAGCGGTGCGTATCGACGATGGCCATACAATACGTTTTTCAGGTCATAGCTCGCTGCAGGCCGAAGCGGATGCAGTAATGAACATAGATAACAAAACAACATTGTTTAATGGCAAAGTCGCTAGTGTAGCGGTCAATCCAATCAGTTTATCTGCCGATGGAAGTACACTCTATTATGGTGCAATGAATGGTACTCACTGGTATCAGTTATCGACTGCAGCTTTACAAACAGGCAATAATGATAAAATTATCGCCACGGTAAAATTAGTCGGAGCCAAGCCTGTATCAGATGGCGCTGCAACGTCCAAACAAGGTAATCATTACTTTACCAATTTGAACCACAATGCCATTTCCATGCTAGATAACAAAGGCACACTAACAACAGCGGTCAGTTCTCCACTACTGGATTTTCCTGATAGTGTGCAATTTGGTGAAACAGGCTGGTTATATATTTCAGTGAACCAATTGCATAAAGCAAAAGCCTTTAATGGAAAAGCCGAAACAGCCAAACCGCCTTATCGTATTATGCGACTCTGGACCGGTGAGGATACTGCTGCGGGTCAATAACACCTTAGCTGCAACTGCAAAGTTGCAGCTTATATTTGCAGTATGAGTTATATCGCAACTGTTTATTTACGTTGATGTGAGTCTTTGGTTTAACTCGAAAGCGTCTAGAAATGAGTTAGGTGTTGATTGTGCAAACTATCAATGCCTCTTATTGTGACTGGCACAGGTCAATATTGAATGGTGAGATAATTTTGGAACAAGGAACAAGTTCAGTGAAACTCAATCAACCTTCTAAAAATGCATTTTATATTCAAACTCTGAGTACTCAGTACCGACCTCTATTATGGCTGTTTGCTGCTGGGTTATTACTGCTTGGTTTACTCTGCGCCAGAGCAACCTATTTACAACCCGATCCGATACTACAGCTCGTTCTCGGCTGGGTAACACTGTTTCTATTGTTACCCGTGTTACCGACTGCGTTTGTTCAGCAACAGTGTTGGTTAGATGCCGAGCAACAGCAATTGTGGCTCGGTAAAGGTTTATTCAATGGGAGGTATATGGGATTGTGGCGGTGGCGTTCCTATGCTTTTTCGGACATCAAAGCAGTGCAACTTTATCAGCTGCAAATCACCCGCTGGCATCAGATCAGCCGCAATCGCCAAGCGGAAGATACTGTCCAACATTATCTGGCTTATTTAGAATTGCATCAGCCCAACGGTGCTCAATTGATATTGGGTGACAGTACTGATAGAAAGGAATTACAACAAGTTCTACAGCAATGTGCGCAGGCAATAGACTGTAAATTTCAGGATTTTAGTAACACCACTCAAAAATCACTTCCCAAAGGTAGTGAATTTAATTTCATGCGGGTACTGGTTCTGCTGGTTATATTTATTTTGTTGAATATTTTATATTTTTTGTTCGTTCTATAAATTCTCAGTCATCCAGCCTAAAAAGTTAGGCTGGATGTCCTCCACAACGATCACTCATCTTGCTCTGTGGTTTCCTGATAAGGAACAAACACTTTAAGAGATGCTGGCTGGACTTCAATAGTGAGATCCGCTGGCTCAAATACTTCACCATCAATCACATATTTACACTTAGGCTGGCTGCTGATAGTGACCTTTTTAGCATGGGCATGATGGACTTTACTTGCACTCGCTTGTTGATCTCGCACACTCTTATTGCCTTCTTTTACCCATCCCGCAATCGCTAATTCAGCGAGGCTAAGCAACTGCTCTTTGGGTTCATCGCCAGCATCCAACCAAGTAATGTCGAGCAAACCGTCGGTCATGTTTGGTTCGCCATCGCCCTGCGCCAACACGCTGGTAAACGGTGCGGCATTGGCAACGATTAGGCTATGGGTCGTTAATGTTGTGGGTTTTGCATCATCTAAGCTGAGTTGGATGGTTAAAGTGATATCGGCATTCACTGCGCGCCATAAGCCATCGAGGTAGGCAAACTGGCCGAGAGCATTTTTACGCTCACGGTTTGCGGATTCAATCATTTGTTGCTCAAACCCTATGCCTACAAGCAACAACACTAACTCCTCATTACAACGCGCGGTATCAATGGCTTGGCAATGCCCTTGAATAATATTATCCAGCGCCTGAGAGATAGGAATAAGCTTACTGCCTAAACCAAAGAGGGCATGGCTGAGGGCATTAGTTGTGCCAAGAGGAATGATGCCTAAGACGATATCCGTATCAACGATTTGAGAGGCCACTTCAGTCACAGTACCATCGCCACCACAGGCGATAATGATATCAGCGCCTGCATTACGGGCTTGCTCGGCGAAGACATTTGCGGTTTCGTCTGCTGTTGTGAGTTTTAAAGTCAGGTCAAAATAGGCTTTGAGTTCATCTTGGATTTGCTCGCTGTATTCTTGCCATTTCCCGCCACCAGAAACTGGGTTGGCGATAATCCACGCCACTTTGTGGATGTTAATTTTCCCTTGACTAAGCATGCGATCGAGCGCGCGTAATTGCCATTTGTTTAAGCCAGCGGTTTTGCGGATTTGCTTTATCTGTTGCAGTACTTCGGCGAAGTGCTGTTGTTTATCTTTACAAACCAAATAAGCGGCGAGTACCAGCACTGAGCGGCCACGACCCATTGCACAGTGGATGAGTACCTGTTTATTGGCGCGCACTTGGCGGTGCAGCCAGTTAACGGCTTGATTGAGTTGGGCACTGGTCGGTACGCTATGGTCGAGGATGGGAATATTTAAATACTCGATATGATCTTCAAATTGCGACCAATCTAAGCCATCAAATTCAGCGGTGACATCCAGAATGGCAGTGATCTTATTGGCTTTAATCGTTTCCAGATCTGCGGAAAAGAGTCTACAGCCGAGATACAGATGTTCATCAATCCTCTGCATGGGTGGTACTGAATCGTATTTTCTGGCCCAGTGGTTATAGAGTCGACTGCCTAATAAAAAGGGAATAAAACCCCAACGAATATACCAAGGAATAGTGCCATCTTGGCGTTTTCTAAAAATACTGGCGAGATTAAACCAATAGGCTGAACCGACTAAAAACAGTGACAGACTTGTCCATGCACAAATGAAAGTGAGCAGGGGAGAAGTGTCTGTTACTGCAAAATAGGCTAACAATACTGCACCTGCAGTGTACAAATATTTGATGTGGATCTTCGTTAGCATGCAAGTCCTCCAATGCCATTGTTCTTGGTTAAAATCGTTGCACTTGAATGGATAGATGTCGAGATGAGAGATGCAGAAATGAGCGAGTCTAAACCAAAAGGGTGGCAGTAGACGAGTCTATTGCCACCCTAAAGTGAGGTTTGTTTAGCACTTAGTATCTTTAGCTTTAACACCTTCTTTGACTTCTTCACAGGCATCTTCGATGGCATTACCTGTATCAGTCATTACTTCATCGATTTTTTCGCCCGCGTCTTCGGCTTTGTTATCACTACAGGCCGTTAAACCTAGGGCGAGTAATAATGCGAATGCTGCACTTGTCATCAGGGTAAATGGTTTCATATCTATCTCCTTTTCTAAAAAAAATTATAGTCGCGGTGATTTGCCCTTAAGGGCATTGATCAGCAGAGAAATCACTAATAACACAATAAATATGAAGAAAATGATTTTCGCTATTCCCGCCGCTGCGCCAGCAATCCCAGCAAATCCTAACAACCCGGCAATCACGGCAACAACTAGAAATACTAATGTCCAACCTAGCATAATAACCTCCTGCCCTTGTATTAATCCTTCGCATGACCGTTTGTGTCACTTGTAAGGTAACGGCTAATGGCTCTTACTTGATTGCGATCTTAATGCCAACTTTAAAAAATTTTAAGTAGTTAATTGATTTTAAATATAATTTAAATCATTTTATTTAAAATGGTGTGAGTGAATTAAAAGAGGGGTAGGCAATTTTTACCTAAGCTTCGGTAAGAGTTTCAGCCTAATACGTTGAATCAAAGACTGTGAGCTGATGTCGTTCATAAGTAAAGATAAATAAAAGCCGACACTGTGAGTTTGTGTCGGCTTGAAGATATTATGATCTTATAATACAAGATGATAGGAGCTAAATACGTTTAAAAACGATTTAATGGTTTCCAGCGTTGCAGGCTAACCGGAATGCTCGCGCCTTGGGATAACAGCAAGTTAATGCGGGATTGATACGCCGCGCCCACCATTAAATGTTTGGCTAAATCCACCGCATTACGGGCCTTATAGTCATCTAAATAACTGCCTTTCGCCCACGCATTAAATGCGCCGAGCGCTGGGCCTGCCCAAATTTGGTAATCCATTTCGCGGCCGACTTCACCTGTGTTTGACCAGCGGCTCGAAAGACCCAAATACCAGCGGAAAATCAGCGCCATCTTACGTTTGGGGTTATCCAATGCACGCTCGATTTGCTTAGGATCGCGCTCGTTAAAGTGGGCGACAGTGCCCGCCCAAATATCATCGAGTGATGAGCGGAACACTTGCTCTTCGAGCTTTTTACGCTCGTCCACAGGGATGGCATCAATCGAATCGTAACGGGTGTAGATCTCATACAGCTTATTGGCGCGCATCGGGAACAGAGTGCCGCGCTTAACCACTTGTAATTTCACGCCCATTTCGAACATATCGGCGGCAGGCGCCATAGTCACATCGGCCATTTCTGTGGTGGCGAGCAACTTACGTGTGTGTTCACTCGCGCCCGCTTCGACGCAGGCTTGGTTGATTGAACCTGTGACGATAAAGGCCGCGCCCATGTTGAAGGTGGCTAATGCAGCATCGGGAGTACCGACGCCACCGCCAGCGCCCACACGGATGGGCGTCTTGTATTGATACTTAGCTTGGATTTCATCTTTGAGCGCCAAAATCGTCGGTAATAGCGTGACTAATGGACGATTGTCGGTATGGCCGCCTGAGTCGGCTTCGGCCGTGATGTCATCCGCCATGGGCACGAGTTGCGCCATCACCATTTGGTCTTGGCTGATAAGGCCGTCACTCACTAATTGCTGGAGGATTTTGGCCGGCGCTGGCTCCATAAACTTAGTCGCGACTTCGGTGCGGCTGATTTTTGCGATGACTTTGTTGCCAATGACTATTTCGCCATGTTCGTCGCGGCTCAAACCTGCTGCGCGGTAATAAACGATTTGCGGCGTTAAACCTAAAAATGCCGAGGCTTCGACCGTGCGCACTTTATGTTTTAAGAATAACTCAACACTGCCGCGCTCTAATGCGGGCTCACTTGGGCTGTGAATTAAATTAAAGGCGTAAGGACCATTGGGTAGCGCCGCTTGAATGCGAGTAATGGCCGCTTCAACGCGGGATGGGATTAACCCCGCCGCGCCAAACGAACACAAAATGCCCGCTTGGCCCAGCGCGATAACCAGTTCTTCCGAGGCAATACCGTTGGCCATAGCGCCAGCGTAGTAAGCGTATTTAACCCCGTGTACGCGGCGAAAATTACTGTCGCCTAAACTTTGGGTGCCAAGGGCGGGCGCAAAGGCGCTGACGGGGTGTGAGCCCAGTGGCGCTTGGCTGTCGCTTGTGGTGACTTCGGCCGTTTGCGCTATGCCTAAGCCTTTTTCGCTGTGATTCACTAAGTAGCAGGCTTGGCTTAAATCTTTGAGTTTTTTGCCTAATGAGTCGATATCAAAGCTCAGCGCGGCATCGTTGACTTGCCACGGCCAAGGGCTGAGTTTTTCGTTATTGCTATTGAATTGATCTAGAGTATGGCTAGTCATAGGTGTTCTCATTTTATTTGTGCCGCCTTGGTGATGTGGATAGCCAAGGCGGCGCAACTATTTGTTATTTGTTATTTGTTATTTGTTATTTGTTATTCGAGATTAGCGTCTTTCTAACAGCGTAAACTCGCTAGGCTTCTTCAATACAGATGGCGATATCTTTAGCTTCATAAATCCGCAGACCATCTTTACTCAAGTTGGCATCGCCCATAATGATGCGTTTGCCATTGTCGTCTGTCACGCTGGTAATGTGCACATCCAGTGACATCTGCTTGTTTAATGGGTTAATTTGACCGCGATACTTCCATTTGATATCCGATAAAATCTGCCCGAATTTTGGATTGTTAAAGCCCGCGCCAAGGTCTTGGTCAATCGCATAGGTTTGCATCAGCTCGATAATGGCTTCAACCCCTAATGAGCCTGGCATCACAGGATCTTGATGGAAATGGAATTGGAAGAACCAATCACTTGGGTCAATGGTGCGCTCGGCGTATAAATAGCCAAGGCCCGCTTTACCGCCGGCTTTCACGATTTCAGCCTTGTCGATAAAGTTAAGTTGACCGCCCGCTAAACGGTAATGTGGTTGACCTTTTGGTGCGTTAAAGCTGCGATGTTGTTTATCTAACAGATTGATTTGGCTATCGGCGGCTATGCCATTTTGCACATGCCAAGGCTGAGTGATCTTGCCGTTGTCTATGCCTAACTGGTTTTTCAGCGCATCGCCCTTGAAGTAACCAAATACCGCTTTACCTTGGTAGAAAGGCTCGCCATCGCAGCTTAATTCAAAACTAAAATTCTGGATGATGTTACTGCCAGCAATCACAGTCGATAACAAACGTGAGTCGTTCACTATGGTTTTGCCACGTAAATCCACATGGCGCAGCAGCTTACCGTTGCCGTCTAAGTTACGGAAGAACAGCTCTTGGCCGGGGAAGCCCAATGTGGTGCCCATATAACCTGAGATAAAACCGTTTGGCTGCAGTGATATTTCCATCAGCACAGAATAGGGCATAACGGCGTGATGGCTGTTTTTATCATAATACCAAGCGTTTGCTGGCACTTCGTATTCAGCGATACACGATGATGGCTTTTTCAGCTCGCCGCGTTTGCCGTCAATCGCAATGACGCGAGTCGTGAGCTGCAAATCACCGCAAGGCGTGCGCGGTGGAATAAGGCCGCGATAGATGCTGAAATCGGGGCCGAAGCAGTTTTCGATGTCGCCAGTGGCAAATTCGAACATGTGGTACGGCGTGAACGGCAGGGTATCGGGCACGCGGTTAGCATACTTTGAATCCGCAGGCGCGACTGGAGCAGGCACATGCTTAAGCGGCACTACGCCTTTATTGGTTGGCGCAGTTAAATCAGGCAACTGTGCCATCAGTGGCGCCGCTAACGATACTGATGTTGTTGAAACCAACGGCGCAGCCGAAACAGCATTTTTAGCTACATTTCTAGTCGTATTGTTAGCTGTGCTGTTGGCATTATCCGCGAGGTAGCGGGTGCATTCGGCTTCTTCTTTGATCATCACCCCAAGGTTTTGGAAATCCACTACCACTTTGCCATTGAGCAAAATATCGATATTCGCCTTAGCATACGGGCGCGGGCTCATACCGATTTCGGTGATTTCCATGCGATAGGTGAGCAGGCCAGATTGCGGCAAAACTTGACCGCGACAGCGCACTTTTTGTGACGCATTTTCGAGCGGTTGGAAACGACCATCTTTAACTCCGAGGTGCATACCAATATGCAGCATAAAGAATTGCAGTAATTGACCACAACCTTCGGCCATTAATGACCCCGCCATCACTTGGTCGCCCTTGAAATGACACGGGAAATACCAATGATCAGCTTCGAGCTGCTTATGGCCTTGAACTGAGCCTAAGCCCCACGCGCCGCCATGCACCTCAAGATTGCTGACCTGTTCAATCATCAGGAATTTTTCGGATGCAAAACATAGTGAGGGCTGCAATCCATATTGGGCTTGATGCGTCGCATGGGCGCCGCCAAAACAGCCACCGATATCGGCGCCGAGCAGTTTATGGATTTGGCTGTAATCAAATTGGTTTTGCGCGCAATCAAGCAGCGGATTAAAGCGCTGTTTATTCGGATTATTCAAGGCGAGGTTGCGCGCTTTGATTTCAGCTTCGGTGTGAATAACACCTTTGCCGTCGGCCAGCTCTTTATCGGTGAAGAAGCCGGCACAGCCGCCATCCATTTTCAGGATCAGCTTGTCGCCCACGAAACATTCGTAGGAGAAGAAGAACAACAGGGTATCGCCATTGCGGGCAAAGTGATTGATGGAAATATCGTAGCGCAGGGTGTCGCCACCGCGCGGTAAGTCGCCAAGGAAGGTCAGGGTGCAATCGAGCAGGCGATAAACGCGCTCGCCCTTGTTTTCAAAATCGATACCTAAGTAGCTGATCAGCATCAAGTCGCATTGACCCGATTCGACCGCCACGGCCCAAGGGATTTGGCCATCGACCAAATACGGCGCGTCCACAGGAATATCGTATTCCGTGGTCATAGTGCAAGGCTGATATTGGTTCATCTGGGCGTTTAATTTCGTTACCCGAGATACCAGCAAATAGTCAGTCGTTGGCAGGCGTACACGACGCGAATAGCTGTCGATAATGGCGTAATCTGGGCCAAATACTTTAGCAATATCACCTTCGGCGTACTCGACTAAATCTGCATAATCCCAAATGCAAGGCTTGCTTATCGGTGTTGGCGGCGTGTACTCAGGCACTTTTGCATGATTGGGATAAAGCGCAGGATGTGGAAGAACCGCTGTCGCAGATGCTTGAATTATGGCTTGCTGTTGTACTGGCGCAGCTTGGCCATTGACGGCTAACTCGCTGGCAAGCTGGGCTTTCATCAAGGCCTCGGCTAGTTTCAAGCCTTCAGCACGGCTTTGTAAAAAGGCTAAATGGGCTTCACGGGCGAGTTGCTGATTGCTTAAAAATGCCGCGTCTTTTAGCTCTGCTTGAGTGGCGTTTTTATTGGGCGTGCTTAGGGCATTCATTGGCATGCTGCTTAATGTCTCTTTTTGTTGAGCCGTGGTTGGGCTGCTTGTTGCAAAGCGACTCGTGTCTTTGCTCGCTATTTGGGCCAAATGTTTGCGTTGGCTGCGCGCTGGCAGTGCTGTCATGGCTTGGGCTTTTTGTTGTATAGCATCAAGACCTGCGAGCGGCGTATCCAGGATATGCTGATAGATATCGCGGCCACCGAGCGTTACTTGTTTTATTAAGTGTTTTTGCTCTGAAAGCGTTAAGTCTTGTTCAAGCCTTTGCTGCAAATTGTATGCTTGCGTGGCACTTTGGCTGAGCAGTAACTGCGAGCATTTACCTTGGCTAAACGTGGCAACGAGCGCGTGCTGCTGAGCTTGAGAAGAATGCTTGTTAAGTTGCGCTTGATTTTTAAGCTGCAACAGCGCGCTCAAAATACTCGCCATTCCCGCAGCAGCAAAATTGTGGCCTAGGGTATCAGCGGCTTGGCTGCGCTGGTTCACACTCGGCAACAGGGTATTGAGTACCAACTCTGAATCGGCAAGTTGCTCAACAGAAATACTGTTTTCAATCAAGCTAATCTGGCTGCTATTCACCTTGGCTTGGGTTAACAGGTCATCGCAAATGCGCGCTGTGTTGCTATTACCTTGTATGTCACAAATCGCGCCAAATACTTGGCCGCTGATGTGACCATAACTGTCGCCATAGCTGCTATTGGCATTAGCATTGTCAGCGGCATTACTTGGCTGGGCTGTACTTGATTGCGCTGTCGTGAGCACTAATGCGCCTGCACCTTCACCGACTTTCCAGCCAGTGTCAGTCGCATTAAATGCCACTGGCGATACGGCATTTTTGAGGATCACTTGCTCTAGACTGCCACTTAAATCGACTGCGGCGATCACTACGGCATCTAAGGATTCTTGGGACAAGAGGTTCTCGGCCACATCGATACAGCGGGCGACCGATTGCTCCGCCGCTGAAATGGTAAAGGCAGGGCCGTTAAAGTCCCAAAGGGATGCGATACGTGACGCCATGATGTTGCCAATAAAACTGGTGTATTGGTTCAGTTTGGCGGCATCGAGCACACTGTCCATGGCGATTTTTTCAAGGGCGAGATACTCGGCTTGTGTGAGTGTTATCCCTTGTTTTTTAAGACTGTCTGCCAGTTGAGTGTGCAGATTTACGCGGCCACGGAACTGGTGTAATTCCAGTTCGGTTTCCATCGCTACTAATACAGCAACCTTGCCACCGGGCTTTAAGTTGGCATCACGAATCGCTTCATCGGCCACTTTGATCAGCAGCAGTTGCTGGGAGATCAGGCGGTCGTCTTCATTGGGCGGCACTTTAAAGCGCAGGAAGTCAAAATCGAACTGGTCGATATACGCGCCCTGCGGGACAGAAGGCAAACCAAAGTTAGCTAAGATCTCAGGATGTTTATCTAAGCCTTTCCAGCGTTTAGCGGGCAGCGGGATAAAGGCATCTTGCCGAGCATGAATCGTGTTATCCAGTGCATTTATGGAGGATAAAGGCCCGAAGTGTGATGCTAAGCCAATGATATTTAATGGTGTATGTTGGTAGCTTACTGTGGCAGCACTCTGCTGACGCTTACTACTGGTATTTGCCGCTGCATAGGATTCCAGCAATAAATGCGCGTTACAGCCGCCAAAACCAAACACGGAAACACCCGCGTGGCGGCGGTCATTGCCGGCTTTATCTGGCCAAGCATGCAATTCTGTTGGCAGATTTTTAGCGCTAAACAAGCCCTTAGGCGAAGATATCGGCGCTGATAAGTTAATACTTGGCGGCAGTCGACCCGAGCGCATGGCAAAAATCATCTTCATGATCCCCGGCATGCCCGCGGCTGTGAGTAAATGGCCTAAGTTGGATTTTGCCGAACCGATCAGCGGTACCGCAGAGCCCGAGAGTTTGTCCTCAAAAAAGCGTTCCATCGAAGCGAGTTCGACCTTATCCCCAAGCGGCGTGCCTGTGGCATGGCATTCAATCACTTCGATATTGGCAGGCAGTGTGTTTGCGGCACTATAGGCGCGCTCGAAGGCTTGCACTTGGCCCTTGCTGTTGGGGCTTAATACAAACTGGCCTTTACCGTCGTTCGACAAACCAATGCCGCTGACGACGGCATAGATGTTATCGCCATTGCGCTCGGCATCCTCCAAGCGTTTTAAGACTAACACCCCTGCGCCTTCTCCGGCGAATAAGCCCTTGCTGTTACTATCAAAGGGCGCTGAAATACCGTGATCTGGATAGGCGTGGAAAATCGAGAATCCCATGTTGATAAAGAAGGGATCGGCGCCTGATACTGCGCCCGCAAGCATCATATCTGCCTTGCCTGTGGTCAGGTAATCGCAGGCGAGTTTGAGCGCATAAACCGAGCTGGCGCAGGCGGCGTCCAGACTCAACTGGGTGCCACCCAAACCGAGTGCATCGCTGACCAGTTTTGAGGCTGTGTGAGCAACGGCGCCATTGGCGATGTTTAAGGTTTGGCTATTGGCATTGAGATCGTTAACTGAGTTGCCAAAATCAGCCAGCTGAAATGCGCTTTGATTAAGTTTGTTTTGCAGCGCCTTTTCAACGGTCTGATGATACAGAGGCAAAAATAATTCATTGGATCGGGCCGTGGGGAACGACAAGGTTCCCATTACGATACCAGTGCGCGCCAGTACGGCATCGCTTGGGGCAATCCCTGCGTCTTGCAGGGCTTTACGACTGCAATCGAGTGCCCATAAAAAGCTTTCATCTAAACCGTCAAAGGCGGACTCAGGCAGTTGATAGCCCCTAGCATCAAACTTAAAGTGTTGAATGTAGCCGCCCTTATCACAGTAAAAACGGTCAGATTGTCCCTGCACACCTTGGTAATCGGCGGGATTGGCATTGAGCTTCTCGCGGCTGATTTGGGTGCGTGAGTCTTTTTTATCCAGCAGGTTTTGCCAAAAGGTTTGAGGATTATCGGCATCAGGATATTGAGTCGCGAGGCCGACAATCGCAATTTTTGACGCACTTTTTGATGCGCTGTTTGACGCACTTTTTGACAAAATCATAGGCACGGTAGTTTTATCAATAGTAGGGGAATGCTGAGAACTCACAGGGGTTCTCCTTTTGGTGATACTGCTGATGATAAAGGGGCTGCGTTAGTGCTTAATGGCTGAATAAGCGGCGCGAGCGACAACGGTACTCTGTGGCTTATCAGCTGAGCTAAACACTTGAGTAAGCTGGTAATCGCATCGGCACCCTTGGCATTGCAGGCAATGGCTGCTGTAGTTGCGTTCTCGGTGCTTTGGCCTGCATGGGCATGGCTGATTTTATCTATGAGTGTGCTGGTTTGCCTATCGGCACCCACTTCGACAAATAGTCTTGCGCCTTGCTCAGTGGCATTTTGAATGAGCGCACTAAAGTCGAGCTGCGAACAAAAGGTATCGGCAATCGCGCGGCCAATGCTTGTGCTATCAAGGGTGACTGGCGCAGTTTGCGCTGCACTGATAAAGCGGATCGGCGAGTCTTGCGCCGCCGCTTTTAGCGCCTCAGGTTTTAATGCCTCGGGATTTAGCGCCTCGGGTTTTAGCGCTTGAGTATAGAAATCTTGTACTTGCCCGTGGACTAACATGGCAGGCGCAGTATGCATTGCCGTGACGCGATTGGCAGCAATGCCGCGTTTGCCTAACTTGGCAAGTAGGGCTTTACAGCTCGCTTCGCAGCCTGCAATGACACAGGTATCACCTTGAATGATGGCTAAATAAGCGCGAGGGAACTCTGGCAGTAATGCTTTGATTTCATTGCTACCTGAGCGTACCACAAAGCTGTTCCACACTATGGATTCATTATCCTTAAGTTGCCACGCTCGGCGGACTGCGGTTAGCTCGCCAGAAATGGCATGGTTGAAAATATCGCTATTTTCTGTGGCGTTGATCATAGCATGGGGCGTTTGCCACACATCTAGGCTGGCCCACATGGCTGCTTCGCCCATTGAGTAACCGAGCGCCATTTTTGGCTTAATATTAAAGACTTGGGTCAACAGTTTAGTGAATAGATAACTGGCGCCCACGCCACTAATCGCTTGCTGGCTTAAGCTCATGCCCGCTGCAGTTTTTACATCTGCGGCATAAATCTGCGGTGATTGCAGCATGGCGCTTAAATCGCCTTCACGTTCTAGCTGGTGATACAGCGCGGGGAAATACTCATGCAAGTTATTGAACATATTGGCGTAAACAGTGCCAACGCCGGGGTATACAAAGGTAAGTCCTGCATCCCCTAGCGGCTTAGCGGTGAAACAGCTACCCGCTGGCGTTTTAAAGTGTTGACCATGATGACGAACAGCATCACTTTCAAGGGCCGAAAGCATAGCTTTGGCTTCAAGTTTGAGGTCATCAATCGATGCCGCCATCAAGACTAATGCCAGTGGTGCGTTGGCATCATAGCGTTCAAACCAAGGTTTGAGATATTCCGCGTGAAAGCCTACGCCATTTTCCAGAGTGTTAACTAGTTGCAATACTTGCGCGATGAGTGAATTAATATTGTCAGCACTTATCGGCACAAACAGCCGGTTTTCATCAACAAGAGCTTTGGGTGCGATAACTTGTGTGCCTTGGGTCAGTACTAGGCTTTGGCAAATATCTTGGCCTGAATCCAGCAAGGTATCTGCTGGGTTTGATCTTGTTGCCGCTAGATTCTTTGCTACAAGATTTAGACATAAAACCCGCGCTTGATGTTGGTCGCTAAACCAATAGCCAGTTTGATGATTTGTGTCGTTTGTCTGTTTTATATCAGTAGTGCCTTTAAGCGGCGCTTGTGTTCGCGCCGCGAGGGCGGTTACGCCTTGGCGCAGCGCAACAAATGCCTCGTTGAGAGTGTTGGCGACGAGCTGATGCTGAACGGTTTGTGCAGGGCTGCGCTTTGCCGCCACTAACGCCGCATTTGCAACAGCCGCTGCATTAGCAACACCTGCATTTACAACACCTGTAGTCTCATTGCCAGCGGCAAAACCAGCAATAAACGCGTGGGCGTGAAGACGCAGTTTGGCGGCGCGTAAACCATCAAGCAAATACAGAGACTGGGGCAGATTGCCATCATTGAATTTAAGTTCAACGAGCTTGCCTTGCTCAATGGCTGTTGTTGCTTGGCTTAATAACGCAGTGAGCGAGCTTTGCTCATGCACTGACGGTTCATGAGCTGTCGATTGGTTGGCGTCGGCAGCGCAAATCTGAACTCTTTCACGTTCCGCAAACGTCCCTAATACTTGGGCTGAGTGAGAGTCAAGATTGACCGCATCGCCAAGCAACACTGCAATACGCAGTGGCTTGGCAAGCTTTTCGGTCATAGCTGTGTCAGCTATCGACGTTTCAGTTTGGCTGCTATGTAGCGTTGCTAAAGTGTGTGCTAAGTTCACTCGACTTTGGCCTCCACGCTTTCAATGGCTTTATTAGCAACTTTATTGGTTAAGAATGCACCGTTAAGGTTTTTGCTGATGGTGACTTTGGCGTTGTTCATCTCGCAGCTTAAGCGGCCATCTTGATGATACAGCGTGATATTGGCTTCAAGGGCACGGCCAGAGTGTTTCACCACCTCGAGCACTAAATGACCTTTATCGCCAAAGGCAAACGGCGCATGGGAGATAAACTCACCAATGCTTGATGGCAAACTCGCCGCGCCATATTTGAGTCTCGCCCACACCAGCATCGCCTGTAGCAACAAATCTTCTGCAAAAGCTTGTGAGCCTTTAGGCGTGAGATTAGGCACAAAATCCCCGCAGTCTGCTAACGCAACATGGGGAAGACTCACCTTGGCGACTAAGCTCGCATCGTCAAACTTCACCACAGACTCAATACCTTGCAGTCTCGGGCCGTGGAAAAGCGTGCCGTCGCTGTAAAGGCTGCTCGCGGTTGTGATGGCAGAAAGTCTTGCCAAACTGTGCGCGTCAAAAGCAGTTGCTTTGCAGTTATCACTCGCCGCGTCATCAACAGCATCATCAACGACTAGGATGGCCTGATATTGCGGACGACCTTCAAAGCTGATTAAGGCATTGAATTGTCCACTCAAGCACTCGTCAGAATCTTTCGCGGCTTTATCCGTTAACGCAATCGGTGCAAGTTCAAGTTCCAGCGTGATGGGGGCTGCACTTTCTAACACTCCATTTTGTAACACGGCAGTGTCGAAAATAATGCCCTTCAATAGCTTGTAGCTTTGCACTTTGACTGGTTGCTTAAGCACATCAAAGGCGGCTTCACGCATCCACTGAATCGCGCACACAGTGGGTAATACGGGATTACCATTAATGCAGTGATCTTCAATAAAGATCATTGCCTTAGGGTCCAGTGCGCGCTGCAGTTTTACAGCGCTTATATTTACTGCGCTTGGATTTAAAGCGTTAAGCAAAGCATGCGGATCCGACGAGTCAGTGGTCAGATCCGCTTCAGGCTTTTTTAGATTACTACCTTCAGTCTCTTGCACTTTATTAGAAGTGTCGTCATGAGGTGCGCTGCCTTGCATGTCAGTACCAACCAGCAATTGTGCGCCTGTGTTGCTCAGTAATTGGCTCGCAAATAACTCAGCACCCGCTTTTAACGGGATCACATAAACACCGCGATCCATAAACATCTTTTTCAGCGCAGGATTCACCATGCCGCCGTCCCACGGACCCCAATCGAAGCTCATCACTTTGGCATTTGGCAGTTGCTGCGCCAGTTGCAGTGCGGCTTTGTTGAGTATGTCGTTGGACATGGCGTAATCGCTTTGGCCAGTATTGCCGTAAAAACCCGCCGCCGAAGAGAATAGGGCAATCAGTTTTAATTTATCTAAATCCAGTGCGGCAAGTAGATTGCTTATACCTGTGACCTTAGTGCCATACACCCGTGCTAACTCATCTAAGGTTTTGTCTTGGATGTGTTTATCGGCGAGTACGCCCGCACCATGGATGATGCCAGTAATAGGCGACAACTCGGTGATCGGCACTATCGTGCTGGCGATCGCATCTGGATTGTTAACATCGAGACTTAAGTACTCGGCGCTCGCGCCCACAGCGGTAAAGGCTTCTAGTGCGGCTGCAATTTCTAGGCTGCTTTGAACTGGCCATACTAGGGCATCCACTTGTTTTGGCGTGGGTTTCTCGCCCAAGCTTTGAATGTGGGCAATAGCTGCGGCTTTAAGTTGACTGTTATTCTTACCCTGTGCCCAAGCGGGAATGGCTTGTTGGCTGCTTCTGCCAGCAAGGATAAAGTGCGCCTTGCTGCGTTTGGCTAAACTTAGCGCACATTCAAAGGTCACGCCTTTTGCGCCACCGGTCACCAGTATTTTATCTGCACTCGTCAAGTTTGCCGCGCTGTGGCGGGTATCAGCCTTGCCAGCAACTAAGGTTACACGCTCAAGTGCTTGGGCTGCGCCTTGGCTAACACCGACTTCCAATACGTTATCGGTTGCAAAGAGCTCAGCGATCACTGCATTGGCCAGTTGCTTGGTATCAAGTGCTGGCGCGATATCTAAGGCGCGGCAATGCACGCTTGGCCACTCGTGGCTCAAGGTTTTCGTTAGACCTGCCAATGCTGCTTGGTTTAGCTCGCTGCGGGCAATTTGGCTGTGGTTAAGATAACCAAAACCACCGTCGATACGACTGACACTGATAAAACTACTACCAGTATTGGCGGTCGCTGCTGTTGTTAAAAACGGTTGTAAGTGCTTGGCGAACAAGAACGCTTGCTCGACGGATGCCTTGGCGGCACTGGACAACACTAAACCTTTCGCATCGGCTGAGGTTTTATGTTGTGGTTGCAGATGAATAAAGCCTGCAACTGTACCTAAGCTTTTGATTTCATTAATTACTGCACCAATGCTGGCATCGTCAATCGCCGCCAATGTGAAGCTGGCAATGTGGCTATTGAGCGGTGATGCACTGGCCACAAGGTTTTCTGGCGAGCGCACAACCGCAACAGTTAGACCTTGAGCATGCAATTTTTCAGCAAGTACGCCAGCATTGTGACCATCATCGCTAATGATAATGCAGGCATCTTTAGCAAAAACGCGTGTTAGAGCTTGTTGCGCTGATTGCTTTGACGATTGCTGTGGCGATAGTTGCGCTAGCTCAGCTGCCGCTGGCAACTTTTTTAGCACCACCTCACTGTGTGGCGGTAAATCGATAGTAGGTTCAGGCTGAACGACAGCGCTAACTGGCGCGGCATTCTGGCTTACCGCGTTTTGGCCTAGCTTGCCTTGCATATAGCTAACGATTTCACCTAAGGTACGACACTCGGCCAGATCTTCAGGATTGAGTTCAGGCAAACCCGGTAGCTCGTCTTGCACTGTGCCTAAAATTTCAACGCGCTTGATGGAATCGATACCTAAATCGGCCTCCATATCCATACTGAGTTCTAGCATTTCAGTGGGGTAGCCAGTCTTGTCGGCCACTACTGACATCATGGTTTGTTGGACAAGTGCAGCACTTAAGCCGTTATTTGTTGTAGCGGTAACAGTGACTTGCGCTGCTGTTGTAGTTGAAGTCGAGCCAACCGCAGGTAGTTTGCTGTTCATGTAGTCAACGATTTCACCTAAGGTGCGACACTCGGCCAGATCTTCTGGACTGAGCTCTGGTAAGCCCGGCAGTTCGTCTTGCACTGTGCCTAAAATTTCAACGCGCTTGATGGAGTCGATACCTAGATCAGCCTCCATATCCATGCTCAGTTCCAGCATTTCAGTGGGGTAGCCTGTCTTGTCGGCCACCACAGCCATCATGGTTTGTTGCACTAACGCAGCGCTTAAACCGCTGGCGGCAGGCGCGGCAGTTGTCACATGAGTTGCTACGATAACTGCGCCCGCTGCAGGCAGCTTGTCATTTTGTGTAAGCTTACTTTGCATGTAGTTAACGATTTCACCCAAGGTGCGACACTCGGCCAGATCTTCAGGATTCAGCTCAGGTAAACCTGGTAGCTCATCTTGCACTGTACCTAAGATTTCAACGCGCTTGATGGAATCGATACCGAGATCAGCTTCCATGTCCATGCTGAGTTCCAGCATTTCAGTGGGGTAGCCTGTCTTGTCGGCTACCACTGCCATCATAGTTTGTTGCACTAACGCAGCGCTTAAACCGCTGGCTGCAGGAGTTGTTGGCGTTGTTGTAGAAACTACAACTTGGCCAGCCGCTGGCAATTTGCTGTTCATGTAGTTAACGATTTCACCCAAGGTACGGCACTCAGCCAAATCTTCTGGGCTGAGCTCTGGTAAACCCGGCAGTTCGTCTTGTACTGTACCTAAAATTTCAACGCGCTTAATGGAATCGATACCTAGATCGGCTTCCATATCCATGCTGAGCTCCAGCATTTCAGTCGGATAGCCTGTCTTGTCAGCCACCACAGCCATCATGGTTTGTTGTACTAACGCAGCGCTTAAACCGTTAACGGCAGGTGCGGCTGTTGCCACTTGAGTTGTCACATTTGCAGCAGTAATAGGCGCTACGATAATTGAACCCACTGCTGGAAGCCTGTCATTTTGTGTAAGCTTACTTTGCATGTAGTCAACGATTTCACCTAAGGTACGACATTCGGCCAGATCTTCTGGGCTGAGCTCAGGTAAGCCCGGCAGTTCGTCTTGCACTGTGCCTAAGATTTCAACGCGCTTAATCGAATCTATACCTAAATCGGCTTCCATATCCATGCCAAGTTCCAGCATTTCAGTGGGATAGCCTGTTTTATCGGCCACCACAGCCATCATGGTTTGTTGCACTAACGCTGCACTTAAGCCGCTCGTTGCTGTTGCCACAGGTGTCACTTCTGGCATCACTACAGCAGGCATGACTAATGCAGGAGCGGCAGGCGCGACTTGTACAGTCACAGCAGGTGAATAAGCAACGGGAGCGGTTTGCACAACAGGCGCAACAGATGTGCTAACCGCTGGTCTCGTCGCAACAGCTTGAGTCGCTACTGGTGCAGCATTGTGTGGCAATGTTGTTGCAGCAACAGGCGCTGGAACTGGCGCAGTTGCTCGTGGTTGACTTGCAACCACTGGGGTAAAGTTAATCGGCGCATTGTTTAGCATGGCCAAGGCTGCTTGGCTGCTACTGCTTTGTAGCTGCATAAATTCGGCGTGGCTTTGCAGGGTTTGCGCTTGATGCTGGTGGAACATTTCCATCGAGCGTTGCAGGCTTTCAGGGATTGCAATGCCAAGGCTTGCCATCTTGGCTTGTTCTGTCATCAGTGTCGTGAAAGTATCGCCGTATTGCTGTGGGATAGCTAAAAACTGTTGATGCAACTGCGCCGCTTGAGATTGTGCGCTGAAAAATGCCGTTAACGCATCGCCGCTGACGCTTGCTGTACTTGGATTCAATTGCGCCGTCGCTTGTTGCTGGTGATTGCTTAAGCCTTGCGTCACGCTTGGGGATGTTTGTTTCATTTCAACAGTTGCCACTTGATTCGCTTCCACTTCTATTATTTTTTCAACAACTTTTTCGACGATGACTTCTTTCTCAACGATTTTTTCGACTTCTCTTTCGACAACCGTTTCAACGATGCGATCCACATATTGCACTTGGCTAGTCACGCTGCCTGTGGTGAGGGATTTCGCCATCTTAGCTTTGGTCGCAGCACTAATATGGTTAGTTGCTGTGAGTTTGATGTTCATCGCCGATGGCGCTTCACGCTCGGCAATTTCTTGTGACGTTACGGCTTGATAGGGGTCAACCTCAGTTAACGCCACACCGGCTACCGCGAGTTGCACTGCGGCTAAGCGTAATTGACTGTCACTGTCGCCCTTAGGATTCGGGTTCATGCTGACAAGGCAAAGCTCATTTAAGTGTTCGCCTAAGGTATTTTCAACTAACTTTTGCAGTATGTTCTTAGGGCCAAACTCAACAAACACACGGGCGCCAGCGTCATACATGGCCTGCAGTTGTTCGCTAAAGCGAACTGATTGCAGCATGTGTTGTTTGAATTCTGCTTTAATCGCTTTGCCATCGCTTGGGTGCAATTGACCTGTGCTGTTGGCATAAAGCATTACTTTTGGTGCGCTAAATTTTGCTTTATCAATGGCTTTGGCAAAGGGTTTTTGTGCGTGTCCAACCAATGGGGTATGGAACGCGCCTGAGACAGGCAGGGCAATTGCTTTAAAGCCCAGTTCGCTAATGGCTTTCGCGGCCAGCTGAGTTTGCTCTGTGCCACCTGCGATGACTAATTGCGTCGGCGCGTTGTAGTTGGCAATTTTAACGCCATCAAACTGGGCTAAACAGCTATTAAGCGCATCGATATCATTCTTTTGCTTCAGAATGATGGCGAACATGGTTCCTAAATCAACTTGAGTCCCAGTATCGCTCGGCACTTGCGCCATGGCATGCCCACGGGCGAAGGCCAGTTCGACGTAATCTTCATTGGAAATCACGCCTGCCGCGCAAAGGGCTGACAATTCACCAAAGCTATGACCCGCCACCATATCGGGTGCAAAACCCGCTTGCGTTAATAGCGAATATTGCGCCATTGAAACCGCGCCTATGGCGCTTTGGGCGAACATGGTATTGGTCAGCGCCGCTTCTTGGGCTTTAACTGCATCGGCATCGAATGCCGGAATAGGGTAAAGGATGTTCGATAACGGTGTTTGATCGTGGTGAGCAAATACCTTATCGCTGGCCGTCACTTGTTGGCGCATTTCAGGGAAATGGCAGGCGAGTTCGCGGCCCATGTTCAGGTACTGTGAACCTTGACCGGCAAACAGGGCGGCTACTTTCTTTGATTCATTCTTGGCCACTAAGGCATGAGAGCGGTAGCTGATACCAGAAGGTAATTGCCACGCCTCGCTTGCACTGGTTTCTAGGTGCCCGCTTTCTAAATGCGCACTGCTTTCTAGATGAGAGATGGCTTGATTTAGCTGAGCTTGCAGCTGAGCGATATCCTTAGCCACAAAACCTAAACGGGCATCTGTGCTTGCCAGTGCGCGCAGCGGATATTGCTGAGCGATAGCGTTTAGGCTCGCAGCGCTGCTCTTATTCGCGTTTGCACTCGTGTTCACGCTTTGGCTCAGCGCAGCTTTTAACTCGCTAAGCAGCGCGTTTTTATTGGCTGCGGCAAATAATAGCGTCTGCGGCACACTGCGCTGACGATATTGCTCATCGCGGCTGTGCTCAGGTTTGTATTCTTCTAATACAAGATGGAAGTTCGTGCCGCCAAAACCAAAGGAGCTTACACCTGCACGGCGCGGCGTTGCATCGGCGCGCTGGAACCATGGGCGAGTTTCGGTATTTAAATAGAATGGTGAGCTTTCGATATTCAGTTTTGGATTAGGCTTGCTAACGTTAATGGTCGCAGGCAATACCTTGTGGTGCAGCGCTAGCGCGGCTTTGATCACCCCAGCAGTGCCTGCTGTGGATTTAGTGTGGCCCACTTGGGATTTTACTGAACCTAACGCGATATGTTGATTTGTGTCGTTGCCTTGGGCAAATACTGATTTTAAGCCATTAAATTCAGCCACATCACCTGCGGCAGTACCCGTGCCATGGGCTTCAACTAAGCCAATGCTGTGCGGGGCAAAACCAGCATCGTCGTAAGCGCGCTCCAATGCTTTAGCTTGGCCCTCAGGGCGCGGCGCATAAATACTCTTAAACTTACCGTCCGATGAGGCGCCAACGCCTTTGATGACGGCATAAATTCGGTCGCCATCGCGCTCGGCATCTTCAAGGCGTTTAAGCGCGACCATGCCGATCCCTTCGCCGATCATCATGCCTTTTGAATCGATATCAAAGGGTTGAATGGTTTCATTGGTGGTGAAGGCAGGCGTTTTTGAGAAGCTCATGTACATGGACGGCGAGTTGTCAGTACAGACACCGCCGGTTAACATCATGTCGCTGCGACCTTCGGTCAGTTCAGTTAGCGCCATACGCATAGCGGCAAGCGAGCCCGCACAGGCAGCATCGACCACACAGTTCATGCCGCCAAAATCAAACCGGTTGGCGATACGGCCTGCAATCACGTTGCCTAAGGACCCTGGGAAAGAGTTTTCTTCCCAGTGGATATATTGGTCTTGGAACTTTTTGATCAGCATTTCGCTGTCTTCATCGCTCAGGCCGCTGCTTTTGAATACTTTTTTAAGCACTGGATATTGCAGGCGCGAGTTCAAGCTCTGACTGATTTTTTGACCACCGCCCACACCTAGGGTGATGCCGATACGATCATGATCGTAATCGGTGGGCAGATTGGCGTCGGCAAGCACTTCTTTGGCGACAATCAGCGACAGCAGTTGCGAGGTATCTGTCAGCTCAAGAATATTGGGCGGCAGACCGAATTCCATTGGATTGAAGTCGACTTCTGGTAAAAAACCACCGCGTTTACAGTAGCTTTTATCGGCTTTGCTTTTGTCGGCATCGTAGTAATCTTCGGCGCGCCAATGGGTATCTGGGATGTCAGTAATGGCATCGATTTTTTCGCTGATCAAATCCCAAAATTTATTTAAATAACGCGAGTTAGCGAAGATGCTGGCCATGCCGACGATGGCAACGGGCATATCTTTTAAACGTTTGTTGAGTCGTTTATCTTTTTTTGACTCAGTCGCAGAATTAGGTACAGAAGGGGTATGGCTCATAAAGAGTCTCCACGGGTCGACCTGGATACGGTGACCTTGTTTTGGGATTCAGCCGCGTTTGTCTTTGGCGTGCCATGGGCACCGGGAAAACGGGCTAAGAAGGTGTGATAGTTGCGAACAAGCAACTTTCGTAAATGAAACGGCCCATGTCTGAGGACATAGGTGATATATCTATTGGTCGCTTGGGTATTACTGTCTTGATAAATATCGAGGTAAATCCAATCACTTGCTGTGTCTACGCCTAATAGTACTGAGCTTGGAGCTTGTTCAGTGAGCTGCGGCGGTATGGTGAGTGAGACCACTTGCACCACAGTATTGCCGTCGGTACTCGGCAATGCGAGCGCCTTAGCCAAGGTTTCTGGATTGACCGTATAGGTTTGGATATCGCTGCCTTGAGTCACAGGCAATTGATTAAAATAGCGTTCGGGGACTTGCGGTGCTTCAAATTCATCGAGCCGCGATATGCCATATCGCTTTAAGCAACGGGCAAGGCCGGAGCGCGACACATTGGGATTAATAAAGGTTTGGGTAACCTGAAGTAATCTATCTAAGGTGAGTTTGAGTTGATAGCGTAATCCCACCACCACATATTCTTCCATCGGCGTGAGCGTGGTATTGAGGTGGTGAGGCGTGTTCGAACTGTTGCTAATGGACTCACGCTTCCGCCATTTACGCACCGTTGCCTCGGTGATATTTAAAATTTTTGCCAGCTGGCTGACGCTCAGATCCGATTGCTGGATAAAGAGTCGCATTTCAGGCGTGGTGGTGGCGTTTCGATGCCGAGGTGCGCTGTCTTTTTTCGCCGCTTGAGTTGTGCTCTTGGGGGCGTAAGACGGCGCTTTAGATTGAGAGTCGCGAGCTGCCATTAATAATAATTATCATCCGACATAATCTATTGGGACTGAGAAGCCATTTTGGCTGAGTCAGCTGTGGCACTCTTGAAGAACATAGTGACACTCATCGTAAAACCTGTGCTTATCATCTGTGTCACTTAATGGGGATGCAGATTACCTGAGGTTTCGGGTCGATACAATCATCTGGGACTGGAATTTATTGGCTTTCGTTGAGTAATGGTATTTTCTGTGCGTTATGTTGGGTTTTCGTTGACCGCTTGGGCTTTTTAATACTTTGATAGTGGAAGAATTAAATTTTTAGGGGCGATAAAGACCGCTTTTTTGAGTTAGCGGGGTAAAATAGCCCAATATTGGCTTAAGCCTCCTCTGCAAGGAATCAGACTGTGCGGCTAAACCTGTTAATTTGGGCGCAAAACCTTGGCGCAATTGCAGCAAAAAATTTGCGCATAGGATGGCGTTCAGGGTCGTTCTAAGAATTGCTCTAATTAGAGTGCTGCTAAGAATTGAACTCAGGCTTAGTTGAAACTATTTAAGATGCATAATGAACTCAGAGAATGATGAACCAAGACAATACCCAGATATGAATGTTGCTAAGTGCTCTCCAAAAAGCCAGACAATGATAACCATCAGCCGCAAGGCTTTGTCCTGCAAGGCTCTCAAATGACCGACTCCAGAACATCTAGCAAAAACGGCGTGAATGTGGATCTATTTTTTATTCCACTGAGTGATATTTCATTGCCGCAAACATCACTCGCTCAGTCTTGGTTAAGTGATGATGAACTCGCCAAGGTCGCGCGTTATCGCGATCCCAAGGCGCAAATGAAGGGATTACAGGTCAGGGCAGCGTTGCGGGCCGTGTTATCTCGCTATGCGGATTTATCGCCACACGAGTGGTGTTTTGAATATGGCGCTAAGGGTAAGCCGAGTTTAACGGCAAAATTGCAACAGCAAACGGGGCTTGAGTTTAACTTAAGCCATAGCGGCGATTGGTTATTGATTGGTGTGGCTCAGTTTCATGGTGTTGAGTCTGGTTTATTTGGGGTCGATATTGAAAGATCGCGGCCGAAGACGGATATCTATCCAATCCTAAATCACTATTTTTCCGCCCAAGAAACTGCGGCTTTATTAGCTCTCGCCGATGAAGCGAGTCAACGGCAGCGCTTTTTCGATTTATGGGCGTTAAAGGAGTCCTATATCAAGGCGACAGGTCTAGGTTTAGCGCAGTCGCTTAAATCCTTCGGCTTTGATCTAAAGCCATTCGAGCAATTGGTGGCCGGATCGGTTGAGCTTAGATGCCAAGATGCAGCGTTGATGCCGTTCTATGGTGTGGCGCCTTTGCTGAGTGTCTATCCTAATATCCCGCTGCAAACCATTGATGCAAGTTCATTGTATTGGCAAACCTATTTTGGGCGTTTGACCGAGGAGTACCGTTTTGCCGTGAGCTTAGGGCATGCTGGTAACACCGAGATTTCCATAATGCTAACGGCGCAACTGAGCAGCATAGAAGCCTTACTTGCCAATTATGGTTAACTGGTCTTATTCATCTTCGGTTAAACATTGCTGGGTATAGTCACGCCCATAATATTTTGAATTTGAATGAAATAAATGAGGTTTAACAATGAAACGGATTAAGTGCCTAATACCTGCCACTATGATGGTGTTGCTATCTGGTTGTGGTTATTTTGGTGGCGATGAAAAGCAGCAATTGGAGCAGGCTTGGTTAGCCCAAGATCCACAGTTGCAGCAAGTGGTTGAGCAAATTCGTGCCAATGGCTTAGATGTTGTGGCTCAAAGCGCGGCAGCAGGCACAGTTTCGGCCTGTGTGGCTGAAAAACTCAGCCAAGATCCGCTGGGTAAGTTAGTCAATGTTGAAGGCTCGCTGGTGGAGTCTGCTAAAGTGGCAGAGCTGCTGGGGGACTTACAGAAAGTAATGGAGCAAGACATCAGTTTTGATCAGGTCGCGAGCTTGCTACAAAAGGGCGCCGATGCGGCGACCTATGCTAAAAGTCTTATCGAGCAACAAGGTTTAGATCAAGCCTTACAAAGTCTTAAGCAAATGGTGACCGCGAGTGAGCAATTTGCCCAGCAAGACTTAGGCGCGCATTTTCAGCAGTTATTGCTTGAGTGCAAAACTTCAGTCCCAACGCCAGAGTCTGCGAATTAATTATCTTACTTTAATCTGGCCTTTAAGGAGTGCGCGAGAGAGAACATGTCGTGAAAATGGCTATCCGTACTTCACTCTTTTGCTTACAGAACTCGACTCGCCAAGTGTCAGAATGGTTAGTGCTAGTGTAATTTTTCCATAAAAAGCCCTGAAGATTCAGGGCGTTGATTTGGTTATTTCGTGCTTGGTAGTGGGACGATTTCAAAGCTTTCATCGAACTTTACTAAGGTCGACGCTATCTTACCGAAGGCATCTTTATCACCCTCTAACTTGGCAGTACCCTTAGCCAGTAACTCTTTAAGTGTGACTTTTCCGAGTAAAATCCCCGTAATATAGCGTTTATCAATATAAAGATTGGCATCGGCCTCCATCGGTTTATCAACCTTAATATTGCTTAAATTACCGTTACTTAGTTCAACATAGAGCGTTTCTTGGGTGTCGGGGTTAATCACATTAAGCCTGATTAGCCCAAGTTCAGCAGCTTTGAGGCTATCGACTTTTACGGCGAGGAAGTCAAATAGGGTCGATATTTCCATTTCTCCTAAAATATCTGCAGAGGCCGATTTAGGCGCGCCAGGTTGAATGCCTACGCGTAACTCTTGGGCGCCAGTGAGGTAAATGTTGCGCCAGCCAGCACCTTCGGCTTGATAACCCAGTTGCTCATAGGTATCGGCAAGTAATTGTCTTGCCTCTTTATTATTAGGTTCTGCCATCACGACCTTATTGAGTGCGGTGGCCACAAAACGGTATTCGCCTTGGGCATAGTCGGCTTTGGCGTGTTTCACTACGGCTTTAGCTCCGCCCATATACTCCACAAATTTTGCCGCTTCATCTTTTGTCGGTAGTGGGTTTAAGTTGGCGGGATTCATATCGAAATAGCCAAGGTACATGTTGTACACGGCTTTGGCATTATGGCTGTAGGTACCGTGGTAACCATTGGTGTACCAAGTATCGCGCACAGCCTTAGGTATAGTTGTTTGAATAGCATCGCCAATATCTTGAATACCCACGCCATTATTGGCTAAACGCAGGGTTTGATTATGCACTAGGCCATAGTTATCCCTTTGCATTCTTAAGTATTGGTTTATATCAGTATTGCCAAATACGGGGGCTGAGTGGGCAGTGAATATAACCTGTGCATCATTACCAAAATGAGTCAGTAATTCGTTGATATCCTTAGACCATTTTATCGCATCTCGGACTTTTGCCCCGCGTAAGGTATAAATGTTGTGCATGCCGTGGTAGGTGAGCTCTGCGGTCCACAATGCTTTCATTGAGGGAATATAGGTGGCCATTTCCGAGGCGGCTTCTGTGCCTGAGGCATCCATAAACACCATGTCGATACCATCAATGGTGAGTGTTTCCCACTTGTCTTTGGCATTTAAGGTGACATCGGGTTTAACGTAGGTCACTTCGCCTTTGGATAATCCCTTAGCAAGTGCGGCATCGACAATGCCTTGATCGTTTCGCTCTAATGTTGCGCCGTATTGATAGGCGGCGCGGCGGCTCATGGCATTACCAGCGAGGACGTTTTCGTCGACAATTTCTTTGGTGATGTTATTGGAACCATAGACTTTGACGTTTGGGAACATGTCTTTGATGGCGCGGGATCCGCCAAAATGATCTCCATGACTGTGGGAATAAATCATTGCGACTACGGGTAAGTCATTGCCCTCGGGCAAGTGTTTAAGCGCAAACTCAAGGGATTGCTTTGCTGACTCTTTGGTCAGCAGTACGTCATAAAGGATCCAGCCTGTTTTACCGCGGATAAGGGTTAAGTTCGATAAGTCGGTGCCACGCACTTGATAAATGCCATCTGTGACCTTGTATAAGCCGTTAGACACCATATTCAATTGGGCTTGGCGATAAAGTGAAGGGTTTACTGTGTCTGGGGTTTTGTCGCCAATAAAGCTGAAATCGGCACGTAAAATGGCTGCTGTTGGTTCATCTAGTTCAGCAATAAGATTTTTAGAAAACTCTTCAAAGGCTTTTTTATCGGCAAAATTAAGGCTTGCTGCCGTGGCTTTGTTTACCGCAATGGTTTGCTCGGTGGCAGGCTTTCCCTGATAGTGCAGGCTAATATGTTCATGCTCGTGTTCCGCGGCCACGGCGCTTAAAGAGAAGCTGGCGATAATACTCATTGTCATCAAAGATTTTTGCATTATTTTACCTACCAAAAAGTGGGATAGTGTCGTTGATGGTTTGAGTATAGCCAGCTTGTGTATTTAGATAACTCGAGTTAGCTTGGGTTGTAATATTCATATAGTGAATGAGTGCGCTCCCTTATGCCGACACGAAAGCCATTAGATTTAAATTTATTACGCGTGTTTATGGTGGTTTACCGTACTCGTTCATTCACCCAAGCGGCGCAGGAGTTAGATTTAACTCAGTCTTCCGTGAGCAATGCGATAAGCCGGTTCAGGGCTTGGGTCGGGGAGTCGCTGTTTAATCGAGTTGGACGGGGAATTGAGCCTACATCGGTGGCACGGGAGATGTACCGTAAATTTGAGCAGCCCATGGCGGATATTGAAACCGTATTACTGGGGTTTGAGCATTTTGATCCCAACTCGAGCCAGCGGCGCTTTTATGTATATGCTAATGAGTCGGTTATCGAAGCGCTGCAATCAGGCGTGCAGGCTTTATTACAGAATGCGGATATTGAAGTCATTTTCCGCGAGTCGCCGCCGCAGGAGGATGAGCTATATCGCGATATTTTGCTTGAGCGGGTCGCCGTTGCCATAGACATTAAGCCCGCGCAGCAAAGTTTGCTCTCGAGCAAATTACTCTTCACCGAAACCCTCGTTTGTATCGTCAGTTTGCAGCATCCTCGTATTCAAGGTGCTATCACCCATGGGCAGTATTTTGAGGAGAAACACGTCTTTTTAAATATGCGGCGTTTTAATTTGACTGCAGGGGATTTGTTTACCGAAGGCGTGTTACCAAGGCGCAAAATGTACAGTGAGCAATCATCTTTATTGAGTATGTTTGCAACTGTCGGCAAAAGTGAGACGATAGGCATAGCGCCTTTGCGGTACGCCAGTCAGTACGCTGAGATGTTCGGCTTACAGATTTTACCTATGCCCCTGAAAACTCGGCCAATTGATTTGTATATGGTGTGGAGCAGTAAATATACCCAAAACCCGAGCCATCAATGGCTACGGCGTTTATTGCTCAATGCGAGTGCAAACACTGTGAATAAAAAAGCTCTGAATCTAGCGAGCAGCTAGGGCTAGCGATTCAGAGCTTTGTTGCAGTTTTTAAATTTTATTTTCTATCTCAGATTGTTAATCTAATAGCCTAAGAAGGTCATTACTGTCTTGCGAGTCTGTGGCTTTCGCCAGGTTGCTCGAAGTCACTGCGATAAGGGTTGATATCTAAACCACCGCGACGCGTGTAGCGGGCGTAAACCGTCAATTTAGTGCAATGACAGAAACGTTTTAAATCGACGAAAATTCGCTCGACACATTGCTCGTGGAATTCGTTATGTTGGCGGAAAGAAATCAAATAGCGCAGTAGTTTCTCGCGATCGATTTTAGGGCCTTGATAACGGATCATCACGCTGCCCCAATCGGGTTGCGAAGTGATCAAACAGTTGGATTTCAGCAGGTTTGAATTAAGCGTTTCCGCGACCGTTTGCTTATCGTCTGTACTGTTAACTAAGTAATCAGGATTAAAACTATAATCGCTGACTTCAATATCGAGATCGTCAATACAAGTGCCAGGTAACTCAATAATACGCTGAATACCAAAGCTTTTGGGCTCGATAATCTTAACGCTAACATCACCTTGAGCACACTGACTTAAGTCTTGCACTAAGGTTTTTTGCAGTGAATCTAGGCTATCAAACTTGGTTTGATTAAAGCTATTGAGATACAGTTTGAACGATTTCGACTCAATCAGATTCAGGCTTTCATAACTTAAATGAAATTCAGCTATGGCCACCATAGGCTTACCTTTGGCATTTAACCAAGACAGCTCATAACCCGTCCAGATATCGGCACCATGAAACGGTAACGTCCCAGTGAGTGCAATAGCATTACGGTTTAGTGAGCGTGGAACCCCTTGCAGCAGCGACGCATCATACTCGGCTTGGTAGTCGGTGGCTTTACCTAAAGTCAGGCCAACAAGCGCTTGCGCATCACTATAGGGATCGTGATTCTGTGTCATCAATACTGTTTCCATGTCAAAATAGGCGCACATTATACCTGAAATTGGATTGTGCTTAAGTGTCTTGTCTGCCCGCACTCGATAAATTTTTGCAAAACTATCATCAAGCTTACTTAACGAGTTTAGGTGAACTACCGCGTTATTACCCACAGGGTGAGCCTTCTGTGTGTATTCAAGGCGAATTTCAACCGGATCTTGAACAGGCCGTTCCTTGGCAGCCAGTGAAACGCAAAGTTGAAGGCAGTTTCGCCAATGTAGAGCATGCACTGGAGTTAACTTTATGGCCAGAGATCAATGATTTTTACGGTCATTATTTCTCCGCCCCAGTATTATTTGACTCTAAGTGGGGCACAGGGGAGTTACTGCAAGTCTGGAATGATGACGATTTTAACTGCCTGCAACAAAACTTGATTGGTCATCTGATGATGAAGAAAAAACTGAAGCAGTCACCGACTTGGTTTATCGGTCTGTTAGATGAGGGAGATAAAATGCTCACCATCAATAACAGTGATGGTAGCGTATGGATTGAAATCCCTGGTGAAGTGCAATCTGAGCAATTGTCCTCGAGTTTGACTGCGTTTATTGAAGCATTATCGCCACGGATAGCACCACCCGTTAAACATGAAGAACTACCTATGCCCGCATTAGAACATCCTGGTATTTTCGCCAGTTTTAAACGTATGTGGCAAAACCTTTTCGGTAAACGTTAACTTCTGTGAGCGACATTTTTATTATCAACCTAAGTATTAACTCAACCTAAGCGTGGCTTATCTTAGGTTGAGTTCTGCAAGGGGATAAACAGATGTTATTGATGATCCCAAGACAGATTCGACACTATGCGGCAAGGCTCGCAGCGAAAATGGAACATATCCAATAAAGGTTCATCGAGTTTCCAATCATGACTGCCACAACGTGGGCAAGGTCGCGTTTTTTCTGTGGCTAAATCTTGGCCGCCAACGCGATATAAGTAGTAATAGGTCGGGATCTGAGTGAGATATTCGATACGACCGCGCAAATCCCAACCTCTGCGAAATAAATCACTGTCAGGACTCGATAATTCCTCTAGCGCGGCAAATTCTGCCTTAGTGGCCGCCGCCATTTGCAGCTCGTCGCAGGCTTGCCATTCGCTCTGCCAACGGATAATACGTTTATGATCGCCATTAAAGGTTGCGGGTATACGGTACAGGGGAATGGGCAATAAATTGTCGCCGCTGCGTAGGGGCGAGCACATATGCACAAAACTGGTGTATAGCAGTTGCCAGCTGGGTGTTTCGGTATTACTTACTTCAGAATTGATATCCTGACCAATAAACTTTTCCCGCGGCGCGAGTAGTTTAGCGTCGGTTAATTCTACTAAGGCTTTTTTGACCCAAGGGCTGTGATATTTGTGCGCTAAACTGCTTTTCTCTGGCATCAATAAACGCACTCTAAACTCACCATCATTAAAGGCGACCGCAAATTCTCGCCCTAAGATTTGACCATTAGCTCGATAGGCTTCAAGGAGCTGATTAATGGCCTTCTCGGCGGCAGATATCGTGGTGTCGGCGAAGCATTCGAAGCGCAGTTCAGTGACAAACATTAAGCTGTTTTTCCTTGGATTTCTAATAAGTTGATGCGTTGTTTAAGTTCAAGCAGTTCGTTTTTTAATTGCATTATTTCTGTTTTTTGCTGCTCAGCATGACGTTCAAAATACGCCTGTTGCATCTGCAGGCGCTCGGCGAGCACTGCAAGGGTTAAGGTATCGTTAGTTGCGGGAGTGTCAGTTGTAGGGCTGATAGTTTGCAACTCAGCTAAACGCTCGCGATCCGCCTTAGGCATAGATTTAAATTGCTGTAAGCCTTGGATCAATATAGGTAAAGGTAGGCTACTACCTAAACGGGTTTTAATTAAGGCAAGGTTCGGTACTTTACCGCAGGCTTCGAGCGAATGTGCGGCCGCTAATACTTGGTCAAGGGGACTCATAATTAGCAAAATTCCTTAATTTGTTGAATTGTTTAAACCAATTTTTTAAATAATAATTAATTTTTTCATTTAAAAACAGTGTGTTGTCTTGTGGCATTTATTTTGCTTATTGTCCAGCCGAAATACCATTTTTTAAGCTTCAATAATAATTACACAGGATGTCACATGATGAACCATAAATTGAATAACAAACTTATCGCCATCACTTTTTTAGGGCTCGCAAGCTTAGGTCTTAGCGGCTGCGTGGTCAATGTCGGTGATGGAGAATCGGGTTGGGATAGCAGCGAATCTTGGGAGAAAGTGCAGGATAAAAATCGCACTAACTTAACCAAACTGAGTTTAGGTATGCCTAAAGACCAAGTGATGATCTTAATGGGCACCGCTGATTTTAGTGAAGCCTATATTCAACAAAGTGCTCAACAAGATGAAGCCAATAAAGAAGTCTTAGTGTTGTTTTATCGTACCCAGCGTAATAATGGCGATGGAAAAACCACTAAGGATGAATGCACGCCTATCGTGCTGAGCAACAATGCCTTAGTGGGTTGGGGTGAAACGGCTTACGGTAAAATCTGAACCAACGAGTCTTATCGTTTACGTAGCTGAGTGTCTAATTGCTCAATGGGCTCAGTCCAGAGGGCATCGGCTTCTAAACCTTCAATGATAAAGCTCTTTTGGGCAGGGGTCCAAAAGGGCGCTTGGCTTAAATGGATGTGATGGTCGATATCATGGGTTGCAATAAACTGCGCTATGGCCTCGTCGCTACTGTCTAAACCGAGTTGCTCAAACAAGTGGCTTAAGTCTACTGGAGTTGTATCCATCATTATTTCCTTTTCAGTATAGTGCCTTCGTTTAGAGTAAGCGCCTGATTGAAAAATGCAATCTATGATTAAAATTTGCACTTTTTAGTTTCCTTGGTAGATTAACAGTTACGCATAAAAAAGTGTGAGCTAAGTCAAGGAATGCTAACGATGGACAATGAAATTCTGGAGGACTGCCGCGCAGTCTATTTGACCGCGGAAGACTTACGCATTGCCGCTTCTATTCTCTATAACGCTTACCATGATGATCCTTTTTTTGTCGATTCACTCTTTACCTCAGACAAAGCCGCTTATGAGCAAAAATTGCGCGCCGCAATCAGGGAAGAACTCAATACGTTATGGCAACAAAAACAAGCCCTCATTGGTTTATTCGACCATGAAAGACTCTTTGGGTTAGCCTGTGTAGTTACTCAAGAAGTGCCTTTAGGGGAAGGGCGTTATTGGCATTGGCGCTTAAAGATGTTGTTAGGTACAGGTTGGCAATCGACTCAAGCACTAATGAACAAAGAGTCCAGTATTATTGAACTTTTACCCAGTAAGCACTGCGGTATTTTGCAGTTTATTGCTCTTGCACCAAATGAACAGCACAAAGGACTTGGACATAAGTTAGTGCAAGCTGTGGTGAGTTGGTGTGATGAACAGCCTGATTTGGATGGCATTGGTGTGTTTATCGCTCAGGAGAAACACTTGCAACTGTTTACTCAGCATGACTTTGTATCCATAGGCGAGCTGAGTATCGGCAGTGTCCATGGCCAGCTTTTATTCTATTCGGTTCAACAAGATGACTAACTCTTATAAACGTTTCGCCGATTTTTATCCTTTCTATTTATCCCAACACCAGCACCCGACTTGTCGGAAATTACACTTTGTTGGCAGTTGTTTAGTTCTGCTGCTGATTGGCATTGCCTTGGTTTCACAAGCCTGGTGGCTATGTTGGTTTATTCCTATTGTTGGTTATGGTTTTGCGTGGGTGGGACACTTCGTATTTGAGAAGAATCGACCCGCGACATTTCAGTATCCTTTTTACAGTTTGATGGCAGATTGGGTGATGTTTGCGCAGATGATTCGCCGCTTTTTTAAACGTTAAAAAAACTGCTCGAGTGAGATGCCCATGCCCGTGTGAGAGATCGCTTACAAACGTTGTAGGACATAATGTTTTCTTTTTGATTGTTTTTTGTCCTATAATATTTAATTTTAAATAGAATCATTGGGTTGTATTTGTTTTTCTTTGGTTGGTCCGTAATTAATTTTGTAGTCCGTTCTTTGAGCCGAACAAAAAAGTTAGGGTTAACGTAGAATTCACTCATGGCCAAAGCAAATGGATAGCAAGGAAAGCGAAACAGGCCAAAGGGACGCAAGAAGCAACGAATTAAGATTTCAAGGTTGAAATCGCTGACGGTAGGAAAACTGTCATTCGCCTCGGATAGGCTAAGGAAAAGCAGGATTGCTTTTCAAGGATGATTAGGGACAGTGAGTTGTATCGTCAGGATGATGAATTTCAGGAAGAATACAGGACACGCTTAAGGATTAAGCATGAACTCGAAACAGGATGTGTCGAGATAAGGATAAAGTATAAGGGTGAACAGCTTGTACTAATCTATGGAAAATAAATTTTGCAGGATGCAATAGGAATACGTCATAGGAAGTGACAGGCTCTGTAAAAAGGATTTACAGGTCAAGGGACTGAGTGTTATCTCACGTAAGTTTGATACACAGGGACGAAAAGGGATTACAGGGACGACGCAGGACGCAAGCAGACGCATGGATGGTGCAGGGAGCACAAATCGAGCAGGACGGCTTACAAAGGATAAATGGGGCGCACTTTAGTTGCGCCCTTTTCTTTGGTTCATTTTCAGCATTAATCTGGCTTTGCCAAGCTATAACGCTATTCACACAGACTTTATCTTAACTCTGCTTAAAGACTTCTCACCGTAAAGCATGTTCACCAGTCCTACTTCTCTTATTGCCCAATGATTTACTCTCTGTGTTGTCTGTGTTCTGGTCATGCGCCGAATGCTTGTCGAATTTTGAGCGATAGCGGTTTATGCATAAGTCCTCAGGGGAGACATCTAGCGTTTTGCTTACTTTTGATTCGAATTGCCATCTTCCGTGTAAGAGATCTCCTACAAGTATGTAAGTAATTTGTAGGTTCAAAGGATGGTTATGTCTTGGGGGTTGTTATTATTTATATTCATATCAGTAGGTTAACCTGTTTGTTATCAGTTGAGCTCACCATTTTTGTTAACATTTTAAATAATCCACAATGAGTACTTTCGTTGGTTGGCGTAGAATTCATCTTGTAGAAGGAATTGCGGGCAACAGGATGTTGGCGATCAGGATGATCGAACAGTGACTAAGGAATGTGACTTAAGGAAAGATAGGGATATAGGCCTTTCAGGATGAAAGAGAGCCAATACCAAGGAAGGGAGACTATCAAGGATTGATAGACTCATTGCATAGGATGGCAATGGCACAGGGAGTGCAATTGAATGGATGCAATACCCGTTTCATGGATGATGATGGAACCGCTCAGGAAAGAGCAAGCTTGGGACTGGATGACCAAGAGATAGGGAAGTACATGAGTACAAGGACCTCAAGGATTGAGCAGGGATGAAGCAGGACGCAGATTGACGCATGGATGGTGCAGGGAGCACAAAAATAGCGGGATAGCTTAACAGAGAATAGGAGGGCGTGGCTTTAGGGCCGCGCCCTTTCTTTTTTAACTTTTACAGTGAGTTATTTTGTAGCACCAGAGAATGACTGATTATTCTCAATTCTGGCTCACATTTTATTTGAGCCAACATTGTCGATAAAAGCTTAATGGCATTTGCCTGAGTTACAACCACTTTGCGTACCACACCCGCCAAACTTACCCTGTGACGTCGGCGCTTCATGCCATTCGGGCTCTGGGAAGATAGGCCATTCAATCTTTTGAATTTTCTTGCCTTGCATCCAAATATGGCCACGGTATTGGTTAATGCCGTCGGTGCTGAATTCAAATAAATATTTCGCCTTCCAGCAGATCCCCGTCGTGCCGCCAATGCTAGGGCGGGCAGTTTCCATAGCAATGGCTAACAGTTGCACTTTTTGTCGCCAACATTCTTTTTCGGCAAAAATACGGCTCAACTCTGCCATTTGGCGTAGTTGCCAAAAGAATGCGGCAATCACGACGAGGCCAATAATTAACAGTAAATCTGACATCATTTGCTAGCTGCCTTAAACAAACCACCTATGGCTTGTGATAGTTGAACACTTCGATTGGGATTTCTTAATTCGCCTAGTAGTTGATTGCGCAAACTAGGAATTGCCACAATATCAGCAAAGACCTGATTAAAAAAGGCTTGGGGCTGCAGTGCCAGAGCTTCTAAGTAAAGACTGCGACTTGAATCTTGTTTTAATACCGACCAGTTACGTCCGGCAATGCTGATGAGGGCATTGGTATCTAAAGAGGATTGGCCGTGTAGATGCGCAAACGCTTTTTGGCTGTGTTTGGCGCTAGAAGCCAAAGCGCGAAGGAAATAGGCTTGGTGTTCTGGCGCTGCGTCTTGAAGTTTCGCGAGAATCTTATCGGCGAGAGTGTCGCTAATCAGTAAGTGTTCAAGACATTGGCATAGGGCGATTTGCACTTCAATGGCGGCTGTATTAAAACTCGATACCAAGTGCTGCTCATGATCAAATTCTTTTGCGCGTACACACACATCGGCTATGCCTTGCATCCCAATATGTTGCCATTGTGATGGGGCAACTTGGCCTGACAGATATTGCACGGCAAACTCGTATTGTGATGAAGCGCGTTGGCCAAGTTGTTTACGAACGAGTGCGTTAAATACGGCCAGTTTTTCCTGGCTTGGCTTGAAATTAAAGGGATTATTTGCGAGTCGTTCTTGCTGCTCATCACTGAGCGGCTGAGTGGGATCTTGCCCTAGTGCCGCTAATATCATTTCGATAAATTGTGAGCGAGGCGCGGGCGACAGTAATCCTTGCTCATCTAACGCCAGTTTTAGAAACCAAATAAAGTGCTGCTGGCTAGCATCCCAAAAGACAATAGCAAATTGTGCATGCCCTTGAATGGGATAAGGATAAGGGGCTGACAGAGATTCGATTTGGTGAAACGCGAGCATATCAATATGTTGCACCCTACGGCCAAGATCATACACTTGGAACTGGGTTTTGGCTGTGGTTAAAAACTGGCTTAAAGTTGTAATTTCAGTCATTTGGCTGCCATATCAATCAAAGAGGCTCAATAAATTGGCGCCATTATAGGGGGAAGTGCGTCTGGATGGTATGATTGCGGCACTTTAATCGACCTATTCGGCCAGTGAATTGTGGGAAGTTTTCGAATCACACAGGGCTAATATGAGAATGGATCTGAAAGCTATGTTATACAGTCAAACCCAAGCTAAATTGGCTCAGATTACTCACGCGCTGCAAGCGGCCGAGTTGTGGTCTGAGCAAGCGCCTTCTGCCGCAGCAATGGCAAGCACAGCACCTTTTGCCTGTGATCTTATGCCCCTTGAGCAGTGGCTGCAGTTTATTTTGCTGCCTAGAATGCAGACTTTAATCGAAACGGGGGCGCCATTGCCGACGCAAATTGCGATTGCCCCTATGGCTGAACATGTTTGGCAGGATATGCTCCCGCGCCAAACTTTAATTAGCGTATTGAATGAATTGGATATGTTGTTAAATGAATCAAGATGATATCTGGCTTGAAACGCCTGAAAATGCAGTGAATGTATCCCAAGAGGATGATTTAGAAGAGCAGGCGCCTGAGATTGAAATTCTTTATGAAGATGAGCACTTAGTGGCAATTCATAAACCCGCAGGCTTATTGGTCCACCGCAGTTATTTAGCGCGTCGGGAGCGATTTTTTGCCATGCAGCTGACCCGTGACTTAGTGGGCTGCCATGTGTTTCCTGTACATCGTCTCGACAGGCCGACATCCGGCGTGCTCTTGTTTGCCAAGAGTAGTGAAGTGGCCAATGCTCTGTGTGAGCAATTTGCTTCCCATACGATTGAAAAACAATATTTGGCTTTAGTGCGCGGTAATATGCATGAGAGCGGTATTTTAGATTATGCGCTTAAGGTTGAGTTGGATGAATTAGGCGATAAGAATGCCGATCCTAACAAAGCCGCGCAGGAGGCTGTGACGGCTTATGAGCCATTACTCAATACTGAAATTCCGTATCCGTCAGGTCGATATCCCACTAGCCGATTCGCACTGGTACGCTTGAGTCCTAAAACGGGGCGTAAGCATCAGCTTAGAAGGCATATGGCACATTTACGCCACCCCATCGTCGGTGATACCACCCATGGCGACGGTAAGCAAAATGCATTTTTTCGTGAGCATTTCAGTATTAATCGCCTGTGGCTTATCGCAAAAAAACTCACCTTTACACATCCAATAACTCAAACTCGGCTCAGCATAGAAACCGAGCTCGAGTCCGAGTGGGAAACCGTGTTTGTCGAGTTAGGTTGGGACGAGGCGACCTTGAGTCAGCAAGCTGAGTTATTCATCGCCCAAGAGGCGTGAACAGCAAGCGGCCAATGCTTGATATGGTGATATCAACTTAGCCGCGTGAATAAAATTAAGTGCATTCACTTTGCTTTGTTATTGAAACTAAAGTCATCGAATTTAAAACGAGGTTGATTGCTTAATCGGGGAGTTGTGGCGTTTGTGCTGTTTGTGGCCGCAGCTCTTGCATCATGACGGCTAAGGTTGAGAATCCAGACGTGAGTGCAAGTGGCGATATGAGATTTTGCTGGGCGGAGTGGAAGTAGTTTTTACGTCGAATATGGGTTGTTTTGTGGTGCTGCTTGAGGTGTTTTTGGCGGGTGGACTGTCGCATTAGATATTTTCTCACGCTCAATGGCTTGATTTATAAAAAATTTGCGCCTTAGCTTGCTCATACGCTGAACAATAAAGTAAGGTCAGCCTAATAAGGTTTACAACGCGATGTGGAGTGTATCATGAAAAAGGTGAATCTGGTGTTTGGCACTGTATATGGTAGTGCACAATTTGCCGCTGAAACCCTAGAGAAAGAAATGCAAGTTTTAGGTTATGATGTCACATTGTGGCAACCTAATGAGGTAGTAAGCTTTATTCCTCCTCAGGATGAATTGTTAGTGGTGGTGACTTCGACGACCGGACAAGGGGACTTACCCGATGATATTCAGTCTTGGTACCATAATCTTAAACATCTAGCACCCTATTTACCTGAGCTTAGATACAGTGTGATAGCTCTAGGTGATTCAAGTTATGAGACTTTCTGCGGTGCAGGTAAGTCTGTAAATGCACTCTTGAGTGAACTTGGCGCTAAGCCGTTGGTGGAATTACTTGAAATTGATGCCTGTGAAACCATGGAACCTGAGGTTGAAGCGATAAAATGGCTAAAACGCTGGAATCAAGTCGTCAAAACCGAGCTCGTCGCTTAGGTAGTTTCGTCAATCTACAGTGGTTTAAATTTGCCCAGCGCTTAAGCCAAGCGCTGCTTATTCCTATTGCCATTTTACCCGCCGCTGGGGTTATGCTCGGCTTAACCGTTAGTCCAATTCCTTTTATGCCCGAAGAGCTGACAGTGCTGATGCTGGCGGTGGGCAAACTCATTTTCGCCATTATGCCGATGTTATTTGCCGTGGCTGTCGCTATTGGTTTTTGTCGCGATCAAGGCATTGCCGCCTTTTCGGCAGTGTTTGGTTATGGGGTGATGACGGCGACGTTAGCCGCACTGGCCGATTTGTATCGACTTCCAACCCAACCTTTATTAGGAATGGATACCTTAGATACTGGGATTGCAGGTGGCATGATGCTCGGTGGTATCACTTGCCTCGCAGTCCGTTGGAGTCAATATATTCGCTTGCCTGCGATTTTCTCTTTCTTCGAGGGCCGTCGCAGTGCATCTTTACTTATTATTCCCCTAGCGATGAGCCTAGGTTATGTACTCGCCCATGTGTGGCCACCCTTAGCTTTATTGATTGAGCGCGTATCTGACTGGGCGGTTTATCAAAAACCGGCCATCGCCTTTGGCGTTTATGGCGCATTAGAGCGGTTACTTATTCCCCTTGGCTTACATCATATTTGGAATGCGCCTTTTTACTTAGAGGTGGGCCAATATCAGTTATTGGGGCATGAAGTCGTTCGTGGTGAGGTGGCGCGCTATTTAGCGGGCGATCCGCAGGCGGGAAACCTTGCCGGTGGTTATCTGATTAAAATGTGGGGATTACCGGCGGCTGCACTGGCAATGTGGCGCTGCGCTGATCCCTCTGAGCGGAATCGCGTGGCGGGCATTATGCTCTCGGCGGGGGCGGCCAGTTGGTTAACTGGGGTGACTGAACCTATCGAATTTGCTTTTATGTTTGTGGCGCCGATTCTATTTATTATTCACGCCTTACTCACTGGGCTTGCTTATTTTGTTTGTATTATGCTGGATATTCACCACAGCATAGTATTTTCCCAAGGGCTGGTGGACTTTACGCTGCTATTTCCATTGTCCCGTAATGCCAGCTGGTTTATTTTCCTTGGGCCTTTAACCGCCATAATATATTACCTGTTGTTTAGACTGAGTATTTTAGCCTTTAATTTGAAAACTCCCGGTAGGCTTGAGCATAACGACAGTAAAGGACCCAAAGAAAGTTTACGGGCGATTATTGCGGCGCTCGGCGGGCGTGAAAATATCGTTGAACTTAATGCTTGTTTGACACGGTTACGCTTGAGCGTACACAAGCCTGAGTTAGTCAATAAGGTGCGTTTGAGTCAGTTGGGTGCTAAGGGCGTGATTGTTATGGGCAAAGGTGTGCAGGTGGTTTATGGCACTAAGGCCGAAACCCTGCGTAAAGTATTGCAGCGTTACTTAGATACTCGCCGCTAGGATTGTGTTTTTACAAAATTAACTGCTTAATTTTTACATTTTATTGATTCAAGCCTCTGAAATATCATTTTTATTTTCGCATTATAGGGTTTTCATACTGTTCAGCATGATTTGCTATGGCAAACTCGATGTAGGGACAATATAGGAGAGCCAACTTTGCAACAAATGACTGAAACTCGCGGCAATACTCCGCCATCCATAGAACGTAAAATCTTACTGACGGATTGCGCTGATGCCCAAGGCCTCATCGCTAAAATCACCAGTGTTTGTTTTACTCATAAACTGAATATCATCAAAAACAGTGAGTTCGTGGATAATGCCCAAGGGCGTTTCTTTATGCGAACTGAGTTAGAGGGCATTTTTAACAGCGAACAGTTATTGCAGGATCTGCGTGACGTGCTGCCTACGCAAAATCATATGACGTTAGTTAGCGCAGGTAAAAAACGTATTGTGGTGTTAGTCACAAAGGAAGCGCACTGTTTAGGCGATTTGTTAATGAAAGCCTATTACGGTGGTTTAAGTGTCGAGATTGCCGCTGTGGTGGGCAACCATGATGCACTACGTGAATTGGCAGAGAAGTTTAACATCCCCTTTCATCTGGTGAGCCACGAAGGCTTAGACCGAATTCAACACGAGCAAGCACTGTTGGCCGCAGTATCACAATATGAGCCAGATTATCTGGTGTTGGCTAAGTATATGCGGGTGCTAACTCCAGATTTTGTGGCGCAATATCCTAATCGCATCATCAACATTCATCATTCTTTTTTACCTGCTTTTATCGGGGCAGCACCCTATCGCCAGGCCTGGGAGCGCGGGGTGAAAATTATCGGTGCGACGGCGCATTTTGTGAATAATTGCCTCGATGAAGGGCCGATCATTAAACAAGACGTGATTCCCGTCGACCACAGTTATAGCGCCTTAGAAATGGCACGTGCTGGGCGTGATGTTGAAAAGAGTGTATTGAGTAAAGCGCTGCAATTAGTGCTGAACGAACAAGTGGTCGTGTACGGCAATAAAACGATCGTTTTCTAAGATGTAGGTGAGTCGTGGCAATGGCATGACATTCAGCGGCGTTTATTTTAACCCGCGTCGGTCATGAAATCAGCTATCATTATGTTTATTGGAGATTTTATAGTGCTCACATTGGGGTGAACATAGCGGTATAGTGTATTGCCCATGCTCGAATTACAGGTCGGAGTGCTGGATGTCAACTCGTCAAAGCCTTATCGTTGGAATGAAAGACTTGCCCGATAGTTTGAATTTATCTTGGGCACAGCTAGATGAGCAGTTTTGTGTGCTACGGATGAGCCAAGCCTTTTACAGCCGTTGCAAACGCTCTGCGGCGCAAATCATTAATCAACCCATTAGCCAATTGTTTAGTGCTTTTAATGCTGAACTATGCGCCGATATAGTGAGGCGACGCGGCCAAGAAATCGGTTTTCAATTACAAGATCATCGCGGCATACGTGTGCATCTCGCGCTGCATTCTTTACCTGAAATGGGATGGTACTTGATTCTATCCGACATCAATTTTGAAGATCCGCAGATGAAGGAGTTGCACTCGGATTATCGTCGAGCGATTCAAGCCAGCGATGCTTGGTTGCAACACATAGAAGATGTGATTAAATCCTCCCAAGAAGAAGTATTTAAAGTTGCAGTTTCTAAAGCGATGTCGCTCACTGGCAGTCGATATGGCTTTATTCTGTTGCATAACGAAAAGTTAAAAACACTCACACTCGCCGCGCGTTCTGAGTATCCCCACGCAGAGGCTAATCAAGCCGATTTTGTTGAAGATAATACCCAAGTGTCAGAACTTGAAAGCCGCGTATGGCTCGAATGTGTGCGAGATTATAAGCCGATCATCCAAAATCAAACCGACTCCCAAAGGCGCTTAGGGGATTTGCCCTTAGATAAACTGCTACTTGGAGGGCGTTACTTGGCGGTGCCGATTTTATTTCGCAGTCGCTTAGTGGGCATGCTGTGCGTGGTCGACCGTAACGAGCCTTATAGTCGTAATGATGCGAGATCATTACTGACTTTTGCCAGCATTTTATGGCACAGCATTGAACTACCACGCACATTACGCGCAGTATCCCGCCAGTCCAAAATCATTAAAGCGCAAAAAGAGCAATTATCTCAATCGTTAACCCAGCTTATTAGTGCTATTTCTGAGGCATTAGAACTGAAAGATGCCTATACCGCAGGGCATCAAAAGTCGGTGGCGCAATTAAGTTATTTGATTGGTGAGAAATTAGGTTTAGACCCGCTGCGTTTAGAAGGGCTGAAGATTGGTGCCTTAGTTCATGATATTGGTAAGTTAGCGATTCCATCACAGATTTTGACAAAACCGTCAAAACTTTCAAAAGAAGAATACGCATTAATACAGACCCATCCGCTCCATGGTGCTGAAATTATTGAAGATGTGGAGTTTCCTTGGCCCATTAAAGAGATGATTTTACAGCATCATGAGCGGCTCGATGGCTCAGGTTATCCCGCGGGCTTAAAGGATAAGGCCATTTTATATGAAGCGAAAATTATTGCCGTCGCCGATGTTGCCGATTCGATATTGTCCCACAGGCCTTATCGCCCATCGTTAGGGCTGGAGAAAATGACTGAAGTGCTGCGTGCGGGTAAAGGGACACTTTTTGATCCTGAGATAGTCGAAACCTGTTTAGCGATTTTGATTAATCGAGAGTTGAGTATTAGCGATCATATCGGCGCTGCGCCGCTTGAACCTTTAGTCACGATTTCACTCGACCATGAGTTAGTTGATATTAAGCGTTTACTTACGACTGCCCATGCTAAGGTGGCCGTGGTATTGGATGAGCAACATAAGATACTTGGGGTGATCACGAGTCGCTTACTGGAACATTGGTTTAGCCCATTACTTGGCACTGCGGCTGAGCGTGAACTGGATAGGGCATCTTTACATAAAAAAGCCCATCAGATCATGGAGCATTCAGTGCCTATTATCAGTGAGGTGGCCACATCGGAAGATGCATTACTGCAGTTGAATTTACTAGACTCAGAATATCTTGTGGTGGTGAACAAAGCGCAGCAGCCATTGGGGATTATCGGCTGGCGGGCCATTGCAATGACGAGAAATGCATTCCGTGAAGTAGAGCGTTTGATTTAAGTGTCTTATTAAACACTTTATTTTTAAGCCTGATAATGACAGCGCAACCGTAGGCTAAATTTTACCGACAATAAAAAAGATGCCCTTAGGCATCTTTTTTATGGAACTCATGTTATCGAACAAATGCTGTGACTGTTAATCAACAATACGCAGTAATTCGTTGATACCCACTTTACTGCGGGTTTTTGCATCGACTTTCTTAACGATAATAGCGGCATAGAGGCTGTACTTGCCACAGGCTGATGGTAAGTTGCCAGAAACAACCACAGAGCCTGCTGGCACACGACCGTAATGCACTTCGCCGGTTTCGCGATCATAAATTCGAGTACTTTGGCCGATATACACGCCCATAGAAATCACTGAGCCTTCTTCAACCACAACGCCTTCAACAATCTCAGAACGCGCACCGATAAAGCAGTTATCTTCGATGATAGTTGGGCCCGCTTGCAATGGCTCAAGTACGCCACCAATGCCCACTCCGCCAGATAAATGCACGTTTTTACCGATTTGTGCACATGAGCCAACCGTTGCCCAAGTGTCAACCATAGTGCCTTCATCAACATAGGCGCCTAAGTTCACATAGGATGGCATCAACACGGTATTTTTACCGATAAATGAGCCTTTACGTACTGTTGCCGAAGGCACTACACGAATGGCTTCCGCCTTAAAGCGGGCTTCATCATATTCGGCAAATTTTAACGGCACTTTGTCGAAGTATTTGGTTTCGGCGCCATCGATAACCACGTTATCGAAAATACGGAAGGACAGTAATACCGCCTTTTTCAGCCATTGGTGCACATGCCATTGTCCGTCGATTTTCTCGGCGACACGGACTTCACCTTTATCGAGCATATTGATGACATTTTGCACATCGCTGCGCACACCTGCGTCAACTGTGCTTGGTGTGATGTCGGCGCGCGCTTCAAAAGCCGCCTCAATACGTTGGCGTAAAGCCTCCATTTACTTCTCCCACTGGTCTCGTTAATTAACTGATTCGATATTCTTTGCACTCAGGGCACTGATTAAAGCATCCCTGAGGGTATTCTCTTGGGTTTCGTTAAGTTGCAAGCCATCATTAGTCTGCAGCATAAAAAAGTCTTCGGCTCGCTCACCAATGGTGGTGATTTTGGCCGCGAGTAATGTTGTGTTGCAACGGTAAAAGATATCCCCGACTTTTGCCAGTAATCCTGGCGAATCTAAGGCGATAAGCTCCATCATACTTGTACCATGACGACTGCTTTCGAGGAAACTCACTTGTGTCGGCACATTAAAAGGTTTCATCTTGCGCGATAGTTTTCTAAAGCGCGGCAGTTTTGGACTGTCGCTCGACAGGGCTTTCTCAAGCGCCTTACGGATACTTTGGATGCGTGAAAGCTGGCTAACGGGCTCACCATCTTGCTCTAAGATCACAAAGGTATCGAGGGCATAATTGTCTTTTGAGGTCATGATGTTGGCATCATGGACGTTGATATTTTTATTGTCGAGTACCGCCATCACAGTTGCGAACAATTTAGGTCTGTCTTGGCAATAGACAAATAGCTCAGTACCACCACGGGTGGTGTGTTTGGACACTAAGACTAAGGGCTCATCCTGTTGTTTGTGCTTTAAAATCGCTTCGGCGTGCCACGCGACTTGATTTGGCTGGTGGCGTAAAAAGTAATCGGCCTTAAAACGTTGCCACAGGGCATCGAGATCTTTCTCTTTCAATCCGCGGCGCAGCAGTTCTTTTTTCGCCTTGGCTTGGTATTCACGCACTCTGGCACGAATATCGACGGGTTTTTCTTTACCGCGGGCGAGCACTCTTTGGGTCGAAAAGTACAAGTCGCGTAGCAGTGAGCCTTTCCAGTTGTTCCAGGTTTTTTCGTTGGTGGCGCAGATATCAGCGACCGTTAAGCAGTACAGATAGCTTAAATGCACGGCATCGCGGACTTTATTGGCAAAGTCGGCCACCACATCGGGATCGGAAATATCACGGCGCTGGGCGGTGACAGACATCACCAGATGATTTTCAACCAGCCAAGCGACTAGACGGCCATCGTGATCATTTAATCCATGCAGCTTACAAAAGGCGAGGGCATCGCTGCTGCCCAGTTTACTGTGATCGCCACCGCGACCTTTGGCGATATCGTGGAAGATAGCGCCTAATACGAGTAAACCTTTTTTAGGCAGTTGGTTGATGAGAATCGAGCCTAAGGGAAATTCTTCTTTTTGTTCGGCTTGAGAAAAACGCTCAATATTGAGCAGCAATCTGTGGGTATGTTCATCGACTGTGTAGGCGTGGAACAGGTCAAACTGCATCTGACCTTCAATATTTCGCCATGCCGGTAAATAGGCCGATAACACGCCGTGTTTGTGCATTAAAGACAAGGCAACAATGCCGCGAGGATGGCGCAAAATTTCCATAAAGGCTTGGCGGCAAAGCGGGTTTTCTTGCAAGGCTTGCGGCTGGGCGCGTCTTGCACGGCGCAGTGAACGCAGTGTTGGCGCGTAAATGCCTTTGATGTTGGAGTTTTTAGCGACCAACAAAAATAGCCGCACAATTTCTTCGCCGCTATCGAACAGATCATCGCTTAGCGCTTCAATAAAAGTGCCGCGGCGCTGGTAGTGTTTATCTATCGATTGAATTTCTAAAGCTTTTGTGTGGCCCAGTGTTGCCCGTTTAAACAGCTGCAGCAACATTTCGTTTAGCTCCATCACTCGGCGTACCGTGCGATAGTAACGTTTCATCATTTGCTCAACAGCAAGCTGGGTGGCGTCTTCATACCCCATAAGTTCGGCAACTTGGCGTTGTACATCAAAGAGTAAGCGATTTTCATCGCGACCGACCACCATGTGCAGGGCAAAGCGTATCTTCCACAAAAAGTGCTGGCATTCGAGCAGCTCTTCTAGTTCACCAGGCTCTAAAAAGTCGTATTGGACTAATTCTTCGAGGCGAGCGGCGCCAAAGTGACGCATGGCTACCCAAGCAATGGTTTGAATATCCCTAAGACCACCGGGACAACTCTTGATATTGGGTTCTAAATCGAAGGCACTGGCTCTGGCATGGCGGGCATTTTGCTCATCCCGTTTTGCGATAAAAAAATCGCTTGAAGTCCAAAAGTCACTCTGACGAATCGCATCATAAAGTTGATCGAATAAAAATTCGGGTCCTTCAAGTAATCGTGCCTCTAACAGATTGGTGGCTATGGTGATTTCTTCACGGCCGAGGATAATCGTGTCGTTTAACGTACGGACACTGTGGCCGATTTCCAGATTGGCATCCCACAGAAAGGCAATAAACTGACTGAGTGCCGCTTCGGCGGCGGGTGACAAGATATCATTAAACAGGAACAGCAAGTCGACATCTGAGTGGGGATGCAGCTCCCCACGGCCATAGCCGCCCACGGCAATCAAGGCAATATCATATTCCCTTAGACCGTGCTGTTCCCAAGCTTGCTTGACAAGGGCATCGACAAATTGACAGCGCTGCGTGACGAGCTCTTCAATCGGGGTTTTAGCCTTAAAACTGGCCAAAAGAATCTGATTCTGTTCGATTAATGATTGTTTAGCGAGCAGAGCTATATTCATCGAGTCCCTTGTTTTTATGCTTGTTAGTGTGGCCTATCGCTCGTGATTGATGATACGTGGGAAATCCTCATCCTCACGCAGGGTAAGTACTTCAACCCCTTTTTCAGTCACCAGTAAGGTATGTTCCCACTGGGCTGAATTTTTACCATCGGAGGTCGTTACCGTCCACTTATCATCGCGATCGAGTATGGTCGTGTGGCGACCGGCATTGATCATAGGTTCAATGGTGAAACACATGCCTGGGCGTAATACTGTGTTATCGCCGTTACGGTAATGCATAACTTGAGGTTCTTCATGGAAACCTGAGCCAATACCGTGGCCACAATAATCTTGCACGATGGAATATTTCTCAAGGCCTGTTTTACTTGCTTTGATGAATTTTTCGATAGTATTGCCTATTTCACCCAGTTTTAAACCTGGACGAACCTTACGAATAGCTAAATACAGGCTTTCTTGCGCGATGCGGCACAGACGTTTGTCCTTCGCGCTCACTTCACCGATTAAAAACATCATCGAGGTATCGCCGTGATAACCGTCTTTAATCACTGTGATGTCGATATTGAGGATATCGCCTTCTTTCAATGGTGGGTTGTCGTTTGGAATGCCGTGGCAAATCACATGGTTTACAGAAGTACAAATGGATTTAGGAAAACCATGGTAGTTAAGCGGCGCCGAAATCGCACCTTGCTCTTCGGTATATTTGGCGCAGAGGTCATTGAGCTCATTGGTGGTCACGCCCGGTTTAACATGCGGCGCGATCATTTCTAATACCTGTGCGGCTAGTTTGCCCGCAGCACGCATTTTTTCAATTTCTTCAGCGGTCTTGATGACTATACTCATTGCGTTTTCTCTTGTGTCTTTAATGTCTGTTGGCCACGCAACCTAATGCAAAAATTTGTGCTTTAGGGCTATTTATGGTATAAAGCGCGCCGTTATGTTTAAGTCTTGATGAATTGTCCAAGCCAGCTTTTGCGCTGCTTTGATACTTGCAAGACTAAAGATGGCGGCCATTATACATGGCTATTTGTCTAAATACTAAATCACACACGTGTCGACACATTCTTCGGGGTGCCCTCAGTTGTTATATAAGGGGTCGAAGACATGGGATACGTGGAGGTCTAACCCCCTAAATTTTAAGGTAATAGAAATGACTACAGTTTCAATGCGCGATATGCTTCAGGCCGGTGTCCACTTCGGTCACCAAACCCGTTACTGGAACCCAAAAATGAAGCCATTCATTTTCGGTGCTCGCAACGGTGTTCACATCATCAACCTTGAGCATACTGTGCCAATGTTCAATGAAGCGCTAGCTTTCATCAGCAACGTAGCTTCAAAGAAAGGTAAAGTATTATTCGTTGGTACTAAACGTGCTGCTGGCGAAGCGATCAAAGAAGCTGCTCTGTCTTGTGACCAGTACTATGTTGATCACCGCTGGTTAGGCGGTATGCTGACAAACTGGAAAACCGTTCGTCAGTCAATCAAACGTCTGAAAGAACTGGAAAGCCAATCAGTAGATGGTACTTTCGACAAGCTGACCAAGAAAGAAGCGCTGATGCGTACTCGTGAGCTTGAAAAGCTGGAAAAATCTTTAGGTGGTATTAAAAACATGGGCGGCCTGCCAGACGTATTATTCGTCATTGGTGCTGACCATGAGCATATCGCTATTAAAGAAGCTAACAACCTGGGTATCCCTGTTGTTGCAGTTGTTGATACTAACTCTGCGCCAGATGGTGTTAACTACATCGTTCCTGGTAACGACGACGCTATGCGTGCTATCCGCCTGTACACTTCTTCTGTTGCTGCTGCTGCAAAAGCTGGCCGTGGTCAAGATTTGGCTGTTCAAGCTGAGCAAGACGGTTTCGTAGAAGCCGAATAATAATAAGGCGGGATGATTATCATCACCCTTATTAACCAAGATTTTTGATTGGTTAACAGGGGCCATTCGGCCCCTGTTTTATATCTGCAAATTAGTCGATTTTTTATAGAGGATTTAACAATGGCAATTACTGCTGCCCAAGTTAAAGAACTGCGCGACCGTACTGGCGCAGGCATGATGGATTGTAAAAACGCTCTGACAGAAGCTAACGGCGACATGGAGTTAGCAATTGACAACATGCGTAAGTCTGGCGCTGCTAAAGCTGCTAAAAAAGCGGGTAACATCGCTGCTGACGGTACAATTTTGATCAAGAATGGCGAAGGTTTCGCTGCGCTATTAGAAGTTAACTGTCAAACTGACTTCGTTGCTAAAGATTCAAACTTCTTAGCATTCGCGAACGCAGTATTAGATGCCGCTGCTGCATCTAAAGTGACTCTTGAAGATTTAAAAGCACAGTTCGAAGATGCACGCGTTGCATTGGTAACTAAAATCGGTGAAAACATCAACATTCGTCGTGTTGAGTACATCGATGGTGCAAACTTATCTTCATACCGTCACGGTGAGCGCATTGGCGTTGTTGTTGCCGGTGAAGCTGACGAAGAAACCTTAAAGCACATCGCAATGCACGTTGCTGCTTCTAAGCCTGAATACGTGAACCCAGAAGATGTTCCTGCAGAAATCGTTGCAAGAGAACAAGCTCTGCAAATCGAAATGTCAATGAACGAAGGCAAATCGGCAGAGATCGCTGAGAAGATGGTTCTTGGTCGTATGAAGAAGTTCACCGGTGAGATCTCTCTGACTGGTCAAGCTTACATCATGGAACCAAAGAAAACTGTTGGCGAAATTCTGAAAGAGAAAGGCGCTAAAGTCACTAACTTCATTCGTTTAGAAGTGGGTGAAGGTATTGAGAAGAAAGAAGAAGATTTCGCGGCTGAAGTTGCTGCTCAAATCGCTGCTTCTAAAAAGGCTTAATCGCCAACGCTAAATACCCCCAAGACCGCGGCAATAGCTGCGGTCTTGTTATGACCAGGATAAAAATTATGAGCACCAATCCAAAACCCGCATTTAGACGCATTCTTCTTAAATTAAGTGGCGAAGCACTGATGGGCGACGAAGGCTTCGGCATCGACCCTAAAGTATTAGATCGCATGGCTCAGGAAGTGAAAGAGCTGGTTGAGCTGGGTATTCAGGTGGGTGTGGTTATTGGTGGTGGTAATCTGTTTCGCGGTGAAGGCCTAGCAAAAGCAGGCATGAACCGTGTGGTGGGCGATCACATGGGTATGCTGGCAACGGTTATGAACGGCTTGGCAATGCGAGACGCCCTGCACCGTGCCTATGTTAATGCTCGTCTGATGTCAGCTATCCCGTTAAAGGGTGTGTGTGATGATTACAATTGGGCTGAAGCGATCAGCTTGCTAAAATCTGGCCGAGTGGTTATTTTTGCTGCCGGTACAGGTAATCCTTTCTGCACGACCGATTCTGCGGCCTGTTTACGCGGCATTGAAATCGAAGCTGAAGTCGTATTGAAAGGCACTAAAGTCGACGGTGTATACTCCGAAGACCCAATGAAGAACCCTGATGCCGTTAAGTATGATGAAGTGACTTATGCGGAAATTCTGGAAAAAGAATTAAAAGTAATGGACTTAGCCGCCTTTACTATGGCGCGTGATCACGACATGCCTATTTTAGTCTTCAACATGAATAAACCTGGCGCTCTACGCCGCGTTATCATGGGTGAAGAAGAAGGCACGCTGATCAGAGCGAAAAAAGTTATTTAATGACCAAGAAGGACATTTAACGTGATTGAGAACATTAAGAAAGATGCGCAAGAGCGTATGGGTAAATGCGTTGACGCGACTAAAAACCAAATGGCAAAAGTGCGTACCGGTCGTGCCCACCCAAGCCTGCTGGATTCCATTCAAGTCTCTTACTACGGCACTATGACGCCACTAAACCAAGTGGCTAACGTGGGCGTTGAAGATTCACGCACTCTGTCTGTGACTGTGTTTGACCGTAGTGCTATCCAAGCCGTTGAAAAGGCTATTATGAGCTCTGATTTAGGTCTGAACCCTATGTCAGCTGGCGCGACATTACGTATTCCATTACCCGCGCTGACTGAAGAACGTCGTAAAGACTTCATCAAAGTGGTGCGTAACGAAGCTGAAAACGGTCGTATTGCTATCCGTAACGTGCGTCGTGATGCTATTTCTGAAGTGAAAAAGCTTGAAAAAGCTAAAGCTTGTACTGAAGATGATGTGCGTCGCAGTGAAGAAGAAGTGCAAAAGTTCACCGATGCTCACATTAAAAAGGTCGATGAGATTTTAGCGGCCAAAGAAATTGAGTTGATGGAAGTCTAATCTCAGTTCGATAAGCTAGAGTTGATGCGCCGTGTAGGGGTATACTACACGGCGTTTGTCTATTTTAAAGGGCTGTATTAGATGTCATCCACAGTGGAACTTGATCCGCACCCTAGGACGAGTGAGAGTGATTTATACACTCAAACGACCTTGCCGGGACAATTGCCCGAACTCGTGAAACAGTCGTTACCTAAGCATGTTGCTATTATCATGGATGGCAATGGGCGTTGGGCACAAACCCAAGGTAAACCACGAGTGATGGGACATAAGGCTGGTGTTAAGGCCGTTAGAAGAGCCGTAAGCACGGCAAGCCAATTAGGCATTGAATCGCTAACCTTATTTGCATTTTCTAGCGAGAATTGGCGTAGACCCGATAAAGAAGTCAGCTTGCTGATGGAGTTGTTTTTTACCGTATTACAGCGCGAAATTAAATTGCTGGATAAGAATCAGGTTAAGCTCAACATTATTGGCGATATCAGCCGCTTTTCGGCGCGATTACAGAAGCAAATTGCTGCTGCTCAAGAGAAGACATCTCGCAATACTGGCTTGGTTCTGAATGTTGCGGCTAACTATGGTGGCCGTTGGGACATACTTCAAGCAGCACAAAAATTAGCGGAAAAGGTCGAAACTGGCGAAATGACCAGCAGTCAGTTCACCGAAGAAGCCTTAAGTGCACATTTGTGCATGCAAAATCAGAGTGAAGTTGATTTAATGATCCGCACGGGCGGGGACTGTCGCATCAGCAATTTTGTGCTGTGGCAGGCGGCCTATGCAGAATTGGTGTTTACCGACACCCTTTGGCCTGATTTCGATGAACAGGCTTTTCATGAAGCGATAGCCATTTTTGCAAGTCGCCAGCGCCGTTTTGGTCTGACTGGAAGTCAGATTGATGAGATGCGTGCATTGTAAAACCTCATGAGGGATTTTTTTTGCTAAAACAACGAATAATAACAGCAACTTGGTTAGTTCCATTAGTTTTGGGGGCGATATTTTTGCTCCCTGCCAGCTACTTCGCCTGGGCCTTAGTTGCCGTCTTCCTTATTGCAGCAAAGGAATGGGGAAGAATTATCGATAATCAGTGTGATGTCACTCAGTGGAGCTTTACCTTCACAGTCGGCATTCTATTGGTGGCAATTAATCTGATTGTGCCAATTGATGCAGTTTGGTTAAGCCACCAGTTACATCCTATCTATTTGGCCATTCTCTATATTGGTGCATTCTGGTGGTTAGCATCACTATTATTAGTGGTAACTTATCCTAAAAGCGCTAAGTTCTGGCAAAAGAATCCTATGTTTAAGTCCATGTTTGGACAGTTAACCTTAGTGCCTTGCTTTGTTGCTCTTATCGCGCTCAAATCCATTAGCTCACAAACTTCACCCTATTACGGCCCAGTATTAGTACTGTTAGTGATGTTGATTGTGTGGGCCGCAGATTCTGGGGCTTACTTCGTCGGTAAAGCGATAGGTAAAACGAAACTGATGCCTGCAGTGAGCCCTGCTAAAACCTTGGAAGGCCTAGTTGGTGGTTTAGTGACGACTATGCTCGTGGTTGCAGGTGTTATGTATTATTCGCCAGAGCAAGAACTGGGTTTAGTTGTGGCAGTGACCTTATTTGTTGCTTTAGTGTCAGCGCTGGGCGATTTATCTGAGAGTATGTTTAAGCGTGCGGCCTGTATTAAAGATTCTGGCACTATTTTGCCCGGTCACGGCGGCGTGCTCGACCGCATCGACAGCCTGACTGCAGCCTTGCCGGTGTTTACCCTGATCTACATTGCATTCTGGATGTAACGCTATGCAAAATATGGTGATTTTGGGTGCTACCGGTTCAATTGGTGCTAGTACCTTAAGCGTGATTTCGGCTAATCCATTGGCTTATAGCATCTACGGATTGGTTGCCAATGCGAGCGTTGATAAGATGCTGGCTTTGTGTGTAGCCCATAAACCGAAAGTTGCGCATATGGTGGATGAAGAGGCTGCGAAACAGTTACGCGCCGTTTTACCCGCTGCGCTCAATATCCAAGTCACTACTGGCATGAACGATTTACTCGGTTTAGTGACGGCTGCCGATGTGGATACTGTAATGGCAGCGATTGTCGGGGCGGCAGGGCTAGTACCAACCCTTGAAGCCGTGAAGGCGGGAAAGCGAGTATTACTGGCCAATAAAGAAGCTTTAGTCATGTCGGGTGAGTTGTTTATTGAGGCGACTAAGCGCTCTGGTGCTGTGCTCTTGCCCGTGGACAGTGAGCATAATGCTATCTTTCAATGTTTACCCCTAGAAGTGCAAGCTAACCTCGGCCGTTGCGATTTAGCTGCGTCGGGTATATCCCATATTTTGTTAACCGGTTCTGGCGGGCCTTTCCTGCGGTCGGATCTTGCGACACTTGCGGCCATGACGCCTGCCCAAGCCTGTAAACACCCTAATTGGTCCATGGGACCTAAAATCTCTGTTGACTCCGCCACTATGATGAATAAGGGTTTAGAGTTCATTGAGGCGCGGTGGTTGTTTAATACTCAGGCTGAGCAACTTAAAGTGGTTATTCATCCGCAAAGCGTGATCCACTCTATGGTGCAGTACCGTGATGGTTCGGTTATCGCCCAAATGGGTAACCCAGATATGCGCACACCGATTGCCCATTGCATGGCTTATCCGCAAAGAATTCATTCGGGCGTTGAACCTTTAGATTTTTTCAAAGTCGGACAGTTAAGCTTTTATGAACCTGATTTTGAACGTTTCCCTTGTTTGGCTTTGGCTATGGAGGCGTGTGCCCAAGGCCAAGAGGCAACAACCGTATTAAATGCTGCCAATGAGGTCGCTGTTGAAGCATTCTTGCAGGGGCAAATTGGTTTTACGCAAATTGCAAAAGTGAATGAAGCTTGTTTAGTCACTGTGCCTAAACGTCCTATGGGCAGCATAGAAGATATTTTAGCCTTAGATGCGCAAACCCGCGTCTATGCGCGTGAGACATTAGCAAGCATCGCTTAGCAATAGCTGAGTGATTAAATTTATAACGTAAGGAGTGGGATGTTAGATTTTTTATGGAACTTAGGTTCTTTCATCGTTGCACTGGGTCTGTTAATTACTGCCCACGAATACGGCCATTTCTATATCGCGCGACGTTGTGGCGTGAAAGTCGAACGTTTCTCCATTGGTTTTGGTAAGGCTATTTGGCGCCGTGTTGGTAAAGACGGCACTGAATATGTGTTAGCCATGATCCCCCTTGGCGGCTATGTCAAAATGCTCGATGAGCGTGTTGAAGACGTTCCCGATGAATTAAAAGATCAAGCGTTCAATCGTAAAACCGTATGGCAACGTATTGCGATTGTGGCCGCAGGTCCAATTGCTAACTTTATTTTTGCCATCGTTGCTCTGTATTTTATGTATTTGATTGGTGTGCCATCACTTAAGCCTGTGATCACCTCGACGATACCCGGAACTGCTGCTGCGCAAATTCAAATCACAGAGCCAATGCAAATAACGGCCATTTCCGGTCAGGCTGTGCGTAACTGGGAAGAAGTGAATTTAGCTTTAGTCGGCCATATAGGTGATGAAAGTCTGAGTGTATCGCTAACGCCATTGAATGGTTTGCAAGGTTTGGATTCTAGTGCGCGGTCTTACACCTTAGATACGCGTAATTGGCGTTTTGACCCTGAAAAAGAATCCCCGATTACGGCATTAGGGTTAGGGATTTATCGTCCCGAAATCGTCCCCACCATTGCTGCGATTAGTCCTGACAGTGCCGCTGCGAATAGTGAGCTAAAAGTCGGTGACACCTTAGTTGCTATAAATGGTAAAAATTATACCGATTGGCAGGCTTTTGTTGACATTATTCAACATTCTGCCAATGTGCCTGTGAGTTTAACTGTGCGTCGCAATGGCGAACAGTTTAATGTGGCAGTGACACCCTTAAGCAGTAAAAATGCCGATGGCCAAGAGATAGGTATGCTCGGGGTGAGCCCAACCCAAGCACAATGGCCAGACAATATGCGTTTACAACTTGAATATGGACCAATCGATTCTTTCGGCATCGCAGCGGATAAAACATGGCAACTTGTTGCTGTGAGCTTTAAGATGATTGGCAAATTATTTACCGGCGATGTGTCGGTGAAAAACCTGAGTGGACCCATTTCGATCGCACAGGGTGCGGGCAGTAGTGCAAACTATGGCTTGGTCTATTTTCTCGGGTTCCTCGCGCTCATCAGCGTCAATTTAGGCATCATTAACTTGCTGCCTTTACCTGTGCTCGATGGGGGACACCTGCTGTATTACTTTATTGAAGTAATAACTGGTAAACCTGTACCTGAAAAGGTGCAGGAAATAGGATTCAGATTTGGGGCAGCAATACTGCTGATGTTGATGAGCGTTGCGCTTTTCAATGATTTTGCCCGACTCTGAGCAAGGACAGACTAATAATTAGAAGTGCTCTATGAGATTGAATAAACTTTTTGCCTCGATGTTATTCGTCGGTGCGTCGTTTTCAGGGACTGTGTTGGCTGATACATTCCAACCGTTTGAAGTGACCGACATCCAAGTTGAAGGTTTGCAACGAGTTGCACTCGGTGCTGCCTTGTTAAGCTTACCAGTAAAAGTAGGTGACACTGTTGACCAGTTAAGAATCCAGCAAGCGATTAAAAGCTTGTATGCATCGACTAACTTTGAAAATGTCTCCGTGAGCCGAGATGGCGGCGTATTAGTGGTGAAAGTCACTGAGCGTCCAACTATCAGTGCGGTGACATTCGATGGCAACAAAGACATTAAAGACGAACAGTTACAGGAAAGTCTGGACGGTTCTGGCGTTAAAGTCGGTGAGTCGCTCGATCGCACTATGTTGACCGGTATTGAAAAGGGTCTGCAGGATTTCTACTACGGCGTGGGTAAATACGGCGCGAAAGTGGAAGCCCAAGTGATTAACTTACCCCGTAATCGGGTTGAGCTGAAATTTAAGTTTACCGAAGGTTTAGCGGCCGAAATCCGCCAAATTAACGTGGTCGGTAACAAAGAGTTCACCGATGCTGAACTGATCGGCATGTTGGAACTTAAAGATTATGTGGCTTGGTGGGATCTGTTCGGCGAACGCCGTTATCAGAAGCAAAAGCTGCAGGCCGATCTCGAGACCATCAAAACCTATTACCACAATAAAGGTTATATCCGCTTCGAAGTCACTTCGACTCAAGTGGCTATGACGCCTGACCGTAAAGGTTTATATATCACCATCAACGTAGACGAAGGTGAGAAATATAAAGTTAAAGAAGTAAACCTGACGGGTGATTTGATGGGTCGTGAAGAGTTGATGAAATCAATTCTGCCAATCAAAGCGGGTGATATGTACAACGGCGGTGATGTGACTTTCACCGAAGAAATGTACAGCAAGTATTTAGGCCGCTTCGGTTATGCTTACCCTGAAGTGAAAACCTACCCTGAAATTGATGATAAGACTAAAGAAGTCACCTTAAACATCAATGTTAAACCGGGTAAACGTGTTTACGTACGGGCGATTAACTTCACTGGTAACACAGTGACTAAAGATGAAGTGATGCGCCGTGAGCTGCGTCAGATGGAAGGCGCTTGGTTAAACTCAGCGCAAGTTGAGCAATCTAAAGCGCGTCTTAACCGTTTGGGCTTCTTCGAAACCGTTGACACTGAAACCATTCAAGTGCCGGGTACCGATGACTTAGTTGATGTTGCGGTTAAAGTGAAAGAGCAGCCATCGGGCTCATTTAACGCGGGTGTCGGTTATGGTACTGAATCAGGCCTGAGCTTGCAGTTTGGTGTACAACAAAACAACTTCTTAGGTACAGGTAATCAAGCGGGTATTAGCTTGAGCACCAACAAGTACTCTAAAAACGTTAACTTATCCTATACCGATCCGTACTGGACAAAAGACGGTGTGAGTTTAGGCGGGAGCGTTTATTGGAGTGAGTTTGACGCCAATGAAGCTAACTTAGAACGCTATAAAAACAGTTCGTATGGTGTGGCACTTAACTCGGGTTTCCCGATTAACGAATACAACCGTATCAATGGTGGTATTGGCTATCGTCACAACACGATCTCTGAGATCTCAGCTTATGAGCAGGCACTGCGTTTCTATAACATCTATCGTGATGACGATCCAAACGCGGACTTAAGTTTCGATAACTTCGAACTCAGCCTGGGCTGGTATCGTAGCACCTTGAACCGTGGCACTTTCCCAACAGACGGCTCTTCTCAGCGTCTGAACGGCAAAATGACTTCGCCAGGGTCTGATTTACAGTATTTTAAGACAGACTTTGACACTAACTACTATTTCCCTGTTAACCGCAGTCAGAGCGTTGTGCTCTTGGCCCGTGGTCGATTAGGTTATGGTAACGGTTATGGTCAATTTAATGATAATGACCAAATTCTGCCTTTCTGGGAAAACTATTACTCAGGTGGTAGTAGCTCGCTACGTGGCTTTAAGTCTAACTCTGTAGGCCCTCGTTCATTCTATCTCTATCGAGGTAGTGAACCGTGTGCACCGGATCCATCGGGCGATGGCTGTAGCTTGCCTGGCGATCCTAATAGTATCCAAGTCAGTTCTGGCCGCTCTATCGGTGGTAATGCCCTTGCAACGGCAAGTATGGAGTTGATTGTACCAACCCCATTTTTGGATGAGGCTTACACTAACTCAGTTCGTACTAGCTTCTTCGTCGATGCGGGTAACGTCTGGGATACTGAGTTTGATTACGAGTCATATCAAACACTTCCGGCGGACGAGTTTGCTAAGTTACAAGACTATAGTGATCCAGCTCGCCTGCGCGCCTCTTGGGGCTTGAGTGTGCAATGGTTATCACCTATGGGACCTATGGTGTTCAGCTTGGCGTGGCCGCTTAAAGAATATGAAGGTGACCAAACGGAGATCTTCTCTTTCAATATTGGCAAAACTTTTTAAAAGGCATACACTCGGCAAGTTTTGCTGACAATAACAAGGTAACAAGGAGTTTATTTTGAACAAGATGGTAAATTGCGCGCTGATGACGTTAGTTTTGTTAGGCGCGCCGTTAGTGGCACATGCTGAGAAAATTGCCGTAGTGGATATGGGCGCTGTGTTTGAACAGCTCCCACAACGTGAACAGATCTCCCAATCTCTGAAGAAAGAGTTTGGTGATCGCGTAGCTGATGTCCAAAAAATGCAAGAAGAAATGCGTTCTCTGATGGAGAAGCAGCAACGTGACGGTGCGTTAATGAACGATGCACAAAAAACTGAGCTGGTTCGTAAAATGGAATCGCTAAAATCTGAATATCAGTTAAAAGGCAAAGCATTGGATGAAGACCTACGTCGTCGCCAAGGTGAAGAGCAAAATAAACTGTTAGTTAAAGTGCAAAAAGCCATCAACACTATCGCTGAAAAAGACCAATATGATTTGGTATTACAACGTGGTGCTGTCATTTATGTTAAGCCTAACGCTGACATCAGTGGCAAAGTGGTTGAAGCCTTAAGCAAAGGCAAGTAATAGATGAATAGTGTGACTTTAAAAGAGCTATGCCTGTTATTAGACGGTGATATCCAAGGCGACGAAACGCTAATTATTAATAGTGTGGCGACCTTAGAAAATGCCAAGGCGGGTCAGATCTCTTTTTTAGCCAACAGTAAATACCGCTCTCAGCTTGAGGCAACTCAAGCGAGTGCGGTGTTATTGTCAGCTAAAGATGCGCAGGATTATCAAGGTACTGCGTTAATTGTAAAAGATCCATATGTCGGTTTTGCCCGTGTTGCTCAGTATTTGGACACGACACCCAAAGCGGCGGTGGGCATCCATCCTTCGGCTCAAATTGATCCTTCAGCCCATTTAGGGGAAGGTGTCGCTATTGGCGCGAATGCTGTGATTGGTGCGAACGTCATTTTAGGTGAAAATGTGCAGATTGGTGCCGGTGTTGTGCTGGGACAAGATGTGGTTATTGGCTCAAAAACACGTTTGTGGGCTAATGTCACCGTCTATCACGATGTGCATTTAGGGCAGGATTGTATTATCCATTCGGGTGCCGTATTAGGCTCAGATGGTTTTGGTTATGCTAACGAACGTGGTCAGTGGATTAAAATTCCGCAGACAGGTGGCGTGCGTATTGGCGATCGGGTTGAGATTGGTGCTAATTCAACGGTAGATCGTGGGGCATTAGGCCATACAGAGATCCACGACGGTGTGATTATTGATAACCAAGTGCAAATTGCCCATAACGATATAATCGGCGAAAATACTGCTATTGCAGGCAGTACTACTGTTGCTGGCAGTGTCACTATTGGTAAATATTGTATTATTGGTGGTAGCTGTGCCATCGCAGGTCATTTGAGCATAGCCGATGGTGTGCATGTGTCTGGTGCTACCAATATCACCACTAATATGCGTGAGCCTGGCTTATACTCTTCTGCCACCGTGGCAATGGACAATAAACTTTGGCGTAAAAATACAGTTCGTTTCCGTCAGTTAGATGAACTGTTCCAGCGTGTTAAAACGTTGGAAAAAAATTTAAAAACACCAGATTAATTGCCCCAAGGCAATTTGAGGAACTCGGTTCGTGTCTAATCAAATGAACACTATGGATATTAAAGAAATACTTAAATATCTACCCCATAGATATCCATTCCTATTGATCGATCGTGTGCTTGATTACACTCCTGGTGTTAGTCTGCAGGCGATCAAAAACGTTTCAATAAATGAGCCATTTTTTCAGGGACATTTCCCGATACAACCTGTGATGCCAGGTGTGCTTATTTTAGAAGCGATGGCGCAGGCAACTGGCCTGTTAGCCTTTAAAACGATGAGTAGTGATGTACCACCACCAGGTGTGTTGTATTACTTTGCTGGTATCGATAATGCGCGTTTTAGACGTGTGGTTGAGCCAGGAGATCAAATTCATTTTGATGTCAAAATGATTAAAGAGCGCCGCGGGATTGGCGTTTTCTACGGTGAGGCCAAAGTGGATGGTGAAGTGGTTTGTTCCGCTGAAATCATGTGTGCCCGCAGAGAGATTAGTCAGTGATAGATACATTAGCGTTTGTGCATCCCGATGCAAAAATTGGCAATAACGTCACTATTGGCCCTTGGACCTATATCGGTGCGGGCGTCGAAATTGGTGATGATTGTTGGTTGAGTTCCCATGTGGTGGTCAAAGGCCCAACGATTATCGGCAAAGGGAATCGTATTTTTCAATTCGCCTCCGTTGGTGAAGAATGCCAAGACAAAAAGTACGCTGGCGAGCCGACACGACTGATCATTGGTGACAATAATGTGATCCGTGAAAATGTGACCATTCACCGCGGTACAGTTCAAGATAACAGTGAAACCCGTATTGGGTCGAATAACCTGTTGATGAACTATGTGCATATCGCCCATGACTGTGTGGTCGGCGATAATGTCATCATGGCGAATAACGCATCTATTGCAGGTCACGTGCACGTCGGTGACTGGGCGATTTTAGGCGGTATGACAGGTGTGCATCAGTTTGTGCATATTGGTGCCCATGCATTTACTGCTGGTTGTTCTTTAGTACTGCAGGATGTGCCTCCCTTTGTGATGGCAGCGGGTCAACCGACAGTGCCTCGTGGCTTAAACAGCGAAGGTATGAAGCGTCGCGGTTTTTCTAAAGAAAGCCAGTTAGCCGTGCGTCGTGCTTATAAAACCTTATACCGTAGCAGTTTAACGGTAGAAGAAGCGATTGAAGCATTAGCTGAAGATGCGCAGAACGATGAGCAAGTCAAATTACTGCTTGAGTTTGTAAAGTCATCGAGTCGCGGCATTATTCGCTAACTTGATGACCACATGACAACAAAAGGGCATTTTTATGCCCTTTTGTATTATTGGTTTAAGCCTTTTTTGTGGTAGACGTAGTCGTTAAAAATGCGTTTATTCATCAATGCATTCGACCATAAATGTGCTTAGTCATTAATTGAATCATTAACTTAACATAAGTGTAGGCTTGGAACGATGCATTTTAGGTGCGGTTTACCTCTTCATCCAATGCCATTAATTCATGAGACGTGATTGGTTTATGAGCAATAAAACTCCATTAGTGTTTGCCATGGTTGCCGGAGAACTCTCAGGCGATATTTTAGGTGCAGGTTTAATGGCTGCGCTGCAAAAGACCCATCCCGATGCGCGCTTTGTCGGTATCGGTGGACCCCGCATGGAAGCCCTAGGCTTCAAATCCCTGTTTGCGATGGAAGAACTCGCAGTGATGGGAATCGTTGAAGTGTTATCCCGTCTACCTCGCTTATTAAAAGTGCGGTCATCCTTGATTAGAGAGATCACCGCGCTTAAGCCCGATTGTTTTATTGGCATAGATGCACCGGATTTTAATATAGGCCTCGAGCTTAAACTCAAAGCGCGCGGTATTAAAACCGTCCATTATGTGAGCCCATCCGTGTGGGCATGGCGCCCAAAACGTATATTCAAAATCGCGAAGGCGACCCATATGGTGTTGTCGCTATTGCCATTTGAGAAAGCTTTTTATGACAAGCATCAAGTACCTTGTACCTTTGTGGGTCATACCTTAGCGGATGATATTCCGTTGCGAAGCGATAAAGCGGCGGCGCGCCAGTTACTTGAACTCGATGCCGATGCAGAATATTTAGCGATTCTACCGGGATCCCGTGGTGGCGAGTTAAAGCAATTGGCCGAGCCTTTCGTAAAGGCGGCTTTACTGATTAAACAGAACTTCCCTGATATACGTTTTGTGACGCCACTGGTCAATCAAAAACGCCGTGAGCAATTTGAGCAAGCGCTGAAGGATTTTGCACCGGATCTCGAAATTCATATGGTCGAAGGTCAGTCGCGCGAAGTCATGGCGGCTGCCGATGGCATTTTATTAGCATCTGGCACCGCGACGTTAGAAGCCATGTTGGTCAAGCGTCCAATGGTGGTGGCTTATCGTGTTAGCCCTATGACCTATTGGATTGCTAAGCGCATGATGCAGGTCGAGCGTTTTTCTTTACCGAATCTACTGGCTGGAAAAGATCTCGTCCCTGAGCTCATTCAAGAAGATTGCACGCCAGAGAAAATAGCTGCGGCGGTCACAGTCGAGTTAAATCGAGATTTTACGCCGCTCAAAGCTGAGTTTGATGCCCTGCACCAAGTGTTACGCCGTGATGCGAGCTTAAAAGCCGCTGAAGCGGTAATGGCACTGGTTGAGCCTAAACCAAGTCATGCTAAATCACTGGAGGCTAACTAGTGGCAACTTTTAAAAGTTTAACCGACGCCGATTTGCTGGCCTTTTCGACGGGATTAATTGCTGGTGTGGATGAAGTCGGCCGTGGGCCATTAGTCGGCGATGTAGTGACTGCGGCTGTGATTTTAGATCCAAACAAGCCCATCAGTGGTCTGAATGATTCCAAGAAACTCAGTGAGAAGCGCCGCGAAGCTTTGTTTGATGAGATTTGTGAAAAAGCCCTGTGTTATCACGTGGGCCGCGCAAGTCCTGTTGAAATCGATACGCTTAATATCTTGCATGCCACTATGTTGGCAATGCAGCGCGCGGTTGCAGGGCTTAAAATTGCGCCTGCGTTGGTGTTAGTCGATGGCAATCGCAGTCCGGCATTTGTTGCCCATAATGGCGTCTCACTTACCAGTCACAGTATCATTAAAGGTGATGGTTTAATTGCCAGTATTAGTGCCGCATCGATTATCGCCAAAGTGACGCGGGATCGTGAGATGGATGTGCTCGATGCTGCTTATCCGCAATACGGTTTTGCTAAGCATAAGGGCTATCCGACTAAGGCGCATTTTGAGGCCATCGCCGAACATGGGGTATTTGACCAATATCGTAAAAGTTTCAAACCCGTCAAGGCATTACTGGGACTGTAAGCGCTGATTTTTAGCATTTGACCCAAACAAGCCGAAATAGGTATCTTGAGGTTGTTTGGGTATAAGTTCCCGTTATCCAGCAAAGTCACTGGCTCTGGCTGCGTGACTTTGTTAGTCTGCTTTCTAGTTATTGTTAACCTGCTATTCAAAGATAATCCTAATTATGTCCGATCCTCGTTTTGTGCATCTTCGTGTCCACAGTGACTTCTCTATGACCGATGGCGTGGCCAAGGTCAAGCCTATTTTGGCGCAGGTGGAAGCGCAGGGAATGGCGGCTGTCGCCTTGACTGACCAAAATAACTTTTGTGGTTTGGTGAAGTTTTACAGTGGTTGCCATGGTGCGGGGATCAAGCCGATTATTGGTGCCGATTTTTGGATGCAAGTGCCTGGATTTGACGGTGAATTATGCGCCTTAACCATCATTGCGATGAACAATGTCGGTTATCAGAATCTGACCCAAATCATCAGTCAAGCCTATTTGCGTGGCCAAGTGGCCGGCCGTGTAGTGATAGACCAAGAGTGGTTACTCACTTATAACGAAGGCATTTTGCTGTTATCGGGCGCCAAAGAAGGCGATCTGGGTAAGGCACTGCTCAAGGGCAATGGCACACAAGTCGAATCTTTATGCGACTTTTATCAGACCCATTTCACTGACCGTTATTTCCTCGAACTTATCCGCACAGGTCGCCCCGATGAAGAGCGTTATCTGCATATGGCTGTGGCCTTAGCGCAGGAGAAGGGCATCCCTGTTGTGGCCACTAATCAGGTGGTGTTTCTTAAACCCGAAGATTTTGATGCCCATGAAATTCGGGTGGCAATTCACGATGGCTTTACCCTTGCCGATCCTCGTCGACCTAAAAAATACAGTGAACAGCAGTATTTGCGTAGCGAAGAGGAAATGTGTGAACTATTCGCCGACATTCCTGCGGCGTTGGCGAACAGTGTCGAAATCGCTAAACGCTGTAATGTAACGATCCGTTTATACGAATATTTCCTGCCTAACTTCCCGACGGGCGATATGTCCATCGAAGACTTTCTGGTTGATTGTTCGAAGAAGGGCCTTGAAGAGCGGCTCGAGTTTTTGTTCCCTGATCCTGAGGTGCGCGCCGAGAAACGCGGCGAATACGATAAGCGCCTCGACATTGAACTTAAAGTGATCAACCAGATGGGGTTCCCCGGTTACTTCTTGATCGTAATGGAGTTCATCCAATGGGGTAAAGATAACGGTATTCCAGTAGGGCCTGGTCGTGGCTCGGGCGCGGGTTCACTCGTGGCCTATGCGCTTAAGATTACCGACTTAGACCCATTAGAATTTGACTTACTGTTCGAGCGATTCCTCAACCCTGAGCGGGTTTCTATGCCCGACTTTGACGTCGACTTTTGCATGGATAGACGTGATGAAGTGATCGACCATGTGGCCGAATTGTACGGCCGCGAAGCGGTATCGCAAATCATCACCTTCGGAACTATGGCGGCAAAAGCGGTTATTCGAGACGTTGGCCGTGTGCTGGGTCATCCCTATGGCTTCGTTGACCGAATTTCTAAACTCATTCCACCAGAACCTGGGATGACGCTGGCAAAAGCGTTTGAGGTCGAGCCAGCCCTGCAAGAATCCTATGATGCCGATGAAGACGTAAAAGATCTGATCGACATGTGTCGCAAGCTCGAAGGTGTGACGCGTAACGCGGGTAAACACGCGGGTGGTGTGGTGATTGCACCAACAAAAATTACCGATTTTGCGCCACTCTATTGCGATGCTGAAGGTAAAAACCCAGTAACGCAATTCGATAAAAACGACGTTGAAACCGCAGGTTTAGTTAAATTCGACTTTTTGGGTTTACGCACTTTGACAATCATTGACTGGGCACTGGAAATGGTGAACAAGGTCGAGGTCAAAAACGGTCGCCCACCTGTGCGTATCGAAGCGATTCCGTTAACGGATGCTGCATCTTTCCGCTTGTTGCAAAAATATGAAACCACGGCGGTATTCCAGTTGGAATCCCGCGGTATGAAGGATTTGATTAAGCGTCTGCAGCCCGACTGTTTTGAAGACATGATCGCACTGGTGGCATTGTTCCGTCCTGGGCCTTTGCAATCGGGCATGGTAGATAACTTTATCGAGCGTAAGCATGGGCGCGAGGAAGTATCGTATCCCGATTCTCAGTACCAGCATGAATCCCTAAAAGAACTGCTATCGCCGACCTACGGCATTATTCTGTATCAAGAGCAAGTGATGCAGATTGCACAGGTGTTATCGGGTTACACCCTTGGCGGCGCCGACATGTTGCGCCGTGCTATGGGTAAGAAAAAACCCGAAGAGATGGCCAAGCAGCGCAGTATCTTTAAAGAGGGCGCAATCAATAACGGCGTCGACGGCGACTTGTCGATGAAGATCTTCGACTTAGTGGAAAAGTTCGCCGGCTACGGTTTTAACAAATCTCACTCAGCCGCCTATGCGCTTGTGTCTTATCAGACCTTATGGCTAAAAACCCATTATCCTTCGCAGTTTATGGCGGCGGTAATGTCGGCCGATATGGATAACACAGATAAAATTGTGACCTTGGTCGATGAATGCGAGCGTATGGGATTACCGCTCATTCCTCCGGATGTGAACAAAGGCTTGTTCAAATTTACCGTTGATGATGATTTGCGCATTGTTTATGGAATTGGCGCCATTAAAGGCGTGGGTGAAGGTCCAGTTGAATCGATTTTAGAGGCCCGTAAAGATGGCCCCTTCGTGGATTTATTCGATTTCTGTGCCCGTATCGATTTGAAAAAGCTCAATAAGCGCGTGATTGAAAAGCTGATCTGCGCGGGTGCACTCGATACTCTTGGGCCGCATCGTGCGTCTATGATGGCAACCTTGCCAGAAGCGATTCGTGCCGCCGATCAACATGCCAAAGCCGAGGCGATTGGCCAACACGATATGTTTGGTTTGCTCAACAGTGAACCCGAAGATAGTAAGCAGCAGTTTGTCGAATGTACTCCATGGCCAGATAAAATTTGGCTCGAAGGCGAGCGCGAAACCCTAGGCTTGTATTTGACCGGTCATCCGATCAATCAATATTTAAAAGAGCTTAAGCATTACACGTCCGGTCGTTTGAAAGATGTGCATCCCACCGAACGCGGTAAAACTGCTAAGGCTGCGGGGTTAGTGGTGGCAACGCGAGTGATGCTGACCAAGCGCGGCTCGAAAATGGGCCTGTTGACGCTCGATGATAAGAGCGCACGTCTCGAAATCATGTTGTTTACCGAAGCCTTTGAAAAGTTTAATCATCTGCTGGAGAAAGACCGCATCCTCATTTGTGAAGGTGAGGTGAGTTACGATGATTTTGCCGGCGGCAACCGTATGACGGCGCGTAACATTATAGATATCAGTGAGGCGCGCAGCCACTTTGCCAAAGCGCTGGAAATTGATATGGATGGCAGCGAGTTAACGCCATCGGCGTTAGACACTTTCGAGCAAGCCCTAAGCCCGTGGCGTAACGGCGCTGTGCCTGTGGTGATCAATTACACTCAAGCTCAAGCCAAAGGTCAGTTTAGGTTAGCCGATGCTTGGCGAGTGAATCCGACCGATGACTTGATGCTCTCGCTCGAATCGCTCCTCGGGCCAAACAAGGTGAGAATTTTATTCTAATGTTGGTGAATGTCTTAGGTGTAAACAGATGAAGTTAACTTATGTCGGCTAAGTTTGACGAAGCATTGACTGCTGGCGATCTCAGCGCGCATATCTGTGATTTTTTGGCTGCGCAATCCTTAGCGCCTGACAGCAAGTTAGTACTGGCTTACAGTGGTGGGGTTGATTCCGAAGTCTTGGCCTTTGGTTTAAGCCAGTTTGCACGGCAACATCCGGAGTTTAATTATCAGCTAGTGTATGTACACCATGGCCTAAGCGATAACGCTGAGGCTTGGGCACAGCATTGCCTTGAGCGGGGCCAGTATTACGACCTGCCCGTGACGGTTGAGCGAGTCGCGGTTAATCGTGGACCAAGATTGAGCCTTGAAGCCGAAGCTCGAAAAGTCCGTTATCAAGCGATTGAACGGCATTTAAGCGAAAATGATGTGTTATTGACAGCTCACCATGAAGACGATCAGCTCGAAACTATTCTGCTGGCGCTCAAACGTGGTCAAGGCCCGAAAGGGCTGGCGGCCATGGGGCAAGTACAAGCATTAGCACAAGGCAAACAATTGCGGCCGTTATTGGATATCAGCCGTGAGCAGATTGAAGCCTACGCAAAACAGCAGGGCTTAGTGCATATTGAAGATGAAAGTAATCAAGACGATAAGTACGATCGAAATTTTTTACGCTTAGAAATCATTCCCCGCTTAAAAGCGCGTTGGCCGAGTATTGCGACAACTGCGAGTCGAAGTGCGGCATTGTGCGCCGAGCAACAGGCGACGCTGGATTTACAGGTGAGTGAACGTTTACCTTTATGGTTAACCCAAGCGCCTTACCATACTCAAAGTGTATTCAAGCTCGATAGTTTTGCCGAACAGTCAGCCGACTGGCAAGCGTTACTCTTGCGGGGTTTTATTGAATCCCAAGGTTTTGCTTTGCCCTCAAAGGTGCAGCTTAAGCAAATCATCACTCAGCTTCTTAACGCGAAAGACGATGCTAAAGTGCATATTCGAGTGGGTGAGTGTGAAATCCGTCGCTTTGCTAATCAAGTCTATTTATTCAAGAATCAAACTCACAAACGTCACACTCAGCCTGTGAGTTGGACCTTGCCACAGCATGACTTTATTTCTTTATTACAGGGAAATAGTACCGAATTAGTCGTGTCGCCTGCGGGCTTAGCGAATGGTGAGCAGATTAGGCTGATAGTGACAAAACAAGGTCCCAGAGTCCGTTTACCTTGGCCTGATGAAGTCATTAGTGTGCGTTATCAACTTGCGGGGCAATTTCGCTGCCACCCGCATTCTCGGGGTAAGGGGCGAGAATTAAAGAAACTGTGGCAAGAGTTTGCCATTCCGCCTTGGGTACGCGAAAAGGTGGGGTTTGTGTTTTATGGCAAGCAACTGGTGATGGCAATTGGACTGTGGGTTGAAAAGGGCTTTATTGTTGAGTCGAATGGACTTGGTTTACAGGTGTTTGTTGAGGAAGCAAAGGAATTCTAGTCGAGAGTCAATCTTGGAATATTGGTGTGTTCTAGGAAAGCGAGAGGAGAGTGGAACGCAGCGCGTCAGTTTGATTTAGACCTTTATGGGGTACGCGCTGCGAGTGAGTTATCGCATTTCATTTGGCATCCCTGCGCGTGTTAAACCAATTGATTTTGGCTGAGTTTATAGCAGTTACGTCCGGCGGCTTTGGCTTGATAAAGCGCCTTATCGGCAAGTTCATAAAGTTGTTCGGCTTCAATGGTATCGTGTGATTCTGCCGCCCCTAAACTACAGCTCACCCCAAATTGATTGAAACTACTGTGCTGATTGATTACCGAGACAATCCGTTCACATAACAAGCCAGCCGCATGAATATTGCCTTGGACAATAATGACGAATTCATCACCACCAATCCGGAAGGCTTGATCTGTGTTGCGTATGGTTGCACGAATGATGTCACCAAATTCCTTCAGAATATAGTCACCACATTTATGGCCGAATTTATCATTAAGTTGTTTAAAGTTATCAAGATCGAGCACTATGAGAGCGACTGCTCCTTGTTTTCGATGGGCTCTTGCGGTCGCATTACTGAGACTCTGACTGTAATAATGGCGATTGCCTAAGCCAGTGAGCGAGTCAAACATAGCTTGCATCGACATTTCTTGATATTGCAACGCATTTAATAAAGGTTGCAATAACAGCGGTTCAATATCCTGTAAGTTTGAGGTTTGTGATGGCGTAAATGGCGTCACCAGTTGGTACTGAATCGTTAATGGCATTCCTGCACACATGAGCTGTCGTTTGACGCTGATACCATAACGTTTGCCCCAGCTGAATTTGTGCTCACCATAGGTTAAGCGCACGCCTTGGATCGGCAAGTGTTGTCCCAGCACTTTGCCATAGCAGGCAAAGACTGTCCTAGGATCTAAACTGGCGTGCAGTTGTTGGATCACTTGTATTAAGTCCAATGTATTATCATTGGGACTGTAATGTTCTGTTTGATAGCGATATTCGTCGGGATACAGCTCGGTCGCTAGGCCAAAGTCCATAATCATCACTCCAGCAAATGTTAGTGCGATACATCTCTAACCTAGTCTAAGCAAATACCGTGCCGCAATATTTGTTAATAAAATTTGTCTTTGTTAGTCATTCAGTTAAGCTTAAAACTGAGAGTTAGATTTTTTGACACGTCAGCATTTTGACAGGAGTCATAGCGCCCAATGGAACATAGCTTTTTAATCCAAGTATTACTTATGCTCGTGATTGCCATTGTGGCCATTGCTGTGCTGCGCCGTTTGGGCCTACCCGCAATTCTGGCTTATTTACTCACAGGGGTCGTGAGTGGCCCGAGTGGTTTTCACTGGTTTACCCAGCATCAAATGCAATCTGTCGCCGAGCTTGGCGTAGTGCTGCTGATGTTTACTTTAGGCTTAGAGTTCTCTGTGCCGCGGCTGTGGGCCATGCGCCGCACTGTATTTGGCTTAGGCAGTGCACAGATGGTGATCACGACCCTGTTGACCATGGGCGTGGCCCTATTGTGCGGCTTGAATTGGGTTGAAGCCTTGGTTATCGGTGCTGCCATCGCGTTGTCATCTACTGCTATTGTCCTTAAATTACTCAATGAGCAAGGATGGCTGAGGCGCCGCCACGGCGAACTCTCCGTCAGCGTGCTTTTGTTCCAAGATTTAGCGGTTGTGCCGTTGTTGATCCTATTGCCATTACTGGCCAATGGCGGCGAACCTTTGATGGTCGCGGATATCGCCTTTGCCTTGCTCAAAGGCATATTGGCCTTTTTCCTCTTAATGGCGTTTGGTAAGTGGGCGTTGCCGCGGATATTTGATGAGGTTGCGCGTTCTCGCTCCAATGAGCTGTTTGTATTATCGACCTTAGTCGTTGCGCTTGTCACAGGGGCTTTTACTCAGTGGCTAGGATTATCTATGGCGCTGGGGGCATTTATGGCGGGTATGCTGCTGGGAGAAAGCCAGTATCGCCGCCAACTTGAGGCGGATATACGACCGTTTCGTGATCTATTGATGGGGCTGTTTTTCATCTCCATTGGCATGATGCTGGACTTTACCTTAGTGATACGTTTCTGGTGGCAGATACTGCTGATCTTAGTGGCTGTTGTGCTAGGTAAGGCGCTGATCATTCATGGCATTTTAAGATTAGTAGGTGAGCCTTTTCGAATTGCGATGAGTACGGCTATGAGCTTAGCTCAAGTGGGGGAGTTCAGTTTTGTGGTATTGGCTTTAGCGGTCAACTATCAACTTTTAAATAATGAGATCAGTACCATATTAGTCATGGTCGCCGTGCTTTCCATGGCAATAGCTCCTTGGTTAGTTCGTCATAGTGTGGATATTGCTAAGTGGGCGCTGGGGATCCGTCAGGCAAAGCATGTGGATGAAGCTGTGCCATTGATGATGGATGATCATGAGCTGGTGATGATTTTTGGTTACGGCCGAGTAGGACAAACCATTGCCCGTTTTTTAAAAACTGAAGCTGTACCTTATCTGGTATTGGATCTCGATCCAACGCGCGTCACTGAAGCGCGTCGTGCGGGCGAACCTATTTATTTCGGTGATGTGTGTAAACGGGCAATTTTAAAACAAATGGGCGTTAAACAGGCCAAGATGATCGTTATCACTTTTTGTGAGTCACGTAGTTTAGAAGAAGTCTTACCTTTATGTAAGTTATTGGCACCAGAGGCTAAAATTTTAGTTAGAACCAAAGACGACAGTGATCTAGACTTGCTTAAAAAGGCGGGAGCTAATCAAGTGATCCCAGAGTCTTTAGAGGGGAGCTTGATGTTAGTATCGCAGGTACTACACCAATGTGGTGTGCCATTGGCACGGATCCTAAAACGGCTAGAATCTGAGCGGCGCAATCATTATCAATTTTTACACGGCTTCTTTTCCGGTACAGAAACTGATTTTACTTTAGAGTCATTGCATGCGGTGGCATTACCGCGTGGGGCTGATGCGATTGGTAAAACCGTTGCCGATATCCTGTGGGAAACATTGAAAGTAGAGTTAAGGGCGATTCGTCGCAATGGCGCTGAAGTGGAACATCCTGAGCAGGACTGGGTTTTTCGTGCAGGGGATATCTTACTGATAGTGGGTAAACCACGACGACTTGAGAAAGCTGAGGCTAAGCTCCTACATGGCTAAAGGCCTGAGGTTCACTCTTTTGAGATGGATGAAAATGCAGATATAAAAATGCCGACATAGTGTCGGCATTTTTGTCTGGAACTTGTTAACTTAAATTAGACAAAGTCTAATTACAGAATAACTACGTTCGCAGCTTGAGGACCTTTTTGGCCTTGTTCGATGTCAAAAGAAACCTTTTGACCTTCAGCAAGAGTTTTAAAGCCTTCTGAAACGATTGCGCGGAAATGAACGAATGCGTCAGCGCCACCATTGTCAGGAGAAATAAAACCAAAACCTTTATCTTCGTTAAACCATTTAACTACACCAGTAGTTTTAGACATGAATGTCTCCAAAATTTTCAAACAAATAATTCGCAATTATGCGGTATGTTAGCCAGAAATAGAATTATTTACATTGATGATAAGTTATGAGTGGAAAGCTTCATGACAGCAAAAAAAATATTACAGGCGTAGCGAAGGTTTTCAAATACATAATATTGCTTATAAATAGGTCTGAATCACAGGCCGGAGTGCAGATTAACATACTCTAGGGGTTTGTATAGTTTTATTTTTAAATACTTCTCATATTGAAACTGCTTTTTTGCGACTTATTGAGTGCGGAATTAGATATAACTCTTAATATTCAAAGCAATAGGTTTTATGTTTGATTGTTATCTAGTGTAAAAGTTTTTTTATGTTTGCCACGACTGACTTGCGATTAACCTTTCAATCCGTTCCATTAGGTTTAAATGCGGCTTGTATGCTTAGGTAAGGATTCTGTCATGATTCGTTACGTTATTGAATTGTTGCTTATTTGTGGTTAATGGTATTCTCGTCATCCAATAAAAACGTGCTTGAGCTATGGATTCAGGGCGATAACTTTAGATTGAATATAATAAGAATGGAGAATGACGTTGAAAACAGTACTAAAACGGATTGGACTCGGCAGCTTAGTCTTAGTGCTGTTATTAGTGGCGCTGGCCGCCCATGAATGGTTTGCGAAAAAGCCGTTTTTCTTTCGCGCATTTCTAGACCGCAGTGTGGTCAAGATGGCTTTCGAAAGCCCTGAGACCTTAACCTCATTGGGTTTCTTAGAATCGGTAGGGATTACAGGCCATAACGCCGAGTTGGATGACGATAGTCCAGAGGCGATGGATAAGACTTTCGCGCAAGTGCGAGATCTGCGTGAAACCCTATTGAGCTATTCCGATGCGGATTTAGATGAAAATCAACGTATCTCCAAGGATATTGCCCTATATCTTGCCGATTTCGCATTGGTCTCTGAGCCGTATCGTTACCATAACTATCCGCTGAATCAGTTATTTGGCGTGCAAAACGGGTATCCAAGCTTTATGCAGGCGCAGCACCAAGTGCATTCTGTGGGCGATGCAGAAAATTATCTGTCGCGTTTACAAAAGGTGAAACTTAAGTTTGCGCAAACTCTCGAAGGTTTAAAAATTCGTGAGGCTAAGGGGATTATTCCGCCTAAGTTCGTGATTGAGCGGGTGCTCACCGAGATGAATGATTTTGTCGCGACGCCAGTGCAAGACAATATTCTCTACAGTTCCTTCAAAACTAAATTGGCTGACACGGATATCAGTGCCGATGAGCAAGCACGGTTATTGGCAGCGGCGGAAGCGGACATTAAAGGTTACGTGCATCCAGCGTATCAATTATTTATTGATTATTTTACCCAGCTACAAGCCAAAGCTGGGACGGATGATGGTTATTGGGCGCTGCCTAATGGCTCCCTTGCCTATGAGCAACTGCTGAAGTTCTTTACGACCACTAATTACACTGCGGATGAAATCCATGCCAAAGGGCTCGCAGAGGTAGATCGCATTCAAAATGAAATCATGACTATTTTAGCCGCTGAAGGTTACGATATAAGCCAAGGTTTCTCGGTCGCGATTGAAGCATTAGCCGCCGATCCTAAGTTTTACTACGAGGATAGCGATGCGGGTAGGGCGCAAATCCTCGTTGATTATCAAGCGATTCTTGATGAAGTGAATGCGGGACTCGGTGATGCCTTTCGTATTCGACCCGAAGCGGGCATGGAAGTGGTGCGTATTCCTGAATTTAAAGAGAAAACAGCACCGGGTGCCTATTATCAGCAGCCCGCGATTGACGGTAGTCGTCCAGGGCGTTTCTATGCCAATTTATATGATATCAAGGCCACGCCTAAATACGGTATGCGCACTTTAGCCTACCACGAGGGGATCCCTGGGCATCATTTCCAAATTGCGGTGGCGATGGAGTTAGAAGGTATGCCACTTATTCGTAAGATGGCGCCTTTTACGGCGTACATTGAAGGTTGGGCTTTATATAGCGAACGTTTGGCGTGGGAGCTCGGTTTTCAAAAGGATCCCTTTGATAATATTGGTCGTCTGCAGGCAGAGTTGTTCCGCGCTGTGCGTCTAGTGGTAGATACAGGTATTCATCATAGCCGTTGGACTCGCGAGCAAGCGATTGACTATATGAAGAAAAATACTGGCATGTCCGATCGTGATGTCACGGCAGAGATTGAGCGTTATATCGTTATGCCAGGTCAAGCGACGGCTTATAAAGTCGGCATGATGAAAATTCTCGAACTGCGCGAAAAAGCCAAGTTGGCCTTAGGTGATAAGTTCGATCTCAGGGATTTCCACGATGTAGTTCTGAAGAATGGTGCAGTTCCTTTGGATATCTTAGAAACATTAGTCGATCGCTACATTGCTGATAAAAAAAGTGCTGATAAAAAAAGTGCTGATACAAAAAAGGCTGAGGCTAAAGCCACTGACGCTAAAGCGAAAATTTAGCGTTTGGCGGTAACAGTTAATGCTTGGCTATTAATAGTAAAGCATTGTTTATCAATTGCTTATATCTAAGTAAGGCCAGTTCCATGTCTGCGGATAAGTTTGTTATTTTATCCTGCGGGCATGGTGGGGCTGTCTATCGTGGCTATCATTCTGGCTTTCGGCCAAGGCTTTCAATACAATCCCACACAACTTATTGATAAATGTCGCGCGGCAATGGCTTACTATTGCTCGGAGTTGATATTTTTAGTTTCAAGGTTTTTACATGAATCGCTTGTCCCCCCAAGATCCTATCCAATTGACTCGAACCACGATTGAGTCATTATTCACGCCGCCAACCTTAATGCGCGCCCGTGATTATGTGATGAAAGGACGGGTGTTGAGCGCCAAAGCGAACGCCGATTTTCGTCATATTGAAGGTCGTGTCATGGGGACGGAATCCCAGCCCTATCGGCAGGATATTCGCCTTGTCAGCATGAACCATAAGTTGATCATGAATGGCTTCTGTTCATGTCCCGCCACTGGGCATTGCAAACATATTGCAGCCGTACTTTACAGTTTACTGAGTGATAGAACCGTTGAAGATCAACGTATTGCTCAGTGGTTACATCTGCTAGACGAAAGTGATGATCTCACGGTTTCAAATGTTGATTTACTCTACGACGATCGCGTGCTGTACGTGTTATCTAAAGATGATAACGGTGTCTTTCTTGAGCTAAGAAAAGGCAAGTTGGCGAAGAATGGTGGCTATAACAAAGGCTCGAAAATCGCTTTATCCGACGTGCAATATTACATGCCCGCTTGGATTGGCGCTGAAGACGTGCTCATCATCAATCTCATCATGTCAACTCGTCGCCATGGTGCCTCTCGCCTGTATCTTAAAGCTCAGTTAGGTGCCATGGCACTGGAAAAAATGCTCGTCACTGGGCGGTGTTTTTGGGAGGAGAGTCGTTTACCGCTCACCCGAGGTGAAGCGAGCAAGCCTGAATTCATTTGGCTAGATAAGGATGCCGAGCATAAACAAATGCAGTTAATGCTGCCCAATAAAGACAATTGGGAGCTTATCCCCTGTGAGCCACCGACTTATATTGATTTAGATTATTTTAAAGTGGGCGCATTAGACACAGAGATCAGTGTTGAAAAGCTGTTATTACTCAGTCAGATGCCGCCAGTGCCTAGCTCTCAGATTGAACTGGTGAGCCACAAACTGATTAAGCATTTTTCGGCGAAAACGGTACCTACGCCTGCTTTGATTGATTTTGTCGAGCTGCAAGTGCCGCTTCAAGTTAGGTTGACCTTAACCTCGCAGGATTTACCTGAGTTTGCTATGGCGCAGCCATTAGTGCTGCTGGAATTTGTCTATCAAGATGTGGTGCTCGGCGGCCAATATCCCGACGAGCCCTTGTCCTTAGTCACTCATCAAGGCAAAACCTATCAAGTCGCGCGTCAACTCGATGCGGAAATGGATGCGATTAATCGTTTGATGGCATTGGAACTGATCGAGCTTGCGCCTTCTTTTATCCCTAACAGTGGCAGCTATGTCAGTATTTGGGGGTTAGGTTCACTGCCTGAAACGATTGATGCTTGGTTGCACTTTATTCAACAGGAAATCCCGGCGCTAGAGGCTTTAGGTTACCAAGTGCATTTTGCCGACAATTTCAGCTTAAATGTCATTGATACTCCGCTGGCGATTGAGCTGGATGATACGCAAGAGGGCTGGTTTTCTCTGTCACTGAATGCTGACATTGATGGTCAAATAGTGCCTATGCTGCCCTTAATTGCCACTTGGCTTAAGCAGTACGGTGAGCCCGCCGATGATGCAGAACTGCTGTTACCCAGCCCAAATGGTGATTGGTTAAAAGTCAAAGCCAGCGTGATTAAGCCGCTGATCAGCATTATTTTAGAACTATTCGATAGCCACAAAGGCAATAGCGTGTCTTTGCCTAAATACCGTGCCCACCTATTAAATGATTTTGCCGACAGTGATATTCGTCTGCTTAATGGTGAACGAGTGCGCAGTTTAGCGACTAAGCTCGAAAATTTTAACGGTGTGTTAGAGGTCGCAGTCCCAGACAACTTAAATGCTGAGTTACGTCAGTATCAACAGCAAGGGTTGAATTGGCTCTGTTTCTTAAAGGAATATCAGCTTGGCGGTATTTTGGCCGATGATATGGGGCTGGGTAAAACCATTCAAACCTTGGCTTTTTTACTTAAGCAGCAAGAACTAAAATCCACGGTGGCAAGTTGTTCACCGAGTTTAATTATTTGCCCAACGAGCTTGGTGGGCAATTGGGCGAAAGAAGCCGCGAAATTTGCGCCATCGTTAAAGCTTGTCGTCATTCATGGCGCCTTGCGTAAGCCTTTGCTCGAACGCTTAAATGAGTTTGATATTGTGGTGACGACCTATCCGCTGATCGTGCGCGACAGTGACTATTATCAACGGCAGGTGTTTGAACATATCGTGCTCGATGAAGCACAGCAGATAAAAAATGCGCAGGCGAAAGTGACTCAAGTGATTAAAGATCTTAAAGCGCCGTTTAGATTGTGCCTGTCGGGTACGCCGCTTGAAAATCATTTGGGTGAACTTAAGTCTTTGATGGATTTTTGTTTGCCCGGACTACTCGGCACGAATGTTTTTTTTAACAAATCCTTTAGGCACAAAATTGAACGTTATGGCGATATGGAGCAAGCGCAAATCTTGAGTCAACGGATTGCGCCTTTTGTGCTGCGCCGAACCAAAGATGAAGTGGTCGGTGAATTACCCCCTAAAACCGAAATCTCCCAGAGCTTAGAGTTAGAAAAAGATCAGCGAAATCTCTACGAGAGTATTCGACTGGTGATGGAGAAAAAACTGCGGGATTTATTTGCCACTCAAGGCGTTGGTAGCAGTCATATTGAGTTTCTCGATGCCTTACTTAAGCTACGCCAAGCCTGCTGTGATCCGCGTTTGGTGAAGTTAGAGCAAGCGCAGAAAGTGAAGAATAATGCTAAGTTAGATTGGCTGAAACAGAACTTACCAGAAATGGTGCAAGAGGGGCGTAAGATATTGATTTTAAGCCAGTTCACTAGCATGCTCAGCTTGATTGAAGCTGAGCTGGTGGACTTGGGGCTCGATTACAGTAAGCTCACAGGACAAACTCGCCTGCGCCAAGCGCAGATAGATAAGTTCCAAGAGGGCGACACGCCTGTGTTCTTAATTAGCTTAAAAGCGGGCGGCACTGGGCTCAATCTCACCGCGGCGGATACTGTGATCCACTATGATCCCTGGTGGAATCCGGCGGCGGAAAAACAGGCTACGGATAGAGCCCATCGTATCGGCCAAGATAAGCCTGTGTTTGTCTATAAGCTGATTGCAGAAGGTACAGTAGAAGAGAAAATCCAAGAAATGCAGCAGCATAAGCAAAGTCTGGCGGACAGTATTCTCGAAGGTAAAGGCAAGGGCACATGGCAAGGAAGCGCCGATGAACTGTTATCGCTCTTTAGCTAAATCGTGGCCAGTTTTTCTAAATTGATTGAATCATTTGACTGAGGTGAACCATGCAGTACCAAGTCGACACTCATACCCATACTGTGGCTTCGAGCCATGCTTATAGCACGATTCATGACTACTTAGCGGTGGCAAAGCAGAAGGGGATTCGCCTATTTGCCACCACAGATCATGGGCCTGCGATGGCCGATGCACCGCATTTTTGGCACTTTGTGAATTTAAGAGTTTTGCCACGTATGGTTGATGGCGTCGGGATTTTGCGGGGTATCGAAGCCAATATCAAAAATATCGACGGCGAGATTGATTTCTTTGGTGATTATTTAAAGCAGCTCGATATTGTGCTCGCAGGATTTCATGAGCCCGTCTATCCTCCGTCAGATAAAGCGACTCACACAGAGGCCATGATTAATGCGATTAAGAGCGGCAAGGTTGATATCATTACTCATCCGGGAAACCCCGCCTATCCAATTGATATTGAAGCCGTTGCCCGCGCCGCTGCTGAATACGGTGTGGCGCTCGAAATTAACAATTCCTCCTTTGAAGTGTCCCGTAAGGGCAGCGAAGCCAATTGCACTGCGATTGCCAAAGCGGCCAAGGAATTTGGCACGATTTTAGTTATGGGCTCTGATTCCCATGTGGCTTTTAGCTTAGGCGGTTTTGCGCGGGCGCAAGCGATTATCGATGAAGTGGCTTATCCGCCATCACGATTACTCAATCGTAGTCCTTCAGCACTCTTAGCCTTTTTAGCCGCCCGTGGCCATGAAACCGTTGCTGATTTGATCCCCTTATTCAGTGACGATGAGCCATGCTGTTGATTAGTGATGAAAATAGTGGCAACTAAAGTGACGCCACTTCAATGCGGGGCGGCGAGTGCCACAGACGCTAACACTCCTCAAGTGGTGTTAATCACTGGTGCGAAGAGTCAGCTCGCTCAAGCCTTGCTGAGAGTCGCTGCCGATATTGGTGAGCTAGCCCCAAATACCAGCACAAGTACAAGTACAAGTACAAGTACAAGTACAAGTACAAGTACAAGTACAAACTCAGTCGTACCACTTAAGCTTTATGCGCTAAGTCGTAGTCAGTTAGACATTACCGATGCCGCCAATATTGCTGCCGTGTTTACTCAATATCGACCAAGCTGGGTGATAAATTGTGCGGCCTATAATGCAGTGGATGCTGCTGAGCATGATGCAATCGAAGCGAATGGCGTGAATGCACTCGGCCCTGAGTTATTGGCGCAGCAATGTTGGCTGTCGGGGGCGCGCCTACTGCATGTGTCGAGCGATTATGTGTTTGGTGGTCATGCTGTTTGTGATGTTAGAGAAACTGGCGCTGAGCAGTATCAAAATCCAGACTCAGCTTCAAATCATTTACCAAGGCCATTTGTTGAAATTGATGCTCCCGAGCCGTTGTCTGCTTACGGTACGAGTAAGTTGCTCGGCGAGCAGAAGGTATTGGCGGTTCTGGGCGAGGATGCAACGATTGTGCGTACCTCATGGCTCTACGGTCAAGATGGGCATAATTTTGTCCAAACCATGCTGAACTTGATGCGCACTCAACCAAGCTTGGAGGTGATAGTCGATCAAATCGGCTGTCCGACGTGGAGTGATGCACTCGCTAAGGTGATTTGGCAATTAGTCATGCAACAGTGCTCGGGCGTATTTCATTACAGCGCCCAAGGCCAATGCAGTTGGTATGAATTTGCCTGTGAAATCCAGCGACAAGCCCTAGCGCTCAATCTGTTAAGTCAACCTGTGGTTATCCAGCCGATTACCAGCGCTCACTATGCTAAACAAGCATTAAATCGCGGCGTGAGTTTGGCAAAAAGACCGAGTTATAGCGTGTTGAATAGTGCCAAAGTACAGTCCGCTTTGGCTGTCAATACCGCACTGCCTATGCCTGATAACGTCGTATGGCAAGATTGGCGTCAGCAACTGAATTGCATGTTGCGACGCTATCATGACGATAATTAGCGTGACTCACATTTGGGTTTAGGCAGCTTTAATCACGATTTAAGCGTTTACGTCATCGTAGTGATTAACGCTTTCGAAAACAATAAGCCCACCAATAATCAGATTTAAGCGACAAATGTAGACTATCAATATGAAAACATAGGCTGTGAATACGAATGCAACTGGACTTAAGCCTCTTCTCAGCGCCAATGGCTTGCCTTAGTATCGTAATCACTTTGTTTATCTGTGGTTTTGCGCGCCGCGGTTTAAGCCGCGAGTCTTAGTCTATTTTGCTTGATGTATGATGAATTTGTTCTAAATTCCCCTTGGATGACAATGGCATAATGCCAAGATATTTAATGCATTAAGGAAGTTTCAGTGACAGACAAGACGACAATAGCGCAGACATTGACCAAACAAGATCTACTGCAAGTGGTCGCGATTGCCAAAGCCGCAGGCGATGCCATTATGACGGTTTATGGTCAAGATGACTTTTCGGTGAGCCATAAGGGGGACGATAGCCCTGTGACGGCGGCCGATTTAGCCGCGCACCACGTGATAGTGGCGGCATTGGCAAAGCAATTTGTCGGTATTCCTATTATGTCTGAGGAAGCGGCGGATATCGCGTGGGACGTGCGTAGTCAATGGCAAACCTATTGGTTGATTGATCCCTTAGATGGCACTAAGGAATTTATTAAACGCAATGGCGAGTTTACCGTCAATATTGCGCTTATCCATCAAGGGGTTGCTATCGCAGGTGTAGTATATGCGCCTGTGCTCGATACCTATTATTACGGCGCTAAGCATTTAGGTGCATGGCGTCAACAAGCGGGTCAAGAGAGCCCCTTATTGGGCGCCAACACGCCACGCGAAATGCCGATGATTGTCGGCAGTCGCTCGCACTTGAGCTCAGGCTTAGCGCAATATTTACAGCAGTTTGGTGAGCATGACATCTTAAGTGTAGGGAGTTCGCTTAAGTTTTGTATGTTGGCTGAAGGCAGTGCCGATCTGTATCCCAGACTTGGCCCAACCAGCGAATGGGATACCGCAGCGGCGCAAGCTGTGCTCGAAAGTGCAGGCGGCACAGTTGTCTGTTATGACTCAGGTGAACCATTAACTTATAATCAAAAACCTGACATTTTAAACCCTTACTTTATTGCCACAGCTCCTGGCTGGGTAAAATAACGATTGCCTTGCATCAATCTCACTTGATGAAAGGGCAAGCTAAACACTGGAGTGGTAATTCATGATGCGCATGGGCGTCGATTTAGGCGGAACAAAAATAGAATTAGTCGCACTGAGTGATGAGGGCAATGAGCTATTTCGCAAACGTGTGACGACGCCACGTGACTATCAGGGCACGCTTGCTGCGGTGGTTGATTTAGTTAAGGAAGCGGAAGCGACTCTTGGCGAGAAAGGCACTGTCGGCGTGGGTATTCCAGGTGTGGTATCGCCCTATTCAGGTTTAGTCAAAAATGCTAACTCGACGTGGATCAATGGTCAGCCCCTCGATGTACATTTAGGGGAATTGTTGCAGCGTGAAGTGCGGGTTGCCAATGATGCAAACTGTTTTGCGGTATCAGAGGCGGTCGATGGGGCAGCCGCTGGCGCTTCTGTGGTGTTTGGCGTGATTATTGGTACTGGTTGTGGCGCGGGTGTGGCAATTAACGGCAAAGTTCACGGTGGTGGTAATGGTATCGGCGGTGAATGGGGTCATAATCCTTTGCCTTGGATGACCAAGGAAGAGTTCAATACCACCCGATGTTTCTGTGGCAATCCCGATTGTATCGAGACCTTTATCTCTGGCACTGGCTTTGTGCGTGATTATAATGCGGCTTTGACGGCAGCAGGTACAGTGCGTGCTCCTGCCAAATCAGGTGCCGATATTATGTTGTTAGTCGATGGAGGTGACGCCATTGCGGTTGCTGCGTTTGATCGTTATATGGATAGACTCGCTCGTTCACTCGCCCATGTGATCAATATGCTCGATCCCGATGCCATAGTGTTGGGCGGCGGAATGTCGAATGTCGCGGCGATTTACCCAAGATTACCAGCATTGCTGGCCCATTATGTGGTGGGGCGTGAGTGTCATACGCCTGTGGTGCAGAATCTATACGGTTGTTCATCGGGTGTGCGCGGTGCCGCTTGGTTGTGGGAAAAGTGATCCATTATTGAAGATATAAACTCAACCAGTGAACTCATTACGCTATGAAATCAACGTCTAGTGATATCAGAGTCTTGTAAATAATAGCCCAGTAAAACGCTGGGCTAGCTTTATGTGCGATGTATTCCCCCCGTATTTTGATGCTATGATTGCGCTCCTTTGGATTGCTTGGCATGGACATCATGTTTTGGGTTAAGAAAGTTGTTTCACAGGGGATAATGCCGATTCCCTTTATCCTATTGTTATTACTGATTTCTTTTCTAGTATGGCGCCGTCGCAGTATGGCGAAATACTTAGTATCCTGCGCTTTTTTTCTCTTACTGTTTTTAAGCAGTCAACTGAGTGTGAATACCTTAGTGCGGCCATTAGAATCAGCTTACCCGATTAATTCCTCGCCCATCGCAGGCGCTTGTTTTGTGATGGTATTAGGTTCAGGGCATGCTGATATAGTAGGAGCGACTGCGGTGCAATCCTTATCAGACGTCGCCCTTACAAGGTTAACTGAAGGCATTCGGCAACTTAAGTTGGGTCAAGAGTGTATGTTGATTGTCAGCGGCTGGGGCGGTGAACTCACTCAATTTTCCCATGCTGAAATGATGGCTAAAGCCGCGGTAGAGCTAAGTGTTGATAAAAGCCGAATTATTCAATTTCCACTGGCGCGCGATACGATAGAAGAAGCGCAATACTTAAAGTGGGAGTTAGGGGAGGAGCCCTTTCGCTTAGTCACATCGGCCACTCATATGCCAAGAGCGATGGCTATTTTCGCCGCTAAAGGCTTACACCCCGATGCTGCTCCAACGGATTTTATTGGCCGAGATGATTTTTGGTGGCGGTTAACCGCCGATAATTTAGTGGCTTCTCAACGGGCGATTCACGAATACATTGGCCGTTTGTGGTTATGGATAAAGGCCGTCAGTTAAAGGTGTAGTTTGCCGAGTTCAGTCTAAAGATAGTGAGTTTTAACAGGAAGATGAACAATGACAATTGAGTCAGAAATAGTATCAGTGCGTCCTTTATCGAAACGAAATGGGTTAACCTTAACTTGGCTGGGAGGCTTAAGTCTGGTGCTGGGTTTGGGACTGTTTCTGACGTGGCCGGCCTTGTTTGCTGTCGGTTTGATGTTTTTTAGTTTGGGCGCGATTTCATTAATTCTCGGTTTAGCCAAGGTGTATGAGCCGGAAACGACTCTAGCATTAGATGACAAGGGGCTGACCTATTTTCATCGCCGCGGCAAAGTGTCTATCGATTGGAATAATATTCAGCGGGTCGATATTCCGCGGGTAACTAATGGTTTAGATACTATAGAGTTATCTTATTTAGGCATTAAACTGAAACATTTAAATCCCATTCTCGATAATATTTCCCTGCGTCTAGCAACAGGATTATTAACTGAACAGCGACCTTTGCTGGTGACAGCCGCCTCTCAAGATGCAGACTTAGCGACTTTAGAAACTTATCTCGGCGCTGAGTTTGGCCCTTTAGTGATAGAAGGGGATCGCTATCGTGGCGTATTAGCTATGTTTGGGCATCGCTGCGTGATGTTAGATACGCGTTTAGGGTATCACTTGTATATTCCCCATGACAGTTTAGATAGGGAACCTAAGGACTTTATCAAGTTACTTAGACAACGTATCGCGCAATGTAGCCGCTCAGCTGGTTAAGTCTACAATCTCAATTGAAGATCATCAGCAATAAAAAAGGGGACCCTAGGGTCCCCAATGAGTTGCAGAGATTAAAGTTTGGGTTGTGCAGGGGCAACCCAAAGGTACTAGTGTGCTACCTCTGCGTGTACCTTATCTACACCGTAGGTTTTACCTTCAGCATGACAAGTTGCGCAAGATTCTACTGGTAAGTTAGGATCTGTCATTGCGTCAGCTTCAACCACAGCACCGTTACTTCTAAAGTGAGCGACAGCCGCTGCATCAGAGTGAGCGTGACAGCTACGGCATGATTCAGCTACTGGGCTAATGTAGTTGCTACCCACTTTGATTGAACGTTTCTCAGAGGCTAAACCACCGTCAGTCGCAAACAGTTTTGCATCATCTTTGTGACATGCAGAACATGCAGTTTCTGGTGATGGATAACCGACTAATTCACCATTGGCATCGCGGAAGATCCCTGCGATAACATCAAAGTTACCACTGTGGAAACGGTGAGCGACGGTGAATAAGTCTTTGTTATTGAAAGTGACTTCTGGATTAATGACTTTGCTACCGTCTTCACCTTTAGAAACCACTGTTTTATGGCCTGATGCACCCGTTGTATCGTTGTGACAGTTCATACATTGATCAAAAGTGTAAGTTCCGTGTCTGGTGCCCTTGATATAATCTAAGGTGCCGTGACAGGCGTTACATTTTGCTTCTTCTACGGTAATTCGAGCAGGATCTGTCATTCGAGCTTTAACTACTGCAGAAGCATCTAAGCTATAGAATTTAACAGGAGCAGTGTTACCAATTGGATTTGTTGGGCCAAATTCAAGTCCTGTGGCATTACAGCTACTCACTTTACCTGCTTTGATACAGACGTTGGCTTCTGAACTGACGTAGATAGTACCTACAGCTTGGGCATCGGGAATATCTTTTACGAAGGTTAATACACCATCGGCCAGCGTACCATTTTCAAGCTTAAGAGCGATTGCTGTTGGTTTGACATCTCTCCAAGCATAAACAGTACCATCAGTAGTTACGTTACCCAGTAATAAGCCGTTAGCCACAAACATACCAGTAGGGTTAGTTGTCGCGTTATACACTTTTAAATCGGTTCCGTTAGGAATTGCAGCGCCATTCATGGTCACATTGGCTTTTAATGTCAATGTTTTCATTCCAGGTGCTGCTGCTGAAGTCACTACTGCAGCACTGGTAAAGTCAACTTTGAATAGGCTTGCATACTCAGCGCGTTTACCGACACTGTGTACAGCTTCAGGTGTTAAGCTACCGCTGCCATGGCAAGATTTACATTGAGTATCATCAGCTTGGGCTAAACCAAATTCTGAATGGTTTTCGCCAGTGGTGAAGTTCACATTGATATGACAACCCACACAAGCTTGTGCATAAATATTGGTGTTATAACTTGGTGCACCGTCATGACAAGATTTACATTCTTTCAAATCAGATGGGAAACCAACTTCACCGAAATATTCTTTTGCTTCGCCACTTAAGCTGTCACTGATGTGATGACCTGCGTGGATCCTATGGATCATGGGGGCAAAATCAAATACCCAACCTTCGGCCAGTTGTGCGTCACTTGGAACGAGATCAGGGTTATGGCAAGTTACGCAGTTTTTAACATCTTGGTAGTTATGGTGGGCTTCAATCTTCGCGATATGGCCGTCTACTTCACCGTGACAGTTTTTACATGCCGCACTAGATACTGTGTCTTTACCCGATATACCTAATTCATCTGTTGCAGGGATAAAATCAACGGGTACAGACAAAATCTTGTCAGATAGGACGACACCTGTACTATCGGCGATGTTGTAAGCACGTAAAAAGACTCTGTGTACTGCGTTTGGATTATCATTTGGATTGATGATTGGCGCTGCGCCACCATAAGTCCAAGTTGCTGTGTAAGTGCCTGGCGTCGCTGTATCTTCGGTTAAAGTACAAGCGTTTTTAGTTCCGTTCAGGCCGTTTAGAGTACAAGTTAACGAAGTGCCAGCGGCATTTGCCGTGGCATTATTTTGCCACTCAATCGGCGCGCCAGTACCTGAGGTGTTTTCATTTGCTGTTAAAGAATAAATTGCAATTTTATCCAGTCCTTTGAAAGGGACTACTTTGCCTGCATTTTTACCCGTAACAGTAAATTTAACACTGAAGCCTTCACTGCTAGTCACTTTAATGTCAGCAGGACTTAATGTGAATGCCAGATCTGTAATGGATTGGGCTGTCGTTGCGAAGGAACCCGCAGGGGCTCCGGGTGTACCTGGTGTTCCGGGAGTGCCTGGTGTTCCGGGTGTACCTGGTGTGCCAGGTGCACCATCTTGACCATCGCTTCCGTCCCCGCAGGCGGTAAGACTTAAGGTACTGACGAGAGCCAGTGCCAGTAGAGATTTATTGTAGTTTTTCATCATCGCGTCCCTTTTTCTATCTATAAGACTGCGTGTGCAGTGCCTCTAATATAGGAGGATTCATCTACTTATAAAGTGGTATTTGCAAATTTGTATCTGATATGTGAACGATGATTTAACACCCGTGAATGGTAATTCTAAACTTTGCATTTTGATATTTTAAATAGTGAAATTAAGCTGCTAGCCTATGATGTGCATCACAATTTTAATCTTTAAACTTAGGCCGAAATGATGAATTCATTTTCGGTTAAGCAAAATGAACGATGTTAAGAGAGCCTGAATCTTAAGTGGTTATCTTAAGGTTTTGAGCACAAAAGCAATGGGATAAGAGAGCGAGGATAGGGGGACGATATGGCATTTTAAAGTGATTGAATTGTGCCTTGGATAAATAGAAGTATAGCCCAGTAAACCCACTTAACCCATTTAACATCCATGACGTAAGCTAGGTTGATGAACTTAGTGTGTAATCTATTTTTGTATTAGTGTGCTGGTTCGAGTGCGGCAAGTAAGGAGCGCACGACGAGATCACACTGGCTTTGGCTGTAACGCCGATGAACTGCAGGTTTCTCAATCAGATAATAATGTGGCGCCATCATAGTTTCGTGGAGTCTATTAAGCTCTGTGTCGCTAAGGCGCTCGAGATGTAATCCGGGCATATGTTTAACTGTGTGCATATCAATGCTAGAACAAAAAGCCACACTCTTCATGGTTAATAGATGGGCATACCATTCCTCCCTGTCTATCACTTTCTCTACGGTAGGTAATAAGATACCTTGGCGTTGGCAAAATAATTCTAAGGGATCGATTTTACTGTTAAAGCCCTTGAGTTCTTGAAATAAAAACGGATGGCGACAAATTTGCTCTAAGGTAATATTCGTCTCAACGTCCCAAAGCGGATGTTGCTTGGCTGCAACGATATAAATGCCATTGATTGAGCCAAGTTTGGTGTAACTTAATTCTTTATTTTCAGCACTTTCAAACGTAATCCCAAAATCAAGCGCACCTGCGTGGATCAACTCAGCACTATTTTCCTGCCATTTATGTAAGCGTATTTGTCCTAGCTTTTGGGCAAGTTCAGGAGTGCTTAACTGAGGCGCTAAAAAGCTTAGCAGGCCATTACAAGCAGCGATATGCAGCGGTAAGTCGGTATTGATGGCCGCATTTTGTATCTGGATTGCAGATTGTTCGAGGTGATAAACCGATTCAGTAAACTGGCAAATAGCAACGTAGAGACTTTCTGCTAAGGGCGTCGGTTTAAGCCCCTGTTGACGACGATAAAATAGTTCATCGTTAAAGGTTAGGCGTAATGCATTGAGGCAGCGGCTTATTTTGGGGGCAGAAACATCTAGCGCTTTGGCCGCGCTATTTGCGTGTCCAGTGTCGAAAATACTTTTAAATACAAGCAAGGTAAAAACATCGAGTTCACAGATCTGTTTTAGTAATAAGTTGCTCATTTTGTATTTTGCCCTGTATGAGTCTTAAATGTTTTTGCGGCGCTATTAGGGGAGTTCTGTGTCCTTGGGATTACCCAAACCACCGCGATCAAATATCATGGGTACTAACTATCAAGATTAACATTCAGCATGCGGATTAACTGTGATCCCTCTCGGCAAAATAACAATTATTTAACCATTGTAAAGAGGAGAGTTGGGGAGAGTTAGATGAGTAGGCGCTATGTTTAACGTCGAGTGATAAGGAATGATTGAGCTAAAAGAGTGAGTCAAAGTCTGCTCACCTAAGGCGGCGAGCAAACGATAGTGATGCATTTCGGATTAACGAGATTCTATGACGTCGTTTTGCACGGACGGTAAGTTGAGTGAATCTGCTGTTGGGGTATGGCCTATTGCATGGGAGTAAATGGTTGGTGCATCTTCTTTAATCCGCATCCCGATAAATTGGCCACCCTCTAGGATTTGCATTGAGGTACTTGCCACTTCGCCGTCGACAACACCATTACGTTGGATCACTAAACGCTCACAAATAAGTCTGCCTTTGAAGTGCCCATCGACGATAAATTCATGGCACTTTACTTCACCTTGAATTATACCGCCTTGTTCTATGGTGATATTGGCCTCAGAAAGCAGCTGACCTTGGATATCACCGCCAACAAGCACGTCGCCTGTTAATTCGATATTTCCCGTGAGTTTAGTGCCTCGAGCAATAAAGCTAAAAGAGGTACTTTTTTTAGGCGGGAAAAACAGTTTTTTTACAAACATCATCATAAATTAACTTAATTCGAGAAGGGATTAACTGAGTTCAACAGAGGCGCGATACTAGCTTAAAATCCATGAGAAGCACAGCTCTGCATGTGTTAATGCAATTACAGTGTTCTATCAAGTTGGTCGTTTTATCTCAATGGCTTTGCTAGGGCAAGGAGCTACGCAGGCACCACATCCAGTACAAAGATCAAGGTCTATTTTTGGGCTCGGAGCCTGACCAATACTGAGCACAAAACTGATGGCTCTTGGTTCGCAGGCATCCTTACAACTTTGGCACCAGATCCCTTGAAAGGTTAAGCAGCTTTCTTGAATATGCGCTTGGTATTGCCAAGGTGCTTGAGTCAAATCGAAAATATTTTCAGGGCAAGCCTTAGCACACAGAGTACAAAATGTGCACTCATTGTCCTTAAAGGTGACTTCAGGAAATCCGCCATCACCTTTGATGATAATGTGAGTTTCACAAACCTCAAGACAGGCGGAACAACGAGTACACACATCGGTGAACTCGATATCATCACGCACCCAAGGCGGCCTTATCGCATTATCTTTACGCCGGCGAAAGAGGCTGCGACGGCTGTGATTAATACTTTGAGTCATGTTGCTCCTCGGGTGGTTAATGCTGTAAAGCGATGGTATTTAGAGGGTAAAGAAAAATGGCTTGGGAGATTTCCACAAGCCATTCAAGTTATTAGCCGTTATAACCATTGGGATTGGTTGATTGCCAATGCCAGCTACTGTTGGCCATATCTTCTAGGGTATGAGTCGCTTGCCAGCCAAGATCTTCCCTTGCGTGGGTTGGATCGGCGTAGCAGGCGGCAATATCCCCAGGGCGACGTGGCGCAATTTGGTAGGCAATGGTGTTACCACAAGCTTTTTCAAAGGCTTTAACCATGTCTAATACACTATATCCTTGGCCTGTGCCTAAGTTATAGGTCACTAGACCAGGCTTAGTGGCCAATTTTGCGAGCGCTTTTAAATGGCCATTGGCTAAATCCACGACATGGATATAGTCACGCACGCCAGTACCGTCGTGAGTCGGATAATCATTACCAAACACGCTTAAGGCGGTGCGTTTACCCACGGCAACCTGCGCAATAAAGGGCATTAAGTTGTTAGGGATATCGTTAGGATCTTCGCCGATTAAGCCACTGGCATGGGCGCCAACCGGATTAAAATAGCGCAGACGGGCGATATTCCAGCTCGGATCGGCATTGTGTACATCTGCCAGTATATGTTCAACCATCAACTTCGACTGACCATAAGGGTTTGTTGCCCCTGTGGGGAAGTCTTCGGTGATCGGTAAACTTGCGGGATCGCCATACACAGTTGCCGATGAGCTGAATACGAGATTTTTTACCTTAAACTCTGCCATGACTTGGCAAAGGATAAGCGTACCCGTAACGTTATTCTCATAATACTTCAGGGGTTTTGCGACGGATTCTCCCACCGCTTTTAATCCTGCAAAGTGGATAACTGAATCAATAGCATGATCGTTAAACACTTTCTGCAATAACGCTTTATTGAGAATATCGCCTTGATAGAAAGTAACCGATTTACCAGTGATTCGCTCTACTCGGTTTAAGGCTTCTATGCTTGAATTAGACAAGTTGTCCAATACAATCACATCATTACCAGCATTGAGCAGTTCTACTACTGTGTGGGTGCCAATATAGCCAGCACCACCGGTCACTAAAATCGTCATTACTTAATTCCTTTTACAACGGTTTTTAAATAGTGCGCAAAATCTTCACCGATTTCGCTGTGGCGCAGGGCATATTCAACGTTAGCACGCATATAACCTTGCTTGTTACCACAGTCGTGGCTCTTACCTTCCATGTAGTAAGCATTTACGGTTTCTTGCTTCATTAACATCGCAATCGCATCCGTTAATTGAATTTCATCGCCTGCGCCCGCAGGGGTTTTAGCCAGTAGCGGCCAAATGCTGGCTGGTAACACATAACGGCCTACAACGGCTAAGTTAGATGGCGCTTCATCCACGGCTGGCTTCTCAACCAGTTCGACTAATGGCTCAGATTCACCCGGTTGTAAATCATGACCATTCACATCGGCAATACCGTATTGGTTGACGACGTTATGTGGCACGCCTTCCACCATGATTTGACCGACTTGGGTTTCATCAAACAGGGCAACCATAGCGGCTAAGTTATCGCTACGAAGATCACAGCTGGCTTCATCTATGATCACATCCGGTAGCAATACGGCAAATGGTGCATCGCCGACGACAGATTTAGCACACAAAATTGCATGACCTAAGCCTTTAGCTTGAGATTGGCGCACGCTGATCACTGTTACATCTTTAGGACAAATAGATTGTACGGCTTCAAGTAACTGACGTTTAACGCGGCGTTCTAATTGTGCTTCTAATTCGAAACTGGTATCGAAATGGTTTTCGATAGAGTTTTTACTGGCGTGGGTCACGAGTACAATTTCTTTGATCCCAGCCGCGATAGCTTCACTGACTACATATTGAATCAATGGCTTATCGACAACGGGTAACATTTCCTTTGGAATTGCTTTGGTCGCAGGAAGCATACGAGTGCCTAGGCCTGCGACAGGAATAACGGCTTTACGAATTTGATGTTGTTTCATTGCGAACCTTTTAGGTCAAGGAGATGCGGTTAATGGCCAATATTGTAAATGACCTGCACAGAAAAGCTATTTAGAAACGCTGAAAACTTAGGATATTTAAGTATTTTTACAGCGAAGTCGACGTAAGTTTTAGCAAAGGTAGCACAGAGCATCTAATCCAGCATGGGTGATGTGCAATTGCATGGCGTTTTTAATACCCTTGTAATATTTGCTTTACGTTTACGTCACAGCAGTGGTGCAAGAATAAAGTGTGAGGGAGTTAACAAATTTAAAGGCTTAGATCACTATGGTTCCATGAGCGCTAGCCACTAAGTGAAGACTATGACGAAAGGAACAGAGTACATCGCTCACAGAGCTGATGACACAGGGTTTATCAACTACCCGCAAGAAGAACATGAGATTTGGAGCCAGCTTTATGCCCGTCAAGCGATAAACCTGCCTGGCCGTGCCTGTAAGGAGTATTTGCAAGGGCTAGATGCCTTGGCTATGCCAAAGGATCGTATTCCGCAACTTACTGAAATTGATACTGTATTGCAAGCGACCACCGGCTGGAAAACGGCAGCCGTACCTGCGCTTATTTCCTTCGGCCGTTTCTTTGAACTGCTGGCCAATAAAGAGTTTCCTGTGGCGACATTCATTCGCCGTAAGGAAGAGTTTGATTACCTGCAAGAGCCTGATATTTTTCATGAAATTTTTGGTCACTGCCCTTTGCTCACCAACCCTTCATTTGCCAATTTTTCACATATGTATGGCCAATTAGGTTTAAATGCCAGCAAAGAAGAAAGGGTGTTTTTAGCGCGTTTATACTGGTTTACGGTTGAGTTTGGCTTGCTACAGCCTAAAGATGGCCCCTTGTGTATCTATGGTGGCGGTATTTTAAGCTCACCTGGTGAAACTTTATATGCAATGGAAAGTGACGTGCCAGAACGTCAGCCCTTTGATTTATTGAATGTGCTACGAACCCCATATCGCATCGACATTATGCAGCCGATTTATTATGTGATTGAGCACATTGATATGCTTGATGAAATTGCCCAAATGGACATCATGAGTTATGTCACTAAGGCACGTCAGTTAGGTTTATTTGCTCCTAAATATCCTCCCAAAGCCAAGGCGAGCTAGTCTCGATTCGATGGATAGTTTGATGTGTCATTTGAGTCGCCATCTAATTTAGTCATGTGATTTAAGTAATTAATAAGTAATGAGTAAAGTGCAACTGAATATCCCTATCAATGTTGCCAACAGGAGTATGTATGACTGCGTTATCGAATATGAAATGTGAAGCGTGCCAAGCCGATGCACCAAAAGTGACCGATGAAGAGTTGGCAGAACTTATTCGTATGATCCCTGACTGGGGCGTGCAAGTGCGTGACGGCGTAATGCAACTTGAGCGCGTCTACAAGTTTAAAAACTTTAAACTGGCGATGGTATTCACGAATAAGCTGGCGGATTTAGCGGAAGAAGAATTCCACCATCCAGGCATTTTCACTGAATGGGGCAAAGTGACTGTCACTTGGTGGTCGCACTCCATTAAGGGGCTACATAAGAATGACTTCATCATGGCCGCCAAGACAGACCAGTTACTAGGTTAATTATTTAACCAATTTAATCAGCATCTTAATGTGTTTTATGATGCTGATTTTTTCTTCCTGTTACAATTCAACTGTAAACTAGGCTTGCCACTTTCAGTTTAACCTTCTAACGTATACGGGCTCTGCTATTTCCCCTCATCGCTGACGTTTTCGTCAAAGGTAACGATTTGCCTAGCAAGCGTTATTTTTGTTGTAAAGCCTAAGGCGAAAAATAGCTCTGCACGGTTTATCCCCAAAATTCAAATCAAAAAAGGGAATATCAGTCATTATGCGCTTGGAAGTCAGCTGTCAGGATCGTGTTGGTTTAGCCAAAGATATCTTAGTCGTGTTAGAGCGTTATGGTATTAATTTAATTGCCATTGATGCCAGTAACCAAGGATTCCTGTACTTACAATTTGCCGAAATTAGTTTTGAAACCTTGAGTGCCTTGATGCCGCAGATCCGCAAAGTGGAAAGCGTGCACGATGTACGTACGGTGTCATTTATGCCCTCAGAGCAAGAACATTACGCCCTTAAAACCCTGCTCAAAACCTTACCCGACTCTGTTTTTTCTATCGATGCCAAGGCTCGTATCCGTATCGTTAATGAGTCCGCCTTGCTCAATATCGGCATGGGTGAGCATGAAGTGCTCGAAGAGTCGCTTAATCATTGGGTGCAAGGTTTTAACTTCAGCCGTTGGTTGAGTGAAGCACAAGTATTGCCACAAGCGGCGCGAGTTCAAATCGGCCCAAACGAATATTTAGCGGAAATGCTGCCGATTTACCTACCCGATGAGGATGAAAAAACCATCTTGGTTGGTGCTGTGGTGTCGCTGAAATCCCCTGCGCGCGTTGGAAAACAGTTTAACGCGCTGCAGAACCAAACCACTGGCTTTGAAAATGTATTAGCCAGCAGTGACAAGATGAAGGAAGTGCTTAAGCAAGCGCGGCGTATGGCCCAGCTCGATGCACCTTTGTTGATCACGGGTGAAACGGGTACTGGCAAAGAATTAATGGCCAGAGCTAGCCATGATGCGGGGATGCGCCGTGAAAAACCCTTTATCGCTATCAACTGCGCCGCTCTGCCCGACAGCGCTGCCGAGGAGGAATTATTCGGTTACGTCAGTCAGGGTAAAGTCGTCAAACGGGGCTTTTTTGAAGAAGCTAAGGGGGGCACAGTATTTCTCGATGAAGTGGCGGAAATGTCTAGGGCAGCTCAAGTTAAGCTGCTACGGCTATTGCAAGATGGCACTTTTAGACGCATAGGGGGCGATGAAGAAGTGCGTGCTGATGTGCGAATTATCTGTTCGACTCAGAAAAATTTAGCTGAACTATGCCAAACCGGCGAGTTTAGGGAAGATTTGTACTATCGCATCCATGTGCTGAGTTATCACATCCCGTCATTACGTGAGCGTAAAGTCGATATCATTCCACTGACGGAAATGTTCCTCGAACATTACAGTCAACAGTTGTCTAGCCCTGTTCGGCGGATTTCGGCCCAGTGCCGCGATCATTTGCTCACCTACGCTTGGCCAGGTAACGTACGCCAATTAAAAAACGCGGTCTTTAGAGCCGTGTCTATGTGGGATGGCTCGGCCGAGTTGACGGTAGAACAGCTGAAATTGCCGTCATACGCCGAAGGTTTTGGTTACTTTGATAATGAGTTTGAGGGCAATCTGGACGATGCAATGAAGCAGTTTGAAGCGAGTCTGTTGCGTCGATTATATCCGGCCTATCCGAGCACTCGCCAGTTGGCGAAAAAGCTAGGTGTATCACACACAGCTATTGCTAATAAACTGCGTGAATACAAGATAGCCAAGCGCCGTTAGCCAGAGTCTCGTTGGGTTGACACAGTCAATGTAACAGTATCGTTCCACTTATGTTGCCGACTTTTCAGGCATATTGCTTACCGAGATATTGATAAGCGGTAACTAGGTTATAAACGTAATGATTAGTTTACAAAATGTGAAATAATTGACCTAAATGTGATTTTGGTCACGCTATAGGAATCTTGAGCTGCATCGGGTATTTCTACGCGCAACAAATACGTTAAAGCAAGTAAAAGAGCATGCCTCGTTGGCGCGAACTGCGTAACATGTATGCCCTTAATGAGTCAAAAAGTTCGATTTAAATCGCCGAATATAAGCTGGGTGACGTCACGCGTTTTCCAGCACAATAAAATTGTACACCTAGCCGAAGAGCACTGGAGCCAATATGAAACTTGCAAGTTATAACAATGGTCGTCGTGATGGTCAGTTGATGTTAGTCAGCCGCGATCTCACTAAAACGGTTGCCGTTCCTGCCATTGCCCACACTATGCAGCAATTACTCGATGGTTGGGATTTACTGAGACCGCAATTGCAAGAATTGTACGATGCGTTAAATGAAGGCATGTTAGATAACGCGCAAGCGTTCGACGAAGTTAAGTGTTTGTCGCCATTACCGCGTGCTTACCAATGGGCCGATGGTAGCGCTTATGTGAATCACGTTGAGTTAGTCCGTAAAGCCCGTGGCGCTGAAATGCCAGAAACCTTTTGGACAGATCCGTTGTTTTATCAAGGTGGCTCAGACAGCTTTATTGCCCCTAAAGCGGATATCCCACTGGCGAGTGAAGACTGGGGTATCGATTTCGAATCTGAAATTGCGGTTATTACCGATGATGTGCCTATGGGCGTGAGCACTGACAATGCAGCTAAGCACATTAAATTGTTGATGTTAGTTAACGATGTGTCATTGCGTAACTTGATCCCTGGTGAGTTGGCGAAAGGCTTTGGTTTTTTCCAATCTAAACCATCGAGCAGTTTTTCGCCTGTGGCTGTGACACCGGATGAATTGGGTGTCCGTTGGGAAGATTCGAAAGTGCATTTACCGCTGATCACCTATTTAAATGGTGAATTATTTGGTCGTCCGAATGCAGGCGTTGATATGACCTTTAATTTCAGTCAGTTAGTTTCGCATGTTGCAAAAACCCGTCCATTGGGTGCAGGCGCGATTATTGGCTCTGGTACTATTTCTAACTATGACCGTAGCGCAGGTTCGAGCTGTTTAGCGGAAAAACGTATGTTAGAAGTGATTGCCGAAGGCAAAGCCACTACGCCATTTATGCGTTTTGGTGACACAGTGCGCATCGAAATGCTCGATGATAATGATGTAACCATTTTTGGTTCTATCGATCAAAAAGTGGTTGAATACAAAGCCTAAGGCTTTCCCTTAAAGGGCGACACCGACTTAAACTAACGGGGCTTAATTGCCCCGTTTTTATACTGACTTTTATAAGGACATGAAAATATGAAACTTTACGGTTATTGGCGTTCCAGTGCAGCCTATCGGGTTCGTATTGCCCTTAATCTCAAGGGGATTTCAGCCGAACAGTTTTCAGTGCATCTCGTACGTGATGGCGGCGAGCAACATAAAGCGGCCTACATTGCGCTTAATCCTTTAGAGTTAGTGCCAACCTTAGTGGTGGATGATGAGCTGGATGTGGATGCCTTGTCGCAATCTTTAGCGATTATCGAATATCTTGATGAGATACATCCACAGTCGCCATTACTGCCTGCATCGGCTCTTGAACGTGCCCACGTGCGCGCTATGGCACTTACGGTCGCCTGTGAGATCCATCCATTAAACAACTTGCGGGTATTGCAGTATTTAACGCAAACCTTAGGTGTTGATGACACCGCTAAAAATACTTGGTATCACCATTGGGTCGCAAGTGGTTTTACGGCCTTAGAAACCTTGTTAACACGGCATAGCGGTCGTTATTGCTTTGGGAATGGCGTGACATTAGCCGACTTATGTTTAGTGCCGCAGGTGTATAACGCCCAGCGTTTTAATGTGGATTTAACGCTTTATCCCAATATCATGCGCGTGTGGGCCGAGTGTAATCAGCTAGAAGCCTTTGCAAATGCTGCGCCAGAGCGCCAAGCGGATGCGGTGTAACGAATTGCGCGGATACGGTTTTTACGAATAGAAAGAATGGATGATGAGGCTTGCTTTGCGAGTCTTATCTCAGCGATGGAGTTTAAATGCTTTTCAGTAAAAAATGTCCGTATTGCAAAGGTAAACTCGGCGCTAAGGATGTGCCGATTAAGGAAGGACGCTGCTGTCATTGTGATAAGCCGATACTGTACAAACTCAATGTAATAAAATGGATGCTACTGTTCATGCCCATCTTTACTGTTAGCGTTAATCTGCTAGACAAAGATGTCTATGGGTTTTGGATTTGTTTTGCGGTAATGGCACCGATTTATAGTCTCGTTTATTTACTCTGTCATGAGGTCGTAAAGTGCTCAGAAACCGATGGCGAAGTGGAGTAAGCCTAATGTCTTTCCCGTGTTTTTATCTGATATTGAAGCGGGCGATACTGTTATGAGTGGTGCTAGGGGTAATGTCATGAGTGTTGCTACGAATAATGTTATGAATGATGCAATGAGTGAAACAGCGCTAGAGCATCAATTACTCGAATGGATAGCTCAAGACTGCGAGCGGGTGAGGGCGCTTGAACTCGCGCTTCAATGTGCCAAAGTACACTCAATGCCGCAGTGGTGTCTGGCGGCAGGATTTGTCCGTAATTTAGTCTGGGATCGCTTGCACAAATTTGAGTTGAGTCCACTGAACGATATCGATCTGATCTATTTTTGCCCTTTAGATATTAGCCCTGAGCGGGATCTGACGATTGAAACCTATCTTCATCAGCTTGCCCCTGAGTTACCTTGGTCGGTTAAGAATCAGGCGCGCATGCATAGTCGCAATCAAGACATGGCTTACACATCTTGTATTGATGCTATGGCCCATTGGCCAGAGTTAGAAACCGCGGTTGGGGTGTGTTTAAAATCTCATGTTGAGACAGATACTCAGGTAGATGCAGAGACTGCTCATCATTGCACGCATTACGGTATTGAGCTGGTGGTTCCCTTTGGGCTGAACTCTCTGTTTGCCCTCAAATTGAGCGCCAATCCAAAGCGATCATTACCAGTGTTTGAGTACAGAGTTGCGACTAAGGGCTGGCTAACTCGCTATCCTTTGCTTACGTGTTGTTACTCAAGCTAATCTTCTCACTTTCTTATTCGTTCAGTCTAAAACTGACTTAACCGCTTCACACTGTCATTCCATGCAATCTAGTTATCTAACATGATAGGTATCATCCTCAAGCCGTTTTTATTTGTCCATTTTCTGTTTTTAGCCTTATTCAACCCGTCTCTATAATTTGAAATTAATGTTCAAATAACCTCTTAGTTAAGTGCTTTTTATTGTTACTAAAATGTTTATGGTGTTATTGGTCACTACCTCTTGCGGTAGTTATTAGTGATGGCTAATACAACACTTAGCTCACAGAAAACAAAGGGGTATTGTCAATAAATGTTTGAATTTCGTGATTCAGCTCCCATGTGTAGTACCTATAAGTGAGTATTGCTCACTCACTTTGATTTGGATCAATAAATCAGTCGCATATCTCTGGCAGTGTAGGCGTCAATTGTTAAGGATGTAATACAAAACAAAAACCTATGTTGTACATATGGAGTATGATGATGAATAAAAACACTGTTTCTACACTGGTCGCTGCCACCCTTTTAGCCGCTGGTTTTTCTGCCTCTGTATCGGCTCACCAAGCGGGTGACATTATCGTTCGTGCGGGTGCTGTGGTGGTTGCGCCAAATGAATCAAGCCAAGATGTAGTTATACCTGGTGTAGGCAATCTTGGTGAATTCCAAGTGAGTAATAATACTCAAGTGGGTTTGAACTTCGGTTATATGTTGACTGATAACTTTGGGGTTGAGTTATTAGCAGCAACGCCTTTTAGCCACGATGTCTCTTTGGCTGGCGTAGGTAAGATTGCTGAAACTAAGCATTTACCACCCACTTTAGTGGCGCAGTACTACTTTGGTGATGCACAGTCTAAATTACGCCCATACGTGGGTGTTGGTGTGAACTATACTAATTTCTTCGACAATGAGTTTACTAATGATTTAGGTGGTGCGTTAACGGATTTAAGCATGAGCACTTCTTGGGGCTTAGCGGCACAAGCGGGTGTTGATTATCAAGTTAACAAAAACTGGTTAGTGAACGCTTCCGTGTGGTACGCCAAAATTGATAGTGACGTTAAATTTAAATACCAAGGTACCCCAGTTACCATCGAAACCGATATTGATCCATGGGTTTATATGGTCAGCGTGGGTTACACTTTCTAATCCACTGATTAGATAAGCGTAAAAAAGGAGCCTTAGGCTCCTTTTTCGTTTCTGCACTTTTTATCGCGCCATGTTCTGTTCCACTTAGGCTAAGCCGATTTAGCGCTTTGGCTTTTTAGCTTTCCAGTGGCGAGTGTTATAGATAAATTCGGGTAATAACACAGTAAGCCAAGCGACGAGGCGCCAGCGTTTGGTCACATAGACGCGGCGTTTGCCTTGTTTCATTGCCTTGATGATTTGTGCTGCGACTTGTGGCAATGGTGCAAGCCACATCGCACTTTGCTGCATAGCGGCTTTATCGAGCAAACCAAGTTGGATATCGGTAATCGTAATCGGTAGCTTAAGGCGCTGAGCATGCATACTTAAGCCCTCAAGGTAATTCTGGCCAAAGGCTTTTGAGGCGTGATAGGCCACACTCGGCCCGCCGCGTAGGCCCGCAATCGAGTTGATTGCCGCCAGTTGTCCATAACCTTGCTCGCGAAATAGTCTAAATGCCGTATTGCAGATGGCTGCAAAACCTCGCACATTGACATCGATAATGTCTTGCTCCGGTAGCCAAGGCAACTCGGGGTCATAGCTATTGAGGCCTGTATTGACTAAGACTAAGTGTGCGCCGCCAAGAGTTTGCCAGACTGATTCAAGTTGGTTGATGATGGCTTGAGGTTGTTCAATTTGAAGTGCAAAAACTTGTACTTTTGTTGGCAAGGATAAGGCAAAATCGCGCAGTGATTCTGGATCTTGGGCGAATAAGACTAATTCAATCTGTTGATCTGCCAATTGCTTTGCAAGTTCACGACTTAATTGTGAGCTAGCTCCCACAATGATTGCAGTTGCTTGGGTCATAGATTTTTCGGCAACGAAATGGTGGCTTATGATAGAAAGTTATGTTCACCAAGACAAGATTTATAGCTTGGGCGTATGGACATCTAGAAGTCTTTATGTATGATTAGGAGAAACAAAATGAACAAATGGTTGCGTTTAAGCGCGTTGAGATTAACAGCCTTAGCATTAATGGCCGTAATGGGTGTGTTATCGGGTTGTGCGACACCTAATGCTATCGTTGAGATAAAAGGCGAGACCTTATATCGCGAACGGATAGCCTTACCTGCCGATGCTAAGGTCATAGTGCAACTGCTTGATGTCTCAAAAATGGATGTGCCAGCCATAGTGATGGCGGAGCGCGTGCAACAAGGTGCTGCGACACCCGCGCCATTCAGTTTTGCGATTGGTAGCGATCAGTTCCAACCCGGTCACACTTATGCCATAGGGGCCCGGATTATGTTGGGTGATAAGTTATTGTTTATTAATACTCAAGCCTATCACATTGATCTCAATTCCACTGAGCCAATGACGATACTGCTAGAGAAAGTCGGTGGCTAGTTAGCCCGCTCAGAAGTGAGCTGACATACGCGCCGAATCCGTTAGTATTTACGAACAGAAGAGGCGCGGTATGCCGGTTAGAATTCCAGATCATCTGCCCGCAGCAGGGGTGTTAGAGTCAGAAAATATTTTCGTTATGTCCGAGACGCGGGCGGCGAATCAAGATATCAGGCCGATGAAGGTGCTGATTTTGAACTTGATGCCGAACAAAATCGAGACTGAAACCCAGTTATTGCGCTTACTGGGTAACACGCCTTTACAAGTCGATGTGGATTTACTGCGCATTCACGACAAAGAATCCAAGCATACTTCCATCGACCACATGAATACTTTTTACCGTGACTTTGAAGCCGTGCGCCATAAAAATTATGACGGTCTTATCATCACAGGCGCGCCGCTTGGGCAAATCGATTTCGAAGATGTGGTTTATTGGGATCATATCCGTGAAATCATCGACTGGTCCCAAGAGCATGTCACCTCAGTGTTGTTTTTATGCTGGGCAGCCCATGCGGGCTTGTATCATCTCTATGGTTTAAATCGAAAAATATTGCAACAGAAGCGTTCTGGCGTATTTGTACATAGGCGCACTTGTCAGCATTTCCCACTGCTACGTGGTTTTGATGATGAGTTCTTTGCACCCCATTCGCGTTTTGCCGAGATGGATGTGGAAGAAATTAGACAACACCCGCAGTTGCAAGTGTTAGCCGAATCTGATGAGGCTGGGGCCTATTTAGTATTAAGTCGCAATAACCGTAACTTGTTTGTAATGGGTCACCCTGAATATCAAAAATCGACTTTAAACGATGAATACCATAGGGATTTAGCCCAAGGCTTAACGCCAAATGTGCCACAAAACTATTATCGAAATAATAATCCAGAAGCCGAAGCCATTGCCCGCTGGCACAGCCACGGTAGTTTGTTGGTCAGTAATTGGCTCAATTATTACGTTTACCAGTTAACGCCTTATGACTTAAGTGATATGACGGCGATGACACCGTGGGAATCGCGATAATTCATGAAAATATTTGAGTTTATTCAAGCCAAAGAAGCAGATTGGGATTACCTCTTACAGCTTAGAAAATTGACCATGACTCCGCATTTAGAGCGTTCAGGCCAGTTTTTAACTGAAAAGGAACATCATCTTAGGCTCAACGATCAATATGACTGTTCCTTTTTAGTGCGGTATAAAGAGCGCATTATCGGCACTTTAAAATACCGACAAACGGATAACTCAGTAGAAATCATGCAGATTCAAATACATCCTGTGCATCAGCAACAAGGCTTTGGTAAAGCCATTATTCAACAAGTGTTAGATGGCGCTAAAGCAAAGAGAGTATTGCTAACAGTCTTGAAAAATAATCAAGCCTTAGCACTCTATCTCAGGTTGGGATTTAATATTGTTGGTGAAGACATGTATGAATACCATATGCAAATCAAATGCTAACCAGTGGTATATTGACTCGCTACTTTTGACATTGTCTGACATTGGCCTCATAACCAGAGGGGAAAATCACTAGTAGCCTGAGTCCAGCTGTTTTATTCCCTACAAAGATATGGGTGACCTACTTTCATTACTAGAACGATCTGGTTTACAACGCTGAGGGCGTAAAGGCATGTGCTAACAGGGTAAAGTTAGTCGGTAATATCAACAAGCCACCGAGGCAATTCTAAATAGTGTTCAAAGAAACCGCGCTAGAACGGATGTTCTTACGCGCTGCGGCTTTCTATTTCTCTGCGCTCCAAGGTCCACATTTATTCCACTTAGTTAATCACCACAGAATTCAATTTTGAGCTTAGTACTCATCAATTTCCTATTTTGCTGTAAATCCTTACTGACAATTTTCACCCGATAAAATCGACACATTAGACCAAGGAATACTTGCTTTACGTTCGCGTAAACGTCAGAGTGGTTTTATTGTCGATTTTATTAAACGTCCCGAGGCTAGCACTAGGCCTCGTGGTCAATTTAGGTTGGAGCCTGCATGAGTACTGAAGCGTTAAATCAAGATATTGTTATTGTTGCCGCTAAACGCACCCCTATGGGCGGGTTTCAAGGCAGTTTGTCATCCGTTGCATCACCGGCTTTAGCCGCGACAGCCATTAAGGGCTTGTTGGCGGAGACTCAATTAGCGGGTGAGCATGTTGATGAAGTCTTGATGGGCTGCGTATTACCCGCTGGTTTAGGTCAAGCGCCTGCACGTCAAGCCACTTTAGGTGCGGGATTACCCTTATCCGTTGGTGCGACCACAGTGAACAAAGTCTGTGGCTCAGGCATGAAGACGGTCATGTTAGCCCATGATTTGATTAAAGCGGGCAGTGCAAAAGTCGTGATCGCTGGCGGTATGGAAAGTATGAGCCAAGCGCCGTATCTTTTGGATAAAGCTCGCGGCGGCATGCGCATGGGCCACGGCAAAGTGCTCGATCATATGTTTTTAGATGGTCTTGAGGATGCTTATACTGGCGGCGCCATGGGAACATTTGCCCAGAAAACCGCCGATGAATTTGGGATCACTCGTGAGCAGATGGACGCCTTTGCGCTAAGTTCGCTCGAAAAAGCCAATGCCGCGATTAACTCGGGTGCCTTTAAAGCCGAAATTACCCCAGTTACTGTCAGCGATCGTCGTGGTGATGTGACTATCGATACCGACGAGCAACCTGGTAATGCCCGCCCAGAAAAAATTCCTACGCTGCGCCCAGCTTTTACCAAAGATGGCACTATCACAGCGGCTAACTCTAGCTCTATTTCCGATGGCGCAGCGGCATTGATGCTGACCTCTCGCGGCGAAGCTGAGCGTTTAGGCTTAGCGGTATTAGCCACCATTAAAGGCCACACGACCCACGCCCAAGAGCCTTCACTCTTTACCACTGCACCTGTCGGCGCTATGGCGAAATTGCTGGCTAATGTGGGTTGGTCAACGGATGACGTCGATTTATTCGAAATCAATGAAGCCTTCGCCATGGTGACTATGCTTGCCGTGTCTGAACTGGGTTTAGATGTGGCTAAAGTTAACGTCAATGGCGGCGCCTGCGCCTTAGGTCATCCTATTGGTTGCTCGGGTTCACGTTTACTAGTGACCTTAATCCATGCTTTAAAAGCCCGCGGCCTTAAACGCGGTGTCGCCTCGCTGTGTATCGGCGGTGGTGAAGCAACAGCGATGGCCATTGAGGTCTAATCGCAAAGGTTTTTGTCAAATCAGGTTTTAGTTAAATCAACAAGACGGGGCTGGCAAGGGCAATCACTTCCCTTGAGGATAATCATAATATCGCACCGCCAGCCCATCACTCTACAAGGAAAGGATTGCAACATGACCACACAAGTAAAGCATTACATTGACGGCGAGTTTATCCAAGGTACGGGCACATCACAGATTATTGTCACCAATCCCGCGAATAACTCGCCGATTGCTGTGATTAATGCTGCCACTAGCGAAGAAGTTCACGCTGCGATTGCCAGCGCCAAAGTGGCCTTTAAAACCTGGAAAGAAGTGCCAGTGTCTGAACGTGCACGCGTTATGTTGCGTTATCAACATCTGCTAAAAGAACATCACGACGAACTGGCGACCATTCTTGCCAAGGAAACCGGTAAAACCTTCGAAGATGCCAAGGGCGATGTATGGCGCGGTATCGAAGTCGCTGAACATGCTTGTAACGTAGCGTCATTATTGATGGGTGAAACCGTCGAGAACGTCGCGCGTTCAATTGACACTTATAGCTACACTCAACCGCTCGGTGTGTGTGCCGGTATTACGCCATTTAACTTCCCTGCGATGATCCCGTTATGGATGTTCCCATTGTCGATTGCCTGCGGTAACACCTTCATTTTAAAGCCTTCAGAACAAGATCCTATGACGCCGCAGCGTCTGGTTGAGCTGTTTGTTGAGGCGGGCGCACCTAAAGGCGTATTGCAATTAGTGCACGGTGATAAAACAGCCGTAGATATCCTGCTGGCAGACCCTGCGATTAAAGCCATTTCCTTTGTCGGTTCTGTGGCTGTGGGTCAATATATTTATAAAACGGGTACCGATAACTTAAAACGCGTGCAAGCCTTTGCGGGTGCGAAAAACCACTGCGTTATCATGCCAGATGCAAACAAACAGCAAGTGATCAACAACTTAGTCGGCGCTTCTGTGGGCGCGGCGGGTCAGCGTTGTATGGCGATTTCGGTTGCCGTGTTTGTTGGTGCCGCGAAAGAGTGGATCCCAGAATTAAAAGAAGCGTTAGCCAAAGTTCGCCCAGGTTTATGGGACGATAAAGAAGCGGGTTATGGTCCGGTTATCAGCCCAGCCGCTAAGGCGCGAGTGCTTAAACTTATCGCCCAAGGTAAAGCCGAAGGCGCCGAGTGTTTACTCGATGGCAGCGATTTTACCGTAGAAGGTTATGAATCCGGTAATTGGATTGGCCCAACCATGTTCGATAAAGTCACCACTGAGATGAGCATCTACAAGGAAGAAATCTTTGGCCCTGTACTCTGTTGTATGGAATCAGACTCCTTAGAAGCCGCTATCGAATTAGTCAACGCCAGCCCTTATGGCAACGGTACGTCTATCTTTACCGCTAGCGGCGCGGCGGCCCGTAAATATCAACACGAAATCGAAGTCGGCCAAGTGGGGATTAACGTGCCGATTCCTGTGCCATTACCTTTCTTCTCATTTACCGGTTGGAAGGGCAGTTTCTACGGCGATCAACATGCTTATGGCAAGCAAGCGGTGCGTTTCTATACCGAGACCAAGACCATCACTTCCCGCTGGTTCGAGTCTGATATCGCCGTAGCTTCAACGCCAAATATGAGCATTAACCTACGCTAAGCTCGGTGATTAATCGATAAACCACGGCGTCTTTACGGCGCCCAATTTATTCAATAAAAAAGTGACCACAGAGTCATAGGAGAGCCAAATGGATTTTAATTTCAACGATGACCAACGTCAGTTTGCCGATCTTGCGCGCCAGTTTGCCGCGGAAGAATTAACCCCGTTCGCCGCCAAGTGGGATGAAGAACATCATTTCCCCAAAGACGTGATCCAAAAAGCCGGTGAGCTAGGTTTTTGCTCTCTGTATTCGCCAGAATCCGAAGGTGGCATGGGCTTATCGCGCCTCGATGCCTCGATTATTTTTGAAGAACTTGCCAAGGGCTGCACCGCGACCACGGCCATGCTGACCATTCACAATATGGCGACTTGGATGGTGACGACTTGGGGCACTGAAACTCTGCGTCAGACTTGGTCTGAGCCGTTAACCACTGGGCAGATGTTAGCGTCATACTGTTTGACTGAGCCGGGCGCGGGTTCGGACGCTGCATCTTTGCAAACCAAAGCGGTGCGCGACGGCGATGAATATGTGATTTCAGGCTCGAAAATGTTTATCTCGGGTGCGGGCGCCACTGAGCTTTTAGTCGTGATGTGCCGTACAGGTCAAGCTGGGCCTAAGGGAATTTCGGCCATTGCCATTCCGGCGGATGCCGCTGGTGTTATCTACGGTAAAGCCGAAGATAAAATGGGCTGGAATGCACAGCCGACCCGTCAAATCACCTTTGAAAACGTGCGCGTGCCAGTAGCGAATTTGCTCGGTGAAGAAGGCCAAGGTTTTGCTTTCGCGATGAAAGGCTTAGACGGCGGTCGCATCAATATCGCTACCTGTTCTGTGGGGACGGCGCAGTCGGCTTTAGAGCGCGCAACTCAATATATGAATGAGCGTCAGCAATTTGGTAAACCGTTAGCGGCTTTCCAAGCGCTGCAATTTAAGCTTGCCGATATGGCGACAGAATTAGTCGCAGCCCGCCAAATGGTGCGCCTTGCGGCCTTTAAACTCGATAGTGGTGATCCTGAAGCCACGGCTTATTGCGCTATGGCGAAACGCTTTGCCACTGATGTGGGGTTTCAAGTCTGCGATGCGGCGCTGCAAATTCATGGTGGATATGGTTATATAAGGGAGTACCCGCTGGAACGTCATTTCCGTGATGTGCGTGTGCATCAGATTTTAGAAGGTACTAACGAAATTATGCGCTTAATTATCGCCCGTCGTTTACTCGATGAAAATGCAGGACAAATCCTGTAATTCAACTCGCAATATGCGTGACTTACAGGTCGGCGATAACTGAAAAGGAGTCTATAAAGATGGAATATTTAGTTGAACGTATCGAAGGCCACACGGCGATTCTGACTATGAACAATCCGCCAGCCAATACTTGGACTGCCGAGAGTTTACAGGCGCTTAAAGCCAAAGTGCTTGAGCTGAATGCCAATAAAGATATTTACGCCTTAGTGTTAACGGGCCAAGGGCAAAAGTTCTTCTCCGCTGGCGCCGATTTAAAACTGTTTAGCGATGGTGACAAAGGCAATGCGGCAACGATGGCAAAGCATTTTGGTGAAGCCTTTGAAACCTTAAGCCAATTCCGCGGTGTGTCGATTGCCGCGATTAATGGCTATGCCATGGGCGGCGGCTTAGAAGTCGCGTTGGCCTGCGATATTCGTATCGCCGAAATTCAAGCTGTAATGGCATTACCCGAAGCGACGGTCGGTTTATTACCCTGTGCGGGTGGCACTCAAAATCTGACCGCATTAGTCGGTGAAGGGTGGGCTAAACGGATGATTTTATGCGGCGAGCGTATCGATGCGACTCAAGCATTGAATCTACGTTTAGTGGAAGAAGTGGTCGACACAGGCGAAGCGCTTAATGCGGCAATCGCCTTAGCCGTCAAAGTGGCGAATCAAAGCCCAAGCAGCGTGACTGCATGTAAGACTCTTATTCAAGCGGGGCGCACTATGGCGCGTAGCCAAGCGCTACCGATTGAGCGTGAGTTATTTGTCGGATTATTTGATACTGAAGATCAGGCCGAAGGCGTGAATGCGTTTTTAGGGAAACGTAAAGCTGAGTGGAGAAACCGCTAATGACGAATGTAGTAGATAATGACGTGGTCGAGCATGTCGCAAATCAGGTCACGACCACACAAAATGTGGTGTTTCAAACCTTAGCCACTGCTTCTGGCAAATTGGTTGGGGTGGTCACACTCAATGTGGAAAAAGCCCTCAACGCCTTAGATTTAGTCATGGTGCGCGCTATGACGGCGCAGCTTAATCTGTGGAAGAAAGATCCCCTTATTGCTTGCATCGTATTAGATGGTAGCGGTGAGAAGGCATTTTGTGCCGGGGGTGATGTGCGCGCTTTATACCATGCTTCCATTGCCGCTAATGGGCAAGTGACTGAGGAAGCAAAGGTTTTCTTCGAAGAGGAATATCGCCTCGATTATCTACTGCATACCTTTGGCAAACCTGTGTTGGTGTGGGGCGATGGCATTGTCATGGGCGGCGGCCTCGGTTTGATGGCGGGCGCGAGCCACAGAGTCGTTACCGAAACTTCTCGTATCGCTATGCCTGAGGTGACTATCGGCCTGTATCCCGATGTGGGCGGCAGTTATTTCCTTAATCGTATGCAGGGCAAGATGGGATTGTTTTTGGGATTGACCGCCTATCAACTCAATGCCGCCGATGCCTGTTATGTGGGCCTTGCGGATCATTACCTGAACCGCGACGACAAAGAGCTGATGTTTGATGCCATGGCAACCTTAGATTGGAGTGATACGCCAGCTCTTAATCATCAACGTTTAGATAGCATGATCAACGAGCTGTCTAATCAAGTGGATATTCCTAAGGGCGACAGTGTATTAGCCGAAAGCCAAGACATAATTGACAGGCTTATGGCGGGCAGTCTGCAGGATATTGCAGCACGCATGTCAACTTTGGTATCGGAAGAAAAGTGGTTAATGAAAGCGCGGGACACCTTCCTTGCGGGTAGCCCTATCAGCTGGCACTTGGTTTATATCCAAGGGCAGTTAGGGACTAAGCTAAGCTTAGCTCAATGTTTCAAATGGGAGTTAACCGCGAGTGTTAACGTGTGTGCCCACGGTGATTTCTGCGAAGGCGTTCGTGCACTCTTGATTGATAAAGACAAGAAACCGCAATGGCGTTTTAAGGATGTTAACTCAGTACCCACAGCGGTACTTGAGCAAATATTGGCTTCCCCATGGGGCGAGGCGCATCCCTTTAACCAACTGAGTTAAGCGTTTAAGGGCCGAGTTGGCTAAGCGCTGTGTTTATCTGCTTAGCCAAGCTCGCTTTACTCTGTGATAAAGTCAGCATAATCAATTTGATAGTATTATCACAACACTAAAAAGAACAACACAGGAGTGATGGCATGAGTACAGTAGCCTTTATCGGTTTAGGTAATATGGGCGGCCCAATGGCGGCCAATTTATTAAAAGCAGGCATGACGGTTCGCGTCTTTGATTTAGTCCCAGAAGCTATGCAGCAATTGGCTGAAAAAGGCGCCTTAGTATCAAGTACAGCCTGCGGCGCTGCAGCGGGCGCAACAGTGGTGATTACTATGCTGCCTGCGGGCAAGCATGTGAAAAGTTTATATTTAGGCAATGGAACAGACAAAGGTCTGCTTGAAGTGGTTGCGGGTGATACCTTGCTCATCGATTGTTCAACCATCGATGCGCAAAGCGCACAATTAGTGGCGGCCGAAGCGGCTAAAAGCGGCATCGAATTTATGGATGCACCAGTTTCTGGCGGCACGGCAGGCGCGGCGGCGGGTACTTTAACTTTTATTTGTGGTGGCTCGGATAACGCTTTTGAACGTGCGCAGCCCGTACTTAAGGCTATGGGTGTGAATATCTTCCACGCAGGCGGTCCAGGGGCGGGGCAAGTCGCTAAAATCTGCAATAACATGCTGTTATCTGTGTTGATGGTCGGTACTTCCGAAGCCCTGCAAATGGGCGTCGATCATGGTCTCGATCCCAAAGTGTTATCCGATATTATGAAGGTCAGCAGTGGCGGAAACTGGACGCTAGAGAAGTACAATCCCTGCCCAGGCGTGATGGAAACAGTGCCTTCTTCTAAGGGCTATCAGGGTGGCTTTATGGTAGATTTGATGGTCAAAGATCTCGGTCTGTCACAAGAAGCTGCATTATTGAGCAACTCTAGCACGCCAATGGGCGCTTTAGCCCGCAGCTTGTATGTTAATCATGCAAGACAAGGCAATGGTCGCCGAGATTTTTCCAGTATATTTGAACAATTTGCACCACTTAAAAAATAGACACAGATAACAAGGGATCACCAGATGGATTTAAAAGATAAGGTTGTCGTCATTACTGGCGGCGCGGGTGGCTTAGGCTTAGCAATGGCGCAAAATTTTGCGCAGGCGGGTGCTAAGATAGCGCTTATCGATGTGGACCAAGAAAAACTCGAGCGAGCCTGCGCTGAGCTTGGATCGGACACTGAAGTTCAAGGTTATGCCTTAGACATTACCGACGAAGAAGACGTCGTCGCGGGTTTTGCCTATATTCTCGAAGATTTTGGTCAAGTGAACGTGTTAGTGAACAACGCCGGTATTCTGCGTGATGGCATGTTAGTCAAAGCCAAAGACGGCAAAGTCACTGATCGTATGTCTTACGAACAATTTCAATCGGTGATCAATGTGAACCTGACCGGCAGTTTCCTCTGTGGCCGTGAGGCCGCAGCGGCCATGATTGAATCGGGTCAAGCGGGGGTGATTGTTAACATCTCTAGCCTTGCTAAGGCGGGTAATATGGGCCAATCAAATTACGCGGCCTCAAAAGCGGGTGTTGCGGCTATGTCTGTTGGCTGGGCGAAGGAGTTAGCGCGCTACAATATCCGTAGTGCAGCCGTAGCACCAGGTGTGATTGCGACCGAGATGACGGCAGCAATGAAGCCAGAAGCGTTGGAGCGTTTAGAGAAACTCGTGCCTGTTGGCCGCTTAGGTCATGCCGACGAGATAGCTTCTACCGTACGTTTTATTATTGAAAACGATTATGTTAACGGTCGTGTGTTTGAAATCGATGGTGGTATCCGTCTTTAGAGCGATATCTTATTGATTTGCATAAAAACCGAGCTTAGGCTCGGTTTTTTTATAGGGTAAATAAAGATAATGGTTCTTCTGCTCTAGCTTTCGGATTTATTTAGATTTCACTGTTGGAGTTGACATTTAGTTGTTAACCTTCAACAATCGCTCTCCCGTTTTTTTACATAACTTTACAAACATGTTGATCACATGTAATGGAGCTTGAAATCCGGATGTCTTGGCAGGAAAAAGCCCACTGGCTTGAGAAAATCACTAAGCGCATGATGTTGATCGTGGGTATCTTAGGGTTGGTTGTGATTTATTGCGGTTTCTTTTTTCTGCTCTTTAGTGGCCGCTCTGTGGCCGTGATCCCATGGTTTTTTCTTATCTCACCTTGGGTGTGTATTTATTTTGGTTTAACGCAAGTACAACAAGTGCAAGTGGTAAATTGGTTCTTAAAAAAATTTAAAAAATAACTAATTTACACATAACTCATTTCTGCAAGTTCATATTTTGTTTCGGTTTGTGCAGTTGGCAAACATTGGGGAGAAACAATGAAGCTACATGGATATTTATGGATGCTGGGGGGCTTATTTTGTTTAGGTGCTTGCGAGCGCTCGAACAAAGAGACGCCGCATCTTAGTGATAATGGCGCGCGCATAGTTGCGCCCTATGGTAGTTGGCAGTCTCCGCTATCGGCGACTGAAGTTTTTGAGCAGGCCGATAATGTGGCTGAGTTGCAAAGCGTTGATGGTGCTATTTATTTCTCTGAATCTGATGGTGAAAAACAAGGCCAAGTCGGCATTAAACGCCTCGATCAACGGGGAAAAATTACCGACATAGTGCCGCCTGCGTTTAATGTTAAATCCGCCGTTCATGAATACGGTGGTGCCGCCTTTTTGGGGATTGGTCAGAGTCTGTTTGCCACTAAGGCACAGGACCAACTGTTTTATCGTTTTGCCCCTAATCAACCCCCATTACCTTTAACGCCAAATGGTACTCGTCATGCAGATTGTATTGCTTACCCCAAAGGGTCGAGGATTATCTGTGTGCGCGAAGATCATCGTCAAGCGGGTGAGCCTAAGGCGAGTCTTGTTACCATTAATCTTAATTTTGCCGGTGAAGGCGATACCTTTGTTTCGGGCCATGACTTTATTTCTTCGCCAGCCATCTCGCCCGATAACAGCCAACTGGCGTGGATCACTTGGGAACATCCCTATATGCCATGGGATAATAGCGTGCTCTGGCTTGGGGATCTGGACCGTAAAGGGCAATTACACAATATTCGTAAGGTAAACACGCCCGCGGACTCTTCAGTGTCGCAGCCGTTATTTAGCCCCGATGGGCAATTGTATGTCGTATCGGATATCAGTAACTGGTGGAATATCTATCGAGTCACGGCACAAAATACCTTAGACCCAGTGCTAAAGAAAAAGGCCGAGTTTGCGGTAGCTGATTGGTATTTAGGCAATCATAACTATGCCTTTGAATCCGAAAAAACAATTATTGCCAGTTATATGCTTGGTAGTCAGGCCGTTTTAATTCGACTGCATCTAGATTCAGGCCTGACCGAATCTTTGGCCGTCGACTTTGGTGAAATCACCCAAGTGATCCGAGGGGAAGATGCTGTTTATTTTGTCGGCGCTAAGGCGACGCCAGAGAAGGGCATTTATAAAGTGATCGGTCGTGGTACTGAGTTGGTGTATACCCCTAACTTACCAAAACTTAATCCCAATTATATCTCCCGTGCTAAAAATATTACTTTTAAAACAGGTGCTAACCAGCAAGCTTACGGTTATTTTTATGGTCCGGTTAACCCCAACTATACTGCGCCTAATGATACCCGTCCGCCCTTGATTGTAATGTTACACGGCGGTCCTACGGCGCGTGCGAGTCTGGCTTATCGCAGTGACATTCAATTTTGGACCAGCCGAGGCTTTGCGGTTCTCGATGTTAATTTCCGTGGTAGCAGTGGTTTTGGCCGTGCTTATCGTCAAAGTATCTACGGAAAATGGGGCCAAGTTGATGTGGAGGATGCGGTCAATGCGGCCCGTTATTTAGTCGATAAGGGCTGGGTTGATGGACAAAAGCTGGCGATTCGAGGTGTTAGCGCTGGTGGGTTAACTGTGATGTCGTCCTTGGCATTTTATGATGTATTTCAAGCGGGGGTGAGCTATGCGGGGATCAGTGACTTTGAACAGCTCGCCAAGAGTACCCATAAATTCGAGACTGGCTACTTAGATCTGCTCATCGGCCCCTATGGTGAAAATCAAGCCCGCTATAGGGAACTGTCGCCCCTGCATCACCTTGAAGGATTGAATGAGCCTTTATTAATTTTTCAAGGATTACGTGACCAAATCGTGCCACCACAGCAGTCGCGGCAGATTTATGAGGCGTTAAAAGTGAGAGGCGTACCCACGGCTTATATCGCTTATCAGGATGAACCCCACGGCGGTTGGAAACCTGAGCACAAGGCCGCAGGATTAGAAACTGAGCTTGCATTTTATGGGCAAGTGTTTAACTTTACCCCTGCGGGTAAGCTTGCAACACTGGTACTGGATAACGCCGCAGCGCTAAAGCCAACTATAGTGAGAAGTCAATAACGTGGTATTTACCGTTATTGAACTTGGCCATCACTATTGCGATTGGCTTTACCGCAACACTCAGAGCCAGCATTTTGCTGGCTCTTGTGATTTTCGAGGCTGCCATGAGTCTCGTGGCTTAGGCTGTCGATAATGGCGCAGTGGGGCTGATCGCCGCCTTGGCATTGGGTCACCATGTGCTGCAATTGCGCCCTAAGCTGCTGTAACTTATTGATTTGCTCTTCGACATAGGCAAGATGAGTTTGGGTAAGCTGCTTAACGTCCTCGGCATTACGGCTTTCATTGCCCTTAAGACCAAGCAAGGATTTGCAATCCTCTAGTCTAAAACCTAAGTCGCGACATTGATGCACAAACTTAAGTGCTTCAATATCTTGATGGCGATAAACTCGATAACCCGCCTCATTGCGCTCGCCGCACACTAAGCCAATATCATGATAATAACGGATACTCTTAACACTTAAGCCCGTTTGTTTCGCCACTTCACCTATCTTCATTTTGACCTCTATTTTTCCAACTGAATGGTATCACCCATTTCGCCCAGCAATTAATTGTCGATGTGATCACATTGAGCAAATTCATCCTTGACTCTCCAGTGATGGGAGACTTTATCTTAGACCTATAGTGTGAAACATCAAGTGAGGGATCTCCCATGTCTATGACCAGACTCTATGTCGCCAATATGAATTGCGCTGGCTGCGTCGCAAAAATTGAAAAGGCGTTTGCCGCCCAAGATGGCGTCGAAGCGCGTGTGAATCTCGCCGATAAGCAAGTGACGGTAGAAGGCAAGATGAGCGCTGATACCGCCTTGGCTGTGATGGCAAATGCGGGTTATCCGGCGCAGGTCGTTATTGATGCTAAAGTCGCCGCCGAAGAAAAACGCCTTGAAGATGCCGCCGAGTATCGACTGCGAATGCGCCAAGCTATAGCCGCGCTCGTTGTGGGTGTTCCCATGATGCTGTGGGGATTACTGGGCGGTGAAATGATGATCAACAGCCCAAATCTGCAGCTAGGCTGGGGCATCATGGGACTGGTCACTTTGGCTTTACTTATCACCACAGGCAGACATTTTTATCAAGGCATGTGGCGGGCGCTCAAAGCCAAAACCACCAACATGGATACGCTGATTGTGCTGGGCACCAGTACCGCATGGGCCTATTCCATGTTGGTGGTCATTATGCCCAGCGCATTCCCTATGGATACCCGCCATGTGTACTTTGAGGCGAGTGTGATGATCTTAGGTTTGATTAACTTAGGTCATGGACTCGAGCTTAAAGCGCGGGGCAAAACCAGCGAAGCGGTGCAGCGACTGCTCGGGTTGCAATCCACTACTGCGATTCGTATTACGGATAAGGGAGATGAAAAGGTTGAGATAAGTCAGTTGAAACTGGGCGATAAGCTGCGTTTGCGCCCCGGAGACAGAGTTGCCCTTGATGGTGAGGTCGAAACAGGACAATCCCTACTTGATGAAGCCATGCTCACAGGTGAGCCTATTCCAGTCCTTAAAAATCGGGGAGATAGTCTGAGCGCGGGCACAGTCAACGGCAATGGCAGCCTAGTTTACCGAGTGACGGCTGGGCAACAAGATACTAAGCTTGCCAAAATCATTGCACTGGTGCAACAGGCACAAACGTCAAAATTACCCATAGGTCGACTGGCCGATAAGATCTCCGCGGTATTTGTCCCTACTGTGGTGGCGATAGCACTACTGGCGGCGGCTATTTGGTATTTTGCTGGTCCAGCGCCCGCCTTAAGCCATGCGTTAGTGGTGCTGACGAGTGTGCTTATCATAGCTTGTCCCTGTGCGCTGGGGCTGGCTACGCCTATGTCGATCATGGTGGCTGTGGGCCGCGCAGCCCAAATGGGCGTGTTAGTTAAAAATGGTGAAGCGTTGCAAACCGCCAGTAAAGTTGACTGTGTGGTGCTGGATAAAACCGGCACTGTTACCTTAGGCAAGCCGCAAGTCACTGACTTTGTATTAGTACAAACACTGAGTGATGCCGATAAAGAAACCTTGCTGGGCGAAATCGCAAGCCTTGAGCAGCACTCTGAGCATCCGTTAGCGGGGGCGATTGTCAGTTATGCCAAGGAATCACTGACGCAATTGCCCGATACACAGGCATTTACGAACCATCAAGGTAAGGGGATTGAGGGTAAGGTCGATGGCGTATCGCTGGCGATTGGTAATCTCGCCTTGATGACGGCATTGGAGATTGTCAATTCCGATGGCAGTGCCTTAGATCCTAACGCGACATTAAGCTTTGCAAATCAAGGTAAAACCCCAATTTATGTCGCCAAAGCGGGCAAGTTAGTGGCCACTATCGCGCTGGCTGATCCGATTAAACCCGATGCCAAAGAAGCCATCGCGGCCATGCTGCAAAGGGGTATTCGCGTGGTGTTGTTAACGGGGGATAACCCACAAACGGCGCAGGCGGTGGCCGACCAAGTGGGCATCACCGAAGTGATTGCCGGCGTACTGCCCGAGCAAAAACAACAACATGTGCTGGATTTACAAAAGCAAGGGCATGTGGTGGCTATGGTTGGGGATGGCATTAATGATGCGCCAGCTCTGATGAGCGCCGATGTGGGGATCGCGATGGGATCGGGCACTGAGGTGGCAATTGAAAGTGCGGATATCACCTTGCTGTCGCAGCAATTGATAGTGATTGCTAACTTATTGGCATTGTCGCGGGTGACGATTATCAATATTAAGCAGAATCTGTTCGGCGCCTTTGTGTATAACAGTTTGGGTATTCCGGTTGCGGCGGGCGTGCTTTATCCACTTACGGGCATGTTATTAAGCCCTGTGATCGCGGGTGCAGCCATGGCTTTGTCTTCACTGACTGTCGTCACGAACGCCAACCGCTTAAGACGACAGAAGTTATAAGTTGTCGATACCTAAGCTAACTTAAAATGTTGAAACGGGTATCTTGAGCTAACTCTGGGCTATGTCCACATTAACACTTACCACATAAGTCTTTAGCAGATAGCCCCTAAGCAGATAGTCCTTTAGCATCGCCAAGCTTTGCGACGCTAAGGGTCATCCGATTGTCATTCTGCTCGAATACATTGAAAGCTAAGCCAATAAGGTAAAATTAATTACGCTTCTCATACAGGCATAGTGCGGCGATCTCGGCATTCCCTCTGGCTTTCTAGCCGCCTTTTTAGTTGATAATTTAGCCCAAACTGCTATAGTGCCACGTTTATTTTTACCCCTTCGGCATAGCGTTATTTGGTTTATGCTTATTTAAAGCGGCGCCAACGGGCTCGGCCAACATTACTCGATTTGGAAGTTCATTTTGATCACAACAGCAAATATCACCATGCAGTTCGGCGCTAAGCCACTGTTTGAAAACATCTCAGTTAAATTTGGCGGTGGTAACCGTTACGGTCTTATCGGCGCGAATGGCTGTGGTAAATCGACCTTCATGAAGATCCTGTGTGGTGATCTAGACCCTAGCAGCGGTAACGTCTCGTTAGATGTGAATGAGCGTCTGGGTAAATTAAGCCAGAACCAGTTCGGTTATGAAGAATTCAACCTGATCGATACCGTGATCATGGGCCACCGCGAACTGTGGAAGGTAAAGCAAGAACGTGACCGTATTTATTCTTTACCCGAAATGAGTGAAGAAGATGGCATTACCGTCGCCAACCTAGAGATGGATTTTGCTGAGATGGACGGTTATACCGCCGAATCCCGTGCAGGCGAATTACTGTTAGGTGTAGGTATCGGTATTGAAAGCCATTTTGGTTTGATGTCTGAAATCGCTCCGGGTTTAAAACTGCGTGTATTGTTAGCACAAGCCCTGTTCTCTGATCCAGACGTGCTGCTGCTTGACGAACCTACCAACAACTTGGACATCGACACTATCCGTTGGTTACAAGATATGTTGAACCAACGTAGCAGTACTATGGTTATCATTTCGCACGATAGATATTTTTTAAACTCAGTCTGTACTCATATGGCTGACTTAGACTACGGCGAACTGCGCGTTTACCCTGGTAACTACGACGAATACATGCAAGCAGCGACTCAAGCTCGCGAGCGTTTATTGTCTGATAATGCGAAGAAAAAAGCCCAGATCTCTGAACTGCAAACCTTCGTAGCACGCTTCTCGGCTAACGCTTCTAAGGCGAAACAAGCCACATCTCGTGCTCGTCAAATCGACAAGATTAAGTTAGATGAAGTAAAAGCCTCTAGCCGTGTGAACCCCTTCATTCGTTTCGAGCAAGAGAAGAAATTGTTCCGTAATGCCTTAGTGATTGAAAACCTAACGAAAGGCTACGACACTCCGTTATTCAAAGACTTAAACTTAATTGTTGAAGTGGGCGAGCGCATTGCGGTATTGGGTGAAAACGGCGTCGGTAAAACAACCCTGTTACGTACCCTGATCCATGACATCCCGCAGGATGCAGGTACTATCCAATGGTCTGAAAACGCTAACATTGGTTATTATGCACAGGATCATGAGTCTGATTTCGCTAACGAAATGACCTTGTTCGAGTGGATGAGCCAATGGCGCAAGCCAGAAGATGACGACCAATCGGTACGTGGCATCTTAGGCCGTATGTTGTTTGGCTCTGACGACATTAAAAAGTCAGTCAAAGTGCTGTCTGGTGGCGAGAAAGGTCGCATGTTATTCGGCAAGCTCATCATGCAAAAAGCCAACATTTTAGTGCTCGACGAACCGACCAACCACATGGATATGGAATCGATTGAATCACTGAACAACGCGCTGGAAATGTACGAAGGGACCTTGATTTTCGTGAGTCATGACCGTGCATTCGTATCGTCTCTGGCAAACCGTATCCTTGAAGTCACTCACTCAGGCGTGAATGATTTCAGAGGCACTTACGATGAGTTCCTTGCCAGCAAAGGCATTGAAGTCTAACGCTATTTGTTATTTAGCTGCATGTGTAAATACATGCATTTAAATACATGCATTTAAATACAGTGCAGCTAAATGCAACATCAATAAAAACGCCGCAATTCATTGCGGCGTTTTTGTATCCATTGGCTGTCTTTTTATCTAGCGATTAGCTTTTCGCCCACTCGATTTTAGTGCATTGGTGGCACTCGTTAGGGCGCTGACTCTTGCTGCACATAAATCAAATTGTCGGTATTAAAGCCGCGGGCTTTAGACATTTCAACAAACTTTTGCAGCACCTCGGGTGGCACTGTCGGGGTTTTAGCCAATAGCCACAAATAACCTGTGTCGGGTCCCGATATAAAAGCGTATTGATAGTTTTCATGATCTAATTCGAAGACCACATACGATCCATAAAATGGCCCAAAGAAGGAGACTTTCAAATAGCCTTCTGAATCCCCATTCACAAAATAGGCCTTTCCTTCGGCTTCTTTCCATTCGTCTTTAGCCGCGGAAAATCCACGGTTAATGACTCTAACACCGCCATCCTCTTTCAGGCTGTATTCTGCGCTAACTTGGCTTAAGCCTCTTTCGAATGAATGATCTAATCGTGCAATTTCGTACCATTTACCTAAGTATTTATTCAGCTCAAAATCATTAACGGGTTGAACCAATTTAGGCATGCCTAAACAACCGCTGAGCAAAAATATACTAATGACTAACAGTAGCTTTCTCAATTTGACCTCCTGATCTTAAGTCTTAGTCGCACGTCTTAAGTGCAATGTTCAATCAATCCGCTATCGAGCTTACACTATTTTCTTCACATTATTTCAGCTACTTGGCAAAGGTTGTTGGTTACTCGCTCGCAACTCGCATTTTGCGCTGACTGATAAAGCCTTGGCTAATGCCGGCCAGAATAATCAAGCCGACACCGCTTAATTGCATGGGACTCAAGGTTTCACCAAATATCCACCATGCTAGCGTCACTACGATAACCGGTTCCACATAGGCGAGGGTGCCAAAAGTGACAGCAGGCAATTGGCGTAGGGCTTTTACCGCCAGTAATATTGCTAAAAATCCGGGGAGAATCCAATCGCAATTAACCAACCCATTTGCGGTAAACTTGGCGTTAGCGGTGCATTTATCACTAAGGGCAGTAGGCACAAAGCGCCGACACTAAGCTGCACTAAAGTGCTTTGATAGGGCGAGCTCAGGCTAGGTTTTCGGTTGATTAACATAAAACCGCAGTAGGTTAATAAAGCGAGTAGGGCATAAAAATAGCCTAATAATTCAGTGTGATTGCTCGCTTGCTGCGGCCCTGTTGGGAGCATTAACATAAAGCCCACCAGCGCGACGACCACGCTTGCCATGCTTAAGCGGGTGAGTTTTTCGGCAAAGAAATAATGGGCGAAAATAGCCGACACCACAGGGGCTAAGTAAATAATCATGATCACATTGGCCATTTGGGTGTACTGAATGGCTTCAATGTAAAACGCCATAAAACCCGCGAGCATAGCGCCGTTATATACCCAAGCTACCTCAAGATACGAGTTTCAGAGCGCCTAGGGTGCTTCAATTCAAGGCGCATCAATGACAGAATGTCGGCTACCTTTTGAATTGATGCAACATGGAAGTGTAGTGCCCTAGGCGCTCCGTCCCGGCGGTTTTTAACGCACTTTTTGCTGTGTTGGTTATTTTTAACTTAGTCCACTAGGTCCGCAAATAACCGCCTTGCCTAAAGTGTGTTAAATTTCCGCTGAATCCTGCATCTTGAGGTTGTTTGGGTATAAGTTGCGTTTGCTGGGTCTATGGCGAATCTGATGGCCTTTCCCTGTAAGCCAATAGAAATAGGGCACCGAGCAGTAAGCGGTAGAAGGTAATGTGTTCGGCGGGCAGGGCGGCAAAGCGCGCTAATACACCGATTGTGCCCATAAGAATGGCCGCCAATAGGGCAAAAATGATAGGTAAAGCTGAGCTTGGCATAGGCAACCTGTAGCTGAAGAATTTAAGGGATTTAAGGGGCGACACCGTCCTGTGGACGGCGTCGATTTTGCCTTAAAAACTCACCCTAGGCTATGCCGATGTATTAACTTAGATAATGCTTTTACGTGAGCGGAAATGGTTAAAGCTATCTTGGCTGTAGGCCGCCTTAATCCGTTTTAACGCAGCGTAATTGTGGTCAAAGTACACATCTGTTGGAATGGCCTTATCTTTGAAACTGATAAAAGCGCCCGAGGTGTTGGGGATGTCATAGTTTCGGCTGGCATCAATCCAATCGAGCGCACGATTAATGCGGGTAAACACTTGGCTATCGTGCAATTGTTGTTTCTCTTGCAGGGCGTTATTCCACCAAGTTTGATATTGAATCGTGTATTGTCTGTCCTTGTAGGGGAAGGCGCTGCGACTCTTTTGCTCTTCGCCCATAGTGCGATAATAATCACCCGCAATGGCGCCAAGGGTGACATAGGTAAATAGCCCCAATTGGCGATTACCTTCAAGCACATAGCGAGAGGTTAAGCTTTCAAGCAGTGGCTTATAACCGTCCCTGAGCCCCGTTTGATTCACTAAGCGTGAGGTGACTTTATGGGGCGCGGGTTCATCCACATCGGTTGGATTAGGTGAGCGGCTTATGCCTTGTAAGTCAGCTTGCAGATGATGAAAAGATTCCCTTTCCCAACTGGGCATTAGGTTTTCACCGTAGGCTTTGGTAAGTCCGCCCATACCCTCAATGCGAATATCATTGGGCACTAGGCCAAATTCATTAAATTGTGTCTGGATAAAGTGGTTTAGGCTGGCTGAATTACCCTCCCAAAAACCATACATCAAGCAGTTATGCGTAATTGACTCAGTGTCTATGCCGGGTGTTTTGTGTTGTTCTACGGGTAAATGTTTGGCATTAATCTTGAGATTAGTGCCAATCAAACAGCCAGTGCTGTCGGCATTTATGATGGCTTCCCAGCGCTGTAAAATGTCTTTGGTTGGGGTGTGCTCAATGAGTTCATGGGTTTGTTTATCGTAGCAATTCCATTCTAATTCAAACTTGATAAGGCAAGGCGGTAGTGGAAAGGTTTGAACAAAAAAGCGGGTCACTATGCCGTAACTTAACCCACCGCCACCCTTGAGCGCCCAGAGTAACTCAGGTTTATTGGCAACAGAGACGACTTGGGTTTCACCAATGCCGAGGACAATTTCTGCCTGTAATAGGGATTCGCAGCACATGCCGTATTTGCGGGTCCAAGGTCCTGAGCCGCCTCCCATAATAAATCCCGCTAAGGCAACGCTGCCGCTTGTACTATGGGGGATCATCACGCCTTGTTTGGCAAGGGCTGTGGTGAGTTCGATAAAGCGATTGCCTGGGCCAATGGCCGCAATACCTGTGATGGGATCTAAAGTGAGGCTATTCATCTTCAGCAGATCTAACACTATGGTATTGGTCTCAGTGCTTTCTCCTTCGTGATCATTCCCCCCCGAGCGCACGCTGATCGGCAAGTTATAATCGATGGCCGCTTTATAGGCGATTTTGACTTCTTCAGTTGACGTGCATTTGATGATCGCCAGTGGTTTTTTTTGTAATCTGCGGTTGAACAGTTGGCAAGCCTGTTGGTAGGCAATCATTTGCTTACCCGTGCTGACCGAGAGTTGCTGCTCACTATAATAATGGCCACCGGTAATAATATTATCGGCCGGAATGTGTGCGCGAACTTCATTGATGAAATTAACAAAGTTTTTGGCTTGAGTGATCACTAAGTTTTCACTAATACGCACTTCAGCACTTAATTCTTCTTCGGTCGATTGAATAATCAAACAATCCCGTTCGAGTTCATTTGCAACGGTGACTTTAATATTGGAGCGATAGGCTGTCAGCGATTTAAACACTTCAACATTGAGTGTAATATCCGCTTGATTACTCGCCGTGTAATTAACTAAATAACTAAAATTTGGCCAAGTGTTATAGTTACATTCAATAATATAGGCTCGGCGTTCGTGGGGCGGAATAATCTTAGGCAATTGTTGATTATAGGTGTTGCTATCCGCAGTGGTTTTTATGAATTGATATTCAGTGTCATTAAATATGACCAGCAGCACTTTTTGTCTTTTAAGTGGGATAAAGTTTTCACCACGAATATTATGTGCATCTTGATGCTGGTAAATGTAAAGGTTATTTTCGCTAATCGATCTTTGTTGCGCTGGATTACGGTAATAGTCAACGATTTCAGTTCGGGTTAATAATCTATTAAGCAAGGTGATGCCAAATATTTCACCATCGAAATGTGTATCGCGATGATTCGGTAAAGACACGTTTTCAATTAAAAACTCATTGTCGGCAACCAGTGACAGGTTATTGAGTTGTGTATGGGTAATTTCACCATCCACATAACAACTGATTTCATGGTATTCATGGCAGATAGACAATAAGTGCCACTGACCATCGTTGAGTCCACCTAAGGTTGATATTGCTTCAACTCGCAGTAAGGTGGTATTAATCACGCATTCAATATGCCCTAGTGAATTAATATCCACCGCGAAATAGGTATCTTCTCGATCGGTTTTATAATGGAACACACGCCCACCTGCGCTGGTTTTCAACCAACACTGGTAAGTGAATATGGCAAGGGGTGACGTGCTTACGGGTAAGCTTTTTTCAATCACTGCCCGTATATTTCTTGATGCCTCAAGCTTGTCCATATTCATGAGTCCTTTCGTGTGCTTTGCGTGTTTTCCTCAATGCGCTAAAGCGCCTACTGAGGTCATTCATCCCGTTGTTAATCAATTGCGGGTAACTAAGCCGCGGGTAACTATGTTTTGGGTAAATCAGTTTTGGGTAAATCAGTTGCGGGCAAACAAGTCGCCAATTAATAGGTATTAAAGCGATGTATTGATCCTGTCACGGCCATCGGCTTTGGCGCGATACAATGCGGTATCGGCGGCGCATAGCATGGCGAGTGAGGTACGGAACTGGCCATTAATTTCGCTCGCAATCCCTTGGCTCGCGCTCACAGAGACATAATCGCGCAGCCCTTGCTCGGTAAAGCGCAGGTCATTAATCCCTTGCTGCACTTTTTGGGCAATCGTTAGTGCCATTTTGGCATTGTGGCTTGGTAGAATTAGCGCGAATTCTTCGCCGCCGTAACGCGCTGCTAGTCCAATTTCTATCGGTACTATGTCAGCAATCACTTTGGCAATCTTACGTAGGCATTCGTCCCCTTGGATATGGCCGAATTGGTCGTTGAACACTTTGAAGTAATCCACATCGATAATCACCACGCTGATCGGGCGCAGCTTACCTGTGCATTCTTCCCAATAGTGATGCAGCATTTCATCAAAATATCGGCGGTTCGCCAGTCCTGTCAGTGAATCTGTGGCGGCCAATTTACGTAGTTTTTGATTTTCCGCTTTGTGCTTCGTCAAATCGTGCATCATCATCACAAACAGAGGTTCATGACTTGGGATGTAGGAAATGGAGAGCTCAACATCTTTTGCTTTACCTGAGGCGGTAATGAGGGTGATTTCTTCGGCGGAGTGCTGCACTGGAATACCGCAATTTTTGCCTAATTTAATATCATTGCTCAGCAGATTGTCGTAGCGAGCTTGATGGTGTTCGGTCAAAAAGTTGCGCCAATCTTGTCCCTTCAAACTGGCCTGCGGGCACGTCAGTAAGTCAGCACCTTTGCTATTGCTAAAGTAAATGTAACCTTGGGCATTGACGATAATCACCGGCTCAGTCAGATGCTGAATAAATTGTTGAATCGTTTCAATCGAGGCATGTTCGAAGAAGGTTAACGGCAACGAAGGTTCGACCAAGCCTTGCTGCGCAGTGCACTGTGAACCATTGCCTTCACCCACAAGTGATAATGGATGTTGTGAACGTGTCAGTTTAGGTGAGCTTGTCATTGTTATCATTCTCCGTGAACCTAATGTCATCTGCGCTAAGCGCTTTTCTGATGATGACTTTATTCTTCGCAAAGAAAAGATACCTTCTGCTTACCTTCCGATTTAATCTATTGTTTATAAAGGTTTTAAATTTACTCTTCTCACGGTAAATTCTCAGGTTTAGCTGAAACGTGCGAGGTTTTTGGGCATGGCTAAGTTGAAAGAGCGGTACCCATGAGTGGATTTTTGGCTATTAAGCGGCAAGCGCAAAGGATTTTAGTGTCGAAATTTAACTGCAGATAAAGAGTGAGGAACGGTTCGTTTACCCTAAAGGTTGATTTGGATGTAGAGCTTCGCTACTCGATTTTCCTCTACACCATTTACCACCTTGCTGAAGTTTGAAAGCGCACATCGCATCCCAACGACCACTGATGCCACTGTACTGGCGGCGAAAATCTTTAGCAGAGCTGAGCCAAGCATCTGATGCAATCCCTAACTCATTGAGCAGTTTTGGTCGCTGATTATCGATAAAGCCTTTTTTATCATGGCGAATGGCGCGGCCAGTCCAATCGATAAGTTCCAGATAATCCGCAAAATGAAAAGGGATGCCCGTTTGTTGACTAGAGTGTGTCGCCGCATCGAACTTGGCGAGAGATTTGTTTATCGTTTGAGGCTTATTTTTTGCGGATTGGACTGATGCTTGCGGTGAGATGATGGTGTTATTTACCTGCTTGAGTGCACTAATTCTTTCTTGGATCGAGGTGAAATCAGAAGATTGCAAAGAATCGGCAATGCCAGCTCGAATAGGATTCAAATCAACGTACATCATACACGCTAGTAATGCTTGCTCATCTAACAGTGCTTGGGATTTAAAACGGCCTTCCCAGAAGGCACCTTTGCACTCATCTTCTCGATTTGCGTTACGGGCAATCTCTTCATTTAGGCATCGCATAAACCAAGAGATACACTGCTTAATCGCTCTTGCCACTCGGCAATTAAGGCATCGAGTAACATGCGTTCACCGTCGATTAATGCATCACCATTCATATATTTAGTGGCAATAGCATGGCCTTTGGTGATTTGACACCAGCGACTGATAATGTCTCTTTGCGTTAACGATTTAGCCTTCTCCACGTCAATCTTAAGCACTAAATGATAGTGATTGCTCATCACCGCATAGGCGCAGATATCGATACAAAAGATGGTGGATAATGCTTTGATTTTATCGACAATCCAGCCACGTCTATGCTCATAACTGCGGCCTGTGAGTTTATCCTCACCGCACAGAAAAGCCCTTCTGACACAGCGATTTATCACATGATAGAAGGGCGTTGTATTAGCATCGATAAGCATTCTTCTGGCCGAGGTCATCATCCGCTCCAAACAGACGCAATCAAGATAATGTAAAGGCTAGTATAAGAGGGGATAAAGCACAAAAAGACATGGCTGTCCCCGCTTTTTCCCCGCTTTTGCCATGGGAAAACGGAGGATAAGCGGATGTCTTGTGAGAAATGCTCCGCCGTAGCAGCAGAGCATTTTGAGCTCATTTCAGGAGGCATTTATCTAGAAAAGATATGGCTGTCCTGAGATAAATAAATCATGGCTGTCCCAGCTTTTTTCAGCTTTTTTTCTAGGAGGCACTTATCTCGAAAAGATATGGCTGTCCCAGCTTTTTCGCTTCGGAGAAAAATCTTTTTTCCCGCTTCTACTAATCTTCTCGATTGATAATCTCTGGGTCAGGGCTGAGGAGCATTAGGGTATTGCTAGTATTTGTTAGTACAAACTGAAACTTAGTTGTGCCCGGAGTATGGTTCATATCAACCATCTGTAATAGGGTTCCATCGCTGCTAAGGGTCATCGCATCTATGATGCCATCAAAGGGAGTTAAAAAACCTGCGCCTACGAATTTAAGTCCCTTACCTGTTTGGTCATCGAGTAAATAAGTAATAGTACTGGCAACAGTAATAGTCATATCACCGGGGCATTCTGTACCTTCTGCATCAGTGTAAGTGAATACGGGTTCTCCATTTTCAAGCTTTACTGTGACTTTAATATATTGAGCCTGTCCATAAATGTCTGACATTGAGTGTTTCCTATTTTGTTGGTGGTTAAAATCTAATATCTTCTATTCCTGCTTGTGTTAACTGCTCGATCAGTTTGTGCTGTATATCTAGTTCACCTAAACAATCGAGGGCTCTTGCATATGGCTGTAAATACTGTGGATCCCTATTTTTCACTTGGATTGGTGCCAGCATTATTTTGACTTTAGTGCAGGATTTTTTAACTGTTTGCATATCTTGCTGTTGTTTGGATAATCTGGCTCTCAAGAGCTCTATTTCTGCCAAGCTGGCAAGGTACTTAAAGTCATCGGGAGTAACTTTGATTATTTCAGTTAAAAGAGTTGATGCTTCTGCGACTGAGTCTATGCTCAGTTCATTTAGCCCTTTAAGTTGGTAATATTGAGCCGCATTTTTAAGTAAAATAGCTTTGAGTGGTAAATAGCGGGGGCTCTTTATAAATGCCTCTTTTTCTAGTCCAAGCTCGGCCAGCAAAGTTTCTGGAATATGGGAGCTACGTGGATCTTTTAGGTTAGTATTTAGTAACATCAATTGAAACTTAAGATAATACAATTGTGTCTTCCAAGCAGTATTTTTGGGATCTAGGACTGTGGCTTGTTGAATGAGTTGCTCTCCCAACAATGCATCATCAAAAGCCTTTTGCATCTGGCCTTGAAATTCATATAAAGTCGAACTAATTCTTAAGCTGCTAGCTAATCTATCCAATATATAACCATCAGTGTCGTTTGTTTTTCGTAATACTTCTAATTCAGTTTGAAGTTGACGATGTATTGCTATGGCGGAGTTCAGATCACCTCTTGAACGAAAAGCACTGGCTAACCAAGAGCGGGCGTTTGCTATGTCAGCTTGTAATTGCTTATTGCTAGGATCCTGAGTCAGAGCTAATAATTTTAGTCTGAGTGACTCATCGAAGTAGCTTGTAGCTTTATCAAATTGCTGTTGCTTCATTGCTAGTGAACCTAGCGTATTGTTAGCGTAGGATAGTTCCATGAGCGCATTTTTATCGTCGGAAGCTAGCTTATACATGACCTGGCTATAACTTAGATACTGCTCAAAGTAGGGCTTAGCGCTTTCCCAATCACTCATATCGTATTTTATCTGCCCAAGCCAAAATGCATTTGCGCCTAAGGTTTTTAATAACTCTAGGTTTGTCGGTTGCTCAGTATAGAGATTGGTTAGCTTAGTTTGAGCGGCGAGAAGCGCTGTCTTGGCCTCATCTAGCTTATCGCGTGAATACGCGACTTCACCCATTGCCTCCAGTGTTTGTCCATGTTGTAGGCGAGCTTCAAGGCTCAGATGTTGATCGCCGTTGTCATTAGAAAAATCACTGAAATATTCCAGTGCTTTATTGCTGATCCCGTCGAGTAAGTCCATACGGCCGATGCCGCGCATCTTGTCGGCGAAGTCACCCACCATAAAGCCGAGCAAATCTTCGGCGGCGAGGCGTTTTTGCAGGGCAAGTTTTTCGGCTTCTATGCTGCGCACGCTCATAATGACGGAGGTTAAGGTGAGGACGCACAGCAGGGCGACGGTTAGGCGCCTCGTCCAGCGCAGCATATTGGCGCGTTTGCTGGAGGCTGCGATAAAGGCAGTTTCGGGATCGTCTAAATCGAATAACGGATTTTGGCTGAGGCTTTGGGCCTCTTTTAACGGCTTGCCTTCGGCGAGCAGATAAGCGCTGTGTTTGGCTTCGCTGAGCCAACGCTTAGATAAATGCTGTAGGCGACTCTTAATGCTTAAGCTGTCGTTATGCTCGCTAATCCAAGCGGTTGCCCGAGGCCAACGGCGTAAAAGTGCTTCGTGGGCGATGCTAAAACAGGGTTCACCATTTTGCAGATGCGACACGAATAAGCGGCTATCGACCATGGCTTGCACTAGGGCGGTTTCGGCCGTGCTTTGCAGTTGCGACCAGCGAGCGGTGCGGCTGGTGATGGACTTTTCATCTTCGCGCAGGGTGACTAGCAGGGATAAAATCCGTGGTAGGCTGGCTTTTTCGGCATCGCTTAAATGGGAAATCGCCTGCTCGGCATTTTTGCCAATCGCCCCTTCAATACCGCCCAGTGCATGATAAACCGAGACTAACAACTTATCGTCGGCGCTGCGCTGTAAATACAAGGCTTGCAGAGTGTATTGCAACATGGGCAACGCATCTGGGTTACTGGCGGCATCGCTGCAGAGCATTTCATCGAGCGGCATTGCGGTGTCGCTGTCAACTTCCCAGCTTAAGTTGGCAGCCACTGCGGGCAGGCGGATCATTTGTAATAGCTCAGTGCGTGTTGGCGGTGCTAAGTCAAAGTGGGCGCCGCGGGCTTTACCCGCCATTAAGCTTGGGTAATTGACCAATAAAGGATAAAAATCGTTGCGACAGGCACTGATGATAATCACGGCTTTTGAGGTGGCGAGTTGTTCCAATAATTCTATGAACTGAGTTCGTTCGGTATCGCTAAATAGCGGTGATGAGAGCAACACTTCTAATCGGTCGATAAACAAGGCAAAAAACGGATTAGAAAAGGGTTTAGCCTTGAGCGCTTGGGTGCACTGGTCGATTACGCTTTGGATATCTTCGATGAGTTGAATCGCCAGAGTCTCAGCGCTCATGCCTTCGAATACTGGGATGTCGTTGATTTCCCAGTCGAGCATAGCACTGGCAAGATCGGTGAGTAGTTGCCCTTTACTCACATCGGCAAAATCTAAGCTGCTGAATGACGCGACACCAATGCCGTTATAGCCGTCGCCCTTCATTAAATTGGGCACAACACCCGCATTAATCAGGGAAGATTTACCGCTGCCACTTGGACCTAAGATCAGGCAGAAGGCACGGCCAAACAGGATTTGTTGGCTTATCCGGTTAAGCAAAGTGCTGATTTGTTCACTGCGGCCAAAAAACACCTCGGCATAGTTAGCGCTATAGGCTTGCAGCCCCGGAAAGGGAGAGCCGCCTTGCCAACTCTGTGGGCTGGCGGTGGCTTGGTGTCCGATAGGAAAACGCACTTCGGCTAAGGTGCGATAGCCGCGTTTGCGTATGGTTTCTATATAGGTGGGATCGGTGGCGCTATCGCCTAATGCTCTACGTAACTGATTGATAATCTTGTGTAGTGGATTGTCGCCGGTATCTACACCTGGCCAGCAGTGGCTGACTATTTCATCACTGCTGACGACTTCGCCCGCCCGTTGACAGAGAAACAGCAGCACATCCATCGCCTTGGGCTCAAGTTGTTTGACTTGTTTGACTTGTTTGACTTGTTTGCCAAGGAGCAGACTATTGGCGCTGGGATTGATTTGCCATTCACCAAAGAAAAATGTGCTGTCACTCATAACGATGTCCATTTATTGAGTATTGACCATGGCACGGTAAAAACTTGCGCCGTGAGTCACTCTTATTGTTATACGTATTGTTATAAAGAACCGTATGCTTGTCATTCAAAGGTCTGATGTCAAGACCTTGACATTATGCCGTTGATGATTGTTATTTAAAAGGAATAACCCTTGATAATCAATGTAAATTTTATCAGGGTGAAGTGTGGTAAATAGTCTTTAGCTTGTCATTTTTCTGTCAACAGTTTGTGCTTTACGCTAGATGTTAAATAAGGTGATGGCTTTTAGGTGTAGATTGCAAAAGATCAACAATAAAAAAGTGCCCATGATTGGGCACTTTGTATTAGAGAGGAACTTAAGGCTAACAAGCCTGACTTATCAGCACGTTAAGCTGAGTATCTTAACGTTAGCCCTTAACATTCGTCCCTTTGGATTAGCGCGTTAAGGTTAGTGCCTTGGCTTGATAGCTTAATCTGGCCATTTGACCTTGATCTTGCAGTTCTAATTCATTGAGTTCGAAGGGCGGCTGTAAACCCGAGGCTTGGATGAGCTTAGGATCTAACATCAGCTTTAACTTCGGCGACTCTGGGGTCAGCCAATTGGCCGCTTGGGTGCGTAGAATCGCAACTTTTTGACCTTCGGTATTGGTGCCGGTTAACGTGCCACTTAAGCCAAAACGCCCCGCCTCGGCGACAGTTAACTCAAAGTTGATTTGGTTAGGCAAGCCTTTATCCCAAACCGTGAGCACTTCGGGCTTGATGCTCGCCGAATTGACATAGGACTTAAAGACAGATTTAACCGTGCGCTGCACAGGTCGGCCATCGACTTGGGTTTGCACTGTGATTTCAATTTCACTGAAACCTGCATTGCTGCTCGAAAGTGCGACGCCCGCGGGGATCACCGCTTGCCATGTCTCCCCTTGTTTTACCATCGCCAGCGGTTGCATATTGCCATCGGCTTGCTTGAGTTTTGCCTGTGGCACAAAGGCGTTATCACTTTGGCTGAGTGCGAGTTCAAGCCCAAGGGTTTGCGCATCCGCCGCGATGGCTATGGGGGCTTTGACGCTCAGTTGATAGGGCGAGCCTTTTTCCTTCACATTGACTAAGTAGCTGGCGCTCGGTGTTAACGGCTGGCTGACCTGCAGGCGATATTCGCCCGGTGTGGCCTTCGCCGACATTTGCAGTGCACTGGAATCATCGGTTAACCCTGCGCTAGCCAAAGCATCGGCGTTGACCATCGATTTGACCAGTGACTCATTGGTGTTTATCCCACTGCTGTTGGCTGCTTTGCCTTGGGGTGACTGATTAGGGGTAACGCGCTGAATTTGTACGCGCTCAGGGGCAATAGCCTCTGCATGCATTAAGGCGCCAGAGCGGGTATCGCCCCGAGGTGCAATGCGCACTAAGCTCGACGCTTGGCTCATGGTGAGGCCCACGCCCGCATTAAGCTGTGCGCCTGTTACATTGACCCAATACTCGTCACTTTGGCTGGCTTGCTCCAGCTTAAGCATACTCGCTTGATACTCACCGTACAGCGGGGTGATAAAGCTAATGTAATCCGTACTGGTGTTGATGGGCGTGAGTGTTGGGCTGGCAATATTGCTATCGACGAGATCGGTATCGCTCGGCGCGGCTAGGGTTAACCCTTTGGCGTACATAGGGCTGGCATTGGTTTTGGGATCTATGGGTGTGGCTTCATCTTGGCAGGCTGCAAGCAGTCCGCTTAGCGCCAAGACACTGGCAAGTTTGCTGAGTGTGTGCATCTTAGTGCTCCTTAAATGTGGTTGCGGATCAGCGTGTCTAAGTTGAAACACGTACGACGGCTCTGCTGATGGCTTAAGGGCTCTTGGCCACGGGTCTTTTGTTTATCAGTAAACCAGACAGTGCCAGCCGCCTTTTGTGAGCTGCAATTTAAGAAGCCGTCGGAGCAGCTATCGAGCCAGTTTTGGGTGGTTTCGAGCGCGACTTGGTATTGATAACCCGCGCAGTAACTGTCGCTGTCCCAAATGGCGGAATCAACATCTGAGCCCACCACGACTTCGAAGGGTTTACCCAGCGATGGGCGACCCGCTGTGCCATTAAGCCAAGCGTTGTTGTAGTTTGCCATCCAACCGACTTGCTGTTGTTTCACCGCGTTGCTGCCATAGCCTAAGAGCCAGCCTAAGCTGGTTTCGAACACATTACCTTGGTTCACCGCGTCGGCCAGCGGCGTACCAGCACTGGAAGGCGCGATGGCGATAACCTTTGAGGTGGCGTTAATCACTGCAGGATAACGGCTGTCCCACGTTGGATTAGATAAAATCCACCGCACTACGTTGCCACCATTGGAGTGGGTCAGCAGAATTAAGTCGTCGATATTTTTGGCTTGGATAAAGCTATTGAGCTGCGTGGCCAGACAACCTGCGGCGCTTTCTTCCCACATATATTGGTCAAAGTCGCAGTTGATCACTGTGTAATTGTTTGGCACTGGGATGCCTTGGCGCACTGAGTTAACAAATTCGGGCGTCCAGTAATCGGCTAAGGCATTGGTCTGGTGACCCGTACCATGGATAAAGGCGACTCCGGTTGCGGCTAACGTGACTGGGCTGACAGCGAACAGACCCAAGAGCATGAGGGCTTTTTTGATCTTCATGGCTATATCTCGTGTTGTTGGTCTTGTTGATTGTGGCCGCCAGTCCGTTGCGACAGTTTAGGGCAAGTCAGTTAATGCAGGATCTGCCGTAAATAAGCTTGAAATCGGCTGGCATGGCTCGGTTTATAGGCGCTTAAGCGCGGGTTACTCACTTTGGGTAAAACATGACTTAAGGCCTGAATACGACGGGATAGCGTGAATGCGCTAGTTTAGGTTGGCATCAAATGTGATTGCCGTAACTTAGCTATTATCAACAGGACTTAACTCAAGCTTATTAACCTAGACGCAACATTTTAAGCTGGCAAGTAAAACAATCATTATAAAATGCAATCGCAGGGTCGCATTTTGAACGGTTCGTTTTAATGTCAAACTAAAGGTTGGTAACCTGATGATAAGCAATGCCTAATAAACTAAATTGTGCTTTATCGTGTTTGAAATAGCGATTTGCTTACACAAAAGAATTTTCTGTTACACCCACTTAGCGTTTGAATTAATCGGTTTATCGTTCTGTATATAAAGGTTTTTTGTGATAAATAATTCAAACTCGCTCATTTACTCTGGGATATGGGTATCACTTTAGTGCATTTTAAGACTAAACCGATTAGGCTGAGCTGAGGTAAAGTGGGATAAACGGGATAAAAACCAACATTGCCGAGATGATATTCTTCTCATCTTAATCCGTCATCTGAGCCATGGATTGACTGAGAGTAGAAAAAGTAGCGCGATATGGGCAGGTTTAATCTAAATAGACAACAAACACGGGAGAATAAGTTTGGCGATAGAACATAATAAGATGGTGAGTTGCTTAAGTGGACTGCAATGTCGCACTAATTTCACCATAAAAAACATTACTGAATACATGCTCCCAGAAACCAAAGAGGCTTTCTATTTACACCTCGACGGTAAATCACCAAACTTGATTATTCGCCCTGCATTCGAAGTCTTTTCCGGCGAACTTGCCACTATTGCAGGCGTGCATGCCAAATACGACTATTTCCACAATGCCGAGATGACACGTTTCCCCAAACGTTTACATAAGAGTTTGACCGAAACCCACTATGGCCTTGCCTTTAGTTTTGACACAGTTGAAGCCGTACAGCAATTCATTACCCGTTTGAGTGCGATAGTGAAAGGCGCATAAGCTTTTACTGTATAAATCTTTAATAGAAGGCCGCTTAATTTTTCGATTGAACGGTACCTAAATTTTAGCCTTGCAGTGCTAGGGTTAAATTCCTCAATATCAATGAAAATGAGGAATTTAACTGCTGCCTTTTTACGCGGCTTTTCAGTATATTCATCAATAGATGAATTTTGCTGGAGCTTGCCATGTCGCTTATTCCCGGTCGCCCAAAGGGGGTTGTGCCATTTACCGCCCAAACTGAATCACAGCCGCAGACTCCTGGTCGTCCGAAAGGGGATTCCGATGCCCGCCAACGCTTAATTATCGCAGCCTTAAGTCTCTTCAGTCATCGCAGTTATCCCAGCGTTTCTACCCGCGAAATTGCCCGCGAAGCCGAGGTTGATGCTGCGCTTATTCGTTATTATTTTGGTTCAAAATCGGGCCTGTTCGAACAAATGGTGCGGGAAACCCTTGAGCCCGTATTAGCGCGTTTTCGCGAAATATCCGCCGCGGATGCCCCTAATAACTTGGGTGAACTTATGCAGACATATTATCGTGTTATGGCACCTAACCTGGGATTGCCACGGTTGATTATACGGGTGTTACAGGAAGGCGATGGCTCAGAACCCTATCGCATTATGTTGTCTGTTTTTGAGCAAATTTTATCCCTCTCGCGGCAATGGCTCGAATCCACATTAGTCAATGCGGGGCTATTGAAGGAGGGATTAGATCCCGATTTAGCACGCCTCAGTTTCGTGAGTCTGATGGTCTTTCCGCTTATTGCGCCCCCGGTGTTAATGCGTCAGTTCGGCTTTTTTAGTGCCGATGCTGATGGTTTACAGCGCCTAGCGCTGCACAATATGCAGGTTTTTACCCAAGGTGTACTGCGTGAACCGAGGAAGTCGTAATGGGTGTGAATTTTAAAATTCTGACGCACGTGAGTGTGGGTTGTGTGATCTTACTATTAGTCGGCTGCACTGAAGCGCCGCCCAGAGTGCTTGGCACTGTCGAGCGGGACAGGCTGACACTTACCGCGCCCGTAGGTGAGTTGATTACTCAAGTGAATGTGGTTGAAGGTCAACAGGTTAAGGCGGGCGAGCTGTTAATTCAGCTTGATACAACCTCAGCCAATGCGCGCCTCGCCCTGCGCCAGGCCGAGCTTGAACAGGCTAAAGCTAAACTTTCTGAGGCGGTCACAGGGGCGCGTTTAGAGGATATAGAACGCGCCAAGGCCGTGCTCGACGGGGCGAATGCCAGTGTGAAAGAAGCTCAGCGTGCCTTTGAACGAACAAACCGTTTATTTGTCACTAAAGTACTTAGCCAAGCGGATTTAGATACGGCCCGCGCGGCGCGGGATACCAGTTTCGCTAAGCAAGCCGAGGCGCAGCAAAGCCTGCGACTACTAGAAAATGGCACCCGTAGTGAGCAGCTAGAGCAGGCCAAAGCGGCGGTGGCCGCAGCTCGCGCCAGTGTAGCCATCGAACAAAAAGCCTTAGCAGACTTGAGCTTAGTGGCGGCGCGTGATGCCGTTGTCGATACGTTGCCTTGGCGAGTCGGCGATCGTATTGCCGCAGGCACTCAGTTGATTGGTTTGCTGGCGAGCGATAATCCCTATGTGCGGGTTTACCTGCCTGCGACTTGGTTAGACAGAGTGAAGGCGGGCGATGGCGTCAATATTCTTGTGGATGGCCGCGAGATACCGATTGCTGGCACTGTGCGAAATATTCGCAGTCAACCTGCTTACACGCCATTTTATGCGCTAAATGAACGTGATCGAGCGCGGCTGATGTATTTGACCGATATCACCATTTCTGCCACAGATCAGGACCTACCTACTGGCATGGCATTAGAAGTTGAACTCGATGTGCTGCAAGGAGTGCAGCAGCCATGAAAAGCGCTGATTTTGCTATCGAGACCCAAGGGATGACCCGCGCCTTTGGTGGTGTTAATGCGGTGGAAAACCTCGACCTCGCCATTCCCAAGGGTACCATTTATGGATTTCTCGGCCCCAATGGCTGCGGAAAATCGACTTCAATTCGCATGTTAACTGGGTTGCTGAGTCCAACATCGGGGAATATTCGTGTTTTGGGTGAAACCTTACCCGGTGCCGAGGAAAAACTGCGCCGCCGCATTGGCTATATGACGCAAAAATTCTCCCTGTACGACAATCTTTCGGTGCGGGAAAACTTAGAGTTTGTCGCGCAAATTTATGGGCTTAACCGCCGAGCCTCAAAGCTGCGGATAGCCGAGTTAGTCACGCTATACGATTTAGTCGGCCGCGAGAAACAAATGGCGGGCTCCATGAGTGGCGGCCAGAAACAGCGTTTGGCCTTAGCGGCAGCGACCTTACATCACCCCGAATTATTGTTTCTCGATGAGCCGACATCGGCGGTCGATCCTGAAAATCGACGCGAGTTTTGGGAGCGCTTATTCGATCTCTGTGCCCAAGGCACTACGATACTTGTGTCGACTCACTATATGGATGAGGCCGAGCGTTGCCATAGTCTTGCGATTTTAGAGCGGGGGATAAAACGCGCCGACGGTTCACCCCAGCAGTTGATGGCGGCGATGGGGGCTCGGGTGGTTGAGATCTCAGGGGACGACTTACGCACTTTAAAACAATCATTGATCAGCGAGTCTGCGGTATTGTCAGCGGCGCAAATCGGCAGTCGTTTGCGGGTGTTAGTGCGCAGCGATATTGAAGAACCGCTTGCTTGGCTTAAACCAAGAGTTGCCAGCCGGATGATGGAAGAAGTGCGCGCTAGCTTAGAAGATGTGTTTGTCACTTGCACCGGCGAGCGCTTGACTGGGATTTCCAAGGGAGAGACTGACCATGTGGCGTAGGATTTTTGCGATTGTGGTCAAAGAGCTGCGGCAGTTGTCGCGGGATCGCATGACCTTTGGCATGATAATCATGATCCCGCTGGTGCAACTGATGTTGTTTGGTTATGCCATCAATACCGATGCTCGCCATCTGCCTGCTGGGTTAGTTAATTTAAGTGATTCAGCCTACAGTCGCGCACTGGTTAAGGCGGTGGAAGCAACGCAGGTGGTGGATTTCAAACAACGTTATTTAAGTGCCGCTGAGGCTGAGGCGGCGATCACTCGCGGCGAAGTCAAAGCGGTGCTGTATTTGCCCGCCGATCTCGATGAGCGTTTAGTGCGTCACCCAAGCTTTGTGGGTCAGCAATATTTAACCCAGTCCTATATCGCACAACCCGCTGGCCAATGGCTGGTGGATGGTTCAGATACGGTTGTCGCTTCAACTATTCGTAGCCTAAGGCAAATGCCACTGGATGAAGTCGCAGGAAGAGCACTAAAAACGGCGATACCGAGTTTTGAAGTGGTGCAATATTTCAACCCAGAACAACGTTCTGTGGTCAACATAGTGCCCGGTCTGTTGGGCGTGATTTTGACTATGACCATGGTGATGTTTACTTCCGCCGCCATAGTGCGTGAGCGCGAGCAGGGCAATATGGAGTTTTTGATCACTACGCCTGTGCGGCCACTGGAGTTGATGCTGGGTAAAATCGTGCCCTATGTGATCGTCGGCTTTGTGCAAGTGACCATTATCCTGAGCGCAGGGCATTTGTTGTTTGATGTGCCCATTCGCGGCGGGCTTGATTCTATCGCCCTTGCCGCTATGTTGTTCATTTGCGCCAGTTTAACCTTAGGATTAGTGATTTCGACCATAGCGAAAACCCAGTTGCAATCGATGCAGATGACGGTATTTATCCTGCTGCCATCGATTCTATTGTCGGGATTTATGTTCCCCTACGAAGCCATGCCTATCGCGGCGCAGTGGATTGCCGAAGCCTTACCCGCAACCCATTTTATGCGCATGTCACGGGCCATAGTGCTGCGCGATGCCCAAGTGATGGATCTGCAATTTGATGCCCTGTGGATGATAGGTTTTACTTGTATTGGGTTATTGATTGCCAGTATGAGATTTTCGAAGCGCTTGGATTAACCCTGTACTGAGTTTCATCGTCAAGGGCAAAGTGCCGAGTTTTGATATAGCGCAAATTATCAGTAAACAGTCGCGCTAAGCCATTGAAATCGATGTTGCTTAATTAGGATATCCCTTACACTGCCGCTAGGGCGATTGCCGCCATCATGCTTAGCGAAGGGAATTCATTATGCCTCCAATCATTTGTCATAGCGCGCTCGATGCGGTTGCTTTAATTCAAAGCGGCGAGACGCTGTGGACTCATTCCATGGGCGCCACACCGCGCATTTTATTAGATGCGTTGGCGCAGCATGCACTCACCAAAGAAAATCTCACCCTGTTACAGTTACATACTGAAGGCGCCGAATCCTTAAGCCATCCCAGTTTACAGGGGCATTTACGCCATCGATGTTTTTTCGGTGGGCTGCCAACGCGGGCATTACTGCAAAGTGGTGACGCGGATTATGTGCCGATTTTCCTGTCTGAAGTGCCTAAGTTATTTCGTTCCGGCGAGCAAAAAATTGATACCGCAATTATCCAAGTGTCGCCACCCGATAAGCATGGCATGTGTTCCTTAGGCATTTCGGTTGAAGCAACGCTCGCAGCTTGCCAAGTCGCGGGTAAGATCATTGCTCATATTAATCCACAAATGCCACGCACCCATGGTGACAGCTTTATCCATATCGACCGTTTTGCCGCTGTGTATGAGCAGAGCGCGGCGTTGCCCATTCATTCCTTCGCGACGGGGGATGCGGTGAGTTTGGCGATCGGTAAAAATGTTGCCCAATTGGTGCGTAATGGCGATTGTTTGCAAATGGGTATAGGTGCGATCCCTGATGCCGTGCTGTCTTGCTTAACCGAACATAAAGACTTAGGCGTCCACACTGAGCTATTTTCTGACGGTATATTGCAACTGGTTGAAAAGGGCGTGATTAACAACAGCAAGAAGCGTTTTTATCCGGGAAAACTCGTCACTGGTTTCGCCCTGGGTAGCCAGAAATTATACGACTATGTTGATGATAATCCTGCGGTTATCTTTATGGACATAGAGCAAGTCAACGACACGGCCATTATCCGTAAAAATCCTAATGTGATGGCGATTAACTCGGCGTTGCAGGTCGACCTTTCAGGCCAAGTGTGTGCCGATTCCATTGGCACTAAAATCTATTCAGGTGTTGGCGGCCAGATGGATTTCATCCGCGGAGCAGGGTTATCTGAAGGTGGTCGTTCTGTGATTGCGCTGCCCAGCACGGCTGCGGGCGGCACGCTTTCTCGCATTGCAAGCGTGTTATCACCTGGCGCAGGGGTTGTCACCACTCGGGCCCATGTGCATTACATTGTGACCGAATACGGCGCCGCTAATCTACGCGGCCGTTCACTGCGCGAACGGGCACAAGCGCTGATCGCCATCGCTCACCCAGATTTTAGGGAACAACTGAGTCGTGATGCCTTTGAGGTGTGGGGATTAAGGGTTTAATTCTCTTTATTTATCAATGGATTTTTCTTTTAAACTTTGTTTTTTATTGATTTTCAAAGTCAAAGTCGTGGGGCTTCACCCCACACCCGACCAAGGAGGACTGCTCGTCCTATCCTCCTTGGATTCTCCAAGACGCCCCCAACGGAGTTGAAAGCCCCTTGTGCTTATTGGCAAATTTGCTATCGCTTCCGAAGGATGCGTCCCTGCACCTGCGAAAGCTAGCTTGCCATCCATGGCAAGACTCACGCAATTTGCCTATTCGCCCTGCGGCAACTCCGAGGGGATGGTGTATTTCTGAAGCTTAAGTGTTTTTGTTAGGTATATTAAAAATAAAAGCTATGCTTGCTGAGATAGTCACTTTAGTCTTTGTATCGCAATGTGCCATTATTGGTCGTAAAAGCAGGAATATAGAGTAGCAAGTACTAGTTTATACAACTACAGACTTTTATAATTGCATTTAGTACGACTTAAAATGGAACAACAATACTAGACAGAATAATATCTCTAGTTTTTTTATCTACTTGCTTAAGCGCCTCAAATGATGATTGAATTTCGTCATAGTTGACTACCTCTTGTTTGTCCCCAACCCTACGTTTTAGCTCAACATATTGTTTTGATGCGTAGACGATATACACCACTTCTTTATCATGTTCAGTTTCTGTTATCAGTTTAAAGTCAATAGTTGCAGCTAAAAACTCAAACCATTTCGAGTAATTTTGTATGTCAGGGATCTCATATCCAGGTATATCTGAAATAAATACTTTACCAAATAGGTCATCGATGCGTTTTGGAAAACTTTCTGCTTGAGCTAATAACTCTATTTCACTGATTTTATCTTCAGCGTGTTCAGCATCAGTTGTTCTAAGTAATACTTTGATTAACTCTTCGGACTTCTTCGCTGCTATTGTTAGATCATCAATTAACCTATTGGTTATTTTAGCATTATCATTTCTTGTTCTTTCAGCAAGCAAGTCATACATCATACCTGCCCACTGTTTCTTCAAATATGCTTCCATATCAGAAAAATCGTTGAATGAAACAATAGCGTTGTTAAGGCTATTTTTTCTAACTTCGTCAATAAAACCAAAAATTTTGATGTTGTCTATGCTGGGGTAGGTAATTTTTTCGTAGAATTCAGGATTAGTTTTCTTGTTAGAGTTATAGGTGTAATGGTCTGAATACACAGCACTTTCAACCAAAGCGAAAACTGGAATTTTATTTTTAACCGCTTCTCGATATTCGTTGTTAGTAATTGAACCTTCCTTACCTTTATGTTCTCCACCATAGCGCCCACCTATGATTAAGATAAACAGTTGGCAAGTGGCTACTTCAGTAAGGCAAGCATCGTGGGTATGCGCATCTACACTGTAGTAAACATCACCATCATCGGATAGTACAGGCTCATAGCCTATAGTCTTAACGAAGTATTTTAAGTTTTCTCTAATATGCTTTAAGTCGTAGCATGTAGAACTTATAAAGACTCTAGGGATGGCCAATTTTTAATCCTTTAATTAGTGAATACATAAGCGAGCGAGTATAGCATTTTCAACTTGTTACTTCAGACAGTCAATTTTTTGAATGGCCTAAGATAAAATGTCATCACAGCGTTCTTTAGAATTTATATAATAAATTCTAAAGAACTGTAGTTAGGGTCGCATGTGGTGCGCACATTTTCTGTCCCGTTTTTCGCCTACTATCTTTGCTTCACGGTCAGTAGGTATACACAAAAATCCACGGCATTAAGCACTGACATGTAAGTGACCGTTGGCGGCATGGATGCCGTCGTCGAGCCCTCAGGGACGAGTTTACGGCGTGTCACTGGAGTGACAGTGCTTAATTTTTGGATACCAAGGTTAAGTGATTGCTCTACAACTTCCTATATTTACCATCTCTCTCAGTTATTTCTGAGGCGCTTAAGCTATTTCCCCATGCATTCTGCTAACAGTTTGACGAAAAAGTCGCTGCCTTTACGTTCGCAAAAGGCGATGTTACGTTCTGGGATGGTTTCGGGATCTGTGTAACTGGCGAGAGCGAGCTCCATGCTGGCTTCGCGGATGATGTGCAGGGTTGGGTAGGGCGCGCGGTTGGTGAAGTTGGCTGCCCCGTCCTGTGGTTCACCATCGAAACAATAGTCTGGGTGAAAGGTGGCGAGTTGGTAAGTGCCTTCGTACTCGTGTTCGATAAGCGTCTCGGTTGCCATGTCGATGAGGTCGAGATAAGCATAAAACCCCTCAAAACCACGGGGTAGAATAAACAGTGTGGTTTCGGCTTCGGGGTGGGCGTCGAGGTATTGGCATTCTTCAATCAATTCCTTAAGTACTTGTTTTACTTTAGTTTGTTCCACCACCAGATACCGAATACTGCCGCGCTCGACTTCTTGTCTGGCGAAGGGGCAAATATTGTATTTCATGATCACTTTTTTCACCCAGTCGTCGGTTTGTTGAGTGATCATGTCAATTTCGTTCATGGCGGTTGTTTGCTCGTGCTTAAAAATTAGGGGGCGATCATAGGGATGATAGACGCCACAAGCAAGAGCGCCATGCTGATATTAAAAATCTTCTGTTGGCGCTCATTTTTTAAAATGCGTTTAAGGGCTACACCAAAGCCGAGCCAGACGATAGCGCAGGGAAATGCGACGCACAAAAATACCGTTGCGATAGTGATGACCTGCGGGGTCAAATCCTGCTGTACTGACGTGAACGTCGCAATCGCGCCCACGGCCATGATCCAGCCCTTAGGGTTGACCCATTGAAAGGCCGCGGCTTGGATAAAACTAAAGGGTTTAGCAATGGCTTTGCCTTCCATCTTGCTACTGCTGTTGGCAATCAACCAAGACAGATACAAAAGGTAACCTATGCCGACGACTTTAATCACTTGATGGATGATAGGATAGCTTTGGAATAGGGCGCTCAAGCCCAAACCTATCGCGAGGATCATGGTCGGGAAGCCAAGGCTTATTCCCATAAGATGCGGAATACTGCGTTTTACGCCAAAGTTTACCCCTGAGGTCATCAGCATAATATTGTTAGGCCCTGGGGTGATCCCAGATGAAAAGGCAAACAACGCGATAGCGAGTATTAACTCCATAGATAGATCCACACCTTTTATTTTAGTTTTATGGCATTGTGATTATTTGCCGCATTGAGCCTGCGATTTACTCATCAGACGTTACGCAATACTGTGTTGCTATTATTTATAATTGCGACATTTGATTGCAACGCAGGCGAGGCATTCTAGCGATTAAATGTTGCCGCGCCTATACGACATAGCGAGTTTATAAACTAAAAAGAATAACAAAATATGTACATGCCTCGATGGGATTAATGGCGTGAGAATAAGGCTAGCGAGTTTGATGGTTCTCTGTGTTAGCACGAATATCAAGATATATTGGAATATGCTGATTTAACACTATGATGGATATCAGCTTTCAGTTTTAGTAATAGCAACTATCCTTAGACAGCATTTTATAGATTGAGGTAACAGGGCATGATGAATCCATCATTACATAGTGAGCTAAGTGGAGTGCTAAATCGACAGTTCAGTCGAGTTCCTTGCTGGGTTCCCGACCGAGTGTTAAGTCGGTATTTGAGAGTGTTAATACTGCTTTTTAGCAGCGTTTTAGGTCTTACTGGGTGCGTGACTGTGACGGATAACGCGGCGCAGCCGTTGCGAACCACAATCGTGATGTCTGGCGATCTCAGTGAATTACCGTCAACGGCAATGACATTCACTTGGCATCCTAAATTTCAAAAAATCATCACAGATAAACGCTTAGATCCGCAGCCAGTGTTGCAACACATGCAAGCCGTATTAAAGCAAACTTTGCAGAGTAAGGGATATCGCTGGGTCGAAGATCCACTACTGGCGGATTTTCAGGTTGGCTTTGGCGTCGCTATGGGAACTGAAATGAGCGATGAACAAATTTTGGCAGTGACAGGGTTAGTCGCTGGGCTGTCAACCGACGGTGTGAATACCCAAAAGTATGACAAAGGTACCGTGGTGATAGCGCTCTTTAAACCCACTAAAATACAAGGCGTTGATGAGCCAATTTGGCGAGTGCTTGCCCAAGGTTTTGGCAACATTAAAAAGATGGATGAGCTAACCGAAAATTTCGACAGTCTCATTGCCAGTATGTTGGCCAATATGCCGTCGGTTAATGTGGCTCTTTAGTCAGCGTTTGAGCTTTAGTTCAGTTCTAAGTGAATTGAGTCAGCATTTTGGTTGGAGCATTCGCCAGATAAACGGGATTAGTGCTTAATTGAGGTGTCTTGGTCCCATGTTTGTGGTGCTAGCTCCCATTTTTGAACTGTGGGACATGGTACTTTAGTGACAGCCATCTCAATAAAGGGCGCGACAGTGAAAACTGCCGCGCTTTTTCATTTTAACGGAGGGAAGTTCCATTTTGATTTCAGACTGTTTCAGTCGTGCTCGACTGTGATCTCGTAGGATGAAAACTTACGAATGTTAATCACGCCCGTATCAAACATTAAATACTGCCCCTTGATCCCCTGCAAAATTCCGCTGACGACCACATCTTTATCGAAATTGTGCGAAGTGATCTTTTTCGGAAAGGTGTCAATTGGATAATGAATTGGCTGAATCGTTTCGTGCAAACGCTCGATACTGTAATCGCCTTTTTGCATGCCGATTTCGTGCAACTTAGCCTCAATTTGTGGGATCAGTTCCGCAGCCTTAGCATTTAAATCAATATCGTCGGCATGGCCTTTTAACATGGCTTGCCAATGGGTTTTATCATTAACCAGTTTTGCCAATTCTACTTCGACTAAGCCTGAGAGCTGTCTTGTTGAGACTTTAAAAATCGGTAAACCTTGGGTAGCACCTTGGTCAATCCAACGGGTGGGCAGTTGAGTGTGGCGGGTAATGCCGACTTTAACGCCCGAAGTATTCGACAGATATACATAATGCGGCACAAAACAGTGGCTCTGGGCCCACTCTGGTTCGCGGCAAGTGCCTTGGTCGTAATGACAAGTTTCCGGCTTCATGATGCACATATCGCAACTCGCCAGCTTTTGCATACAGACAAAACAATGGCCCTGCGAGTAACTCTTCTTGCTCTTTTTACCGCAGTTGCAGCAGAAAATATTACCCGTGTGTGTCAAGGTTAATTGCTTTCCTATCAATGGATTGAGCGGGAGCAACTCATCACCAACAACGAGTTGATATTGCACTTGTTGCGCGTCATTTAACTGCACGCGCATCTTTTTTAGCGTTCCTAACATGGTCATCCTAATGTGTTGCGTTCTGGTGCAGCTTAGTCGCTCATCATGCGTTCTAGTGCACGCTTTCGTTATATCGTCATTGCGTTGCCGTCAGTATACAAGATTATCCAAGTCAGTTTAGATAGGATTTTTCGATAAGTAAGTCGATTGATGGCGTTAATGACCTGAGTCGATTGAATGAGCTGATTAAGTGCGTCTTTGTAAACTGTACTCAACTCCATCGTCTTAATTAGACTTTTTGAGGGTAATGATTTGAGTCTTATGATAAAAACCAGTAAGTTACCTAGCATTACAAATAGAGGTGTACTTATGCGGTTGGTTTTAGTGCTGATGTTTTTCTTTTCAACGGTTGTCTTCGCACAGACGGATAAGACGGTAATTTATTCAGAAATCTTGAATGATGACATCAACTTACAAATCGATTTGCCAGATACCTATGCACATTCCAACGATTTTAACTATCCGGTATTAATCGTACTAGATGGCTCTACCCAATTTGAGCATGTGGCTGCGAATGTCGGTTTTTTAAGTACTTATGCCATTATTCCAGAAATGATCACCGTTGGCGTGAGTTCGGATCAACGAATGAAGTATTTCACGCCGACTCAAATCGATAAATTTAAAGACAGCTCCGGTGGTGCTGAAAGGTTCAGGCAGTTTTTAGAGCAAGAGCTGCTCAGTGAGTTAGGCAAAAAATACCGCACCTCAGATTATCAAATACTCACGGGTCACTCCTTCGCGGGGTTGTTTAGCAGTTATGTCGCCTTGACGCCAAATAGCCAATTTGATGCGGTGATTTCAATCAGTCCCAGTTTATGGTGGGACAGTGATTGGCTAGTGCTTAAGTCGGTCGAGTTATTACAAGCTAAGCGTGCGAAACCACTGCGCTGGTTTTTGAGTATGGCAAGTGAGCCCAATGAGATGGCGAGCGCGTTTGCGGCGCAAATTAAGCAGTTGCAAGACCGCTTAGGTACAAGCCCCACGGATAACACATCAAAGCAATTGCATTGGTTTTACAAGCACTTTCCCGATGAAACCCACGACAGTACGCCGCTTGTAGGCAATATTGAGGCGTTAAAGACACTTTTTGCCGGTTGGAATGCCGTGCCTGAAATTGCCGTTATGCCACTTAAGGATATAAAACAGTTCTATCGGCAAAAGAGCGCTGAGTTTGGCTATGAATTTCCACTCTTTGCTCAGCAATATAATGTTTATGGGCTCAAGGCCACTTATGAACAAAAAACGGCTTGGGGCGTTGAAATTCTCGCAGAGGGGACGCGTGCGTTTCCTCATTCAGAGGTGTTATGGGATAGTTTAGCGACCGCCTATGATCTGGATGGACAACTTGAACAGGCGATAAGAGCCTCCGACAAAGCCGTGCTATTAGCAAAACAAACGGATTCAGTGTTTTTGAATGAGATCCTCAGTCAAGCTAAGCGCTTGCAGTTGCAAGGGAAAAAGTAACCGTTCTCAGAGAGGGTTTAACTACATAGTTGCAACATGTTTAGGCAAGTCTCACGCGGCTGGGTAATATTGCTCTTTTTACCGCAGTTGCAGCAGAAGATATTACCCGTGTGGGTCAAGGTTAATTGCTTTCCTATCAATGGATTGAGCGGAAGTAACTCATCACCAACAACGAGTTGATATTGCACTTGTTGCGCGTCATCTAACTGCACGCGCATCTTTTTTAGCGTTCCTAACATGGTCATCCTAATGTGTTGCGTTCTGGTGCAGCTTAGTCGCTCATCATGCGTTCTAGTGCACGCTTTCGTTATATCGTCATTGCGTTGCCGTCAGTATACAAGATTATCCAAGTCAGTTTAGATAGGAATTTTTGCTAAGTGAGTCGATTGACTGAGTGCACCTAAACCTCTTTTGTTTTACTTAACCATTTGTACACTAAGGTAATAATACCGAAAGTTAGCAAGGCTACTGGCAAGTAAATGATTATGCTCATAAATTGTGTTTGGTATTTTGTTGCTAATTGGGTATGGCTAATGAGATACCCAAAACCAACAACGGAAAAAATCCACACCATTGAGCTGATGAAGTTAATGAGTAAAAAACGACGTGAAGAAATACCCGTTGCACCTAAAATATAGGGGTAAACGGTACGAACAAAAGGAATATAACGTGCGAGTAGCAGGGTTATCACTCCATAGTTATCAATAAGGTGGGTCGCTTTTTCCTGATGTTTGATATCAATATTCGACAGCAGTTTTTGGTAAATTTGGGTATGCCCTAAAAATCGACCCTGTAAATAACCTACAGCTGTACCTGTAAAGGTTGCTAGAACCAATAACGGCATAATACCGATATGAAGAATATCTTGATAAATCAGCACTCCAGTGAGAAAGAGTAGGCTATCTCCGGGTAAAAATGCGGTGGGAATAAAGCCATTTTCTAACACTAAAAAGCCACAAATTAATGCGCTGACCATGAGGGCGATTTTAGGATTGGCTAAAACCGCCAGATCATTGTGTATCATGGCTTGGGCCAGTTCGTATAACTGCTCCATACGTACTACTCCCTAAAATAATTGATAAAACATAAAGATGGAAAAGCTCGAAAGCGGCAATTTTGAACCGGAGCTATGGTGTTTCGTGGGTTATTCTACCAAGGGAGCATGAATCGAAAGGCAGTTACAACATTAAATTTTGTTGGTGTTAGTGTGTTTATGGTTCAGTAATCGGGTTTTGTGGGCTTTTTATAGTAAAAATATTAAGCATTATTATAGGGTTAATAAATTTTAAATGATGACATCAACTTACAAACCCACTTGCCTGATTCCTATGCGCATTCTAACGATTCCAACTATCCAGTATTGATTGCATTGGCTTAACTTAATTTGAACACTTTGCCGCGAATGTCGGTTTTTAAGCATTGTTTTTAAGCGCACTTTAAGTGCTGTTTGAAAGTACTATTGCGAGTGCGCTCTCTAAATGTATTGGTGTGCTAAGTGTTAGCTTGCCGTAAAAGCTAATGGCATTAACGGCTTAATCTATCGAGCACGAGATCATCCCCAAGAGCATAGAGGGATTCTACCAGTTGATCTTCTTGGGCGAGATCTGTGAGTCCAAGGCCGATGGTCGCCCGAAACAAAGCTATACCTGTGTGGCCTGCGGTTTCATATTGACTACTAAACTGCTCGATATTGATGCCAATTGCATTGATTTTATTAGATATATCGAGCACAAGTCCGGGTCTGTCATAGGCCACTAGGTTGTAACTTAAGCGTTTGATGGGCTTAAGGGCGACCGAGGTTTTGGAGTAGGTGAGGGACAGGCTATCGATGCATTCTAGGGCCTCAATGAGCTCGTCCATGCGCAGTGACGGCACTTCGAGTAACAATATCGCGGCAAAGACACCGTCAATATGGCGTAATTCTGAGTCGAGCCAGTTGCCGCCATGACGACTCACAGCATGGGCGATTTGTTCTACTAATCCTTTTCTATCAGGTGCTTGTAGTGTGATTAAGTATCGTAGCATAGTGACTGACTCCTATTTTTTGTAAAAGGCACCTGTTTTAAAACGGGGTGTAACACAACTGTCATCTTTGCGTCATATAATCCAACGCACTTAGAATAAAGGATGTTGTTATTGCTCAGTTTACGTTCAAACAGTGTAAGCATAGCACTCGGCAAATCCTAGCGAAAAAACTCGCTAGCTATTAATAATAGAGGTTCTTAATGGAAAGTCAGGTCACTCAACCTGGTTCTGCATCGCACAGTATGCTTAAAGGCGGACGCTCGAATCGCAGGGCATTTAAGGATAAAGCGGCGCAAATCAGCGTCACTATCGGCGGCACTATGGTATTTGTCGCCTTATTGTTGATCTTCTTTTATCTGTTGTATGTGATTAAACCCATTTTCGACAGTGCTGATGTCACACCCGTTAAGAGTGTGAGCTATCAACACGCGGATGTGCCGACCTTAATGGTGGGTGCTGAAGAGCAAAATGAGGTGATGTACCGTGTGAGCGTTCATGGTCAAGTGGACTTTTATACTGTTGCCGACGGTAGCTTACTTTCTAGCTTTACCCCGACGTTACCAGCGGGTGTTACCGTCACCAGCGCCGCCGTTGCTGTACCGAGCGAACAACGTTTTGCGCTGGGATTAAGTAATGGTCAGGTCATAGTGGCGGGCCTAGAGTTTGGTTTAACGTACCCCAATAACAAACGTTTAATCACACCTAAACTGCGTTATCCCGCAGGTGAAACCCCCATTACCGTCGATGAGACGGGCAGCGCGATTCATAAGCTGACCTTTACTTATAGCTCAGACAAAATGAGTTTTGCTTATCAAGATGAGAGTGGTGTTTGGCGCCTCACTCGTCTCGAAGGGCAAGAGAACATGATGACTGAAGAAGTGGAGTGGGTTTCTACGACGTCACAAATTCAAGATGCGCCGAAGAAAGTCTCCCACGAGCTGATGACGCCTGATCAACGTCAATTGATGTTGCAAACTGGCAATAAAATTTTCGTGTACGACATCCGTGATACTGACAGTTTAGATCTGCTGCAGGTGATTGATGTTGAACGTGCTAAGGCACAAGTCAATAACGTGGCTTTGCTGGCGGGAGCGAGTTCATTACTGGTCAGTTATGACACAGGTATTGTGGCGCAGTACTTCCAAGTTAATGGTGAAAAAGGGCGTTTATATCAAGAGATTCGTCAGTTTGATGACTTACCGCCCATCAGCTCGATTACCTCTGAGTTTTATCGTAAGAGTTTCGCGACAGTGAGCCCTGAGGGTGAGCTAACACTACTCTATACCACGAGTCATCGTGAACTGTTTGATGCAAAGTTTGACCTTAAAAACCCCGGTAAAATGGGCTTTACCCCACGCTCAAACGGCATAGTCGTTGAGGCGGACAAAAAGCTGCATATCTTCAGTGTGGAAAACTCCCACCCAGAAGTGTCATGGAGCGCCATGTGGGACAAGGTGTGGTATGAAGGTTATCCAGAGCCACAATATGTATGGCAATCGACCTCAGGTTCTGATGATTTTGAAGCTAAGTTGAGCTTAATGCCATTGGCCTACGGCACAATGAAAGCGGCATTTTATGCCATGTTATTTGCCGTGCCTTTATCCGTTGCTGGTGCGATTTACACGGCTTACTTTATGTCGCCTAAGGTACGCGGTTTCGTGAAACCGACCATTGAAATCATGGAAGCTTTACCAACGGTGATTTTAGGTTTCTTGGCGGGTCTGTGGTTAGCGCCATTGATTGAAGAGCATCTCCCCGGCATTTTAATTCTACTGATCTTATTGCCGACCTCGATACTCACATCTGCCTATGGCTGGAGTAGGTTGCCGGGTAAGTGGAAACAACGTTTACCCGAAGTGTACCAAGAGCTGATGTTGATCCCTGTGGTCTGTTTCGTGGGTTGGTTCTCTTTTGCGGTCAGCCCAATCATCGAAGTGGCGCTGTTTGATGGTAATACCCGTCAATTCATCACTAACGAACTGGGGATCACCTTCGACCAACGTAACGCGCTGGTGGTCGGTATTGCCATGGGCTTTGCGGTGATCCCAACGATTTTCTCCATCGCTGAAGATGCCATTTTCTCTGTACCGCGTCATTTATCTAACGGCAGCTTAGCCTTAGGTGCGACGCCTTGGCAGACATTGACACGCGTGGTGTTGTTAACCGCCAGTCCGGGAATTTTCTCGGCCATTATGATGGGCCTTGGCCGCGCCGTTGGCGAGACCATGATCGTACTGATGGCCACTGGTAACACTGCCATCATGGAATGGAGTGTGTTCGAAGGGATGCGAACCTTGGCGGCAAACATTGCGGTTGAAATGCCTGAATCGGCTATCGGTAGCTCGCATTATCGTGTGCTCTTCCTTGCTGCGTTCGTACTATTCATCTTTACATTCTTCTTTAACACCATTGCAGAAGTGGTGAGACAGCGTCTACGTGAACGCTATAGCTCGCTGTAACGGGGATAAGACAATGACATTAAATACTATTTCGCCAGTGACCTTGAGAGGTTTGTGCAATGGGTAAGTGGGTAAAATCAGGCTCGCCATGGATATGGATGACGGGCGGTGCCGTGAGCATCAGTTTGATTGCCGTCTTAGGCTTATTATTGTTAATCGCATGGCGCGGCTTAAGTTACTTTTGGCCTGCAACCGTTTACCAGTGGGAGCTTGAAGATAACACGGGTGTACGTTCGACCTTAATTGGTGAGGTTTACGATAGGGAAGAAGTACCGACTGAGCGTTTGATTGCTGCTGGACACGTGTTTAAGCAACATCCGGGCGAGTTTGTGACCCGTTACTTAGTGAAAACCGGTAACCGTGAATTTGTGGGTTTGGATTTCCGCTGGATATTAGGTACGGACATTGTTAGCCGTTCTGTGCCAAGCGAGGTCGCACTGATCGAGCGGGCTAAAAACGGTAACTTCTACGGTTATCCGATAGCTGTGATTGAAAATGGCAAGCGTCTCGATTTAGTGAATGATGCGATTGAATCTTCCTTAATGGAGCATATCGAACGCGCAGTTGCCTTATCGGACAAAGCGGTCGATTTGCAGAAGCAAGATATTGGCTCGATTAACTACGCCATTGAAAAATTGCGTTTGCAGGAGCGTCGTTTCGAGCTGGATGGGGAACTGACCGACAGTATTAAAGCTGAGTTGGTCGCCAAGAGAGCTCAACTGCAAGAAGATTACTTAGTGCTTGAAAAAGCGTTATTTGCCCTGCGTGATGATGCGGCGCGTGACTCGGTTATTGTCCGAGATATGCGCGGCGAAGAAGTTGAACTGAAGCTCGATACCGTTCTTGATGTGACCTATGTGAATCACTTAGGACTCATAGGCAAAATTGGTAAGTGGTTTGTCGGTATTGGACGCTTTATGAGTGACGATCCGCGTGAAGCCAACACTGAGGGCGGCGTGTTCCCCGCGATTTTCGGCACTGTATTTATGGTGATGTTGATGGCGGTTATCGTGACGCCATTTGGCGTGGTTGCGGCGGTTTATCTACATGAATATGCTAAGAAAGGCCCTATTACTAAGATGATCCGTATTGCGGTAATCAACTTAGCGGGTGTGCCCTCGATTGTGTATGGTGTATTCGGTTTAGGTTTCTTCGTGTACATGATGGGCGGTTCCATCGATCAATTGTTTTACGCTGAAGCTTTGCCTGCTCCTACCTTTGGTTCGCCAGGGGTGATTTGGTCGGCATTAACCCTCGCGATTTTGACGCTGCCAGTGGTTATTGTGTCGACTGAAGAAGGGTTAAGTCGTATTCCAAGCGCGGTGCGTCAAGGTAGTTTGGCACTGGGCGCGACTAAGGCTGAAACCCTGTGGCGGATTGTGATCCCGATGGCGAGCCCAGCGATCATGACGGGTTTGATTTTAGCGGTCGCTCGTGCTGCCGGTGAAGTGGCACCGCTAATGTTGGTGGGTGTCGTGAAATTAGCGCCAACATTACCACTGGATTTTAACTTCCCGTTTGTGCATTTAGAACGTAAGTTCATGCACTTAGGGTTCCATATATATGATGTGGGCTTCCAGAGTCCTAACGTTGAAGCGGCACGTCCTCTGGTGTATGCGACCTCTTTCTTGCTGGTGTCTGTGATTGTGGCACTCAACTTGACGGCCATTAGCGTGCGTAACCACTTACGTGAAAAATATCGTTCGCTTGAGCACTAATCAGCGATTATCCTGAAAGTATTAGGACTAAATATGATTTCTATAGATTCGACAGCAATGAAAACCAATAACTTTGATTTAGCTAACTTAAGCCAGAACGACACCGCGTTGGAGATCCGTAACTTAGATTTGCGCTATGGTGATAAGCAAGCGCTGTTTAATGTATCGATGAAGATCCCCAAGAAGCAAGTCACTGCCTTTATCGGCCCCAGTGGTTGTGGTAAATCGACACTATTGCGCTGTATTAACCGCATGAATGACTTAGTTGATAATTGTCATATCGGCGGCGAGATCTTGCTGCACGGCCAGAATATTTACGACAAGAAAATCGACGTCGCGGCTCTGCGCCGTAATGTCGGTATGGTGTTCCAACGCCCAAATCCTTTCCCTAAGTCGATTTACGAAAACGTTGTTTATGGCTTGAGATTACAAGGGCTGAATAACCGTCGTGAACTCGACGAAGCGGCTGAGCGTTCATTGCGCGGCGCGGCGATTTGGGACGAAGTTAAAGACCGATTACACGATAACGCCTTTGGTTTGTCTGGCGGTCAACAGCAACGTCTAGTGATTGCCCGTGCGATAGCCATTGAGCCAGAAGTGCTATTACTCGACGAACCAACATCGGCACTCGATCCGATTTCGACGCTGACGATTGAAGAGTTAATCACTGAGCTTAAGACGAAATACACTGTGGTTATCGTGACTCACAACATGCAACAGGCGGCGCGGGTATCGGATCAAACGGCCTTTATGTATATGGGTGAATTAGTTGAATATGCTGATACTAATACGATTTTCACCACGCCGAAAAAACGTAAGACTGAAGATTACATCACAGGACGTTACGGTTAATCGCTTGAGTATCGGATAAGGCCACCAAGGCTTGGTATGGGTCAACAGTTAAGTAACAGGTTGGAACGCAATGGAAAACATGAATTTAAGTAAGCACATTTCGGGTCAGTTCACCGCTGAGCTGGATGATATCCGTAATCGAGTGCTCGCGATGGGTGGCTTGGTTGAACGTCAGCTGGAGCAGGCGATTGATGCCTTAAGTGCCCTCGATGCCGAGTTAGCTCAGCGGGTGATTGCAGGCGATCATAAGGTCAATGCGATGGAAGTCTCCATTGACGAAGAATGCACGCGTATTATTGCTAAGCGTCAACCTGCGGCCAGTGATTTACGCTTGATTATCGCTATTTCAAAAACCATCGCCGATCTTGAGCGCATTGGTGATGCCTGTGTGCGGATTGCAAAAGCGGCATTAGATAAACGTTTGAATAATCAGCAGCCTTTGTTAGTTAGCATTGAAAATATGGGGCGTCATGCGACTCGGATGTTGCATGCGACTTTAGATGCCTTGGCCCGTATGGATGCCGATACCGCGTTAGAGCTGCATAAAGAAGATGCTAAGCTTGACCGTGAATATGAAGGCATCATTCGCCAGTTAATGACCTATATGATGGAAGATCCGCGTTCAATCCCAGACATACTCGACGTATTATGGGCAGCACGCGCAGTTGAGCGTGTCGGTGACCGCTGTAAAAATATTTGTGAATACATCATTTACTACGTGAAAGGTAAAGATGTTCGCCATACTTCCTACGAAGATATGGAAAAGGACATGAAAGGCTAACACAAGTATTAATCTGCAGTTTTAATGCCTGAATAAAACGCTCCGCAGTCTCTGTGGAGCGTTTTGCTTTTAGGGCTTTTAAATGCGGCTTAATAAATGCCGACTGCTTTTATAGACTGATTTGACAGTACTAATAGCAATGATGAGTCAATTCGATTTGGTAAAAACGCATTGGAAAATTCTGCAGGCTATTATACCGGAGTGAGCTTTAACTACAGTTGTTGGGGGGCTTAGCGTTTGCTGATACTCATTCATACAGGCTTGCCATGGTATTCACTCACCGACGCGCAGCAAGTCCATCCTTGGATGCTCGACCGCCCCCGTCCATGGGGCGGACGGTCGTCTCGCTAATCACCATGGCTCACCTTTCGAGCATTCGTGTAATCTGTAGATTTAAAAATTATCCGCTTGATTACTTTGTTAGGCCAGAAAATTAAAAATTACATAACTCATTGTAAATAAAAAATTGGTGCAGTGAGAATATTGAATAATTAATTAACGATTATTTTTCCATTTCTCTCTGATAGACTCACTGAATCTCCTATTTTATAGATATAAACTAATAATCCATTGTCAGCTTCAAATTTGCAGTCAACTCCACTTGAATTCTTGTAAGAAATTTCTATAAGTGTTGATTTGGCCGTGCCAGTAAGGCTTCTGTTTCTAGTGATGAAATTAGTGACTACACCAGAAACTCTGCTGCCTGTAAATAACAGGTGTAATCTATAAAATAATAAAGCTATGGCGAGTACAAATAAGGAGTAGCTTAAGATTGTGAGGTACCAATACATACCTTTCCCTTTTGAAAGTATGAAGTAGTTATGTGTGTGCCTAACTATTTCGAGATAATCCGTTAAGGAAAACGCAATGCCTTTGGGCTGGTTCTCGCGCTCATTACCGATAAAAGGCAGTAGATTTTTAGGTTGTTCATCTTTTAATGCGGCCCGAATGCGCAGCTGAATACTGGTATGGTCGGATTGTTCTGGCGTATCCGCTATTTGGGCTCTAATCGGATTCAAATCAACGTAGGCCATACAGGTTAACACAGCGGCTTCATCGAGTAAGGCTTGGGCTTTAAAGCGTCCTTCCCAAAAACGACCAGTACAGTTATCTTCTTGATTTGCTTGCCTTGCTATTGGTTCATTCAAACATCGTGCTCTTTTGAAAACTTAGGCATGAAATATCGCATAATCGGTTGCGGTAAATGGCAATTGAATGCTTTAATCGATTGACCTCATGCGCTTCAACTAACTCTCCTTGAACGAATTTTTGCGTTAAGTCATCACCTTTAAACAGCTTATGCCATTGCTCAAGTACTAGTACTTCGCGGTCAGTCCAACGATTGGCACTGTCGATATCGACCCGCAGCACCACATGCAGATGATTCGACATCACCGCAAAGGCTGCCACATCAATGGCAAAAACGGCTTCAAGTTCAAACAGTAGTGACTCAACCCAACCACGGCGATGGTCATAGTTTTGTCCAGAATAGGTATCATCGCCACACAAAAACGCACGCCGAACAACGCGGCTACAGCAATGGTAATAGGGCGTATCTTCAAGACTAATTTGAGTTCTGCGAGGGCGCGGCATACAAACCTCCTTGTTTAATGCTTAACCCAAGCATAGTCGGAGGTTAACAACTGCGCCATTAAGGCTGGGTGTCCAGTTAACTCATAGTTAACTCCTTGCTAAACCCGAGGTGACCATATATGTCCCAGCTTTTCTTTCTATACTTTGATTGAGAGTGCGCGGCATATAAACCTTATTTATATGCTTACAAAAAGCATAGCTAGAAGTATTATGCCACGCTTTTAAGATTATGTGTCTTTGTTTAATCTTTTATTTGTTTTATCCTATTCATCGTAATGAGCAAGATTAGATGCGAAATATTTACCATTAACAATTGTGTCATTTCGATAAATAATCTTAATTCTCTTAACTTAAATAATATCTCATTATTACCACGGAATTCCAGGTAAAGTGTCGGTGCAATCCATTGCTGCAATAACATTCCAACTTGTATAAGTTGATTTATCTCTATAAGGTGGGAGCGGGAATGATTCAAATGATTGTGAAATATGATGGTAGTTCTGATTATAACCTTTGCCCGTAGTTACGTTTACAACTAGAGCCTTGCACCCCCCAGTGACATTCATGTAGGTCATGGTCAATCCTTGCCATATAAAATATTTATTATAATCTCTGTCAATTGCTCTAGTTTCAGGGAATGCTGAATCAACTCCAATATCATTTAAATATTCTGCAATGTAGCCTTTTACGACTTCTTCGCCATTTTTCTTAATGATCATATCAGGGCTTTCTGTAACTGCTGATGCATTAAAAGATAAAGAAATCAATAATGCTAAAGTTCCATTTTTCATGCGATATATCTCCATTTAGTTAATGTGAAAATTAATAAATCACATGTATAATATACGTGTCAATAAAATAATTTTTTTTAAATAGATTTAATATTTACTGGTTTTATTTTTTTAAAAATAATTTTTATACGCATTGATATGTGATATTAGTAGTTGATGGAGCAATAAATCGAGCCATCCATAAAAAAAGATATGGATGTCCCCGCTTTTTTAATTGCGATCTAACGACTCAAAATCCCAAGGAATACGCCATCCCCTCGGAGTGCCGCAGGGCGAATAGAGCTCTTGATTTAATAAAGAGTGCGTGAGTTCGGTCATGGATGACCGACTAGCTTTCGCAGGTGCAGGGACGCATCCTTCGGAAGCGATAGCAATTTTGGCAATGAGCACAAGGGGCTTTCAACTCCGTCGGGGGCGTCTTGGAGCATCCAAGGAGGGTAGGACGAGCAGTCCTCCTTGGTCGGGTGTGGGGTGAAGCCCCACGACTTTGATTTTGATTAAAAAATTCAAATGAAGTTTTGAAAGCTTAACGTCGATATTCCTCGTACTCGCTAGAGCTATATAAAAACTAAATTTTAGTAAAAATGGAGTTTATTACACTTTGCTTACCCAATGCAGGCGGGCAGATATTCTGATAACTCAAGCAGGTTATAATCTGGGTCGCGGATATAGACAGAGTTTATCCGGCCTGTGGCACCGGTTCGTAGCACTGGGCCTTCAATGATTTCAATCTGAAGTGCGTTTAAGTGGGCGATCACTTCTTCTATGTTGTGGCTGACCACAAAACACAGATCGGCACTGCCGGGCGTGGCTGCTGCGGCTTTAGGTTCAAATTCTGCGCCCGCTTGGTGCAGGTTAATCTTTTGGTCGCCAAAACTTAACGCAATACGCTGATTGCCAAATACCACTTTCTTCATCCCGAGCACGGCTTGATAAAATTCGACACTGGCGGCGATGTCTTTTACGGTTAAGACCAAATGATCTAAGCGGGTTACGCGCATTTTACTTTCCTTAGAATGGCTCAGAGTGGGCCCTGAATTTGAACGCTGTCTCTATGCTTGAGACTATTACTGCCAGATACCTTACATCATGTGCTGGTGCAAAAGTGACTCTGTGGTAGCATTTGTGGCGTTTTTTGCGTAAATATTTTATGCCTTCTGTATCCCTATGACTGAATGAGAGTGTGATGAAAAAAACCTTAGCCCGCGGCTTAATGAATCTATTACCTATGGCCTTGAGTTTGTGGCTGTTTTGGTCGTTGTTTGTATCGTTAGATGGTTTAGGAATTGTAATTTTAGAGTTGGTAGGGATAAACCAACACTTTGTCGGCGCGGGATTTATGCTGGTGGTGGCATTAGTTTTTGCCGTGGGCCTGCTGTTTTCAGTCAGCCCGATTGTGTGGCTTTATGGTTGGCTTGAGCGCCAGTTGATGCGTTTCCCATTGTTTAAATCGGTTTATGGCAGTATCCGTGATATCGCCTCTTTGATGAATCGTGATGGTAAGCCAACAAGCCAAAAGACAGTGTTAGTGAAACAGGCGAATGGCAGTTTTGTGGTGGGTTTTATTATGACGGATACGCCGCCACAGCCCTTGTTAGATGCGCTACCAGAGGGCGATTGGGTGCCTGTGTTGTTCCAATTGAGCTATCAAATGGCGGGCGTGACGAGCTTAGTTAAGCGGGATGATTTAATTATGGTTGATTGGTCGTTTGAGGAGGCGATGCGCTTCAATTTAACTGCTGGTATCTCGCAGTCACCGACTAAGTAATCAGATGAAGGTTTGTGCGTTTTAGCGTTTAAAATTAAATTTTATGATTTTTGTGGTATAATTTTTTTGGCGACCAATATGGTCGCCATTTTTTATGCTGAATATTCTAGTAATATATTTGTTTTATGCTAAAGGTGGGTGTTAGCTGCCTTAGTGGTGTTAATTCTGTTTATCCATCAATCATTGGCTTAAAAAAGTCGAGTGTTGTTAATCCCGTTGTTCAGATCCTGTCGCGTTTAGCCATAGCGAGTCGTTGCCATGATCTTTGGGATTTCCCCCATACTGGTCATAGATGAGCCACGCAGTATTAACCAAATTTTAAGTATAAGTTTTGTCCTATCTCGCCGTTGGTATGTTGAGATATTTGGAGTGTGAACCCGCTAGAAATAGGGAGAGTCAATGTCAATCAAGTCTAGTATTAATCCGCCGGTATTTTATTCGTCGGTCTTTTTCATCATCTTGATGGTGATGATTTGCGCAGTATGGCCCACAGAGGCAAACACCTTTTTTAGATCAATGCAGTCATGGATAGAAATGAAAGCCGGTTGGCTTTACATTCTAAGTGTGGCGTTTTTCCTGATTTTTATCATATTTGTCATGGTCAGTCGCTTCGGCGATATCAAACTAGGACCAGATCATTCAGTGCCTGACTACAGCTATAAAAGCTGGATCGCCATGTTGTTTTCGGCGGGTATGGGCATAGGTTTGATGTTTTTTGGGGTAGCCGAACCTGTGATGCACTATCTGGCGCCGCCGGATGCAACTCCAGAGAGTCTTATTGCCGCAAAAGAGGCAATGAAGATCACTTTCTTCCATTGGGGACTGCATGCTTGGGCGATTTACGCTGTGGTGGCATTGAGTCTGGCCTATTTCTCTTATCGACATAAGTTACCGTTATTGCCGCGAAGTGCGCTTTATCCCTTAATTGGTGAACGCATCTATGGTCCTATTGGCCATACAGTGGATACCTTTGCTGTGCTTGGCACTATGTTTGGGGTGGCGACATCACTGGGCTTTGGGGTGTTGCAGGTTAACTCGGGTCTGAGTTATCTATTTGAAGATTTACCCAATAATGCTGTGGTGCAGGTGTGTTTGATTATCGGCATTACTTTATTGGCGACATTATCGGTATTTTCTGGTCTCGATAAAGGCGTGAAACGCTTAAGCGAACTCAATCTGGGTCTCGCGATTATTTTATTGCTTATCGTCTTGATCCTTGGCCCTACGGTTATGCTGTTGCAGGCTTTTGTGCAGAATACCGGTAGTTACTTAAGTGATTTAGTGGGCAAAACCTTTAACTTGTACGCTTATGAACATAAGGAAGATTGGCTCGGAGGCTGGACCTTGCTCTATTGGGGCTGGTGGATTTCCTGGTCTCCTTTTGTCGGTACTTTTATTGCGCGTGTGAGTCGCGGCCGTACCATCCGTGAGTTTTTGATTGGTGTGTTATTTGTGCCATCGGCGCTGACCTTTCTGTGGATGACGGTATTTGGTAATACGGCGATTGATTCGATTATGAATCACGGCGCGACCTATCTTGCCGAGGCGGTGAATACCGATGTGTCAGTGGCCTTGTTTGTGTTTTTCGAGCACATGCCGTTTCCTACGTTACTTTCTGGGATTGCGATTTGTTTAGTCGTCACTTTCTTTGTGACCTCGTCGGATTCGGGATCCTTAGTGATTGATAATCTAACCTCGGGCGGCGATAACAATGCCCCCGTATGGCAGAGGATCTTTTGGGCACTGTTGCAAGGGGTCGTTGCTTCGGTATTGTTGTTAGCGGGTGGGTTACAGGCGCTGCAAACGGCGGCAATCGCCAGTGCTATGCCGTTCTTAGTGGTGATGCTATTCATGTGTCTGGGCCTATTTAAAGCCCTGAAAAATGATTGGCTGAAGATTAATAGCGTGCAGTTACACAATACTAGTGTGCAATACGCCAAAACTAATATGAGCTGGGAAGAGCGTATTGGGGTTTTAGTCTCGCATCCTACCCATGAAGAAGCGCAAGTGTTCTTGAATAATGTGGCTACGCCCGCTTTGTCTAAAGTGTGCCAACACTTTATGGCTAAAGGCATAGTGGCCGATCTTGAATACTTAGATGGCCGCGTGCGACTAGTGATCAGCAATGAGGTGAATTTGCCCTTTGTTTACGGTGTACGAACGCGTTGTTTTGATATCACTAACCCAATAGGGACTGAAATCGAGCAGGGCAATACCTTGTATTACCGCGCCGAAGTGTACCTTGAACAAGGTGGTCAGCATTACGATGTGATGGGTTATACCGAAGAGCAAATTCTCGCGGATGTGGTGACTCAGTATGAAAAATACTTACACTATTTGCATCTGTCGAATGCCGATCATGCCCACGTAAGTTAAGTAACGTAAGCCCGTAACGTAAGTTAAGTAAGCTAAGCCAGTAACGTAAGTCAGCTTAGCCATTTACGTCTACAAATCGCGCACGATTAACCCGCAAAGTGCGGGAGATATTGCCCCAAGTGATAACTCGGATTATCCTTGGGGCAATTTTTTTAGGGTTTGTTTTAGGGATTACACTATGTCATCAGTGCCAGGCCAGAGTAAGTTAGATAAAGTATTAGCCGATGCGCGGGAGTACAAAGCTAAGCGTGAGAGCGGTTACCGTGAGCAAGCGTTAAAACTCTATCCTTGGGTGTGTGGCCGCTGTACCCGCGAATTTACCCCAAAAAACTTAAGTGAACTGACTGTGCATCATAGGGATCATAACCACGATAACAACCCGTCAGACGGTTCAAACTGGGAATTATTATGTCTTTATTGCCATGACAACGAACATTCTCGCTTTGAAGAATTGATCCGCTACGGTAGCACCACAGAAACCAAGCAAGCGGCGGCGACCTACAATCCCTTTGCTGACTTGAAATCAATGCTGAAAAAATAGTCTTGTAGGCTGTTAGCAGGATGAGCTTGCGCAGAGAGTGGCGTTAGCAGGCGGCGTTTAGTCTTTGTCGGTTAAACGCGCTTCGGCAGCTAACCATTTATCACGACTTAAAATATGCTGGTTTTCACTGCCTTCAAATAAAGCTTTACGGGCGGGAAGTTGCTGACAAATGGCTGCTTGTTGTGCTTCGCTGCTCGTACGCCAACTGACGATTTCATCGATATGTCGAAAGCAGCCCATGCAGTAGTCTTCGTCATTTAAACCGCAGCGTGCGACGCAAGGTGAAAGCATAGGTGTCCTTTGGAGCCTTATGGCTAGTTAACCGAGTCTTCTCAGTTAACGATATGGATGAGTGTTTAAAGGCCGCGATGCTAACATTTTTTCGCATAAAGTCATCTTTAGGGCGCATTCCCTTGGCCTAAGGTGAGACAAGTATTTTTTACACTGGGCATGACGTGAACCAAGATAACCTGCAGCAACAATTCACTTACTCACAGCGATTTAGCGAACTTAATCAACTGCTTGAGCAGAGTACTGCCCTGTGGCAAGTGCGTGCATTCGAAGTGAACGCTTTACCTTGGGCACAGGATTTTCCGCGGTTGGCCGAAGCTGCGTGGGCGCTAGGTGATGATGAGCTGGATGGACTCGATGCCGAGCAATCTTTGCTGGTCAAGGCACTGTCACCGGCATTAAGCCAAGATCTTAGGGCATTAGGCCAAGATTGGGACTTGTCATTGCTCACCACTGCCATTGCTGATATTGCGATTACCGATGCCACAAAGGTAGATACAGCGCAGGACCGCGGTTTGTCTTTTGATGATGAGGCGCACTTTAGTGCTCACATTAAAGGCCGAAAATGGCAGCAAATTACCGCCTTTGTGCAGCATTTACCCCAGCTTAATTTACCCGTATTGGAATGGTGTGCTGGTAAAGGGCATTTGGGCCGCTTGATTGCTAAAGCTCGCGGCGCTTATGTGGTGAGCTTAGAGTGGCAGGCGCCGCTGTGTGAAGCAGGGCAGGCCTTTGCCGATAAGTGGCAGTTATCGCAGACTTTTATTTGCGCCGATGCCTTTGCTATTGGTGCAGAACATGCTGTGACAAACACACCTATAACCACATCTACAACTACAGTTGAAGCACAAGCTGAACATGCCTCAAATGCCAATCCCTTAACTGCTCAGCAGCAAGCGGTTGCTTTGCATGCCTGCGGAGATTTGCATGTTCGGCTGTTAACGCTGGCGGCCGAGGCGGGCACGCAGGCATTGGCGATTTCTCCCTGTTGCTATCATTTAATTCAAGCGAGCCATTATCAGCCGTTATCGACTCTTGCTCAGCAGGGCAGCCTAAAGCTCAGTCGCCATGATTTACAGTTACCGTTGCAGCAGAGTGTGATCGCTAATCCCAAACAGCAGGCGCTACGCCATCAAGAAATCGCGTGGCGCTTAGGCTTTGATGCACTGCAACGTGAATGTCGACAAATCGACGAATATTTGCCTTTACCCTCGTTAAAACAGAGCCAGTTGAGCGGCAGTTTTACGGATTTTTGCCTGTGGGCGGCCGAGACGAAGGCAGTTAATTTAGCGAAAAACAGGGATTTTGAAGCTTGGCTTGACGTTGGGCGACAAAGACAACAATTAACTCGCCGTATTGATTTAGTCGCGCATTTATTCCGCAGCGCACTGGAGCAGTGGTTAATCTTAGATCGCGCTTGTTTTTTGCAGGAACAAGGATATGGTGTTTGCGTGGGTGAATTTTGTGCAAACAGCGTCACACCAAGAAATACGCTGATTTTAGCGCAAAAAATGGCGGTATAATTTTGCGCGTCTAAAAACATACTGTACTGTGATGTTTTTTATGAATTATTTCTATATTAGCGCATTTAAGTTTAGTGATAGTGAATTCAGGGCCGTCGTGTTTGGAACCTGCGCTGTGAGACAAGTCTTACACTCAAGATGGTTTTTTATTGAATCATCGGGCTTTTCTTGTTCAAATGTCGCATTAATGACGAATAACAACTGAAAGCTGACCTGCTGGTCAGTCATTCTAGTGAGCGAATAAAACAGTTTCATGAAATATTCCCGCGTATTTATTAATAGCCTGGCCTATGAACTGGCGCCTGTTGTGGTTTCCAGTAGTGAGCTAGAGTCTCGTCTTGCTCCTTTGTATCAAAAGTTCCGTATTCCTATGGGACAGCTTGCCGCATTGACTGGGATTACCGAACGCCGCTGGTGGCCAAAAGGACATCAATTGTCCGACGGTGCGATTAAAGCTGCCCGTAAAGCCATGGTTGAAACTGGGATTGATGTCGCCGATTTAGGTGCGGTTGTCTATACCGGCGTGTGCCGCGATCAACATGAGCCCGCGACCGCGTGTCGTATTGCTGCCGAATTGGGTGTGTCAAAAGACACTGCGATTTACGATATCAGTAATGCTTGTCTTGGGGTGTTATCGGGTATTTTAGATATCGCGAACCGTATTGAGTTGGGTCAAATCAAGGCGGGTATGGTGGTGTCCTGTGAGTCGGCGCGGGATATTGTCGATGTCACTATCGATAACATGTTGGCCGATCCGACCATGCAGAATTTTGCCCAGTCACTGGCGACCTTAACCGGTGGTTCTGGTGCCGTGGCGGTGATCCTTACCGATGGCAGCTTGCCGCTGACAAATGTGCGTCAGCATCAATTGCTGGGGGCATCGCACTTATCGGCGCCTGAGCATCACCAGTTGTGTCAATGGGGTCTGCAGGAAGTGGGGCATAACCTGTATCGCGAGTTTATGCGTACCGATGCCGTTACCTTGCTTAAAGAAGGCGTTGAATTGGCGAAGCACACTTGGGAGCATTTCCTTGAGCAGCGTAATTGGCTGGTTGAGCAAGTGGACAAAGTGATTTGCCATCAAGTAGGCGCTTCAAATCGTAAGCAAGTACTGAGTGCGCTCAATATCCCCCCCGAAAAAGAATTTCCAACGTATCAGCTGCTGGGCAATATGGGCACAGTGTCGTTACCTGTGACCGCTGCGATGGCGCACGATCAAGGCTTTTTACAAGCGGGCGATCAAGTGAGCTTTTTAGGCATAGGCAGTGGATTGAATTGCATGATGTTAGGCATTAAGTGGTAGGGTGCATTGCACCTTTTCACGCCTTTGCTTGATGGCTGGCATACATTCGAGTCAACCCAGTAAGTCCATGATTCAGTTGATAGCTTAGTCTTTAGTTCAGTCGATAAGCTAAGCCAGCTGTACATAACCCGTTATTCGCTCTCATAAAGAATCAAGATAGGAAGCGTCATGTTAGACACTCTGTTGCCTTTTAAACGTCATTTTCTTAGCCGTAATGGCAACAAGCTACATTATATCAACCAGGGCCAAGGCGAGCCTGTGGTGATGGTTCACGGTAATCCTAGTTGGTCGTTTTACTACCGTAATCTTGTTAGCGCCTTAAAAGACACTCACCAATGCATAGTGCCGGATCATATCGGCTGTGGCCTGTCGGATAAGCCAGACGACAGTGGTTATGACTATACCCTTAAGAACCGTATCGATGATCTCGAAGCCCTGCTCGATAGCCTGAATGTGAAAGAAAACATTACCTTAGTCGTACACGACTGGGGCGGCATGATAGGCATGGGTTATGCGGCGCGTTATCCTGAGCGCATTAAACGCTTAGTGATATTGAACACGGGCGCTTTCCATTTGCCCGAGACTAAACCGTTTCCTTGGCCGCTGTGGATCTGTCGTAATACCCTGTTAGGCACAGTGTTGGTACGCGGTTTCAATGCCTTTTCGTCCATTGCTTCCTATGTGGGTGTTAAGCGCCAGCCGATGTCGAAATACATTCGCGAGGCGTATGTCGCGCCGTTTAACTCTTGGGCCAATCGCATTTCGACGCTGCGTTTTGTGCAGGATATTCCACTGCGTGAAGGCGATAGAAATTATCAATTAGTCTCTGATATTGCTGCGAGTTTACCTAAATTTGCTAAAGTGCCGACCCTGATTTGCTGGGGTCTCAAGGACTTTGTATTCGATAAGCACTTTTTAGCGAAATGGCGCCAACACATGCCCCATGCGACCGTGCATGAATTTGCCGATTGTGGTCACTACATTTTGGAAGATGCCAGCGATGAAGTGATTGCCCATATCAAAGGCTTTATGGCTGACGACCACGTAGAAGCGGCGCCGTCCGAACAGGCCGCAGGTTAATGTCGACCTTGCTTGAGACTGAAGTGGCTCCTTTGGTTGCTTCTTTAGTGACGCCGTTGGAAAAGTCACTTTTAAGTGGCACTTCTGCGTCAGCAATAGCCAGTGATGCTAATATTTGTCGTCATCTCAAGCAAGCCGCCCATGCCATTCCCCACCATCTTGCAGTAGCAGTACAAAGCGCTCAGGGCGCTTCTGTGGCGAATTTGCGTTACAGCGAGTTGGATTTTCTTAATCTAGACAGACAAAGCGATGCGATAGCCTTTGCGCTGAACGCGCATGGTATTGAGCGCGGCATGAAGGCTGTGCTTATGGTCACGCCGAGTTTGGATTTTTTTGCACTTACTTTTGCGCTGTTTAAAGCGGGGATTATTCCTATTTTAGTTGATCCCGGCATGGGGATCCGCAATCTTAAACAGTGTTTTGCTGAAGCCGCACCCGATGCCTTTATCGGTATTCCCAAGGCTCATATTGCTAGACGTCTATTTGGTTGGGGAAAGGGCAGTATTAAGTCATTACTCAATGTTGATGACGGCAAAACAGGCTTAGCGGCAAAGTTAATCCGTATCAGTACTGGTGCGATAAGTTTATCGACTCTGCTGCAAAGCACCTCTGTGCAATCTTCTGCTCCAAAGTCTGAATATCCCATGGTGATGCTTAAATCTGATGAGATAGCGGCGATTTTATTTACCAGTGGCAGCACTGGCACGCCTAAGGGGGTGGTGTATAGCCATGGTATGTTTGAGGCACAAATTCAAGCGCTAAAAAACGATTATGGCATTTGCCATGGCGAGCGCGATTTAGCCACTTTTCCGCTGTTTTCACTCTTTGGTCCCGCACTTGGCATGGCGTCTATCGTTCCAGAAATGGATGCCAGCAAACCTATTACTGCTAATCCTGAATTTCTATTTGCCGCGATTGAGAAATATCAATGCAGTAATATTTTTGTTAATCCCGCTTTGCTCGAACGTTTAGGCCGCGCGGGGGAACAAAAACAGCATAAATTGCCTAGCGTACAGCGGGTGATTTCCGCGGGTGCGCCAGCCACCATTGCCTCCATCGCCCGTTTTAGTAAGATGCTGAGCCAAGGTGTGCCGATTTTAAATTCCTACGGCGCAACCGAATCTTTGCCTATTAGTATGATTGCCAGCGATGCGTTATTTGCCACGACTGACATCACAGATAACGGCGGTGGTATCTGTGTCGGTCGCGCTATCGATGGCGTGACGATTCGCATTATTGCTATCAGCGAAGAGGTTATTCCCGAGTGGGATGATGCCTTACAGCTAAATAACGGTGAAATCGGCGAGATCGTCGTGCAGGGGCCTATGGTGAGTCAGTCCTATTATCTAAACAATAGTCAGCACGCTAGCCAAAACGAAAGCCAAGGCAAACGCGCGACTGCGGCGGCCAAGATTTGGGACTCGTCAACCAATACCGTTAGACACCGCATGGGCGATTTGGGGTACCTTGATGATCAAGGTCTTCTGTGGATGTGTGGTCGTAAGGCCCACAGAGTCGACGCCACTCTTAACGGATTGTTTGTTAAACGTTATTATTCCATTCCCTGCGAGCGCATTTTTAATACGCATCCCAATGTGAAGCGCTCCGCTTTAGTGGGAGTGAAAGTGGCGAACGAGATAGAGCCGTTAATTTGTATCGAACTCGACCAGTCATTGGTGTGCAATAAGAGTCAGCAGTTGTACCAAGATTTGATCGCCATCGCCGAGCAATTTACGCAGACTCAGGGCATAAGGCGGTTTCTTATCCATCCTGATTTCCCTGTGGATGTGCGGCATAATGCCAAGATTTTTAGAGAAAAATTAGCCGTTTGGGCACAATCACAAACGAAAGGTTGATTTAAAACTCCACGGCTTTTTCCTGCATTTTTTACGTTATATTCTGTGTTCATTTGAACAAACTCGCTTATTTTTAAGCCCTTGTGCTTATTTTAAACTTATTACACCGACTTTAAGTTCATGTAAATGTGCTGAAATGGATACCCTTAATGACGAAAGACCCAATCAAGAGCACGACGCTTGCCCAATTTGATACGGCTGAACAAACGGCACTTGCGCAGCTCGCGCTTAGGGTGCAACACGCCTTTGTCACGGGGGCGGGGGGATTTTTAGGTAAAGCGATTTGCCTGAGATTGTTAACCGCGGGCATTAAAGTCACAGGTTTTGCCCGTGGGCATTATCCCGAACTTGAAGCACTGGGCGTAGTCATGCTGCAAGGTGATTTAGTCAATAAAGATCTGCTGCAACAGGCGATGCAAGGCTGCGATATCGTATTCCATGTGGCGTCTAAAGCGGGTGTTTGGGGTGACAGAGACAGCTATTTTTGCCCGAATGTAAAGGGCGCAGCCAATGTGATTGCCGCTTGTAAGGCATTAAAAATAGATAAGTTAGTCTACACCAGTACCCCGAGTGTGACCTTTTCAGGGCAGGATGAATCGGGTATTGATGAGTCTACTCCCTATGCTACAAGATTCTTGAATCATTATGCCCACTCTAAAGCGATCGCTGAAAAGATGATGCTTGATGCCAATCAAGTGGGTGACATGCCACTTGAGAATCCTGATGTGACTCAAGTATCTAGCCAAGTGACGACTCAAGCCACTGCACCCTATGCGTTAAAAACCGTCGCACTCAGGCCGCATTTGATATGGGGGCCTGGCGATCCCCATCTAGTGCCTCGGGTATTGTCGCGCGGGCGTTTAGGTAAGCTTAAACTGGTTGGCCGCGAAGATAAGCTAGTCGATACCATCTACATAGACAACGCCGCCTATGCCCATGTGCTGGCCGCGCTAGAACTGTGCCAAGCAAAGCCTAAGTGTCAGGGGAAAGCCTATTTTCTGAGTAATGATGAACCCATCACTATGGCCAAAATGCTCAATCTGATTTTGGCCTGCGATGCTTTGCCGCCGGTGACTAAGCGTGTGCCTCAATCTGTGGCCTATGTAGTAGGCGCAGTATTGGAAAGTATACATTACCTCCTAAAGAAGCAAGAAGAGCCCATGATGACGCGTTTTGTCGCACGGCAGTTATCCTGCAGCCATTATTTTGATATCAGCGCAGCTAAACGAGATTTAGGTTATCGTGCGCTCGTCTCTATTAATCAAGGGATGGCAAGGCTTAAAGTGTCGCTTTAGTTTTAGATATACTGCCATCATGCTATTGGGGATTTATGAGTTGCGGTGATTGTAAAACGTCAATTTTCAGGCAAAAGATTGGTCGCTGCAAACGCTGTATGTGGCAGCTTACGGCTTTATCGGCCATTGGCTGGCCGCTGTGGTGGTGGCTTTATCGTGATGCGCCTAGGGATGTAAACTCGATTGCATTACTGTTTTTCTGCGCGGCTTTTACGGGGTTACTTGCTTTGCACCTCATCGTCTTGGCTTACCGTCGCCTCAGAGGGCGAAAGTAAGCCAACTGACTTTTTGTTTGTATGCTTAAACTGAGTTAGTTGCCATTTTCTCGTGCATCATTTTTTTCATTAATGGCGCAAGGGCAAAGAAGACTAATGCCATCACCACGCCAATTTGCGCCGAGAAGATAAACAGTTGTTCGTATAGCGCCATCGCACTCGGTACTTCACTTATCACGCCGCCTTGGGTATCAATCGCGGCGAGTTTGTTTAATTCGGCGGCTAAGATTTCAGAGTATGAAGTGCCGAGGAACCAAGCACCCATCATCAGGCTGACTACGCGTTTTACCGAAAGCTGAGTCACGGCAGATAAGCCTATGGGCGACAACAATAACTCCCCGATTTCTAATACAAAATAAGCCGCGACTAAGAACCAAATACTCACTAAGCCACTGCTTAGCGGCATCTGGATCCCGAGCACAAGCACCATAAAGGATAAACCCGCGAACAAAATACCGAGTGCGGTTTTAACCGGTTTGCTTAGGTCGCAATTTTTACGGGCGAGGGCTGGCCACAGCCAAGCGAAGATAGGCGACAAACTGATCACAAAGAAAGCACCGAGGAAGGTCAATTGTCCCGCGCTCCATTCGAGACCGAGCATGTTACGGTCCATCACACGGTCCGAAAATGCTACCCAAGAGCCATAGGTCTGCTCATATAAACCAAAGAAGACCAAACCCGCAACGATGAAAAGCAGCAAAGCCGACATCTGTTGACGTTCAATCGGATTACAATGTTTCACCATGAACCAGCCAATCCCGAGGGCGAGCACTAGTGATACTGAGTGCAAGAACCAAATCACTGGGCTCACAGCGGGTAATAAACTGCTAATCGAAAGTACGAGGGAGTGGGTTTGAATCAACCCCCAGACTATGATTACGCTGCCAATTGCGCTTAAGTAAATCCATTGTTCTTTCGTTATGCCAGCGGTTTTCTTTAAAATCCGCGCAGGATCTCTGGGTTCGGCGAAGCCTTGCAGATGTTTTTTGCCACGAATAAACACCAACAAACCTGCTAACATCCCTAAACCTGCCAAACCAAAACCGTACTTCCAGCCATAGGTTTCACCTAAATAAGCGCAAATTAGCGGGGCTAAGGTGGCGCCTAAGTTGATGCCCGCGTAGAAAATGGTAAAACCAGAATCTCGCTTAGCGGATGATTTAGGATAAAGCTGACCGACTATGGTGGAAATATTGGGTTTTAAAAAGCCCACACCGACAATGATTAAGGCGAGGGATAAATAGAATACTTGCAGCGCTTGTTCATCCCGTTGAACTTCACCCGCAACGATAACCGCTTGATGGCCTTCAAAGGCCATACCTAAGTGGCCGAGCACCAATAAAACACCGCCAAAGATCACCGCTTTGCGCATGCCGATATAGCGGTCGGCCAATAAGCCACCCACTACGGGCATGGCATACACTAAGGCACCGTAAGCACCAATCACGTTGTAACCAAATTCATCGGTAAATAGATGATATTTAATCAGGTAAAGAAACAGTAATGCTTTCATACCGTAGAAAGAGAAGCGTTCCCACATTTCGGTAAAAAAGCAGACAAATAAGCCCTTAGGATGCCCAAATAGCATTTCAGCTGGGGGCGAGCCTTGTTGGCCCTGCATTGCGTGCGGCGGGTTTTGTTCTATTGACACTTAAGACTCCCAATGCTGGCACTTTATGCGCCGAGCAGCTAATGATTCATTTTATCGTAATGAATTTTATTAATTATTTTTCATTATTTGTGATTATCGCGGCGCTTTTGATCGCTAAAAGACGGCGCTGTTGCAGCAGTTAATCACACTCGGATGATATGGAACAGCCAAGGGTCTTGAAAGTGATGAATATTTTGTATAACTAACATTTTTAGCCGTTCTTTAAGGCTCGCTATAGCAATACTAAGCGGTTAAATTAATTCATTTTCAGTTAAGAAATGAGTGCTAAATAGTGGCCATAATTCAACTGTGGCAGTTTTATCTTAGCGGCTTTAGCCTTGATTTAGCTGTATTTCGTCGTTTAATGGATAGTGTAAGTTTTATGATTGATAGCAATTTTGCATTATTGGTAGAGCATCTACGCGCTTGTTCGAGGCTGCTATCTAAAGGAATGTCACAAATGGGTGGGTTAGATGATTTTCTTAGGGAAGCGCTGTGATTGGGAAGTGAACTTATTCGAGGCATAAGTATAAATAAGCACCATAATTATATTGATTGTAAAAGAATTTTAATCTTGATAGTTGCATTTTTCATATAAGATTTCACAGTTTATATTTCTACAATGAGTCAATGTCTATCTGCTCAACTTTACTGATTTAGATCAGTCGTTATGTGTTACTAAGGAGACTTATGGAGTTTTTTACCACCCTATTTGTGGGTTACCCGCTTTGGGTTTGGTTAATGTTTTTCGGTTTTGTGCTGGCGTTATTAGCCTTTGACCTTGGCGTATTGCACAAGGATCAGCATGAAATTACCGTGGCTGAAAGTTTAAAGCTTTCAGCCTTTTATATCTGTATGGGCTTATTGTTTGGGGCCTGGCTCTGGTGGTACAAGGGTTCAACCGCCGGTATGGAATACCTAACGGGCTATCTGATTGAAAAATCACTGTCTATGGATAACGTATTTGTTATCGCGTTAATCTTCAGTAGCTTAGGTATCCCACGTTTATACCAACATAGAGTGCTCTTCTGGGGCATTATGGGCGTAATAGTGTTGCGCGCCATTATGATCGGTCTTGGTGCTGTGCTTGTTGCCCAGTATCAAGGTGTACTTGTGCTATTTGGACTCTTCTTGATTTTCACTGGCGTGAAAATGCTCTTCTCAAACGATGAGCACGGTGATATCCAAGACAATAAGTTTTATAAATGGTTACGCACTAAGATGCGTTTTACGCCAACGCTACATAAAGAAAAATTCTGGGTACGGGGTGAAGAGCATCAGTTAACAAAAGGATGGTGGGCGACGCCGTTATTCTTAGCGTTGATCTTAGTGGAAACCGCGGATTTGGTGTTTGCAGTCGACAGCATTCCAGCTATTTTTGCGATTACCCAAGATCCTTTCATCGTCTATACCTCGAATATCTTCGCGATTCTGGGGCTACGTGCTTTGTATTTTGCGTTGGCTGCTATGGTGCATCGTTTTGAATACCTTAAATATGCGCTGTCAGTGGTATTAGTATTTATTGGGGTGAAAGTGGGTTTAGTGTATTTCAATCACGAGGGAATAGTGGACTTTACTATCCCAACAGCAGTGTCCCTTGGTGTGACTTTTGGTCTGTTAGTCTTAGGTGTTTTGTATTCGCTGTGGAAGACGCGCGGGCAAGAAGTTGAGAAATAGCTTGGACGGCTAGTCCAATAAGCAATATGTTTCGGCCGTTTAGTCATGCTAAACGGCCTTTTTTATATCCTTAATATGTGAATCGTTAAGCTTTACAGAAGATGTTAAAAATTAGTCTATGCTTAATTCGAGCCGTTGTTAGTTTTGGCTCACAAAGGGAGTTTTTAGGACTAATACTCTTCAAGGACGATATTATGAAACTCAACATTACCGCCATACTTCTGCTCACCGTTTGTTCATTGACCGCAGTCAACGCAAAAGCTGCAGATGAGCAATCGCCTAACACTAGATTTAGCGCAAATTCAACCTGTACTGGAGCCTATCCAAGTTACTTCCAAGATCCTGCTTTTACAAAAACAGGTATGTGGGACAATCAAGTCATCATCAACCAAGCTTATTCTGGCTGGAAGGGGCCTATTTTTAGCCTCAGTGATGCTTATTCGAGTGCCAAACCAGATAGCGCTGCACCTTGGCTTAAATTCAATCCCTTCGATAAAAATCTGAGTGAAAGTGATAAAAATACCCAAGCTGAGCAATACCTCTGGGCTGTGATGAAGTACATCCAAGAGGGAAACATCGACAAAGGCGATGTCAGTAAAGACTGGGATCTGTGTAACAACAAGGTGCGCTCTTGGTACCATATTCCCTATCAGACCTATGATCCCATGAGTGGGCGGGAATTTATCCATGGCTTGACCCGAGAAGCCCCCGTTACTATGGAGATAAAAGGCCAAGGCTCCCTTAAAACCACTATGTGGGCGGTGGGTTTTTATAATCCTCAGGCGGCAAACAGCATTGGCAAGGTATGGACGGGGGCACCATCACCTGTGATGCCCCAGCAAAATTTTGCATTTAATGAAGGCAGTGTGATTGGCAAGTTATTGTTTACTACTGCAACGCCTAATAACTATCCTTTCCTTGAAAATGTACCTGTTTGGCAAGCCAATATCAGTGCCAGTGATTTCTGTGTATGTAAAAACGCCGATGGCAGTGCCTGTAGTTTCCAACAGGAAACAGAGCAATGCCCGCGCTCTGTCGCCGATGTGTACTTATTGCAGTTTGATATTGCAGTGCGCGACAGCCGTTCACCCGTGGGCTGGGCCTATGGCACTTTTGTCGCCGATGGTCAGTTTAAAGCGAAAGAGAAAAATCCTTGGGATCGTATCTCACCTCTGGGATTAATGTGGGGGAATGACACGCCGCCAGCAACAGTGGGAGCGGCAGCATTCCCTCAAAACCCAATCACAGGGCTTAAGGATAGCGCCGTATTTCAAGAGGTCGTTGGCCGTTTGAATGAGCACACCAATGCGGGACACTTAGGGTGTAATGGGCGTTTAAATGGCCCTGCGGATAATGCATTAAGTAGCTGTTTATCTTGCCATCAAACTGCTTCAGTTCCTGATAGTACCAATAATACACCAGCAATCCTGTACCAATTTGCCTCGTATCAAGAGCCGGGCAGTGGTCAATGTTTAACATCGCCCAGCGCCCTCGATTTATCGATTGACCAAGTGTATTTCAAAACCTTTATGTGTTCTGCGTCCTTCGTTGGACCCAGTAACATAGTCCCTGCACCTAAATATACTCAAGGGCAAAAACAGTGGATTTCTACTGATTTTTCATTGCAGCTTAGTATCAGTCTCACCCAGTGGCAAGAATGGCAACAAGACCAAGATAACCTGAAAAAGAATATCAAAGTGCGTGTATTTGATGGCACTTTACCCTCTCGTTAATGTTGAAGTTTGTTTAAGGTTAACACCAACGCACTATCTGGCATTACCTGTTAGATAGTGCGTTTTTTATGGCAATACCCTTGGCTCATTTTGAAATTAATGCAAATTAGCTTGTTCTTCTACGTGCTTTTTCCTAAGGTGATTGCAAATGATTTTCAATGAGGCGTGATATGAGTACCCATCTACAGTTACAGGTAAACCATTGGCTTGAAAATGATCCAGACCCTCGCACTCAAGCCCAGTTACAAACCCTAATTGATAGTGGCAATGATGCCGAACTCGCAGCGCGCTTTGCGGGTCGCTTGGAGTTTGGCACCGCAGGATTACGCGGTGTCGTCGGTGCTGGGCCTATGGGGATGAACCGTTTGGTGATCCGCCAAACCTCTGCTGGTCTTGGTGCATATCTACTTGATCAGATTAAAGATGCAGCCGAGCGTGGCGTGGTGATTGGTTATGATGGCCGCCACGACTCATTCAATTTTGCCCATGATGCGGCGAGTGTGCTCACCGCTATGGGGATTAAGGTGCGCTTAACGTCCAAAGTAGCGCCAACGCCGTTGGTGGCCTTTGGGGTAAAACATTTTAATGCGGCAGCGGGCATTGTGGTGACCGCGAGTCATAACCCGCCGCAATACAATGGCTATAAAGTCTATTGGGAGAATGGCGCGCAGATTATTCCGCCCCACGACTCTGGTATTGCCGCGCAAATTGAGCGCGCCGCAAATCAAGCGATTCCGTTTTTAGAGCATGATGACGCGGTAAAACAAGGTAAGTTAATTATCCTGCAGGACGATTTTTACCAAAGCTATCGTCATGGCGTTCAGCAAGCTGAGGTGCTGCAAAACCATACCGCTCCTGAAAAGGTCAGTTTAGCCTATACCGCCATGCACGGCGTGGGTGCTGAAATGGCCGAAACGGTATTGAAAGATGCAGGTTTCACCCAAGTGTATTCGGTTGCCTCCCAGCGTGAACCCGATGGCGATTTCCCGACGGTTAACTTCCCAAACCCTGAAGAAAAGGGTGCGATGGATTTAGTGATTGCCGAGGCGAAAAAACACGGCGCTATGCTCGCCTGTGCTAACGATCCCGATGCCGACCGTTTTGCGGTTGCAGTGCGTAAAGAGGATGGCGAGTATCAGATGTTGACGGGCGATCAAGTCGGCGTGCTCTTTGGACATTACTTGCTATCTCACGCTAAAGATAATCAACGACTTACGGGCACAACGATAGTGTCATCGAGCCTGTTATCTAAAATTGCTCAAGGGTTTGGCACGCAAAGCTTTACCACGCTCACCGGCTTTAAGTGGCTGATGAATGTGGGGATTGCAAAAACTTCGCCTGAGGATCAGTTCCTGTTTGCCTATGAAGAAGCCCTTGGCTATACGGTGGGCAGTATGGTGTGGGATAAAGATGGCTTGTCGGCGCTGGTGGCATTCGCCCAATTAACTGCCGAGCTGGTGGCGAAGGGGCAAACGATTTGGGACAGACTCGAGCAAATTTACCGTGAGCATGGCTTCCATCTCAATGCGCAGGTGAGCATTGCGCTAAAACCTGACACGCCCAATATTGGCGCCTATTTGCGCGAGCATCCACCGGTTAAGATTGGTGAGTTAGATGTGCTCTCAACCGATGATTTAAAGGCACTTGAGCGTCGTTTTGCCGATGGAAATGTTGAGAAAATCGACTTACCACCGAGCGATGTATTGACTTACTGCTTAGCGGGCGGGGCTCGGGTGATCGTCAGACCATCTGGCACAGAACCTAAAATTAAGTGCTACTACGAAGTGGTAGAAACTATGGTTGATACAGATACCTTAGCCAGTGCCCAAGCGAGGGCGAGCAAAGCTATGGATGATTTTATTCAGGCACATCAAACCAGTTTGCCAAAATAATCTTGGTTGCTGGTTAAGTTAAAACGCCAAAATTCACTTTTATTAAAAGGCTACTGACATCATGCTGTCAGTAGCCTTGTTTTATTCTTGTTGTCGCCCGTTAATGATTCTGTCCTGAATTGTACGAATAAGGTTTTGAATCATTGATATTTTTTCAACAAGGAGAAAGTGAAAATGTTATCTATTGCACCGTTAGTTTGGGGTGAAATTCCTGTCAGTGACATGAACCGTGCCATTGCTTTTTATCAACAGCATTTTGGGGTTGAGTTTAAACGTGACGATATGGAAGACATGGAATATGCGAGCATAGTCACTGAGGATGCGAGTGCGGCGAGCATAGGGCTAGTCAAGTGCAGTATGAGTCAGCCGTCAATGCAGGGCAGCACAGTGTATTTGCATTTCAGCACCCACTTACAACCGCTAGTGGATAAACTCGCTGCCGCCAATGTGAATATTTTGCTGCCAGTGACGCCGATTAATGGTGGAGAGTGTGGTTACATCGCGTTATTTGCCGATAGTGAAGGCAATAAAGTCGGTCTGTGGTCTAAGGATAAGTAGTTTCGAGTGTTAAATTGTTAGCGTCGTGCCCTTAGGCACGACGCTAACATTAACCTATTGGTTTAGATTTCTATGGAAGAAACAAAGATGGATGTGGTTTATATTGATGCTCGACCGTTACTTGGACTAAGCACCCGCACGAATAATCGGGCAGAAATGTCTGTCGATAGCGCGAGAATAGGTAGTCTGTGGCAAGCCTTTTTTGAATCATCCCAGCTCACCGCTATGCTCAATTCGCCCATGTATGGCGTGTATTATGACTATGAGTCAGACATGAATGGCGAGTTTTCTGTGCTGGTGGGTAAGGCAATTGATGCCCCTGTTGATGCAAGTCATTTTACGCCATTGGAGCTTAACGCGGGCAAGTACCTTAAATTCACAGCTCAGGGTGATATGCCCCAGTGTGTTATCGATCTCTGGGGACAAGTGTGGGGTTATTTTAGCGCGGCTGATTGCTCTCATCAGCGACGCTATCAAACGGATTTTGAAGTCTATCTTAGTGCTACTGAGGTTGAGATCTATATCGGGATTTTATGATTCAAATCGTAAAAACACTCAAGTGTGTATTCAAGGACATACCAGCGATTGACCTAGGGTAATAATACTTAATCAATTGATTGATAGATAAAGGGTTAAACCAGAGCTAATGCGCCGCGCCGATCGCCTATTTCAAATAGTGCAAATTCTTAAACATAAACGCTTAACCACAGCCCAAGAGTTGGCTGAGCGGTTAGAGGTTTCTACACGCACGATTTACCGTGATGTGCAGGATTTGTGTTTAAGTGGCATTCCCATTGAAGGGGAGGCGGGTGTCGGCTATTTGTTGCGCCATGAGGTCAATGTTCCGCCCTTGATGTTTAACGAAGCCGAACTGGAAGCGATTCAAGTTGGCATGCGTATGGTGCAAACTTGGGGTGGTAAGGAGCTTGGTAGCGCAGCGAGGCAGGCGATGATCAAAGTCGAAGCCGTACTACCAAAACGACTACAAGCCTATCAATCCTTGATGTTTTCACCGGACTTTTACCTCGACTCCAATGAGTTTCAATTCCTCGATCCCCTCCGTAATGCGGCTCAGCGCCGCGAATACGTCAAACTCTTCTATCAAGACGTCAAACTGGATGTCACCGAGCGGGAAGTTAGGCCGCTCGCCATCTATTTTTGGCGTGGTACTTGGACCTTACTGACATGGTGTGAGCTACGTGCTGATTTTCGTAATTTCAGGGTCGATCGCATCACAGGTCTTGTGCGGTTAAACCGTCATTTTGATCTCACTCTTGGGCAAGAGCTTGAAGATTATATTTGCCTGATGGATGAGCAATCAAAGGCGCGAGCAGAAGCGAAAGAAAAGCCACTCGAATGAGTGGCTTTGTATTACATTTTTAATTTGCCTAGTAACTTTCTAGTAATTCGCTAGGTGTATCGAGATCTCTCTGATACTGGTGTCATAGTAGTTATTGAGAGCCTAAGCTCACCGTTTTTAATTGTTTAACATGACTTCACTTGATTGCGAAATATTCAGTTTTTTGATTAATCCATCTTCATCATTGTTTTGGAGCTCGCCGACGGCAACCTGAATATTGCGACTCAGTCCTAATTTTTGAGCGCTTTTAGGACGATTAGCAATGTCTTCATCCGTTAGTGGATAGGATTCACTGGCATCGATATTAAATTGACTCGAATCTATTGCGGTAAATTTACCGTTGATAGGTGCGCCATGTTGTCTAACAATATTAGCCAATTGCCACTCAAACCCACTTTTTGACTGTGCCGAATTAATCGCTGCAGGCCAATCCCATACACCATAACCATTTATATCTTGATGAAGATATTGATCGACTAAGGCTTCTGGCCCATTTAGATTATTCGCATTCGCTCCGCCAAAGGTGTAAGGGAAGTTAGGTCTATTTGTCGGATGATTAATATGCGCATTACCTCCCCATTTTAAGAAGTTCTCATATTTTATATCGTACATCATATATAAACTTGAGGTGTATGGGACATCCGCCTTTTGTTTAAATAGGGTGATTGAGATATAACGTTTGCTGCGAGGCGGCATAATTGCGCGGTACTGCGCCTGACTCGAAATCGTTGTACTTTTGCCGTCGGTTTCACTCCAACCTTGGCTGGCAGAAAATTCGGCGCTGATTTCAGAACTCGCTCCACCTATTCCTGGAATACCCACTTCATATTTATTGGTTACGCCAATTTTCTCGGAGAAGGAGAAATTATCGGTTTTGGCCCAGCTAGTGGTGTAATCATAGTTTAGGGTGGCCACACCGGTATCTTCGGTATCGCCCCAGTTATAGATAACCACAGGAGCAGTATAAATAGCCTCACGATCATAAACTTGAGGTGAACCTAACTTTAGACTTTGAGGATTAGTGACGAAATGAATATTTTGTAAATTTACCTTCAAACGTTCATTCGCTCTGTAGCCGCTTGCATAAGGATCATTGCCGTTATAGCGGGCTCTAAGACAGTATTCGTTGCTCGATTCTCTTCTGACTTCGATGTCTTCACCAACATACTGGGATGCTGTACCGCCAGCCCATGCATATCCAAGATGGTGTCCTAAGGAGAATAACGAACTGATAAACGAGGGGTCGTTAATTGCATCATTTTTAAGCGAATCAAGATCAGGGGCAGCGTGTTCTACCATTGACAGTTTTGGAATAGTATTCGGAATAGCAGCTTCGGCCAACAAAGAAACAGTTCCAAGTGCGGTTAAACAGGATAACGTTAATATACCCAGGCTAGATTTTGTTCTCATGATTGTTCCTTTATTTTAATAAAATACGTCCTTTCATTGAGAGCGCCGATGGCAATTATATGTAGTTCTAAATCATATAAATAATCATTACTGCTAGGCACATCTAAAAACTAGCACTTTTATTTTTATTAAACAAAATAAAAATGAATTAATTTAAGGTGTGTTTTAATCTGGTTAAAAAATGTTAATTACTTTATTCTTAAACGGTATTTAGAACTTTATAATATAGTGTATTTACTTTAATTTTTAGTGGGTTGGTTTTTTGAATGTGGATTAATATTTATGCGGCATTTTATTATGTAAAACTTTTAAATGGACTCTTCATTCCGAGAACTATACCGAGAAAAATACTGAGATTAGTGCCGTAATAGATGCTGTAAATAACATTTCTGAATGGACGTTTTAGAGACTAAATAGTTTGAATATAGTTAGGTTAAGTATTTTGTTTTTATTGTTTGAGTCTTTGTTATTGCTGATAAATATCATCACTCTTCCATTATCGTCGATGTGTGAAATACCGTTAAAGCCGATACTGTTAGTTGCACAGACATAAGAGCCTAAATACATGAAGATTGTGGAAGATCAAGTTAACGTGGAAGTGATTTTCTAGGGGGCGATGTCTCAGAGGGGGTTAGGCTGTGTAAAAGAGTGGTAGGGACAGTGTAAGTGATTGATGCAAGAGTCAGTGCCGTTGCTGAGCACTGACTCTTTGTTGACTTAGTGGATAAAGAAAAACAGTCCCATACTCAGCACTGTGGTTAGCAAGGTATTACGGGTGACGAGCGCCAACACTGTAGCGACTACGGCGCAGATGAGATAGCTGTTGTCTAGGCTCAGATCGAGCTGACCTTCCTGCACAAACACTATGGGCGCAAAGATCGCAGTGAGTACCGCAGGGGCCGAGTAACTTAAAAAGGTCTGGGTGCCCTTACTTAATCGCAGCGGTAGTTTAGGCTCAAGTAGTAAATGACGACTGATAAACACAACCGCCGCCATTGAAAAGATCATTAACCAAATCATGCTTTTTCTCCTGACAATGTTTTTGTCTTAATGTCAGTCCCAACTCCAGTATCCACTTCTGTTTTGGTCTGTGCGCTTGCTAACTGACTGGCGGATTGTTCCGCGCGTTCCGCTTCCTTGGTCACTTTGGCGTAAAGTACACCTGCCGTCATTCCCGCAATGGCGGCAATGAGCAGTCCCGCTTGAATTTTAAAAACGGCGCATACCACTGCAAGGGTGAGCGAGACTAATACACAGACGAGAATCGATGGTTTTTTTATGGTAGGAACGACCAGAGCGATGAAGGTGGCTGCGATGGCAAAATCTAATCCCATCTCATCTAAATTCTCGATCGCATTGCCCGCCACTATGCCAAGTAGTGTGGCTATGTTCCAACCGATATAGAAACTCAAACCGCCGCCAAGGGCGTACCAAGGGTCGAACTTATGTAACTTGCCTTGATTGGCGATGGCAAACAGTTCATCTGTGAGTAAAAAGCCCAATGTTAGGCGCCACTTTAACGGCAACGGACTGATTTGACTGCGCATCGCCATTGCATATAACAGGTGGCGTGAGGTGATGAGTAATGTCGTAATTAAGATACTCCACAGACCAATACCGGCTTTCACCATGCCGAGCGCCACTAATTGAGCCGCGCCCGCAAAGATAATCGCCGACATGGCTTGGCTCTCAATGGGCGTTAGCCCAACCTCAATGGCGAAGGAGCCGGCTAAAATGCCCCAAGGTACAACCGCTATCGTCAACGGCATCATGGCCAAGGTGCCTTTTAAAAATGCCTTGGATTTTGTGGGATGCACAGGATAAACATCAGGTTTTATAAGCTTGTCGGTGGTCACTTTGGCTCCTAAAAATAGCGGCGACGGGGTTGCTGTTAAACAATAAATGCTTTGATAAGATTGCTTGCTTAGTCAATCGAGGAGAAAGCAAGAATGAGCATGACAGATTAACTTAAAGTGGTTGTTTAGGCTTGGATAATATTGCGGCCTATTTCTTTGGCAAATTGCCCTGGCGTAACACCGACTGTCTTCTTAAAATGTCGATTCAAGTGACTTTGATCGTGAAAACCACAATCGAGGGCGACATCGAGCAGCCGTGAGCCTTGTTTGATTTTTCCTTTGGCGAGTCTCACTCTTGCCTGAATTTGGTAAGCGTGGGGCGGTAAGCCGTAATAACGCTGAAATTGTTTGAGTAAATAATAGGGGCTTAATCCTGCAAGCGTTGCCAGTTCTTCAAGGGAGATATCGGCCGCGGGATGATCGTCGATAAAGGATTTCACCAGTGCTAATGAAGGCTTAGCTATTGCCGCGAAGTTGTCGCTTGGACGATGCTTGCCATGGCGCGCCATCAACTGCGTCAAGCTTGAATAGACTAAGCTTTCGCGCAGTAAGCGATTGTCCGATGTATCTAAAGTCGTAAAGGTGAAGCGCAGTAATTCGGCTAATTCAGGATCGTACACTACGGGCTCAGGGAAATAGGGTGCACCGCGGTTTGATGCTAGCTCACTGTTAATATTGGCAAACTGTGCGGGTACTGGATACATGGCACGATAGGACCAACCGCCCTCGGTGGCGCTACAACCATTATGGACTTCGTCGGCGTTGACGAGAATGATGCTGTGCTTTGGCGCCACATGGTTGCCACCCGTGCGATAAAAACGCTGCGCCCCCGTTTCAATAACGCCGACTGTGTAACCTTCGTGGGTGTGCCGACTAAAGTTTTGTTTATGGTAGTGGGCATTGAGTAACTCGAGGCCACCTAATTCATCGGCAATCTGGTAGGCCGCATGTTCTGTGTTCACACTAGGCCTCCGTGTTTAGTGTATAAATGGGCGGGTTGTGCCTGATAGTAACCCAGAAACCCTCAGTGCTTTTGTACAAAATTGCGCATATAGGATTTTGTTTGCGTTTAATGGCGTTTTTTTAATATGTGTTGCTTAATGCTTGTCGCTTAAGATTTTTTGTTTAGTCTTGCTCGCGATAGGCGTTATTTAGGTCGCCTGCTGTAATGTTGTGAGTTCTGCACCCGCGATAGCCTCTAGGTGTTGAGTTATTTTCTCTATCGGCCAATCCCACCAAGCGATGGCAACAAGCTCATCTATCACAGTTTGCTCGAATCTCAGCTTGATCACTGTGGCAGGATTACCGCCAACCACAGCGTAGGGTGGTACATCTTTTGTTACTACGGATTGACTGGCAACAATGGCGCCGTGGCCAATTTTCACCCCAGGCATGATAGTGGCGTTATAACCAATCCATACGTCGTTACCGATACAGGAGTCGCCCTTAAAAGGTAAATCTTCGGGCTTGGGCGCCGCTTTCTCCCAGCCATTGCCGAAGATATAAAAAGGATAAGTCGAGAAGCCAGATACTTGATGATTAGCGCCATTCATAATGAATTTCACGTCTTTCGCAATGGCGCAGAATTTACCGATATTCAGTTTATCGCCAATAAAGTCAAAGTGATAAAGTACATTCGACTCGAACCTCTCAGGACCTGCTGGATCGTCATAATAAGTGTAATCACCGACGATAATGTTCTCGCGGGAAATAAAATTTTTAAGAAAGCCAACCTGGGGAAAGCCTTTCATCGGCGCTTTATCGTTGGGATTTGGACCTAACTGCGGGTGAGTGTGGGTACTTGGCATGAATACCTCCGTGCTTAAAAGAGTTGTTTACTAGGGTAATGCATTGTCTTTTTTGAATCGTCGTACTTTGGTACGTATATTCTTCATCGGGGAGTAAGTGTTGAACTGGATCATACGGCCCAGAGTCCATTTATCGTACCAAGTTATGCCGTACAGTTGCTGATCACTGAGACTTGCAATCAGCGTTGATAGTTTTTCCATTGTAATTTCATATTCATCAAGTAAATCAGTATATTGCCATTGGCTATATTCATGATGAAATCGCTCTGCTAATAATCCCAGTTGATTCCATTTATAACCCGTATCGGGAAAATCAACGGGGAGTGCTTGCGATGTTAACTCGTACCATTTGAGCACTAATTTACCCCAACCAATAAGGTAAGCGACGGTATCACTTACACTAATTTGTGTACCTTTGATGTTTCCTTCTATGCTGCACACACGGGACATTTGGGTTGGGATTGAACGATAGTCAGCCATCAATTTGGGGAAAACTGAGTAAATAGCCAATTCAAGTTCTTGTTTTGATTGGGGGACAGATGACATCACTACCTCGTTTACATTAGATGCTTAGGCTGAGTTTAACATCATCTATTGGGCTATTTAGTATTCACCTGTCACAACAAGCACTTGTTCAATAGACTCAACTACTAAGGCAAGCGTAGTTTTTTCTCGCTTAAAGCCGACAGAGCAAATGGCCATCGCGCCGTTACCACAGGTTATTTCAGGGTAATCTTCTGTCATTGGCGTTTCATCTTCTGCTACGGGCGCTAATACCCAGCCAGCTGCCAATAAACTCGATTTCACTTCAACGTATTTTTTGCCCCATAACGCGCTGGTGTCCTGTGCTGGAGCATATAGAGGCAATGCGCCAAGACTTAGCATTATCAGTGGGAGAATGTTTTTTCGCATATAAAGTTTTCAGTTCCTATTTGGTTTCGATTGGTCGCTTAGCGCTTGTGAGCGTGTTAACAGCATATATTATTCATGATCCCTCTGCGCATTATCCCTATGTGCATTAGTTGGGGGAATTATGTCTGTTCTTGTTTATTCGTTTTTCCCAATATTTTTCATACAGTATCTGTGTTGATATAAAAATAACAACGAACACCCCCGTATCAATAATAAATTTCAATGGATCAAAAGGGTCGCTAAAAATTTCGTAGTGAAAATCGAAGTATTTGAATAATAATTTTGAGCCAAGAAAAGCAAAGATAAAAGAGATAAAGAACTTCAATGGTTTTTCCCTAAAGTGTGTTGATAAATTAACCATTTTCTTTGGCGCGTTTGTACTCTTGTTGGGATTGATAAATTCCCAGAATGATCAGGCCAAATACGAAATAGAACATTTTTTGCGCTGAAAACTCGATTGTCAACGTAGGATGTTCTAGGTGGCGGTATAGAATACTGTGAGAAATTGCCTCTGTTATCGTCAGAATAAATGGATAGATAATTAATGCGATAGACGATATTTTCGCGAATTTGTACGTTTGAGGTTTTTTAATGAATTTTGCAATAAATAGTAACGCAAATGATAGCGTCAGATTGCTTATCCATAAAATAGCCGCCGTAATTCGTACTTGAGTATGACTGGCTTGTTCCGCATCGGGATAAACCTCTAATATCTCCTGCAAGTAGCTTGCTGGGCTCACTAATCCCCAAACAGGGTAAAGGCATAGCAGCACGGCAGTGAGCATTAAAATATATCTGATAAACATCCTTTTTCTCCGACAGATTCTGCTTAGAAAGCTATACTTGTTATACGAATCATTACCTTAGCATTGTTTTTTACAAGTGGCGATGCTTTAGCTAAAACTAAATTATTGTGACAAAATCCTTGTTGTTGGATTGCATACTATTTTTTAGGCGCCAACAGCAGAATAGATAAGTAACAAAGATAACGGGATGGAAAATAGACCAATTAAACGGAATTTATTGTTGAAGTATTGAGCAGACAATAGCGCAAACTTCCTATGTAACCTTGGAGGCGTTAACGCCAAGCCCATTCCAACACTGAACAATACAATACCTATCGCAAAAATGGTCTGTGGAAACTGAGTATCGGTTGAGTAATGGGTAAAAATGAGACCCGCAATAACTCGGCTAAACACTTCAGCAATATGGAAGTAGGGCTGCTCGCTAAATGAAATAATACCCTTCGAGAAAGACGCAGGTTTTACAACCATCACTAGGCTTAATAACAACATCAATAGACCAAAAGCTGCAATAAAGTACATAGTCGTTCCTTGATATAGTGATGTGTTGATGTTGAAACTATAAATTCAGCGACACAATTAAGCACTCTCATTCCAGTGACACGCTCTGCTTAAATAATAAAAGTCATCCCAGAGGGGTCGACGGCGGCATCTACTGCATATGGATGCGCGAATGCCACGGTCACATGGTCAATTATGTTCCCGACATAATAGTGATATTCCCCCTACTCCTATGGGTCAGATATGAATGAGCGGCCATGCCGCCAACGGCCACTTCCATAAGAGTGCTTAATTTCGTTAATTCCTGGGTACCTTTTTAGCCAGTTCCCGCACTATCAGTTTCCCTTTTCAAGTCGGTACATCAGGGCATATATTCATTTTTAATCTTAAAAACATGTGGGTGTCCTCACTCTTTTCTGTCGTGGCATAAAAAACAAAACAAGGTCGTGGGGCTTCACCCCACACCTGACCAAGGAGGACTGCTCGTCCTATCCTCCTTGGATGCTCCAAGACGCCCCAACGGAGTTGAAAGCCCCTTGTGCTCATTGCCAAATTTGCTATCGCTTCCGAAGGATGCATTCCTGCACCTGCGAAAGCTAGCTTGCCATCCATGGCAAGACTCACGCAATTTGTCTATTCGCCCTGCGGCAACTCCGAGGGGAAGGTGAACTCCTTCTGCTATTGTGTTGTTTGCAAGTCATGCAAAGTAAACCGAGTAATGCTTACAACCACTTTTAGACATTTAACAATGGGTGTCTCTTTAAATTATCGCCAAATCCGACAAATCCGCATTAGGTAATGCGACCATTATTCGCTGTGGTCGCCAAAGCCGCGCCGCCGACCGCCGTATGATGGCCGCAGAAATGGATATCAGCCCCAATGTGCTGGCGAAGCTGGTTCCATTGGATAATGTGATGAAGGATATGAATACCAATCAGGTAGTAAAGGAAATATTCAAGGAGGCAAAATAGAAATAGTTAAATTGTGCACATAAACTAAGAAAAATAGTTCATTGATTAAGTTTGTTCATATGATTAACATTAGTAAAACCAACCTACTATTATACATTTATGAGCACAGTAAAACTAAAAGACTACAGGCCTTTTCAAATTATTTTTATTATTGGTTTGATTATATTTACCATGTCATCAATCTCGATAATAATTAATGATGTTTTGGAATATGACTCTAAGCTGTGTGCCTCAAACATCTGCTTTTCCTATTTTACCAGTCTATTCAGTTTTCCAATTGATGTGGCGAAGGCTACAGTTGCATTACTTGCACTAGCAGCTCTCTTGCATAAAAGTGAGGAAACTCAGTATCAAATTAAAATATCAATATCACAAAATACTTATAGCAATTATTTTCATCATCGAAAAATAATTACTGAAGAGTTGGATAGTAAACTATTGGATAGTGATGTAAAGATTGTTAGCTTTAACTCTTTTTACAATCTTTTATTCCCAAAAAACAAACCAAATAAATTTGAATTTACATCAGACATAAATGATGTTGAAGTTCTATATAGGGATTTTTTTGACAATTTATTTAGTCAAAGTTCCTTTGCCAGAATTTATGGTCGTGGAGGTAGCTTAGGAACTGGTGTTGTTCGGCTTGGAAGTGTAAGCATTAAAGATAAATTTGATATTATTCGCGAGTTTGATGATGCGATTTTTGAACTGCTTGAGTCTCTTGGTTTAAGGGTTGCTACTGAACATTACACATTGAATAAAAGCTATGCAGTTTATAAAAGTAGAGCCCTTTCATTAGAGGAGTTTAGTACCGTAGAATATGAAAGTATATCAAGTTATGATATATCAAAAAATGTTAATTCTTATACGGAACATTGGAGAGGTAATCAATAAATTATCTTACTCTAATAGAGAGTTAAGTTTTTTAACTGTCGGGGATGACATATTTAGACAAAATTTTAGCACTAAAGACACATTTTTTATGGTTGTGGGTAATATAGACGCTCAAAAGAAAAAAATAATTAAAGATATAATTCAACCATAATCACTCACGTACCCGTTAACGGGTACGCTTTTCTCCTGCCTAAAATCTTCGTGTACCTATAAGCGTATTTAGCCAACGCTGTGAAGCGTTGGCACGTTAGCCCGCCGTGAGGCAGCGTATCCCAAGGGGAAAACCATGCTTAACTTTTGTGGCGATTGCTGTCGGCGTGTTTGTGGCGTTAATCGCGTCCCGTCTGTTCGTCGTTTAATTGATTAAGGGGTAGAACAAGCGCAATAGCTAAACTTCCATCTTTTTAAAACGTTGCCGCAAATTACACCGAGATTTGCTAAGCCGAATTCGATTGCGGACGTGACCTTCGATGATATGGATATCATCGCAGAGCCGCCATGGATGGCTTTACGGCGTGTCACGGAAGCAATGGAATTCGGCGTATCTACGACTGTACATAAACCTTTAATCTTTGTTATTTCATCAAGCTTTCCGCAAATTTAGCTCAACAAACAAAAACAGCCGCAAATATTTGCGGCTGTTTTTGATTAACACTCTGGATTTAAATAAGATTTAAAGCTTATGCCAACTCGCTCGCTATTCATTGACCATAGCTAATAGCGCAGGTAAGAACTCTTTATCTAATGTGGCAATTTCACCTTGCTCGATAAGCACTTGATTAAGGATCTCATGGCTAGTCAAAGGATTAGCTAATACCACTCGAAAAACCACTGTGGGTTGTCTAAAGTAGCGCGCGGGTTGAATGCGGGTGCGGGAGACGAAGGATTTACCCTGTTCGCGTTGGTGCTTTTGAATAAACTGAGTGAGGCCATCGAGCAGCTCGTTAAAGTGCGCAAGTTTTACTGTGTCAGCTTGCTCAATAGCAAACTGCATGGCGGCTTGGACGCTGGCAGGGACATAACGATAAGTCAGCAGACACAGTTCTGGTTCAGTAACCAGTTCAAAATCCTTATGGGCTTTGATTTGCTCTGCAAAATAACGCGCTTTTTCAAGGCTGTTGTTGATTAAGATTTCATACCCATCGCGGCCGATGATTTGCAAGCAAGCGTGCACTAACATCGCCATGCCGGGGCGTGAGCCTTCCAGCGTTTGGCTGCCGAGATCCTTTGAACCACGGCGCAGAATATATTCGGCGTGATGGGCGATGGCGTGGGCGAACTCTGGGTCTTTAAATAACACCATGCCCGCGCCCATGGGCACGTACATTTGTTTGTGGGCATCAATGGTCACTGAATCGGCAAGTTCGATACCTGCGAGTAAGTGGCGGTATTTATTGGATAATAAACTTGCTCCGCCCCACGCCGCATCTACATGGAAATGACAATTTAACTCTTTTGCCAGCGCCGCTAACTCTGTCAGTGGGTCAACATTACCGGTTTCAGTGGTGCCAGCCACACCAACAATCGCCAACACTTTGATGTTTTTACTGGCAAGTTCAAGGGCGGCTTGGCGCATTTTCGCGACATCGACCTTGTTATCGATGCCCGTGGGAATGCTGATGATATTGTCACGACCGATACCAAGCAGATCGACGGCTTTGCCTAGCGAATAGTGACCGCGCTCCGAGACTAAAATCGCTAAATCGTCATAGCCATAGTGGCGCAGTGCCTTGAGTAAACCTTCGCGGCTGACGCCTTTAAACTCGCCATCGGCCTTCAATAATTGGTTACGGGCAATCCACAGGGCCGTGATGTTGGCAACCGTGCCGCCGGAGCAAAATGCGCCGAGGGAATGATTGGCGCTGTGCATCCAGCTTTGATAAAAATCCGTATCTTGGTCGTAAATCAAATGGTGCATCATGCCGAGCACTTGACGCTCAAGCGGCGTAAATGCCTTTGAGGTTTCAATTTTGACCAGATTTTGATTCAGTCCCACCATCATTTTCGACAGCGGCAACACAAAGTAGGGCAGTGCCGACGTCATGTGGCCGATAAAACTCGGTGCTGCTGTGTGTACAGAATGCGCCACCAGATTCTGCATAATTTCGTCGGTGTAATCGGAGACAAAACGCGGCTGAGTTGGGATCTCAAAGGCTTGAAAATCGGTTTCAATTTCCGACAAGGGTTTTTCGAGCGCGGCGATACTGTCACCCAAAAAGCCTGCTAAGTCCTCGGAGAGCTTCTGCTCGATAATACTCAGCGTTGATCCTGCATCTTCCGGTGCAGTAAAAATGCGGAGCAGACTTTCTTCGGATGCTGTGGCTTGGCGAGGGAGTTTCTGGGTCATGGGGCTTGCCGTCTATTAATTTTTATAGTGAAACCGCAAATTTGCTCGAAGAGTATAACGGACCAGTGACTTTCGACCAGTGATGCGCGATCAGTGACTCTCAAATTTTCAATCAGCGGAATACTAAAAAGGGAGCTCACTTTACTGCAAGGCCTTTTAGGCATCAAGCACTAAAATTTGGTATTACCAAAGCGTTGCGGCCTAAATAAGCAAAGGCGCCGTTATGGCGCCTTTCTTCAAATCATTAAACAGAGGGAATTACTTAAGTATTAGTTCCAGTATTAGCGTTGGCCTAACATGAGTACCGCGCCGATATTTCGGGCGGTATTGCAAAGGTTTAGCTTGGCATTGGCCAGTACATCATCAAGTGGACTTAAGTGCGGGATGATAGGGAAGATAGCCGCCATACCGTGATCCAATATGGCATTGGCGTTTTCACCGAGGCAGCCCGCGATACCGATAGTGGGAATGCCCTGCAGTTTGGCTTGCTTTAACACGCCCATTGGGGTTTTACCAAACACGGTTTGACCATCGATGCGGCCTTCACCTGTGATCACTAAATCGGCACCACGGATTTTGTCCGCAAGGCCAACGGTTTGCATTACAATCTCAACCCCAGGTTTAAGCTCGGCATTTAAAAAAGCCATCACGCCAAGACCCATACCGCCAGCAGCACCAGCTCCGGCATGATCGCGGTGATCGCTAATGCCATTGCGAGCAATCACATTGGCATAATGGGCAAGCGCGGCATCTAGCTGCTTAACCATCTCGGGCGTCGCACCTTTTTGCGGACCAAAAATTGCCGATGCGCCGCGTTCGCCACACAGTGGATTGTCAACATCGCAGGCAACTTCGAAGCTGCACTCACGTAAGAGTGGATGAGCGTTTGATATATCGATTTGGGTGAGTTTCGCCAGCGCTGCGCCGCCAGAAGGTAGCGTTTTACCTTGGCCATCAAGCAATAAAATATCCAGCGCTTGGGCCATACCCGCGCCGCCATCGTTGGTGGCACTGCCGCCTAGCCCCAAAATGATGTGCTTTATCCCCCGATTAAGCGCATCACAAATTAGCTCGCCCGTGCCATAACTTGTGGTAAGCAGCGGGTTACGTTGCTCCCTCGGCACATGGTGTAGCCCAGACGCTGAGGCCATTTCAATCACGGCAATCGCGCCTCGATGTGGCGATTTGTTCGTTGGATCTGCACGTGAAACTGAAGCAGAACTTGTATTGATCGCAGCGCTGAGAATACCTTCACCAAGAATGCCATAGTGTGCTTGCACTCTATGTCCCAGTGGCCCCATGACTTCTAAGCTGACAATACTGCCGCCCGTGGCGTCCACCATAGATTGCACTGTGCCTTCGCCACCATCGGCAACGGGTATTTTGACTATGTCGCAGTCGGGGATCACTTGTTTTAAGCCTTGTTCTATGGCGTTGGCCACTTCGAGCGCGCTTAAGCTTTCTTTAAATGAGTCGGGGGCGATAACTATTTTCATTAAAAATCCTACAGCTAAATGGGATAAAACAGGGCTAAATGTTGAACACTAAACCCAAGGCCACTTACGTTGGGCGCAGCAACATCCCTGTGCTAAAACTGAGGTGATATAAAGGAATTTATATCCATCACTGGCACATTAATCTGTTGCAATTATTAGGGCGTATAACAGAACTATATCTTGGGCACAGTATGTGCCCAAGGGACAATATTGAATCAAGAACTCATTAATATTAGAGCAACACTAGGCTTAGCACATACACAGTTACCATGGACGTTACACCTTGGATTAGGGTCGCCATAGTTTGGGCTTTATAGGCTTGTTTGACGCTCATGCGGCTAAATTGGGTGACGACCCAAAAGAAGCTGTCATTGGCGTGGGAAACGGTCATCGCACCTGCGCCAATCGCCATTACTGTTAACACTCGGCCCATATCGCTACCAAGACCAATATCGCCAAGCATAGGCGCAACCAGTGCAGAGGTTGCGACTAACGCTACCGTCGATGAACCCTGCGCTGACTTAAGCGCGGCAGCGACGATAAATGGCATGAAGATACCGATACCCAGTGCCGACAGTGATGTGCCCAAAAAGTCACCGATAGGCGTGGCTTTTAATACCGCACCAAAGGCACCGCCTGCACCTGTGATTAAAATAATCGGCGCGGCAGTGACGAGCCCTTGGCTGATGCGTTCGCTAAATTCGCTGATCTTATTCTCACCCTTTAACAGCAGCAGGGATAAAAACAGGCCAATCATCAGGGCATTAACAGGCTGACCAAGGAACACGAGCGCATCAAACACAGCTTCTTTACCCAAAGGCGCTGAAGGGAAGTTAGCGATAGAACCTAAACAAATTAATACGATAGGCACAAAAATCGGTGCGAAAGCTTTTAATGGACTTGGTAACGTGCCATAGCTTTTTTTCAGCGTTTCATAGTCACTGGCCTGCGCTTTAAGTTCTTCTGCGCCTTCACCATCGGGCTCAACATCGGCAAAGCGGTTTGCCCATAACATACCCGCGAGTGCCGCAACGGCGGCCACAAAGAGACCCACACCGATCACTAAGCCTAAGTTGGACTCTAAACCTAAGTTGCCTGCGGCGGCGATAGGGCCTGGCGTTGGCGGTACAAAGGTGTGAGTGGCGTACAGACCTGTGGCTAAGGCAACGCTCATGGAGACACTAGAGACCTTCATGCGGTTCGCCATCGATTGTTTCAGTGAGTTTAAGATCACAAAACCCGAGTCACAAAAGACTGGAATAGACACGAGATAACCGATAATTGACATAGTGAGTGTCGGGAAGCGTTTACCTAATATCTTGATCACCACATCGGCCATGGTGATGGCGGCGCCGCTTTTTTCCAGAATAATCCCTATGATAGTGCCTAAGACGATTACTAAGCCGATATAGCCTAAAATATTGCCAAACCCTGTGGTAATGGTTTTAGCGATTTCCCCGCTCGGCAAGCCATAGGCGAAGGCCGCGATAAAGGCGGCCAGAATTAAGGTTAAAAAGGGGTGGAGTTTAAATTTGGAGGTCGCGATAACAATAAATGCAATCACGCCGATGAGAATAAGCACTAAGTTCATAGTTTGTCCCGTTCAGTTCTTGGCTGAAGTTTTTGAGTAAGTTTTTTGACTTATATTGTAGGGCGCAGTGCTTATTTGGGCCTGAGTCCAAATGAGGGCTGCTTTAAGGTCATCCTATTATTGTGCAGGTATGTTTGAATAGCTTTGGCTAAATCCACGGAATTACCGCGTTATGTTTCGCCATTTTTGTGCTCATGCACAAAAATGCTTAGGTGAATTCGAATGCAGGAGGAGGCGTTTTGTCGGTAAGGGAGGCGCTTGTCGATAAGGATTGGCAAATAGGGCTATTTGCCAATCCTAAACAGGAGGGACTTAACTCGACTCTTTATTGACGACGAATAAAGGATTCTACATAGGCTGCGGTGCGGGCATTGAGTATCGGATCAGCAGATGCAGTAATGCCCTTAGGCAATAACAGTGGGTTAAATATGCCTTTATCACACTGTTGCACTTGGGGATCGCTGTCTCGCTCACCGTTAATCATCACTTGGCCTACCAGTAAACGCTGGCGAGTTTCAGGCCAGATCACAGTTGGGTCATTAATCTCATCCCCCATTTCGGCGAGTTGAATATAAAGGTTCCATTGTGCTGGCTGGGTTTTAATGCGCTCGAGTAATTCCGCCTTTAAAAAATCATCACTGAGATTGGCAAGTTCACTGGCTGACAGCGCGGCAGTACCTGCGACAGGTTCAAAAATCCATTTACCCGCGACTGTTTCACCTTGTTGAACACTGTTTTTTTGCGTGCTGAACAGGAAACTATTTACACCAAAGTAGCGGCTGTTGGCAAAACTTGGGCTGGGAGGCAACTGTTTAACGTAGTCGAAAAAAGCTTTGGCGCTGGGTTGATTATCAATAAGCCACTGTTTACCTTCAGGACCTTGTTTCACTTTGGTCTGAAAGTTAAAAAACTCTTCGAGATTTTTGGCAAAGAAAACGGGAACGTTAGTGGTGACAAAGTTAAGATTTTCTTTATCGCCGTCAATTTTGAGTGACATAAAGCGCCCAGCGGTTTTATCTGAGATCTGCGGATTTGTACCGCCGAGGGAAAAGCGGGCTGTGACCTTGATACTATCTTGATTAAAAAATGGAATTGCCAACGTTTGTTGTAATTGTGGATTCGGTTTAAAACTGCCCGAGGTACAAAATCCCTTAGTGTGATTACGCAGTTTGACATTTTTACCCGCCTCGCGACTTGCCGCATCGGGTGTGCCGTTGACGGCATCGACCAGTTCGGGAATGGTTTTCTCGGCCGCGATTAACGAAGGTGAAGTCAGCGCTAAGCCGCTAATGAGACAAGCTTTGGCGAGTAAAGTCAGTTTGATTGAGGTCATTATCATTCCTTTCAATGGACTAAGTCGAGAGCGCTAGCATATCGACGCGATACTATATGAAAGGATAGGAAAGGGGATACGGTATAAATCTTTCAATTAATTTTTTAGTACAGGCTAAGTTTTACTCAATTGATCTGGCCATCAGGTCGGCGCCGTCATCTGCGGGCTTTTTTCTAGCTAATCTGTTGAGTTGCTAAGTCATTTGAGCGTTAAGTTAAGCGAGTCGAAGTATCAATTAATTGCCCAAGATACAGGCTTAATAATCCATGCAGGGATTGAATGTCGGCTTGGGTGATTTGCTGAATTTTATCAAGGCGATATCTCAGTGTATTGCGATGAATAAACAGGGCATTCGCGCATTGCTGTGCATCGCCAAAGTGGGTGATGTAAGCCGCTAAGGTTTTGCGTAATTGGCCGTTTTTATCCGCCTTGGCGAGTTGCTGGTAGGGCGTTGCCAGCGCCTGACCGCGCCAGTCATGTTTTAGCCCTGCAAGTAACACTTGTAGGGAATAATCTTCAAACAGGTATTTATTCCCTTCTGCATTGAGCTGCTTACCGAGTGCCAAGGTTTCTTGAGCCGTGTGATAGGAGCGCGCTATCCCGCCTTTTTCCGGGAAGAAATGGCCTAGAGCAATTTTAAAGTTTAAATCCATTTGGGCGGGTAAGCGCTGCAATAGCTTATCGATACGCTGATTTTCAAGCTCAGGATCCCATTGTTTTCCATCTAAAAAAGCAGGCTTTAGGATCACCAACTGCGACATTGAGGTCATGGCAATCAAGTTACCACGGTCAGGATATTGCAATAGATGCAGCACTTGCTTGAGGGTTTCACTGACTCTGGGGCTGCGTTCATCGGCGGGCTGAGTGGATGCCTCAGCTAAGTACAAGGCCGATGAGGTGGTGTCGGTTTTTAAATGGTGTTTCTGGATGTTTTTCTCGCTGATCTCAATAATGGCCGCGACTCTTGGCAGGCTGATATCAATGTCGAGCTGTTTTGCCCAGCGGTGCAACTGTGCATCATCGGTTTCAGCTTTGATCAGTTGCAGAATAAACTCTTCACGCTGGCGATTCTCCCATTGCAATTTATCCTGCAGGTTGGCTTGTTCAACAATCATTTCGGCGGTCATTTTAAGTAACTCACCATAATGGGTGAGCTCACGTGGATCACCGGTAATGCCGACAACACCTATGATTTGTCCTTGATAATGTAAGGGTAAATTGATGCCTGGCTTAACGCCATGCAGCCCTGAGGCGACTTCTTGACTGATCTCCACATTGCGATTTTGGGCAATCGCCAGCAGCGCGCCTTCGTGGGTTGATCCTATACGCTTAGGGTCGCCTGAGCCTAAAATCACCCCTTGGCCGTTCATCACATTGATATTGTGGCCAATGATTTTCATTGTGCGGCTCACAATTTGCTTCGCGATGGCAGAATCAAGTAGATACATACAGGCGCCTAGTGGGGTTGAAGGTTTAATAGGGATGCAATACGCATTCTTAATCTGGGTAGCATATCGCGTTCAAACTCAGGATGCTGCTTAAGCCAAAGATTATTACGCGGGCTTGGGTGCGGCAAGACAAGATACTTAGGCCAATATTGCTGCCATTGCGCGCATGCTTGGGTCACTGTTATTGGTTTCAGTTTGGGGATGGCTATTACTTTAGCGCTGGTCGAAATTTTACTGCTGGTTGTTTGAGGCTCAGTGATCGGCAAAGTGGGGTTTACGGCCTCGGACGATTCGCGCGGTAGATGATAGTCGATGGCATATTGGCCGAGGATCACAATTAGCTCTATTTGCGGCATTAGGGCGAGCAAGGCCTGATGCCAAGTGGCAGCACATTCGGGGCGCGGTGGTTTATCACCCTGCTTTTTACCGTTTTTTTCGATACTGCCCGGAAAACAAAATCCCATAGGGATAATGGCAAAAAGATTGGGGTCGTAGAATTGCTCCCGCGTGACATTCAACCAAGTGCGCAGCCGTTCACCGCTGGCATCGTCAAAAGGTATGCCTTTATGGTGGGTTTTCACGCCCGGAGCTTGGCCTGCAATCAAAATCCGCGCTTGGGTACTGGCCTGTAATATCGGCTTGGGCGCTAAGGGTAAATGGGCCTGACATAAAGTACAGGCGCTGATTTTGGCCAGCAGTTTGGCCATTGATGCTGAGCATGATGGTGATACAGTTACGCAAAGTGGCGATGGCGCTTTAGTGAGATTCATCTTAGTCAATTTAATCGCTAATTTTATCGTTGCTCATTCATTTTCAATCAGGATTGGAGCATCATCACTGTTTGATATGCCCAGTAGCCAAAAAGAGAATAGCCAAGGATTAAACTGATATAACTTAATATCTTAGGAATTTGATTTGGGCTTGAAGCCAAACAAATGTGGGCCAGCACAATCGTAAAGAGGGCTAAGGGGGCAATCACATAGCTCAAAGCTAAGATAAATAATGCCCCTAGGCTGATGATCCAATCAGCATTGCGATTGGTGGGCTTATCGATTTGGCAAAGCTGTAGTGGCAATAAAATCAGTCCAATACCGACACAGATAATACCTAAGTTAAGGGCGAAATCACTCCAACCTCTATGATCATAAATGGCTAACGCAATGGCAATTAATGGCATTATTAGTGCGCTTAATACATGGCGTTTGGCAAAAGTGGCGCTACGGTACTGACCCGCAAAAAAGAATAAGCCCTGTAGAAACAGATTGATTAAGGTAAAACCACCTAGGCCTAAAATGATAAATAGGCTCGCTGCGCCACCCGAAGGGTCGAACGCCATGGCGGGTAAGGGTAATAGGCTTAGCCCCAATAGTGCTTGAATTGATAACAGCCACTGAGATTGGGAGAGTGAAGAATAAATACGCATGGGCTCAGAGGATTAACTAAAAGATTGAATTAAGATCCGCTAAAGTGAGCCAAAACTCAAGGATTAAGGTTTTTATGGGCGGACTTTCGCGCCAGAGTCTGATCTTATTCAAGATTTTTACGTTTATCTGCCATGACGTTATCGCTTTAAAAGATCCTGCTGCACTTAAACAAAAGCCCGCAAAATGCGGGCTTTTCGTGTTATGAACAGTATCGATTAGAGTTTGTAACTCATGCTCAGCATGATCATTTGCGCTGTGTAGTCATGGCTATTGCTGCCAAAGCCTACGACGTTCCAGATCCCATCGACGGCGATATCATTGGCGGCATCATTGTCTTTATAATTCTCAATTTTATAATCCAAGCGCAGCGCCATTTTCTCGGTGGCTTGATATTGAGCATATAAGTTAATGTTGTGCACTTTGGCAAAATAATCGCCATAGTCGCCTGTGATACCTTGTCTGACTTGAGTGTTACTGTCGGAGTTTGAATAAGTGTAATCCAATCCCATGCGTAACTTGTTCTCAAGCAAGTTGTTGTAGCTCAGGCCCGCCCCGACCACATCTACATTGTCTTCAATGAATCCTGTCCATGTTGGGGTGCTGTAATTACTGCTTCCCGCTTGTTCAGACTCAATGATTTGGTAGTTGTAGAAGGCTGTCGCCAGTAAATCATCGGTGATCATGTAGCTGATGTTGGCATCATAACTGGTGTCTTTTGACTCAGTTAAGCCAATAACTGTGTCAGAGTAGTCATCTAATGCGTAACGGGCACCGAAATCTATGGTCAAGCTGTCGATTGGCGAGTGGGTGACTCGAGCTTCAATCTGGGTTCTGTCGCGGTTAGCCAGATTGTACTTACGTAACAGGCTGTTGGTTTCAGAAGATGTCCATTCAGAAGCTTGATATTGCGAGCCATCACGCTGACCGTAACTGCCCTTAACCCACATATCCCAAGTTTCAAAGCTGTTAACGCGCAAACGTGCCCAAACAGTATTTTCATCCGTGGTTTCACGGTCTTGATAATTACGGTCGTCACGTTTGAAGTCATAGCCGCCATCAAGCTTCAGTCCATGGGTAATACGATAATCCGCCGCCACTTTGAAGCGTTGGCTAGTGTTATCGTAAGGGGTGTTATAGGCCACCTTACCATTGACATTGTTGATGCTGACTTGGGTCCACTCTTCAATTTGAGTATTGTTATCACGGTCGCTATAGTCGTAGCTACCACTTAAGCGCAGTGAGTTAGTCACTTTACTGACGACTTTTAAGTTTAACCCTGTGAGGTCAACTTTGGCATCAACGGCCTCTGTCGGCACTTGATAGCCATAGCCTGAAGTGACTAATGCTTGGTCTTGACTCATTTGTCCCGCAAGCACACGACCTGTTAACACATTGGTATTGTCGTTGTATTGACCCATGAGCGACACTGTGTGTGACTGGTTGTCAGGGTCAAGGGCGAGTGTGCCAGAGGTTTGAGCACCAAAGGTCGGATTGAAGGCACTGTCGAAGTTTAACTGGTTGTACTCGTTCTTAAAAATTGAGCCATTGTAGTTAAGTGCAGTGAACCAACGATCGCCTTTTAGTTTAATGCCAGCTTCAATGGAGTCAGTGGTGTAATCAACTGGCTCAGCTAACATCATGGATTGGTTAAAGAATCCACCTGATGTTTTTTTCAAGCCGGTTTTTTCTTCACGCATGTAGCTCACATGCGTACTCCACAGCGATTCACCTTGATAGTCAAAACCTAACCCTGTGCGCTCACGTTTGAGCGACAGTTCTAAGGCATTTAGGTTGTCCATCAGTAACGGCATCTGGCTGCTTGAACCCGCAGTTACCCAGTTGTCTGGCAAGGTTAAATTATCGCTGCCGACACCAGAGTAGGGCGTTAAGGCGCTATTACTATTGTAAGTGGCGATTTGGCGATAGTTTACATTGACATTATACTGGCCCTGTTTGCCCGCATTGACATCTAAACGGCCACCATCCATGCCCAGTTGATAAGCTTCAACGCTGGCTTGATAGCCTTTCTCACCACGGAAGGTGACATCGGCATCAAATTTACCTGCAACTTCGTTTGAAGTCCCAAAGGCATTCGCCGAGCGAATATCCTCTTCGCTGTTGTAACCCACGCCAACACCCACAGTGCCAGATGTACCCGTTTCAACAACGCAGCCTTTACAGCTCCAAGCGGACATTTTGACTTTTTCTGTATTGGCATTGGCTAGGCCATACCCGTCGGCCGCTATTGCAAAACCTGTGTTTGCTAGTAACGCCAGAGTGATCAAATTGAGTTTAAATTTCATTTTCTCGTCTCCTTAGCGCTGTAATAGCTTGCCAGATGGATGGTTTGAACCATGGACCTGACTGTGGCAATTTAAACAGCTTCTTCCACCCGTAAAGGCATTGTCGCCGACGTTTGAACCTAAACCAGTGTTACCTAAGTAAGCATTGCTGGCGTGGCCATCGCTAGCGTGACATTGCTGACACAGCTGCGGTGCGCGGGTTTTCAACATGGCATCATTCACACTGCCGTGAGGATTGTGGCAAGTCACACAGTTCTCAGTGACGGGTGCATGTTCCCACAGTTTTGGGCCGCGTTTCTCGGCGTGGCAGGAGTAACAGGTTTCGTTAATGCTAGGCTTGTTTAGATCGGAATCTGTCATGCTCCCATGGGGATTATGACAATCGCTACAGGTCATTTGAGCCCATTTTAGTGGGTGACTCGAGCGTTTATTCATATCTGCTTTTTGCTTAGTGTGGCAGCTAGTACAGACTTCCATTTCGGTGTTTTTTGATAACACAGGATCTTTTGCGACATGCACTTGGTGGCATGAGGCACAAGCGACATCGGCATTGTCATGGTGACTACCGTTCCAAGATACGCGTTTATCATCTTGGTGACAGCTCATACAGACACTGTTTTGTTTTTCTGCACTTAAGGTCGATTGCTTACCAAAAGTGATCATCGGCTCGTTGCCGCCTTTATTGTGTTGACCCATAGGACCATGACAGGCTTCACATTGCAGGCCAGCCATTGGGCTCTTTGATGAATCAATGGCGCCATGAACACCTTTGAAGAGGTCCATCACTTTTTCAGATTTTTTGTGGCACATCAAACAAGAATCGGCACCTTTAGGGGAGTAGCTGCCTTCGGCAAACTTCTTATCTAAGGTGGCTTCGACTTGTTCTGGAGTCATTTTGTCATCCCACTTTGAGGCGTGTGCACTCGGTGTGATGCATAAAGACATCACTGCAGACATTGCCATGGAGATGACAAGTGCCGGCAGTAGGTTTTTCATTTTTAGGCTGTTCTTCATAATAGGCTTCCCAATTTGTCCCAACAAAATTCAAGAAAGGGGGAGCGAACTCCCCCTGCTTGGGCAAATTACATCTTCACCTGAGTGTGATCTGTTGGTGTGGGTTTGTGACAGTAGAAACAGGTTTCTGACTGCGCCGCTTGATTGGCTTGAACATAATCACCGTTCACAATCGCGCCCATATTTTCTAAGCCGTGGCCAATAGATTCTGGCGCGTGGCATGAAGTACAAGTGGCAGTGATTGGCGTGGTGTATTTACCCGCAGTTGTTGCCAGAGCGCCTTTGACCTTGAATGCATCTAGGTTGAAGTCGTTATGACATTGGGTACATTCTTTGATGACACCTTGTTTACCATGAACAACGTGTAATTTCATCTCCAACGCACCTTTGTTAGCACCACTTGCATAGGTACCATCAGGGGTATGACAAGCGACACACGCATCCACACCGACGATTGGCTTACCGCTGGCATCTTTTGCATGTGATAGCTGTTCTGTCATCACAAAACCCGCATGGTGGCCTTTGTGAATTTCGAAGCTATCACCGTGACAACCTTGACAGGTACCAAACTCAACTGAGTTAACATGACGCATGCTCGGTGCTTTACCAGACTTAGTGCCAAAAGCTAGTTCAGCTTTCATGCTCGTTGTTGCGCTGTCTGCGGTACATGCGGTTAAGCTTGTACCAGTGCTACACACTTCTAAACCGATAATGGTAAAGGCGGTATCAGTATCGCCTGCACCGAAAGGTAGAGCGGGTGTTGTAAAGACCAATTTACCGTCAACTAAGGTTACACCTTCTTGCAGTGCGCCATCTTTGACTAAGTCTTTCGCTATTTTCGCTTTACCGCTACCTGGACTTGGATTGTAGCCCATGATCGGGAAGTTAGGGCCAACGTTGGTAACAGACTCTAAACGTTTAATCTTATCTTGAACGGTTGCCGCATCAATTGCGTTACCATCTTTGTCTAAGATAGACACGGTTAATACTGCAGTATCATCAGCTTGACCAGCAAGTGCTGCTGACATACCTAACTGAGCGATAACGGCTTTTTTGTCTGCAGTCTTACCTGTGTGCAGTTCTGCAGTCCAATCGCTGTTATGACAGGCGATACAGTTGGAGTTATCTAGTTGTTGTGAGTGGCCTTTACCAGCAGCAAAGTCCACTGCGCTATGGCAGCTTCCACATGAGGCAGCAGTTGGGATACGTGACCAATTACTCCAATCAGGCGTAGCCTCATTTGCTGCGTGACAGCTTTGACAGCTTTCTAATGAGCCTAAGGTGAGGTCTTTGTGTTTAGCGTGAACGAGAACATTGAACTCTTTACCTACACCGACTTTTCCGGCCGTGTGGCAAGTTGCACAGTAATTAACGTCGGAATACGCGCCGCCATGTTTAACATTGGCTAAATCTTGGTGACAAGTATTACAGCTTTCTGTGGCGACAATTTTGCGACTGTATGTTGGCAGTGCACCAGTATCGGCAGTGAAGTCGACAAAGGCGTTACTGTTTGGTACTTGAGTACCATCGGGAAGCGGAGTGTTATAAGCGCGGATTAATACTCGTTGAGCTAACTGTTCGTTATAAGTGACTTTAGTGTTAGCGGTCAGGTTCATACTAAAAGTATAACTGTAGTGACCGTTTTTCTTGTCAACGAAAGTCCCTGGGCATGTTGCAGCTACATCACAGGTTTCATCACCAAAGTATTGCCATTGTGACGCATTACCTGCACCAGTTGCGCCTTGTGGGATTAATTGTGCTGCGGCAAAACGCATTTTTTGTAGGCCAACAACGGGTAAATCATTTTCGTTAGTGACGGTAAACTCAACACTCGGAATACCGTTAGTGACGACAGATTTGTCAAAGGCGAAATTAAGGGTTTGAATCGCTGGAGCAGGTTCGCCACCAGGTTCACCGGGATTACCATCATTACCATCGCTGCCACCACAGCCCGCTAAGGCCATAGTGACTGCACTTGCTGCTAACAGCAGTGCGATTTTAGTTGTTTGTGCGTTCATCATTTTTTTCCCTGCATAGGTTTGGCATTGCTTAAACGCTATGTTCTAGAGCCAACAGATTCTATGTCTGTGTTTTTGGTCACTAGAAGCGACTTAAGTGGATGCTGGAAATAGAATTCCCCAAGGAAAGGCTAACCTAACATGACCTTAAAATCTCCAAGGCCTTTGCTAATGTGTGACTTGGATCTTTCTATTTCTAAAGAGGTATTTAAAGCGAGAGGTAAAAATGATTCTAGAACAAAAAAACAGCGGATTTTATCTGGGTAATGTGCGTTGACTTTATACTATAAAAGCAAGGTTTGAATGGGATTGCTGTTATGTAAATAAAATCCCCCGCAGTGCGAGGGATTTTGCTGAATTTAATGTGAGTAACGACTGATTTGCGATTCGTTACTCGGTTCCATATTAGTATTTCACTGGGTGAACTTTATCCACACCAAATGATTTACCTTCACCATGGCAGGTCGCACAGGTTTCGCTACCAGGAGTATAAGTGCCAGCAGCAGCGTTATATACACCACCATTGGTTTCGAAGTGACCTATCACTGCGCTGTCAGTTGCGGTCGTTGCATGGCAAGATGCACAAGCTGCAACGGTTGGTGAGTATTCACCAGTACTTGCTAAGAACGCAGGTTTATCGCCTAGTGTAGCTAAGCTAAGTTGACCTTTATCATGACAAGCCGCGCAGTTCGCTGGGTTTTCAGGGAAGGTTGCTGCATCTGTTGTTAAACGGCGAACACTGCGAGTATCAGCGTGAATTTGGTGGATCATGACTTTAAAGTCAAAACCACGTTCAAATGGCTTTTTACTGTGAGCAGGAGCGCCATTGTGACAAGCCACACAACTACCATCGGCTAAAGCTACCGCGGTATTAGGTACAGCAGAGTGACAAGTACCACAGCTGTTATCAGGCTTGTCTGCCGCATGGGTCAGCGCATGAGAGGCTGAAAAGTCAGCTTTCTCACCATGACAGTTAGCACATTTTGCTTCAGAGATGACTATGCTACGTGCGGTAACATTACTTGCATCGGCAGAGAATGAAGCTTTATTACTGCCAACAATCACTTCGTAGATTGGTGCTTCAGTGTTACTACAATCAATCGCAGCATCCATCGTTGGATCGAGTTCTGCAGAGTTTGCACAGATCAGCAATTTGCCGTCCATGAAGCCTTTACCAATACTAACAATTTGTTTGTATGGAACAGAACTTGTGCCAATAACAGCTTTAATGCCTGTTAATGTGTATGTTACTTTTGAGCCATTTGGTACCGCTGTTAAGTTAGCGTTAGTCTCAACTTTGGCCAAATTTACAGAAATACGGTTTTCGCTACGACCTAAAGTACCATTAGATGGACGTGGGCCCATGGTGTATTCAGTGCCATTGAATGCCGTTAAGCTGACCCAAAACTCTTTCACTTTAGGATCTTGATGTGGAGCAACATCACTGTGCCAATCGACTGTGAATGTTAACTCTCCTTTAGCCACATCAAATGTGCCATTTTCTAACTTATAGGCATATTCAGTTCGCAGTAACTTAGTGGCATTAGCTTTTGCTAAGTGATATTTAGCGCTGCCTTCTTCACCTTGTTCGGCGTGACAAGAAGCGCAGCCTCCATTTTGGAATACATTGACTAGGTTTGCACCTGGAATACCGTCAATTTCAGGTGTTGCATAGTAATGGAAATAGTTACCAACGAAACCACGGTCTTTTTGACCTTCAGGTGGCGTTAACCATTCACTGTTATCTACTGGATTAAAACCTGACATGTGACAAGATGCGCAGGCTAAACCTTTGTGATGTTTAAAGCTCGCGGCATCAACGGGTCCTTTGTCATCTGTGCTATGGCAAGACTGGCAGTTCCCGATAGAGACAGGCAGAGTGACTCGTTCAGAAACGTCTTTACCTTCACGGTATTGTGGGTAGCCACTTTCAGCCGCAGCTTTAGCCATAGTACCGCTAAAGTCATAAGCCGTTCCGCTGTAACCCACCATAGCGTAAGTACCTTTGTGAATGGCATGAACCATGGCGCCCATATCCAAAGGTGATCCTGTTTCTGGATCTTTACTGTAGCTGGTATGACAAACTTGACAGTTTGCTATTCCGATCCGTCTTCCGCCATGTAGTGCTAATGGCTTAGCAGTAGAAGATGTATCGCTATAATTTGTGCTGTGACACTTGATACAGTTCGCTTCTAAATCGACAACCGTACGCGTTTCCGTCTCTTTAGCTACTCTAAAGTTATCGCTTGGTAAGAAGTCGATATGGCTGTTGACTAACTTGGCATCTTTACTGCCATCGGTTTGAAGTTCTAAAGTAATGCGATGTATTAATGTTGGGTCGTAGGTTAAATCGAGACCTTCAATAGCGGGCAAAGTACTTAAATTGGTTTGGAAGGTATAGCGGTAAACGCCACTATCAACCACTGTTAAACAAGTGGTTTTACAACTAGATTCGATGTTCGCTTGAATAGCATCACCAGGTGTAAATTTCATTTCTTTAGTAATAGGATTGCCAGCGCTATCTTTACCATCGGTATAGCTATAATTTGCAAGACTGCGTGCAGGATCAGCTGCTTTCACTGAGTTGATATAGCTGACCCATTGAGGTGTTTTGTAACCTTTGCCACTTTCAGGGGTAAGTTTTGCAATACCCAATCCGATAGCATTGATTTGAGCGTATTGCTCTAGGCCCGTCACAGGAACGCCATTCGCATTCGTTAGTACTATGTCTACGCTGACAGTGCCGTTGTCAATTTTTACATCTTCAAGTGTGGCTTTGAGTGTGGTGGCTTGACTTATGTCTAAGCCTACCGGACCCGGTTTTCCGTCTTCACCATCTTTACCGTCACTACCACCGCAACCGGCGAGTAGTAGAGAGAGTAAACCGGCACCCAACATCGCTTTTGTTGCGGTATTGAAATTGAACCGTTTCATCATGATATTTCCCTGCAATAGTTGTAATCATCATCAAACGCCTGGCAAATAAGAATAAATCTCATTACCCGCATAAGATGTGTGGAATTAGTTTTCCATCTGTAAGGCTAACTAAGTCACTGGTATTTATCAGTCACTTTAGGCGGGTAATGTGACTGAGATCTGACTATTTCTTTAGGAGTAGATGACTGCATCGTATGAGTTCCTTTTATATCTGCAGTTGCTGGCCTTTTTAGGCCAGCATCATAGGGTTAGTTTATTGGATGCACTTTCAACACGTCCGCGACTCCGCCCTGTCCATGACAGAAAGCACATGTTTCAGTTCCTGCGGTTGCATCGGATTTTGTACCTGCAAAAACAGCACCTTGCTGCGCCATGTGGTTATGAGTGCTGGTATCTGAATGGCAGTTGCTACACACAGCGGCAATTGGGCTGGTAAAAGTGCCGTTATTGAGGGCAAGGGGTTGCACCGCTGAATTTAAGGGGAGGGCGACGGTAGAAATTCCCGCAGTATCGTTAACGTGACATTGGGCACAGTTACCGATTTTTCCTGGGTAGTTTAGGCTTTCAAACCCCGTGAATTGACTGGTGTGAATACCGTGGATCAGCTGCTTAAAGTCAAATGACGTGATTGAAGGATTGGCTGCCGTCGCATCGGCCAGCATATTGGCGTTATGGCATAGCTGGCATTGACCATCGAGATCGTTACGTGAGCCGTGAATATTCAGTTTTTGATCACCATGGCAATTACCGCAGCTTGCATTACTCACAACGCTACGGTGACCTTCATTGCTCAATGCTGCCATATCAAAATAACTGTGGCTGGATTTAATCACTAACACTTCCGCCAGTTCAGTCGTGCAATCAACCAGTACTTTATCTTTGGCACAGACTCTGCCTTGAATCGCAAGTCCGCCATGATCCGTTTCAGTGCCTGCTGGCACGGTAAGGCCCGCTATCGTATAGGTATAAATGCCATTAGAGCCTGATATGGGAGTGGATTCCGGCAGTTTAATCGAGCGAGCTGAACGGGTCGCATAATCAAAACTGGTTCCCCAGTTGGCATATACCCTTAAATCATTGATAAATTTTAGTTTATCGGCACTTTCGCTATACACAGTTCCTGTGGCTGGATTCATCAGCTTAACCGCAACAGTGACCGTACCATTGGCATCCATACTGGCGCTGGTGATGCTTGGGCTAAATTGCATCAGTGCCGCGTTTTTAGCTTCATCACTGTGTACGCTTGCGGTCCAGTCGGCATTATGACACGCCACGCAGTTACTGTTATCTGTTTGCACTGGGTGTCCTTCGCCTGCGGGGAAATTGATCTGTGTATGACAGGCACCACAGGCTTGCATGGTCGGGACTCTGCGCCAGTTTTGCTGTTCGGTTAACTCAGCCTTATCGACGTGACAGGTTTGGCAGTCACTAATGGGTTGCGGGAAGCCGGTTAAATGTTTGCTGTGGATCATTTGTGGGAAAATATCCGCAGGGTTACTGACTTTTTTGCTGTTATGGCAGGTGACGCAGGTTTCGATTTGATTATATCTACTGCCATGGAAAGCAAGATTACTGTGGCAACTATTACAGGTCTCTATTGTGACTAAGTTGCGGGTGTAAGCGACATTACTACCTGAAGATTGCCAGTCATAATGCTGATTGGTTATAGGTAAGGGCGTGTTATCGGCAAGTTTATCGCCGCCAATTTTGACCACCATTCTTTGGGTCGCTTCGGGCATAAATGTAACTCCATTCATGCCATTAAATGCGGTGCTGAAGATGTAACTGTAGTGACCGTTTTTATGATCTGTGAGACTGCCAAGGCAAGTTGCCGCGCAGGTTTCAGCGGTAAAGTGCTGCCATTCACTGCTATTCCCCGCGCCTGTATAACCTTGGGGGAGAAGCTGCGCTGCAATAAATGTCGCCGATGGGATACCAATCACGGCTTCATCATCTTGATTGCTTACTTGAAAATCCACTTGAGCAATGCCATCTGTCATCGCGACTTTATCGACCATGATGTTAAGGCTAGTTATCGTTAATGCAGGCGGTTTCGCAGGCTCACCGGGATTACCATCTTGGCCGTTATCACCGCCACAGGCGCTTAATAGCGAGACTAACGCCAGCATAAGACTGAATTGAGTGCGAATTTTTGCAAACTTGTTCATATTTCTATCCTTGGAATGCGCTGTCAGTGCCTAAGTTACATTTGGTAGCTTAAGGTCAAGCCTAAGTAGTGAGCGTTGTAGTCGTGGCCCATATCACCAAAACTGAGGACGTTGGGGATCGTGTCCCAGCTTGTGCCTTGGTTTTGCCAATTAGCATCTTGATATTTTTCGAATAACCAATCGACGCGCAGCGACATACTGTCGGCAAACTTATATTTGGCGTAGGCATTAATATTGTGTTTGCGGGCGTAAAAATCGCCATAGGGACTGGTGATGCCGTAGGTCACTTCTGTATCACTCTGTCCGTCGGAATAGCTGTAATCCAAACCAATATCGAGGTGATGATCGAACAGGTTTTGATAACTAAGCCCTGCACCAATCAAGGTCGATTTTTCCTCGGCAGTGCTGTACCAATCGGGTGTCGAGAAGGAATTACTGCCCGCTTGGTCTGAATCGCGCCAATCTTGGTTAACAAAGGCGGTTAAATTGAGGTCACTGCTCAGCACATATTGGGCTGACAAGTCGTAACCGAGATAGGACAACTGAGTTAGACCAACGAAGGTATGATGATAGTCGTCATTAATGCTGTGTAAGCTGGCACCAAGAGATAGACCAATATCGCTCTGATAATCCGTGTGTAAGGTGACTTTCTGTCTTTTTCTATCGGCAAGGTAGGATTTACGTAGCCAAGGATTACTTGAACTTTGAGTGGTTGCGACGGGATGATATTCACTGCCATCTCGCTCTAGTGCTTCTCCTTTCAACCAAGCTGACCATGCGGGCGAATAGCGATAACTTAGTTTAGCAAACACGCCAGATTCATCGATGGATTGGCGGTCGAGTTCGGCATAATCGTTTTCATTATGGCTGTAACCCGCTTCGGCATAAGCCGCTGAGGTAAAACGGTATTTGCTTTTAAGTTCGAGTTTTTTGGTGCGCTTATCATAAAGGCTATTTTGGGCTGTGCCTTGATTAATACTGTCGGTGACGATCTGCGGAAAGTCTAATTGAGCCGTTTTGTTATCTCTGTCTTGATAGTTGTAACTTGCCTGCATACTTAAATCTTGGCTTATCCGTCCTGAATATTTAAGGTCCATCTCTACAATATCGACTTGGCCATTTAATGTATCCGCAGGCAGGACGGGCGATGGGCCATTGATGGTGGCAGGAATAAAGGTGTCATCTTGGGTCATGCGGCTAAAGCCTGCGTGCATCAATACATTTTGACCATTTGCCCCCCCTGAGGCTTCTGCGGCAACTCGGTAGGCTTTATTGTCGGGGTCGACCGCATTCTGACCTAGGTATGCTGCACCAAAGGTGGGAGTGTAGGCAGACTGCCACAGCATGGCTTGGTGATCATTTTTATATTGGCTGATTTGGCTATTGATGCCTGCTTGCCAGCCTGAACCGTTAAAATAAACTCTCGCATCGACTTCATCAGTACTGTCATCAATCGGTTGGGCTAGCATAACGCTATTGGTGAGTATATTGGCACTGGTCTTTTTTGCGCCACTGCGGTCTTCATGCTGATAGTTTAGTGAGGCTTTGTAGTGACTGTTATTGTCACTTTCAGGTGATATTTTGCCAGCGTAGTAACCACCGATACTAAAGCGATCACGTTGAATACTTAAATCTTGGCTAACAAGGCTGCTCTGTAACATAGGCATAGATTGCGTTGTGCCGCCTGTTATCCAGTTATCGGGCAATAACATTTTATCTTGCACTGAGGTATAGGGGCTTTTGAGTTGATTATGGTTATAGTTTGCTAAGCCTCTATAACCCAAGTTGATTTGATAGTTTCCCGGCCTTCCTGTTGTGAGCTTGGCTGAGCCCGCATCAAAACCTAACTTATCCGCGACCAGCTCGGTTTGATAACCCGACGGTGTTTTGTACACCATATCCGCACCGACGGCACCAACGAGACCATCATTATCTGTTCCAGTACTGTTACCGAAACGGCTGTCCTCACTATCGTTGTAAGCGAGGCTGGCACTGACATTGCCAATATGCCCTGTCTTAGGTTGGCATTGCTTACAGCTCCATGCCTCTGTCTTTATGCTACTTCGATTCGCTTCTTGCAGCCCATAACCTTCGGCGTGTGCTTGAGTCAAAACACCGTTTATCGCCCAAGTCAGCAAAGTGAGGGAGAAATAAGCGCTAGGGTGAGACATTTTAGCTGTTCGCATGATCATTCCCTTGTTATCTCTGCAGTAATTTGCCAGAAGGATGGTTAGAGCCATGCACTTGTCCGTGACAATTCATACAGGAATTACCAGAAGTGAAGGCATTGGTTTGATTGCCAAAATAGGCATTACTGCTATGGCCATCCGAAGCGTGGCACTGCTGACACAGTTGTGGCGGTTTGCTGATCAGCATGGCTTCGTTCACGCTGCCGTGGGGATTATGGCAATTAGCGCAGTTGTCGGTGACGGGGGCATGTTCCCACAGTTTAGGGCCGCGTTTTTCGGCATGACAGCTATAGCAATTTTCATTAACACTCATTTGCTTCAAGCTTGAATCGTTTAAATTGCCGTGGGGATTATGGCAGTCACTGCACACCATTTGTTGCCACTGTAATGGATGCGCCGAGCGCTTGTGCATATCGGCTTTTTGTTGGGTATGGCACTGGGTACAAATGGCGACTTCATTGGCCTTATCGCTGATAGGATCTTTTGCGGTATGCACTTGATGGCAGCTGCTACAGGCGACATCGGCGTTATCGTGGTGATTGCCTTTCCATGCGGTACGTTGACTGTCATTGTGGCAACTCATGCAGACACTGTTTTGCTTTTGCGCGGGAACAGGGGAGTTAGCGCCAAAGGTGATCATCGGCTCTTTGCCACCTTTGTTATGATTCCCTAAAGGGCCGTGGCAGGCTTCGCACTGCAAATCGGCCATGGGTGAATCCTTCACATTGGGGTTGCCATGAACCCCCTCAAATATTTCCACCACCACGGCACTTTTTTTGTGGCACATCAGGCAAGTATCAGCGCCTTTAGCGGAATACTTACCTTCGGCGAATTTTTTGTCTAATGTCGCAACAACTTCTTCTGGTTTTTTGTTATCCCAAGGGGTCGCTGAGGCCGAAACGCTCGCGATTGATAACAAAATACATAGCATAGCCTTAGCTATGCTTCTGAACTTTAGCCCTATTTCCATGGTTATGTTTTCCCGAGTGCATTTATATTTGTTATTTTTACGCTTTCGACATTGCTAATTTAGCTTATTGAGCTTGGTTAATATTAGAACAAGTGTGTGACACGTGCTTAACATTGCGTGGTCTTTTCACTGTAAAGAAGGATGATTTTACAGGCGATATAGATTAAGTGTGATTTTGATCACGCTTGCTTCGGGTGGGATTTGTTTACAGCGTTTTGACTTCTGTGCATCGCTTGATAGTCACTAATGCTAAGGTGCGGATTTTTATTTTCGGTTGGTCGTTTATTCATTGGAATTTTTATCACATAATACCCAACACAATTGAAAACTATTATCGTTACCAATCAAAAATCTTGATCTAGGTAAAGTTATTAGTGTCATCGCTCGGTTACAATGGGCGCAGTTTTTCGAGCTGAACCTGTTGCAAGGTGGAATACGTAATGAAGTTAAGCGAACTCAGTCCCGGCGATCGCGGTCTTATTTCTGAAGTGGGGCGTTTGGCGCTGCCACAAACCGTGAAGCGCAAGTTGTTGTCCATGGGGATCACGCCAAATACGCGTTTTTTATTGATCCGATACGCACCTATGGGTTCTGGTCTCGAACTGGATATTCGTGGTAGTAAACTTTGTATGCGCAGAGATTTGGCAGACATCATTGAGGTGGAAAAGACGAATGGCTAAGCAGTTTCATTGCGTCACAGTAGGAAACCCTAACGCGGGTAAATCTACACTCTTTAACGCGCTAACAGGCGCAAATCAGCAAGTGGGTAACTGGTCTGGTGTTACGGTCGAAAAAAAGACTGGTCATTTCACCTTAAACGGTGCTGACGTCTATCTGACAGACTTACCGGGTATTTACGACCTTCTTCCTGCGGGTAATAGTTGCGATTGTTCACTTGATGAGCAAATTGCGCAGCAATACCTTGCCGAGCAACGTGTCGATGGCATTATCAATTTAGTCGATGCCACTAATATCGAACGTCACTTATATCTCACAGCCCAATTACGTGAACTCGCTATCCCTATGGTGGTGGTGCTGAATAAAATTGATTCGGCTGTCAAACGTGGGATTAAAGTCGATTTAAAGAAAATGAGCCAAGAGCTGGGTTGCCCTGTGATTGGCGTGTGTTCGCGAGATCCTGCCGATGTCGCTAAAGTGCAGGCACAGGTACTCGATTTACTTCAAGGCCGAGTCTCAGAAGCCCCATTAGTGCTTCACTATGATGAACAAATTGAAGCGGGCGTGCAGTTACTCTGCAGCAAAGATGCCCAATTAAGTCGCGGCCGCGCTTTGGCTATGCTAGGTAATGGTTCGGGTTGTGGTAGCTGTAAAAATGCTGAACTGCAGGATGAAGTGAATTCCTGTACTCAGATTATCGCTCAGCAAGGCCATGATATTGAAGTGATGGTGGCGACCACGCGCTTTAATTTCGTTGAACAAGTTTTTCAAGGTTCAGTGAAAGAGTCAGGGTTCCTCACCCTCAGTGACAAATTAGATAAACTCGTTTTACATCCTGTGCTTGGCATTCCTGTGTTTTTGTTTGTGATGTATTTGATGTTTATGTTCAGCATTAATATTGGCAGTGCTTTTATTGATTTCTTTGATGTTTTTGCTGGCGCACTGTTTGTCGATCACTTTGGTTCATTCTTGACGAGCATGGGCTCTCCGGCTTGGTTGGTCACTATCTTAGCGGGAGGTGTCGGCCAAGGCATTCAAACCGTATCAACCTTTATTCCTGTTATTGCGGCGCTTTTCCTCGGTTTGTCGATCCTCGAAAGTTCTGGCTACATGGCGCGCGCTGCATTTGTGGTTGACGGTTTAATGCGTCGTATTGGCCTGCCTGGTAAAGCATTCGTTCCTATGATTGTCGGTTTTGGTTGTTCAGTGCCTGCAATTATGGCGACGCGAACCTTAGGCAGTGAGCGTGAGCGTATTGTGACAGGGATGATGGCACCATTTATGTCCTGTGGTGCACGTCTTCCTGTTTATGCACTATTTGCGGCTGCTTTCTTCCCTGATTCAGGTCAGAATTTAGTCTTCTTGCTGTATATTATTGGTATCTTTGCCGCTATCGGTACGGGTTTATTACTCAGAAGCACTTTATTACCCGGCAGCAGTAGCGCTGTGGTGATGGAGCTGCCAAGTTATGAACTACCTAAGCTGAAAGCTGTTATGGTTCGTACAGGTAAACGCACTAAGAGTTTTATTTTAGGCGCAGGTAAAACGATTGTTCTGGTCGTGACCTTATTGAACTTTATCAATGCTATTGGTGTTGATGGCACATTTGGCCATGAAGATAGCCAAGCATCTTTGCTGAGTGTCGCGAGTCAAAAAATCACGCCTATCTTCTCGCCTATGGGCATAGAGCAGGATAACTGGCCTGCAACCGTCGGTATTATCACGGGTATTTTCGCCAAAGAAGCGGTTGTTGGTACCTTAAACAGTCTATACAGCAGCGCGGCGCCGACAGATGAAGAACTTGCACCATTGAGTGAAAGCTTTAATGCGGCTCTGGCAACGATTCCAACTAACTTGTTTGGTTTAGATCTTGAAGATCCGCTTAAACTGTCGGTCGGTGATTTAACCAATAAAGAAACCGTTGCTGAAGAACAAGGTGTTGCGACATCGACTTTCGGTGCTTTACAAGCAGGTTTTAGTGGTAAAGTTGCGGCTTTCTCCTACTTGCTGTTTATCTTACTTTATACTCCTTGTGTTGCGGCAATGGGCGCCTTAGTGCATGAGTTTGGTTCTCGGTGGGCGACGTTTGCTGCAACGTGGACTTTCTCACTGGCTTATGGTTCTGCAACGGTAGTTTATCAAGCTGCTACCTTTACGCAGCACCCAGTTCAATCAAGTCTGTGGATTGGTTTCTTCTTGTTTGCATTAGCCGCTTTTTATCTGTGGTTGAAACGTAAAGGTAAAAGAAGCCAGCAGATTATTCCTGGGATCCGCATTATCACCGAGTAAGATTTACTGAGTCGGCGTGACTGAATAATAAATGTCAGCTTAGTTAGGTCAAAGATAAAAGCAGCTTTCATGGCTGCTTTTATTGTTTTACTATCGCGGTTATAACCCCAGACAGTCAAAAACCAGAGTTTTTAACCCTAGGCATTGTAACTAGTGGTGATCTGTAGGATCATGCTGGTTTTCTTAAAATTGCCATTGTTCGCAAAGAGGAATTCCATGAGTCATGTGGACACTGAAGTACGTCCGAGTAACTTTATTCGTAATATCATAGATGAAGATTTACAAAGCGGTAAGCACACGAGTGTACAGACTCGTTTCCCGCCGGAACCGAATGGCTATCTTCATATTGGTCATGCTAAATCTATCTGCTTAAATTTTGGGATAGCGCGAGACTATAACGGTCTGTGTAATTTACGTTTTGACGATACTAATCCTGAAAAAGAAGACATTGATTATGTAAATTCTATTCAGGCGGATGTGCGTTGGCTTGGATTCCAGTGGGATGGGGATGTTCGCTATTCATCAAACTATTTTGATCAGTTACATCAATATGCGGTTGAACTGATCAATAAAGGTTTGGCTTATGTGTGTTTCTTAAATGCTGATGAAACCCGCGAATACCGTGGTACGTTAAAAGAGCCAGGTAAAAACAGTCCTTTCCGCGACACATCTGTCGAAGAAAACCTCGCCTTATTCGCTAAGATGCGCGACGGTGGTTTTAAAGAAGGCGAGTGCGCATTGCGTGCCAAAATTGATATGGCATCGCCATTCATGTGTATGCGCGATCCTATCATCTACCGTATTCGTTTTGCCCATCATCATCAAACAGGTGACAAGTGGTGCATTTACCCAATGTACGACTTCACGCACTGTATTTCTGATGCGTTAGAACATATTACCCACTCTTTATGTACATTAGAGTTCCAAGACAACCGTCGTTTATATGATTGGGTGTTGGATAATTTGAACGATTTTCAAGCGCCGAATCGTACTCGTCAATACGAGTTTTCCCGCTTAAATCTCGAATATACCTTGATGTCTAAACGTAAGCTGAACGACCTTGTGACCCGTAAACTCGTGTCAGGTTGGGATGACCCACGTATGCCAACGATTGCAGGCTTACGTCGCCGTGGTTACACACCGGCTTCAATTCGTGAGTTCTGCCAACGTATCGGCGTGACTAAGCAAGAGAATATGATTGAAGTCGGCATGTTAGATGCGTGTATTCGTGAAGAATTGAACGAACATGCACCGCGTGCGATGGCCGTATTACGTCCATTGAAAGTCATCATTGAAAACTATGCTGAAGGTGAACTTGAGTACATTCAAGCGGCCGCTCATCCAAATGATGAGAGCATGGGGACGCGTGAATTAGCCTTTGGCCGAGAAATATTGATCGATGTGGCTGACTTTAAAGAAGAAGCCAACAAACAATACAAACGCTTAGTTACAGGCAAAGAAGTGCGTTTACGTAATGCCTATGTGATTAAAGCTGAACGTTGTGACAAAGACAGCGAAGGCAATATCACGACGGTTTACTGTACTTATGATCCTGAAACTTTAGGTAAAAACCCTGCTGATGGCCGTAAAGTTAAAGGCGTGATCCATTGGGTTGAGGCATCTACAGCTAAGCCTGCTGAATTCCGTCTCTATCAGCGTTTATTTACCGATCCTAATCCTGCTGCGGCAGAGACTGTGGATGAAGTGTTAAACCCTGAATCATTGATCGTTGTACAAGGTTTTGCAGAAGCAAGCCTAGTGAATGCACCTGCGGAACAAGCCTATCAGTTTGAGCGTGAAGGCTATTTCTGCGCTGACAGCAAAGATTCATCGCCGGATAATTTAGTGTTTAACTTAACCGTAGCGCTGCGTGATTCTTTCGAGTGATTTTGCTTAAGTGGAGCTGTTTGACTGAATGAGTCAAACTGATCTGCTAACTCGCTCAAAGCGTTAATTCAACTCAAAAAAGAAGGCCTTTGCGGCCTTCTTTTTTATTTTCTGCTACAAATCAATTGCGACGTAGAGCTTGAGTTGCTGTTGATTAAATTTGTGATGAATTAAAATGGTTATTGGTACATAGGACCAAAGCCTAAGCTCCATAAAATGACACTAGTTGCCATTAGCCCCACCAAGAGTACTAAGCCTGCTGTCACCATAGAGCTAGCGTAGATAAAACCTTTCTCTTCAGGGATATTCATAATGATAGGCACCCCCGCGTACAGTAAATAGACTGAGTAGGCTAAACCAATCAACCCCACTATCATGATAAACCATAGCACTGGATATAATGCGGCTAAACCGACCATAAACAACGGGGTTGCAGTGTAGGACGCGAGCTCTAATGCTTGGGTGTAAGTTGGGTTAGCATCGAAGGTTTTTGCCATCCAATAGGCTAAATAGGCAAGGGCGAATACACCTGCAATCAGGCCTAAATACATGCCTGCAGACATAAACAGGGCGCTTTGTGGTGTAAGGTAAATAGGATCGCCTGCGCCAGGATTCCAGCCAATGTAAGCCGTAGCAATGTAGCTGCACACCGCCGGAATTAAGGCGATAAGAACTACATGACTTAAGCTACTTTTCAGTGCCTCATGGTTTTTTTCAATTGTTTGCCACTCTTGTTTTGGATGAGTGTATAGCCCCATTAAGTGATTCAGTATCATTATAATTATCCTTGTTCAGCATTGATGAATGGCTCGCCAAACGTCAGACGAGCTGATAACAGCTCTACAATCGAGGTTAAAATGGTGTCCTGTCTCTTTATCCATCGATTGGTTACACATAGAGAAGTGAGAGGCTGTGTGATCAGGATCTCAGTTCTTTAGAGTGTAGATTATTTATTGAACAAAAAGTTCAGCGCGTCAAGTTTACTTAAGCCTAATGCTATAGCTTATGAGTAAATATGCGTAAAATAGCGCGATATTCAGAATGATATTGAGTGAGTCCATGCTGCAACTTCTTGCCCCCATCCACGCATTTCTTCACTGTGAAACACCGCAAACTTGGATTGATGTCGCGATAAAATCAGATTCCTTGGATGAGTTGCTGATCGACCATTGTAACTGTGAGTTAAAAGCCGCTCAGACAGCGATTTTTTTGCTAAGAAAATATGCGTTAGATAAAGACAGTGGTCGAGCTCTGTTGGCGTGGGCTAAACCCTATGAAGAGTTTATTTATTCGCAAGAACATGATGTGGAAAGTTTTTTAGCCCGTGATGTGAAAAAGAATGAGTTGGTAACTGACCTTATACCTAAGCCCAACTTTAAGTTTGCTGCGAATTTAGTTTCACCTTTAATCCGCTTGATTAAAGAAGAGTTTCATCATTTTGAACAAGTATTGGATTTAATGCACAAGCGCAGTATTGATTACCGCAATATTCGCGCGGGGCGTTATGCCAAGGGCATGATGAGTCATGTGACAACCCATGAGAAAGATATTTTGCGGGATAAGTTGATTGTAGGGGCATATATTGAGGCTCGCTCGTGCGAGCGCTTCGCTAAACTCGCGCCTTATTTAGACGGTGAGCTGAGTAAGTTTTATGTGTCACTGCTGCGCTCTGAAGCTCGACATTATCAAGATTATCTTGCGTTAGCTCAGTTGGTTTCACCTGAGGATATTAGCGAGCGAGTGAAGTACTTTGGCGAGTTAGAAGCTGAGTTGATTTTGGCGCAGGATGATGAGTTTCGTTTCCACAGTGGGTCGCCTCTATTAAATTAATTTGAACGGCTTTGCTTCCCCAAACGAGTAGAGTTAAGTCCATATAGCTGAAACGATTAACGGTTCGAAAAACCGTTAATCACAGTATTTTCAAGCTATTAAAGCTAAAAATTTAAGCCATTTAAGCTTAAGTAACGCTAAATGAGGCCTACTTAAGCCAATGCCTTTAGGTCATCATCTGGTCAAAGGGTAAGGACTGTAAATAAATCCCTTCAGCGCTCACACTGAGCACACTGCCTTGTTCATACCAATCGCCAACCACTATACGCTTACAGCCATTAGCAAGTTGATGAATGGCTGGTCTGTGGGTATGTCCGTGGATCATATGCTTAGTGTGTGTCTTGGCAAATAACACATCGACCGCATTGGGCTCTACATCCATGATGGTGTAGCTTTTTTGTTGATTGCTGCTTTTGCTCTTGCTGCGAATTTTATCAGCAATGCCCTGACGGGTTTTCTTGGATAAATAACCGTACAGCCAACGAGACAGCGATAAACTGCGCAGTTTTCGAAAGCGTTGGTAGGCCTTATCTAAAGTACATAAGCTGTCGCCGTGCAAAATTACAGTGTCGACACCGTATAAATTGAGGCGAGTGACTTCGGGTAAAATTTGCATGCCTGCGGCGCGCGCAAATTGTTTGCCTAGCATGAAGTCACGGTTGCCATGGATAAAATACACGGGCAACTTTTGTGATACTTGCTTGAGTTTTTCGGCGATGTCGAGGGCAAAAGGCAAGGCAATATCATCACCAACCCAGACTTCAAACAAATCGCCTAGGATATAAAGGGCGTCGGCATCATCGAGTTCAGTGTCGAGAAAGCGAGTGAACGCTTGGGTGATATCAAGGCGATCTGCACTCAGGTGTAGATCACCTATAAATAGAGTTCGCATTCGCCGTATTATGCCGCGACGCTGACTTTTTCAATCACAATGGCTTCTAATGGCACATCTTGATGCATACCACGGTTACCAGTGCTAACGGCTTTGATTTTTTCGATAACATCCATGCCTTCAACGATTTCGCCGAATACGCAGTAGCCCCAGCCCTGTGAGGTTTCTGATTTAAAATCGAGGAAAGTGTTATCGTTCACGTTAATGAAGAACTGTGCAGTGGCTGAATGTGGATCAGAAGTACGGGCCATAGCAACAGTACCAGTGCGGTTTGATAAACCGTTATTGGCTTCATTTTTCACGGGCTCGTTACAACGCTTTTGGCTCATGTCTTCGTTGAAGCCACCACCTTGGATCATAAAACCGTCAATCACACGGTGGAAGATAGTGCCGTCGAAGAAACCTTCGTCAACATATTTCATGAAGTTTGCTACTGTTAACGGTGCTTTTTCAGCGTTCAGTTGCAGTTTAATGTCGCCAAAATTAGTGTGTAATGTGATCATGTTTTCATACTCTGTGTAAATAGTGGCGCGATTCTAACTTATCTCGGATTGCGCGCAAAGTGCAGTATTCAAAACCTGTCAGGCCGTGATAGACTGACTCCTTGATTTTACACCTGAATGTATCATTGAAGAGAATATCGATGTTGAAGATTTACAACAGTATTACCCGCCAAAAACAGGAATTTAAGCCAATTAATCCCGGGAAAATTGGGATGTACGTGTGTGGTGTGACCATATACGATCTCTGTCATATTGGTCATGGCCGTACTTTTGTTTCTTTCGACATGATAGTGCGCTACCTGCGTTACGCGGGTTATGAAGTGAATTTTCAGCGCAATATTACTGATGTTGATGACAAAATCATCAAGCGCGCTAACGAGAATAACGAAAGCTGTGAAGCCTTAACCGAGCGTCTTATTGGTGAAATGCACCAAGACTTCGATGCCCTAAATATGTTGCGCCCCGATTTTGAACCGCGCGCGACCCTTCATATTGCCGAAATCATCGACATGGTTGAGTTATTACTCGCCCGTGGCCATGCCTATGTGGCGAGCGATGGTGATGTGCTTTTCAGCGTGGCCTCATATCCTGATTATGGCCGTTTATCGGGCCAGAATTTAGATCAACTGCAAGCCGGTGCTCGGGTTGAAGTGGACGAAACCAAGCAAAATCCAATGGATTTTGTGTTGTGGAAAATGTCGAAACCTGGCGAACCAACGTGGGAATCCCCATGGGGACCGGGTCGTCCTGGCTGGCATATCGAATGTTCGGCCATGAACAGCAAACATTTAGGTCTGCATTTTGATATTCATGGCGGTGGCTCTGACTTACAGTTCCCACATCATGAGAATGAAATCGCCCAGTCTTGCTGTGCCCATGACACACCATACGTCAACTATTGGATGCACACTGGCATGGTGATGGTTGACCGTGAAAAGATGTCTAAGTCCTTAGGCAACTTCTTCACCATTCGAGATGTGCTTGGTCACTATGATGCTGAAACTGTGCGTTATTTCTTATTATCTGGCCATTATCGTAGCCAACTGAACTATTCAGAAGATAACTTGAAACAAGCGCGTTCAGCCTTAGAGCGTTTGTATACGGCGATTAAAGATGTCGACTTAACTGTCGTTGCGGCGCCTGCAGAAGAGTTTATTGCTAAGTTTAAAGCGGCGATGGATGATGACTTTAATACACCTGAAGCCTATTCCGTTCTATTTGATATGGTGCGTGAGATCAATCGTTTAAAACTGACCGATATGGCACAGGCATCGGCATTAGCGGTCACCTTGAAGCAATTAGCGGATGTGTTAGGTCTATTAAGCCAAGAGCCAGAGGCCTTCTTTCAAGGCGGCGGTAGTGACGATGAAGTGGCCGAAATCGAAGCCTTAATCGTTGAGCGTAACCGTGCTCGTACCGAAAAGGATTGGGCTGCTGCGGATGTGGCGCGTAATCGTTTAGATATTTTGGGCGTTGTGCTTGAAGATGGTCCAAGTGGCACCACTTGGCGTAAGAAATAAGCTTATTCGCTATATTTTTAATTCAAGAAAATCTTCAGCAAATAAAAAACCTGCATCATGCAGGTTTTTTTATGCTTGCTAGAACCTAGAACCTAGAACCTAGAACCTAGAACCTAGAACCTAGAACCTAGAACCTAGAACCTAGAACCTAGAACCTAGTCATGATACTGCTCGGCGGCATATAAGGTGTTTTCTAATAGGCTTGCAATCGTCATCGGGCCAACACCGCCGGGGACTGGAGTGATAAAGCTGGCATTTTGCGCAGCAATGTCATATTGCACATCGCCGACTAAGGTGCCGTTATCTAAACGGTTAATACCCACATCTATTACAATCGCGCCAGACTTGATCCACTCGCCAGGAATAAAGCCGGGTTTACCCACTGCAACGACCACGAGATCTGCCTGACGGATTTTTTGTTCGAGATTCTTAGTGAAGCGGTGGCAAGTAGTGGTGGTGCAGCCAGCGAGCAGCAACTCTAAGGTCATTGGGCGGCCGACAATATTGGATGCGCCAACCACAACAGCATCTAAACCATAGGTATCAACGCCGGTGGATTTGATGAGTGTCATTATGCCCATTGGGGTGCAAGAGCGCAGCACCGGAATACGCTGGGCTAAACGGCCGACGTTGTACGGGTGAAATCCATCGACGTCTTTATCTGGGCGGATACGCTCGATGACTTTTGAGTCTTCGATATGTGCGGGTAATGGCAGTTGCACTAAGATGCCATCAATTGTCGGATCATCATTAAGACTATCAATCAGGTTGAGTAATTCATCTTCAGTGCAGTTTGTTTCTAAATCGTATGAACGAGAAATAAATCCAACTTCTTCACAAGCCTTACGTTTACTGCCAACATAAACTTGTGATGCCGGATCGGCTCCCACTAATATTACGGCTAAACCCGGTACGCGTTGTCCAGCCTCTTTGCGGGCGGTGACTTTTTCGCTGAGCTTAGTGCGGATGGATTGAGCAATCGCCTTGCCGTCGATTATTTGGGCTGTCATGGGTGTAGGATATCCTTTATTTGGGCGATGGTGAAAACAGTAGTTAACACAGAGATTGGCAATCGTGGCTATTTTAACAGGGCACAGCTACTGTGTCATGGTTAAAGCCGTTGCCAAGTGGATAAAAAAAAACAGATTAGCCTGATAATTCAGCACCTAGAGTCGAACGATAAAAAAATCGTTGACGGGTGTAAAGTGAGGGGATAAGATGCGCTCCGTTCTCAGGCAGATGTGTTAATCTTGCGCTGGGAATGTAATGTAAGACCTTCGGTGATTAGCGCAGTCCGGTAGCGCATCTGGTTTGGGACCAGAGGGTCAGAGGTTCGAATCCTCTATCACCGACCAGTTTATTGTCGTTTGCTTCGATGAATTCAAAAATAATTTGAACTCAAATAGGCGAATGATAGGCTTAGCATAAATGCTTTCCAAATCGGTTAGGATACAGATGATTCTGTAAACCATGCGCCCGTAGCTCAGTTGGATAGAGCACCCGCCTTCTAAGCGGGTGGTCGCAGGTTCGAATCCTGCCGGGCGTACCAGTTTCAGTGGTGATTGTAGCTCAGTTGGTAGAGTCCCGGATTGTGATTCCGGTTGTCGTGGGTTCGAGCCCCATCAGTCACCCCATTTTTAGTACTTTGAGTACAAATTAAAAAAAGCGACCTTGTGTCGCTTTTTTTATACCCCAGATTCGGCTGTTGAGGCTCGACTCTGCAGAAAACGGTGGCTATAATGTCGCGTCTTGATAGATATCAACTATGAGCGACCTGTGCCTAAAGCCAGTTGTGGTGGGCATTGTAGTCAAATTTAATGATCAAGAAACGAATACCTGAATAGTTGATGAATCGGCTATTACAAAGGACGTTAGACAAATTTCGAGGTAAAACAATGCAAGTTTCTGTTGAAGCAACCCAAGGCCTAGAGCGTCGCCTGACCATTTCTGTTCCTGCTGAACAAATTGAAAAGCTGGTTAAAGACAGTTTACAACGTGAAGCTAAGCGTGCTCGTATCCCAGGTTTCCGTCCTGGTAAAGTGCCTGTTACTGTGATTAACAAACGTTACGGCGCAGCGATTCGTCAAGACATCATGGGTGAAGTGATGCAACGTAACTTCATCGAAGCAATTATTGCTGAGAAGTTAAACCCAGCCGGTGCACCGACTTTTGTTCCTGGTTCAACTGATGGCGAAAAGTTCGAATTTATCGCTACCTTTGAAATCTATCCAGAAGTTGAGCTGAAAGGCTTAGATGCAATCGAAGTAGAACAACCAAAAGCGGAAGTGACTGACGCTGACGTTGACACTATGATTGAAACCCTACGTAAACAACACGCAACTTTCGCTGCTGTTGAACGTGAAGCTGCCGATGGCGACAAAGTGAAAATGAACTTTGTTGGCTCAGTTGACGGTGAAGAATTTGAAGGCGGCAAAGCTGACGATTTCGAACTGCAATTAGGTAGCGGCCGTATGATCCCTGGTTTTGAAACGGGTATTTTAGGTCACAAAGCGGGTGAAGAATTTGTTATCGACGTGAACTTCCCAGAAGAATATCACGCTGAAAACCTGAAAGGTAAAGCCGCTAAGTTCGCGATTACGCTGACTGAAGTGCAAGCGGCTAACCTGCCAGAAGTAAACGATGAGTTTGCTGCTCTGTTCGGTATCAGCGAAGGTGGCTTAGAAGCCCTTAAAGCTGAAATCCGTAAAAACATGAACCGTGAACTTGAGCAAGCGTTAAAAGCTAACGTGAAAGAGCAAGTGATCAATGGTCTGTTAGCTAACAACGATATCACTTTGCCAAAAGCATTGATCGATGGCGAAGTTAACGTTCTGCGTCAACAAGCCATGCAACGTTTTGGCGGCCAATCGGCTAACATGCCAGAACTGCCAGCTGAATTGTTCACTGAACAAGCTGTACGTCGTGTTAAAATCGGTCTGCTATTAGGCGAAGTCATCAAGACTAACGAACTGAAAGCGGAAGATGAACGCGTACAAGGCTTGATCGCTTCTATGGCTTCTGCCTACGAAGATCCAAGTGAAGTTGTTGCTTATTACAACAGCAACAAAGAGCTGATGCAAAACATGCGCAACGTTGCTTTAGAAGAGCAAGCGGTTGAAGCACTGTTGAAATCTGCCAAAGTGACCGAAAAACAAGTCGCTTTTGAAGAATTTATGAACAAGGCTACCGGTCGCGCATAAGCTAAGCTTGACTTGATTAGCTGTTCGCCATTTATAATGGCTCGTATGAGGCTCCTCATGCGAGCCATTTTTATTTAGGGAAGTGAATAATGCATAATGCGTCAGACATACAAAGTGCTTTAGTGCCTATGGTGATCGAACAGACTGCTAAGGGTGAACGCTCATACGATATTTATTCTCGTTTGTTGAAAGAGCGGATTATCTTTTTGGTAGGTCAAGTTGAAGAACACATGGCAAACCTTATCGTGGCGCAACTATTATTCTTAGAATCAGAAAGCCCAGATAAAGATATCTTTTTATACATTAACTCTCCTGGTGGCTCTGTCACCGCAGGCATGGCGATTTATGATACCATGCAGTTTATCAAACCGAATGTTAGCACTGTCTGTATCGGCCAAGCCGCTAGTATGGGCGCTTTCTTGTTAGCCGGTGGTGAGAAGGGTAAGCGTCACTGTTTACCAAACTCTCGCGTGATGATCCATCAACCGCTGGGTGGTTTCCAAGGTCAAGCATCAGATATTGCTATTCATGCCAAAGAAATCTTAGGCATTAAAAATAAGCTTAACCTAATGCTCGCTGAACACACAGGTCAACCGCTCGAAGTGATTGAACGCGATACCGATCGTGACAACTTCATGAGTGCAACTCAAGCCGTCGAATATGGCTTAGTTGACTCTGTGATGACGAAACGCGGCTGATTTTTGCTTTTGACTGAGCTATGCTTTGTAAAAGTTAAGCAAATTTAAGACAGGCAGTAGAGCAGACTGCAAATGAGGTAATTAATGGGCGACAACAAAAATAATGGTGACAGCGGTAAATTGCTGTACTGCTCTTTTTGCGGAAAGAGCCAGCATGAAGTCAGAAAACTCATTGCTGGCCCATCAGTGTATGTATGCGACGAATGTGTTGAGTTATGTAACGACATCATTCGTGAAGAGATTAAAGAAATCTCTCCAAAGCGTGATAGCGATAAATTACCGACACCACATGAGTTGCGTGCACATTTAGACGATTATGTTATTGGCCAAGACAGAGCGAAAAAAGTGCTTTCTGTGGCAGTGTATAACCACTATAAGCGTTTAAAAAATGCATCGCCTAAAGATGGTATCGAGCTGGGCAAGAGTAATATTTTGCTTATCGGTCCAACGGGTAGCGGTAAAACCCTACTGGCTGAAACCCTTGCGCGCTCACTCAATGTGCCTTTCACTATGGCAGATGCTACTACGCTGACTGAAGCGGGTTATGTGGGTGAAGACGTTGAAAACATCATTCAAAAGTTGCTGCAAAAGTGCGACTATGATGTTGAGAAAGCGCAGCGTGGTATCGTTTATATCGATGAAATCGATAAAATTAGCCGTAAGTCAGACAATCCATCAATCACCCGTGACGTATCGGGTGAGGGTGTACAGCAAGCGCTGCTTAAGCTGATTGAAGGTACTGTTGCCGCGGTTCCACCACAAGGTGGCCGTAAGCATCCACAGCAAGAATTCTTACAAGTCGATACTTCTAAGATCCTGTTTATCTGTGGTGGTGCATTTGCAGGGCTTGAGAAAGTGATTGAGCAACGTGCGCACGTTGGCTCGGGTATTGGTTTTGGTGCACAGGTGAAAGGCGAGAAAGAGAAGGCGACGATCTCTGAAACGTTATCACAAGTAGAACCTGGCGATTTAGTCAAATACGGTTTAATCCCTGAGTTTATTGGTCGTCTGCCAGTGGTTGCGACTCTGACTGAGCTGGATGAAGAAGCTTTAGTACAAATTCTATCTCAACCTAAAAATGCCCTAACTAAGCAATACAGTGCGTTATTTGAGATGGAAGGGGTTGAGCTTGAGTTCCGCGAAGATGCGCTTAAAGCGATTGCTCACAAAGCCATGTCTCGCAAGACAGGTGCCCGTGGTCTACGCTCCATCGTTGAAAGTATTCTGCTGGATACTATGTACGATATCCCATCCGTTGACGGTGTGGTGAAGGCCGTTGTGGATGAATCAGTCGTGAAAGGGGAATCTGCCCCAATCTTGATTTACGAGCACAATGAGGCCCAAGTGGCATCAGGCGAACAATAATTGTACTGATCGCTAATAAACTGAAAAACAAGGAGTCCAATGGACTCCTTTTTTCGTATTAGCCATTGAAACTCCATAAAGCGTCCCAATATACTCCAGTATTAATCCATTTCACCAAAACGGAATCGAACTATGACCCAAGAGCGTGAAGCGCATATCGAACTCCCCGTGCTGCCACTGCGAGATGTGGTGGTCTATCCCCATATGGTAATTCCGTTATTTGTCGGACGAGAAAAATCTATTCGATGTCTCGAAACGGCAATGGCGCAGGATAAGCAAATTATTTTAGTGGCGCAGCGTGATGCCGAGCTCGATGAACCATCAAAAGATGACATCTTCGAAGTGGGTACGGTTGCCTCTATTTTACAGTTACTTAAGCTGCCAGACGGTACAGTCAAAGTGCTGGTTGAAGGCGGTCGTCGCGCCCGTATTACCCGTTATACCCAAGAAACAGAATTCTTTGTGGCTAAGGCTGAGTATCTGGAATCAGAACCGCTGGAAGACAAAGAAGAAGAAGTGTTAGTGCGCAGTGCTATTGGTCAGTTTGAAGGTTATATCAAGCTGAACAAAAAGATCCCGCCAGAAGTCTTGACCTCTTTATCGGGTATCGATGAAGCGGCGCGTCTGGCCGATACTATGGCCGCACACATGCCACTTAAGCTTGAAGATAAGCAATCTGTGCTTGAGATGGTCAACGTCGGCGAACGTCTGGAATATCTAATGGCGATGATGGAATCGGAGATCGACCTATTGCAGGTTGAGAAACGTATCCGGACTCGCGTTAAAAAACAGATGGAAAAGAGTCAGCGTGAGTACTATCTGAACGAACAGATGAAAGCCATCCAGAAAGAACTGGGTGACTTAGATGAAGGCCATGACGAATTTGAAGCCTTAAATCGTAAGATTGAAGAGGCTAATATGCCCGCTGAGGCGAAAGAGAAAGCCCTCGCCGAGCTTAACAAGTTACGCATGATGTCACCAATGTCGGCTGAAGCGACGGTGGTTCGCAGTTATGTCGATTGGATGACAGCGGTGCCTTGGAGCCAACGCTCTAAAATCAAACGTGATTTAGCCAAAGCCCAAGAAGTACTCGACACCGATCATTTTGGCCTTGAAAAAGTCAAAGAACGTATCTTGGAATATTTGGCAGTCCAAAGCCGAGTGCGTCAGCTTAAAGGGCCAATCCTGTGTTTAGTGGGGCCACCAGGTGTGGGTAAAACCTCGTTAGGTCAATCGATCGCTAAGGCGACTGGTCGTAAGTATGTGCGTGTTGCCCTCGGTGGCGTGCGTGATGAAGCGGAAATCCGTGGTCATCGCCGTACTTACATTGGGTCTATGCCGGGTAAAGTCATTCAAAAGATGGCTAAAGTCGGCGTGAAAAACCCGTTATTCTTGCTCGATGAAATCGACAAGATGAGTTCAGATATGCGCGGCGATCCGGCTTCTGCTTTATTGGAAGTGTTAGATCCTGAGCAAAATGCGACCTTTAACGATCATTACCTCGAAGTCGATTACGACTTATCCGATGTGATGTTTGTTGCAACGTCAAACTCCATGGATATTCCTGGGCCACTACTTGACCGTATGGAAGTCATTCGTTTATCGGGTTACACCGAAGACGAGAAGCTGAATATTGCTAAGCAACATTTGCTGAATAAGCAAATTGAGCGCAATGGTTTAAAAGCCACTGAAATTAAAGTAGATGATAGTGCTATCGTTGGCATTATCCGTTATTACACCCGTGAAGCGGGTGTGCGTTCACTCGAGCGTGAATTGTCTAAGATTTGCCGTAAAGTCGTGAAAATGATTTTGCTCGATAAGTCGGTCAAGTCTGTGACTGTCAACCAAGAGAATCTTAAGTCTTTCCTTGGTGTGCAGCGCTTTGATTACGGCAAAGCCGAGTCTAAGAACCAAATCGGTCAAGTGACTGGCTTAGCTTGGACTCAAGTGGGCGGTGACTTACTGACGATTGAAGCAACCTCAGTGCCAGGTAAAGGGAAGTTAACCTATACCGGTTCTCTTGGTGACGTGATGCAAGAGTCGATTCAAGCAGCGATGACAGTTGTTCGCGCCCGTGCGGAACAATTAGGTATCAATGCGGATTTCTACGAGAAGCGTGATATCCACGTGCATGTGCCAGAAGGTGCGACACCCAAAGATGGTCCATCTGCAGGTGCGGCAATGTGTACCGCGTTAGTATCAAGCTTAACGGGTAACCCCGTGCGTGCCGATGTGGCCATGACAGGTGAAATAACCTTACGTGGTGAAGTGTTACCTATCGGTGGTTTGAAAGAAAAACTGCTAGCAGCACACCGCGGCGGCATAAAATTGGTGCTTATTCCAAAAGAAAATGAGCGTGATTTGGAAGAAATCCCTGCCAATGTGATTGCCGATTTAGAAATTCGTCCCGTGCGTTGGGTCGATGAAGTGTTAAAACTGGCCCTAGAAAGACCAGTGGAAGGCTTCGAAGTGGTTAAAAACTTGGCATAACGCAAGAAATTGCGCTATCACGTTAAAAAAAATGAAAAAAGGGGCTTAACAAAGCGCAGACCTGTGGTAGCCTAGGTCTGTGGAGAGCCAGCTGCTCCAAGCCCTTGGCGCAACTGGCTTTGAGCTGTATCCAGTTTTAATTCTTTGGTTTTCGAACTCAGCTTGAACTTTGAATTCAAGCTTGTTATAAAAGCCTCCGCAGACCGCTCTAGAGACGGATTTGGTTGCGGCGCAAAAAAATTACATTCAAGGGGATGACATGAACAAATCTGAACTAATCGAGAAAATCGCATCTGGTGCTGACATTTCTAAAGCCGCTGCTGGCCGAGCACTGGATTCTTTTATCGCTGCTGTGACCGAAGGTCTGAAAGAAGGTGATAAAATTTCTCTTGTTGGTTTTGGTACTTTTGAAGTGCGTGAACGCGCTGAGCGTACTGGTCGCAACCCACAAACGGGTGAAGAAATCAAAATCGCAGCAGCTAAAATTCCTGCATTCAAAGCTGGTAAAGCACTGAAAGACGCTGTTAATTAATCATTAATATCGTAGCCTTTGTAAGGCGTTCGTAATGACAAGCACTGTTTATCAGTGCTTTTTACGAATTGAAAGTAATGGAATATGAAGCTTAATTTCTACCATTACTCGGGGTTTTAGAATTTACCAGTGGTAGCGTCTGAATATTCCCCATAAATTACAGAAAGGCGCATCTCAACCTGATGCGCCTTTTTATTTTGTTAATCGCAACAAGCGAGAAATCTGATGTTAGAAAAGATCCGCGATGGTTCGCAAGGCGTGATTGCTAAAGGCATTCTCGTACTTGTGATTTTATCTTTTGCATTTGCAGGAGTCAGTAGTTACTTAGGTTCAACAACTGATGTGCCTGCGGCAGAAGTGAACGGTGACAAGATCACTAAAGCCGAGCTAGAGCAGGCGTACCAGAGCGAGCGCTCTCGCATGGAGCAACAGCTAGGTGAAATGTTTGCTGCGTTATCTGCTGACGAAAAATACTTACAAAGCATTAAGCAGAGCGTATTAGAACGCTTAGTGGCTGACAAGTTGATAGATCAAGCTGCTAAGGCTATGGGTCTACGTGTATCTGATGAGCAAATTGTTGCTGCAATGAGAGCTGAACCGGCATTTCAAACTGATGGCAAATTTGATAACGATCGTTATCAGGCGATTCTGCGTCAGTTAGGTTATCAGCCGCAGACTTTCAGAGACATGATGCGTGTCGATATGACCCGTCGTCAGTTAACTGCAGCCCTTGTGGGTACTGAATTCGTGTTACCTGGCGAAGCTAAGCAATTGGCTGAGTTACAAGGCCAAACCCGTGATGTGCGCTATGTTATTGTCGATTCTGCACCATTCTTAGCGACAGCGGTTGTGACTGACGAGCAAGTGAAAAACTATTATGACGCAAACCAAGGGCAGTTTATGAGCCCAGAGATGGTGAGCTTAGAATATGTTGAACTGAATGCTGCTGATTTTGCTAAAAATAATCCAGTTTCTGATGAAGAAGCACAAACGTATTACGAAGAACATAAAGCACAATATGTTTCTAACGAGAAGCGTCTTGCCGCGCATATTTTGGTTATGCCAGGTAACGATGAAGCGGCAGCAAAAGCAAAGGCTGAAGATCTCGCTAAGCAATTAGATAGCGGTGCCGATTTTGCTGATCTGGCTAAAGCTAACTCTGATGATACTTTGAGTGCAGAGCAGGGCGGTAAACTGGATTGGTTTGAACCTGGTGTAATGGACCCCGCATTTGATGCCGCTTTATTTGCATTAAATAAAGGCCAACATTCTGCGGTGGTTAAAACAGACTTTGGTTTCCACATTATCAAGCTATTAGATGTGCAATCTGGCGCGACTGTACCGTTTGCTGATGTGAAAGCTAAGATAGTGGCTCAATTGCAAGATAAGAAAGCGGTTGACCAGTTCTATAGCTTACAAAGTAAATTAGCGGATACCAGCTATGAAGTGCCAGATACACTATCTGAAACCGCAAAAGCTGTTGGCGTTGATGTTAAGACTACAGCACTGTTTTCTCGCGATAACGCACCTGCTGAGCTAAACAAGCCTGACTTAGTTAAAGCAGCCTTCTCTGAAACTGTGATGCTGAAAGGTTTAAACAGTGAAGTGATTGAGCTTGAACCTAACCATGTGGTTGTTATCCGAGTGAAAGAACATCACGATGCGGGTACTTTGGCCTTAGCTGAAGTGAAAGCCAACATCACTGAGCGCTTGAAGCAAGATCAAGCAAACGAAGCCGCCCGTGCTAAAGCACAGGAACTGATGGCACAAGTTAAAGCGGGTGCAACTGATCTTGGTTTAGTGTCTAAAGCGAAACTAGGCCGTGGCGCGCAAGACGTTGATGCTGCGATTGTAGGCAAAGCGTTCCAAATGCCAACACCAAGTACAACTCCTGTTGTTGATACCGTTGGTTTAGCAAACGGTTATGCTGTGGTTGCACTGGATAAAGTCAACGCTGCAGAAGGTGTGAGTGATGAGCTAGTTAATGCACTTAAACAACGTCTGAACGCACAATACAGTGAAGCAGACTACCGTGGCTTGATCGATTCGCTTAAAGCCAATGCCAAGGTGTTTTATCCTGTAGAAGAATAATTTCAGTGAGGATAGCGAGTTAAATTTACTATCCGACTGATTAAATAGAAAAGGCCAAGTGAGTTCACTTGGCCTTTTTTTTAATTCGATAAAGTTTACCAATGAAGTTCGAAGGATATCCGCTATAGCAACACTGTCAGACTCCATATTCCATTACTTCAATCGCCACGTTACTGAATTGAATGGTTAATCATCAACGCCAATCATTACGCTGCTGGCTTTGATGAGGGCATAAGCCGAATCACCCACTTTGAGCCCTAGGCGCTCACAGGAAGCTTTAGTCACCACAGAGGTCAGTACGACACCGGGTGCAAGTTCTATTGTCACTTCATTGTTTACAGCGCCCATTTCTATGGATTTGATTGTACCGCTGAGGGTGTTTCTTGCGCTAATTTTCATTGATTTTCCTTATTGAGGGATTATTAGGGGTCAACTGCAGCTAGTGTAGCGCATCTTAATCTGGGAGTTATAAATAAAAACGCCACTAAAAAGTGGCGTTTAACGTTTGTGATAAGCAGTGATTCGCTATCGAGTTGATTAGAGTTCGATAACGTCAAATTCAACGTATGGGTTAACGTCGGCATCGTAATCAATGCCTTCGATACCAAAACCAAATAACTTAATAAATTCAGCTTTGTATTCACGGTAATCAGTCAATTCTGATAAGTTTTCTGTGGTCACTTGTGGCCACAAATTACGGCAGTGTTGCTGAATATCTTCACGCAGTTCCCAGTCATCTAAACGTAAGCGATTATCACTGTCGGTCTCAGGTTTTGCACCATCGGCACGGAATAGGCGCTCACTGAATAAGCGATAGATTTGCTCCATACAACCTTCATGGAGACCTTCCTGACGCATTTTCTTGAATACCATAGCGATATATAAAGGCATGACAGGAATGGCTGAACTCGCTTGAGTCACAACGCTCTTTAGCACTGCAACATTTGCGCTGCCGCCAGTGGCTGACAGTTGTTCATTTAACGCTTTTGCTGCGCGGTCCAGATCCATCTTGGCCTTGCCAAGGGCGCCGTGCCAGTAAATTGGCCACGTCAATTCAGTACCGATATAGCTATAGGCTACGGTTTTGCAGTTATCGGCTAATACACCGGCTTCAGATAAGGCTTTGATCCACAGTTCCCAATCTTCGCCGCCCATAACGGTGACAGTATCGGCAATTTCTTGCTTAGTTGCTGGCTCAACGGTGGCTTCAATGATGCAGTCTTTATTGGTATCAACGGCAGTCGCTGTGTAAGTTTCGCCAATGGGTTTTAAAGCTGATCGGATAAGCTCACCTGAATCAGGGAGTTTGCGCACTGGTGATGCCAGTGAGTAAACAACCATGTCAATTTCACCAAGATCTTGCTTGATAAGCTCGATGACTTTTTGTTTAGCTTCATGGCTAAAGGCATCGCCGTTAATGCTTTTAGAATATAAACCTTCCGCTTTAGCAAATTTGTCGAAAGCGGCAGAGTTGTACCAACCTGCAGTACCTGGTTTCGCTTCAGTACCTGGCTTTTCGAAGAACACGCCAATCGTTGCGGCATCGCTACCAAAAGCGGCTGCGATACGTGAAGACAGACCATAACCACTTGATGAACCGACTACTAATACCTTTTTCGGGCCGTTAGCGATCTTGCCTTTTGCTTTAGTTAAGGTGATTTGTTCTTGAACGTTTACTTCACAACCGACAGGGTGTGTAGTGGTACAAATGAATCCACGAATTTTTGGTTTGATAATCATGTTTAAGCTTCTTCTATCAAAATGACCAATAGGATAAATATTTCGGCGGGTAAATGGCACCTATTTTTAGCCAATTCACCTGATTATTTAAGTGGTTGGAGCAGTTTAGCGTTTGTGAACAAACAGACTCTGCTCTTGGACCAATCTCTGGGTGTATTCATGTTTTGGTGAGTTAAATATTTGTTCTATATCAGCTTTTTCAACCATTACACCTTTGTGCAATACCATAATTTTATCGCTGACATGGCGAATAATATTGAGATTATGGGACACGAAGATATAAGACAAGCCGAGATCTTTTTGCAGTTTTAACAGCAAATTAAGAATTTGCGAACGCACCGAAAGGTCCAGAGCGGTTAAGGCTTCATCGGCAATGATAATTTTAGGATTGAGCATTAAGGCTCGTGCTACTGCGACTCGTTGTTTTTGCCCTTCGGAAATCATGTGCGGATAAAACTCCGCATGCTCGGGTAATAAACCTACTTTTCGTAAGGTATCGACCACTTGGGTGTGCCGCGATTGCGCTGACATTTGGGTGTTGAAACGCAGCGGCTCATCGAGTAATTGACCAATCGTTAGGCGCGGGTTCAGTGAAGTATTCGGATCTTGGAAAATCATCCGAATTAAGCGGCATCTTTGCTTCACATTGCGGCTATCTAAGGCTTCACCTTCGAAAAAAATCTCGCCGCCGCTGCGGGGCTCTGCACCGACTAAAATGCGGGCGAGGGTACTTTTACCTGAACCCGCCTCACCCACTATCGCTAAGGTTTCACCGCGTTCGAGTTCAAAGGATACGGGCGCTAATGCATCGTTATATTGGCGGGAAAAGCCCTTATAACCAGTATCATATCTTTTATAAAGGTCATTAACTTTAAGCAGTGGGGTCGTCATTATGGGTTTCGCCGTGATAAGGGAAATGACAGGCAAAATAGCGGTCTTTGATATGACTCAAATTTGGCTGATTAACGCATTTTTTTTGTGCTTCAGGGCAGCGTGGCCCTAAACGACAACCAATTGGCAAATGCTGTAAGGCGGGCGCAGAACCCGGTAGGGTAGGCATAATCGCCTTGTGACCACCTGAGCCTGAATAGTCGGGCATATTTTCGAGTAACGCCTTAGTGTAAGGATGATAAGGCTGCTTAATCACTTCGTCCGTCGGCCCAGATTCCATGACTTGACCGCAATAGAGTACGGATAAGTGATCGCACCATTGGGCTAAGGTTTCCAGCTCGTGGCTGATCAATAGAATCGATACGTTTTGTAATTGATTTAATTGGGATAATAATCTGAAAATTTGCGCCTGAGTGCTGAGCTCCATCGAGCTTGTGGGTTCGTCTGCAATCAAGAGGCGAGGCTGGTTAGCAACCGCCATCGCAATCATCACCTTTTGGCATTCGCCTTCGGATAATTCCCATGCGTAGCTAGACATCACCTGCCGCGGATTCTTGATCCCGACTTTATGCAGCCATTTCTGTGCTGTAAGTCGTGCATGCCTGCGCCGTTGCCAAAAATAGGCGTTGGGATTTTTAGGCATAGCTTGCATTAACTGACTGCCAACGGTTTGTGCTGGATCTAAGCTGCCAGACGGATCTTGGAAGATCATTGCCATGTCTGAACCCATCAGGTTACGGCGCTCTTTTGAGCTCATGGCCATCAAGTTATTGCCATCCCACATCATGCGGTCTGCAGTAATAGTCCAGTTGGGGCCGGGGATGCCTAAAATCGCTCTGGCTAACAAACTTCGTCCTGAGCCAGATTCACCAACTAGCCCATGAATTTCGCCCGCATTGAGTGTTAAGCTGACTTTTTCTAGCGCCCGCACTCTACCGTGGGGCGTATCGAGTTCAATCGTTAGATTTCGTACGTCGAGTAAGGGCATAAGTTAGTTTCTGATGGGCGCAAGCGCCGACCGTAGGCCATCGCCAACCAAGTTAATGGAAAGCACACTGAAAAGAATCGCTAAGCCTGGGATAGTTACGGCCCAAGGTGCAGTTAGTAAATTATCCATCCCTTGGGCAACCATAGCGCCCCATTCTGGACTCGGCGCCTGTGCACCCAAGCTTAAAAAACCGAGGGCAGCGATGTCTAAAATAGCAGCTGAAATGGCAAGTGTGGTTTGAATTATCACCACTTCCCAGACGTTTGGCATAATGACGTACCAAAAAATTTGCATCGAGTTCGCACCGTCTAAACGTGCGGCTGTGACATATTCTTTTTGTAATTCTTCATGCACTGACTGGTGTATGGAGCGCACAAATTGTGGGGTTAAGGCAATCCCGACGGCCCAGAACACGTTTTCAAGCCCTGGTCCCATTACAGCGACCACTAAAATGGCCATTAATAATGAAGGAATCGATAACAGCGCATCGAGCAAATGACCGAGAATACTGGATTTTAAGCCCCGCATCATGCCCGACAACGACCCTATGATAAAGCCTGTGAATAAAGCGGTAACGACGATCAGCAGCGCCATGCCAAAGGTCAAGTGCGCGCCGTGTAATAATCGGCTAAAAATATCGCGGCCGAGATCGTCAGTCCCTAAAAAGTGCGCCACTGTCCCTGAAGGGTCCCAAGAGGGTGGCAACAGCAAGGCTCTTGGATCTTGTGCTTCTGGCGGAAAGGGCGCAATCATAGGGCCAAACAGGGTTAGCAAGAGCAGAAATGCAATCGTCCACAGACCCGCTAAGGCGAAAGGATTAGCCGAAAAGTTAAGCCAAACCCGCATAGTCGGGGAGGCAATTTGATCTTCTTGATAAATTTTAACTGGTGGCATAAAGGTCTTTTCTGCTCAGTGGATTAAAGGCTGTGTGCAGCACTTCAATCAAGATACTTAGGAAGATAATCAATAGGGCCACGGCCAAAATCCCACCTTGGATAACAGTATAGTCCCGTTGGTAAATCCCTGAAACTAGCCAAGATCCTACACCAGGCCAAGAGAAAATCATTTCAACCACTATGGCATAACTGGCAAATGAGCCAAGCATTAGCCCTAAATGTTTAAGTACGGGGATTAACGCATTGGGCAGGGCGTGGCGCAGTATAATCGTGCCAGTATGCATGCCTCTGGCTTCGGCGGCGCGGATAAAGGTTTGATTCATCACATTCACCATTGCCGAACGGGTGCTACGAACCACTACAGTAAAAGGTAACACGGCCAGTGTTGTGGCTGGCAAAATGATATGCAGCAGGGCATCTTTAAATGCCGACATGCCGTATTCAGACTCTGACAACAAGGTATCCACTAGCATAAAGCCTGTGACAGGCTTGATTTCATAGAGCAAATTGATTTGTCCCGAAATTGGTAACCACCCAAGATCGACGCCAAACCAAAGCGAAAGATAAAGGCCTAACCAGAATACGGGGACAGAGTAGCCCGTTAGGGTAATCGCCATAATGGTATTTTGGGTGAGCTTATGTTGACTCTGGGAGGCGAGCACGCCCAAGGGCACGCCCAAGCAAATTGCGATAATACCCGCCATCACAGCAAGTTCGAAGGAGGCGGGCAGGACGGCACTGAGTTCTTCGGCGACTTCTTGATGTGACGTGACTGAAATCCCTAAATTACCGCTAAGCCTTTGTTGTAGGTAAGCGATAAATTGCCACGCTTGGTTTTTATCTAATTTGTAGTCTTGTTCTATTTGAACCAGTTGGGTCGCCGTCGGTGTATGTATGCCAGTGAGTGCATAGGTGCGCTCAACTGGAAACAAGCCTGTAGCGTAAAATAAGACACCCACCATGACTAACGAAGTAGCAAGAAATAAATTGAGGCGACGCAGTAGGTATGTAAACATTAATTCGCCTCCTGTGGTGCTTGGCTAGTATGGGTGAAGGAAATCCCACCAAAAGGCGTAAGCTGCATATCCTTGATATCACTGCGAGTTAACGCTACACGTTTGGCATGGGCCAGACTCAGCATAGGTACTTGTTCAGCTAAAAAGGCTTCTGCTTGTTGATAAATCACTTTACGTTCCGCTTGATCTGATACTTCCCTTGCGCTGTTTAAGATGGCATCAAACTCAGGGTTACACCAGCGAGAACGATTGTTGTTTGATTGCATTGCTGCGCAGCTCAGCAGCGGATTAAAAAAGTTATCGGGATCGCTGTTATCAGCATTCCAGCCAATCAGCACAGAATCATAGTCGTCGCGGCTCAGTCTCTGATTAAATACGCTCCAATCGTAACTGACGATATTCACTTTTACGCCGATGTTTGCTAAATCGGATTGAATTAATTCGGCCGTTTTCAACGAATTGGGGTTATAAGCGCGGGCAACCGGTATGGCCCAAATATTGATGCTGAGATTTTTTATACCAGCTTCTTTTAATAGGTCGCGTGCTTTTTGCGGATTGTAATCGACAAGTCCTTTGTTATTTTCGTAGGCCCATGATGCTGGCGGCAGAACGCCGGTGGCTTCAATGGCAGTATTTTGATAAACCGCTCGCAGGATATTTTGTTTATCAACAGCATAGGCAAGTGCACGACGTACGCGAACATCATCTAACGGTGGCTTTTGTGTATTAAAGGCCCAAAATGCTACGTTAAGACCTCGGTTGTGATTCGATGTTTAATTCTTGATGCTGTTTGATAACAGGCAGTTCACCTGCTTTGGGCAGCGCAGAAACGCTGCAATCCCCCGCGATAAGCTTAGCGAGCCTAACTGTACTTTTGGGCGTGATATCAAATACCAGCATATCGATTTTTGCTGGCTCTCCCCAAAAATCGGGATTACGGCGATAGCGGATATATTCGTTTTTAGCGTATTGCACTAAGGTGAACGGTCCTGTACCAATGGCAAAGTGGTCGACGTTTTCAGGATGACCTAAAGCTAACTGCTGCTGCGCGTATTCGTTGGATAAGATCACCGCAAAGTCGGTGGCTAAATTCGACAGAAAAGAAGCGTCTTTGCGGGTTAAGTAAAAGACCACTTCATGATCGTTTATCTTCTCTATCCCTTTAACTTGCTGAGAAAAGCCAATACTTTGGAAGAAGGGATAACCCGTGCGGGAGACAAAATGATAAGGATGCTGGGTATCGATAATACGATTAAAGGAGAACAACACATCGTCGGCATTAAAGGGGCGAGTTGGGTAAAAACGCTTTGAATGCTGGAACTGCACGTTTTCCCTGAGAGTGAAGCGATAGCTTAAGCCATCATCAGACATGGCCCAACTCGTCGCCAAGGCAGGGACAAGCTTGCCTGACTGGGTGTCATAATCCACTAGGCGACTATAAATTTGATGCGAGGTGGCATCGATTGTCGTGCCAGATGTCACCAATTGTGGATTAAAAGACTCAGGGTTCCCTTCGGAGCAATACACCAAACCAGAAGGGAGTCGTTGGGGGCCACACGCGACCAACAACCAACTCATGCAAGAAACTGCAGTTGTTAGGCACAGGCGTCTAATTAGCACACTCATTTATAAATCATTATTTTATCGACTATGAACGGCTATTTTAGCAGTGCATCTCCCCCGTGAGCAATCTGCTTATGCTTTATCAAGTAAATTGTACTTTTTAAGGATGCCACGCAGTTGGTGGTAGCTTAATCCGAGCATGTCGGCGGTTTTCTTTTGGTTATATTGGCTGTTTGAGAGTGCCTGCTGGATCAGATCCATTTCGTACTTCTCAGTTTGCTCTTTAAAATCCAGCGGAAAATTAAAGCAATTCGTTGAATACTCAGTATTGACTTGCACTTCAGCCTCAAATGTCGGCGCAGATTGTGACGTACTGGCAACAGTTGTTGGCGCGACTGAGGTGATTTGGCGTTCGCGAGTCTTGATCCGCGTTTGGGGCCGATACGGTGAAGCAAAGGGATCGAGGGTAATATGACCGATGGGTCTATTTTCACCACCATTACGGTAAACGCTGCGCTCGACTACGTTTTTAAGTTCACGGATATTACCCGGCCAGTCGTGGGTCATTAATTGCTCGACCGCATGGGCGCTGAAACCGCTGAACAGCTGCAGTTTTAATTGGCGCGCCATGCCAACGGCGAAATATTCCGCCAGCGTCATTATGTCTTCTGGGCGGCAACGCAGTGGTGGCAGAGTAATTACATCGAAGGCGAGTCTATCGAGCAAGTCGGCACGAAATTCGCCTGCGTCAGCAAGTGATGGTAAATCTTCGTTGGCGGCGCAGATTAAACGAACATCAGCCTGCACGGTTTTACTGCCGCCGACCCGCTCAAATTCGCCATATTCAATGACGCGCAGGAGCTTTTCTTGGATAAGTCCTGAGGTGTTGGCTAATTCGTCGAGAAATAAGGTGCCGCCGTCGGCGCGCTCAAAGCGGCCTTCGTGTTTGCCTTTGGCGCCAGTAAAGGCTCCTGACTCATGGCCAAATAATTCACTCTCGAGTAAATTTTCACTCAAAGATGAACAGTTTAGCTTAATAAAACTTTGATCCCAGCGCTTAGACAGATAATGTAAGCGTTCGGCAATAAGCTCTTTACCTGTACCACGTTCACCAATAATCAGTACGGGTTTAGACAGAGGCGCTATTTGCGACACATGTTCTAACACTTCGAGCAGGGCGTTGGATTGACCGATAAGGTTGTCTTGCTGAAATTTATTATCCACGATATTTTTTAGTCTTTCGCGCTAAAATTTGGTGAAAATTATAATAAGTGGCTTGAAGCGTAAAAGGAAGTAAAAGTTAATATTTTGTTTAAGATGCTGTATTTAAATAAAAAATAAAAGTTGGCACGGTTAGTGTATTACCTTGTACGAGACCAACATCAATTTGAGGATAGGATTATGGGAATTTTCTCTCGTTTCGCCGATATCATTAACTCTAATATCAGCGCATTGCTGGATAAAGCCGAAGACCCAGAAAAAATGGTTCGACTGATTATCCAAGAAATGGAAGACACACTCGTTGAAGTGCGTTCTACCTCAGCTAAAGTGTTAGCTGAAAAGAAAGAGCTGCAACGTCGTATCAACCGCGTGTTAGAGCAAGTGCAAGATTGGCAAGATAAGGCTGAACTGGCACTGTCCAAAGACCGTGAAGACTTAGCGAAAGCCGCTTTAGTTGAAAAACAAAAAGCGACCGGTTTAGCAGATACGCTGAATCAAGAGTTAGCCGTCATCGATGAACATATCGCACGCTTGAAAGATGAAGTGGGCATGTTGCAAGAAAAGCTGCTCGATGCAAAAGCGCGTCAAAAGACCATTATTTTGCGCACTCAAACAGCGTCATCACGCTTAGAAGTGAAAAAGCAGCTAGATTCAAGCAAGATCGACAATGCTATGCTTAAGTTTGAGCAATATGAGCGCCGTGTCGAAGGCTTAGAAGCCCAAGTTGAATCTTACGATCTTGGCAGCAAGAAGACCTTAGCCGATGAGTTTGCTGCGCTAGAAGCGGAAGATTCTGTGAATGCAGAACTGGCAGCGCTCAAAGCCAAGGTAAAAGGTAAAGCGCCAACTAAGTCAAAAGAATAACAATTCAGAGGTGAGTTATGGATATGGACGTGCTAATGGCGCCGATTATTATTTTCATGGTGATAGTCGCGCCAATATGGTTAGTTCTTCATTATCGCAGTAAGCGACAAGTGAGCCAGGGACTCACTGAGGAAGAGTTTTCACAACTCAATGATTTGATATCCAAGGCCGATAAAATGGCGGCGCGTATCGAGACCTTAGAGGCCATTCTGGATACAGAATCGCCCGAATGGAGGGGGAAACATGAGAGGATCTAATGGCCGTACTTTGTACCGCATTCCCCAGTCAGGCAAAATAGCGGGTGTATGTGCAGGGATTGCCGAGTACTTTGCGATTGAAACTTGGTTAGTGCGAGTGCTGACTGTGTCTATCTTCTTACTCGGCGGCTCAGGTGTGGTATTTATCATCTATGTCGCTTTGTGGGTGATTTTAGACATCAAGCCGCAAAAGCATTACGATAGAGACGATATCGAGGTGAAGAAGAAGCCGTGGCAGTCGGGAGAACCCGCAAAGCAAGCGCTAAGCGACGTGAGTCGTCAATTTCGAAGTCTAGAAGTTAGGCTACAAAATTTAGAACGCCATGTCACCTCTGACAACTTTGATTTAAAAAGACAAATCAATAGTTTGTAACCCTTCTAAAGGGCGGCCATGTCCGCCCTTGTTGCTTAATCTCTGCTCCATTCCAGTGTATAGTCAACATCACTTGACATAAGTTAACATCATTCGACATAAGGGAAGTCTCTATGGGAATGCTTGATGCCTCGCTCCATAAATTAACCCAAAAGGGCCAATCCCTGTTACATCGCACCGCGGACCGGCATTTACGTTTGGCCGTGACGGGGCTTTCTGGTGCGGGAAAAACGGCGTTTATCACGGGGTTAGTCAATCAGTTACTCAATTCTGGACCTGTCTCAACGTTACCTCACGCACGTAACAACAGCGCTTTGCCACTGTGGCAGGTGAGCCGCGATCAGCGTTTACTCGGTGTTAAGCGTGCCATGCAGCCGGATCTTGAAATCGCTAGTTTTGATTATCAAGGCGCCATGTTAGCGCTCACTTCCGAACCTGCGACTTGGCCAGCCTCTACCCGTACTATTTCTGAATTACGATTGGCTATTAAATACCAACCTAAGAAGGGCTTACTGGCCAAGTTTTCTGATACCGCCACCTTGTATTTGGATATAGTCGATTATCCTGGCGAATGGTTACTCGATTTACCTATGCTGCGCCAAGACTTCGTTACTTGGTGCCGTGCTCAACAAGTTCGCATCGAGAATCTTAAAAGCTCTCCCTTGTATGCCGAGTTTGAGCAATCTTTGACATCATTGGATTTAGCCGCGAGCACCGATGAACAGCAATTAAAGCAGATTGCCGATCAATATCAGCTATTACTCAATGATTTAGTGCACGTGCAAGGTTATTACCAAGCGCAACCTGGACGCATGTTATTGCCGGGTGAATGGCAGGGCGCTCCCTTATTGGCTTTTTTCCCCCTGTTATTGGTTAATGATGAAAAGTTTGCTGAGCTTTCGCAAAGCGATAAACACAGTGGATTCCATGTACTTGAAAAACGTTATCAAGAATATGTGGCTAAAGTGGTTAAGCCTTTCTATAAAAACCACTTTGCCGGTTTTGATCGGCAGTTAGTACTTGTTGACTGTTTTAGTGCGTTGAATCGCGGTAAAAAGCAATTTGAGGATATGGGCACGGCGCTCAATGCCATTATGGAAAGCTTTCAGTTTGGCCAATCGAGTTATTTACGGCGGTTATTTGCCCCCCGCATCGACCGTTTATTGTTTGCCGCGAGCAAGGTTGACCATGTGACCCGCGATCAGCAGAGCCATGTTTTGTCCCTGCTGACCGATATGCTGAAACACAGTCAGCATTTTGCCAGTTTCGATGGTTGTAAAGTGGAGACTATGGCGATTAGCGCCATTAAAGCGACTCGCCATGGCATGGTAACGACCCAAGAGGGCGAGGTGGAAGTCGTGCAGGGGATGGGACTCAACGGTAAAGCCCTGACCTTGTTTCCTGGCGAAGTGCCCACTCGCTTACCTGAGCCCGATTTTTGGCGTGAACAAGGGTTTAACTTTGTCGGCTTTGCACCGCCGAGCAATGCCAATGTTGACCCATCTCAAGTGCACTTTGACCATATTCGTCTCGATCATTTGCTGCAGTACTTACTGGGAGATAAGTTGGAATGACGCTAAAGCTATCGGATAACGCTAACGAGCAGGCTTCTAATTCTTCTGCGAACTCATTTGCACACTCAGTTGAACATAAGCCGCTGAAAAAGCAGCAGCTGTTTGACCCAGAAGTCGTGGAGCTCAAACCCAGCAAAGAGGAGCTCAAAGGGGCGAAAGCCTTTGATCCGCATACGCCAGTGCAAGAAGTGGCTGCTGATATTGAGGAATTGATGGATGAAACGTTGTCATCCCATCCAAAAATGATCGATGCTAAATCGGTATCGCCTCAACTTGTAAAATCACGGCGTTGGTCTTGGCTAGCCCGTCTAGCAGCTGTGAGTTTATTGCTGCTTGTAGTCGTTCAAACAGGATTAGGACTGAGGGATGCTTGGCTTGAGAGCCCTTGGTTGTTCAGTTTTTATGGTGTGGTGCTTGGGGTGGTCAGTGCGTGGGCATTGGCGGGCGCAGTCAGTGAATACCGTAAGCTCAAGCGACTCAAACAGGTTGCCGATACTCAAGAAACAGGTGCAAGGCTAGCGCAGAGCATGCAAATGGGTGAAGCAGACAGCTTTATCGATAATATTGTTTGTAACTATGAAGACAGCCAAGGTTTGCTGCAACTTCGCCGTTCATTAAAAGATGAGCATAATGATGCCGAGAAAGTATTGTTATTCGAGGACTTAGTGCTGACTGAACGTGATGAACTGGCAAAGAAAGTGGTGCGAAGATATGCTGCCGAGTCGGCAGTGCTACTGGCCGCCAGCCCATTAGCCGTGCTCGATATGGCAATCATCCTATGGCGTAATCAACGCATGCTGCGCGATGTGGCCCGCTGTTATGGCATTGAACTGGGTTACTGGAGCCGAATTAAACTTATCCGCAGTATCATCATCAATATTATTTATGCGGGCACCAGTGAGTTAGTCACAGATTTAGGAACACAGCTATTATCGGTTGAAATGACAGGTAAATTGTCTGCTCGCTTGGCCCAAGGTTTAGGCGGCGGTATGCTAACGGCGCGTCTTGGATATCAAGCCATGGCGCTGTGTCGGCCGATTGTGTTTAGAGAAGATCAAAGGCCTAAATTGTCTAAAGTGCATCAGGAATTGTTGATCGAACTTAAGCAGTTTTCAGGCAAGCTGTTTACCAAGGAAGGTCGCGACGCATTAAAAGGCCAGTTCGCCGATGTTGATGATAGGGTATCGCGGTCATCTAAAGAGAAGTCTAAAGAGTAGATGCTATTGAATATCATATGATTAAACGATTCAAATAGCCGAAAGTAGATGCGCTAATGGACTTGTTCCTTGGCGCATTTTTTATGATTTTCTTTGCAGATACCGAGTATGACTAAGTGCGACGTAAAAGTGCTATGTAACAAGTTAATTACACTTGGCGCGCTGCTATTTTCGTCATGCTACTGGCTTAAGTGCTTGGCCGCGTTATGGTAGGGCTTATTCGATAGGGCTAATGTTTCATTAACTTATCTATTAGATTATCCATAATGCGGGCATTGAGCGCTCCACACCAACAATCAATCAAGAACGGGAACTGCTCAATGCCAATGACAAGGAGCTAGGTATGCAAGATGAGTCAGGCAAGATGTGGAAGGCGGCAACACAGGTTATTCATGGCGGCCATGAGCGAGAGGCCTTTGGTGCCTTAGTGACGCCGCTTTACCAAAGTGCGACTTTTGTGTTTGAGTCTGCACAGCAAGGTGGTGAGCGATTTGCGGGTAATGAGCTGGGGTATATTTACACGCGTTTAGGTAATCCGACAACTGCCGAGCTTGAACGTAAAATGGCGATTTTAGAAGGGGCAGAGGCCGCAGCCGCAACCGCTTCTGGTATGGGCGCAGTATCCGCCGCATTGCTGGCTAATTTGCAGATGGGCGATCACTTAGTGGCGTCGAATGCCGTATACGGTTGTACTTATGCGCTAATGACGACTCAGTTTGCCCGCTTTGGTATTGAAGTGTCCCTAGTGGACTTTTCATCGGAAGCAGAAATAGAAGCGGCGATTAAATCCAATACTAAGGTCATTTTCTGTGAAACCCCTGTCAATCCGCATTTGCAGGTATTTGATTTAGCGTCAATTGCGAATATTGCCAAACGTCATCAGTTGGTCAGTATTGTCGATAATACCTTTATGACGCCATTACTGCAGAGGCCGCTGGATTTTGGTATTGATTTGGTGATCCACAGTGCGACTAAATATCTGAATGGCCATGGCGATGTGATTGCGGGGATAGTGTGTGGCAGTGAAGAACAGCTCCATAAAGTGAAGTATGAAATTTTAAAGGATATTGGCGCTGTGATATCGCCACATGATGCTTGGCTGATCTTACGCGGCCTTAAAACCTTAGATGTGCGTTTGCAGCGCCATTGCGATAGTGCCCAGCGCGTGGCAGAGTTTTTGGCGGAACATCCAAGCATTACACGTGTGTATTATCCCGGGCTTAAATCTCATCAAGGGCATAAATTCATTGGCCAGCAGATGAAACGTGCTGGTGGTGTTATCGCGTTTGAACTGGCGGCAAATTTAGAAGAAGCTATGGCCTTTGTCGGATATCTAAAGTTGTTCTCAATTGCGGTGAGTCTAGGTGACGCTGAATCCCTGATTCAACATCCTGCATCGATGACGCATTCACCTTATACGCCAGAGGCAAGAGCGGCGGCTGGGATTGGTGATAATTTGCTGCGGATCTCTATTGGTTTAGAGGATTGTGACGACATCATCGCCGACTTGAACCAAGCGCTAGCTCGATTAGCTTAATGAATGTTGTTATTTTAAAGACCGTTAGCTATTTGAATGATAAAAGGATGCTTTTTGCATCTTTTTATCATAGTCAAGCACAGGCTCATTGAGCCGAAGACAGAAGTTTAGCGATAGTGAATATTTATGACGCCGATTTGGTATTTCGGGACAGCTTAGACTATTTTTGATTTGAGGCCACGGAAGTAGGACGAAAGGCCGCAAATCATGGAATAGAGGAATTGTTATGAAAACCACAAATCGTATACCTGCTTTTATGAGTGCCATAGCATTAACGGCTTTTTTGGCAAGCCCAACAATCGCAACAGAAACCCCAACCAAGGCCGCCGTGAAAGTACAGGCTAAAACTGAAGCGGGTGAAATGGCATCGGATGTGAAGAAAGCTATGCCAGATGCCGCTCAAGTCAACATTAATACCGCTTCAGCCGAGCAGTTACTCGTACTCAAAGGGATTGGTGCCGCAAAGGCTCAAGCGATTGTCGACTATCGCACTAAAAATGGTAAGTTCAATGCTATAGATGACTTAGCGAATGTCTCTGGTGTTGGGGCTAAGATAATTGAGCAAAATCGCCATTTGATCAAGTTGTAACCACCTTTGGCGATGATTGCGCTGTAGCCTGCTGATTTTTATGATAAGAGATTCAGTAAAACATATATAAAAGTCTGCATTTGCAGGCTTTTATTATTTCAATCACTCCATTTGCTTATAGATTGTGCAGTTAGGTGGGATATTAAGAGATCTTATCGATTAGCGCTTGATCCCATAGGGTCCATGGGGGATAATCCTTCGCGTTCAAGCAATGCTTTGGTCTATGTCATTCAAAGTAATGTTCGAAGTTATGGTGACCCTAGGGTCCCCCCGCAATGATAACTTGTGAACTCGGCCAGGCCCGGAAGGGAGCAACCGCAGCAAGCGACTCGTGTGCCGGGGTGTCGGCTCTAGGGGAACCTCCAATTCAGCAGTCCTTCTGCTTATTTCCGTTGTACTTCTCTATATCTACTCAATTTATGTTATTCAATATTTTAGCTTGCAGACTATTTCCGTTTTCTGCTGTTAATCATTTATAGCGTTAATATTTCTGCACAATGAGATAATCCATTGCCTGCTTCTGTTCTTGCCACTACAACGGCTAAAAATGCTCTCAACAGTAACCTTTAACTAAATCAACGATTGGCTTCAGCTTCTTCCTGTAATCTTTTTTGCAGATTTTGTTTAAGAAAAGCGCGGGACTTTTCGAGTGCGGTTTGGATCTCACGCTTTAATTCCTGTAGCTCGTTATAGTCTTCAAAGAAGTAAGTATCGACGAGGTGGCGTATGTAGCGCACTGGCAGTTGATTTAAGGTCACGCAACATAAGTCGGCGAGATAATCCTCAGGAAGTTCGTCCATAAGTCCTTCATCTGACAATATTTCCATTAAAAGAACTTCGTAGTAATTACGGATTTCGAGTTGCATTGTTATGCTCCATGACGGTTTTCATTGAGTTTGCTACCACAAATGATTTGCCGCAATAAAAAGTTGGCTGTGTCTTTGGCTTAATTGTAGTGCGTCTCTGCTGTAGCCGCCGCCTATCACGGCTGCAATTGGAATATTTTCCGATTTTGCCATTGATAACACAGTTAAATCCCGTCTGAACAGTCCTTCTTGGCTGATATTGAGCAAGCCAAGATCGTCATTTTGATGAATATCGGCCCCAGCATCATAAAGAATCAGATCTGGTTGATGGATTCGGATAAGGAGGGCGAGTGTCTGCTCCACAGTTTCAAGATACGCACTATCGTCCGCTCCTTTAGTTAGTTCAATATCATGGTGGGAATGCTGCTTACGACTCGGGAAATTCTCTTTGCAGTGAATCGAGCAACTGATGATCCCTTGATGTTGGTGGCTGAGGGTTGCACTGCCGTCACCTTGATGCACATCGCAATCAAAAATCAGTACCTTGTGTACTTGCTGGCTCGCGATGGCATTTCTGGCCGCGAGGATAAGGTCGTTGAAAATACAATAGCCGCTGCCAAAATCGTAATGGGCGTGATGGTAGCCCCCCGTGAGATGCAGGGCAATACCCTGATTTATGGCTAATGAAGCTGTGAGTGTGGTGCCAGCCACAGAATGCAAGGTACGCTCAACTAAGGCTTCACTCCATGGGAAACCAATCCGTCTAAGCGCCGCTGTTGGCAAGGTACCCGCGATAAATTGCTCTACATATTCGCGTTGATGCACTTGCATTACATCTTCTGCAGTCATGGCCGTTGGCGTGTGGAATTGTGCAGTCGTGGCAATGTGGTTATCGAGTAAGTACTGCCGTAAATGTGCGTATTTAGTGGTGGGAAATCTGTGATGGGGAGGAAGCGCCAGCTTGGAATAGCTGGCGTGATAAACCAGTGGGATCAGAGTCAATATTGACTAAACCTCGTTATCGCAAGTTGTTATAGCTGTGAAATTGCCCAGCTCATAAATTCTTTACGGGTTTTTTCATCCGCTTGTAGCCACCAGTATTGCAACATTTGTTGTGGGTTGGCTCCTGCTGCTTTAGAGGTGTCTACGGGGGCGGTGAGTGATGTTGCGTTAACGGTCGCCGATGTTGTCACGGGTGCTGGTGCAACAGCTACTACTGCTCCAGCGGCACCGGTTGCTGCTGCGGCAGTACCGGATACGTCAACGGCTTGATTACCACTGAAAAGGCGAGAGACGAAGCTTTCTTCTTCTAAATTGGTATTCACCACTTGGTAATTGACGTTGCCTTTGTCACTACGGGTTAATTTGACTTGTGGGTTTTGCGCGTAAACTTTAGGCTTTTTAACGACTTCACCTTCGGCCGCTTGCAGGTAATATTGATGGTCGCCATCAACATCTAAAGTAACGATGAAAGGTGCTGACTTAACAAAGGTTTGGCTGTCACTAAAATCATCCTCTACCATTTCATGATAACGAATGGCGATTTTGTGAGTGCCGGGGGCCAATTCTAAGCTGCTTTTATGGTTGAATACGCTCGACTCGACTTTTTTACCATCAAGAGCAAGGTACTCAAATGACATAGGAATGTTCAGATCTGCAGCGAAGGCTGAGGCAGATCCGAGTAATACTAGCAGGCTGCTAATTGGCAAAAGTGATTTCATTGTTACTCCTTAACGGTTATTACTCTGATACGGGCGTTCGAATATTTGAATGCGATCTTCTATATAACTAATAGCTTGCCTGCATTTTCCTAGACGACGATGCATCAAAAGGATGTCATTTTGCAATTTTATTTTGTCAGCACTATGACAGTTTTCAAGTTTTGATTCCATTTCTTCAATTTTTTGTTCAAATCTTTTCGCCCAATTCAGATGTTTGTTCAATTCTTCGTAGATCTCATGACTATTTTGCATCACGTTATTGGCGATCCAATCGAAACCACTGGCTTGGTGAGACTGATTCTGGCGTTGTGCAAAACGGGCACGGCTACTGGCACGCTGCTGAGTTTTAGACTTAATGTCGATAGAAGTGGTCAGCAAGGCTCGTTTGACTGCGGTAAATCTATCTTGGATCCGCTCACAGCTCAGGGCAATGGTCTGGGGGGCGAGTTTAAGCTTAATTTGTTTTTCGAGCTGCATAATACTGCTACGAATTTGTTCAATACAGGGGCCGAGTTGGGCGCCGTGTTGGACAAACAGCGAGTGATTAAAACGCTCCGTTTCTTGCAGAAGTTTACGCTGCGGCGGCGCGAGTCGATTATCGTGTTGCAGCACTTCTTGTTCTAAGGCTTTAAGCTGATTCTTCAGCATCACCATTAATTGTTGGGTGTTCACAACCATGCGCTCCATGCCAAATTCGCTGCAATCATTAGCACGATCAAAATAAACAGTGGACGGATAAAGGGCATACCAAATTTAATCGCACAGCGGGCGCCGATAAATGAGCCTAACATCATGCACAATCCCATCCACAGACCTATTTGCCACTGTACCTGTCCAAGCCAGCCAAAGATAGTCAGTGCGGTCAAGTTGCTGGTAAAAGTCATCGCACGGGCAAGGCCACAACTGTGCAGTAAAGGCAGTTTATACAAAGAGCCAGATGTGACGGTCCAAAATGCGCCAATGCCTGGGCCTGCAAAACCATCATAAGTGCCTAAAGCCAGTCCCTGTAGCCATTGTTGCTTGGCTGGCGGCTTGCTGGTTGGTACTTGGCAGTTAACGTCTGACATCGCATTGGGACTGACTAAACTGTAAATGGCGATGCCAATGATCAGCAGCGGCAGGACTTTTTCGAGCCATTGGGTATCGACTAAATAGACTAAAAAACTGCCCAATACCGCGCCGATAAAGGTGGCGATAAAAGCCATGTACCAAAACGAGGGTTTAAAGAGATGTTTGCGATAATAGGTCCAAGCCGCCATAAAAGAGCCAAAGCTTGCGGCTAACTTATTGGTGCCTAATACGGTATGCGGCGCAATGCCTAAGGTTAACAGTGCGGGGATCGACAATAGGCCACCGCCACCCACGACGGCATCAATGAATCCAGCGATAAGACCTATGACTGCCAACAGGGCCCAATGACTGGGCTCGAGTAACAACTCCAAATTTTAATCCTACTCTATAACACGTCTAAAGGGCGGTAAGGCATCCAGTAAGGACTTGCCATAGCGTTTAGTGACTAACCGCCTATCTAAAATGGTCACTCGGCCATAATCTTGCTCTTTACGCAGTAATCTACCACAACTTTGAATAAGCTTACGTGAAGCATCTGGGATCGTCAGTTGTAAGAAGGGATTACCGCCTTTGACTTTGACATATTCTGCATGCGCTTGCTCAACGGGCGAGGTTGGTACGGCAAAGGGCAGTTTAGTGACGATCAAGTTAGTCAGATAATCGCCGGGCAAGTCGAGACCTTCAGAAAAACTGCCGGTGCCAAACAAGATGCTTGGTTCGCCTTTATCGCATTTAGCTTTATGATTTTCTAACAATTGTTGCCGTGGCGCATTGCCTTGGATAAGTAGCTCAGTGGTGAGTTTACCTTCAAGTAATTCAACCACTTTTTCCATCTGCCAGTAGGAGGCGAATAGCACTAAGGTTGCCATTTCGCCTTCAATAAGGGTGATGATTTGTTCGGCAAGTTCAGCTGTATAGGCATCATCCGTCGGCTCAGTGCGCATTTTGGGTAAATAAAGTGTCGCATTATTGGGGTAATCGAAGGGCGATTGTAAGGCTAAATAACGACTGCCATCGTTGAGTGATAACCCCACCTGATGTACGAAATGGTCGAAGTTATTGAGTGCGCGCAGCGTGGCGCTACATAAGACTACGCCTGCGGCCTTTTGCCACAGCATGGATTCCAGCATAAAGCCGACTTCGATAGGTGAAGCGCTAAATAGATAATCCACTTGTTTACCTGTGATAAGTTCAACCCAGCGCGCCATAGGGGCACCTTTATGTTTATCTTCCTTGGCCATCATCCTCCATAGTTTCTGCAGGTTTTCGAGCCTTTGCAGCATAAATCCGGTTTCGGCCAATAGCGCTTCGGATTGATGTTTAGGAATGTCGCCATCTTTAATCGCCTCTGCCAGCAGTGACAGCATTTTATTAAACTGCTTGAGGGCAAGATTAGAGGTCACTGCAAGGTTTTCGGCGAGAATGAGTAATGACTCTGGTAGTTTGCCGTGCTCAAAACGCAGACGGTTTTCAGGATTGGCAAAGTGTTTGGTCTGGGTATCGCAATAGTGGGCCACTTGATTGAGCTGGGCGATAAGATCGCCTAAGTGATCCTGCATCGCCTGCGCAGGAGCAATAATGTTGTTGCTCTTTATTTGGTTTTGCAACTTAGCGCAGGTTTTGCCAATTTTTTCGAGCCAGTCGCATGCGCCCCTCAGCGTGGCCTGAGCACTGGAGAAATCCCGCGCCACAATGGGTAAGTGATGTGCCTCATCGATAACATAAAACACGTCTTCTGGATCGGGCAAAATCACGCCGCCACCTAGCTCTAAATCGGCGAATAACAAGCTGTGGTTGGCGATGAGTACATCCCAGGTATCGACATCTTCACGGGCTTTATGAAACGGACAATTTCTGTGGCTGGCGACTTGACGATGACAGCTGTGTTTGTCGCAGGCGATTTGTTGCCACAGGTGATCGGGCAGCGGCACGGCTAAGGTGTCGATTTCGCCGTTCCAGCGACCTTCGTTATAGTCTTTTAACAGGCCATGCATCATAGCCACTTGGCTATTGTCAGGTTTAGTTTGCCACATGGCCATTTGTGTACTGTTGTCGTCACCGATGAGCATCGCCAGTTTCGATAGACACACATAACGTTGTCGACCTTTGACTAGGCCAAAGCGGAAATTTAAGCCGGATTGCTCAAGGAAGAAGGGCAAGTCTTTATGCAGTAATTGTTCTTGCAGGGCGACGGTCGCGGTGGCGATACAGACTTTTTTCTTGCTCGCTAGTGCCAGTGGGATGGTACCGAGAATATAAGACAATGATTTACCGATCCCAGTCCCTGCTTCGACCACTATGATGCGTCTATCTTTGTCATAGTCGCCGGCGAGGGTCTTAGAGATTTCCGCCACCATATAGTTTTGTTCGCGGCGCGGCCTAAAATTAGGCAAGGCGGTAGCGATATCCTTATAGATGGCGCGGATCTGGGTTTTTACATTGTCAGGTAACATGCGTCACTACTTTATCGAATTAATGCTGTACATAATAACAGTGATTGCATAGCCTAAGAAACTTTTCTGCCATTTGGCGGCATTTAAATTGAGGAACCATCTAAATTGACTAGCTATGCGATTTGGGAACTCATGCGATGAAGTCAGAGGCTACCGCGGCCGTTAGTGTACAAGGTCGAGTCTTAACACGCCATGCGATTCATCGTCATGGGAGTTTAGTGTTGCAGTATTATCTGGCTACCGCCCAAGGCCCTGTGCTGGTGGAAGTGCAAGGCACTGAACACATTTGTTTTTGTCATCAAACTGATGTCACGGCTTTGCAGTTGCAAACGCCGGGTCAAGCATTGCGGTTTGTACCGTTAGCGCTCAAAAGCTTTAAAGGCGGCGCGGTTAGTGGTGTTTATGCTAAATCTAGCAATAGTTTACGTACCTTACAGCGCATCGCTAAAGATGCCGATATCCCTTTATTTGAAGCCGACATTCGCCCCGAACAGCGTTATTTAATCGAGCGGTTTGTGGCGCTGGATGTGGCATTTTTAGGGCATTTCTCTGCGACGAGTAACATACACGCGCCGACTAGCGACAGTCTTGAGGCTAACTCGCTGCCCGTGTTTATCGCCGAGCGGGCTAAGAGTATTGCCCCTTTAACGGCTGTACATTTCCGCTGTATTTCACTGGATTTTGAATGCAGCTTTGAAGGTTTACTCTATTCAGTTGCACTATATGGTCAATACAGTGGCCGAGACGAAGAGCAAGACAGTCTCAAGCAGACTTATGAAAAAGTGATTATGGTGGGTGAGGCTGAATCAAACTCTCCCGAATATATTGAATGGGTGGCCGATGAGGCTGCACTCATTCATCGATTAATCGCGTGGTTCCATGAGTTTGATCCTGACTTTGTCATAGGTTGGTCAGTGGTGAGTTTTGACCTCGCACTCTTGTCACGCCGGGCATTATTACACCGTATTCCGCTCACCATTGGCCGCGGAGGGGCAAAGCTTGAGTGGAAAGTCGATAATAAATTTCGGCCAGAAACCTTAGTTTTACCGGGCCGTGTGGTACTCGATGGTATCGATTGGCTTAAGGCGGCTTTCTATCATTTTGAGCGGTTTTCGTTGGAATTTGTTTCGCGGAAATTATTAGGTGAAGGCAAGGCCATTCATAACGTGGATAATCGCGTTGAAGAAATTGATCAGTTGTTTAAGGCCAATAAACAAGCCTTAGCCCATTACAATCTTACTGACAGCCGTCTGGTGTGGGATATTTTTAGTCATACTCAATTATGGGAGTTCGCCCTCGCGCGAGCTGAACTAACAGGTTTAGAGTTGGGGCGGGTTGGGGCTTCGGTGGCGGCATTTAATCATTTGTATTTACCGCATTTACATCGAGCCGGTTATGTCGCACCCGATGCTCCTGCGAGTGATGGGATCGAAAGCCCCGGTGGCTATGTGATGGATTCTGTACCGGGACTTTATAAGCATATTTTAGTGTTCGATTTTAAAAGTCTATATCCCTCCATTATTCGTACCTTTTTGATCGACCCTAAGGGATTAATTGAAGGCTTGCAATTGCCCGAGTCTGACTGTGTTGTGGGGTTTCTCGGTGGCCGTTTCAGTCGGCAACAGCCCATTTTACCTAAGCTTATCCAAACATTATCTGAGCAGCGCGAAAAGGCCAAACGTGAGCACAATGCGCCTTTATCCCAAGCGATAAAAATTATCATGAACTCGTTGTATGGGGTTTTAGGTTCTCAAGGTTGTGTTTTCCACGATGCAAAGTTAGCAAGTTCGATCACTATGCGCGGCCATCAAATCATGAAACAAACCCGCGCATGGATAGAAGAGATGGGCTATCAAGTGATTTACGGCGATACGGATTCGACCTTTGTCTGGCTTGGCAGCGAGCCAGATCTCTCAGACATTAACGCCTTAGGTAACACTCTGGCGCGGGAAATTAATGCTAAGTGGCAGGCTAAGATCGGTGAAGATCATCAAGTTGAGAGTTTTCTCGAGTTACAGTTTGAACGCCACTATGAGCAGTTTTTTATGCCGACCTTAAGAAGGTCGTTAGAAGGCAGTAAAAAACGTTATGTTGGCGCGTGGCGTAATGCGAGCGATGAACTTGAGCTTACTTTTAAAGGTATGGAGCAAGTGCGCAGTGATTGGAGCCCTTTAGCGCGCAAAGTTCAAGAGTCACTCTATGAACGGATGTTTAACCAAAGGGATATCAGTGTTTATTTGGCCAGTGTGTTTGAAAAGCTGCTTGATGGTGAGTTGGATGATGATTTGGTATTTCGCAAACGTATGCGACGCAATATTGAAGATTACACGGCTAAATCTTCTCCCCATGTTAAAGTCGCTCAACAATTATGCGACCTAACAGGAGATGCATCTTTTGGCAAGCGTGGGGCGCAGATTGATTATCTGATTACTGTAAATGGACCGGAATCCTTACTGTACAGAACGTCACCAATTGATTACCAATACTACATTGATAAGCAAATTGGCCCTATTGCCGAGCCTGTTTTTTCGATAATGAAACTAAACTACATGGATATTGCGTCAAAGCAGTTGCTGTTAATATAGTGTTTTTAATGTTCTTTATGTGTTGCGCAGGGTGGCGAATGTAGCGTTTTAACCTGTTTTGTAGAGGTTAACTGGTTTGTTTTTGTGATGTTAATCGACATATTCTTTAGGTTTAGCTTTGAGGGAATATTGAAAGTTTGCTACCCTTTAAGAGGAAATTGTAAGGAAATATAACAACGGAATGACGTTGACAGAACATAAACAAAAAAGGTTAAGCACCAAATGAACAAGACGTTAGTAGCAACTGCGCTTGCAGCAATTTTTTTAGTTCCATCAGTCTCAGCTATCGAGATCTATAAAGATAATAAAAATGCCGTAGAAATCGGTGGTTTTATTGATGCACGCGTGATCAACACTCAAGGGGAAACAGAGGTTGTTAACGGCGCATCTCGCATTAATTTTGGTTTTAATCGTGAGTTGACTGACGGTTGGAAAGCATTTGCTAAATTGGAATGGGGTGTGAACCCTGTTGGTAGTAGCGACATCGTCTATAACAATCGCTTCGAATCTGTTCAAGAAGAGTTCTTTTATAACCGTTTAGGTTACGCTGGTCTGTCCCATGACACTTATGGAACACTGACTATTGGTAAGCAGTGGGGCGCTTGGTACGATGTCGTTTACAACACTAACTACGGTTTTGTGTGGGACGGTAACACTGCAGGTGTTTACACTTATAATAAAGATGATGGCGCGGTAAACGGTGTTGGTCGTGGTGATAAAACAGTTCAATATCGCAATGCATTTGGCGATGTAAGCTTTGCAGTTCAAGCACAATTGAAAAACAGCAGCTTCTATACCTGTGATACAACGGATGATATTTCACAAGCTCAGTGTCAAGCGAACTGGGAAAGCGGTGATAAAGCGGCTCAACAAGTAGAATACAATTATACTTATGGTGGCGCGCTGACTTATAAAGCCACTGATATGCTGACCTTAACTGCGGGTGTTAACCGCGGTGAGTTTGATGTGAGTTTTGGTAACGGCGAACAAACCACAGCGGTTGATCTTATCTACGGTGCAGGTATCACTTGGGGTAACTTCGATAGCAATGGCTTATACGCTGCTGCAAACGTTAACAGACAAGAAAATCATGACACAGACAATATTGGTCGTTTGATTAAAGACGCCTATGGTATTGAAAGTTTAGTTTCATACAAGTTTGACAATGGGTTACGTCCATTCATTTCTTACAACGTGCTTGATGCCGGTAAAGACTACGTCATTCAACCTAACTTTAATGCCGATCCTAACGATGAGTTCAAACGTCAGTTTGTCGTGGTTGGTTTGCATTTTGTATGGGACCCAAACACAGTGCTTTACGTAGAAGCACGTAAAGATTACAGCGATTTTACCAGTGCAGATAAAGAACAAGAAGCTAGAATGGCGCTTTCAGAATCTGACGGTGTTGCCATTGGTATCCGTTACACACTTTAAGTTTCCAGTTTCTATATAGTAGAAACCACTGTTTTAACAAAAAGCCAGTCAGTAATGACTGGCTTTTTTTGTTTTTAACGGTAAGTTAATTTGTAATAAAAAGACATTGTGCATTATTTGTTTGTATTTAGTTATCTTTTTGTTGATTAAATGTCTCTCATATGATTTTATGCTCCCGCAGCACTTCGGAATGTTTAAGGTGCCCTTGTTTAAAACTGCTTATTAAATAAGCAAATTATAATAAAAACATGATTTTCCCGGGAGATTGACAATGCATAAAAAAAACTTGATAGCAAAATCTGTGCGCTTTGCACTGATTAGCGGTGTGACTGCTACGGTATTAAATGTACCTTTTACATTTGCAGATGATAAAGATGGAGCAAAAGTTGAGCGTATAGCTGTAACTGGTTCGCGAATTAAACGCGCAGATATGGAAACGGCTAGCCCTGTTAGCGTGATTGATGCTTCAGCCATTATTTCCTCTGGTGCAATATCGATTGATGATGTTTTGCAGAAAATGACTTCGGCTGGCGGTGCAATGACTAACGCTGGCATAAATAATGGTTCTGGTGGTAATTCTCGCATAAACCTCAGAGGATTAGGCACTAACCGTACTCTAGTTTTGGTTAATGGTCGTCGAATGATTGCTTCTGGTACAGGAGCTGCTTCTACTGTTGACCTTAATACGATTCCAGTTTCTATGATCCAAAGAGTTGAAGTACTTAAAGATGGTGCTTCTGCGGTTTATGGTACAGATGCTATTGCTGGTGTGGTTAACGTAATTTTGAAAAGAGACTTTGAAGGTTTTGAAGTCAACGCCCAAACCGGCATTTCTGGAGAAGGTGATGCTGACGAGTCTACGATTGATATGACTTTGGGTAACACCTTTGATAAAGGCAATGTCGTTATAGGCGCACAGTATACAAAGCGTGGCGAGGCAAGCCAAGCTGATCGTGATTTTTCTGATTGCCCTGTAACAGAAACTAAGCCTGATGCAAGTGGTAAAATTAGCTTGTTTTGCGGTGGTAGTGGTTATTCTCAAGGTGGTCATATTTGGGGCGATACTGCAGATCTAAGTGGTAGAGGTGGTACTTACCATGATTATGTTACTGCAAATGATGCATATAACTATGCGAAAGATAGTTATCTATCGACGCCAATGGAACGCTTGAATCTCACGGCTGCTGGAACCTATGAGCTGACAGATACAACTCGTTTCTTTACTGAGGCTATGTATTCAAAGCGTTGGTCAAATCAACAAATGGCTCCTCAACCAATTTGGAACAGCGATGCATGGGTTTATAATCCTATTTCAGCTGGTGGTTGGATGACCGATGACCTGCTGCCATGGGTTAAGCCTGGAGAGGAACTCTCTTATGGTCGTCGCATGGTTGAGTCCGGTACCCGTGACTTTAGTCAAGTTGTAGACACTATTCGTATTGTTTTAGGCGTAGAAGGTGAATTTGATAATGGCTGGAGTTGGGATGCCTCTTATAATAAAGGTCGCAACGACTCTGTCGATACTCTGGCAAATCTACATAATTTAGGTTCAATTAATGCAGCAGTTTTAAAGGGGGAGTTTGATCCTTTTTTACAGTCTTCATGGGAAGGTGAGAGCATCACTCCATTCATTTATACCGAAGTAAATAGTGGTGGAAGTGAGTTAGATATTATTGCTGCAACCTTATCGGGTGATATTGTTGAGTTACCAGCGGGTATGATGGGCTTTGCTGCTGGATACGAGAATCGTAAAGAAGCTGCAAAGTTTACACCAGATTCATTAACAGCACAGGGGTTAGCTAATGATCCTAGGGTAGAACCTACCGGTGGTGATTTTAGCGTTAATGAAATTTATGCTGAATTGGCTATCCCATTGTTAAGTGGGTTACCACTAGTGGAACAACTCGATCTAAGTGCTGCAATGCGTTATTTTGATTACAGCACGTTTGGTGATGACACTACATGGAAACTAGGCTTAACTTGGCGAGTATATGATGACCTTATGTTCCGTGGGGGGTTGTCTACTGCATTCCGTGCTCCAACTGTTGATGAGTTATATGGTGGTAAGTCACCATCCTTCGAACAAATTGTTCATCCTGCAACAGAACAAGACCAAGCTGAAGTCACTGTTGGCGGTAATGGGTTATTAACCCCAGAAGAAGCCGACATTACGACGATAGGTTTAGTTTATTCACCAAGCTTCGTAGATGGTCTGTCTATGACTGTTGATTACTACGATATTGAATTAACAAACACTATAACTTCTGTTGACAACAATTATATTGCTAACCAATGTTTAGATGCTGCAGGTAATAAGATCAATACTGATACTGTATTGTGTCAATCTTCTAATATTCAGATTGATAACAGTGGTCGTATTAAGTTTGACAATGGTCTACAAAATATCGGTGCGACGAACACTGCGGGTTATGACATTAATGTTGCTTATGCATTTTCAGCTCTGGGATTGGATTGGAAAGCAGGTTGGGATACATCAATTCTGACCGAATATGAAGAATTCGATCCTGATGGTGTTGCTGTGGATTATCGTGGTTACATTACCGGCGGTACGGGAGCATATGCTAAATTCAAGAGTAATATGAACATCACTGCTAGTGCAGATGACTGGAGCTTTACTTATGAAGCTCGTTATATTGATGGGATGGACTCATTTGCTTGTAAAGGCAAAGAATCTAGTTGTTATGCGCCAACGGTAGGGAGTGTTATATACCATGATCTATCAGGATCTTATGATTTAACTCAAAATATTCGCCTATCAGGTGGTATCAATAACCTGTTCGATAAAGAGCCTCCCTATTACACAGGTAATAATGACTCAAACACAGATCCATATACTTATGAAATGTTAGGTCGTTATTTCTTTGTTCGTGCGAGTATGAAGTTCTAAATCCTCGTTAGCGGGAGTCATTATTCTGTTCCAGCTTTAATAATAAAAACCCTGAGGCAACTTGGGGTTTTTTATCATCAGAATGAAAAAATGGAAAACTAACTGGTAATAGCGTAATGGTCATTTAGATTAAGTCATTTATTTCAATGATTTGGTCACCTTAAATAACGAGTTCTTCTCAAATGGAAGGTAATTAAATTTTTTATTGTTATCTGTTCGACACATTTTCAGAACTCGTCAGTTCTGCCCGTGCACGTTAAATATTACAGACGTCTTTGGTCATTGTTCTTATTGGCAATCAAGGACAAGTCAAATCCAGTCAAATATCGGTATTAAAATCACTTTGGTTAAAAGTGCATGTTTAAGCAGAATTGAGGTTGTTTGTTGAAAATTATTCCCATGTTGTAATGATCTCCCCATTTTTTGCTGAACAAAATTTAGCCATAAAATGTCAGGTTTTTTGAGCACTTATACTTAAAAGTGGTTTTAAGTGTTAATTTTTTGCAAGTATTTGTGTTTGAGTTGTTTTTCAATTTGATAATGGGTAACTCTCCATCACTATAAAATAAATGCTTAAATTTCAATCCATTATGATTTTTATTCAATTTGACACTAGACAAAGCTTATGGCTAATCATCAGCTTTAAACTATTCACAAACGCCGATTGCTGTGTTATTTCCGTTTCAATTGTTGATTAAGTGTTTTAAATGTGATTTTATTGGTCTGATTTAGATTTTTGTGTTGCGTTTTCGTGTGGCCCGTCGTGTGATGACGATGGGAATATTATAATAAAGACATACTTATATAGGGAGATTGACAATGTATAAGAACAGCTTTTTAAGCCATTCAATAAAGTACGCATTAGTTGGTAGTGCAGCTGTTGCTGCTCTAAGCACATTTTCTGTTGCTGCAGCAGAAGGTGATGCAGTTGTTGCGGAAAAAACAATTGAGAAAATTGAAGTAACAGGATCTCGCATTCGTTCAACAGACTTGCAAGGTTTCTCACCTGTGCAGGTTATTGGCGCAGATGAGATTGACACTTCGAGTGTTGCTAACGTTCAAGAATTGCTGCTTAAAAATCCAGCATTTGGTGCCCCCGCGCTTAGCCGTACTAACTCTAACTTTTTAACCTCAGGTTCTGGTGTTTCCACTGTTGATTTACGTAATCTTGGGAGTGAGCGAACTTTAGTTCTAGTTAATGGACGTCGTTTTGTTTCAGGTGTACCAGGTGATACTGCTGTTGACTTAAATACAATTCCAACTCAATTTATTGAGCGTGTTGAGATTATGACGGGCGGCGCTTCAGCCGTTTATGGTTCAGACGCTGTGGCTGGCGTAGTTAACATCATCTATAAAAAAGAATTTGAAGGTATTGAATTTGATGTTCAAAAAGGTCAAAGCGCCGAAGGTGATAGCGAAGATGATCAAATTCAATTTACTATGGGTACATCATCTGCTAACGGTAAAGGTAACATCATGGTGCATGGTGCTTACACTAACCAAGGTGCCGTCTACTCACGCGATCGTGATCGCTCGGCAATCGATCAAATATCTTTAGGTGCTGCAGTAACGGGTCTGCCTGAAGATATGTTTACGCCGATGCAACCATTTTACTCAAGTTTTGCACCACAAGGCCGTTTTGTTGCAGGTGGTAAGCCATATACTTATGATAAGAACGGTAACTTTATCTCTGGTTTCTCAACCAATGGAACAGATACCCGTGAAGCTGATGGCTATAACCGCAACGCTATCCGTACAATTGCGGTACCGACGGAGCGCTACCTTTTTGCAGCGACAGGTAAGTATGAGTTTGCAGATGGATGGAACGCTACACTTGAAGGAACCTATGCATCAACTCAAACACAGAGCCAGTTAGAACCCTTTGCACTGTCTTCGGTTGATGTTTTTAAAGGCTCTGGTGGACAGCTTCCTGTTGAGTTTGAACAATTTATTGAAAGTGCGACTAATCCCGGTGAATATGAACGTACTTTAGTACGTAACTCTGTGATACCTGATGAGCTTTATAACTTAGCTACAGATACAAATGGTGATGGTTTAAAGGATATCTCTTTTACTCGCCGTATGTCTGATATAGCTAACCGTGGTAGCAGAGCTGACCGTGATACTTTCCGTATTATGACAGGTATTGATGGCGAATTAACTGACGGATGGTTTTTAGATACTTATTTCTCATACGGTCAAAGTAAAGAAGGACAAACTGGTACAGGCCAAGTTAACGTTCTGAATTTTAAATCAGCGCTAGAAGCTGTTACTGATGAGTTTGGTAATAAAGTATGCCGTGATGCTACAGCTCGCGCTCAAGGTTGTGTGCCGATTAATATATTTGGTGCTGGTACTGTGTCACCAGAAGCGGCTAATTATGTGAATGCACCTAGCTCATTAAACACACTTGCAACACAAACTGTTGCAGGTATGAGTGTTTCTGGTGATGTCTTTGAATTACCAGCTGGTTTCGTCGGTGTTGCGGTGGGTGCCGAGTATCGTGAGGAATATGCTCGTAGTGAATTTGATGCGTTACAACAAGCTGGCTTAAATGCGGGTAATGCTATACCAAGCACTGAGGGCGAGTTTGATGTGATGGAATATTTCACTGAGGTGAATGTGCCATTGATTGCTGATGCATTTATGGCTAAGCAGTTAAATTTACGTGGTGCAGTACGTTTCTCAGATTATTCTACCGTTGGTAATACTGAAAGCTGGAACGTTGCTCTTGACTGGGCACCTATTGATGAACTTCGTTTTAGGGCTATTCGTGCTTTATCAACGAGGGCTCCAAATATTGGTGAGTTGTATTCACCACCAAGCCAAACTTTTCCAACTGGCTTGACAGATCCATGTCAGGGTGTTACTGCAACGACAACAGGTGCGCAAGCTGAAGCATGTCGCACTGATGCTGGTGTGATGGCGAATATCGCAGCAAATGGAGCATTTACTTTAAATCAGTCAGATATTCAAGGTGTGAGTGGTTATAATCGTGGTAATCCAGATTTAGACGCTGAAAAAGGTAAGTCATGGACCTTTGGTGTAACCTATTCACCAGATGGTATTGCAGTGTTAGAGGACTTTGATTTTAATATCGATTATTTCGACATTGAAATCGAAGACGCTATAGTTAGTACTGGCCGCCAGTATATTTTGGACCAATGTTACGGAGGTAATGCTGCATTATGTAGTTTTATTACCCGTCGACAAGCACCTGAAGGCCCAAACAGTGCTGGTTCTTTAGAGTATATTGACTCTGCTGTAACCAACAGTGGTGGTTACGTTACATCTGGTATTGACTATGTCATAACTTACGCAAAAGATTTAGAAGATTATGGTTTAGTCGGCCAAACAAATGCGCGTTTAGCATATACCCATGTGATTAAAGGTTATGAAATACCGTTGCCAGGTGCTGAGCCTGATAACTTTAATGGGGAAATTGATGCCCCTCAAGATAAGTTCTACTTATCATTGGGCTATGAAATTGGTGATTTCAACATCGCTTGGAATACAACTTATATCGGTGAGTCATTCTTAGATGATGGTTTCTTATCTGGCTATGACTTAGCTCCTGAGTCTGTTGGTGTTGGTTCTGTTACTTACCATGACTTAAATGTAGCATATCGCCCATTTGATATGGCCGAGTTTTATGTTGGTATTAATAACTTATTCGACCAAGATCCCCCACCAATTATCAGTGGATTGCCAGGTAGTAGCACTGGTGTAGAAACTGCAGCGAGTACTTATGATCCAATTGGTCGTCGTTACTATGCGGGTGTAAGATTTAAGTTTTAAGTTTTAAGTTTTAAGTTTTAGTTGGTATAAAGCCCTCTGGATTTTTAGAGGGCTTTTTTCATATTTACGGTATCTAATTTGGTTTTGTCTGCTAGCGGGTTAGTTAACATCAGTTATAAATGAGTATTGTCTTTTCTAGTTGATTGATTTTTATGCTCATCTTTTTAGCCTGGAAGGCATAAGCAACTGGACCTTTGATGAAACTCACTAAAACTCAGGCAACTACGTCGCCTTAGATATACTATCTGAGAAATATTTTTCTGTTAATCAAAAATTTTATTGATCATAAATCGATTACGCAGCATCAAGTCCAAGCATTCTGAGTTTAAGTTAGTTAAGTTATTAAAAACGATGCCAGTTGGTTTGAATTAGCGGTTAAACAGAGACTCATGGCGCTAAGGTTGTTCATAACAGTTTAAGAATGCCGGTATCGCTGGTGAATTAAGGAAGTGCTTTGGGCAGATAAATTCAGTTAAATAGGTTTTGAAATTGCTATATTCAGACTGATGTAAGGCCACAGCTAGGGAGTGATGACTTTATTGTAATTGGATTTTGTTCGCTTTTATCCGCAGTTCGGATGAGTCAAATTAATGAAAGCTTCCTCTAAATTATCCATTCTAAATTCTTCTACTATTAACATTCCCCGAAAAAACGGGGTCTTCGATTTCTTTAATATTGTTTCATTCCTAATCCTTAAGTAAATTTTTATTGAGAGGAGTAGGATATGAGTAAAGAACATCTACTTGAGTCGCCATTATGTTAAAAAATGTTAATTTTAATAAAGAGGGCACGCAAAGTTGGTTGTTGACTATCTTTATGATTTTATAGGATTTAAATTAATTTATTATTTTTTTTAACAAAAAATAATAACCCAAAAGATTCATTTCCGCCTAAAAAAACACCTTTCGTAAAAAATTTCATTATTAACGCTTCTTTACACTAGTTTTTAGTCGTCTGAAATGTTGACACAGGTCAACATTTTGTGAAATGATGCCAGCGGGTCTATGCCTGTAAGGGCGTAGGAAAGGGAAGAAAAAACTAAGAATCACAAGAGAAAGACGAACTTACAGAAATTTTTTCGGCAAGTATTTATTCCTTGTCGTTATGTTGCTGGTAAGTTAAACCTTTTTATTCACTTCAAATTGGTTGGGAACTATGTCCAAGGTAAGCAATAGAACAAAAATCGCTACTGCACTTGTTGGCGTGCTGGCATTAGCGAGCAGCAGCTTAGTAGTTGCAGATCCTCTTACCGACGTGCAGAAAGCGGATAGTATGATCCATGCTGATGCTGCTGCGTCGCAAAAGAACGTTGATAAGTATTTCGATCAAGCACAAGACATGCTTTTTGAGTATGGTTCTGTTGCAGATGAGCGCGAATCACTGAAATCATATAACGATTACGTTGCCAGCTTAGTCGCTGATCAACAAAAGACAATGGATTCAGTGCAGGGTGACATCAATGGTGTTGATAAACTTCGCCAAGGTGTTGTGCCATTAATGTTTAAAATGGTTGAATCATTAGAACAGTTTGTTCAATTAGATTTACCTTTTAATTCTGAAATACGTACTAATCGTGTTAATGAGCTGAAAAGACTCCTTAATACTGCCGAAGTCACACTAGCAGAAAAATACCGTCTAATTCTTGATGCTTATAGTATTGAGCGCGAATACGGTAGTGCTGTTGCCGTTAACCAAGGTAAGTTAAACCTAGATGGTAAAGAAGTGCTGGTTGACTTCTTTAACTTAGGTCGTGTTGCTCTTTATGCACAGAGTTTAGATCAAAAGACTGGCTGGATGTACAACCCAGAATCTAAGGGTTGGGATAAGTTAGATGACAGCTATTTGCGTGAACTGACTAAAGGTATCCGTATTGCCCGTAAACAAGGCGCTCTAGATCTATTTGCATTACCAATTCCTGCTGCGGAGACTGCACAATAATGAAGAAGTTAATTACTACAGCTGTCTTGGCTGCAAGTTTCTCTTTAACTGCTGGTATGGTAAGCGCTGCTGATGCGCCTAAGTCAATTGACCAATTATTGCAACAAGTTAAAGTTGAGCGTGCTGCTGAAGGTAAAGTTAATAGCAAGCGTGAGCAAGAGTTCCAAGCAGAGCGTGGCGATAAGGCCGCTTTACTGCAAAAAGAAAAAAATGCGTTGGCTGCTGAAAAACAACGTGGTAAAGATTTAAACCAAGCGTTTTTAGATAACGAGCGTAAAATTGCTCAGTTAGAAGAAGATCTAAAAACGGCTCAAGGTGACTTGGGTGAGATGTTTGGTGTAGTTAAAGGTGAAGCCGGCGATTTCGCAGGTAAACTGGCAAGTTCAAACATCAGTGCTCAATTCCCAAATCGCGATAAATTTATTGCTGATTTAGGTGCCCGTAAGCAATTACCAAAAATTGAAGAGTTAGAACAATTCTGGCAAGAGCAGCTATTTGAAATGGCGCAATCTGGCAAAGTTGTTAAGTTTGAAGGTTCTGTTACCGAAATTGATGGTAGCGTAAAAACAACGACTATTCATCGTATTGGTGCTTACAACTTAACGGCTGATGGTAAATATATTGTATATAACCCTGAATTAGGTTTAGTACAACAGCTGTCTCAACAACCTGAAGGCTACCAAGTTAGCGCAGTTGCTAAATGGGAAGAAACGGCTTCTGGTACAGCACCTTTCTATATTGACCCGGCTCGTGGCGTATTGTTAAACATCTTTACGAACAAAGCTAGCATGGAAGATCGTATCGAGTCAGGCGGTACCATTGGCTATATTATTCTGATATTACTTGCAATTGGTTTATTAATTGCGGTTGAGCGTTTCATTGTGCTGGCAGCTATCGGTGCAAAAGTTAAACGCCAAGCTAAGAATGTTGATAACCCAGGTAACAATGCCCTTGGTCGTATCTTGAAGGTTTACCATGAAAACAAAGATGTTGATGTTGAAACATTAGAGTTGAAGCTGGATGAAGCTATTCTGAAAGAAACGCCTGCATTGGAAGCTCGAATTTCAATTTTGAAAGTCATTGCAGCTATCGGTCCAATGTTAGGTCTGCTAGGTACAGTAACAGGTATGATTGCGACCTTCCAAAGTATCCAACTGTTCGGTACTGGTGATCCAAAACTGATGGCGGGTGGTATCTCTATGGCTCTGGTTACTACAGTGCAAGGTCTAGTTGCGGCTCTGCCTCTGATGTTACTACATGCAATACTCGTTGCGCGTAGCAAATCAATCACCCAAATTTTGGAAGAGCAAAGTGCCGGAATTATCGCAGCACATGCTGAGAAGAGGGCTAACTAATGATGCTATACCTGATGGACATATGGGATTCCGTCAGGGGCTTCATGGCCGCTGGAGGAAACGTCCTTTGGTTGGTTGCGTTTGTATTGTTCTTAATGTGGGTATTGATGCTTGAGCGTTATTGGTATCTTAATTGGATATCACCAAAGCAACATAAAGCTATCATATCTGCGTGGGATTCTAGAGAGGAAACCACCTCTTGGTACGCACACCGTATCCGTGAAGCTTGGCTGTCCCAAGCGAAGCAAGATTTGAATGCACGTATGCTGATGATAAAAACCTTAGTAGCTATTTGTCCTATGATAGGTTTGTTAGGTACCGTAACCGGTATGATTTCAGTGTTTGATGTGATGGCAGTTCAGGGGACGAGTAATGCTCGTTTAATGGCGGCTGGTATTTCAATGGCGACTATGCCCACGATGGCGGGGATGGTTGCAGCATTATCGGGAGTATTCTTTAGTACTCGTCTGGATGTAAAAATGAAAATCAGTTTAGAAAAGCTAAAAGACAGCATGCCGCACCACTAGAGAGAGATTGAACATGGCACGTAAAAAGCATTCCAGTGTAGACGAGGAAGCGCAAATTGATATGACACCGATGCTCGACATCGTGTTTATCATGTTGATCTTCTTCATTGTAACAACGTCATTTGTGAAACCTTCTGGTTTGGATTATAACAAACCCAAAGCTTCGCAAGCGACTTCAAAGCCTTCGGCTAACATCTTTATCGGCGTCAGTAAAACAGGCGTGATCATGATGGAAAACCGTCAGGTTGATATCGAACGTGTAACAGCAAACGTTGAACGTATGTTAGCTGAAGCTCCTGAAGCTGCGGTATTGATTCAGGCAGATAAAGACGCAACGCATGGCTTAGTTGTTAAAGTTCTAGACCAAGTCAAAGCGGCTGGTATAGATAAAATTTCGGTATCTGCGGGGAACGATTAATATGCTAAGAGCACTAGTATCGATCATTATTGGTGCTGCTGTGACTTTTGGTCTGTTCGCTTTTATGGCGTTCTTGGTCGGTGGCGGCGCACAGCGCGGCGAAACATCGGCCGAGACCCCTGTAATTGAAATCACTATGGATAGACAGGATTCAAAAGCACAGAATAAGCCAAGGGTAGTGCCTAAGCCACCACCACCGCCAGAACAGCCACAGAAGCCTGAGGCAACGCCGCCAGAATCTTCGAGCAATATTGACACAGCAATGTCGTTCAATATGGGTGGTGTAGAAGCAGGAGGTCACTCAGCAGGTGGTTTTAAATTAGGCAATATGATGACTCGCGATGGTGATGCTACACCTATCGTTCGTATCGAACCTCAGTATCCAATTGCTGCGGCGCGTGATGGTAAAGAAGGTTGGGTACAACTTCGTTTTACCATTAACGAACTCGGTGGTATCGACGACGTTGAAGTTATTCAAGCAGAACCAAAACGCTTATTTGATAAAGAAGCGATTCGTGCACTGAAGAAGTGGAAGTACAAGCCAAAGATTGTTGATGGCAAGCCATTGAAACAACCTGGTATGACAGTACAACTAGACTTCACCTTAGATAAAGGAGGCAACCAATAATGCGTAATGTTAATAAAATCGCAGTTCTATTATTGCTTTCTGTTTGTGGAGGTTCGTTAACTCTTTCATCTGCAGTCGCAGAAGAAAAGTGTGCTATCGACAAACGTCAATCTAAAGCCGTGGGCGAAGGTGCCGCGAAGAAAGTTCAGAAGTCATTTGAAGCTTATACCAATGGTCAGGTCGATGAAGCTATTGCTATTTTGCTAGAGGCAAATGCCAAGAACGACTTCGATAAAGCCTATGTTGCACGTATGTTGGGTAACTTTTATGCCGAGAAAGGCAAAATGGATACCGCGATCAAGTACCTAAAACAAGCTGTTGAAGCTGATATTTTAGGTGGTACAGATCATGCAGCAACTATGCGTCTTTATGCTGATTTGCTATTACAAGAGAAAAAGTTTAAGGAAGCGATTCCTTATTATTACAAGTGGATGGAATTTACTTGTAAATCCGATTCTCAAATGTATCGCCGTATTGGTATTGCGCATTCAGAACTTAAGCAGTGGGATAAAGTGATTGAAGTGGCCGACAAAGGTCTTTCATTAGCTGAAGCTCCTGATAAAGGTCTGTATCAAATGAAACTGACAGCTTACTTCAATCAGAAGAAGTATAAGAAAGCTGTTGGCGTGTTAGAAGTCATGGTGCCTTTATTCCCGGATGATGGCAGATTGTGGGTTCAATTAGCACAGTTTTATTTGATGGTTGAAGACTATGACAAGTCTCTTGCAACTTACGATTTGGCTTATAGAAATGGTTTCTTAGATAGCGCGGGCAACATTACGCGTTTAGCGCAGTTAATGGCACAAAAAGGTGCTCCTTATCAAGCCGCTAAAATTTATCAGAAACATATGAAATCAGGCATGATCGCTGAGGACGCTAAGTCTTTAGAGATTTTGGCGGGTTTCTATCAAAATGCGAAAGAGTTTAAGCAAGCTGCTGAGTATTACGGTAAAGCTGCAGCCATCACCAATGATGGCAAGACTTACTTGAAACAAGGTCGCTTATTAAACTTGAATGAACAATATACAGCAGCGATCCCTGTGCTTGAAAAAGCCATATCAATGGGTATTGATCATCCTGGTGAAGCAAACTTCGAATTAGCTTTGGCTCATTTAAGTTTGAAACAGTATAAGTCGGCTTATAACCGTGCAGTGTTAGCTGCTAATGATAAGAAGACACAGAAGAGTGCAAATAGCTATATCTCTTATATTAAAGAGAAAGCACGTATGCATAATGTCACGCTGTAATTACTTCGCAGTTTAGTGTTTGAATCGAAAAGCCCCGCAAGGGGCTTTTTCTTTGGTATCAATAAACCTATTTACTGTAAGCGGATTAAAGCTTGGGATTGATCATGATTTTTTTCAAGCTGTTGTGAAAGTTGGCTGACATTACTGAAGAGTGACTCTATTTTACTTTCCTGTGTAGGTAGGCAAATACAGGCAGCCAGTTTATAGTCGATTGTCAGTTTATGATGTTTACCAAAATCTTGGTTAAAGTCAGATATTTGCTGTTCTATTCGCTTTAACACTACTTCCGTCCCCACCTCATCTATATTGAACAAACCCAACGCAAAGTGATTGTGATCTAGCCTAGCAATCATATCTGTTGCTCTTAATAGCGCTTCTTGCACTTGTTTGGTAAAGAATTCGAGTAAATGGGGTTGTTTGACGGTTTCATGAATGTGAGGGCACAGATACAATAGTGCCAAGCTTTGGTGGTCTCTCATGTGACGATGCCATTCTCGGTTGAATACTTCCATGAAATAGGTTTGGTTATAGACTCCAGTTTCAGGATCCCTGAAACCTGAGTTGCGGAACGAGTAGATCATAGATTAACTCCGATAGCAGACCTTGCACTAAGTATAGAAACAGTTCTGCAATAGCGGGCCAAAAAGGAGAAATATTAAAATGAAATTGGGTTTATTGGCAGGTTCGATAGCGTTAATCCTCACCCTTCAAGGTTGTTCTAAGCCTGAAGCCACTGCAGTTCAAGAAAAGAGCTCGGCTAATACGACAGCTGTGCAGGGCGAAACTCAAACGGCAGAGCAGCGTTACTTAGCGCTTGTGGATGCTTATTTTAAAGATTACCTAAAGCTTGAGCCCATCTACGCTACTTTTGTCGGCGTTAATGACTATAACGCCGATTTCGGCGGAGATTTAACTGAGGATTACCTTAAGGCTCGTCATGATCTTAACACTCACTATTTAACTCAGGTGCGTGCGATAGATCCAAAGCAACTGCCTGCGGATCTACAGTTGAGTTATGACCTGTTCGTCTATGACCGTGATATGGCGTTAGTGGACGAAACTTTCCCTTCACGCTTTATGCCGATAAGCCAGTTCTATAGCACTGTCATTACTATGGTGCAGCTGGGAAGTGGCGAAAGTGCACAACCTTTTAAGACTGTCCAAGATTATCGTAATTGGGAACAGAGAGTCGATGGTTTCATCAAGTGGGTCGCACTTGCTGAAAATCGTATGAATCAAGGTATTGAAAGTAAAGTGGTACTACCTCGAGTGTTGGTAGAGCGCATTATTCCTCAGTTAGATGCTATGTTAACGACGGATGCGACTCAGAGTATTTTTTACTCGCCAATCCAGCATTTCCCCGAGAGTTTTTCAGAGCAAGATAAAGCGGAATTGACCACCCGTTATCAAGCCATGATAGCCGAACGTATCGTGCCAGCGTTAACGAACTTACGCGATTATTTTAAGCAAACCTATTTACCTAAATCGCGGGCGACTGATGGTTGGTCAGGTTTGCCTAACGGTAAAGCTTGGTATCAGCATCTGGCGAACTCACATACCACCACCACTATGTCTGTGGATGAAATTCATCAAATTGGTTTAAGTGAAGTGGCGCGAATTTTATCTGAGATGGATAAGGTGCGTGAGCAGGTCGGTTTTAAGGGCGATTTGAAGGCGTTTTTTGCGTCTTTATCTTCAGAGCCGCAGTATTTCTATAGCGATCGCCAAGGTTTGATTGATGGTTATATGGTGTTGAAAGATAAAATCAATCATGTCTTACCTAACTACTTTAATGTGATGCCAAAGGCTGATTACGTGGTTAAGCCGGTTGAAAGTTTTAGAGAACAATCAGCAGCGGGAGCCTCTTATGAAGCGCCAGCGGTGGATGGCAGCCGTCCAGGGGTGTTTTATATCAACACTTATAACCTCAAAGCACAGCCTAAGTGGGGGATGACGACTTTATCTTTGCACGAGGCCGCTCCTGGGCATCACTTCCAAATCGCGATCAAACAAGAGCTGACCGGTGTGCCTGAGTTTCAGCGTTTTAGCGGTTATACCGCTTTCGAGGAAGGTTGGGCACTTTATGCTGAATACTTAGGTATTGAGATGGGGCTATTTACCGATCCTTACCAGTATTTTGGTAAGCTTTCCGATGAAATGCTGCGTGCAATGCGCTTAGTGGTTGATACTGGCCTTCATTCTAAAGGTTGGAGTCGTGAACAGGCGATTCAGTACATGAAAGACAACTCGCCTATGGCTGAGAGTGATATAGTCGCTGAAGTGGAGCGCTATATGGCGATCCCTGGTCAAGCTTTGTCTTACAAGGTCGGTCAGTTGAAGATTTTGGCACTGCGTGCCCGCGCAGAAAAAGCCTTGGGTGATAAATTTGATTTAAAAGCATTCCACGATCAAATCCTCACCTCAGGTTCATTACCCATGGCGGTCATGGAAAACAAGATCGATCGTTGGATTGCGTCGAAACAAGCTTAGCCGTGTAAGGTGCCGTTACTTGACTTTGTTGTCAGTGACGGCATTTTAAGACTTTTTTATTCAACAGAAAGTTTTTATACTGTTGATTCAAAACCTGTTAAAACGAATGTTTTAGTGGGAACTCAATGATATTTGGGGCAAATGTCTCATGATCCTTACAGGAGTTTTACTATGGTCCAGGCAACAGCAAGACATTTGTTAGTCAGCAGTGAAGAGCAGTGTCAAGCGCTGAAACAGCAAATAATGGAAGGCGCAGATTTTGCTCAAATTGCTCGCGCGCACTCTTCTTGCCCATCAGGTGCCCAAGGCGGCGAATTGGGGTCATTTGGTCCTGGCATGATGGTAAGAGAGTTTGATGAAGTGGTTTTTAGTGCACCATTAAATGAAGTACAAGGACCCGTGAAAACGCAATTTGGCTTTCATTTACTTGAAGTGACCAGCCGCGCGTAAGTTTTGCCGCTTATCTAATACAGCTTGTTTGATACGGCAGCGTTTGCTGCCGTTTTGTTTTATATGCTCATCACGGAGTCACTATGCTGGAACTCTACACTGATAGATTGAAACTCAGGAGCTTACAAGATAGTGATTGGGAACATTTTTATGCACTGCATAATGATCCTGAGATTAATCGTTTTGTACGCGTTCCAGAGTCGCAAGAGGTGATCCGCAGTAAGTTTCAGCAGCGTTCTGATACTTGGTTCTACGGTTCTGGCGATTGGCTGACCTTAGTGATTGAGACCGTTGATACTGGGCAGTTTATTGGTTTAACGGGCCTTTATTGTCAAAGTTTCGAGGAACAGCGTGCCGAAGTGGGTTATTTACTGGCGGCCGAGGGGCACGGTAAAGGTTATGCGACTGAGAGCTTAATGGCGGTCATTGATTGGGCCTGTTTAAGTTTTAATGTACATAAATTTGTTGGGCATTGTGCTAAAGATAATCACGCATCGGCACGAGTACTCGAAAAGTGTGGTTTTCGGCTTGAAGGTTTACTCAGGCAGCAATTCAAAATAGGTGAAAACTGGCTCGATGAATCAGCCTTTGGCCTACTCGCCGATGAAAGACGTCTCTAGCCAAATTATCTTCAGCGAATTTTGTACTGTGCTGGTATAATGCCGCAGGTTTATTTTTAGAAGGCGTGTATTAAGTGGCGCAAATTAATCAATTGGCTTTGCATTCTGGCGAAGATTTCATTGAATTGTACAAAGTATTAAAAGTGCAAGGCATGAGCAATGCGGGTGGTGAAGCCAAACATTTTATCGACGAAGGGCAAGTCACTGTAAATGGTGAAGTTGAAACTCGTAAACGTAAAAAAATTATCGCGGGCGACATCGTCAGCTTTAATGGTGAATCAGTTCAAATCATTGCGGCAGAATAAGCCTGAAACAGTGGAGCAAGAAATGCAATTTCCAGATGATGACAATGGTAAAATGCTGGCCGCAATGGCTGAAGCGGGAATCGATTTAACTAAAGAGTTAGATGTTGATTTCTTTTTGGTTTTTGATGACCAACGCGATGCTGAAACTGCGTTAGAAGAATTAACAAATTCTGACTTGGAAGGCGAGCTTGAGCTGAATCTGAATGATGAGCTTGGTAAGTGGGAAATCATTGTTTGTCTCAATATGGTGCCTGAGTACGATACATTGGTTGAACAAGAAGTCATGCTAAATGATTTTGCTGCCGAATTCGGTGGCATGACCGACGGTTGGGGCGTAATGCAACATCAAGACGGTGACGATGAGTTTATGGACGATGATGACCATGACCATGACCATGTTCACGGTGAGCATTGCAATCACTAATTCTGATGCGCTTTAAGCCTTGAATCTAATAAACCACCTTTTGGGTGGTTTTTTATTGGTGTTTTTCTGCGCTCAGTTAGTGATCTCAATAGCCTCGTTTGGCATTTATAGCGTTATTGTGCCTCGCTTGAACTGAGATACGTTTAATGCAGATTAATGACGATAGGGCGCAAAAATCTCTAATAACCAGTCGATAAAAGCTTGAGCTTTTAACGGCAGGCTTGGGGATTTTGGGGTGAGTAAATAATATCGATAGGGACTGGTGAAGGGGGCGTCGAAGGGGATGACTAAGCTGCCGTTTGCCAGTTGTTCTTCGATGAAGAATCGCGGAATAAGTGCTGCGCCCATGCCACTCGCAGCCGCTTGACTCAACATATAAAAATGCTCGACACCAAAGGTTTGTGCTTGGGTGAGTGTTAAACCCACCTTTTCCGCCCAATACTCCCAAAGTTCGGGTCTTGTGGTGTGTTTCAGTAACGTGACGTGATTAATGTCCTCGATATTTTGCAGTTTAGGCGCTAGTGAAGGCGCGCAAACTAAGCATAAATCCTCATCCATCAGCTTGATATAATTCGCGCCCTTCGGGATAACAGTGCTACTACGGATCGCAATATCATAACGACCTTGGCTAAAATCCACGGCAAAGTCGCCAATGGATAAGTCGACATACAAGTGTGGATGGCGGGATTTAAACTGCTCCATTCTTGGAATGAGCCAATTGATGGTTAAGCTTGGCAGCACATTGATGGCTAAGGTTTGCGGCTTAGTGGGCTGACGGCGCAAGTCACTTGTAGCACTAGATAATGTTTGCAGAGCGGCTTGAACATGGGGTAAATAGCGTTTGGCTTCATCGGTTAAACCAACTTTTTTGTGTAAGCGTACAAAGAGCGCAAAACCTAAATAATCCTCCAATACTCTGATTTGTTTGCTGACTGCGCCATGGGTGACATGCAACTCCTTGCTGGCTAATGTCATGCTCTGTAAACGTGCTGCAGCTTCGAAGGCACGGAGAGAATTGAGGGGTGGTAGTTCGGCAAACATTTTATTTCCTACTGCTGGAAAATCAGAACAGGACTCGGGATTTTGTGTGAGTTTATCTCACGCTGTGCCGACAATAACTCCTTTGCGTTTATTTGGCAAACGCAGTCTAATGTTCGGCAATCACTCTCTTTTTTATCAGAAGAATAATAAATCATCATGGAATTTGAACTGACTCTACAAATCGCAGCGATACTTTTTGCCGTCGCTATGGTGGCTGGTTTTATTGACTCAATCGCCGGTGGCGGAGGCTTGCTGACCATTCCTGCACTTATGTGGGCAGGCTTGCCGCCTGCGGTTGCCTTAGGGACAAATAAGCTGCAGGCCTGTGGCGGCAGTTTTTTTGCGAGTTTGTACTTTGTCCGTAAAGGGCTGGTTGATCTTAAATCCGTTAAGTTAGCCTTGATTTGTGCATTTATCGGTGCGGCATTGGGTACGATTCTAGTTCAACTCGTCGATACTAAAGTGCTGGAGTTGATGTTACCTTTTTTGATTTTGGCTATTGGTTGTTACTTTTTATTTTCGAAAAAGATTTCAGAAGATGATAAACATCAAGTGCTGACTCCTACCGCATTTGCCTTTACTGCGGCATTGGGCGTGGGATTGTACGATGGCTTTTTTGGCCCTGGTACTGGGAGCTTTTTTGCGCTGGCCTTTGTATCGCTAGCGGGGTTTGGTTTGGCGAAAGCAACTGCCCACGCAAAACTACTTAATTTCTCCACTAACATTGCTTCGCTGATCTTCTTTGCCTTGGGCGGAAAAGTGATTTGGTTATTAGGATTAGTCATGCTGGCAGGGCAAGCGATTGGTGCAACCTTGGGTTCTCGTCTCGTGGTCACTAAAGGTACAAAGATTATTAAGCCGTTGGTGGTGACTATGTCCCTTGCTATGAGTTTTAAACTTTTGGCGAGCCAATATAATTTATTTTCGTAAACTATTTGATATTAAGCATTTTATAAAACTAACTCATCAATAGACGCTCTTTAAGCTGCGCATGAGTGTATCTTGGTGGCGTCCATCTTGGCTCAAAAGTTAAGCTGAGGTGGATATCACCCAAAAGATCCGCCAAATGACGACTTAAAACGTCTCATCCTACTTTGAGTTAGGTGTACTCTTTCAAGTTTTTTGAATAGTATTACCTGTCATTTTTAATACACTTTTTAGGCTTCTTATTGTTTTGGTGTGTATTTTAAATATTGTGTACATATTTAATCCGATTGATTTAAGTGCAGTGTCTATCTTGCCAGTCTTATTTTGCATCGACGGGCGGCATGTGCGCTCGGGTTTAGCGCCACCACTTCTTTAAAAGAGCGATTATGAAATTTATCCACACCTCGGACTGGCACATAGGTCGTCAATTACACAATCAATCACTACTGGATGATCAAGCCTTTGTGCTCGAGCAAATTATTGCTCTAGCGGATGAACACAAGGTGGATGCCGTGATTGTGGCGGGGGATATTTATGACAGATCGATTCCGCCTGCGAATGCGGTTGCGCTGTTAGATGATGTGCTTAACCGCTTAGTGCATGATTTAGGCCTGCAAGTCATTATAATTGCAGGTAACCACGATGGTCACGAGCGCTTAGGTTTTGCAGCAAAACAAATGGCGGCAAGTGGGTTACATATTATTGGCCCTTTGAGTGCTGATATTTATCCCATTACTTTGTCGAGTTCAAGCGGTGATGCGGTGTTTTATGCCTTGCCCTATGCCGAACCTGCCACAGTGCGCCAAGTTTTTGAGTGTGAGGCGGCAAGCCATGAGGCCGCAATGACGCTATTGCTTGAACAAGTACGCCAGCACGATAGCCAAGGTTTGCCGAAAGTGGTGATAAGCCATTGTTTTTTGGATGGTGGTAGCGAGTCAGAATCTGAGCGACCACTGAGCATTGGTGGCGCTGATAAAATATCGCCAACGCTATTTACTGAGTTTGATTATGTCGCCCTTGGGCATTTGCACGGACCGCAATACAAAGGTGCAGAGCATGTGCGCTACTCAGGATCGATTTTGAAGTATTCCTTTAGCGAACAACATCAACATAAGTCGGTGACCTTAGTCGAACTTAGCGCGCAAACGCCGATTAAAATTAGTTTATTGCCATTAACGTCAATACGCGATGTCCGCATCTTAGAAGGGGAGTTAGCCACATTACTCGCCCAAGGTAAAACGGATATCAAGCGTGAGGACTACCTTATGGTCAGACTTCTTGATAAACATGCCATTTTAGATGCTATGGGAAAATTGAGAGCCGTTTACCCTAATGTGCTGCATTTAGAGCGGACTGGTCTGATGGCGGGGCAGCAACAAGTCACCTTGAGCCGAGATCATATCAAAAAAGGCGAGATGGACATGTTCCGTGACTTTTTCTCTCAAGTGTCCGGCGAGTCATTAACACAAGCACAGCAAGCCGTGATGGATGAACTCCTGACTAAGCTACACAATGAGGAGCGCCAAGCATGAGACCACTTAGCCTTTCCATGTCAGCCTTTGGCCCCTTTGCATCGACTCAAGAACTTGATTTTACGGCCTTAGGGACTAATCCGTTGTTTTTGATTAATGGACCCACTGGTGCGGGTAAGACGACCTTGCTCGATGGTATTTGCTTTGCCCTCTATGGCAAAACCACTGGTAATGAGCGTGAAGGCAGCCAGATGCGCTGCGATATGGCCGATGATAGTCTGCTAACAGAAGTCACTTTTAGTTTTCAGTTGGGTAATAGCAGTTATCGTATTCGCCGTGTGCCAGAACAAGACAGGGTTAAAAAAAGCGGTGACGGCTCAACGGTGCAGAAGCCCGAAGCACAGTTATATAAGATAGACGCCGCGGGTAATGAAAGTTTGCTTGTAGCGAGCAAAGTCTCTGAGGCAACCGCTGAGATTGAAGCCTTAACTGGCCTCGATGTGGAGCAGTTTCGCCAAGTGATGGTGTTGCCGCAGGGGAAATTTCGCGAATTGTTAATGGCAGACTCCAAAGCAAGAGAACTGATATTTAGTCAGCTATTTCAAACGCATATATACCGACGTATTGAAGATTCCTTAAAAAGTAAGGCTGCAGATATCCGCGCCTTAGTGAAAGATCAACGCAGCCGCCGTGATGGCATTTTACAAAGTGCGGGTTTAGCATCCGATGACGAGCTTAGCTGTGAATTAGCCAAGCTTACGCCAGAACTTGAAACAGCCCAAAGTGCGAAAGAACATGCATTACAGCAGCAACAATGGGTGATAAAAACCAGCGATGCCGCCCAGCATTTATTGGCCGAATTTGTGCAGTTTGATGCCTTAACTCAAACGGTTGCTGCGCTTGATGCACAGCAAGAAAACATGGCTGCGCAAACCTACAAACTGAATTTGGCTAAACAGGCGCAGCACTTGGCACCCATGCTTGAGGTGTTTGTGGCCCGTGAGCAGGAAGCCAAGGCGGCAAGTCTTTCCCTTGAACATGCGAAAACAGCATTAATCAATGCTAAAAAAGTCTTCGATAATGCAGAGCTTAAGGCCGCTGATTTGCCCGTGTTGGAAGCGTCGTTACTCGAACAGGAACAGGTTAAACAGCAACTGAATGCCTTAGGGCCGCAGCTCAGGGAATTGGATAGGCTTAATAAAACCCTTGAACAAGAGCAAACGCAGCTAATTAGCGCGAAAACACAACTTCAGAATAGCAAACATGAGTTAGCCACCGTAGTCCAAAAACGCCGTGAATTGGAATCCGATCTGCCGCAACTACAGGCCAACAGCGAAACTCGCCTCTCATTGCAACAAGCGCATCAGCAGCAACAGCAGTTATTGTCTACCTATCAGCAATGGCAACAAGTGGCGGCAAGGGTATCGTCGACACAGGCAAAACTTGTTGAGGCTAAAGTCAAAGGGCGACAACTCAGTGCTCAGCATCAGCAAGCACAGGTTGCATATAAAGCCTTATTGTTGACTTGGCACCAAGGGCAGGCCGCTATTTTAGCGCGGCAATTACAGCAAGATGAACCTTGCCCCGTTTGTGGCAGCCAAACACATCCACAGCCAGCACAAAGCCAAGAGCCACTCCCAAGTGATGAAGCGCTGCAATTAGCACTAGAGGTTGAAACGAATGCTCAAGAAATCCTGAGCAAAGCCAGAGCGGAATATCGTGGGCTACAAACGCAGTTAGAAACCTTGCAACAGCAAGCACAAGATCTCGCGGTCCAATTGGGCACTGCGGTTGATATTCCTTTAGACGAACATATACATACCTTGTCGCAATTCGCTTTCTCACTCACTCAAGCGGAGCAAGCCCATCAGCAGTTACAGCTGTTACAGCAAGAGATTGCATTGTTGCACGCACAGGAAACGCATTTACAACAAAAGTTAGAGCAAGGACAAACACACGACAGTGCACTGCAATCTAAAGTGGATCTATTGCAGGGGCAGTTAGCGCACATGCAGCAAAGTGTTCCATCTGCGCTTGCAACGCTTGAGGCCTTAACTGCAGCAATCGCGCAAAATCAGCAAAGTATCAGCCAAATTAAGCAACAGATCACTAGTGTTAGGGATCTTCAACAACAGACTGGCCAATCTTTTGTTGCGGCTAAAGCGGCACTTAATGGTGCTGAAAATGCTGCTGAGGCGGCATTAGCCCAGCAAACGCGTGCACAGCAGCAACTCAATCAGCAATTAGTCGCAGTAGGTTTTGCCGATCAACAGGCCTTATTTGAGGCCATGCTGGATGAAGAACAACAGCGTGCATTAGCCAGCGAGATTGAGGCTTACCAGCAGCGCAGTGCTTTGACCAAGGCACAGTGCGAGCAGTTAGCACTTAAGCTTAAGGATAAAGTGCTACCCGATAGCATTAAGCTGGCTGCTGAGCTTGAGTTCGCGCAGCAAGCATTACACGCTGCCGAGGAGGCATGGCAGTTGCTTCACACTCGCACAGTATTACTGATGCAAACCCAAACCCAGCTGAGTATTGCCGATGCAAAAGCTAAGGTTTTGGAAGATGAATATGCGGTTATCGGCACCCTTGCAGATGTCGCTAATGGAAATACAGGTAATAAGATCAGTCTGCAACGTTTTGTGTTAAGCGTACTGCTTGACGATGTGTTGTTAGAGGCAAGCCACAGGCTACACCTGATGAGCAAAGGGCGTTATCGTTTACTACGTAAGGAAGATAGGGCCAAGGGCAACAAAGCTTCTGGGCTCGAATTAGAAGTAGAAGATGCTTATACCTCCAAAGTGCGTCCTGTGGCCACCTTAAGCGGTGGTGAAAGTTTTATGGCTGCATTATCTATGGCGTTAGGCCTATCTGATGTAGTGCAAGCCTATGCAGGTGGTATTAAACTCGATACTTTATTTATCGATGAAGGCTTTGGCAGTTTAGATCAAGATTCTTTAGAGCTGGCCATTCGGACCCTGATGGATTTGCAATCCTCTGGCCGCATGATAGGGGTGATCTCGCACGTGTCGGAAATGAAAGAGCAGATAAATACCCGCATCGACATCAATAAAACCTCACATGGGAGCGAAATGACGATAGTTTTGCCTTAGTTGCTCATTCTCACAGAGTGTGATAAATAACAAATTGTTTTATAAGTGTTATTTATTGTATCTCCTGTGTGTTTAACATTCGGATAATACACACAAAGTGAGTTGGAAATGCCAACTAGCGCATGTTTTTCATTAATGGTGCAACAAAAGAGTGAAATAGCGTTTGTCATAATCGGTTTTTTGATATAAGTTGGAAAAAATTCGGGCTTCCCTCAAAGGGACTGGTCAAAAATAGAACGCAAAGTTAACGAAAGGTGAAAAGCGTTGCAAACAGGCAAACCCAACTTTATCAACTTATCGCAAACCCGTTTGCAGAACTTATCATCGACCCAAAAGAACATTCTATTAATGGGTAGTTTGTTGATGGGTGCTGCGATGTTGATGCCGAATAATAACCATGTTACGCCAACTGCTCAGCGTATCCCTGTTGTTCTCGATATTGAAAATATTCTCCCTCAAGTTTCTGAACCTGAAGTCCTAGATCAAGCTGCACTCATTAATAATGCTCCCCAGTTTGAGCGAATTATCGTTTCCGGTGATACCTTAAGTGGGTTATTTTCCAAGGCGGGTGTTGATCAGCAGACTATGTATAAGGTTTTAGAAGCTGATTTAAACATTTTGGCACTTGATACCTTGTTACCAGGTAACAGAATGCAATTTTGGCTTGATAGTGAAGGTCAGTTACAAAAATTAGAACTTTATTTTAACGCTGCCCGCCAAGTGGTTTTTACGCGTTATGAAGACGGTAGTTTTAATGTTGAAGAAGTGAACGTTGAAGGTGTTTGGCAAAATCGAATTTTGACTGGCGATATTAAAGGTTCTTTCTACGTTTCAGCCCAAAAAATGGGCTTAGCCGCTGCAGATATTCAGCGAATTGAAGATTTACTCAAAGAAAAATTGAATTTTGCCCGTGATTTACGAGCTGGCGACAAATTCTCAGTTTTGGTAAATGATCAATATGTTGAAGGTGAACCGACGGGAAGTAGCCAAATTTTAGGCGTCAGTATTAAAAGTGGCCGTTCTGAAATTAGTGCATATCAATATTCTGATGGTAGTTATTATGATGCTAAAGGTCAGAGTTTAGTTCGGGCATTCCAACGTTATCCGTTAGCTAAACAACCGCGTATGAGTTCACGTTTTAACAGCCATCGCAAACACCCAATCACAGGGCGTATTTCTCCCCATAATGGAACAGATTTTTCCGTGCCAATCGGGACTAAAGTTATTGCACCTGGTGATGGAATTGTCAGTTTAGTGACGGATCATCAGTTTGCTGGTAAGTATATTGTGATTGAACATGGTGGTAAGTACCGTACCCGTTACCTACATTTGTCTAAGGCGTTAGTGCGTAAAGGTCAACGTGTAACTCGCGGTCAAGTGATTGCTTTATCTGGTAATACAGGTCGTTCGACTGGTCCACATTTGCATTATGAATTCCATATCAATGGTAAACCTGTTGATCCGTTGAAAGCCGATATTCCTATGTCGAGCAAGTTAGCGAATCAAGATTTACGCACATTCACTAATATGGTGAAGAGTCGTGAAGCTATAATGAACTTAGGTTAGCCAAACCTAAGCTAATAGAATTTATAGTATCAAAGTTTTAATAAACAATAGCACTGACTTTCTAGAAGAGTTTATCAATGCCGATGAAATGAAAATTTCATCGGCATTTTTGTTTCCAAAATGCTTATTGTGGCAGACATTTTCCTGCTATCACGAGTACTGTTCAAGTTGTATAAAAGCTTAAAATTTGTTCGATTCGAAGTCGTGGCGATAAAACATAAGGGGATAAAATAGGTAGGATCTTCAGTTAGAAGTGTTATAGCGAGTCATTCAAAAGGTTGTGAAGAGGAAAATTGTGCGGCTGAAGAGCTTATAACGTTTTTTATTAAGGACTGAACAGAGAACCAAATATGCAGTGCTAAATAGTGCCTATCAGCTTGCGTGGCGCCTTTGCATCACTTTTAATGCGCACTTGCACAATTTACCTTTTAATGCGGGACAGCCACCGCAGGGGGATTTTTTAAAGGGGCGTAATGCAAAGCTGTGTTCTGTGGGTAAAGGAGAAAGTCGAGTAATAATAGTCGATGAAAACGTCGCATCATTTGCGGCAATAAACTTAGCTTTTGCGAGTTTTAATTGTTTTTTGAGTGTTGATTTATTGCTAAGGGCAAATTCTTGCTGAGCAATATGCTTAGAGAGTAATTGGGTGAGGTGCTTTCGTTGAGCCTTTTTATTCGTCAAAGATTTATCAGTCAGGGTGTTCAGACGAGATAAGGATGGAATAGCTTTTCCTGAACTTGAAACAGATTTCGCCTGTGTTTTGAGTAACTTTTTAGCTTGCTTTTTACACCACTTGCTTAAGAGTTTGTCGATATTCTGTTTCGTCATTGTCATTACAGTATTCTGCAGCACTAGATACTACAACATTCTAAATGAAAACTATTATCAGTCAAGTTTTGGGCGAAAAATATACGAAGGTCAGGTGTCGACTTTATCTGCAGAATAAGGGGATATGTTAGCGTCGATGCAAGTCAATAATAAGCGCAAATCAAATTCAAACTGGTGATAATCCGGCTCCATGTGGGTACACAAATTATAGAAAGCTTTGTTGTGATCTTTTTCTTTTAAATGGGCTAATTCATGTACGACGACCATACGCAACAAAGGTTCTGGCACACGCTTTAAACGCGAAGAAATGCGAATTTCGTTCTTCGCTTTGATTTTATTGCCTTGAACTCGTGCTACGTAGGAATGCAAGCCAAGTGCATGATGGCTAATATTAATTTTGTCATCAAATATCACTTTTGAGAGCGGGGAGGACTGGCGTAAAAATTGATTTTTAATCGTCTGAGTATAGTCGTACAGCGCTTTATCGCTACGAACGCTATGTATCACAGGATGACGTTTCAGCAATAGCTTGGGTAATGTGCCAGCATCGAGATGTTGCTGTACCTGCTGCTGAATATCAAGGCTGTAACCGTTTAAGTACTTTAATGGATTCATAGAGGATTTAGCTCCGAATGACTTCGGAGCCTGAGTTCATCACATTACTTAGACTTTGCCAAAAATTCGGCGATTTTGATGGGCATAAGCGGCTTCGAAAGCTAACTGCTGTACTTTTTTAAGATCTAAACTATCGAAATCAACTTGGGGTGGATTGCGCTTGTTTTGCTCTTTGATAGTGACAGGAGACAATAGACTGACAGGTAATTCCCCTAATTGAATGGCTGCTTCAAGTTTAAAGCTTGTCGCTGAACCCGCGAGTTTACCTTTTTGCTCACGTTCTATGATGACAACTTCATCAACACGATAATCTTGCATAAGCTTATGAAAAGCGAAGTGAAACTCACGAATAGCTTCTGTGGTAGCAGATTGGGAAACGGTGAAAGACACCTTACGGCATTCTGGCACATTGAAGGTTTCACCTTCATAGCTCAATAAACTGATAATGGCTTCGCCACCTTTTAATTCAACACCACAAACTCTCATGTTACACCTTCAAAATATCGATAATAGCGCTATTGTAGCTGGAAATGACATGAGGATCAGTGTTTACCATGCGCTTTTGATTCGCTTGGCGACAGACTGATAATTTTAGTATGTCAATTTCCAGTATTAGATCATGCCTATGTGATTTGTATCAGAGATAATATCTGATGTTAAATCCACCGGCCTTTATGCATAAATTAGTTTTAAACTTCTTCAGTATCATTATCTTGTAGTAATTGTGCCGCAGCAGGTTTTCTACGCATAGGAGCATCGCCGACATCCACGCCCGTGATGAAACGCTTATCCCGCGACGGAGCTGGTGTGGTTGCTTTGGTTCTTTTGCTCTTACCTTTAGCAAGCTCCGCTTTAGCAACACGTTTTACTGGCGTTTGTTTAGCTTTGCTTTTTAGACCACTAAATTTAGCTTCTAGGCCTGGAATTGTGCTGATCTCAAAGGTTTTTCTGAGGAAGACTTGGACTTTCTTAAAGTTGTCCCAATCTTTTGGCCCGACGAGCGATATCGCATCACCTTTTGCGCCTGCACGACCAGTACGGCCGATACGATGCACGTATTCTTCGGCAAATTTAGGCATGTCGAAGTTAACGACCAAGGACACATTGAGCAAATCCAGGCCGCGAGAGGCGACATCGGTTGTCACTAGTACTTGTTGTTGGCCACGGGCAAATTGGTCCATGATTTGGTTTCGTGCGGCCTGCTTTAAATCACCGCTGAGTGCGGCGGTTGCAAAACCTTGCGTGGTTAATTTAGCGGCTAAGCGCTCAGTATCTGGACGCGTCGCGGTAAAAATAATCACTTGTTTATGGGTTTCATCTTTGAGCAAACGGGCTAATAACGCTTCTTTATGGTCTAAGTGGTCACATAAAAAGATACGTTGATGAATATCGTTATGCTCAGAGTGAGCTGCGCCAATCGCCACGTGCGCTGGATTTTTTAGTAATGTTGTTGCGATATCATTGATTTCATCGTGATCTAACGTGGCCGAAAACATCAGAGTTTGACGACGTTTATGATCGGCTGCATCGTTGATCGCTTTTAGCTGCGGTGCAAAGCCTAAATCCAACATGCGGTCGGCTTCATCGAGGACTAATAACTCTAAGCCATTGAGAAAAAGATGCTTCTGTTCTAAATGATCGGCGATACGGCCTGGAGTCGCGACAATGAAATGCGGTTCTTTCGCTAGAGCTTTGGCTTGGTCATTAAAGTTTTCCCCGCCCAGTACGCTGATGGCCTTGTATTGGGTGTTGGCGACAAGCAGGCGAAGCTGACTATAAACCTGATGCGCTAGTTCGCGGGTCGGTAATAAAATCAAGACTCTAGGATCACGTTTCGACAGTGAGCGGGTAGAAATGACTCTTTGCAATGCGGGTAACAAAAACGCTAAGGTTTTACCTGAGCCCGTTTTTGATGACGCCATTAAATCTTTACCTGCCAATGCGATAGGCAGTGCTTGTTCCTGGATGGCGGTGGGTTCTGTGATCCCCATATGTTTTATGCTTTGAAGCAGACGCTGGTCCAGAGAAAAATCGGTAAATTGCAAAGGTATATCCCCTAAATCTTAGTAAGGGCAGATTATAGCCTTAATCATCCTTGCTCAGCTATCCACATCGGTGATTATCTCTGCTTCATGCACGGATTGATGTAGAAAGAGTGCCATTTATGCTCTGTTGATTGTATTTATTTACATTGGTATTACAACCTCTTAATTGTGTCGTTTTTACCGATTGACAGTGGATATGGCAGGATTTTACGTTATCGTGTACTGCATTGAGTTACAGGAGAAATGATTTATGGCTAACGGAACAACCCCTTCGGTAGGTATTGCCTTGGGTAGTGGGGCGGCGAAAGGTTGGGCACATATAGGTGTATTGAATGGTTTAGCTGCCATGGGTATTAAGCCCGATAAAGTGGCTGGATGTTCGGTAGGGGCTTTAGTGGGGGCCGCTTACGCCCATGATCATTTACCCGAGTTAGAAAAATGGGTGCGCGGTTTTTCTAGTTGGGACGTGCTTGGCTTGATGGATATTCGATGGCGTAAGGGCGGGCTTATCGGCGGAGACAAAGTGTTCGATGTGCTGCATGCACGTATAGGAGATGTGAATATTGAAAATCTCAATCGTCCCTTTGCAGCCGTCGCGACTGACTTATACTCTGGTCAGGAAATTTGGTTTACTGAAGGGGATTTACGGCAAGCGGTACGGGCCTCTTGCTCCATGCCGGGGATTTTAGCCCCTGTCAGACAAGGAGAACGCTGGTTAGTCGATGGTGCTGTGGTGAATCCTGTTCCTGTTTCGGTCAGCCGTGCCATGGGCGTTGATGTAGTGATTGCAGTGGATTTATATGGCTATCATTCTGGGCGTATCCAAGTGTTACCCGTGAATATGACCAGCCAAAGGACTGTCCAAGCTGAAATGGATATGCCAGCGCGACAAGAAACGGGCTTTATGGATTTATTCGCCCGTGGCCGAGATTATGTCAGTAACCTAACCGATAAGTTTTCGCTCGGCACTAAATCGAATCCGGGGATGATTGCTGTGATGTCGCAATCTATGGGTATTTTAGAGCAAAGACATAAGCGGGCGCGGTTGATGGGCGATCCACCAGATATTTGTATTGTGCCAGAGGTGGGAAATATCGGCACTATGGAGTTTCACCGTGCTGATGAGGCGATTGCCGCCGGCGAAGCGGCGGTGGAGAAAGTCGCCCACTTGATTGAAGCTGCGCTCTGGAAAGGCTGATGATGCAAAATGTAGAGTCAAAAGCTTTCATATAGATAGCGTTTGATTGCAAGATAAACAAAAGTCGGTATCACTTTCGCGATACCGACTATTTGCTATCTCATATTGAGATGTTTATACCGCTTTGTTGGTGACTTAGGCTAGTTTTACCAACATTTTACCGCGATTCTTACCTTCAAATAGACCGATAAAAGCATCAGGTGCTTGTTCAAGCCCTTGATAAATTGTTTGTTCTGCTTTGACTTTGCCTTCCGCTAACCATTGAGCCATTTTTGCGGTGAACTCAGGATAATGCGCCCAATGTTCGGATACGATAAAACCTTCTAACTTGAGTTTTCGCATTACAATTAGGGCTAAGTTGTCAGGGCCAGGTGTTGGAGTTGTGTTGTTATATTGCGAAATCATACCGCAAACAGCGATACGTCCATGATCTTTCATATTGCTTAGTGCTGCGGCTAAATGCTCGCCACCGACGTTCTCAAAATACACGTCAACCCCTTCTGGCGCAGCTTTTGTCAACGCTTGGGTAAGATTGCCACAAGTCTTGTAATTGATGACCGCATCAACACCATAACTTTTTAATAATTCAGCTTTTTCATCTGAACCGACAGAGGCTATAACACGGGCTCCTATTAGTTTGCCAATTTGGCAAGCCACACTACCTACTGCGCCAGAGGCGGCGGAAACAAACAATGTCTCACCCGCTTTTAAATCTGTAATGCGAGTCAGTCCTGTCCAAGCTGTCATGCCTGGCATTCCGAGTACGCCGAGGAAATGTGAATTATCAAGCGTAGTTTGTGGTAAAGTTGTCAGTCCTGCGGTATCTGTGACTGCGTGTTCACGCCAACCTAGCATGCTGCTGACTTTAGTACCAACTGGGAACTCGGTGTTTTTTGACGCGATAACTTCACCAATTGCACCGCCTTCTAAGACTTGATTTAAGGCGAAGGGCGGAACATAACTTTTGCGATCAACCATGCGCCCGCGCATGTAAGGGTCAACCGATATCCATAGATTTTTAATCAGCACTTGTCCATCAGTGAGCGGTGCTAACGCTTTATTTACTAAAGTAAAGTTCTGTGCTGTAGGCATGCCTTCTGGGCGACTAGCTAGATGGATTTCACGGGTTTCAGTCATACTCTTCATAAAAACTCACTTTTTGTTTGTGCGCAAACTAATGATGTTAACTCTACGTGGCTTTAAGATTGAATGCAAATAGTTTGCGCGCAAACTAGATGAGGTGGGATAGATCGGATAAGATAGCGTTATGTTTAAATGACAGGCGCTTAAACGTGCAGAATTGCTTACCTCAACCTGAGCTAGACGCTACAATACAGACTCATAGCCAAGCTTCTAGCGAGCCACTCTGTTTATCCGATAATGTTTGTTTCGCGTTATATTCTGCGAGCAATGCATTAGTGCGTGCTTATCGGCCTCTACTCGAGGCATACGAGTTAACTTTCCCTCAATATTTAGTGATGCAAACCCTGTGGCGTCAAAACGGCTGTAGCCAAACCCAGCTATCAATGGCGACTAAACTCGATATGGGAACCTTAACGCCCATCGTCAAGCGGTTAGAGTTGAAGGGGTTGATTACGCGATTAGCCTGCGTTGAAGATGAGCGGAAAAAGCTGATCACTCTGACAAGTCAAGGAGAGGGTATCAGGCACGAAGCTCTTGCCTTGAAGCAAACCTTGCTTGATAAAGTGCAGATGGACGCTGAGGCACTCGATTTACTAAGGCGGCAATGTCTTGCCTTGATCGAAGATATACAGTCCTAGATATAAGTTGGTTTATGCATAGTGATGCTATTAACTCAGGGGTTGCACTGATTAATACTTGATTGGCTTAGTTTTTGCTTTAAAACCGTCATTGAGTCTTAGACGCCGAATTTTTGACGATGAATTCTATTTTAAATGCCTTTAATCTTAATCGCAGCAGTGCCAGTATCGCCGATGCCTATGGTGCCAATAGCCAAAAGACGAGCACGGCTAAAACCGATACTACGACAGAAACGAATAAAACGCAGACGGATGCTACCAAACCCGATAAAGGTAAAACCGATGAGATAGCGCTGTCGCCACGGGCGCAACGCGCACAGAAAATTCAATCGATGGCGAAGGATTTTTTTGCCGATGGTCAATTTGGCGTCGCCGATATTCCCGCATTGGTGTCGCGCTTACAAAAAGATGGCATTTTATCGGATGTGCAACTCGAGCGTTTATCGAAAAACGGTATTACAGTGCCGAGCACAACAACGCCGACTAAACAATCGTTGCAAGATTTTTTAGATGATGAAATCAAGTCATTAGCTAAAAAATCACCTAATAATCCTCTTATCAATACCTTAGTAGATGCTAAGAACGTCTTAACCAATATGGATGATGCTCAGTCGCCGGTGCTAGCCCAGAAGGCCACGAAAGTCCTTAGCCAATTGACGGATTATTTGAATTCTGAACCTCCGCTTACGGATGCTCAAAAGCAGCAGTGGCAGGGGCTAAAATCTATGATGCAACTTGCTTCATCTATGGGGGCACATCAATCTGCATCGGGCCAACTCAGTAGTTATCTTGCGCTTGCTAAACGTTAATTCACATCCATAGTGCGTGATAAACACAAATTGTCACGCATTCAACTAGCTGGGTTTAACCAGCAGGTCAAGGCGCAATTTTCAGATAATTGGGCCTAGCTGCAGTTCTTGTTTGTTCTTTTATTTCATCCTAAAAACTATGATCTGGATCATGGACTCCTTACCGTCATTGTAGCCTAATGCTCTACATATTGTGCTTTATGCTTTTAAAATCACTAGATGTAGTATTAATTTTTAGGCAAGATGGAGAGGAACTGAACAATGCCAGTCGTAATTAAGCGTGATGGTTGCCGCACACCTTTTGATGAAACAAGGATAAGGGATGCAGTGAATGCCGCTGCAAACTCAGTTGGAATAGAGGATGGCGACTATGCAGCGACAGTGGCAGCGTGTATCAGTCAAAGCGTCGCGCCATTAGCTGAAGTTGATATCCACCATCTACAAGATGCGGTTGAGAATTTACTGATGGAAGGGCCGTACAAGTCCCTGGCGCGGGTGTATATCGAATACCGCCACGACAGAGATGTGTGCCGTGAAGCGACCAGTAAACTCAACCTCGAAATCCGTGGTTTAGTTGAGCAAAGCAATGCGGCTTTACTCAATGAAAATGCTAATAAAGATTCAAAAGTCATTCCTACTCAGCGGGACTTACTCGCGGGCATAGTCGCCAAACATTACGCCAAGAGTCATATTTTGCCAAAGGATGTAGTCGCTGCCCATGAAGCGGGCGAGATCCATTACCACGACCTAGATTACTCTCCGTTTTTCCCGATGTTTAACTGCATGTTGATTGATTTAGCTGGCATGTTGACCCACGGCTTTAAAATGGGTAATGCCGAAATTGAAACCCCTAAGTCTATTTCAACAGCGACAGCGGTGACCGCGCAGATCATTGCCCAAGTGGCGAGTCATATCTATGGCGGAACTACTATCAACCGTATCGATGAAGTGTTAGCGCCATTTGTCGCTAAGAGCTACGACAAGCATTACCAAATTGCCCTGAATTGGAAGATTACCGACGCCAAAGCCTTTGCCACGGCGCAAACTGAAAAAGAATGTCACGATGCATTCCAGTCTTTGGAATATGAGGTCAATACCTTACACACTGCCAATGGCCAAACACCGTTCGTGACCTTTGGGTTTGGTTTAGGTACGTCGTGGGAATCACGCTTAATTCAGCAATCTATGCTCAAAGTGCGGATGGCGGGATTGGGTAAAAATCGCAAGACTGCAGTATTCCCTAAGCTAGTGTTTGCGATTCGCGATGGTATTAATCATAAAGCGGGCGATTGCAATTACGATGTAAAACAGATGGCGCTCAAATGCGCAACAATGCGCATGTATCCCGACATCCTCAACTACGAGCAAGTCGAGAAAGTTACCGGTTCATTTAAAACCCCAATGGGCTGCCGTAGCTTTTTAGGCACCTATGAAGAAAATGGCGAGCTTGTGCATGAAGGGCGCAATAATTTGGGAGTGGTCAGTTTAAACCTGCCGCGGATTGCCTTAGAAGCCAATGGCGATGAGACTGAGTTTTATCGCATTTTAGATGACAGATTAGTATTAGCCCGTAAAGCGCTGGATACCCGTATTGAGCGACTGAACGGTGTTAAAGCTCGCGTGGCACCTATCCTCTATATGGAAGGCGCCTGTGGTGTACGTTTACGGGCAGATGATGATGTGGCGCAAATCTTTAAAAATGGCCGCGCGTCGATTTCACTCGGTTACATTGGACTGCATGAAACCATGAATGCACTCTATGGCACCCAAACTCATGTCTTTGATGATGCACAATTAAGGGAAAAAGCCGTTGCTATTGTAGCTTATCTTAAAGCGGCTACCGATGCGTGGAAGGCCGAAACAGGTTATGGCTTTAGTCTGTATAGCACGCCAAGTGAGAGTCTTTGCAGCCGTTTTTGTAAACTGGATGCGAAGCAATTTGGGCTAGTCACAGGGGTGACAGATAAGGGCTATTACACCAATAGTTTTCACCTCGATGTGGAAAAAAGTGTTAACCCTTACGATAAAATTGATTTTGAACAGCCATATCCCGCTATCGCGAACGGCGGCTTTATTTGTTATGGCGAATATCCCAATATGCAGCATAACCTCGAAGCGCTGGAAAACGTCTGGGATTATAGCTACAGCCGCGTGCCTTACTATGGCACTAACACACCAATTGATGAATGCTATGACTGTGGCTTTACCGGCGAATTTAGTTGTACCAGTAAAGGGTTCACTTGCCCTAAGTGTGGCAATCATGAACCTAGTCGGGTTTCTGTGACGCGCCGTGTGTGCGGTTACTTAGGCAGTCCTGATGCGCGGCCTTTTAATTATGGCAAGCAAGAAGAAGTAAAACGCAGGATCAAACACTTGTAACACTATTACCTTATTCTGCCTGTTAGACTTATTCCGTGGCATCAATGGTGCCATGGGATAAGTACCAATGTTAAAAGATGAAATGCACTGTGAGTAACCATCAATGAATTACCATCAGTATTTCCCTAACGATGTGGTCAATGGCCCAGGTACGCGTGCGACCTTATTTGTCTCTGGCTGTGAGCACCAGTGCCGCGGTTGTTACAATCAAAGTACTTGGGATCCCCGTTCTGGGCATGTGTTTGATAGGACGATGGAAGATAGGATTATTGCCGATCTTAATGATCAGCGGATTGTGCGCCGTGGTTTATCGCTTTCGGGCGGCGATCCTTTATTGCCTGTTAATCTCAGTGCCATTTTGACGCTCGTCAAACGAGTCAAGGCTGAGTGTAAGGGGAAGGATATTTGGCTTTGGACAGGTTATGTGCTCGATGAGTTGAGTGATGAACAGCGCGCCGTGTTGGCCTATATTGATGTGCTGGTGGACGGAAAATTTGAACAAAGTCTTGCCGATCCGAGTCTTGTCTTTCGCGGTAGCAGCAATCAGATCATTCGTTTGTTATAAAAGCGGTAACGAGGATCTGTAACTTGCTGCTATAATCTCAGACCTTGACACAGACGCTAGCATAATCAGGCTAAGATTTTACTGTGGCTAACTTAGGTAATTTAAGGTAACAGAATGAATTTAAAGCAAGAACTGCAGCAGCTTAACGATAAATTAGATAAATTTCGTCGTAAACTTGCTGCGGCTGAACAAAGAGGCGATGACGTCATTATTGCCCAGTTCAAACGCGAAATCGCTGCGGTCACTAAGCAAATCGGCAGTGTGAAAGGGCAACAAACCCGCTTATTGAATAAGCAAGGGTCAGATATCAAAGGTTTGCCTTTCCATCGTGCTTTGACAAAAGCGGAACAAGCGGACATGGGCAAACTGAAAAAGTCTGTCAAAGGGCTTGTGGTAATCCACCCTATGACGGCTATCGGCCGTGAAATGGGGCTAACGGAAGTGACTGGATACGCTCCCGCAAAATTTTAATGTGGGATAGGATGTCACTGGCACGGGATCGAGTGTCGATCGCGTGTTTGTGCTCCTTGTATTTAATGCACTGCTTCGTTTTAATCCATTCCTTCGTGCTGCCCATCGAAAAGACATTCATGTTTGGTTTAGTTGATTAAAACACTAAAGTATTTCTGGATTGTTCGAAAACACTTTAGAATAGTGCGCTTAGTTGGCTAAGTGCCTAATCCTCGTTTTGTTTCTAGGGATCTTATTCGTCTCATGGAATGAGAGTTGTCGTTAAGGTTAAGTATGTCGATAAAATATGTCGCGACGTCAAAGTTACCCACTCCTTGGGGCGTGTTTGCCATGCATGGTTTTGAAGATACCGAATCAGGTAAAGAGCATGTTGCGCTCACATTCGGTACACTCAGTGCGGATGAACCTGTGTTGGGCCGTATTCATTCCGAGTGTTTAACCGGCGATGCTTTATTTAGCTTGCGTTGTGACTGTGGTTTTCAGTTACAAGCTGCCATGCAAAATATTGCGGAAACGGGCAGTGGCTTTATCCTCTATTTACGCCAAGAAGGCCGTGGCATTGGTTTGCTGAATAAAATTCGCGCCTATGAGCTGCAAGATAAAGGCGCCAACACGGTTGAAGCCAATGAGCAACTCGGTTTCGAAGCGGATATGCGTAAATACGACATGATCAAGCCTATGCTGGAACAGATAAGGGTGAAGCATGTGCGTTTGATGACCAATAATCCGCGTAAAGTGAAAGCGATGAAGGAGTTTGGCATCGAAGTGGTTGAGCGCGTACCGCTGCAAGTTGGTAAAAATCGTTATAACGAAGCGTACTTAAAAACTAAATCCACTGAGCTTGGACACATGATGTCTGAATATCATTTTATGGATGAAAATAAGTAGTTTTGTCATCATGATGAGTCGACCGATTGAGTTAAAAATGAGGAAGGTTTAAGTCAATTGAGCCATTGTTTCAGTCGGTTGCTATTAAGCTTGTCGCTAATGTGCTTGGCATTACTGAGCGTTATTTCTACCACCTTTGCCGATAGTATTTCCGCTACAAATACATTCATATCTGCATCTCAAGCGGATGATTCCGGCTTTTCTATCAATCATGCATCTAATAGTAATGCTAATGGTAGTAATCTGATAGAAACTAGTGCTAATCCAAATTCTGTTTACGCCTTTGGTAGTTATCTTGGCACTGGCGTTTACCGCGCTGCAAACCAAAATGCGACCGTCGTTAGTATTCCGTTAACTTTTGATTTGAAGAAAGATAGCGGTAGCCAAACTTGGTTACGTTTACCTATCTCCTTTGGCTTTTTTGATTATTTAGCCAAAGATATCACTGAAGGCGAGTTACCGTCGTCGATAGGTACTATGACGGTTACCCCAGGTTTTGAGCATCATTGGCAGGCGAGCGAAAATACTCGAATGGAAGGGTATTTAGATATCGGTTTTGGCACTAACTTCGATAAAAACGATAACGTTGCTATTATCGCCTCAGGGATCAGTAGCTTGTATGACTTTACCTTAGCAGGGCAGGATGCTGTGTGGGTATCGAGATTACGCTTTGCTGGGTACAGCGAGCACTATGGTAGGTTTTCGGATCAATTTGCAGTACTACAAACAGGTGTTGATTTAGGGTTAGCACCACGCTGGCAATGGTGGGATCTGCAGGTGCAACCAAGGATCTTTGCTGTAGGCTATTGGTATTTCAATGAACTTAGATTTATTAGCGAGATAGAGCAAGATACTATTGTTTCTGGCAGCTATGAGGCAGGCTTCTCCCTTGCCTTTTCTAAGCCGTTAGGCGGTGAATTATTGAGTGTTGATCGCATCGGATTCAGTTATCGTCGTGGCGATGGGCTCAATGTTTGGCGTTTAATGTTTAGCTTTCCTATCTAGGTTATCATCCATTACGGGCTGTATTACAAAGACTATTGGTAAGTTATCTTGTCTAAGCTGACTTTTGCGCGTCGCGCATCTTCTTATCAGTTAAGGTCGCTATTTGACTACTTAGCTGCATTATTTGTTCTTGGATTAACTTACGCTGTTGCTCCGCAACCTCAGAGTCATCTCCTTTAAGTTTGGCCAGCATTTTTTGTAGTGCTTTGATCTGCTCTTTTATTTTCTGGATTTGTTGGTCGATTAACGTCATGGGCTCTTCTGACGCATCATTTTCTGTTCCATCTTTTTTGGCTGCAGCATTGTCTCTTAAAGGGGCACCTACATCTGCGGACAATGCGGCGCGGCCGGCTGAAGAAATGGAGACTGTGTCTTGAGTATCCTGCGCATCTGCTGTCGATTCATTAGTCGCCGTTTTTGTTGTGGCAGGAGTTGCTGCGATATATGCGCCCGATACCGGAGTGAAAGTTGAGCCGATTGTGGCACTGTTTATTCCATTAATGCTCATTCCATACTCCATTAGATGCAAACTGTGTTGATACTCAAATCGCTATCGGCCATTAATTGGAAAACTGAAGCTAATTTTTGGCTTATTTGGCAAAAAGCGCGATATTGCTGATGACAATACAGCCCTCAAGTGAGGACTGTTCACGTTTTATGGCTGCAGAGGGCGAAGATTAACTGTTACCCCAAATATGGCTATTTACTTTGTCATCTGTGTTAGGTTTATCGCTTTTAGCTGACTTGTCAGGGGGAGTTTGATTGGTTTTCTTCGTCGCAATTTTTGCCGCAGGCTTCTTAGCGGTTTGACTCGCTTCCGCTTTAGGTGGAGGCAAGGGTAATTTGTTGGCTCTTAAATAAAGATATTCGACTTTATCCCGCGCCCACTCTGTTTTTCTCAAAAAACGTAAACAGGATTTGATGCTGGGATCGTGGGTAAAACAGCGGATATTAATTCTTTCCCCTAATTCTTCCCAGCCGTATTTCTCGACTAAATAAGTGATGATCGTTTCCAGTTTAATGCCGTGGAGCGGGTTATTCGATTGATTCATATTATGCATGTTGCAATGTGCTATGGCGGGAGTATAGCAGTTTTGTATGCCTGATACAGTGTGGAATGGTATCGAGTCAAGCTTGAATACCTTGCTAGCTTAAACCTGTGATAGCTGTTATTGGTGGAGCAGTATGATCAAAACAGGCGCAATAAAGCGCCTGTTTTAGGTTGGTCATTTGGACTGTTTGACTAGTCTTTGACTGGCTCTTTAAGCTCAGTTTCAACCGGTAAATCAATTTCGCCTTTACCTTTGGTTTTCACAATCAAGAGTGCTGTAATCACTAAGGTTGTGACTATGCCCGCTATGGTTGATACCGTCATAGGTAAACCTGCGCCTAAGGTTGACGAGTTCAGTAGGAAGGTGATTACCACAGTGGTCATAAACATCGCTGGAATTGTCGCAATCCAATGTAGTTTGTTATGTCGTAGCAGGTAAGCCGAAGCCGTCCACAGCATTAATACTGCAGTGGCTTGGTTTGCTACACCGAAGTAGCGCCAAATCACACCAAAGTCCACTTGGGTCAATATGCCGCCGATAACAAACAGTGGGAGAGCTAACACTAAGCGCTTTGGTAGTGAGATTTGTGGCATCTTGAAAAATTCAGCCAGAATCAAACGTGCAGAGCGGAAAGCCGTATCGCCTGAGGTAATCGGCAGAATAATCACCCCTAGGATAGCCATAAAGCCACCGATAGCGCCTAACAGACCGGTAGAGGCCTCATAGACGACGTTGGCAGGGTTACCTGACATACCCGCACTCAACCCTTCTACTCCGCCAAAGTAAGACAACGCGATGGCACACCAAAGCAATGCGATTATGCCTTCGCCTATCATGGCGCCAAAGAAGACGAAGCGACCATTCGTCTCGTTTTCAACGCAGCGGGCCATTAACGGTGATTGAGTAGCATGGAAACCCGATACCGCGCCACAGGCAATAGTGATGAATAGGGCAGGCCAAAGTGGCATGTCGTTCGGATTTAAGTTTTGGAAGAAATCGCCCGCTTGTACGTTAGGCAGTAAGGTATGCTCGCTTGATAGCATAATTGCGAAAGCTAAACCAAACGACATGAAGAACAATAAAGCGCCAAAGAAGGGGTACAGACGACCGATAATTTTATCGACAGGTACCACAGTTGCAATCAGGTAATAGACGAAGATTATACCAACGAAGATACTGACATCCCAACCGGTAAGCTTGCCAAGTAAGCCAGCAGGCGCAGAGATAAAGACCACACCGACTAGCAGTAACAGCACAATAGCAAACACGTTCATGAAGTGTTTGGCGCTCTTACCTAAATACTTACCCGCAAGGTTTGGCACGGATTGACCGCCATTGCGCACTGACAACATACCGGAGAAGTAGTCATGTACTGCACCTGCAAAGATACAGCCAACCACAATCCACAACATGGCTGCAGGACCATAGAGTGCACCTAAGATAGGACCAAAGATTGGGCCTACGCCTGCAATGTTTAATAATTGAATTAGATAGACTTTGCCTTTAGACATAGGCACAAAGTCGACGCCATCAGTTTGACTGAAAGCGGGTGTTTGACGATTAGCGTTAATGCCGAAGACTTTCTCGACAAAGGCGCCGTAGATAAAGTAGCCGCCGATCAGTAGACCGACACAGAGTAGGAACCACATCATTTTTGTTATCTCCCCATTTGAGTTCTGGCGAGTGTAAACAAGTTGTTGATATAAAACTTTGTAATCTCAATGAGTGGTCGAAAATGCAGTGTGAGCGGCAATAGGCGAGCTTAAGTGGTTACCATTTTATGTTAACGGTGAGTGTTGTTGGCTATCTTATGGCTAAAAATACATCGCTAAGATGACTTTTGGATTGTGTTTATTGAAAGCCAAATAGCTGTTTAAGGCTTTTAAGATAGCGGCGTGATACGGGGACTTTATCGCCTAAATGAGTGGTGACTTCAGCCCCAGTATCTAACAGCTCAATTTCAGCAATCGCCTTAGGTGAAATTAAATACTGCCGATGGCAGCGCACCAGTGGGGTTTTTTCTTCGAACACTTTCAAGGTCAACTGGGTATGGACTTTGCCTTTCGTGCTGGCCACATGGATGCCGCTTAAGTCACTGAACACATATTCCACATCTTGGATTGCAATGACTTTGAGTTTATTGCCGCTGTAGCAGGGAATATGTTCAAGACTCTTTGGGGTAATGGAGTCCATAGCCTGAGGCGTTAGATTTTTACGCACACGAGTGAGGGTTTTACTGAGTCTGTCGGCATCTATGGGTTTGAGTAAATAATCGAAGGCATGATTGTCGAAGGCTTTGACGGCAAACTCGTCGTATGCGGTGACAAACACGATTTTCGGCATGTCATCGGGGTCGAGCATTGCAATAAGTTCCATGCCCGAAATGCGTGGCATTTGGATATCAAGAAAGATTAACTGAGGTTTTTCTTTGGTTATGCTCTGTAATGCCTCAATAGCATTGGCGCATTGACCGACGATTTGGATGTCGTGTTCTTGCCCTAAAAGGTCAGCTAATTCTTCACGAGCAAACAGCTCATCATCGACAATTAAACAAGTGATCACGTGCGGTTATCCATATTTGATGTTTCAGGGCTTTCTATGGGCAATCTTATGGTGACACGAGTCAATTGATCGGGCTCGCACTCCACTGTCACGCCGTATTGTTCGCCAAAAATATTTTGAATTCGCTTATGCACTAAGTTCATCCCTAGACCTTCTGAGCCCTCAATGGGCTGATACAACCCGGCATTGTCTGTGACTTCTAGCTCCAGCACATCATTTTCGAGCTTGCCAGTCACTTTAATCTGCCCTTGCTCAATCATGTGCGAAGTGCCGTGCTTTACGGCATTCTCAATAATTGGCTGCAGGGTAAAGGCGGGGACTTTACAGTGGTAGAGTGATTCAGGTATCGCGATACTGACTTGTAATTTATCAATAAAACGCGCTTTTTCAATGGTGAGATAGGACGCTATGTGATCTAGCTCATCCCCAAGCGTCACTAAGCCTGTCGTTCGCTTTAAATTGATCCGTAAAAATTGTGATAACTGCTGCAGTAGCTGCTTAGACATATCAGGATCACGTTTGATAATCGCGCTAATGGTATTCAGTGCATTAAATAAAAAGTGCGGATTGACCTGAGCCTGCAGCAATTTAAGTTCGGCTTGAGTTAGTAGATTTTGCTGTTGCTCAAAACGCCCATAAAGAATTTGGTTTGATAATAGGCGGGCAATACCTTCACCTAAAGTACGGTTGATATTCAAAAAAAGTTTATTCTTAGGCTCATAGAGTTTAATCGTGCCAATGACTTCAGTATCACTGCGCAGCGGGATCACTAGACTTGACCCTAGACGGCAATGAGAAGAAATAGAGCATGCATAGGGCGTTTCAACGCCATCGGCGAACATGACCTTATTTTGATTGATGGCTTCTAAGGTGATTTTGGACGAAATCGGTGTACCTGGGAGATGGTGATCGGCGCCTATGCCAATAAAGGCTAACAGTTTTTCCCTGTCCGTGATGGCCACTGCACCCACATTGGTTTCTTCGATGACGATTTGGGCGACGTGACTACTACTTTCTTCGTTAAATCCTTTGGATAGTAATCCGACACTGCGTTCGGCAATTTTTAATGCTTTAGTCGAAAAGCTCGATGAGAGTTTATCAAACATGGTTTTTTGGTCACGGATCATGCTCATAAAGAGTGCCGCTCCCACGGAATTGACTAATAACATGGGCGGCGCGATTTGACGTACTAATTCCCATGCATCATCGAAGGGGCGTGCGACCAAAAGTATGATGCTCATTTGCATCATTTCAGCATAAAAAGTCACTAGGCAAACGAGTAATGGATTGTAGATGAGCTCACTTTTATCTGCGCGTCTTAAGTAGAAGCTTATCATCCCTGCGGATAAGCCTTCTAAGGTGGTAGAGATGGCGCAGGCTATATCAGTAAAGCCGCCCATACTGTAGCGGTGTAGCCCACCAGTCAGCCCCACCAGAAAACCAGTAACCGGTCCTCCTAATAATCCGCCTAAAACTGCGCCCATAGCACGAGTGTTGGCAATCGCTCCCGAGGTTTGCTCACCAAAATAAGTGGCCATGATGCAGAAACTCGAAAAAATCAGATACATAAAAATCTTATGTGGCAGACGAGGAGACGTTTCGGCAAACAGTTTAAACAGCGGTGTTTTACTGACTAAGTAAACGATCACTAAGTACAGCGACATCTGTTGGGTCAGTAATAGGATCAAAGACATAATGGCTCACATTATCGTCACAGATGTCGGCGCAGTCGTCCCCATTTGAAAGTTTGTGCGCGAGATCAGGGTTCGAATTTAACCGTTAGGATATAAAGAACAATAATATTGCATCTTTAGGAGGACATATGTCCAATTCTGTTCACGGTCATGATGTTATGGCGCTGATGGTAGCTCAAGGGGCCGCTATTATAAAGCCTGAATTAATTTCCATGATGGAGCAAAAGTTTGGCTCGGCGGCTCGATACCATACTTGTAGTGCAACTGATTTGAGTGCCGAAGCGTTAATTGAGTTACTTATAGGTAAAGGTAAGTTTTACGAAACGTCCCAAGGTATTCAACTTGTGGCTGGGCGAAAGTGTGAACATTAATACCCATCGTATTAAATATCTGTTCATTCAGCGGGAGCTCAAGGCGCTTTAGACAAGGCGAAGGCTTGAAGGCATAGTGGTGCTCTCTGTCGAAAGTCTTAAACGCAGTATAAAGCGCGATGCCATTAACATCAGCCGCCCTTCGGGAGCCACAGGCATTCCACTCCGGTGTTGCATGACTTAAAAGGGAATGACCATTTCTGCGTCAATGCGTCTTGGATTGATATGCCAGTGAGGCTCTGAACTGACTAACTATTTAATATGATTGGTATAATACACAGTGCCATAGCGTACTCATTTTATTTTGTTGTATTTTATTGATTATTTTTCAGTCACTTAGACGTGTAATCGTTTTGTTGAAGCTCAGGTTTCATCGTGGCGCTTATTTGCAATTTGCTCCTGCTGTGCGGGAGTGAGTAGGGTAAACTCATTGATCAAAATACGCAGTAATCGAGATTTTGCAATATGGGTGGATTTCGATAGGGCGTCAAGCTGAGAAATACTGTTTTCAGTGAGGGTAAAGGTCGCGTGGCGATAAATCTTAGTCGATTTTTTATCTAAGCCCTTAACTATGGTGTGTGTGGTGGGCGCAGCTAATAAACTCGCCTTACCTAAGGCGTAGTTATTGGCATCTTCAATGAAATCATCGACAGAAACCGGCTTGATGATTTGCTTAGGTTTCTTACGTTTAAGATCAGTTAAGCTCATAGCTATTTTCTGGTGGCATTGCGAATAACTCATCCGCTATGGCGCGGATCTCATCAGCTGCTTTTCCATCGGGTTCTATTTCGACGACTGAAGAGCCTCTTTCTTCACTGTCATCATAAATATTTCGGCAAAATGTAACTGAATTTAGCACTCTTAGTCCAAAGGATTGCACCACATCTTTGGCTTCTAAAATGCGTTTAAACTGTGTGGGAAGCGCTGGGCATTGGGTGAGCACTATAGTCGCGATCATTTTAGGATTCACCATCTTACAAGTACTTAGCATGTCTTCCATGTGGGGTAATGTTTTGAGATCGCGTCTTTTGGGTCTGAGGGGGATCACAACATAAGTCGCTACCGACATAGCTGCGCGCATGGCTAAGTTATCTTGGCCACCACAATCTACAATTACGTAGTCAAAACGCTCATTGAGGCTGAGTAAATCATTACGAATTTTGCCGTAAAGTTGGATGCAATTAATACTTGGGAGGCTTGGATCATTATTTCTTGCTTGGATCCAATCTGAAGTCGTGCGCTGGGGATCACAATCGACCATGAGGACGTTTGCCTGAAATTTTTGCTTAATATAAACGGCAAGATTTTGAGCGAGACAACTTTTTCCGCTACCACCTTTTTCACCACCTACCAGCAAGATCATACAGACGCCCCTTAATGAATTGTTCAATTCATTAAGTGTAGAACAGAGCCATTAAAGCTGCGAAATTTAAGTTAAATTAAAGCAGTTGCATAGCAATATGGTAGCTTTGGTCATGGCATCTCGCGCAACGGCAGACTTGTCCTTTAACAGTATTTTGTTGGGTTGAATTGGGATTAAAGGTCACTTCGATGAGTTCGCCCAGTGCAAACGGATTTTTATAATCGAATAAAATGCCGCGTCTTGCTAAGTCGATACATACACCTTCATCAGTTTGCCTCATGCCTTGAGTGTCGATCCAATTCAAGACCACGCGCTCTGCTTCCATGTCGACTCGCAGTGATGTGCGTTTTTCTTCAAAACCAGTAGTATGGTCACCCATAACTCAATTGCCCCGTAAATTATTGATCTCAGTAAAACTAGCATAATTGCTTTTTGGCAGAATACCAATGTGAAAGCTAGGTCTTTGATAATAGTTTTAAAACGAGAACAGCAGGTGCCATTGATTTAGGTTTCAATAGCACCAACTCAGGTATTTGATTAATTGTCGTATTCTTGATTTTTTGGATAAGGCATTTTTAATTGGCCCCAACGAATCACAATCACGGTTGCCGCTAAAATTAGCGTCGATAATGATATTGCTGCGATACGCCAGTCTTCCATGCTCTTCATATCTAAGATTAGGTAACGGGCCAAGGCGACAATCGCAATATAAAGCGGCATACGTACTGGTAACTTACCGGATTCATAGTAGTTAGCCACCATGGCTAATACTTCTAAGAAAATAAATAACAAGAGTAAATCAGCCAGTGCGACCATACGTACAGAGATGATATGCACAATTTCTTGGCCTATTGCGACAACGGTGGCAATGGCAATAATAAATAGGACTAAGTGTTCAACGGCTTTAAGGCTTTTAGAACCATATTGATGATAAAAAGGCATGGATATTCCCTACTTGATGTTTTTATAAATAGTAACAGCAAAAATCTATTTTTAGGGAAAAGCTAGGCGCCGCTGTGTGATTTAATTCACAGATATGTACGATCTTAAATTCGGCGCAAAGTGGAGTTAACGTGCTTGTATGTAGAAGGTGATTCACATGATGAACAAAAGGGAAGCGAGAGCGAATGTGTTAATCCGCTTATGCTGTTATCTCGACTCAATCGTTGTACCAACATAAGCGGTTTGAATATAAGAGATTATTTATTCTTGCGTTTCTGCCACTTAAACATAATTGAATATTTCCACAGATTATTAATCAGCAAATAACCAACAGCGGAAAAAACCACTCCTAGCACGAGACACCCGAGTAAGAATGCCGGACCTATGGTCGCAAGCGATGCTTCAATCCATTGCCAACTTGCTTCGAAGGCAAAATCTTGCGGAGCATGGCCGAGTATTTTAGCACCGAGTAAATACGCACCATAAAACATCACTGGCATAGTTAAGGGATTGGTTATCCATACTAATGCAACTGAAACAGGAATATTAACGTTAAATAGAATGGCAAAAGCCGCTGCAACAACCATCTGAAATGGCATGGGGATCCAAGCGACAAATAACCCTACGGCAAATGCGCCTGGGGCGGATTTTCGATTAAGTGCCCATAGATTGGGATTATGTAACAAGCGTCCGAACATGCGTAAGTGTTTATGCTCACGCAAGGTTTCAGGCTTAGGCATAAATCTTTTAATTAATTTTTTTGGCATATGCTGAAATTGCTGTCTTAACTTAATTCACTATGAATCGATTCATGTTTGGCTTTAGTGCCATCTTATTATCAGCGATGTTATGGCCTTCGCTGCCGCCAGTCAGTTACATACCCTACCTTGTTGTTGGGGCGTTAATCTTACACCGAAAAATCCCTGTCTGTGCAGGAGGGCTCTTTGCGGTAGCATGGCTAACTGGTTTTTGCTTAGGATTATCTAGGCAGGATTTGCCAGTGTTACAACAACCTATACAGGTAAGGGGCGAAATCATATCACTAGTTAGTCGAAACAGCGACTGGCTAAGTTTGGATATATCGCTCATTAAACCAAATTTAATCTTAGGGCCAAACGCAAAATTGCGACTCACGTGGAAAGATCCGCCAGAAGTCGATGTGGGTCAGGTTTGGCTGTTTACCTTGACACCTAAGAGCATTGCTAGCGTGCTAAATCAAGGCGGCTACAACGAACAAAAACAATTAATCAGTCAACATGTGGTCGGTAAAGGGCGAGTGATTGAGGCGCAGTTACTTGCGGTTTCGCCTTCATTGCGTAATGACCTCATAAGCGCATTGACACCTGAATTAGCCTCTTTACCTCAAGGTGACATTTTACTCGCCTTGCTTTTGGGGGATAAGCATTTGATCTCACAAGCTCGTTGGCAAGCACTAAGGCAGACTGGCACTGGCCATTTAGTGGCGATTTCCGGTTTGCACCTCTCCGTTGTCGCGGCATGGGTATACGCTTGCCTTTTGTTTGGATTGAGTCGTTTGGTGTCACATCAGAGTCGACGTAATATGACTTTTGCGTTAGTCGCGGCAGGTATAGGCGCAGCATTTTATGCCTATCTTGCAGGTTTTGGTGTATCGACTCAGCGTGCACTCGTGATGATTTTACTGTTAATGCTACTGAGTTTATTAAAGCGATTTTCTACTGCGTGGGAGCGCTTGCTGTTTGCATTGTTTGTCGTATTGTTACTCGACCCGCTTGCTTGTTTAAGTGCGGGATTTTGGCTGTCGTTTTGTGCTTTAGGGGTGATTTTATATACCTTAGTCATCCAGCCCAAAGAGTTTACGGCTGTGTCGACTCGAAGGACGCGTGTAGGCGCGGGGCTTTTACAATTTTGGGCCATCCAGTGGCGCTTGAGCCTTGGGCTTGGATTACTGCAAGGAGCACTCTTTGGTGGTGTGAGTTTACACAGCTTGTGGATGAATATCCTAGCTGTGCCATGGTTTAGTTTTGTTGTTATCCCATTAGCTATGGCGGGATTTATATGCTGGTGGGTTGGTACTGCGTTTGGGTTCTCTTGGTTAGGACTGCTTCGCCTAAGTGATTGGAGTTTATCACCCTATGCACAGTTGCTAGACATAAGCCAGCAATTGCCAGCCCATTGGTTAGCGCTTTCAGATACGATATTAGCCTTGGGGTTATCTGCGTTCATCGGTGGTGTGTTATGGCGCTATGTGCCTAAAAATAAAAATTATACTGCTTGGTTAAGCCTGCTGAGTTTACTGTTTATTCCCGCTTTGCTTTTCTGTATTACGCTGTGGTCACCCGTTCAAAATAATCGATGGGCTATGCATTTACTGGATGTGGGCCAAGGTTTAGCTGTGGTTATTGAAAAGAATGGTAGAGGGCTGGTCTACGACACAGGTGCCGCCTTTGGTGATGACTTCAGTTATGCGGAGCGGGTGATATTACCTTTCCTAAAAGCCAAAGGCATTCAAGATATTGATTATATTGTTATCAGCCATAGCGATAACGATCATGCAGGTGGTGCCCCTGTTTTGATTGAGGCTTACCCTAAGGCTTTAGTGATCACAGACATGGCTGGCTTTAGTGGCCAAGATTGCCGCCCAAGGCAGATTCAATGGCAAGGGCTGAGCTTGAATTTGCTTTCTCCGCCTCAAGCGTTAGTGGGTAATAATGGTTCCTGTGTTATACGCATTGATGATGACAGGCAGAGTCTACTGCTTACGGGGGATATCGAAAAGCAAATCGAAACTTCGCTATTAAGTCGTGCCTTAAGTGGTGAGTATGAGTTACAAAGTGAAGTGCTCGTTGCGCCCCACCACGGCAGTAAAACCTCGTCAACTGAAGCCTTTATTGATGCTGTGGCCCCCAAGTTAGTCTTGTTTCCTGCTGGTTTTGCTAATCGCTGGGGGTTTCCAAAATCCACAGTGGTTGAACGGTATCAGCAACGGGAGATTATGGGCCTAACTACAGGTATAGAAGGGCAGATTAGTGTGATTTTTCAGCAGTCTGAGCGAGAGGTTAAGACCTATCGTGGTGATTTAGCGCCATTTTGGTACAACTCTCTGTTTAGATTTGGTGACTTGATTAATCCAGAGTAGAATGCCTACTTTGCCATAATTTAGTGTTATCAATGACAACATCTCCTAAAGACGAAATGTGGACAGTTTTCAAACGATTACTGGGCTATATAAAACAGATGAAAGGCATGTTTATGCTTTCAGTTGCGGGATTAATTATTTATGGTCTCGTCGATGCCGCCTTTATCGCTTTCATCGGCCCCTTTATTGATAAGGGTTTCTCCGGCGGCGCACCTGCTGCGGTGACCAACGGCATCGCATTGCCAACCAGTGAAGGTTTCCACGCGAACAACGACGTGCTAATGATGGCGCCGCTTGTGGTTATCGTCATGTTTTCCCTGCGCGGTTTTGCCAACTTTGTCTCGACCTACGGCATTTCATACATGAGTGCGCGTTTGATCATGGACATGCGTCAGCAAGTGTTTGAGCATTATCTGAGCCTGCCTGTCAGTTATATGGATAAGGAAAATACCGGTAACTTGATCTCAAAAGTGACTTTTGATACTGAGCAAATCGCTCGAGCATCGGGAAGTGCTTTGATTTCAATCGTCCGCGATAGTGTGACTGTGTTTGGTATGCTGGTGCTGATGTTCTATAACTCTTGGAAGCTATCCCTCTGTATTCTTGTGATTGGTCCTATCATGGGCATGGTCATTGCGGTGGTTAGTCGTCGTTTCCGTAAGGTCTCTAAGCAAATTCAAACAGCCATGGGCGGGGTGAGTGCGACTACGGAGCAAATGATTAAAGGCCATAAAAACGTATTGGCCTTTGGTGGACAGGAAACAGAAGCAACCCGTTTTGCTAAAGTAAACGATCAAAACCGCCATCAAAATATGAAGTTAGCTGTGGCACAAGCCATTAGTCAGCCTCTGATCATGATTATTGGTTCATTCGCCTTAGCCTTTGTACTTTATGCGGCAAGCTTAGACAGCATGAAAGCCGATCTTACCGCGGGTACCTTCGCGACGATTCTTGGCGCTATGATGGCCATGTTACAGCCAATCAAAAACTTAACCCGAGTGAATGCCGAATTTCAACGGGGTATTGCGGCTTGTACCACAGTGTTTGAATTACTGGATACGCTGCCAGAGTCCGATACGGGAACTTATACTGTCGAGCGTGCTAAGGGTCATCTACGTTTTGATAATGTGTGTTTTACCTATGACAGCCAAGATCGTCGTGCACTTGAGAATGTCGATTTTGAAGTCAAACCCGGGCAAACCTTAGCCTTAGTTGGACGTTCTGGCTCAGGTAAGTCGACTATTGCGAGTTTAGTGACCCGTTTTTATACGGGCCTTGAATCCGGCGATATTCTGCTTGATGACGTCAGCATCTACGATTACTCGCTAAAATCGCTGCGTAATCAAGTGGCACTGGTATCGCAACAGGTGACCTTGTTCAATGACACGATAGCCAATAACATCGCTTACGCCTATCCCGGTGAGGCGACTCGTGAGCAGATCATTGAAGCTGCGACCTTGGCCTATGCGATGGAGTTTATTGATCAGCTGCCCCAAGGCCTTGATACCCAAGTGGGTGAGAATGGCGTGTTATTGTCCGGTGGTCAAAGACAGCGGATTGCGATTGCACGCGCTATGTTGCGTGATGCGCCTGTGTTGATCCTCGATGAAGCGACCTCAGCACTGGATACTGAGTCAGAAAAAGCCATTCAAAAAGGGTTAGATAACCTCAGACAAAACCGCACATCTGTAGTGATCGCCCACAGGTTGTCGACCATCGAGAGTGCCGATCAGATTTTAGTAGTCGATCAGGGGCGTATCGTCGAGCGCGGGACGCACCAATCACTATTGGAATTAGATGGCATGTACGCCAAATTATACCAAATGCAATTTGGTAGTTAGATGCAGGCCTTAGTGAATAAAATCTGGTATCAGGGCCATCCACTGCGATGGCTCTTGTTACCTTTATCGGGCTTATTCGCGGTTATCACTTATGTGCGCCGCGCTTTGTTTCACCTCGGGATGAAATCACAAACTGCAATGCCTGTACCTATCATCGTCGTCGGTAATATTACCGTCGGTGGCAGCGGTAAGACGCCAACTGTGATTTATCTGATTGAATTACTGCGCCAACATGGATTTCACCCCGGTGTGATCAGTCGTGGTTACGGTGTTGATATTCAAGGCGTTAAATCGGTTTGCTTAGGTGCAAGTGCGGCAGAGGTGGGTGATGAACCTGCCATGATAGTGGCGCGTACTCAAGTGCCCATGGTGGTTGGCGCTAAACGGGTCGATGCGGCTAATGCGCTTATTGCTGAGTTTGGTGTCGATGTCATCATCTGTGACGATGGCCTACAGCATTATGCTCTGGCACGCGATATTGAGCTGGTGGTGATTGATGGTCAGCGCGGTTTAGGCAATGGCTTGCTATTGCCAGCAGGTCCATTGCGTGAAGGCGCGTGGCGTCTCGATACCGTGGATTTTATCGTCAGTAATGGCGGCCCAGCGGCAAAAGGGCAGTTCGAAATGCAACTGACACCTACGGCAGTGAAGCCTGTTAAATGTGATGCGACGTCTGGTGAATATACTTTCGATAAGTCTCAGCCGCTCGTTGCGATGGCGGGCATAGGTAATCCAGCGCGTTTCTTTGAATCGTTGCGCGCACAAGGCTATCAACTGGCCTTCTGCCATGGTTTTGATGACCATCAGGCCTACGATAAAACCCAGTTAGGTGATTTAGCCCAAGGCTTGCCACTGTTGATGACAGAAAAAGATGCGGTTAAATGTCGCGATTTTGCACAAGAAAACTGGTGGTATTTGGCGGTCGATGCCAAGCTATCCCCACAATTTGATGAACAGCTGCTCGCACGTCTTCGTGAAGTGGCTGCAGCTAAATAAGGAAACTTCCATGGCATTCGATAAAAAATTGTTAGATATAGTGGCTTGCCCTGTGTGTAAGGGAAAACTTGAGTACGATAAAACGACGCAGCAGTTGATTTGTAAGGCAGATAAACTTGCTTATCCGATCACTGAAGGTATCCCTGTGTTATTGGAAAATCGTGCTGTGCCACTGACCGAATCAGTTTAGTGTGACGTGAATGCGCGTATTGTCTCATACGCGCATGCTTGTTTTTTATTCTGCTTATTATCGTTTTAGCTATTTTTAGCCGATTTAAGTTTTTTGTATTGGTAACTGTGCACGTTTCTTCATTACTTTGAGTTTAGTTAATAGCTCATAAATTTTTGTTTATCAGCATTGGTTGCACCCTCTTGGCACTCACCGCGGATTTCTCCTCGACCAGGCTCGATAATTCGGCTTAATTCAATATAACCTTCGCGGCAATAACCCGTCATTTCAAGGGTTTTGATTAAACCCAAATCAACCTGTCTCCCCCAAATTTCTAATGAGTCCTGTAGATCTTGCATCGCGCGACGTTGCTCACGGGGATCTTGCATATTACGTATGCGTGCCTCGTGTGGAAAAGGGCGCTCTGTATCATTCATTGTCGACTTTTCATCGACCAGCCGCGCTTTGTAGCTGAAGAGTTTAAGGCCATCGCTTTTAATATCCGTCGTTAACTTATCCCGTAATTTTCCGGCGAGTTCACTCGGGTCAATTGGCGCACTGCTGCAGGCGATGAGCGAGAAACAACTTAAGATGGCAAGGCTGAGATATCGAAACGGCATAATCAAATTTAACTCTTAGTTATTAACTGACAGAAGAATACCTTAATATGGCCCTAAAGTTCATGGATTTATGGCATTCTCATTGGCTGAGTACGCGCCGATAGGTGTAATGGATTAAGGATGGGCGAGTAATGTGGGCGTTTTGGTCAAATAAATGGGCGCAAATCGAATGGGATATGAGCCTGACTCAAGGTATATGCCTTATGTTCTTGGCGTTATGGCTCTACGCCATATGGCCAAAAGAAGAGTTAGTGCAGCTCCGGCGGGATAAACATCTCCAATTACGTTTGTTGCTGACGTTGGTGGGGATCAATGCGCTGTGGTCGTTAAATGCCAGTGTTCAAACTGGGTTACATCTGCATTTTCTGGGAATTGTCACTTGTATGCTGATGTTCGGCTGGCGTCTTGCGACTCTAGTGTTGCTGTTGCCGAGCGCTTTTTTTAGTCTTTTTATATTAAAGCAGCCCGCTGATTTTGGTGCTTTTAGTTTGTTCGCTATGGCTGTGCCGCTGTTTCTGTGTTTTATCCTATACAGTCGCAGTTACCATTTATTTCCTAAACATATTTTTGTATTCATCTTCGTCGGTGGTTTTATCAATGCGGGCCTCTCAACTGTGTTTCATCAATTGAGTTGGGCGATGTGGTTGTGGTCTGCGGCGGATTACGATTGGAATGTGTTAGTGGACGACTACCTGATGCTAATCCCTTTGCTGGCATTCCCAGAGGCATTGCTTAATGGCATGGCGGTAACGCTATTGGTGGTGTATCAGCCCCAGTGGTTATTTGATTATTCTGACCGTGAATATTTGTGGCGTAAGTAAATGCGATAAAACAACGCAATAAAAGAACTGCGCCCAAAACCTTGTCATTCCAACGTAAAGCCCTTTGTAAGTGCCCATTGAACAGACGATTGAAAAGGTGACTGGGCGCACTTATTTGTATATTTACGTAGACCGTTGCGCCGTGATTTAGGCGAAGCGTTGGTCTAAGTAGTTAATGATTTCTTTTGATTCATATAACCACTGTACTTGACCGTTTTCTTCAATCCGCAGACAAGGCACTTGCTGTTTGCCGCCTTGAGCGATGAGTTCATCTTTATGCGGTGCTTTTTTAGCGTCGTGGGTCACTATGTTGAGTCCTTGGCGACGCATTGCACGGCGGACTTTTACACAAAATGGGCATGCAGGATATTGATACAGGGCTAATGCTTGAGTTTGAGCATCAATTTTTTGTTGCTCAGCCAGTGGACGTTGGCGCTTATTAGGGCTAAATACGAAATTTAAAAACAGAATAATCCTGCCTAAAATCCAGCGAATGATAAACATGTTATTGACCTTAATGATAATTTTTGTGGAAGAACATTTGTGCGTCATGGCGCCACAGAAAGCGTGCGGCGAGTCTGAGACCCAGTCGTTTAAAAACTGTGATCTCAGTTGTATAAAGGCCGCAGAGTGTAACCTATGGCACCAAGCACGGCCAACATTTTAGAGTGAATTAACAGATAGATGATTTGATTGTAGAAGAATGGTTTTTTGATTGGTTATGACGCTTAGCCATAAGGTAAAAGCCCGCTAAAGTCGAACTTTAGCGGGCTTAGTTTTATATAAGAAGCAGTTAATTGGCTGAGTTATTGAGCATCAATAGTGAGACTCACTTGGGCTGCATTCTGGGTTAAACTCACTCGGCTTTCGAGCAAGAAGATCCGCTCTGGAGCAATTTCTTTCACGTCCACAAGGTAAGCTTTAACGGCTTTTGCTCTTTCTTGGGCCAAATTACCCAACATGCCATCGTTAACATTCTGCGCTTTTACCGACAGATTATATAAAGCGATATGCCAGCGGGTGGTGATTTCGTCATCTGAAAGCTGCGCGTCTTTGGCCTCTGCGATAACAGTGTCTTTGATTTGGGCAGGATCGGCTTTAACTTCTTGTTCATAAAGCTTTACTAGCGCATCGGCAAGCGGCCCTTGGGTCGGGAATTGACTCGGACTTAAATCATCAGGTAACGCACTAAATTCAATATTGGCTAATTTAGCCAATTTACGCTTCATGATGCGCTCAGCAATGGCTTGGCTGTCATTGATGGCATCGACTTCCCCCTCAACGCTGAGCTTGAGCATAGGTCTGTCGAGTAAGGCGCTAGCGAGTTTGTCTAAACTTTTTTGCTCATCTTCACTTAGGCTGAATTTGCCTGCGGCAAAGCTGATCTTATCTAAGGTTTCGTCAGAACCTATGAGTCCTGCTAAGAAAGTGAAGGGCGCTGTGACGGCTTTAGTGATCACATTGGTAATCGCCGTCATTATGATGCTGCCGACACTAAAGCTAGGTGAGTCTAAATCGCCAGAGACTTCCATGCCTAAATCAATCACACCGTTACGGTCCTGCAGCAGGGCAATTGCGAGCGTGATGGGTAAGCTAGTGGCAAGGTCACTGTCACTGGGTTTACCAAGTTTCAGTTGGTCTATGATCAGATGGTTACTGCCCTTGAGCTTGTTCTTATCGAGTTGATAGTTCAGCGATAGTGATAGCTGTCCTTTATCTATGTAGTAACCCGCATAGGTGCCAGAGTAAGGATTGACTGAGGTTAACTCAACGCTCTTAAAGACTAAGTCGAGATCTAAATATGGCATATCTAGCAAAGGGTTAATATCGCCTTTTAGAGTTACAGGCGCATACTTGTCTATCTTACCTTTGATATCAACCGAGGCCTTAGTCCCTGGCGTGGATGACAGGTGAGTGATATTGCCTTCAAGTAACTCAATCCCTGAGGCAAAGTTTGGTGTCAGTGAGTTATCGGCAAAGTAAGCTGAGCCTTGGCTAAAGCTAATTTTTTGAATATCGAGGCTTAACTCAGGCGTTGTCTTGCTTGCCGTTTGCAGCTCGGTTTGCTTAGCACTGGCTGTGGTTGTGTTTTTAGTTGTCTTGCTATTTGCAGCCGGAGCCTCAACGATAAGATCGCTGATATTAGTGGTTCTATCTTTGGCTATCACCACTTTGGCGTAGGGTTGATTAAAGGCTAAGTGATCAATTTTGATTTGATTTTTCTGTTGGTCAAAATCCAGTTGATTGATATTCATCTTTTGCCATTTGACCAGTGGAGCATTACGCAATTTGTCATGAATAGCTAAATCATCGAGCTCAACACTGCCACCGTAAATGGCTTTGCCTTTAGCATCGGCGGTCAGCTTGCCTGCTGAGCTTAATAGACCGCTCTTGAGCTGGATATTCACGTAGGGCGCTAAATAGGGCTGAAATTGGGTTAATGCCAGCTTATCGAGTTGGATATTGGCATCTATGGTTTCGCCCGTCACATCGACTTGGCCTTGAGAGCTCAAAGTACCTTGATCATTGAGACTGAGTTGTAGCTCATATTCAATCGGAGCGGTTAAGGTACTCGTTATGACCTTAGTTGAAAAATTAAGCGGATACACTCGCCATTGCTGCGGTGTGGCCGTTAGCTTTTGTTCCGATAGATTAAGGTCATAGTTTTCAATATTGAGCGCATCGAGTTGCACTAACCAAGTGTCAGTTGACGTCGTTACTGGTGTTTGCTTGATTGGCAGCAGAGGATCTGCCTCAGAAGCGACTTCTGCAGCGGTTTCTTTAGTGGCATCAGTGGTGACATTTGCGGTCGCTTCTGTCTTTTGTTCTGTTTTATCACTCTCGTTAGTTGCGGTTAATTCGCTTTCTGTTGCTTTGTTTGCGCTATCGCTTGCATCATTGGCAGTCTCTGCTATTTGACGTTTTTCTTCCACTTGCGCAACTTGTACGCGTTCTAGCGATTTAGCATCGGTTGGTTTAGCAACCGGCTGCGTAGTCGTTGTGGAGGCGCTTAACGATTTAGGCATGAATAAGCCAACAAGATCGAGCCCGTCTTGGTTCAAAATGGCACTCATTGTTAGGCCATCGCTGTGGAGTTTGTTGATATGCACTTTCTGCTGCTTCAAGTTGGCTGAAATGCCGTCGAGGGCAAACATGGGGAGCTTGACCACTGAGCGATCTTTGTCGTTAACGTTAAGTTTTTCAACAATAAACTGGCCATTGTTGCTGATGACTTGTAACTCGCCATTCTCGGCAAGATCCACTTGATACTGAGTTTTAATACTGAGCTCGCCATCCGTGAGGACGGGATTAAATTGATCGTCGATAAATCGCCATAGTGGTGTCAGTTTCAGTTTGGCGACTTGGATGTCACCCGCAACTTTTAGCGGGAACAATTGGAATTGCCCCTGCAAACTGATTTCACCAGCATGATCATCACTGAGTTGTATCGCATAGTGATTGTGCTTGATAGGCACAATGGGTGAGTCAGACGTTGATTGGGCGTTTGGTGTCGTATTATCAACTTTGTTTACTTTTATGGCTGGTGTTATCGATGCCGATGATGCCGCCATCAAATATTCAGTATCAAGGGAACTGAGTTTTAGATTGATATTGGGGTAGTTCACTTGAGCATGGGTAATTTTGTCATCGAAGTTAAATTGTCCCGCATCCAACACAAATTGGCTGAGCAGGACACGAATGGGTGAGCTGGCTTCTGTGGGGGCTGTTTCTGTGCTCGTGGATGAATGCCCGTTCAGGGTCTGCAGAATATCGTCGAAGTTGAATCCAGCTTTCCCTTTTTTCTCCACGCGAATGATATGTGCGTAGGGCGCTTGTATGTGTATGTTTTCGATAACGGCGGCGCGATTAAAAACAGATCGCCAAAAGTGTATTTCGAATTGGACTTGTGCAATACCAGCAAAAGGTTTGTCGTCTTTTTCTTTAATGGCCAGTTGGTCGATTTCGACTCTGAAATTAAAGGGGTTAATGTGTATATCACCGAGGGTGACGGGACGACCGAGCAGAGTTGAGAGTTTTTCTGGTGCCAGCGTGGTTATCGCATAGGGGAGGATTAAACCTAATGTGCAGACATAGCTAAGGTAGACTGCTGTTAGGTAAATAATCACTCGCAGGTATCTTGGGAGGGCAAAAAAAGAGTGTCTGAATTGCGATAACTGGGTCAGCATTAATATCAAGGCTCCAATGCATAAGACAGGGAAAAACTTCCATAAGTACGGACATTCTAGCGAATAATGCTAATGTTTCCAGAAATTATTTATATTTTTACCAATGAAATCTTGGTATTACACAGACAATAACGTCTTCTGATCTAAGACATTCCTGAGTGGTAACCTATCATCTACATTGATAACTACATGTGTTTCAGCCTATGGCTAATGTTTTGAGTCGTCAATACTCGCTATGTTGGACGCTATTTTTGATCAGCGATTTAAATAACTAATCGCTGCAATAATGGCGCCTTGTGGATCTTTTATCCAACAAAAACGGCCTACTTCGGGTATATCTTCAGGACCAAACAGAATATCCCCGCCAAGTTTTTTTGCGCTGATAGCGACTTGATCGACATCGTTAACGGTAATGTAGCCAGTCCAATGTGAGGGAAGCATTGGGAGCAAACTATCGGTGATCCCCCCAATGCTGACGCCCTGATTTTCAATAATATGATAATTACCGTGGGGCATTTTGACTGTTTTAAAGTGCCAACCAAAAATCTCAGCATAGAAGTGCATAGCTTCTTCGGTATTATGGGTTGTCAATTCATGCCAACTTAACGCCCCTGCAGTGTTAAAAGCCGATTCCATAAGCGCATCCTTTATTCTATTTTGGGTAAATTTTGTGTATTGAGCCGAGGTTAACTGTCAGTGTTCAGTGCCAGCTGTATTCTGAGCCATATTTTTTGTGCGTTATCTTGATTGAGTGTAGTTGAGGCAAGTTGATAATTCACAGACGGTAAATTAAAATTTTTGCGTTTTTTAGGTCGGCAAACATTAAATTAACTTAATGTTCTACAAGGAGATTAACTTTATTTGGTGCTGGCTAATCAGCTTCTTGTGGCTCAGTGGCGCTGCGGCTTAGTTGATGGGCTTCATCTTGCGCCTCGCGCCAAGACTTAGCACTGAAAACAGATTTTAAAACGGGTTTGTTTACTGTGGTTTGAGTGTTAGACCTGACTCCCGTTAACTTGTTAATATAGGCGAGTTTTGCATCTTTTCGATGCCACCTTAGGGGATATGAGATTGAATAAGAGTTTAGTGACGAATTTATTGGCGGCTGCTTTGGTCGTTGTGGGTTACCTGATGAATTCGGCAATTGTCCTGAATGTCGGATTATTTGCTTTATCGGGGGCGATTACCAACTGGGTTGCAGTTTATATGTTGTTTGAGAAAGTCCCCGGACTCTACGGTTCGGGAGTTGTGCCTTCTCGTTTTGAAGAGTTTAAGGCGGGTATTGCTCATTTGATGATGAAACAGTTTTTTACCACTGAAAATATCGACCGATTCCTATCTGAAAAAGAAGGGCTGAGTAAAATAGACTTGGTGCCAGTGATTGAAAAGGTTGATTTAGCGCCTTCTTTTGATGCGTTAATTAGCACAGTCGCCCAATCTTCCTTTGGCGGCATGTTGTCTATGTTTGGTGGCACAGATGCCTTATTGCCGTTAAAAGAGCCGTTTATTGTAAAGATGAAAGCTTCTTTAGTTGAAATGGCACAAAGCGATGCATTTCACGAGTTGCTGAAACAAGAAATTGAACAGCCAAATGTGATGGCCGATCTGCAAACTAAAATTGCTAACATAGTGGAACAAAGATTAAACGAGTTAACACCACAAATGGTGAAACAAATCGTTCAGGACATGATCCAAACGCACTTAGGTTGGTTAGTGATTTGGGGCGGCGTGTTTGGCGGTCTGATTGGACTTGCCGCAGCCTTAATCCAAGGTTAACCTGAGTTAAAGCCGCGAATAGAATGGGAGCTTTGGCTCCCATTTTTACTTACGCATTTTATGTCCATCATTTTGTGTCCTGATTAAATAGCAAGGAAGTCTATGAACCGTCACCACAGTATCAATTATTTGGAAATCCCAAGTCGCGACATTGCGAGCTCTAAGGCCTTTTTTAGCCAGGTTTTTGGATGGACCTATGTCGATTATGGCCCTGAATACAGTTGCTTTATGGATGTCGGCATTACTGGGGGATTCTATCAAGCCGATGTGAATTTCACCCTTGCAAAAGGTTGCCCGCTGATTGTGATCTACAGCCAGAACTTAGAATTGACTCTGACGGCTGTCGTAACTGCTGGTGGCATTATCACAGCTGACATCTTTAGTTTTCCGGGAGGCCGTCGATTCCATTTTGTTGAACCTTGTGGCAATGAATATGCCGTCTGGTCAGAATGATCCTAATGTCACTCCTTGTATTCGAAATTGTTGTTTAGATCAGCAAGATATTTGTTTAGGTTGTTTCAGGCATCTTGATGAAATTTTAGCGTGGCGCGTTATGTCGGAAGTGGAGCGGCAAGCTTGTTTTATTAGGATGGAGGAGCGTAAGGGGGAGTATCTGGCTAAGTTCAATGACGTGGTTAGTAGAAGACAGGATGGAGTATGATTAGCCGTCAGAATTGCTTACGATAATTGATTTTTAAGCTTTAAGTGGATAATCGAACGGCGAAATACGCATTAACGTATTTCGCCGTTGGCATTTTGAAGCACCTTGGCATCTTGAAGCAGACGTTACACTGGATCTACCACTATGTGCTCAAGTTCGATGGCGGCAACGGTATGGAGCGCATCCATAGTCGCGCCAACTAAGCTGATTTTTCCTTGAGATGACTCAATTAAAACCGCACGGCTGATATCGCTAAATTCACGATTGTGGCGCACCAGATTTGATAAGGCCATCTGCATAGGCAGCATAGAAGGATTGAATGCCGCATTTTCTGCGTAGCGACCACAATAGGTTGCGCCATCATGGGTTTCTAATACCACAGCGGCAAAACTTTGGGTGTAAGGTGCATAGCTTAAACCTGCATGATCTAAGCCTTCTATGATCATAGGATCGGCACTATCTAGTGCAAATTCAGTTTGTTGCTTGGCCATTAATGGAGAAGTGACATTTAAGTCTTTTGGCCCAAAAGCATAGGGTAAATAATAGGCCAGAGGATGGCTTTCCTGTGCGGGTAGATGAATGCAGATCTTGCTGCCTTCAACCAGTTCATTCATAAACTGACGACAATGACCGCAAGGACTGGCATTAACTATAATATCAACAATTTGGCTTTCACCACTGAGCCATGCGTGGCTGATAGCGCTTTGTTCTGCATGTACAGAATGAAATAACGCTTCACCGGGTAATTCTAAGTTGGCACCCATGTAGATATCGCCACTTTTACCTTTGGCTATCGCGCCGACATAAAACTCACTGATAGGCGGTTTGGCCAATGCCGCTGCTATCGGCAGTAATGCTAATAACACTTCTGCTTCGGTCATTTTGCTTGCACTTGTTAGCGTAGCAAGTTGCTGCGCATCAATGTGTCCAGCAAAATTCTGGTGCAACATTGGGATAAGTGCATCGGCTAACGGCGTTGGCAGTTGGGTTATGCTACGAATGAATCTATCTTGCATTTCCCTATTCCTTATTTGTTAAGTTCATGGAAGAACATTCTAGTAATTTTGTTACAGCATAAATGCGAGTTAGCTCGCGTTTATACGCTGTCAATGTCAGTGCTATTGAGAGTGATAAACTTATGTTACTCACGTATAGAGTGAGTCTATTGGTGCACACAAATAAGCTTAAGACTATAAAACAAAAGACTTAAGCTTGAATTTACACAACTTAAAGTTCACGCAAATAATGACAAAGGGCAGCAAGTAGCTTTTGCTTAGTCTCATCCGCTTGTGTTTCTTGTAGCAAATTTTCTAATTTAAGTACGTAGTCTTGATCGGCTAAGCGACTTTGACAGAATTCACGCCAGCGCTGCGACTCTGTATCATCGAGTAGTTCAGGGTAATTACGGGCGCGGTAACGAAACAGCATCTCAGGAATACGCGGATCATCAAACTGCAAATCTAACGCCGCTAGATTTTGCGGTAGGGTATGACGGATGATTTCCATTTTTGCTTTATCAGCTTGGCTAAAGAACCCACCAGAATACAGCATCAAATCGGGATCTGTGGTTACTCTGCTGTCATCATGCTCAAATAATAGCGCCAGTTTTTCGCGTAATTCTGGGTGACGTTTTAGGCGTTTATACTGCTCTCTGGCAAATTCTTTATCTATGCCTAAACGAGCGGCATGCTCATCACTAAGGATTTTTGCCGAGGTGATAAAAGGGCACTTATTAAGATGAATTTGTTTTACTGCGATAGGTAATTCATCTTCGGCAAGATCAGCCCTTGGCGTATACATGCGCGTTTTAATTTGCTCGACATCTAGCTCGAATAGCGGCGTTAAATCCATGGCTAAATTAACGCAAATAACGGCATTTTTGTTAGTAGGATGGTGCGCTACGGGTGAGATCAACGTTGCACAACCATTGCGCGCACTAATTTTAGAGCTCACGTGAACCAAAGGCTGCATATTGAGCACATCGATTTGATCGCTAACCGCTTGCTTACGGCGCAGGTCAAAATAGTACTGATATAACTTAGGCTGTTTCTCGCGAATGAGTTTTGCCATGGCGATGGTCGCATACACATCAGACATAGCATCATGGGCTTTCTCATGGCTTAAACCATTCGCTTGGGTCAGATGTTCTAGCTTAAAACTCGGAGAGCCATCTTCCTTTGTCGGCCAGTTAATGCCTTCGGGCCTAAATGCGTAACAAGCGCGCACTAAATCAATGATATCCCAACGAGAGTTGCCATTTTGCCATTCACGGGCATAGGGATCGATAAAGTTCCGATAAAAGCCATAACGGGTCACTTCATCGTCAAAACGCAGTGAGTTATAACCTGCAACACAAGTGTTTGGTTGGCTAAATTGCGCTTGAATTCGTCCCATAAACTCAGTTTCAGGGATGCCTTTTAAATTAGCTAATTGTGGAGTGATCCCTGTGATTAATATTGCTTCCGGAGACGGCAAATAATCAGTGGCTTGCTTACAATAGAATGTCTCAGGCTCGCCGATGATATTGAGATCTAAATCCGTGCGAATGCCAGCAAATTGCGAGGGTCTGTCTTTCGCTGGGTTCGCTCCAAATGTTTCGTAGTCGTGCCAAAAAATCGACCCTGCTTTATCGTCTTTCATCTTCATTTATTTTCGTTCTCTAAAGCATGTAACTTCATGTTATCAGTAGTTAAATTGCTTTAATTGGATTCGTTGTCATTCACATCAATTTAGTATGCAGCTCTTCGATGTGAGTACATAATCTGTATATATTGGGTTCTGCGTCAGATTAGCTAAAATCACATGTACACAGGGTAATTAAAATGTCTTTATCTGACAATTGGTTACGTGCAATAAACGGCAAACCATATTTAGGGAAACCAGAGCTTGCAGACCGCGACGGCTTAAGCGCTCGTATTACCCCTGCAGGGACTATAACATGGCAGTATCGACTTAGGATTGATAATCAACATGGACGCTTAACCCTTGGTCGTTATCCTGATTTGAAACTAGCTGACGCAAGGAAACTGATCTCTGAGTTACGGAACTCAGTGGCAAATAATATAGATCCACGTGTGTTTTGGAAACAGTGCAACACATTTGTGGGCCAGACAACACTGAGGGATTGCTGTGAACAGTTTTTATCGGCGCGAAGTGCAGCACTTAAGCCGGGCACTGTTGCTACGTACCAATCCTGCTTTAGAGCACATCTCTATGATGCCTTTGCTGATCGTAAAGTCGAAAGTATCACACTCGGCGAGTGGATAGATTTTTTCGATAAAAAGGCAATTCATAGTCGAGTCACCGCAGGTGCGATACTCAAACAGTTAAAGACGGTACTTAGCTGGTCCGTTCGCCGGCAAATGATATCGCTTGTTGATGTCCTTCAATTACGAGTCAGTGATGTGGGTTCTGCGCCCGAAGTCGGTTCGCGAGTACTCACCATTCTAGAGTGTGGCAAAATCATCCGTGAGCTTGATAAATGCCGCGCGACCAAAGCCGTAACCAATGCCATCAAGGCATGTTTACTAACAGGGGCGCGGATATCAGAAATATTAAAATCCAAACGGGCTGATTTTGATCTTGAGTCGATGGTCTGGACCTTCCCGATAAATAATAGCAAAACTAATTTGCCAATCCGAAGGCCAATCAGTCCCGCCTTACTCGAACATATTGCAAGAACAGTGGAACCTCTATAACTCACTATGGAGTTTTCCCGCAGCAAACGATCTTAAGCGCCCAGGCAACATCGCTTCAGAAAATAAGCTGATCCGCGAGATCAAACTAAGACTAGAAATCCCTGACTGACGTATTCAGGATTTTAGACGCACATTATCGACCAGAATGTTAGAAGCTGGGGTGTTGCCCCAGGTGACAGAGAAGATGTTAGGCTATCTATTAGGCGGGGTGATGGCGGTGTACAACAAACATGATTGGTTAGATGATCAAGCTGAGGCCTATGAAAAATGGACAAATAAGCTGAGATTGGAAGCTCTGGGTGATAGCAAAATAGTCGTGTTAGAAAGAAGGGGTTAGGCATGTTTGTCGCTGACAGCAGAAAATGGTGAGCTTATTCAGTATGTAAATCAGTTGCGTTGCAGTGCAGCAGAAACACCTCTTTGTAATTAGGTGCATTGGAGCTCAATTCGGCACAAGGTAAACTGTTATCTATTCAATATCAGCTTTATTTATGGTTTAGTCATTTCAACTCAATTAATCATACACTTGGCACAGTGTTCGGATTAACGTTAAGCAAGGACGTCATGGAACTAAAATTTTTAATCACGCGGGAACAATTAATCACAATCGCGGAAAGAATAGATTCAGCACGCATTGCAAACCATGCGCGATTAGCTAAGCGGATGCATGCCTTTATCGTGCGTGCATTACTCCTATGGATCCCGTTATTATCCCCGTTGCTATTGTTTTATTTTTTCGCAGAAAGTCACACCCCAGAGACATATATCGCAATCGCAATATGTGCAATTGCTTACCTTATTGTGTGGCAATTAGTATTAAAAAACATCGCCGAAAATCAAGCTAACAAATTTGCAGGCAAGATAACCACTCTGGATCGAACGATTGAAAACACAACCTTACAGAGCCTTGCGAGCCTAGAAGGGTGCCATACAGTGACCGCCACAGCCTCGACGCTAACGTTTGTGCCCCCTAGCGGTAAATCCATCACCATACCGTGGAAAAAGTTTTGTGCTTTCAAGCAAGACGATGATTTTTATTATCTAACCGTCTGTAAGCTGATGATGTTTAAAGCCACTTATTTAGTCGCCAAAAACGGTGACACAACAGAAACCGCAGGCTATCAAGCAGGTTTAGAGTACATAACGTCTCGGCTGCAGCCCGATAGAATGGGACGGTAAAACATCAAAATATCGCATGAATGATTCAATCAGTTCACTATTGCCACTAACGCGATTGTTGTTGAACATCCAGCGAAGTGAGCCTTTGTTAAAAGTCACATTTGAACTAACCTTAAAAATGATGAACTGATCGCTACAGCCTTCTTTTAGGGGCTGCTAGATGCAGTTTTTCAGCTCATTAAAACGCTATGTTATCAATGACGATGTATAGCTTTGTTAGAAACGTCAGTGGCCTAAGCTGGTTTGGAGCCATAGTCGCGGTGGTATCATTCATCGCGACAGTCGTCGCATGGATATCAACCGATGGTGTCTTGTTAATTGCCCAAATAGTACTGGTCGGCACAGGACTCGCCGCTATCATCGCTGATGCTGTAGCAGTAGGCACTAACTGCGGTAGTAAAGGCTGTAATGTCGAAGGCGATGAGTTTATGGCCTAATAGTCAATCGATAAAGGTCTAAAAATAAAGCCCCAAAAATGGGGCTTTATCTTAAGGCTTAAAAATTAATTCAAGCAGCTACTTGCTGTTTTTCATCCCACTTATCGAGCGACGCTTTTAAGTAATGGCGGCCATTATGGATAGGAGCAGGGAAACCGTCGTTTCTTCGCCACTTCCAAAGCGTTGCTGATGAGCTAATCCGGTAGCGTGTCATGACTTCCTTAGTGGTAAGAAAGAGCGGCACTTGCATTTGCTGATCCACGGTCGGTTGGGTCGAAATCATCATTTACCTTCCTTTGCCAATTCCTCGGCGAGTCGTTTTAAAAATTGTTGGCAGCTGCCGACTTGTTTGCGGGCAGGGTATAACACTGGCGTAAAGCGTCTTTGATGACTGCAGATTGCTTCATGCCGATTTCTCCTTGGTGCTGTTAAACGCCGTGAAGGTGAGAGCAGGGCGCAGTGATAACAGTCGCTGTTTAAAGGCTTCGGCCTTAGCATTGTGCTGCGCAATGTCAGCTTGCTTTTGTGAATAGCCCGCCGCGTTGCAATAAAACGCCTCGCCGATGCAGATCACCGCTTCAATGTCCGTCGTATGAGCGTTTTATTCCCTTACGATGTAGGGCCGGTGAGCATTCGCACTGCGCAATATTGGAGTGAAACGATTCGGTTTAAGGCATTTACCTCCCACACACACTTAATTACACTGGGGTTTGATGATGTGGCGCCCGAGATTATGCGCCAATCGACCACTGAGACGGACGAGCCAATGTTAGTGGGATGGTTATGACAATGACAATAACAAATAGCACAACTGGGTTATGGACTTCACGCAGGAGGATTTATGGCTAGTCGCGCCGCGGATTTACTGAAAGTAGGGCGCCGTTTACGGGGCATGACCCAAGACGAAGTGGCTGAGATTTACGGCATCAGTCGCAGCACTTATCAACGTTGGGAAAATGGCCGCACTAATGCGCCCTATGACGATGTGACATCGATATGCATTGATGTGTTTAAGCTTTCGGTTAAGAAGATAAATGAGGTGGCTAATGGCCTTTAGCGATGAACCCGAGCAGAGGATGAACATTAAGGCGTTACGGTTAGGGTTATATCGCTGGGGCTGTTATTGGGTGTACCAAGAATTGGGCAAGGGTTTTTCAAACCGCTACGCCTGCGACCGTTTAGGCGAAGCCTTGGGCGGTGGCAACTTAAAGCATGAACTCAACGTGCCTGCCCATGTCGCACACTATGACCACCTCGTTGAGCAGTTATCCATTAACTGCAAACGTGCCATCCGCGCCCATTACTTGTGTAAAGAGCAGTGGGCCTTAATGGGATTTGACAGTAAAAAGTCCTACATCTTCTGGCTAAGAAAAGCCGAAATGGCACTGCTAGATAGGATTAATTAGAAGTAGCGCCCTCTTAAGAGGGCTGGCGGGTTAGCCGGTTGTCCACCAAGACTGCTCACCCGTTGACAGGATTTTATCAAAGGTTCGGACAGATACCTATGCGAAATCATTAGCCATCAAATGATGCGCTGAGCTTAGGTGTGATCTCTATATTGACCACAATGAAACTATGCTTTTACAAATTATTGTTTTGGTATCAGTTTTCATTGGCTGAGTTCGGTACGATACCCACTGTCGCAATCCTCGAACCCACCATCTCACGAACATGCAATATTACTTCACCAAAATCTTTACTTGCACCCAAGGTCGGCTCGTCAGTCAAGCTCTGACGTAGCACTTCATCTAATGACAAATTATCATTAGCAGAGAGTTCAATACCGTAGGAGTGCTTTAAATCTGCTACTTTGGTGTAGCCTTTCAACTTCAATTCACCCGTAGGTAATTCATAATGATTGGCTTCTGCAACACCAGAGCAAACCAGATCAACAAACTCACGCACATCGGGTTTCATCACAATAAATAAATGATCGCCAGCATACAGGAAGGTTGATCCCCTAGGTGGAATTACATTGTTTCCTCTGGTTATCATCGCTACTACTGTACCGTCAGGTAAAGCCATTTGGGATAAACGGCGACCAGAAGCGCGTGAGGTATCGCCCAATTGATACTCGACAATGTCAGCATCCACATCGCCTAAAGCAGTAATTTCCAGTGTCGCTGCAGGTGTCGCAGGAGGCGGTTCCGTGAGTCCTAAAGCGCGTGCAACCCAGGGTAATGTTGACCCCTGTATTGTCGCTGAAATTAACACGACGAAAAACACCACGCTAAAAATAAGACTGGCACCAGGCAGACCATAAATCAGCGGATATATAGCCAGAATAATAGGCACCGAACCACGTAACCCAACCCAGGATACTAGGGTAATTTCACGCGCATTAAAGCCAAAAATCTTCAGTACAGGGATTACCGACAAGGGGCGTGCGATTAAGGTCAGGACGATTGCAATCATCAGTCCTTCCTGCCAGACATCCAGCAAAGACGAAGGATTAATCAGCAAGCCTAAAAACACAAACATAACAATCTGGCCTAACCATGCCAAACCATCGTGAAATAAAAAGGTACTGCGCTGAAAAACAAAACGACTATTCCCTATCACCACACCAGCGATAAAAATAGCTAAAAAGCCGCTGCCGCCAAGATTAGCTGCTACGCCAAAGGACAGTAAACCAAATGCCGCGACCATCACAGGATATAATCCAGAGGTCGTCAGATGGATACGATTAATAATACGTACTGATAACCAGCCTGCCGCTAAACCCACTGCGGAGCCGATACCCATTTGCTGGATAAACAGCATCAATAATCCAGTCCCTGGTTCAAGCCCTTTGACCATGACCTCCAATAAGCCAACTGTTAAAAAAATTGCCATAGGATCGTTAGTCGCACTTTCAATTTCTAATGTGGCTTTAAGGCGTGGGTTGATATGAATACCTGCATTACGCAGTAATGAGAAAACGGCGGCGGCATCGGTTGAACCAACAATGGCACCAATCAGTAAACCGTAAAGTAAGGAAACATCTAGAATATAAGCAGCTGCAGCACCAGTGATCATGGCAGTCACCAATACGCCTAAAGTCGCCAACACAGAAGCAGGCTTCCACACTTGCTTAATCGACGCGATGGGTGTTTGCAAACCACCATCAAACAAAATAATGGCTAAAGCTAAAGACCCAAGCGCGTGAGCAATTTGTGCATTATCAAAAACAATACCTCCAGGGCCATCCTCACCAGCTAACATGCCCACCATGAGAAAGAGCACCAGTACGGGTAAACCCAATCTCGCAGACAATTTACTGGATAAAATACCAAGAATAATCAAAATCGCGGCGAGGAGAATAATTTGATCGATCACAAACATAAATAGTTTCTCTTTAATTAATGTAGGGAAATTAAACCATTACAGAGCTTTCAATGACTGCGCCAGCTCTAAAAAGATACTTCACTAAGCCTAATTGTCAGTTAGAAATCGTCAAATGCGTGATGCATTTTGGTCTTGTAGTCAATGATTCCATTTATCCAAATGCTACGCGACCCACTTCACATTTCAATTTTGATAATTTCAAAAAATCAAAATTTACGATTGGCACTCAATAATGGTGTTTACCGTAGCAAGCTGGCCCTGCTGACTTGATTACGTCCATGCTTTTTAGCTAAGTATGATTGCTTATCTGCGGATTCAATAAGCGTTTGCCATTTCAAATGCCGATGAGGTTGAATACTCGCAACGCCAGTTAATGGTGACCGCTTGGAAACTAGAGTAAATGTAAAGCGAGCACTGCGTTGACGATGAGGTATGTTCATCGCGCCTAAATGCTGAGTATCCGGTAATAGACAAATAAATTTCTCACCACCATAGTGCGCAACCAAATCGTTCGGGCGGTGTATCGCTGTGCGTAGTGCTTTTGTGACGAGACATATACATTGATCATCACTACTGATGGTCACAAGGATCGCTGAAAAGTTTAATTCATTTAAATCAATTTTTTGCAACATTTACAAAATTTAACATTACACTCTTGGCGCGTTGGGCAAATTTAGCCAAATAGGAACGCCGTACCACACGGCGTTCTCTGACACTTTGCTCCTTAGAGAGGGAAGTAGAACGCAATCAGCAAGGCAAATACGCCGTACAATGAGCTTACTGCGACCAATGCACGCGCATCGACAACGCCTCGTCGAAATAGCTGCCACAGAAAAATAATAGCCAAAGCAGTAATGACTCCTGCCGCCATCAGTGGGCCATCAAAAAGCCATGGCGTAAAGAAGATACCCAACGCACTGGGAATCGTTGCCTGAATCATCATGGCACCAGAAATATTGGCCAATGCCAAGCGTTCCTTTCCTTGCCGTATCCATATAAGTGTGTTCATCATCTCGGGCAGCTCCGTCGCCACCGGACTCAGCAGCAATGCTACCAAGTGTGGTGACCATTGTAGCGCTGTACCAATGGCCTCAAGTTGACCTACGAATATATGGGATGCAATGCCTATGACTATCAGGGACAACACGGCTTGCAGCGCCGCCCATTTTAACGATGGCTCCGTCACGGAAGGCTGAATTTTGAGAGGTTCAATCTCTTCTTCAGGCGCTGTGTCGCTCTCCTGAATTTCGCGCCAGACATAGATTGCGTAGGCTACGAGAAACAAGACACCCAGCCACGGCTTGATGGCAAAGGCGATTAGGCCAAGTGCCACTTTCACTACAAACACTGCGAGAAAGGCGAGCTGGTCGTGACTCATACGGGCGTGATCGGCACGTACATGACTGCTCGCCCGGCTGGGAAAGCGTATTGCGGCCAAAGGTCTCGCCTGGCTCTCCGCATTCGCAGAGGCTGACCACGCCATGAGGTGTTAGACCTCAATTTTGTTGACGTGGACTCCTTAGTGGGAGGCTAAGGATGACTACTCCCCAATGACAATGGGGCATTTTACCGTTCTTGCAGGTAAATGTCGCCATTAGGTTTTAGTGTGCTCATAATTTCAAGCTCTGTGTATTATATTGATTTTGCGTTGTTATTTTGTTTTTCTGCTCAGAAGTTGAAAATAGTAGGTATGCGGGAAACAACAACTTTGACAGATCTATTTTGTGATCCTTTGATCTTTGCTTTATGAGCCCTTTCTCTTAGCTTTGTTAGACTTATGGTAGTTGAGCTGCGAAATTATAGGCAGCATATGAAGAAATTTTCGATAATCGTATTCATACAAATTTTGGAATATTTCGTTTATCAGGAATGTTACAGGCATCAGTGGAAGAACCTAGGTGTGGCGGCTCGCAATCGAAATCCCTCGGGCTAGCTATCCATTGCTTCTGGCTCACAATAACTGCAAATGAAAAACGCCATACCTGTAACCCTGCCGCCCGTATTTAATCTCGTTGACTGGGTCTCCACTATCATTAGGTTGAAGCTGTGATTTGTTTAACAGTACTATCGCAACAACCTTTGTTAACTCAACAAACTGGACTGCAGAACATTATGAAAAATAACCAACCGGCTCAACCCTCACGCCGGACAATCCTGAAACAAACACTTGCTGTTTCGGCCCTTTCGGTAACTGGGCTGGCGGCTTTATCGGTGCCCTCTATTTCTTTTGCGGCATCCCTCAGTAAAGATGAACGTGATGGCATGACACCTGATGCTGTGATTGAACATTTTAAGCAGGGTAATCTGCGCTTCCGGGAGAATCGCACGGCGAAACATGATTATTTAGCGCAGAAACGCAACAGTATCACGGGTCAGTATCCTGCTGCAGTGATCCTTAGCTGCATTGACTCACGTGCGCCAGCGGAAATTGTGCTGGATGCGGGGATCGGCGAAACGTTCAATTCCCGTGTTGCGGGTAATATCAGTAATCGCGATATATTGGGCAGTATGGAATTCGCCTGTGCTCTTGCTGGTGCGAAATTGGTGCTGGTTATGGGGCATACCCGCTGTGGTGCGATACGTGGCGCTATTGATAATGCAGAACTAGGCAACCTGACGGGCCTGCTGAATGAAATTAAACCTGCTATTGAAAAAACAGAGTACACCGGAGAGCGTAAAGGGAGTAATTACGATTTTGTCGATGCTGTGGCAAGGAAAAATGTTGAACTGGCTATCGAGAATATCCGCAAAAACAGCCCGGTACTGAAACAGCTGGAAGACCAGAATAAAATTAAAATCGTTGGTAGTATGTATCACCTTACTGGCGGTAAGATTGAGTTTTTCGAGGTATAACTGCAACAGAAGTCCGTAGCCCAAAAAGTCAGCCTCGCACTCTACTAAGAGATTATTAAATTTTATCTCTGATGCTAATGTATGTTTTGAGTATACCTAAAGCATACATCCAAATGAGACGGTTTTTCTGTCTCATTTGGATGTTATGTTTTCCTCATCTAAAGCCTAACGAGACATTTTTAATAACAATGGCCTTTTACGGTTATGCTCGGGTTTGAAGCAAAGATCAGGAGCTCGCCTTGCTGACGCAAACTCTGCGCGACAGAACACTATTGTAAACTGAACACTGCATTGAAATTAAGCACTACCAATAAAGCTGACCGTCATCTGTCTATCACTTAATGTGAGCTCAGTAAGATTTTATTGTCACTTAATCTGAGCCGAAGATTGCGCTAATTGCGAGCACAAGGAATTTCGATTGTGAGCCGTTACACCTAGGATTTGTTATCTACTGGCAGAGTTTATGAGCACTGATGGTTGGTCTGAGCTTAATTTAGAATTAGAACACTCTGCTAAAGTAATCAGAAGTATTGAGCCGGAAGTTCTTAAGCACTTGTCATACACACCACTTTTTAATAGATAAACATAATTAGACAACATTTTTTTGCAATTAAAAAATAGTATCGAATTTAGAAGTGATTTTGTTGTTTAGCAGCTGTGATATTGGAAGGTTCTTAAACGAAGTTTGTACATATATTTATTATAAATCAATGGTTAATATTACATGTTTCCGTAGTCGTGCTAAAATATTGACCCTGCTTTATCGTCTTTCATCTTTATTTATTTTCGTTCTATAAAGCATGTAACTTCATGTTATCAATAGTTAAATTGCTTTAATTGGATTCGTTGTCATTCACATCAATTTAGTATGCAGCTCTTCGATGTGAGTACATAATCTGTATATATTGGGTTCTGCGTCAGATTAGCTAAAATCACATGTACACAGGGTAATTAAAATGTCTTTATCTGACAATTGGTTACGTGCAATAAACGGCAAACCATATTTAGAGAAACCAGAGCTTGCTGACCGCAACGGCTTAAGCGTTCGTATTACCCCTGCAGGGACTATAACATGGCAGTATCGATTTAGGATTGATAATCCATCAGGGTGTTTAACCTTTGGTCTCTACCCGGATTTAGGACTTGCTGACGCACGTAAGCTGGTCCCTGTGTGACTAAATTCATGGGTAAATATTATAGAACCCTATGCGTTTTGGAAACCGCTTAACACATTCGAAGGCCGATCAGTTCCGCTTTACTCGAGATATTATAAGAACAGTGGAACTTATATCACTCGCCATGGCGCTTTCCCACGGCAAGCGACCGGGTAATGTTGCTTTCATTAATGAGCTGGTCCGCGATATTAAACCAAGACTGGCATATCCACGATTTTAGACGGACATTATCGACCAGAATGTCGGAGGCTGGGGGATTTATAGCGTTACTGTGAGTATGGGATAAGTTCAGCAACCATGATAAATAGCGTTCCAAATTAGTTAATGTACATAACTTAACTATTATGTTGCTGCTGACATTCATGACACCATCCCGCTAATTCAAGCTGTGGGCTCGATAAGGTAAATTCTGCTTGGCTAACATTCAACTGTAACTGTTCAACAAGAGCAGTGGGCAATGCTATCTCCGTGACTTTTTGACAAGTATTACAAATTAAAAATTGATTGTGAATGTGATGATCGCATACATGATGGCAGGCAATATACTTATTCACCGTTAATAACTTATGCACTAATTGTTCCTGTACTAAGAAATCCAACATGCGATAGATAGACATTATGGGTAAACTCTCGCCCAAACTTTGTTTTAACACATCGGCAATTTCATAGGCAGACAAAGGAACATCATGTTCCTGTAATACGATAAGTACTTTTTTGCGCTTACTGGTAAGATTGATGCCTTTTTCTTCACACTTTTTCACTACTTCACGCAGTAAATCAAGATTTTTTCCCGTCATAGAACTGCCAATTTTTTTGAAATGATCATACTTGCACAGTTTACCTGATCCACCCCTTCTAATGACAATCTTTGTTAGCAATCATCAGTCACCATACCGAGTGCTGTTCTGATTGCCATTTACAATCAGTAACTTAATTTGCTTTCATTCATATTGAACTCGACTGATACATAATGATACGTTATAACGTATCATTTTTTTAGCAGTAATCATATGGAGACGACCCACAAAATGAATTCCCACAAATACCTTCTGTTATTAGGTGTTGGCACTTTAGCTGTTTCAGCAGAACCTATTGAACGTATCAATGTCACTGGGCATGCTTTAGAAAAACCATTAAGCCAAAGAATACAAGCCAGTAAAATCGAACTCAGCGGCGATGAACTAAATAATCGTAAAGCCGATACCTTAGGAGAAACTTTAAGCAAATTACCGGGAGTAGACAGTGGTTTTTTTGGTAGCTCATCGGGTAGGCCACAAATCCGTGGATTTGGTGGAAACAGGGTTAAAATGTTGCTCAATGGAACTCAAGTTGAGGATATGTCGTCGGTGAGTGAGGATCAATACATCCCCATCGAGCCCTTTCTTGCTGACAGTATCTTGGTCATTAAAGGTCCTACAGCTGTTATTGCCTATGGTGGGCAAGCGATGGCAGGTATTGTTGATCTCCAAGATGGTCGTATTCCATTGAGCCCAATCAATGGGTTTAACAGTCGCGCTGAAGTGAAAGCTGGCTTCAATAGTACAAGTACCGCACTGGCAAAACTTACCGCAGGGAATGAATCTTTTAACTTTGCGCTGAATATGATCAACAAAGACCGTGGTGACTATGATATCCCTGGATATTCTAAAGACAGCGATTGTAAAACGTGGTCAAAAGTCGTAGGTGCCGCACAGTTTGCCGATCTATGCCAAATCAAATATGCGCAACCTGTGTGGCAGATGAACAATCAATTAAAACGCTATGAAGATGCTACACCTTTAGAACAACAAATTATCACCGACTACTCAATAGACAGTAATGGCACTGTACTTAACAGCAGCCACCACACATCATCATTCTCGGCAGGCGGAAGCTACACTGGCCAACAACGTCTTTTGGGTTTGGCTTATGGTTATACGGACACTCATCGCGGTATTCCGGGATTTATGCGTCGTGGCAGCAGCGCACCAGTGGATTTTGATCAACGGGGTAATATTCGAATTTTCTCCCGTGGTGATCGCGTAGATATGAAGTATGTCGAAAACTGGGATGACAATTGGATAAACTCATTTAGCCTCGATGGCGCCTATTCGAATCAAGTCGATGATGAGCATATGGCAGAGGTATCCGTCAACCAATTCGAACTTACCTCTTGGGTCATTAGCCCTAAGCTCTATCATAGTTGGACATCAAACTTCGATGGTGTCTTAGGATTACAGTACGACACTAAAGCCTATAAAGGGGAGGGCTATGACAATTACATGCCTGATGTCGATAGTCAAAACTATGCAGCCTATACGCTACAAACCCTGCACTTTGGTCCGGTTACTTTTGAGTTTGGAGGTCGTTATGATGTGATTAAGCACCAAGTAAACGCAGAGGGTTACAAGGTAGGTCGAGGCTCAGGAGCGAATGTTAAAGATAGAAATTTTTATCTCCAAAGCTACTCAGGATCACTGCAATGGGACATATTGCAAAATTGGTCAACACGAGTCAATTACGTTCATGCCGAGCGTGCTCCTGAAATGAATGAGCTTTACGCCAGTAACCCACACTATGCTCTGTTAATTGAAGAACAGGGCAGCTCAAATCTTAAAAAGGAAATTAATCACTCCTTTGAAATAAATACCACCGCTAAAATCGCCGATTTACAGCTAATGGCAAGTTGGTATCAAAATCAATTCAATGATTTTATTTATCTTGGTAGTACAGGCCTTGAGCGTAATGGTACTTATGTTCGTGAATGGCGCCAAGCAGATACAAACAATCAAGGGTTAGAGGTACAAGCTATCTATACCTTCCCGTGGCAAAGGTGGGGAGTTTTTGAGCTCAGCGCATTTACTGACAGAGTGAGAAATACTCCTCGATATCAATACGATGGTAGTTACGATATCTTTAGTATTCGCCCACCTCTCGCTGGTGAGCGGGACGAATACTTTCGCCGCAGGTTAGAAGGCACTTCAATGCCTCGAACACCACAATCCAAAACAGGCACTGCACTAAATTGGCAGTATGATGCGCTTACAGTGTCCATCGATTATGTTCGCTATCATTCACAAGGTGACGTTAGCAGATTTGAGAGGCCCTCTGAATCTTATGCTTTGCTCGGAGCCAATATCACTTTAGATCAAGTCATTTCGAAAGTGCCGACTCAATTCTACCTAAGCTTAGATAATCTTACCGATGTAGATGCGCGCCCACATAACAGTTTCCTAAGGCATTTATCCCCTATGCCAGGTCGCTCAGCGGCTATTGGTGTCAGAGTGCAATTCTAAAAAGTTTCCTTCAAGGCTAATGGCCTTGAAGGTTTTCATTTGATTTCTTGATACCCAAGGCCAAAAATCTAACCTCCTTCAATTCAAGCCGCGACTTGCTGTTTTTTATCCCATTTTCCGAGAGATGTTTTTAAGTCATGACGGACCCAAAGCGTTTATCTGATGAAGCCTATTCAATGATATTTCTTACATAATATGGAAAAGTCATCCATTGGATTGAGTAAGAAATCTTTACCGACAATGGAAGTCATTTCTGATTCAGATATAAAAGGATTGTCAATTTTAAAAACTAATCGTTGATTCAATTTACTTTTTATCAAAAAATCGCAATGGCGTTGATAAAATAACTGGTCAAATTGACCATTATCGATAATTCTCTGGAGGCCAATTTGTATTCGCTGAGCTAAGCGAGGTTTGTTAGGCGAAACATAATAATATGTCGCTAGTGGAATATGTAGCATGATGCTTTCATCAACAACGAGATCTGGATATTGTTGATTAAACTGCTCAACCTCTTGAAATACTTCATTCACTCCGCGGCCAAATGTTATAAACCGTCCTTTTGATAGCATATTAAATAAACTGTCATATTGATTGCTTTCTATAATCTTAAATCCTGCTTGTTGCATGGCAACTTTAGTCGACCATTGGCTACCTGAACCAGTATCAAGAGCAGTTAACTGCGCTAGCGAGGTAATTTGGGCTAACCTAGGTATATTTTCCTTTTTAATAATAAAAATTCTAAATCCCTGAATGCCTTTTCTAATAGGAATTTTTATTGGAATAAGCTGTTTATTCCACTGTAGGTTAGAGGCTTCTGCAATAACATTGATGGTTTCACCCTCTTGTAATGCTCTGAAGATACGATTTCGACTCATTATTAGATCTGAGACTTGCAGTGATGCTTCACCAAAATCGGCTTTGGTTGCATCAATAACTAATTGTAAAAGGTCATAAGTATACTGATATCTGTGATCAAGCTTGGATTCAGACTGATTGATAATGAATTGATCATTAGCATAAGTGACGGGTATGTTTGCCAAGACCCACAGGGAAAGAATACAAAAAATAATGCCCAGTCGCTGTAAATTATCCATCAATAAACTCATTGCTAGAGGTTGAAATTGATTCGGTGTGCTTATTTTAGCAGTAGCCTAGATGGCTTGCGGGATAAAGAAACAGATGATAAGCGTAAATGATACATTTTTTTAGTTTGGGTTTATGTGAGTTGTAAATCAATTTAGACAGCCCAACGGTGTTGGCACTGGGTGCGAGTGGCTCGCTGAATATTTTAAAGTCCTTATGTAGTTTGGCCATAGTGTTTTTAATATGGCTTTACGTTATATATGCATAAACGTGTTTGTAGTCTGGCAACGATTTTGGGGAAGTTTGAAGGTCGTGTTTATTGCGTTAATCATTTATGAGTACGTGCTTTGAGCGTTTAACCCGCGCTGGCGCATGCTCCACGTTTTTACAGTGCTATCACTTTGGCTCTACTGCTGATGTTAAACATATAAATTGACCACTCAAGACCCAGAGAGGACATCAATGAACTCGGATAAAATTTTAGAATCTGCACAAGCAACCTTGTCTGGATTAATACCATTTCCTCAAATTGTCGGCAATCTTATTGCTGAAGGTGTCGAGTATTACTATGTAGACTATGCCTTGAAGTTATTTACTTTCTATAGCGCAGCAGGTTCTACAGTGCAATCACCTTTATCATTTGAGGGACTTCCATTAATTGCTGACAATTTTAATGTGATTGAACTCAGAGCTGCCATCTTGGATAGTCAGCAGCATGGGCAAAAATTTCGGCTTTTCTGCCAGCGCGCTATGAATGCAGGAGTTCAAGGTTATTTCGTGTTTTTGCGAGGTAAACGTGTAACCTATTTTGGCCGTCAAGGTGACCAGCATACCGAATGGTTTTCTGGCGCTAAGCCGAGCGTTGTCTAACAATGCTGACTAGGCTCGCCACTTTCTGGGCAGGGTGCATCGTGAGTTTTACATTGGGTGAATGGTTACGTGAAGTTCATTGTATACGTCACTTACATCTTCCTGTGTGCTTAACGTTATAGATCACTGGAGGCATAAATATGCTACCACGCAATGTCACTACTATTTCTCGAATGCCGATTTACGGCATCATGAAGATTAAGTCATATCTTGCGATGGTAATGGTTTACGGGGTGATTTTAATTGGTATTGGACGGTACAATTGCGGTTAAATAGGAGAATAATGTCTTATGTACCATCAATTTCTAAATGAACCTATGGTGCTTGGTGTTGCAAAGGCATCAATACTCACATTACGGCTACCCGACGATGTGAGTGATTTTATTGTGTCGCAGGCGATCAATGCCCCTTTACTAGAGATTATCGTCATCGCTGAAGCCGGAAGTCAGCAAAATATAGTCATCCGCTTCCAGCCGTTTATGGGTCTTAAGGTCGAATCGTTACCGCAAAGCCCTCAGGCTTTCAATACACCAATAACCCGCAGCCTTGGGCAAGGTTTTAGGCTTTATACACGGATGGGAACTGCTGCGAAATTTTGTGCGGCTGAATTGAGGCGAGGTGTATCTTTTACCTTAGATACGACTCGTCATTTAGGTGCAGATAATGACTTAATAGGTGCAGATAGTTACTTAACTTTTGCCTTACAAGCCAATTCAAAGTTTGAGTTAGTACCCTTAGAAGCGGATTTGCGGGTTTTGCATGAGCCCAAAGCGTTAATGGTTGCTAAAGCACTGTTAGCAAGGCACTACGACTATGCCGCATCATCTGAATCTCTTGCAATTTACATGACTGAAATCGAGCAGGTTAGATTAGAATTGCAGGCGTTTATGCGTGGGGAGCTTGGTCAATGTCATGCCAGCCTTGCTGATGAAGTATTAAGGATCGATCCCTTGCTACTGCAAAAACAACAATGGTTATTTAGAACCTATACCCATATGTTTGAGCGACCAAACTACAGCCGCGCTGCTAATGATGTCGATAACACTGATAAGCTATTAAGAAAATTAGAGTGTTATGAATTACTCGCTTCACCGGAATTGATCCTGATGGTAGACCGATTGATGGAAGACGAAACATAAACTTTTTTACCCAAATTTAGCTAAATGATAAGAGTCCATTATGCATTATTTATGTCCCCTGTGTGCCGCCCCACTGACGTTAACGGAGCGAACTTGGGGTTGTTCACAGCAACATAAGTTTGATATGGCCAAAGAAGGCTATGTCAACTTATTACCTGTACAGAAGAAAAACTCAAAAGATCCTGGTGATAATAAACAGATGATGTTTGCTCGGCGTGAATTTTTAAACGCGGGTTACTATCAAGGTTTGAGTGATAGAGTGAATGAGCTCGCGCTTGAGTTTAGTGCCGAAGCAAAACAAATCCTCGATATAGGCTGTGGGGAAGGGTACTACAGTCAACGTTTATTCCATGTGTTGAGCCAGCACCATGATTGCAATTTACAAGGTATAGATATTTCTAAGTCTGCAATTAAATATGCAGCTAAACGTTACCCTAATTTGCAATTTTGTGTCGCAAGTGCCTATGAAATGCCAATCGCATCCCAAAGTGTCGATCTTGCCATTCGTATTTATGCCCCTTCAAAAGTAGAAGAGTTACAACGAATTATGGCTGATGGAGGCTTACTGATAACGGTTTCTCCGGGACCTTTACACCATTTTGCGTTGAAACAACAAATTTATGCTGAGCCAAGATTACATCCCGTTTCCACAGCGCATATTGCTGGATTTGAGTGTCTTCATCAGGAGCGCTTAATCTCCCAGTTAGAACTGGCAAACAGTGAACATATCGCTCATTTTTTAGAAATGACGCCCTATGCTTGGAAGTTTACTCATGCCCAAAAGCAAGCATTTGCGTTGCAAGGACTGAACTGTGAATTGGATTTTCAAATTGAAGTGCATCGGATTTCAAAGTAAGTGATAAGATTAAGCTATTGAAATAAGTTATTTAAAATGCTTAACTGTACTTGCTAAACAGCATGAACCTAGTGTTCTGCTAGCCGGTTGCAAAACCGTAAAGTAGATTTAGGCAAAATAAATAATCCAAAGTGTCGCAGTGTGTTGACTTATCTTTAGAATGGTTTATAGTCTTATCAGCTTGAAGGTTGGGCTTATATTTATGTGTTCAATACGACCAGTTCGTCCTGTAAACATAAGTAATACCGGCATTTTCCAGCTCCACCCGCCGTTAAGGCTTTAATTTTTTATTTACAGGATTTATATTATGTCTCAAGTTACTGGTGTTGTTAAGTGGTTCAACTCTGACAAAGGTTTCGGATTCATTGAGCAAGAATCTGGTCCAGATGTATTCGTACACTTCCGTGCGATCAACTCTGACGGTTTCAAAACTCTTGATGAAGGCCAAAAAGTGTCTTTCACTGTGACTCAAGGTCAAAAAGGTCCACAAGCTGAAAACGTAACTATCATTGGTTAATTTTCAGTGCTGTTAGCCTGGAGCTGATAGCAATGGATTAAAGGGCTGTGGTTAATTCCGTGGCTCTTTTTATTTGTGCGAAAATAAAATTTCATTTAGTTTAGATTGTTGAATCCAGTATAAGCGACGAGATCCACTTAACATGTCGCATTAATTTAATGCTTAAATCTGAAGTTAATCCTCTAATATTTCTCTGTTAGAATCCAATTCTGATATCTCCAAGATTTTCAATAAAACCATTTGATACACTCTCCTTATTTTTACTCCTGTAACATTCAATTCCATTATATGTTAACTCTTAACTCTTAACTCTTAACTCTTAACGCTTACTCTTATCGAGTTTATTTTTTGCGTAATCTTATATTCAATGTCGAACGCGAATGTGTCTAATCATTCATTTGTTGTAAATCAGTGACTTCAGATATTGCCGAATATGATTGGTGCACTTGCATTTCTTGCACTTAGTTATCCTACATATACTAAGCTGCACCTAAGGCTGAAAGCCTTGTAGTAAAGAGTTAAGGCTGGCAAAGCATTTAGTGCTTGATATTAAAGAACACTAGCTTATTTATGATGTAGTTTGGAGCCGACCAAAAAACGAATATGGCTATTGAGATGCCTTGCATTTCGTACATTTAAGTATTTCCGACAGAAGCTTTAGGCTGCTAATCCAACTTAATTATCGGCTACTTTATAGCGGAATAATGCTTTCCCTCGACTAGTTTTCCTAACTTATAAAGGAGGGGTCTACAGTTAGCACTAAATGGATTAAGAGCCCTTTCTACTGGCGGGTATTGGCCTGATATTTTGTTAGCATGTTTATTGCTTCTAATGTGACGTTAGTGACAACGCAAGAATACTTAAAGTTGAGAACTATATACCGAGGATCTTTTGATGGGTTATGTTATTCAAGGGACTACGATTAAGCCGAAAAATGGATAGAGCTAAATTTAAATATTGTGGAGTATTACAGTATAAATAAAAAAGCCATGCAATTGCATGGCTTTTCTGGTTTAGCTTAAGTGATTATGGACGCGCCATATCCGACTCTGCACCATTAGCGAGTTTGATTTTGGCTGTAGACTCTTCGTTCGCAGTATTCTCATACTCTCGTCCTTTAGGGACTGCCACTTGTTCTCTCACCTCAACGACAGGCTTCGTCATATCCGAAGACACCATAGAGCCAAAGCGGCTGGCGGCTTTCGGCTTGCTGACAACAACTGCATCCGTGATTTGCGGTGTTGTTGGAACTGTTTGTACTGTGGCTTGAGGCTTAGCGATAGCAGCCGGTCTGGCCATTGGCGCAGAGGCTGTTGCTTTCACGGCTTCTTTTACTTCAGCGCTCGGTGCAACACTTGGCTCGACAAGTGTTTCGGTTTTAGCTGCTTCAGCTTTGGGTACTGCTACTGATTTAGTCACTGAGCTTTCAACTGATGGGACTGCAACGACTACGGCTTCAGCAGTAACGCTGGTCACCTGAGTTTCAACGATTGACGCAAGGTCAACTTTTACGTCAGCAGCCTTTGGCTCTTCCGCTTTCGTTTCAGTGGTTTTAGTCACAACAGGTTTAGTTTCAACTTGCTGAGTTTCAACTGCTGCAACGTCATTTGCTTGAGGCTGAGGCTCAACTTTTGCTTCTACTTTAACAACAGCAGGAGCTTCAACAGTTGGAGTTGAACTTGTTTCAGCTATTTCGACGCCATCAGTTTTAACGGCCGGTTCAGTTACCGCTGTTGTTTGAGTTGCAACAACAGGAGTTTCCACTCGAACACTGACGATTTCGCTTGGGTACTCTTGGTCAGCACCTAATTCGTCATTAGGAACGAATTGCGCTGGCGTTGATGTACCTTGGTCATCTTCGTCGCGACGACGACGTTGACCCGCTGCACGAAGGTGGCGAGGGCTACGACGGCTACGACGTTGACCATCTCTTTGCTCGCGTTTTGATTGATCATCAGCATTAGCATTTTCGTTGTCAGCATCAACTTCGCTATCTTGCGATACAGCATCCGCTGCTACAGTATGAGCTGCTGTGTCAACCAAGGTGTTTTCAGCTACGTTAACAGCATCAACCGCAGGTGTTTCTACTACAGTAGAAATTACAGTTGTCTCTTCTAGCACAATATTTTCTTGCGCTTCTTGAGCAGGTGCAGCTTCCTTACGAGGCTGGCGACGTGTTCTTGGCGCTTTAGTTTCTACTGGCGTTTGGGCAATGACTTCAGCTTTGGCATTAACACTGATAGTACTTGCCGCTGCGGCGTTAAGGGCTGCAATTTCCGCTAACACTTCTGCTGCATCTTCAGGTGCAATTGGGATCGCATTATCTGGCGTATTATGGCCATTATCGATACGCACCTTACGACGCATGTTACGGCGCTGACGACGCTCGCGGGCGACTTCTTGCTTAGGGGCATCATCTGCTTCAATGTCGGCAACAACATCTTTTGGCGCTTGTACGCGTGGCTTCGGTTCAGCTTTAGCTGGACGTTTAGCCGCTTCTTCTTTTTCGCGTACTGGACGTTCTTGTGTGCTGACTACTGCATCAGTCGGCTTTTTTGGATTGCGGCTACGCGGCTCACGAGTGCCTTCTTTTGCTTTGTCGGCATCTTGGGCATTGCGTGGGCGGCGAGTGTCATTACGACGGTTACGGCGATTGGCGTTAGCCGCACTGGTATCAGTTGCTTTAGTTTCAACAACTTTTACGGGTTCAGCTTTTTCACTTGGCGCAAACATGGCACTGATTGCACTCACAAGCTTGCTGAAGAAGCCTGGTTGTGGCGCTTCAACTTTCACCGTTGGTGATGGGGCTTGTTCTACTTTCTGTGGCGCTGCAAAACCTTTTAATGCCGGAATAGGCGCAGCAGTACGTTCCAGTTTGCGTGGCTCATACAATTTGGCTTCAGGATGCTCTATACGCTTATAGCTTGATTCACTGATTTCATCATCACTACGGTGACGGATCACGCGGTAATCAGGCGTCATCATGTGTGCGTCAGGTATCACATACACTTCGACATCGTGACGCTGTTCTGTGATGCGAATGGCTTTGCGTTTCTCGTTTAACAAGAAAGCTGCAACATCCACAGGCACAATCGCTTCGATTTGTGAGGTGTTTTCTTTGATGGCTTCTTCTTCCATCAAACGTAAAATTGACAGTGCTAAAGACTCGGTACTGCGAATCGTGCCTTGGCCATGACAGCGAGGGCAGATATGCGCTGCAGATTCTTCTAAAGAGGGACGCAGACGTTGACGCGACATTTCCATCAAACCGAAACGAGAAATGCGACCTAACTGCACGCGAGCACGATCGTGGTGCACAGCATCACGTAAACGGTTTTCAACTTCACGCTGATGACGCACTGGCGTCATATCGATAAAGTCGATAACCACTAAGCCACCTAAGTCGCGGAGACGCAATTGACGGGCAATTTCATCGGCGGCTTCGAGGTTAGTGTTAAGTGCTGTTTCTTCAATATCGCCGCCTTTAGTGGCACGGGCAGAGTTGATATCGATTGAGGTTAAGGCTTCAGTTGGGTCGATAACAATCGAACCGCCAGATGGCAGACGTACTTCGCGTTGGAAGGCGGATTCAATTTGTGATTCGATTTGGAAGTGAGTGAATAATGGCACTTCAGCTTCGTACAGTTTTACGCGCTCAACGAAATCAGGGCGAACTAAGGCGATATGTTGCTTCGCTTCTTCAAAAATACGTGGATGATCGATGAGGATTTCGCCCACGTCACGGCGTAAATAGTCACGAATAGCGCGAACTATCACATTGCTTTCTTGGTGAATTAAGAAAGGTGCGCCTTTAACTTGTGAAGCTTCGGTGATCGCCGCCCAGTGGTGTTGTAGAACTTTTAAGTCCCACTTTAACTCGGCAGATTCTTTGCCTACACCCGCAGTACGCACGATAAGACCCATGCCAGCAGGCACTTCTAAGTCAGCCATCGCTTCTTTTAGCTCAGTGCGTTCATCACCTTCGATACGACGAGAAATCCCGCCAGCACGTGGATTGTTTGGCATTAATACTAAGTAAGAGCCTGCAAGGCTGATGAAGGTCGTTAAGGCTGCACCTTTATTGCCGCGTTCTTCTTTGTCAATTTGGACAATAACTTCCTGTCCTTCACTGACCACTTCTTTGATATTTGGGCGACCTTGGAACGAATATCCCTTCGGGAAATATTCTCTAGCGATTTCTTTCAGTGGCAAAAAGCCGTGACGATCGGCACCGTAGTCGACGAAAGCGGCTTCTAAAGACGGTTCTACTCGGGTAATTTTACCTTTGTAAATGTTTGATTTTTTTTGCTCATGACCTGGGCTTTCAATGTCTAGATCATACAGTTGTTGCCCATCAACAAGGGCAACACGCAACTCTTCTGATTGAGTTGCATTGATTAACATACGTTTCATGATGACGTCATTCTTCTTTAAATAGAGGTCATCAAACATCGCGCTTCGCTGCATTACGGGCCTAGCAGTAGGTCAACTGAGCCTCACGGCTGGTGGCTAGGCATAGAGGTGCGCATTACTGTTAGACGCAGTCGCTGCGTGTCGCATCCTATTTATGGCTTATTTTTTAATGATTACAAAAACAAGGAATTCGTTGTAAAACATCAACCAACCCCATAAATTCTTTAGTTTCGTTCCGGTAATGCCCAAGTCGAATCGGTTTGTCTGACGACAAGTTAAAATATCCTTCGAAATCGGGGAGGAAAACCTAGGGTAAACCTTATTAAAGTAAGGTGACTTTCTCGATTTAATCGTAAAAAACGCATTTGTGGTATTTTTACTCTGTATACGATTTGCAAATCAATGATTTGCTATCAAGAAAATCTTTTTTTATCCGTTAAATTTTCCGCTTGGGATCAGGGCGTTGTGAACACTTTATTCACGGCTTATCCCTAATCGCTGGTGAAATATAGCAATAATCAAAAAATTCAGCAATGGAAAGGCACAATTCTTCTCAGTTGTTGTACAATGGCGACCGTTATAATTAGATGGCGCATCATGAATATAGAATCCACCCCACAACAGGTTCAGTTGATCACGATTGATGAAGATCACTTCGAACAGCGTATTGATAACTACTTAATGACCAAGCTGAAGGGCGTGCCGAAAAGCATGATCTATCGCATTGTCCGCAAGGGCGAGGTTCGAGTGAATAAGAAACGCATCAAACCCGAGTACAAGTTGCAGATTGGCGACATAGTACGTATTCCGCCAGTCCGCGTGGCAGAGCCGGATAACCGTACCGCACCATCGGCGAACTTAAGTAAAGTCTCGCAACTCGAAGATCGTATTTTGCATGAAGACAATCATTTGATCGTGCTGAATAAACCTGCTGGCATTGCCGTACATGGTGGTAGTGGAGTCGATTACGGTGTGATTGAAGCATTGCGTTCACTGCGTCCTCAACAAAAGTTTTTAGAGCTAGTACATCGTCTCGATAAAGATACTTCGGGTGTGTTGTTGGTGGCGAAAAAGCGTAGCGCGCTTAAACATCTGCATGATCAGCTTCGGTATAAAAAGATGCAGAAAGACTATTTGGCCTTAGTTAAAGGTGAATGGTCTGCTCAAGATAAAGCCGTTAAACAGCCTTTATTGAAAATCACCCTTAAATCGGGTGAGCGCATAGTGCGCGTTAATGCGGAAGGTAAACCTTCAGAAACGCGCTTTAAAATTATGCAGCGTTACCAAGGTTGTACTTTAGTGAAGGCAAGCCCTGTCACTGGACGTACTCATCAAATTCGGGTGCATTGCCAATTTGCTGGCCATCCTATCGCCTGTGATGATAAGTACAGCGAGCAAGGGTTTGACGATAGTATGCGTTCATTAGGCTTAACTCGACTCTTTTTACATGCCGCTGAATTGATGTTCATTCATCCAGAAAATGATGAAGTGATGCGGGTTTCAGCGCCTTTAGATGAAAATTTGTCGCAATTACTCGATAAGTTAAAGCGTGCGTAATCGACGGGGATAGGTTTCAAGGATGAAGATAAAGCAATACGATTTAGTGATTTTCGATTGGGATGGCACTCTGATGGATTCCATCGGTAAAATTATCACTTGTATTGAAAATATGGCTAAGGCATTGCAGTTACCTATCCCAACTGAAAGTGACATTCGCGATATTATTGGTCTTTCTATGACAGAAGCGCTGCGAGTCCTGTTCCCACAGGGGCTTAATTGTAGTGCTTCTTCCGTATATTCTCAGCTTCTACATTCTAATAATGCATTCAGCCAAGGCGAAAATGATCAATATCAGCAGATGCGCGCTGAGTTTAAAGTACAATATTTGCATTTAGACACCACGCCAACGCCGCTCTTTGCACAAGCACCTATTTTAATCGATGAGTTACATACTCAAGGTTATCAATTAGCCGTCGCAACCGGTAAAGCCCGTGCAGGGCTTGATCGCGTCTTTGAGCAAACAGGCTTAGGTCGATACTTTGTTGCATCACGCTGCGCCGATGAAGTGCACAGTAAACCCCATCCTGAAATGATCTCAAGTTTGCTGAAAGAATTGAATATTGCCCAGAACCGAGCCTTAATGGTGGGTGATTCTCTGCTGGATTTGACCATGGCGGCCAATGCAGGGATTGATAGCGTTGGCGTGACCTATGGCGCCCACAGTGCCGACAAGTTGCTGCTGGCAAAACCCATCGCCTTGATAGATTCACCAAAGCAATTACTGCAATACCTCTAACACTGCTATTTAATGCTGGAGCGGCAATACATGCCGCTCCAGCATGAGACTTCCTTATCACTTTTATTTACGTCTCGTCTTCTTGTCGATGAAACGACTCTGTAGCCCGGTATTTTTGATGCGCGTCATCGATTCAATAAACAGAGCAAAGCCTTGGCAAACGTTTAAGCGAGAACGTCTACACCTTGGGCTAACAGCATTTCCGTCAGTAATATCAGTGGTAAGCCAACTAAGGTATTGGGATCGCGACCTTCGAGCGCTGTAAATAACGCGATACCTAAACCTTCGCTCTTAAAACTCCCCGCGCAATAATAGGGCTCTTCTTTTTCAATGTAAGCCACAATCTGCGCATGGCTAAGGTGCCTAAAATGAACCGTAAAGGGTTCAACCTCAGCGGCCATAGCGCCAGTTTTGGCATTATAGAGTGCAAGACCAGTATAAAAGGTGATGGCCTTGCCTGAGGCTTGAGTGAGCTGCGCGACGGCATTATTAAAATGATGGGGTTTACCGATAATCTTGTCATCAATGACGGCAACTTGATCGGAACCAATAATCAGACCATCGGGGAATTGTTCTGCTCCCGCGACGGCTTTTGCTTTGGCTAATCGCAGCACTAAAGCATGGGCCGATTCTTCGAGATACGCCGTTTCGTCAATATTAGGATTGCAGCATTCGAAGGGTAATCCGAGTTTTCGCAGTAAAGATTGTCGATATACAGACGTCGAAGCTAAGATTAATGGGGTTGGCATAATGAGATATCCGCAAAAGAGTGACTCATATTGTGACCAATCAATGCGGGAGAGTGCAAGAGTTTCGTCTTTTATGGTTTCTTTTCAATGAATGCGACTATTTTAGGCGGCTTGCGCTTGTATGCGGCCCCATGCTTGGGTACTATTTCGCTTCCGTCAATTTCAATGTTGGGGCAGGGGAAAGGCTTAAGTCGCAAACTGGGACTTAAGTTAGTATTTTTTCTTTGACTCTAGCGTTTTCAAACTATAATATGCGCGCCTTATGCAAACAGTAAAGATACCGGTTTCAATTGATCCATTTCGCGCCGCCTCGAGTCGCCTAGTTTATCAGGGCGTTGTTCCTGGTGTGCAACTGAAAAGATTAACTGAGTTATGTGCCGGCGACTGTTCCGATGTGGCAGTGTCGCTTGAATGTGGCGTAGATTTACAGGGGATAGTCTACCTGAAAGGGAAGGCTGTGACGGAGCTCACTCTGATATGTCAACGTTGCATGACACTATTTACCACTGAGGTTACGGTCGAGTTTTGTTTTGGTCCATGTAGGACTAAGGCAGAAATCGATGAGCTCCCGGATGCGTATGACCCAATTGAGTGCAATGAAATTGGCGAAGTGCGTCTACATCAATTGATCGAAGATGAATTGATAGTCGCTATGCCGATAATCCCAATGCATCAAGAAATTGATTGCAGTGCAGGATCTAAAGACATGGTTGTAGGCGAGATAGAACCCGCTCAAGAGGAGCGTCCAAATCCGTTTGCAGTGTTAGAAAAACTGAAGAGCAAGTAATCGAGGAGACAGGCCAATGGCTGTACAACAGAACAAAAAATCACGTTCAAAGCGCGGAATGCGCCGTTCACATGACGCACTGAGCACTGCTCAGCTGTCTGTAGACGCTACCAGCGGTGAAATCCATATGCGTCATAATGTGACTGCAGATGGCTTCTATCGCGGTAAAAAGGTAATCAACAAGTAATTTGTTGGTTTCCTAATGACGAATCTGACGCTTGCGTTAGATGCAATGGGTGGTGATCATGGCCCCCACGTCACGGTGCCTGCAGCCTTGCGGGCACTACAATTACATTCTTTTCTTAAAATCATTTTAGTCGGTGACAAGACTGAAATTGATGTCTATCTACGTCAAGCCGAAGCGAGTTTACTTTCGCGCATAGAAATCATTCATACCGATGAAGTCGTTAGTATGTCTGATAGGCCTGTGCATGCCTTGCGTACACGTAAAAACAGTTCCATGCGATTGGCTATTGAGTTAGTGCGTGACGACCGCGCACAAGCGTGTGTGAGTGCCGGTAACACAGGGGCGCTGATGGCAATGGCGAAAGTATTGCTGAAGACCTTGCCTGGTGTTGATCGACCTGCATTAGTCAGTTGTTTACCTGCGGTGACTCAAAAACCGGTTTATTTGTTGGATTTGGGCGCGAATATTTCCTGTGACTCTGAAACCTTATTTCAATTTGCCGTGATGGGCTCAGTCCTGTGCGAAGCGGTAGATAAGAAATCTCGGCCAAAAGTCGCCTTGCTCAATGTGGGCGTTGAAGAAATTAAAGGTAATGACCAAGTTCAGCAAGCCGCGCAGTTGCTGCAACACACAGAACAAATCAATTACACAGGTTTTATCGAAGGGGATGAAATCTATTCCGGTAATGTGGATGTGATTGTTTGTGATGGGTTTGTGGGTAACATCACGCTCAAGACCTCTGAAGGTATTGCCAAGTTATTAGTACATCAGTTAAAACGGGGACTAACCCAAGGTTTATTCGTTCGTTTTCTGGCTAAACTTATCGCCCCTCGTATCCAGGCGGTCCTTAGTCAGATGAACCCCGACCACTATAACGGTGCAAGTCTGATAGGATTGCGCGGAATAGTTGTAAAAAGCCATGGAAACGCGGATGAAACTGCCTATTTACAAGCAATTAGTTTGGCAGTAACGGAAGCTCAACGTCGACTCCCTGAAATGATAAAAGATCGTTTGGAGTCGATTCTTTTAGATATAAATAACTGATCCCTCCTTATGCATACAAAAATTCTCGGAACTGGTAGTTATCTACCGGTGCAGGTGCGTAGCAATCAAGATTTGGAAAAAATGGTGGAAACCACTGACCAATGGATTGTTGAACGTACAGGTATATCAGAACGTCGCATTGCGGCTTTCGATGAAACCGTTTCAACTATGGGCTACCAAGCGGCATTAAAAGCGCTAGAAATGGCTGGCATAGAAGCATCAGATTTAGACATGATCGTTTGCGGCACCACCAGTGCTCCCAATGCTTTTCCTGCTGCGGCCTGTGAAATTCAAGCCATGCTTGGCGTGCATACCATTCCAGCTTTTGATATCGCAGCGGCGTGTTCAGGCTTTGTTTATGCTTTATCTGTTGCCGATCAATTTGTAAAAACGGGCGCGGCTAAAAAAGTATTAGTGATTGGTGCCGATGTACTGTCTCGCTTATGTGAGCCAGAAGATCGTTCAACGATTATTTTATTTGGTGATGGTGCGGGCGCGGTTGTGATAGGCGCATCCGAAACGCCAGGGATCATTTCGACCCACATTTATGCCGACGGTCGCCAAGGTGACTTATTGAAATGCGCTTTCCCACCACGTAAAGGCGAAACCTCTGAAGCGGTCGGTTTTATGACCATGAAAGGCAACGATGTCTTTAAAGTGGCTGTGACTCAATTGTCCCATGTGGTGACTGAGACGTTACGCATTAACAATATCGATAAGTCAGAAATTGACTGGTTAGTGCCACATCAAGCTAACTTCCGAATTATCAATGCTACCGCTAAAAAGCTCGATATGAGTCTTGATAAAGTCGTATTGACCTTAGCTAAACACGGTAATACTTCTGCCGCGTCAGTGCCCATTGCATTGGATGAAGCCGTACGTGATGGCCGTATTCAGCGCGGACAACTACTGCTGCTTGAGGCCTTTGGTGCTGGGTTTGCGTGGGGCAGTGCGCTCATTCGTTTCTAAGTTCTACATGTGTGTTCCACATGATTTTTCAATAAATTAAGTTAGCCATAGGTAATTTGAATATGGAAAATGTTGCTTTTGTATTTCCGGGTCAAGGTTCACAAGCCCTAGGCATGTTAGCCGAGCTTGCCGAATCTCATGCTGTTGTTGGACAAACCTTTGCTGAGGCGAGTGACGTCTTAGGTTATGATCTGTGGGCATTGGTTCAGCAAGGTCCTGTTGAAAGCTTAAATGAAACCGATAAAACTCAACCAGCCCTATTAGCGGCGAGCGTGGCGATTTGGCGTACCTATGTGGCTTCAGGCAAACCTATGCCTGCTATACTCGCGGGTCACAGCTTAGGCGAGTATTCTGCTTTAGTTTGCGCTGGTGTGATGGATTTTAAAGACGCGATTAAGTTGGTGGAATTACGTGGTCAACTGATGCAGCAAGCGGTTCCAGCTGGCACGGGTGCTATGTATGCGATTATCGGTTTGGACAACGAGAGTATCGCTAATGCCTGCGCCGAAGTGGCTCAAGGTGACGTGGTGAGTCCAGTTAACTTTAACAGTCCTGGTCAAGTGGTCATTGCAGGTCAAAAAGACGCAGTTGAGCGCGCTGCAGTAGCTTGTAAAGCTGCGGGCGCTAAAATGGCGGTGGCTCTACCTGTCAGCGTGCCATCACACTGTGCATTAATGAAACCTGCGGCGGATAAACTGGCCGTGGCATTAAACGATGTACAGTTTAATACCCCAACAATTACAGTGATTAATAACGTTGATGTGGCATCACCCACCTCTGCTGATGACATTAAAGATGCGTTAGTGCGTCAGTTATATTGTCCTGTCCGCTGGAGCGAAACTGTTGAGCTAATGGCCCAAAAAGGCATTACCCAACTGGTGGAATGTGGTCCTGGTAAAGTATTGACAGGATTAGCAAAACGAATTAATAAATCACTATCAGCCCAAGCGGTTAATGATGTTGCTTCATTAGCAGCATTAACTGAGTAAGGAGTTTATATGAGTTTCAACCTGAATTTAACAGGCAAAGTGGCTTTGGTGACAGGTGCGAGCCGCGGTATTGGCCGTGCGATCGCTGAGACACTGGTCGAAGCAGGTGCAGTGGTTATTGGAACCGCAACCAGTGAGAAGGGCGCTGCGGCAATCCAAGAATATCTGGGTGACAAAGGTTTTGGTTTAGTGCTTAATGTCACAGATAGTGAATCTGTTACACATTTATTCGCCTCGATCAAAGAAAAAGCGGGTGATGTTGATATTCTAGTCAACAACGCGGGTATAACCCGTGATAATCTGCTGATGCGGATGAAAGATGATGAATGGCAGGATATTATCGACACTAACCTGACATCGTTATTTAGACTGTCAAAACCTGTGATGCGTACCATGATGAAAAAGCGCTTTGGCCGAATCATCAATATCGGTTCAGTGGTAGGCACCATGGGCAATGCAGGTCAAGTTAACTACTCGGCAGCAAAGGCGGGTTTGATTGGATTTACAAAATCTCTTGCAAGAGAGGTTGCATCTCGTCAAATTACAGTTAATGCTATCGCTCCTGGATTTATCCAGACCGATATGACAGATGAGCTGACCGAAGAGCAGCAAAAAGCTATCATGTCACAGGTTCCGATGGAACGATTAGGGCAAGCGCAAGAAATTGCCAATGCAGTGCTCTTTTTGGCCTCGGACTCAGCCGCTTACATCACAGGCGAAACTTTGCATGTGAATGGCGGCATGTACATGGTTTAAGGGCGAATGGCAGGGATTTCTGTCGCAACTGAGTAGTGATCTGTATCAATTGATAGTGAAATTTCGTGGTTAGACCACGAAAACTAAGCTTGCATTGTCAGCCAAATCTAATAAACTACTCGCAATCTTACGCAAGTGCGTAATTTGAATAGGAAAGAAAACTAATGAGCAACATCGAAGAACGTGTAAAGAAAATCATTGTAGAGCAACTGGGCGTTAAAGAAGAAGACGTTAAGCCAGCGGCATCTTTCGTTGACGATCTGGGTGCAGATTCTCTGGACACTGTTGAGTTGGTTATGGCTCTGGAAGAAGAGTTTGATACCGAGATCCCTGATGAAGAAGCTGAAAAGATCACTACTGTTCAAGCAGCGATCGACTACGTTTCTAAGAATCAGTAATTCTGAATTCTTGAAGACAGGCGGCATTTTTGCCGCCTGTTTTTGTTTTACCCCCGTCAAATTCTGCCTCCGTGCCATTCAATCGTCTCTGGATCGTGTTTTAATTGTTATCCACGAGATGCTCGCCGCAGATTGGCGAATTTTTCTAAATAAAAATTATTTAAGAAATTGTCTAATGATAGAAAACCCTGTGTCCTCTATCTGAATTAACAAATTAGCATTTAAAGGTGACTGCCGTGTCTAAACGTCGTGTAGTGGTAACCGGTTTGGGGTTAGTAACTCCAGTGGGCAATACTGTCGATACTACTTGGAAGGCTTTGCTTTCGGGTAAGAGTGGTATTGCACCGATAACCAAATTTGATGCCAGTGAATTTACCACTCGTTTCAGTGGTTCAGTAAAAGATTTCGATGTTGAGCAATACGTAACGAAAAAAGACGCCCGTAAGATGGACCTCTTTATTCAATACGGTATGGCGGCTGGCATCCAAGCTATCCAAGACTCAGGTCTGGACATGAGTAAAGAAAACCCTGGTCGTGTCGGTACTGCTATTGGTGCGGGTATGGGCGGTATGTGGTTGATTGAACAAGGTCACAGCGCATTGATGAATGGTGGCCCGCGTAAGGTTTCTCCTTTTTTCGTACCTAGTACCATCATCAATATGATTTCGGGCCACTTGTCGATCATGTTTGGCATGAAAGGGCCAAATTTCGCCGTGACGACCGCTTGTACTACGGGCGTGCATAATATCGGTTTCGCGGCGCGTACCATTGCCTATGGTGATGCAGACGTGATGGTTGCGGGCGGTGCTGAGGATGTCACTTCTCCTTTAGGCGTGGCAGGTTTTGGTGCAGCGAAAGCATTATCGACACGCAATGACGATCCGACTGCGGCGAGCCGTCCATGGGATAAAGACCGTGATGGTTTTGTGATCGGTGATGGCGCTGGTGTGATGGTGATGGAAGAGTACGAACACGCAAAAGCGCGCGGTGCGACCATTTACGGCGAATTAGTCGGTTTTGGTATGAGCGGTGATGCGTTCCACATGACATCGCCTCCAAGCGACGGAGCAGGCGCTGCGGCGGCTATGGTCAATGCTATTAATGACGCTAAGTTATCACTGGAGCAAATTGGTTATATCAATGCCCACGGTACGTCGACGCCAGCAGGTGATAAAGCGGAAGCGGCAGCGGTTAAGTCAGTATTTGGCGACCACGCTTATAAAGTACTGGTTAGCTCGACTAAATCGATGACGGGTCACCTATTAGGTGCTGCGGGTGCGGTTGAAGCGATTTTCACTTTGCTAGCACTGCGTGACCAAGCAGTACCGCCAACCATCAACTTGGATAATCCAGACGAAGGTTGTGACTTAGATTTTGTTGCCCATACAGCCCGTGACGTGAAGATGGATTACGCTCTGTGTAACTCCTTCGGTTTTGGTGGGACTAACGGTTCATTACTGTTCAAGAAAGTGTAAAACACGCATTTATGGTGTAAAACACAGTGAAAAAATGCGCCTGAGGGCGCATTTTTTATGGGTCAAATTCATTGCTCATGTGAGTTGAACTCCGTTATCTTATGGCTTTATTGTGATAGATGTCACTTTCTAACTGTATGATATCCATAGTGTTAACATTTGTTCATCAAGCTTGTTTAATTCTAGTGACCACAGATAATGACAGACATATTCAATCTTAATGGAGTGTGTCATGTTAAATCCCGCGGTGATCCCGCTTGTTCCCCTCATTGGCGCATTAACTGCCAATCTGACCGAATTGATCCGCGGTGAGTTTAAAGTGTGGCATCCAAACATGGACATTGGGATCAAGACTTTTACCTTAGCAATCGCTGCTTACGTGGTGGTTTGGTTTGCCTTATTGGTGACGGCGATTAACGTCGGTGGCGATAGCAATATGTCTTCGGGCCTCGAAGTGCTTGGTTTCTTTATGTTTGGCTTAGGCGTTTACACTTTTGCTAAGGGTACACGTTTCGTCAGTAGTGAATTTCAGCTATGGATTTATCGTTTAGCGTTGCCGAGTTTATTGCTTTGCTGCGTGCTTATTAGCCACTTTGGTTAAATCGAATTTTTTGACGAGGCCAATCGTAATTATTTTTACGCTAATGGCGCTTTCTATCGTAAACTCAGCCTATTGCACGAAACATTGAGCCACAGTGGCTGAATAAGTTGAGGTTATATGGCTGGTATAGATAGACAAAGTACCCTGAGATTTTTGTCAGAGCCTGCGGATGTGAATTTTGGTGGTAAAGTTCACGGCGGCGCTGTGATGAAGTGGATCGATCTCGCGGCTTATGCCTGTGCAGCGGGCTGGAGCGGTAAATATTGTATTACTGCTTATGCGGGCGGTATTCGTTTTGTGCAACCCATTTTGGTGGGCAATATCGTTGAAGTCAGCGCAAAAGTGATTTATACGGGTAAAACTTCTATGCATATCGGTATCGATGTGCGAGCGGGCGATCCTAAAGTTTCTGAGCGTCATCTCACCACCCATTGTATTGTGATCATGGTCGCAGTTGATGAAGATGGCCTACCTACGCCAGTGCCTGAGTGGATACCACAGACGGAACATGATATTCATTTGCGGGATTCTGCACTGCGCTTGATGGAAATGCGTAAAAAGATTGGCGCCGAAATGGAAGCCCATGTGGTGAAATAGCCCCATAAATTAAATCAACAAAGGCGCTTAAGGCGCCTTTGTTGTTTTTAGCGAAAAGTGCATTTATCACTCGCTCCGATTTCATTCTGACGTTACCGTTGATGAATGTTAAACTGCGGCCACTATTTTGAATCGATTCATTTTGTTTGTCTATTTAAGGATCAGCTCATGGCAAAAGTCGCATTTATTGGTTTAGGCGTAATGGGATATCCCATGGCGAGGCATTTACTGAACAAAGGCCATGAGGTCACTGTTTATAATCGTACTTTTACCAAGGCGCAAACTTGGGTCGACACCTATGGTGGTCGCTGCTGTCCAACACCTAAGGAAGCGGCAGAGGGTCAAGATATTGTGTTTACTTGCGTGGGCAATGATAACGATCTGCGTGAAGTGGTATTAGGCAGTGATGGCGTTATTCATGGGATGGAAAAGGGCGCTGTGCTGGTTGACCATACTACGGCTTCGGCCGATGTCGCTCGTGAGCTTGCCAAAGTCTTAGCCGAAAAGGGCATTGATTTCCTCGATGCGCCCGTGTCTGGCGGCCAAGCGGGCGCTGAAAATGGCGCCTTGACTGTGATGGTCGGCGGCGATGAAGCGGTATTTGAGCGTGTTAAACCCGTGATTGAAGCCTTTGCCCGCTGCGCCGAGCGTTTAGGTGACGTCGGTGCAGGTCAGTTAACTAAGATGGTGAACCAAATTTGTATCGCGGGTGTGGTGCAAGGTTTGGCAGAAGCGCTGCAATTTGCCCGTAAAGCGGGACTCGATGGCGAGAAAGTCATTGAAGTGATCAGCAAAGGCGCGGCGCAAAGCTGGCAGATGGAAAATCGCTACAAGACGATGTGGGGCCAAAGCTATGAGTTTGGTTTTGCCGTCGATTGGATGCGTAAAGACTTAGGCATAGCCTTAGAAGAAGCCCGCCGCAATGGTTCACATTTGCCATTGACCGCTTTGGTGGATCAATTCTATTCAGAAGTTCAGGGCATGGGCGGTAACCGTTGGGATACGTCTAGCTTGCTGGCGCGCTTAGAGAAATCGGCGAAATAAGTTTTACCTTAAGTTTCATCGTTATAACAACTTAGGTTTTGTAGTGATAAAACTTTGGTTTCGGAGTGATAAACACTCTGGTTTCGCAGTGATAGGTTTTGCAATGATAAAAATGCCCAGTTTCGATTGCGTTGGCAAATAGGACTGGGCATTTTTGTTTGTATCGTTTTTGACTAGGACATTAAGAGCTAGGATATTTAATCGTTAGTCTTTCCAGCAAATATGGGTCACTAAACTGTGGGTTTCACCTGGTGCGAGCACGACTTTATCTTCTAATACATTGGCCGCTTCTAGGCAGACCATGGTCAGATAATCTTCTGGATTAAATCGGCCCAGGCGTTGTGACTTTTCAATCCATGGATTCCATAATACCGCTGATTGGCTGTTTTCACGGCTGACTTCGATTGTCCCCTGCGGCGTATGCAATAACTGCACTGGGCCGAGATCGGTATAGACACGATCTGTCTCGCGATCAAACAGCACTTCATCCGTGGTTTGCGGATAAGGCCCTTGTGCAAATTCGATGTATTTTGACCCACTAAAACCGCTGGCTTTGAGTTGGTGGATATCCTCAATCGGAAAATAGCTGTGCAACGCTTGGGTAAGTGTAACGGGGTCAGTACCTAAGTTGGTATTCACAAGACTAATGCTTAGGGTGTCGCCTAAGGTAAACAGTACGCTGACCTCAGTGTTATGCGGCCAATAGATTTTATCTTGCTCACTGATCTTTAAGCTAAAACGTAAATCTACTAGCTGGTTGCGCATTTCTACCGATCCCAGCGCCCAAATACGTGTACGGGCGAAACCGTGTTGGGGAAAGTTCGCTTCACTACTCATACCAAACCAAGGCCAGCATACGGGTACACCGCCACGGATCCCATTACCGGGTTGATAATCGTCAGCCGATGAAACCCACAGCAAAGGTGGTTTGCCTACGGGTTGAAAATAGTCTATTTGCGCGCCCTGCAAAAAAATTCTTGCCTGACATAACGCCGTATTCACTTCGACATAATCGAGCCCGTTGGCGTGCTTTTTAGTAGTGACAGAACCCATAGTAGCAATATCCTTAACTCTGCTGGCATATCAGAAAAACAGGCAGTTAGCTTACAAAGTTTTCCGCGATAACATAAGGCTTTGTTGCGATCAATTTACGGTTTCGCTGTTCGTTTGTGTAAACAAAAGTCTGTGGCGGATACTGAGGTGCTTTCTTTTTCGGCAGATTTAGCTAAAGTGGTCAGAGCACCAAAGTGGTCAGATCACTTAGTTGAGTTGCAGTCTAACAAGAAAAGGGAAGCGATTATGCCAGTCTATCAAGCGCCGCTGCGCGACTATCAATTTATCCTCGATGAAATGTTACATATTTATCAGCAAGATGCACTCAAGGGATTCGATGAAATCGATCCAGATCTTGTCGATGCGATCCTGCAAGGTATGGCCGACTTTAGTACTGAAGTTATGTTACCGCTCAATAGTGTCGGCGATCTGCAAGGCTGTAAGTTGGTCGATGGTAAGGTGATTACACCGGAAGGATTTGATAATGCCTATCGGCAGTTTGTTGATAATGGCTGGCCGACGCTGACTTGCTCCCCTGAATATGGCGGCCAAGGTTTACCCGAAGTGGTGGGGATTTTTGCCACTGAGATACAAACGGCAACTAACATGGCTTTTGCCATGTATCCCGGTTTGACCCATGGCGCTTATGCCGCCATCTATGCCCACGGCAGTGATGCTCTCAAGCAAAAATATTTGAGTAAACTGGTTAGCGGTGAATGGACTGGGACCATGAACTTGACCGAGTCCCACGCGGGTACTGATTTAGCCTTATTACGCACCAAAGCCGTGCCAGTATCTGAAGGCGTTTTTGCTATTACCGGCGAAAAAATTTTTATCTCCTCAGGTGATCATCAACTCACCGACAACATAGTGCACCTCGTATTAGCTCGTTTGCCCGATGCACCTGAAGGTGTGAAGGGCATATCTTTGTTCGCCGTGCCTAAAGTATTAGTGAATAACGATGGTAGTTTAGGCGCGCCGAACACTTTATATGCCAGTGGCCTTGAACATAAGATGGGCATTCACGGTAACTCAACTTGTGTGATGGTATTTGAAGGTGCATTGGGTGAGCTTGTCGGCGAGCCGCACCAAGGACTGCGCGCCATGTTTACTATGATGAACCAAGCGCGTTTAGGCGTTGGCGTGCAAGGTCTGGGTGTCTCTGAGATTGCCTATCAAAATGCGCTAGCCTATGCCAAAGACAGATTACAGAGCCGTGCTTTAAGCGGTGCCAAAGCACCCGAAAAAGCCGCCGATCCGATTTTGGTTCACGGCGATGTGCGCCGCATGTTGCTGTCGCAAAAAGCCTTCAATGAAGGCGCAAGAGCCTTAGTTGGACAACAAGCTTTGTGGCTCGATGAAGCTGAGCGTCATAGTGATCCCGCCAAAGCCAAAGTTGCCTCCCAATTAGCGGCACTGTTCACGCCAGTGGTGAAAGGTTTTATCACTAACCGTGGTTTTAATGCCTGTGTCGATGCACAGCAAGTGTTTGGTGGACATGGTTATATTCATGAGTGGGGTATGGAGCAATTTGTGCGTGATAGCCGTATTGCACTGATTTATGAAGGCACTAACGGTATTCAGGCATTGGATTTAGTGGGACGTAAGTTGCTTAGCGACCGCGGCGCGGCGATGCAGCAATGGTCGGCGTTAGTGACAGAGTTTATTAAGTCACATAGCACGAATGCGGCGATGCAACCTTACGTGAGTGGTTTAATGGATTGTGCGGGTGATTTGCAAAAGGCTAGTGGTTATTTAGCTTCGCAGGCAGCGACCAATCCTGACATTATTGGCGCAGCTTCAATGGCTTATTTGGAGTTATTTGGGGTGACGGCACTGGCGTGGATGTGGGCCAGAAGTGCCGCGGTGGCATTAGCGGCGCTGGAGCAGGGCACTGAAGAAACCGCGTTTTACCAAGCTAAATTGAAAACTGCCGATTTCTACATGGCTTACTGGGCGGTGCAAGGTCGCAGTCTGCGTAAGCAAATCGAGCAGGCGAGTGAAATGCTAACTCAATTGGATGAAGCTATCTTTTAAGCATTCACCTTATAGGCTGAGTTAAGCCTTTGCTTAAAAACAGCTCAACAACAGTCAAAACCAGCGTCTTGTCGCTGGTTTTTATTTTTATATCGTTTAAATCTTTAACTTATTGTTTTTATTAATCTGCACGCAAGTACTCAGCTGGATGCTGTGAGTCTCTTTCTTATTCCACATTAAAACTTCCATCGAAGGTTTGTGTTATTGGCGCTCTCTTTCGTTTGAGTCATAACCAAACATAACAAGGATTATGTGGGCTGATGTCGATGATTTATTAAACACCTTTCACAATTGTGTAAGTTCAAATGATAATTATTGTTATTCGCAAATCATTCTTTATAATGACGGCCAATTCGTTTGAATACATTTGTAAACCCTTTGGTTTATGCCATTTTTATGCGCTCGCGCTGGGGACATTCTGTGAAGACTCGTTTCGCCTACTCATTAATCGCGCTTGCACTCGCTCAACATCAGTCGGCATTTGCCGCTGAAACCGTACCCGATAAAGAGGCTCCACAGCAGACCTTGTCTACGAGCTCACCAGTCCCCAGTCCTGCATCGACTCAATCCGCAGCCGATGGGGAGGTAAAACTCGCAGCACCTGAGCGTATTGCCGTCCATGGCCGCGCGATGCAAATGTACGTCGATAAAGAAACGACGGTTGGCACTAAGACGGCGATTAATGTGATGGAATTGCCGCAGTCGGTGCAAGTGCTGACCGAGCAATTAATCGTCGACCAAGCCGCGCGCAATATTACCGATTTATACCGCTCTATTGCGGGCGTGAGTGAGTTCAGTTATTCGGGCGTGACCTTTCGCGGTTTCCGCGACGATGCCAACGTTTTTTATGATGGGGTAAGGGGCGATCCCTATTCGGGATTTTCTGTGCCGCAACTCTTTAATGTGCAGCGGGTTGAAGTGTTAAAAGGTCCTGCATCCGCACTTTATGGCGGCGGTGAACCCGGCGGCATGATCAACTATGTCACTAAAAAACCAACCTTTGTCGAGAGTAAAGAGCTGACATTAAGCACAGGCAGCGAGGATATGATGGGGGGCTCGCTGGATTTCACTGGTGGCCTAACCCAAAATCTTGCCTATCGCTTTGGCGCCTATTATCAGCAGGAAGATAGTTTTCGCAATAATGCCGATAGTCAAAATGCCGAAGTGGCGGGTGGGTTACTCTACGAAATCAGTGATGATACTAAGCTCACTACCACTTTCGATATTATTAAGCAGGATTTAGGTGGCAATCGACTGCGCGGCGTTCCTGTCGATAATGACGGTAACTTCCTGGTTGCGCCATCCTATAATGCCAATGAGAAGAGTGACTTCCAGAAGATGGATGCACTGGTGCTGCAATCGATTCTCGATCATCAATTTACCGATAATTTCTCGGTCAAGACTCAGATCCGTTATCTGAATAATGATTCCACGCAGCAATATCATGAATCGAGAGGTTGGGCGACCTTAGATGCCAATAAAAAGCCCATTATGGGTGATGGCACCATTAAGCGTGAATACCGAGTTCAAGCACGGGCTAATGATGAAATCAGTTTAACCAATGATTTTGTCTATGCATTCGATGCTTTAGGTTTTGAACATGAATTCCTGTTCGGCGGCGACTATCACTATGTCGAAACTGAATATCAGTACAAATTGGCGACTGATAAAGATGGTGTTGGTAACTTGAATATTTTTGACCTTAACTATGGTGAAACCAACCCTAATAGTTACAACTTGAAGGATAAAAATACCGATGGTACCCGCGCTAACCGTTACGGCATTTATGTACAGGAACATCTGCACTTTAATGAACAGTGGTCATTGATTGCCGGTCTGCGTTTTAGCCAGTTTGATGATTATGATAAAAATACTGGTTTCTCCTTCAGCGATAACGCGATAACGCCAAGAGCAGGGCTTAATTATCGCCCAATTGATTCAATGTCCTTTTATTTGAATTACTCAGAGAGCTTCAATCCAGCATCTTTAACCAATCAAGCGGAAGATATTGGTGATGGTTTCCTCGAGCCAGAAACGGGCAATCAAATTGAACTTGGGATGAAAAATGAATGGCTTGATGGCCAGTTTATGACCACGCTCGCTGTGTATCGGATTGAAAAACAAAATGTCGCCCAAGCTAACCCTTTAGATACTGGCGATGACGATGGCATTCCCGCTTTACTTAATTTGGGTGAAGTACACAGTCAAGGCCTTGAATGGACGCTGGTGGGGGATTTAACCGATAACCTGACCGTCACGGCAAACTATGCCTATAACGAGACCGAAGTGGTTAAAGGGGTAACGAACGATAGTTTAACCAATACGTTTGATAGTAAGCACTTTGCCAATGCGCCGCGCCATCAAGCAGGGATATGGACCCGTTACGATATCAATGCACTCGATTCGGCGATTGCTTTTGGTATGGACTATGTGGGCGAGCAGTTCAGCCTCGATGGCCAAACGGTGAAGCCCCATACGATTTTTGACATGAGCTGGACGACCCAGTGGGATCAAACTCAAGTTCGCTTAAATCTTAAAAATATCTTCGATAAAGAATATGCCGTCAGTGGTTTTAGCGAGCGTAATGGCCATTTCCCCGGTGAGCCGCGTAATATCACGCTTGAACTGAGTCATAAGTTTTAATGCATTGATGTAAAAATAGCTTGTTCGTTAAGGATGATGAGCAAGCTGGAGCGAATGGGTTAATCTTGCGCGAATAACCGCCGTAGCTCTCTGTCTGTATTCGTGCCTTGAGCATGGATTAACCTTGTGTGACTTATCATCTTAATAGTTTTTATCTATTAAGATGATAGTTTCTATCCGTTATCATTTCTGATTCAGCTTGTTTAGACTCGCCTTATATGAATTATTCGATAAGGTTTTCCTATGCACGCCGTCAGCCACTTAGCCTCCAAAGACCCTCAATCTAACGCTAGCCCACAGGTGGCCCTGATTGCAGAAGGTGGTGGTCAGCGGGGTATATTCACCGCAGGCGTGCTCGATGCTTGGCTTGATGGCGGATTCGATCCCTTTGATTTGTTTATCGGTACCTCAGCAGGCTCACAGAATCTCAGCAGTTTTTTGGCCCGCCAAAAGGGGTATGCCAAACGCTTAATCCGCGGTTTATCGCGCCATAAACGTTTCTATCGACTTGGTCGCGGGTTAGTCGGCGGCAATGTAGTCGATTTAGATTGGTATTTTGAGCAGACTCGACAAGGGATGTTTAAATTAGATCTTAACGCGGCGGCAGCCTCACTCGGTCATCGGCAGTTACTGATCACAACTACGAATGCCAGTGATCGCAAAGGTTATTTTTTAAGTCCAAGCAGTAAAAGCCAGTGGCGCGAATTGCTAAAAGCTTCTAGCGCATTACCATTTTTGTATAAACAAGGGGTGAAACTCACGCCTTGGCTGAGTGACCGCGCCTGTAATAGCGACAAGGCTTCTAATAACGGCGCGGCTAATCATAACGCTTCTGATAACAGCGCCTCTGATCATGGCACTGCATTAAGCGAAGGTATTGATAGTGATTTTTATCTCGACGGCGGTTTAGCAGCGCCTTTACCTGTGCGTGAGGCCTATCGTCGTGGTGCCCGCAAAATTGTGGTGATCCGTACTGTGAGCGAGGATTTTCAGGCGCAATCGGCTTGGGTTCACAAATTAAAATCTTGGATTTGTGTTTCTGGCTTTTGTCCGAAAACCATAGATTACTTAGTGCAGCACGAACAAGCCTATCAGGATGAATTGGATTTCATCGCTAATCCGCCAGAGGATGTGGAGATAGTGCAGATTTTTGCTGCTGAAAATTTGCAAAGTAAATTGCTGGGCAGTACCGATGCGGATTTACGCCATGATTATCATGTGGGGCTGAGTGCTGGAAAGCAGTTTTTAAGCTTAGATCCGATGGCGTTGACGCAGAGTAATGCTTATTTTCAAACTCAAGTGCAAACCAACGCTCACACTCAAACCCACATTCAAGCTCACTCTCAAATCAAGCCATTCAGTGCGCTGTCGGCCTAGTTTGGTATTTTAGCTAAGTCACCATTTTGTACGTGAGTAAGCAATAAAAGTAAAAAGCATTAAAATACAAGCGCCACCCTAGGGTAGCGCTTGTGGTTGGCTGTATTAACCAGTTCATCAATCTAGCTCATTAACCTAATTTATGAACTTAGTCCTTCAACGTTAGGCTATTAATAACTTGAGGTGTGTACAGAGCGTACTGCTCGGCCTGATGGGTCGATAATGCCGCGTAAGCTTTCGTCCCAAGCCAATGCTTCTGGCGTTGAACAGGCGACGGATTTACCGCCTGGAACCGTTTCTGCAGCGCCGCTCAGTGGATAATGTTCCTCAAAGAAGCAGCGATAGAAATAAGCTTCTTTGGTTTCTGGCGTGTTGTATGGGAAACGGAATTTCGCGTTCGCCAATTGTAAATCATCCACACGCGCTGCAGCTTGTTCTTTCAAACCGTCAATCCAAGAGTAGCCAACGCCGTCACTGAATTGTTCCTTCTGACGCCACGCTACTTCTTTTGGCAATTTGTGCTCAAAGGCTTTACGCAGAATATGTTTCTCAATACGGCCATCCTTAGACATTTTCGCTTCAGGGTTGATGCGCATCGCCACATCCATAAACTCTTTATCGAGGAAGGGCACGCGAGCTTCTAATCCCCAAGCGGCCATGGCTTTGTTGGCTCGCAGACAATCGAACAGATGCAGCTTATCGAGTTTGCGGACTAACTCCTCGTGGAATGCCTGTGCGTTTGGCGCTTTATGGAAGTATAAATAGCCGCCAAATAGCTCGTCAGCACCTTCACCCGATAACACCATCTTAATGCCCATCGCTTTGATTTTACGCGCCATTAAATACATTGGCGTGGCAGCACGTATGGTGGTGACATCGTAGGTTTCTAAGTGATAGATCACTTCTTTAATCGCATCTAAGCCTTCTTGGAAGGTGAAATGGATCTCATGGTGAATCGTACCAATCGCTTCGGCGACCTTTTTGGCGGCGATTAAATCTGGCGCACCTTCAAGGCCGACGGCAAAGGAATGTAACTGTGGCCACCAAGCGTTGGTTTCGCCATCGTCTTCAATGCGGCGTTTAGCAAAGGTTTGCGTCACGGCGGAAATGATCGATGAATCTAAGCCGCCCGACAGCAACACACCATAGGGCACGTCTGACATTAATTGGCGCTTGACCGCCGCTTCTAATGCGTCACGCAATTCTTCTTGGCTGGCTGGGTTATCTTTAACCGCATCATAGCTTTGCCAATCGCGAGTGTAGTATTTCACCGCGGCGGCATCGCTTGAGTACAAATATTGGCCCGGTAAGAATTCTTCTACCGTTTTACACACTGGCATCAGCGCTTTCATCTCGGAGGCAACATAGAAGTTACCCGCAGCGTCACGGCCTGTATATAGCGGGATGATACCCATGTGATCGCGGCCGATAAGGTATCTGTCTTGGGCTTTGTCATATAACACAAAGGCGAAGATACCGTTTAATTTATCAAGAAATTCAGTGCCGTATTCTTGATACAGCGCCAAGATCACTTCGCAGTCAGAGTTGGTTTGATAGCTGTACTTATCGCCTAACTGGGCTTTCAATTCTTTGTGGTTATAGATTTCGCCGTTGACCGCGAGGATCAAACTGCCATCTTCGGTCAGCAGTGGCTGAGCACCGTGTTCAATGTCAACAATCGCTAAACGTTCGTGGGCAAGAATTGCCTTATCACTGGCATAAATACCTGACCAGTCAGGGCCACGGTGGCGCATGAGCTTAGACATTTCTAGCGCGACTTGGCGCAGTTCTTTGGCATCAGATTGGATATCTAAAATCGAAAAGATTGAACACATAGTACAACTCCCACACTGTCTGTCATTTGAGGATGTCTCAATTGAGGTTTAATGTGCCAGCAATTTAGGTATTTGCCAAATACTATTTTTGATGTTTTATCTGTTTATTGGTGTTTTTATTGATTTAGATGTTTGTGTTTAATGCTTTTATTTGATAATAATTCATTTAATTTGCGTTATTTTTTGATGATTTGTTTTTATTATCTGATTTGGCATGAGGGGTTTTGGGGAATTCACAATGTGTTTTAAAAAAGTATCGATGATAGAAAAACCGCTAAAAAAGACCTTAAACAATGAGTTGCCCCGTTTAAGTGTTTTATTTTTAATCAATTAATGCGCCGAGTTTGACATCAACCAATGGCATAAGACTATTCAGAATTGTGTGGCAGGATGGATATTTCGCGATAACGGCATTTTTTGTGGGCTGAAAACAAAAAAGCACGTGAATGGTTCACGTGCTTATAGGTCTTGTTTGGCGCTTTGGCTGGCGGAGGAGGCGCTTTATTTCAAGCAGACGTCAATAAGAGATGACTAACCCAACGGTCTCTCGCAAGAAGCTAAAGACTTAGCTTGTTATTTTGCGTCCGTTACCAGCGTTATTTTGGCTGGGCGCAGGCTATTGAATTCTGTGCCTTGATAATATCCCGGCCAATCTTGGCTGTTGCCCAATGTGCGTGTGACTTGGTAGTAGATTTGCAAGTCTTGCAGTGCGCCGCTTAAATCCCAATCTTCACGATATTCATCGCAGACATTGTGATAACAGCCCTTCATTGTGGCTTGCATCTGGGTTTTATAAGCAGCCGTGGCTTCGTCAACGGGGTTGCTACCGCCGCCGGCAAAGACGGCGGGCACGCCAAGTTTGGCAAAGCTGAAATGATCTGAACGGAAGAAACCGCCCGAAGCGGGATTTTTCTCACCCATGGCGATGCGGTTTTGTTGTTTAGCCGCATCGATAAGATAAGTTTCTAACTCAGATTTACCTTTGCCGACGATGGTGAAGTCTTTGGTTTTGCCATAGATATTAGTGCTGTCGAGGTTTAACACTGCCACGGTTTTGTCGATAGGATAAAGTGGATTGGCGGCGTAATAGCGTGAACCGAGTAAGCCCTGTTCTTCACCTGTGGTAGCGATAAAGGTGACCGAGCGCGCTAAACCATGGCCTTGTTTGGCATTGTCGGCTAATTGTCTGGCGATTTCGAGAATGCCGGCAGTGCCCGAGGCATTATCCATGGCGCCGTTATAAATTTGATCGCCTGCTTTCGTCTCGTCTTTACCTATGTGATCCCAATGGGCGGTGTAGAGGATTTGCTCGTTGGCTTGTGTGCTGCCGGGGAGTGTGGCGACCACATTGTAGCTATTTGCGTATTCGGCTTTATTTTTAAAGGCGATGTTGGCCGTTTGCTCAAGGGGTAAATTGATTGAGCTGTCGGCGGCGCGTGCCATTAAATTAGGCAGTGATAAACCGGCTTTATCGAACAGTTGTGTAGCTGCGTCCAGTGTAAGCCAGCCTTCGACTTGGATACGGCTATCTTGTTCTGCTTTACTGAGGACCAGATCTTGCTGTGGTCCAGTCCAACTATTTTCTATCACGGACCAAGGGTAAGAGGCGGGCTCGGTATCATGGATAATCAGTGCGCCGAGTGCACCTTGACGACTGGCCTCTTCAAATTTGTAGCTCCAACGGCCGTAATAGGTCATGGCTTTGCCGTTGAATTTACCCGAGTCAGGGCGAGCAAAGCCGGGATCGTTCACTAAGATCACCGCGATTTTGCCTTTCATGTCGAGATCTTGGTAATCATTCCAACCATATTCAGGGGCATTCACCCCATAGCCGACGAAGACTAATGGTGCGTTCTCAATACTAATACCACCGTTATCGTGGCGACTGCTGAGCACTAGATCTTTTCGGTATTTAAAGGGTAATCCTGCCAGCGTGACTTGCTGCGCTTCATCTGCGGTATAGCTCACCATAGGCACAGGTTGTAAAAAACTGCCTTGGTACGCGCCCTTGAGTCCCATCTCTGTAAAGGCTTTGGTCAAATAATCCAAGGTGAGTTTTTCACCGTGAGTGGTGGGCGCGCGGCCTTCAAATTCATCGGATGACAGGGCTTTAATATCATTTCTAAAGCGCGCTTCATTAAACTGCACTGGTTTGAGTTCAGCCAAAGTGCTGTTGCCATCAGGCTGTGATGCATTCGGACTACAGGCACTGAGCATGGCCAACGCACAGAGGGGATACAGACGTCGCATAGGTTAATCCTACTGTTGTTTTAATTAAGGTATTTTAGATTTCTGTTAATCAATCAGAAGCGAGACTTATCATGAAGCAAGCCGCTGTGAGCCACAAGGCTGAGAAGAAGGTGAATATGTTACTTAATGTTGCTTTACCCTATGCAATACGCCTTTGGGCGAGGCGTGTTGCATAGGTAATATTTAAGCGACTGGCAAGGATGAATTGCTAGACGTAGGATTAGACATCTGTTTAAACAACGTCAATATCGCCCGCGCAGGCAAACACATGGTTCGGGCGGAAGGGTTCTTTGTCGATATCTTCAAGTTTACTCACGCCGCTAGTGACCAGAATGGTTTCAAGCCCAGCTTGGAAGCCCGCCAAAATATCGGTACGCATATTGTCGCCTATGATGACAGTGTCTTCCGAGTGTCCATCAATATGATTAAGCGCCGAGCGAATAATCCAAGCACTCGGTTTGCCCACGTAGAAAGGTTTTTTACCGGTAATACGTTCGATGGGCGAGCAGAGTGCGCCACAAGCAGGGCTGTAGGCTGGACCATGAGTATCGGGATTGGTGGCAATAAAGCGCGCGCCGCGTGCGATGAAGCCTGCGGCTTTATGGATCATCTCCCAGTTGTATGAGCGGGTTTCACCGACAATCACAAAATCGGGATTAATATCGGTAATGGTAAAGCCTGCTTTGTAGAGTTCGTGGGTGAGGGCGCCTTCGCCAATGACATAGGCCTTGCTGCCTTCTTGGTGTTTTAAAAAGTCGGCGGTTGCCATGGCAGAGGTGTAAAAGCATTCTTCAGGAATATCAATACCGGCGGCACTTAAACGGTTTTGCAGATCCTTACCCGTTTGTACGGGATAGTTAGTCAATATTACTAACGGATTGCCTTGCTCTAAAATGCGCTGGATAAATTTGTCGCTGCCGGGGATCAGTTTATTGTCGTGCAGTAGTACACCATCGATATCGCAGATAATATTTTTCATCTAATAGTCTCTTGTCATGCCGATCAAAAATCACTTTTTCGTTAAGTTATCTAATGCCACATTGCCTCAGAAAACAATGCTTTTGTTGAAAATAGTTAAAAAAATAGAGACCCGAAGGTCTCTATTTTTTTGATTGGTACAACTTTCGGTCAAGTGGAACTAATCGGGCGCGTAACCGCTTGGGCCGATAAGGTTGCCATCGAGATAGGCTTGGCCATTTTGCATGTTAAGACGTTGCTGACTAAACCATTTCACCACGAGCGGATAAATAGCATGTTCTTGCTCATGCACGCGGGCGGCGAGCATATCAGCCGTATCGTCTTCATAAACAGGCACTTTGGCCTGTAATATCACTGGGCCAGCATCCAGCTCTGGCGTGACAAAATGCACGCTGGCACCATGTTCGCTATCGTTTGCGTCTATGGCACGTTGATGGGTGTTTAAGCCAGTGTATTTAGGTAGCAGCGAAGGATGAATATTGATCATGCGACCTAGGTAATGATTCACGAAATCATCAGTTAAGATCCGCATAAATCCCGCCAACACGATTAAATCGGGCTGATACTTTTCAATCACTGTCATTAAACGTGCATCGTATTCAGAGCGAGATTCACCTTGATGAGCTATCACGCAGCTGGTATCAATTTCGCCATGATGGGCGCGCACTAGGCCATAGGCATCGGGTTTATTACTGATGACTCCGACAACTTCGGCCTGCAGATTATCATCGCAACCGTCGATAACCGCTTGCAGGTTACTGCCATTCCCGGAAATTAATACAACTACACGACAGCTCTGGGGCATTACAGGATCTCCACTTGCTCTTCATTGCCTTCACGATGTGCGATAGCACCGATAAGCCATGCTTGTTCGCCTTCTGCAGCCAGTAATGCAAGTGCTGCATCCACTTTATCGGCTGGCAGCGCGACTAACATGCCGACGCCACAGTTGAAGGTGCGATACATTTCGTATTCTGCAATGTTGCCATTTTCCATTAACCAACTGAAAACAGCGGGCCATTGCCATGAATCGCCTTGGATAACCGCTTTTAAATTATCTGGCAGTACGCGTGGGATGTTTTCCCAGAAGCCGCCGCCAGTAATGTGCGCCATCGCATGGACATCAGATGCTTCAATCAGTTTGAGCAATGATTTTACGTAAATTTTGGTTGGCTCAAGTAGATGTTCAATCAGCGGTTTGCCGTTGAGATCTAGCTGAGGGTCTGCTTGGCTCACTTCTAATACTTTACGTACTAAAGAGTAACCATTTGAATGAGGGCCGCTTGAGGCTAATGCAATAAGTGCATCACCCGCTGCCACTTTGCTACCGTCAATAATGTCGGCTTTTTCAACTACACCCACGCAGAAACCCGCTAGGTCGTAATCTTCACCTTCATACATGCCTGGCATTTCAGCGGTTTCACCGCCAATTAACGCACAACCAGATTGGAAACAACCTTCGCCGATGCCGTTGACGACGGACGTTGCCGTTTCAACATCGAGTTTGCCTGTTGCGTAGTAATCGAGGAAAAACAGTGGCTCAGCGCCTTGGACGATCAGATCGTTCACACACATGGCAACTAAGTCTATGCCGACAGTGTCATGTTTTTTATAGTCGATAGCTAAACGTAATTTAGTCCCAACACCATCGGTGCCAGACACTAAAACCGGTTGTTTGTATTTAGTGGGGATTTCACACAGGGCGCCAAAACCACCTAAGTTGCCCATAACTTCTGGACGACGGGTACGTTTAACGGCTGCTTTAATGTTACTTACCAGTGCATTACCTGCATCAATATCAACGCCGGCATCTTTATAGCTCAGTGGGGTAGGTGTGCTCACGGAGGGATCCTCTCGGGTACATCGTTATTGGATTTTATGCGGCGGTATTCTACCAGCTTGTGCTAGGGGTCGAAAGTCATGATTTGGATTTATGCCCCTCGGCGGAGTTTTTTTGGTCTGAATGCGAGATATTCTATTTTTAGAGGTATTGAGTTTGGTCACAAAATAGTAAATCACAGTAGGTATCTTAGACGATTGGGGATTATTCTTGCGAGATAGCTCACGATTAGACCGAATGGCAAAACTTTCTGTTTTACCTAGTAAACAAATCAACTAGAATCTGAAAAATTTGCCTAAAATAATACGCCGAAAAATAAGCAGGAGAGAAAAATGAAAGTTGTCGAGGTTAAACATCCTTTAGTGCGTCACAAAATCGGTTTAATGCGCGAAGGTGACATTAGCACTAAACGTTTCCGTGAACTAGCCGCCGAAGTGGGTAGTTTATTAACCTATGAAGCTACCGCAGATTTCGAAACTGAAACGGTGACGATTGAAGGCTGGAATGGTCCGGTTGAAGTCGATCAAATCAAAGGTAAAAAAGTCACTGTCGTGCCAATTTTACGTGCGGGTTTGGGTATGATGGACGGCGTACTCGAGCACATTCCAAGTGCGCGTATCTCAGTTGTCGGTATTTACCGTGATGAAGAGACCCTTGAGCCAGTGCCTTATTTTGAGAAGCTGGCCAGCGACATGAACGAGCGTATCGCCTTAGTTGTCGACCCTATGTTGGCGACAGGTGGTTCTATGATTGCGACCGTCGATTTATTGAAAAAGCGCGGTTGTACTTCAATTAAGGCCTTAGTGCTAGTGGCTGCGCCTGAAGGCATTAAAGCCTTAGAAGCGGCGCATCCGGATATCGAATTATATACTGCCGCTATCGATAGATGCTTAAACGAGAAAGGTTATATCCTGCCAGGTCTGGGTGATGCGGGCGATAAAATCTTTGGTACTAAATAGCCGAAGTTACTAAATAATCAGAGTTGCTGATGCTCAATTGAGCGGATGTGGTCAGTAAGGGAGCCTAGGCTCCCTTTTTGTTTTTGTTCAATACAGTAATAACAACTTTATCTTAAGCTGCTAAAGTTTAGGATAAGGTAAATAATAATTATCTATTGAAGTTGTTTTTATTGGCTTATTTTGCAATTTTATTGATCGCAGTTTACGTTTTGTGCAAGGTACATTGTCGGTAGAACAGGGATTAAGAGGAATTATGGGAAATTCGGCTCTCAACTGGTTATTATTGCGTCGATCATTTGAATTTGCGACCCTCTTGTTTGTCGTACTCCTACTTATTCTATTACCGTTTAAAATCGATAGAGAGCATAAATCCTTTGTGTCTTTTGTAAAAAACGAGCAACTTACACCGAGTTATATTGAACTGCTCGGTAAAAGCTTATCTCTGCACGATATTATTGATTTCAATAAATCCTCTTTAGCGCTTTTTCAACTCGACCCTTCTAGATTAATGCTGCCGCAAGGGGGAGTGCTTTCCGCAGAAGAAGAGCAAGTATTACGCTATTTTGATTATCTCTATTCCAGTAAAACCAGTAAAAAGACCAATGTCGAAGATATATTCCTGTATGTGGGACTTTATCGCAGTGATGCCATGTATTTTGCCTCCCCAATTCCTGAGGACGTAAAAGCGCGGCTGATTAAAGACCGTACTTCAACGAATGAGTTTTGTCAGAGTCTGCAATATTGCGCGAAAGACGCGACCCCAGAGTCCTTAGCCGATGGAATCGTATTATCCATTCCTTATCAAGATGAAGTTAGTGGGAAAGTCATTTTATCGATGGCATCACCGATTTCATCATCTAATGATCCTAATCATTTCATCGGTGATGTTATTGCCGACACGGCCCTAATGACGTCGGTTTTTATGCGTAATAAACATGTTGAATTGCAGAAAACGGATTATGGTACTGAGTTGGTGATCACGACAGATAGCCTTTGGGCTGAATTGACGCCGGAGTTCTTGTTTTATTCGATGACAAATCATTTAGATAACATGACTTCACTGACATATAAAATCAGTATATTTCGTTTCATTGTGTGGAATTTGCCCCTATGGTTTTTGTTATCTATCGTGATCTTCTTCGTTCAAATTAATATCAATCGTTTTAGGAAACTTCGTACTGAGCGTCAACGGTTTAGTGAAGCGATGTTATTGGATGCTTTTACTCGAACCTATAATAAGAAAGTCTATGAGACCACACTGTTTGATGTCGCAACGAAGGGGCATTACGCGGTGATTTGCGTGGACGGCGACAAAATCAAAACCATTAATGATACCTATGGGCATAAACTCGGGGATATGGCGATCATGCAAATTGTTGATGCGATGCGCAGTGTATTTCGAGAAAATGATTTGTTAATCAGAACCGGCGGTGATGAGTTTGTCGTCATCTTGGCTAATTGTACTTTTGAACGGGCCTTATTGTTGGCTGAACATTTACGTCAGGCGGTCGCAGAGCGGCAGTTTTTAAATGTGCTGACAGTCTCCTGCGGTGTGGCTGATTCGCAAGATTATGCTTCCTTTGAGGCAGTGCTACAAGCGGCGGATAAAGCGTTATATGAAGATAAAAAGAATAAGCAAGGAAGTCGCAAGCTTGACCCGACATCTTAATTATCACGTTCATTATCACGTTCATTATTACGTGAGTTATCGAGTGAATCAGTGAGTTAACCTGCTGCCCGCAATAAAAGTGAATACCCGAGATAAAAAACAGCGCGGAGAATGCCGCGCTGTTTTTACTTTCTAATACGGTAATATAAACATCTGCGATAACACTTACAACACCATGGCCGCAATCCAACCAAACACTAATAGTGGAATATTGTAGTGGATAAATGTTGGGATCACGCTGTCACGAATGTGATCGTGTTGACCATCGGCATTCAAACCTGCAGTGGGACCTAAGGTGGAATCTGATGCTGGCGAGCCCGCATCACCCAGCGCGGCGGCAGTGCCGACTAACGCGATTGTGGCGGCTACTGAAAAACCAAAACTCAATGCCAATGGTACATATATCGTCGCGATAATTGGAATGGTGGAGAAAGACGACCCAATTCCCATAGTGATCAGTAGACCAACCAGTAGCATCAAAAAGGCTGCGAGGGCTTTATTGTTACCAATAATCTCACTAAGCGAGGCCACAAGCGTACCCACTTCACCGGTTTCTTTCACTACTGCGGCAAAGCCTGCGGCTGAAATCATGATAAAGCCGATATTGGCCATCATGCGCACACCTTGGTTGAAAATATCTTGGTCGGCGACATGCTTCAAGGCACCCGAAAAACTGAAAATCATGAAGCCGACTAAGGCGCCAAAAATCATAGAGTCAGTTTCGAGCTGTACGACGAGAGTGGCTAATATCGCCAGTGCAGCAATGATGATATTGCGTTTGTTGAGATTTTCTTCAGGTTCAGCGACCAACACTTTTGCCTCGTCGTAAGTCCGAGGTTTACGGTAACTGATGAATACTGCAGTGAGTAACCCTACGACCATACCCGCGGCAGGGATTAACATGGCTGGCGGAATTTGCTCACGAGCAGCGGCTAAGCCATTGCTGGTTAAATTGGAAAGCAGAATATCATTTAAGAAAATGCCACCAAACCCAATCGGTAAAATCATATAGGTGGTGACTAGGCCGAAGGTGAGAACACAAGCCACAAGGCGACGGTCGATGTTCAGTTTGGTCATCACATGTAAGAGTGGTGGCACTAAAATCGGAATGAAGGCGATATGGATCGGTAAAATATTCTGTGAAGCCATCGACATGACGAGTAGCGATAACAGCAGTAACCATCGTACCCAGTTAGTGTTAGTGGGATTAGGATCTTGTCCAAGGCTACTAATGATGCTTCTAGAAATCAGCGTCGTTAAGCCTGAATGCGATAGTGCGACAGCGAAGGCGCCTAATAATGCATAACTGAGCGCAATTTGTGCGCCGCCACCTAAGCCTGTATTAAAGGCATCTATAGTTTGGTGCAGATCCATTCCGCCTACTAATCCCGCCACGAGGGCGCTCACGGTCAGGGCGACAACCACATTCACCCTAGCTAAACTGAGTGCTAACATTAAGCACACTGCAATTACGACTGCATTCATTATCAATTTTCTTAATTCTTTAAGCCAAAGGAGCTATTTTCGACTGCAAAGGCAGTGGATGTCCAGTTTGCCGAGGCGTTATCGGAAAAATATCTGAAAATGTGATCATGCTGGTTTTTGTCTGTTAGCTGAATGTGGATTACTCCGCACACTGGATACGCAGATTGCTCTATCCTTAGTCAGGCAAAACGGAAATACCCTTGAAAAATGTGATATTGGTCTTAAATAGGTTGTAAGGCACAGCACACGACTTATAATGCCTAAGGATTTGATTGGTAAGAACACCTTTTAATCAGTAAGGATTTAACTTGACCTAGGTTGAGAACATACTGGCTAGAAGGCATCTTGCCTTACACTTAGTTCAACTCATAGATGGAGATATAAAATGAGCGTATTAGTAGGCCGTCAGGCTCCTGATTTTACTGCTGCAGCTGTATTAGGTTCTGGCGAAATCGTTGATAGCTTTAACTTGACTGCAGCCATCAAAGGCAAACCAGCCGTCGTATTCTTCTATCCACTTGACTTCACTTTCGTTTGCCCATCAGAGTTGATCGCTTTTGATCACCGTATGGAAGAGTTCACTAAGCGTGGCGTAGAAGTGATTGGTGTGTCTATCGATTCTCAGTTTACCCACAATGCATGGCGTAACACCCCAGTTGAAAAAGGCGGTATTGGCCAAGTTAAATACACGCTAGTGGCTGACGTTAAACATGAAATCTGTAAAGCATACGATGTTGAGCATCCAGAAGCGGGTGTGGCTTTCCGTGGTTCATTCTTGATCGACAAAGAAGGCATGGTTCGTCACCAAGTCGTTAACGATCTGCCATTAGGCCGTAACGTTGATGAAATGCTACGTATGATCGATGCACTGCAATTCCATGAAGAGCACGGTGATGTTTGTCCTGCTGGCTGGGAAAAAGGCGATAAAGGTATGAATGCAAGCACTGAAGGTGTTGCTGCTTACCTGTCTGAAAACGCAAGCTCACTGTAATTAGTACTTTTCTAATCACAGTCGCCTGTTAAATGAAAAAAGCTGCCAATGGCAGCTTTTTTGTTTTTTCATTGCTTAAGATCTATTGTTAACTGTTAAATTTATTCCACAGTACCGCTTTCTGCATCCTGTGCATCCACAGCCAGTAATGGCCAGCCACCTAATGATTTCCAACGATTCACGATATGACAAAAAAGCTCCGCGGTACGTTCGGTATCATATAGCGCCGAATGGGCTTCTTTATTATCGAAGGGAATACCCGCCATAATGCATGCCTTGGCAAGTACGGTATGACCAATGGCGAGTCCGGCGAGCGTTGCTGTGTCAAAGGTGGCAAAAGGATGAAACGGCGAGCGTTTTAAGTCGCAACGTTCTATCGCCTTACTCACAAAACCATGATCGAATGCCGCATTGTGCGCCACTATGATACTACGATGGCAGTCGGAGGCTTTTTGGGCTTTCTTCACGGCTTTAAAGATTTCCAAAAAGGCTTCTTTCTCGCTCACCGCTCCCCGTAACGGATTAGTGGGATCAATACCGTTGAATGCTAACGCTTCGGGTTCTAAATTTGCGCCTTCAAAGGGCTCAATGTGGAAGTGTAGGGTTTTATCGATTCCTATCACACCTTCATTGTCCATTTTTAGTAGGGTGACGGCAATTTCTAGCAACGCATCGGTTTGAGAGTTGAAGCCCGCAGTTTCGACATCAATGACTACGGGAAAGTAGCCTCGAAATCGGTATTTCAATTTGTTCGCGTCGCAAATGTCACTCATAAAGTACTCAAGAAAATTCACAGGGCGCTATTATGCTAAATGTGTTGGGGTGTGTCATGCTTGATTGGTGGTTTTATGAGCTAAAGGAACTAAATAGTTTGCCGATAAAGCCATGTAACCGATTAAACATGAGTAAAGGCTATGTGGCGAAAACTGATATTAGTATCAATTTTATGCGTTCCAGCAACTGCAATGGCAGAGTTGCGCCATTATGTCGCCTCTTTAAGTGATTCCCAGTGGCGAGTGAGTGAAAATACTCCCATCGTCTGTCGCCTTGAGCATGATATTCCTTCTTACGGTAAAGCGATTTTTACCAGTGAAGCGGGTAAACAGCAGAATATGACTTTTACCTTAGATATGTGGGTAAAACCTGATCAAGTGACGCAGGCGAAATTAATTAGCCGCGCGCCGCAGTGGCGTCCTGGTGTGGTATCGAAAGAGATCACTTCATTACATTATCAAAAGTACTTTAACGGGGAAGTGCCTAAGCGCGCAGCTTGGTCTATGTTGGCAGAGTTGAGTCGCGGTATGGAACCAACGTTTTACTATGCTGATTGGTATAATGAGTCGAATAAGATAGCTGTGGGTTTGTCTTCAGCTAATTTTGGCCGTAAATATACTGAGTTTAAAGCTTGTCTAGCGCATTTATTGCCCTATAGCTTTGAAGATATTGCTTTTACTGTATTAAATTACGATGAAGGCGGTACCGATTTAACTCGTTTCTCCCAGCAACAACTGTCTCGGGTGCAAGAATATTTAGCCTATGATCCCTTGGTAGAGTTAGTGCTGGTGGATGCGTATACCGACAGTTATGGTGGCCGTTCAGTAAACCAGAAAGTGTCGGATACACGAGCTGCGTCGGTAAAAGAGTTCTTTGTTGCCAGTGGTATTCCTCAAGATCGTATTGTCACATTCGGGCATGGTGAGCGTCGTCACGTGGCTTCCAATGATGATATGGATGAAAGGGCGCGTAACCGTCGTGTTGTTATACGGATCAGTAAACCTTTGTAGTGTTTGTTTTACCTAGGTTTTAAGTATTTTTCAATGCCAAGTTTATGACTTGGCATTGTCGTTTTTAAAAGAAGGAGAGTTCAGGCAGTATGCCACTTTAATCGAATGATTCGCTCAATTTGCGAGTATGGGTAAAAATAATGAGATTTTTTAATTTGTAGTGATGACATATCCACCTCAACAAGTACTGCAGAAAGCGAGAGTGGGATAAGTACGAGTAATATCGATGATGTATAAAACTTGGCCGTTGCAATAATCAGGATTGTGTTTGAAATGCTAAAAAAAAGCCCGCTTAAACTAAGCGGGCCGCAAAAATAATGCATTTGCAATCAACAAATTGAAGGAAGGAAGTCAAGCATAAGAACCAGAAAAGAAACTGAAGTGTTGGGAACACACCAGTTTAAAAGTTCTTTGTTTTCGATATCTGCAAGCAGTTATCTCCTGAAAACAAGCACATTCTATTGGGAAACCTGTTGTAAAACAAACGAGAAAAATTGCCCATAAACATTAGTAATTCTAATGGCTACAAAGGTGATTTATATCACTTAAGTCACTATTTACCTTGATTAATAACTTATAACTCACTATTAATGCATAATAATACACTTCAATAAGCTTATCCTTGCTGCTATTTTGTTAAATTCACGATACAGCTTAAAAAACTTCATATTAAGTTACGCCATTGCCATGATTTATTTTGCTTGTATAGTACTTGCTGAAAAGGCCTTAAGCCCGAAACCATAAGAAGGACGACAACACGATGGCATTAAGATTTCGCCTTGCAAAGCAAGGTTTGTTAGTGGCCACATTGGGGATGGCACTCGGTGCCTGCCAAAGTGGCAATGCACCTGAGCAAAATTCGACTGAGCAGGCAAGCGCAACTAAACTCGTTTACCCTGTTACTGAAAAAGATGACCTCGTCGAAACCATTCATGGTGTCGCAGTGGCCGACCCTTATCGTCATCTGGAGGCCAATACGCCTGAAACTGAAGAGTGGGTAAAAGAACAACAAGACTTTGGTCAAGCCTACCTCGCTAAGATCCCCAATAAACAAGCTGTGGTCGAACGTATTACAGAACTTTGGAATTACGAAAAAGTCTCTGCTCCGTTTGAAAACGGCGACAATCAATTTTACTACCGCAATGATGGCCTACAGGCACAATCGGTTTTGTATGTTAAAGGTTTAGATGGTGTTGAAAAGCCTGTTCTTGACCCAAATAAACTGTCTGCGGATGGCACTGTTGCCTTATCCGGCGTGGCAGTGAGTAATGACGGTAAAATTTTAGCCTATGGTGTGTCAAATTCTGGCTCAGATTGGCAGCAATGGCAGTTCGTTGATATCGCAACTGGTAAGAAACTGGCCGATGAACTGAAATGGATTAAATTTTCTAGCGCAGTGTGGGATAAAGAAAATCAAGGTGTGTTCTACGCCCGTTATGATGCCCCTGCAGGGGGGGATGTCTTAGCTGACGTTAATTTTAACCAAAAAGTGTATTACCACAAATTAGGCACAGACCAACATCAAGATCTATTGATTTATGAGCGTCCACAGAATAAAGATTGGGGCTTTGGCATTGATGTCTCTGAGAAAGGTGAATACTTATTACTGTCGATTTCTCAAGGTACGGATAAGCGTAATCGTTTCTTCTATAAATCGTTATTTGAGCCTAAATCCCAAGTGGTGGAATTGATCCTCAAATTAGAAGCTGAATATGAGTTTCTCGGTAATGATGGTTCAGTGTTTTATTTCAAAACCGACTTAGAGGCGCCTAATGGTAAAGTGATTGCGATTGACACCCGCAATAGTGATAAATCGCAATGGCAAACGATTATTCCTGAGTCTAAAGATCCGATTAATAATGTCGCCATTATTAATGACCATTTAGTGGTGAGTTATTTACATGATGTGTTAGGTCAATTATCGATTTACAGTATGGGTGGTCAGAAGCGTCAAGATGTGGTATTGCCTGGTCTTGGCAATGTGGCAGGGCCTTTTGGTAAAGCCTGCAAAGATTATTTCTATTATGTGTTTAATAGTTATATTCAGCCTGAAACCACCTATAAGTTTGATTTTAAAACTGGCGGTTCAACCGTCATTGCTAAACCCAAAGTCTCGTTTAATCCCGATGACTATGTTTCTGAACAGGTTTTCTATAGCAGCAAAGACGGTACGCGTGTGCCTATGATGCTCTCCTATAAAAAGGGCTTAGTGAAAAACGGTCAAAATCCGACATTACTTTATGCTTATGGTGGTTTTGCCATTTCGATGACACCACGTTTTAGCCCTGCCAATATCGCTTGGTTAGACATGGGTGGCATTTATGCTGTGCCGAGTTTACGTGGCGGCGCTGAGTATGGCGAAAGCTGGCATCAAGCGGGGATGTTCGACAAAAAGCAAAATGTGTTTGATGACTATTTTGCTGCTGCTGAATATCTGGTCAGCGAAAAATACACCAACAGCTCTAAACTCGGTGCCTATGGCCGCAGTAATGGTGGTCTGTTGATGGGCGCTGCTGTGACTCAACGTCCTGAACTTTTTGCTGCCGTATTACCTGCGGTGGGCGTGTTGGATATGCTGCGTTTCCACAAGTTCACTATTGGTTGGGCTTGGACGAGTGAATACGGCAGTGCCGATAAAGCAGAGCAATTCCCTGCGCTATTGGCTTATTCGCCCTATCACAATGTAAAAGCGCAAGCTTATCCTGCGACTATGGTAATGACTGCGGATCATGATGATCGTGTTGTGCCATTACACAGTTTCAAGTTTGCGGCCATGCTGCAGGAGAAACAGCAGGGCAATAAACCAGTCATTATGCGTATCGAGTCAAATGCTGGTCATGGAGCGGGTAAGCCCACGGCGATGAAGATCGACGAATTTGCCGACATCTACAGTTTCTTGTGGCAGAGTTTTGGCTTAACCTTGCCACAAGCTATCGCAAAATAACTAACTATGTTAATAAAATGGGGTCGTTTGACCCCATTCTCTTTTACAATTGCCCCTATTCATCTGAAACCCGCGCTATTCCTATCTATATCTTCATCGGGTCATTCACAAGTCTTGTTTCCCTAGGTATAGTAAGCGTCAATTTTTCAACCAAAATTTGCTTATTTTCAAATGATGTTTCATTGGCCAATTTCAGTCTATTACGAAGACACCGACGCTGGTGGCGTTGTCTATCATTCGAACTACCTCAACTTTTTTGAGCGCGCGCGAACCGAGTGGCTAAAAGCCCTTGGCGTGAGTCAGACTGCGTTATTAGCCGACGACACCGCTTTTGTCGTAAAGCGTGCGGAACTCGATTTTCGCAAAGCAGCACGTTTTGAACAGAACCTTATTGTTGAAACTAAGGTCATAGAGTTGAAAAAGGCCTCGTTGATCTTTCATCAACGCTTGGTCGATAAACAGGGAGACTGTTATTGTGAAGGCACAGTGCTGGTTGTTTGTGTTGCGCTATCACGTATGCGTCCCCGAGCTATTCCCTTAAATATTGTGCAGGAGTTTGACAGTGCAAGCTGATATGTCGATTGTTGGGTTATTTTTACAAGCCAGTTTATTAGTGAAATTTGTTATGTTCACTTTACTTTGCTTGTCGGTGATGTCTTGGACGGTGATTTTACAACGCCGTAGCTTACTGACATCCGCAAAAAGTAAATCGGCGAAGTTTGAAGACAAATTTTGGTCAGGTGTTGATTTAAATCGTTTGTATAAAGAATTATCATCTCGTCCAGATAATAGCGGTTTAGAGTCATTATTTGTGACTGGCTTTAAGGAATATTCACGCCTGAATAAATTAAATAGCAAAGTGCCCGATGCCGTCATGGATGGTACATCGCGTGCTATGCGTGTGACCTTGTCTCGCGAAATGGAAAAGTTAGAAGCTAACTTACCGTTATTAGCAACGATTGGTTCGACTAGCCCTTATATCGGTTTATTTGGTACGGTATGGGGGATCATGAATTCTTTTATCGCTATTGGTTCGATGGAAAACGCCACCTTAGCTATGGTTGCCCCCGGTATTGCTGAAGCTTTGATTGCAACGGCTATGGGTTTATTTGCTGCAATTCCAGCGGTAATCGCCTACAACCGTTTCTCGACTCAAGTCGATAAATTAGAAATGGCTTACGCAAACTTTATGGAAGAGTTCTCCAGCATTTTGCATCGCCAAGCATACAGTGAGAAGGAAGGGGCATAATGCAACCAGCTTATCAGCGCAAACGTCGTCGCCCCGTTGCTGAAATCAACGTGGTGCCTTATATCGACGTCATGCTCGTGCTGTTAATTATTTTTATGGTAACAGCACCCATAGTGACCCAAGGGGTCAAAGTGGAGCTGCCTCAAGGGGCGGCAGAAGTTTTACCCAATGACAGTAAGCCGCCCATTGTTGCTTCAATCGATGGTGATGGTGATTACTTCCTCAATAAAGGCGGTTCAACGAATGTGCCTATGGATTTGGAAGAATTGGCAACGGAAGTGGCTGCACTTATCGTGACTGAACCTGAGCGTCCTGTTGTGGTTAAAGCCGATAGAAATATTCCTTACGATAAAGTGATTCAGTTGATGGTGACACTGCAGCAATCTGGCGTGCCATCAGTCGGTTTGATGACGGATTCACCCAAGGAGAAATAGGTGGCAGATAAGTCAGATGTAACATTACCTCTGTCAATTTCAGCGGGTATTCATATTGGCGTGATAATTATTCTGGCATTAGGAATAGATTTTTCTCACAAACCTGAGCCTATGCAACAAGTTAGCGCACCAGCAATCAAAGCGGTTATGGTTGATCAGCAAAAAGTGGCTAATCAAGTTGAGAAACTTAAGCAAGAAAAGCGTGATGCCGAACGCCGTGAGCAAGAACGTCAAGCCGAGCTTGAACGCAAAGCTCAAGAAGCGAAACAGGCACGCGAGCGCGAACAAGCTCAGATTAAACAGCTAGAGCAAGAACGTAAGCAGCAGGAAATTGAGATTCAAAAAGCCAATGAAGCGACCAAATTAGCCCAGGTGAAACAGCAGCAGGAAAAGGAAAAGGCAGTCAAAGCCGAAGCCGACCGTAAGCTGAAAGAGCAGGAGCGTAAGGTTGCTGAAGACGCCGCACAAAAAGCCGCTGAAAAACGTAAGGTTGAAGAAGCTGCTGCAGTGAAAGCTGAAACTGACCGTAAGCAAAAAGCAGATGCGGAAGCTAAAGCTAAAGCGGAGGCAGATGCCAAAGCTAAAGCAGATGCCAAAGCTAAAGCAGATGCCAAAGCTAAAGCGGATGCCAAAGCTAAAGCGGATGCCAAAGCTAAAGCGGATGCCAAAGCTAAAGCGGATGCCAAAGCCCTTGCCGATCAAGAGCAGGAAATGGCTGATGCATTAGCGGCTGAGCAAGCGGCGCTGTCGCAAACCATGAATAAGCAGATGCAGAGTGAAGTCGGTAAGTATCAGGCAATGATAAAATCAACTATTCAACGTAATTTGGTAGTGGATGAATCTATGCGTGGAAAGACTTGTACTGTCTCTGTGCGTTTAGCGAATGATGGGTTTGTGATCAGCAGCCAAACAAAAGGTGGTGATCCCAACGTTTGTCGTGCAGCAAAAGCGGCGATTTTGAAAGCGGGCAAACTGCCTGTGTCTCCGGATCCTGCTGTTTATAACTTGATGAAAGAAATTAACTTAATCGTTGAACCAACGTTTAATTAAAGGAGCACCATGAAAATATTGGCAAAATGGTTAGCACTGGCAGTTCTGCTGTGCACCACCCCCGCGAAAGCGGCATTGGATATTGTGATCACAGAAGGTGTTGACGCAGCGCGTCCCATCGCTGTGATGCCTTTTGTATGGCAAGGTCCTGGCGCACCGCCACAAGCGATTGCTGATGTGGTGATGTCTGACTTAGCTCGTAGCGGTACCTTTAAACCTTTAGACGAGCTCGGACTACCTCAGCGCAATATTGGTGCTTTGGCTCAGTTTCAACCTAGTTCATGGTCTAGCGTTGGCGCAGAAGCTGTGGTGTTAGGTACTGTGAAACCTTACGGAACCGATCAGTATTTGGTGAGCTTTGATTTAATCGATTTAGTTAAAGCACAAAACCAAGCATTGAAAGGCTCAGTCAGTGCTACAGAATTTTTGATGGACAGTCGCCAAACTGTGATTTCAGCAGCGCAATTTCGTCAATATGGTCATAGAATTAGCGATATCGTCTATGAAAAGTTAACCGGTATTCGCGGTGCATTCTTAACGCGGATCTCCTACGTCGTGGTTAATCATACTCAAAAAGCACCTTATCAGTTGATGGTTGCTGACTATGATGGTTTTAACGAGCAAATGTTACTGCGCTCACCTGAGCCATTAATGTCACCCACTTGGTCGCCTGATGGACGTCGTTTGGCGTATGTTAGCTTTGAAAATAAAAAAGCAGAGATTTTCGTACAAGACCTTTATACCCAAGTGCGCACTAAAGTGAGCTCTTTCCCTGGTATTAACGGTGCGCCGGCTTTCTCTCCTGATGGCAAATCTTTGGCTGTGACGCTGTCTAAGGATGGTCAGCCTGAGATCTATGTTATCGATATTGCGACAAAAGCGATTAAGCGTATTACCAATCACTATGCTATCGATACTGAACCATCATGGTATCCTGATGGGAAGTCGTTGATTTTCACCTCTGAACGTGGTGGTAGACCGCAAATTTATCGCGTAGAGTTAAGTTCAGGTAAAGTGAGTCGTGAAACATTTGAAGGTGAATGGAACCTTGGTGGTTCAATTACGCCAGATGGACGTAGTATGATTTTTGTTAACCGTACTAACGGTAAGTTTAATATTGCGCGTATGGATTTAAATACGCGTTTTATGCAGGTGCTAACCTCTACACGCTTGGATGAATCCCCAAGTGTGGCGCCTAATGGTACTATGGTCATATATGGCACTACACACCAAGGCAAGCAAGTATTAGCAGCTGTTTCTACGGATGGACGCTTTAAAGCGAGATTACCCGTGGGTCAAGGCGAGGTGAAATCACCTTCTTGGTCTCCGTTTCTCTAATGTTATACCTTGATTTAATCACATTTAATTTTATAAGGAACACGTAATGGATCTGAATAAGTTGTTAAAAGCTATGTTGGTAGCACTTCCAATTATGGCTATTAGTGCATGTAGCTCAACTTCAGAATCAGAAACTGATGCAATGGGCTCAACAAACGGTTCAGGTAGCGAACTGAATGGTGGCATTCAAACTGGTGGTGTGGGTGGTATGTTGTCATCTGAAGAGCAGCAACGTCAGCAGTTAGAAGAGTTGAGAAAAGAACACATCATTTACTTCGATTTCGACCGTAGTGAAGTTCAAACTGAATTCGCCGCTGTATTAGAAGCTCATGGTACTTACTTAGTTGAGCACCCAAGTGTGCGCGTACTGATTGAAGGTCATGCGGACGAGCGTGGCACTCCTGAGTACAACATTGCTCTGGGCGAACGTCGTGCTAAAGCCGTTGCTAAATACCTACAAGGTATGGGCGTACAGCCAAGCCAAATGAGCGTAGTCAGCTATGGCGAAGAAAAACCACTTGATTTTTCTCGCACTGATGAAGGTTTTGGCAAAAACCGTCGTGCAGTTTTAGTTTACTAAGATTGAATCTCGGAGAGTAACACAATGAAACGTGCCGTCTTAATTACGGCAATGTTCCTTGGTGCGGGCGCTGCAGTTGCAGCACCTGCTCCTGTGGAAGATATTGCTGGTGGTTCGGGTGATGACAGACTTGCTCGTATCGAACGTATTGTAAAATCGAGGCAACAAAGTGAGCTCGAGATGCAACGTCGTCTTGATACACTGCAGCAGGAAGTTCTCGATTTACGCGGTTTAACCGAACAACAGAATTATCAGATTGAGCAGATGCAAGAGCGTCAGCGTCAGTTATATGATGAGCTTGCTAATTTATCCTCAAAGGCATCTGCCGCACCTGCAGCTGCAGCCACATCAATCCCCTCTGTGGTATCGACTAATGCTGCCGCAAGTAGTTTAAGTGAAACTGCAAGTTATGAAAATGCCGTTAACTTAGTCTTAAAAGAGCGTAAGTATGACGATGCCATTCCTGCCTTCCGTGCTTTTATCAAACAATACCCAGACTCTGTGTATGCCGCGAATGCGAACTATTGGTTAGGACAGCTATTATTTAATAAGAGCGAATTTGCAGAAGCCAAACAAGCCTTCAAAACTGTGGTTGATCGTTTTAGTGATTCTAATAAACGTGGCGATAGTTTAGTGAAGCTTGGCATGATCGCCGAGAAAACCGGTGATAAAGCTGGTGCGATGCAATACTACCAACAAGTTGTCAAAGATTACGCAAACAGCGCCGCAGCACGCATTGCACAGCAGCAACTGGCTGCAATTAAAGCGTAATTAACTAAAAAACATACTCTTAGTCTGTTTTTCATGCAAACGACAAAAAATTGGGAATTTGCGCTTGCATGAGAAGATGAAAAAGGTATTATAGGCGCCCTCAGAGCGGCGAGGTCGTTCGGGGCGTGAAATACCAGTAAATGGGTCGTTAGCTCAGTCGGTAGAGCAGTTGGCTTTTAACCAATTGGTCGAAGGTTCGAATCCTTCACGACCCACCACTTACTCTAATGAATAGAATAAGTTAGTGGTATTTAATGAGATAGTCAGTAGTACAATGGGTCGTTAGCTCAGTCGCTTTTTATAAAGCTAGGGCAGTTGGCTTTTAACCAATCAGTCGAATGGTTCTAATCCTTAATGACACACCACTTTACTGAAAGTGCATAAATCAGCGCAACACCAGATGGGTCGTTAGCTCAGTCGGTAGAGCAGTTGGCTTTTAACCAATTGGTCGAAGGTTCGAATCCTTCACGACCCACCACTTATTATTCGCATTGTTGATGCCAAAATAAGTGAACATTTTATCGTAATACCTAAATGGGTCGTTAGCTCAGTCGGTAGAGCAGTTGGCTTTTAACCAATTGGTCGAAGGTTCGAATCCTTCACGACCCACCACTTTACTGAAAGTGCATAAATCAGCGCAACACCAGATGGGTCGTTAGCTCAGTCGCTTTTTTATAAAGCCAGGGCAGTTGGCTTTTAACCAATCAGTCGAATGGTTCTAATCCTTAATGACACACCACTTTACTGAAAGTGTATAAATCAGCGCAACACCAGATGGGTCGTTAGCTCAGTCGCTTTTTTATAAAGCCAGGGCAGTTGGCTTTTAACCAATCAGTCGAATGGTTCTAATCCTTAATGACACACCACTTTACTGAAAGTGCATAAATCAGCACAACACCAGATGGGTCGTTAGCTCAGTCGGTAGAGCAGTTGGCTTTTAACCAATTGGTCGAAGGTTCGAATCCTTCACGACCCACCACTTATTATCAGCATTATGAATGCCACAATAAGTGAATCGTTTTATAGCAATACTTAGATGGGTCGTTAGCTCAGTCGGTAGAGCAGTTGGCTTTTAACCAATTGGTCGAAGGTTCGAATCCTTCACGACCCACCACTTATTATCAGCATTATGAATACCACAATAAGTGAATCGTTTTATAGCAATACTTAGATGGGTCGTTAGCTCAGTCGGTAGAGCAGTTGGCTTTTAACCAATTGGTCGAAGGTTCGAATCCTTCACGACCCACCACTTACTGAAAGTGCATAATCAGCGTTATACCTAGATGGGTCGTTAGCTCAGTCGGTAGAGCAGTTGGCTTTTAACCAATTGGTCGAAGGTTCGAATCCTTCACGACCCACCACTTATTTCTTCAGCTGTATCTCTCTCGAATTCCCCCCTGAATGTCCCACGTTAAACTCCAATACTAAGTACCGAATTTAATACCTTCGTTTTACTTCTTCCACTGCACATATTTTTCTAACATAATTATTGGCATTAGCAAGTTCGACTAATACGGCATCTTTAAAACGAAACGTATCTTGAGTTTGGTGATTATATTAAAGCTGACATTATGTGCAGTGATGATGACAATAGTGTGCTGGATTCAAGGGGGCTTTCTAGGCTGTTCATATGTATCGAGCACTATCTTATGGAAAGCTCTAATCCCACTGTGTTGTGATAAAGACTAAAAAGGAGACCTTAGGTCTCCTTTTGCATTAAGCGGATCACATATCTATAGCGCTTAATCTAACAGATTGTTTTCACGAACATATTGCTCGAAATCTGTGCAGCCACCTATGTGCTTCTCATCGACAAAAATCTGCGGTACTGTTTCAACTGGCTTACCGACAGTTTTTTCTAAATCTGCTTTAGAGATGCCTTCTGCATGGATATCGACATATCTGAACTTAAAGTCATCACGTTTTTCAACGAGTTGCTCAGATAATTGCACAGCACGAACGCAATAAGGACAGCCTGGACGGCCAAAAATAACAACGAACATAATAGCTCCTTAGGATTACTTTAGTCGTTTTATACCATAGGCCTAAGTGAATTGATAATGTCAGCCGCGTTTATTTTCAGTTTGATAGCGACCTTGATAATCAAAATAGCTTTCGAGCAGATCCCAGCCTTTTTTATGTTTCTTCAGCAGCAAGAGATCGGGCATGCGGAATTTATCCGCGTCGCTGATTAACTCTGTCACCTTAGTGTATTTTTTCGGTTTTAATCCCGGTGTACGGCTATGGGGAAAGATGAATAAGGCATATAGGGCTCGCCACTGGGCCGGCGTTTGTAATTTAAAGCGGCGATTGAATTCATTACCGTCGATATCGAGGTACTGCACTTTCAGATTGCCGTCATCGTCGATGAGGCTCATATGCTGGCAGCGGAATAAATGATGGTGCTGTAGGCTGAGCACTTGGCGTAGGCGTTTATCGGGATCGATGAGGGTCGATTGGCAGTGCTGGCAAATGCGTGCGGCAATATCATTCTCTTCGCCGCAATCAGGGCAAGATTTAGATCTAAATCGAAAGTCGCACTGCAGCTTTTTACCTTGCTGTTCGACTATGCCCTGACAGCGGCGACCAAAGTGTTCGATAATGTCGCCATCGTCGTCTGTGAGTCCCCAGAATATATTGGCAAAATCGCATACAGGGCAATGCACTTGCACAGGTACCGTTTTACTGTTGGGTTTAGCTTGGCCGACCTCGGGGAAATACAAGTCATAACCATTGGCTGCATAGTCGATGATAAGACAATCTTTTTTGCCTTTAGCGATTCGCAATCCACGGCCGATCATTTGTTGAAACAGACTGACTGAGGCGGTAGGGCGCAAAATTGCAATCAAATCCACATGGGGCGCGTCGAAGCCTGTCGTCAACACAGCCACGTTGACTAAAAACTTAAGCTCTTGGGCTTTAAAGCGTTCAATCGTCGCGTCACGTTCATTGTCGTGCGTTTGTGCTGTGATAATGGCACTTTGTGCAGCGTGAGCTTGGTTGAGTAGGCCAAAAATCTCATTAGCGTGGCGCACCGTTGCCGCAAAAATGATAATGCCTTTTCTATGTTGGCTCAGTTCAATGAGTTGTTTCACAATCGCAGTGGTCGCGCGGCCGTAATGCCCCAGCAAATCGTTAACCTCGGCTTCGGCATATTCGCCATTCTCGTTTGCTTTAAGTTGGCTGAAATCGTACTGGGCACTGAGGCCATCAAACAGGGTTGGCGCTGTGAGGTAACCTTGCTTAATGAGCGGCCTGATGGGTAGCTCGAACACACAATGTTCGAACACGGCATGTTCAGGAGACCCCACTTTGCCGTGATAGTGATGCTGATAAATCCAGCCAGTGCCAAGGCGATAGGGCGTGGCGGTGAGACCGAGCAATCTTAATTGGGGATTTTTCGTGCGTAAATGCTTGAGTACTTGCTGATATTGGCTGGTTTTTTCTAGGCTGACTCTGTGGCATTCATCAATAATGACTAACGAGAATGGCTGATCGAACTGCATTAATCCCCGCGCTGCCGATTGAATACTGGCAACGACGGTTTTTTCGTCGGTGGCTTTTTGATTGAGTCCCGCCGCATAGATACTGGCTTGTGCTGTGAGGAGGCCGACTTTCTCGGCATTTTGCGCAACTAATTCTTTCACATGGGTGAGCACTAAGACTCTGCCTTTGGCGATGCGTGCCAGTTCGGCGATCACTATGCTTTTGCCGGCGCCTGTGGGCAATACAAGTACGGCGGAAGCTTGGCTTTGCCTAAAATGGGCGATGGCGGCATTAACCGCTTGTTGTTGATAGTCTCTGAGTTTGACTGACACGCTGATAAAAAATCTATGCTGAATAAAAGTGAGGTCGCAAGCTTAACATAACAGGCAAAAAAAATGCCCCTGGTTGGAGGGGCAAGCTAGAGAAAGGAGCAATCACACACACTCTCTCAACAGGGTTCACTTTTAACCTGAGGTTTAAAAAGGGAGGTTCAGGTTACACTTAGCCTATTGGGCATAGACTAAGCGTTGTGGACGTTGTTCGTCACTCGGATATTACTCAGTACGATTCAAGCGTGATTCAATCAAGGTCTCGATCACCGCTGGATCGGCCAAGGTTGATGCATCCCCTAAGTTGGTCACTTCGTTAGCGGCAATCTTACGCAGGAAGCGGCGCATGATTTTGCCCGAACGTGTCTTAGGTAAGCCCGTCGCCCATTGGATGAGATCTGGGGTTGCCAGCGCACCAATTTCTTTACGGACCCATTGACGCAGCTCTTGACGTAGCTCTTCGGTTTCTTCAGTGCCGCGGGTTAGCGTGACATACGCATAAATACCTTGGCCTTTAATATCATGTGGGTAGCCAACTACTGCAGCCTCGGCAACCAGTTCGTGTGATACCAGCGCACTTTCAACCTCTGCTGTACCTAATCTGTGGCCGGATACGTTGATCACGTCATCAACGCGGCCAGTGATCCAGTAGTAGCCATCTTCATCACGGCGTGCGCCGTCACCGGTAAAATACATGCCACGGAAGGTTTTAAAGTAGGTCAGTACAAATCGTTCATGGTCGCCATACACAGTACGCATTTGGCCCGGCCAAGAATCGAGTAACACTAAGTTACCTTCGTTCTCACCTTCTAAAATATTCCCCATGTTATCCACTAAGGCGGGTTGAACGCCAAAGAACGGGCGGGTAGCTGAGCCGGGTTTAGTATCGGTCGCGCCTGGCAGTGGCGTGATCAAAATGCCGCCCGTTTCAGTTTGCCACCAAGTATCGACGATAGGGCAATGTTCATGACCTATGACCTCATGGTACCAACGCCACGCTTCTGGGTTGATAGGTTCACCTACCGAGCCCATGATCCTCAAGCTGCTACCATCGAACTTATCGAAGTGTTGTTTACCTTCGGCCATCAGCGCGCGAATTAAGGTTGGCGCTGTATATAGAATGTTCACTTTATGGCGGTCTATCATTTCGCCTAAACGGGCAGGGCTTGGATGATTCGGCACACCTTCATGGATAAGCACAGTCGCACCATTAGCGAGCGGGCCGTAAACCATGTAAGAGTGGCCAGTGATCCAACCCACATCCGCGGTACACCAGTACACTTCACCCGCTTTGTAGTCGAACACATATTCATGGGTCATAGATGCATAAACCATGTAGCCGCCAGTGGTGTGCAATACGCCCTTGGGATTACCGGTTGAACCTGAGGTATACAGCAGGAATAATGGCGCTTCGGCGTCCATTTCCTCTGGTTGACAGTACTCAGATGCGGTTTCAATCAGTGAGTGCCACCACACATCTCGGCCTTCTACCCAATCCACTTTGCCGCCCGTGCGTTTAAGTACGATGACTTTCTCAACGGTAGTGACATCAGGGTTTTTTAAAGCATCATCGATGTTGCGTTTCAATGGGATAGCACGGCCACCGCGCATACCTTCATCGGAGGTAATAATGACTTTTGATTTGCCATCAATCACCCGAGAGGCGATTGAATCCGGTGAGAAACCACCGAAGACCACAGAGTGCACAGCGCCGATACGGGCACAGGCAAGCATAGCGACTGCAGCTTCTGGCACCATAGGCATGTAAATTGTGACTATATCCCCGCGGCGCACGCCTTGGCTGCGCAGTGCGTTGGCAAACTTACACACATCTGCATGTAATTCACCGTAGGTGATTTTGCGTTGTTCGCTGGCATTGTCGCCTTCCCAAATAATCGCCACGCGATCACTGTGCTCGGCTAAATGACGGTCTAAACAGTTGGCTGAAGCATTCAGGGTGCCATCGTAAAACCAATTGATCGATAAATTATGGTCATCAAAAGAGGTTTTTTTAATTTTGGTATAGGGTTTTATCCAATCAATACGCTTGCCGTGTTCTCTCCAGAAACCTTCAGGATTGACAATCGACTCTTGGTACATTGTTTTATATTTATCGTTGTTTACAAGTGCATTGGCAGCGATATTGCCGGAGACTTTGTAGAGAGACTGCGAGCTCATAGGGCTTCCCTTTTGAAAAATTGCGTGGACTGAGTATGGTATGCAAGGGGGCGGCAACTCCATTAGACCTTGGTCTAGTGTTAAATTTTCCTTTATATTTAGTCTGTTGCATTAAAAATCCGGCTAGATTTTAGGCAGGTTTTATCGCACAATAATCAGAAAAAAGAGCAAAGTATGAATTTAACCTTAGTCGTTGCTGTTATTGCCGTCTGTTATGTCTCGCTTTTATTCCTATTGGCTTGGGGGGCGGAGCGTTGGTTTACTCAGATTACTAAAAAGCTTCAGGTCGTTATCTATGGTCTGAGCTTAGCGGTTTATTGCTCCTCGTGGAGTTTTTTAGGCACAGTTGGGCAATCGGCTAAGGATTTTTGGTCTTTCTTACCGATTTTTATCGGCCCTATTCTGATTTTTACTTTAGGTTTTGGCATGTTACGCAAGATGGTATTAGTGTCTAAGGCGCAAAATATCACTTCCGTGGCCGACTTTATTGCCGCCCGTTATGGCAAATCTCAAACCTTAGCCGCCTTAGTCACCTTAATTGCCTTGTTTGGCATCATGCCCTATATCGCCCTGCAGCTTAAGGCGATGGTGTTCAGTCTTAATTTGTTTCAACCCGCTGACGATCCCCTCGATGGCGTGACGATTCCGTTACTGATCACTTCGCTGTTAGCCATATTTGCCATTTTATTTGGTACTCGCAAACTCGATGCGACTGAGCATAATCCCGGCATGATGCTCGCGATTGCCTTTGAGTCTCTGGTGAAACTTGCCGCATTTTTGTTGGTCGGCATCGTCATCAGTTTCGGAGTGTTCGATGGTTTTGGGGATATTTGGCAGCAGGCCAATGCGCAGTCACTAATTAATTATCCAAATCCACGTATTGAAGCTTTAATGCCTGAGTTACTCGTCGGAATGGCGGCCTTTTTATGTATGCCAAGGCAGTTCCATGTGATGGTGGTGGAATGCGCCGATGAGTCCGTGTTGTCAAAGGGGCGTTGGCTGTTTCCCATCTATTTAGCGCTTTTCGGTTTATTCGTTGGACCGCTCGCCTTGGCGGGGAAGATCATCCTCGGCGATTCAGTGTCGGCCGATACCTATGTGATTAATTTACCGCTGGCGTTAGATCAACCCTTGTTGGCTGTTATTGCTTTGCTGGGCACCTTATCTGCGGCAACGGGTATGGTCATTGTTGCTGTAGTGACTATCAGTGTGATGGTAAGTAATGAATGGCTGGTGCCAGTGATGCTGCGCACGGGTCATATCCGCGAGAAAAACTTCAGTCAGTTCTCGCACCTGTTACTTAATGCCCGCCGCTTAGCCATCGTGATTATTCTGGGCTTAGGCTATGGCAGCTATTTGGCATTATCAAACAGTGATTCCTTGTCCCATTTAGGTATGTTGTCTTTTGGGGCTTTTGCCCAACTCGCGCCAGCTTTAGTCGGTGGACTCTATTGGAAACACGGCAATCGTGCAGGGGTATTTTTAGGGCTCGGCGTGGGCTTTACGTTGTGGTTCTACATCATGTTGCAGGGCATGACAGATGTGCAAAGTTCATCGGCGTTCTTGTCTGGCGTTGCGAGCGAGAAAGGCCTACTAGATGCGATAACGCCCAATGTGCGTGATGCGCTGACGGCTCTTTTTGCCAATATCGCCTGTTATATATTGGGTTCTATTTGGTTTAGAGCAGGTGTGGCTGAGCGTATTCAGGCCAGTGCTTTTGTGAGCCCTGGCAAATTGAAAAACAGCGCCAATAAGAAAAATGGTCCGATTTCACAGCAAGATTTACTGATACTGGCGAGTCGCTTCGTTAGCCCAACGCGCGCCTATGAGAGTTTTAGCCGTTTCTCGATTGATGCGGTAAAAAGTGATAGTTGGCATAAAGCGGCGCCGCCGGAGTTGATTTCCCACACTGAACGTTTATTGGCGGGCGTACTCGGCGCTTCAAGCGCAGCGCTAGTGATGGATTCTGTGCTGCAAGGGCGCGATTTAGCGCTGGATGAAGTCTTTAGTCTGGTCGATGAAGCTTCATCGAAAATCATGCTCAGTCAAGACATGTTGCGCGGCGCGATTGAGCATGCCTATGAAGGCATGAGTGTTATCGATAACGATCTCAATCTTGTGGCATGGAATTACAAATATGTGGAGCTGTATCAATATCCCGATGGATTTTTGCAGCAGGGCATGCCGATCAGTGAAGTGATCCGCTTTAATGCGGCGCGGGGTTATTGTGGTGAAGGTGAAATAGAACAGCAGGTTGAGCAGCGGGTGCAGCACATGCGTAATGGCACGCCGCACACTTCTGAGCGCCATCGCAGGGACGGTAAAGTGATAAAAATTCAGGGAAATCCTATGCCAGATGGCGGCTTTGTGATGACCTTTACCGACATTACTCAGTATCGCGAACAGGAGCGCGCGCTGCTTGAGGCCAATGAAACCTTAGAGAGCCGTGTTAACGAACGTACCTATGAATTGGCTATGTTAAACAGTGAGTTACTGGAGGCTAAAGCGCAGGAAGAAATCGCTAACGCTTCTAAGAGTCGCTTCTTGGCCGCCGTCGGCCATGATTTAATGCAGCCACTTAATGCTGCGCGATTGTTCACTGCGTCGTTATCTCAGTATCCCAATCTAGATCGTGAGGCCAGAACCACCTTATCCCATGTGAATAGCTCGCTAAAAATTGCCGGCGAATTGCTCACCGACCTATTGGATATTTCTAAACTCGACTCAGGTATGGTGGATGTTAATCGCCGTGACTTTGCGATTTCAGAACTTATCAATGGGTTATCGGTGGAATTTGAGGCGATGGCAGCGGATAACCAAATTCGTTTTAAGATGGTCCCATGCAGCGCAACCGTTAATTCCGATCCTTCGTTGTTACGGCGTGTCTTGCAAAACTTTTTAACCAATGCCTACCGTTATGCTCGCGGTGGCAGAGTGTTATTTGGTTGCCGTCATCGAGGTCATTACCTTGAAATCCAAGTGTTAGACACTGGTTGTGGTATTGATGAAAAAGAAACCCAAGAAATTTTCAAAGAATTTAAGCGGTTGAATAATCCTAAGAGCAACAATGTTAGCGGCTTGGGCTTAGGTCTGGCGATTGCTGATCGCATCAGTAAAGTGTTAGAACACGGTATTCAGGTTTCGTCCCATTTAGGGCGCGGCTCGGTCTTCTCCATTTGTGTTCCGCTTGGAGAAACTGTGCGTCAGCCACAAGTGAAAGCGTTGCCGTCGCTGCTGCAGCCGTTGTCGGGTATCAAAGTGTTGTGTATCGACAACGAAGAGGCCATTTTAGCTGGATTAGAAAGCCTATTAAGCCGCTGGCAGTGTGAGGTTATCTGTGCAAAAGATTTATCCGATGCACGCATTAAACTAGGACTGAAAGGCGTCGCGCCTGATATTGTGCTCGCGGATTACCATTTAGATGATGGCCAAAATGGCGTCGATGCGATGGACGGTATTCGTGCCCTGTATGGCAAAGATTTACCCGGTATTTTGATCACCGCTAATACCCGCAAAGAGTTGGTGGAAGATGTGCAACGCCGCGGCTATCACTATATGGCGAAAATGATAAAACCTGCCGCGCTACGTGCCTTGATTTCTAGCTTGGTAAAATAAGCTTGGTATACGTGCTAGGTAACATGAGTTTAGTGACGTCGGCACGTTTAACGAAATGCCAAGATAATCGCGTAATTTTTTATGCGGCTTATCTTGGCTAAACGGTTTGACACAGGTTTGTGGGTGTAACTAAATACATGACTAGAGTTTGAATACGGCCAGTTTATTGTTTAAATTCAGTGATAATTCGGCCAAACTTTCACTTTCTTGAGCCAAATAAGTTGCCGATTCAGAGACTTCGAGCGCTGAGTTATTAATCCCGCACACGTTTCTGTTCATGTCTTCTGCGACCACACTTTGTTCTTCTGCGGCGGTGGCGATATGGGTTGCCATGTCACTCACATGTTTTATATGAGCAACAATAAGCGATAAATCCTTCCCCGCTTTTGCCGATTGACTCACACTGTTTTCTGCCAGTGCACGGCTTGCATCCATTGCCTTAGCGGCGCTCACGGCCCGTTGTTGCAATAATGAAATCGTGTTTTGAATTTCTTCGGTCGATTGCCTAGTGCGACTGGCAAGTTGCCTCACTTCATCGGCGACTACAGCGAACCCTCGCCCTTGCTCGCCAGCGCGGGCGGCTTCGATTGCCGCATTCAGTGCCAGCAAGTTGGTTTGGTCTGAAATCGCGCTGATAACAGAGGTGACCTCGCTGATCTGCATGACTTCCTCTTTAAGCATATTCACTTGATCCGTCGCTTGCTCCACTTCTTTGGCAAGAGCATGAATACCATCTACGCTGGCGTGAACATCTTGGTCGCCCAGGCCAGCTTCCCAAGTGGCTTCTTTGGTATCTTTGGCTGTGCTCTCCGCATTATTCGCGACATCGGCGATAGTGGCGCTCATTTCATTCATGGCTGTGGCAAGTTGGGCGAGTTGATCCCGCTGATTATTTACCGCTTGATTGGTTTCCTCTGCAGTTGAGGCGATCCGAGCCGAGGCCTGTGCAACATTGTCAGCGCTATGACTCGCTTGAAGTAAAGTGCTACGAATGGAGTCTATGCTTTGGTTTATATTGTGGGCTAAGATGCCAAGTTCATCTTTACCATAGATTTTTAGCTGAGTTGTTAAATCACCTTTTGTGATGGCGAGCATAGCCAGATTCACATCATCCAATGGCTGAGTAATAGAGCGGCTAATGGCATATCCTAGCCAAGCCATAAGCACAATAATGACAAATGTAATGCCTCCCATGGTGAGGTATTCATTCCAAATGGTGGCTTCGATATCTTGGAGTAACATACCTGAGCCTAAGATCCAGCCCCAAGGTTTAAATCCCATGACAAGTGAGATTTTTTGCGCTGATTTGCCATTCGCCGTCGTCCAGCGGTATTCGACTAATCCTTGTTTGCCATCACGGCCGAGTTCGACCATTTCGAACCAATAATTCTCTTCGCCTCGATTTCCCATTTGTTGGCCAACCAGTTCTTTTTTGATGGGATGAACGATAACGTGCCTCGATTCATCAATCACAAACAAGTAGTTATCACCATCAAAACGCATGTCGTTTAACATGTCTTTAGCGGCTTGCTGTGCTTGCTCTAGGGGGAGCGATTGCGACAACGCTTGGATACGGGTGCTGGCGAGGGACAATACGGCATTAAGTCGTGCTTCACGCTCTGCCATCAGGTTGTGCTTTAGGGCTGTGACGGAAATAGTGAGTAAAATTAAGGCACCTGCGAGGGCGATAATGAGCTGTAGTGCGAGTTTTCGATTAACGGGGATGTCAGCGAGTTTGAACATATGATCTCCTTTTCTTTGTGTAGCGATTTAAGCCATTCCCTCTGCTCAAGTTGTTGTCAGCTTTTGGCGAAAGATATGTTGTGTAAAGTGAGTGATATAAGCATCGTTGGCTTTGATAAAATTTCCAGTTGGCGGATTAAATAAATGCACTAAATTACAGAGTTTTAATGGAAATTGTGAGCAATATTGCAATTGCAACCTTAGCGCGTTTATCTATCGAGAGAATGCGAGATTCGAACAAGGGAAGGGCTGCTGAGTCTGATATAAGTCAAGCAGTTCGAACCCCTCGCGCGCAGTGCGCAGGGGTCCGTTTATTCGACGTTAAAGGCTTATTGAGTTGAAAGAGCGTTAAGCTAAAAGATGGCCAAGCGTTAAAGTATCAACCGTGGCTGATAAGCTGCGGCTCGGCACTGCTTGATGATACTTTAATGCCTGCTGCGACTTGCTTCATCGCGCTGGTGAGTTGGCTTAATTGTGCTGAGCTAATGATATAGGGCGGCATGATATAGATAAGGTTGGCGAAGGGACGCACCCAGACGCCTAAATCAACAAATTGCTGCTGTAACTCAGCGGTATTGACGGGTTCGTGCATCTCTAACACGCCGACAGCGCCGAGCACTCGCACGTCTTTAACGCTGGGTAAGTCAATCGCAGCGTTAAGTTCTAAACGCATTTGCTGTTCGATAGCAGCCACTTGCGCTTGCCATTCATTACGGTTAATTAAGTCTAAGCTTGCACACGCCGCAGCGCAGGCTAGCGGGTTACCCATAAAAGTAGGGCCATGCATAAACACGCCAGCGGGAGATTGGCTGATTCCTTGGGCAACTTTATCGGTACATAGCGTTGCCGCTAGGCTGATATAACCGCCAGTTAGCGCTTTGCCTAAACATAAGATATCAGGGGTAATATTGGCGTGTTCATGGGCAAAAAGCTTGCCTGTTCGACCAAAGCCAGTGGCTATTTCATCTAAGATCAGCAGGACATCAAATTCATCACATAGGGCACGAAGACCCGTTAAATAATCTGCGCTGTAGAAACGCATACCGCCAGCGCCTTGCATTATCGGCTCTATAATCACTGCGGCAATCTCATGGTGATTAATGCTTAATATGTCGCGCATTGCGGTTAAATCATCGGCTTGTAAGGCTTCGCCAAAGGCGGTTTGTGGCGCGGGCACAAATGATTGCTTGGTTACTGCATCGCCAAACATAGTGTGCATGCCGCCTTCGGGATCGCATACGCTCATCGCGGCAAAGGTATCGCCGTGGTAACCCTTCTTAACGGTAAGAATGCGTTGTTTTAGCGGTCGCTCTTCTCCATGTACACTTCGCCCTTGCCAACTCTGACCTTGCCAATATTGCAGCGCCATTTTAATTGCCACTTCGACTGAGATAGATCCAGAGTCGCACAAAAAGACCTTTGTCAGCGGTTCGCAGGTCATAGCGATAAGTTTTTTGCACAGTTCAATGGCGGGTTCATGGGTGATACCGCCAAACATCACATGGCTCAGTTGATGCAACTGTTTTTCCATCGCGGTTAATATCTCGGGATGTGCATAGCCGTGCACACAGGCCCACCACGAGCTAGTGCCATCGACCAACTTGCGGCCATCAACTAATTCCAATTCACAGCCTTTGGCACTGTGTACACCAAAAACAGGAAGAGATCGGGTCATTGAGGTGTAAGGATGCCAAATATGGGCGCTATCAAAGTCAAAATCGAGTAAATTGCGCATAAATGCTCACTTTTGGGTGATAAAGTAGCCATTAGTAAACTTGGTTCACTGGTTGGCGTTGACAGTTTAAGGGCTGAGGTTATCCTAGCCAAGATAAAAAACAGAATAAAAAGGGTGTTCAATGTCGCAGTTGCAAGTTCGTCATGATTGGAAGCGGGAAGAAATCGAAGCCTTATTTGCGCTGCCGATGAATGACTTATTATTTAAAGCACACAGTATTCACCGTGAGGTATACGATCCTAATGAAGTGCAAATTAGCCGTTTATTATCGATTAAAACTGGTGCTTGCCCTGAGGATTGTAAATATTGCCCGCAGAGTGCTCGCTATGACACAGGTCTAGAAAAAGAGCGTTTGCTGGCAATGGAAACTGTGCTGACCGAGGCACGCAGTGCTAAAGCCGCGGGTGCCTCTCGTTTCTGCATGGGCGCAGCTTGGCGTAATCCAAAAGAAAAAGACATGCCGTACCTTAAACAAATGGTGCAAGAAGTTAAAGCCTTAGGTATGGAAACCTGTATGACGCTTGGTATGCTGTCTGAAGATCAAGCGAACGATTTAGCCAGTGCTGGCTTAGATTATTACAACCATAATTTAGATACTTCGCCTGAATATTACGGCGATGTGATCACGACACGTACCTATCAAAATCGTTTAGATACACTGACACATGTGCGTGCTTCTGGCATGAAAGTGTGCTCGGGCGGGATTGTCGGCATGGGTGAAAAGGCGACGGATCGTGCAGGCTTACTACAACAGCTGGCTAATTTACCGCAGCATCCTGATTCAGTGCCGATCAATATGTTAGTTAAAGTGGCGGGCACGCCGTTTGAGAAGCTTGACGACCTCGACCCACTCGAATTTGTGCGTACTATCGCCGTAGCGCGTATCTTAATGCCGCTTTCCCGCGTGCGGTTATCGGCAGGCCGCGAAAATATGAGTGATGAGTTGCAGGCCATGTGTTTCTTTGCTGGCGCTAACTCGATTTTCTATGGTTGTAAATTGCTGACCACACCAAACCCAGAAGAAAGCGATGATATGGGGCTATTTCGACGTTTAGGCTTACGTCCAGAGCAGGGCGCCGCGGCAAAACTGGAAGAAGAAAGTGCTGTTTTAGCAAAAGCGGCGGCCTATCAAGATAAGTCATCGGCACAATTCTATGACGCGGGTGCTTTGTAATATCACTGAGTGCATGTTGTCCGACAAACAGGTCGAATAGCCTGTAAACCTTGTTGGCTGCAGCCTATTTTGATTGCGGCCGATAGCTTTATTGGCCGCACTCCATTTTTCAAGCAAGCATTTTTAAGACAATCATTCTTGAGGCTAAATCGATGAGTTCTCTGCTCGAGATGAAAATTGCCGACCGTCAGCAAGCCTTACGTGAGCAAGGTTTATTACGGCAACGTAAAATGCTGAGTGTTGATCACAGCTTTGATGTTAACGCACCCACTTCGAGCCCGCGCTTTGTGTTCGAAGGGCGATCCTATGTTAATTTTAGCAGTAATGATTATTTAGGCTTATCCCGCGTTCCTGAGTTGGTTGAAGCACTGCACCTTGGCGCGCAGACCTACGGTGTGGGTAGCGGCGCATCGCCCTTAGTGACAGGGTACAGTGATGCGCATGTCACACTTGAACGTGAACTCTGCGCCTTAACGGGGCATGAAGCGGGATTACTATTCTGCTCGGGCTTTAGTGCTAATACGGCGTTAATGAAAACCTTGTTTGATCAGCAAGATACTGTGATTGCCGATAAACTTGTGCATGCCTCAATTATTGATGGTTTACAAGATAGTGGCGCGCAGCTTAAACGTTTTTTACACAATTCGCTTGAGAGCGCTGAGCGGCTTCTGACTCGAAATCACGCATCGGCGTTAATCACAGAAAGCGTGTTTAGCATGGACGGGGATTGTGCGCCGATCGTGCAGTTATCGGCGCTTTGTCGTCAACAAAATACTTGGTTGATTGTTGATGATGCCCATGGTTTTGCGGTACTCGATGGCTATCAAGATAGTGATGCAAGAGATAAAGCCGCCAAGCTTATCGATGTGCAAGTGGTGACCTTTGGTAAGGCATTAGGTTGCCAAGGCGCAGCGGTTTTGGGGAGTCAGACGCTGATCGACTTTTTGGTCAGTAATGCCCGCGAATATATTTATTCGACCGCCTTATCGCCCGCCAATGCCGCATTAGCGTTAGCCGCGACTCGGTACTGCACTGCACATCCTGAGTTACAGCAGAAACTGCTTGAGAATATTTCGCTATTCAAACAGTTATGCCTCGATGCTGCCGTGCCCCTTTTAGGTTCGGATACCGCAATTCAGCCGTTGATCATTGGCGATGCGCAGCAAACCCTGCAAGTCGCCGAAGCGTTAAGAGCTGCGGGCATTTGGGTTGGGGCGATTCGCCCGCCGACGGTACCTGTAGGGTCGGCGCGGTTACGCATTACCTTAACGGCGGCCCATACCGCTGAAGATATTGCTGCTTGTGTTGAGCAATTAGCCCAAGTGCTCAGTCGTGTTGGTATTCCGCTTGTCAGTGAACGAGAATCTGCCGATGAGTACAGATAAATGTACCCTATAGATCGCGTTATTTTATTGAATGTTAAGTTTTTATGGTTGAGTGTTAGTTAAAATGCCAAGCCTGATAAAGTCTAGTGATCTAAGCTGTAGTGAGTCTGCTCATGAGTCAAACAAGTTTATAGCTTGCGATCTTAAGCTGAGCAAGCTTGATGTGGACGCTTCTTATGGGGGCGTTCTCGCGGGGACTGTGTCCAATGTGCACGGAACTCAAATTGCTGAACGTTTTTCCGCAGCGGCCCATAGTTACCAAGATCATAATCAATTACAACGCCTGAGCGCTGCCAGTTTACTCAGTGAGTTTTCGGCAGCAGGTTATCTGTTAGATATAGGGGCAGGCCCAGGCACGGATTTTTCTGCGTACCACAGTGTGTCTCAACCAGCAGATCTCTCTACGCAAAATCCATCCACAACTGTATTTGCCGTGGATATTGCCCTTGGCATGCTACAAAAGCTAAAACAGTCTTATCCCGATTATCTCGGCGTATGTGCCGATGCGCAGTGTTTACCTTTTACCAATGGCTGCATGGATGTTATTTACTCTAATCTAGCCCTGCAATGGTGTGCTGATTTTCCTGCTGCGGTAGCCGAAATGGCGCGGGTACTTAAGCCGAACGGCGAGTGTCATTTGAGCCTAGTAGCGCAGGGGAGTTTGAATCAATTAGCTGAATTAGGGTTAAGAGTGAATGACTTTTCGACGCTGGAGGTGCTAAAAGCTGCATTTAAACTCGATACATGGCAATTACTTGAAGTGCGACTCGTCCCTATGACAGTGTATTTTGACACTCTTAAGGCACTACTCTATTCAATTAAAGGTGTGGGGGCTTCTGTACATGTCGCCAGTTCAACAACTCGGGTTTCAGGTTCAACAGTGAGTGCTTCAGAATTCACTCCACGGCTGCGTGGTCGTCAAGATTGGCAGGACATGCAGGCCAAAGCCGAATCGCTACGTTTACCCCAAGGTTTGCCTTTAACCTACCAGATAGTTCAAATACGTGCTCGGCGTAGGTTTTAAAGTTCACATATTATGCCTTTAGTCATGGCATTATCAATTAGCACTAATATCTAGAAAACGTTGGATTTTTAACATTACGTATAGAGATCGTTAGCTATATGGACATTTAGCTTATGGAGAGTGTGCTTAACAAAGCACAACTCATAGCAACAGATAAGGATCTAATATGTATTTTGTAACAGGTACAGATACCGATAGCGGTAAGACTTTGGTTTCGGCGGCATTATTAACCGCTGTGAATCGTTTAGGGCTCATAGCCAATGCTGACTCTGCTGTGAGTATTCTTGCAGCCAACACTATGTTGACTTTAGGTGTTAAGCCCATCGCCTCGGGCTGCGCGCAAACCTCTGAAGGATTGCGTAATGCCGATGCGTTACAGCTGATGACGTCATCATCGTTAAAATTGGCTTATCCACTCATCAATCCTTTTTCCTTCGAACCTGCGATTGCACCGCACATTGCCGCCGCCCAAGTGGGCGTGAGTTTAGCGCCTGAAGCTATTATTGAAAGTTTAGATTTAGTGGCATTTGCTCAAGCGGATTTTTGCTTGATTGAAGGCGCGGGAGGCTGGCGTTTACCCTTAGGTGATGGCAGGTATCTTTCGGAAGTCGTACAGAGATTAGAACTGCCAGTGATACTCGTGGTTGGCATGAAACTCGGCTGCTTAAATCATGCATTGCTGACTCAAGAGGCGATATTGGCCGATGGGCTTAAGATTGCAGGCTGGGTTGCTAATCGTGTCGACCCGAATATGAGTATGTTTGAGGAGAATCTGACGAGCCTTAAAGAGATGATGACAGCACCTTTCCTCGGTTGTGTGCCATTTCTCGAGGATCCAAGTGCTGAAAATGCTGCTGACTATGTCGATATTGCGCCACTTTATCAAGGTGAGGAGAGCAGTACTTAGCGACTACTTAATTGTTTAAGACTTTCCCCTAAGCGGAACGGTTATTTTTCTTTTGATAAAAAATGAGCCTCAAATTATGTTGAGGCTCATTTCTATCAAGGCTGCTGACTAATATTCGCAAAATCTCGCAAAATAGTGCCTGCACATTGAAGCTAAGCGCCGCTATTGATTTGCTGCTTCAATGCGGTTGAGGCTTTAAAGCTGGGCTGATTGTAACCGTCGATTTCTATGGCTTCGCCCGTTTGTGGATTACGCCCTGTTTTAGCGACATGGTATCTGAGTTCAAAGGTGCCAAATTGTGGCAGGAAAATTTTCTCGCCTTCGCTCAAGGCGACGTGGATCTGTTGCAGTATCTGCTCAACCACAGGTTTAGTACTCGCTTGCGATGCATTGAGCTCGGCGGCAATACGTTGGATAAGTTGTGCTTTGTTCATAGAAACCTCTGAAGTCAGCTTAGGTTCAATCGAAGGGGGAGTTATAACAAGCTCGTCCCGAGATTGAAAGCCATAGCAAGCTCAGCGCGGTTGATTGGTGTTTTATTGACAGGCTTGTGAAGCTTTTGGTGATTGTGTGTTGCTAAAGTAAGTACAAGTTTGTCGGATTGAGTGGTGGGCTGATTTTACTGGGCGAAGTGACTGACTTAATTTAAAGGCTTATTGAAAGCCTTAGTTTAAAACCTTAGTTAAAAGGCCTAAGCGCAAGGCGTATTGCGCTTAAGCTATAAATTGAACACTATTCAACCGTTGGGTGATGAGAAACCCCTTTTAACGCTTGCCTATGAAAAGAGCGTTTCTTCCAGAGTGCGACCTTTCAGCAGCATCTTGTATTGCCATTGATGCTGATTGAAGAGGGCGAATAGGCGCATCTCAATATCATTGTTGTGCGCTTTTTCTGTATTTGTGTCGTCTAGCTGGATAATAAACACATTGCTTTGTTTTGAGCTGATGTTCACCACTCCCGCCAGTTTTGCCACTTCCGCTTGCAATGCATCGCTGTCACAGTTTTGCATGGTTAACGTCAGGTAATCGCTGTCGGTCGACGCATGCATTGACACTGCTTGACTCAGTTGGCCTTTATCTAAATACAACACTTGATCGCACAACTTTTCGAGCTCATCGAGATTATGGGAGCTGATCATAAAGGTCGTGGTGGGTGATAAGGCTTTGACCAGTTCACGGACTTTTTTCGCATTGGCAGGATCGAGTCCCGCCGTCGGTTCATCTAATAATACTAATTCTGGCGAGCCAATCAGCGCCTGCGCAATCGATACACGTTTACTCATACCGTGGCTAAGGCTAGGCGGTTTTTGCTCGGCAACATCAATTAGATCGACCAAGGCCAACACGCGCAGTGCCTCTTGCTTTGCTTGCTCCACGTTCATTCCCTGCAGGCGAGCGAAAAATATTAACTGACTGACAATCGTCAAGTTGGGATCGAGCACTGCATCTTGGGGTAAAGCGGCAATCTTGCCTAAGAGTTTAGGGCTATTGGGGGCTTCACCGAGTAGGGTTATGGTTCCAGAGCTGGGTGATAAATAGCCGCATAACAGGCTAAAAAGCGTGGTTTTACCCGCACCATTGGGACCGACAAGGGCAATGGGGGCCCCCGCTTCAAGACTGAAACTCACATCATTCAGCGCCTTTTTGCTGCCGTAAAGCTTCGACAGCCCTTGGCATTGGATCAGACTCATAGCGAGCTCCTTTGCATATAAATTCTGCCGAGCAAGAGGGCCACAGCGGTTTGTAACAGTGGAATCGGGGAATAGACTAAGCTATTGAGTCCATTGGTATTGAGCATGTCCGACAGTTGAGCACCGGGTAATACCCACTGGAGTTGTGCTAGTAGGCTAGATTGGTTAGCTAACACCATGATAGTGATGGAAATCACTGTCCATAAAATGGTGGCAAACACCATAGCTTGGCGTGCCGTGCGTGCATACAGGGACAATAAAGTCATCACAGCCGTGTAGGGCAAGATCACTATGATGAGGTTAAGACCCACCAAGGCGCCAGATGTTAACGCAGATAAAAACAGTTGGCTGTCGCGGCTGAGCGCGAGGGCGACAGTGGCGATAATCGTTAATAGGATCAGTAAACCTTGGATCAGGATTTGGCCGAGAAAACGCCCGAACAATAAGCTGTCACGGCTAGTGCGTATGGTTAAGAAGCGCAGCGTGCCGCGGGTTTTATCCGATGAGAACTGATCGGCGGCGATAAGAATGCTGAACAGTGGAAACAAATACAGCGCAAAGCACCAAAACACCGCCATTTCGGCCACGGGCCACTCAAAGAGCACATTGAGGGTATTGGCACCAAATAAGCTGTCGATGATATCTTTTACATTGGGCTGCAATAACATGGCCGATGCACTTTGAATGGGGTAAAGCAGAAGTACACCCCAAACTAAACCAAAGGCGACCAAGGCGATGATCCCGCGGGTATTAAATAAAAATTTGCGCAGTTCAAACATGGCGATAATAAACATGTTGTTGAAACTGCTGGGTGGATTATTGGTCATGTGCTGTCTCTATTCTTTTTGCGCTAGGTTCAGGGGCTATGGTGCTTGGCGCGACTATGTTGGTGCGGTTCAGTTTCTCACCCTTGGGTAGACAGTGGATTGGTCCATAAGTGCCATGTTGCTCACATAGCACTTATTATCCATCGGTATTTATCAGTCATTATCTATCGCTAATTAGCTCAATGAGGCGATTAATTCATCGAGCTTTTGCGTCAGTTCGGCGACTTGTTGTTCAAGCTCTGTCACTCTGTTCACTAATTCAAGCGGCTCTGCGTCTACAGACACAGCGACATGGGCTAAGGTATGACTTGTGCTATGGGATTGGCTAGCACTTTCGTGCGATGACGCTGCAGAGAATAATTCCACATAACGGGATTCACGGCGACCGGCTTCTCTGGGTAATTGTTTTAAGAAGGGCTTTTCACGGCTCATTAATTGACGGATGCAATCTTCCACGTCGATCACGTCTTTAAATTCGTGTAGGCGATTGCTGCGGGTCCGTAGTTCTCCCGGTGTTTGTGGACCACGTAATAGCAACAAACAGACGATGGCGAGTGCGGCGGGGGACAGTTGAAGTTCGCTGAATTCGGTATTGCAGAACCTGTGTTTGTATTTAACGACGCGGCTGCCGAATCCCGACTGTTCGCTGATCAAACGTTTCCGATTTAGGGAATCAACGGCGATTTGCACTTGGGTTTCACTGAGTTCGAGTACGGGCTCGCGGCTGGTTTTTTGATTGCAGGCTAAGGTCAATGAGTTTAGCGAGAGTGGATATTGCTCGGGGGTGGTGATTTCTTTCTCAAGCAGGCATCCGATGACTCTGGCTTCGTGTAACGTGAGTTCCATATAAGCTCCAAAGAAAAAAGCATGGCTTTGTTTATAACAGAGCCATGCTTAATATCCTAGGAGTTGTCAGTCAAACTCTGCCTTAGTGGCGGTAAACTGTACAATTTTAACGCTAAGTCCTGAATAGAGTTGATTATTCTGCTGTTTCAGTTAAACGCAGACCATCATTATCTATGCTCAGTTGGCCATTCTTAAACAAGCCACCTATGGCTTTTTTGAAGGCTTTTTTACTCATGCCAAGCTGATCGTAAATGATTTCAGCATCGGTTTTATCGGTCAGGGCTAAGAAGCCGCCAGCCTGTTTGAGTTTTATCAGGATAATGTGGGCATGCTTATCTAACTCTTGTTTACTGCCTTGTTGCAGCACAAGATCGATTTTGCCATCGCGGCGCACTTGTTTGATGAAACCTTTGAGTCTTTGGCCGAAACGCAGTTTTTGGAACACTTCGTTTTCGTAAATCACGCCCCAATGGGCATGATTAATAATGGCTTTGTAGCCTAAATCTGTGGTGCCGCCGATGTATAAATCGACCTGCTCACCGACTGTGTAGTCCGGCTCTGTCTTATCGAGGAACTTATCGATTTTTGATGAGGCCATGATGCGTTCATCGGCGCGGTTAGCGTGTACATAGACCAGATATGAACGGCCTTCTTCGATAGGCTTATGTTGCTCACCGAAGGGCAGTAATAAATCTTTATCTAAACCCCAGTCTAAAAAGGCGCCATAAGGACCGGTTGCAACGGCTTTTAAATAGGCAAATTCGCCTACCTGTGCCAATGGACGGCGCGTGGTAGCAATCACGATATCTTCAGAATCTAGATACAGAAACACGTCAAGCAGATCACCGACTTGGCAGTCTTTTGGGGTGACTTTGTTTGGCAGCAGTACTTGCCCTAATTCGTGGGCGTTTAAATACACGCCAAAGCTGACTTGTTTTACAACCTCAAGTTTGCAGGTTTTACCTATCTGTACCATGGATCTCTCTGTGCATAATGGAATGTGATTCGGTTGCGATTATACACTTCGGTGCTGAAACTGCAGCATTATTGTCTTTGAGCTTTATTTTAGCGTGTGTGGGCCGTCACTCAGCGAAGGCTTGATCACGCATTGTGTCTCGGAGGAACCACTGATTTGTGGCGGGGTTTGGCGCCGTGATATTGGTTGTTTGGCTTTGCTTAATGTTGGCAAATGTGCATCACTTGAGTGACACACAAAAATCAGGGATATTTGCAGGGGTAAATGTCAATAAAAGTGACAAAGGTGATATAAAAAATATTGAACAGACTCGTACGACGTTTATGGGTTAACTAACTAATATTACTCTATTTAAAACCAATGGGTGGCGGGTGATTGTTAAGCAGGTGTTTATTATATTTTAATGTAAAAGATTAAATGAGATTCTTGCTTGCATTCTGTGACATTGCGCGGTTTAATTGCGCCGTTCAACGATTCCGCTCGTTGCAGACATTACAAATATTACGTGAGTAATAAAGGTTTTATGGTTCACCAGTCATTAACCGTGTAATTAACAGTAGATGTAGTTACATGGGGTTAAGAGGGTTTTTATTAGCTAATGCACAAGCATCCATTTTTTGCACTTTGCCTAAAAGTGTCACAATACCAACGCTCGATTGTCGTACCATACGATGATACTGGCCTTAAGCATCTCACGTTGATCCGCATCAATTCTGGCCGCGAAGAAGCCAATAGTCCCCTGTTAAAATAATCTTGCCTAGCGATAAGCTGGTTTGGCGTTTTCGCTAGTTCAGTGTTATCGGTTTTCGTTTTCTACTTGTGTTATCGGTTTCTGAAGGTCTTAACCTCTTTCAAACGTCTTTAAGCTACTTATTAGCTTGATGTTTTAAGGATGCGACTCAGGATCTTATTTGGCTTTTTGGCGGTATTTGCGCCCTTTAGCCTGAGGATAAATGCAAGCGAGGCAAGTAAAGATAGCTTTACTGAGGTAAGGGAATAAGCTTTCCCTTCAATATGATACGATGTATTGCGCTAAGATGCGTTGTCTCTTGCGCTATTAATGAAAATCGCAGCAATGTCACTTACACTAGCGTGACGTTGCGGCATTAAGGAGAAGGTAAAATCTACCTTCGTGTATGTCAGGTAAGGTGTCCCTTTGCCTGGGTTTGTCGAACGGGCGGTTGTGCTATTAAGCCATAACCGTTTAACCCATTTTTTAATAGACGGGCTAAATAATAATGAATGATTGGTCTATTGATGATGCTCGTGCTGGGTACAATGTTACTCACTGGAGCCAAGGTTTTTATGGGATTAGCGATCAAGGTGAGGTGACTGTGTCACCGGACCCCAAAAATCCTGATTACAAGATTGGCTTAAATGAGCTAGCCAAAGACATGGTTAAGGCGGGAGTCGCTTTACCTGTACTAGTTCGTTTTCCGCAGATCCTGCACCACAGAGTGAACAGTTTGTGCCAAGCATTCGACCAAGCGATACAGAAGTACGAGTATCAGGCGGACTATTTGCTGGTTTACCCGATTAAAGTAAACCAACAGCAAACTGTGGTGGAAGAGATCCTGGCGAGTCAGGCATCAAAAGAAGTACCACAACTGGGTTTAGAAGCGGGCAGTAAGCCTGAGCTGATGGCTGTGTTAGCCATGGCGCAAAAAGCCAGTTCAGTCATTGTATGTAATGGTTATAAAGATAATGAATATATCCGTTTAGCACTGATTGGTGAAAAGTTAGGCCACAAGGTTTACATCGTTTTAGAAAAACTGTCTGAACTGAAAATGGTGTTAGCTGAATCTAAACGTCTGGGTGTGACACCGCGTTTAGGTCTACGTGCACGTTTAGCGTTCCAAGGCAAAGGCAAGTGGCAGGCGAGCGGCGGTGAGAAATCTAAGTTCGGTTTATCTGCTGCGCAAATTTTGCTGGTTGTAGAGCAACTTAAGCAACACGATATGCTGGATTCGCTGCAATTGCTGCATTTCCACTTAGGTTCGCAAATCGCTAATATCCGTGATATTCGCCAAGGTGTGAGTGAAGCGGGTCGTTTCTACTGTGAATTACGTGAATTAGGCGCAAGCGTTAACTGCTTCGACGTCGGTGGTGGTTTAGCGGTGGATTACGATGGCACTCGTAGCCAAAGTAATAACTCGATGAACTATGGCCTGACCGAATACGCCAACAACATAGTTAACGTATTGACTGACATCTGTAATGAATACGAGCAACCTATGCCACGTATTATTTCAGAATCGGGTCGTTACTTAACGGCGCACCATGCAGTGCTTATCACCGATGTTATCGGTACTGAAGCTTATCAGCCTGAAGATATTCAACCGCCTGCGGAAGATTCACCACAGTTATTGCATAACATGTGGCATTCATGGTCTGAGATCAGCGGCCGCGCCGATCAACGTGCTTTGATTGAGATTTACCACGATAGCCAAAGTGACTTACAAGAAGCGCATTCGCTATTTGCTTTAGGTCAATTGACCTTAGCGGAGCGTGCGTGGGCTGAGCAAGCTAACCTGCGCGTGTGTCATGAAGTGCAAGGGCTATTGAGTGCGAAAAACCGTTATCACAGACCTATCATTGATGAACTCAATGAAAAGTTAGCCGATAAGTTCTTTGTTAACTTCTCATTATTCCAGTCATTACCGGATGCTTGGGGTATTGACCAAGTGTTCCCAGTATTGCCGTTATCGGGCCTAGATAAAGCCCCTGAGCGCCGTGCTGTCATGCTCGATATCACCTGTGACTCTGACGGTATTGTCGATCAATACGTTGATGGTCAAGGGATTGAAACCACGCTGCCAGTGCCAGCATGGAGTGCGGATAGCCCATACCTGATTGGTTTCTTCCTTGTGGGTGCATACCAAGAAATCTTGGGTGATATGCATAACCTGTTTGGTGATACAAACTCAGCAGTGGTTCGCATCGAAGATAATGGTGTGACTAACATCGAATCGGTATTGGCGGGTGACACGGTTGCTGACGTATTGCGTTACGTTAACTTAGATGCGGTGGCCTTTATGCGCACTTATGAAGAGTTAGTGAATCTGCATATCGCCGAAGGTGAACGCGCACAAATTTTAGAAGAATTGCAACTAGGGCTGAAAGGCTATACCTATTTAGAAGATTTTTCTTAATTTCTAGCGTGTTAAAATAAATCAGCCTTGGGTAACCTCGGCTGATTTTTGTTTTTATAAGGACAGATTTTTCGCTTTTATTGCCGTTTTAGTCGTGTAAAATCGCGTTGTTCTAGGATCAAGTAAAGGATGAGTGACGATCATGAGGTCAAAGGGTTGATGTTTTTTGAAGGTTCAGAAAAAAAACTCGAGATTATCGTGACGGCGTCTGCGCCGAATTTACGCGAACTCGATGTGAGTTTTTGGTCTGCCTTAGTCAACTGTGCCCACGCCGAGATACTGTCGCAGTTAAGTAATGCGGACTGTGATGCCTATCTGTTGAGTGAATCCAGCTTGTTTGTATGGCACGACAGATTTGTCATGCTCACCTGTGGTAACAGTACCTTAGTGGACGCCGCCTGTTACTTTATCGGCGCGCTTGGCGCACCTGCGATGGCCTTGGTGAGTTATCAGCGTAAAAACGAATACCAAGCTCATCTGCAAACCACGAGTTTTGCCGAAGATATTGGCAAACTGCGCCAACGTATTGCCGGTAAAGCCTTTCGAGTGGGCCATCTCGACAGCCATCATCACTATTTTTTCTGCTCTGACAGTGATTATCGAGCACCAAAGGATGATCAAACCAGTGAGCTGTTGATGTACCACATTCGTGGCGAATTTGCCGACTATCTTAATGGCGGCTCGCAGAGTAAAGATGAGATTTGCGCCGCACTCGAGCTTAACGATTTACTCCCTGAATTTGAGATTGACGCCCATTTATTTGATCCGTCAGGCTTTTCGATGAACGGTATTTGGGGCAAATATTATGTTACTTTGCATATTACGCCTCAAAGCGAGAATGCGTGCGCTAGCTCCTATGTGAGCTTTGAAACGAATCTGGATTTAGCGCAGTATCCGCAAGATCTATTAGCGCGTCTATTAACCTTGTTTGCTCCTGTCAGTTGGGACACAATCCGCTTTAATACCGACGACTCAACGCAGGGATTTCCTGCCCATTTATGCTTAGGGCGGTGTTCATTAACGACCGAGCAAGGTTATAACATTGGTTTTAGCCACTATCAGCAGCTTCAGGCTGAAGTGCTGATCCCTGAACTCATGTGAATTTTTGGCGTTTGCTTAAGGAAACCCTATGACAGATCTCAGTGATATCCGCCGCGAGTATGCCAAAGGCGGCTTAAGACGTGCCGACTTACCGCAAAACCCGATGGACTTGTTTGAATTGTGGATGACGCAGGCGAGGGATGCAGAGCTTAGCGATCCCACCGCCATGTGTGTGGCGACTGTGGATGAGCACGGCCAACCTTTTCAACGAATAGTATTACTTAAGCGTTTTGATGACACAGGTTTCGTATTTTTTACTAACCTTGGCAGCCGCAAAGCACAGCAAATTGCTGCTAATAATAAAGTCAGTTTGCATTTCCCTTGGCATCCTCTAGAGCGTCAAGTATCTGTGCTTGGTGAAGCGCAGGCACTGTCCACCGCTGAAGTGCTTAAATACTTTATGACCCGTCCTAAGGACAGCCAAATTGCGGCTTGGGTATCGCAGCAGTCGAGTAAACTCAGCGCTAGACAAGTACTTGAAGGCAAATTCTTCGAAATGAAAGCTAAGTTCGCCAAGGGCGATGTGCCTTTACCCAGTTTTTGGGGCGGTTACTTAGTGAGACCTTCGAGTATTGAATTTTGGCAGGGTGGAGAACACAGGCTACATGATCGTTTTATTTATTCTCGCCATGATGCAGAGTGGGAAATCGATCGTTTAGCGCCTTAGTACGGTGCATAGTTCGATAGCTCGGCATAAAACTGAGCTCGTGAACCTAACAACAGAGTTAAAAGACATTGAGTGATTATAAAATTTGGGTTGATGCGGATGCATGCCCTAATCCTATCAAAGAAATCCTGTTCCGGGCGGCGGAGCGCAAAGCCCTGCCGCTGGTGCTGGTGGCTAATCAAATGATCCGCGTACCGCCATCTCCCTATATCAGCCAAATTCGAGTCGGTGCGGGATTTGATGTGGCAGATCAATATATTGTCGATCATGTTGAACCGACGCATTTAGTGATCACTGCGGATATCCCCTTAGCGGCTTTAATCATTGAAAAGGGCGCCTTGGCGCTCAATCCCCGTGGCGAGCTTTATACCGTCGATAACATAAAACAAAAGCTGACGATGCGCGATTTTATGGAGGATTTGCGCGGTTCTGGCGTGCACACCGGCGGGCCTGATTCGTTTTCTCAAGCTGATAAACAGGCTTTTGCCAATAGCTTAGATAAATGGTTAGTGCGCGTATGAATCATAGTTTACTGGTCGCTAATGGATAAACAGAGTATCTTTAGCTTAAGTTAGGTGATGTTGATCACGTTTAACTGGGCAGGATTTTAGCCTGTTGCGGATGTCGATTTTCTTTACGGCATGGCTTTTAAACTCACTCTTTAAGGACGGATACGATGAAAAAATGGATGGGAATTGTCGCCTTATCTGCTATGGCCAGTTTTAGCTGTGCCGCGCAATGGCAAGTGATGGAACAAGATTCGCGAGTCAGTTTTATTTCGGTAAAGAAAGGTGATATAGGTGAAGTCCATCACTTTAAACAACTCAAAGGTACGCTAAAAGATAACGGTCAATTTGAATTAACAATTCCACTAATCGGTGTGGCAACGGGTATTGATGTCCGCGATGAGCGGATGCAAAATTTGTTATTTGAAGTGTCTTTGTATCCAGAGCTTAAACTGTCATCACAAGTAGACCCTAAGATACTAAAAAATCTTGGCGTCGGTGAGAGTAAAGTTTTTGATATTGATGGAAAAATTGCGTTACACGGCAAATCGCAAACTAAGGCTTTTTCGGTGATTATCACTAAAGTTTCTGATAACAAACTTTTAGTGAACAGTTTTCAACCGGTAATTGTTAATGCCAATGAGTTTGATCTTGTGGCTGGGATTGATAAATTACGTGAAATTGCGGGTTTATCGAGCATTAGTCAAGCTGTTCCTGTGTCATTTGTACTAACCTTAACTCAGTAACTTCAATAAGATTGGTATAGATCAATACGTCTGTTATCGAAGATAGGCTAGAGTTAAATAAGTGGCGTATGCGAGATCTTGATAAGAAGCCGAGCTTTTGGCTTCTTTGATATTTTCTGATGTGCTATTAATAGCATCACAATAGATATTAAGTTAATGAGTTTAAAGGGTAAAAAATGGTCACAGATAAAGATGGTTACATGCATTTGGTCCAGTATTTAACTGAACATCTTGGCTTATTTGAAACACCAGGTTCAGAGGTAGTTTCAGACGATACTGTGATGGAATTATTTGAAGAGCAATTGTCGGCACAGATCATTATGGTGTGTGGCCAAAATCCATCGTTGTCTTTTACGCAACGTAATGTGATTATCCGTGAAGTGGATGCAATTGTGTATGATTTAGAAGAGATTTTAGCTTCAGTTGCCAACCATAAAGCGACTCCCGCACAGACTTTATTTATTACTGAGTTTTCTAGTTTGATTAAGAATTTGTTCGATCAAGAAATCGCTAAACTTCAAGTGAGTGCTTAGTCAGAATAGCAATTAGATTATCTATTAATGCGTGATTTCAGGTAAGTCAGGACTAATACTAATTTTTAGCAGCGTAAATCATCATCGTTTGAGTACCATGTGTTTCCTCACTCTTATTGTTAAGCTCGAGCTGCAGCAGCTTTGAGTGTGAGGTAAATATCTGCTCTTTGCTTCACCTCATGTTATTTCGTATGGCCACCATTTTTCATCGAGTTCTGCGACTAAGTTTTGTTGCTGTGTTATGCGAGTCATCGCTGTGGATTAGCTCCTTTTAGTGTTATTTGCATTGCTGATGTGTATGTATTAAATGGTGTTAGCTTAAAATAAAAAGCCCATCTTTCCCGCATTTATGTCATTGTCTGTGTATCTTTAGTGTATGAGCTTTAACTATTTTTCCCTTCATGTATTGATAAGGAGTGTTCAATGCTAACGATTTCTTCGGGTCATGCTGATGATATATTGGCTGTGGTCGCATCTGGCCGTGTTAACCATGGGGATGTTGAAGGCTATTTGGTTCCCGCCATAGAAGCCAAGCTGCAAGACCACGCCAGTATTCGCCTTTGGTACGAGTTTTCCCTTGAATTTGAAGGTATATCCGTTGGGGCCCTGTGGGATGATGCGGTATTAGGTTTATTTCATTTAAGTGATTTTTCAAGGGTCGTGATGATTGCCAATGCCACTCAAACAAATGCTATGGTTAATGCGCTAGCCTGCATGCTGCCATGTCCGGTAAAGGTATTTACCGCCGATGAACATAGCCAAGCCAAGGCATGGTTAGATCAATAACGCACCTTCATTTATTGCGGTTCTAAACCTGTACTCAGTGGCCAACGACATTGAATGTGTGTGCCTTGGTTCAAGTGGCTACTGATGCTAAGGCTGCCATTGAGATCATTTTTAAGCCACAGATTTATACAGGTCAGCGTTCCAATGCAGAGTTCTTGTGTTAGTTCTTGTCGTAACTGTGCGAGTTGCGGTTCTGTCATACCTATCCCATTATCGATAATACTGATGTGTAACTCTTCGCTCGACTTGTCGATATTAATGGTTATTTCACGCTGTTCATTGTGAGCTTTAAATGCATGATTCAACGTGTTGGTGATTAGACGATAAAACAGCTGCAAATATTGCCAAGAAGGGCCATCAATGATGACATTTTCTTCGCAATTTAACGCTATTTCCACATTTGTTTTAGCTAGTTGTACCTTTAGTAACCCTAAGAGATGGCGCATAAATTGTGCGAGATGCAGTGGCCGAATGTCATTTTGATGATTCGTTAATAACTGGGCAATATGTCGCAGTTTATTTGCCTGAGTCACCATGATTTCGGTGATCTGATTTTGGTCGTTAGCATTATCTATTGGCTGAAGTTGGCACACTTTGGCGAGTAGCTGATCTTGCTCATGCATAATTTGCGTCATCATTTCAGCTAGAAAATTTTGCATTAGCTGTTGGCTTTGTTCACGACTGAGATTGAGTTGGTGATGCTTCTCAAGTAATTGGGTTGATTTGTCTTGGAGCAGATGGAGTTCATGGTTATGTTGATTACTGAGGCGAACTTGTTCTTGTAGGTGATTAAGCGCCTCGACTTGCCCTAAAAGTAACTTTTCTTGTTCTTGCTCTTTAATTTTTTGTAAGGTGATATCAAAGGCGATAGCACCGACTGCAATAACGGTATCGTCATCATCTTTGATCTTAAATTTAGTCACGATATAAATAAGATTGCCTAGGGGCGATGGAATAGCTTCTTCGAAGTTTATGGCTTCATGATTATGCAGAACGCGTCGATCATTTTGTTGATACTCGTGGGCAAATTGGCTGGGAAATATCTCAAAATCAGAGGTGCCAATAATGCGTCTGCGTTCTATACCTAAGATTTCACAATATTTGTCATTGACGAGAATATATTTACCGTGAAGATCTTTGATATAGATGAGATTTTGAGAAAATTTAAGTAAAGCCCTCAATTGTTCTTTATGGCGCTTTAACTCCAGTTGAAACAGGTTTTGGCTCTGCAATTGCTGTTCTAGTGCCAGGTTACTCGCATCTAAGCTCGCCATTGCCACTTCAAGCTGTCGAGTACGCGACAGGAATGTTTTTGCCAATAAGCCAATTTCGTCATGGCTGTTATTGGCTTTGAGTTCGATAGAGGCGGAATCATTACGTTTTAAGGCTTGGACGATTTCAATAATGGGGGTGATAAATAGTCGGTGCTGGAGTAAGAATAATAGAATTAAGCCTAATAGTTGAATACAGACTAAATAAACGCCGACCTTTTCGATTAAATGTTTAGCGGTATCCTGCAGCGGTGAAATTGGGGTGACGACAAGTATCTTCCAATAGGTATTTGGCATGAGAAATACCGAAACGAGAGATGCCGTTTTAAGGATTGGATCATGGGGCAAAGTTACCGACGTCAGTAATTTCGGGGCAGAAAAATGATTTAAGGCATTGTTATTTACGATGGCCGCTAACATGTCACGCTCATTTTGATGACTTAGTCTCGTTAGATGCTGCATCTGTTCTTGGGTAAAAACGCGCTCGGCAATCGCCGCTTCTATAAAGGCTTTATCTGCACTCTGTAATGCGACTTCGACGGGGCTGAAATCTGGCTGTTGGCTGGCGAGATGATTGAAGGTGACGAAAGAATGATTGGTATTGGTTTGATGCTTAAGATCGTTATTGGCATCTGGATAGGCGAGTACTTGGTTTTGATGATCTAAGGCTATGACATAGCCTCTGACATTAATCATAGCATTGCGTAACAGCACATTGAGCTTTTCTAAACTGATATCCACAGTGGCGGCACCAATAAACTGATGGTCCATCCACATAGCGCCTGAGGCTGTGATCATTGACTCATGGGTTGTCGGATCGAAATAAGATTTTGACCAGAAAATTTTACCTGCAGGAAAATAGCGCGTCGGGCGATACCATTCTTCGGTGTGGTAGCTTGGGAACGTGTCTTTGTTATAGGAATCAATGGCGACTAATTCATCGTTAACATTGTGTGCCCAAAACAGGCTATCTCGAAATTTTTGCTGATTAAACGCGCCGGGTTCCGGCCAGACGCCGCCGCCAGAGATGATGCGTTGTTGACTATCGAGTTTCAGCAACGTGGGAATGGTTTTCACCAGTTGCTCATGATCATAGCGGTAAAGTTTGGCAATACTGGAAATAGAGTCGACTACGGTTTCAACCTGTGAAGTCATTTCTTGCAGTTTGGCGATAATCAACTGGCCATAGTTTTGGTTTAACACGGCTTGCTGATCAAGAACTTGTTGGCGTTGAATGCTTAGCATCACCCAAGCTGTACTACAAATCAAAATAGCGGCAATGACGAGCTGAATAAGGCTAAATTTGAATGGCAAACTGTTCTGCCATTGGGTCAATGGCGTGTGTGGCTCAGATGTCGAACTTTTTCCCATAATCCCCAGTTTCCAAATCACCACTTTTCATTGAGCCAGTGTAGCGCTTTCTCACTGTTTTGCTATTGGCATATGTTTAAGTTGCGAGGATTGAATGGGATAAGTGGAATACAATCGTCAATAAAAAGGCAGGTTTTATGCCTGCCTTATCTCAAACTTGTTATTTATAAAGAGACGGTTTATTTGAACCACTTAGGACAGGCACAATAAAGAGTAACCAAGCGACTAAGAAGCCACTGAAAGCCACGACCATCCATTCGGGCATCGTTACACCCATAAAGACCCAAGGTACATCAGTACACATGCCAGTAGGCATCATAACGGCAGGGAACCATTCGTGTAATGGCATCCAAGCTGGAAATTCAGGTAAGAATGAACAGGTTGAAAAAGGGGATGGGTTGGCTTGCATATCTACGAGCGATAAGGCCAGTTTTAATCCCCAAGTTGCACTGATGGCCCAGAGCAAGGCAGCTAAGATCCTGACGATTCGATATTTGGGGGCTGTCATGCCAATGAGGCCTGCTGCCAATAAACCAAAAATAGCGAGTCTTTGGTAAATACACATGACACAGGGTTCCAGTTTCATGACATATTGAAAATACAGGGCGGCTGCTTCTAACCCAAGGGCTGTGCCTGCGAGAATAAACCAAGATGAACGGGAATGGGCAAAGCGAGTCATTACAGTCAAAGTGAGCTCCATATCAACAAAAAACGCCCTCAGACATGGGGCGTTTTTTGGACTCTACTTATTAAATAAAGTTCAGTCAATAAAGAAGATTAATGTCCAGTCATCGGCTCTAAAACTTCACTAGCGCTGTGATGGATGATTATCTGGGAATCATAGAAATATTGGGTGGCTTGTTCTAAGAAACCCGTTTGAATCGCCATGACACCTACGATAGACAGCACGATAGTGTAAGGCAATGCCATCCATACCATTCTGCCATAGGATAAGCGGATAAGTGGTGCTAGGGCTGAGGTTAGTAGGAACAAGAACGCCGCTTGACCATTGGGCGTGGCAACCGAAGGTAAGTTAGTTCCAGTATTAATCGCAACGGCCAGCAAGTCGAATTGATCACGGCTGATTTGACCGTTAATCAATGCCGCTTTCACTTCGTTAATATACACAGTGCCGACGAACACGTTATCACTCACCATAGACAGTAATCCGTTGGCGATATAGAAAATCACCAACTGAGTATTGCCTTGATAACTCAGTGCCCATTGGATCACTGGTGCGAATAAGTGCTGGTCGATAATCACGCCAACAACCGCAAAGAAGACAGCTAATAACGCGGTAAAAGGCAGTGCTTCTTCGAAAGCTTTACCGAGGGCATGCTCATCGGTAACGCCGTTAAAGGCTGTGGTTAAAATAATCACAGAAAGACCAATTAGGCCCACTGAAGCCAAGTGTAATGCAAGTCCTGCGATCAACCAGACACCTACTAAGGCTTGGACGATTAACTTCATGTTGTCTTTATTGGTACGGCGCGCATCTTCATGGGCGGCATATTCACATAAGATCCGATGAACGGCCGTTGGCAACTTAGCGCCATAACCAAAAATGCCAAATTTTTCAACTAAGTAACAAGTTAAGATACCCGAGATTAATACAGGAACAGTAACGGGTGACATACGCACGGCGAATTCACCAAATTGCCAATTTGCTTGCGCGGCGATAATAAGGTTTTGTGGTTCACCGACCATAGTACACACACCGCCCAGCGCAGTACCCACACCCGCATGCATTAACAGATTACGTAGGAAACCACGGAATGCACTGAGTTCTTCTTCGTTTAACTGATCTTCACCATCATCATTTTTACCTTCAGAGGTATGATCGTGATCAGCGCCGAAATCTTTTCCAGAAGCGACCTTGTGGTAAATAGAATAGAAACCCACAGCGACCGCGATAATGACGGCAATAACTGTTAACGCATCTAAGAAGGCTGATAAAAAGGCTGAAGCCAAACAAAACATTAATGACACTAAAATTTTAGAGCGCACTTTAGTAATGATTTTCGTGAAGCCAAATAGCAGCAATTGCTTCATGAAATATATACCAGCGACCATAAACACCAAGAGTAATAATACTTCGAGGTTGGCTTCTATTTCATGTAAGACTTGGCTTGCCGATGTCATTCCGATCGCGACGGCTTCAATTGCCAATAATCCGCCAGGCTGTAATGGATAGCATTTTAATGCCATTGCTAAGGTAAAAATAAATTCTAGAACCAATACCCAACCAGCCACAAAGGGGTCGACATAGAAAAAGAGTATTGGATTGATAATTAAAAATGACAGTATTGCGGTTTTGTACCACTTAGGAGAATTTCCTAAGAAGTTCCCAATAAACGCCTGACTCATTGTCGCCGGCATGGCAGCCTCTCTTCTAATTATGTTAAAAATTGCACGTGATTATTATCAATACCTGCGTTAGTTAAATGAGTCTAGCCTAAAGAGAAAGCTAATGTAATGAGTTACTGATACCGACATTTCAAAAAGCGGAGCTAAGCGGCAAAATTGGCCCATCCTGTATTGACCTTGGTCGTTTTTTTGAACGATTCTGTGACATTTACACGGCGATAACACAGTGATTTTAAGTGAATGGTTTCCATTTTTTACCGCTCTGGTATGATCAGTGACCATTACGACGCACAACAACTGGATAAGTGGGCTGATGATTATCAATGCCAAAGGACCTGCAAGTTTTGCAGAGAAGTATATTGTGAGATCAATTTGGGAAAACAAATTTCCTCCAGGGTCCATTTTACCGGCTGAACGTGAGCTTTCAGAATTGATTGGTGTGACTCGCACCACTCTGCGTGAGGTGCTTCAGCGCTTGGCGCGTGACGGTTGGCTGAAAATTCAGCATGGCAAACCAACACGGGTTAACAACTTTTGGGAAACCTCAGGCTTAAACATCCTTGAGACTATTGCTGATTTGAATCCCGAGGGTTTTCCGGTATTGGTTGACCAACTCTTGTCAGCTAGAACGAACGTCAGTGCTATCTATTTTCGCGGTGCTTTGCGTTATAACCCGGATACCGCTGTGGAGGTACTTGCAAAGATTCACCAGCTTGAAGATACGGCTGAATCCTATGCTGAATTTGACTACTTACTGCATCACACCTTAGCTTTTTCGTCCGGAAATCCACTTTACGTTTTGATATTAAACGGATTTAAAGGTTTGTATAGTCGAGTTGGTCGTTATTACTTTACCAGCTCAGATGCGCGTTTATTAGCATTGAACTTTTACAAAGAATTAGAACTGTTGGCTCAGGCTAAAAATTACCTCGATGTCTCTGCGCTAATGCGTACCTATGGCATGAATAGCGGTAAGATGTGGTTACAATTACGCGAAGATATGCCGGCTTCTATTGCTCAAGATCATTAAACTCTGTGAGTGATATCGCGTTAAGATAGCGCTAAATAAACAAAAAGGCCGTTTCAATTGGAAACGGCCTTTTTATTGTGCTTATTATTCTGGTTTATTGGCTTCAGGGCAGGATGCTAAGACGCTAATACTCGCATCTGCATTTTTTTGCTCTAAGGTGACAGTGAAACCCCATAATCGATGTAAATGCTTTAATACTTCTTTATGGCTGTTGGCTAAGGGAATATCGTTATTTGGCACATAATGTAAGGTTAAGGATCGATCACCGTTGATTTCTACATTATGTACTTGGATATTCGGCTCAATATTAGACAGGTTATATTGTTGTGATAGTAACTGGCGAATATCTTGATAGCCCTGTTCATCGTGGATTGCAGATACCGAAAGATAATTGCGTTTCTCATCATCATGGATACCAAACAATTTAAATTGGCGGATAACTTTAGGTGAAAGATATTGGCTAATAAAGCTTTCGTCTTTAAAGTTTTGCATTGCAAAATGCAACGTTTCTATCCAATTACTGCCAGCAATGTCGGGAAACCAAGCTTTATCTTCATCGGTTGGATTTTCACAAATACGCCGAATATCGGTGAACATGGCAAAGCCTAAAGCGTATGGGTTGATGCCGCTGTAATAACGACTGTTGTAATCGGGTTGGGCCACAACGCCTGTATGGCTTTGCAAAAACTCGATCATGAAGCGATCAGTGACCACGCCATCGTCGTACAAGTGATTCAAGATAGTGTAATGCCAGAAGGTTGCCCAGCCTTCATTCATGACTTGAGTTTGTTTTTGCGGATAAAAATATTGCGCCATTTTACGCACAATACGGATTATTTCCCTTTGCCATGGTTCAAGCAAAGGAGCGTTTTTCTCGATGAAATATAAAATATTTTCCTGCGGTTCGGCGGGGAAACGACGTTTTTTAGATTGAGACTGCTCATGTTGATGGGTCGGAATCGTGCGCCATAAATCATTTACTTGGCTTTGAAGGTAAGCCTCGCGATCCTTTTGTCTTGCTTGTTCTTCCCTGAATGAGATTTCAGAGGGACGTTTATAACGATCTACACCATAGTTCATTAGCGCATGACAGGAGTCTATGACGCTTTCGACTTGTTCTACACCGTATTTTTGCTCGCAGTCACTGATGTAGTTTTTAGCAAAGACAAGGTAGTCAATAATCGAGCTCGCATCTGTCCATGTCTTAAATAAGTAATTGTTTTTAAAAAAGCTGTTATGTCCGAAACAGGCGTGAGCTATCACCAGCGCCTGCATTGTGATGGTGTTTTCTTCCATTAAGTAAGCGATGCAGGGGTTAGAGTTTATCACAATTTCATAGGCGAGCCCCATTTGGCCACGTTTGTAACCTTGTTCGGTTTCGATAAAACGTTTGCCGAAAGACCAATGGGTGTAACCTATGGGCATGCCTATGCCAGCATAAGCATCCATCATCTGTTCAGCAGTGATGACTTCAATTTGATTTGGGTAAGTGCTGAGTTTATAGAGCGCTGCCACCCGCTCAATTTCCTTGAGGTAGTCTTGCAGTAGCTCGAAGCTCCAGTCGGGACCATCGCTCAGTGGTGTCCAAGATGTTGATTTAGTTATCCCCATAGTGCCCCCTTAAACCGCTTGTTTCTTGAATAGCTCCCTAAAGACAGGGTAAATATCTTCGGCTTGACGTATATGCTGCACGGCGATGTTGTCGTAATGCTGTTGCAGGGATTCATATTCGCGCCACAGGGTTTGATGGGCGCGATTGGTGATTTCGATATAGCTGTAGTAGCGCACGAGTGGCAATATTTTTTGTTCTAACAATTGCCTACAGGTAGGTGAATCGTCAGCCCAGTTATCACCGTCGGATGCTTGGGCTGCGTAAATATTCCACTCATCGGCGGGGTAGCGGGCTTGTTGAATTTCATGCATTAATTTCAATGCACTGGACACTATGGTGCCGCCTGTTTCTTGCGAGTAAAAGAACTCGTGTTCATCGACTTCTTTGGCTTGGGTATGGTGGCGAATGTAAACCACTTCTAAATTTTTATAGGTACGGGTGAGGAACAGATACAGCAAGATATAGAAGCGTTTTGCCATATCTTTAGTTGCCTGATCCATAGAACCAGACACATCCATTAAACAGAACATCACAGCTTGACTAGAAGGGATTTCCCTTTTGGAATAGTTATTAAAGCGTAGATCGAAGGTATCGATAAACGGCACTCTGGCAATCTTTTGTTTTAACTCCTCAATTTGGGCTTTTAAATCCAAAATCAACTCGGCCTTAGTGCCTGGAATATTTTCCAGTTCGGCAAGTTCTTGTTCTAACTCTTTTAATAGTTTCTTTTTACTGGCAGACATAGCAATGCGACGAGCAAGGGATGAACGTAATGAACGGACAATATTGATGTTAGCGGGGACGCCATCATTGGTGAACCCAGCACGGTAGATTTGGTATTCCACCAGTTTATTGAGGCGATTTTTTTGTAGATTGGGGAGTTCTAAGTCCTCAAACAATAACTCTAGATACTCGTCTTTAGAGATTTCGAACACAAAGTCATCGTCGCCTTCACCCGAGTTTGAGGCCTCACCTTTGCCCGAACCGCCGCCTGAACCACCAGGTGGTCGGTCAATTTTATCGCCACGGGTAAATTGGTCATTACCGGGATGCACTCTATCCCTGACACCGCCTTTGCCTTGGTGAAACATAGGTTCACTGATATCCCGTGTTGGGATACTGATTTTTTCGCCTTTATCTACATCCGTTACGCTGCGACGAGTCACTGCATCGCTGACGGCTTTTTTAATTTGTTGCTTATATCTATTGATAAAGCGTTGGCGGTTGACTGTGCTTTTTCCTTTCGCATTCAACCGTCTATCGATAAAGTTCGCCATACGCACCTCCCAAAACCCAGCGAAGGCTTTGGCAACACCAAAGCCCTGTACTTAGTTAGCGCAAGTTTAAGAAGATTTACGAACTCGTAAATACCACTCAGACAAGAGTCGGACTTGTTTTTTGGTATAGCCTTTCTCCATCATGCGATTGACGAAATCATCGTGTTTGCGTTGATCGTCGTTCGACGTTTTGGCGTTAAAGGAAATAACAGGCAGTAAATCTTCTGTGTTGGAGAACATTTTCTTCTCGATCACAGTGCGAAGTTTCTCGTAGCTGGTCCATAGCGGATTGTTACCCTCATGGTTCGCGCGGGCGCGCAGCACAAAGTTAACGATTTCATTACGGAAATCTTTAGGATTGCTGATCCCCGCGGGCTTCTCAATCTTCTCAAGTTCAGCATTAAGGGCAGCGCGGTCGAATAGCTGACCCGTTTCTGGGTCGCGGTATTCTTGATCTTGGATCCAAAAATCGGCGTAAGTGACATAGCGGTCGAAGATATTTTGGCCATATTCAGAGTAAGACTCTAAGTAAGCGGTTTGAATCTCTTTACCGATAAACTCCACATATTTAGGGATCAAATAACCTTTTAGGAATTCAAGATAACGTTCGGCGGTATCGCCGGGGAACTGTTCTTGTTCAATTTGTCGTTCGAGGACATAGAATAAATGTACTGGGTTGGCGGCGATCTCTGAATGGTCGAAGTTAAATACCCGCGACAAAATCTTAAAGGCGAAACGGGTGGATAGTCCATTCATGCCTTCATCGACACCTGCGTAATCACGGTATTCTTGGTAAGACTTAGCCTTAGGATCGGTATCTTTCAGGCTTTCACCGTCATATACCCGCATCTTAGAGTAGATGGAGGAGTTTTCAGGCGGCTTGATGCGTGACAACACACTAAATTGCGCTAAGGTTTCTAAGGTGCCGGGAGCGCAGGGTGCTTTCGATAACTCAGAGTTGATTAGCAGTTTTTGATAGATTTGCAGTTCTTCTGAGACCCGTAAACAGTAGGGCACTTTGACTATGTAAACACGGTCGAGGAAGGCTTCGTTGTTTTTGTTGTTTTTGAAGGTTGACCACTCGGATTCGTTTGAGTGAGCCAGAATAATCCCGCTATAGGGCAGGGCCGATAAACCTTCTGTGCCGTTATAGTTACCTTCTTGCGTTGCAGTCAGTAGTGGATGCAGCACTTTAATTGGTGCCTTAAACATCTCGACGAATTCCATCACCCCTTGGTTTGCACGGCACAATGCGCCTGAATAGGCGTAAGCATCGGGATCATCTTGGGAGAAATGTTCGAGTTGCCGAATATCGACTTTACCGACAAGGGACGAAATATCTTGGTTGTTTTCATCACCAGGTTCAGTTTTCGCTATTGCCACTTGGTCCAGAATGGATGGAAAGACTTTTACTACGCGAAATTTGGAGATATCGCCACCAAACTCATGCAGACGTTTTACCGCCCAAGGTGACATGATGGTTTTCAGATAACGGTTGGGAATGTTGAATTCATCTTTTAACAGCTGTCCATCTTCTTCCACATCAAACAGGCAGAAGGGGTGATCGTTGACTGGGCTGCGGACTCCATTCGCGCTCAGGATGTAAATGGGCACTTTTTGCATTAGTGCTTTGAGTTTTTCGGCTAGCGATGACTTACCGCCGCCCACTGGGCCCAGTAGGTATAGAATTTGTTTGGATTCTTCTAATCCTTGAGCCGAGTGCTTTAGGTAAGCCACAATTTGCTCTATGGCGTCTTCCATGCCGAAGAAATCTTTAAATGCGGGATAGCGTGAAATAAGTCGATTCGAAAAAATACGGCTAAGTGTTGGATTTTTTGCGGTATCAATGACTTCTGCTTCACCAATTGCAAGCAGTAGTCGCTCTGATGCTGACATGTAAGCGCTGCGATCTCCCTTGCAGATGTCCAGAAACTCCTGCAAAGAATATTCTTCATCGAGTTTTTGTTCGTAGCGCTTTTGGTAATGCTCGAAAATGCCCATATAAACCCCCTGAAACGCCAGTGATGTCATGGAACGGATAACTGGCTAGCCAGCCTCCTACTCTAATCTTAGACACAAACTCACTATCTGTGTCAAAAAAATATCAAATAAAAACAATAACAAATAGTTGCAAACGCAATTATTGCACTTGTAGTTAGCGGAGGATAAATCGGTGGGATAAGGGATGGGCGGCTAACGAGGGGCATAAAAAAAGAGCCACTAGGGCTCTTTTTACTGGGATTAACCCACTGCTTATTCGGCAGTAAACAACGTTAGGTTAAATGAATTAACCTGCGAAGTTTTGGTTAACGAAGTCCCAGTTAACTAATTGCCAGAAGTGGGCAAGATAGTCAGGACGCACGTTACGGTAATCGATGTAGTAAGCGTGTTCCCACACGTCAACTGTCATGATTGGCGTTACTGTGCTGTCAGTCAGTGGCGTCGCTGCATTGCTAGTGTTAACGATAGCAAGAGTGCCATCGGCTTTTTTCACTAACCATGTCCAAGCGCTACCGAAGTTGTTTACTGCTGAATCAGTAAATTGCGCTTTGAATGCGTCGAATGAACCGAAAGCGGCATTGATTGCATCAGCAACTGGGCCTGTTGGTTCGCCGCCAGCATTAGGGGCTAAGCAGTTCCAGTAGAAAGTGTGGTTCCACACTTGAGCTGCGTTGTTAAATACGCCACCGGTAGAAGTCTTGATGATATCTTCTAAAGATTTGCCCGCGAAATCAGTTCCTTCGATTAAGCCGTTTAGCTTCACAACATAAGTGTTGTGGTGCTTGCCGTAGTGGTATTCTATGGTTTCTTGAGAAATGTGTGGTTCTAGTGCGTTCTTTGCATATGGTAATGCGGGTAATTCGAAAGCCATTAGTATCTCTCCATGGTCTTAGGTTATCGTTTCTTAAACGTGCTCACTTAGGACTATTGTACCGATAAAATTTGTGATGTGAATCATTGTTTAGCTAATTGACTAGATAGACGCCATCGAAAAATCAAATGTCGACATAACCTTACAAACTGTGGGATTTTGTTCTGCGTCTAGCTGACGTACAATAGTCACATTGAGTCAATGTCATCCTACTTAGGAATCAAAATGGAAACAGTAGAGAAAATTAAGCAGCAGATCACGGAAAACCCTATCATTGTTTATATGAAAGGCTCTCCTAAGTTACCAAGCTGTGGCTTCTCGTCACAGGTAGCTCAGATCATGATTAACTGCGGCGAGCAGTTTGCATTCGTGGATATTCTTCAGCATCCAGACATTCGCGCAGAATTACCTAAGTTTGCTAACTGGCCGACTTTCCCACAATTGTGGATTGAAGGCGAGTTGATCGGTGGGTGTGATATTGTAGTGGACATGTTCCAAAAAGGCGAATTACAACCTTTGATCAAAGCGGCTGCCGCTAAGATCAAGACTGAGGAGTAAGAGTTAATTCTTACTTCATAAAAATATTGCTTCATAAAAAAGCCGCCGTGATATTAATCACGGCGGCTTTTTTATGGCGGTTTCTTAAGAAACGATCAATTTTATAAAGTGGTCATTTTTCAACGACCTACTTCGAAATTGATCGTGTCTTCAAGCCGTGATTAATGAGGTGTCACATCAGACTCGTGGTGTTTATTGTGTGGCTTAGTCGCGGGTAATAGTAAGTTCATGGTAATGGCGACAATACCGCACAAGCTAATACCAGTCAGACTGAATGAACCTATGCCAAATGCCATGCCGCCGATACCAAAGACTAAGGTAACACCGACAATACTTAAATTACGTGGCTCAGATAAATCCACATGATTACGAATAAGGGTGTTGAGGCCAACTGCGGCAATGGAACCAAATAGCAAACACATAATACCGCCCATCACTGGGACGGGGATAGTTTGCATCAGCGCACCTAGTTTGCCAACGAAGGCTAAAGTGATAGCGGTAATGGCAGTCCAAGTCATGATCTTCGGATCAAAATTTCGGGTTAAGGTTACTGCACCTGTCACTTCTGAGTAAGTCGTGTTCGGTGGACCACCAAAGGCTGCGGCTGCAATTGTGGCAATACCGTCACCCGTTAGCGTGCGATGCAGGCCGGGTTTTTTCATAAAATCTTTACCCGTGACGTTGGATATCGCCAGAATATCACCTATATGTTCTACCGCAGGGGCGATTGCCACTGGGATCATAAATGCGATGGCATACCAGTTTAATTCTGGCGCGACAAATTTAGGAATAGCAATCCAGCTTGCAGCGGTCACAACGGCAAAATCAACAATACCAAAGGCTAGGCTTAAGCTGTAACCTACTATAATACCTGCTAAAATCGGCATCATTTTGAGTAGGCCCTTTGCGAAAATCGCCACCGCGATAGTGGTACCAAGCGATGCGAGCGAAATAAATAACGCCGTATTTGTAGCGACTAAAGTCAAGCTACCATCACCACTCTTGCCTAATGCCATATTCACCGCAACGGGGGCTAAGCCAAGGCCGATAATAATGATCACAGGTCCCACTACGACTGGGGGCAATAATCTGTGAATAAAGTCAGTGCCGCGCACTTTAACCAAGGCGCCGAGCATGACGTAGACCACGCCCGCGGCCATAATGCCGCCCATTGTGGATGGAATTCCCCAAGTCTGCACGCCATAAAGTATGGGGGCAATAAAAGCGAAGGAAGATGCGAGGAAGATAGGCACTTGGCGTTTAGTAATCAATTGGAAGAGTAGGGTACCGATACCTGCGGTAAACAATGCCACACTGGTGTCGAGCCCTGTAAGTAGCGGCATTAGTACTAGGGCACCGAAGGCCACAAATAGCATTTGCGCGCCCTGTAGGGGGATAGCGAGTCGTCTCATTTATTATTCTCGTTAATTTAGGGTAAACCGCCAAATGATAACAGTTTGTTGGATTTTGAGCAGAAGAAAATCGCCTGTTTTACCGACGTTGATCACTGTTTGGGTTTTCTGTGCTATGGCAGGCATGGAAATGGGGCTAAATTTTGGCAAGACTCGCTTAAGGCGCTAACTATGGTACAATTTGCCTCATCTGACGCTACTTCAACTACTCAAAGATGCTGAAATTTCTATTGAAGCCGAGCTTAATTGCATTTCTATATTGTCTGTTCACGATTAATAGCGTCAATGCTGTTGAGGTGAGTAAATTAGATGAGGCCAATGTGCCTGTGTCTTCGCGCGCAGTTGCTGAACGCGACAAAGCCTTAAAAAGTGCACTTGAGCAAGTTATTATCAAGAACACTGGGACGGCGCGATCCCTCGATAACAGCCTGATCCAATCTCAGCTCAGTAATCCTGATACCTTGCTGAGCCAGTATGGTTATATCGAGCAAAATGGCCAATTGCTGTTGACCGCGAGTTTTGAGCACCGCCGCATCGTGGCGTTACTGCGTCAGGCACAATTGCCTGTTTGGGGAACTCAACGCCCGCTGACCTTATTTTGGGTCGCTATGCCTGGTGATGGTGACACTATGATATTGGGCGACTCATCTGCGTTAGCCGAACGTAAGATTTTTAGCGATTTTTCCTATGCCCGCGGTATACCTGTACTCTTGCCTATCTTAGATCTTGATGAGTTGATGGGTATAAATCCTAACGATATTAAAGGGATGTTTGCCGACATAGTAGCGAGTGTATCTGGCCGCTATCAAGCTGACTTTTTTGGCGCTAGTGGCAATTGATGCCGCTGGCAATCAGGTTCGTTATCGTTTAAATCTTTATACTAAGGCTACCATTGATTCTTTGACGCCACCGTTATTCAGTTACAACGGCAGTGCTGAAAATTCGGCCCAAGCGATTACCGCTATGATGGCGGCGTTAGGTGAATACTATTTTACTAAGTATGCGATTGCCGATACTGGTACTCAGCTTGGTGCGAGTGTTACCTTCGTTAATATCCAAAAAATGGCGCAATTAGTTGAAGTTGAAAAATATTTGAAGCAACTCAGCGCGATTAAAAATGCCACGTTAACGCATATTCAAGGTAATACTGTGACTTTCTCGTTAGATTTATTTGGCTCAGAGACGGATTTACAACGCTTATTAAGCTTAGAGCCGCGTATTTCTGTGGTCGCACCTGTGAGTGCAGGTGAATTTAGCCCTGTCTCTAATCAAACTGGCAAACCTGTGTATGAATGGCGTTTACATTAAGATGTTATCGGCCGTGCTTAGTTAAGCACGGCATTGTTTTTATTTAATATTGAGAAGACCGAGTGCCCTTAAACTCACCTTTGCAACTCTCGCTACCTGTGCATTTGCCAGATGACGAAACCTTTAATAGTTATTACCCCGCCGCGGGTAATGATGAACTTATTCAAAAATTGAGAGCGAATGCCGAAGGGCAGGGTGAAGCCGCCATCTATTTGTGGGGCCCAGTTAAATCGGGTCGAACCCATTTAATGCACGCTGCTTGCGCGCATGCTAATGAAGTGGAGCGTCGCAGCTTTTATATTCCTTTAGGCATACATGCGAGTATTTCGACCGCATTGCTTGAAGGCCTAGAACAGTTGGATTTGGTTTGTATCGATGATGTCGATGCCATCGCCGGCCACCCCGTTTGGGAAGAGGCGATTTTTGATCTCTACAATCGCGTTGCAGAACATAAGAATTGTGCTTTAGTGGTTAGCGGCAGTTCGTCTCCTGCGGATGCTGGGTTCCTCTTGCCAGATCTTGTTTCACGTATGCAATGGGGGTTGAATTACCAACTGCAACCCATGGCAGATGATGAAAAACTTGCCGCACTGCAACGCCGCGCCGCTATGCGTGGCCTGCAATTACCGGAAGATGTCGGGCGTTTTTTACTGAACCGTATGGCGCGGGATTTGCGTACCTTGTTTGATGTATTAGATAAGTTAGATAAAGCCTCATTAGTGCATCAGCGTAAACTCACGATTCCGTTTGCCAAAGAGATGCTACACCTTTAGATACAGCATGGTTTGTGTTCGTTCTGAAGATACAAAACCTACTGGCATTAAAGCCAAAAAGAGTAAAGCCCGTCATGTTGAATACATACGGGTTTTTGTTTATCTAAAATTTAAAACGCTATTGTTGTGGATGTTGGTGACGGTCACCACTTAAGCGAAGTTCGGCTTCAAAACGAGACTCGGCATTAATTGCAGCTGCATTGCTTTGGCCTTTGAGCTGCGTATTCGCAGGCGATATTGCCAATGTTTGACGCCAGCTTTGACCTTGCACCATATTAATTGGCTCGGGTAGGCTTTCGACCAGACTGATCCCATTAAGCTCTGGCAGCATTTCATCAATCACCAACGCAGCGCGATTTTCTAGACTGTCTTTTGCAATTCGTCCCCTTTGTCCCCAGTCAATAATCAGCGAATCCGCAGTTAAAATCGCAGGTTTATTGGTGACGGCGACATCACGCAATATTTGATAGCGATAACTCATCATGGCTTCCTCAAATAACATGGCCGTGTCTTCACGGGTACTGGAATATGCATAGAAGTCGCTGGCGATATCGGTAGAAAAGAAAGTACTGACATCCGATGCTTGATAGGCCTTTTGCACATTACTCGCCGCTGCGCCGAGGAAACTAACATTGGCAAGTCCCATCATTTCAGTGCTCGTTAATGGGTAGGTTTTGCTGACTTGATCTGAAATTAGACTCTTGCTGGCATTGCGGCGGCTGTAGTCATCTAACAATCTTGGCCCTGTGAGTGTGGCATGCACGCTGCGTGGAAAAAAGTCATTGGCATGGGCGAGCTCGTGGTACAACAAGGAGGCCAGATCGGGATTGATTTGCGCTAATGTGCGGTTTGCTCTGACGGTAATAGGCACGCCAAGGGAGGCATATTGGTTATCTTTCACATAACGCCAAGGCATCACAAAGTTAAGATCATTTCCGAAATTACTGCGGTAATCCGGCGCTTCATTAATAGTGTCGCGCTGGCTTGGCGTAAGCCATAAATCATTGGGATCGAGATAAATCGCCCCTGTAACTACCCAATAAAAAGAAGGGCGTACATCATAGCTAATCACCACGACCGTGACGGATTGTAACAGGCGGGCAAAATCGCTATTAGGGTCCATCTGGGCTAAGAAAGCGGCAAAGTTATCACCCATCCAATCGTGTGAAACCAGTACTCGATTTAGAATCGTCTCGTGATTGAGATCGCTTGAGGTTTGTCCTATCAAAGGTAAGGTATTGATAGTGCAACTATCATTGAGCTGATTAGAGTAAACACAGTTTGCTAGTACATTAGCGTAAGGCGAGGCTGGACGATAGGCATGGGTGCGCGCAACTGGGGTATCGAAGTATGGCGAGCTGATCGCTGGCGCCGAGGTTGTTAGCACAAAGACATCATCGCTAAGCTGATTGCCATTGACGTTGGCATTCACTTTGAGGTGAGTGATTGTATCCTGGGTGACCGTTGGCGCGGTAAACAAGGGCCTAAACGGATCGCTCACATCGACCATTAAATCTGGGCCAGATGCTACACACCAAGAGATATTTGCTGCGCTTAATTCCGATTGTTGTCCGAGTCTTAAGCTCACATTATTGCCTTCAACCACTTGGTGATCTTGACGGACGTTTAGCACACCCGTCGATGCGGGATCGACATTAATGCCAATTTCTCCGGTGACATCTAGATTACTGCCCGTCACATGCAAGCTAAAACGGTAGCCGCCTGCGGTGGGAGTATCAAAGGCTAATACTGGGCTGTTTTGACTGACGAGTGCTATGTTAGGGCCATCGATTTGCTGCCAACGGAAGGTTAAGTCTTGGCTGTCACGATTTAGGATATTGGCAATGATAGTACTGGATTGACCCGCCACATAATTTGGCTCGGTTTGAAAGCGAATTGAGGATGACGTGGTGGTAATGAGTGGTGAAATGCTATCTGTGCAGCGTGCTAGTGAAGTGGATGGTGGCGTGACTACACTATCATCTGGTTGACTATCACCACCGCCCCCGCATGCTGCAAGTAGGCCAGAGCAGGCCATAAATCCGATAAATTTCAGTGGTATCGACATTCCCATTACACCATTCTCCCTTGTTAACTCTGCTGTGCTATTTAGACTTTTGTGGCGCCATGGGACGCTTATACTGTGAGAAACTGACTATAACACGGGCACTTAGTTGCAAAAAGTCAGTGTAAGTATAATAAGTGTTAATTTTGTCGTGATGGGAATTGACGTCGGAACAGAGGTTGAAACTAAGGTTGAAATGGGTATTCAGACTGAGATCATAAGGGATATTTGAGCCAAGGTTTGGCCTTGCAATATAAAAAGTGCCGCTATACCCAGCAAGGTTAAACGGCACTGAAAATACATTGAACTGACTATTCTTTAGATTTTTTCTTCAGGCCTAATCCCAGTTCACGACCACGTATGCGGGCATAAAATGGGAAAGCGATTAGCAGTACGCCAATCAATAATACTTCGATTAAGGCAAAAGCGAAGGCGTCATTGGTGACATAAAGCAGGGTGAGCCCATGTAACATATATAAGCATAGAATAAAACTCGCCCAAGCGTAAGTGTATGGATTACCTTGGAAAACTCCCTTTGCGGGTAGTAATAACGGCACTATCCATAAGAGACTAAATAGCAGGGTGTATTCACCGCTAATCCCTTGGCCAACAAACCAACCGCCTAATAGCAGCACTAGCGCAAAGTAGCCTAAACGGCTAAGGATAAATAAGGTGTTGGACGTCATAAGTCTACCTAAGGGTTGAAAATAAAAGCCATTTTGGTTTAAAAATCATGGATTAAAGAATAGTGAGCACATTCTCAGGAGGACGGCCGATGGCTGCGCTTTGATTGGCGAGCACAATTGGCCGTTCGATGAGTTTAGGTGTGTTGACCATAGCCTCAATCAACTGAAATTCTGTTAGTGATGAGTCTGCAAGTCCCAAGGCTTGATATTCTGCTTCCTTGGTGCGCATTAATTCGCGAGCACTGAGGCCTAATTTAACCAGAATGTCGCCGATGTCTTTAGCCGTAGGGGGATTTTTTAAGTATTCCACTAAGGTAATGTCGCAGCCTTGTTGCTCGAGTAAAGCTAAGGTTTCACGGCTTTTTGAACAACGTGGGTTATGGTAAATCGTCGCTTGGGTCATAGTACTAGAGGCTCAATACGGGCTGAAATAACAATGGCGCGGATAATAACAGAAAAAACCGCGCACCGTCAGTGTGTTCGGGGCGCATAAATGGGTAATTGTCTTTAATCTATTTGTAAAACAACTTATTACTTAAGCGCATCCATCTCTTTATCAGCCATTTTAAACTGGCGAATACGTGCTTCAATACGTGCAAGCTGTAATGGATTATTTTCGGATGCACGGTAGGCAAAGTTAAGTTGATCGATTGCGCCCTTATAGTTAGCACCTAAGGCCATCAGCTCTGCGGTGGAAAAATATTCCAATGCTTGATTGCCGGTTTTTTTATACACCATAGTCAACAATTGATAGGGTAGTTCATTTTGTTTATCGAGGAAAATCATATCTTCCAGCAAAGGGATTGCTTTGGGGGCTTGATCGGCTTCGATATATATATTGGCTAAGTTGGCATTGATCACTTGAGACGTTGGTTTCATTTTACGCTGGGCTTCGAGCATAGTAATCGCTTTTGCATAGTCCTTACGTTCGATCAGTAAATCAGATTTAGTGTCTATATAAAACAGGTTGTTATCATCGATTTTTAACAGCTCATCGACGATTTTTTCTGATTCATTAAACTTCTTCAATCTATATAAAGCCAGCGCTTTGCCATAAAGTGCCGCCTCTTTGAAGCTATAGGTCTGTTTGTTGAGTTGCCGATCAAACATGCTTAATACTGCTTCGTCGCTATAGCTGGAAAAACGGACTTGAATACGAGCTTTTGCTAGCTGAAAATTAAGATTATCAGGGATATAACGTTTAGGGTATTGCTCGGCACGGTTACGGGCTTCAGTGATCCGCGATTCAGGTAATGGGTGAGTTAATAACATTTGTGGTGGTGTTGTGGTAAAGCGATAACGACTGGCTAATTTACCAAAGAAATCCGCCGCAGCATTGGGATTAAAGCCTGCATCCACTAGAATTTGCATTCCGATGCGATCGGCTTCCTTTTCATGCAAACGGGTGTAGTTGATTTTCGATTGTGTCGCCATGGCTTGGGTTGTCGCAAGCGCCGCCATACCTGCTTGTGGTACTGCAATCGTTAACAAAATGGCGCCAAGTAAACCGGCAATTGTTGCAGGATTACTTTTTTGCTGTGCTTCAAGGGATCGGGCAAGGTGACGTTGAGTAACGTGAGTCACTTCGTGGCCTAATACTGAAGCCAGTTCGCTTTCATTGTCGGCATTGAGAAATAAGCCTGTGTGCACGGCAACATGGCCGCCAAAGAAGGCGAAGGCGTTGATTTCATCATTTTGTAATAGGAAAAAATAAAACGGCGTTTTTACGCCTGTGGCATGGGCGACCAGTTTATTGCCAAGCTCGGTAAGATATTGACTCAACACGGGGTCATTTAGCATAGGTGCCGATGAGCGAATGATGCGCATATAAGCATCACCGTAAACCATTTCTTTTTCAAGGCTGAAGGTGTTAACTGCGGCCGTACCTAAATCCGGTAAGTCATTGTTGGCAAAGCTTTTGGCGGCGAAGGTTAGCAGCATCAAGGAGAGTGCGCCTGCAACAAAAGGTTTGAATCGAGTCAAAAAAGTCAAGTTACGCAAGCGGATCCTTTTATTTCTAATTATCTCAACTAAAGGCAGATACTGCACTTAGCTTGTAGTTTGAGGTGCAACTTAGGATAATGGCCCAAGTTCGTCTATAGCAAGTTCATTATGATTTTTATTGATTTAACGCTCTTTCGTTGTCCAGTACCCTTAGTGAAAGTGAAGCTTGCATTGAAGCCAATGCGAGAGGGTGAGCAGTTGCATATCTTACTCTCAGACTCTGGTTCGCGGCGAGATGTTCCCCAATATTTAAAAAAACAAGGGCATGTCGTGCAAGAGTTGCGTAATGATGCAAGTCTGTTAGCCTTGATGGTCACCAAAGTTGATCTATCTCAGGGATAAATTGAGGATTTTTATGTTTAAATCCTCTGAGACTAGCATCAAGCGCCTAATTCTGAGCCAGAGTGCCGCTTAGGCTAGGTTGTTTACTCTTGTCAGTATTTTTTTTGATTTAGCTGACATGTAGAAGCGAAAGTCTAACTGAGTAAAGTCTCGAATAACATCATGATAATAAATAAACTTTCCTGAGCGTTTGGGAAGCCTCGCCAACCATCACTATTGGAATGATCCATGTTTACTGTTTTTTCTCGTTGGTATCAAGAGCGCTTTAGTGATCCACAAGCTGTGACCTTAATGGCTATTCTTGTCGGGCTCGCGCTAGTGATTTATTTTGCGGCAGGTTTACTTGCTCCGCTGTTGGTCGCTCTTGTGCTGGCATTTCTATTGGAATGGCCTGTGGCGCAAATGCTTAAATTGGGGATTAATCGCACCGCTGGTGCGTCCTTGGTTATTGTGTTGTTTTTGGGAATCGTGGTTTTACTGACATTTGGCTTAATTCCGAGTGTGTGGCGTCAAGGTGTTAGCTTAATTGCCGACTTGCCTAGCATGATTGATAAAGGCTTGCTGACAATACAAACGCTGATCAATCAATATCCACGATTTATCAATCCAGAGCAGTTAGATCTGATGGTTGGTGAGCTTAAAAAACTGCTCGATACTCAACATGTGTTGGATATTGCTAAGCAATTAATCGGTTATTCAGCTTCTTTACTCGTCTTGATGGTGTACGCGATTTTAGTCCCCTTACTGGTGTTTTTCTTTTTAAAAGATAAAGACCAACTGATTAGCGGCAGTAAGCGATTTTTTCCCGTAAATCGCCAGTTAGCCCGTAAAGTTTGGTTTGAAATGCACCAACAGATTTTTAATTACATTCGTGGCAAAGTGATCGAAATCGTGGTTGTTGGTGTCGCAACTTATATTTTGTTTGCCTTGATGGGACTGCGATATTCGGCGTTGCTTGGTGTGTTAACGGGGTTATCGGTATTGATCCCTTATGTCGGTGCAACCTTAGTTACATTACCTATCGCCCTAGTGGCATTTTTTCAGTGGGGTTTTAGTTCTGAATTTGGCTATTTAATGTTGGGTTACGGTATTATTCAGGCGCTCGACGGTAATTTACTCGTGCCTATTTTGTTCTCCGATGCGGTGGATTTACATCCGGTGATCATCATAGCGGCCGTTTTAGTCTTTGGCGGTTTATGGGGTGTATGGGGAGTATTCTTTGCTATTCCATTGGCATCGTTGGTCAAAGCCGTGATTAACGCTTGGCCTAAAACAGAGCTTGAGGCTGACAATAAACTTGATGCGAGTTGATGCCTACCTGTCTAACCGCCATTTGTATCATTGGTTATAGTGGGCGAGTTAACCGTTATCGCCAATTCCTCTTGGCATTTGAATTAAGTGCCAGAGGCGTTTGGGTTGAATGTTGTGCCTTCACAATTTAAAGCATCCTCGTCTAGTACTCTGTACCCATTCACTTATTGTCATTCCTTTTTATTATCACTTTGTCTTAAGTATCATTATGAATCGAGCTTTTAGTTTTAGATGAAGGGTATTTATTCTGTCGCTTGCCAGTTTAGGGATTTACATTATGTAGCCTCTAGGTTAGGTAGATGTAAAACTCTTATATAAGCATGTGGTTACATGATGCAGCGCACATTTTACCCTTGAGTATGTTGATAAAGTTGTGTCGCTTAGTTTGGGTTTGCTTATTCGTTCATCCTTAGCTAAGTTATATCGAGTCGTGCTATTTATTTTGGTTGAGAGATGGAAGTCACCCTGACAAGAATTTCCACTGACAATCGCCATTGGAGGATACTATTGTGAGCAAAAAACTATTAAGTGCGCTTTTCGGGGCAAGTCTTGCAGCGTTAGCGCTGTCGCCAACCGCATTTGCTGCAGATCAAAAATTGTCTGATTTCCATGCTGAGTCAGGTGGATGCGAAAGCTGTCATAAAGATGGTACACCTTCTGCGGATGGTGCCTTTGAATTTGCACAGTGCCAAAGTTGTCATGGTACCTATGCTGAAATGGACGCTGTGCATAAGCCACATGACGGTAATTTAGTCTGTGCAGATTGTCATGCGGTACATGATATGAATGTCGGTCAAAAACCTACCTGTGAAAGTTGCCATGATGATGGTCGTACCCCAGCAACTGTTCTGAAAAAATAATCTCAAAAATACGTTTAGAAAAGTTGGTATATACCTTCATGTCTAAATAAATAACGCCAGCAAATGCTGGCGTTATTTTTATCCGTTTACTAACCGATTACTCGTCTTTTGGCTGACCTTGGATGATCTTCTTGCCGGAGAACATAGCTGAAATAATCCCTGGTTGACGTTTTACTTCAGTATAAATCACCGCGAATACATGTAATAACATCAGCAGTAACAACACATAAACCGCATAGACGTGCACTTGACCTGCCAATCCTTTCATTGGTTTAAGTGCATCCGCTTTTTCTGCGTTCACACCCGTTGCATCATAGGGTTTTAAGCTTGTAGGTTCGACATTGGTATCGGCAAGATAGCTTTGTACAGCACTACCTAGCGGCGGATAATAAATATCTGTACTTGCACGCAAAAGTCCAGTGATCATTATGGTCACTAATAGCAACATGATGGCCAGCACGGCAAATTTACCTTTAGGGTTATGACCTAAATACTGCGGATTTTTCCCCGCGGCTAATTCAGTTTTATAAGCTATTAATTCGCTTTTGCTATTAGCATTGGGAAACATGTGGCTGAAACGCGCATATTTGTTACCGATAAAACCCCACACAAGGCGGACGAGGAGGTTTATTGCGAACGCATATCCTATGCACACATGTAAAGTTTTCAAGCCAATTTTACCTGTTAACTCAGATATGCCTAGCTCAGTGCGATACATCATGATGCCACCGACTAAGATGAGTGCGAGCACAAGAATGACATTAATCCAATGAAATAATCGCGTCGGTTTGTCCCACACAGGATAGGATTTTATTTCAAAAGCGGTGGGGTTACTGCTGGACATGGAATTTCCTTATTTTTTGTGTTGGTATGATCTTACGCTTTTATCCTAAAATTTCAGTAACTTTTTTCAGTTTCAATTAAGACTTCTGATTGATAGTGTAGTCAACGAAAGTGTTAGAAGTTTTTGATTTGCGTACGGTAAATATTTTTTACGTAAGTCTTTTTAATCTGTTTTATCTAATGCTAATATCGTGACCACGGTAGACTTGGAAGTCTATTGAACGGATGTTGAAGTCGTATTTGGAGGATCTTAGATCCTTAAAGTGAATAATCGTTAACCAGACAGGGAGTGAGCAGGATGTTCAAAATATTACATTGGATTGTAGTGTCACGATCGCAAGTATTGATGGAATTGCTCGCAGGACGTTGGCCGCAGGAGTTTCTCGTTAAGTTGACCCAAGTCAGCCCTGATGGGATGTGTGAGAAAATCAAAGATAATAATGCCTCTATGGTCGTGATCGATTTAGCGACTGTTGATCTTCAAAAAGCCCACCAATTTCAGCGTTTACTTGCCCGTGAGCAACCGAGTGTGCGAGTTGTCTATTTGCAGTTCCCTAAACAAGTGGATGCACGTTTCTTAATGCAAGCTGCCACAACTGCAGGGGTGTTTTATCTCGATGCAGGTTTAACTGAGATAAGCCTAGGACTCTCGAATATTTTACGAGGTCATAGGGTCATCCCAATTCAGCTCATTAATGGGGTAAATGATGATTTTGGATTGTTCGAAGACACTGAACCGTTAACTATCCGTGAGCGTGAAGTATTACAAGCATTGTTGACGGGAAGTACTAATTTAGATATCGCCAATCAGTTGTTTGTCAGTGAAAGCACGATAAAAACCCATTTGTACCGAGTATTCCGTAAAATTGGAGTGTCTAGCCGTGGTCAAGCGATTGCGTGGGCACAAACCTATTTGCACGATGTGGTGGTTTAAGTCGATATCAGTATTGATATACAAACGGATATACATTTAAGTTAAGTCTTATCTCAGATAAAAGGGGCTAAAGCCCCTTTTATTATTTCTCAAAAGTGTTCTTAAGCCGAAAGTCTATTAACGTCCAAGCCAAGCCGCTATTTTGCTTTTGTCACGAATGGATAGGGCGACAGTATCCTTAGGCGCGGCAGTTATCATCAATTCACCCGTCATCAATTCATCCCGTCTAAACCAATGTAAATTCAAGGATTCACGCAGCGGATACAGCTGTAGCTGCGCCTCAAATTGTCCTGTGACTTGTAGGTTATCCGCGGCAATTAACACATCACCTGCACTTAACCCTGCAAGGCATGCAGGGCTGCCTTGGGTGACCGTCACGATTTTTAATCCTATAGGTGCTGCTTGGGTTTTCGCGCCGAATGCAATCTCATAACCTTTCGCTTGCCCGCCGCCCACATCTTGCGCACCTTGACTGGCTCGAAGACTCAAGTCGACCCCAAATTCGGCGAGTAAAGCCGCTAACGGAATATCGTCAGTGCTATCTAAGTAGGCAAACAGATCTTGGCAATCACGACCAAGGAGTCGTTCCACGATGGCTTGATGGCAAGTATCTGTGGTGCCTTTATCTTGCAGAGCATATTCCTGCCATAAAATCTGCATAACATGGTCGAGATTGTATTTGCCCTGGGTTTCGCTGCGCAGGGTTAAATCTAAATACAGCGCAAACAGAGCCCCTTTAGTGTAATAACTGATGATGGCATTTTGTGCGTTTTCATCCTGCTTGTAGAACTTAGTCCAAGCATTAAAGCTTGAGTCCTTAACACTTTGTTTAAAGCGTCCCTGGCTGCGATAGACACGGGTGAAGGTCTCACTCAGCATATCTAAATAGCTTTGTTCATCTACCAGACCTGCACGATAGGTAAGAAAGTCATCGTAATAGGAGGTGATGCCTTCATAGGCCCATAATTGTGGCGTATAGGTTTCTGCATCAAGTTTATAGGGTAAAAAGCATTCAGGCTTAATGCGCTTAACGTTCCAGTTGTGGAAATACTCGTGGCTGCACAGGGATAAATAAGTGCGATAGTCGTTATTGACTGGCGCATCGAGCGACAGTGGTAAGTCTTTGCGTGAACACATTAATGCAGTAGAAGCTCTGTGCTCTAAACCGCCAAAGCCATTGTCTAATACTGAGGTCATAAACAAATAACGTTTAAACGGTGCAGGCGTACCAAAGAAGTTAATCTGATACTCACAAATGGCCTTTAAATCTTGGCAGAGCCTTGGCATACAAGCACGGTGGCGACCATTGAGTACGATATCATGCCGCACGCCACAGGCATCAACCCCCCCTAAGGTGAATAAGCCCATTTCCACCGGATGATCGATGAGCTCGTCATAGCTTTTAGCTGAAAATTGGCCGAAGGCAAAATCGTCACCACTGGTGCGGGTCATGCTGGTAGCAAGGCGCCAGTCACTTAATGTTGACTCTGTTGGTGGCTCTATAGAGACTGTATGTAAAGTGTCTTCAAAACCATGGGCGGATAAAAACACGCTACTGCCGTTAAAGAAGCCGTGGGTCGTGTCCAAATGCGCGGTGCGCACCGACAGATCCCAAGCATACACTTGATAAGTCAGAATAATTTCGCTGCTATTATTGTCAACCGACCAAGTTTGCTTATCTAGTTGGGTGAGCTTAAGCGTTTGGCCTTGTGCATCTTGTGCCTTGAGTTCAATGATATTTTTGGCAAAGTCGCGCACCATGTAACTGCCTGGCAGCCAAGCGGGTAGGCTAAAGACCTGCAATGGCTTGGGTTGTGATAATGTCATAGTGACAGCGAATAAATGGGCTTTCGGATCGACGGGGATTATCTGGTAATGGATCATATTTATCCTGCAAAACCTGAGTGTTTTAATGGTGGCCATGCTGCCAAAAATGCCTGCAACTGGCAAATGAAAAGCAAAATATCTGCAGACACAAAGTATTGAATTGCTAGTATACTATGCCAACTAACCCAAGGAGGACGCCCCATGGCCGAAGAAACGATTTTCAGCAAAATTATTCGTCGCGAAATTCCCGCGGATATTCTGTATCAAGATGAACTTGTGACTGCCTTTAGAGACATTTCCCCTAAGGCGCCAACGCATATTTTGATTGTGCCGAATCATTTGATCCCAACGGCGAACGATATGAAAGCCTCTGATGAGCCGGTGCTTGGCCGTATGATGACGGTTGCGGCTAAATTGGCGGCTGAAGCGGGTATCGCTAAAGATGGCTACCGACTGATCATGAACTGCAATCAACACGGTGGACAAGAAGTCTATCACATTCATTTCCACCTTGTGGGCGGGGAGCCTCTGGGGCCCATGTTGAGCCAAGGAAAATGAAGGTCAATTCGGATTTTTTCCCGCTGACCCAAATGGCGCAGCGGTTTGTGGATCAATTAGCTCAGTGTCGTCGCCTCGGTTTAACGGTACTGGAGGCGAGTGAGCACCATGTGTTGATTGAGTTGCCCTACAGCACTGAATTAATTGGTTATCCCGATACGGGCGTTATCCATGGTGGAGTGATCACTACCTTAATGGATACTGCCTGTGGCAGTGCAGTCGTGAGCGCAATTTTCCATAAATTCAAATTGTTAGAAATCTCACCCACGCTCGATTTGCGGGTGGACTACATGAAGCCCGCTCAGCCCCATAAGCCTGTATTTGGTTTTGCAGAATGCTATAAGTTATCTTCTAATATTGCCTTTACCCGTGCAATTGCTTACCAAGACAGTATAGACGATCCCATCGCCCATGCCGTCGGCTCTTTTATGCGGATCAGCCCTGAAATGGTCGGTGATGCCTTTAGGCAAGCGTTAATGGGTGAAGCCGTGCCTGAGATAGGAGAGAGTGATGAGCGCAAATAATTCGATACTAGATGCAGCCAGTCCAACTCAAAACGCACAGGTTAAAGCGCCTATTGATGTGCAAGGGATAGTTAAACGCGCCACTGAACTTAATGATTTTGGCCATTTACTTGAGCACGTTCCCTATGCCAAATTTATTGGCATGAAGGTGGAGCGTTTTGGTGATGAACTGATTTTTAAATTGCCCGCTAAAGATGACAATATCGGTAATCCTGTGTTGCCCGCCATTCATGGTGGTGTGATTGCGGGCTTTATGGAAATGTCGGCGATAGTGCAGTTAATGGTATTTATGCAAACAGCAAAGGTGCCTAAAGTCGTTGATTTTTCAATCGACTATTTACGTGCAGGTCTGCACAAGGATAGTTTTGCTGAGTGTCGTATTACCCGTCAGGGTCGACGAGTCGCCAACGTGAATATTGATTGTTGGCAAACCAATCGTAAGCAGCTTATTGCTACGGCACGGGCACATTTTTTGATTGATTAATCTGATTAAGTTTAGATTGATGAAGCATGACTGATTCACTATTTTAGATTGAGAATGCTTTATTTAACCTATGTTATTAAGCATGAGTTCAGCACTGTTCGATTAGTTTGTCGTTTAATGGGAAATGATGCGCTAGCTGCGTATTTTGTGGCGTGACTAGGAGAAATATATGAAACAAGTTTATACAGGGTTATTACTGGCCGCAGCGCTTACCTTAGGTGCTTGTGCCTCACATACCGCAGGGATTTCAGTGAGTTCACTGGGTGAAACCCGCGTCGATAATTCCAGCTTTGCCCGAGATATTGCGGTACAGAGTGTGGATGCACGCCGAGTCGGTGATTTAGTGCAGGGCTCAGCGTTGATTGTTAGCAAATCCTCTTCCGATATGCGTGTGCAATATAAATTCACTTGGTACGATGCCAGCGGCTTTACTATCGAAGATGAAGCGACCAGCTGGAAATCGGTGAAATTACACGGTAAACAGCAATTGCAAGTCGGCGCTGTTGCACCTAATGCCCAAGTGGTTAAATTTGATGTATACGTGCGTGAAACCTTTTCAAACTAAGCTTGAGTTTGCTTCTGTTTAGTTTATTCCGTGTTTAATTGATTTTTTGATATTAAACCCGTTCTAAAAAGGCTTACTTCTTTTAAGGAGTAAGCCTTTTTCTTCGTTTTATATCAACGTTCAATGACCTTAAGGTCACTCAAATGTTATTAGCTTTCGTCTTTTTGACATTGAAAGTTGCGATAAATTACCCATTTTTAAGCAAAAAGGTTTACGGCAAGATGAAATCCGGACTTTAGTCCTAAATACATTCAGTGATTGAGCACTACTATCAGCATGTTACCACATGAGGATAGAAAGATGACTGCTCATATTAATGCTCAACCTACTGATTTTGCTGAAACTGTTATTATGCCGGGTGATCCACTCCGTGCTAAATATATCGCTGAAACCTATCTCACCGATGCCGTAGAAGTCACGAATGTTCGCAATATGCTTGGTTACACGGGCTTTTACCAAGGACAACGCATTTCCGTTATGGGGCATGGTATGGGTATTTCATCTATGGTGCTCTATGGCCATGAGCTGATTAATTATTTTGGCGTGAAACGCATTATTCGTATTGGCAGTTTAGGTGCAACACAAAAACATGTACAAATGCGAGATGTCATTTTAGCCCAAGCCGCAGGCACGGATTCAGCTACTAACGCTAAGCGTAGTAGCGGCTACCAAATGGCGACTTCTGCGACCTTTTCTTTATTGCATAAAGCCTATACAACAGCGAATGAGAAAGGTATTAGTGTAAAAGTTGGTAATATCTTTAGTGGTGATCTTTATTACGATCCCGATGAAGATATGATCCCTGCACTTGAACGTTTTGGGGTATTAGGTATTGATATGGAAGTGGCGGGGCTTTATGGATTGTCACACCAACAAGGTATCGAATCATTAGCCATTTTAACGGTATCGGATCATTGTTTAACCGGTGAAGAAACTACGGCCGAAGAACGCCAACTCTCTTTTAATAATATGATCGAGCTCGCGTTAGAAACCGCCCTCAATTAGGTTTAAAGCCATCCTTTGAACCCTTAGCATTTCACTTATGGAATGACATAATGAATAATAAAATTACTTTAACAGCCATCAGTTTTCTCGCCAATTTTATTATGGCGGGCTTTGCGACCCAATTTGGGATGTTGATTGAACCCATAGCTGAGAAATTTGCCGCTAATGTTAACGAAGTTGCATCAATCTTTTCATTGCTCAATGGTGGTGCACTCGCGGGGACGATTGCAGCATTTTTCTTTATTGAAAAAATGGGTATCAAAAGAATGACCTTGATAAGTTACAGTCTGGTTGCTCTTTCTGCTCTGGCTTTACATCTAACCAGTTCCCTACAAGTTGTGATGGTAGCAATGACCTTAATTGGTTTTTGTGGCGGTATCGGTCTATGTATTGCTGGTACGATTGTGGTGTCTGTGTGGCAAGAGAAATTACAAAGCACAATGTTAGTGGTGCAAGATGCAACGTTTAATATTGCAGGCGTTATTTTTCCATTGATAACGACTTATGCATTAACAAGTTCACTATCATGGAGTTATAGCTATTTAGCCGTAGGTTTAGTGGCGTTCGGTACAGTCATTATTACCTTGTTCACTCATTTCTCTATTTGCGAGCAATCGTCTACAACACAAGAGAAACAACAGTCTGAATGGAATCTCGGTATTATTAGTGGAGGTATTGGTTTATTTTTAGGAATGCTGGCTTTATATACTTTTTTAACTTGGGCACCTTTATTTGTAAAACAAAAATTTGATATTCCGTTTGAAGATGCCGGTAATATTATTACCCAGTATTGGTCCGCTGCGCTAATTGGGGCATTAATTTCGACTGTGATTGTGACTCGTGTAAAAATTCACCATTTCTTAGTCGGTATTATTGCTTTAGCTATGGTGATCACCGCTGCCATTGTCAGTACCAATAATCTTAATTGGATAGCTTATTTAACCTATGGTTACGGTTTTGTGTGTGCTGCTCTTTATAATGCATTTATTGCTTATGGCGTGTCTTTTGTAAAAAAAGCCAGTAGCAAAAATGTGTCATATATTCTTATTAGTGGAAGTGCAGGGGCGATGTTTAGCCCAGCCATCAGTTCTTTCTTTGAACGTATTATCGGATTACAAACAGTGATGTACGTGATTCCTCTGCTTTACGCAGCGATATTTATGCTATTGATCGTTTCAAGTCGGATGAAACCGGCTATGGAACAACACTCGCCATCGGTAAGTTAATTTACCTGTGCATCCATCCCACACTCGGTTGTTAAATTAAGTCGAGTGTGGGTTATGTTGAAAGCGGTTATATACCTGCTTCAACAAATTTCTTGAGTGCGTTGAGATCACAAATCCGAATGCCATCTTTTTTCCGCTCAATTAAGCCTCGTTCCTCAAGATTTTGTAGCGCCCGACGGTAGACTCGGTCGGTAGTGCCAAATCGTTCAGCCTCTAAATAGCGTTTACTAAAGCCATCTACAGGCAAGTCATTTAAGTATTCATGATAAATATCAAATGCCACGTTATAACTGATGGGATAGAGCAGTCGCCGAGTAAAAATATCCACTGTGTCTTGGTAGTCAATCGCAATTGCACTGGCGAAGAATAGCGCGAGTTGAGGGTGCTGACCGAGGCAATGTTGCAGTTTTTCAGCGCTAATCAACATGATTTCTAAGGGTTCACTGGCAATAATGTCTAGTTGACAGTGGTACTGGGTGAAGAACTCCATTTCGCCAAACAGTTGTGAATCACAATCAATAGTACCTAATTGAAAACACCGACCATTTCTCGCGGTATGGCCGAGTGATACGCGACCTTGCTTCACCAATACAAGTGATGCCATCGCTTCCCCCTGCGTCATGAGGTGAGCGCCTTTTTTGAGCATTTTTATTTCGCTGATACAGCTAAGTACAACCGCTTCAATAAGTGGATAGTCTTGCTCCCATCGCTGGCTATAACGTCCTTTCGATAAAGGTTTTAGCTGCATCGACTATTGTCCTCTTACTGTGTTCGAAATTGCGACCTTCTATAGCATTATCATGATAGGCGGTCAAATGGACGAAAGGATTTAGGCGGCTACTAAAGATATTTTCATCATACGAACTGAAGGGCAGTGGTTTTCGCGACATTTAATTGAATCGCAGAGATAAGAGTGCCCACTTTTTATTTCCGTCATGTATACTAGGCGCCGCCAAGGGGTGTTTGTTGTGCATTAATGTTACTCTGATTTTAACGTTAACGGCTGCAAACTGAGATGTCATCTGACGAACCCTTAGAACCTGATCCGGCTAATACCGGCGTAGGAATGGGCCAATCAACAGCACACTTCTGAATCGCTTATTCGTTGCCGGATCTCAAACATTATATTTGAGGTCCTATGTCAAACCGTAAAACGTCAAACCATCAATCCCCATTTTCAACCGTATCGCCAAGCTTATTTTTAGCCCGAGCGCCGCTGGCATTAGCCATCGCCGCAGCGCTGAGCACCCCTGTTTTTGCACAAACCGACGCTATCGATAAACCCGATCCCAGCACTGAGATGGAAGTCATGGTGGTGACGGCGGATTTTCGCAGTTCAAGCTTAGAAAAAATGCCCTCCAGCATTACCGTTATCGACAGTCAAAAAATTCAAGATGAAAGTGCGCAACACTTTGAAGATCTGCTTAATTCTATCGCCAATTTTAACTGGTCAGGTGGAAGCTCGCGGCCGAAATATTTTCAAATTCGCGGTGTAGGGGAGCAGGAACAATACCAAGGCGCACCTAATTCTTCCGTGGGTTACATCATAGATGATATCGATTTATCCGGTATTGGTATGGTGTCGAGCATGTACGATTTACAGCAGGTCGAAGTGCTTCGTGGACCGCAGGGGACGCGTTACGGCGCGAATGCCTTAGCGGGATTGATTTATCTGAAGAGTAACGATCCAACTGATGTGTTTGAGCATGGCGGCGAAGTGTCGTTAGGCGATGATGATTTACGCACTTTTAGCGGGTTTAGCTCGGGCCCATTAACGGATTCTGGCAAGCTGCTTTATCGTGTGTCAATGCAGCAGCACCAGCAAAATGGTTACCACGATAACCTGTATTTAGACCGTGATGATACCAATGGTCGCGATGAATTCAGCGGCCGCGCTAAGCTGCGCTGGTATGCGACAGATGATTTGCAGTTTGATTTAACTGTGCTGCATGCCGATTTTGATAATGGCTATGATGTGTGGAGTTTAACCAATTCACCAACCCAGACAACATCGGATCAACCGGGTGTTGATAGCCAACGTACCACAGGCGCGGGTTTTAAAGCGACCTATTCTGGCGCAGAAAACTTCGAATTAACTTCGTTAACCTCTTTTGCGAATACCGATCACCATTACAGTTACGATGGCGATTGGGCTAACTCAGAATATTGGGCCTCTAAGCAATGCAATGATGACAATGGCAATCTGGCGCCGTGTCAATACGATTATTTTTGGGATAAAACGGGTCAGCGTAAAACCGCGTCGCAAGAGTTTCGCCTAAGTTCTACCGAGCAGGGCCGTATTTTTGCAGAGAGTACTGATTGGTTGCTTGGTGTGTATGCCATGAATCTGAAAGAAGATAACCAATTGTATTCTGAGTACAATACTTCGCTAGATGAAGTCTTAGACTCAGAGTATGAGGCGACAAACTATGCACTGTTTGGCCAGCTTGATACGGATTTGGGCTCAAATTATGCTTTATCTGTGGGGCTACGTTTAGAGCGCCGCAACAGCCATTACTCTGATACGAATAACGATAATTTCGACCCGAGCGAAACCATGTGGGGTGGTCATATTGCTGTGAGTAAAGTGCTGAACGACTCACACAATGCTTATGTCCGAGTCGCACGCGGCTACAAGGCGGGCGGTTTCAACATGACTTTGCCCGTCGAATTGAACGATAAAAAAGAGTTTAGTACTGAGACGCTCTATAACTATGAAATCGGCCTTAAATCCCATTGGTTAGCGGGACTTATCGATACTAATTTGGCGCTGTTCTATATGGACAGACAAGATCAACAGGTGGCTGCATCACAGCAAGATCCCGATAAACCACAGCGTTTTATCTTGTTCACTGAAAATGCAGGCAGTTCGAATAACTATGGCGCTGAGTTAGATGCAACCTGGTATGCCACGGATAATCTGCAAGTTTACTCAAGCTTAGGTTGGTTAGAAACGGCCTACGGTGACTACCAGTATCAGGACAAATATGGCACTGAGGTGGATTTAACTGGCCGCGATCTAGCCCATTCTCCACATCTTACCTACAGCCTTGGCGGGACTTATCGTGCTAATTCGGGTTGGTTTGCGAACCTGAATCTTAGCGGTAAGAGTGAATTCTATTATTCAGACAGCAATGAATCCCGCTCTGAACCCTACACTATCGTCAATGCCCGCGTGGGTTATGAGGCGAGCGCCTGGTCGGCATATTTATGGGGACGCAATCTGTTTAATGAAGAATACGGTGTGCGTGGCTTCTATTTTGGCAATGAGCCAGATAACGGTTGGGCGGAAAAGCAATATATTCGTTACGGCGATCCGCGTCAGATTGGCGTAACCTTTAACGTTAAGTTTATGTAATAGCTCATTTTAAAATGAGCATAATCATTTAAGTGTTAACTGAACTGTAGCCCAGTATTTGGGCTACAGCCTTACTTCAGAATATCAAGGAATTAAAATGAAACTGACCGCAGAAATTAGCATGTATCCCTTTAATGAAAATTACCTCGATCCTATCAAGTGGTTTATTGGCCGCGTGGATAGCTATCCCAATATCGAGCGCGTGACTAATGCGATGGCAACTCAAGTGTGCGGCGATTATTTAGATGTGATGACTATGCTAGCGACCGAGATGCAAGCGGCCCATGAGAAGTGGGGCAAGGCGGTATTTGTGTGTAAGTTTATCGGTGGTGAGCTGAATTTAGCCCACAGCGAATAATGATTGACCGCCATGTAAGCGACAAATAGGCAATGAGAACAACACTATGACAGATTTATGGTTAACCTTGGTCGAGAGCGTTAATACGGCCTTTGGTGAAGTCCATGTGATGACCGTATGGGAAGCCCTCGCGGTATTGTTGGCGATGGCATATTTACTGCTGGCGATGAAGGCCAGTGTGTGGTGCTGGGCGGCGGCCTTTGCCAGTACCGCCATTTACAGTGTGTTGTTTTGGAAGGTGTCGCTACTGATGGAGTCTGTGCTTAACGTCTATTACATGGCTATGGCGCTCTATGGATATTGGCTCTGGACCCAAGGTGGTGATAAGCATCAAGGCGTAAAAGTGACCACTTGGCCATTGAAAACCCATTTAAAGTTGATCGCAGCGACGGGCGTGATTTCGCTTTTGGTTGGTCACGGTATGGCGACGTATACCCAAGCCGCATTCCCGTATCTAGATGCGGCGACAACCTGTTTCGCCGTGATGACGACTTATTTAGTGGCAAAAAAGGTACTTGAGAATTGGCTTTATTGGGTAGTTATCGACATAGTGTCGATTTACCTTTATCTCAGCAAAGGCTTGATGCTGACATCCTTGTTATTCGTGCTTTATGTGGGTCTGGCGGTCGTGGGGTATTTCCTGTGGCGAACCGCGTTAGCCGACGCCCGTGAAGCTAATACCTTGAAGTTACTCAGTTAATGCTCGATATAAACGCCTCGATGCAACGCTTAGCAGGCGAGCCATTCAAAGCACTTTACCCCATACTCAAAAGTGCAGGGCTAGTTAACGTGTTAAGTATTCATGAGCTTGCGGGCGGCTTAAGTAATCACAACTATAAAATCACTACGCCCACAGGCAGTTATGTGTTGCGGGTGAATGCCGATGCGGCGGACAGTTTTTGCAACCGTCAGCAGGAGCGTTTTTACTGGCAGCAATTGGCTCAAGCTAAACTTGCTCCTGAACTGTTGTGGGTGAGCGAAGATGAGCGTTATTACCTCAGTGATTTTATTGAAAGTGATTTTATTGAAAGTGATTATATTGAAAGTGACGATATTGAAAACGAGGTCTTAATCCACTGGCCAGCGTTAGAGCGCCAAACGAGTGCTGCTGATTTTGTGCTGGGGCAATCGACGTTTAATTATTTACAGTATCCGGCAGCAGAACAAGAAACGCACCCTAACCAAGCCCATTGTTTGCTATTGGCGTTATTGCTGCAATTACGCGATCTGCCTACAGGGCCTTATGCTATTAGCATCACTGAGCAGTGGCAGGAATATCACCAGCAAATGCTTGCCTATCAGACTTCTGCAACATTTAGTGAGCCAGTATTAAGGCGACCTGTGCCATTGAAGCAGGGTAGTGATATTGGTGATAGCAATACTCACGATTGGAATGAGCGGGTGGCTAAGCTGCTTGCAATTCAAATTGAAATCAAACATTGGTGTGATGAGTTAGCAGCCTGCATAATCAAGCCGCAGTTTTGCCATCGCGATCTTAATCCCCATAATTTGTTACTCAAAAGTAACCGCTTGTGTTGTATCGATTTTGAGTATGCGACGGCGTCGCATCCACTGTGTGAGTTGGCTGTAGTGTTAGCGACACATGCGTTAACGCCCTATCAGCAAAGTGTGTTGGTGAAACAGTATCTGAGTGGACATCCTTATGTTACTGCACAAGCCGTAACGGCAGTGCCTGCTGCCATTGACATGTATTGGGTATTTGCTTGCTACTGGGCATTATTGATGGCAGCGCAAACAGAACCCAGTCGTAGCGCCGACTACCTTGCTTGGTTTGATTGCTTCTGGCCGCTGATCACCCCCAAATAGTCATTATTGCGTGTGCTTAGTTTCCATCTGATGATAATGGTTCATTCCCTTATGGCATTGACCGCGCGATTGGTGGGACATGCGGGTAGAACATACTGAAAACCTTTATTAGACAAACTTGTTTGATATAAAAAGCAACTTTATATAGTCTCAAGCGTCTTATTAGCAACAATTCTAGGATGGATTATTCAGTATGAAAAAAGGCGTGATGCTACTTGTGTGTCTCTTAGGCTTAAGCGCCTGCTCCACTAAATTCAGTTACCATTTCCTTGACTGGGCCATCGGCTGGGAGCAAGAGGATTATGTTACCTTAGATAAATCTCAGCAAAAGGCATTTGATGCCCTCATTGAAAAATTTGTCATTTGGCATCAATCCAAAGAGTTAGCTCATTATGTGGTGCAATTGACCGAAGTCGAAGGCCTCATAAAAACCAATACGTTAACGCCAGTGCTATGGGCAGATCATGTGAATATTGCTAAGCGGCATTGGTTTCGATTGTTTGAGTTCGCCTTGCCCGAGCTTCTACCTATCATAATGTCTTTGTCCGATGAACAGGTGAAGCAGATCCTCACAAAATTACGGGAGGAAGAGCAGGAGCTCGTTAAAGAATTTGCGGGAAAAACCCCTGAACAGTTACAAAAAGATGCCGATGAAAACCTTCAAACCCAATTTGATGATTGGCTTGGAAGTGTAACTGCGGAGCAAAAAGTGCTTATTCACCAATATAATCAACAGCGTTTATCCACCTTAGATATGTGGCTTGAGTACAGGCACGAATGGTTACGCCAGTTTGAGGTTGCACTGGGTCAGCGTGCCGATAAAGCATTATTAACCGAGCGTTTGACCTTGCTGATGACGCAGCCCGATGAGCTTAAGTCAGAGCAACATAAAGTGTTTTTACGTAAAAATACTGAGGCATTTGGGACTTTGTTGTTGGCGATGAATGCGAGCTTATCGGAACAGCAGTCTAAGCATTTTTATAAAAAGTTAGGTGGACTCATTCAAGATCTCAAGGAACTGAATCAGGAAGCGATTGAAAAAGAAGCCTAGGCCATGAAAGATTTATTGCCTTGCTAGGGTCTATTCCTGCAAGCCAATAAATCAGCCTACTAACGACTAAATAGAGACCTTATGCCACTCGTATCCCTTTACCAGAAACTGCTCAATATGAGCCGCTATTTCGAAGGCTTAGCACCATTAGCCCTTAGGATTTACCTTGCACCTGTGTTAATGCAAGCAGGCTATAACAAGCTCGCTCACTTTGAAGATACGGTTGCTTGGTTTGCCAATCCCGATTGGGGCTTAGGTCTGCCAATGCCGGCGTTAATGGCAGGACTGGCTGCGGGAACTGAGTTCTTTGGCGCTATCTTGTTACTGCTTGGGCTCGCGACGCGACTGATTTCTATCCCTTTAATGGTCACTATGTTGGTCGCCGCATTGACTGTGCATTGGCCAAATGGTTGGTTAGCGATTGCCGATGGTAGCTCTTGGCTAGCCAACGACAGAGTGCTTGAGGCAGGGGATAAACTGGCGAAAGCCAAAGAAATATTGCAGGAGCACGGTAACTATGACTGGCTGACTAGCTCAGGTAACTTAGCTGTGCTTAATAATGGGATTGAGTTTGCAATCACCTATTTTATTATGTTGCTGGCGCTTTTTACCTTAGGCGGTGGTCGTTACACTAGCCTAGATTATTTCATCGCTAAGCGCGGTGGGATTAAGTAAGTCTTTCTGAAGCGGGCCCAATTGTTAACTGCATCGGATTTTCAAGCGCATTTAATTTTTAAGCCCACTCAATTGTTAAGTGCACTCAACAAGTTAAATCCCACTCAAGCGGTGGGATTTTTTTATGCCTCTTTGTCAGCAATTTGCTATGCTTGAGCGCAATTTATATCGAACTAGGATAAGAACTTGGACGCTATTGAACTTTTACTCACTCGCCAATCAACCCCACGATTAACTGCTCCTGCTCCAGATGCGAGTCAATTAAAAATCATCTTAGATGCTGCCATTCGTGTGCCAGATCATGGCGCCTTAGCGCCATGGGAATTTATTATTGCCGCAGGACAAGGGTTAGATACCTTGGCAGATATCTTTGTTGAGGCAGCGAAAGCGAGCGGCGCCGACGAGGATTTTGTCAATAAAGCTAAGGGCATGCCAATGCGTGCGCCTATGGTGATTACTGTCGTGGCGAAAACGCAGCAACATCCTAAAGTCCCCGTGCTTGAACAGCTCATTGCAGCGGGTTGTGCGACCATGGCGATGCAGCAGGCTGCCTTTGCCTTAGGTTTAGGTGCCGTGTGGCGTACAGGGGATTTTGCCTTTGATGCGAATGTAAATGTTGCTTTAGGTCTTGAGCCACACGATCAAATCGTCGGCTTTTTGTATGTGGGGACGCCAGCCGTTACCGCTCCCAAGAAACCGCAAAAGGACGGCAGTCAGTACGTCCGTTATTTATAAATCCGCCTCTTTTTTAGTGGAGAAATTCTATGCAAGTTGCGCGTACTCCTAGACTTATCCTGCGGCAGTTAACCCCAGCCGACGCTTCTTTTATGTTAGTCTTGCTCAACAGCCAAGGCTTTATAGAGAATATCGGGGATAGAGGAGTACGCACACTTGTGCAGGCTAAGGATTATATCGTCAATGGACCGATGAAAAGTTATGCCGAGTGCGGTTTTGGTTTTTATGCTGTAGTACTCGCCGAGAATGGATTCACCATTGGCATCTGCGGTTTAATCAAACGGTCGACACTGGACAATGTCGATATAGGCTATGCTTTTTTGCCGCAATATTGGGGCAAGGGCTATGCATTCGAAGCGGCTAAAGCCGCTTTTGACTTAGGTAAAAGTTTAGGTATTGAGCGTATTGTCGCGATTGTTAGCAGTCATAATAGTGCTTCAAAAGCTTTGCTGAACAAACTTGGATTACACTTTGAGCGTTGTTTGCAGCTTAGTGATCATGATGCGCCTGTTGAACTGTTTGGTTAATGTTAACGTGTTGTTTATATAGGTTTTTATTTTATTGTAATTCCGTCTTCTTTATTCTAGAATTTCGCAAAATTTATCGTTGAGATATGGCAATCATATCTCTTATCGACGCCCCTCGAAAATCAGGCTCACTTAATCCCTCCTTGAGCCCTTGAGTACAGCAAAAGCGTAGCCCTTTTTTGGATGTAGCATAATGGTTTCGCAATTAAGTGAAGCAATGCTGGACGTGATCGCTGATGCCTTGGTAGACAAAGGCTATATCTTTTTATCTGACTTAGTTCCTTCCTGTATTAGCCAAGTACTATTGGAAAAAATTCAATCAACTGAAATATATGAATTAAAAGCTGCCTCTATCGGTCGAGGTTCTGAACAGCACTTAAATCCAGACATTCGCCGTGACAGAATACAGTGGCTAGAAGAGCAAAATGAGCCCGATGCCCAGTATCTTGAGTTGATGACACAACTCAAAAATGGCTTGAATCGTCGCTTGTTTATGGGCTTATTCGATTATGAAAGCCACTATGCGGTATATCAGCCTGGGGCCTTTTATAAAAAACATGTTGATGCACTTAAGGGCAGCCAAAATCGTATTTTAACCACAGTGTTTTTCTTAAATCCTGACTGGAAAGCGGCAGATTGTGGTGAGTTGATTATCTATGATGAAGCCGATATTGAGATTGAGCGCATCGCGCCTAAAATGGGCCATTTTGTGATTTTCCTCAGTGAGCGTTTTCCCCATGAAGTGACCAAAACCTTGGCCCAGCGTAATAGCATTGCGGGCTGGTTTAGGGTCAGTAACAGCGTGCATGGCTTTTAACTTTAGCTTTTAACTTCACCTGATAACAAACGCCTAAATACTGCCCACAGGTTTAGGTGTTTTTGCTCTTGATTGTCGCTTTTGGTCATAGTCATCATCAATCACCAATCACCAATCACCAATCACTTATCGCGACTGCGCAATGTCATTGGCTATTTCTCGGATATTGATTGGCCATCACGGCGTGTTCTTCCGCAGCAGTATTTATTCCAACCTGTTTTAACTACCTTCTACTCATTTTTTCAATTTTTTTTACACTCTTAAGCTTTAGGTTATCTAAGCCGCCGAAAATGGAATGAATTTGTCCAATCATGCTGAAAATAGGGTGTTTTTTTATTCTCGTTTAATGTTAGGCTAGATAAAAACGTGCGCTACAACACACTTTTCTATCATCTAACGGAGGCGATACTGTGGGCTGTGAAGATAACTTAGGTTGTTTAAGTGGTGAGCATATTGTACTTGAGCCCTTATCTTTGTCCCATGTGGCGGCATTGAGTTTAGCCGTGACAGATGGTCAACTTTGGCGTTTATGGTTTACCAGTGTCCCTGAGCCAACTGAGATGAAGCTCTATGTGGCTAAAGCACTCGAAGAAAAAGCGCGAGGCCAGAGTTTTCCCTTTGCGGTGCGGGATAGAGTGTCAGGGGAAATCGTCGGATGCACGCGAATTTGCAACTGGGAGTCTGATAATCGCCGTCTTGAGATTGGATACACTTGGTATGCTAAACGTGCCCAGCGCACTGGGATTAATACTGAAGCTAAACTGCTGTTATTGACCTTTGCTTTTGAAACCTTAGACGCCATTGCCGTTGAGTTCCGTACTCACTGGCATAATCAAGCTTCGAGACAAGCCATTGCAAGACTGGGCGCTAAGCAAGATGGTGTATTGCGAAATCATAAGATTCTTAAGGACGGTACGATCCGCGATACCGTGGTGTATTCCATTATTGATACCGAGTGGCCAACGGTGAAAAACAGTCTGCAATTTCGATTGCGACAACGACCGTCAACACTCTAATGATAAATAGGAAAAGCCCATGGCAAGCATCATAACTCGAGTAGATGTGACTCATGTCCATGAGGTTGCAGTGTTATTCAATGAGTACCGACAGTTTTATGGGCGTAGGGATGATCTCGCGGCTGCGGAGCAGTTTATTTATTCAAGAGTGTCAGATGGCTCATCGGTGATATTTATAGCTAAAGATAATCAAGGGCTTGGATTAGGTTTTATTCAAATGTATCCCAGTTTTTCATCGTTACGTTTGGCCCCTATGTTGATCCTCAATGATGTGTATGTGACTCAACATGCCCGATGTGTCGGTATTGGGCGGGCATTAGTGCTACAGGCCGCCAGTTATGCCAAAGCGCATAATATGAGTTATTTGATGTTAGAAACACAGCAAAAAAACCAGCGCGCGCAGGGCTTGTATGAAGGTTTAGGCTTTGTGCGTAACCAAGATTTTTATATCTACGAACTTGAGCTCCACCGAGGGCTTGAGTAGGTTTATTTATGGCGATTAAAAGGAAAAGTAACATGTTAACTCAGGTAAAAACGTTAGTATTAGGTGGTTTAGTCTTAAGTGCCAGTACTGCAGTTTGGGCTGATGAAGCAGAAAAAGCGTTTAGTAAAGAAGCCATTGAATGTGCCGCTTACTATCAAATTAGCTCAGAAGCCATTGGCGCGATGAATGCACCGCAAATGCAGGCCGTGGGTGAGCGTTTAAAAAGTTCTAAAATTGAGTCTGAGAATTTAGCTAAGAAATACAGCTCTGAAGCAGAGGTCACTCAAGCGGTTGCCGATGCTAAAGCCCGTCAAATCGAAAGCTTAGGTGGGTCAAGCAACTTAGGTGCGTTAATGGGTAAATATAAAGAAGAATGTAAAAACCTGTTAGCCGATCCACAAAAGCGTTTAAATTATTGGACTATGGCGACTATGTAATCGTAGGTTTTAGTCAGGGTAATCGTTTACGGATTGTGAAGAAAAGGAGCCTGATGGCTCCTTTTTGCTTAAAGCACAAGCACTAAGGAGCTGATGGGGGCATTCATATTGATTCGGTTTCCACCATAGATTTTCGCCCTGTTTGGCTTAGGGGCTGAGAACCTAGTTGCTTATTTTCGCTCGGCTGAAACTCAACCGCAGTTTTTAGGGTCCTAGTTACATGGTCAAGTATTTAAGCCTTGGTTTTAAATTCTCCCCAGTTTTAAATTCTTAGTTCAGTTTACGATATTCAAAGATAATCAAATATGAGTACTAAATGGGAGCACTATGGTATTAACAATAATGGCAGCGACTGTTTTGAGTGCTGGAGTCTGTGGGTACCATTTAATCTATGGTAAGCGGGTTTTATTGGCGCCACTCTTGAAGGCAAATGTGTCACAGCAAAGCAAGCAAATGCTACTGTGCTTATTTCACTGCCAATCGGTATTTTTTGTGGTTTCAACGGCTGCACTTTTAGCCTGTGCACTTAAGGTTATCCCTGGGATGTATGCCTTTAGCCTGTTGTTATTCCTCGGGATGAACTACGGGATCTTTGCGATTTGGCAGTTTTACATTGCCACTCTGAGTCCACCAAATAGTGGCCAGATGATCATAGTGCAAGCGCTGATTTTCTTGCTCATTGGTATTTTGGCTATGCTGGGGCCACTCTTGTCTGCCGCGTAAATTGCTCATGAGAACTTGATAAATCATCGCGATTGAAGCGTCAGAGTTTGAAAAACAAACAGCGAATTATGGGGTTAATTGAATACCGTATCGGGCGGCGAGTTCAGCGAGTTTACCATTATTGATGAGCAGTTCAATCCAGTGTGAGAGCCTTTTGCTATCGAGCTGTGAACTGGGGTTGAGTAAAATGCCATTGGCGTATTTTTGGTCCCATTCATCTGATATTAAAAGTAATTTTCTATCTTCTGGATGAACCTTTAAATAATACTGTAGGTAAGAGTTAGTCACGGGCGCTAGGTCGGCGCGTTCACGTAGAATGCTTTCGATAGAGGCGTTATTGTGACTGACGAACAAGGGACGAAATTGCTTTGCCAGCGTATTCGCATCGGTTTCAAAGTGGGCAAACTGGTAGTGATATCCTTTGATGAACGCAATTGACTTGTTGGTTAAGTTTTTGAAATAGCTTTGGTTATGAGCTTTAGTTTTAAGTGCAATAAAGACTTCACCATCTATCATATGTAGCGGAATAAAATGAGTCGCTATTTTTTGCCATCCCCAAGCGGGATTCTCAAAGAGCATCATGTCGAAGCGACCTAAGGAATAGGCTTTATATCTGTGCTCAATACTGGTGACGGCAAATTTAAAGACCACTTCTTGTTGTACTTGATTTAATGCATTAATGATATCGAGTGTGAGACCAGTGTAACGCCCGTCTTGTTGTTGATGGACATAGGGAGCAAATTGATAACCACCGACATGAATTGTCGGAATTGACTTGGGAATCGCTGGCGACTGAACTTTATCTTGGGCGATAGCCGCGGTAAATGCGCTAATGCTTAAGGCTAAACAAAAGAGTAGACGACACAACTGGCTCAATATCATAGTCACCCCTTGTTATTTTTAGCATGAATGATTTTTTACAAGTATACACAATTTAATTTGTTCAATGCTGTCGATAAAGTGCGAATTTTAAATCTGTCATAGTAAGCTAGCGCAAACAGGATGAGGGAGATTTCACATTGAGCAAGATAAAATCTCAAGTGTGTGGTTGGGTTGAACAGGGACATATCACGCAAGAGCAGGCGAATAAGCTTTATCGACAGGTGACAGTCTTGCCGGATGGGTCGAGTTGGCGTCGCTTAATCGCTCATTTATTACTCTGGTTCGGTGCGTTAAGTTTTGCCTGTGGGGTGATTTTTTTCTTTGCTTATAATTGGCAATCTTTGGGGCGATTTGCCAAATTTGGACTGATTGAAGTGGCGGTAATACTCGCTATCAGCGCATTTGCTTGGCTCTATTATCGTGCCAACATTTATTCCCCTGTTAGTTCTTATCGTAAAGATAGCACTTTTGGTGCGACGACCGCCAATGGCGTGCTACTGGCCGCAAGTGTGTTAGTTGGTGGCTTATTAGCGTTAGTTGGGCAAACCTATCAAACGGGCGCCGATCCTTGGCAGTTATTCGCGCTATGGGCATTCGTTATCTTACCCTTTGCTTGGGTGGCGGGATTTGATGGTTTGTGGCTGTTGCTGGTGGGATTGCTAAACCTCAGCATAGGGATATTTCTGGATTCCTTTTCCCATTTCTGGGGATTATTTTGGGGCGCTCAAGGACAATTGCTGATCTTTATCTGTTTGAATTTATTTATCTATTATGCTTTTGTACTTTTAGACCACAAAGTCGCGGGGCGCTGGCATGCGCCAATCCTTGAATATGCCTGTTCATTGTTTGCTATGGGCTGTTTTACTTGGTTAATCACTTGGCTTATTTTCGACGATTTCCTTGAACGTGACAGCTTCAGCACTGGGATTTTCTGTGGTTATTTTGCCCATCTTATATTCGGATTCGTTATTTTTCGTTATAGATTACCACGCATATATCCCTTGGCCTTGGGCGGTTTTAGTCTGATTGCCGTAGGCGCCGCGTTACTGATAAAGCTGATGTTTGAGGATAATGACCCCATAGGTGGATTTTTGTTTATTGGGCTTTATATCATTTTGGCAAGCACAGGTTTGAGTATTTGGTTGAGGGAGCTAAGCCGGAAACTTAAACCACAGTCTGTAGGAATCGCCACCCAAGGGAGCGTGGGCGTGGGAGATGTTCATGAGCAACAATAATGGTTTACAGGATAGCGAAATGATCACTCGACCCTGCACTGATAGTGTTACGTCAATTGACGCTTCGAGTGAATTAAGTCTAATCAAACACTGGCAAGCTTTGTATGCCGAAGGCAATGTTAGTGCAGCTCAAATGCCAGAAGACCATGATATCCCTTGGTATATTGCCACTATGCAGGCGTTTGCTGCTTGGATAGCGGCGTTGTTTTTATTGAGCTTTATGATGGCAGTGTTTGGTGCCATTTTTGAGCATGTTGAAGAAGATGTCATTTTATTTATTGGCTTAACCTATTTAGCCTTGGGGATTGGGCTGTATTTTTTACCGCGGCAACAGATTTTTATTGAACAATTTGCTTTTGCCGCCTGTTTGAGTGGTTTGATCAGTGTGGCATGGGGATTATTTGATTTAATTAACAATGATTTTAGCCTCACATGGTATCTCTGTATGGCGGGTATTACATTGGTACTGTGGGGCTTGATTGCCCACGGGCTAGCCCAGTTTGTATTCGCTTTTTGCTTAAGTTGGTGCGTGATTGGCCTGATGGCAAAATTTGAACTGCTCAATTTTAGCCCAAGCCTTTTTGCCGTAGTCATTAGTCTAGTGTTATTAAATATCAATCAGTTCGGGCGTCATTATCGTAGGGCTCGGATGCTCATCTATGGCTTCGCACTCGCGTTGCTTTCGTTGCAGTTGATGCACGCTTTTAGTATGGACAGTATTTTTGAAGCCTTATTTAGCCCTTGGCAGCAAAGCCTGTGGCTGACACTGACTCATCTGTTGATTATTTTCGCTATTTGCGGATTTTTATTGGTGACAATCTTGCGCGAGCGCCAGCAATCACTAAGCTCACTGGCGGCGCTGGGGTGTGTTATCGGTTTAGTCATCGTTAGCGGTTTATCCTTACCTATGCAGGGTTTATCAACGGCTATTCTATTGATTTTGCTTGGTCATTATTGCAACGAGTCTTGGTTGAAAGGTATGGGAATGGTGTCGGCGCTGTTATTTGTCAGCGGGTATTATTATTCCCTAGAAACGACTCTGTTACTTAAATCTGGTTATTTGATGGGCTTAGGCGCCTTGCTGTTGGTGGCAAGGTTAGTGATGTGGCGGTTATTTCCTGCCAATGAAAATGCCAAGGAGACTGTGTGATGGGCAATGTGATGGGAAAACTGTCGGCTTCACATAAATGGGCGCTTGGGCTCGTATTATTCACAACAGTGGCGATTCTCGCTGGCGTGAATTGGCGCATTTTCAAATTCGAACAACTGCTTAATCACGGCCAAGTGGTGCGTTTTGCATTAGCACCGGTCGATCCGCGCTCATTAATGCAGGGTGATTACATGGCGCTTGAATATGCAATTGCGCGCGATGTGCGTAGCGCCTTAGCGCCGCAACAAATGCAGGGGCAGTTATTGCTGGCTGTCGATGGGCAAAAAGTGGCGCGTTTTGTCGACTTTTATACCGACCAAGCACTCGGTAAAGATCAACTACGAGTGCAGTTTCGTGTTCGTGGTAATCAAATTAAGCTCGCATCGAACAGCTTTTTCTTTGAAGAAGGACAAGCCGATCATTTTAGTGCAGCAAAATACGGTGAGTTTAGAGTGAATTTGCAAGGTGAGTTACTGCTCGTCAGTTTACTCGATGAAAAGCTTCAGCCCTTATAACCCTGTGTCAGGATTGTCATCCATTTGTTCTGCTTACTTGATGAACCTCGATTTATCTCTGGCCGCACTGTGTAGTGCGGCCAGCATCTCCCGTACTGCTTTCTTCCTAGTTCTGATCGCTAAATCGCACGAATAATATCCACCTTAAGTTGCAACTTTGATGCAACCAATTTGTAACCTTGACCGCCTATAGTATTGTCAGTCTTCGAGGTGATATCACCTTGAAGCATCTAAGCGCATCAATTAAATACCAAATATTAAAACAATACATTTAGGGGTCTCAATGTTTAACACTAAAACTGTGCTGGCGTTAGCCATCAGCAGCGTTTGTGGGCTTGCCCATGGCGCGGATAATGTGATCATTTCTGAATACGTCGAAGGCAGCAGCAATAATAAAGCTATCGAACTGTATAACCCAACCGCGGGCGCTATTGATTTAAGCCAATACCAATTGCGCTTCTATTTTAATGGCAGCACAAATGTCGGCACGACCATTGCGCTCACTGGCTCATTAGCGGCGGGGGCGACTTATGTGGTTGCCGATAATGACTCTTCTGCCGATATCCTTGCGGTCACAAATCAACAGAGTCGCGCCAGCTTCTTTAACGGCGACGATGCGATTGAACTGACCTATCAAAATCAAGTCATTGATAGTTTAGGCCAAGTCGGTGTTGATCCCGGTGCCGAGTGGGGCAGTGGTGATCTCTCCACTCAAGATAATACCCTGCGCCGTAATCCTGATCTGCTGATTGCCGATCCTATCAGTACTGATGCAGTAAGCTTTAGCACTTGGCTAGGTTTTGCTAAGGACGATGTTTCTGATCTTGGTAAGTTCAGTGCGGGTACGCCAACCGATCCCGTCGACCCTCCACCAAGCTCTTTAGTGTGCGGCGAAGAAGCCACAGCAATTCATGCGCTCCAAGGCGCGGGCGCTGCCAGCCCTCTTAATGGTCAAACCTTAGTGGTTGAGGCGGTTGTCGTCAGTAATCAAGAAGCTGGTCTTAAGGGCATTTTTGTACAAATGGCCGATAATGAAGCCGATAGCGATCCCCAAACCTCGGAAGGTGTGTTTGTATATACCGGCACTGCGCCCACAGCTTATGTGGCAGGCGATCGTATTCGTTTAAAAGCCAAAGTCACTGAATATCAAGGCTTAACTGAACTAACGACTTTATCTGATCACAAGTTGTGTGCCACAGTACAAACGTTACCAACGGCCGCGCTAGTGACCTTACCTGTTAACAGCAGTGATGATTTTGAGCCCTTTGAGGGCATGCGGGTTCGTTTCAGCCAAGATTTAGTGGTGAATGAAGTCTATAACCTAGGCCGTTATGGCGAGATTTCATTAGGCAGTCAGCGTCACTTTATTGGTACGCAGGTGGCTGCGCCGGGCGCGGATGCGCTGGCGGTGAGCGCAGCCAACCAACGTGACAGTATTTTATTGGATGACGGTTTAACGGCGCAGAATCCTGATCCTGTGCAATTCCCCGCTCCTGGTTTGAGCGCATCAAACACAGTGCGTGTAGGCGATAAAGCCACATCGCTCACAGGTGTAATGCACTATGGCTTTAATCTGTATCGCATTATGCCAATCGAAACGGTGAACTTTGTGGCGGAAAATCCACGCCCAGTTGCGCCCACATTGGTTGAGGGTGGTAATCTAAAAGTCGCTAGCTTTAACGTGCTTAACTACTTCAATGGTGATGGCCAAGGTGCAGGTTTCCCAACCGCGCGTGGTGCCAATACCTTAAGCGAGTTTGAGCGTCAAAAGGCGAAGATTGTCAGCGCCATGGTGGGCATTAGTGCCGACGTATTCGGTTTGATGGAAATCGAGAACGATGGCTTTGGCGCCAATTCAGCCATTGCTGATTTAGTCGCAGGTTTGAATGCTGCTGTGGGTGAAGCGCGTTACGCTTATATCGCGCCAACAGGCATGAATGCGATTGGCACCGATGCCATCACAGTCGGCTTGATTTATCGCAGCGATAAAGTCACGCCTCAGGGCGCTGCACGTATTTTATCTAGTGCAAATTCGCCATTAGATAGCGATCAACAGCCCCTGTTTGACGACAGTAAAAACCGTCCAATGCTGACCCAAGCCTTTAGCGTGAACGGCACTGAAGAAGGTGTGGTTGTTGCGGTTAATCACCTTAAATCTAAAGGCAGTGAATGTGCGGGCGAACCTGATCTTAACGACGGTCAAGGCAACTGTAATATCACTCGTACCCGTGCGGCGGCGGCTGCAGGTCAATGGATTCGCGAGCAATATCCAGATCAAGGCGTACTGCTGATTGGTGATTTGAACGCCTATGCGAAGGAAGATCCATTAACGGCCTTAGGTAATGCAGGCTTTAGTGAGCTGTTTGCCAAACTTGAAAAACCGAACCCTTATTCCTATGTATTCTCGGCTGAATCGGGTCAGTTGGACCATGCTTTAGCGAACGCAGCCCTGCTGGATAAAGTGGTGGATGTGACTGAGTGGCATATCAATACCGACGAACCACGTGTATTGGATTACAACGAAGAGTTTAAGACGCCTGCTCAAATCCAAGACTTATTCGCAAGTGATGCTTATCGCTCATCGGATCACGATCCTGTGGTGATTTCACTCTTGCTCGAAGCGGAAAAAGCCGCGCCAGTGGCCAGTTTCACTCAAGTGGTGAATGGCGCTGCGGTACAACTGACATCCACTTCAACCGACAGCGACGGACAAATCGTATCAGCCGAGTGGAGCTTTGGTGATAATACCGTCGCAATGGGTGAGGTTGTGACTCACAGTTACAACCAAAGCGGCGAGTATCTGGTTACGCTAACTGTGACTGATAATGACGGCCTAACCCATAGCACGTCACAAATGGTGACAGTGGTTGCTGGCAATGTTAAACAACCACCTGTTGCGCAAATTCAGCGTATTAATTTATGGTTAGTCGATATGTTTATCTCGACTAGCTATGATACCGATGGTGTGATCAAGCAACATAAATGGACGTTCGACAATGGCACCCGCGCTAACGGTCAAGTGGTATTGCGCCTTGCCCGTCGTGGACAACACACTGTTGAACTGACCGTTAAAGATAACGACAAGTTAACGGATACCACGACGCTGACTTACCGTTAAACCAGTCCTTGTATTCCGCTGATATTTAAAGTGACGCCAAGCCCGCAGCCGCGGGCTTTTCTTTTTGCCCAAAAGCAAAATAAAGTTGTTGTCAGTTGTGACGCATCAATTTTCATTGTTTCCCCAGTGACTCATCACCTCTTTATTTAACAAGAAGCTTCCCTGAGGGCTCTAATAAAATATCCCTGTTTTAGAAGGTTACAGGTGCAACAATGCCAATCTTAACTAACCCTTCTGCTGTTCGTTTAGCTAAAAAGCTATTGCCCCAAAGTTTACTACAGCTTGAAGTTCAGCCATTTGTTGTCTGATAATTTGAGATACATAAAGTAATGACTACCAAAAAGTAAGGCCTGACCATCAGGGATTGCATAAACCGTTACAGTTGATCAGACTTTGAAGTGATTCTCGGGAGCAAAATCTAGTATTTGGCGTTAGCTTTGGGTAAAGCACTTCTGCCCCATTCTTAATTGAAACCAGTAGACTCGTCGTATCAAGCTTGAATATTTGACCGGCCTTTGTTAATGAGTATTGTTGTGCTTACAGCTATTTGGGAAAAATAAGGTAACAAATCAACAAATAATAATGTGTGATTTTTCTTTGTTTTCTATATGTATAGAATGTTAATTGGGATCTGAGGTGACGGTAAAACAAGAAAGTAATCGGTTGATTTATTGAGCAGTGATAATGCAACAATTCAGCGCAAAATGTTTAGCCATGATTCAACCATGTATGGTTGGGGAGTAGAGCCCCAATGCATTAATCTTTCGTTAATAACAACCGCTGGTGAGCTCACCACTCTATAATCCATCATCACTTCTGGATTTGATTCCATAATCAAGTTAATACTGATGCCACGATTAGTCGCTATAGTAGTGATTAACGCTGCTGTACTTGTGCATTTTGTGCATCCATTGCCCAAAATTTTTATGTATAGCATTTTTACACTCTCACAAAATGGATCATTCACTCAGTGCCACTGTTATTGGAGATCGGATAAGGACACTTTGCAAAAATTCACTTCAATGTGATAACGGTTAAAATCTATGTGCGCACTATGCCTTTTGGTTTTATTCTAATCAACTAGAGCTTCATTAAAATTTAGGTGTTTTTCTTAAATTTTTGTTAACCTTAGTGTGCTTAAGTAAGGTAAAAACGTAAGTGCTCCATACAACTGATGACCTAAGTAGTCTTCACTACTCATACACTTAAGCTATAATTTTTTAATATCAGAGCTTAAGTATTCGTACTAATTATGTTAATTACTAATACTTTACAACTCTCTCTTTTCGTTTAATATGCGAATTACAATCACTTTTTTATGTAGGATTATGGACCCTCACCGACGATACGCTGTAACTTCAGTTGTTGCAGCCATTATCAATAAGCATTGTCTTTCCATTTATTTCAATGAGTTAAGACAAATTTCTACACAATCAAATACACGGCTAATCAAAAAGTTGATAGCAAGTAGTAGATGGTTTGTTCTGAGAATTTCAAATCATACCCCAAGCCCGTTCTGGGAAAGGTCCTTTCGTTATATTCTTTTGTTATTTAAGAAGATTATTTCATGAGTTGTATCTAAGCTATCTTTCGATATTTAGCTGAGCTCATTGAGTTTCAGTATCAATTGTCTATTCATTTTTTCTTGTTCAACTTAAAGCGGAACCCAGAGCCACGACTATGGAAATTTTTATTCTTATTGGTTTGATTGTGTTAAATGGCTTATTTGCTATGTCGGAAATCGCCATTGTGACTGCTCGCAAGTCACGGCTAACTGCCCTTGCTCATGGCGGTAGCAGCACTGCTAAAGCAGCACTCAAACTGGCAGAAGATCCAACGCAATTCTTGTCAACTGTGCAGATAGGCATAACATCAATAGGGATCTTAAACGGAATATTTGGTGAATCCATCCTCGCCGAACCTTTGTCACTTTGGCTTCAGACTTTTGGTCTAAGTCCAGATTTAACCAACATCTTTTCAACCGTTCTAGTGGTTATCATTGTCACTTATGTGTCAATTGTCATTGGTGAGTTAGTTCCCAAGCGAATTGGTCAAGTCAGTGCGGAAAGTATTGCCTGTCTAATGGCTAAACCAATGGTATTTCTAGCAATAGCAACCAAACCATTTGTATGGATGTTATCCGGTTCAACTCATGCTCTTATGCGTCTAATGGGATTTTCGCATAGACTTGACGACAATGTGACTCAGGAAGATATTCAGGCTATGTTGCAAGAAGGTTCATCTGCAGGGGTGATTGAGCACAATGAACATGCGATGGTTAAAAACGTTTTTCGATTAGATGAACGTACTATTTCTTCTTTGATGGTGCCACGGTCTGATATTGTATTTCTCGACTTAAACCTGCCTCTTGATGCAAATCTGCGAACTGTTATGCAGTCTCCTCACTCACGATTTCCTGTTTGTCGTAACAATGTTGATGATATGGTGGGTATTATTTCAGCTAAACAACTCCTTTCACAGTCTATCGCGGGTGAACGTTTAGAACTGGTGGATCTCGTTAAGAATTGTAACTTTGTACCCAACAGCTTATCTGGAATGGAGCTACTTGAGCATTTTCGTACTACAGGCTCGCAGATGGTGTTTGTTGTTGATGAATATGGTGATTTGAAAGGGCTGGTAACGCTTCAAGATATGATGGATGCACTGACTGGTGAGTTTTTTCAGGAAGATGTGAATGATCAGATGGTGATAAAAAGGGAAGATGGCTCATTATTACTGGATGGTCTAATCCCTATTTTTGACCTAAAAGACGCTTTAGGTATAAAGCAATTGCCAAATGAAGAGGATGGGCGTTATCAAACGCTAAATGGATTTTTAATGTATGAATTAGGGAAAATACCTCAAACCACAGATATTGTTGAAGTTGCAGGTTGGCGACTCGAAATTATGGATATGGACGGTAAAAGGGTAGATAAAGTCCTTGCTCAAATGTTACCTGATGTTGATTCTTCAGAAGAATCTATATTTGTTGATTGATAAATTCAAAAGCATAGTAGTTGTCAGCTTTAGTGCAAAAAACACGTCTAAAGAGCGACCAACTAAATCTGCTCGGTGAGTCGAGCATTAGCCATAGATTTCCTCATGGTTGTTTAACTAAAAATCGTGCCCGTGAATCACTCTACATCAGACTGATTCACGCTATCCCCAATGCCCCGTTTGCAGCTATTCTGGGGCGCTTTTTTCCCTTGAGATGAATCAAATCTTTATAGAATTGATTCATGTCCCTTTTATGCCTATTCCGAATAGTTATATCGAGAGTTGATTAGTTTACAGTCAACAGAGACGTTACTAATAGCTAATCCGAATCTGACTAAGCAGAGTGAATTATCTAACAAGGTTTTGTCCAAAAGTATGTTGCGTATGCCTTTTAAACCTACAGGTTACGCGAATGCTCGAAAGGTGAGCCGTGGTGATTTGCGATACGACCGTTCGCCCTCCATGGCTCTCGTTCATAAACTTAGAATCCCTAGGCTTCTATTCACCCTGTCGACGAGCAAATACGATGGCAAGCCAATATGAGTAGGTCAAACCAATAAGCGCTCCACGGTTAAAAATGGCTGGCCTAATTTATTACCCATCATTTTATCTGTCATTTTAATTAGTTTTTATTGGCAATATATATCTATTAAAGCTATATCATTTAGTTTTTCACTTAGTTGCTTGAGACACTAAAAAATGAATTCTGAAGTTTTGAAGTATGTAAACGAGCATCAGCTTTCGTCTGTAATGAATAAAACAAAGTGGTGCGAGCTTGAAAAGGTATTAAATGGATCTGAAGACTTTATTCCCTATGTGCGATACAAATTGATTTATGATGAAAACCCTAATGCAGGTTTTACTGCCGTGTGGTGGCACGAGTTACTTGAAATAGCAGAAACCATTGAGTGGTTAGAAGTTGATCCATTCAAAAGAGAATGGCTAGGCAGATTAGTGGCGGATCGAGTGACGGACTTTTCTGATGTTGTAAGCGCACAATTAGCCCAATATTCAATTCCTTATTCGATAGAAAATGGTATGTTTCGGATTTGGGGTTATCTGAGGAGGGATGAATCTCCAGAATTTATCTAACTGAAGAGTTTTATCTCTGTAAGTTACTTATTTTCAAGCTAAAACCACTCAAAACTGAGACGTCAATACTGATTGTTGGGATTGAGCATAGAGACAAAAGACATTAAAAAAGTGCTTTATTTTTCAATAAAGCACTCATTTTTAAGCGACTCAAGTACTCGTTAACCTACTGAACACATTACTGATTAAAGTACCGATCAAAGTACTATGTAGAGTGGCCAGCCGAGGAGGCCGACGAGACCTTCTTTATGTTCGAATCTTTCTAAGCGCTCGGGTGAAGCGTCGCTGAGTAAGAGTTCGCGGTAGCTTTTCGCAAAGTGCAGGGTACGCAGTAGGGCGGGGACAAAGTTTTTACCGAGATCTTTACTGATGGTTTCAGCGAGTTCTGCGGGTAATTCTGCTAACGCTTTCTGGGTTTCCAATTCGATATGCTCACGGGTAAACCATTCCTCTTTTAAGGTGATTTTGCCGATACGCTTTTTCAAATCCTGTCTGACTTTGGCGCCATCAAACAACAATCGATACAGTACCGCTTCGGCTAATACACTCTCTAGATTGAGAAAATCTAGCGGATCATAGCTCGATTGCGCGTAAAACTGTTCCAATAGGGCTGCAATTGACTGTTGGCGTTGATGCTCAAGCAGGGCATCTTGATAGGCTTCATAGCCTAACCATTCTTCTGCATCTGGCGGGCTAGACACTTGTTCAAGCAAGAACTTGTCGACATCACCGTACAGTGACTTGCCGTTGACGAGTTTGTGCTTGCTGACAGTGCTGAGCATGCTCCAGCCTTTTTGAAAGCATTTGACTACGCCATCGGCGGTGATCAACAGGCGTATTGCCTGCTGCGGATTCTGGTTTGATAACTCCATCAAACCAAGACTCACCACACCAATGACATCGTGCGCCGCTTGTTCGAGCAGGTGCATTTTGTACTTGTTGTAAAACTTATCGGCCAGTTTGAGGCTCATCAAAATGGCTTTGGATTTGATTTGTGACAGCTGTTCACCGCTCAGCGTTTCGTCTGCTTGGCCTTGGATCAATACCTTGCTCAGGTAGGGTCCTTGATCTACATCACGCAGTACCAGTTGCATCAAATAATTCCTTAATCCAAAAAGCTAAACATATCATCGACTTCAGCGTATTCATCCGTCACTTGGTTTTTCTCTTTGGCTTGAATAACCAGCTCGTTGACAAACTTGCTGATGATCATTTCCCAACCTGAGCTTTCGTTTCGCAGCAGACTCTTAATAGCTTTTTCCACATCGGGCGCGAGCTCGTGGATCAAGGCCATTAGGCTGCGTGGGTCGTCTATGCTGAGGCTGTGTGCATCTTCACTGGCGACGCGGCTGTCGTAGCCGATGGTTTCAGTGTCTTCTTCGTCATCATAGAGATCTGTGTAGCCGTCATCATCTTCATGTTTCTCGCCTAACATCATTTCGATGAAAGGGATCGACAGGTAGAACAGGCCCGCTGGATCTTCGGCGATACATTCTAGAATCGCAGTTTGCTTTTCTTCGCTATCTTGGATGCGAATTAAATAGGTCAAAAAATCAAAGGTATGCTGAATAAGTTCTTCGGCATTGTTTTTGATTTTTTCTTCCCAGTACAAAGGTTGCTGACAGACGATGTCGCGAATTTGTTCTGGGGTCATGAGTTCAGACATGATCGAAGGACAAGAGATATCATGGTGACTGTTGATTTGGGTCAGCGTGACGATATCCATGTGCTCGATAACTTCGACTAATTGCTCGTCGCTCATGGTATTTGCAATGATTTCAAAGCGTTTGCTCGCTTGTTTTGGCTCTACGTCCGCCAACTCTTTAATTTCGGCGACGGTAATCTCAATGAGACTAGTGTTCATTAGCGGTCCTCATCATCGTAGTGATCGTAGTAGCCATCTTCCTCTTCGCCTTCATCATCATCGTCGTTATCTGAGGTGCCAACATAATCGTTGTCATCATCTTCATCGTCGTGATGTTTTGCTGCTGGCGTTGCTTTACCTTGAGTTTCAAGTAAATACAGCACGGCGCAGCTTTCAATCAGTAAGGTTTCCGAGTAACCACGCACGGCTAACACTAAAGGTAAATCAGCATTGTTAAAGCCAATCGTGACTTTAAACTCATCCCACTCGGGTTGAGTTGCCGTGTTTATCCAATGTGCCCACTTGAGTTTGGCTTCGGCGGGAAACTTAATTCGACCGTAAAGCGCGACAGGCAGGTACTCAGGCACAGTATCGAGCATCTTAGGATCGGCTTCTAACACCTTTTTGATTTGGCTAGTAAATTGCTCTAGCGCTTTAGGTGTATCGGGATCGTCGTAGGACTCGATATTGTCGTAGGCATTATTTTTTAGCTCATTAATGCGTGAGATATTCAGTTTTTTGACCATTTGGCACTTACTCTAGAAAACGCTCAAGGATAAAATTGATCCCACAGCTCGCGCATGGCGCTCGCGGGATCGGTCACTATGACGTTATTGAAATCTTTGATAAACGCATTTCGTCGCTTAGGATCGGACAACACATCATAAGCATTTTTAACGCGTTCAAGTTGTACGGCGGCTTGCTGCTTTTCCTCTTCCGAGGCGCCTAACAACTTGTCGGGATGATATTTGTTTGACAGCCGTCGATAGGCTTTTTTAATGTCGTCTTCTTTGGCACTGGGTTTTATACCAAGCACACTAAAGTGGTTAATCATACTTGTACCTGCAGGCGATGGGGCTGATATCGCGAGATAAAAAGGGTTTGACTCTGATTATCTTTAAATTCGTGGAATTATGATTAGTCAGCCGTGGATGATAGCAGAAATCCCCACTCAGCGGCAAACGTGCGAGCAGGAATTTGTGCTTTAGTGAAGGGTTAAAAATCCTTTAAACTTTAATCTGTTGTGGCGCATGGATTAAGTCTACCGCTATGCTGTTGAAATCCCATTATCAAGCCAGATTCACTGCTAACTTAACCTTGTTTTTAGGCGAGATAATGGCCCTCGATTAAGGGCAATATTTTAGCGCCGAACAGTGCCGAATCCTTCGCTAAATACACTCACACAGAGCTAACCCACACTCGCCTCGGCCACGTTAGGCTGAGCTAACGCCGTAACCGCTAAGTCAGACTAGACACTAAACGCAGGTTCATTCCAAGGGTGAGCATTTGTTTTTGTTCTCGCTGTAAATCTTTCATAAACAAGCTGATTTTCCGCTTATGGCTTGGTAGTACTAGCATGAGTCCATCGGGGATCACTTTAATATGATCTAAGGTCAGCGTCTTAGCGATACGGCCAAGATTGAGCAAGACAGCGAGCCTAAGCAAGCAGAGCAGGCGATTGAGCGTGAGCTTATGGTTGGGATCGAGCTCAGCGAGCATTAATTCGTTAGGCTTTTTTCTGTGATTGGTGATAAGTCGTGCTAAATCCAGCTGTAATGCTTCGCTAAACCCAGGTAAGTCACTGTTACTGATAATGTAACCGCCGTGTTTGTGCAGGGATTTTGAATTAATGTGTAATCCGATTTCATGTAAGGTCGCGCTATAGGCGAGCAAGCGCGCATGGGGCCTTAATTGCCATTCATCGGCGACCTGTTCAAACAAGGCCATAGCAGTGTCGCGTACCTTAGCCGCGTGGGCCATATCGATATGATAAAGCTGGGCAATACTGTCGACGGTGCGGTGGCGAATATCCTGATACTGACCAATCTTTGCCAGTTCATAGAGTACGCCTTCACGCAGTGCGCCTGGGCTAAACTCAAGTTTTTGAATAGGTAAGCGCCTAAAAAAGCTGATCAAAATGGCAAGTCCGGCGGGCACTAAGGGAATGCGTTTATCATCGACGTTGGCAAATTGGATTTGGCTAATATGGCCACATTTGATCAACTTGATTTTGAGCTGTTTGAGTCGTGGCAGCGTGATAGTTTCATCGCCGTGTTCTTCTTGAATCGCTTCGCAGATGGCTTTCACTGTGCCTGAACTACCCAAGGTGAGTTCCCAGCCGCCCGCGAAATATTCCTTTGAGAGCGACGCGAACTGCTTATCGGCCGCACTTTGGGCATCGCGAAATGAGGCTGGGGTGATGAGCCCATCAATAAAGAAACGCTCATTAAAACTCACACAACCGCAGCGCAGGCTAGATAACTGAGTTGGGGTATTTTTCTGGCCGATCACCACTTCGGTAGAACCGCCACCGATGTCGATGACTAAATTACTTTTTCCTAGCACTTGGCTTTGGGCAATACCGTTATAAATCAAACGCGCTTCTTCATGGCCCGAAATGACCTCCACCGGATAGGGCATGATGGCGAGCGCCGCCTCGATAAACTGATCGCGGTTTTTGGCGATTCTCAGAGTGTGGGTGGCGACTAATCGCACTTGCGCTTGGTCGAGATTGGAAAATCGTTGGTTAAAATCCCGTAGGCAATTGAGCCCACGTTCTATGGCGTCATTGTCGAGAATATTTTGCGCATTGAGTCCAGTGGCGAGCTGAACCTGTTGTTTTTCTTTATGTAAAATCTGCAAACTACCATCTTGCTCGCGTGCGATGACCAGATGAAAACTGTTCGACCCCATATCGATGGCGACAAAGTGGCGCGATTTAGAGTTTGCGAGTACATTGCTGGGCGTAGCGTGTGACTGTGTGTGCGAATATGTGGTTACCAATCGGATTATCCTTAGGCAATCAAAGCGATATAAAGCCAGCGATTAGCTGGCTTTGGCCCGTAACTCAGGTGTTATGTCAGGCTGAGTTTTCACTTCTCGCTCAGCGTCACCCTCATGGGTGGACATACGTAAGGCATTAAATTCTTGCAGTTGGCGCTTCTCATAATTAATCAGATATTGATAAATGGCAATTTGAGAACGCACTTTTCGTTTGTTACCGCGATTCCGATAAGGATTACTTTGTTCCTTGTTAATGACACGTGCTTTAGTGTTGTCATTGAACTGTAAGGATAAAATATCCATTATCATCTGTTTTAGGCGCAGATCATAAATCGGCACACTCACTTCAACGCGGTTATCTATGTTGCGGCTCATCCAGTCGGCGGAGCAGATAAAGAGTTTGTTCTCTCCACCCGCGTGGAACAGCATCACCCGCGAGTGTTCGAGGAATCGGTCGACGATACTGTAGACTTCGATGTTGTCGCTGATCCCGGGTATTTGCGGAATAAGTGAGCACATGCCGCGAATGAGTAACTTAATTTTGACCCCAGCGGCTGAAGCCTCATAGAGTTTTTGGACCAAAGATTCATCGAGTAAGTTATTTAGTTTTAAGGTAATCGCCGCCTTCATATGGCTTTGGGCATTGACGATTTCATTATCAATCAAGTGACTCAGTTTTTGTCTGGCATCGTAGGGCGACACAATTAAATGCTGGAAATTATCGCGGCGATACGGATGCTCAATTAAGTCAAACACTTGCTCCACTTCACGGGCAATTTCTTGATTAGCGGTGAATAGCGACAAGTCAGTGTAGACACGCGCCGTGCCTTCGTTAAAGTTGCCTGAGCCGACGTGACAATAGAGTTTGATTTCCCCTTGTTCTTCGCGGCCAATTAAACACAACTTGGAATGCACTTTTAAGCTGGTGATACCGTGGTGAACTTTGACGCCCGCTTCGGCCAAGATGCGGGTCCATTCGATGTTGGATTGCTCATCGAATCTGGCCCTGAGTTCAATGACGGCGGTGACTTGTTTGCCGTTCTTCACTGCATCGATAAGCGATTGCATCACATGGGATTTTTTCGCCACTCGATATAAATTAATTCGAATAAAGCGCACCGCCGGATCGTAGGCCGCTTGGCGCACCATTTCGGTAAAGTGGGAAAACTTATGGTACGGATAATTGAGCATGATATCGCCCATCCGAATCGCATCGAAACTGTTGGCACTGCGGCCAAAACCTGCACTATTGAGCGCCGGCAGTTTTTCGTTTTCGAGGTAGTCGCGGCTCGGGTTGGGGAAGGCGATAAAGTCTTTAAAGCTGTGGTAACGCCCGCCTGGGATCAAACATTCGGTCGAGCTGATGTTCAGGTTTTCTTTGAGCATCACCAACATGTGTTCAGGCATTTCTTTGTCGTACACTAAGCGTACAGGCTCGGCGGTAAGACGTTTTTTCAATCCCTTGGTCATTTTCTCAAGCTGGGTTTGTTCAAGCTCGTCAGTAATATCAAAATCGGCATCGCGGGTTAACTTCATCGAATACACTTCGATAGCATCGTACTCGAAGAAGGGGCCAAAGAGTTCATCTACGCAGTGGCGAATAATGTTATCTAATAAAATCAGATATTTTTTCGCTTTACTCTTTTCGGCTGGGAGTTCGATAAACCGCGGCACATTTTTAGTTGGTACTTCGACTAAGGCGTATTGGCGGCGCGCCTTAGTGAACAAACACACACACAAATAGGTGGCGTCGTCGTTGATTTGCTTGATCAGATCGCGATTATTATTGACCATAAGCGGCGCGATATGGCGTTTGAAATGGTCTCTAAAATGCTTTTTCAGCCAGTCGCTGTGGAACTCGCTTAATTGTTTCTCATTGATTAACAAAATATTACGACGTACAAGTTCGCGCATTAAATCCGTGTATATGCCATCGAACCTTTCTTGCAATGCCATCACTTTCGATTGGATCTTGGCCATTAAATGGCGGCTATTACTGCGACCTTCCTGCAGGGATGACAGCAAAATGGAGCGTCTGACCGCAGCCACACGCACCCTAAAAAACTCATCCATGTTATTGGAAAATATCCCTAAAAAGCGCACTCGCTCCACTAAGGGAACATTGTGATCGCAGGCTTCTTGCAATACCCGCTCATTAAAAGACAACCAAGAGAGTTCTTTATCAATCGAAAGTTTATCGGTATTCGGGGACACTGCACAGCTCCTTTAAGCAAGCGTCATGGCGCAATATACAATAGCATTCATCCGCCGTTGTGCAATCAGATTTACTGCCGACAAGTGAAGGAATTTCAATGATAAATATTGCGTACACGCCAAAATCAGTCTGAGATTTATCTGGGATAAAGATACGAGGGAAATATGTCAACTTGATGACGAGTGTGACAGAAATATGACCTTATGATGATCATCTTGGATTGAGCTTAAATTCTGTTCGCGTTACTGCGATTTAAGTCTTGAGAAACTGTGCAAGCGCGGCTTCCTTGAGGATAAATCCGTCAGTGTTAACTCCTTGGGCATTATCGCAAACTATGTTATCTTGCTCGGCTTTTTTATCGCGGGAGTAAAAGGTATGTTTGTTGGATTTGATTATGGTAGTGCTAACTGCGCCGTAGGGATCATGCTGGAAGATGGTGTGCAGTTATTGGCATTATCAGAGCAATCAGCTTATTTGCCTTCGACCTTATACGCGATGGACAGGGAACTGATCGCCGAGGCGGTTTATCGTGGCCTTCCCACTGAATTAAAAGCCGATTACGCCAAAAAGCGCGCCGCGCAATTGAGTCGCGCCCGTATGGTGCGCCATGAGTTAGATCTCGATGCCGATGTTCAGGCTGTATTTGTTGGCGAGCAGGCGGTGAGCGCGTATTTAGAGATGCCGGAGGAGGGATTCTATGTCCGTTCGCCAAAATCCTTTTTAGGCGCGACAGGGCTTAGACCCGAACAAGTGGCCCTGTTTGAAGATATTGTTACCTTGATGATGCAGCACATTAAAGTGCGCGCCGAATCTGTGTTAGTTGAAAAGGACCTTGTTAATCAGGGTAGCACTGCGATGATCACCCATGCGATTATTGGTCGTCCGGTGAATTTTCAAGGCATAGGCGGAGAAGAGAGTAACCGTCAGGCTGAAGCCATTTTGACCTTAGCGGCAAAACGCGCGGGTTTCATCGACGTTGATTTTCTGTTCGAGCCGTTAGCGGCGGGGATGGATTATGAGGCGACCTTGACCGACAACAAAACGGTATTGGTCGTCGACGTAGGCGGCGGTACAACGGACTGCTCTGTGGTAAAAATGGGACCCGCCCATAAACAAAAAGCGGATCGCAGTGAAGATTTCCTCGGTCACAGCGGCCAGCGGATCGGCGGTAACGATCTCGATATCGCCCTTGCAATGAATGCCTTTATGCCGCACTTTGGTTTAGGTTCCTTGATGATTAATGGCAAACCTATGCCCAGTAAAACATTTTGGAATGCGGTCGCAGTGAATGATATTAGCGCCCAGCGAGAATTCAGTACCTTAAGTAGCCGTAAATTGATTGATGAATTGGTTAAAGAAGCCGAGCAGCCACAGTTACTGAAGCGATTGTTAAAGGTGCAACAGCAGCAGTTAAGCTATCAACTGGTTCGCCAAGCCGAGCGTGCGAAAATTGCGCTATCAGATACCGATAATACAGATGTTAATCTGGATTTTATCGAAGCTGCGCTGCACGCGGGTGTGAGTCGTGACTTGTTTGAAAATGCCATTGAGCCGTCGCTGACGAAAGTGGAAGCCCTGATGCACCAAGCGCTCACGCAAGCTGCAAAAACTTTGGCTGCAACAAATGTCGCGGTAAACCGCTCAGCAACAGAGGATTTATCAGCTGAAGCAGAGTGCAAACCCGATGTGATTTACGTGACGGGGGGGACGGCACGAAGCCCAGCAATTTATGCGAAAATCGCTGGTATTTATCCCGATATTCCGGTCGTGGTCGGCGATCACTTTGGCTCTGTGACAGCAGGATTAACCCGCTGGGCACAAAAGCTATTCGCTACGCATTAATATATAAGCGCTAGCATATCAGCACTAATGTAAAAGGATGTATGAATGAAAACTCTGTTGAAGTGTGCGTTTGCGGCCTCTGTAGGTCTATTGCTTGCGGGTTGTGGTGACGATGTGGGTAAGGTGAGCTTAGGGCTTTTTACCACTAAAGATGTGATTATTGATGCTAAAAACGATCCTAAAATACCTGGGGTGACTTGCCATATCAGTCGTATCGAAGCCAATTTAGATTTTGCTGATCCGTCCGATATGGGGATCAGTTGCCGTCAAACTGGGCCAATTACTGCGGCCGATCTGGCGAAGATAGATATGGGGAAACACGGCGAAGTGATTTTCACTGAATCCCTGAGTATTTTATTTAAGTCATTAAAAGTGCGTAGAATTTACGATGCGCAAAATCAGACTCTGTTGTATTTGTCCTATTCGACGAAAGAGACCAATGGCAGCCATAAACATGCGCTCTCAACAGTGCCGCTTTATGGCTCTGCGGCTTGGGTCGATCCTGCATTAAGTATTGGAACGAAAGCGCATTAATCGCTGTAGAGTTTATGATTTAGCGGTTTATTTGCTATAAGCATAATGATATTGCAATAAAAATTCGTATTTGTATCAGTACCGATAAGAGAAGGGGCAGAATATTTATTCCGCCCCTTTTTTATATATTCTGCTAGCACTTAGCACATTAAATATCGTTACTTAGCTTTGGCCGCCAATACTGCGTTAAAGCGTTCAAACCCAGCACTGAGATCGGCGATTAAATCAGCGGGATCTTCTAAACCAATATGTAAACGGATCAAAGGTTTGCTCGCATCCCATTGAGTTGCTGAGCGGATTTTTTCAATACCGAAAATGCCGAGGATTAAACTCTCGTAGCCGCCCCAAGAAAAGCCCATCTTAAAGTGACTCATATTTTCAACCAGTGCGGTGACCGCATCGCCATCGCCCTGTTTTAAGATAAAGGAGAACAAGCCGTTGGAGGCACTAAAGTCGCGTTTAAAGAATTCGTGCCCAGGGCATGTATCAAACGCGGGATGACGTAGATGATCGACTTCTGGCCGGTTTTTCAACCAGTTGGCCACTTGCAGGGCATTTTTTTCATGTTGCGCCATACGCACGCCTAAGGTACGTAGGCCGCGGGCAGCAAGGTACACATCGTCTGGCGATGTGGTTTGTCCCATCAAATAGCTGTGTTCACGTAATTGTGGCCAGTATTTTTCGTTGGCCGTGGCCGTGCCTATCATCACATCCGAGTGACCGACGATATATTTGGTCGCCGCTTGAATTGAGATATCTACACCCATTTCAAAGGGTTTGCTATTGATGGGCGAGGCCCAAGTGTTGTCCAGCATAGTGATCAACCCATGTTCGTGGGCGATGCGGCACAAGGTCGGTACATCTTGCACTTCCATGGTGATGGAGCCCGGAGACTCTAAAAACAGAACCTTAGTATTGGGGCGAATGAGGTCGCGAATGCCTGCGCCAATCAGCGGATCGTAATAGGTGGTTTCGATACCAAAACCGCCGAGAATATGGGTACACAGATCCCGCGTTGGCTCATACACGCTATCAACCATTAACAGGTGATCGCCCGTTTTTAAAAATGACAGTAGCGCCGCACTGATCGCCGCAGCGCCAGAAGGATACAGCGCCGTACCGACGCCGCCTTCTAGTTCGGCAATCGCGGCCTGAAAGGCAAAATGGGTTGGGGTGCCACGGCGGCCATAAAACATCTCGCCATTGGTTTTATTTTTTGCGGCGTGGCGCATTTCATCCATTGTTTCGAAGACGATAGTCGAAGCGCGAAAGACGGGCGGATTGATCACGCCTTTGGTCCATTTTTTGTCTCGACCTAAGCTGACGATTTGAGTGGCTTGATGATGTCTATCTGTCATTGGATCATTACCTTGGCATTTAGGTTGAACGAAGAGATTGAACAATTTGGGAGAATAATTGGCGTTTCTAATCGATTGTTATGGCGGTCATCTTAGCATCTGCCCGCATAAATGACAGGAGGCACGTGATGAGTTTGGCTCATGTTATTGGCCTCCTGTATTTTAGCTGTTGAGATTATGACGCAGGGCTTAAAAGCTGTAACACGCTTAACTTAAAGCCCGCATGTTCTTAATTTAAAGGTAAGGTAACAAGGATATCCACACCATTATGTTCGCTGCGATTACGGGCAAGGATTTGTCCTTGGTGGAACTCGGCGACCAATCGCGCGATATACAGACCTAAGCCTAGGTGGGGTTTATCTTGGGCTTGATTAATCCGCACCGACACCATGGAATCGAAAATCTGCTCCGACATATCAATGGGCAGTTCAGGCCCTAAGTTACTGATAAGCAGAGTTGCTTGCTTACCCACTTGGGTGAGCGTGACTTCGATAGCACTGTCTTTATGGCAAAACTCAATGGCGTTAGCGATAAGTTTGTCCATTAACTGGGCGATATATTCTGGCACACCTTGCATCATCAGTGGTTGTTCGGGCACTTTCACACTAAAGCCTTGTTCTGGATAGGTCATTTGATAACCTTGCATACAACCGCTGACCACTTGGGAGAGTGGGAACTTGGTGATATCGGCCTGCGTTAAACTCTGTTCTAAGCGTGTTGCCTCGCTCATGTTGTTTAAAATCATGCTTAAGCGGCTGACACCTTCTTGGGCGCGGTCGACATATTTTTGCGTGTCTTTATCTAAGGTTTGCAGGTTTAAATGCTCAAGGGATGATCGCACCACAGCCACGGGCGTGCGCAACTCATGGGACAGGCGCGACGACATGTTTTCTAGATAGTGAGTGTACTGACCCAGTCGTCCCACAATGCTAGAGAAGCTACGGGAGAGATCGCCAATTTCATCCCGAGCCTTCGACGGTTTGAGGTGATTACGCACACGGCCTTGGCTGTCGATGGCATTTTCGGCTTCATCGCGCAATTTACGGATGCGGTTAGAAATACTCGAGGCGAAGAAGAACAGCGCCAAGGTGCCCATACTCATTATGGTCAAAATCACGTTAAAGAGTTTTTCCAGCGCTCGGTTGCGTAGGGTTCGAATTCCGTGGGTGGTTTCTTCGGCGACGACGGCACCCATCACATTGTTATCAATCCAAATAGGACTGGCGGCGGCGAGTACCACGGCTTTGTTGTCTGGGGTTAACCGCCAAGTCGAACTTTGCTGACCCGCGAGGGCTTTTTGGATATGACTGCCGTCAAGCTCGGTGGAATCTTGTAAGGAATCAATAAAGTCTTTGGGCGGTTTAGTGAGAATTTTATAGTACAGCGGATGCAGATAATCACGCTTGAAGGTATCCCACAGCGCGGTGCTCTTTTCATCTTCTAAGGTGCGGGTCCATACACTGTCATTCGCGCGAATGTCACCGGATTTTGCCAGTACGCGGCCGTGTTTATCAACCACCCAAATACGTGAGCTATAGTGGCTCATGCCTTTGATAATACTTTCTATTTCCGGTGATGGTACCAGCACAGTGCCGAGATTGTCGACCGTATCTAAGGCCGAGGTGCCGACAACTGCAGCGACATCACGGTATTTGCTGTCGTTGACATCGGCAATGGCAAATCCGAGTTTGCTGCCGACCATGTCTAAGGGAATACGCAGCTCGACATTGTAGCCCACATCGGTCGTCGCCCATTGTCCTTGGATGCGCACCTCAGGTGTAACAGGCACAGTTTGCTTAGGATTAGCGGGTAATTCGAAGGCGCTGATCCAGCCGGGTTGAGTCGTGGCAACGATATAGCGTTTGAATTTATTGTCGGGCGCGAGTGTCGCAATCGAGAGATGATCGTTTCTATCGACACTTAGGGCATTTTTACCCCGCAGTACCACTGTTGGATCAATGACTTGAAAAAAAGCATACAGATAACCATCGTATTGTCCGACCATGTGGGTAAAGCTTAAGGTCAGGGGGGCGTTCGGATCGGCACGCATAATTTGGTGCGCCTCACCGTATTGGATAAATCTGTGCTGATATTCCTGCCATTCGTTGAGTTTGCCGTCGAGTAGAATCGCCCCCGCCAGTGGATAGGCGTATAGATCGCGGCTTTTTTCCACTTGCTTTAAAAAACTCGCTTGCCCATCGAACAATTTTGGCCGCTCGTGCAGCGCGGTGGCCAGTGCTTGAGTGGTGCCTTCTAAGGTGCGTTCTTGGCCGTGGCGAAGATACTTTTCCATTTCCCACACATATTGATACCCCAGCCAAGGTAGGCAGAGCAAGAACAGGCTAAGGCCGATGACTTTAGTGCGTAGACCAAAGGGGAAACGTGTCATAAGTTAGGGATCAGCATTAATGGGTTTAAAAGTTTATTCATCCAAGGTTATCTGGTTCAACGCCGCGCGCTTAAAGGTTGGTTAAGCCATAGATCAGGCCAAGCTGTCCCAGCGATAACCCATACCATAGACAGTATCAATACAATCAAACTCTGGCGCGGTAGCGATAAACTTTTTGCGAATGCGTTTCACATGGGAGGTGATAGTGCTGTCATCGACAAAGATTTTAGCCTCTTGCATTAATTCATGGCGACTGCGTACATGGCCTGGATGTTTGGCTAACGCATGCACCATCCAAAATTCGGTCACGGTAAGTTCGATTGGTAACTGGTTCCAGTAGACTTGCATGCGGTTGGCATCAATGGTCAGTGGGCCACGTTCGAGCAGGTTTTCCTGCGCCGTTTGGCTGGCCGCAAGTTCAGAGCGTCGAAACAATGCGGCTAGCCGTGCGGTTAAATGGGGGAAACTCACTTCTTTGCTCAAGTAATCATCGGCGCCTAAACGCAGGCCACACACAGTATCAAAGTCACTGTCACGGGCGGTTAAAAAGATGATCGGCAGCGTGCTCGACATGGCGCGCAATGACTGACATAGCATAAAGCCGCCATCAATTTCATTACCTAAGCCGATGTCGATAATGGCTAAATCTGGTAAACGGGTATTAAAGGCTAGCATGGCCGATGGTCTGTCGGCGTAGGTTTGCACGCTGTAACCGTGTTGTTGCAGCACGTCCTTGTAATTCTCGCGAATGGCCGCTTCATCTTCCACTATGGCGATACGCTTCATAGAGCCGTATTCCTATTGACTTGGGGGAGTAAGTTTTCGTGACTATACAGGATTTTTCCCGAGAAAAAAGGCCACAAATGCAATTGCCATTTTGTTGCCACAATTGATAGTTGCATTGCCATTTTCCATCCCTGCTCATGCCATTCCACTTGTGTTTAATAGCCCCATTCAGTTTTGTACCCGTTTGACCTGATGTGGTGTTGAGTGGATTGCTTCAGGTACGAGTCCAAGCTCAGCTAATAATCAAAAAGGAATGAGATGATGAAAAAGACACTAATTAATCTATTGGTTTTGAGTTTATTAAGCGCACCTGTAGCCAATGTGTCGGCGCGGGTTTCACTGCAAAACCAAGTGATAGGACAAGACTTCACCCTAGAAAATGATGCCTATGCTAGCGGTATAGCGATGGATGACGAATACGCAAGCGAGGACGAACAACCGGAAGCCCTCATTGGCCTCGGTGGTGGAGCCTTAGTAGGGGCGTTAGTCGGTGGTCCAGTGGGGGCCATTATTGGTGCGTTCACAGGCACCTTAATTGGCAAATCAGTCAGCGATACAGACACATTGCATGTTCAGCAAAGACAGATCCATTTGCAAGAGTCCCAGTTATCCGAGTGGAGTGTAAAACAGCAAGCCGCCGAAAAACGGGCGAGCGAATATACCAAGGCGCAGCAAGAGCTTGATGAGTTGTTGTCAGCGCAACGTCAATTGCTCAGTGAACTTGCTTTGGGGCTTAGCGTACAGTTTCGTACCGGTTCCTCTGAGGTTGAATCGCATTTTTTGCCCCAATTAGATGATGTGGCTGAGGTGATGAATTTGTCACCAGAACTCAATCTTGAGCTGAAGGGTTATGCCGACCGCCGTGGTGATGAGAGTTACAACCAAGCCCTTTCTGAGCAGCGTCTACTGGAGGTGCGTGGCTACCTGATTAAGCAAGGCGTCACTGCCGAGCGCATGACCACTCAAGCCTTTGGCGCTTTATCGCCTTTGAAAGCCGACCAAGACAGAGAATCGGATGTGTTCGACCGCCGCGTGACATTAACACTACAGCCTCATTTGGTCTTGACGGCCAGGCATGCTGCTGACTTGCGATCAATTTAAGTAGTCCATTTTACGTCGTTCATATTAACGACAACCAACATCAGTTCATATTTGTTAATAGAGGAAGCCTTTGTGATGATCACAGGGAAAAGGGTAAAAGAAGTGAGTGAAGCGGTGGCGGTATTGCTGATCAGTGCCGCCGTGTGTTGGGGTTTGCCCTTTGTGGCATTGGCTTCGCCGAATAGTACCGGCACATTGTCTGCGCCACAGAATATGGCTTCGGCATTGGTCGGGCAACATAGTTCTCACAGAACGGCAGAGTCACACATCATTAATTACGATGATATCACGCAGGGGCTGTTGCTTTATCGCCAGCCGAGCGGTGCATGGGTGCCATCTTTGCCGCTTGATACACAAGTGTCGATGCAAGTCTCTGGCTTAAGTAATCGCGTGAGCGTGAAACAGGTTTTTCGCAACAATACTGAATTTGTGTTGAATGGGCAATATTTGTTCCCGCTGCCCAATGAGGCTGCGGTGGATTCGTTGCGATTACATATAGGCCAGAGAGTGATCGAAGGGCAAATTCATCCTAAGGCCGATGCCAAGCAGATTTTTGAGCAAGCGAAAGCTGAAGGCAAACGTGCCAGCTTAGTGAGCCAAGAGCGGCCTAATATGTTCACGACCGAAGTCGCAAACCTAGCACCTCAAGAGGAGCTGATTGTAGAAATCAGCTATCAGGAGACCATTAAATATGAAGATGGTTTGTTTAGTTTACGTTTTCCGCTGGTGGTCGCGCCCCGTTATATTCCGGGATTAACATCGGATTCAAGTGCTAGCGACTCACATGATCCTATGGCACAGGTGCGCCAATCAAGCCGAGTGACAAGTTCGCAGGTGTTTGATGCTGACCGGATTGTGGCACCAGTGCGGGACGGCGCCAGTGGACGCGATCCTGTGCTGAAGGCAGACATTCAAGTCTTACTCGCAAAGGGGGTTGATAAAGCGTCCATTGAGAGTCCTTACCATGACATCAAACTCAAGCAAGACAACAGCGGCGCGGTCGATGTATCGCTGGCGCAACGTGTGCCCGCTAATCGTGATTTTGTGCTGCAATGGCGAGTACAGCAGGGCACGAGCCCAATGGCTTGGGTGTTTAATCAGCAAGGTAAAACCCATAAGCTCGATGGCGAAAATCTGTCTCAGGATACACTTGAGACAAGTAAAACCAGCGGCGTAAATGATGATAATTACAGTCTCGTCATGGTGTTGCCTCCTAAGGTTGAAAAGAGTACTCAGCCGAGTTTGCCCCGTGAATTAATTTTAGTGATTGATACTTCGGGCTCTATGGCGGGGGATTCTATCGTTCAAGCTAAAAATGCACTGTTATACGCGTTAAAAGGACTGAAGCCGGAGGACAGTTTTAACATTATCGAATTTAACTCCAGTTTATCTCAGTTCTCAGCAGTGCCATTGCCGGCGACTTCGTCGAATTTGTCACGGGCCCGTCAGTTTGTGAGCCGTTTACAGGCCGATGGTGGCACTGAAATGGCGTTAGCACTGGACGCTGCCTTGCCAAAATCCTTGGGCAGTGTATCGCTTGATGCAACGCAGCCTTTGCGCCAAGTGATCTTTATGACCGACGGCTCTGTGGGCAATGAACAAGCGTTATTTGATTTGATCCGCTATCAAATCGGTGAGAGCCGCCTATTTACTGTCGGCATAGGTTCGGCGCCTAATTCTCACTTTATGCAAAGGGCGGCTGAACTCGGTCGTGGCACTTTTACCTATATTGGCAAAGTGGATGAAGTCGATGAGAAGATCAGCGCCTTACTCAGCAAAATTCAATATCCAGTGTTAACCGATATTCAAGTGCGTTTTGATGATGGCAGTGTGCCCGATTACTGGCCATCACCGATTGCCGATCTGTACCGCGGTGAGCCAGTGCTCGTGAGTCTAAAGCGCAGCGCCCGTGAGCCACAGGAGTTAGTGATTTCAGGACGCCAAGGGCATCAAAACTGGCAACAGTCGCTCTCGCTGCAGGACAACTCCGCAGGATTGATGACCCATCAAGGTGCGGGTTTAGATTTGCTGTGGGCGCGTAAACAGATTGGTGCATTGGAGTTGAGTAAAAATGGCGCGAATGATGACAAGGTCAAACAGCAAGTGACGGCCTTATCAATGAATTATCACTTAGTCAGCGCCTATACCAGCTTAGTGGCGGTGGACTTAACCCCAATTGATTCAACTGCAATGAGCCGTGATGCCGTGGTTCGTCAGCACTTGCCCTTAGGTTGGCAACCTTTTGGCGCCTTGCCGCAAACCGCGACGTCAAGCCGTTTGGATATGTTATTAGGTGCGCTGACCTTGCTACTCGCTTTGATTCTTACGGGATCGATTCTTCGACAAAGACGGGAAGAGAAGGCGGCCTTGGTGGCACTTACCAGTGAACGATGAGTTAAGCGCGATGAGCAAAAGCAGAACACAGCGATTTTTAGTGGTGGGATTATTTTTAATTGGCGCAACATTGTTAGGAAAGGGACTCTATATGCAAGCTAAAGCACACTTTGCCCAGTATTTGATTGAACAGGCGTGGACTAAAACCTTGGCTGATGGTCAATCCCATAAGCCTTGGTCATGGGCGGATACTTATCCCGTGGCAAAGCTGTCTATTCATCGTGAGCAAGTGGCGACGAACAACAATATTGAAGCAGAGCTTAATGACAGTTTATATGTTCTTGCGGGGGCTTCCGGGCGAAATTTGGCCTTTGGTCCGAGTCTGGTGTTGTCCAGTGCGCCAGCGGGGCAAAAAGGCAATACTGTGATTGCCGGCCACAGGGATACGCATTTTGCGATACTCAATGGCATGGCGGTGGGGCGTCGATTATCGTTACAAACGCTTAAAGGCAATCACATTATTTATGAAGTGGTGGCGACTCAGGTCGTACATGAAACCGAAACTCAATTTATGGCGCCATCCGATGATAATCGCTTAACGTTAATTACGTGTTATCCCTTCGATTCACTTCAAGGCGGTGCTGAACTGCGGTTTGTGGTGCAGGCGATACCCGTCGAAAATGAGTCGATGGAAACACACGGTACGAATGCATCAGTTTCAATAGGGAGTGGCGTGCAAGGGAATATTGGAACTGTTTCTCGCAGTTTCAAACATTAATCTGAAATCTAATTTAAATCCTACATGTAGCTTTCAAAAAAATGCTCTTTTGTTAATCATCTTAGCCTGAAGCTGAATTATCGGCTTCAGGCTAAGTTATAACCATCAGTTACTGATAGGCAGCACACGATTTCGTCCTAAGCGTTTGGCTTCATAAAGTAATTTGTCTGCCGCTTCAATCAATTGCATACCCGTTTGTTTTTCTTGCCATTGGGCGACGCCAAAGGAAGCACTGATATTATTGATGCGTTCGTCTTTGCGTCTGTCTTTTAAACTGAGTTTTTCGAGTCCACGGCGCATAGCTTCGGCCAGTTGCCTTGCGATACGTAGCTGACTTTTAGGGACAATAATCGCAAATTCTTCACCGCCAAACCGATACAGTTTTGTGCCATCGCGGCAGGATTCCTGTAGCCGTTTCGCCACGGCGCGTAACACTTGGTCGCCGAGCTGGTGGCCATAGGTGTCGTTAAACACTTTAAAATGGTCGATATCAGCCAAGATCACACAAGTGCCTAAGGGGGCTTGGGCTATCATTCCTGCAAAATCAGTGTCAAAGGCGCGGCGATTAAAGCAGCCCGTCAGTGCATCGTAGAGAACGTCTTTTTCTGTTTGTTCAAGTTTTTTCTTTAGTGCGTCTATTTCGGTTTGAGCCTTCTGCAGCTGACCGGTAAAGAACTCTGTGCTCGAGCGAATATTGTCCGACTCTTTCACTAAGCTGCGGACCAGATCGAGTACTTGTTCGACGCTAAAGCCTTCGTCTTCGATGCGGTTGAGCTTTTCAAAATTACTTTCGATACGTGACTGGAAGTCATTGGCATCTAGATTGGTATCTTTGAGTGATTGGGAAAGCTCAGTCACCATAGCATCCAGATTTTGGCGCATTTCTCTGACATCGAGTTCAACTGGGTCGGCAACATATTGGCGATACAAGATTTCGCTACTGACAGGAGGGCAAGTATTGTATTGGGCAATAACAGTATCGAGTTGTTGATTTAACTCCGGATTTTGTTCACCAACATAAGTGTACCAAAGCGCATAGTTAACGGGGGTGGTCGGAATTTTATGTTTGAGCATCAGAGGCACTGCTTTTTTGAGGTTCAGTGCAGCGGCTTGTAATAACTCTAGCGACATATTGTTACCTTACTCAATGAAAATACACGGATATTTTAAAATTTCGCTATTTTTTATTCTGTTGCAGTCAGGTTTAGGTCAACGACAAAAATATCGGTCAGATGGAGACATGATTACCGTTTACTCTTGGATGTAGCGACTCCGTTTGCGCTAAGACTTCCATCATAAATTAAAGATGATATGGTAAAGTCTATCCTTAAAACCAAATAATGATAATAACTTGGGAGAAAGTTGTGAAAAATTTAATCATAACCACAAGTCTGTTGGCCACTATCTCATTACCTGTCTTTGCTGAAACGGCATTTGTGAAAAGTCTCGATCTCGTGCAATACCGAACCGATGTGAAAACCTTAGCGAGCGATGCTTTTGGGGGACGCGCGCCCTTATCTGAAGGTGAAAGGTTAACTTTAGACTATTTAGTGACAGCATTTAAAGATATGGGTCTCAAACCCGGATTTGGCGATAGCTATTTACAGGCGGTTCCTTTGGCGCAAATTAGTGCCGATCAAAACATGCAGCTTGATATCGGCGGACTTAAATTTGCTAATGGCAGTGAATTTACCGCGAGAACCCAAAGAATCGCCGAAAAAGTCAGCTTGAATAAAAGCGATGTGGTATTTGTTGGCTATGGTATCAATGCACCCGAATATGGCTGGAATGATTATCAAGGGTTAGATGTAAAAGGCAAAACGGTCATCGTACTCGTGAATGACCCCGGCTTTGCGACCCAAGATCCAACAATATTTAAAGGCAATGCTATGACCTATTATGGTCGCTGGACTTATAAATATGAGGAAGCGGCGCGTCAAGGCGCTGAGGCCGTGTTTATTGTCCATGAAACCGCGCCAGCCGCCTATGGCTGGGGAGTGGTGCAAAACTCCAACACAGGAACTAAGTTTACTCTGGTCGATGCCAATAATAACCAAGGTCAAGTGGGCGTGATGGGCTGGGTTCAGCACGAGGCCGCACAAAAAATCTTTGCCAAAGCGGGATTGGATTTCGATACCTTAAAACGGCAAGCAGCTAAGCCAAACTTTAAGGCTATCCCACTTAAGCTGAGCGCGCAGCTCACGTTAAACAATAAAATTGAACGCGCCGAGTCCCATAACGTCGCGGCCTTACTGCCCGGTAAAACGCGCCCCGACGAAGTGGTGATGATGCATGCCCATTGGGATCACCTTGGCACTGTGATTGAAGACGGTAAGTCAGAGATTTTAAACGGTGCGGTCGATAATGCCAGCGGTGTGGCGGGGGGTTTTAGCGTTAGCGCGTTACTTCAAACAGCAGGCTAGCACGGCGCCACTGGATCGCTCGGTGCTCTTCAGTGCCTTTACTGCAGAAGAAACGGGTCTGATTGGTGCACAGCATTTTGCTCAGCATCCCAGTGTGCCAACCAAAAATATCGTCGCCTTTTTAAATATCGATGGCATGAATGTAAATAAAGGCGTGGATTACATTTTGCGCTATGGGGAAGGGGTATCTGAGTTGGAGCAATACTTAGATAAAGCCGCCAAAGCCCAAGACCGTTCGGTAAAAGCGGATCCAAGACCACAGAATGGATTGATGTTTAGATCAGACCATTTTGCGCTGGCCCAGCAAGGTGTACCAGGATTGTTATTTATGAGTCTTGGGGATACAGATCCTGACTATATTGCGCATAAATATCACCAAGGAGCCGATGATTATGATCCAAATTGGACGTTGGAGGGGGTGAGTCAAGACCTAGACTTGATCGCCAGTATGATAACCACCTTAGCGAATGGTTCAGATTGGCCCCATTGGCTTGAATCATCAGACTTTAAAGCCAAACGTGAGCAGGATGGCCGTAAATAGGTTTAATGGGTTGGATCATGAGGGCGTCCAGTAGGCGCCCTTATTTTTTAGCACTAATTTGGCTAGGGTTCGGGCAACTGTTTGAGTTAGAAGGGGTGTTTAATACAATATGGGAAGAGATTTTTTATAGAATTAAAAGGAATAGCTGATAGAAAGCATAGGACCAATAAAATTGTAATAGATGTTGTAATCGGCGATTTGAGTATCTTTATTCGGCGAATTTTGGGCGATATCAACGTCAACTTTATAGTAGTTATAGGCCACGCTCATACGCCAGTTTGGGGTGATTTGTGCATTAACCCCCACTTTAATATCAACCAGTTCGCCTTTGACATCATTGAGTTTGATGTAAAAATACTGTGCATGGCTGGTGATTTGCCAACCGGGAACAAATTCATACTGACCATATATGCCAATGTCGGGCAGTGGCGCAGTGACATTTTCGTCAACAATGCGCGGAATTGCTTGGCTACCGCAGACATTATTGAGTAATTCCGATGAAGCGCAAACACCAATCACCCCTTCAAAACCTGTCTTGATAAACATAGTATGTAAACCAAGTGATAAACCGACATCATAGTTACTGCCTTGAAATACATCATAGCCATAGCCGAAGCGCAGTACATCAATGTTTAAGGTTGAATTTAGATTACCGCCTGCTTTGATATCATAAATGGTGTCGTTAATCTCGAGCTGGAAGGGTTTCGTTAAGGCTTGGGTTTCGGCGTTACGATGAAGCTGTTTCCAGTCTAGGTAGATATTGTGCCGTTCGTTAAAGTGATAATTTAACTCGATAAAGGGTAAAAATTCGTTTTTTGCAAGTTGTAGATCGGACTCATAATCTAAGGTGAAATTATTACCCGAAATAGGGTTAGTGACTTCCATATTGGTGTCTGATTGCGAATAAAAGCCGCCTAACTGAATAGTAAAATCATCGGCTTGCACTTGAGTGCTGAGCAGTGACGCTATGATTAGGGGTAATAGGCGGATCGACATGTTAAGGAGTGACTCCTGCATTATTCTTATTATGTTTAGCGATAAGGTCAGAATTTAGTGCCATAAAAAAACAACATTTGGAGTTTAACAGCAAATTTTTTAATGTGAACAAAATGTTTTAAAAAATGCAAAAAATTGTGATTCAAAACAAAAGTAGGGCTGGTTCTCGTGAGGTTGAATGAAATTTGGGCGAGCGATCACATCAATTGTGGATTGAAAGACTCAGGGCAAGTGTTTCCTTCCTGAACGGCTTTAGGATTGTTGCGTTGTTGATGGGGCTAGATACAAATGGATATAGACACAAACATGGTGGAGAATCATCGATATTGAGAATATCTAGCGGTACGAACCCGCTAGATATTGATATGTCCTAGTGCTTCTATTTCGTCTCGATAGAGGACGCAGACGATAGAAGTGACGGGGTAGAAGTCTCAGCCTCTACGCTATCAGCTACGATTTTTGGGCTACTTGGTTCATTTTTATTAAACATGCCTAAACGGATACGAATAAAATGCAAAATTTGCGCGGCAATATCCACATTCAAACAGGACTCTAAGCCCTCAAACCCTGGAGATGAGTTAGCCTCACAAATTTTGTAATGGCCGTTATCAAACAATAAATCGATACCTGCAACATCAAGATCGAGAATATTGGCTGTTTGGGTGGCAAGCCATTCAATTTCAGGAGTGATCTGAAATGGACGCGCTGAACCACCGGCACTGACATTGGCTTTGAAGCTGTCTTCTTGACCACGCCTTTCATAGCAACCCGCCACACGACCACCAATAGTGAATACGCGTAGATCGCGCCCATGACTGTTAGCGATAAACTCTTGCAGAATGATGTTAGCGTTTTTATTGGTCGCTTCAATCAACTGCATTAAATCGTCAAATTCACGCGCCTTATGGGATAAAAACACACCACTGCCCTGTGAGCCTGAAAGTGTTTTTATCACCACAGGAAAACCGAGATGGCGTTCTACGAGGGCGATATCGACGGGGAATTTAACCAACATGGTTTTAGGCGTAGGCAGATTCTTCTCGGCCAACAATTGTTGGGAGAATAACTTGTCTTTAACGATTTCAATGGCTTTAGATGGATTGAGGCAATATACCCCTAATCTTTCTAAGTGACGAATAATGGCTAAAGCAAAGTAGGTCGTGCCTGAGCCCATTCGCGGAATGATAAAATCGGGCAGCTCGACGGCTTGCCCATTCAATAAAATACTCTTGTTATCTTCTCTGGTGACAGTCAGATCAAATTCATCAGGTGCGTAAACTTCCAACTCTATGTTATCGGCTTTTGCTGCCGCCAGTAGACGCTCAATTTCATACCATTCAGGTTTTAGCTGAGTCGCGGTTTCTTTATATAAAATCCAACCACGCATTTAGTAGCAAACCTTAATCTTCATTCTTTATCCTCGGGTTCAGGTTCATCCTGAACATCATCTTCAATATCAAATACAGCCTCTGCCTCTATTTCTATCTCGGGCTTGGTTGCAGGCAAATGCACTGTACCAACCACGGCATAAAAGGGTTTCCCCATGGCGAGCCTGCGATACTTTACCCAGATCTGCTCTAACAAGCTACTGGGCGCGATATTTCCTTTGGCGACTTCCACAAATTGGGCTTCATCGGAGGTGCAAGGCAGCGTTTTTCCTTCCGCTAAATTCTTCATCGCATGACCATGCAATTCAAGGAGTTCAGCTTCTTTATTGGTAAAATCGCCGCTTCGTTTAAACCCTTTGGGGAAATTAGCGTCGTCGTAGAAACGTTTTTGAGAGACAAAACTGGCAGCAACTGAGCCGTTAAACGTCTCAGAACCCTTGTTAGCGTTAAAAAAAGACTGTTCAGACATGGCAGATACCCTCTAGTTTTTGATATACAAAGATTTGCAACTGGAGTATTGGCTAGTATTATTGATTTATAAATCAAAAAAATTTGCCTATGTTGGTCAAGAATTTTTATGGATACCGATTTACTAAAAACCTTTCTCGAAGTCTCCCGTACTCGCCATTTTGGTAAAGCGGCTGAGAATCTTTATCTCACCCGAAGCGCTGTGAGCTTTAGGGTGAAACAGCTTGAGAGCATTTTGGGTGTCGCCTTATTTGAACGGCAACGTAATAATATTCAGCCCACGCCAGCAGGCGAACGTATGCTTGGTCATGCCGAAGCGGTGTTAACAGCATGGGAGCGGGCTAAGCAAGATGTTTCCCTCAGCCAGTTACAGACAACGCAGCTTGCCATTGGTGCAGGGCCGAATATTTGGGACGCTTACTTGCAAGGTTATTTACAGGGACTGCATGTCGGTTTACCTGGCGTGGCGTTGCGCACCGAAGTGCTACCCGCGAATGCAATGACGCGTCAGCTAATGGACCGTACCCTAGATATTGCGATTTCATTCGATCCGCCAAAGCTTGATCAATTTGAGATAGTGCAACTGGGGCAAATTAATTTGTTGTTGGTGTCGAGCTTAAAAGGTCAAACGGTAAAAGCGGTTGTGCCGGGGCAATATGTAAAAGTCGATTGGGGTACGGCGTTCAATATTGTTCACGCGCAGGAATATGCCTCGCTGCCAGTGCCAACGCTGCACACGAGTTCAGCACGTATTGCGTTAGATTTCATCTTGAATAATGGCGGCTGCGCATTTTTACCTGAGCATCTAGTGCAACATGCATTGCGCGGCGGCGAATTGCATCTCGTCAGCGGCGCGAATGCCATTTCACGAAATGTGTATCTTGCGTATTGGGCTGAGAATGACCGCTTAGCCCAGATCAAACAAGCCATCGACTTTTTAAGGGACGATGGCTCAATGATTGCTCATGCGACGGTTTAGAAACTAAGAATTAAAGCACTAGCGGCGTTAATACAACCAGCCAAGTTAATCCACAAAGCGCAAGACTCATAAAGACGGCAGCCGAGGCAATGTCCTTGGCTTGGCCACTTAACGGGTGTATTTCACTGCCGACACGGTCAACCACAGCTTCAATCGCCGAGTTTAATAGCTCAACAATCAACACGATAAACAACGTGAAAATCAGCATAAGGCGTTCAATAGTGCTGATATCAACCCATAAGGCTACGGGTAACATGACTATCGTTAAGATTAATTCCTGTCTGAAGGCGGCTTCGTGGATCCAAGCGGCCTTTAGGCCCTTCATCGAAAATCCCGTCGCTCTGAATATGCGCTTAATACCGTGATTATTGGCTGGTTTCATAGTGTTTCCAATTGACGTTAGCGACAAAGCGCTGAGGTTCTGCTCATTCAAAACAGGGTGAATAAACCCTACTGTTGTCTTTGTTAACATTTGACTGAGTCATAAATTTGGCCGCAGTATAGCCTGAGATGAAAAGTGCATAAACAATTAACTGAGCAAATTTGATCATCAACATTCGTTGTTAACTTAGGGAGTTAGTGACTTTTGCGGTTATTTTAGTGCAACTTTAGCCGTGCGACCTAAGCTTGATGAAGGATATATTGCAGCGTGGGCAAGGGAATGACTCATACAAACCCGTTACGAAATTTAACATTTAATCAGTTCATCCGTTTTAGTGTTTTTAAGCTCAGCTTGCTCATACTTTGCGGTTTAACTCTTTCGGTTAACGCACAAACCTCACCACCTGCCATACAACTTGCTACCGAGTTTGATGCGACTCGATCTTCGCAAGATATTAATATTCAAAATTTTTTGATTAGTGAGAAACTCGACGGGGTTCGAGGTTACTGGAATGGCAAGGAATTATTCACTCGGCAGGGAAATGCCATCGCTACACCCATTTGGTTTACTGTAAATTTTCCGAATTATCCTCTCGATGGTGAATTATGGCTTGGGCGAGGCCAGTTTGAAGCGATGTCCAGTCTTGTTCGACAAACCTCAGCGAAGGATGATGATTGGCGCAAAGTGCGATTTATGGTGTTCGATGTCCCCAAGGCGAGTGGCGACTTTCAGCATCGCTATCAATTTGCGCTGACTGAACTGAGTGGCAAATCGAATTATCTTGAAGTCATAGTGCAGTTCCAAGTAGAAAGCCTTGAAGCCCTGTATCAAAAACTCGATGCCTTAGTTGCAAAAGGCGCCGAAGGCTTGATGCTGCATCGCAGTTCCGCGACTTATATCAGTGGCCGCAATCCTCATTTGATGAAGTTAAAACCTTATTATGATGCTGAAGCTACTGTTATCGCTTATATCCCTGGTAAAGGTCAATTTGCAGGGCAGATGGGCGCATTAAAAGTGCAAACCCCAGACGGCCGAATTTTTAGTATTGGCACAGGTTTTAGTCTCTCTGAGCGCCAACATCCCCCCGCAGTGGGCACTATCATTACCTATAAATATCTTGGTCTTACTGTCAATGGCTTACCCAGATTTGCCAGTTTCCTGCGGATACGCAGTGATGTTGAGCCAAGTAATAAAGCCACCGCAAAGTAAACATCATCATAATGTTATTCATAGATATAACTTTGCTTGCTGTCTATTAAGCCTGCCGCGAGCTGATACTGTGGACAACAGCGATGGCCGAGTCGTGTTTGCACCGAGCGCTAATCCAACTCTTGTTCGAGCAGATGGATTGCATAACTTTGGGTTAGGCTGTGGTGCTGATGACAATCGCGATTTTGTAAGGGGTAAGGATAACAAACTGATGTTTCACCTGTGGCGGTTTGACAATATGAAGTCACTGCCAAGATTAATTGAGGATGTGAACGTCGAAAAACGGTAACCCGTTACGGTCGAGTTTGACTGTGCTCCATCAATGGGGGGCGATTAAATTAGCAATATAGTATTTTAGGTCTGGCGTGGTGAGATTATCGGGACATCAACCAAAGTTAGTGGAAATCCCAGTATAGTTTGACTACAAACATCAATGGTTGTGGGCTGCTTGCCTTGCAAGGTTAAGTTGGTAAGATGTTGTTCATAAAGAAAATCAAATCGTTGTACATCTAAGGACATATATGGAAATTTCATTACTTGCCGATAATCCCTCTGCGATAGACACGGTAGCTAGTTGGTATTTCAACGAATGGTGCCAAGAGAATGGTAGTTATACCAAGGAGGAAGTCGTTGAAAAAGTCTCTGCTTCAATAAATCGAGATACCGCGCCTATTTTGATCATCGGAAAAGTAAATGGTGTTCTTGCTGGTTCAGCAGAGCTAAAAATTCGAGAAATGGACATATACCCAGAATTTGAATTTTGGCTTGGTGGTGTTTACGTCACTCAGCAGGCTAGGGGACAGGGTGTCGCCTCAAAACTTGTGAAAGAGATAATATCGCTAGCACATAAAATAGGCGTGAAAAAATTATATCTTCAAACAGAAGATTTAACTGGAGGTTTATACTTACATCATGGGTTTAAGCCTATAGAACAAGTGAATTATAAAGGTATAAATGTATTGGTTATGGGCACAAACATCGGTGAATAACAAGTTTGTGAAGGTACACTGCGGCTCAATTGTGGGAAGCAAGTGGAACGATATGATCATATTTCACAGGGCTACCTAAGTAGGTCAAAGCATCCCCAAATGGCATCATTTTTAATCTTAGAGTTTTCGTCAGTACAAGAAAATAGATTTCCTGTTTCAACAGTAAGAACCAGTTGTGTTCTGTTTCAGTCAAAGTGTTTATAAAGTCATTAGCAAGGCCATATAATCAGATGCTGAGTGACTCTTTACAGAATCTAATGATGAAAATGAGTCGAAATCTTCCAAACTTTGACAGTTATTGTTGAATCAATGGCTACCAAATAAGAATAGGCCGCGCGTAGTTGCGACCGATTTTACGATCGCTTAGTTAGTTCCTGTCCACGCTTGGTCCTCGCAGACTTCAGATCAATGTTGAACTCTTGATATCACATTATGCTTTTTACCGCTGTTATCGTCGTGTCGTGCGGCGAGCTTTTTTGCAAATAAAATAAACCTCCTGCCTCACGCTTGACAATAAGTGAAACGTAAACAATCTTTTAACATGGAATATTTTCAGAAGGTTACTTTTATTTCTGCAGAATAGAATTGTTTTCACTACGGGAACACAGGAGTGTTTAACCCTTCCACTGAGATTACTAGGTTCATTTGAGGTGATCCTCAATGAATAATCTAGACTCAAGGTATCGTGATAAAACGCAATCATGAAAAGGAATTTCAATGAAAGACGTTAATATTTATCCGTATCAATCAATCTGTTCAGACCTGTTCAGTAAGCCAGAGACTGCGATCAAAACAGCAAATTTCAATTTTAATATCGAAACCCATTTATTGGGATTTGGTTGAGGTCAAGTCTTGTACGCTATTTGTATCGTGACATCACGCCTGCAGTGGCGGGTGTTGTGAAAGCCCTGATTTTAAGTCGTTAAAGAAAGTGGAGTCGTAAACGTTTTAAGCATTGAATAAGTCCCAATAACAAGGAGAGTTAATTTCATGTCTATCAAAATTTTTAGCTATAGAGCGCTTTTTTTGTGTATGAGTGCTGCTGTATATGCAGAAGCACCAGTAGAGACAAAAGCAGCTATAACGCTACCCACGTTAAGCCCTGTTATGCCGCTGGAAATTACAGCAAAAGCCCCGTTCTCACTCGAAAGCCTGCAACATGATTTTGATGATTTTTCTTGGCAATCGTTTATTGCACTTAACTGGCCAGCAAATGCCGATGGCACACCCAATACTATGTCTATCATTGGGCAAAAAACTAACCAGCCAGTCGTGTGGCTGCATTGGAAGGAAAGCCGGGAGATTTTTTTACCCGATGGCGTAAAACCACCTGGGTGGGATCAGTCCAATAATGTGCCGGATGTTTGCAAAAGTATTGATCCCAAGTCCATTCCTCAAGGGACTATTTATTTAACGCAAGTAGGGAAGACCCCGAATGTGTTGGATGAAAGTGGCGAGCCTTTTACAACGGGTCCATTGATTGATCAAAACGGGCTTTATACCCGTTATGAAATATTAACCAATGAAACCATGTTCAATTTTATTTTGGACAATAACCTCTACAGTAAAAAAGGACAGAAACAGTTTAATGCCGATGTCGATTTTACCGCGAGCGACAGTAAAACCGGGCAGGTAGGTTCTATCATGCTTAAGGCCTCATGGATAAAAATGGGCGGCAAGTTTGATGCGACGAATTACTATACGACTTATGCGCTAGTTTATAACAATCCCGAAGAGCAACACGGGGTCAAGCCCGCGTGTGCGCTTGAACAAGTCGGTCTAGTGGGCTTTCACATTGCTCACAAAACCACGGGTGAACCACAATGGATTTGGTCTACCTTTGAGCATGTCGCTAACGCGCCAACCCAAGGTGAGTCAGCATCATTGTCGGCATATAATTTTTACGATGCTAAATGTACTGACTGCAAAGTGAATGAACCACCAGCACGCCCGTGGGATCCGGCAAACCCGCACACTAAACCAACTCAAGTGGAACGCGTTATTCCTATCACTGCCGACGCTAAAGCCTTAAATGCCAGTTATCACGCAGCACTCGACGCTGTAGTGCCGGGATCGGTATGGAAGAACTACGAATTGATCAGTACGCAATGGCCTACTGATGCCAAAAATCCCACCGATCCAACGGGCGTGCCTGCTCCCTCATTTTTAGCGAACACCACGCTCGAAACTTATATCCAAGGTTCGGTAAAGCAAACATCAAGCAGCTGTATGGCTTGTCACAATAATGCGGCAACCACTAACGGTAATTTTGCTGATTTCACTTACTTGCTGCAACGCGCGCAATAATTTACAAAAGGAACTCATCATGACTGATATTACAGGCGCGACTGCCGATACTATGAATAATTTTATTGGTTTGAGCGCGGTATTAACCGGCTTTGCTACCAGTATTATTGCCCCGACATTGGATCCCGTGGATATTAAATCCGAATACTTAGCCGTGTTTACGCAAAAAATAACCGAAGAATCGAAGGACCCAACTTTAGTTACAACTATTCTGCAAAAATTTGCGGCGTTAAAAGCGCAGCAATTATCAGAACAACAAATTGGCACGCAAATGCTGGCGCCAGACAACGGAGCTAATTTTGTGTTGGCCTGTCGTAAATTGATTTTTATGTGGTACTCAGGTGCATGGCCAACCATTATTCCCGTGACGGATACAGAGCCGGAAACCACGGTTAGCGATATGATTTCGGCAAAAAGTTATACCACAGGTTTAGTTTGGCAAGTTATGCAGGCGCATCCGATGGGGGATTCAAATTATCGCTATGGCTATTGGGCGAAACCACCCGCTGCACTGTCGGCATATACGGGTCATCAAGGAGGTGCAGTATGAGTACTCAAACCAATTACGATGTCATTATTGTGGGATCAGGTATTGCCGGCTCTATCATGGCTTATCAATTGGGGATGGCGGGGAAAAAAGTATTAATCCTCGAAGCAGGGCAGGAAGTGCCTGTTGACCGCAGTGGTTACATGGAAACCTTCTTTAAAGCCAATGCCAAAACACCTGAGTCACCTTATCCTCCAACCACACAAAATCCAGCTGCATCGACGGCGGATAATCCACTCGGATTGCCTGATCCTGCGAAGGAAAATGTGCCGCGTTATACCGTGTTGCAAATTGGCGCATGGCGCAATCCAAAGCAATGTTATTTCGATTACACGCCGCAACCAGAGCATTTGAAACCTGACAGCCCTGAAGCAAAGTTTGCTTTTGCGAGTTCCTATGAGCGTATTGGCGGCGGCACAACTTGGCATTGGCTAGGAACCAGTTTGCATTTATTGCCCAATGATTTTGAGTTGCAAACCCAGTATAAGCAGGGTGTGGATTGGCCTGGTGGAAAACAATTTTATCAGGCGCTGGTTCCTTACTATGAACAGGCGACCAATGAGATAGGTGTGGCCGGTGACAAAGAGGCAATGGATCAGCTTTATCGCGGATTTAATGTTTCACCGGATGGCGTTTATGGCGCGAATTACGATTATCCCATGCCTGGCATTGTTTCATCTTTAGTCGATCTACAATATGAACAAGCGGTGAGCGATATGGTGTATGACAATATTCAATTGTCGGTTACACCAACCCCTCAGGGGCGCAATTCATTACCGGGTGAACGCCGTCAATGTGCGGGGAATACAAATTGTATTCCCATTTGCCCAATCCAAGCCAAATACGATGCTACTGTGACGCTCGGGCGAGCATTGCAAACCGGTAATGTTGATGTGTTTTATCGTCACGTCGCGACAAATGTTCAAGTGGATGAAAACACAAAGGATGTTGTTGGTATTGATTATGTGACCTATCAAACTCACGGGGGGATCGCGACGGGCGGCGGTACCGTTACGGGTAAAAAATATGTGATTGCAGCTCACGCGATTGAGACGCCAAAATTATTGCTCATGTCTAAACGTAATAAAGCCTGTCCAAACGGCGTCGCCAACCATAGCGATCAAGTGGGGCGTAATTTGATGGATCACATTATGTATTTGGCCTGGGGTCTGGCGAAAGATCCTGTCTATGGTTTTCGAGGGCCTTTATCTACTGCGGGTATCGAAAGTTTACGCGATGGCGCCTTTCGTAAAGACCGTGCCGCCTATCGTATTGAAATCGGTAATGAAGGTTGGCAGTGGGCTGCGAACGATCCATTCACGACCTTAGCTGATTTTGTATTTGGGCAAAATAATTCGCAATTAAATGGGGATTCTGTCAATCAGCAGGGGATTCCATTACGGTTTGATCCCGCCATGTCTGCTAATAGCGCTTTATTTGGTGCCTCACTGGTGAATACCTTGAATGGTATTTACACACGGCAAATTCGTATGGGCTATTTAATTGAACAATTACCTGATCCGGAAAACCGTGTCGAGTTGTCGGAGACGCTGAAAGATAACTTAGGTTTGCCGCGCCCCAAATTAACCTATCGTGTACGCGAGGATTATGTGCGCAATGCGTTCGTGTCGGCTAAAGATATTTCGACCAAACTCTTTGACGCCCTTGATGCGCGGGAATATACCAAGGCTCCGCCTGCGCCGGTATTTTATGGTGATAAGAGTCAAGTAACATCGAATAATTTTGAATATCAGGGCCATAATTTTACGTTTTACGGTGCTGGACACATTGTGGGGACGTATCGAATGGGGGACTGCAGAGATACGTCGGTGGTGAATCCTCGTCAGCAATCTTGGGATCATAGCAATCTGTTTTTAGTCGGTAGCGGAGTGTTTCCAACGGTTGCAACGGGTAATCCAACCCTCACTTTGGCAGCGTTGGCATTCCAGGCAGCAGATCATGTTTTGGAAGACCTTAAAATAAGTTAAAAAGTTGTAATTGTTCATTAGCTTGCTGTTAATTCCCATTGAAAACCGCGTGCAAATTGGCGCGGTTTTTGGCTAACTGAATATACCTTCATATTACGCTAACTGGCATTTTCCTACTCATAATGCAGTTTATTGTCATCGTATTTAAAATCAAAATATTACAGTTTTTTTATGCTGATAATTAGTTTGAAAACTGTGCATGCGTGTGTTGTCGGATAGTATGTCTGATAGAAAACTGATAAGTTTCACTCAAACCGAGCGTTAATTGGGCGTGCTTTAATAAGCGAATAAAGTTAATTTTTACGGATATTTATCAAAAGGTTAGCTGAATACATGACTACTAAGAAATATATCGTTGTCAATCCACATGAAAGTGAGTTTCCTAACCCCATTACGTTCAAAAAAGGTGATCCTCTTACCGTTGGAGAAAAATATGCAGGTCCTGAAGGCTGGGATCTCTGGTTCCTTTGCACTACGCCAGGGCAAGATGCTGGTTGGGTTCCTGGTCAAGTGATTCAGCGCCTAAAAAATTCCAACGGGCTGGCGCTTGAGGACTATACGGCAAGAGAACTTAATGTGCATGAAGGGGAACAACTCATTGGCACACGAATGTTGAATGGTTGGGTATGGTGTATAAAAGCTGTCAGTGAAGAATCAGGGTGGGTACCATTAGAAAACTTGAAAGAAGTGGTAGATCCATCCCGCGACTAAAGCACCTTTGCCGTGCAGTCAAACCCAAGATGGTTCCTTGGTGTATTGTGCTAAGAGGATGATGACTGGCGGATATTGAGATCTTATATCAGGCACGCAGAAGTCACTGGCGAAAAAGTGTTTTTTAGCGCAAGCTTTCCGTTTCTATTAGTAAAAAAGCCAGTATATTCAATATACTGGCTTTAACTTTAAACTTGATGAATGAGCGTTATAAGCTGGAATATAAAAGTCATCAGCGTCTTGTCTTTAACGTCTTTAACAAACTCTGCGCCTTATATTCTAAATGCAGAGTGGCGGGCTGATTAGTCGTTATGACGTTTGCCTGAACGTTTAAGTCTCTCTGCTGCCAATTTGGCTTCTTTCTCTGCTTCTTTTTCGGCCATGATACGGGCGACTTCAATCTTTTCAAGCTCTGCCATCGCAGGCGTTTCTAGCGAGAGTAAGCCTATTTTCCCCGAGCGATATTCATGCAGTAATAACTCTGATGCCTTGTGCATATCGATGCGACCACCGGGACGCAGCGCACCACGTTTGCGGCCGATTTCCTCGAGAAGTGCAACATCATCTTTTGGTAATTCACTTAAGTTATAGCGCTCACAAATCTCTTTTGGATAAGCGGTTAAGAAATACTTGGCGGCGAACAGGGCCACATCTTCATATTCCATCGCCGTATCTTTAATGGCGCCAGTGACGGCAAGGCGATAGCTGCTCGCTTCGTTATCCACTTTGGGCCATAAAATACCTGGGGTATCCGACAGCACGATACCGTTACGTAAATTGATCCGTTGCTGGGTTTTGGTTACCGCAGGTTCGTTACCAGTTTTGGCGATAACACGGCCAGCTAAGGTATTGATAATGGTAGATTTCCCAACGTTGGGTATCCCCATGATCATAGTGCGAATGTCTTTTTCGGTTTTATCGCGACTTGGCACTAGCTTACGGCAGAGATCAGGGATTTTTTTCACCATTGCCGCTTGCAGCGTTGTGATCGCCGTGGCTTTGACGCCTTGCTCACGCTCTAAGTATTCAATCCATTGTGCGGTGATCTCTGGATCGGCCAGATCAGATTTATTGAGCAGTTTGATACAAGGTTTGTCGCCTCGAAGCTGAGCCACCATGGGGTTTTCGCTACTGTAGGGAATACGCGCGTCCAGCACTTCGATAACAAGATCGACCTGAGGCATTGCCTCTTCAATCTCCTTGCGTGCCTTGTGCATATGCCCCGGATACCACTGAATTGCCATGATAACGCCTTGTCCTAAATAACTTAAAGAACGGCTATTCTACCTTGAAGGTGGCGAATGTCATAAAAAAAGCGCCCTAAGGCGCTTTAATCGCTTAATCCTTGACTGTCTCTTGCGATTGTTACTTGGATTAATAGGCTGAATTAAGGCTTAGATTACCCCGAGTTCGCGCAATCTTTCCATCAGATAACTGTCAGCGGTATAACGTTCTGACAGCACTACAGCAGGGTTTGGATGTAAAAATAACGGCAAAGAGATCCGTGACTTGGTTTTATCCGTACCTTCAGGATTGATGACGCGGTGTGACGTCGATGGGAAATAGCCGCCAGAGGCTTCCTGTAACATGTCACCGATATTGATAATAATGTTGCCAAAATCGCTTGGAACATCTAACCAAGTGCCATCTTTGGCTTTCACTTGCAATCCAGGCTCATTGGCAGCAGGTAACACTGTGATAAGGTTGATATCTTCATGTGCTGCGGCGCGAATGGCGCCCATTTCTTCACTGCCCGTCATCGGTGGGTAATGCAGAATACGCAGTAAGGTTTTTTGGCTATTGGCGATCATTTCTGGCAATGGTATCGAAAACTTGGCTTTTACGTCTTCTGGTGAGTAGGTTTCGATCCACTCTAATAGTTCTGCAGCCAGTGCGTTGGCTTTATCGTAATAGGCGAGAATATTGGTACGTAGTGAATCGGGGATACGGCCCCAAGGGTACACGTGGTAGTACTCTTTAATGTCTTTGACTGTGTTGCCTTTGGCGGTTTCAGAAATCGACGCAGGGAAGAAACCGTCGTGGGTTTCTTTTTTAAACATATAGTCGTTTTTGGCTTCTGAATTAAAAAAGGCTTGCCACTCGGTGTAGATGTCTTCAACTAAGCGCTTATCAATCGGATGATTAGATAAAACACCAAAGCCAGTTTCCCGAAGTGATTCAACGAATTGCTGGGCACTGTTTTCAGCGCGATAATCAATGGTTTCTAATTTCATTTTGGTTTCTACTTGTTATATTTAGTTGTAATTTGACCCGCCGCAAGTGTAGCCGTGCGCTGATGTGGGTGCAAATACTCAGCGACTGTGATCTGGATCAACTGCCGTATTTTCCGTCATTTATGCAGTTGCTTATATGAGTACTTAATATGAACACTTATATTAGTACTTACTTGAGTGGTAAGATTTTAGTCACCAAATCCGTTAGTATGGGTATTAGATTTGTTGTGATTGGATTGATGTCAGCTGCATTTTGAAGCCGAGTGCAAGAAATCTTGCTTGGAGTGGGTCTTATGTTGGCTTCCTTATAAATCAGCTTCTTAATCAAAGAATATCGAAATACACAACGACGTGAGTCGAAAGGGCATTAATATGAATAAACTGACCGATAATATGAATAAACTGACCGATTTTGAACGCTATGTTATCGAAGAGAAAGGCACTGAACGCCCCTTTAGTGGTGAGTATTATGAGCACGATGCTAAGGGTTTGTATTTATGCAAAAAATGCCATGCCCCCTTGTATCGCTCTGAGCATAAATTTAATGCCCATTGTGGCTGGCCTGCCTTCGATGATGAAATTGCCGGCGCTGTAACCCGCCACATAGACGCCGACGGCCGCAGAACCGAGATTGTTTGTAGCCAGTGCGGCGGTCACTTGGGGCATGTCTTTGAAGGTGAAATGTTAACACCTAACAATATCCGTCACTGTGTTAACTCCGTATCTATGGTGTTCAAAGGGATGGATGATGCTGTTGAACCAGCACCTAATCACTTTGCGACTTTTGGTGCTGGGTGTTTTTGGTGCGTCGAAGCGATTTTTAAAAGCCTAAAGGGCGTGGTGAATGTCACTTCTGGCTATGCTGGCGGTGATGCCCATGATGCCGATTATAAATCTGTTTGCTCGGGCCAAACCGGCCATGCAGAGGTTGTGCATATCGAGTTCAACCCTGAGGAGATTGATTTTACGACGTTATTACAGGTCTTTTTTGAGAGCCATGATCCGACCACGCTTAATCGCCAAGGTAATGATAAGGGGCCACAATATCGCTCAGTGGTGTTTACCCATAATGCTGAGCAGATAGAGCAAACTACCGCTATGCTGACTCAGTTAGCAGCAGCCAAGGTTTTTGATGCGCCGATAGTGACCCAAGTTTCAGCATTTGATACTTTTTATCCCGCTGAAAATTATCACAATGACTACTTCGCTTTACACGGTGAGCAGCCCTATTGTCAGATGGTCGTGCGTCCTAAAGTGGAAAAAGTGAAAGCCTTGTTTGCAAGATTGCAGAAGGCTTAAGCGATTTAGCACAAGGTGTTAAATACAAAAATGCCACCGATAAAGGTGGCGTTTTTATGGGGTTTCTAAAGTGCAAAACCTAGTTGTTCTCTTAACAAGCCGCTTAGCTATCGATTTAACGATTAGCGTAACTTTTGATTCGCTACCGACGCAACTATCGGCTTTCAGTTAACCATTGGGCGTATTGTTTAGTGTAATAGCTGACAATCAAATCTGCACCCGCCCGCTTTAAGCCGATAAACGTTTCAGTCACCACCGCACGCTCATCCAACGCGCCCGCAAGGGCGGCAAATTTAATGCCCGCATATTCACCGCCGACTTGATAGGCGGCGAGTGGCAAGTGGGTTTCTTGTCTTAAACGGCTGAGCACATCTAAGTAGGGGGTGCCAGGTTTAACCATCAGGATATCGGCGCCTTCGGCTTCATCTAATGAGGCTTCTAACAGGGCTTGACGACCATTAGCATAATCCAGTTGATATCCCTTGCGATTTCCGCTGAGTTCACAATCAACCGCTGCTCTAAAAGGACCGTAAAAAGAAGAGGCGAATTTTGCCGAGTGGGCCAGAATCGCCACATGTTCAAAACCTGCGGCATCGAGCCCTTGGCGAATGGCTTTCACTTGACCGTCCATCATGGCCGATGGTGCTAACATATCAGCGCCCGCTTTGGCGGCTGTTATCGATTGCTTAACTAAATTTTCGACTGTGAGATCGTTGCAGACTTCATTATTGTGCACCACGCCGCAATGGCCGTGGTCTGTGTATTCACAAAAACAAATGTCGGGGATTACCATCATCTCAGGCACGGTAGCTTTAATGGTGCGCACCATACGGGCGAGTAAACCATTGTCGTCCCACGTATCGCTGCCCTTATCATCCTTAGTGTGGGAAATCCCAAAGGGCATCACATAGCGGATCCCGAGGGCGTAAAGCTCGCGAACTTCATCCGCCAGTGCGCTCTCAGGTAAACGGCTGATGCCAGGTAGCGTGGAGATAGGCACAGCATGGGTGATGTGCTCTTCAATGAACAGGGGATGGATAAGATCGCTTAGCGAAATATGGGTTTCGCGCAGCAGATCGCGCATTGCTTCTGAATTACGTAAGCGTCTTAAGCGACGCAATGGAGGCGTGTTTAACATGAAATGTCCTTATCGAAGGCGGGTTAAAGCAATCGTACAATACTAAGGGAAAGGCAAGGGATAAATTCGCCCCTTACTTTTCTGCTCTGACAATCAAAGTTGAAAAAGTTTCCCCAAGCGAGCTATATTCATTAATGAGTTTATTGATCATTGACTTAGATCACATAAATCCATCTCGTCCAGATTTGCGACTGAATATCATGTGAGCGCTATTTTAGCTGAGTTGCTTGCTTAGCCCTTTGTTTTCGGGCATTTGATGTTATTATTTGCGCCAGTTTTCTCATGGCATATTCGCGCAATACAGATTATGTAAATTTGATGCGAAATATTGCCCGCTAATCCGGTTTTGAAATGACAATAACACATGAACACTCTGCTTGTATTCTTGCCTTAGACACTTGTACCGAATCCTGCTCAGCTGCGCTGCAATACCAAGGTCAGATTTATGCTGAACTTGCCGATGCACCGCGTGAACACAGTCAACGTCTGCTGCCTATGGTCGATTCAGTGCTCAAGCAAGCGGGCATTCGCTTAGATAAAGTGACTGCGATTGCTTACGGACGAGGCCCTGGCAGTTTTACGGGGATCCGCATCTGCACTAGCATGACGCAAGGTCTGGCACTGGGGTTAGATTTGCCTGTGATTGGTATTTCAACCTTAGCGGCAATGGCACAAATGGCGATTAGCGAGCATCAAGCCGAGCAAGTTTTGTGCACCATTGATGCGCGCATGGGCGAAGTGTATTGGGGCCAGTTTGTGGCCGTTGACGGTATTGCAACGCTTGTAGGTAAAGAAGTGGTCAGTGCGCCTGCGGACGTACTGCTTCAGCTCGATACTCAAGCGCCAATTGTGGGCTGCGGCACAGGTTTTGATGCTTATCCCTATTTGCTGGCACTCGGCAAGGGGATTTTAGCTCTCGAGGCCGTGAAATATCCCGATGCAAAGGCTATGCTGATATTGGCTGAAGCAGGCATAAAAGCTGGACTGACAACCTCGGTCGATGAGCTTGAACCTGTGTACTTACGTGATACAGTCACATGGAAAAAGTTACCCGGTCGTGAATAAGCTGTTCTTTGCCTGAGTATCTGCGATAGAATCTCAGGCAATTAATGCTAAGCATTCTTTACGATGAATGGCTTAACGATGAATAGTGCAAACTTAAGGCTTCTTGATGCAAGTTAATGTGAATCAAATGAGTTTGACTAATGCTGTAGCGAGTAATAGACCCGCTATCGCTCAGGGGCTGACTGCGCCTGAATCGTCACGCCCAGTGATTGAGCAAGATGCCGTCGAAGCCCTTAGTTTAGAAACCCAGCCTAAAAGTAAAAGCGCAGCAGGAAATTTACAGTCAAGGCTCGGCGCGCACCTCGAGTATGAGCAAGATACGCGTGGCCATCAGGGGGCGATAGCCCAATATTTACAAACTCAACATGCCGCCAAACGCGATGAAATTCAGCAAATGGTTGGCGTGGACTTGTATGCTTGAACATCAACAAAAGCCTCCCCGTTCTACCTCGCGATTTTCCTCTTCTAAATTAACGGGTTTAGCCGCCAGCGGTGTGCCAAGCCGTGGCTTGTTTATTATCGAGCTGGTGGTGGCGTTACTCATCACTCGCATTCCCTATTTAAGCGTGCCGTTTAAATGGCTTGAAAGCTATTTTCATGAACTGTCCCATGGTATTGCAACGATTTTAAGCTCGGGCGTGGTCAGCCATATTCAGTTGTTTCCGAATGGAGCAGGATTTTGTTTTAGCCAAGGCGGCTCGCCGATGTTTATTGGCTTTGCTGGGTATTTTGGTGCAGCCTGTTGGGGATATTTAATCTATTTATTAGCGACTTGGCCAAAGGGGATCCGCGTGAGTTTTGCCTTGCTAGGTGCCTTAGTGGTGCTAAGCGGCTTGCTTTGGGGCAGGGATATTCTCACGTTAGCGATTTTAGCTGTGCTGACTATTATTTTGTTGTTACCGCTTAAACTCAGTCAAAACAAAATGTTGACTCAGTTTTTGCGTATTATTGGCTTGATGATCATGCTTAATGCACTTGCGAGTCCGACTGTGTTGCTCGGGCTTGATGGTCAAGGTGATGCAGTGATGTTGGCCGAGCGTTCTTGGATCCCCGCGTGGATTTGGGTGGGATTATGGTTATTAACCAGTGCCTGCGCTTTGTATTTTGCGTGGCGCCGCGTAGATAATGCCGCAAGTCGTTAGTTCTCAAGCTTGTTTAATGCCTCAGTCGTCTAGTGTTTTCCCCATCGTTTTTCTGCTTTGAACTTTGTTGATTTAGGTAAAGGTGATTTTGCTCATCACTTTGAGCTATAACCACTTATGTCGCTTAAAGCTTAGTTTTCCGACTTCTATTCCTTGGATTTTTGGCCATTGGCTGCTAGGTTAAGCCTTCGGTATCCATGGAGAATTACAATGAAAAAAGTCACCTTAGTTGCCAGTCTGCTGCTTGCTGGTTTATGTTCGAGTGTTACCTATGCCGATGAAAGCTTAGATAAAGTCTTAAAAAGCGATTTTCGTCAGGCTAAAAATGCCAGTCGTGACGTTTATCGTCATCCCGCTGAAACCTTAACTTTTTTTGGCATTACCCCAAAACAGACTGTGATTGAACTCTGGCCGGGTAATGGCTGGTACAGTGAAATATTAGGGCCTTATCTTGCTAAAGAGGGCCAATATATCGCAGCCAGTTTCGAAACGGCTCCTGCGACAGATACTCCCGGAAATCGTTATCGCGCTAACGCGGGTACTAAGTATGCTGCGTGGATGACGGCCAATAAAGACGTCATGGGCAATGCTAAGATTGTTACCTTCGATCCTCCACATAAGATGGATTTAGGTGCTGACGGTAGTGCTGATCTGGTATTAACCTTCCGAAATCTACATAACTGGGCATCGACAGATCAGCTGGAAAACGTGTTTGCCGCGTCTTATAAAGTGTTGAAGGACGGCGGTATCTTTGGCGTGGTAGAGCATAGAGCTAACGAAGGAATGAACTTCAGCACTGGCTATATGGATCAAGCGGCTATGGTTGCTTTAGCCAAAAAAGCAGGTTTTACCTTAGTTGAAAGTGCAGAAATCAATGCGAACCCCAAAGATACTAAGGATTACGCCAAAGGTGTTTGGACGCTACCGCCCTCTTTTGCCTTGGGTGATACCGATAAAGAAAAATACCAAGCGATCGGTGAAAGTGACCGTATGACACTTAAATTTGTCAAAAAATCATCTTAATTACCTGACATCAGAGGCATTATGTGGCAATCTTTCGCCCCCAAAAATCAAATTGAATTTGTATTACCTCATATTACGGTCGCGGGCCGATTATGGGGGGCGAAGGATAAACCTTTATTGCTTGCCTTACATGGTTGGTTAGATAACGCCAACAGTTTTGAACCTTTAACAGCGCATTTACTCGATTATCAAGTGCTCGCCATTGATTGGCCAGGACACGGCTTTTCTGCACATAGGCCGGGACACTATCCGCTGCATTGGATTGATTATTTGTATGATTTAGACGCGTTGTTAACGGCATTACCGCAAAAGCCAGCGGCAATGATTGGGCATTCGCTTGGCGGTATAATCGCCTCAGCTTACACGGCGACATTTCCCGAAAAGGTTAACAAGCTGGTATTGATTGAAGCGTTAAGCCCCTTGTCTGAGTTGCCAACGCAAGCTAAGGCGCGATTGAAAAAAAGCTTCTATCAGCATGAGAAGTATTTAACTCAGAAGCATGGGCAGGCAAAGATTTACGACAGTATAGATACTGCGGTGCGGGCGAGGGCACATTTAACAGGACTTGCTGAACCTTGGTGTCGTTTGTTGCTCGATCGTAATATGCAGCCCGAAGGTGATGGCATAGGTTGGCGTAGTGATCCTCGATTAAGATTAGATTCACCCCAACGATTAACCTTCGCCCAAGTTGATGCCTTGATGCAGGACATCAATGTCGAAACCTTATTAATTTGTGGCAAACAGGGATTTAGCCAGTTGCAGAGCGCGATACCTAAGGCCAGAACGTGGTTCAAGCATTTGTCTGAGCACATAATTGAGGGCGATCATCATGTGCATATGGACAATGCCGAAGGCGTTGCACGTTTGATCCGCAAATTCGTTTAATAGGTTGCTTATATGGGTATAAAAAAGACGCTAGGTTTTTTGTTTTTTTTATGTGATGATCAAAATTAAAACGCTCGTATGATTTATGACGAGTAAATTAATAACTATAAAATGTAAGCCGGTATTTTAACTCGGTATTTATCGAGTCTTGACGCTTGTATGGATATTGTTTCCGCAGTTGTGGGGATTTAGGAGAGAGTAGTGGATCAGCCTTGGATTAATCATTTGCCAGAAGATGTGCCTGCTGAAATTAATGTGGAACAATACTCATCGCTTGTCGATATGTTCGAGACAGCGGTGGCTAAGTATGAAGATCAACCTGCATTTATCAACATGGGTGCCACGCTAACCTATCGTAAATTGGAAGAACGCAGCCGAGCATTCGCTGCGTATTTACAAAATGAATTAAAGCTTGAAAAGGGCGACCGTGTCGCTTTGATGATGCCAAACCTGTTGCAGTATCCCATTGCACTGTTTGGTGTTTTGCGTGCAGGTATGGTGGTTGTTAACGTTAACCCACTTTATACACCGCGCGAACTTAAACATCAGTTGATTGACTCTGGCGCCAAAGCCATAGTTGTAGTGTCAAACTTCGCCCGTACCTTAGAAGAAGTTGTCGAACAAACGCCCGTTGAAAGCGTCATTATCACCAGTTTAGGTGACCAATTAAGTGCGCCAAAACGCACCTTAGTGAACTTTGTGGTGAAGTACATTAAGAAGTTAGTGCCAAAATACGATTTACCCCATGCTTTATCGATGCGCGACACCTTATCAACCGGTCGTCGCATGCAATACATCAAGCCTGAAGTCACTAACGACGATTTAGCGTTTTTGCAATATACAGGTGGCACAACTGGGGTGTCTAAAGGCGCGATGTTGACCCATGGCAATATTGTCGCCAACGTTTTGCAGGCCGATGGCGCTTATTCGCCCGCCTTAAACGATGGCAGCGAGTTTGTGGTAACGGCCTTGCCGCTGTATCACATCTTCGCGTTGACAGTGAATTGCCTGCTGTTTTTGCACAAAGGCAGCCAGAACTTACTCATCACCAATCCTCGTGATATCCCAGGATTTGTGGCCGAGTTGAAAAAGTATCCTTTCACTGCATTGACCGGGGTAAACACCTTGTTTAACGCGTTAGTGAACAGTGATGATTTTTCCCAGTTGGATTTCTCACGCTTAAAACTCTCTATCGGTGGCGGCATGGCGGTACAAAAAGCTGTGGCGGATAAATGGCAAACCATTACTAAAACCCGTTTACTTGAAGGTTATGGTCTGACGGAAGCCTCACCCTTATTAACCTGTTGTCCATATAACTTAGACGGTTATAACGGTTCAATTGGTTTTCCTGCCCCTTCGACACTGATCCAAATCCGTAATGATGACGGCAAGGTATTAGCCCAAGGCGAAACCGGCGAGCTTTTTGGTAAAGGTCCTCAGGTGATGAAAGGCTATTGGCAACGTCCTGAAGAAACCGCCAAAGTGATCGACACTGACGGCTGGTTAGCCACGGGCGATATTGGTTACATGGATGAGAAAGGTTTTTTCTATATTGTCGATCGTAAGAAAGACATGATCTTAGTCTCAGGATTTAATGTATTCCCTAACGAAGTCGAAGAAGTGGTCGCACTTCATCCCAAAGTGATTGAAGTGGCTGCCGTTGGTGTCCCAAACGACGCCAGTGGTGAGTTAGTGAAGGTATTTGTGGTGGCAAAAGATAAATCTTTAACCGCTGAAGACATCATTAAGCACTGCCGTATTCATTTAACGGGATATAAAGTGCCGAAGCTGGTAGAATTTAGGGACGAGTTACCTAAAACCAACGTGGGTAAAATCTTGCGACGAGAGCTTAGAGACGAAGCTAAGCGCGCGTAAGATTGAAGCCGGCATTTGCCGGCTTTTGTTTTTATGGACTGTGATTGACCCACAGGATCTGGAGAAGAATTTGTCAGCGTTTCAATATGTGAGTGATGAAGCAAGCCTTAATGCCCTCGTTGCCCAATATAAACAGAGTAAGATACTCGTGTTAGATACCGAGTTTGTTCGTACTCGTACTTATTATGCCAAGTTAGGTTTGATCCAAGCCTATGATGGTAAAACCTTAGCTTTGATTGATCCGGTGGCTTTACCTGATTTAGCCCAGTTTTGGGCGCTGTTATCGGACCCGAATATCGTTAAGCTAGTGCATTCCTGCAGTGAAGACTTAGAAGTTTTTGCCCACTATGGCAAATGTCAGCCTACGCCTTTGTTTGATAGCCAAATTGCCGCCTCTTTGTGTGGTATGGGCCACGGTGTGGGTTATGCCAAGTTAGTTGAAACTTGCCTTGGTGAAGTGATCGATAAAGGTGAGTCGCGTACAGATTGGATCCGTCGTCCTTTAACGGAAGCCCAGTTAAGCTACGCCGCCAATGACGTCCTGTATTTGTATCAGCTCTATCCTCAACTGGAAGCGAAACTCAGCGCCCAAGGGCGTTTAGCTTGGTTATACGAGGAAGGGGAAAGGATGACTCAGGGCAGGCTTGCCGATCCTGATCTTGATACAGCCTATTTGAAAGTGAAAAATGCTTTTCAACTTACCGAAATCCAATTGGCTTATCTTAAAGTGCTTGCTAAGTGGCGTCTTGAAAAAGCCTTAGTGCGTGATTTAGCCCTAGGTTTTGTGGTCAAAGATCATGGTCTTATCGCATTGGCGAAGAAGCAACCTAAATCCTCGGCCGACTTGTTTAAGCTCAATGATTTGACTGAGCAAGAAAAACGTATCCACGGCAAAGATTTATTACGTGTGCTGCAAACCGCTGATTTGGTCAATTTACCCGAGTTAGTGGATGTGATGGCGTTGAAGTCGGGTTATAAATCGGCCTTTAAGGCGATTAAAAGCTGCTTAGTTGAGTTGTGCGAACAGCATGATGTGCCGCAGGAAATGCTCGGTTCTAAACGTCATATCCATGAGTTTTTGCAATGGCGTTGGGATAAGCAACAAGGGGATTTACCGGCAGTGTTATGCGGTTGGCGAGGGGAATTGGCAACTGAGGCTTTAGCAAAGCTTGAGGTCTAGTGCTTAATATTTCGTACTTGAAGCTATCGCAGAAAAACATCCACATCAAAATGTCATCTTCAATTGAAGATGACATTTTTTGTGTCATCGACTTATCTGTCAGGCAAAGTGACGTTAAGCTCGAGTACCGACAGGTTGGCGTCGTTTTGATCTAACTGCACAGAAACTTGATCATCAGAAATCGGCACATATTTGCGAATAACGGCAATGATCTCTTGTTTCATCTGTGGGAAATAATCGGGAGTGTCCCTTTGTCCACGTTGATGAGCCACGATGATCTGTAGGCGCTCTTTTGCCATTACCGCAGTGCTAGGCTTTTTCTTGCTTTTGAAATAGTCGAGTAAAGACATAATTAGCTACCAAATATCCGTTGTAAGAAACCTTTCTTTTCTTCCGTAATAAAGCGTACTGGTACATCTTCACCCAGTAAGCGTGCGACTGTATCACTGTAGGCTAAACCCGCATCACTTTCTTGGTCGATAATCACTGGTACGCCTGAGTTAGAGGCTTTCAGTACAGATTGTGACTCAGGAATAACGCCGAGTAACTCAATGGCCAGAATTTCTTGAACATCGTCGACACTTAACATTTCGCCCGATTTTACACGACTCGGAGAATAACGAGTCAAGAGTAAATATTCTTTTATCGGCTCAAGGTTTAGCTCGGCGCGGCGTGATTTGCTTTGCAACATACCTAAAATACGGTCTGAGTCGCGCACTGAGCTGACTTCTGGGTTAGTGGTCACAATGGCGATATCGGCAAAATACAATGCCATCATAGCGCCTTGCTCAATCCCTGCGGGAGAGTCACACAGAATAAATTCAAAGTCTTTGGCCAAATCGTCTAGAACACGGCCGACGCCTTCTTTGGTCAGTGCATCTTTATCACGGGTCTGTGAAGCGGGTAAAACGAATAACTTATCGCAGCGTTTATCTTTGATCAGCGCTTGATTTAAATTGGCTTCACCATTGATCACATTAACGAAGTCATAAACAACACGACGCTCGCAACCCATGATCAAGTCTAAGTTTCGTAAACCTATATCGAAATCAATAACGACTGTCTTGTGTCCTTGCATGGCAAGACCGGTCGCAATTGCAGCACTCGATGTGGTTTTACCTACGCCGCCTTTACCTGAAGTGACAACAATAATTTGTGCCATGTTTCTCTCTATCCTTTGTTCTGCCATTTAGAGGGGCAATGATTCAACCATAAGCGACTCACCGTTTAGGCGAATGCAGCCGCTTTTATCTGAGCTATGTTGTTGTAGATTTTCAGCGAGCCAATATTGCCCTGCTATTGAAACGAGTTCGGCCTCCAGAGAGTGGGCAATGATAACGGCGCTGGTATCGCCCGCGGCGCCTGCCATGGCTTTCCCTCGTAATGCGCCATAGATATGAATGCTACCATCTGCGATGACTTCTGCGCCATTGCCTACCGCACCAAATATGATTAAATCACCATTTTTTGCATAGACTTGTTGGCCTGAACGAATATTTTGCTTCACTATTTTAGTTTGGCGCGGGGCCGGCGGCGGGGTACTGCTCTGTTTTCCCGCTTTGACTATGGCAAGGCCTAAGTCTTTAGCCTGTTTACTGAGTACGGTTGTCGCGCCCGTTATACCAACAATCACTAATTGACGTGAGATCAGCAGATCCTTTAACGCACTTAAATTCAAGTTGTCGTGCTGAATGGCACTCAGATTGACGACTAAAGGAGCACCCAGAAAAAACTGAGGAGCCTGTGCCAACTTATGGTCTAATTCAGTCATGACAGCTTGTAAATCGCTGCTATTAATATGAAGCACTGAAAGAGTAAAAGAAGCGCCTTTTAACTCTAAGCTAGGTTTTGACATCCCGGCACTATTCTCCAGAAATCATCAGTCGGTTCGCTGATTTTACAATTAAATTACTAGGCGACCATGTTATAGTGTGCCCCATTGACTGGCAAGTTTGAACTATTGGATATTTGATTCTTATGCTATGTGCCGTTTATAAAAGTAGCCGAAAGGCTGATACTTATTTATTTGTGAAGAAAAGAGATTGTTTTGACGATGTTCCAGTGCCTTTGATGGAAATGTTTGGCGTGCCAAAGTTGGTGATGGTGTTTCCTATCGCTAAACGCGACGCGTTAGGTATGGCAGATATACATAAAGTCAGAGCAGCAATGGCAGAAAATGGCTTTTATTTACAAATTCCGCCACCTCAGGTGAATTTATTGGCTGAGCATAAGCTGAGCCTTGGGATCAAAGATTAACTGGGTAGCATCAAGACGCTGCTAATGAGCTCAGGCGCGTCAAACCACACTCGTTAATCTCAGTGGCATTGCGTATCTGACGACAAATTAGTGTAAAATAGCCCGCATTGAGCGGGTTTTTTATTAAGAAGATACAGTTAATCATGGCATTTTGGCAGAGTAAAACATTAGCGCAGATGAGCACAACCGAGTGGGAATCACTGTGTGACGGTTGTGGTAAATGTTGTTTAAACAAGTTGATAGATGATGAAACCGAAGACTTGTATTACACCAATGCAGCTTGCCTTTTGCTCGATCATCAAACGGCAGGCTGTCAGCATTACAGTGACCGTTTCACCTATGTCCCCCAATGTACAGTGATCACGATTGATAATATCCATGAGTTAACTTGGTTGCCCGACAGTTGTGCCTATCGCCGCCTAGCGGCAGGGCGTGAGCTACCGAGCTGGCATCCGCTGCTCACAGGCTCCAAAGAAGCGATGCATTTAGCGGGTATGTCGATCCAAGGCAAGGTGGTGGATGAAAGACGCGTGAAGGATATTGAAGATCATATCGTGCTATGGCCACTTAAAGACGTGGATTAACAGACGTGAATTCATTTTGCCGTAGCGTTATCGATTGAAAATTAACTTATTAATTGAAACGACACTTGTTGATTGGAAAGTGACCGTCAGAATGAAAACAACAAGGGAGCGATTATCGCTCCCTTGTGCATTTTGGGTGTTAAGTGAATTTAAACTCCATCAAATAATGCTCGACTAGATTTTTAATCCCACCATCAACTGATCCAGTTGCCCCGCAGTCGCTTGCAGCTCATCGCAACCTGAAACTGACTGGTTGGCCGATTGCTCCACATTGTGGGACTGGTTGCGGATTTCCATCAGGTTAGTCGCAATCTCGTTGGCCACTGCCGATTGTTCTTCGGCCGAGGTGGCGATTAGTACACTCATTTCAAACACTTTGTTGCTGTGGTGGGCGATAAACTCTAAGTCTTTACCCGTTTGCAGTACGTGTTGTTTACCTTCATTGGCTTGATTCACAGTACGCGACATCACTTGTGTCAGATTGCGAGTACCCGATTGAAGTGATTCAATCATGGTTTTGATTTCAACCGTTGCGGCCTGAGTTCTCCCCGCTAAAGTACGTACCTCATCGGCCACCACGGCAAAGCCACGACCTTGTTCACCTGCGCGTGCCGCTTCAATTGCCGCGTTGAGGGCCAGTAGGTTGGTTTGCTGGGAAATCGCATTAATGGTTGATACCACTTCATCAATTTTACTGGCGTTGTCATTGAGTACACCCACCGCATTTGAGGCCGCGGAGATTTCATCCGATAACACATCGATGGCCTTAACTGTGGTTTCAATATCTTTCCCGCCCGCGCTAACCTGTTGATTGGCTTCTTGGGTTTCAGCTGAGGATTGTTCGGCATTGCGGGCAACTTCTTTCACTGCGGCGGTCATTTCTTCCATTGCCGTCGCTAAGGAGTCTAGATGTTGTCTCTGGTTTACCGCCAAGGATTGACCTTGCTGCGCTGTGTTACGAAACGATGATACAACTTCGCGTATTTTAGCGGTCGATTCTGCGATTTGCTTTACTAAGGTATGTTGACGTTCTACTAAGGTATCTATGCTGATAGCTAAGATACTGAACTCGTCTTTTACTTCGAAGAAGTTTAAACGCCCCGTTAAATCACCCGATGCGGCCCGTTTTAATGCCATCACTGTCGTATAAAGTGCGCCGCCTACGAAGGTTGAAATGTAATAGCTGAACAAAAATAGCACAAATAAGAGTGCCGCCATTAGGCCATAAACCAGTAGGTTATCGTTGGCGAGCAAGGCATCAATTTCTTTGCTGTCTAGGGGAATAATCGTGATCAGGTTTTGATCGTTAACCCGACTCACAGCTCTAGGTTGCTTACCGCTATCATCAATACCACCACCACTGCGAGCGATGGATTGGGCTTTGCTATCGACTTCATTTACCGAAACAATGCTGACATTACCTTCAATTTCGCGACTAAGTTGATTAAGCATAGTTTGGCGTTCTTGCTCTGGTAGTTTGTTATATAAGCTGCCAGTGACTTGGTTGATTTGTTGTGAAGCATTTTGCAGACTGTTGAGCTGTCCTTGAATTAAGGTTTGCTGGGATTGGTTATCTAGGAAAAGCGCCAGTCCGACAATCATTAACATGGGAACGATAGAGAGAATAGCGAATTTAGTTTTTAAGGTCATATGGATAAGATATTGATCTATCCAGCGAAATTTTACTTCTTTCATGAGTGCCTCGATAAAATGGGCTATAAACCGAATTTATATCGGTCAGTTTGCCATAGACTTTATAGTTTTCTGTTTTGTAATGATTTATATGGTTAATGTAGTCTAATTGCAGTCGTTATTGTGTTGTTTGCTGCAATTTTGGCAAGGTACAGATGTGAGTTTACAGTTTAGTTACAAATGCTGCTAGTGGCTGAAAGCGGAAGTTGTTTACGTCAGAATTGAGGTTTGGGTTTCCCCTTGAGCAAAACTCAGGCTCTGAACTGGGGTAACACATGAATTTGCATGATAAAAACCCCCAATAAGCCCTAGTAATATGCCGCTCGCTCGCGTAAAATTTCTATCCTTTTATTTCGTTATAGCTAGCAAAGCGTCTGGCATTAACGCCCGATAACCTGAGCACCCAAATAGCCTGAAAGTTTGGCGCCCATAGCACTTGTTTATCAAGCGCGACTATGCAGTGGAAGAGAAAATGCAGCAGTTAACTGAGATCGTAGAACAAGCCTTAGTCATTATTGACGAGGCCAGTGATCTAAAAGCACTGGATGATATCCGTGTCGATTACCTTGGTAAGAAAGGTAAGATCACCGACATGATGAAAATGATGGGTAGCTTAAGCCCTGAAGAAAAGCCAGCCTTTGGCCAAGCGGTCAATGATGCTAAACAGGCGATTCAACAAAAATTAACTGAGCGCATCGATGGTCTGAAAAGTTCGGAATTGGAAGCCAAATTAATCGCTGAAAAGATTGATGTGACTTTGCCAGGCCGCACCCAAGAGATCGGTGGCTTACATCCTGTGACTCGAACCATTGAGCGTATCGAAACCTTTTTCGGGGAATTAGGGTTCTCGGTAAAGCAGGGGCCTGAAATTGAAGATGATTTCCACAATTTCGATGCACTGAATATCTCTGAGCACCACCCAGCGCGTGCTGATCATGATACCTTTTATTTCAATCCTAAACTGATGCTGCGTACCCAAACTTCGGGCGTGCAAATCCGTACTATGGAAACTGAAAAGCCACCATTACGGATTATTTCTCCGGGCCGTGTGTATCGTAACGACTACGACCAAACTCACACACCTATGTTCCACCAAGTGGAAGGGTTGTTGGTTGATGAGCATGTTAACTTTGCTGAATTGAAAGGCATTTTGCATGACTTCCTGCGTAATTTCTTCGAAGAAGATCTGCAAGTGCGTTTCCGTCCATCTTACTTCCCATTCACTGAGCCTTCAGCGGAAGTGGACGTGATGGGCAAAAATGGTAAATGGCTAGAAGTGCTTGGCTGCGGTATGGTACATCCGAATGTACTGCGCAGCGTTGGCATAGATCCAGAAAAATACTCTGGTTTTGCTTTTGGTATGGGTGTCGAGCGCTTAACTATGTTGCGTTACGGCGTAAACGATTTACGTGCGTTTTTCGAAAACGACCTACGTTTCCTGAAGCAATTTAAATAACGGAGCTGTAATAGCATGAAATTTAGCGAATCTTGGCTTCGTGAATGGGTCAACCCTTCAGTCAGCCGTGAAGCATTATCCCACCAGATCACTATGGCCGGTCTCGAAGTCGATGACGTTGAAGCCGTAGCAGCCGATTTTAGCGGTGTCGTGATTGGTGAAGTGGTGGAGTGTGGTCAGCATCCCGATGCCGATAAACTGCGCGTGACCAAAATCAACGTTGGTGGTAGCGAACTTATCGATATCGTCTGCGGAGCACCAAACTGTCGTCAAGGTCTTAAAGTGGCCGTGGCTATGGTTGGCGCCGTATTACCTGGCGATTTCAAAATCAAGAAAGCCAAGCTGCGTGGCATGTCATCAGAAGGTATGTTGTGTTCATACAGCGAGCTTGGCATCAACGTCGAAAGCGATGGCATCATCGAATTGCCATTGGACGCGCCGCTTGGCACTGATATCCGTGATTATCTGCAACTTAACGATGCCGTTATCGATGTGGATTTAACGGCTAACCGTGCCGATTGCTTAGGCATGGTAGGTCTTGCCCGTGAAGTGGGCGTGTTAAACCGCCAAACAGTGGTTGAGCCACAGTGGCAAGCCGTCACGGCAACGACAGATGCAAAGGTCACGATTAACGTTAACGCGCCTGCAGCGTGTCCACGTTACTTAGGCCGTGTGGTTAAAAACGTCAATGTGAAAGCGCCTACGCCATTATGGATGCAGGAAAAACTGCGCCGTAGCGGTATTCGCTCTATCGATCCTATCGTAGACATCACTAACTTTGTGTTGATTGAATTCGGTCAACCTATGCACGCTTTCGATCTGGCCAAATTAACAGGCGATATCCAAGTGCGTTTAGGCACTGGCGAAGAGAAAATCACTCTGCTTGATGGCAGCGAAGTCACGATTCCATGCGATACCTTAGTGATCGCCGATGATGCGCGTCCATTAGCCCTTGCTGGTGTGTTTGGCGGCGAATATTCAGGCGTGAGCGACACGACCCAAGACATACTGCTTGAATGTGCGTTCTTCGCGCCGCTTGCCATTATGGGTAAGTCACGTCGTTTAGGTTTGCATACAGATTCATCACACCGCTTTGAGCGTGGTGTTGACCCTGAGATGCAACACAAGGTTATCGACCGTGCGACCCGGTTAGTGCTGGATATCTGTGGCGGTGAAGCTGGCCCTGTAGTTGAGGCTAAATCAGAGGCTGATTTACCCAAATCTGCACAAATCGTTTTACGTCGCAGCAAGTTAGATCGAATTTTAGGTCACCATGTACCTGATAGCGATGTCGTTGAAATCCTACAACGTTTAGGTTTTAGTGTGGTTGTTGGCCAAGATAGTTGGCAGGTCACTACCGCGACTTATCGTTTTGATATGGCGATTGAAGAAGATTTGATCGAAGAAGTGGCCCGTATTTACGGTTATAACAATATCCCGAATACGGCGCCTGTTGCCGCACTGCGTATGTCAGATCATAAAGAATCTGACTTAAGCCTAAAACGCGTGCGTGCCTTATTGGTCGCTCGTGGTTTCCAAGAAGCGGTAACCTACAGCTTTGTCGATCCAAAACTGCAAAATCTGGTTCACCCTGGTTTAGACGCTATGGTGTTACCAAACCCAATTTCCAGTGAAATGTCGGCCATGCGCCTGTCAATGTTCACCGGTTTATTGGCCGCCGTTGGCTACAACCAAAGTCGTCAACAGAGTCGCGTGAGACTTTTTGAAACTGGCCTGCGCTTTGTTCCTGATATCAATGCAGAATCCGGTGTAAGACAGCAAGCAATGCTCGCTTGTGTCATTACTGGGCTCCAAAATGATGAACATTGGGCTATGGAATCGAAAACTGTTGATTTTTTCGACCTTAAAGGTGATTTAGAAGCAATTATCGGCTTGACAGTTTCCGCATCAGAATTTAGCTTTAGAGGAGCGACGCATTCTGCTCTCCATCCGGGGCAATGTGCTGAAATATTGAGAAATGATCGAGTGATCGGTCATATAGGTGCAATCCATCCTAGTTTGGAGAAGCCTTTTGGACTCAATGGTAAAACCATCGTTTTTGAGTTGGAATTGGATGCTTTATTGCATACCAGTTTGCCGCTAGCCCAAGCTGTATCTAAGTTTCCAGCTAATCGTCGTGACATCGCAGTCGTAGTAGATGAGAGTGTATCTGCAGGTGATGTAATGAAATTGATAAGAAAAGTTGGCGAAAATCAGTTGGTTGGCATAAACTTGTTCGATGTATACTTAGGTAAAGGTGTTGAACCTGGCAAGAAGAGCCTGGCGATAGCACTTACATTACAAGACACTACTCGTACGCTTGAGGAAAAAGAGATTGCTGAGACCGTTGGTTCAGTCGTTTCTGCCCTTAAGTCCGAGTTCAACGCATCGTTGAGGGATTAAAGTATGGCACTTACCAAAGCCGAAATGGCAGAACATCTTTTTGAAACACTCGGAATGAACAAACGTGTCGCCAAAGAGATGGTTGAGTCGTTCTTTGAAGAGATTCGGGGCGCACTTGAAAGTGGTGAGCAGGTCAAGTTATCTGGCTTTGGCAACTTTGACCTTAGGGACAAGAATCAAAGACCGGGAAGGAACCCAAAAACAGGCGAAGATATCCCAATTTCTGCTCGTCGTGTCGTGACTTTCCGTCCCGGCCAAAAGCTGAAAACTCGTGTAGAAGCAGCAAACACGGGTAAGTAATTTCGTTTGTTTGATGGGAAAGCCACTCCTTAGAGAGTGGCTTTCCTGTTTATTTTTTCATGCAATATCTCCATTGTTTTTATCCACTGTCTGAGGTGAATTCTTTGTCAAGACAGCCCAAACATTTCGACCGTCGCTTTAAACTCGCCTTATTACACCCTAGATACTGGGCCACTTGGTTAGTGATTGGTCTATTAGTGATTTTCGGACTCATGCCCGCATGGCTGCGTGATCCTATTGCAAGATTATTGGCAAAAATAGTGATGCCAATTGCCAAAAAGCCCATTAGCGTTGCCAGAGCCAACTTAAGGGCGTGCTTTCCTGAGCAATCCACCGCCGAGATTGAAGTGTTAATCCGTGAGAACGTGCAAAACTTCGTTTTGGTGTTGTTAGCACAGGGCGAATTGCTGGTGCGCTCAAAAGCGCATTTACGTCGTCGAGTCAATTTAATCGGCTTTGAGCATGTGACTAAAGCGCAGGCTGCTGGGCAACCGATCATTTTTATCATGCCCCATGTGTGGCCAATCGATTATGCTGGTTTACGCCTTAACCTTGAGTTGCCTATGGTGACTATGGCCAAAGCCCATAAAAACGGGTTATTCAATTGGTTTAGTAATCGTGTACGCAGCAGTTGTGGTGGCCATGTGTATATGCGCGAGGCGGGCATTCGGGCGTTATTGGCTGAGCTTAAGCGCGGTAACAGTTTCTTTTATCTTCCCGATGAAGACTTAGGTCCTGAACAAAGCGTGTTTGCGCCTTTTTTAGGTACAGTAAAGGCAACGCTACCTGTTGTTGGGCGTTTAGCGCAGGCGGGGAATGCCCAAGTGTTGCCAGTAAAGATTGGCTACAATCAAACCTCACGCCAATTTGATCTCACTGTGATGACGGCCGTTGCGCCCGAAGACATGGTCGGCAAAGAAAACGAAGCGTTGGCACTGAACAAAGTGGTCGAGCAAGTTATCTTAGCTTATCCAGAGCAGTATATGTGGTTCCTGCGGTTGCTCAAGACGCGCCCAGAGGGTGAAGCTTCTATCTACAGCTGATGTAGCGTGACTGAAATAGTGTGGTTTAAAATGGCTTTGAGCGCTGATTGCTCAAAGCCATTTTTTTGAGGAATATTCTTGCTGATAGGACTCTTTATTGATTGAGATCTTTATCGACTGTGCTGTTAACAATGCAGATTACAAATGAAGGATTTAATCTTCATCTTGTTCCATCTCAAGTTGCATCAGTAACATATCTTCGCCATCGAGTACGCGAGTATGAAAGCTTTGACATGCAGGGCAGACGACCGTGCGCTCACTCAGTACGGATTCAGTCTGGCAGTCTTGGCAAAGTATCACTAGCGGCTGAATTTGGATATTGAGTAGGGCTTCTTTGCAAATGCCATCGAGCTTAAACGTATCGAAGGCTGTTTGTAGCAGGCTAGGTTCAACCCCGCTCATGACGCCTAGTTTGATATCCACTCGGGTGATTTTATCGGCATGATTGGCCTGCGCGTGCTGTTCGCATTGCTCAATCAGGGCACTCACAATCGAATATTCGTGCATCAGCAAATCCTTGGCAGCAGTTCACCTTGGGGAAGATCGAGATAACGCTTAGTATTCCAAGGCGTTCTTAGTACGACTTTCCCCACTAAATCCTCACTCACAGTGCCGATTATCGCTGCATGCTCACAGCGCCCAAAGCGTTGCATGATCTCGAGCGCACCTAAGGCGATGTCGTTGGGAACGGCGAGGATGAAAGTGCCTTCGTTGGCAAGATCCATGGCTTCGAAACCATAGAGTTCGCACAGACCTTTGACTTCATCGCTAACGGGAATACTGGCTTCATTCACTGTGATGCCGACATTGGAGGCGACAGCCCATTCGTTCAGCACTGCCGATAAGCCACCGCGAGTCGCATCGCGCATCGCATGAATGGGAATATTGGCGGCGATTAATTGCTCGACTATGGGCCAGAGCGTCGCGCAGTCACTTTGTAATGCTGATTCGAGCGTTAGTCCTTCACGCGCCATTAAAATCGCTGCACCGTGGCAACCAATATCACGGGAAACTATAATGGCATCGCCCACGGTGACATTCGCCGCGGAAATATTGGGACGCAAGATACGACCAATGCCTGAGGTATTAATAAATAAACCATCGGCGCACCCCTTGGGTACGACTTTAGTGTCGCCGCAGACTATCCGTGCACCACTGTGTTTTAATTCTTTCGCCATACTGCGGACAATCGTAGTTAAATCCTTGATAGAAAAGCCTTCTTCGATGATCACACTACAACTCAAATACTGAGGTTCTGCGCCCATCATAGCGAGATCGTTGACTGTGCCTGCGATGGCAAGCTTGCCGATATCACCACCGGCAAAAAATAAAGGGGATACAGTGAAAGAGTCTGTGGTAAAGGCGTTGGCACCGTGCAAATCGAGTTTGGCAGCGTCTTCTTCGCTGCGAAGGATTGGGTTATCAAACTCTGCAAAAAACAGATCACGGATCAGTTTATTCATTTCTTTGCCGCCACCGCCGTGGCTGAGTTGAATGGATTTATCTTTAAGCGTATCAGCCATGATGTGGCTCCTTGATATCGATACCTTGATAGCGGTAATAGGCATTGCAGGCACCTTCGGAGCTGACCATGCAACTGCCTAAGGGCGTTTCGGGATTGCAGCCGCGGCCAAAAACTTTACAGTCCTTTGGTTTAGCAAGCCCACGAAGTATATCGCCGCACTGGCAGGCTTTATGATCGTCAATTTCCTTCACGGGTAGGCGGTCTTTAAAGCGCAGTTCGGCGTCCCTGTGGGCATATTCGGGTTTGAGCTGCAGCGCTGAATTGGGGATTGGGCCTAGGCCACGCCAGCGAAATTGCGGTCTGACATTAAAAAATTGATTCACTTTGGCCTGCGCCGTGAGGTTGCCGTGCTCCGATACTGCGCGGCTGTATTGGATATCGAGCTCCGCTTTACCTGCGGCTTTTTGGCGCACAATCCGTAAAATCGACTCCATCACATCGACGGGCTCAAATCCCGCCACCACTAAGGGCGTGCCATAGTTTTCGACTGTGCTGCGATAGATTTTTGCGCCACTGATCACGCTTACATGGGCTGGGCCGATAAAGGCGTTGACCCTCGCTTTTGGGTCGTGCATCACGGCATCAATTGCGGGTGGCACTAATACATGATTGATATGAAACAGTAGATTTTCGAGTTTTTCTTGTTCGGCCAGTTGTAACAAAATTGCTGTCATTGGGGTTGAGGTTTCAAAGCCAATGGCGAAGAACACTACGGTTTTATCGGGATTGTCGCGGGCAATTTTGAGCGTATCTAAGGGATCGTAAATTGGGCGAATATCGCAGCCCTTGGCCCTAAAACTGGCTAAAGAGCCTTGAGAACCGGGCACGCGGATCATATCGCCCAGAGTCACAAGAATAACATTTTCTTGGGAGGCAAGCGCCGCGGCTTGGTCGATGCGCTCTTTAGGCATAATGCACACTGGGCAGCCAGGACCATGGATAAATTCAATATTATCTGGCAGTAAATCTAGCAAGCCGTATTTCATAATCGTATGAGTATGGCCACCACAGACTTCCATGATATTGATTTGTTGCTTAACCAATTTAGCGGTTAACTGAATATCCCGTGCTAAATTGGCAATCGTTTGGGGATCGCGAAAGCCTTGATAGAGGTGTTTTAGTTCAAGCATGCTTTTTCCTCGGTGCACTCGATAGGGGTGCGCCTTGCGACTTAATCCTGCACTGCTGATGGTCAGTGTATGGCTTCATTTTCAAGCTTAGTGACGATTTCTTTGTATAGATCAATGCTTTGCTGCGCATCTTCCTTATCAATTTTGTTCATCACAAAACCAATATGGATAAGTACATAGTCGCCAATTTCCAGTGGCTCATTCATTAAATGACTGCTGACATCGCGGCGCACGCCTAAGGTGTCGACGGTGACGCTCTGGCGCTCAATATCGACCGCCACCACTTGGGAAGGTATGGACAAGCACATTATTGTGCACCTCGAATATTGTCTTTAAGCCAAGCGGCTACAGCCTGTATGGAGTCGCCATCTTTAATTGAGACTTCAATAATTTGAGTTGCTGGATTGAGTTTTTTAAGCTGCGCTCTGGCTTCGTCCATCTTGAAATCAAAATAGGGCAGTAGATCGCACTTTGTGATAAAAACTACATCGGCGCGGCGGAACATCACAGGATATTTCTCAATCTTATCATCGCCTTCTGGCACTGATAGCAGCACGATATTTTTGTGAGTGCCCACATCATAACTGGCTGGGCAGACGAGATTACCGACGTTTTCGACAAAGCAAATATCGAGTCCTTCAAGCGGCAGATGATGTAGGGCACCGTGCACCATAAAGGCGTCGAGGTGACAGGCGCTGCCCGTTTGAATTTGATAGGCCTTAATGCCTTTAGCGATTAAGCGGTCGGCATCGCGTGAGGTTTCTAAGTCGCCCTCGATCACCGCATAGTTGAGCTGCGTGTATTCTTTGAGATTTTCTAATAGGGTGGTTTTGCCACTGCCCGGGCTACTCATGATGTTGAAGGCAGTAATGTTATGTGCCTCAAAGTGGGCGCGGTTATGTCCAGCTTCGACATCATTTTTATCTAAAATTTTGTGGATGACTGACAAGGTTTTTTTATCGTTTAACTGAGGATTTGTGTGTAACTCTTGATGGCTATGCTCATGAGTATGTGAATGGTCATGATTATGCTCATGGCTATGGGCATGCGCGCCTAGATGATCATGGTCGTGGCGGGTAAGGGAGCAGCCGCAGTCTTTACACATTTTACCTCTCCTTGTATCGGCAGAGTACGAGGACTTTGCCTGACAAATAATGATTGATGTACGAATCGTTAATTTGGTTACGCTAATGTTGAGTGTGATACAAATTGCGCTACGGATCTTTGATGTTCGTCAGGTTTATGGGGATAAAAATGGCGAGCGAACATCAGGGGTTATCAAATAAGTAAGGTTATTGACTCTGATGAATGCCATACCAAAGTTGGCCTAGGGCGATGCCGCCATCATTGATGGGTATCTGTTTACTGGATAACACTTTATTTCCTTGGGCGCTGAGCTTGCTCAGGCAGTATTCTAAGAGGTATTTATTTTGAAATACGCCACCGCAGAGCACGGTTGGGAGGTGTTGATACTGGGCAGCATAATCACAAATAGCATCACCTAATGTGTGTAAAAAGGCGCGGGCGATGGCATAGCATCTATTGTCTGTTAGCGGTTGTGCTGTAATCAATTCAACAATTTGCTTGAACATCTCACTGCTTCGCCACTGGTCGATGTCAAGAGGTAAGTTAAGCGAAATGACTTCAAGGGCTAATGCATCGGCGCGATTGGCCGCGGCTTCTATTGCCATGCCCGCTTGGCCTTCAAACAGTGTTGTTTCGATTAAGCCTAAGGTGCAGGCGAGGGCATCGAACAGTCGCCCGACAGAGGAGGTTTTTATCGCGCTGCCGTTCTGCCAGATCTTATGTAAGTTAGTCAGAGTGTTTGGGCGCATGTTGTTTAATATAGGTAATTGTAATGCGAGCACAGCATCGAGGCTCATTTGCTCGAACAATAATGCCAGTAACAACCTCACGGGTTGCTTAATGGCTTGCTCGCCGCCTAGCAGGGCTATAGGCTCAAAGTGCGCCAGTCGCTGCGCTTTATCGAGCGTAGTTAATAGCACTTCACCGCCCCATAAACTGCCATCGTCGCCAAGCCCAGTACCGTCAAAACTAAAGCCCAATACGGGATCTCGATATTGATTAACTGCCATTACGCTGAGCACATGAGCATGGTGGTGTTGCACCGATAAACATTGATTTTGACGGGTATCGCTGAGTTTTACACTCGAGTTTGAGTGCATTTCAGCCCAGCGCGAAGGGGTATAATCTGGGTGTTTATCGCAAATAATAAGATTTGGCGTAAAGTGATACAACCGAGCAAAAGTGGCTAAGGTGCGCTCAAAATACTGCTCGGCGCTGACACTGAACAGGTCGCCAATATGGGGACTTAAAAACACATTATTGCCAAAACCTAAGGCGATGGCATTTTTTTGTTGTGCGCCCACGGCCAAAATCGATTGGGTCAGCGGTATCTCTAAGGGGAAACTTAACGGTGCATAGCCGCGGGCGAGGCGCAATACTTGCACCTCTGCGGAGGAATCCAGTTGCGGCTGGATCACTTGCACCACACTGTCATCACAGCCATTAATAATCGGCCGATTATGATCGACTATCGCATCCACCACATGGCTTAAGTGACTAATAAGCTCATCACAATCAGTGATGATAGGTTCACCGGAAACATTGGCGCTGGTTGCAATTAATGGCCCTTTGAAGAGACCTAATAGCAAATGATGTAGCGGTGTGTAGGGTAAAAATACCCCGTGTTTATTCAGATTGGGGGCGACAGCTAAGCTGAGATCATGTTCGGCTCGGCTGCTCATCAGCACTATGGGCCTTTCCTGCGAACTCAGCACTCGCCACTCGGCATCCGTCCCTGTGACATAGTGCTGCGCCATGGTGATATCCGCCATCATCACCGCTAGCGGCTTGACTTGGCGCTGTTTTCGTAGCCGGAGTGCGTTGACGGCATTGTCACTTCGGGCATCACAGATTAAGTGAAATCCACCCAATCCTTTAATTGCCAGAATCTGCCCTTGGCGTAATCTGTCAGCCGCTGCTGTCAGTACCGCAAGGTCCGTACTCAATTCAGGTGCGCTGACATTTGAGGCATTGGGAAGGATGTATTCCCCTTGCGGTGTTTTTAAACTGAGTCTGGGGCCACAGGCGGGGCAACTCACGGGCTGGGCATGGTAGCGGCGGTCGAGTGGGTTTTGATATTCTTTGGCGCACTCGGGACACATGTCAAAATCGGCCATGGCGGTGTTGTGTCTATCATAGGGTAAAGCATTGATAATCGTGTATCGAGGGCCACAGTTAGTGCAGTTGGTAAAGGCATAGCCAAAGTGGCGGTCATCAGGATTATGTATATCGTTCAAGCAATCTTGGCAGGTACTTTTATCTGCCGATACCGCCACCAGTGCACCTATCGGTGAACTTGGGTCATCGTCCTCATGGCTGTCGCTTTTTATAATCTCAAACGTGCTTTCGCTTAATAAAATCGGCAGTGGTATTTGGCTGATATTGTCGATACGGGCGAGTGGCGGTGGAGTGGTATTGAGTACAGTGACAAAGCGAGTGAGGTTTTCATCATTACCTTGCAGCTCAATGGTCACGCCCTTGGCATTGTTGAGCACAGTGCCCGTCAGTTGAAACTCAAGGGCATAACGATAGACAAAGGGGCGAAATCCCACCCCTTGTACTATGCCAGTGACGTGCAATTGACAACGCTTTAACGTGGCTCCCTTGTGGACAAGGTATTCCAACGCGAGCCTTCGTTTTATCTGCAGGTCACTGTGCTTTTTGTGGCGACTATTGTGCCTATGTGGCTTCATACGTTGTGACTTAACTTTTGGCCTCCTAATCATGGGCATTTAGTTGTCGCTGCTTAACGTAAAGTGCCCCAACGGCTAAGTTATCGCCGTCTAAATCTAGGCTGCGATTGACCACTAAGGGGAAGTTCTTTCCTAAGCGTAAGCTGATGCGTTTGCACAGGGTTTCATTGATTAATTCATTGCCCGCTAAGGCTATATTGTGCACGCCGATATTTAAGTCGATATGCTCGATCCAGTTAGATAAATAATCCGCCAGCGAGTCTTGCATCGCAAAGGCAAGCTGACTCGGATCGTCATTCCCCGCAATACGAAAACTTAAGACAGTGCCTAAGGTTTTACACCAATTTAGGCTGCGGTGGGCTTCACCTTTGGTCAGCGGATAATCGATACGCGGTGCATTGGCACCGTGGTAGCGCATGGCGGCGGCCATGAGTGCATCGCTGAGCCTTGCTTGGCTTTGAGTCTCTTCTTGTGTATTAAGGCCAATTAATATGGCAGCAATCGCCCACAGGCTTTGTAAGTTGTCGCGTCTGCCGTGAAGCTTTAGGCTTAAAAGTTTTAGGTAATCTTCGGGGAACAGGCTCTTAAATTTTTGCGCTACGGCTTTTTGCGGACTGCTGTCCAGTTGATGGAAGATTTCGTAACCGTTATCGGGCAGCTCGGGCAGGGCAAAGAAGAGTTCGGTGTCGCCCTTATTATCGCAGGTGACAATTTGACTGGCGTGGGTATGGCTTAAGTAAATGACCGCGGCATTTTTTGCCTGTTTATGACTGGTAAACTTACCGTTGAGCAGCGCACTGAATAGCGCTGCGTCTGCAAGGGTGTGATTTTCTGTGTTGACTGTATTTTGATTATTATCGCTTAGCATACTAGTGCAATGAATATCACTGTCTTCACTTGACGGTACTTGAGTTAATATTGCCACACTCAGTTCGCCTTGGTGCGAACGTGAACGTTTCGCCGCTTGCCATTGGGCTTGATAGCCGTGAAAACTGACTTTTTCCCTTAAGGGTTCTGGAGCGATAAAGTGCTTGGTTTGAACCTGTGTTGAGCTTAAATCGTGACTGGCGATTTGTGCCCAAGCACCATCGACCCAAGCTAGCTTTGGCCTATTATGCGGCCCTTTAATGTAAACCCAATCGACCCCTTTTTGTCGTAATACTTCCCCGAGCACTAAGATCACTCGGCTGTAGGCAAAGCAAATGTCGTACAGTGGTGCACTGAGTTTGTCGTGTTCTTGCGTTGGTCTCGCGCAGATAAGTGGCTTTTCAATACTCGAAAGCGCGAGTACCTGCGCATCGTTCAGACAAAAATGGGCATTCAGCGTATTGGGATTACAAATTAACAGTTGTGGCCGCTCGCTTAAGGGCTGCTCAAACGGTGTCAGGCTGATTTGCAGATTATCGGCGGCCGCTAATGTCAGTGGACCTTGTGTCAGCAGTCTCTGTGCCATGGCTTTAATATCTGACAAGGTTAACGCTTTTTGTGCGGACGTTAATTGTGTTTCGCCCTTGCAGCAAGGACAAATTAAATCGAGTGTGCCAAACTTAGCCGACTGATTATCGCCAATCAACGGATAACAATGCTGGCAAAAAGGCACTATGGCAGGGCTTGAGCCAGACTGTGGAAAGGGCAGTAAGGTTTTACTGCCCTGGGGCTCGTCGATGACTTTAATACTAGAGTCAATCAACCAAGCGGAAATCAAAAAGTCCGCGGCAATGGCATCGGCCAATTGTTCTAGTTGGTTTTGCTCGCCCTGAGCTTCAATAAAATAGCTTTGGGGGCCAAAGTCATGTTGGCCAGCACTATATTGACCTGAGCTATGTTGACCATCACAGCCTATGCTGATATTTAGTTCATCATAATTTAGATATTGATTACATAAATGCGCGTACAAAGGCACCTGACGTGAGCAGGTAAAATCAAATCTGATGTTTTTCATCTTCTATATACTTTCACCAGTAGTAACGCCACGTTTATAAGAGTCAGGGATCAGCGAGTCGATACTATGCTCGGCAACACGCGTCGCAGTGAACCCAAGGGAGGCTAAGTGGGATAACAAGCTTGATTCCATTAAAGGTACCGCGGCGGCGACTTTAGGGGTCAAGCCTAGCACCATAGGTTCGAGCACGGTTGGGGTGACGCCCAGCACAAAGGTTTTAGGCCTGTCGCCAACCATTTCCATCATATTGAGGGTTTGCAGCATTTCGACTTCATGGGCGCTGCCTTGCCAGTCGATTTCCTTCGGCGCTTTATCAAAATCGAAGAAATAGACTTCGCCCGCTTCTACGCCATTGGCGTTAACAGTATCAACCACGATTAAATAATCGTATTGGCAAATAATAGGGATAAGTCCCTGAGCCAAGGTGCCGCCATCGAGCAGCTTTAGCTGGTGGGACTCATGGGTAAACTGATAATTATCAGCTATATAATTGACAAAATGTACGCCGATGCCTTCATCGGCGTACAGGACATTGCCAATACCGAGTAGCAATATCTTCATTGGACTCCTAGTGGTGTGAGTCTGGCTTTGGGTAGTCATAGCCAGAGACAATCGAGTCAACTGAGTTATGTTTGAAGCGTATCCCTGACCAAACCGCCATATAGACGTGGATAACCACAAAGATAACAAATGCCCAAGTGAGGTAGTGATGCCAAATCCTAACTTGTGCTAGCCCACCCATTTGTGCCGTGATCCAAGCGGCGCTGCCCCAAAGCATGCCACCTAAACCTTGGTGATACACATTGGCATACAACACCAGACCCGTTATACATATCACAAGAGCGACCAGTGAGATTGCTACATAAGTCACAAATTGCAGCGGTCCATAGACACCGGCTTTATGTAAGTGCCCCATCCATAAGTAAGATTTCAGCTGAGTGATCCAGCTTTTTACACTCATCACATCGCGAAATGAGCGCCGCTCAATGTCGCTTCGGCTGAAAAAATACAGGTAGAAGCGCACTAAAGTGATTGCGGTTAGTACAAAACCGCAAATCAGATGAGCGAAGCGGATCCAGCCTTGTACGAGTACGTCCGTACTTTCAGGCGCCACAAGAAACGGCCAAGCAATATAGAATCCGGTGATCACTAGCACCAGAATTGATAGTGCCCTGAGCCAGTGAAAAATCCGTATTGCCGGACTAAAAATCAGTGTCCGAATGCGGGTTGCAGAATGGTTCATTTTGCGTTCCCTCCCTCGATTATTGACCATTGGGACTGACACGGAACTCGCTCAATGCTTGGCCTTTGAAATCCATCACGTGTACAGAACACGCCATGCAAGGGTCAAATGAGTGAATAATACGTATCACCTCAAGGGGCTTAGTAGGATCTTCCAGTTTCAAGCCAATTAAAGAGGCTTCATAGGGACCCATTTTACCGTTGGCATCCACAGGACCTGCGTTCCAGGTAGTTGGTACGACGGCTTGATAGTTCTCAATCACTCCATTTTTAATGCGGATCCAGTGGCTTAACATGCCGCGTGGCGCCTCGATCATAGCGTGACCTACATACTCTTTATTTGGATCAATATTGGGTTTTACATAGGTAGATTCATCGGACTGGATATTCGTCAGCAGCGCATCAAAGGTCTTTAAGCCTTCTTGGGCGACGATGACTGTCTGCAACATACGGGCTGCAGTGCGACCTAAAGTGGTAAATAGAGCCGCTACGGGTAGACCTGTGCGAGCGAGCAGGGCATTAACCGAATCCACGACCACCTTGTTACCGCGGGCATAACTCACCAATAGGCAGGCGAGTGGACCCACTTCGACAGGTTCACCTTGATAACGGGGAGATTTCACCCATGAGTATTTGCCATCACCATCCAGTGTTGGCAATTTGCCGTAGACAGTGTCGCGTTCAACAAAACCCGTGTAATTAGGAATCGTTGTACCGTCATAGGGATGTTGTGGTGCATCGGCGCTATACCAAGCGTGGCTGACGTCTTCGGCAATCAGATCTGGATTCACATCACTGACGCCGGCAAGGTCGCCATTCATGATCACGCCTTGATTAAACATGTATTCGCCATTGGCTAAGACAAAGTCATCGGTCGCCATGAAGTTTTTCACGTTTACGCCGCCCAACACGCTAGGTTCAGTACCAAAGGCTTCGGCTGCCATCACGATATCTGCTTGATAGGCACGCAGAATAAAGTCAGTTACTGTCGCATGTTTTTGCTTCCATTCCTGTAGGCGAGCAGGGCTGAGCATGTCGCGCACCGAAGTTACACCACCGACAACAACGGATTGTGGATGTGGTGATTTACCACCAAATATGGCTAGCATTTCTGCCGCAACACGTTGTACTTCAAGCGCTTTAAGGTAGTGAGATAGCGCGATAAGGTTTTGCTCTGGGGTAAATTTATACGTGCCGTTGCCCCAATAAGCGTTGGCAAATGGACCTAATTTTCCCGTTTCGACAAAGCCTTTAACTCTTTCTTGTACCGCTTTTAAATCACCTTCACCCGCCGCTATGGGATGGTCTGTGTATTTCAGGGCAACTTGTGCCGCTTTAGCAGGATCGGCGCTCAGTGCAGAAACCACATCAACCCAATCTAAGCCGTGTAGATGGTAAAAATGGACAATATGGTCGTGCATGTATAAAGAGGTTTGCATTAATGAACGTAAGTATCTTGCGTTCAATGGAATTTGAATTCCTAACGCATTTTCAACCGCTTCAGTACCGCAGCGGTAGTGGGAATAGGTACATACGCCACAGATACGTTGCACAATAAGGCCAACATCCATAGGCGTGCGGCCTTTGAGAATGACTTCAATACCGCGCCAAAGTGTGGAGGATGACCAAGCCTTGTTGATGACGTTATTTTCATCAACTTCGACTTCGATACGTAAGTGACCCTCGATACGTGTGATAGGGTCGATAACAACGCGCTTGCTCATGGGTTATTCCTCCAGCGGTTTGGCAAAAATACTGGCAACGGCATGGGCTCCAATGCCCACCACAGTCGCGCCTAAAATCACCGCACCAATAGTATCTGCGGTCGCATCCAATCCATGGAGGAGTTGACGGCCAAGGGGTTTTTCAAAGTCAGCCATATCGTCCCAGAAGTTAGGTTCTGAGCAACCCATACAACCGTGTCCAGCGAGTACTGGCCAGCTAGTGTGATGGTTAAAGCGCTCGGTTGGGCAGTTGTTGTAGGTGTAAGGACCTTTACAACCGACTTTATAAAGGCAGTAACCTTCTTTCGCACCGTGATCGCCAAATTCTTCAACGAATTCACCGGCATCAAAGCGGCCGCGGCGTTCACAGTTATCGTGTACCCGTGCGCCGTAAGCCCATTTAGGTCTATTAAACATATCCAGCGCAGGTAATTTTCCGAACATGATGAAGTACATCAAAGTGCCGACTATGTTCTTTTCACTCGGTGGGCAACCGCCTAAGTTAATCACGGGTTTACTGACCACTTCATGCACGCCTTTAGCCCCCGTTGGGTTTGGATAAGCGGCTTGCACCCCACCAAACGCCGCACAAGTGCCGACAGAGATAATCGCGGCGGCGCCTTCGGCAGCATGCTTGATGATTTCTAACCCTGTGTGGCCTTTACAACCCACAGTTAAGAAACTGCCGTTATTTGCAGTCGGAATCGCCCCTTCAACGGCCAGTAAATAGCGGCCCTTGTAGGTTTCGAGTGCATGTTCGAGGTTTTCTTCGGCTTGCCAACCCGCTGCAGCCATTAAGGTTTCGTGATATTCCAAGGAAATATGATCGAAAATCAGTGAGTCTAGATTGGGGGTATCGGTACGAATTAAAGATTCGGAGCAGCCAGTACATTCGGCCATATGTAACCAGATTAAGGGTACACGATCGGCTAATTCGGCAGCTTCGGCTACTAAGTTACTAAAGGGGAGGGGTAATGCGAGCATGCTCGTCACCATGGCACTCCACTTCATAAAATCACGGCGACTAATGCCGTGCTGTTGCATTTTCTCAATCAGCGATTGTTGTTGACGGGGAGCGAATTGGCGTAACGCATCTAAGCGCGCCTTTCCCTGTTCATATAGGGCTGCATGTGTGTCCATGGGTCAACCTTTTTTGTTATTTAAATGTAAATTGGTAAGGGTTTACATAATTGACAGTGTCAGTTTAGGCCGTTGGAGTGTAAAGATTATTGATGTATATCAAGAATTTTTAAGAGATGTGACCGAACTGATTTTGACATTTAATTAACATGACGCAGATCTAATTTCACTTTTTCTAATGGGACAAAATGTCTCACATTTGCCATTTTGGATGAAATCGGTCACTTAATCAGCACTCATGTGATTAAGGCCATGCAGATGACTATGGTTCATTCGCGTGGTGAGTCTGGGCGAGCAGGTTAATTAAACTTATATAAGCTTGTTTAAGAAAACCTTAAGATTCAGTTAATAGATTCGAACGTAATCGTTAACGCGGAATATGCTATGAAGAAAATATTATTGTTACTCAGTTTATTGGCCGCAGGCGTACAAGCCGCGCCATCGCTGGACTATCAAGTGTTTAATGCGCAAAACCAAGCTGTTTCCCTGAGTGAGTTTAAAGGCAAAGTCGTCTATGTCGATTTTTGGGCATCCTGGTGTGGCCCTTGCCGTAAATCGTTTCCTTGGATGAATGAAATACAAAAAAAGTATCAAGATCAGGGATTAGCTGTTGTGGCAATCAACCTAGATACAGATAACGAGTTAGCCCAGGAATTCTTAAAACAAGTCCCTGCCAATTTTTCAGTGCGTTTCAATCCAGAAGGTGATGTCGCGCGCAGTTTCGATTTGCTGGGCATGCCGAGCAGTTTTATGTTCAATCGACAAGGTCAGTTAGTACAGCATCATGTTGGCTTTTATGCCGATAAAACCGCTGAATACGAGCAAGAGCTCGTCAATTTACTGAAGGAGTAATTTATGCTTAAACCCGCATTAGTCGCAGTAACGCTCATCATAGGTTTGAGTGGATGTTCAAGTTTAGGAGTGCAGCCGTGGGAGAAAGGCCAGTTGGCCCGCAGCGATATGGCGCTCGACAGTGAAAAGCTCGACTTAGCACTCGATGATCATATTTATTTTAGTAAAGAAGGCAGTAGCGGCGGTCGTGCATTTGCCGGTGGCGGATGTGGCTGTAACTAAACTCTCCGTTGGTGTTATTTGCCCTGAGATGTAACGAATAAATGTAATGCACAGATGTAATGAACAGACGTACTAAAACAAATGTGACGAGCAGATGTTCTAAAATCTGGGGCGAAATCCCGCGGTATTGAATAGATTGAAGTGACCTACAGGTGTTGTCAGTTATGACCCAAAAAAAGAACCCAATAAATACAAGACAATCGAAGCAGATAGCGGGTGCTCTCGCATTAGCCAGTTGTGGACTGTTTGCAACAAGTGGCCATGCGACTGAATTATCTAAAAAAGCTGACGACTGGAAGATCGATGCTGCGTTAATGTATTACGGTGAGCAAGATAGAGTACAAGCCATCGAAGCTATAGGCACAGCGCAAAAAGCCTTTGGCGATGACAGTGTGCTGGATCTCAAACTCGTGGTTGACAGTCTAACGGGTCCTTCAGCATCGGGCGCTGTGGCCCAAAGTACCAGCCAAACGTTTACTCGACCATCAGGTAATGGGCAATATCATGTTTCAGCGGGGGAAACGCCGTTAGATGACACTTTTCACGATACTCGCGTACAAGCCAATGTCGGTTGGAGTGAAGTGCTAACACCAGATTGGAAACTCAATGTTGGCGCATATGGCTCGAAAGAGTTTGATTATATGTCAATGGGCATCAATGCCGGAATTGAGCGAGGGTTCAATAAAGACAACACCACTTTATTTTTAGGTACGGCTTATAGTTTCGATGTGGTTGACCCCGTTGGCGGTCGTCCGGTGGATTTATCTTCGATGGTCATTCGCGATAACTTCACCAGTGAGGAAGCTTATCGCAGCGCATTCGATGCGACCCGTCAAGGTGGCAGTGATAATAAGCAGACCGCGGATGTGATGTTAGGTATCACCCAAGTGCTTAGTCAGCGCTGGTTGTTGCAGGCCAATTACGGCTTGTCGAGTGTGAATGGCTATTTAACTGATCCCTACAAGGTGCTCAGTGTGGTGGATAACAACGGCATTACTCAGGATTTATTGTATGAGAGCCGCCCCGATTCGCGCTTGAAGCACAGTTTTTACGTGATGACCAAAGGCGCATTAGATGCGGGTGTGGTGGATTTTTCCTATCGTTATAATACCGATGACTGGGACCTCACATCGCATACCTTAGAAACCCATTATCGGTATTACTTTACCGGCAATTTCTATGGTCAATTACATCTGCGCTATTACCAACAAACTGCGGCTAACTTCTATCAACCTTTCTTGACGGCTGATACGCCACTGCCAGAGTTTGCCAGTGCCGATTATCGTATCGGTGATATGTCGGCTTATACGATTGGGGTTAAATTTGGCCATAGATTATCGGGCGGTCATGAAATGTCGTATCGCTTAGAGTATTACCAACAGGATCCGAAAAATAACGGCGCTACAATTCCTGGAGAGCTGCAAAACTTCGATCTGTTTCCGACTCAGAAGGCAATTACAGCACAGTTTAGTTATTCTTTTTAATACGAAATAATGCTACTGGCTCAGATAGCAAGGCGTTAAACTGTATGGGTAGCTTAGCTACCCATACTCAATTTACCCCTGAACTTATTCAATCGGAATCCCAGTGGGATGCCATGTGAAGAGGTGATTTATGATGTCGACATCGTCCCTAAAGACCGCACCTTATTCGTTGCAGCGCCGTGATTGGGGTTATGTGGGCGAATTTAGGGCCATGGCGAGTCCCTGTGAAATACTCATTGGGTGCGATCAATTTGATATTGCAGACGATATGTTGGACATGGCTGTCACTGAGGCGCTGCGTATCGAACATAAGTACAGTCGCTTTATTGCGCAGAATTGTCTGTGGCAATTAAACCATGCCAATGGTCATAAGCAGCTTATCGATGAAGAAACCTGGCAGTTATTGGCTTTTGCTAAACAATGTTTTCAGCTCAGTGATGGACTCTTTGATATTTCTGCTGGGCCGTTAATGGAACTGTGGCGCTTTGATCCCAAAGCCCAATTGCCCGAACATGGCCGCATACTTGCCGCGAAAGCCTTAGTGGGGTTTGAGCGTATCGAGTTTGATTCGCGTCATATTGAGATGCCAACAGGTATGAAATTGGATTTTGGTGGTATCGCAAAAGAATATGCGGTCGACAGAGTCGCCTATGAGTTAGCCGAATGCTATCCAGACATTCCAGTGTTAGTGAATTTTGGCGGTGATATCGCTTGTCCCGTGTCTAAAGTGACGCCATGGCAAGTGGGAATTGAAGACCCACGACACCTCGATCACGCTGCGAGTGTACTAGCGATTAGTCAGGGTGCATTAGCGACCAGTGGCGATACGCGGCGATTTTTTGAAGTCGATGGAAAGCGTTACGGCCATATTGTCGACCCACGCACTGGCTATCCCGTTATCCATGCGCCGCGCTCTGTGACTGTGTTAGGGCCAAACTGCGTGACTGCAGGTATGCTCGCCACTATGGCTATGCTGCAGGGGCGAGACGCGGAAGATTTTTTACAGCAACAAGGTGTTAAGTTCAGTATTTTCCGTTAGGGCTCAGTTAAGGACATTGAATGCGTATTATGTTGGTTGAAGACAATGAGTTATTAGCCCAAGGGATTTGCTTGAGTTTGGCAAAGCTGGGCATGCAAGTTGATCACCTTAATAGTTATCAGCAAGCCTTGCTGGGGGTTAAAAATGAAAGCTTCAGTGCCATAGTACTCGATCTGGGATTGCCTGACGGTAATGGTAAAGAGTTGCTTAAAGCTTGGCGTCAGCAGGGCGTGTCAATTCCCACAATAGTCCTGACCGCTAATACGGATTTTGACACTAAGCTCGAATGTTTAGACATGGGCGCCGATGATTATCTCGGTAAACCTTTTGATGTGCGTGAATTAGCCGCGCGTATTCGTGCTATCGTCAGACGTCAGTATGGGCTCGATCACAACATTTTGATTATTGGTGCTTTGTGTATCGATTTAAATACCCGTGAAGTGACCTTTCGCGATCAAAATGTGCTGCTTTCACGGCGTGAATTTCAATTACTGCTCGAACTCGCTCAGTCGGCAGGGCGTGTATTGACCCGCAGTCAGTTAGAACAGTTAACCTATGGCTGGGATGAAGTCGGCAGTAATTCAATAGAAGTGCATATCCACCATCTGCGCAAAAAACTTGCCAATGAATTAATCAAAACCGTGCGTGGAATAGGCTATACCTTGATTGAAATAAATTAATTTGAAGAGTTAAATGACAAGCTCCACGTTTGTGGGTACTGATAACGCAGTGATGACTTGAAGCATAGTCGTTAGGAAAAAGAAGTGATTCGATTAAAGGGGCTAGATGTGTATTCACTGCGTTTGGTACTGACATTATTAATTTTGTCAGGTATTTCAGTATCCGTCGCTGTGTCTAGTTGGTTGAGTACTCGGGATTCTAAGCATCAAATAGAAGAACTCTTCGATGCGCAAATGCTCCAAACCGCTAAAATGTTGGAGTTGTTCTATCATACTGAGCCCAATGCAACAGCTCAGGATCTCGTCATACCCCAAGTGCTCCACGTTCCCGATAGCCAGATCAGTTCCTTTGCCGAAAAGGCCGATGCGCTGAAACTGGCCTATGAGCATAAATTGGCGTTTCAAATCTGGAGTGAGGCGGGTGAAGCCTTAGTTTTATCGGATAATATTGGTCATCAACCTATCAGTCGATTCGTACAGGGTTATCATAAGAAAGTGTTCGAAGGAGAACTCTGGCATGTGTTCAGTTTTTTTTCGGTTAAAAATCATGTTTGGATTGTCACTGCTCAACAGGATGAAGTACGCCAAGAGCTTGTATCGCAAATCATGCATAATGCCGTTATCGTGCCCTTGATGGTAGTGCCTTTAACATTAATTATTGTTAGCTTCTTGTTTTATCTCTTGTTTCGGCCATTAAAAACCTTTGAAAGAGAATTAATTGGACGGGCGCCCAACGATTTGACCCCGTTGACTATGTCATTGCCTAAAGAATTAGTTCCTGTTCGGCGCGCATTGAACTTATATATCAATAGTATCGCGCGATTTATCGCCCGTGAGCGTCGTTTTAGCGCCGATGCGGCCCATGAGCTTAAAACGCCATTATCTGTGATTAAATTACATCAACATGGCTTAGAGAGTCTGATTGATGATGATCCGCAGCAGAAATTCCATTTAGCTGCGATAGATGCTGGCGTCGTGCACATGAGTCATACCGTTGAACAATTACTCGTATTAGCAAGGGTGGACTCGATTAATGAGCTTAATGTGTCATCCCACGCCATTTTGCCTATGGTCGAAGATGCGCTTAATCAATTAATGCCACAAATCACAGATTATGAATGGAATATCGATATCGCATCCAATCTAACGGTGACCTGTGATCGTTTTTATTTGCTACTTGTACTGAAGAATATTATCGAAAATGCCTGTAAATACAGTCCACAGGAATCGGAGATTTCAGTGTCGGCCCATGCTTTGGATGATGAAATCTGTATTTGTGTCGCGGATCGAGGCCAAGGCATGACAGAGCCGCAGATTGCCAATGCGACAGAACGTTTTTATCGTGTGAATGAAAATGAAGGCATAGGCGCGGGATTAGGTTTGTCTATCTGCTATCACATCATAGAATTGCACCAAGGTCGTTTAGTGATTGCGCCTAGGGATCAAGGTGGATTATCTGTGACACTTTTTTTGCCAAAATAGTTCAGGCAATGAAATGTTAAAATAGATCCGCAGTTTCAGTGACATCAGCTCAGTTGTTTTGATACATTTAAGCGGGTAAAATTTTGAATTTTCCTGCTGTCTTAGTGTTAATCCTTAGGCTTACCAACGGATTGATTCGCTTATTGTGATATTTCATCTAAGATCATCAACACTTAGTTGAGGCGTAAAAAGGCTCATTTTACTTTCAATAATGTAGCATTTGGATCACTTAATTTGTTTTTGTAACTTTGAAAACAGAAATAAGCATGATAATGTTATTTTAATATTCATTTTTGGTATAAGCTTATTCTCAAATAGTATTGTGTAGAAGGGGTTAACTGCATCTTTATTTATGAGTTTTTTTCTCCTTCTGATATCTTTCGCGATATGTAAGCAACTGTTTTTTTTCATCCCTAAATCAGAGTGAAAAAAATTCACTGTATACATAAAAAACATTGATTTCTTAGTTTATTTTTTAGGTTACCTATCTATGGTTAGCTTGTTGCGTTGCCCATCGTCCAAACCTTATTCGTCACTCATATGTTCACTGACGCTAGGCGCTGTAGTCGCCCTGTCTGGTGTCGCGTACGCTGAAGAGACAAAACCCGCCGAGGCAGTTCCTGTGGTTACTCCACCGAAAGTGATTTCTCAGCCCAGTACAAAAAATCAAATCAGATTCACTAAGACAGGCGCTTTTGATAGCGAAACTGTCGTGAAGATTGCAAAACGTTTGGCAGCGAAACCTTATGTGACCCTCAAAGATCCTTTGCCAGCTGGCCTTGCTAAACTGTCATACGATGAGTACAGAGATATTCGTTTTAACCCGACTGCGTCTATTTGGCGTGATCAGGGTGTGCCATTTCAAATGCAAATGTTCCACCGTGGTTTCTATTTTCAAGATCTGATCGAGATTGCGATTGTAGAAGGTCAGAATGCAACGCACTTAGCCTATGAGCCTAAATATTTCACCGCAGGTGAAGTGATTACTCAAGCGCTACCAAATGATGACATTGGCTACTCAGGATTCCGTATTCATAACCAATTGAATACGAACGGTGTATTTGACGAGCTTATGGTATTCCAAGGTGCGAGTTATTTTCGTGCTTTAGGTAAAGGTAACGCCTATGGCTTATCTTCCCGCGGTTTGGCGTTAAAAACGGCTGACGCTGAAGGGGAAGAATTCCCGATATTTCGCGCCTTCTGGGTTGAGCGTCCACACAATGACAGCAACTTGATTGTTGTGCATGCCTTGTTAGATAGCCCAAGCGTAGCAGGTGCCTATACTTTCTCTGTCCGTCCCGGTGATAACACCTTGATTGATGTAGAAGCGACACTGTTTCCTCGAGTTGAGCTGAGCAAAGTCGGTTTAGCACCAAGCACTAGCATGTTCTTACATTCACTCAATGGTCGTCACGACACCGATGATTTTAGACCTGAAGTACATGATTCTGATGGTTTATTGATGTTAAATGGTCGTGGTGAGCATTTATGGCGCCCATTGGCTAATCCACGTCAGTTACAAGTCAGTGCGTTTTCTGACAACTCGCCTCAGGGATTTGGTCTGATCCAACGTGAGCGTGACTATGCGTCATATCAAGATTTAGAAGCCCATTACGAACGTCGCCCAAGCCTATGGATTGAGCCTGTGGGTAATTGGGGGCAAGGTTCAGTGGTGTTAACTGAAATTCCGACAGAGTCTGAAATTCATGACAACATTGTTAGTTATTGGAAACCACGTCAGCCTATTCCTGCTGGCGGTGAATTTCATTTTGCCTATCGCATGAGTTGGGGTGAAGAACCTGCTGCGAAAGTCGGTGCCGTACATATTTCTCGCTCTGCCAGTGGTCGTGCCGATATTGCTAAGGCGACTCCAAGACGTTTATTTGTGGTCGACTATCAAGTTGAAGGTCCGATGACAGATGAAATGCCAGTCGCTAAAGTTGAAGCTTCTGGTGGTGTGGTCACGAATGTGGTGATTGCCCGTAATGCCGCTAAAAATGGCTATCGCTTAGCTTTTGAATTAGAGCCAGAAGATAAAGATCTTATCGAACTGCGCGCTGAACTTAAGTTCCCAACTCCTCGTCAGGTTGAAACCTGGCTCTATCGCTGGACGCTGTAAGGTTCATGACGGAGCAACATGATATGACTGTATCCGATAACTCGGTACTCGAGACGGAAGTCCTCGTGGGTGGTAGTGCTATGCCAAATGAACGGCCTGGCGCTATGGAACCCCAAAATTTAAGTAAGATGCCAGTGGGATTCCCTCGCCGTAGCACTGTGGCTGATGGGGTACGCTCGCGTACCTACCGTCGTGTGTTTGTGGTGGGTGGGGCTTTATTATTATCTTTGTTTGCTATCTATGAAATGGGGGCGGTATTTAGCATTGGCGGAATTACTCCTCTGGAATATTTAGTGCTAGTGCTGTTTGCGGTTAACTTCTGCTGGATTGCTTTGGCGTTTTGTAGCGGTATTGCAGGTTTTTTAATTTTACTGCGAAAACCGCGGGCAAAAGATTTGCAAGTGACTGAACTGCATACGCGAACCGCGATTTTGATGCCGACCTATAACGAATCTCCTGATAGGGTATTCTCGGCGGTTTCAGTGATGGCTGAAACCTTGTCGCAAACGGGTCACGGTCATGCTTTTGATTGGTTTATCTTAAGTGATACTACTGATCCCGATATTGCTTTACTCGAAGAGCAGGCGTTTCTGGTGTTACGTCAAGAAACCCATAAGCATTCGCGGGTGTATTACCGTCGCCGTCGTAAAAACGTCGCCCGTAAAGCGGGTAACGTAGCCGATTTTTGCCGTCGTTGGGGGTCGCGTTATGATCACTTGTTAGTGCTTGATGCCGACAGTTTGATGGAGTCTTCAACCATCACTGGCTTAGCTCAGCGCATGCAGGCCGATCCTGATGCGGGTTTGATCCAAACGATTCCGTCGTTGATCAATGGCACCACTTTAATGGCCCGTTTACAGCAATTTGCGGCGCGTATTTATGGTCCGGTAATTGGTACCGGGTTAGGCTGGTGGGTACAAAAAGAAGGTAACTTCTGGGGCCACAACGCCATTATCCGCACCGAAGCCTTTATGACCGCAGCGGGATTACCCAACCTTAAGGGTAAGCCACCTTTTGGTGGTCATATCATGAGCCATGACTTTGTTGAAGCTGCGCTGATCCGCCGTGCGGGCTGGAGTGTGGTTATTGCTTATGATTTACCGGGTTCATACGAAGAATGTCCACCGTCGATTATCGACTTAGCCGTGCGTGATCGCCGCTGGTGCCAAGGTAACTTGCAGCATTCGCGTATTTTGCCGACTAAAGGTTTGCACTGGGTAAGCCGTTTACATTTACTGACGGGTATCATGGCTTATTTGTCATCTCCTTTCTGGTTGATGTTGATTTTGACCGGTTTGATGTTGGCTTTGCAGGCACACTTTATTCGACCTGAATATTTCACCGATCAATTTTCACTGTTCCCGACTTGGCCCATCATGGACTCGGATAGGGCATTAAGATTGTTCTACATTACTATGGGGGTTTTGTTTGGCCCTAAAGTATTTGGTGTCTTGTTGCTGCTTAAAGACGGTGAGTTTGCTCGCAGTGTTGGTGGTCGAATTAAAGCGATATTCAGTGTGATCTTTGAGGTCATACTTTCAGCGCTGATTGCACCTATCATGATGTTTATCCATTGTGGTGCTGTGATGTCAATTCTGATGGGGCGGGACAGTGGTTGGTCGCCGCAACGTCGTGATGACGGCAGTATGCCTTGGATGACGTTAATCTATCGTCACCGCTGGCATATGCTGGCAGGTGTGATGTTAGGTTATGCGGCAATTTTGGATTCTTTGACTTTGTTAGCTTGGATGAGTCCGGCGTTGATCGGTCTGTGGATTGCTGTGCCAATTTCGGCATGGACAGGTTCAGTCAAAATTGGCGAAGTGTTCAAGCGTGCCGGTATTCTTGCAACACCAGAAGAACGTAACCCTGCGCAAATTTGTCTGCAAGCGCAAGAAGCGCGCGCCGCTTACCAAAGACACATTGCTGAGCCTTGGACCTTAGCACAGGTACTTAAAGACCCTGCGTTGATGGAATTGCATTTAGCCATGGTGGATAAACAGCCTTTGCGTGCTGCGGGTACACCAATTGAAGCGATGGAAGCCATAGTGCATGTGAAGGTGCATGAAGCTCGTTGTCAACAGAGCGCATTAGCTTTACTCAATCGTCAAGAAATGGCGATGGTGTTGGCAAATCCTTTGATGTTACGTAGCCTACAGAAATTACCAGAGCAATTTGTCGAAGAAGATCTGGTGTCTTTTTGCTAACGAACACTTGATCAGCATATTTATGCGAGTTTGTTTGATATCAATGCCACTGACGATCTCAGTGGCATTTTTCTTTTCATTATCTGGAGTTAACCCCTAGTAATTAATTGATCTCCATGGAATAGTCATATCATAGTGTTGTTGATTGATATACCCGCTGGCTCTCAGGTGACCTTAAAAATAGCTAAGGGAGTATTTATGATATTGAAAAAGATCATTCGCTATTTGCCCCCATCCATGCGTGTAACGCTAAACGTGAGAGAACTCAAATTGATAGAGCAGGAGTTCCACATCGCGAACTTGAAAGCATTGCAGATTAACCCTATGCCGACGAGGCGTAATCTCGCGCAACTATTACTCAGCCTTTATTTCTGTATTCCAATAATTTTAGTGCCAAAGGTAAGTGCAACTGATGGCGCTCAATCCTTAACATCAAATTCGAGTATTGCTGCACAGCCAAATCTTGAGGGTAAAGCTGAAGATCTTACTGCTGTGCTGCCGCTTGCGGCCTTAGTGCCACAGGTGATGCTATTGGATCTCGCGGGCGTTAATCCGGTATTTGGCCAGCATTATCGTGACTTAACGCTTTCTCCTAATACCTTATCTACTGCTGATTTAGTACGAATCCAAGCTGATGTTACCGGTTACTGGCATTATGTGATGACATCCGTTGAATGTAACAACGCTGGTGCCCCAGAGACGGTTTCATCCGTTATTCCAGAGGATCCCCAATATCAAAGGGTGCTTAAGCAAATCGCTCATTTAGTGCAATTGGACACAATTGAACCATGGGAAACTTTAGTGCTAGATGAAAAGTTAACCTTAGGAATGAGTCATCAAATCGTTGATACCATAGCAAAGCGTGTGTGGATATTGGGAGACTTAGCCACTGAGTTTAGAGTGAATCAAGTTTATACCGAAGAACTTATGATTGGCATTAAGCGCTTTCAGCAAAGGCATGGGCTAAAACAGGACGGGGTGATAGGTAAGCAGACCTTATTTTGGGTGAACCAATCGCCAAGGGCGAGGGCGGTATTATTAGCTAAAAACACTATTCGACAAAGAGTGTTTGAACGTAAATTAGAGCCGAGTTATTTGCTGATTAATGTGCCCGCTTTTGAGATGACGTTGGTCGATAATGGTACGCCAGTGTTAAGTTCCAAGGTCATTGTGGGTAAATCTTCTCGGCAAACCCCGATTTTGGACAGTCAGATTTCTAGCGTGGTGCTTAACCCTAGTTGGCGAGTGCCTAGCAGCATTTTACGGCGGGACATTCTGCCGCAAATTCAGCGAAATGGTCATTATCTTAATGAACGTCAATTTGATGTATACGATTATAACGGTCAACGGGTGCAACGCATGCCAGAGGAATGGCAGGCCTTAGCCAGCGCTTCGTTTCCCTATCAGCTTGTACAACGCCCTGGGGCGAAGAATGCATTAGGTAAATATAAGTTTCACTTTGATAACAGTTTCAGTGTCTATTTACATGGAACTTCTGAGCCAAGTCTCTTTAAAAAGGACGATAGGGCACTATCATCTGGGTGTATTCGTATTGAAAAAGCCACTGAATTAGCCCAGTGGTTTAAAGAGCATTTAGTAAAAGACAAACGTTTATGGGACAAGTTAGCCCCTGGTATTACTGAACCTCAGTGGTTTTCACTTTCCGAAAAGTTACCCGTGCATCTGGTTTACTGGACTGCATGGTTAGACGATAGTGGGCAGGAGCAATACCGTCGCGATATTTATCATTTGGAACCTGAGCTGACGAATGCTGTGCCTGCCACGGTTTTGGAACAACATTAACGTTTTTGTGCTGTAAAGCTGAGCAAGATAAGCATCTGAACTCGCTTGGCATTTTGAAATCCTGCTCAGAAGGGGGTTGGCAAAACTTGATCTTAGGGCTTATTCAGTATAATTTGCCTTACTAGTGACCAAAAAGCATACAAAAGGTGATCATGTGACTTTAATATGTCCTGCCCGTAGGCAGTTATTGTTAGGCCTTAGTGGTGTGGCATTATGTTCCTTTATTCCCTCAAAAGCAGTTGCCAGCCGTTCAACCAAAGGGATCCGCGAGTTAAGTTTGTTTAATCGTCATACTGGCGAGCGCGATGACGGTAGTTATTGGGTAGATGGTCATTATCAGAGCAAGGTGTTAGACAATTTTAATCATTTGCTGCGGGATCATCGTCAGAATGTGGCAGCGCCTATGGATAAGCGCTTATTTGATTTACTCCACTCGCTCAAAACAACCTTGAATACCAACGATGAAATCCATGTAATTTCCGGTTACCGTTCACCAAAAACTAATGCCATGCTCGTGAGCCACAGTGGCGGAGTTGCTAAGAAGAGTTATCACATGCGCGGCATGGCGATGGACATAGCGATCCCTAGCGTTAAACTAAAAACCCTCAGAGAAGCGGCTTTATCCCTGAAACTCGGTGGTGTGGGTTATTATCCTAATTCTGGTTTTGTGCACGTCGATTGTGGTCCGGTAAGGCACTGGTAGCAATGATCTGTTGTTGGATCTGCTGATAAAAATCTTGTTCCAAAGCTTGCGATTCGATCAAGTAATGTCTGAGCAGCGGGATAAATTGTTGATTGAGTTTGTTCATTTCTCTATGTTGTTGCCAATCACAGATCAATAGGCTGAGACGTTGTGAAAATTGATATTGTCTTTGCCTCTGCGACTCAATATCGACGGACTCAATAATTTGCATAAGTAAGATCAAGCTGCGGTTTTTTTGTTGGGTGCAGGCAAGCAATTCTAAGAATTTTAATTCGAGGGTATTTTGCTGATAAGGAACGGTTTCGATAAGAGAGACGAGTTCACGGGCCAGTTGGCATGAAAGTCTATTTTCTTGTTGTAACTGGTATAGCGCATGACGCATTTTTTGACACAGCAGTTATCGAAATTTGCCCGAGCTTAACAGGCTTCTCAATTTCCCAGTGTGATCTAGATCTCGTGTTTTTTGTTTGAGATCAAAGCCTTTTCTCTGCCGTAACAGCCAAGATACAAGTTCCTCAATTTGATAAATAGCGGTCTGTTTTGCTAACGCTGACGCCGATAAATAGAGGGCTTGCGGTATTCTTGTGCGCCTTGGGTATCTATGTTAGTATTCGCGCGCTTTATATGAGCCGTCATTGGTCGAAAATGCCGGCAACTTTTTACTCTAAATTTAAGTGAGAAACACATGTCTTACACTATCCAAGCACAAACCCGCACTGAAATAGGGAAAGGTTCGAGCCGCCGCCTACGCCATGCTGGTAAAGTACCTGCTGTTATTTATGGCCAAGGCAAAGAGCCAGTTTCTATTGTTTTTGATCACAAAGATATCATTAACATTCAAGCTAATGCTGACTTCTACACTTCTACTCTGACTATCGTTGTTGATGGCAAAGAAGTGGGTGTTCGTGCACAAGCTATGCAACGCCACGTGTTCAAGCCAATCATTGAACACGTTGACTTCGTTTACGCTTAATTGTCGTAACTGAAGCAAAAAGCGCCTAAGGGCGCTTTTTTTGTGGCTGATTTTTAGTTGTTTGTATTTATGGGTAGACACTTAGGCTTTACCCAAACAACCTCAACATACTGTAACGCGTATTTTGAGATTGTTTGGCTAGAGTGATTGGATGCTAATTTTTTAGTGTCAATATCTTGGTATTCATATGGTTACTTGATATTGAAGTTGTAATAGATATCAAGTGATTGGCCTAAAGTGCCTGACACGGTTTCTAGATAGAGTTGTGAGAGCAAGTAATACCTGACTGTCATTTCGTAACCAGGGTTAAATACACCTACTCCGTATTTCACCATTAAGTTATCGCCGATAAAGCCACTGATCGCCACACGCCCTTCATCATTAGTGTCGAGTTGCACGTTAGAGAAACCAAACTCTTCAATGAGTCCTGTCGCGGTATTCCCTAGGTTGTTAATTGCGCCGCCGCCCACCTGTGATCCTAAACCGAGTGCAGCCCCCATCATCAGCGAGTTATTTTGCTCATTATTGGCGCTGTTAAAGCCACTGCCTTTGATAATGTAAGACAAGATTTCGGCCTGCTCTTTGGCTGGATTGGAGAATAAGGTCACCACTGGGCGTGATGGCGTGCCTGTGACGCGTACACCTGCCACTAAGTCTTCAGTCTTAATTTCCCGTATCGCTTCAATATTCAGGTTTGGTAATGACGTTGGCCCCACAAATTGCACTTCACCAGTACGGATTTTTAGGGTTTGGCCCATAAACTTGTAGCTACCTTGATTGACTTTGATATTACCGAAGAGCAAAGGAGGACGGAAAGCTTGCTGCTGTAGCTTTAAGGTCCCTTGGAGTTTACCTTTGAGACCCATACCATCAATTCTGAGTTCGTTCCCCACACTGATATTCAGATCTGCAACGATGGCGTAGGGGCTAGTTTTAGGCTGAGTGGCGGCAATGGAATCGTCAAATACCACGTCTTCGGAGGCTGCGACACCGCCTTCCGCTAATGGCACAATTTTAATGTTGCCCGAAGGCACCGCTATTTTTCCTTTTACTGCCAGTTGCTTACTGTTGAAGGTTAAGTTGATATCGGGGGAGACATCGAGAATAGCCAGTGGCGGTTGGATCACGGCGAGCTTATCGCCTTCGAGGGCTAACTCGCCACTAAATTGACCTTGGGGCCATTGCAGTTGACCATTCACTCTGCCTAAACCATTGCCCATCATCCAGCGTCCCTTAAGCTGCGCTTGTTGACCCGCAAATGACATCGACATGTCAATTTTGTCGATTAATGTTGGGTTTGCAGTTAGGGCTAAGGCGCCCTCAGTTAAGGCCATGCTCCCCGATACTTCGGGCGCATCTAGACTACCCGCAAAGTTAAGTTGACTCGTCAGTAAACCTTGCACTGTATTTAATTGAGGGAAAAACTCCCCAAGTGGCTGCAAGTTGATTTGCTTGATATTGGCATAACCTGACAGGGTGCGATCGGGTGTGACATTGACGTTAATCTCACTCTGCCAACTGGCCACGCCTTCTGATTCAAAATCTAAAACCGTTGCCAGCCGTTTTGCATCTAAGGTCGCTTTTAATGACAGGTTTTGGTAATTAATGGTGACTTCACGATTTTTATCCCGTTTGAGCATAATGCTGCCGGGAGCAAAATCAAAGTTCACATCGGCAGTAGGCTTACGGCCAGCAGCCCATGCAACATTGGCTAATAGCGATGCAGGGCCGTTCCAACGCATATTCGTTGGTAATATTGGGATAAGTAATTGCCCTGGATTACCTGAGTAGCTCACCTGTGCGCTGCCTTTTTTACCTATTGGTGTATTACTGTTTAGGCAGATACGGCTATTGGGATTCATGAGGCAAAAGGGCGTAATGCTGCCTTGATTCTTGATTTGGTCCCAAGCCAGATTAATGGTGTTATCGAGCTGCCATAGGCCTACGGGCGTGTTGAGATTTAAACGATCAACATCGAGCTGTAGTCGTGACTTCTTCACATCGTATTGGCTGCTCATCGTTGCATCGAGCCCAAGATCGCCCGTGGCGTTGAGAGTGAGTTTTTGAGCGTTAATGGTACCTTTCGCCCCGAGTGTCACTGTATCTAAATTTTGTTCTGCAATCTGTAAGGTTTTTGATTTTAGCGAGATAGCAAATTCATGTTGATCTAGCGGCTTGTAATAGGCCTTTAAATTAGATTCCTGCAGTTTAATGTTTTGATAGTAAAGTTCTGCCAGCTGCGCAGTAAGCTCGACCTGAGGGTGTTTCTCGTCACCAGTGACATTGATCTGCGCCTGTAGTTGGCCGCTGGCCTTAGGTAACCACAGGCCAAAGTCGGGCACTTGTAATTCACCTTGGAGATCCCAGTTGGCATTGGCTTCGCCTTTGAGTGCCAGAGTTGAACCTAGTACTTTGGCGTTCAGCCCCTTAGCACTGACATACAGGGAATCATTCACACTGATATCCCCTGTAATATCGAAGGGATAACCTTGTAAAGTGCCAGTGAGCTCAGTATCGCTCAGGGATACTTGCCAACGGGGGTCTGCAAATGAGCCTTTAGTGCGTAATTTTCCTGAAATCAAACTGTCCGGTAAACCCGTTGTACTTTGCGCTGTATCCGTTTGTGGCAGCTGTATTTCTTGTAATTTGACGTCATTGATCCAAAGATTGGCGTTCCAGCTAATGGCTTTTTGATAATCGAGTTCGCCCGTGAGTTTGACCTTACCAATCGCGCCCATTACATCAAGATTATTGATGGTTAACTTAGCATCTTGATGTTGGATGTCAGTGTCTATGTCGAGCACTTTGTGAAAGGGTGTGATCAGTTGGCCAGTAAGACTCGCCTCTTGCCGATTAAGGTCGCCTTGGCTATCGAGCGTGGCATTGCTTACCGAGTATTCAGGGTTCTTCAGTGGCCACTGAAGCCGTGTCTGTTCAAGTTTCACCTTGTATGGCAGGCTAGGGTCTTGCAGTGTTATTTGGCCATCTAGCGTAAAGTCGGCATCGCCCTTGGCGACGGCATTCACTTGAAGCTGCCCTAAACTTTGGCTCAGCTTTAACGTTAATACTTGATGAGTGAGATCTGGCAATTCGACTAGTTGGTTAAGGGTGAGATTTGCCTCTAAATCGAGTGGATAATCTTTATCCAGTGTTAGGCTGCCTGTGATATCGGCGCTGCCATCGGTGTGGCTAATGGCGAGATGGTCTAAGGTCAATTGGTATTCACGGAAACGGCCTTGTAGTTCTGCATGGCTAAAAACATCTTTATGATCGCCGATTTGCAGTGTGGTGTTGTCTAGCGTTAGGGCATTGACCGTCACAGGGAAAGGCATAAATACCTGTGGCAATTGTGCTAAAGCCCATTCAGCCTCTTTTGGTAGCGACGGACTGGCCGATGGTGTCGGTGTTGTTCCCGCGGCTGTACTGGGATCTGCTGCATTCGTTACCGCTGCCGTGCTGGCTTGCGTTGCTACATCGGTTGATGCAGGGAACAGTATGAATAATCCTTCGCTGGATAGCTGTTTAACCGACAAGCCTTCGGTAAACCATTGTGCTTCTGCGTTAAGACGATTAGCGGTAAATTGCATATCATCCACTTGGATATTAACGCCATTGAGTTCAGCAGAATCTAAAACAATATCAAAGGGTAATAGGAGCTCGCTGGGTTCTTCATCAAGTGGTGCGACAGGTGCTTCGTTTGAGTCTGCAGAAAGCGCTAGGGTATCAATAGTGACATTGACTTTAGCCGCAGATAAGCTATTCACGCATAAGCGTTTTTGCAGTAAACAGGCGGGTTGCCACAGTAAATGCAGATCCTCAAGTTGCACGTTCATTCCGGCCATAGACCAAGCCGCGTGTGATAGGGCTAAGTCTTTGTTAATGGAACCAGAGGTATAAGTCAGTTCAAGATCGGGTACAAATTGATCGGCTAAACCCACGGTAATGCGCGAGCCAAATTCAGTGCCGAGTAATAGGGCGATTAACACTAAAAGCCCCAATGGCACATAGATAATAATCCGAGTCCAGAGTTTGAACTGCCGCCACAGTCTTTGAATGAATGACACCGATGGGGTGACAGAGGTCACTATGGTTTCAGTGGCTTCGGCTTCATTGGCTTCAATGATGGGATTATCAACGATATCTTGTTCGCTTGGCTTATTATGCTCTGGGGGCTGACTCATAGATCTGTCCCCATGGTTAGGTGAATTCGCCATGATCTTTCAATGGTCTCAGTTTCTTTCAATCCGACCCCTAAATCTAATTTGATTGGACCAATCGGGGAGATCCAATGGATACCGCCACCGACAGAGACGACAGGTTCAAATTGATTATTATCGAAGGCGTTACCCGCATCGATAAATGTGCCGACCCGCCAAGTGGGGGTCACATAATATTGATATTCCAAACTACCAACCATTAAATAGCGGCCACCGATAACCTCGCGATTGGTTTTTCCATCGTCAGCAACATAGTCTAAATAGGGGCCGAGTTCTTGATAACCATAACCGCGGACACTCTGATCGCCACCGGCAAAATAGCGAAGTGATGGTGGGATAGAGGCAAGATCATTTTCGTTAGCTAAGTTGGCTGCTAAATCAATACGAGCGACGATTCTGTGGTTATCGAAGAAGGTATCAATCCATTTAAATTTAGCTTGTAAGCGGGCTAGGCGGGTTTCTGATCCTAAATAGGGATCGGCATAGTCTAGGCTGTAAATTTGTCTAAACCCGGATTTAGGATCCAGTGAGTTATCCCCCCGGCTAGTTCGAGAAAAGTTAATTCCTGCCAGATAAAACGACGGCATATAATCGACGTCAGACTGGGTATATTCTTCGCGTATGGCCTCCAACGAATAACTCATTAGCCATTGATTTTCTAGTCTTTGCTGACGTAATAGTCCCAGAAGGTACTTAGTCGACTCGAGCTGGCCTGTGTTACTAAAATCACGATTCTCGGCATCATATACTTGAGTCACACCGTATTTGTCCCGCAGCAAACCGAGGCGGATCTTTAATTGATCGTCTAAGGGATGTGTGAGCGGAATCGTATAAGTGGTTAATAACTTTGGTCTATCGGGCGACCATTCGAGACTGGTTTCTTGGGAATGCCCGTATTTATTGATTTGTGGTGTACGCCAAGTCACGCGCACCCTCGGATCAAAGGCTTGATCTGTTTTGCCAATATCACCACCAAAACCGAGTTCAATTGCGTGACTTGCCTTAGGCGTTAATTCGACTCGCATTGGAATATGGTTATCTTCGACGTTATCGATTTGCGGGATCACTTTGATATTGGCGAAATAACCAGTATCTAATAACTGACGATTCAAGGCGCTTACACGGCGAGTTGAGTATGAAGCACCTTCTTTAAAGGGGATAAGATCCTCTAATATATCGGGTTCTAAGCTATGGCCATCGAAACTGACTTGGCCAAATCGGTAACGTTTGCCTGAATCAAAATGTAAACTTACCTGTGCGGTATTAATATCGCGGTTAACTTTAATTTGTGATTCAGTAAATTCGCCATCGAAGTAACCTCGTGCCAAGGCTAAGGTGACGAGTTGCGATTTTACGTCGCTGTAAACACCGTGATTTAACACATCGCCGGGTTTAATGTTGACCTTTGCGAGCCATTGATCGAAGGCTCGGTCATCAAGCATTTCACCACTAAAATTAATATCGACCCACTGAACAATGGTTGGCTCGCCGGGGCTGATTTCAAGTTTTAATTCCCACGGTCCCTTGTCATGCTCAATCAGCTTTTCTTCTACTTCACCGTGATAGTAGCCCATGGATTCTAAGGCGGTGCTGATATTGTCATCGACATTAAACAAAAAGGCACGGCGCTGCACCTCAGATTCAGGTAAAGCGCCTAAGTGAGCAACTATGTTGCTTCGAAGCGCTTCATTTACGCCTGTAACAGATAATTTGATAAAATCATCTGCTGCCGCGACTGATGTGACTGAAATCAGACTCAGAAACAAGCAAAGACGAATGTAATGTGAGGTGATTTGCAAAAATGGCTGCACTTTATAGTCCCTGTGATTTGGCATCATTGTCGCCAGAATAAAACCAACAGGCAAGGAGATGATTGAAATTACACGATGAAATGGTTACAAAGGACGCTACTTTTTAAGGGGATGTAAAGAATGAAAACAAAATTAGCCACCTTTAGTTTAATTATTTCGGGCCTACTTTTTATGTCACATAACACCTTTGCCAATGATAAACCGTTCGCCATTGCGATCCACGGCGGCGCGGGGACGATTTCTAAAGCTAATCTCACCCCTGAACAACGCCAAGCCTACAAAGATAAGTTAAAGGAAGCGGTCGATAAAGGCTCAAAAGTCTTAGAGGAGGGCGGTGACAGCTTAGTGGCAGTACAAACCGCAATTAATATCCTTGAAAATAGTGCTCTGTTTAATGCTGGTATAGGCGCGGTTTATACCTATGACGGCGGACATGAATTAGATGCCTCTATTATGGATGGCAAAACGATGAATGCCGGCGCTGTCGCTGGAGTGCGTCATATTGCCAATCCAATTGACTTAGCCTTGGCCGTGATGAATAAATCTGAGCACGTGATGCTCTCGGGCGCAGGAGCGGAAGAATTTGCACTGACTCAAGGTTTTACTTTAGTGCCAAACCGTCATTTTGATACTGACGAGCGTTATCAGCAATTACTCGATGCACGGCAAAAACTGCAAGCTGCGGCTAAATCTGAACAAGTTGCTAATGTTGAGATGAAGGACCTCGATTACAAATTTGGTACCGTTGGTGCTGTCGCCTTAGATAAAAAGGGTAACTTAGCTGCAGGTACATCGACCGGTGGTATGACGGCAAAACGCTTTGGTCGTATCGGTGACTCTCCTGTCATCGGTGCTGGCACTTATGCTGAAAACGGTGTTTGTGCCGTATCGGCAACGGGTCATGGTGAATTCTTTATCCGTTACCTCGTCGCGGGGGATATTTGTGCCAAGGTGAAATATCAGCAAAAATCCATCATTCAGGCTGCAGATGAAGTTATTAATCAACGTCTTATCACTGCTGGCGGTTCAGGTGGTGTGATTGCAGTCGATCAGCGTGGCAATATTGCTACGCCATTTAATACCGAAGGTATGTACCGCGCCACCCGTAGTAATGGTGAGCCAGCCCAAGTGCTGATTTGGCATGATCAATAATGTCATTTGTAGAAGCATCTAGGTTTATAACTGACATGACTTAGAAACGTTAAAACTTCGAAACCTTAAAAAGCGAGTGCCGCAAAAGTGGGCTCGCTTTTATTTTTATATCTTAATTTTACTAATATCTTGAAAAGTAACCAGATAAATATCATTAAGCAGTATGGCTTATGATGTTTATCTGAGTGGTGCGGTTTGAGTTGGCCTAATAATTACCGCTGTTTAACCTTTAAAATTCAAATCTAGCAGTATAGAAGCCTAGATGTCCATATATCTAAATGATCTATTATTACTGTTTAATATATCAAATAGTTATTAATTCATTATCCATCGACCCATAAAGGCATAGAATCCGGCTCAGATAATGCATTAAATGGGAGTCATTGATGGAACAATTACCGATATTGAATTTAAGTGATTGGCATGCCGGTGGACAACGTCGTAACGCTTTTATTACTAAGCTTGCCGATGCTGCCAGAAGAATAGGGTTTTTCTATCTCACAGGCCACGGCATTGAGCTTGCTAGACAGCAGCAAGTACTTCAGTTAGCGGCAGATTTCTTTGCGCTGCCCGTCGTAGATAAACTTGCGGTGAAAATGGCTAATACACCGCATTTTCGCGGTTATACCCGTTTGCAAGGTGAATTGACCTTAGGGAAACCGGACTTGCGGGAACAGTTTGATATCATGCAAGAAGAAGTGGCTAACCCTCAGCAGTCTGATATGCCTATATGGTGGCAGCTACAGGGGCCTAATCAATGGCCGTCACAATTACCACAGATGAAATCGACTTTATTGGCATGGCAACAGGATTTAGCCGATACCAGTGTCACACTATTGAGGGCTTTAGCTGTTGCGCTAGAGCAGCCAGAAAGCGCCTTTGATGCCACGATCGAAGCGGGTCCTTATCAGCATATGAAGCTTATTCGCTATCCCAGCGCGGATGGACAGACTTCAGGCCAAGGCGTAGGGGCACACAAAGATCCTGGCTATTTGACCTTAGTGCTGCAAGATAAGCAATCCGGTTTAGAGGTTCAGACTGACAACGGTTGGTTAAGCATACCGCCATTAGAAGACGCCTTTGTGGTGAATATAGGTGAATTACTTGAGTTGGCTTCTAATGGGTATTTAAAGGCAACCAACCATAGGGTTACTAGCCCGCCTGCTGGGGTCGAGCGCTACTCGTGTGCCTTTTTTATGGCGGCGCAGTTGAATGCGACAGTTCCTTTGTTACCTTTGCCAAAGCATTTGGCGAACCAAGCTCAAGGACCGGCAAGCGATCCATTAAATCCTCTTTTCCACCAAGTGGGCCAGAACGTATTAAAAGGGCGTTTGCGCTCTCATCCCGACGTTGCTCAAGCACATTACGCCTCATTCGCTCATGCCATTTAATGGTTATTAGGATCTATTATGCAATTTAAAACTAAATTACTTCACACCCATTATGCCGCTGATAACTCGACGGGCGCGCTTACAACTCCTATCTATCAAAGTAGCACCTTCGCCTACGGTAGTGCCGAGGATGGTCGAGCCCGTTTTGCAGGTGAGCAACCGGGCTTTATCTACAGTCGCATGGCGAATCCGACAGTGCAGGCGCTTGAATATCAATTAGCACAACTGGAAGGGGCTGATGAAGCACTCGTTGTTGCGAGTGGGATGGCGGCAATCAGCAGTATTTTCTATGCCTTAGCGAGTCAAGGTGATGAAATCGCATTTATCGACCCCGTATACGGTGGCACTGCGGCATTTTTAATCCAAACGTTAACCCGCGCGGGTATTACTGTGCGCCGTTATCAAGATGATGATCATTTATTGGCAGAGATTACCGCCGAAACAAAAATTATTTTATTTGAGCCCATCACCAATCCGACCTTAAAAGTCAGTGACTACCGTAAGGTTAAGCGTGCCGCCGAAAAAGTGGGCGCTATAACCATTTGTGATAATACGTTTTTAACCCCGTATTTATTCAAACCGCTGGAACATGGCATTGATATTGTGATGCACAGTGCCACTAAGTATTTAAGTGGCCATGGCGATTTGATCGCAGGTGTTGTCGCTGGACCTAAGGCATTAATGCAACCTATTCGCACTATAGCGCTTAAACATATCGGCGCCGCGATTGGGCCACAGGAAGCCTATTTATTACAGCGAGGCTTACGTACCTTAGCACTTAGAATGGATGCTCATCTTGCGGGCGCGGCTAAGGTCGCCGCTTTTCTTGCAACCCATCCGAGCGTTGCAAAAGTTTATTACCCAGGGCTAGCAGAGGATCAAGGTCATCAAGTTCTGAGTGAAACCATCAACGCCTTTGGCGGTATGGTGAGTATTGAGCTCGAAGGGGGTTTTAATCGAGCGGCGCAGTTTTTAGATCATTTGAACTTGTTTACTCAAGCGGTCAGTTTAGGCGACTTAGAGAGCCTTGCCTGTCACCCAGCAAGTACCACCCATGCTGCTATGGATGCCGCAAGTCGGCTAGCTTCAGGGGTGAATGACAACCTGATTAGATTGAGCATTGGCGTCGAAGATCCTCAAGATTTGATTGCCGATCTTGAGCAAGCCTTAGCCATTTAAGTATATTGATACTAGCCATCCCCAGTTAAATTGATTGGGGATTTCAAACGTATAATGTTATTAATTTCGTCTATCTAAAGTTAATTTCCGTATTTTTTTACGTTTTTTTTACGCGTCAGAATTGTTTTCGTCTGTTAAAGTGAAAATCTGTATGACATAACGACTTACATTTTGATGGACAAACTAAGTGTTTTTAAACTCTCTGTTAGGTTGAGCTTTATTTCTGAGTGCCTACTCGCTATTTGCTTATATCTACCATCTTGGAGGGTGTCATCTAAAGCATTCTTATTTTACTCCAACTCGTTGTCGTTATGATTACACTTCAATGTTGTTTTCAATATGCGTATATGGCTGCATTTTTTGAAGCTATTCTGTTTATTTTTTATTTAACGCTCCTTATTATTCCTTCCCAATGATAGATGTGGCTGTTCTTATCAATCTAATCGCTTTTATTGTCATAGCCATTGTCGTGACGATAAGTCAACTTGCAGTCCACCTTAGACGACAACAAAGAGTATTAGGGGAAGATCTATTTCGTAACCTAACTTTGTTATCGATTGCACATGATTTTAGAACAGGACATGAGCGCTCGTATTTTATGATACCTAATAAATTATTCATTAAGTCTTTCACGATAAATATCTAAAGGTGAGTTGGAATGATTGCAGTCAGTGGAATACAGAAATCTAGCTCTCGATTTCATACCATAATTCATCTATGTAGCTTTTTGATTGTCATATATAGCTTCACCATGTTGATGCCTATCGCTGTTGCATTATTTTATAAAGATGGATATATCACTCCATTTTTAATCACATTCCTCCTCTCCCTTTTTATTGGTGTGGTCGGTTGGAAGATGACAAGTGAGGAAAATAAAAATCTGCAAAAACGTGATGGCTTCATGGTCGCTTGTTTATTTTGGCTGATATTTTCCTTAATGAGTGCATTACCTTTTCTTCTTGATAGACGATTGGACTTGAGTTTAACCGATGCCATGTTTGAAGGTGTGTCTGGCATTACGACGACTGGAGCCTCGATTTTTTCAGATATTGATGAACTACCCAAATCGATTTTATTTTATCGAGCACAGCTTAATTTCCTCGGTGGGTTAGGGATAATTGTTTTGGCCGTTGCAATTATGCCATTTCTTGGTATTGGTGGCGCAAAATTATATCAGTCTGAGATGCCAGGTCCCATGAAAGAGGAAAAGATGACGCCCCGCCTTGCGGATACGGCTCGAAATTTATGGGGGCTTTATAGCGTACTTGCCTTAGGTTGTGCAGTTGCTTATAAACTTGCAGGAATGAATTGGTTTAATGCCATATGTCATAGTCTATCTACCGTTTCATTGGGTGGATTTTCCACACATAGTGACAGCTTAGGATATTATAACAGTGCTGCAATTGAGCTTGTGGGTGGTGTGTTTTCAATACTGGCAGCAATCAATTTCGCCTTATACTACATAGTGTTAGTTCGGCGAAGCTTCAAGCCTATTTGGTATAATGCGGAGGTTCGATTTTTTATTCTCATATTATCTATCGTTGTTGGGATCGCTTGTTTAGAGCTGAATCGTACTCAAACTTTTGATATTAAAGATTCATTGGTACATGGATTTTTTCAAACAGTTTCAGTTATGACGGACAATGGATTAGGCTCTGCAGGTTATCCTAATTGGCCCAGTCATATTGTGCTTTTATTATTAGGCGCGAGCTTTTTTGGTGGATGCTTTGGTTCTACTTGTGGCGGTATTAAAGCTGTCAGATTTTTACTTTTGTACCGTCAAGGGATCCGAGAAATTCATCAATTGGTTCATCCTAATGCCATTTTAACGACAAAGATCAGTGGCCAAGTTGTTTCAGACAGAGTCATTCGTTCAGTATGGGGATTATTTTTCCTGTACATATTTTTTACTTGCGTTTTTGTATGGGGATTGGTCGCCATTGGACATGATTTTGCCACCGCCTTTGGAACCGTCGCTGCGTGCATTAATAATATGGGAATTGGTTATGGTGACACTGCATCTGGATTTGGCACGTTAAAAGATGCGGCTAAATGGCTGATGTGTGTCGCTATGCTTTTTGGGCGATTAGAAATATTTCCTGTACTCATCATTTTCTCACGGGCATTCTGGCGATTTTAATTTTAAGTGTATTTTATGGTTGATTTGTCGAATTGACTGGGAGGGTCAGTAAATGAAATGGTTATTGAGATGTATATTACTCATTATGCTAGTAGGGTGTCAGAAATCGCCAGTTTATACCAAGTTAGAAGGCCTTGCGCAGGGAACGAGTTGGCATGTGACATTTTGGAGTAAAGACAAGTTAAATAGTACAGAGATAAATCGCGAGATTGAGCGGCAATTGGCAGAAATAGATCTTCATATGTCTACTTACCGTTCAGATTCAGTGATTTCTCGTTTTAACAGTATGCACTCCGCTATGGCGGTCGGGGATGATATTTTAGGGCTCATAGGGATAGCCAAGGAGGTCACTTCAAAAACGGAGGGTTGTTATGATTTGACCATTAAACCATTATTCGATTTGTGGGGATTTACCCATAATCAATTAACTATTCCTACAGAAAATGCACTTCAACAGACATTAACCTATGTTGGCTTACATCATTTAAGTATTGATAATCAAATGTTAACTAAAGATTTGCCAGAGGTACATCTTGATTTATCTTCGATTGGACAGGGATATAGCGTAGGCAAAGTTGCAGATGTGCTAAAGCGATACAATATCGATAATTATTTGGTAGAGATTGGCGGTGAAATGGTCGTACACGGCAGTAAGCTCGACGGTTCTGCTTGGAAAATCGCGATTGAAAAACCACTGCCCGAACAGCGAATAATGCAAAAGGTTCTGCTTATTAATTTCCCTCAAGCGATCATGACATCGGGTACATATCGTCATTATTTTGATCATTTAGGGCAGCGTTATTCACATATTATTGATGCGCGAACCGGTAAACCCGTAACCCATAACACAGTATCTGTAACTGTATTGGCAACGGATCCGGCTAGAGCAGATGCTTGGTCTACAGCGTTATTATGTTTAGGAAGTCAAGAAGGATTAGTCGTCGCTGATCAGAATGATATAAAAGCATTATTTATTGATGAAAATAAAGGTGTACTTAAAGAGATTAAGACTGATAGCTATAATAAAATGCAAAATATAGAGCTTAATTAATCTACAATATCATCGCTTGGTCATGTGTTAATGCCAGTTAGTATTTCTAGCTGGCATTTTTATTTTACTTTTATAGCTAATGCCATGGTTTATTGTGGCCTTATTTACCACTGATTATGATGACTTTTACGTATTCTTTACGGGATTAGTCATTTGAACTCTAGAGACTTTACGCGGTTAATTCATATATTTGTCCTGTTACTCACTTTCTTAAGGACAAATTATATGGACTGGATATTTCTAATACTTTCCATAGCACTTTTCATCTACTTAGCAGTGGCAATGTTTGCCCCTAATAAGTTTTAGGAGTCGTTATGTTTGAAATTACCCTTATTTTTACTACTGCGCTTGGGCTCGCATGGCTGTTGGGATCCTATATGACAGGGGTTTTCTCTGGTCAGTCCCATTTTTCAGATCGTTTATTTAATCCCATTGAAAAGTGGATTTATCGGGCTATAGGCGTAAATGCCCATTCGGGAATGACATGGAAATCCTATGGTGCGGCGTTTCTTATCAGCAACTTGGTACTTGGCATTTTGGCGTTTCTTATCCTTAAATTCCAACATGTGTTACCACTTAACCCCGATGGTATAGGACCATTATCTTGGGATCTGGCTTTGCACACTGCGGTGTCATTCCTCACCAATACCAATCAACAGCACTATTCCGGGCAGGCTCAGCTCAGTTATTTATCCCAAGGATTTGTCATTGTCACGCTGCAATTTGTTACTCCAGCCATGGCGCTGGCGGTTTGTGTGGCGATTTTGCGGGGAATGTTAGGCGGGTTGAATAATGACAGCGCCAAAGAGGGCGAGGCTCGAAATCTGGGTAACTATTATGTTGACTTAGTGCGCGGTGTGCTCAGACTTATGCTGCCATTAGCGGCTATTGTGGCGCTGTTACTGACTTGGCAAGGCGTACCGAGTAGTTTTGACGGTGCGCAAAAAGTAAACACCTTAGATTCTGCATCACCTATCAATGAGCAGGTCGTTCCGATCGGCCCCGTTGCTTCTATGGTGGCCATCAAGCAGTTAGGCACTAATGGCGGGGGCTGGTATGGCCCCAACAGTAGTAACCCTCTTGAAAACCCAACGCCAGTCAGTAATGCAATCGAGACCATTGCCTTAGTGCTGATCCCTATGGCCGTCGTCTTTATGGCTGGCGGAATGCTAAGACGCAAAAAATTTACCTTGATGGCTCTGGTTGCTATGGGTTTATTGAGCGTCAGTTTTCTGGGGGCAACTGTGTACAGCGAGTTGCAACCCAACGCTGCCTTTGCGGGATTAAGCGCCCAAGGGCCTAATATGGAGGGTAAAGAAGTTCGCTTTGGACCTGAGCTATCGGCGCTATGGGCTTCTTTTACCACACAAACCTCTAACGGTTCGGTCAATGCTATGCACGATTCGTTCAATCCAATAGGGGGATTGATGACACGATCAGGCATGTTACTCAATGCGATATGGGGCGGTATTGGCTGCGGTTTTGTTAACTTTATCGTTTATGTGTGGATTGCTGTTTTCTTATCGGGATTGATGATTGGCCGTACGCCAGAGATATTTGGTCGTAAGCTCGAAACCCGTGAAATCACCCTTTTGGGAAGTTTATTAGTTTTACCTACCTTGTGCGTCTTAGGTTTGACGGCGATCACTGTGGCTATCCCGAGTATTACGGGCAACAGCAACCCCGGCTTTCATGGAATTTCGCAAGTCTTTTACGAATATACCTCCGCTTTTGCTAATAACGGTTCGGGTTTTGAAGGCTTAGGTGATAACACGCCTTGGTGGAATATCAGTTGCGTTATCGCCTTACTACTCGGTCGATACCTGCCGCTGTTTTTACCGCTGGCGATTGCGGGGATGATGTCGAGTAAAAGAGTGAGCCCCGGCAGTAACGCGAGCTTGAAGCTCGAGAGTCCCACCTTTTGTTTCACCCTTATTGCTGTGATTTTAATCATTAACTTCCTGTCTTTCTTACCTGCGGCGGTATTAGGGCCTATTGGCGAAGCTTTAGAACTTGCCACTATGAGTCTGGAGAAATAGTCATGCATAAACCTGCTCAAATATTAGATAGCGCCGGCGTGAAGCAAGCTGCCTTCGGTGCTGTAAAGAAAATGTCCTTAGTGAGTATGGCTGGCAACCCAGTGATGTTCGTGGTGATGGTGGGCGGTTTACTCGCCGCTTTGATCACAGGACAAAAGTTCATCAATGGCGAGACTGTTGGTTTTGAGTTAGCCACGACCCTTATTCTTTTACTTACCGTGTGGTTTTCTAACTTTGCGGAATCCGTGGCAGAGGCAAGGGGTCGCGGACAAGCGGCCAGCTTAAAGTCGGCGAAAGAGGCCTTGCAGGCTCGGCGTATACGCCACGGTGAGTTGGAGTCAGTATCCGCAACTTTGCTTGTCAAAGGCGATAAGGTGAAGGTTTTACAGGGTGATTATATTCCTGCCGATGGTGAAATCATCGAAGGGATAGCCACTATCAATGAATCGGCGATTACCGGTGAATCTGCGGCTGTGCTGCGTGAAGCGGGTACAGATCATTCCGGTGTGATTGGCGGCACTAAGGTACTTACGGGTGAAATTACCGTGCTGGTTGCCAACGATCCTGGGAATAGCTTCTTAGATCGCATGATAGGGCTGGTCGAAGGGGCAAAGCGTCAGAAAACACCGAACGAAACGGCGTTGACTGTGCTACTTGCATCATTGACTGCGGTTTTCCTCATCGTGGTGGTGACTTTGCCACCCATGGCGGGTTTCGTCGGTGCAAGCCTTGATTACACTATGTTAATTGCGCTGTTAGTGTGTTTGATCCCAACGACGATTGGTGGCTTGTTACCTGCCATTGGTATTGCAGGCATGAACCGCGCCTTAGCCGCCAATGTGGTCGCTAAATCGGGTAAAGCCGTGGAAGTTGCGGGGGATATCGATACGTTACTGCTGGATAAAACGGGCACTATCACTTTCGGTGATCGTCAAGCGACCGCATTTTTACCCGTGAAAGGCATTGCTGCTGAGATGTTGCGTGATGCGGCGGTACTGTCTTCTCTAGATGACCCCACCCCTGAAGGGAAATCTGTACTCAAATTGGCCATAGATTTGGGCGCGGTATTGCCCGTCAAACCTACGGATGCGACTTTTATCCCTTTTACGCCGGAGACTCGGGTTTCTGGGGTGATTTTAACCGATGGTATTCAAGGCATTAAAGGCGCGGGCGATGCGATGCAGTTTTGGGCGCAGCAGCATCAAATTCACTGGCCTGAATCTGTTAACGCGCTTATCCGCAAAGTGGCTTTGCAGGGGGGCACTCCCTTAGTCGTCGCCAGTGGCACGCACATTTTAGGGGTTATAGCCTTAAGTGACGTGATTAAGCCAGGCGTTGCGGAGCGGTTTGCCCGTTTAAGAGCGCTCGGTGTGCGGACCATCATGGTGACTGGGGATAATCCGCTAACGGCTGGCGTGATTGCCGCCGAAGCTGGGGTCGATGATTTTGTCGCTGAAGCTAAACCTGAGGATAAACTTGCCCTTATTCGTGCAGAGCAGGCCAAAGGTCGATTAGTGGCTATGGTGGGGGATGGCACTAACGATGCGCCGGCATTAGCGCAGGCCGATGTAGGTCTTGCGATGAACTCAGGTACCCAAGCCGCTAAAGAAGCTGGCAATATGGTGGATTTGGATTCTGATCCCACTAAATTACTGGCTATCGTTGAAGTCGGAAAACAATTGCTGATCACCCGTGGCGCCTTGACTACATTTTCCCTCTCTAATGATGTGGCTAAGTATTTTGCCATTATTCCAGCGGTATTTGCGGGGGCTTTGCCTGCGATTGGTGCACTGGATCTGATGCAGCTTCACAGCCCAACCTCTGCCGTACTCGCAGCGCTCGTATTTAACGCTCTTATCATTCCCGCCTTAATTCCATTGGCATTAAAAGGCATCAAACTCAGACCCACAAGTGCCGAAAAATTACTGCGAAATAACATGCTGATTTATGGCTTAGGTGGGGTGATTTTACCCTTTGTCGGCATTAAAGCACTCGACTCAATCATTGCCCTTATGCTCTAGGAGACAGTAATGAATTCAATCGTATATACCACTAAAACTCAGCATGCCGTTATGGGATTGAGAGCCAGTCTTGCCCTGTTATTTGTGTGTGGCGTTGTCTATACCGGCACTGTGACTCAGCTCGGTGGCGCTTTATTTCCCGTACAAGCTAAGGGCAGTGTGATCCACAGGGATAATATCGCTATGGGGTCTGAGTTCATCGCTCAGCCCTTTGTTAATCCGGCCTATTTTTTTAGTCGGCCGAGCGCTGTCGGTTACGATCCTATGGCGACAGGTGGTAGTAACCTTGCGCCGAGTAACCCGGCGTTACGTGAACGTGTGATGGCAACAAGCCAAGAAATCCAAGCCAGAGAATCTGTTCAGGCCGCTGATATCCCTGTGGATTTACTCGCCACATCGGGGGCGGGACTGGATCCCCATATTTCACCCGCTGCAGCCAAACTGCAAGTCGCGCGCGTGGCTCAGGCTCGACAGTTAGCCGAACCACAAGTGTTGACCTTAGTGGCGCAATTTATCGAACCACCGCAGTGGGGCATTTTTGGGCAAGCGCGCGTCAATGTGCTCAAGCTCAACCTCGCTCTTGACCAGATTGCTAAACACGCTCAATAAAACAATATTCTACTGAATTTAAGGATAAATTTTTATGTTACCGATTAAGTCTGCTCCTTGTTCACGCCTCTGTGCGGGTGTAATGATGGCATTATCTTCACTCTCTATGGGCGCGTTTGCCAGCACTGAGACTCATGGGGGCAATGCCTCTTGGCAGAGTCAAGGGAGTGTGATGCTCATCAGTGATTATGCGTTTCGCGGTATTTCTCAAACTGATGAAGGACCTGCAGTTCAAGCAGGGTATACCTTAAGTCATGATTCTGGCTGGTATGGCTCGCTTTGGGGCAGTAACATCGAATTTGGGGATGGAAGTTTAGAACTCGACTTGTCCGCTGGCTGGGCCAAGGATTGGGATAATGGCTTAACAACGGACCTAGGCGTGATACGTTACCAATACTCTCAGGACGATACCGACCTGAGTTATAACGAAATTTATGCTGTGGTAAGCTACGCCGATGCTAAGTTAGGGCTGGTTTATTCTCCTGATTATTTTGGCGAGAATGTGGACGATTTTCAGTATGTTTATGCCAGTTATGAACCGCAGCTGTTCTCTAATGTAAGTCTAGTACTGCATCTTGGGAGCAATTTTTTTGCTTCTCAGCAAGATATGGCACTGTTTTTAGGTTCTATGGCCGCTAGCAATAGCCACTATTTAGATTGGCGAGTTGGGCTGAACCTCAATATGACTGAGCAGGATGTGTTGAGTGTCGGTTATGTCGATACGGATTTATCGCAGAGTCAGTGCCAGTCCCTGTGTGATGCGCGCTGGATAGTGAGTCTTTCAAGGAGTTTCTAATCGTGGTACCAATCAGTCAAACACAGCAAGCCAATGCGCTCTTAAGTCAGATACAGCAAAATGATAAAGGTAAACTGACGGTTTTTCTTGGAGCGGCACCTGGCGTGGGCAAGACCTATGCAATGCTCAGTGCGGCAAGGGAAATGGCCCAGCAAGGTGTCGATTTGCTGGTTGGACTGGTGGAAACCCATGGGCGTGCCGATACCGAGGCTATGGTAGCGGGTTTTGAGGTATTGGCACGTAAACCCATTGATTATCATCATAATCGTTTAACGGAATTCGATTTGGATGCGGCGCTGCTTCGTCGGCCTAAGCTTATCTTAGTCGATGAGTTGGCCCACACGAATGTCCCCGGTAGTCGCCATAAACGGCGCTATCAAGACGTCGCAGAATTATTGGCTGCGGGCATTGATGTCTATACCACAGTCAATATCCAACATTTGGTCAGTTTGAATGATCTGGTGTTGCAAATTACTCAAGTGCGGGTACGGGAAACAGTCCCCGATCGCTTCCTTGATGAAGCCCATGAAATTATATTTGTCGATTTACCGCCATCAACACTCATCGAACGCTTACAGCAAGGCAAAGTTTATCTGCCAGAGTATGCTCGCTCGGCTTTAGATGCTTTTTTTTCGGTCTCGAATTTGACTGCACTGCGCGAATTAGCAATGAAAAAAGTCATAGAGCGAGTCGATGCCAAGCTGATTTGCGAGCTAGATGCTAAGGCTCTCGGCACAGAGTTTGTACTCAAAGACAGATTGTTGGTTTTAGTGAGCAACAGCAGTGATCATCAATACTTGATCCGCATAGGCCGACAGATTGCCGAGCGGCGGCAAATTCCTTGGTTAGTGCTTTGGGTCGATACCGGCAAAGCGCTGGGCCTTTATCAGCGGAAAAGGCTAAATGAGGCCTTTGCCTTAGCGAAGGAACTTGGCGCGCAGACCGAAGTATTACGCGACACGAGCAGTTATCAGGCCATTTTACCTTACATAGCCCTGCATCGAATTAACACAGTATTAGTCGGCGCGGGTGTGAAACGCACCTATCCTTGGTGGCGTAAAAGGCTGTATCAACGCTTGATTGAGTCTGGTTTACCTGTTGAGGTGAGTGTCTATCACGCACCCGAAAACCAAATGCAAGTACGAGATCCCATTACGCCTAAAGCCAGTTTTGGTGATCTTCGAGGCCATATTCTTGGGCTGATTGGCGTGGTGGTTATTTTTCCGCTGGTGGCATTTTTAGATACTTGGCTCAGTAATGGCAATCTGGTGTTGTTATATGTTTTCTTGATTGTCAGCATTGGCTTAACCTATGGCGCTAGGCCTGCCATGGCAACTGCGGTGTGGTCTTTTTTCAGCTTTAATTTTTTTCTTACTGATCCCAAATTTACTATGAATGTAAATAGTCAGGATGATATTGCCACTTTAATCTTTTTGATGTGTATAGGGCTTATCAGTGGCCCTGCGGCATCTCGGATCCGAAATCAGTTTATTTTACTGCGTGAGTCAAATCGTTATGCTGAAACCTTAAAAGATGTTGCCCAAGAATTATCGGTCGCCGATGATGAAAAAGCCCTTTGGCAAACGATAGGGCGCAAGATTGCTGGTTCAGTGAATGCCGATTGTTATATTGTTTTGCAGCGTAAAGATGGTCAGCGATCCTATTTACCGCTGCTGAATACGCCATTTAACGACCTTGATTTAGCCGCAATCGATTGGACCTTGCGCCATGGGCAAGCGGCGGGGCGTTTGAGCGATACCTTGAGCGCATCGGGTGTGAGTGTGTTCCCCATTGAACTGGAAGGTACGACGATTGGCGCGGCGATTTTAGATTGGCAACCTACGGTCAACGAACTCAGTCCGTTTGATAGAGAGCTTATTCTGGCCATGTTACAGCAAGGCGCTAATACATGGCGGCGTATTCAGTTAGTGTCAGATCTTGAATCGGCACGGGTGAAAACAGAAATTGAGCAGTTACGTTCCGCATTATTATCGTCAGTGTCTCACGATCTAAAATCACCACTCTCAGCCATGATGGGGGCGGCGGAGAGCTTAAAATTATTGAATAAACAATTGCTAGAGGCCGACCGTAACGAACTACTTGATACTATTTTGCAAGAAAGCCGTCGCTTGGACAGCTATATCCAAAATCTACTCGATATGACACGTCTGGGTCATGGCACTTTGAGCATAGAGCGTGATTGGGTTTCGGCAGATGACATTATTGGCAGCGTACTTGGCAGGCTTAAACGCTATTTCCCTAATGCAATCGTTGAATATCACAGAGAAAAAGAACCCCCACTCCTCTTTGTGCATGCGGCGCTGATTGAGCAAGGATTATTTAACATTCTAGAGAATGCTGTTCGATTTTCACCACCAGAAGAGCCTATTTGTATTGAATTGACCATTTCTAATCACCGTTGCTGTATTGCCATTGAAGATAGAGGGCCAGGGATTCCCGCCAGCCATAGGGATCAAATTTTCGATATGTTTTATGTGGTTGCCGATGGCGATCAGAAAAAACAGAATACAGGTATGGGGCTGGCTATTTGCAAAGGCATGATAGCTGCACACGGCGGTAGTGTTCGCGTTACCGATTGCCTACAGGGGCAAGGTACTCGTTTTGAAGTTGAATTGCCGTTAGACTATCCCGTTCCTGGCTAATCATTTTTAGCCAAAATATCCTTAATAAACCACAGAATGGACTAGAGACGTGGCAATAAAAATCGTGGTTATCGATGATGAGACCCAAATACGCCGCATGCTGCGGATTGCACTCACCAGTGAGGGCTATGACGTTACCGAAGCTGAAAATGGTCAGCAAGGGCTCGCAGCTGTTGCTCGACAGCAACCTGAATTAGTTATTTTGGATTTAGGCTTGCCGGATATGGAAGGCCATCAAGTGCTACAGGAGTTACGGGGATGGTCCGATGTTGCTGTGATTGTATTGTCGGTTCGCAATCAAGATAAAGAAAAAGTCGCAGCATTAGATGCTGGCGCGCAGGATTATGTGACCAAACCCTTTAGTGTGGAAGAGTTACTGGCAAGGGTGCGAGCGATTTTAAGGGACCATATCAAACCTGAAAAATTACCCATATTAGATGATGGCAAGTTACAGATTGATTTAAGTCGCAGGCTGGTTAAAGTTGATCATCAAATTGTCGAACTCACACCCAAGGAATACGCAGTATTGTCTAAATTGGCGTCGTCACCTAACTGCGTTGTCACTCAGACTCAGTTGCTCAAAGAAATTTGGGGACCCGCTCATACAGAAGACACACATTATCTACGAATTGTGGTCAGTCACTTAAGGCAAAAATTAGGCGACTCCCCGAGTGAACCTCAGTATGTGCGGACTGAGCCCGGTGTAGGCTATCGCTTTTATATCGACTTATAACTTGTATCAATAGCGAATTAAAACGCGTTGGAATGACAAGTAAAATGATCACCGAAGACGGATGGCATTACCTGCCATCATTGAAGCTCAATCGGATACTTGCCTGATTTCAGTTTGTAGCGTTCGCTTCAGTTAACTCTAAGTCGCTCTTTCTGGCTGCCTTTGTTGACGCTATTTTTGTCCTGTTAGCTCTTGTTGACATTGGATTATACCAATCGTATTAAATATCTGTTCATTCAGCGGGAGTTCAACGCGCTTTAGACAAGGCGAAGGCTTGAAGGCATAGTGGTGCTCTGTCGAAAGCCTTAAACGCAGTATAAAGCGCGTTGAAACCCGCCCTTCGGGAGGCACACAGGCATCCCACTCCCGTGTTGCATAGACTTAAAAGGGAATAACCATTTCTGCGTCAATGCGCCTTGGATTGAGATGCCTGTGAGGCTCTGAACTGATTAGATATTTAATGTGATTGGTATTATGCACTAGATAAGCCCAATCGATATAAATCGCACATTCTTGCCGATATTTTGACTAGACTACAAACGTAGGGTTAATTCGAGGGAAAGACTATGGACTTAATTAAAATCCGCGACCATATGGATCGTCAGCCCGTGTTGCTGCGCGCTAATATGTCGCTCGCGACTGCGGTCGAAAAGTTGTTAGATAATAATAAAATGGGCGCAGCAGTGGTTGATGATACGGGCGATTTGGTGGGCTTTTTATCCCAGCAGGATTGTTTGGCTGTGATGATTAAAAGTAGCTATCACTGTGATATGACCTCAGTGGTGAAGGATTGCATGCGCACTGAAGTGCTGTTCGTTGGGCCAGATGACAGTATTTTGCAGCTCGCCGAACAAATGCTAGGGCCTAAACCTAAAGTGTATCCAGTGGTTGAACATGGCAAAGTAATTGGCACGATTAATCGCACCAATGTGCTCAAAGCCATGAATATCTATATGCAACAATGTTATCTGTCACCGGTTTAATCTAAGTCGAGCCAGTGCGAAACTGACACGCCATATACTGAGTGCAGAGTAAATTAGCAATACCATTACGCCACTTTCCTTGCTAGGATCGCCGTTTTTGATGCTAGCAATGGAATTTGGATTTGAACTCAGACAAACATCCGCTATCGAACGCCTTTCTTAATCTTTGTTATCAGAGCGACGCGTCGCGGATCCGTCGTCGTTTATTTAAGCTCAATAAAGAAGCCGACTCAGATAAAAAGACCCAAGTCTTAGCTCAGCTGAGCGAGCAAGCGCAGGCGGCGTTTGAGAAGGTTGAGCAGCGCCGTAACGCTCGCCCTAAAATCCACTATCCTGAAAACCTGCCTGTTTCCTTGATGCGCGATGATATTGCACGCGCGATTGCGGGCAATCAAGTGGTGATCATCGCCGGTGAAACGGGCTCGGGCAAAACAACCCAGTTACCTAAAATCTGTTTGGAATTAGGCCTAGGTTGCCGTGGCATGATAGGCCACACCCAGCCACGACGTTTAGCAGCCCGCAGTGTGGCGAGCCGAGTCGCAGAAGAATTACAAAGTCCGCTCGGTGAAGTGGTTGGCTTTAAAGTGCGTTTTGCCGATGCGCTTAAGAGTGACTCTTATATCAAGTTGATGACCGACGGTATTTTACTGGCGGAATTGACCTCCGATCGCAATCTCGATCAATACGATACCATCATCATAGATGAGGCCCACGAGCGCAGCCTCAATATCGATTTTATTCTGGGCTACCTTAAACAGATCCTTAAAAGACGCCCCGATCTCAAAGTCATCATCACGTCGGCGACCATAGATGTTGAGCGTTTTTCTCAGCATTTCAACAATGCACCTATTATCGAAGTGTCGGGCCGTACCTTTCCGGTCGAAACCCGTTATCGTCCATTGGTGCAAGATAGCGATGCCGATTTAGATCAAATCGAAGGCATTTTTGCCGCGGTCGATGAGCTGGTGGCCGAAGGGCTGGGCGACATTCTGATCTTTATGAACGGCGAGCGGGAAATTCGCGATACGGCCGAGCAATTGAGTCGGCGTAATTACCGCGATACCGAAATTTTGCCGTTGTACGCGCGTTTATCTTACGGTGAGCAGTCTAAAGTTTTCAGTAGTCACAGAGGTCGGCGGATTGTATTAGCGACCAACGTGGCGGAAACCTCGTTGACAGTGCCAGGCATTCGCTATGTTATCGACCCAGGTACGGCGCGTATCAGCCGCTATAGCTATCGCACTAAGGTGCAACGCTTACCGATTGAACCTATCTCGCAGGCGAGCGCCAATCAGCGCCAAGGCCGTTGTGGACGAGTAGGGCCGGGTATTTGTATTCGTTTGTACGATGAGGCGGATTTTAATAATCGTCCGGCGTTTACCGATCCTGAAATCTTGCGCACTAACTTGGCTTCGGTCATTTTGCAGATGCTCGCCATCGGCCTAGGTGATATCGCCGGTTTCCCCTTTATCGAGCCACCGGATCCACGCCATATCCGCGATGGTTTCCTGTTGCTCGAAGAATTACAAGCGGTTGAGAGTAAACACGGCAAGCTAGTATTGACGCCACTTGGGCGTAATTTGGCGCAAATTCCTGTGGACCCGCGTTTGGCGCGTATGGTGGTCGAGAGTCAGCAGTTAGGTTGTTTGAACGAAGTGCTAGTGATTGCTGCGGGCTTATCGATTCAAGATCCCCGCGAACGTCCGATGGAGAAGAAGCAAGCCAGTGATGAAGCCCATCGCCGTTTTGCCGATCCCAGTTCCGATTTCGTCAGTTGGATAAACCTGTGGCAGCACTTAAAAGATCAACAAAAAGAGTTATCTGCTAGTCAGTTCCGTAAAAAGTGCCGCGATGAATATTTGGCCTATTTGCGCGTTCGCGAGTGGCAGGATTTATACGCCCAGCTTAAACAAGCCGTGCACGATTTAAAGTGGCGCTTAAACGATACGCCAGCTAATTATGACAGCTTGCACCGCGCGCTCTTATCGGGCTTATTGAGTCATGTGGGTTTTAAAGATAACAATAACGAGTACTTAGGTGCCCGTAATCGTAAATTCTTTGTATTCCCAGGTTCGCCACTGGCCAAAAAAGGCCCTAAGTGGATCATGGCTGCTGAGCTTACTGAAACATCGCGCCTATTCGCTCGCTGCTGCGCCAAAATCGAACCCGAATGGCTAGAGCCCTTAGCGGCGCATTTGATTAAGAAAAGCTATGTTGAGCCCCATTTTGAGGCAAAACCTGGCAGCGTTATCGCCCTTGAGAATCAAGTGCTCTACGGCTTGACGGTTGTGCACCGTCGTAAAGTGCAATACGGCCCCATCGATCCCGTTGAAGCGCGTGAGATTTTTATCCGCAGCGCTTTGGCAGAAGGGCAGTTACAGACCCAAGAAGCGTTTTTTGTCGCTAACCAAAAGCTGCTCGAAGACATTGAATCCCTCGAGCATAAATCCCGTCGCCGCGATATTTTGGTGGACGAGCAAGTGTTAGTGGATTTTTACGAGCCGCGGATCCCGGAAGGGATTTACAACGCCCAGCTGTTTTTTGGCTGGTGGAAGAAGGCCAAGCGCGAGCAACCGGATTTACTCGATTTCAGTAAAGCACTGTTAATGCAGCGCAATGCCGACCATATCTCGACCTTGGATTTTCCCGATACGTGGCACAAGGGCAATTTGCGCCTGCAGCTAAGTTATCACTTTGAACCCGCGGCGGCGGATGACGGCGTGTCGGTTCACATTCCGGTGGCGCTGCTTAATCAAATCGACGATAGCGATTTTGATTGGCTAGTGGCAGGGCTAAGGGAAGAAAAGTGCATCGCGCTGATCAAATCTTTGCCTAAGAGTTTACGACGTAATTTTGTGCCCGCGCCTGACTATGCCCGCGCTTGTGTGCAGGCTATGGTGCCTTTTAGTGCCAGTTTGCTTGAAGCTATGTGCAAGCAATTGCTGCGCATGAGTGGCACGCGTATATCGCCGGAGGATTTTGATTTAACGCAACTGCCCGCGCATTTGCAGATGAACTTTAAAATCGAAGACGATAAAAACAACTTAGTGGCCGAAGGTCGTGTGCTCGATACCTTAAAAGCCGAGTTGCAGGGCGTGGTGGCGAAGGCCATTCGTCAGGTCGCGGATAAAGGTATAGAGCAAGAAGCGTTAACTGAGTGGTCCTTTGGCGATTTGCCGCAGCAATATCAGCAGCAAAAAGGCAATTACCAAGTGCGGGCGTTTCCGGCGCTGATCGATAAAAAAGACAGTGTTGCGATCAAATTATTTGATGATGAATTTGAGGCCTTAGATGCCCATCGCCAAGGTCTGCGACGGTTATTGCTGCTAAACATTCCATCACCGGTGAAACACTTACAGCAAGCTTTGCCGAATAAGGCGAAATTGGCGATGTATTTCAATCCCTTCGGTCAAGTGCAAATCTTGATTGATGACATTATTGCCGCCGCTGTGCAGCAATTGTTGGATGAAAAAGCCCTCGATGTGCGTAATCAAGCCCAATTTGAGCAGGCAAAGGATTGGGTTCGCCAAGAACTCAACCCGACCGCCGAGCAAATTGCCTTGAAGGTTGAGCAGATTTTGACCTTGTATCAGAGCATTAAAAAGCGTCTTAAGGGCAAAATTAGCTTAGATATTGCCTTTGCTATGAGTGATATTCAAAGCCAATTAGACAAGTTAGTGTTTAAAGGGTTTGTCGAATCTTGTGGTTGGAATCGTTTAGCCGATGTGGCGCGTTACTTAAAAGCGATTGAAATCCGTGTCGAGAAGTTGCCCGTTGATCCGACCCGTGACCGTTTGCATATGCAGAGCATCAACAAGGTTCAAGAAGCTTTAATCGCACAACTGGCTAAAGTACCGCGTTCTATGCCGACACCACCTGCGTTAATCGAGGCGCGCTGGATGATTGAAGAGTACCGCGTCTCTTGTTTTGCGCAGGTGTTAGGCACGGCGTATCCGATATCTGAAAAGCGCATTTTGAATCATATTCAACAGGTTTAATAGACTGATTTAAAGGTCGAGCTGAGCGCCTTTGTCCGATTGATGTAACAATAACGCGATCAAGAAATGACTAAACAAACCGAGAAAACTAACCATTTTCTCGGTTTTTTATTTTCCCTATGCTTACTCTGCTCACGCGATATACCTCCAGTGATGCGCCATGAAATGAGCGCTTTTTCTGGGTGGCAGCGATGCTTTTATGCCGAATATCTTTCTTTTGGGATCAAGTCGTTATCTCGCATGTTTTAACACCTTTCTATTGCCTACTCCTTTATGAATACTCAGGTTTTTTTTGCGGGTTTTCTGTTGTTTTCTTGCAGTGATTTATCCATTTTAGTCGCTTATTAATCATAAAATCAATTCAAACACCTAACTTGTAATTGCAAAAAACGTTTAAAAACTGAGATCTGACGAATACTCACATCAAATTGATGATCTGGATCAAGCATCATCCGCTTTACCAATTTGGAGGTATACATTTTGTTAACAACTAAAAGGTATGATCGCTTCGTGATCCAAAGATGCAATAGATATACATAAAACCTGCCGCTGGCGATTTTTTGCAGCGCATTCAAAGTGGCAGGAACACACCTCTTGGAGGATGCATGAGTGCTAGCACCGCAGAAGAAAAATCCTTAGAACTGAAAATCTTTATCTTTTTAACCGTGTTTCTCGCACCGTTATTGTCCGTACTACTGGTCAGTGGTCTGGGCTTTGCTATTTGGTTCAGCCAAATTTTGACGGGTCCACCGGGCGCTGGTTAAACGTAACATCATCAAATAGTTAAAAATAAGAGTGGAATGTCGGATGAGCAAAGAACTCCATATCACCAGTTTAGTGGTGCAGGTCTTACCGCAGAAAATGGCAGATGTTAGACAACAGATAATGACCATTGAAAATGCCGAACTTTCCGTCAACAACGAAGTGAAATTGGTCGTCGTGATCGAAGGCGAGACGCAACGCGCCTTGATGGACAGTATCGAAGCGATCAATGCCATTCCGGGCGTGTTATCAGCCACTATGGTTTACCACCAGAGTGAAGTGCTCGAAGAGGGTGAAGAATGAATATGAACAGACGTGACTTTATCAAGGCCAATGCGGTGATTGCCGCTGCAGGCGCCGCTGGTTTAGCCTTGCCCGCTGGCGCAAGCAACTTAATTACCAGCTCAGAACAAACCAAATTAGAGTGGAATAAAGCCCCTTGCCGTTTTTGCGGCACGGGTTGCTCCGTGATTGTCGCAACTCGCGACGGTAAAGTGGTTGCGACCCATGGCGATGCCAACAGTGAAGTGAACCGTGGGCTCAACTGTATCAAGGGCTATTTCCTGTCGAAAATCATGTATGGCAGCGATCGCTTAACCACGCCTATGCTGCGGATGACAGATGGCAAATACGACAAGCACGGTGAGTTTTCGCCCATCAGTTGGGACAGTGCCTTCGACATCATGGCGCAAAAATGGAAAGAAACCATTAAAGCCAAAGGGCCAACTGCTGTGGGCATGTTTGGCTCGGGCCAATGGACTGTGTGGGAAGGTTATGCTGCCGTTAAGTTGATGAAAGCGGGTTTTGGAACGAATAATATCGATCCGAATGCGCGTCACTGCATGGCGTCAGCCGTGGTCGGGTTTATGCGCACCTTCGGTATCGACGAACCTATGGGTTGCTACGACGATATGGAAGCCGCCGATGCCTTTGTCCTTTGGGGCTCGAATATGGCGGAGATGCACCCGATCCTCTGGAGTCGAGTGACAGACAGACGTCTCAGTGCCAGCCATGTAAAAGTGGCCGTGTTGTCGACTTTTGAACACAGATCCTTCGATTTGGCCGACTTGCCGATCGTGTTCACCCCGCAAACCGATTTAGCCATTTTGAACTACATAGCTAACTACATCATTCAGAATGATAAAGTGAACTGGGACTTCGTGAAGAAACACGTTAACTTCCGTCAGGGCACAACAGATATTGGTTATGGTTTACGTCCGGCACATCCCCTTGAGAAAAAAGCGAAAAATGTTAAAACGGCGGGGGATTCAACCCCAATTGATTTTGAGACCTTTAAAGCCTTCGTGGCGGATTATAGCGTCGAAAAAGTCAGTAAGTTGTCGGGCGTGCCCGAGGATAAACTGATTGCGCTGGCCAAGCTGTATGCTGATCCCGACATCAAAGTGACCTCATTTTGGACCATGGGTTTTAACCAACATACCCGAGGTGTGTGGTGTAACAACCTGATTTATAACATTCATCTCTTGATGGGTAAAATTTCAACGCCAGGTAACAGTCCATTCTCTTTGACGGGTCAACCATCAGCCTGCGGCACGGCCCGTGAAGTGGGGACGTTTTCCCATCGTTTACCTGCTGATATGGTCGTGACCAATCCTGAACACAGAAAGCATGCCGAAGATATTTGGAAGATCCCAAGCGGCATTATTCCACCTAAACCCGGTTATCACGCCGTCGAGCAAAACCGTCGTCTAAAAGATGGCGACTTAAATTGTTACTGGGTGCAAGTGAACAACAATATGCAGGCGGGCCCAAACATCAATGAAGAAGGTTTACCGGGTTACCGTAACCCAGCCAACTTTATCGTGGTGTCCGATGCCTATCCGACGGTTACGACTCAAGCTGCCGATTTGATTTTGCCCACCGCTATGTGGGTGGAAAAAGAGGGCGCCTACGGTAACGCCGAGCGCCGCACTCAGTTTTGGCATCAAATGGTGCAGGCACCGGGTGAGTCCCATTCGGATCTGTGGCAATTGATGGAGTTTGCGAAGCGTTTCACTACAGACGAAGTCTGGCCTAAGGATGTATTAGCGGCGAACCCTGAGTTTAAAGGGAAAACCCTATTCGAAGTCCTGTATCAGAACGGTAATGTTGATAAATTCCCGCTTGCGGATGCCGATCCTAAGTATTTGAACGATGAGGCTAAACATTTTGGCTTCTATGTCCAAAAAGGCTTATTCGAGGAATATGCGACTTTTGGCCGCGGCCATGGCCACGATCTCGCCCCATTTGATGTTTACCATGAGGCTCATGGTCTGCGTTGGCCTGTGGTCGATGGTAAAGAAACTAAGTGGCGCTTCCGTGAAGGCACAGATCCTTATGTTAAAGCGGGTAAGGGCTTTGAGTTTTACGGTCATCCCGATGGTCGCGCGGTGATTTTCGCGCTGCCCTATGAACCTGCCGCAGAAGCACCCGATGAAGAATATGATATCTGGTTGTCGACGGGGCGAGTGCTGGAACACTGGCATTCGGGTTCTATGACCCAACGTGTGCCTGAGCTATATCGTGCCTTCCCCGATGCCGTATGTTTTATGCACCCTGAAGATGCGAAAAAACGCGGTCTGCGCCGTGGCGATGAAATTCGCGTTGTGTCCCGTCGCGGTGAAATTAAGACCCGAGTTGAAACCCGTGGCCGCAATAAACCGCCCGTGGGTTTAGTGTTCGTGCCTTGGTTTGATGCTAGCCAGCTCATTAATAAAGTCACTTTAGATGCGACAGATCCCTTGTCAAAACAAACTGACTTTAAAAAGTGTGCGGTGAAGATCGTCAAGGTTTAAGGAGAACACGATGAAAACCCTAAAATTAGTCTCAGCGATCGGTTTATTGGTATTTGGCTCATTCATCATGACCAGTGTGTCTGCCGCCAGTATTCCCGAAGATAAAATTGATACCCTGCGCCAAGCGCCTATCAATGTCGAGCCTACGCCACCTGCGATGCAAAGTGTGCGTAATACCGATGTGAAGGAAGTGCGCAGCTATCCCATGCAACCACCAGTGATCCCACACAAGATCGACGGCTATCAGCTTGATCTTAAAGTGAACAAGTGTATGGCTTGCCATGCTCGTAACCGCATTGGTGATTCGCAAGCGCCTATGGTCAGCGTCACGCATTTTATGGACAGGGACAATAACTTCTTAGCCGAGTTATCGCCGCGCCGCTATTTCTGCACTCAGTGTCATGTGCCGCAGTTAGATGCCAAGTTACTGGTCGAAAACGACTTTGTGGATATGGAACATCTGATCAAAGCCAACACTGAGCAGAAAAAACACTAGGAGTTAGCATGTTAGATAAACTGAAAAAAATCTGGCAGGTACTCAATCGTCCGAGTGTGCATTACAGTTTAGGTTTTTTGACCTTAGGTGGTTTTGTGGCTGGCGTGATTTTCTGGGGCGGGTTTAACACTGCCCTAGAAGTGACCAACCAAGAAGCTTTCTGTATTGGTTGCCATGAGATGGAAAATAACGTCTATCAAGAGTTACAGACGACGATTCATTTCACTAACCGCAGTGGCGTGCGGGCGACGTGTCCTGATTGCCACGTACCGCATAACTGGACCGATAAAATTGCCCGTAAGATGCAGGCATCTAAGGAAGTGTGGGGTAAGGTTTTTGGGACGATTAATACCCGTGAGAAGTTTGAAGATAAGCGTCGTGAACTGGCAGAACATGAGTGGGCAAGGTTAAAGGCCAATGATTCGCTCGAGTGTCGTAACTGCCATAACTTCACTTACATGGACTTTACTCGCCAATCACCCAGAGCGGCGCAGATGCACTCAACGTCACTGGCAAGCGGCGAAAAGACCTGTATCGACTGCCACAAGGGGATTGCTCATCATCTCCCTGACATGGCTGGTGTGAAGGGGTTTTAATCTAGGCACAGTGTTTATCCGTGTGACTTAGCCTTGCTAAGTTGGACAACTCCAGCAAAAGGCCAAGCGTACTCCACGCTTGGCCTTTTTATTGGCACGTCACTATTCTATTTCTTGGAGATGCTTCAATAGGGTGTTATTCAGTCCGATTAGCGCGCTACAATCTGACTGAGATAGTCTTGCTTGTATGAGAGGTAAAGAGATCATGATGGAAGATCTGCCGCAACTTGAAAAACTGTTAGAAGATATTTTATGTACCAGCCCGAGTCTGTTTGAAATAGTGCAGGGGGTGCGACAGGAGGTCAAAACTGCCGCTACCACATCGTCGCGGGCCATGACTGAAGCCGTTAAGTACGGCGGTATACTCTTTAGCACCAAAGCCAGTTTTGGTGGTGTGTTTGCCTATAAACAGCATGTTTCATTGGAGTTTAGGTTAGGCGCGAATCTTAGCGATCCACATAAGGTACTTGAAGGCAGTGGCAAATTTCGTCGCCATATTAAGTTGGTGTCAATCGATGATATTGCTGCCAAGCGAGTCGCGGAATATATTGCGCAGGCGTTGAGTCTGGCAGATTAATGGTTGTTTAGCCGCATGATGTGACTAAAACGGACGAACAAAAAAGGAGCTGAATATTCAGCTCCTTTCGTTTTGCTAAGGCTTAATAGAGATGTCTTAGCTATGCAGTCCCAAGTTAAGGGAGATTAGAAGTTCGCAGTGCGCGGTGCACGTGGGAAAGGGATAACATCACGAATGTTGTTCACGCCCGTCACGTAAGACACTAAACGCTCAAACCCTAGACCAAAACCTGCATGTGGCACTGTGCCATAACGGCGCATATCACGGTACCACCAGTAATCTTCTTGGTTCAGATCCATTTCGGCTAGACGCATATCTAGCACGTCTAAACGCTCTTCACGTTGAGAGCCACCGATGATCTCACCGATACCTGGGGCTAACACGTCCATCGCGGCAACAGTTTTACCGTCATCGTTTAAGCGCATGTAGAAGGCTTTGATATCTTTTGGATAGTTCTTCACTACCACGGGGGCTTTGAAGTGTTCTTCGGCTAAGTAACGCTCATGCTCAGAAGATAAATCGATACCCCAAGACACAGGGAACTCGAAGGTTCTGCCACAGTTTTGCAGAATTTCAACCGCATCCGTGTAATCCACTTGAGCAAAATCGCTTGAAACGAAAGATTGCAGACGGTCGATCACAGTCTTATCAACGTGTTGGGCGAAGAAGGTTAAATCGTCCATACGCTCAGTCAATACGGCATTGAACGCGTATTTCAACATAGCTTCGGCAAGGCCTGCGATGTCGTTTAAGTTAGCGAAGGCGACTTCAGGCTCAACCATCCAGAATTCCGCTAAGTGGCGGCTGGTGTTTGAGTTTTCAGCACGGAAAGTCGGGCCAAAGGTATACACTTTTGACAGTGCACAGGCGTAGGTTTCAGCATTCAATTGGCCAGATACGGTCAGGAAAGCTTCTTTACCGAAGAAATCTTTATCGTAATCGACTTTACCCGCTTCAGTACGCGGCAGGTTTTCCATATCTAAGGTCGATACGCGGAACATCTCACCGGCGCCTTCGCAATCTGATGCTGTGATAAGTGGGGTCGATACCCAAATAAAGCCTTCTTCGTGGTAGAAGCGGTGAATCGCTTGAGATAGACAGTTACGTACGCGAGCAACGGCACCAATAATGTTAGTGCGTGGGCGTAAGTGCGCTAATTCGCGTAAATGTTCAATTGAGTGACGCTTAGCGGCCATTGGGTAAGTGTCTGGATCATCAACCCAGCCAGCGACTTCAAGTTCAGTCACTTGCAGCTCAAATGCTTGGCCTGCACCAGGAGATTCCACCACGTCGCCTGTCATTACAACAGAGCAACCCGCAGTCAGCTTTAACACTTCGTTGTCGTAATTATCTAAGCTATTGGGCACGACACCTTGGATAGGATTAAAGCAAGAGCCGTCGTAAACAGCTAAAAAAGAGATGCCGGCTTTAGAGTCACGACGGGTTCTGACCCAGCCACGCACTGTGACTTTAGAACCGACGGCGTGCTCACCTTTAAATACAGATGCGACAGATGCAATGCTCATTGTTGCTTAATTCTCCAACGAAACGTTTTATATGAAAATTTTGGAGGTTTATATTACCTTGCTGGTGGCTTTTCTCAAGCTGAAAAAGGTATCCTGAGGTTAATAATATCGATATTGAGCGATATAGTGAGTTAAACGGCGGGAGGCGGTATGAGCAAGACTAGAATATTTCAAATTATCCTTGCGACCTTATCCATTTTAGGCTGGGTACTGGCTGTTTATGCGTTATCAGTATTCAGTGATGCAAGGCCTGAACGCGAAATTGGCGCGTTATTTTCCCGTGGCGCGACATTTAGAGTCCATTGGGATCCACATGAAACCCAACTATTGCAGTATTTGATTTGGGTTTGTGGCGGTATTAGTTTGGTCAGTTTAGCGTTTAACTATTATGTCGCCCACCATAGCCGAATGGGATATTGGTTTAATATTCCCATGTTGCTGTTAACTTCGATTGTCGCTGGTTTGTATATCCACTTGGTGGTCTAAGCTAGCCAGTTGGCTTTTAACGGTTTAGCAATGGCAAGTGAAGTTAGAGGATATCGGCAGGAATGCTTAACTGGCGGCACAGATGGTCGATAATCGCGGCAGTCGCACCCCAGATAAACCGTTGTTGATAGGGAATAAAATGCACGCTGTAATAGCGCCCTTGGCGTAAAAAGCGTTTTTGGTGGCGATTATTCGGTTCAATAAAAAAACTTAATGGCACGGTAAAGCAATCGGCGACCTCACCGGGATCGAGTTTTAAATCAAATGCCTGCTTGATAATGCCTATCACAGGGGTGATTTCAAACCCTGTGAAGGTATTGTGGGCTGGAAACGTGCCCACCACCTCGACGTTATGCCTTGAGAGTCCAATTTCCTCTTCTGCTTCCCTTAACGCTGCCGCAATCGCATCAATATCATAGGGCTCAATTTTACCGCCGGGGAAACTGATCTGCCCCGGATGGGCGCGCAGATGCATAGGTCTTTGGGTCAAAATTAGATTCAGCTCACCGTTCATCTCCAGCAGTGGGATTAACACTGCGGCTTTGCGTAATCCAAGGTGAGGGAAGGCCGCCGGATCTTGCCGCGCTAACGGGTGCAGATTAAATCTGAGTCTAAATTCCGCTTGATCCATCGACGTTCTCGTGACTGTTTAGTATTAAAGCTTACGGCTTTTGTGACGTAGCGCCAAGCAAAGGTAAAATACGGCTGATCTTATCAAAGGTTTCTTGGTACTCGGCATCCACTTCAGAATCCGCCACTATGCCGCCGCCAGCCCAGCAATAGAGTTTGCCCTGTTCGGCCACAATAGTGCGAATGGTGATGCTGGTATCCATTTGGCCGTCTTGGCTGATATAACCCATAGAACCACAATAAAGGCTGCGCCGTGAAGGTTCGAGCTCTTCGATAATTTCCATGGCACGAATTTTCGGTGCGCCGGTAATCGAGCCGCCGGGGAACGCCGCGCGCAGTAAATCACTCGCCGTGAATCGGCTATCAAGCTTGGCCGTCACCGTACTGACTAAGTGATGCACGGCAGGAAAGCTTTCAATCTCAAACAGATGCGGTACACGTACTGAGCCTGCCGCCGCCACTTTGCCGATATCATTACGCAGTAAATCGACAATCATGACATTTTCGGCGCGATCTTTTGGTGAGTTTGCCAGTGTATTGGCGGCTTTCACATCCAGTGCGGGATCGGTATGACGCGGCAGTGTGCCTTTGATGGGTTTGGTTTGAATATCGTCACCGCGAAGCTGAATAAAGCGCTCGGGTGAAATCGACAAAATCGTGTTTTGCGGCAGACGCATAAAGGCCGAGAAGGGCGCTTTATTGGCATTGCGCAGTTGGCTATAGGCCGACCACTCATCGCCTTGATAATGGGCTTCGAATCTTTGGGTTAAATTTATTTGATAGCAATCACCGCTGTGTAAATAGGCTTGAACTGCTGCAAATTTTGCCGTGTATTGGGCTTTGTCTATCTGTGCTGTCCATGGGCTAGTAAGCACAAATGTGGCAGAATTTGGCTTTTTGGTGATTTTATCTTGAATTCTATTCAACTCAATGTCGAGGGCTGCTTCACCTAAATAATGCAGTAAATGCCAACACTGTGCTTGGTAATCAAAAACTAACGCCCAGTCGTAAAAGCCGATGTTCATCTCTGGCAGTTGAATATCTTGCTTGGCCGTTATCGGCAGGGATTCAATTCTGCGGCCTAAATCGTAGCTAAAGCTGCCCATTGCGCCACCACTAAAGGGCAGAACGCAATCAAAAGATTTTGAATACCAATGGGTTAATAAAGTGTTGAGTAACTCGAAGGGATCACGGTTTGGGTCTATTGCCTCGGGTAAGCTCAAGCTCGTATCGATGAGCTTTATATCGCTACGCTCGCCCTGAGTCACTAACGTTGCGATAGGATTGGCGCAAATGATGTCGAATCTGGCGTCTTGATGCGGCGCGTTCGCCGAATCTAACAGAATTGCCCAAGTGTCATTTGCAAAGTGCTCGAACAGTGCTGCGGTACTTAATGTCCAGTCAAGTTGGCGTGATGCAAGCTGTTTTGACGCCCTAATTGCCATCGATTAACCCTATTCAAAATGTGATGTAGCCCAAAAAGATGTGAAAGAGTATCATATTGGCCCAGAAAGAATTAAACAAAAACAAGTTAGGCCGCAAAGGCTGCTGGAGCGCTCCTACTATGTCATCTCACCATAAAATGTCTGAAACTTCTGTGATTAAACAAGCCGACTTTATTGAAAGTGTGGCGGATGCTTTGCAATACATTTCTTATTACCACCCGAAGGATTTTGTTGATGCCATGAGCCAAGCTTATGAGCGTGAACAAAGTGCGGCGGCGAAGGATGCAATTGCCCAGATCTTAATTAACTCGCGTATGTCGGCCGAAGGTAAGCGTCCTCTGTGTCAAGACACTGGGATTGTGACCACTTTCGTGAAAGTGGGCATGGGTGTCCAATGGGACAAAACCGATATGACGATTCAGGAAATGGTCGACGAAGGTGTTCGTCGTGCCTATACCAATCCTGATAACCCACTGCGCGCATCAATAGTGTCAGATCCTGCGGGCAGCCGTAAAAATACCAAAGATAACACGCCATCTGTGGTGCATATCGACATGGTGCCAGGCAACCATATCGAAGTGGCGATTGCGGCTAAAGGTGGCGGCAGTGAAAACAAAGCTAAGATGGTGATGTTAAATCCATCAGATGATATCGCCGCTTGGGTAGAAAAAACGCTACCGACCATGGGTGCGGGCTGGTGTCCACCGGGTATGCTGGGTATAGGCATCGGCGGCACGGCGGAAAAAGCGGCCGTATTAGCCAAAGAAGCGCTGATGGAAAGTGTAGATATCCATGAGTTGATGGCCCGTGGCGCGCAAACGACCGAAGAAAAGCTGCGTTTAGACATTTTTGAGCGCGCGAACAATTTAGGCATAGGTGCGCAAGGTCTTGGCGGGTTAACCACAGTGTTAGACGTTAAAATCAAATCGGCGCCAACCCACGCGGCGTCAAAGCCAGTGGTGATGATCCCGAACTGCGCGGCTACACGCCACGTACATTTCCATTTAGATGGCTCAGGTCCAGCTGAATTGACGCCACCATCATTGGCAGATTGGCCAGAAATTACCCGTGAAGTGGGTGATGATGTGCGCCGCGTTAACTTAGATACTGTGACTCAAGCGGATATCGAGCAGTGGCAGAGCGGTGAAACCATTCTGCTGAGCGGTAAAATGCTCACAGGTCGCGATGCTGCCCATAAGCGCATTCAAAGCCTGATTGAAAGCGGTGAAGGTCTGCCAGAAGGCGTGGACTTTACCGGTAAGTTTATTTACTATGTTGGCCCAGTTGATCCAGTGGGTACTGAAGTTGTCGGCCCTGCGGGCCCAACCACAGCAACTCGTATGGATAAATTCACTGACTTAATGTTAGAGAAAACTGGCTTGATGGGCATGATAGGTAAAGCTGAGCGCGGCCCTGCGACAGTTGAATCAATCAAAAAACACAAAGCGGTATATCTGATGGCCGTTGGCGGCGCTGCGTATTTAGTGTCTAAAGCGATTAAACATTCTCGCGTCGTGGCCTTTGCTGATTTGGGCATGGAAGCGATTTACGAGTTTGATGTGCAAGATATGCCAGTGACTGTGGCTGTGGATTCAAACGGTGTGAACGCCCATGAAACTGGCCCTGCAATTTGGAAAGTGAATATTGCTAACGCGAAAGCGTAAAGGTTGGGATGCAGCGGATTGAACTTGATGGCTTTTTAAGCAAAATAGCTTAAGTTTGAGTTCTGATATCTGTTCTTTAGGTAAAACGTTGCGCCACTGACATTTTGTCACAAAAAAATACGCTCAGGTTCGCCATTTGGCTTGCCTGAGCGTTTTTGTTTCGATAGTGTGGCAAGCTTATCTTCGAAAGATACGATCTCAGATCGTTTTTAACATTCGTGCGGTTGCAACTCAGTAGAACTATTGCAATTTCAATAGAACTCTTGCAATGATTGGCGCAACTATCGAACCAGTTTAACCAAAGACGGACATAACAATGAAAATAGCTCCTCTCCTATTGGCGCTCGGCGCTGCAGGACTGGCGTTATCAGCCCAAGCGGCCGATCCAACGCCTTTTACTGTGCAACAACTCATTAAACTCAATAAGATGCACTCTGCGACTGTGTCCCACGATGGCACTAAATTAGTTTATGGTCTTAAAACGGTAAACGATAAGGGAGAGGCCAGCTCGGATCTGTATCTATTAGATTTGATAGACACGAAGGCGAAACCACTGCAATTGACCTCTGCCACGGGCACAGAGCACGATGTGAGCTTCGCCAATGACGACAAGTCGATTTATTTCCTTGCTAGTCGCAGTGGTTCAAGCCAGTTATTTCAACTGCCATTAACGGGCGGTGAAGCGGTACAAGTTTCTGATTTACCTTTGGATATTGATGGCTACAAATTATCAAATGACGGTAAACAAGTTGTACTTAGCATGCGTGTATTCCCCGAGTGTAAGGATTTAGCCTGCTCAAAGGATAAATTTACCGCCGAAGCTGAGCGTAAATCGACTGGCCGTGAATACAAGCAGTTAATGGTTCGCCATTGGGATACGTGGGAAGACCACGCCCGTAATCATTTATTTGTGGGTGCGGTAAACGGTGAGAAACTGACTAAAGTGGTTGATGTGACTCAAGGTTTAGACACTGAAACGCCGCCAAAACCTTTCTCGGGTATGGAAGAAGTGACCTTCACCCCAGACGGTAAGTTTGTGGTTTATAGCGCGAAAGCTCCCAGCAAAGATCAAGCTTGGACCACTAACTATGATTTGTGGCAAGTGCCAGTGACAGGCGGCACCGCAACCAACTTAACCAAAGACAATCTTGCATGGGATGCGCAGCCAACATTTTCGAGCGATGGTCGTTACATGGCCTATTTAGCAATGAAAAAACCGGGTTTTGAAGCAGATCGCTACGGCATTATGTTGCGCGATACTAGCACAGGCCAAACCAAAGAAGTGGCGCCATTATGGGATCGCAGCCCAAGCTCACTGATGTTTGCTCCTGACAATCGTACTTTGTATGTGACGGCACAAGACCTAGGTCAAGTCTCTATTTTCCAAGTGAATACCCAATTTGGCGATGTGCGTTCTGTCTACAGTGATGGCACGAACAGTTTAATTGCGGTCACTAACGAACAACTGATTTTCGATAGCAAAACCTTAGTTGAACCGGGCGATCTCTATAGCATTACAACTGAAGGTGAAGGGCTTAAACGTCTGACCGAAGTGAATAAAGACAAATTGGCCGAGATCAAGTTTGGTAAGTTTGAACAGTTCAGCTTTAAAGGTTGGAATAACGAGGACGTTTACGGTTACTGGATCAAACCAGCTAACTTCCAAGAAGGGAAAAAATACCCAATTGCCTATCTCGTTCACGGTGGGCCGCAAGGTTCATTTGGTAATGCCTTCAGTGGTCGTTGGAATGCCCAATTATGGGCGGGTGCGGGTTATGGCGTTGTCATGGTGGATTTCCACGGCTCTACCGGTTACGGCCAAGCCTTTACGGATTCAATCAGCCAAGATTGGGGTGGTAAGCCATTAGAAGATCTACAAAAAGGTCTAGCGGCGGTGAGCCAGCAACAAAAATGGCTCGATCCGCAAAACACCTGTGCGCTCGGCGGTTCTTACGGCGGCTACATGATGAACTGGATCCAAGGTAACTGGAACGACGGTTTCAAGTGCTTAGTTAACCACGCGGGTCTGTTCGATATGCGTTCTATGTATTACGTGACCGAAGAAGTGTGGTTCGCAGAGCATGAGTTTGGCGGCACTTATTCAGATAACAAAGCGTTATATGAGAAGTTTAACCCCGTGAATTATGTTGAAAACTGGAAAACACCCATGCTGGTTATCCACGGTGAGAAGGATTTCCGCGTCCCTTATGGTCAAGGTTTAGCGGCATTCAGTTTTATGCAGCGTAAAGGGATCCCATCAGAGTTATTGATTTTCCCTGATGAAAACCATTGGGTCTTAAAACCTGAAAACTTAGAGCAATGGTATGCTAATGTCTTCGGTTGGATGGACCGCTGGACTAAGCAATAACGACCCGTGCGTTTATGGGCTTTGCACCGACGAAAGCCCATAGAAGCAAGGCTCGCCCGATAGGGTTATCATCGGCGAGTTGACTATTAGAGTGTTTTAAGCGGAGCGCTTTAAATAAGCTAAGCGTTTTCAATTAAGTGCACTTTGTTCAGCGTTTTAACAAAGCCAGAACTCTGTTCTGGCTTTTTATTATGTCATGAAATGTTTTTAATCAAGGAGTTAAGATGAACATTCGAGCCGCAACCTTAACTGACATCCCTGAAATAAGCGTATTGCTCACTCAATTAACTCAAGAATTTATCGCCCCAACTTGCACTGCAGAGGGGGCTACAATCTTAGTTAATGCCATGTCGATAGAAGCGATTGGTAGCTACTTTGCTATGGGTTATCAGTACCATGTTGCCATAACTGACTCGGGCCAACTCGCTGGCGTAGTGGGGATGAAGGCGAATAGCCACTTGTACCATCTTTTTGTCGCCTCCTATGCACAGGGGCAAGGCGTGGCGAGAATGCTGTGGGAACATGCCAAAGCTCAATGTTTAGCCCAAGGCAATCCGGGGGTGTTTACCGTGAACTCGGCGCTGAATGCGCAGGCTGTGTACTTAGGCTTTGGCTTTGTGCCTCTTGGACCCGAGCGAGAACGCGGCGGGATCCGTGATATTCCCATGCAGCTATTGCTTTAGGTTGACTGTACTCATTTATCATCCGAACACGAGCACTATCACTCGACTGAATAGTAATTCAACGAAAAAGCTTGAACGAAAGCACTAGGGTGCAAAGAACTTGAATAAAAAGAACTTTACCGAATAGAACTAAAAATAGAGGAATTATGGCAAATTTAACATTTTATCCCATCGGCACCGTAGGCGAAAAATGGGGCGAGGCTGAAAAAGCTGCATGGCTTGCAAGCGCCAAAATCAAGCGTTCGTATCAGGACGATGTCGTGACGCCACTCAAGGCGATGGAAGCAGCACTCTTAGCACTTGGGCTTACCGTTGTGCAATATGGCGCCTTGTCGATAAATGCGGAGCGTTACCCATTATTTGCGGTAAAAAGCCAGCAGTTTGATCCACAAAAGCCAACCGTGCTCGTGACTGGTGGCGTGCACGGTTACGAAACCAGCGGTGTTCATGGTGCCTTGGCATTTTTAGCGGATAAGGTGGCTCATTATGTTGATCGCGTCAATCTTGTGATCGCCGTGTGCGTGAGTCCTTGGGGTTACGAAACCATCAACCGTTGGAACCCTAAGGCTATCGATCCTAATCGTTCATTTTATGCCAACAGCCCTGCAGAAGAATCGGCGGCCTTGATGGCTCTAGTTGCTTCAGTTGAGCAAGGTTTTGATGTGCATGTGGACTTACATGAAACCACGGATTCCGATGAATTAGAATTTCGTCCAGCACTTTGCGCCCGTGATGGTAAGGAGTACGTCAAAGGAACTATCCCAGATGGTTTTTATGCTGTGGGTGATACCGAAAACTCAATGGATGCCTTTCAGAAAGCCATTATTGATGGTGTGAGTAAAGTGACGCACATTGCTCCTGCCGATGAGAAAGGCGAGATCATTGGCTCGACTGTGGTGCAGCACGGGGTGATTAACTATCCGCTTAAGTCATTAGGGCTTTGCAGCAGTGTCACTGGCTGTATCTATAACACAACGACAGAAGTGTACCCAGATAGCCCAACGGCCACGCCAGCTGAGTGTAATTTGGCGCAGGTTGCGGCAATCACTAGTGCCATCGATTATGTGCTGGCGCAGCGTTAGTCGTAGTTTGTTGTGATGCTCAGCTAAGTGGTGATTAGCTTAGTGATCGTAAGTTGAGTGATGCCCCGTTGAGCTAGCGGCTAGTGAAGTGATTTTACGTTCGTGTTGTTAACGCATCGATTCAGTCACTCATTAACTAGGTAAGCCACGGAACATCACGCAGTAAAAAGCCCTCATTCGAGGGCTTTTTCATTTATATCGCGCTGTGTTTATTTAGCACGCGCTTAGCATAGTTAGGTGATTACCTAGTTGTTGTCGCTATAGTCACGGCCATAATAGCTATCGAGGAACAGTTGTTTCAGCTCGTTAATCAATGGGTAACGTGGGTTGGCACCGGTACATTGATCATCGAACGCATCTTCGGCTAATTCATCTAACTTGGCGAGGAAGTCGGCTTCGTTGACACCGGCTTCTTGGATAGAAGCAGGAATGCCAATCGTCTTCTTGAGGTGTGTGATTTTCTCAAGCAATTTTTCGACTTTTTCTTCATCCGTCTTTCCGCCTAGTTTCAAGTGATCTGCGATGGCAGCATAACGGCACAGGGCTTTTGGCCTGTCGTATTGGCTAAAGGCCGCTTGCTTAGTGGGCAGATCCGTTGCGTTAAAGCGTATTACGTTGTTGATCAGCAGCGCATTGGCTAGGCCATGGGCGAGATGGAACTCGGCGCCCAGTTTGTGTGCCATTGAGTGGCAAATCCCAAGGAAAGCGTTAGCAAAGGCGATACCCGCAATAGTGGCGCCATTGTGGACCTTTTCACGGGCGACAGGTGATTGTGAACCCAAGTTGTAGGCATCGGGTAAATATTTGCACAGTAAGTCGAGGGCTTGTAGCGCTTGGCCATCACTGTACTCATTCGCCATCACGCTGACATAGGCTTCCAATGCATGGGTCACCGCATCTATGCCACCAAAGGCGGTGAGGGATTTAGGCATGTCCATCACAAGATTTGGATCAACAATCGCCATATTTGGCGTAAGTTGATAGTCGGCAATCGGGTATTTTTTACCTGTTATTTCGTCTGTCACTACCGCAAAAGGTGTGACTTCTGAACCTGTACCTGAGGTAGTTGGAATTGCCACCATCATGGCTTTGGTGCCCATTTTAGGGAATTTGTAGATACGTTTACGAATGTCCATAAAGCGCAATGCTAGATCGGCAAAATCCACATCTGGATGCTCGTACATTACCCAAATAATCTTAGCCGCATCCATTGGTGAGCCGCCGCCGAGCGCAATTATCACATCGGGTTTAAAGCTTTGAGCGACCTTAGCGCCTTGACGGACTATGGCTAATGTGGGGTCGGCTTCAACATCGTAAAAAATTTCGGTTTCAAGGCCTTGGGCTTTTAAAATCCGCATGGTTTCATCGCAATAACCGTGATTGAACAAAAATCTGTCTGTGATGATTAAGGCGCGTTTTTTATCGCTCAGTTCTTCGAGCGCGATGGGCAAACTACCGCGGCGGAAATAGATAGATGCAGGAAGCTTATGCCACAACATGTTTTCGGCCCTCTTAGCGACGGTTTTTTTATTGATCAGATGACTCGGGCCAACGTTTTCTGAAATCGAGTTGCCGCCCCAAGAACCACAACCTAAAGTGAGCGAAGGCGCCAGTTTGAAGTTGTACAGATCGCCAATGCCGCCCTGTGAAGCTGGGGTGTTGATCAAAATACGTGCTGTTTTCATTCTAAAACCAAAGGCATGCACACGTTCTGTTTGGGTATCTTGGTCGGTATAAAGCCCTGATGTGTGGCCAATGCCGCCGAGTGCGACTAAGGCTTCGGCTTTATCCATGGCATCGTTAAAGTCGATGGCGCGGTACATGCCAAGCAGTGGTGATAATTTTTCATGGGCGAAGGCTTCACTGTCGCAAATATCGGTGACTTCACCTATCAACACTTTGGTCCAGTGCGGCACTTCAAAGCCCGCCATTTTCGCGATACTGGCAGCACTTTGGCCAACGATATCAGCATTTAAACCGCCATTTTTCAAAATGACGTGTTGCATCGCCGCGGCTTCATCCTTCGATAGCATATAGCCACCGTGGGTTGCGAAACGCTCTTTAACCTGCTCATAAATACTGTCGACCACAATTACCGCTTGCTCTGACGCACAAACGACGCCGTTATCGAAGGTTTTCGACATGAGAATCGAACTGACCGCGCGTTTGATGTCGGCGGTTTCATCGATAACAATAGGCGTGTTACCCGCACCTACGCCAATCGCGGGTTTACCGGAAGAGTAGGCGGCTTTCACCATGCCTGGGCCACCCGTTGCGAGGATTAAATTCACCTTAGGGTGAGTCATTAATTGATTTGATAGTGCAACGCTGGGTTCATCAATCCAACCAATAATGTCTTTGGGCGCGCCCGCGGCTATGGCAGCATCAAGCACTAATTTTGCTGCAGTTGTGGTCGATATTTTGGCCCTAGGATGTGGCGAGAAGATGATTGCGTTACGGGTTTTAAGGCTGATTAAGGCCTTAAATATCGCGGTCGATGTGGGGTTCGTGGTGGGGACTATGCCACAAATGATGCCTACGGGTTCAGCAATGGTAATAGTACCGAAGGTGACATCTTCAGATAAAATTCCGCAGGTTTTTTCATCTTTGTATTTGTTATAAATGTATTCGGAGGCAAAGTGGTTTTTAATTACTTTGTCTTCAACCACACCCATGCGGGTTTCTGCAGCGGCCATTTTGGCCAGCGAGATACGCGCATCGGCAGCGGCAAGGGCCGCTGCACGGAAAATTTTATCGACTTGCGCTTGGCTGAATGTTGCATACTCGGCTTGTGCTTTCGCCACTCGCTCGACCATGAGATCCAGTTCTTGTGCATTGGTCACTGTCATGATTAATACTCCTAAAAAGATTTAGTGAATCAAGGCATTCACTAAATCCTCTTTATGGTAGAAAATTACACCTAAAGCCACGTTGAAAGTGTGATGTCAACGACAATATCGTGCTTTTATGTAATAAAACTACACTTAGGGTAACTTGTTTGTTTAAAATTGCGCTGAAAATGCATCGGCTTCGATAACTAAATATTATTCGAAGTTGTGATTTAACCTCAAAAATCTCATTTTTCAGTCAATAGCGCTTGAGATACTATACTTGCCCTCAAGCTTATTTTGATGAAGACGGCGTGACACGCACATAAGGATAGTCCCTTGGAGTTAACTCTTTACGTTAAATTTTTTCTTGGCCTCGTTGCCATCATTAATCCGGTTGGCTTGTTGCCTGTGTTTGTGAGCTTAACCAGCCATCAAACGGAGGCTGAGCGGAATCACACGGGTAAAGTAGCGAACTTTGCGGTTGTGGTGATTCTCTTAGTCACGATTGTGGCGGGGCAGCACATTCTGAATATGTTCAGCATTTCGTTATCTGCCTTTAGAATTGCTGGTGGCAGCCTGATTGCCATTATTGCGATGTCAATGTTGCAAGGTAAGTTAGGTGAAGTGAAGCGTAACCAAGAGGAAGACCGCGAATCCTCGGCGATGGAATCTGTGGCGGTTGTGCCTTTGGCTTTGCCACTGATGGCGGGACCTGGCGCTATTAGTTCGGTGATTGTCTTTGCCGCTGAGCATAATTCATTGTCGAACATTATTGCGATGTTCATTACTGTGATAGTGTTTGGTTTAGTAAGTTTTGGCCTGTTTAGAATGGCATCTATCATTTATAAGATCCTCGGCAAAACGGGTATTAACGTGATTACCCGTCTCATGGGACTCTTGATGTTATCTATTGGTATCGAAGTCATTGCGGCTGGTGTGAAGGGGTTATTCCCACAGCTTTTCAGCTAGAGTCATCTTCAGTCACAGATTAAGTGTTCCTTTCTCTAGAAAAACGCATTGGAATTTTCAATGCGTTTTTTATTTCTATCTGATCCTTGTTTGACGTTTCTTAAGTTTGCTCTGCGATTAGCAAAATCTAAACAATTGATGGAATATGGGGGAAATCCTCGTTTATCAGGATATTAGCTCGCGCAATTTCCATAAACCTTAGTCGTCCTACGGTTGATATTATGCTATACCTAGTGTTCGGTATTTGGATCTAAAACTAAGTTTAAAAGGATATTTCTATGAAATGGCAATGGATTGGTAATCTCAGTCTAAAACAAAAATTATTAATGGTTGTCTTGCCTCCACTATTAGCCTGTTTTTTATGTGGCACGCTTTACCTCATTGAAAAATATGAATATAGAAAAGATTTAACCTTAGTAGTGCAATTAAGCGAGCTAGCCGTCACCAACAGTAATTTAGTGCATGAGTTACAAAAAGAGCGCGGCATGAGTGCTGGATTTATTGGCTCAGCAGGAAAAGCGTTTGCGGGTAAAATACCTAGTCAAAGACAATTAACGGATACGCAGCTCGGCCTCTATCAGCGTTTTATCACTGAGAATCATCTTCCGGAGATATTTGCCCCAAAACTTAGAGAGCTAAATGCTCAACTCGGGCGTTTAAATGCAATCCGCTCACAGGTGGATAGTTTAAGTATCAATGTCGCCGATGAAGTCGCCTATTACACTGAGTTAAATAAGTTATTACTGACGATAGTCGATGAAACCGCAAAAACGGGTGCTAATCAAGAAATCGCCATTAAAGCGACGGCTTTTAGTGCTTTTTTGCAATTAAAGGAAAGGGCGGGGATTGAAAGGGCGGTACTCAGCTCAACCTTTGGCCAAGCTGGATTTAAGCCTAAGGTTTATGCCAAATTTATCACTTTGGTTTCGGAGCAAAATACCTATCAAGAGCGTTTTTTAGCGCTAGCAAATTCTGATTTATTATCCTCGTTTAACCGTTTACAGAGTTCAGCTGCAATGCATGACGTTGAGCTGTTACGTCAAATCGCATTCGAGCAAGATAATCAAAAAATCCTGCAACAAAGTCCTGAAGAGTGGTTCAGTAAATCGACCGCGCGGATTGAGCTATTACGTGAGTTTGAACAGCAAGTCTCGGCAGATTTACTTAATACCACCCATGAAAGATTAACATTAGCGAATGAGAAAATGTTCTTAGTGCTCGCGACCTTAATCTCAGTATTGGCGATAGTCTTGATATTGAGTCTATCTGTTATCCGTTATTTGCATGACAGTGTGCATCACTTATATTCGACCATCACGCAAGCCCGTAAACATTACGACTTAAGTGTGCGTCTGACTCACTCTAGCTCCGATGAATTCGGTGAACTCGCCATCGCCTTTAACGATATGATGAGTGATTTTGAAAAGGTGATCTTACATGTACGTTCCAGTGGCGCTAAATTGCAACAAGCTGTGGCGCAAATGGATCTCTGTACCCATGCCATGGAGCAAGATGTGATGGCGGGCCACAGTGAGGCAGAACAAGTGGCCTCCGCTATGACAGAAATGAGTGCAACAGTGGCCGAGATTGCCAGCAATGCAGTGCAGGCATCCGAAGCGTCTTCCGCCGCCAATATAGAGGCTAAAGAAGGCAACCTCGAAGTCGGCCGAACCAGCAAAGCGATCAAAGCGTTAGCCGACGATATTAGTGGAGCTTCTAAAGCCATTAACGATTTAGACCGTGAAATTCACGGCATAGTGGTAGTGCTTGAAGTGATCAGTAGTATTGCTGAGCAAACTAATTTACTCGCGCTTAATGCCGCCATTGAAGCTGCCCGCGCAGGGGAAATGGGCCGCGGTTTTGCTGTAGTTGCAGACGAAGTCCGAAGTTTAGCGCAGCGCTCACAAACCTCGACCTCTGACATTAAAAATATGACAGATAGATTGAAGGCGGGAGCGAGCATTGCAGTAAAAGCCATGGACAGAGGATTAGCTCAGGCTAATAGCAGTGTCCATGAAGCTGAACAGGCAGGTATCGAATTGAAACGTATTGTGGAGCAAGTAGACATTATTGACCGCATGAACGAGCAAATTGCTACAGCAACTCATGAGCAATCGGCGGTATCCGAAGACGTAAATCGTAATGCACTGAAGATCAGTGAGATTTACCTTAATACTCAAAGGATCTCCGATGAGCTTAGGGAGCTGACCAAAGCTCTGACGTTTGACGCGAATTCAATGTCAAAAGAAGTGCACAAATTTACCGTCAATTAACGGTATAAAACGGTGAAAAGATTCAAGAAATCACGGCGGTTTGTTTAGCAATTGTGCAACCGCCTGAAACTGAGTCTTTTTTACTTGACCCCCTTTAGGCTTTTGCGTACAGTACCGCTCCGTTAACGATGAAAGCCTCTCGGCAAGGCTATACAAAATCGTTAGTGATTCTTAAACGTGAAAGATTAACCACGCTAACATAAATCGACATATGGTGAGGTGTCCGAGTGGCCGAAGGAGCACGCCTGGAAAGTGTGTATACGGTAACGTATCGAGGGTTCGACTCCCTCTCTCACCGCCAAATTCTAAGAACCCGATCACATGGTCGGGTTTTTTCATTTCTATCAAAAACTTATTGAATTATAGTTGCTTAATCCAATGGCTAACCAACCTTTGGCACCTTAAGGTGGTACAAAAGGGTGGTACAAAACGATGGCATTTATGATCCAACCTCGCAGAGATCCGAAGTCTGGAATGTGGAAAATCCGCAAGGGTATTCCTGCACATTTACGGCCTTTCTTAGACGGTAAAACAGAGCTTAAAAGAAGTCTTGAAACTAAGGATGCAGCAGAAGCAAAATCTCGGGCATCAGTCATTGTTGCAGAGTTTGAAGCTATCACGGCTAATGCCCAGTTGCGTTATGATAATCAAGAACGAGAGCAGCAAGTTAACCCTGCACAATTAGATGCTATCGTGAGTCATTGGTTCGTTAATGAACGTCAACGACTAAGCCAGCCAGATATCCTCGCTCGATATACCCTAGAGACATCCGATGGCCTTGAAGCGATGGCAGAGTGGTTTAGCGATCCGTTAGAGGCGTTAAATGACGCTGAAGGGACTTTCCACCAGCAATCAGCAGAACAACGCTTCATGAGTCACATGAACGATTTCGTTGATGAAGCTCTCACTCTGTCTCAGTGCCAACTCTTTTCCCATGCCGCTAGGCTGTATCTCTCTGTCAAATTAGCTGAAGCTATTATTAGGCTGTGTAATTCTGCATTTGACCTAGAAGTATATACACGACGGGAGCGAAATAGAGGCTTCGAGCCACTGTTCATGCCACGAAGTGACTTAGGGAATGTGCAGGATTTTGCTGATAACAGTCTTGCTGCACTAGCTGAATCAGGGTTAGAAGTCGTTCCTGATGTTATGGCTACCCGAGGGGATGTCTCAACATCATCTACCGTTTCTCATTTGGTTGAATGGGTTAATACTCAAAAAAGTCTCATCTTAGGAGAGACGGCCTTTAAGTCATGGCAAGCAGACCGCAATCGACCATGCAACAGACTCATCGAGTTTTTCGGCACTAAGCCAATAGGTCAAATCCAAAAGATTGATATGCGTAACTTCTTCAATTGGATCATTCAATGTCCCAGTAAGCCAACACATGATGTCAGAGATCTCTCCTTTAAGAAGCAAATTGAGATAGCAAATAAGCAAGGGTTGGCTCGGGTTAGCATCAATACCGCTGATAAGGAACTTAAGCTTATCTCAGGCTATTTCCAGCAAGCGGTGAAATTGGATATCTTGCCGAAAAACCCGTGTCACCAAGTCTCTCCGGGTAAAGAAGCTGTCAGGACAGTGAGAGATCCGGGCTATTCAAACACTGAGCTATCACAGATTTTTTCCTTACCACTTTTTCTAGCTCGAACAGATGCTCAGAAAGCAAGGTATGGTGAGGCACCTTACTGGTTACCCGCTATCCTAGCCTATACAGGAGCAAGGGCTGAAGAGATTGCTCAACTCTATGTGAAAGACATTAAGCAGGATAAGGACGACCCACAGCTATGGTTTTTCCATATCCAAGAGGTGAGGGACGACCAATCTGTTAAGACGGGTGAATCAAGGAAAGTGCCAGTATGTCGATCTCTCATCGAGTTGGGACTGCTCGATTACTTTCACTCTTTGCCCGTTGATGGCCGCTTGTTTCCGGTACTCAAAGCAAACAATAAGGCTAAGTATCATCTAGCGGTTGCAAGGCACCTCAAAGAGGCGTTTATGACGCTCAATATTGAGCATTATGACACACTCAAACCGCTACATGCGTTCCGCCATCGCTTCATTACAGAGGCAAGGAAGGTGATGCGTGAGGATATTCAAAATGCGATAACAGGGCACTCTAATGCGGGGAATACGGGGCGAAACTATGGCATTTACTCAGAACTGCATCAGGCGATAGATCGGATGCCTGTTATAGATATTCCTAAGTGGTGTTTTTAATTAGTGAAGATACATGAATATTATAAGCTCTTTGCTCTAATTCATAAAAGTTGAATTGGTAGTTGTATACCATTACACGCAGGTCAAAACTGCTTAGTGATTGAGGTCCATTTAAAATTTAACTCAAAAGTATCTAGAAATTCGATGATGGTTCAAGGCGTTATAGAAAGTTCACTAACTTAAGTATTTGCCTAGTTAGGCTGTTTGGTTGCGTATAATCAAGTGTTGTTAGCAAAGTGTAGCTGGCATGTTTATATGATATGCTGCTGAATAAAATAAAGTTCACTGAAGGAGTATTAAGCTTAAATGGATGCAAGTAGAAATTATCAGAATGAAAAGCCTGTAGATACCGATCTCTTCAGCGGACAAGGACATAAACAAGTCGCCGATGCAATTGCCAAGGTTTTACACAGCAATAGTAGCTTGCATATCATAGGGATTGAGGGGAATTTAGGGGCTGGTAAGAGCACTGTCATTAATATCCTAAAACAACAAATTGAAGCCAACGGTTTCCATATAGTGACTTTCGATGCGGACCAATATCATAAGAATCTTAAACCTGCTCTCATAAAAACTATTGAAGTAGAACTAAAGAAAATCCTTGGTAAAAAAAGTACGACTGAACTTCACTCTTTACAGAAAGCGGTTGAAAAAGCACTCGGTCAGCGTCTCGAATACACCAAAGACACAAAAAGTCATATTTCTTTAACCGCTATATTCTTCGGCTTCTTGCTTGCTGTTGCAGCATTGCAGCTACGCCCAGCTCTGACATTTTTGTTCGAGTTCATAAATGGCAAAGATAACCTAAATATAACGTCAGGTATTATATCGTGGGTACTTCTTGCTACGCCAGCTTTGCTTTGGGCTGGCATAAGGTGCCTTAGCTCGAATATCAGCTTAGGTGATTTAGTAAAGCGTAACAGTAAAGATGTAATTAGCGAAACCATTGATATCAATCGAGAAGTTGGAGCCATCGAGTTGAGAGAGGCATTTTCTGCGTTTGTCGAAATTGTCCCTGACGGTAAAACGCTTTTATTAGTGATTGACAACATCGACCGCATTGCACCAGATATCGCTCGTGAACTCTGGAGTGACATAGAAATCTTAACATCATTGGGAAATGAGCGTTTCCGCATTCTACTGCCATACTCTGAAGAGCATCTTGCAAAAGCTCTTGAAAAAAGTTCTGTTGACGAGAGCCAATCTGGCCGAGAATTTATATCTAAACGTATCCCTGTTCCCTTTTCAGCTCCTTGTATTGGTCAAGTAAAATTGGCCACGGTTTTAGAGTCATTCCAATATAAACGTTCTGACTCATTTGGCGTTAACCCACCATTATATTGATGGGGTCTGGTCTCACTGTAATATCCAGTGATGTAATTTGTGATCTCTTTATCTGCTTCTGTAAAATTCCCATAACCACTTACGGGTATCCACTCAGATTTCAAACTTCTAAAGAAACGCTCCATTGGTGCGTTATCCCAACAATTCCCGCGGCGACTCATACTTTGCTCAATCTGAAGACGCCATATTAATTGTCTGAATTTCAAGCTTGTGTAATGCGAACCTTGATCGCTGTGATATATCACATTCTCAGGCTTACCCCTTAACTCAAATGCCATTTTCAAAGCTTTACAGGTCAGCTCACTATCTGGTGATAATGACAAAGCCCATCCAACAGGTTTGCGGGAAAATAAGTCTAAAACAACGGCTAGATAGGCCCAGCGATTACCGACCCAAACATACGTCACGTCGCCACACCACACTTGATCTGGTTGAGTTACTGCAAACTGTCGATTAAGCGTATTGGGGATTGCAACATGCTCTTGTGTCGCTTTCCGATAAGAATGCTTAGGCTGCTGACAGCTTAATAACCCAAGCTTTTTCATTAGATTACGGGCTCGATAACGACTGAGACCAATCCCTTTGTTAGTCACTAATTGCGCTATCGTTCGCGCACCGGCAGAGCCATGACTAATACGATGTGCGGCCTTCACTTCACTGCATAAAATAGTCAAGTCTGTATCAATATGTTCTTTTCTTTTTAGCCAATACTTATAGCTACTTCGATGCACTTTGAATGCATTACAAATTGTGAGAATAGAGTGGCTCTGCTTGAGTGCGCTGATTAGCGTAAATTGTTCATCGAGTCTGACATCAAGAGAGCGGTAGCCTTTTTTAGGATAAGATTGTGCTCCTCAAGACGAGCTATTTGCTTCTTCAGCTCACGGATTTCAATTTGTTCAGGGGTAATCGGAGATGCTTTTGGTGTGCCACCCTGGCGTTCTAGTTTTAACTGTCTCACCCATTTATCCATAGTGGACTTACCTACGTTCATCGCCTTTGCAGCTTCGATGATGCTATGGTTTTTATCGAGGACTAATTGGGCTGCTTCAAGTTTGAATTCAGCACTAAATGTTTTTCTGGTTGTCGATCTCATGTGTTCACCTAAAGTCATCTACGAGGTAATAATATCACCTCTATTTAGGTGGCCAAAATTAGTGTGCCACTACAAACTGAGTTACAGGAAGATTGGGAGCTCATTGAGAGTATTTTGAAATATCAGGGGGGGTACTGGGGGGGGGGCGATGCAATCCGTCAACTGCAATATACAGGAAAAACCTTACCGCAAATTAAGGAAATATTTGCTTCTCTTCATAGTAGCAGTGAGGTATTAGCTGAGCATTTAATTAGTAAAGCAGTGTGTGACAGCAGAGATAGAGATATTGTTCATAAAGAGGTTTCAGCAGATCCAACTTATAGGTCTGCTGTCTATATCATAACAGGGCAGTACCCCTAGTATGTAACGTAAGCATTATGATGCCTATGCACCCAACAGATGCTGATGTTTTTTTCTACTTAAATCGATTACGTCTGCCGGCATAATCGGGAATAGAGCAAACGAAGAATTGAGTCATTAGAGTTAACCATGAAAAAATTTCCGGCCATCTACACTGGCAGAAGAATACCTCTATTCCAAGTTTTATGTGAAAAGCCTAATTACCGTGGCAGTCCTCATCTTTGAGTCGCTTTAGGATGCAGCAGTCGCTGACTTGGTGATTATCACAGGAGACTAAGGATGAGAGAGATGTTTCTAGCTTCGCTAACTCCCGTTGAGTTTGACGTATGTGCTCGAGTTGCTCGGCAATGATTTCATCTACCACGGCGCAGGAATGATGAGGATGTTGTTGGACTTCAACCAACCGACGAATGTCACTCAGAGCAATATTTAGTGCTCGACAGCGACGGATAAAAATCAGTGTCTCTACATCATTCTGAGAGTAGTAGCGGTAACCATTTGCCATCCTCTTAGGGGCGGGGAGCAATCCTTCCTGCTCATAAAAGCGAATTGTTTTTACGGGTATTTGTGAAGCTAATGCCAGTTCACTGATTTTCAACTTGACCCTCCAGTTACTGTAACCTTTAGCCTTGCATCGTATCACTTACTCAACATTCAACGCTATAGGATTGACAAATGCATTTCTTATCGCCTTTAGCCCTCGTTATATTAACCATGGGCACCACTGCAACCTATGAAGTACAGGCCAATACAAAAAACAATCTGCACACAGACGTCTCTCAAACTGAAGATGAGACAACTAATCTGCATGAACATGATGATACCCATGAGCCACAGAGTGATGAACACACAGATGAACATGACGAAGGTATGGAGCGTATTTTGGTTCAATCTACTCGTCTTGGAAGGATTGTTGACGACCAGCCAATAAGAATCGAAGTTGTCACTAGTGAAGAAATTGAAGAAAAAGCCGCTATGCGTCCGGGCAATATTTCTATGCTATTGGCTGAAACAGGTGGGGTTAGAGTGCAAACGACGTCTCCAGCTCTTGGTAGTGCTAATGTAAGATTACAGGGCTTATATGGGCGTTATACTCAACTATTAGCTGATGGCTTACCTCTGTACGGGAATCAAGCCTCATCACTCGGTTTACTTCAAATACCTCCTACGGATTTAGGCCAAGTCGAGGTTATTAAGGGCTCTGCTTCATCCCTTTATGGTGGCTCAGCCTTAGGGGGGGTTATTAATTTGGTTTCTAGAAGACCAGGAGATGAATTTGCTGGCGAGACACTTTTAAATCTGACATCTAAAAATGGCCAAGATTTTACTGGTTACGCAGAGTCTCCACTTAGTGAGAACATCAAAGGCTCAATTACCACGGGAGCTCATTATCAAAGTATCGAAGACATAGATGATGATGGTTGGGCAGATCTTCCAGAGTATGAACGTTATACCTTGAGACCAAGATTATTCATCGAGGGTGAAAACGGTGACAATCTTTATCTTACAGCGGGCTATATGACAGAGAACCGTCGAGGTGGGACACTAAACGGGTATACTGTTGCAGACGGCAATCCCTTTGTTGAAACTCAGAACTCTGAGCGGATGGATGGTGGCATAGTCTACAATCGCCCCGTGGCCGATACTTTGACCTTTAGCACCCGAGCTTCCGCCATGGTGCAAGAACACTTCCATGGCTATGGCGTTGATAACGACAATGACAGGCATGGTAATTACCTGATGGAAGCGAGTCTATCTGGATACCTTGATCGTTTGGATTGGGTCATTGGTGCAGCGTATCAATCAGAAACCTACAGTTCAGATAATTATTCTGAATTTGATTATTCCTTCGATGTGCCGGGACTCTTTGCCCTTGTCGACTATAACTTGACCGAAGACTTAATTGCCTCTGTCAGTGCTCGTATGGATGACCATAGCCAGTACGGTAGTGAGCTTAGCCCACGGTTCTCGCTCTTGTATCGAGCTGATGATTTTACTGTACGAGGCTCATATGGCCGAGGTTATTATGCTCCAACCCCATTTGTGGAAGAAATTGAAGCGGCAGGGTTATCAAGACTTGAGCCTCTAGGGGAGCTCAAAGCAGAAACCGCCAAAACAGCTTCACTGGATTTTACTTACCGCTTCGACGATTTAGAGACGAGTTTAACCTTGTTCGGTTCAGATATTAGCAATGTCACCGAACTTGAAGAATTCACTGTGGGAAATAATGAGACTCCTAACCGAGTCCGTTTAGTCAACGCAGAGGGCGAAAGCCGTATTCGCGGTTCTGAAATGCTACTGCGTTACTATCTTGGCGACCTTAAGCTGACGGCGAGTTATCTATATCTTGACGCTACTGAATCCAGTCAAGATAACACAGCACGTCGAGCTATTGCGTTAACGCCTAAGCATTCCGCTGGATTTGTCGCGATGTGGGAACAACACGGAAACTTTAGAGCAGGATTTGAGGCCTATTACACTGGCATTCAACGTCTAAATGACAATCCTTATCTATTCGAATCGGAACCCTACTGGCACTTAGGCCTAATGGGAGAAATGACATTTGGCCGCTACAGTTGGTTCATCAATCTGGAAAACCTGCTGAATATCAAACAGAGCGATACCCATCCGTTGCTGTTGCCTGAAAGGAGTCCAGCAGGACAATGGACTACCGATATCTGGTCTCGAAATGATGGGTTTATTGCTAATGCAGGAGTCAGGATAAAATTTGGATAAACTGTATGCCTAGGTTTGCTTGCTGGTATTCGGAGTAAACCTAGGGATGAACTTGTAGTTACTTATATCAAGTCACTACATGCTCAAACTTACAGTACTATTTTTTCGATGGGACTTCTTCACTCAAGATTGTATTGGCTTTCGGGCTTAACCTATGTCCCGACGCGAGTTGAGTTATATACGATATTTAATACTTGATTTCAGGTAACATCAGATGCAGTAATCAGTATTATTTTTGAAGGAGTCGACTTGAAAAGTCTGCTCCTCTAGTATTTAAAGTGGTACAAAAAGCTGGTACAATCTGAAAAAATCAAGGTGCACAACACTATGATTTTATAGGGTTTGTTAGAGAAGCGTGTGATTCGAGGGTTCGACTCCCTCTCTCACCGCCAAATTCAAGCAAAGGGAATCAGTATCTTACTGGTTCCCTTTGTTGCTTTGGGGCAAAAGCTGGGCAAAATTGCCGTTTTATTCTCCTTCTGTGTCCTTGGTGAAACCAAGCATTTCTGACACTCGATTAGCTATTTTTTGCGAGTCCTTAGGTTTTTTCAGCATTAGGTATGTTATTCGTTGTCATTCTTTTACGCGCTTGAACTAAGGTATAGCCGCCACTTAATACTATGAGTAGGCTTCCAAGAATAGTCAGCAAATCTGGGGATTCTCCAAATATAAATATTCCTAAAGCTAAGGCAAAGAGTAAACGTGTATAACGAAAGGGGCTTACTACCGATACATCTCCAGTGCGCATAGCGATTGTCAGCGCATTATAAGCCATTACACCAAAGACGATTGCTCCAATTATCTGTATTGCTGCGGTAGCACTAAACTGTATTGCTTCATTTTGGTAAATCAGTATCGCTAAGCCTGTAGGAATCAACACAAAAAAACCATACACTCCAAGCTGCATATTAGATAACACGGGAGAAGCTGCGCGTGTTGCTAAATCGCGTCCTGCAAAACCTAAGGTAGCGATAACGGCGAATAAAGATGTGGCCTCAAAACCATCAAGTCCTGGACGAATGATCATCAGCACGCCCATAAAACCAATCAATACTGCAAGCCATCTCTTATGACCCACTTGTTCACCGAACAACAATGCCGCGCCAAGCATGGCGATTAAAGGTGTGGCTTGCAAAATAGCGGATGCACTTGAGAGTGGTGTTAATGTGATGGCTAAAGCAAAACAGAATCTGCCGACGATTTCACATAGTGCACGTACTAATATGGGGGTAGACAAGACTGCAGGATGAAGGACCGTTTCACCCTTTCGCCAGGTTAACAGTATAAAAATCAACATTCCACCTAGGCCAAATAACGCTAAAATGAGGCCGATAGAGGTGGTTTCTGCTGCGGATTTGATCAGCATGTCTTCAATAGAAAATGCTGCCATCGCAGCAACCATAAACAGACTACCTTTTCTATTATTCAAAATAAATTCCCTAAATGCTTAGACGTTATCTCTAGTCAAAAAGTTTTGTCATGAGAGTTCTGGTTTCATCAACAAAGGCACAGAAGTTACGATATAGCTTATTAGAATCCAATAGAAACATCATTTTCTGATCACTATAGCAAGCTTTCTCTGCTTATCTGAATAGGATTCGCTGCTTAAGGTAATAATGATTCTGGCTTAAAAATAAATAGGGATAATAAGCATTAGCAAGAAATGATAATAGATACAGATATGGTTTCTTTATCTATATCAGATGGCAAGTTAAGCCTCTTTTTACCATAAGGATTATGGTTGGTGTATTGTTTTAATATTATCAACTTGTGCAGCTAGTCTAAGATATTGATGTCAGGTATGTGCTGCTGTTTTTCAGCTTTTATGATGAATAACATTGTTTGAAAGAGGTTTATATTGTGAGGTTAATTTTATATGTAGTAGTCTTAAGTCAATAATGGGAACGCTTAAATAATCCATCAGTTGATTTTACACTAAGTGATTTTGTATTGGGGATTTAGTGTTTTTAGGTTTATATAAAATGAAATTGCGTTGAATCGTACAGAAAAGTTAACTAAATAACTTTGGGAAAATGATTAATCGCTCAATTAAAACTGCGCGATTAATCATATTAACGAAAAAGTATTATTGTTTTAAAAATTAACTTTGGATATTAATCGTTACTTTCTCGATGACGATAGGTTCACGGGGCACGTCTTCGTGGCCAGCGACCGTGGTGGTTTTGACTTTCTCAATCTGCTGGATAATGTCCATTCCCGCCGTAACCTTACCAAATACCGCGTAGCCCCAACCGTTATTGGTGGTGGCAGTATGGTCTAAAAAGTCATTATTGGCTGTGTTGATGAAGAATTGCGCGGTGGCCGAGTGAGGCGCATCGGTGCGAGCCATAGCGATTGTGCCTATGGTGTTACTTAGGCCTTTGTTGGCTTCGTTAACGATAGGCTCGTGGGTCGGTTTTTCCTTCATTTTTGCGGTAAACCCGCCGCCTTGGATCATAAAGCCTTTGATCACTCGGTGAAAAATCGTGTGTTCAAAGAAGCCTTCTTCACAATAGCGGACAAAGTTTTTTGAACTGACAGGCGCATGTTCAAAATCGAGTTCTATAGTGATGTCGCCTAGATTGGTGCTAAATGTAATCATGCTAATATCTTCTATCTTAATGAGTTTTTATATCTAATAAGTCACGACTTGTACTGAGTCATTACTTAGTTTTAGGGCCGCTATTCCACGGATTAAAGGGCGCGCTGCGACCCGTTGTATCGTTATCATTGTCAGTCTGAATAGATTGCGGCCGTGTTACATTGGCTTTAACCTCTGGCTTTGATTTCGCGCTGCGATGCTTTTTCGCATGGGCGGTTTCAAAGGAGCCTTCTTTCGCGGGGCGCGAGTATCTGGCCTCAGGTGCCCGGGCTTTAAAGGTTTTTGGCGTAGTATTTTTGGGCACAAAATCGAGAATAGACACAGGCACTTCTTTGTTCGGCACAAAGCCTTCAATTTCTTTACGCACTATGAGGTGACCTAGACGGCGCTCGATAGCACATAGATTCCTAAAATCATCTTTAGAAACAAAGGAGATGGCTTCGCCGCAGGCGCCAGCACGACCGGTTCGGCCAATACGGTGAATATAATCATCGGCTTCATCGGGCAAATCATAATTGACCACACGGGTGAGGGCGTCGATATCGATACCGCGGGAAGCAACGCCAGTCGCGACTAAAAAGCGTAGTTTGCCAGATTTGAAATCCACTAATAATTGCTCGCGTACCGCTTGGCTGCGACCGCTGTGAATGGCTTCGGCGGCAATGCCACGTTTTTCGAGTTGGCTAACCAGTTTGGCGGCGCCTTGTTTCGTCTGGATAAAGATCAGTGCCTGTTCCCACGCTTGTTCAGTGATGAGTTTGCTTAACAGGGCCGACTTTTTATCTTTATCGACAGTGATCAACCATTGGTCGATTTGCGGTGCATTTGCGCTGTCGCGGGCAATTTCAATTTCGACAGGGTTTTCAACCGCTGTTTTCGCTAAAAAGCGCACTTGCTTAGATAAGGTTGCAGAAAACAACAGATTTTGGCGTTCTGTTGGCAGACGTTCGATGATCTTATTGATGTCTTCGATAAATCCCATATCGAGCATTCTATCGGCTTCATCTAGGACTAATACCGAGATTTCATCGAAATGAATCGCTCTTTGGGTGTACATATCGAGTAATCTACCGGGTGTTGCCACTAGAATATCGACGCCTTCAATAAGACGTTGTTTCTGCGGTGCGGCATCCACGCCACCATACATGGCCATAGACGTCAGCGGCAGGTATTTTGCGTACTTGGCAATATTGTCTTCTACCTGAACGGCCAATTCGCGGGTTGGCGTTAAGATTAATGCACGAACGCGTTTAGCACGGATTTTCGGCATCTCGGCGAACATTTGCAGTATTGGCAACACAAAACTGGCGGTTTTACCTGTACCTGTTTGCGCGCCAGCAAGCAGGTTTTTGCCTTTCAAGACCACCGGAATGGCTTTTTCTTGGATCGGAGTAGGTTGTGAATAGCCGAGCTCAGTGATGGCTCTTAAAATCGGATCGCTTAATCCAAGTTTGGAAAATGGCATTGAATGTCTCAGGTAAAGGGTCAGGTCAATAATGTATAAGCAAACTGTTACGCTAAAGCATGAACAGTGGAGCAGGGCGATATTATAGCAGGAGGTGAAACAGAATAGGCGATTATCATTATTTGTGTGTGTGTTTGGTAAAGAGGGGCTTATACGTCGAATAGGCGAATGATAGGCGGTAAAATATTGAGAACTTACAATTTTGTAACCGCGCATGTATTCATGGCTAACATAGCTGCAATTATTGGGGCAATATGATTAACTGAGGTAATTTTTGTATGCCTGATAAATCTTAACAAAGGACCCATAATAATGAAAAAAAACGCTATTTCCCTTGCGATAGTGCTATCGCTGGCCAGCCTTGCTGGTTGTCAATCCCATACGAGTCAAACCGCGCCCGTAGTCGCACCTGAAGTTAAAGCCCACTCATTTGAGCAATTTTCAGCATCCTTTATTGATTCATTGTGGGAATTATCACCGACTTGGGCCTTATACAGTGGCAAGCATGTTAACGATGGTTACCTTGAAATCCCCGATGCAGCAGGTCGAGCAAAAACCTTAGCGTTTGTGAAAGCTCAGCAAGCGCAATTGACTCAGTTCGAGCAAAAGTCGCTAACGCCGAATGAACTGATTGATTACCATCTGATCGACAATTTACTCGGTAGCATGGCATGGGAAATTGACAGTTTTAAATCTTGGCAGTGGGATCCTTCAAGTTACAACGTATCGGGTGGTTTTGCCCAAATCATCAATGAAAATTTCGCTCCATTAGATGACAGATTACGTTCGGTATTAGCGCGTTTAGAAAATGTGCCAGCTTATTATGCTGCTGCGCAGGCGAACATTAGCAAACCAACATTGGAGCACACTGAGTTAGCAGTGTTGCAGAATCAAGGTGCATTTTCGGTTTTTTCCGATGACTTATTAAAACAGGTCGCCGACTCTGGTCTGACTGATGCGGAAAAAGCGTTATTTAAAACGCGTTTTGATGCAGCAAATGCCGCGATTAACGGCCATATCGCTTGGTTAGACAAATTAGTGGTTCAACTTAAAAAAGATGGAGCACGTAGTTTTAGAATTGGCGAGGCGTTATATGAGCAAAAATTTGCCTTTGATATCCAAGCGGGAATGACGGCGAAACAGCTATATCAAAAAGCCGTAGCCGATAAAGAGCGTGTTCAAGGAGAAATGGCCAAAATTACCGATAAGTTATGGCCTAAATATTTTACTACGCCAAAGCCTGCTGACAGTAAGCTCGCCATTCGCCAATTAATCGATAAATTATCGACTCAGCATGTTCAGCGCGATGAATTCGTGAATGAAGTGCGTAAGCAAATTCCAGAGCTGATTGAATTTGTAAATAAGAAAAAACTAGTCACATTAGATCCTAAAAAGCCACTCGTTGTCCGTGAAACGCCCGAATATATGCGTGGTTATGCCGGAGCGTCAATTAGTGCGCCTGGACCCTATGAGAAGTCAGGTAATACTTATTATAACGTGACGCCGCTCGATGGCATGAGTGATGAGTCTGCCGAGAGTTACTTACGTGAATATAATCACTGGATCCTGCAAATCCTCAATATTCATGAAGCCATCCCAGGGCACTACACTCAACTCGTTTACTCTAATCAATCTCCGAGTTTAGTGAAAAGTTTATTTGGTAATGGCGCGATGGTCGAAGGTTGGGCGGTTTATACCGAGCGTATGATGTTAGAAGAAGGCTATGGCAATTTTGAGCCTGAAATGTGGTTGATGTACTACAAGTGGAATTTACGTGTTATCTGTAACACTATTTTGGATTACAGCATTCATGTGAAAGGCATGACTGAAGACCAAGCTATTGCCCTGATGATGAATGAAGCCTTCCAACAGCAAGCTGAAGCCGAAGGTAAGTGGCGCCGTGCGACACTTAGTCAAGTGCAACTGACGAGTTACTATTCAGGTTATCGAGAAATCTATGATTTCCGTGAAGAATACAAAAAATCGCAAGGTAAAGATTTTGACCTTAAAACCTTCCACGAAACATTCTTGAGTTATGGTAGTGCACCAGTGAAATATATTCGCCAATTAATGCAGAGCAAATAAGTTCGCATATTGATATAAATCAGCAGAGCTCAGGCTCTGCTTTTTTATGCAAAATCGCTAGACAGGTATAGTGTGAGCTGAAAATAAGTTGGCATTGTTACTTATGAAATGAAATCGTTAACACTGTGCGAATAATGAAAAGCCGAAAATTCTGCCATATAACCGAAAAAGTATATATTTCGTTATATGGCATATGCAGATGTTAATCAAACAATTTAACTGCGTGGTGATAGAGCACAATGGCGATAAACTTACTTCTTAGATTTAGATGATGCCATCAGCGCTAATACTTCATCGTAAGAAATGTTAAATTCTCTCGACAAGTTAATGATTTTTGTTTTGTAGGTTTGAATATTCTCTTGCTGAGCTAATTGATGTTTCTTTTCTTCCACTAACTCATTAACGGTTTCTTGTAATATCAATAATCGACGTAAACTATAGTCGAGAGATTTAATATATTTACCCATTTGTTGCTTGTTACGTGCTTGCTCAAGATCCGTTGAGACTTTCTTATCATATCCATACTCATCAAGAGCTGCGATTGCGCTCTGTAAATCAAGATCAGTTGTCATTTGGTTTTCGCTTTATAACAAAGAGGTGTGGGAACAAATTTATGAAACTTTAAAGAGTGTCATAGGACGTTAACTATCGCAGATTATAATGCTTATGCCAATATACACCAAGCCTTTGCACGTTAAAATGAAATAAAAAATTCCGCTGATTTTTGCTTTGACCTTGTCGGGGTCTACAATTATGAGTAGTCTAAAGTTATAGACTATCATGGAGATTCAAATGCTTGATCTACTACCAGATTTATTCGACCACTATCCGTCTAAATTACAGTTACTTCCCCTTGCATTTAAACCCTTTGGTGGTAAACGGCTCTTCTGGGGCGAGATAGTCACAGTAAAGTGCTTCGAGGATAATTCAAAGGTAAAAGAGATACTTGCACAGGATGGGCATGGAAAAGTGCTCGTTGTCGATGGCGGCGGTTCTCTGCGCCGCGCACTATTAGGTGACCTCATAGCGCAGAGCGCCTTAGATAATGGTTGGCAAGGGATAGTGATTAATGGTTGTGTTCGCGATGTGGCGAGATTAAATACTTTCAGCTTAGGTGTCTTTGCCTTAGGGGCTATGCCGATAAAAACCGAAAAGTTAGGTCAAGGCCAAATTAATGTGGCTGTCGATATGGGGGGCGTGACGGTTAAGCCCGGTATGATGCTCTATGCCGATGAAAATGGTATTGCAGTAAGTGATGAAATGTTGAACTTTGCATTTTTAAATTAACATTTCTAAATGCATTAGTTGCTATAAATTCAAGTTGTTTTTGATAAGGATATTTATATGAAATTCATTAAGTGGCTCTTAGCCTTAATGGTGACGCTCATTCTTTTAGTCACCGTTTATCTCACTGTCTTTTTCGACCCTAATGATTTTAAACCTGAAATAGTCGATGCCGTAAAAAAACAAACGGGTCGTGAATTAGTCATTACTGACGATTTATCTTGGACATTTTTCCCTGTCATAGGTATTAATTTAGGGGGGGTGTCTTTATCTAACCCTGAAGGTTTTACGCCTAAGGCTATGTTAGAAGTCAAAAAAGCCGTTGCTGAAGTGGCGCTCATGCCGTTGTTTAGTCAGAAAATTGAAATTGCAGAATTGAGTCTTGATGGCGCAACGATCAATTTAGTCACCCGTAAAAATGGCACTAACAGTTTCGATGGGTTGAGCGGCGATAATAGCCCAAAAACAGCGTCTCCAGCTGCTGCCGAATCTTCATCGAATGCCAAACTTAACGACATTAATATTGGTGGCATTTCTATCACCAATACCCAAATTAATATGATTGACGAAGCTAATAAGCAGACTCAAGTCTTTACCTTAAGTAGCTTCACCTTAGGTGAGTTCTCCTTAGATAAATTTGCGCCTATCGCCTTTGAATTCAGTGCAACTATGCCGGATATGACGGTAAGTAGCGAAGCTAAAGGTGAACTAAAACTCAGTAGAGACTTTAAACAACTCGTTATCAATGGGCTGAAAATTGATACTGTGGTGGAAGGTGAGAGTATTCCGAACAAGAAACTCGAAACATCTGTCAGCTTAGTAACTCAAATCGCCCTTGATAAACAGCAATTGTCCGTCGATATTGCGCAGCTTACCGCGGCGAGCATTACCGCTGCGGGTAAAGTGGGTGTGAATTATGGTACGAAAATTCCACAAATTAATGCTGATTTTCAAGTCGGCGATATTGATTTAGATACACTGTTACCTAAAACAGAGGCCACCGCCACCGCTGAACAAGCGCCAGCAGCAAACTCTCAGGCAGTTGAGCCTGATCTCTCTGCCCTTAAGCAGCTTGATGTAAAACTCAAGTTGACTGTTAAGTCTATTAAGGTCGCGAATCTGTCGACTCAAAATTGGTTAATGGATGTGGGCATTAAAAATGGCGTGTTAGATCTGACGAAGCTGAATGCGGATTTATATCAAGGTCAGTTGCTGGTGAGCGCTCAGGTTGATGCTCGTCAAGCAGTGGCGAGTTATCAATTTGATAAAAAAGTGACGGGCGTACAAATTCGTCCTTTGCTGAAAGATGCGGCGGATGTGGATTTATTGGCCGGTACAGCCAACTTTGATGTGAAGGGGAAAGGTAAGAGTTTGATCCCTGAGCAGTTAAAGAAAAACCTGTTAGCGAATGGTCATTTTGATATTAATGACGGTGCTCTGTACGGGGTAAATATTCCACAGATGATCCGCAGCGCACAAGCTAAGTTAAAGGGCGACTTATCGCCAGAAACGAAGGCGGAGCGCAAAACTGACTTCTCGAGTCTGACGGGCAGTTTCTCGTTGGATAATGGCGTTGCCACGAATCCAGATCTTGCCTTGTCTTCGCCTTTACTGCGTTTGGATGGTAAAGGCACTGCGAATTTATTGACTGAAGCCTTGGACTACAGACTAACCGCTAGCCTAGTGAATTCATTGAAGGGTCAGGGTGGTAGCGACAAAGATGCGCTGGCTGGAGTTGACATTCCGTTGGCGATTACAGGCACTTTCCAAAAACCTGAATATGCTTTGGATACTAAAGCCTTACTGAATAATCAGCTAAAGGAAGAAACCGACAAAGCTAAGGAAAAATTAAAAGACTCCTTATTGAAAAAACTAGGCGGTTTTTAATGGTTGCTTCAACGCGTTACGCATTACTTGTTTGCGCGAGTGCTTTTGTCGGCGGGCAACTTGTTGGGTGCTCGGCGCCCGAAGCCGCTGACACGAGTCAGTCAACCAAGGGGGAGACTACAACAGCTGCGGCCGTTCAGCCTGAGATTATTCGCGCTGCCGATCTGGCGCTCGATGTTTCTGGGCTTAAAAGCACTCCGACATTAAAGGCTGAACCTGTGATGGCAGAAAAGGCACAAGGCTTGCTTCGCGGCGAATTAACTCTAGAACCTTTTATCGATTTTAAGCAGTCGGTTAAGGCGACATTGACTGTGACAAATCCACAAACCTATGCTGTCGGCCTACGTTATAACTCTGGGATGACGGCGGATTTGTGGTTGGTAACGCAAGAGGGCAAACGTCTGTGGGCTTGGTCGGATGATATGATGTTTACCCAAGCATTACGTGATAGCCAATTGGCGGCAGGGAAAGTGATCACGACTTCATTTAGTATTCCGCCCAAAGCATTTGCAGGAATACCTGCAAATGGTGCTCGCTTAGAAGCGCATTTTGCCGCTAAAGCATTAGAGTCTGATGCCGTTGTTATGGCGCCCGTTGTCTTATTACTGACGATGGAATAACGCCGCCTCTCATAATAGAGAAAGCCCGTAATAGAAAAAGGCAGCAATCCGATAGGGTTGCTGCCTTTTTGTTATCTATGGCTCAATTTTCTTAGGATTTATAGCACTAATCCGTTCGAACTATGCGCCAGTGTAGTCCTTACGCACTCAACTTAGTTTCATCAACCACTAATTTGATCACTTGGCCTGGTTGTAAATACTGTGATTGCGCTAGGCTATTCCACTCGAGTAGCTCGGCAACAGTTACGTTAAATTTATTGGCGATACGGGCAAGTGAATCACCGGATTTTACCTTGTAGCTGACAGTACGAATTTGTGCGGTTTGCTCAAGCTCCTTTGGTGCTAAGATCACTAACTTCTGACCGTTTTGTAGCTTGCTATTCTTAGCCAATTTGTTCCAAGTGCTGAGTTGTTTCACCGTCACTTTATGGGCTTGGGCTATTTCTGAGAGTGTGTCTCCTGACTTAACCTGATAAGCAATTTTTGTTGATTCAACTGCAGCATGTGATTTTTTCGGCAATTGCTGCTTAGTTGACAGGGCATAAAGCTGCTTGTCTTGCGCATCGACAGGAATAATCAAATGCTTGCCTGCGACGATCGTGTTGCTTTTCATGCCGTTGGCGGCGCGAATAGCGGCAACGGTCGTATGGTGCTGCGTAGCAATCTTGCCAATGCTATCGCCAGATTTGATCGTGTAACGTAACCAACTGATCCTATCTTCGGTTTCTGTTTCAGCGAGCGCCTTTTTAAATTCTTCCGATTTATCAATTGGTAGCACTAAGGTGTGCGGACCAAGTGGCGATGTAGCCCAGCGGTTATAACCTGGGTTGAGTTTTTGTAACTCAAGCGTGGTCATATTGGCAAAACCTGCCGCCATGGCTAAATCAATTTGGCTATCAATATCAACCACTTCAATAGTCGGATTGTTGTCAATTGGCGCTAAAGAAATACCATATTCATCAGCGTGTTTAATGACTTCTGCCAGTGCGAGCAGTTGCGGCACATAGCGCTCCGTCTCTCTGGGCAAATCCAATGACCAAAAATCCGTTTTTAAGCCTTTTTTCTCGTTACGTTTGATTGCATTGAGCACCCGTGATTCACCCGAGTTATAGGCAGCAATGGCATAAAGCCAATTGTTATTGGTTTTATCGTAGAGGTATTCCAGCATATCGAGCGCCGCAGTCGTTGATGCGGGGACATCACGGCGACCGTCATACCACCAGTTCATTTCTAAACCGAAATGACTGGCCATAGGTGTGGTAAATTGCCACAGACCAGATGCCGCGCCAGTCGATGATGCGGAAGGATCAAAGGCGCTTTCAATTATGGGTAACAAAGCTATCTCAATAGGAAGATGACGCTTTTCAAGTTCTTCTACAATCATGTACATATAAGGTGCAGCACGTTCCGAGATGATCGCCAGATGCTGTGGATTTTTGATGTACCAATCACGGTATTGATTCACCAATTTTTGATCTGGAACCGGTAACTGCATGCCCTGACGAATTCGCTCCCATACATCGGTAATTTGCGCCGATGGAGCCTCGGTTGCGAGGTAATATTCTGGGACTGTATTTTCGGTTGTGACGGCTTCAACTTCTGTTTGGTTAACGCCATGGTTGTCTAATGTTTGACAGCCTGTGAGTAGGGCAAATCCCCCTACAACAACATAAAGTGATACTCTCATTGAAAACGGTAGTCCTCTGTTAGTGCATCGCTTTTCTTTATAGTAACAGTATGTTTTATATGAAGATAAAGACGACGCAGCGCGCAAAGTTTTCACGCAAAACGAGCCATTCTATGGGATCTTTTCGATCTTGTCCCTTAATTATCGTACATAATGTAAGGTCATTTTTGACTTACATCATCAAAAATGAGAAAAACTGTTTGAATTTCAATCTATAATATTGCTTTTGTGATCAAAAATTATCTTTCCACTGTCTGAGTAAGGTAAAACCGCTGAGTTCGTCTAAATTTGCGTGATTTAGACCGCTAAAATGCTGTTTTATGTTATCGACAATTTCAGTATCGCTTGGGCGTAAAAAGGGATTGATGGCACGCTCTAAAGCGATGGTGGAGGGAACAGTCGCTTTGTCTTGGCGACGTAACTGCATCGCGCGTTCGTTATAGTCTTGGAGCTCGCGATTGTTGGGATTGACCGCGAGGGCAAATTTGAGGTTTGAAAGTGTGTATTCATGGGCACAATAAACCCGAGTGTTGGCGGGAAGCTGGGCAAGTTGCTGTAGTGAGTTGAGCATTTGCGCTGGCGTGCCTTCAAATAAGCGTCCGCAGCCGCCGCTAAACAGGGTGTCACCGCAAAATAAGGCATCTTCAACAACGTAGGCTATATGTCCTGCTGTGTGGCCTGGTACATCTAGGACTTGCAGCTCAGCGCTGAGATACTCCAGTGTGAATCTGGGCTTGGCTTTTGCGTGCAGTGGATGTGTGATGCCTTCGATCTTCTCATTATCTGGGCCATAAACCGTGAGTCTACTATGACTATAGGCTTGAAGCGCTGCTACGCCACCCGTATGGTCATTGTGGTGGTGGGTCAGTAAAATGCCCGCTAGTGTGAGTTGATTGGCTTGCAGGTAGTCAATGACCACATTTGCATCGCCGGGATCGACAACATAAACCTGAGTATGGGGCTGTTGTTGTAACACCCAGATATAATTGTCATTAAAGGCTTTGATCGCTGTTATAGTGAGCATAGAACTGCCTATGTCCGTATTTCAATTTGAAGATAAAGGTATTATCCATGAGTGAACGGCCCTTGGCGACCTTTGCCGCTTTTGCCCTGTGGCATAATGTTGGTCATCTTTGACCCCATTGGATACTTGTCTACCCAACTAACGGAGGAACTCTGTGTCGTATTTTAGTACTGAGCTCAAGCCCGAACAATGGAGTGACCTACCCAATGGTGAGGCACTACAGCAAGCCGTCGCTAAACAGCTTGAAGATTGGTGGCCAAGAGTCTTTGGTTATCATTTATTAAAGTTAGGGCCTTTGAGTGCCGAATTGTCGAGCATGGCGTCGCCAGTCGCCCATCATTTTTCACTCTCGCCATCTAAAGGGACCTCTATTGAAGGCGATTTTTGCCATTTACCCCTGCAGAATGCGGCGATAGATGCGGTGGTAATGAGTCTATTGCTCGAATTTGAACCCGATCCTTACCGTATTCTTCGCGAAACCGATAGGGTACTCATCGCCGGAGGCTATCTTTTTATCGTCGGTTTTAATCCCTTGAGTCCGGTATTTTTGGGTAAGTTATGGCCTAAATATCAGGATTGTCTTCCTTGGAATGGCCGTTTTTTTATGCCTTCGAGGGTGCGAGATTGGTTAGGTTTATTAGGTTATCAAGTGGTGGGGGATGAGCGTTTGGTCTATCACCCATTAATGGGCGAGTTTACCCAAGGTAGATTTTTTCAACAGAGTTTAGCGTCATGGCTTCCTAGCGCGGGCAGTTTGTATTTGATTGTGGCACGTAAACTCGAGTCGCCACTCACACCTATTCGCGATAAACGTAAGGTGCGGCAGACAAATTGGACCACGGCGCCGACAGCGGGTCGTTCGGGGCATTTATCAGAGCATTCGGAAAACTGACAAGCCATTTCCTTTTTAAGTACAGGTTTTAATATGCGGATCACCTTAAGACAATTGGCGGTATTTGAAGCTGTGGCACGTAGCGGCCAAGTCGCAAAGGCGGCTGAACAAGTGAGTTTATCACCACCGGCGACATCTATGGCCTTAGCTGAATTAGAAAAGCAGCTAAATGCCCGCCTATTTGAACGTATTGGCAATCGATTACAACTTAACTCCCAGGGTAATTTACTGCTGCCATTGGCAACGGATTTATTACACCGCGTTGAACAAATTGAGCAGGCATTTACTTATCATGGTGGTGATCTGGTTGGGCGTTTAAGCATCAGTGCCAGTTCGACAATCGGCAATTATCTAATGGCGAAAGCCGCAGTGGCATTTTGTCAGCAACATACTCAAACCCATGTGGATGTGGCGATTACTAATACTCAAGATGTTATCCAAGCGGTTGCTCAGTTCCGCTCTGAAATGGGTTTTATTGAAGGCCATTGCACTGACAATCGTTTGAGTGTCGAGGCATGGCATAAGGATAGGCTGCTGGTGTTTTGTCATCCGGCGCATCCTCTGGCGGGGAAAGTGGTTAAACCTGCAGTTGTTAAAGGCCTGTCTTGGGTGCTACGTGAGGAAGGATCGGGCACTCGCGAATATTTTGTAAATGCCGCCAATGAGTTGGATATGCAGCCAGAGGCTAAATTCTGCTTTACTACGCCGGATGCGATTAAATTGGCCGTGAAACAAGGTGCTGGGCTTGGGGTGTTATCTGAGTTGGCGCTGGAGAAAGAAATCAGTCGTAAAGAGTTAGCGTTAGTCACGATTGAGGGACTCGTACTCGAGCGGCAGTTTTATCGCATCACCCATAAGAGCCGTCAGGCGACATCCCTAGGTCAAGCTTTTGTGCTGTTTTGTGAGAATTTTTTCAATATTGCAGGTGTGGAACTGAAATAAGCCGTTTGATAGCAATGGCCCTCGTAAACAGTGAGCTTAAGCGATTTATTTAAAAGGTTAATTTTGACGGTAAGCTTAAACTGTGAGATGAATCGCGAATTAAGTCATCACGCCCAAGTGCTTAACTTAGGCGTGATGGCATCGAACTTATTTTTTCGAATTTAGCGAGTTTACACTGAGTAGCACTGGGTTAAGGCTGATAACCTAAATCGGGTTGGGTTGGTTTAGATTCTGCCGCGGTGCGAGCTAATACATCGCAACGTTCGTTTTCGGCGTGTCCTGCGTGACCTTTAACCCATTGCCAGTCGATAGTGTGTATCTGTGAGGCTTTATCTAATCGTTTCCATAGGTCAACGTTTTTGACTGGGGTACGGTTTGATGTCATCCAACCTTTTTTCTTCCAGCCATGGATCCATGTCATTATGCCTTGGCGCATATATTGGCTGTCGCTGGTGAGCACGACTTGGCAAGGCTCTTTCAAGCTTTCTAACGCTATGATTGGGGCTAACAATTCCATGCGATTATTGGTCGTGAGCGCAAAACCGTCGGACATCTCCTTTGTATGGCCTTTATAATTCATTACAATGCCATAGCCGCCAGGACCGGGATTGCCTAAGCAAGAGCCGTCGGTGAAGATGTGGATCAGTTTTAGTTCAGTCATCAAATTGTTACCATAGCCGGGAATTTCGGCCGAGTATAACTAAAAATTGTCATAAGAAGCGCATAAAAACATGAATATTATCTCTAATGCTAGCCGTCAGGTTATTTTAGATACCGAAACCACAGGTATGAACCAGGGCAGCGGCGCCATCTATTTAGGCCATAGGATCATCGAGATTGGTTGTGTGGAAGTGGTAAACCGTCGTTTGACGGGGCGTTATTACCACCAATATATCAATCCAGGTCAAGCAATCGATCCCGAAGCCATCGCCGTTCACGGTATTACCGATGAGCGCGTTGCCAAAGAGCCGCGTTTCCATCAAATTGCTCAAGAGTTTATCAACTTTATCGACGGTGCTGAAATCGTCGCACATAACGCGAGCTTCGACGTGAACTTCATGGATCATGAGTTTTCACTGCTGCAGCCGCGTGGTCCGAAAACCGCTGATATTTGTCAGATCCTCGATACCTTAGAGATTGCTAAGTTTTTACATCCCGGCCAGAAAAACAATCTCGACGCGCTCTGTAAGCGTTACGGCGTCGATACTTCTCGCCGCGAGTACCACGGCGCATTACTCGATGCCGAGATCCTCGCCGATGTTTATCTGATCATGACTGGCGGGCAGACAAAGTTTAATTTGTCTAATGAAGAAGCAGGGCAGGAAGCGGGGGGGATTCAACGTTTTGATCCACAATCACTTAATCTTAAAGTGATTGGCGCATCGGCCGATGAACTGACAATGCATGAACAACGCCTTGATTTAGTCGCAAAATCAGGTAAATGCCTCTGGAGAGGATAGAAGAATTACTATGCCTATGTCGCGCCATAAACCCATTTTAGCGCTTTGCCTTGTTGTCACTATGCTGTTATTTAGTGTGGCGAGTGTATTGGCCGCTGACCTAGATCCCGCCAAAAAAGTCGTCAAGCCACCAAAGGCTGCACCGATTGTAGGATTGGAGACGGCTTCCGAGCTTAAAAACCGTTTTCGTATTGATCATATGGTCGATAACATGACCTTATTAGTGGAGCGTGAATATGGCTCTGCGCCCGTGGTCATAGTGTTACCCGATGGCAGTAAATGGTATGCCAATCGTCATCCAGAAACCGTTAAGTGGGTTGATGGTATAACGGGCGATATTATTTACATTGAGTCACCACAGCCCGGACCTTGGCAGTTGGTGGGCAAGGTTGTCTCAGGTTCAACCCTTAAGAAGCTCTCTAAACTCGAAATCGAAGTCCAGACTTTACCACAGCCAATCTTCCAAGGTGAACAAGTTAAAATTGTCGCGCAGTTAATGGGTGACGAGCAGCGTGTGCGTATGCCTGGGTTAGATTATTTAGTCGAATGGACTGCACATTTTGTGAGTAAACATAAGGCGGGCGATGAAAACTTTGCCGCGGGTGATATTATTGTTGGTTCTTATAAAGACAATGGTGAAGATTACGATGAAAAACCTGACGATGGTGTATTTACCAGCAATATCAATATAAAGCAGCCTTGGGGTGATTATGAGTTTGTCGTGCAGGCACGTAATAATGTGTTTGAACGGCAGGTTTCATTCCCGTTTAAATTGTCACCTCGGCCAATTAATCTAGAAGTTATTACCCCTGACGATCCGCTAACAGGGCAATGGAAAGTCATGTTACACGTGGATAAGACAGTGTTGCAGCTGGCTGAGACGCATTTTTCCTTTGAGTTAGTCGGCCCTGCTGGCTTGCAACTGCCTTTGGTTGTAAATGGTCTCACTGAGCCTGACTCTGAATTAGATTTACCTACAGTGACAGAGTTTGGTAGTTATCGAATTAAAGGTTTTGTGGCTACGACGACTGTCACTGGTCGTGAAATCGTGCTGGATTTACCTGAGCTTTTCTTTAACTTAATTGAACCACCAGAACCACCACCAAGTGCCGAAGAGTTGGCTGCTGTTGCTGCACAAAAAGCGGCAGAGGAAGAAGAGCTTGCGAAGAAAGATGCAATGTTCTGGATCATTACAGTCAACGCTATCTTATTAGTCTTAGGCGTGGTGGGATTAATTGTGTGGCGTAAGCGCCAAAGTTTGGCGCAGGCCTTAGCTGCCGCGGAGTTACGTTTATTGAATGAAGCATCTGCAAATTTACCCGCAGCGCCTTCATTAGATGAAATCGATCTCACTATGCCAGATGAGGCAGATAAAGACCGTTAGCCAAGCGTTGCTTAATATGTTTGATTTATGACTTTGAACTGGAACGTTGCAGCGATATTTGGGATATAAATCAAGGTCTGCAATTGATTTGGCTTTTTTTTAATCAAATGATAAATCTAAGTAAAAAAACGGTTGACGCCTGCAGGGCTCAACCGTATTATTCTTCGCATCTTAAGCAGAGCCTTGATAAGTGTGTTGAATTATCGTTCTGTTTTAATATCAGCGGCCTGTCACGCTGGGGTTAGTGGGTTAGATACCCGTCAAATATTTGGATATGGAAGAATTTGGAGCGGTAGTTCAGTTGGTTAGAATACCGGCCTGTCACGCCGGGGGTCGCGGGTTCGAGTCCCGTCCGCTCCGCCAAATTGCAAAAAGCCCCATCGAAAGATGGGGCTTTTTGCTTTTTACTGATCTCCTTAATTTCTGCGCTGTTCATCTTATTAGCGATGAGACTCGATTCAAATGTCAGCAAGGATCACGCTGAAATCTTAATATGATTAAGTGATCGCTACTGTGGAGCCTGTGCTGTGTCGGTGAGGATGACTTCAACCCGACGATTTTGCTGGCGGCCACTGGCGGACTCATTGTTGGCAACAGGTGAGCTTTCACCTTTACCTAGGCTACTGAGCCGATTGGATTGGATTGGATCCCTTTTCCTTGTAAAAAATGGCTAACACTATCAGCTCTTTGCTGCGATAAACCCAGATTGTATTGCTCACTGCCTACGCTATCTGTATACCCTTCAATCATGGCACCACGCGCGGGATACTTGTTCAGAAAGTTCGCTAGGTTGGTTAGATGTTGACTGGTCGATGACTTAAGATCCGCTTTGGCAGTATCAAATAAAACATCACCTAAGGTTACGACCCAACCACGTTCTGACTGACGGGCATTCAGCAATGTGAGCTGGGTTTGCAGTTCGGTCGTTTCCTGACGCGCATCAGCAGCATCAGCACGGGCTAGGCGCGCATCTTGATGGGCTTGATTGGCCTCTGTGGTGCGAGCATCCAATCTGGCGTCATCGCGTTTTTTAGCGAGGACTTTGTGTTGATCCTCGGCAAAGCGGCTCTGCGCTTGAGCTAAGGCAATATTGACTTTCTTATCAGCAACAAACACTAGGTGCTGTGATTGTTGCTCATCTTTTACCGGTTGTTCAGCAGCGCGAACGGCTTCTTCAGCTTGTTTAATGGCAGCAGGGGCTAAAATTGCCAGTTCATTATTCGCTTGCAGTTTATTAAGTTCTGTACGGATATCACCGATGCCTTCAGCTATTTTGGGCGTACTGCTACAAGCTGCTACTGTGGTTAGGAGTAGGCTATATGCCAGTAGATGACGGCTAAAACGTAAAGGCAGACCCGACGAAGCGATAAGTTTTTTCATTACTGAATTCCTCCTGAACGGCGTAACATTTCTTGCTGCAGTATGCTGATATTGTTTTTCATTTCATTATTGACGCTATTGGCTTGTGCCAGCTCAGCGCGAGCTTGGGCCAATTCGGCCTCAAGGCTCGCCTCTATGGCGTAACGATCGGCGCTGACAGTGTCCATATTGAGTAATGCGCTGCTTGCAGATTGAAGTTTAAGTCTGGCCTGTGCCAGTTCATTTGAGGCATATTGGCCGACTCTTGCTTGCTCTGCGCGGGCAATGGTGTGTTCAGCCCGTTCCATTTCTGCGGTCTTAGTCAATGGCGTTGAACTGCAGCCCACGAGCGCTGTTGCAATACAGCCTGCCATTAAGAAGTGCTTGGCTCGCTGTAAACCGATTGGATATTGCTGTGGTTGTTGATTTTTATTGATGTTCATTTGAAATTCCTTTCTCGGAAACAGTGCACCGAGTGTGGTCTTTAGGTTTGTTATTCCACCATGCACAGTCAATATGCTGGTGAATAGCCCCATTTTTGAGTCAGTTGGTATGAGTGAGTAATTTGACGCCACGGAAATTCATGATCTACTCCTCTGAGTAAAGAGGGCCGGTACACTAAGGGTTGCATCGGCTTGAGCTAAACGCAGTGTGTTACTGCATGGTTTAGTTTTTGCACTTAATCAATGAAACTTTTCCCTGTTTGTTCGTCACGTCCTAGTCTAACGAGTGATGATTTGGCTCTTTTTCAGTCCTGTTACCTTCCTTGTTGTTTGATTTAAGTTCTTCAACCTCGCTTATTTTTTGTGCTTTTACTGGTATCCACGTCTTGTTTAGCGTTATCCGCAACTGTGGTTTTGATCATCTGACGGTTGCGGGCTACGACGGGAGGATTGGCTTTGTTGGTGTTGGAATTCTGTGCATCGTTATCGATGGATTTATGTTGTTCTGTGAATTTTTTCATATAAACCTCAAGTAACCCGGTGTAGTGCAAGAGTGCATGAACCGTACATTCAGCATGACCTGCTAAATATTGAACGTCTGTGCGTTAGCGCGCATGGGATTAGTGATGGCAATATTGGCCGCTCGGCACGTTTTTTGTTTGCTGGGCGGGCCGATATAATCAATAATAATTCATTGATTACAAAGGTAATGTGTCGGATATTAGGCTGCATCAGTTTGCGCCATGTTGGCGTGTAGGGTTGATGACTGCCTGTTTTGTTTATGCTCTGCAGTACCATTGTGGGTTTAGTACTGAAGTGGCATATGGGATAACGATAGAATGGCTGTTGTACGAGTGGTCTAGCCATCCGTTATGTGTATTTTTATCCACAGTACGTTTATGTTTGCTGCGCTTGTTGAGGTGGCATCAGCCGTTCTGATTCCTGCTTAACGACTGCGTAACATTCACAACAGGTTTGTTCTAGTAACGCGCGATCGACCACTTCAATATTCCCACGACTGTAATTGATTACCCCCATGCGTTGCAGTTTTCCTGCTGCATCGGTGACACCTTCACGGCGTACGCCGAGCATATTGGCAATCAATTCTTGTGTCATTAACACGCGATCATCGGGCAATCTATCTATCGAAAGCAGTAACCAACGGCACAGTTGCTGTTCAATACTATGGTGGCGATTGCAAACCGCGGTCTGGGCCATTTGGGTCAGTAGCACCTGACTGTAACGCAGTAACAGATGGAGCAGGGCGCCATGACGGTTAAATTCGTCTTTAAGCCGCTGACCAAACAAGCGATAGGCAACGCCAGCACTTTGCACCACAGCGCGACTCGTGGTGCTTTCTCCTCCCATAAACAGTGCAACGCCGACCATACCATCATTGCCAACGACAGCAATTTCAGCGGATGCCCCATTTTCCATCACATATAGCAGCGAAATAATCGAGTCCAGCGGGAAATACACATAACGCTGCTTTGAGCCTGCTTCACAGACTACTTGTCCGAGTTCTAATGGAACCAGTTCCAGATGCGGGAAAATACGTTGTTTGACTTCCTCTGGCAATTCACATAACAACCGATTGGATTCTGGCGGGAAGTGAGTTTCCGGTGGCGGTCGCTCTGATACAGATTTCAGTTTTAGTGTGTCCATTATGATAGCGTGTCCTTGTTTGGTGATGTCGCTAACTCAGGTTACAGCGAGAAACACCTATGCTATGTACGGTAGCGAACATAATGGCAGGTTTTTTGAATCGTTGAGTGGAAAATATGCACTTAAGTGCGCATTGAGTGATAGCAACTGCAGCAACGGGCAAGTAGAGCTTGCCGATCAAGAATATGTAATCGCCCACGATTATATGAAATGCTGCCGCGGGTCTGTAAATTGCCTGCGGCCTCGGTAATACTGCTTCGCCTAACACCCAGCATGTCGGCTAAAAATTGATGGGTTAGATATAGCTCATCAGTCTGAATTCGGTCGTGACTCATTAGCAACCAACGTGCTAGCCGAGACTCAATGGAGTGAAAATGGGCACAGACTGCATTTTGTGATAATTGGCATAACAAGGTGTATAGATAAGTCTCTACTATTTGCTTCAGATTGGTATTTTGAGCGAGCAAGCCTTCAAAGGTTTCAATGGGGAGCCGCCAAGCTTGACCAGAACCTTGGATGATCGCCTCTGAAGGCACTTGCCGAGTGCCCAGCAAAGTCGTCGCTCCAAGCATACCTTCGTAACCAATCAAACCCATTTCCAATGCCGGATGTTTGGGGAGTTTAGCAATCAAAGAAATAAAAGCCGTTAAGGGAAAATAGACATATTGATATGACTCGCCAGGCTTGCACAGTAAGTCGGCAAAGTTAAGTTGGACTAATTCAGCTTGCGATAATAAATCTGCTTGTTCCACCACTGGCAGATGACGGATTAATCGGTTCTGAATTTGTGGGGCTAATGTGTCTTGGTGTTGAGTGGGCATAGCGGTTCAACCTGTGGTGGCATTGACTTGGCACCAGAAAATCTGCTGCAAAAAGAAGGGCCGCAGCATCAGAACGCGGCTGCGGAATGATGGAGATTAAATGACTAGTTTTTTAGTTGCGGTGAAGGTGCGCCAGATTTTAGTTGCATATCATTTTTGACTGAAATGACGCCGGGGACTTTGCTTGTCAGTTTTACCGCAGTATTGATATCTTCACGCGATTTAACAAATCCGCTGAGCTGGACCACGCCTTTAAAGGTTTCAACATTAATCTCGGCCACACTTAAGTTTTTATCACCTAAAATGGCAGCTTTTACTTTGGTGGTGACCACACTGTCGTCTAAATACTCGCCAGTACCTTCTTTGTTGTATGCAGAACTGCAACTGGCCACGGCAACTAAGCCTAGAGCCAGCAGGAAGATACTTAACATTTTAATTGTTCTCATCAGATTATCCTTTTTGATAAAGAGTAAAAATGGGGGCATTAGCTAACGCGTCCCGTTAACAGCAATATAATCAGCACCAGTAGCACTATGCCTATAAGGCCACCTGGACGATAACCCCAGTTTCGGCTATGGGGCCAAGTGGGGAGCATGCCGAGAAATAACAAAATTAAAATAATCAATAAAATAGTCGCAATTGACATGGCTAATCTTCCTGATACCGGGGCAATTTTGCACTGGGTAACATGAGTCTGTGCCGTAGCAAATGGGATGTCGGTACGCTGGCGCACTTACAGGGATCTGACGAGTCGATGTACCTGATAAGCGGTATGCCGAACAGAGCGAGTGATTGTAGAGATGCATACTCTATTTATGTCCAATGACGGACATGTTCAATTCGAAACCAACGTTTGGTATTTCACTTATTCCGTTGTCCAGTTTCATGGGCTGCGCTAATAAAGAGGTCAACAAAATGAATTATCATGATCGCGATGTTTACGGCATTTACAACAATCCACAGTTCGCTTCTCCATCATTGGCACAAGGACCCGGCCCATATCTGATGGGCGCTGAAACACTGATCGGCAATAATGTTGTTAATAATTCTGGTGAAACCTTAGGGGATATCAAAGAAATTATGCTTGAAGTGGAAACGGGCCACGTCGGGTATGCGGTACTGTCGTTCAGTACTTATTTTGGTTTTGGAGAAAAGCTGTTTGCAGTACCTTGGAAGATGCTGACACTTAATCATGAGCAAAAATGTTTTGTCATGGACATATCATTAGAGCGACTCAAAACGGCGCCGGGGTTTGATAAAGGCCATTGGCCCAATATGAAAGATGTTGAATGGGAAAACGAACTGCACGATTACTACGGTAGCCGTAGGGATTAATGGTGTTAAGCAGGGGATTTATCCCCTGCGTTATTATTTGGATTCGGTAAATATGTATAAATGTGGTTGTGTCTATCAAGTGAGTAGGGCCCACACGCATTTTAGTTGTTAGGCATTAGCTCATCGTTATAGTTGACACCTAATAACGATAAAAGTTTGAGCTAGCGTATTATCGAAAGTCACCAGCGTGTATTGCTGATCAATGTCTTCGCTTCATCAAATGATTAAAGCCTTGTCGAAAGATAAGGCTTTTTTGTTTTTCTATTTTAAGTTTAAATCCTTATTTAAGGTAAATCTGATGTTTTCGGATTTGTACTACAGCTTATTTTACTTAATGTCGCTAGATTGCTCCGTTTTCTTGATTTTTTCTCCATAGGTGATGAGGGAAGAGTCATATTTAACAGTGGATATATCGAATAGATAATTTCAGCTTACTGTTCATGCTGTTGTCGTCTGCGTCATTAAAGCTAAGCTCATTAGTATTTAGCTCAGTTATCTAAAGGATTTATATGGTTGAACACATTACTGGCATGCTAGCGCTAATTGGAGTGCTATCGTTATTTTGTCAATGGCTTGGCTGGAAACTGCGGTTACCAGCGATTTTACCCTTGTTGCTATGTGGGCTCACTTTAGGCCCTGGGCTTGGATTCCTCAATCCTGATGCGATTTTTGGTGATTTGCTTTTTCCGATAATTTCCCTCGGGGTCGCCGTGATTTTATTTGAAGGGGCTTTGACTCTTAACTTCAAAGAAATCAAAGATCATGGTCGTATGGTGACGCATCTTGTGACTATCGGTACCGTGATCACTTGGGCCTGTATCAGTACGGCCACCTTCTATTTACTGGATTTTAGTTGGGAAATTGCATTGCTCTTTGGGGCGCTAGTGGTAGTGACTGGACCTACGGTTATCGTGCCAATGCTCAGAAGTGTGCGTCCTAAATCCCAGCTGGCGAGTATTTTGCGTTGGGAAGGCATAGTGATTGATCCAATAGGCGCGCTGCTCGCAGTGTTAGTCTTTGAATACATAACCGTTGCCAGCAATCAAACGACGCATGTGCTCTATGCCTTAGGCTCTATGTTGTCCCTCGGATTAGGACTTGGCGCAGTAGCGGGTTATCTAACGGGACAAATCTTAAGACACAACCTATTGCCACACTATCTGCGTAATACCGCCGTTTTGACCTTAATGCTGGGTATCTTTGTCGGCTCGAACCTATTACAAGAAGAATCGGGTTTATTGACTGTGACAGTTATGGGCATTTGGCTTGCGAATATGCGTGGTGTGGATATTGCTGAAATCCTTGAATTTAAAGAGACATTAACCGTACTGTTAATTTCTGCACTGTTTATTTTACTGGCGGCGCGATTAGATTCTAATGCCATGCTCGGCTTAGGTTGGGGTGGACTGGGTGTTTTAGCTGTGACCATGTTATTGGCACGACCGCTGAGTATTTGGGCTTCTGGTATCGGCACATCTCTGTCGAAAGCGGATAAGTGGTTTTTATGCTGGATTGCCCCTCGAGGTATTGTGGCCGCGGCGGTATCTTCGTTATTTGCAATCAAGTTAGAAGCCAATAATGTGCAGGGCGCAGATGCAATTGTGCCCTTAGTGTTCTTAATTATTATCGGCACTGTGGTGGTCCAAAGTTTAACGGCGGGACGTTGGGCACGATTTCTTGGGGTTAAAGCCGATTCTGCTCAAGGCTTATTGATCTTTGGCGCCTCTAAATTTTCCCGTGAATTAGCTAAAATCTTAAAAGCTAAAGATGTCAAAGTGCTATTGGCTGATAATAACTGGGATAACATTAGGCTCGCGCGTATGGATAATATTCCAGTGTATTTTGGTAATCCTGTTTCGGAACATGCTGAAACTTATATGGATTTAACTGGAATTGGCCGCGTATTGATTATTTCACCTTACCGACAGTTAAACCCGTTAGTGAGCTTTCATTTCCAAGACTTTTTTGGTGCTAAAAAAGTTTTTGGTCTTAATAATACCGAAGTTGGCAGTGCGCGCCACCAACTTTCTGAAAGCTACAAGCAGCGTTTATGTCTGTTTGGTGATGCCGTGTCCTATGCCAAGATAGCCAGCCTAATGGCGAAAGGCGCTCAGCTTAAAGTGACCAATTTAACCGAAAACTTCAGCTTTGAGCATTTCCGTAAGCGTTACGGTGAAACGGCTATGCCACTGGTTTACCTGACGAAGGAAGGTAAGGTCGTCGTAGTGTCAGGCAACGATACTGTGTTCCCGAATGGTATTGAGCTGATTAGCCTGTTGCCGATTGAAGCCTTAGAAGAAGCCAAAGTGCAGCAAGCGATTGCAGAGCGGGAAGCCCAAGAAAAAGCAGCAGAATCTGCTTTAGCAAAGGTAAAAGCGGAAGAGCATGAAAGCGAAGGTGATGACGCTGTTGGATAAGTTAAAGTTACCAAAAGATTTATTATCGAAATATTTTTTGATTAGCTGAAGAATATTTCTCAAATAGCACATTCAAGGCATCATAGCTGCGTAAGTTTTATGGCAAATCTTACTGCAGCTATAGATTACAGCCCAAAAAAGAGTATTAAAATGACTTTGCTAGAAAGCCATGTTTATGCAGAAAGGTCGCTGTTATACAAGCAGTCATTACACTACTGAATAAGCATTTTGCACTAAGGAACGTATGGTCGACTCTATGCATTCAACCGCGATATTGAATTGAGTGTCGTTTTCGGCGCCACCAAGGCTCAAGCGGATAAAATTGTCATGGCAATTAAAGTCATCACCATTACGGACTAATATGCCTTTTGCGGCCAGTGCGGTAACGAGATGATGGGCTTTGATATCTTCTGGCAGTTGTATCCAACCGTTTAACCCTCGCCAAGTTTGGGTTAATCCCAGCCGTTCGCCCATGGCGATACAGTGACGTTGTCGTTGACGTACGAGCGTATCTCGTTCTGCAGTGATATGACCTTTCTTTATCAACTGACAGGCTATTTCAATATTCAGCGGCGACACCATCCAGCATTGGCTATGAATAGCGAGTCGCACTTGGGCGATAAGGGGGTCAGGAACCAGAATAAAACCTTGCCTTAAGCCGCCAGAAAACAATTTTGACAGGCTGGAAATATAAATCACCCTTGGGATCGCCAGCTGTTTTGCTAATTGCCACAGGGGCGAATGCCATTCTTCAGGTAAACAATAATTCACGTCATCTTCAATGATATAGAATTGATATTGCTCTGATAATTCAAGGATTTTCTGCCGCTGTGATTCACTGTACTGAATGCAAGTGGGGTTTTGATTATTCAGTGTGAGATAGACTAATTTAGGGTTGTGGATCTGTAATAGGGCTTCAAAGCGCGGCAGATCTAATCCTTCGTGGATAAGGGGCACTCCAACGCTAGTGACACCAAGCTGTTTAGCACAAATTCTCACGCCTGGATAACTGTATTGCTCGTGTAACAGTACATCGCCTGTTGATAAAAATGCGCTCAAACAGGCAAAAATGGCTTGCTGGCCGCCATGGGTAAAGACCAGTTGCTCGGGCGTTTGCTGTATGCCGCGTTGGTTTAACCATTGGTGGAACACTTGTTGGTGTTGATCTAATGGACTGGCGCGATAACCGAGTAACTGACTCAATTTAGTGGGGTCTTTCGCTAATTGGCTGAGGCAATCGCTTAGGGTGCTGATTTGATCTGTGAGTGGCTGCTGACAGGTCGCCATATTCAATTGTACGTTACCCATTTCAGGTACAGGGGAGGCATTGACATAGGTGCCATCTCCCACACGCGCTTCGACGTAACCCCTTTGTTCCGCCAATGCATAGGCGCGGGTCACGGTGCCAATAGTGATGCCTAAGGCATCGGCTAAACGGCGCTGTGGTGGCAGTTTACTACCTTGGGTTAACACCTTCTGCAAAATGCCTTGTTCTATGGCACTGACTAAGCGCTGATATTTCGGGCCTGAAAAAGTCGTTAGGTCTGGTGTCCAGATTGTACCCATGACAATAAATCCATTGATCTCTAATATTCTCCGTATATTATTTATTGCATCTTTTTATGTCAACAAATGTATGCATACAATTTAAGGCGAATATGAATACTGCACTGCTTTATGATCCACAATTATGGACTTTAATGGCCTCGACCGCGCTGTTTTGCGCGACTATGACAATGACTCCAGGACCGAACAATATTCTCTTGGCTAGCTCTGGAGCGCATTTTGGTGTGCTGCGTACCGTGCCACATATTGCAGGGATCCGCTTGGGTTCGACCTCTTTACATCTTGCGGTATTATTCGGCCTCGGTACCTTGTTTGAAGCATTACCGGTATTGCACCAAGTATTGAAATATTTTGCTTTAGCATATTTGCTGTATCTCGCGTACAAATTAGTGACGTCGCCAGTGCAGAGCACGCATTTGGATGATGGGCGAAAACCTATGACGCTCATTGAAGCTGCATTATTTCAATGGATTAACCCTAAATCTTGGATGTCGACGATTACCCTGTGTAGCGCTTTTACATTAAGTGGCGATGGCTTTTGGTTGAGTGCGTTTCTTGGCGTATTAATGTTCAACATAGTGGGATTTCCTGCATCATTTACTTGGGTATTTGTTGGTGCAGCGATCAGTAAGAAACTCAATACCGATAGACGTAAGCGCCATTTTAATTGGTTTATGGGCAGCTTGCTCTTAGTGTCATTACCTATGATATTACGCTAGCTTGGCTTGAATTAAGTGCCTAAGCCTATAAATATTCTGAGGAAGACACTCGCGTAATGATTGGCTTTATGCCATAACCAACATACTATTGATGGCTTTTTAGGTAATGACCTTTTAGCTGAACATTTTCAGTCTCAGTTATACTTGTTGCTTATCTTGATAGTGTGTATATGGAGGTTGCCGAGTGAAGTTCCCTAGTTTGATTTCGTTTATGCCGGGATTGGCGCAATTATTACAATATGAAAAGCAATGGCTTAGGGATGATGTGCGCGCAGGCTTATCCGTTGCCGCTGTGGCATTACCCGTAGCGATTGCTTATGCCCAGCTTACTGGTGTGAATGCTGCCGTGGGTTTGTATTCCTGCGTATTACCAATGTTGGTATACGCACTATTTGGCACCTCAAAACAATTAATCGTGGGTCCAGATGCGGCGACTTGTGCTGTTATCGCCGCGGTTGTCACGCCCCTAGCTGCAGGGGATAGCATGAAGCACTGGCAGTTAGTGATGACCATGACGGCCATGACAGGCTTTTGGTGCTTGATTGCGAGTCGTTTTAGGCTGGGGGTGCTCGCCGATTTTCTATCAAAGCCGATTTTGATGGGGTTGCTTAATGGCGTTGCAATTACCATTATCGTGGGACAGTTTTCAAAAATCTTCGGTTTTACCTTCGATGAGCGTTATCTAATCGAACGCCTCAGCGGTGCGCCTTCCTACTTATCCAAAACCCATTGGCCGACATTGACTATGGGGATTGTGACGCTAGCGACTTATGCCTTAGTGAAACGGTTTCGTCCCCAATGGCCAGCTTCTATGTGCGCAATGGCGATGGCAGCTTTCCTTGTTTGGGTGTTTAACCTGACGAGCTTTGATATTAGCGTCGTCGGAGAAGTGACCTCTGGATTACCTTCATTCCAAGCGCCTGTATTTGATTTAGGTATTGCCCGTGAGCTTGTGGTACCGGCGCTTAACTTAGCCATGGTGAGCTTTGTGAGCATGATGTTGACGGCTCGAAGCTTTGCGGCAAAAAACGGTTACGATATAGATGCCGATAAAGAGTTCAGGGCGTTAGGAATAGCCAATATAGCGTCTGCCATATCTCAAGGTTTTGCGGTGAGCGGCGCGGATTCCCGCACTGCGGTTAATGATGCCAATGGTGGTAAGAGCCAGTTAGTGTCTATCATTGCGGCGGTATTGATTGGTGTTGTGGCGCTATTTTTCACTGCGCCTTTGAAGTTCATCCCCAGTGCCGCCTTAGGTGTGGTGCTGGTGATTGCCTCTATCTCGCTTATCGATTTAAAGTCACTGTGGAATCTACGAGTGCGGGATAGGTCTGCTTTTTTACTTGCCTGTATCACTTTGTTCTCTGTGTTGTTTATTGGGGTTATCCCTGGGATAACCTTGGCTGTATTACTGGGTTTATTCCAGTTCCTCGCTACTGTGATGCGGCCTACGGATCAAGTGCTTGGTTTAGATCATAAGGGCGTTATCCGTAGTGTCGATGAATCGGGTAAAGCTAAATCGGTTCCAGGAGTATTTATATATCGCTTTAATTCGCCGTTAACTTACTTTAATGCGACGTATTTTAAGCGTCGTTTACTGGAAAAGTTTATTCGGGAATTTGAGCCTGTCGATTGCATCATTATTGATGCAGTGCCTTGTTTTACCCATTTGGATTTAAGCGTGATGGCCATGTTGGCTGATTTACATCAATTGCTTAAAAAACGTGGCGTTCGTTTAGTGCTTGCGGGACGTAAACGGCAGATGCTGAGTTGGTTTGAGCAAGCGGGCATGCAGACAGGGGAGGGGGGTATTTTGATCCGGCCAGATTTGTATCTCGCCCTTAAAATGAATCAAAGCTATAAACAAGCCTTGGCTGAAGGGCAAGCGCCTGTGATCCAAAAAGTTCCTGATGACTCGGTATTGTTGCACAGTCATTTGTAGTTAACTGTCATGCCTTGTTTGATTAAACTGGGTCGTATAAATAGCGCAGCTTAAGGTTGCGCTATTTTTTCTTAATTTGATAATTAAATCAATGGTATGACTGGCTTTTTGAAGGTATTCAGTTTTACCGTTTAGTCTTTGAGAATTCTATCTAGGGGAATAAAACCGTGAAAACCATAATAACCCATAGGGCCGAGTATCAGACTCAGTAGGCACCATAAGCACTTTTTGTTGGTGCTGAGATCCACTTTACTCTTGAAAGCCCGAAGGGCAAATAGACAATGCAATAGCACCAGGCCCCCAAGCATAATAACGATATTAATATCCATATTTTCCAACTGTCTTATCCTTGTGTTCTATCATTCACGTCCTTGAGTCTTTAGGCGTGGTTACTTTTCTTGAGAAGATTGTCTAGCTACGATTAGCTAAATTAGTTACCTAGTAGCAAATACCTTACTTGAATATTTTACCGATGGCTATAACATAAAATAAAAATAATCTTTAAATCTTATTGGCTTACACGTCTCCTAACAAGCAAGTTGGAGAATGGCTAGCGTCCCAGATCACATATTTTTCCATCGCACGAATAAATATTTCACTCGAAATAAGTCGATTCAGCCAAGCGGCGACTCGCGGAAAATCATCACTAAGCGCACGTTTAAGATCCACTGCGGCAAACTGGCGTACAAAAGGTATGATTGCGTAGTCGGCAAGGCGAGGTGTATCGGCGACTAAAAAGGGGTGTTGCCCTAAGCATGTTTCAAGTTACAGGAGGAAATGACTCGCCTGCTGATAATAATAAGCTTGCGTTTGCTCAGGGTAACGGTCGGCATATTTATAGCGGTCAAGGCATGGTTTAAATTGCTGATCATTTTTCGCGATAAGCTGTGCCATTTTATCTTCAATAGCAGGATTTTGCTGACACAATAGATCTAAGGGATCTGCTTGCGTGAGTGCCCAGCGCATGATCTCAAGACTTTCGGCAATCACCTCGCCGTTTGCTAGTACTAATACTGGCACAGTACCCTTAGATGAGGCCGCTAGCATTTGTGGTGGTTTGGCTTTAAGGGTGATTTCACGGACTTCAACATTGCATTGGGCTAATAAGAGTCCCAAACGTGCTCGCATGGCATAGGGGCAACGGCGGAAGGTGTATAAGACGGCTAGAGTCATTCGGATTTCCTCTACTGTGCGGCGCCATGCGTGGAAGTTGATGCGACTAAAGCTGATGTCAGCGTGTTCATACTTGCTTATTGACGACGCGAGCATGCCAATGCGAATGTTGCGTGCCAATCATGCAATATTCAAAGGGCGCAGATGGTAACGCTTTCATACTGGGATTTCTGCTTAAATTACCATCATAGAATGATTTTTCTCACCACTGTGCGTAAAGAATTAAAGACCCTGTATTTTATCTGTGTTTATCTTGCTGTGACTCAGGTAGAATTCCGCGCTATTTTTGGGATCTGCAGCAAGGCTGCAGATGATTGATTTGTTTATGCACTGGAAATTAAGTTCCAGCCAGCAAAGAGGGTGTTATGGCTAAAGTTGTCGTATGTGCGTTATATAAATTCGTGTCGTTACCGCATTTTGAATCTATCCGAGCGCCATTGCTCGCTATGATGGAACAGGCCGAGATCAAAGGCACTCTGCTCCTCGCAAGTGAAGGGATCAATGGCACAGTTGCTGGCACTCAAGAAGCGATTGAAGCGTTATTAGTGTGGCTTAATAGCCAAAATGGCCTAGACAATATCGTTCACAAGTTATCATTTGACGATGAAATGCCGTTCTACCGCACTAAAGTCAAGCTGAAAAACGAAATCGTGACTATGGGCGTTGAAGGTATTGACCCACTTAAAGTGGTTGGCACCTATGTGAAGCCTCAAGATTGGAATGCGCTGATTTCTGATCCGGACGTGATTTTAGTCGACACCCGTAACGACTATGAAGTGCAAATCGGCACTTTCAAAAATGCCATTAATCCTGTGACTGAAACCTTCAGAGAATTCCCTGAATATGTGAAGCAGAATCTTGATCCTGCTAAACATAAGAAGGTCGCCATGTTCTGTACTGGCGGTATTCGCTGTGAGAAATCAACTGCTTATTTAAAAGAGCAAGGCTTTGATGAGGTCTATCATCTCGAAGGCGGTATTCTTAAATACCTTGAAGAAGTCAAAGCGGAAGAAAGCCTGTGGGAAGGCGAGTGCTTTGTATTTGATAACCGCGTTGCGGTAAATCATGACTTGAAGAAAGGCCAATACGATCAATGTAATGCTTGCCGTATGCCAATCACCGAAGCTGAAAAACAGAGTCCTGCCTATGTGCAAGGTGTCAGTTGCCCACATTGTATCGATAAAATTTCTGACGACCAGCGTAAACGTTTCGTTGAGCGTGAACGTCAAGTGAATTTGGCTAAGGCCCGTAATGAAGCGCATATCGGTAGCGATGTGAATCAAGTGATTGAAGCGCGCCGTGAGAAAAAAGAAGCGCAGCGTCGACTCGCCGCCGAGAAAAATAACGCGAAAAAATCGCAAGCGCTTTAACTTTATATGCCATTAGATGAGTAGTGAGTTAGTCATGAGTTTGCACTGAGCTTGTTTCTCACTCAGGCAGTTTTCACATGGCTCTCACAGTGAATATGGCTTGCACTCTGGCCCGACTCGTTCGGGCCATTTTTTTATGCCGATTTTAGTTTTAGTGTGAATGTGCTTTAAACCATTATTTATCATAGCGCTATGCCGAAAACCTTAAATTTATGATAACTTTCAGTCGCTAGTATTAAAAACGCTAGCATTTCAAAAAAGTCGAGTGCTATATACGAAGGGAGCGATTAAGTGCAAGGTAGGCAAAGCGCATGAGCATTTGGAAAGAGCTATACGATATTTTCGATAAGGAACGCAGTCGCTGGCAGCAATCGAGCGCCAGTAAGCAGGCGATTGCCTTCGAGTTAAAAGCCAATTTGGGTTTTCTGGCCGATGCCTTAAGCAGCGGTTTGTCGCAAAGTGCGATCGCCAGCGGTTTAGAATGCAGTATTTTTGAGGCAAAACTGAAAGAGGGCGCAGCACTCACTGCATTAAATCACCGTAAAGTGACACTGAAATTTATTGGTGAATTTGCCGAGTTTAATAAATATGTGGGTAAAGAGAACGACGCTTTAGTCGAGAATACTTACGCTAGAATCAAATCGCTGCAGAAGTTAGTCGCGGCTGAGCCCAATAAAAATCATGATCTTAAGATTAAATCCCTGTTTCGCTTTTTAGTCTTTTTAGTGGCGCACCTTGAGGAGCAGCCATTGAGTCGCACATCAGCGAAAAAAGCCTAAGGCTGATGAGTGGCATTGGCTAGCTTGTTATTTGAGAGACAAAAAAGGCGCCTGTGGCGCCTTTTCTATGTTTGCGAACGTCATTGCTCAGTGTTTATAGCACAGTCTTTAAAAGGCATGTTCAAGAGCCATCTTTAGACTCACTTTTTAAAAGCCGCCATTGAATTTAGCGCTTAGGTGGTTCAGTTTTGCTTTGATCTGCTTTATTGGGTTCTGAGTCCGCTGAACTTGGCTTATTTGAAGCCGCATCGTCATCATTGTCTGCTGCCGAAGGCTTGGCAGTATCTGACTTTATCTGCTTATCTTTACCATGTTGACCGAACTGCGGCAGTTTGAACTTAGCACTGTACTTCAGCGCAGCAAGATTGCTGGCTATGACACCGACGATCAAAATAATAATGATCCAGACTTCTAAGGTCGACATACTCAGCTCCTGTTTCGAATTGACTCGCGCACACCTAACGGGCGATTAATCAACCGCTAAACGTTGCTCACATTTACGAATGTCTTCTGGCGTATCAACTTCAATAGAATCAAAGGCGCTAATGGCGATTTTGATCTTATGGCCGTACTCTAATGCACGTAATTGCTCGAGTTTTTCCAGATCTTCTAGACGACCTAATGGTAGGGCGGCGAAGGCCTGTACGAATTTGCGTGTATAAGCATACACACCTAAGTGCTTATAAACGGGGTAATCTTGAGTATCGCGCCCAAAAGGAATACGCGAACGAGAGAAATACAAGGCGTAGTTGTTGTTATCGAACACCATCTTCACATGCATAGGATCGTCAAGCTCGGCTTTATTGACGATTTCAAAACCTAAGGTGGCCATTTCAAACTCACCAGGGTGACGCTCGAAGAGGCTGATGACTTGCTCGATAGAGGTTGGGTCAATTAGAGGTTGATCGCCCTGTAGGTTGATCACTAAGTCGTCATCTTTCAGTCCCAGTTGGTTTATTGCATCATTGATACGATCTGTACCCGAGGCAGCATCTGGGCTGGTCATGACTACTTTGCCGCCAAAACCTTCAACGGCCGCTTTAATGCGATCATCATCGGTAGCGACGTAAATATTGGTGAGGCCTTTGGCTAACGACGCGCGTTCATACACGTGTTGGATCATTGGCTTGCCGTTAATCGGGGCTAAGGGTTTGCCCGGGAAGCGGCTTGAACCGTAACGAGCCGGGATTAACAGAGTCACATTCATCAAATTATCCTACTTTTATCAAAGATATACAGTGTAGATATACAATGCATATAGACAAAAGGGCTCACAATTGAGCCCTTTTAACATGTGTTAGAGCTTAGATGCGACGGAACAGGGCAGTCAACATTTCATCTGTGACTTTCTCTTCCCAACCCGCGCCGTAAACGTTAGCCCATAGTGGACCCATGCTCTTAGTCACGGCAACCATTTTCGCTATCGTTTCGTCTGGCAGATCTTTACAGATGTTCTTCGGCAGCGTGATGTTATGTTTCTTCATCATCAGACGGAACTCTTCAACACCTTCTGGATAGAATTCTTCTAACACGTCAAAGGCGATACAGTTGCCGATACCATGGTGGTAACCCAGGATGTAAGACAGACCGTAAGATACCGCATGACAGGCACCCACTTGGCTATACGCTATGCTCATACCGCCCATGAAAGACGCCATCATTAGCTTGTCGTCTTTTTCTACGTGGTCGTCTAAGTACACTTGGCGACATAAATCCATGGCTTTTTCAGCGTAGGATTTAGAGAACTCGTTTAAGAAGGTACCTTGTAAAGATTCAACACAGTGGATATAGCAATCCATACCTGTGTAGAACCATTGGTCCGTTTCTACGCCTTCGATTAACTCAGAATCCATGATGATTTGATCGAATACTGTGTAATCTGAGTTCAGGCCTAGCTTACGTACTGGACCACATAATACTGCGGTGCGTGACGCTTCTGCACCAGTACCAGAAATCGTTGGGATACCAATGTGGTGTACCGCTGGGTTCTTGATTAAGTCCCAACCTTGATACATAGCAGAGCCACCTGGGTTTGTCAGCATCAGCGATACCGCTTTAGCTACGTCCATGGTTGAACCGCCACCTAAACCGACGACGCTCACTGGCAGTTTGCTATTGAAAGCTTGAACTTGTTCAGTCAGGGCATCGATTTGAATTGTGCTTGGCTCTTCATCAACGTTAACCCAAATTATCATGTCTTGTGCTTTAGCTGGAATGCGGCCCTCAAGGGCTTTGCCTTGATGCACGTCATCGACTAAAAACACCACGAAGTCGTCGGCGGTTTTACGTTCAGCAGCTAACACTTCATCCAATTGGACGAATGAGCCACGGCCGAAGATCATTTTTTCAACTACTTTAAAATTCTTAAAACTCATTGCAACAAACTCCCGTAGAATTATTGGGCAAATGCTTTCTTGATGTTTTCGATACGCTCGGCGATCTGAGCATCGGTCCAAGACAACTTGATGAGCATAGAAATCGTGCGGCTCATAATGGCATCGGATTTAGGCACAGAAACTTGAGTATAGTCAGGTCTGTCGGCGATTAATGTGATTGGCAACGCAGCAGATGCCTTAAGCTCCTGAATGTGTTTCCAGTTTTTCAAATAATGCCAGTTGTTTACATACCAGTAGAAGCAACCATCAACGCCGTTTTCAGCCAGTTTTTTGCTGATTTCTTGCGTGCGCGCTTCGGTTGGCAACATAAAGGTTAAGAAGCCAGCCGAGTCGCCTTCGGGATCTGGGATCTGGCGGAAGGTGACTTCTGGAATAGCGGCCATTGCATCTTTAATGGTCTTTTTGTTTTTACGTTGAATATCGATAATGGTATCGAGTTTACGTAACTGCGCTAACCCTAAGGCGGCATTCATTTCCGAAATACGGAAGTTCAAGCCAATGATAGGGTGTGACTCTGCGCCGCGGTCTTTACCAATGTGGTCATGACCGTGATCTGAGAACATGTGCGCGTTGTTGTAGATTTCTGTGTTGTTAGTGATCACAGCGCCACCTTCACCACAGGTGATGGTTTTGACTGAATCGAATGAGTAACAACCCACATCACCGATAGTACCTAGGGCTTGGCCCTTGTAGCTACCACCGATGGCTTGGCAAGCATCTTCTAAAATCAGTAAGTTATGTTTTTTACAGACGGCTTTGATCTCGTCCATCTTCGCCATAGAACCGCACATGTGTACTAAGTTGATGGCTTTAGTGCGTGGGGTAATCGCGGCTTCGATACCTTCTGGAGATAAACACAATGTCTCATCGATTTCGGCAAAAATCGGAATCGCGCCTGCCATAAAAATCGCTTCAACTGAGGCTACAAAGGTAAAAGGTGGCACGATAACTTCATCGCCAGCACCAATGCCTGCAGCCATCATGGCCGTTTGCAGCGCAGCAGTACCGCTTGATAAAAGGTGAGCATGCTTCACGTTCATCTTCTCGCACAGTAGTTGCTCCATATCGCGCGTCTTCCAGCGATCATTACGCATATGGTCGAAGTTGTAACGGAAGGTAAAACCGTTTTCCATAACGTCAGCGACTTCCTGCTTCTCTTCAGGACCAAATAATTCAAAACCGGGCATGGAAGGTATCTCCTTAGAATTTGTGGCGCATAGGTCGCCTGCAATTAACTGGCGGATTATAACTGGCGTAATAGACCCTTGCGATGTTTTATTGCTGAAAATTGTCATGGAAAAAGAAAAACCTGCACAGGGGCAGGTTTTATCTGAGCATTGATGACACTCAGCTAAGGGTTAAAAGCCTATATTCAGGCCGTTAGCGTGGATTAGCTAAACCATGTTCACGGTCAACCGTGACATCTAAATCTGTCAGTAAACCGTTATCAATGCCGTAAATCCAGCCGTGTACCGCCACTTCTTGGCCGCGATCCCAAGCTTCTTGCACTATGGTTGAACTGGTGACATTGGCAACCTGCTCAATCACATTTAGCTCGCACAGGCGATCAAAACGTTTGGCTTCGTCCATCTGTTGTAATTCTTCCTGATAAATACGATAGATATCACGTAAATGCCCGAGCCAGTTATCGATGAGTCCTAAGCGTTGCTGACCCATGGCCGCGCGCACACCACCACAGCCGTAGTGACCCACCACCATAATATGCTTCACCTTGAGCACATCGACGGCGTATTGCAGTACAGATAAGCAGTTAAGATCGGTATGGATCACCATGTTGGCGATATTACGGTGAACAAAGACTTCACCGGGCATAAGATCAATGATTTGGTTTGAGGGTACGCGACTATCTGAGCAGCCAATCCACAGGTATTCTGGATGTTGCTGTTTCGCTAATTGTTCAAAAAAATCAGGATTTTCTTGGCGTATACGTCCGGCCCAGCGGCGGTTATTGTCGAATAAAGGTTTGAGTAGTTTCATTTTAACCTATTGTTTTATTGACATATAAAATGTCTTCTCATGCTCTAATTCATGCAAGCAGCACATTTTTAGCAAGAGTATACCAGCAAATTTTGATCTGCTGGTCTATCCAATTAAGGTTTGAATCAGGATATTGAAAAATCGAGATTATTTTTTCTTAATAGTACTGCAAATGGATAAGCCCTCTCTGAGGGGGCAAGCACTATTTGATAGTGTGTTTGTTGTTTATATCGCGCTAATGCTGAGTGGAAACCTTGTCCGCCACAGGTTAAGGCGGACAAGGATGATGCAGTATGGGTTAGAACTTACTGATCACTTTCACGCTGTCGTTTACTTCGCTGACGTCAACAAATCCGATCATATTGGGATTGGCGGCAATCAATGCGAGCATTTCAGCGCTGGAGTCGACGACTTTGGGCGGTTGACCTTGGCCTGAAAAGACCAGTTTTGACCAATAGGCTTTTAACTGACTCTCGGTTTTATTAAGGATCTGTTTAACAAAGGCATCACGTGCGGGCGTGCCTTCAGGTTGATCGAGTGCGACGACAGTGCCACCACTGGGGAAAGACTTGAGTTTGCCTAAATAGATCCGTGAAATATCCGCAGCGCTAATTTCTGACGTATTAGAAGGGTGCACCACGACGGCAATTTCGGCTTGAACACAGGCACTGCCAAATAGAAGCGCACTGGCGACTAAGGTTTTTATCATCAACCGAGAACTTATTAATAGTTTCATGCTTAACTCCTTAAAAAACTAAGTCTATTGCCATACTCAGCAACTGTTCATCGGAGGACGGTTTGTCGTTACTGTAGTTGGTGTACTCTAGTTTCAGTGCGGCAGAAGGATGGAAATCCCAGCGGGTACCTATGATGTAGTAGGCGCTGTCTTCCTGTTGTGCTTCAAGCGCCGCTTGTGTTCCAAAAACAAGCGGTGCGAGTGCAGCTTGGTTTGCCGGTGGCAGACCATTGTAAACAGGTAACATAGCGTCATAGGCATCGTATTGGGGCTCACCTTTATCAATACCGTAGGTTAAGTGGAAGGTGAAATCGTGATAGCGGATCCCGCCGGAAACAAAGGCTGAATCTTGAATATTAAAGCTACTGGGGTCGACATCAATTCGTGTGTATTCGGCCAAAATAAACCATTTTTCAGCATCATATTTAATGTTAGCGCCAATGAGTAACGCGCTGTCATTAATCGGTAAAAGATCATCAACTACTTGCTGAGTAAAGAGTCCGGTTTGAGAAATTGCATTACCTAAGCCAAGCAGTGCGGGTAATTCGTAGGAGAAATCGGTGACTATGCCAATATTTAAGCCGTACTCAAACCCTGAGGTTACAAAGTTAAAGTTCATTATGTGGCCCTCGGCGGAGAAGGGCGCAGGAGGCGTTGATGAACCCGTAGGCGAGTAGTCAGAAACTGAAGTGGTAATGTATTTATAGGTCAAACCTACTTCAGTATCACCCCATAAATCGGCATAAACTAAGCCTACACCTTCACCTGAATTAAATGGAAGTGAATAAACTCCGCGGGGCGGAGTGATCCAATGATAGGCATAGCCTACATCAATATAATCGGAGTATTTATAGAGATTAAAACGTTGGCGACCCGCCATAAGCATAAGTTTGTCGCTGATGTCATAGGAGATATAAGCCCATTCGAATTCAGCGCTATAATCGTTACTGCCTCTGGATAGCACTTGTGCAGTAGCTCTTAAGCCACTACCAAGATCGGCGGTAAATTGTAAGGCAACTTTGGAATCATTATTAAAATCGAGTTCTTTGTCGTAACCATAATAGCTTTTATCGTCACTTAGACTTGAGCCCGCGACAATAGAGGCAAATCCATTTATTTGAACATCGGCATAAAGAGACGGCATATAAAGTGTGCTGAATACGCAGAGGGCAACTGTACTTTTTCTCATGGCAGAATACCTTGTTGAGGGAATACAGTATAAAGGTAGTTGATAATTAGTAGATTTCACCTTTGTGCAACATTTTTTAGGCCGATTGGAACAAAAACAAGGTCTTTACTTGTTAATAGAGGTTTAACAGGTGAGTTTAATGAAACGAGGCGTGCTCAATAACAGACTTTAATAAAGTAAAGCCTAATGTATTTATCCATAAAATAGGAATTAAGTATGGGTGAGCAATATTGATATAAGCACATTTTGGTAACATGTACTAAGTAGAAATACTCATCTTCAAGATGCGAGTTTTCGCACCTTGAAGCGTAGATTTAGCAATTGATTAATAATGTTTAGCCAGAAAATCGGCTAAATGTTGGTTAATAAATTCCGCTTGTTCAAGAGTTGATATGTGTCCTGCTGCAGGAATATGCACAAGTTGGCTGCCGTCAATGGCATCACTCATCAGGTAACTTTCTAATACGCTGCGGGCCTTATCTTCCACGCCAGCCATGATGAGGCAGGGTAGCGTCAATTGCTCGGCGTATTCCATGGTATCGCGACGACCAAAAATCATTCGTCCAAGTTTAACTATCGTGGGGATTTGCTCCGCTGTGATACTGGCAAGTGACTGTTCAAAGTCCGTAACCAGTTCGGGAGTGTTATTTGCGGCATCATTGGCGAAGAATAAAGGTGAAATCGCACTGATCAGCGGCGCAGGGATCGCCTTAGCGGCGGTAATCATATCCAGCATGCCATCATATTTCGCACGGGTGACTTCGGGTTCGAAGCCGATAAAACTGTTGAGCATAACGAGGGTTTTAACTCTTGTTGGTGCTTTCAGTACCAATTCTGCGCCCCACATAGCACCGACAGATTGTCCGACAACACTAAAGTGAGTTATCTCAAGAGCATCCATTAGCTCAAGCATTTGATCGGCAATATCGAGTAGCGTTTTGCAGTTATTGGGCAGTAAATCTGACTGACCATGGCTCCAAAGTTCAGGCACTATGCAGCGATACTGGGCGCTTAAGGTGGCAATTTGAGGCGCCCACATAGCGCTATCCCATAAATAACTGTGCCCAAACAATAATACAGGGCCTGAGCCGACATCAAGGTAACTTAATTTTCGATCGGCAATAACAAGCTGCTGACGGTGTGAAGAAAAATCCATAAAACCTACTTAATCAAATATATCATTGTGTTAAACCGCATTTTGGCGCCCATTTTGACGATATAGCGCTATGCTTAACCTTTATTGACTGATCTTTGCGAGTATTTCGTGATTAGGGCTGAGCGATACGCAGCACGTATTCATCTATTAGACTGTCTAATCGGGCGAGTACTGCATCTTTTAGCAACATATCACTGTTTTCTAACAGGATTGCCAGTTCGGCACGATCGAATTGTGGCAACAATAACTGCGCTACAGGGAAATAGCTGATATGCCAAGGCTCAGGACTTACCGCACTTTGTCCCTGCTGAAACGGGAAGTAAAAGCCAAAATCATGGGCATTTTCTACCAGCCAAGCATGCAATTTAGCGCAGGGACCACCCTGAACATATTCAGCTTCAACAAGGCGCAGGGCTTTAACATCAATTTGAGCCGCATCGAACACATCGAGATCGGTACCCCAATGGTGACGTGAAGCGCCGGGCAACGCCGACCAGAGCAAAATCAAGTCAACTATGGCATCGTCACTTAAGCCCTGAATATTGACTGGTAACTCATTGGCATCCAATACCGCGCGTTTACCGCTAGCCTTGGCATTCCAAATTGCCAGTTGCCGTTCAAAGGGACGATGAGCCGAGCAAATCGCGAGTTTTATGCCCGCATCTTCAGCTTTTGCCGCCATAGACTTAAAGGCGATAGCTGTGTTCTCCTCTAACCCAAAGCTATGATAACCAAGGTGATACGGGCTTAAATAATCCACCAATTCAGGGGCGCATAAGCCGTAAAGCTTTGCGGTTTCGGGACGGATCTTCAGATGTGCTAACACAGTAATTGTTCCAAAATGACTTCATAACACAGGGCTAACTGCTCAAGGTCGTCCACTTTAACGCATTCATTCACTTTATGAATGGTGGCGTTGACAGGGCCAAGCTCTAACACTTTGGCGCCCGTTGGCGCGATAAAGCGACCGTCTGATGTGCCGCCAGTGGTTTGCGGATCGGTTTCATAACCTGTGACTTGGCGGATCGCGATACGGGTTGCATCTAATAACGGGCCATCACCGGTTAAAAATGGTAGGCCATTGAAAATCCAGCTGATATCGTAATCTAGCTCATAGGCTTTCAATAGAGTTTCAACTCGCTCAATCAAGATTTCGGCGGTCACTTCGGTGGAGTAACGGAAGTTAAACATCACTTCCAGTGCACCAGGGATCACATTCGATGCGCCCGTGCCGCCATTAATATTGGCGATTTGGAAGCTGGTGGGGGGGAAAAACTCATTGCCATTATCCCAGTGCATCTGACTTAGCTCGGCTAAAAAAGGCGCGGCTTTGTGGATTGGATTATCGGCAAGGTGTGGATAGGCCACGTGGCCTTGAATGCCTTTCACGGTTAAGTTGCCGGTTAAACTGCCGCGGCGACCATTTTTGACCACATCACCCAGCTTTAGGGTTGATGAGGGTTCGCCGACTAATGCCCAGGTGATCTTCTCGTTGCGCGCTTCTAAGGTATCAATGACTCGCGTCGTGCCGTTGATGAACGGACCTTCTTCATCGCTGGTGATCAAAAAGGCGATAGAGCCATGATGATCGGGATGTTTAGCCACAAAGCGTTCGGTGGCAATGATCATAGCCGCCAGTGAGCCTTTCATGTCCGCTGCGCCGCGGCCATATAAGTAGCCATCAATGATGGTGGGCACAAAAGGCGGCGTGTGCCAGCGGCTCACATCGCCTGTCGGCACAACGTCTGTGTGACCCGCAAAACAAAAAACGGGGCCTTCATTACCACGGCGAGCCCACATATTGGTGGTGTCTTCAAATACCATAGGTTCGATATTAAAACCGATGGCGCTGAGTCTTTCAGCCATTAAGGTTTGGCAGCCTTCATCAAGCGGTGTCACCGAAGGGCGGGCGATCAGCGCTTTTGTCAGTTCTGTAACGGGATAATTGTCGGCTGGCATCATACTGAGAATACTCTTTTATAGGCGGCTTCATCAAAGCCAATCAGCACTTGTTCACCGACGACTAAGACGGGGCGTTTGATCAGTGTCGGTTGCGTCAGCATAAGTTGAATGGCTTTGGTTTGATCAATATCGGTTTTATCTGCGTCACTGAGCGCACGAAAGCTCGTGCTGCGCTTATTGAATACGGTTTCCCAGCCTGAGGTGTTACACCAGAATTCGAGGTCTTCTTGACGTAGGCCGTCATCTCTAAAATCATGGAAATGAACTGGAAGTTGATGATTTTCAATCCATTTACGTGCTTTACGCACTGTATCGCAATTCTTAATACCGTAGAGGGTCAAAATGATGCTCCAGTGTGGATGGACGCTTGGCTTGCAAGCATTGATTTTGCTGGCATTGTGGCATTGTGCGTCGCATGTCACAAGTGGGATGTGCTGCTGATATCTGGTGATTAATAAAACGTTAATTTTCTAGAGATAATAATCGCTGGTGACTTGCTTTGGTTTAACTTTTTAACACTTGTTCAACTTAAGTGCCTTGTATATATTGTTTTTTCATTAAAATCAGTTTGATTTAAGCATTGAGGTCAATGCGCTTTTAAAGGATTAAGATGCACAGCGATGTTTCATTGCAGCGATTTAAGCAATTTCCGCGCTTGATGTGGATATTTTTGTTTGGGTCTTTTATCACCCGTGGCAGTTATTACATGGTGTGGCCATTCTTAGCCGTTATTTTATATGAGAAATTTGCGCTAAGTGCCACAGAGGTCGGCATGGTCTTGTCCAGCGCCGCGATTATTTCGGTATTTACGAGCTTTGTTGGTAGCTCATTGTCCGACAGAATCGGTCGTCATAAGCTGATGTACCTGACGGGCATCCTCTATATCATCTCGTTTTCGTTATTGGCTGAAGCAAATTCTGTCGAGGGGTATGTGGTTGTGATGACCCTGTGCTCTATGGCCACTTCACTGTGGCGACCGCTGACATCCGCCGCTATTGGCGACATTATTGCCGATCCTAAGACACGCGAATTGGCGATGCAGTCGCTGTATTTTATCGTCAACGTTGGCTGCGCCGTTGGCCCTATGCTGGGGGTATGGCTTGGTCTTACGGGCAAGCAATCCAGTTTCTACCTTACTGCAGTGGCCTTTGCCGTATTGTTGGCCTTGTTATATTGGGGATTTAACCATCAAACCCGTCAGGAACCTGCTATGGCGGCTGGCGCCTCATCGAGTGACAATTTAAGTGGCGATACGAGTGGCAGTGAAAGTGACTTTGTAAATGACATGACAAGTGATGGTGTTAATCGTGGTGTGAATAGCTTATCGACTGATGTAGAGGCAAGCACGAAAAAAGCGGCAGTCGTGAGCCGTAAGCAAATTATCACCATTCTATTGCAAGATAAACTGCTGCAATGTTTAATTTTTGCCAATATTTTGTGTATGTTCATTTATGCCCAAATGGACAGTTCGTTGATCCAATATCTTACTCGCGCAGGTGCGCCTGATTTGCTGACGTTAATTTCTGGCATGATTTTCACCAATGCTATGGTGATTATCTCCACCCAATTTTTGCTATTGAAACTCATGGCCCGTTTTCCGCTCGTCAAACGGATTCAAATCGGATTGCTATTACTGATCGGCTCACAAATCTGGCTGGCGTTTAATCCACTGGATCTATTTTGGGGCTGGATTGGTGCGATTGTGGTGATGAGTGTCGCCGAGACTATTTTGTTCCCCACTATGAATGTGCATATCGACCGCTTAGCCCCTGATCATCTTCGTGGCGCTTACTTTGGGGCCGCTTCATTCTATGACTTAGGATTTGCGCTCGCGCCCCTTGGAGGTGGCATCATATTGGATCATTTTGGCGGTCAGTGGCTGTTTTTGACAGGCGCTTTACTCTCGGTATTGGTGATTTATCTGTACAGTATTTTAGATAAATTACCGCGCCCCGATTTTGCCATGTTCAAAGTAGATTAGTTTACTAGAGTCATGTAGCCGTTATTCGCAGGGAACGTGATGCTTAGCGTGAGGACGGCCAAAATAGATTCTCTTAAGCCTGTGTATCGGTGCAGCTTGGCGAATTCAAATACCGTGTATAGGCTTGGTTTTCAAAAGCTTAAAAGGCTGGCTCATGATGGTGAGTCAGCCTTTTGTTATTCAGAAAACAACCGATAACCGATTTATTCGAAATGGTTAAATTAGAGCTGTACCGTAAAGATCACGTCTTTACCTGCGGTGACACTGCCTTGGGCTTTGTCGAGGTATTTGACATCTTCCATGTTCGCCAAAACGACAGGAGTGAGTAGGCTGTCGACTTGGTCTTTTAGGTAATCAATATCGAATGACAGGATCGGATCGCCGACTTTCACTTCTTGGCCTTCCTGGGCTAAACGTTTAAACCCTTTGCCTCTCAGCTCGACTGTACCTACACCAAAGTGAACAAATAGCTCTAAACCTTGGGGAGACTCAATACTGAATGCATGATTTGTCTCAAAAATTTTACCTATGGTGCCGTCGATAGGCGCCAGAATTAATTCGCCTTTGGGGGCTATAGCGATGCCATCACCGACAATCTTTTCAGCAAAAACCACGTCGGGGACTTTTTCAATGGCGACGATATCGCCGGAAACGGGGGCATATACCATGATACCGCCAGCTAATTGAGTCTGGCCCGATACCAAGCGCCTTATTCGGCTTAAAAATCCCATAATCTAGAGCCTCTTTTGCTTGTTTTTGTCATTGTTTTTGTTCTGTAATGCAGCATAACGAATAAATGTCTCTATTTATAGCTTGTTATACACTGCTGTAAGCTTGCAATTCTATCTTGTTGTAATGCCGTGTGAGCTAATGCCGAAAATTGTGTGATGCTGCCTTGGCAAATGGCCGCTTTCACTTCTAAGAGTGAGCTTAAGTTAACACTGAGTTCGTCCAACCCCATGCCGATTAACAGCGGCGCAATTTGCGGTGAACTGGCGAGTTCACCGCACAGAGAAACTTTAACATTAGCGGCCTTAGCTTGGGTTATTGTCATGTTAATTAAGGCTAAAATGGCAGGTGAAAGGGATGGATAGTCACGGGTAAGCTGCGGGTTTGTCCTATCGGCTGCCATTGCATATTGGGTTAAATCGTTGGTGCCAATGCTGACAAAATCAAGTCTTGGCAGCATAGCGTTGAGGTTGAATACCGCAGCAGGGGTTTCGACAACGATACCGTAGCTAAGTTCGCCATAGCCTTTCTCTTCTTCTTCCAAGGCATCTTGGCACTGGGCAATAAGTTCAAACACTTCGTCCAATTCTTCGACTTGATTGACCATAGGGAACATCAAACGGATCGGGCCATGGTTAGCGGCACGCAAAATTGCCCTCAATTGGGTTTTAAATAATTCTGGGTGCGCCAAGGTGTAGCGAATGCCGCGAAGACCTAAGGCAGGATTATCTTCAATTTCTTGGCATAAACAGGGGAGTTCTTTGTCTGCACCGATATCTAAGGTGCGGATGGTAAAGGTTTTACCGCCTAGGGCGTGCAATGCATCGCAATATAAGCTGTATTGGGCTTTTTCATCGGGCAGGGTGGCGACGTTCATCAACATAAATTCGGTGCGAAACAAGCCTATTCCATCGGCGCCGACATCGCTGACATGGGTGATGTCGTTGAGATTACCCACGTTTGCCATGAGTCCCACAGTATGACCGTCTTGGGTTTGCGCTGGGACATCCTTGTAAGTTTGAAGTGCTGCGCGCCTTGCTTGTTCATGGTGAAAGGTAACTGTGAGTCTTGCCTGTTGGTCTGGATTGGGATTGACACAAAGTTCACCCGCGAGTGCATCGAGCACTAAGGGCGTACCGTTGGGAATAGAGTCTGCGTCGAACTGACAACTTAAGATGGCAGGAATGCCGGCTGCTCTGGCTAAAATGGCCGTATGGCTCGTTAAACCGCCCGTTTTCAGTACAATACCGCAGAGGTTTTCCCGTGGTAGTAAGGCAAATTCGGCGGGTGTCAAATCCTGCGCTAATAAGATAGTGGGTCTATCGAGTTTTTCGAGCCCTTGAGCTAAATGGCCGTTTATCGCCGCGACGACTCTTTGGCCCAAACAGCGTACATCTTGGGCTCTATTGGCTAAATAGGGATCATCTAAGGATTGTAACTCATTGGCCTGATGGGCAAAAATACGTTCAACCGCCACACTTGCCGACAATTGTAAGGTGCGAATGGCATCGTTCACTTGCTCGATTAATTCATCGTCTTCTAATAACAACAAATCGGCTTCGATTAACTGATAATTTTCGGAGTCGCTGTCGAGTGCAGCTTGGCTGTGGGTCAGTTGTGCCTGTAGTTCTTGCAAGGCTTTGGCAAATTTACCCTGTTGTTGAGGGATTTTAGACAGGGGAATAGGGCGATAATCGAGGTGGTGTTCGGTGTGGAGTAGGTGAAGTGCCTGTCCAAAGGCAATTCCCGATGACACTATAATCCCCGTTATTGACATATCCCTTCCTAAATTAACCACTGAACTGAGTGTCCGTTAGCGATAGCGAGTCTAGTTGAGTGACGCTAAGCTTGTAAAGCGTTTGTATGTAAAGCATTAGCATGTCAAGACGGTCAAGACGGTCGAGACGAGTTTTTTGCGTGTCGGTTAAACCTGCAGATAAACGCATTTTAGCGTAAGAAAAGGCCTAGCTTAGGGTAATGAGCAGCTCAGAGACTTTCTCAACCGCGGCCTGTGCCTGTTCACCTTCGGCAAACACTCTTACCGTGACGCCAGAATATAAGCCTAAGGTTTGTAGTTTAAACAGACTCTTAGCACTGGCTTGCTTACCATTACATTCGACCATGACATCACAGTCAAAGGTTTTGGCTTCTTTAACCAGTAAGGCTGCTGGACGGGTGTGAATGCCATGTTTGGCGGTAATGGTGACTGTTTTTTCGTACATAGTAGATGAGCTCATATTTAAAGGGGTATTACACTTCGTCTTTCGATTCTATGATGTGATAGCCCTGTTTTTTCAAGGCGGCGACGGCACTTTTGAGGCGATTATTTTTTACTAAAATGTAATCGGTATCAAAGGTCGAAATCGCAAAAATACTGATTTGTTCGTCCGCTAAGGTGCCAGACACTTTAGATAAAATGCCTGTCATCGAAAATCCCAGTGGCCCGAGTACTTCAAAGCAACACCAGCCCGGTTCTTGCTCTAGGCTGTCGAGTTCCATTTCACTGGAAACGACTAAAGATAAACCTTCTTGGGTCTTACCAATGAAATACATGTCCTGTGCAAAAACCTCACTGGGCAATACGGCATTCGGGCTAAAGCTATGAATTGTGTACTGTTCAGGGTGAACGGCTAAGGTCATTCGCATGGCAGTGTCTCGGTTGGATTTTTAAGGCTAAAGCATACCGCATATCAAACGTTAGCGTGACAGAGAATTTGTGGTTAATGGGATTTTGTCGTTGAAATTCATTATTGGTGAGATAGCGGTTAACAAGCGTTACCAGAAGGTTTACCCAAAGAAAAGGGCGCCCTATGGCGCCCCAATCGACAAGTCATGCCGTTCTCATACACTTTAGTTAGATTTTAAACTGGCCTAAGGTGCGGGACATGTCTTGGCTAATGTCTTGCAGTGACTGAGCTGCATGGCTATTACTTTCGTTAGCTTTTACTGAGACTTCGGTTAATTCCGAAATATTACAAATATTTCGATTAATTTCTTCGGTCACCAGTGATTGCTCTTCGGTGGCGCTGGCTAATTGTGTGTTCATGTCACTGATATGGGCAATCAATTGCAGAATCGCCGCCATGGCTTTACCCGCTTCGTGGGCTTGGGCCTGTAGCTCATCGGATTGCAGTTGAGTTTGATTGTTGCTCTTCATCACTGAGCCAACACCGGATTGGATCTCGCTAATGATTTTTTGGATCTCATTGGTCGAGTCTTGGGTGCGAGTAGCAAGGGCGCGGACTTCATCGGCAACTACGGCAAAACCACGGCCGTGGGTCCCAGCTCGAGCAGCTTCAATGGCGGCATTAAGGGCGAGTAAGTTGGTCTGCTCGGCAATGCTGCGGATCACATCGAGAATGCTACCGATTTGCTGTGAGGCGACGCCCAGCTTTTGGGTGATGACTTCAGAGGCTTTTAATTCTGCCACCAGTTTTTCTGTGTTGCTGACTGTGTTGTCGATCACGACTTGGCTTTGCTGCGCTTGTTCTTTTACGCTGTTCGCCGCATCGGCCGCTTGCTGGGTGTTGCTCGCCATTTCATGGGTGGTCGACAGCATTTGATTGACGGCTGTGGCGACGCTGCCAGTTTCTCTGTGGATATGTTCAGCACTCTGATTGGACTCTTCAACTGCAATCAAAAGCTGTTTTGCATCTTTATCTAATGCTTGGCCTAAAGGTTGTAAATGGCCGACCATGTCGCCAATTTTTTGGGCGAACATGTTGAAGGCGCGGGCGAGATGGGCAATCTCATCTTTACCTTGAGCATTAATGCGCTGACTTAAGTCGCCTTCGCCTTGGGCAATATCTTCAAGGGCATCAATAGCATCATTTAATGGTGAGGTGATGGAATGGTTAAGCACAAGGAAGAAGGCAAAAATCGGCACTGAAATCAAAAACATGATAATTAGATAGTCGATAATGACTGACTTTAAGCTCGCTTTGACATCGCTAAGATAAGCGCCTGTTATGACTGTCCAACCCCATTGTGGGTAGTAACGGGCTTCAGCAAGCTTGTCTTCTATCGCGCGGGTCATAGGATCGGCGATAGGGTATTCGAGGGTTGTTTTCGATTTAGCACGCGCTAATGGCAGCATAGTGGCTAAGGGGTTTGTGCCATTAGGTAACTTGAAGGTTAATGCTGAGGTGCCAATAAGATTTGCGCTATCCCCGTGGGCAAGAATTTGATTATTATCATCAATAACAATGAAGTAGCCTGAACCTGAATAGCGAGTTTGATTGATTAAATCCGCGGCGATTTGTTTAGCTTCTGCTTCGCTAAACTTACCTTTGAGCGCATCCTGACGGTGCACATCTATCACACTTAACATGCTGGCGAGCTGACCGTCTATCTGCAACCATTTCTGCTCAATTAAATTGCTGTACTGCTCTTTAATTGAAAAACTGGCAAAACACACAGTCCCTATCGCGGCCATAAGGAGCATCATCATTAAGCGTTGCAAAATGGTAAACCGGCGCAAAAACGTGATCATTTGGATTCCTTAAGGACTTATTATTGTGCATCAATATACCTGCGAATCAATCTCAATTGAATCGTCTGTGACATAAATTAAGTAAAAGCCGTTATAAAATATGAGTTTCTTTGATCTAAAGCAGGGAATAGTGATAGGGAACTTTAATCTGTTGCATTATGGGGCATGTTCTTATTAAGTTAGGCCGTTTTATAAGTCGCTTTATGTTGAAGGTTTTATCTGATCTATTAAATATCAATAAGTTAGCATTATGTTAATTTTGCCATCTTGCTATATTAGGCTAATCAATTGTTTTAATTTTGATTTTTTACGCTTTTACGCGCAAGATTAATTCATTATTCAGTTTGAGAATCGATTATGACCACAAATACTATCGTAACGTCGGATGATATTTTACTGAAGTTATGCCACTCAGTCGCCCACGTCCTTTCTAGCACCAGTGCCAGCAATGTTACCCATGCGGGTATGGTACAAAGTATTGCGCGTACTCGTCTTAAACCTGATCTCGGTTGTTTCTCGATTTTCGACGGTGGTTTTTCAGGACTGGTTGTGATCAACTTTTCAGCCTCTGCAGCGATTGAAATCTACCGTCGCTACATGCTGAACATGGGCATGCCTGAGTCTGAGCTCGCGTTTTCACATACTTCAGATGAAGTGAGTAATGTGATGGGCGAACTGATGAACCAAATTCTAGGGGATTTTATTAATAAAATTTCTAAAGAATTGCAAACATCCATCAGCCAAAGCCAACCAAAAATGTTGACGATTAATAAAGAGTTAACTATATCAATCGACGCTAACTTAGACGATGCAGTTGCCCGTAGAGTGTCGTTTAGGACAGAGAATAACCATATTTTCTACCTCGAGTTTGCCATGGACAAAACCGAATTCATTCGCTTAGATGAATTTGTCTACGATGAAGAATTCGATCCCGATAGTCTGTTAGAGCAGCACAGTTCGATTGGGGGAAATAACGACTCAAATTCGAATGTTTCGCCTTGGGTTAAGATGGCCGATAAACCCGCCATTGCGACTCGTGCCATTGATAATGAAGCCGATGATTTGCTCGATCAGCTCGGCATTTAACCAGAGTCTCTAATGTAAGACGGATGTTAACGCATTCGTCTATACAAGTGGGTGGAACTGTTTTAGTATCGACGCAAAATAATAACTAAGGTTAAATCCTCTTTATGGCATCGAAAGCGACCTCGATTGATATTGCTTATCGTGCTGGCGTATCCCAGTCAACGGTTTCCCGTGCCCTTAGAAACAGCCCGTTAGTCAATTTAGAAACTCGCCAACGTATTCAAACTATTGCCAAAGAGCTGAATTATAAGGTCGATAAAAATGCCAGTAATCTTCGCACCCAAAATAGCCATACCTTAGCGCTGTTATTGTGTGAAGACCCCACCAACGATGACTCGTTAATCAATCCTTTTTTCCTGTCTATGCTTGGCTCCATTACCCGAGCAACGGCGCAGCAAGGTTATGATTTATTGGTTTCGTTTCAGCAATTGTCCAGCGACTGGCACGCCGATTATGAAGACAGTAATAAAGCTGACGGCATTATTCTGCTTGGTTACGGTGACTACATGGACTACGAGCAAAAGCTGGAGCGATTGCTCGCGCAGAATACTCACTTTGTGATCTGGGGTGCTGAGCATAACAATAAGTCAGTACTTTCCATTGGTTGTGATAATCATCAAGGTGGCTTGATTGCCACAGAGCACTTGATTTCCCTTGGTCGTAAAGCTTTTGCCTTTTTAGGCGATGCCTCGAGCCACAGTCCTGAGTTTAGGGACAGATATTTAGGCCATGTGAAGGCGCTGCAAATGGCGAATATTGCTGTCGATCGCACTAAGCAAGTGTCGGCAATTAGCACTGAAAGTGCTGGTTACGATGCGGCTATGGCATTGATGGCCAAAGGCGCACAGTTTGATGCTATTTTTGCTGCTAGCGATCTGATTGCCATTGGTGCTATTCGTGCGCTGAAAGAGAAGGGCATTTCAGTCCCAGAACAAGTTGCAGTGGTGGGATATGATGATATTCCTGTGGCGAGTTTTGCCAATCCGCCATTAACGACCATTAAGCAGAATACCCAATTAGCCGGTGAAATCTTAGTCGACAGTGTACTCAAACTTATCCGCGGACAAGAGGTGAGTGCGCAGCTTATTCCGACAACCTTAGTGGTTCGCAGTTCCTGCGGCATTGATAGCGCGCCGCTTAAGCCGTTATAGATGGGCCGTTATTACTAGGAGCTTGCTGTTTTTTGCTGGCAAGTCGTTGAGCACTTAATTTGCTTATTGAAACATCGCCGATAATCCTTGGATTTATCGGCTTTTTGCTTTTTGAGTTCACTTGTCTGAGTATTGGCGTAAAAACTTCGGCACATCTGCTTTGGTTTTCTTGGCGATTTTTTGTAGTAACTCGAAGGTGGGAGCATTGAGACCGAACTCTTGCTGAAGGTCTGCCAGCATTGCCAGCCACAAATGGCCAGTCATTTCGGCATCGGCTAAGGCGCGGTGAAAGGTGCCATCGCTTGGTAACTGTTTATAGCGCACTAAAGTACCTAATTGATGATTCGGTGCCGCTTGATATAAACGTCTTGCCACCAGCAAGGAGCAACCAAATTGCCCTCGATAGCGATGGCGAATTTGGCCAAATTCCGCGTCTAAAAAGCGCTGATCAAATGCCGCATTGTGGGCGACTAAGTTATGATCGGCGATAAAGTCGGCAAAACGCGCCATCACTTCATTGCAGGGCGCTGCATCCCTGAGCATTTGATTGCTGATCCCTGTGTAGTCCTCAATAAAACGACTTATTCTAAATCCTGGGTTCATCAACTCTGAAAATCTTTGGGTGATCACGCCGTTTTCAATTAGCACAGCTCCGATTTCAATCGCGCGGTCCCCTTGATTAGGCGATAGCCCTGTGGTTTCAAAGTCGAGCACGACCAAAGTGTTAGCAGCAGATGTAGGCATAGATCTTATGTGGACTCTATAAATGATGTGTCAGCATTGCCGTCTTTGACAGTACAACGCTTTTAGATAAGCCGATTGTAATTCAATACGTTAGTAAATTCACTATCACATTGACGCTGATAAAAGACTTAATGCTTTGTTGATCCGGTCGAGCTTTCTTGGTTTCGCTTCCTGTTAGCATTTACCTCTATGAATAACAGTTTGGTTTGTGAGCGACCCATGCAACTCGATATTAATGGCTTAACACCCGCGCAATTTTTAGCAGAATATTGGCAGAAAAAACCTTTGGTTATCCGCCAAGGATTCAAACATTTTCAAGATTTAATCTCGCCCGAAGAGTTAGCTGGGTTAGCCATGGATGAGCTGGTGGAATCTCGGCGAGTGTACCAACAGGCTGGGCAATGGCAGGCTGAATTTGGCCCTTTTGATTCCTACGATCATCTCGGTGAACGGGATTGGACTTTGATCGTGCAAGCCTTGAACAACTGGGTGCCCGATGCAGAAGCCCTGATCCAATGTTTTGATTTTATTCCGCGATGGCGTTTAGATGATGTGATGGTGAGTTTTGCCACTCCTGGCGGTGGCGTAGGACCGCATATCGATCTGTATGATGTGTTTATTTGCCAAGGCTCGGGACGTCGCCGCTGGCGCGTAGGCGATCTGGGACCGCACAAAGAGTTTGCCGCGCATCCCGCTTTGCTGCACACAGAAGCTTTTGAACCGATTATCGATACTGAGTTATTGCCCGGCGACATCCTTTATATTCCCCCAGGATTCCCCCATGACGGCATAACCTTAGAACAGTCTTTAAGTTTTTCAGTAGGTTATCGCACTGCTTCCGCCAAAGATATGGTAAGTGCTTTGGCTGATCATCTGTCTGAGCAAGATTTAGGCGCACAGCAGATTGAAGATCCAGACCGCGAGCTGACAACGCGCAGTGGTTGTGTCGATAATCGCGATTTAGCGCGGTTACGTACGCAACTGACTAATATGTTAACCGATGAACTGGTGAGCGAGTTTTCGGGCCGCTATTTAACTCAGTCAAAGTGCGCTCTCGATTTACCCGATGAGCCATTGGACATCACGCAAGATGAAGTGCTCGCTTGGCTCGATGAGCAGCCGCTTATTCGCCTCGGCGGACTGCGTTGTTTGTATTTTGATATCAATGTGGGACAAGGCGTTGTGTATATTAATGGTGATAAGTATCTGCTTTCAGCCGAATTGGCCGAGGTGATCCCACTACTATGTGATAGCAATCAGTTAGATAAAACCGCCTTAGCCCCCTGGTTAGCCGATGCCGACTTGCTTAAGCAGCTTACTGAGTGGGTGAACCTCGGTTACTGGTACTTTGAAGACCTGAGTGATGAAGAGTGTTAAGGCTGAATTAGCTCTAAAGCCCTACAGGTTTAAAAACTGAACAGTTTTTAAAGTGGCATGTCAGCGACTTACTGACATGGTATTCTTTTATCAATGGACTGATAGTAATGTCATTAGCATAGTACTGATCAGTCATACTGAGCAATGAAAGCATCGGTCAAAGTCGAGGTAGTAACTCAACCAAATTCACTTAGTTGTGGCACGCCTTGCCATCGGAATAAAAAAGGAGGCTTATTAGCCTCCTTTTTGTGGTTTAAATCTTACTGAGTGGATTACGCAGCACGTTCCTGTGAAGTGGTTGAAACCACTTCTGGGCGCAGTTCTGCTGGGTCAAAGTCATCAACGTTGATTGATTTCATCCGACCAATTTCGGCTCTTTCCAGTAATTGCACTTCGGCATCGCTTAACACACCTAAGGCTTTACCTTCTGCGGCAACTTTATCTAACCACATAAATGGTAGACGTTTACCGCTCGCTTTACAGACTTTGTCGTGCAGCGGTTCAGACGCGATGATGTCGAGTAGTGTTTGTTCTTGGATACCCACAGCATTGTGCTCAGAGTTAGTCCAGAACTGGCCTTTACCTAAACGGTTACGGCTTTCACACGGTGTTTGCATGATCTTAGCAACTTTATGATCTAACACATCGCTTGGGCGTTTCAGTGGACGACCGAATGGGAACATCACCACACGTAATGCGCCGCCAAGGCCCATAGGGAAGTTATCCAGTAAATCGTCTAAAGAAGCTTGCAGCTTGTACAGCGCATCTTCAACTGCCCATTGTACTAATGGCAAGTCGTCGGTTTGACGGCCTTCATCTTCATAGCGTTTCAGCGTGGCTGATGCCAGATACAGTTGGCTCAGTAAGTCACCTAAACGGGCAGAGATACGTTCTTTACGTTTAAGGTTACCACCCAAGGTTGCCATGGCTAAGTCAGAGAGCAAGGCAAGGTTGGCACTGAAACGGTTCATCTGTTGATAATAACGTTTGGTTTTATCTGAATAAGGCGCGTTAGAGAAACGGCTTGATGTCAGACCTAACCAGAAGCTACGGATGAAGTTACTGGTCGCGAAACCAATGTGACCAAAGATAGCCGCATCGAAGTTAGCTAAACCTTGACCCGATTCAGTATCAAACGCAGACTCCATTTCTGCGAGTACATACGGATGGCAACGAATTGCGCCTTGGCCGTAGATGATCATAGAACGGGTAAGGATGTTTGCACCTTCAACAGTAATTGCGATAGGCGCAGCTTGGTAGCCACGGCCTAAATAGTTATTGGGGCCAAGACACACACCTTTACCACCGTGAATATCCATGGCATCGATAACGCATTTCTGCATTCTGTCTGTCAGGTGATATTTCACAATCGCAGAGATAACCGACGGTTTTTCACCTAAGTCGATACCTGTAGTGGTCAACGTCGTCACAGCATCCATCAGATAGGCGTTACCGCCGATGCGTGCCATTGGCTCTTCGATACCTTCAAGCTTGCCGATAGGTAATTTGAACTGGCGACGAATGCGAGCATAAGCCCCTGTTGCCAGCGCAGCGGTTTTCACGCCACCCGCTGAGTTTGATGGCAGCGTGATACCACGACCCACTGATAAACATTCCACCAGCATGCGCCAGCCTTGCCCCGCCATTTTCGGGCCGCCAATGATGAAGCTTAATGGCACGAATACTTCGTTGCCGCGAGTCGGACCGTTTTGGAACATGCAGTTGAGCGGGAAGTGACGACGACCCGTTTCTACTCCTTCCACATCGGTAGGGATCAAAGCACAAGTAATGCCGAGTTCTTCTTTATCGCCAAGGAGATGCTCTGGATCGCGCAGTTTAAAGGCTAAGCCTAATACTGTCGCGACAGGCGCTAAGGTGATGTAACGCTTGTTCCAAGTCAGCTTCATCCCCAGAACTTCTTCGCCTTCCCATTGGCCTTTACACACAATACCAAAGTCAGGAATCGAGCCTGCATCGCTACCGGCTTCTGGGCTGGTCAGAGCGAAACAAGGGACTTCTAAGCCTTTGGCTAAACGCGGTAAATAATGGTTTTGTTGCTCTGGCGTGCCGTAATGTTGCAGCAGCTCTCCAGGGCCTAAAGAGTTAGGTACGCCAACAGTTGAAGCCAACTCACTGCTTAACCCCGCCAGTTTTTGTAACACGCGAGATTGGGCATAAGCTGAATATTCTAAACCGCCGTATTTTTTCTTAATGATCATGGCGAAGAAACCGTGATCTTTCAGATATTGCCATACGTCGGCAGGCAGATCGGCAAGTTGATGTGACACTTGGTGTTGATTCACCATGCGGCATACTTCTTCAACAGGGCCATCGAGGAAGGCCTGTTCGTCTGCACTTAAACGCGCAACTGGGTAGTTATGGAGTTTTTTCCAGTTCGGGTTACCCGCAAACAGATCCGCTTCCCACCAAGTGGTGCCGGCTTCAATCGCTTCTTTCTCTGTTGAAGACATTTCCGGCATGATGCCGCGATATACCTTCATCAGTGGACGACTGATCACATTTTGTCTAAATGCACTGATATTTAACGGCAGCGCGATCACGAGGAAAACGATCCAAGAGATAGGGCCGACAACATCGAGTGTCCATCCAGCTGTCATCACAACAGCGGCTGTAATAGTGGCAGTGAGCAAAGATACCCGAAGGTAAGCTAGGGCTCCTAGCACTAAGATCATGGCGATGATCCAAAGTAGGGTAGTCACTGTAATTCTCCTTAAATATGACCGAGTGCCAACCACAGGTCATAGAGTGTTTTATTGATTGCGATCACAATTATAGTTTGTGGTCAGACCTGTGTCGCATAAAAGTTAAACCTAAGAGAATTTTAATACAAGTATTTTTCAAACAATTGTTTAAATTATTTGTCAGCTTTGATCATTCCACAAATGTCATCAACTAGTTACAATGCCATAAGTAGTTTTTTTGATTGATGATAGGCGAGAAATATGTGCGAGTTACTGGCGATGAGCGCCAATGTGCCGACCGATATTGTGTTTAGTTTTACGGGATTAGCACAACGTGGTGGTGTAACCGGTCCCCACGTGGACGGCTGGGGTATTACTTTTTACGAGGGGAAAGGCAGCCGTACTTTTAAAGATGCTTGCCCGAGTAGCGAATCGCATATTGCAAAATTGATCAAATCCTACCCGATTAAAAGTGAAGTGGTGATAAGCCATATTCGCCAAGCGAATCGCGGTTGTGTGTCTTTAGAGAATACTCATCCTTTTACCCGCGAATTATGGGGACGTTATTGGACCTATGCCCATAATGGTCAATTGACGGACTATCTGCCCAAGTTTCATGTCTCGCGCTATCAACCCGTAGGCGATACCGATAGCGAACTTGCTTTCTGTTGGATTTTGGAACAAGTCGCCCAGAAGTTTGGCGGTACTAAACCTGAAGATATGTTGGCAGTTTTCCATTACGTCGCAACGTTGGCCGAGCAAATCCGTGCCTTAGGTGTGTTCAACATGATATTGAGCGATGGCGAGCATTTAATGAGCTATTGCAGTAATAACTTATGTTACATCACTCGCCGCGCGCCGTTTGGTAAAGCGAAACTTATCGATACCGATGTGGTGATTGATTTTGATAAGGAAACTACCGCCCATGATGTGGTGACTGTGATTGCGACTCGCCCGTTGACCGAAAATGAACAGTGGCGCGTTATGCAGCCGGGTAACTGGAAGCTGTTTAGATTGGGTGAGCTGTTAATCGATCTCTGATGTTATGCCGTTGAGCTAAATAATGAGGGCAAGCGGATTTACGGTTGATTTTGTTTTGTTCAGGTCACTTTATTAAAAAGTTCGAGTCAGTATCTAACATATCTTCTAGCAATCAGTGATGAACCATTAGCGATGAACATTAACTGAACTTAGAGGTAGGCCCTAAGTTCAGTTAGATATAGTTCAGTTAAATATAGTTCGGTTGGGCTTTATTCGATATGAGTTTGGCTTTAGTTCAGTATTGTGAAGCTAAGGCTTTGTATCATTGGGTTAAGTTTATACATCTTAACTCAATGTCTTACCGATTAACCTTCAGTCGTGCCGAGCAGTTTAGGCACTAGCGGTTTTTCTGCAATGTCTGCAGGTATGGTTTCTTGGTGCGGCACTTCATCGAAGTGATATTTAAGTAATTTAATATCGAGCTGCTTACTGCCTTTTTCAAAGTGAGTTAAACGCACGGGCAAATACGCTAAGTCAGGCGCCATCCAGAAGAAGGTTTGACGTTTTTTATTGTCACGCACGACTTCAATTTTGACTGTGTCGTAACTGCCGCTGTCGATGTTCATTCGTTCTTTACCGATCACATGAAACTTGTATTCATCGACTTCGTTGTCCTTGACCATCTTATAGTCGAGCACTTCTTTGCCCGCCATCATATCTAGCCTAAATTGCAACTGCACCATAAGAGGATCAAAGATTTTATCATCATAGGGAAACTTGCTTTTTTCATCTTTGTAACGGGTATGAATAAAGCCTTGAGCTTTGGCGAATGCGGTTTGCTCCGTGTAATTAGGCCCGACACCTTGGCGTTGTTGTAAGTAACGCAAAGGACTGAGCTGCGTATCATTTTGAGTAAATTCACTCAAGATGTGACGCACATCGGTTAACAATAATAGGCTGAGATCGCTATCAAAACGATACTTAAACACGCCATCTTCGGGATTGGGTAGCGTGTATTTGGCTTTTCCTAATTCAATGTCTCCATAGTTGACTTGGTATTCGGCCGTCTGCGGTGTTAGCGGCGTTGGCGCTGCCATGGCAAACATACTTTGAGTGAGGACGGTAAAACTCACTAATAATGTGGGAATGGTACGCAAAGAATGCTCCTTGGGTCGCAGGTTTTCACCTTGTATCACTACAGAATGGTCGGTAGTGGTTGATAAAAAAGTGTCGAGTAGCATGCTTACTTACACAGTTCTGGGTCAATCAGTTGAGCATAAATTAATTATCGGATCGACTGTAAGCAGGTTATAGCCGAGGACGACGTTTCTGTAAATAGAGATGTAAATAGTTTATGGATCAATATATTAAACTAAAATGGCATTGCCATGACTAAAGTCACCAGATCCGGTCGCCACTCGTATTCAGACAAACTAATTTTGCCGCAGTTCACTGTTATCCCTTCAATTCTTAATAATTCCATCTGTTCTTGAAAGAAGGTTGAATTTTTCTCGAAGGATATTTTGCCTTGACTATTGAGTACCCTATGCCAAGGGAGTGACAAATGTTCGGGAGCTGCTTTCAGCGCTTTTGACACATAACGTGCTCGTCCCGGTAATCCTGCATAATCGGCAATTTTGCCATAGCTGCTGACTTTACCCTGCGGGATCATGGCGACGATATGCCAGATTTTCGCCATAGGAGACAAGTCCACTGCTTGGGGCTGTTTTCTCGCTACACTCTGTTTATCTTGTTCAAGGTATTGATACAGCGGTGATTTGTCTTTAGGAAACGATGCCATTGAATTGTTAACCCTCAGCTTAATGGTATTGATACCAATCACATTAAATATCTAATCAGTTCAAAGCCTCACAGGTATTTAAATCTCAGGCGCATTGACGCAGAAATCGTTATTCTCTTTTAAGTCAATGCAACACCGGAGTGGGATACCTGTGAGGCTCCCAAAGGGCGGGTTTCAAAACGCTTTATACTGCGTTTAAGGCTTTCGACAGAGCACCACTATGCCTTCAAGCCTTCGCCTTGTCTAAAGCGCGTTGAATTCTCGCTGAATGAACAGATATTTAATACGATTGGTATGACTCACAAAGAATCACGCTCAAAAACTTTTGCTTGATGAGTTCACGTTAGTGTAACGGTAAAGCATGGCTTAGCGGAAGATTAGAGGGTATTTGGCGTTTAAAGGATTAAGCACTTCTCGATATTTTTATCGGCTAGCTCGATTACTAACAAAATATTTAAACTGTTTTTAGCTTAAATATTGTGTAAATGGTCAAATAGTCCATAATAGCGCCAATTTTTTTGACTCGATGAGAGAAGATAACTGGCATGGCTGTACTCGATATTCTAACTATTCCCGATGAGCGCCTTAAACGTAAAGCGCAACCTGTAAAAGATATTGAAGCTGTTCAGGGATTTATCGATGATTTAATCGAAACCATGTATCACACGGACGATGGTATCGGTTTAGCAGCAACTCAAGTCGGCAGTACAGATGCCATTATCGTGATCGATTTATCTGACGGTCGCGACCAGCCTTTAGTGCTGATTAATCCTGAGATTGTTGAAAAGTCAGGTGAGTTCGTCGGTGAAGAAGGTTGTTTGTCTATCCCAGGTTATCGCGCTAAAGTGTCACGTTTTGAAAAGGTTAAAGTGACCGCCTTAGACAGAACGGGCAAGGCTATTGAAATCGAAACCGATGAGTTTTTAGCCATAGTATTACAGCATGAAATCGACCATTTACATGGCAAAGTGTTTATCGAACATTTATCCATGCTAAAACAACAAATCGCCCTTAAAAAAGTGCGTAAATACGCTTAACTTTTGGCTTAAGTTGTATTTTAGAGAATGGTTGTACCTATTGACTAGCCGCATTTATAGTGCGGCTTTTTTGTATTTAAAATCTAATCAAGGAAGATTAATGCTGTGATATGTGAACATAACAGCTTGTTTTTACTCTGATGAATGGATAAGGTAACCCAAAATCTACATTAGTTGTAGGTTCAGTTTTCATCATTAACAGCAAGTGTATGGATACGGTAGGGAAACAAATGAAACTTAAGGTATTAGCCTGTGGTATAGCCTCATTCGCAATGCTTTCACTGGGTGGTTGTAGTGCATTTTTTAACGGTAATACTACGGAGAAAAATGCGGTATCAAGTAGCTTAGTTGAATATTTATACCCTGATGAGAAGAGTCGCCAAGCCCAGCAGCCATCCTTACCTGTGCTGCGTTTACCTATTACCGTCGGCATCGCTTTCTTGCCTTCGTCCCATTGGCAAGCCGATGCAATTGATAGCCGAACTCAGATGGCATTACTTGATAAGGTTAAAAAATCCTTTGTTAAATATGACTATATCGATCGTATCGAAGTGATCCCAAGTACCTATCTTAAAAATGGTAAAGGTTTTGAAACCTTGCAGCAGGTTGCTCGTCTGCATGATGTCGATGTGATGGCATTGGTTTCTTACGATCAATTGATGCAAAGCCACGAGAACAAATCCGCCATTCTTTATTGGACTATCGTGGGCATGTATTTAATTCCCGGCAATGAAAATGCGATTCAAACCTTTGTAGATACAGCCGTTTTCGATATGCGTAGCCAGAAGATGTTATTTAGGGCGCCAGGTATTAATCAGTTAACTGAAAGTTCAACCGCTGTTGGCGTGACGACAACCCTAAGAGAGAAATCCTACGAGGGCTTTGATCTTGCGGTAAACGACATGATAGTCAATTTAGATGACGAGCTTGCCCGTTTTAAAACTCGGGTTAAGGAAGAGCACGTCGCCACCATTGAACATAAACAAGGTTACAGCGGCGGTGGCAGCTTATCGCTATTGATACTTTCACTACTGGGCATTTTTGCGGTGCGCCGTTTTACCATCTGCCGAGAATAGTTGAACCCATTTATCAGGGATGAGGTGAATGAAAAGGAGTTTCAATGTTTTGGCCATTTCTATTTCGAGCTTTGTATTAAGTTCTTATCACTCCTTTATCCTATGTTAAATGGGCTGCTTGAAACATTAAGGACTTAAATATAATGACAGACATTATTGATAGAATTGTTTATGACATCAAGGATGTTGAAGAGGCGGTAAACCTTGTAAAAACTATCTCGTCAGCACATGAATTGTATGCCTTATTGGACCATTATAATTGGGATGATGGTAATGAGATTCCTATTGCAATTGCGGATCATCCATTATGCGAGTTAGCCATTGCCATAAAGCTATTTTGGCTTGCTGAAGCGATGGATTGGTTAGAAATGAATGAGCTAAATGACTTAATTCCAACAAATGAGGTAATAGAACCTTATCAACAGGAACATTATGATTTCGCGGTCATGCTGACTAAGCGAATTTTAAGCGGTTATTATCAGGTGAAAACAGTCTCTTATACTGAAAAAATAACAAAGACGGCGCAATATTTTCTTAAGAAGCGTGGAGTGCCTGAGATTTTGTATCAACCTATTGTAGTATGAGTGTAGAGGTATACAAGTTGTATTAGCCTCACCATTTATTTTGTAGCTTCTGTCCGTACACATTTCTATAAACCCCAAATCATATCCTTACAAAATACGGCAGTGCGATCAGGGCGATGCCGATGGCGATAAGCAACGCGAGATTGGTGACAAAATAGGGATAAATCATCAGGGTGAGGCCAACGGCTAAAGGGATGGGGGCCGCTTGGCGTTTGCCATAGGTGAAAAAGCCAAGACCAAAGAGGCTAAAGACTAAACTCCATAGTAATAATGCTGGATTATCAAACATCTTGAGTTCCTCAATGGTTAGCCTAGGTAGGCTTTGACCTTATCACAGCGTCAAACTGGTCAATCGATTACTTAAACTATTGGTTAAACGGCTGCGTCGTTTTATTGAGTCTAATGCTGACTATCCCGTAGCGTAATTAAGCTTTATTCATCTTATTGCTGCGATGTTGCCTTATTTCACTCGTGCTATAGCTCATATAACTCTAAGGGTAAGCCGTCGGGATCGCTAAAGAAGGTGAATTTTCTGCCTGTGTATTCGTCAATGCGGACGGGTTCAACGGTAATGTGATGGCTATGAAGATGTTCGATGGCGGTTTCAATCGATGCTACGCGAAAGGCGAGATGCCTAAGTCCACAGGCTTCGGGATAGCTTGGTCGTTTGGGTGGATTATCGAATGAAAATAACTCAATTTGACTCTTATCGGCCAGTTGTAAATCAAGTTTATAGGACTTAGGTGCCTCATGGAAATGCTCTGCAAGCACGGTAAGGCCAAGAATGGTTACATAAAAGTGTTTGGACTTTTGATAGTCGCTGCAAATAATCGCTGCATGGTGAATGCCGAGTAACATCGCTTTCCTTTGTGATTTTTAAAGGGTGATCAAATAAGATAGAAAGGTTTGAGAGTATAACGGTTAAAAAAAGATAGCGTCACAGTTTAGCGTGACGCTATCGGTCGATTTCACTTTTTAGCTCACCTAGGCCTTTTGCTCGTTTAATCTTCCAGCTCGAATATGGCTGAAGACAGCGGTGCAAGTTGCATCTGAACTTGTCCTTCACCTTGTTTGACAACCAACTGTGCTTTATTGTCTTCCAGCAAATCCTTAAGTGGATAGGTCCCATCCGTTAACTGCCATTGGTCGATAAGTGGCTTTGGTAGCTTAAGGGATAATGGCTTTGCTTGGGTTTGATTAAAGTTATTCACAATAATCAGTTTTTGGCCCTTTTTATTGGTCGTATTTTCCTCAAAGCGCACAAAGGCAAAAGTGCTGTCATCATAACCCGTTGCACTGCCATGAGTATCCATTGTGGCGGTTTGTGCGCTGCGGTTGGCGGCATCGAGTGAGTAATATTCTCCTAAAAGCGCAGGTACATTTTTACCTGTGCTTAGGTTCAGTAATTTTTGATAATAAGCCCGCAAAGTGGCTTCCTTTACGGTTGATTGTCCACCATCAAACCTGCCATTGTTCATCCAGCGCTGATGGGCAGGGACGCCAACATAGTCAAAAATACTGGTGCGTGATGCATGACCAAATCCTGGGTTGTCGGTGGCGGCTTCTCCCACTTCTTGGCCAAAATACACTAACGTCGGTGAAGTGCCTATCGTTGCCGACACTACCATAGCGGGTAGGGCATAGTGTGGATTCACGGCTTGGGTTGCCGTGGGCTTATTTGTGTGTAGCGATGCTAAAAATGCCGCATTACCAATACGTTGCTCGTCGTGGTTTTCTAAAAAGTGCAGCATGTGAGATTCAATATCTTGCACTTTTTCCTGATCTGCCGCGATATTAGCTGTGCTGGTTTTACCCCCCATTACGGCTTTTAGGGTGTCGTAAAGATCGACCTTATCGTACAGATAATCCATTTTGCCAAGTTGGATATAATCTCGGTACAAGTTAGGGTTATAGACCTCGGCCAAGATAAAGGCATCGGGATTTGTGTGTTTTATCTGGCTGTTGAGATAGCTCCAAAACTCCACTGGTACCATTTCTGCCATATCATAGCGAAAGCCATCGACCCCTTTCGCTAGCCAGTACTGCGCAATCTGATTGAATTTAATCCAAGAGCTTGGGAGCTCGGCTAAGTGTTGTTGCCAAAAAGCGTAATGCTGCGCCTGCGTTAAAGTGGCGAAATTGGCTGGCAGGCGAGGGAAGTCATAGGTGCCATCGGGGCGTACGCCGTAATTGATTTTGACTGTTTCGTACCAATCATTGGCATCGGGCTTGGCTAAGCGTGAGCCATTACCAGTCCATTTTGCGGGAAATTCGTTGAATTTGCCGTCACTTAAGGGGTGAGCTTCTCCGCCCAACGGTTTAAGTCCTGCGGGTAAGCTTGGCACTTCAAAGGCATGCGCTTTTCCCTTTGCCCCCTCCGAGCCCTTATTAACATCAACTTTATCAACGACGTAATAGAAGTTGTTATTTTTGGCATACTCCAGACTGGTATCATCATCTTCGCCAAAATCACGCACGCCTTGGTGTTTACTAACGGATTGATAATGGCGCGCCACATGGTTTGGCACTATATCGATAATCACCTTTAAGCCGTGTTGATGGGTACGGGCAATGAGCGCTTCGAACTCGACTAAACGGTTGGCGGGATTGACCGCCAGATCTGGGTTGACGTTGTAGTAATCTTTGACTGCGTAGGGTGAGCCCGCGCGTCCTTTGACCACATCGGGATCATCAGTACTCACGCCAATCGCGCTGTAATCACCAATCAATGCATGGTGGGGAACGCCCGTGTACCACACATGGGTAACGCCTAGGTCCTTGATGCTATTGAGTGCAATATTGTCGATATCATTAAACTTACCGACGCCATTGTCGGCAATCGTGCCCCAAGGTTTGTTGGTTGGATTTTTATTGCCATAAAGGCGAGTAAAGATTTGATACACCACAGGTTTAAGCGTCATAACCTCACTCTCAGACTTTGGTAGTAACTCATTATCAAGCGTCAGCGCCGATGCATTCACATCAGCCGATAAGCTAAAAAGCGAGGCAGTTAATAAAGAGGCGCTGAATAGAGCGTTTAAACATAAGCTGAGTGATGACTGTCGGCGCTGCGGGGCTTTCGCTGCTTGGGTTATAAGTAAAGCCACTATGGGAAATTTAGCCGCTTGTTGGCTCTGAGTCACTCGGGAATAGATAGGCGATAAAAAGCTCAAGACTGAATTCCTTTTAGGGTTGAGTTTTTGATTGGGTGAGTTGTTTGAGCCTGAGTTAAATCGCTAGCTGAGTAACTCATATGATTAGAGGTTTGACGGCTAGGTAAGCCAGTATTTAGCTGCGGTCTGGCTTTAAGCTCAAGGATCGTGACCCCTGCGTGGGGCAATGCTAGCGCTTGATTGAGTGAAACTGTGTTGCCACTGATGATATCTGTAGCGGCGCGGTTATCGCCAAGTACACTGGCAAAGCGGTTTATATCTAGCGTGACTGCTTTTTCATTTTTATTGTAAATCACCATGACTTTATCGGCTAAGGGCTGAGTACAGGCATTGTGTTGGGTTAGAGAATTGTTTTGTATTAGTGACTTGAGCGCTTCGGCTTTTTGTTCAGCAGATAATGGCGCATTTAATACGCAGCGAAATTGCACATAGACGCCATCCTGCGGCACAAAGTGCAGTAAGTCGCCCGATTGTAGCGCAGGAGATTGTTTACGGTAATTCAGTAGGGTTCGGACAAATTGCTGTGCTTGTCGTTGAGGTTCACTCAGTCCTTTGCCGGTAAAGGCATTCGTGGCACTGTTGGCAAAACCACCGGGAAAATCACTGCGTACAACGCCATCGTGACGGCCCTCGGTTGGGCTTGTCATCAACGCTTCTGTACCGTAGAACAGCTGCGGAATGCGTTTGGCGGTCAGCACATAGGTTAGGGCCATCTTGTATAAGTCTATATTTTCTTTCACTAAACTGAAGATACGATTGGTGTCGTGATTGCCTTCAAATAGCACTAGCTTACTGGGATCAGCATACACAACATCGTTGGCTAACATCTCGTAAAGTTTAATAAAACCAGTATCCCAACTTTCTGGCTCATTGAGGCTAGCAATTAATTTTTCATATAGTGGGAAATCCATCAAACTGGGTAAATCTGAGGTATAACCATCGTCATTGATTTTGCCCTTTTGCCAATAGGACACTGTGATGGGGTTTGCGGTCCATTCTTCACCCACAATATTAAAATGGGGGTATTCAGTCATCACGGCCTTAGACCATTTAGCGAGAAATGCTTTGTCGGCGTAGGAGTAAGTATCTTCGCGGATCCCCGAAAGCCCGGCGTACTCGACCCACCAAATGCTGTTTTGGATAAGATAGGTTGCCAGTTTTGGGTTGTTTTGATTTAGATCTGGCATAGTGTCGGTAAACCAACCATCGACAAAATCGATTTGATCTTGCGTAGCCGCGTAGGGATCTTGCACTGTCGTGCGCCTATGGCTGGTGAAACGGGGGCTGGTAACGCTGGATGTGATAGCGCTGGATTTAGCATCGGCAGACTGAGTCAAATTAGGCTTGGATTTTTTATTCTTTAGCTGCGTTTTTGTGGCATCGTTCAGCCAGTCATGGCTAGGTAAATCGTTGAGCCACCAATGGTTAGAGCCGATATGATTCACCACAACATCTTTAATCACCCCTAGGCCAAGCTTGTTAGCCTTAGCGACTAAGGCTTTATAATCTTCGTTGCTGCCAAAGCGGGGATCGACGCGGTATAAATTGGTAATTGAGTAACCGTGGTATGAATACTGGGCTTGATTATTCTCAAGCAGCGGGTTGATCCATAACTGAGTCACGCCAAGTTTTGCCAGATATGCTAAGTGCTGGCTGATCCCTGCTATATCGCCGCCATGGCGAGCATCGGGATAGTTGAGATTACTGGGAGAGTTAGCTGCGACTTGCTCTAACATATCGGCTTGATTGTCATTACTCGTGTCGCCATTGGCGAATCGGTCCGGCGTGATAAGGTAAATCACATCCTTATTGCTAAATCCTTGGCGCTCACGGCTGCCCTTAGCACGCCCTTGCAACGTATAGGGCAGGCGATAAAGAGGCGTGTCGGCTTTTGAAGCCGAGTCAGTGTTGGAAATTATTAGCTCAAAGGTTTGCGGCGCAGCTTGGCTCAGATCTAAATTGATAAACAGATAGTGAGGGTTATCAGTGTGCTCAAGGCTTTTAAGTGTGATGCCTTTTCCTTGTATATCAACCTTAATCTGCTGCGGTAAGCTTGGAAGTTCGCGGCTATACAGCATCAGCTGTAACTCAGGATTCTGCATTCCCGCCCACCAAAAAGCGGGTTCAAGCTTAACGTCCGTCGATATATCTGGCTCAAAGGTGTTTGCATAGGCCGTATTAAATGAAGAGCAAACCAAGCATAAATAAAGCGCAATCATTAGGTTTTGACGGATCATAATGTAAGCCTTTTAAAGAGAAATAAGTAAAACGTGCTGGCATGATGAATGTTAGAAATGCTGAAATCTACATAAGCAAAAGCCTGCTTCTTAATTGAAGCAGGCTTTATTTGGGGTAGTTTATAAAGAGTAACTTAACCCTAGGAAGTACTGTCTACCGAAGTATTGGATTGTTCCTGTCTGATGTTCTTCACCAAAATAGGTTTTGTTCGGTTCATCAGTTAAGTTATTAATTTGGAATAAGAACTTAAGTCCATTTTCCAGAGCGTATGAAGCTTGATAATCCACAATCGTTTCGGCATCGAAGAAAGCAAGTTGTGATTCAACTGCCACTTGTTCTGAAACATAGCTGCTACGATATCTCATGCTGACGCGAGTATCGAAACCGTCCAGAGTATAGAACAAGGTGGTGTTGAGTACGCTTTCTGATAAACCTGGTAATGGAATGGTTAAGTTTGAACCACTTAAATCTGTGGTAAATTCCACTTCACTGTCTGAATACGAGTAGCTGCCAGTGAAGCCAAGACCGCTGAGTGGCGATGGTAGGAAATCAAAGACTTGGGTATAACCTAACTCAACACCACGAATGTAGCCGCCATTGTCGTTGTTGATCGCAGTTTGATATTGACCTTCATCTTTCACTACTGGGAATTCAACACCATTATCGATAATAGTATCGGGGACGATAAATCCATTACCTTCAAAATCAAATGGTTGGATTGTAAAGTTGTTGATAAAGGATTTAATATCTTTGTAGAACAAGGCTACGACAACCGCACCTTCAGAATCTTCAAAATAGTGCTCGTAAGATAAGTCGTATTGATCTGCATAAAACGGATCGAGTAGAGGACTGGTGTTACCCCAAGCATTGTATTTTTTGTATCCCGGTGTAGCAGAATCGTCATACCAAGATCCCATGCCTGACTTTAGCTTGTCGATTGGAGGACGTGACATCACAGAGGCTGCAGCAAAGCGCAGTTGATCATTTTCAGTGAGGTGGAAAGTTAAATTGAGTGACGGTAAATAATCGGTATAGGTTTTACCTATCTCGTTACGGATATAATCGGTACTGACCACGCCAAGTTCATCAGTAATCGCTTCACCTAGACCATAGCCAACTTGTTGTAGACCTTTACTGCTTTGATCTGTTTGAACAATACGCACGCCCACGTTACCCGTGACTTTCATATTGCCTAAGTCAAACTCGAGATTACCTTGGACATAGCCAGCTAATACATCTTCATTGACCGAACCGCTTTGGATCATGGTCCAGTTATTAGACCAATTTGCAGTTGGGGTGAAAGGGGATTGTCCTGTTGCCGCTAACTGCGCGTTAACCAGCTCAATGGCTTTGTTAAAATCAACGGAAAGGAAGTTAGGGTAACCAGATAATTCACCGCCAAAGTTGACGACATTTGTCATGTCAGTGTTCATTTGAAGCACGGGCTGGTTAGTTGGGTTTTTACCAAATTCAAAACCATAACCCGCTTGTGAACGTTGCGCATTAAACTCACGTTCTGAGTAGCGCAGACCAAAATCAACTGAAGTTAAGAAACCAGAATCTAATGCATAGTTAAAGTCTAACTTGTAGGCGACAAGATCATTTTGTTGATCGTATGGCCACATACCCACTTCTTTTAAACCCAAGGTCGCGGTATTGGTATAGTCGTTTGAAAAACTGACATCGGCCGGGCTTAAACCATGTAGTTGATAATTAATTGATTCGGCTGAGCGTACTTCATTACCTATATCATCATATAAAACTGCACGAGTGCCGCCGTTGACGAACTCACCATCGGCTTTTGAATAGCTCACATCACCTGCGACAGTTAATGCGCCGCCATTGTTCCACTCAATATTGACTGAGCCTGATGTCAGTTCTGAATATTTTGAGTCGTTATCATTGATAACAAAAACGGCAAAGTTATCAGTACCATCAGTTGATACCGTTCCGCCTGTCATAGAACCATTTTCGACAACCGCATCACTAATAGTACCGTTTTTTAATGACTTAACGCGAAAGCCTCGGGCAAAGTTTTCGGAAGTGAATTTTGAATGGAATAAATCACTTTTTACACTGAGATTGTCTGTTGGTTGCCAATGGATAGCCGCCATATAACCATCACGTGTATCATCACCGCCTTTTTGCTGTAACTCAAAACCTTCACTGATTGATTCGGCAGCACCGTCGCCATTGACATCTTTTTTATCGTCGTTGAAACGTAAACCAATGAATTGACTGGCAACATAAGGTTGGTACAAATGGGCATAGCCTAGCGCCACACCGAGTGTATCTTCAAGGAATTTGCCTTGATAGGCAAAGCTAAGACGGTTGCCATATTGATCGGCATCGGAAATCTCATCCGCTCTGTCATTAAAACTGCCGCGAGCATTGATATTAAATGATTGGTCTTTGTCGCTTTTTAAGGGATCTGCGGTTTTTAATTCTACCGTACCGGCGACGCCACCTTCAATCAGCGAGGCTTTTGGTGTTTTATAGACGGCGGCTTGACTAATTAATTCGGATGGATATTGGTCAAACTCAATCGCGCGTTTACCGCCCGTTGTCACTTGTTCGTGTCCATTAAGCGTTGCAAAGACGAAATCACCATCAAGACCTCGAATATTGAGGCCGCTTGCTTGTCCACCAGTGCGCACTGCAGTCACGCCTGGTAAGCGAGTCAGTGCATCAGCGATTGACTGATCGGGAAGGGCGCCAAGATCATCTGCTGAAATCGATTCAGAGACGGTATCTCCAAAGCGTTTATCATTTAGTGATTTGATGACACTGGTTCTAAAGCCTTTAACTTCAATAACCTCAATAGCAGCTTCTTTTGCTTTTGCTTCCTTATCTGTGGTCACTTCATCTGCCGCATAGGAGTGCATACTGGCACCTGCGGCGATGAGCGCTAAGGTTAGCAAACTGGGTTTAAATCGCATCATATCTCTCTTCCCCTTGGAGTCGCTTTATCGCTTTGTAGAGCGTTTTATCGTTATCACCGCGTTATTTTTGCGGCCTTTTTTTGGTATATGGGCGCTTAATTGACTGCATAAGTGCTGCGTTTATGACCAAATTGTTATGCAACGGTGAAGATACTACTCCCGAGTTTCTTAGCTGAACAACAGAGTGCATACGTATTCAATACCTAGCAGAGTTAAGAATAGACTGTGATAGAGGGTGAACTCAGGGAATAAAATGATTTTATTTTGTAATCAAGTGACTGTTAATAAAAAGTAAATTCCATTGTGATGCCATGTGACTATTGGCTGCATCTTCTGCATACGTATGCAGGTGTATTGAACCTTATTTCCCTCTTCACGTATGCTCGGTAACACAAAATAAGCCGCGATGACTTTACTCTGCAGTAACAAAACGATAACTGTTTGCTTGAGTGTGTTAGGGAAAGTTCGCTGTAGAATAATGATAAAGGGGCAACAATGAGTGAGTTAACGTGGTGGCGTGGTGCTGTGATTTACCAAATTTATCCGCGTAGCCTTTTAGATACCAATGGTGACGGCGTCGGGGATTTACGCGGCATTATCATAAAGCTGGATTACATTGCGAGTCTCAATGTCGACGCCATCTGGATTTCACCTTTCTTTAAATCTCCTATGGCAGATTTTGGCTACGACATCAGTGATTACCGTGAAGTTGACCCTCTTTTTGGCACTATGCATGATTTCGATGAATTGATTGAAAAAGCCCACGGTTTAGGTATTAAGGTCATTATTGATCAAGTATTAAGTCATACCTCGGACCAACATGCGTGGTTTATCGAGAGCCGCGAAAACCGTTCGAATCCCAAGGCGGATTGGTATGTATGGGCAGATCCTAAGAAAGACGGTACAGCGCCTAACAACTGGCTCGCGATTTTTGGCGGTTGTGCTTGGGAGTGGGAACCGCGCAGACAGCAATACTATTTACATAACTTCCTGCGTAGTCAGCCCGATATTAATTTCCATCATCCCGAAGTGCGCCAAGCTGTGCTGGATAACGTTGAATTTTGGCTTAAAAAGGGGGTAGATGGCTTCCGCTTAGATGCCATTACCTTCTGTTATCACGATGAACTGCTCAGGGATAATCCGGCAAAGCCTAAGGATAAACGTCAGGGCCGTGGTTTCAGTGAAGATAACCCTTACGCTTATCAATACCATTACTACAATAATGACCGTCCGCAAACCATCGCTTTTATTGAAGATTTACGAAAGCTCATCAATCGCTATCCAGGAGCGGTGACCTTAGGCGAAGTCTCTGCCGAAGATTCTTTGGCTGTAATGGCAGCCTACACTAAGGGCGAAGATCGCCTGCATATGGCATACAGTTTTGAGCTGCTGACTGATGATTACAGCGCAAGTTATATTCGCCAAACCGTAGAGGCTTTGGAAGCGAGCATAGGTGATGGCTGGCCATGTTGGGCTATCGGCAATCATGATGTGCAGCGTGTAGCGAGTCGTTGGGGGCAAGGTAAGCAGAATTCAGACATGGTCAAAATGCTCAATGCCATGCTAAGTTCGCTGCGCGGCAGTATATGTAGTTATCAAGGTGAAGAACTCGGTCTAACTGAGGCGCCAATTGAATATCATGAGCTGCAAGATCCCTTCGGCAAAACATTTTGGCCTATGTTTAAGGGGCGTGATGGTTGCCGTACGCCAATGCCGTGGCAGCAAGGCGCTGACTTTAGTGGCTTTAGTGATGTTTCTCCTTGGCTGCCAATTCCACCTGCGCACCAAGCGTTAGCTGTGGATGTACAAGAATCTGATGCTGATTCTATGCTCAATGGTTATCGACGTTTTCTGGCTTGGCGTAAGTTACACCCAGTGTTAGTTGAAGGTGATATTAAATTTGTTGATACAAAGGAGCCCATTTTGGCCTTTGTTCGCACCTTAGGCGATATAAAAGTGCTCGTGGGATTCAATTTAGGTGATACCGAGGTCGAGTTTGATTTCTCTGCATTTGAAATCAGTGAGTCGCTGACGGGACACGGCCTTAAAACCGCACAAATAGAACACAATCAGCTGAAGTTTTCGGCATTTACCAGCTTTTATGCAGTGTTAAAGTGAAAATGATTCATTTTTATTCGGTTGAAGTGTTATAGATACGGGATCCCAAGCCCACAGTTTGATATAAACCCGCCCACGGGCACCATGGGGAATGTAACCTTAATTAGTTCCTGATAATAAAAACATACAGAGAGAATAACTATGGCGTCATCAATTAATACCGGTAGCTACACGAGCAGCACTGGCGAAAATGGGTCGGGCAGTTATCGTTTTGCCTTGATCTCATTGACTTCACTGTTTTTTATGTGGGGTTTCATCACTTGCTTGAACGATATTCTGATCCCGCATCTTAAAGCGGTGTTTTCACTGAATTATACTCAAGCCATGTTGATCCAGTTTTGTTTCTTCGGTGCTTATTTTCTAGTCTCAATCCCTGCGGGTAACTTAGTGAAAAAGCTGGGTTATCAAAAGGGAATTGTTTCTGGTCTCGTGATTGCAAGTATTGGTTGTGCGCTGTTTTATCCTGCGGCGGCCCTCGCTACTTACAACTTGTTCCTCGGTGCATTATTTGTTTTGGCATCAGGCATCACAATCCTGCAAGTGGCAGCCAATCCTTATGTCAATGCCTTAGGCAGTCGCGAAACTGCGTCGAGTCGTTTGAATTTAACGCAAGCGTTCAACGCCTTAGGCACAACGGTCGCGCCGTTTTTTGGTGCTATGTTAATTCTTTCTGTTGCCAGTTCAGTATCTGGCGATTTAGCCCAAGCGAGCGCTGAAGCGGAAGTGGTTAAACTGCCATACCTGTTACTTTCTGGCGCCTTGGCTATTCTAGCGCTGATTTTTGCGAAGTTAGATTTACCTGTGATCCGTGAGCATGATGAAAGTGTTCAAGGTGAAGTTCAAACCCATCTTGGTAAAACCAGTGCCTTGCAAAGCAAGCACTTAGTGCTCGGTGCTGTGGGTATTTTCGTGTATGTCGGCGCAGAAGTGTCTATCGGTAGCTTTTTAGTCAGCTTCTTAGGTGAAAGCCATATAGCGGGTATGCCAGAAGCCGAAGCCGCCCATTACATCGCCTATTATTGGGGCGGCGCTATGGTGGGACGTTTCATTGGCTCTGTGGTGATGCAAAAAGTACCAGCAGGCTCAGTGCTTGCATTTAATGCTTTTATGGCGGCGCTACTTGTGGTTGCAGCGATGACAACCAGTGGTAGCATTGCCATGTGGGCAATCCTTGGGGTGGGGTTATTTAACTCGATTATGTTCCCAACGATCTTCAGCTTAGCGCTTCGTGATTTAGGTCCACACACTTCACAGGGCAGTGGCATTCTGTGTTTGGCGATTGTGGGCGGCGCGATTTTGCCTTTATTCCAGGGCATGTTAGCGGATAATCTTGGCGTTCAGCTTGCCTTTATTCTGCCCGTGATTTGTTATGGTTTTATCCTGTTCTACGGGGCTAAAGGCTCAAAAATGTAATGGATTAAACTGACTGTGGCAAAAAAGCGATCTTAGGATCGCTTTTTTTATGGCTTTAACCTTAACTCGGCGCCAGTGCGCTTGCGTATTAGGGCCTGACCTCCTATGATCCTCCGGTTTTATCATTCATGGTGACCTTTTAAATGTTGAATTCTCCGCTTTCTGCCAGCTCGAACGAATTAGTGATCAGTATCTTAACTATGGTGCTGAGCCAAGGAAAACCCTTAGATCGGGCCTATTCTCAGCATTTTTCTGGGTTGCAATTGGTACCCGCCGAGCAGGCGCGTATCGCATTGACGACGGGTGATATCCTACGTCGTTTAAATTTATATTGTTATCTGGCGGAAATTAGTCCAGATGAGATGGAGCGTTTTGGCTCTAAATTGCTTAATGCCTGGCATTTATTCCACGGGCTTGAACTGCCTAAAATGCAATATTCGCTGCAAGTTGATGAGGTGCGTTTAGCTGAGCGTATAGAGCAAGCGAAAACTAAGCCTGTGTTGTGGGACGGTTGCCCCGAGTGGCTCGATGTTATGGGCCGTGAGCAACTAGGTGAGTCTTGGGAAAAAGAGCGCGCCGCGTTAAGTACAGCGCCGAAACGTTTTTTACGCGCGAATAGCCTTAAGGTGACTCGTGATGAACTGGCTGCTAAGCTTGCTGCCGAGTTTGTGAGCACGCTCTGTGTTGATGGGGTTGATTCCGCCCTTGAAGTGACCTCCGATTCTGCCTTGTTCCGTACACAAAGCTTTAAAGATGGCTTATTCGAGCAGCAGGATGCGGGCTCTCAGCGCGTAGCTGCGGCGCTTGATGCCAAGCCAGGCATGAAAGTGATTGATGCTTGCGCAGGCGCGGGCGGTAAAACCTTACACATAGCCGCGCAAATGCAGGGCAAAGGACGCTTGTTGGCCATGGATGTGGAGCAATGGAAACTCGACAAACTTAAGGAACGAGCGCGTCGTAATGGGGCACACAATGTCGAAACCCGTGTTATCGCCAGCAGTAAAACCATTAAACGCTTAAAGCTCAGTGCCGATAGGGTATTGCTTGATGTGCCTTGCTCTGGTTTGGGGGTATTAAAGCGTAATCCCGATGCAAAATGGCGTGATACCGTAGAGCGTTTACCCGTGTTAATGGAACTGCAAAAACACATTTTGAGCAGTTATAGCCGCATGGTCAAAGTCGGTGGCATAGTCGTCTATGCGACTTGTTCTATCTTCCCTTGCGAGAACCGCGGTCAAGTGGATGCGTTTTTAGCCGAGAACCCCAACTTTCGCCTGATTGAGGATGAAAGTATCAGCCCAGCCGATAGCGGCTTTGATGGCTTTTACCTTGCAAAACTTGAACGTATTCAAGAATAAAGCATTGCTTTTTAGACTAAAGTAAACCTTTTACCGCGCAGGTAAAGGGTTTACTTAATTAACATTAATGCCTAGAATTTCTTATAAGTTATAAATATTTAACATTGTTAATCAGTATTTATATTGCAACTTTGCTCTTAAGGAAATTATGGCGTACGGCGTTAACCTTCCAGATCTGCTCGATCATGCAGACGTTAAACTCGCCCACAATGTCAGCATAGCTTGTTATAGCAGTATTCTTTCTATGCTGCTCAATGGCGCACCGCTACATGAAATCTTGCACGCCTTAGTCTTAAAAATCGAGGCTCAAAAAGTAGGAACCAGAGGGTCTGTGTTACTGCTCAGTGCTGACGGTAAACGTCTGTTATTAGGTGCCGCCCCCAATTTACCCGACAGTTACAATCAAGCCATTAATGGTGTCGAAATTGGCCCCAATGTGGGTTCTTGTGGCACGGCTGCCTATTATGCGCAGCGTGTTATCGTTGAAGATATCGCTCAACATCCTTACTGGGTTAATTATAAAGAACTGCCATTACGTGCAGGTCTTAAATCTTGCTGGTCAGAACCTATCAAAGATACTCATGGTAAAGTGCTAGGCACATTTGCCATGTATTATGATACGATAAAGTCCCCAACAGAGCAGGATTTAGAACTCATTTCAGAGGCGGCAAGACTGGCGAGTTTAGCCATTGAACGCAGTCGTGCAATGGAATTTCAGCATTTAGCTGTGAAAATTTTTGACCGGTTACCTCTTGCTCTGGTTATTTCCAATTCTGACGATGCAGTTCTCTATGCTAATCCCGCTTTCAGACATATAGTTATTCCTCAAGATGCTGATATAGCTAACTTTCATCCTAAGATTTTTTTAGCATTATCCCAATCTAATGACTTAGTGGGGTTATTTGAGCATTTAGCTCAGGACAGAATGTGGCAGGGTGAGTTGGTGGGTCTTAGGGGAAATGGCGAGGAGTTTTATCTTGACCTTATCGTCACGACCTTCCGAGAGTCCAATGGTCAGCAACCCTGTTTTGCATGGCTATTTTCAGACATTAGTGAACGTAAGAAAGCGGCGCAGCTGATTAAGTATCAGGCCAATAATGACTCTCTTACCGGACTTGCTAACCGCAATGCGTTATTCAAGCAGATCCAAGCGTTAATTACCTCCGACAGTTTGACTCCCGGCTTTAGTTTTATGTTGATGGATTTAGATAACTTTAAGCAAGTTAACGACACCCATGGCCATGACAAAGGTGATGCACTGTTAGTGCAAGTGGTTAAACAGATCAGCGAGTGTGTCGATGACACTATGGTGTTTGCACGCTTAGGAGGGGATGAGTTTGCCTTGCTATTACCTGGGGTTGTTAACCAGAAAGAGTTGGCACAAATTGCTGATACAATTAACAAAAATGTGGCAAAACATTATGTGTTAGCCGATGGGAAAGGCGTTTATAGCTCGGTAAGTATAGGGATTGCACGTTTTCCTGAAGATGCCCTCGATCTTGAACAGTTGTTAAATTGTGCCGATCAGGCCATGTATATTTCTAAGGCAAATGGTCGCAACCGATATCATTTTTTTACTGAACAAATGCAGCTAAATGCCGAGCGTGTTGCTAGCCTTCATAATCAGCTTAAGCAGGCATTAGATCAGCATACCTTCGAGCTTTATTACCAACCCATAGTCAATGCGACCACTGGACTGATTGTCCGTGCTGAAGTGCTGCTGCGCTGGCAGCATGAGGGAACGTTTATTCCACCCGATGAATTTATTCCCATCGCTGAGAACAGTGGTTTAATTGTTGATATTGGTCGAGATGTTCGCCTTGGTGCTATGCAGACTATTTTAGAGATGCATGAGCGAAATTGGCCCATTAATTTATCGGTGAATGTCTCGACCTTTGAGTTTTGGTCCCATGAACTACAAGATGCCTTTGTGGAGTCCTTTGCTGCGATTACCGAGCAACTTGAGGTGACAGATTTCCCCTATGACAGATTAACCCTTGAGATCACTGAATCTTTGCTGATGAAGCAGCATACGTATCTTATTGATGTACTTAATGGTTTGCGAGTTAAAGGGATTAAAATTTCCTTGGATGACTTTGGGACGGGTTACTCATCTCTATCTTATTTAGCTAATTTCCCTATCGATCAAATTAAAATCGATAAGAGCTTTATCGACAGATTAGATGAAGGCAAACGTCACGAAGCGTTGGTGGAGGCCATAGTGCGTTTAAGCCATGCGTTAGATTTAACTGTGACGGCAGAAGGGGTAGAAACTGAGTCCCAGCTAAAATTTGTAATGGCAAATCATATTCAAGAAATTCAAGGCTATTTATTTTATAAGCCTATGCCCAAAGCTGCATTCTTTGCCCTGTTGGCAAAGCAAGCTGAGCTACATAAGGGTTTTGACGTTTAACCTTGATGTTTGACCTAGATGTGAGGGCGGCTTAATCAGTGACAGTCTGATTTTAATATTGGGTTTAGATGTAAGGTAAGAATTCAAGTTTTAGATATAATGCATTGAAATGTAATAAAAAGAGCGCCGAGGCGCTCTTTTTATTACTGGAAACAGGTGCTGTACTGAGTCTCTGCGTTCACATTGAGTCAGGTGGCGAGCGCTAAGATTTAGCGGTTATCTGGCTGTTAATCACTAGACTCAAGTATTCAGTAAAGTCATGACCGTGATTCTGCAGCATTTTGGGGAACATAGAAATCGGCGTGGAACCTGGGAAGGTATTGATTTCATTTAGTAAAATTTCATTGTCCGCGGTTAAGAAAAAGTCGATGCGCGACAGGTGACGCAATTTCATACCTTTAAAAGCCTTGATTGCATAGGCGCGGATTTGTTCACTGATCTCAGCTGACACATTCTGCGCCACCACATCGGTGCGTGCTTTACTGTTTTTGGCGTATTTCTCATCGAAGGTGTAGAAGGTGTTGGTATCACAGATGATTTCACCTGGTACTGTCGCCACCACTTCACCGTTGTACTCGTATACTGCGACTTCTAACTCACGGGCTTGAATGGTTTTTTCAACGATAACATAGGGCGCATAGCCGAAAGCATCTTTAAGCACGCCAGCGACTTTATCGCTGTCATCGACTTTATAACAACCAACAGAGGAACCCTGTGAGGCCGCTTTGACGAAGATGGATCCCCATAGTGCTAATGCGGCTTGGGTTTGCTCTATTGCTGCATCATCGAATTGGTTTAGAAAAATATACGGAGTATTCGGAATACCTAAGGCCGAGAACCACATTTTAGCGGTGATCTTATTAAAGCAGTTACTACTAGCCTCGGACTCACAGCCAAAATAGGGCAGTTGGATTAGGTTAAAATAGGATTGAATGTCACCTGTTTCGCCGGGATAGCCATGAATGCAGGGAATGACGTAATCGACCGGCCATGGGGCTTTGCTCTCATCGCGGAAGCGAATTTCACGGCTATTGGTCAGTTCACAATCATCACCCGCAGCGGTGCGGTATTGACCAAATTTATCCAGTTCGACTCGCAATACACAAAACTGCTCGGATTTTGCCAGTGAGGTTTCAAAATAGTTGGCCGACATGAGTGAAATATCGTGTTCGGCACTTCCGCCGCCGCACAGCAAAAGCAGGTTGATCTTAGACATTGTGAGTGATTCCTCAAAGTGAGCAAAATCGGATGACATCGGCCTGTGGCAATACGAATATCATCCTATAGTACAGCCGCTGTCATCTTAGTTTTCTTGCCCCTATGAGTGCAAGGTTTTGCTGACTGATGGCTATTAAGTGGTGAATTTTAACGCATTACATCGCATTGCAAATATGGGGTTGTGCCTTTGTCGGGTTTATTTTGATTTTTGTTGCGTGAGATGGCAATGTCGTTGGACTATTGCTTCGTCACCGTCATCTAAACTGTGCAACCCAGTACGAGTGACACTTACTTTAGGCGCATTACAGCATGGTATCTCATGGTGAATAAAAATATTCGGTTAGCCCGCTTACAGGATACAGATAGTGTGCAGGTATTACTTGAGCAACTCGGTTATTCTTTGCCCCATGCCGCTTTAGCCCAGACGTTAAGCCAATATCAGCATGATTCTCTGCGCCGCAGTGATGAATTACTGGTGTATGAGCAACATAATGCACAGGGTGACCTGCAAGTTGTCGCTGTGATGGCCTTAATGTTCTTTGATTATTTCCCTGCTTTGAGTCGTATCTGTCGTATAACCGCAATTGTGGTGGATGCCGACATGCGGGGGCAGGGCGTTGGCTCTCAGTTGATCGCCTTTGCGAAAGAAAGGGGAAAGCAAGAGAATTGCCAGTTACTCGAACTCACTACATCGATGCAGCGCATTGCCACACAGCAATACTATGAAAGTATAGGGTTTACCAAAACATCCTTTCGCTACAGCTTAGTTTTGAGTGAACCAAACGGCTAATTCTTGGCTCGAGCGAGCATAAACAGATCCGTTGTCCTTGTGCCTTCGGGTACCGGAAAAACGTTGCGGGTGACATTGATAATTTCAAATTGATTTTAGCAACTGATAATGTCTGGCCTATAACCGATATTCAGTCATCCGAATTTGTACATTAATACCAAAGCTCAGAGTAAATAGTTCAGATCAAAACAGATGTTTAGCCCTAAGTTATAGGCATGATTTTTATGTAAATTCACCATTAACTCGACATCCATCAGTTGTGCTAAGGTCACTGGTCTCGCTTCCCAGCGCGGTGCGTGGCCAGCATCATTACAGTGTGCTAGGTATAAACGTCGCGTACTTTGATGTATGCCAAAATACGTCATATTACAACGCTGGCTAATCGTTAAATAGGGCTCAAAGTCGAGTGCGTATATCTGCATGTCTTTAAATTCTGACCACTTGATATAGCGGTTTTTTTCATAATAACGCTTAGGTAAAGCGGCATCTGGTGCTATGGCGTCAAACAAGGCAATAACGGCTTGTAGATCCTTAAGTGTAATAATGTCCTTTTTAATCAATGTTTAAATCCTTAGTTTCATGGTTAGAGTAAATCTAAAAGTCATATCTTAAAATGTAGTTCCTAAAGTGTTCCCCATTGACCACAAAGCTTCATTCACCCCCAAAGGCGGTCGGCAAGACCCGATGCGCGTTGGGTTGCTTGGCTACTGGCCCGCTCGAATACGTGCTGGGTGCCTAAGCAGGTAAAGTGGACTTTAGCGCGGGTGATGGCGGTGTAGACCAATTCTTTGGTCAGCAGTTGCCATTGGGCTAGGCTGGGGCTCGGCGGCAATACTAAGGCCACACGGCTAAATTCGCTGCCTTGGCTTTTGTGTACTGTCATGGCATAACAGGTTTCATGGCTGGGCAAACGGGCTGGCAAGACTTTTAACAGGCTGCCATCGGCCTTGATAAAGTGCGCCATTAAACGTTCGGGTTTATCTTCATCCTGCAAAATCAATCCGATATCACCGTTAAACAGGCCTAAGTTATAGTCATTGCTTTGGATGATAATGGGCCGACCCAGATAAAACTCCTGTAGCGGTTTAATCAGCTTGGCATTGGCCAGTGCTTGAGTCACAAATTGATTAATGCCTTCAACCCCATAATCGCCCGAGCGCATAGCACATAGAATACGGTACTGGTTAAAGCGTTCAATGATGTCAGCTGTGCTTGGACGCTTGCTTAAATCACTATTACTCGTATCGCTATTCAAGGCGCTGAGATAAGTGCCATATTGCTGGCAGGCTTGCTCCAGCAGTGAATTGAGTCCCATATTATTAGCAGGCTCACTCACTTTGGCTTGGGTTTGGCTTACGACCATACTGTGTTCTAACCAGCTCAATTCTGCAGGTCCCTGTTGCCATACCTGCAAAATACCTTGAAGATCAGCACGATTGACGGCACTGGCGAGAAGTCCAATCCCTGCATCGCCTTTAAATCTGTGGCTGTGCATTAGCATACATAAGCTATCGCCAAGCTTAGGGGCGTCGCTGATATAGGGCGTTAACTCAAAACCTGTTAAAGCACTCAGACGCTCGGCTTGTTCCTTGGAATAGCGCATTTGCCACAGAGCAGGGCTGCTTGACGCTATGTTATTTTGCGCAAGGTTATTGGGATCTACTGGTATTTTAAGGCCCGCACAAATATCGGCGAGCACAGCGCCAGCCTCAACCGAGGCGAGTTGGTCTTGATCGCCGAGTAAAATCAAACTGGCGTGCTCAGGCAATGCGCTCAGCAATTTATACATCATGGGCAAATCGACCATAGAGGCTTCGTCGACAATCAATAAGTCGAGCCTAAGCGGATTACTTTGATGGTGGCGAAAGTGCGGCGAATTGGGGATCACCCCAAGCAGTCTGTGTAAGGTTGAAGCTTCCTCTGGAATGCGGCCCAGAGCCGTTAAAAAGTCTTGGCTATTTCTATTGCGAACTTCATCAATAACATTAGCATGGGCGCTGAGTTCCTTCGCCAGACGCGCTTTTGAGGCTTTGATTGATTCGCTTAAGCGAGCCGCCGCTTTTCCCGTTGGCGCGACTAAACGGATTTCCTGCTGTGATTCCATTTGTAGCAATAACAAAAGTTTAGTTACAGTGGTGGTTTTACCCGTACCTGGGCCGCCAGTGATCACTGACAGTTTTTTACCCAGCGCTGTGGCCGTTGCGACCTTTTGCCAATCAATGGGTGCTGTGTCTTCACTGTTAGTGAGTACATTGGTAGTGAGTGAATGGGGATCGCTCACATTGGCAGGGAACAGTTGATCTAGCAGTGACCTCAACTTAGCGATTTGCGGTTGCTTTTGGTGGCTTGTTTCTTCAGATAATTGCCTAGATACACTTCCGGACAAGCGGATTAATGAGGCGGCCACTGAGGTTTCAAATTGATGATAACGTTGTAAATAGAGTCTGCCATTATCAAAAATAAGTGGTTTATTGCTGCCCGCTTGGCCGACGGCATCAAAGGTTTGCAAGGTCTCAGTGAGCGCTTCGAGACTTAAACTGATTTTACAATGGCTATTTTGCTCGGCCATGGGATTAAGCGGCACGATATGAGCGAGTACTAGGCAGCTGTGCTGTGAAGATAATTGCTGGCTTAATAGCGCACACAGCAAAATAAACAAGGGCTGTTGGCTGTCGCTTGGATGCAAGTGACTCATTTCGAGTGCGAAATGCCGATCGAGCGGTGTGAGCAGTCGTTCTTGCTCCCACTGTTTTAACAGCTCTGGCAGCGGCGCTGTAAGCTGAATTGCGCCATGGTCTATCCATTTCGCTGCTGTGAGTGAATGTGCATTTAGCCCTTGGGTTGAGCGCATCATGCCGTGACTCCTGTATCTATTGCACGAGCCAATCTGCTGTGAAATAAATTGTCATTAAAAAGTGAATCTAGCGCGAGAATAAGTGCCTTCGGCGGCTTGTCGTAGTAAATACCATAGCCGGGATATTGAGCCGACATTCCCCGTAAGAACAAGTAATAACAACCGCCTATGTGGCTATCGTAGTCATAACTTGGCAGGCGTAAACTCAAATACCTGTGTAGCGCCAATGAGTAGAGAATGTACTGCAAATCGTAGCTGTGATCGGTTATTGCGCTTTGCAGCGCGCTCTGATGATAGGCATTGATGTTGTCGCCTAAATGATTCGACTTATAGTCGGCGATATAATATTGACCTTGGTATTCAAAGGTTAAATCGATAAAGCCTTTGAGCATGCCCTTGAGATCATCAAACTTAAGTGTCGACTCATAGCCAAACTGCTGCAGTAGTGTATTGAGCTCAATATCTTTAAGTTCGCTTAAGGGTAAATAAAACTCCATTTCGACTAAGGTATTCTGCGGCGATAACTTGGCTAAGCACAAATCAGGATGTTCAGGTTTGACGGCGCTTACATGCCCCGTGACTTGCGACTCTAAGGCGTGCGGCATAGCGCCGAGCGGTGCATGCAGCACATCCAAATACCAAGTATATAATACTGTTTGCCATTCGGGCGCGATACCGTATTGCAGCATGGCTTTAGGCAATTGCAGCGGTAAGTCGATTTCTGCCTGCGTAAAATCAATCTCTTCTAACACTAAATGCATAAAGCTACCGGCATTGGCGCCGCGCTCAAAGTTAAAGCGATTGAGCATGTCATCCTGCAGATCATGACTTGCCTCATCAGGAATAGAGAGTGTTTGCGCAGCCGTATATTCAAGCGTACCTAATATTTCATCGTCGGCACCCGGAGCGGCTTTACCATGGCTGGTATTTTTAACGAGACCTGAATAACTGCCGACTCGCCACGGCGTGCAGTATTGGCGGGTTAAAGTTTTCGCGCTCAGTATTTGCGCTATGTCTTGGCTTGAGGGCAATGGCCGCTCGTCTATGTCATCGGGCACCTTATCAATACTTATGGCTTCCACATCTTGGGCGAGCTGCTGCGCAGCATTGCAGATACGGGCAAAGTCACATTCTGAGTCGCCTATGCCGAGCAGATAGCCGATAGCGGTTTCATGCAGCTGACTTTTAAGGCCATTTTTAAGCTGACGACTGTGGTTGGCGATATACAAGTAACACAAATACACAGGGCGAGTGAGCGCCACATACAAAAGGCGCAAGTCTTCGGCTAAGGTTTCTTGTTTTGCGCGCTCCCAACCGTCATCCGTGCCTTCGATATCCCACACGAGCTCTTGCTCACCTGCATCGTTGGTTCTGTGGTACAGCATAGGTTTAGGGCGGCGGCGATTGTCGCGGGCTAGGCTGACAAAGGGCACAAAACATACGGGATACTCAAGACCCTTACTCTTATGGATAGTGACGATCTGTACTAGATTCTGCTCGCTCTCAAGGCGTAGCTGCTGTTCATCTGTGCCTGTGTTATCAATCAGTTGCTGTTCATACCAATTGAGCAGGGCGCTAATACCATCAAGTTCGGTGGCTTTTTGTTGTAATAGCTCGGCAAGGTGGCGAAAATCCGTCAGGCGGCGCTCGCCGTTTGTGGCATCTTGCTCTTGAGTATCTACCTCTGCACTGGCGGTGTGCAGTAAACGGTCAATCAGTTTAGTGCTATTGGCAAGGCTGAGTAGCGCAGGCATGATGCCGCGTTTCTGCCACACTTGGTGCAAGTTAAAAAACTGCTCTAATAATAGCTGTCTGTGCTCTTCATCTTGGTTAAAGGCATGGATTTGCTCGGCGTTATAACCTAATAATGCCGTGGCTAGGGCGCTGCGCAGTGCCCGTTCATCTTTAGGGTTCGCCAGAGATCGCAAAATTAACGCCATTTCCCGCGCTTCAAGGGTATCGAACACACTGTCGCGACTTAAAAACACCGCGCCTATGTGGCGTTTACTTAATGCGGTTTTCATCACTGCCGCTTCGTTGCGATCCCGCACTAGGATAGCGATGTCTTTAGCGATCAACGGCCCTTTAGGGCTGTGGCATTCGCCATTGGCTGCATCTGTCAGTAAACGGGTAATTTGTGCCGCCGCGTCTTCGGCGAGCAAGTGTCTTGCCGTGGTTTTGTTGAGGCCGTTTTCTACGCTTTCGCTTAAGAGTCTTAATCTTAAGGCGGCAGGATTGGCGGTTTTTTCAGTGAGGATTTTCCCTTTAGCACTGCTGGGCGTTTTCACGCTATCAAAGGGGATCGATTGACTGATAAACGGATCGTGATGCTGGCTAAACAGATGGTTAACCCCAGCGACTATGTTTGCGCTTGAGCGGTAGTTGGTATCCAGATGATAGTGGGCCTGCGTATGATGACGGGCCTCAATATAGGTATGGATATCGGCGCCACGGAAGGCATAAATGGCTTGCTTAGGATCGCCAATCATCAACAGGCTGAGCTTATTTTCTGTATCGTTTTTGCCTTGCTGCTCAAACGAGTAGCGGTCTTGGTAGATGCCAGAGAAGATCGCAAATTGTAGCGGATCGGTATCTTGGAATTCATCAATAAGCGCGACGGGAAAACGTGTTGCCACGGCTTTGGGCAAGGTTTCATTATTGGCGTTTAACGCGCTCGCTAATGTCGTGAGTAAGTCATCTGGGGTCAGCACATTTTTTTGTTGTTTTTGCTGGGCAAATCGCTCGCTTATGCCGAGTTTCGCGCTATATAAAAATGCTGGTTTAATGGCGGCAATCAATGTGGCGAGTTGCTCCATATGATCCATCAGCGGCGCTTCGCTCACACTTGGGATCACGCCGCCCTTGTTGAGTTTTAACTCAGACAGCGATAAGGCTTCTAACTCTTTCAGTGGAGGCAACCCATGCCCGAAGGCGAGCCAGTTATCCAGCGCATCGAACATGGCGGCGAGCTTGGGGTACTTATCCGTTGCTTTGCCAAAGCGGGTGCCGTTGAGTGGCAAACTGTGTAGCAATGCCAATAAGCCATCGCGCCCCCGTGGCCAAGCTAATTTAAAGCGCTCTAAACTTTGGCGTAGTGACAGGGCTAAGGCATCAAACTTAAGCGCGGGTTTCAGAGGCTTTGCTTGACTGGCGCCAAGGAGCGGTCGCAACTGTTTGACTAAACCATCGGGCTCGCCAAATTCCTTGGCAATGATTTGCGCTAAGTAATCGGGCTGCGGATAACAGGCCTCACGCCAAAAAATCCCGCACGGCATGGTGCAAAAATTCGCTGTCGTCTAAGGTAAAGTCCGATTCGAACAGTAAGGAAGACTCAAAGGCGAGATCCGATAAAATTCGCTGACAGAAACCGTGGATGGTAAAAATCGCCGCTTCATCGAGGGATTTAAGGGCGAGATCGAACCGCCGCAGGGCAATGGCGCGTTCACTCTCTGGGGTGTTGTCATACAACGCCTGCACAAAGGGATCGGCAATCGTTAGTCCTAAGAAACACTTAAAGGCAACTTGAATACGGCGACGAATACGATCCCTTAACTCTTCGGTGGCCGCATTGGTGAAGGTAACCACGAGAATTTGTTCGCAGGTGAGCGGCGCAGGAATGCCATCACCAAGCAATAAGCGTAAATAAAGACCTGAAATCGTGTAGGTTTTACCTGTGCCTGCGCTGGCCTCAATAAGACGACTACCGCCAAAGGGCAGAGTGAGAGGATCAAGCGCTTGTGGTGCTGAATGTAAGGCTTGCGTGTTCAACGGCATCTGTTCACTCATGCTTGCTCTCCCTGTGCACTATTGCGGTTCAAATGTGGTGCGAGAGCTTGTGTGTCAGTCGCGTGTTCATTAGCAGGGCCTTGGCTCATGCCATCGTTGAGCGCAAATTCCTCAAGCTGAGCCAGCGTGTCTTTGAGATATAAACTCACCATAGGGCGATAGATACGCTCGGCTAATGCGCCAAAGCTATCCTCAGAGAAATCCCGCGGGAAACTGAATAATCGCTGGTAATGGGGTTCATTTCCTTCTCCAAAAGCAGCTTCACCCAATTGACTCTGCTCATCTAACCATTCGGGTAACGCTTGCTGCAAACGCTCATCGTGCTCACCCTCGCAGCTGACGTAGGCCAGTGACGTGCGCGGCATAAAACACAGTGGGTGTTGTTGGCCTTGGTAAAACAACACCAACAAATCGGCCAGTAACGCATGGGCGCGCTCAGCAGTGATTGGAGCCAAGGCGTGGAAGTGCCCCATGTCGAGTAGATAGCTTGCATGTGTGTGGCCCATTGCCATTAAACACAGGTGGCGAAGGTACAACCTCAGCACATCGCGACCGTGTGCGCTACCAGGGCGGTAATTGACTAACCCCTTAGGGCTGATGTCATCGATACGACCTTGCAGTAACACTTGCTGGGATTTACCCGCCGTGATGGGCAAGTCAAACACGAGTTTAATATCCGCATGGCTGCTGGCTTGTTCTCCCTTGAGGAACAAGGTTCTGCCAATCAAAGGTTTAATATCATGCTGATATTGACGCAATAGCAAATCATCGAAGGGCTGCATGGGCAAAGTGCCACTGGCTTTGAGGCGTTTAATCAGTTCAATATCGGGCTCAGTTAGGCCTTGGTCTATGGCATCATCGAGTAACTGGGCCTGTAACATATAACGCTCTAGGGCATTCAAGCTAAAGGGCTCGTCATTATCATCGGCCTGAATATTAAGGCTGAGATCGACTTTTAACGTACGGTTGAAGAAGTACTGCGCTGGATTTCGAAAGAAACGGATCAGGGCTGACACATCCACTTGTTTGCTTTGCTGTTGTTCGTGCTCAGAAGCTGGCTGTGCCTCTGTATCTGGCACTGAGTCTTGTTCATCCGCTTCGAGCATGATGCGAGTTTGCACGCCGATAAAGCGGCCCGCATGTGTGCCAGCAGTGTCCGTATTGGGTGGACACCATTGCAGGCTGTAACTTTGGCCTATGCCCGAGTTATTTTGGGTTCTGCCTGAGCCATCTTTGTCATCACTTTTTACTGTGGATTGATACAACTTGGGATCAAATGGTTGCAGCGGCTGGTGGCTGACAATTGCGTTATAGAGGGCTTTTTCGGCATCCTCTGGGTCTATGGGGCTTGAAGCGTTTTGCGATTGAGCCAATAGCGTTTCAGGTAGATAACACAGCTGACAATATTCAATCAGTTCAGAGACGAGCATAGAGGCGATACGCTCAGAGTTATCCCGTTCGCTGCGGCCAATATAGCTGATATACAGTTGTTCCCGCGCCGATAATAAGGCTTCTAAAAACAAATATCTGTCATCGAGACGGCGGGAACGATCGCCTTTACGGGCACCAAAGTGTGCCATTAAATCAAAGCCAACGGGATGTTGAACCCTAGGATAAACCCCATCGTTCATGCCGAGTAAACACACGACCTTAAAAGGAATCGAGCGCATCGGCATCAAGGTGCAAAAGTTCACGCTTCCCGCAAGATAACGCTGTCCGACCCGAGATTCGGTTAAGCGTTGATTAAACCACTGTTGCAGCACTTCAATACTGAGGCTCAGTCCGCTTATGTTTTCTTGGGCTAGCGGCGTTAACGGGTTTGTATCCAACGTTCTTGTATCAAAGGGCCTGCCCGCCGATAGTAACTCTTGCTCTAGGGTGGCAATGGCATCGCGGATTTCCTGTAATTGTTCGCGCTCGTCTTCATCTGTGTCGTAGAAGGCATCTAGTAGCTCAGTTAATTCCGCTAAACGCAGGGCGCCCACTTGCGGTAAGGCGAGTATTTGCGCCGTTTCATCGAGCACTTCAATAAAATTGAGTAGCTTACCCAGCGCCTGTGCCGATTGGCCTTCGATGCCAGTGACGACCAGATGGTCTTGATAGAGCGGCGCATCGTCACTCAAGGCGTAACCTAAAATCAGCCTTTTAATACCAAAGGCCCAAGAGTTTTGCTCAAACGCTGGCACACCTTGTTTAAGGCGGCTTTGTTCATCGCGGCCCCAGCGCACGCCCGCTTCATCTAACCAGCGGCGGATCAGTTGCAATTCATCGTCATCGAGCTGGAAACGGCGCAAAATGGCGGGCACTTCGAGTATGCTCAAAATGTCGGTCAGACCAAAACGACTCTGATTAATTCCAAGTAAATTTAAAAAGCTATTGATGAGCGGTGATTCCTGCGCTGCGCCGCGGTCGGCAATGGCGTAGGGAATGTAATGCAGGCCTTGCTTCGCCGAGAAGACTGCATCGATGTAGGGCGCGTAGGCGGCGACATCGGGCATCATCACCACTATGTCTTTAGGCGTCAGGTCGATATCATTGCTGAGTAACTCAAGCAAGTGATCGTGCAGGGTTTCGATTTCCCGCAGTGGGCTGTGACAACTCTTGACTCGAATAGATTCATCGTCGCGCTTAAGCAGGCGTCTGTTCTCGACATTTTGGTACAGCTCGGCATCTGGCCCTAGCACTCTGTCTAAGGTTTGCATCTCTAAAATATCGTATTGCACGCCGTGGAGCATGCTGGCGTTACTGTGTGGCGAGTTGGGATCGTCACAGGGCTCACAATACACATCATCGCCAAAGTCGCAGTGTTCGGCGGGGAGCTCAAGCAGCATATCGAGTAATTCACGGCCCATCTTGCCGTTATTGGCAAGCAGCGGATTGCCCACTTCGAGTTTATCTTCCCACAGTTCGGCTAATTGGCGTTTACCCGCATATTGCACCGCCATGCGAGCCCGATTACGGGGATCAACAATGTCGCCCCAATAGTGCTGACAGGGGCTTAAGCCAAGCACGATCACATCGATACGACTTGCTAGATGGTAAAGCACTTCAAGGGTTTGCGGCGCCATTGAGGAAATGCCAAACACAAATAAGCGTTGTGGCAATTTGGCGAGTGACGTGTCGGGATGATTCAGCGCGGCAATTAAGTCACTGTGCAGGTTGGCCCTGTGGTAATGGCTTTGATTAAGCTCATCACGGTTAAAGGCAATGAGCGCGCGCCATAAAATGGGTTGCCAGCGTTGGTCTTCATTCAGCGGCTTGGTGAGTGATTCGGGATGCTCGTTTTGCTCCCACGCTAAAATCCAATCGGGGCGATACACTAAGTATTGGTCGAAGATATCGGCAATCCGGCCACAGAGTTGGTACAGCTTAATGTCGTCAGCCGTCATATCACTCGTGTTGTGCTGTTCACTCGTGTCGGCGGCATTTGTGCTGGATTGCTGATGACTTAGATAGTGTCTCAATGGCCCAAAGGCGTCATCTTGTAACATGCGCGGTAAGAGTTGCATCAGCTTCCACGTCATTGCCGCCTTAGTGAAGGCGTTATCCTTAGGCACATTGGGCAATAAGTCATGGCACAACTGCCAGGTAAAGCTCGATGGCAGCGGGAATTCCAGTGCGGCAGCAATTCCATTCTGTTTGGCGATTTCGAGGCGTAGCCAAGTCGACATGCCGGGACTCTGTACCAGAATATGCTCGTTACTCAGTAGACGTGCAAAAGCAAGGGGTTGGGTCAGGTAAGCGGCTAAATGGGCGCAGAGCACTTCCATCTGATTGGACTGGATTAACTTTAGCATGTGCAACTCGGCATGGTGACAGTAAAACAATTCTATGTGTTTGATTTATAAGATTCAACACTATTGCTGCTTCTGTAGAATTAACCCGCAATTTTAGGCGTTTATTGGTGCTTGCTCCGATGAGGCATCGTCAGTTACAGCTCAGTTGACGAATGCTAGGCTAGATTGAACTTATCTTTCACTTTGGCTCTGAGCAATAACCAGTTGAGTTGCTTCGCCGCCGCTTTAAATGCGGTTAAATGCGCTTGATAGTCCTTAGCCGGTAAATCTTGGTACTTCAGCGCTACATAACTTTGGGTCAAGGTTTGGAACAGCGTGCAAAGCTTTGGTGCACTGTGTTGGTATTGCTCAATAATCTGCTGCGCAAATTGATTTGGTCCATCACTGTCTTTGCGCTTAATGCCATGGTGTGCGAGACGATTACAGAGCTGTTGATAACGAGTACTAATGGGATCGCCTTGAACTCTAAAATGTAATAAGCCCGCGCTGTAGGCGATATAGAGCACGATAAGGCTGATACAGAGCCCCATAAAGACCGCGATTTTAGTGTGAGTCACATCGTCTAAAATGCCACTGAGCACTTGATTTTGCTTCTCTTGGTTAAAACCCAGTACCCACACGCTCCAGTAATAATCTATGCTGGCAAAACGTTGTCTTAACTCATTGAGCCAAGGCATTGATTTAAAGCGTAAGCTACTAAAAGGGCTTTCCTGCAGGTAACTTTGCTCGGGATCAAATTGGGCGTCGAAACCTTGCTCGATTCGATTGGGCGCCACCATAGCGGTGGGGTCAAAACGCACCCAACCTTCATCTTCGAGCCAAACCTCAGCCCATGCGTGGGCCATATATTGATACACGCTGTAGTAACCCGCTTGCGGATTATATTCCCCACCCTGATAGCCTGTGACCATACGCGCGGGTAAACCTGTGGCCCGCGCCATAAAAATGAAGGCTGCGGCATAGTGCACGCAAAAACCGGCTTTGTTTTCAAATAAGAAATCATCCACTTGCTGTGGCCCAAGGGGAGGCGGCGTGAGAGTGTAGAAGAAAGGCTCACTATTAAAGTGGCCCATCATGGCCCATAGTCGTGGCTTAGGCGCGGGATACTGAGTCTTAAACTGCTCAGCTAACGTTAAAGTGCGTGGATTACTTTGGCTCGGCAGTTCGAGGTTAATCTGCCTTTGCCGCGCCGATAGCTTGAAGTCCATCTTCGCCTTAGGCCAAGACTCTACTTGATAACTCATTCGCTGATCGATATTGCGCAGCGCCAACAGCCGATAGTCGGGCATATTGACCACGTTATCATCTTGGCTATAGGCCACATCGAGACCAAATAACCACGGCTGGTGGCTCGGCTCAGCAATCACTTGATAACGAATACTATGCTTATCTTGCTTACTTAATGCGGTCTCTTGATCTTCACTGCTTATCGGAGCAGGACTTTTACTCATGGGATCAGTATTATTGACCATCAATGCTGGGCTGGGCCGTGAGGGAGGAAACAGCAGCGCATCTTTTTGCAACTGTTTAATCCCTGCTTCTTGGCGCCAAGTGACACCATCATAGTTCTCCATCACGAGGGCGCGCCAATATAACTCGGCATTAATGGGCGTTGCATTGGTAAAACTCGCCCTAAAGGCAAGTTCAGTCGAACGGGTGAGCTTACCTATATCACCAATCGCTAGACTATCGGACAAGCCCGTTTGGGCTTCTTTCATGTTAGGCACTAACCAGAGCGGTGCAAGACGCGGTAACACTAAAAATAACAGCAGCGCGAGGGGAAGGCTCTGGAGTAAAAATTTGCCACCGATCCAAGCCGTGTGTTTTAAGGATTGCTTATCTTGATACAAAGTCACGAGTACGCAGGTATTGATCAGCGTTACCACGAGTAAATGCGCGGTATTAAGCAGGGATTGATGGTCGATAAAGGTCAGCGCGATAATAAAATAGCCCGCGAGGACGACAACGCGCACATCCCTTTGATTACGCATTTCAATGTATTTTAAGGCATAACCTAACAGCAGCAGATTCACTAGCGCATTGAGTAAGCCGATTTCCTTTGAAACGAGTGCCAATGTGGTTGCGGCGCCGATCGCAAGACTGGTCACCAAAAAACGCGGTGGTTTTGCCACTTTGCCGACATAAATCCCCACACGCCACAGCAAACAAATTGCGCAAATGCCTAAGGTCCAAGGCGTGGTTTTATCAAATAGTGGGCTTAATACCGCAATATTGGTGATTAATAACCAAAAGAGTGTCTGGCGGCTAATATTGTCGCCGATTTGCGGTGTCGTGCTATTGGCCGCTAACTTCATACTTGCTCCCTCGAAGTAGGGATATGATGTTGCTTGCGGGGAGCTTGATTCGTTTTTTGTGGGTGATTAGCGGCTGATGACTGATATGGGGGCTTCGCCGTTGAAGGCGCTAATTGTGGATATAAGGCAATGGCTTTTTGACAGGCGATCCTATGGTGATTGCCTATCGCGGGCGCGATCAGCACATCGTCTCCCATGGGGTTTTGCAGATGTAAGCCAAAATACTGCTCAAGTTGCGTGAGTTTATTGACTTGCCAGCTTAACTGACCCAATTGGGTTTCGAGGCGTTTGGCATCGGGTCTGAGCCTTAACCAGACGGGATCACCTTGGGGCTGCTGGAATTCTTTAGTCAACATGCCGCGACCCTGTGCCCATTGTTTCCATGCCACTTGCTTGAGGGATTCGCCGAGCACATGGGGTTTAAGGCCTTTAAACTCATCAATCCCCGATACATGTTTACCCGCGAGTAACTGGGGATCTTGCTCCGACTGGGTATGATCAGCCTCAAGCTGTAGCGGCGCTTCAATCGGCTGGGCAAAAACTAAGTGACTAATGGCTAAATCCACATGGGACCACGCGCGGCAAAGCCCTAAGGGATAGAAGGATTCAATTTTGAGCCGACCCGGTGACACTTGACCCCGCTGATGATATTCGAAGGGCACGAGCGCTTGTTGTTCATCTGTACCAAGGTTCTGCACCGTATAAGTGCGATTATTCGGATAGTTAAGTTGTATGTTATGGCCACTGTGGTGCGTGCTGATGAGGACGGGAAAGGTTAAGGTTTCGCCCGCATAGACTTCGGGCGGCGTCGTGGCCCGTAAATGTAAGCCAGCCAGATTTTTGTAACTGTAGAGAATGCAGGTATTAAAGAGGCTTAGGAGTAAGATGCTGAGGCCAATGACTAAGTTATTTTGATAGTTAGTGCCGAATAGATATAAAAGTAAAACCAGACCGAGCCAAACTAACCCAAAACCGCTCGGCAGAATAAAAATGCTGCGATGGCTTAAGGTTATTTCGGGACTCGGTGGCAAGCGTCTTGCTAACCAACGTTGCCAAATCGGGACTAACATCGGAATGAAAGTCGGGAGTATCAGTCGTTTCACTTCTGAGTTATTTCCTTAGTTTAATGCGTTAACTGCATACTTTAGCGATATCTCCTCATTACAGTATCTTGCTACATAATCGGGTTAACGCTCGCCAGAATTCGCTCAGATAGGGCTTCACCCTGTAATTGGCTACTGGTTCTGAGTCTATGCTCCGCTACACAACAAAATACCGCTTGCACATCTTCTGGGACTAAATAATGTCGACCTTCTAAAAAGGCCCATGCCTTAGCCGCTTGTAATAGCGCTTTGGTGGCACGCGGTGATAACCCCACGCTGTCACTTTGGCTACGGGAAAAACTCACTAAGGCCAGAATATAATTGAGTAAGGCATCGGAAGCGCTGACTTTGTCGCACTGCTCTTGCAGTTGCATTAAGGCCATCGGTGTCAGGCATTGGGGCAATTGATCTAAGGTTAAGTGGTTATGATTGCTCTTAAGCATAGCGAGTTCAGCATCGTGGCTTGGATAACCAATAGACAGACGCATCATAAATCTGTCGAGCTGCGATTCTGGTAGCGAAAATGTACCGGATTGATCGGTGGGATTTTGAGTCGCTATTACAAAGAAAGGATTGGGCAATCTGTGGGTGATGCCATCGACGGAAATTTGTTGTTCGGCCATCGCTTCGAGTAAAGCGCTTTGTGTCTTAGGGCTGGCGCGATTAATTTCATCGGCCAAAATCATCTGCTTAAAAATTGGTCCATGATGAAAGATAAATTGTGCTTGATGTTTATCAAAAATCGATACGCCTAGAATGTCGGCAGGCAGCATGTCACTGGTGAATTGGATCCGCTGATAGCTCAAACCTAAGCTTTGGGCTATACCATGGGAAATACTGGTTTTACCCATGCCGGGTAAGTCTTCAATCAACAGGTGCCCACGGGCGAGAATACAGGCTAGAGCGAGACGAATTTGTCTAGGCTTGCCCAGCAATACTTGTTCGAGTTGTTGTAGTAATTCGCTGATCCCAGATTGTGCCACGGGCGACTCCTAATACATTTGGAAGTGTGCTTAAGGTGCATTTGCAAGCTGATGTGCGTTATCACTATGGCGGATCATAGCCCGTATATCCAGTGGCATTTCTAGTGCTAAATCAATTACTCGACAGCATTAGGTTTGGTCTTGAGTGGGCTGGTGGCGCGAATGTAAACCGTTTTAGCCTGATCTTACGTAAGGCACAGTGCTTGGCTGCTGGTGGGGCGAATAAACCAGGATTTAAACAAAAAGCCTTGGACAAAGTCGACACCGATATCCCGCGCAAAGGCTAAGTGAGCTTCAGTTTCTATGCCTTCTAAAATGCACTGTTTGTGGGTCTTTTTGGCAAAGTTGACCAATGCAATTAATAATTGGGCTCCCTCAGGGTGTGTTATGTGTGTTAACCAATGGCGGTCAAACTTAAGATAATCCACGTTCATCATCAGATCGACACTGAGCATGGAGTGGGGCGCACCAATATCATCCAGCGCCACATGTATCTTAGCTTGTTTAAATTGAGTGAATAATTGACTGGCCAGCTGGGCATCGTTAATGCAGGTGTTTTCGATGATCTCGACCGTGATTCGTTCATAGTGGGACAGCAAACGAATGAGCTTGGCGGTATGTGGTCCATCGACGGCGTGGGGATCAACATTGATAAAAATTCGCTGCTGACTCGGCGCATGGATGAGTTGAAATGCCTTGGCTTGATATTCAACTGCAGCGAGTATTTCTGTGGATTCATGCAACTGCTCGAACACAATATTAGGTGCAACCGCATCACCATTAGGCAAGTAAAAGCGTGCTAAGGCTTCATAGCCGTCTATGGCTAAAGTATGAGGATTGACAAAGGGTTGGTATTCGCAGCTAAGGGTTAACGAACTAAGGTTAATCATGGGTGTAATGGGATTCTTAATGCTTTAATACTAATTATTCGCATTTAACGCCCTTCAGTGCAAACAAGTTTTCGATAAAACGGCGTGATTGCTGAATAATTATTCGCTTTGCTAATTATTTGAATTTAGAGAATATCATTTAGAATTTTTGGTGGTTAAAGCATGAGCTTTACCCTAGGGTATGCTGAAAAGTAGGAACTCGATGCTGCTGAGTATCGAGTTCCTTTTCATGTCGCGAGTTAGTAAGCAAACTTAAGCTCAGCTTCGCTGAATAATGGCTGTGCTTTTTGCTTTTGCGCCTCATAAATCAATCGATAGCTGAGTACGGCTTGAACATATTCACGGGTTTCAGTAAAGGGAATCGCCTCGATAAAGCCCATGGCATCGAGTTTGCCATCAGAGTTTGATAACCAGCGACGCACGCGAGAGGGACCCGCGTTATAGGCCGCCGTGGCGAGGATGCGGTTTTGGTTAAACTCTTTCAACAGCTGGGCATAGTAAGCGCTACCAAGATTGAGGTTAAGCTCTGCGCTGTAGAGATCCTTTGGATCGCTATATCTGGCCCCGTGTTTTTTGGCGGTAGCTTTGGCCGTGGCGGGCATAATTTGCATTAGGCCACGGGCACCTACACCCGAGGTCGCATAAAGATAGAATGCACTTTCGCGGCGGCTAATCGCACGGATCTCATCGATGTTAACCCTATGCTTTTTGCTGGCGTGCTCAAAACCGGCTTGGTGTGCCATAGGGAAGCGTAGAGGAATATCATCCCACAACTTACCTTGAATACTGGCTTCAACACCAAAATCGTACCAGCCCTGTTCATGGGCATAGCGTCCATAGCGTGCTCGCATCGTATTGTCACTGCGTTTTAGTAGCGACATCCATTCATAGCGAGCATCGAAATAACGGTCGAGTGCCATTAACTCTTGTACTCTGACAAAACCGAGATCATCGGTTAACTTTTGGCTATTGGCATCAACAACAGGCTCAGGGCTTTGATTGAGTGATACCGGTTTATTTAAGAACTGCGCAGCAGCAAAACCGTAAAAATTACGTTCATTACTGATTGTCGCGAGCGCTTTTATGGCGCTTTCAGGCGCTTCTTTGGCATTGGTGCGATAAAGCCAGTATTGCCAACGCTCCTTTGCTAAGGTTTCTGGTTGGAGTAGGTTCAAGTAACGGGCAATACTGCGCATGTCGTGATCGCGGATAGCCCATCTTAAACGGCGCTCAAATAGGTCGTCATTTTTCAGCTCAGTGAGCACATTGTCGACATAGTTTTTATAGTTATCATCTTGTTCAATTAAAATGCGGCGAACAAGGTATTTATCGAGTTGCTGCGCTTGTTCTGGGGTAAAACGATGAGCCTTTTGATACCGTTCATACAAATTAATGGCTTGGTCGAGATCCTTACGGGCAAGGCGTTTTAATCCTGCGGCAACAATGTCACCGACAATGGGATTTTTATCTTTAAACTTCTCGGTATGGCGCAGGCTATTAGGATCTTTATAGACGGCGACTAAACGCTTAGCTTCGTTACTATGGGTGGTGATTTTTTGGGATAAAAAACTCAGTAAACTCGTTTCGCCAGCCTCGAAACTCAGCATCATTCGCGCCCATACGACATCTTGAGTGCGTTTACCGGCTTTGGTCCATGTGTTGAAAAGAGGATCACATTCCTTTGGGCGCGACCCCCCAAATACCCAAAGTGATTGTGCGGCCGCATAAGCCGTTTTTAGATCGCCCTTGGCGAGTTTCGCCTCATAGTAATAACACTGCAGGCGGATGTCGGTAGGCGCTTCAGGGGTGATCGCAAGATAATCATTCCAGCGTTTTTGGCTACCAGCATTGTTTAAATATTTAGACCGTAACCTATTGTACATAGGTGTGGTTTCATATTTTTCAATCAAGGCTTTAGCTGCATAACCCTGTAAGGCATTAAGAGCACCTATGTCGATATCATGATCTAAATAAATCGCGAGCGGATAATTACCTAGTTTTGCCCGTAGGGGTTTATAGGTTGCATAATCTTGCTTCTTCAGGGCTTTTTCGGCCTCAAGAAAGGTTTTCTGCGTTGACGTTAACGCAAGTGCAGCAGGGGCATTCAATGCGCCTGCGAGCAATATTGCACTGGATATAACCACATTTATAACTGCTTTGCACATGGAGCGTTTGCCTCCGGGCATCAAGGTATCAATCGACATGTCCGTATCGATTTGAGGTAATTAATGGGTGTTCAATTCTTGTTATCTATCATTGCACTCGACAGGCTCGAGTTCTGTGTCCTTAGGATCGCGGGTATGCGACAGGTTAAGTTCAGCGTCGTCATCCTGAGTGTCGTTATCGTCCTGGGCTTCATTGAGCGCTTTTTCTAGCAGCATTTTATCCAGTTGTTTGCTGGTATCGACCCCGAGCTGCTGCATTAAATGGGCTTGACGCACTAGATTGCCTTTGCCCGATGACAGCTTGTTCATTGCACTGTGATAGGTTTTCTCCGCATTATCTAAGGCGCGGCCGAGTTTTTCCATGTCTTCAATATAACCACATAACTTGTCGTAAATTCGACCAGCTTGTTTTGCAATGGTTTGTGCGTGTTGATTTTGATATTCGTAGCGCCAAATATTGTTAATTGTGCGCAGGGCCACCAACAAATTCGTTGGACTAACGAGCATGATATTTTGCTCAAGGGCAAAATTGACTAGGCTAGGATCATGCTCCAATGCCAGTAGAAATGCCGGTTCGATAGGAATAAACATCAACACATAATCGAGACTCTTAAGCCCGTGCAGATGTTGATAATCCTTTTGACTTAAGCCTTTAATGTGACTGCGAATTGAAATGACATGCTCGTTAATGGCCTGTTGGCGCAGTGCCGGATCTTCACTGTTGAAGTAGCGCTCATAACTGACCAACGACATCTTAGCATCGATGACCACATCTTTATTTTCTGGCAGATGCACAATCACATCCGGCTTAAAGCGTTTACCGCTATCATCCTTGAGATCTTGCTGAGTATGGTACTCATGGCCCTCACGTAGGCCGCTTTCTTGCAGCACGCGATCGAGGATCACTTCACCCCAGTTACCTTGCTGTTTGTTATCGCCCTTGAGCGCCTTGGTCAGGTTGATGGCATCTTGGCTCATCTTCAGATTGAGCTCCCGCAGGTGCTCAAGCTGATGTTTGAGGGCGCTGCGCTCGGATTGTTCGTGGGTGTAGGATTCACGAATTTGCTGTCTGAATCCTTCTAGCTGTTGCTTCAATGGCCCAAGCACGCCTTCGAGTTGGCTGGCATTTTGGTGCTTAAAGTTTTCGCTACGTTCTTCAAAAATACGGTTTGCGAGGTTTTCAAATTGGGTTTGTAAACGCACTTCGGCCGATTCTAAGCTGGCAATTTTATCCTGCAGCGATTCTTGCTGGGCATCGGCCTTGGCTTGAATGGTTTGCTGCATGGCATTGGATTTCGACAGGGCTAATTGGATCTCTAACTGACGGCGCTGGCTATCATTTAATTGCTGCTCTAAGGTGGGAACGCGTTCGGCTAAGGCCTCGGCTTTGCCCAGTTGTTCAATTTTGAGCTCAAGGCGTTGCTGGTATTGACGTAATTGCGCTTCTTTGTCATCGACCAAAATTTGCTGTTGTGCTAAGGATAATTCCGCATCTTCATTTACTTGACGCATTTCTTGCTCAAGTTGGTCTTTGTGTAGTTGCCAGCGTTGGCGGGTGAGTCTTTGATTGAGCAGAGCACCGATCAACAGGCCTAAGAAGGCAATGGCGAGAAGGCCGATGATTTCGGCGACAGAAAAAGATTGAGAAAATGGCATGATCAATAGCACTCCTTTAGCTTTGGCGCTTAGGTTCGCATGCCCCCCAACTGGCTTCAAGCCCTTTAATCAACTATATCTGCGCTTAATGCTTGAATGAGCAAGTCTTATACGTTTAAGGTGAATTTATTCACGGGTGGAAAGTTTTTCTGGCTTTTACCTGTCTATATAAGAGTGAGCGATACAGACGAGCGCCAGAGAAGGTTTTTATCGCAACTCGGTGACTTTAATCATTGGATGGTAGAGGTGTCAATTGGCTAAACATTCCCGTTTTACCCCAGGTATTCTTAAAAAAGCGCAGTGGCACATGCAAGACAACCAAGTGACGCCCGAAGCGGTATTTCGCTCGCGTCGGCAAATTGTAAAAGCCATGGGACTCGGTGCTATCGGTGCCAGCGTGCCCGGTTATGTGCAGGCTGGATTATTCGATCTATTTGGCGATCAACCTAAGTCCTCATTTATCACTACGCCACTGACGTTTCAATCCAATAAGCAGTACGGTGACGCCGATGTGTTAACCCCGTTTGATAAAGTGACGCAGCATAATAATTTCTACGAATTTGGTACGGACAAACAAGATCCCTTCAATAATGCCCAAGGCTTTAAAGTCGATCCTTGGCAACTGCGTATCGAAGGTGAAGTTGAACGGCCCATGACTTTAGATTTTAATGATCTGACTAAAATGTTCCCGCTTGAGGAGCGTAACTATCGCCTGCGCTGCGTTGAAGCTTGGTCTATGGTGATCCCTTGGGTGGGGTTCCCGCTGGCGGCATTATTGAAAAAAGTTGGCGTCACCAGTAAGGGCAAGTATGTCGCCTTCGAAACCGCTTTTGATCCCGAGCAAATGCCGGGGCAGAAGAGCCGATTAATGGGGGGCGGTATTCATTATCCCTATGTTGAAGGCCTCACGATAGCCGAAGCAATGAACGATTTAACCTTAATGTCGGTGGGTTTGTACGGTAAAACCTTGCCACCGCAGAACGGCGCGCCCATTCGCTTAGTGGTGCCGTGGAAATACGGCTTTAAGAGTATTAAATCAATAGTGCGAATTCGCGTCATGGATAAACAACCGCCGACCAGCTGGAATCAGCTTGCCTCACACGAGTATGGATTTTATGCCAACGTTAATCCTGCGGTGGATCATCCGCGCTGGTCGCAGGCCACAGAGCGTCGTATCGGCGAGGGGGGATTGTTTTCAGCAACCCGCATCGATACCCTGCCGTTCAACGGTTACGGCGAGTTTGTGGCTTCACTGTATGACGGTATGGATCTGAGGAAATACTATTGATGATTGGTTTGTTGTTTGGATATTCGCCATTAAGCGGGGACAACCTATGTTGAGATTAACCGCTAAGCACTTGTTTTGGCTAAAGGCGTTATTTCATTTGTTGGGTTTAGTGCCCATCGTCTACCTTGTGCTCACTGTGGTGCTTGGCCGTGCGGGTGGCGATCCCGTGCAGCACATTATTCACTACACAGGCATAGGCGCATTAAATGCGCTAGCGGCGACCTTGCTGATCTCACCGATTGCCAAGTTGACCAAGCAAGGGTTGTTGATGCAGACCCGCCGTTTAGTGGGTTTATATGTGTTTGCCTATGCCACCTTGCATATCTTGGCGTTTTTTAGTTTAGATCTGTTATTTGCTTGGGAATTACTGTTTAGCGAGGTGGTAAAACGGCCGTACATTTTAGTCGGCGCAGTGGCTTATCTTATCGTCACCGCTTTGGCGATAACTTCGTTTAAAGCCTTGATGCGCAAGATGGGACGTCGTTGGCAAACCTTGCATAATGGGGTGTATTTAGTCGCGATATTAGCGCCAATCCATTTTTACTGGTCGGTAAAATCGGAAATCATCGAGCCGAGTCTGTATATCGTAGGTTTTAGTGTGTTGCTGCTGTGGCGCACGCCTTGGTTTAAACGTCATTTCAGCCGTAAAGTGGCGAACAAAACCGAGCGAAAGCTGACACAAGATAAAGCTTCGATAAAGTCGGTTTAGACGCATGGCGCGAGCAGTAAATCACTGGCTTGATTTATGTTTCTTTGTGCCTAATGTGAGATCTAAAGTATAAAAACAAAAATGCCGAATGAAGATCCGGCATTTGTCGCTGAATAAATAGTCTTGCTCAGCTATTTTTCGGGTTCAGTTGGCAGGACTTAACCTAAACCTTGAGTCGCTGATTTCATTTGAATGAACTCAATTTTATAACCGTCTGGATCTTCAACAAACGCAATCTCAGTGGTACCACCTGCGACAGGACCAGGGGCGCGAGTCACTTTGCCACCGGCTGCGGCAATAGCAGCGCAACGGGCGTAGATATCTTCATCGCCAATCGCTAAGTGGCCAAAGCCTGTGCCTAAATCGTATTTGTCAGTGCCCCAGTTATAGGTCAGTTCAACCACGGCTTGGCCTGTGGATTCTTCACCGTAACCCACGAAAGCTAAAGAATATTTGTACTCTGGATTTTCAGAGGTGCGAAGTAGCTTCATGCCGAGCACTTCAGTATAAAAAGCAATACTGCGTTCTAAGTTACCGACGCGGATCATAGTATGTAATAGTTGCGACATAGGTCCTCTCTCTAAATAGATTACGGGGTGGAGTATACCAAAAATCCGTAGATGGACCTCGATAAATGTCAGCCATTGTTTTTACTGCGCTTGACCCAGATTAACGCTTAGGATAGGGAAATGATTGTCTGTAAGAGGAATTTTCAGGATTTAGAAGAGAAAATTGCCGATAAATTGGCTATCGCTCACAAAACACAGATACAAACATGGGTTTTTATCACTGGGTTGATAATAATGTAGCCATACCAACTAGGAGAGTGAATGATGAACACCGAACTTAAAATGGCTTTAGGCACCACAGTTGTTATTGCTTTATTTTTCAGTGCTTTTTTTGTTTCAATGTTTTAACGACTAATACAAGTTTGAGTTAACCCAGTTCCAAGTTAAGCAAAAAAGCCGCTATTGCGGCTTTTTGTTTGTCTGAAATCCAGTCTAATCAATGTGAAAACAACACTGAAACGTCAATTTGCTCCACTCAGTTGATTCGAAGCTTATTCTTCAGGGTATATTTTTTCTTTAAATTCACACAAGTCTTCAATGATACAGCTGCCACAGCGGGGTTTGCGCGCAAGGCAAGTGTAGCGTCCGTGCAGGATAAACCAGTGGTGCACATCGACTTTAAATTCTGCGGGAACCACTTTTAGCATTTTTTCTTCCACTTCAACCACATTCTTACCTGGCGCGAATTTAGTGCGATTGGCGAGGCGAAAAATATGGGTGTCGACGGCGATGGTTGGCCAACCAAACGCAGTGTTTAGTACCACGTTAGCCGTCTTGCGGCCTACGCCGGGCAGAGACTCTAGGGCTTCTCGGTTTTCTGGCACTTCGCCATTGTATTTCTCAATTAAGATCTCACAGGCTTTGATCACATTGATTGCTTTGTTGTTGTATAAGCCTATGGTTTTTATGTATTGCTTTAAACCTTCTACGCCAAGGGCATAAATGCTGTGGGCTGTGTTTGCCACAGGAAAGAGCTTGTCTGTTGCCTTGTTGACGCTCACATCTGTTGCTTGGGCCGATAACGTCACTGCCACTAGCAGTTCGAAGGGACTTGAAAAATTGAGTTCGGTTTCAGGTTTGGGATTGTTATCGCGAAGACGAGTGAGGATCTGGATACGTTTTTCTTGATTCATGTACGATTCCTGCGCTGTGGTGGGATTCAACTCTCAACCGCTCATTATTAATATCCTATTAATTATGATTGATGAGTTTACAACCCACGTTCGCTGATTTTCTTATGCTTTGAGTTTTGCCGCTAATCATGTGCTAGGCACACATTAAACGCGTTAACACGAGCGCCATAATGCCTGTCGTTACTTGAAAGCCTAACCTACCTTAGTGATCCGTGCGCGGGTAACACTCGGCTCTGCGGCGACTTGAGGTTGGCGTTCTTTGACTTTTTTATCGATCACATTTTTCAATGCAATCAATAATCCCATCACGATGAATGCGCCTGGTGGCAGCATAGCAAGGAGAAATGGGGTATCGACTTGCCATAGATGCATGGTTAACGATTTAGCCCATGGGCCGAGCAGTTGATCCGCACCATCAAACAGTGTGCCTTGACCTAAGATTTCCCGCGTTGCGCCCAGCACTGTAAGCACTAAAGTAAAACCAAGGCCCATCATTAGACCATCGAAGGCGGCACTAAACGCATTATTGCGCGAGGCAAAGGCTTCGGCGCGGCCGATGATGATGCAGTTCGTCACAATTAATGGCAGGAAGATCCCAAGGGATAAATACAGGCCGTAGGCATAGGCATTGATGAGCAGTTGCACTGTGGTGACTAGCGCGGCGATGATCATCACAAACACAGGAATACGAATTTCTTTGGGCACATAGTCGCGCACTAGTGACACCAAAATGTTAGAGCCAATCAGCACCAGCATAGTGGCTAGACCAAGGCCAAGGGCGTTAGTGATCGTTGCAGTAACCGCGAGTAGCGGACATAAACCTAACAGTTGCACTAGGCCTGGGTTGTTTTTCCACAGTCCTTGCCACGCAATTTCGCGATAATTAGTCATGGTTGGCCTCACAATTTAGCGGCTGGCTGAAAATTTGTGCTTGGTTAGTGCTGAAATACCATACCGCGTTTTTGACTGCTTTAACATAAGCGCGCGGGGTGATGGTTGCACCGGTAAATTGGTCAAAATCGCCGCCATCTTTTTTAACTAACCATTGCTTATCATCTGCAGAGCCCAGCACTTTACCAACAAACTGAGTGACCCAATCCGATTTACGTAGTTCAATTTTGTCACCCAGCCCAGGGGTTTCTTGGTGGGACAAGGTACGTACGCCTAAGACTTCACCTTGGATATTAATTCCAACAATTAATTTGATATTACCGCTATAGCCATCGGGTGCGATGGCTTCCATGGCGATAGCGACAGGCTTGCCTGCATGGGTAGCAATATAGGCCGGCATTGGACTATCCGTGCCTAATGCTTCTTTGTTTAATAGCAAGGTACACTGAGCGGTAAGCTCGTTATCATGTATTTCATCAGGGATTAATTGTTGCAATACTCGCATCAATTCCTGTTGTTCTTGCTGCTTAATCTTGTCAAAGGTTTGTTGATTGACCGCGGCGACGAGACCCGTGCAAATCAAGGCAAACAGTGCCAATAAAAAACCATTTTTAATCATCGGATTTTTCAACTCTTTTTCCTTAAGCTCTCGTTGCCAGCAGAATGACATTATCTTGTAGCATGACTGTAGTCCGCCCAATGGCCTTAGCTAGCTGAATGACCATAGGTGCGTGGCCGCACATAGTAGTCAATAAAGGGGGCGCAGAGGTTAGCCAATAACACGGCAAAGGCAAAGGCGTCAGGGTAACCGCCTTTAATGCGGATGATGTACACCAACACACCAATTAACGCGCCGAAGATAATGCGACCACGGGGGCTGGTTGCAGCTGTGACGGGATCGGTTGCGATAAAAAATGCCGCTAACATGGTCGCGCCAGAAAACAAATGTAATAGGGGACTGCCTTGGGTATCGGGCGACAGTAAGAAACCGATACTCGATGCGACAAAGAGCCCCAATAACACGCCAGTACTGATGTGCCAACGAATGGCTTTCAGTTTAAGTAATACTAAACCGCCAGCCAGATAAGCCAAATTCACCCAGAACCAACCTACGCCTGTGCTGCCATCAAAGATGGCTTTAGTCAGGCTTTCGGTGGTGGTTAATCCTAGGGATAAATCGGTTTTAAGGGTATCGAGTGGCGTCGCCATTGCGATGCCATCTATCCCTAAACGAAACTGTTCCAAGTTAACGTGGGCGCCAATGTTGAAGATAAGTTGCAAGCTCTCAGATAGGCTAGGCGAATGCAGCGCAACGGTACTCGGTGCTATCCAAGTGGTCATTTGCACTGGGAATGAGATTAACAGCAATACATACGCCGCCATTGCAGGGTTAAACAGGTTATGGCCTAAACCGCCGTAAAGGTGCTTAACGATAACGATCGCAAAGGCGGTGCCCATCACTATCATCCACCAAGGTGCTAGGGGAGGAATGGCGACACCAATCAAGATTGCGGTCAGCATGGCGCTGTTATCGCTAAGGCTGGCTTTGATATCACGATTGCGAAGTTTCATCACCGCGGCCTCACAGCTTAGGGCAACAAGAATCGCAAGCAACACTTGAACCAGCGTGCCCCAGCCAAAAAAGGCGCATTGCACCACAAGGCCCGGCAGTAAACATAAAATCACCCTTTGCATCACAGTTGAGGTATGCAAATTACGTGTGACATGGGGTGATGAGGCTATTTTAAACGCCATTGTGTTCCCTTTTTATCATTCTGTTCTTAATCATTAGCAACATTTGAATCGCTCGAAGCTTCGGTTTGTTGAGCGAGTGCCGCTTTTTTGGCTTTCGCCTTGGCGATGGTCGCAGCAATCCGTGCTTTTTTAAGCTCATCGCCTGATAAGGCTGCCGTTTCAATGGGTTCTGCAATTTGTTCTGCGGATGGTAAAACGGCTTCGGGTTTGGCTGCGACGGCATCAAGGGCCGCTGCTATCGACGGCGATGCCACGTTAGCTTTAGTTTGAATGTCGTCAACGGACTCTATTTCAGACTCAGTTTTAGACTCAGCTGCTGATGCCGCAGCTATTTTCTTCGCTTTAGCACGAGCAACAGCGGCGGCCACTTTGGCCTTTTTAATCGCTTCAGCGTCGTTAACGTCAGTAGCGGCGGCTTCTGTATCATCATTCACATCTGCTTGAACGCTAGCTGCGGAATCAACTGCTGGAGCCGCGGTCTGAGTTAAATCATTGTCAGTATTTGTCTCAACTTGCTGCGCGGCTTTTTTCGCTTTAGCACGGGCAACCGCGGCGGCTACTTTGGCTTTCTTAATCGCTTCTGAATCATTAACGTCACTAACGCTAACATCACTAACGCTAACGTCAGTATTGCTAACTTCAATATCACTAGCGGCGGTTTCTACTTGCAGCGCCGCTTTCTTGGCTTTTGCCCGCGCGACTGCGGCAGCCACTTTGGCCTTTTTATCATCGGCAGCGCTGGCTTCTGGTGTGCTGTCAGCTGTTTCAGCCGTTTCAAGCGGCGTGGTATCGGCTTGCTGAGCCGCCTTTTTAGCTTTGGCGCGAGCAATGGCCGCGGCGACTTTGTCCTTCTGAGATAACGGCGCTTCTTGCGTGATTGCATCTGTTGCTAAGAAGGATTCATCACTGGCATCAACATTCACCACATTGTTTGTATCTGCACCATTTGTATCAGCACCATTGGCATTCACTTGGGCGGCTTTCTTCGCCTTAGCGCGGGCGATGGCTGCGGCAACGGCAGCTTTACCCTTGGGCGCGTCTGTCGTATCAGTGCTTGTTACGTTTGATTGATGATTCAATGATTCTTCAGTCGACAACTCTTCAGTTGCTGATTGTGCTGCTGCAGCTTTTTTCGCGGCGATCCGTGCCATGGCTTCGGCGACGGCATTTTTATCCGTGCCAGTCATAGTTGCTTGTCTGCGCTCTGCGGCTTCTTTGGCCTTAGCTTCACGGGCAAGCTTTTCTTCTTCAAGACGCGCTAAACGGGCATCGAAACGCTGTTTAGCGCGCTCCGCTTGCTGCTTCTCATCGGCGGCTTGTTTAAGTGCAGATTTGGCAATGCGGTAATACTCGACTAAGGGAATATCACTCGGGCAGACGTAACTACAACAACCGCATTCAATACAATCCTTTAGATTGTAGCTGGCAGCTTTGTCATATTCTTCGGCCTTGGCGTGCCAAAAGAGTTGCTGTGGCAATAAGAGTGCAGGGCAGGCATTGGCGCATTCGCCGCAGCGGATACAGGCTTTTTCTTCTGGCGTAGTTCCTATTTCTTGGCTGCTTGGCACCAGAATACAGTTAGTACCTTTTAAAATAGGCACTTGGATATTCGCCAATGCATGGCCCATCATAGGCCCGCCAATAATCACCTTTTGTTCAGGCTCTGGCGTGAACTCAGTCGCAGCCAGCACATGCTCAACAGGTGTGCCTATCGGTAACCAGTAGTTCCCCGGTTTACCGACATTTTTGCCTGTCACAGTCACAACACGCTCAATCAGCGGTTTACCTTGTGTAACCGCTTGATGAATCGCAAAGGCAGTGCCGACGTTATGCACGACGATACCGAGTTTGGCGGGAATAGCGCCCGAGGGTACTTCGCGGCCAGTAATGATTTGAATTAACTGCTTTTCACCACCAGAAGGATATTTTGTCGGAATGACCGTTACCCGAATGCTGTCCGCTGGCAGCCCACATTGCACGACTGCAGCTTGCATGGCTTTTGCCGCTTCTGGTTTATTATCTTCAATGGCGATAACAATGCGTTTTGGCGTTAATAGCCGATGAATAATGCCAATACCAGCGAGGATATCTTGGCTGTATTCGCGCATTAATCTGTCATCGGCGCTGATATAAGGTTCGCACTCGACGCCGTTGATGATGACTAAATCAATTTCACTGACCGGATTAAGCTTAATATGAGTTGGAAACGCCGCGCCGCCCATGCCTGCAATGCCAGCGGCACGGATCTTATCGATCATCTGTTGATGGCTTAAGTCATCAAGCTCATTTTGCACCAGCTCACACCAAGTGTCTTTACCATCGGCCTGGATAACGCAAGTGTTAACCGGCAATGCTGAGGCGTGGTTGCTGGCCCTTGGCTCAATGGCAACGATAGTGCCTGATGTCGGCGCATGCACAGGTAAATGCCAAATGGAGGTACCTTGAGTTAACGGTGTGCCTTTTAATACACTATCGCCGATGTTTACCGCAAGTGTGCAGTTTTCACCGACTTGAGGGATGGGCACTAAGTACGTAGTGGCTAAGGGCAGTTGGCTAATCGGCGTCGCGTTCGAGAGGAATTTGACTTCGGGTGGATGTATACCACCGTGTGAGCGCCAAAGGGTTCCTTTATCTAATTGATCTAATAAAGTTAACACCGCTTTTCCTCTTCTAACTGTGGGTCTTGGTTCTGAATCTCTTTGATGAGAGTGTCTTGGATGAGAGTCACTGGGATGGCATTTAAGCGCCAGTTCCAATTTTTAAGATTTTGGGTGACTGGGATCATATCAATACAATCGACGGGACAAGGCTCAACACAGAGATCGCAACCCGTGCAATCGGTTGTTAGCACAGTATGCATAAGCTTACCTGCACCGATAATCGCATCCACGGGGCAGGCTTGAATACACTTAGTGCAGCCAATACATTCGTCTTCACGTATGTAGGCGACCTTTTTCACTTGAGATTGTGCTTCGGCATTCAGCGGCTCTGGCTCGACGCCCATCAGGGTCGCCAGTTTTTCCATGGTGGCAGTGCCGCCGGGAGGGCATTTGTTGACTTTATCACCGTTGGCAATCGCTTCAGCGTAAGGGCGACAGCCCGGGTAACCACATTGACCACATTGGGTTTGTGGCAGAATCGCTTCGAGTTCATCGACAATCGGATTGCCTTCAACCTTAAATTTAACGGCGGCAAAACCGAGTAATAGTCCAAAGACTAATGCCAATAGGGTCAACAATATGACTGCAATTAAAATTCCGGACATCTTACTTAACCAATCCTGTGAATCCCATAAAGGCGAGGGACATAAGACCTGCGGTGATCATCGCTATGGCGCCGCCTTTGAAAGGTAAGGGGACATCTGCGGCAGCTAAACGTTCGCGCATCGCCGAGAAGAGAATTAACACTAATGAGAAGCCTAATGCAGCACCAAAGCCATAGATAGCCGATTGGATAAAATCGTGCTTCTCGTTAACGTTCAATAGGGCAACACCCAAAACAGCACAGTTAGTTGTGATCAGCGGCAGGTAAATCCCTAAAGCGCGATGCAGTGCAGCACTGGTTTTTTGCACCACCATTTCAGTAAATTGCACCACAACCGCAATCACTAAAATGAAGCTCATGGTTCGCAGGTAGCTCAGATCAAAGGGTAATAATAGATACTGGTTGACGAGGTAACTGAGAATAGAGGCTAACGTCAGTACAAAAGTGGTCGCCATAGACATGCCAATAGCGGACTCCAGTTTACTGGAGACCCCCATGAAAGGACACAAGCCTAAGAATTTCACTAAAACGAAATTGTTGACCAGTACTGTACTGATCAACAAGAGGAGATATTCAGTCATCTCAATACTTTTCTAAACGGATCTTGGCCGTATTATCGACTTTTCCGTTTGCATAAACAACATATAGAATGCAGGGTTAACCATCTTTACTGTAAATTTTGGCGACTAATTAACCCGTTAAAGTATTAAATTTGATCTGTAATCGCCATGGCTTGGGGCTGTGCTATGTAATAGCCTTGCAATCCATCAACTAAGAGTTTTTCGAGGGTGAGTTTTTCTTCTTGGCGTTCGACGCTGGTCGCAATAACCCGAATGCCTATCCGTCTTGCAACATCCACCATCATACGGACGAAGAACTTATTATTGCTGTCTTCATCGATATTCGATGTGTAGCTGCCATCAAGCTTTATGTAGTCTGGACGCACTTCACTGAAGAATTTGAAGGACGTAAAGCTCATGCCAAAACGCTCTATCGACACCCGTGATCCAACGCTATGTATTTCGCGAACGAACTTATAGCTTGCCCCTAAGTTAGACTGCATACCTGACTCATTGATCTCAAATACTAAGCGCGAGGCGATGTATTTTTGCTTGCCTAAAATGTCCTTTAGCCAAGCGACAAACATATCTTGATGCGCAGAAAATGCGCTGATATTGATGCCAAAGTTACCCGAAATGGTCGGGTTTTCCTTAAGCATTCTTAATGCACTGATCACCACCAGTTTATCTAATTCAGAACTCATACCGTGACGTTCTGCCATAGCGATCACTGTGGTGGTGGGTAAGAACTTGCCTTCGCTATTGTAAAAGCGCGCCAACAACTCACGGTAAACCTCTACATCGGTACGACACGGCTGAATTGGCTGTTGGTAGAATTTTAATGCTTGGCGAGTGACTAAATCATTGATCGCCATTTTCCAGCGATCATCGCCAAACTGCTCGTCACCATTGAGTTTTTCTTGGATATGATAGCTATTAGGCCCAAGGGTTTGCGCTATGCTGACTGCGGTATCCGCAATCGTCAGTAAATTAACCGCATCGGTACCTTGGTGATAGGGAACTAAACCGATATGGGCAACAGATTCCGCTTTTGTCATCAGCAAATATTCATCGAGATAAATTTTTAATTGATCTAAAAATTTTGGCGCATCCTTCAGCATGACATCAGGAATAAAGATGGCAAAATCAGCGCTCGATACCCTGAAACATTCTGCATCTGAATACTTACTACAGGCTTTGCGGATACAATTTGCCACCCTTGAAAGATAATCATCCCCCGCTGTTCGCCCTTGTTTTTGATTGATTTGCGCAAGCTCTGTCGCCTTAACCATTGCCATCAGCCCCAATTGAGGAATATCGGGATTACTTATGGTTTCTAATTTTTGGGTAAAGCGCTGGCGACTACCAAAACCCGTCACTGTGTCTTGATAGGCCGCTTTATGCAGCTTTTCATTCTCTTGATTGAGTTTATCGATTTGGGCTTTAAGTTGAAGACGACACTCTTCAAGGGATATTCCAATGGGGTTGAGCTCACCTGTGAGTTTTGATGATGCGACAGCAGAAAACCCTAACTCAGGTATTTTTGAAATATAATCAGCAGCATAACGTATCGCCGCCCTATGTTTTGACATTAACAGAATAAACACTAACAGCAAGATAAGGTAAGCCACCAGTAACATGACACCGAGCTTTTGAGTATGACTAATCGAAGTTTCAATCGCTTGGTTTGCACTGAGTTTGACTTGTAAACGACCGGTTGCCAATTTTTGTGTATGACTGAGCTCGATAGAAAATAAACGGGCTAAAGGATGAGGATGTTGGGTGTCTAAACGACCTTCGGTATAACTCAGTTGGCCATCGGTATCATCAATATATTGGAAAAATTGGAATGGGTAATTTTCAGAAAGCTTTTTGAAGAGTTCGGCGCCATCACCTTGCCATTGTTGGTAGCGGGTTAAACTGGTTTTAAAGCTATCCAGTTCTTGCTGTTGTTGGACTTGTAATTGGCTATTTTCGCTTTGATAAACCCAAGCAAAAAGACCTAAGAAAATAAGCAGTAAAAAAATTGGATATGATTTTGACATGGCCATAAAAATCCGCTCTATTTTTTTGGGTGAGCTCAAACAGGATAAGTTTAAGTCAAGAATACTTAACTGCAGCTATCTGTGTGATGACACTCATAAATTTTTATTAATAAGCTGATAACAGTGTAACTGCATTTGCTTAAAAACAAAACGGAAAATAATAGGGTAACTAGAAGCCAGAAGAGGCAAAGGCACGGGAACAAAATGAAGAATAAATTGGCTCCCCTGACTGGACTTGAACCAGTGACATACGGATTAACAGTCCGCCGTTCTACCGACTGAACTACAGGGGAGTAGAGGGTGCGATATTGCTATCGACTTTACAGAAATAACACTTTTAAAGTGGCTCCCCTGACTGGACTTGAACCAGTGACATACGGATTAACAGTCCGCCGTTCTACCGACTGAACTACAGGGGAATCGAGGTGCGATATTACTATCGACTTTTTAGCTTGCTTAAATTGGCTCCCCTGACTGGACTTGAACCAGTGACATACGGATTAACAGTCCGCCGTTCTACCGACTGAACTACAGGGGAATCATTTTAATGCTTCAGCTTGATAATGTAATTGGCTCCCCTGACTGGACTTGAACCAGTGACATACGGATTAACAGTCCGCCGTTCTACCGACTGAACTACAGGGGAATTGTTTACAACTTATCTTACTGCTTGTTCTAACTCATTTTTATCATGTGCTTAAATTGGCTCCCCTGACTGGACTTGAACCAGTGACATACGGATTAACAGTCCGCCGTTCTACCGACTGAACTACAGGGGAATCGTTTCACACAATCGTAGCGACTCGTTGAGAACGGAGCGCATAGTAAAACGCTCTGTTGGATGAGTCAACTCGAGTTACTAAAAAAAGTGTAATTATGCTGTTAAGTGCTCATCTAATGTGCATCGTGGTGCAGAATTCGACATTTTTCGTGAAAAACCACTTAACAATTCGCAATATAGCCATAATTGAGTCCATCGTTTTTAAGCTGTGATTCTATGAAATTGAAATCATTCGCTAAATAATCGACACTGTTTTTGGTACTTGGTCGAGTACTTAAGACTCAAACCGCTCAAAAAGGATCTCAGGTGGGGTAATGTGAATTTACTCAGTTCTTTATACCGATAGAAAACGTGGGTTATCTTTTTGCCGTTAAAGTCCGTTTTTCTGTTTTAACAAGTTTGCTGTTGTTGATGGAGGTGTTAATTGAGGCTTTATCGAATTAGCGTGAGCAGTTTTTCAAATGAAGTGATGCACTTCACTATCCGTTGTGGCACCAGATGCGCTACCACAGCGCGTGTTAATTACAGTTAGTGAAATTGTAACCAGTCAAATGGATTGACAATAAGTGAGAACAGCCGAGATTAGTTGAAACTAGGCGGGAGGCCTTGGTGTACAAGAGTTGTGCGAGTAGTGAGTTAAGTCGGAAGTGATTCACTAGGATTGATAAAAACAAAGCTGGCGCCAAAATGGTTCGCCAGCTTTGAAAAATAATCACAGTTCATCAAGATTGATAAACTCGGAACTTTTAAAGATTCAATCGAGGTTTTTACCCATCCACACGACTTTGCCAATAATTTGCAGCATTGGCAGTTCACCCGCAGAGACAATCTGAGATTTATACTCCTTGTTGTCACTGAGTATCTCTATGCCGCCATCAAATAGTTTCTGTAAGCGCTTGGCGTAAAGATCGTCGCCCAGACGTAATACGAAGATACAGCCGTCTTCTAGCGTCGTTTTGCTGATATCGACCAGTAAGCTATCTCCGCTGTGTATGGCGGGCTCCATCGAATTGCCTTTGGCATAGACGACTTTAAGATTCTCGGGCTTTAAACTACGGTATTTAAGCCAGTTCTTTCTAAACGGCAGCCGTCTGCGTACACCTGTTTCATCATTAAACGCACCATGCCCAGTGCTTACCACCACGTCATAGCCTTCAATCAAGAAATACTCTTCATTGAATTGGTCTTGGTGGACGTAAACAATACCTTCCTGGGAAATTTCATCGCGTTGGCGATTCGGGTATTTAGGGCCATTGCCAGTTGCAAGCCAACGAATGCTCACGCCAGCCTCTTCTGCTATACGTATTGCTGTATCTAACTTAGGTTCTCCACCTTTGATTAGATTACGTAGGGTACCTTCAGATACGCCAATTTTAATGGCGAACTCTCTAATACTGTTTTTCCCAATAGCTTCCGAAATACGGTCAGCAAGAGTGCCGACTTCAGTTGTGGAAGTCGGATCTAAAGTTGGATCTGAATGTAAGGCTTCCGACTTCATTATTTTCCTCGAACCAAAATCTATTTAACGCTCAAGAGAGCAATAGTTATTACTTAAAAACTACCGAATAAGTAATGGTTTACTGAATATTAAACCGAAACTACATCAATCTTTTGCGCACTAAAATAACTTTAGTGCGTAATTTTCTGCGCAAAAAAGCAAAAAGCTGTTGATTTGTGCCTAACTCGGATCTATATTCGCAATACGTTACGCAGTGCGTAACGTATTGTAGTTAAACTGCGTTCGTTCGCAATGCGAACATAATCAAAATATTAGCACGGTAATTCTTATGAAGATAGAAAGCGCTCGTCATATACATGCAGCCTTGCTCGCAAATGGACAAAGCTGCCGTGCGTGGGCGATTACGCATGGATATAACCCAAGGACGGTTCAGAAGTGCGTTCAATGGTTTGCACCCAATACAGGTCGTAAACCTAAACGCTTAAAAGCCATCAAGATCATGGCTGCTTTATCTGAATACCTTGGTGTTGATTTAGTGGGAGAGCACCATGACTAAGGAATGGTTTAGCACTGTAGAAATTGCAGAGCTATTGGATGTCGGGGATAGACGCATCCGTGATAGGGCAAAACATGAAAACTGGCAAAAGCAAAGGCGACAAGGGCTAGGTGGAGGATTTGAATATCACCTAAATAGTTTACCCCTTGAGGCTCGTCAGAAGCTGGCAAAACAGGATGCGGAGCAGATAGCAAAATCTCCAACGTCCCTGATGCGTGCGGGATCTGCTGTTGCCAAACTGCAAATCCCTGCAGTGAGTCAAACAGAAAAAGCCAAGAGCATTCAGCAGTTTATAAATCTACCTGATAAAGCGCAAAAGCGGGCTGATGCAAAGATGCTGATCGTCAATGCCAAGGCTAAATTCTGCATGCCTTACCTTGAGGTTCGCAAGCTCGTTGATGGTGAAAAAGCATTCTGCAAAGCGTATGCCCAGCGTTCGATTGCACTACCGGACTGGGTATTCTCAATTATTAGCAGCGTTTCTATTGTAACGATCCGCCGTTGGGAAAAGGTCTTAGCAAAAGATGGCGTTAGCGCACTCGCTGGTAAATATAAAGTTGAGCGTCCTTGTCTACTGAACGACGAGCCCGACTTAGCCGACTTCCTAAAGGGGCTGATCACCGCTAAACCGCATCTAGCGGGCAAGGCAAAGCAGCTTAAAAAGCTAGCCGAGATCTATGCGATTAAAACCGACATGCCTTGGCAGATCCCAAGCATCTCCAGCATTCGCCGATGGGTGAATAAATGGATAAGCCAGAATCAAGCGGCCTTTACTTTCACTACAAACCCTAAAAAATTCAACGATAAATACCGGACTGCGGTTGAGCAAACCTATCCATGGATGGCTGCGCCAAACGATGTATGGGAATTTGACTCAACCCCAGTCGATGCCATGTTGAAAGAAGGGCGACACACCATTATTGCGGTGATCGATTGCTTCACTCGTCGCGTCAAACTGCTTGTTTCGCCCACTTCATCAAGCGAAGGTATTTGCCTTTTAATGCGTAAAACCTTGCTGGCTTGGGGAGTTCCAAACCAAGGTGGCTTAATGCGTACCGATAACGGCAGCGATTATGTCAGCCAGCGAACCACGAGCATCTATCACTTACTCGACTTAGAACAAAGCCGTGCTAACCCATACTCAGGTTGGGAAAAGCCCTTTATCGAACGTTTCTTTCTGCGTGCCAAAGTCTGGCGGTGGTTCCTATCTTAACCGCGCGTTAATTGAAGCCCGCATGGCCAGCGTGACAGATAGCGGCCCCGTTGTTCGCCTTAAAAAAGACGATGCTTTTGGACAATGGCCAGAGAGTTTACGGGCGGCGGAGATCCTTAAATGGTGTGAGGATGAACTAAAGCCGGTTCTCGATAGCTTAGACCCTGCGCGCCCCCATTGCTTTGGTGAAGACTTTGCCCGTAGTGGTGACTTAACCGTGATTGACGTGGGTGAAATCGCCCAAGACTTGCACATTAAAACTAAGTTACAGGTTGAGCTTAAAAACATTCCCTTTCGCCAACAAGAGCAGATCCTGTTTTACATTGTGGACCGCTTGCCACGGCTGAGGGGCGGCGCGATGGATGCGCGCGGTAACGGCCAAGCGTTAGCGGAATACGCCCAGGATAAATACGGTAGTGAAGTGATCGCCTGCGTGATGCTGTCTGAGTCCTTTTACCGCGAGCAAATGCCACGTTTTAAAAGTCACTTTGAAGATGGGCTTATCACTATTCCAAGGGACGACGACACCAGTACTGATCTGCGGGCCTTAAGCATTAACCGTCGAGGTACGCCATGCCTTGGCGATGTACGCACAGGCCAAGAAAAAGAACGCCACGGTGATGCCGCAATCAGCCTCTTCTTGATGGTATACGCCTCCACCTTAGACGGTGCCCCCATAGAGTTCACCCCCATTCCTAGGAGTGATCACCGTAATCCGAATGCTGCAGCAAGTGCCCATGAGGATGATGATCATCAAACGCAGCGAGGTTGCTGGTAATGCAAGAAAAAACAACTGAATCACGTATTTTGGACGCCAGTGGTCGGCCGTTTAAGCAGCGTGAAGCCAAAGCACTGCAGACCGACGATGTGCGTTTAATTGGCTTGCAACGTACCTTTAGCCAGCACCCCAGTAGCGGCTTGACGCCCGCCAGTGCAGCCAATATTTTACAGGCCGCCGAGCAAGGCGATCTCATTGCTCAATGTGAACTGGCCGAAGATATCGAAGAGAAAGACGGCCACCTATATGCCGAGTTAGACAAGCGCAAACGGGCGCTGATCGGCGTGGATTACTATTTAATACCACCCCGTAACCCGACGCCACAGGAAAAGGCCGACACTGAATATCTGCAAGAAATGCTTGAGGAAGGTAACTGGATAAAGACGCTCATTAAGTCAATGAGTGATGCCATTCTCAAGGGCTTTAGCATGCACGAGTTAGCCTGGACGCGTGAGCTAGGCGAATGGTTTATTGAAGTGCCAGAGTATCGCGATCCGTCTTGGTTTATGACTCACCCTGAGCGGCGCAACGAACTGCGGCTGCGTGATGCCACGGTCAATGGCGCTGACCTGTGGCCCTTTGGTTGGATCAAACATATTCATCCAGCCAAGTCGGGCTATGTTAGCCGCAGTGGTTTAGTGCGTCAGTTAATCTGGCCCTTTATTTTTAAAAACTACAGTGTGCGCGACTTAGCCGAGTTCCTTGAGATCTACGGTTTGCCGCTGCGGATTGGTCAGTATCCAGCGGGGGCCAGCGATGAGGAAAAGCGCGCCCTGTTAAATGCAGTGATGAGCATTGGCCATAACGCGGGTGGCATTATGCCCAAGGGCATGGTGATGGATTTTGAGAGTGCCGCCACAGGTCAAGCCGATCCCTTTGATTTGATGATTAGCTGGGCTGAAAAGACCATGAGCAAGGTGATTTTAGGCGGTACCTTGACCAGCCAAGCCGACGGTAAAAGCTCAACTAATGCGCTCGGTAATGTGCATAACGAAGTGCGCCAAGAGCTGCGTGATGCTGACCTTAGCCTGATTGCCGAAACCTTAACTCGCGACTTAGTAGCCCCCTTGTATGCGCTCAACTGCAAGAGTTATCAAAGCCATCGTCGTCATCCACGTTTGGTCTTTGATACCACAGAAGCCGAAGATTTACGCGCCTTAGCGTATCCGCTGCGTGCGTTCGTCAGCATGGGCATGCAGATCCCACAAAACTGGCTGCATGAAAAGACCCGTATCCCTAAGCCCGCGAATGGCGAAGCCGTGCTGGTGATCCAGCAAGAAGACCCCAATGCCAGCGCTGCTAACCAGACAGCATTGGCGGCTTTAGCCGCTCAACCGTCTAGTGCCCCGTTGAGTGAACCGAGCCAAACCGCCTTAGATAAAGCCTTGGATGCACTCACTCAAGGTCAAATGAGCGAAGCCTATATGGCGATGGTAGAGCCATTACTGGCACAACTGCAGAGCGAGCCGGAGCAGCTGCGGGCGCAACTGGAAAAGGACTATCCCGCCATGGATACCGAGCAGCTTACCGAAACCTTAGCGCGGTTAATGTTTGTGGCCGAACTATGGGGAATCGCCAATGCCTAAAACCGTTGATTTAAGCATTGCCATTAACCAAGCACCCGCCGATGCGGTGGCCTATTTTCGTGCCAAAGGCTTTGCCATCAGTGACGATTGGCAAGACGTGTGGACTCGCGCTCACGCCCGTGCCTTTACGGTGGCCAAGGCGGCACAGATGGATGTGCTCACGGCGATCCGTAATGAAGTGGATGCAGCCCTAAGCCAAGGGTTAACCGCTAAGCAGTTTCAGGCCAACCTTAAACCTCAACTCGAAAAGCTCGGATGGTGGGGCAAAAAGGAAGTCGATGGCCGCGAGGTACAGTTGGGAAGTCCCTACCGCTTAAACACTATCTATCGTCAAAACCTGCAAACCGCCTACATGGCTGGGCGCTATCGGCGCATGTTGTCGCGCACCAAAACTCACCCCTATTGGCAGTATGTCGCGATAGATGACGGTCAAACACGGCCAGCCCATGCGCGGCTTAGGGGTAAAGTTTTCCGCTTTGACGATCCAATATGGGACATCATTTATCCTCCCAATGGCTGGGGCTGTCGTTGCCGCGTTCGGGCGCTCACCGAGGCGCAGGTGAAGGCGATGGGGATCACTGTGGAAAATGGCGAAGGCTATATCCATCGCTTTGACACTGAGACAGTCGCGCGCGGAACGGGTGAAGTGTTAACCGTGCCCCATGCGCGTATCGATCTGCCTGACGGTAGCAGCATGAGCCCCGATTTAGGCTGGGCCTATAGTCCAGGCGAAGCCGCCTTTGGTACCGACGTGGCCGTCGCTAAAAAGCTGGGCACTATTCAATCCCTCGATACCCGCGCGCAGTTTATTCAAGCACTCAATAATAGCCCACTGCGCCAAGCCCAGTTTGCAAAGTGGACGGATGAAGTACTCGCCAAACCAGAGCAGCAGAAGCGCCTAGGCTCAAGTCAGCAGGCGTTAGGGTTTATGACGCCATCAATTCAAGCTGCGGTAACGGCGCGTTTAGGCCGCGAGCCTAGCGCATTGCTGGCTATAAAAGAGCGGCAACTCAGCACAGCGCAAGCCTCGGTGACGCCTAACAAGTTACAACAATTACCGCTGATGCTGGCTAAGCCCGAGGCCGTTCTATGGGATAGCGATAATCAAACCTTGCTTTATGTCTATTCGACGGAATGGCAAGCGGATGATGAACGAGCTAGCAAATTACTTATCACGAGCCATTGGTCATTACAGCGCACACCTAATGAAGGGCAAGTGGAAGTGTTTAAGTTATCGCTAGCAGAATTACAGCAAGGTCAATACCAAGTGCTTGAAGGCCAGTTAAAAGGGTAGGTATGCACTATGAGTAAAGTGGATATTCAGTTTACCAGTGGCACCGTATTGCAGGTGCTTGATAGCTTGCTGGATAAGCTCGATGACTTAAGCGAACCCATGAACGATATTGCCGCTGTGCTTGAATCGGCCACCGAATCTGCGTTTGAAGCCGAGGCCGATCCCACCACAGGACAAGCTTGGGTATCCTTAAGTGATGCCTACCTTAAGGCAAACCCTAAACGCCAGGGCGGTAAGATACTGCAGGTCAGTGCTGGCGGGCTAGCTGCCAGCGTGACTGCCGACAGCGGCGACTTTTGGGCGGCGATTGGTAGCAATAAAATCTATGCCGCCATTCACCAGTTTGGTGGCACCGACGATATGCCCGCAGGCCCAGCGGGGATTCCTGAGCGGCGATACCTTGGCGTAAGCCGTGAGGATGAACAATCTATGCTAGGGATCTTGGTGGAGTATTTAGTTGGCTAAGTTTTTATTAATCATCTAAGTCTTCATACAACATAGATGACATCGCAATACTGTTAGCACGTATAACTTTTTGAAGTAGCGTTGTTGTTTCATCTGTTTGAAAAATATTATGAAATGGTGCTAGCATCTCTCCTGCTTCTTTCAGGTAAACTGCTGCAAATTCAGTGCTCTCATTAATATGGTAGTACCTCAAAGCTAGCCGAGTATACAGACATAATAACTGTTCTAGTTCCTTCCAAGAGCTATTAAGCTCGTTATATTGTCTCTGTAACAATGGAATAAGATCGTCATATAGTTCGCCCAATTTGCTTGGAATATAACAGTATATGACATCTCGGTAGGTCCGTTTTGTGATAGATGGATTGTATCTACCATAAGAGCGTGGTTGTTTAGAGTGAAATAGGCCAAACGATAACTCTCGTTCTGTGACTGTAGAGTTAAGCATGTCGTCACATTTGATTTTTACTACCGCCATCAATCTTATTAATTCATTTAGCTTAGCTTCATTTTGCAGATGGGTAACTTGAGCTTCCATTGCCTTACGGCTCAGAGCCGTTTCTTCTTTGGTTTTTGTTAGTTCTTGTCGAGTCAAAGCGAGTTGCTGATTAGATAGTGACAGCTCTTTCATTTGCATCTTAAGTGACCAGATCAGTAACCCGACAGTCGCAAAGCCTAAGATAGGATTGAGCACGCCACCGAGAAAGTCGCCAAATGCACCAAAGTCTCCTTGGTTACCCCAGCCCCCGTTGAAATTCATAAAGTACAAAGTAAGTAAAAAAGCAGCAATAACGGCCAGCAAAATGATAAGCCACCAAAATGATGTCTCGGATTCGTGGGTTTGAGTCTGCTGTTCCGCTTGAGGAGATGCCGAAGGGGTGGTCATGTGCCGTCCATGGTTTAAAAGTAATGACAGTATTCTAAAGTGACTAGCTCCGAAGCGTAAAGCTCTCAAACGAGATTTAAGCGTCTAAACTCTCAACTTGGTGTAACGGCTTATCCAGATACCACTTAAACGCTTTAACAAGGATTTAAACGGGTTTTAAATTAGGTTTATTGTGAGCTGAGTATTGCTTCTATTCATAATGTTTGAATATATGGGGTAATGTGGCTATAATCCCGTACCTTAAAGTAAAAGGTTTGAATAAGCAGACACTTAATGAAAAGAGGCATGGAATGCTAAAGAAAAAATGGCCGACGGATTATCCTGCCCATATCATTGTTCCTCCTGAACACGCTTCCAATCAAAATATTGATTTATATAGGATTGTTGGCGCTAATCCACCTACTCAGAATGATTTCTTAGCTTCCTATAAGGATCCTGAACAAGCTCATCTAGTCAAGTATCCCAAGTTTGCCAACAATCCAAACTTTTATGGAACTTCATTATTTTCTAAACATAAAGCTATAGTCAATGTTATGGAAGTAAACCCAAACAAATTCCGTAATAAGAAAATTGCACACGGTACAGTATTGGTAGAGCATGGAATGGTTGGAATTGAAAGTGGAAGTAGTCACGTGACAACTTGGTTTTTTGATGGTGCTTTCCCTGTGGGGTTTAAAGTAATATGAAAAAAGAAGAGTTACATTTCTTAACCTCTGAAACATTTGGCAATCTTTATTACCATAACGTTTACAGTTTTTATGAGCAGCCAATTACATTTACTGCTTTAAATGATTACGGGCAGATATATTTTTGCTATAGCCTTGGTATTGATGATGATTTTACTGTTGACCAATGGCTAATAGTTCCAATTTCTGAAGAAAATGTTAATAAATTAGAACAGAAAGATATACCAATTATTAAAGTCATCAAACAAAGTTCAAAGTCTCAAGTATTGTTAATTAATATATCATTAGAAACGGATGAAAAAGAGGAGAGTAAGGTTGTAGCTGACAAACTTAACTTTCTATTTCCAAATGAGAATATTTTCATAAGTGAAAATATTAATTATGATGGTTCAAGAAAGCATACTCATAGAATCCGTTTTGCTAGGAAAAATAATACTCCTATTGTTTCAGGAATATTAGATTGCGCTTCAAAAGCATTTAATGATTTTTGTAAAAACTTTTTAAGAAAATTTGATATAAGTTCCACTTTTTATCATCATGATGCTATTGTAGGATCATTTGTTTATAGAGTAAAAGCTAACAATTTAGAAGAATTACAAGATAAAGGACATGAAATTTTATCCAAAGTGTCGAGTGAGAAGCAATTTTTACATGCTCTTGATAATAAAGAAATTGATTTAAGAATAGCGAGAAGTTTATTTGAAATATTGCTAAGTAATGAGTTGAAAGTTGAATTTTTTGATGAAAAGTCAACGGATTTGATTTTTTCTTTAGATCATGAATATGTCAGAAAGCTACTCACTGAAGTTGATGAGCGAATTGGTAAATACCTAGACAGCACAATGGTGCCGCAGGCTGATAATTTAGAACGTTTAAAGAAATTTTTAGAGTTAACAGCTGGTAACAAAATTGTAACATCAGATAACTTAAAAGTTGACCCTAGGCAAGTGAATTACTACCGTGATGCATGCCAGCTATTATCTTTGGTGCATTCTTACGGTAAAATAACACCCATCGGTTTCAAAGCGTTTACTGCGACTTCGGAAAAAGAGTTTTTAGATGTTATCAAACGCCAATTTGAAGAAACTGAATGTGGCTACATTTGGATGGCAGATCAAGATGTAAAATCTATCTTACAAATAAATGAAGATTCAGCAGCAGATTTTTTGATCAAAAACTGTAATGGATTAAGCGAAAGCACTAGTCGTAGAAGAGCGCAAACATTGAAGTCTTGGGTGAAAAAATTTAAACAGTTCCCTTAAGTTTATTTTTAGTTAATTCGATAGCTTCTGGATTAATATCATTACCAAGAAATTGTCTTTTCAAAGATAACGACGCACAACCTACAAAACCAGCACCACAAAATGGATCCGCAACAATATCGCCCTCAGAAGAGCTTTGTAAAATTAGAGTTTTGGCTAAGTTTACTGGCTTTTCTGTCGGATACCCCCTCCATACTCTTTTTTCTGCTAATACGTCTGGAATTGATAAATCATTTAGCTTTCTTTTTCCTTTCTCAAAAAAAAGAATAAATTCATACCTTGCACGGTAGTGATACCCCATACCAATAGCCATTTTATCCCAAATCAATGGTTTCCAAAATTTAAAACCAACTTTTTCTGCAATTGGTTTAATTATAAACGCTGTCTCTTGGTCGCAAAATAGATATAAATGGCTATTTTTCTGAAGTACACGATATATTTCAGTCAACATTTCTTCAAATCTAGAATTTGGAAATATCTCAAACCATTGGTTACTTGAAGATTTACTTACTTTTAATCTTGTAGTCGTTCCAATTTTTCTATGTTTTTCAAGTGATTCATAAGGTGGATCTGTGATAACAAGATTAATAGAAGAGCTAGGTTGCTTTTTTAACCAAGAAACAGCATCTATATTTTCTAATTTAAAGTTTTGATTTTCCACAACTAACCCTTGATGATTAAATCATCTTAAAATGAATACATAACTAATGTATAAATATACAGTTGATTATTGCATGGATGCGCTAATCATTCATTAAAAATCATGTCTTTTATGCTATTAAATTTAATCCCGAAACCTTTCCAATCCGCTAACCCGCTTCACTCGATCATCATAGGCACTCCAATGTTATTGAGAGTGCCTTTTTTATGTCTGCAACCAACACCGCTTTGGGCTTTGCCGCCTTAAGCAGCCAGTTAAACGTCAATACAGAAGCCGCCTTTGTGGTTGGTGAAGATGGCTACATTCAGGCGCTGCCTGATGGCCACTTTGCCAGCGTAGATGGTCGCCCTGATGATGTAGCTGGTGGCAAGTGGTTGATGGATAGCGTTGCGTTCACGGCCCTGCAAGCAAACACCCCCCATAAAGCCGGTGATCTGGTTATTGACTACGAACACCAAACCCTCAACAAAGAGAAGAATGGCCAGCCTGCACCCGCTGCGGGTTGGTTCAACATTGATGACGTGCAATATCGGCAAGGGCAGGGCTTGTTTATTAAGCCGCGCTTTACCGATAACGCCATCGCTTATCTTACAGCCAAAGAATACAAGTACTTCAGCCTAGTGTTCGGTTACGACACCAGCACTGGCCGCCCGCAATTTATTCACTCAGCCGCGTTAACTAACCGCCCTGGTGTCGATGGCATGTTGCCACTCGCATCGTTGGCTGCACTGGCTGCTCTTAATACAAGCCTCAATCCACACGAACTTATCCAATCTACCGACACAGAGGAACTCCATGTGAACCCATTACTGAGAAAAATCTTAGCCGCCCTTGGGGTGGATGTGCCCGAGGATGCAACGGCCTTAACGGCTGAGCAAGAGGTCGCGGCGCTATCTGCACTAAATACGCTAACCACGGCAGCAAATAGCGTGGATGGCTTAAAGCAAGAAGTCACTGCACTAACGGCTAAAGTCGGCACAGTTGACCTAAGCGAGTATGTGCCAGCTTCAACAGCGAAGGCCCTTCGCGCGCAGCTGGTTGCGCTAACTGCTGAAAACGGCGTGCTTACCGTTGAGCAAACCGTGAAGGCGGCAATAGACGAAGGCAAAGCCTTTGAGTGTGAACGTGATTACCTAACCAAGTTAGGCCAGCAATCCATGGCGGCGTTGACTGCCAACTTGGGTGAGCGTGTGGCTATTGCCGCATTAACGGCCAAGCAAACCACCACAGTTCCCGATCCTATCAAGGACAAGGACACCAAACTCGCGGCACTCACTGCCGACCAAATCAAAATGGCCGATTCTTGGGGCATGTCGCACGCTGACTTTGCTAAAGCTATCGCCGCTGATCAGGAGCAAAAATAATGGCTGCTATTAACGCCCCAGTATTACAAGCCCTGCGCACTATGGTGCGTAGCGAGTTTCAAAATGCTTTAGCTAAGACTGAGCCGCTGTATTTAAAAATTGCCTCAGTCGTGCCAAGCAATACTAAGTCCAATACCTACGGCTGGTTAGGCTCAATGCCGACCATGCGTGAATGGATTGGTGCGCGGATGATCAACTCCATCAAAGAGCATGGTTACTCAATCACCAACAAGACGTTTGAAACCACGATTGGCATTAGTCGTGATGATGTCGAAGACGACACCATTGGCACTTACAAACCTATGGTGCAGGCATTGGCGCAGGAAGGTGAAGAGTTCCCCGATGATCTGGTGTTTGCTCTGTTAGCTGATGGTTTTACCACTGCCTGTTATGACAGCCAAAACTTCTTCGACACCGACCACCCTGTGAATGCCAAACACGATGGCACGGGTGCCGATGTTTCTGTGGCCAACATGGTGGCAGATGGTGCCTATACGGGTGAGCCATGGTTCTTGCTCGATACCACGCGCCCATTAAAGCCACTCATCTTCCAAGAGCGTCGCAAGCTGGATTTAAACACCCTGTTTAATCCAACCGACCCAGCAGTATGGACCAATAACGAGTTCCAATTCGGTACCGATATGCGCTGTGAAGCGGGCTTTGGTTTCTGGCAGATGGCCTTTGCTAACAAGCGTGCTCTTAACGCAACCAACCTGTGGGACAGCTACGAGAAGATGACGGCCTTCACCCGTGATGGCGGCAAAAAGCTCAAAATTCGCCCGAACTTGTTGGTGGTGCCCGCATCACTCGAACAAGCTGCCCGCAAGCTACTTGAGCGTGAGCTGATTGATGAAGGCGGAACCACAGTGAACAACGAGCTTAAGGGCAAGTTTGAAATTTTAGTGGTGCCACAGCTTTAGGTGATCACCCCTTAAGTTTGAGCAGCGAATCGCAGGCACAAGGATGCGCCTGCACCCCAACATCGAGTGAGGTAACAATGAAATGGCGAATCCTTCTAAGAACATTCAAGTCCTGTTGGTTATCTGTCTTGCGCACACTGGCTATCGCCGTGCGGGCATGGCGCTTACCAAAGGCGAAAACCTTATACCGCTGGCCGAGCTGTCGGATGAGCAAGTTGCAGCGTTTGAAGCTGACCAGCGCCTTAAAGTATTCGTGCGTGATATGGCACCAGCGTCGGGGAGTGTGGACATTCCAGACGGTGATCAGACATTAGGCTCCAATACCACAGGCACTCTCACTGGTGTGAAAGAGCCTAGCGGTGAAGAGAAAGTCTTGGGTGAACTGTCAGTAAAAGAGCTGAAAGAACTGGCAAAAGACTTGGCGATCACGGGTGTTAACTCGATGAATAAAACAGACTTAGTTAGTGCGATTCAGGTCGTAAAAGTCACAGTGCCAGGTGAAAACGAAACGGCTACCCAAAGCACTGAAACGCCTAGCGCTGAAACGATAGGCACTGAACCATCGGGCACCACCAACGAAGCAGGTGAGTAGCCATGGCCCAATTGATGTACGCCACCCCTGACAACATGCTGAGTCGCTTTGGTGCACAGGACTTAATGCTGCTTACCGAGCGTGAAGACAGTGTGTCAGGGGAAATCAATACCGTCGTGCTTGAGCAAGCATTGCGTGATGCTGCGGCTGAGATTGATGGCTATATCGTGGGCCGTTACACCTTGCCGTTAACCACTGTTCCCGCCGTGCTTGAGCGTAACTGCTGCGATATAGCCCGTTACTTCCTCTATGGCGATAAAGCCCCTGAACAAGTCGAGAAACGCTATACCGCTGTGGTGAAGTTTTTAACCGCAGTGAGCAAAGGCGATATCAGTTTGGGGCTAGCTGATACGGGTGAAGTCGCTAGCCAAAGTGAGTTAGTGGTCAGCATCGACAGTGCAGGCAGCGTGTTTGGCCGCCGTGCATCTAAGGGGTTTATCTGATGTTTGAGATTAAAGATAACTACCTTGCTGCAGGTGATGCGCTGACTCAAATACTTGAGTCATTAGTGACGAGCCAGAAGCTGAAAAAGGTCTATCAAGCCAATGAGCTAAGCGAAGTGGATGAGCGCAGCCAAATCACCCCCGCCGCCCATGTGCTGTATATGGGCGATACGCTGGCGGATACCGCACAAGGCGGCAACACCAGCCAAATTAAGCAGACTTGGCTTGTGGTATTGGCTTGCCGTTTATCTATTCACGAAGGCCAAGCAGGTGAGCTATTAGTCAGCCTGTTAAACGCGATTGTGGGTAAGTCCATTGCGGTGGATGGTCAGATGCTTGGCCCCTTTGTGCGAGTGAACAGCCCGATTAAACCCCGTTTCACTAAAAGCCACGGTTATTACCCCGTGGCCGTGAGTGTGCAACTGAGATTCAAACCCAGCTAACCCAACAACTTAAGATGAGGAAAATCCTATGAATGGATTATTAGTCGCAGGCAACTTCTTTGTTGACCGCTTAAATGCCCAAGGGCAATCAACGGGGATCATTGGTCCCATCAACACTACTAAGCTCGCCATTAAAACCGACGCCGACGAAAAGGTACGTGGCAGTAAAAAGAAAGACAGCTACGGCCAAGCCTTAAGCGTGGTGAAAATTGCAAAACCTGTTGAGGTGGAATGGTCCTTCGACGATCAACCCGCCGAACTGATTGCTATGGCACTGCTGGGTGATACCCAAGTGCTGAACACTGGCAGCGGCAACTTAACCGATGAAGCCGTGACCTTACCAACCAATCAACGTTGGATACAGCTACCTAAAAGTAACTTTGCCGCCCTCGGTTTTGTGGTGAAGAAAGACGCTGCCACCTTAGTGCTGGGCACTGACTATGAGGTGAACTATGCCCTAGGGCTAGTGCGCGCCGTAAAAGGCGGCGACATAGAAGCGGGCGGCGCGGTGACAGTGACAGGCCAACATAACGCCATTAGCGGCACGCTAGTTCGTGGTGGCATTAACGCCCAAACCCGCGCGCGGCTCTTCGGTGAAGGTAAAAACCTCGAAACAGGCAAACCGATTAAGCTCGAAATTTTCGACGCCAGCTTATCGCCAACAGCGGCGCTCGATTTTGCCGCCAGCGAGTTTGTGAGTGCGACCTTAGCAGGCAAAGCACAGTTGGTGACGGGGAAAGATCATCCGTTCGAGTACCTAGAGTTGGATGCATAAGCGGTTTTGCTTAACCCAAGGGCATGGCCGTACTCAATTGCCATGCCCTTTAATCCCCATTTAACCGCCGTTTAAACACCGATTATTTAGATACTAACGAGAGCATTAACGAGATAGCCATGGCTGATAAAACCTTAGAACTCGCCCTGCGGATCGTGGCAGAAGCCACGGGCAAGCAACACATTGCGGCTTTAGTCGATGAGCTTAAGCGCATCGGCACTGAGTCGGATGCGGCGAATCCTAAGACGCAGGCGCTCGCTGATGAACTCGATGGCGTGAGTGATGCCAGCCAAACGGGTGCGAATCAAGTTGATGAACTCAAAAATAGCCTTGATCCGTTAAGTGACCAGTTAGACCAAGTGGCCCAAAGCGGCCGCAATACCAGCAACCAAACAGAGCAGCTCACTAATGACCTCAAGCCTTTAGCAACTGGGCTTGATGACGTAGGCGATAGCAGCCAATCGACCAGCCAAAAAGCCAATACCTTAGCCAATAAGCTCGATGAACTGGCTAACCAGCAAGACCTGATCAACACCTTTAAGCGGTCACGCAATGAGCTTGAACAACAAGAGCTTGCTGTCACTGCTGCCGCCTTAGCACTGCAGGACTTAAAGCAACGTGCCAGCCAAACGGATGCGCCTTTTGTGCAGCTGGCACGCTCTATTGATGTGGCCGAAAAAGAGCTGGAGCAAATGCAGCGCGAGTTAGCGCAGCAATCATCCAGCCACACTAAGCTGCAAAATGCCCTGTCGAAATCGGGCATTGACTACAACAACCTGACCACAGCGCAGCGCAAGTTAAGCGCCGAATTTGACGGCACTGGCCGCAATGTCGATAAGTTTGCTAATCAGTTAGATAAGGGCAATGCCAGCGCCCGTGATCATGCCAGTTCCCTGCGTGGCGTGATCGGCCAAGTGACCGCCTTAGCGGGTGCTTATTTGGGCTTTGACCGCGTGGCCCAAGCGGTGAAGGATGTCTTTGCCACGGGCGATCAATTCGAACGTCTTGGCGTGCAAATGAATGCCGTGATGGGCGGTTTTGAATCAGGCAAACAAGCCACCGCTTGGGTAAAGCAATTCGCCATCGATGTGCCGCTACAACTGAACGAAGTCAATCAAGCGTTTGTGAAGGCCAAAGCCTTTGGCCTCGATCCTATGAACGGCACCATGAAGGCGATTGTGGATCAAGCCTTTAAACTCGGTGGCGGTTTTCAAGAGGTCGAGGGGATCACCTTGGCACTCGGCCAAGCCTGGGCAAAACAAAAGCTACAGGGTGAGGAGATCCTGCAACTGATTGAGCGCGGCGTGCCCGTATGGGACATGCTGGCTAAGGTCACGGGAAAGAACACCACCGAACTGCAAAAACTCAGTGAGCAAGGCAAGCTTGGCCGCGATGTGATCCAAGGTTTGATTGATGAAATGGGCCGAGCCGCTAATGGCAGCGCAGCGTCGCAGATGGCTTTGCTCAGTGGCCAAGTATCAAACCTCAAAGATAACCTTTCATCCTTCTATGATCTCGTGGCTCAGTCCGGTGCACTTGATTGGCTTAAGGGCCAGATCAGTGAGTTGAATCTTGAGTTTGCCGCCATGGCCGCCGATGGCCGTTTAAAGGAATGGGCGCAGCAAGTCAGCGACACGATCGTGAGCATAGGCTCAGCGGTGCAAGATGGCGCTGCTATGCTGTACCACTTCCGTGATGAAATTGGTTTTGTGGCTAAGGCATTTCTAGCGTTAAAAGTCGGTAGCTATTTTAGTGATGTGATTACCGGAGCCAATGCCGCCATCGGCGTGATGCGTCTTTACACTGGCGCGATCATGGGTACCACTGCGGCGAGTGAGGGCGCGGCCTTAGCTGCTGGCAAACTTAAAACCGCCTTGGCAGCAGCGGCTAAAGCGGGTTTGTACTTAGCGCTGATTAGCGAGTTGATCGAGGTCGCTCGGGTATACCAAGAATTATTGATTGCTGAAGAAGCACTGGAAAAATCTAAACGCGCTGCCGCGTCTAGCGCCAAACAGTTGGAGTACTCACTTAAGGATCTCAGTGAGCAAACGGGCGTAGCCTTTACCACTATGGCCGAGTTCAACAAGGCGGTTGATGAAGGCAAACTGATTTATGACGATGCCACTGGTAAGTGGAAGAACGCCGCTAAAGCCATGGAAGAAGTCAAACAGGCTGCGGTTGACGTCGTAGCGCCGATTAAATTAACGGTTGAAGAAGCGCTGCGCCTGACCTTTACCTTAAGCGAACAAACTAAAACGCTCGATGGCGTTAAAGGTGGTATGGGCGGTTTCATTCGCCAAATTGACGCCGCCTTAGTGCCGTTAAAGGCGGCGGGGGATCAATACGAAGGCCACGTTAAGTTACTCACAATACTGCGCGCCAAGTTTGAAGAGCAGCAAACCTATCTAGATGCCACGGCTAAGGGCACCGAGGCATTGGAGCAAGCCTATAAGGATTTAGGGCTGACCAGTAGCCATGCCTTAGAGCAGGTGAACACGAAAGCCGAAGCGGCCTTTAATCTGATTAAGAACAACCGTGAACCGATTGAGCAACAAAAGGATGCGTTTTTAGCCTGGGCTAAAGCGGCATTAACGGCCGCCGAAGCAACGGGCGCTGCGGTACCCGAAACCTTGAAAGCGCAAGCCGCCACCCTTGGGCTAACCAAGGAACTGAGCGAGCTGACTGCGAAGCAATACGGCTATACAGACAGCGTGAAGGAACTTTCACCCGAGCAAGCCAAGCTAAGCCGCGCAGTGGCAGAAACTGAAGCCCGTTTGAAGCAATGCCGTGATGTGATGAACAGCTCGACGGTATCGAGTAAAGCCAAAGCAAAAGCTCAACAAGATCTGATTAGTTTACAGGGCAAGTTAAGTGATCAAACTAAGCAACTCAGTGAGGTTCAGGCACTCGAAGCGGCGAATTATGAACAGATAAAAAGCAAGTATGCCGCTGTATCTGACGAGATGTTAAGGCTCGAACAAGCCTATAAAGACGGCGGCATCACGGCGGAAGAATACCTGCGACAAAAAGAACGCTTAGTTGAAGTGCTCAGAATATTGCAACGCTTAATGGGCGGCTTGGAAGAGGGTGAGCAAGAGACTGACGAACAGGTAAAAAAGACCACTAAAACCTTAATTGAGCAACGCGAAGAACTTGAACAATTAGAGGAAACCACAGGCCGCGCCACTGAGTATGTCAACCTATTTGCGGGTGCCTATGCCCACTTAAACAAACAGTTCAATTTTAACGAAGATAGCACCGAAAAACTTAACGCCCGCGTTAATGAGCTGACTAAAAGCATCATGAACAATATGCGGGTGAATACTGGCTTTTGGGGTGTGCTGGCACAGCTCAGTAACCAAGCTTTTATCCGCGAAAAGCAGATCATCAATGAAACCTTACTGACCCGTAAATGGACTGAAGAACTCGAAAGCTCAAGCATTAGCCTCGATCGCGTCAATCAAATTAGCCGCGAGGCTAAGTGGAATATACGCGAGCTAGGTGACGAAGAACTTAAGCCACTGCAAGCGGCCATTGATGCTACCCGTGATCGTATTCTCGGCCTGCGTGACGATATCAACGCGACCTTGGGCAGTCTCAAAGATGAGATGGATCAGCTCAACAATAACCAAGCCGCTATCGAGAAGCGCCGCTATGAGCAGCAACAGGCTGAGCTTAAGGCGCAGCTCGATGCTGCCCGCACAGCCCAGGATAAAGAGTCCATCGCCAGTGCCCAAGAAGCACTGCAACTGAGTCAGCAAATCTACAGCACTAAGCTGAAACAAATCGAGGCCGAATCGGCAGAACGTAACGCACAGGCGATCGAGCGTGCATCAAGCAGTGCAAGCACCGCGACGAATTCCACTCGCAGTACGGCAAGCCCCACCGCTTCGGCATCGGTGAGCAATCAGAACACAGGCGGCAGCGTACAAATTTTTCGGCTAGAGCTGGCAATGCCGTCAGGGAATGTGGTGAAAGCCGATTTGCTTGATGAGTTTAAGCTGCTGTTTTTGCGCGAACTAGAACAGATTAAGGCCACCTCATGATCACCTTAGACACGCTTCAATTACCACATTTTATTTGGCTTAACCGCTTTGGTTATACGCCCTTTGTGAGTAGCACTGAGTTTGCGCTCGATGGCTCGCAGCATGTTGAAGTCGCGGCTAAACAAGCGGGCCGCCCTGTGGTGTTATTCAGCGATGCAGAAACATTAGCGGTGTTTAACGCCCTTGAGGCCCACGCCAATTCAAAGGGCGCGAACAGCTTTAACCTGGATATCAATGGCACTGCAATAACTGTGATGTGGGACTACAGAGAACAGCCCATCAGCGGCACGCCAGCGATCAATTACAGCGATACCGACCCCGACGAAATCGAGGCTATCACCTTGAAGTTAATCACCGTTTAAAGGCCGTTTAATATGACAATTTCCCGTTTAGATTTAAAAGTATTTAAGCCAGAGTTACTGGGTTCAAGTAATGAGGCTGGCGGCCAACGGACTAAGAACGCTGTGCAGTCAGGCCAGCTTAATGAGCTATTTTCAGCGATATCCGATATCGACCATGCCCAATCCAGTATCGACATTGTAAAAGCGTTCCCTGCGCTCGATACGCCAGACACCAGCACTTTGATTGATGCACATGTGTTTATCAGTGAGCCACCGATAGACCCATTAGTTAACGTATTCATGATCGAGTCTGCCGCGCTGGATGATGAGTCTCGCATGACAGATATGAAAGAGATCATTGAGTCGTCAGTCACTGCAGGGGAATTGATCCGTGAAGGTGGTCCAGGCTTCCTTGTGAACCAAAACTCATTTCCCTCAGATTACCTGCAGTCGTCCTATCGCTTTAATGACCGAGACTATTGGAAAACCACTTATCTGCAGATTGGCCAAGTGATCTGTATTACCGTGGAATATCCTGGCATTGAAAACGTGGCATGGCCCCGTAAAACCCATTTTTGCAAAGTCACGCGTACCAGCATAGTGAACGGTGCAGTTGGTACCGTAGTATTCGACCCGCCGATACCGTTTGCGACACCAGAACCAGGTTTGCAAATCAATGGCCAGAGTAAGTGCACTCGCTTGCGATTATCTAACACTGCATCCCCATTAAAATTCCACGGGGTAACTAAGCTGACTGCCGCAGCCAGCGGGGTAAGTTTAGCTGTGGGGGCAACTCAATTGTCGTTACTGCCTGCGATCACCACCTTAGCGCCAAAGCCAGGTAATACCATCACGGGTGGCAGTGATAACGGCGATGCCACTGTTAGCCAAGTGATCCGCAAAGTGATTAGCCAGCCAAGTGCCCAAGGGACGTACAGCTATACCTTCACCACAGCGGATTTGCTGATAGACACTGATGTTGTCACTGCAGTTTCTACCGATCCTTTTGGCGTTTTCGGTGGGAGTAATTCATTAGTTCAGTCGATTACTGTCGGGACTGGGAACGTGACCGTTACGCTGCGGCCTGATGTGCACTTTGCCTATAATCCCACTGTCTCGCTCTATTATGTTTCTGCGTATAAATACAGCATTTACTCAAGCGCTAATGCATTCCCAGCGAATAAGCAGCTAACGGTCGGCAGTATCAAAGGCCGTGCTGTGTTTGCTGATAGTAACTATGTGCCTCAGGACGTATTTGAAAATGTGAATAGCGGTATAGGTAAGTTGTATGACACCACTGAGTTGCTGGCGACCATTGATTATTTTACTGGGGTGGTGACTAAGCAAACGGTAAGCCGAGGTGATTTTACACTGACCTATTCAGGTTTAGTTGAATCAACCACTGCAGCGGCTGCAGGCGATACTACTGCTAAATTTGCCTTGAGTGTGGCTAATCCATTGTTAGAGAGCTTTTACTTGCAGGTTGAACGGATATCCGACCATGCCATTATCAGCGCCTCATCTGACAACCAAGGGGTGATAATTGGCAGTGGTATTAGCGGCAATATCGTAGATGGTTTGGTTGAACTGTTATTTACCAATCCGGTGGATTTAACCACGCTGCGCTATGACATTACCGACCAATTGCGCCAGCTACCCCCCGCCGAGATTTATGGGCTAAACCCACTGCGTATCCCCAATGATGGCATTGTCGATATGTTCAGACGCTGGGGCACTGTCGCGCTTTCTCATACCCAAGTGCAGCAAGTCACAGGCTCTATCGGCACTGTGTTTACCATTCGTGAAAATGCCCAGTTTGTGGATATTACCGATGCCAATGGCGCCAGCCTATGGACCCCTAATAATGACCATTTTACCGTAAACAAGGTGGCAGGAACGGTCACTATTAACAGTGATTTTACCGGATTTTCCGCCCCGTTTGTGCTGAGCGATACCATTATGGAACTCGGTCTAGTTTCATCGTTTTCAGGCAATAGCGTTGTGCTGGCCAAGCCTTTGTCCCGTGAATATCCGCTAGGTACCACATTAGCCAGTGTGCAAATTCTTGGCGACTTGCAGGCGCGAGTCGGCAGAGTGCGAGATATGACTGCTTGGGCCAATAATTGGGACCTCGATGGCGCCCCAGCTACGGGCAACGTGAATTCGGTTGACTATCCGTTTGAAGTTAAAAACACCACCGCTGTGAATGAAGATTGGGTATTGATTATGACATCAGCTACGGCTTTTCGTTGTGTTGGTCGCCGTCTTGGCCAAATTGCCACAGGCGATACGCTGAATGATTTTACGCCTATTAACCCACTGACAAATGCCCCTTATTTCATCATTCGCTCAGGTGCATTTGGTGGCGGTTGGCAGCAAGGCGAAGCGATTCGTTTCGCCACGTTCGCGGCCTCAAATCCGATTATGCTGCTGCGAAATGTGCAGGTTGGCCACAGCCAAATCACTAAAGATAACGCCGTGTTGTCATTTTTTGGTAACGAGTCATAGGAGCAATTGCAATGGGCTTACCAGTTACTGTTTATCGTTGGGATGATGCGGGTGCACCGCAACTGTCAAAGGGCATCAAGCCATCAGAATTGATTAACGTACTCAAGAAATGTTTAGTGGATGGTTATGGTTCAAAGCAGGGGGCTGGCTGGTCAGTGCCATTTATGGACTTGGCCTCCAATCAAATTGTTTTTCGTAATTCTACCCTACAGGGTTCGGGCAGTTTTGTTAAGTTTTGGCCAAGGTCTGCAGGGGACGTATTATCAGGAGTTTTCTATTTTCAGTCAGCCCCATTTTTAGCATCACTTAATCCTGATTGGGCTAATACCAATGGTGCTGGATGGCGATGTTTTGCAAGTGGTTCTCCGCATCCTTATAAGTGGATATTGATTGCCACTGCTGCAGCGTTCATTTTTTTTACTTATGGCGATTCACCTTTCGATAGAACTCAGCTTTCTACCACTCACTTTCCTAGTTTTTTTATCGGCGATATTGACAGTGTGGTACCTAATGATGCGACACGTTTTATCACTATGGTATATGGCTCAGTTGCAGACTCATCACTGACCACATCGCCGTCTTGGACTGACGGTATTACCTATCTATCGCAGAATGCTACTGTGGCTAAAATGCATGAAACTGATGGCAGCCATAATCCTAAGCAAATGGTAGTAAAGATGGCTTGGTCAACATATAACACCACGGCCATTAAAACCTTGCCCATAGATGGGTTGAATATGTTTTTTGCTCCGGTGCAAATAGAACAACAAACCTACTCGCCAAATCAGCCAGCTTCTCAGTACCTTGATTCAGCGGGGAATAATTGCACCAACAGTATGTTGCATCCCGCAGTTAGAGGGACAGTACCTGGATTATTTCAATCCTCATTTACGGGGTTTACTGATGCACTTTTACCCATTACCCGTAATGTGAATGGCACCCTTTTTTATCTTTTACCGACTGGTCATGTGGGTGCTTCAAATCTTTGGATAGGAACAGGGGAATGGTATGCCTGATAAGTTTGCACCACGTTTACGTGAAAAATCGAATTATCCTATGGGTTTGCTTGAAGTTGATATTGACCCTGCTGCCGAGCGTTTCGCCATCTTAGAAAGGGTGAATTTAAGATTATTATGGCAAAGCGATATTCCAGCAGATAACCAAGTCAAGCATCTTATTCGTAAGGACCACTCATTAGCAGGGGTAATTTTTATTATGTTCGATGCTGATGAGCAGTTTAATGCCAGAATTATTGATGGGTTTAAACTGCCATTGGTTGACAGCCATAGCGTTAATTTAGGCTATTAAAGTGATGACTGAATCCACTTTGACATTGCAGGTGAGATTTAATGAGCCATGGCTAAATGCTGTCTCACCGTTGAGTCTGCGCTTTGAAAATGTGTTAATCCCAGATGTTCCTATTAGGGCCGGAAGTATTGGCATGGCTTGTGGGCTTGTAATGATGACAGGCAAACATATTGAGCAGCAAATTACCCTCAGTACTCGCAGTCAATCGCATGCCGCTAATGCCGTTTTTGCATGGGGTAGCATCAGCTTAAAACAGCAAATCGTAATCGTGTGGAATACGCCGCCATTAGCTGGGGAAGTGTTCGCTGTTGAGTGGCGACGAAATGCGTTGGTACCTATTCAACTCGATATGAATTGGTTGGTACCTGAGTCTCATAGTCATCGCGCTGCGAGTCATTGGAACGTGTCAGAATCGCAGCAATATATGCTTGATATACCTTGGTCACAAGCTGCAGCCAAGAGCCAGCAAATTACCGTTAAATTGCATATCGGCGAGCAACTAGCGACTGAGATAGCGCTTAGTTATACCGACATTCAAAGCCAAGGCGATAGCAAGTTTGTTGTATGGGCTCCACACGCCGCGCGGTGGGTATGTTCCAGTAAATACTTACCGCCAGTAGGTAAAGTTACACTGCGCTTTAGTGAACCTTGGACGAACGCTATCAGCCCGATTGTGCTCAACTTTACCCCTTCACCCAATGTTTGTTACTGGGACGATGGCGGCGGCCTGATAGGCACAAATCCACCGTTACCTACCATTGATTTTAAGATCCCTATCGAACCGCAAATCAGAAGGAGTTACCTCATGCAGCCTCAAATCAGTTGTGTTCGTGTGAGTGACGGCGTTTCTGTGGTGCTCAAATCAGTATCCATTTCTCAGTCACGTTCGCAATGGGCCAGTAGCGGAAGCTTAGCGTTTTCATCCCGTATTGATGCCGAGCGTGCCGCTAATGAATTACTGAAAATAAGTATTAACGGCTATGACTTTTACCTGCTTTGCGAGTCTCCCAGCGAATCTAAAGCCTTCGGCAAAACCAGTTATAGCGCGACAGGTCGAGGTCGCTTAGCCACACTCGCCAGCCCGAACAGAAAGGCCATCAACTATGTGAACGTAGTAGCCCGCAGCTTTATTGGTTTGATGGCCGATATTGTGGGCAATACTGAGTGGACTGTCGCCAGTAAAATCAGCGATTACCCTGTACCTGCAAACGCCTTTAGTTATGCCGCTAAAACTCCCGCTGAAGCCATTAACATGATGGCAAATAGCATTGGGGCCATGCTCGATGTGAACGATGAAACTCAGACTATAACGGTGATCCCTCAGTGGCCAGTCGTGCCTTGGAATACCGCAAGCGCGATCCCTGATGTGATTTTGCACGATGGAGTGATCCTCGAATTTAACGAGCGTATCGATATTCGTCCCGATGCTAATGCGGTGTTTGTACGTGGTGAGCAACAAGGCGTGGCGGCGAAAGTGAAACGTTTCGGGACCGCTGGTGACAACTTTGCTGCTGATATAGTGGATAAATTAATCACTGATAATCAAGCCGCGAGAATGCGTGCAACGGCCGAGTTAGCCAACGCAGGTAATAAGGTGCAAAACAGCATTCGCGCAAAGGTCATGGCGGATTTGCCACCCATGCGACCAGGCATGTTAATTGGGGTTCGCAAAGGTGCCGAGGTGTTTAAGTCAGTGTGTGAAAGCTTCAGCATAAGCGGCAGCGTTAATGAGTCAACGGGGATGGTTACAGTGAATCAGACCGTGACGCTATTGCGTAATGAGGTGGCAGCATGAGCAACATCTATCAACGCTTAGCGAACTTAAACCCTAAGCCCCAGCGCAGTGTTGCCACTGTGATTAACGTGACGAATGGCACCACGACAGTACAGCACGCCGATGGCAGTTATCAGACCGTTTTGGGGGACTCAGTCACCAGTGGGAAAGTGTATATCGTTGATGGTCAGATCCAAGGCCAAGCCGCCGACCTGACGTATGTTGAATTAGAGATTTGATAAAAGAGAGCGGTCTAGCAATGCTACCAACACTGCTAGACCGTTAACACACAGGATAACACCCTGTGAGCCAACCAAGGCTCCCTCACCGCGTCGACACGGCGAACCGAGCCTAGCAGAAAAATCCTAAAAAAGGAGGCTCACATGCCAAAACCGATTATCCCTTGGATGGGTGGTAAGCGTAGATTAGTTAAGCAGATTTTACCGATATTCCCTGAACACCATACCTATGTCGAACCCTTCTGCGGCGGTGCAGCAATGTTCTTCAGCAAGGACGAGGCGAGGGTGGAAGTGGTCAACGATATGAATGGCGACTTGGTGAATCTTTATCGAGTCATTAAACATCATTTAGAGGAGTTTATAAGGCACTTTAAATGGGCTTTAATTAGCCGTGAAGAGTTTTTATGGCAGAAGAATACTAACCCTGAAACACTAACCGATATTCAGCGAGCGAGTCGCTTCTACTATCTTCAAAAGCTGGCGTTTGGCGGGAAAGTATCAGGTCAGAATTTTGGATGTTCAGCGTCTCGACCCGCTGGTTTGAACTTGTTAAGGATTGAGGAAGATCTCAGCGTTGCTCACCTACGCTTGGCAAGAACCTATATCGAGCGGTTGGACTGGGCTGAGTGCGTAAGGCGATACGATAAGCCAGAAACCTTGTTCTATTTAGACCCGCCTTACTGGAGTACCGCAGGTTATGGTGTAGATTTTGGACTAGAGCAATATGCCTTGATGGCCGAGCTTGCGAAGACAATCAAAGGCAAGATGGTGATCAGCGTGAATGACATCCCCGAAATGCGCGAGGCATTTGCTGGACTACAAATGAAGACGCTTGGAATACGTTACACGGTAGGAGGCTCAAAACGCTCTGGAGAGCAGCAAGAACTGCTCATTTGGAACTGGTAGACCAACGTATTAACTAAGTAGAAAAGACTCAATAGCCCTCGATTTAGGGGGCTTATTGAGAAGTTTATCAAATTGAGTGAACCCATATTTATCAGACTAAGTGAACTAACGAGTAATTGATTAATCACTAATTTTCAATTTAGGTGAATTCGTTTATCAAATCTCGTGGCGCGCTACAGAAATTGATACAAGTAGCAACATTTATCAAATGTAATTAAATTACTAAATGCCGAGAGACGGTTGTTAAGACACATGACAGCCTCCAATCCCGCGTGGTTTCTAGGTTATTTCGACTTATCAACAAAATCTGTGGATAACCCTGTGAGTTGTCCTGAAAAATGGCCGCCAAAGCCTTGGGGTATGGGCGGCGGACTTAAAATGCACTATTTTGGGGTTCAAAAATAAATTTAAGCATTATCAACTGCATACTAAAAGCAAGTAGTTTTTGTTGAGGGTGAAAACAAGGTTGCAATTTTGTAATCGAACGAAATTGATTTCTTGTGTATTAAATTGGCATTTTTGCTTAGTTTGCGGGTGTTTTGTGAGCAAAAAACGCTGAAAACGCCTTAGTTTAAAAGTTTCATGTTTCTTCCTTTAAATTGTCATCTTGCGGTTTTAGATCGTATTGATATGACGACAGGAAGGATAACTGTGGAGCTTAGTCGGTGACTTGATTAGAATGGGGCGACTCACTAAAAGGATATGTGCGCGTGTCAGAATCTGTTTTTCAGCTTGAATCGCAATTCGCCCCCGCAGGCGACCAACCTACAGCGATTGCCAAATTAGTCGATGGACTCGAAGCGGGTCTGGCTTGCCAAACCTTACTCGGGGTGACGGGCTCAGGTAAAACCTTCACGATTGCCAATGTGATCCAAAAGTTAGGTCGGCCCACGATTATCATGGCGCCTAATAAAACCTTGGCGGCGCAGCTTTATGGCGAGATGAAAGAGTTCTTTCCCCATAATGCGGTCGAGTATTTCGTTTCTTACTACGATTACTACCAGCCCGAAGCCTATGTACCTGCATCAAATACCTTTATCGAAAAGGACGCTTCGGTTAATGCTCACATTGAGCAGATGCGCTTATCCGCCACTAAGGCGCTGTTAGAACGTAAAGATGTGGTGCTGATTGCTTCGGTGTCGGCTATTTATGGCTTGGGCGATCCCGATTCCTATTTAAAAATGTTGCTGCATCTACGCCAAGGCGATGTGATGGGGCAGCGTGACATCTTAATTCGCCTCAGTGAATTGCAGTACAAGCGCAATGATATTGAGCTACAACGTGGTACTTATCGTGTGCGCGGTGAAGTGATTGATATTTTCCCCGCCGATTCTGAGCGTAATGCTATTAGAGTCGAGTTGTTCGACGATGAGATTGAACGCTTAAGTGAGTTTGACCCGTTAACGGGCCATATTATTAAACGTATCGCCCGTACGACGGTTTATCCTAAGACTCACTATGTCACGCCGCGGGAAAAAATTATCGCTGCCACTGAGTTTATTAAAGAAGAACTGCGTGAGCGTAAGCAATATCTACTCGATAACAACAAGTTAATTGAAGCCCAGCGTATCCATGAGCGGGTGCAATACGATGTGGAAATGATGGTGGAGTTGGGTTACTGCTCTGGCATCGAAAACTACTCGCGCTATTTGTCTGGCCGCGCACCGGGGGAAGGGCCACCAACCTTGCTCGACTATTTGCCTGCCGACGGCTTATTAATTATCGATGAATCCCATGTGACAGTGCCGCAAATCGGCGCTATGTACAAAGGTGACCGTTCCCGTAAAACCACACTTGTGGAATACGGTTTCCGCTTACCGTCCGCCTTGGATAACCGGCCGCTCAAGTTTGAAGAGTTTGAACAATTGATGCCGCAAACTATCTATGTGTCGGCAACACCGAGTGCCTACGAGCTGGAAAAGAGCGAAGGTGAGATTGCTGAGCAGGTCGTGCGGCCAACGGGATTGCTCGATCCTGAATTAGAAGTGCGCCCCGTTGGGACCCAAGTGGACGATTTATTGTCTGAAATCGCCAAGCGAGTGGCCGTCAATGAGCGGGTGTTAGTGACGACGCTGACTAAGCGTATGTCGGAGGATTTGACCGAATATCTCGACGAACATGGCGTAAAAGTGCGTTATCTGCATTCGGACATAGACACTGTCGAACGGGTTGAGATCATCCGCGATCTGCGTTTAGGTAAGTTTGATGTATTGGTTGGGATCAACTTATTGCGCGAAGGCTTAGATATGCCTGAAGTGTCATTGGTGTGTATTTTAGATGCCGATAAAGAGGGCTTCTTGCGCTCTGAACGCTCGCTCATCCAAACGATTGGCCGCGCGGCGCGTAACGTCAATGGTAAAGTGATCCTCTATGCCGATCGCATCACCAACTCGATGGAAAAAGCGATAGGTGAAACTGACCGACGTCGTGAACGTCAGCGGGCGCACAACTTAAAGCACGGTATCACGCCTAAGGGCGTCGTTAAACGGATCACCGATGTGATGGATGTGGATGATGGCCGCGACAGTAAAGCTGTGTATGGCAAAGTGGCTGAGCCTAAGTCCCATTACCATAAAGCCGATGCGGCAGAGTTAAGCCATCAAATCGATCAGCTTGAGAAGAAGATGCATGAACATGCGCGCAACTTAGAGTTTGAACAAGCGGCGGCAATGCGTGATGAAGTCAAGCACCTGCGGGACCTGTTGATCAAAGCCTAGATTTATTCTTGCGCTCAGCATTAAAAAAGCCGTCCAGCAATCATGCAGCGACGGCTTTTTAATATCTTGACTTGGGTGTTATACCAATCACATTAAATATCTAATCAGTTCAGAGCCTCACAGGCATCTCAATCCAAGGCGCATTGACGCAGAAATGGTTATTCCCTTTTAAGTCAATGCAACACCGGTGTGGGATGCCTGTGTGGCTCCCGAAGGGCGGGTTTCAACGCGCTTTATACTGCGTTTAAGGCTTTCGACAGAGCACCACTATGCCTTCAAGCCTTCGCCTTGTCTAAAGCGTGTAGAACTCCCGCTGAATGAACAGATATTTAATACGATTGGTATTAAGCAGGGACTTTTGATTGGCTCATTTTGAGCTTGATAAACACCGCTAAAGCGCAAATCAGTCCGCAGATTAAGCCGACCAAATGCGCCTCGGTTGCTACGCGCGCACCTATCATGGCGGTGACATCATTGCTGGCACCATAAAGCTGTTCGTAACCGACCTTGATGATAACGCCAACGAGCAGCAGATAGCCTGAGCGCAGCTTACGGACAATATCCTGCACTGCGCCGTAGGCGAACAAACCATGCAACATACCGCTTAAGCCGACATAACCAAGCAATTGCGGATAGCCTAAATACAAGCCTATACCTTCAAGTAAACATAACACGAAAAATAGTGCACTTAAGCCTTTGAGATTATAATGAAAATGGTGTAAAAATAGCACCACCCACAGCCCTGCAAGGTTCATTAATAGATGCCATTGATTCGTGTGCAGTAAATTTCCACTGATTAATCGCCACCATTCACCCTCACTAATTGCACTGCGGCGATAGGCGAGTAGGTTATCGACAGCGGGGCTCGCTAAGCCTGCGGCATACAAACCCGCACAGATCAGACTCACCATCAGCGCGACCCAGTAGGGACTGCGTGTCATGCTTTAGGCTCGCTGGCGTCAAGCTCAGCCATAACTGCTGCTTTATTCTGTAGATAGTCATCTAATCCACGTTTGCGAAGATGACAGGCAGGGCAATCACCACAGCCATCGCCAATCACGCCGTTATAGCAGGTGAGAGTATGGTGGCGAACCAGATCAAGTTGCTGATATTTATCCGCCAGTGCCCAGGTTTGTGCCTTATTGAGCCACATTAAAGGCGTGATGATTTTTAGTTGTTTATCCATGCCTTGAACTAAGGCGGATTCCATCGCTTTTACAAAATCGTTACGACAATCTGGGTAGCCTGAAAAATCGGTTTCACACACGCCTGTGATAATCGCCTGCGCCCCTAATTGATAGGCATAAATACCTGCAAGCGTTAAAAATAAAATATTACGGCCGGGCACGAAGGTATTGGGTAAGCCATTTTCCATCAACTCGTGTGAAACGGGTATTGCATCACGGGTGAGGGCTGAAATAGCTAACTCATTGAGTAAGGTGACATCCATGACTTTATGGCTGGTGATCTTCAGGCGTTTTGCTAAGGATTTGGCAACTTCAATTTCTTCGCGGTGACGTTGACCGTAGTCAAAAGTGATCCCATGTACTTCATCGTACTGGGTTAGGGCTTGAATAAGACAGGTTGTTGAGTCTTGTCCGCCACTGAATACCACCACTGCTTTGGACACCACTGTTTTTGACACTAAGCTCGTTGACATAAAGGATTTCACTTCACCGTAGAACAGGTATAAATAGGGCGTTAGTGTAACTCAGGCCTTAGGGCTTGCAAACTCTGACTATAGGGTCGAAATAGGCTTTCTCGGCGCAAAAACTTGCAGCTCAAGCTAAAATCCACTATAAATGCCGCCCCAGAAAAGTGGAACGTCAGTATGAATTACCCTGTCAACGAAGTATTTGAAACCATTCAAGGTGAAGGTGTCTTTACCGGAGTGCCCGCCATATTTGTCCGACTACAAGGTTGTCCCGTGGGATGTGCTTGGTGCGATACGAAACAGACATGGGATGTGCTTGAAGCCAATAAGGTGTCGCCAGAGCAAGTGATTACCGTGGACGGCACCATTGGTCGCTGGGCTGATCATACGGCGCAAAGCCTTATCGCTGCCTTTCACGCTAAAGGTTTTACTGCGCGGCATATCGTGATCACCGGCGGAGAGCCTTGTATGTACGATTTACGCGAATTAACCGAGACCTTGCACAGCCAAGGCTTTGCGACTCAAATCGAAACCAGTGGCACCTTCGAAATCAACTGTGCCGATGACACTTGGGTGACAGTATCACCCAAGGTGAACATGAAAGGGGGCTATCAGGTATTAGCACAGGCGCTGAACCGCGCCAATGAGATTAAGCATCCTATCGCTACTGAAAATCACATCGATGAACTTGATGAGTTACTGCAAGACATCGATATTTCAGCGAAAACGATTTGCCTGCAGCCGATTAGTCAAAAGCCGCGGGCGACCGAATTGGCGATTAAAGTGTGTATCGCCCGTAATTGGCGCTTATCGATCCAGACCCATAAGTATTTGAATATTGATTAATGCTAATCTGCAAAGCATAAAAAACGCCTCACAGTTGTGGGGCGTTTTTTATGGTGGATGTTTTGTGGATTCTAAACCTAATGACTTAATACCGTCGCTTAATCAAGCTCACTTAACTGGCCGAAATGATTAAATGCTGCAAGTTGGCGCTGATAGGGCGCAATATCGCCAATGTTAGCTGTAATCCAATCTGTATCGTAATAAGTATCAAGGTAACGCTCACCCGAGTCACAAATGAGGGTCACTATTGAGCCTTGCTCTCCACGCGCTTGCATTTGTACGGCAAGTTGCAATGCGCCGTACAGGTTGGTTCCTGTGGATGCGCCGGTTTTACGGCCAATCAATTGTTCTAACCAATGAATCGTCGCCACTGATGCGGCGTCGGGAATTTGCAGCATAGTATCGACAACACCAGGAATAAACGATGGCTCGACTCTCGGTCGACCTATGCCTTCAATCTTACTGCCATTGCAACAGGTTAAGCTGGCATCGCCGCTCTGATAGAAATCAAAAAAAACGGAGTTTTGCGGGTCGACCACGCAAAGTTGTGTTGCCAACCTCTGATAGCGAATGTAACGGCCTATGGTCGCCGATGTGCCGCCAGTGCCTGGGCTCATCACTATCCAGCGCGGGATCGTGTGTGGCTCGCGCTCCATCTGATTGAAAATCGAGTTAGCGATATTGTTATTACCGCGCCAGTCGGTAGCACGCTCGGCGTAGGTGAATTGATCCATATAATGGCCGCCAAGCTCTGCGGCAAGGCGCGCCGATTCTGCGTAAATCTCACTGGAATGATCGACAAAATGACATTGACCGCCATAGAAAGTGATCTGCTCAATCTTCTTTTTAGCCGTGCTTTTGGGCATCACGGCAATAAAAGGTAAACCGAGTAAACGGGCAAAATAGGCTTCAGAAATCGCTGTGCTGCCCGATGAGGATTCGATAATTGGCGTGCCTTGCTTAATCCAGCCGTTACACAGGGCATAGAGGAAGAGTGAGCGGGCGAGGCGATGCTTCAAACTCCCTGTCGGGTGGGTACTTTCATCTTTGAGATAAATATCTATGCCATCGAGCATAGGTAATTCAAGCTTAATCAAGTGGGTATCGGCGCTGCGCTGAAAATCCGCTTCAATCTTGCCTATCGCGTGGGCTTCCCATGTTGGGCAGAGTCTGTGAGCGCTGTGAGAATCCACTGGTGGTTGAATCGTGTTAGAAATCATAGTAGTCACATCGAAAGGGATCATTTTCAGAGCATATCACAGGGACGGGCAAAGCGGTTTTATTGGATGACCTTGAAGTCATTCACTTAAATTAGAGCACGACGTAATTGAAATCAAAAATGTCGTCCACCAAAAAGTTTACTTAATATAGATATGCCAAGAATTTAATCAGATCAAGCTGGAACAGTCAGATTAAGTTGGAACAGACTAAGCGGAAGTGGAACAAGAAGGATATGCGATAGTGAAAGAAATGGTGGAGGGAGAAGGATTCGAACCTTCGAAGGCTGAGCCGTCAGATTTACAGTCTGATCCCTTTGGCCACTCGGGAACCCCTCCACAAACTTTCTTTTTAGCTTTACAACTGACTTTTAAAATTGTCTTTCAAAACATCATCAATAACGGACTTGTTTATCAAGACAAAACTAGACATTGGCCATGTTTAGTCTTTGAAAATGATTATCTGCGTTAGAGATAAAGATGGTGGAGGGAGAAGGATTCGAACCTTCGAAGGCTGAGCCGTCAGATTTACAGTCTGATCCCTTTGGCCACTCGGGAACCCCTCCACGAATACCTTTAACGCTTTTGTAAAACTCTATATCATTTTCGAACAACACGATAAAACTTGCAGTGCAAATGGTGGAGGGAGAAGGATTCGAACCTTCGAAGGCTGAGCCGTCAGATTTACAGTCTGATCCCTTTGGCCACTCGGGAACCCCTCCTCAATTGCGGCCGCCATAGTAGTCAGAAACCTTTTCCATGTAAATACCCAATTTAAAAATATTCCTAAAGTTATGTATCAAATGGTCGATTAACTAACAACGAATTGTTTTGACGATGTTTTTTTATGCAAATTGATGTTCCTTTAGTCAACGAAGCCCAAATTGGCACCCGCTTAAACGCGGCGATAGAAAACGACAGACGGGGCGAATTCGCCCTGTTGCTGTCGTTACTGTCGGTTGACGCTCGGGACATGGCGCAATTCCAATGGCAAAATGAACTTGATATGGCGCAAAAATTACAACGTCAGTTCGAATTGCCACCGCAGCAAAGTTTAATGGCGGATTTATCGTCTGCTGAACCAGTGGTTGATAACAGCAGTATTTTTATGGCTCAAGGTCCACGTGCGTTTCAATTACAACAAGCATTGCGACCGGAAGCCTTAGTCATCCGTGGCGGCGAGTCAGTCGCAATGGCAGAAGCGTTAAGTAACTGTGACCATGTGACTCAGCTGAGGCAAAGGGGCCAATTAACCGCACCCAAAGTCGAGATCATGCACTTTGCTGATCAATTGGCAATCCAACGTAATCTTGTGCCTTTGCTCGCCTCAGCCTAAGGCCGTCTTCCCGCAAGTGGTCTTCAATACCCATCAAGTCAATCTGATCCATTTCGATAAATAAGCGTGAGCTAAAGCCAGTTATCTTGAAGCTTAATTACCTATAATTCGTATTAACCTATCGAGTTAAAATTTACCGCGTTAAAAATTTAACGAGCATATTTTAGTGATGCCGTTAATCAGTCGCTCTATACATTAAGGAATACAGATGAAAGGCATAATAGAAGCACAGAGCCCGACAGTGAATGACACTTGCACCGATTGCGGCAGCTTTGTCGATATCGGCGCCGTTATTGATGAACACGATACGTTATTGACGTTAAATTTTGTTGGCGATAGCGCTCAAGCGGATGCCGAAAGCATGGCAACACGCGCTCAAACTCGATTTGCTGAAGTGCAAACTGAATTTGTGACTAAGACTGAAGGCGTCGACTTACTGCTGACCTTCAATGTCAGCGCGGAAAAAATGATTTTTCAATTGGAAAACGGCCTGTAATTTTTAAAGCAGCACTTTAGTTTTTAGTCGGTTATGGATATCACGGAAATCGCGCTAATTGCCTAAAAATGCTGCTATTGTTAACCAAATTGTAATAAATTGTGCCACATGTTGCTGTGCTTACAACAGTTAGTGTAATCTGCCTCCAAATAAGAATAATTCAATCAGCTTAATTCTAAATTTCAAGGTAAGTTTGCTAACAGCAAAGACCTTTAGCCCAACACGAAGTTTTGTAGGGAACCAGCGTGAAGCGACGTCAGCATCAGCATTTATTGGAGTCTTTGGTACAGTCAACTGCAAAACAGCAGGGCGATTTCACAAAGACGGCAGAGTTAACCACAGAGTTGTTGTGCCAGAATTTAGCGGTTTCTTTGGTATCAGTGTGGACTTTTTCATCTGATCAACAAACCCAATCACTCGTCGCACAATTTGGTTCTATTATGTTGCAAGACATTCATAGACCTAAGTTATTACAAGATTGTCCCCGGTATGTACACGAGCTCAAAACTCTGCGCCATATCGATGCAGGCAATGCCCTCACCGATCCACGTTTAAGTGAATTGGCTGAGTGCTATTTTATCCCGCGGCAAATCAACTCGAGTCTTGACATCGCCATTCGTATCAATGGCCATCTCGAAGGTGTGCTCTGCATCGAGCGGGCACAATTGACTCCCCACTGGCATGACAGTGAAATTCACCTCGCGTGCCAGATGGCCGACCAATTAGCCCTGACCTTAGCGACAAAACACAGCTACGATAAAGAAGAAAGCTTGAGTTTATTTCGCTGTGCCACTGAACAATCGCGACAAATCAGTATGTTAATTAATCTGCATACTGAAAAAGTCGAGTATGTGAATCAGGCGCACAGTGAAATCACTGGCATGCCCCGTGAACAGATTATCGGCGCGAATATCCGTGAGTTGGCTTTTTTCAAGCAGCATGCCCAATTAGCCGAGCAAACTCTAGCGCAAATCTTTAGGGGCGAAATTGCCAAAGGCGAAGTGCAGTTTAGTCGTGCCGATGGCAGTCGTTATTGGCTGACATACGTGCTGAGTCAGTTCATTACCGATCGCGGCAATCATTATGCCTTGGTCTCGTGTGAAGAAAATACCGACGAGCATAACTATAAGTCAGAGCTTGAACGGCTTGCTTGGCGTTGTGGATTAACGGGACTACATAACCGTACTCATTTTAATCAAGTCCTTGAACGTACCACGAAGGGACTGTTGTTATTAGTTGATTTAGTGGGATTTAAGCGTTTTAACGATACCTATGGTCATGAAAATGGCGATAGTTTGTTGATAGAAATTGCCCGCCGTTTGAAACATTTTTCTGAGATTAATAAGGCCACCGAAATTGCCCGCGTCGGCAGCGATGAATTTGCCGTGCTATTGACCGATGATAATGCGGTTTACGATCTCGATTATTTTAGTACGCGCCTGTATCAACATCTTGCTATGCCTATTTTAATCGGCCGTGAGCAAGTCGAACCAAAGCCTGCTTTAGCTGTGGTTGATATTGCCTCTGTTGCGAGTTTGTTTGCCCCATTAACCTGTGCCGATATTGCAGTGCAGTATGCTAAAAAGAAAAAAGGCACTGCAATCCAAGTATTTAACAGCACGTTATTGAGTGCATTTAAAGAGGATGCGCAGATAGAACGTGATTTACACAGTGCGATCCGTGGTCGTCAGTTTGAGCTTTATTATCAGCCACTGAGGGATCTTGAGCAGAATACCTATATTGGCGCCGAAGCCTTAATCCGTTGGCATCACCCTAAAAGAGGCGTGTTATTTCCAGCTTCCTTTATTGATATTGCTGAGCAGTCGGGGATGATAAATTCTATCGGCAGTTGGGTTTTAGAGGCCGCATGTCGACAGTTAAACCTATGGCAGCATCATAATGCAGAGATGACAATGCATGTGAATGTGTCGGCCCGCCAGTTCTTCAGTGGTAATTTATTCGAGCAAGTGTGGCAGTTGTTGACGCGTTATCGCTTGAAACCTAAGACGTTAATCTTAGAGATCACTGAGACTGAATTGATGGGTGATATTCGCCACGCGACCTTGTTATGCCAAGAATTAGCGGAATTAGGCGTAGGGCTCGCGATTGACGATTTTGGGACGGGTTACTGCTCTATGCGTTATTTGAAGCAGTTTCCGATCAGTAAACTTAAGATTGATCGTTCGTTTATTTCAGATCTTACCGTCAGCCGCGAAAGTCGCGAAATTGTGTCAGCCATTATCGCCATGGCGAATGCATTAAATATATCTTTGACGGCAGAAGGGGTTGAAACCCTTGAGCAAGAAGCATTTTTAGCGAAAAGTTTTTGTCATCAGGCGCAGGGTTATCTCTATAGCCCTGCATTACGGGAGCCTGAGTTTGCACAATTTATCTTGTCGGCTAAAAGTGCTTCGGTCATAACCCACTAAGTCACAATTATTTCAAATGTGCTGCTCACGATAAAATAAAGGCAACCTAGGTTTGTAATCTAGGTTGCCTTTATTATTCATCTCTGTGCTTGTTCAATCAGCACTATAAACCTTCATCGTCATTCTCTAGTGCAGTTCAGCACTGTATATCTATCGAGATTTTAAACAGCATTGTTTGAATTTTTTGCCACTATGGCAAATACAGAGATCATTTCTACCAGGCAATTTAGCCGTCATTTGCTGGCCTTGGCTGTAATACCAGCGACTTGCTTGATAGATGAATTCGGATCGCTCATAGATAGCATCAATTTCACCATCGAGCTTATACCAAGCTTTAAAAGTAACAGTGCCATGTCGTTGTTCAGCTATCGCCGCTTGAGCATTGTGGATTGGTGTTTCAGTACTGCTCTGTACATCTAATCCTAACCAATGTGGATGAGGACCAGTAGTGAGGCTCGTGAGAGTAAGGCCATTTAGATGGTCAGGGTGATGTGTTTTTAAAATGTAATCAAAATTTTTCAATACAAATGCGCAGTAGCGTGAGCGCATAAGCTGTTCAGGTGTACGGGCAATCACTTGCCCAGTGTCTACATGCGTATGCAGTGGACCACAGCAATCTTGATAGCTTATCCCACTGCTACAGGGGCAGGCTTGTGTAGTTATAGTCATGTTAGCTAAATCTTTAATTTAATTGTATTTGTTTAAATTTATTCGATTTCTATCTAAATGCGTTAGATGTGAGATAGTCCATTTAAACGTAATCGGCATTAATATTAGGGTAATTTTTTACCCGCAGGTAAAGGCGGAAATTGGCGACCATAATATAAGTTAGGTACCGGTTTCGCATTCAGATAATAGCTAGGTTCTGCGCGGTTATTGGTATCTAAGCTCACTTTCCATTGGGTGGATGAGACTTTTTCTGAACCAATAGCAAACTTGCCCGCAAATTCACTCACAGGTTCGCCGGTTTCTTGTGCTGGGTAAAATCGAACCAAATAATAGCCTGTATCTATGGCACCATTACCGATAATTTTGCGTTTAGTAATGCGAAAATCCACGTCGATAGTGGCTTTTTTGGCGCGGATTTTATCGAAAAACTTCTTGTAAATGGCGATAATATTGTCTCGTCCATAGTAAATTTCTTTACTTTGACTTTCAGATAAGTAGCTAGCGTCATCAGCGTAAATCTCACGGGTCACCTCGGGGGACAATTGATTAAAAGCGCTAATAAACAAAGGATAATTAGCGTTGATCAATTGATCATCAGTGGATTTTGTATGAGTTTTAGCTGGATTGGCTAAGCTTGGCAGTGACAATAAGCACATCAGGACTAGCGGCAAAAATTTCATTACTTTATTCTAATCTGGCAATCATGGCGTCACTATAATGGAGGCGCTCGCTGAACTAAAGCCTTGAATGTTTACAAAGTGTGTTTCTATACAAGAGTGTGAAGTAAAGGAGCTTGCCATGCTGGATGATGAATCAGCACTGTTTTTTGAGGAAATGGCTGGAGTCGTGCCACTAAAAGGCGATATGCCAGTGGTAAATTTAGCACCGAAAGCGTTGACGGCTGAGCAAATACACAGACGCGATGCTTTACAACGGGAAGTCTTCCTAGCGTGTATGCCACTGGATTTAAAAGTATTTCCACAGCAAGCGCCAGATGACATTGTGAGCTTTAAGCGTGAGGGGGTACAAGGCGGCGTTTTTAAACGACTCCGAATGGGGCAATACAGCATCAAGATGGAGCTTGATGTGCATGCTTATCGGTTAAACCAAGCTCGTGATGCCGTCCTTAACTATTTACTGGCAGCGCAGGCACATGGTGAACGCTGTGTCATGTTGATCCACGGTAAAGGCTATCAGAGTCAACCCTTTGCGGGATTGCTCAAATCCGCTGTGTGCTATTGGTTATCACAACTCGACATGGTGCTTGCCTATCATTCGGCGAAAACCGAGCAGGGCGGTGCTGGGGCACTTTATGTGATGTTAACTAAGTCAGAACAGCTCAAGCTTGAAAACCGTGAAGCTAATCGTAAAGGCATGGGATGGCGTTAGATTAAACAGATAAGTATTGAATAAAAATGCCCAATTTTATTGGGCATTTTGTTTTATGTTATTGGGTGATGATTTAACGAACCCTTACCAACCACACTGGCGGTTTGCGGTGGTATTTTGCTCATCTAACCATGTTTTAAGTGGGGCGAAGTAATCGAGCACCGCTTTTGCATCCATCGTTTCTTTGCCTGTGACTTCTTTCAATGCTTCTGGCCAAGGTTTACTTAAGCCTAACTCGAGCATCTTATTGAGTTTCTCTCCCGCGGCTTGATTACCATAAATACTGCATCTGTGTACCGGACCTTTATCGCCTGCAGTTTCACACAGCGCTTGATGGAATTGGAATTGCAAAATATGCGCTAGGAAGTAACGGGTGTAGGGTACATTGCCTGGTACATGGTATTTAGCACCCGGATCAAAATCTGCTTCACTACGTTCAGTCGGTGCTTTTACGCCTTGGTATTTTTCCCTCAGATCCCACCAAGCTTGGTTATATTGGGCAGGCGTGATTTCGCCGCTAAACACTTTCCAGCGCCACTGATCTATCATCAGGCCAAAGGGCAAGAAAGCAATTTTGTCTAAGGCTTGTTTTAGTAAGAGGCCGATATCCTTAGATGCATCAGGTACTTCTTCTAATAAGCCGATTTGCTTTAAATAGCTTGGCGTAATCGACAGTGCTATTGTGTCACCAATTGCTTCATGGAAACCATCGTTAGCGCTGTTTTTAAACAGGAATGGTTGTTGCTTATAAGCGCGTTGATAGAAGTTATGCCCAAGTTCGTGGTGGATAACGCTAAAATCTTCGGCAGTTTTTTGGATACACATTTTAATGCGGATATCGTCGAGATTATCGAGATCCCACGCCGAAGCGTGACAAACCACATCACGGTCCTTTGGCTGAACGAATAGAGAACGTGCCCAAAAACTTTCTGGCAATGGTGCGAACCCTAATGATGTGAAGAAGCCTTCGGCTTGTTTCACCATTTTATGCTCGTCATAGCCTTTCTTTGCCAGTAACTCAGTGACATCGTAACCCGGATCAGCATTGTTAGGGGCGACGAGATCATACACATTACCCCATTGCTGGGCCCACATGTTGCCAAGTAAGTGTGCCGGGATGGGGCCTGTGGTCGGTGCGACGGTATCGCCGTACTCTTTATTCAATTCTCCCCGCACGTAGCAGTGCAAGGACTCATAAAGTGGCTTAACTTGGCCCCAAAGACGGTCGAGTTCCTGTGAAAAGTCATCGGGCTTCATATCATATTGACTGCGCCATAGTTCAGACAGGTTGGCATAACCGAGATCCTTTGCGCCTTCATTGGCCAGTTCAACTTCGCGTTGAAACAAGGGGCGCATGGGTTTAGCGATTTCACGCCAGCCTTTCCACGCTTCCAGTAATTTTACGGGATCACGTGATTCGGCCATTAAGCTCGATAGCTCAGGCTGAGTCATACACTTGCCGTCGGCAAAACAGTATTTTCCTTTGCCGTACAAGCCATTTAATTCTGAACTAATTTGCGCCAGCTCGGTATTTTTCGCAGGATCGAGCGGCGCGGGTAACACTAACGCACTGCGCAGGATATTGAGCTTGCGGGCATTAACGGGATCGAGTTGCACATTGGCGTACTTCGCCGCCTCGGTTGCAAATTTTACCGACGCGGCACTGACCTTTTCGCCGACTGCGGCAGACAGGGCCGCGGTATCATCAGTAATAAAGTTGCTGTAAATCCACTCGGCGCGATTAGATTCAATCGATAATTCGGCCATCTTGGCTTCAGCATCATTAATAAAAGCAATGGCTTGTGCTTTATCTGGGGCGGTATTGATGACAGCTGCTGTAGCTGTTTTGTCTGTTTTACTTTGTGCATCATTACAGGCCGTTAATCCCAGCGCGAGTGCCACTGTGAGGGCGATTTTACTGCGACGATTCAATGAAATAACCATGTCTAGTTGTCCTTGTTGTTTTTGTGTTACACAGTTTACCTAAACCACTGGGTTATTGCACAAGGGTTAATTGACTTGTTTTTAACACTTATTCGGACATGTACGACATACCGCTTGTATCACAGACTAGAAAGCGGTGAATTTGTCCAATTTTTGTTTGACATCCTAGGTGCCAATGTTTAATTTAAACGAGTGTTTTAAATTAATTCAAGGTCACGGAATGGCAAGTCGATCCGATACAAAAACTAGAATACTTGATGCCGCAGAAAAACTGTTCGCCGAACGGGGCTTTTCTGAGACTTCCTTGCGACTCATTACCAGCAAAGCTGAGGTGAATTTAGCATCGGTCAATTATCACTTTGGTTCTAAAAAAGAGCTGATCCGTGCAGTGTTAGCCCGCTATTTAGACGTATTTATGCCTGCTGCTTCAAGCCAAATTCACCGTTTAAATGCCGCTCCAGCACAAGCTACACTCGAAGAGATCCTGTCTTCTTTGGTCGATCCTTTATTGGATTTAAACGCGCTACGTACCGAAGGTACCACGATCTTCCTGCAGCTTTTAGGCCGTGGCTATATCGAAAGCCAAGGGCATTTACGTTGGTTTATTACTACCCATTACGGCCAGCATCTCGATGCTTTTGTTAAAGCCGTTTCGGCCAGTGCACCACATATTCCACCCGCTGAAATGTTTTGGCGCTTACACTTTACCTTAGGCACTATCGTGTTCACTATGGCGTCCGCTGATGCCCTAAATGACATTGCTGCTGCTGAGTTTGGTGAGCATAACGACATCGAAGCCGTGATCCGTAAAGTGATCCCCTACATGGCGGCTGGTGTATCAGTCCCCGTTTCTTCTTAATTAAAAGGTCTTGATAATGTTGACGATTATAATTCTTGCCCTGATAGCCATTGTCGTGTTGTTTGCGGTGAAAAATATCCGGATGCAGTTTATTACCCGCCCAGTTTTTAGTTTTTTCAAGAAGGTCTTGCCGCCACTTTCAGATACCGAGCGCGAAGCGATGGAAGCCGGTGATGTCTGGTGGGAAGGGGAGTTATTCCGCGGAAATCCTAACTGGAATACCTTGCACAGCTACGGTAAGCCGACGCTGACAGCTGAAGAAAAAGACTTTATTGATAATCAAGTAATGACAGCACTGACGATGATCGATGATTTCGACATAGTGCATAACCGCAAGGATTTACCGCCAGAGCTGTGGGAATACTTTAAGAAAGAAGGTTTCTTCGCACTGATCATTCCGAAGAAATTTGGTGGTAAAGCTTTCTCTGCCTATGCAAACTCGACCATTGTCAGCAAATTAGCCAGCCGTAGCGTAAGCGCTGCTGTGACTGTGATGGTGCCGAACTCTTTAGGCCCAGGTGAGTTGCTGACCCACTATGGTACGAGCGAGCAGAAAGAACGCTGGTTACCTGCTTTAGCTAAAGGCGATGAAATTCCTTGTTTTGCATTAACTGGTCCAGAAGCGGGCAGTGATGCCGGCGCTATCCCCGATGTAGGTATTGTGTGTCGTGATATTTTCAACGGCGAAGAAATGCTTGGGCTTAAACTTACATGGGATAAGCGTTATATCACGCTGGCTCCTGTAGCAACAGTGCTGGGTTTAGCGTTCCAAATGCGCGATCCTGAAGGTCTGCTTGGCGATAAGAAAAACTTAGGCATTACCTGTGCGTTGATCCCAACGGATCATCCTGGTGTGGTTATTGGTCGTCGTCATAATCCGCTGGGAATGGCGTTTATGAACGGTACTACTCAAGGTAAAGAAGTGTTTATTCCGCTCGATTGGATTATCGGTGGCCCTGAGTTTGCTGGTAAAGGCTGGCGTATGCTGGTTGAGTGTTTGTCAGCGGGCCGCGGTATTTCATTGCCAGCATTGGCAACGGCTTCTGGTCACATGGCGACGAAGACGACAACGGCTTACAGCTATGTGCGTCACCAGTTTGGAATGGCAATTGGTCAGTTTGAAGGGGTGCAAGAAGCGCTGGCGCGTATTATTGCCAACACTTATCAGTTAGAAGCCGCACGCCGTTTAACAACCACGGGTATCGATCTTAAAGTCAAACCTTCTGTCGTGACCGCGATAGCTAAGTACCACATGACTGAATTAGGCCGTTCAGTGATGAACGATGCCATGGATATTCAATCGGGTAAGGGCATTCAATTAGGACCTAAAAACTATTTAGGCCACCCTTATATGTCGAATCCAATTTCGATCACTGTGGAAGGCGCGAATATTCTAACCCGCTCGTTGATGATTTTTGGTCAAGGTGCGACTCGCTGCCATCCATACGTGCTCGCCGAAATGGAAGCCGCAGCGATGGAAAACCAACATGAAGCCTTAGAGCGTTTTGATGCGTTATTAATGGGTCACATGGGTTATGCCACGCGTAATGCTTTCAGTGCTTTGTTTAGCGCGTTAAGCGGTAGCCGTTTTGGCAGTGCGCCAGTGAGCGGTGAAACTAAGCAGTACTATAAAGATATGTCGCGTATTTCGTCTGCATTAGCCTTAATGACAGATTTATCTATGCTGATCATGGGCGGCGATTTAAAACGCAAAGAAATGCTGTCTGCACGTATGGGTGATGTGCTCAGCCAGTTGTATTTAGGCTCAGCGACCTTGAAGTTATTTGAAGATAATGGCCGTCAACAGGACGATTTGCCTGCGGTACGTTATGTAATGGCCAATCGTTTGCACTTGGCGGCTAAAGCGTTGGAAGACACGATTCGTAACTTCCCGAGCCGTCCTGTGGCCTGGTTACTGCGCGGCTTAATTTTCCCGCTGGGTAATCACTTCACTGCACCGAGCGACAAAATGGCGACCGATTTAGTTAGCGGTATGTTGAAGCCTGGCCCTGCTCGTGAACGTATTACTTTCTTATGTCCTGAATTTGAAGGGGATAAGGGCGGTATTGCTGAAGTAGAGCAAGCATTTATCGCGCAATATGCCTGTAAAGATATCTATAAAAAACTGAAGAAAGCGCAGCGTGCCGGTGAGTTGCCAGCAAAAGTGCCGAATCTAGTCTTGTTTGCAAAAGCACTCGAGACTGGCGTTATCACTGCCGACGAAGAACAAAAGTTACAGCATGCTGATAAGCTGCGCTTAGCGGCAATTAATGTGAATGATTTCGAAGCGTTATAGTGATTGCTAGTGTTTGATGTTCGCGTTTAATGTTAATGCAGTTTGGTCTAAGCGGTGTTAAGTTCGATAGCTAAGCCGTTTGGGCCGCTTAGATTTCCTTCAGCAATGAGAACCTGACAAATTTCCATCAACAGAAATAAGCACTTACAGAAAACAGTCAATATAAAAAAACCACCTTCATGAGGTGGTTTTTTATTGGCTGTTTTCTAACGAGCTTGAGTTGTTAGAGGAAGCTTAAGCAACTTAAGCTACGATCAACACTTTACAGGTGTTAGTGCCGCCGATCGTTTCCATTGCATCGCCTTTGGTCATCAGCACCATATCACCGCTATTCAAATAACCAGCCGCTGTTAATGCTTCTAACGCTTTTTGCGCTAGCTCATCGGCTGGGTGGATAGTTGAATCGAAGTAGATTGGTAACACGCCGCGGTACAAGGCCATTTTGGCTAGGGTTGTTGCGTGACGTGATAAACCCAAGATTGGCAGTGAAGAACTGATACGAGACATCAACTGTGGTGTTGCACCTGATTCAGTCAGAGCGATAATCGCCTTAACGCCTTCTAGGTGGTTTGCTGCATACATAGTTGATAGCGCAATGGTCTCTTCAACTGAAGTGAAACGCACATCTAATCTATGTTTAGACACAATCACACTTGGGTGAGATTCAGCGCCAACACACACATTTGCCATTGCCTTAACGGTTTCTTCTGGGAAGTCACCGGCAGCAGTTTCAGCAGATAACATCACAGCATCGGTACCATCAAGCACAGCGTTCGCCACGTCCATTACTTCGGCGCGGGTTGGCATTGGGCTTGAAATCATCGATTCCATCATCTGGGTGGCAGTGATGACGACTTTATTCAGTTGGCGTGAACGGGCGATTAACTTCTTTTGTACTGCAACGAGTGCTGCATCACCAATTTCAACACCTAAGTCACCACGGGCAACCATAACAACGTCAGACGCTAAGATAACATCATCCATAGCGGCATCGGTCGCAACCGCTTCAGCACGTTCAACTTTAGCAACGATCAACGCATTACAACCTGCTTGACGGGCAAGATCGCGTGCATAGTCCAAGTCAGCACCACTGCGCGGGAAAGACACGGCTAAATAATCCACTTGGATCATTGCTGCAGTGAGAATGTCAGCCTTGTCTTTTTCGGTCAGCGCAGCAGCAGAAAGTCCGCCGCCTTGTTTGTTAATACCTTTGTTGTTAGATAAAGGGCCTGCCACAGTCACTGTGGTATGCACTTTACGGCCTTCAACACGCTCAACGCGTAATTGAACACGGCCATCATCTAACATCAGGATATCACCAACAGTCACATCGTCTGGCAATTGCTTGTAATCGATACCCACTTGGGTCTCGTCGCCTTCACCTTTGGCTAACTCGGCATCAAGTACATAGGCTTGACCTAATACGAGTTGTACTTTCTTATTGTCTTTGAAAGTAGAAACGCGGATTTTAGGGCCTTGTAAGTCACCAAGAATGGCCACATGAACGCCTAACTCTTTAGCGATTTCGCGCGCTTGAGTTGCTCGTTTTAGATGATCTTCGGGGGAACCGTGGGAGAAATTAAGACGTACAACGTTTGCACCTGCCGCGATGATGCGGCGTAGGTTATCATCACGATCGGTAGCGGGACCTAGAGTGGTGACGATTTTGGTTCTGCGGAACATAAGGATACTCCGTTAAAGTTAAAAAAAATCTTGGGACTATATTACCATGCAATTCCAAATTTTGTAGTAAAGTTACAATCAAATTGATCTAAAGTTATGTATGAAAATTGTGAGGTATCGCTGATATTTGCACGATAAATGGCTAGGTTAAGGATCAACACTAGCCATTTTTAGAAAAGGAAGTGAGTTACAGTATCGGATCTTTATTGATGCGAGACTCTTTTAACACTTCTTTCACTCGTTTCAAATTATCGCGGAAACGTGGACCTCTACGTAAGGTAAAACCCGTTGCCAATACATCTATAGTGACTAATTGGGCTAAACGCGAGGCCATAGGTAAATACATGTCAGTATCTTCTGGCACTTCCATTGTCACGGGCAGTGTACATTCCATTGATAAAGGCGAGTTGCGGGCGGTAATACCAATCACAGCTGCACCATTTTCTCTCGCTAAACGCGCGATTTCAATCAATGACTTAGTACGGCCAGTGTGGGAAATCAATACCACCACATCGCCCTCATTACTGTTAATACAGCTCATGCGTTGCATTAGAACATCGTCAAAACAGATGACAGGGACATTAAATCGGAAGAATTTATTTTGCGCGTCATGGGCAACTGAAGCGGATGCGCCTAGGCCAAAAAAGGAAATAGTCTTAGCTTGAGTGAGAATATCAACGGCTTTATTAATGGCTGAAATGTCTAGGCTTTGACGTGCGGTATCGAGCGAAGCCATTGAAGATTCGAATATTTTTGTCGTATAAGACTCAGTCGAATCATCTTCTTCAACGTGGCGGCTCACATAAGGTGTACCGTTCGCAAGACTTTGCGCTAGATGTAACTTAAAATCAGGGAAACCTTTAGTATCTAAGCGGCGGCAGAAACGATTCACAGTAGGTTCACTGACATCTGCCATCTTAGCCAGTGTGGCGATGCTAGAATGTATAGCTGTCTGTGGTGATGCTAAGATCACCTCTGCAACTTTGCGTTCTGATTTACTAAAATGGGTGAGGCTTTTTTGAACCTTTTCTAGGGTATTCATACGCGTATGTCCGCTAAATTGAGAATGTAATTTTATTTATTTTTATTTCGTGGGAGCAGATCAAGACTGGCAGCCCACTAATAGACTCTATGTAGTAACTTTTCAGTACAATTTTGAAATAAGACTTTACTACCTTCAGTAATTTAAGCACAAAAAGCATATCAGATTTATGCAGCAAGTGACTAGTTAGCAAGAATGTTAATATTTATAAAAATAGATGCATTTAACAAATTCTGTTGTTATATTACAACAAAAGTGTGGATTTCTTCATCGACATGAAGGGACACGACATACAAAGGAGATCGTAACGCAATGGGCAAAACAACATCAGGCGCCAAAGCTTGTGACTTCGTACTCTTTGGTACTAAAGGCGATTTGGCACGACGCAAGTTGTTACCTTCTTTATACCAGCTAGATAAAGCTGAACTTCTCGATAAAGATACGAAAGTGATCGGTGTCGCGAAAGACGAGTTTACTCAAGATGAGTTTATCGAATTAGTCACGCTTGCATTAAACACCTTCGTGAAAGAGCCTTTGTGCGAAGAGACTCTCCAACGTTTTCTGTCCCGCTGCCACTATATAGGCACTAACTTTACCGATTCAGCGGGCTACAGTGCCTTCCATGATCTGCTCAAACCAGAAGAGCGCGTTATGGTCAGTTACTTTGCTACGCCACCTGCAATATTCGGCGACATTTGCCGTTGTTTGCATGAACAAGATCTTATCCACCCAGATTCACGCGTGGTGCTCGAAAAGCCCATCGGCTCAGATTTAGACTCTTCTCGCGTTATCAATGACCAAGTTTCCGCTTACTTCAAAGAACGTCAGGTTTACCGTATCGACCATTACTTAGGTAAAGAAACCGTACAGAACTTGATTGCCCTGCGTTTTGCGAACTCTTTATTTGCCTCTAAGTGGGACAACCGTACGATTGACCACGTCCAGATCACAGTCGCAGAAGAAGTGGGTATCGAAGGCCGTTGGGGTTACTTCGACAAAGCGGGTCAAATGCGTGACATGATCCAAAACCATTTGCTGCAAGTGTTAACGCTCGTTGCCATGGACCCACCTGTTAACTTAGACGCTGACAGTATCCGTGATGAAAAAGTTAAAGTACTTAAATCACTGCGTCCGATTAATTCTGACAATGTGTATGAAAATACCGTACGCGGTCAGTACAGCGCAGGCTTCTTAAAGGGCAGTCCAGTACCGGGTTATTTAGAAGAAGAAGGCGCCAACCTTCAATCACACACAGAAACCTTCGTGGCTATTCGTGTGGATATCGACAACTGGCGTTGGGCGGGCGTGCCTTTCTATTTACGTAGCGGTAAACGTATGCCGTTTAAGAGCTCTGAAATTGTGGTGTATTTTAAAAACCCACCGCATAACTTATATCGCTCAAGCTACCGTAATCTGCCACCGAACAAGCTGACGATCCGTCTGCAGCCCCATGAAGGGGTTGAAATCCAGATGATGAACAAAGTGCCAGGTTTGGAGCAAAAACAACGTCTACAAACCACTAAACTCGATTTGAGCTTCTCTGATACCTTTAAAAATGAACGTATCGCTGATGCCTACGAGCGTCTATTACTCGAAGCTATGCTCGGTAATCAAGCGCTGTTCGTGCGCCGCGACGAAGTCGAGCAGGCATGGACTTGGGTGGATGGCATTATCCAATCGTGGGAACAAAGCAACGAAAAACCAAAACCTTATCCTGCGGGTACTTGGGGTCCAGTTGCGTCAGTTGCTTTGATCACCAAAGATGGCCGTTCGTGGGACGAGTAGGAGACTTTGATGATTAAAGAAACCGTATTCAAATCTTTCGATACGCCAAGTGCGTTAGAACAACAGCTTGCGAATAGAATTGCGAGCCAGTTGCAGGAAGCCGTCGATGCCCGCGGAAAAGCGAGCTTAGTGGTTTCCGGTGGTTCGACGCCGCTTAAGTTATTTCAACTATTGAGCATGAAATCCATCGATTGGAGTGATGTTTATATCACGCTTGCCGATGAGCGCTGGGTTGAAGCCGACGCCGATGCTTCTAATGAGCGTCTCGTGCGTGAACATTTATTACAAAACCGTGCGGCGAATGCCAAATTCCGCGGTTTAAAAAACATGTTTTCGACCGCAGAAGCGGGCGCCGATATGGCCGCCGAGTCCTTGTCTAACTTCCCACGTCCTTTTGATGTGGTGGTGTTAGGCATGGGTAACGATGGTCATACTTGTTCTTGGTTTCCCTGCAGTGCAGAGCTTGAAAATGCGCTCACAACCCAAGCCCTGTGTGTGGCGACGAACCCCACCACAGCGCCCCATGGCAGAATTACGCTCTCTAAGAGTGCGATTTTGAACAGCAGACAAATCTACCTGCACTTGGTCGGGGAACAAAAATTATCCGTATATCGTCAAGCGTTAGAAAGTGATGATGTCCATGCTATGCCTATCAGAGCCGTATTAGCGCAGCGTAAAACGCCCGTTGATGTGTTCTGGAGCGCTTAAGGAGTCACTATGCACTCAGTAGAAATACATTCAGTAGTTCAAGCTGTTACCGACAGAATTATTGCCCGTAGCAAAGCGTCACGTGAAGGTTATCTCGCCGCATTGAATGATGCCCGTAACCATGGTGTACACCGTAGCTCATTGAGCTGTGGCAACTTAGCCCATGGTTTTGCCGCCTGTAATCCAGACGACAAAAATGCATTGCGTCAATTGAATAAGGCGAACATCGGCATAGTGACGGCATTTAACGATATGTTATCTGCGCACCAACCCTATGAAAGCTATCCTGAATTGCTTAAAAAAGCCTGTCAGGAAGTCGGCAGTGTTGCACAAGTGGCGGGCGGTGTTCCGGCCATGTGTGACGGTGTGACTCAAGGTCAACCCGGTATGGAATTGAGCTTACTGAGTCGTGAAGTGATTGCGATGGCAACGGCTGTGGGCTTGTCTCACAACATGTTTGATGGCGCTTTACTGCTCGGCATTTGCGATAAAATCGTACCAGGTTTGCTTATCGGTGCCTTAAGCTTTGGTCACTTACCTATGTTATTCGTGCCGGCAGGGCCGATGAAATCAGGTATCCCGAACAAAGAAAAAGCCCGTATTCGTCAACAATTTGCCCAAGGTAAAGTAGATCGCGCGCAGCTGCTCGAAGCAGAAGCCCAGTCTTACCACAGTGCAGGAACCTGTACTTTCTACGGCACGGCAAACTCGAATCAGTTGATGCTTGAAGTGATGGGTCTGCAGTTACCTGGCTCATCTTTTGTTAATCCTGATGATCCACTGCGCGAAGCGTTAAATAAGATGGCGGCTAAGCAAGTGTGCCGTTTAACTGAAATGGGGACTCAATATACCCCAATCGGTGAAGTGGTCAGCGAAAAATCTGTGGTTAACGGCATTGTGGCACTTTTGGCTACTGGCGGTTCAACTAACTTGACGATGCACATTGTCGCCGCGGCTCGTGCTGCCGGTATTATTGTGAACTGGGATGATTTTTCTGAATTATCCGATGCTGTACCATTAGTGGCGCGCGTGTATCCAAACGGTCATGCCGATATTAATCATTTCCATGCAGCCGGTGGCATGGCGTACTTAATCAAAGAATTGCTCGATGCGGGTCTATTGCATGAAGATGTGAATACCGTTGCGGGCTTTGGTTTACGCCGTTATACCCAAGAGCCAAGGTTGCTCGACGGTGAACTGCGCTGGGTCGATGGTCCAACGACTAGCTTAGATACTGAAGTGTTAACGTCAGTCGCATCACCTTTCCAAGGCAATGGTGGCTTAAAATTACTCAAAGGTAACTTAGGCCGCGCTGTGATCAAAGTGTCAGCAGTACAAGAACAACATCGTGTCGTTGAAGCGCCCGCAGTGGTGATTGACGATCAAAACAAACTCGATGCCTTGTTCCAAGCCGGTGCTCTGGATAGAGATTGTGTTGTGGTGGTTAAAGGTCAAGGCCCGAAAGCCAACGGTATGCCAGAGCTGCATAAATTAACGCCATTATTAGGCACGCTTCAGGACAAAGGTTTTAAAGTCGCGCTGCTGACTGACGGTCGTATGTCTGGCGCGTCGGGTAAAGTCCCTGCGGCGATTCACTTAACGCCAGAAGCCTTAGATGGCGGTTTAATTGCCAAAGTCCAAGATGGCGACTTGATCCGTGTCGATGCGTTAACAGGCGAACTGAGCCTGCTTGTATCTGAAGCTGAACTTGCCACCAGAGCAGCGGGAATAGTGGATTTACATCGCTCACGTTATGGCATGGGCCGCGAGTTATTTAGTGCGCTACGTTCAAATCTAAGTAGTCCAGAAACTGGTGCGCGTTGTACTAATGCCATCGATGAACTTTATTAATACAAAGGAAGAATAACGCAATGCTTGAGAATAACTGGTCACTACAGCCACAAGATATTTTTAAACGCAGCCCTATTGTTCCTGTTATGGTGATTAACAAGATTGAACATGCGGTACCATTAGCGCGAGCACTGGTTGCCGGCGGCATTAGCGTGTTAGAAGTGACTTTGCGTACGCCTTGTGCACTCGAAGCTATCACTAAAATCGCCAAAGAAGTGCCTGAGGCCTTAGTCGGCGCAGGGACTATCTTAAACGAAGCTCAGCTTGATCTTGCGATTGCCGCGGGTGCGCAGTTTATTATTACCCCAGGCGCAACGGTTGAACTGCTCAAAGCGGGTATGCATGGTCCAATCCCTTTAATTCCAGGGGTTGCGAGCATTTCAGAAGTGATGACGGGGATGGCGCTCGGTTACACCCACTTTAAATTCTTCCCAGCTGAAGCTTCGGGTGGTGTTGATGCTCTTAAAGCCTTCTCGGGTCCGCTAGCGGATATTCGCTTCTGCCCAACAGGTGGCATTACGCCAAGCAGCTATAAAGATTATTTAGCGCTGAAAAACGTCGATTGTATTGGTGGTAGCTGGATTGCGCCAACGGATGCAATGGAACACGGCGATTGGGATCGTATCACTCAACTTTGTAAAGATGCCATCGGCGCTTTATAAATCGAGCTTGACTTGAAATAGTGACAAAATAAAAACCACCGCAAGGTGGTTTTTTGTCTTTTATCTTTCGCATTTTGATAAAGAACGGCTGTGATCGCTGACTCTGTAGAAAGTCTAGCTTTTATAGAAACTCGTACATTTACAAACGGTCTGGCTTTATAGCAAGTCGGGCCGCGCAATGTCTGCTTACCTACATTTCCTTGCTCAGTTCCACATTTGAGCCCGCTTTGGGGCTAAATAGCTGTTGATACAGTCGCCCCGCAAACTCATCTGTCATCCCTGAAATATAGTCCGCCAACACTCTGTGACTGTTTAAGCCTTGTTGCTCACTTTCGCGCCAGCGCTCTTGGGTGTTCAGTGGCAGTAAACGCTCGGGATCGGAAGCGAAGGCTTCGAATAATCCCATCACAATCTGCTGGCCCTTATATTCGAGCATTTGGATCTCAGGTTTACGGATCACGTATTTATAAACCAGTTGCTTGAGCACATTGAGCGCAATGGCAAATTCTGGCTCTAACGTCGCATTAAAGCGTAATAATGGCTCTTCGAACACGTCATCTTCTGAGATAACAATAGCGGTGACAAAGCCATTAACGAGTGTGCCTATGGCATCTTTACGTAGGTGATGCTCATGGGAAAACAGCTTGTTGCCAATATCTGCCAGCTCTTGTTTTATCCACGCATCGCTGCTGTTGGTCAGTGTCGGCGCCACATCTTGATGCCACTGGGACGCTGTGACTATGCCCATCACAATCGCATCTTCGAGATCGTGCACCGCATAGGCGATGTCATCTGCCAGTTCCATAATCGAGCAATCGAAGGATTTAAACTGGGTTCGCAGATGTGGATAGTGGTGCAGGGCGGGGTGTGAACCTTGCTGAGTTGATGTAAAACGACGGCTATCCGCCTCAGACAAAGGCTCAAGCACCCAAGCGAAGATGTCGTTATCATCGTCGAAAATGCCCTTAACCGGCGGCCATTGTGACGGTTTTAACTGTCTGTGGTTGGTGATTTCATTATGTTCACCCGCGACAAATAGCTTCGAGTGCGGCGCAGGGTATTTCAAAATCCCGAGCATGGTACGCCGACATAAGTTCATCCCGAAATCTAATGTGTAAGGCTCAAGTTTCGATAAAATACGAAAGGTTTGGCCATTGCCTTCAAAACCGCCGTGGTCGCGCATCATGTAATTTAATGCGACTTCGCCACCGTGGCCGAAGGGAGGATGACCAATATCGTGGGCCAAGCACAGGGACTCTAATAAGCTCATAGAGCAAAGCAGCTGTTTATGTTGTGGATATTTACGTCTGAGCTGAGCAGCTATGCCGGTGCCAATTTGCGAGACTTCGAGTGAGTGGGTTAATCGGGTGCGATAGAAGTCATTCATGCCAACGCCGAGCACTTGGGTCTTGGCCTGAAGGCGGCGAAAGGCGGCCGAGTGGAGAATACGCGCCCTGTCTCTTTGGTAAGGGCTGCGGTGATCAAAGCGCCGTTGTTTATCTTCACCATGACGGCGTTCTTGCCAAACACTTGAAGTCATATGCATTCCTAGCGAGAGTGGAAAATCAAAGCATCTTGTTAATTTCGTCTAAATTCAAGGTGAAACTTGGCACAAAGCAGCTTATAAAATACTGTACTGCGGGATCTGGATTTGTCGCCAGCATGTCTTCGAGACGCTTACGGGCGGTATTGAATTCACTGTTGCCAGCGCGGTTTTCCTCAAGGCATTTAAGATAGGCACACAGAGTATCAGCCGATTTCACTATGGTCTTGTAAACGGGGTCGGCGTAATCGCTGATGAACAGACTGCGATAATCTTCTTTAAATTCCTCAGGTACCATATCTAACATGCGCTGCTCGGCAATCGCCTCAATCTTTTTATACTCGGCTTCAATTTCTTTATTGAAGTATTTTACCGGCGTCGGTAAGTCACCCGTGAGAATTTCACTGGCATCGTGAAAAATCGCCAGACTCGTGGCTTGATGGGGATCGAGCGTCGTGCCGAATTTCTTATTACTGATGATCACCAGTGCATGGGCCACCATGGCAACTTGCAGCGAGTGTTCTTGAACATTTTCAGTGCGAACGTTGTACATCAAAGGCCAGCGTTGGATCAGTTTCATGCGAGCTAAATGGGCAAATAAGTGACTCATAGTTTTCCTGCTAAAGAGTGAAATCGGAAGGCGACAAGCTGCAATGGAAGACATGAAACGAGTGAGTAGGCAGTATTGACGCTAGTGAAGTCTTAGATTATCACAGCCTTGGATGACACGTGAGCATGAGCGTAGAGGATTTAAAGAAATAGCTAAAAATAAAGCGACCACTAGGATCGCTTTATGTCTCAAACCGTTAAAGGGATATTTTACTGTCGATAGTTTTCGAGGAAGGCCCCAAACTCGGTAAATGCTTTCTTCAGATCTTCTTTATAGGGCAAGAAAACCACTCGCAAATGATCGGGCTCAGGCCAGTTAAAGGCGCTGCCATGGACTAACAGGATTTTCTTTTCTCTGAGCAAATCCAGCACTAAACGCTCATCATCCCGCAAATTGAATTTTTTCATATCCAGTTTCGGAAAGGCATAGAGTGCGCCCTTTGGTTTTTTAACGCTCACACCTGGAATTTGGTTAAGCAATTCGTAACAGGCATCCCTTTGGACTGTGAGGCGGCCATTAGGCAAAATAAGCTCGTTAATACTCTGATAACCGCCGAGCGCGGTTTGAATTGCATGTTGATTGGGCACGTTTGCACAGAGGCGCATCGAGGACAGCATTTCTAAGCCTTCGATGTAACTTTTAGCAGCCTTAAGATTGCCAGATAACATCATCCAACCAACACGAAATCCTGCTGCACGATAAGCCTTTGATAAGCCGTTAAAAGTAACAGTTAAAATATCGTCTGATAGACCCGCAGCAGGAATATGCTTGGCTTCGTCGTATAAAATTTTATCGTAAATTTCATCGGCAAAAAGGATCAGATCATGTTGACGACACAGTTCAACCACTTGCAGCAGTAATTCTCTGCTGTATACCGCTCCGGTTGGGTTGTTCGGGTTAATCAGCACTATGCCGCGAGTACGTGATGAAATTTTACTTTTAATGTCGTTGAGATCGGGGAACCAGTCCGCTTCTTCATCGCAGCGATAATGCACAGCCTTGCCGCCCGCGAGATTCGCCGCTGCTGTCCACAGGGGATAGTCTGGTGAGGGGATTAAGATCTCATCATCGGTATTCAGCAGGCCTTGCATTGCCATCATAATGAGTTCTGAAACGCCGTTACCTATATAGATATCTTCGATATCGACACCAAAAATCCCTTGGGCTTGATAATGCTGCACTATGGCCTTACGGGCAGAGAATAATCCTTTTGACTCACAGTAGCCTTGGGCACTGGGTAAATTGAGGATCACATCGCGCACAATTTCTTCAGGCGCTTCGAAACCGAAGGGGGCCGGATTACCAATGTTGAGTTTGAGGATTCGATGCCCCTCGTCTTCTAAACGTCTGGCTTCCTTGTGCACTGGGCCGCGGATGTCATAGCAAACGGTATCCAGCTTGTTGGATTTGATGATAGGGCGCATTTACACCTCGGAACATGCATAAAGTTTTGGCTTAAGTTAGCGCACCATAACGAAATTTCATTGTAGATGAAAGGGGGGATAAGCACAGAATTGCGCTTTTTTTATAAATATCCCTCAGTTAAATATGCTTTAACAGACGATTAAAGAAATCTGCACAAGTTTTATGTTCTGACATTGGCATGATTTTAAGATTGTTTATCTATTGGGTTGGTAGGGGAATCTTGTTTATGTTTTTTCATTTCGAAAGATGAAAATGCGTTTTCATTAGCTGACCCATATTTAATTTCTCTATATTAGCCATATCAATCGTGACAGAAGGAAATGTATTTTAGCTGATACTTAATGGTTGATTTTTAGTCAGATATTTTTGATAAGGTAAACTTATGCCGCGGCATTTTATCTTGTGATAATTAGGCATATTTATTGAATGCTTATTAAGCTAAGAAGATCATAAATGTTTAAGTTACAATCGCGTTAAAAGTCTTCTAGATTATACGGTTATGTAAAATTGTCTCGCGGGAAATAAATTTATTTTCTATCAAGTTAAATTTATAGTTGACTCAATATTCGATGCGCTTTATTTTCTGCGCGATGTTTTTGGCAAGGCACCTTAGATAGCAAGCAATTCGCGGGTTTTATCTTCAGGGTTAGTCATCATGAAGCAGCTGTGTTGACGTTCTAAATCGTGTTGATTTCAGACGTTATTCTAAAACCATTTGCCTTTTAGGCGATTTATTTAGAGGACCTAAGTGCATGTCTGAACCGACAGCGTTAAGTCTCATTCCACCTTTGGTGGTATTGGTGTTAGCTATTTGGTTACGCCGTCCTATTTTATCTTTGATCATAGGTGCGGTAACCGGTTTCCTGTTACTCGATCCCAGTCAAGTCTTAAACAATTTTGCTAGTGTGTCATTGAAGGTTATGGCCGATGAAACCATAGGTTGGTTGATTCTGGTGTGTGGTGGTTTTGGTGCGCTCATCGCACTTTTAGTACGAACTGGCGGCGCATTAGCGTTTGGCCGCAATGCACTTAAATTGGCGAAAGGACCTAAATCTTCCCTATTAATGACATTTATCCTTGGGATCGTGATTTTTATCGATGACTATCTCAATGCGTTGACCGTGGGTGAAACCATGAAGCGTGTAACGGATAAATTTAAAGTGTCCCGTGAAATGCTCGCCTATGTCGTGGACTCCACCGCCGCGCCCGTGTGCGTGTTAGTGCCATTATCGACTTGGGCGGTATTTTTTGGTGGATTACTGGTGGATAACGGTGTGGCAGCCGAAGGTCAAGGCATTGCAGTTTATATGCAAGCTATTCCTTACATGCTTTATGCTTGGTTAGCTGTGGCTATGGTGCTACTTGTCGCATTAGGTATTGTGCCCGCCATTGGTCCAATGAAGGCTGCGCAGCTGCGCGCTGCCCAAGGTGAACCCGCTGAAGCGCAAGTGGATTTCGACCAAGTGCAAACTTCGGATGAATATGCGGTTAAAGCCATAGAAGAGGAATTTAAGCACGCCGATAATCAGGGCAAACTGCATAACTTTTTAGTGCCTATTGGTTTGTTAGTTGCCTTTACCGTGTACTTTGATATCGACGTGTGGAAAGGCTTGCTGGCGACCTTAGTTATCACGATTCCTTATTATGCAGTGCAGCGTTTGATGCCATTTTCAGAGATGATGGACCAAATGATCGATGGCTTTAAAAGCATGCTACCAGCCATTAGCACTGTGATTGCGGCGTTTGTGTTTAAGGATGTGTGCGATCAGTTATTACTGCCGCAGTATGTCATTGAATCATTAAGCCCATTTATGACACCTAAATTGCTGCCTGCGGTAGTGTTCTTATCTATGGCTATACTCGCGTTTGCCACAGGTTCGAGCTGGGGTATATTTGCCGTGACGATTCCTATCGTGATGCCATTAGCGCAAGCGGTTGGGGCGGACATCCCATTAGTCATTGGGGCCTTATTGTCTGCATCATCATTTGGTAGCCAAGCGTGCTTCTACTCAGATTCAACCGTATTGGCCGCCCAAGGCTCAGGTTGTAACTTAGTGAGCCATGCTGTGACTCAGTTACCTTATACGCTTATCGCAGCAGTAATAGCATTTATCGGCTTTATTGTGATTGCATAACTTCTGTCACGATTAATATAAGAAACCAGCTACGGCTGGTTTTTTAATGTCTGCCGTAATGGGGTTAGGCGGCTAGAGTGAGTAAAAGGTGAGTAAAAGGTGAGTAAAAGGTGAGTAAAGAGTGATGAGGTTTGAACTAGAATAAACACGATTACACTGTTAAATGAATATTTTCAACTGATGTCAAATTATATTTTACGAAATTGTCATTTATATTTTACATATTTCATCGTCGCCATGTAGCTTTTCAAATCAAAGCCTGATTATACTTTGCATCCTTCAGGGCATTATTTTCAACATTAGTGGCAAACGAATCAAATGGACTCAACTCTTCTTACTGCGTTTTTCGAGCACGGCACAATACGTGATGTCGAATGTTTATTCCCTGATATTTCAGGCTATCCAAGGGGAAAGCTTATGCCAGCCCGAAGTTTTGCTCAGGGTGCTGAATTACGTATTGCCCAAGCGATTTCGATGCAGGCGATTACCGGTGAGTATTCCTACGATCCTGTTTTCCCTGATGCTGATCCTGATCTTTTACTCGTCCCCGATTACAGCACTCTCAAGATGATCCCATGGAGCACAGTGCCGCGCGCATTTGCCATCCATGACTGCGTATTACTGGATGGCAATTTATGTCCATTTGCGCCGCGCTCTATGTTAAAAAATGTATTGGCCCGTTACCAAGCCCTTGGGTTAACGCCCGTGGTGGCCCCTGAGATTGAGTTTTATCTGACTGAATCGAATACCGATCCGAGTGTGCCGTATCAGGCACCCATTTCAAAAAGTGGCCGAGCTGAAAATGGTCAATCCGCGTTTAGCATGAATATGCTCAATGAACTCGCACCATTTTGGGATGAGTTTAATGCCGCCATCGATGCGATTGGGATTAAAGGTGATACTTGGATCCATGAAATGGGGCTATCGCAATATGAAATTAACCTAGTGCATGGCGATCCGCTGGCCTTAGCGGATCAAGCCTTTATGTTTAAATACGCGGCGAAAGAAATCGCCATTAAACATGGCTTGAATGCAATTTTTATGGCAAAACCCATAGCGGGGCAACCCGGCAGTTCTATGCATTTACATCAAAGTGTCATCGATGATAAAGGTAATAATATTTTCAGCCATGCTGATGGTAGCGACACTGACCGTTTTCACCACTACATCGGCGGATTACAAAAGTATCTACCTGATTTAATGTTGTTATTCGCACCCAATATCAATTCATTTAGACGTTATATTTCCGGCAGTCAAGCGCCGATTAATTTAAGTTGGGGCGTTGATAATCGCACCACTGGCTTACGTGTGCCATTAAGTGCTCCTGTAGCGAGACGGGTAGAGAATCGTATTGCGGGCGCCGATGCTAATCCGTACCTGATGATTGCCGCATCTTTGGCTGCGGGCCTTGCCGGAATGGAAGAAAAATTATCGCCAAGTGCACCAGAAACAGGGAGCGCCTACGATAGCAGCCATGACCTAGCGCAGACATTTTTAGCTGCGTTAACGCAAATGCGCCAAAGTGATTCGGCACGACGCTTACTCGGGGACGATTTTGTCACTGGCTTTGTATCGGTGAAGGAAATTGAATTCCAAAGTTATTTGAGTGAGATAGGGGCTTGGGAGCGACGTTTCTTAGGGCCGCAATGCTAACGCTTATTTAATGAGGGGATTTTGCTGGATAACACCTATTCCCTTGAGTGACTCGACACATCACTAAAAAAACAGCAACAAAAAAGCCAGTGCAAGCACTGGCTTTTCTGTGTCTGGAAACGAGAAGGGCGATTAAACGCGCTTCTTGAATTCACCAGTACGAGTGTCGATTTCAATTTTGTCGCCTACTTTCACGAAGTCAGCAACACTCACTGTGCCACCGCCAGTGATAGTCGCTGGCTTCATCACTTTACCTGAAGTATCGCCACGAGCTGAAGGCTCAGTGTAGATCACTTCACGTACGATAGTGGTTGGCATTTCAACAGAGATAGCTTTGCCATCATAGAAAGTCACTTGGCAAGTTTCTTCCATACCATCAACGATATAAGCCGCTGCATCACCTAGGTTTTCAGCTTCTACGTCGTATTGGTTGTATTCTGCATCCATGAATACAAACATAGGATCTGCAAAGTAAGAATATGTGCAGTCAAGACGATCTAAGATGATGTCTTCTAACTTATCTTCACCTTTGAAAGTCGTTTCAGTACCAGAGTTAAGCAGTAAGTTTTTCAACTTTAACTTAACGATAGCAGCGTTACGGCCAGAACGAGTTGTTTCAGTTTTCTGCACAACCCATGGGCTGCCATCTAACATGATCACGTTACCAGGACGGATTTCATGAGCAGTTTTCATTACACTATTTCCTATATTTAGATTTTTCTGTTTTCGCGCAGTATCTTAGCTGTTTTTAACGAACTGAACTAGTCGAGTAGCGAGATCTGCAGCATTTAATGCATTAATTGGCCATTGTTTAGCATGGTGATGCAACAAGGGCAAATTAACAGGATTAAGGTTTTGCCAGTGAAGGCTCACGGCTGATTGCTGTGCTTGGTTGAACGCGAGATTCAATTCAGACCAATAACAAGCAATTTTAGGTGGCAGATTATCGCAGTAAAGTTTGAGAAAAGCTTCTAATTTTACGAGGTGATAATCATCTTCTTGGGGATAAATGTGCCAAATGAAGGGTTTTGCGGCCCATTGGGCACGTAAAAAGGAATCTTCACCGCGCACGATATTAAAATCACAGCTCCAGAGCAGGCGATCAAACCCCTGTTGGTCTGTCATAGGTAAAATGTGCAGGGTTAAATTACCATGATTTATCTGTTGACCCGGCACTAGATCGGCAATCTCACAGGGCAGTAAATGTGTCAGACTGTTTAAGCTACGCCCCTTTGGGAGCAGCGCATGGATTTTTTCTACCGATTGCTGCCATAACTCACATAATGCGGGTAGCGCCTCGGTCTCATAGCTAAAAACGCTAATCACTGTGTCTTGTGCCTGAATGTCCTTAAGACCTAGATCAGTAAAAAGCTGCAATTTATTGGCAGTATCAGCTTGCCAAGCATCACGCTCTGCAAACAAATTTTGCTCGCAAATGAGTCCACCCGTTTTGGCGCTAAAACCGGGAAAGTAGAAATACTTTTTCAAACCATTGGCTTGTAACGATGGCAAACCATGGCAGCCTTCAACCCAATCCTCTGCGCTTAAATACTCTAAATTCAGCCAAACAGGTACAGATTTTGGGGCGTTCTGATGTAAATAAGCCAGCTGCTCTTTTACCTGTTCGGGGAGTTCACAGGCAAAGGCTTCGATGAGCACTGCTCCTGCGACAAACTCTATAGGTAAAGGCTCTTTCCAATGAATAATATTCACACCATTGAAGGTTTGAGTGGCTTTTAGTGGATCGAGTGTCGGTAAGATATGCGAGAAGCTTGCGAGGTCGTCGACCCACAAATTAACGGGGATCTGATACTCATTGGCTATTTGTTTGGCTAAACGCCAAGTGACGCCAATATCGCCATAGTTATCAACGACGGTGCAAAAAATATCCCAATGATTGGAGCGAGGTGTGTTGCTCATGAGTGTGGTATGTCGTTATTCTTAGTCAGAAATATATGCATAAAAAAAGCGGCGTTAAGCCGCTTTAATCAAATGGTTAACAGAATTAATCTTCTAATTCAGCTAAACACATTTCTTCGTAAATTTGCTTAACCCAAGCATCAACACGTTCTTCAGTCAGCTCTGGTTGGCGATCTTCATCGATACCTAAACCAATAAAGTGGTCGTCATCGACTTGACCTTTAGAGGCTTCAAAATTGTAGCTTGCAGTTGGCCAATGGCCGATGATGATGCCACCACGGGCCTGAACAATATCGCCAACCATGCCCATGGCATCAAGGAAATACTCAGCGTAGTCTTCTTGATCACCACAACCAAAAATAGCGACAAGTTTGTCAGTAAAATCAATTTGCTCTAATTCAGGGAAGAAATCATCCCAGTCACATTGCGCTTCACCGTAATACCAGGTCGGGATGCCGAACAGCAGCAAGTCATACTCTGCAATCTGTTCTTTGGTACTTTTGGCGATATCTTTCACCTCAACCATTTTTTTACCCAGTTTTTTCTGGATCATCTTGGCTACAGCTTCGGTGTTACCTGTGTCGCTACCGAAAAAAAGACCTACAGTTGCCATTGTCTATCCTTTAATGTCTAGTTCACTTATTAGGTTAATCTTGCTGGTACTCGTTCAGCACTCAACTTGTTGCTGAAGAATTAATTCGATTAACTGGCTACGGCTGATGTTACTGGCCAATGCCTGCTCATTCAAGGCGTCATACAAATCTTGTGACACCTTTAACTCTATTCGCTTTAATCCGTTGGCTTTATCGCGCTGGATTTGATTGCGTTTGTTGACCTTAAGCTGTTGGCTACGGGACAAAGGATTACTTCTTGGGCGGCCCCGGCGCTTTTCATTGGCAAAAAGGTCAATGGTGGTTCTGTCTGTCGCTTCTTTTGCCATGTTCTTATTGTTAACCGATCCCTGAGCCTTCCCAAGTGATCTGGATAATACCTTTTACAATAAACCCGGCGCAGCCGAGAAATAACACTAACCAAACAATAAATCGACCAAATTTTGGCACGTTACCTTGTTTAAGCACATCGTGGATGGCCATGCCGATAAAGAAAAATATCGAGGCAAAAAACAGGTTCAGGCCGATGGTTTCAATTTGTTCCATGTACTGAGATAACATACTTTCTTAGTCCTTGAGAGTGTTCTAAGGCCAAAAGAGGCGCGAATATATCACAACAAGATGGCGGCTGCCATATGCTTTCGGTCGAGTTTGCTGCTGATTTACATTGAATGTTTGTCAATAAATTCAGACACGATCCGGTTAAAAATGGCGGGTTTTTGCACATGCAACCAATGACCACATCCTTCAAGTGTTTTTGCCTGTGCCGCGGGGAATTGCGCCATGATAGCGCTTCTGTGCTCGCTAGTGACATAATTTGAGTCGCCGCCGCGAATAAACAGACTTGGTCCAGCATAGCTTTGTACTGGATTTAGTGTCTGATTTTGCCAGCCAATAATATTAGGATAACAAGCCTTTAGGCCACTTAAGTTCATTTTCCAACGAAAGCCAGTATCAGTGCGTTGTAGATTTTTGAGTAAAAATTGTGCCGTTGCTTCGTCAATACCATTGTCAATTAAGTGGTTTAGGGCAAAGCGTCTGTCGGTATGGCCTTCTAAGGGCAGACTTTCTAATGCCGCAAACACTGTGTCGTGTCTTGGCTCATAGGCGACGGGGGCGATATCGGCTGCCACCATACTGATAATGCGCTCTGGAAAGGCTAACGCCGTCGCCATGGCGATTTTACCCCCCATGGAGTGACCCACAATATGGGCGCGTTCAATTGCCAGTTCGTCGAGCAAGCTGATCATTGCAGTGGCGAGGCGAGGGTAGTCCATTTGATCCCAATGCTCACTTAAACCATGATTGGGCACATCGACACGAATAACTTGATACTGATTTTCTAATACTTGCCCTAGACCTTTTAGGTTATCTAGATTACCGAACAAGCCGTGGATCAAGATCACTGCGGGTCCTTGGCCTGTGGAAACAAAGTTCATGGTGATTCCTGTTGGAGATTTTTAGCTTAGCGTGACGCGAATTGTGCCCTTAATGCCGTTGGCTTGACAAGTCAGTTGCCATTTCTATAGTGGGGGCGGCCAGTAACTTGTGTGCTTTTTCGGCAATTGTCGATTAACTGCTAGTTTGCTGTGCTATTTCCCGCACTTTTAGAATAATGGCGCTTTATCAGATTGATAGAGATAGATACACTGGTAACAGATCGCAATGATCTGCCCCGATCGCTGTGGTACACTTTTTTCGGTTAAGCCTGTCGAATAACAAAGGATAATTAAGGTTATGAAATATATCGAAGTAGATGAAGAGCTCTATCGTCATATTGCCAGCAAAACAGAACGAATTGGTGAGAGCGCCTCTGACATTCTTCGTCGATTACTCGGCCTGTCCGTCGATGCGGTCGAACAACCCCAGCCTTTGGCGATTAGCCAACCGAGCCTTGAAGCTGAACCTATTCAGCCCATCGCGGCGCAAACAGTGCCAGCAGTGAATGATTTTAGTCGCTTAGTCGATGAACATCAGTTATCGCAGCAAAAAGGCGCAGTAGGTCGTTTTCTGTTTTTGCTCGAAAGTTTGTATCAATTAGCCCCAGAGCAATTCTCACAAATTTTGCAGATCCAAGGGCGCGATCGTTTGTATTTTGCTCGCTCTAAGGAGCAACTGCTCGAAGCGAGTGCTTCGGCTAACCCAAAAGAAATTGGTACAAGTGGTTTCTGGGTAACGAGTAACAACAATACCGCCAAGAAACGCACTATTTTATCGGAAGTTTTAGTGCAATTTGGTTGTGATGCGACAGTAGCAGCGGGTATCTCCGAGCGCGTTTAATCCGCGGATGAGCCAAGTTAGTACGACATTTTTCTACTTTTTCTAATTGTAATTGAGTGCAGGAGAGCCATCGGTGGCAATACATCAAAGGGCAGGACAAATCGCTAATCAGACGGATCTGGTCAATATTCCAAAACTGATGAGCCATTATTACAGCATCACGCCAAATATGGATGACGTACAACAACGCGTCACCTTTGGCACTTCTGGGCACAGAGGCTGCGCCTTCAATGGCAGTTTTAACCAACAACACATTTGGGCGATTACCCAAGCTGTAGTGGACTACCGTCAATCGGCAAATATCGATGGGCCGCTGATCCTTGGGATTGACACCCATGCGTTATCCTATGCAGCCTATTTGTCGGCAATTGAAGTGCTGGCGGCAAATAAAGTCACAGTGAAAATCCAACAGAACGACGGATTTACACCTACGCCAGTGGTTTCCCATGGGGTGATTTGCGCCAATCGCGAAGCCAATATTACGGGTGCTGCATTGTCCGATGGTTTGATCATTACGCCTTCCCACAATCCTCCTCAGGATGGTGGCATCAAGTACAATCCACCCCATGGCGGACCTGCTGAAGGTAATATCACGGCTTGGATTGAATCGCGAGCCAATGATTACTTGCGCCAAGCGTTAGCTGGCGTGCAAAAATTAGCGTATGCCGAAGCGCTGGCATCAGGCTATGTCAACGCCATTGATTTGATTACACCCTATGTGGCTGATTTAGAAAATGTTATCGACATGCAGGCGATTGCTAAGGCTAAGCTGCATATCGGTGTTGATCCGCTCGGTGGTTCAGGGATTTTCTACTGGGCACCGATTGCCGCGCGTTATGGGCTCGATATCACCTTAGTTAATGATAAAGTTGACCCAAGCTTTAGCTTTATGCCGCTGGATAAAGACGGCAAAATCCGCATGGATTGCTCGTCTCCCTATGCGATGGCAGGTTTACTCGCCCATAAAGAATCCTTTGATTTATGCCTTGGTAATGATCCTGACTATGACCGTCACGGCATCGTTTGCCCTGGTACGGGTTTGATGGATCCGAATCATTATCTTGCGGTCGCTATCGATTATTTACTGACACACAGACCAGATTGGAGCGATACCTTAGCCATAGGTAAAACCTTAGTATCGAGTGCGCTTATCGATAAAATTTGTGCTTTCCACGGCAAAACGTTACTCGAAGTGCCAGTGGGTTTTAAGTGGTTTGTCGATGGTTTAGCCGAAGCCACAATCGCCTTTGGCGGTGAAGAGAGTGCTGGCGCGGCATTTTTACGCCGTGATGGCTCTACTTGGTGTACGGATAAAGACGGTTTTATTCTAGGGTTACTTGCGGCAGAGATCCTTGCGGTGACAGGTAAAACCCCAGGTCAGCGTCACCAAGAGTTAGTAAAACAATTTGGCCAAAGCTTTTATAAGCGTATCGATAGCCCAATCAGTCTTGAAAACAAGGCCAAATTTGCGTTATTGAATGCTGAAACCTTAAATGCCACTGTGCTTGCGGGTGAGTCAATCGAAAACGTGTTAACCCATGCGCCGGGCAATAATGCGGCCATTGGTGGCATCAAAGTGACTACGGCGAATGGTTGGTTTGCGGCGCGTCCATCGGGCACGGAAGCGTTATTTAAGATCTACGGCGAAAGTTTTATCAGTGAGCAACATTTAGCTGAGATCATCAAAGATGCGCAGGCATTAATTGATAAGGCGCTAAACGCTTAATCCAGTAGTAGGTTTAGCTAACGCCTCAAAATAAAAAAACGCACTCAGATTTGAGTGCGTTTTTGTTTGTGTCTAATTCAGCTGTGAGTAGTTGATCTAATACTGATTTGACCGTACTTAGTATTCGATATGACAACTCGGTAAGTTATTCTTATCGATGTAATTTTGATGATATTCCTCAGCAACATGGAACTGTTGCAATGGCACAATTTCAGTGACGATATGGCGTAATCCCCAACGACCTGAGCGGGCAAAAGCTAATTTTGAGGCTTCTGCGGCCGCTTTTTGCTCACGGTCGTGGAAGAAAATGGTGCTGCGATATTGGGTGCCAATATCTCCGCCTTGCATGTTCAGACTCGTTGGATTGTGGTTTTTCCAAAATACATCGAGCAAGTCTTCATAACTGACAAGGGCGGGATCGAATTCCACTTGCACCACTTCGGCATGGCCCGTTTTGCCTTTTTTGACTTCTTCATAGGTTGTCGCCGCATTATTGCCGCCCATATAGCCGCAGGTGACATTCGATACGCCGTTCACTTGTCTAAAAAAATACTCTACGCCCCAGAAACAGCCGGCACCAAAGGTTGCTAACGCCATAATTAAATCCAATAGAAGTCTAGATGGCTAAGGATTGTGATAAAACTTGAGTGCAAAAGCAAGCCTCAAGCTGGAATATTTATCATGGGAAATTCTTAGGGAATGTCCTAAGAATTTAACAATCAGCTTAGTTGAATGTCATTCCGCTTAAAACTGGGTCCTACGGCAATAAATGTCTGAGAACAGCACTAAAAACATGTGTTAGTATTGAAGCCGTTTTTTAGGTGCGAGTGAGACTAACCGCGGTGAGATAAATGCTTAAGTGGTTATTACTGCCTGTACTTATGCTATTGCGCCAATACTGTTACACATCATTATAAGGAGAATTCTGTGTTACAAGCTCTGTTAGATTCAAAGGATTTTTTAGCGCTCACCTTAGCCCATCCTGAACAGTTCGATGGCGAATTTTCATTTAACTTAGGCGATCATACTCAAGTGGAAGTGTGGGATACCGGTGTTATTGTTTTCGAACCAGTAAAGAATGAAGGAAAAGATATTGTGCTTTCCTGCGGTGTTCACGGTAACGAGACCGCGCCCATTGAACTCTGCAATAGCTTAATTAAACAACTTCTACAGCAAAAGATCATCGCAAAGCAGCGCACTTTATTTCTCATTGGTAACCCATTAGCGATTAATAACGGCACGCGGATTATTGACGAAAACATGAATCGTCTCTTTAGTGGTGAGCATTCCAATCCACCAGGGTTAGTGAACCCTGAGCGAGTACGCGCGAAAAAACTCGAAGCCTATGTCGATCGTTTTTATACTGCGGTTGCCGATGGACGTCAGCGCATCCATTATGATCTGCACACGGCGATGCGCGCCTCGAAGCATGAAAAGTTCGCTATCTATCCCTATCGTCCTGGGCGCGCCTTTAGCGGCGAGCAAATTATGTTTTTAGCCGCAAGCGGCGTCGATACAGTACTTTTCCACCACGAACCGACCACGACCTTCAGCTATTTTTCCTCTGAACGCTACGGTGCCGATGCCTTTACCATTGAGCTTGGCAAAGTGTATCCCATGGGGCAGAACGACATGACGCGTTTTATCGCCACCCATGAAATGTTCATGCGCTTGATCACCGCTAAGCCGTTGGCGCTGGATGCATTTGATGCCGATAAGGTTAACTTGTACCAAGTGTGCCGCGTCATCAATAAACATTTCGATGATTTTGAATTTACCTTCGCAACAGATGTCGAAAACTTCAGATCTTTCCCGAAGGGCTTTGTTTTAGCGCGGGAAGGTGGGCAAGAAATTAAAGTGGAGCACGAGTTTGAGTCTGTCGTGTTCCCTAATGCCAAAGTGCCTATTGGCAATCGCACTGTGATTTGCCTGATCCCTGCGGTGAATGCGGACGTGCGTTAGGCTTGTAAAGCAATATATACATGCGTGGCAGGGATAACTTGTGGTTTGAGCTATGCCAATGGTTGATAGGTAGTTTACGTTAACGTAATGTTCGTCGGGCATATTCGTATAAACAGACGCATCAAAACGCTTTGATGCGTAATGAGATAACAAGAGCACAATATGAGCAAAGCAACACTCAACACTGATACAGTGCACCGTGTCGGCTTCTTGGATAAGGCATCGCTACACATTCCTATCCTTCGAATTCTACAAGCCGACGGCACCACTTATGAAACCGCGGTTTTGCCTGTGATAGATGAAACCTTAGCCACTAAAATTTACGATACCTGTGTATTCACTCGGGTACTTGATGAACGTATGCTTGGCGCCCAGCGTCAAGGGCGCATCAGCTTCTACATGACCTGTACGGGTGAAGAAGCGGCGATTGTCGGCAGTGTGGCCGCACTCGATCAAGAAGATGTGATCCTCGCGCAATATCGCGAGCATGCGGCGCTGCGTTATCGCGGCTTTACCACTGAACAGTTTATGAATCAGATGTTCAGTAACGAGAAAGATCTTGGTAAAGGTCGACAAATGCCAATCCATTACGGTAGTGCGGCATTGCATTATCAAACGATTTCTTCACCGTTAGCCACGCAAATCCCGCAGGCGACTGGTGTGGGCTACAGCTTAAAAATGCAAGGTAAGCGCAAAGTCGCGGTTTGTTATTTTGGCGAAGGCGCTGCATCGGAAGGGGATTTTCATGCTGGCCTAAACATGGCCGCGGTACTGAAATGCCCAGTGATTTTCTTCTGTCGTAACAATGGCTACGCGATTTCTACCCCCACTGAAGAGCAGTTTGCCGGTAACGGTATTGCCAGCCGTGGTGTCGGTTATGGCATGCACACCATTCGTGTTGATGGTAATGACATGTTGGCCGTGTTAGCCGCAACTCAGCAAGCCCGCGCCTATGCGATTGAGCATAATGCGCCTGTGCTGATTGAAGCCATGACTTATCGTCTCGGCGCGCACTCTTCTTCAGACGACCCCTCTGGTTATCGCTCGAAAGATGAAGAAGCCAAGTGGCAGCAACACGATCCGGTTAAACGCTTCAAATTATGGCTTATCAACAAAGGTTGGTTGGCTGAAGCGGATGATGTGAAACTGCATGAAAAATATCGTGAAGAAGTATTGGCTGCGGTAAAAGTGGCTGAAAAAATTCCTGTGCCTATGCTGGATGAAATTATTGAAGATGTGTACGACAAGCCGACGCCAGTGCTGAAAAAGCAACTCGCCGAGCTTAAAGAACATATCAAGAAATATCCGCAAGCCTATCCAAAAAGTGCAGGGAGACTATAAGCCGTGGCTGAAATGAATATGTTACAGGCCGTCAATGAGGCCTTGTCGATTGCCATGCAAGCCGATGAACGCATGGTGGTTTTTGGTGAAGATGTGGGCCACTTTGGCGGGGTATTTCGCGCCACCTCCGGTCTTCAAGAAAAATTCGGTCGCGCTCGCTGCTTTAATACGCCGCTGACAGAGCAAGGTATTGCCGGTTTTGCCAATGGTTTAGCCTCAAATGGCATGACCGCCGTGGCTGAAATTCAATTCGCCGATTATATCTTTCCGGCGTTTGATCAAATCGTTAACGAGTCGGCTAAGTTCCGTTACCGTAGCGGTAATGAGTTCGATGTCGGTGGATTAGTGTTCCGTACGCCCTATGGCGGCGGTATCGCGGGCGGCCATTATCACTCTCAATCACCCGAAGCTTATTTTACCCAGACACCGGGATTAAAAGTGGTGGTGCCACGTAACCCTGAGCAAGCCAAAGGTCTGCTGTTGGCGTCAATCCGTGACAAAAATCCGGTGATCTTCTTTGAGCCTAAGCGTTTATATCGTGCATCGGTTGGCGAAGTGCCAGCGGGCGATTATGAAATTGAACTGGGTAAGGCTGAAGTGGTTCGCGAAGGTAAAGACATCACCTTAGTGGCGTGGGGCGCGCAAATGGAAATCCTTGAAAAAGCCGCCGACATGGCCGCTAAAGAAGGGATCTCCTGTGAAGTTATCGATTTACGCACCTTGTCACCCTGGGATATCGATACCGTTGCCGATTCAGTCAAAAAGACCGGACGTTTACTGGTTAACCATGAAGCGCCATTAACCGGTGGTTTTGCTGGTGAGATAGCGGCGACGATTCAGCAAGAATGCTTCTTGTATTTAGAGTCACCCATCAGCCGCGTTTGTGGTTTAGATACCCCGTACCCACTCATTCATGAAAAAGAATACATGCCAGATGCATTCAAAACGTTTGAAGCCATCAAAGCATCAGTGACCTTCTAGGAGTCCGGTATGATTAAAGATTTTATTTTGCCGGATATTGGCGAAGGTGTTGTGGAGTGTGAGTTGGTTGAATGGTTGGTCAAAGAAGGCGACACAGTCGTTGAAGATCAGCCGATTGCCGATGTCATGACAGACAAAGCCTTAGTGCAAATCCCTGCGCCTTTTGCTGGCGTAGTCACTAAGCTGTATTACGCCAAGGGCGATATTGCGAAAGTGCATGCGCCGCTTTATGCCGTACAAATTGAAGGTGCCGTTGAAATCGCGGGCGAAGAATCTGTTGCGGCTGCAGCTGCGACAATCGCAAAAGCTGCTGAGCCAGTGGCAGTCACAAACGCGACCACGTCATCCAGTTCGTCTGTCAGCATTGAAGAATTCTTGCTACCAGATATCGGCGAAGGCATAGTTGAATGTGAGCTAGTCGAATGGTTGGTGAGTGAAGGTGATTGGGTTGAGGAAGATCAACCGATTGCCGACGTGATGACAGATAAAGCGCTGGTGCAAATTCCTGCCATTAAAGCGGGTAAAATAGCCAAACTGCATTATCGCAAAGGTCAGCTTGCCAAAGTGCATGCGCCTTTATTTGCCATTGAAGTTGAACAGGCGGCTTCTGCACCTGCAGCGACAACAAATACAGATAATGCGGCACCTGCAGCGCAGGCTGTGAGTGCAGAGCCTGCTCGTCAAGGTAAAGCCTTAGCCAGCCCAGCAGTTCGCCGTATGGCGCGGTCGTTAGATATCGATTTGAGCCAAGTACCTGGCACAGGAAAGCACGGCCGTGTGTATAAGGAAGACATCACTCGCTTCCAACAAGGCGCGAGCAATGTTTCTGCTCCAAGTGTGGCTCAGGTAAAAGAGGCGTCAGTTCAAGCGACTCAAGCATCTCAAACCCAAGTCCCAACATCTACAGTGACTCAACGCGCTGACACGGTTGAGCCTATCCGCGGCGTAAAAGCTGTGATGGCACGCATGATGGTGGAATCTGTGTCGAGCATTCCGCACTTTACCTATTGTGAAGAGTTTGATTTAACAGACTTAGTTGCACTGCGTGAAAGCATGAAAGTGAAGTATTCGTCTGATGAAGTGAAGCTGACCATGATGCCTTTCTTCATGAAGTCAATGTCGCTCGCGTTAAGTCAGTTCCCTGTGATGAACAGTCAAGTGAATGCGGATTGCACTGAACTGACTTATAAGGCGCGTCACAATATCGGCATGGCGGTGGATTCTAAAGTCGGTCTCTTGGTGCCCAACATCAAAGATGTGCAGGACAAGAGCATTTTAGAAGTGGCCGCAGAAATCACCCGCCTGACCCAAGCAGCCCGTAGCGGCCGCGTGGCGCCAGCGGATCTGAAAGACGGCACTATATCTATTTCTAACATTGGCGCTTTAGGTGGCACAGTGGCGACGCCTATTATCAACAAACCTGAGGTGGCGATTGTGGCCTTAGGTAAGTTGCAAACCCTACCGCGCTTTAACGCGAAAGGGGAAGTCGAAGCTCGCCAAATCATGCAAGTGAGCTGGTCAGGTGACCATAGAGTGATCGATGGCGGCACCATTGCTCGCTTCTGTAATCTGTGGAAACAGTATCTTGAGCAGCCACAAGAGATGTTATTAGCGATGCGCTAAGCCGCTGGCACGAATAACTGACACTAAAAGGACGCTAAAAGCGTCCTTTTTTATTTGCTTTGCACAAATGGGTTAATCTTTTGATCCCGATTACGTATAATTCCCGAACGTAGTTATCCTGATGGATGTGTTATGAGTCAGTTAGCCCCCAGCCCATTTGCTCCAACAATAGAAACCATTGATTACCCGTTTCCGCCTAAACCAGTGCCTTTGTCCGATGCGCAAAAAGCCGATTATAAGGCGCGGATCAAACAACTGCTCATTGAAAAAGATGCCGTTCTGGTTGCCCACTATTATACCGATCCTGAAATCCAAGCCCTCGCCGAAGAGACTGGCGGCTGTGTTTCAGACTCCTTAGAAATGGCGCGCTTTGGCCGCGATCACCCAGCAAAAACCTTAATCGTTGCTGGGGTCAAGTTTATGGGCGAAACCGCCAAGATTTTAAGCCCAGAAAAAACCATTTTAATGCCGACCCTTGAAGCGACCTGTTCATTGGACTTAGGTTGTCCAATCGATAAGTTCAGCGCTTTCTGCGACGCGCACCCAGATCATACTGTGGTGGTTTACGCCAATACCTCGGCTGCGGTTAAAGCGCGTGCCGATTGGGTGGTGACCTCAAGTATTGCTCTCGAAATCGTTGAGCACTTAGACAGTGAAGGTAAAAAGATCATTTGGGGACCCGATCGTCATTTAGGCAGCTATATTGCCAAACAGACGGGCGCCGACATGTTGATGTGGCAGGGCGATTGTATTGTTCATGACGAGTTTAAATCTAATGCGCTGCGCGATATGAAAAGCGTTTACCCAGATGCAGCTATTCTTGTGCATCCTGAGTCGCCAGCCAGTGTGGTGGCGATGGCCAATGCTGTTGGCTCGACCAGTCAGCTGATTAAAGCGGCGCAGACCATGCCGAATGAGCGTTTTATCGTGGCAACCGATCGCGGCATTTTTTATAAAATGCAGCAGGCGGCGCCAGGTAAAATTTTAATTGAAGCGCCAACGGGCGGAAATGGCGCAACCTGTAAGAGCTGTGCCCACTGTCCTTGGATGGCGATGAACGGTTTGCAGGCAATTGAAGCGTCACTCGCCGACAGCGATAAAACCACCCATGAGATTTTTGTAGATGAAGACTTAAGAGTTAAGGCGCTTATTCCGCTGACGCGTATGCTGGATTTTGCCAAGACACTGAATATGAAAGTGAAGGGTAATGCCTAAGCGCGTTATTTAGCTTTTCTTCAGCCTAATAAAAATCCCTACCATAGCGTGGGGATTTTTTATGTCTGTTGTTTTTATTAAAACTAAGGCAATAAAAAGCCTCGCAAATGCGAGGCTTGATTGAGTAACGCGGGATCTAATGACTAGATTACTTTACGCTTACTTGGCGTTCATCAGTGCAACCGCGTTATCTAACATACGGTTACTGAATCCCCACTCGTTATCATACCAAGACATCACTTTCACTAAACGACCGTTTACACGGGTTTGAGTTGCGTCAAAGTTTGAAGAAAACGCATTGTGGTTAAAGTCGATAGACACCAATGGCTCTTTGTTTACCGCTAACACTTCGCTCAATGGCGCAACGCTGGCAGCGCGTTCGATAATGGCATTCACTTCTTCAACTGTCGTATCACGGGCAGCGATGAAAGATAAATCCACGAGTGATACGTTAACTGTAGGTACACGAACCGCTAAACCGTCGAATTTACCTTGTAATTCAGGTACAACCAAACCTACAGCAGCTGCTGCGCCAGTTTTAGTTGGGATCATTGACAGTGCCGCAGCACGGGCACGACGTAAATCTGTGTGGTACACGTCAGATAAACGTTGATCGTTGGTATAAGCGTGAATGGTGGTCATCAGGCCTGATTCGATACCAATCTCGTCATTTAACGGCTTAGCAAAAGGGGCTAAACAGTTTGTTGTACAAGAAGCATTTGAAATCACTGTCATGTCTGAGGTCAGCACGTTGTTGTTCACACCGTAAACAACTGTGGCATCCACATTTTTACCTGGAGCAGAAATAATCACTTTCTTCGCGCCAGCGGTTAAATGTGGTTGAACGGTTTCTTTAGAAGTGAAGATACCGGTACATTCGAACACCACGTCTACTTGCAACTCAGCCCATGGTAGTTTTGCAGGATCACGTTCTTGGAAAGTGAGGATCTTATCGCCATTCACATAAATAGCTTCGGCATCATGGTCAACTTTCGCATTGAAACGACCATGAACAGAATCGTATTTTGTCAGGTGAGCGTTGATTGAAGCGTCGCCTAAATCATTAATAGCGACAATCTTGATTGGATAAGCTTTTTCGCTTTCGTACAAGGCGCGTAATACGTTTCTACCGATACGGCCATAGCCATTTATTGCTACACGGATAGTCATCTCATATCCCTCTGGTGATTATAAAATTCAACTGGTAGTAAAATTACCAAACTGACAGCTATCGTCAAGTTAAATCGGCATTTTACCGCTGTCTTGATTAACAAATTAGGTATTTTTTTTACATCGGTCGCGAAATCGCCATTTTTCACGCGTTAATTGGGTAAAAAATTACAAGATGGCAAACATTTTGCCATCAGTTGCTTAGTTTACTTTTTCGACAGGCGCAGGCGGCACCACCTCAGTTGCAGTTGGCGCTTGGGCAACCGCTTGAGGATCAAGCCATTGTCTTACTGGACTCATAGAATAAGTGCCCTTTTTTAGCACATCGATAAGGGCTTGGGCTTTTAGATCGAGTTCAGTCGCCAGCGTTTTATTGCCACCGAGCAAGGCTAGCATTTTTTCCTCAGAATACTTCTGCTGCGTAAGTAGTAAATTTGCTTTCGTCAGCATATAGGATTTATCTAAAACTTGTTGCTGGCGATAGGCAGATGCGAGCCCAAGTAACCAGTTAACGTCGAAATCATCGTAATGGATCTCCGCAAAGACTTTAAGATAGAGTTGTTGCGCTTTGATGGCATTTCGATTGCTGTAATAGGTTGCGACTTGGGCAAGTAGAAAGGGGTCAGTCACTTCGCCGGCGTTTTCCTGTTCTAATAATCTATTTAACGCTGCGGTATCGCCAAAGCGAGTCCATTGGTAATAGGACATAAAAGGGTCTTGCCGTTCACGGGTTTGATCTTGTAGTAAACTTAAATTTTGAGTGCTTAGTCTAAAGGCTCTGGCTCTATCAGCTGTGCGATTGGTGTGGATGATATGCTGAACGCCAGAGGCGAGTTCAATGCAACGGCTGTAATCCTCAAGGTAGGTTAATTGTGAGTAGAGCTGCTTACCTGTGAGGTTTTCGTTGTCTTTTAACATGTAGCGGTTTTGGATAAGTTTGGTCTTTTCAGTCAAACACCAGCTATCCTTATGCAAATCGGCACAAATTTCAGGATTATTTTTACAAATTGCTGAGATATTTCGGTCATTATCACAACCGAAAAGACCGAAAAAGCTCATCCCTAAGGTAAATGATGTAATTATTACTAGATTTTGTCTCAAAACACTCTCCAAACGATAATTTTTCTAATAAAATTACAGATTTACAGAAAATATCTTACTGGCAACAAAGCGCGACTTTCATTACAATGGCGCCGACCAAAACAGGGTTTTCCCTAAAACCCGCATTAGATTATTGGTCTTTTCGTCATGTTACTCAAACCTTTCAGTACATTTTATTGAAAAGTGAGATAAAGGATCTGTAAATGAGCGCTGATAAACACCTACAAAGTTGGCAAGAACGTTTTGAAATGGCAGAGGCGATGCAGCCTTTGTTAGGCAAGTTGTACCGTAACCAAGGCGTTGAAGTCGTGGTCTACGGCAAGCCGTTACTCAATGCTTCTACGATTGAAATCATTAAAGCGCACCGTTTAGTTCGTCGTCATGTCGGTGAAAAATTACGTTTACGCGAGAGTTTCCCCTTCGTTCAAGCTTTGAGCAAACTCGCAGTTAAACAATGTAAAGTGGATATTGGTAAACTCGCAGTTAATTACTGGCGCGATCATACTGATGTCAGCGAAATTGAAAGCTATATGGCAAAAGAATTGGCCGATGCCATCGACCATGCCGATGATGTCGCGCCGCGTGACGTCGTGCTTTATGGTTTTGGCCGTATCGGTCGCTTATTGGCACGCTTGCTGATTGAACGCACAGGTCGCAGCAATAAGTTAAGGTTACGCGCTATCGTTTTACGTGGCGGTAAGAAAGGCGATTTAGAAAAACGCGCGAGTTTACTGCGTCGTGACTCAGTCCATGGTCCTTTCAATGGCTCTGTTGAAGTTGACGAAGAGAACAACGCCATCATAGCCAATGGCACTTATATCCAAGTGATCTATGCTAATTCACCCGACGAAGTGGATTACACTAAATACGACATCAATGATGCATTGATTGTTGATAATACAGGTATTTGGAAAGATGAAGCGGGTCTTGGTTTACACCTTAAGAGTCCAGGTGCCAGCAAAGTATTACTGACGGCTCCTGCAAAAGGCGCGATTAAGAACATCGTTTACGGTGTGAACGAAGGCGATATTACCCCAGAAGACATTATCGTTTCAGCGGCGAGTTGTACCACCAATGCTATTACGCCAGTACTGAAAGCTGTGAATGATAAATATGGTATCGAGAATGGTCACGTTGAAACGATTCATTCTTATACTAACGATCAAAACCTGATTGATAACTATCATACCGCTGACCGTCGTGGCCGTAGTGCACCATTAAACATGGTGATCACTGAAACGGGTGCAGCAAAAGCGGTTGCTAAAGCTTTACCTGCATTAGCCGGTAAGTTAACAGGTAACGCGATTCGTGTGCCGACGCCTAACGTCTCTATGGCGATCATCAGCATGAACCTGAATGCTGAAACCAGTAAAGATGAGCTTAACGAGTATCTGAAAGATACGGCGCTACAATCACCACTGCAAAATCAAATTGATTACACAGACTCTACTGAGATTGTATCGAGCGATTTAGTGGGTTCTCGCTACGCGGGTGTGGTTGATTCACAAGCGACTATTGCAGAAGGCAAGCGTGCCATTCTTTATGTATGGTATGACAACGAATTTGGTTACAGTTGCCAAGTGGTTGGCGTAATGCAAACTATGTTAGGTTTAACGACGTTATCTCTACCTGCGTAAATTGCCCGCGTAGTTTTTGCTCGAGTGATTAATGACTTTGCCTAACCTTTGAATAAAGCGCCCAATAGGGCGCTTTTGTTTTTCTATACTTCTACAATTTTATTGGACTCGACTCCATGATCCCCTGTTTATCTGCCGCGTTTAATTAGCGGTAGCATCGGCATCAGTATCGGTACAAAGCCTAAATTGATGAATGAAACATCAACTTTACTGAGGTGTGGCGGTTTATTGGGCAAACGATACGGCTTAGATCATTTTTTAAAAATTGTTGATTGACTCTGAGGTCTAAATCGGTAGAATGCCATCCGCAGTCAGGGGAAAGCATGCCGAGCATGAGTTCAAATGATTAAGCGCAATGATAGGCGACATTAGCTCAGTTGGTAGAGCGATACCTTGCCAAGGTATAGGTCATCGGTTCGAACCCGATATGTCGCTCCAAATTTTAATAAATTTGGCAGTTTGGGCGCGATGGCAGAATGGCTATGCTGCGGATTGCAAATCCGTCGATCTCGGTTCGACTCCGGGTCGCGCCTCCATAGATTAAAGTATTAATGACACGATTCCCGTCGTTAATATAAAGAGTTTGCCCGAGTGGTGGAATCGGTAGACACAAGGGATTTAAAATCCCTCGCTGGTAACAGCGTGCCAGTTCAAGTCTGGCCTCGGGTACCAAAAAGCAGAAAGCCCTGACTGATGTCAGGGCTTTTTTGCTTTATAACTTCTACATCCACATTTTATGATTCTTAATCTAGTATCACTACAGCTATAGATTGGTTAGGCCCAAGCCCACTATTTTACTCATTCAGTATTGCGACTTCTGACCTGTTTCTTTTCTACAATATAAAACTGAGTGATTTTGTGATCTAGATGTTGTAAATCGCTTTATTTAAGTAATGTCACTATTTTGGCAATAATTGCGTAATAAAATGTACTTTTTATTGTTGAATCGACAATAGTGTAATAATTTCCCTAAGAAGGGACTTAAGTCGCTATTACCCCCTTAAAGACAGTGGTATAAATAAGCCGAAATTTCCCCCTACACGCGCATATTAGGATACGTAGTCATGATTTTCTCTCAAGTATTACTCGCACCCGCTGATCCAATTCTTGGTTTAACCGATACCTTTAAAGCTGATCCGCGTCAGGATAAAGTTAATCTTGGTGTTGGCATTTATAAGGATGAGGCAGGACAGACTCCCGTTCTGGCTTCAGTGAAAAGAGCCGAGGCCATTTTACTTGAGCAAGAGAAGACCAAAAACTACTTAGGTATTGAAGGCGTTCAAGCTTATAACCGTGTAGTACAAACTTTGTTGTTCGGCGAAGGCAGTACATTAATTTCTTCTGGCCGTGCTGCCACAGCGCAAGCTCCTGGTGGTACAGGAGCACTGCGTATTGCTGCTGAGTTTTTACTGCGTAATACCGATTCGCACACGATTTGGGTGAGTAATCCAACGTGGGCCAACCATCAAAATATTTTTGAAACGGCGGGTTTAACGGTTAAAGAGTACGGTTATTACAAAGCAGAAGCCCATGACATCGATTTCGATACCATGATGACTGATTTATCTAACGCGAATGCGGGCGATGTCGTGCTGCTACACGGTTGCTGCCATAACCCAACGGGTATCGATTTAACGTTGGCGCAATGGGAACTTGTTGCTCAATTGTGTGCTGATAAGAAACTCGTGCCACTGTTTGACTTTGCTTATCAGGGTTTTGGTGCTGGCATTGAAGAAGATGCGGCAGGTCTACGTTTAGTCGCGTCTAAAGTGTCTGAGTTGCTGGTCGCTAACTCTTTCTCTAAAAACTTTGGTCTATACAACGAGCGTATTGGCGCCGTAACTGTGGTGGCTGAAGATGCTGATGCTGCCGTACGTGCTTTTAGCCAAGTGAAACGTACCATACGCGCCAACTATTCTAATCCGCCAGCCCACGGCGCACTGATCGTCAGCACGATATTAAATGATGCAGCTCTGAAAGCCATGTGGGTGCAGGAAGTCAAAGAGATGCGTGAACGTATCGCCGAAATGCGTACTCTGTTTGTTGATAGCTTAAAGGCTGAGGGCGTGACTCAGGACTTCAGTTTTATTTCTCGCCAAAATGGCATGTTCAGTTTCTCAGGTTTAAACAAAGCCCAAGTGGCACGTTTGAAAGACGAATTTGGTGTTTATATTGTCGGCTCTGGACGCATTAGCGTTGCAGGCATGACTAAGACGAATATGCCTGTTATCTGTAAAGCCATAGCACAAGTGTTGTAATGGTTATTGCAGCCTTATAGACAGACTAAAGGGACATTCCTTTTAGCTTTACAATATAAAGGACAGCACTTGCTGTCCTTTATTATTTCGATTGAATGATTATCAGGTAAGCGTTAGCAGGCAAGCGGTTGTTGAGTGAGATCATTGAGTCGCAGCAGGGCGCTTAATGCATCTAATAGGTTCGCTTGATCATGCAAGTTTGGATTATGGCGATTCTTCAACGGAAAATAGTTAATCAGTGGCCCTAAACGCGTTTGTTCACCGTGGCGAAGTACTTTGTGAATAATGGGCTTGCCAATCACTTGGTGACACCAAGCGATACGTTGCTCAATGCTAAACCGACCAGCGGGTGAGGCCTCTTCGGCAAGGTTATCGATAAAGATCACCTGTGCTTTAGTAGCAGCGAGGCTTTTCGCGAACTTAGGTAACAGCAGCGGCGGCATGATACTGGTTAAGAAGCTGCCAGGGCCTAGAATAACTAAATCTGCGTGCCGAACAGCTTCACAGGCTTCAAAGGTGGCATCGACCTGTGGCTCAAGGCAGAGCGCGATAGGCGCCTCATTCATACTGTCGACATTGATCTCCCCAAAGACTTTACTGCCACAGGCTTGCAGGGCCACTAAGTGAGTGGGCTGCTCTGACATGGGAATAAGTTGGGTTTCAATCTTGAGTAAGTTACGGATGAGATTAACTGCCTCTAATGGACGAACGCAGAGTTGATCAAGAGCCAGTAAGATTAAGTTACCTAAATTATGGCCACTAAGTTCAGTGGCACCTTGGAAACGGTATTCAAACAATTGCGAGCCAACGGAAGGACGATTAGCTAAATGGGATAAGCAGTTACGTAAATCCCCCCAAGCAATGCAGTCTTGCTCGGCTCTCAGTCGACCAGTAGAACCGCCATTATCAGTGGTGGCGACAATCCCTGTAAGGCGGTTGCCTAAAAAATCGAGCGAGGATAATACTCGGCCTAAACCATGGCCTCCGCCGATGGCGACGACACGTTCAAATTGATTTAACATCAAATGCTGCATCTGGGTTTTTCCTTCCTGAATACCCGAAAACTTAATGTCATAGCCATCCATTGTCGCTATAAGCGGGATGACTCATGAGCCGTTGTGCAATGGTGATAACGCTAAGGAACCTTAGTATAAATACTCAGTCAAATGCTTGCATCTATAAATGACGGCGTAATAGCAAGCTCGACTCGATAATGGTGCCTCAGGCGTAATATTGTACCTGAGTTCGTGATCATGATGATGGGCAAATTTCGTGAAATCTGACAAATAGCTTATAATCCGGCCTTTATTTGCCCAATAAGGGCGTTACACCTAAGGTGAATGATTGAAAACGGGTAGAATCGGTTCGTTTACATTGGCATTAGCCATGGTCATAGTGGCGATTTTTGCATTACGAGTTTGGATCATTCCTCACTCGAATGACTCATCCGCTATTGCGCCCCAATTCGTTAGCGATGTCGATCCTGTTACGCAAGTCCCTGACTTTTCAGCGATCAGCGACATTACCGAAAAGAAGAAAGCTTTTTTTGATTTCCTGCGGCCGATTGTTCAGCAACAGAATGCCATTATCTTGATGGAGCGTGGCTTTATCAATGAGATGCTTGCCTTAGTCGATAATGGTAAGAGTTTATCTGATACCGAATTAGCGCAAATCAATGCGTTATTCGATAAATACCAATATGCGGCGCGTAACGTAGATGCTAAGTCATTAGCAAGCTTACTTAAACGTGTAGATATCGTGCCGGAATCTATGGTGTTAATTCAAGCCGCGAATGAATCGGGTTGGGGGAGTTCACGTTTTGCCAGAGAAGGTTTTAACTTTTTTGGTGAATGGTGTTTTACTTCTGGCTGCGGCATAGTGCCGTCCTCACGTGGTTCGGGTAAAAGTCATGAGGTAAAAGTGTTTTCATCGGTTGATGAATCGGTTTCATCCTATATGCGTAATTTAAATTCTAATACTGCCTATGCGTTATTTCGCTCTATTCGAGCAGATCTACGTTCACAGGAGCTAGAGCCAACAGCGGATCAATTGATTTACGGTTTAGTGAATTATTCTGAAAGACAAGAAGCTTATATTGATGAGCTGCTTGATATGTTACGTCATAATGAAAAATATTTGGTGAATGTCGATGTATAAAAAACTGTTGTTTAGTAGCCTGTTCTTTTTGGCAACTAGCGCCGCTGCAGAAACTGTATCCCTTGAATATAAAGGCTTTTATGATAGGTTGAAACAAGTCAATAAAGGCGGTTATCAACTCGTGGAAGTGGCTTTTAGTGTTCCAATGCAAAAGAATTGTTTGATCCAAAGTGGTTCTATTTCCAGTGAAAAAACCTCAACGCCACTGACGTATACTGATGCACAGCGATTATTCATTCCCTTAGATGATGATTTAAAAGATCAGCGAGCCTTGGTTAATCTGAATTTCGCTGGCAGCGCTGAGGGATGTGGTATTGCAATGCAAGTGAGAGCAAAACAGACATTAGCCGAGTACGATAAAACGCGCTTACAACAAATCATGACTGAGATGGACACGCTGCTCGGTGCTATGCAAGGCTTCCCGATGCGTTATTTTAGGGAATCCATTACTGGCTTAAACTTTGAATTCTCACCTGAACAAGAAGTCTATGTACGCCTTAATGGCCGTGAAGAAGCGATAAAAGGCAGTTATAAATTAGCCGCTAATGAGCTTGAAAGCATCACCACGCTAAGCTTCAGTGCCCAGCCATTAGTGTTGAGTCCTTGGGTGAAGTAATCATCTTTATATCTTGAATAGGTGTCTTGAGATAAGCGATTCAGAAGCGCTGGCTCAAAGATAAACTTATTCTGTAAGCATAAAAATGCCCACATTAAGTGGGCATTTTGTTGTGCTAATTTATCTTGCTTACTTTCGTTGCGTTAACTTCTCTTACTGATTAGGCGCTAAATTTAGTCTAAGTCAGACTTCGTAAGTGTTAACAATATCAATGCGTTTTGCTGCATCCAAATCGATACGACCGCTATTGGCGATATCAAGAAAATCGAATGCAGGTAGATTGGCTTCAGCAACATCACCACGCATAGGCGCATCTGGGTCACGTGTTAGAGACACAAAGTCGAACTGTTCACGGTCAACACCCTGTGATGGTGCGGTGTTTTGCATGGCGGTGAAAATCGTTTCAATGCGGCCTGGGTATTGTTTATCCCATTGATTTAGCATGTCTTTGACTGCGGCGCGCTTTAAGTTTTCCTGTGAGCCACACAAGTTGCATGGAATGATTGGAAATTCTTTTAAGCTGGCATATTCTTCGAGATCTTTCTCGCGACAATAGGCTAGGGGACGTATGACGATATTAGCGCCATCATCCGACAGCAGCTTTGGCGGCATTGCTTTCATCTTACCGCCAAAGAACATATTTAAGAACAAGGTCTCGATAATGTCATCCCTGTGATGGCCTAGGGCGATTTTAGTGGCGCCGATACGCTGAGCAAAGCCATAAAGCGTGCCGCGGCGCAGGCGAGAGCACAAGGAGCAGGTGGTTTTACCTTCAGGGATTTTGTCTTTCACTATCGAGTAAGTATCTTTCTCGAGGATGTGATAAGGCACATTGAGCTTATCGAGATAGGCAGGCAATACATGTTCAGGGAAGCCTGGTTGCTTCTGATCTAAATTAACCGCAATGATTTCAAACTGAATGGGCGCGCGTTGCTGCAGATTCATCAAAATATCGAGCATGGCGTAGCTGTCTTTACCGCCACTGAGGCAGCACATGATCTTATCGCCATCTTCAATCATATTGTAATCGGCAATCGCGCTGCCCACTTCACGACGAAGCCGCTTCTGTAATTTATTCAGACGGGTAGTTTGTTTTTTTGATAATTCTTCCGGCATAGGATTTACCGTAACTTCAGATATAGCTTCAAGCATAAAAAAGCGCCCAGTAACACAGTTTCAGGGCGCGTATTATTCCAGCTATCTTTGGCGGGGTAAAGAGCCGCGTATTGCTTAGGCTTCTTCTAACGGTGATTTATAACCGTCGGGCTTTATAGCCAATAAATCGCAGTTGATGCTATCGATAACATGTTCAGCGGTATTGCCTATCAGTGCTGCTGAAAATCCGGTACGACCGACAGTCCCTAAGATCACCAATTCAGCATCAAGTTTTTCAGCAAGCTCAGGGATCACATCCTCTGGTAAACCTTCTTTTACATGGCAATGACTTGGATTAATATCATAGGCGCCCGCAAGATAACTCACGCGCTGCTCATGCTGCATGCGAATGGTTTCGTTGTATGACTGGGCATCAAAGTCAGGAAGCTCAATGGCTAGGTTAACTGGCGTGCCGGGATAGCCATTGACTAAATGTACTTCAGCAGAGAACTTTTTCGCCAAATCTTTTGCATGTTCAATAATTTTACCGTTAAGCATTTGATGATCGGTATCTTCGGTTGCCACATTCACAGCACAGAGGATTTTGCCCGCGGCTGGCCAGTCATGGGCTTTCACCATCAACACTGGCACAGGGGCTTTACGCATCAAATGCCAATCAGTTGGAGTGAAGATCACCGCCTTGAGTTTGTCGTGGGCATGGGTGCCTTTAACAATCAAATCGTATTGCCCTGAAATAGCATGATTAATAATGCTTTCAAAGGGGCGATTATGCCAAATGACTTGAGTATCGATATTGAGTTGCAGATGAGTATAAGCGGCGAGTAAGTCTTGGATCCAAGCGAGCCGTTGATCTATGACACCTTGACGCATGGCTTCGCGTTCTTGATTCGACAAAATCGAAGTCATTTCGTAAGAGAAGTCGAAGATAGAAAGAAACACAGTGACTTGAGCGTTGCATTTACTGGCCAAGGCGACCGCTCGTGCAAGGGCAACTTGATTCTCAGTGGTAGGGTCAACCACAACCAGTATTTTTTGATAATCCTTCATGGGAGGTTCCTTTAGTCATAGGCTCAATATCATCATGAGCCTTTGGCAGTGAGCTGTATTGTTCTAGATCAAACTCATTTGAAATTGATTAAAACTCGCTTAAAAATCATGCCTTAATCTGCATGACATGTCTAGCAAGCACAGCTTTTACCATTAAACTGTTATGCTATTGGCGACAATTATTTAGGCTTGACCTCTCACGGTTAATGCTCTTGCGATTGACTATCTCGCGATGCGAGAATTACCCGCTAACAGATTTAGCTCTTGCGAGTCGAGGATAGTGATGTACTTACCCTTAACCTCAATCAAGCCTGACTTTTGGAAGCGTCCAAGTAAGCGGCTGATGGTTTCAACGGTTAAACCGAGATAATTGCCAATGTCACCGCGGGTCATGGTTAAACGGAATTCTTTAGGTGAGAAACCACGGCTGCCGAAACGATTTGCTAAATTGCTGATAAACGCTGCTAGACGTTCTTCGGCATTTTTCTTACTGAGCAGCAGGATCATTTCTTGATCGCTCATGATCTCATTACTCATTAGACGCATGATCTGCTGACGTAACTTAGGCATAGTGCCCGAAAGTTCATCGAGGATATTAAAGGGGATTTCACAAACCATAGAGGTTTCGAGGGCCTGTGCAAAACTCTGATGTAACTGAGCGTGAATACCATCAAAACCAATCACATCACCCGCAAGATGGAAGCCAGTGATCTGCTCATCACCTTGCTCGGTAATAGTGTAACTTTTGATGGTGCCAGAGCGGATCGCAAACAGGGATTTCAACGCATCACCCGATTTAAAAATTTGCTCGCCTTTCTGGATTGGCTTTTTACGCTCAATAATATCATCGAGCTGATCTAGCTCACTTGCATTGAGGGTAAAAGGAATACAAAGGGTACCCATACTGCAATCGTGACAATGGATTGTGCATCCGCTAGCGGCAGGACGACGATTCTTATTTTGTTCAATTGTCATGTTGATTCTCAAGTTTATCCACTGCAACCATGTTAAACCAATTCACTCACTTGGGCTAGTTTAGCTGCGCGAGTGCGATATATAAAGTTTGACCACCAAAGGCGATTAACAGTAAGCCGCTCAATAGTCTAACGGTTTTCTTTTGTACCCATGCAGCAAGGCGTTTTGCCGCCACGCCAGCGCTTAATAGGGCGGGTAAAGTACCCAAGCCAAAGGCTAACATAATCAAGGCGCCTTGGCTGGCAGAGCCAGATGCAACCGACCAAGTTAAGGTGCTATAGACGAGGCCGCAGGGGAGCCAGCCCCAAATGAATCCCGCCATGACTGCTTGGCTCGGATTCTTGATTGGAACAAGGCGCTGCGCTATGGGTTTTAAATATTGCCATAGCCATTGACCTACACGCTCAATTTGCACTATACCAACCCAAATTTTAGCGATGTAAAGTCCTGTGGCGATCATCATTAGTCCGGCAATCATGCGCAGGACAATCAGATAAATATCCAACTCAAATAAGTGACCAAGACCTGCCGACGATGCGCCCACTAAGCCGCCCGCTAAGGTGTAACTTAAAATACGGCCTAAATTGTAACTCAGTAAATATTTAAGCTGATGGGCCAGATGGTTACCTATTTTAGGATGAGGGATTTGGGCGGAAAACGCGCCCACTAAACCGCCACACATACCAAAACAATGTGCAGCTCCCATCAAGCCGACGAGAAAGGCACCGGTGACATTGTACTCAATCACAAAGGCATGCCTTTTTGCTGATTTTTTATCGCTTGCTGCGCTGCGATATCATCATGTTCTGCTGTTGACTGAATGGCGGGGGTGGGTAGATGGCCTGGTTTATCAGTATTTTCATCAAACAATATAGAAACACTTTGACGGTCAAGATCGTCAAATTGCTCAGATTTCACTGCCCAGAAAAATACCATTACCGCAATGGCGACGAAGATCATGGCAATGGGGATAAGCACATAAATAATTTCCATAATTACCTCTTAGTATCTGGTTAAACGTTTTATTATGATCACACTTTTACCCGTAATAATCTCAGGCTATTACCGACCACAATCAAAGAACTCGCCGACATGCCAATCGCGGCAATATAAGGTGCCACATGACCAGTGACAGCTAAAGGCAAGATAAGGGCGTTGTAACCCAGCGCCCACGCTAAATTTTGTTTAATAATTTGCGTGGTCAGTTTAGCGACCGCGACAGCTTGGGTGAAACGGGATAGATGATCGCCCAGTAAAATCAAATCGGCACTGTTTTTGGCAATCGCACTGCCACTGCCCATGGCGACCGACAAATCAGCCCCCGCAAGTACTGGCGCATCATTGATGCCATCGCCAAACATCGCCACGCGAGTATGCTGTTGTAATTTCGTTACTAGGGCAAGTTTACCCGCGGGGGTTAATCCGCTGTGCACATCTTCAATTCCCAGCTCTTTGGCCAATTGATGCACATGTCCGGAGCTATCGCCGCTGGCGATACTAATGCGGCAACCTTGTTGCTTTAATATCTCAATCGTGGCCTTACTGTCTTGACGAATATTGTCTTGGATCTCAAAACTTGCAAGCACTTCAAGCTGCTCATTGGCTGAGCGTGCTAACCAAATCTTTTGGGTTGGGTCCTGAGTATCGACACGTGCACCAGTAAATACAGCATTACCAATTAAATAATCAGTCCCCTCGATACGGCCTCGAACACCAAAGCCGACTTCATGGTGAACTTGTTCTGCGACCAAGGTATTATCGGCAAATAGGGCAAATGCAGCCGCAATCGGATGACGAGAGCCCGTTTCCAGCGCTGCGGCAATAGCTAAGGCCTGCGTCTTTGTTAAATCGGCCATGCACTGCGTTTGCCCGATAGAGAGCGTACCACAGGTAAGGGTGCCAGTTTTATCAAAGACCACATGCTTAATCTGCGGCAGTTTTTCAAATACGCCGGCTTTGCGGGTAATGATCCCAAGACGGGTAAAAATGGCGGTTGCACAGGTGACGGCGGTCGGTGTCGCTAGCGCTAAGGCACAAGGACAAGTCGCGACCAGAACCGATAGCGTTACCCAAAAGGCATCCTCTGGGGAAATCTGTTGCCAAACCAAATAGGTGATCGTCGCGATTGTTAGAATCGTACCCGAGAAATAGCGGGATAATTTATCGGCTAATAGGGCTATCGCAGGTTTTGTATTGGATGCCAGTTCCTGCAGTCGAATAATTTCAGCCACGAGTTGGTCTTGCCCCAATGCGGTAACTTTAACTTTTATCGGTTGGTCGACGTTGATAGTACCAGCGTACACTTGCTGATCTTGCTGTTTTTCAATGGGCATTTGCTCACCTGTGAGCATAGCTTCATTGATATTTGTGTGGCCTTCAATCACCACACCATCGGCCGCAACCATTTCCCCTGGTTTCACAAGGATCACATCATTGAGGCGTAACTTTTTGGCCGGAATTTCTTCTTGACCATTTTCGGTGACTAAGTGTGCAGTGAGCGGCACCAATTTATGTAAATTACTGGAGCTGACCGAGGCCTTTTGTCTTGCCTTTTGCTCGAAGTAACGCCCAAGTAACAAAAAGAAAGTAAACATGGATACGGATTCAAAATACACTTCGCCTGTGCCATTCACTGTGGCAAAACAGCTTGCGGTATAGGCACCACCAATGGCAATCGAAACAGACACATCCATATTGAGTTTGCCGCTGAGCAGGGTACGAATGGCACTAAAATAGAAGGGCTGCGCCGAATAAAGCACCACAGGCGTGGCAAAAATCATGCTAACCCAGCGGAAATAGTCCCGATATTGCACGTCTAAATCGGTGAAGTAGCCAGTATAAAGGGCGAGGGCGAACATCATAACTTGCATAGTCGCAAAGCCAGCTAAGCCTAAACGCAGTAAAAATTTGCGACTATTGAGTTTATTGTTGAGCTCTTGTTCGTCAACTTGGTAGGGCGCGGCTTGATAGCCAATACGACTAATTTGTCCGAGAATATCGCTAAGTTTTACCTTGCGTTTATCCCAACTGATCATGGCGCGTTGGGTGGTTGAGTTGACTAGCACTTGGCTCACGCCCGCAAGTTGTTTGACTTTGTGTTCAATTAACCAAGCACAGGCGGCACAGGTGATACCATCGATGGAGAGTGATACTGATTCGACATTGTCCTCAGAATGCACAAAGTCTTGCTGCACTTCGGGCAAGTCATAGGCGCTAAATTGCGTTAATGCTTCGGGGACCAGGGCATTCTGTTTACTGCCAGGCTCAGTGCGGAACTTGTAATAACTGAGTAATCCCGCATCGACAATCGCTTGAGAAACCGCCTGACAGCCAGGGCAACACATCAGTTCATCACGGTCATTAATGCGAGTCACAAACTGCTGGCCCGTCAGAACGGGCTCTTGGCAGTGAAAACAACTTGGATACGTCATAGCGCTACTTATTTAACCACAATCAATTCAGCCAAAGTTGGACGTGATCTTTTAATTCAACGCGTTGGTGAATTCGCCATTTACCGTCGTAACTTTCGAGGCGTACTTCCCAAGGGCCGGTTAGGGTAGTAGGGATGCTAATGCGATACACATTGCTGGCATCGGCCGTCGCAGTGAGTTTCATATCTCTGTCGGCAATGGTTGGATGATAGAACTCGACTTTCAAGGCGGCTTGATATGCAGGTCCCCCTTGCTGCGTCAGTAAAATCTCATTATTGGCTTGATCGAGTGAAAAATTCATGCCTATTTGTTTGGCATACTTCACTTTACTTAAGTCCATATTAATGGCTTTGCCATCTTTGTAGTAATCCTCGGCGACTAAAGAGTCCGAGTTCGTAAGGGCAATTTTTAGCGTGGTAAAACTTGCGACGACGGCACATAAAGGAAGAATAATTAAAAACCAAGGCCAGAACTGCTTATACCAGGCTTGTTGTTCGCTCATGTCAGATACCCATTCAAAAAATTTGCGCCATTTTACCGTTAAAAGACGGTTTTAGCACTTTAAAAAAAAGGCCTCGAAGTCTTCGAGGCCTTAGTGTTACTTATACCTAATTACTTGTTTGACAAGCTATAAACATAAGCTGTAATGACGTGAACTTTCTCTTCACCGAGAACGTCTTTCCACGCTGGCATCACACCTGCGCGACCATGTTTAATGGTCTCTTCGATCATGCCACGGCTACCGCCATATAACCAAACATCGTCAGTTAAGTTAGGAGCACCCATAAACTTGTTGCCTTTAGCGTCCATACCATGACACGCAAAACAACCTTTCATGAATGACCCTTGACCTTGGGCAGCGAGTTTCTCGTCATGCTCACGACCAGACAATTTAACAACGTATTCAGCTAAACCAGCAATCTCGCTATCTTCGATTGGCAAACCACCTTTGGGTGGCATCATGCCATGACGACCTGCCATGATAGTGGTCTTAATCGTGGCTAATTCACCACCATATAACCAGTCACCATCGGTAAGATTAGGGAAGCCTTTGCTACCACGTGCATCAGAACCATGGCACTGAGCACAGTTTTGCAGGAACAAACGGCCACCCACTTTCAACGCTTCTTGGTTTTTCACTAATTCTTCTAGTGGTGTTGCCAAGTAAGCCGCGAAGATTGGGCCATATTTTTCATCAGCGTGTTTTACTTCTTGATCATACTGAACATAAAGACCTTCTTTTGCTGCTAGCTCAATCGCTGCGGCAGAATCGGCTTTAATGCCATGCTCTGTGCCGATACTCTGGTTAGAACTGGTCCAGCCTAATAGGCCTTTATAGTTACCTAAACCAGGAAATAGGGCCAAATAGATCAAACCAAACACGATAGTGATATAGAACATATAACTCCACCATTTTGGCAGTGGGTTATTGAGTTCTTCAATACCGTCGAAACTGTGACCCATGGATTCGCCTTCTTTTACGTCAGTGGTGTTCTTAGAACACACACGCAGTAATAGAAAACAACCCGCGATCACGACTAACGAGAGTACAGTAATCCAAACACTCCAGAAGCTACTCATCACTTATTCTCTCCTGAGTCCTTCGATACCTTGTTGACTTCCTCATCGGAAAACACAAGGTTAGCTGCTTCATCAAATGATTTTTGACGACGCGAGCTATATGCCCAAGCAAATATACCGACGAAGGTCAGCATCACAATGATGGTCAAAATGCCTTGTAATGTGCCGTAATCCATATATTGCCTCCTTATTTGAGTGCGTGACCCAAAGACTGAAGATATGCAATCAAGGCGTCCATTTCTGTCTTACCTGCAACAGCTTGCTGTGCGCCTGCGATTTCTTCATCGGTATAAAGATCATTACCTTTGTAACCACCTTTATGCAGGTTACGTAGGATAGTCATCTTGTCACCCGTTAGTTTGCCGTCTAACTTGTTTTCGGCTAACCATGGGAACCCTGGCATATTCGATTGAGGAACTACAGCACGAGGATCGATTAAGTGAACTTCATGCCATTTATCGCTATAACGACCGCCAACACGTGCAAGATCAGGACCCGTACGCTTAGAACCCCATTGGAATGGATGATCCCAAACTGATTCGCCCGCGACAGAGTAGTGACCATAACGTTCAGTTTCTGCACGTAAAGGACGGATCATCTGGCTGTGACAGTTATAACAACCTTCACGAACATAAATGTCACGACCTTCAATTTGCAGGGCAGTGTATGGCTTTAAACCTTCAACTGGCTCAGTCGTATCTTTTTGAAAAATCAACGGTGTGATTTCAACGAGACTACCGAAGCTGATAGCGATAACGGTAAAAATCGCTAACAAACCGATGTTTTTTTCAACTATCTCATGATTAAATTTCATCGAGTTTGCTCCTTTAAGCCGCTGTTGGTTCAGCCAATGCTGGCAATGAATCTTTAGAGGCTTTCACAGTACGGATCACGTTATATGCCATGATCAGCATACCGGTCAGGAAGAAACAACCGCCAAGGAAACGTACAAAGTAGAAAGGATAAGAAGCTTCCAGACTTTCAACAAAGCTGTAAGTCAAAGTACCGTCAGCATTCACTGCGCGCCACATCAGACCTTGCATTACACCTGAAATCCACATAGAGACGATGTAAAGTACAGTACCAATAGTCGCTAACCAGAAATGGACGTTAATTAACTTGATGCTGTACATACGGCCGTGACCGAACAATACAGGGATCAAGTGATACAGAGAACCGATTGACACCATTGCAACCCAGCCTAGCGCGCCGGAGTGAACGTGACCGATAGTCCAGTCTGTATAGTGTGATAATGCGTTAACTGTCTTAATTGCCATCATAGGGCCTTCGAAGGTAGACATACCGTAGAAAGACAGAGAAACAACTAAGAAACGTAACACAGGGTCAGTACGCAGTTTATGCCAAGCGCCAGACAAGGTCATGATACCGTTAATCATACCGCCCCAAGAAGGTGCGAATAGGATCAGTGACATCACCATACCTAAAGACTGAGTCCAGTCAGGTAAAGCTGTGTAATGTAAGTGGTGAGGACCAGCCCAGATATACAGTGCGATCAGTGCCCAAAAGTGGACAATAGAAAGACGGTAAGAGTACACAGGACGACCTGCTTGCTTAGGTACGAAGTAATACATCATCCCCAAGAAGCCTGCGGTTAATAAGAAACCTACAGCGTTGTGACCATACCACCACTGCACCATAGCATCGACAGCGCCGCTATACAGAGAGTATGACTTGAACAGACTGACTGGTACTGCCATAGAGTTAACTATGTGAAGTACGGCAACGGTAATAATAAAGGCACCAAAGAACCAGTTCGCCACATAAATATGCGAAGTTGTTCGTTTGATAATAGTACCGAAGAACACGATAGCGTAGGACACCCAAACGATAGTAATTGCGATATCGATAGGCCATTCTAATTCAGCGTATTCTTTTCCTTGGGTGAAACCCATTGGTAAAGAGATAGCTGCTGACAGAATGATGGCTTGCCATCCCCAAAACGTAAATGCGGCTAACTTAGGTGCAAATAGTCGGGTTTGACAGGTGCGTTGTACGACATAATAGGATGTTGCAAAAAGGGCTGATGTACCGAACGCGAAGATCACCGCATTGGTGTGTAATGGTCGCAAGCGACTATACGTTAACCAAGGAGTGTCAAAGTTCAGCTGAGGCCAGATTAACTGAGCCGCAATTAATACGCCGACTGACATACCAACAATACCCCACAAAACTGTGGTTAAGGCAAATTGGCGGACAATGGCGTAATTGTAATCAGCGCCTGTTGGCTGGGAATGGTTCATCATAATGCTTCCACTGCTTATTACTTTTACTTTTAGTAAAGACAAGCTTTACCTGTTATAAATGACATAAAACTCAGCCTCCCTATTAAGGTTGCTGAGTGATGTCAATGCGTTACCCTGCATATTTTTGCTCAAATATGAGGTTTCGCAATGATACTTGAGCCATATCAAAAAAGATACCAAAGAAGGGGTGTGGAAAGTTGATCTAGATCAACCTACGCCATAGAATGTTAACATATTGCATCATAAGGTTAATCTTTGTGCTAACTCGTCTGAGTCCCTATTTATTTATTGCATTATTTAGCTTCAATCTCACAGCTTGTAAGGAAGATGCAAAGCAAGTCACACTTAAAAGCAGTCTTGATCCTTCACTTTGCCAATTTTCTAAGGGGGATTGTGTTAAAAAAGTTGGGGATGTTGAGCTCACTTTTCGCTTGTCACCAGGTAGTGCACCAAGCGAAAAGCCATTGACATTACAGTTGTTATCTTCCATGCCAATTTCTAATGTGCAAATCCGCTTAGAAGGAAGAGACATGTTTATGGGTGTTATTCCTGTAAATGTGAAGCAAACTGACAAAATGACTTATATCGGTCAGTTAGTCTACGGTTCTTGTAGTAGTGGCTACATGGTTTGGCGTGGCTTTGTTAGTTTTAGCGTTAATGGTGAAACTAAAACGGCTGTTTTTGATTTTCTCGCAGATGACAATGGTTAAAACTGCCTTGATATATCTTTGAAAGTGCTTGATATGGCTTTCTAAACATCAAGACCATCAACTGGGCATATTACAGATTAGTGATCCTTCCAGTTTTCTTTTACTTTGACAAAAATGTCTACATTTTCAATAAAGAGCTGTAATAAGTGAGGATCAAAGTGTGTTGCCGCCCCTTTACGCATTTCAGCTAAAACCTCTTCTAAAGGCCAAGCTGTTTTATAACAGCGGGCATGGGAAAGGGCATCAAACACATCTGCGATTGCCACAATCCGCGAGAAAATGTGAATTTCGTCTTGTTTTAGATTTGCAGGATAACCAGAACCATCATATTTTTCATGATGTTGCAGTGCAATAATTGATGCGGCCTTTAGTATTGGTCTCTCAGAATTTGCAAGAATTTGATGGCCAATCATAGGGTGCTGACGCATAACTTTCCATTCTTCGTCATCTAATTTGCCGGGTTTAAGTAGGACAGCATCGGGGATCGCAATTTTACCAATGTCATGCATTGGTGAGGCACGGCGCAGTAAATCGGCTTCGTATTCACTTAAACCGGCGAGTAATGCTAATTGAGAACAATACTCCGCCATACGTTTCACATGATTGGCAGCTTCTTTCGAGCGGCTTTCAACAACATCACCTAAACGTAAAATAAGCTCTGATTGTGTATCTTCCACCTCCTGATTGAGCAGCAAATTTTCAAAAGCTATGCCCACGTTGATGGCAAAAATATCAATGAGTTTCTTATCAAGATCATCAATTCTATCAATACCATCCATATAAAGTAGATTGATTAAACCGCCTTTGGTGGGAAAGTAACCGATAAAACAATTGTCTTCATAAAGGCACCGCTGTTGGGTGAGCGCACTGCGCAGTAGACGATCAATATGTTCAGGTAGTTGCGTAATGTGGGATTTATTCGCAAATTGGCCAGTACCTGCAAGGATTTCTATATTGACAGGTTCAACATGACCACTAATTGCATCAATCGCATTACAAGTCAGCAGTAGCGTTTCTGAATCGAGATTAAGTAGAGTGGCCACTTGAGTCAGTAGCCCATCGGCGAATTTATGTAGGGTGCGCAGTTCAAATAATCCTGAGGTGGCTTCTAGTACTCTTTCTAAGCCCTTACGGTGATTTATTTGGGTGCGCCTTGCTTGCTCGATTTCCATGATATCGCGATAAGAGCGAAGGGCTGAGTAGACGCTAGTCATCAGTTTACGGGAATCCAGTTCAGCTTTTGCTTTGTAATCATTGATATCGTAATTGACGATAACGTCTTCTTCAGGTGCTTGCCCTGGCTGGCCTGTACGTAAGATCAATCGAGTGGTTTTATTCAATAATTCTTCACGGATCCACTTTACTAGTTCTAACCCCGCATGGTCACTTTCCATGACAACATCAATAAAGGCAATGGCGATGTCATGTTCTTGATTGAGTAATTCTTTTGCTTGTTCGGCACTATAAGCATTAATAAAGGTGAGGGCACGGCCATCAAGTTTAAAGCGGGAGAGGGCAAGCTTAGTGACGGTATGAACATCAGGTTCATCATCGACCACTAATACCTTCCAAGGAATACCAGACTCTGTTGTCTCGGTAGACTTTTTACCGGAAAAAAGAGGGTTTTTCTTTGCAAGATCAATCAGCATCCGATACCTCATTCAAGTAAAAATAATGATCACATAATCAGTGTAGTAGACACATTTCAAAGCGGTGCAAAATCTTGCATAAAATAGCGAGGTGAGTGGCAATCCTTAAATTACATTGTTGATAACGATTCTCATTTGTGTATTCTGTTACTATCAAACAATGATAGGGAGGGAAAGGGCATGACTAATCGAATTAACTTATCAATTTCAGCGCATAAATTGGCACAGCTAATACATGATGGACACATCTGCGCATCTGACTTCACGTGCTTAGATAGCCAATCGAAACAGCAAGTGTGGCAGCTATGCTTGATCTGCTGCAAAAAGCGTATTACTTGTCAGCAATGTTCATTTTCAAGTTGCACTAAAAATCTGACATATCTTGATGCCGATAAATAACATTATCGGCATTTGCGTTTAAGTATTATCATACAAGAAACTCTTATAATTCAGATGTAATATGCAACTTCCTCCAGTAATCCCGTTATTTGACTCATTTGAATTCATACAAGTTGGCAATAGTATTGTTAACCAATATATCACCCAAATTAGCATGAAAAAGGTGGTTGATGCGGGCTTAGTCATCGAGCATGCCAGTGATTGGCTATTTGAGCAAAAGCATAACGAAAACAACTATAAAGCTTATCGCAGTGAACTCACTACGTTTCTGCATTGGTGTTTTGATGTGGTTTCAATGTCTCCCATTCAAGTTACGCGCAAAGACATGAGTCGTTACGTTGATTATTGCCAAGCACCGCCGATAGCACTGATCGGTTATTTTAATGTGCCACAGTTTAAGTACGATAAACTGCATGATGAACGGGTTCCAAACTCGCAATGGCGACCATTTGTCGGCAAAAAACAACTCGGGCAAATCCAGCCTTATGTGTTAAGCGATAATGCGTTAAAAACAAAAATGGCCATTTTGTCTTCGTTTTATTCGTATCTGACAAGTGAAGAATATTGTGAGCGGAATCCTGCTCAAATCTGGCTTAATCACAGTCGATTTGCAGCAAACAGGCAATATCAGCGTCAAAGTCATGAAGATGAAAATAGTCTCGCATTCACTGAATTACAGTGGTCATATATTATGGCGACCGTTACTGGACTAGCAGAAGAATTTCCTGAGTTACATCAAAGAAGTTTATTCCTCATTACATTGATTTATTGCTGTTATTTACGCGTTTCAGATGTGTCTGCACGTGCGGGTTATTCGCCGGTGATGAACCAGTTTAAACGTAATCAGCAAACGGGCATCTGGAGTTTTCATATTCCGTTGAGTAAAGGTGGTAAAAGACGCAGCGTTGCGATTTCAAAAGCTTTGCTCGATGCGTTAGTCAAATATCGTCAGTTTTTAGGATTAACGGATTATCCAGGACCAAACGAAAATCATCCTTTGTTTGTACGGCACAAAGCTGCTGGACGCGGCCGAGATGTTGGTATCCTCAATGCCAATCTAGGCATTCGTCATGTTCGCGACGAAATTCAAAAAATAATTAATCTGGCTGCAGAACGTATAGAAATCGATGGCTTTACACAAGATGCGGCGCAGATGCGCAAACTAACTGCCCACAATATTCGTCACACTGGCATTACGCACGATATCAATATCAACCGCAGACCGTTATCCCATGTACAAGCCGACGCTGGCCACGAAAGTATCGACACTACATCGCAATATTTGCACACTAGCCAAATTGAACGTCATGAAAGTGCGTTCAACAAACCAATCGATCATTTGAAAGGTATAGAGTGATTAGATACAAGGCTGCGCACAATGTGATCTCACGTTATGTAAAACTGCTTTTTTTTGTAGCATCCGGACATAAAAAAACAGCCCTGAAAGGGCTGAGTTTTGCATAACTTGGATTGTGCGAAGCCCACTTTTAGTTGACAGAATAAAATTAGAAAGCATCACTTAATCTGTCAACTAATTAAAAAGTATAGGTTTTTTTGTAAGAGATCATTCCAATGGTTTAATTTTTGTGCGATATTATAAATAGGCACTAACTAAGAGGAGAATCTCATGCCTGTGATAGTCAAGAGTCGAATTACTGATGACGAATACCTTGAAATGCTTGCTAGAAAAAGTCCCGAAGATATACCTAGCTACATTTATGAAAAAATGCCGTATTTAAAAGATATTCGAGATAACCCCCAGTTTTCTTTGGAGAGAAGCCATGCCGATAAAAAATAATGTACGTCGTATGACACCAGAAATACTTATTTCAATGGCGAAGTCTAATTTGATTGATAATGAGACTTTAACAGAGGCTGAAGTTTTAGAACTAATCTTTAGCTTTAAAAATAATACTTTAGCTATTGATGGGCCTCAGGCTATTTTAGATAAACTTCCACGTAATTCTTGATGAGTGGGATTATTAAGGGACTTGTCCCTTAATGCCAAGCGCTCTTGATAGGGCGCTTTTTGCCCGTTTATTTTCCCCGCCAGACTCTTTTTCTTTAGCTGCTGACTTGCAGCGCGTTTACCGTCAAACGGTCGAAGACAAAACCAACTTACAGCACTCAAAAGTGCAGTACTGTAATACTGCACTTTTGTACCATTGGTGGTACTTTTTCGAAGGGGATTAAGCGAGAACTTGGAAAGGGGCCCGCCATAGCGGGAAAGGCCACAAGTGACAGCGAGAGCCCCTGAGTCCACATACTTTAACAGTGGACTCTACTCTCATTTTGAGAGTTTCTGACGGCTTGCAACTCGTCCTTGTTGCAGCGTGGAGGAAGGGGGAGGCAAGCGAAGCGCCCCCGACCGAAACAGACTTTTTAGGTTTGGGTTCCTGTTACACCCAAACTAACTCCGGACATCCGGACAATCAGATACCTTCAAGGTCATTAATATCGTTCCGTATCTCCGTCATTTGGAGTGCATACTCCTCAACATCGCTAGGAAGATTTTTTAGGTCATCAGAGTTAAACCCATGCGTCTTTTTAAGTGCTTTTTCAAGGCTAAATAAAAACTCAGTTTTACTATCGATGTAATCATAAAGAATAGATGTAAATGTAACGTCATCAATTAACACTTTGATAGAAGCTACTTTTTTCATAAATCCAATTGGATCTATATTTGTTTCAATAGCAATTTTACCGCTACAAATTTCCTTCTCAGTAATTTTCAACAACTGGCTTAACTGAGTAACTTGGCTAGCTTTCGGCTCAGTTAAATCCCTTTCCCACTTGCTTACAGTCTGCACCGTCAACCCTAACTGTTCAGCGATATCTTCTTGCTTGATATTTAGAGCTATCCGCCTGTCTTTTAGTACGCTACCAATACTCATGTTTAAGTTTTCCATGCTGACACCTACTTTAATATTAGTTTACACCCACTTTTGTTTGGCCTATTATCATGCAACATATTTGTATTGGTTCACATAAACAAATGTTTAAGTGAAACTTCTTGACAGGGTTTTAATCGAATTGTTTTTTATCGACCGTCTGTTCATGCAGCAAGATCATCCAGCAGGCAGCTTGCCGTTTGTTGGACGTCATCGTATTGAACGCGTCGAACTAGAAACGGGTGAATATTTACCGCCTTCGGTAAACCAGAAAATTTTAGAAGGGTCTTACAGTACAAAACTAACAATTAGATGTGATGGGCAACGGGTGAGGGTAGAAGGTAATCCGTCACGCTGGCAACGCATGGATAACCTTTTTGGCTTACAAACGCTTGATGAATGTGTGGCGATCTTTAATCACGTTTTAGCGCAATTCGGTCTACCTCCGTTCACCAAAAATACTCAGATTTCATACCGTCAAACACCCGATGGGAAAACTACACAATTAGTCGGTAATGGTGCCGAGATTACCGCTATCGACTGGACGGTTAATCATCAAGTAGGCAAGGGCAAAGAGGCCTCATTTATCCGTGGCATGTCATCTATGCAAATCGGTCGAGGTCGTAAACCCAAGCTTTATCCAGACGGGCATACCTGTAACTGGGGCGAAGGTTCTACTTGGATAATGACCAAGCTATATAACAAAGCCGTTGAATTACAAAGGCATCTAAAAAAAGAACTCCGCAAAAAAGACGGTGTTCCTATCGATAGACTTAACTATCTAGAAAACCTCATTAAATACTGTGAAAGCACTGGTGTTGTACGCGAAGAACACAGCTTAAGACAGGCCTTGCTCAAACGTCATACGTTGCAATTTTATGGCCGAGTCACTGAACAAGACTTTTACCCGCACCTAAAAGAGATCGATACCGCCATGAAAACCATCCAAATCTCACATGATGAACACCAAACAATTGCAGACCAATTAATGTCTTTAGGTGTTGTTAAAAGCCGTCAGGCAGCAAATGCAACTCAGTGTTATGCCGTTATGTGGCAACTAGGAACTGATTTAAGAAAATCACTTAAGTCCACACAATACTACGAACATAAAGCCCGTTTAAAAGTCATCGGTATCGATATCGGCCAGCAATTCGATGTGAGCCGTATGTGCCCAACACTAAGACGCTCAGAAGTCATTGAAGTTAAACCGCTAATCGTCCCGCACTGGTATCAATTACCGATAGTTGCACAATCCAATATTTTACCGTTCAAAGCCTACGCATAGGAGCTATAACCATGTTAAAAATCGAAGTATTTCAGGAAGATGTAACCGTAACCGCCCGAAGCATGCCACCGAAAGACGGTAAGCCTGGGCGAACCATTTACGAGCAAAGAGCTTACGCATATTTAGGCGGGAAATTTCCTGTCCAAATGAAGCTACAAGTCGAAGATCCAACTAAGACGTATCAAGCCGGAGAATATCAAGTTGATAGCTCAAGCTTTGTCGTGAACAACTTTGGCGGCCTTGAACTAAAACGCTTTGGCTTAACAATCACGCCAATAACGTCGTTAATCGCATCGGCACCAAGAACGATGGCCAATCCACACAATAAGGATGTCTGAGCATGGACGAATCACTAATTAGTAGCGCAATCCAGCTACGTAACGGCATACAGGCCATTAACGAGTTTTTACTGAAAGGCTTAGCGCCTGAAGATGCTCAACTGCAATTAATCGCTAAATCTTGCGTGTTACTGGGCGAACTTGACGACACACTAGAACAACTTAAGGACACAGCATCATGCAAATAATCCCTTATGATGGCGGCTACAGCATGGTTGAACGCCAAGATAAGCCCGAGCTGCAATGTAACAACTGCAATAAGCCTTGGTGGTACGATGATTTTGACTCGATATTTATCCAGTGCCCACATTGCCAAGGCGAACTGCGAAGAGTCACACCAGAAGAACCATTTAGACATCGCTAAGGCATAGCAAGGAATGCCGACGAGCGAAGGCTGAGCCGAGGAGAAATGACGCGCTAATGCCGATAACGACACTTATCGGCACATCTTACACCCAAACTAACTCCGGACATCCGGACAATCAGATACCTTCAAGGTCATTAATATCGTTCCGTATCTCCGTCATTTGGAGTGCATACTCCTCAACATCGCTAGGAAGATTTTTTAGGTCATCAGAGTTAAACCCATGCGTCTTTTTAAGTGCTTTTTCAAGGCTAAATAAAAACTCAGTTTTACTATCGATGTAATCATAAAGAATAGATGTAAATGTAACGTCATCAATTAACACTTTGATAGAAGCTACTTTTTTCATAAATCCAATTGGATCTATATTTGTTTCAATAGCAATTTTACCGCTACAAATTTCCTTCTCAGTAATTTTCAACAACTGGCTTAACTGAGTAACTTGGCTAGCTTTCGGCTCAGTTAAATCCCTTTCCCACTTGCTTACAGTCTGCACCGTCAACCCTAACTGTTCAGCGATATCTTCTTGCTTGATATTTAGAGCTATCCGCCTGTCTTTTAGTACGCTACCAATACTCATGTTTAAGTTTTCCATGCTGACACCTACTTTAATATTAGTTTACACCCACTTTTGTTTGGCCTATTATCATGCAACATATTTGTATTGGTTCACATAAACAAATGTTTAAGTGAAACTTCTTGACAGGGTTTTAATCGAATTGTTTTTTATCGACCGTCTGTTCATGCAGCAAGACCATCCAGCAGGCAGCTTGCCGTTTGTTGGACGTCATCGTATTGAACGCGTCGAACTAGAAACGGGTGAATATTTACCGCCTTCGGTAAACCAGAAAATTTTAGAAGGGTCTTACAGTACAAAACTAACAATTAGATGTGATGGGCAACGGGTGAGGGTAGAAGGTAATCCGTCACGCTGGCAACGCATGGATAACCTTTTTGGCTTACAAACGCTTGATGAATGTGTGGCGATCTTTAATCACGTTTTAGCGCAATTCGGTCTACCTCCGTTCACCAAAAATACTCAGATTTCATACCGTCAAACACCCGATGGGAAAACTACACAATTAGTCGGTAATGGTGCCGAGATTACCGCTATCGACTGGACGGTTAATCATCAAGTAGGCAAGGGCAAAGAGGCCTCATTTATCCGTGGCATGTCATCTATGCAAATCGGTCGAGGTCGTAAACCCAAGCTTTATCCAGACGGGCATACCTGTAACTGGGGCGAAGGTTCTACTTGGATAATGACCAAGCTATATAACAAAGCCGTTGAATTACAAAGGCATCTAAAAAAAGAACTCCGCAAAAAAGACGGTGTTCCTATCGATAGACTTAACTATCTAGAAAACCTCATTAAATACTGTGAAAGCACTGGTGTTGTACGCGAAGAACACAGCTTAAGACAGGCCTTGCTCAAACGTCATACGTTGCAATTTTATGGCCGAGTCACTGAACAAGACTTTTACCCGCACCTAAAAGAGATCGATACCGCCATGAAAACCATCCAAATCTCACATGATGAACACCAAACAATTGCAGACCAATTAATGTCTTTAGGTGTTGTTAAAAGCCGTCAGGCAGCAAATGCAACTCAGTGTTATGCCGTTATGTGGCAACTAGGAACTGATTTAAGAAAATCACTTAAGTCCACACAATACTACGAACATAAAGCCCGTTTAAAAGTCATCGGTATCGATATCGGCCAGCAATTCGATGTGAGCCGTATGTGCCCAACACTAAGACGCTCAGAAGTCATTGAAGTTAAACCGCTAATCGTCCCGCACTGGTATCAATTACCGATAGTTGCACAATCCAATATTTTACCGTTCAAAGCCTACGCATAGGAGCTATAACCATGTTAAAAATCGAAGTATTTCAGGAAGATGTAACCGTAACCGCCCGAAGCATGCCACCGAAAGACGGTAAGCTCGGGCGAACCATTTACGAGCAAAGAGCTTACGCATATTTAGGCGGGAAATTTCCTGTCCAAATGAAGCTACAAGTCGAAGATCCAACTAAGACGTATCAAGCCGGAGAATATCAAGTTGATAGCTCAAGCTTTGTCGTGAACAACTTTGGCGGCCTTGAACTAAAACGCTTTGGCTTAACAATCACGCCAATAACGTCGTTAATCGCATCGGCACCAAGAACGATGGCCAATCCACACAATAAGGATGTCTGAGCATGGACGAATCACTAATTAGTAGCGCAATCCAGCTACGTAACGGCATACAGGCCATTAACGAGTTTTTACTGAAAGGCTTAGCGCCTGAAGATGCTCAACTGCAATTAATCGCTAAATCTTGCGTGTTACTGGGCGAACTTGACGACACACTAGAACAACTTAAGGACACAGCATCATGCAAATAATCCCTTATGATGGCGGCTACAGCATGGTTGAACGCCAAGATAAGCCCGAGCTGCAATGTAACAACTGCAATAAGCCTTGGTGGTACGATGATTTTGACTCGATATTTATCCAGTGCCCACATTGCCAAGGCGAACTGCGAAGAGTCACACCAGAAGAACCATTTAGACATCGCTAAGGCATAGCAAGGAATGCCGACGAGCGAAGGCTGAGCCGAGGAGAAATGACGCGCTAATGCCGATAACGACACTTATCGGCACATCTAAACCCTTCCACACAAAGCTGCGCACAATATATATTATGTTAAATATTCTCTATATTGCTTGAAATCGTCGTATTTTTATTGTGTGGCTTGTCATTCCAAATGAGTTTTGTGTCATTTCGTGAGTCTGACTTTTTTTATTATATCTCAAGGCTATAACTCACTCCTTCAACAGTTTTGCTCCGTTATGGTGCAAAACTGTTCATCCAGAGCGCATTAAACTTTGTGTTTGCTGCTTTTTAACAAAGTGCATCTCACACGCAGCTATGCGAACACTTTTGAAGTATAGATGACGTGTTAGAAATGAATTTTATGAAACAATGCCCCAATCAAATTATGTTGCTCCATTAGAATGATTACTTACAATAATTCATATGTTTACCAAGCTTAATTGAAATTGGTTCGTAGCTATATTTCCACTGCTAAATCTTACCGATTAATTTGTTGTAATGTTGATGACGTGATTTATCAACATAGGAGTCGCTCGAACACATCACCAGTTCCACTTGACTGTATCTTAAACAATTTAATCGTCGCTACGTGAATGCTTTGGTATATTGGACTCGCAAACTAGCCAGAAACACCTAGCAACGCGCTTATGCTTGTCCAAAAAGTCACAATAAAATACTAAGATGTTGCCGATTTTGAGCCGCTATGGACATAAATATGTCATTTTCAGGAGTTTTTATAGATATCGAGTGAAGCGCCCTAACCTTCTTTTGGGACATTTCCGAGTTAAAGCCTTAACTCTAACTCGTCAGTTTCGGATGAAAATTTCTATGGATTAACGCCCTAATCTGCCGACGCGCCAACGGTCGGCTGCATTAGCTTGTTATGCCTACCTTTGATGAGCAAGCTCACGACAAACCAGATGAACGAAGCAATCAGTGAGGCGACCACTCCAAATCCAAAGCCGATCCATCTCTCACGCCAGACATTTGAATTAGCTCGTTCTTCTTGAGCCTTGAAAAGTGCTTCGACTACTGCCCTATCTGTTTCTACCAACGGTTGCAGCTTTTCCTTTTCTGATTTTAGGCTAGAGATTGTATCTTCAGTCTCTTGTAGAGTTTTCTTTTGATTATCTACAAATGCAAGCAACTGCTTTACATTTAATTCCATTTCATCAAGCTGCTTAATCTGATTCTGATAATCTAAGCTTTCAAGGCGTTTACTTTCTCTCTTTTCACGATCAATTTTGTCGAGATAAGTGATGCCACCAGCCATAGTACCTATCAAAATACTAGTAGCAATACCCGTTAGAAATGGTTTTATCCTAAATAGTCTTACCCATTCCTTCGCTAAGATTTCTATGGCTGAGCTAATTTCTAGCATGATGTTCCTTTAGGCATAGACATAATGACTCCCCACAAAGATGCTGATCTCCAATCAATCGTGGATTAGCTTAAAGCCAGAGCCATAATAGTTTTGTCAAAGAAACTAAAAATTGGAGATCAGCATGATAAAACATAACATACTTTTCATTGGCTTAGATACTCATAAAGAATTCGTCGAAGTCGCCTATATCGAAGACCATTATGGTGCACAATCGGTACATTATGGCCGCGTTTCTAGTGCAAAAGCATCCATCACTAAATTAGCAAAACAATTTCAATCCAAGTATCCAGATGCAACACTGCACTTTGTCTACGAAGCAGGCCTTGTGGCTATTGGATCTATCGTCTCCTCACTAGCTTAGGCCACTGTTGCTACGTTATCGCTCCCTCTCTCATTCCCAAAAAGCCTGGTGAAAAAGTCAAAACTGATAAACGTGATGCGCTTAAACTCGCTAAGCTACTTAAATCTGAAGATCTCACACCCATCTATGTGCCTGAGCCTGAACCAGAAGACAAAGCCATTCGTGACCTTTCCCGTGCAAGGGAAACTGCCATGAAGGATTTAAAGGATGCCAAATACCAACTTAAAGCGTTACTCCTTCGAAATAATATCAACTACAAAGGTACGGCCAATTGGTCACTACAGCATTTACGTTGGCTAACTGAACTGATATTACCCCATCCCAGTCAGCAGATTGTCTTGCAGGAATATCTACAGACTGTCACGGAACGGATTGCAAGGCTAAAACGATTAGACAATGAACTTTGCGCATCATGTGAGAAATTGGCGCTATTATCCCGTTGTCAAAGCCATTCAAGCGCTAAGAGGTGTGCGGCTCTTGGTTGCAACGGGTGTAATTGCAGAATTAGGCGACTTAACACGCTTTGATCATCCCAGAAAATTAATGAGTTATTTAGGACTCGTCCCCGCTGAACACTCTAGTGGCGGCAAACGTCATCTCGGAGCAATAACCAAGTGCGGCAATACTCGGGCTAGGCGATTAATCGTGGAGGGAGCGCACACCTATCGCTATCCCGCCAATATCTCTACAGACCTTCAGCTAAGACAAGAAGGTTTGCCGAAGCAAGTTGTTGATATGGCATGACAAGCACAACTTCGGCTTTGCCGTCGATATCAACGGCTAATGCAAAAAGGTAAACACTATAATGTGGTTGTGACAGCCATAGCGAGAGAAATGATTGCTTATATTTGGGCGATTGCGAGGGAAATTGTATTAGTGCAGATCAATCCCAAGTTGCGTTTAGCGAGGGTGCCTGCATGAGTTTAATTTTTGAGTTAATGCAGCTGGTGAGGCAGCGGATGTGGCACAACCACCGACGGCGTTAGGATGGCAATACGGCTAACCCTGTATTGAACCACGTACATTGTAGTGGCACACTAATTTTGGCCACCTAAATAGAGGTGATATTATTGCCTCGTAGATGACTTTAGGTGAACACATGAGATCGACAACCAGAAAAACATTTAGTGCTGAATTCAAACTTGAAGCTGCCCAATTAGTCCTCGATAAAAACCATAGCATCATCGAAGCTGCAAAGGCGATGAACGTAGGTAAATCCACTATGGATAAATGGGTGAGACAGTTAAAACTAGAACGTCAGGGTGGCACACCAAAAGCATCTCCGATTACCCCTGAACAAATTGAAATCCGTGAGCTGAAGAAGCAAATAGCTCGTCTTGAGGAGCACAATCTTATCCTAAAAAAGGCTACCGCTCTCTTGATGTCAGACTCGATGAACAATTTACGCTAATCAGCGCACTCAAGCAGAGCCACTCTATTCTCACAATTTGTAATGCATTCAAAGTGCATCGAAGTAGCTATAAGTATTGGCTAAAAAGAAAAGAACATATTGATACAGACTTTACTATTTTATGCAGTGAAGTGAAGGCCGCACATCGTATTAGTCATGGCTCTGCCGGTGCGCGAACGATAGCGCAATTAGTGACTAACAAAGGGATTGGTCTCAGTCGTTATCGAGCCCGTAATCTAATGAAAAAAACTTGGGTTATTAAGCTGTCAGCAGCCTAAGCATTCTTATAGGAAAGCGACACAAGAGCATGTTGCAATCCCCAATACGCTTAATCGACAGTTTGCAGTAACTCAACCAGATCAAGTGTGGTGTGGCGACGTGACGTATGTTTGGGTCGGTAATCGCTGGGCCTATCTAGCCGTTGTTTTAGACTTATTTTCCCGCAAACCTGTTGGATGGGCTTTGTCATTATCACCAGATAGTGCGCTGACCTGTAAAGCTTTGAAAATGGCATTTGAGTTAAGGGGTAAGCCTGAGAATGTGATATATCACAGCGATCAAGGTTCGCATTACACAAGCTTGAAATTCAGACAATTAATATGGCGTCTTCAGATTGAGCAAAGTATGAGTCGCCGCGGGAATTGTTGGGATAACGCACCAATGGAGCGTTTCTTTAGAAGTTTGAAATCTGAGTGGATACCTGCCAGTGGTTATGGGAATTTTACAGAAGCAGATAAAGAGATCACAAATTACATCACTGGATATTACAGTGAGACCAGACCCCATCAATATAATGGTGGGTTAACGCCAAATGAGTCAGAACGTTTATATTGGAATGACTCTAAAACCGTGGCCAATTTTACTTGACCACTACATAATTGATCCTTTATCCGTATTCGGAGATGGGTGGGGCCGATGAAATACTCGTACTTCATCAAACAGCACAACTGCGACTCGAGAGCCTGCTCTTTCGGAAACGTCTGCACCTAATGCTTTAAACAAAGCTTCGATGTCCTTCCAGGGTGTAGTGCCGCTGGTAGGGCGAAGATAAAATTGCTCCAGTGTCTTTTGGTGCTTTCGCTTCACTAACTAATGGTACCATACCAAGGAACTAGGCATATAACGCCGCCATAATTTGCTGGTTGAAGCGCAGCGTAAGACAGTCAAATTGATGGCTTTGTGTACGCCCAGCATGGGCATGAACTAATGAGGTGAAAGTCCTCTGTAGGAAGGTCACTGTTCAATAACATCCTGTTATTAAACGTTAACTACTAGCGAATGGCAAGGGCTTATCCGCGAGGATTGGTTTGAAGGAGGCCGCTAGCAAATTTGCGAGCTGATGAACAAGAACATCATATGAGGCGTAGGCTAGAGGTGAGTTGGCAGGGCCTCCCCCACTAAGTAAGGGGACAAGACGATGAAACCACGTGATCTAATGGCCACCGTAAATGAGCAACCAGCCTTCAACAGCGATTTATTCCAACAACTGCTTCAGCCTGAGAATCTACACCGAGCTTGGCGTCAGGTTAAAGCCAATAATGGCGCGGCTGGTATCGATGGCATGACCATCGAAGCCTACCCGCTTTGGGTGCAGCAAGGCGGTTGGCAACAGTGTAATTCTCAACTTGAGTTAGGTGAATATCAACCCTCAGCAGTCAGACGCGTATAGATCGACAAACCCTATGGCGGTAAACGCAAACTGGGTATCCCTAACGTCATTGATCGTGTGATACAGCAATCAATTGCTCAAATTCTCTCGCCGTTGTTTGACCCTTCCTTCTCGGCTAATAGCTTCGGCTTTAGACCGAATAGGAATGCCAAACAAGCGGTCTTGCAAGTCAGGGATATCATCAAACATAAACGCAAATTTGCCGTCGATGTTGATCTGTCCAAGTTCTTTGATCGAGTAAATCATGATCTCTTAATGACTCAGTTAAGGATCAAGGTACAGGATAAGCGTCTGCTGGCGCTTATTGGTAAATACCTGCGTGCAGGCGTGATGATCAACGACCAATTTGAAGCAAGCTTCGAAGGCGTACCTCAGGGCGGCCCACTCTCACCATTACTATCAAACATCATGTTGAATAGTCTGGATAAAGGGCTGGGAAGCAGAGGGCATCACTTCGCCCGCTACGCGGATGACTTTATCATCTTGGTCAAGTCTCAACGAGCGGGCGAACGTGTCCTCAAGAGTATTACTCGCTATCTTGCCACTAAGCTAAAACTGGTTGTATTAAGATTTCGAGTGTGACGTTTATCGCTTTACCTTTGGCGGGGATCACAGGTATTGCGATTGCTGTGTATCAAGGCACAAATCGCCCTAAGCTTGCATTGCTATTATCTGGGATAAAAATCTATGGTTTGTTACTGCCCCTGCTGGTCCTGTTACCTCAACTATCCTTTACAGATATTTCATTTATCACAGGCGCATTAAACATTAATATCATGCCAAACTCTTTGGTTAAGTTGTGGATGGCCTTTCCAATTGCGGACATCTTAGCTTGTCTCTTGAGTTTATTGATCATCAGTATTTGGCCTTTCATTCACGTGCCGCGAGCAAATCGAGTCAGTCATGGAGGTAATGCAAAATGAAGTTAGCCAAGATGAAAGACTCAAGCGCCATCGCATTAAATGAAACCAAAGTTCGCGCTAAAAAACTGCTCAAAGCTTGTCAGCAGGATGAGCCGTTAGCCAAGCAAAGAGTCGCGACCTTAATGGCGAAATTGGGCATATCACACTCAGATCTCCAGCTTAAGCATTGCCAACAAGTGATTACACGTGAGCTAGGGTTTATCGATTTTCATCATTGCCAGCGAGTCCTGTCGGGTAAAGCCATACTCGGGGATGATTGGGGAGGCTTATTCCACACTAAGCAATGTGACACATTACTCAATCATTGGTTTACTGGCTATTTAGCCGCGCGTGATTTTAATGCGCAAGCTGAGGACACATTGCTACTCCCCTACAAGAAGCAGTTTTTTGTGGTGGAGCGGCGGGATTACTGCAATGCACTGAATTTGCCGATAATTTTGCAACCAGTTGATAATGCTGGCGAACCGACTATCCTGCGAGATCTGGTGAGCAGCTATGCTAATGCAGATTGGCATTCCTTTGCTCTTGCCATGGTCCAACACAAACTCCCCAAAGTGTAATGATGGCTGAGATTGTCAGGCATTATGTTGAATGAGGAAATCTAGAGTTAAATAATACAAGCAAAGTCATCATTGCTGATGGCTTTGCTTGTGAAATATGGCTGAAACACTGCGTTTCGGATCAGAAACGCAAGGCTAAAATAGCTAAAATGCAAAAAGCCGCTAATTGCTTAGCGGCTTTTTGACTAAATATGGCGGAGGAGCAGGGATTTGAACCCTGGGTGGGCTATAAACCCACGCCGGTTTTCAAGACCGGTGCATTAAACCACTCTGCCACCCCTCCGAACGAGGCGCATAATATAAGTAAGTCTGTTGACTGTAAAGCACTAACTCTCAATTATGCGCCAATTGTTGCTATTACACTCAATCCGCTGGATTTTGCTTCACATCGGACATTATGCCTACCCGTGCGGGATCTGGCTTAGTGAAATGTTTGGCAAAGTCGCCCCACTCTTGTTGACTCTTAAGTATATAGCCGACCACAACTAAAATAGCGCAACATAGGATACCCCAACCAATCGCCACTTCACCAAGACTTGCCCACATAGCGACTAAGCTTGATGCACCAAAGGCAATGCTGATCTGTAAGAAGTTCTGTAATCCTGCGGCCTTAGCGGCATTCTGACTAAACTGCTGTAGCGCGCTGTTCACGACTATTGGGTAAATAGCGCCATTAGCTGCGGCCAAAATCGAGAACGAAATAAGCAGTGGGAAAATCCTGCTCGCGGGATAAATCAGCGTGAACATGATGATCGAAATAACGCAGGCTGCGAAAACCGACAACAAGATATTGAGTGTTTGATGCCCGCCAATGCGTTTTATCAGTAACTTACTCGCATAACCACCGACAATAAACATGATGGTTTGCGGGATAAAACTTAACCCAATTTCAGTCGCTTGATAACCGTGCATTTCCATCACAATCGGCCACACAGTTAAGTAGGCAAAGAAAGCACCGGAACAGGCACCGAAGATCACGACGTTGCCTAAATAGCGGGTGTTTTTCAAAATTTGCCCATAAGATACAGCAACATGTTCACTGTGTTTATGTTGACTCTTGCCTGGAACAAAGTACAAGGTCATCAATACCAGCAGAAAAGCGATAACACACAAGGAGATAAAGATTGCACGCCAGCCTAATTCGTTCAGAATATAAGCGCCAAGGATCGGTGCTAATGCAGGCGATAATGCAACCAATGGCATAATGTTGCTGAAAATACCTTGGGCTTTATCGGCATCATATTGTTCTACCACAATAGCTTGCCAAATAACCCCTGCGCTACAGGCGCCAATGGCTTGGAAGAAGCGCGCGGTATTGAGCATTAATATAGAATCACTGTTGGCAATAAACACGCTAGCAATGGCAAATAAAGCAAGGCCAAAGATCAGTGCCCAACGTTTGCCGATTTTATTGACTAACGGGCCGTAAAGCAGCTGACCTAAGGCAAGACCCGCAAGGAAACAGGTCAGTGACATCGCCACCTGTGATGGTGTGCTGTTAAATGAGCCTTCAATTGCTTTGAAAGCAGGCAAATACATGTCAGTGGCAATAAAGCCAAGCATGCTCAACATGGCTAAATAGAATAGAAACATAAAGAACTTTATGTTTACAAAGGTGTTACTAGACGTTTTCATAGAATAATCGGGTCGGATTGACTAAAGTGTGCAGTCTAAAGACTTGTTAAATTTATTGGAAACGTTTATTTTTGACTTGTGCTATCAATTATTTTCATTGGAATGGACGTCAGTTATGCTCTCAGAACAAGCGCTAGAACTCATTGATATTGTGGCTCGTGTAGGTAGTTTCACCGCGGCGGCGAATCGGCTACATAAAGTGCCCTCTGCCGTGAGCTACGCGGTCAAGCAAATAGAAGAAGAACTCGGCGTCATTCTTTTTGAACGGCATCATCGCAGCGTAACGTTAACACCAGCGGGTGAACATTTTGTGAAGCAAGCCAGAACCTTGCTCACGCAGATGGACGAGATGAAACGTGGCACTCAGCGCGTGGCAAATGGTTGGCAACCCACCTTGTCCATAGCCCTTGATAATATCGTCCGTGCCGACAGGATCAGCGTATTAATTGCTGACTTTTATCGACACTTCCATGATATTGAATTAATTATTCGAATTGAAGTCTTTAACGGAGTTTGGGAAGCGCTCGCCACGGGTCGCAGTGATATTGCTATTGGTGCGACAACCGCAATTCCAGTCGGTGGCGTTTACCAATATAAAGACATGGGGGATATTGAGTGGGCGTTTCTTGTTAGTAAAAATCATCCCTTGGCCAGTATTGACCGCCCATTAAGTGACGATGAGCTGCGCCCTTTTCCCTCGATTTGTTTAGAAGATACCTCTCGGGAAATTCCAAAACGTATGACTTGGTTGCTAGAGAATCAACGCAGGTTAGTCGTACCTGATTGGATCCGTGCCATTAACTGTTTCCGCGAAGGTTTAGGCGTCGGTTATATGCCAGTGCATTTAGCGAGCGTGTTTATTAAGGCGGGTGCGCTCGTTGAGAAACAACTGGAAAATCCAAAGCAGACAAGCCCTTGTTGCTTGGCCTGGAATGCTGACAAGATGTCGCCTGCTCTCGCTTGGGTGCTGGAATATCTTGGCGATACTGAAAAATTGCACAAAGAGTGGCTGGCTTAAGCTTGGTTTAAACTCAATATGCTGATCTAGTCATTGAAATCAGCATTGAATGTGATTGTGTATCGTCTGCTTATGTACAGACTAAGTCTTTACCTTCATAGTGGATGAAGACGCAGATACAAGAATCTTATTTTTTATGCTTTGCAATTAAAGTTGAAATAAATAATTGAGTAAAATTTTGAAGATTAACAATTTGTTATTCATGGTTCTATGACTTTCACCCGTATCTCATGTACGGTATCATTGTACCAGTTAAGTTCATTTTAGGATTTTACGGGAACTTAGTGTGCTGTAAAAAATCAAAATGATCAGTTTGGAAATGTGTCAACGGAGATCAACATGACCCAAGAAACCTTATATTCGACGAGTGCGTCAACACTGGAAGTGAACAAACTTCTTAAAAACACTTATATGCTGTTATCGATGACATTGGCCTTCTCTGCCCTGTGTGCGGGTTTGGCAATGGCATTAAATATCAGTCCGTTAGTCTCCATTGGTTTATCGATTGGTGGCCTAGTACTGTTGTTTGTCACTTTACGTAAAGCCGAATCTGCAGCGGGTATCTTCTGGGTGTTTGCCTTTACGGGTATGGAAGGTGCTTCACTGGGCTACATGCTCAATCACTACGCGGGTATGGCAAACGGTCCACAGCTGATCATGCAAGCACTGGGGTTAACGTCAGTGATTTTCGTTGCGTTATCAGCCTATGCCGTGACCACTAAGAAAGATTTCTCTTTCCTACGTGGATTCTTGTTCGCCGGCTTGATTGTGGTGATCGCCGCCGCTGTGATTAATATTTTTATGGGTAACAGTGTTGCCTTTATGGCAATTAACGCGGGCTTGGCGTTACTGATGACAGGTTTTATCCTGTTTGATACTAGTCGTATCGTCAATGGCGGCGAAACTAACTACATTCGCGCGACTATCTCGTTATACCTAGACTTCTTAAACCTCTTCATCGCGCTGTTACACCTGATGGGCATAGGCAACGATGACTAATCCTAGTTAGCGATTTTTAGCTTAACTTGCGTTAGAATGGCCCTACTTTTAGGGCCATTTTTATTTTAAATGAGCAAATTTATTATCCAAGTGAACGGGCCCGCTTATGGCACGTCGGCGAGTGTTAACGCCTTACGCTTCTCCCAAGCTGCACTTTTAGCTGGGCATCAGATTATCTGTGTGTTTTTTTATCAAGATGGCGTTTATAACTCCACAGATTTAAGCTTACCCGCCTCCGATGAAAATGATGTGATCAGTGACTGGAAACAGCTGGCGCAATCCCGTCAGGTCCCGTTAGTCAATTGCGTTTCTGCAGCGCTACGTCGTGGCATTGTGAGTCAGCAAGATGCCTGCGAGAATGGCCTAAGCCACTGGAATGTGGGCGAGTCATTTATCATGGGCGGTTTAGGTGAGCTAATCACAGGTATTGAATCGGCCGATCGTTTGATCAGTTTTTAACTCTCAGGGCTACTATGAAAAAATTGTGTATTCTATTTCGCTGCTCGCCACATGGTACTGTTCGTGGCCGCGAAGGTTTAGATCTTGCCCTGCTTAGCGCTAGCTTCGAACAAGAAGTGAGTTTAGTGTTTGTGGATGAAGGTGTGTTGCATTTGATTAAAGAGCAACAGCCTGTGCTTATCGGTGCTAAAGATTACATATCCACCTTTAAAGCACTGCCGCTGTATGATATTGGCTTTGTGTTAGTCTGTAAGCAATCCTTAGCCGATTACGGCTTAAGCCATGGCTTACTGTCGATCCCAGTCACAGTGGTCAACGATGAAGCCATCACAGCCCATTTAAACCAAGTGGATGAGGTCTTAGTATTCTAATGATTTTACACCATATTCAAACATCTCCCAGTCGAGATAACGCGCTAAAACTTTGTTTACGTTACGCCTGTAAGGAAGATGCGATTTTATTATCGAGTGATGGTGTTAACGCGTTACTGCTGCGTCAATGGGCAATGGCATTATCACCCTTCAAGCTGATGGTTTTAAAAGACGATGTTATCGCACGTGGTCTATCCGAACGTTTAAAGAACGTGATGTTTATCGATTACAATGAGTTTGTGGCTCAATCATTACTCCATGACAAGGTGATAACGTGGTAAATCCATTGCAATTTAATGGCGCAGAAATCGCCCGTGACCATCAAGGTTATTTAAAAAATCTTAACGATTGGCAACCCGATATGGCCCTGTTGTTAGCGGCAGAAGAGCAAATTGTACTTACGCCTGCACATTGGGAAGTGATTAACTTTGTTCGAGATTTCTATCTCGAATATAAAACGAGCCCTGCTATCCGAGTATTAGTTAAAGCCATTGGCCAAGCCTTAGGACCAGACAAAGGCAATTCTAAATACTTATATACCCTATTCCCGATTGGACCTGCGAAACAAGCAACGAAAATCGCGGGCCTGCCCAAACCAGCTAAGTGTATTTAATGGCAAAGGGTTAAGTCATCACGTAAACATGACACAAACAAAAAGGCATGTTCCTTTGGGAAACATGCCTTTCTTTTTACTTGAACAAAGTTGATAGGGTTATTTGACGTTTTCTAACACAACCCAGATGGCTTTGCCTACGGTGGCGAGCATTACAGCAAAAAATACTGCAATCACAGCGGTATAGGAAAGCCAACGGAGATAGCGCTGGCCTTTATCCATAGTATTATTTTGTGTTCCATTAGCCTATTTGAGTCAAACCGCTCATGTAAGGACGCAGAACTTCAGGGACTGTGATACTGCCATCAGCATTTTGATAGTTTTCTAAAATAGCCACTAAAGTACGACCCACAGCTAAACCTGAGCCGTTTAACGTATGCAATAGCGCAGGCTTATTATCTGCTTTCACGCGGTAACGTGCTTGCATACGACGGGCTTGGAAATCCTTCATGTTTGAGCAAGAAGAAATCTCACGATAGGTATTTTGTGCTGGTAACCAGACTTCGATATCGTAGGTTTTGCTTGAGCCAAAGCCCATATCGCCAGTACATAAAATCACTGTTCGATACGGTAAACCTAAACGCTGCAATACAGTTTCAGCATGACCTGTCAGCGCTTCAAGTGCCGCCATTGAATCTTCAGGCTTAACAATTTGCACCATTTCAACTTTATCGAATTGGTGCTGACGGATCAGACCACGGGTATCTTTGCCGTATGAGCCCGCTTCGCTGCGGAAACATGCAGTATGCGCTGTTAACTTTATTGGCAGCTCGTCTTCATCAACAATGCTATCGCGAACTAAGTTCGTTAATGGCACTTCTGCGGTTGGGATAAGGCTCAAGCCTTGGCCTTCTTCAGTCGCAGGTTTAGTGTGGAATAAATCTTCACCAAACTTAGGTAGCTGGCCTGTGCCGAGTAAGCTTGCCTCGTTAACCAGTAATGGCACATAGGCTTCGGTATAACCGTGCTCTGTGGTATGTAAGTCCAACATGAACTGACCAATGGCGCGGTTTAAGCGGGCGACTTGGCCTTTCATCACTATAAAACGTGAGCCAGTAATTTTAACGGCATTTTTAAAATCTAAGCCGTTTAGGCCTTCGCCTAAATCGATATGATCTTTAATCGGGAAATCAAAAGTGCGTGGCGTACCCCAACGTCTCACTTCAACGTTCTCTGTTTCATCGGCTCCCATTGGTACTGATTCATCAGGCAGGTTAGGCATAGACATGGCAATGGCATTGACTTCTTCAAGTACGGCGGCCAGTTCAATCTTTTTGGCATCCAACTGTGAACCTAAATCGCCCACTTGCGCCATGATCGCGTCAACATCTTCACCACGGGCTTTAGCTTGGCCAATAGATTTGGAGATGGCATTACGCGACGCTTGTAATTCTTCGGTAGCCACTTGCAGTGACTTACGCTTTTCTTCTAATTGAATGAGATGAGCTATGTCTAAAATAAAGCCACGGGTAGCCAGTCGCTCAGCGGTAACTTCTAATTCGTTGCGCAAAAATTTAGGATCTAACATGTGATATATTCTTAATAGTTAAATGCGAGAAAAAACCAGTTGTTGACCTAAGTACACCATGAATAAACATAGACTTAGATTCAACACCACATTCAAAATCGCCTTCAGCCAATCCCCTTCTTGCATCAGCAACAAGGTTTCATTAGAGAAAGTCGAAAACGTTGTCAAAGCACCTAATAGACCGATACCTATAAGCGCTTTGAGTTCAGGGCTGATATGACTCATTTGCCCCAGAGCGTAAATTACGCCCATAAAAAATGAACCTATAACATTAACCAACAGTGTACCAAAAGGAAAACTGCTGCCAAATACTTGGATCATGAATATTGAAATAAGATAGCGTAAAACTGCTCCAATTGACCCGCCGAAAGCCACTAATAAGATGTTAGTCATATCTTTTGTTCTCACTGGCTTGATCTAACTGGGCTAATTGCGCCAATTTATCTTTGATCCGCTTCTCAAACCCTCGCTCAGTCGGAAAATAAAACTGTGCTGTTTGCAGGGATTCGGGGAAATAATTTTCACCACTGGCATAGGCATTGGCTTCATCGTGGGCATATCGATACCCTGCACCCATGCCGATGTCTTTCATTAATTGAGTCGGTGCATTGCGTAAATGGTGCGGTACTTCGACTTGCCCTGTTTCGCGAGCTAACTCACGCGCAGCCTTAAATGCGGTATACACAGCGTTGCTCTTAGGCGCGCTGGCAAGGTAAACAATGGCTTGTGCTATTGCTCGCTCACCTTCTGCGGGGCCAACACGGTGAAAACAATCCCAGGCATTCAGTGCGATTGTCATCGCCGCAGGATCGGCATTGCCCACATCTTCAGAGGCAATCGCCAGTAAGCGCCTTGCCACGTAAAGCGGATCGCCACCGCCTTCTAATATTCGACAAAACCAATACAACGCCGCATCGGGTGCTGAGCCGCGAATGGATTTATGCACTGCTGAAATAAGATCGTAAAACTGATCGCCGTTCTTATCAAAACCAGCAACTTGGTGCCCCGCCACTTGAATTAACATTTCAGTGGTAAAGGTGCCACCGTCGATGAGCATATCACTCATCAACTCAATAAGATTTAACGCTTTACGGGCATCACCATCACAAAGTTGTGCCAATGTTGTGAGCACATCGGTTGGCATTACAAATCGTCGTAGGCCTAAACCGCGCTCGTTATCGTTTAAGGCTTGAGTCACTATATGGGCGATTTCATCATGGCTTAAGCGCTTGATAAGATAGACCCTTGCCCGCGAGAGTAAGGCATTATTGATTTCAAAAGACGGATTTTCTGTGGTCGCGCCGATAAAGATCACTGTGCCATCTTCAATAAATGGCAGAAAAGCATCCTGTTGACTCTTATTGAATCGGTGGACTTCATCGACAAACAATAAGGTACGTTGGCCACGGGATTCTGCAACGGCTTTTGCTTGCTCAATCGCGGCGCGAATGTCCTTAACGCCAGAGGTGACCGCGGAAATGCGTTCAACGTGAGCATTTGAATAATGTGCGATTAATTCGGCTAAGGTTGTTTTACCTGTGCCCGGCGGTCCCCACAACATCATGGAATGGGCGCGCCCTGCTTCCAATGCTTTGCGTAGTGGTTGGCCCTCACCCAGTAAATGGGCTTGACCTATGTACTCGCCAATCGTTCTTGGCCGCATGCGCGCGGCCAAGGGACGAAAATCGGGCGCAAAATTAAACGATAAACTGCTCACGCGATAGCCTAATGCGCTGCTTTTCGACGTTGATCATCAACATCGACGCTGTCTGGGATCACAAAGGTGAACAAGGCTTTGTCTTTATTTGTGATGGCTTGCTGATTGCTTAAATCAAACAGGCTTAAATTACCTTTATCATCGGCAACATTAAAGTTGACTAACTGGGCATTTTTGAAACACACATTGACGGACAATATGCCCGAATCAATCGCCTTAGGTTTGATCTCATAGCAATCTTGTTTCTTGAACACTGAATACTGTGACCAAGTCGCATCGTCGCGGTGGACGAGCAATGCGATGGGAGATGCATTGATTGCTTCAGCAAAATCCATGATGACCACCTCTTCGGCGAAAGGATTGTAGATCCACAAATCTTTACCATCAGCGACAATCTGCGATTCATCGGGCTGGGTTAAATGCCAATAAAATTGATTCGGATACGCTAAGGCAAAAATGCCAGACCCTGTTTGAATAACCTTTTTATTGACATCTGTTACGGTTTGTTTGAAATCGGCTTTTAGTGACGCGGTACCAATCAATTTTTCCCTGAGCTGCTGCGCATCATCGGCAAACACAGCCGCGCTAAATAGCAAAGGTGAAGCTAACAACACAGCGCATAATCGTTTTTTCATTTTATTCCTTACCCTGTAAACCCTTGGGTGTATCAAAGCTACGCCTTAGCGCGGCTTAATAATGTTTTGGTGCTGGCGGCGCTAAGACTTCACGGTTACCGTTGTGGCCTTGAGCAGAAACAATACCTTGTGCTTCCATCTGTTCAATAATGCGGGCTGCACGGTTATAACCAATCTTAAATTTACGCTGTACGCTTGAAATCGAGCCGCGACGAGTTTCAGTCACAAAGGCGACTGCTTCATCGTATAACGGATCGTATTCTTCGTCTGATTCAGCGGTTTCACCAGGCAATAATACTTGTTCACCATCACTGGCACCGTTGAGGATTTCTTCGATATATTGCGGTTTGCCACGGGCGCACCAATCGGCAACGACACGGTGAACTTCATGATCATCAACGAACGCACCATGAACACGATTCGGTACCGCGGTACCCGGTGGCAAAAATAACATGTCACCCATACCAAGCAAGGTTTCGGCACCCTGTTGATCTAAAATGGTGCGCGAATCGATACGCGATGACACTTGGAACGCCATACGTGTGGGAATGTTGGCCTTAATCAAACCAGTGATCACATCCACTGACGGTCTTTGGGTTGCAAGAATTAAATGTATGCCTGCGGCACGCGCTTTTTGGGCAATACGGGCAATCAACTCTTCAACTTTTTTACCAACAATCATCATCATGTCAGCAAATTCATCGACCACAACAACAATCGATGGGAGCTTATCTAACGCAGGCGCTTCTGGCTCCATGCTGTCAGAAGACTTCCACATAGGATCTAAAATCACTTCGCCATTGGCCTTAGCCTCGGCAATTTTAGCGTTATAACCCTTGATGTTACGTACGCCCATCATAGACATCAGCTTGTAGCGACGTTCCATCTCGCCGACACACCAACGCAGCGCATTGGCAGCTTCTTTCATGTCGGTCACGACTTCACATAGCAAATGCGGAATGCCTTCATAGACAGACAATTCCAACATTTTGGGGTCGATCATGATAAAGCGTACATCTTCTGGGCCAGACTTATACAGTAAGCTGGTGATCATCACGTTTACACCCACAGACTTACCAGAGCCTGTAGTACCTGCTACCAATAAATGTGGCATTTTACCAAGATCAACAACAACTGGGTCACCAGCAATATCTTGGCCTAACACCATAGTTAAGTTGGATTTACTCTCAGTAAAGGCGGCACAATCTAACACATCGCGCATAAACACGGTTTCGCGGAATTTATTGGGTAATTCAAGTCCGACATAAGCCTTACCCGGAATAACTTCAACCACGCGCACACTTTCAGCCAGTAATGAACGAGCTAAATCCTTTGATAGATTAGAGATTTTTGACGCTTTAACGCCCGGCGCTAATTCTAATTCAAAGCGTGTAATCACAGGGCCTGGATACACACCCACCACATTGGCGATGATGTTGAAATCGGCCAACTTAAGCTCAACAAGGCGGGCGACTTGATCCAATTCCTCTGGGCTGATGGGATTCTTCTTACGATCAGGTATGTCGAGCAAGTTAATGCTCGGCAGAGGATCCATCGGTTTTTTCGGTGCGGGTTTGTCTTCTTGTCCTGGCAACACCACAATGCCATCGACAATTTTAGCTTTTTGATCTTGCTTATTACGCTGCGCTTGATTCACTGCACCCGTTGACACTTTAGTATCAAAATCAATGACGTCATCATCGCTAAAACCTAGACTTTCATCGTCTTCATCTTCTGTAAATGCTTGACTGCTAAACACAGGCTCATTGTCATCATGATCGAATGAATGCGAATTAAAATCGGCACTGCCTTGCTCATCGGCATTTGAATGCTGAGGTTCAGCTAACCAAGGTGGCGCTTCAAAATTGCCATGGGCGGCCAAATCATCATTATCGATTTGTGGCTCAACCCGTTGTGCACTCTTACTTTTACTGCCATTCAAGCTTAGAATTTTTGCAAGCGCCGATAGTTTGTTTTTTGGCGACGAATTATTCTCAGTTTCAGTAATAATACCTTCTGGTTCAATGACCATATCATCAGTGGCAGCATATAGCGTTGGGGTTATCTCAGCTCTACGACCAATATGACGCTCACGCACCTTAGGCTTTTCAACTATGGGGGGCTTTTCTAGCACGTACTGGGATTCACGGCGCTGTTTAAACTTATCCACCACGGACATAAAACCACGGGTATCCTCGGTTTCATGCTCACGCTTCATCGCTTGCGGCAATAATTTTAACTTTTTATAAATCCAAATAGAGACTAAGCCGATTTTCTCGACCACAGTCAGCCAGCTAATCCCAGTCAACAGCGTAAAGCCTGAGCCCAAGAAACACAGCAGTAATAAGGTAGTGCCGAGTTTATTAAAATACGGCAACATGGCTTGGCCTATGACATCACCCGCCACTCCGCCTGCCGAAAACTCGTAGATGTTGTTGGCATTCATACTCGCCAAAGCAGAAAATCCTAGAATGATCAGTAAAAATCCAATCAATCTCAGGGCCACTGAAAAGTAATCAATTTCAAGTAAATGATGGGCACGTTTGAACAATAACCAACCTGTCGATGCGACAATGATTGGCATGATATAAGCCGTAACGCCGAAGAAATATAACAGAATATCGGCAATCCAAGCCCCTACTGCTCCGGTCCAGTTTTTAATATCGCCTTGAAAATGCGACTGACTCCAACCAGGATCAGACGGACTAAAACTCGTCAATGCGAGCAAAATATAAGTGGCGAGAACACAACAAATGATGAGTCCGCCTTCCAGCAGACGTTGCAAGCCAGTTAGCGTGCGTACACTATTTCCTTGAGACAAACGACGTAATCCATAAAAGTGAAAACAGGTGGGCTAACGATACCAGAATCCCACTAAATGTGGAGCACATTAGCCTGTTTTTCTATACAGAATTGGTCATGATTGGCAAAATTTAGTCTATTGAGGTGTTTTAGTGTGCTTTTGGGGAGGAATGAGTTATTACACAAACACTTCCGTTAACAAATTTGTTTAAAAATGCCACAAAAAGAAGCCCCTAAGTTAGCAAACTTAAGGGCAATACAAGGCTAATAGCAATAGGCGTTAAATGAGATGAGTATATCGACGTTACTGATAAATAAGGGGCCTAAGCCCCTTATTGTAAAACCAAACAATCAGGGTAATTTAGATATCTGAGAGTAGATGATTTATCGCTACACGACTGGTGTGCTTAACTTCTTCCATCACAACATAAGTACGCGTGTCGGAAACAGAAGGTAATTTCAATAAAGTTTCACCTAACAAGCGACGATAAGCCGACATATCTGAAACACGAGTTTTCAGTAAGTAGTCAAAATCGCCTGAAACCAGATGACATTCTTGAATATCATCGAGTAGTTGCACTGCACGGTTAAACTTATCAAACACTTCGGGAGTATCACGGCTTAATGTGATTTCCACGAATACCAGTAGGGATGCACCCAAGAAATGAGGATTCACCAATGCGGTATAGCCATTGATGTAACCTTGCTTTTCGAGACGTTTTACTCTTTCTAAACACGGAGTTGGACTTAGTCCGACTCTTTTTGACAATTCCACATTTGAAATGCGGCCATCAAGTTGTAGTTCATTAAGAATGTTGCGATCGATGCGATCCAAGTCTTTTACAGGACTCTTTTTATTATATGCCATTTATTTAACCTTGCTTTATCACTAAAACAACATTTTATTCTACGTATGCCGAAAGTTCAGCAGCATAAACTGCGTCGCCGATACTATACTAGATATCCCTGAATTAATCACGTTCAGGTCACGATAAAATAACAATTATGCCCATTAAAAGTGGGATTTCAGGCAATTGAGGCTCAAAGATGATTATTGGTGTTCCCAAGGAAATTAAAAACCACGAATATCGTGTCGGTATGGTTCCTTCTAGTGTTCGCGAGTTGGCGATCAAAGGTCACGACGTTTTTGTTGAAACAAATGCAGGCATAGGTATTGGTTTTTCAGATCAAGATTATATTGATGCTGGCGCCACAATTTTAGCGACTGCTGCTGAAGTTTTTGCTAAAGCGCAGATGATTGTAAAAGTAAAAGAGCCTCAAGCAGTTGAACGCGCTATGTTGCGTCACGATCAGATTTTATTTACTTATCTGCATCTTGCTCCAGATTTACCGCAAACTGAAGATTTAATCAAAAGTGGTGCCGTATGTATCGCTTACGAAACTGTGACAGACGATCGTGGTGGCCTGCCTTTGCTTGCTCCTATGTCTGAAGTCGCTGGTCGTATGTCAATCCAAGCTGGCGCTATGGCATTAGAGAAATCTTCTGGTGGCCGCGGTATGTTACTGGGCGGCGTACCGGGAGTTGAGCCTGCTAAAGTCGTCATTATTGGCGGCGGTATGGTTGGTACTAATGCAGCACAAGTGGCAGTTGGTATGGGGGCTGATGTTGTTGTGCTTGATCGCAGTATTGATGCTCTACGTCGTTTAAATGTGCAATTCGGTTCTGCTGTAAAAGCCATTTACTCAACTGCGGATGCAATTGAACGTCATGTTATTGAAGCCGATCTTGTGATCGGTGGTGTACTAATTCCAGGTGCTGCGGCGCCCAAATTGGTTACTCGTAGCATGATTTCACGTATGAAGCCTGGCAGCGCTATCGTTGACGTGGCGATCGATCAAGGCGGTTGTGTTGAAACTTCACATGCCACTACTCACCAAGATCCTACCTATATCGTTGATGATGTTGTGCATTACTGTGTTGCAAATATGCCTGGTGCGGTCGCTCGTACTTCAACATTTGCGCTTAACAATGCAACCTTACCGTACATTCTCAAGTTAGCAAATTTAGGCTATAAAGAAGCGCTGTTGCAAGACAAGCATTTTCTTAATGGCTTAAACGTCATGCACGGTAAAGTGGTGTGTAAGGAAGTGGCTCACGCCCTAAACTTAGCGTTCACATCTCCTGCGACACTATTAGTATAAGCTTTTAATTAACTTAACTTTTTATGTGAATTTGAGCTAGCTTTACTTAGTATGTAATTCAAATCGGTCTCGATACAATTGAGGCCGATTTTTTATTGGGTAGAAATAGGCTCCACTACGATCGCACCATCATATTTATACAAGCTCATCCCGTGCTTCATTTCGTGGTTCACACTTAAGCTATTTATTCACAGTAAAGTAAAACTGACACTCTCCATACCAAAACGGATGGACTCGATTAGTGCAATCTAAAAGAATCGCCCTCCAACACTTTACCCCCACAGGTAAATTCCCTACAATCCTTGCAATTTGCTAAAGGCACGGAGATAAAAATGAGCCAAGTCAGACATTGTAACTTATTGATTTTGGGTTCAGGCCCAGCAGGATATACCGCAGCCGTTTATGCTGCGCGTGCGAATTTAAAACCTGTGATGATCACAGGTATGCAGCAAGGCGGTCAATTAACCACGACGACTGAAGTTGAAAACTGGCCAGGTGACGCGGACGACTTAACGGGTCCAGCCTTGATGGAACGTATGCAGAAGCATGCTGAAAAGTTCGATACTGAAATCTTGTTCGATCACATTAACGAAGTCACCTTAACCGAGCGCCCTTTCCGCTTGAAAGGCGACAATGGCGAGTACACCTGTGATGCGCTGATCATCGCAACTGGCGCATCTGCCCGCTACTTAGGATTAGACTCAGAAGAAGCTTTCAAAGGTCGCGGTGTATCAGCCTGTGCAACCTGTGATGGCTTCTTCTATCGCAATCAAAAAGTCGCAGTGATCGGTGGCGGCAACACCGCCGTTGAAGAAGCATTGTATTTAAGCAATATTGCTGCTGAAGTTCACCTCATCCATCGCCGTGACACCTTCCGTTCAGAAAAAATCTTGATCGACCGTCTGATGGACAAAGTCGCCAATGGCAACATAATCCTTCACTTAGATCAAACCATGGATGAAGTGGTTGGTGATGCCATGGGCGTGACAGGTCTAAAGATGAAGAGCACTAAAGATGGCTCGATCACTGACTTATCCGTTGCTGGCGTGTTCGTCGCTATTGGTCACAGCCCTAATACCGGTATTTTTGAAGGCCAGTTGGAAATGAACCACGGTTATTTAAAAGTTCAGAGTGGCTTGCAAGGTAACGCCACGCAAACCAGTATCGAAGGTGTTTATGCCTGTGGTGATGTGATGGACCAACATTATCGTCAAGCTATTACTTCTGCCGGTACAGGCTGTATGGCCGCACTCGATGCAGAGCGTTATTTAGACGCTAAAAAGTAACTAGACTCGATTTTTCAACGAATAGCAGGCTTAGCCTGCTATTTTTTTAGGTCAAAATCGTTAAGCAATAGCAAAAATTTTTGCGGACTGTGCCAATCAATATTGTTCACGCACATACATGTCTTTCCTTCACCGATTCTTAATCTTGTACCAGTTAGATGAGCACTTATAAGTGTTTAGGTTGGGTTAAGCCTAAAATGGCGCACAAAAAAAGGGACCAAATGGTCCCTTCTCTACAGCAACAAACTAATTTCTTAGTTTAATGCTTCTTTTGCTTTTTCAACTAAAGTTGCAAATACAACTTTATCGAATACAGCGATGTCAGCCAAAATCTTACGATCGATTTCGATAGACGCCTTTTTCAGACCGTTGATGAAACGGCTGTAAGACAGACCATTTTGACGAGCGGCAGCATTAATACGTGCAATCCAAAGTTGACGGAATTGACGTTTTTTCTGACGACGGTCACGGTAAGCATATTGACCAGCTTTAGTTACTGCTTGAACAGCAACACGGTAAGTACGGCTACGAGCGCCATAATAACCTTTAGCTAGTTTTAAAACTTTCTTGTGACGAGCACGAGCGGTTACACCACGCTTAACTCTTGGCATTTTCTAATCTCCTAAATTAAGCGTAAGGTAATTGACGCGCGATTGCTGGAACGTCAGCTTTTGATACTAAACATTTGGCACGTAAGTGACGTTTACGTTTAGTGCTTTTTTTCGTCAAAATGTGACGTAAGTGTGCTTGCTTGCGCTTGAAACCATTAGCGGTTTTCTTAAAACGCTTCGCTACACCCTTGTCTGTTTTCATTTTAGGCATTTCTAAAACTCCGCATTGGGATGTTTAATAAAAAGCAAGGCGAGCAAAGGCCATAGACCTTTGCTACTTTAAGTTTTGCCCTACTTATTTCTTTTTAGGCGCTAGCACCATAATTGCTTGTCGGCCTTCCATTTTCGGGAAAGATTCAACAACCGCATACTCGTCCAAATCAGCCTTGATACGGTTCAATAGATCCATACCCAGGTTTTGGTGTGCCATTTCGCGACCTCGGAAACGAAGCGTAATCTTCGCTTTGTCCCCGTCTTCCAGAAAACGTATCAGGTTGCGTAGTTTTACCTGATAGTCGTTTTCGTCAGTTCCAGGACGGAATTTAATTTCCTTGACCTGAACCTGCTTTTGCTTCTTCTTTTGTTCCTTGGCTGACTTAGCCTTATCAAAAAGGAACTTACCGTAGTCCATAATGCGACATACTGGAGGTTCAGCATTTGGGCTGATTTCTACTAGGTCTACACCTGCTTCATCTGCCAAATTCTGAGCATCTCTGATGCTTACCACACCAATAGCTTCACCATCAATGCCTGTTAAGCGTACTTCTGGTACACCTGTGATTTCTTCATTGATTCTATTAGGGGCCGGCTGACGCCCTGCTGTTTTTTTGATCTTTATGACCTATTCCTCCAACAATTTGAGACTACGGAGCGAAATCTGTTGATGGATTTTAGTGGCGAAATCTTCAAGTCGCATCTTACCTAAATCGATACCATCACGGGTACGCACCGCTACTTCCTTATTTTCCATTTCTTGATCGCCAACGACCAACAAATAAGGGACACGCCTTAAGGTGTGCTCGCGTATTTTAAAGCCTATTTTCTCATTCCTCAAGTCAAAAGACGCTCGAATACCTTGTTCTTTGAAGAATTTTACGACTTCTTCAACATAATCAGCCTGTTTATCGGTGATATTCATCACGACAACTTGCATTGGGGCTAACCAAGTTGGGAAACGTCCTGCATATTCTTCTATCAAGATACCCAAGAATCGTTCCAAAGAGCCTAAAATAGCACGATGGATCATCACTGGGGTCTGACGGCTGTTATCTTCGGCAACGTAAGTTGCACCAAGACGGCTTGGCAACGCATAATCGAGCTGCACAGTACCACATTGCCATGCTCGGTCCAAACAATCGTGTAAAGTAAATTCGATTTTTGGTCCGTAAAACGCGCCTTCACCTGGCAAAATAGTGAATTCAATATTATTGGCACGCAGAGCTTGCTTAAGTGCTTCTTCCGCTCTGTCCCACATAGCATCGTCACCGATACGTTTCTCTGGGCGAGTAGAAAGTTTTACTACGATATTTTCAAAGCCGAAGGTGGCGTAAGTATCGTAAACCATCCGGATACAGGCACTCACTTCTTCTTGAACTTGGCTGTCAGTACAGAAAATATGGGCGTCGTCTTGCGTAAAGCCACGTACACGCATTAATCCGTGTAACGAGCCTGAAGGTTCATTACGGTGACAGCAACCAAATTCCGCCATACGCAATGGTAGATCACGGTAAGATTTCAACCCTTGGTTGAAGATCTGCACATGGCCTGGGCAGTTCATTGGCTTGATAGCATATTCGCGGTTTTCGCTGCTGGTCGTGAACATGGCTTCTGAGTATTTATCCCAGTGACCAGAACGTTCCCACAACACGCGGTCCATCATTAATGGGCCTTTCACTTCTTGGTAAGTGTATTGGTTTAACTTACGGCGAATGAATCTTTCTAATTCGAGGAAGATGCTCCAACCGTCGTTATGCCAGAACACCATACCCGGTGCTTCTTCTTGCATGTGATACAAGTCGAGCTGCTTACCGATTTTACGGTGGTCACGCTTAGCCGCTTCTTCAAGACGGGTTAAGTGTGTGCTCAAGGCTTTTTTGTCAGCCCAAGCAGTACCATAGATACGTTGCAACATCTTGTTTTCTGAGTTGCCACGCCAATAAGCGCCAGCAATGCTCATTAATTTGAAATGTTGGCAGAAACGCATGTTAGGTACGTGCGGTCCACGACACATATCAGTGTATTCTTCGTGATGATACAGCGCAGGCGTCGCGTCTTTGCTGATGTTCTCATCCAGAATGGCAATCTTATAATCTTCACCGCGCGCAGCGAATGTATCACGGGCTTCTTGCCAGCTAACGACACGTTTTACTACGTCATAGTTAGTTTTTGCTAGTTGAAGCATGCGCTTTTCTAATGCGTCGATGTCATCTTGAGTCAACTTGTGCTCAAGGTCGATATCATAGTAGAAGCCATTATCGATAACAGGACCAATCGCCATCTTGGTTTCTGGCCACATTTGCTTAATCGCGTGACCTAATAAATGCGCGCAAGAATGGCGAAGAATTTCAACACCTTCTTCGTCTTTGGCGGTAATGATTGATAGCTCAGCATCGGTTTCAATGAGATCGCAAGCATCTTTTAATTCGCCATTAACGCGGCCAGCGATACAAGCTTTCGCTAAACCAGGGCCAATATCAGCGGCAACATCGAGGGTCGATACAGCATGGGCAAACTCGCGTTTGCTACCATCGGGAAGTGTAATTACAGGCATGAAATGTCCTTTCCAGTGGTGACCCACACGTAGGGCCACTTGGTTTTAGTTAATGTAAGAGAAATGCTCGCTAGGTTAAGACAGTACAGGAGTCTTAGCCGCCTTGCGTAGCAGGGCGTTTATTCTAAGGGATTGTAGCTAAAAGGCGCAAGCATATTGACCAGAATTGGGATTGGAAACAAAAAGCAAATTCATGATTTTGCAGTGTCTTGGTAACTTCTTGGTCATCTAACTCCCCTATTCTAGCGCCAGTTTATTGGGCATCACTGAAAACATGACAAGGGAGTTGATATGTTGAACTGCATTCTACTGGCTGTAACACTCACGCACACTGCAACCGCTTTATCTGAGCCACAGGTGAAAATTACAAGCAAATCTTTGATTGATACTCAAGTGTTACTCGTTGATATTAAAAGTGAACTTGAGCAACAGATGCAGCGTTTAACGCTGGATATTACCCAAGATGCCCGCGATGGCGTGTTACACAGCAGTGAAATGGAGGGGTTAGTGATGGTAAAGGACTAGTTTTTAGAAGAGATAATGATCCAACAAGAAAATATTTAACCAGAAGGTCTATCATGCTGCGTTTTGAGACCGACTTCATCTAAGTCAGTGCACTGCACTCTGCTGTATACTCAAATAGGAAGCACATAAAGCGCACTCAGGTTTCGAATATCGACAAAGCGCAGACAATATAAGCGATAAGCGTACGAAGTATGAGATGCGTTGATTGAGCAGAGCGATTCGCTCTATTGGCGATAAGGAGTTGCACCATGAGAGTCATGAACAAAGTTATTGCTTGTCCCCACTGCGGGCACCATCAAGATATCAGTATCGATGCCAGCTGTGGAGACCAAGATTATTACGATGACTGCCGAATTTGTTGTAATCCGATTCACTTACGCTTACACATCGATGAATCGAGACGAACGGTTGAGCTGTATATCGATTCAGACGACGAGCAAATCTATTAAACGAGATTGCACTACACGCTGCGATGTCACTAAACTAACGTGCTTGTTCGTTAAAACGCCTGGCCAGCACGCGCTCGACTGTGTCGACGATAATTTGTGTTTGGCTGTCGATCTCAATATTGAGTTCATCACCCACTTTATACTGACTTAAATTGGTCAGTTTTAGGGTTTCAGGAATTAAGTGCAACTTAAAACCGGAGTCACTCACCTCGCCAACCGTTAAACTACAGCCATTAACGCCAACAAAACCTTTATAAAAAATGTAATCCATCCATTTAGGCTCAATGCCCAGTGTCAGATCATAATGCTGTTCTGTATGGCTAATATCGATGACTTTGGCCTTAGTATGGATATGCCCAGAGAGAATGTGGCCACCAATTTCACTACCGAAAGTTAACGAGCGTTCAACATTAACACTTTGACCTACTGACAAATTAGCCAGATTCGTCAGTCGCAAGGTCTCTTCCACTACATCGAAAAATACCCTATCATCAGCGACCTGAGTCACAGTAAGACATACCCCGTTATTTGCCACACTTGCTCCTATCGCAAGTCCCTCATGCAAATCAGGTTCAAACGCTACCTCAAGGGTATTTAGGCCATCTTTCTTATGTATTGCAACCACCTCGCAGGTGGCTTGAACTATACCTGTAAACATTTTTTGCTCGCTTAATCGTTAAAGGCTGTATTTATGAATCATTCAGGCTATCAAGCCAAACGTTTAATCCAACTGGCGCTGCCGGTACTGATAGCTCAGGTCACTCAGACCATGATGGGCTTTATTGATACTGTTATGGCGGGCCGTGTTAGTGCGGTTGATATGGCCGCCGTCGCAGTCGGCACTAGCCTTTGGTTACCCGCTATTCTGTTCGTCCAAGGTTTGCTGATGGCTTTTACGCCTTTATTTGCCCACTATAATGGCGCGAATAATCAAAAAGCCATCCAACCTTTGGCCTTTCAAGGTGCCTATCTTGCCATTATAGGCGGCATTGGTGTGATGGTTTTCCTTGCATCAGCCCCTTTTGTGCTTGGCCACATGGACTTGGAGCCTGAATTATACCGCTTAACCATAGGATATCTCGACGGTATTTTATGGGGCGCACCCGCATTTGTGCTTTATCAAGTGCTACGTGGCTGCAGTGAAGGTATATCCTATACCTTACCGACCATGGTCATTGGTTTTGTCGGTCTAGCAGTAAATATCCCCGCTAACTATATTTTTATTTATGGACACTTTGGCGTACCGGCCATGGGCGGCGCAGGCTGTGGTATCGCCACTGCTCTCGTATTCTGGGCCATGCTAGTTGCCATGACCATTTACATGCAGTTACATAAAAAATTCGCGGCTTTAGCTCCCTTCAGTAAATTTCATCGTCCAGACTTTGAAACGATGAAGAAAATGACCAAACTCGGCATGCCGATAGCAATGGCGCTGTTTTTTGAAGTGAGTTTATTTGCCATTATCGCGCTGTTACTCGCCCCATTAGGCGCAACAGTGGTCGCAAGTCACCAGATTGCGCTCAACTTTTCTGCCATCGTATTTATGCTGCCGTTATCGATAGGTATCGCGGTATCGATTCGGATTGGTTATTACTTAGGCCGTGATCGCGCCGATATTTCCGCTGTGGTCACTAAAGTGGGCTTATGGCTGGCACTATCCCTTGCTCTAACGACAGCGGTCTTGACCGTATTATTTAGATTCCAAATTGCGAAACTTTATAATGGTGATCCTGAAGTGGTTGCCTTAGCGGGCAGCTTGATGTTGATGGCAGCCCTGTATCAATTATCTGATTCAGTTCAAGTGGTCGCAGCGGGTGCTCTTCGCGGTTATAAAGATACACGCAGCGCCTTTTATATCACGCTGTTTTCCTACTGGGGGATTGGTATGTCACTCGGTTATACCTTAGCTTATACGGACCATATCGTTCCCGCGATGGGCGCCCATGGATTCTGGGCAGGATTGATTGCGGGCTTGACCTCAGCAGCGCTGTTATTTTTCATTCGTCTGCGTTACATCCAAAAGCATGGCGTGCATTTGAGCCTTATTGAAGGTGACAGTGTTCACCATTGATTGCATTAATGGCGAGCGACAGTGCTCGCCTTTTGGTTTATCAGTTTGATTTCGATGCATTCTCTGAAGTAAAGCGAATAAAAAATTGCGGTTTTATCGGCGGCATTGTTGAAACACTGGGCAAGTTGCACAGCAATTCACCATTTGACGACAAATTTGTTTTTTTTGCTTGCCAGCCCTGCGCTATGCCCCTAATATAGCGCTCGTTCCAAGGCGCAACGCTTTTGAATAGCTTGTTAAATTTTGCGATGCACCCGTAGCTCAGTTGGTTAGAGCACTACCTTGACATGGTAGGGGTCGGTGGTTCGAGTCCACTCGGGTGTACCACTCTATTCAAAGAGTCTAAATTTGAAATTCAAACAGTGCACCCGTAGCTCAGTTGGTTAGAGCACTACCTTGACATGGTAGGGGTCGGTGGTTCGAGTCCACTCGGGTGTACCACTCTATTCAAAGAGTCTAAATTTGAAATTCAAACAGTGCACCCGTAGCTCAGTTGGTTAGAGCACTACCTTGACATGGTAGGGGTCGGTGGTTCGAGTCCACTCGGGTGTACCATTTCTTATTATGTATTTCATTAATCCCCCCCCTGCTTATCAAGCCAAATACAATTAATCTGCCTTTTAAAGCAGGTGTTTATGGTTTTCACTGCCTTTATATTTTAATTTAAAATTCATTCCCAAATATCTCAAAGTTCAAAATCCAAAGTAATATCCTGTGCTAAATCAAATATTCGCAGTGGTATTTCTGCGCCCTCTCCAATCCTTTTAAAGGAGCTGCCTAAAAATTTTTGACTAAGTACGGCATCGAACAGACACTCGACGGTTAAGGTCGCAGAATAATGCATTCAAAGTCTGTTCGTTGAAAATAGCGTTAAGACAATCATCTGCAATTATCATCACCGCTCAATAGTGAGCGATCCTATCTGCATAGCGAGGAAATCCCAATGTCGAATGAAGGTTATCATGAACCCATTACTGAACTCACAGATAAAACCAAGGACATGCACCGTGCACTTACATCACTGATGGAGGAGCTTGAAGCAATAGACTGGTATAATCAAAGAGTTGATGCGTGCAAAAATAATGAGTTGAGAGAGATACTTATACATAATCGAGACGAAGAAAAAGAACATGCTGCAATGCTACAAGAATGGATAAGGAGACAAGATCCGAGCTTTGATAAACAGCTAAAACATTACCTTTTTACAGATACGCCTGTTGCTCACACACCTATTGTTCACAAATAAGTATTCAATCTGGCTGTTTGAGCAAGCCATTTTCGTGAGCAAACGCCTTTAGTCACTAAGCTGCTGTTCTTATAATACAAACCTCTGCATGTGTTATTGCACCATTTAGCTCATTTCATACAGCCTTGCAGAATACTAGCGTGCAAATGTATTACTACGGACACTGTATTCTACGGACTTAGTGACTTTCATTTTTAGCGTGAAGGACTTCACCTAATGCTACCTTAACGAAATATCTTGCGTGTAAATCTTAGGCGTATAGGACCTTTCAATCTCAGAATGGCGAGCACTGCCGTGCAAGAAAAACGAGCGATGTCAGCCATTTTTGAACGACTAAAAACATCACTCACTATTTTTAGCTACCTACGGCAGTTAGAGATGACGACTCAATATTGAGGTCGTACATAACTTAGGCTTTATCGCTCAAATTTTACCGAGTAAAAGGAGTATAACGAGGATCAATACTACCAAACCTAATCCACCGCTCGGGCCGTACCCCCAGCTCTTACTGTGTGGCCAAGTCGGAGCCACACCGATCAGCATCAGAATCAAAACCACCAATAATATTGTTCCTATACTCATGAGAGTCTCCTAGACATTATGGATATAACTCGAACCAGAAATCTTAATCAATATGACAAAGATCCTTTTAAATACCCACATAAAGCTGCCAAACTTTATGCTTAAGGTGCTTACTTAATTGTAAAAGCCTCTGACATCAACTGTGTTTTTCGGCATCCTTAGCCGCTTCTTTTACATTACCAATTGCTTTTTGAGTTTTACCTTTTATCTGTTTCTGAACCCCTTTCATCTGCTGTTTCGGGTTGCCAACGATCTCACCAATTTTTTGCTGCACTTTGCCTGCAGCGTCTTTTATTGAACCTTCTATTTGGTCTTTGTTCATGGTCAATTTCCTTTTGTTGTTGATATAACATCTAAATAATAATGAGCGCTAACAATCAGCTATGAGCTATTTTTCATTTTAGTAAATAGCGTTTAGCAAACATCTACATATTTTTATGTAAATATCTTAGTTGGTAAAATATCAGTAAAACCATATGGTAAATTAGACGGGGGAAATAAATTCCTGTGTTTTCATAAAATTGTGTGACTGGTTACACATCAATCACACCGCGTCAACTTAGGTATGAATTCTACAATATAACATTGGTTTAAATAGGGGTGGTTATGTAGCAATCTTGAATTTTTATCTTAAGTATAAATTGTGGAGATTATTTTATTTGCTGAAATTTAGTATTAGTCATGGCTGAATTCCATTATTTAATTATCTAGTGATTTTTTAGCTAAAGCTGACTTCCTAATGATGAGCCAAAATATCAAGATAAACAACATAAACCATCTTATTAAGATAAAGATTACCCATTAAAGGCATATCAATCTAAACTCTGTATCCAATTTATAATTTATCTAAAAGTGTGTCTGTGCGATAGCGTACACATTATAAATATTTTAATCCGCAATTTAACTTAAAACACAATGAAACATCAGCTGATACCTAATGTAGCTACATTTTGGTATGTCATCGATGCCATTAAAAATATGTATATGAATGTTCAGTGGATAAACTCAGAAGGAACTAAGAGGTATAACTCTAAAACGTTAAAATGGTCTAGAAGTGTTCATAGCATCTTGTAGAGCTTAGAAAACCACAGCTGGTAGTCTAAGGTTTTTAGCACCAACTAGCCTCGGCTGCTGATTTTTACAATAATGCTTCTATATTCGCAAGAAGAACACGATAACCTACGTTACCATAAAATATTTGTCTACCTTCGTCGATAATATAGCTTGGACTGCCTTGTAGATTTTGTTGTGCTGACTTTTGGTAGTTGCTCATTAATGCGGCTATAGCTGAACCATCATGAACGCTTGAGATGATTTTTTTCTGTTCCAGCCCATAGAAATCAACCAGATCATAAAGTATTTCAAGCTTACCAATATCCAATGCATTGATAAAAAATGCACTCCGAAATTTCAATTCCATATTGATACTGGTGTTTTTGTCATAGATAAGTTCAATGGCTTTGAGCACTAAATGTGCATTGGCTGACGTTGTCGGTCTGACTTCTGTCCATATTTTTGAGTTTGTGGGAACGTCATCACGGATAGATGCAGATTTATGTACGTGCTCTGCAAAACCATTATATTGACCTTTCTGTTTCCATTGCATCTCAATTTTTGTTTGAACATCACCAAATACATCAAGATAATGATATTTAAAATGAATTTTATTTTCTAACTTTTGATTTAACTCCTCAATACGTTGTTGTGCAACCCAAGCCCACACACAAAGAATATCAGAATAGTAATCAATGTTCAGGGGTTGATTCATGTTAATCCTTAATAATGTGGCAGTTTAAGTCATACACTCTAGTTTCAAGGCTAATCAATAATTATTGTGATGGCAGATCTACTTGTTACCCACATGAAGTCAAGATTTCAATATCTGAACTACAGAATAAATACCGAAACTACACCGAGCAATAGGTACAAGGATGTGATTTTTAGCAGACATACTAGAAGTCATCGATTTGTTTCATATTACGTGCCAGTAATCGCTTTTCAGCTTCTTCAAGGGACAGTATATTGCTAAGAAATTCAGTTACGGAAGGTGCAGAACTGCAATGTTGTAGATATTCAAACAGCCCTACAATATTTTTATGATACTCAAGTGTGGCCATCGCTATTTCATCCGTATCCATCCTCTTAAACGGATGTTCACCTATGGTGTTAAAAGGAATAGCGGTTTTTTCATAATAATGCCGACAATAAGTGTTAAGTGCATTGCTATTGCCATTATCTTCGAACTGTCTGATAACCCGTGCCATTTTTTGCTCGTGGACTGAAATATACTCCAACAGTAATCCGCTTCTTTCGCTATCATTTGTAAGTGCGCAATGTGCCGCAAATGCATGCAGCTGTTGGTGTATACTTCTAGTCCATTGCATAACATCATAAAGCGTTTCTATTTGCATATTATTCTCCTCAAAACGGGAGTCCTTGGTCTTTACTGTGAAAAATGAATCACTTTTCTATACATTGATGAAAATAAACTTACTAAATAAGCCCATATTTACAATGGTATTATTTCTCATTAAAAGCGTAGTTTTTAAATGATTATTGACTAAATAGTCAAACACTTATGTCTATTATTAATAGATATGAATTATTGACAGTCTGTCATAAACATAAAATACTTTATCAGTCCAATAACGGCTTAATCTATGTAACATCTGGTCTTTAGCTTAAAAAGCTGGCGATAAACCACAACCTTGTAATAAGGCTAATGGCATGAGTATACCTATATTTTTCTATTGTCTCTGTTCGTTGCCGCACTGATTGTTGACAATACAATGCGCACAAGAAAGAGGGAAAACTACCAATACAATATGTTGCCCTTTCATAACTAGATTGAAGGGCATCATCTTCCCGCTTTCAGTTAATAACAGTATTAGATTTTGGAACGAACCATAGGTGAGCTAGCCCAATATTTACCGATATTAGTACTGAGTCGTTAATACGCACGAAACAAGCCATCAAAATATTGGGAATAACAATAATAGAAGATAAAAAAGGAGTAGCCGATAAATCGGCTACTCCTTTTATTTAGCGGAAAATTTAAAAGCAGTAATTAAAGCTCAGGGTCACATTACGTGGGGTTCCGTAATGATACACGCTATATGCTTCGGACATTGAGGCAGAGGCAGACATATAAGCATAGTATTTTTCGTCTAATAGGTTCTCTACGTTAAGTTGCAGATCCATGTTGTCAGTGAGGTTATAACGAGCCATCAGGTTGACTAAAGAGTAAGCATCCTGATCGATTTTTACTGTCCCCCCTTCAGAGTAACTATCACTCTGCCAGTTAATACCACCACCCACGGTCAACTCAGGCAGGTAATCGATAAACTGATAAGTTGTGAATAGTTTAAACTGTTTGCGAGGGCTAGTAGTCGCCACTTTTTTTCCGTCAGCATCTTCCGCTGTAAACTGCGAATAGCCAGCCGTGATATTCCACCCATCGATAAACTCCCCCACCACTTCTAACTCAAAGCCTGTACTCTCAGTACCTTGAGCAGCTTTGTAATAAGTGGTTGGAGTACCGTCAACAATGATAGTTCCAGCGGGTGTTGCCAGATTATCCTGTTCAATCTTAAACAGTGCCACTGCGGTGTGCAGACGATCATCTAGATAAGCGCTCTTTAAACCGATTTCATAGGCTTTACCTTCGAGTGGCTCTAAATAATCACCGTTAATATCCTTACTGTTCTGCGGATTAAATATTTCGGTATAACTGGCGTAAACACGATGCTCTTCGTTTATGTCATACAAGGCGCCAACATAAGGAACGAACACGCCATCATCACCAAAGTTGGTATCAGTACCATAACTGATCCCTTCGCGGTTCCAACTAGAAATACGGCCACCGGCAATCACTTTTAAATCATCGGTAAGTGTTAGCCGAGTTGCTGCGTAGAAACCTTTCTGCTCAGTATCCATATTCAACTGGCGATTGGCGTTTGTTGACCATTCAGGCTCTTCAAAAGCGTTGCTTTGCCAATCATAAAAGTTTTCAACTGCCTTTGAGTCCCAGCCCGTCATATTCTCACGGATGGGTTCATAGGTATCAGCATAGGATTTCTGTTTGCTGTATAAGGCACCAGTCACAAATTGATGCTCACGGTTAAAGAGTTGGTAATCGCCTTTCAACTGAAAATCGAAATTATCAGAGTTACTTTCACCATGGCTGTGATAACGCTGACCGCTCAAACCTGCACCGGTTTCTTTATTCAGCAAGCCAGACATATAGATCATTTTGGTGGTGGTTTCATATTCCATGCGATTATAGTTCGCCACCAACTGCCAACCATTGCTGAAATAATGGTTCAAGTTAGCAAAATAGTTGATGTTAGTCGTTTCCCAACGGCTCCAATCTGCCGCTGTTGTAGTAGAAACATCCCAATCAGTAGCTGAACCATCGCTGAATACTGCTGGTAACGCACCCCACATCGCTCCTTTGGGGTTATTGTTATTGTAACTACCGCCGACGCGCAGCATAGTGTTGTCAGTGATGTCTGAATCAATTACGCCGTAAAGAATGGTCTTACGGTCTTGATAAAGATCCTGATAAGAATCGCTATTGACATATTTCGCGACCATGCGACCGCGCACATTGCCACTGTCGTTGAGGCCATTAGAAACATCTGCGGTAACTTGTTTTTTATCCCAGCTACCCGTAGCAACATCAACATAGCCCTTAAGTTCATCACTGTCGGCATGTTTGCGCACTAGGTTGATTGAAGCAGAAGGATCCCCTGCCCCCGTTAGTAAGCCTGTTGCACCACGCACCACCTCTACACGCTCATACAGAGAGATATCAGACACAGTTTCACCTGCATCGCCCCCCAAACTCCAAGATAAAGGTACGCCATCGATCTGGTAATTCTGAACCGCAAAACCACGGGCCATAAAGCCATTTCGAACGTTATCTGTTTTAGATGAAGACAAACCTACTGTGTTATTAACCACATCAACAACGGTATTGAGTGCCTGATCCTGGATCCGTTCAGCGGTCAAGATGCTCACTGACTGTGGCGTTTCCTGCAGTGACAGCCCTAAGCCTGTGGCGGTATCAATGGTTCGACTCACAGTGTACTTGCCCATCACTGTTATTTTTTCAATATTTTGATCATTTGCATCTGCTGCAGAAGACGGCTCTGCAGCCAAAACTGACAAAGGGTTTAATGCCAAAGTAATGGCAGACGCGAGAGGTAGTAGATAAAAGCGCATAGTAATTTAGGGAGTTTATTTAGGATGGATATACGGTAACACTATTGCGAATCACTTTCATTTGTATTTTGGTGATGTATATAACAAATTCATCATTTATTAATGAGGAATAAACGTCCCCGCTGTGTTTATGCCTTCAAAAGTGAGCGTTTACGGTGAAAAAGGTTATTCTTTACCCGTATTCGGTTAATCATTCTTAATCTACGCCACTAAAAGCGACCCTGAGATTATTACTCCATAGGATCGCCATTAGTGTTTAGTTTTTATCTCATCAGTGTGTCTGTACTATTAGCTCGGCAGGCAGAGGCCACTTTGCCACTTGCCACTCACCTTGCCAATTCTCTATCGATATCCACAGACTATCGGCGGAGGTTAGCGTCTTAGTTGCGATGGCGTGTACGTGTTGGCCATGCTTATTACCGTGTAAAATACCATTTTCACTGCGCTGTAAATCTGCTATTGGCAAAGCCTGCGTTCCAATATTGGCATAGCCTTGGCGTATATTGCCTACCTCACCTTTTTCAAAAACCAACATGAAATCTTTCACATAGTCATCATGATGCACATAGGGTGCTTTTAGATCTAAGGGTAAAGGGGCTATTTTAAATTCACCTAACTCTTGAGCCTGCCAGGCCGGTGGAAATGTAGGTGTTAGCGACTGATACAAAAACAATAGGGGGAGCAATAGAATAAACCCACTCAGTTTATATTTATTTTTTTGCCAAAAAGTTGAATGAATGAAAGCCATTAACGTACCTCCTCTAACCTATCTGTCACAGTACTGGGGGATCCCATTTTTTTAATTGCACGCACATTACGCAGTCCCCACATCATAAATCCCGTGATTGACATACCCGATAGGATCATCCCAAAAATAAACCAAATGATTTTTGTCCAGATACCACCTAAGGTACCGTAATGCAAAGGATCTGCGATATGCATTAGCGTTTGTATTCCTGTCATCGTCTCGGGTGATGTCGCTCTTGCAATCTCCCCCGTCCAAGGGTTAATACTAAGGTTGTAAGAATACTGATCGTAAAAAATGTGCTCGCCACTACCGCTCAGATGATACATGTCACGATTATGCTCGGGTTTCATCACATAGCTTGGTTGAAAGTCAGGAAAGTGCGTTTGTGCTAATGTTAAGGCTTGTGCAAATGTCACGCTTGGATCTGCGGGATTCACATCACCCTTTTGGATAAAGGGCAATTGCTCAGCAGCAACCAATGGCGCATGTGGCTCAATATCAATATCAGCATGCCAAAAAATGGCTTGGACTAAATACCATAATCCGGTAACGGCCATAATCGCGATAAACCAAATAGACCACACACCAGACAATTTATGCAAATCGGCCAATAGTGTCTTTTTACCTTGACTCACACGCAATTTCGGAGCAAAAAAACTTCGCCAAAAACGTTTATAAACAATGAGTCCCGTCACTAAAGACGCGAGCATAAACAGCGCCATCGAACAGACAAGGTAATAACCCAAGCTGTAACCGCTTTGCCAAGGAAATAATAACCAAGCATGCAAAGATCTGATAAAACCGGCAAATGTCATGCCTTCATTAATCTGTTGGATCTCACCAGTGTATTGATTGACATAGGCCATGGCATAGGGTTTATCAGCGTCACTGAACATGATCACATTGACCATATAAGGTTCTAGGGTCATAGCGCCAGAGACTGCCGCACTTGGGTAGGCTTCCTCAACAATCGTCATTAATTCACTAACCGGTTTTACGGGTAAATCATTAGGGTTCAACGCCCTCGATGCAGGATTCGTTAACCAAGTGATCTCATGACTCAGTACCGCAATCGTGCCCGTCAAACAGATAAAACAAAATAACAACCAAATTGGGAGCGACACCCAACCATGCAACATAAACCAGAATCGGTTACTGATCTTCGCCATTTGTGACTTTCCTAACACTTATCGTATTTCGCGAGTGTAAAGGTAATGCAAATTGTTATCAATACGATGTACTGGGAATTGTTTTCAATTAGAATGCCGGTCACAAAATACTATGATGGGGAATCATGATGGATAAAACCTTGTTAGCAGCGCTCATTTCGAGCCTATTGTTAGCGCCGAGTTCCTACGCCGACGAAACTCAATCTGACGCAGACGCCAATATCGAAGTGATCAGTATTAAAGGTAGTCGTTTAGATAAAGCTGCTACAGCAACGGGCTTACCCTTAACACTGAGAGAAACGCCGCAGTCAGTGACGATTATAGATCAAGAATTTATTCAGAGTTTTTCTCTTAACAATGTTGCTGACTTAATGTTTTTAACACCGGGTATTTCTGCACAGAAAGCAGAAACTAACCGCTACTTTTTCAGCGCCCGTGGTAATCCAATCACTAACTTCCAATTTGATGGTGTGCCTGTTAACTATTCTAGTTTCTTCAATGATGCTTCGACCGATACGGTTATCTTCGATCGAGTAGAAGTGGTTCGTGGTGCAACCGGATTATTAACGGGTGCAGGAGAACCCTCGGCCGCCATCAACCTCATTCGTAAACGTCCAAAATCTTCACCAGGGGGTTACCTCAGTGCAAAAGTAGGTTCATGGGACAGTTATCGTGTAGAAGGTGATAGTTCAGTTGACATAACAGAAGATGCCGATGTCCAAGCACGTTTTGCCGCTGCCTATGAAAAATCAGATAGTTTTACCGATCTAGCCGAAGATGAAAATCTGCAAATTTATGGTGTCGTTACTGCAAGATTAAGTGATAGCACATTATTCACTTTGGGCGCGGACTATAGTGACCGCGATCCTAAAGGCTCCACTTGGGGAGCGCTGCCACTGTTTTATGCCGACGGCAGTTTAGCGAGTGACCTTCCCCGTTCGACGACCACTGCAGCATCTTGGTCTAGTTGGAAACGCCATGGTGCGAACGTTTTTTCTACTTTAGAACACAACTTTGATAATAACTGGGAACTCAAACTCGACATAGAACATCGTGAGGATAAGATGGATGGACACTTGCTATATTTATATGGCTCCCCAGATAAAACCACAGGTTTGGGGATGAGTGCATTGCCTATGATCTACCAATCAACCCGTAAGCAAGATGCGGCGCGAATATTTGCTTCAGGGCCATTCGAACTATTGGGTCGAGAACATAAACTAACAACCGGCCTACTCTATTCAAAACAAGATATTAGCGCCGACTCTTTCTACACCACAGATGTTTTAAGCGTAGGCAATTTCTTTGAGTGGGATGGCTCGATTGCAGAGCCAAATTATCCATCGATTCCCACCAATGAAGAGACTGAAGAGATCCAAAAAGGTGCCTATATTGCTACCCAACTCAATTTGCACGATCAGGTCACACTGCTGTTAGGAAGCCGTATCAGCCAATATAAAGTCGATCCAGGTTATGAGCACAATGATGTCATTACGCCGTATGCGGGATTGATTTACGATATCAGTGACAGTGTGTCGATTTATACCAGTTACACTGAGATTTTTCAGCCTCAAGATGCCAAAGATGCTAATAACAAACGCTTAGACCCGACAACTGGCAATAATATTGAACTTGGCAGTAAAGCCGATTTTTTCGACGAAAAACTCACCGCCAGTGTTGCAGTGTTTAAAGTTCAAAAGGAAAATGTGGCGGAAAAAGATCCTAACATTAAAGACCCACTTCCTGATGGTAGCTTTCCAATGCGCGCAGTGGATGGCACCAGTAACCGTGGTTTTGAAATGGAACTAACGGGTAGACCCACAGAGGATTGGGATCTGTACTTCAGTTACACCTACAGTGAATCTGAAAAAGCCGATGGTTCGGCCTTTGGCACACATTTGCCTAAAAACTTAGTACGATTATCTTCGCTCTATCACTTTGATGGCGCTCTAGAAGATCTCACATTAGGTGGCAACTTAAGCTGGCAGAGCAAGATTTATGTAGAAAACGCGGGGCCTAACGGCGAAAGCTCTGAACAAGCCAGTTATTTCCTTACCAATCTTATGGCAAGTTATCAACTCACTGATGATGCGATTGTCCGTTTGAATATTCGAAACTTGTTTGATGAAAAGTACTACTCTAGTATCGATTTCTACAATCAAGGTTTCTTCGGCGAACCGCGAAATGTCGAACTTAGCCTGAGCTATAATTTTTAGTCTAATTGTTAATCGCCAATACCGCGCATCACTTTTATGCGCGGTATACCTAAAGCTAAACTATCCTGCGTTAAAACAGCATCCGGTAAACTTCAATGGATTAACCCTTTGGGCTCAGGGGGATAATCCATTACAATGAAGTCCATTTTGAGTTCGTAAAACAGATGTTCCGCCTATGCCTAAGTCTCACACCCACATGCATCAACATTTGCAGATGCCACATGCTAAATTAGATCTGCAAGCTCTAGCGGGCACTCTTGCCTTTGAGCAAGTGACCGTTATTGGTAATGCTTCTGGCGATTGGCAACCTGCGACCACAGGTACGACATTTATTTTTAACGGTACTCAATGGGCTGAAAACAGCAATGCAAATAATCAGATAGTAAATATCGCCAACGGTGGTTTTGCTGAATCAAAATATGCTTTTGTAGTACAAGGTCATCCACAAAGTGGTCTGCTTACCCAAGCCTTGACACAAGTTGCGATTGAATTAACGCCTCAGCTTGGTTGCTGGCCTTCATCTGGGTTAACCACAATAGTATTGATGCAGCAATTGTCTCAGCATGTGCAAGTGCAGCGGATGTCACTGTTTCCGAGTTTAGCAAGACCCAATGATTTACCGCTTGAAGACCACTTACCTTGCATGGTGCATAATTGGTTAGGCGAACGACGGATTGCCCAGGCTTTGGTACCATCGCTCGACTGGCCTGAATTTAGCTTAGCGTCCGTATTTTTACCTCGCCTATCCGCAATAAACCAAATGCAACCATGCCAAGTCGCACCTAGGATAAACGCAGGTAATCCCTTTGATTTACTTGAGCGTTTACAAGAGTCGAGCTTATTAATCGCAGATGCGCTAAATCCAGCCACACGGCAGATGCAATTTGAATGGCTAATCACACTGGCGCATACACCCATCAACATTTGGCTGCAATTTGCTCATCCTAGCCTGCTCATCAATGCTGAAGCTTTATTTTTCAACCACATGCCAGAATCAAAACCCAGCAATTGGTATTTAATGGATACTCAGGCATCTCAACATCTTGATGCGATTCGCCATAGTTTGGCCTATTGTTGGCAAACGCTGTCGACTAAGCACGCGAGCTTGATTGGCAATCAGTCTTCAAACGACTCGTGACCCTCCCACTGTCCACTGCCATTCGCATTCAAAACACATTCAAAATACCTAAGGCGAATGTCGTTTTACCTTTTACCTTGCCCTCTAGCGACGCTAAACCAACCTCTGTTTAAATGCATGACTCAAAACGTCAACACGCCCTAGTTAAGGGATTTTTACCCAATGCGATCCCCAACGGTTCAAAGTAATTGATCAGCGCCTGAAAAATCACTTGTCTGTGGGTCTCATCGGGATAAGCCCCCTCCTTTGCCATTGCTGAGAAACGGGTTCCCGACACTAAATACGGATTCGAAATATCAGTATAGGATTCAATACAGGCTTCAAATGCTCGCGCCATCATCTCCGTTGGCCGAGAGAAGTACTGCATCCCATGTTTTTTATCTAATGCAATCGCTCGGCGAACATAATCATGGGGCTCATCACCCTGTCCACTCAACAATGTCACTTTGAAGATCTCAGATAATCGAACATTTAATGGATGCTCTATGATGGGCAGATCGGATAGCCAAAGATCGCTCGCACACTGAAACCGCTTATTAGTAGGTTTGAATGATTTAGCGGCAATATAATGGTCAAACGCATGCCAAAACTCATGGGCTAAAGCACCTGCACCTGCATTTTTAGCTAATGCCAACTCTCGGGTCGCGGGTGCATAATGGGCCTGAACGCCCTTTTGGCCGCCATGACCAAAGGCCAGGCTGACGGTTTCTCGCAGCCCTAAAGTCAAAGGTGGCAATTTTAAGATAAAGGCCAGATCGGCGAGCGAATCAAACACTAAATCTGCAGCAATGCGCGATTCATCCCGCGTCACCCAGCGGCCCACACGCACATGGCTAAAACCAAAGGTTTGTTTAATATCAAGAAAAGTGACTTGTTCACCAAATCGATAATCGGGTCCATGGCGGTTATATTGCTGATTAATTAACACGACTTACCTTGAACCCTATGGCAGTGAGAGACAAATTAAGCTGGCTATTTTAGGTGAAAATGCACAGGAACAAAACGCTGCATTAAGTGCAATATCAAGTTAAGAATAGGAGCCAAGCAGCGCTTACTCTCGGTTTGGTATCTCGATGCTTAGATTTCGTCAACCACAGGGTTCGTTAAGCTTTAGCCGTTAATATCACATCATCCCAAACCACGACACGATTTCGCCCCGTAGTTTTAGCGTGGTACAAGGCTTTATCGGCCTCGGCCACCAGCTTTTCAGCATCTGAACGGCACTGACTCCCTATTTCAATCGGTGAAGGCACAGACTGAAGCGCTAAAATACCGCTGTTTTCTTCGATGGCATGATGAGTAATTACAGGTGTTAACGCACTCACTCCTGCCGAAAATTGATAGTGAAAATCGGCGACTATCGCTGAAATATCTTCATTCGCAAGCGCTGACATCATACGCGTCACAATTTTCTGCGCGACATCGATCGATGTTTCTGGCAGTAATAGCGCAAATTCCTCACCGCCGAAGCGACCAAAGATATCGTATGGGCGCGTGCGAGCACTGATAAATTGGGTAAAATGCTGCAGTATCTTGTCACCCACTTGATGCCCATAGCGATCATTAACGAGTTTAAAATAATCGATATCCATCATGACAAGGCACAAAGGTAACTGTAGACGACTCAAGCGTTTGATTTCATGCTCTAACTGCTGGAAAAAATGCCGTCGATTGGCAATACCGGTTAATTCATCGGTGAGTGCGAGTCGATTCAACTCAGTCTGCGCATTCCTTAGGGCAAATTCGACCTGTTTTAACTGGGTAATATCGGTGCAAACAATGACCATATCGCCATTGTGATAGACCTGCTCAGAAAGTTGCAACCAGCTACCGTCGACCAGATCCACTTCAAAACGTCGAAAAGCTGATTTACGTTGATTCGCATGAATAAGTTCAAGCCATTCCTCTATGGTTTCATGATCAATTTTAGGCCCTTGCTTATGGGTAAAGGCAAAGTGCATCATGTCGTCAAAATGCCGGCCAGCCATGTCTTGATCAACAAAACCAAACATTTTCGCAAAGGTATGGTTATAAAAGATAAAATGATTGTGCTTGTCCAAAACAGCGAGGCCATTCTCGCTTAGCCGTAAGGCTTCAGTTAAAAAGGGGTAAACAGACTCAAGAGATTCTTTTTCCATCGATTATTCCTAGCAATGACGCTTTTAGAGAAGATCTCCGACATGTTTAGATTAGCAGCGTTCTACACTAATCACAGCGTCTTTGTCTTTACCCCCATATTACCGCAACGGGATTGGCTCTACCGCGATGTAAATCCCACACATTCGGCAAATAAGCTTTAAAAACCAGATCCAATGCTTTGATAATTTACGATTTTACGGCCAATTTACTGAGAAATATTTCAGCACTAAAAGGTTTCTGCATGAAATGTACCTCAGGGAATAATGCTAACTCAGGAATATCATCGCTATCATTAGCTGAAAGCAAAAAGAAGCGACAGTGATGCTCAAACTGGGTATCACTGGCAAGGTTTTGTAATGTTTGTTGCATCTGTTTGATAAGTTGCAAGCCATTCATATCTTGTAAACGGTAATCCACAATAACAATATGTGGCAATGAGTGAATCAACATCTTAAGTGCTTGCGCTGCGTTATCAACACTGAAGGTTTGAAAATGATAGTGCTCTAGCATGGCTTTGCAAATCTCAAGGTTAAACAGATTATCATCTATGATTAACACTTTTTGTTGATCATATTGAATCGTTAATCGTTCTTTCACCTCGGTAAGTTGGCAGGGAAAATGTAACAGCACTGTGGTGCCTTTGCCCTTTTGACTGCGCAACATAAACTTACCGCCAATTTGCTCAAGCAATCGATTACAAGTATAGAGTCCTAATCCCATGCCCGATGTTGTTGTATATGAGTTAGATGCGTGCATAAAGGGATCAACTAAAGCGCGCTGTGCTTCCTTTGACATTCCCTCGCCAAAATCGCGGATCAGTACCCTAAGCATAGGACTATGGTCTTTATGGTTACGTTTAAGGCGTAAGTCCATATAACAATGCACTTCGCTACCCGTACTGTATTTAAAGGCATTATTGATAATGTTAGTCATGAGTTGGAATAACTTAGTCCCATCGAGCTCGATAAACTTCGGCAGAGACTCATTCACGACAACCTGTAAACGTTTACCCGATGTCGCACTAAAAGCACGATAGTAATCCTCAATATTGCTCAGATATTCGTGCAAATTGACTAAATGCCGATTCAATTTTAACTGCCCAGCTTCAGCCTTACTGTAATTCAACGTATTTTCGGCAACCGAGTAAAGTAAGTTAGCTGACCAGGTCATTTTATCGATAATTTCGTCCAGTTTTTGTGGCTGTGAGCGCGCTTTTTTTAACATGCGACTGTAGCCAAGAATGGCATTGATAGGAGTGCGGATCTCATGATTTATGCTGGAAAGTACTGCTAATCTAGATCGATTATCGAGCTTAATCTGCTCTACAATATGCTGATTTTTAGACTTAAAGTACAAAAGAAAAGACAGAGTAATACCAAGAGAAGCAATCAGTAAGATAATCACGATTAGCTCGACAACCTCTTTTTGTGGCACTTGATATTCTATGCGTAAATCTACACGGGTTTGGTATCCAGGAATATCCAAAGTTCGGCTATCTGAGTAGCTAAACATTGAAAATATGCCTGTGGAAAACTCATGGTTACAGGATGAACTTTGCAATAACGATTGTTCAAATTGATAGCTAATACATACACCCTGCTCCTGCTCAATCCGCGCTAATATCCGCTGATGAGAAATGGCATAGACTAAATAAAGCATATTAGGCCCATCGATATTAACAACCGCTAACGTGTAATCGGCAAGGCTAGCCTGAAGTTCCCCTTTACTATTCTTGACTAATTTAAGTGGCTTAAGTTCTGGCGCCATTGTCTGATCAGAGATATAGGCCAGTTCAAGTTCGGGGGTCAGTGTAAAAGCGACAGCAGATTTGATCTTCAGTAAGTCCTTTGCAAAAACCTCAAATTCCTGTGACGTTACCTCACTCGAAGCATAAAAAAACGATTTTAGCGCATCCAACATAATTTCATGTTGTAAGAACATATCCCGTGAAGAAGTAAAAACCGCTTCTGCTTTTTTATTGTAAATGGAGTCAAATTCATAACGTGAGTGGGACAAGGTTAACCACAGCACCAACAGAGTGACCCATAAACCACTGAACATATTGATACAAGCGCTATATTTAAAGCTCATTAGCGTAATCCATTACGGCCTTTAGCAAGCTGCATAACTGATATTCAAACAGCTCTCGCTCGCAAACATCCATGACAGACAGCATATCTTTAAGCTGCAAGTAGCGCGCAATACCCGTAAATTGATGTTTCAGGCCTTCGATACTGTCAGAAGATTCATATTGTTCTAGCTCAAGTCGCATTCGCTGTAATTCAGCAATCAGTGTCAATCGCAGTCGCGATTGCTGTTCTTGGCTGTATTACTCAAAGAATACAGATAAGGCCTTGGGTAACTCAATATTAGCATTCATACATTAGGCACTCCTATTATATTGAGCAATCCAATCAATAAGATAACGACCTTCAATCGGGGGACTGTACAAATAACCTTGGGCAACATCACACCCCAACTCAGAGAGAATTAACTCTATTGCACTTGTCTCAACGCCTTCTGCAACCACCTTTACGTGCATCTTCTGCGCAAGCGCGATGGTGGACTCTACGATGAGATAATGTTGGTGATTGATATCCATATCGGAGACAAAACTTTTATCAATTTTGATCTCTTTAAAGGGAATGGCATCAAGACGATCATAAGTAGAATAACTTTTACCGAAATCATCAAGGGAAATATCAATATTATTGATGATCAGCCGTGCAATTGAGTTAAGTACTCTATCTTGGTTAATGATTTCCTGTGATTCGGTGAGCTCTAAAATCAAATGGATTTGTTTATACTCACGACCACATTCGATGATGTACTCAATGAGTTCATCACAGGTCAAATCATCTGCGGTAATGTTAATCGACAGGGCAAACGCCATTAATAACGGTTGGCGCGACCAACATTGCAATGCTTGGGAAATAACCATCCGCGAAAACAAGCTATTTAGCCCCTGCTGATTCACCAGTGGCAAAAAAACGTCGGGATAAATATAGCCATTGGATTGATCGCAAAGCCGCGAAAGCACTTCAAAACCGATGATCTCCTTTGTTTTAAGGTTAATCTTAGGCTGATAACACAAAATTAATTGTTCATTTTTGAGCAATTGCCGCACATTGATATTCGCCGCCATGTCTTGCACGATAGACTCATCTTGATGGACACGGTTTCTATCGTCGGAGGCGTCTAGCAATGGCGTTAAAATGTCATTCACATTGATAGGTTTAGCAAATACGCCAAGCAAGTTGAGTTTCAAACCCGTGATAATGCTATCCACCAGTTCTAAAGTCCGTTTATCCGAGGAGCTTATCACCGCAATCGGAATGACTGTAAATCGGGGCTCGGAGGCCAACATATTAATCACCGCAATACCGTCACCTTGATCCATTTTTAAATCTAAAATGACTAAATCAAGTTTTGCTTCTACAGCTAAGATCAGTTCAATTCCGTGATTACCATTACTGGCTTCATAGATCTCCACATTGTCCTCTGCTAAGTACTTATGGATATCAGCTTTCATGGTTTCTCTAATAAAGCGTTGATCATCTATGATGAGAATATTCATATATTGGTCTCTAACTGCATAAAGAAAATGGGATCGATCGTCTGGGATTTGGATGTAGGGATAACAGAAAGCTTGAGTAAATTACGATTCGCCATGACTTCTGTGCGACTGGAGAAAAACGAATAGTTTTTGACTGGTTTGAAGCCGCCTTCTATCGTTCTTACTTTAAATATGGGCAACTTAAATTGCGTCAATTTTCGTTTTAGTGACTCATCACAGATATTAAAACTCAAAAACTTAAGTGAGCGACTCGTGGCCAATTCATTGAGATAAACAGACATCATATAATTTTCAATATAAGGCGTTACGCCAAAGGAGGAGAACACCATTAAGGTATCTGGCAAAGCTTGACTGTTATGGTTAATGACCTCAAACAAGTCCACCTCATCATTCATAAATTCGAGGGCAATTTTGCCTTGAGTGCGGCAGAATAGACTGTGTCCAATGATTTGATCGCCAAAGCTAAAAGCCACCACCAATGAGAGTCCACGAAAAAAAGGTTGAGACAACTTACGGCTCACAAAGGATAAACGCGGGTTACTTTCATAAACCAAGCTAAGTTGCAGCAGGGTCATAAAGTTTTGATGGTGGCTTTCGATAAACTCGACACGATAAGGAGTATTACGGTAGTACGGATGATCACTGCGTTCTATGGTCGATTCAAAAAGGTTAATTAACGCTAAACCTTCGTTGATGAATTTTTTGTCCTCCCGATAAATATCAAACAGTTCAGAGCCAAATATTTCAACGATTTCAGACTGTTTAGCTAGGGATGGAATGTTAACTCCCCGCTCCCAACGGCTAATAGTGATGGAATCTAACATATCGAACAGGCAGCTTTTTTGCCTGAGCAGACTACATAAATCTTCTTGAGATAAATTATTCTCACTGCGGGTGTGTTTTAAGAAATTGGAGAATGTCTGTGCACTTGTTTTGCTTTGATAGGAGATAGGTGTACAAATCATATCGCGTTCCATCTGAATTTTTTATTTTATCTAGCAGCTCCATATACGTCTTATGGTCGATGTCATCTACTGGCTCTGGATGTCTAAATGTAAAAGTAATCCAAATGCGTTGAAGTTTCTCGATGAAATAAAGTCCAGTGATTTTTTCGTCACTCATCACTCAGTTCCTCCATCTCAGCCTTTTATTCACCACGTTTTTTGCAATAGGAAAACGAGTATAAATGCCATTGTTTATCTGAGACCATGGCACAGTCAAAAAAGCGATGGAAAAAAGTGTCTAGTTATTCGTTCGGTTAAATCATTGCATCATAGATAAAACCGCAATCAACAGAACCCCCTATAAAACCGCATAAAATATAAGATTCACCAGCAATGGCCACAAAACGCCAAATTGATTATTTATGCGCTAAATATTCAAAATATGGGATGTAACCTCGGGATTTTTCTCACTAATCTACGTTTTTATGCATAGTTATTCGTGCTTGGAATAGGCAAGCCGCGACAGTATCAGCTTAGAGATATTACTAGGATAGTTTTTAATGGCTTAAGGCTTAAGCCAGCCAGCTGCGAAAATAAGTGGGTAATGGGCCAGTCCAGCGTTTAAAGGAATGCCTATAATCACTGGCGTCGCTGAAGGATAAAGAAGTGGTAATACTGTGGGCATCTTGCGCAGGTGTCGCTAAGTCATAGCGTGCTTTGATTAAACGGGTCTCATCAGCAAGTATCGGCAAGTTGGCCAAAGTTTAAATCCATCTCGGGCAAACTTAAGTTATCCCGCATTAGACACAAAAGAATACCAGCCGCTAAGCCTAACCGCAGTTCGAATATAGTAGTGATTGACATATCCCTTGGCGCTGAATGACGGCAGCGCCGAAACCTATGGTTTGACCGTTACACATCTGCAAGTCGGCAGCGGCGTTTGGCAACAGGGAATGCTGGTGGAGCAAGACGGCTAAAACTACTTACCCAATGATAATCAAACATTTAAATGGTTACCTTGGAGCTGTATCGTCAAACACCTTGACGTTAACTCTGGACATTTAAGCAAAAGGCACAAAGTATAAAGCACAGGAGTTAGAGAAGGCGCTGGTATTGGTCGTAAACATGAGCAACCGGCACCATCTGATTGCAAATTGATGAATTAACTGGTTATGCACTTGATATGCAAATCTAAAACTATAATCCCCGAGATTTTTCTCACCTTAATGCAATAAAGTGAATAGTTAATCATAAAAAAGAGGTTAGCTGTATTCAACAGCTAACCTCTTCTCTTTAAATCAGGCGATAAATCAGATGTTCTATCATACAACTAGAGCCATGACTTCAAAACGACTCTTACAAAAGCTAACTCATACCAGAGCTAATTTTTTACGGGTACGAAAATAGCAAGCTGAGGCTCGTCACTGTAAATAACGAATGTAAAACTAACGCCTGTGAAAAACCATGTCCACTCAATTCGGCAGAAATGGGATTAGCCGCGTTTAGTGCCCCACGGATCGTTATCATCCGTCGATGGGCTTGGTCCTGAACGTTCAGCCATTCTTGAATCGTTTCTTGGCTCGTTTCGGAGTTCGCTGCGGCGCTGTGATTGGCTATTCGATGAACCATATCCAGAGCCGGTGCCACGTCTACCCGTAGGTTTTTTGCCTGAGCCATAACCAGAGTTGGGACGTTTATTACCCGCTTCGTACTCGGCGCTGGCTTGTGCCTGCATTTTAGCGATAGATTCTATGGTGAGTTCCATCGGTTTACGCGGCGCGATACCTGAAGCAAAACCTCGTTCGCGTGGCTTAAGATCAAACTGTTCACCGATGGCTTTAGGCATACGCTTGAATCGATACAGGTAAAAGTTTTCCACTTTCTCCCGCGCCCACTCAGTCTTCTTGAGGAAAATAATACAGGCCTCAATGGTCGGGTTGGTGTTAAAACAACCTAGTTTTAATGCCGCGTATAAAATTTTCCAGCCATAAAAATCGACTAACTCAGTGATCATTGTCTCGAGTTTGAGGCCGTGTAATGGGTTGTTCTGTTGCTCTTCAATCATGGGAATTCCAAGTTCAGCCCTATTGGCTGATTTTACTGTATTAGTTTACGGTTTTGAGTTGTTAAACGAGTGACTCAATTCGCTACTAAAATTCGCGATTAGAGAAATCACTCAAGTTATGAAGTCATGAGCCACTGACGTTGCTACGGCAATAGCATAGGGCGTTAAGCCTCATTGCTCGTGATGCTTAGATCTTAAATCTTACGGACCTGAAGCCTCCAAACAGAGCCATTAAATATTAGCCGTAAAATCTGCTGCTCGACAAAACTGCGGGAATAATAACGGTAAATAAGCTAAACGCCTTCTTTTATTTGCGCTAGCGAGGTTTGGCATCGGCTTTAGGGCAAAAAAATACCCCGCAGCTGACAGTTTTAATCTGCATATCCACGATATCACGCTAACAGGTATGAACTCAGCATCAAGCTCAAACCCGTTTCTAAATTTTACCTATGATCCGCTAATGCCTTGGGTCAACCTCAAAATAAACGCAACTGAAACGGCTCGATTTATAGCTGCGCATCACATCCTTGCTCGCATCTTTAGCCCTTAGTCTGTATACTCCGCGACCTTATTATCCCAACTTTAATGTTTTGGCTTAGAGTGGGTGAAGCGCATGTTTCATTTTGAGGCTTGTTTGTCACAATCCCCGTTAGCAAATACCTAGGAAAGCTCCTTTGATCTCTACCGCGAACATCACGATGCAGTTTGGCCCTGAGCCATTGTTTGAAAACATTTCAGCGAAATTTGGCAACGGTCACCGCTATGGTTTGATCGGCGCGAATGGCTGTGGCAAATCGACCTTTATGAAGATCCTCAGCGGAGCGTTAGCGCCAACCTCTGGCAATGTGTCCATCACGCCCGGCTTAAAAGTCGGTACCCTAAGCCAAGATCAGTTCGCGTTTGAACAATACAGTGTGATCGATGCGGTGATCATGGGGGATGTTGCCCTGTGGAAAGTCAAACAGGAACGCGATGCAATCTACGCCAATCCGAATATGACCGAAGAAGATGGCATGCGCGTTGGCGATCTTGAAAGTGAATTTGCCGAAATGGATGGCTACAGCGCCGAAAGCCGCGCCGGTGAGATTCTGCTCGAAGCGGGTATTGAAGAATCTTTCCATTACGGCCTAATGCAACAAGTCGCACCGGGTTGGAAACTGCGGGTATTGTTGGCACAAGCACTATTTGCCAACCCAGATATTTTGCTGCTCGACGAACCAACCAACAACTTGGACATACATACCATTAGCTGGTTAGAAGCCGAGTTGAACAAACGCAAATGCACCATGATCATTATTTCCCATGATAGGCATTTCTTGAATGCCGTATGTACCCACATGGCCGATATCGATTACGGCGAACTGCGCATTTACCCTGGTAACTACGAATACTTCCTTGCACAATCGTCTTTGATCCGTGAACAATTATTATCGGGTAACGCCAAGAAGAGTGCTGAAATCGAAGAACTGCAAGACTTCGTCAACCGCTTCGGTGCCAACGCATCTAAAGCAAAACAAGCCAGCTCGCGCGCGAAGAAAATGGACAAGATCAAGCTTGATGAAGTGAAATCATCAAGCCGTATTCACCCTTCTATTCGTTTCGATGCTGGCAAGAAAATGCATCGCCAAGCACTGATCCTCGAAGATTTGGCCCATGGGTTTGATGGTGAGCTGCTATTCGAAGGCGGCGACTTAATCCTCGAAGCCGGTGCAAAATTAGCGATTATCGGCGAAAACGGCGTGGGTAAAACCACTTTCCTACGCTGCTTAGTCAATGATTTAGAACACAATAAAGGCGTGATCAAGTGGTCAGAAAACGCATCAATCGGCTACTGTCCACAAGACAGCAGTGACGAATTTGATAATGACTACACATTAATGGATTGGATGTCACAGTGGCGCCAACCTAAGCACAACGATCTTATGGTACGCGCCATGTTAGGCCGTCTGTTGTTCACTGAAGATGACGCGAACAAGAAAGCCCGTAACTGTTCAGGCGGAGAGAAAAACCGCTTGTTATTCGGTAAGTTAATGATGCAAGACATCAATGTGCTGATCATGGACGAACCGACTAACCACATGGACATGGAAGCCATCGAAGCACTCAATAATGCGTTGAAAGACTTTGAAGGCACTTTGATATTCGTCAGTCATGACCGTGAGTTTGTATCGTCACTCGCTACACGTATCATTGATATTAAAGATAAAAAAGTGATTAACTTCCAAGGCACTTTCGATGAGTACCTTTCAAGTCAAGCTGAAATGGAAGCGAGAAAAAGCGCGTAATGTTATTCGGCTAACTTACGCCGATTAACCCAGCGTTATCGCATTAAAAAGTCGTCATTGGTTATCCAATGGCGACTTTTTGTTGGGCTAAATCTGACTAGTTACTCATTAGCTTATTAATTTTTTTAACCAATATCTCGCGATTTTTAGCCAGTTTAAAAATTGTCGGCAAATGTCGAATGACTATCGGCTCAGACTCAAATACCGCATCGCGATCTTTGGCTTGAATATAATCACGGATCTGAAGCATCATCTGTTTATTAAATGCCCAAAGTGAATGACCTTTAAACTCAAGGGAATAAAATGCGTCATTGGGCCATTCAAGTCGATGTTTCTGTTTTGCCATACACTGATAACAACAAATAAGACCAAGATCTGTACCATCTGTAAAAGCACTGTTTGCCCTATGTTCCCAAGTCGAAGTACCTTGGTATTTTTCTGGCAATTTTTCCCGCCAAGAAGCATCCAATAGCGGAGGGAAAAACAGCACACCTGGCCATTTATGGGCAAACCTTTGATTAAACTGCTTGATCTCAAACTGCCAACCCTCAAATAAATGCACATCTTTTTTCTCTAAACGAAAAACATGGGCAAAGGTAAAAGTGGCGCAGCCAGCACAATGGGGGCAAGTAACCTCAACTCCGTTTGGCAGGCTAAAAAACTCATAAAATCCTGTCATTGATACGACATTCCAAATGATTTAGAGACTAATTTGGAGCTCATCAATTTTCCAACCACCTTCATTTATCATGCTAATTCTTTGTTTTTCATTCGCCTCCGATGCATTACCACAGAGATCTTTTTGTGCATATTCAAGAACGGCCGTATCCCCTTCTATCATCTGCGACACTAAGGTGAGTGCTTTGCACTTGGCAGCCGCTTTTGAAAATGAAAGATAAGATGCGATCACTTCATCGCGGGACAGCTTCATCTGCTGCATATACTGTGGGAACTTAGACTCAACATCCGCTTGCTTACGTTGGGTATAGTAAGCCTTGTCCTCTTGATAACTCATCCCCTGCTGTACCTTAGCATTGTACTCGTCATACACTTCGCTCGGCGATTTAGGCGTTGTACAACCTATCAGCACAAGGACAGATATGGGCAGTAAGAAAATCGATTTCATCATCGAACCTCCAAAACTAGACATGTATTATCAATAAATTCCATGGTGCATTCATCTGCTTGTTGTCACTGAACGAGTGCGCCATATATATCCACCAAATACTCCTTATTCTCTTTGAAATCAATTACCTTGGCAGGAAGTAAACCTTTACTATCAACAGGTAACAAAATCAATGAAGATAAAATGTAATGCCACCAAGATAACATGTAAATAGTTCATTGATTACTTTAGCTTGGCAGCGTTGCTCATTCAATTGCAGCACAGTTGCTTACCTTGGCGAGTGCTAAAAATAAGTGCCATAAAGCTGTGAGCATGCTCTAAATTGCAGTATTTGACAGGTCATTGTCTAATGCATTAAAAGGCACAAAGGTCTTTTTATCGAACCAGAGAGGCGAGCGATTTTGTCCTGCAAGCTGATAAGCCCAAGTAGTAATGGCTTCAGAGCGATCACTCTCACAGACGAAATATCGACTGAGTTCAGAGTGTAACGTTTGGCCATGCCGGATAATATTTTGCTCATACCAGTTATCTTTATGGTGCTGAACGGCAAGATGATCGCGTTTTTGATTATTACAACTGCTATGTGCGAGGACAAAATTATGGCCTAAATCATTAGGATATCGTGCCCAAGGGATAAAATGATCCACTTCGCCTGTTTCTTTTAATGATTTTTGGCAATAGAAGCATTGGCCTTTTTGGATATCAAGCAGTACAGGTCTAGCATGGGTGATCGTCTGTCTGTCGCTACCAAACAGAAACTCACTTAAATTGCCTTTACTGCCTATAATCACTTGATTTGCTGGAAACTCGGCGATTTTTTGTACCCATTGAGTACGAGCCAATGACACCACTAAATCGTGAAATCGCCTGAAGCAAAATGCGATACCCGGATTCAACTCGATGTAATTTTTCGTTTTATCATGGGGATAAAGAAAACATTCTTCATTACGTGACAAGTTTTGTAAGCGCCATAAGGGGCCATCTTTAAACGTACCGCGCGTTTTACGCAATAAAGCTGGATAACTAAGATGCGCTTTTAACTGGGATAGACTGTTAACACCTTGATGGCGTAGTTCAATCAAACTGTTGATCAAGGCTGATTGCTTTCCACTATTTTGGATCAAGACAAAATACCCATCATTGGCACCAAAAGGCAAAGAGTGTTGCCAGTAAAGTTCAATAAACTTCTCTACCAAATCATCAATACTGATGGCGGTTTTCAGCGCAGGATCGGCATTGAGTATTAATGGCCGTTCGATACAGATATCGGCGATCGCATGCAGTAAGGCAAATTTGTAAGTTGCAACGAAATCCCCTTCAACTAACAGACGTTGTAAATAGCTAATAAATTCAACTTGTCTTCTCGCATCAATCGGCATTCAGTCGCTCCTGAATAATAACGCTTGCTTCAGGTGCATTTACGTTTGGCATCAGTTTGGGTGTAAAAACTAACGTCTGCCAATGCACTTGTGAGCGACCGAGTTTATCGGTTTCATCTTGGCTCAAATCTAAAAGTCGTAGCTGACAATCTGCAGCAAGTGTGAGCAGTTCATCGGCACTGACTGGGTGCATAACGCGCGCATCGGGGCTTGGGCCATGGCGCAAACTGATGACTAAAAGTCCAGTCGAATTGAGTAAGCGTGAGAGTGTTGCTAGTGCAAGTGGGCGCTCTGAGGGAGATAAATGCATCCACACAGCGCTGAGTAAAATCAGATCAAACTGTTGCGCTAGGCCAACCACTTTTTGCAACTGAGGTAAACCATCCTCAATCCAACGCACGGGTAGATCCCGAGTTAACACCTGCCCCATTTTCGCTAAAACAACCGCAGGTTCGACTGCAATAATTTGTGTCTCTTTGCCCTCTGTTTTTCGGCTAAATAATGCACATCCCGCCCAGAACCTGCTCCCACATCCAATATCGACAATGTATTTTTGGTAAGTAGAGGCAAAAGATGATGCAACCAACTCGAATGCACTTCTTCAAAGGTTTTAGACAAATACTGTGCCGCGAGTATTTCGGCGTGGTCATTATAAAACACTGTGCTCACTGACAACGATCCTTTTGCAACAAGTGATTGTTTTTACAGACGCTAACTTATCACAGTCGTATTTGATAAAAAATATATGTCATCATTATCATGCTGTTTTGCATAAAATATTTAGCATTATGTTGTTCGCGATCACTGTGCTGATTTCGGCTATTCGACCCAAAATTCTTATCAATACCTATGCAATCTCAGCATTTCCCCGTCGTTTTTGTCGCAGTGGTTTACACTCTATGAGTTAGTGTAAAGATAAGTGCAATTGATTGAATCTGTTACATGCTTCTCCAGAGCAGTTTCCATTTCAGTGTTGGAGTGAACGGGTTTTAACGTCTTGGCGTAGCGTCTACATAGAGATTAAGACCTAGGGCTCAATTATTTAGGATATCTATTGCCTATGAGTTTTGAAGATTCGTTAGAGCAACTTAAACGACAGTTTTTACATGCACTGCCGGATAAAAAGAAACAAATCATTACCTTGTGGATTTCATTGCGTAAAAATTGGGACGCACACATGCTGTCTGCCGTGTACCGAGAGGTGCATAACTTAAAAGGGTCGAGCGAGACCTTTGGGTTATCAGATACCAAACACATAGTCGATAAACTGGAGTTGCTGCTTAAGGGGCTGCTCAATGCGCCAGCCCCCGAACTTCCTACGATCAAAGGCTTAGATACCCTCTTCCACCAGTTGTTACAAAACAATATGCGCGGCCAACCGTCGGCGCCAGTAGTAGAGGCGCAAATGCAGCAAAGCCCCTATAAACCATCAAAGGCGCGCCATGAGCACCATATTGCCATCATAGAAGACGATGGTAATGTCGGCGCGATGATCACAAAGCAGCTGCGAGAGTTCGGTTTTAGTGTGCAGCATTTTTTGAATTTCACGAGCTTTCTGGTAGTGCAAAATAAAACGCCCTTCGATCTGATTCTATTGGATTTAATTCTACCCGATTGGACTGAAGAGGCCTTGTTCGAAGCCGCCACTGAGTTTGAGAAGAATAATACCCGAGTGTTTGTTTTATCCTCGCGGGGAGATTTTGACATGCGGCTATTGGCCATTCGCGCCAATGTCAGCGAATATTTTGTCAAACCCGCTGAGACCACCTCATTAGTGCGCAAAATCCATCAATCCCTCAAAATGTCAGAGAAACAGCCGCTTAAGGTGTTACTGGTGGATGATCAACAATCTATGGTGGATTACTTTTCAAGTCTGTTACGCAGTCACGGTTTGATGGTAAAAGGGTTATCGAGTGCCGAGCAAGTCTTGCCTGCCCTTGAGCAATTTGAGCCTGATTTGTTTATCTTCGATTTGTACATGCCCGAAGTGAACGGGCTTGAGCTGGCAAAGATGATCCGTCAATTGGACAAATACACCTCGAGCCCAATTCTCGTGTTGAGCTCTGATGATACGATGCAGAATAAAGTCAGCATCATACAAGCGGGATCAGATGACTTAATTTCAAAGCAAACCGCGCCGAGTTTATTCGTCGCGCAGGTGATTTCCCGTGCGCAACGGGGTCATGATATTCGCAGTTCGGCTAGTCGCGACAGCTTAACTGGGCTGCTAAATCATACCCAAATTCTGGTAGCTGCGAGACGCTGTTTTAACGTAGCGAAACGGATTAACTCTCAAGTTTGTATCGCTATGTTCGATTTAGATCACTTCAAAAAGGTCAACGATACTTATGGTCATTCCGGTGGTGATAAGGTGTTGTTGGCATTTGCCCATCTGTTACAACAATCCTTACGTCAAACTGACTTTACCGGCCGCTACGGTGGCGAAGAATTTATGTTAGTGCTGCCAGATATGCAAAAACCACTGGCGATTGCCAAGTTAAATGCGATCCGTGAAAGCTTTAGCCATATCGTATTTGTTGAAGATGGCGTCGAATTTAAGGTGACGCTCAGCGGCGGTTTAGCCTTTTCGGATCAATGTGAGGAATTTCAAGATTGCCTGTTACTGGCAGATAAAAACCTTTACGAAGCTAAGCGTTTAGGTAGAAATCAGCTCGTGGTTTCTACGACTGACTAACCCTAAACAGAATGAGCCACTGCAGCGCACAAATCAGTTCGGCGTAATGCTCTTCCTGCGAGACTCACGCTCTATTCGTTACTTTTTAATCCCACTCAGCGTGGGCGGTCACAGTGAGCTTAAATGGTTAATGAGCTTGCTCGGCATCTGCGATAACTCCACCACATAATCTACTGCACGGCACTTTATTGCTTCTCGTGGCATGCCAAATACCACACAACTTTGTTCATCTTGGGCAAATGTAGTGACGCCTTTTTGGTGTAGCGCCACCATGCCTTCGGCGCCATCTTTGCCCATACCGGTTAAAATCATCGCGCTGATATTGGGCGCGGCACATTGGGCCAAGGCCGTAAACATCACATCGACCGAAGGTCTGTGGCCACTGACCTTTTCATCTTGGGTTAATTTGACTTTATAACTACCACCCACTTTGATGATCTCAAGGTGATGATCCCCTGGTGCAACATAGGCATAACTAGGTAAGAGTCGTTCCCCATGCTCGGCTTCTTTGACAGTGATCCGTGACTGTCGATTTAAACGTTCAGCAAAAGTGCGGGTAAAACCCGCTGGCATATGTTGGGTGATCACTATCGGCGGCATAGCCGCGGGTAAATGTTGTAATACATAAAGAATGGCTTCAGTACCGCCAGTAGATGCGCCTATCGCGACTAAATGCTGAGTCAGGGTTGTATTGGCCAATACTGGCCGCTTACTTGAAACAGGGCGTACTGGCTCAACAAATTTCTGCGGCTTGATGATTTTGGCTTTCGCGGCAGATTTGATCTTATCTAAAATCAAATCCTGATAATCATGGATACCTTGGGGCGAGTCTAATTTCGGTTTAGGGATAAAATCCACCGCGCCTAAGGCCAAGGCATTAAAGGTCGCATCAGCGCCCTGCTCGGTTAACGATGAAATCATCACTACAGCTGTAGGTCTGGCTTTCATCAAGCGATCCAAAAATGTTAAACCGTCTACTTTGGGCATTTCAATGTCTAAGGTAATCACATCGGGGCGAAATTGGTTCACCAGATCCTTGGCCTCGTAGGCATCGGCAGCAAGCCCAACCAGAGACAGTTCAGAGTCAGCCTCAATCATTTTACCGAGCAAGCTGCGCATTAGCGCAGAATCGTCAACAACTAACACTTTGATCGTCATAACTTAATCACCAAATAGTTCAACGTCGCCGCCCGAAGGTAAATTACGAACCCGTAAACGGTACTCACTTTCCCTGTCAAGAATTGTGCTGTTATGCATGGATTTAATTTTACGGACTTTCACTTTGCCCGAATGGGGGAAAAAATACACTTTGCGCGGATACACATCGAGTAAATCGGCAGCAACGATAGGGATATTTTCAAGATTGAGATATTCAATCACAAACTCAGCATTACGCTCACCAATGTTGTGCACAGTAAAACTGCGTAACATATTGCCGCCCCCAAACACCTTAGCTTCGAGTGAGTTACGCTGCGCGCCAAGCTTGAGCAAGTCGTTGATTAACAACTCCATTGCATACACGCCGTAACGGGCAGAATCGGCGAGCACCCCAGTACAATTGCTATTGTCACTTGGCAATAAAAAGTGATTCATTCCGCCGATTTTGAGCTTAGGATCATACAAGCACACTGAGACGCAGGAGCCTAATACTGTCACTATCATGGTATCTTCACGGGTCGCAAAATACTCGCCGGGTAATATTTTTACCGCATCGCAACCAAAATGATGATCGTGATAGCGATTCGGCTCTGCAATAGCATATTCGATATTAGGTTTTAGCACTCATGAGCCCCTTCACTGGCCGATAGGTTGTTTGACCAACGGCAGTGATGATTTGCGGGAACATATTAAAATTTTCCGAATGTCCCGCAATATAAAGCCCATCCTCGCTAAGGGAGTTCATCATGTGTTTTAATATGACTTCCTGCGTTTCTTTATCGAAATAAATCATTACATTACGGCAAAAAATCACATCGATTGGCGTTTTTAACGGCCAAAAAGAATCGAGTAAATTGATGCGAGTAAACTTGATCATTTGTTTTAATTCGGGCACAACGCGCACATTACCCAACTGTGAACCGCGTCCGCGGTGAAAAAACCGTTTCTTGCGGATATCGCTAACAGTATCGATCCTGTCTAAGGGATAAATACCCATTTCAGCCTTTTTAAGTACGCCGCTGTCGATATCGGAAGCAATGATCTCAATAGGCGTTTTAAAACTGTTGAAATGTTCAGCGACGACAATCGCAATCGAGTAAGGTTCTTCCCCTGTGCTACTGGCCGCACACCAGATCCTGCGGGTATCTGGGTTATCGATTAAATATTGCTTTAACACTTCAAAGTGATGCGGTTCCCGAAAAAATGCCGTTTGATTAGTGGTTAACGCATTGATAAATTCTTGGTGTTCGTTTTCATGGCTTAGCAGATACTCAAAATAAGCCGAAAATCCGGCTAATTTCAATGTTCTGATCCGCCGCACTAAACGGCTATACACCATAGCATCCTTGCTATCGGCGAGTTTGATCCCCGCTAAGCGGTACAGCGTCGTCCTCGCGGTATTAAAGTGCACCGAGGTATAGGCAAACTCTCGTTCCAATGGTTTGTTTTCACTCAATTAAAATTCTTCCCATTCATCTTGATCTTGCTTCATGGGCTTCATCGCATTGGTTTTAGGTTTCTCTGTCACTCTGGCTCTTGCCATAGGTTGAAGCTGCTGTTTGATGGGTTTCATCGCCTTCGCTTTGGGCGCCGCTAATCTCGCGTTGCTGCGTCTTGGGGCTTCATCTTCGTCGTCCACGCGAAAACTGGCGACACTATCTGAGAGTTGCTGCGCTTGGGATTGCATGCTTTCCGCTGCAGCGGCCGCTTCTTCAACCAATGCCGCATTTTGTTGCGTCATTTCATCCATTTGCACTACGGCTTTGCTGATCTCATCGATACCGATGGCCTGCTCATTAGAGGCTGAGGCGATTTCCGCCATGATATCGTTCACCCGTTTAATGGCGATGACGATTTCCTTCATGGTATCGCCGGACTTACCGACAAGGCTGTTGCCACTCTCGATTTTAGACACCGAATCCGAGATCAGTGCCTTGATATCTTTAGCGGCATTGGCCGAACGTTGGGCTAAGCTACGCACTTCTGACGCGACCACAGCAAAACCGCGGCCTTGTTCGCCCGCCCGCGCAGCTTCAACCGCAGCATTGAGCGCTAAGATATTGGTCTGGAAAGCAATGCCATCGATAACACCAATAATGTCGGCAATCTTACGCGCCGATTCATTAATCGATGCCATGGTCTGGACAACTTGCTGAATAAGCTCACCGCCATCCACTGCGACTTCAGCCGCTTTAGAGGCTAAGGCATTGGCTTGACTGGCGTTATCCGCATTGAGTTTCACTGTACCTGTGAGTTCCTCCATGCTGGCCGAGGTTTGCTCTAGGCTCGAAGCTTGTTCTTCGGTGCGGCTGGATAAATCAGCGTTGCCTTGAGCTATTTCTGCCGAAGCGGTATTGATGGTATCCGCGGCTCGTTGAATATCTTGGATCATGAAGGATAACTTTTCAGCAGTTTGATTTGAGTAATTTTTCAAATCATCAAAGGTGCCTTCATAATCGTTATAAATGCGAGTGGTCAAATCGCCATCCGCTAGCGCCATCAGCACGCGCGCCACATCTTGCAATCCACGTTCCGAGGTTTCAATTAACGAGTTTAAATTGTTCGCCAGCATTAAAAAGAAACCTTGCTTGCCATCTGTTTCCGCCCTTTGGGAGAAATCACCTGCCGCTGCGGCTGTGACTATGCGGGAAATTTCCTGCTCAGTTTGGACTTCAATGGTGCGGTCGAGCCATTCAACCACAGTGCCTAAGCGCTCACCTTCTTTAGACACTATGGGGCTGGCGGTTAAGCGAAAATGGCAACTCGCGACCTTGATAAGCGATTCATATTTACGGTCTAATTTATCGAGTAAACTTGCTTGGTGAGCAGGATTGCGGTGGAAGATATCCATCGAGCTGCCGAGGATTTTATCTACGGAAAAATGCGGTAAAGCTTGTCGGATCTCACTTTCAGAATGGCGCAACATAGTTTCGACCGAGCGATTCATATAAATGATAGTACGGTTAGCATCGGCGATCATAACGTTGGTACTGGTATTATTGAGCGCTTCGAGGATGCGCAGGGTTGCTCGCTCGGCTTCGATACTTTCGGTGCGGTCTATCCACTCAACACCTGTGCCTAAATGCTTATTTTCAGCCGTGATAATCGGCGTCAAAATCAACCTAAAAGTACGTTTGCCTATGGTGATTTGCGCGGTATGGGATTGGGTTAGACGCTCTAATAAATTGCGCTGATGTGCTGGATTTTTATGGAAAATGTCGATATTACTGCCAATCAGTTTGGCAACAGAGAACTGAGGTAACTCTTTACGAATATCGTCCTCTGCCTCTTGCAGTAAACGGACGACGGCTTTATTCGCATAAATAATATTGCGCTGACTGTCAGCTATCATAAAGCTGTTGCCACTGTTATCAAGTAGCTGAAAATAGCGCTGACGCTCTTCATCCCTTTGCTCACGCGCCTCATCATTGCCAAAAAAATTGAAAATACTCATTATTGTTACTCCTGATCAGTCAGACTATTTGCATCAATTAGACCCAGCTCATCACTGCTGATCAGAGCCTGAATATTTACTAAAATGATCATCTTATCCTCGACTGTGGCTAAGCCTTTGAGGTAGCGGCTATCGAACGCCACCCCAAATTCTGGGGCAGGTAAGATTTCCTCCGCCGACAGCTTAATCACATCGGAGACGGCATCGACCACTATGCCGACTATACGTTCAAACACATTGAGCATAATAACGATAGTGAACTCGTTATAAGTGGCGGTTCCAACAGCAAATTTCATACGCAAATCCACGATGGGCACTATGTCACCGCGCAAATTAATCACGCCTTTTATAAAGCTAGGGGCGTTGGCGATTTTAGTGACCGACTCATAACCGCGAATTTCTTTGACGGACATAATATCGAGGGCATAGTGCTCTTCGCCTAACATAAAGCTTAAAAACTCCACCTCATCATGGGCGTTGTATTCCACTTTGGCGGTCATAGTTGATCGACTCTCCATGGCTATTTCCTTAATTTTTAATGTGCAGAGCGAGCGATTCGACATCGAGGATCAACGCGACGCTGCCATCGCCCATGATGGTGGCGCCGGAAACACCGGGGATCCTGCGATAATGTTTTTCAAGACTTTTAATCACCACTTGCTGCTGGCCAACTAAGGCATCAACGCACAGGCCAAAGCGCTTGTGGTTGCTTTCGAGCAATACGACTATCCCCTCTTCTGGGCAGCGGGCATTGGGCTCAATTTCCATCAGCTGATAAAGATTGAGCAGAGGTAAGTACTCTTCACGTACTTTTAAGAGTCTTTCTTTGGCGAGAAATTTAAGTTGTTCCGTTTGCGGCTGAATAGATTCTATGATGTGCACTAAGGGCAGAATGTAGATCTGATTTCCCACAGAAACCGTCATACCATCGACAATGGCGAGCGTGAGTGGCAACTGGATTTCAAAGGTTGAGCCTTGGCCCTCAGTGGACTCAATATCAATGCGTCCACCTAAGGCTTCAATATTACGGCGCACCACATCCATACCGACACCGCGGCCTGACACATCTGTGACTTCCTCCGCAGTTGAAAATCCTGCGGCAAAAATCAATTGCCAAACTTGCTTGTCGCTACTGTTATCAGCCACTTGCAAACCATTTTCCCGCGCCTTTTGAATAATGCGTTCACGATTTAAGCCTGCGCCGTTATCGTACACAGCGATAACGATATTGCCGCCCCTTTGACTGGCTTTAAGGGATAACACACCCACTTCAGATTTACCCGCAGCGAGCCGTTTTTCAGGTTTTTCGATACCGTGATCTAAACTATTGCGCACTAAGTGGGTCAGCGGATCGACGAGCTTTTCAATCATGCCCTTGTCAATTTCTGTGTTGCCACCTTCAATCACGAGATTGACGTTTTTACCCAGTTGCTCAGAAAGGTCCCTCACTAAACGGTTGAAACGGTTAAACACAAAGGATACTGGCAGCATACGCACCGACATCACTGCCTCTTGCATCTCACGGGTATTACGTTCCAATTCATTGAGTGCGGTCTTGAGTCGCTCACCTAAATCGCCTGTCATCTCGTTACCAATGAGGGTCAACATAGACTGAGTGATCACCAGCTCGCCCGCGAGATTAACCAAAGTATCTATCTTAGAGGTTTCGACCCTTAAGGTGGCATCTTGGGCTGGCGTGGCTGGTTTTTTCGTCGCTGTTTTCACCTCTGTGGTATTGGGATTTGGGGCAACGGATGAGTTTGATGTTGCGTTTGAACTCAGTATTGCAGGCGAGCTTGCTTTCACAGAAGGACTCATGGGCACGGTTGAATCAGGTACGGTGGGCTCAGTCGCTTTGGCTTTAAATAAGGTGTTTTTGGATTGGCTACTTCCAGTTTCCTTGGTTTGATGTGCTCGAGTGGTCGCTGGCTTATAAACCTTCTGCACTAGCGGTTTCGAACTTAATAACTCGATTTCATTGGCGAAGGATTCTGGCGTTAATGCTTCAAAAAAACCAAAGCCTAACTCATCATCGTCAATTGTCACATCACACAGCTCAGCAATACACTCTTTATTATTTGCCACACTGTCAGCGCTGATGTCTTCCGCTTGATAAGCCTCATCAAAAAATCCAAAGTCTTCACCTTCGATGGCAATATCACGTGCCATTTCATCTTCAAAAAATCCAAAACCCAGATCTTCTGCCTCCACTGGTGCGGTCAGTGTTGCATTTATGATGGGAGTGCTAGCGGCGTCTGTACCATTACGTATCGCAACTGATGAACTAAAAGGCTCACCATTTAACGCTGCGACCAACTGACTTTTACTGTATTCGACCTCCTGCCAATCAATCTGCTCTTCTTCGCGGTACAAGCTCAAGATATGGGATAACGTGTCCACAGTACTCAGCAGTAAATCGATAATAGATGACGTTAATTGGAAGTTACCCTTACGCGTTTTATCCAGCAGGTTTTCCATCACATGGGTGACACTGGTTAATGCGGTAAAACCAAAAATACCACTGCCGCCTTTTATAGAATGTGCAGCACGGAAAATGGTGTTCAGTTCTTCAGGATCGGGAGAAGCAAGGTCCAATGCCAATAGCAATTGTTCCATATTTTCAAGATGTTCATGACTTTCTTCAAAAAAGACCTGATGGAACTCGGCCATATTGATGGACATAGCGTACCCCGTTGCAGTTAACCCAGCACTTTAGCCGTAATAGCCAACAACTTTTGAGGATCAAAGGGTTTTACCATCCATCCCGTCGCACCCGCGGCTTTCCCTTGGGCTTTCATATCATCGCCCGCTTCCGTGGTGAGCATAATGATCGGCGTACGCATAAATGCCGACATAGCACGTAAGGATTTAATTAAGGTCAGCCCATCCATTCGAGGCATGTTTTGGTCTGTCAGAATGAAGTCAAATCTCTGCCCATTACAGATATCGAGGGCTTCTCGACCATCTTTGGCCAGTACCACTTGATAATTAGCCGATTTAAGGGTCGCTTCGACCATTTGTCGGATCGCTGCGGAATCATCAACAATTAATATTCTTTTACTCATGCGCTATTCCATTATGACTTTAGTTATATTCCCTGGCGGTACTAATTCGTATGTCTTAGATAATTTTTTCACCAGCGATAGACCGCGCCCAGACAACTGAGGAATGTCCGCCATCAAATTTTCATCACCCTCAAAGCCTTTGCCACTGTCAGCCACGCTAATATGTAATTCATCCTGCGATGAACGCCAGATGATGCTCACTTTTACCCAATCATTTTCCGTGAGCCTATCTGCAAAACTGTCCCTAATACTATGGTACAGTTCGAAGCCTTCTGGATCATTTTTTAGTCGAGAATCTAATTTTAGTACACCATGATCAATGGCGTTGCTAAATAACTCTGCGACAACAGTAAAAACCCGTTGACAGAAATTAGTCGCAAATCCCAATATGCTGAGAAACTGATTCAATGAACTTAAATAATCAGCGCTGAGTAAAATAGGCCCTGCAATACTGACATCCCAGCAGAACTCACCATCCATAATGGCTTTAATACGACTAACATCACGATCTTGATGCCAAGTGTTTAATCGTTCAAAATCTAAGGTACAAATTGTGATGTCATCGGCAATATTTTCAGCAGAACAGTACTCATGCATATTATTCTCTAAATATTTGACTAGACCACCGGACAAATGAATAAATAGATCTTTTAATTTATCAATGCCAAATGGATTGCCGTCATGGGTATATTGCTCTATTAAACCATCACTAAAAAGACAAGCATGCCCATGGGATGGTAAATCAACCGTAACAATATCCGCTATAAAAGTATGCGGAGGTAAAATACCAAGGGCCATATTTGTCGATTTAAATTTATCGATGGATTGATTACTGACTGAATGAGAATGGTCAGTTTCTTTAATATTGTGGTTTGTTAAACAGTCAATTCCCCCCGTTTGAATATACACGGGGGGCATACCACCATTCCAAATGTGTAATTTATTACGATTAAAATCGGCTTCTAAAATAATACAGGCAACAAATCTGTCTTCAGGGTTTTCTCGGTGGAGCTTAGCATTCAGTTCATAAATAAAAGTAACTAAAGAAAATCCCTTTGAAACCATGGCCCTAAATGTACTGGCAACACGCATGATAGGCATGGCTGCACTCAGGCCATGACCCGTTGAATCGGCGAGAATTAAGAAGAAATTGCCATTAGGCGCTATGCCATTGAGGATAATATCACCGCTAAAATTGGCACTGGCTTGGCAGTAAGTATGTACAAAATCAAAGTCAGTATTATCAATATTGACTAAGTGCTCAAATAAATGCCGGGCCATGTGTTCTTCTCGGGCCTTTTCATAAAGCATTTTCTCAAGTTCAATTCTTTGATGCTCTACTTTATGCTGAAGTTGCACCCGGGTAAGTAAACATTCAACCTTGTACCAAAATATTTCAACATTTATCGGTTTAACAACAAAATCCAAAACCCCCATTCTAAAACAGGCTAACACGGATTGATTTTCTTTTGTCTCGCTCATGACGATAACAGGTGTTTCTTTTTTATCCTTATTCAACTTATCCAGTAACGCCAGTGCGGTACCATCCTTTAACCAATAGTTAATCAGAATTAAATCAACCGTATTTTGCGTTATTTCAAATAAACCTTCTTCTAGATCACTACAAACAATAACGTTGTAACCTTTGCTATGAATAAAGTCACTGATCCTTTGACTCGCAATAGCGTCATCATCGATAACTAAAATAAAATGTTCCGGCTGAGTAAGCGATACCATAATGAGTGTTACTCTATGATGTAGATTTTCTGCATATTGGCAATACTAAGGATTTCATTCGCCTGACCATGTGCACCTTTCACAGACGTAGAAATATGTAACTCCTGCGCCTTACGATGCAGCAGTACCATCATGCCTAAAGCAGAACTATCGAGGTAAAGCACTCGACTAAAATCTAAAATAATATGGTTAACCTCTGGAAGCGTTAAAATATCTTGATAATCACTGGTGAATTTCTTGTGGTAATAAAAGTCAAAGCGCTCTGGCAATGAAATAACTTTAATATTTGACATTTTGTTATCCCTAATTAAAAGAGTTCAATTTCACCACAGGTAATTTGATCCCTTGAAACGGGATTATGAGTCTCCTGACGTCGGCGACTCATTTGTATTGTGATATCATCCCCCTTAATGCCAAACTCCTGTTGTGACATAGTGGTGACGCGATTGAGCGATTCTTTTAAATGGTTTAGGGACTGATTTGTGTAAATCAGGCTTTGGGAAGTAATATCACTGAACTGCAATCCCCGAATAGTATCCGAGATGGCTTGTTCTAGTTCATGTGCGGATGAATCGATACGTTCAATCACTTGAGAATCCTTCTCTGCTTTAACGATAATCTGCCTTAGTGCAGTATCTATATCCTTTTTTGCATCAATAATATAAGTCATATCTTGAGCGGCGACTTTACTCACGTGTACGGTTAATTGTTCAATCTGAATTTGAATTGATTTAAGCTGTTTTTGTATGCTTTCACTAAAACCTGCGCTACGAGTGGATAAAGCGCGCACTTCATCTGCCACAACGGCAAAGCCCCTACCCGCATCACCCGCCCGCGCCGCTTCAATTGCCGCATTTAAAGCCAGCAAATTAGTCTGGGACGAGATTTGATCTATGTCTTGCAGGGCTTTCATCGCTTGAGGCATAGACTCGTAGATGAGATTCACTTTTTCCAACAACTCCATAGTTGATGCCGACATTTCTATGGTGGATTGAATAAAGCGCTCTAACGTCATTGAGGTATTGTTGGCAAATTGCTTCATTTGATCTGAATGGAATAACTCAGCATCATCAGTACTCTTAACGAGATCTGAAATAAATCCTGTCTGCTCCGTCATTAACCGCCCTAAACCATCGAATGACTCACCGAGCAAATTGACTGCGTCACCTTGCACCGCTAGCACACTGTCAATGTTAGCCTCGCAGCCGTTAAGTGTCGTGATTGACTCTTGATACAGATTGATATGGGCTTGCCAATCCGCGGCAAGTTGGTTGTTGAAGGACTTATCATCATGCTGTTGAACTGACTGCATTTGCTGGTGCTGATAAAATTGCCACAGCAACATCATCAATACAGAAATAACCGGACCAATAGCCCACAATGTCATCAAACTCAGCGCATATCCAACGCCTGCCGCGAGCACCGCAACGACCCCATCCTTGTATGTCATATGGACTTCACAATAATTGTACAGTGATTAAAAAGTAGTTTCATATTGGGTGATTTTCAAACACGAAAGTGAAATTATTCACATTGTTACGTGTCGCAATGCGGAAAATGCAGTTATCGCGATAGAAATCCCCATCATTGAGCGCTAATTCTCAGTAAATTGCCGTAAATTCATGATTTGCTAATAAACTTGTCTTAATGGAACCCGAAACTTAACTGTGCAGTCCTCATACCCTAGGTTACACTGGAAGCGTCATGGATTGGGATGGGATCGCTTATGAGTCAACGTACATTAAACTCCTTATTTAAACCGACTTCCGTTGCTATTATCGGCGCTTCGAATACCGAAAAACGCGCGGGTAATGTGCTGATGAAAAACCTACTATCGAGTGGTTTTTCGGGGCCTATCATGCCAGTCACCCCTAAGTATCGGGCAGTGATGGGCGTGCTCGCCTATCCCAATATTGAAGCCTTACCCATCAAACCCGATTTAGCGGTTATTTGTACCCGCGCTTGCCGTGTGCCCACCATTGTTGAAACCCTTGCGCAATTTGGCTGTAAGGTGGCCATTATTATGGCAGCGGGAATGGCACAGGAATTTAACGAAGATGGCGTGAGCCTGCTCGACCTTGCCATGCAAAATGCTAAGCGTTACGGGATGCGCATTCTGGGGCCAAATAGCTTAGGAATGCTATTACCCCCATTGGGATTAAATGCCAGCTTAGCCCACGCCAGCGCCCTACCGGGCAAAATAGCATTTGTGTCTCAATCGGCTGCTATTTGTACAACGGTACTCGATTGGGCCAATAACAAAGGTATTGGCTTTTCCTCCTTTATCTCCCTCGGTGATGCCACCGACATTAACTTTGACGAACTGCTCGATTACCTTGGCCGCGATAGTCGCACCAGCGCCATCATGCTTTATATCGACTCAGTGAATGAGAAGCGCCATTTCCTCTCCGCTGCTCGAGCCGCTTCACGCAATAAACCAATTCTAGTGATTAAATCGGGCCGCAGCGCCGAAGGTGCCCGCGCCGCAAAATTGCATACGGGTGGTGTTGGCGGTAACGATGCAGTGTATGAAGCGGCGTTTCGCCGTGCAGGTATGTTGCGGGTTAACGATCTAATTGAACTGTTTGCCGCGGTTGAAAGCCTCGCGCATTCTAATCCGCTGCAAGGTGAACGCTTAGGAATTATCAGTAATGGTGGCGGCCCCGCGGTGTTAGCTGTGGATGAACTCATTATGCGCGGCGGTAAATTGGCTGAATTGTCAGATGACACCATAGCCAAATTAGAAGCCGTGTTACCGAATACTTGGTCAAGGCAAAACCCCATCGATATCATTGGTGATGCGAACGCATCACGATATGCTAAAGCTTTGACTATCTTGATGGATTCCAATGAACTTGACGCTATTTTGGTCTTGCACTCCCCTTCAGCACTCGGTGAAAGTGTTGAGATAGCTGATGCTTTGGTGAGTGTGATCCACGCGCATCCCAAAAAGAATCGCCTCAATATTTTGACTAACTGGAGCGGTGAAGACTCAGCTTATCAGGCACGAAAACGCTTCACTAAGGGCGGTATATCCACCTACCGTACACCCGAAGGTGCTGTGGGGGCCTTTATGCACATGGTTGAATACCGTCGTAACCAAAAACTGCTGCAAGAAGTGCCGCAATCGATCCCCGATAATATTCCGACAGATAGCCTCACGGCGCGCAAATTATTGCAAGCGGCTCAAGCTAAAGGAAAATCGGTACTGGAAACCCATGAGGCCAGCCCTATTTTGCGTGCTTATGGGCTTAACACTATAGACACTTGGTTTGTGAAAGATGCCGATGAAGCGGTGGCCATTGCGAATGAAGCGGGCTATCCCTTAGCGTTAAAAGTGCAATCCCCTAACATCTTGCATAAGTCCGATGTGCACGGAGTGATGCTCAATTTAACCTCGGCTGAAGATATCCGCCACGCCGCGAATGCGATTACCCAGAGGGTGCATCAAGCCAATCCCGAAGCCATTATTGAAGGCATGATAGTGCAGAAAATGGCGTTGACCGCTGGCGCGCAGGAAATCCGCGTGGCCGTGATAAGCGATCCCGTCTTTGGTCCGGCGATTTGCCTTGGCGAAGGTGGCTCAGAATGGGACCCCACCAATGATGCTGCCGTTGCCCTGCCTCCCCTGAATATGGCACTGGCGCGTTATATGGTGATCCAAGCGTTAAAGACCCATAAGTTAAAAGACAGACATTTACCACTGGGCCTAGACATGAATGCCCTGTGCGTGATGTTAACGCAAATATCCCATATTATTATCGATTGCCCTGAAATCGCCTCGTTAGATTTAAACCCAGTACTGGCCGCGGGTGAAAACATCACTCTGCTCGATGTGAATATCCGTTTGCATGATGCCAATGCCGACAGTTCATCGCGGATGGCCATCATGCCCTATCCGAAGGAATTAGAAGAATTCGCCGAGCTAAAAAATGGCCTTAAGGTAATGCTAAGGCCGATTTTGCCCGAAGATGAACCTAAACATTTGGCCTTCGATAATTCGCTATCCGATGAAGACAGATACAAACGCTATTTTGGGGTGCGCTCGAAAATGACCCATGAAGAAATGGCGGTATTAACTCAAATCGATTACGCCCGTGAGATGGCCTTTATCGCCACGGCGAAGGGACCCGATGGCGATGACATCACCTTAGGTGCCGTGCGTGCATCTATTGACCCTGATAATACCGAGGCCGAGTTTGCCATGGCGGTGCGTGGCGATCATCAAGGTATAGGGTTAGGCAAGTTGTTACTCGAAAAATTAATCAAATATTATCAGGCCAACGACACGCCCGTGCTCACCGGCTTTACCATGTTTGAGAATCGCAATATGGCCAGTCTTGCCAAGAGTCTCGGTTTTAAAGTGACCTTCGATATGGAGGAGCATTTGATCAAAATGCACATGGATTTAAAACCGCCCAGTGATCAATAGCACCTATCCAGACGAACAAAAACGCCGCAAATCATTGCGGCATTTTGTTATCCTAAGTAAATGATTATTTAACGAAATAGCGACCGAGCTAATACTTAACGCCTTGAAACATCGACACTCGCATCACATTCTCAGCCTCTAACACAGTTACGGCCTTCGGACTTAGCTTGGTACAGTGCTTTATCGGCGCGACTAAACAGCGTTTCAGCATCATCCCCCTGTTGCAATGAGGCCATCCCAATCGAGACAGTAATCGCGCCAAGGGAAAGCTTTTTGTCTTTCCCTACCGTTAAGCGCCGCTCAGAAATACGTTCACGCAGATTTTCAGCCACTTGCAATGCGTCGTGAAAATGGGTGTTAGGTAGCACCACCACAAATTCTTCGCCGCCATAACGCGCAACAAAGTCATCCCCACGCACACATTGCTTTAAGGCTAATGCGACATAGGCCAATACTTTATCGCCGGTCAAATGGCCATAGGTGTCGTTAAAGGCTTTAAAGTTATCGATATCAATCAGTAAGAGACTACAGCGGGTCTGGTGATCTTGTGAACGGTAGATTTGATCCTGAATACTCAATTCATAGGCGCGGCGATTATGCAGAGACGTTAATTGGTCTGTCATCGCTGCGAGGCTAAGATTTTCCATTTCCGACTTAAGATTTTGTACTTCTTGACCCATGGTACACAGACTTTGCTCCATCTCACGGTTGTTGATAAGTAGCATCTGCATCTCATCGACCACACCATCAACCAGCTCGTTCAAGGTATTGATATCGGGATTAGTCTGTAATCGCAAACCAAACTCGGCTAATGAGCCAGAAAATGCCGCGGTTCCTTGACTCAACTGGCTGATTTTATTCAACAGGCTATTGATCAAGATTTGTGTTTCAATCTGAACATTTTCAATTACTTCTGGTGACTGTTCTTGGATAAAGGTTTTATAAAGACTGGTATTAACTTCCTTGGTAAAAGAGACAGAATTCGCCAAAAAACCATCAATCGCGCGATTTAAATCGAGATTTGTACCTGCAAAATATTCATACCAAACAGTGTAATTTTCAGGAGTAACAGGAATATCGAGGGCAGACATTTGCGGCACGGCCAAACGCAAAATTTGCGCGGCAGAATCAAGTTCTTTATTTTCTGCAGTAGAAGACATAAATCGCGAACCATAGATTTGTTATGTTTTTGTATACATTAAGTTAACTCAACTGATTCGATTTGGATATGGGAGAAATCAATTATTATGACAGGGAGCAAAAGAAAAGAGGATGTTGCCATCCTCTTCCTCATCATGGTGTCGAACCAACTAGAACGAGCTAAACCTCGCGACAATTAAGTCCACAATTAACCGCGGCAGCGAGCAAAGATATCTAATTCAGGCTGATATACCTCAGTTTTGATATTCATTAGTCCCAATAGACTATCGAATAAATTGTCATGGGAGAAACCACCTTTCGCCGCATGCTCAGCCAAACAATCCATATCCAATTGATTATCTTTGCTAAAATCTTTTGACACCCAAGCAAGCATAGGAATGCTCGTCTGCTCAATCGGTGCGATACTGTAAGGCGCGCCATGTAAATACATGCCTTTTTCGCCTAAAGACTCGCCATGATCGCTCAGATACAACATGGCTGAATCAAATTTATCTTGTTGATTTTCTAATTTTTTAACCACTTCGCTAATAATATAGTCAGTGTACAAAATACTATTGTCATAGGTGTTCATCAGCTCATCTTCACTGCAGTTTTGTATATCACTGCGCTGACAATCCGGTGTGAACTTACGGTGTTCTGCTGGATAACGTAAAAAATAAGTTGGGCCATGACTACCAATGACATGCAATACAATCACGGTATCTTTGCGTTCTGCGTTGGCTAAGGCTTCATCTAATTTGTTCAGTAACACTTGGTCGAAACAATATTGGCCAGTGCACAACTTAGGATCACTGTTCAAATCAATGGTTATGTTTTCAACTTGGTCACACACCCCTTTACAGCCAGAATCATTGTCAAACCACTGCACTTTAATACCGCCATGATCCAACACATCAACGGCGGTGTCTTGAGCATAGGCACGGCGTGAATCGTAATCTTCCCGTCCCATGCGAGAAAACATGCAAGGCAAAGATACCGCCGTTGCCGTGCCACATGAATGGGTATCTTTAAAGACTATTAATCCTTGGTCTTGGGTATGAGCGTTGGTTGGCTTGTCGTAGCCATAATACTGATAACTCATTGAACGCGCGGTTTCCCCCACGACTAGAACTAATAAATTCGGTTTTCCATTTGAGTTGGCACTGACATTTTTTGCATCGAGGCCAAGTTGCTGATATTCCATTGGCGTTTGCAAGTACTGCACATTGATGTACTTAGAGACAGCGCCGATAAAATATGTCGGCACGATATAACGTTTTAGCTCGTCGTTGTTACGGCCAAAAGCCGCGTAATCTTGAAAATAGAAGAAAGCAATAATGCCCAGTCCTGCCAACATCGCTAGCATAAAAAGCACTTTATGCAGTAGTTCTTTTAGGAAAGGTTTGTACTGAATATCCGCTTTATAGATAAGGTATGCGGGTAAAATCCCAGTCAGTAACATATTCATTATCGAAGCGAAATTCACATACATGAACGCTTCGGCATGATTGGTTTGAAAAGTGTTTTCTATCATGCCGTAATCGAAGACGACATTGTATTGGTAGGCAGCGAAGAACACACTCGATGATAACAAGGTGAGTAAGATGAAAAACGGTTTAACGAGATACTTCACCGTAAATAAGGAAAATACAAAACTGAGTGCAAAGGTTAAAAACAACGGCACAGTAGCAATGAAGATAGGATCGACATCAGGTTGTTTTTCAATGCCTTTCTTAATGATGCCAAACAATGGGATATTGAAAATACAGACGTAAAATAACGCTGTGATAAAAGTGAATCGATTCACCGATAGAGTCTTAAATCTTGCTAACACTGATAGCTCTCACTCAAATTAGTTGTTTGTCGAGAATAACTTAGTATTCTTAAGGTAGTCTTAGCCTTTGACAGTGAAATTTTTTCGCAATAGTAGCAAGCTCTCGGCAATGGCTCAAATTATCTGTGGGTATTGTTAACATTAAATAATAAACTTAAAAAAACGGCCGAACCTCAATAAGTTCGACCGTTTTCTGCTCCCCAACCTATTAGGGTCTTGCTCGGTTTTACCAGTGAAGAGTTAACAATTCATGCTAACCCAGCGGTAATTATCTTAATTGCTGTAATAAGTAGGCAAACGCCATTGAATTAAGTTCCGCAGCTTGATTATTATCTGCAGCGCCGGCGTGGCCACCTTCAATATTTTCGTAGTACAAGACATCAATTCCCATGTCTTTCATCTTAGCAACCATCTTACGGGCGTGACCTGGGTGAACCCTATCATCACGGGTCGATGTGGTGAAAAAGACCTTTGGATAATGCACGTCTTTATGCAGATTATGGTACGGAGAGTACGTTTTAATGTAAGCCCATTCCTCAGGAATATCCGGATTACCATATTCGCCCATCCAGCTGGCACCGGCGAGTAACTTATTGAATCTAAACATGTCAAGCAGAGGTACTTGGCACACGACAGCGTTGTACAGATCAGGCCTGCGGGTAAATGCCGCCCCCATTAACAGGCCACCGTTGCTGCCACCTTGGATGCCTAAATGTTTGCTTGACGTGATTTTACGGGCAATCAAATCTTCCGCTATTGCCTCGAAATCCTCATAGGCTTTATGTCGATTTTGCTTTAACGCCGCTTGATGCCAAGCTGGGCCATATTCGCCACCGCCACGAATGTTAGATAACACATATACGCCGCCCTGCTCTAACCAATTCTTACCAATGGTGGCCGAATAGGATGGACGCAGTGAGACTTCAAACCCACCATAGCCATAAAGTAGCGTAGGATTAGTGCCATCTAACTTAAGATCCTTAGCCATCACCACAAAGTACGGTACTTTAGTGCCATCTTTAGACGTCGCAAAGTATTGCTCAGTTTTAAACTTATCCGCAGCAAACTGTTGCGGCATACCTTTAATTTTCTTCGGATTTAAGGTTTTTGCATTAACCGTATAGAGGCTTGAAGGCTCAAGAAAACTGGTGTAATTCACGAAAAAATCATCACTGTCTTGCTCAACGTCCATTACCGTCAGGGCGCCATTCGCTTCGAATGGGACTTGGGTGCTTTGCCAAGCGCCCTTTTCGTCTTGCTCATACCGCACTAATTTGCTTTTCACATTATCGAGCCAATTCACGAAAATCGCACTCTTACTAAAACTAAGCTGCGCTATCGATGCGGTCTGAGTCGGGCTCACAAATAAACTGAATTTGGCTTTTTGGGCGATAAGATCCGCCACATCGGCATACACGACCGCGCCTTGCTTAAAGTTACCGTCTTTGTTGGTTAAATCGCTCTTTAACTCAATAAATAACTTACCTTTAAAATAACCTTTAATCTCAGCATCTTGAGGTAATGGCAACCCTATGAGTTTGCCATCTTGATAGACATATTGGCTGGCGGTATAAAAAGTATGTGCCTCAGTGACTAAACTCAGCGGCGTTTTATCATCGAATAAAACCCAGCCTGATACTGCGACTGAGGTTTTGTCACCAGTGAAAATCGGTTTCGCTTGCTCGAGTGCTGTACCACGTTGCCAGAGTTTCACCTCCCGTGGATAACCTGAGTCAGTCATGCTTTGACCATCACCAAAATCAGTACCGACAAAGGCGTGGTCTTTATCTATCCAGCTCAGACTTGATTTGGCTTCTTTTAAAAAGAATGGCTTATCTTTGGTGGCAACAAAGGATTTAGTATTTAAATTAAATTCTCGCACTTCCACCGCATCGGCACCGCCGCGGGAAAGTGAGACAAAACAGCGCTCATTTTCGGGATACTGACAGCTAATATCCTTAAATACCCAATTGACGGATTCAGCTTTACCTAAGGCATCGATATCAAGCACAGTCTCCCATTTGGGATCGGGTTTAGCATATTCTTCCATGGTAGTACGGCGGTAAATACCGCGCACATGGGTGTCATCCTTCCAAAAGTTGTATAACTTGTCGCCAATGTGGGTCGCGTAGGGAATGCGTTCTTTATCGTTCAGGATGGCGAGACTGTTCGCCACTAAGGTATCAAAACCTTTAAACGCTTTAATTTCGGCGGCAGATGCAGCATTTTGGGTTTTCACCCATTCCATCGGCTTTGCGCCTTCAACATCTTCTAACCAAATGTATTTATCTTCTTCTGCGTGAAGTTGACCGCTCATACCGAGCACTCCTGCAATGCACCAAGGCAGTAATTTATTATTCATTCTATTCCTTTTAAACAAAGTCCATCTTGAGATCTGCCCTTACATTACCTTAATTAATATCCAGTTCAACTATTAATCCAACAAGAATGTAACAAAAGGTAAGGTACTGTAATAGCAGATGATTAATCTAGAATGAATCGCGTTTTTAAAAATGTCATGCTATAAAAAAGCGTCCACGAGGGACGCTTTTTAGTGGATGAAATAGGGTAAATTAAAACTCGTTATTCATACGAGACAACAAATTGAGCAGTACGATTCGTTCCTCACTGCTCATTTTAGCGGTGAGATCTGTAGTGAGTTGTAGATGTAATGCATCATGTTCGAGGAACAAAGTTTGGCCCTTTTCGGTTAACTCCACCAGAATCGAACGACGATCGGTTTCATGGGGACGACGTACAACCCACTCAGCTTCTACCATTTTGTCGATTTGGACCGTTAGTGTGCCTGTTGTGACACCAATTTTATCCGCCAGTTCTTTCATCCTCATAGCGCCGTGCACGCCGAGTAACTCAATGGTGTGCACCTGCGATAGGCTAAAACCTTTGTCACGCACAATGGCGTGTTCCCAAGACGACAGCTTTTCATAAAATTCAATAATCACATGATTTAATGCATGATCTGTTGAATGTGCGGCCGTTGAATGAGCAGTCGTTAAATTCAGGTTTGATGAATGATGATGTTCAACAGTCATTTAGGCTTCCTTAACCATACACTCGCGCTGACGACAAGTATGGAGTTCAATAGTGATATGAGCCAATTCAGGAAATTGTGACAGTAACTGATTAAAATAACTGACATCTTTCGGTGAATGGGACACGATAGACACCATAATAGCATGGTGATCGGCACTCACTCGCCAAAGATGTAAATCGGCCACTTGATGATCCGGTACGGCCTCAAGAGTTTCCACGACCTTACGCTGCAATGACGCTTTAACACCACCGTCAAGTAAGATAGGACTCGTTTGCTGAATGAGTCCCCATGACCAACGGCTAATAATCACAGCACCCACTATACCCATAACCGGATCGAGCCAAGTCAGTCCCATGTATTTACCAAACAACAAGGCCGCAATGGCGAGCACTGACGTTAACGCATCGGCTAATACGTGAAAATAGGCGGCGCGTAGGTTGTGATCATGACCACCGTGTGCCTTCTGACTCTCATGCTCATGCTGAGCAACATGGTGCTCCTGTTTATGATGGCAATGGCTATGATCTTGATGACTTTCATCGTGTGCATGTGAGTCATCATGTGTATGTGGACCCGCACCATGTGAATGAGCCGTATGGACGTGATCGTCATGGGAGGAGTGTGCTTCGCAGCTGTGATGAGCATGCTCGTCTTCATGATCATCTTGATGTCCATGATCGTGACTATGACCATGAGTGTGCCCATGGTCGTGGGTATGGTGATCCTTGAGTAAAAATACACTCAGCACATTAACGCTCAAACCTATGACAGCCACAAATATGGCTTCGTTAAAATGGATTTGCTCAGGGTTAATCAGTCGCATTCCCGATTCAATCAACATCACCAGTGCCACAAGTCCTAGCGCTATTGCGCTGGTATAACCGCCAAGCACACTCACTTTGCCAGTACCGAAAGCAAATGCAGGATCGTTAGCGTGTTTACGGGCATAGGAATAGGCGAATAACGTGATCATAAAGGCCGCGGCATGGGTTCCCATGTGCCAACCGTCGGCGAGCAGTGCCATAGAACCGTAGATGGTTCCGGCAGCAATTTCAGCCACCATAGTGATCACGGTTAAATACAGTACATAGCGAGTGTTCTTCTCGCCATCGCGGTTCTGACTGGAAAACTCATGGGCGTGCTGCCATTGGGCGAGTGAGTGCCCTTGGCTGCTTCCCGTAGTAGCTTGATGCCCTGTCGCTTGCTCGGCTGTCATTGATTTCATTGTATGGCCCCTGTTCCATTTCTATCGCTATTAATGGTGAAAAACTCGTCGCTTGAATTATAGTTTGAAAATCAAAATATATGAAGATCAAATTAACTATTTATCAAGATATACTGTTTTCAAACTTTTAAACGTGTATTTGGATCCCCATAATGCATCTGCTCTCCTGCCATCAGTCGAGACACTGATATGTAAATTAAGATAGGCAGCTAGACTAGGCAAAGGATATCAGGCAAGGTTTAATGGATTAGCGCTTGATTTATGAGTAAAAAAAGCTCACATAGCTGAGTTAGATTGGCTTTATTACAGCCTTATGCAGTTATAGACAGACACAGCGGTGGCTTTTCAGTGCAAGTTGAAATCCAAGTTTTAAGGTTTTTATCTAGGCTATTTCGTATATTTTTCGCATGATATGAGTCATAAAACAGCCACAGCAAAGAATTGAAATAGCTGCGAACTTAACAAAATAAGTCATTGGAAAGTGTAATTAACCCTTATTATCCAGATTGATAAAGATTATTTGAATAAAAAATCGATTTTTTATTGAATAATTTAACCCTTTTTTACCTCTGCTGCGTTTATAGGGAGCAGAACACAGACAAATTTATCGACATCAATTCAGTTCGATTAGGAGAAACAAAATGAAATTGAAGACCTTATTTAGCGTTAGCACTGTTCCCCTTGCATTTGCACTATTGTCATTCAATGCCGCGGCGGTGAGCCCACCACATCCAACAGGGTTAAATGCGCCTATGATCAGTATTCAACGTTTCGATCCAAAAGATTACAGCGCACAGGAAGCCACTAAGATGTTCCCTGCTCCGGCAGCAGGTATGGTGCAGCACATTTTAAGTTTACCTAAATTAGAAAACGAAGATGACTACATGGTCGAAATCCAAATTGGTCAGACTCAAATGGTTGATTGCAATAAGCATGGATTAAACGGGGAATTGAAGGAACTGACAGTGCAAGGTTGGGGTTATAACTACTATCAAGTGGATGAAATCGCTGAAGGCCCAAGCACTATGATGGCCTGTTTCGAATTGGCGAAGAAAGAAGCTTTTGTACGTATTCCGGGTGAACTAAAAATGCGCTATGACAGTCGCTTGCCTAAGGTGTTTTATCTACCAGAAGGCGCTGAACTGCGTTTCAGAACTTGGAAAGTAGATTCAACCTATCAATATTCCAAGTAAATAGCCGAATTTAACTCTTGCGTCATCAATCAAATGCGCTTCGAGTCTTTGCTGATTGATAAAAGCAAAGACTCGAAGCGCATTAACTAGAATCGTTTAATTCTAACGACTTGCATAATTTCTATTTCAAAACCTGCCACAGTTTCTGTCTCTGGGTAATAGATGACATTGATCTTTTGCCCTTGCAGATTACGATACTTTTTGACCCGTCTAAATTTAAACGGCACGTCACAATCTTCAATCATAACAGTATGTTGTATCCACTCCGCTTTTTCCCTTTGCATATGCGAAACCACAGTCACACCTTCAGAGTGAACCAAATGTTCATGGGTGGCTAACATCTTTTTTACGGCCTTATTCATGTTCAACTCTTTTATCATCTAGTTGCGACAACAGTGACTCAACTTTCTGTTTAATTTCAGCATATCTCAATTTTTCACAGCGGCCGAAACCACTCAACTTACGCACTTGAAAACGACTCACCAAAGGAACTGACATGCCAGCAAGGCAACGACAATAGGTATCAAGTGATAAAGCATCTATGCCTTTGGCCGTTAAATGGTGCTTCAACTCATGTAAATCAGCCAACATCTGCTGATCTGTCGGCCAAGTCGGTTCCGTCGAATAACTCAACTTAGCAAAATTGCCGCGGCAGACACTGCAATGACCGCAGAAAGCCGGCGTCTCATTATCATCAAAATAACGGGATAAATTGTGGCTTAAGCACGTCTCAAGTTCAAAAAAGCGGACTAACTGCGCTATTCGCGCAATTTCTTTCTGCTCTTTATCAATAAAATAATGGTACAGCTCATCGATGAGTTCCGGACGCGCTAATGCGGCAACATCCACCCGATAAACATCAGTAATTCGTTTGGTTTCTAATTCAATCAACTGATGTTCAGCTAAATATTCCAGCGCGGCCAACACGCGACTGCGTTCATGGCCCGTTGCACTGTACAAGGCATCAAAATCTAATGCGCCCCATATTTTCTTCATCTGCGTATGATTAAAAATTTGCGTCAAAAAGGCCTGCCGCTCTGGATTAAAGCGGCTCAGAATGACATGTTTATCCACTAAAAATTTGTAATTAACATCGGCGTAGTAAGCAAATAACGGCTTAACCACACCTAGAATTTCTAGCTGCACAAGTAACGTTTTTAACGGCAACTGGCGAATATTACTCGCCGTCGACACGCCATTAAGCTGACATTCCCACTGACCAGAATCTTGTTCAAGTCGAATTGCTTCAATGACTTGCGCTATACCTTCTCGCTCAGGCGTATCGCCATACACAAAATTTTCAACGGTATTGAGTCCGTCAAGATTGGCTAAAGTCACACAATGGGATAATGCACCATCACGCCCTGCTCTGCCGATTTCTTGACTGTAGTTTTCAATGGATTTAGGCAAATCATAGTGGATCACAAAACGGATATTGCTCTTATCGATTCCCATACCAAAGGCGATGGTAGCTACCACCACTTGCAGCTTATCCTGCATAAAATCATTTTGAATTTGTTGACGTTTTTCATCTTCAAATCCAGCATGATAGGCACTGGCGACTATGCCTTGTTGGCTCAAGAGTCGTGCGACTATTTCGGCGGTTTGCTGTAACGTCACATACACAATACCAGCACCTGAGAATGATGTTATCTGCTTAACCAGTAAGGCATTTTTCTCTTGAGTCGACACGGGCAGAACAGTCAAATCTAAATTGGGTCGATAAAATCCTGTTTGTACTATGTGTTCGGGCGCGATATCGAAGCGCTTGGCCATATCCAGTTTCACTTTACGTGTCGCAGTGGCCGTTAGTAACAATACCAGCGGGATCTCAAGCTCGCGCCGATAATCAGGTAATTTAAGATAATCAGGCCGAAAATTGTGACCCCATTCTGAAATACAATGTGCCTCATCTACGACCAGCATAGACAACGGAACCGACTGAATAAACTGCCTAAAGCGTTCATTTTTGAAACGTTCCACCGACACCATTAAAATTTTCAGTTTGCCAGAGCGCGCATCTGTCATCACTTGCTGACTCTGCTCGGCGCTTAAGGTTGAATCTATGCTGGCCGCATGAATTCCCTTAGATTGCAAAAATTCCAGCTGATCTTTCATCAAGGCGAGTAAAGGCGAAATCACTAAACTCAAATGGGGTAACTGCAATGCTGTAAATTGATAACAAAGGGATTTACCAGAACCTGTCGGGAAAATCGCTAAACTCGACTTCCCTGCTAACAGTTGTGTTATCGTTTGCGCTTGACCAGGGCGAAATTCAGAAAACCCGAAATCCTGCTGCAATAAACTAACGTATGGATTGGTTTCCGGAATGGGATTGAACATCAACCGTCCTTTACACTTATCCTTACCACCCACAAAATTCGGGTATACCGCAAGAAAAAGATTCAGCATTAAGTGAGTCGACTAGTCTAGCAAATTTTGACGTACTTTACGGAGTTAATTAGCAACAACTGAGTTTTCAAGCCAACTTAACTGCTCATCAGGAGCGTAATTATAGGTGCGGATTTCATTGAAACACAATGATTAATATACAATTAATTTACTTTTTTAGTCAGCAATTAAATATGAAAATAAAACCGATTTGTAAAAATTCGATCCAATATCTCCTATAAAAAAACAAGACGTCAGATGAATCTCAGCAAAAAATACATCTCCGATAAATTGAGCATTTAAGGTTTTCTAGCAAGATATAGATTGATCAGCGACGTCAGTTTGTCCTGAAATCTTTCTTCAAAACCATCAATGTCACGGCCTATAGAGACTAAATATTTAGTTGCCTGCTCACGCGAAAGCAGCTTATTTGCAAGACTATATTGCATCTCTTCTAAGGTTTTATCATATCTTGGGATCAATACCCAAGTGCCAACATCGACGTCAAAATGTTGCATCGCTTTCTGGGCTAAAGCACAAAAAGCCTCAATATGATCTACGCCATCAGGTCCGAGACAGCCAGGTTCAATTCGGCATAAAACCGCAATTTTCCTATCGTTTGCAATACTTAAACTCATCTCTAATGCCCCGCGTTATCTAGTCGTAAACATAAGATCTTAACAGTAATTTTACGTGTCTGCACAGATAAGTCACGGCTAACTTACCCTTATTAGATAATCCATTTTAGGCAATAGAACAACTGTAAAATCATATTCTTCAAAACATAGAGCCGCGTTTTTTTGTTCTATTCATCAACAATATCGTCTACAACATCCTCATCAGTATGCTGTAAAACATTAAGCGAAATATTTTCATTATGCTCTGACAATAGGGTATCAATGGCTTGGTCAAAACTGTCTAACTTTTGAGTTTCCATATAACGTTTTAACCTCAAAATAATATCCCTGCTCAGCTCAATATGAGACTTTTTTTGTCGTTTTTTTATTTGAGATAATTCTTTGCGAACCATACGCCAGCCAAAATCAGTAAAATACTGATTGAGCATTTTGTTTACATTAGTAAGCTCGTTGTCGATCCGCAGTGCCTTTTTGCGTAATCGGACTAATTCATTTAGTTGTGTCACCAACTTAGTATAGAAAACCGTTTGTAACTCAGCGTCACAAAACCAATCCGGTTTAGATGCCACAGCTTCAGGATTGATAAGGCGATAAATTAAGGGTAAGGCAAAAATTAATTCTGCTTCCTCAAGCAATAATAATTTTCTCCCTGCTGTTGGTTTGTCTTGTTGATATATCCAGGCTTGCGGTTCCATAAATACGTTTCTTTAGCTAAGCATGCGTTTAATGCGGATGAAATAAATGGGACCTCATGCTAGTACAAATCGATAAGTATTAATATATGGTTCAACCATTTTATTGACTGGGAATCGATCCCTTATGCTTCATTTTGCCTTTGGCAGAAATAGCTCAACTCATAACAGGCTAAGAACCCGATAAGCGGTTGTCGTTATTAGCTTAAATTTCACCCAACACGCAAGCCTAGTTTAGCGGCATTCCATTCAAGAAAACCAATAAAATGGTTAAACCATTCTTTAAAATTATGCATCTGTGACTAACTAAGTTCGAAACCACTGCATAGAGAAAGTACGAATTTCATACTATCATTGCCTTTAATTTTATATCCGCTTAATTAATCGCCATTGTTAGAATAGGTTTATCTTGGCTATTTTTTAAACTAAAAAAACCAACTAAATGCTATTTAATGCGCCCTATTCCGATAACAGAAGTTTATTTGAACAAATAAGCACTCTACCAGTGATAATGACGATTATCACTGGTAGATGTAGGTGTGATTTGCGTATAATTACGCCTTCTTAATTCGATATCAGGTCACTTCAACGGCATGTCTAAAATGATCCGGACAAATAGTAATGCTCAAAATAACACCAATGTAACGAATGAAAAAGTGACAGGATCAGAGCATCACAATAATAACTGTGCTGAACAGCCACGTTTTTTTGAAGAGACTTTCCTGCCACAATCTGTTCGAAGTGATTATTTAAGTGCTGCCGAAGAAACTGAATATGAAATTTCAGCCAACACCCGCCGTGTTTATAATACGAGCTTTAGTCTATTTAGCCGTTATTGTGCCGAACACCAACTGCAGGCCCTGCCCGCAGATCCAAGAAGCGTAATTTCATTTATTGGTCATCAAAAAGAACTGATCCAAGAAAGCACTGGCGTTCAACTTTCAAAGCAAACATTAACCACAAGGTTGGCAGCCATTCGCTACCATCATATTCAAGCAGGATTCCACTCGCCTACCGAACATACACTGGTGATCAGAGTGATGCGTGGCTTGAGCAGAAATCAATCTCGCCATGTGAGTGATTATGATCAACAACCGATTATGTATGATGAAGTGGAAATGCTCATTCAAGCTATCGATGAACAAGTGCAGCCATTAACCCGAGCAAGAGACAAAGCCATTATTCAGTTAGGATTACAAGGTGGGTTTCGCCGTTCTGAACTTGCAGATATAAAAGTTCAATATGTCAGTTTTTTACGCAATAAGCTAAAAGTGCGCCTACCTTATTCGAAGAGTAATCAGCAAGGTCAACGGGAATGGAAAGACCTACCGGATCATGAACCTTTTGCAGCACTCAACGCGGTAAAAAATTGGTTATCACTAGCCAATATAGAGGATGGACATTTATTTAGATCGCTTTCCCGTGATGGGAAATATTTACGCCCTTATCAAATAGTAGAACATCACTCTGAAGCTAATTCAAGTTTACATAAAAATAGTGGTTTTCTCACGGGAGACGATATTTATCGCATCATTAAAAAATATTGCACAAAAGCGGGCCTACCTGCAAAGTTTTATGGCGCCCACAGTCTGCGTAGTGGTTGTGTCACTCAACTCTATGAAAATGATAAAGATCATTTATACATTATGGCCAGAACTGGCCATACCGATCCGCGCTCACTTCGCCATTATTTAAAACCAAGAGACTAAAACCCAAAAGACTAAACTAGATCATGACTCGGTAAGAATCAGTTAGTTTTTTACCTAAAATAAAATAGCAATTATAACGTTAAAATAAACCTATCATGTTTATGAATAAAAATGATATTCAGTAATTTATATTAAAATTATTTCCAATTTTTAATTTGAAAAATAATTAAAGCAATAATTTCACATTATATATTTTTTATCTTGGATACAAGATTTGACATTATAGCAGAATAAAAATTCTAATTGAGATACTGCGACCTCAGCATCTTAGACCATAGCAAACTGCTGGTTAACATTTTCATAGCATATCGGGTTTATTGCTCACTGCAGTATTATTGTAATATAAAATCATCTTTATTGTCATATTGATACTTTAGCCTTAGTCACGAAATTTAATCCATCGTACTAGCCGGAGTAATATATGAGTAAGGCCACCTTTGATCCTACACTTTATAATAAAAGTAATAACGAGCCATTTAACCAAGTGTTGGATAAACATTTATCTCGCCGTAACTTCGTAAAAAGTGGTTTAGGCCTCAGTGCTATGACAGCTTTTGCCAGTGTAGGCTTAACTGCTTGCGGATCAGATGACACACCCGTTACAAAACCTGTTGATCCAGTGACACCTTTGCCACCGACAAAAAGTACCGCCAAGCTAAACTTTACGTCAGTTGCGGGTTCTCGTTTAGATGCCGTCGTTGTGCCAGAAGGCTATACAGCGCAGGTACTTGCACCATGGGGCACGCCATTAAATGCAAAAGCAGCACCATGGAAAAGTGATGGTAGTAACACTGCCGATGACCAAGCGAACTCAGTCGGTATGCACCATGATGGCATGCATTTCTTTCCATTAAATGATTCGGGTAATGACGGTTTACTTTGCATTAACCATGAATACATTGATGAAGTTGCATTACATCCAGCAGGACAAACTTTTGATCCTACTTCAGGTTTGCGCACAATTATCGATGAGGTACGTAAAGAAATCAACGCCCATGGCGTATCGGTTGTACGTATAAAACTGGTTAGTAATCAATGGGAAGTGGTTAGTAATGATAACCATAACCGCCGATTCACCGGTGCGACTGTGATGGATATTAGCGGTCCTCTCGCCTACTCTTCTCTACTCGAAACCCGCTATTCTCCCGACGGGAGTCAGGCTCGCGGTACATTAAATAACTGCGGCAATGGTTACACGCCTTGGGGCACTTATTTGACCTGTGAAGAAAACTGGCCAGGCTATTTCGCAAACCGTGGTACGTTAACTGCGGAGCAAAATCGCATTGGGATCAGCAAAACCAGCACACGTTATGGCTGGGATGATCTTGCAGGTCATGATGAGGAACGTCTCGATGAATTCGCGCGTTTTGATGTCACGCCAAAAGGTGCAAGTGCTCAAGATGACTATCGTAATGAAGCGAATGGTCACGGTTATATTGTTGAAATTGACCCTTTCAATCCAACATCGCGCGCAGTAAAACGTACCGCGCTTGGTCGTTTCCGCCATGAAGGTTGTACCTTTGGCAAGTTAACCGAAGGTAAGCCAGTAATATTCTATTCTGGCCACGATTCACAATTCGAATACCTCTATAAATTTGTCTCGGCCGCGGCGTGGGATGCAAAAGATGCTGACAGCAGCAATCGCATACAAACTGGCGATAAGTATATGAATGAAGGTACTTTATATGCAGCTAAGTTTAATGCAAATGGTGGTGGTGTTTGGTTGCCTTTAACCTTAGATAGCCAGACTACGGACGGAAAAAACCTAGGCAATACTTTCGCTAGCTTAGCCGAGATTATTTTGAACACCGCAGGCGCAGCGGATCTTGTTGGTGCAACACCTATGGATCGCCCTGAATGGTGTGCTGTCGATCCTTTCACAGGTTCAATTTATTTGACCCTGACCAACAACTCAAAACGAACTGAAACCAATCCAGCGAACCCTAGATTGAAAAACCACTTTGGCCATATTATTCGTTGGGATGAAAGTGACAAAGATACTGAATTTACATGGGATATCTTCGTATTTGGAGCACCAAGTGATGGTAACGCAGAGACAAACTTATCAGGCTTAACAGATCTTAACCAATTTGCCAGCCCAGACGGTTTAGCCTTCGATCAACGCGGTATTTTGTGGGTTCAAACCGACAATGGAGCCAAGGAGGTCGCAGAAGAAACCAACGATCAGATGCTAGCGATAGTGCCTTCAACGCTTGTTGATGGCCAAGAGAAACAGCTAGGTGTAACGGCTGATAACCAAATGGAATTAAAGCGTTTCTTCGTTGGACCAAACGACTGTGAGGTTACGGGTTTTGCTATTAGCCCTGATTATACTTCTGTTTTTGCTAACATTCAGCATCCCGGTAATTGGCCTTATTCGTCCAATGCCGCTGAAAAAACGCCTGCGGGCACGACATTACGCCCTCGCGCCGCTACGGTCGTTATCCGTAAGTTAGATGGTAAAGAAGTCGCGGTATAAACAATTATGCTTGTGCGAGGTATCTTCTTAAATATGAAGTTCCTATAAGTTAATTGCTACACATAAAAAATCCCCTCACTGTAGGGGATTTATTATTTAAGAAGATAGTTAACTAGCCTTTTTCAAAATAGATTAAATCCAACATCAATTAACTCTTACTACGACTTGCTTGTTCAAAGGCCAGTTCAAAAGCATCGGTAAAATCTGTGATTGGCAGAAGGTCCTCACGGCAACGGCGATTGCGGCCAAGTAAGGAAGATTCAACAAACAAATCAAACCAAGTACTTAAGGCTTTGCCATTAGCCGCTTCGCCAATCGCTCCTAAAGCCAATGATGCCACCTCGGCGGTGCCAAGTTGAAAATCATGACTACCTTTACGCAATGCATAGGTCGCGAGCGTGTCGGGATCGAAGGAAAGCAACGGCAGTGAGTGTAAGTAAGGACTCTTACGGAACATTTTAATCGCTTCACGCCAACTGCCATCAAGCAGAACAAGCAGCGGCCGTTTACCTTCGGCCAATGTCGACATTGGCACTTGGTTCAGTACGGTTTGCCCTTGCTCTGCATACTGGGCAGGAAACACTAAATAGGGTTGATATTGCGGCGAATTCAGCAAAGCAAGCAACTCAGCTTCAGGTTCTGTACGTGACCAAATGTAGGCGTGGGTATCAGGAATAAGATCCGCTATGAGTCGTCCGCTATTAGTCGGCTTTAACACCTCATCGTTATACATAATCAGCAGGAAACTGGCGTGAGTATCTAACTGACGGCGTAGCGCACAGGTACAGAACTGCTCACCTAAGAGGCATAATGGACAGCGGATCAGTTTTTTACCGCGGGCACCAAAGGGTTTAGTCGAAATAGACTTACGGTACTGATATAAATGGTGCACTGCATGGGGGGCTAAAGCCATAAAAACCAATTCTCTATCAAACTTATTAAGGATCGCGACCACATCAGTTAACACTTTTTTATCGCGGTGGCGCAGTTTATCCCTTGGCCATCAATGGTGCAATCGCGCAATACATTATCGTGATAAAAGGCCGGTGTCAGTGGTTGATAGTTTCATCTGCAGCCTAACGCCAGTGAGATAATTTAAGAGCACAGAGCAACCATCTCTTAAAACATCTGTAATGTATTAATCTGTGTTGCCACTTAGTATGCAACACTAAACCGACCAAATTAACGTTTAACTTACTTATTGGGAGAGTATTGAAACTAAATATCAGTAATGACTTAACTTAGTGTGGAATTGCCCTAATATCATGCGAAAATCTACTCTACAAATACAATCTCAATGAAAGGTCAATTATGCACCCAAAAGCCCCGATCGCTTCTATACCGTTATTAAGCGGCCTACTGCTCACTGCTACGCTATTTTCTAATGTCACTACGGCCCAAACGCTTAATACCAAAGACATCCAGTCAATTGTAGATTCCGCAGTTAAACCACTGATGGCCGAGTATGCTATTCCCGGTGCAGTAATTGGCATCACCATAGAAGGTAAACAGTATTTTTACCAATATGGCGTCAGTTCTAAAACCTCTGGGCAAAGTGTGACTGAAGATACCCTGTTCGAGATTGGCTCTATCAGTAAAACCTTTACCGCAACACTGGCTAACTATGCACAGGGCGAAGGTAAATTAACACTCACGGATATGGCCAGTGATTATGTTCCAGCATTAAAAGGCAGCCATTTTGATAAGATTAGTCTCATCAATTTAGCCACCCACACAGCGGGTGATTTGCCGATGCAAGTTACTGATAAGGTCACTAATAATGCAGAGTTAATGGATTACCTTAAGCATTGGCAACCATCATTTGCCGCGGGGACCCATAGGAATTACGCCAATCCGAATATTGGACTACTTGGCATGATTGCCGCGCAGAGTTTAGGGCAAACGTTTCCACAAGCCCTTGAGCAAACACTATTTCCACAATTGGGTATGACAAACAGCTATCTCAAGGTTCCTAGCAACAAAATGGCCGATTATGCCCAAGGCTATGATAAGCAAGACATGCCAGTGCGAGTCAATCCCGGTGTATTAGCCGATGAAGCCTACGGCGTTAAAACCTCAGCCAAGGATTTACTGCAATTTGTTGAGGCCAATATGCATATACATTCGTTACCCAAACCACTGCAAACGGCACTCGATGAGACCCACACGGGATACTTTGATGTGGGCATGATGACCCAAGATATGATTTGGGAGCATTACTCATATCCTATTGATCTTGATAAAATACTTATGGGCCATACTCAGGAAGTCGTGTTTGGCAGTACACCCGTTAAACCCATAGTGCCGCCCCTCGCGCCGCAGCAAAATGTGTGGATTAATAAAACCGGCTCTACTGGCGGTTTTGCCGCTTATGCAGCATTTATTCCCGCGCAAAAGCTTGGCATAGTATTGTTAAGCAATAAAAATTATCCCGTACCGCCTCGGGTGACTGTGGGGTATCAGATTTTAACGGGCATTGAGAAATTACAAAAATAGCATCTTGCTAGTCGCGACTATTAAAGGAGATAGGCCGATTCGCAATCTCCTTTCTTATTTGTTCCTTTTAGCGTGATTTTTTTAGGGTGGCTTGTATTAAGCACCTTATCCACTTACTTACCTCCAATCTCTTAATAGCCAATATTTTTAAGCAAACTCCCATGTAAGAAAATAGGCAGTGAAGGGTTAATCTGAGTATTAATTCATTTGCAACTCATCGACCTAGTTAACAGACAAATAACCTATCGTAAGTTTAGCTTTACAGCTTAAAATCAGGATAAAAACTTATGCATCGCATTAAAAATTATTTCGTTAAATCAATATGATTGACACTTGAAGTTACGCTTTTAGGGAGTAAGATGCGCGCAAATACCTTAAGTGACCTTTTTCGGAAATATCATGTCAGGCACGCCACATTCTCCTATTCATCACGATGTCGCTCCCGCGGCGAGTCAGTCTAGCCTACTGTTAATGATTGTCTTTATGGTCGCCTGTGGCCAAATGGCGCAGACGATTTTTGTTCCAGCCCTTCCGCAAATCGCACTCGGGCTCCATGTGGACGCCAGCCAACTACAAGCCGTGATGGCCTGTTACTTACTCTCCTACGGGATGTTTCAATTTGTGTATGGCCCAGTGTCAGATCGCGTTGGCCGCAAAATGCCACTCATCGTGGGTATCGCAATTTTCGTTCTAGGCGCTGTATTCGCGGCGAAGGCCACAAGCTTTAACCAACTAATTATGGCAAGCCTTATCCAAGGATTAGGCACAGCCAGCGCAGGCGCATTGTGCCGTAGCATTCCCCGCGATCATTACTTTGGCGACCGACTGGTAAAATTTAATAGCTATGTCTCTATGGCTGTAGTGTTTTTACCTTTGCTTGCACCATTTATCGGCAGCGCCACTGCGGCCTATTTTGGCTGGCAAGCCGTATACTGGGTATTAGCGGTATTCGGTGTCATGGTCTGGCTGTTGTTAATATTCCTCTTTAAAGAGTCTTTACCTAAGGCGCAACGGGAACATCAAGCCGTTTTCAAATCCTATAAGCATGTCCTGCGCCATAGAGCGTTTCGCGCTTATTTATTTTCATTGATCGCCACCTTTGCCGGTATTGCGGCGTTTGAAGCAATTGCTGGTGTACTCTATGGCCAATATCTCGGACTGACACCTTTTATGGTCAGTTGTTATTTTGTTGCGCCAATTCCTGGCTACTTACTGGGGGCACTCATCGCGGGCCGACAGAATAAGCCACAAAGAGTTGTTTACCAAGGTGTTGCGTTACTCGGTGCTGGCGCATTATTTATGTTGATCCCTGGTCTTTTTAATTTAGTGGTTGGCTGGAGTTTACTTATTGGATCAATTTTATTCTTCAGTGGCGCAGGCATGCTGTTCCCTACCCTAACATCTGCTGCGTTAGAGCCATTTCCACGTCAGGCGGGGATTGCGGGCGCATTATTGGGGGGATTACAAAATTTTGGTGCTGGACTTGCCGCATTAACTATGTCTTTAGTGCCTATGGGCGGCCAGTTGAGCATAGGTTTATTAAGTGCTGTAATGGTGGTTTTAGTGATCCTGTCTCTGTATTACGCCAAAGATCAAAATGATACTCACCAGAATTTAATGCCACAGATTTAATGCATATGATTTGAAGCGACAATTCTTGGTTTAAGCTAAATCTATTACCGTCAGTCAATAAAAAGCCCACATTTTTGTGGGCTTTTTAAATCGATAACACACTGTAATAAATCAAAAATATCGATTAATTTATTGCTTCTATAGCTTTAATCGTTACAAAATGCGACGCAGTAAAAAGTCAGCTTTAAGGCGACGAATTCTAGTCATGATCTTCTTCACTGGCGCAGGATAGCTCTGTAAAGTATCCACTTGGCTGTAGTGATATAACCGCTGTGTGTGTTCCAGAATATGTGCCTGCTCGGCTTCAAACTGAGCTTTCCAGCAGCCAATTTCATCTTGGATCAACAAACCATTCTCAAGATCCAGCGCCCAAGCTCTTGGATTCAGATTAGAGCCTGTGATCAAATGCTTATTACCGTCGGCACTGATGCCCTTGAGGTGATAACTGTTGATGCCGTGTTTCCACAGATGGATATTCAACTGACCATTATCAATCGCCCACTGTTGGCGTTTAGCGAACTTACGCAATGATTGCTCATACATATAGGGCAAGGCACCTATGGTCGAGAAATCCTGCTCAGGCGGAATATAAAAATCGTTAGCCGTCTTGTCGCCCACAACGATATCAATACGTTTGCCATTGCGTAAATGCTTCGCTAAAGCGCGCACTAAAATGTACGGCGGATTGAAATAGGGCGTGCAAATAAACAGCGAGTCTTTTGACTCTTCCACCAAGGCGACGACCACTTTATTGAGCAAGTTTTTCTTGCGTCCTAGCCCAAGTAACGGCGTGATGCGATTGCCATCACGGGTCTCCTTAAACTGATACTCAGCATCAGACAGTCTCAGCTTAAAGCTACGCATATCCGTCTTTGGTGGTAGCACTTCTTGCTCAGCATCTTGCGTTAATGAACACACAGCTGGATCAGAAATGATATTTTTCTGGATCATCGCGCGCATACTGCGCGCTAATTCGGCAGACTCAATCAAGTGATAACGATCGAAACGGTACTTATCGTGTTGTTGCAAATAGATATTATTGAGACTGGCACCGCTATAAATCACGGCATCATCGATAATAAATCCCTTAAGATGCAACACACCCATAAATTCACGGGATTTGACGGGTACACCTAAGATATCGATGGGATGTTCGGCTTCAGCCATAACTCTGCGGTACATCAAATAGTTACCGCTATCACCTTTATGGCCAATCAAGCCACGTCTCGCACGGTGAAAATCGACTAACACTTTGATATCAAGCGTTGGATTTGCTGCTTTGGCATCCATGAGGGCTTGTAATATCTCACGACCCGCTTCGTCATCTTCTAAATACAGCGCCGCAATATAAATACTGTGCTTGGCGCTCGCAATACGAGCGAGTAATTCTGCCTTGAAACGGCATGGCGTGAGCAACCACGTTAAAGCCTCGGGTTGAACGGCTATTCCACCAAGCTTATCTAGCAAGGCATCCTCCTTTAAACATGCTGACCACCCCGATAGGAAGCACTGGGGTTCAGTGATAAAAACATCACAGCAATATGTGTTAACTCTGGATAGGCCTCTGTCACTGCCAACCTGATCGTTTGTTCTACTTTAAGATGTATATCAGGGTCCTTAGGGAACCAGAGTAACTCAACTTGGACAAAGCGTTGATCAATTTTTCCATTTCGAAAACTGATGCTTGGGATCCAATCTAATGTGAAACTCTCTGCATTACCTTTACATATATCCGCCAATGACTGCAGTAATGTTTGGCTGAACGCTGCAACGACCGCTTGTGGTAAGCCGCGCATACTAATATGTGGCATGGTTTAGTTGTTACCTAAGAACCTAAAATCGTAAGGGGTAGAAATTACCGACTTCACCTCGTCTCGGCAAGACTTTTCTCCCAAAAGTCTTGTTAAACCTAACGGTTTTGCTGGTAATTTGACCTCACGCGATTTTATTCCACTTCAGTGCACCGATTTACCTAAAAATCTTCTTCATTTATCCTTGCTTGAAATCGCATTTTACGGCGAGTATTCTCGGCATTATTTGCCCGTCCACACAATATTTCGCCCCTAAATAGGGTGATTCTTAACGCTACAAATCAGTCCAAATTTCACTAAACTGCACCCAAAATGTCTGCCAAATCACATAATAATCTTCAAACCCATTTCATTCACCCCGAATCCAGTGATTTAGCGTAAACTAAACCGCCTATTTGCGATTAGACCACACGATACAAGATTAAGACTATGAACAAAAAAATTCTGCTGACGTTAGCACTGACATTGCTGTTTGCTTGGGGTATTTTCCATTTTAAAACCCAGTTAGGGTTACTCATCCTGCCGTTGTTTATTGGGCTGGTATTGTTTGTTACCCTACGTTTATATCGCTTGATGGAAAAGGATGACGGCAGCAGTGAGGATTAACCGCACACAATACCAACCTAATCTTAATGATGTTTTGATAAAAATGGCCAATAGCTAACATGGAAACGTTACTGAAAACCACTCTATATGCCGGCCTGCTCCTAGCCGCAAGTCATAATATGGCCTATGCAGAGCAACATGATTCTAGGCCGATAAGTGCTCAAACCACTTCGCTTAGCCAAGCAATCAGCAAGATCAGCCCTCGACATTCACAAATCGCCTTACTGGCAATGGATATGTCGAACAATCAAGTGATCTATAGCCAACAAGCTGAGACCTTGTTTATTCCAGCCAGTACCCAAAAGCTGCTCACGGCAGTCAGTGCTGTGGCTCAGCTTGGGCCTGATTTTCGTTATGTCACACAATTATGGACAGATGCACCGATACGCAAGGGCCATATCGCAGGCAGTGCTTATCTGCGTTTTAGTGGCGATCCCACGCTGACTCAAGCCGATCTCAAGGCCATTTTTGCCAATCTCGTAAAACAAGGCATTAATCGCATTGATGGACATCTGTATTTGCTCGGCGATAAACAGGAACAATTGCAAGCTCCGGGTTGGGTATGGGATGACTTAGGTATTTGTTTTGCTGCGCCTGTATCTAGCTATATTATCAATCAAAACTGTGTCTATGGTCAGTTTAGCCCAAGCTCTACCAGCAAACCTTCACAGGTAAGTCTGCGTGCAGGAAGTTATGGAGTTAAAATCAGCAGCGATGCGGTGTTTGACCAAAAGGCGAGCCGCGAATTTTGCCAACTTGATATGGTCAGATTAGGTCAAAATAACTACCATTTACGCGGCTGTTACCCTGGCGGTGAGGCGATACCACTGGCGATTGCGGTCAGCGATCCGTTCAAATTTGCCCAAGATAACCTCACCTATCTACTTAAAGGCGAGATGTCTCTTGCGGGTAAAGTACAACTCGGCACTAGCTTACCCCAAAAGGCAAAACTAATTGCCAGCCATAGCTCGGCGCCCTTACCTGAGCTGCTCGAGACTATGCTGCTCAAGTCAGATAATTTGATTGCCGATAGCCTTTTTAAGCAACTTGGTAAAAGTTATTTTAAGACCCAAGGCAGCTTTACCAATGGTGCCGCTGCCATGCAGCGAATTTTAACGAATTTAGGCATAGATTTGAGTAACGCCAATATTGTGGATGGTTCAGGATTGTCACGCTATAACTTACTCAATGCCAAGCAGTTAGCCGCGGTGTTGGCGCTAATCCACCAAGATAGCCGCTTTAGTCCGTTAATCACGAGTCTGCCACAGGCGGGGATCAGCGGCACCTTAAGATATCGTATGGGCTACAACAAGCCGCCGCTTAAACAGCAAATTTTTGCTAAAACAGGCTCGATGCAAGGCGTGTCTAATTTAGCGGGCTTTATCCGTTTGCCCCAGCATAACGATACCCTGTTTGTAATCCTTGAGAATGGCATGAGTCCTGAATTGAAAAATCAGCATAACCCCTCATTCAATGCCGAGTTTCTTAAACAATTGATTTCAGTGCTGCAACCGTCATCAACCACTGCAACTGTAAATACTGCGGCTCACTAGAGTCATTAATTAACTGCTACAGAGTAAAAAAATTGCACAAAAAAGCACTGAGTCATCAGTGCTTTTTCAGTTTTTATCTAAACGAATATACCGAAGCCTTGTTAAAACAACTCCGCAGGCATCGCCATAGTCGTCGCATCACCAGCTCTGACTTGAGCGATATGGTAATCCGCTTTTGGCAATAACTTATCAAAATAGAACTTAGCCAAATAGACTTTCTGCTCGGCAAAAGCTTTATCTTCATGATCCGCGACCTTATCGACCATAGCCAACCAGTAGAAACCATACAGGGTGTAACCAAAGGCATCTAAAAAGTCGACCGCACACGCATTAATAAGTGCAGGCTGAGCCACTTTGCGATCATTAACTGACTCGGCAACGATGACCAAGGCATCTAAACGTGCACATACTGCCGCCACTTTCACCGCATCAACGTGAGTAAATGCGCGCATTTGTGCCTTCAAGTCAGCCACAAATTCATTTAATGCGGCTAAGTTATCGCCAGTGACTTTACGACCGAGGAAATCGATGGCTTGAATGCCATTGGTGCCTTCATAAATCTGAGCGATACGGGTATCACGAACTAATTGCTCAATACCTGTTTCACGAATATAACCATGTCCACCAAAGACTTGTTGCGCCATGATAGTCGCATCTAGACCCCGATCGGTTAAAAATGCTTTCGCCACTGGCGTTAATAAACCCACATAACGCGCCGCTTTAGCCTTAACCTCATCTTGGGCATATTTTGCTAAATCCAGCTGTTGTCCTGTAAACACAGACAAAGCACGGCCCGCTTCTGTCATCGCACGAATGGTCAACAACATACGGCGCACATCGCCATGGACAATAATGGGATCAGAATCACTGCCCGTCGATGAGCCGCCAGCGGCGATGCCTTGATTACGCTCTTTAGCATAATCGGCCGCCATCTGGTACGCCGCCTGCGCACTGCCAAGCCCTTGAATACCAATTGCTAAACGCTCGTAGTTCATCATAGTGAACATGCACACTAGGCCACGATTAGGCTCACCAATCAAGAAACCTTGGGCATTATCAAAATTCATCACACAGGTCGCAGAACCTTTAAGGCCCATCTTATGCTCAATAGACCCCACTGATACACCATTGGCATTGGCTAAGCTGCCATCGGCATTCACCGATATTTTAGGTACAAGGAAGAGTGAAATCCCTTTGCTATCCGGTAGCTTGGCAAGCACTAAGTGGATGACGTTTTCCGTTAAATCATGATCGCCACCCGTAATAAAAATCTTGCTGCCCGTGATGGCATAACTGCCATCATCCTGCAGTAAAGCTCGAGTGCGAATATTACGCAGATCAGAACCCGCTTGCGGCTCCGTCATATCCATAGCGCCCGCCCATTCGCCGGAATATAACTTAGGCAAATAAGCTTGTTTCAATTCTTCACTGCCGTGGGCATTGATACATAAAGCCGCCCCCGCGGTTAACGAGCCATAAAGCGTAAACGCATTACAAGCACTGTAAGCCATTTCGTCAACTAAGATCCCCAGCATCTTCGGCATCCCCATGCCACCAAATTCAGGATCGCCACACAAACCAATCCAACCGCCCTGGGAATACTGCTCATAAACGGCTTTGTAGCCATCAGGGGTAATCACTTGATTTTCTTGATGCAACACGCCCTGCTCATCGCCCGTCCGGTTCAGCGGATGGATCAACTCACAGCTGATCTTGGCTGCTTCTTCCAAAATAGCATTGGCCGTGTCGATATCGACCATTTCTGCAATCTCAGGCAATTGTGCCCAAGTGTTTGGAGCATCAAATACCTGTTCCAGTAGGAAACGCATATCCGTCAACGGGGCTTGGTAAGGATTCATTGGTAGACTCTTAAACGTAGGATTAAAACAGTTGTTTTAATTTATACCAGTTCACTGTAGAAAACAATCTCATTACAAATACAGCCGCGAATAATATAAAAGTATGCGAGTGTGCGAGCTAAGTATAAATTCAACCCATAAAAAAACCCTTAAGCTTGAACTTAAGGGTCTCTATTTTATAAGCTTTAACACAGGGTTGTCGCAGCGTTAGCTCACAGGCTTGTGGCAATTACCACATTAAATCATCAGGAATTGCGTAATCTGCATAGGGATCATCTTCAACGACCACAGCTTTAGATTCATCCTGTTGCCACAGATAACCACACCACTGCGGCACCAGCAGTTTAACTCGCTCGGCTAACTTATGTGGTACTAAGTAACTCTTATCTTCGTAACGCACTATGCCTAACTGCCCTTTAAGCAATTCTGCCTGCAGTTTTTCATCTATGTATAAAGAATAAATTTTATTATCAAGAGTATAGTTAAATTTCACTTCAGCATAAGCTGGGATCTTAATCGCAGACTTAGTGAACTCTGTGATTAAACCGCGCACTTGTCCACGCTCAGATGCCTCAGCAAAACGTTGCTCATTTAGCACTTTATCTTTTTGCGCCTGCAACCGTTTTTGCTCGGCCACTTCTTGCTTAAAAGCACTTGAGCCATCATCAACTCGTGATTTTTTGTCACGGCGTTTTTGAGTCTTAACGTCGCGAACCTTTTGTTTACTGGCAAGCCCTGCTTTGAGTAGCTGCTCTTGTAATGCATTAGCCATGGATCATTACCTACTTAATTTCTATAAAATCAAAGTTCTCGATTTTGAATATCAATAATCTAAAACCAAACTACATTTTTGCGGCCAGTTCGCCAAGCTCTGTCATCGCGATACTGGCGCCGCCAAGTGACCAACCGCCATCAACCGGCAGCACAACTCCCGTAATATAGGAAGCTAATTCAGAGCCTAAGAATAGCGCGGCATTGGCGATATCCTGACCTGCGCCGTTGCGTTTTAGCGGAACGGATTGGGCAACCTTTTGCTGTAATGCGGCGCTGGGTGCAAGGCGATTAAAGCCTTCAGTGTTAGCTATGGGGCCTGGCATAATCGAATTAATTCTCAGCCCCTCACAGCCCCACTCTAACGCTAAAGTTCGCGTCAGCATATCCACACCCGCTTTAGCCGCACACACATGCACTTGCATTGGCATAGCGATCGAAGCCTGCGGCGCCGAAATCTGGATAATATTGCCATTGGGGCGACGCAGCAAAGGATAAGCCTGCTTTAGCACTTGAAAACTGCCGAGCAAATCAATGTCCATCACCGACTTAAAACCATTGGCCGAAAGCTTTGCGGCGCTGGCAGGGAAATTCCCCGCCGCGCCGCTTACCAGCACATCGATAAAACCAAACTCAGAAGCGATTTTATCAAAACCGACTTCAAGGGCGCTAAGATCGCGCACATCAAAACTCACACCCAAATGAATACCGTCAGGATTGGCCTGTTGCAACTGCAATACCGCGGCATCGATTTTATCTTGACTGCGGCTCGCAACGGCCACATTTGCGCCAGCCTGTGCGAACGCAATAGCAATCGCGAGATTTATCCCACTGGTACCACCAACAACGACAACATTCTTACCTTGATAGTTAAACATCGTAGCATTAAACATGGGCGTTCTCCGTGAACAGTGAGATATGCACTCAGGGCGTGATTAATTATTTTATGTTGTCATTCAACATACTATTTCAATTTTTATCCATCATCTCAAGGATACCAACGAGCGATTTCAAGCTTTTTTATTTAAACAACGGTCAAACGACTTTCAAACCGCGCTTTAGACGGCTAGTGTGGCGTCTATGCCAATGATTGGTGAATCGCTTGCAATGCCGCTAACGGATCGGCAGCTTTGGTAATTGGGCGACCAATCACTAAGTAATCAGAACCCGCTGCTATCGCTTGAGGTGGCGTCATCACGCGGTGTTGATCGCCAGCATCACTGCCAACTGGGCGGATCCCCGGTGTCACAAGCTTGAAATCATGACCTAACAGTGATTTCAAGGCAGTCGCTTCTTGGGCGGAACACACCACGCCATCGAGTCCCGCTTGCTGCGTGAGCTTCGCCAAACGTTGCACATGCTCAAACGCAGGCACATTGATGCCGAGTAATTTAAGATCGTCATCACTCATCGAGGTTAATACCGTGACCGCGATCAGCATAGGCGCTTTATCGCCGTATGGCAGTAAGGCTTTTTTAGCCGCTTCCATCATGGCTAAGCCACCGCTGGCATGTACGTTCGTCATCCATACGCCCAGCTCTGCGGCTGCGGCTGCGGCTTTGGCGACAGTATTGGGAATATCGTGAAATTTCAAATCAAGGAATAAATCAAAACCACGATCATGGATATCTTTCACCAGTTGCGGGCCAAACAAGGTAAACATTTCTTTGCCGACTTTAAGGCGGCACATGTTGGGATCGAGTTTTTCTATCAGTTGTAAAGCATGGTTTTTATTATCGTAATCAAGCGCTACGAGGATAGGTTTAGTCGTCATCATCTCTCCAACGGGGTTACACAAACTGTGTATTCTTCTAATAGATTATTCGCCGTCTAGGCCTCGGATCCGTTTAATGCTGCCCCAGTTTTTACAAGAAGGACAATGCCAGTAAAGCGCATGGGAAGGAAAACCACACTCCTTACAACGGTAACTCGGACGGAATTTAATTTGTTGTTCAACGAGCTGCTCTAGCATAGTTAAACTTTGCTTGGCTTGCCCTTCTTCGGCTTGACGCAAATGCATTTGCATCAAGTGCTGAAAACCTTTCATGGTAGGATGGCGATATAACGCATCGAGTACCATGGTCTCTGCCGCTTTAATCTCATCAAGACTTATCATGTGCTGCGCTAAGGCGACCACCACAGAAGCACCGGCGCCATCGGCCATTGCGCCCGCGAGTAATTCTTGAAAACCTTCTTTATCTTGCGTGTCGCGATAAACTTGTTTGGCCGTTGGAATTGCATCGGCAAAAAGCTCGATATCGGCTTTTTTCAATTGCAGCAGCATTTGCTTACACTGGGCATAATCTTGAATATCGAGGAATTTTTTCGCTAGGGTCAATAATGCACGACCGCATTGGGGATCTTGCTTCAGCGCTTGCTGTAGCAGTTTAATTTTCTGCGCATCATCACTGGCTTCATCGGCTAACTGGCAATAGAAATGCGCCGTTAACGGCTTTAAAACTTGCTGACGTTTACGACTCAAACGCTTAGTGATATCAATGGCTTTCTGCCACTCTTTAATCACTTGATAGATAGCAATCAGCTGTGTTTCAGATTCTTCACTGTGATCGTCTTGGCTGACCAAGTTGATAAAGATTTCTTCGGCTCTGTCGTAAAAACCTGCTGCTAGATAATCTTTACCCAGCTCCATCATAGCAATGTCACGCTGCTCATTAGTTAATGTAGGCCGCGCGATTAAATTTTGATGGATACGAATAGAGCGGTCGACCTCTCCTCGCTTACGGAACAGCGAACCGAGTGACAGATGGGTATCGATGGTTTCATCGTCAACATCTAGCATACTGATAAACAAATCGACGGCTTTATCCGATTCGTTCGACAGTAAGAAATTGAGGCCAGTAAAATAATCCCGGCTCAATTGTTTACGTTGATTACTTTGATTCTGCCTTATGCTCCGTCGCCCCATATACCAACCATAGGCGGCAGCAATGGGAAGCAACAGAAAGAGGATCTCAAGCATATTAGGCGTCTACATCCTGAGGGATTTTAGCGATCACTTGATTTAGTTTCTTTTTAGTTGCCGCTAAACTTAATTTCAAGCGAACAATATAGTAGCTAGCAAATAACCAACTCAAAATAAAACCAGCAAAAAAGACAATCGCTAAGACAACAGGTAAACGATATTCACCCTGTGCGACAAAATAGCTGATGGTCACCACTTGTTCATTACGCGCGCCAAAAATCAACGCCAAAATAAATAACAGTGCCACAAGCACAGTTGCTACAAATGATTTCACGCTGCACTCCCTAAACGCGTTTCAATTTAATGATTATCCAAGAAATTTACTAAGCTGACCAGCATTGCCTTACAATAGATACAAAAAAGCCTCCTAACGGAGGCTTTTTACTATGCGGTCAATCACACATTAACGGCGTCAACACGCTCGCGCAGTTCTTTGCCTGGCTTAAAGTGCGGGACGTATTTACCTTCCAAATCGACTGATGAACCAGTCTTTGGATTACGGCCAGTCCGCGGTGCACGATAGTGAAGCGAGAAACTACCAAAGCCACGGATCTCAATACGATCACCGCTTTCTAATGTTGTTGCCATTTGCTCCAACATTTCTTTGATTGCGCCTTCAACCTCTTTCGCCGACAGCTGCGACTGCCTGGTGGCGAGTTTTTCGATAAGTTCAGATTTCGTCATCCTAGCTATCCCCTATTATCAAGCCAAACACAGTCGCCTAATGGGGAGAGATGTCTCCCCAAACAACAGGCGATTATTTACGAGCTGCTTTAAACGCTTCAGCCATTGCATTGCTAATAACAGCGTCATCTTGTTTGTTCAGAGTCGCCATTACTTCTTTCTCTTCAGCTTCGTCTTTCGCTTTGATTGACAGGCTGATAGAGCGGTTCTTACGGTCAACACCCATGAACTTAGCTTCGATTGCATCACCTACATTATAGACAGTAGATGCATCTTCGATACGCTCACGTGAAATGTCAGCTACACGGATGTAACCTTCAACAGTGTCAGCCAGTTCAACAGTCACACCTTTAGCATCAACAGCAGAAACAGTACCGTTTACGATAGTACCTTTCTTCTTGTCAGCCAAGTATGCGTTGAATGGATCATCTTCAGTTTGCTTAACACCTAAGCTGATGCGCTCACGCTCTGGATCTACAGACAGAACCACTGCATGGATTTCATCGCCTTTCTTGTATTCAGAAACTGCGTCTTCGCCAGTACCGTTCCAAGAAATGTCAGACAGGTGAACTAGACCATCGATACCGCCGTCAAGACCGATAAAGATACCGAAGTCAGTGATTGACTTGATCTTACCAGAAACCTTGTCGCCTTTGTTGTAACGAGTTGCGAAGTCATCCCATGGATTGGTCTTACATTGTTTCAGACCTAGAGAAATACGACGACGCTCTTCATCGATGTCCAGAACCAGAACTTCAACTTCATCACCTAAGTTAACCACTTTAGATGGGTGAATGTTCTTGTTAGTCCAATCCATTTCAGAAACGTGAACCAGACCTTCAACGCCTTCTTCGATTTCTACGAAGCAACCGTAGTCAGTTAGGTTAGTAACGCGACCAGTTAAACGTGTGTTTTCTGGGTAGCGTTTGCTGATTTCTAACCATGGATCTTCGCCAAGTTGTTTCAGACCTAGAGACACACGAGTGCGCTCACGATCGTACTTCAGTACTTTAACGTTGATTTCATCGCCAACATTGACGATTTCTGATGGATGTTTAACACGTTTCCACGCCATATCTGTGATATGTAGCAGACCGTCAACACCACCTAAATCTACGAATGCACCGTAGTCAGTCAGGTTCTTAACGATACCCTTAACTGCTTGACCTTCTTGCAGGTTTTCTAACAGTGCATCACGCTCAGCGCTGCTTTCTGATTCGATAACTGCACGACGAGAAACAACAACGTTGTTACGCTTCTGGTCTAGCTTGATAACTTTGAATTCTAATTCTTTGTACTCTAAGTGAGCGGTGTCGCGAACTGGGCGCACGTCAACTAGAGAACCTGGTAAGAAGGCACGGATACCGTTTAATTCAACAGTGAAACCGCCTTTAACTTTACCATTGATGATACCGATTACAGTTTCAGCATCTTCATAAGCTTTTTCCAGAACGATCCAAGCTTCATGACGTTTCGCTTTTTCGCGAGACAGTTGAGTCTCACCGAAGCCGTCTTCAACAGAGTCAAGAGCTACGTCAACTTCATCGCCAACTTGAATTTCTAAAACGCCTTGAGCGTTTTTGAATTGTTCAGCTGGGATTGGGCTTTCAGACTTCAGACCCGCGTCAACCAGTACCATACCGTTTTTGATTGATACAACAGTACCACGAACGATAGAGCCTGGACGGAATTCCAGAGTTTGAAGGGATTGTTCAAATAGATCAGCAAAAGATTCAGTCATGTTTAGGTTACTTTCTTTATTAAACCACTGTCCGTCCTAGACGTGGAGTCAGTCAAATTATCCGTATCATCCTTAATACGAATACCTATCCGGTGAGCTAACTTAGTTAGTGCCGGATAATTTTTGGTTGATAAAGTTAAGCGCAAGCGCCAGCACTTCATCAATACCCTTACCGCTAGTATCGATAATGAGCGCGTCCTCGGCGGGGACTAAAGGAGCCACCGGACGATTCATATCGCGGTCATCACGTTCGATAATTTCACTTAAAAGGCGCTCGATATTAACATCGAAGCCCTTGTCCTGCAACTGATTATAGCGTCTTTGGGCACGCTCTTCGGCTGAGGCGGTTAAATATAATTTTGCCGGCGCACTTGGGAAAACGACTGTTCCCATGTCACGACCATCGGCAATTAATCCTGGCGCCGTTTTAAAGGCCCGTTGGCGACGTAATAAGGCTTCTCTCACCCGTGGAAAGGCAGCGACTTTTGAAGCGGCATTCGAGCACTCTTGGGTGCGAATGTCGTTGGTGACGTCTTCACCTTCCAATATCACTTGAACCGGATCTTTATCATTGCCTGTTAGAAACTTCACATCCAGATGTGCCGCTAACAACGTGATAGACTCTTCATTTTCCAGTTCAACGTTATGATGAATTGCTGCAAGCGCAAGAACTCGGTAAATGGCACCACTATCAAGTAGTTGCCAACCTAGATGCTGAGCCAATAATTGACTAATTGTACCTTTGCCAGCACCACTTGGGCCGTCGATTGTGACTACAGGAGCCCGTTCAGACATACATTCCTCCGCAAAAAATAACCATCATCCGTGAGTTCATCAAGTGAGCCCCCGAAAATGAGCGCGCCGCATTGTACAACAAAAGACAAACAAAATCCGTGGATTTTTTATGAAGATTTGAAGCCGCACAAATACGGCTTGCTATTCTTGACATCGATGGTTGTAACAATGACGAAACAAACAAACAGACTTAGCCTTGCAGGCTCGCAAACTGCTTAAAGTAGTCAGGGAATGTTTTAGAAGTACAATCTGGATCATTGATGGTGATACCGCAATCGGCAAATGCCAGCATAGAAAAGCACATGGCCATGCGGTGATCATTGTAGGTATCAATTTCAGCGGTGTTAATAACGGCTGGCGGGGTGATTTTAATGTAGTCATTCCCCTCTTCAACCTCGGCGCCCACTTTTCGCAGTTCAGTTGCCATAGCCGCTAACCGGTCGGTTTCTTTAATACGCCAGTTATAGATATTGCGAATAACCGTCGTGCCTTTAGCAAATAATGCGGCCGTTGCAATGGTCATGGCCGCATCGGGAATGTGGTTCATGTCTAAGTCGACGGCTGTTAATTGGGAGCCGCGGGCAATAATATAGTCATCGCCCCACTCGATATCAGCGCCCATTTTTTCGAGCACATCGGCAAATTTTACATCGCCTTGGATACTCAAACGACCCACACCCGTGACTTTGACTTCGCCGCCCTTAATCGCCCCAGCCGCGAGGAAATATGATGCCGATGACGCATCGCCTTCTACCAGTACTTTGCCTGGTGATATATAACGCTGGCCTGCAACAATCTCAAAACGGGCATAGTCATGGTTAATGACTTTAACGCCGAACTGCGCCATCAAGGCGATAGTAATATCGATATAAGGCTTAGAGACTAACTCACCTTTGACATGGATATTGACGCTGCCCTTAGCAAGCGGCGCCACCATCAACAAAGCCGTTAAAAACTGGCTCGATAAATCGCCTGCAATTTCAACATCACCGCCATTAAGGCCAGTGGCATTAATCGTCAGTGGCGGGAAACCGTCATTTTTAAGATAAACAATATTGGCACCGAGTTGCCTTAAGGCATCGACTAAATCGCCAATCGGACGCTCTTCCATACGTGGTTCGCCCGTGAGGGTAAATTCACCTTGGCCTAAGGTTAAGGCGGCGCATAAGGGGCGCATTGCGGTACCCGCATTGCCTAAAAACAATTCCTGCGCGGATGCTGAGGAAATCACACCACCTAAACCATCGAGTTCACACACAGTATTGTTTTGCGATAAACGGTAGTTAACCCCTAACTGTTTGAGGGAGGCCAGCATGTGGCGGATATCATCTGAATCGAGCAGATTGGTGAGCGTGGTCGTACCTTGGGATAAGGTGGCCAATAATAAGGCTCGATTTGAAATACTTTTTGAGCCCGGAATATTGATTTCACCGTGGACTTGCACAACAGGTTCAAGACGTAATTGCTTCATGAATAAATCTTCTTTCTCTATAGGGCGTCATCATCACGATCACGCGGACTGAATACGCAAAATGGCAACTTCACGCTACAGCGCGTCAAGTTAAGATTACAAATAAAAGGAGATTGGGGCCTTGTTGGTGCTTCGTCGTTATAAAATTACCGATTGTCGCTAAGGATTCAACCGTTTTTTCGAGAAAAATGGCATTTTGGTCAGATTATTTGCTGAGATCAGTGTAAAAATAACAAAAACGCAAAATTTAAGCGGTTAATTTATGATTTAACCGTATTTTTGGCAGGCTTTTTTGCCAAGATAACTGGCGTGTAATCACAGTTTTCACTTTAATTACTTTACCTTTCCGCGCTATTCTACCCTTTAAACGATAAATAACGCATATCTGATACGAACAATCACGTTTGCACTATAACCAGAAAGGTAGATGGAGCTATGTTTAACTCACTCATCGCAATGCCAGCGGACCCCATCCTTGGCTTGTTAACTCAGTACCGCGAAGACTCTCACCCACAAAAAGTGGATTTAGGTGTGGGCGTTTATAAAGATCCTACCGGCGTTACCCCTATTCTAAGCTGCGTGAAAAAAGCGGAAAAATTCCGTCTCGATACCGAAACCACCAAAGTGTATATCGGCCCAACAGGCTCACCACAATTCAACACCTTGATGACGGAATTAGCCTTTGGTGTTGGCCACAGTGCCATTATCGCTAACCGTATCCGCACAGTTTCAACACCCGGTGGTACAGGCGCGCTGCGCGTGGCGGGTGACTTTATCAAACGCTGCAACCCGAATGCCGTGTTATGGGTAAGCGATCCAACTTGGGCAAACCATATCGGTTTATTCGAAGCGGCTGGCATTACTGTTAAAACCTATCCTTACTATGACTACGATAGAAAATCATTGAAATTTGATGAGATGCTTGCTGCATTATCGCAAGTAAGTACTGATGATGTGGTGTTATTCCACGCCTGTTGCCATAACCCAAGCGGAATGGATTTAACCACAGAGCAATGGGATAAAGTGGTTGCCCTTACAAAAGAGCAAGGCTTTACGCCACTGATTGACATGGCCTACCAAGGCTTTGGTGATGACGTTGATATTGATGCCTACGGCGTGCGTCATATGGCGGCAGCGGTCGATAATATGATCCTGTGCAGCTCATGCTCGAAAAACTTCGGTTTGTACCGTGAGCGTATTGGTTCCTGCTCTGTGATTGCCAAAGATGCCAATACCGCCAATATCGCGCAATCGGTACTGCTTTATGTGGTTCGCTGCCTTTACTCTATGCCACCTGCCCATGGCGCGGCGATTGTTGAGACGATTTTAGGATCAAAAGAATTAACCCAAGAATGGCTTGATGAGCTGAAAGTGATGCGCGATCGCATCAACGGCAACCGCGCCATTTTAGTGGATAAACTTAAAGCCAACGGCGTAAACCGTGACTTTAGCTTTATCGCCCGCCAAAAAGGTATGTTCTCTTTCCTTGGGGTGGCTCCAGAGCAAGTGGCGCGCCTACAAAAAGAATTCAGCATCTATATGGTAGGTTCAAGCCGCATCAGTATTGCTGGGATCAGTGAAGATAACGTCGATTACTTAGCCCAATCGATCGCTAAAGTGCTCTAAGCGCCGCTGAGTTTATCTGCACCGCTCACTCTGCTGTATTCCCGCAATAAAGGGATACCGCAGAGTTCATTTACCGCCTAATGTATTCAATTTTTCAATCATCCTACCCGATAAGTTTTGACAGTTCATTAACCTCAGTTTCATATCCACAATATGACAAGCAAGGCCACGTCTCACTGTTCAAGCATTTATTTTTAATCGTAAAACCACATTCTAGCGATTTTATCATCGCGGCGTTATCGCAATAAGCCACAGATTGTGACCTCGGTCGGCGGATTTCCATTTCATTAATCAGGACTGCGGCTATTTTCACTTTTTAAAGCCAACGCCACTGAGTAGATTAGTGGTCATCATAGAACTTGTGGATGTTCAGCCATGTTATTACAAGATAAATTAGTGCAAATCGTCACCAACCCGCTGCTTTCACCCAAGCAAAAATCCAACTATTTAGCATTAGAAGCGGAAGCCAGTTTGCCCTATATGTCGATATCGCCCGAGGTAAAAGCGGCGATGAATGACGGTATTATTTGCGACATGTTTGAAGGCCATGCGCCGTTTAAACCACGCTATGTGTTGCCAGATTATGCCCGCTACCTTCAACAAGGCTCTGAATACTTAGAGTTATCTGCGGCAAAAAACTTGGACGAAGCCATCAATGCCTTAACGATTCTGTATCACCACGTGCCATCGGTGACCAATATCCCTGTGTATTTAGGTCAGCTGGATGACATTTTGATGCCTTTCGTTGAAGGAATGGATGCGGAAATCCTTTATCGTAAATTAAAACTGTTTTGGATCATGCTCGACAGAACCCTGCCCGATGCCTTTATGCATGTGAATATTGGCCCTACAGATAACATCGTTTGCCGCACCCTACTGCGCATTGATGCCGAGTTAAAACAAGTTGCCCCCAATTTGACCTTTATGTACGACCCCGCCGTCACACCGGATGAATTGTTGTTGCTTGCGACCACCAATATTTGTCAGTGCAGTAAGCCGCATATCGCGAATTACCCTCTGCATGCCAGTGCGTTTGATGAGCGCGGTTTTGGTATTGTCAGTTGCTACAACGCGTTGCCGTTAGCGGGCGGCGCCAATACCTTAGTTCGACTTAATCTTAAAGAAGTTGCGTTAAAGGCCAATTCTATAAACGATTTTTTTGATACTGTATTGCCAAATTACTGCTCACTCACCTTCGAGCTCATTGACGCGCGCTCGGCATTTTTGCATCAAGAATCACACTTCTTTGACAGCTTTTTAGTTAAAGAACAATTGATTGATGAATCGCGCTTTGCACCCATGTTTGGTATTTACGGCATGGCAGAAGCCGTGAATATTCTGCGGACATTCACGGCTACTGATGCAACGAAGTCATCTCAACGAGATCAACACACTGGCTATGGTCATCAGACAGACGCAAATCAACTTGGCTACCGTATTTCTGCCACGCTCGATGCCATAGTGAAATCCACACCCGTCGCCCATGGTTACCATGAGCGGGCACTACTGCATTCACAGGGCGGTATCAGTATCGACAACGATGTGACTCCTGGCGTTCGCATCCCCTATGGCACTGAACCGAATCCCATCGCCCATATTCAAGCCTTAGCGCAGCATCATCAGTATTATACGGCGGGGATTAGCGATATTTTGACTATCGATGAAACCGTGAAATCCAATCCTCAAGCCATGTTCCAACTGTGTAAAGCCGCGCTTGAGTTAGGTTTTAGGGAGTTTACCGCCAATGTCGCCTCTAACGATTTAATGCGCGTGACTGGCTATATGGTAAAACGCTCAGATATTGAAGCGTTTAAACAGTGCGGCTCGCGTCTCAATACCACAGGCTTAGCCGCAGAAGCTGCGGTTAATACGGGAATATTGCAACGACAAGCACGAGTTATCGCCCATGAACACTCCCCTTGTGTCTTTAAATAGACACGCTATTGTCAGTCAGCTATTGCCCTTTTCATGCGTCGACGGGCCTGGCAGCAGGCTCGTGTTATTCTTGCAGGGCTGCAACTATCAATGCAAAAACTGCCATAACCCACATACCATAGGTTTATGCGATGCCTGTGGCGATTGTGTCGCCACCTGCCCTGACAATGCGCTGACATTAATAAACCTCAATGATAAGCCTCGCATTCACTGGGATAATGAGCGTTGTAGCCAATGCGATACTTGTCTTGCCGTATGCCCGAAACAAGCGAGCCCTAAGGTCAGTCGTTACACCGTTGAGGAGATACTGACGATTCTCCATAGTCAGCGTCACTTTATTAATGGTATTACGGTTAGCGGCGGCGAAGCGAGTCTGCAACTGCCATTTATTCTTGCGTTGTTTAAAGGAATTAAGGCGACAGAGTCGTTATCACACTTAACTTGCATGCTCGACACCAATGGCAGTTTAAGTCTAACGGGATGGCATAAACTGCTGCCGTTTTTAGATGGCGCTATGGTGGATCTTAAAGCGTGGCAGCAAGATACCCATAGGTATATTACCGGTCGTGATAACCATGCCGTGTTCAAATCAATCCAGTTATTGGCTAAACAGCAAAAACTGTATGAGGTGAGATTGCTGCACATTCCGAGCATCACGGATTATGAGGAAGAAATAGACGCACTAGCGACCTATTTACTTCTGCTAGGCCCAGATACGCGAGTTAAGTTAAATGCCTTTCACCATCATGGTGTTGTCGATGAAGCTCTCAATTGGCCAAGCTGTAAACAAGCCGATATTGAACGCTTAGCCGCAACGCTTGCAAAGCGAGGCGTAACCAATCTCGTGTTGCCTTCTATATACCTTTAACGACTGCAAAGCAAAATTTGCTCATAAAGCCAGCGCAGTGCGGGATCTTTCATGCTTTGACTATGCCAAACTAAGCTGTAAGCCACTTTGCCATATTCTATAGGCAAAGATTTAATCGTTAAGCCTTGAGCTTGGCTAGCGATGGATGCCCAGCGGCGCGAGCAGGTAAAGAGCAACTCACTGTGATGGCACATTAACGCCGCACTGCCAAAGTCTGGGACCGAAATGGGAACGGCACGTTTTTTAGATTGCTGGGCGAGCAAAATATCAAAAAAAGGCGTACTCAGATCTGTGTCTGTAATGCCAATATGGCTAAAACTCAGGTAATCATCAAAGCTGATATGCGGCTGTTTAGCCAAGGGATGGGATGAATTCATCAGGCAGATCATTTCATCGCTAAACAAGGTTTCCCATACCAGATCGTCTTGAAGAGGATTAGGTTGACTCAGATCATGGGGTAACAGCACAAAGTCTAATGTACCTTTAAGCAATCCATCAAAACCAATATTGTCTTTGCTGTAAATATCGAGGCGAATATTAGGAGCCAAATTCAGAATATGGGCGCTGAGCTTGGCGGCCAGCAGCTCAAAGGTACTTTCCCGCATCGCAAGCGAGAAACGCCCCTCAAAATGTGCAGGGTTAAACGCATCCTGACTCATGATCTGATTCATATCATTGATCATCTGCTGCACACTTGGCCCTAATCGTCTTGCCAATGGGGTTGCTACAAGTGAGTTGCCGTTACGATAGAACAGTTCATCGTTTAAACTGTCCCTGAGCTGGCTTAAGGTTTTACTGACGGATGAGGGGCTTAAACATAAACGTTCGGCGCTGGCGGTTACACTCAGGGTATCGAGCATCACATGCAAAGTGATCAAATGCTTCATACTAATCCGCGAAAGTTTGGCCAAATCCATCGGTGACATCCTATTGATTTATCGTGTATACACATCTAAAGATACGTTCTTTTAATTATGATAAACAATAACATACAACTAACCCAGCATCTTACTCAGTAATGCGCGTCAGCTCACAGGCTTTCTCAAAACGAGTGTTCTTGAAGGCATCTGGTCTCAACGTCATCTTGCTTAACGCCATTGTCGATAAATTAAAGTTAACAAAAAAGCGAATGCATTTGAGCATTCGCTTTTGGGATGTCTCACTTGAGATGGCTAACTGATGATCAACATTCAATAAGCATAACGTTGATATTCAAGCAGCAAACTCTAGACGCTAAGCGTCGCAAGCTAATGAGTAACTCAATACAGCTAAGCCTAGCTATGTTTGTTTGCAAACTCATTCATAAACTTGACCAAGGCAACTACGCCATCGAGTGGCATTGCATTATAGAGGCTAGCACGCATACCACCTACGATACGATGGCCCTTTAAGGCAACGAGTCCAGCTATTTGGGCTTGCTTTAGGAACTCACTATCGAGCGCTTCGTTGACTAATTGGAAAGTCACGTTCATTTGTGAGCGGTTCGCTGCAACAACCCCATTACGGTAGAAAGCATTACCATCAATGCATTGATATAACATCTGCGCTTTTTGTTGATTAATTTTTGCAATACTCGCAATGCCGCCAATGGACTTAAGCCAAGCAAAGACTTCAGCGGCGAGATACCAAGCAAAGGTTGGCGGTGTGTTGAACATAGAGTCATGCTCAACGGCTAAACGATAGTCCATGATGGACGACTGCGGTAAACTCGGCAGTTTTAACATGTCATCGCGCACTATCACTATCGACAGACCCGATGGACCTATGTTCTTTTGTGCGCCAGCGTAAATCAAACCGTAGCGGCTGACGTCGATTTCACGTGACATAATGGTTGACGATAAATCGGCAACAATTGGCCAAGGTGAGTCTAATTCATCAAAAATTTCGATACCATCTACTGTCTCATTAGGGCAGTAGTGAACATAGCGATAATCGGCATCGATTTTATGTAAATCAGGCAAGACAACCGCATTGAGTCCATTGTGTTTTTCAACAATATTCAAGCTATCAATCTGCGCTTCACCCACGAGCTTTTGTGCTTCGGCTAATGCGGCAGATGACCATTGACCACTGACTAAATACAGGGCTCGGCCATGATTACCTAAAAAATTATTCACAACAGCGGAGAACTGTCCACGACCACCGCCGTGCATAAATAGCACATGGTAATTTGTGGGGATCTGCATCAGTTCACGTAAATCGGACTCGGCTTGTTGTGTAAGCGCGATGAACTCTTTACTTCGGTGGCTGATTTCCATCACGGAAACGCCTTGGCCATTCCAATCAAGTAATTCCTGTTGTGCTTTTTTCATTACCGCTGCGGGTAACATTGCAGGTCCAGCACAGAAATTATAAATCGCGCTCACTGACACTCTCCTTAATCCCAACCATGATGTAGGTATTGATAAATACGAAACCATTCTATAACGAACAATGCTATCAACATCAATGCCATTAAAAAAACGAGCGTCCAATTGGACGCTCGTTAATATGACACTTAATTACTCTTCGTCTTGCTCATCATCAGCAAGCTCGTCTTCATCTTCGTCCAACTCTTCTTCGTCATCCAGCGCTTCTTCAAGCGCCTCGTCGGCTAATTCGCCTTCGACAATGACAGGAACAATCGGTAAACCGTTTTCATCCAGCTCGACTTCATCTTCTTCAGTTTGGATTTCGTCGATACGTTGTAGGCCGACCACTTTCTCGTCGCCCGCAGTACGGATAATCGTTACACCTTGAGTGTTACGGCCAATGATAGACACGCCGCTCGCAGGTGTACGCACTAAGGTACCTTTATCACTGATGAGCATCAGTTCGTCGTTAAGACCGACTTGAACAGCCCCAACAACAGCGCCGTTACGTTCGCTCACCTTGATTGAAACTACACCTTTAGTCGCACGGCTCTTCGCAGGATATTCAGACAGTTGCGTCCGTTTACCGTAACCGTTTTCAGTCACAGTCAGAATCGCGCCATCGCCTTTGGGTACGATAAGCGACACGACTTTCTGACCTTCTTCTAAACGAATACCACGAACGCCTGTTGCAGTACGGCCCATAGGACGTAAGGACAAGACTTCTTCGCCGGTTTCAGGATCGGTTTTCACTTCGCCTGTTTCAGAATCACGTACTTTCTCACCAAAGCGAACCACTTTACCTTCGTTCGAGAACAGCATGATTTCGTCATCACCGTTAGTGATATCGACACCGATCAGTTGGTCACCGTCTTTGAGGTTAACGGCGATAATGCCGTTTGCACGTGGGTTGCTATAAGCAGTTAGTGCGGTTTTCTTCACAGTACCGTGTGAGGTGGCCATGATGATGTACTTGTCAGCAGCGTATTCACGTACTGGCAGAATCGCAGTAATGCGCTCGCCATCGGATAACGGCAACAAGTTAACAATTGGACGACCACGGGCCGTACGGCTCGCTAATGGCAGTTGATACACTTTGAGCCAGTACATCTTACCAAAATCAGAGAAGCACAAAATGGTATCATGGGTATTGGCAACTAACAGCTTCTCGACGAAATCTTCGTCTTTCACTTTCGTCGCGGCTTTACCTTTACCGCCACGGCGCTGGGCTTGGTAATCGGTCAATGGTTGATACTTGGCATAACCTAAGTGCGACAGTGTTACCACAACGTCTTCTTCGTTGATCAAGTCTTCAAGACTCATATCGACTTCGTTGGCATTGATCACTGTACGGCGCGCATCACCATATTCTTCAAGGATTTGAACTAATTCTTCCTTGATCACTTCCATCAAACGCTCAGGACTGCGCAAAATAAACAGCAGACCCGCGATAAATTCGAGCAGTTCTTCGTATTCGGCGATGATCTTATCGTGCTCAAGACCGGTCAAACGGTGTAAACGCAGTTCCAGAATGGCCTGAGCTTGTTGCTCAGTCAGGAAGTATTGACCGTCACGAATACCGTATTGTGGCTCTAACCACTCTGGACGCGCGGCGTCATCGCCCGCTTTTTCCAGCATGCCTTGAACGTGGCCTAATTCCCAACCTTGCTCAACCAATTTCACTTTGGCATCCGCAGGCGTTGGTGAGGCTTTGATCAGTGCAATAATCGGGTCAATGTTAGCCAGTGCAACCGCCAGCGCTTCCAAAATATGGGCACGCTCACGGGCTTTACGCAGTTCGAATACGGTACGACGCGTCACCACTTCACGGCGATGCAGAATAAAACATTCGAGCATTTCTTTAAGGTTAAACAGTTTAGGTTGACCATTGGTCAGGGCCACCATGTTAATCCCGAAAGAGCACTGCATTTGCGTTTGAGCATAAAGGTTATTGAGTACAACCTCGCCCACTTCACCGCGCTTAATTTCGATAACGATACGCATACCGTCTTTATCAGACTCGTCGCGTAGACCGCTAATCCCTTCAAGCTTTTTATCTTTAACCAGCTCGGCAATCTTCTCGATTAAACGGGCTTTATTCACTTGATACGGGATTTCAGTGACGATAATGCGCTCACGGCCATTATCTTCGGTTTCCACATCTGCCAGAGCACGCATGATCGCGCGGCCACGGCCAGTTTTATAGGCATCAATAATGCCTTTGCGGCCATTGATAATCGCTGCAGTGGGGAAATCTGGACCTGGAATGTATTCCATCAACTGTTCAATCGACAGTGAGGGTTCTTCAATCAATGCCAAACAGCCTTTCACGACTTCCGTTAGGTTGTGTGGTGGGATGTTGGTTGCCATACCCACGGCAATACCCGATGAACCGTTAATTAACAGGTTAGGTACGCGTGTAGGTAATACAGCTGGGATCTGTTCTGTGCCGTCGTAGTTAGGGACGAAATCCACTGTCTCTTTTTCAAGATCGGCCAGTAATTGGTGCGCTAACTTATCCATACGGATTTCGGTATAACGCATTGCCGCCGCTGAGTCACCGTCGACCGAACCGAAGTTACCTTGGCCGTCTACTAAGGTGTAACGCAGTGAGAATGGCTGGGCCATACGGACGATAGTGTCATAAACAGCAGAATCACCATGGGGGTGATATTTACCGATGACGTCACCGACCACACGGGCAGATTTTTTGTAAGGCTTGTTCCAATCGTTCTTCAATTCACTCATGGCAAACAGAACGCGGCGATGAACCGGCTTTAAGCCGTCGCGCACGTCTGGTAATGCACGTCCCACGATAACGCTCATGGCGTAATCAAGGTACGAATTCTTTAGTTCGTCTTCGATATTAATTGGCGAAATAGATGATGCCAGATCAGTCATAAACTGCTCGTTCCCCTGAAAAATAGCTGACAACGTATAATCCGTATCATTGCCTAGCCCAAAAACGTGATTTGGCATTCTAACACAGTTATTTAATGTCGCCAGACCTATCATTATCGAATTGAGAGTCTGGTGGCTTAATAGATGAAAACACTGTCAATTTGGTCGTTTGTGCGATAAACAAGCGTTGAAATTCACGGCTTACGATGAGGAAAAATCGTCAAAGGGATAAAGTAAAAGGTCGATACGGAGCACAACAATTAACATAAAAGTAGATAACTGCTGAAAATTCACTCAACCACAAGGGCTTAGCTCAGTCGAGCACTTTGTTTATCAAACATAGTCGTTATAATAGCCGCACAATACAGCTTCTTCAGGTAATAGCATGCATCAGAATACCAATGTAGACCCACAGGAAATCGCAAAGTTTGAACGTATGGCCGAAACTTGGTGGGATCTCAACGGCGAATTTAAGCCGCTGCATCTATTAAACCCGCTGCGCTTAAACTATATCGATCAAACCGCTGGCGGTATTTTCGGGAAGAAAGTGCTCGATGTCGGCTGTGGTGGCGGCATTTTGTCTGAAAGCATGGCCCGCATCGGCGCCGAGGTTGATGGCTTAGATATGGGTGATGAGCCCTTAGAAGTCGCCCGCCTGCATGCCCTCGAAACGGGCGTGAGCATTAATTATGTAAAAAATACTGCCGAGGCCCACAGCCAAGATCATCAAGCCTATTACGATGTGGTGACCTGCATGGAAATGCTCGAACATGTACCCGATCCACAATCTGTGATCAAGGCTTGCTGTGACATGGTTAAACCCGGTGGTCATGTGTTTTTCTCCACCATCAACCGCAACATTAAATCCTACGTGCACACCATTTTAGGCGCGGAATATTTGCTAAAAATGCTACCAGTTGGCACCCACGAGCATAAAAAATTCATTAAGCCTTCAGAGCTGATTGAGCTAGTAGATAATACCGATCTTATCTGTACCGATGCCTTAGGGGTAAGCTACAACCCATTGACGGGCATTTTTAAGTACACGCCTAAGGTTGATGTGAATTACATGATAGCGACGCGTAAGGTTGATTAATATGAGTCTGGCACAGATCAAAGGCGTACTGTTCGATCTCGACGGCACCTTAGCCGATACCGCGCCGGATCTGGTGCAAGCCCTCAATTTAAGTCTTCAAGATGTCGGCATCGCCGCGCAGCCGTTAGCGGCCATGCGCTACGCCGCCTCCCACGGCAGTTTTGCCTTAGTCGATGCCGCGATTCCTGATGCGGCAGAAGATCTTCGGTCTCAAGTTCAGCAAGGGCTACTCGCCCACTATCAGCATATAAATGGCGATCACTGTGCGCTATTCACAGGCATAGCGGCATTACTCGACTGGCTCGAGTTAACTCAGCTGCCGTTTGGGGTGATCACCAACAAGCCTGCGCGCTTTACCCGTCCCTTATTGCGAAAACTGAATTTACACTTGCGTATGCCCGTTATCATTAGTGGCGATTCTACAAAACACCCAAAACCCCACACTGCACCTATGCTGTTAGGCGCACAACAGCTGAACTGTGCTCCAGAACACATTTTGTATCTTGGGGATGCCGAGCGAGATTTGCTCGCGGCCAAGGCTGCTGGCATGTTAGGCGGCGTGGCCCTATGGGGTTATCTGGGCGTGAACGACAAGCCGTTGCAATGGCCAGCGCACGCGCATTTTGCGAGCCCAACTGAGCTACATCAAGCACTAATCGAAGCATTGGCTTAACAACATCAACCAAAAACAGCGCCTACAATGCTCAAGACTAAGGCATCCAATACGTAACTTCACTGACGGACATCAGTGTGTCAGCATACTATTTATGACCCACGAAAAAAGTCAGGCGGATAAAAGATCGGCACTCGTGAGCGATCGCGATCTAAAGAAAAGATCGCCTAAAAATCCCCCATGAGTGTGACACGCTAACCTGAAATTGAGCTTCAAGGTTAGTCGTTACTAACGCAAAATTTTATCCTCACGTTATCCACAAGATGTCCCCTGAATTCAGACTTGCAAATAGGGGCAAACCTCACTATCTTGTATCCCATATAATTTAAAACACCATATCTTGTGTATAGGTAACAATCAGACACACTAGAAGCTCGCCGCTTAATTGACTCGTTTTTAACCAGTCAGCTGTATTTAAGGGACGATTATTGATTGTTTTACAAGGATACGTACGGTGATTTTGCTCACCTAAATACATATAAGAACCAAGGCCTATCTCCAAATGAATAGCACTATGACAGTCACAAAACGCTGTGGCGATCGTGAGAATATCGATCTCGAAAAAATACACCGCGTAATTACTTGGGCAGCCAAGGGATTAAAAAACGTTTCTGTTTCGGAAGTTGAACTTCGCTCGCACCTACAGTTTTTCGATGGCATCCCAACCGAAGCTATCCATGAAACCATTATCAAGGCTGCGGCGGATTTAATTTCTCCAGAATCACCGGACTATCAGTTCCTTGCTGCCCGTTTAGCGGTGTTTCATTTGCGTAAGAAGGCCTTCGGTCAGTTCGAGCCGCCCGCATTGTATGCTCACGTGACTAAGTTGGTTGAGCTAGGTAAATACGATCAACACATTTTAAGAGATTACACCCGCGAAGAGCTGGATGTGATGGATACCTATATCGACCATTGGCGCGATATGGATTTTTCCTACGCTGCGGTAAAACAGCTTGAAGGTAAATATTTAGTTCAAAACCGTGTGACCCACGAAATCTATGAAAGCGCGCAGTTCCTTTACATTTTGGTCGCGGCTTGCTTGTTTGCCCGTTATCCAAAAGAGACGCGCTTGAAATACGTTAAAGATTTCTATGACGCGGTATCAACTTTTAAACTGTCGCTGCCAACGCCAATTATGGCCGGTGTGCGCACCCCAACGCGTCAGTTTAGCTCTTGCGTACTGATCGAATGTGGTGACAGCTTAGATTCCATCAATGCGACCGCTTCGTCTATCGTGAAATACGTCAGCCAACGTGCGGGTATCGGTATTAACGCCGGTCGTATTCGCGCCTTAGGTAGCCCAATCCGTGGTGGTGAAGCCTTCCACACAGGTTGCTTACCTTTCTATAAGTATTTCCAAACCGCAGTGAAGTCGTGTTCTCAAGGCGGCGTGCGTGGCGGTGCTGCGACCCTGTTCTACCCTATTTGGCACTTAGAAGTCGAATCTCTGCTGGTATTGAAAAATAACCGCGGCGTCGAAGACAACCGTATCCGTCATTTAGACTACGGTGTGCAGTTGAACAAAGTGATGTATCAACGTCTGATCAAAGGCGAGAACATCAGTTTATTTAGCCCATCTGACGTACCTGGCTTGTACGATGCTTTCTTTGAAGATCAAAACGAATTCGAACGTTTATATGTGCAATATGAGCAAGACAGCAACATTCGTAAGAAAACAATAAAAGCAGTTGAGCTGTTTTCACTGATGATGCAAGAGCGTGCTTCAACGGGCCGTATCTACATTCAGAACGTGGATCACTGCAACACTCACAGCCCGTTCGATTCAAAAGTCGCGCCGATCAGACAGTCTAACCTGTGTCTTGAAATCGCCCTGCCGACTAAACCATTAAACAACATCGATGATCCAGAAGGTGAAATCGCGCTTTGTACGCTGTCAGCACTTAACTTAGGTTCTATCAAAGAGTTATCTGATATTGAGCCATTAGCCGACCTCGCCGTACGCGCACTGGATAATCTATTGGACTATCAAGATTACCCTATCAAAGCCGCGCAAATCGCCTCGATGAATCGCCGTACCTTAGGCATAGGCGTGATCAACTTCGCTAACTATTTAGCGAAAAACGGCATGAAGTATTCCGATGGTAGTGCGAACGCTTTAACCCACAGAACCTTCGAAGCGATTCAGTACTATTTACTGAAAGCCTCAATGAACTTAGCCAAAGAGCAAGGTGCGTGTCCGTTATTCCACGAGACCACTTACTCTCAAGGTATTTTGCCAATTGATACCTACAAACGTGATTTGGATAAAATTTGTGCCGAACCATTGCACTTAGACTGGGAATCACTGCGTAGCGATATCAAGCAATATGGCCTGCGTAACTCGACGCTGTCGGCATTAATGCCATCAGAAACCTCGTCGCAAATCTCCAATGCGACCAATGGTATTGAGCCACCACGTGGCCTTATCAGCGTGAAATCGAGCAAAGACGGTCAGCTAAAACAAGTGGTACCTGATTTCGATACACTGAAAGATAGCTATGAATTGCTGTGGAAAATGCCAAGCAACGACGGTTACTTACAGTTAGTGGGTATTATGCAGAAATTCGTTGACCAAGCGATTTCGGCTAACACTAACTACGATCCTTCACGTTTTGAAGGCCGTAAAGTACCCATGCAAACCCTGCTGAAAGATTTGCTCAATGCTTACAAGTTAGGTGTTAAAACGCTTTACTACCATAACACTCGCGATGGTGCGTCGGATTCACACGATGACATCACCAATTTAGAGAAAGAAGATGACGGTTGCGCCGGCGGCGCATGTAAAATCTAGTCTTTAACTTTAACGTTAACGGTTTTATAGGGATCCCTATTTAGTGGATCCCTATCCATTGGAAAAATAGCACCATGGCCTACTCTACCTTCTGTCAAACACCTAACGATGCCACCCGTGAACCTATGTTTTTAGGTCAATCGGTCAACGTGGCTCGTTACGATCAACAAAAATATGAAGTGTTCGAAAAACTGATAGAAAAGCAGTTATCTTTCTTTTGGCGCCCGGAAGAAGTAGACGTCAGTCGCGATAAGATTGACTACGGTGCATTGCCTGATCATGAAAAACACATCTTTATTTCGAATCTGAAATACCAAACCCTACTCGACTCGATTCAAGGCCGCTCGCCCAATGTGGCCTTTTTGCCGCTGGTGTCACTGCCTGAATTAGAAACCTGGATTGAGACTTGGTCTTTCTCTGAGACGATTCACTCGCGCTCATACACCCACATCATTCGCAATATTGTTAACGATCCTTCAGTGATCTTCGACGATATCGTCGTGAACAAAGAAATCTTAAGCCGTGCGACCGATATCGCCGCTTATTACGATCATTTGATCCAACTGACTCAGATATTCCATTTACTCGGTGCAGGAACCCATGTCATCGATGGCAAAGAAGTCATAGTAAACACCCGCACCCTGAAAAAAGCCTTGTACCTGTGCATGATGTCAGTCAACGCCCTAGAAGCCATTCGTTTCTATGTTAGCTTCGCCTGCTCATTTGCCTTTGCTGAACGTAAGCTCATGGAAGGTAACGCGAAAATTATTCGCTTAATCGCCCGTGATGAAGCCTTACACTTAAACAGCACTCAGCATATTTTAAGCATCATGCAAGGCGGTAAAGACGATCCAGAAATGGGTGAAATTGCTGCAGAATGCCAACAGGAAGCTTTCGATTTATTCTTCAAAGCCGCAGAGCAAGAAAAAGAATGGGCCAAATACCTGTTCAAAGACGGCTCTATGATAGGTTTGAATGAACAGATCCTGTGCCAATACGTTGAGTTTATTACTAATCAACGCATGAAGTCGGTGAATCTACCGCAACCATACCCAGAAATAACCAATCCATTACCTTGGATGAAAAACTGGTTAGAAAGCGATGCAGTGCAAGTTGCACCACAGGAAGTTGAAGTCTCTTCATACCTTGTCGGCCAAATCGACTCCGCGGTTGATGGTGATGAGTTCCTCGACTTCGATCTATAAGACACTTAAAAGTGACGTTACAAAATGGCATTAAAACAGTGACATCAAAAAAACGGCCACAAAACCTGTTTGCGAAGGCGCCAATCGTGCGCCTTCAAGGTCAACCTGTGTTGCTCTTTACCGAGCAACAAGGCACTTTGCTGCAAGCGCTCGAAGCCAAAAAAGTCAAAATCTTCTCAGAATGTCGTAACGGTTTCTGCGGAGCCTGCAAAACACGCGTCATCAGCGGAAAAGTCAGCTACTTAAACGAACCCTTAGCCGAACTCAAACATGATGAATGTTTGCCCTGCTGCTGTGTGCCAACCGAAGATTTAGAGCTGGACTTGTCACCTGAAGGTGCAGCTGTGGTCACCTATGCGTGTCAATCTCATCAGAATAAAGCCAGTTTGGCTAAGCCAAAGCAAACACAAAATGTAGCAAGTGACACACGCACGCAGAAACAGGCAGTGTTTGAAGACTCATAACGGCAAGACTCGATTGTTCAATAAGCTGTTTTAAACAAGATGTGGCGTTAAAACCCAAAATCGCTTTAAAACAAAAATGAGCTTTTAAACAAAGAGTAGCTTTAAGACAAACAGCCCCTTTCAATACAGCCTTATTCAATCCGCGCCATTAGATACCAAACGTTTTAAAACCCACTATTTTCCCTTCTCTCTATTTTCAATGCATTCACACAAATAAACTAAAACAAAAAAGCCTGAACACAAGTTCAGGCTTTCAGGATCTAACATTGAATACTTAACGCTTAAAACGTAAGGCTTATCGACTTTCTATAAACGCATTGCCAGTTCAGCGCCTTGGCGGATTGCACGCTTAGCATCAAGCTCTGCCGCGACATCTACGCCACCAATCAGATGCACAGGCAGGCCCGTCGCTTTCATCTCATCCACTAACGTGCGATTCGATTCTTGCCCAGCACACAAAACGACGTTATCAACGGCCAGCACTTCAGCGGTTTCACCCACGCGAATATGCAGTCCAGCATCATCAAACTTATCGTAACTCACGCCCGTTTTCATCTTCACATCATGTTGCTTAAGCACAAGACGGTGGATCCAGCCGGTAGTTTTACCTAAGCCCTTGCCCATCTTCGACGTTTTACGTTGCAGTAAAAACACCTTACGATGATCAGTATTGTCGGAATGAGGTTCAGTTAGGCCGCCTGCATGCAGGTAAGTTTTATCTATGCCCCACTGTTGCAGCCATTTATCGGGGTTCAAGGTGCTCGACTGGCGCTCACACAAAAAGTGCGCCATATCGAACCCTATACCGCCAGCGCCAATCAAGGCCACCGTATTACCGACAGTCACTTCACCCGAGAGCACTTTTTGATAATCGACCACCCGTGGGTCGTCAAAACCGGGTAAGACTAAATCACGCGGCACAACGCCTGAGGCGATTACCACTTCATCAAACTTTTCCGTCGCCAGCACACTGGCATCGAGGCGAGTGTTTAATCTCAGCTCCACCTTATGCAGCTTAATTTGGTTAATGAAATAACGAATAGTCTCGTTAAACTCTTCTTTCCCAGGGATTTTACGGGCGAGATTAAACTGACCACCCACCTCAGATTTCGCTTCAAACAAGACAACGTGATGGCCTCGCATAGCGGCATAAACAGAAAACGCCATGCCCGCAGGGCCTGCCCCCATCACCGCAATACGCTTTTTATTGGCTGTGGGTAAGAAGTTGATTTCAGTCTCATAACAGGCGCGAGGATTCACTAAGCAAGTTGCGCGCTTGAGGGAAAAAGTATGATCAAGACAAGCTTGGTTACAGCCAATGCAGGTGTTGATAAGCTCCGGCGTGTTCGCCGCAGCCTTATTCACAAACTCAGGATCAGCAAGGAAAGGCCGCGCCATCGACACCATGTCAGCTTGACCAGAGGCGATAATCTGCTCACCAATCTCAGGGGTGTTAATGCGGTTAGTCGCAATTAAGGGAACGGCAACAGATTGTTTGAGCTTTTCTGTCACCCACGCAAAGGCGCCACGGGGCACGCTTGTCGCAATGGTCGGTACTCGCGCTTCATGCCAGCCAATGCCCGTATTTAGAATGGACACACCAGCTTGCTCTAACCACTGGGCCAGTTGCACTACTTCATCCCAAGTCGAACCGTTATCCACCAGATCGAGCATGGATAAACGGAAGATAATGATGAAATCTTTACCAACTTTTGCCCGTATCGCGTTAACAATCTCAATCGGGAATTGCGCCCGTTTTTCAAACGCACCACCCCATTCATCGGTGCGAGTGTTGGTGCGCGCACTGACAAACTGATTGATCAAATATCCTTCAGAGCCCATCACCTCAACACCATCGTAACCCGCTTTCTTGGCAAGGGCGGCCGAACTGGCGTAATCCTTAATGGTCGAGCGCACTTGACGGCTGGACATCGCAGACGGCGTAAAGGGTGTAATGGGTGACTTAATCTTACTTGGTGCTTGGGAAAAAGGATGATAGCCATAACGTCCCGCATGCAACATTTGCATACAGATCTTACCGCCAGCCTCATGCACCGCCTGCGTTACCACGCGATGCTTACCCACTTGCCAAGGAAAACTCAGCTGACAGGCATGGGGCGTAAGGCGACCACGAAGATTGGGGGAAATACCACCCGTCACAATCAAACCTACACCGCCCAAAGCGCGTTCTTTATAAAACGCTGCCAGTTTCTCAAATCCGCCCTTTTCTTCTTCCAAACCTGTATGCATTGAGCCCATAAGCACACGGTTTTTGAGCTGGGTAAATCCCAAATCTAAGGGTTCTAATAAATGGGGAAACGACATTCAAACATCCTTTTAAAACAAGTGATTTAAATCAGCATACCTTGTGTCAAATCTAAGCTCAACCGTTGGATCGAGGCCATCAGTCAAAATCCTTTACAATTGTGTTTAGCCTGTAGCGCCATTTTCAGTTAGCATTGGCAGATTGGACTTATAAAGGAGTGGCAGATGTCCGCTAACCCATCGTTTTTCAAGAGAATATGTTTGTTTATTTGGCACACCCTGAACGGGACACGTAAACTCATCCTCAATCTAATCTTTTTTGGACTCTTAGCCGCGATCATTATCTCCATTGGCAGTAGCGAAGATATCCAAGTTGAAGATAATTCGGCACTGGTGCTTAATTTAGCCGGCTCTATTGTCGATCAGAAACAACAAGTCGATCCCTTAGAAGCCGCATTCAAACAAGGCCAAAATGCCAACGCCGATGGTGAAATCCTACTCGCCGATGTGCTTTATGTCATTGACAATGCAGCGCAAGATCAACGTATTAGCGTACTAGTGCTCGATCTGGTCGATCTTAAACGTGCTGGGATCAGCAAACTACAATCTATCGGAAATGCACTCAATCGCTTTAAAGAGAGCGGTAAAAAAGTCATCGCCATTGGCAACTACTACGAGCAAAATCAATATTTCCTCGCCAGTTTTGCCGACACCATTTACCTCAATCCCCAAGGCGGTGTCTCGCTTGATGGCCTGAGTATGTACAACCAATATTTCAAATCGGCCTTAGAAAAACTCAAAGTCAAAGCGCATATTTTCCGCGTGGGGACCTTTAAATCTGCGGTTGAACCCTACATACGTGACAATATGTCAGATGCTGCGCGGGAAGCCAGTAGTGCACTGTTAGCCGATGTATGGCAAAGCTACACACAAACGGTTGCAGGCAATCGTAATATCGAACCGAATTCTCTGGTGCCCGACGCAACCACTTATTTGGCAGAACTCGATAAAGCCAATGGCGATTCAGCCACAATGGCAATCAACATGAAATGGGTTGATAACCTAGCGACCACAGAAGATTTTCGTAAAACCATGCTAGAAACCGTAGGAAAAGCCAGCAGTGGTGACAGTTTCAAGCAAGTCAGTTTTTATGATTACTTAACCTTAGTGACGCCATTACCCAGCTTTGTAGAGCAAGACAGTGTTGGTATTATTGTGGCAAGTGGCACAATTTTGAACGGCACTCAACCTGCGGGCCAAATTGGCGGCGAAAGCACTGCCGAACTGCTACGTAAGGCACGTTTTGATAAGCACATTAAAGCCTTAGTATTACGTGTTGATAGCCCTGGCGGTAGCGCCTTTGCCTCTGAGCAGATTCGTCAAGAATTACTGGCACTTAAAGCAGCAGGTAAACCCGTGGTTGTGAGCATGGGTAGTTTAGCCGCATCCGGTGGTTACTGGATTTCAGCCAGTGCCGACTATATCTTCGCAACGTCAACGACACTCACGGGTTCGATTGGGATCTTTGGCATGATCACTACCTTTGAAGATTCATTGGCCAGTATAGGCGTGCATACCGATGGCGTATCGACCTCAGAATGGGCAGGATTATCTGTTACCCGCACACTTTCCCCCCAGATTGAAGCGATTATCCAACGTCATATTGAACGCGGCTATTCAGACTTTATCTCCCTGGTCGCCAAAGAACGTAAGATGACCATAGAACAAGTCGATAAGATTGCTCAAGGCCGCGTTTGGAGCGGTAAAAAGGCTCTTGAACTTGGCTTAGTCGATGAACTGGGTGATGTAGATGAAGCCATAGCTAAAGCCGCTAAACTCGCGGATATGACGCTATTTGATACCCGCGTCATCGAACAAGAGCTGACACCCGAACAAAAATTCATGCAGCAGATGTTTGCCTCAGTATCGAGCTACCTGCCCGCCTCACTAAGTCAGTCATCGATGTTAGAGCAAATGCTACAACAGTGGACTAGCAGTTTGAAAACGTTAACCTCTTTTGATGATCCAAATAACGTCTACATCTACTGTGATAGTTGCAATATGATGAACTAAATCTGCCAGCGTCTAGGTTGCAGCTCGCAACTTCAAGATGATGACAAAGACAAAGCCCGGATCTCCGGGCTTTTTTATTGGGTTTATGTCAGTAAAATCGTATAATTCGGCCACTTGAAGCTAAGAAAACGACAAGAATGACTAAACGCTCCATTTATGTTGCCTATACTGGTGGCACCATCGGTATGCAAAAGACCGATAACGGCTTTGTTCCCGTCGCGGGATTCCTGACTCAGTGCGTGCAATCTATGCCTGAGTTTTACCATGAAGAAATGCCGACATTTGTGATCCACGAATACTGCCCGCTTATCGACTCTTCCAATATGGCACCAACCGATTGGCAGATGATCGCCGACGATATACAAGCTAATTACGATAAGTACGATGGCTTTGTGATCCTTCACGGCACAGATACCATGGCGTACACGGCTTCAGCACTATCATTTATGCTGCAAGGATTGTCAAAACCTGTGATAGTGACGGGCTCGCAAATTCCCCTCGCCCAGCTACGCTCAGACGGCCAAACCAATTTATTGAACTCACTCTATATAGCGGCGAATTATCCAGTTGCGGAAGTGTGTTTATTCTTCAATAACAAACTCTTTAGGGGTAATCGCTCGACTAAGGCCCATGCCGACGGTTTCGATGCTTTCGCCTCACCCAACTTCCCACTACTGCTTGAGGCGGGGATCAAAATCAATCTACGCGCAGGCAAAATCACGGTAGCCAACGATACCCCATTAGAAGTCGCTCATATCAGCCCACAACCTGTCGGTGTGGTGACCTTGTATCCTGGGATATCGACACAGATTTTTGAGAACATTCTGCAACAGCCAGTTAAAGCCCTCATACTGCTGACATTTGGTGTGGGTAACGCACCGCAGGATGCCGCCTTACTCAAAACCTTAAGGCAAGCAGATGAACGTGGCATAGTGCTGGTGAATCTAACCCAATGTTTCCAAGGTAAGGTGAATATGGGCGGCTACGCCACAGGCAATGCATTAGCCAAAGCAGGCGTGATCAGTGGCGCCGATATGACCATAGAAGCGGCCTTAGCAAAACTGCATTATTTGCTATCTAAAAATTTGCAGCCAGCTGAGATAAAAGCGGCCATGTTACAAAATCTAGTCGGTGAACTGAGCATAGATTAAAGATAGTGTCTTCTAATCTGTTTGTTGCCCTCAAACGCTAGCAACAAAAAAAGCCCATATTTGATGGGCTTTTTTGATTTAAACTCAGACTAGATTTTAGTTCAGACTTAACAGCACTAAATGAGCGTTTATTTTAAGACTTTTGCGGACCAAGAGTTGGATTGAAGTTATTTGATATCAAATCAATGTTAGCATTGATATCACTAACAAAAGATAAAATGCTAGCTCCCTTTGCCAACCTCAGACTTACACCTAATTCCTAATAAAGCACACCTTGCAAGCCGATCTGCGCGGCCAGTCAGAAATTATAAATCCTGCGCTTTAAAGCCAGCAATCGGCTCACCGCGGAATTGCTTTTTCAGCTCGGCCTTAGACAGCTCATTTATTTTACCGTCAGATGCAATAGTGAAATGCTCTGTTTGCTCAAGCTTACGCGCTTGATACAACATCACCACCTGCAGAGTCGATTCACGCTGAGTCTCACTCAACACAGTACCATCCTCCCACTTACCCAGCTCAGCAGCACTGCGAAGCCTTTCATAGACTTCAATGGGCATTTGATCGATCACTTGATTGATATCCGTCATACACTTTTCCGCTTATGTAACACGATTCTGACTCGTGTAATGAGATAACCTACAAAACCAAACACAAAACATATTCCGGCGATATTCGCCCGCATACCTTCGGCGGGTTCCCCACCCCAAAACCAAATCACCACACCAGCAATGAACAAGGTCATAGCAACGAAACTCTGATTCATTAAGCTGCTGGACTTTTGAATATGGCTAATGCGCGATAAGGACTCATTGTCGCCATCGGTTTTTGCTTGGCAATGGGGGCATGAAGGCGCTTTGCTCGACATACGTTTACGACACACCGGACATTCAATTAATGCCATATCAGCCTCGCCCTAACGTAACTTATCAACAACGGCGAGCATGGCAATCAGCGATGCTTCACCTAAATAAATACTGCGTTCTGGTGACCAACCCACAAAAGGATCGGCCAGATTGTTATTGTCTTTAAACGGCATCTCAAGGGTATTTGATAAACACTTGAAGGTCTGGGCAACCCAATTAGACGCTACGGTCAGATTCGCTTGGCCTGGCTCATCTTTATCATAGCCAAACTGAGTTTGAAAATCGGCACTGGCTAAGGTCAATGCTTGGCTAAAGTCCGCTTGCAGCTGCGCGAGTTTATCATTGTAAGCGGGAACGCCTTCACAACCCGCTAGAAACACATAAGGTAAGCCTTCATCACCATGCACATCATAAAACAGGTCAACACCCGTTTGCTGCATCTTGTTGACGACGTGATATACCTCAGGGCTTTTTTCTAAACTCGGAGTTTGCCACTCGCGGTTAAGATTAATCCCAATCGCATTAGTGCGCAGGTGGCCTCTGACACTGCCATCGGGATTCATGTTGGGGACTATATAGAAATTAGCCTTATCAAGCAGCGCCTTTGCCGTGGGACAGTCATTATCGAGTAAACGATTCACTAGGCCTTCAACTAACCATTCAGCCATCGTTTCACCCGGATGTTGTCTGGCGGTGATCCAAATATTGCGTTTAGAAGGATCGCCATTCCCTACTTTCATCAGAGTAATATCGCGGCCATCTAAGGTCAGGCCTAAATGCTCTAAATTGACATCTGGGTGTAACTGGGCGCCGCTGAGTAAATCTAAATGACGCTCATAGCTGTAGGGTGCAAAGTAAGCGATTTGAATGGCATCGCAATCTAACTCTATGCTAATACTCAGTTTACCGTCTTGATATTGAGTCGGAATACGGAACCAATGCTGGCGATCATAACTGGCCACCGCCTGATAATCTTCCCATCCCTTGGTATAAGAAGCGGTTCCCGCATTGATAATATTCAAGGTGTAATGGTTACCCACCTCACCTTCAAATCGAAAATTGAACCATTGATAAAACTCACCACCCGCATCAGGGCGGATAGCAAGTTGAATATCGTCTTTATTATCAAGATTGACGACTTGGATATTTCCGCCATCAAAGTTGGCACTGATCCGCATAATGATTCCTAATAGGTTGTTAAAACTAAGGGCAATTTAATGGCGTGCGACAGATAGCACACGGCACATTTTATTATATGGCCGATAGAATAAACCAAAACATCCCAAGGGGAAAACGAAAGCCATTAAATTCAGTCAAGACACTTGCAATCGGCCTTTAATTAACCAGTTAACACGCCTAAAATCCACAAAAAAAAGAGCCTTTCGCTATAAATTAATGAAGATATTAGACCATAAAACTATAACCTTGGCCTCGTACTGTATTTATCAAATTACGCGGCAAGCTGATATTGGCTAGCTTGCGGCGAGTGTTACTAATATGCATGTCCAGATTACGGTCAAATCGGCCCAAATCTTTCTGTAGCACTGAGCGCTGCAACTCTTGCTTGGTGATGACTTGGCCTTTTCTTTCAAAAAGATATTTAAATAATTTAAACTCGGTTTGGGTCAAATCGACATAGCGGGTGCCAATAGTGATCCTATAACTCATTTCATCGAAGTTAATCACTTTAGCCGCCACAGTCGCCATTTGCGGCGAGTGAGAGTGACCGGCACAGAGACGCCGCTCTAAGGCTCGTAAGCGGACAAAAATCTCTTTTATGCTAAACGGCTTACTCAGAAAATCATCTGCCCCCAATTCATAACCAGTGATGCGATCATCTTCATTGTCACGTGCTGAAATCATCAATACTGGCGTTGAACATTCACGCGCTTTTAGCAACTCAAACCCATTCATCTGTGGCATCACTAAATCAAGCACTATGATGTCTGGAGCAAAACTTTCAATGCATGCCAGACCCTCTATGCCATTAACCGCACACTTAACCTCATGCCCTTGCGTACATAGGGCATCAGCTAACCACACGCTAAACAATGGATCATCATCGACCAAGAGTATTTTACTCATCCTTAAAGCCCAAACGAGAATCTATATCATTTATATTACCATGCGAATCGAGACGACTCTAGCGCTATTACATTCGTTAAGAAGTGTGATGTTCAAAACTGTGAACAAAATACGATATTAACAACCAATCAACGGATGATTAGCGACTCTAAAATCATCTCGTAAACTCCCAATAAAAAAGCGCCCTAAGGCGCTTTTTAGAAACTAAGAGTCTGAACTTAGCTTAGAATTTAACAGTTACACCACCGTAAATCACGCGGCCGACTGTGTCATATACTTGTGGAACTGTACCACCATCGCTACCGTTAGAAACAGTAACTGGTTTTTCATCAGTGAAATTCTTAACGCCTAAACTGACAGTCGTCATATCATTGATATGATAAGTACCAGAAATGTTATGGTACAAAATTGAGTCTACATCAGTACCTTGAGCTAGATCTGTCATTCCGCCGATATAACGATTGAAGTACATAACACTCCAATCATCTTGACCCGCTGACAAGCTAAAGTTGTTACGAACTCGGGCATAAGCACCAAAGTTACCATCAATAGTACCAGTATAGCTTTCACCATCCTGCTCGAAGTTAACTAAGTAAGTTGTGTCATTGTTTAGTTTCCAATCTAAACCAATAAGCTCAAAGCTGTAGGCTAAGTTGAAATCTACACCACTCGTGTCTTGTGTACCCACGTTAGTTAAAGCATTCGTTAAATTATCTAAATCGCCATTAGCGCCGATATTGAAAATTTCACAAGATGCTGCACCTGTTGCATCGCCATCTACTTGGAATCTATGACATGCATCTAGACCTGCTTGAGTGTCCATACGCGCAATCGCGTTATCAACTTTGAAACTCCAGTAATCCAAAGTCACAGACATACCATCAAGATAGCTTGGCGAATACACTAAGCCAGCCGTATAAGACTCTGATTCTTCAGGCTTTAAATCTGGATCTGATGTACGATTTACTAAAATTTGTGGATCTTGAGCATTGCCCCATGGATCATCTAAATAATCAAACGAACCTGAGTTACCACCATACAATTCAGCAACACTTGGAGCACGGAAACCAGTAGCCGCTACACCACGAACCATTAACTCATCCGTTGCTGCATAAGTTAAGCCAATCTTCCAAGTGGTTGCTTTACCAAAAGTAGAGTAATCATCTAAACGTAGCGCAAATTCACCCGTTAATTTCTCAGTGAAAGGCACACTTACTTCTTGGAAAATAGAAATAACGTTATAGTTACCATCTGTAGGGTCTTGTTGAGCAGCAGTACTTTCACCAGCAACAACTACAGGATCAGGATTATAAAAACCACTTTCACGACGGTATTCTGCACCAATCGCAAAACCAACGGCACCTGCTTTTAAATCAAACAATTCGCCATTTAAACCAGCAGAAAGTGTTTGTTGCTCATTACCACCATTTGCTTGCTCTGAATAACCGATTTCGTTAATCATTTGCTGTGTTAATGGGGTGCCACTAAACCATGCATTAGGATTTGCATAGATCGAATCAAGCATATCTGATGCATTGATAGAATTATCTACTGCAGTTTTAGCTTGGTTTTTACCATAGGTGTAGGTTACATCCCAGTTCATACCAGTATGAACATCTAAGGTGCCCGCTAAGCCACCTGATAAACGCCAAGTATCAGTATCCTGAGTATAAATACGAGGACCTACATCGTTAGTCCGGCGACGATAGTTAACTAAACCCTTATCATCGGCTTTAATACCTGCTGCGATCATGCCGCTATCAAGCGTTACACATGGAGCTCCGGCTGGAACGCCCGCCGCGCCACAAACATTTAGCATAAGATCAGCGGGTTGAGCAGCCATTTGCTGGTTAGAACGACGGTTGGTATAAATAGCATCTGCAGTTAACACAACATCATTACCTAACTCTTGAGTCATGTTAGCAAATAAACTACGACGTTCACTTGGTGTTTGATAGTAACTATCTTGGGTAAAATCATAACCGTATGAACGGTCTACCCAGTTGCCATTGGCATCTTTAATCTTGCCGCCTAAAGTACCTTCAGGGATAAATGAACTTGCACCAGGTTCAGTCCAATCACGGTCACCTTGGATCACGCCACGACGGTCAGAAAAAGCAGCACCAAAGGTGTAATTACCACCATCGGTATTGAAACCGTATAGTGCACTTACGTCGCCATTTTTACCGTCACCCTTGTCAGTGCCACTACCGTTAAAATCGAGCTGGAAACCTTCAAAGTCTTTCTTAGTGATAATATTCACTACACCAGCAATCGCATCAGAACCGTAAACAGCTGAAGCGCCGTCTTTCAGAATTTCAACACGTGCAATCATAGCGACTGGAATAGAGTTCAGATCCACTGCACTATCAGCGCCTGAACCTGAGTTAACCATGCGGCGACCGTTTAATAACACAAGCGTACGTTGTGAACCCATGCCACGTAAATCAACTTGTGCAACACCGTCTGCACCGTTGTTTGTTGTTGAACCAATTGCCGCACCCGCCATCGAAGTCTGTACTTGCAGCATTTGGTCAACAGAAGTAAAACCTTCCGCTTTAATCGCAGCAGCATCAATAACGGTCACAGGAGATGCTGTTTCCATATCTTGGCGTTGAATGCGTGAACCTGTCACTTCAATACGTTCAACTTTTGCTTTTTCTTCAGCAGCAAATGCGCTTGACGTAACAAATGCACCAGTAGTGATAGATGCAACGATAGCTAAGTTAATAGCTGACGCTACTTTAGTTCTTTTGATCATGTATGAATGCTCCCTAGATCTTACTATTATTTTTATGCTTACAGCTTGTACAGCTATTGCTGTACTAGTGTTGCACCTGATACTGAGGATTCACTTTAACTCCGTCAATGCTCAAAATTTTAACCAATAAAAACAAATTGTTAATTATTGTGATTTATTTGGTTAATTAATTTGGATGCTATTTTTTAATACCCTTATTTACCACACTTATACAGAGTTAATCACCAAGATGTGGATATTAAGCAGACTTTAAGACTGTTAATAAGAAACATGAATGCAACATTTTGCACATTAAAAAATGTGATGCGGATCACACTTTTTAATCCTTATTAAAGTTATCTAGAAGAACAGTGTATTGATTAACTATTGTTAAATCTGCATATCTAGCAATATCCACAGATAGCCAAAGCGCTAAAATACCGATAAACATAGATAAATTGCATTAAAACAGAGATACACTATGTATCAATTGTGCTAATTATGCATTTTAACAACGTCTAAAATTATGGTTTAACAATTAAGGTACAAATAATTCTACACGTCTTTGAAATGACTATTTGTTACTGATCTTGTATATTAATTTTAAATATAAGTATTAGCTTCCAATCCCTCTAAACACTCCCTATTTCTTATTCTTAAATAAATGACTTACATCTCATACGGACCACATTCAAGGACAAATTTTCTTTATAAAAAAAGCGACCACTTAGGTCGCCTCTTAGAGTCTGTATCATCAAAATGATGATTACTCGGGTTTGATCAATTCGAAATGTTGATATGCCCGTGCGGTTGCAATACGGCCGCGGGGCGTGCGTTGGATAAAACCTTGCTGGATCAAAAAGGGCTCTAGCACATCTTCAATGGTTTCGCGTTCTTCGCCTATGGCTGCTGCTAAGTTATCGAGTCCAACTGGGCCACCCATAAACTTATCGATAATGGCGAGTAGTAACTTGCGATCCATGTAATCAAAACCTTCATTATCGACATCTAGCAAGTCTAGTGCATGGTCAGCAACAAACTTAGTGACAGCGCCATCATGCTTCACCTGCGCGTAATCCCGCACGCGGCGAAGCAGTCGGTTAGCTATCCGTGGTGTACCACGTGAACGGCGTGCGATTTCAAATGCACCTTCAGCATCAATATCCAGTTCCATCACCTGCGCCGAACGCGTGACTATGGTGCTTAAATCTTTGATGTTATAGAATTCAAGCCGTAGCGGGATCCCAAAACGCGCCCGAAGTGGTGAAGTCAAAGCCCCTGCCCGTGTTGTCGCGCCCACTAGAGTAAACGGCGGTAAATCAAGCTTGATAGAACGTGCCGCTGGCCCTTCACCTATCATGATATCCAGCTGGTAATCTTCCATCGCTGGATACAAAATCTCTTCTACCACTGGGCTTAATCGGTGGATTTCATCGATGAATAACACATCACCGGATTCGAGATTGGTCAAAAGTGCGGCGAGATCTCCCGCTTTTTCCAGCACAGGCCCCGAGGTGGATTTAATGTTCACCCCCATCTCGTTCGCAACAATCATGGCTAAGGTGGTTTTACCCAATCCCGGCGGACCGTAAATCAACATATGATCTAAGGCTTCATTACGATTCTTTGCCGCTTGAATAAACACCTTAAGCTGTGCCCGAGTGTCATCTTGACCCGTGTATTCATCGAGCATTTTAGGGCGCATTGCCCTGTCGATGGATTCATCTTGAGCTTGGATCTGCGGCTGGATGAGTCTGTCTGCCTCAATCATTGTTATTCCTTATCGCAGCTTTCATCTTAATTATCATAATTGTTCAATTAAAGCATCGATTTAAGGGCGGCTTTGATCAGAGTTTCTGAATCCATGCCCTCTTTGTAGGCTGCAGAAACCGATTTGCTCGCCTGCGGTGGTTTATAACCCAGCGAAATTAAAGCTGAAATAGCATCTTCTTCGGCGCTATTGACTGTCGGTGCGGGTGAGTAATTGGATTGCAGCACGAACTCACGCTCTGAGCCTGCGGAGGCTTCCATCAAGCTCTTGAGCTTATCGCGCATTTCTACCAGTAACCGCTCGGCGGTCTTCTTGCCAACACCGGGTAATTTCACTAAGGTCACTATATCATCGCGCTCAACGCAACCCACAAATTCTGCGGCTGTCATGCCTGATAAAATGGTCAAAGCAAGCTTGGGACCGACACCATTGGTCTTGATCAGTAAGCGAAATAACGCCCTTTCCTGCTTAGTGATAAAACCATAGAGAAGCTGTGCATCTTCACGCACCACAAAGTGGGTGTAGACCATAGTTTCATGATTAACTTCAGGCAGCTCATAAAAGCTAGTCAGCGGCATCTGCAACTCGTAACCAACACCATTAACATCGATCAAAATTTCTGGTGCTTGTTTCTCAACGAGCACGCCCCGTAAACGACCTATCATCTGTACCGTCCGTATGTTCTTGCCGTTGCCCGGCCACTCAATGCAATTAAACTCTGGCTAGTGTGATAATGACACACAGCAACACCGAGTGCATCTGCAGCGTCAGCTTGTGGGGCTGCGGGTAACTTAAGTAGTTGTTGGATCATGTGTTGTACTTGGGCTTTCTGTGCTCGCCCCGTACCCACGACGGCGCTCTTAATTTGAGTCGCACTGTATTCGGCCACAGGTAAATTGGCGACTGTGGCAGCAACAATGGCCGCGCCGCGTGCTTGGCCTAACTTGAGCGCAGAATCGGCATTTTTTGCCATAAATACGCGCTCAATCGCAAATTCGTCCGGTTGATACTGACGAATAATCTCAGTGATCCCATCAAATATTTGCTTGAGCCTGCCAGGCAGTTCTTCAGACGAAGTGCGAATACAACCACTGCCGAGGTAAATCTGATGCCGTCCCTGACATTGGATCACGCCGTAGCCTGTGATCCGTGAACCTGGGTCAACACCTAAAATAATTGCCATTCAATACCTTATAGGGGATCTACATTTGCGTCCCTGTTCCTACGTAAGCGTTTGCGAGCTGAAATTGGCATCAATTGACGCCCCAATTCAGCTCACAGTCAATCTAGCCTAGGCTTGCCATCACATCATCGGAGATTTCCGCATTATGATACACCTCTTGCACATCATCGTGATCTTCAAGAGTGTCGATAAGGCGCATAAATTTTTCGGCGGTTTCTAGATCAAGCTCAGCTTTCGTCGAGGCTATCATCGCGATTTCGGCATTCTCCGCCACAAAATGGGCTTTATCGAGCTGCTCTTTCACCGTATAGAAATCAACAGGATCGGTAAACACATCCACCGCGCCATCATCATAGCTGACAATATCTTCCGCGCCCGCTTCAAGCGCCGCTTCCATCAATGCATCTTCATCGGTTCCCGGCGCATAGGATAACACTCCACGCTTAGTGAACAGGTAAGAAACCGAACCATCCGTGCCTAAGTTACCGCCCGATTTACTAAACGCATTACGTACACCACTCACAGTACGATTACGATTGTCCGTCATGGTTTCAACCATCACAGCGGTGCCGCCTGGGCCATAACCTTCATAGAGAATGGTTTCGAGTTGCTGGCCTTCTAATTCACCGGCGCCGCGTTTAATCGCACGCTCAACCGTGTCTCGGGTCATATTACCACCGAGGGCTTTATCGATGGCGACACGTAATCGTGGATTGGAGTCGGGATCTGAGCCACCTTCACGGGCTGCAACGGTTAACTCGCGAATGAATTTAGTAAAGAGTTTACCGCGTTTAGCATCTTGAGCCGCTTTACGGTGCTTAATGTTGGCCCATTTACTGTGACCTGCCATGGGAAGTCTCCTCTACTTAGGTATCATCTAGGTGCCATCGCAAAGCTTATCAAGAGCCGAAGGTGGAATAAGACTAAATAACGGCTATTTACTTAAAGGATTGAACTAACAGATATTGATAAGCGGTGGAATGACGGTTCACTAAAACAAACCGAGGCTCATGCCTCGGTTTTCGGTACGACAAAAAATAACTGACAAGGCTAACGTCAATCGACTTACACTAAAACGATTTACATAATGTCGATTTGAATAAGGTCGATTTACAAAAGTCGCCTTACAAAACCCTCTTACAAAAGATCAGTCTTCCGCTTTAACAGCTTTCTCAACCACGGCAATACCCAGTTCAGCTAACTGCTGCGGATTGGCAAAACCAGGCGCGTTAGTCAGCGGACAAGCAGCAGTGGTGGTTTTAGGGAACGCCATCACATCACGGATTGAGCTTGCGCCCGTCATCAGCATGATGATGCGGTCTAAACCAAACGCTAAACCAGCATGTGGCGGTGTGCCGTAACGCAACGCTTCTAACAGGAATCCGAATTTCTCTTTGGCTTCATCGTCAGTAATGCCCAGAATACGGAATACCGCAGACTGCATTTCTTGGTTGTGGATACGCACCGAACCACCGCCTAATTCGCAGCCGTTTAATACCATATCGTAAGCATCAGAAACGCGATTTGCTGGGTTAGCTTCAAGTTCAGCTGCCGTTACGCCGCGCGGTGCGGTGAACGGATGGTGAACCGCGTGGAAGTTGCCGTTGATTTTCTCAAACATTGGGAAGTCAACTACCCACAGTGGACGCCATTCACCTTGCAATAAGCTAAAATCTTCGCCCGCTTTAAGACGCAGTGCGCCCATAGATTCGGCAACCACAGTCGCCTGATCTGCACCAAACAGGATAATGTCACCAGTTTGCGCGCCAGTGCGGCTCACGATTTCATTGACTATGCTTTCGTTTAAGAATTTCAGCACAGGTGATTGAATGCCTTCTAAGCCAAGGCTTAGGTCATTAATCTTCATCCACGCTAAGCCTTTAGCACCATAGATGCCAACAAATTTAGTGTAATCATCGATTTGCTTACGAGACAGCGCAGCGCCGCCCGGAATACGCAGTGCAGCAACACGGCCTTCTTCATCGTTCGCAGGACCAGAGAATACCGCAAATTCGACTTCTTTGAGTAAATCGGCAATGTCCACCAGCTCTAATGGGTTACGTAAATCTGGCTTATCTGAACCGAAACGACGCATCGCTTCGTTGTAGGTCATGCGCGGGAACTCGCCGAGATCGACGTTCAGCATTTCAAGGAACAGACCACGCATCATCTCTTCGGTTTTCGCCATCACTTGCTCAGAGCTCATGAAAGACGTTTCGATATCGATTTGGGTGAATTCTGGCTGACGGTCGGCACGTAAGTCTTCATCACGGAAGCATTTTACGATTTGATAGTAACGATCAAAGCCTGACATCATCAGCAACTGTTTAAACAACTGTGGTGATTGTGGCAAGGCAAAGAACTGACCTTTATAAGTACGGCTTGGTACTAAATAATCGCGGGCACCTTCTGGGGTTGCCTTGGTCAGGATCGGTGTTTCTATGTCTAAGAAACCGTTTGAGTCGAGGAAACGACGCACAGAACTGGTCACTTTAGCGCGGAAAATTAATCGCTGCGCCATTTCTGGGCGACGTAAATCTAAGTAACGATACTTAAGACGTTGCTCTTCGCTGTTGTTCTGGTAGTTATCCATGCTCAATGGCAGTGGATCGGCAGCATTGATAATCGTCAAGGCTTGACCTAAGACCTCAATCTCACCCGTCTTCATTTGACCATTGACTTGGCTATCAGGACGGGCACGAACTAAGCCTTTGACCTGAACGCAAAATTCGGCGCGCAGCGTGCTAGCGACATTGAACACCTCAGGTAAGTCTGGATCATAGACCACTTGGATGAGACCTTCTCTGTCTCTTAAATCTAAAAAGACAACGCCACCCAAATCACGGCTACGATTAACCCAACCTACCAAGGTAACTTCTTGTCCAACGTGAGACTTATTGACGTCTCCACAATAATGACTGCGCATCTAACTCTATCCTTTATCCGGAAACCGGTGCTTTGGAAATAATCAAAACGAGATAAAAGCGGCATTATAGTAAAATAATGCCGATTACCAAAGTACTTCACACTTAGGCGGTGAAGTATCAAACAGTTTTACGCCCTTGACTAGAGGCGAACGCACTATCTGAGCATGAGCGTTCAAAAAAACATCAAGCTGAGCGATAACAACGCCCGCCGCTACTTTTTGCTTGGTACATCAGCTGATCGGCTTTTTTCAATAAACCGATGGCTGTGTCACCATCGCGGGGGTATATCACCACGCCAATACTGACTGCTATGCTGACACTGACGCCTTGAATAAGCAAAGGGCTCGACAGTGCCTGTAGAATATTATCAGCAACTTGGGTTGCAGCATCGAGATCTTGCACACGATTTAGCAGGATAACAAACTCATCGCCGCCAAATCGCGCAACGGTATCTGAGCCACGGATAACCTTGGTTAACTTTTGGGCGACCAGTACCAGTAATTCATCGCCAATGGGATGACCGTGTTGGTCATTGATTTGTTTAAAACCATCGAGATCGATGAATAACAAAGCGAAATGTGCCTGTTCTCTGCGATGAGATAGCAAAGCTTGGGTTAGTCTGTCATCAAGTAAGGCACGATTGGGCAACTGAGTTAAAGCATCATGATTAGCCACATGCAACAAACGTTTTTCAGCCACCAATCGCTGAGTGATCTCACGATTTAAGCGACGATTCACTAACAACACAGCCACCATCACTAAGCACAAGATTATCACGCCAAACACGATATAACGCAGCCATTGCAGATATTTAGCGCTCTCTGTCGCCACTGAAAATGACACCCAGCGCGTATATATTTTTTGCTGATGTTGAGCATCAACCAAAGCCAAAGCTTTATTAATCAGCGGCACTAGCGGCGCAAATTGAGGATAAACACCAATATGACTATGCTGATCGGCGAGATCACTGAGCAGCGACATTTTTAGTGTCGGATAGTGGCTGGTTTTAAGCTCAGAAGCTAAAGTCACCACTTTATCGATAAACACATCCGCATTGCCATTCGTCACGGCCGCTAATCCGGCCTGCGTATTTGGCACTATGACTAACTTGAGCGAAGGCTCCAGACTCATCAATTGCGCCACCAAATGATATCCCTCAACCACAGCCACCCTTTGACCTGCGAGCTGAGCAATATTAAAAACCGAGACTTGTTCCAGTTGCGACACTAAGGCCCACGGCGATGGCCAATAGGCTTCACTAAACGCTAAACGCTGCTGGCGCTCCGCCGTTTGCGCGACACTGCCGGCTAAACTCACCTCGCCCTTTTGCAACGCCTCGATTAACGAATGCCAATCATCAAAGGCAACGGGCGTGAGCTTAAGTTTGAGTTGTTCCTTGAGCAATTTGACGATATCGCTATTGATCCCCGCAAACTCACCCTGTTCATCCATAAACTCCATCGGTGGCCATTGTTTTAGATAACCGACTTTGAGCTCGCCTACGCTTTCCACATAGGCCTGTTCTGCTGGGCTTAGGCTGACATGGCGCTCAGCTTGGGTAAAAACATGATCTTTAGGATTGAGCATCCATTTATGTTCAATCTCAGCAAATTCTTGATTGCTAATACTGTTAAACCCATTGGCTATCCTCTGTGTAAGGCCAGCATCATCGCTACGGGTCAGCACATAAATGTTGGTGCTAAATTCGAGATCAGGATACTGGCTAAAGTCAGACCAGCCTTTATTGAGCAGTAAATAATGGGATGTCCATGCACCCGCGGCGATAAAACCGACAACTTCTCCAGACCTCGCCCCCGCCACCATGGCATCCATACTGTCGTAATAACGCAGTGACACTTGGGGTAATGCTTTACGCAAATCCACCAAATAAGGCGCTGTCGGCACCACACCAATACGTTTACCTTTTAAGCTGTCTAAATCGATTAACTGTTGCTGATAGAGAAAGAGTCGACTCTTCACCGTATATAAATGCCAAGCCTGAGTAAGGCCCGTTTTAACATCATCACTTTCAGGATAACCTATGTGGGCATCGGCGAGACCGCGACGAACATCATCCACGCTGGAGTTCATATCACCAGAAATAAAATCAACGGCAATACCCGTTTTCTCAGACCAAAGCTGCCACATGTCCACATACAAACCATGGGGTAAACCATCGACCCCTAAGTCCACAAAAGGCTCGACGCCCAGTTGCATCGAAATAACGAGTCCAGCTTGTTGACGTTGATAGCCAAGCCAACGTCGCTCCGTTTGCTGAATAAAGTGCACATCGAGCGCAGTGAAACCTTTATTGATCTTATCGACTAATGCAAGATTGCCCTTTTGAACTGCGGGTACAAACTGCATCGCCTTAATTTGAAGGCGGGCAGTATTGGGAAAGTTTGCGGCAATCTCTTGGGATGAGTCGGGATCTTTTAAATAGCCTTCTAACCCCGCAAAGACTACGATCTCGCCCGCGGCGACCCCTGCCAATAATTTCTCACGACTTTCGTAGCGTTTAAACACAAGCTGCGGTTCGATACGGTGTAATTCCGCTTCATGGGATGAAGCCGCTACCACACCAATTTGAAAGGGGATCAGTTCTTTGATGGATTTTTTGCCCTGCAAGGATTTATGCAAATACAAAAAAGTGCCCACATCAGCAATGGGCACTGCAAAATCAAATTCTTGCTCTCGCTCTGGGGTTTTCCCCATGCCGATATGCACTTGCGCCTTACCTTGCCGCAGTTGATCAAGGGACTCATGCCAGTGGCGTGCCACAAAAACGACTTGGGTATGGCTTTGTTTAGCCCACTCTTTCCATAAATCAACCAGTAATCCAGTCGGCTCGCCATCGTTGTCGACATATTGATAGGGAAAGCTATCCTCACCCATAACGATGATTAATGGCTCAGAGGACAACGGACTTGCCTGCCCCGTTATGCTCAAAAAACAGCTGCACAAGATCACAATTAAGTGGATCACAAACTTCAAGTTGAGCCCTTAGTACTTGATGTACATGTAACGATTTTGTTATCTATTAAGTATTAGACAAAAATTTATCGCAAATTACTAGCATGAGACTTGCTGCTAATCGCTCTGATTCGTTAAAATGCGCAGTTGAATTCCCATGAAAAATCTCAGATGAACGTTTCTCAAGACACTATCTACGCTCAAGCGAGCGAGCATATTAGCGATTTCCAGTTTGATAACCGTGTAGCAGGTGTGTTCAGTGACATGATCCGCCGCTCAGTGCCTGGATATGCGCAAATTATCAATACCATAGGCGATTTTGCAGATCGTTTCGTCATGCCAAATACTCAAATTTACGATTTGGGTTGCTCACTCGGTGCCGCGACCTTAAGTATTCGTCGCCAAATCCAAGGCCGCCAATGTCGCATTATTGCTGTAGATAACAGTGAATCTATGGTCGCACGCTGCCAAGAGAACCTGAATGCCTATGTCAGCGATACAGACGTCGATCTGGTTTGCGGTGATATTCGCGATATCGATATTAAAAATGCCTCACTAGTGGTACTCAATTTTACCTTGCAATTTTTACCACCAGAAGACAGAGAAACCCTGATAGCCAAGATTTATCAGGGTCTTAATCCCGGCGGGATTTTAGTGCTGTCTGAAAAAATTCGCTTCGAAGATGCTCCTATCCAAACCCTATTGGAAGAGCAACATTTGGACTTTAAACGCGCTAATGGTTACAGCGAACTTGAGATCAGCCAAAAACGCAGTGCGCTGGAAAATGTCATGAAGCCCGACACCTTAACCACGCATCAACAACGACTCACCAGCCAAGGCTTTAGTCACTTTAGTCTCTGGTTCCAATGCTTTAACTTTGCTTCTATGGTGGCCATCAAGTGATCAGCTTTAGCTCGTTTTACCAACAAATCGCCGATTCGAATCTACAACACTGGCTCGAAACCCTGCCGAGCATTTTAGGCAAGTGGCAACGAGATCATAAACACGGCAACCTGCCAAAGTGGGAAAAAGTGCTCAACAAGCTGCACTATCCTGCACCAGATCAAATAGATTTTATCGATAGCGTGACCGTCGGTAGCGGCGAGCAACTCAGCCCTGGTGAAAAAGAGAAGCTAGAAAACCTGCTGCGCCTTTTTATGCCATGGCGTAAAGGCCCCTTCCACATTCATGGCATCCATATCGATACCGAATGGCGCAGTGACTGGAAATGGGACCGCGTTAAGCAACATATTTCGCCGCTGAAAAACCGCACTGTGCTCGATGTCGGTTGTGGCAGTGGTTATCACATGTGGCGCATGTTGGGCTCAGGTGCCAAACGTGTCGTCGGTATCGACCCTTCGCCGTTGTTTTTATGTCAGTTTGAAGCCGTCAAACGTTTAGCGGGCACACATCACCCTGTACACCTGTTACCATTGGGTATTGAAGAGCTGCCACCGCTCGATGCATTTGACACGGTTTTCTCCATGGGTGTTTTGTATCACAGACGTTCGCCTATCGATCACTTGTTACAGCTGCGTGATCAATTGCGCACCGGTGGTGAGCTCGTGCTAGAAACCTTGGTGATAGATGGCGACGAAAATGCCGTACTCGTGCCTCAAGATAGATATGGCAAAATGAATAATGTATGGTTCATTCCGTCCGTTGCCGCGCTCATGCTATGGTTAAAAAAGTGTGATTTCACTGATATCCGTTGTGTCGATACCGATGTCACTACCCTTGCCGAGCAACGCCGTACCGACTGGATGCCCAACGAATCACTGGTTGAATACCTAGATCCTAACGACATCACCAAAACGGTTGAAGGTTATCCTGCGCCCAAACGCGCCACGATTATCGCGGTGAAAAATCAGCCTAATCAGGATTTAAACTAACCTTTTCAGTCTGAAGTAAGCAAATATCAGTCATTACGTCCTCAGGGTTTGAGTTGGTAATGGCTGATATCAAAAGCCGAAAGAACACCATTCCTCTAGTACATCTGGAATCTGTAGGTGTTCAGCAGCTCAGTGTAACTCCTTCCTTGAATAGCAATACATTTGCGACTCCCACCCTTATCGTTGACATCCAGAACAGAACAGGGTTTCATGCATAACAATGACTTGAAGCTAACTCAATTGGATACTAAGTCAAAGTTAACTCATTCCATCACAGATGCAGAACACATTACCCATGTTAAAACCCACTTTACTGGTTAGCCTGTTTGGCTTGAGCCTTTATGTTACGAATGCCGCCTATGCGGCGCCAAGCCCTGTTCCCCTTTTAGTTGAACAATGCCTGCGTTTGCCAAGTATTGATCTCGCAACTGTGTTCGCCAATGCGCGTTTAACTGCGTCTGAATTAACCTTGGCCCAGCGCGCGCTTATTTTTGAGCAACAGATGTTAGGGCTTAATAATATCAACGACAGACTCAACTATTACCGTGGGTTTAACTTACCGAGTGAAGAGCGCGAAGGTTTACTGCAATGCCAGTTACACCTCGCCGACACCCTGTCGCAACTTCTCAGCCAAGCAGAATTTAGCCAACTCGCCTACGCCTTAGCCCAAGGCAATGCAGAACAAATACTGCTGAGCCAACAGCTTAAACAATTGCTACAACAACATTGGCGCGCCGAGGAGAAAGCGAAATTACATACAGCGCAAGCCAGCATAGGCCAAGGGTTAGGCAGTCAACAATTTAGTCTTGCCTTCAATGACAGCCAATGCCAACCTGAAGTGACTCAGCAACATCATCTGCATAAAAAAGAGGATAAAAGTGACGAGCCGAAGCCCGACAGTTCAAAGCAGAGCGACTTTTCTGGCACTATCGCCAGTTACTTACTGACGCAAGAAAACGCCGTATGTCGCAAAAATGTATGGCAGGCCTACCAAGCCAGAGCCAGTGAAACCAATCAAACGGCATTAGAGCGAATTGCTGAGCAGCGCCAACAAGCTTCCACTGCTGCAGGCTTTACCGATTACAGCGCATTAGTGCTTAGTTCGCAGCAGTTATCGTCCCCTGAATTAGTCAAAGCTTTTCTTGATAGCCAAACCCAAGATCTGCAAATGGCTCCCTGGGATATTGGGCGAACCCTGTCACAACAAGCATCAGCCAAGGGGCCGACATGGCAAACCTCTGACGTCTTGAGTCGCAGCTTTACTTATCTGCAAGTGTTTGGTTTGCAGTTTGAGACCATAGAAACCGCTAAGGTCGATAAAATACCTGCCGATCCCAATCGGCCACATATCGTCAGGGTCTACCACCAGCAAAGATTGTTAGGTGAAATCTATGTGACGTATAACCCAAATCCACAGCAAGGTAGTCAACAGCAGACATTGCGTCAAAGTGTACTCGGCCAGCAATTTGGACAACAAGCGTTGGATCTCAAACCACAGCTGAGTAACTACAAAGACATTGAGCAATTAACCGAATCCATCGCAGAGGCTGTCACTTCCCTTGCTAAAGCGAGTCATTTCTACCTCAACAATGCCATGGGACAGAGTCAAGATAGCTATTTTGTGGCGAGCCTCTGGTTAGCTGAAGTGCTACGCCATCAACTATTTCCGCAATTTGAGCACACCTATTTACAGGAGCGTGAAACACTGGCTAAAGCTTATTCGAAGCAGCTTAAAGTCTTTCGCGCTAAGGTTGCAGTCAACTTTTACCAAAACTCAAGTGCACAAGTCTATCCCGATCTCGCTGCAGAGTTTAGTGCCAGCTTTGGCCAAGGTTGGCCGCAAACCAAGGATTATCCCTACAGCTTTAATGCTATCGCCAACGAAGGACCGCTCTACTACCAATTACTCTGGCAAGCATCGCTAGCCAGGCTGATAGATCAATCCACATTCAACTGCCGAGACAAACTCAAATTATTCAATGTATTAGTCATCAATGAAGACGCTTTAAGCTTCAGTGACCAATTAAAAGTGGTCATTGGCGCCCCCGTTAATAGTGCTGCACTGATCCAAAGAATTTCAAATAGCGCCGCTTCAGAACATGCTGACAATTCCAACAATCAAGCTTTCGACGCAACAGGTTCTTGTGCGTTTTAAGTGTGAATGCTTAGGATGTGTTTGTGACTCGCTCGGGCGCAAACACTGAAAATCGTCATGATTAGCCTCTCTATCACCTTAATAACTTAGCGCGACATAACTATCTATATGTCGTGAGAATGACTGACTCTATGATATTTAATTGAAAAAGTCGTAAGAAGTGGCCACTATAAGCCTCAATCTATCGTTTTTTTGAGATTATAATGACTCGAGCTAAATCTACCTTAGAACAATGGCGTATTTTGCAAGCGGTGGTCGATTTTGGCGGCTATGCCCAAGCGGCCGAAAAACTCAACAAGAGTCAATCGTCACTTAACCATGCCGTTGCCAAATTACAGCATCAGTTAGGTATCGAGCTACTCGAAGTCAAAGGCCGTAAAGCCTATCTCACCCCGCAGGGCGAAGTGCTGCTGCGCCGCTCACGGCATGTCACCCAAGCCGTCAACGAGTTAGAACAACTTGCGAGTAATCTCGAACAAGGGTGGGAGCCGACACTCACGATTGCCCGTGAAATTATCTATCCGATGGAAAGCTTAGTGTGCGCCCTCAATGCGTTTCTGCCCCATAGTCGTGGCACTCGAATCATCATGCTGGACTCAGTGATCACCGGCACTCAAGAGCTCATTCAGCAGAGTAAAGTCGATATTGCTATCTGTGCAGGGGTGCCGCCTAAAGGGTATTTATCCGAACCCTTATGTGAACAAGAACTCTACCTCGTCTGTCATCCAAATCACCCACTCGCTGACTTAGGCACAATTGAAGACGATAAACTACTGGCACAATATTTACAGTTAGTGATCAAAGATACCGGCGTGCAATCCAATATCGACATAGGCTGGCTCAAAGCTGAGCAGCGCTGGACAGTCTCTAACTTCCATGAAGCTAAAGTCATTTTAAATCAAGGTATTGGTTTCTGTTGGATCCCCTCTTTCTTAGTCCAAGAAGAATTGGCTTCGGGTAATCTAGTACGTTTACACCTTGAGGGCAGCCAAAAACGTCGCATCATGTTGAGCTTAGTTATCCCTAATAGGGATCAACAAGGGCCTGCATCAAAACTGCTTGCTTCCTTGATTTTAAAACAGCATGGAATTGAAACGACGAATAGTCATTAACAGCAAGATACAAAAAGAGTTATCAATTCGAGTGAGCAAAACGATAAGTGCTAACTGCTGATTAAATGCTTAGTTCTTAGTGGCGCTGAGAAGTTGTTTCGAAAAAGATAATGAAAAGCGAATCATGGAAATAGTTAAAGCTTAAAACCTAATCTTACACACTAAAGTCGACATAGCGCGCTTGTTGATAACCCAAGTATTGCGGCTGAATAAATCCTGTCTCCTGCAAGAGGTCATCTACCACATATAACTTGCTCTGCAAAGACACATTCGAATTCGCGCTAGCACTGATATTTGAAGACTGCTCATTTACATCGTTTGCGGACAAAACATCCGTAGATTGCAAATTGCTAAGCAGATCATTTGAAGATGCCAGATAAGAAGGCTGAATATTGGCTTGCGACGTCATATCGACACGAACTGAAGGTCCAGCACTGGCTTGTGCAACCGCGACATAATAACGGCTTGCAGCACTATCGGATCTTGAAATAAAACCCGTCGCTAAATCCGCTGAAGTTGAAGCTTCTCCAAATGCTAAAGTTGCGGTCGGTGGCTCAATCGTTTCCACTGTGGTCGATGTAGTGACTGAGTCACTGATATCAGAAGAGGTTTTCGAACCCGTATCAATGACTCTCGTGTTGACCGTTTGCGCCTCGATCGCTTGTTTTAGCTTATCAAGCGCAGTAGAGGCGGGGGTGAATACAGCCTCTTGGGGCTGAGCAATATTACCGGACTCATCAACGTCTCCCGTCACTACAGGTGTATGTTTTTCTAACGGTGGCAACTCTTTGATTTGTGCATCTGCGTCTATTAATGTTTGAGCCGTTTGCAAGTCAACAATTTGTTTTTGTCGCTCCTCTGCCAGCATCACCTTAGCTTCATTCATTTTTTGCAAGGCTTCCGCGGCAACACGGATATCCGCTGATGACGGGTCAACAGGAGCCATTGCTGCGGCATAAACTTGCTTCATTTTGTTTATCGTTGCAAGCGGGTCGCCTCCCACTGGAGAGACATCAATCTGCACTTCGCCATCGGTGGCGTAACGTTGGCCATCAGCACCCTTTTCATACTTAAAACTCGGGCTCTGAGCGTATTGTCCTCCGACGGTTGCGTGGGCATGCTCATGGGCTTTAACCTCTGAATCTCGAGTTTTAAGTTCATCGACTTGCTGTTGCTGTTGAGCCTGCACTTTTTCTTGGGCTTGTATCTCTTGTTCTTGAGCCTGTTGAACCAGTGATTGTTGCTTTGCCTCTTCCGCTGCTGCTATTTGCTGTTTCCGCGATTCTTCTTCCTGTACTTGCTTTTCAAGCTGATTATCATTTGGGGCAAAGACAGCAGCTAAGACTTGTTGACTATCATCTGGGTTAGACGCTGTCGCAGGAGCATCTACAGGACTAGCTTGAGCCTGAGCTTCACCGAAAACTTGAGTAAATAGTTCTAACACAGTCGGTCGAGCAACATCATTGCTAGCGGATTGATCTGTGGCTTGCGTAGAGTTTGACTGACCAACAGGCCCTGCACTCGTTGCTACACTCTTATTTACAGAACTGTTAATTGCAGAATCGGACGTAGTGGGATCAACTAACGCAGCTCCAGTAAAGACAGTTTGTGGCCCAAACACTGCCGCTAAATCAGGCATTATTGGAGAAACATCACCCGTGCTAGATGGATTGAAAGCAGGAATATAAGTACCCCTAGTGCCAATTGATGGACTCAGAGGCGTAAAAATATCAACGGGAATATTGCTCGTTACACTGAGATTTGGACTTATTGTAGCCAAGGAATTTACCCCAAGTCCGCTATTACTCGTACCCGCGACGGGCGAAAATACCTGAGTAGAAATAGGTGTCGCAATCTGTCCCCCGCGTACACCAGAAATGGATCTTGGTCCTGTTAACAAACTAAAACTCGCATCGGCATGTAAGCTAGCTCGATCATTTAACGTATTTACCTGAGGATTGCTCCTTGGCGTTGGTACGGAAAAAGGAGCGACCTCGAGTGCTTGGCTTGCACCATTCAGTACAGGAAGTACAGGTGCTGCAGTTGATGAAACAGCACTAGAAGCAGCAAAAGACACATTCGGTGATGAGTGGAGAGATTGGGAAACGTTAGCAGCTAATGAAGTAATAGGCGTGGCTTGAACTGGAGCAAATGAAGTTCCAGTAACCTGTAGTTCATGGACACCACTCGCTTCAATTTTTGCGGAGCCTGCAGTGTGAGCGCTGGCTCCTTGATAAGTGCTATTAGCGTGACTCTGGTTTAGGCTCTGGCTTTGAGTCTGGCTTAGATTCGAGCTGAGCATCTTATCATGTGCCGAAAATGAAGAGGATGGCGCTCCAACCTTAAGTGATAGCGCCACAACCGACATGATATTTACACCTTAATATTAATGATCGAACCTATCGTTTCAGAATCAGTTTCAATCACTTCTGTTGACGCTTCCCCTTGTCTTAATGACTCATTAGCGGTAAGTAATGCCGAGGTTTTATCAGGCTGCGCAACATCTCTTGTAGATTCAGCCGGAGTCGCACTTTGAGTCGGTGTAGGTTTAGCCACATCTATTGTTGCTTGAGTGAGCCCAGATTGAGCACTTTGCAAGCCTTGCAGACCGGATGAATAAGCAGATTGGATTTGCATAACGGTATTCCTGCACGCTGTGATTAATGGGTCAATTATTGACCAATCACCTGCAAAAGTACAGGTTTTATCCGCATTCTCACCATTTATTTATGGTCTTATTTATCCTGTGATCCAATTGGCTTCCCAATCCTTAAATACGGGATTAAAACCCTGCAGTTGCATCTGTTCGATGACTTGCTCGACGCTGCGATCATCGCTTATCTCAAATTGATCGAGTTGACTGTCGGGTGCTTGATAGCCGCCCGGTTGTGTCGAACTACCCGCACTGATTTGAGTAATTCCAAGTGGCAAAAGATTATCCCTCAGCTCAGGGCTTTCCCTTGTCGACATACTGATATCAAGCTGATGATTAAAAAGTCTAAATGCACAAATCATTTGCACTAAACCTAAATCCGATAGCATAACTTTTGGGGTGATCCCGCCAGTACAAGGCCTTAACCTTGGCAGCGAAATACTAAAGCGAGTGCGCCAATAGCGACGCTCTAAATAGTCAAGATGATATCCCATCATTAACGCATCTAAACGCCAATCATCCAGCCCCAGTAATACCCCAAGACCAATTTTATCCCCCCCCGCCGCCGCAACTCTATCCGGTGTTGCTAAGCGATAGGCAAAATCCATTTTTTTACCTCGGGAATGGTGACGAGCATAAGTCTCGGGCTGATAGGTCTCCTGATAAATCATCACAGCATCTAAACCTAGCGCGACTAACTGGCGATAATGGTCCTCACTCATGGGTTGGACCTCCATCGCCACATGGCTAAATTGCTGCTTTACCAACGGCAACATTTGCTTAAAATAATCGATGCCGACCTTAGTTTCATGCTCACCCGACACCAGTAAAATAGAATCAAAACCTCTGCCTTTGATAATAGCTATTTCAGCCATCAACTCCTGTTCATTCAAGGTCTTGCGTTTGAGTTTGTTACTCATGCTAAAACCACAGTAATCACATTCATTAGCGCACAGATTCGAGACATATAGCGGTAAATACATGCCAAGATTCGCGCCAAATCGCTGCCGCGTAAGCGCCGCAGATTGCTGCGCCATGGTTTCGATATAAGGCTCTGCCGCAGGTGATAACAAGGCCAGTAAGCTGCGTAAATCCCCTGCTGGACTCACTAACGCCCGCTCGACATCTTGGGCTGTGCAAGAATACAAATCGAGTAACAGTTTATCCCGTGGGATTTTGGCAAATTCCGCTACAAAACTCATTGGTTTAAAAATCCTGTCAGAGGACTGGTCTGTACCGCGCCCGTTTGTACTCGGCCAAGCCCAGCTTCAAACGCCCGTCTACCGCATTGCACCGCATCCTTAAAGCACTCGGCCATCACTATCGGCGACGCGCTGCTGGCGATGGCGGTGTTGACGAGCACCGCATCGGCGCCCAGCTCCATTGCCCGCACAGCCTGTGAAGGCGCGCCAATGCCGGCATCGATCACCACTGGCACCCGCGACTGCTCTATGATGATTTTTAAAAAGCTTTCAGTGACTAAACCCTGATTACTGCCAATCGGACTCGCCAATGGCATAACCGCAGCGCAGCCCACCTCTTCCAAGCGACAGCACAGCACAGGATCGGCATGCACATAGGGCATCACGATAAAACCTTTATCACAGAGAATCTTGGCCGCTGCTAAGGTTTCAATTGCATCGGGCATCAGGTACTTAGGATCGGGGTGGATTTCGAGCTTAATCCAATGAGTTCCCAGCATTTCACGGGCAAGCTCAGCCGCAAACACCGCTTCCTTGGCGTTTCTCGCCCCCGAAGTGTTAGGCAATAGCCGGACACCCGCTTGACGTAACGGCGTGAGTAAATCATCAAGCCCCATTTTAAAATCAATTCTTTTCATCGCAACTGTCACTAACTGCGATTTTGAAGCCATTATCGCCTCGATCATCACTTGGCTATTACTGAACTTTCCCGTTCCTGTAAATAATCGCGACTCAAACTCCACATCGGCAATCTTTAACATACTAGCCTCCCGCTACAGCTGAGAAAAGTTCTAATTTATCTTCATGTTGGCAGAGAATAGATTGCCAGCGATTACGCGGAATCACCTCTGCATTCAACACGATAGCAACCGAATCGAGTGCAATATTTTGTGCGAGGATCACAGCCTCGAGTGACGTCGGTTCAGATAACGACTGCGGGAGATTGTTTATGTGAATTAAAATCATATCAAACCTCAAGATTATCTTTATTTGATGATAGATAAGCCCCTTGGGGACCACACACGTCACAGTGGGGATCCCGCGTTAATACCGCAGCGGTCCACACAAGTGATTTAGCGTCAAAGCGCCAAAAACGCCCCAACAAGGCATTTTTCGGTGCATCACCACCGCTATTCACACTCAGCAAGAGTTGCATGGCCACCAAAGATTGCATTGACGCCATCACGCCCACGCTGGGGCCGAGTACACCTTGGGTACTGCAGCTCTGCGACACTCTTGTCTGTGCGGGGAAAATACAGTGATAGCAACCGCCAGAGGGGAGCTGCATTTGATTGACTGCAAATAATTGACCGCTAAATGCTGCGATTGACGCACTAACTAAAGGCAAGGCAGCTTCGATACAGCAGCGATTAATGGATTGGCGAGTCGCAAAGTTATCTGTGCAGTCAAGCACGAGCACTCTTTTACCCTGTTGTTTTAATTGTAAAACCTCAGCGAAGTGATGAGCTGATGTCTCATCACTAAATGCTGTTTCATGGGCAGTAACAGTGCACTGCGGCGCTAAGCCTTTAAGCTTTTGCTTGGCAACTCGCGCCTTATTGAGTCCAATGTCGGCATCGGTGAATAGCAATTGTCTTGGTAGATTCGAAACTTCAACCTTATCCATGTCGATTAAGGTCAAGCGACCAATACCTGCACAGGCCAGATATTGCGCCGCCAATTGCCCTAAACCGCCAAGCCCTACAATAACAACGCTGGCGTCGGCCAGTTGTAATTGCCCTGCCTCACCGACTTCTGGCAATAAGACTTGCCGAGAATAGCGGATGAAATCAGCATCACTGAGTGTATGAACGCTTTGTGTTCCGTCGCTGAGAACGTCTGCGTGAGCAAGCGGTTGGTTTTTACTCATGCTTTGCAACCAACTTATGCTTTACAGCCAGTTCTTCAGACAAGCTACATTGCTCCCAAGCTTGGCTCAGCTCTGCGAACGCTGCTAACGGATCCTTAGCTTTCGTTATTGCGCGCACCACAGCAATATTGCCTACCCCAGTAGCTTTCACCTTTGACAGATTATCTAAGTCGATGCCGCCAATGGCGACCAAGGGATAATGGTCTTGGAGTAACGCCACATAGTGCTTAAGTTTTGCGAGCCCTTGGGGCGCAGAAGGCATTTGCTTCGTCGTGGTTGGGAATATATGCCCAAGCGCTATGTAGGATGGCGAGTATTGATGCGCCAATAGCAACTCGAAATAACTGTGGCTGGATAGACCTAACGCGAGTCCCGCGGCTTGAATGGCCGCTAAGTCGGTAACGGCGAGATCTTCTTGGCCTAAATGTACCCCAAAGGCATGGTATTTTATCGCTAACTGCCAGTGATCATTGATAAAAAGCTGCGCATTAAAATGCTTACCTAAGGCAATGGCCGTTTGAATTTGTGCTTCTAATTCAGAGCCAACCAACTCAAATTTACCTGACTCAGACTTGCCTAGCGCAGATTTATCTCGCTGGTATCCTGCTAACCCTGCAGCAGTTGACCCGCTGGTATCGGTTTTTATCCGTAACTGCACGGTTTTAACACCCGCAACTAACAAACTTTCCAGCATGATTAAGTCACTCACCACGGGATAAACACCAAGATCGGCATCGAGCACTTTAAAACCGTGGGATGAGATGTATTGAGCTGGCGTCGAAGTTATTCTTACCTGAGCGGTTGCCTGATCTGTTGCGGAAAAAACTGTTGCAACTAAGTCATTACCAACATCAAGATGTTGGTTGAGGTGATAACTAATAAAATTACCATCACACAATTTTATCTTGGCATAGCGGGACAAGTCATTGGGCCACCCCGTACGGGCCAACGGCCCTGGACCTTGCCCTAAACCAATCGCCGCGCTTAAGCCTTGACTCACGTAGGCTTTGGCAACCACCACCGCATCTTGCAATACAAAACCTTGCGCTAACACGGCGGCAATAGCCGATGACAAAGTACAGCCGCTACCATGGTTATGACGTGTATTAACCCGCGGGCTTGCCAACCAGAAACGCCCATTTTGATGCAGCTCAGAGCTAGCGCGTACTTGATGGCAAACCAGATAATCCTCGGCAAGCTCAAAATCCCAGCCGTTGCTATCGAGAGTGCTAACATGAACGTTAGCCTGAGTTTGAGCATGAGTGTTATCGTGAGTTTTAGCATGAGTATCAGCAAGAATGTCAGTGCTGCCAAAGCTCACATCGCCCCCTTTAGCGAGCACACTGCAATCTAAACTCTGGGATAAAGCCTGTGCTGCAGCAACGAACTGCGATTTGGTCGAAACATCACTGTGAGTTAACCGCCCAAGTTCAAGCACATTGGGCGTGATAAGTTCGATTAAACCTTTGAAAGGCCTAAAATCTAAGGCTGATTTAGCCGTACTTTTTATATCCTGACAGTTATCTACTGCTAATGCATCGCCACAACTGGCGACCATCACAGGATCGATAATCACAGGCACAGATGGATAGTGGATTTTAAAACTCGCGATCCAATCTGCCAGTAATGCGACTTGAGATTGATCTGCCAGTAAGCCGATTTTGATCGCTTTGGGTGGCAAGTCTGACAGTAAAGTAGTCAACTGAGCCATTAACATCGCCGCTGATACGGGCTCGACTAAAGTGACCGCCACTGAGCTTTGCGCCGTCACTGTGGTGATCACGCTGCAACCGTGGCAGCCCAAATCCTGAATCGTGGCCAAGTCCGCCTGAATACCGGCACCGCCGCCGCTGTCTGAACCGGCTATAGTCCAGACAAACGCGGGGCACTCGGTATTCATGGGCAATTTCCCCCCATGAATACCCAGCATCATTAGGCTTCCTCAGCTTCGGCGACGAGCTTGTCTTTAACGTGATAAATCTCGGCGCCCGAGGCAGCAAATTGTGCCGATTTTAGCGCCATTGCCGCTTCCAACTCCTGCGGCGTCTTGATTGTGACTTGCATAGCTTGGGCAGCCGCTTCAACTTGCTCCGCCTTCGCTTGTGCCGCCTCTAAGCCAGCGGCATAGGCGCGAACATCTTGGGTGATTTTCATCGAACAAAATTTAGGGCCGCACATAGAGCAAAAATGCGCGACTTTAGCGGATTCCTGCGGTAAAGATTCATCGTGGTAAGCACGCGCGGTTTCAGGATCGAGTCCTAAATTATATTGATCTTCCCAGCGGAATTCGAAACGCGCCTTTGCCAGCGCATTATCACGAATTTGCGCACTCGGATGACCTTTGGCCACATCGGCGGCGTGGGCAGCAATCTTATAAGCAATCAAACCTTGCTTAACATCTTGTTTATTCGGTAATCCTAAGTGTTCTTTTGGTGTTACATAACACAACATGGCGCAGCCGTACCAAGCTATCATGGCCGCGCCTATGCCGGAGGTGAAATGATCATACCCAGGTGCAATATCGGTGATTTGTGGGCCAAGGGTGTAAAACGGCGCTTCGTCGCAGTGAACTAACTGCTTGTCCATGTTCTCTTTAATGAGCTGCATCGGGATATGTCCCGGTCCTTCGATAATGGTTTGTACGTCGTATTCCCACGCGATTTTGACTAGCTCACCTAAGGTTTCAAGCTCTGCAAACTGGGCGGCATCATTAGCGTCGGCAATCGAGCCTGGACGCATACCATCACCTAAGGACAGGGATACATCGTAGGCGACGCAAAGCTCACAGATCTCACGAAAATGGCTGTAGAGGAAGTTTTCCTTGTGGTGACTCAGGCACCATTTGGCCATAATTGAACCGCCGCGGGAAACGATCCCAGTAACGCGTTTAGCCGTCATCGGCACGTAACGAAGCAGCACACCAGCATGAATGGTAAAGTAATCAACACCTTGCTCAGCTTGTTCAATCAAGGTATCGCGGAACACTTCCCAGGTTAAATCCTCTGCCACGCCGTTCACTTTCTCCAGCGCTTGATAAATCGGCACAGTGCCAATGGGCACTGGCGAGTTACGGATGATCCATTCGCGGGTCTCGTGGATATAACGCCCCGTGGATAAATCCATGACAGTATCCGCGCCCCAACGGGTTGACCAGACGAGCTTTTCCACTTCTTCCTCGATGGAAGAGGTCACCGCAGAATTACCAATATTGGCGTTCACTTTCACCAGAAAGTTACGCCCGATAATCATAGGTTCGGCTTCGGGATGGTTAATATTCAGCGGAATTATCGCGCGGCCACGGGCAACTTCGGCGCGGACAAATTCGGCGGTAATCGGTTCGCCGACTAAGGCACCAAAAGCTTCGCCCTTGGCTTTACGATTGAGGATTTCATCCTGTACTTGCGCAAGTGCCATGTTCTCGCGGATCGCCACATATTCCATTTCTGGCGTGATAATCCCTTGACGGGCATAGTGTAATTGACTGACGCGTTTGCCCTGCAGCGCTCTGCGTGGGCGGACAATGGCACTCGAGCCTGCCTCAAAACGCAGATGATCTAAACCGTCGTCGGCGAGTCTTTGTTGGGTAAAGTCTGAGGTCGCGCAGGATAATTGCTCTGTGTCGTTGCGGGCTAGGATCCAGTTTTGTCTTAATTTACCAAGGCCTAGACGCACATTGATGTCGGCCTCAGGATCGGAATAAGGTCCGGCGCAATCGTACACGCGGATTGGCGGATTTTTTTCCATGATGGGCGCATCATCTGTGCCGCCGACCAGGGTGTCAGTCTGCAGAATTTGCCGCATGCCAACGCGAATATCGGCACTGGAACCCTCGAGATAAATCTTTTGTGAATTAGGATGTTGCAGTGGCGCTAGCGTATCGATAAAGGCTTGGGCCTGCGCACGGGTTTCGCGGCGACTCGGCGCCTTAGGCACTGTTGATTGACGAGACTCAGTCGATTTATTAGGGATTGTCGATTCTAGCGCTGTGATTTCTATCGCACTGGCAGCTACAGCTGAGTTTGGGTTTGAACTGGACATAAGCAATCTCACGTTAAAAAATGGAGTTGCTTGTCTGGAGAATTGAGTTGTTGATAGCTGGACATGGCAATCAACTTTTGTGGCCAACACTGGCTTCAAAAATTGAGTTACCCTGCTCAATAACAATTAAATCTAAACATTAAGGCTTAAAACACTGCTGAGTTAACAGGTGTTCAAGCCGTCTATTTTGGCGATTTAATGTGTGTTATTACGCTTGTTTCCTTCGCAGGTTTTAACCTGATCAGGTTCAACGGATCCCGAATAAACGGTCTCAGCCAAGAGGCACTCCGACAAGATGAGTGCGCAGTATAGACAGAAGCGGCAGCAACAAACAAGGAAAAAAGCAATTAAAAATCTTAACCACCAATCCAAAATAAAGATTCATAATTAATTGTTTTTAATTGATTAAATAAAATTAAACTAAAAAAATCTATAATTAGCATGAAAATAGATCATAAAAGAAAGCAGCTATTGATGGGGTTTGAGCATCATTTTATTTAATCGAGATTGAATGGCATCATCAATAGCTTGATTGATTTTTTTGCCACTGCAGTTAATGGGAAAACCTAAATTTTCGGCGTTAGGATTAACTTGAGTGCCGACTTGTACCACGCGATAACAAGTATCCCCTTTACGCACAATACGATTTGGATCTAAGGGTAAATCTAGACTCGTTGTGCCACCGAAATCATCGGCGTTAGGGACAAATAGCACCTCCATCTCTGGGCTCATTTCACTCATATTCGATTTCAGGGTGAATTTATCGGCCTGTTCAATGACGAGATCATCGAGCGCTTGCTCGCGCTGACGTTCAAAATATTGCTGCGTGAATAAACTCATGCTTGAGCTTGTCGCTATTGTGCTCTCACCTTCTGCTGCGGGTAAACTCTTAGCGCCAAGCTGCGGCTTTATTTCTGTGGTATCAAGCGTATTAGTTGGTTTTTTTGCCGTCACTTCAGCGGGCTGTACTTCACTTTGGGCACTTGATTGAGTTCTCTTTGATTGAGATTGGTTCGATTGATTGATGTCCGGTTTAACCGTATCTGGCTTCACTTTTCCCTGCTCTACTTTTTCCGCTTCCACTTTTTCAGAGACGGCCTTTTCAGGTGCTATTGTTTCAGGCATGACCTTTTCAAGTATTGGCAGAGGCTTAACTTGAGTTGGAGGTGTGGGAACTGGTATAGGCTCAACTAAACTTGTCGCTTCAGTCTTATCCTCGGCCTTTATCTCAGTTTCGGACTCCGAGGTTTCGGCTTTCTCTACCGCGGGAGCATAAATAAAGTAAGCCTTGATCGCTGCCACTTTAGGGCCACGGCTTTCTATTTCCTTCAATCCAAAGGGATTTAACTGCGGGCGCCACAAAATGCAGATAAGTAAAAATAAACACACATGCACTAAGAGTACGAAAAATAGCAGACTTAATTCTTTGAAATATGGCTGACGAGCACGCAAAACTGATCCCGTACCCAATCCCTGAGCACTAGTTTGTATTGTCCTAGACAGTTCAGGTTTGGATTCAGACTCAGGAACCAATTTATGTTGATGTTCAGCATGGATTTCTTGCAGTACCAAATCTTGGGTTTTATCTTGAGCTATGCCTTTGATGTCATGCTTAGAGGCTGAATGACCTGCATCGCTATTGAACGCTAATGGCTCCGTATCAGTGGTAAAAACAGGCGTTTGAGCAGCATCCAGTTCACCGAGGTGATGATCAAAGGCGATAAAAGTCTCGCCTTCTGGCGATGTGACCGAAATCAGCAAAGCACTATTGGCATCATCTCCAATCGCTATCGCTGTAGGAGATGCTGTCAATAAAGGCGCGGCCTTGGGTTGATGTTGAAAAGGCAAAATCCATCCTTAGGTTTTGTATAGTATCCATTGATTTCAATGATGCTTAACGTGGAACGATTACACTCTAATTCAATATCAATCCAATATCGGGTTGGTGAATATTGAAAGCGAATTATCTATTGATTGCATTTACTTACGAGTGCTCAACGCAGATTAGAGGAGGCAAACAGAGCAAAGTTCAATGCGAATGCAACCTGCTACAAGCACAGTACTTTACGCCAGTGCTTGATAAGTCACTTGCCAGTTAAGACAAATAAGGTTGGAAATTGGGATCATAATCGCGCTAAATTGAATGTTAAATCTCACGTCTTGAAGCGAGTAGCATCATCAATGCGATGCACTGATGGGAGTGCAAGACGGCGTTAAAAATCTAAAAGATGAAAAATAGAAGCCAACCACAAATTTAAGCTTACAAGTGTACGCTTAAATATGGTGGTTTATTTTTCTAACTGATAGACTCAGTCATTATCGTTTACGAGTGTGTATCTACCATGTCGAGTCAAAGTGTTACCGAACAGCCAAACACAGTTAAAAACCCGGTAAAATCTGGACCATATAGTATCAAAGAAGAGATCGCTAACAGTGTATCCCATGGCCTAGGTGTCATTGCGGGGATTGTGGCATTGGTGCTCATGCTGCTTAAAGGTCAAGATCACCTAACGCCAATTCAACTTGCGGGCGTAACCATTTATGGTGCGAGCATCATAGTGCTTTTCCTATGCTCGACGTTATATCACAGTGTTAGCCATTCAGGCTGGAAACATAAACTGAAGATCGCCGATCACTGCGCTATTTACTGTTTAATTGCAGGGACTTACACACCTTTGATGCTGATAAGCCTACAGGGGACACAATCGGTAGTGATTTTAACGGCCATTTGGTCGCTTGCAATTGGTGGGATCCTATTTAAGACACTGTTTATTCACAAATTCAAAAAGTTAAGCCTAGTGTTGTATCTCGCTATGGGTTGGCTATGTGTCACTGTGATGGGCGATTTAACGGCGGCGATGTCAGAGGTAGGCTTTAATCTATTAATCTTAGGCGGGTTATTTTACACCTTAGGAGTTGTGTTCTACGTCGGTAAACGCATTCCATTCAACCATGCCATTTGGCATTTGTTTGTGCTCGGCGGTGCCATGAGTCACTTTCTGTGTATTTATCTGACTGTTATTTAAATGACTATGATTTAACTGATAGTGATTTAACTGGCTCTGATTTATCTGTGAGTCAAAGCTAAAAGTCGTTAATTATCTATTCAAGCACTTTCTTGAACGCTCTCTCAAACACCGCAATCAAGTATGGCTATTTAATTCAGTAAACAGTGACGCTAATAGCGTCGCTTGTTCTGCTCTGCCACACTGGCGCCAAAGCGCAATAATGCATTCTACAGTGCACAAGCCCCCTTCTTGCTGATTACGCCGCAATATAAAGGCGGATTCAGGCATAAGTGGCGGCAAACTGACTCGTGCAGCAGTTTTAAGATAGGGGCTCTGGCGCAGCATCTTACGCGCCTCCTGCCAAGTCGCATCTAAAATCACCACTTGGCTAGGCATTCGTTGTGTTGCTATGAGTGTGGATTGCGCTGGTGCTAATAACGTTTGTGCGTTCGAGAGCGCTGGCTCAGTATCACTTGCTGGAAACAACAGTTTAGCCTGCTGCGATGCCAACATAGCCACTAAATCGTTATCAGGTGCCGTTCTCGACCAGACGATGCTTTTCACCTCTTCAGGAAATGCGGCTAACGCGAGTTGGCCAGTATTCGTTTTGCGGGTTAACTCGCGCTCGTGGGTCAATAAAATAATCTGCATTGCCTTCCTTGCTGCGGCAAAAGAGTGAGAAATAGCCTTAAACATCCACAGACTCAGGCACAGACTCGAAGCATATCCGCTTAAAAGATCAGGTTAAAATAACGGTGTTCGATCGCCAACAAGCCAAGCCAACTAAGTTTGACGTGAAATAAAATCATAGATTAAAGTTATGATTTAAAAATGGTAAAATTTAAAAACATTCCAATACTATCTGTTTTAGCAGAAAAGTTTCACGCTCTATTGATTGGCCTTTATGGGGATGATTGCGCTGAATATCTTCGTTATGGGCGATAGCTTGATGAATATTAAGCCATTCAGGCCGCATGCCATTTTTAATCTCATGGGCTTCTAATCGAGTCTCACCTAAACCACGCTCACCCAGTGTGATGTCAATACGGCATACATAACAGAATGACTCCATGTGCACTACATTCGCTCCTTCACGGTACCAAGGTCGAAACTCTTCATAGCGACCAAAGGGCGCTAACACTTGAATGTCTAAGGCACCGGTTTCTTCCTGAAGCTCGCGGATCAGTCCATCTTCGAGACTCTCGCCATCATCAATTCCGCCTCCGGGTAAGCTGTAGTCGCGGTATTTTTGGGTATAAAGTAGCAAAATGTCTTCACCCGATAACACTATCGCGCGGGCAGCTCTGCGATAAAAAACGCGTGCCGTCTGTAGGTTAACCGCAGGATCTTGGGTAGTTCTCAATAAACGCATCGTCGTAGCCATTTGCCGAAAAGGAGTCGAAGCATAAACGAAAATGCGCCAAATGCAGATCAAAAACTGCCACAGAGGCAATAATCACACTCAGTCCAGTCCGAGTGATTAATAGATTTTAACGATTACAAGATTGATTGTTAACGGTTTATGCTAAAATCGTTTTACCCATAATATTAACAACGAGATCGCGATGCATCAGCTCTTTCGCCTGATCCTCATCTTTGGTGCTCATCTTTGGTTCTCATCTTAGTTCTCAGCGTAATGCCCAAGCGGCAAAAATGCTCAAGCGCATTCAAGCTCACTCATACTCACTCAAGAACTGGGCCAATTGCTGCTGATAGGCGTGAATAATTTCAGGAGTTTGCTTGTGCGCCGGCATGCGTTGGTAATGGCCAATCAGCTGCGACAGGTAGTGGTGTGCTCGCGGCAGGTTTGCTTCATCTAACGTCTGCCATATTAACGACCCCGTAGCAGTGATAGGCAGACCATTTGGATCTATGATTGTGCTGACGTGGAGGATTTCGTAGAAACGTTGATTCTCTTCCAATAAGTGTTCCGACTTAAGCCCTAGCCCTAAGGCCGAAAGTGATTGCCTGACATAGTAATTATGATGCACGGGACACAAAATAAACTCGAGGTGCCGCAGTGGGTGTTGAGCTAGAATTGCCCGCACTAATTCCACCAGCAATTCACCACCCACGCCAGCGATGATAATCAACTGTTTATCTTTGTCACTGGTTTGCTCGAGCGGTAAAGCCGCGACATCGAGGCAATGCACTTGCCACTGAGTATGACGATATAAGTTTGAGTTTGGTTCTTGATTTGACTGTGAGTCTATGTCTGGGTTTAAGTCTGGATCTGAGTGTGGCGCTAAATTGGGATTAAGGCCTGATATCTCTGCGGGGAAAAAACGCTGTAAACGCAGCTCAAGCGCCTGCATCAGCGAAGGGACACAATCGACAAAGTGCACTTGGCGGGCAGCATTCCTTTTTAACAACAGCATACCGAGCAAACCATGATCGCAGCAGCAATCCCAAATATGATCGTAATGACCAGTGATCATGCTGTTTATCTGTTGTAAACGTTGGCTAATTTTCACGGTTTGACCTTACTACTGCGGCTCCAAATACTGTAAATCCCACTGTAAATCCCACGCTAAATTGCATTTTTAAGCAAAAAGAAAGCGCGCAGTTTACCCGAGTCAAAAGCAAACCACATCTTTTGTTCGTGCCCTCGCAGTGCTTCACGTCACGTCTGTTACGCCACGCCTTAATATGGTGAATACGTATGCAGGCCGTTGCGGTTAAAAAGCCATCGCCACTAGTATGCTGTGAGTCACATTCGTTATAAAAACAAGGATCAAGGAATGTTCATCAAGACCAACCCTATTCAGTTCACTCGCAGCGACTTAACTGCCCGTCACGTAACAGACTGCCACTTAACAAACAGCCACGCTCGCCAGAGCTCATCGCGACAAAAACTATCGCAAGCGCGATTAAGCCATTCACTTATCGCCCTTGCAGTTACGAGTCTTTTTAGTGCCAACGTATTTGCCAAAACCGTTACCGTCAGCTCACCCAACCAACAAATTCAAATCAGCTTGAGTGACGATACTGGCCGCCCCGAATATAAAATCGATTTTCACGGCAAAACAGTCATAGAACCGAGCCGCTTAGGCTTAGTTTTTCAATCCCTTGGCGAACTCGGTCAAGGATTACAGATAAAAAGCAGCGATAAAAAAAGTGCCGATGAAAAGTGGCAACAACCTTGGGGCGAACAGGAATGGATCCGCGATCAGCACAATCAACTGACTGCAGTATTAAGTAATGGCAAGGTGCAACTCGAAATCGAATTTAAAGCCTTTGACTATGGGATTGGCTTTCGCTATCACTTAGCCCCACAAGCTGCCCTACCCGCCAATTCGCCGCTATTAATCACTGACGAGTTAACCGAGTTCAATGTCGGCAAAAGCGATAAAGCTACAGCATGGTGGATCCCTGCCCGCAGCTGGAATCGCTACGAATATTTATATCGCACCACAGCGCTTAAAGACGTCGATAGAGCCCATACCCCCTTCACCTTTAAACTCGCAGACGGTACGCACTTAAGTATCCACGAAGCCGCCTTGGTGGACTTTGCCGCCATGACCTTAGATCAACAGCGCGATGGCAAACTTAAGGCGGATCTCACGCCTTGGTCCGACGGTATTCGTGTCAAAACCCAAGTGGGTTTTTATACGCCATGGCGCACCATTCAAATTGCCGACAAAGCAACTGGGCTGCTCAATTCGCACCTCATCCTAAACCTCAATGAACCCAATAAACTCGGCGATGTTACTTGGGTAAAACCAGGGAAATACGTCGGTATTTGGTGGGGAATGCACTTAAACGAAAATACTTGGGGCTCGGGCCCAACCCATGGAGCAACCACCAGTGAAACAAAGCGTTATATGGATTTTGCCGCTCAATATCAGTTTGATGGTGTATTGGTAGAAGGTTGGAATGAAGGTTGGGACGGCGACTGGTTCCACAATGGCGATCAATTTAGCTTTACCAAGGCCTATGCTGATTTCGATCTGCCCGCCATCGCAGCCTACGGGGCAAAACAAAATATACGCTTAATCGGCCACCATGAAACCGCAGGTTCAGTCACGCATTATCGCGAGCAAATGGCAGATGCCTTCGCCCTGTATGAGCAGCTTGGTGTTACTCAAGTCAAAACGGGCTATGTCGCCGATGGTGGCCAAATCAAGCGCATAGATGACAAAGGCATTACCCGTCACGAGTGGCACGACGGCCAGTTTATGGTCGGTGAGTATTTGCACAATGTCACTGAAGCAGCGAAACACCATATCAGTATCAATACCCACGAGCCGATTAAAGACACAGGCCTGCGCCGAACCTATCCGAACTGGATCTCCCGCGAAGGTGCCCGCGGCCAAGAGTATAATGCTTGGGGTAGCCCACCAAACAGCCCTGAACACACGGCCATGTTACCCTTTACCCGCATGCTTGCGGGTCCAATGGACTTTACCCCGGGAATTTTTGACTTAGCGCCCAAGGGGTTGGATGCTGAAAATCGTGTGCAAACCACATTGACCAAACAGCTCGCCTTGTACGTTGTGCTCTATAGCCCAATCCAAATGGCAGCGGATCTGCCGCGCAATTATGAAAAGCACTTAGATGCCTTCCAATTTATCCGCGATGTGCCCACAGATTGGTATCAAAGTGTCGCGCTGGCCGGTGAAGTCGGTGACTATGTGGTCTTTGCTCGCCAAGCGAAGGATCAAGGTGATTGGTACTTAGGCGCACTCACGGATGAAACCGCACGCACGGTCACGGTCAAACTGGATTTCCTCTCCCCGAATAAACGTTATCAAGCACAAATTTACCGCGATGGCGCAAAAGCCGATTGGAAAACCAACCCCTATGATTATGTGATAGAAACAAAAGAGGTGAGTGCTAAAGATAGCCTAAACCTCTCACTCGCCAGCAGTGGCGGCACGGCAATAAGGTTCAAAGTGCTTTAATAAAGTGCTTTAACGACTTTGTTGCGAGCAACAAAGTCGCTATAAACAAAGGGAGCTAAAAAGCGCCCTTTGTGTTTACTGTGACCCAATTAGTTTAATGTCAGTGCCACTATTTTAAGTGGATGATTGTCATCGAACGAAGGGAAATCCTCATGGGGATCGAGCCAAGTGTGCGTAGTGACTGTACGGCCTTGTTTTTCAACGCAGCGCACTAAACTGTCAAACCATGCTTGGCGCTCGACTTTCGCCACATTGTTACAGCAAACGATAGTGCCACCGACTTTCGTCGCCATTAATGCGGGCTTGAACAAACCTTGATAATCATTAACCAAATCGACAATACCAAAAGCACTCTTGGCATAACGCGGCGGATCGAGGAACACCAGATCAAACTGGGTTTGCGCCAATTTGGGATAACTCGGTAATTTTTGATTGCGACGCCCTCCCACACTCAAGCCTGCCAATTGGCGCAATGCCGGAAACGCATCACTCTGCACAAACTCACATACATTCGACACCTGATTTAACGCCGCATTCGCTTTGCCCGTCGCTAAAGCAAAGGAAGAAAAATCAACATTCATCACCTGAGTCGCGCCGCCGATGGCTGCCGCAGTACCAATGCCGCAGGTGTAGGAAAACAAATTCAGCACAGTTTTATCTTGGCTGTGTGCCCGTACATATTCGCGGCCAATACGCATATCGAGGAATAACAGCGGATCTTGTCCTTCGTGGCGCAGTTTAGTGCTGAACTTGATGCCATTTTCCTGCATAACTCGCTCAGAATTCGCAATATCTGCCAGTGCGGGAGATAACGCGTTCAATACGCGGGAATTACCTAATGAGCGGTCGTTATACACAATCGGCAAATCGGCCTGTTGCAGCAAAACAGCGCTCACATCGGCTAACTCTTCGTCGGTTAAGGTCTGATGAAAACTCTGCACTAGCCAAGTATCGCCATAACGGTCGATATTCAAGCCACTGACGCCTTCGACTGTGCCATGGAACACCCGAAAACAATCGGTTTGATCCTGTTCTGCTTGTTGTAAAAAATCATGGCGTTTCGCCAGAGCCGTCGATAACAGCGTTTGAATAGACATAAAAAGCGGGACTCGCGCAGCGGAAACCTGCGTAAGGTTTCAAGAGGGAAAACGGCATAATACCAAACTAGGTCGCAGAATATCGGAAAAGTTCGCCCCGAAAACAGCATAAACACCGACTAACATCCAAATGGGGGGGAACTCTATGTCCCCCCAACCCGCCAAGCCTGTTATAACCAAGTACACGGAATAATTTTCAAACAAAGATGTAGGTTAAATCACTTCAAGCAACGGCTCTAACCCTGGCGCCGTTTTAGTCGGCACAAACTCTATCACCTCAAACTCAGCGACATCGGCAATGCAGAAAGGATCTTGCTGCAAAATAGCCTCTAGCGCCGCGCGACTTTCAGCCTTGGCGAGGATGACGCCACCAGTACGTGGCACTTTGCGACCCGAGGCGACAAAAGTCCCTGCGGCATAATACTGATCAAGATAAGCAATATGGGCGGCTAAATGTAACTCCACTTCTGCAATTGGCTTTTTATAGGTAAGCGAGACAACAAACATAGGGTTCCTTTAATCAACTGAAAAAATTTAAAATAATCGAACGAAAAACGCTTAATCTGGCGATCATCATAAGCTAAGTACCTATCTGATCCCACCATATCTAGGCTGGCTATTATCATAGTGCAGAGTGCGCGACTTTCGAGTCAAGCTATCGGCATCCGTACTGGATATTTATTGCATCCTGACTCTTATTAAGTGCATTGAACTCGCCGTCAGTTATGCTGCGGTTGATTTTATCACTCAGTTAACATCCGCAATAACAATACCCTTTTTTCTAAAAAATAATGCAATGACTGATCATCAAGTATTCTAACAAGATTAGAGAGTTATTTGAGCATTCCAGCAAGCCTATGACTATTGATAAACAGTCCAAATGCGTTACACCTATGTTTCCACCCAGTTACTAACCCATGATGAATACGTATGTAAGCAGTTGTGCAAAAATCTACGCCGAGGCTACTATAAATCCGCTAGTTTCACCCTCTGCTTGTGGGGTTTGAAATCTGTGAGGTCGTTTCTGATAGGGTTACATACAAGGATTGCTATCAGGCTTAAGTTCTTTCTGCTGACTGGCTTTAGGCCACTCACTTGGGCTAACCCCTTTGAATTAAGGTGTTAGGTCCAAATTTGAAATGAATTTATCGGCGAATATACTTCTGAGGGAGGAGTATATTCGCCATTTTTTCACAGAGTACACTCATTCATGGCATGCGCGAAACTACCATGAATAAGCCATGAATCTGACTATTAGCTTTTATTGTATGCTCTTGGCTGTGATGAAATAGCTGACCACATAAAAGCAAAGTACAGTGCCAATCCATTGCTAGGCAAAACAATTAAAACAATAAGCACTCAAGGCAGAACGACTGCCGGCAACAGAAAGGAAGTTCAATGTCTTCGAATCACCAGCAAGATCCTCATCAAGCCGCAGCGCCTCAGTTGCCGTATGCCTTCAAGCAACAACCTGAGCTGAGTTTCTGGCAAATTTTTAATATGTGTTTCGGTTTTTTAGGTATTCAATTTGGGTTTGCCCTGCAAAATGCCAACGTCAGCCGCATTTTTCAAACCTTGGGGGCTTCTATCGATGAAATCCCCATACTGTGGATTGCCGCGCCGCTAACGGGTTTATTGGTTCAACCTATTATTGGTTATTTGAGTGATAACACCTGGGGACGCCTTGGCCGTCGCCGCCCCTATTTTTTGATTGGCGCGATTTTTACTACCCTTGCCATTTTTATCATGCCGCACTCGCCTACCCTGTGGATTGCCGCAGGCATGTTATGGATTATGGATGCCTCGATCAACATCGCCATGGAGCCGTTTCGCGCCTTCGTCGGTGACAATTTACCGAAAAGCCAGCGTACCCAAGGCTATGCCATGCAAAGCTTTTTCATCGGTATTGGCGCTGTGGTCGCTTCGGCCTTACCCTATATTTTGACTCACTTTTTTGATGTTGCGAATACTGCACCAGCGGGTGAAATTGCCGATTCAGTGCGTTATGCCTTCTATTTTGGCGGCACAGTATTATTGCTCGCGGTCACTTGGACTGTCGTATCGTCAAGAGAATATTCCCCTGAAGAATTAGCCAGCTTTAACGCAAAACAAGTCAATGCTGAAGATCAAACCTTAGCCCGCACTCGTACCCGCAAGGATTATCAATTTGCCTCCTTCGTGTGGATGGGTCTCGGCGCCCTGCTCACCTTCACTATTTGGGCGCAGGATTTAGACAAGCAACTGTATATTTTGAGCTTAGGGATTTTCGCCTTTGGCCCATTACAACTGTATTGCGCGCTGCGTTTGGGCAATTCACAACCCGCTGAACGCAATAAGCTCGGCATGGTATTTAGCGTGGTCGATGACTTGTTCCATATGCCCAAAGCCATGCATCAACTGGCGATCGTGCAGTTTTTCTCTTGGTTCGCACTGTTTGCCATGTGGATTTACACCACAGCCGCCGTGACGTCTTACCATTTTGGCAGCAGCGATGTGTTGTCCCAAGCTTATAACGACGGCGCAGATTGGGTCGGCGTACTGTTCGCCTCTTACAATGGTTTTGCCGCCATTGCGGCGATTTTTATTCCTATGCTGGCTAAGCATATTGGCATCAAGCTGACCCACACAGTCAATATGTTCTGTGGTGGTATAGGTTTGATTAGTTTCTTTTTTATTAAAGACCCAAGCCTGTTATGGCTGCCTATGATAGGTGTCGGTATCGCGTGGGCGTCAATTTTATCTGTGCCCTACGCCATGTTGTCGGGCATGTTACCCCCGCAAAAAATGGGCGTTTACATGGGGATTTTTAACTTCTTCATCGTCATCCCGCAGCTTCTTGCCGCCAGTGTGCTGGGTTTAGTGCTCAATGGTCTGTTCGATGGTCAACCTATTTATGCACTGATCACAGGTGGCGTCTTGATGATGTGTGCAGGCATTGCCGTATTATTTGTCGACCAAGACATTGTCGAACAAAATAACTCAAATAATCAAAGTGCAGCGATGAACCGCAAGACCCACTCAATCACGAAAGCCACAAGCAAATTAACGAATAAAAGTTAGCTCTTTATAACAGCGATACACATTAGGGGACATGCAGCAATGCATGTTAAGCATGCGGTGAATTCAGTCATTTGGCTAATCACAGCAGCATAAAATATCTTTATCAATTCAATCACTATAAAAATAAAACCATTATTTGGGGAGAACGAGATGGAATCGAGTCCTACGCCGCAGCAGGATCTGCACACCAACCAAAACCGTCACACACAAGCGTTAACAAAGCGCAGCCGCCTAGCGCTTGCCGTCGCCGCAAGTCTATTAGGGACAATAGGGTTCACAGCCTGTTCACCCACATCGAATTCAGCAACAACTGCCACAAGTGTGAATGCCGCGCCAAGTGTCCAGCAGGTTGCGCCCGGCGCACCGGGTAAAGCGCCGACTTGGGCATTTTCGGGTAAAACTGGTATTGGGACGTCTTACGAGCCTTATACCCAAGGTCAATACCAAGATGCCAAGCAAAATCCCATTAGCCGCGTTTGGTTCTCCCTCGCCCAAGGTATTTTAACCGAAACCATGTATGGTCTTATCCATAATGCGCAGCTCAAAGAACTGCAATTTGTGGTCACAGGTAATGGCTTTGTCGATACCGAAAAAGAGAACACTATCAGCAGCATAGAATATTTAGATACAGATGCTAATGGTCGCCCGCAATCCCTTGCCTATAAAATTATCAATAAAGATGTTGAAGGTAAGTATCAGATTGAAAAGCATATCTTTACCGATCCCGACCGCGACACTTTGATGATGCGTGTCACCTTTACCGCCTTTGAAGACGGCATTACACCGCATTTGTATGTCAATCCGCATATCGACAATGCGGGCGCCAATGATATCGGCCGCATCGATACTCATACTGACAATCATGCCAACACTCATGCTAATAATCAGGCGCTGGTGGCCTATACCGCCGCCAAAGACAGTAGCGTAATGACGGTAAAATCCGATCTGAATTTTGTGCAGGCTACGACTGGCTTTGTCGGTGTTTCCGATGGCCTAGCCGATTTGGCCGATAACGGCAAACTCGATACGCCCTATCAAACGACCAGTGCGCAAGATAAATCGACCGTTGGCAATATCGCCTTTACCGCGAGTTACCCTACGCTCATCAAAGCCAAACCCGTCACTTTTAATCTCGCCATCGGTTTTGGTAAAGATGAAGCACAGAGTTTAGCCAATGCCGATGCCAGCTTGGCCGCAGGTTATGATGCTGTGCTCAGCAATTACAACACAGGCTGGCAGGGTTACCTAAGCTCGCTGCCCGCCATCGCTAACATGGCCAACAACACGACCGATAACGGTAAGTTGCTGTATACCAGTGCTATGGTCTTGAAAGCGCAGGAAGATAAAACCTATGCGGGCGCACTTATCGCCTCGTTATCTAATCCTTGGGGCGATACGGTTTCGGCAGCCGTGCCGAGCACTGGCTATAAAGCGGTATGGCCGCGCGACTTTTACCAATGCGCCATGGCATTCCTCGCCATGGGTGACACGCAAACGCCCAAAGTGGCCTTCGAATACCTGAAAAAAGTGCAAGTGACCGAAAAGACGCCTGGCTTTACGGGTACGCCCGGTTGGTTCCTGCAAAAGACCCATGTGGATGGCCAAATCGAATGGGTCGGCGTGCAGCTCGATCAAACCGCCATGCCTATCATGCTCGGCTGGAAACTCTGGCAAGCGGGTGTACTCACCCCTGATGAGATCAGTCACTGGTATCAAGAGATGCTCAAAGGTGCAGCGGACTTCTTGATCAGTGGCGGTGAGGTCAATCTGGATTGGAATCACACCCAAATCACCCCACCTAAAACTCAGCAAGAACGTTGGGAAGAACAAGCGGGTTACTCCCCCTCAACAACGGCTGCCGTGATCGCTGGTCTTGTTGCCGCGAGTGAAATTGCCAAAGAAGCTAAAGATATTACTTCAAGCGCCCGTTATCTTACCGCCGCCAAAGACTTAAGTAATAGTTTAGAAAAACACTTAGTCACCACCCAAGGGCTATTGAAAAACAGCGCAGGCGTCAGCGCGCCTTACTATTTACGTTTAAGCCCGAATGGAAAGCCAAATACTCGCGATACACTGGCGGCAAATAACGGTAAGCAAGGTTTAGATCAACGTCAGATCCTCGATGGCGGATTTTTAGAACTAGTGCGTTATGGCGTGCGCGGTGCAACTGACAAGCTCATCAAGCAAAGCCTTCAACTGATTGATAATACAGAGCTTGAACCAAATCTACGCATAAAATACGAGTTTACCGCCAAAGATGGCAGTACTATCCCAGGCTTTAGACGTTATGGCAACGACGGTTACGGCGAGGATACGGTTACTGGCAAAAACTATGCGGAATCTGGCAGCAACAGCGCCGATCAACGCGGCCGAGTCTGGCCCTTCTTCACCGGCGAGCGTGGTCATTTTGAATTAGCACTCGCCCAAGCAAAAGGCGAGCTAACAGGCAATAACGCGCAGCAAACCAAGCAGCAGTTGATCAACACCTATGTGCAAGGCATGGAAACCTTTGCGAATGCGGGCATGATGTTACCCGAGCAAGCGTGGGACGGTGTCGGCGATGCCACCCGCTATCATTACCAACTCGGACAAGGCACCAACTCTGCCACACCGCTTGCCTGGACCCATGCCGAATACATCAAACTGGTGCGCTCAATGACCGATGGCCAAGTCTGGGATTATTACCCTATCGTCCCAGCGGCATTGAAATGACAAGTTGAAATAGCCAATTAAAATAGCGCATTAGCTTAACGATACTTTGATAAATTGCAGGCTAGAACAGCATCCTAGATGTTGTTCTAGCTTTTTATAGACGGTTTTATGATGCCTGATTTAGCGCCCGCTTTTCATAGGCTTATGCTGCGGGTAATCTTGCGGCGTGCAACCAAATTGCATTTTAAAGGCGGCACTGAAACTGCTGACACTCAAATAACCTAAACTATGGGCCACCATAGTCGTGCTCTCCCCTTGGCTTAAGCTCTCAAGCGAATTTAACAAACGAAATCTTTGTCGCCATTGTCGATAAGTAAGCCCAGTTTCAGCTTTGAATAGTCGCTCAATCGTTCTCACACTCGCGCCGCCCATTTCGGCTAACTCGGTCAGTGAGTAACTCACTTTTGGACGTCGGATCAGCGTTTGGATCAAGCGGCTGAGTCTTGGATCTGAGCCTGCGGGTAAATGGGCATCCAGACTGTCCAGAGTTTGGAGCTCATCGATGGCAACCAAACCCAGCCGATGCAGTTGTCCACTGTCCATAAGATGTGAACTTTCACAAAGTTTAAGCACTAATTCGCGCATCAACGCTGTCATAGTCACCATCACCACTTGCGTATCCTGTGGCCTAACGCCATAGCTAGGGTCAATATAAATATTGCGAGTATGTGCGTGGGTTTCACTGTTCACTTGATGGGGCAAATTGCAAGGGATCCAAACGGCATGGGTTGAGGGTACCACCCAGACGGCATTTTCACTGCGAACACGTAACAAACCTTTGGCGGCCCAAAGTAGCTGACCCCGCGGGTGCGAGTGAGGTTCGATGCCCGCTTCCGCCGCCATATTGCGAGTATGGGTCAGCACGGGCCGATTGGCATCTATGATAAACGCCGCATCACTGGGTGTTAACAATGTCGCTTTAGGAACATACTTTGACATATTACCTTCTTAAAACGCCAAACCAAGTCAGTTATCTTAGTAGGCATCTTTTACGTATTCAACCCAATAGGTCGGTAAACATGAAACGTTTTATTGGCGTTAAACAGCTAGCGTTTTTCAGTGCACTGTTGATCGCTACTTTACTTGCGCTTTTTCCGCTAAGTCAGCATCCCGCGGTGTTTTCCTACAGCGCAGGCGTAGTGTTAGTGACCTTGATGTTTTGGAGCACAGGTTTCTTCCCGCCCTTTATGGCGGGGTTAATCTTTTTTGCCCTTGCCACCATTTTTAAACTCATTGAGCCGAGTATACTTTTCTCCGGATTCGGCTCAACTGCGGTGTGGTTAATCATTTCGGGGTTTGTGATCGGCAGTGCCATCACTCAGTCAGGTTTAAGTCGCAGAATGGCCAGTTTGATTGCCCCCATACTGACCACAAGTTATCCACGCTTGATTGCGGGTTTGGTCTTTAGTGCCGTGCTGCTTGGCTTTGTGATGCCCTCATCCGTTGGCCGTGCTGTGGTCATGGTGCCAATTGGTATGGCGTTAGCTGAGCAAGTCGGTTTTGCTCGTGGTAGCCATGGACGGATAGGCATTGCGACCGCCTTGGCACTGGCGTGCAACATGCCCAGTTTTGCCGTGTTGCCCGCGAATATTCCCAACATGATATTAGCGGGTTCCAGTGAGAATCTATTCAATATCCACTTTGGTTATACTGAGTATCTCTTATTGCATTTTCCAATCCTTGGCTTACTCAAATCAATATTGATTGTGGCGCTAGTCGTTTTCCTATTTCCTGCAAAAATTGATAACAACCAGCCTGAACGCGTTATTGAAAAAGAAGCTTACAACCTTGATATGCAAAAGAAAGTTGCACTGTTACTGACTATTACTTTGCTCTTTTGGGTGACTGACTCGCTGCACGGCATTAATCCCGCTTGGGTAGGATTAACAACGGCTATCTTGTTATTGCTCCCCAAATGGGGAGTGCTTGAGTCTAAGAGTTTTAATAGTTCAGTGGATTTGTCGACCGTCATTTTTGTCGCGGCAGCCTTAGGTCTGGGAGCATTGGTCAATCATTCCGGGCTCGGCACTGCGCTAGGTCAACTGTTCAGTGAATGGTTACCCTTGCAGCAAGGGGCATCGTTCCTGAATTTTATGTCGTTATCGTTAATCGCGACGCTAACAGGATTAGTGGCAACGGTTCCAGGTGTGCCGACTGTGTTATCCCCCATGGCAGCAGACTTTGCCAATGCAACTGGCTTCTCCACCCCTGCGGTATTAATGACGCAGGTGATCGGTTTCTCAACCGTGATTTTTCCTTATCAGGTGGCTCCTTTGATTTTGGCGATGCAATTATCCCAAGAGCCATTAACTAAACTACTTCGCATCACCTTACCTCTAGCGGCAATAACTCTAGTTGCACTTATTCCACTGGATTATCTGTGGTGGCTATGGCTCGGTTGGATAGCCTAAACCCTCACCATTGGCGGTATTCATGCCGCCAATGGTGGATTTTAGAGCGGTTATATCAAGAACTCACAAGGCCCACGTCCAAAGCGCGATGCTCAGGTGACTGAGTAAAGCTCAATTACTTGATCTTGAGTTGGTAAACACTTGTGGTGCCACTGACTTCATTGCCTATGATTAACAAAGGATTACCGTTAGGGCTTTTATCGGCACTGACAAATTTCATCCCTTCTGGCCCTAAATCACCCGCCAATGTTGCATCACCTTTGACTGCACCTGTAGCGGTATCGACAACGAAGTCAGCTTCAAAATCACGATTCACAACATAGTCGACAAAATGCACATCAAAAGGATTAGTCACGTCATAGATCATAAAGCCAGAGGTACGTTCTAAACCAACAAAGGCATATAGTCGTTGACCAATTTGGCCTAGGGCTAAAGCTTCTGGCTCTGGCCCCTTGTCATCGCTGCGACTATCACCTTTATTTTCTTCGTTGTTATTGTTGAATTTATCCCCCAGTAGTGCGGCGGTAATACGTTCAAAATCACTGCCACTGTCAAACACTTGCTGACCATCAGCATTCCAAATCGAGAATGAACGAGCACCAAAGCTCATGACTTTGTCGTAGTCGCCATCCTTATCATCGTCCCCCATGCTCGTCGTTACCTTGAGACGCGCTAATTGGGTTTTATCTTTTGCGGCGGCAAATTGTGGGTGATTCGGGTCGAGCACTAAATCCCCTGCGCGGGCTTCTTCCGAAAAAGCCGCATAGTCACGGGAGTCACCTTCATTCGCAGTCACAATAAAGTCAGTGTTATTCCAACGGTAGCTAGCAAGGGTATCGGGTTGATACATGCCGTACACCCCTGTGTAGCTTTGCTGGTTAACAAGATTATCTTTGTCACTCGCATCAATTTTATTCACATCAAGCCCGTAATCTTTGAGGCCTAGCGGTAAAATCTTCGAGACTTTCGCATTGGCGATATCAATCACGGCAATAGCATTGTTCTCTTGTAAACTGACAAATGCACGGCGGTTATCTTGGCTAATGGCGATATATTCAGGTTCTAAATCCTGCGCCACACTCGCCATTGGGCCATTAATTTTAATGTCAGCGGTGATTTCAGTTGCACGCGCACCGCCCTGATTAAACGCACTAAAATTTATGATGGTCGCAGTAGCTGCGGGCTTACCGTCAGTAATAGCAATCAACGCAACACTGCCTTCAGGATCTAAGGTATAAGCAGGATTAGGTTCGCCTTCATTGGCCACGAGTAAGGTTTTACCATCGTGGGTGAACACTACATTATCGGGTAAAGCACCGACTTCGACGGCGCTGATAAACTGCGGAGCATCTGTGCCATTAAGCTGATAAAAAGCCACAAAACCATTGGCTTGGGTTTCATTGCCTGCAGCGTCACCACGCTCAATGGCAGCCGCTAACAAGTTGCCTGAAATACTCACGCTGTTCACGCTACCCATAAAGGTTTGACCCACATCCTTAGCAACATCGAGTTCTGCTAATTTTTCGAGATTATTCAATGCTAAAGGATCTGTGGCGTTTGATGCAGTCGCTAATAAGCTGCCATCGATAATATCGACTTTGCCGCTGATCGCATTAACCACAAAAATACGGTTTGAAGCACTATGATATTCAACAATTTCGGCGGCACTTAAGCCATAAACGCCTGTCTGATGACGACCAATTAACTCAGCCTTTAAGCTTGCAGTTTGTGGCTGGCAAACATATTGGGTTTGCGCGACCGCAATTTCATTGTCATCCAATTGTCCATTATGGTTGGCATCTAATCCGGTATCGATTCGCTGACCACCGGCGGGACAATTTGCATCACCGATAGTTAATGCGGTCACTTTAACCAGTGAATTTAAGCCGTTGTCGCCTTTATCACCTGCAGCGCCATCATCACCGCTGCAAGCACCGAGTAATAAGCTCGCCATAATGGCGGCTGCAAGCGGGAGTCGTTGTGTTTTCATCGTGTCATTCCTGAATATTTTATTTTTAGTAAGGTGAAGCTAAAACCCACTAAATTAGTCAGCATAAAAGACACCTAGATGACAAAGCAGTGACACTCAGATGACAACTAACACTTTTGAATGAAGCATATTGGAGGATAACGGCTCGAGCCGCCAAGGTTATGCCTCGATTATCGAGACTTGCTACTTAGTTACAATTTAATCGGTAAAATACGGTAAAGAAATCATCGCAAAGATTGGTTTATTTGTCCTAGCGCTTTACTATGCTATTGCTTAATGCCTTACCGTGAAAATTGATCGAAGCACAATTCACTTTTCCCCAAACACTGCCAATTAGCGCAAGATGCTGGCTAAAAATGGACGGATTAGAGTGAATTGTCCTAGTACAATTTAAACCACGCCGCATAACCCTGAGAAATACGCTTTCTATTCTTTCGCCACCCGAGGTAACAGTGGACCCACAATCACAACCTTCTGCCCATAACGGTAGACGTATACCGAATTTAGCACTGCTTATTCCCATGCTAGCGGCGATTGTCGCGATCACACCATTGGCCATCGACATGTACTTACCTGCGATGTCGACATTGGCCCTTAGTTTTCATACCGATATCACAACAGTGCAACAATCCCTGAGTATCTACTTAGCAGGTTATGCACTGGGCATGTTGTGTTTCGGTCCCTTAGCTGACCGCATTGGCCGTCGCCCTATGGTGATAATGGGGCTGAGTGGCTTTATGCTAACCAGTTTACTGATTGGTTTTGCTGGTCAAGTCGAAGTCTTTCTTGGGCTACGCTTTTTGCAGGCCTTTATCGGCGCAGCAGCGACTGTGGTGGTACCGGGATACATCAAAGAAGTCTATGGCGATAATACCGCCAAAGGTATGTCTTACGTGAGTTTAATCATGATGTTAGCGCCATTATTGGCCCCTAGTATTGGCAGCGTGATCTTAGAACTCGGTGATTGGCATTTAATCTTCTTCATTCAATCTGCCTATGCCGCGACCCTGTTATTACTCGTGCTGTTTGCGCTAAAAATGCCCAGCGATAAAGATATGGATACCCGCAGCCAAAAATCGTTTCTTGGTGCCTATGCGACCGTATTTTCCCGACCTGGCGTTAAGTTGAACATTGCCAGCGGCGTGTTAACGTCTTTTGCGTTTTTCTGTTATCTCACCGCATCCCCCTTCGTTTATATGGAAGTCTTTGCCTTAGATAAATCCTATTTTGCCATCTTGTTTAGCACCAACGTTGGTGCCTTGATGTTGGCCAATATCATTAATACTCGCATTGTCGGCCGCTATGGTTCGCTGCGTATGTTGCACGTATCGACCTTTTTTGGCGCTATTGCGGGAGCTGGTTTATTAACCGTCAACCTACTGGATATGAGCTATCATTTTACCGTGATCATGCTTATTCCTTTGATGGGCAGCCTAGGGGTGATGTCGGTCAACGCCGATGCGATAGTGCTGATGAAGTTCAAACAAGAAACCGGAACGGCAACGGCGGTTATTGGCACCTTAAGATTTGGCTGTGGCGCATTAGCGGGGCCGTTATTAGCGGTGTTCTATGATGGCACAGCAGTGCCCTTCTCTGCCCTCATGTTAGGCTCTATTGTGTTAGTCGGTATTTGCCAATTTAATCGTCCAAAACATCAAATACAGCCGACGGTTTAAGGATCTATTTTTAAGGACCCATGGATACCAATGCCACATCGGCAACACATGTTTGATCGCGTGAAAACAGCGCATTGGCTTTCACTAATGTAGCAAATAAGTAATATTTAATCGCAACTGTTAAGTATCTGCTTATCTAACGTCCCACACCAAAACGGCACTTTTAGTGCCGTTTTTGCTTTTTAAGTATCTAACAATCTGAAAAATATAAGATAAACTCATAAATCAGCCTAGATTACTTGGCGATTCCAGCAAGTTATCCAGCCATTCAAACGTGAAATTGTTTCAAGTTGGTTATTTTTTACATAAAAGGCTTGAAATGTTGTTTTTTTTGAATATGATGAAATTCTGTTCATTGCAACAGTTGCTGCATCCTAAGGATGAATCACTTGTCTTCTACGAAGTCAGTTCAGCATTTCGGAGTCTGAATTACCCTTCAGGCTTAATTTTTAGAGCGATTACCGTCGCTGTAACAAAATACTGTTTACCGTAACGGTACTATGCAATAGGAGTTCCACATGGAGATGTTATCCGGCGCCAGCATGATAGTGCGTTCTTTGATTGATGAAGGCGTAAAGCACATTTTTGGCTATCCTGGCGGTTCAGTTTTAGATATCTACGATGCCCTGCACGTTATCCCAGGTATTGAACACATACTCGTTCGCCACGAACAAGCTGCCGTGCATATGGCTGATGGTTATGCCCGTGCTACGGGTAAAGTGGGCGTGGTATTAGTCACTTCAGGACCCGGTGCCACCAACGCGATTACCGGTATTGCCACCGCCTACATGGACTCTATTCCCCTCGTCGTATTATCGGGTCAAGTACCGAGCAACCTTATCGGTAATGACGCCTTCCAAGAATGCGATATGATCGGTATCTCTCGTCCTGTGGTCAAACACAGCTTTTTAGTTAAAGATCCCACTCAAATCCCTGAAACAATAAAAAAAGCCTTTTATATTGCCTCTACCGGCCGTCCTGGGCCTGTGGTCGTCGACCTGCCAAAAGATTGCTTAAACCCAGCGCTGCTGCACGAATATATTTATCCCGAAAGCGTGAAAATGCGCTCATACAACCCGACAACCTCGGGGCATAAAGGACAGATCCGTCGTGGACTACAGGCACTATTAGCGGCTAAAAAGCCTGTGCTCTATGTCGGTGGCGGCGCCATTATCTCGGGTTGTGATAAGCAAATTTTACAATTAGCTGAGAGATTAAATATTCCCGTCGTCAGCACACTCATGGGACTGGGGGCTTTTCCAAGTACCCACAAAAACAGCCTAGGCATGCTAGGGATGCACGGTCGCTACGAAGCCAACATGACTATGCATAACTGCGATTTGATCTTCGGTATTGGTGTGCGCTTCGATGATAGAACCACTAATAATGTGGAAAAATATTGCCCGAACGCGACCATTTTGCACATAGATATCGATCCCTCGTCTATTTCAAAAACTATCCACGTCGACATTCCCATCGTAGGGTCGGCCGACAGTATTTTAGACAGCATGTTGACACTGTTAGATGAATCGAACGAGCACAATGACAACGATGCCATCGCCACTTGGTGGAATGATATTGAGCAATGGCGCGGCCGCGATTGTCTGGCCTATGACAAAAACAGTGGTCGCATCAAACCACAGCAAGTGATTGAAACCTTGTATAAGCTAACCAATGGCGATGCCTATGTCGCCTCTGATGTTGGCCAGCACCAGATGTTTGCCGCCTTGTACTATCCGTTCGATAAGCCGCGCCGCTGGATCAACTCAGGGGGTCTAGGCACCATGGGGTTTGGCCTACCCGCCGCGATGGGGGTTAAAATGGCGATGCCTGATGCCACGGTTGTCTGTGTCACGGGTGATGGTTCAATTCAGATGAACATCCAAGAGCTATCAACCGCACTGCAATATGATACGCCGGTTAAAATTATCAACTTAAACAATCGTTTCCTTGGCATGGTTAAACAATGGCAGGACATGATTTACTCTGGCCGTCACTCACATTCCTATATGGATTCAGTACCTAATTTTGCCAAAATTGCCGAGGCCTATGGCCATGTAGGTATGACGATAAGCGATCCCGCCGAACTTGAGTCAAAAATGGCTGAAGCGCTGGCGATGAAAGACAGACTGGTCTTTATCGACATCATGGTGGATGAAACTGAGCACGTGTACCCCATGTTGATCCGCGGTGGTGCGATGAATGAAATGTGGCTGACTAAGACGGAGAAATGCTAATGCGTCGAATTATATCTGTATTATTAGAAAACCAATCCGGCGCCCTGTCTCGTGTGGTCGGTTTGTTTTCACAGCGCGGTTATAACATTGAAAGTTTAACGGTGGCGCCAACGGACGATATCACACTGTCGCGGCTTAACATCACGGTCGTTGCCGATGAAATGGTGTTAGAGCAGATAGAGAAGCAGCTACATAAGTTAATCGATGTGTTAAAAGTTTCGAATATTACCGAGTCTGCTTATATTGAACGGGAATTAGCCCTTATCAAGGTCCGCGCCCAGGGCGAGTTTAGGGAAGAAGTTAAACGGATGGCGGACATTTTTCGCGGCCAAATTGTCGATGTCACCGCCAATTTATATACCATCCAAATGGTCGGCACATCAGAAAAACTCGATGCGTTTATTAATGCGCTAGGTGAAGTGACTAAATTGGTCGAAGTCTCTCGCTCCGGTGTGGTGGGTTTGGCTCGCGGCGAAAAGGCCATGAAAGCGTAACTTTCTCACGGAAATCTCGCGGACATTTTTTGCGTGAACACAAAAACATCAAGGGGAGCATTATGCTCCCCTTGTTTTTAGGTAGTTACCACAGTGTCAATTATGACTGGCTGTCTAGCAAGCGCGATGAAGTGATCTCGATTTTGCGTGGTTTCAACGCTTCAGGGATTTCACGCACTAAATCAATATTGAGTAAGCCATTTTCTAAACTTGCGCCGAGCACAGTGACATAGTCTGCCAGTTGGAAAGTTCGCTCAAAACCGCGTTCCGCTATGCCTTGGTACAAGTATTTACGCTCGGTTTGGCTTTCAGCTTTGTTGCCTTTCACCAGTAATTTCTCACCTTCACTGCTGATCTCAAGTTCATTCATTGAGAATCCGGCCACGGCCATAGTAATGCGATAGCGATTTTCGCCTAATAATTCAATGTTATATGGGGGATAGCCAGTATTGCCATTATTAGCGGCGGCATGTTCTGCCAGCTGAGCTAAACGGTCAAAACCAATGGCACTACGGTACAGGGGAGCTAGATCATAATTACGCATATTCATATCCTTGCCTTAAGCAATATGGAGAATTGGCGGACGGTTTTCACGATGAAAACGCTTGTAGAGTCTGCCGAGTTAAATCTTCTGTCCTTACGGCACAGAATTCACACTAGGATCCTCATCGAGCGATCCTGAAATAGATATAAGGACGGGAGAGAAAATTTCAAGCAAGAAAATTAAAAAAATGTGCAAAATTTAAAAAGACTAATAAAAACAAAATTTTATTAAGTTTTAACACTTTGAATTGACGTGTGATTTGTATAAAGGGATTAGCGTCATTGCAATATGGAAATCTATATTCGCTAAATTGCAGCCAATAAAAAAGGAGCCTAGGCTCCTTTTTCAGTCTTAGCATCGAATTAACGAGTGCGTGGACACAATTCTTCAGCGCTGAAGAAGTAAGCAATTTCACGAGCAGCAGATTCAACAGCATCTGAACCGTGAGCCGCGTTTTCGTCAATGCTTTCTGCGAAATCAGCACGGATAGTACCAGGAGCCGCTTGAGCTGGATTAGTTGCACCTAAAATTTCACGGTGAGCTAAAACAGCGTTTTCGCCTTCTAATACTTGGACCATGATTGGACCAGAAGTCATAAATGCAACCAGAGCACCGAAGAAACCGCGCTCGCTATGCTCAGCATAGAAACCTTCAGCTTGTTCTTTGGTCAGGTGTAACATTTTAGCTGCAACGATCTTAAGACCAGCAGTTTCAAAACGATTGTAGATAGCACCGATGTGGTTTTTTGCAACAGCATCTGGCTTGATAATAGAAAATGTGCGTTCGATCGCCATAACTAGCTTCCTTTGTCAGCAAGTTTAAAAAATTCGCGCGGATTATACGAAATTTAAAAGCTAAATCCTATCTTTATAGCAAATTAGTCTGAGATATTGCGCACATTCGCTTTATTCGTAATCAGTTTGATCACACAAAATACCCCGCTAGGAGGATAAATCCTTAGCAGGGTTCATTAACTCATTAAAAAATGGGATTATTTTCTATTTTTTGCCCAAATACCAGCCCATGCAATCAAAGCGACTAAAATGACTGCGGGTGCAAGATCTAACAAGTGATGGAATAAACCGACACCGCCATGACCTGGATGAGCCCAAGCCATTGAAGGGACAAGTATACATAACAATACAAGCAAAAGTTTCATGTGAACATCCTTGCAGTTGCGATAATAAAGTTAAGCCATATAAATGCCTTAACCAATATACAACAAATTACGATATCCACTGAAAATGAACTTGACTGTGATCAAACTCTCGCGAAATATTCTCTGCGCCACTGCAAATACGTGAGGTAAATCACCTTAGTTAAACGTCAAAAGGACAAGATGCCTCACATAAAAAGCCGTACCACAACTGTGCTCACTACTTTTCATCAATCCAACACTGCTGAATTGCTTCCAGTATTTTTTCATTGCAATGCTTAGGATCATCTGCAAAATCATTCAAAGCTAACACCCACTCATACAGTTGGGTGAAATACAGCTGAGTGGGATTCACCTCTGGGTGTGCTTCGAGTAATTCCAACGCAATATCTAACGAATCTATCCAAGTTAATGTCATCGTTTTCCCCTATTCGGTTCGCTTGAATGGGTAAGCTAGTGCTTAACGCCGTTACCCATAAGGAGGTGAATCAAGTGTTGATATTCCGTAGTCAATACTCGACACCAAGGGTGCTAACCCTGTGCTTGCGTCACCTTTTTTACTTTAATCGCATTTTTTTCAACAAAATCAATAATAGCACCCGCCACATCTTTCGTGGTGGCGCCTTCAATTCCTTCAAGACCGGGTGAGGAGTTCACTTCCATGATCACAGGACCGTGGTTTGAGCGTAGCAAATCAACCCCTGCCACATTCAATCCCATCGTCTTCGCCGCACGAATAGCCACAGAGCGCTCTTCAGGAGTTAGTTTGACTAGACTCGCCGTGCCACCACGGTGCAAATTAGAGCGGAACTCACCGGGCATAGCTTGACGTTTCATGGCGGCAATCACTTTATCGCCGAGCACGAAACAGCGAATGTCTGCGCCGTTGGCTTCTTTGATATATTCCTGCACCATGATGTTGGCTTTCAGGCCCATAAAGGCTTCAATCACGCTCTCAGCCGCTTTGCGGGTCTCGGCTAATACCACGCCAATGCCTTGGGTGCCTTCGAGTAATTTAATCACCAGAGGCGCGCCACCCACCATATCAATTAAGTCTGGAATATCACTCGGTTTATTGGCAAAACCGGTAATAGGCAAACCAATACCGCGGCGTGACATCAGCTGCATAGAACGCAATTTGTCCCGTGAGCGGGAAATTCCAACTGAATCATTTAAGGCATAGACGCCCATCATCTCAAATTGGCGCAACACCGCCGAACCATAAAAGGTAATCGACGCCCCAATACGGGGGATCACGGCATCAAATGCAGGTAACTCTCGCCCGCCAATGTGGATACTCGATTGCCGCATGTTGATATTCATATAACATTCAAGGGGATTGATTACATGTACTTCATGACCACGTAATTGAGCCGCTTCAACGAGTCGCTTCGTTGAATATAACTCTGGCCCTTGCGATAAAATCGCTATTCTCATTTGGTCTCCGGCAACCATTAATTTTGAGCGCATAATACGCCTGCGCAAGGATAAATCAAACAACTAGAGGCATAGACAAGATTAGTTGCACAAATGCTCAACGCCAAAAGCAAAAAACCAGTCACGTGGACTGGTTTTAATCATTATCGAAGCAATATTAATTGCCTTCGCTAACCATGTTAACCGTGTATTTAGGGATCTCAATCACCATGTCAGTGTCGACCACTTTAGCCTGACAAGATAGACGGCTTTCGGGCTCGAGTCCCCATGCTTTGTCTAACATGTCATCTTCTAGCTCATCACTTGGCTCAAGATCATTAAAGCCTTCACGCACGATACAGTGACACGTCGTGCAAGCACAGGACTTTTCACAGGCATGCTCGATATTGATGCCATTACGCAGCGCAACATCGAGAATGGTCTCACCAACATTCGCCTCAAGCACAGCGCCATCAGGGCACAACTCGGCATGGGGAAGAAAGACTAATTGGGGCATTACATCACCTATATGTTGTCGATCGACTGGCCTTTGAATGCCACTCGAATAGAATTGTCCATACGTCTGGCAGCAAAATCTTGGGTTTGCTCATCCAGTTTTTCAATCGCGAGTTTAATCGCATCGGCATCATCGCCCGTAGCCACTTGCGCCACATTGGCCATAGTAGCATCGATCTGAGCACGCTCATCGGCATTCAGCAAATCGCCATCCTTCGCTAACGCGGCATGTAAAGACTCGAGTACCCTCGCCGCCTCCACTTGCTGCTCAGCCAGCATACGACGACCGATATCGTCTTTAGCATACTTCATCGAATCTTTCAGCATAGTGGCAATTTCAGTATCCGATAAACCAAAAGACGGCTTAACTTGAATACTAGACTGCACGCCGGTGGATTTCTCCATCGCCGTCACGCTAAGTAAACCATCAGCATCCACTTGGAATGTCACCCGAATGTGCGCAGCGCCAGCGGCTAACGGCGGAATACCCTTTAAGGTAAAACGCGCCAGTGAGCGGCAATCGGCAACGAGCTCACGCTCGCCCTGCACCACATGGAATGCCATGGCCGTTTGACCATCTTTAAAGGTGGTAAATTCCTGCGCCCGTGCAACCGGAATCGTGGTATTACGCGATACCACTTTTTCCACTAAGCCGCCCATGGTCTCTATGCCTAATGACAAAGGGATCACATCGAGCAATAACAAATCCGATTCGGGTTTGTTACCCACTAAAATGTCGGCTTGAATGGCCGCACCAATGGCGACAACACGATCGGGATCGATAGATGTCAGCGGTGGTTTACCGAAGAAAGCTTCGACTTGTTCACGCACTAATGGCACGCGCGTTGAACCGCCAACCATCACAGTTTCAAGCACTTCATCCGTCGTCACGCCCGCATCACGCAGGGTACGGCGACAGCTGGCAATCGTCTTTTTCACCAATGCCGCAATCATGGCATCAAATTCAGCTTTAGTAACGATTTGCGTCAGTTCAGTACCATCGGCAAGGATCACTTTCGCTTCAGTTTCTGCTGCATCAGTTAAGGCTTCTTTAACTCGACGCGATTCAATCAGCAACTGACGACTTAATTGTGAGTCGATGTCGCTAAGCTGCCACACTTGCTGCATATGTGCTTGCAGTAAATGATCGAAATCATCGCCGCCAAGCGCTGAATCACCACCAGTGGCTAACACTTCAAATACACCACGATTCAAGCGCAAAATAGAAATATCAAAAGTGCCGCCACCTAAATCATAGATGGCAATCACGCCCTCTTGCTTAGAATCTAAGCCATAGGCAATCGCAGCAGCCGTCGGTTCATTCAACAAACGTAGCACTTTAACACCCAGCAAAGCTGCGGCATCTTTTGTGCCTTGGCGCTGAGCATCGTCGAAATACGCAGGCACAGTGATCACCACACCTTGCAGTTCGCCGCCTAAGGTTTTTTCAGCGCGGGCGATCAGCGGGCGTAAAATCTCCGCAGACACTTGCACGGGATTCACTTGGCCTTGGGGAGTCACAAATAAAGGTAAACCGTTTTCGCTTTCGGCAAACTCGTAGGGCAATGATTGCTCGCCAGCTTTAATATCCGCTAGGCTGCGGCCCATAAAACGCTTTACCGAAACGATCGTGTTTTGCGGATCCTGCGCCGAACTCAACGCCGCAAGTGCGCCGACTTCGACTGAATCTTGGGTATAACGCACGATAGAAGGTAATGAATGCTGTCCAAGTTCGTCCGGCAGGGTTGCCGTCTCTCCACTTCGAACGGCCGCCACCAAAGAATTGGTCGTACCTAAATCGATGCCAACGGCAAGTCTATGTTGGTGCGGCGCGGCACTTTGACCGGGCTCAGCTATCTGCAAAAGGGCCATATATATCCAACTTAGTAATGCCAACTCAAGCGTACTTGAGTCAGCAAAGTAACATAAACACGGAAAATCAATCTAACAGAGCGTCTTCGACTCTGGTCAACTCGTCGTGTAATTTTGCCATAAATTTGAGTTTGCGAACTTGATCTGCCGCTAACAATGCATCTTCAGCCTGCTCACTGGTTAACAGTTGAGTCAATTGCTGAGTGAGTTGCGCGCGGTACTGCGCAAACGATTGATATAGCTCGTCAATACTCGCTTGAGGATCGGCACTATCGCGTATATCTTCTAACGCCTCGCGCCATTCCATTTGCTGCATCAAGAAGCCAGTATCTTTCACTGTCGTGGTTTCATGGCTTAATTCAATACCACGCAGCGATAACATATGCTCGGCGCGGCGAATGGGATCTTTTAAGGTTTGAAAACCATCATTGACTTGCGCCGTGCGCTGCACCGACAGCAATTTTTGCTGCTCAGTATCATTGGCAAATTTATCGGGATGAACCGCCCGTTGCAGTTCGCGATAGCGTTCTGCAAGTAAGGCGGTATCAATATCGAAGGCAGGGGAAAATTTAAACAGCTCGAAATAATTCATGCGTCAACTTTAGCGGTTAAACAGTGAAACTCTCACCACAACCACACTCACCTTTTGCGTTAGGATTGTTAAATTGGAAGCCTTCATTCAGCCCTTCTTTAACAAAATCCAGCTCGATCCCTTGAAGATAGATAAGGCTCTTGGCATCTATGATGATTTTCACATCTTCGATATCAAACACTTCATCGTCATCATTTAAAGAATCAACGAACTCAAGTACATAAGCCATACCAGAACAGCCTGATGTTCTTAAGCCGAGACGCAGGCCTACACCTTTGCCTCGGTTGACTAAGAAAGATCTGACACGATCGGCTGCCGCTGGGGTCATTGTAATCGCCATCTTAACTCCAGATGTTACTTAGCTTGTTTCGATTTGTACTCGTCGATAGCAGCTTTAATGGCATCTTCAGCCAAAATTGAACAGTGGATCTTCACTGGTGGCAATGCCAATTCTTCAGCGATATCCGTGTTTTTGATCGCCGCAGCTTGTTCGATAGTCTTGCCTTTAACCCACTCAGTTACCAGTGAGCTAGACGCAATCGCGCTACCACAACCGTAGGTTTTGAACTTAGCATCTTGAATGATGCCATCAGCACCAATTTTCAACTGAAGTTTCATCACGTCACCGCAAGCAGGCGCGCCTACCATACCGGTCACGACCGAAGGATCGTTTTTATCAAAAGAACCAACGTTACGTGGATTCTCATAATGATCTATCACTTTTTCACTGTAAGCCATGGTACTGCTCCAAAATTATCTATTGTAAAGGTCAGAATTAATGATGTGCCCATTGAACTTGGTTCAGGTCGATCCCATCTTTAAACATTTCCCACAAAGGAGACATTTCTCTTAATTTATCAATAGATTGAGTAATAACTTCGATAGCGTGATCGATTTCTTCTTCGGTTGTGAAACGGCCGATTGAGAAACGAATTGAGCTATGTGCCATTTCATCATTTAAGCCAAGTGCACGTAATACGTAGCTAGGCTCTAGGCTGGCTGAGGTACAAGCCGAACCCGATGAAACCGCTAAATCTTTCAGTGCCATCATTAACGACTCACCTTCAACATAGTTGAAGCTGACGTTGAGGCTACCGCTAACACGGTCAATCGCATCGCCATTGATATAGGTTTCTTCAATGTGCTTGATGCCATTCCATAATTTGTCACGTAATGCACCGATACGCGCGTCATCAGAGGCCATTTCCGCTTTTGCGATTGCAGCAGCTTCACCTAAACCTACGATTTGATGCGTTGGTAACGTACCGCTACGCATACCGCGCTCATGACCACCACCGTGCATTTGCGCTTCTAAGCGAATGCGTGGCTTACGACGAACATATAGTGCGCCGATACCTTTAGGGCCATACATTTTGTGGCCAGAAATAGAGATCAAATCCACTTTAGTGGCTTGCACATCGATAGGCACTTTGCCTGCACTTTGCGCCGCATCCATATGGAAAATGATGCCTTTTGAACGGCATAGTTCACCGATTGCATCGATATCGTGGATAACACCAATTTCGTTGTTCACGTGCATAATGCTGACAAGGATAGTGTCGTCACGCATCGCTGCTTCTAAACGTTCCATAGGAATGATGCCGTTAGCCGCAGGCTCTAAATAAGTCACTTCGAAACCTTCACGCTCTAATTGGCGACAAGTATCGAGAACCGCTTTATGTTCAGTCTTACTGGTGATGATGTGCTTGCCTTTCTTGTGATAGAAATGAGCAACACCTTTTATCGCTAAGTTGTTCGATTCCGTCGCGCCAGAGGTAAACACAATTTCGCGGTGATCGGCGTTAATTAACTCGGCAACTTGGTTGCGAGCAATATCCACCGCTTCTTCGGCTTGCCAGCCGTAGCGGTGTGAACGTGAGGCCGGATTACCAAAGATGCCGTCCATTGTCATGCATTGGAACATCTTTTCCGCGACTCTAGGATCAACAGGCGTGGTGGCGGCATAATCTAAATAGATAGGAAGCTTCATAACACACTCCGTACTGAGCAGTCTCTGGTAGAGGCTACATACAACGTACAAAAATTATTTTTATATATAACAAAGTGCCGCTATAAACTGACTCTTTGTTCCTTTTGCATAGTGTCTTGCTTAAGTGAGATAAATTGCACATCTCGCTTCTGCATCAAGCCGGCAAGACTGATACCATCTAAAAAATCGGAAATTTGTTTGCTTAAATCGCCCCAAAGTGAATGGGTTAAGCAGCGAGTTCCACTCTGACAATTGCCAAGTCCTTGGCAACGAGTCGCATCGACAGACTCGTCTACAGCATGGACAACCATGCCGACTGAAATATCATTGGCTTCTAGGCCTAAGCGATAACCACCGCCCGGTCCACGTACACTGGCCACTAAACCGTGTTTTCTTAGCTTAGCGAAGAGTTGTTCCAGATAGGAAAGCGAAATCCCTTGTCTTTCAGAGATATCCGCTAAGGGAACTGGTCCCGATGCTGAGTGGATTGCCACATCTAGCATAGCGGTTACTGCATAACGACCTTTTGATGTAAGTTTCATAACTACCATAGCTCCCGAAGAGGTATGCTTTATTTCAACATACCCGAGTAATTCAGTCAAGTATTAAAACCTACTAAAACACTCAAGTATTGAGTGTGCGCATAACCAATACCCTTTCATCTGGGTGGGGTATTTAACCTGTTTCCGGCTTAAGATTCAATGCTAGAGCGCCAATTAATCGACATCTAGCACGATATAAACGCAGGATAAAAGTGATCTCGGTACTATGGCGCGATCAAACTCTGGTTTGATCGCAATATGCGCCTTTACAACAGGATAAGCTAAAGTAAAACGCTAAACGAGACCCTTGTAAGGGTCAGCCCTTAAGCAAGTTAGACCGCTAAGTTGAACCATTTCTTGAAACTTAGATACTCGGATCAAACTCATCTAATGCACTATGGCGTTTTTCCGCTGCCGCTTTTTCTGCATCATTAAACTCGCCCATATCAAGCTCTGGCAGTTTTTCAGTGCAGACATTGCCACCCAGCCCTTGAATGGCTTGACACAACTCTTGAACTTTCGAGTCCATCAAATGCATGTGATCGAGCATCTGCCCTATTGCATTGGCCACCGGATCGGGATTATCCGGTGATACCGCGTACGCATCGAAGCCATATTTTTTTGCCATCGCGCTGCGGCGTTCAGTTTTCTCTTTCGATTGCGGTGACGGTGTAGCCACCACGCGCCCAGGAATCCCCACAACCGTGGTATCTTTGGGCACATCTTTCACCACAACAGAATTCGAACCCACACGCGCACCATCGTGCATGGTAATAGGACCGAGGATTTTTGCCCCTGCGCCCACCACCACGTTATTGGCTAACGTAGGGTGACGTTTCCCCGCCTGCCAGGTGGTTCCACCAAGCGTGACACCGTGATAAAGGGTGCAATCATCACCAATCTCAGCCGTTTCACCAATCACAACGCCCATACCGTGGTCGATAAAAAATCGATGACCTATGGTTGCCCCAGGATGGATTTCAACCCCTGTCAACCAACGGGAAAACGTCGATAAACAACGTGCCGTTAAGCGCCAATCGCGCTTCCATAGCTTATGGCTTATCCGATGCAACCAAATGGCATGCATGCCTGGATAGTTAACCAAGATCTCAAACGCGCTACGCGCCGCAGGATCACGGTGATATATAGATTCAATATCTTCTTTTAGCCTAGCTATCACGCCCATTGTTTATCCTTCGCGATTAGTGTTAATTATTAAGGTTTGGCTATTTTTCTTTAGAACCCGCCACTTTCTCAATTGACGTCAAAATACCCCTGAGGATATTCATTTCCTGACTCTCAATCCGTGCACGACTAAACAAGCGGCGAAGTTTCATCATCACTTGTCCAGGATGGTTCTTTATGATAAATCCAGTTGATAACAGTGTCGTTTCAAGGTGTGCGAAAAAACGTTCCTGATCGGCAGCCAAGGGATACTCAGTCAGCTCTTCTTCGGCAACGTCTTTTTGCGCGAGATGGGCAACGCGGGTTTCATAACAAATGATTTGTACGGCTTGCGCCAGATTAAGCGAGCTGTACTCTGGATTTGCAGGGATAGCCACATGATAAGTGCACTGTTGCAGCTCTTCATTGCTTAAACCATGGTTTTCACGGCCAAACACAATCGCAACAGGGCCTTTAAGTGCCTCGGTCGCTAATTTCACCCCAGCTTGTCTTGGCTCTAACATGGGCCAATCTAAAGTGCGACTGCGCGCGCTGGTTGCAATCACTAGACTGCAATCGGCAATCGCTTCAGCAAGTGAATCCACTTTCACAAGATGTTTCAGAATATCCGATGCACCCGCGGCTAATGCTATGGAATGACCATCGGGCTCAACCCGTGGTTCTGCAAGATACAGAGTAGACAGACCCATAGTCTTCATCGCTCTGGCAGTAGAACCAATATTGCCGGGGTGCGAAGTCCCCACTAAAACCACTCGAATATTACTTAGCATGAAACAACTTAATTTAATTCATAAAACGTTGGGGACGAATATTATCACAGCCATTGCCGAATGCTTATATGAAAATCGGTATTTGATATAACTATCAAATCGAGTATAATACCGCCCGCTATTTTAACGTTCTTTAACATCCAGGGGATTGCAATGCATCCGATGCTGACGATTGCTGTACGCGCTGCCCGCGCGGCCGGCCAAACTATTATGCGCGCCTATACTGAACTTGACCGTATCGAAGTCAGTTCAAAAGGTATCAACGATTTTGTTACCAGTGTAGACAAGGAAGCAGAAGCGACAATTACTTACCAAATTCGTAAATCTTACCCTGATCACACTATCGTGGGTGAAGAGAAAGGCGAAAACCGCGGTGAGAATAAAGACTATGTTTGGATAGTCGACCCTCTGGATGGCACTAACAACTTTGTTAGAGGCATTCCCCACTTCGCGGTTTCTATCGCTCTGCAATACAAAGGCAAGACTGAAGTTGCCGTTGTTTACGATCCTGTCCGTGAAGAACTCTTTACCGCCGTCCGTGGTAAAGGCGCAAAACTCAATGATTTCCGTCTGCGTGTTACCAACGTGAATGAATTAGCACCTACTATGATTGGTACTGGCTTCCCATTCAAGGCGCGTCAACACACTGAAACTTACATGGCTATTTTCGGCGAAGTCTTCGGCCAATGTGCTGACTTACGTCGCGCAGGTTCTGCCGCATTAGATTTAGCCTATGTTGCCGCGGGTCGTTTGGACGGTTTCTTTGAAATCGGCTTAAAGCCATGGGATATCGCTGCTGGCGATCTGATTTGCCGCGAAGCGGGCGGTACTGTGACTGATTTTACTGGCAACCATAACTATTTGGTTTCAGGCAACATAGTTGCTGGCTCGCCTAAGGTGACCACAGAATTAGTGAAGATCATGCGTCCATTATTGAACGAAGGCTTAAAGCGTTAATCAAGATTAACACTTAGCTTTAAATAAACGCATAAAACAGATACAAAAAAAGCCAGTGGTAATCTCTTTAAGAGCACCCACTGGCCTTTTTGTTTATATGGTTTTCATTCTAAAGCCTTAAGTACTCGAGTCATCAAGTCCTCAGTCACCACAATATCGTATTTAGAAATAGTATAGTAATTAAGCAATAGTCATTGGGAAGAAAGGAGTGTCCTGAAAACATCTGCACTGATTTCAGCCTAAATCGGCTAACAGGACGAACAACCACTTATCCAGTTATCTACCCGCTAACGCTTGTGCTGGTGCAATTTGGCTCGCCTTCCAAGCGGGATACAAAGTCGCGATTAAACTCATCACAAACGCCATCACAATCACCAGTACTGCATCCGAAACATGCAACTCAGACGGTAAAAAATCGACAAAGTAAACATCGGCCGAGAGCAGTTGAATACCGAGTAACTGCTCAACTGAGCTCGCAATCGCACTTAAATTCAGCGCCACACTCACGCCGATAATGCCGCCAAGACCACAGCCAAGCAGACCGTTTAACGCGCCCTGCACCATGAAAATCCCCATCACAGCCAAACGACTCAAGCCCATGGTCATCAAAATCGCAATTTCGGACGCTTTATCCCGCACCGCCATGACTAAGGTGGAGACGATGTTAAAGCAGGCCACACCAATCACCAACACTAAAACTAAATACATCACAGTACGAACTAACTGAATATCTTGATATAAATGCCCTTGAGTACGGGTCCAGTCACTGATATACACAGACTGCTTTTGCGCATAACCGAGTTCGCGCACTTTTACTGGTGCATCAAACACTTTATCGACGCTAATACGCACACCCGTTACACCGTTATTCATGTTCAAGATCTGCGCCGCGTATTGCAATGGAATATAAGCGGTTGTCAGTTCAAGCTCGCCGCCCAGATGATAGGTGCCTGACACCACAAAACGATGGCTCTTCGCAGCACGTAAACTACCTGCCGCGTCGGGATCGATATCCTGCACATATAAGGCCAGCGTATCACCCACCTCAAGCCCCAACTTAGTCAATAAACTCTCGCCAAGGACGATATGATTCTCATCTTGGCTCAGACTCTGCCAGCTTGCATCACTCATAAACTGTGACAAAGTTGAAACCTTCGTTTCTTCTTTCGGATCAATACCCACCACGGCTAAGCCTTGAAAACCACCTGGCTTCTGCACTAAACCTTGCATGCGGATAAAGGGGGCTGCACCACGAATACCTTCAATTTGTAGCGCACCTTGCGCAACACTCTGCCAATTGACGATAGGTTCGTCCACCCCGACAATGTCCGCCTGTGGCACTACACCCAGTAATCTTTGCTCTAGCTCTCGCTCAAAACCATTCATTGCAGACAGAACTATGATCAATACCGCCACACCTAAAGCGATACCGGCAGTCGATGCAAAGGAAATAAAACTAATAAAACTGTTGGATTGGCGGGCGCGATAAAAACGCCAACCAATGGATAGGGCTAACGGTCCTTTCATACTTGGGTTTCCGCCGCTAATTGCAAGTAACCGTTTTTCATCATCAGTTGGCGGTCCATACGGGCAGCCAATTTATGATCATGGGTCACCACCACAAACGCCGTACCTAACTGATCGGCCAGCTCGCGGATCAACTCATAAACCGCATCGCCGCTGTTGGCATCTAAGTTACCCGTAGGTTCATCGGCCAACACCAGCTTAGGTTGATTGATTAGCGCCCGCGCGATAGCGACGCGCTGACGCTCCCCTCCCGACAGCTCGGCGGGAATATGCGTCATACGATGCCCTAGCCCTACCCGCTCCAATAAGACTTTGGCATCGGCGAGCGCTTGTTTACGATCTTTACCTTGAATAAATGCCGGCATAGCGACGTTTTCTAGCGCAGTGAATTCAGGCAATAAATGATGGAATTGATAGATAAAGCCAAGATCTTGATTGCGGATCTGCGCTTGGCGTGCACTAGACATTTGGTATAAATCTTCGCCTAGCAACAAGACTTTGCCCGCGGTTGGCTCATCCAAAGTCCCCATAATATGCAGCAGTGTGCTCTTACCTGAGCCTGAGCTGCCGACAATCGCCAACTGCTCGCCCTTGAACACCTGCAAATCGACATTAGACAACACTTGCGTGGTCACGGCGCCATCATGGTAACTCTTACTGACACTCTGCACTTGCAGTAACACGTCTTGCATTGAAGTTCTCTCTTAAACATGCTTTGGCATCAATTTATTTCATTAAATCAATGCATTAAATTATTTTCATCTTGGCAAACCATCACTCACGGATGAATGCCCATGGGTGACGACTATTCGTAAAAGCTCACGAGTTTACTCGTATCTCAACGCAGTTGCAGGTTGCACTCTGGCCGCACGCAGCGCGGGATATAAGGTCGCCAACAAGGTGACCAATAGCGTGCCTATCACGATCACTGACAACTGCATCAACTCCAGTTTTACTGGTAAACTCTGTCCCGCACCTAAAATCGAAATGCCTAAGGTCGTCATAATGCCATTCAGATTCAAAGTGATAAGTATACCTACCGCGAGCCCAAGCACTAAACCAAGTACAGCATTGAGCGAACCCTGCACCACAAAAATGCCCATCACGGCGGGCGTGGTTACGCCTTGGGTTTTTAGCACTGCCACATCCGTGGTTTTATCGACCACCATCATCACTAGCGCCGAGACGATATTAAATGCGGCCACGGCCACAATCAGGCTCAGCATCAGTGACATCATGTTCTTTTCCATTTTTACCGCACCAAACAAGTGACCATAGGTATCACGCCAATCGCTAGTTGTTACCTTAATATCTTGTTTAGCGAGAACATCCTGCACTTTAGACGCTAAAGCGGGCGCACTAAAGGGATCGGTTAAATAGAGTCTAAGCTGATCAATAGCCTCACTCGGTTGACGCATTAGACGCTTTGCATCTTGATAATGGATATATGCAACGCCTGCATCAACCTGAGAGCCCATTTCAAAAATGCCAGATACCAAGAACTTACGTTGACTCGGCACTGGGCCTAATGGGGAGTACACCACACCATCACCACTCAATAATCGTACCGTATCACCGGGAGCGACTTTGAGTTGCCGTGCGAGCTCAGCTCCTAAAATCACCTTGAAGTCGCCACTCGCCAACTGTTCAAATGCACCTGAGTAAGTGTGCTGCGCAACGGAGGATAACTTTTGCGCTAATTCGGGAAACACCCCATAAACCTGCACAGCGCGAATATTCGACGCCGATTGCACCATGGCCTGCGTCGATACGCTCGGTGTAACGCCTAACACGCCCGGTAAGGCTTTAAGCGCACTCGCCTGCTTTGTCCAATCGACTAATGGCGCTTCGCTATAAAGGGTTAATTGTGGCACGGCACCTAAGATACGTTGCTTAAGTTGGCCTTCAAGGCCATTCATCACTGAACTGACAACGATCAGGGCTGCAACGCCTAAAAAAATGCCCGACACGGCAAATAAGGTAATGAACGACGCGAACGCGTTCGCTTTTTTGGCCCGCCAATAACGGTAACCAATATAGAAAGGGAATCCTGGATTCATTGAAAGAGGGTTGCGTCCTGTGTGCTGAACTTGCTAAATCATGAAGATGGGCACGATAATAGGGGTATTGGTCCTATAAATAAAGAGGCAAGCCTTGTTCACTGACACCAATCCGTATTTTAGTGTGCCTCACCACTTTACCGCCTACCTAAGCCAATGGCCGAGTTCCCAGCCATTACCCTCAGAAATGGCACTGAGATCAATGCAATCATTAGGCATTCAACTGCTCAGCGAAGTCAAAACACTCGAAGCTAACTGCTTGCTACAGCTGCGCCATTTAGATAACGAGGCAAAAGTTGTCGTGGATTTTTTAAAGCTGCAATCCCGCAAAGTAGATTTAGTGCTGCAACATGTATTAGAAAAAGAAACCCAAGAGGGCGAAAAATGCTTTGGTAACCAATTTGGTGGCAGTGGCCTGAGATTACTCACCCCAACAGCCTTAGACATTGGCTCCCACTATAAAATTACTCTGTTTATTCACGACGAATTAGTTGCCATTCTCTGTTTTGGCAAAGTCATCGCCACTCAAGCACAAAAAATAGCACAAGCCGAAGGCGATATGAGTCGTAATGACAGTACAGAGCAACATACTCTACCTGAACATTTACAATGGCAAACTGACTTTGAATTCAGTCAAATTCTTGAATCTGACGTGGAGCAATTAGTCAAAGCCAGCCTCAATGTGCAACAGAAACAACTCAAGTTACGCAAACTCGCCAGAGACGAGCGTCAATAGCCGCTGACTTTTCTCTGGCACCTACGCCATCAAGTCTCTACAATGTCTGCAACTCTTTGTGAATGAATCAGTTTATCGCACGCCAATGACTCACATATCAGCCCTAACGCCGCCAGCCGTCAAAAATGGCACACAAATTCAGACTCTGTCCACCGTGGGCGGCGTTTGCCAAGCCGTTACACTCGCCAATTTAGCGCGTCAACATAAGGGAACGACCTTAGTCGTCACCAGTGACACGCCAAGCGCCTTAAGCTTAGAGTTAGAGCTGAGTTATTTGCTCAGTAAAACAGGCATTAAGGTCAGATTATTCCCTGACCGCGAAACCTTGCCCTACGACAGTTTTTCGCCCCATCAGGATTTAATTTCCCAGCGACTCGAAACGCTATCGCAGCTGTCTCAGATTGAGCAAAATATCGTTATCGTGCCCGTCACCACCTTGATGATACGCCTGCCACCTAAGGCCTATTTAAGCGCCAACGTGTTTGTGCTCAAAAAGGGGGATAGCTACAAGTTACACGATGTACGCCAGCATTTAACCGACACTGGCTACCATTCGGTGGAGCAAGTGTATGAACATGGCGAGTTTGCCATTCGCGGTTCGATTCTGGATATCTTCCCAACGGGGATGAATATGCCACTGCGCATCGAGCTATTCGATGAAGAAGTGGAAACCATTCGCCATTTTGATCCAGAAACCCAACGCTCATTGCAACCTGTCGACTCAATTCGCCTATTGCCCGCGAAGGAATTCCCAACCGACAGTTCGGCCATCGAAGGTTTTAGGCAAAGATACCGCCGCCGTTTCGAGGTCATAGTCAAAGAGCCGGAATCGGTTTATCAGCTAGTGAGCCGTAACTTGATGCCGGCGGGGATCGAAAACTACCTGCCGCTATTTTTTGATGACACCGCCACCCTATTCGATTACTTGCCCAAGGACACTCAACTCGTCACCTTAGGTGATATCGAAAAGTCGGCGCGCGCCCATCTGCAAGAAGTCGAACATCGCTATCAAGACAGACGCGTCGATCCGCTGCGGCCATTACTGGCGCCTAAAGAGCTGTATTTACTCATAGAAGAGTTATTTGCCGCCTTTAAACCGCTGCCACGTTATCAAATGCAAGTGCCAGCAGATGGCATTGAAACAACGAAAGCGGTTGTTATTGCCGCCAGCACCCTGCCCGACATCAGCGCCAATCATAAATTAAAGCAACCGCTGCTAGCGCTGCAAGATTATGCCAGCAGCGCCAAACGCATGTTGTTTAGCGCCGAGTCCGAGGGTCGCCGCGAAGCGCTGCTTGAATTACTCGCTAAAATTCAGTTAAAACCTGCACTGTTTAACCATTTTGATGAATTTATTCAAAGTGATGCCAAGTTAGGCCTTATCGTGTCGCCGCTGTCACGCGGTTGTTTGCTGCAGATCAGCGCCAAAGAAAGTATCAGTATCATTTGTGAGACTGAACTCTTCGGCCATCGTATTTCCCAGCAACGCCGCCGTGAAAAACAGCGTCAGATCAGTAATGATGCCCTGATTAAAAACTTGGCCGAACTCAAAGTTGGCCAGCCCATAGTGCATTTAGAGCACGGCGTTGCACTTTATCGGGGCTTAGTCACCTTAGATACGGGTGGACTGGTCGCAGAATACTTGCAATTAGAATACGCTGGCGGTGACAAACTGTATGTGCCAGTGTCTTCATTGCATCTCATCAGCCGTTACAGTGTTGGCGCCGATGAAGACGCCCACTTAAATAAACTCGGCAACGAGACGTGGGCTAAAGCCAAGAAAAAGGCGATTGAAAAAATCCGCGACGTCGCGGCCGAGCTGCTCGATGTCTATGCCCGTCGCCAAGCACGTCCTGGCGAAAGCTGCGCAATTGACGAAGAAGAATACGCTCAATTCGCCCGCGGCTTCCCCTTCGAAGAAACCGTTGATCAAGAAAGCGCCATCATTGCCGTGTTAGCCGATATGCAATCGCCGACCGCAATGGACAGATTAGTCTGTGGCGATGTGGGCTTTGGTAAAACCGAAGTCGCCATGCGCGCCGCCTTTGTGGCCGTCAACGCTGGTAAACAAGTGGTCGTGCTAGTTCCGACCACATTGCTTGCCCAGCAACACTATGAAAACTTTAAAGACAGATTTGCCGACTGGCCCGTGGTCACTGAAGTGATGTCACGCTTTCGTACCGCCAAAGAGCAGACTCAAGTGCTGCAGCAATTGGAAGAAGGCAAAGTCGATATCGTTATAGGTACCCACAAGCTACTGCAATCTGAGGCCAAGTTTGAAAACTTAGGCCTGTTGATTATCGACGAAGAACATAGATTCGGTGTGCGTCAGAAAGAGAAAATCAAAGCGCTGCGCGCCAACGTGGATATCTTAACCCTGACCGCAACGCCTATTCCGCGCACCTTAAACATGGCCATGTCGGGCATGCGCGATTTATCAATTATAGCCACCCCGCCCGCCAAACGTTTAGCAGTGAAAACCTTTGTGCGGGAATCGGATCCCGCGACTGTGCGCGAGGCTATTCTGCGGGAAATTCTCCGTGGCGGCCAAGTGTATTACCTGCACAATAATGTTGAAAGTATTGAGAAATGTGCCCAAGGCATTATCGATTTATTGCCTGAAGCGCGAGTCGTCGTTGCCCACGGTCAAATGCGTGAGCGCGATCTAGAACGGGTAATGTCAGACTTTTACCATCAAAGATTCAACGTGTTAGTCTGTACCACTATTATCGAAACCGGTATCGACGTTCCGAGTGCCAACACCATTATTATTGAGCGCGCCGATACCTTTGGTCTGGCACAGTTACACCAATTACGCGGCCGCGTCGGACGCTCGCACCATCAGGCCTATGCCTATTTGATGACGCCGCATCCCAAACGTATGACCCCAGATGCGCGCAAACGTTTAGAAGCCATTGATGCTCTTGAAAATCTCGGTGCGGGCTTTATGCTGGCGACCCAAGATTTAGAGATCCGCGGCGCAGGTGAACTCTTGGGCGATGAACAGAGTGGCCATATTTCGAAAATTGGTTTTAGCTTGTACATGGAAATGCTCGAAGCGGCAGTCAAAGCCTTAAAACAAGGCAAAGAACCGTCACTGGCGCAAATGCTCAATCAGCAATGCGAAATTGAACTGCGTATCCCCGCCCTACTGCCTGAAGCCTATGTGAGCGACGTAAATATTCGTCTGTCGCTCTATAAACGCATCGCAGGGTGCGAAACACAGGCGGCGCTGGATGAGTTAAAAGTCGAATTAATCGACCGTTTTGGCTTATTACCTGAACCGACGCGTAACTTAATGGAAATGACCCTCTATAAACATGAGGCGACTCACTTAGGTGCGACTAAAATAGAAGTGCACAGTAAAGGTGGCAGCATCGAATTTAGTGATGATCATGTCATAGATCCTGTGTTTATTATTGGATTACTCCAAAGCCAGCCACAAATCTATCGAATGGAAGGACCGAATAAGTTAAAGTTCAGCCTTGCAGCCGAAACCAGTAAAGACAGGCTCGCTTTAGTGAAACTCTTGCTAGAACAATTATCGCAACATCGTCTTGGAGATAAATAGTGTTACGTAAACTCGCGGTCTCTATCGCTACACTCATTGCACTATCACACAGTCAGGTCGTCCAAGCAGAAGCTTGGTTCGAGGTTGAAGTCTATGTGTTTGAACGCCAAAGCCAGTCAAGTGAACAATGGCCTGATGCGCCGAACAAGACGAAAACCGATAATGCAATAGACTTAATCTCCCCCGCTATCGCGCAAGCAATCACGCCGATACCCAGCGCATCTGCGCCTTGCACACTGGTATTTGATGCCGATGCAAATAGCCACTGCGCTGAAACCTTAAATGGTACCTCGACGTCAGAACCTATGCCTGCCGCGCCTGCGAGTGTGGAATATCGTTACCCGCCGGTGATCCCATCAGAAATCAGCAGCGCACAGATCAGTTATCCTACAGCCAATGGCAACCCAGTATTGTTAACCCGCAGCCAAAGTCAGTTCGCGAGCATTATCAATAGTATTTCCCGCGAACGTGGTACGCGCAGTTTACTGCACATGGCTTGGCAACAACCTATGCGTGGGAAGAGTGGCTCAGTACCCATACGCTTATTTGCGGGTAAAGATTTCTCAGGTACTTATCACTTCGATGGCAGAAAAATCATTAAGCAAGCTCAAGCTGAGCCTATGACTAATGCCGATGGCACGCCAATGCTTGCACCTGCTGTATCACCGGTATGGGAATTAGATGGCACACTGAATATCTATTTAAGCCACTATTTGTATATTGAAACCGCATTGCACTTGCGCAAAGAAGGCAGAAAATTAATGCCAGCCGTACCCAGTGATGCGGCTGATACCAGCGCAACACTCACGGCACCCAAAGTCATGACACCATTTTTAATGTCTGTGCCTTTGGAGCAAAACCGCCGTGTGAAGAGTGAAGAAATCCATTATTTAGATCATCCCGAAATGGGCATGGTGATCCAAATTCGCAAGATGGCGCAACCCAGTGCAATGCAAAATAATCAGAATGCCGAATCAATACAGACTGTTGGCCAATACTGAACAAACACACAACCCGCACAATTCTTAAGTTAACATGGTACGTTTAAATTAAGACTGAACGATGGAGAAATCGAGGTAGATATCATCAGCCTCGTCTTCTCCTACCGTTACGGTTAATCCCTCAGTGCAAGGCACACCTACTTCGCACCAAGCAATTAAAGCATTAACAGCAATGTCACTGCCTTGGGCGAGTACTTCAACACTGCCATCGCGGCAATTGGTTACATATCCTGTCACACCAAGGGCTCTGGCCTTAGTCAAGGTCGCATGACGGCAACCAACACCTTGCACTTTTCCCGTCAAATTAATTAATACTCGCTTCATCTCACGCTCCTTTTTCACGGAACCTTGTTATAGAAATAAGCATAGCCGCAATTATCCAAAGGCTAAGTGTTAACCTATGGATTTGTAGAGCAATAAACAAACAATATTTAAATTTAGGCAAAAAAAACAGCTAACAAGACTGCTGCTAGCTGTGTCGGGCGACATACGCAAAGGGATATCCAATAAATGGACAAATAAAACAGCAACTCTGTATCATTTTGTTACAAAATAGCAAGGGTCGCTACTTTACACAATAAATAATTATTTTCAAGAGTTTGAAAAGTAAAACTATCCATCCCGAATGAATATAATGCTTTTAGCTGAAAATCAGCTCGTACACCCATCTGCATTGTTCATGTCTAAAAACATCCCCTGTGATAGCCGAAGAAGTATAAAGGCGTATTGACGTTTAACGTTAAGATTGTGTTTGTTCTGGCAAGTTAGTAAACGCGAAACGAGGGTTTGAGAAGTGAGCCCTCTAATGACAAGCGGCGCGTATGCCTGACGATAAAGCAAGGCAAGCAAACTAGATGCAAAAAGCAAAAAACCGACCTAATTAGCCGGTTTTTGCTTGATTGTGTGGTTAGGTGATGAAGTGCTACTCGCTTATCATCAGACCATTTTGATAGCGATACTCGGATGAGGGTTCACCATTAAAGTAGTACACCGACCTGCCGTGCAGTTGATTATCAAGATACTCATCACTTTGCAGCAGGCTGCCATCTTCGTTAAAACTATAGCCTTTGCCTTGCAATTGACCTTGATCATCATACTGGGCCTGCCCTAATAAATGGCCATTGGCGGAAAAGGCTTGCCAATGACCCACTTCGTGTCCAGCTTTATAGTTGCCATGCCAGAGCTTAACCATGCTGTAGCTGCTTTCATCTTGCAGCAGCCATTGGCCTTCGCGCTGACCGTTAACATATTGACCTTGAGCTTGCAGTTGTTTATCAAAGCCACGCAGTAAATACGCGCCATGTAACTTAGCGTTTTTATAAAACTCTCGGCGCATTATCGTGCCATCGGCTGCGATTTCTGTTTGTTCACCACTCAGCTCACCTTGTTGGTTAAACTGCTCATTGCGCGTCGTATCCGCGTTTTTTGTGACCCACTTGCCGGACTTTAACCCTAAGTGATATTGGCCGATGACAAAACCGCCGTCCTCGGCCTTGTCTTCTCGATATGCACCGTGCATTTGACCTTTGCGGTAGTTTATCCGCCTGATATAACCGTTCCAGCCAGCACCGATATACAAGCCATCGTATCGCCCCTTGAGTTGTTCATCACGTTCAATCAGCTCACCTGCTGCATCAAAACGCTGACGTAAGCTCCAGTCTTTTGCAGTATCTTGCTGATATTGATAAGTTAACTTTCCCGCAGAATCGAAGCGCTGTTCAGTGCTAGTCTGACCTTTAGCAAGGTATTGCGTGTCGGTTTGGGTCGCAACGTTACCGGCATTATCATAGGTAATATGTTGAATTTCACGACCATCCTTATCATACTTTTGCAGCTCTGCTAACCGCCCTTGTTCATCAAAACGCTGCTGGTTTCCCACCTGCTTATCATGCTCGTAGTGTTTAATCTCTTGCAGCACATCGGCAGATCGGTAAATCAACACTTCGCCGTGTATTTTCCCCTTAAGATAAAACTCTTTAGTGTATAACCAGCCTTCTTTTGTCCAATACAGTCGCTCGCCTTCTCTTTTTCCCGCCACCATATTAACGGTTTGCTCCGGCTGACCATTGTTATGAAAGCTTTCATATAGCCCTTCCATACCGTTAGCGCCGTAGGTTACGCGTGTTTGCAACTGGCCATTGTTAAAATAACTTTGCGATAATCCTAATTCAGCACCATTCACACGATGCTGAAGCTCCCTTAATTGACCATTGGTATGGTAACTTTTCTGATCTCCATGCAACTGACCATTCTGGTAGTGGTACTCTCCCGAGAGCGCTCCGTCTTCCCAATAATGCAGATGCGTGCCTTGATAACGCCCTTGTGCATCGCTACTGCCCTTGCGAGACAGTTGACCATCGGGATAGAAAAACTCGAAATCACCAACGATAAAACTCTCGGCTAAATTGGGACTGTTGACGCTACCCTTAAAAACGGGTTTATCCGTCTCCAGATAAAAGAGTTGTAGCGGCCACACGCCATCTTTCTCTGTTGGTGCTTGCTCCTGATAATAAATGGCTTCACCAGGCACATCGCTAAGCCGCCATAGTTCGTCGAGTAAAATTCGCTCAGCCGACAGATTAAACGACATAAGTAGCGCAGATAATAGTAATAAGACTCTCATATTCTGCTCCTTAAGGTAACGCAGGGAATGTATTAACCCACTTTTTATTGACCGGTTCGCCGCTTATCGTCAGCTGCTCTATCTGTGCTGCGCGCCCCGCCAGTACAAACCAGCGTTCCTCACGTAATACTTGCTGCAACGGGCGCTGATAAAAATCACTGCTGTCACCTTGAATAGCAGGAGCTAGCTGTAAATTTTGCGCATTTAAAAAACGATAGCGCCGCATAAAGTCGGCCACGGTTTGACGGATATCAACATTCGGCAACTGAGTGATATCAATCAACCAGCTTTGCTCGGGTTGATACGCTAGCGCTTGCCATTTGGGCGTACCGGTACAGGCCAAAGTGCTGCTGACATTGATGTCGTAAAAATTGCGGCGGATCCCATCGGCGCTAGTCAGTTGATACAGCACAAACTTATCCAGCCCTCCACCAAAACCCGTGTTGTTAGTGCTTGTGTTTGTGTTTGTGTTTGTCCATTGCAGTGTGTGTTCGTTGACCTTAGGTGCATCGACAACACTGAGCGTGCACACAGCTGCCTGCTCGGAAGTTAACAGCAAACTGACGCCGTATTTGGCCACGACTTGCGGCTCAAGTAAGGCGGGGTCTTCAGGTGCAGTAACTTGCGGCTGATTAACATAGGACGCATACATATCATCACTATAAAGCAGTTGTTGCTGCACCGGCGGATAGGCGACATTTTGCGCGTAATCTTGAGTCGGAATAAAACGAATGTTCTTAGTCAGTTCACCACTGTCAACCACAGTATTCACATAGAGTGTCAGCGTCGGCGGCGCTGCGGGAAAGGTAAACTGTGTGATCGATTCATATTGTGCCGATGAGGCCAACGCCACCATATTTTGCTCTGCCGGGGTTAACCAATCCGGCCCAGTGGGCGGCGGTGAAAGATATTTCACCATAGCGCCTTCGGCACCGTCAAAGCGCCGGTATAACCAAGATTTGTCAGTGCTGCCTCGCGATTTCAGCAAATAACTGAATGGTTTATCTGGGATTGGCGAGAGTTCCAGCTGTATATCTTCATACTGCAAGGCCACAGTTTTGCTGGGATCGGGGGTCAGGTTAAGTTTGACTAATTTCGCGCCGCGATAATGGGCAGTCGCGCGAAACTCAGCAACCTGAGCTAATAGGTCATTCGGTGCATTCCAACCGATAAGCAAATTCTGCTGCTCAGACTGATGGAAACCATCCTGTTCTGGATAACTGTAACTGCCTACCTTGCTCAATTGCAGCGGCAGTACTGTGCCATCCGCACTGTGTGCTGTGATATCGGTTAAGTTAAACCCGCCTTCGGGTTTAAAACCTGAAAAGTCATACTGATAAGTCAGCTTTAATAAATCATCTTGCTGGTAAAAGTAGCCCGCATCATAGGCAAATACAGCATCTTGGGTTAAGGTCTTATTGACGTTATCCAACACAACGTCAGGTTGTTTTTGATACTCAAATACTGGGAAATCATAAAAACCTAAATACTGCGTCAGATCGCCCAACTGGCGCTCCTGCGGCAACATAATAACGTTGCTGCGCACTTTGCCCTTATAGCCGTAGCGCTCAAACGGCGCTTCCGCCACTAAGGCTAACTGCGCTAACCAACCCCGCTCACGTTCTAACATCAACTGACCGTATATTTTGGCTTGCTCGCCGCCACTTTCAACTTTGGCTAACACATGAGTATCAGTGACTTGCAATACAGTAAGCTTGGCATTGGCGTGGCCTTGATAGGCAGGAAGTGCGACGACCGCCCCCGCTTTGGCGGGTATGGTGCTAAGAAAGGCCGATGAGCTAAAGAGCTTTTTCAGTTCCTGCTCAAGCTCTGCGCCGCGTTCAGCCAACAGCGCCTGCCATACAGGTTTGTTCAGTGCACTGAATTCTTTAACCCTGCCATCGTCTAGATTTAACGTAAATTCAAACCCCTGCGAGAAAATAGCGTGCATTTCTGGATTACGATCGGCCCGCTGGCCACTACTGACGCCGCTCCCTTGGCCATCGCGCATGTTCATATAATCGACGTGCACTTGAAACCGACTGTTTTTGCCTGTTTCGAGGACCTTATAACGCAGCAATTGATGTGACGTGGCGTTAACCGTTTCGGTACGACTACCATTGTCTACCGTGATGTTAGTGGTGCTATACAGCTGATACGAGCGCTCTTCCCCTTTTTCAGGTGTAAACTCAACATCAGCATCCCCAAAAGAACAGGCCGATAATAAACAGCATGCAACTACGCTAACCAAGTACTTCATGGTTATTCCTTGTATCTCAAACAAATAGTAAGCGCCGCATTATGCCCTTTCATACCCAGTAAATAAAATGCTTTGGCTATTTTGCCTGTCCAGCGCAACACCTTAATGCACGACTAAAATATCCTTTTAGATAGTCACAGGTACAGCAATGCCAATCTTAGGCAAGTTTTTAATGACGAATTCCGGCATCAATAACTGATGCAAAAAGCTAGCTGTGCGGCATTAATTGTCATTGTTTCCCAGTGACTCGCCGATTTTTTATTTAATAAGAAGTATCCCTATAGGCTCGACGGCGACACCCATCATGTCAACTATCACTGTAGCTGCAATGCCAATCCTAACTATCACTTTCGCAGTTCGTTTAGCTAAAAAGCTATTGCCCCATTCCGTGTTTCGGCTCGTTAGCTCAACCGAAAATTCCCACTCCTGCTGCCATACAAATTCTTATCTATTTGCCTATGCTTGGCCTTACCAGAAATTGTAGTGGTCAAGTAAAATTGGCCACGGTTTTAGAGTCATTCCAATATAAACGTTCTGACTCATTTGGCGTTAACCCACCATTATATTGATGGGGTCTGGTCTCACTGTAATATCCAGTGATGTAATTTGTGATCTCTTTATCTGCTTCTGTAAAATTCCCATAACCACTGGCAGGTATCCACTCAGATTTCAAACTTCTAAAGAAACGCTCCATTGGTGCGTTATCCCAACAATTCCCGCGGCGACTCATACTTTGCTCAATCTGAAGACGCCATATTAATTGTCTGAATTTCAAGCTTGTGTAATGCGAACCTTGATCGCTGTGATATATCACATTCTCAGGCTTACCCCTTAACTCAAATGCCATTTTCAAAGCTTTACAGGTCAGCGCACTATCTGGTGATAATGACAAAGCCCATCCAACAGGTTTGCGGGAAAATAAGTCTAAAACAACGGCTAGATAGGCCCAGCGATTACCGACCCAAACATACGTCACGTCGCCACACCACACTTGATCTGGTTGAGTTACTGCAAACTGTCGATTAAGCGTATTGGGGATTGCAACATGCTCTTGTGTCGCTTTCCTATAAGAATGCTTAGGCTGCTGACAGCTTAATAACCCAAGTTTTTTCATTAGATTACGGGCTCGATAACGACTGAGACCAATCCCTTTGTTAGTCACTAATTGCGCTATCGTTCGCGCACCGGCAGAGCCATGACTAATACGATGTGCGGCCTTCACTTCACTGCATAAAATAGTAAAGTCTGTATCAATATGTTCTTTTCTTTTTAGCCAATACTTATAGCTACTTCGATGCACTTTGAATGCATTACAAATTGTGAGAATAGAGTGGCTCTGCTTGAGTGCGCTGATTAGCGTAAATTGTTCATCGAGTCTGACATCAAGAGAGCGGTAGCCTTTTTTAGGATAAGATTGTGCTCCTCAAGACGAGCTATTTGCTTCTTCAGCTCACGGATTTCAATTTGTTCAGGGGTAATCGGAGATGCTTTTGGTGTGCCACCCTGGCGTTCTAGTTTTAACTGTCTCACCCATTTATCCATAGTGGACTTACCTACGTTCATCGCCTTTGCAGCTTCGATGATGCTATGGTTTTTATCGAGGACTAATTGGGCTGCTTCAAGTTTGAATTCAGCACTAAATGTTTTTCTGGTTGTCGATCTCATGTTTTCACCTAAAGTCATCTACGAGGTAATAATATCACCTCTATTTAGGTGGCCAAAATTAGTGTGCCACTACAATATCTTGAATTTGGAAACATCATAGAATTAGGAGATTACGTACGTGAAAGAATCTAAAAGCACTGCGGGGGCTGGCTGTCTAGGAGCTGTTCACCGTGGTTCTAGACAGTTGCTATGATATTACCAAGTCATCAGCATTGTAATGGTCAATAATCTGTGGGTATTGACCTGCACACCAAGAACCTTGCCCAATATGTGTCCCGCATCAATATGCGCCTACAAAGTTGAGGGATGGATATACAAACAAAATTATGCCGAGGATGTTTAATAACCTCTTCGGCATTTATTATTTAAGAGATAGTGGTTTAAAATCAAGAAGGGAACTATCAAACTCCACAGACAACAATTTATCTTTGAAAGCTTCGGATATTATTATATTAAATGCACCACCCCACTCATACAAACGAAAGGCGTCTAAGTTTTCAGGTATTTTGTCCTTATAGACAACTGGTTCAATAAAAAATCGCCCACGCTTTGATTCCCAAACTTCTGGAATGTAGCCCAGAGGCCAGCGTTCAATTTTAGAATATTCCCAATCAACGCAGTCAATATAATTAAATACATGCATCAACACATACTTTAAATTGTTATGCCTATTTATAAATGGTATTAACTGGACACCACTAACATTAATATCGTCCTCAAAAAAGACATCCTCATTAAACGCCAACAACCTGGTTCCAACCGAGACAACCGGAGGTGATTTACCTTCGTTTAAGGCATTGAAATATAAAACACCTTTGAATCCAGATTAAATCGCAGATAGTTTCACATCACTTAATTCATTTCCTTCGCCATCTATAAAAAATGAACTAGGATTCATATAATTCATCCATTTTTTACTTTCCGAATTTATACCTAATTTATAGTAATTCATTACTTGTTAACCTTCGTCAATATGTCAGTGCCAGCAGTAGTATCATTAAACTAGGATCCTATCTCTAAGCGCGGCGCCGCCTTCATTAAAGAAGGGAGATATTTATTAGACTCCTTTGTACAGCCGAATGTGTTTCCCAGCGCTGTTATCAATGTCGCTTTATCCATAACTGGCAACACGATCCCTGAATCACTCGAGTTTATAAAAAATAAGGTGATAACACTAGATTCTGAAGAGAACAATTTTTCAGTGTTATTAGAAATGTCCCCCGCATTTTTCTGGCATTTCTTATGGATATTTCTGGCCATTTCATGGCCAGTTAGCATCGTCTTACTTACGGGCTCTATCCTATTTGTACTCGATTCAAGAGTTACTCGCCATTCCCTCACCGATGACATTGTAGTGGAATAGAGAAAGAAGAGTTTTTCTTAGTTTATCAGCCAGTGATGTGCCGAGAAAGGTAAAGCTAAGGGAGTCGAGGCATTAGTACGTTGGCAGCACCCGCAAATGGGCTAGTGCGACCTGATTTGTTGATTCCCATTGCCGAAGAGGACAAATTAATTGTTCCATTAACTAACTATATTTTTGAGCAGGCATTAAAAGATTTTGCCGATATGAAGGTTGACTCGGGCTTTAGGATTGCGTTTAACGTGGCGCCAGCGTATTGAAAGCTTATGCCAGTTGCGGATTTTAGTGGCTATCGATGACTTTGGTACTGGGCAAACAACCTTATCTTTGTTACAAACCATGCCATTGTATTACTTGAAAATCGATAAGACGTTACTCCAAGAATAGCTAATCCGAATTTGGCTAAAAAGAGCCAATTATCTAACAAGGTTTTGTCCAAAAGTGTGTTGCGTATGTCTTTTAAATCTACAGGTTACGTGAATGCACAAAAGGTGCGCCATGGTGATTGGCGAAACGACCGTCCGCCCAATGGACGGGGCGGTCGAGCATCCAAGGATGGACTGGCTGCGCGTCGGTGAGTAAATACCATGGTGAGCCTATATGCAGGGATATCAGCCAACACTAAAATTCTACTTAATCTATCCCCAATAGTCATACTCACAATGTGCGTGGTTTGAAGTATTAAAAGCCAAAACCATAAGGCGAAATAGCCGATGAGATAAATCCACTCCCCTCTTAAATATAAAAAGAGGAGTGATACTTTTATTCAATCGATATCAATCAAGCCAACTTAAAGGCTTTTATTTTGGGCAGATGGGCAGCGAGTTGGGGGAATTTGTGGGGCTGAACGTCATCCCAATCAATCGAATAATAGGCGCTTAATTCACTGGCGAGTTGCTGATTATCGAACATCTCATCATTCACCGAAAATATACACATGGCCTTGTGGGTATTCTTTTCACGAAATTGCGACACGCACTTATTAGCAATATCGGCATATTCTTCTGGGCGGTCAATCTTGCCCTGCATATTATTTTCTGGGTGCAAATTAGGGTTAATCAGCACAGATTTAAGACCATTTAAAAATCCAATCCGCTCGGCCCAATAAGCTCCGAGTCCTACGCCAACCATTAACGGCGCGGGATCGTCGCTATGCTGCATTTGCTTGGCGACTTCCTTAAGCAAGTGTTGCATGTCGTGCTTAGGGTGCAAGGTGCTGTAACTGATCAAACGCACATCAGGGTCAATAAATTGCAACTGACGCATTTTTTCGTGATTACCTGGGCTAGTAGCATCAAATCCATGAAGATAGAAAATCATATCAAGGCCTTTTAATCATTTTTGATTACAGTGAATTAACTAACCCTAGCAAAAGAGTGATCTCACACCTTGCGCTACATCAAACTTTCGCCTGTTGAGCCAAACAAATTTGCTCGGCAAGCTGCTTGGCATTTTCCCAACGGGCCGTATTATCGAGCGCAGCTGCCGTTTGCGCAGCATTGGGTTTAAGTAAACTCGCAGGATACTGTGGCGCGCTCGCAGGCCAAGTAAAGCCATCGAGTAGCGACATTACGCCCGCATTATCATTACACACTAAAATCATGTCGCAACCTGCGGCTAAAGCGGCGCTGGCCCTTGCACGGTAATCGCCCGCAAATCCTGCGCCTTGCATGCCGAGATCGTCAGAGAAAATCACCCCGTTAAAGCCAAGTTCTTTACGCAGCACTTGTTTTAGCCAGTATTCGGAGAAGCCCGCAGAGTTGGGGTCGACTTTAGGGTAAACCACGTGCGCGGGCATCACGCCTAATAACTTTTCTTTTGCGATCAATTCTTTAAACGGCAGGATATCCTTTGCAAAAATGGCCTCGGCATCACGTTCATCAATGGGTTTCTCGTAGTGCGAATCCGCCACTACACTGCCGTGTCCGGGGAAATGTTTACCCACGGCGCCCATGCCAGCTGCGGCCATGCCAGCAATAAAGCTTTCGGCCAATGTAATAACCTCGGCGGGCTCTGGGCTAAAGCTGCGTTTACCTATGACTTGGCTCACGCCGTTTAAGTCCAACACGGGCGCGAAACTTAAGTCGATATCGCAAGCCAGTAATTCAATCGCCATCAAGAAACCGAGCTCACAGGCCCAACGCTTGGCCAATACCATATCACCCTTTGCTGCGGGGAGAATGTCGCCCATGGCGGGAATAATGGTAAAGCCATCACGGAAACGTTGTACTCGGCCCCCCTCATGATCGACGGCGATTAATATTTCTGGGCGGATTTGGCGTATCTGTTGTACCAGACGGATCAACTGATCACGGCTCGAAAAATTGCGGGAAAATAGGATTAAACCACCCACCTGTGGATGGCGTAGCATCTCAGATTCAGCCTCACTGACGTCCAACGACAGTAAATCCAACATTAAATAGCTCATACTTCTCCCTAAAAATATTCATTAATACTCAAAAAATAACCACTCAAGCCATAAGTAGTCCACGCTCACAAAAAAGCTAAAAAAAGCGAGCCACCTACCCTTGTAGCGCTATCGAAGCCTGTATTCTTGGCCATAAAATGGCCTGTAAAAAAGTCCCAATTAAGTTCAGCTTATCCGAACTATTACGAATAAAAAAAACTAATGTGAATTGTCACACTAATCTATGGGATACTGGCGTTAGAGTATCACACAAGCAGATTTCGCATGAAAGAACGCCGCCACTGACCAGAGTACACGCGCAAGATTAGCGTGCTTCAATCTGCAGAGCGAGCAATCCCATGCACTCAGACTAAAATAATAAACAAGACACAACAGGACTTCTATCATGATTAGCGTATTTGACATGTTCAAGATCGGCATAGGTCCATCGAGTTCACATACCGTCGGCCCAATGAAAGCGGGCAAAATCTTTATGCAAAACCTGACTGACTCAGGACTCGTGACCCAGATTGATGAATTAAGAGCCGAACTCTTTGGCTCCCTCGGCCAAACAGGCAAAGGCCACGGCACGGGCAAAGCAGTGATTTTAGGCTTAATGGGCGAAGATCCCGAAACCGTGGACACTGACAGTATCGACGGTATTTTAGAACACGTCTCCAAGGACGAAACCTTAACGCTGCACTGTGGCAAAGTGGTTAAGTTTACCCGTGAGCAAGGCATTACCTATCACAGACGCAAAACGCTACCTGCGCATGCTAACGCCATGACCTTGTACGCTTACTGTAAAGGGGAATGTATTTTTGATCGCACTTACTACTCAGTGGGTGGCGGCTTTATTTTAGATGAAGATGAAATTAGCCAACGTAATGCATCGCCAGCCTCACAAATTGAATCGGCACCTTTTGATTTTGTGAGTGCGGCTCATTTACTGGAATTATGCGGCGAGCAAGGTCTCAGCATTTCTTCTTTAATGATGGCGAACGAACTGAGTTTAGCCACTGAAGATGAAGTCAAAGCCAAGCTGTGGAATATTTGGCAGACGATGAAAACCTGTATCGAACGCGGTTATCAGAAGGAAGGTATTTTACCTGGCGGCCTAAAACTGCGTCGTCGTGCTCCTGCACTGTACCGTCGTTTGAAAGCCGAAGGCCGTAACAATGTCGATCCATTAACCGCTATGGATTGGGTCGATTTATTCGCCCTGTCGGTCAACGAGCAAAATGCGGCCGGTGATCGCGTCGTGACTGCGCCAACAAACGGTGCTGCGGGAATTATTCCTGCCGTATTATGCTATTACGATACCTTCGTACAAGAAGTGGATATCGATGTCTGCGCACGTTATTTATTAACTGCCGCTGCAATTGGTATTTTGTACAAGAAAAATGCCTCAATTTCGGGCGCCGAAGTCGGTTGCCAAGGTGAAGTGGGCGTGGCCTGTTCTATGGCCGCTGGCGCACTGACTGAGATCATGGGCGGTACAGTTGAGCACGTTGAAAACGCGGCTGAAATCGGCATGGAACATAACTTAGGTTTAACCTGCGATCCTGTGGGCGGCCTAGTGCAAGTGCCTTGTATCGAACGTAATGCCATGGGCGCGATCAAAGCGATCAACGCTTCTCGTATGGCCCTACGCGGTGACGGTAACCATAAGGTTTCACTAGATAAAGTGATCAAAACCATGATGGACACCGGCAGAGATATGCGCAGTAAATACAAAGAAACCGCCAAAGGTGGTTTAGCGGTCAACATTGTTGAGTGCTAAGTGCTGAGTGTTAATTCACTTTCGCTAATCGCTTTAATCGCACCATAAAAAATGCCGCAACTCAGTGAGTTGCGGCATTTTTGTTTTAGCTCATCGGCGTGACTACTGAATCGGCTATTTAAGGCTTAAAGTATAAGCTATGGAACTTAAGGTGCTCTTCAATAAAGCTCGCGATAAAGTAGTAGCTGTGATCGTACCCCGCTTGCATCCGCACATCCAAGGGATAACCCTTGGTATGGGCGATATCCACCAGCGATTGTGGCATCAATTGGGTATCTAAAAAGCTGTCAGCTTCACCTTGGTCAATCAGTACTGGCACTTCGCTAATCGCGAGCTTAAGCAACTCACAGGCATCATACTGGCGCCAATGTTCACGATTTTCACCTAAGTACTCGCTAAAGGCTTTAATACCCCAAGGTACATTACTTGGATTCGAAATCGGGCTAAAGGCCGAAATTGAGCTGTATCTGTGTGGATTACTCAGACCAATCACCAAAGCACCATGACCGCCCATTGAATGGCCGGAGATGGCGCGCTGGGTAGTGACAGGAAAATGCGCTTCAATCAAGGTAGGCAGCTCGTGGACTATGTAATCGTACATTTTGTAATGACGATTCCAAGGTGCTTTTGTCGCATTGAGGTAAAAACCCGCGCCTAAGCCTAAATCGTAAGCTTTATCCGCTGCATCGGGCACATCGTCACCGCGAGGACTGGTATCAGGGGCGACAATCGCCATCCCAAGTACTGCTGCCATGCGCTGTGCACCCGCCTTCTGCATAAAGTTTTCATCGGTACAGGTTAGACCTGAAAGCCAATACAGCACAGGCACTGGTTTATTCGCCGCCTCAGGCGGCAGATAAATGGCAAAGCGCATCTCGCAGTTTAATGACTGAGATTGATGGCGATACTGCTTATGCCAACCGCCAAAACTCTTGTTACAACTGATATTTTCTATGGTCATACAAGTCCTTTTAAGCTCAATCTTTTAGCGCTATTTATAACGTTAGTCTTAGCGTTAGTCATGGCGCTTATCGTCAGCTCAGTTGGCAACACAGCAGACAGATTTGCACCTGTCTGCCCGTTAGTCACATCAAGCTGAAGCATCCGTTTAAAATGCAAAACCACTTATTTATCAAAATGGATCACGCTACGGATACTCTTACCTTGGTGCATCAGCTCAAACGCCTCATTGATTTGCTCAAGTCCCATAGTATGGGTGATAAAATCATCGAGCTTAAATTCGCCCGCCATGTAACGCTCAACAATGTGGGGCAGTTCAGAACGCCCTTTCACACCGCCAAAGGCAGAACCGCGCCATACTCGCCCAGTAACTAATTGGAATGGACGGGTTGAAATCTCTTGACCAGCACCGGCAACACCTATGATCACCGACTCTCCCCAGCCTTTATGGCAACACTCTAAGGCGCTGCGCATCACGTTGACGTTGCCGATACACTCGAATGAGTAATCCACGCCGCCATCGGTCATTTCAACGATCACCTCTTGGATGGGCTTATCGAGTAATTTAGGATTGATGCAATCGGTCGCGCCGAGTTTTTTGGCTAACTCGAATTTAGACTCGTTGATATCAATCGCGATAATGCGGCTGGCTTTGGCCATAGTAGCACCGATAATCGCCGATAAACCGATACCGCCGAGGCCGAAAATCGCCACGGTTGCGCCTTCTTCCACTTTGGCCGTGTTCATCACAGCGCCCATACCAGTGGTCACGCCGCAACCCAGCAGACAAATTTCTTCTAATGGCGCGCTCTTATTGACTTTCGCCAATGAGATTTCAGGTAACACGGTATATTCAGAGAAGGTCGAGCAGCCCATGTAATGGAAAATAGGCTTGCCATCAAGATAAAAACGCGTGGTGCCATCGGGCATTAAGCCTTTACCTTGGGTCGCACGAATTTTTTGGCACAGGTTAGTTTTGCCCGATAGGCAGAACTTACACTCGCCGCACTCTGGGGTATAAAGTGGGATCACATGATCGCCCACTTGCACGCTGGTCACACCCTCGCCCACTTGCTCAACGATACCGCCGCCTTCGTGGCCTAAAATCGCTGGGAATACGCCTTCTGGATCGTCACCGCTCAGGGTAAAGGCATCCGTGTGACACACGCCCGTAGCCACAATGCGCACTAAAACTTCGCCCGCTTTAGGTAACATCACATCCACTTCTTCAATCTTAAGCGGTTGTCCTGGTCCCCAAGCCACTGCGGCCTTTGATTTAATAAACTGCGGTTTTTCGTTCGACATTGTTACGTCCCTTGAATAGGTAATAGGAGTAAGTCATTGGTGTATCATAAATTCAATTCAGGCCAAGCAAATTCTTGCGACCATTGCACTGATGCTACTGAATAGGAGGATTGTATTTGTTTCTCAGCGAGAGACAATCTAGTATTCAAGCAATTCATTTTTACTGAGTAACAACAATGTATCTCTGGGACGGCATTTCTGAATTTGTCGCGGTGGCTGAGGCCGAAAGTTTTACCCTAGCGGCGCAGCGGCTGAATATCTCCACCGCCCACGTTAGCCGCCAAGTGAGCACCTTAGAAAACCGCCTCGGCACAAAACTCTTTTACCGCACAACCCGCAAAGTGTCGTTAACCGAAGAAGGCACGATTTATTATCGTCACTGCCGCCAATTACAAACGGGGTTAGAAGAAGCCGAGCGCGCCATCTCAAACCTAAAGGACTCACCCCAAGGCTTAGTCAAGCTCACGGCGCCCGTCGCCTATGGCGAGAAATTTATCATGCCATTACTCAATGATTTTATGGTGCAATATCCCAGCGTTGAATTTAGCGTCGACTTGACCAATCGCACCTTGGACTTGATTGAAGGCGGTTATGATCTGGCCATTCGCCTCGGAAAACTCGCAGATTCGAGTTTGATGGCCAAACCGCTCAGCAGCCGTACCCACTATGTCGCCGCCTCACCAAGCTATGTGGAAAAATACGGTCAGCCCCATACCTTATCAGAACTTAGCCAGCACAATTGTTTGATCGGTAATCATAATTACTGGCGCTTTGTAGAAAATGGCCGCGAGCGCAATATTAAAGTCCGCGGCAATCTCAATTGTAACAGTGGCTACGCATTAAGGGATGCGGCACTAAAGGGCATAGGGATAGTTCAACTGCCTGATTATTATATTGAAGAAGATATTCAAACCGGACGGTTGCTCTCCTTCCTTGACAGTCACCGCGAAGCCAAAGAAGGCATTTGGGCACTCTATCCGCAAAACCGCCACCTGTCGGCTAAGATCCGTGTATTGGTCGATTACCTTGCCGAAAAACTCGCCGAGCAGGATTAAATACTGTTTGAGCAGATTGATTGGTAGCAGACAACACGGCGCAGACTAGCGCCAGTTTTCCCGCAAAGTGTAATACAACATGCCTAACGCCAACGCTTGATTGCCGAACCATTCATTTAACGGAATGCGGATATGGCGCATGGCGGCAAACAAATCAAACTCACGCAATTGCCCGTCCATCGCATTGGCCATGATCTCGGCCATAATGTGCGATGTCGCTACTCCGTGCCCAGAATATCCTTGGCAATAGAACACATTAGGCGACACTTTGCCGAGCTGCGGGATACGGTTAATCACAATTCCTGCCATTCCCGCCCACGCAAATTCGATATTAACGCCCTTTAATTGTGGAAACGTACGCTCAATCGCGGGCCGTAATTCCGCCGCCACATTTTTAGGATCGCGGCCGCTGTAGTTAGTGCCGCCGCCGAACATCAGCCGTTTATCCGCGGTCAGGCGATAGTAATCCAGTACAAAGCGGCAATCATACACGGCTAAATCCTGCGGATTGATTTGCAAAGCGACATCATCGGGCAGAATCGCAGTGGCGCAATTGCCTAAGGACGCCGGAAATAACATACCACGCAGTTTTGGACGGGCGAGTTTATGGTAAGCATTACCGGCGATCAGCACACTGTTGGCGCGCACTTTTCCCTTGGCTGTGACAACAGTCGCCACATCGCCTTCTTCAATATCAAGTACGGGTGAGTGTTCAAAGATTAACGCCCCAAGACCTGCTGCCGCGCGGGCTTCACCCAGGCATAAATTGACTGAGTGCAAATGCATGTTGCGCCGATTGACTAAGCCGCCGTGATACAAGGGCGAGCCTAAATAGGCAGGCATTTCATCGGCGAATACCAGCGTCATAAATTCACCCATGCCGCGGCGCTGCGCCTCATCATGCATAGCCCTAAGCTCGTGCATGTGCTTTGGCTGGTAAGCGGTTTGGATATGACCAAACTTTAAATCACAGTTTATGCCGTACTTGGCCACCCGATTTTTAATTATATCGTGGCCGCGCCAACGCATATTCCACACATAATCTTCAGCTTCATTGCCGATTTGACGGCGCAGCTGTTTTGTCATCGCAACATCGCCGGACAAACTGCCCGTCACCTGCCCACCATTGCGTCCGGTCGCGCCCCACGCAATTTTATTGGCCTCAATAAGTGCCACTTTATAGCCCTTCTCAGATAATTCCAACGCCGTTGCCACGCCGGTAAAACCGCCACCGACAATCGCTACATCGACTCGAATGTCGCCTTCAAGCGCAGGATAATCTGACTCTTGGTCAATGGTGGCATTGTAGTAGGAGGCGCAACGCTCTGCTGGCATGGTCATTCCTTGATGTTGAAAGTTAACTGTTGAAAATTAACTGTTGAAAGTTGATGGCTGAAAGTGAGTGTTAAGTCTTAGTTCTGGGCACTCGTTTTAACGCGGCATTATACCGACGTTGTTTTATATTTTTTACAAGCGTTCAGAATTTGTGAGTATATCTAAGTTGAGATCGAGGTCAACAGTGAATTGCGATAACTATTTTTGCAGGACATGACAAAGGGAGTAGAGCTGGCTGCAGGCTCCTTCTTGAAGAACCTGAAATGGAGGTGCTTGAGATGGAAGCTTCTGAGATGGAAGCTTCTGAAATGGCGGTACCTAAAATTAAGGCACTAAAATTAAGGCTTTAAAATTAAGGCTTTAAAATTAAGGCTTTAAAATTAAGGCTCTAAAATTAAGGTACCTAAGATAGAGACTCCGAATGTTAAGGCGCGGCTGATTTTATCTTTTAAGCCTTATACTTTTTGCTGGTTTAAGATAGGCTTGTGCGGCGTCATCCTCTTTTTATCTCAGCAACCTAGAGTCCATTATGCCACTATTACCACTTGTCCAATTGCCGTTTTCCCAAGCATGTGAAAACAACAAAGCGCCGATTTTAGCGGTATTAACACAAGCATTCTCACTCAACCAACATGTACTCGAAATCGGCAGTGGCACAGCGCAACATGCTGTGTATTTTACAGCAAATCTTCCCCATTTAATCTGGCAAACCAGCGATCAGGCTGAATATATTGAGGTCATTACCGCAAGGTGTATGCATGAAGGCAAGCGACCCAATGCAGCGGCAAACCTACGCTTACCACTTACCCTTGATGTTACCGCGCCATGGCCGGTGAAGGGATTAACATTTGATATTGATGGCGTATTTACTGCAAACACTTTGCATATTATGAGCAAAAATATGGTTGAAGCGTTTTTTACTGGCCTTGGTCTGTATCTCCCCCAACTCAAGACCCTGTGCATTTACGGCCCCTTTAACTACCAAGGCGAATTTAGCAGTGACAGCAATCGCCAGTTTGATGCCTTTTTAAAACAGCGCGATCCCGCCAGCGGCATTCGTGATATTGAATGGATTTGCAGTTTAGCCAGCGAGCAAGGCCTAACGCTGAAGCAAGATGTGGCTATGCCGGCCAATAATCGACTACTGCATTTTGTTAGAGGCTAGCTTTTTGTTAAAGGCTCATTTTTTGTTAAAAGCTAGCTTTGGTTGAGTGGTTTAGTCCGTTTTGGCCTCGGCGGTTCTGTGCCCATAGCTCAGCACTCGGGTAGCTTTCCACTGTTCGTTCTGTTTGCGCCATACAATGACAAAGTCGGCTAGGCCATCACAGCTACCTGTTTCAAAGCTGCAAAAACGATGAACGCCTTGCTCTATCGCGCCAAACTCTTTCACCGGAAACACTTTCATCGTGCCCGCAACTAACTCGCGGCGGTAATGGCCACAGGCATATTTTTCGGTATTAGCGATCATGTCCTTGCGGTTCCAAGTGACGCCACCCGTGTCGTGGTAAAACTCTACATCTTCAGTGAAAAAGTCAGCGTGTTTCTTTAGTTCAGCGGGGACGGCGCACTTATTGAAACTGTCGAACACAGCAAAATCCACCGCTGCAATTTGGGTAGATAAAGTGTCTGTAAGTGCAGTAGCGGGCTGCGCAATGTCAGTTTGTGGAGCCCCTGCCGTTTTAACTGATGCTGCTTTAGCTAATGTTGGCGTATCTGTGGCAACAGCAGGTTCGGTAGTGGCGAGTGACAAAGTTAAAACAGTGACTGTGGCTAGGCTATAAAATGCTGGATTCATATTCTCTCCGTAAATATTGGCAATACATTTTGTATGGCGACTATTCACGTCACAAACATGAATGCACCACGAAACATAAAGTCACATCGCCAGCAAAGCTTATGCCAGTTAAAATATCCATATTAATCATATCGATATGGCTTAATATTACGTTATGCTGTTTTGTGCGGTGATAGTTTCTGATTATTCTCACTATTTTTTAGTGATTTATCCGACGACAGTCAGACTCAGATCGTCATACTCAGTGCCTTATGCTCAATACACTCAATCAGGATGACCATGCCAGCGAGCAACACGTCGAATATACGGGCTATCACGCTGTTATTAAACACTAAAAATTTACACTGCCTTTACACAAAAGAGAGACATCCAAGCTTGAAGCTATAATTAAGAATAATTATCATTCGCCAAAATTACCGAAGGAAGAATGATATGCCCCGCTTTATCCGTCGCACTCGCCAAACCTCGCATCTATCTCATGCAACACAGACACCTATGTTGAGCCAGCTATCACGCGCTATTGGTTTATGTTTGTTATTACCTGCAGCATGGGCTAGTGCTGCAAATACGCAAGATACCACGCCAGAAATGGAACGCATGGTGATCACAGCAACACAAACTAAACACTCGGAGCTTTCGGCGCCAGCTTCGGTGTCCGTGATTAACCGCAGTGAACTTGAAGCTCTCGTCATAGACGATCTTGCTAGCGCAGTCCGTTATTTACAGGGTGTGAACATCAGCGAAGGCACGCCCTATGGTCGCAATGAGATCAGCCTGCGAGGTTTAGATTCAGATTACACTTTAATCTTGATTAATGGCCGCCGCATTAACTCCCGCGAAGCATTAACCTCTGGTTATGGCAACGATTTTGACTTGTCCTCTATTCCAATGTCTGCCATTGAACGTATCGAAGTTGTGCGTGGGCCTATGTCATCCCTCTACGGCTCAGAAGCTTTAGGCGGTGTGGTTAACGTCATACTGCGTCAACCAACTGAGAACTGGCAAACCAGCGTTGGCGTGCAATACGATGCACCTACCAGTGGCAAGGGTGGCGATAGCACTAAGTACAATTTCTACAGCAGTGGCGCGCTGATCAAAGATAAATTACTGGCAAACTTAATCGTCGACAGCAATAAACGCGATGCATGGCGCTCGGACTTAAAACCCACTATTGATGCGCTAGAAGACAGAGATGAAATCAGCGCCCTCGCCAATTTACAATGGCTGATTGATAACCAGCAAGATCTGCAATTTGACTTAAGTTACGCCAACGATGAACGCGAGTCTGATTGGAATAACTACGGCACGATTCTCACCAATAACCAACAAGCGGAGCGGATAAGTTCAGGTCTGACCCATAATGGCCACTGGAACTGGGGCGATACTCGCCTGCGCTATTACTATGAAAATGTTGAGGTGACTGACGACTCAGCGTTAATCGCCGAGATTGGTAATATCACCCAAACCAACCACAATCTCGACGGTCAAACCACTGTCCTGCTTGGCGATCACATGTTAACCAGCGGTGCAGAATACCGTTGGACCCAGCTCGAAAATAGCCGCAATATTTTAGGTGATGGCACCTTAGACGACAGCCAATCGGCATTGTATCTACAAGATGAATTTAGCTTAGGCGAACTCAATATCACCTTAGGTGGGCGCGTCGATCACCACGATGTGTACGGCACCGAATTTAGCCCACGCTTGTATTTAGTGTATAACTTAAGCTCTGAATGGGTCATTAAAGGTGGTGGCGGCAAAGCCTTTAAAGCGCCAAATATGGCGCAATCCCAAGCCGATTATATTATCCCCGCTTGTCGTGGCGCCTGTACCGTTGCGGGAAATCCTGATCTTCAACCCGAAACCTCAGTGAACTACGAGTTATCGACCCAATATCAAACCACGGATTTTGGTGGCTCGGTCACCTACTTCCATAACGATGTAGAAAATAAAATTATCACCGAAACTTGGAATAGAGTCCCTGGTACAGTATTAACTTACCAAAACGTTAACGAAGCCAAGATCACTGGTTGGGAATTACAAGCTTGGTACAATTTAACTCAAGATCTCAGCCTAAACGGTAATTACAGTAAAACCAATGCCGAAGATAAGCAAAATGGCGCGCCTTTTACCTTAACACCGGACGACAGCTATAACCTAAAACTGCAATGGCAGGCATTCGATGGTTTATCCACCTTTATCGCCTACCATTATACTGGCGAGCAGTATTTGCGAGCCAATGTCAAATCAGAGGGTTATGGCTCGCTCGATATAGGTGCGAATTATCAAATTAATCCTATGTTTAAACTGAAGCTTGGCGTGACTAACCTAACGGATTCTGAACGTGACCAAGTTGCCACCGACCTTGATTATATTCAAAAGAGTCGCAGTATTTATGCTGGGGTAACTGCAAGTTTCTAAGCTCTACAAGCCAGAAATTAATGTGTAATTATAGCTCTGCTACTCAACATTAAACATCATAGGCGAAGCCCGTTTTGGCTTCGCCTATTGTTTTAAGACCAAAATAAATGTCACACATTCGGCTAGAAAAAGTAAAATAAATATATTTTCTAAAATATAGAATTTTTAAATAAACATCAAAAATATAAATTACACAATCCAGATTTAAATCATTAGTCTTTTACATTCCGCAATATAACCTTGATCATACTTTAACGCTAAAAAATAACTCACCCGTTAACCTTTGATAACGATCAAGGTTTTGTCATATTAAAAAACTATTATACACACGCAAGACTGCTAAAGCTTGAGGTGTAAAATTATCGATTATTAAACTTACGCACCAAGCAAAAGCGATATTATCTTTCCGTTTATATCACTAATAAAACAACGAGAAAAATACAGTTCCAACTTCAAGTTATATATTTCATAGCTAGATATATGATTTACTCGCTTCAGAATGATGATTTAACCAACAATAAAAAAGGAAAATAACATGCTTAAAAAGATGATGCTAATGTGCGCACTGTGCTTTTCAACTAATTTAATGGCGGTATCACTTGCCGACAGTCATTCTGAAAGATCTGACTGTGAATCCTGCCATAAAGATAAAAAACCTTCAGCGGATTATGTTTTTGAAAATCAGCAATGTGTATCATGCCATGGAGAAATGAAAACTCTCGCAGGTGAAGCTCATACTAAACATGATGGCGTTTTAACATGCACCAATTGCCATATCGCTCATCAAGAAAAAGCACCAGCAGATGCTTGCAAAGAATGCCATTAATTCACTAAAAATCTAAAACCAAAGGCCGAAGAATTATTTATTTTGAATGGAACCATTAGGCAGGATGCCACTTGACCCAACCTCCAAGGGTGTTTGCCATCTATTGCTCACAGGTGGCAATTTTTACCTCCGTTTTTATATCCTTACAATATGTGTAACGGCTCAATACTTAGCTCAGAATCCCATATCCGGCAAATAGGACAAATTTAAGTATGCTAGGTAAACCATAGACGAATCTCAGGGGATTGTTCTCAAGAACGCCAATGCCTTTTCTAGGTCACGGGTGCGTGCCATCGGCGGCAGCGAGTTTAAAAAAGCTTGGCCATAGTAGCGATTCACAATGCGATTATCGCAAAGGATCAGCACACCGCGATCTTTTTCATCGCGAATGAGACGCCCAACACCTTGTTTCAGCGCAATAATCGCCTGCGGTAACGACACTTCAGTAAAAGGATCGAGTCCCTGACGACTCACATTGTCGGCTCGGGCGCGATACAGGGGCTCATCGGGCGACACAAAAGGTAATTTGTCGATAATCACGCAGCTTAACAATTTGCCGCGCACATCCACCCCTTCCCAAAAACTACTGGTGCCGAGCAATACCGCATTGCCGAGTTGGCGAAACTTAGTCAGCAGACTCTGTTTACCCGCTTGGCCTTGTACCAGCAGCGGATACTGAGTGCGAGTTCGCAATGCCAGCGCCGCTTGTTCGAGCATTTTATGGCTGGTAAATAAAATAAAAGTCCGTCCCTGCGCCGCATCTATCGCTTGCACGCACACATCCACCAGCTGCTTTAACGCTTGCTGTTGATTGGTCACGTTCCCAAGTTGTCTAGGCACACAAAATACCGCTTGGCGGGGATAATCGAAGGGACTGTCGAGAATGCTTTGCTGCGCATCGACGATACCCATTTCTCGGGCAAAATGAACAAGACTGCGGTTAACCTGCAAAGTTGCCGAGGTAAATATCCAGCTGGTTTCGGGCACAAATAACTGTTGGCACTCACGGGCAATATTGATTGGTGAAATTCGTAGCACCACAAAGCGACTGCCAAATTCGATGCTGTAGGCCGCCAGATTATTATCGCAGTTAAAAAACACACTGAGCTTGTTATTCAGCTCAGCCAACTTAATGGCGATATCATCTAACAATTCACTGCGGCCAATATGGGCCATTAATAAATTCTGCAGCGCAGTTAATTCCGCTAATAAATCCCATGACGCCCCTGCGAGCGCTTTATTGCCCAGCACTAAACGCCAATCGGATTCGCCGCAGGAATATAACTGATTATGCCAATCACTTAATTTAGCGAGGCAACGCTGGCAAAATTGGGCGAGTTGCCCAGTATCACTGAGTTCAGTCTGATAAATAGCGAGTAGCTTTTGAATGAAATCATCGATAGTACGACTCGAACATTGCTGGCCAAAATAGTTAACGCAAATATCGGGTAATAAATGCGCTTCATCGAAAATCACCATATCAGGATCGGGTAATAACTCGGCAAAGCCCGTGTCTTTCAGTACGCTATCGGCGAAAAATAAATGGTGGTTAACCACAATGATTTTAGCATCCAGAGCACGGCTGCGCGCCTTGCGGGTAAAGCAGGCATCGTAAAAATCGCAGCGCTTACCAATACAGCTTTCCTTAGTGCTGACCACAAGTGGCAGCGCCGAAGAATTCTCAGGCACTGAGGTTAAACCGCCAATATCACCATCTTTACAGGTGCTCGCCCACTGATTGATTTTCAACAAATCATCCAACAAACGCGCATCGATATGTGTCGCCTCGCTCATTTGCTTATCGAGTCGCCACTGGCACAGATAATTATTGCGGCCCTTTAGTAGAGCCAGTTTAGGCTCAATCCCCAACATGGCGACCAGCGCGGGTAAGTCTTTAAAAAACAACTGCTCTTGCAAGTTTTTACTGCCCGTACTGACGATGACTTGCTTACCGCTCAATATCGCGGGGATCAAATACGCAAAGGTTTTACCTACCCCCGTACCCGCCTCAATTACTACATTCCCCTTCGCCGCTATCGCCTCACTCACTTCCTGTGCCATCTGCATCTGGCTTGTTCGCGCACTAAATCCTTGAATATGTTTAGACAATACTCCATCGGGCAAAAATGCGCGTTGCACTTCGGACGCGAGTCGACTCACCGCAGCGGCGCCTTTTAAAGCAGAAGGCTTAGCGACAGTTTCTTTAGAGGAAACATGCTTTGATGTCGGTTGGCGGGAGCGAGTCAAAGGGAGAATCAATCCTTTATCAAGGTGTTAGGAACGTCAGTGAAAACAGTACTGCAAGTCCACACAATAAATTACTGAGCGAATGCATAGTGAAACTTTATAAGCACAAACAATGGTTAGTACCGCATGCCACTGCCGTAAACAATAGCGTTAAGCTTAACAGCTCGAAGCATTATGCTGATTTGAGATAAGACTACAAGTTAGCCGCGTAATTAACGCCAATTTAAACGTCGGTATTTGCTAGCATCCGCCAAAGCATGTGCGCTAGCTGTAACGGTTCGCAAACTTCTGTCGATTTCAGCCTGCCACTAACCATTTGAAATAAATAAGCTACCTCAGCAAAGCAAAACTCTATACCATTATATACGCTCGATAACAGGATGTTTCAGTGCCCAAGCATCAATACTAAGACGCAGGTAATCAGGATGAATGATGTCAAACGTTAGTCTTATCAATTTAAAAACAAGTGACACCACAACGCTACAACGTCTGCTCCAACTTTATTATTTTGATTCAACATCTTGGAGTAAAGAAGATATAGGCATTGATGGGTTATATGATGGCTCTACAGCCTCAGATCTTGAATCCTATGTTAACTCACAAGAGGCAAAAGCCTACCTCATTTGGGTAAATGAAGTATTGATAGGCTTTGTTCTACTAGAATGGGTTGAAGATGAAAAAAGGCTTATCTGGGAACTGGCTGACCTCTTTATTCTTCCTAAATATCGCGGTGGTTGGATTGCGCTCGAAGTAGTCCGTCAAATATTTGAGCAGATTAGCACACCAATACTGGTCGCTACGTTCAAAGAAAATGAACTGGCTTTGCGCTTTTTTAAAGCGGTATCAAAACGATTACAGCTTAATTCAGTACGTGAGTTAATCGAGGATGAAACTACGCCGTTTTATACATTCATCATAAATGAACACATCTAACAATCGATGTTATTCAAGTTTTTCTAAGCCACCCATTGTTTGTAGTGGTACGGTTAATTTGGCCATCTAGTTAGAATTGACCTCAGCAATGTCTACGTTTTTTGACCTTCGCCATACTTACTTATCGTAATGTGAACTAGACGATTGTGAGTAATAGATCTTCCGCGCTTTTGTCCAAAAGCGTGCTGCGTGTCTCCTTAAAACCTATAGTTTATGCTAATGCTAAAAAGGTAGGCCATGGTGATTAGCGAGACGACCGTCCGCCCCATGGACGGGGCGGTCGAGCATCCAAGGACGGACTGGCTGCGAGTCGGTGAGTGAACACCATGGCAAGCCTGTATTAATGAATATCAGCAAATGCTCACAACTCAAGTTACAGTTCCCCTGCACGACTTCCAACACATTTCCATCCACTTTCAACATCCCCCCAACAAAAATGCTCAATAACTTTATTTAACGATAACCCTCTACCTTTCACAAAAACGCATAAATATTCTCATTTAATTCAAATTGACTGTTGCAAAGGCTCATAAAAGCGGTTAGTTTAAATCCACTTATACGGATAGACGTCCGTAACAACGAATTCAGCGCTTCACTGTATTTCGAGCAGTTAAGTCAATAAAGTTAAATACCGAGAAAGTAAAATGAGCCAACTACTGAACGCTATCCACCACCATCACCACCATATGCGGTAGCCTTCGGACGCTCACTGCCGGAGGACTATATCCTTCTGGCGGACTGATTCAAGATGATCATAAACCCCTGGAAGGAATTCCGGGGGTTTTTGCATTTAGGCGTTAATTTGGGTTTTAATTTAAATAAGCAACTTTAGATATTTAATAAATTATCAATACGTTAGCAAAGAGCACTTAACTAAAGACCTTAGCTAGAGCCCATTGAATGGCAAGGCGTATTAAACCGATTAAACACACACTTTTGAATCTTTTAATTTTGATACTTTTGAGCGAGATAACACTATGACTGAATCGAACCGTTTACGCATCGCCATCCAAAAATCTGGCCGTCTTTCTACTGATTCTCAGCAGCTACTAAAAAGCTGTGGTGTTAAATTTTCCATTAATGAACAACGCCTTATCGCTCATGCTGACAATATGCCTATCGATTTACTGCGCGTTCGTGATGACGATATCCCAGGTCTAGTGATGGACGGCGTAGTCGATATGGGGATCATAGGTGAAAACGTGCTCGAAGAAGAACAAATCGAGCGTCAAACTCTGAACAAACCCGCAGATTGTCTCAAACTGCGTCAGTTAGATTTCGGATCATGTCGCCTTTCGTTAGCCGTACCAACAGAATTCAGTTACGCCGATGCCTCCTCGTTAGAAGGATTACGCATCGCCACTTCTTATCCGAACCTTCTGCGCCGTTTTATGCAACAAAAAGGCATAACTTATCGCGACTGTATGTTAAAAGGCTCGGTTGAAGTCGCCCCGCGTGCCGGCCTTGCCGATGGGATTTGTGATCTCGTGTCAACGGGCGCCACCTTAGAGGCCAACGGTTTATACGAAACTGAAGTGATTTACCGCTCTATGGCCTGCATCATTCAATCGACCCAAACCCAAACACCGACTAAACAAGCACTCATCGACAAAATTCTGTCCCGCGTCAATGGCGTTATCCGCGCCCGTGAGAGCAAATATATCCTGCTGCACGCGCCAACCGAGACCTTAGATCAAATCGTCGCCCTGCTGCCCGGCGCGGAAAACCCAACCGTATTGCCATTAAATGATGATACTAACCGCGTTGCTATCCACGCCGTCAGTACCGAAGATTTGTTCTGGGATACTATGGAACAGCTGACCGCACTCGGTGCCAGCTCGATTCTGGTGATGCCAATCGAAAAAATGATGGGGTAATGTATGGAAATCCTAACTTGGTCAACCTTATCAACCGCCGAGCAAAAAACGGCGCTGAAACGCTCGCCTTTAATTGGTGACAGCGGCTTAGAGCAAAGCGTTCGCGCCATTATCGATGCAGTGGCAACGCGGGGTGATGCCGCCATTGCCGAATTTAATCAAAAGTTTGATGGCTTCAATAGCGCGACCAAAAAATTAAATGGACAAGGAAGTGGCGAGCTGCGCATGGGTGAAGCCGAGATTGCTGCAGCAAGCGCACGGGTATCACCAGAGCTGAAAGCGGCGATCGCCAAAGCCATGGCGAATATAGATGTGTTTCACAGCGCCCAGCAATTTCGTCCGATTGATATGGAAACCGAGGCGGGAGTACGCTGCGAGCTACGTAGCGAACCGATTGAAAAAGTGGGTTTATATATCCCCGGTGGCAGCGCGCCATTAATTTCTACCGTGATGATGCTCGCCCTGCCCGCCAAGATCGCCGGCTGCGAACAAAGAGTATTGGTCAGCCCACCGCCGATCAACGATGCCATTATCTATGCCGCCAATGCCTGCGGGATCACTGAAATTTATCAAGTGGGTGGCGCGCAGGCCATTGCGGCACTGGCCTTTGGCACAGAAACGATTCCCACGGTCGATAAGATTTTTGGCCCAGGTAATCGCTACGTGACTGAAGCTAAACGCTTAGTGTCACAGGATGGCCGCTGCACTGTGTGTATCGATATGCCGGCTGGTCCTTCTGAGGTGTTGGTGATTGCCGATAGCGACGCCAATTGCGAATTTATCGCCGCCGATTTGCTTTCACAAGCTGAGCACGGCCCTGATTCACAAGTGATTTTAGTAACGGATTCGCAAGCTATCGCCGATGGCGTGAATGACGCACTGACAAGACAGCTCGCTGCACTGCCGCGTTGTGATATCGCGGCAACGGCGCTCCTCAGCAGTCGCACTTTTGTTGTTGACGATATGCAGCAAGCCGCGCAGGTTTCTAATCAATATGGGCCTGAGCACTTGATCATCCAAACGCGCTTTCCCCGTGAGGTATTGAAAAATATTCGCGCCGCGGGGTCGATATTTTTAGGCGCTTATACACCTGAATCTGTTGGCGATTATGCCAGTGGCACCAACCACGTGCTGCCGACTTACGGTTACAGCCGCGCCGTGTCGAGCCTGTCATTAGCCGACTTTAGCCGCCGCTTTACCGTGCAGGAACTCAGTGCTAAGGGCTTAATCGGATTGGGGCAAGCGGTCATGACGTTAGCCAGTAACGAATTGCTCGATGCGCACAAAAATGCCGTCGCAGTACGTTTAGCTAGCCTAGAGAAATGATCCGCTTAATGAGATGTGAGTGAAGAAAATGAGCCAAGTGAGCAGCATGGAAAAGACAGCAGAACCCGTAGCATTAGCATCGACGTTAGCACCGGCGCCGCTAACGTTAGCTGAGCGCCTAGCGCGCCCTGAATTACTGGATTTAACGCCCTACCAGAGTGCCCGCAGACTGGGCGGCCGTGGTGATATTTGGATCAATGCCAACGAATCGCCGTTCAATAATGTCGATACGGCAGCGCTCGATTTATCAAAATTGAATCGTTACCCAGAATGCCAACCGCCGCAACTTATCAGTGCCTACAGCGAATACAGCGGCGTAAGCGCCAGCAAGATAGTTGCCAGCCGCGGCGCCGATGAAGCGATTGAACTGTTAATTCGCGCCTTTTGTATACCAGGCGTCGACAGCATTGCCTGCTTTGGCCCGACGTACGGCATGTATGCCATCAGCGCGAACACCTTTAATGTGGGCGTTAAAGCGTTAAATCTCAGTGCAGAATATGGCTTACCGACAAGCTATGCCGAGGACGTTCGCGGCGCAAAACTGGTGTTTATCTGCAATCCCAATAATCCAACCGGGACTGTGATCGACAAAGCCATTATCGAGCAAGCAATCAAAGCCCTGCCCGATGCGCTTGTGGTGATCGATGAGGCCTATATTGAGTTTTGCCCCGAATACAGTGTGGCGGATTTGCTGGAAAGCTATCCGAATCTGGTGGTACTGCGCACCCTGTCAAAAGCCTTTGCTCTCGCCGGCGCACGCTGTGGTTTTATGCTGGCAAACGAGGCAGTGGTCGAAATCATTATGCGCGTGATTGCCCCCTATCCAGTGCCGCTGCCCGTGAGTGAAGTCGCCACCCAGGCGCTATCAAACGCAGGCGTTGCGCGGATGAAAGTGCAAGTTGCTGAATTAAATGAGCAAGGCGCCAGACTCACCGCGGCGATCAGCGCTTATTGTTCAAAATCGAATAGTTCAGATTCGCGCGCCCGCGTGCTTAAGCCTAACGGCAATTATGTGCTGGCTGAATTTGATGATGTCGCCAAGGTCGCGGCGTTACTACAATGCAGCGGCGTTGTCGCCCGCGCCTACAAAGACCCAAGGCTTGCCAAGGCTATCCGCTTTAGCTTTAGTTCAAAGGCGGATACCGATGTATTAGTGAATTTATTTGAATCGCAACACACTGAGCAGTCACCAGAAACGAATAATAAGTAACTGAACATAAAAACTAATAAAACCAATAAAAAGCGAATGCCGCGCTGAAGGTAAAATCAGCTTAAGCATTAGCTAAACGAATTGAATTTGAAGGTAGAGCCATGAACCCACAATTTGTCCCGAACGTTGCACAAAAAATTCTGTTTATCGACCGCGATGGCACCTTGATTGAAGAGCCCATCACCGACAAACAGGTCGATAGTCTAGCGAAATTAGTGTTCGAGCCACAGGTGATCCCCGCTTTGCTACGTCTGCAAAAGGCAGGGTTTCGCTTAGTCATGGTCAGCAATCAAGACGGCCTTGGCACACCGTCTTTCCCGCAGATAGATTTCGACGCTCCCCACAATATGATGATGCAAATCCTCAAAAGCCAAGGGGTTAACTTTGAAGATGTGGTGATTTGCCCGCACTTTAACGATGAAAATTGCAGCTGCCGTAAACCTAAGCTTGGGCTAGTAAAAGACTATCTCACCCAAGGCTGTATCGATTTCACCCAGTCAGCGGTGATTGGCGATCGCGAAACCGATGTGGAGCTGGGCAATGCCATGGGCATTAAAAGCCTGAAATATCAACGCGACACTTTAGGTTGGAACGCCATCGCCGATGCGCTGCTGAGTAAAGGCCGCACCGCCACTGTTGTGCGTACCACCAAAGAAACCGATATTCGCGTAACTGTTGATCTCGACAGTTCAGTCAAAGGCAAAATCGACACTGGCATTGGCTTTTTCGACCACATGCTCGATCAAATTGCCACCCACGGTAATTTTAAAATGGATGTGAAAGTCGATGGCGATCTAGAAATCGACGATCACCACAGCATCGAAGACACTGCACTGGCTATAGGTGATGCCCTGCGCCAAGCGCTCGGCGACAAACGCGGTATTGCCCGTTTCGGCTTTAGTCTGCCGATGGACGAAGCCAAGGGTGAATGTCTGCTGGATATCTCTGGCCGCCCTTTTATCAAGTTCTCGGCCGATTTTGAGCGTGAGCATGTGGGCGAAATGGCCACTGAAATGGTGCCGCACTTCTTCCGATCCTTTGCCGATGGCCTGCGCTGTACGCTGCATGTGTCAACCGAAGGCGATAACGATCACCACAAGGTTGAAGCCCTGTTTAAAGTGCTCGGCCGCGCGCTACGCCAAGCAGTTAAAGTCGAAGGCGATATTCTGCCATCGAGCAAAGGCGTGCTTTAAGGCATCAGCATAAATCGTTTAAGAGGTTAGGATGCAACAAGACACTCTATTAATAGCTGGCCAGCAATTAACAACTAGCCCGCAATTAACAGCAAATGAATCATCAGATGCTGAAACCGTCATCATAGACACGGGCTGCGCCAATTTAAACTCAGTACGTTTCGCCTTCGAGCGTTTAGGCGCTAAGGTGTTGGTCACAGACGATAAAACCAAAATCAAAGCGGCAAAACGTGTAGTGCTACCGGGAGTGGGCACAGCGGGAGCCGCCATGGCGTCCTTACATGAAAAAGGTTTAGTCGAACTTATTCAAGGCCTGACTCAACCTGTGCTGGGCGTGTGCCTTGGCATGCAAATGTTGGCGGCAATTTCTAAAGAGCGCGGCGGAAAAGGTCAAGATTGCGAGTGCTTAGGCATAATCCCGACCGACATTTGCGAGCTGGATACGCAGTTACTCAAAGCTGAAAACTTACCTTTGCCGCACATGGGTTGGAACCAACTTAAGCTAACGACAAACTCACAAGGCGCCAAAATCCCTAGCGTTCACCCGCTGTTTGCGGGCATTGAAGATGGCAGTTATGTGTATTTCGTCCACAGTTACCGCGCGCCGTTGAGTGAATTTACCTTAGCCCAATGTACCTATGGTGAAGGCTTTAGCGCCGCCATCGGCAAAGGCAACTTTATGGGCGTGCAGTTTCACCCCGAAAAAAGTGCCGCCGTGGGCGCGCAAATTCTGCGTAACTTTTTACTGATGGACGAGTTACAGATGAACGAGTTACAGATGAACGAGTTACAGATGAACGAAGCGCTGATGAACAAAGCGCTGCAAAGCAACTCTGCTGATGGCCAAGCGGATGTAAAGAAGGCTGACCAATGAATAAATTACTCATCAAAAAACCAGTTATTAATAAATCACTTATAAACAAATCAATCAAGGATCTGAGCTTATGATTATTCCTGCAATTGATTTAATTGATGGCAATGTCGTCCGCCTCTATCAAGGTGATTACGGCCAGCAGACCACCTTTGATTTAAGTCCTTTGGCGCAGCTGCAATCCTACGAGGCTCAAGGCGCGAAGTGGTTGCATATCGTTGATTTAACAGGTGCGAAAGATCCCGCTAAACGCCAAACTCTCCTTATTAGTCAACTCGTGGCGGGACTAAACGCTAATATTCAAGTGGGCGGCGGCATTCGGACAGAAGAACAAGTCACTGAATTATTAAATATCGGCGTAAAACGCGTGGTGATTGGCTCACTGGCGGTGAAAGAACCTGAGTTAGTCAAACAATGGTTTATCAAATACGGCAGCGAAGCGATTTGCCTCGCACTCGATGTCAATATCAACCAAAGCGGCGAGAAAATTGTCGCCGTATCCGGTTGGCAAAGTGGCGGTGGTAAGAGTTTAGAATCCCTTGTAGAAGCCTTTAGCGCGGTCGGCTTAAAGCATGCGCTAGTAACTGATATTAGCCGTGACGGCACCTTAACGGGCGCGAATACCGCGCTTTATCAAGAAATTGCTGCAAGTTATCCCGATATCGCTTGGCAAGCCTCCGGCGGTATTGCAACTCTTGAGGATGTTGCCGCCGTGCGTGATAGCGGCGCGGCGGGCATCATTATAGGCAAAGCCTTGCTTATCAATCAGTTTAACGTGGTGGAGGCAATCCAATGCTGGCCAAACGACTAGTCCCCTGTTTAGATGTGAAAGACGGTAAAGTAGTGAAAGGCGTGCAGTTTCGTAACCACGAAATTGTCGGTGATATCGTGCCCTTAGCCGCGCGTTATGCCGAAGAAGGCGCCGATGAGCTGGTGTTTTATGACATTACTGCCAGCGCCCACGAACGTGTGGTCGATAAATCTTGGGTGAGCCGCGTGGCGGAGCAGATTGATATTCCCTTCTGCGTGGCAGGTGGCATTAAAACCATTAGCCAAGCCCGTGAATTATTAGCCTTTGGGGCGGATAAGATTTCGATTAACTCGCCCGCCTTGACCGATCCAAGTTTAATCTCACGCCTGCAGGACGAGTTCGGCCGCCAGTGTATCGTGATTGGCATCGACTCCTTTTTCGACGCCACCAGCAACAGCTATAAGGTAAAACAATTTACCGGCGATGAAGCGGCGATTAAGGATACTCAGTGGTTTACCCAAGACTGGGTTGAAGAAGTACAAAAACGAGGTTGTGGTGAAATCGTGCTCAATGTGATGAACCAAGACGGCGTGCGCGGCGGCTATGATATCAAGCAGTTAAGTCTTGTTCGCGCCATCTGCGACGTGCCTTTGATTGCCTCGGGCGGCGCTGGAACTATGGCGCATTTCCGTGATGTGTTTATTGAAGCCAAGGTCGATGCGGCGCTGGCAGCGAGCGTATTCCACAAGGCGATTATCAACATTGGTGAGTTAAAAGCCTATTTAGCGGCCGAAGGCATTGCGATTAGGCGCTAGCTATTGCAATTAGCCGCTCGCGGTCAATCGTTTATAGCGAGCTAATGGCGCCTACCGCTACAGTAAGAGCATGAGTAAGAGCTAGCAACCACAATACGTCGCTAAAAAGCATCAACAAATTAAGAGTGAACACTATGTCAACGCAAACACACACTAAATCGGATTTTAGCGAGCTGGATTGGGACAAACAGGATGGACTTATTCCTGCCGTGATCCAAAATCACTTATCGGGCAAGGTATTAATGCTCGGTTATATGGATAAGGCCGCGCTGGAAAAAACCTTAAGCACAGGTGATGTGACCTTTTTCAGCCGCTCAAAACAGCGTTTGTGGACTAAGGGTGAAATCTCAGGCAATACGCTAAAATTGGTGGCTATTGATAAAGACTGCGATAACGACAGCCTGTTAGTTCAAGTGATCCCCAACGGCCCAACCTGCCACAAAGGCACCGAAAGTTGCTGGTTAGATGACAATGCGCACCCATTTTTGAACAACCTCGCCAGCTTAATCACCTCGCGTAAAGGGCAAAGTGCCGATTCCAGCTACACGGCGTCTTTGTTTGCGCGCGGCACGAAACGTATCGCCCAAAAGGTCGGGGAAGAAGGTCTTGAAACCGCCCTTGCCGCTGCGACCCACGATAAAGAAGAGCTAGTTAACGAAGCCTCAGATCTTATCTATCACTTGCTGGTATTGCTTGAAGATCAAAACTTAAGCCTCAGTGACATCACAGCAAATTTGCTGGCAAGACATGAAAAGGCGCTAGAGAGCAAAGCATAATCTGCTTACTGTTCCTGATGTCTTACTATCGATTTTACCGCTAAAAATGCCGCCCGCTTAAATCAAGTCGGCGGCATTTTTTATCGCGCGATTCCCTCAAGTGCCATTGCCGCAATGTAAACAATGAATATCTTGCGCCTTAATCCTGTGACAAAAAATAATCAAAATACTGTTGTAATGGTTGACAAGTACATTTCAGTTCCCTATGGTAACCTCCGTTGCCGTTAGGTTATTAAGGCAAGGCATCAAAACACTTATCCGTTTTTACTCAACACACGCTAAGGCAAGTTTTATGTGTTTCACACCCTTTTATACTCCCTATCTGTAGCCGCAATGGATATACCCAAGCTACCTGAAGATACGAGTTTCAGAGCGCCTAGGGGGCTTCAATTCAAGGCGCATCAATGACAGAATGTCGACCACCTTTTGAATTGATGCAACACGGGAGTGGAGTACCCTAGACGCTCCGTCCCGGCGGGTTTTAACGCACTTTATGCGGTGTTGGTTATTTTTAACTTAGCCCGCTAGGTCTGCAAATAACCGCCTTGCCTAAAGTGCGTTAAACTCCCTCTGAATCCTGCATCTTCAGGTTGTTTGGGTATAAAGGCACCTCGCCTGACCTTCCATTGTGGCCATATCCTTTCGGATCCGCTGAGCGCCACTGTCTCATTTGCTTAAATCATTTTGTGCTTGAATCGCATCAAAATCCTTTAAGACGGTTGCTTTAGGATCAAGTCTTTATCTCTTTTTCTTGCGACACGCTTTTGAGATCATGTTATGACACAGAATAAAATTTTCGGCAGTTTACTGCTTATCGCCGGCACCACAATCGGCGCGGGTATGCTGGCTTTGCCTATCGCATCGGCTGGACTCGGTTTTGGCACCTCCTCCGCCATTATGCTCATCCTATGGGCGCTGATGGCCTACACGGCACTGCTTATGGTGGAAATACATCAATTCGCCCCCAGCGATGCCAGCCTTAATCACTTAGCGCAGCGCTTATTGGGTCGTAAGGGCCAGTTGATCGCCAATAGCGCCTTGATGTTTTTACTGTACGCCCTCTGCGCCGCCTACATTGCTGGCGGCGGCGAGCAAGTGAACCAAAAGCTGAGCACTTGGCTAGGACTAAATTTGCCACCGCAGGCGGGTGCAATCCTATTCACCCTGCTGGTTGGCGCCATTGTGGGCATGGGAACCCACTGTGTGGATCTCATCAATCGCGGTTTATTTGCCCTTAAGCTATTGGCATTATTGCTTATGTTGGCCTTGTTACTGCCGCAGGTTGAAAGCCCACATTTGCTCGAACTCCCGCTCAACCAAGGCCTAATTATCACGGCTATTCCGGTGATTTTTACCTCCTTTGGTTTTCACGGTTCGATTCCATCAGTGGTGCGCTACTTGGGCGTTGAAGTCAAAGCCCTGCGAAGGATCATGTTGTTTGGCTCGGCTTTGCCATTAGTTATTTACCTTTTGTGGCAACTGGGCAGTCAAGGCGTATTAAGCCAAAGTCAATTGCTCGAAAACCAGAGTTTATCAAGCTTTATCAATCAACTGGCGAGCGTACTGCACAGTGAATACTTAAGTAGCGCTATAAGTCTATTTGCCGATCTCGCCCTTGCGACCTCGTTTTTAGGGGTGAGTTTAGGTTTGTTCGATTTTATGGCCTCAAGCTTAAGGCAAGAAGATAATGCAACAGGTCGAAGCTTAACCGCGGCTATCACCTTTTTACCGCCCTTAGGTTTTGCCCTCTTCTACCCTCAAGGTTTTATCGCCGCCCTAGGCTACGCGGCGATTGCGCTGGTGATCCTCGCCATCTTTTTACCTGTGACCATGGTGTGGACACAACGCCAGATGCGAGACGCTGCCAATATGCCGATGGGTTACCGCGTTGCGGGCGGAAAGTTAGCCTTAATGCTCGCCACACTTTGCGGAATTGTGGTGATCGCCGCCCAGATATTTAGCTAGCCGCAATTCACTCACCAAGAGTGAGTTAACCAAAAGTTCGCTAGCTCGAATAAAAGATGAAGTACAAGAGCCTGTAAAACCTCAACTATTGACAGCAGGCGCTTGTCTATTCAATGATCCTTTCACATTAGTCAGCTAAGCCCGTGAGTGTTAAACTGCCTCAGGTGCTCGTGCGCGATATAAAAGCTCCGAAGTAACCGAACAAATTAAAAGTGCCAATGAAATATACACATTCGTGTATTTTTGCACTGCTAAAGCACGAGTTTGATCAGGGCTCTTTCAATAAAGGATAAATATCAAACCCAATGCCAATCCACAACAAGCCAAGCCGTGGCAATGCCTCTGATAGCAAGGCACTTCAGCACGAGGCAACGGAGATATCTGCAGGCCCTCGCAGTGGTGCTTTAGATTTTGGAACGGATACTCATGTTGCTGCGCAAAATCGCCGTAAATTCCCCCTAAAAAAAACCTTATTGGCGACCAGCTTAACGGGCATCTTGGCGGGCGTGGCGTTAACTGTTTGGATTGTGAATACCCAGGCTGAACAACTCATCATACGGGCGGCAAATTTTGCCCTCACAGGTATGGACAGCGAACTGATTGACATTGAATTAGGGCAAAGTCAGTTAGAACATTGGCGAATTACCTCTGCCAATCTGAGGGTGCATGATAGCCATATCAAGCTTAATGATTTGAATATTCAGCTAAAACTTGACTGGCCACAGAGTTTTGCCGAACTGAAACAGTTCAGCCAAGCCTCTTACCTCACTCAAAAAATCACCCAAATATCCACAGGTAATATTGAAGTCGAGTTAGGGCAATCACTGTTTTTACCCAATCGAAATGCCATCGATGAACAAGGCCCCGCATTGGTCTTAGATATCAAATCATTACCACTCATCGATATCGGAAAAACCAGTCTTATTCTCAAAGCCCAGCATCTCAACACCCAAAATGATTTATCCGCCTATCGTTTGGTGATGGACAAGTTGAGCCTCAACGGCGCGGGGGAAATCAACAGCGAGTTTAGTCACGCAGGCGAAAGCATCGCCACACTTAAAGCCATACTCGAAACCAACAAATGGCAACTCATGAGTCAAATCCAGCTCGCGCCGCTGCTTGCGAGCTTGCATCAAATCAGCCTGAGGCAAGCGCAAGACAGTGTACTGAGTCCGTTAACTGAGCTTGATAAAGAGTGGCAAGCGTTAGCAATTGATTTACAAGGCCAATTGGTATCCAACAGCAGTATCACTTTAACCTCAGGCGAACTTATCAGTGAGCATCAATTAATCGATCCAAAGCTGACCTTTAATCAACTGGCTGCACTAGAGCTTGCGCCTAAACCCGAGCTTGCACCTAAGTCTGAGTTAGCATTTAAGATTGCAGGGCATTTAGCCGAACTTGACCTAAAACTAGAGCCCTTTAGCTTAGCGCTGAGTCCAAATACAGAGCAGCAACAACGATTGATGCAGCTGCTCGATGAGACGCTGGCTAAACCTTCATCTCAGTCAGTATCTGAACCAGTATCTCAACCGATAACTGAGCAAGTGCCTGATCAGACAGCGAGTCAAATCGCTAAGCTGCTATCGGGGCTCAAAAGTACAGATACACCAGTGGGAATCGCACTGACATTGCCTGAAGCCCTGCATTACCCGCTGACTCAAATTCCGCAAGATGTGCACTTAGCTAATCCCCTTGCGATTAAACTTCCTCGAGTGAAGCTTAAGACCTTAGGCAGTAAGCTCGATACCCAAGTCGATTTGGCCAATGTTGAAATCACAAAATCAATCGAAGCACTGTCCTTCAAAACAGATTGGCGCCTTAGTACGAGGCAAACAGGCTCAATGCAATTATCTGAATTGTGGGCAAATCCACCGCAGGACTTTAGCTGGAATAATAGTCAGTTAACAACAGCAGGCACATTTAACTTAGTTCAGACGCCAAGTTCAACCGATTGGCAATTCATCACTGCCGCTACCGAGTCGACTGAACTGACTCAATCAACAAAACAAGATACTGGCAACACGCTAGAGTTCGCCGTGGGTGAGCTTAAGCGTATTAGCATGCAAAATAAAAATGCGGCTAAACATGCAGAGTTTAGCCTTGGTAGTATCGCGATAAATGCCCTTGCGCCGCTGAACATAAGCTCGCAGCAAAGCACTCATACTCAGAGTTCTGGTATTCAAAACGCTAGCATTCAGAAAGTCAGTCCAGCGCAAAGCTCAGTACCCACATCTGATACCGCAAACAGGTTAACCCTTGCCATACCACCTTTAACCTTAGCACTGGAGCAACTGTATTTTTCGCAGACCAAACAGACTTTAGTGACAGATGGTGTAGTCACTGAGGCTAATGCGGATAAAAATGCTAGCACTAGCATCATAACGAAAACCGATATGAATGCGGGCAGTTTCTCGATTGCATTACAAAAAGCCATGTCATTTGAACTTAAACCCAATATCGAAGCGCTGTTCGACTCGCTGCTCTCTACCACTTGGCGTAATCAACTCGCATGGCAAGCCAGTCAGCTAAATATCGAAAAACAGCTCAGCAGCAAAGGCCGCAGCCGCAAAGAAACCGTACTTAAGCTGGACAAGTTAACGCTGGCACAAAGCTTAGATTGGAAAAATAACACGCTCTTTGGTGATGAGCACTGGCAAGTGGGCACAGTTGAGCTGCAAAGCCAACACAAGTTGAACCTTGCCACCGCGAACAATCCCTTAGTGTTAACGGGCCAATGGGTAGTCAACACTAGCATGACCGAGGCGCTGGCCTTGCTCAATCAAACCCAACCCTTACCATCTGAGCTTAATGTCACAGGTAATAACCAATTACAGGCGCAGTTTAATTTAACCCAACAGCGCGATCAGACCCAATTTGCCATGCAAATAACTCAATCGATGACAGAACTTGAAGGCTTTTATAAAGACATCATTTTTGAGGGGGGAAAACTGCAAGCGCAATGTGAGTTCACTTGGGGGCAATCTTATAAAAAAGAGTCTCATAACAAGCCGCAGGATAAAGGCTATTTTAGCAGCCTCAGTAAGCTCAATTGCCCGCAGACGCTGATGACCTTTAACTTATTTGATCCAGGCTTCCCACTGACCGATATCGAAGTGGAAGCCGATATCGCCCTTGGCAAAGATGCCGAGAAATTGCCCGACAATTGGATACAACAACTCACAGGCTTAAGTGACACCGATGTTTCCATGACCGCCAAAGGCAAAGTGCTCAGCGGCCAGTTTCTGCTGCCAGAATTTAATCTTAAATTGCAGGATAAATCCCATGCCTATCTGTTACTGCAGGCCATGAGTCTAGAAGAGGTCCTGCGTATTCAACCGCAAATTGGCATCTATGCCGACGGCATATTCGATGGCGTGTTGCCCGTCGATTTAATCAACGGCAAAGTGTCGATCACTGGCGGGCAATTAGCCGCGCGCGCACCCGGCGGCCTCATCGCTATCTCAGGCAACCCCGCCGTTGAGCAGATGCGCCAATCCCAACCGTATCTAGACTTTGTCTTTTCAACGTTAGAACACTTACAATACAGTCAATTATCAAGCAGCTTTGATATGGACCAAGCCGGTGATGCTAAACTACTCGTCGAAGTGAAAGGCCGCGGTGAAGGGATTGAACGCCCTATCCACTTGAATTACTCCCACGAAGAGAACATGCTGCAATTATTTAGAAGTCTGCAAATTGGTAATGACTTGCAGGACAGAATCGAAAAATCAGTGAAGTAACAAGGAAACCTCAGTGAAGATAATTCAATTACAGCAAATTAGCATAGGTACCCGAAGCGCACTTATCGCATTGGTAGCCCTAGCCTCATTGCAGGGCTGTACGCCCACAGTAAAAATAGAACCGCCGGATAAACCTATCGTTATCAATCTCAATGTGAAAATTGAACATGAGATACGGATCAAAGTAGATAAGGAATTAGACCAACTCCTGTCAGACGATAAGCTGTTCTAATTAAATAAGAATTGAGGAATCACCATGAAATCAATCCGACTAAAAACAAAGTTATTATTGCTATTAACCCTCAGCGTCTTAAGCCTAAGCGCCTTTGCCATGTCACTTCAAGAAGCTAAATCACAGGGCTATTTAGGGGAACAAGCCAACGGCTACTTGGGATTAGTGCAAGCCAATCCCGAAGCCAAAGTCGTGATGGACGACGTAAATAACAAACGTCGCGCACACTACGAAACCATTGCCAAGAAGAACAAACTCTCCCCTGCCGACGTCGCTAAACTCGCCGGTGAAAAAGCCATAGCCGCCACAGATAAAGGCAACTATGTACAAGATGCCAAAGGCAAATGGATTAAAAAGTAGTCCGCTTTCTAAGGCTCTAGCGCGTAAAAACAAAACGAATAGATATAAACAAAACGCCTGCAGTAGCAGGCATTTTTATGGGTGGATTTGTCGATAACTGGATAGATGATTTACTTAACTAAAAGCTAACTGACGACAAAATAATTAATATTAATTTTCATTGCTTCCCCAGTCACTCGCCTTCCTATTTCTAGTAAGAAGCATCCCACATTAATACAACAATTTTTCATGCCTGTAATTTGCCCACATGACATAACCTAAAACAATACAACCTGATAGCAAAAGAAAAACTCTGGTATTTTCGGTGTCAGGGATAGCTTGAAAGACAGAGTTTAGCCATAACGGGAAAAATATTCCAATAGGGATAACAGTGACGATGAACAATGCAGAAATAAAGTAGCAAATAAGAATGTTGCCGATGCCGCGTGGTTTAGGCCATCCAAAGCGCAAATTCATAGATTTATGCAATTTAACCAAAAATGTAATCGTGGCTAGGTAGATTATGATTCCTACAATAAACAATATATCTATCATGTTCAATTTGGCTTATAACGCCGCTATCAATTGCGGCAAAAAGTGGAGTAAGTGAAGCGAACGTAACTTTTTGACGTCAATTACATAGCTTGGTTAGGCTTCCGTCACTTCTAGGATTACACTGGTCTGAATTTTTGGGTTCCAGTAAAGTCCTCCACCATATTTAAAGTGCTCCTTTACTGCACTCAGTGTTTCTGTATGAGACTCAAATATCGTGAACCTAGAGCCTAACTTTGTATAGTGCGCATGCGCGTTTACCTCATTAGACCAGTAAAAGCGCGCATGGTTAACTAACTGTAATAAAAGGAACTTATCAGCTTTTGTTTAGATATACCATCAGGAAAAACGCGCATGCGCGTTTTCCAAACCTATTATCTCAAGCTGTCAAAAAATAAGTTGTTGATAATAAATGCTATATACATCGAAAAGACCGAACACCCACAGATTTTTTGCTTTTAGCGCTGCACAGACAACACTAAAAAATCAAAGTAAAAACCGTTAAATGTAATCTCTAATCTTTCAAATCAACAGACTACGCAAATGCTAAAAGGTGCGCCATGGTGATTGGCGAGACGACCGTCCGCCCCATGGATGGGGCGGTCGAGCATCCACGGATGGACTAGCTGCGAGTCGCCGAGTAAATGCCATGGCAAACCGATCTATGTGGATCAAATGAGCTTATTATCAATAAGGAATAAATTCACTTTAAAATGCTTGCAATCCATGACGGAATATTGCGATCTGTGTTCTTTTTAGCCTTTGCCTCGTCACTCTCCTTCTATTTGATAGAAAAAGCTGAGCCGAGTTTAGAGTAATAAGACTCACAAATTATCGTTGGGTAGCATTCGATAGAAAGGTGTTGAAGAGTCACGTGACTAATTTTAGATAAAAGCTTTATTAGCAGAAAAGAGTACGGATAGCGCACTAATGCTATGGAGATTTAAGCGAATTATCGGCTAATAATAGATATCAAAAACCAATAATGACTATTGATCTACAACTACGCTATGCCGCAACCACGTGGCGCTGCGCACGTAGGGGGTGTAAGCGATTATGCATCACTTTGATGGTTTCAAACTGCACCATAGTTTTAGCACCGGATAAAACACATTCGGGCGATAATAACATCACTAAGGCCGATTGCAGGGTGTTTTCAACCACAAGCACGAGTGCCCTTTGCTTTTGGCATTTAAGTTCAAAGACTTTACCTACATCGCTATAAACACAGACATCACTGGTATCAAAAAACCATGATTTAGGCATTTGCGGTGTCAGCATAAAATGGGCTGCGGTGGCATTGAGCGCAATTTGAACAATAGCGGCATCGGACAAAGACAGGGTTTTAGGCAATCTATCGAGTAAGTTCATATAGAATTTGGCGTGCGCAATATTAAATTCCATGCTTGATAAGGCATCTGGAATGAGTAATTTTGCTTTATAAGACGTCAGAAATTCTATCTCGGAACCTAACGATACGCCTAATACACCATACGAATCGTTATATTTCCATTGCCAATCTTTTTGCGGCATTAATAACATAACGGTGACCCAATATTTGAACACTGGGACATAATAGTAGATATTTTATCCAATATCAAAATAAAAATAATAAAATACAAATTATTTAACAGTTACTTAGTCGTTCTATTGTAAGATCTTAACAGCGATCTAAGGATCATTTTAGATCGCTGTTAAAGAATAAGATCTTATTTTAGATCGTTATCTTAATCCTAAGATCATTATTTCAAGCGGTATGCATTCACTATTTCTTTAATTAACTTCGGACCTTGATAAATAAAACCCGAATAAATCTGAACCATAGTGGCGCCCGCATCGAATTTGGCTAAGGCATCTTCAGCGCTATTAATACCGCCCACACCGATGATCGGGATCTGCCCTTTCAAACAAATTGCCAATTGCTTAATCACTTTAGTAGACAGCTCAGTTAAAGGTTTGCCACTTAAGCCGCCGCTTTCATTGGCGTTGGCAAGACCGCTAACACCATCACGTGTTAAAGTAGTATTGGTCGCAATTGCGCCATCAAATTTGTTTTTAATCAAAGCTTGCGCGATATTTTCAATTTCTTCGATGGTTAAATCTGGAGCAATTTTAAGCGCGATGGGCACGTATTTTTTATGCTTTTCGGCCAGCTCAAGTTGCTTGGCTTTAATTGCGCTCAATAATTCATCTAATAGATCGCCATATTGTAGCGATCGTAATCCTGGGGTATTGGGTGATGAAATATTCACCGCAATATAAGCCGCATGGAGATAAACTTTATCCATGCAGATCAAATAATCGTCTTTACCTTGTTCTACTGGCGTGTCTTTATTTTTGCCAATATTAACGCCAACCATAATATCGGTCTTTTTAGCGATCAAATTTTTGACCAGATTATCGACACCCTTATTATTAAACCCCATGCGATTAATGATGCCTTTGGCAGGCTTTAATCTAAATAGACGGGGTAAATCGTTACCAGGCTGTGGTCTTGGGGTAACTGTACCCACTTCAATATGACCAAATCCCATCGCATGAAAGGCATCAATCGATTCGCCGTCCTTGTCCATACCGGCAGCGAGTCCCACTGGGTTAGGAAAGGTCAACCCCATAAAGCTGACAGGAGCGGGTGCAATCGTTTGTCCATATAGACACGTTAACCGGCTATTGGCGGTCATTTTTAAACTGCCTATAGCAAGATGGTGAGCTCGCTCAGGATCCATCTGAAACATGACTTTCTGTGCGATTTTATAAAACATGTACTTTCCTCGACCTAAAAAAAGCCCCGGCGATCGCCAGGGCTTCTGATTGTTATAATAAGTTTACTTTTGGCCTTCGCAATGAAGGATCAGAAGGTTAAGTTCACGTAGGGCGACAGAGAACTTAGCAAACTCATGGATTTGCGACGTTTTAAAGTCAGCTAGCATATGGAACCATCTTTCCAATAAGCCTTGATTTATCTCAATCCACTGAGAAATCACACTTTCGGCATCACAGGTTGCACTGCAGGTTCTTAAGACAACTGAACTTAATGCACGTTGTTGCCAATCTAACTCTTCCCTAAAGGCGGCACGAGCCAGTGCTTGCCAATGGTTCGCTACAGGTTGAGCGCTGATCTGTTCTAAGAACCAGTGCAGCTCAACGCGGGCGCCGAGTTTGAAGTAAGTTTCAGCCACTAATGCCACTGTCTTATCTTCTGTTTGCGCAATTTGGGCAATGTCTAAGGCAGAGAACAAGGTGCTCATGTTAGCCACAATGGTTGCCACAGCTTGTGGTACGTTTTCTTTGACCAAAGCATTGATCTCAGATTGGATACCCTTCGCTTCTTCTTCTACCAGATATAAATGAACATTATCTTTAATTTGTTCAAATACTGGTTTGAAGAAGGCAACGGTTTGTTCGATGCTCCAAGAGCGGTTACGGTGACGGAGGAACCAGCGGCTAGCACGACGCATATTGCGGCGTAACTGATGCAGCATTTCACCTTGAACCACAGCCGGAACTATGCCGTTTAAGTCAGTGATCGATTTAGTTAATTCAGCTAAACCAAATACTTCGCGAGCCATAGTGTAACAAATTGCCGCGTCGGCAACTGAGGCACCAGTCTCATCTTGCATACGTTGAACAAAATTCAAGCCCATGTCGTTGACGAGTTCATTGGCGAGTGAGGTCGCAATGATTTCGCCACGCAGTGGATGGGTTGCCATTTTGTCACTGTATTTTTCCTGAAGTTTTTTCGGGAAATACGCGATAAGCAGTTGGCTTAACAGAGTATCTTCAGTGATTTCTGGCGTCACTAATTGCTCTTTCAGTACCATTTTCGCATAAGCAACCAATACTGATAGCTCTGGGCGCGTTAATGCACGACCACTGGCTAAACGTTCAGCTAGCTCATCGTCAGACGGTAAGAACTCTAACGCTCTGTCTAACTTGCCTTCTTTTTCCAGGTACTGGATAAAGCGGATCTGCTCTTTTAACTGCTCAGCACCGCGCACTTGAGTCACAGAGATAGTACGAGTTTGATCTTTACAGTCTTGTAGTACGATTTGGCCGACTTCTTCAGTCATTTCTTCCAGTAAACGGTTACGCTGCTTAAGCGTCAGTTCACCTTCAGTCACCATAGCGTTCAGCAAAATCTTGATGTTCACTTCGTTGTCTGAACAGTCCACACCACCAACGTTATCCACGAAGTCAGTGTTGATGCGACCGCCATTAGACGCATATTCAATACGACCTAACTGAGTACAACCTAAGTTACCGCCCTCGCCGACTATCTTAGCGCGCAGTTCGCCACCGTTGACACGTAGAGCATCGTTGGCACGATCGCCGACTTCAGCGTGGGTTTCACGTGAAGATTTCACATACGTACCGATACCGCCGTTCCAGATCAAATCCACTGGCATTTTCAACAGTTCTTTCATCAGCTCAGTTGGGGTCATAGAGGTTTTCTCTGTGGCCAACATTTGCTTCATCTCTGCCGATAATGGAATTGATTTAGATGAACGGAGGAAAATACCGCCACCTTTAGAAATCAACTTGCTGCTGTAGTCTTCCCAGCTTGAACGTGGCAGAGCGAATAAACGCGCCCGTTCATCATAACTTAATGCCGTATCCGGATTTGGATCGATAAAGATATGCATGTGGTTAAAGGCTGCAACCAGTTTAGTGTGCTTAGACAACAACATACCGTTACCGAATACGTCGCCCGCCATGTCACCTATACCTAAACAGGTAAAGTCTGTAGTTTGGCAATCAATACCGACTTCGCGGAAATGACGCTTAACCGATTCCCAGCCGCCTTTGGCCGTGATACCCATTTTCTTATGGTCATAACCGTTGCTGCCACCCGATGCGAATGCATCACCGAGCCAGAAGCGGTATTCGAGGGAAATCGAGTTCGCGATATCAGAGAAAGTCGCTGTGCCTTTATCGGCTGCTACCACTAAATAGGGGTCATCTTCATCGTGACGAACCACATCCAATGGATGGACGATTTCACCGTTCAAAATGTTATCGGTAATATCGAGCAATGCACGGATAAAGATGCGGTAACATTCTTGACCTTCGGTGAAGAAAGCTTCACGGCCGCCTTCAGTTGGCAATTGTTTACAAACAAAGCCACCTTTAGCACCCACAGGCACAATCACAGTGTTTTTCACTTGCTGTGCTTTTACCAAACCCAATACTTCGGTACGGAAGTCTTCACGACGATCTGACCAACGCAGACCACCACGAGCCACTTTACCGTAACGTAAATGCACACCTTCAACCCGTGGCGAATAAACGAATATTTCGAATTTCGGCAGTGGACGTGGCATTTCAGGGATCAGTGAAGGCATGAATTTAAACGAGATATAACTCTTAGATTCGCCTTTGGCATCCAGTTGGTAGAAGTTGGTACGCAGAGTGGCGTTAATCAAGTCTAAATAACGACGAATAATACGGTCATCATCTAAGCTAGACACTTCGTCTAAACGTAAATTGATCTGCTCCAAAAACTTGCCCAGGGTACGAGTTTTCAGTTTAGGGTTAAATTTACGGATGAACATCTTCACCAACAAATCAGCGATTTGTGGGTAACGACCGAAGGTTTCTTCAATATATGACTGACTGAAAGTCGCATCGATTTGACGCATGTATTTCGCATACGCGCGCAATACAGAGACTTCACGACCGGTTAAACCTGACGCCAGAATAATGCGGTTGAAGCCGTCATCTTCTAACTTCTTTTGCCACACTTGTGACAGTGCAGTTTGGAATCTGTCTTGGCTATCAGCGATGTTATCTGTGTTGACGACTTTAACTGTCATCAAGAAGTCTAAGATCCAGAAGGTAGAACCGTCTGAAGTCGTAACTTCATATGGACGCTCGTTGATCACGCGCAGACCAAAGTTTTCGAGCATTGGAAGCACATCAGAAAGATGAATAGGCTCATCTTTATGGAATAGCTTTAAACGCACTTTGTTGTCGTTCAGCGCCGCTTCCTGCGGTTGATAGAACAACATGCCGAGCTTGTGTTCATCATCCAGTGCTTCGAGCTGTTGCATGTCGACGACGGCAGAACTTGGCAATACGTCTTCTTTATAGCTTTGCTCAAACGCATTGAAATAACGCTTAGTCAGATGAGTGCCAGCTTCTTCGCCGAGTGCACTGTTAAGCGCAGTGCTTAACTTATCTTCCCACGAACGTGCCGCTTCTATTAAGTTGTTCTCTATGGCAGCCACATCTACATCCATATTATTGTTATCAACTTTGACTATGTAGTGAGTGCGGGCTAGCGTCGACTCGGAGAAATAAGTCGTAAACTCTACATCTTCTTTGCTGTTAAAGTGCTGGGCCAGAATACGTTGAGTATCTTGGCGGAGTTTAGTGTTGTAACGATCCTTAGAAACGTACACTAAACAGGATAAGAAACGGCCAAAGCCATCTTTGCGTACAAAGAGTTTCAGCTTGTCTCTGTCTTGCATTTCTAACACGCCATGGGCCATGTGCGATAAATCATCAACATTGGCTTGAATTAGCTCGTCACGAGGTAAATTCTCAAGGATGTTTAGCAGGGCTTTATAGTCGTGTGAACGTGGGGTCAAGCCTGAACGATCTAACACACGCTGCACTTTTTCATTCAGCAGTGGGATTTCACGTGGACTGCGGTTATACAGGTTTGACGCATATAAACCGATAAATCTATCTTCGCCAATCACATTGCCTTTCTTATCGAAACGCTTAATACCGATATAATCGACATAAGCTGGGCGATGCACGCGGCTCTTAGCGCTGCTCTTAGTGAGGATCAGTAAGCTGTGATCTAAGGCTTCTTTGCGGGCACTATCGGAGAAGCTAGATAACAACAAACCTTGCTCAGGTTGCGCTTTAGTGTGCTTGTTCATCAAACCTAAACTAGAGGCGATATTAGGCACTAACTCAACGTCACCTTCGACACGTTTCAAATCGTATTGACGGTAACCTAATAGCGTAAAGTGATGATTATTCAAGTAAGTCAGGAAGTTAATCGCTTCTTCTAACTCTTGCTTATCGCCCGGGAACGGACGTTTTGGCAATTCCTTGATCATCTCAGCCAACTTGGCAGACATGACTTCCCAGTCGTTGACTGATGAAGCGACATCGGCAAGCACAGACTGAATTTCGCGCTCTAATGCTTTGATATCAACCGTGCTGCTTTGACGGTCAATTTCAATCAAAAATACGGCGACATGCTCAGTGCTTTCAGGGCTCTGATTAAGATAAGTGACATTCGTCACACCACTTTCTGAACGCTCAATGGCCAGTGGAGTGTGCAACATCATGTGAGCAGTAATACCCATACGATTCAATGCCATACCAACTGAATCGACCAAGAATGGCATGTCAGGTTGGATAACTTCAATGATCGAGTGAGTAGATTGCCAGCCGTGTTTGGCTTGGCTAGGATTGAACACTCTCAGATGAGTGTTACCTTTTGGTGTTTTGTTCAGGGCGTTCCATAAACTGAGAACCGCACCGTATAAATCACTGTCATTACGCGCATTGAGATCGTCTTTCGACATGTGGGCATAAAGGCAGGTGGCGAACTGTTCAACTTGCTTGGCTTGTGAATTAGGGACTTTAGCGTGAATTAAACTGACTACATTTTCAAGTAGTACTGAAGGCATTGCATCTTTCAAGGCCATGTTGCTGTTTCCTTAAGCGTCTATGGCAGCGCTTTTTTCATTATTTGGATGCTTCGGCTTAACAATCGCAGATAAATTAATGTGATCTAGATCGTCGCGCGAAGTTTATTACTAAAACCGCTGTATTTCGAGGAAAATTTTAGTGGTACATCCTCTTGAAATCCAGTATTTGCGTAAACAAGGAATGACAAATGACCAAACAATCGATAAAGCAGACTAAGTATTCAAAAGTAAATGGGGAGCTTAGCTCCCCATTTGTAGACTCTACTTAGGTTGGCGCCAGAAAATGGCGGCCAATGCAGGTAGGATAATTATGGCACCGAGCATATTTACCACAAACATGAATGTTAACAATATTCCCATGTCCATTTGGAATTTAAGTGCCGAGAAGAACCAAGTACTGACACCAATCGCCAATGTAAGGCCCGTAAAGATCACCGCACTACCCCGTTCGACCAACGCCTCATAGTAAGCCTGTTGCACTGGCATACCATTTGATAGCTTAGACGACATAGTCGAGAGGATATAAATACCGTAATCCACACCAATACCAACCCCCAGTGCAATGACAGGTAAGGTACTGACAGCTAAGCCAATATCGAGCTGAGTCATCAAGGCTTGTGCTAGTGTCGACACGACATATAACGGAATAATGACCGCCACAGTGGCTTTAAAAGATTTAAAGCTGATTAAGCAGAGTACAAACACTGCACCATAGACGTATATCATCATAGGTAACTGTGCCTCAGCCACCGCTTCGTTAGTCGCTGCCATTACCCCCACAGGACCCGACGCCAGTTTAAACTGCAACTTCTCGTTGTCCATTTTCGCGGCGACGGCTTTGACCTTAGCGACCACAGTTTCTATGGTTTCGGCCTTGTGATCTTTCATAAACAGATACACAGGCATGACAGAACAATCGCCATTTAATAAACCTGAAGTCGTGGGAATTTGGCCAATAGCCTGTACTAAGCTCGCCGTTGTACGCGGCAACACTTCCCATCTTGGATTACCTTCGTTGAAGCCTGCATTCACTTTTTTAGCGACTGACGCCAAACTCACAGTCGACTCCACCCCAGGGGTATTGCGCACTAACCACTCAAACTGATCAATTTGAGTGAGCACATCGTGGTAAGTACAGGCTTCAGGTGCTGCCTCAACAATCACAGTCATCACATCTGTGGTGATAGAGAAATGATCTGTGATGAAGAAGGTATCGAGGTTATAACGCGAATCTTGATGTAACGCTGGCGCGCCGCCCTGTAGATCACCAATCTTCATCTGATTGGCTTGTTGCAGACCCACAAAATACAACACCACAGTGGCAATAATGACTACCACAGCATATTTAGGCGTTGCAAAACGCGCCATGAAGCGCCAAATAGCCTCAGTTCGCACTTCTTCAGCGGTCGGTTCTGCGTGTTTATTGACTTTGATTTCAGTAAAAGAAATCACCAAAGGCAACAGGATAAGGTTAGTGAAAATGATCACGCCAACACCGAGCGAGGCGGAAATCGCCAGTTCGCGAATAATCCCAATATCGATAAATAACAGGGTAACAAAACCAACAGTATCAGACAGTAATGCCACACCACCCGGCACTAATAAACTACGAAATGCCGACGCCGAAGCCGCTTTTGTCGTTTGCCCGTCGAGCACTCGGCGCCGTACAGCGTTGATGATCTGCACCCCGTGGCTCACACCGATGGCGAAGACTAAAAACGGTACCAGAATCGACATAGGATCGAGACCGAAACCTATCACAGTCAATAAACCAAGCTGCCAGACCACAGCCGTTAAACTGCAGACCAGTGGCAGCATGGTCAAGATGATGGATTTAGAAAAGAGGTAAACCATGATGGCAGTGACCAAAATCGCGATCACGAAGAACAGCAATACACCCTTAGCACCATCAGCCACATCCCCCGCCATTTTGGCGAAACCTATGATGTGAATTTTAACCTTATCGGTTTCGAACTTGCCCCTAAGCTCTTTTTCTAATTGTGCAGCAAAAGCAATGGTATCAAGCGGTTTACCCGTCTGTGGATCAAAATCCATTAATTGAGCCGACACCATAGCCGCACTGTAATCATTGGCAATTAATCGGCCGACAATCCCTGCTTTTTCAATATTATCGCGAACCGTTTCTAACCCAGACACTGAAGTTGAAAAATCCGCTGGAATAACAGGCCCACCAGCAAAACCATCCTCAACGACTTCAGTAAAACGAGTGGAAGGCGAAAAAATTGATTTCACTTGCGCACGGTCAACCCCTGGAATAAAAAACAGCTGATCATGCACATTTTTTAAGGTATCAAAATAGTTAGCATTAAAAATATTACCGCTGGTATCCTCAACCGCCACCATGATGCTGTTGGCACCACCAAAATCTTTTTGGTGTTTCAGGTAGGTCTGCATATAACTGTGCTGCAGTGGAATATTTTTGATAAAAGCCGCATCCATTTTGAGTTGACTGGCCTGATAGCCAAAAAACAACGTCAAAAACACAAAAATGCCGACGACCCATGCGCGATTGCGAAACAAAAATGACTCAAATCCGTTGACCAGTTTTTCTAACATCTTCTCGGCCCTGTTATTTATTGTAGTTTTAAAATTTTATGGCTTAAGAATAAACAGCCCTTGGCTGCCGGATAACCACATATTCCCTTGATTATCCTTCGCAATAGACACTAAGTTTTCCCCTTGGCGACGAGTCACGATACTGCTACTGTCGTCCTCATTTAGCTTGATCACTATCCCCGCATTACCCACTAAATATAGCGCGTCGTCAGAAACAACCATGGCACCGTTGATTGAGGATTGCACAGGCAGTTCTATTTGATTCCATTGGCTTAAACTCACATCAGCTTTGAATATATGACCGCGAAGGCCCATCACATACACAGCATTTTTCGTTTCTACGGCGTTAAACATAGAACCATCGTAATCAAAATTGGTACGCGTAAATGTTTTACCTTGATCGCCAGAAACAGCAACTAAGCCCAGCTCGCCAACCAATAATAAACGTCCATCGGTTAAGGTTAAAATACGATTAAAGTGCGGCAATAATGAAGCGCGCGCACTCAAATAGGCCAATTGATCGCTGCCTTTTAACTCCGCCAAATAAGCCACATCTTCTTCAGCTAAAAGCTCCTCATGGAACTCCTCGCGCCACTGGGCACCGCCATCGTTGGTGCGATAAAACAAACCGTAAGCGCCAATGGCAATACCATTGTTTTCGTCTAAAAACACCACATCGAGGAAAGGCTTTTCAATCTCTGGCGAATGCATTTGTAACTGCCAAGTTTGACCGCCATCCTGAGTCTGTAAAATGGTTGCATCATGACCTACAGCCCAACCGCGTTTTTCATTGAGAAAAAAGACTTTGGTCAGCTGTGAACTCACGGGCGTTGCCACTTGATGCCAACTGCCGTCATACACCAGAGCATGGCCACGTTCACCCACAGCCACTAAACCTGCGCCTACGTTGGCAATATCTAAAATCAAAGATGAAGCAGCAAGAGGTTGAACTTGAGAAAAAATCGGATCAGAGGGCGTTGCAGATAACGTAAAAGGAAAAAAAGCGCCACCGAAACTTAATACAGCGACACACTGAAGGATGCGAAACGACATACAAACTTCCTTAACTAATGAGGGGCGCTAAGCGCCCCTTTGTACTTGGCCTATTAACGGATACCTTCACGACGCAATGCATCGGGGGTAAAGTTAGCTTCAGTCAGTTTGGCATCGAAGTTATACATGCCACTTTGGTTGTCTAAGCCCATGGCGAGATAACGACGGGATTGCAAATCATGGAAGACTTCTAAAGTATCCCACTGTGCAGGTACTTCGTAATAATTCAAGCCATGTGCAACGGCCACACGATACAACTGATCACGGTTGTCGTAGAGATCGGCGATTGACACTTGCCATGAATCTTCATCAAGGTACATATCGCGCACTTTATAAATGTGGCGCATACCATCTTTCAGCGTCGCCCTCACTTGCCATACGCGGTGTTTTTCCCAACGAACGTATTCAGGATTCACATGACCAGGTTTCAATATTTGGTCATATTTCAGCTTATCCGAATGCAGTTTGTAATCGTTGTACGGGATATAAATTTCTTTTTTGCCAACCAGTTCCCAGTTGTAACGCACAGGAGAGCCGTTAAACATATCGAAATCATCTGTCGTACGCAGACCATCTGACACTGTACCCGGTGTATCAAAAGCCACGTTCGGCGCTTTACGTACTCGACGTTGACCTGTGTTATAGGTCCAAGCTTGGCGGGGAAGCGCCTCTTGATCCATGGTTTCTTTAACCAATAAGGCTGTACCAGCTAAACGTGCAGGCTGAGTCACCACTTGCTTAAAGTAGAACAGCGTATTGCTGGCTTTAAGCTGATCTAAGGTAATTTCTGGACGAGAATATTCGAAGCGAATTTCCTCAGCCGTTTCGACTAAGCTATAGCTACCATCGGCTGTCGGTGCAGCTTGGCTACGGGAAGTTTCGATATCGATACCACGAAAACGCAAAATGTGGTTCCAAATTGCTTCTAAACCATTTGCAGGGATCGGGAATGGAATACCAATAGCCGCGCCAGAAATACCATTGCCCTGTGCAATCAGTTCAGCACGAGTCGCGTTAACTTTAGTCGCATCGTAAACGAACTGTGGTACAGAGGCGCTACGGCGAGTCTTGTACACATTCATCTTGTAGGTATCAGGATAAAGTTCGAACAACTTCATCTGACCCGGCGTTAAAAAATCTTTATATTGCGCTTTGTTAGCATTGGTAATAGTAAATTCAATCTTATCCTCAGGGAAAGGATCTGGGTGATGCATCCCTTTGGTATAACCCGCCACAGGCTGAGTGATACCACCATCCCACGCAGGAATAGAACTATCAGCATTACCTGCTTTTTCAGCACCTAAAGGGGTAAGTTCATTGCCAAGTTTTGCCGCATCAGCTTCTGATATCTTAGCCATAGCGACTGGCGCTGCGAACGCCAGCATGACTGCACTCGCCAATATCGTCAGTTTCTTCATTGTTTGAGTCCTTTTAGATCGAATACTTGATATTGAATGAAACATAATCACGATCTGCCATCGCATTCGTCGTACCGACACCGCCAAAGAAATTGTTATAGGAGATATCTGCACCCCAACGGTTTTGATAGTCGAAGTTAACGCCTAGCGCGACAGACTTACGTCCTTCCGTGAACAGGAACATAGGATCAGGTGTAATACCATCAACGTCATGGGAGAAAATCACCCGTGGAGACATATTGACCCCAGCAAATACGTTGTTGAAATCCGCCTTTCCAACTAAACGATATCCCCAAGCAAAGTCGGTTGGGAACGGGTTAGTTTCAGGACCATTGTGCAAGGCTTGAATGATGCCGGGCATATCTGGGTTGCCGCCAGAACGTGACGTACCAGGACCATTGAGACGTAGCTCATCAAAACCTGGCATATCATGGATCCACACGCCACCCACTTCGGCCAACATAGTCAAGTTATCTAAACCTAACGTTGGACCAAATAAATGGGTGAAAGTCATCTGCGCCTGAGTGGTATCAAGACGGATAAAGCCATCCACGGTTTCACCCGGCTTAACATCTTTAATCTGTGAAATACCATCGAGATCTGGACGAAGACCAGCGTTAGCTAACTGCTGTGGCATACCGGCAAACAATAATTCTACGTCATCGATTTGCAGTGGTTCATCCTGACGATGGGCAATTTCAGCCGCGACAGAGGTATCACCAACCAAGGTATTGAAACTGAAACCGTAAAGCTTGATATCTTCTGGATAAACGATTTGCGCCTTAGAGAAACTCTTCAAATTGAGCAACAATTCACGATCAATGTTACCCGAGTTTTGACCTATGGTCGCCAGATCAGACAAAAGTGCACCCGTGCTAAAATCGGCGGCTGTACCACTGATAAGAGGACGACGGCTATGGTAATTCATGAAATAAAAACCAAATTCGGTTTCACCCAGTGAAGGCGCGTAATAACCCAGCTTAATACCATATTGGCCATCATTGCTTGGCTCTGCCTCATCCTGCACTAGCGTCACTTTTGTTGGGTAAGCTAAGGCCATAGAAACCAATTGCTGTGTCGGAATAGATTGGCCGCTGGCAATCATGCCCGCTAAACGCTCGTATTCTTGCATCACAAAGTCTAAATTGATGTCAGGGTTAGCATTAAACCCAAGCTGAGCGTTTTGAGCGTAACCACCGAAACCCGCAAAATCGTTAGTCGCAAAAATAGAACCCGGTGTTGGAACCCAAATAGGTTGCCAATCATATTGATAGAATGCTTCTACCGTTAATGAATCCGTCAAACCAAGGGAAGCCCACACCATGCCTTGAGGTCTGAACGCTTCTTTTAGTTCAGCGCCTGGCGCATTAAGTATGTTCAAGTCAACGGCGTTGATTTCACTGATCCCATGGGCAATCAGTGTACTTTCACCCCATGACACCACTTGATTACCTACACGAATAGATAATGGATTAGCGCCATCGTTGAGGTCAAAGTTGCCATACACAAACGCATCGAGTAAGCGAATATCTTTACATTGAACTTCTGAAGCACGATTATCTTCGCAAGGGTCAAACTCTTTGCCCGTTATCGGATCATTAAAATCATAATTACCATCATTGAGTTTACGATCATAGAAATACATACCACGGGCGAATAAACCATAGTTTTTGTATTTCAATGACAATTCATGCAAACCTTTAACGATTTCGGACGTAGTATCGCCTTGAGAATAAAGTAAATTACTTAAGTCATTGTTACTGGAATACGATCCGGGCTGGGCCCAAATCTCAGCAGAAGTGTATTTAGTATTGCCAAATGCGCTGTAATTAGACCAATCGAATTGGGGTTGATTAACCTTACCAATTTGACCTTCCCAATCGCGCTCCCCTACACGCCAGCTCGCACCAGCAGTCCAAGTTGAGTCAAATGTGCCCTCAACCTCTCCCCAATTAAAAGATACTGCATTAACGCTTGGGATCATTAACAAACTCAATGCCGACGCCACCCCCAAAGCAAGCGCCGATTTGTTAAAACTATTTTTAACAATTTTCATTTTAGCTCTCCGTACCCTGCTGGATTCTTTGTTTTAGGAATTACAACCAACATCTTGTTAGCTCACAGGTAACATCATTGTTACAGCAATTAATCCCCTTGAGCAAGGCGCAGTTAGAGAAAATTTTCTAAAGAATTAAGCATGTAGGTACATTTGTACCGTTAACTAAAAAGGAGAGATTTAAATTAGCGAAAAGCGGAATAGGAATGAAACATAAAAACACATTAAAAAATCATATAATTCATTAACATATTTAAAAATAAAATATCACAAAGCGAGTTTAGTAATCAGCCGACCGTTTAAAGTAATTGCTCTAAGTAAAGATAAACAAATTAAGACTAAACTCGATTTAATGAAACAAATTGTCCCTTGTCATCTAAAACCAATTTGAAATAGCCTTGAATGCCATTTTCGGTTAAAAAACGCCTAAAATGACGGCCATTAATCCACAAAATCCGCCCTTGAGTTTCACGAACCTCGACTTTATCGGCAAGCCCTTGATAATAAGGTAAGAAATCTCGATAGCTGATCGATAGTTTGAAATACAGTTCCATAATATCAGGGCAGCACAGACTGCTGCCCTCCTCCTACAAACTGCTATTTTGCCAATGCTTTAGAGACTTTTTCGTACATATCCTTAGATAAGTCAGGCAAAGCCAAAAGTTGTCCTAAACAGGCTTTTATCAAGGTTTGGCGGCCTAAGTCGAATTTATGATACTGGATCAATGGCGTCACCATACGGGCCGCAACCTGCGGATTGAGCTTATTAAGGGTCATTAAGCATTCGGTTAAGAAAGCATAACCCTTACCGTCTCTACGGTGAAATTGATAAATATTACCGGCAGCAAAACTGCCCACTAAAGCACGCACTCGGTTTGGATTGCTCATACTAAAGCACTTGTGTTGCTGCAACTGACGCAAACACTCAATCACATCATCTGCATCACGGGTCGCTTGCAACATAAACCATTTATCCATCACCAATGGCGTATCCTGCCAACGTAGCTCAAATGTCGTCATCAGTTCATCACGACAAGGTAAATTCCCAACATTGGCTGCCGTCAACGCACCAAGAGAATCCGTCATATTACTGGCGTTATCGAACTGAGAAATCACTAACTCCTCTGCCTCATCCGACACCCGAGCTAACCAAGTTAAACACTGATTTTTAAGGGCTCTTGCCTGCGTACTCTCTACTGCGACTAAAGAACGATATAGCGCAATCAATTCATCTTCACTATGTGAAGCGAGCTCTATTAATACAAATTCACGTGCTAAAGCTAACGCATCTAGATCGACACTCTCTGTTTGCTCAATCAAAGCCGAAGCCGTAGGTATCGCTAATATTTCGGCGATCAATGCCGGATCAAGCTCAGTGTCTAACAACACACCTTTAAAACTATCGCGCACACGGGGATCGAGAGCCATAGCTTGTTGCTGTTGTAAACTCGCCACATTTTGCCAAATTGCTTGGCTCACTAAGGTCACAGAAGCTTCCCAACGCGCCACTTCGCTGCTAGCAAAACGCATCAAGTGAACGAGTTGATCCACATTGAATCGATATTGTAATTTGACGGGCGCGGAAAAGTTTTGCAGTAACGAAGCGACGGGTTTATGAGTGAATCCATCAAAGCTAAACACTTGTTCAGCTTGAGTAAAATCGAGGATCTCATTCACTAAAGAATGGCCCTTCGCATCTAAGAGCTCTAAGCTAAACGGAATATGCAGCGGTGATGCACAGTTCACTAGACTTTGTTTAAGGGTCAATTGATAAACGCCCGTTTGCGCATCAAAACTGTCCATCGCAGTCACAATCGGCGTACCGGCTTGGCTATACCATAAACGGAATTGGGTTAAATCCACTCCGCTGGCATCTTCCATTGCCGCCACAAAATCATCACAGGTGACAGCTTGGCCGTCGTGGCGTTTAAAATACAGTTTCATTCCCGCCTGAAACTTTTCTTCGCCGAGCAAAGTGTGCATCATGCGGATGACTTCAGCGCCCTTGTTATACACAGTCACAGTGTAGAAATTATTCATCTCAATGACAGATTCTGGACGAATAGGATGGGACATAGGGCCAGAATCTTCTGCAAATTGCTGATTCTTGATCACTTTAATTGCGTGAATTCGATTCACAGCACGAGAGCCTAAATCTGAGCTAAATTCTTGATCGCGAAAAACCGTTAAGCCTTCTTTCAAACTTAACTGGAACCAATCGCGGCACGTTACGCGGTTTCCTGTCCAATTATGGAAATACTCATGGCCTACAACCGATTCAATGCCGTGATAATCCTCGTCGGTGGCCGTTAAGGTATCTGCGAGCACATATTTAGTGTTAAAGATATTTAAGCCTTTGTTTTCCATCGCTCCCATATTGAAAAAGTCGACGGCCACTATCATGTAAATATCTAAATCATACTCAAGATCAAAACGGCTCTCATCCCATGCCATGGATTTCTTAAGTGATGCCATCGCATGGTGTGCTTTATGTAAATTACCTTTATCAACGAACACTTGCAGGATCACTTTACGGCGACTGCGAGTAATGAACTCATCTTGCAATAGATCAAAATCGCCAGCGACTAAGGCAAATAAATACGCTGGTTTTGGAAATGGATCTTGCCAGCAAACATAATGGCGTCCGCCATCTAACTCACCTTGATCAATCAAATTACCGTTACTCAGTAAAAACGGGAATGCGGCGCTATCGGCTTCGATACGAACTGTGTATTTAGCTAATACATCAGGGCGATCAAGGAAATAAGTGATACGTCGAAAGCCCTCTGCCTCGCATTGCGTGCAGTAGGCACCATCGGACATATAGAGCCCTTCAAGGCTCGAATTAGCTTCAGGATCGAGCTTAGTGATAATGTTCAGCTCAAACTCATCAAGCTCAGTTTCTAAAACTAATTGACCTGCACTAACATGGTAAGGCACAGCATCACCATTGACTGTCAGCGAAACAATAGTCAAATCTTCGCCATCCAACACTAAGGCTTGTGCATGTTTTGAAGTGCGTTTTATACGACTGATCGCCTGCACTTGGGTTTCATTGCCTGCCAAATTAAAAGCTAAATCGATAGTCTCTATCGTAAAAAGTGGCGCTTGATAATCTTTTAAGTATTTTGCTTGAGCTTGTGTCATTTCGATCCCTTTAACGCTGATCTAAATAAGAAAAAACGCGCCATAAGCGCGTTTTGATATCGGATAAATCGACTCGACTAGTGCCTACTTAGCACTAGTTTTAGCCATTTTTTGCACATCAGCCATATCTAAGGTGATATAAGCGGTTTCGTCTAAAAATGCATCTGGCAATTCAGCGTCGTCTTTAATGTCTTCCATTGATTTAACCGGTGCTAAACCATTGGCGACTCGACGCTCGTTTGTTCTGTCGAGGACTTTTTTCTCATCGGCTTCGCGGGAAGCAATACGCTCACTTTCAACCAGAGACACAGTTTTCTCTTTGTGATGCTTTTTAAAGTCGGCAATATCTTGATTGATATAGGCAAACTCTACGCTGTTTTTTATACGGTTAAGGTGCTTAGATTCAAGGCTAGTCACTAACTCAGGCGTAACATCATTAAGCGTGCCATATTGCGCCATAGGCACTTTATCCCAAGGTAAAGCATTTTTCTCTTCAGCTTCACCGTACTCGCCCGGCTCCAACGCACTTGGGTAAGCAATGTTGGGGGTCACACCTTTAATCTGTGTACTACCACCATTAATACGGTAGAACTTTTGAATCGTATACTGCACATGGCCAATTGGCTTCTCATACATGTCGTAGATACGGCCTAGGCTCTTATGCTGCTGTACTGTGCCTTTCCCAAAACTCGACTCACCGACGATCAGTGCACGGTCATAATCTTGCAATGCGGCAGCAAAAATTTCAGAGGCTGAAGCACTGTAACGGTCAACCATCACAGTCAATGGTCCTGCATAACTGGTTTTACCGTCGTTATCACGATGCGCAGACACTCGTCCATCGGCATCACGAATTTGCACTACAGGGCCCATATCGATAAAGAGTCCCGTCAGCAGCACGGCTTCCGTTAATGCACCCCCACCGTTACCTCTAAGGTCGATGACTATGCCTTCTACTTTGGCGTCGTTTAACTTCACTAGCTCTTTTTCAACGTCCTGCGACAAATTCATATAGAAACCAGGAATTTGGATCACACCGACTTTGCGATTTGCATACTCGCCGTCTTTAGGTTCAATCACCTTAGAGGTTGCCGCTCTGTCTTCAAGGCGAATTTTATCGCGAACTAAGGTAACATCGAATGGCTTCGCATTCGAACCGCCTTTCTTCGGTAAAATTTGCAGTACAACTTTACTGCCCTTAGGACCTTTAATCAGGTCGACCACGTCGTCTAAACGCCAGCCAATCACATCAACAATCTCGCCGCCTTCTTGACCGACACCGACAATCTTGTCTTCCGGCGACAGTTTTTCGCTGCCCGCAGCAGGGCCGCCAGTAATTAAACTTTTAATGACAGTGTAATCGTCTTCAAGTTGCAGTTGAGCACCAATGCCTTCAAGGCTCAAGTTCATTTCCATTTGGAAACGTTCAGCATTGCGTGGTGAAAGGTAACTTGTATGTGGCTCAATGCTACGGGAGAAGGCATTCATCACGCCTTGGAACACGTCTTCACTGTTAGTTTGAATCAACCGTTTAATAGCGTTGTTGTAACGCTTTTGGAGGATATCAACAATCTCTGGCCATTGCTTACCTGTGAGTTTTAGATTTAGTGCATCGTATTTAACACGTTGACGCCATAACTCATTAATTTCTGTCTGGTCTTTTGGCCATGCAGCCTCATCGCGGTCGTACTCATAGGCATCACCGGGCGCAGAAAAATCCATCTCTTTATCTAATAGAGATAAAGCATAGACAAAGCCTTCATAGCGGCGCTTTTGGACGATATCAAACATTTTATAGGCAGGCTCAAGTTCACCAGAACTGAGCATGTCATCGAATTGGGTAGCATAAGGTTTAAAACTATCGACATCCGCTTGGGTTAACACATTGCGGCGATAGTCCAATTGCTGTAGATAACGATCAAAAATTTGCGCAGAAAAGGCGTCATCAAGATTGAATCTATGATAGTGCGAACGAGTGTATAAGTCCGTTACCCTTTTGCTCGCAACCTTATGTTGCGCTTCCTGCTTGAGAGTGGGTAACTCGCTGATTTGAATCGTGGGTGGTACGGCCCAAGCCGAGAATCCGACAAAAACAGTGGCGATCGAGGTAGCCAAAGTGAGTTTTCGCATCAACAAGTTACTCCGTTTTAATAAATGATTACAGCAGGATATGTTCTGCTCTAACTTTAATCGTTAGGCCACTATCAAGCTGAACATGAATATCTTCCTTGTTAATGTCAGTAATCACACCGGCTACGGGTGTCATACCTAATTTAACATTGACGCGTTGTTTTTTCGTTAAATCAGTTAATTGTGCTTGAACATAATTGACGACTGGCGCTGCAGCTTTTGGTGCAGGCTTAGCAGGACGCTCAGTTTTAGGACGCTGAGGAACAGCCACCTTTTTAGGTGCTTTCTTCGCCGCGGGCTTAGGTGCAAGTGCTGCACGTTTCGCTTTGGCCTTATCCTGACTCTCTTTCAACATGGCTTGAGCATGATCAATGTGCTCTTGCTCTAACTCGCCGCAAGGTTCGCCATCCAGGTTTACGCGTTGTGCGCCTGCTTTAACGCACTTTAAATAGCGCCAACTGCTGGTGTAACGTCTCAAGGCAACTCTGAGCTGAGTTTTACTGACTTTAGAATCATCAGCCAACCTTTCAGCCAAATCTTGAAACAATCCGATTTTTAATGGCTTAGTTTCACCTTCAGCAATAAAGCACAAAGGAAATGTTTCATACAAATACGCCAAAATTGCATTGGTGTCGGTCAACTTTTCTGTTGATTCCATCATTACTTCCACAGTCAAAAAGGGACATCGATTCGAGGTGATATATATCAGCTTCTTACATGTCGTTTATCTTCGTTAAACTCAATATTGAGTCAACGTACAAATTAGCATCCTAGCCGCGTTTACTAAAGTTAAAAAATATACCTTAACAAATTTTGACAGCTCAAAACACTAAGCTTATTCATTGCATGCCAATCAAACCAGCTTAATGCGTGCAGGCGCATATTATAAGGCGCACGCCACCGATTGCGACTATGAATTATGCGTTATTGTACGCAAATTAATCAAATAGGCAGTTTTCAAAACTTTTAACCAGTAATTCCAGCCCCTTTTGGTCTTCTTCATCGAAACGATCGAAGATAGGACTGTCAATATCGAGCACGGCAACCACGTTACCTTGCGCACGAACTGGCACAACGATTTCAGAATTACTGGCAGAATCACAGGCAATATGACCATCAAATTGATGGACATCAGCCACTCGCTGAGTTTGATTAGTGAATGCTGCAGTACCACACACACCTTTTCCTAACGGAATGCGTGTACAAGCCACTTTACCTTGAAACGGGCCTAATACTAGTTGTTCGCCACGCATAACGTAGAATCCCACCCAGTTCAGCTCAGTTAAATTATCATTGAGCAAGGCTGAAAAATTCGCCATCGCCGCAACAAGGTCGTCTTCCCCTTCCAACAAGGCCAAGGCTTGACGGTTAAGTGACTCATAAAATTTCGATTTCATTACATTTCCTAACAATTTTATTCTGCTGCTTCGGTCTTTTTAGCCGCTTTTTTCGCTGCAGGCGGATTCGTTGGCGTACTATTAACCTGAACTGCGCCTTTAAGCAAGTTCGTCAGCTCATCTTTATTGTTAGCAAAATAGAATGCGAGCTTTTCGCCCACACTTTCATCTATACCCAAATCAGCTTTTTGAATGAAGGGGATAAGGTTATCGGCGATATCGAGCATCTTATCGTAGGCATCAGCCTCCTTCTTAGATGTGAATGTCATCTTTTCAACCCCTTCTCTGACCACGACAAACTGTGTTATTACTGCCATGACTGCCCTCGCACTGTTTTTATATACAGTAACTAGAGTGACATAGATTGAACTTGTGATGCAAGTGTTCTGATTAATCTGATATTATTAGCGTACTTTCGTTGCCAAGATTATAAAGCGCTAGACGTGGCTTAACAGCTAACTAGCACGACACTTTGCACCGATCTCGCTGTTATTACTCCTATTAGGCTAATATATATTTTTATATGCATGAAAACGCAGCAGAAAATTCAGTAACCCTATGCCGCTCCTGCGATTTAGCAGTCCGCAAACGTGCCTTGCCTAGCGGCGTTAGAGCAATCTGTCCTCGTTGCAGCACTGCACTTTATGACACGCCATACTGCTCTGTGAATGGTATGTTAGCCCTATGTATTTCGGCATTAGTGTTTTATTTCCCTGCCAATTTTTTACCCGTACTCGAGATCCACTTTTTCGGTAGTATTCGTACTACTACGGTTTTCCAAGGGGCATTTGCAGTATTTGACCAAGGCTATTGGGTTGTAGGTGTCGCCGTACTTGCCGCAGCTGTGATAGGTCCAGGCTTATTACTGTTATCGATATTGACACAGATTTTAATTGTAAAATGGGGGTTGAGTAGCCTTTTTTGGCGTAACTCATTGAAGCAGTTATTAAAATTTCATGGTATCTTATCGCAGCTCACTATGCTGGAAATTTATGTGATCAGCTTCTTAGTTTCATCATTTCAGCTATCTGATTTTTCGGACATTTATTTTGGTATGGGCACATTTTGCTTCACTATGCTGTTTCTCGTGACCTTGTTTCTACAAAGAGAATACGACTTAGAACATATGTGGACGTTATTGGAAGGTCATAGCTGATATGAAACAACAAGGTAAAGATATCGGCCTATGTCTCTGTAAAGTGTGTCGCCAACTCAACAGCAGTGAACTCAGGCACTGTCAGCGCTGTGAAACTGAGTTGCACGTCAGAGACTATTCCAGCCTGCAAAAAAGTTGGGCTTTGTTGATTACCGCTGCCATCTTGCTGGTGCCAGCCAACATTTACCCTATCACTATGCTGACCAACCAAGGCCAAGTACGGCACGACACGATTTTTTCGGGCATTTTGCATTTAGTGCATTCAGATATGCTGCCTATTGCAATCATAGTGTTTACCGCCAGTATTTTAGTACCATGGATTAAAATCATCGGCTTATCCATTTATCTGTGTGCGATCAGCTTTGACATTCCGATTTCAAAAAAGAAATTGATGGTGGGTTTTCACATCATCGAATGGATTGGCCGCTGGTCAATGCTCGATTTATTTGTCATCTCAATCACAGTGGCATTAGTGAACATGGGACAATTACTCGACGCGAAACCTGCGCCTGCGGCTACCGCATTTGCCTTGGTTATTCTGTTAACTCAGTTAGCCGCAAAAGTTTTAGACACTCGTTTACTCTGGGATCGATTGGAACCTCAAGATGACACAAATTGAATCGCCGAAAGTTGTAAAGAAAAAACTCTTTTCGCCCATTTGGCTGCTTCCTATTGTCGCGTTGGCATTAGGTGCTTGGCTGGGCATTAAGAGCATTAAAGAATCGGGGGTTGAAATTCAAATTCACTTTCCGAGCGCCACTGGGATTGATGTGGGTAAAACCTTAGTCAAATACCAAGGTTTGACTGTCGGTAAAGTGAAAGACATTGGCATAGATGAAGATCTCAAAGGCGTGAACGTCAAGGTCATGATGGACTACCGCGCTAAGCCATTCTTGAATAAAGAAACCCTCTTCTGGCTTGTCACACCTAAAGCAAGTATTACAGGTGTTGAAGGCTTAGATGCGCTGTTTTCGGGTAACTATATTGCCATCCAACCAGGGAAAGGTAATGCCTCGACCTTTTTTGAAGCAGAACGCCAACCGCCGCCGATGCAAATCGGCTCAGAAGGTGTGATGGTCGAATTGACCTCCGATAAACTCGGTTCGCTCGATGTTGGCTCGCCAATATTTTTCCGCCAAATCCCTGTGGGTAGCGTGGTCAGCTATCGTTTAGATGGCAATCAAAGAGTCATTATCAGCGCTTTCATTCAAGAGCAATACGCGCGATTAGTGAAGAAAAATTCTCACTTTTGGAATGTTTCTGGCATCAAAATTGATGCTTCACTAACTGGAGTTAAAGTCAGTTCAGAGAGTTTGGCGTCCATTCTGGCTGGCGGCGTGAGTTTCAGCTCTGACGATAAAGCAGACATAGCTAAAAACGGTGACGTTTTTTCGCTTTATGATTCAGAAACCACCGCCCTTGGCGGCATAGAAATAAACCTAACCATGGCTGATGCTAACGGTGTCGACAAAGGTACCCGCATCGTTTATCGCGGCATGAGCATTGGCAGTATTTTAAGTAAACAACTCACGTCCAATGGTGTTACAGCCGTGGCTAAGTTTGAACCTCAATACGGTTCACTGTTAACTAACGACGGGGTGTTTTGGCTTGAAGGTGCTGATATTTCCCTCTCAGGCATTAAGAATCCAGAACGCTTACTGACAGGTAGCGTGATCAACTTCCTGCCAGGCATAAACACCAAAAGCGCGGTACCAAGCAGCTTTGCCTTACAATCAAAGGCACCTGATTTACTGCAATCGAAGAAGCGTTTCTTGACCTTAACCTCAGCCGAAAACATGGGCATTTCAGCGGGCGCTCAAGTTCGCTTCAAGCAAATACCCATCGGTTCAGTGCTTGCGGTTAAGTTAACCAAAGATTTATCGGCAGTGGAATACCAACTAGAGCTACAACCTGAGTTTGCCAGTCTAATACGCAGCGACAGCTATTTTGTGCCTGAGTCAGCATTAACGGTAAACGCATCGTTAGACGGTGTCTCAGTCAAAGCAAGGGATTTTACAACGCTCACTCAAGGTGCCGTTAGCTTGATCCAAGGTCACAGCGACACACCTTTAGCTGCTAACAGCGCTCTGACCCTCTTTAGCTCTGTGGATGCCGCGACAGCTTTTTATGATCGTCAGCAGCAAGTGCATTTAACGTTAATCAGTCAAGATGGCGCCGATGTCAGCCAAGGCTCACCGATTTACTATAAAAAAATGCAAATTGGCACAGTTGACTCAGTGAACTGGCAAAGCAAAACCGAAGACTTCACTATCAAGCTCGCTATCGACAAACAGTTTCAACCCTTGCTGAAAAAGCCAAAAGTATTCTGGCGTAACAGCGCCGTGGATATCAGTGCCAGTCTTGCCGGTATTGATGTCGCCGTTGCCCCGCTACAAGGAGCATTAAAGGGCAGCATCAGTCTGGGACTGCTTGATAGCAATGACAAAGTGAGCAATACAATCCCGTTAAAACTCTATGAGAGCAAGCAGTTGGCATTAACTCAGGCGCAGGCAATTCGCCTCACATTACCCGCCTCCAGCAAGCTTACGGCCAAGGCAGCGATTCGTTATCAAGGTCATCAAGTGGGTGAAGTGTCGCAGGTGAAGCTCAATGCGGATCTCAATACACTCACAGCTAGCGCATATCTCTACGGGGAATATGCCGAACATTTCAGCCGCAGTGACTGTGAATATCATTTAGTGGATGCACAAATTTCTCTGGCGGGGATCAAAGCGCCAGAAACGCTGATCACAGGTCCTTACATAGGAGTCTTACCGGGTAAGGGCAGTCAAAAAGCGACCCAGTTTGTTGCCAACCTCGCTGCCAGCAGCTATGCCAATGTTGCCGAAGATGCGCTGAAATTCATTCTAGAAGATACTAGCCTAGGCTCAATGAAAGTCGGCACACCTATCTTCTTCAGAGGGATTAAAGTCGGTCAAATCGACGGTTATAGCCTATCGACACAGGGGAATAGTGTATTGATGCAGGCCCATATCGAGGCACAGTACAGTCACTTAGTGAATCAAAGCAGTCAGTTCTGGGATGCCTCAGGGATTAAAGTCGATGTAGGCCTCTTCTCTGGTGCCCAAATCGAAGCGGGCTCGCTGGAAACCTTACTCGCTGGCGGCATCAATGTGGCGACTAAGGACACGACTCAAGAGGGTAATCATTTAGCGACTGGCACAGTATTAAGATTACAACACAAAGCCGAAAACGAATGGCAGCAATGGGCACCAGCCCAGTAATTTTTTTCATCAAAATACTTACACCAACGCACTAATATTAAAGCTCTTATAAATAAATCAGGCGCATAATGCGCCTGATTTATTTTTAGCTTCTCTCGCAATGTTATTGGGACATTCTAGATCGCTCAATACTCTAGCCCCCTTATCCATAAAACCAATAACAAACAGCAATCGCGGCGCTGATCCCAGCAAAGTCCGCAGTTAAACCGCAAGCCAAGGCGTGGCGTCCATGGCGAATACCCACAGAACCAAAATACACAGCGAGAACATAGAAAGTGGTTTCAGTGCTACCCTGAAAAATCGCCGCTAATCGACCCGCAAAGGAATCTACTCCGTGGTGATCCATTGTCTCAAGCATCATGGCTCTGGCGCCTGAGCCACTAAAAGGTTTCATCAGCGCGGTCGGCATAGCATCGACAAAACGCGTATCAAAACCTAATATCCGCACACCAGTGGCAATCAAGTGCAACAGATAATCCAAGGCGCCGGATGCACGCAGTAAACCAATCGCTAATAGCATGGCGAGCAAATAAGGGATCAATTGGATGGATTGGGCAAAACCCGCCTTCGCCCCATCAATAAACTCATCATAAACCGCCACCTTGCGAATGCCCGCAACAATCACGAAGGTAAATACCAATAACAGCAAAATACCATTGCCCATTGCCGTCGACACAGTGCCAATGGCCTCAGCACTTAAGGTCATCAGATAAAAACCACTCGCCACTAATCCTGAGAGCATCAAGGCGCCATAACCGAGCACCACTGAGTTTAATAATGAAATTCGCTGCACTAACGCCACAACCAGCAAGCCCGCCAATGTCGATGCCGAAGTAGCCAGTAAAATCGGCAAGAAAATATCCGCAGGCGCAGCGGCACCTTGCTGGGCACGGTAAAGGAATACCGTCACAGGCACTAAGGTCACAGAGGAAGTATTGAGTACTAAAAATAAGATTTGCGCATTCGTCGCCACGGTTTTTAGCGGATTTAAACTCTGCAAATCATGCATCGCCTTTAAACCAAGTGGTGTGGCAGCATTATCTAACCCAAAGATATTCGCTGTTAAATTCATCGTGATACTGCCAAAGGCCGGATGCCCCTTGGGCACTTCAGGCATCAAACGGCGCAGTAATGGCTCAAACACAAAGGCAATAGCGCCGACAACGCCAGCCTTTTCTCCTACCTGCATCAATCCCATCCACAGAGAAAGCACGCCAATCAGCCCAAGGGAAATTTCAGCGGCAAGCTTAGCGCTAGCAAATAATGCGACGACCGAAGCCGATAGGACTTCTATGTGCCCATTGAACAGTTGCACCGCTATTGCCAGCAATGCCGTGATAAAAAAAGCCAACCACACACGATTCAGCACGCTAATCCCCTTATTTTTATTTGTTTTTATTCTATTAGCTCATGGCTACTGAGTGCTAGCTTTATGGCGACTCATTCTGATATCGCTGAAATCGTCAAAGTATAAACATTAAATCACAATAGCAGCCTTGGCTGCTCGGGAGAAAATCTCAGACCCAATAAGGGATTATGATATACTCGCGCCAGTTGATACACAGTCTATTTTCCTATGGTTCAATGAAATCAATGGTCCAATTAAATCAAAATTTTATCGATACAATCACCCAAGAGCTCCCCGCCCATTTATCCATGGACGAGTTTATTGCCGCCTGCGACAGGCCGCTTAGACGTTCAATTCGGGTCAATACCTTAAAAATCAGCAGTGACGACTTTAAGACCTTGATGCAACCTAAGGGCTGGACGTTCGATCCTATTCCTTGGTGTGAAGACGGATTTTGGATCAGTTACGAAGAAGAACAACTCGGCAATGCCTTAGAGCACATTCAGGGCCTATTCTACATTCAAGAAGCCAGCTCTATGTTGCCGCCGACCGCACTTTTTACACCGAATGCACATTGGCAGTGCGTACTCGATCTCGCCTCCGCACCCGGTTCAAAAACCACTCAAATGGCCGCATTGATGCGAAACCAAGGCTTATTGGTGGCTAATGAGTATTCGGCGAGCCGCGTGAAAGTATTGCACGCCAATGTGCTGCGCATGGGCGCGAGCCACTGCGCCCTCACTCATTTCGATGGCCGTGTATTTGGCGAATACCTGTACGAAAGTTTTGATGCCGTGCTTATCGATGCGCCCTGTGGCGGTGAAGGCACAGTGCGTAAAGACACCGATGCTCTAAAACACTGGAGCCTAGACGATGTGCTGGCGATTAGCGAAACCCAAAAAGCCTTAATCGAATCGGCGTTTCTCGCCCTGAAACCCGGTGGCAGTTTGGTCTACTCAACCTGCACCTTAAACCGCCTCGAAAACCAAGGCGTGTGCGAGTATTTAAAGCAAGTCTACGGCGATGCGGTGCAGTTTGAATCCTTAAGCGATTTATTTGATGGTGCAGATCGAGCTACAACGCCCGAAGGCTTCTTACATGTCTGGCCACAGATTTACGACAGTGAAGGTTTCTTTGTCGCTAAATTGACAAAAACCGCCTCAGTGCCGCGTTTACAACCAGAGCCTACACTACAGAAAAATTTTCCCTTCACGCCCGCATCAGCGAAACAAGCCCAAGGGATCAAAGACTATTTTCAGCAGGATTTAGGCATCAGCTTACCGGACGAACTCATCATGGTTCGCGATGATGAATTCTGGCTATTTCCGCATGAATTCAACGCTTTTATCGGCCGTATGCGCTTTCAGCGTATTGGTATTAAACTCGCCGATAACAGTAAACACGGCTTTAAAGTCCGCCATGAAGCGATTATTGCATTAGCAGGAAAACAACTCAGCCCAACCGCAAAAACGGTCGATGTGAGCGATGTTGAAGCGAAAGAGTATTTGATGGGGCGAGATATTGCCCTAAACACCGCAGTGAAAGCTCAAGGTGAAGTGATCGTCTGTTATGGCGGTGCACCATTAGGCATGGCGAAACATTTAGGCAATAAGTTAAAAAACAACCTACCCAGAGACTTAGTGAAAGATAAAGTGTTACTACTACCAGAACAGGCGAAATCGTTATAATTTCGCTGTTTTTTAGCGATAAATAACCTAAAAAAGGGGGAAAGTGAGCGCGACTATAAGACAAAAGCTCGACTACACTCAGTCTATTGTAAAGCGCACTGCATGGCGCTTTCACCTGTAGCGCACGGCTCTTCAATGAGCCATTCCCCTAGGCCCAAGCAGCTTTAATCGTTTTGGGCCTTTTTTTATGCCTGTACGCTAACAATCACACAATCGCATAAAGTGATTCAAAGCACTTGCAGCTAACGGCCAACTAAACGCGCTGCATCTTTGAATAAATTAAAGAAGTTATTGCTGGTGTATTCAGCAAGATCTTCGTAACGCTCACCTCTAAGCTCTGCCACAAACTCAGCCACATCACGCACATAGGCAGGCTGATTTTCTTGTCCACGGTGTGGGATCGGCGCCAAATAAGGCGAGTCCGTTTCAACTAGCAGACGATCCTGAGGCACTTTGCGAATAACGGTTCGCAGATCACCCGCATTTTTAAAAGTGACTATGCCAGAAACCGAAATATAAAAGCCGAGATCAATCGCCGCTTTCGCCATCTCCCAGTTCTCGGTAAAGCAATGCAGCACGCCGCCAACGTTATCCGCGTTACCCTGCTTAAGCATAGTGATCGTGTCTTCACGTGCATCACGGGTATGGACAATTAGAGGTTTATTCACTTCTACCGCAAGGGCAATCTGCTGCTCAAAACATTGTTGTTGCAGCAGTTTAGTTTCGTCGGCATAAAAATAATCTAACCCCGTTTCACCAATCGCGACCACTTTAGGATCGGTGGCAAAGCGACGAATTTGCTCAACATCGAGGCCTTCTTTAACGTCTAATGGATGCACACCCGATGACAAAAATACCTGTTCGAAGGCTGCAACTTTATCTCGCATCGATTCAAATCCCTGCTGGCGTACATTCACGCACAACATATAGTCCACGCCACGAGCTTTAGCATTAGCAAGAATCTGTTCTAAGGTTTGTTGATCAGGCGCCGCTTTGAGGCGATCGAGATGGCAGTGTGAATCAATAAGCACAAGGATTTCCAAGCAGAGTAACAAAGGACGACAAGGATACCCAGCCAAGAGATCGAGGTCAAATTCAACAGAAGTAAATAGCCAGTTTAGGCAGTGAACAAACGTTTAAACCAGATCAATAATGCAGGCTAAGCTACATAGTGCAGGTTAGATCGCCGGAGGCGAGTTCGCGGGACAGTAACTTTTCGATATGGTGTTTATGGCTATCTGGCTCAGAAATAATTTTAATGCCAATCCCCACAGGGCGGCCACCCGACGCTCCTAAGGGATTAATCCACACCACAACACCACGAAATTCATTAGTGAGGGTTGCGCCGGGTAAACGATACGCAATCGTCAGCGGTTGGCCAAGATAATGACTTTCACTGGTCGCAATAAATAATCCTGCCGGCTTAATAAAAGGCATATAGGCACGATATAACTGATGTAAAGTATCAAAATTAACGACGAGATCTACCATGGCATATTACTTATTTGTTATCTCTCTATATTCTAAGACATAACTTTGACACAGGGCCAGATAATTGACGCTCGGCATTGTGCTTAAGCTATGACACATTCCCATGATCTTAGCCGCCAAATTCCCGAGCTGCGCATGAACAAACGCATCTTGATGGCTATTTTTCAGTAAAACCTGTCGTATAAGTAGGTACAAAACCTTAAGAACATCAATTATTTGTTGTTCACTTATTATTAACAAACTAGCACACAGATGACCAGACGACAAACTTTGTGCCCAATCTTTGCGAAATTGTAGCAAGGATTGATACCGACTCTGTTGGCTACCCTCAGACTGCAAACTCTCAGCCAACTTTAACGGCCCCCCCACCACACTCAAACACCAAGTCACATCCTCTTGAATACCACATCGCTGGGCAAGCCAGTTTTTGATGACCTCTCGACTCGGAACGACAAAGGGAATGCGTTGACAACGACTGCTAACCGTCGCCATCAAACGTGCAGGCGTATCCGACTGCAAAATCAGTAAGGTGTCTTTACCTGGCTCCTCAAGGGTTTTAAGGAGTGCGTTCGCGGCTGCGGAGTTAAGACGCTCGCTGTGGTGGATAATCGCTACACGCCTGCCACTTTGCTGTGCGGTGGCTGTCAGACGCGTACACAGCTCACGAATTTGATCGACTTTAATTTGATTGCCATCGGCGGCGATATGATAAAAATCAGGATGATTGCCCGCATCATAGAGCTGACAAGACTTACAAAAACCGCACGCTCCCACAGGCGTTGGCTGCAAACACATAGCCGCGCGCGCCATAAACACACTCAGCAACTCACCACCATAGGCTGAATCAATGCCCACGAGTTGTGCGTGAGGTATTTTTTGACGCGCTAATTGCGCTAAAAATGCCTGTCTTGGCCCTTCGAGCCAAGGTAATTGCTCAGCCGTAAATCCGGACTCGGCTACCATACCATCGCCTGAAGCACGGCTAAGATATCTTTGTGCACTTCAGCCATAGTTTGGCTCGCGTCTATAACCACGATACTGTCATCTTCGCTGGCAAGTTTGAGATATGTAGCGCGTGCTCGCTCAAAGAAATCAATCGCTTGTTGCTCAATTCTATCAAGCTCACCACGTTTAGCTGCACGGGTAAGCCCAAGCTTAGGATCTAAATCTAAGTACAAAGTAAGATCGGGTTTAAATCCCTTTAGTGTTGCAGTGCTCACCGCTTCCACTAACGGCATTAAACCTCTGCCACCACCTTGATAAGCTAATGACGATAGATTATGTCTATCACCCAATACCCATTGCCCTTGCGCAAGCGCGGGCTTTATGACATTAGCAACCAACTGAGCTCTGGCAGCATAAATGAGTAAACACTCGGCCTCATCACACAGGGGATCGTTCGCATCGGCAATCTTAACTAAATCACGGATACGTTCAGCCAATGGTGTACCGCCCGGTTCGCGGGTGCAAATCGGTGCTTTACCCGTATGTTTTTCAATAAAGTCGCGAATAAGGTTAATCGCACTCGACTTACCTGCGCCTTCTAAACCTTCAATAACGATAAATTTTGCAAAAACTGACATTGGATTTTCTTTCTCTGCATTTTTACTTTGGGGATTTTTCTGGCGTCGCTGGTTTTATCTTACGCTGATAGACGTCTACGGCGTGATTGTGTTCTTCAAGCGTGGTTGAAAACACATGGGTGCCATCGTTGCGCGATACAAAATAAAGGTAACTCACACTGGCGGGCTTAGACACGGCCATCAATGAGGCTTTACTCGGTGCAGCTATCGGCGTCGGCGGCAATCCAAAGATGCGATAAGTATTAAAAGGCGTCTCTTCGACTAAATCTTTGCGGGTGATATTACCCTTATAGCGATCACCCATGCCGTAAATAACGGTCGGATCGGTTTGCAGACGCATACCTAGGTTAAGACGATTAACAAATACACCGGCGATTTGCTCACGCTCATGGGCTTGGCCGGTTTCCTTTTCAACTATCGATGCCAAAATCAGCATTTCATAGGGCGATTTTAACGGCAAATTTGGCGCCCGTTCTGCCCACGCTTTGGCAAGCTCCTGCTCCATCATTTTATAGCTTTGAGTCAGCATGACTTTAGCATCCGCCTCGGCGGTATAATGATAAGTGTCGGGGAAGAATTTTCCTTCAGGCAAACCAGAATCATCGCCTTGTGCCATCAATACCGCTGCAAAAGCTTCTGGTGACATTTGTAAATGCGGAGCACTGGTAAGCTGTTGTTCCCATTCCACAATAGTTTTACCTTCAACTAAGGTCAAACTGAAGGTTTTTACTTTCCCAGCGATCAAATCATTGAGTAAATCAGTAATCGTTTGTGAAGGTGATATTTCATAAAGTCCCGTGCGAATTTTGGCAAGCTCAGGACGAAACTTAAGTAGCCACTTGAGTTTCCACGTATCTTGAATAACGCCGTCATCGGCAAGTTGCTGCGCCAGTTGATTTACACTGGTGCCGCGTTCAACCTTCAACTCTTTAGGCTCGCTGAGACTCAGCGGCGTTTGACTGTATTCGACAACCGTTTGATAGCCCCAAAAGGCACCCAAACAGACTAAGGTTAGCAAGGTCAACAGGGTTGAACTGGCGATAATAATGATTTTTTTCATAGAGTGAGTGAAAGTGTCTGTCTAAGTTGCGCGGTAATCGGAGCACGGGTGAACTTGAGCGAGTCTATCGCCAGTACATCCACAATCCCTAAAACGCTGTTAGTGATAAACGCTGAGTCAAATTCGATTAAACGCTCGGCGCCAACGGGCAAACATTCGATATTCATGTTCTGTTCAAGCAAGGCCAACATTATCTGTTCGCGCATCACACCCGCCACGCCACACAGGGCTAATGAAGGCGTGATAATGCGATTATCTTTGATAAAAAACACATTCGCCATCGAAGATTCAATCACATTCTCCTCGATATCTTTGACTAACCAGTCATCAAATCCCTGCGGTAAAGAGTGTGATTTAATCAAAACTTGTTCGAGTCGATTTAAATGCTTCATCCCTGCCAACAGAGGCTGCAAACCCAATCGTACCGACGAAGTTTTAAGGCTAATACCCTGTTGCTGCCACTGAGCATAATGACCGGGGATAGTATGAACTGAGACGATTTCGGTAGGATTAACATTTTCTGGCGGTGTATAGCCACGACCACCAACACCACGGGAAACGATTAACTTAATGCAATGATGCGGATATTCAATGGCTAAGATATTCAGTTGCTGTTGCAATGCTTCACTCATTTGCCATTGAAATCCAAGCCTTGCGGCGCTTGCGGTTAAACGGGCTTGATGGGCTTCAAAAAAAATAATCCCCTCAGCGTCCGTTCGCATCGTTGCAAACAGACCATCACCGTAGGCAAGCCCTCGATCGGAAGGGTCGACACTTGCCTGCGATGCGCCATTCACCCAGAACACGCGTGTTAGTCCTGACTGATACGGCTAGCCACCGCTTCTTGCTGATCTTTGTACTTGGCACTTTTACGGGTGTTATAAGGACGTGCAACCGCATGATTTAAGCGTTCAAAGTTAAGCGCACCTATAGTCATGCGTGGGCGCAAGGCTAAAGGTAACTTGCCGCTGTTATAAAACTCGAGCACAATTTTACCTTGCCAACCCGGATCGATACGGTGCGCCGTTACGTGTACCATCAGGCCTAAACGCGCTAGAGACGAACGGCCATCAAGCCAACCGACGATATCAGCAGGTAAAGTTACGCTCTCGTAAGTCACAGCCAAAGCCAATTCTCCAGGATGCAAGAAAAATGCTTCGCCATCGGGGATTTCGATAATCTCACTCATCACCCGATCAAGCGCCGCTTGCATCTCAGCACTTGGACCACTCAAGTCGATAAAAGGCGCGGTATGATCTTTAAAGACGCGAAACTGTCCACCTAAGCGCACATCAACACTGACGCCTGAAATAGCTTCTATGCCTGGGCGAGGTTCTATTACGATAGTGCCGTTATCAAGGGCCTGTTCAATTTCGATATCGGTTAAGCGCATCTTGCCTATTACTCCTTGAGTTTTTATGTCGTTATTTTGCCAGTAAATGTTGGATACGAGTCTTTAAAATATCAGTCGCAATACGATTTTTGCCGCCACGGGGAACGATAATATCAGCGTATTGTTTCGAGGGTTCGATAAACTGTAAGAACATAGGACGCACGGTTTTCTTGTACTGTGAAATCACAGATTCCATCGTACGGCCGCGCTCGGCCACATCACGAGTTAAGCGACGTAGGAAACAAATGTCCAGCGGCGTGTCCATAAACACACTCGCGTCCATCAGAGCACGTAACTTAGGATCGGTCAGCAATAAGATACCTTCTAAAATGATCACCTTTTTCGGTGTCATCTTTAAGGTTTCTGCAGTGCGTGTATGTTCTGTATAGCTATAACAAGGGATATCAACAGCTTCGCCAGACTTGAGCAACTGTAAATGCGTGCACAGCAGTTGATGGTCCAGCGCTTTTGGATGATCGTAATTCGTTAATACCCGTTCATCCATGGATAAATGACTCTGATCGCGATAGTACGCGTCTTCATTAATTACCCCAATTTGATCTGTGCCTAAATCGCGGCGCAATTCGTCAAAAATCGTTTTGGCAATTAAACTTTTGCCCGATGCTGACGCGCCAGCAATTGCAATAATGACACACTGCTGAGAATTCATACCCTTAAACCTTACTCGTCATCTGAAACACTAATAGAAACTGTTTTCTGGCTTTGTTTTAAAGCCAATTCTGCGCCCACTTTACGGGCAATTTCCCGATAAAGAGCTGCGACTTCACTGTCGGGATCGGCAACGACGGTCGGCGCACCATTATCCATGGCTTCACGGATATTAATGTGCAGCGGCAAAGCGCCTAACAGTGGAACTTGATAGCGTTCAGCGATTTTACTGCCGCCGTGTGTTCCAAATGGATGTTCTTTATGACCACACTCAGGACATAAATGGAAACTCATGTTCTCGACTATACCCAGCACAGGAATGTTCACTTTCTGGAACATATTGATGCCCTTCTTGGCATCAGCCAGCGCGATATCCTGCGGTGTAGTTACGATAACAGCGCCGCTCACAGGGACTTTTTGCGATAACGTGAGCTGAATATCCCCTGTGCCTGGTGGCATATCAACGACTAAATAATCCAGTTCTGGCCATTGGGTTTCATTCAGTAACTGGGCCAACGCGCCCGCAGCCATTGGGCCACGCCACACGGCAGCTTCATCACCACTGAGCATAAAACCAATCGACTGCGCGGCAATACCATGGGCACTGGCGGCTGTCATATGTTTGCCATCGGGGGAAAGCGGTCTGAAATTAGGAATACCTAACATCATAGGCACTGACGGGCCGTAAATATCCGCATCGAGAATACCCACCTGCGCACCTTCAGCCGCTAATGCCAAGGCTAAGTTCACCGCTGTGGTTGACTTACCCACGCCGCCCTTACCTGAGGCTACGGCAATCACTTGCTTCACATTGGCAATCGGCGCAATAGAAGATAACGCTGAGTAGGCTTTAGGTTGAAAATCGATTTCACACTCGACTTCATCAATAGCATCGAGCACCGCTAACTTATTCGTCAGCGCCATGACAGTGTCGCGATACTGAGTCATACAAGGGTATGGATAGACTAAGCCAAGCTGCAAACGCTTACCTTCCAATGCCAGCTTATTTACGCATCCTGCGCTCACTAACCCTTTCGCGAGATACGGGTCAACAAATGAATCGAGAATAGCCAGAACTGGCCCGAGAAGATCGTCATTTAAACGATAATCAGTTTGAGTTGAAGACAAAAGAATTACCCCCACCAATAAATTTGCCCAAGTGTACCAGATAATGCAGAAAACATTAGCGCAGATTTAGCTCAATTGGCTCAGGTTTTGATGAAAATCATCCTGTAATCGGTTAGTATCTCTACCAATATTTTTGGCCCACCACGATATTTGAGACAAGATGGCAACTTCACAACGTAAAATTCTCGTGACCAGCGCACTTCCCTATGCAAACGGACCGATACATTTAGGTCACATGCTGGAATACATACAGACAGATATCTGGTCGCGTTATCAAAAGCTTCGTGGACATGAGTGCCACTATATTTGTGCCGATGACGCCCATGGCACGCCAATCATGCTTAAAGCACAGCAATTAGGCATAGCGCCAGAAGACATGATTGCCCAAGTGAACAAAGAACATCAGCAGGATTTTGCCGATTTCAATATCGCCTTCGATAACTATCACAGCACCCACAGCGATGAAAACCGCGTACTGGCGAGTGATATTTATCTCAAGCTACGTGCGAATGGCTATATCAAGAGCAAGAGTATTTCTCAGCTGTTCGATCCTGAGAAATCCATGTTCCTGCCAGACCGCTTCGTAAAAGGCACTTGTCCTAAGTGTAAGTCACCGGATCAATACGGCGATAACTGTGATGCCTGCGGCGCGACTTACAGCCCAACTGAGCTCATCAATCCAAAATCAGCGGTATCGGGTGCGACACCAGTGATGAAAGACACTGAGCACTTTTTCTTCGACCTGCCCGCCTTCGAAGGCATGCTAAAAGAGTGGACTCGCTCTGGTGCCCTGCAAGTCGAAATGGCCAATAAACTCGACGAATGGTTCGAGCAAGGATTGCAGCAATGGGATATCACCCGTGATGCACCGTATTTTGGTTTCGAAATTCCCGATGCGCCAGGTAAGTATTTCTACGTTTGGCTAGATGCGCCTATTGGTTATATGGGTTCGTTCAAAAACCTCTGTGACAAACGCCCTGAGCTGAGCTTTGAGGAATTCTGGGGCAAAGATTCAACCGCCGAGGTTTATCACTTCATCGGTAAAGACATAGTCTACTTCCACAGTCTGTTTTGGCCTGCCATGTTACACGGCTCTGGTTACCGCCAGCCAAACAGCGTCTATGCCCACGGCTATGTGACGGTCAACGGCGCTAAGATGTCAAAATCCAAAGGCACTTTCATCAAGGCGCGAACTTATTTAGATCATTTAGATCCTGAATATTTACGTTACTACTACGCCGCCAAACTCAGCAGCCGTATCGACGATTTAGATTTAAATCTCGAAGATTTCGCCCAGCGCGTGAATTCAGACTTAGTCGGTAAGCTAGTGAACTTAGCCTCGCGCACCGCAGGTTTTATCACTAAACGTTTCGATGGCAAGCTAGCGAAAATTAACGACACCACACTGACTGAGGCGTTTCTAGCCAAGCAAGAGGTGATTGCCGAATTTTACGAAGGCCGCGAATACGGCAAAGCAATGCGCGAAATCATGGCACTGGCGGATATTGCTAACGGTTTTGTAGCCGATGCTGCACCTTGGCAAATGGTGAAACATGACGATCAACAGGAAGCGGCCCATCAAGTGTGTTCAAATGCCTTGAATCTGTTCCGTATTCTCGTGACGTATCTCAAACCTGTATTGCCACGTTTAGCCCAAGATGTGGAAGCCTTCTTCCAACTACCGCTCACTTGGAATGCATTGAACCAAGATTTAGCGGGTCATGAAATCGCGCCATTCAAAGCCATGATGCAACGTGTTGAGCTGGATAAAGTCAATGCTATGGTTGCCGACTCTAAGGATAACCTGCAAGTCACGGCCGATGCACCAAAGACGGCTGCGCCTGAAAAAACAGCTAAAGTTTCATCGGTTAGTAGTGAGCCACTGATTGACGATCCTATCAGTGAGACCATCAACTTTGATGATTTTGCGAAAATCGACCTGCGTATCGCTCGTATCGTGAAAGCCGAGCATGTTGCTGACGCCGACAAGTTACTGAAGTTACAACTCGACATCGGTGGCGAAACACGCCAAGTGTTTGCAGGGATCAAATCGGCCTATTCGCCAGAAGACCTTGAAGGCAAACTAACTGTGATGGTGGCTAACTTAGCGCCACGTAAGATGCGTTTTGGCATGTCAGAAGGCATGGTTTTGGCCGCTGGCCCTGGTGGCAGCGACCTGTGGATTTTAGAACCCCATGAAGGCGCACAGCCTGGCATGCGGGTTAAGTAATCTGCGCTAGATAACGCTCGAAAAATCAATAAGGCCGCATTTTATGTGGCCTTATTTGTTGGTATCGATTGTTTGAGCCGATTCGTTGCTTCGAGTGTCACTTTGTCTTTTAAAAGACTGAGTTTACGCCACTAAGTTTAGCCGACAGGTTTAATCGAATGCTTTAAGTGACAGGTTTCAGAAAACGAGTTAATGCTCGTATTTCTATCGACAAGGCATTCGCTGCAGTGTGATATTCATATCTGTGACAGGTCTAAAATCGACGCGGTGTTCAGTGAGTCATTCGAGGAGTAGTTATGGGAAATATCGTTGAGCAGTTGCTGTTTTCTGCCTCGATTACGGGTCCAATCTGTTTGATGTTAGCGCTCGGTATGATCCTAAAACGCACCCAAATCATCAATGAAAACTTTATTGATGTCGCCTCAAAATTAGTCTTTAACGTGACGCTGCCAGCCTTGCTGTTCCTTAGCATCATTAGCTCAAATCACGATCTCGCCTCCAGTGCGCCCTTAATTGGCTATGGTTTAGCAGCCAATTTCCTGTTTTTTATACTCTCCACCTATGCAACTGGGCGGCTATTTCCCAAGCACAAAGACCAAGGAGTGATCATTCAAGGGGGTTTTAGGGCTAATACCGCCATTATCGGCTTAGCTTATGTTTCCAACGCCTATGGGAGTTCTGGTGTTGCCTTAGCCGCGGTCTATGTTGCCTCGATGACGCTGCTGTATAACATTCAAGCGGTTATTTGCCTAAGCCCTAAAGGCGAAGAATCCAGCCAACGTGCATTTGGCGTGATCATCAAGACCATCACCAAAAACCCGTTGATCATTGCCATTATGGCAGGCATCTTTTTCTATTTGCTTGCTATTCCAGTACCGAAAATGGTGCTCGATGCGGGACAATACTTTGCCAATATGACCCTCCCATTAGCGCTACTGTGTACCGGTGGTTCGCTCGATGTTGGTTCACTCAAACATGAAAAGCATACAACTTGGTTCTCGAGCGCATTGAAACTGATCTTTGCCCCGCTTTTTATCACTATTGGGGCCTTGCTGTTGGGTTATCGAGGAATTGAGTTAGCAATGGTCTTTTTAATGAGTTCTGCGCCCACCGCAGCCGCAAGCTATGTGATGGCGCGCGCCATGGGTGGCAATGCGCCCCTTGCGGCCAATATTATTGCGCTAACCACAGTCTGCTCGCTGATCACGTGCACCTTAGGCATCTTTGTATTGTCTACTTTGGAGCTGATCTAGCAGCAGCTACGAGCTGATTACACAAACGCTAGAGAAAGGGATTTAAGTGACTATAAGTAATAATAAACCACAATAAAAAAGGCGAGCCATGCTCGCCTTTCGTTTAGGAATAAAACAGTTAGATGGTCATCATAAGCCGCTTTATGAATGGATTAGACCGGATTGGTGATATCCACAAAATGGTGCACGAGATCAAACTCGCGGGCGAGGTGACGGCCTAAGGCTTGAATGCCAAAACGTTCTGTCGCATGGTGCCCCGCCGCAAAATAATGTATGCCCTGCTCTACCGCACTATGGAACGTTCGCTCGGACACTTCGCCACTGATAAACGCATCCACACCTAAATTCGCCGCAACATCGATATAATCCTGTGCGCCACCAGTACACCAAGCTAAATGTTGGATCTTTGCATCGCCATCACCAATATGCAGTGGGGCTCTGCCTAACGCATTCTCAAGGGTGTGAGAAAATTCGCTAGCACTGACTGCAAGATCAAGTTTTCCACGCCACAGTAGCCCCTGAGCCACCTCTTCGATGGCTTCTGCGTCAATGATCCCAAGCTGCCTCCCCAAAGTCGCGTTATTACCGAGCATTGGGTGGGCATCTAAGGGTAAATGATATCCAAACAAGCTAATATCATGCTTGAGCAGCGCCTTAATTCGGCGTTGTTTCATGCCTGTGATCACTTCAGGCTCATTCTTCCAAAAAAAGCCGTGATGAACCAATATCGCATCGGCGTTTAATCGAATCGCTTCATCGATCAAGGCCTGACACGCTGTCACGCCCGTGACTAAGGTGCGGATCTCATCCTTGCCTTCTACCTGCAGCCCATTGGGTGCGTAATCCTTAAAGGCCGACACATGTAAAAAATCGGCTAAATATTGGCTTAGTTCTGTCCGTGTCATTGCATTACCGTCCGTTACTCTAGATGACCATTTACTGAAGATGAGCACTTATTCAAGATGAGACAATCGCTTACATCGCGATATCAACACGCACGCCACCTTGCAGGTACACCACTCGAACTCTGTCACCCGCGTTAAACGTCATGCCAGCATCGTAATCTTGGATCACCATGACCTGAGTACCATCTTCTTGATTGATCATCAGTTCCACCAGCTTAAACGATTGCACGCTAGTACCGCTGCCATAACGGTTACCGATACCCCCACCAATCAAGGCACCTAAAATCGTCGCCACATCTCGACCCGAACCGCCACCAAACTGATTACCAATCACCCCACCCGCTAAGGCGCCGCCGAAGGTTTTCCAACCTTGATTACGGTCTTCAATTAACTGGGTTTCGGTGATATTACGTACCGAAGTGATATCGCCATAGAGTACTTTCTCAACTGGCACGGCTTGATTGCGATCATAGCCAGCATTAGCGGGACTAATGATAAAAGCAAAAATAAACATAAAGCTTGCTAGAGTAGGTTTCCACATATCTGAATTTCCGCTAACTTAATAATAAGGTCTATAACTAAATCATACTCAATTGTGAAGTCACTGTCTTTCCTGAATCACGAATTTGACGCTTTTCCTTCGCCCGAGCTCGCCTTAACCGATCCTAATGGTTTATTGGCTATCGGCGGCGACTTACGTCCTGAACGTTTACTCTCTGCTTACTACAACGGTATTTTTCCTTGGTTTAATTCTGACGATCCCATCCTGTGGTGGTCGCCGGATCCCCGCGCCGTGTTTATTCCAGGTGAAATTCACATCAGCACCAGCCTGCGTAAATACTTAAAAAAACAACCTTGGCGGATCACAATCAATCACGCTTTCACCGATGTGATGGCGGGATGTGCGCAGCCAAGAGAAAAACAGAGCGGCACTTGGATCACCCAAGAAATTCAAATGGCCTATCGCGAATTGCATCAAACAGGTCATGCCCACTCCATTGAAGTGTGGGAAGGTGAACGTTTAATCGGTGGGCTTTACGGCTTAGCGATCGGCCAAGTATTTTGCGGCGAATCCATGTTTCACCGTAAAACCAATGCGTCCAAGGCCGCCGTTGCAGCACTGCAACAACATTTACTCAAGATGGGATTCAAACTCATCGACGCACAAGTGATGAATCCCCACCTAGAAAGTTTGGGAGCTAAAGCTATTAAACGCATTGATTTTATAACGTTACTGAGCGAACTGAGAAACAATCCCGTGGACCCAAATACTTGGGCCACTAAAGAGGTCATCCTTGAACTCGAGTAAAGCGTCGATCGCTATCGGTATCAGTCAAATATTTCCCTGCAGCTACCTTGATGGCCAGCAGGAGCAGCTACTCGTCATCCAAGAAGATACGCTCGATCCCATTTTATTTGAGCGTTTGCTCGCGGTGGGTTTTCGCCGCAGTGGTAGCTCTATCTACAAACCTCGCTGCCCTAGATGCAGTGCATGCCAACCAATCCGTGTGCCAACGCATGAATTTGTCCCATCGAAACGCCAAAAACGCACTTTAGCAAAAAACCAAGATCTGACTTGGCGTATAACATCGGAGCAAACCGCCGAGCAATATACGCTATATGAACATTACATTCGTGGGCGACATTTTGACGGCCCCATGTTTCCCCCGAGTGAAGATCAATATAATCACTTTCTTTTTTGCCATTGGTTACCGCCAACGTTTATCGAAGTCTATGATGGAAATAAATTATTGGCAGTTGCGGTCACTGATAGTTTGCCCAATAGTCTTTCGGCAATTTACAGCTATTTTGACCCCGACGAAGAACATCGCTCCCTCGGTGCACTGTTAATTTTAATTCAGTGTCGACTGGCGAAACTCATGAATAAAGAATTTGTTTATCTCGGATATCAAATAGATGAAAACCGTAAGATGTCTTACAAGCGTTTGTATCGCCCTTATCAAATTCTGACACCGACGGGCTGGGAGTATTCCCAAGTTTGCTAAGTACTTCCCCTTTACAGCGGGGGGAATTTGGGGCATGATACGCCCGTTTTTTATATTCGAAGGCTAATGGGATAATTAATTAATGGCGAAAGAAGACAACATTGAAATGCAAGGCACTATCCTTGAAACCTTGCCAAACACAATGTTTCGTGTAGAGCTTGAAAATGGTCATGTGGTGATAGCCCACATTTCAGGCAAAATGCGTAAAAACTACATCCGGATCCTCACTGGCGATAAAGTTACCGTCCAGCTGACTCCTTATGATCTGACCAAAGGTCGCATTGTCTTCCGCGCACGCTGATATAGCCTCTTAGATTTAAAAACCCGGCAAGGCCGGTTTTTTTTGTTTGCGAAAGATGAAAAAAATGGCTGCAATTGCAGCCATTTTTATGTCTAAAACTAATGGATAATCAAGCATTAAGCTTTTGTTGTCGCTTTTTCGTGACGTTCGGTACGAATGACAATCTCGCCCTCCTTCACATCCACATGCGCCACTCCGCCTGACTCTAAGACACCAAATAATATCTCGTCAGCCAATGGACGTTTGATCAATTCGGTCACGACCCGAGCCATTGGACGTGCGCCCATGTTCTTATCGTAGCCTTTCTCGGCCAACAAGGTTCTGGCTTCGTCGCTGACTTCCAAAGTAACGTGTTTTGCATCCAACTGAGCCTGCAATTCCACCAAGAATTTATCGACCACTTTGGCGATAATCGTCATATCCAAATGATTGAACCAAATGATGGAATCGAGACGATTTCGAAATTCTGGCGAAAATACTCGATTAATTTCAGATAATGCATCTTGGGTGTGATCTTGCTGGGTAAAGCCAATAGACTTACGAATAGTCTCCTGTACACCCGCGTTAGTGGTCATCACCAAAGTCACATGTCTGAAGTCAGCCTTACGACCATTATTATCGGTCAAAGTACCGTGATCCATCACCTGCAACAGCAGGTTATAGACATCACGGTGGGCCTTCTCAATTTCATCCAATAGCACGACACAGTGCGGATTTTTAATCACTGCATCCGTGAGCAAGCCACCTTGGTCATAACCCACATAACCAGGAGGCGCACCAATCAGGCGTGACACTGTATGGCTTTCCATGTACTCAGACATGTCAAAGCGCACCAGTTTCATCCCCAAGCAGTTGGCCAGTTGGTTAGTGACTTCGGTTTTACCCACACCGGTGGGACCGGCGAATAAGAAGCTCCCCACAGGTTTTCGGTCAGCACCTAAGCCACTGCGCGATAAGCGAATGGCCGAACTCAGACTCTCAATGGCCTTATCTTGGCCAAAGACCACCATCTTAAGGTTGCGCTCAAGGTTACGCAGTAAGTCCTTATCAGTAGCGGATACCGACTTCTCAGGGATACGTGCCATTTTCGCCACAATCGACTCAATCTCGGCCTGGCCTATGGTCTTTTTACGTTTACTCATAGGCAGCATCACCATACGCGCACCCGCTTCATCAATCACATCGATGGCTTTATCGGGTAAATGCCTGTCGTTGATGTGCTTGGCCGACAATACTGCAGCGCTGCTGATCGCGGCCTGAGTATAACGAACCCCATGATATTCTTCGTATTTAGACTTAAGCCCCATCAAAATCTTAGTGGTTTCTTCCACTGAAGGCTCATTGATATCCACCTTTTGGAAACGACGTGCAAGTGCGCGATCTTTCTCAAAAATACTTTGATATTCTTGGAAAGTAGTCGAGCCCATGCAACGCAAATTGCCGCTAGATAGCAAAGGTTTCAGCAGATTAGAGGCATCCATTACGCCGCCAGAGGCCGCGCCCGCACCGATAATGGTGTGGATCTCATCGATGAATAGGATGGCATGCTTATCCGCCGCCAGTTCTTTTAACAGGTTCTTAAAGCGTTTTTCAAAGTCACCGCGATACTTAGTTCCCGCCAGCAGTGAACCTAAATCTAAGGAATACACTGTCGCTTCAAGCATTACATCGGGTACTTGTTTATTGACAATGCGATACGCTAACCCTTCAGCAATCGCTGTTTTACCTACACCCGCCTCACCCACTAACAGTGGATTATTTTTACGGCGACGGCACAGGGTTTGAATCGCGCGCTCAATTTCTTGGTCGCGACCAATCAAAGGGTCGATGATCCCTTGCTTTGCAAGTTGATTTAAGTTGGACGCAAATTGCGACAACATACTACGCTCTTCGCTGCCTTCGCCCTGCTCTTCGACACGTTCTTGATCTTGATGTGACTCAGCATCATCATTTTTGGCGAAACCATGGGAAATAAAATTCACTACATCGAGGCGACTAATGTCGCAGCGGCGCAGTAAATACACGGCTTGGGATTCTTGCTCACTGAAAATGGCAACTAACACGTTAGCGCCGTTCACTTCATTGCGACCCGATGACTGCACATGGAATACTGCCCGTTGCAGCACTCGCTGGAACCCAAGCGTCGGCTGAGTTTCTTTGTCATCATCAATATCGGCAATGATTGGGGTTGTTTGTTGGATAAAGCTTGCCACTTCATCTCTGAGTTTATCTAGATTCGCTCCACAGGCGATTAACGCTTCTTGAGCCGCAGGATTGTCGATCAGAGCTAATAACAGATGTTCCACTGTCATATACTCGTGACGCGCGTCTCTGGCTTGCTGAAACGCCAGATTTAAGGTGACTTCCAGATCTTTGTTCAGCATAAGCACCCCCAAAATTAACAACAGACTACAGAGTAAAGCGGTTTTATGCTTTCTCTAACGAACACAGTAACGGATGTTGGTTTTGTCTTGCAAATTGATTTACTTGTATCACCTTAGTTTCTGCAATCCCAAACGGGAAAATACCGCAAATCCCTTTTCCTTGGTGATGGATCGTCAACATGATATCGGTCGCTTCCTGCTCGTTCTTGCGAAAGAAAACCTGCAAAACTTCAATCACAAAATCCATTGGGGTGTAATCATCATTATTGAGTACCACCTTATACATCGAAGGCGGCATTAACTCTGATTCGACACGTTCTTCAACGTGTTCAATATTTCCTATCTTTGCCATTTTTTAATACTAGCCTCTCGTGTTGGCCTCTTCCAATTGATCCGTTCAAATTAATCAGTTGTTACCCCTTTGTTAATTTTAGCTTGACTTCCGCATTTACTCCTTACATTCTGTTGTGCAGACGGTGAACGAATACCCGTCTATACAGGTTTTACTATCTTACTGGTAAGTAGACAACAGAAGGAAGTGGAAGTATGGCAAGCGGAACTGTTAAATGGTTCAACAACGTCAAAGGATTCGGGTTTATTTGCCCTGATCAAGGTGGTGAGGACGTTTTTGCACACTATTCTACCATTGAAATGGAAGGCTATCGAACTCTAAAAGCAGGCCAACCCGTTCAATTTGAAGTAGAAGCCGGTCCAAAAGGGATGCACGCTTCAGCCATTTCACCAACAAAATAACGTTTGGTGAGGCCAATGATCTAAAAGGCAGGGACTTGTCCCTGCCTTTTTATTGCTGCGTGTTTCATCAATTCTCACCACTTAATGCTGCATCGCTCATCATCATTTCGCATGAATTTAATTCAAGTTCAATCGCCACACATCATCCATTGCATCCCAGAAAAAAGTTTTTATCATCGGTCTCGACAGCAAATTTAGGGTATAAAAAAGGATCTGCAATGCAGACCCTTTTTTAAAATCAGTCTAATGACTTACAACTTTACATCAACTTAGATGGCCAACACTGACGCGCACGCCATCTAAAAGTGATAACGAGCGGGATTAAGCAATCAACAGCTTGTTCAACGTCTCGCTTGGGCGCATGGCTTTTTCAGCCTTAGCCGCATCTAAACGGTAGTAACCACCTAAATCGACTGGTGCACCTTGTGCCATCGCTAATTCAGCCACAATCACTTGCTCATTCGCCGCGAGCGCATGCGCTAACGGAATAAAGTGTGCTTGTAACTGCTCATCGCTGGTTTGCGCTGCTAAGGCTTGTGCCCAGTACATGGCTAAGTAGAAATGGCTACCACGGTTATCCAGCTCACCGACTCTTCTTGATGGCGATTTATTGCTATCTAAGAATTGGCCAATGGCTTGATCTAAAGTATCGGCTAATACTTGGGCTTTTGGATTGCCCACTGTTTGGCTTAAATGCTCAAGAGACGCCGCCAGAGCCAAGAATTCACCGAGCGAATCCCAACGTAAGTGACCTTCTTTCTCAAGCTGTTGCACGTGCTTAGGCGCACTACCACCCGCACCTGTTTCAAATAGACCGCCGCCGTTCATTAATGGAACGATTGACAGCATTTTAGCACTGGTGCCTAGCTCAAGGATAGGGAACAAGTCAGTCAGGTAGTCACGTAGAACGTTACCCGTAACTGAAATGGTATCTTTGCCTTCTTTGATGCGAGCCAAAGACAAACGCGTCGCGTCTTCTGGAGACATAATGCTGATATCTAAGCCATCAGTGTCATGTTCTGGCAGGTACTGCTGCACTTTTGCAATGATTTGCGCATCGTGGGCACGTTTGCTATCTAACCAGAATACCGCAGGGGTATTGCTTAAACGGGCACGGCGCACGGCCAGTTTTACCCAATCACGGATAGGTGCGTCTTTAACTTGGCACATTCTCCAGATATCGCCCGCTTCCACGTTATGGCTCATCAATACCTTACCGCTGGCATCGACAACGTTAACCACACCGTCAGCAGGAATTTCAAAGGTCTTATCGTGGCTGCCGTACTCTTCGGCTTTTTGCGCCATCAAGCCCACGTTTGGCACGCTGCCCATGGTTTTAGGATCAAAAGCGCCGTGCTCTTTACAAAAAGCAATCGTTTCTTGGTAAATACCGGCATAGCAACGATCAGGGATCATGGCTTTAGTGTCATGCAGTTGACCGTCTGGTCCCCACATTTGGCCAGATGAACGAATCGCAGCAGGCATAGACGCATCGATAATGATGTCGCTTGGTACGTGTAAGTTGGTGATACCTTTGTCAGAATCAACCATAGCCAATGCGGGACGCGCAGCGTAAACGGCGGCGATATCGGCTTCGACTTCGGCGCGGCTATCAGCAGGTAATGTCGCTATTTTGGCATAAACATCACCAAAACCGTTGTTAACATCAACGCCTAATTCAGCGAAAAGCGCCGCATGTTTGTCAAATACTGGCTTGAAGAAGACCTTCACAGCGTGACCAAACATAATAGGATCAGACACTTTCATCATAGTGGCTTTCAGATGCAGCGATAACAGCACATCTTCAGCTTTGGCGTTTTCGATTTCACGCTCATAGAAGCTCACTAAGGCTTTTTTACTCAACACCGCAGCATCGATAATTTCGCCAGCCAGCAGCTTAAGACCCGATTTGAGCACCACTTCTTGACCATCTTTTTGGGTCAGCACGATATTCACGCTGCCCGCATCAGATAAAGTCACAGACTGCTCGCTACCGTAGAAATCACCGTCAGTCATGTGGGCAACGTGTGACTTGGAATCTTTGGCCCATTTCCCCATGGAATGCGGGTTTTTCTTGGCGAAGTTTTTCACCGATAATGGGGCACGGCGATCTGAGTTACCTTCACGCAGTACTGGGTTTACCGCACTGCCTTTAATCTTGTCGTAACGTGTTTTAATTGACTTTTCAGCGTCGGTTTTTGGCTCATCCGGATAATTAGGGATGTCGTAACCTTTTTGCTGCAGTTCAAGGATACAGGCTTTTAATTGTGGGATCGAAGCACTGATATTTGGTAACTTGATGATGTTCGCTTCTGGCTGATTCGCTAACTCGCCAAGCTCTGTCAGATGGTCGCCAATCTTTTGTGCTTCAGTCAGTTGCTCAGGGAAACTGGCAATAATACGGCCCGATAACGAGATATCACGGGTTTCAACCGCAACGCCCGCGGCGTCGGTAAACGTTCTGATAATAGGTAAGAGTGAGAGGGTGGCCAGTGCTGGCGCTTCGTCTGTTTCAGTGTAAATAATTGTTGATGAGTTATCTTTCATGTTACATCCTACATTATTGTAAAATTTAATATTTTTTATAATAATTTTATAGCATGGCGAACAAATCTGAGCACAGGAAAAATATCAATCAAGGCAATCGACCACGCCCTCATCTTTCAAATTCTCAATGCCCTTCTGTCTTTGCGCGCAAGCTAAAATTTGTTACAACGACTCATTAAAACCTAATAAACATTTAGGCACAGATCACATTTTCTGGCCGACATCATAGAGCATTCGCAATAATATTCAAATTCCACTAACGGCGAATGCCAAGTACACTATGACCACATTAACGACTCAATCAAGTCAGGTAAGCGTGTCTCAACCTCCTGTTAGCAAAAGTATGAACAAAAACAAGTTTCAACCTAAAGGTGCCAATGCCAGCGCAAGTTCCCCAGCCAAGAGCCCGATTAAACCCGCTAAGCCCGCCAGCAGAGGCCCTGCCAACCGCGCTACCGCCGTAGATAGCAAAGTGGCGCCAGTACGAAATGCCAATGGCAGTTTAAAGAAAGAACCCTTTAAAAATCCTAATCGACGCGCAATTGCGGCGGCAAAACCGGTGCAGAGCCAAACCCTCGCACCGATTATTGTGCTGTTTAATAAGCCTTTTGATGTACTTTGCCAGTTTACCGATGAACAAGGTCGCAAGACCCTAAAAGACTATATCCCCATTCCTGACGTGTATGCCGCAGGCCGCTTAGACAGAGACAGTGAAGGCTTGTTGTTGCTGACCAATGACGGTCAATTACAGGCAAGACTGACAGAGCCGAAAAAGAAAACCTTTAAAACCTATTGGGTGCAAGTAGAAGGCGTTCCGACGGAAGATGTACTAACAAAACTGCGCCAAGGTGTTGAATTAAATGATGGTATAACGCTGCCTGCTAAAGTCAAAATCATGGATTCACCTGACATTTGGCCACGTAATCCACCGGTGAGAGAGCGCAAAAATATCCCAACAACTTGGCTAGAAATCCAAATTCATGAAGGCCGCAACCGCCAAGTCAGACGCATGACAGCGCATATCGGTTTTCCGACCTTAAGATTAATCCGTTATAAAATAGGCCAATGGAGTCTAGATAATTTGCCATCGGGTGAGCACAAATGCATCCGTCTCGGTGATGAAGTCTAAATTTCAGCCTAATTTTTGCGTTCCAATCCACTCAAAGGAGGCTCCATGAGTCAAAGATATAAACCCCATGTGACCGTCGCTTGTATTGTTCATGCAACTTCACAGGACAAATATCTGATGGTAGAAGAGTGGATTGAAGGCGAGCAACGCTTTAATCAACCCGCGGGTCACTTAGAAGCGAATGAAAGCTTGATCCAAGCCTGTGAGCGCGAAGTGTTTGAAGAAACGGGGTTATCACTCAAAGCCCAAGGACTCGTCGGTATTTATCAACTCAGCGCCAGTGAAGACTTAGCCTTTGTGCGCTTTACTTTTTTCGTGCAGTTAGATGATATGCCCTCACCTGCGCCGCAGGATAAAGCGATCCATAGTGCGCATTGGTTAAGTCTTGCGCAGATAGAAGCCAAGTCCTCTTTACTGCGCAGTCCCTTAGTACTCGATTGCTTAAAAGACTATCTCAATCAGGCACAAAATGGCCAAACTTATCCCCTTAGCCTACTCAATAGTGACCGCCTCACGATAGCCCAAGCGAGCAAGGCGTGATAGAATACCGCCCCGCATAAACGGCTGGCTAAGCTTAATGCGTGTGCTACTGCAGAGGCCTTGTACAACAAATAAATAGTTGGCCGTAAATGAGAGGTTTACTGACAGTTTGCGGACTCATTTTATTTGATAGCGCTGGCAAAGTTTGATTTAGCAATCAGCAGCACAGCACCTAGATGTAAAGTTAGCTTGGATTTAAAGTTAGCTTGGATTTTTAGTTAGCCCATATTTTTAGTTAGGTTAGGTATTTTTGTTACGCGCTCAATGTCGCGGCTTAAATTCATCCACCTAGCCAACACACATACTCAATGGTTTTTAGGATTTATGACATCAATCGAACCCACTCATACAGGAAAAAAAGTCATTGTCGGCATGTCCGGCGGTGTAGATTCATCTGTTTCAGCCTATTTGCTTATGCAGCAAGGCTATCAGGTTGAAGGCCTTTTCATGAAGAACTGGGAAGAAGATGACAACAACGAGTACTGCGCGGCCGCAGAAGATTTAAAAGATGCCCAAGCCGTATGCGACAAGCTCGGGATCAAGCTACACACAGTCAACTTTGCTGCCGAATATTGGGACAATGTATTTGAGTATTTCCTCGCTGAATACAAAGCCGGGCGCACGCCAAATCCCGATATCATGTGCAACAAAGAAATCAAATTTAAGGCATTTTTAGAATTTGCCGATGAAATCCTCGACGCCGATTACATCGCAATGGGCCACTATGTTCGCCGTCGCGATAACAGCGACGGCAGTACGCAAATGCTCCGTGGCGTTGATGGCAATAAAGATCAAAGTTATTTCCTCTACACCCTTAGCCATGAGCAAGTTGCCCGAAGCCTGTTCCCTGTCGGTGAGCTCGAAAAACATCAAGTTCGTGAAATTGCGAAAGAAATGGGCTTAATCACCCATGACAAAAAAGACAGTACTGGCATCTGCTTTATCGGTGAGCGCAAGTTCACTGAATTTCTAGGGACTTATTTACCGGCGCAGCCTGGCAATATTGAAACCCCAGAAGGCGAAGTCATAGGCACGCACCAAGGACTCATGTACCACACCTTAGGCCAACGTAAAGGCTTAGGCATTGGCGGCATGAAAAACAGCAATGACGATCCTTGGTATGTGGTCGATAAAGATCTTGAGCGTAACGTATTGATCGTGGGTCAAGGCGGACACCATCCCCGTTTGATGTCGACCGGCATGACAGTTAACCAACTGCATTGGGTAGATAGAACTGGGCCTGTCGATGGTTGTCATATCGCAGTGAAAACCCGTTATCGCCAACAAGATGTGCCTTGTACATTAACCTACACAGATGAACACACCTTGCGCGTGGTCTTCGATGAACCTGTTGCGGCGGTGACGCCTGGACAGTCTGCGGTATTTTATGATGGTGAGGTCTGCCTAGGTGGCGGCATCATAGATCAATTAATCCGAGGGTAAAGCGTGAACGAGCAACTCATTAATCGGACTATGGCGTTTGCAGGCATACTGCAAGCCATTGCCCAAGTTCAACATTTAGCGCGCCATGGCGAATTGGATAATGCCGAGCTCGCAGCGAGCTTAAACACCATTCTCGTCACCAATCCTGACAATACGCCCGATGTCTACCAAGATAAAATCGTATTGCAAAAAGGCTATAAGCTGATCCTGAACCAGCTCGGTGACAGCAGCCAAAAAGATGTTGAAATCACCCGCTATTTAGTGGGCGTGCTTGCCCTTGAGCGTAAACTCGTGCGCTCTAACAGTGGCTTAGGCATGTTGGCTGAACGTATTAATCAAGTGAATCGCCAGCTACATCATTTTGCCATCACAGATGAGCAAGTTGTTGCCAATCTTGCCAGCATTTACAGTGACATCATCAGTAATTTAGGGCCAAAAATCCAAATATCGGGTAATCCTGTGTGTTTGCAGCGCCCTATTGTACAACATAAAATTCGTGCTCTGCTGCTTGCCGCTATACGCAGCGCAGTACTGTGGCGTCAGTTGGGCGGTAAACGTCGACACTTAGTCTTCGCCCGCAAAGCCATAGTCGATACAGCCAAGAAAAGTCTTACCCTATAATAAAATTAGCGTTCATCAAGGAGCTACACATGGATCTTTCCGCACTAACTGCTATCTCTCCGGTAGACGGTCGTTATGGTAGTAAAACCGCGTCATTGAGAGGGATTTTCAGCGAGTTCGGTCTTACCAAGTACCGTGTTCAGGTTGAAATCAATTGGCTAAAACTGTTAGCCGACTGTCCAGACATTAGCGAAGTGCCAACATTGAGCGCGTCAGCTATCGCCGTACTCGATGGCATTAAAGACAATTTCAACGAACAAGATGCGCTGCGTGTTAAGGCTATCGAAAGCACCACTAACCACGATGTAAAAGCGGTTGAATACTTCATTAAAGAAAAAATCGCGGGCAATAGCGAATTAGCCGCTGTGGGTGAGTTTGTTCACTTTGCCTGTACTTCTGAAGATATCAACAACTTAAGCCACGGTTTAATGCTGACTGAAGCCCGTGAGCATGTATTACTGCCTTACTGCAACGAGTTGCTGACGGCAATTAAAAAGCTGGCGATTGAATATCGCTCTGTGCCATTAATGTCACGTACCCATGGCCAACCCGCATCACCTTCGACGCTCGGTAAAGAAATGGCGAACGTCGCAGTGCGCCTTGAACGTCAAATCAAACAAATCGCCAATGTTGAAATCATGGGCAAACTGAACGGTGCCGTAGGTAACTACAATGCTCACCTGTCAGCCTACCCTGAAGTTAACTGGCATGAGCTATCTGAGCGTTTTGTGACTAGCCTTGGCTTGCACTGGAATGCCTACACGACGCAAATCGAGCCACACGATTACATTGCCGAATTGTTTGATGCGGTTGCCCGTTTCAACACTGTGCTGATTGACTTTGACCGTGATATTTGGGGTTACATCGCCCTAGGTCACTTCAAACAACGCACTATCGCCGGTGAAATCGGTTCATCGACTATGCCGCACAAAGTTAACCCCATCGATTTTGAAAACTCTGAAGGTAACTTAGGTATCGCTAACGCCCTGATGCAACATTTAGCGTCTAAGCTGCCGTTATCAAGATGGCAACGTGACTTAACTGACTCGACTGTACTGCGTAACTTAGGTGTAGGTATTGCCCATGCGTTGATCGCGTATCAAGCGACCTTAAAAGGCATCAGCAAGTTAGAAGTTAACGAAGCGCATCTGCGTGATGAGTTAGATCACAACTGGGAAGTGTTAGCAGAACCCGTACAAACGGTAATGCGTCGTTATGGTATTGAAAAGCCATACGAAAAATTAAAAGAACTGACGCGCGGTAAACGTATCGACGCGCAGCAACTGTCAGTGTTTATTGACGGACTTGAATTACCAGACTCAGTGAAGGCTGAACTGAAGAAAATGACGCCAGCCAACTACATTGGTCGTGCCGAAACGTTTGTCGACGAACTGAAGTAAGTTATTAATTAAAATTGGCGATTAACTAATATTAAGCTATTGACTGAAATTAGTTATTAACTGAAGTTGGCGACGGACAATACTCTTTCTTAAACAGAAATAAGGATTAAGGCGACCCACATCACCGTGATGTGGTCGCCTTTTTTAACACTATGTATACACTCAATCTCGATATCGCCCAGTTTCTTAGTGAATACTGGCAAAAGAAACCCCTGTTGATCAAAAAAGCATTTCCGCAATTTGAAGATCCTATCAGCGCCGATGAATTAGCAGGCCTTGCCTGTGAAGAAGAAATCTCTTCACGCATCGTCGTCACCAAAGACAATGATTGGGAAGTGGTACAAGGTCCGTTTGAAGATTACGACAGCTATGGCGAAACCCATTGGCAATTATTAGTGCAAGCCGTCAACCATTGGTACCCAGATTCGCAACCATTAGTTGAAGCGCTGCGTTTTTTACCTGACTGGCGCTTCGATGACTTGATGGCATCATTTGCAACCCCAAGTGGCGGTGTCGGCCCACACGTCGATAACTACGATGTGTTTATCATTCAAGGCGAAGGTGAGCGTCGCTGGACTGTGGGTGACAATACCCCGCAACAACGCCGTGGTGGCAATCCCAACTCGCCGCTGGTTGAAGACTTTACGCCCATTATCGATGTAGTGTTAGAAAAAGGCGACATGCTTTATATTCCACCCGGTTACCCGCATTGCGGCGAAACCCTAACTGTGGCAATGAGTTACTCGATTGGTTTCCGCGCTCCTAGCCAGCAAGAATTAGTCAGTGAAGTCGCCGATTATTTGCTCGACAATAACTTAGGTCAGCAGCGTTTCACCTCGCAAACTGAACCGAGTTCAGCCGGTATCGTCAGCCAAGACCATCAAGTGGGCATCATGTCACTCTTGAGCCAGCTGAGCCAAGATCCTAATAGCTACCAAATCGTGTTGGGCAAGTTGCTTAGTCAAAACCGTTTCGAGCTTGATTTGTGTGAAGGCGAAGAAGCTTACAGCATGGAAGATTTGCAAGATGCCTTCGCCCAAGGTGCTGGAGTGAGCCGTATCGGTGGTTTGAAAGTATTGCGCCTTGAAAATGACGCCACGCCGCGATTATTCATCAATGGTGATGTACACGAACTGCCCCAAACACCGGCAGACGTAATCGCACAGTTGAGCGATAACGTCAGCTTAAACGCCGATGAAGCGACTGAAATATGTCAGCATGAAGAAGTCCAAGCCTTACTGTTGAAACTCATCAATCAAGGTTTCTACTACTTGAGCGACAGCGAAGAATAAGCCCTATCGACTTTGTTCGATGACCTTGTTCTTAACATAGGAAATCAACATAAAAGTGAGTATAAAAAAGGCACTCAACTGAGTGCCTTATTGTTATTTCAATTATCAGTATCAATCAACACAAGTGACTGTATTAACTCAATACTATCTAAATACAATCCTCAACTCATTTGAGTTTAAGCATTCCACAGTTTATCGTCGTTGTGCATACGATATAAACTCTCGGCACGCGATACTAATAGTTGAGCAAATTTAGCCTGAGTGGCATCACGGGTTGCACCCGAACGCACTAAGTTTTCCGCCTGCATTTGCCACATCATAGAGAAATGACGCACGGCATCACGGGCCGTCGCCGCCACTTTGACATCGACAAAATCCGACGGTAAATCACCTGACATCACCCAATAGGTTTTGTTGCTTGGACGCTTTGATTCCATCTTCCAAATCGCCATATAAGGCGCAAGATAACGGCTTTCATCGGCTAGGACTTTGCTTGGTATCACGCCTTTTTCAGCGAGAAAACGATTGGCTTTTTGAAATTGAGTTCTGACCCACTCTTGACGCAGCTTTTCTATTTCTTCAGCTGATAAATTTTGTTGAGTTTGGTCGACAGCTTGTTCAGTCATACTTCCGTCCTATCTTATTGTTATAACGCGAGCCTAATTCTTGGGATCAGTACGCGATTCATTCTATTCGTTACGTTAAATTCAGTACAATCCATTCTTACATCGCAAAGCTTACGTTTACGTAAAGTGGAAAGCTAAATTGCCACAAATAATGTATTTATTCGGTCATTATGCATGGTTGAGAGTATCGCTAAATGCTATGGTTCTGCAATAAATATAACAAGCAGTCGATAGAGGCTCACCTCGTCGGCTTTTTCATTGTGTATAGCGGAGAAATTCACGTGGCTGTATTTAATCATGTATCCTTTGACGAACATGAACAGGTTGTATTCTGTCATGATAAAGAAAGTGGCTTAAAGGCCATTGTCGCCATCCATAACACTAACCTTGGTCCTGCCGTGGGTGGATGTAGGATGTGGAACTACCAATCGGATGATGAAGCCCTGACTGACGTATTACGCCTTTCTCGTGGCATGACTTATAAAAATGCCCTAGCAGGTTTAACCATGGGCGGTGGTAAATCCGTGATAATTGCCGATCCGAAAAGACAAGATCGCGAAGCCCTATTCCGCGCCTTTGGCCGTTTGATTAACAGCCTAGGTGGCCGATACTATTCAGCGGAAGATGTTGGCACTACTACGGCTGATATTATGATCGCCCATGAAGAAACCCCTTATATGGCGGGTCTTGAAGGCAAAAGTGGCGATCCATCACCGTTCACAGCCCTTGGCACTTATTTAGGCATCAAAGCTGCGGTTAAACATAGACTTGGTTTAGACAGCCTAAGAGGCCTTAAAATCGCCGTTCAAGGCGTCGGTCACGTTGGCTATTACCTGTGCAAACACTTGCATAACGAAGGCGCTGAACTGATTGTTACCGACATTCATCAAGCCTCGTTAGATAAAGTCGCTACCGACTTTGGTGCCATTGTTGTCGCGCCTCAAGAAATCTACGCGCAAGATGTGGATGTGTATGCCCCTTGTGCCCTTGGCGCAACCTTAAACGATGCGACCTTACCGCAACTGAAAGCCAAAATTGTTGCTGGCTGTGCCAACAACCAATTAGCCGAAGTACGCCACGGTGAACAACTGAAAGAAATGGGCATACTGTACGCGCCAGACTATGTGATCAACGCAGGCGGCATTATCAACGTGTCGTTCGAAAAAGATTACGACGCAGCAAAATCGACGGCTAAAGTAGAAGAAATTTACAACACGCTGCTTAAAATATTCAGCCAAGCCGATGCGCAGAACCGTACAACCGGCGCCGTGGCTGATGAAATGGCAAAAGCCATTATCGAAGCCGCTAAGCAGTAATTTTTCTACGCGTTTATTATTTTTTATGCCCGTCAAATATTGAAAAAAGCGACCTCTGGTCGCTTTTTTGTTATCTAAAATTTAATCTATCACTAAGCTCATGGTTTAACCGCGCTTTTAATTTCGACACAGAATATTCATTTAATCACGCTGGAAAACGTCATATTTGTCTGCTTGAATTAGTCTATCAGGTCCCAGCACAGGATAGCGCTATGATCCGTTTCAAATATGATCTCAACCAAGATGTCGTAGAACTGCAAGCCAGCAATTGGAGTGGTTTAGAGCGGGTCTTCGTTAATGGCCAGATGGTGTCGCACAAGCTTAACTTTAAGCCTCAAAGCGAGCATACCATTCAGCTTAAAGACGGCGCGCCTTGCAAGTTTGAACTGCTTATCGATCCCCAAACCGATGAACTCATGTGCCGAATTTATAAGCAACATAGACTCGTCGCTAGCCTAAAACAAGGCAAAGAAAATTTATTAGCCAGCCGGCGTTATTTACAGCACTCAGTGATAGCCGTCAGTCTGCTTTGCGTCTTTGCACTTTACTTGAATTAATCAAACCAGTTTAATCCCGCAAAGTGAGGCATAGTGGGTGGGATTAAACTGGGAAAATGATTTAGATAACCACATACAGATAGCAGTGAAAACGGCTAAACCACAGTTTCCCTCCATACCCATTAGATTCAACATTTCAAGCCAAACGGTTGATTTTATTTAATAGTAAAATGAATGTCTGTTGTTCATCTTCACTTAGATTTGACAGGAATTTTTCATTGACCCGCTCAGCTTCGCAAATAAGATCTTGCTCTAATGCTTTGGCTTCATCGGTCAAAAAGATTTGGAAGGCACGCCGATTATCGACTTCTTGATGACGAGTAATAAGACCTTGCACCTGCAACTGATCGAGTAAGCGCGTCATAGTGTAATTTGCCACATCGCAACGCTTAGACAATTCAGTTTGGCTTATGCCCTCTTCTTGCCACAAAGCAAACAGCACAGGCCACAGTTTTATATCGAGTTGATATCGCTTAAGATGCAGATCAAGCTCATTTTGCAGCTCGATATTTAAGTGGGATACAAGATAGCCTAAGCTTTCATGACGATTCAAACAGCACCTCCTACAGCAAAGGTTTAACGCGTTTACACTTACTCTGCACGCCATCATAGGAACCCAGAGTTAGTTTTAATACTACCACTTAACCCATAATAAACTAGCTTAGACCACAGCAAATTATGCGATTAACCTACGAGCTCATTCCCCATCTAGATCAGATAAATTGAATTCATTCACAAAATTATAGTAACAGGCCCGACCTAATTTGCCCCATAAACCGCGCTCAAGCGGCAAATAAACACTGTCATCGGTGAGCTTCATCTGTTTTATATCGACTTTATGGTGCTGTGTTTCAATACTGGTTCTTACATTGAGCAGCGAATGGGGTTGCGCTCGCTCGAAATCGACAATCAGTAAGGGAGCATCTTCAACCCGCACTCGCACCTTCTCCACTGGGGTAATTAAGAAATACTCATCATCGATGCAATGCAAAATACTGGCGAACAACTTAGCAAACTTTGCTGGTAGCGATGTGCCTAGATAGGTCCAATCACCCAAGGCGTTAATGTCAAACAATGGGACTTCACTGCACAATGGCACAACCGAGGTTAGCCTACTATCGGCAGCGAATTGTTTGAGCATGTGTTGAATACTGTCAGTCATCTTTTCCATCTTCGGCCTCCACCATTCATAAAAAAACCAGCCTTGCGGCTGGCTTTAGTGTGACATTCAACACTGGGATATACCAGTGAGGATAATTACGATCTGACTAGCGCAATCAAAACGGCATAAACACCACTAGATATTTGCTAACTCGAGTAAGGCCTCAAGTGGATGCTTTGGCTTGTATCCGGCAAAACGTTTTACCTGACTACGGCACGAATAGCCAGACACTAACACTTGCGGCTGCTCAATTTTCGCTAGCGTTTGCTGCCAAGACATGTCGAACAAGGCCTTAGAGCGCTCGAGGTTTTCCGCCTCATGACCATAGGTTCCCGCCATACCACAACAACCTAAATTGACTGCGGTTAACTTAGCGCCAAAATGGGCAAAGATTTTAGTCCACTCATTGGCGGTATTTGGCTTGGCCGTCGATTCGGTACAATGACTAAACCAAGTATATTGCTTATCTTGCGCAGCTTTTGCAGGTAAATCTTTGATGACATTCAGTAGCCATTCGTTGGCTAACTTGACCTCAAAATTACCGCGATTAGCCCCTAAGACTTCACGGTATTCATCGCGATAACACAAGACTAAGGCAGGATCGATACCGACCATGGGCATGCCCAGTTTATGGACTTGGTTCAAAAAGTCTGCACTCGACTGCGCCGTTTTAGCAAACTTATCTAAAAATCCCTTGATATGTGTTGGCTTACCATTGGGTTTGTAGGGCAATAACACCGGCTTTAAGCCGAGTTTTTCAATCAATTGGATAAAGCGCAGCACAAGACCTGAGTCATAGAAACTGTTAAAAGGATCTTGTACCACCAACACAAACTGCGAGCGCTTCTCTTCAGGAATCGCTTGCAACGCAGCTAAGTCGTAACCACGGCTTGCATGACCATCGAGTCTTTGCTTCAAAGTCGGCACAGATAACGCAGGCGCATCCACATAACCAATCGCCTGTTTAATCACCCATTGGCTCAATGGATTTTGTGCAACAAAGTTAGTGAGACGCGGTGCCGCGGCCATCAGTGGCAAGCTATCTTCAATTCCTGCAACGAGATAGTCTTTCGTGGGTCTTAAATAGCGTTGATAGTAAATATTGAAGAACTGCGCCCTAAACTTAGGCACATCCACTTTGACCGGACATTGTCCAGAGCAAGCTTTACAGGCTAAACAGCCCTTGAGCGATTCCATCACTTCGTGGGAGTAATCATAATCACGTTTGGCATTGATGGTATTTTGTATGCGCTGCAATATACCAAAAGGTTTCGCTTTTGCGAGGGCATTAACATCAACCCCTTCAGCCTCAAGCAGTCTTAGCCACTCTCTCATGAGCCCTGCACGCCCCTTAGGTGACTGCACTCTGTCACCCGTCACCTTAAACGATGGGCACATGGGCGAATAGCTACTGTAATTAAAACACAGGCCATTACCGTTACAATTCATCACATCGGGGAACGCATCACGCACATCAACGGGGATTTGTCGATCAAACTTACCGCGCTTAGCACTGTCGACATCGTAATAGAGGGCTCCTGTATCTTTAGGCGCCACCAGCTTGCCGGGATTGAGTCGGTTATCGGGGTCGAACAAACCTTTGATATCTTGCAATACACCGAAAAGTTCATCACCAAAGACAGCTGGACCGTATTCACCGCGCACGCCTTTACCGTGCTCGCCCCACATTAGGCCACCGTATTTAAGCGTCAGTGCCGCTACTTGATCAGAAATGACTCGTAGTAATTTTTCATCTTCAACATCGCACATATCGAGCGCTGGACGAACATGCAACACGCCCGCATCCACATGGCCGAACATACCGTATTGCAGATTATGCCCGTCGAGTAACGCGCGAAACTCCATAATGTAATCGGCGAGTTTTTCCGGTGGTACAGCAGTATCTTCAGCAAAGGCGATGGGCTTACGGCGTCCTTTAGTTGCACCTAATAGACCAACGGCTTTTTTACGCATGCCGTAAATTTTTTCGATACTCGGCTTGTCTTGCGTCACTTGGTAACCCAATACACCGCATTCGCCTCTATTGATCTGCTCAGTTAATACCGCTTCAAGACTCGCAAGCTTTTGCTCAACTTCTACAGTGTCGCCTGCAAATTCGACCATATTGAGGCCATCAATCACTTTACCCGGCACTTCTTGGATAAGATCAGCAACCGAATGCCAGACAATATCCTCTCGGGCTAAATTCAGGACTTTAGAGTCGACGGTTTCAACCACAGTCGCCCGCGCGGCAACTAAGGATGGCGCATGACGCAATGCCGATTGGAACGAATCGTACTTAATGTTCACCATAGCGCGCTCAGTCGGCAGCGGGGTGAGATTAAGTTTGGCTTCGGTTATCACCGCAAGCGTGCCCTCTGAGCCCGTCAGAATTCGTGATAAATCGAATTGCGTCAGGTTGTCGTTCCACACGTGTTTTAAGTCATAGCCAGTGAGGAAACGATTGAGCTTAGGAAATTGGTTTTCTATCTGAGTTCGCTTTTCGCGGCATACCGCCGCCACAGCAGAAATCAGTTTCTGCCCCAGCGGATTATCACTGACATTATCAGGGTTACACAGTAGTCTCGCATCTAGGGGATGCGTATCCAGCACACTGCCATCGATCAACACGCTACGCAGCGCCAGCACGTGATCTGACGTCTTACCATAGACCAGTGAGCCTGCACCCGAGGCATCGGTATTGATCATGCCACCAATAGTGGCGCGGTTTGAAGTGGATAAATCGGGACTAAAAAAGAATCCATGGGGACGCAATGCATCGTTAAGCGCATCTTTAATCACGCCAGCTTCGACTCGAACCCAACCTTGCTCAGCATTCACTTCGAGCACACGGTTCATGTAACGCGACACATCCAAAATCAAACCATGGGTCAGAGATTGTCCGTTAGTGCCTGTACCACCGCCCCGCGCACTGAAGGTCACGCTGCGAAATGCATCCGTGGCAGCCAGCGTCAATGCAATTTGAATATCCTGCTGATTTTTAGGATAAAGCACGGCTTGAGGTAAGAATTGATATACAGAGTTGTCGGTGGCTTGCACTAAACGGGCGCTGTAACGTTTGTCTATATCACCGGAATACTCACTTTGCTCCAGTGCATCAAGGTATGCCAAATACACTGGCTCTAATGTTTGTTGATGTGATAGCAGGGGTAGCATAGATGGCTTCTGTCAATTATCGTTATGGCGCCATTATAAACAAAAAAAAGCCGCTAAAAAGCGGCTTTTTTAACAAGTTTATAAAATTACTATCTAGATCAACCGTGCGCTTCGGCTAAATACAACCAAGTATCAATCACAGTATCAGGGTTTAATGACACTGTATCTATGCCTTGTTCTACCAACCAAGCGGCAAAATCAGCGTGATCTGAAGGACCTTGACCACAAATACCTATGTAAGCGCCCTTCGCTTTAGCCGCTTTAATGGCTAATGAAAGTAGCATTTTAACGGCTTCATCACGCTCATCGAATAAATGGCTAATGATACCTGAATCACGGTCAAGGCCGAGTGTCAGCTGAGTTAAATCGTTTGAGCCGATAGAGAAACCATCGAAATGCTCAAGGAATTGGTCTGCTAACAGGGCGTTTGAAGGCACTTCACACATCATGATGACACGTAAACCGTCTTTACCACGTTCTAAACCTTGCTCTTTGAGCAAGCCGACCACTTGCTCAGCTTCTTTCACTGTGCGAACGAATGGGATCATGACTTCAACGTTTTTCAGACCCATGTCATTACGAACGCGTTTAATCGCTTCACACTCAAGGGCAAAACAGTCACGGAAGGATTCAGAGATATAACGGCTCGCACCGCGGAAGCCCAGCATTGGGTTCTCTTCTTCTGGCTCGTATCGGTCACCACCAACCAAGTTTGCGTATTCGTTAGACTTAAAGTCTGACATACGTACGATCACTTTCTTCGGATAGAAAGCTGAACCGATAGTCGCAATACCTTCAACCAGACGGGCAATGTAGAACTCAACGGGTGATTCGTAACCAGCAATCATTTCGTTGATTTCAGTTTGCAGCGCTGCATCCTGTTGATTGAATTCGAGCAGTGCCTTTGGATGGATGCCGATCATACGGTTGATGATGAATTCTAAACGCGCTAGACCCACACCTTCGTTTGGCAAACGGGCAAAATCAAATGCACGATCAGGGTTACCCACGTTCATCATGATTTTCATTGGCAATGCAGGCAGAGAGTCAACACGGTTTGAAATCACTTCAAACTCTTGTTTACCTTCGTAGATAAAGCCAGTGTCACCTTCGGCGCAAGAAACAGTCACGATTTGACCATTCTTGATACGGTCAGTCACGTCACCACAACCCACCACCGCTGGCACACCTAATTCGCGGGCGATAATCGCCGCATGACAGGTACGACCGCCACGGTTTGTGACGATAGCACTTGCGCGCTTCATGATAGGTTCCCAATCAGGATCTGTCATGTCTGTCACTAACACATCACCAGGTTGGATTTGATCCATATCGGCGATTGACGTTAATACTTTGGCTACGCCAGTACCCACTTTATGGCCAATAGCGCGACCTTCACAGATCACAGCGCCACGGCTCTTTAAGTGATAACGTTCAATCAATTGCACATCTTCACGGCTACGAACCGTTTCTGGACGCGCTTGAACGATATACAATTTGCCATCGTTGCCGTCTTTTGCCCATTCGATGTCCATTGGACGACCGTAATGTTTTTCGATCACCATGGCTTGTTTGGCTAATTCTTCGACTTCAGCGTCATTGATAGAGAATTGACGACGTTTGTCAGCAGTCACGTCTTCAATTTTGACTTGTTTGCCGTGAGCAGCATCATCTGAATACACCATTTGGATGAGCTTACTACCGATATTACGGCGCACAACAGCCTTGTGACCTAAGGCTAAAATAGGTTTATGAACATAAAATTCATCTGGGTTTACCGCGCCTTGAACAACCATTTCACCCAGACCAAAAGATGAAGTGATAAACACCACATCGTTATTGCCAGATTCAGTGTCCATAGTGAACATCACACCTGAAGCCGCTTTATCTGAACGAACCATGCGTTGTACGCCAGCAGACAAAGCTACACCGTGGTGCTCATAACCTTGATGCACACGGTAGGAAATAGCGCGATCGTTAAAGAGTGAAGCGTACACATGCTTGATCGCTGTCAGTACGGATTCAAATCCTTTTACGTTTAAGAAGGTTTCTTGCTGACCCGCAAAAGAGGCATCTGGCATATCTTCAGCTGTTGCAGAAGAACGTACCGCGAATGACGCTTCGCTAGTTTCAGCGGCAAGTTTATCGTAAGCTTCACGAATCGCTTGCTCTAATGCTGGTTGAAATGGAGTGTCGATAACCCACTGTCTGATCTGTGCACCTACTTTAGCCAGCGCATTGACATCATCTACATCCAGTGTGGCTAGAATGTCATAAATCTTCTGGTTAACTCCGCTTTGTTCAAGGAACTCGTTGAACGCATGGGAAGTTGTCGCAAATCCGCCAGGTACTTGAACACCGGCATTGGCCAGATTGCTGATCATCTCGCCTAGAGAAGCATTTTTACCGCCAACCAAGTTGACGTCACCCATGCCTAATTCTTGATACCAGAGTACGTATTGCTGCACAGTTCTATCTCCGCAAGTTTATTTCAGTGGCCCCTTCACACGAGGGCAGCGGCATTTTACACTCCTGTCGAACACGCGTAAATCTATAATTTTATTTGTAATTTTATTACTACAAGAGGTCAGTATGGCACCAAAAGTATTCTATATCTCCGACGGGACAGCGATCACAGCTGAAGTTTTTGGTCATGCGGTTCTCTCGCAATTTCCATTAGAATTTGAGTCACTTACGATTCCATTTGTCGAAACATTGACGAAAGCGGAGCAAGTTAAGCGACAAATTAATGATTGTTTTATTACAACAGGTGAGCGGCCGTTAGTATTCCATTCCATCGTAAAAGCCGAGATCCGCGACATCATCTACTCGAGTGAAGGGGTTGATTATGATTTTTTGAATACTTTTGTGGCCCCACTCGAACAACATTTAGGTGTTTCTGCCTCTCCAGTTGTACATAGAACCCATGGAAAAGCGAATCACGGCTATGAAGCGCGTATTGATGCAATTAATTTCGCCATGGATAACGATGATGGCCAGACCATGAAACATATGGATCAAGCCGATCTGGTTTTACTTGGGGTCTCTCGCTGTGGCAAAACGCCATCGAGCCTGTATTTATCAATGCAGTTCGGCATAAAAGCGGCAAACTACCCTTTCACCGAAGATGATATGGATAACCTTAAGTTACCTGAAGCGCTGAAACGCAATAAGAAAAAACTGTTTGGTTTAACGATTGATCCCGTGCGTTTACATGAAATCCGTCAGAGTCGAATGGAGAATAGCCGCTACTCATCGCTCAAACAGTGCCGCTTAGAAGTCAAAGAAGTGGAAATGCTGTTTAAACGCGAACGCATTCCTTACATAGACACCACTAATCATTCCGTGGAAGAAATTGCCACTAAAATATTAGATGTCACGGGCCTAGAACGGCATATGTTCTAAGCCTAATAAGCCAAAATCAGCAAAAGAAACCGAGTGAATTAAGTCTAAAAGAAACTAACTTAAATCAAATTCATTGCACAGTTGCCGACAATTAACGCAATTGGCACTGTGCAACTCGGTTCGATTCGTTATAATCCGAGGCAATCTGGCGAAAAGCGCCGCACGCAAGCTCGGTATTTTGAATGACCATAAAAACAGACGAACTACGCACTTCCTTATTAGCAAAAGTCATCTCACCTGCGCAACTGGCATCTGAGTTCCCATTAACTCAAGATGCAGCCGATTATCTGGTTCAGCAACGTCGTGAAGTCGAAGCCATCATTATGGGTGAAGACCAACGTCTATTGGTGATCATAGGCCCATGCTCAATCCACGATACTAAAGCGGCATTAGATTATGCTCAACGCTTAGCCGCGTTACACCAAGAATTGAAAGATGACTTGTGTATCTTAATGCGCGTCTATTTTGAAAAACCCCGCACAATTGTCGGTTGGAAAGGATTAATTTCAGATCCCGATCTCGATGGCAGTTTCGAACCAAACAAAGGTTTACGCATTGCCCGCGAGTTGCTGCAACAAATCACTGAATTAAAATTGCCTATCGCCACCGAATTTTTAGATATGGTGAACGGTCAGTACATAGCGGATCTCATTACTTGGGGTGCGATTGGTGCGCGTACTACGGAAAGCCAAGTCCACCGTGAAATGGCTTCAGCACTGTCCTGCCCTGTTGGTTTTAAAAATGGTACTGATGGGAACATTAATATTGCCGTTGATGCAGTGCGTGCCGCACAAGTGCCACATGTTTTCTATTCACCGGATAAAGATGGCGCTATGGCGGTCTATCGCACCCACGGCAACCCGTTTGGCCATATCATCCTACGTGGTGGCAAAAAACCTAATTATCACGCACAAGATATCGAAGAAGCGCGTCAACAGCTTGCATCTGTTGGGGTAACTCAACGTATGGTTATCGATTTCAGCCACGGAAACAGTGAGAAGAACCATCTCAAACAGCTGATGGTCGCCGATGAAATTATGACTCAAATGCGTGCTGGCAGCACTGCCATCGCAGGTATTATGGCTGAAAGCTTCTTACAAGAAGGTAATCAAAAAGTCGTTGAAGGCCAGCCACTCTGTTATGGCCAAAGTATCACAGACGCCTGCTTACATTGGGACGACTCTGAAATTCTGCTACGTAAGCTCGCAGCGGCTTCCCGCGAAAGAAAAGCACTGTTAACCAAATAAATCTGAAGTAAAATAAATCGTCCAATAAAAAACCGATCTCATTTCGGTTTTTTTATTGGAAGCATGACATTATCCTCAGTCATATGCCTACTGCAGGTTAAAGCCTGTAGTTTTCTATCTTTAACCACCATAAATCTTTATAATTCGAGCTTATTTTGCTGCATTACCTTAGGTTGCTGTATGTCGCTTACGCCCATTTCTCCAAACACCGAAAATACCTCACGAATCGAAGCCGCTGAAACACCCTTTTCTGACGCGATTCAAACTCGAATTGATTCCTCAGAAGCGCGTGTGATTAAAGCAGTATTCCCCTCTATCACCAACCATCACAATACGTTATTTGGTGGTGAAGCTTTAGCGTGGATGGATGAAACAGCCTTTATTGCGGCAACTCGTTTCTGCCGTAAAACCTTAGTCACAGTGAGTTCCGATAGAATTGATTTTAAAAAGCCTATCCCAGCAGGCACACTAGCCGAACTCATCGCTCGTGTAATCCATGTAGGTAATACGTCATTAAAAGTTGAAGTCAACATCTATGTCGAAGACATGTATCAAGACCATCGAGAGCATGCCATACGTGGTGTGTTCACCTTTGTTGCGGTTGACGAACAACGAAATCCCACAAAAGTGTGGACATATGGGTAGTTTTTAGACGATTTTAAAGTATAGGTAAGCCCGTACTTTCGGGCTTTCAATTGAAACTATACTGTCCATCTTTTTCCCCGTAAAACACCGACCAAAGTCTAACAACCAGAAACATATCAAAATTTTGTCCTTATTCCTGAATAAAGCAATAGGATCCTTGATTACTTTTCTGTTACATTGAGTTCAATCTTCACGCGCACCGAACATAATCATAAAAGCCATGAAGCTAGAAAACTTAAATATTATTATCGCAGACGATCATCCATTGTTCAGAAATGCACTACGTCAAGCGCTGACCAGCGCTTTCGAACATGCACAGTGGTTTGAAGCAGACAGTGCTGACGCACTGCAATCTGTATTGGATGTTCGAAGCGTCGATTACGATCTTGTACTGTTAGATCTGCAGATGCCGGGGTCCCACGGCTACTCCACACTTATCCACCTACGCTCACATTATCCTGAGTTACCCGTTGTGGTGATTTCAGCCCACGAGGATATCAATACCATTAGCCGTGCGATTCATTATGGCAGCAGTGGTTTTATCCCTAAATCAGCTTCAATGGAAACCCTAAAAGAGGCGCTAAGTGCGGTGTTATTCGGTGATATTTGGTTGCCTAAAGGCACTGAGATTATTGCTATCAATGACGATGCCATTGATAAAATGGCCAGCAAGTTATCCGATCTCACGCCGCAACAATATAAAGTGTTGCAGATGTTTGCCGAAGGTTTATTAAATAAACAAATAGCCTACGATCTTGGCGTGTCTGAGGCGACCATCAAGGCGCACGCGACTGCCATATTTAGAAAACTTGGCGTTCGCAACCGCACTCAAGCAGTTATTGCCCTTGCGCAACTCGAGATGGATAAAGTCGATTTATCTTAATCGCTAAACCCATAAAAAATGCCGCTTTTATTAGCGGCATTTTTATGTTTGTAAATCATCCACGTTAACGCATTGGCAGATTTTTATCGGCAAACATTTCATCTATGAGCTGTTGATCCCGTAATGCTACGGCTTTCTCCACCACATCACGGGTTAAATGCGGCGCAAAGTGCTGAATAAAATCATACATATAACTGCGCAAGAAACTGCCCTTCCTAAAACCAATTTTAGTCGTACTGTGGGCAAACAAATGGCCAGCATCAATAGCGACTAAATCTTTATCAACATTTGGATCAATGGCCATAGACGCGATGACCCCCACGCCTAATCCTAAACGAACATAGGTTTTAAGCACGTCGGCACTGGTCGCACTAAAGACAACACGCGGCTCTAAATTGGCCCGATTGAACGCTTTCTCAATTTCAGAAGCACGATCAAAACCAAAGACATAGGTCACTAAGGGGAAACGGGCTAAATCTTCGATACTAATCAAGCTGCCTTGATTGCGGGTCGCAAGAGGATGATCTTTGGGCACAACGATAGAGCGGTTCCAGTGGTAACAAGGCAACATGATCAGATCTGAATATAAATGCATTGCTTCGGTCGCAATGGCAAAATCTGCATCACCGCGAGCCGCCTGTTCGCTGATCTGAGACGGTGTCCCTTGGTGCATATGCAAGTTCACTTTAGGATAGCGATCAATAAACTGACGAATTATCGTCGGTAATGCATAGCGTGCCTGAGTATCTGTTGTGGAAATATTTAACTCACCTTGATCTGGCTTAGTATATTCTTCAGACACTTTTTTGATACTTTCAACTTTACCTAAAATATCATTGGCAATGCTGATCACTTGCAAACCCGCAGGTGTGACATGGGTTAAATGCTTACCGCTACGGCCAAATATTTGGATCCCCAACTCATCTTCAAGCATACGAACTTGTTTACTGATCCCGGGTTGAGAGGTATACAAGTTTTCAGCTGTCGCCGATACATTGAGGTTATGTTTTACGACCTCAGCAATATACCTGAGTTGTTGCAGTTTCATCTTATTTCCTTGTCTCAAACACGCAAAATGCCATTAACAACTGAGCCCTCAAAGCACTCTCAGCTATAATCAATCGTTATAGTATATAGTAAAAATTAAAGCAAATAGGAATATAGAGCACAAGTCTACAGATTCATACGACAGAAATGATAACCTAGGCTAAGATAACTATGCTAGTTTATTGATTTATTGTAGCATTAGCTCAATTGGATAAATAATGGAACATCTATGTCATTCACCTTGGTTCTGATCCTCATCGGTGCGCTTTTACTGCTTGTTATCGGAATTAACGTATTACAGCAACAAAAAGAACGTGTAGAGGCTGAGCGTCGCATTGAATTTGCCCGTCAAAGAGCAATTATCGATGAAACTGAAACTGTGTTATCAAACACAGGAATGATGCCTTGTAGCACGAATATAGTGTTGGTTTTGTACCGGCGTGTACAAGATGCCTTGCAATCTGCAACAGCGATCAGTAATGGCCAACAACAGTCAGACTACCAACGCCGCTTAGCCGATATCAATAATCAAATAACAAGCTTACAGTCTGGACAACCTCAAACTCCTCCAATTGAGAATTTCAGACTACCCGATAATGACAAGCAAATTTTAGCGCTTGTTCAAACCTTAAAAAAATTAAAGGCGATACTCAGAGCCGAGCATAATAAAGGTAAAGTCGATCCGAGCATTTTTGCTCAAGAAGAAAGCCGCATCGACAGTTTACAGCTCAGAATCAATGTCGATTCTATGCTTTCTCGTGCCCGCGCGGCCAGCTTTATGAAGCAATATGGCTCATCAAAACAAATGGTAACCAAAGCCCTATCAACATTACACGCCATTAAGGCACAAACGCCTAATGATCCCTTCATTGGGCGTAAAGTCGATGAGGCTAAACAATTACTTGATGAAATTATGGGTGCACAGAAACAATCTGAGCCCAGTGCGCCTAGACCTAAAAATGAAGAAGATGATATCGATATGCTGTTTCAACCTAAAAAGAAATGGTGATCAGTCTCTATTTGCTTACCGTTAAGTTGAATTAGCGACACATTTGCCACTCATGCTACCGTGTCATTGTTAGTCAGTTTGTATCTGTACGTGTAAAGTACTCAACATGTTTGAATTATTATCTATAGCAACAAATTAATATCGAAAAAATGCAAACAAAAAGCCAAGTCATATTTGACTTGGCTTTTTGTTGTTCTATTAGCGTTAAGCTAGCTTAATCAGTCACTATGCGCCTTTCTTGGCCTTCTTGGTAGATTCACTCACCCACTTACCATTGACGTAATGCGCAGACCAACCCGTGGCTTTGCCATCGACTTCAGTCGCAACGTATTGCTCTTTCGTCTTACGGCTAAACTTCACCGCAGCCTTATTGCCTTCATCATCAGTGACTGGCGCATCCGCTAAATACTGATACTTAGGCCATAGCAGCTCACGGTATTGAACCAGCTCCTCAACCAGAGGTGCACGGGTTTCACGTGATTTAGGGAAAGTACTGGCCGCTAAGAAGATACCCGCTGCACCATCACGTAATACGAAATGGGCATCCGATTTACTGCATTTCAGTTCGGGTAAATAAATAGGATCTTCTTTTGGCGGCGCCGCCTCACCATTTTTCAACAGTTTACGAGTATTTTTACATTCCTCGTTAGTACAACCGAAATACTTACCAAAACGACCATTTTTCAGTTCCATATCGTGACCACAGCGATCACACTCAATCAGTGGACCTTCATAGCCTTTGATCTTGAATTGGCCTTCTTCGACTTCATAGCCTTCACAGATTGGATTGTTACCGCAGACGTGTAACTTACGCTTCTCATCGATCAGGTAACTGTCCATTGCCGTGCCACAAATACTACAACGGTGCTTCGCACGCAGTGCATCTGTTTCGGCATCTTCACTGTTTTCGCTAATCGCCTCAACGCCAGGCGTGAGGTTCATCGTCGTCTTACAGCGTTCTTTAGGGGGCAATTCATAACCAGAGCAACCAAGGAAAACCCCAGTCGTTCCCGTGCGGATACCCATAGGACGACCACAGGTTGGGCACTTGATATCCGTCATCACCATTTGGTTAAGACGCATGCCACCTTCTTCAGGATCCAGCTCCGCTTTTTCTAATTGCTTAGTAAAGTCAGCATAGAAACCATCGAGTACTTTTTTCCAGTCTAACTCGCCCCGAGCCACATCATCTAATGTTTGCTCCATGCTGGCAGTAAAGTCATAGCTCATCAAATCAGCAAAACTGCTCACCAATCGTTCGCTGACAATTTCACCCATTTTTTCGGCATAGAAACGACGATTCTCAACTTTTACATAACCACGATCTTGAATCGTTGAAATGATGGTTGCGTAAGTTGATGGGCGGCCAATGCCGCGTTTTTCTAATTCTTTTACTAAAGAAGCTTCGCTGTATCGTGCTGGCGGCTTAGTAAAATGTTGTTTAGGCAGCAATTCTTTTAATGCTAATACATCGCCCTGTGCCACGAATGGTAAAGTATTGTCTTCTTCGTTTTTCTTCTTAAGCGCTGTTTGTACGCGAGTCCAACCATCAAAACGTAAGGTACGTCCCGTGGCTTTGAGCTCATAATCACCCGCTTTTACGGTCAACTTAGTGGCATCATATTGTGCAGGTGTCATTTGACATGAGACAAACTGGCGCCAAATAAGCTCATATAAGCGCTGAGCATCACGCTCCATGTCAGATAAGGTCGCTGCTTGCACTTGAACGTTTGATGGGCGAATCGCTTCGTGAGCTTCTTGTGCGCCTTCTTTTGATCCGTATCGAATCGGTTCGGCGGGTAGATACTTATCACCAAATTCTTTGGCAATCATATCGCGCAAGTTTTCAACGGCTTCTTGACTCAAATTGGTCGAGTCGGTACGCATATAAGTGATATGACCAGCTTCGTAAAGTCGCTGCGCCATCATCATGGTCTTCTTTACACCAAAACCTAAACGTGTACTCGCGGCCTGTTGCAGTGTCGACGTAATAAAAGGAGCCGATGGTTTACTTTGAGTCGCTTTATCTTCGCGGGCCAGCACAGTAAAACTTGCCGCAGATAACGCTTGAACCGCAGCCATCGCTTGCTGTTCATTGATAGGATTAAAGGCAGCATCTAGATGCTTAACCACTTCCATCCGCAAAGCTTCTTGAGCGGGCGTATTGAGCTCTGCGTGTACATCCCAAAATTCTTCAGGCACAAAGGCTTTGATTTCGCTTTCGCGTTCGACCACTAAACGCACGGCAACCGACTGCACTCGCCCAGCGGATAAACCACGAGCGACTTTTTTCCACAGCAGAGGCGACACCATAAAACCGACAACTCTGTCTAAGAAGCGGCGCGCTTGTTGGGCATTAACCATGTTAGTGTCGAGTGTCGACGGTTTACTAAAAGCATCTTGAATCGCAGACTTAGTAATTTCGTTGAAAACAACACGTTGATACCGTGAAGGATCACCACCAATCACCTCTTGCAAATGCCAGGCGATAGCTTCTCCCTCACGGTCTAAGTCGGTTGCGAGATAGATTTGGTCAGCAGAATCGGCAAGTGCCTGTAACTCTTTAACGACTTTTTCTTTACCCGGCAAAATTTGGTACTTAGCCGCCCAGCCCTTTTCAGGGTTTACGCCCATACGAGACACTAGCGCTTGCTGATCTTTCACCTTTTTATATTGAGCTTTTTCTTCTGGCGACATCTTCTTAACTTCGGCAGCGGATTTAACCTTTTCATTGCCTTCTGAAGTCGATGATGTCGGCAGATCACGGATGTGACCTACGCTCGATTTAACGATGAATTCTTTGCCAAGATATTTATTAATAGTCTTAGCTTTGGCCGGTGATTCGACAATAACTAGCGATTTACCCATAGTTTAATTTGCGCCAAAAAATCTCAAGAAGGTGGAAATTGGCACCATATATAGAGGGTTGTACTGATAGTTTCAAGTTAATCCCTCTTTTATATGTACCAGCGAGTCACTTTTTAATCAAAGTTGAAAAAATGTAAAAATATAATATGCGTAATTAAAAACTAATATTTCATTATTTGCCAGCAAGCAAGAAATAGTTATGCATTTATCGTGAAAAAGTCGCTTTGAGCACAAAACCGTCCGCTTGTGCACTCGAAAAGCTTCAGTATACTGGGTTCCCTCAGGGACCATATGAACAAATAATAACTTTCCCTATCACAAGGATAAGCAATGAAGCACTTTGAAGCGAATTTTGATGGACTCGTTGGACCAACACACAATTACGCAGGGTTGTCTTTTGGCAATGTAGCCTCACTTAGCAATGCCGCCTTAGTTTCCAACCCCAAAGCTGCAGCAAAACAAGGACTCCAAAAAGCCAAAGCACTAGCCGATATGGGCATGGTTCAAGGAATATTAGCTCCTCAAGAGCGCCCAGATCTCTATACATTGCGCCGAATTGGATTTTCCGGCTCTGATGCTAATGTATTAAAACAAGCGGCAAAAGAAGCGCCTATGTTACTTAATGCCTGTTGCAGTGCTTCCAGTATGTGGACAGCCAATGCCGCTACCGTCTCACCAAGTGCAGATACACGTGACGGCAAACTGCATTTCACCCCAGCAAATTTAGTCGACAAACTGCATCGCAGCATCGAGCCTTTGACAACGGGGCGCATATTAACAGCAACTTTCAGTGATCCCCACTATTTTCATCACCATAGTCACTTACCTGAGCATAATAGCTTCGGTGATGAAGGTGCCGCAAACCACACTCGTCTCTGCAATGAATACGGCCATGCTGGTGTTGAGCTGTTTGTTTATGGACAAGAAGCCACTAATCCCAATGCACCTAAACCGCAAAAATATCCAGCAAGACAAACCTTAGAAGCGTCGATGGCAGTCGCACGCTTACATCAGCTGGAAGACGATAATTGCGTCTTCATCCAACAGAATCCTGATGTGATTGATCAAGGTGTATTCCATAACGATGTTATCGCAGTAGGTAATCAAAATGTCCTGTTCTACCACGAACAAGCCTTCTTAAATACCCAGAATAAGATCGATGAAATTAAACGTAAACTCGACACTGAGCTGTATTTCATTGAAGTGCCAACCGCGAAAGTAGCAATTAACGACGCAGTCAAAAGCTATTTATTCAATACTCAAATTATTACGTTGCCATCCGGTGAAATGGCGATTATTGCCCCAACAGATTGCCAAGAAAATCCCGCGGTATTTGCCTATTTGAACGAATTACTCACGTTAAACACGCCGATTAAGCAAGTGCTTTATTTCGACGTAAAACAAAGCATGCAAAACGGTGGCGGTCCTGCTTGTCTTCGTTTACGTGTCGCCATGAATGAAGTGGAAGTCGCAGCGGTAAATCAACACACTCTGATGAATGATGCTTTATTTACTCGTTTAAACCTTTGGGTAGACAAACATTATCGAGACAGATTAACCACCCAAGATCTTGCAGACCCTCAGCTAATCATCGAATCTCGAACAGCTCTGGATGAACTGACACAGATTATGAAACTAGGCAGCGTGTATCAGTTCCAGCGTTAGGAATTATTCCTAACGCTGGAACTACATCATTATAAAATTCGACAGACCTACAATAGAAAAGAGCACCTTAGATGCTCTTTTTATTTGGATAAGGTCCTTAAAACTAGCTGATTCTAATCGGAATAGATAGAACCTGAGTCACTGACCCATTAGGGGTTTCAACCTCAACAATAAGAGTACCTGCATTAGGTTGCTCTTCACCTTTCAGTGTCACACTAAACTCACGTCCCGCGTTATAGTTACTACTTGGCCAAATATATTGAGCACTGCTAGCAACAGAACCTGCGCTTGCTTTAAATCTAACAATACTACCAGCAGGCATTTGTTGGTTATGTAAGTCAGATATAGTGAAATAAACAGTAGCGGCATCTTTACCTATTAAGTCAATACGTTGGTCTTTGCTGATGCTGTAACTATCGTCGATAAGCACATCAGCAATCGGAGTCGCATAAGCAGTACTTCCTGACATGACAATCACTAAACTGCCTCTCACATATAGTGATTTTGAATCTGTAATACCATCAGCACAAGCAGCATGTGCAGGCTCAGAGCAGAGTACACCGTTATATTTACTATCTTTTATATCAAAAACACCATTAGAATTAAAATCAATTAACTCTTCTAATTCCCCACCAATTTGTCCACCCGCTTGCTGAGGATTAAAAATGCCATCTTCATTATAATCATTGAAAGCATCATCCAAATCAAATGGCTTACCACTTACATCTTTTTGAGTTAAAAATGCTGTTGCTTCAGAAGAATCAAAGCGACCATTGCCATTAAGATCTGGGAAGGATTCTTCGCCAATCGCAGTAGCAGTAATAGTTGCTCGACCACCATATTTCTGGCCATAATAATTACCTAAATTAGGCGCAAGTGTCGCAATAGGATTGCGAATTAATGCGCCTGTTGCGTCAATAAGAGACTGCCCTTCAGGCCTAGTTAACTGACTCGTCCAAACAACACTACATGTACCTTTAACAGTCTGACAAGCATCTTCAATAGAGCCACCTTCAGTGGTAAAAGATACTGTTGTGCCATCTGGAACAGGGTTATTGAATGCATCGGCTAGGCGTGCAGTAACGGTCACTTTGGTGCCATCAACGTTCCAACCTTCAGCATTGAGTACTGTTGCAGAAAGTGAAAAACTGTCTTGATCGGGTATCCCTGTCGAGATGATGAGCTGACTTGATTGACTTGAAATAACTGGCGAAGAGCCAGCAATAGTGCCTGTTACTCTTACCGAAGTAGCAACAGTCCCTGTTCTTACAACTGTCTGAACAATGCCTTGATTGTTAGTCGTTGCACTTGATGGGTCAAGCACTATGCCTCCCGTCGTAGTGTTCAAACTAAAGTTAACTAACTGGTTACTTACCGGATTACTATTTGTGTCAAGTACCTTAAATTTAACTTCAGAAGATTCTGAGCCACCTGTACCTAAAATGGCGATATTTTGCGGTGTCGCAGACATAAATATAATGCTTCCCACGTTAGCAGGAAGTACTTTAATAGTGCCCGTAGCTGAAAGATTTAATCCACCTGCGTTAGCAGTAACATTAATAGGATCATCTCCAACGCAGCCCTTTGCAAGGTAAGTCGTTGTAGCTACGCCATTCACAGAGGGTACGGGTGAACTTATTATGGCTTCTGGTGATGATTTAGTTGAACAGGCCGATGAAAACTTAACATCCACAGGTTGGGTAAAAGGCTTACCTTGATCGTCCTGGATAACGACAGAAATAGTCGCGGTGCCACCTGCAGTTAAATCACTTGAACTAACACTTGCTTTACCAGCAACAAAAGGACTTCCACTACCCATGACTACATTTGTAGCACCAACCACCACTACTGTATTACCTTTTTCACCACTAGCTAAAGAGGCAACGATAGTTCCTGCACCTAACGTATTACCAGCATAAATATCAACACTAGCCTTTCCCTGACTATTTGTTACAGCAGTTTTGATAGGAAGGTCCCCAATATCATTGTCAAAGGTCACTATCGTGGGTTTATTAATGCCGGTGATAGTAGCAGTTAACTTACCTGGATTTAAGGATGTAATAGTTTGAATAGGTAAGCCTGTAATATCAGTTAAGGCTAAATTAACTTGTGCACCTCCACCCGCTTCACCGCCATCACCTTTCATCACAAAACCAATTTTCCCAGACTCCCCAGTATCAACTTTGCCAGTGACAGTACCTGCACCCGCAATAGTTGCTGTATTTAAAATAATAGTAGCAACACCTTCGGTATTCGTTAATGCCGTTGCCGTACTAGGATCAAAAGACCCAATATTAGAATTACTCAGAGTAAAAGTAACTAATTCACCAGCCAAGGAACCGAGTTTCGAATCAACAACTTTAGCTGATACTGTGGCAGGTGCTAAAGCAGAAATATCCGTATTAGTAATACTCAGAGTGACAGTGACGACACTTGGCGTCGGCGGAGTACCGGAACCATCATCAGAGATACTGCCCCCACCACCACATGCTGATAATAAAAGCGAACACAATCCTGCGAGAAAAACCTTATACGCTGACTTCATTGTCAGGCTCCCTGTTACTCTGATGATAATACCTAAGCGAGACGCTTATTACTTATAGGCTAACATTACACAATTTTCACGCAACTTTCCCATAACTATCTTATTTTATTTCGCAAATCTGATAAATACTTTAACATTAATTGTCATTTCATCTTCACGATTTTCTTGCTAGTCTTGTGAGCGCCAAAAAATAGAATGTATAAAAAACACACAGGACTCTCTATGGCAATTTCTATAAAAAATAAACTCGGCCTTACAAGTAAAATTCTGATCGGTATGGGAACAGGTATTGCTTTAGGCCTCATTCTCCGCAATGCCTTTCCAGAAAGCGATATAGTAAAAGATTATATTACTGAAGGTTTCTTGCATGTTATCGGTACTATCTTCATCTCCAGCTTAAAAATGTTAGTCGTTCCTTTAGTCTTTATTTCATTAGTTTGCGGAACTTGCTCACTGAGTGAACCTTCAAAATTAGGCCGCTTAGGGGGGAAAACCCTCGCCTTCTATTTATTCACAACCGCCATTGCCTTAGTGATTGCGATTGTCAGCGCAGTCCTTATACATCCTGGAAACGCCTCACTGGCGTCAGAAAAAATGGAGTACGTCGCAAAAGAAGCCCCAAGTCTTGCTGATGTGCTGATAAACATAGTGCCTACCAATCCGATGCAGGCATTGAGCGAAGGTAATATGCTGCAAATTATTATTTTTGCGGTCATTTTTGGCTTTGCTATTGCCCATATTGGTGAGCGCGGCAAACGTATTGCGGCGTTGTTTGAAGATTTAAATGAAGTCATCATGCGTGTCGTGACACTGATCATGCAACTCGCGCCTTATGGTGTGTTTGCGCTGATGGCAAAACTTGCATTAACACTCGGTTTAGAGACCTTTGGTAGTGTGGTTCAATATTTCTTCGTGGTCTTAGGTGTATTACTGGTCCATGCGTTTATCGTTTATCCAATCCTTTTAAAACTTTTCTCAGGCCTCAACCCCTTAATATTCATTCGTAAAATGCGCGATGTGCAGTTGTTTGCTTTTTCAACCGCCAGTTCAAATGCCACTTTACCCATTACCATAGAAGCGTCTGAACATAGATTAGGTGTCGATAATAAAATCGCCGCTTTTACGCTACCGTTAGGCGCTACCATTAATATGGATGGCACAGCAATCATGCAAGGCGTTGCCACTGTGTTTATTGCGCAGGTTTTTGGCATTGAGCTCTCACTAACCGATTATGCCGTTGTTGTTGTGACAGCCACGTTAGCATCAATTGGTACCGCGGGTGTTCCAGGTGTCGGACTTATCATGCTGGCCATGGTGTTAAATCAAGTTGGCTTACCAGTGGAAGGGATTGCCCTGATTATCGGTGTCGATCGCTTACTCGACATGGTACGTACTGCTGTAAACGTCACTGGTGATTGCGTAGCAACTGTAATTATTGCTAAATCAGAGGGCGAATTTAACGAGCAAGTGTTTAACAACACTCAAGCGGGTAAAGTTGCTAGAAGTTTTGATGAGCAAGTTCATCATTTAGATAAATCGAACTAAACCTCACAAAGACCAAAATGACGCCCAGCTTCAGTGTTGGGCGTTTTTGTTTGAACGCAATACAGTTAACATGTCTATTGTTAGCAAAATGTGAACGCACCAATAGTACGGAAGTTTGTTTTTAGATACATTATGTTTACTATTTTAATACGTTTAATGGGAGGGGTATAAATGTGGTGGAGAAGTCTTTGGATCCTGATTGCATGCTGGTTATTGAGTGCCCACTTCGTACGTTACGAACAAATTAACTTTGCTATTCCTTTTGCACTTGCGCCTTTGGTCTTATTTTTTAACTCAGTTTACTTACTTCGTTTATTACAAATTTTATTATTTATAAGTGTCTTTGCCGTATGGGGCGTCACAACCATTGAAGCGATACATCTGCGATTAGCGCAAGAAATGCCTTGGTTGAGATTGTCTTTTATCATGATGGCGGTGATGTTATTTACCTTAGGCGCGATTATGTGTGGCAACGGCATTTTGCGGATCAGAAAACAAAAATCGCCTTGGGGAAATTCCCCGATACGCTAACACTTTAACGGAAAAACCTTCTTATTCAACAATTAATTAGTACTTATTTTGACCACAAGTTCAACTCGGTCAGCAAAGGTTAAGTTCAACTAAGATATGCTGATCCTCTATTTGGTTATCAGTGTGATTTTGCGTAGACTAGTTTGCTAAAGCTTTAGCTCATACACTTTAAGGCATTATATTATGAGAATTTTGGTTGTTGAAGACGATCCTATTTTATCCCACCACTTAAAAGTGCAATTAAGCGATCTCGGCAATCAAGTTCAAGTGGCACTGACTGCCAAAGAAGGTTTTTATCAAGCCACTAATTATCCCATAGATGTCGCCATTGTCGATTTAGGGCTACCCGATCAAGATGGTATTAGCTTAATTCAACAACTCCGTGAAGCGGGTCTTAAAGCACCGATATTAATTCTCACGGCACGAGTTAATTGGCAGGATAAAGTTGAAGGCCTAAACGCCGGAGCCGATGACTATTTAGTGAAACCCTTTCAAAAAGAAGAGCTTGTCGCAAGGCTTGATGCCTTAGTGCGCCGTAGCGCAGGTTTTGTTAAACCCGTGATTTGCAGTGGAGAATTGAAACTCGATCTCGCCGCCAAACAAGTCACTCTGGGTGACGAAGTCATGGAGGTCACTGCCTTTGAATATTTAATCCTCGAATATTTGATGCGCCATTGTCATGAGGTTGTCGCCAAGCAACGTTTACTCGATGTGATTTATGGTGATAAGGAAGGCGATCCCAATACGATTGAAGTCATGGTCAGCCGCCTGCGTAAAAAACTGACCCGCGATGGTATCGATAACCCCATAGTGACCATCCGCGGCCAAGGATATAAATTTAACCTGCCATGCAATTAAGATTAAAATTCAAGAAACGTCTGCTGACACGGATGTTTCTCACCTCGCTATCAATTATTACCTTAGTGGGTTTTGGTCTCGCATGGATGGTTAATATTCTGCATGCGCAAAATAGTTATAACGAAGAAACTGCCCAACTCATTGCCGAAATTCCCCAAGTCGCCGCCGAATTACGGGAGCACGATCTTATCCCCGATACCAGTGCTTGGTTAGAAGAAAATAATAAACAAGAGCGCTATGTAATAGCGAGTTGCGATGACAAATTTAAGCAGGTTTGGACCTCATCCCTCGCAGTAGATCGTGGCTTATTTGATACCTGTGAGCGTTTTAACGAAATCCGTAACGACTCCCCGCCCTACTACCTCACCATGGCTGACGACAGAGGTTATTTCGTCTATTTGCTCGCGGTCGAAATTGCCAGTGTGCATTACAACCTCCTCGTCATGAAAGATGCCGCCAAACTGGAGCAAGAATACAGTAAGTTCAGTAAACGTACTTATATTCGTTTAGCTATGGTATTGGCCTTAGCCTTAATTCTATTGGTCAGCGCCGCCTATTGGGGCATGCGTCCCTTGGTACGGATGCAAAATGAACTGCAATCAATTAACCAAGGTAAGAGTAAATCACTTTCTGAGGGCTATCCTGTTGAACTTGAAGGCGTAACGCAAGCACTCAACCAGATGTTGCAACAATCTAGTGCCCAACAACAGCGCTATCAAAATGCTATGAATGACTTGGCACACAGTCTTAAAACCCGCTTAGCCGCCGTGCATGCCATTACAGATGACGCCAGTTTGAGTAAACAATCGGCAAGCGAAAAGATCATGGAACAAGTCAGCCAGATGGATCAGCTGGTCAAATACCAATTAAAACGGGCCATGTTAGGCCGCCAAGGCCTGAAGCAAGAACAAACTGTTATCGCGCCCTTAGTCGATCAATTAGCACAAATGTTGTTTAAAATTTATCGAGAAAAACAAGTGCAGTTCTCGGCCAACATCTCCCCCTCTTTGATGTTCCCCGGTAACAAGGGTGACTTAATGGAGCTTTGTGGCAACCTTATGGAAAATGCTTTCCGACTGTGTATCAGCCAAGTGCATGTATCGGCTAAAATTAACTCACAAGGTGAGTTTGAACTCATTGTTGAAGATGATGGCCCTGGTGTTGAAGAAAGCTTAAGACAGAAGATTATCCAACGTGGCGTGCGTGCCGATACTCAGTCTCCTGGGCAAGGGATCGGATTAGCTGTCTGTGATGAAATCGTTCACAGCTACGGTGGCAGCTTAAAAATTGAAGAAAGTCGCTTAGAAGGGGCACTCTTTAGGATCCGTATCCCAGTGTAATAAACTGGGATACTATCAGGCAATCACCGCATATAACTGTTCGGCTCGATTAAACATGATCCAAGAAGTGGCAATATATTTGTCACCACTCACAGGTTTATTTCCCCGATGTGAATGAGTAAATCCCGCAGGCGCTATCACCATAGTGCCTTTTTTGGGGGAGATTTTACGCTGTTGATAATAAAATTCGGTTTCGCCGCCCTCTTCCACATCATTTAAATAAAACATATAGAGCACGACGCGATGCAGAGCTTCATTGTGGCCATTCTGCGGGAATTGCTCCGAATGCCAATGGGGATAACCGCCTTTATTTTGCTGATACTTTTGAATATTAATACTGCCACTGCGATACAAATACTTCACTAAGCCATCGGCCCTAGGCGCACCCAGCGTCGCAAAATTAGTCGGAGTTAACGTCACTGGTTGGCCCTGCTCATCACTCACTGACACAGCAACCGCACCCATTAATGCCATTGAATATTTTGTAAAATAATCTACTGCGCCCTTTAAGGTATAACCTAAGAGTTCGTTTCTGATGGGCTGCAGGTCGACGAAACTATCTAAGGTCAAATCGCGGCTGATCTTCTTCTCCAAATCGACGCCATTGCCCGTTTGTCCATCAACAACGCCAGCATGTTGCTCAAATGCCAGAATGAGACGGTCACACAAGTCATTCGGCAACGCATTAGGGTATACTTCAATAAAGTCCATACTTCCTCAATGGAGTGGCTACTTTCTAGGCTTACTATGCTGACATGTTAGTTAAGTAATTGTAAAGCAGCATCATTGAGATAAAATAACCCACATTACGCTTCACGATAACAAGAATATGAAAAAAAGCTGTAAAGTTTCAGTCCATCAACTTCAAGTCGGCAACTTTGTGCGTTTGCCCGTGGCTTGGAAAGATCATCCCTTTTTATTCAGTAGCTTTCATATTAAACAAGCTGCGCAAATTGAGTTGATTAAAAATCTGGGCATCGAACATGTCATCGTCGATTTAGAACGCAGCGACGTCGCCCCGATACATGCTGATGCGGTCAACCCTATCAAATTGCCGCCAAGTGCTGAAATCAATGTGCTTAAAAACGACATGGATCAATACAAGGCTGAGCAAATCGAAGTACAAAAAAAATTACGCCGTGACATTAATAAAACTGAGCAAAATTTTACCCGCTCAGTAGCCATGATGCGCAGCCTCATCTCTAAGCTACGTAATCGCCCCTTAAATGCGGTCGATGACGCCAAAGATTTAGTTCACACCATAGTCGAACAGCTGCTCAACTCAGATAACTTAGTGCTGCATTTGATGAGTGATGCTAAGCAGGATGAAAGCATTTACTACCACTCCTTGAATGTTGCGATCCTCTCTATGCTGATCGCCAAAGAAATGGAATGGGATAGAAGTGAAATCGAAACGGTCGGTCTCAGTGCCCTGTTCCACGACGTGGGTAAATTAAAAATCCCACCACAAATTCTAAAAAAATCGACACCTTGGTCAGCACCAGAGCTTAATTTTATCAAGCAGCATCCATTACTTGGGATTGAACTGCTCAAATTAGCCGATAATTTTCCCCAAGCAGCCTTACCTGCAATCACCAATCACCACGAGTTTCTCGATGGCAGTGGTTATCCCAAAGGCCTAAAGGAAGAGGCTCTCGATAAGGTATCGCAACTGATTGCGGTAGTGAACGAATATGACTCCTTGTGTTACCCAAGCCAACAGGGCAAAGCCAGAATGCCCTACGCCGCACTAGGGCATTTGTATAAGCAATATAAAACTAAGCTAAATCAAGAGTATATTGGCAAGATGATCAAGATGCTGGGCATTTACCCCCCAGGCAGTGTGGTGGAATTATCCAGCGGTCAATATGCCATGGTGATGTCGGTTAACTTAACTAAACTGCTATGTCCAAAAATATTGGTTTACGATGCCTTAGTGCCTAAAGATCAGGCGCCTATCGTTGATCTGGAAATTGAAGGGATCAGCATAGTGCGCTGCTTACCACCTGCGGCGCTTCCTGAAAAAGTCCACGAGTATTTGAATCCGCGCGAGCGAGTGAGTTACTACTTTGGCGGCGATAGTCGTAAGTAGTTGATTAAGAAACTGGCTTAACGATTATGTCTAACGAGCTTCACTCATTTAAGCAAAGTCATCGAGTCTCACTCATTGAATAAAAGTCATTGAATTAACATGATTAATAAAAGTGATAACAATAAGGGTCGAATATTGCATTCGACCCTTATTGTTAATTCAAGAAATAAACACAGCTCGCGCCAGGCTTATAACCAATGCTTACGTTTAAAGAAGAAGTAAGTACCTGCGGCACTGGCTAACATCATCACAATCGCCATAGGATAACCGTATTGCCACTCAAGCTCAGGCATGCTGGTAAAGTTCATCCCATAACTACTGGCAATCAAGGTCGGTGGTAGAAACACCACTGCGGCAACCGAGAAGATTTTGATGATTTTGTTCTGTTGCAGACCACTGAAACCCATGGCCGCATCGAGCAGAAAGTTTAACTTATCGAAAATAAACTGACTGTGGGGCATCAGCGACTCGATATCCGACAACATTTCCCGCAAGTCCTTTAAATGTTCATCGGATAACTGGCCACGATAATAACGCTGCATATAACGCAGTGAACGCTGAGTATCGAGCAAACTTAATCGAATTTTACCATTAGAGTCTTCTTGCAGAGTGATGAGCTTAAATACATCGTCAAGTTCATCGTTATCAAATACTTGCTCACCGACATTTTCAAGTACAGTGTAAACGTCTTCAATTAAGTCAGATAGATAATCCACTTTCAGATTAAATAATTCGAGAAACAATTCCTGCGGTGTCGATACTTCTAACCGCCCTAAACGCAAATAGTTACGCAGCAAACGGATAAGACCTACGTCTTCTTCACGAATTGTCAGTAAAAAATTGCTACGAAGGTTGAAGGAAACGTTAACGCCGCGCACATCTTGGCCGACACGCTGTGGGAATAACGAATTAATATGCAAGCCGTCACTGTTTTGATAAAAACGTGCTGAGGCCTCAATTTCATTGATATCTTCTTCGTCAGGCACTTCTTCAACAGAAAAATGACTTAACCACTCTCGCTCCTCATCATCGGGTTTATACAGATCTAACCAAATGGTCGACGCGGGAATACTGTCCAGTATGCCGAGCTCTGTCACAGTAAGGTGACGATTATCATAGACATAAGCAGTAATCATTTGTCCTCCTGAAAAAAAACTTAAGTTAACGATTCCACTTAAGTGCAGGCTAAAAAATTGTCGCTAGTTTACCGCATAAGTTGGCAATGAAAAGGCGTGCAAGGTAATTTAGTAAAATAAATATGCCTTAATCGGTTTCGATAATTGCCAACCGTTCTTGGGTCGAAAAGCGAATATGGATGCCATCGATAGTGACCATTTTCGAGTCTGAGATATCCCCTTTTCGCACACGATACTCGCCGTTATTGTCGGCATTCGGTGACACAATTCTCACAGTGACAATTCTATGCTGATCGCGCCAATACCAAACACTGTAACTCAGCAGGCTAAATCCAATCACCACAAACACACCCGTCAACAGGTATCGGCGCCACAGCGGTTCACTAAAACGCTTTGAACTGAGATTAACAGCCTGAGGTTCAATCTGACGCTTGCGTTTCACCAGCAAAAACCAAGCGCCAGCAATAACTAAGACTGTTAGTAAAATTTTAATGAGCATGGCTCTTTCCTCTGATAAACGTCCGCTTGTGCTCAATGGTATCGATCAAGCCAGCAGCAATCTTGCATTGGCCCTTCAATGCCACACAAGTTAGCGCATTATACGCAGACTTATATGGATAAACTGTCTTTGGGATCAAGCTTAAAGTGCACAGTCAAATAGATAAGGCGAATGTATGAGCCACACACATGCACATAGACAAAGCAGAACGTTGAAACAGAGTACAACAGACTTATGACAGGGCGAAAACACTGCGGGACCCATGCTTAAAATTGATTGCTACAGATCACAATACTCAACAATTAAGTAAGTACCTGACATTAAAAATCTTCAAATCCCTTCGCCATCCGCTGAATTTGTGCCAAAGGAACGCCATGGCGATTACGTTTCGCGCATTCCTGCTGATGAGCCAGACTGCTTAGTTCACCCACAAGCACAATTCTAACTTGATAACCTAAGGCTTTTGCCGCCGCTTCATAGGCCATGTATTCCCAGTGGCACAGATTGGTATTATCACAAATCACCACAGGCTCGCTTGAAGAAAGTGCCTGAATAAACCCCGTCAAATTACATTGATGAAACTCAGGTAATTTCTTGGCATCGAAACGGTATTCATCTTCATGGTAGAAAAAACTATCGGTCGAAAATACGCCACGTTGCCGCACGCCAATGGCTTTTTCTAAAGGAAGGGAAAGAATGTAAGTTTCAACCCAGTGTGACTTACCACTGCCCGGTAAGCCACGCATTATAATCGCAACTTTTTCGCTCATGTGTTCGACTCACTGCCAATCACTCGACCCGCTAAAATGGTATCAACCAACTGAGGCACTAACTCCCCCGCTTTTCCTGTGAGGTGATATTGAAACTGACTGTGTCTATCGGGTGCCATCATATTCACTTCGACTGTTTGAGCCCCATGATGGTTAGCAGTATCCACAAAGCCCGCGGCAGGATACACAGTGCCAGAGGTGCCAATGGCAATAAACAAGTCACAGTTATCGAGCGCATCGTGAATTCGATCCATCCCTAAGGGCATTTCACCAAACCACACCACATGGGGGCGTAATCGCTGAGCCGGAATACAACAAGTACAGCAATTATCGGCACCAAAGGGCTCACGTAAAATAAAGGTCTGACGTGAGCGCGGACAACGGCCTTTGGATAATTCACCGTGCATATGCAATAGACGGCGCGAGCCCGCACGCTCATGCAGATCATCAATATTTTGTGTGATGATAAGTAATTGACCTTTAAAGTCCGCTTCCAACTTTGCCAAGGCCACATGCGCTGCATTGGGTTCAACCGTGCCACTGTGCAGTTGCAACCAACGACTATTGTAAAATCGCTCTACCAATTCAGCATCACGCTCATAACCTTCTGGTGTAGCAACGTCTTCAATATGATGCTCTTCCCACAGACCATCTTGATCGCGAAAGGTGCGTAAACCCGACTCAGCAGAGATCCCTGCGCCGGTTAACACCACAATTTGCTGGTACATGCCGATTCCTTATTATTTTATTTATTTGAATTATTCTCACTGACTTTGGCAGCCGTGAATATTATTCCTTGGTATAACCATACAAAAACTATGCTTGAATTGCCGCAAAATATTGTGATTTAACGCCTATTGACACAATTTATCTGCATATCGCCCTAGAAAGCCAGAACAAAGGTTTAAGTTTTCAACCTGAGCACCTATAATGGCAAACACTATCCACGGATGAACCTATTGGTTCTGCAATCAAGAGATTAGCAATGACAGATGGAAATCAAGCGCTAAAAAAAGCGGGTTTGAAAATTACCCTGCCACGAGTCAAGATCCTAGAACTGATGCAAGGACCTGAAAACCAACATATCAGTGCAGAAGATTTGTACAAGAAGCTGCTCGATATCGGTGAAGAAATTGGTCTAGCCACCGTCTACCGTGTGTTAAACCAATTTGATGATGCAGGTATTGTCAGTCGCCATCATTTTGAGAGCGGTAAAGCCGTTTTCGAACTATCGACTCAGCATCATCATGATCACTTAGTTTGCCTATCGTGTGGCAAAGTGATTGAGTTTTCAGATGAAGTCATCGAACGTCGTCAAGATGAAATTGCCATGAAACACAATATTAAGCTGACTAATCACAGCTTATATTTGTACGGCACTTGCACCAACGATACCTGTGAGCATAACGACGCCTAAGTCGGCCATTGTGTTTATAAAGAATTAAGCAAAAAACCAGCCTAAGGCTGGTTTTTTATTGGATGATGTTTACGGGTAAACCGCTATAACACCTTGGCGTAGATATTCACTTTATGGCCCATAAACTCATTTTGCTCACGCCAATGCATGCCCACACGCTTAGCCACACCTTCAGAACCGAGATTCCCTGCTAAGATAAGTGCAATCGTCTGGTCAATGCCAAAACGTTTAAATTCGGCTAATGCAGCAAATGCGGCCTCAGTACCAATTCCAGTTCCCCAATACTCAGGGAAATAACGATAACCCAGTTCGACTTCGCTGAATTCTGGAATAAATTTCGGACCACAAAAACCAATCACCCGCTTATCAGCTTTATGCTCTACCGCCCAACGACCAAAACCATGTTGCAGATAATCGACTTGGATCACCTTGTGAAACAACTCAACCGCCTGCTCGCGAGCTGTAAATGCCGCGGTGGGAATGTACTTTAGCATCTCGGGATTACTGTTCATCAAATAAAGCGCTTCACAATCTTGCTCAGTAAATGGTCGAATAATTAACCGTTCAGTTTGGGTTATCATCTTTGCTCCTTCAAAAATGGCACTTAAAAATCAACCAATGGTGCGCTTAAAGTGCACTGGCGTAACGTCAACGACACTACGCCAATACCTCAAGCTTAACGGTGGAAATCACCACTGCGTTCAGGCTGATACAGGATTTCCTCAATACGCACTTTTACCATAGAACCACCCGGACCTGGCCATTCAATTTCATCACCTTGAGAGAGCCCTAATAATGCGCTGCCCACCGGCGCCAAAATAGAAATCGTGCCCGCGCCGTTCACGTCTTTTGGATACACTAAACGTAAACAGAAAGTCTCATTACTGGATGAAACGCTAAACTTCACTTCTGAATTCATGGTCACCACATTCGCGGGCACCTGTGATGCAGGCACAATATCGGCTCTGTCTAATTCAGCCTCCAATGCCGCTTTGCCCGGAAATGCATTTGCCGGCAGTGACTCCAATAATCGCTCTAGTCTTTCTAAGTCAATTTCCGAAATAATGATTTTAGGTGTTTTCACAGTTTTTCCCTCGTAAAAAAATGTGATGTTTAAGCCGTTACTGTGGCTAACATCGACTCTGTTGCTTACCCTCCCCCAATGCGATAAGCCCCATAAAACAAATACGCTCGCAACGATAGACTGCAACCGTGTTAAATAAATTTGAGTTCAAGATTTTTTGCAGAACAGCACTGAAGCCATAAGCACTTAGCTCATGGTTAATGGCTCTACTCACATTATCCTCGTCAATGACACAGACGAGCGCGTAGTAGAGAAGCATCAATCTAACCCGTAGAAGAAAAAATATCTAGTCTTCATGGTGTTAGCTCAATCCCATTCCTGTCATTTACAGCGATTCGCTGCCGAAATTACAGCCAATAAAAAAGGCGCCTTAGGCGCCTTTTATATTCGAAAGGTTAGCTTACCAACCTGTACGAATACGCAGCGCTTTGCCGATATCAGCAAGCGAGCGGACAGTTGTTACGCCCGCTGCTTCTAATGCAGCAAATTTGTCTTCTGCAGTACCTTTACCGCCAGCGATAATCGCGCCAGCATGGCCCATACGCTTACCAGCAGGTGCAGTGACACCCGCAATATAAGACACAACAGGTTTAGTCACGTGTGCTTTAATGAAAGCCGCCGCATCTTCCTCAGCGTTACCACCGATTTCACCGATCATAACGATCGCTTCTGTCTGTGGATCGTTTTGGAACATTTCCAGTACATCAATGAAGCTAGTACCTGGAATTGGGTCACCACCAATACCTACGCAAGTAGATTGGCCAAAACCTTCATCCGTTGTTTGCTTAACCGCTTCATAAGTCAGAGTACCTGAACGAGAAACGATACCCACTTTGCCTTTTAAGTGGATGTGACCTGGCATGATGCCGATCTTACATTCACCTGGGGTGATAACACCTGGGCAGTTAGGGCCGATCATGCGAACGCCAGTTTCTTCAAGCTTCACTTTAACTTGCAGCATGTCCAGTGTAGGAATGCCTTCAGTGATACAAACGATAAGCTCGATGCCACCGTCGATAGCTTCAAGAATGGCATCCTTACAGAAAGGAGCCGGTACATAGATCACAGAAGCAGTTGCGCCAGTCGCAGCCACAGCGTCTTTCACAGTGTTGAACACTGGAAGACCTAAGTGAGTTTGACCACCTTTACCAGGAGACACACCGCCCACCATTTGCGTACCATAATCGATAGCTTGTTGTGAGTGGAATGTACCTTGACCGCCAGTGAAACCTTGGCAAATTACCTTGGTATCTTTATTGATTAAGACAGACATTATTTGCCCTCCGCAGCTTTAACTACTTGCTCAGCCGCGTCAGTTAGACTGGTAGCTGCAATGATATCTAGACCTGATTTAGCTAATACTTCACGGCCAAGTTCAGCGTTAGTACCTTCTAAACGAACCACAACAGGTACTTTAACGCCCACTTCTTTAACAGCGCCGATAATACCTTCTGCGATCATGTCACAACGTACGATACCGCCGAAAATGTTAACCAGAACCGCTTTCACATTGCTGTCAGACAGAATGATTTTGAATGCTTCAGCTACACGTTCTTTCGTCGCGCCGCCGCCTACGTCTAAGAAGTTCGCTGGCTTGCCACCGTGCAAGTTAACGATATCCATAGTACCCATCGCAAGACCAGCACCGTTCACCATACAGCCAACGTTACCGTCTAATGCAACGTAGTTCAGCTCGAACTTAGCAGCGTGAGCTTCGCGGGCATCATCCTGTGATGGATCGTGCATGCCTTTGATTTTTGGTTGACGATAAAGTGCGTTACCGTCGATACCGATTTTACCGTCTAGGCAGTGTAGGTTGCCTTCAGTGGTAATAACCAGTGGGTTGATTTCAAGCAATGCGAAATCATGATCAACGAACATAGTCGCCAGACCCATGAAAATCTTAGTGAACTGCTTCATTTGAGTTGGGTTTAAACCTAACTTGAAGCCAAGATCACGTGCTTGATAACCTTGTGGGCCAGTCAAAGGATCTATGATTGCAGTGTGGATGAGTTCTGGCGTTTCTTCTGCCACTTTCTCAATTTCAACACCACCTTCAGTCGACGCCATGAACACAACACGACGAGTCGCGCGGTCAACAACGGCACCTAAGTACAGTTCGTTAGCGATGTCGGTACAGCTTTCTACTAAAATTTTAGCAACCGGCTGGCCTTTCTCATCAGTTTGATAAGTCACCAGATTTTTGCCTAACCAGTGTTCGGCAAAGGCTCTGATTTCTTCTTTATCGCCAGTGACTTTAACGCCACCTGCTTTACCGCGGCCGCCTGCGTGTACTTGACACTTAACAACCCATAAATTTCCGCCAATATGGCCTGCCGCTTCTACAGCTTCTTGGGCTGTATCACATGCAAAACCTTCTGACACTGGTAAACCATATTCGGCAAATAAGGATTTTGCCTGATACTCATGCAAATTCATGATGATCTATCCGTATACTTCTAATCAAATCCAACTGGCCCGTTTGGGCCAGTCACGAGGGTATGTCTGGCTATTTCTTTAAGCGCAATCTCTTATCGAGTTGTGTTACAGATCAAGCAGCAGACGAGTTGGGTCTTCTAGGAAGTCTTTAATCGCAACCAAGAAACCAACAGACTCACGGCCATCAACAATACGATGGTCATATGAGAGTGCTAGGTACATCATGGGCAGGATTTCAACCTGACCATTGACTGCCATTGGGCGATCTTTAATGGCATGCATGCCTAAAATCGCACTTTGTGGCAGGTTAAGGATCGGTGTAGACATCAGTGAACCGAAAACACCACCGTTAGTCACAGTGAAGTTACCGCCAGTCATGTCAGCCACAGTCAGCTTACCGTCACGGCCTTTAAGGGCTAAGTCACGAACTGCTTTTTCGATTTCAGCTAAGTTCATGGTATCTGTGTCACGTAACACTGGTGTTACCAGACCACGTGGTGTTGATACTGCGATGCTGATGTCGAAGTAGTTGTGATAGACGATATCATCGCCATCAATAGACGCGTTGACTTCTGGGAAACGTTTCAGCGCTTCAGTCACGGCTTTGATGTAGAAAGACATAAAGCCTAAACGAATACCGTGGCGCTTTTCAAAGATATCTTGGTATTGCTTACGGATATCCATGATTGGCTTCATGTTCACTTCGTTAAACGTCGTGAGCATAGCGGTAGAGTTTTTCGCTTCTAACAAGCGGTTTGCGATTGTCTTACGCAGACGTGTCATTGGCACGCGCTTCTCGCTACGGCCAGCCGCTAACGGAGCTACAGCAGGTGCTGCTGGCGCCGCAGCTTTAGGGGCAGACTTAACAAAGGCTTCAACGTCTTCTTTAGTAATACGACCACCCACACCAGTGCCTTTTACTTTGCTGGCATCAACATTGTGCTCTGCCAGTAAACGGCGAACAGATGGGCTTAACGCATCACTGCTTTCATCGCTGGTTTCAGCTGCTGGTGTTGCCGCTTCAGCTTCAGCTTGCGCTTTGGTGACTTCTTTGCCAGATACAGCACCGGCGATGAATTTAGCGATCACTTGTTCACCCAGAACAGTGGCGCCTTCTTCAAACAAAAACTCGCCAATGTGGCCATCTTCTGGCGCAACCACTTCAAGAACCACTTTATCGGTTTCAATATCAACCAGGTTTTGATCACGAGAAACTTGCTCGCCCACTTTCACATGCCAAGTGGCAATCGTGGCATCGGCAACAGATTCTGGTAGTACGGGTACCTTGATTTCGATACTCATGAAAAACTATCCTTTTATAAAATGTCTATTACTACAGTGTGATTGTAAGTTTCAGGGCACTGTTCACTAAAGATTCTTGCTGATGTGTGTGCAACTCAGGGTAACCACACGCTGGTGCAGCTGACGCTTCACGACCAGCATAAGTTAACTGTGCACCTGCAGGAACCGCGGCCCAGAAATGGTGTTGACTAGAGTACCAAGCACCTTGGTTCTGTGGCTCTTCCTGACACCAAACAAAATCTTTCACATGTTGGTAATCAGCCAAAGCAACGATCATTTCATCATGTGGGAACGGATATAACTGTTCGACACGGATTAACGCTACGTTAGTGATATTTTCTTTACGACGTTTTTCCAGCAGTTCGAAGTAAACCTTACCACTGCAGAAGACAACTCGGTCAACCTTGCTTGCTTCCAACGTATCGATTTCACCGATCACATTTTGGAAACTGCCATTGGCTAATTCTTCCAAGCTTGAAACCGCTAATGGATGACGTAGTAATGACTTAGGCGACATGACGATAAGTGGACGACGCATAGGACGCACCACTTGGCGGCGCAACATATGGTAGACCTGTGCAGGTGTTGAAGGCACACACACTTGCATATTGTGGTTAGCACACATCTGCAAGAAACGCTCTAAACGGGCGCTTGAATGCTCAGGGCCTTGACCTTCATAGCCATGGGGTAACAACATAGTCAGACCACATAAACGGCCCCACTTCTGCTCACCCGATGACAAGAACTGATCGATTACCACTTGGGCACAGTTAGCAAAGTCACCAAACTGCGCTTCCCAAATAGTCAATCCACCGGGTTCTGCTGTGGCATAACCATACTCAAACGCCAGTACTGAGGCTTCAGATAATACTGAGTCAGTAATATCAATTGGGCCTTGTTCATCAGCAATATTGCGCAGTGGCATGTAAGTCGTGCCATCGTTTTGATTGTGCAATACAGCATGACGATGGAAGAAAGTACCGCGGCCAGAATCCTGACCCGTAATACGTACACGCTTGTTGTCTTCCAGAATCGAGGCATAAGCCAGCGTTTCTGCAAAACCCCAATCGAGTGGCTTCTCGCCTTTTGCCATCGCTAAACGGTCGCTATAAATCTTAGCAACCCGTGATTGCAATGGATGACTTTCAGGTACATAGCTCAGTTTGTCAGCCAGACTTTGTAAACGCTCAGCCGACATAGAGGCTTGATACGCTTCGTCCCACTCACGACCGATATACGGTGTCCAATCAACAGAATGCAGCGTCATTGGGCGCCATTCTTTAACTACACAATCACCTTGATCTAATGCATCACGGTAATTATTGATAAGACCAGTCACATCATCAGCAGCAATCACGTTTTCAGCGATTAACTTGTCTGCATAAATCTTACGTGGCGTTGGGTGTTTCTTGATCTTGGCATACATCAGCGGCTGAGTTGCACTTGGCTCATCGGCTTCGTTATGGCCATGACGGCGATAACACACTAATTCAACCACCACATCACGTTTGAACTCGTTACGATAATCAACGGCTAACTGCGACACAAAAGCAACGGCTTCGGGATCATCAGAGTTAACGTGGAAAATCGGAGCCTGAACCATCTTAGCGATGTCAGTACAGTATTCAGTCGAACGAGTGTCCGCATGGTTAGACGTCGTGAAACCCACTTGGTTGTTCACTACGATGCGAATACTGCCGCCGACTTTAAAGCCACGGGTTTGAGACATGTTGAATGTCTCTTGTACTATCCCTTGACCTGCAATTGCAGAGTCACCGTGAATAGTAATAGGCATGACTTGTAAGCCATCCTTACAACCGCGACGGTCTTGACGGGCACGTACAGAGCCAATCACCACAGGGTTAACGATTTCAAGGTGCGATGGGTTAAAGGCCAGTGCTAAATGCACATTGCCGCCCGGCGTTTCAAAATCAGAGGAGAAACCTTGGTGGTACTTAACGTCACCAGAACCGTGGGTATCAGCATGCTTACCCGCGAACTCGTCAAACAGTTCAGCTGGACGCTTACCTAATACGTTCACTAATACGTTCAGACGACCACGGTGAGCCATACCGACGACGATTTCTTTAGTACCGGCTTCACCTGCACGATAAATAATTTCGCGCATCATAGGCACTAACGCATCACCGCCTTCTAACGAGAAACGTTTCGCACCAGGGAATTTAGCACCTAAGTATTTTTCAATACCTTCTGCGGCGTTAAGGCCTTCAAGAATGCGTGTCTTAACACTTTTATGGTAGTTAGCTTTACCTAAGGAAGGTTCGAGACGTTGTTGGATCCAGCGTTTCTCATCGGTATCGGTAATGTGCATATATTCAGCACCGATAGAACCACAGTAGGTGGCTTTCAGCGCTTTTACCAAATCCGCGAGCTTCATGGTTTCGCCACCATGAGCAAAAGAACCTGTATTAAACTCACGTTCCATGTCTTCTTTAGTCAAGCCGTGGAAGGCAGGATCTAAATCAGCTACAGGTTCACGTTTCCACAGTTCGAGGGGATCAAGATTAGCACCTTGGTGACCACGGAAACGATGGGCGTTAATTAATTGCAGGACTTTAACTTGCTTAGCATCCATTTCAGGATCCGTCACACGAGCTGAGCTCTTATGGCGACCTTCTAACGCTAAACTGCGAAAATAATCACGTACTTTTGAGTGAGCAGCTTCAGGCGCATCAACAGAGGCACCGTTCACAGGAGGGAGATTATCAAATACCGCACGCCAATCATCAGCGACTGACTGTGGGTCTTCTTGATAGGCTTCATACATCTCTTCTACGTAGGTCGAATTTGCACCACTTAAGTGAGATGATTCGAGCCAGGCTTTCATGATGCCTTGGTGCATTTCTATTCCTTTCAAACTTTATACACGTGCTTAGCCATAGTATTAAATATGCAGTCTGTAGAGATTACCTTCGACGCATAATTTCTGCCGCCCCTAGATGTCCAGATATACGGCGCGTTGTCTTCCATTACATACGCAAAAGAGTCACCTTCTGCTACCAGAAAGTGACTCTTCAAGAGCTATATTATTATTGGTTTCAGCTCGGGTTCTCGCATTACACTGCTCGCTTCAACAGCATGGACTTAATATGACCAATTGCTTTAGTCGGATTAAGACCTTTTGGACAAACGTCAACGCAGTTCATGATGCCATGGCAACGGAACACGCTATAGGCGTCGTCCAGCTCAGATAAACGTTCTTCTGTAGCTGTATCGCGACTGTCGATCAAGAAACGATATGCATGAAGCAGACCGCTTGGACCGATAAACTTATCAGGATTCCACCAGAATGATGGGCAAGCCGTAGAACAACAGGCACACATGATACATTCGTACAAACCATCTAAATGAGCACGCTCTTCAGGGGATTGTAAGTGTTCACGAGCAGGTTGTTTCTCATCATTGATGAGGTAAGGCTTGATCTTCTCATACTGCTTATAGAACTGAGTTAAATCAACAACTAAGTCACGAACAACTGGCATACCTGGTAATGGACGTATTTCTAATTTCTTACCTTTAAAGGTTGAAATTGGGGTAATACACGCCAGACCATTCTTACCATTCATGTTCACGCCGTCTGAACCACACACGCCTTCACGGCATGAGCGACGGAATGACAAAGTCGGATCTTGCTCTTTCAACTTGATCAGTGCATCGAGCACCATCATGTCAGAGCCTTCAGCCACTTCTAAGCTGTAATCCTGCATATACGGTTTAGTATCTACGTCAGGATTGTAGCGATAAACTGCAAATGTCAATTTCATCTTTGCAACTCCTAGTAGGTACGTTTCTTCGGCGGGAATGCTTCACGTAACTTAGGTGCCATGTTCACTGCACGACGATCCATCGTTTCAGTGATTGGGTCAAATAAGCTGTGGCATAACCAGTTCTCATCATCACGCTCTAAATAATCTTCACGTGAGTGAGCACCGCGACTTTCGGTACGGAAGTTAGCCGCATAAGCCGTGGCGATTGCCGTTGCCATCAAGTTATCTAACTCTAAACATTCAATACGTTGAGTATTGAATTCACGAGAGTTATCAGACAATTTAGCATTTGCAAGACGTTCACGAATCACTTTCAACTGCTCTAACCCTTCAGCCATAGCATCGCCACGGCGGAATACAGAGAAGTTTAATTGCATACACAGTTGCAGATCCTTACGGATTTGCGCTGGGTCTTCGCCATCTTTGTTGCTTTCCCAACGATTCAGACGCGCCAGAGAGGCAGCAATATCCGCATCACTTGCGTCTTTTGGATCGTCAGTCTCATCCAAAGCTTTACCTAAATGCTGACCCGCTGCGCGGCCAAAGACCACTAAGTCAAGCAGTGAGTTACCACCTAAACGGTTTGCACCATGTACAGATACACAGGCAATCTCACCCACAGCAAACAGACCAATAACATCTTGTTCAGTGCCGTCTTCATTCTTACGAATAACTTGACCACTGACCTTAGTTGGTAGACCGCCCATCATATAGTGACAGGTTGGTAGTACTGGAATTGGACCATCGGCTGGATCGATATGGGCAAAAGTACGAGACAATTCACACACGCCTGGTAAACGTGCTTCTAATGTTTCTTTACCTAAGTGATCAAGCTTGAGCAAACAGTGTGGGCCTAATGGACCGTCTAAACCACGACCTTCGCGGATTTCAGTCATCATAGAACGTGCTACCACGTCGCGTGATGCCAAATCTTTCGCGTTAGGGGCATAACGCTCCATGAAACGCTCGCCGTCTTTGTTCAGCAAATAACCGCCTTCACCACGACAACCTTCAGTCACAAGTACACCCGCGCCGGCGATGCCAGTTGGGTGGAATTGCCACATTTCCATGTCTTGCATTTGCACGCCAGCACGCATTGCCATACCGACGCCGTCACCGGTGTTGATATGTGCGTTAGTGGTCGAAGCATAAATACGCCCTGCACCACCTGTCGCTAGAATCGTTGCCTTAGCTTTGAAATAAACGATATCGCCCGTTTCAATTTCAATCGCAGTACAACCCACAACGGCGCCATCATCGTTTTTAACGAGATCTAATGCATACCATTCTGAGAAGACTTGCGTCTTATGCTTAACGTTTTGTTGATATAAACAGTGAAGCAAAGCATGACCAGTACGGTCGGCAGCTGCCGCAGTACGCGCAGCCTGCTCGCCACCAAAGTTCTTAGATTGACCACCAAATGGACGTTGGTAAATCGTACCATTTTCGAAACGAGAGAAAGGCAAACCCATTTGCTCAAGTTCAATCACGGCTTCAGGACCGGTTTTACACATGAACTCGATCGCTTCTTGGTCACCGATAAAATCGGAACCTTTCACGGTATCGTACATGTGTTGTTCCCAATGATCTTCATGGGCGTTACCTAACGCAACAGTGATACCACCCTGCGCAGATACGGTATGAGAACGGGTTGGGAATACTTTTGATAAAAGCGCACAGCTTTTACCTTCTTTGGAAATCTGCAGCGCTGCACGCATACCAGCGCCACCGGCACCGATCACTACAGCATCAAATTCGCGTACTGGAATACTCACTTAGACACCCCACACAATAACAATGCCGGCCGCTAAATAACAAAATACGGTAACGACAAAGGTGAACTGTAAAACACCACGTAACGACGTGCACTTAACGTAATCTGTCAGCACTTGCCATACACCAATCCAAGCATGTACTAATAAGGCTACCAGCGTCAGAAGTGTAAACACTTTCATTGGCAGAGCACTAAATAGGCCATGCCAGACGTCGTAGGTGAGAGGGGAACTACATGCAATAAAGCCAACCAAGAAAATGGTGTAACAGGCGAGGATCACTGCACTAGCGCGTAGTAGAATATAGTCATGAACACCACTGCGTCCAAAACTTGCTGCATTGGTTACCATACCCAGATCCCCGCTATGATTGAAAAGGCTACCGTTAAGGCAAATACAGCTTTCGCTGATGCGGCACCCGATGACAATTCTTCCCAACGACCGGTATCCATTACTAAGTGGCGCAGGCCACCAAACAAGTGATACGCCAGTGCAGTCATAATGCCCCACAGGATAAACTTCATCACGAAGTTATCGAATAGAGACTGTACGCCAGCGAAACTTTCAGCTGATGCTAAAGATGAATTTAGCAACCAAATGAGAATGCCAACTGCGAACAGCATGATGACACCGGAAACACGGTGAAGAATTGACACAATCGCTGTTGCAGGAAAGCGAATGGTCTGCAGATCTAAATGGACAGGTCTTTGCTTTTTCACGTTCTGCTCACTCAGCTCCATTGAGCATTTTTTTTGTTATGTGAACCGCTTTTGTACAAACTTTAAACAGGAGGTTGATCACTGCAAAAGTAAACACAAAAGCAAAGTTTAAACAAACAGTTAACTATCTGAGCACGCACTCATTTAACATGTAAACAAAGGGTGCTTTATAATCGTTGTTTGCGGCCCTTATTGGGCGAGGCAAGTATACTCGCGGCAAATGTCAAATACAAACATCACAGAATGCAAATTATGTTTTTTTGACTATTTTTTACTGTAAGTGCCAGTTACAAATAGAAAAGTAAAGGCTTTTATACCATGGTCTAACAAATTTAAACGCTTATTTAAATTGAAATGTGATCTAGAATGGCTGTAAAGTAATGGCGGTTTGACATGCCGCACTCACAGATAAGAACTAAGTAAGGAGAACGGGGTATGGCTGATTTAAAAGCCAAATTAGAATTACCAGGGAACGACTCGATAGAATTGCCAGTAAAGCAGGGAACCGCTGGTTTTGACGTAATCGATATCAGTAAACTTGGCAGCAAAGGTTACTTTACTTTTGATCCAGGTTTTCTTGCGACTGCCTCCTGTGAATCTGCAATTACCTATATTGATGGTGATCTGGGTATATTGTTACACCGTGGCTATCCAATCGATCAACTTGCCGTTGACTCCGATTACCTAGACCTGTGTTATTTGCTGCTTTACGGTGAACTACCGACCAAAGCGCAATATACTGAGTTTGTACATACAGTTAAAACCCACACTATGGTTCACGAGCAGCTAGCCTTCTTCTTTAGAGGTTTCCGTCGTGATGCTCATCCTATGGCCATGTTATGTGGTGTGACGGGTGCATTATCTGCATTTTACCAAGACTCTCTGGATGTTAACGATCCACGTCACCGCGAAATCGCCGCTTATCGCTTAGTCTCAAAAATGCCTACGATAGCAGCCATGTGCTACAAGTATTCTTCAGGCCAGCCATTCGTGTACCCACGTAATGACTTAAGCTATGCAGGCAACTTCTTAAGCATGATGTTTGCTGTACCGTGCGAAGAATACGTCGTGAACCCTATTGTTGAACGTGCAATGGACAGGATCTTCATTTTACATGCAGATCATGAACAAAACGCATCGACTTCAACAGTACGTTTAGCCGGTTCTTCAGGTGCAAACCCATTTGCGTGTATCGCAGCGGGTATCGCATCTCTTTGGGGCCCTGCACACGGCGGCGCTAACGAAGCCTGTTTGCAAATGTTAGAAGAAATCGGTTCAGTAGACCGTATTCCTGAATTCATTGAACGCGCTAAAGATAAAAATGATCCTTTCCGTCTGATGGGCTTTGGACACCGTGTTTACAAAAACTTTGACCCACGAGCCAAAGTGATGCGTGAAACTTGTCATGAAGTGCTAAAAGAACTGAAAGTACAAGATCCACTCTTGGATGTGGCAATGGAGCTTGAGCGCATTGCACTTGAAGACGAATACTTCATTTCTAAAAAGCTGTATCCAAACGTCGACTTCTACTCTGGCATCATTATGAAAGCCATTGGTATTCCAACCAGTATGTTCACTGTGCTGTTCGCACTGGCACGTACTGTAGGCTGGATTGCTCACTGGAAAGAAATGTTAGATCAACCAGGCCACAAAATCAGCCGTCCACGTCAGTTATATACTGGTGAAACTGCGCGTGATTTCGTCGCACAAGACAAACGCTAAGTCCCACGACTTACGCATTAAAAAGCGCCTAAGGGCGCTTTTTTCATTTCAAATAATCCTCTTTTAAACTTCCTTCTCCTGACAAAATACATTGTTGCAATTGTGCACTTGTGTAATCTTAATTAACCACGTTTAGTTATTCTCATCATTTTTTAAACCTTTTGGCTACATTTGGTAAGAATCACAAATCACACTTAGCCAAAAATACGACTAATAGACTGAAATTAAACAAATTTAAACATTGGCATGGTTTCTGCTATCAACTGACATCACAATAAAGACAACAGGTAACATTCTTATGGAAAAGTCAAAAATTGCTCAATTCACCCTGCCACTGCTAATGATTTCGATGCTAGCAGCCTGTGGTGAGGAAGAAGTGGTCAAAAAAGAAGAAAAATATGCCATTCCCGTCGAAACCACTACAGTGATGCAAGGAAACGTTTCTTCTTTTTACAGTACAACTGCCACCTTAGAAGCGCCACAGGAAGCCAATGTAGTGAGTCGTATATCAGGGCTCATTGAATCTCTCGCTGTTGAAGAAGGTGACCGCGTTCAAAAGGGCCAAGTGCTGGCTGTTATTGATGCCAAGAGGCAGCAATATGATTTAGACCGCTCAGAAGCCGAAGTCAAAATCATCGAGCAGGAATTGAATCGTCTGAAGAAAATGAGCAACAGAGAATTTATCAGCGCGGATTCAATGGCCAAACTTGAATATAACTTGCAAGCCGCTATCGCTAAGAAAGATCTCGCCGAACTGCAAGTAAAAGAAAGCCGCGTACTGTCCCCTATTAGCGGTGTAGTTGCTAAACGCTATGTGAAAGCTGGCAATATGGCGAAGGAATTTGGCGACTTGTTTTATATAGTCAACCAAGATGAACTCCACGGTATAGTTCATTTGCCAGAGCAACAGCTTGCCAGCTTAAAACTCGGCCAAGAAGCACAAGTGTTTAGTAATCAACATAGCAAGAATGCTATCCACGCCAAAGTGTTGCGCATAAGCCCGATTGTGGACCCACAAAGTGGCACCTTTAAGGTGACACTTGCTGTGCCGAATCAAGAGGCGCGCCTTAAAGCGGGCATGTTTACCCGGGTTGAGCTCAAATACGATACCCACGAGAACGTGATTACTGTTCCCTACAGTGCCTTGATTAACCAAGACAACAAGCAAGCGCTTTATGTTATTGATGGTACCAATGCCAATCGCCGTGAAGTCGAAATTGGCTACCGTGAAGGTGATTCGGTAGAAGTGATTACAGGTATTAATCCCGGTGAGCAAGTCGTTACCCGTGGCCAGCAAAACTTGAAAGACCAATCCTTAGTCGAAGTGATCACCCCACTCGATCTTGCTTCCGCTAAGAACTGATAGGAGCCTTTCATGTCAATTATCAGCACTTCCGTTAAACGGCCAGTCACGGTGTGGATGTTCATGCTGGCGGTGATTTTATTCGGTATGGTAGGATTTTCCCGCCTAGCGGTGAAGTTACTGCCAGACTTAAGCTATCCCACATTAACCATTCGCACTATGTATGACGGTGCAGCGCCAGTAGAAGTTGAACAGCTCGTCTCTAAACCGATTGAAGAAGCCGTTGGCGTGGTCAAAGGCTTACGTAAAATCAGTTCTATTTCGCGCTCAGGCATGTCAGATGTGGTGCTCGAGTTTGAATGGGGCACAACAATGGATATGGCGAGTTTAGATGTACGTGAAAAACTCGACACTATCGCTCTGCCGCTCGATGTTAAAAAGCCCTTATTACTGCGTTTTAACCCCAACCTTGACCCTATTATGCGTCTTGCGCTGTCGGTGCCTAATGCATCTGAAGCCGATCTCAAACAAATGCGCACCTATGCAGAGGAAGAACTTAAGCGTCGTTTAGAGGCGCTATCAGGGGTCGCCGCCGTGCGTTTATCTGGCGGCCTAGAGCAAGAAGTGCATATTCAGCTCAATCAAGAAAAACTGTCGCAGCTCAATCTCAATGCCGATGATATTAAACGTCGTATTAATGAGGAAAACATCAACCTCTCTGCGGGTAAAGTGATCCAAGGTGATCGCGAATACTTAGTACGAACGCTAAACCAATTCAACTCATTAGATGAACTCGGCCAAGTGATCGTCTATCGCGACGAGCAAGCTTTAGTCCGTTTATTCGAAGTTGCTACCATCACAGATGCCTACAAAGAGCGTAGTGATATCACCCGCATCGGCAGTCAAGAATCGATTGAACTGGCCATTTATAAAGAAGGTGATGCAAATACTGTCGCTGTCGCCAAAAAACTGCGCGATGAACTCGTCAAAATCAATCAAGACCCTAAGCAAAATAAGCTCGAAGTGATTTACGATCAGTCTGAGTTTATCGAAAGTGCGGTCAGCGAAGTCACCTCTTCTGCGCTGATGGGCAGCTTGTTATCTATGCTAGTGATTTACCTGTTTTTGCGTAATATCATCCCGACACTGATTATTTCTATCTCGATTCCCTTCTCAGTGATCGCCACCTTTAACATGATGTATTTTGCCGATATCAGCTTAAACATCATGTCATTAGGTGGTATTGCCCTTGCCATCGGTCTCTTGGTCGATAACGCCATTGTGGTATTAGAGAACATAGACCGCTGCCGTAGCGAAGGCATGAGTAAATTAGAAGCTGCAGTGACGGGGACTAAAGAAGTGGCAGGCGCAATTTTTGCCTCAACACTCACCACTCTTGCGGTGTTTGTGCCGCTAGTATTTGTGGATGGGATTGCTGGCGCACTCTTCTCAGACCAAGCGCTAACGGTCACTTTTGCGCTGTTAGCATCGCTATTAGTCGCGTTAACGTCCATTCCAATGCTGGCATCACGTGAAGGCTTTAAAACCTTACCCGCGCTGATAAAAACGACACCTAAGGATAAACCCACCACTAAAATGGGCAAGCTTAAACACTATAGCGCGACTGTGTTTTCCTTTCCTATTCTATTAATTGTTAGTTACTTACCCAGTGCACTACTGACCTTAGTGTTGATTTTAGGCCGCTTTTTTTCATGGCTTATTGGTCTAGTGATGCGCCCGTTAAGCTCAGCATTTAACTTTGTCTACCACAGTATTGAGAAGGTTTATTACAAGCTTCTGGCCTCGGCGCTGCGCCAACAAAAAGCAACGCTGTTACTCACGATTGCAATAACAGGCGCTTGTATTAGCTTGTTACCACGACTTGGTATGGAGCTTATTCCGCCAATGAATCAGGGTGAGTTTTACGTGGAGATCTTACTGCCGCCGGGTACGGCTGTGAGCGAAACCGACAAGATATTACAGCAACTTGCACAGTCCATTAAAGACAGAGCCGAAGTTAAACATGCTTATAGCCAAGCTGGTAGCGGCGGTTTGATGACTTCGGATACTGCCCGCGGGGGTGAAAACTGGGGCCGCTTGCAAGTGGTGCTTAACGACCACAGTGCCTATAACGCAGTCACTCAAGTATTACGTGATACTGCGCGCCGCATTCCTGAACTTGAAGCGAAAATTGAGCAACCTGAGTTATTCAGCTTTAAAACGCCACTGGAGATTGAACTCACAGGTTACGATTTAAACTTGCTCAAACGCAGCGCAGATAGTCTCGTCAAAGCATTATCCGCCTCGGAGCGTTTTGCCGACGTGAACACCAGTCTACGTGATGGTCAACCTGAGCTAAGTATCCGTTTCGATCATGCAAGGTTAGCGGCTCTAGGAATGGATGCACCAACGGTTGCAAACCGTATTGCCCAACGTGTTGGCGGTACTGTTGCCAGTCAATACACAGTGCGTGACCGTAAGATTGATATTCTGGTGCGCAGTGAACTCGCGGAGCGGGATCAAATCAGCGATATCGATGCCTTAATCATCAATCCGAATAGCAGTCAGCCTATTGCATTAAGCGCAGTTGCAGAAGTTTCATTGCAATTAGGCCCATCTGCGATTAACCGCATCAGCCAACAACGTGTGGCTCTCGTATCAGCTAACCTCGCCTATGGTGATTTAAGCGATGCGGTTGCACAGGCGCAGCAGATACTATCGCAACAAGTGTTACCCGCATCGGTTCAGGCCCGTTTTGGTGGTCAAAATGAGGAAATGGAGCACTCATTCCAATCACTCAAAATTGCCCTTATCTTAGCGATTTTCTTAGTGTATTTAGTCATGGCGAGTCAGTTTGAATCACTATTACATCCCTTGCTTATCCTCTTTGCCGTACCTATGGCATTAGGTGGCAGTGTACTTGGGCTTTATATCACCGAAACTCACTTGAGTGTGGTGGTATTTATTGGCCTTATCATGTTGGCGGGGATCGTCGTGAACAACGCGATTGTGCTTGTGGATCGGATCAATCAACTGCGTAGCGAAGGTGCTCAAAAACTTGATGCCATTCGCGATGCAGCTAAATCGCGCCTACGCCCGATTATGATGACAACCCTCACCACGACCTTAGGCTTATTGCCGATGGCGCTAGGTCTAGGTGATGGCTCAGAGGTGCGCGCACCGATGGCGATTACGGTGATCTTTGGTCTGAGTTTATCAACACTACTGACCTTAATTGTGCTCCCAGTGCTCTATGCCCTGTTTGATCGAAAAGAATACGCAGCAACAGGCTCACATGTAAACGTAGAGGAGGCTCGCCCATGAACCTCACCCGTTTAGCCATTAAGCGCCCCGTAACCACCAGCATGTTCTTCTTTGCTATCTTGCTGTTTGGTCTCGCCTCGAGTCGCCTATTACCGCTGGAAATGTTCCCCGGTATTGATATCCCACAGATAGTGGTGGAAGTGCCTTACAAAGGCTCGACCCCTGCTGAAGTGGAACGCGATATAACCAAAGTGCTGGAGGAATCCCTCGCGACTATGGGGGGGATTGATGAGCTTGAATCAGAATCCTCCCAAGAAGGCGCCGAAATCGAAATCAACATGAAGTGGGGGGAAAACGTTGCCACTAAGAGCTTAGAAGCGCGGGAAAAAATCGATGCAGTGCGGCATTTACTGCCCAAGGATGTGGAGCGGGTCTTTATCCGCCAATTCTCCACCGCCGACATGCCTGTGCTCACCATACGCATCTCAAGTGATCGTGAGCTTTCAGGTGCATTCGATCTACTCGATAAACAGCTCAAGCGTCCGCTTGAACGTGTTGAAGGTGTCTCTAAGGTCAGCCTGTACGGCGTTGAGCAAAAGCAAATTGAGGTACGCATCAATGCCGACCGCCTTGCCGCCAGTGGATTTTCAGTCGCAGATTTGCAACAACGTCTCGGCAGAGAGAACTTTGTGCTGAGCGCAGGTACACTCAGGGCCAGTAATATCGTTTATCAAGTTTCACCTAAGGGTGAGTTTAGAAACCTTGAAGATATCAAAGCACTAGTACTGATCCCCGGATTGACCTTAGGCGATATCGCCGATGTGCAATTTGCCCTACCTGAACGTATCGAAGGTCGACATTTAGATAAGCACTATGCCGTGGGTTTGGATGTTTTTAAGGAATCTGGCGCTAACTTAGTCGAAGTGTCAGACCGTGTCATGAAGGTGATTGAGCTTGCGAAGCAGGACCAACAGTTCCAAGGTATTCGCCTATTTATCATGGAAGATCAAGCCTCTGGAGTAAAATCTTCACTAATGGATTTGCTGCTTTCAGGGTTAATCGGTGCACTGCTGTCCTTTGTAGTGCTGTACTTATTCCTGCGTAATTTGAAAATGACTTTAGTGGTTGTGTCATCCGTGCCTATTTCAATCGGTATGACGCTCGCCGCTATGTATCTACTCGGTTACAGCTTGAATATTCTGTCTATGATGGGACTCCTGCTCGCCGTCGGTATGTTGATTGATAACGCAGTGGTCGTCACTGAGAGCGTACTGCAGGAAAAGCAAGGTAAACACCCTAAGGACAATGAAGAGTCAGTCATGACGGGGGTCGATAAAGTGTCTCTCGCGGTATTGGCAGGCACAATGACAACCGCCATTGTATTTTTACCTAATATTTTTGGCGTAAAAGTCGAGATCACCATTTTTCTAGAGCATGTTGCTATTGCGATTTGTATTTCACTCGCCGCGTCGCTATTGGTCGCAAAAACCTTAATCCCTTTGATGTTGACTAAGTTTCACTTCGACATCGCACCCGAAAAGGATGCGGGTAAATTACAACGTTTTTACAATAATACCCTAGATTGGGTATTGCTCAGACCTTGGCGTTCAGGCGTGATTGCTGTAGCGATACTCGCATCCACCGCCCTGCCGCTATCTATGGTTAAACAGGATCAAGAAGACAGCGAGAGCAATGAACGAATCTACATTAACTACCAAGTAGAAGGTCGACATAATCTCAATGTCACTGAGGCGATGATCAACCAAATGGAAGAGTATCTTTATAACAATAAAGAGGAATTCCATATTGATTCTGTCTACAGCTATTATGCCTCTGACGATGGCTCATCAGTGATCCTCCTAAAGAAAGATTTGCCTATGTCAGTGGATGAGTTAAAAAAGAAAATCCGTAGCGGCTTCCCTAAGTATTCCATCGCCAAACCGCAATTTGGCTGGGGCAATGACAACTCTGGCGTGCGAGTCACACTGACAGGACGTTCAACCTCTGAGCTAATTAACTTGAGCGAGCAAGTTATTCCTTTATTGCAAAATATCAAAGGATTGCAAGATGTTCGCTCCGAGCTTAACGGCGCTCAGCAAGAAGTGATTATCCGCATTGATAGACAAATGGCGGCGCGGTTAGATTTAAAACTCAATGAAATTGCCTCAAGTATCTCCATGGCACTGCGCGGTTCACCGCTGCGATCCTTCCGCCACGATCCTAATGGCGAGCTACGCATCGAAATGGCCTACGAGAAAGAATGGCAAAAGTCACTTGAGAAACTCAAACAGTTACCCATAGTACGCCTCGACCAAAGAGTGTACACCTTAGATAATCTGGCGAAGATTGAGATCCAACCCCGCTTCGATACTATCAAACACTTCAATCGCCAAACCTCGCTGTCGATTGGGGCTAACTTAGAAAACCTCACCACAGAAGAGGCGCAAACTAAGATTAAGCAAGTGATGGAAAATATCCGTTTCCCCGATGGTTACGACTATTCACTCCGTGGTGGCTTCGAGCGCCAAGATGAAGATCAGAACGTGATGGTGACTAATATGCTCTTGGCTGTCGCGATGATTTATATTGTTATGGCGGCGTTGTTTGAATCTCTACTGTTACCAACGGCGATTATTACCTCGATCCTATTTTCCATCACAGGTGTATTCTGGGCGCTGTTTATCACAGGCACCCCTATTTCTGTGATGGCAATGATAGGTATCTTGATTTTAATGGGGATAGTGGTGAACAACGGTATCGTTCTGGTGGATCAAATCAATCAGATGACACCGGATCTCGACAAATTGTCTGACACCATTCGGGAGGTGTGTATCACCCGTTTGCGGCCAGTGTTAATGACAGTAGGTACAACAGTACTGGGATTAGTCCCACTGGCGATGGGTGATACCCAAATCGGTGGCGGCGGCCCGCCATATTACCCCATGGCAATCGCCATTATCGGTGGCTTATCGTTCTCGACAGTGACTAGCTTGTACTTAGTCCCCCTGTGCTATCAAGCTTTTTATCGGATGCGTCACCGCGCAGCGATTCGCTTAGGCCAAGCCGATCACTTTGCCAAAAAACTGTTACCTTGGACGGTTTAGTTGTCTTGGATAGCTTATGTTCTTGAACAGTTCAGCAATCTTCGGCAACTTAATATGCCATTGAATTTGTAATAAAAAGGCTGCTGTGCGGCCTTTTTTGTTTTACGAATTACGCTCTATACTTTTACTGCGGTAAAACCCTAAACTGGATCATAAACAATTGCTCAAGACCGGGATAAATTTCTGCAATCACATTACGTAGCTGCGGCAACGTCATATTCTCTTGCTTAGCATGAATGTCTGAGAGCTCAGTTAAGGTCAATGGCACGACATCAATAATATGGATATCACAAAACCAGCGGTCGGTTTCGAAGGTTGAAACGGGAAGCGTTTGACCTGCAATCACATGGGATTCCGTTTCATCACGCAATGTAATGGTTTTAGTGCCACTTAATATATCGTGCTCAAAGCGCTCAAAAAAAGTGATTTTAGTTAATAACACACATCTTCCTCGGCTCAGAATATGAGCAATAAAATAACATTAGAGTCAATTTTTCAAACTCATAATGCTAGGCAATATAATGGCTTTTGATCCACACTGACAGCATACACCGCAGAATTTGCAGCATTTGTCGTGTGAAATACTAACAGCGCCGTTTGAGTTAAATTGTTATGCTAACGTCATATAGCAAAACTAGTTCCCAAAGAGTAGCCGTTGTTTTCGACAAAATTCAGCAAAACATGGTCAGTTCGTTCAGATTGAGTTAGAATCCCGCCTCAATTGAGCCCTTGGCCTCATATACCTGCGCGTAGCGGGTGCGAAACGAAATTAGAGACGTCATGAACAAGAAACAAAAGATCATCAAGAAAATAGCTAAACGCGCTAAGGCCAGACTGAATAAAGTCGACCCAGTGACTATCGGCTCACCTGCAAAATCAGGTTACATCTCTAAGGCTGATCGCGCAAAAATGGCGGCATCAGAAGCCGCGACTGAACAAGTCGAAGGCCAACAAGACACGCCAAGTATTGAAGAATAAGCAGTTCAGCAGAATAGTCTTTTAGCGGCGTATTTTGGCATTGTTAGCTTAATTAAATGAAGTGCAAACGCCGTTTCAAACAAAATGCCACAAGCAATCTTGTGGCATTTTGTTTTTCAGCATTCCTATCATTAGCAGTTTTCTGACTTCTCCTCGTTATTAAGAGCTCATTTTTATCTGCGTTCTTGCCCACAGCTTCTACACGGCGCAGCTAAGCCACATAACGTCAATTAGGCTTTTTCCCCTCGTCTAAATAGGGTAATACGGGCTCATTCTCTTGCTCCTCCGTTAATTGCGCCATCTGCACGCAAGAGGATGAAAGCGGATTGGTCGCACTCGGTAAGTTCTGTGCAACACAATTAGCGATTTCCTCTTCCTCACTCAGTACGACATTGCGGGGGATAGCATTCGCAGCATCAAGATTAGGCGCGGCTGAAAACTGTGCCTGCGCCGCCACTTTATCCACTAAACGATAGGCAACCCACACACCTAATGTACCAAACAAAATAGACCCTAAAATTTGCCCAATCAATACACCGTAAACACCACCCCAAAGTGCACCAAAATACACAAAAGGCACAGTGCCTAAAGTGGCTTTACCTACGTTAAATAGCGTGGAATATTTGGCCTTGCCAAGGTTATTAAAGGACGCATTCGCCACGAATAAAATCCCCGAAAAGATAAAGAATACTGCGATATAACTGCAGAAAAAGTGAATAAGATCAGCGCTGTCACCCTTCATATCAAACATACTGACCAAATGTGACTTAAGCATAAACAGCAGCAAAGACATTACCAGCACATACACAGTACAAAACTGAATCGCCCGCGTTAAACTCTCACGTACTCGGTCAAACTGACCTGCGCCAAAGTTTTGCCCAACAATAGGTCCAATCGCGCCGGACAGTGCAAAGATCATCCCAAAAGCCACAGGGATTAAACGCCCTAATACTGCCCAGCCTGCCACATAAGCGTCACCGAAATCGGCGATCGCTCGGGTCACAAAGGCATTTCCGATGGGAGTTGCCACATTGGTTAACATCGCAGGGCCTGCAATGGCAAAGATGGGCTTAAGATCGGCGATAAAATGTGCCTTATCGAAATGGCCTAACAACTTATGCTTAACCACCACACCGCGAGCGGCAATCACAAATACCGCCACCCGCGCTAAAACGGATGCCAATGCAGCGCCTTCAATCCCCATGGCGAACATGAAGATAAAAATCGGATCGAGTACCGCATTAACGCCGCCCCCCGCTAAGGTCGACATCATAGATAACTTTGCATCACCCACGGCGCGCAAAGCTCCGCCGAGCGCCATTGCAAGACAGATAAAAGGCAAGGAAGGCACGAGAATATACAAATAGCTCGCAGCAAGCTCTGCCGTATGACCATTCGCGCCCACTAAGGCAACTAGCTCAGGAATGAAGATGGTGACCACAGCCGCCACCAGCACACTGATCAGTGTCGTCACAACCGCGCTATTGAGTAATAAGCGCTTTGCCAACACCACCTCTTTTGCGCCAATCGAGCGAGACACTAAAGCCCCTAATGCAATCGATAAACCAATTCCAATCGATGTGGTAAAAAACGAAATACTCCCCGCATAGCCCACAGCCGCCGCGAGTTCATGCTCTCCCAATAGGCTCAGGAAAAAGATATCCAGTAAATCCACGACAAATAAGGCAGAAATCCCTACCGCGGCGGTCGAACTCATCACTAAGATATGGCGTAATATGGGGCCTTCAACAAACTTGGCTTGCGTCATACGTGTCTTTTACCTACAAAAAATAAAAAGTGTTCGCCGAAGTCATCATGAAACGCCTTTATCAACGGGCACATCCAAGCTATCTAACTCACATCCGCAACGACTACAATACATGGCATCAATATCATGACCTGTCTTATGACATTGATTACACGAGCGTAAATCTCGATGACGCCCTACTTCTTGGGATATCTCGGCGGTTAAAATCCCCGTTGGGATTGCGATAATCGAGTAACCAATCAGCATAGTAAAAGCCGCAATCGCCTGACCTAATCCGGTTTTCGGGGTAATGTCGCCATAACCGACTGTAGTAATAGTCACAATTGTCCAGTACACAGATTTAGGGATTGAACTGAAACCATTATCAGGCCCTTCAACCACATACATTACTGAACTCAGTACCATAACGATCAAACTGACCGAGAAGAAAAACAAAAAAACCTTACGACTCGACTGCATCATCGCCCTAAGTAGAACATTTCCTTCACTTAAATAGCGCAGTAATTTGAGTACGCGGAAAATCCTAAACAGCCTAAGTATCCGGATGACTAAGGTAAAGTTAGCCCCAGGGATCAGCAACGCCAGATAACTTGGCAATACCGATAACAAATCCACTAAACCATAAAAGCTGCGAGCATATAACACAGGATGAGTCGCGCAGTACAAACGTAGGCCATATTCAATCGTAAAAATAATGGTAAATACCCATTCCAACACAGAAATAAGCTGGCCGTATTCGCGATGGAATATCTCTACTGTGTCGAGGAACACTAAGCCGACACTCAACACAATACACACCATGAGGGCGATATCAAAATAGCGGCCAGCGGGAGTATCAGTGCCAAAAATAATGGTACGTAATTGACGTTTTAACGGACTTTCGGATTCGATATTCTCAGACATACAAACTTTTACTTCCTTGCAACAAACTGACTAACACAGGGATTACAGCATAAATATGCCACGAGTCTGCCATGCAATTGCACCTAGCTCAAAATTATCTACTCACAGTAGGATAAAATTGCGGTATGATGCCGAAAAAAGCCAACAACCTGTGTTTATTTTCGAGGACTTCATGCGCGCCACCCTACTTTCCACATTGACATCTCTCACTGTGACTATCGCGGCTCTCGTTTCACCCGAATTACATGCCTCTGGCATGGGTAAAGTGGATCTGGTGGTGATCACTAAATCCGAATCCAGTATGGCTTTATTGCGCGATGGCAAAGTGCTCAAACAATATCGCATCGCCATGGGTGACCTACCCGCTGGACATAAATTAAAGGAAGGCGATCAACGCACACCACAGGGGCGTTATACCCTAGATTATAAAAAGCCAGATAGTGCTTATTATAAATCGATCCATATTTCCTATCCTAATGAAGAGGATAAACTCAGAGCCAAAGCCTTAGGCATTAGACCCGGAGGCATGATCATGATCCACGGCCAAAACCCTAAATCATCACTGCCGCCAGAACAAGCCCAGCAATACAACTGGACTGACGGCTGTATCGCGATTACCAACGCCGAAATGGATGAAGTGTGGAAAGTGGTCGATGAAGGAACACCAATTGAGATTTGGCCTTAACCTTAGCCAATATCCAGATGGCAAAATGCCAAATAGATCATTGAACGATATCAAACACGCCCAGCTTAATGGGCGTTTTTATTTAACCATTAAAAGCATGATGTTAGTTGTAATAGTCTCAGTCATTTACTTAAGGGATAAAACTAACGCCAATAGAAATGCCTTGGAGTATTTATGCCTAAATTCAACGAGCCTGTTGCGCCGCACAGTGCAAACCTCAGCTATGAGCAATTAATCCAAAGCTGGGCAGCCTTCGAAGCGCAGATTTTAGCCTTGCTTGAAACCTTAGACTTAGCAGATAAAGCACTGGTTTGCGACCATGTCGCGCTGCGCGTCAATTCCATCGCCAGTGCCGATGCCCTGCGCGACGCCTTTAGCCGCATAGGAAAAATCATTTCAGACAACATCATCAATGGCCGTACGATTCTGATCATCGAGCTAGACACGCCACTCACACTCGGTCAATTTAGCATTGCCTGCGTCGAGCTTCCCTATCCTAGTGATAAAGTTTATCCACAGGAAGGCTGGGAGCACATAGAATTAGTTATTGATTCTAAAGCTAAAGATTGCGATACCTTGAGCCAAGATTTACTGGTCTTATGTCCAACACTCCGCCCTTTACTCAACCTAGGACTGAGTCCATTGCCGCAATCTGAGCAGACAGCTGAATCAGAGCAGTCAAGATTACCAGACTTGCCATCCCTTGCTGAGATTAAGGTCAAGATGAGCTCGCCCAAAGGCGATAAAGAACGTTTAGCCAATCCAACTATCGCCTTTAAACGCGGCAATGTGTGCATTAAAGTGCATCCCCATGGCATAAAAGCGGTCATCGCGAGCGAACAAGTATCTGAATGTTAAGTCAGGCTTAAACTCAGGCAGATAAAACTGAGCTTAGATTTTCATCGGCACTTACCTTAGCTAAAACCTACGACAGTAACTGAGTTAACATCTGAGTTGATGACAATTTAATCAGATTCAATATTCTCGTTATTTTTAGGTCATTTTTTTGGTGGTTTTATCAAAAATCGCCAAAATTAAATCTAAAAAACAGCATATTTAGCGTAACTTAGGACGTATAACTCGCAGATGCCATCAGGCACAAATTATCGTGTCCAGTAGATGGATGCTATGTGCAAACAGAGGATCGCCAATGAAGCCACACAAGAACGAAGCACAAATATTGAAGTTCGCCATGGAAATCGGCGTGGGCTATGCCAAAAAACGCGGATATGCAGACTTCGACAAAGGCATCTCACCCAAAGACAAAGTGGAATGTATTTACCGTTTATTGGTCACCGACAACTTGATTCAGCCACTGGCCAAAGATAAAGAAGATGGGCCAAACATGAAACACAAACTGATTTTATGGATCACCCGCCAACTGCCAGCTGATCATCCACTGTTGAAGTAATCTTTTTAGGCGACTCGGTTAAAAATAATTATTGGCAAGCGGACATTTGAAGCTAGCCTAGAAAGAAGCCAACTCGCTAAGTGTTCACGATAAGGATCACCATTAAATGGCGCATCATTGCGCCATTTAAGTGAGCCAGAACTGGATATCAAACCTAGCCCTTTTTGGCCGCTTTGTTAGCCTTCTCATTCGCCAGCACTGTTGCCATTGGCGGCACTATGGTCGTAGGGTCGAGGCGCATTTGATACCAGTTCACTCGCCAATCTAAGTGTGGACCATTTGCACGGCCTGTTGCGCCCACCTCTGCAACAGCTTGACCTTGCTTAACCGCTTCACCCGCGTTGACGTACAGCTTACTCAAGTGCAAAAAACTCGAACTCACGCCATAACCATGGTCGATCACCATAGTCCCGCCCGAATAAAACATGTCAGGCACAGAAAGACTAATAACACCATCGGCGGGGGCGACCACTACAGTGCCGGTTTTCGCCGCCACATCCACCCCAAAGTGTGGATTACCGGGTACATCGTTATAAATACGCTGGCTACCGTAAACGCCTGAAATACGCCCCGTCAGAGGCCAAATAAACGCCTGTAAAAATGCAGTTTGCTCACTAAATGTTGCCCGCGCCGCTTTCACTTGCGCCGTGTCTTTCGCCGCTCTTTCCTGCGCGACAGGATCGGGCTTCATAATCTTCGAGCTAATGCCCTTTACACTTTGAATGTCGTACTCTCGCTTGGTTAAGGTTAAAGGCTTAACCTCAGTCAAACCATCGGGATAAACCAAGGTTAGCTGCTGGCTCAGTTCACCGTCGCGATCAAAACCAAAGGCAAAATGGCCGTCTGGCGTGACCTTGATGGCTTCACCATTTAAGCTAATCTGAGTGCCCGCTGGCGCTTGACCCCGCATTAATGCGCCTTGCTCTAACTTACCCTGTAAACTCACCTCAGCTTGTACCTGAGGCGCAATGAGCACTAGGCCCAAAGTGAATAATGCCGATAAGCAGCGCACTGGATTTGAACTTAGGGGGGCTCCACCGTGAGATAAAAATTGCGATACTTTATTTCTCAACATCTTATTATTTTCCAGCATCTTAGTTTCCAATATCCTAGTTTCCAACATCTTCAAAAAATCCTTATCGAGGGGCAATAGGGATCAAGACCCACTAAATACATTCATCGCGACACAAAACGCAGCCGAATTCAATCAATGCCACGTTAACCTAACGCACCATAAAAATCGATTCTGCAAACCCACATCCCTGTCGTAATCTCAGTTCAGCCTATCCTCAAAACAAACAAAAAAGCCCCGATAATCTACCGAGGCCTATTAAATCCGTGATTAAAAGGTGAATAGTTTAAGTCCATTCACTTATATCAGCTCGTAGTGCCTATCCCTTAACGACGATCGCGCCCTTGCCAACACCTTCAAACGCCACCACTTTAAACTGACTTCCTGGCACTTTAGCGACCAATGTCGTGGCAATATAATCGGCTAACAACTCAACCGTCGTGTCGTGGGGAATTAAATCACAGCATTCCTTTGGCATTGCCAATTGGAAATCCCCTTGGGGGGCTTGGTAATGAAAGCCATAGTGGCTGTCATCGGTTATCCGCGTTTGCGGCGAAAGATTAAGGGTCTTAACTGAAACCAAGTCCTCTTCACTGCCTAAATAAATATCGTGCCAACGTTTGGCCCAATACTCATCCCACTTAGCTGCTGGACTGCCATTTTCATAAACGTGAATAGGGCTACGATGTCCATGGGCGATACGCTGACAATTACCATCGTGTTTACGTAAACCATGGCTGTAATGGTAATAAGGCGTATCGAGGATTTCGTGTCTCAAGGTGAGCGTGATCCCTTCGACATTCTTAGGTAAAGCTTCGCGCAATGCTTTCTGTAAAAAGACATTCACGCTGGGAATATCAATCTCTTCGGTCGGCACTAAGGCAAAGGCTTGTGAAGGACAGGCCAAATGAATTTCACCTAACTGACTATCAAAATCCATCCATACTCTATCGCCCTGCTGTTGCCATCGCACACTACTGCAGGCCGTAGGCACTAATAAACGATGATCGGCCACCGCATCTATGGTTTGCTTGATCGTGCGTTTGACTTTAGCAAAATCGAGTACCATGTTTTGCTCGTCTAATCCGCCCTCTAGCAGAACATCAACAATCCAACTCTCCCCCACCATGCCGCGCTTTGGGCACAAATAGGAAAAATCGATCACAGTTAAATCTTTGACAAACAATTGCATTAACGCTCCTCGGCAGAAAAACAGTCCACCTATATAATTTTATAGCACCGCTTGGCGATGGCCGAGCATGCTAACTTGAGGCACTCAACACGAGTTAACTCAACATGAATGGAGATTCTAATCAATTCCGTCTGTTGTCGCGACAAATGAATCCACTCGGCCCAATATTTTGTATCACATGTTTGTATCAGGTTTTCTAAAATCCAGCAATGCAACTCATTGCAACCATCAGGTACCGATAGGCAGAAAGCAACAATGCATCGACCTTGTCGATTAACAGATAAAGCCTTAACAGAAATACCACTCAACCTAGCAAAATAACAACGTAAAAACAGCGAATTAGATCGCAAAAGCTTAATCCGCAACAGCGATAGACCCAATCGAAACAAAGCATTATCACTCAGCATCATTAACCGCTAGCATCCCTGTTAAACCATACAAAAACCAAGGTTATACAGGGAGAAATAAGATGACCAAACTTACATCTATCGCCATTTTCATCGCAGGTATATTAGCCAGTACCCATGCTATCAGTGCAGAACCCATCGAAGTCATTACAGCAGCCAAGATCACTGAGCCTGAAAAAGTTGAATTAGGTAAAATGCTGTTCTTCGAACCCAGACTGTCTAAATCTGGCTTTATCTCTTGTAACTCTTGCCATAATTTATCCACTGGTGGTGTCGATGCTCTGCCAACGTCCATTGGTCATCATTGGCAGGAAGGCCCAATTAACTCACCCACAGTGCTTAATGCCGACTTTATGCTGGCTCAATTTTGGGATGGTCGCGCCAGTGATTTGAAAGAACAAGCCGCGGGCCCTATCGCCAACCCGAAAGAGATGGGCTTTACCCATGAACTCGCAACTGAAACTATCGCCTCTATGCCTGCCTACCGAGCGCACTTCGCCAAGGTCTATGGCGATGAAAAAGTCACAATTGACCGTTTAACCGATGCGATTGCCACCTTTGAAAAAACCTTAGTTACCCCTAATAGCCCCTTCGATCAATTTCTTCTGGGCAAGCAAGAGGCCATAAGCGCGAATGCCAAAGCGGGTTACCAACTCTTCAAGGATAAAGGTTGCGTGAGTTGCCATAACGGCCCCGCTGTCGGTGGAACTATGTATATGAAAATGGGACTCATCAAACCGTTCCACACCAATAACCCAGCAGAAGGTCGTAAGGGCGTCACTGGTAAAGAAGCTGATAAATATGTGTTTAAAGTGCCGACACTACGCAATATTGAACTCACCTATCCCTACTTCCATGATGGCAGCGTCTGGACCTTGGAAGAAGCGGTGAATACCATGGCAGACATTCAATTAGGGCAAAAACTCTCTGACCAAGAAGTGAAAGAAATGGTCGCCTTCCTTGAGTCCTTAACGGGCGATCAGCCGCAAATCACGCTACCTATTTTGCCACCATCGAATAAAGATACGCCACGTCCAGTGCCATTTAGCTCCAATAATTAACATAGGCGACGAGTCACTGACTAAGAAGTACTCACTTAGAAGCTGAGTCAGCGCGACTTAGTTAGCAAAAAGGCCGAGAGTAAAAACTTTCGGCCTTTAGTTATTCGTTCGCTTAAAAAACGATGGATGAATTAAGTACTATTCGCCTTTAAGGCGACGATCAAGCTGATCTTTTAAGTTTGCTGGCACACCTTTGATTAAAATCGTGTCCGAGATGGGATCGTAAATCACCCGTTGACCTAAGTGGCCGCCATCAAAACTTAACGTTACGCCGCCACCCGTACCAGAAAACTTCTTCAATTGGCGCAGGGTTGATTTGTCGGCCGGAAACTCTTCATCAAGATCATAACTGCCGCCACGGGCAAAATCATAGAAGGAGTCCATACCTTGATCGGCTAACTCATCGGCCAAGTCTTTGATCTCAATGTCAGCGCCTTCATCGAAACGCTCACTACAGTATTCAAACACTTTATTGCGGCACTGCTGACGCTCGTCTTTCGTCAACTCACTGCTGGCAACAAAATCTTCAACCGCATTCATTAAGGTTTTGTTTTGCGCCTTAGTGTTGACGCCTTCTACGCAGCCCATAAAGTCGAGGAAAAAGTCGGCGACTTTACGTCCCGCACGGCCACGGATAAAGGAGATATACTTGCGAGAATCCTTATCGGCTTGCCACTCAGTTAAATCGATACGCGCCGCGAGTTGGATGTTATTTAAATCCAAATGGTTATTTTGCGACAATTCCATATCGTCTAATACTGTCATTGACGACTTAGCACTTAATAAAGCCACAAACAAATAATCGCTGGTGATGCTGGTATAGCAAGACATCAACAGGAAACCGCCTTGACTGAAGTCGTACTTTGACAATTCTTCTTGCAGTAATTTACTGGCTTGACCGGAAAACTCCACAAACCCTAAATCGCCGCCACGGTATTGAGTTAGCGCATTGGCAAAGGCGGGATTGGCCTCACCGTCGTCACCATGGATACCAAAATAGCCAAAACCTTTACCGGCCTTTCCCGTATATGTCTGATGCAACTCGTCGAGCATCACCTCGACCGCCTGACCGTTCAGCAGAGGTTGAGGACGTAAACGGCAGCGTAATTGCCCCTGACTGTCCTGAGAAATCTCGTGAATAATTGCGTGTTCGATGTTAATACTCATAAGCCCTGATAGTGATACTGGGATAAATCCGCTATTATATGCCGCTAATCCATTCCAAAGTGAAACATTTTTTGATTATGGCAATCCAATCGAAATACTCAAACACCCAAGTTGAATCATTAATCGCCGAAATATTGGCTGTGTTAGAAAAGCATAAAGCACCGACTGACCTGAGCCTGATGGCATTGGGTAACTGTGTGACTAACCTGCTAGAACGTAAAGTGCCCAGCGAATCGCGCCAAGCCGTGGCCGAACAATTTGCAAAAGCACTCGCACAATCGGTTAAATCCCAGTAAGTTAACTGGGTAATAATCATCAAAAGAATATAAGATACAAGGCCTTTTAGGAATAAGCGGATCACTATGGTCGAGCGAAAAAAGCAAATGAGCCGCGATCGGGTTTCCCGGCTCATCAACTGGGGGCATTGGTTCGCCTTCTTCAATGGCTTATTAGCCATGATAGTCGGAAGCCGATACCTTGGCAGCGTGGGTTATCCAGAAACTTGGTATGGCTGGTTTTATCTGAGCGTCAGCACTATTGGTCAGTTTAGCTTTCTCGCCTTTATCGCCTATTTGATCTGCCTATTTCCACTAACCTTGATATTGCCCTATTCAAAGATATTAAGAGGTGTCGCGGCGGTGATCGCGACCTTAAGTCTTTGTATCTTATTGTACGATACCATTGTTTACGCCGATTACGGCATGCACTTGAGCCCCTTCGCCTTCGATTTAGCTTGGGCGGATCTCAATGCCCTGCTCCGTGGTACTTCTTATATCGTCACCCCGTTGGCCATCATCGCCATTGAACTGACCATGGCGAACTTTTTGTGGAAACGCATAGAGAAAATCCAAAAACTCAATTTAGGCAATAAAGTTATCACCTTAGTGTGTATCTGTTTTATCAGCAGCCACTTGATCCACATTTGGGCCGATGCCGCAGATATCACCGAAATTACCCGTTTCGACGATACTTATCCTTTATCTTATCCCGCGACTGCTCGCTCCTTTATGGAAAGCCACGGTATCGATGGTTCATACCAAGGCGATGACGTCAATCACAACACCAGTGTACTCAGTTATCCAGAGCAGCCACTCACCTGCCAAGCCGACACGAACATCAACGTGTTGATGATTACCATCGACAGTTTGCGGGCGGATATGGTCGATGGTAAAAGCATGCCGTTCCTACACCAATACACTGAAAATAATCAATCTTTTACCCAGCATTTCAGCGGCGGCAACCAATTTAGAACGGGCATGTTTTCGCTACTCTATGGCCTGCAAGGCAGTTATGGCGATGCGCGAATTTTTAATAGCACCAGTCCTTTACTGACCAGAAGTTTTCAACAAGCAGGCTATGAATTGGGGCTTTTCCTCCCTGAAACCAATCTCAATTTGCGTTCATCACAAGCGATGTTTAATGACTTTAATCCTGTCATAGCCAAAGAAACCAATGGCAGCGCCGATGCCGATTTGCACACAGTGGCCAGTTTTAACGAGTGGCACAGCATCCAAAATAAACCTTGGTTTGCGCTCGTTAACTTAAAAGCGCCAGAAAATTTTGATACTCCCGTGGGTTTTCTGGGTATCGAAACAGTGAAAGCCAATACCGACCTGATGCCAGCGCAAAAAGTACTGTTTAATCAATATCGCCAATCTCTGTATTTTGTCGATCAACAACTCAAGGCAATGCTGGCCAATGTGTCCAACGACACCTTAGTGATTATCACTGGGGTCAATGGCAAAATGTTCACCAGCAATAGTGATGAAGCTAATCGAAACCTGTCACCACAGAGTGTCAAAGTGCCATTAGTGATCCACTGGCCGAATACGGGTGCTTCTAAGGTCAAATACCGCACCAGCCATTACGGCATTGCGCCGACTTTAATGACCCACGTGCTAGGTTGCACCAATAACACGACAGATTACAGCGCTGGCCGCAGCCTATTACAACCTGACAAAGAAACGTGGATCTATATAGGTGATAGCCGTATTTTTGCTATCTATCAAGAAGCAGAAGTGACAGTGATTGACCGCCACGGTAAATATCGTATTTACGATGAAAACTATGAGCATAGACTCAATAAAAAAATGAGCGCGCCTGAATTGATTGAAGTGATGCGTGAAGGTCGACGTTTCTATAACCACTGAGCTTCATCATCTTAGTTAAAGCAGCCCTATTCCTAAAGGATTGGGGCTTTTTTTATTCCCTAGTGACTGGATGAATACGAAATGCACGAAGCTTCGATTTAACTGCGTGGGTTGAAGGCTGCGTGGCCAGTATCTTGAATCTAGTCTCTTGTAGCTAGTCTCTTATGATGGACCTTACCTGCCACTAAAGCCAAAAGCCGCTATCTTTAGATAACGGCTTTTTAAGGCTTAGGCTTTAATCAAATCACTCTACAATCAATCGGCTTTAACCGTAGAGTAGCGTGCTAACCAATGGGCGTAGGAAGCGGGTAATACCCAAGATGGGCGCGCAATTTTCAAGGTTTGCGCCGCTTGATATGGCCAATGTGGATTCGCTAAAAACGCTTTACCTATCATCACTAAATCCATTTGCTCATCTTCAATGGCCGCATTGGCATGATGTGGATCATCCATACCCCAAGAAGTCGCAACGGGGAACCCCACTTCTTGACGAACCCGCTCGGCAATAGGCGCCAAAAATGCAGGACTCCATGGAATATTTGCCGTTGGGGTCGAGAAGCAAATGCTGACGTTTAACATATCGAGCCCCGCTTGCTTAAATTGCTTCACCAAGGTTATCGATTCCGTCAGTGTTTCTTCATCTTTATGGTCGAATTCAATCACGCCAAATCGCGCCGTTAAGGGTAAATGCGATGGCCAAACGTCTCTTACCGCGGCAATGGTTTCTAACAAAAAGCGCCCCCGCCCTTCGGCACTGCCACCATATTGGTCGGTGCGTTGATTGGCATAGGTTGAAAAGAAGCTTTGGGCTAAATAACCGTGGGCGAAATGCAGTTCTAACCATTCAAATCCTGCCGCTAAAGCACGCTTTGCCGCCGCCACAAAGTCGGCTTTAACCCGCTCAATGTCCTCAATCGTCATAGCGGTAGGCACTTTAGGTAAGTTTGCGCCAAATGCGACGGCTGATGGTGCAATCGGTTGCCAACCTCGCGCGTCATCATCGGCAATATGGTCATCCCCTTCCCACGGGATATTGGCACTCGCTTTACGGCCTGCATGACCAATCTGAATGCCTGCAACAGCACCCGCATTTTTAATCGCACTAGCCACTTTTGCTAAACCTTGTGCTTGTTCGTCATTCCATAACCCAAGGCATTTGGGGGTAATACGTCCTTCAGGAGAAACCGCTGTGGCTTCAATCACAACAAGACCGGCTCCGCCACGGGCAAGGCTAGTATAATGCACCTGATGCCAGTCGTTGATCAGTCCATCTGTGGCTTGGTATTGGCACATGGGTGCAACGGCAATACGGTTTTTGAGGGTGATGTCTTTAAGTTTGAAGGATGAAAATAGATCGGCCATGGTGTTTCCTGTGTCTATTAAGATCAAAAGGTATTTGAATACTGAATGACGACAGACTAGCCTTATCGTGCCATAATTAAAAGCACATACAGATTATATATTTGATAAATTTTACTTATGATAAATCCACAGTGGTTACACACCTTTAGCGTTCTAGTCGAGAAAGGCAATTTCACCCGCACCGCCGAAGCTATAGGTATCACCCAAGCGGCTGTGAGCCAGCATATCAGTCGCTTAGAAGAAACCTACGGCACACTGTTTTTACGCCGCACCCGCCAGCTTGAAATCACTCCCATAGGGGAAAACCTGCTGACCTACGTTAAAGAAGTTGAATGCGCGCAGAAACGCCTACAACAGAAACTTATCCATGATGACGCCAATGCCGGTGATATTAGCCTTATCACTCCAGGTAGCATTGGTTTAACGCTTTTTCCATTATTAATCGAATTACAACAAGCCTTTCCGGCGTTAAGCATTCGCCACCGTTTTGCACCTGACAGTGAGATAGTGGCCTCAGTGTTGGCCAATGAACATGAAATCGGCATGGTAACCTTAAAACCTTCCGATCCTCGTATTCACAGCACACATTTTACCGAAGAGCCGCTTGAACTTGTGGTACCGGCGAGCCATAAACAACATGAATGGACTGATTTACAACGGCTAGGGTTTATCTCCCATCCCGATGGTGAGGCTATGGCGACTCGGCTGCTTAGCCGTAAATATCCAACTCACCCCGGTATTCAAGAGATCCCCTGCAAGGGATTTACCAACCAAATCAGCCTCATTCTCGAACCTGTCGCAAAAGGGCTAGGATTTACGATTATCCCGCAATACGCCCGCAAAGCCTTTGAACGACAAGAAGATATCTATGTTGTGGAATGTGGTAGCCAAGTTGTAGATACCATTTGGCTTATCCACCGCGCGGAATGGCCCTTGTCACGCAGAGCCCAAAAAGCGATTACATTTTTAAAGGGGAAAATATAAAACCCCATTAAAAAATGGGGCTCGACACACACGTTGCCACACAGGAATAGTCAGCGTTAGCAACGGATACATAAGACTCAGAGGCTATTGATTGATATCCAATTCATTATGGATCAATACCACGCACTGAGAAGCAAACAGCATCTTTGGCCCTAAACTGATCTTTTGCGCACCAAGTCGTTTCAAGGTATTAAAACTTTTCTTCGGCATAGGAATATGATCGGTCAGTAAAAAGCACGGATTACCCACAAATTCTTGCTCACGGATTGATGTACCCTTCTTATCCATCATAAACAATTGATAATCCACCGCGAGGTCCTGTACCAGCTTTTCAAAACTGATAGTGCTAACACTGATGCCCTCGTCAACAACACGGGTTTGCTCCTTCGTCATGCCCCGAGAAATATCTAAGGCTTTGGCAATTTTAGTGAGCAAAGCTTGCTCGTGAAAACCACCAATATGGCAAATATTTCGAGTATCGAAGCAAATAGTGCGGGAAAAATCATGGGTACTTTCTAGCACCAAATAAACGACAACATCGTTTCGATGGGACTGAGCCACAAAGATAGTGTTCATCAGGGTATGAGCTAAAATCTCGGTATGCGCCTCTTGGCCGACAGAAGCCAAAAACAACTGACTGTCAGTAGGTGCTGATCTTGCTCGTAAAACAAACGCGCGCATAGGTAAATGTCCTACTCAATAATGTCTTAAATGCTAAATGGCGGATGCATATAATTTGTGAAATTGACGATTTCGCCTTGAAAATTTTTGCCTTTTGCCTTTTGCTGTGCCAAAGCCAGCCTAATCACTCGAACTTGAACCTTAGTCGCAAGCAGCGTTAGTCATATCGGCAGCGAAAAGGTATAAAAAACAAAACCCGTATAGCAATGCTAACACTGGGTTTTGTTTTACTTAACTGCTGGTTATTTTAATGATTAAAACAAACTAACAAAAAGCATCTAATTTGATCGGTCTGAGAGGATTCGAACCTCAGACCCCTGACACTCTATAACAGTGAACCGCTTAATCATAACCTGCTAAATTTAAACATAAATTATGTGATTTTGCACGTTTTAATTACCTCGAAAATTTATGTACAGTTACACGCAAATGCGATATCAAGGCTACAAGTACAACAAATTGAGCGTATTCAAACAAAATAACATCCCATTAGTTGTAATCAATATCGAATAACAACCAATGGGATCTAGAGAATATCTACAATCCCTGCATTTTCCCGATTCAGCAATGTGCTCTGGCGTGGTGACCATACGTGCAGGAATCACTAAGCACATCACCGTTCATATAGATAATTCCAGTATCAGGATGTAGTTAAGGGGAGCCTTAACAGGCCAAGAAAGAACGAATATTGTTCCTCCACGACCCGATGGCTGGCAAACCACGTGGCCGCCGTGAGCTTCAGCAATTGTCTTAACCACTGCGAGACCGAGTCCACTGCCACCACTTTTTCGAGAGCGAGACGGATCAACTCGGCGAAATGCTTCGAATACGTAGCTTGCTGCCTCATCAGGGATACCAGGGCCTTCATCTTCGACGCAAAGATAATAGCTTGCCCCCGAGCGGTAAAATCGTACAGTCAAAGTGCCAGGTTCTGCATGCTGGCGCGCATTTTGAACTCGGTCAAAGTCAGATCCAGTGCCTGCTGCTGACCGTTACAGATTACGCTAGCCTCGTGACTGTCTAAGTCGATTTGGAACGGGCCGACGCGCAACATTTGGGTATTTATAGGCGTGTTAGTGCGATCGCGTCGCAATACCGCCTGCACCCTAGCCACCACCTCGGCCTATCGGCAAAAACGCTATCCTCATCGTCGAGTTCGCCCGCCAACTGCACGCCGAGGGCCATACGCTGATAGATGCTGCAGTGACCGCAGCACGCCTGCGTCTACGGCCAATTCTGATGACGTCACTGGCATTTACTCTCGGAGTGGTACCCTTAATGCTTGCGAGCGGCGCCAGCGCCGAAACTCAGCATGCAATCGGTACTGGCGTATTCGGTGGCATGCTCAGTGGTACCTTGCTGGCAATATTCTTCGTACCGGCGTTTTTTGTCTTTGTCATCGGCACACAAGAGCGCTTGAGTGCCTGGCTTGCGCGGCATAATACAGCCAAACAGCCTCAGGAAATGAGCTGACGCCTCGCTAATGCTCTGTAGGAGTTTCGTGACACGAGCCAACAGAGCACTAGCGCTAGCGCTAGTCAATATATCTGTCATCATTTAAAAAGCTGGAAATATAGGTTCAGTAATCACAATAGTTTCAGCTTATGAGGCACTTAATCAAGTCTGTGAACACTCCAATCAAATAGTAATGTAATGCCGAACTCGCCCACAGGGAACGATTAGCTTTATGGAAAAGTGAGTACTTTTAACCCATATACCACGCGATATAAAGAAGATGAAAACGATCGAAGAGTTAGCAAAATCCCTGATATCTAATTCTGCCGAAAAATAAAAAAAGAGAGGCTACATTAGCCTCTCAAAAAATAGCAGGGGAGTACTTTAACTCAAGCAATAATTTTATTCCTTATATTTACGATGAATAAAACTTGAGATGTTGTGAGAGACAATAACGAGTCTCTCACTGATTTAGCGTTACTTTGTATTTAGAGCATGTTTAGCAGCATTTGTCCCTGCGATTTTACCGAAAATCACAGTATCAGCGACAGCATTCCCCCCCAGTCGATTATACCCATGAACACCACCAGTCACCTCTCCCGCCGCAAATAAACCTTTAAGCGGTTGGCTTTGTATATCGAGTACTTCAGCTTTAGTGTCAATGGCAACTCCCCCCATAGTATGATGGATGCCAGGAGCAACTTTTACGGCATAATAAGGAGATTTTTCTATTGATAGCGGCATCTGCTCACGGTTAAATGCCTCATCTTTACCCTGTTTGAAATAATGGTTGTAGTTTGTGATAGTTTTGTCTAAAACACTTGGAGTCATTCCTGTTATTTTTGCAAGCTCTGCAACAGTATTGGCCTTTTCAAGCATTTCTAAATGATCATACCCCTGAACCATTTTAGCTTTTTTATATAATTCATTATCAAATACTAGCCAAGCATATTGTTCAGGCTGTTTTAGAATGGCATCGGAGGCTTTATCTCGAGTTGTTAATTCATTGATAAAGCGATCGCCTTCTTTATTAACCATTATGGCTCCGACACCTCGAACCGTTTCTGAAATTAATATACGGCTATCTTTTCCGACTGTTGGATGTGTCTGGATCCAATCAATATCAGTCATACTTGCACCGACTGCTTTAGCAAGTTCAATACCATCCCCAGTTGAAGTGATATTATTTGAACTTGTCATGCCTTTAAATGTAGGGCGATAAAAAGCAATCATTTCTTTGTTAAACCCATAACCACCTGTGGCTAAAACAACCGACTTAGCTGCAACCATATAGTGACCAGAGTGTTTACCGTGGATGACAACACCCACAATTTTTTGTTCATCATCAACAACCAATTTAACAACTTTGGAGTTGAGTCTTGTATCAACCCCTTCTTTATCCGATGCTTTTCTTAGTACATCAATAATATGTGGACCAACACTTAAACCACCAGATGGACGATGTGTTCTATCGACTCTAGCGCCGCCAGAGCGTTTTAAATCATCCATATTGGCGCCCAAAGATTCTAACCATTTAATGCCATCAGCCGATTGCTCCGCTAATATTTGTACCAATTTAGGGTCGTTAGCATATCGACCGCCTTTCATTGTATCTTCGACATACCATTCGATTTTATCATCGACTTTATGATCTTTTTGCTGAACTGTACCCACAGCATTATACCCGCCAGCGGCGAGCATAGAGTTACCACCACTAAATGGTGCTTTATCAAGCAATATAACGTTAGCCCCAGCCTTTTTAGCTGCAATCGCAGCATTAAATCCAGCACTACCGGCTCCAACAACAATCACATCCGTTGTTTCTTTAGGACCTGCAGCTATCGCTTTATTTATTGCTTCATTATCCCAACCTTTGTCCCACGGTTCTTTAGATTTGGCTTTATTAAAAGGCATGTCGAGCCCTTTAAATGAATGACATTCATTACAATATAACTTTGGTTGTTCATGTCCTTTATGACAAGACGTACAATTAATATCACCTAAGTGTGAAGAATGTGGGTCAATTTCTAGTTTGGGATTTGCTAGTTTTCCATAATCACCATGGCAGGATTTACATTGTTTATTTTCAAATGTCTCGCTATCGCTCACTTTATTGGGTGCTGTATGGCAGGTTTTACAACCATTAACATCTTTATGGAATGATGCTAAATCATTTTTATTATCAGCAGCCCATGATGACGCCGTTAAAATCGAACAGACAATAATACTCAAGTATTTTATCCTCATGCAATTCTCCAGTTTTTATTTTGGTAAGATTTGGCGTGATGATAGTTTCTTAATTTTTTTAAATAGTGACATTGAGCAATAAATTGAAATTATTAAATATAACTTAACACACTTTAAGTTATGCTTAACTCGATATTTTTGTTGATTAGATGTGTTCTAAAGCGGAGATGTGTTTGCTTAAATCTCTAATATGGCATTGCTTTTACATTCTAAAAAGGTGATGTCGATGAAAAACACTAAATATATTGGTTTTAGTTTAATTTTAATTTGTTCAACTCCAGCTTTATCTGAGCCACTAGATTTTTATGGAAGACTGTGGCTTGGTGTGGCCAACTCAAGTAATGGTCTTTCTGGTAACGAAAAAGTTGATGGATTTTCCCTTGAAAATTATGCATCATATTTAGGCGTTAAAGGTGAGTATAGTGTATATGATAATTTTAGCTTGTTATATAAATTTGAAGCAGGGATAGAAAGCTTTGATAACGATGATTCTAATATTTTCAAACCGAGAAACTCATACTTAGGTTTTAAAACTAACTATGGTTCAGCTGTTTTCGGAAGAAATGATACCGTTTTTAAAAGTGCTGAAGGTAAAGTGGATTTATTTAATATTACCTCAAGCGATATGAATATGATCATTGCAGGTAACGATAGATTAGGCGATTCGGTAACATTAAATAGCGCTAAGGTCGCAGGTGTTACTATGGGTATTAGTTATGTTTTTGAAAAGGATTTTAATCAAAAAAATCCAGAACTTTCTGATAAACAAAACAATTATGCAATTAGTTTTTCCCTAGGCGATGCTGCATTTAAAAAGAATAGTCACTATATTTCAATAGCCTATGCTGATGGATTGAACCAGTTAGAGGCAACAAGACTGGTGGGTGGTGTTGCTATTTCATCCGTAAAATTGGGGGCTATGTACCAGCGCTCTGAGTCAAGTATTTATGATAATATTAAAGGTAACTCCTACCTGTTAAGTATGGTTGTTCCTATTAATAAATATGATATAAAATTTCAATATTTAAAAGATGATGCTGGGCTGGGTAAAGTGACAAAAAATGCCGGAGCAGATCTAAAAACACTAAGAGAGAGTGATGCAAGTCAATATTCAGTAGGCGTTGATTTTAAGGCTCAAAAGGATTTGACTTTTGGGGTAGGTATTTCCTATTTTGATGGTGACTATACTGACGTCAAAGGACATACTGAGTTTGATGACACTCTCATTTTTGTATCTACAAGATATCTATTTTAACCTCTATAGATAAAGCGGCTAAATAGCCGCTTTATAAAAATCAGATATTTATCATGTTAATTATTTATCGTTTTAAACTATTATACTGTTAGTATAACTGATTTCCCCCTCGCGGAGCATTTGATGCGGATAACATTAAGACAATTGATGATCTTTAAAGCCATACATTCTGAGAGGCAGATCTCAAAAGCGGCAAAAGTACTTCATATGTCAACGCCTGCTGTAAGTATGGCACTTAAAGAATTAGAAAGTTCTTTAGGCTGCAGATTATTTGAGCGAGTGGCGGGAGGTTTGGTTGTAAATGCGCATGGAGAAATAATATTACCTTATGCTAATGAAATGCTATCCAAGGGAAAAGAGTTAGAAAATATATTTTCATTCCCTGAACATGGCATTAAGGGGACGTTAACCATTGGGAGCAGTAAGACTGCTGGTAACTATGTATTATCTAAAAAAATTCCATTATTTAAGAACCAATATCCCGATGTAAAAATAAAACTAGTCATTGATAATAGTTTAGTTATTGAAAAAATGGTTTCAGAAAAAGAACTAGACTTAGGCTTTATTGATGCTAAACCCGCGAGTAAAAATCTCATTTGTGAGCATTGGTTACAAGATAATCTTTGCATTGTGAGTGGCGTAACTCATCCTGCTGCAAATGGTTTAAATACAAAATCTTGGCTTAGTGAACAATTGTGGATATTCGACCATGAATCATCGTTCTCTCGAATTCGTGCAATTCAGTTATTAAAAAGCTTAAATATCCACGTTCGTGATGAAATCTGCATGTCAACCATTGGCTCTATTAAAAGGGCAATTGGAACAGGTATAGGTTTGAGTGTATTACCCCTATTAGCGATTGACGCTGAATTAGCAAGAAAAGACCTTATTTTATTACCTGTGGATGGGTGGGATTATAAACGAACTTATTGGTCAATTCAGCGTGAAGGAGAAGAATTATCTGCATTAAGCATGAGTTTCCTAGCCTTTAGTAAGCTACTGTAAAATAATGTATACCAGCTATTCTTACTAGGTGAATTTAATTGATATCATCAGATCTTGGAATAGGATTTTTTTTAGTCTTTTTACTATGTGGTTTATTTTATACACACACATCCTCTATTACACTTTTTAAGCAATTTTATCGTATTTTTCCACTGATGCTAATGTGCTACACCTTACCTGCCATCTTTAGCTCGCTAAATATTATTGATGCAAGTCATAGTCAACTTAGCGAAATGGCAAAAACACACTTAATGCCCGGTTGTTTATTTTTGCTGATTTTAGGTACCGATTTCTTTGCTCTCAGTTTAGTGGGAAAAAAACTTCTCAGTATGTACGTGCTAGGTGCTGTGAGCATCTGTATTGGCGGTCCATTAAGCCTATGGTTAGGCTCTATATTTTTTCCGAACGAACTCGTCTGGCAGGGAGATAATGCTGCCTGGAAAGGCATGTCAACACTGATGGCAAACTGGCTTGGCGGAACCGCCAATCAATTGGCTGTAAAAGAAATCCACAGTGTCGGTGATGCCGTATTTGCGGTAATGATGGCTATTAATATTCTTTTTTCCGGTATATGGATGGTTATATTACTTTTCATTGCAGAACGCCAAGATAAAATCGATGATTTCTTGAAAGCTGATAAAAGCTATAGACCGATATTTTGCACTGACATCAAACGTAAAGTGATAGGAAAACAAACAAGCTATTATTGGATTCTGATATTGAGCTTGACTTTTTTCATTGTAATTTTCTTCAGTGAAAAATTATCATCCTTCCTTGCAACAAGAATCGCTAATAGTTTCCCACACTTATTTAAATACAATCTTACTTCTGAATTTTTTTGGTCAGTATTAATTGCAACTTTTTTAGGATTATTATTTTCATTAACAAATGCAAGACATGTGTTAGTCAAGGAAACTCAGCAGGCAGCTCTTTTTTTTATCTATATCATGATAATGTTGATGGGGTTGAACTTTGATATTAGCGCATTGAGCGCCGCGCCCTATTACGTTTGTATCGCTCTTATTTGGTTCTCTATACACATTATTATCTTATTTATTTTTACTGTATTTTTTCGATTACCTATCATGTACTTCGCGATCGCGAGTCAGTGTAATATTGGTGGTGCGGCTTCTGCACCAGTTATCGCCAGCGCTTTTCACCCAAGGCTGGCTTCCGCTGCTTTATTGATGGCAGTTTGGGGTTATACTTGGGCGTCTTTGTTGGCGTGGTATTTGGGTTTTTTAATGCAGTTTATTCAACCATAAGATGGGAACAAAAGTGTGTCCAACTAATTTTTTGCTCCCAATAAATGCCACTTCTGAATCTTCAAAGCATTACCCAAAGCTTTCAGAAAATTTCTATTTAACAATACAACTTATACATCCCCCCTATCAATCAAACCTCGGGGTGATTCAACACTGTGATAAAGTCGCAGCTACGCTGCAGCCTGCCCATATTTGTTATGTTTTTTCATGATTCAAACTGGAGACACTTTACCATACATATACTTCAGTCTTTTGGTATGACTAAAATGAATTTAAAAATCGCACTAAAATAAAAAAGCCTGCAAACGATTAAGTTTGCAGGCTTTTTAACTCTTATAAAAAGAGGAATTTGGTCGGTATGAGAGGATTCGAACCTCCGACCCCTGACACCCCATGACAGTGAATCACTAAATCATAACCAACTGAATCTAAACATAAATTATGTAATTTTTCACGTTTTAATTACCCTAATAATTTATGTGCATTTACATGCAAATGCGAAATGTGCAGCCTGTGTATTCAATAGCTTACACTGTATTTGACCGTATAATTTGCACTATTTTTAGCACTAGTAAATCTAATCTGTTTTTTAAATGAATATTTCATGCTGGAAATATGAACAGCGAACGAATTATTTGCAAGCATACCTAGCCTGATGACTTTATTCAGGCCAACCTCTCACCAACTTTATCTAAGAGCATAATAAAGTTTGATCAAAAATTAGATTGCTATGAAGTGCCGCAACACACTAGTTTGATAAATTATCCGTAAAAGAAACCATTCTTCTGAGTTGAATTTGGGCACAAGTATAAAACCTACTGAAACAGAGCTTTGTTGATTTCAATCACCGTTACCCCCCAACACCATTTGTACAAGACAGCGCACTACATGCAGCGCAACTCATATGATCACGATAATGTTGGTCGAAGAACTTAATCGTTCTGGTCTCTAAAGAATCATATAATTCTGGGGTTAAGGGCATTTTCCACTTATATTGCCCCATCAATTTAGCCAAATGTCGGTAACAGGTTTCGCGACGATTAGAAAGGTATTCTGGCGCGATAAGCTGGCTCTCAAATTGAGTTAACGCCCCGGTTAAATAAAAGGTGATACCCTGTACTAACTCCTTTACCTGTAATGGTGTCGCCTCTAATTCCCCTTTTTCTACTGCTAGATTGAGCGAGTCAGTAAACCAGCCCCAGAACGCATTAATGCGCTTTTTAAAGCGTTCGACTTTTTCATCACTAGCAAGTTGCCATACCATGGTATTAACAGAAACAGAACGTAACGTTGCAAAGCTTTTGCTGCGTTTTATCGTTTCAAAGGTAAATAGAATTGGCAACAATACTCGTTCTTTAGCCGTTAATTCAGGATTTTTATTAATAAAAATTGGCAAGTGATTAGAGGTTGCACTTCTTAGAAACAGACAAACTAAAACGTCTTCTTTACGTTCAAAAAATTTGTACAAGGTACCAGTAGAACAACCGACTTCTTTGGCCAGTTGAGAAAACTTAAAAGAGACGATACCTTGCGACTCAATCAACAGCTCAGCTGCATCCAGTATTTGATTGCACCTTAAAATAGATAGTGTGTCAGAAGGACATTTCATGCACTAAACCCGAATAAAACGCTAAGTAAGCGTGAATTATGCGTTGTTAACTTATGCCTGTTATAGGGTAAGGATGACTAATCGGGATAAAGCTCACGCAAGTGAGCATTTTATTTATGTTCTTTGTGAGTTACCTCAAGCATACATTGCAACAACAAGTTTTTTTCAAAGATTAAAATCCCTTCACTTACATTTTTGTTGCAAAAAACTTTCATTTTCAAAAAAGATTATTCTAGACATAACTCACGAATAAGTTTGCCACTCCAAAAAAGCCGTGACTTAGTTCACCTTTAGCCTGCCCCATAGCCTCTATCTTGCTTGCATACTGAAGTAGAGGGTGAACAACATGCATAATAGAAGAAACTTTTTAAAACTGGGTGCAGGTGCAGCTATTGGCGGTATTGCAGCCGCACTGCCAAGTGCTGCATCAGCTAATGAGTGCGCATCAAACATAAAATGGGATGAAACACGCGATGTTATCGTCGTGGGTTCAGGTTTCGCGGGTTTATCTGCTTCACTCAATTCTAAACGCCAAGGTCTTGGTTCCGTACTTGTATTGGAAAAAATGCAAGTCATTGGCGGTAACTCTGCGATTAATGGCGGTTGGCTAGCCATTCCCAAAAATCCAATCCAATTAGCCCAAGGCATTCAAGATGATTCGCCAGAGGAACTGGTTAAAGATCAGATCATTTCTGGCCGCGGTATGCAAAATACTGACATGTTGCGCCAAATGGCTAATCGCGCACTGGATGCCTATGACCTGTGTATTAATGCAGGGGTAAAGTTTCGCGAAGGATTTAACCAGCAAGTGGGTGGACATAATAAAGCACGAGCGATTCGTACCCAACACGGTGTGGGCGGCGATATCACCACTAAACTTTATGAAGTGGGTAAAAAAGAAGGAGTTGAATATCGTCTTCAACACTATGTTGAAGATTTCATAATGGATGGTCAGGAAATTATCGGCCTCAAAGTTCGCCAAAATTATCGTTTCCCCGATCTCAAAACCGGCAAAACAATCTATATCAAAGCTAACAAGGCCGTTATCCTTGCCCACGGTGGTTTTTCTCGAAATTTAAAACTGCGTGAGCTGGTTGATCCATCGCTTGATAAGACACTTGATTGCACCAATGCGCTAGGAGCGACTGGAGAAGTCACCCTTACAGCCATGGCACACGGTGCACTGCCTATACATATGAGCTTTATTCAAACTGGCCACTGGGGTTCGCCTGATGAAGGCGGCTTCGGTTGGTCAAATGCGTTACTGTCGATTGGTTTCCATAAGGGCATTTCCGTCAATGTTCTTGATGGTAAACGGTTTATGAATGAACGTGCCGACAGAAAAACCTGCTCTGACGCCATAATGAAAAACCGTAATGCAGATGGTTCCCCCGCTTATCCTGTCGTGTTTTTTAATCATGATGACCATGTTGGCGATGAACGCGTCACCCGTGCCGTGCGTGACCAAATTGCCTGGAAAGTTGATAGCCTAGAGCAATTAGCTAAGCAGTTTAATCTCCCACTAAATGAGTTAAAACAAACCGTTACTGAGTACAACCAACAAGTACCTAAAGGTGTTGATCCACTCTTTGGCCGCATGATGGATACGGCTGTACAGCTAAAACCTCCCTTTATTGTCTCGCGGATCTGGCCAAAAGTGCATTACTGCATGGGAGGATTAAAAACCGATTTAGGTGCCCGTGTTATGCACAGTCAATCGTTAACGACAATTAAGAAACTGTATGCAGTTGGCGAAGCGACCGGTGGTACACATGGTGGAACACGTTTAAGTTCAACGGCATGCCTAGAGTGCTTGACGATGGGAATTATCGTATCTGAAACCATCAAATCTGACATGCAGGCTTAAATATTATGAATAAATTACTACTCACACTCCTTATTGGATTCGTATTTGCTGGCAATGTAAACGCCGGAGAGCTGGTCAAAATGAAAGGCAGTACTCAAGGCCGAGTAAATCATGAGTCTCTCTATCAAGAAGGCTGTAAAAGCTGTCACCAAGGTTCTGGTAAGCAAAATGCTACCGACGCTGCGTGCGTTGAATGTCACGGTGACATAACCAGTATCCCCGTTGACGAGAAAAAGCTACCGATCCCAGAAGCTCATCCGCACAAATCGTTGCACTACAACGAAGGTGCAAGCTGCTTAGCCTGCCACGCTGAACACGAAAAAAAGGCCCCAGTTTGTGCTGAATGCCACCGTACTTGGTTCAAAGAAATGTAAATTAATTATTAAAATTCAAATACTAAAATAAAAGGTAACGATGATGAAACAATCCACTCGGTTTATGCTGTCCATGGTTGCAACTGCAATGGCCATGTCGAGTTCAGCCGCTTTTGCTGCAGAACAACAAGAAGATGGTATTAACGTTGGCGGTGCAGTGCGTGTTAACTATGGTTATAAAGATTATGACAAAGCCTCAAAAGACAAAGGCGGCGATTTTAATTTTGATATGGCCGCAATTAAATTTGATGGTAAAAAAGGCGACTTCGGTTTAGCCGCAGAATACCGTTTTACTTCAGGCACTAACTATATTAAGTACGGTTATGGTTACTACAACATTGATCCAGACTGGCAACTGCAATTTGGTATCAACAAGGTACCCTTTGGTAATCGCGAGTTTATTTCTAACAGTTGGTGGTTTGGTCTACCTTACTACTTAGGTTTTGAGGATGATCATGATATCGGTCTTAAAGCCACTTACGAAAAAAATGGCTGGCATACTGATTTAGCCTTTTACAAAAATGCTGAATATGGTGCGACCGAGAACAAGCGTTATTCGACCGATTTGTATTCCGGTACCATCAATGGCACTGAGTATCACAATGAAGAGACTAACCAGTTAAACGTGCGCCAAACTTATACAACAGAATACGAAGGTGGCTCGACTACCTTTGGTGGCTCTGTGCAGTATGGCCAAATCTACAACAACGAGACGGGCAACAATGGCGATCGCTATGCCGTAGCATTGCATTTAGACAGCAGCTACAAAGGCTGGAATTTACAAATGCAAGCCATGCAATATGAATACGATGCTGCAGATGCTATCGACTCCAATAAAATTGGCGTGTCAGTAGTGAGCTGGCAGTATGAAATTGCTTCTAAGGGCCAAGCCTATAACATCAACATTGCCAAAACCGTGAACACAGATTGGGGTAGCATTAAGTTCTACAACGACTTTGGTTTAATGACGCCAGATGTTGATGATGATAGCTACGATAACAGTATGCAAAACGTCACTGGTATGGCGATTTCTGCAGGTCCTACCTACACAATGATCGACTTTGTTATGGGTAAAAATATGACCTTCTCTACTGCCAATAACGACCATGTTGGATTACCGGAAGTCGGTAATGATTGGGATAAACGCATTAACATCAACTTTGGCTATTATTTCTAACTCTCCATTCTAAATCTTGTTTGTAATAATCAAGTCGATCGGAACGTTCCTGCGGTTTTGATCGACCCTTCTTTTTATGCCCTATTTATTAGGGCATTTTTTATTTTTCAATGTGATTTAGCCAACCATGAAGCAACACACTTTACTCGCCTTATCCCTATTTTTTATTCCGTTTTCACCACTCTATGGAACAGAGTTACAAATGGGGGGATTTATTAAGGCAAACGCACGTTATGTTGAAGGTAATCTGAAGTTTCAAGACAGTTGGACAGGTGGAGGTTCTTTCGCGGATAACACTAAACGTACTCAATTCAGTTCGCAAGAAAGTCGCGTAAATATGACCATCACCTCAAATGAAGTTCAAGCCTTTGCTGAAATCGACTTTGTTGGCTCGGCGCAGGGGAATCCGATCATTTCCAATTCCTACAGCCCCCGCCTAAGGCACGCATTTATATCCTACCAAGGCGTAACGGCTGGGCAAACTTGGTCCACCTTAGTCAATACCAGCACCTTTGCTGAAACAGCCGATTTAGGCGGGCCATTAGTTGGTCAAGCCATGATAAGACAAGCGCTGGTACGCTATGACACAGCCCATTGGCAGTTTGCCCTAGAAAACCCCTACACCTACGGAACTCAATCACCAGAACAAGCAAGTGCACAAACTAAATTCGCCACAGCACTCACGTCAACAGAACCGCTATGGATTGATACCAACCATGATTATCTGCCAGACATGATCGTTCGTTACAACCAATCGGGTGACTGGGGTAATGTGTCGATATCAGGTTTACTAAGATATTTAGACTCCGCCGATACAGCCCAATGGGGTGGTGGTACATCAATAGCGGCAAAAATACATTCCATAGGGAAAGATGATCTTCGTATTCAATTGCACTATGGTCATTTAGGGCGCTATGTAGGAACCGATGCAGCTAGAGATATCACAGATGGGCAATTAGAAAATTCTTTATCCGTCATGTTCGCCTATAGGCACTTTTGGACCCAACACACACGTTCAAGTATCTTTTATGGGCACACATCCACAAAAGTAGAACAAACAGATCGTAGTCATTCTGGGGTTAACTTATTCACCAATTTAACCCAATCACTCACTTTAGGCGCTGAAATAGGTCGTTATCAAATGCAAGACAATATCACTTCTCTTGTGCCCACAGTATCCCAGCCCAGGGCAACTCAGGGAGCCTCCAACTATGCACAAGTCAGTCTGCAATTCTATTTCTAATGCTAGGGTCGCAGATAAGATTATTCGCGAGCAGAGTCACGAATAAGTTTGCCACTGAAAACATGACGTGATCCATTTCACCTTTGCGGTAGACCAATCTCTTTATTGTTAGTGACAGAACAATAATACCAACACAATACCGCCATTTTAAAAATTAAGACAATAGGATAGATAATGATGAAATTAAAAATGCTTTTTGGAATCGCCGCATTGGCATCAACGGCAGCTATGGCGCAAGGCCCACAATGTAACCATGCACAACTTCCATATCAACAAATGACACCGGTGCCAGCGGACAGTACTCCTTATGTCCCACAAGATACTATGCCTGAGCAATGTCGTAACCCAGAAATTGAAGCTTATATTACTGATTGGGAAGCAGGCAAAATCGATTTTAATACCATTAAACCCAACGACAGCATCGCCGCGGATCAACGTTTTTGTAAAACCTTGGATGATAATGGCAATGTCCTAGAAGCAAAAAACTGCGACCCTAAAAACTCTCCCGTTGGCTATATTTGGAAAGAATTGTCTGACAGCCCAGTTGTTATCGGTATTACTAATGGTGGCAAGTCAGATCATGAGCCGCACTTTCATGGCCAACCAGAGTGTTATTACGTCGTAAATGGCACAAGTAAAACATTAGCAAACAATAAATTTGAAACCCTAGCTAAAGGTCAATACTTCTACATACCTGGGGCTCATATCCACAACACGCCAATTTTAAACAAAGAGGGTTTAGGCGTGTTCTACTGGTATCCGAATAATGCTCATTTTGATGGTTTTAAATACTATTGGCGCAAAGATGTGAAAAACTTGAGAGTGGCTGAAGAAGCCTTTGATCGTGTTGATGCCATTCGTAAACGTGATCTTAACCTAGGCCCATACGGTACAAACGAAGCATTCTTTAAAAAATAAGCCAAATTGAAATAAACCACCTTCCTAAGAAGGTGGTTTAGCCCTCTTTGCTCCGCTTATATCGCCACTACCTCATCCTCCGAAGTAAAAAAATGGAGATATAACATTGGCGCATAAAGCAAAGATCAAAGGATCACAAAATCGATCTGTCGAAGTTGGTATATCCGAGCACACCTATTTTTTGAGCTTCGGAGAAAGTAAGGAGAATAATTATTTATAATCAACACCATATATAGCGTTCAATATTATGAACGCCCCCTAAAAGCCCGCTAATAAAACAACAACCAAGCCCTCTAAAATCCTCATATGTAGTGAAGCACTGCGCTTCGCCGCACCCGCAATCAACCGAGCCGGAAGGACCCGCGATGATAATTGTTCGCATCTACATCGAGTTGCGAGTGATTCTCATCACCATAAGGTGTCGCGTTCTGCTTCAATCAAACCGTGAGCATCGGCGAGGCACAAAATCCGCCCATCTGAAAATCAAAATTCCTCATAATTGCACATGATCATCGCTCCATTCCTATCCATGCAGGATGACTAATATAGGTAAAGAGAACGAGCTTGGCACTCGGCTAAAGTGAGCCAAGGCCTAGACAGCTACTGTTCACATAAAACCGTCAAAAACCGTTTAAAACCTTGGCTTTTACCCTCTTCACCCTATCGTCAACATTTAACACTAAAACAACAAATGCACGCTATTGCATCCTCCACTAGGGTTGATGCAATGACTCGTCTGTAGCCTTACTGCTGCATGGGCTAGAGTGCTCCCAACTTTTTGAGGCTATCTAGGGATTATCTAGGCCGCATCGAAAAACGGTTGAACCATATTGGTGCAACACACTGAACAACACCCATCAAATAGAAACATTTAAATAACAATTCAGATTGAGACAGCATGAGCCTAAAAACGCGTTCAATCACCCAGAAACAGTGTGCAGATCATCCCAGTTCACCTGCTTTCGATGACTAAAAACGGGGAGCTGATAACGCCTTCGCAGGATGAGGCCGCGACCGAAACAGTGAGCCGAATAGAAGGATCCATTTAGGCGCCATCAATTCACCCAGAACTGCCAAAAAACTCACCTTTTACCCTACCCTTTACGCCCTTCAAGCGTTAACACAACAGCAACAAAAGCGAGCCGTTGCATCCTCCTGTAGGGTTGATGCAACGACTCGCCTGTAGCCCAGCTGCCACATAGGTTTGAGTGCTCCCAACTTTTTGAGGGGATCTAGGGATTATCTAGGCCGCATCGAAGCACTGTTGAATCCCAATGGTTTAATACACCTATCTCAAAACAACACACATGTAACAAATAAGACTAAGGAAACGTGCGGTATCCGCCACTCGCCATCGCTGTACAACACGCCTATATATGCCCTATCAATGCCGACTTCACCCACAGACATAAGCGAATACCTGAATGACTAATGCATCTGCAGGTATTAAGCAGCTAACGAACGGAAGAATTCAGCTTGATGCTAGGTATCAGCCCTATCCATACCCTTATCCCAACAAGCAATTAGCCAGCGTGAGATTAACGGACACACCTGCAGGTCAACACAGCAGGATCGTATGACCAAGCGGAACACCATGCTTAGGTACCGGCCATTATCGACCGTCATTAGCGTATTACTGCTCACAACTCATGATGTAAATTGGGATTGGGTAAAGCTGACGACTGGGCAAAAGCGTAACGAGATCGGGTGACACGTCTGCCGGTGAATGTGGTCAGCAAGCTAATAGGACACTGTGACAGCAAGGCTACGGAAATTTATCTGCAGGTGTTGAGTGAGGAACGAAATAGCTTAGTGGTGAATCACTTATAACAGTGTTACTTTTGAGCCAGTGATAAAGCATACAGAATCACTTGATCAATCACTGCTTAGTTTATAAATAACATTCGTTTACTGATGTATTTCAAATGTAATACTGCTCCGTATCAACTCTTTTAGGCTTGCATACTAAGCGAATTAATGCGGTTGGTTATCCAACCGCATTTCACTTGAATGCCTAACTGTACTAATGGTTGGTCGCTAGCTTATGGCTTTCATGTAATTGATGAACTATCTCAGCTGCGAAACTTTGTTTTGGCTGCGTAGGTAAGCATAGTCGTTCAGCTATATTATCACCGCTGATAATGCCACAAAGCTTATCGTCGGCATCGATAACCAATAATAGTCTTATAGAAGAAGCGCTTAAAGTATTTAAGACATCAGCTACAGTGGCAAACTGAAGTTCTAACAGGGTTACGGCTTGCAGTTTATCTCGGGGTAGCATTACATCTGCTAGTGTCAGCGAAAATGGCGTTACTGTTTTGCTGACTATGGGCAGTATACGATCCGAAGCAACTTCGGCAGAGCCGATGACTCCTTCCCAACGGCCTGACGGATTGATGACCAGAAATGTTATACCAGAGGTCGTCAATAGACGTTTTCTGGCATCTGCAACCGACATTTCCAGTGGCAAAGACCATAAGTGATGTTCGGCTATCTGCTGCATAGCTGCTATAGCGGGGCATTGGAGAGTGAGTGGATGATGTGCAACGTATAAAGGCGAAGAGTTCACATTAAAGGGATGCAAAGTTTTCATGATAAAAATCCTCAGTATATTAATTTAGTTATGTAAGGGATTAAATCGTTAAAAAACCAAGGGGGGAGCTTGTCCTATCGGCATTCCACGACAAAGACTTCCTAGCGCAGCATTGGACGGGAGAGTGTTCGAATGTTCATTGACTGAAAACTGAGTGATAATTGTCGATAATTGAGGTGTCAGCAGTTCATTGTTATCAGAAAGGGGTCGAAGTGAATTGAATGAAGGTTCTGAGATAGGCAGAAGAGTAACGACATGACTACTGTCAAGTAATGCTGAACTACCAGTAAACTCAACCTGGATAACTGATTTGGATGCACCAAGTAACACTGCAAGGCTATATAGCCAAACGACAAGATGCCTGAATAACATTCTGTGATCCTAGTCAATTATAAGTTACCGATTTCATGGTAAGAGGGATCTATGTTGGCTTGCAATCGCTTAAGGTATTATTAATAAACTTTAATTTTTCTCAGTAGTGCCAAATTTTGTATGCATTTTTGAGTAATCGACAATAAGTTATTTCCATTAACTAAATCATATACACTGTTTCTATTCTTTATGCGGGCATGCTTTGGTGAACCGAGGCTTCAAGTTATATTGATAAGTGTTAACTTCAGTTGAATGTGATTAAGGATACATATGGAATTTTTTTCCACGCTATTTGTGGGTTACCCGCTTTGGGTTTGGTTAATGTTTTTCGGTTTTGTGCTGGCGTTATTAGCCTTTGACCTTGGTGTATTGCACAAGGAGCAGCATGAAATTACTGTGGCTGAAAGTTTAAAGCTTTCAGCCTTTTATATCTGTATGGGCTTATTGTTTGGGGCTTGGCTCTGGTGGTACAAGGGCTCAACCGCTGGTATGGAATACCTAACGGGCTATCTGATTGAAAAATCACTGTCTATGGATAACGTATTTGTTATCGCGTTAATCTTCAGTAGCTTAGGTATCCCACGTTTATACCAACATAGAGTGCTTTTCTGGGGCATTATGGGCGTATTAGTGTTGCGCGCCATTATGATCGGTCTTGGAGCCGTGCTTGTTGCCCAGTATCAAGGTGTACTTGTGTTATTTGGACTCTTCTTGATTTTCACTGGCGTGAAAATGCTCTTCTCAAACGATGAGCACGGTGATATCCAAGATAATAAGTTTTACAAATGGTTACGCACTAAGATGCGTTTTACGCCAACGTTGCATAAAGAAAAATTCTGGGTACGGGGTGAAGAGCATCAGTTAACAAAAGGATGGTGGGCTACGCCGTTATTCTTGGCGTTGATCTTAGTAGAAACCGCGGATTTGGTGTTTGCAGTTGACAGTATTCCAGCTATTTTTGCGATTACCCAAGATCCTTTTATTGTCTATACCTCGAATATCTTCGCGATTCTGGGGCTACGAGCCTTGTATTTTGCTTTGGCAGCTATGGTGCACCGTTTCGAATACCTTAAGTATGCGCTGTCAGTGGTATTAGTATTTATTGGGGTGAAAGTGGGTCTAGTGTATTTTAACCATGAAGGGTTAGTGGATTTTAAAATCCCTACGGCACTTTCTTTAGGCGTTACCTTTGGCTTACTTGTCGCAGGTGTACTCTATTCACTTTGGAAAACACGTGATCAAGATAAGAACTGTCAATAGCCTGTGTTTTGTGATTAATGTTTTGTAAATTAATGATTTTATAAGGAGATACATCTTGTATCTCTTTTACGATGTATAGTTCTTGTACATTAATTTTGGGGTTCTGTTTAAATACTCGTATTGGTTAAGGATACCGTTCTATTGTATTTGGCTGCAATAGTGTAATGGTTCGGCGTTAAATTTTCAGCCATGACTCGACCATCTGTTGTTGGGGAGTAGAGCCCCAATGCACCAATCTTTCGTTAATGACAACTGCTGGTGAACTCACCACTCTATAGTCCATTATTATTTCTGGATTTGTCTCCATAATCAAATTAATACTGATACTATGATTATTAGCGATCGCAGTAATTAGTGCGGCAGTATTTGTGCATTTTTCACATCCCTTACCCAAAACTTTTATACACAGCATTTCACACTCTCACAATACGGGGTAACCTATTAGGTGCCACTCGTTATGGCGATATAAGGCATTGCTTGTGACACTTCAAAAAATGCGTTTTAGGACCCAATTTATCGCTGCACTATGCCTTTTGGCCTTGTTTTAATCAATAAGAACTTCATTAAGATTGAGGTGGTTTTTATAAATTATTGTTAATCTTTGTTGCTGATTATTCTGTGTTGGAATCGTTATTCAATATCACATTTCCTGATTTTAGCTAATGGAGTTGTGACAAAATAGATGAGTAGAGGTTTTATCCAACAACACCACAATATTAATAATGCGATGAAAAATCAGACGAGTATGGAGTAGTATTGAATATGTACCAATAAGAGTATTGCTATAAAAAAAGCGTTAGGTTACTGTTCTGCTGTTTTTTTTATCCTGCATTTAGGACAGTTATGGCACATTTTACAGTGATTGGGCTCGGTCGTTTTGGTACTGCTGCATCGTTAGAATTAATCAATTTAGGGCATACTGTAACAGGAGTCGAACGAGATCCAAAGTTGGCAGAAAAGTATGTTGATGAATTAACTCAAACCGTTGTTTGTGATTCCACTGATGAAAATGCCTTACGTGAATTAGATCTTGAAAATAGTGAGGCTGTTTTAGTTGCTATTGGCGAAGATATGCAGTCAAGCTTATTGTGTACCTTAGCATTAAAAAATATTGGTGTAAAAAAAATATGGGTTAAGGCGAGTACTAAGGCTCATCACACGATTGTTTCTAAATTAGGAGTTAACCGCATAATTCACCCTGAAGAGGAAATGGGGATCCGCGTAGCACAGGCACTTAATTATCCGATGGTGAATAATTATTTACCATTAGGAAACGGTTTATACGTTGTTGAAGTTCATATACGAAATAAATTGCATAATACGCTTATATTCGAACTTTTAAAAGGCAGTGTTAAACCGATATTAGTTAAACGTGGCACTCAGGTTTTCTCTAGCTTTAGCACTGACTTTTGTCTACATGAAGAGGATATATTATTACTTTATGGGACTCAAAATGAACTTAAATCTATTGCTCCAAGGTTAATCTAATCATGGTTTCTTGGCATCCATCGATTTATATAGCAAAGAAAACACCTAAAGCGGCAAAAAAAATACTGGCGGCTCCACCTTTAATACTGTCGGTGAGCTTTATTATTTTAATATTAATTGGCACTCTACTGCTTAAATTGCCAATAGCCACAACAGCCCCTGTTACTTGGAGTCAGAGTTTATTTAATGCAACTTCTGCAGTAACAGTGACAGGTTTAGTCGTTTTTGATGTAGGAACTGTATATACCACATTTGGACAGGTCATTGTTGCCCTATTAATTCAACTTGGTGGTTTAGGCATCATGACATTTGCTATTGTAACCTTGTTAGCTTTAGGCGGGAAAATTGGGTTTTTCCAAAATACTATAGCAAAAGAGGCTTATAATAGTACGAATAGTTCGACATTAGTGAATACTGCTAAGTCGGTATTCATTTTCTCTCTCTGTGTTGAATTAATTGGCATGTTGATTTTATCTATTTCTTGGTCAGATGAACTAGGTTGGAAAACGAGTCTGTTTCATGGTTTTTTTTACACAATATCTGCTTTTAATAATGCTGGCGTAGGGCTAAGTCCGGACAGTCTCATCCCCTATGTTGAAGATCCTGTTATCAATTTGACAATTACCGCATTATTTATTATTGGAGGCTTAGGGTTTAGTGTTTGGATTGACTTATGGCGTCAAAGACGCTGGGCTAAATTAACAACTTATAGCAAAATGATGATTATTGGGACGGTTATTATTAATGCTGTAGCCGTACTCGCTATTTATTGTATTGAATATAATAACCCTATGACTTTATCGCCATTATCTGAAACGGGTAAATGGCTAGCGTCTTGGTTCCAAGCTGTAACCCCAAGAACGGCTGGATTTAATACACTTCCGATAAATGAACTTGAAAATTCAACAACCGCATTAATGTTAATGTTAATGTTCATAGGTGGAGGTTCGTTAAGCACCGCAAGTGGCATAAAAGTCGTGACATTTATGGTGCTAATATTGGCAACTTATGGTTATTTAAGACGTTATGAAACTGTTTATGTTTATCATCGTGGTATATCTAAAGAGACAATAAGTAAAGCATTAGCACTGGCGATGATATCTGTTGGAACAATTTGGGCCTCTATATTTTTCTTATTACTCAGTGAGGATGCGCCAATGATAGATATTATTTTTGAAGCTGTATCCGCATTTGGGACCGTAGGATTGTCAAGGGGGTTAACACCTAATTTAACTGTGGCTGGTCAATTCATTATAATATTTTTAATGTTTATGGGACGATTAGGCCCCTTAACTCTTGCCTATTTTTTAGCGAGCCCAAAATCTAAACGTATACGTTACCCCGAAACAAAATTAACCATTGGATAACGAAATGACGAGTTTGGAGATTTAACATGAGATTGACTGGTTGTTTTTCTATTATTTGTTTGATGATGGTTGGTTGTCAGCCTACACCACACATATTTAAACTGGAAGGAGAGGCACAAGGGACAACATGGCACATAAGTTTTTGGAGCCCAAATAATGTTAACTCTTCTTTACTTGAGGCGAATATAAATAAGAAACTTGAAGAGCTAGATAAGAATCTCTCTAATTATAGGCCCGACTCAACTATTAGCCTATTTAACTCATCCATGAGTACAGAGCTTATCGTAGTAGGCGAGGAAATCGTGAGTTTAGTTGAAAAGGCTAAAAACGTCTCTGCCAAAAGTTATGGATGTTATGATCTAACGGTAAAATCCTTATTTGATCTATGGGGTTTTGATAAGTTTCAGTTAATGGTCCCAAGTGAAATAGCTATTTCTGAAACACTTAAAAAAACAGGGATGCAACATTTACATTTACAATCTAATGCGATGTCAAAATCGAGTCCATATATTAATGTAGATTTGTCCTCCATTGCTCAGGGTTATAGTGTGGGTAAGTTAGCTGAAACGTTAGAATTATATGATGTTAAAAATTATTTAGTTGAAATTGGTGGGGAAATGGTAGTAAAGGGGCATAAACCCGATGGCTCTAATTGGAAAGTTGCGATTGAACGTCCTTTGCCGGATAAAAATATACTACACAAGCTATTAACCATAAAACAAGATCAAGCAATAATGACTTCTGGTACTTATCGGCATTACTTTGATAATAATGGTGTCCGTTTATCACACATTTTAGACGCCAGAACTGGTTATCCTGTAATACATAACACTGTATCGGTTACTGTATTGAATAAGGATCCAACGCTTGCTGACGCTTGGTCTACTGCACTTTTATGTTTGGGGCATGAGAGAGGGGTTGAGGCTGCTAATAAAAACGATATTAGCGCATTATTTATTGCTGAAGAAAACAGTAAACTTGTTGAGTATTCGTCAAATGCATTTAATATCTTTACTGCATCAAGTTCTGTAATCAATGACAATTAGATATTGGCAATAACTCTATTTCTCATAAATACATTGAGAGTGAATAAACGTTAAAAATGAAACGTTAACCATTTTATTTTTGTTGACTGCATGTTAATATAAATTGCTGTTAATGCTCTATAAATTGCTATTTGTTGTCTTTTGTAAGAATCACAGCATTTAGTATTGATGAATTTTTATTTTACTGGATAAAAATTATGTTACATGCGTTTTTAATATCATTAGCTATATTAGCTTTGCTAAGTATTATTTTTGAAGAAATTACTCATATCAATAAAGCAAAAACAACGCTTTTTTTTGGTTGTATAGCGTGGGCTACACTTTTCATTAATGCTGATGGCGTGGCAAATCAGGAGGTTGTAGCGCATAAATTCAATGAAAACTTACTCGAGATTGCAACTCTTTGGTTATTTTTAATGTCCACAATGACGTTTGTTGCATACCTTAATGCCAAAGGTATGATTCAAGTGATGGTACAAAAAATATTCCCACAGAAGGTTTCTGTGAGATTGCTGATGATCCAAGTAGGTTTGTTTTCACTTGTTCTTTCAGCATTTTGCGATAACGTCACAGCAACCCTTGTTTCCATTGGTTTACTATATACGTTTAAATTAGAAGATAGTATTCGTCTAAAAATGGCTGTACTAATCATCTTCTCAGTCAACTCTGGAGGGGTAGCACTTATTACTGGTGATGTCACTACTCTAATGATTTTTTTGAGTGGACATGTAAAGATGTCTGAACTTATTATATTGTTTATTCCATCATCTATAAGTGTAATTTTATTGGCTACAATTTTTTCTTATAAAATTGAAGGGTTCGTTACGACTTCGAACGATAAACTTACATATCAAAAGGTTGATGTGCTTATTGCCTTCATTTTCTTTTGTACAATTATGATGACTATGTTGTTTAACATTCTGTTTGAAATACCCCCTGTGTTAACCTTTTTAACTGGTCTATCAATTATGTTTTTAGTTGGCCATATTTTTCGTAGTGATAAAGAGGAGATAAAAATCCTTGAATACATTCGCCAAGTTGAATATGACACATTATTATTCTTCTTGGGGATTTTATTGTTGGTTGGAATGCTTAAAGAAATTGGAACACTGGATTTATTGGCTAAAGCATATGCGATGTTTAACCCCAATATTTCAAACTTTGTCGCTGGCTTGGGCTCTGCTTTAATTGATAACGTTCCGCTTACTGCTGCGCTGCTGAAGGCTGAGCCTGTTCTCAATACTTCTGAATGGCTTGGTTTAACCTACAGTGTTGGTGTTGGTGGTTCTTTATTAGTAATTGGCTCAGCAGCGGGAATTGTTGCAATGAGCAAAGTAAAAGAGCTTACATTTGTTAGTTATATCAGATATGTCCCAGCATTATTTTTATGTTATTGCTTGGGCTACGCGTTAACATTGCTTTTAGCGAATGTTGTTTTTTAATAATTATAATTGATGGTTAGGTGGAAGTTTCGCCTAGCCATCAAATTAAAATTAACTGTATGTTTTTTATTGGTACTTTTTCATTTATTCACATGTGGTTTATGTGAATGCTTTTATTGTGTTACGATATTTTTATAAGCCTTACTTGTATCAGGCAAGAACAAGAATTATTATGCCTAATATAATTCTGTACCATGCAAAAATATTTAATGAATGTTTGGCAACAAATTGAATTAGTGTATTAACAACAATAATTGCCGAGAAAAATGCTGCAATAAATCCAAAAACTATTGCCCAAATATCATCTATACTTAGCAAATGATAATTTTTTGATGCATCGTATACTGCGGCACCTAGCATGGTTGGTATGGCTAAGAAAAATGAAAACTCTGTTGCAGCTTGCCGTGATACCCCTGATAACATACCGCCAATAATAGTAGCACCAGATCTAGATGTGCCTGGGATCATTGAAATACATTGTGCTATTCCTATTGCTATAGCTTGTTTTAATCCTATCTGTTCAATACTTGTTATTTCAACTGTTTTTTTTCGTCCTTCAACCCAAAGTATGATAATTCCTCCAATAATTAATGTTGAAGCAACTACGGTTGTATTAAATAAAAGCTGTTTAATATTGCTAATAAATAATGCCCCTATAATAGCGGCTGGCAAGAAAGCAATCATGACCATAGCTGCAAATCGTTGTGCTACAGGGTCGGACTTTAGTACCCCATTAATTAGTGTTATAATTTTAATTCGGAATAACCAACATACTGCTAAAATCCCTCCTAATTGAATGACAACCTCAAATACTTTTGCCTCATGTGAGGGAAAGTTAATCCAATCACCAATTAAAATAAGATGTCCAGTACTTGAAATTGGTAAAAATTCAGTGATACCTTCAATAATTCCAAGTAGAAACGCTTTAAGAAAATAAATCCAGTCTGTCATTTTGTGCCTTTAAGTGTGTGAAATAGCAACTTGATAGTTAAATAAGTGGATAAAATATCAGTTTTTCACTGTTAATTAAATTATGTGAATGATATTTAATTTCTTGTTTCATAAGCGATTTTTATTGAATTTTTCACGAAATGCAATTGCACCAAAAGTTGTTAGCTGGTAGCGCTACTTGCTGATGAACAGGTTACCGAGTTTGATGACTTTGTTCGGTGTCTTCTCCCTACTTAATGTTTCTGCGACTTGTTCGTTATAATGTGCATATTCAAATCTTTTGTACTGTAAGAGATTGATAAACGTTTATAGGATTTAATGTCACTAACGCAAATGAGATTGACTTTTACTGACCAGCTATTAGGTTTCTGAACTTTGGAAGGTATTCATTTCAAAAGGTAATCTCTGGGCTAAAAGCGGTAGGCATTAGCTCTTTATCAGCAATGCCACCTCATAGTGAGAGCCGTTACTTTTGTTTTCCTCTCACCATCCTGACGTATAGATAAATGACTGGTCCATTCCGACGGCCATGACCGTTATAGAATTGGATATGCCACTTGCCACCAAACTGGCTATTTTTATTAGTAATCGGCTCAGTAGCCGGGAATTGTTGCAATGAGCAAAGTAAAAGAGCTTACATTTGTAGTTATATCAGATAAGCCTCAGCATTATTTTTGTGTTATTGCTTAGGGTTTGCCTTAATATTAATTTTAGCTAATGAAACACATTCTCGTTATATTTAACTCAGAAGCCATTCTCTGTAGATAAAGAGCGTTAACATTAAGAAAATAGTGTGTTAGTCAGACAGTTTTGTATGATTATTCAGGTATAGGAATATGGCTTTCAACGGTATTACCCTGGTTTATAATTATTTCTATTCTGCGGTTTTTCTGACGATGTTCAGGTGTATCATTTTTAAAACGAGGTTGTGTATCAGCTAAGCCCTGAACAATAATTCTACTTGGGTTTACGCCCTTGTTTTTAGTGATTACTCTAACGACTGCAGTAGCTCTTAAAGATGATAAGTCCCAATTGTCAGCATAAATCTCCATTGGCAATGTTGCGTCAGTATGTCCGGCTATCACTATTCTTCCTGGGACTGACGCGATAATCTCGCCAATCTTATCAATTAGCGGTACAAATTTAGGTTGTATAAAAGCAGAGCCCGATGCAAAAAAAGTGTTGTTGTCACCGATTCGAATGATGAGACTATCACTCACAGCATCAATTTCAATTTCTTGATTTTCTATTTCATTTTTTAACTTAGCGGATATTATTTCTTTATACTTTTTTATTGTGTCATTGCTCTTCGCATTTGCTAGCGTATTGTCATTGCTCTCGGAGCTTGCAGGTGCAGTTGTTGCAAGTTCAATAAGCTTTGGTTCTGCATCTACAACGGATGTCACAGTATTGGGTTCGAGTATACTCGTTCCTCCAGGTGCTAATGAAGTCACAGCAGGAGTTGATATCAACCCGATTTTAGCCAATGAATCTATAAGACCTTCAACCATAAACTTTGCTTCATTTTTATCACTCATCGCAAATGAGTACAACACGACAAATAAGGCAAATAGCAGTGTCATAAAATCTGCGTAAGAAATTAACCAACGTTCATGATTTTCTGGGGGATCAACCTTCTTTTTTCTCATCTCGTTAGTGCTCCAAATATGGATTTAAATGAGCTTGTAAACGTTGTGGAGACTCACCGTCTGCAATGCCAATTATTCCAGTCAGAGTCATCTCTTTAAATACACTTAACTGATGTGCAAACGCTTTGTAACGGTTTCCAAATGGCAGGAAGATGATATTAGCCGCAGCAACGCCATAAATAGTTGCAATAAATGCGACTGCAATCGCACCACCTAATTTATCTGGGGCATCAAGTAACCCCATAGCATGAATTAGTCCAAATACAGCACCAACAATTCCCATCGTAGGACAATAGCCACCCATTGCCTCATATACTTTTACAGTTTGTTCTACACCGTGCTGTTCAAATTCAATCTCTTTTTCTAAGATTTCTACAATATTGTCTTTTTCATAACCATCAACGAGTAATTGAAGTCCTTTATGTAAAAAAGGATCGTTAATTTGGTCTATCTTATCTTCAATTGATAGTAAACCACCTTTTCGCACATCGCCTGCAATTTCGACCAAAAACTCGGCACGCTCCGCCAAATCAGTTCGTAAAGGGAAAATGAGCCACTTAAAGCGTTTTATTGAAGCAATAATTACTGAAAAAGGAAACTGTGCTACAGTTGCACCTATTGTTCCCCCGATAACAATCATAAATGCTGGTAAGTCCAGTAAGGCACTAGGATGCCCACCTTCGATAAGGTTTCCAACTAATATAAATAATATTGCAACCAATACACCAATAAAACTCATTTATCTCATTCCTAAATTAGAAATACAAAAAAAAATACAACACATTGTTTTCACATGAAATAAATTAACCATTCTATCTTACTTTATAATGAGTAGCTTAGTTGTTAACTCTACTTTTATTAGTTTAAAATATATAAAATCAAAGCTACCTTATCCAACTTTACAACTACAAAAAACCAATAATTTAAATAATAATTTCTTTTATAGCATATAAGATGCATTTTCAATCAGAGTATAGTTCAAGTAGATAAAACCAGTGCAATTTTTCAAAAAAGCAAATATCGTACCATTTCAGCTTTAGCAGTAATGACAAATACAGGCCCAACAAAGAGTGGGTCTAGGACATAACCGACTTGATACTGTGTAAAGATTTTTCCATACAATTGTTAATACCTAAGTGCTGATAGCCTTGTCCTATTAATAGTCAAGATTGCTTACTCCTCAGCCTGCAATTAACTAAATCAGACAAAACATCAATATGTTTACCCAATTATGCAACTTTACAACAGAAGTTAGGTTAAGAAGAAGTGAATAAGTTTTAATGAAAGAGTATTTTAGAATACTAGACTGACTAAATAGCGCCCCGCACGAATACTTTGGGGCACTTTACACTATGAGTAACAAAGCAACGACCAACTACTGCACGTGACGAAGCTTAATGCCAAACATAAGCATTGCTTCAAATCCAATCCAAGCATCATTCCCTATGACGGTACTACATACCTTCTAGAAGATATCAGACAAATTCAGATAGTCACATGATGGGACCGCATTGTACGACCCAACATGACGACAAAACATGAAACTGATAAAATTTTTTAAAGATAATGTGATTCTCTTCTCATTTATTAATGCTCATAAAAAACACCGACATAATGCCAGTGCTTTATTATATAAAATAAATAATTTAGTTAAATACGAAATTTCCTCACAACATCCTGCAACTGCGTAGCCAAATGATTCAGATCGTTACATGCCATCGCCATCTGTTTCGCACCAGTAGCCACCTCTTCAGAAGCGTCGCTAATATTTGCGACATTACGGTTTAGCTCTTCACTTACCGCCCCCTGTTCTTCTGTCGCAGTAGCAATCTGAATATTCATTTGAGAAATGCTGCTCACTGAACCGCTGATTTTCGCAATCGATTCTCCGGCCTCTTTAGCTTTGTTAACAGTCTCAATCATCATAGCTTGGCTCTGCTGCATTGTATTCCCAGCTTCACTAGCCCGTAACTGCAATTCAGAAATGATGCTATTGATTTGAGAAGTGGAGTCCTGTGTCCGTTTGGCTAGCGTTCGCACCTCATCTGCCACGACAGCAAATCCTCTACCCTGTTCACCAGCTCTTGCAGCTTCAATGGCCGCGTTCAGCGCTAACAAGTTAGTTTGTTCAGCAATACCTTGGATCACCTCCAATACCATCCCAATATTACGGCTATCATCTCCCAATTTACGGATCACTACCGCGGTAGCTTCTATCGCTCCAGCGACCTTATCAATACGCACAATCGAGTCATTAACTGTTTCACTACCTTGCGTCGCAGTGCCACTTGCCTGTGTCGCTGCATTGGCGGCATCGTTGGTATTGCGAGCGACGTCTTGTACTGTAGCTTGCATCTCATGCATCGCAGTGGCCAACTGGTTTAGCTCATTTTGCTGAGTTTCCATATTGTTGGATGACTGCAAAGCAACAGCGCTTATCTCCTCGGCCGCAGAGCTAAGTTGCACTACAGAGTTGGAAACCTCACTAACCAGCATGCGCAAGTTATCTTGCATCTCATTAAAGCTATCTGCCAGTTGACCAAACTCATCACGGGCAAACATATTCATGTCGAGCTTATTGGTCAAGTTACCAACTGATACCTGATTAGTTTGCTTTAACAACAACATTATGGGATTTTTTATCTGACGGATTAACAGTAATGCCATCGCTAGTACAAAAAATATTGTGCCAAGTCCCACTATAATGCTGAGCATTTTGGCTGTTTTGTAGGCTGACTCACTGCTTATCGCCATCTCCTGTGCTGCGCGATCATTTTCATTTCGTAAATTCGCAGTTTCTTCTCCAGCCACTTCCAAAGTTTGTTTGGTCACTGTTTTGATCATCACATTTGCACTCGCCATGTCCCCTTTTTCAATGGCTGTCACCAATGATGAGTGTGCAGCGAAATATTTTTCGGCGGCGGCGCTAAGTTCGTCAAACTGTTGCTTGTCTTCTGCAGACACAAAATCCAGCTTAGCATATTGCTTGTCGGCGATTTCAAACTCGCGCTTGGCAGTCTCAAAACGCTGCTTACTAATCTCCAGGGCAGCAGAGTCCTGTTTCATCACGTCAATTACCATGTTTAATTCAGCACGTCGAGCATCAAGTAATGCAACATGCATTTGAGCAGATGCACGAATAGAAGGGATTAGGTTTTCAGTAATCTTAGTCGTATTACTATGCAAGCTGGCAAGCTGAGTAACTGAAAACCAAGCCAATCCCAACACCAGTAAAGAAAGGATAAAAAAACACTGTGGTCATTTTTTGTATTATTGTCATGCTTTTAAACATAAACTAGCTCCTGTCTGATACTTTTTCGAATGGTACAAACGGAAAAATTTTTAATATCGCTCTTAGGGAACGATATACAAGATCCCCTAAAGTATCAGTATGATCTGTACTTTTAAAAATGAACAATTTGCTTAGTATTTTTTATTAATGACAGTCATTATTCGCAATAGATGTTCAAGACAAGGAAAGTTAGATAATGGCTACAGGTGGTATTTGTAAAGGCTTCTCCATTACAGAATATCTATTGAGGGAAGTATGAAGCATTTCTGTCTAAATGAGTGCCCTTCTACTTAGTAAAGCAAGCCTTTAGAAAAATCATGCCAGTGCAGCTTCACTGGCATTGATGTGAATATTGATGCATTTTCGGGCAATGCTCATACAGTAAAGTGCAAGAACCATAGTGATGAATCCACGATTTCAAATACTGTCAATTGAAGAACGACTCACAATAAAACACTAACAAAATGTGAGTATTACAAAAAAATAATCAAAATCTAGTTTGGTTGATTTAACGTACTATTTTACTATTTTCTTACTACAGGCCACAAAACTCACGGTCAAATCATGAAAGCAAATATGTTATTCTTTCTGCAAGCGCATATTTCTTTTCATCATTTAATCGCGAATTACTTTGCATAGGTATCTGTCCGAACTTTTGATAAAATCCAATCAACGGGTTAGCAGTCTTGGTGGACAACCGGCTAACCCGCCAGCCCTCGTAAGAGGGCGTTTCATTTAATTCATCCTATCTAGCAGTGCCATTTCGGCTTTTCTTAGCCAGAAGATGTAAGACTTTTTGCTGTCAAATCCCATTAAGGCCCACTGCTCTTTACACAGGTAATGGGCGCGGATGGCACGTTTGCAGTTTATGGATAACTGCTCAACGAGGTGGTCAAAATGGGCGACGTGGGCAGGCACGTTGAGTTCGTGCTTTAAGTTGCCACCGCCCAGCGCTTCGCCTAAACGGTCGCAGGCGCTGCGGTTTGAAAACCCCTTGCCTAACTCTTGGTACACCCAATAACGGCCCCAGCGATAAAGCCCTAACCGCAACGCCTTAATGTTCATCATCTGCTCGGGTTCATCGCTAAAGCCCATTGGCCACCTCATTTATCTTCTCAATCGAAAGCTTAAACACATCAAGGCATATCGATGTCACATCGTCATAGGGCGCAGTAGTACGGCCATTTTCCCAACGTTGGTAAGTGTTGCGGCTAATGCCGTAAATCTCAGCCACTTCGTCTTGGGTCATGCCCCGTAAACGGCGCCCTACTTTCAATACATCCGCGGCGCGATTAGCCATAAATCCTCCTGCGTGAAGTCCATAACCCAGTTGTGCTATTTGTTATTGTTATCGTCATAACCACCCCACTAACATTGGCTCGTCCGGCTCACTCGTCTCAGTGGTCGATTGGCGCATTATCTCGGGCGCCACATCATCAAATCCCAGCGTGATTAAGTGCGCATGGTAGGCATCCAACGCCATCAGCATGCCCTTATCTAAGGTGCTGTTAACGTAAGTACGCAGCAGTAATGGCAAGGTGTGATTCAATATCCGCTCCCCCACCATGGTATCTACGCCCATATCGGCAATAATGGTGCGGCACAGTTTTCTTAGCGCATGGGAGGTAAACGCCTTAAACCGAATCGTCTCACTCCAATATTGCGCGGTCCGAATGCTCACCGGCCCTACTTCGCCTGGGAACAAAAATGCCCGCTTGCCCACATGCGTGTATTGCCACTGGGCATAATGGGTTATCAGCTTCTTGGCTGTCGGCGTCATAGGTAAGCGATGCTCTTGGCGGTTCTTGGCATTCTCGGCGGGAATAAACCAGTAATCGCCGGCAAAGTGGTCCCAACGTGCCAAGCGGGTTTCACCTATGCGGGTACCGAACATCAACATCAGCACAAACAACATCGCCACCGGTCTTACTGCATTTCGCAATGCGCTGAATAACGGGCCCACGTCCGACTCGCTTAACTGCGTGCCCACCAAAGGCGGCATCTTCAAGCTCATTTGCACCCGATACCCCGCCAAGCTATTGCTGTCTAACACCCGTAAATCTGCCGCAACCGATAACGCTCGCTTCAACACCTTCACCGCCGCTTTGATGTAATTGGCCGAATAGCCCTGCGCCAACATGGGTTTGATTAAATAACTGTCCACCGCGATAAAGTTCAGCTCATTGAGCGGTAACTCAGCAAAGCAGCCGCTGAGATGTTTACTCACTAACGATTTACAGTTACTGCGCCAGCTGTTGCTTAAGGTGCGGTTGCACTCCACATGGGTGACAAACCACGCCAGCAATTGCGCGACGGTGGCAAACTCGTTGCTGATTACCGCTTGGCCCATGCTGCGCTTGGCGAGCAAGCTAGGTAACTCGGTTAAAAAGGTCTTCAAGCACATCACGGGCCACACGCCCTGCTTTTGCCACACGGTTTTGCCCGCCTCGTTCATTACTAAATACACCGAGGCTTGGCGTCTATCGGTCGAGGCCCGTAACCGCACTGCCGGAAACTGCGTGTCCCGAAAGTCCCGCGTTATCCCTGCCCGCAACCAACGGCGCAATACTGCATCGTTCAACTTGCCTTGCTCTACGCCTGTTGCTGTCATCACCTGCGCCATCTAGCCCTCCAATCGATATTCAAAGGTGTGATGGGTACCCGAACGTATCCGCTTCACCCGCTGGTTCATCGGCATATCCCGAAACCGCGCACTTAACGCCGTCTCGCTGTCGTGAACCCCAAAGCGGTTAAAGCTCTCTTGCTGGATTTCAAACAGGGTCCAAAACCGTTTCCCTGTGATGATGCGCATCAAGCGTTCGCGCTGGGTCAGTGGTTTATTCGCCATCATTTGCCCCCTTAAGCCCAAGGTTGGTTCGTAAATTGGCAATAATTGATTTCGCCTTGGCCGCCTCAGTCGGCCGCGTCACCGTTTCAGGTAGTGCCTTTGGCAATTCCACATCGGTCAACTCGCCACGGCTAAAGCGCCTGCATAACACTGTGTAATTGCGCTCAAACGTCATCAACACATCCTTTTCAAGCCCTGTGGCAAACATCCAACTGCCCGTCTCGCGCACCGCTAAGCGCACCACATCATGGCTCCACGTATGCTTGTCAGGGTGATGGTAATGGCGGGTTGCCTCCTTGAACGCGGCCTCTAACGTGGGCAGCCCCAAATCACAGGCCGTGGGTTGGCACCACAGCGCAAACTGGCGTGGTGTCGGCCAAAACTGCCTATCGCCCTGCTCACGTCTGGCGCGATTCAGCCCAGCTTGCACTTGCTCACGGCTCGCAATCCCCTGCGCCGCCAAGGTTTTTAGCCACTCGGCTTTGTGGGTCGCTTCGTCCTCAGGCCGCGGCGCACTCACAGGGAACAACACCCGCAACTTGCTAAACACGCTGTCCACAATCGCCATGTCCATTGCCGTGGGTTCGAGTTGGCTCACACGCCCCTGCCCAACCAACGGCTGGCGGATTAAGGTCTGCAGTGATTTCATGCTCGCATTTTGATTGGCAGTCATATCAAAGGGTCCTCTGGGTCATACACCGCGTAGCTCCAATCCACTTGCCCAACGGCGGTTGCCATCGGTCTTGGCAACGGAGTCAGCCAGTGGCGTTCGCGGATAAACTTGGTAATGCCGAGCACAAACTGGCCGTTCGCGCTAAAGCCCCAACTCGTATCCAGCGCCGCAGCTTCCTTCAACCACGTCACCGCCAACACGCAATCGGCGTCGGTCAGCTTTTCGGCCTTCCACGCTTTCCATGCAGCCGAGTCCGAGCCGCCTTTGCGATGGGCGGGGTAGGCTTTGAAAAACGCATTGAAAACCGACTTAGCACTCGTTGCTGGACAAGAGTCTTTTAAAGATTCATTGATAGGTTCAAAAGAGTGACAGATTCTGGGTGAATCTGCTGCACCCCCAATATTTTCTAGGGGTGAATATGCTGCACCCTCAGTATTTTCTAAGGGTGAATTTGCTGCACCCTCAGTAAAATGTAAGGTTTGAGCAGGTTTATCACTCAGAACACACGATGAAAAGTCCAAAATATACAGGTTGGATGTATTGCGTTTATGCTCACTCTTGCGGGTAATTTTGCGCACCAGTCCGACGTCAACCAGCGCATTAATGTGGTTAATCGCCGACCGCTCGCTTATCTCGCAAGCCTGCGAAATATACTCGTAACTCGGCCAGCATTCGCCTTGGTCATTGGCGTTATCGGCAAGCTTGATCAACACCAGCTTGCGCAGTGGATTACCCACCTTGGCCTTCATCGCTTTTACCATCAATTCCATACTCATAAGTCACCCCCAAACAGAGCAACCCACAAACTCGAATTGACGCAAACCCCATGCTTCAGTAACATGATATTGCCTCTCTTAGGTATTAAGCCCGCATCGGTCGCCAAAACTTCAGCGGGCTTTCTTATGTCTACAACAACGGGATCAACTGCAATGCGCCCCGTTGCCCTCCGCTCGCTCGCCTTCACTGCCAAGCAAGTAAACCTTGTGCGCCAAGTTAGTGCGCAACTGGCTAAAAAAATCACGCCGTTTAATGTGCACGTTGCGGCTTTTCGCTATTGCACTCATATCAGCGGCTTTCACATTAGCCGCACTCGCATCAGCCGCGCCCACATCACCCGCCAATAGCGCAATAGAACGCTCCGCGCGTTGTTCTTCCATCAGCAGATAATTCATAATCCAATCGATGCTCACCGTTGGCAGCAACAACTGCTTACCACTGCCCAGCAACGCCTTATCCACGATGTCGGTCGCGATAACCGCCAAACGCTCGGGGCGACTATGCTGCAATTCATCGCAGTTCCTTAACACCTCAACCATTCGGCCCACCTGCGTTCGCTTAAACAACTCCGCCGTGGTATGCCCATGAAAACAGGCAATGTCTTTGCCCATGTTCACGCCACTTAACGCTGCCCGTTCAGTGGTCCCCGCGCTAAGCTCAGCCACATTAGGCTCAGTGCTATTAGGCATGTTCGACTTAGCTTTAAGCGCCATCGCCTTAAGCATTAACTGCTTTGCTTGCATCATGAGTAACGTCACTTGCGCGGTTTCCATCTCGGTAAGCGCGGCCACGGCGGGCCCATCACTGCTAACTTGCCCATGCACCGAACACGCAGCGCCGCCCTCCAAACAACAAATTAAACATTCAGGATCAAACATCGTTTATCCTCCTCACTTCATGATCTTAGGTATCAAGCCCGCATCGGTCGCCAAACTGTGGCGGGCAATTTGATAACTGCGTTTTTTACGCGCCCAGTTATCACTTAACTGATTTGTGAACATGCCATTCACTCCTTTTTCGTTCAAACAAGTCATTTCAACAACTGCCACTTATGCCCATTAGCACACACGGCGCGTTTCGAGCCCGACTTGGTTTGCTTTAAAGCCAAACCGCACTGGCCACACGGCACATCAGCTACCCGCTTAAGCATCACCGCATTAATCTGTGCGCTGTGATTCGCTCGTTTGGGCCGATAACCTAACGCCCGCGCCACTTTTACATACTCTTTCGCAATCCATTTGCCATCGGGTTCTAAATGCAAACCGTCGCCGATCATGTCGCCCAAGCGGATCAACTGCTGATGCAGCTCAGTCTTAGCACTGGCGATAACATTAATGTTAAGGTTCGATTGCGGCATCACGGTCACTTCTCGGCCGCGTATTGCGCCGCCTTGCCACCGTGACTCGCTAAATACGGATACGCCAGCTCTAATGCCGCCATGCTCGCTTGCGTGGTCGCCGCCGACTCTTTTAACTCGCGGTGCGCCGCCACTAACTGCTCGCGCTTGGGCTCACAGCCCAAGTGGATCACCGCCACTTGCGCCTCGGCGTTCTCTTTGGTGAGCGACGCCGCCATATCGGCCACATGCAACACATGGCCATCATTCATGCGATCGGCTATGACCGTCACCCCAGTGCAACCAAACACATCGTTGAGATACTGCACCCGCAAATGCTCGGGCAGTGCCGCCACCAGTGCTTGCTCAACATGAAACAAGCGATCCGCCTGCGGATGCTGGCCCTCGTACTGACCAAGCCAGCGGAACAGCTTTTGGGCATTGATCCGCGCATCGTTGTGCACGTCTTGACTGCTGGCAAAGCTAATGCCCTCCGCCGCCAACACTTCACTCAGCCCAAGGCGCTCAACTGCCGCAACAAAATCTATCGCCAGCGCAAAGCGTGTCATCTTGGGCAACTCCAACACCCGATGAATCGATTTCATCAACAAATTCAAACGGCTATCTTTTTTACGTGAATTGGTTTTCATGCTAATAAGCCTCTCTCTGTTAACGTGTTATGACGGTTCAGTATTAAGCGGCGTGCTCAGGGCTCATTAACGGCAATTCAGTCGCCTTGAGTTCACCGCCAGTTAACCGTTCGATTTGATAAGCGCGGAGTTCGGGAACGTCTACAGGCCACTTCGATATGGCGGCTTGAGACACGCCAATAGCGGCCGCGAGCTTTGCTTGTGAACCAAAGTGATCTATGGCTGCGGCTTTTTTCATAATGACTCCAAAGTGAATGAAACACAGCAACAATATAACTATGGTTAATTCAAGTCAATAACTTTGGTTAGTTGCCATATATAACCTAGGTAATATACTTAACCAATGAAAACACTTGCCCAAAACATACGTGACAGAATGGCAGCCATAGGCATGACTCAAAAAGAGTTAGCCGAACGAGCGGACATTTCTCAAGTCATGGTACATAAACTAGTGTCCGGTAAAGTTAAAACTACTGGAAAGCTGCTAAACATAGCGGCCGCTTTGCGTTGCACCGCCGAAGAGCTTCAATATGGCGAAGAAGGAGCAAAAGCAAAGGCAGCCAACAGAATTGAATCCAACGCTGAATGGGCTGGCGGATTTGAGCTCTGGGACAGTGATACCCCATTAGGGGAAGATGAAGTTGAAATTCCGTTTTACATGGAAGTAGAGCTAGCCGCAGGGGATGGCATTCTTGATAGCCGCGAATTTAAAGGACCAAAACTGCGCTTCACTAAGAGCACCCTTAAGCGTCAAGGTGTGAATAGTGACTATGCAGCCTGTGTAAAAGTGAATGGCAACAGCATGGAGCCCATATTACCCCACGGCTCAACAGTCGGCGTCGATACCTCGGCCACCAATGTCACCGACGGCAAAATGTATGCCGTTAATCACGATGGCATGCTGCGTATCAAAGTGCTGTATAAATTACCCGGTGGTGGGCTACGCCTGCGCAGCTATAATACTGACGAATATCCAGACGAACGCCTCGATGCCGAACAAGTCAAACAGATCAAAGTGATCGGCAAAGTGTTTTGGTACTCAGTTCTGTTGTAAAATTATTTAATCCTCAAAATGGTACTTCTAACGTATTTTGGACAAAAGCGTAGAGTAATCTGTCCAGCGCCGAAGAAGATTAGTTAATTGCCCTGTTATATTGTTGCTTGTAAGTACATCCAAACTAAATGCCAGAAAATATAAACTAATGCACCAAAAAAATAGAGTTTGCATTTTTAATTTACCCCAAAAAACTATACAGACTTGAAACTTTTCAATAGACACATCAAATTTTGTGCGCATGAGATCTTTTCGCGCAGTCGTTTCTATGTTTACAAGTTCATATAGACTTCTAACATATGCCACGTTTTTATATTTTACACTATTACTATTCATAGTAAGTCTGATTTCTGCTCAAAAACTGACAAACCAAGCTAATACAGCAAAAATCCAAATAATAATCGTAATCACAAATGCTGATTTAAATCGGGGACGCTACGTTTGGTCATTCTTGAACCGTTTGTTATATTTAGACTATAGTAGCTATTGACCTAGCAAAATTTTCAACCGCATAAAAATAATCAAATACATCGTCATTATTGACTGGAGCTTTTGATGCTTCGTGAATAATTTCGTTTCTAACAGTCAACATTTTGAGTAAAACTTCTTTCTGAACAAGTTCCAATTTTAGGATTTTTTCCAAATCTCTAAAAACAATTTTCCACGGCTTCGACGTAAAACGCTTAGCCGCTATCAAAGCATAGTAATAAATTAAGTCTTCTTTGCACTCGAATTCGAGAACGTCTTTAAAATTAATAGTCCCATCTGTACTAACGTAGTTATACATTTTTTGCGGATTTGAGACAAAATGGCACTTTAGATATTCATTTAACAATGCTTCAAAGATCGTTGAGGAAATAACTATCATTTGGCGGCGATAAACCATTAATCCATTAAATGCCTGTTCCGAAAACTCCTTTGTAAACTTGTCAGCTACCGCTTGAAGTTCTTCTTTAGATGGTTCTTTTCCACTCTTTTCTTTTTCTTGAAAAGCAAAGCCTAATGTACTTAATTCTATCAATTTACTTGCCTGGTAATACTTAGTCATCGCATCACCACAAATGATAGGATCATGAAGTGAGGTATAAGAATCTATTGCCTCTCTAATCTCACCTATCCATTTATCCAAATCAAAGTCCAATTTTTACCTCCAAAATATAACTTCTTGTTAAGAAGTGAAGCCCACAATACCAAGCCGCACACAGCCTAAAACACATAAACCAACCGCACAACAAAAATACCAAGCGTTGCGAATCCCTTTTTAGCAGTTTATTAGACCAATATTTTAAGTAAAACCACCTAAATCACTAAACTTACGCATGGTAAAAATGCCACGCGTTGCGAATCAGTCTTAAAGCGTTTGTTATGTTTATTTGCTTCGAATTTTTGGGCCAAAGAATATTTCAACTTTCTCTACCGACTTGAATATTTTTTGGCTGAATTCGTCATCATCTGAAACAAAATATACAACCTTATCATTTTCAATAACTCGCTCAGGATTATTATCAACTGCTGCCCCTGGACCAGCATAAGCGCCTTTCATCCAAAAATGTAGCCAAATAGCACCCCTTAAATCTCCAATACGTTGTTGAATTTCGTTGAAGCAGTTATGAGCGCTATCTGACCATATTGCTTTTGCTTCAAGACGTATCGTTTGTAGCTCTGCCCACTTTTCATAAAGCAAAGTCATACGTTCATTATATATTCGCTGCTCCTCTTCAAGATGACGCTCAGCCTCGACTTCTTCTTTACTCAGATACAACATAGGGTTTCTAACAGCTTGGAGGGCTTGCTGAACTTCATAAGCCTTGAAAACTGCCTTTTTAGCGAGCTCATATTCGCTTGTACCTCGAAGCTGTCGTCTCCAGGTGAATAGTCCAAATGTGCCAATAATAAGCGCACCGATGGTACCAATGATTGAAAATACATCCTTGGTCAATGACCAGTCTATTTCACTTATACTTATGCATAAATTCAATACACTCTCCTAATGAACATAACGCCCACTTCAACTGCCGTATGCTAATGGCGCTTTTTGTGCTGCTTTTTGCACAAAAGGTGACAGTGGCCGGAGGTCAGATTCCAGGCGCTTGTTAGCACTTTTCTATGCGCGTTTTAGTGTCAATTAAATACGCAAGGTCATGATTATTTTTAAAACTTTCAAATGAATAAAGTTTCTTAGAAATTTCTAATGAACCCTTTGCTATTTCAAGTGCTACTGCAGCCCCAATACCAACTTCAACCCCACCAAAAAGACCTGCAGTTATACCTGCAGCCAAAGATGCCTGTATGTTCTTCGAGTCCAATAAAACACCTAAAACCGAGGTTGTTAAATCAAAGCCATGTTTTTTAGCAGATGAATCATACAACTCTATTCTTTTACAAAGATCGTCTTCAATATACGAAGCTGGTTTTCCAACATAATTTTCATATATGAATAGCCGAAGGTTTCTTAACGAACCTTTCGATTCTGGATCTGATCGAAGCTCCATTATTTGATCCCAAGAAGCCTTATCTGAATCTATTAGGCCAATGCCTTTTAGGCTGACACTAATGTAAGCTGTCTGAAAATCTGATTTTTCGACATTTCTTCTTAGTAATACGGAAGATGTCTCCACTCCAAGTGATTTAGAAAAATTCGAAAAATGATCACGTATACTCATACCTTTTGAGCCAAGGGTGTTTAGCTCATATAAATCACAGTAATTTTCAGAGCTTAAGTCTTGTATTTGTTTGAATTCACTATGCAGCGCCCTTGCAAACGGTGACCATTTCTTATCCATGAATTCCAACACTTTCCAATCAGGAGCATCCTCTTCATAAATGAGTTTGCTGATAACCCCCACTGGAACATGCTCTGGAGTCGTGACATATGGTCCATTGTCATCATGCATTAATGAATTACATTGCACTGGAATCACACGATCGAAGTAAAGTGCTGCTTCCTTAAATTTTTCTAGGCATAGTACGTCAAGAGAATTGCTATACATGAGTATCCATTTGTAGTGCTAACGCCAGCCGTAACCGGAGCATAGGTAGTGAGCGCAGCGAACGAAAAATGCATCCGAGTTGACGGCATTGTTAGCTGATTCTTTGCTTCGATAATATCACATGCTATTCGACCCTCGAATACGTTTTCCCTTCAAGAACACGCTCCACTTGAGCAATATTTTTTGCGCCTATACGCGCAAAAATTTCTTCGGGTGAATATTTCTCGGCAAGCTGGTGTATTGCCCTTACTTGCTCGACCGACAATCTGCCATCTCGGCCACAAATTTGAGCAACAGCCCAATCATTATCTCGCCATTTTTCCGCAACCCAAGGCGCAGGGAGGCCTTTCCTCGGATGTTCCTTGAGCCATTCACTAATGATTCTGTCACGTTCATCTGGCACCGGGACATCAGATTGTTGAAGTAACCTATTTTCTCTAAGATAACGCAAACCAGATTTGCCGCCTGGAATCATATTAAGGCGACGTTGATCTTCCCAATGACCTTCGACTAAAAATTCTTCGGTTGCGTACAATTTTTCAAGATCATCAGTTATACCCATAACCTTGTGATTAACATAGGTGATTCGTCCTTTTTCCATTTCTTCTCGATATGTCCTATGGAACAGCAAAGGACTCCCTCCATTGATTGCTCTTTTATGCTCTGACCACCGCTTCTGCCAACTACGCGTTGTGACTCCCACATAAAAGAACCCGTCATTTGGATACGAGCCACCAGTCCCAAAAATATGTTGGTAAAGCACATATGCACTTTTGGGAAAATGTTTCGATGACAACAAGAAATGTGCAGGGATAGAAAAGAGCAAGCTCGGCTGAGTTATTTGACTTTCGTCTAGTTTTATTCGGCCTTGCCTAGCTGCTTGAATAAACAATGGATCAGTCACAAGATCGATAGAAATAATCGGCTGAAGCACAAGCTCATCTTCTTCGAGGAGCTTTCCAGATTGGAACTCAGTAGCTGCTCCGACTGTACGATGACCAGCCTCTACTTTTTTGAAAAGTGCTACAAATCCAGGGGCTTTTCCAAGGAAAGTTAACTGGAGAACAGGAATCACCTGTCCCGGCTTTACCCTAAAGATGCCATTTGGATTCTTCGCAACTTTGATCCATTCCTCACCGTGGGGTGATGTACGTATAAAATTATTGAGCAGCGCTTCTACTTCGCGACGACGAGGAATCATTGGTTTAGGAGCTAAATGCTCCCACCACAATTTGTTGATTGTTACGTCACTTCGCATTTATAGAAACCCCTGCTTGTAGCAGCTAACGTTTGACATGAGCGGTGGCCAACCAGCGTAGCCGGTTGGACATCCGAACGATGGAATGGTTAGGTCTCTTTGCCACTTATCTGAAAGTCCAATTGAGCACGCCAGTTCCACCGTTCTTAACCCTGCCCGCGAAAGTCTCCGCACAGGAGGATGACGGGGATTCAAAAGACACTTCCTGCCCAGCACCGTCTGTAATCTTCATTCCGCAGGCGAGGGCTCCGTCCGCAACCGCGAACTGAACACCGTATGACTCACCGGCGCGGGGGAGAAACGAAGCCGTGAAGCTGCACTGGCGGTTCTGCGCCATTCGAGACTCTCCGTACAAGACCGCAAAGGTCAGCTGGGAGGCGGCCACAACCTTGATTGGGCCAATCTTCTCGACGGCACCCGTGAACTGCTTCGACTCAATCAGTGACCCTAGAGGCGACGGCGTGCAGTTCATGTCTTGGTATGCGAACACTCTGTACCCCTGCATAGTCGTCCCCTTGGACTCCGACCGAAGGTCCAGCGTCATAGTTGCAGATGGCGAATTCGTGGGAAGGCTGTATATGGAAGCACACCCAACAAGCCACAGCAGGCCAGCGATTGCAATAACGGACTTCAAATCAACTCCTCATCTAGAGACCTAACGCCCGCATTTGCGGCTGGTTTGTAGCGCAGCGGAAAACCAGTCCGACAACATGCGCTTGTTAAATTTTTACTTGATTAGCGATATAACACCAAAGACAACGGTCAAGACCAAACCAATTACCGCTAGGGGTACAGACCATTTATTCGAAGCCTGAACTCGGTCAAGTGAATCCTGCCTAACTTCGATTAAGCCAGCCAAATCGGATAACTTTTCCCTTGCTGATGCTTGATCATTGTGGGCAATGAACTTTTGAACATCGATAATCAAGTTTCTCTCTGCCGCGGGGACATCTGAATACGGACTCTCCGTTTCAATAGCATCAATTATTCCCGTAACTTTATCCTTTATTGATGATATTTCATCGGCTTCGCGGTCTTTAGAGGATATTACGTTAACCAAATATTCTCTTAGGTACTTTGCTAGCCCAGATCTATAACTGACATCTTCACCACCTAGCTCGTGTATTCCCTTATAAATATTTACTACATCATCAACTGTATTTAACGTGCCATTTGAAAAGCCAGCAGACAAAGTATCCCAGAGTCTACTTTTTCTATCCTTTCGTCGCTCTCTTGATCTGAACAATATCTGTTGCGCTGTAAGCGCGTATACGACAGTAAACGCAGCTGTGAATACTGAGAGCACGAATTTTTCATCTGAAAACAACTGAGTTAGTTCTGTCAACGCACTCAAATGGATACTCCTTGAAATTTAACGTCTTAATTAGTGCGTATGCGCGTTTACCTCATTAGACCAGTGAAAACACACACAGTTAACTATCTGTATGCAAAGAACTTATCAGCTTTTAATCAAATACACCATCCAGAAAAACGCGCATGTGAATTTCCCAAACCTATTAACTAATTTTGGGTAAGTATATCCACATGATTTTAAATAGTTTATTAATTTTAGGCTGGAAAAACGCGCAATAAAATGAGTTAAAAAACACTCAAAACATCTAAATTTTAATACGACTGTATACCCATACATTGCTAGTCGCTTTACGGTAGTGATCTAATCCACGATAATTAAAAGCTCATTGCACGATAAATAGGTAAAATTTGACGGGATCAGAAAAAATTAAACGGACAATTTTGGGATGATTTAACCAAAATAAACAGGTTATCTCTCGTCAATTTTATAGCTGCGAAGGATGTAGTAAATGTTATTCAAGCGTTGTCTTTCTATCTCTATTACTGGCTGCTCTCTATTGATGAACTTTAGTTGAGCAATACCAGGGCAAACAACTCCAATAATGAAGGCGTAAAACAACCATTGGCCAACATTGCCGAGATACCAACAGAGAAAAAACATGGGCAAGGTAATCATCAGGATTTTGGAAGGCAGACTTCCCCAAATCTTTGCTTCAGCATCCTTGATGATTTCTTTACTAAAGTCCCTTTGAGCCCTTAACTCATCAATAGAACATAAGGACAACGACTTTGGTTGATTCTGCTCGATAGTCCAATTGTTGACTACATCACGGCCTGCAATTTGGTGATTTTGCCCTTCGATTTGCTGTTCCATGAACCTCTACCTCGTAAACCTGTCCACAAGCTTTCTGATTACATAGTTAAGTAGCAGTTTAAGCATTCCGGTAAGGCACAATACCATCGCTAAACCGACACCAACTAATGCCATGAGTCCATCAAATCTCAAGAAAGCAATAACCGCAAAAACAAAGCCTACGAGTGAGATCGAGCAAGCAAAGATAATTTCAGCTTTATCGTGCACTCTCTTAAGTTCAGCTTGTCTCTGCTCTTCAAGCTGTTCATCAAAATAATCCTTCACAGGGCCGTAGCACTCTCTACACAAGACCGATGTCGCTAGGGCTTTTGCACCACAAAAAGGGCAATCTATCGCATTTGGATTGCTAGGATCAAAAATCGATTCTTTCCCCTGAATATGTATGTCAACTTGCTTGATGAAGTCTCGGCCTGCAATTTGATGATTTTGCCCTTTGATTTGCTGATTAACCTGATAGTTTGGTTGCTGTTCCATTAAACAACCCCATAATCATCTGCCATGAAATTACTTCGTTTTCTTCACTATATCGCGACCAGCAACCTCATTTTTGTTTCCCGAAATGTACTGTGTGACTGATGTTGTATCATCATTTTTTGACACCCCAAAGACTTCATTAGCGTCGATACCTTCCTTCTTAAATACTCTGCTTTCTTCTTCATAAATAGGAGGTAATTTGCCTATTTCTGTCCTTGATTGTGCATGAGATATTTGAGCGAAGTAAGCTACTTCCTCTCTAACAGCTCTTGTCCAATTATCGTTAGGCTCCAATAGTTTAATAACTCTGTTGTATATCAATCCTACGTTATGGATAGTTAATAATTCAGGAGCAACTGCTTCAAACTCCATTCCTATTCCTTCTAACAACATAGGGTCTAGTCCACCTAAATAGCTACGACCACTCATGCCAAGTAATAAATAATCTAAAGAAACATCTTTTGAAGTGGCAAAACTACAAATCCTTTCATAAGGAATAGTTCCTCTTCTTTTCCAAGTAGATAAAGTTTGGGGACTAACACCAAGAACTTCTGCTACATCAGCGTCCGTGTAAACACCACTTAGTTTAGCAATTCGCGATAGAACATCCACGAGCTTTAATTCAATACTCATATTGACAACCAGATACTACATATGAATACTACATTTGAGTAATGAGTATTCTTTTTGTTAATTGTATATACATATTGAGGAGTTTAACTATGAACGTCAATAACCATACCCCCAGCCGTGACTTATACAACCAAGTGCGAGCAGGTTTTATTGGTCAGGGCTCTTCTCTAACCAAATGGTGCCGCAACAACGGTATCAAGCCACAAAATGCTATCCATTGCCTTATGGGCACATGGGATGGCCCAAAGGGGCAAGCGTTACGGGCTGAACTGATCCATGAGTCTGGCATTGCTGCAATCTCCAACGTGGCATGAGGTTGAATATGAGCATAACAGCTCAAGCAACACTGAAAAGGAGCAATCCTTGGATGTTTTTGGAACCACTGTTTAATGCCTGTTTAAAGGATATTCCAATGTCTAGAACCAGTTTGCTGAAACGTAATGCCGTCTCTATCCCTCACGCAATTGAGTTATGCCTCGAAGTTGCTAGGCAAAAGCATAACTTCAGCGTTGATCGTGTAGCAGATGGTATGGGTCTCGCTAATAAGTGGGTGATCTATAAATGGATGGAGTCAGGCCGATTACCCGCCCTGATGATCCGTCCTTTAGAACAGACCTGTGGTGCAGATTTTGTCACGCGCTACTTAGGCCATGCTGCCCATAAACTTCTGATTGATATTCCCACTGGCCGCAAGGTCAAGGCTGTGGATGTGAATCAGCTACAAGCAACATTTTCGGAGAGTATTAGTCTTATTTTGGCGTTTTATGAAGGCAGTGCAAACCAAACTGAAACACTGTCATCACTCACGCAGCTACTTGAAGGCGTTGCTTGGCATCACCAGAACGTGGGGCAACACAGTCAACCCCAACTAGAGCTAGATGGAGGTTTTGATGAATAACCAATATCTAACAATCGCTATTGCTAAGTTGCTGCAAGACCTAGAGGAACAAGAAGCAATGGCAATCCTTGATGCGGCGATGCTCCTTAATTTCGATAAATCATCACTTCAAGGGCTAAACCAACCTGCAAACACTTATCGCAGAGGTAGGCAGACAAAAATCAGCCTAGATCCTGAAGTCGAAGCCTTTGTCTTTTCTCTGCCTTATATGAAGCAAACAGAGATTTTGGCAAGAGTTAAAGCCAAGTTTGGAGCTGCGAGAACGCCAAGCAGAGCAGGATTGAGCCGCTACTTTATGGCGCTGAGGAAAACGGTATGAGTTATGAACCTTTTAAGGCCAAAAATACCAACACACTAGTAAAAGCTGAGGCTATTTTTCAGCTAGTAGCGGAACGAGGGGATCAAGGCTGCACACTTAAGCAATTGCAAAAACAGTCAGGCCAGCCACGAACAACGGTGCATCGCGCATTAACGAGTTTTACAGCGATGAATTGGCTTGAGCAAGTAGAACTTGATGACCGTTCTGTGTGCTGGCAAGTCTCACCAGCGGTATTAAGGCTCGCGTTTAATTTCCGTCGTAAAGCATTAGGCGGTACCCCCCTGAATGATCAGATGGTTATAGATGGAGTAACTGCAATGGATGCGATTGAAATTAAACAAAGTAAGAACGTCACTATTAAAGCCGTTAGGGTGTTTCAGCTAGTCGCTAGTGCTTCGCTTACAGGTAAAACGCTTGATGAACTGCAACACCAATCCGGCTATGCCAGAACAACAACTTACCGCTTGCTGTGCACATGGGAGCGTTTGGGCTGGTTAAAGTCCGTTGATGCTAATGGACGAAGTGAGCGCTGGTGTATGTCAGAAAAACTCTTGGCCTTGGCGCATCAGTACCAAAACCAAAGGCTACAAATGATCCATCAAATAAAAGAAAAATATCAATCTGTTGCTGGAGAAGAACTATGAACAAACCCAAGTTAAACCCAAGTCCATCTGAAATTATGCATGGTTTGGAAATGCAACGTCTTGGAGAAGCGCAAGTAGAAATAACACAGACAGTTGAAGCCACTATTGAAGGCTTAGTGTCTGGTAATAGCTCTTCTACTGAGGAACTAATGGAGCTTTGCGTACTTGCAGGTCAAGCTAAAATGGCAAAAGCATTAGCTGATTTTTCTAATGTTATAAGTCTTGAAAATTTGAAAAACATCAAGAAAACAAAATCATATAAAAATCTAAAAGGAAAAAAGAGCAAACATGGCGCGGTTTTTACTGGAACTTGGGATGATTTCTGCGAGTTTATGGGGATGTCTCGTCAGATGGTTGATGAGCAAATCAAAAACTCAGAAATATTCGGGATCAAAGCGTTAGAGTCACTTCAATCTATCGGTATGGGTATTCGCGACTTACGCCGCTTGCGACAATTACCTGAAAGCGAGCTAAAAGCCATAGTTGATGGCGATCAACTGACTGTCGATAGCAAAGAAGAAGCACTCGACATTATCGAAGAAATGGCCGCAAAACACCGCGTCGAGTCCAGTAAGCTCAATGAAAAACTTGAGCATCTAGTACTATCCTCTAAAGCTTCCGATCAGCTTTTAGAGAAGAAAGGCAAACAAATCCATGAGCTTGAAAAAGCCTTAGAGATAGCCAAAGGCAAAGGAACTCCCGCCCAAATTAAGCAATTGGAAGCCGAGCGAAATAAAGCGTTAAGCCAAGCCATCATTAATGCGAAATACGAAATATTCAAAGGGCTGGCAGCGTTTGAAGATGCAGTTGCCGCAATTCAGAACACTGAACATCCTTGTGATCTTGATGATGAATACCACGGCAGTATGAACGATATCATCTCACGAATGATGGAAGGTAGTGCCCGAGTTGGCCTTGATCAAACCATTATCACAGCCCTCAATAACGAGTTGATGTTATATCAGCAAGGATCAGCTCTATGATGTCCACATTACCCATTGAGCAGATTAAATACTTGGATGGTATTGCCCAAGAGTTAGCTTCAGCGGGGCATGGTCAGCAAGGCGCGATTGTTAACCGCGCGTGCAATTTCCTTGGATTAACTCGTAGCTCTATCTATGAAAAGTTATCGCAAGTTGGCTGGTCTTCAGAGCGTAAAAAACGTTCAGATTGCGGTCAATCAAGGGTGACATTAGAAGAAGCTACTTGGGTATCTAATCTGATCCGCCAATCGCAGCGCCAAAACAGTAAATCACTGATGTCTGTTGAGGATGCCATTGATATTGCCTATGCCAATGGTCATCTTTCCGCCAAGTGCTCTGTATCGACAATGCTCAGGAAGATGGACGAGTTCAATGTTCATCCCAAGCAGCTTAATGCTAACCCTATTACACGCAGTATGCGCAGCCTTCATCCAAATCATGTGTGGCAATTCGATGTATCAATCTGTGTGCTGTATTACCTCAAAAACCAAGAGGGGTTACAGGTCATGGAGGAGTCAGAATTTTATAAAAACAAACCCGCGAACTTAGAGCGAGTGAAGAATGACCGAGTGCTGCGCTACCTTGTCACCGACCACTACAGCGGCGCATTTCACTTAAGCTATATCTTGTCGCCTGGTGAAAGCGTGGAGGCCATTACACAATTTTTAATTGAAGCTTTTAGCAAGCGTTCAAGTAGTGAACTAATGCACGGGGTGCCCTTTATCCTCATTTGGGATGCGGGTTCAGCCAACATGGCCGCGATGACAAGACGCTTATTGGATAAACTCAGTGTCAACCACCTTGTTCATACGCCCGGTAAACCTTGGGCTAAAGGTCAGGTTGAGAGTATGCATAACGTAATCGAAAAGAAGTTTGAGTCACGCTTAGCATTCCAAGCCGTTAATAGCATTGAAGAACTCAATGCTATGGCAACACTCTGGTCGATTGGTTTTCAAAGTGAGTTTAAGCATACAAGGCATGGTCAAGCTCGTTATGGCTTGTACCAGACTATTCGTCCTGAGCAGCTGCGACTAGCGCCGGATGCCGATGTCATGCGTAGCTTTGTGCAGACAGATAGAGTTGAGCGCACTGTTAAGGCGAATGATCTGAGTATTACCTTTGTTCCTAGTAAGGCACATAACTCAATGACCTATTCTCTGGAACACTTAGGCGTACATGCTGGTGAAAAAGTCTATGTGAGTGTGAATCTATATCGCTGTCCTGCGATAGATGTCGAGCGAGTAGATGAGCATGGTGAAGTCCATAGCTATATCGTTGAACCTATGGAAAAAGACGATGCAGGCTTCAATATCAACGCGCCGATTTATGGTGAGAATTACCGCGCTATAGCAGACACCCTGCCGCAACGCCGCAAAAAAGAGATGGATAAAACGGCTTGGGGAACGAGTGATCCTCTTGAGATTAAAAAGAGCCGCAAAGGTCGAGTCCGTCAAGTGGCCTTTAATGGTGCGATTGATGCCATGGCCGATATCAAGCAACAAACCCCACCCAGTTTTATGCAGCGTAAAGGCCAGCCTTTACTTGTTGATATGCAAAATATTAATGAGCCGCCATTGTCTGACATTAAAGCGTGGAAGTTATTAGCGGAATCGTTAGGTCTAAAAGGCGCGGCGTTACAGCCTTATAAGGAGGCACTTAAGCAAGCATACCCTACGGGCTTTACCCGTAAGCAAGTTGAGCAGTTCATAAATGACCTAGGAGGCGATGATGCTTGTGCTCAAACAGCGGCTTTATGAGGCGGGATATACCATAAGTGATCTTGCGACGAAGATGTCATTTCAATACCCCATAGTGCATAAAGCCTTGCAGCACGGCGTATTGCCCCAAAGGAAACAAGCACAATTTATGGATGAGGTTCACCACTTTTTACAACGCAAAGACATTGAAATAGAGGGTGTCTGGTCAGAGTCTGCCAACCCTGACCAGACGATACTCCAAACAAAACCACACGAAGACGAGTTAAATCTGGAGACAGTAATGCTAACACATGCCAGCTTAAAGCACTTTAAACTGTTTAAAAACCCATTCTTAAATGACATTCGTGAAGCTAAAGATGTGTTTTTAAGTGAAGATAGCCGCTACCTTCTCGCAGCGATGCGTGATGCCGCAAGACACCAAGGGATCTTAGCCTTAGTCGGTGATTCTGGTGCGGGTAAAAGCGTACTGCGTAAGCAGCTGCTAGAAGATCTAGCTCAAGATGGTGATGTTTCAGTTATTCAGCCCCGCATTATTGATAAAACTGTCGCCACGGCGGCCATGCTCTGTGATGCCATTATCGAAGATATCAGTGAAGAGAAGCCAAGACGCTCAATGGAAGCCAAGGCCCGTCAAGTTGAAAATCTGCTTCGAGTTGCTTCTAAAGGCGGTCAGCGTCACGTGTTAATCATTGAAGAAGCCCACGATCTCAGTATTCCTGTTTTAAAGTATTTGAAACGCTTTTGGGAATTAGAAGATGGCTTTTCCAAACTGCTGGGCATTGTGCTCATCGGTCAAACCGAGTTAGCCATCAAGCTTAACGAACGCAAGAACTACCAGCTAAGGGAGTTCATACGCCGTTGTATGGTTGAGCATGTACCAAATTTAGACGGTGAAATTGGCGCTTACATTACTCACAAGTTTGAACGGGCTGGCGGGCAAATAAGCAAGATCATGACTGAGGATTGCTACGCTGCAATTAAAAATCGTCTCACTACTAAAGAGACTGGCTTTAGTATGGTGTACCCGCAGATCGTTAATAACCTCGTATCTAGAGCCATGAACTTAGCCCAAGAGCTAGGGGAACCCGTTGTTACCGCAGAATTGATTAAGGAGTGCTAACCGATGAATCAACCGTTACTCGATGCGATTAACCAACATCAAAACCTACTGTTCATGGGCTGTGGCGGGACGGATGATATTGAAACAGGGATTGAACTGCTTGAGCTATTGTCGTCACTCATTGATGAAACCAAAGATTTACACGCTATCTCACCTAAGCACATCGTTAGACAACTCAACTGCATTCAAATGCTGTTATCCGTTGGCTTAACCCAAGTTCGCGCCCTCCAAACCGCCCAACAGTAAAAACGCCCTGAGCGCCATTTTAAGTAGTCTTAGCCTCGACTGCTTATCATGGCGCACTTTTTTTTAGTTAAACGCTTTAAGAAAGATTTAAACGGGATTTAAACGCTATTGGACTTGATGTTGTCACGGTTGAAGCTATCAACATCCTGTAAGGCATTAGTCACTCGAGGTAAGCTAGCTTAATAATATGTAAAACAAACACTACCATTATCACATTTGTAATGTTATCGCATTGTAAAGCCTGCTTGGGTGAGATAGTTTACATTACGACAAATACGGAGGTGGTCAATGTTAAAAAGAATAAAACTGATTCAAGGTATCGGTAATTACACACAAATGCGAGCAAGTGGCATTGAGTTAACTGAGGTAACTGTAATTTATGGTGAGAATCGATATGGAAAAAGTACTCTATGTGATGTATTGCACTCTTTAGCTGTAGATGCACCAGAACTTATATTAAATCGTAAAACAATCCCCAACGACCCTACAAAACCGCAAAAAGTTGAGTTGCAATTTTCTACTGATGCCGGAAACGTAGTATCAACATTTGAAAACTCGCAGTGGCAAGTTAAAACTCCCGATAGCTCAAAACTTTATGTGTTTGATCATAGTTTTATTCACCGTAATGTTATTACCGGTCAAAAACAAGAGCGGCCAAATTCAGAGAATATGACGAGCTTCATACTTGGAGAAAGTAATACTGCACTATATGCAGCCCTTGCCGATGTTAATGTAAGTTTGAGAGACGAACGTCGTAATTTAACTAGTATAGAAGGCCAGCTAAACACACATGCGGTCGGTAATGTGGCTCAATATGCTATGACAGCATTACCCACTCAAACGACAGAACAACTTGAAGCAAACATTGGCGCTTTTGAGACAGCAAAACAACAGATTGGTACATTAATACGAAACATCGACAACATTAAACGCCGAAACACTTTATCAGCAGTAGGAACTCAAGTTCAATTTGCCACTGTAATAGACAGAATCAATACTATATTGATATCTAGCCTTCAAAATGTGCATCAAGGAACGCTAGATGTGTTGCAAAGCCACATGGTTAACCATGTCAACAACTCAATTACATTCAAAGGGTGGGCAGCTCAAGGGCTCACACAAGTAAAAGATGACTGTCCTTTCTGTGGGCAAGAGTTAAATGAGAATGCTAGAGGCTTAATAACAGCTTATCAACAAGCGTTTAATGTTGAATTTGATAGATTTAACTCTCAAAAAAGAGAGGAACTTAACACTCTACGTCAGCCATTTTATATTCCAAACACACGCGAGCAGTTAATTCAACAGCATCAAGCTAACCGTCAGATATTTGATATGTACATAGAGCCTCAGATAACTGGCAATCCAGCATTAACAACTTTCAGTTCTTCATTACAGCAAAAGCATGAAGCTATTTTAGAGATGTTTGATTCTGTTATGACGCAAAGCCGATCGGCGACTGAATCATGGCTTCCTAGTTTAGAACGAAAACTTGCCACACCGTACGAACAGGCTGACACATTAAGCTTCGAGGCTCTGAATACGATAGCGACAGGTTATAATCAAGCAATCTATGAATATTGGGTTGTTGCGGAACAAATAAATGCAATATTCAATGAGTATAAAAATTCACTTGATATCGTTCAGCTAAACACACAGCTAGCAGACCTCACTACGCAGCAAGCTCAAGCACAAGAGTTATTAAAAAGAGTTCGCCTTGAACCACTGTGTGTATCTTATCAACAAAAACAAGGTCAGATTTCAACCTTGGATATTGCATATAGGACGCAGAAAGAGCAACTAGATAATTCTCAAAGTGCTTATTTAAACACTTACTTTGATCAAATAAACCGTCTATTTCGTCACTTAGGTTCTGATAACTTTGAAATTATCAAAGTCCCTAATAATAGAGGGCAACAGATTATTTATGACTTAAAGGTAAAATTTAAACGTGAAGATATTCCTGCGGATAAAATTAACACCGTTTTTAGCGAATCAGACCGTAGAGCACTAGCATTATGTATCTTCCTAGCTAAAGTAATGTCTCTAACTCCAGAAGAAAAAGCTAAAGCTATTTTAGTTATGGATGATCCTGTGACAAGCTTTGACAATGAAAGAATAGCGTTAATTCTAAATAAATTAGATGAGCTTCAGCGAACTGTTAAGCAGTTAATTATTACAACGCACTACAAAGGAATGGCAGCTAAAGCAGTTAAAAAATTTAGGCGTTGTGCTAAATCATTAAAGTTAGTACATGGTGTTGATACTTGTTCAATTGATGAGATCGATATTGATAAGATGATGGCTACGGAGCATGATATCGCCTTTGATAAGATTAAAGCATTTGTTCAAAGAGAAACACATGATGATGTCCTGACTAGTTTGCGGCCATTCTTCGAAGAAGAAATTCGACATAGATATAAAAAACAACTAGGGGATCTGGGAGTAACGAAAGCAGACCTATCAGTATGTACGCAAGCATTAAGAGATGCGGGTTTTATGTCAGTACAACTTGAAGCTAGGTTAAGTGCCATCAGAGATACACTGAATACACCAATGCATGAAATTGGTGGAGATGCACTTGAAAATACCAGAACCTTAGCAGCGGACATTCTGGACGTTATATATAATGGATTGAATGCAATAAGGTAATTTAAATATTGAATGTAGACCTCGAATTTAGGTTTAGGTCTACATTCCTATTTATAACTTAGAACAGAGCTATACATTTTCCTGAAACATTTCTCATCCTGAAATCCTTCCCGATATCATCTAATAAGGGCTAACAAACACCGCCTACATTGGAATGTGTGATGCCCTTAAATGATGAACAACTCGACCTCGACTCTCTTAGCACCCAGCAGTTAAATCAACTCAAGCGGAAATGGCCTAAAAACTTAGCCGAACTAGTGAGCATTGTTGATAACCGCTTAGCAAAAGAAAAGCTCGATAAGCCGCTATTGGCTGAAAAACTCATTACTGACATCTCAATTTACCTTGGTGGCCGTGACATCTATTTGCCCCGTGGCAGCTCACTATTGCGTTTCATCCGCAACCTTCGCATCTATCAAGCTTTTAATGGCCGTAACGCCGATGAACTTGCAAAGGAGCATGGGTTTAGCAGACGGCAAATAGACAACATTGTGGCGCAAATACGCCAACTTAATCGAACCCAATAGCGTCATATAAAGACAATCGGAGGATAAGAGCATGGCCGTTATTACTGCCCCAATTTTGCAAGCACTACGAACGAAAGTAGATGCAGCGTTTCAGCAAGGTTTGCTGCAATCAGAGCCTTTATATATGAAGGTGGCCACTGTTGTGACCAGCAATAGTCGCTTTAACACCTACGGATGGCTTGGTGCCATGCCAACTATGCGTGAATGGATTGGTGCACGTGTCATTCATTCCATTAAAGAGCATGGCTACACCATCACTAACCGTACCTTCGAGAATACCGTCGGTATAAGCCGTGATGATGTAGAGGATGACACCATTGGCACCTTCTTACCTATTGTAGAAATGTTCGCTCAAAATGCGCGTGAGTTTCCTGATGAATTGGTGTTCCAGTTGTTCACCTCAGGCTTTAACTCCGCATGTTATGACGGACAAAACTTTTTTGATTTAGCTCATCCGGTTAATGAAAAGCATGATGGCACTGGTGCTGTAACCTCTGTCGCCAACGTAGCAACAGATGCAAATTACTTTGGAGGTACGTGGTTTTTACTGGATACCACTAAGCCATTAAAACCCATGATTTACCAAGAACGCCGCGCCCTTGCGTTAAATACTTTGTTCAATCCAACAGATCCCGCTGCATGGACAAAGAATGAATATCAATTTGGCGCAGATATTCGTTGTGAAGCTGGATTTGGCTTTTGGCAACTTGCCTTTGCTAACCAACGAGAACTGACATACCAAACCCTTTGGAATAGCTATCAGAAAATGAAAGCATTCAAGTCTGATGGTGGCAAAAAGCTAAAGGTTAACCCCAATTTACTTGTAATACCGTCCAGCTTAGAACAAACAGCACTCAAGCTCCTTGAACGCCAGTTTATTGATGAAAATGGCGTAACAGTTGAGAACGAACTTAAAGGAAAGTTTGAGTTGCTCATAGTGCCTGAGCTGTAACGTCAAAAACCATAAATTTACTGATTTCTAGGAGCAAATGATGCCAATCCAAGATGCTATCACCGCTTACAAGCAAGCTATCGCGAACTTTGAGCAAAAAAATCAGGAAGCAGCAGATCTACGTAATACACGTTTGCCTGAATTAACAAGCCGTCTAAATGCTAATCGACTCAGTATGGACAGTGCACAGTCAGCAATGCGAAATGCGATTAGCGACGCTGATTACGATACGGCCAAGCAGACCTTCCTACAAGCAGAAGTGACATACGCCGATTGCGCTCAATTAATTACGAACGTCGAAGCCAAAATCAAATCTTGGGGTGAATTTGGTTTAAAGGAACATCAAACCAGAATTACTGAGCTAGGTCGCACCATGTGGCAACTTAAGCAAGCTGAAGTGATGGCCGCATTACCTGCTGAACTTCCTACAGACCTACGCATTGGCCTTCAAAAGCTAATGACCATTAATAGTATGCAAGGTGGTGTTGGTGATGGGTATTACGGTAGCCGTATAAACAAGATTTACGGGCAAGTTGAGCCTGAAGAGTTAACAGCAACAAGAAGCGCATTATTGGCTGAAATGGGACTTTAAAGAGTTGAGGGAATTGGTAGGTAATGTTTGCAGCTTAATCCTCCGTACGAGCTGCACTCGTTACCTACCTTTTTAATATTCGAATATAAAAGACGATTTCTTAATTAATTTATATGACGTTAACTGGTGTGCATCCTCCATTAGCATCGAATCTCAGAGCATAACCACCTTCCCATTGTTTCAGCCATATCTTGCTATCTTCAGCAGTAAGTTGGATTTTAAAATTACAGTCAAAAATCTCTTCTGGAGTCACATCAATCTCTCTATTGAAAGACCTTCTGGCTTGGAAAAATACAAATGGAAAAACATGTCCCGAACCATTTTGTGGCAGAAAGCTCTCTTTCTTATATTTAATTATCTCCTTAACTCTCATTTTATGACTATCTGACATTTTACTACCAAAAACAACTCCAACTAATTGAGAAAAATCATAATGTAATAGTCGTTGTAAGGGAGACAGACGCTCAGAAGAAAGTGATCCACCATTAAGGATAAGACGATATTCTTGCTCATATTCCCAACTGCGATGCTTTGAACATAAAAAACTGTCCGACTTATCCCAATGATTTTTTATTTCATTCAAGTCGACGCATGTTAGGTTACTTACCAATTTTCGGGGAAGTAGCCAGCATGCATTATGAAAGTCAATATTTTCAGAATAATTAACTTTTGAGAATGGTATAGAGCTAGGCACTGATATTCTGTACGTTTCAGTGATCCCTACTGAGTTTATACAATTGGAAGGGTCTTGCTTTAATGCTCCATCAATGGTTCTGAATATAAGGCTATAACCGAAGTGCTGTGCTCCATAATGTCCCCACATAAGATGGTCATTACTTTTAGAAGAGAATGAGACAAAATAACCTAGTTTAGGACTTGAATAAGATAAATAACGTTGAACTTCCTCAGCAAAAAAAGTCACATTTTTTGGCATTGTATCTTGATTTTCAGGTTCAGAAACCACATCGCCAAAGATGCTAATTAGTCTACCAGCCATTATTTCTCCGTAAGTGATCGGAGTTCTTCTAGATAAAGCTGTTGCAAGTATCTCGATATGGTACTCATTTATTTCTGAATCACCCCAAGATACCTCCTTTATGTCATTATTTACCTCATTTAAGAGCCTCATCCATAGTTCTTTATCCGAAGGGAAATGGTAAAAGCTCTCCCCATCAAATGGATCATTCAACTCATCTTGAGAGGCAAAGTACAATTCATTATAGAGAAGTTCTTTAAAGGATAACTCAGTTGAAGACCTGTATCGGTATAAGAGCATAAAAGTAAAAGTCATTGATGATTAATTACTTACATCCTATCAATAGATTTGAGTAATCTGCAAGATTAAAGAATGAATGCTCGAATGAGACTGAATAAGCTATCACGAAATTTGTGACATTTTTCAGTTGGCCACTCAGTGAAACTGACTTTCTGGGAAGATCACTTTATTTGAAAAAGTACGGCGATTATCATGCGACTGATCGGCGTGTAACTAACTTCAAGTGAGAGACGACAGCGGAGGGAGTCGAACCCACATACACAGCGCATGGCGCAGTCTGCTTTACCAGTTAAGAGTACACTGACATCTCTCAAGACCGAATATAACAGCATCGAGCGAGTAACAACTAGATCCAACGGAGTTAAACTATTGGAAAGCGTTTCAAATTAGACCTAATTATGGGTTGAATGTGAAATAGTCGAAAATTGAATTATCGTGAAAAATCGCGGCAATTATCGCGCTACAGATCACGGTAGGGCCAAACATTAGCTAAATAGATAAGAATTTGTAGAGCAACAGGTGAAGGAATTTTCGATTGTTCTAACCAGTCAAAACACTTTCGGAGCATAACGGAGCAATCAACCTCCCCTACAAACATGACCTAACACTTCCACACCCCCCCTTTTATATCAATCTCTTATTCGGTATTACAAGTCGCTCACGAAACCATATAACTAAAATTAACCAAATTAATTAACTATAGTTATTGACCGAATAATTAACCAAGGTTATATTTTGATTGTACCAACTACCGAGGACAGGGAAATGATTCTAGCGAAAGTTCACACCACACCGAAACAACGCGATGAGTTTCGTCTACTGGTTGCAATACGTTTTGCCTGCTTGATGGCGCTGGCCAAGGGCCACACCGACCCAATGGATTGCCCACGGGTGCAAGCCCGATGCGCCGAACTGGTAAAACATTTTGCATATCACCACCCCAGCGCTGCCTTTTACCGCCAGTTCATTCGCCACACGGGGGAACTCGGGCTCAATTTCAGCCTGCGCTTTACTGAGCCCCTGCAAGGCTTGTACGGCAGGGTGATGGTGTGGCGTAACGACTCGCAAGCCGTCACTAATGTGCATCCGCTGCACACTTTGACGCCAGCCACGCCCGTCGGCCACTAACGCAGTAGAGCCGCAGAGCCGCCGTGGACATTCACGATTTAGGCTATCTAGGCAAAGCAGTCAAGGCAAAGCAACCAAGGGGTGATGGTCCATATCCCGATAACGATAACGACGACAGTTTCACCTTGTTGGAGGCAATTATGTTTTTTGTTTACGGCGTGTCCATGACCTTAGCGAAAAAGCAGGCGGCCAAAAAGTGCAGCACCTCAGTTGGCGCGCACCCTAACCGCCGTCAACTGAGCCCCGACGAGTACCAAGCTAAGTTGGATGATATGGCGCAGCACTTGTTTGAAACCATGAAGCCACAACGCCTGTCGCATTCGTTATCGACGCCCGCGCTGTGCCAGCAATATATCGTGTTAGCCATGACCCAAGAAGCCCACCGCGATGTGCATATTCGCTATCACAAGCTGTCGGACAAGGTGAACCCCAAAACCAAGAAACCCATCATCAATCTGGTGGTGTTTAACGGCGAAGCCGCAGCTTAGCCCTGCGGAGTGTGATGACGAGAGAAGGAAAGCAGCATGTTAACTGATGACAAACCGCTACACAGCGATATCAAAATCGGTGTTGGCCATATCGTCGCGTTTAAGGAGGGTTGGATGTTGCCCGGTGGCAAGTTTACCACCGACCGCACTGTCGCCATTCGTGCCGCCAAAGGTCTGCACCGTTTCTTGGTTAAAAGATAAGGAAATCAGCATGAGCCAATTTGACTACATCAAACAGCATTACGCTGTTCCAGCCGAAATAGGCCGCTTAGTTAAAGTGAATGGCCGCGCTGGCGTGATCATCAAAGATTGCGGTCATCACCTTGGCGTTAACTTTGATGATGACAAGCCTGGCGTTGTTCGTCATTGCCACCCAATTTGGGAGGTTGAATACGGTGGCATTGGCTGTATTCGAAAAACAACTAAGTCACAGCAGCGCTATAAGCGTTATTTAGAGTACGGCGACGGCTTTAAAAACTTTATGGAGTTTTGCTACTGGGACGCAAGCCCTGAGCACGAATGGAACAGAGGTGAAGCATGAAACAGCGCCCTATTATCTTCAACACCGAAATGGTGCGCGCCATTCTTGATGGCCGTAAAACACAGACGCGCAGAGTGTTTAAAGCTCAGCCGCATGATGATTGGACGCCATTTTCTAAAAATGCCGAATGGTATACACCGACAGTCATTGATAAGCGCGGATTCTATCAACCAGCCAATGATGATGTTTTTGGCGTTAGCGATGAAGATTGCGCGTTTGTTTCACCGTTCGGCACGCTTGGTGATCAGCTGTGGGTACGTGAGGCTTGGAGGTTATTCAATGCATCTGATGAATGTGGTTGCAGTGAATCGCCTTGCTCATGTCCGGCTAACGGAACGGTTCTATTCAAAGCCGCGGGTGATAGTGGCGAAAGCAAATGGAAACCATCTATCCATATGCCTCGTTCTTGCGCTCGTATTCTGCTTGAAGTCACTGCTGTTCGGGTTGAAAGGCTAAATGATATCAGCGAGCAAGATGCAAAAGCCGAAGGTTTGCAATATAGCTCCGTTTACCAACAATGGGGCGGAGTTGAAAAGCATTCAAGCCATAAGCCTCATTCGCCTCATTGGCGTTGGTATAAAAACCCACAGCATGCTTTTAAATCCCTATGGAACTCAATCTATGAAAATTGGGATGCCAACCCGTGGGTGTGGGTTATCGAGTTCAAGGTGATCAGCACCACAGGCGGTGCAGCATGAACCACTTACTCCCAGGCTTTGAATCACAAGAGCGCGTTGCGTTATTGCTGTCGCTTACCCGCATTAGTTCACCCGAGGTGATTGCCGCATTAACGCTGCATTACACCAGCGCCCTACCCGCCGAACGTGCGGCGGCTCGCCACGGTATTGAACTGTCGAACTTTATGCGCGGGCAAAAGAAGTTAGAGCAAATCGCCGCCACGGTCGAGGCCATTAAAGCCATCGACTGGGCCAAGCTGCAATTAACTCATTTGCAATCAACTCCTTTGCAACCGAAGCAGGTGGCCTAAATGACTCAATCAGCGGCGTTTCGCCATCTGCTAAATCATTACCGCAGCCATAAGTTAAGCCTGTTACTCAAGGCCACAACGGGCGACAGCATCAAAATCGCGCTGGCACTGGGCGCGTTAGATTGCCTGTACTGGCAAGCATTGGGCAACGGCTTAACCAACCTCGCCAAGGGCATTAGCCGCACCATAGTGTATTCGTACCGATATCACCCAATGCGTCTGCCCTGCCATCCGCCAGTCAGCCAAACAAGCGACAGCCAAAACAAGGAGGCGGCATGAATACGTTCAGCACTAAAGCGGGCGTGGTCACGCTATCTAAGCCCTACTCCACCTTGATGTGCGATCAGCAACAAATCGAAGTGAAGTACACCCCAAACAACTATCAAGGCTGGGGCATTTGTAAGTCTTTTAACGCCATCGAGTGCAGCGACTTCGGCCAAGCCGACGCAGAAGTATTCGCACTCAACGCAGAATCAAAACTCAGGATAAAAGGAGAAGCAGCATGAACCCAATACAAGCAGCAACAGTAGAACGTGAAGAAGGTTATTGGACCCATCCCGATTTGCCCGAGTGGGATGAAGGTGTGACCCGTGTGGAGTGTGAAGCATGGGCAGCACGCCAAGGCGGCGAGTTTGTGGCGATTTGGTTTGAACTCGATGCCCCTGAAAACCTCATCGAGCGCTACTTTGACGAGGGCGACACCGATATCAGCGATTGGCAACCCGTTTGCGACAAGGCCGGCTCATTCTTGCTGAGTATTCACGACACAGAGGATGGCCCCGTCGCGCTGTTCTTCGCCCCGAAGGACAAGGAAGTGGCAACGGAAGGTAAATGACCTGACAGCAAAGAGAGGAGTTAGAAGGTAATTGCACCACAAAAATCAACGCTGAAGGCATTTATGTTCCTGCGATGGAATCGGCCTAAGCCCAAGTAAACATACAAACGTCATAGCAAATAAGAGAGGCTATTATGAAAAACACAGCAAAGTTAATGAAGGCACGCGAATGGGCTAGCCGCGAGTTCACTAAAGGGTCAATGCCGCAAAATAGAACCATTTCTACGTGGATATTGAAAGGTAAAATTCGTGGTGCCGTTATTAGTGGCACTGTCTATGTGTATGAGGATCAGTATTTTGGCGTTCCGCAGGTTGTCAGTAATGCGGTTATGCATCTGGTCGCGGAATCGGTGTAAGTATCATGGTGCGCCCAAAAAAGCCGGTAAATAAGAATCTTCCTTCATATCTAAGATATGAAATCGACTCTGGCGTTTACCGCTTTACCCTGATTAACGGTATTAGGAAATCACTGGGTAAAGATAAAATCCAAGCAATACAGATAGCAAATGAATATAACCGGATCATGCGCCCAAGTTCTGGGTTGATTGTAGATGACCTGATAAAGGCTTCTGGCGGTATTGAATCTGAGCAGCAACTTCCTTTTGCTGATCATGTTGACCGTTTGATGGAGATCATTTTCAAAGAGGAGTCACCCAGTAAGCAATTCGCTAGCACTATGCTAAACGATGCGTCGAGAGTGAAGGAGTACTTCAAGGCTATACCAAGCCAGGATATTGGCCTTGAGCATATTAATGGATTTCTTAACCAGTACCATCCTAACGCGAGTGCGAATGTGCATAATCGCAAACTGGGTTTCATTGAAAAGTTGATTAATTACGCCATTGATCAATCGCTGATGGTTGATAACCCTGCCGCCAAAAAGATGAAAAAGCGTAAAACCAAAGGCAAAGAACGCCAACGCTTAAGTTTGGATGCTTTCAAACTTATCCACGCTGCGGCGCCACTTTGGTTACAAACAGCAATGGAGTTAGCGCTTCAAGCATCACAGGCAAGGTTAGAAATTTCTCGAATTAAGTACAGCATTAAAAAACCTAAGGATGGGCAATGCGGCTGTATTTGGTTTGAGGCTCCGGTTGATGGGATTTATGGAACGCTGTTTATCCATAGGCAAAAAGTTGAGGAAAAGGAAGCTAGCCATGTCGCTATCCCTATTGGTCAGGAGATTAAAGGGATTATAGATAGAAGCCGTGATGGGATTTTATGCCCGTATGTTGTTCATCGGGTTCCTGAGCGAAATACTAGGCAAAGCGCTGAAACAAACCATCGTTATCAGCTTGATCCAAACTACCTTAGCAGAGCATTTTCTGCAGTAAGGGATGACATTGGATTATTTAGTCACCTTGAAGTTAATCAGCGGCCGACTTTTCATGAAATCCGCGCCCTATCTGCAAGACTGTTTTCGGATATGGGGATTGATCCTCAAGGCCGCATGGCGCATACCGATTCGAAGTCTACCAAGGTCTATGTTCGTGACCATTTGGAATGGACTGAGGTGCCACATGCAGAGATTAACATGGCAAATTAGCCTAGAAAAACTAAGGCAAACGGGCCTGAATGGCCTCGGTTATTCAAAGCCTGTTTGACCTGAGTTCGACCATAGTTTGACCGCTTAAAAATGAATATTAAAATCGCATTAAAATAAAAAAGCCTGCAAACTATTAAGTTTACAGGCTTTTTTATTTAGAATTTGGTCGGTATGAGAGGATTCGAACCTCCGACCCCTGACACCCCATGACAGTGCGCTACCGGGCTGCGCTACATACCGAATTTTTAAGTATATTGCATACCTGTTCTGACTTAGCTAAATACAGTTTAGCGATAATCTTTACGGCTTTTGCTCAATTACTTATCACCTAAGATACTGTTTATGGGGTTTATCTTAAGCGAGCCAGAACTGTAGCAATTGCCTCGCAACTGCGCAAGGGCTTCATTACATCTCTTTGATCAACTGCTTAGTTTATGTTCTGAATGACACAATTTTCGTCGATAATGATTGCTCGATACTGATTACGTCCATACTCAAACAGGATTTAGCTGCAGAACAGACATAATGACACCCGTTTACTAAATCATCATTCAATGCGAGTGCATATGGGCGAGTCGGTACTCATCCATGCGCTCGAGTAGATACGGGAAAAATGGATTCCATTTCTGTCGTAACATTTCAGACGCTGACACGCTATACAAGCCGCGCTCTCCGCGCGAAGCTGAGGCTCCGATTTGAATCCTATGTAAATCAGGCTGGATCACCGCGCCATAAAGCCCATCATCTATGCCAAAAGGTAGCGCAACATGGGATAAAGAATACACGCCTGCAGGCCAATATAAATCTAATATCCGCACGTTTTCACTGACCTGAGTGAGCACTTTACCCTGTGCGTCTATATCCTGTGTATCTAAATTCTGTTCATCTAAACCCAGTTCATCTAAACCAAAGTATCGCGCCTGAATCTGCGTGGTTTCATTACTGATATTTTCCACCACAGTGCCACGATAATGTAACTCAGGGTTATTAATGTTCGCCAACAAGCCCGCAAGCGGATCATTGGACACCATCTTGGCATTTACATCGAGTCGGTTCATATCAAACAACACTAACTCATGGCCTTTTTCAGGCAATGTTTGATACAGATTATTCACCACCGCCGCGGTTGAAACGGTTGCATCCACTACCGACTGAAAGGTGAGTATCGACGGAACTTGCGCCCGTTGCTGCGGCGTTAATCCTGCCAATAAACCTTGGTTACGCAGGGCTAATTGATAAACTACATCGCCCGCATTAACCGCAAAAGAGGTGTATTTAAAGGGATCGTACTCTACTTGAATACTGTTCCATTGCAGTTTATCCAGCTCCAACAATCGTCCTATCCAACTCTGCCAGCGTGCGGCCGCCGCAGATGGCGCTAGCCCTATCGCGGGAGAGATAAAAATCATTCCATCATAATCAGGGGCTTTATCATGGCTTATACGTTCTAACTCATGGTTCAGCGCGACGGCGGCACCCGTCGAAAAAGCCACCACAAATAATGGTTTATCTTTCAGAGTTTGCCGCATATGCGCTGTGGCTAAATTAACCGCTGCGGCCAGATCTTGCCAATAAAGCTCAGTCAATCCACTTGGAATCGTGCCATGCCCTGGCAATCTTAAACCGAGCACATGGGCTTTACCTTTAAAGTGCGCCGCCACATTGGATAGAGCATAGGGCGAATCCGACATACCGTGGAGCAGTAATACTCCAAATTCGGCATTAGCCACAGGCCATTCATAACTGCGATTCCAGTTTTGTGGCCAATGGGCAGGATCAGATAAGCTATTTTTGACATAGCGGTTCACTGGAGAAAATTCATTGGCGGGAATCTTCTGTACAACTTTGCGCTCAACTTCGGCGAATAAGCGGTCTTCTAGCGCTAAGTACTCATTAAAATTGGCAAGTTTGGTATTGTAATGGAACTCATTTTTTAGCTCGACCGTATGCCAAAGTGACAGCTCAGGGCGCGCATTAAGAAAATAGATCCCTGTCGCGAGTAACGCCACCACTATGCCAGTACTTGCATACACTGCAGCTAAAAATAGGTGTTTTGTCGAACCTATGATGATGGCCTTCATCGCTGTTCCTACATGAAAATAAAATGTGCAACTAGATTATACGGGTAGATAAAAACATCCTTCAAACGTTTTACCGCGATAAAATCTACTAGTGTAAGCAGTACAATTTAATCACTCCTATTTAGTCACCCCAATTTACTCATCTCGCAATTTTATTAGCCGCATAGGCCTTAATCGGGTTAGGATCGAAAATAGTCTTATTCCAACGAAACTTATACGCTCTCGATGATAATCGGTAATCCACACGCTAGGTTCGCCTACTATCTTCCTACCGCGCCGCTGATACCTGACGGCTGGCATTACACTCAGCCAGATGCTGTCGGGGCTCTCATGGTTCTAAATGGCAATCATTGGCGTAAGATCTTCACTATTATGGCCAAAATAAGTACGGTTGGAGATGATTGGCGCAGCTATCGTGACCAAGTGTTACTTAAGCAAAATGAAATGATCTGCATAGGCGCTATAGATCTGATGGCAAACGCTAAGATTCATCTCATTGCGGGGCAAGTAGCTGCAAATGCTTTAGGGCTCACCATGTCCGTGAACGATTTCGGTGCGCAGCATTTAACTGCCCAAAATAAATCTATAACCGCACTTAAGCTGCCATCTTCGCTAGGACAGCATTTTTTACTCACGCCCTATTTGGATTATCGCCAGTACCCAAACCAACAGATCGCCCTGACACGGCAACACTTAGCAACGCCAGAGCCCCAACACAGTGAATAATTCCATTATGATTGTGGTAACGGCTGTCACCACAGCATTAGTCACCAAATAACAAAGGCATAAAAAAGCACTCGTGAACAGAGTTCAAACGAGTGCATATTCAAGGACGATTCAGGGTTAGTCGTAAATGGTTGGAATAGGCTGACGTTTATGCTGCGTCGCCTTATAAATACCAATCAACTTGTCCTCAACCGCCTTGCCAACGTCTTTACCCTCAAGGAAATCATCGATTTGCGCATAGGTTAAGCCAAGCGCGACTTCATCTTCGAGTAAGGGTTTATTGTCTTCTAAATCCGCGGTCGGCGCTTTATAGACTAACGATTCTGGCGCACCAAGATACGCGGCGAGTTGGCGAACTTGGCGTTTGTTAAGACCAAATAATGGCGCTAAATCGCAGGCACCATCGCCCCATTTAGTGTAAAAACCTGTGATATTTTCGGCGCTGTGATCTGTCCCCACCACAAGCCCGCCCACGAGTCCGGCGAGTTCGTATTGCGCTATCATCCGCATACGGGCTTTGACGTTACCCTTCACAAAATCAACCTTCGCCACATCGGGCAAAGGCAATCCAGCTTCGACTAACGCGGCAACGGTAGCGCTGTGCACGCCATCAACACCTTGATGCACATTCACAGTGACCAACTTAGAGGGCTGAATAAACTGACAGGCTAATTGCGCCTCATGCTCATCTTTTTGGATCTGATAGGGTAATCGCACAGCGATAAACTGGTAACCGCCTTGGCCATTTTCTTGGTTTAAACTGTCCACCGCCAACTGACACAAACGCCCAGCAGTAGAAGAATCCACCCCACCGCTGATCCCTAATACCAATGCCTTACTACGCGCTTCTTTTAGTTTGGTTTTAATAAACGCGACACGACGTTGCACTTCGAACTCAGGCTCTATGGCCGTGAGTACCTTCATTTCTCTTAAGATTTGCGCTTTCACCGAAAATTCCACCTTAAATTATCGCTGTATTTGGACTACCTGAACCCAACTAACGTTAACATTTATTCGCAACTGCCTGTAGTTAAAATTAATGCTTAGTTAATTGATTATTGATAAACGCTATAAAAATAAGGGCAACAACGGCTTGCCGTTATTGCCCTAGCGTAAATCAGTCAGCTTAATACCAATACAGCTACCGACTTATCTTTCCCAGTAGGATTCTTCTAAGCTGTCTTCGCGCTCAGGTAAACCGCGGGATAAACGCGGGCTATGCTGGGCTAAGACTTCGTAGGCGACACGGTTAGCGTACTTACACACTTGAGAAAACGAGGAATAACATAGGCCATCACGCTTATGTTTACTTGAGCCTGGCACGTTAGTCTTGTGGAAAGTATTGGCCGCCAGATCGTGCAATAACGCCGATAATGCGCCATCGCCAGCGCCATTAGTGTTACCTATTTTTTCTGGGCCGCCCATGTAAGGTGAAATGTGGGCAAACACTTTAATCGGTGTTTCACAGTCACTTTTAAGCTTTGGACGAGAAAATTCATAACGATTAAATTCAGGGATAGCACCCGGCAACAGTGTGTGAGTCGTTTCGCGTTTTTCTGAGTCCTCGGTATAACCCGCAGTATAAAGCCCGATTGGACCCGCTGTGGTTAATACCATGTCGCACCATTCCAAGGCTTTTTCACTGGCAAGCAGAGGATCCCGTGAACCCGTTAAGGCTTCACCTTCGTCTTCATTCATCGCCAAAATGGTGACATGTTCTTTGATGAAGTTTTGCCACCATTGTGGATCTTCTTCAATCAAGAAACGCGTGCCTAAGGTTAATACCACGGGAACTTCGGCGGCTTTTGCATATTCGATAGCGCACATGGCCGCATCGGTAATACGGTCGCCATCACTGGCGCGCATCAAATACGCGGTCAACACTAAGGCTGAACTGCCCTGCACCACGTCTTTATCGATAAATTCAGGTGTGAGTTTATCCATAGCGCCTTTGCTGATCGCAAATGTTCGCTCGCCGCACTCAGAAATCAGGGTAAAACAGCGACCGATAGGACCATCTACAGGTTGTAGAAAGTTAAGGTCGACTTTAGAAGAGGTATTACATAAATAGCGGTAGGCGTAACTGCCCACTTCGATATTCTGACTCATTACCCCAAACAGCACTGAACGGTCATCGGCCAGAATAGAATAATTGTGCACTGTGTTGCCAATCGTGCCACCAGCAAATTCATCGCTAATCAAACCATGAATTTTTAACTCAGTGTAGAGTCTGTGAGCCTGTTCATCATTGATCAGGGTCGAATTGCCTTTGGGCAAGCCATAACGGCTCAGCAATTCGTCTTCCACTTTCGCTTCGATATCCACTAAGGTTTGATCAATACCGCTGATATAGGTCGCAAACGGCTGAGGCTGTTGAGTCAGCTGTTCAAGCAGCGGATCTCGGGTTTTAACCGGAAAATAATGTTTAGATTTACGCTGACCGGGAAACTTCATAGTGGCTCTCTTTTCCTGGCATCCATGCTAATTGGCGTCTGCCGAGGCGGTCAAGCCAAGCAGCATCCTAAAAATATTGAGTCTAGGCTAGCGAGACAAAAAAACCACCCCTTAGCCGGAAGGGCGCAGATTCTATCACAAAATCAGTTCGAAGCCAGTGCTCCAATACCCAAACAACCTGAAGATGCAGGATTCAGCGGGAATTTAACGCACTTTAGGCAAGGCGGCTATTTGCAGACCTAGTGGGCTAAGTTAAAAATAGTCAACACAGTATAAAGTGCGTTAAAAAACGCCGGGACGGAGCGCCTAGGGCACTTCACTTCCGTGTTGCATCAATTCAAAAGGTGGCCGACATTCTGTCATTGATGCGCCTTGAATTGAATCACCCTAGGCGCTCTGAAACTCGTATCTTCAGGTGGCTTGGGTATGGGCCCAAGATACCGCTTGTTCTTGGATTAATTGCCGTAATAATTCAATGTGTAACTCATCGTCGTTCAAACAAGGGATAAACCGATAGTCGCTGCCACCCGCATGTAAAAAGGTTTCCTTAGCACCAATGGAGATTTCTTCTAAGGTTTCGAGGCAATCGGTCGCAAACGCAGGGCAAATCACATCGACACTTTTGATCCCTTGCGCAGGTAACTCGGACAGTAATTTATCGGCGTAGGGCGTTAACCATTCTTCGCGACCAAAGCGCGATTGGAAGCACACTTGCCATTGCGACTCGCTCAGCTCAAGTTTTTGTGCCAACAATTTAGCCGTGACAAAACACTGCTCGCGGTATGGATCGCCCTCTTTCACGTAACGCAGTGGAATACCATGAAATGACAAGAGCAACTTGTCGGCCTGCCCATGGGTTTTCCAGTGGCGCGTCACACTGTGTGCCAGCGCAGCAATATAAGCGCTATGGTCAAAATAGTCTTTATTAAAGCGAACCTGCGGTATGTCACGCACGGTTTTAAGATAACGGGCAACGGCATCGAACACACTTGCCACCGTCGAGCAGGAATATTGGGGATACAAAGGCAGCACAATAATACGCTCTGCTCCTTGATCTTTCAGGCGTTCAAATCCCGCATCGATGGAGGGATTACCGTAACTCATGCCCAGTTCAACCGGAATGGTCTGGTTAAACGTAGCGCTTAAGTCCACCGCCAGTTTTTGTGTTTGGCGCTCACTTATCACCATCAAGGGCGAGCCTTCCTGCGTCCACACGCTTTGATAGAGTTTGGCGACTTTCGTCGGACGGGTGTTGAGGATAATGCCGTTTAGCAGCGGTTGCCAAATCCACGGCGATAAATCGACGACACGCGGATCACTTAAAAACTGCCTTAAAAAGCGTTTAACGGCCTTAGGACTAGGTTGATCAGGCGTGCCGAGGTTAACCAATAACACACCAAAAGCAGGGGAAGGATTCAACGTTAGGCTCATGGTTAATGAAGTTCACTTGGAGGCTAACATTGCGATACCCATAAAAAAAGCCTGCATCGGCAGGCTTTTTCTTAATATGAGAACTTGTTCTCGTAAATTAACCTTTATTCGGTTATTTCAACACCCTAGCTAACTGCTCACTCACGGCCGCAACCGATTGAGTACCGTCAAACTTGTTGTATTGAGTTTGGCCAGCGGCAGCCACTTTACCGTAGTATTCAACGAGCGGCTTAGTTTGCTCGTGATAAATCGCGAGGCGTTTACGCACTGTGCTTTCTTCGTCATCTGGACGAATAGCTAAATCTTCGCCCGTCACGTCGTCTTTACCTTCCACTTTAGGTGGATTGAAAACCACATGGTAAACACGGCCAGAACCTGGGTGAACACGGCGACCGCTCATGCGCTTAACGATTTCTTCGTCTGGCACGTCGATTTCAATCACGTGATCAATGCTAATACCGTTTGCCGCCATCGCATCCGCCTGTGGGATGGTACGTGGGAAACCGTCTAACAAGAAACCTTTAACACAGTCTTCCTGTGCGATACGCTCTTTAACCAGACCGATGATCAGATCATCAGAAACCAGTTGACCAGCATCCATCACTTTTTTCGCTTCCAAACCCAGTGGAGTACCCGCTTTTACCGCGGCACGTAACATATCACCAGTGGAAATTTGTGGGATACCATACTGTTCCATAATGAACTGGGCCTGGGTACCTTTACCGGCACCTGGGGCGCCCAATAGGATAATGCGCATCTCAAGAGTCCTCTTTTCGCATTGATATTCTTCTTAGGGCGGCGATCTTCGCACATCTGGCCGCCATTGAGAAGGGTTTTAGCTTCGACTTTAGCCTCAGAAACCGCAAATAAACTACGGTTACTAAGCGATTTTTTCATTAATAGAGCAAAGTATAGAGCTTACGGCGGTATTGATTGGCTATGGGATTACCTTGGCCAAGTGCCGTTAATACTTCCATAAATACTTGTTTTACTGTGCCATTTTCAGCACCTAAATCTTTACTGAGCACACCGAATAACAGTTCTAATGCTTCATCATCGCGGTGAGCAGCATGCAATGCCTTACTCAGCTCGAGTAATAACACTAAATCTGTTGGATTTTGCTCAAACTTTTGCTGCAAATCGCGAATTTCAGGGGTATCCGCCGCATCTAAGGCCAGTGCGAGCTTAGCTTTTAAACTCTGGTAATAACCATCTTGGTCGGCAAGCCCTACTTTCTCAAGCATGGCTTGTGCTAGCACTAATTCGCCCTGCATCAGATACACATCGGCAAGCACTAGACTCACCTCACCCGCTTGATTTGACCCTGTATGTGCTTCTTTAAGCAACACAGCTGCAGTAGCAAGATCTTCTGCACTTACTTGACTCAAGGCGAGCAATGCTTTGGCCTGTGCTAACTGTAACTGCCACATAAGCGGCAAATGTTTATCCAGCATGGCTGTGACTTGCGCCGCATCTTGCAGGCCAGCAAAACCATCGACAGGCTGACCTTTATCCAATACTAACGTGGTCGGTAGACTTTGAATGCGAAAGTAATTGGCGATTTCTAATTCGGCTTCACAGTCGACTTTAGCGAGCACGAAACGACCCGCATTTTGCGCGGCAATTTGCTCTAAGGTGCGCAGCATAGCCACACTTTGTTCCTGTGGCTGTGCCCAAAATGCTAACACCACGATCTGTTGCATCGAGGCGTCAACCACTTGCTGAATATTGTCTTTAGTCAGGCTGAGGATATTGTCCATAGTATTCCCTTAACGTTTAAGGCCTCAATCATGGGAGGCCTTATTCTTTTAAAACTAAGCGTTAGCACTCAGTTTCAACGCGCTATTTTAAAATCGTTGTCTTAACAGCTTGTATTATCGCTAATGAATTGAGTGACAGGCTAGGCGCAAACCACTCTTCCTGCACTAGAAACAATATCGGGGCCGTTCAAAGAAGGGCCCCGATAGTCATTTACTTCATGTTAGCCAGTAACATTTGGTTCATCAGCTTGATAAAGGCCGATGGGTCCGCAAGGCTACCTTTTTCAGATAATTGCGCCTGTTGCAGCAGCAGATTTGACCAATCCGCGAAGGCGGCTTCATCTTGAAGATCATTTAAGCGCGATACTAATGGGTGCGCTGGGTTGATCTCAAATGTCGGCTTCACTTCTGGCACAGGTTGACCCGCAGCTTGCATCAGCTTGATCATCTGAGTCGACATTTCGCCTTCACCCGCCACCACACAGGCTGGGGTGTCGGTTAAGCGTGACGTGACTTTCACATCCGCAACGGTTGAGCCTAATGCCGCTTTAATGCGTTCAACTAAAGCTACCGATTCTTGCTCAAGCTTTTCTTGCGCTTCTTTTTCAGCTGCATCTTCCAGCTCGCCCAGTTCTAAATCACCACGGGTCACTGAGTGCAGTTGTTTATCTTTGTACTCAGTTAAGTGGTTGATTAGCCACTCGTCGATACGCTCTGACATCAGTAAGACTTCAATGCCTTTCTTACGTAACAACTCTAAATGTGGGCTGTTAGCGGCGGCTTCATGGCTGTCGGCAACAATGTAATAAATCTTAGTTTGACCTTCTTTCATGCGGCTGATGTAGTCATCAAGTGACACAGTCGGCGCAGCACTGCCCGTGTGGGTCGAGGCAAAACGTAATAAGCCCGCGATACGCTCACGGTTGGCGAAATCTTCCGCAGGCCCTTCTTTCAGCACTTGACCAAATTCAGCCCAGAACTGTTGATATTTTTCCGCATCGTCTTTCGCCAGTTTTTCCAGCATGCCAAGCACACGTTTGGTGATACCAGTACGCATCGCTTTGGTCACGTGGTTATCCTGCAGAATTTCGCGGGATACGTTCAGCGGCAGATCGTTTGAGTCAATTAAGCCCTGCACGAAGCGCAGATAAGATGGCATAAATTGCTCAGCGTCATCCATGATGAACACACGTTGCACAAACAGTTTTAGGCCGTGTTTACGGTCGCGATTCCACATATCCCAAGGCGCTTTTGCAGGAATATACAATAGGTTAGTGTATTCTTGCTTACCTTCTACCCGATTATGACTCCACAGTAGTGCATCGGTATAATCGTGGGAAATGTGTTTGTAAAACTCTTGATACTCTTCGTCACTGATGTCAGCTTTATTGCGCATCCACAAAGCCGTGGCTTTGTTCATGACTTTCCATTGACCTTCGGTCGCAGGAATTTTTTCGCCATCAGGACCATCACGCTCTGGCGAGCCTTCTTGCCACATTTCGACTGGCACAGAGATATGATCTGAGTATTTAGTGATGATCGAACGCAGGCGCCAATCATCGGCAAATTCTTTTTCTTCGTCACGCAGGTGCAGCGTAATTTCAGTACCACGGCTCGCCTTGGTGATGGTATCAACTGTGAAGTTACCCTCGCCTTCTGATTCCCACAATACGGCTTCATCGGCCTTATGACCGGCAGCGCGAGTGCGAACAGTGACTTTCTTCGCCACGATAAAGGCTGAATAGAAACCGACACCGAACTGACCGATTAACTGTGAATCCTTTGAGGATTCGCCCGATAGATTCTTAAAGAAATCAGCGGTGCCTGATTTTGCGATTGTGCCTAAATGCTCAATCACGCCGTCGCGGGTCATACCCACGCCGTTGTCTTCGATGGTCACAGTGCCTTTTTCTTTATCGGCACTGATACGGACTCGCAGTTCACCGTCGCCTTCATAGAGTGCGTCATTGGTCAACGCCAGATAACGCAGCTTGTCCGCCGCATCCGCAGCGTTGGAGACCAGTTCACGCAAGAAAATTTCTTTGTTGGAATACAAAGAATGGATCATCAAATGCAACAGCTGTTTGACTTCTGTTTGAAAACCATGAGTTTCTTGTTGTGACATGAAATTTTCCTTTATTTGTTACGCAATTTGGTAAAAGTAACGCTTAGTGTTTACTAAATGGGGCTCCAAATTTGCTTTTCAAGGGCAAGGGCTAAAACGAGGTTCGAATGGCGAAAAATAAGGCGCTTGATGAATACCAAGCGCCTATATGTATGCTTTCAACATCAACCTGCACGAGGCGTTAGTCTTGGGCTAATTCTTTTTCTAACTGTTGGGCGATAGCTTCGGGCGATCCGCTGTTGCGGGCAAAGAGTCCATAAGCGGCGGGGATCACGAAGATAGTGAATAAGGTTGCCAGTAAAATCCCCGACAACACCACTACACCAATCACAAAACGAGTTTCAGCACCCGCGCCTACCGCCAATACCAATGGCACGGCGCCAGCTGCAGTGGTGATCCCTGTCATTAAGATAGGCCGTAACCGCTGCGCTGACGCTTGAATAATGGCCTTATCAAAATCAACGCCTTTATCCCGCAATTGATTAGCAAACTCGACAATCAAGATGCCATTTTTCGCGGCTAACCCGACCAGCATAATAATGCCTATCTGACTGTAAATATTAAGACTCTGCCCCGTAAGCCACAAACCAATTAAGGCTCCGACGGTAGCCAGCGGCACAGTAAGCATGATCACCACAGGGTGGATATAACTCTCAAACTGCGCCGCGAGCACGAGGAATACAATCCCCAGTGCGAGGATGAATACGAAGTACATAGAGCTACCCGACTCTTGATAATCGAGGGATTGGCCCTTGTAGCTAATCACCGCTTCCGCTGGCAAATAGGTACGCGCCAATTGATTCATATAATCAAGGGCTTCACCTAGACTATAACCATCTTCCAAACTGGCTTCTATAGTGATCGCGCGCATACGATTGTAACGGTTCAGCGAACTGGCGTCGGCAAACTCCTCCACAGTCACTAAGTTAGACAGCGGAATAAGCTCCTGACTGCGCTCGGAACGAACATAGATATTTTGCAGATCCGCCGCCGTATTTTGATTATCGCGCTCGCCTTCAACGATCACATCGTATTCTTCACCGTCACGCATAAACGTCGTCACTAAGCGTGAGCCCAGCATGGATTCCAACGTACGGCCAATGTTTGAAATCGACACTCCAAGGCTCGCGGCTCTGTCTCTGTCGATGACGACTCGAAGTTGAGGCTTAGTCTCTTTATAATCGTGATCTAATCCTAATAATTTGGGATTCTGTGCCGCCTTTTGCATCATGATATCGCGCCAGCGGGCAAGCTCTTCGTAGCTAGGTCCACCAATCACAAATTGCACAGGTTTACCTACGCCGCGACCAAAGGCTTGGCGCATCACAGGGAACGCTTGCACCCCGGCGAGATTAGCAAGACGTTTATTAATGTCGACGATAACTTCTTTTACTGGACGACGTTTGCCCCAGTCTTCCAGTACTATGATTGCCATACCGTTAGAGAAATCCGCCGCGCGACCAAAGCCACGGGGGGCACGAATGAGCAGACGTTTGATATCACCCGTTTCGACCAATGGCATCAAGCGGTTTTCCACTTCATTCATATAGGATTCTATGTATTCGTAACTCGCGCCCTGTGGCCCGTTGACCATCAAGAATAACGAACCACGGTCTTCCTGTGGCGCAAATTCTTGCGGTACTTTTTGGACTAAATAGACACTAGAGCCTAATGCGACTAACACCAGAATCGACACCAATATCGGGTGAGCCATGGCGGATTTTAAGGACAATTGATACCGGTTTGACACTTTTGTCATTATGCCGTCGACCTTACGCACCAACCAAGAATCCTGCGAGCTCGGCTTAAGCAACTTAGAGCACATCATGGGCGTGAGTGTGAGCGCCACTAGGCTAGAGAACAGCACGGCCGCACTCATGGTCACGGCAAACTCTTTAAAGAGTTTACCTAAATCACCCTCAAGGAAAGTGATTGGCATAAATACCGCGACCAACACGAGTGTGGTCGCGATAACAGCAAAAGCCACTTCACGCGCACCGAGGAAAGCAGCTTTGAGTGGGGAATCTCCTTCTTCGATACGTCTATGGATGTTTTCCAGCATCACAATCGCATCGTCCACCACCATACCGATGGCGAGGATCATTGCCAATAAGGTCAAGAGGTTAATGGTATAACCTAGCGCATATAGCACAATAAAGGTGCCGAGCAGAGACACTGGCACAGTGATCGCAGGGATCAACATAGCGCGCACGCTGCCAAGGAACAGATAAATCACGATAATCACTAAAATCATCGCAGTGAACAGGGTTTGATACACTTCTTTAATCGAGGCTTCGATAAACACTGAGCTATCATAACTGCGTTTAATCGACATCCCCGCTGGCAAAGTCGGGTTGATTTTGTCAACCAGCGCGTTCACTGCGCGCGCCACTTCTAACGTATTGGCGGTTGACTGTTTAGACACGCCTAAACCTATCATTGCCTCTTTGTTGCCACGGAACATAATCCGCTCTTCATCAGAGCCAATTTCCACCCGTGCGACATCGCTCAGTTTGACTAAATAACCGTCTTCCCCTTGGGTGATCACTAAGTTTGCGAAATCTTCGGCAGTGCGATAACCCCGCTCCAGTCGCACTGTAAAGTGCCGCTCCTTCGACTCTATCGAACCTGCAGGTAACTCGACGTTCTCAGCTCTGAGCGCGGCCTCAACATCGGCAACCGTTAAACTGCGAGAGGCCAAGGCTTGTCTGTCAAGCCAAACGCGCATGGCGTAAACCTTACCACCACCAATGCGCATCCGCGCCACACCATCGACCACCGAAAAGCGGTCCGACAAATAACGGTTGGTGTAATCGGTCAATTCTAGGGTCGTCATTTGATCTGACACAAGATTGAGCCACATGATCACTTCATCACTGCCATTGGCCTTTTGTACTTCTGGGGGATCAGCTTCATCGGGTAAATTGTCGAGTAAACCTGAGATCCTGTCGCGCACATCGTTAGCTGCATCTTCAATATTACGACTAATATCAAACTCTAAGGTAACCGATGAGCGGCCATCACTGCTCGATGAACTCACGTGACGAATGCCTTCGACGCCACTGATCCTGTCTTCAATCAATTGGGTAATGCGGCTTTCCACCACGGCAGCACTGGCACCGCGGTAATTCGTGTCGATAGATACCACTGGCGGATCTATGTTTGGGTATTCGCGCAGGGGCAATTTATCAAAGGAGACAAGCCCGAAAGCGACCAGCAGCAAGCTGATCACTGAGGCAAATACGGGACGTTTGACCGAGAGATCAGTAAGGATCATACACTTGGCTCCGCGTTCGTATCGGCAAGATAACTAAACTTTTCCGCGAACTCAGTTTGCACTTTATCCCCAGGATGAACTTTCAGTAAGCCGCGGATCACCACGTTTTCGCCCAAGGCTAAACCATCTAAGATCTCCACCCAGCCACGGGTGCGAATACCAATAGTGACTTGTTTACGTTCAATCACCTTGTCGGCATTGACGCTGTAAACATAATGGCTGTTTTGGATCGGGATAATGGCAGATTCAGGCAACATCAAGGCCTCGCGGCTACGCTTGATGAGTTTAACCTTCATCAACATGCCCGGTAATAAACGCAGTTCAGGATTGGGGATTTCGGCGCGAACAATCACTGTGCGCGTGGTTGGATTCACACGGCTATCAATCGATGTCACCACACCTTTGAAAGTCACATCAGGGAAAGCGACCGCTTTGGCTTCCACCTTTTTACCTGGCTCTAAATCTTGAATAAAGCGCTCTGGCACTGAAAAATCGAGCTTAATGGTAGAAATATCATCCAATGTCGTAATCACAGTGCCGGGCGACACTAAGCTGCCCACACTGATTTGACGTAAGCCTAAACGGCCATTAAAAGGCGCCAGAATACTGCGGTCATTGAGTGATGATTGCGCCTGTTCGAGCTCGGCACGGGTGGTATCAATAAGGGTTTGTAATCTATCGCGTTCTAACTCGGCCACAGTGCGGCTAGTCACCAACGAACTGATCCGAGCTAATTCACGTTGATTATCACTGACTTTGACTTGCGCGGCTTTAACCTTAGCGATCTGCTCAGCATTTTGCAGTTGGACTAATAACTCGCCCTTTTTAACGATATCGCCGTCGTCAAATTTAAGCGCTATCACCATGTCGGTAACTTTAGGCGTTATCGTTACAGATTCTGTGGCTTTATTGCTACCAATAGCTTCAACTTCATCGCGAATGGGCGCCATAGCGGCAGTGGCAATCACTACATTAGGTATGAGTTTAATCTGGGCTGCAGCAATCTCTTGCGGTTGCATGGCTTGGTATCCAAACCATGCCGCGGCCAATATGGCGATTATTAGAATAATTTTTTTCATCGGGCTTCCAAGGAATGACTCGCATTAATGACGGCTAGTTTACTCACTCACATCATCGCATCAATACGTTTTACTTTTTCTTACAAATTACGTTAATAGCGCAAAATATGTATGATTAAGTGTCTTTGGCGATATCAATGGTTGAGTTGCCAGAATGCAGTACGATAACAAGGTTGTTAAGTGATTAATTTTACTTATCACCAGTAACTCAACATTTATCACTAAAACCATTTGAAAAAGATTGGTATATAGATAATTTAATTCTGAAACACAGATCGCCTAGATAATCGACAATCCCCTGCTTAAAACTCAAATCGCAGCCAATAAAAAAGGGCGATAATTCGCCCTTTTTTAGTCAACTGCTGAAATTAACGTATTTGACGTTCTTCTTTCATCAGGTTTGACAGTGACTGGTACACATTGCTAACCACTTCATCGCTTAATGGCTGATCTTCGCCATCGCGAAGGAAGATTTTCGTTTCTTCTGGAGTATCACCATCTTCAAGCAGTAAACGGTAGCTACCTTCTTTCAGTGCTAACTTATCTTCGCCCCACAATGAACTCCAGAAACCAGAGTTATCGTCAAACTTGATAAAGTACAATCCTTTAGCACTATCCATATCGGCAATTTCAAAGCCCATTTCTGGTAGCACTATGCGTAGACGATCCCACACTTGCTTGTAAGAAGCTTTAGCAGACCAGTAAGCTTTACCTTCTTCAGGCGTTACGAGATCAACATTAATACCTAAGGTTTGCTTCAAACGATTCGATTGGATCGCTTGGTCGCGCTTAACGCTGATATACGCAATGGCGCTGTTCAGCATATCAATAGTGTATCTTTGCTTATCTTCACCGCTTAATAAAACTTGTTGCGCTTTATCATCGTAGAACTCTTCGTGTTCAACTAAGTGAATAACGATATTGGCAGTACGACCATGTGGACGCGTTTCCACGTCAAAACGATAGCGTTGGCGCAACAGATAAACTTTATCCGCACCCCACATGCTCGATTCAATCACTTCACGGCTTTCAATCCAATCGGTTTCTACGTTGCCTTTGTCAAAATCACGGCTACGAACAGCAATACCTTTTTGAGCAAAGAAACCATCTAAGTTTGTGAAGATTTCTTGTTTCAAATCCACAGCATTGTCGATGGATTCAACCACGATTTTAATGTTGTCACTGCCCTCTTCCACATGAGTACCTTCCGCCATTGGCAGTACTTGCAGTGGCGGACGGATATCTAAGTTTTTGCCATACAGCGAAGCATTCACTTTAGAACCCAGTGCTGGTACATCGAATTCTTTATTGTAGGGTGGCGTTTTTAATCCCGCGGGGATCTTAAGCAAAGGCGCTTGCTCGGCCTGAACATAGTCGTCGTTACCGTTCGCTTGGCGGCGATCAAGTGGCGAACTACAGGCTGCAACAGCAGCAACTAAGATCAGTGGAGTGACTTTCTTTAACATTAATTATTTAACCTCTATCTGGGCACGAGTCATTGCTTCTATCAACAGACCATGACATTGCTCAGAAAGTTCAGTCAAAGGTAAACGAATATGGCCACATTCAATCAAACCCATACGATGGGCAGCCCATTTTACTGGGATAGGGTTGGCTTCACAAAACAGTGTGCTATACAAACCGCGCAGCGGGGTATCTATGCTCTGAGCCAACTCGGCATTGCCCGCGAGCGCCGCATCACACATAGCTTTAAAAGCCTTTGGTACTATGTTGTTAGCCACAGAAATTACGCCATTTCCACCTAAGAGTAAAAACTCTCTGGCAGTGGCATCATCACCGCTATACAAGAGGAAATCGTCGCCACACAGTTCGCGCAGACGTTTTACACGGGATAAGTCACCGGTCGCCTCTTTTACACCAATAATGTTGCTCACGCTAACAAGCTCGGCAACAGTTTCTGGCAGCATATCAACGGCAGTACGGCCTGGAACATTATAAAGAATTTGTGGAATATCTGTGCTAGCAGCCACGGCTTTATAATGCGCAATCAATCCCTTAGGCGTTGGCTTATTATAATATGGCGTTACGCCAAGCATAGCGGCAACACCCACCTTAGATAAGGACTTGGTGAGCTCAACGGCTTCAGATGTGGCATTGGCGCCATTGCCACCAATGACAGGAACACGTCCCGCAGCAAATTTAACGGTTTGTGAAACGACCGCTACATGCTCAGGCATAGGCAGAGTCGCTGACTCGCCAGTAGTACCAACGGCCACAATGGCATCTGTGCCTTGGTCAATATGGAATTCGACTAACCTTTCAAGACTTGCAAAATCTACTGAGCCATCACTGTTCATTGGCGTGATTAAGGCTACGATGCTTCCGTTTATCATCTGACTTTCCCCAAGATTTCAGGATTCGCTATGGTACTGATGCCAACCACTAATGACAAGCATTAACGGGGCTCTCAAATTGAATTAGTTATGGTAGCATTACATCCCGCACAAAAACTCAGCTTTAACCCTGAGTTTTCGCTCTATGATATCGAAAAAGTGAGGAAAATTCATGACCAATTTCCTGGTCGTAACAGCGATGGGTCTCGACCGTCCTAGACTTGTAAGTAAACTAGCTCGACTTGCCAGTGACTGTGACTGCGATATCGTCGACAGCCGTATGGCATTATTTGGTAACGAATTTACCCTGATCATGATGTTGTCTGGCTCGTGGGCATCAATAACGAAAATTGAAAGTATGTTCCCCAGTCTCAGCGTTGAGTTAGAACTGCTGACGGTGATGAAACGCACCTCTAAACACACACCACAAAACTACCTTTCTCGCCTCGAAGTACGCTTCACGGGTAAAGACCAACGCGGCACCATTAAACGCATTACCCAGTTCCTTGCTGACAGGTCATTAGATCTTGCCGCAGTACGTTCATTTTCTGAGGAACTCCCCGGTGGTGAACAAACGCAAAATGTGTCGCTAACCATTAATATTCCTGAAAAAGTTGAACTAGAAAAGCTCGAACAGAGTATCTATCAGCTCGCCCAAGATATGACCTTAGATTGTACTATTCGTCGTATGGAAGGCACTGCCATCTTAGAGGACAGAGGATAATAGATGAATACCTTAACGGCTGGGGCAAAAGCGCCTCACTTTACACTGCAAGATCAACATGGCAACTCAGTATCGCTGGCTGACAGCCTTAAGCAAGGCCCTGTTTTAGTGTATTTTTACCCAAAAGCATCAACGCCGGGTTGCACAGTTCAAGCCTGCGGTCTACGTGACAGTAAAGCCGAGCTCGATAGTCATAATGTCACTGTATTTGGCATTAGCCCAGATCCTGTGGCTAAACTGGCTAAATTTGCAGAGAAACAAGCACTCAACTTCACTTTACTGAGCGATGAAGACCACAGTGTCGCCGACGCTTTTGGGGTCTGGGGCGAAAAGAAATTCATGGGAAAAACCTATGATGGCATCCACAGATTAAGCTTCCTTATCAATACCGACGGCACCATCGCCCACGTATTCGATAAGTTTAAAACCAAAGATCACCATGAAGTTGTACTCGCGCTAATCGCGGGTTAATGACAGATATGACGATGAATACAAGGCTTCAAGCTGCTGCTTTAATCGGCACAAAAGTGTAAACGTCGTGAGTTGAACTTGGCAGCCTGAATAAATAATCGGCAATCGATAACGAAAAGGTCCTGAAATCAGGACCTTTTTCATGAAAAATTTTCACTTTCATATCACAAGATGCTGTCAAACCGAGCGAAAAACCGCAAAAGCATTCAGCTATGCCCGTATTCTATGGCATCACAACGTCGGTTTATCCTGCCACATAGGGCCAAATAATCGCAGCGGCAATGCTCCACATGGTTAACCAAATAAAACGGTCAAGATAACGCCATGCCGCTGGGCGAGTAAAAATGGGCGCTAACAAACGCGCACCAAAACTTAAGCCAAAAAACCAAATAAATGATGCCAGTACGGCACCCGCGCCAAACCAAGGCCGATCGAAATCATCAAATTGAGTGCTAATGCTGCCGAGCAACACCACAGTATCAAGATACAAATGCGGATTAAGCAAACTGATCCCAAGCGTCGTCAGTACGGCTTTCTTAAATGTGTCCGCATTATCGGCTTGATCCATCTCAATGCCCTTAGCCACAAACGACGCCTTTAGCGCATTCGCACCATACCAGAGTAGAAACGCGGCGCCACCGAAACTCGCCACATGCTTAATAGTGGGAAACGACTCAATAATATGTCCTAGCCCCGCGACACCCGCAGTGATCATCAGCGCATCAATGATAGAGCAGAGCAAGGCAATCGGTAATGTGTACGAGCGCTTAATGCCTTGCTTGAGCACAAAGGCATTTTGTGCGCCCACAGCAATAATCAAACTCCCACCAATCCCCATACCCTGTATAAATGCCGCTTGCATAACCACCTCTCATATTCAAAGAAGGCGCTAGCATAGTCAAAACAACAAAATTAATATAACTAATGTTTTTTATGTATCATAAGTAAAATTAATAACCATCAAACACAGATCGATTAAGGATGACTATGCTGGAATACGCGAATCTCAAAGCGCTCGCCGTTGTGGTCTCGGAAGGCGGCTTCGACCGCGCCGCCAAAGTGCTGCACATCACCCAGTCGGCTGTATCACAGCGCATTCGACAACTTGAAGAAAAAGTCGGTCAGTCACTGCTTATTCGCTCCAATCCTGTGGTCGCAACGCCCACAGGTAAGCGCCTGCTGCGCCACTATTCGCAGGTACAATTACTCGAAAGTGAATTAAGAGCTGAGATGGACGCCGACGATCCCAACCATCCAACCACAGTGCGCATCGCTGTAAATGCCGACAGTTTGGCCACGTGGTTTTTACCTGCGCTAGCAGGCATGTTCAGTCGCCACGCTTGGTTATTGGAATTAATTGTCGATGATGAGTCCTACACCCATCATCTATTGAAAAATGGTGAAGCGGTCGGATGTGTCACCACAACCGAAGTGCCGATGGCGGGTTGCAGCAGTGAGTTTTTAGGCACCATGGAATACCTATGTGTGGCCACGCCCGAATTTGCCGCACGCTATTTTAGCGATCTGAGCGATACTCAGTCATTTAGCGGAACCTTACCATTTAGTAACACCTCGTCATTCAACACCATCAACCAAGCTCAGTTAGCAAAGGCGCCAGCAGTAGTGTTCTCCACCAAAGATAAGCTTCACGAGAAGTTTCTCGCCCAGTATTTCAATATGACGCCAGGGCAATGGTGGCAACATACGATCCCCTCCTCAGAAAGCTTTTTAGAAGCGATTAACTTGAGTTTAGGTTATGGACTCGTTGGGCATTTACAAGCTAAACCATTAATCGATAAAGGGATACTGATTGAGATCACCCCAGAACGGCGCATGCGCGTGCCGCTGTTTTGGCAGCATTGGAATATCAAAGCGAAGCAAACGACACTGGTTTACCGTGCCCTTGCGGCAACAGCGCAGCATAATTTGCTGCAGGCATAAAAAATCGGGCTCAAACCAAAGTTTGAGCCCGACGTTAAAAGCCTTCAATCTAATATCAAGTGAGTCTTAAAGACTCAGATTTAACATTTAAGAGTTAAGAGTTAACTCACTCTTTATTAGCTTGCTCTTAACGCAGCAATACGTTTCTCTAATGGAGGATGACTCATCATCATTTCTGCCATTGAACGTTTGCCGTTAATACCGAAGGCTGACATTTGTGCGGGCATTGCCGTACTTTCAGGGCCTTGGCGTAAACGCTCAAGCGCAGCAATCATCTTACCTTTACCCGCTAAACGTGCCGCACCTTCATCGGCTTTGTACTCACGAATACGTGAGAAGTAAGCGACGATAATTGAAGCCAAGATACCGAATAGCATATCCAGTACGAAAACAACGGCCATGTAAGCGAACATACCTAAACCTTCGCCTTCTTCATCATTACTCGACACGAAGTTGTTGATAATACCAGCAACCACGCGGGCCGCGAAGATCACGAATGTGTTAACCACACCTTGGATCAGTGTCAAGGTCACCATGTCACCGTTAGCAACGTGGCTCACTTCGTGGGCTAATACGCCTTCAATTTCATCTTGGCTCATGCCATATAACAGACCCGTACTCACAGCCACTAATGAATTGTCTTTACTTGGACCAGTAGCGAACGCATTCATGTCAGGCGATTGATAAATCGCCACTTCTGGCATTTTAATCCCCGCTTGCTTAGCTTGACGGGCAACCGTCTCCACTAACCAACGTTCGGTACTGTCACGTGGGGTGGTGATGACTTCACAACCCATGGTCTTTTTCGCCATCCATTTTGAAATGGCTAAGCTGATAAAGGCCCCACCGAATCCAAAAATGGCAGCGAACACCAGCAGTCCACCCATAGTAGACGTGTTCACGCCTAGAATAGACATTACAATTGAGGCTACTAGCAACACAGCTAGGTTAGTCGCAATCAATAGAAATATACGCTTCATTTCAGCTCCTTTAGGGCAAGAATAGGCCATTTAACTTTGTTCAAAGACATAATATGTCCAAATCATCGAAATTCAAGTGGTAAAAGAAAAGAGTTTTTAAAATAGGTTATCTTTCTCGTATATAGACACTGCCTTTCATGGCCGAGAGTCTAGGGACAGTATATTAATCGAAACTTAAACTTATGCCCAAGCAACCTCAAGATACGAGTTTCATCGCGTTCTGAGAGCTTTAATTCAAGGCGCATCAATCACTGACTTTTGCATTGATGCCACACAGAAGTAGAATGCCCCGAACGCTCCATCTTGGTGGGGATCACTATCTTGAAAAACACCGCCGCTAGCCGTGCTAGAGCGTAATTCTGCTTTAACTTTCTATGTTTATCGGAATTAATCTTTGTTAACATACCAATACACTCCGAGATTTCAGGATACAAAATGACAATCAACGCCCTACTACTGAGCAGCTCTCGTGTCGGTGATACGCCTTATCTTGCCCACGCGATCCCTTTTATTAAACCGCTCACCGCCAACGCACAAAAATGGATTTTTATCCCCTATGCAGGGGTTAGCATGAGTTATGACACTTATTTAGCGTCTGTCGTGACTGGGCTAGCTGAGCTTGAACTCGATATCAGTGGTATTCATCAGCATCCAGACCCTAAACAAGCAATAAAAGATGCCGATGGAATTTTAATCGGTGGGGGGTAACACCTTTCACCTGTTACACCAACTATATCATTATGATCTGGTCGCGCTTATTCGTGAGCAAGTCGCCCTTGGTAAACCTTATATCGGCTGGAGCGCGGGTTCAAACGTATCGGGACTGAGTATTCGCACCACTAATGATATGCCGATCATCGAACCGCCTTCGTTCAACGCATTAAACTTAGTGCCGTTCCAGCTCAATCCACACTATTCCAATTACCAAGCACCGGGCCACAATGGTGAAACCCGTGCCCAACGGTTATTAGAATTCACTAAAGTCGACCCATTAACCCCAGTGATCGGCATAGTTGAAGGCTCAGCTTTGTGGCGACAAGGAGACACACTATCACTCTTAGGTGACAAACCTGCGTATTTATTCTGTGGTGAGCAGCAAGAGATCCTAATTCCTGTGGGCAGTGACCTATCGCACTTACTCAAGTCCTAATATCCACGTTAGCATATCTAAATGGGCTCACAGTTAACACCGTGAGCCTGAATCACTCATTAGCAATAATTAAGATTAACCATTTGATATTGTAAGTTTTTAATTAACACTCTCGATTCAACTGCGCCAATTTTGTGTAAAAACGCCACTGAATTCAATGAGAACAGTGTTAGCTCAGCCAAGACAGTTTTTACTGCAGTACCAATTGCGATTACTTATCGTAAAATCACACTGCAAAGTATTGAGAACGGCACCTAAAATAGCGCCAAGCATAATTTATGTTACAAATATCTAGCTACGCAGGTAAAATTATCCCTCACCTCAGCTACTCGAATCCCACGACTGAGGATTTTATAGCAGACAAGTTATTAATATTTAGGGATTAGATAGACTGAAGCATATATTGTGCCTATGAATCAGCGTCATTTTAGTAAGGAGTTTCCATTTTGCGAATGAATCTTATGATGAATTACCCTACCGGTTATCCGGCATTACTCAAAAAACTACCTTTTGTCATCTTGACCGCCATCGTCTATGTCGTCGGCATAAGCAACGTCAATGCCGCAGCGGCAGAGACAACACCAACGCCTGCACCAGAGAAGAAATCTAAAAAATTCTCCCAAGACACAGTCATTGAACTCGCTCAACAACTGTCGCAAAAGCCATTTAAAGAAGCGAAAAAAGCACCTAAAGAACTGGTTGATCTCGATTTCGCGACCTATGGCAAAATCAATTACCAAGAAAATGCCGCGATTTGGGGCGGAACACCGACCAAATTTTCGGTACAACTTTTTGCTCCAGGCTTTCTCTATAAAAACCTTGTCGATATCGACGTGGTCGAAAACAGCAAAGCTATTCCAATTGAGCTAACAGAAGCTTCGTTCGATGTCCCTAACGACACCATTGAAAAACTCATCACTCAAGTGGGCCAATACGCGGGTGTGCGTTTACATTACCCTATAAATGATGATGAAATAAAAGATGAATTCATCATGTTTCAAGGTGCGAGCTATTTTCGCGTACTTTCTAAAGGGCAAACCTATGGCTTGTCTAATCGTGGTTTAGCGATTGATGTCGCTCAGCCAAAAGGTGAAGAATATCCCCTGTTTAAGCGTTTCTGGGTCGAGCGCCCATCTAAATATCAGACGGCAATTGTGGTTCATGCTCTGCTAGATAGCCAAAGTGTCACTGGCGCCTATCGTTTTGGTATTTATCCCGGTGCACCATCACGTGTCGAAGTGGATGTAACTTTATTCCCACGCAAAGATATCCAGCATGTGGGTCTTGCACCGCTGACCTCTATGTTCCTCTTTGGCGGACTCGATAACTCAGATAAACCCGATTACCGCCCACAAGTACATAACTCCGACGGCCTACAAATCGATCGCGGTAATGGCGAACGCCTATGGCGCCCATTAAATAATCCTAACAAACTCCAGATCAGTGCTTTTGGCGATGAAGATATAAAGGGATTTGGTCTTATACAGCGCCATCGTAAATTTGAAGACTATCAAGATCTGAGTGCAAACTATCAACTTCGACCTTCAGCATGGATTGAACCCCTCAATGATTGGGGCAAAGGCCAACTGGTGTTGCTTGAAATTCCCTCTAATGCTGAAACCAACGACAACATAGTTGCCTATTGGGAGCCGCAAGGTGGACTGAAAAAGGATCAGCCCTATAAATACTCCTATCGCATAACGGCCTCAAACGACAGCCCTTCTACGGCGTCAAAAGCACGTGTTGTCCGCAGCACTAAGGGGCAAGTGTTAGCAAAAGGCAAAGAATTACTTATCGATTTCAGTAACATCAAGCCGCAAGATATTGATAAAATTAGCATCGATGCCAGCATCAGCAAAGGTAAAATCCTGTCGTCTCGGATTGTCGCCCACCCAGACATCAATGGCGCTCGAGTATTTATCAGCTTCGAACCAGAAAGTACCAATGTAGCCGAACTGAGAATACAGCTTAAGAAAGATGATAAACCACTTGCAGCGACTTGGCTGTACCGCTGGAATAGCGATGATTGGCAATAAGCTGATATTCACGAGTATCACTGTCTAACAAGCATAAACTGCCCGAGTAAAGTGAATAAAAAGCGCCAGTATTTACTGGCGCTTTTTTATACCTAGGGTTTTATTTATAGGCTTACTATTTATAGGTTTTATCTCTAGCATAAATAGAACAAGCCAAGGCTAAAAACTCACGACCTGCTTTTCAGCAAACATAATCCCATACCTTATCGCTCGACTTCTCTGCCAGCATAACTACTGGCTTACTTCAAAATGACACTATCAGCTTAAAACATAGCACTATTGTGTGATTTTAGGGTTATTAGCCTTTCCTGATGTGCGTAGCAGCAAAGACCTCTGCGAACTAAAGTAAGCAGTACGTTAAGTGCGTCAGTCAAGTTTGACCTTAAACCCCTCACGAAGAATGCTGACTAAAAGTAGAAATCTAAATGCAAAAAAGCCTCGATATAAATATCGAGGCTTTTTCTTTTTTGGTACCCGAGGCCAGACTTGAACTGGCACGCTGTTACCAGCGAGGGATTTTAAATCCCTTGTGTCTACCGATTCCACCACTCGGGCAAACGCTGAATATTAATGACGGGAATCATGTCAAAAATATTATTAACTCTACATCATTAACGCTTAACACTAATAAATCTATTTAACAAAGCCTATTGAAGATTCGGACTTTATTTTTACCATCACGACCAAAATAATGGTACCCGAGGCCAGACTTGAACTGGCACGCTGTTACCAGCGAGGGATTTTAAATCCCTTGTGTCTACCGATTCCACCACTCGGGCAAACTCTTGATATTAACGACGGGAATCGTGTCATTAATATTTTAATCTATGGAGGCGCGACCCGGAGTCGAACCGAGATCGACGGATTTGCAATCCGCAGCATAGCCATTCTGCCATCGCGCCATAGTTGCTAACTCATGTTGAGTAGAATTAGACTTTAAAAATATTGGAGCGACATATCGGGTTCGAACCGATGACCTATACCTTGGCAAGGTATCGCTCTACCAACTGAGCTAATGTCGCATCTTGTTTTACTATTCACTCAGATAAACAAAGCATTTCACTTTATTACCTAGCTAATATCAAACATCAATATTGGGTATCGTTAAGACTTTGTTTGCACATTGCCTCTTGTCTACGGGGTGGCATTCTACCGATTTACCACCCAGTGTCAACCGCTGTTTTATCGATAACTTACTGCTTGCACACTAAATAATCTCTTTGATTTTTTATTGCACTATTCAGCGGTAAGATCTTTCCAAGCGGCTAAAATGTAACTCATCATTGACCAAAACGTTAATACAGCGGCGATATATAACAGTACAAATGCGGCATTCGTCATTAAAGGATTGTATTGCCAAATCAGCCCAATAATTGCCACCATTTGCGCAGCCGTCTTATATTTACCAATCCAAGACACGGCGACAGTACCACGTTTACCAATTTCAGCCATCCATTCCCTCAACGCTGAAATGACAATCTCGCGACCTATCATAAACAGGGCGGGCAACGTCAGCCAGATATTCGCGTATTGATCGACCAACAAAACTAAAGCTGTAATCACCATCAACTTATCAGCGACTGGGTCAAGAAAAGCGCCAAAACGAGTTAATTGTTTCAATTTACGGGCAGCATAACCATCTAATGCATCCGTTAACGCCGCAAGCCAAAAGGTAAATGCGGCAACAAAAGGGGTCCAGTCATAGGGTAAATAAAACAGCACCACAAAAATGGGCAGTAAAAAAAGCCTGAAAAGAGTTAATGCTATAGGTAAGTTAAACGGCATGATCAAACCAGTTAGTCAAAAGCAGCGCCAATCTTGCCTTAATTTTATCACCCTCGCAATGCATCATGAATGGTTTGTGCCATTTCTATGCTGATCCCTGGTACTTTGACTAATTCCGCCACACTTGCCCCTTTCACTTCCTGTAAGCCTCCTAAATGCTGTAACAAAGCTTTACGACGTTTAGGACCAATACCAGGGATAGATTCCAGTGTTGAAGTATTACGGGTTTTCTGGCGACGGTTACGGTGGCCAGTGATTGCAAATCGATGGGATTCATCACGAATATGTTGGATAAGGTGCAGTGCTGGCGAATCCCCTTCGAGGGAAAAGCTGGTTTCGGTATCCCCTAAGATCAAGGTTTCAAGCCCAGGTTTACGGCCCTCACCTTTCGCCACCCCAATAAGCTGCGGCGCTTTATCCAAATGAACAAACTTTTCATCCACTATCTTTTGGGCAATACGCAACTGCCCGAGTCCACCATCGATAAACAGAATGTCAGGGATTTTACCGCCTGCCTCAATCTTATCGAAACGGCGACTTACCGCTTGCTTCATCGCCGCATAATCATCACCCGGTGTAATACCGTCAATATTATAACGACGATATTCGCCTTTATGCGGCCCTTCACGATTAAACACCACACAGGAGGCAACGGTGCTCTCTCCCATGGTATGACTGATATCGAAACATTCCATCCGCTGGATAGGCCCACTCAACTCTAAGATTTCTTCGAGTAACACAAAACGCTGTTCGACGGTGTTCTTATGGGATAGGCGCGTAACCACTGCATTCGTCGCATTAGTCACGGCTAAACGTAAGAAGCTCGCCCTGTCGGCGCGAACATTGGTCTTAATCGAAAACTTTTTATCTAGCGCCTCTGAAATCGCCGCTTCAAGTTCATGTAATTCTTCAAAACTATGGCTAATCACCACTTCTTTTGGAATAGTGCGTTGAATATCTGCATTTAAATAAAACTGTAGGATAAAGGAGCGTAGCACCTCATCCATATCAGTTTGGGCTGGCACTGAAGGATAATAACTACGACTGCCAAAAATTTTACCTTCGCGGATAAATAGCAGGTGGAAACAGGCGATGCCTGACGCATAATGCACCCCAATAACATCCATATCGCCTTTATTATTAGAGACTTCCTGTTGCTCGGCAACTTTACGCAGCGCCATGATCTGATCGCGAAATCGTGCAGCCTGTTCATAGGCCTGCTGCTCGGCCGCAAGTTCCATTTTATCAACCAAGGCGCTGATCACTTGCTGATCTTTCCCCTTTAAAAACAGGCTGGCTAATTTCACTTGCTCATCATAATCAGCGTTACTGACTTTGCCCACGCAGGGCGCGCTACAGCGAGACAGTTGATATTGCAAACAGGGGCGTGAGCGCGATTTGTAGTAAAGATCGTCACATTGACGAATAGGAAACAGCTTCTGCATCAAATGCAGGCTTTCACGCACGGCGCCGCCATTGGGATAAGGACCAAAATAGTGGCCTTTTTCCCGCTGCGGACCGCGATGATAGACGAGCCTTGGGTGTTCGTGCTGGCTTAATAAGATGTAAGGATAAGATTTGTCATCACGCAATAACACATTGTATTTTGGCATGTATTGCTTGATGTAATCATTCTCAAGCAACAGAGCATCTATTTCACTGTGGGTCAGCGTCACATCAATATGGTGAATATGTGAAACTAAGGCTTGGGTCTTAACATTACCGAGGTTTTTACGAAAATACGAGCTGAGCCGTTTTTTAAGATCTTTGGCTTTACCCACATAAATGACGTCATTCTTGACGTCATACATGCGATAAACCCCAGCGGAGAATGAAACAGTACGTAAGAAACTTTGGGCGTTAAATTCATTAGACATCATTCACACCCACAGTTTTGGAGACTTAACACAAACAACATAGGAACATATAACCCAAGAACTCGCTAGATTAAAGTCATCGACCAACGCAATCCACTTTCCATTAAAAATGGCCAGCATCCAACATCTTATAGCGAATAGCTAACCGCGTTAGTTCGACATCACCACTGATCCCCAGCTTAGCAAATAAACGATAACGGTAACTGTTAACGGTTTTAGGACTTAAGTTCAGTTGCTCAGAAATATCGTTAACCTTCTCGCCATTGGTGATCATCAACATGATCTGTAACTCACGCTCGGACAAAGACTTAAACGGGTTTTCATCGGCAGGATTAAACTGACTCAGCGCCATCTGTTGGGCAATTTCTGGGGACAAATAGCGTTGTCCGCGAGAGACCTGACGTATCGCTTGCAATACTTCTGGTGGCGTCGCTCCTTTTGTTAAATAGCCCGAAGCGCCAGCCTGCATCACCTTACTTGGGAACGGATCTTCCGTGTGTACAGTTAATACAATAATTTTTGCATGGGGTTGATATCGTAAAATTTTTCGAGTGGCTTCCAATCCGCCCATCCCAGGCATATTCATATCCATTAAGATCACATCCGCTTCATTTTGGCGAGCCCACTGCACCGCAGTCTCACCATCAGGGGCTTCGCCCACGACTTTGATCCCACGTTCATCTTCCAAGATGCGGCGGATCCCAGTTCTCACAAGCTCATGATCGTCAACCAAATATATCGAAATCAACTTAACCCACCTTTTACAATTTACAGCTCGATCCGTGTGTTAGAAAAAGCAACATGGCAAACGGATAACGAGTTCATAGGGCTAATTTAGCCCAACAACCCCATTTCGCAAAGCATAAATTCAACATTGTTAACTAGATGATATTTAAAGGAAGGATTCCAGAATAGCATACCAATAAAAAGCGTTTAAAAACGAAGCAATAACCCCAGAATGACCAGCCTAAAATCCCTGTTAAATCGATATCAAAGTATCCAGAAAATATAGGCAATTTTTCAGTTCAAGAAAAACAAAAGGCCACCATTACTGATAGCCTTTCACGTGAAAATAGCAGAAGAGATACGCTTAGAATCAGGAACCTAAGGTTTTTAAATAGCTTAAATGCAAAAAGGCGTAGGAGCTGCGCTTAGAATGGAGAACCCTAGTTCAAATTTCACACACAAAAAAGGCCATGAATAAACATGGCCTTTTTTGTAAAATATGGCGGAGGAGCAGGGATTTGAACCCTGGGTGGGCTATAAACCCACGCCGGTTTTCAAGACCGGTGCATTAAACCACTCTGCCACCCCTCCGAACGAGCGAGATAATAGCTATCTCTGTCGCCACTGTAAACTCAAATTTATGGTTAATAGTGTTGATTGACTATTTCATATTCACTTAAATCGAAAGCAGTGAACAACAAAGGGCTTAGGATGAGAAAACTGAAATGAAAATTGCACAAACAAAAAAGGCCATCAGTAATGATTGCCTTTTCCGTGAATATGGCGGAGGAGCAGGGATTTGAACCCTGGGTGGGCTATAAACCCACGCCGGTTTTCAAGACCGGTGCATTAAACCACTCTGCCACCCCTCCGAACGAGCGAGATAATAGCTATCAACTACCCTGCTGTAAACCCTTAATTTAAAGAAGCAATCTACATGGTCAATCTACATCCAATCCGCTTAAAAATATCGCGTTATTCAACTTATCTTTGACACCCTTGTCAGTTGAAGCGCCATTTTAAGGTGGCACACTTCACACTATATTAAGACTAAGCTCGATTGATATTGATTAAACGGTCAGATAGTTTCTGCATCTCAAGGCTTAACACATCAAGCGCCGTTGCATCGAGAGAGTTATCTTCACTGATGCTATTTATTCGCACCGCCAACTCATTAATTTCTTGAGTGACTTGGCTTTGCTGCTGAGCAGCTAACGCGATTTGTTGGGCACGCTGTGAAATATCATCGAAACTTTGTACGGTACTCGATAGAGAATTGGCAGCGCCCTCAGCCTCCGCAACCGCATGGACAGTGCGGGACTCCCCTGCTTGCATTGCTTGCACAGCGAGCCGCGAAGCCGATTGCAAAGCGTTAATCATGGTACTAATTTCGTTGGCCGAATCTTGAGTACGCCCCGCAAGGGTTCGAACTTCATCAGCAACGACTGCAAAACCGCGGCCCTGATCGCCCGCTCTAGCCGCCTCAATTGCCGCATTAAGAGCGAGCAAATTAGTCTGCTCAGAAATCGCCTTAATCACATCTAATACAGCGCCCACCTTTTGGCTGTCTTGGGCCAATTGGGATATCACCTTAGTTGCGTTGGCAATTTCTCCTGATAATGCCTCGATGGAAGTATTGCTGGCTGCAACACGGGTTTGCCCTTCTCGCACTACAATCAAAGACGATTGCGCAGTTGCAGCACAGTCATTGGTATTATTCGCGACTTCCATAGCGCTTGAAGACATTTGCGTTATCGCAGCGGCTAATTGTGCACTCTCCAGCCGCTGTTGCTCTGCGCGCTGAGCTAACTTACGGCTAAGTCCGCTTAATTGCGTTGCCTCAAATTGAATTTTCTTCGCTTCTTGAGTGATCAGATCTAACATTGCCCTTAACGTCCCTGCATAGGTGTTTACGGCTCGGCGCAAAGCACCAATCTCATCATCCCGCTGAATTTGCAGTTCAACATTCGCCCCCAAACTACCGCTCCCAAGGGAAGCAATTTGATCTGTGGTTTCCTCAAGTTGCGCCAACAGTTTTTTACCCGATAACCAAGCCAGAGAAAGTAAAATGGCGAGTAATGGTAATAAAAACAATAAAATATCAAATGTCAGCTCACGGGCAAGCCCTGTGACTCGCGTTTTAGGCGTCACAAGGCCAATCACCCATCCAGTATCAGGCATTACAAAAAGGCTCACCTCACTCGCCTGATTAAGTCTTCCATCCTTATTTAAGCTTACAGACACCACTTTGTTGATTGAGGTTTGCTTAAGTGCAGTTTCAACGGGGGCAAGCCAAGGTAACTGCCCGACGAGATCCGTAAAACGCAACATAGTGTCGGACTTATTCGTTTCAGGAAAATGTAAGATATTACCCGCTTGGTCTAAAGCGAAAGCATAACCGTCAGTTACATTGCCATGTTCTGTTAAAAATTTGGCTAAATCATCAAGTTTTAAATCTATCGTTGCGACCCCTGCAAATGTCCCCGTGAGACGATATGGCACACTACATGTCACCATAGCCACCTTTGTGACTGGATCTTGATAAGCCTCTGACCATAAACATTGAGATACTGAGCTAGTCCGCGCGCCCGTATACCAAGGATCATTATGATACCCAGGGCCAGATGGCGCATTATAGTCATCCGAATAAGCCAGTAGATTATCGCTACCACGGGCCCAGAAGAAACTGTGGCGGATACCCCCAGCGACGAATTTATCTGGCTCAGGCCAGATCCCACCGCCAGCAATAGTGAGATCGCCATTGTTATCAATTAGATTAGGTAAAGAATTAAGATAAAGAGCTTGCTCGTGGGGCAACACTTCGGCGAGGTGTGCAAGGCTTAAAGTAATCCCCTCAATGCTTGCCAATTTAAGTGCGAGTTGCCTTACGATACTGCTCCCCGTTTGCTCAATTAACTCTTGACTCGCCGCCACCACTCGAGGCTGCCCTCGAAGTGACATCACACCAAAAACCGCGAGCCCAGTCAGTAGAAGCAGCACTACGCTGCCCATTGTGAGCCGCTGCGAAATACGTGTAGGTAACAACATAGCTTTCTCTACTTAAAATAAGTCACCCAGATGGGAGAATTGTTCGGCCGTATGGTCCAAGACTGTCGAGAATCATACGTCGCACCATCCTAGTGCAAATTTTAAAGGCCATAAAAACCATTAACTTGGCCACAAACTTAGTGTAGACCATAAATGAGAAGCGCGGATAAAAAAGGCCATCATTACTGATGGCCTTTCTCGTGAATATGGCGGAGGAGCTCCGCTTCAAATCAGGAACCCAAGGGTTCAAATTGCACAAACAAAAAAGCCATCATTACTGATGGCCTTTCTCGTGAATATGGCAGAGGAGCTGCGCTTCAAATTAGGAACCCAAGGGTTCAAACTGTATAAATGCAAAAAGCCGCTAATTGCTTAGCGGCTTTTTGACTAAATATGGCGGAGGAGCTGAACTTAGAATGAGGAACCTTGGTTCAAATTACACAAACAAAAAAGGCCATCATTACTGATTGCCTTTCTCGTAAATATGGCGCAGGAGCTGCGCTTCAAATCAGGAACCCAAGGGTTCAAACTGTATAAATGCAAAAAGCCGCTAATTGCTTAGCGGCTTTTTGACTAAATATGGCGGAGGAGCAGGGATTTGAACCCTGGGTGGGCTATAAACCCACGCCGGTTTTCAAGACCGGTGCATTAAACCACTCTGCCACCCCTCCGAACGCCGAAAATAATATAAGTATACCGCTAACTTGTAAACCTCAATTTTTAAATATCGAGTCAAATGCTCAACTTATGTTCACCCCGATGTTTTTTACAACAAATACATGCCCAGTTTCAAGGAATAATCGAGTAAACAGAGGTAAAAACACCTATACAGTGAGAGACTTGTCGTCTTGGTATGGTAAAATCACTGCAACTTTTCACGGTAAATGCTTATATGAATTCACTCTTGATACCCACGTCTTCACTCGCACCTGAATTTAGCCTGCCAACCCTTCCCGAAACGGCTGACAATCTAAGCGCATTACTCTTAGGACAAGAGCGTGCTGTGGATGCGTTTAAACTCCACCAAGCTATTGTCGATCAGCACTTGTATCTGGCTGATTTCCCGAGCATTGACCGCCAATTAATGATCCAAGCCTGTATTGATAGCCTAGCGCCGTTATCTCCAGCTTATTTAGTGGCAACACGCCCGACTGACAAAGCGGCAACATTTCAGTGGCAATCAGAGAAACCACTAGAAAATCAGATCAGTATTGCCGAAAAAACGACTCGCTATCGCTACCTCAGTGGTAATATTCGCCGTGTAGACCTCATTGGCCGTATGGCACAAACAGGAACAACAAGTCAATATCAAGCTGGTGCTCTGGCCGAATGTCATTATGTATTTATTTGCGCCGAGTCACTGTGGAAACGTGAAGGTTTATGGGAATTAGTGATGCAAATCCTCACCCATAAAGCGTATCAGATTAGCAATAACTTAAGTCCTATCCCGCTCAATTGTAAAATTGTCCTTATCGGTGCAGGAATGATTTATAGCCAAGTCAGAACTGAAGATTGGCAATTTCAACGTCACTTTACCCTACTAGCAGAACTCGCTAGCGAAATCGACTTGGTCCGTTATACAGAGTCACAATACGTCGCATGGTTGCAAGCGGTTGCACAAAGTGTCGAGGTCACTCTAGAACAATCAAGCCTAGCGCCACTTTTTCGTTATAGTGCACGGTTAACCGAACATCAGCGCCGCCTCAGTTTGTCTATGCTCGAGTTTGCCCAACTGATGGTGCAAGCTAAAGCCTATTGTGGTAAACCGAGTATCAATGCGAGCAGTATTGAGCTCGCGTTAGCCCAAGCCAACTATCGTCATAACAGCTCGGAAGAGTATTCAGGTCAAAGCTTCGATGACAACTTCATAAATCTGCCAACTTCGGGTGCTATGGTAGGTCAGATCAATGGCTTAACTGTCATTGATGCCATCGATTACAGTTATGGTGAGCCTGCGCGGATCACGGCATCTGTTCACTATGGTGATGGTGAAGTCGCCGATATCGAAAGAAAATCTGAACTTGGTGGCAATATACATGCCAAAGGAATGATGATCCTTTCTGCCTGCTTGTACCGTATCTTTGGGCGAGATGCACCATTACACCTAAATGCCAATATCGTTTTCGAGCAATCCTATCAAGAAATTGATGGTGATAGTGCATCACTCGCCGAATACTGCTGTTTGATGTCAGCGATTGCCGAACAACCCATTATTCAGTCACTGGCAATAACTGGTGCATTGGATCAATTTGGTAATGTGCAAGCGATTGGTGGCATCAACGAGAAAATTGAAGGCTTTTTTAATCTGTGTGAACGTCGTGGTCTCACGGGAGAACAAGGCGTTATTATGCCCAAGTCGAACGTGTTACAGCTTAACCTCAATCCCAAAGTGATTACAGCTGTAGGCAAAGGCTTATTTCACCTCTATGCAATCGAGCATATGGACCAAGCTGTTGAGCTATTAATGCAAATGCCTGCGGGTGTAGCCGATGAAGATAATGATTTTCCACATGATTCATTATACGGCCTTGTGCAGGAACGATTAGACAAGCTCGCAGGAAATGGCGAGGAGGAAATCGGCATAATCACGAGATTACTCGCAAAATTGGGATTTTTTCGCCGCTAATTAGCTGATCGGAGTTGTTTAGCTTACACGTGTTCGCTAATCTTGGCGGCTCTTATTGCTGGAGTAGTAAAACAATGAACAAAGCAAACAGTTTCAATAAAGAAGAACTCATCGCCTGTGGCCATGGGAAATTATTTGGTCCAAACTCACCTCGTCTGCCTGTCGATAACATGCTGATGATAGATAGAATCGTTACTATCAATGATAATGGCGGTGAGTTTGGCAAAGGTGAAATTGTCGCTGAACTCGATATTAATCCAGACTTATGGTTTTTTGACTGCCACTTTATTACCGACCCGGTAATGCCTGGCTGTTTAGGGCTAGATGCCATGTGGCAACTCGTTGGCTTCTATTTAGGCTGGGAAGGCGCAGAAGGCAAAGGACGTGCTCTGGGTGTAGGTGAAGTGAAGTTTACGGGTCAAGTATTACCAGGCGCTAAGAAAGTCACTTATAAACTCAATATCAAGCGTACTATTCACCGTAAACTGGTGATGGGTATTGCCGATGCAATCCTTGAAGTTGATGGTCGTCAAATCTACAGTGCAACCGATCTTAAAGTCGGTGTCTTTAGCGATACGTCTACATTCTGATCAGTCTTACTCCAAGACACTGAAGATATCAGTACTGCAGATATAAAAATGCCCTCATCTGAGGGCAATATGCTGCATTACTTTGCTTGTTCTGGGCTATTTAATTAATGAGTAAAACTCAATTATTTATTAAATAGCCCATTAACTCGGCCATCCACACCTTCACGCCAACCGCCTAACCACTGCGATCGCGAATCAAGATTTGCATATGGACAGAGCTCCTTAGAGCGTCCACCAACCCCAGCTTGGAATCCTTTTGAAAAAGCTCTGTCTAAACGATCTCGTTTTTGTCTTTTCATGCAAGCGTCCTCTGTTCTACATAAAATAGAAGCAAAAGCTTCACCCATAGAAATAGTGCTTTTTGACGCCAAGATCAATCAAAAAATCGGCTATTATACTGACTATTTATTAAACTATTGAGATCTTAGCGAAAAAAAATCGAGGCATTTCGCCTCGATTTTTTTAGTCTGAATTGAAGCTTAAAACTTAACGAATTCGACGACGGAACCACACCAATGGCAAGGCAAATAACCAAGCTAACGTTGCCGCACCAGAACGCTCAAAATTACCGGTATCGGTACTATCTTCAACAGTACAAGCTTCACCACTGGTAGCCGGTTTAAGTACAACCATACGTGGAACATAAGCCGTTACAGGCTCGCCACTACCACTCAGCTCAAATAGCGGTAAGCCATTTTCACCCATAACTATGTTGCCATCTTTATCAAATTGATAAGAAGGTTTACGAATAAAAGCCGTACCTACGATAGTGCCATCTTCATTGATACTCGTACCTTCAACCACTAAAATATCAGCGTTATATTGAAGAATTTTACCCGAGCCATCCTGAACTTCGACCTGATGACGTGCCCAGCTACCATCGTTTGATTTTTCATACCCCTTAGACTCGCAGGTCAGCAATTTATTGATATTGCTAAACTCACCCGTCGACTTCTCATACAGGAAACCCGCTTTGGGGCGTGGCTTCTCTTTATCGTAAGTCGTTTCAACGTAACCAACTACTTGACCTTTATTGTTAATATCCTTGGGTTTACTCGAAAGATCCGTTGCCGTTGAGGCAAAATCATTAGGGGTTACATAGCCAACATCGGGTGTATTAGTATCAAAATAGAAAAACTTGTCGCGCAAATAACCTTGAATATAGCTACGATAACTACCGACAAGAATACCACTATCATTGATGTCATAGGCAATGGAACTTGAAATCGATTCGCCCATTGGGATCCAGTGGTATTTATAATTACCTTCGGCATCCTTAGCCCAATAAGCCGCATCTTGGTGCAACTTATCTGTATTGTTGTTACGATAAACGTGCGAGCGACCAACAACCACGCCGTTATCATTCACGCCGAGCGCCTGAGCAGTAAAGGTTAAGGTGTTATCAGCTTTAGGCGTTAACCCTAAAGGCAACTCAATTCCCGTAGCGATATTATTGTCGATTTGCCATACATAGGCACGCGTCTGGTACTGAATGTTACGCGTACCCGTAGAGTTCGGATATTGCTCACGTTGTACACAAACATCCAACGGCAAAGTATTATCCGAGCCTAAACAATAATTAACACGATCACTACCATATTTACTGATAGCAGTACTGGCATAACCAGCCACTAAGTTATTATTATTAATAGCTGTAGCAGCAGACCATCCACCTAACTCTGCGGTTTTAGTCTTATCAGCATTAACAAATTGCGTGTAGGGAGGAACTAATGGAATTTCAGTGCTACCCACTTTTACAACACCGCGGAACTCATAGTCGCGGTAATACCAATAATCATCGGTAACATCAGTAGTTGCAGTGTTCTCTGTTTTCTTTTCAGGCGCAGTCATGCTGCCCACTTTAATACTGGCATCATTAATACCGTAATAAAAGGTATCAACAGAGTTAATCACAGCAGTATCATTTGGCGGTGTAGTACCATTAATGCTGTCGAATGTCGGTAACCAAGCCCCAGCTGCACCATTTTCTGCAGCAATAAAAGCAAAGTTATTTGCAACAATGGCAGCGGTAATAGAATAAGTAATGGTTTCTTCTGGTGCGATACCGTCGGCAACATCAATCACGCCGCCTTCGACATCTGAACTGCTGAGTTTTTTCTTACCCTTTGAAATACCGACTAATTCACCACTAGCATTTACACCTAAAGCATAACCGTTACGAGTGCCTTCAAGCGTGCCCTGCAGGTCATAATTATCGATATTAACGATTTCATAGACAGGCGCAGCATGGGCACTGTTTAATACACCAAGGACACCTAAGGCAACCAAGGAAAGGGCTTTATCCAACTTTGACTTCATTAATTCTATTCCCATTTTTATTATTGGTTTACTTCAGTGACTCAAGCTCTTCCCAACGCTCGAAGCAAACTTCCAATTGCTTTTCTTTATCAGCCAACAGACTCAATACCTGATTGACTTTATCCTGCGCCTGACTATAAAAGTCTGAATGTCCAATAGTGGTCTGCAATGCGAGAATTTCTGCCTCCAATTGCTCCATCACATTAGGTAGCGACTCTAACTCACGCTGTAGCTTATACGACAGTTTTTTTACCGCTTTCACAGGTTCTACAGTTTTAACTTCAACGGGTTTAGTTTCAACCGCAGGAGCTTCGACCGCCTTTTGCGAACTAGGTTCCTCAGAATAAAACTTTGCCCCTTGGTTCACGGCATCTTGATAACCACCTACATACTCGCTCCAATGGCCATTACCCGCATACCACCAGCTACTGGTCACAGTATTGTCGATAAATGCCCTATCATGGCTCACTAGCAACAACGTACCTTGGTATTCAGTGAGCAACGACTCTAGCAATTCTAAGGTCTCAATATCAAGATCGTTAGTTGGCTCATCGAGAATGATTAAGTTTGCAGGGCGAATTAATAACTTAGCCAATAACAAACGGTTCTTCTCACCACCCGACAGCGCTTTCACTGGCGTTCTGGCACGCATAGGCGAGAACAAGAAGTCCTGCAAATAACTTAAAATGTGGCGGTCTTGACCATTGATCGTGATGGTCTTTTTACCTTCACCAACGTTATCTTCAACGGTTTGCTCAGGATCTAACGCTTCACGATATTGGTCGAAATAAGCGATTTCGAGCTTAGTACCGACTTTAATTTCGCCCGATTGCGGTTGCAGCTTCTCGATTAACAGCTTGATCAAGGTTGATTTACCACAACCGTTTGGCCCAATCAGCGCAATACGGTCACCGCGGATAACCGTCGTATTAAAGTTTTTAACCAGATTTTTATCGGGCAGATTGAAGTTAAGATCGGTCACATCAAAGACTAACTTACCAGAACGTTCAGTATCCGATACTGCCATTTTAGCATTGCCTTGACGATTCAGACGTTCACTTCGCTCTTCACGTAGCGCCTTCAGTGCGCGAACTCGACCTTCGTTACGGGTACGTCTGGCTTTAACGCCTTGACGGATCCACACTTCTTCATCGGCGAGACGCTTGTCAAACAAGGCATTTTTCTCGGCTTCGACGCGCAGCCATTCTTGCTTACCATCAAGATACATTTGATAGTTGCCCGGCCATGAGGTCACCACACCACGGTCTAAATCGACAATCCGCGTCGCCATACGGGCAATAAAGCCCCTATCGTGGCTGATAAAGACGATAGCGCCTTGATAATCAAGTAAAAACTTTTCAAGCCACTCGATAGTGTCTATGTCTAAATGGTTGGTCGGTTCATCAAGTAACAACAGATCTGGCTCGCTCACCAGTGCTCTGGCTAACGCCACTTTACGCTGCCAACCACCCGATAACTCGCTCAAGGATTTGTCAGGATCGAGTCCTAATAATTCGCAGTTTTGTTGGATACGAGAATCTAGCTGCCATCCATTATAGTGGTCTAAGGTTTCTTGCAGACCTTGCATTTCATTCAGCATACGATCCATTTGCTCGGGATCGGCATGGGCCACATCGTGGGACAATTGATGATAACGCTCAAGCGCCTCGCCCACTTCCTTTAATCCCGCAGCAATATAAGCGTATACCGTGCCTTGCTCAGCCTTTGGCGGATCTTGTTGTAGACGGCTAACGGTCACATTACCAGCGATGTTGAATTCGCCTTCATCCAGCAGTACATCACCAGATAACACTTTTAATAAACTCGACTTGCCAGCACCATTACGGCCAACAATACACACGCGCTCGCCGCGTTGAATAGTAAAATCCGCTTTTTGTAACAACGGAGTGTAACCATAGGCTAAAGAGCCACTATTGATACGAACCAGACTCAAACTAAGCTCCTGTAAACTCTTGTAATTGCGTTGCGTTAAATGGCCAATGTAATTCTCTACCATCCCAAGCTTTAAGCACAGGGATCGATACGCCATAACGCTGCGCGAGGTATTCATCGTCACAAATATCTATGGCCCGATAGCCAATGTCAGCCGCGTCCAGTAAGGCCGCGGCCAGTTCACACAGATGACATCCCTCTGTGTGATATAGCAGATAATGCCTGTTATCTAATTCTGCTTGAGTCAACTCAGGCATGGGTGATAAGCCAAGTATTATGAATATGTGGATTACGTTTGTAGTCCATAGGCAAAGTCACGTCATCAATGTTCTTCACATTAATGTTCATCTTTGTCAGCGCCTCTATGTCCATCTTAAACTTACGTTTATTATTAGAGAACACTAGCTCGCCCGTTGGGCTGAGCAGTTTCACTAAGGATGCCAGTAAGTTCACATGGTCTCTCTGCACATCGAATGAATCTTCCATACGCTTAGAATTTGAGAAGGTCGGCGGATCGATAAAAATCAGATCGTACTGTTCACGGCAATCACGGATCCACTGCATGCAGTCAGATTGAACAAACTCATACTGCTTACCTTGCAGTCCATTGAGTGCAAAGTTGTCCTTCGCCCAAGCAATATAGGTATTTGACATATCCACCGTCGTCACCGATTTAGCCCCACCAAGCGCCGCATGCACAGAAGCAGAACCTGTGTAAGAGAACAGGTTAAGTACCCGGCGTCCCTTCGATTTTTGACCGACTAAACGGCGTGTCAATCTGTGATCGAGGAATAAACCTGTATCCAAATAACCGGTTAAGTTCAGTTTGAACTTAGCGCCATATTCGGTAGTGATAAGCTCTAACTTACGCTCATCCAGCTTTTGATACTGACTCGTGCCCTTTTGACGCTCACGGGTCTTCATGATCATCTTGTTCGGATTGATACCAATGGCCGACGGCAGTGCTAACAATACATCGCTTAAACGACGCTTGGTTACGGCTTCAGGTATAGTTGCTGGCGCCATATATTCTTGAATAATCACGTAATCTAAGTATTTATCTACTGCGACGTTATATTCAGGAATGTCGGCATCATAAATACGATAGCTGTCGATGCCTTCTTTCTTGGCCCATTTCTCTAATAACTTGGCATTTTTCTTAATGCGGTTAGCAAATGCAGGGGCGATATCGGCAATGTCGACGCCGTCTGGCAGCACTGGCGTATCACGACGTGTACTGGTCGCATGTAAGGTATAAATGTTAAAGGCACATTCTAGAGCACCGTTGAACATCTTCATCTGTTTGTCGGCTTTAAGCTTAAGTGATGATACCAACTCGATATCACTACACAGCATGGCCACTTTCCAGCCGCCAAACTCTTTCTTAAACTTGTCGCCTAGCTGATAGTAAAGCTGCAATAACTCAGACACATTGCCTAAACGTTCACCATAAGGTGGGTTAGTGATCAAATATCCACTTTCTGCAGGCGGCGTTATCGTCAACGCATCTGCAACTTGAAACTCAATTAACTCGAGTACACCGGCATTTTCGGCGTTACGTTTGGCTAACGCGACTAAGCGCGAATCGATATCTGAGCCGTAGAATTTAATCTCGCAACGTTTCACGCCTAATGAGGCACGCGCTTTTGCTTCTTCAACGATTTCTTGCCACACAGCTTTATCATGACGACGCCAATGTTCAAACCCAAAACGGCTACGCTGTAAGCCAGGGGCAATATCGGCCGCCATTAAAGCCGCTTCAATCAGCACAGTTCCACTACCACAGAAAGGATCGAGCAAGGTCGAAGGTGCTGCTTGCCAGCCACTGCGCACTAACATGTTGGCGGCTAAGTTTTCCTTCAGTGGCGCTTCACCAGTAGTCGAACGATAGCCACGTTGATGCAGTGATGGACCAGAGAAGTTCATCGCAATCGTGATTACGCCATTACGAAAATGGGCATCAACTTTAAAGTCAGCATCGACGCGTGACACATTTGGGCGCTCAACGTCATCGTCCCGGAATCTATCCACAACCGCGTCTTTAATCTTGAGTGCGCCGAACTGGGTATTATTGATAAAACCACCCGTACCATGAAAATCGATACTAAAAGTGCTTTTATTGGAAAAATGCGCCGGCCAATCGACACAATAGGCGGCATTATAAAGTTGCTCTGCCGACTCGCAGCTGCCTTTATAGATAACCAACACGATACGGCTGGCTAAGCGTGTCCATAAAGTAATCCGATACGCTAAAGCTAAGGGGGCAGTGAAATACACACCAGCAACACTCTCTTTTACTTCAGTCGCACCAAATTCTGTCAGCTCTTGGGCTAAGCTATATTCAAAGCCCTTAGGGGCGGCGGCAAAAAAATTAAGCATGGGATAATCAGTACGCAGTCAAAATCAAAGCGACATTATACCTGCTCGAATACATAAAAGATAAACAGTTATTAGTCGAAACCCCATTTAGTCTCATCCTCGACCTAAGATAATCAACGAAAAATCCCTAACTTATGTTTAAATTGTATGAAAGCCCCCCACTCCGCTTTATATTTAAGCGTTCACCATCTTTTTCGATCTTCGTCCTTGCAATGCCAAGGCGCTGCCGTTATAGTCTGCCCCGCTTTGAAGACGGACGCGGGATGGAGCAGCATGGTAGCTCGTCGGGCTCATAACCCGAAGGTCGTAGGTTCAAATCCTGCTCCCGCAACCATTTAAAAGCAAAATAGTAAAGTAATACAGATAGATATCGGACGCGGGATGGAGCAGCATGGTAGCTCGTCGGGCTCATAACCCGAAGGTCGTCGGTTCAAATCCGGCTCCCGCAACCACTTTCTATATGTGTTTATAAAGAGAAACAGCTTATCGGGCTCAACTCCTTATAAACAACAGGCGAAGGTAGTCAGTTCAAATCCGGCTACTACAACCAATTCTTAGATGACAGAATTAAACAGTTATTAACAGCAACAATCGGACGCGGGATGGAGCAGCATGGTAGCTCGTCGGGCTCATAACCCGAAGGTCGTCGGTTCAAATCCGGCTCCCGCAACCACTTTCTACATGTGTTTATAAAGAGAAACAGCTTATTAGCCTCAACTCCTTATAAGCAACAGGCGAAGGTAGTCGCTGATTTAACATTAGCAACCCGGCTTCCGCAACCAATTCTTAGATGACAGAATTAAAACAGTTATTAACAGCAATAATCGAACGCGGGATGGAGCAGCATGGTAGCTCGTCGGGCTCATAACCCGAAGGTCGTCGGTTCAAATCCGGCTCCCGCAACCACTTTCTACATGTGTTTATAAAGAGAAACAGCTTATTAGCCTCAACTCCTTATAAGCAACAGGCGAAGGTAGTCGCTGATTTAACATTAGCAACCCGGCTTCCGCAACCAATTCTTAGATGACAGAATTAAAACAGTTATTAACAGCAATAATCGAACGCGGGATGGAGCAGCATGGTAGCTCGTCGGGCTCATAACCCGAAGGTCGTCGGTTCAAATCCGGCTCCCGCAACCACTTCTCTTCATGAAAGAGAAAAATAACCAGCACAAGCTGGTTTTTTTGTACCTAAAATTCATAATAACCCTCTGTAAAATCCTAACCAGAAGACCATCGACCTATAAACAACCGATGAAAGCAATCAGGTCAAATCCACTATAACAACAGCGTCCAAAATAAGATTTAAACTGATCAGCTGACATCAATACATTTTTTGGATGTCAAATTTCGCCATAAAAGTGTCGGACAATATGACTCCTGCCATGGCACCAAAGGAAACGGTGAAAATCATGATGAAAGGTAGAGGTTTCAAATAAGCGGAAGTGAGAACACCTTGACCGAACCAGTGCAGTATTAGACCAAGAATCATGATGCCAAAAGCGAACTTATTCGCGGCAAAAAACATCGAGATTTCGAACGCCCACAACTCTTTATTTTCCTTAAATTGAGCGAAACCGAAATAGAGATAAAGCAGTAATGCCACTATAGCGAGAGTACAAATACTGAGTGCATAGCTTAATTGAGAAGCCCTAGCCGATACGTATGGCATAAATACCGACACCCAACCAAAGTATCAGCAGCGGCAATAAAATGAGTCCCATTTTTATCCTTAAAAGTTGAGATAGACATACACTTAACACCTAAAGCGAGCTCTGAAAATGAGCGCTTAGAACAAATTCTTAAAGTTAGTACTTGGAGTGCGTATTTAAAGTTCGTTCTTAGAGTGAGAGCCTTAAGTAACAGCTTAAATAGCATAGAGATCAGCATGTTATTTTAACCGCGCCATATGATACACACTGACAAACTCACCATTTCTAAAAGCAAAATCCTTCGACTCACCTTCCATTACAAAGCCAAACTTTTTATATAGACCAATTGCGGCATGATTATCGGTATAAACCGTTAATTCAATTCGTTTTATATTCATCCATTTATCGGTAAGCTCAAGCATCGCGTTAATCAAGGCACTGCCTATACCGCGGCCTTGCCAACTGTCTTTTACACCCATGCCAAAGGAGGCAACATGCCTACGGCGAGGTTGCTCATACACTTCAAAACCTAACTCACCGACAATTTCACCTTCAATCTCTGCGACATAACGATGAACATGATTCGATGTTGCAGCAAGACGCGCCTCCCATTTATCGGTCGATGGCAAAGGTAATTGCAAGGTACCGGCATAGGCATTTGGACAGGCATATACTGCTTGAATGGCTGCAGCGTCACTCTTCTCTGCATGCCTAATCATAATATTTCCCAATGAGTCCCCTCCCTGGTTTTGAAATAAAAAAGAAGTGGCCAATTCAACGTACACAGAACTAAGCACACAGAACTAAGCCCAACGAATTGACTTAGGCATACTGTGGATCACTGTGATTAAGCAACTCAACCCGATTTTTATTAAACCGACTTTACGGATGAAGCTCACATAAGACAAGTATGAAATTTAAAAAACTATTGATAAACATGGATTTTATACAGATAGATATCAATCAATATAGGAATTGAATCAACCACCGCCCTGTCTCCATAACCCAGCCTCAACACCTAGGTTGAAACTCTGGGCAAATAAAAACCCGCTCAAGATAAGATCTTGGCGGGTTTATAAGATTCAGGCACTAAGGTGATAATCGAGTTGAATACTTCAGCCTTCAATTAATCCAATACAATCAATAGTATGGTTCTAATATAAACTGTTTAATTAAAGTGGTAAACGACCATTAAAGGACAGCGCCAACGTAGTACTATCCACGTATTCCAACTCGCCACCTACGGGTACGCCATGGGCAATACGGCTTATCATCACTTTGTGACGTCTGGCCATATCGGCAATAAAATGCGCTGTAGCCTCACCTTCTACTGTTGGATTTGTCGCTAAAATCAGTTCGGTGACATCACCCGATGCCAAATGGCGCTCGAGTAACGCTAAGCCTAACTCTTCTGGCCCCACGCCATCGAGGGGCGATAAATGGCCTAAAAGCACAAAGTAACGGCCAGTGAAATGTCCACCCGCTTCAATGGCTAACACATCAGCCGGCGTTTCCACCACACAAATGGTGGAGGACGTTCCGCGTTTATGGCTAGCACAGATCGGACAGAGGGCTTCTTCAGTGTAGGTTCGGCAAGACTGACAATGACCGACGTCACTCATCGCACTGGACAGCGCACTGGCTAATTTAAGCCCTGCTTTTCTGTCACGCTCGAGTAACTGAAACGCCATACGTTGCGCCGATTTAGGCCCAACCCCAGGTAAACAACGCAGGGACTGAATTAACTCATCTAACAATGGACTAAATTTCATCGGCTATCTCAATTAAAATGGCATTTTCATGCCTGGTGGTAATTGCATGCCACCAGTAACTTCAGCCATTTTAGTTTTTTGGTTTTCTTCGATTCGACGAGCAGCGTCATTACAGGCCGCAGCAATCAAATCTTCCAGCATTTCTTTGTCGTCTTCCATCAGGCTTGGGTCGATTTCGACTTTACGCACTGTGTGCGCGCCTGTCATAGTCACTTTCACCAAACCAGCACCAGATTCACCCACCATTTCCATACGGGCGATTTCTTCCTGCATTTTGGCCATTTTTTCTTGCATCATCTGGGCCTGTTTCATCAAATTGCCCATACCGCCTTTTCCAAACATAGTCATTTCTCTTCTATTAGGGTTAGTCGCAAGCATTAACGCGGCTAATCTTACTTAAATAAATGGGATTGGCAATCAATGCCGTTATCTTGTTAATAAACTTATGATCTCGATGCAGAGTTTCTCAGCAGCATCACTATAAATATGCACTCGAAACCTAAATTTAAACCACAACGCTACAAATTAACGATGAAAATTTTACCCAAAGACTCGCCAATAATGGCTAACTCGCGGCCTCAGTTAACTCTGGTAACGCTTGTATTTGCTGACTGCGTAAATTCAACAACTCTGGCGGATACACTAGACTATCGGCATCGAGTTCGGCGCCCATACGTTGGATCAACCATTGCACATTGTCATCATGAATCAATGATTGATGCGCTTGTTGCAGCAACTCTTGGTGGAAACGCTTACGTAACTCTAAGGGCGTTTCCCGCTGTTCATCGATTCCTATGACCACTTGTACCCGTCTTGGGTTCCCGAGCGCGGTAGTTAAGGCTTGCTCAAGCTGCACTATGGCAACATCAGCCGCTAAATGCTTCTGGTTTGGTTTAAGCAGCAAAGGCAAAGGATCGCTCAAGGTTTGGCAGACAGAATTAACCGCCAGTTGCCGCACTCGCCCGCCGATCTCTAAGCTCGCCATCAACTTGTACCAATGTAAATCTAATGGATGGCCGCTAATAGGTTGAGTCGAACTGAGCGCGACTTGTGTCTCCTGCGTGTGTTCCACTGTATTCGACGCATTTGTCAGTGCTGTTGTGCTAGCCGAAGCAAACTCTGAGGCGGGTATTTCTTCTTGACGTACAGCCTGAGTTTGAAGTATTTCCGACTTCAAACTTGATGCTGTGAGCTGCCCGTCACTCAGGGATAGAGTGTCATCTTGTGCATGATTAGGTGCGTAACTCTCGCCTAAAAGCTCTTGAGCATGACTGGCTTGAACATTATTTATATCAGTAGCTTGCGCGCTCACAGGCTGAACACTGTCAGTCTTATTGCTATCGACTTGCGTCACTTCGATAGATTCAGCTTCAGGCGCTGCCTCCCAAGGCGGACGATCATATGTAGCAGACGGTTTGACAGGTTTCTCAGAGACAATTCCAGTTGAGATGACGACTGAAGATACTGCTTGGTGCAGATCGATAGGCTCAAGATCTAAGTCGAAGTCATCATCAAAATCTATCGCTAAATCAGGGTCTAAATCAGATGCTGGATCAACAGAAAATGCCACACTTGACTGACTCGCTTCAATTTTAGTCACCGATTTAGGTAAGGTTACACCATGTGATTTAGTGTTTGGCGTCTTAAGTTTTGAGTCCAATGACGACTTTTTTTCATCACCGTCCTTAGCACTTAAGGCGTCAAGATCCGATAACAGTGAATCCCGCGCCGCCAACACCGCCGAGAGAATATCATCGTCGGCTAATGATGCGGAGGCTAGTGTTGGAATTGGAATTGATGTCTGAGGAGACACTTGAGCCATTACTACTGACTGACTATCAACTGAGCCTTCCATGCCTACAGCGCTTTGAATATCAGCAGAATTTTGAACATTATCTAAGTGTTGAACATCATCAGGCACAGCATGAGAGTCAAAGCTGTGATGAAAATCATCGTCATTGTAAGAGCCGGAGGAGAATTCAACATAAGCATCTTGATAGGAATCGAGCGGCGCTGACTCTTGGGCATAAGCTCCCATCACTGGATATGAATGCTCGACTTCAGTTCCATAGGGACTATGTTCATCAAGCTCCTTTTGCTCTAGCGTACTATTAGTAAGAGTATGGTTGAGGGAGTCAACAGCAGTGTTTTCATCAACAGTCTCTTGAACAGCACTGTCTTTCTCTGCAATGTCACTACCAACAGCCACAGCGCTTGAACCAACAACCATTTCAGCCGCTGCTGGATTAACAATACTCGACTCGGCAGTTGCCCCAATGAATTCAGGAACTTCACTATTCTGAGCATCTAAACTCGCAACCGATGCCCCAATGTCAGCAGCAGCTTCAGTAACTTGAGAAAGCGCTTGAGCGGTTGATACTTTTTGAGTTTGTGGCTCGACCTCAGCATTCACTATCTCAACGTTTAAGCTGCCAGCGTTAAATCCCTGACTCTGCGCCTGACTTAGAATCACCGCCTGTTCGGCAATTAATGCCGCATCCGCTTCGAGCTCAGCATCAAGTGCCAGCTCTGCGGTATCGGCAGGCTCAATTAATACCGTTTTTTTTTCAGCAGGCAGTTGTTCCGCAGTATGTGGCTCAGAAAACTTTTGTTCTTTTACATCAGGAGCTTGCGCTGTCGCAACTGGCGTTTGCCCTTCGGATAAACTGATCTCAGCGACCGCATCAGGCTGCCAGCGCTTTACTGGCTTTTCAGGCACAAACGCCACAGCGCGTAATAGTGCCATCTCAAGACCCGATTTAGGGTCTGGTGCATGGGGTAAATCTTTGCGGCCGGTTAATAAAATCTGATAATAAAGCTGCACTTGTTCCGGCTTAAGCTGTTCGGCAAAGGCGCGAATCTGTGCGCTATACAAGGATTGCTGCGCGCAAGCGGGGGCAAATTGGGTCAAGGTAATTTGATGTAACAACTCAAGTAAACTGCGTAGCACTTCTTGGGCATCTGCGCCGTACGCAAGCACTTGGGCACAGGTATGCATTAACACACCAATATCGGCATCGGTTAAGGCGTTAAGCAAGGCAACTACATGCTGCTCATCAATACTGCCAAGCATGGTTTGCACTTGGCCAAGCATCACATTACCGCCACCAAAGGCAATGGCTTGATCTGTCAAACTCAAGGCATCACGCATACTGCCATTGGCAGCTTTAGCCAGCAATTTTAGGGCTTCTGCATCAAAGGGAAACTGCTCTTGGGTCAAGATATGATTGAGCTGAGTGCCAATTTCAGCTTGGGTCAGGCTTTTTAAATTGAACTGCAAACAACGGGATAACACAGTCACTGGCAGTTTCTGCGGATCGGTTGTCGCCAGAAGAAATTTAACGTGCTCGGGGGGTTCTTCTAAGGTTTTTAGCAGTGCGTTAAAACTGCTGCGCGACAGCATATGCACTTCGTCGATGAGATAAACCTTAAAGCGGCCACGGGTTGGACGATACTGCACATTGTCTAACAGCTCACGGGTATCATCGACCTTAGTGCGAGATGCGGCATCGACTTCAATCAAATCGACAAAACGACCTTGGGCGATTTCCACACAGCTACCGCAAACACCACAGGGAGTGGCTGTCACGCCTTGTTCGCAATTTAAGCCTTTGGCAAAGAGTCGCGCCAAGCTGGTTTTACCGACACCGCGCGTTCCCGTAAACAGGTAAGCATGGTGTAAGCGCTGCTGGCTTAACGCATTGGTCAAGGCATGCAAAACATGGCTTTGGCCAACCATTTGATCAAATGTGGCAGGGCGCCATTTTCTGGCTAACACCTGATATGACATGGAACTCCCCAGAGTATGTGATACAAAAGCGGGAGCATGCGCCCCGAGAACTTTGAAAGATAACATGCCATGATTTGACATGCCATCAAACTATCCCAAGGCGCCTTTAGCTGCAGATTTATTCGCCTTCAAACTCACAAAGTTTAACCAACTCAAGCCCTAATGCGGTTAAACGTGCTTCACCACCTAAATCAGGTAATGAGATCACAAAGGCCGCATGTTTAACTTCACCGCCGAGTTGGCGGATCAGTTTAACGGTCGCTTCGATAGTACCGCCAGTGGCGAGTAAATCGTCAACAACGAGCACTTTGTCATTTGCGCTAATCGCATCAGTATGAATTTCTAGGCTATCGTGACCGTATTCTAGTTCATAGCTTTGACTGATGGTTGCACGCGGCAATTTGCCGGGTTTACGCACAGGTACAAAACCGATACCCAATTCTAAAGCCAACGGTGCACCAAATAAGAAACCACGGGCTTCAGTGCCCACAATTTTGGTAAAGCCTTGACCACGATAATGTTCAACTAACAAGTCGATGGTCGCTTTATAGGCTGCTGCATTCTCAAGCAAACTGGTGACATCTCGAAATAAAATCCCTTCCTTAGGATAATTAGGAATCGTTTTAATGCTTTGCTTTATCAAGGATAAGGTTTCTGTATTCATAGCCATCATATTTGCTTAATAAGTTACTTAATCAATTCACCAACCTAGCGGTGGTGGTATAAAACAAAACGTCCACACTGGGTGGACGCATTGTCGAAAGTCGGACAAAGCTTATGCCGCTTTAGTTTTAGTTGCAACAATCACAATGCACAAGTGATGGAAAGGTTATCAATTTGTGCCTTAGATCAAACCCTGTTGGCACTCAGTTAAATAGCCTCAACAAGAACACGACTAAACTTTCAGTCACAGCGCCTGAGCCCATTCAATCACTCAATCATCCCTCTATTTCAGGTATACCTTTAAGATACCAAAGTAGGACCAATGCCATGACAAACAGCAGACCTTTTACCCAAAGGATAGGGACCACAATAATACTGACACTAAAACTGAGTGCGCTAACTATCATGGCTTTGCGTTTCAATCCCTTACGCATTGCTCGCTGCTCTTGCCACTGGGTTAAGGCGTCGGCAAACCAGGGATGTGTCATCAACCAATGGTGTAAACGTTCACTCGAGCGGGCAAAGCAAAAGGCAGCAAGCAAGATAAAAGGCACGGTCGGCAATATCGGTAGCACGATACCAACTAAACCTAAGACTAAAGCGGTTAAGCCTAACAGTAAAAATAATCCGCGCTTTAATACCATAGGTTTAAATGCCCTTTATCGGAAAAACAAAAGCCACTCGAAGAGTGGCCAATAGGCTACGCGCTAGAGATTAACGCTCGCTTAAATTAAACCTAAATGCTTTAACCAAGACAGACTTGCTGGCAGAGTCGGCAACAGTAAAACTAAAATAAAACCAATAAAATACAAAAAATTAAATGGGTCTTTAAACGGCTGACTACTCATTACAGCTCCTCTAGTATGTGCAAGTATAAGTGCGCAGGAATCGTACAGTGATTGAGATCACAAAACGGCCGACATTGTAGCGGTTTGTCAAATTAATAAAAACCCTCTAAATGTAGGGTTATTGCATTTATTTCGGCAATAAACCCAACCTTAAGACTGACGTCCGCGCACTATCCCTTTGGCCGCTAATTGCTCGAGTAACTGCATACAACCTTGCTCAATAATCTCTGGCGCCATTTGAGGGTAAGTGATTGTTAACCAATCAACTATCTCTTTAAAACCCGCTTGGCCTTGAGCTTGAAGAAATGCCAGCACCTGCGCGCTTAAGGGATTTAACTGTAAGAAGCACACTTCACAATCGGCATCTTGATAGAGACAAAAAAACACTGGCGTATCGAGTCGTTGCTGCGGCCGATAATCCTGACGAATGTGCTGCACCTCAAAATGATACTGCGCCACCCTCGCCGTCTGCGACAAACATAAAGCCTGCGTCGACATTTGCGCTAGGCTAAGTTGAGATTCATCCCCACTCGCCTGTGCGACCGCAACGGCCAACTCCAGCCATTCATAGTGCGCTAATTCGAGCATAAAAACAGGATCATTTGCCGTGGGCTGATATTCCTGCTGTAAAAAATCTAAAAACTCACCCGCGATATCGATAAAGATGGGCGATTGGCAATCATGTTGACTGAAAAAACGCTGCACCAAAGTCAGCCAATCCTCCTCAGAATACAAACTTTTCAGCACGGGGAAGCCGTTCGACACAAATCCCAGCACATTATTAAAAAATAACTCGCGGTAAACCTGCATACGCCGGAAATCAGTATCCACGGGCAATGGCGAAGATGGATCGCGGATATAATCGATAAAGGATTGCTGCACTTGCTTAAAATCCATTAGGCGATCCTCTTTACGGCATGAGCACTATTTTGGGCATGGGAGCTGGACGCCGCCATTTGATAACCGTGAATTTGATTTATCTCGAGCAACAATTCAGCGGTTGTCGGCAAATTAAAGTCACGCTCAAGCAAAGTCGGTTTTACCCCATGCAAAGCATAACAGCGCTGTAATAATGTCCAGACGGGATCGTTAATGGCGGCGCCATGGGTATCAATGAGCAGATCTTCAGCTTGTTTGTAGTGCCCAGCAATATGCAAATAGGCGATGCGCTCCGTCGGCATGGCCTGTAAAAAGGCATCGGCATCGTATTGATGGTTTATCGAGTTCACATAGATGTTGTTCACATCCAGTAGCAGTTTACAATCGGCTTCTTGCAGCACGGCATTAACGAATTCAAGTTCTGTCATTTGCGCACCTGGAGCGGCATAAAAAGACACATTTTCTAAAATAAGCGGCCGCTCTAGAATATCTTCTACTTGCTTGACCCGCGCCGCCACATGCTTCACCGCAGCGTCGGTAAAAGGGATAGGCATTAAATCATATAAGTGACCTTGCCCTGAGCAATAACTTAAATGTTCGGAATAGACTTGGATTTGATGTAAATCCATAAAGGTTTTGATATTTTTTACAAACGCGAGATCTAAAGGTTCAGGGCTACCAATGGATAAACTCAAACCGTGGCAGTAGAAAGTATGTTGCTCAGTCAACTCACGAAATTGGCGGCCAAATTTACCACCTAAGGTCATCCAATTCTCAGGTGCCACTTCAAAAAAATTAATAGCATCAGGCACCTGTAAACAAAATTCACTGAGCATTTCTCGTCTTAATCCCAGCCCTACCTGTGTCGTATTTTTTTGATCATTCATAGAACCTCACGAATGCTAACCTGTAATCGCTTAAGAATAAAACACAAGAGACCAGCGCTGGCTGGCCTCTTTAGGCTCAATTATCCCAATAACTGCAGGGATAAAACAAACCCGCTTTACTTCACTTCTTTTTTAACGGCTTCGACTTTAGCATCCACTTTTTCGGCGGTTTTCTTCATATCAGCGCCACATTTTGCTTCACCACACTTACCTTCATGGGCCTTATCAGCGGCTTTCTTCATGTCAGCACCGCATTTCGCTTCGCCACATTTCCCCTCATGAGCTTTATCTGCAGCCGCTTTTTTCATCTCAGCACCGCATTTAGCCTCACCACACTTACCTTCTTTGGCTTTTTCAGCGGCGGCTTTCTTCATGTCTGCGCCGCATTTGGCTTCACCACATTTGCCTTCTGAACCGACAATTTGATAGCCCGCATCCATAGCTTCAAAACCAAATGGGTTAGTTTGTGCATTGACAGCAAAAGCTGAACTCATCACAACTGAACCTAACGCTACTGCAACTGCTGTTTTTTTAACTGAATTCATAAATAATCCCTTCTTGTTTATTGAGTAATAATGACCAACAACAGTTTAAGTAGCTGGCTTACAACAAAAGACCTGCCTTATTTCGATTCTATTGCAAAAAATATCACTAAGTCACAGAAATGGTAAAAATATCCTGCTAGGACAATCAGTTTAGCTTGGATTTTATTTATTGGCGTACCTATTCATCCTCCTTCACAAGGCCACTTTGTAACTTAGGGCTGATAAGGTAGAATGCTCGCCCTTTGCAACAGATATGGGTTTACTGCAGTGCGTGTGATTTTGGCTCCAATGGAAGGCGTAGTAGACGCTTTGATGCGTGACATCCTATCGACCATCAATCCCTACGATTTGCTCGTCACCGAATTTGTGCGAGTGGTAGACCAACTGCTGCCTGAAAAGGTCTTTCTCAAACTGTGTCCTGAACTGCTCAACAACGGCAACACCCCTTCAGGTACGCCAGTACGAGTACAATTGCTTGGTCAAGAACCCCAATGTATGGGCGAAAATGCCCTGCGTGCCATTGAGCTAGGCTCACACGGTGTTGATGCAAACTTTGGCTGTCCAGCAAAAATTGTTAACCGCAGTAAAGGTGGCGCCGTATTATTGCAATATCCTGAGAGTGTGCACGATATTGTCAAAGCCATGCGTCAAGCAGTACCAAAAGAGCATGCCGTAACGGCCAAAATACGTTTGGGCTACGAAGATAAGTCACTGTTTATGGAAAACGCCATTGCTGTGTATGAAGCCGGTGCAACTGAACTTGCCATCCATGCGCGCAGTAAAGTCGACGGTTACAGACCGCCAGCCTACTGGGAATACATCACCGAAGTGCGCAAACGTTTGCCGATCCCGGTGATCGCCAACGGTGAAATTTGGAACAGTGACGATGCTAAGCGTTGTATCGAGGTCACGGGCTGCGACAGTATCATGATCGGCCGCGGGGCAATTTCATTGCCGAACTTGGCTGATACTATCAAGACAGGAGCCACTCCTTATACTTGGGCGCAAACCTTAGGGCTCATGCTCAGTTATACCCAAAGGGAACTCAATGGCCGTAAAAGTGACTATTATCCAGCCCGGATCAAACAGTGGTTTACCTATCTCAACCGTCAATATCCCGAAGCCGATACCTTGTTTAGGGAACTGCGAGTCTTTAAAACAACGGAAGAAATTGTCCGCGTATTAGAAACAGCGCAACGGAACTTATGCGACGAATAATCGCAACGATATATGTGATAAAAGGGCTTTTGCCGTAGCACATATAATGCGATAAGAATGAAGTACTTTTTCGATTTTTAACGGCTAAAAAACCGAAAATGTGGCAGATACTTGATCTTTATCATAGTCGTTGATAGTGGAACTATTAGACTGGACGCCTAGAGTCAAATGAAATAGGCGATTTTACGTGAGCACCACCCATATCAGACATGAATTGTCAGAGCTTGAAGCTAATCTAAGGAAAGAAATAGGCGCGCTCCCTCTGTTCCTCGAAGCCATAGGGGAGCATTACGCTAGCCTGAGTCTGGCAGAATTAATTGATAAATTGGCTCAGACACCACTGGCTGAACACCCACTATTTTGCCGATTAAATAAACTTGATGCCGCCTTTTGCCAGCTCGACTTAGGTCTCTACGGTCTTTGCTCGGATTGTGAGGCAGAAATTGAAAGCGAACGCTTAAGCCAAGATCCCACCGAACAACGCTGCACCTCCTGCGCCGAGCATTATCAGCATGAACACCGCCACGAACTGCGCCTCACGCATTGATAGCGCTCATTCGACACCCAGTAAACTGCCTTATAAGCAAAAAAACCTCCGCAAGCGGAGGTTTGAGTTATCCAGGGAGGGCGGACAACCTAAAACTTCTGGTTTATTCTCAGGTAATACGTTCTACCTAACACATCATATAAACCCACATTCACATCGCGATAATCGGCGTAGGTGTAATAGTTTGGTGTTTCAGCATCAAACACATTATTCACCCCTACTGTGATAGAGCCGTTATAAGCATGGGTATAACCAAACTGAATATTATGTTTAAAGTAATTATCGTAATCAACATAACGGTCGGTTTCTTCTAACTCATTGAAATAACTTGCTGATTGACTACCGATATAAACAACTGTCCATGCGGCAGAAAAATCATCGTATTTCCAACTGGTCGCAAAGTTACCGCGCCAATCGGGCGAGTCAGTCGACCCTGCGTAATCGATCATGTCTGCTTCAGCGTTATCCTGCTTTTTAAAATCAAGCACATGAGTTAAATCCAGTTTGAAATTGAAATCCCCAAAGCCTGTTTCTAAGTTATAAGCCGTAACAAAATCGATACCTGAGGTCTCAACTGTAGCTAAGTTACGAACTCCGGCTTCAATATATTCAATCTTGCCATCAGGACCGCGCGTCACATAGGGAGAAGAACCATTCTTGATTTCATCACGCAGGATATCATCCACATCAATTGACTCAATTTTGTTGTCATAGGTGATTGAGTAATAAGATAACTCCAAGTTCCATGCGTCAGTAACATTCCAAACGCCGCCAAAGGTTAACGAGTTGCCCTCTTCAGCCTCTAGATCAGGATTCCCTCCATACCAGGTTTTGTGTTGATTATTAGTCGCGCAATATATGGCATCCACGTTACCAGGTTCATTACACCATAAAGAATCAACACCCTTCTCAAAACTCAAGGATTGAGACGAGAACATTTCGCTCATATTCGGCGCGCGGAATGAGTCACCATAGCTAGCACGCAGTAATAACGTGTCTATAGGACGCCAGCTTAAACCAAACTTAGGCACCACGGCATCGAAGGTCGATGAATTAACGACTTCCCCCTGAGGCCCTGTGAGAGTTCCTTCCTGCTCATAGCGCTCATAACGTACTGCGGCAGAAAACTCAACATTGGCAGGTAAGCCTACTTGGAGTTCCAAATAAGCGGCGCTACGGTCACGTGTGGCATCCACATCATCACCCCCCGAACCGCCGGAGATAATACCCGCGGCCGATTCTGGATCACTGGTTTGCTTAAACTTGATCATTTCATATTCAAGACCACCGACCATAGCGACCGAAAGATCACCGTCATCGAGCAGTAAGGTCGAAGCAAGACCATCCAATTGAGTACTTTCAAATTTGCCCTGATAAACCCCAGTATGCGCTGCTTTACGATACAGATCTGTCATCTGTTGATCCCACTGCTCATAACTCATTCCAGAGGTATTGAAAATATCATATTGCTCTGAATCAATTTCTTGCTGAATAATATCGTCGTTCAGTAAATTATAATTAAAACTATTTGTCGTCGATGTTGCGTGCTGGGCATTTAATTCCCAGTCGATACCATTCCCTGAATCTATTGTACCAACAAAGCCACCTAGAATATCAAAGTTGTTGGTTTCAGTTAATGTATCTCGCTCGCCAAGTTGCGCGCCTCGCATAGAAATCACTAATTCTTCGCCAACTGGATTAAACTTATTATCGGCACTCATCACAGGGGTATTCGTTGATACTGGCGTACCCGCATAACGGGTTTCAGTTTCTGCTAATGAAGCAGAAGCACGACCTCGGAATTTTATATTCTCAGAAATCTCATAGGAGAAATTAGATAACAGCGAATTACGAGTTTGATCGCCAAATAACTTAGTGACATTACCATGATTATATAAACAACGACCATCACCTGAGTCTATGGTATTTTCCGTTTTTTCACATATATCTGAATTACTATACCAGCTACCATTGCCTGGTCCATATTTACCGTTTGGTACTGAGCTATATCCACTATATGCGTTATAACTTGAATCGTCCATTCGCCAAATATCACGATCCATTACAGCTTTAGTATCATAATATTCATAGGTTAGCGTGATATTGCCTTTATCAGTATTAAAGCCCGTTGCAAGTGATAAACGGTTGGCATCGCCTCCTTCCACACTTGGCTGCTCAGTGCTGTAATCGAGTTGAAACCCTTCAAACTCCTTCTTAGTGATAATGTTTATCACACCCGCAACCGCATCGGAACCATATACTGCCGAGGCGCCATCGCGCAGGATTTCAATACGCTCCACGATAGCCATAGGGATAGAAGATGTATCGGCCACAGAGCCAGAGCTCGAACTCGTGCCCGGCATACGGCGTCCATCTAATAACACTAATGTCGCAGACGCTCCTAAACCACGTAAATTGACATCACTGGTTGAGCTTGCTCCTGATCCATAGCCAGAAATACCACGCCAAGAACCAAAGCTGTTTATCGCAGAGTTATTCAATACGTCAGCAACGGTTTTTTCACCCGTCATGGCAATATCCGCAGCATTAATGACAGTCACGGGTGAAACAGTTTCCATATCAACTTGTTTAATACGAGAACCCGTCACTTCAATGCGTTCAACTTTCGCATTTTCTTCTGCTGCATTTACCGCTGCAGAAAAGCCTATTCCAGAAAAAACCACACTGCTTGTCGCCACTGTAATTAAACTAGTACGAACGGCTTTGGCCGTTAAACTTAAATAGCGCATTAATCTCTCCTTGAGGTAAATAAAACCCTTTGTTTGTTATTTTTATATTTGGCAAGCGAACTTTGTTTCGCCGTAGTGATAATGTTAATGCGCAACATCTAAGTCAACCATTAAAAACAATTAATCTCAAATTAAAACAAATTAACACAAAATAAATCAACTTAAATATAAGATATCCGGATATACATCATGGGGTTAAGCAATACAGGCCAGTTGAATATATTAAATATTTAATTTGATACAATAAATCTCAATTGTTAACCAAAAGAACACCGAGAAACTCACGCCACAAATGAATCAAAGTGTATCCCAAATAAAACGCTGAATATTAATTTACACTTAGTTCAATATTAATTAACCATAAAAAATGCCACTCATTTGAGTGGCATTAATATTGAAACACTGAGTAATGATTGATTACTTAAAGTTGGCAACCTTCAACACTTTTTGAGTTCTCATAAACAATATCGCCTACAGGATTGTAGTCAGCAGCTTTAATCACTTGTTTCTCTTTCAAGAAAGAATAGAGTAAATCAGCATCAACAAAACCCGTTTGAATTGGGCTGGTTAGTTTAGGATAACCGTCACCACCCGCAGCATTAAAGCTAGGTACAGTGAACTTATAAGTGGCTGTTGGGCTAAAATCCTTGCCGCCAATGTCGCTGATGTTGGCTGTTTTAGCCACACAGTCAATGGTCATTTTCACACCAGTGATTTGTGCATAACCACCAGAACCAACTTGAAGACTGCCGACTGCGCCTAAATAAACCGCAACTTCAGTACCCGTCATTTCGTTAAGGGTAACCATATTACCAAATGGCTGAACAGTCAGCACGTCACGGTAACTAATGTTGCCTGGTTGGATAGATGCACGTACACCGCCTGAGTTCATTACACCAAAATCAGCAGTCACTTTAGCACTTTGTGCCATCGCTAACATACGGCCTAAGTTAGTTTGCTTATTACGCACGTTTGCACGCTCACCATCTAACAGGGCATCCGTTGTCGCAATGACTTCGTCTAACTTAGCTTGACCTTTCTCTTGATAGTAAGAAAGCAGCTCTTTTAACTCTGAATCCGGTTCAATTTTAGTGCCTGCTAAGTCAGCAGTTTTCTTACCAGCATCATCCAGTTTGCGCATATTCACAGGGACAAGCTTGTAGCTCGCTAGATGGAGTTCACCGTTAAAGTATTCAAAATCTGCACGGCCAACATATTTACCCCATTCATGGGCTTGCATGATCCAAGTGCCATTTTGTTTATCAGGTGCACATGCATCACCAGGCTTAAAGGCTGCATAAGCTTTGTTGTCAGTTCCCGGTTCCATACACACTGGATTCTGTGAATGACCACCGATAACAACTTGTAAATCCCCTTCTTTCAATGCGCGAGCCATAGCTACATCGCCAGGGGCATTACTACCATTTTTACCATCCGCGTAATGACCCATGTGCGTGGTAGCGAAAATGATATCTGCCGCTTTGGCATCTTTAATTTCTTTAATCACTTTAGCAACTTCCACCTTGGGATCGGTGAATGTTAGATCGCTAATGTATTCTGGGTTACCAATCTTAGCAGTGTCTTCTGTCGTTAAACCAATAACAGCAACTTTAAGACCATTAACGTCAAATACTTTATAGGCATCAAAGTAACGCTCACCAAGAGTACCATCGGCATTTTTACGGTAAATGTTCGCCGCTAACATAGGGAATTCAGCAAGGCGACGCTGCATATCAAGTACTGATAACGGATTGTCAAACTCATGGTTACCAACAGCCATGGCGTCGTAACCAATTTTATTCATGCCCGTAAAGTCTGGTATGGCATCTTGAAGATCAGATTCTGGTACACCCGTATTAATATCACCACCAGATAATAATAAGGTTTGACTGCCATTCTTACTCACTTCTGCACGAATTTGATCAACCAGAGTTTTCTGAGCGGCTAAACCGTATTCACCATCACTGTTTTCCCAGAAACGGCCATGGTTGTCATTGGTATGTAAAACGGTAAACGTTTTACAAGCACTTCCCGCTTCAGCACACGTTGTTGGAACTTTATCGTCATCACTATTATTACAACCCGCAAGTGCAGCGAGAACAGCAGTTGCAACTAATCCTTTAATAAGCATATGTCTCATTACATCAACCCCTTGATTTTAATTATTTTATCATAGAAAGATTGCCGTGAACTCCATCAAGTTCAGCGTCACGGATAATAGCAAATAATAAAGATAAATTGTGTCATTTTTATTAAAAACTTGACATTTATATGAAATTTGGCGGGCATTTTAAGAAGGATTTGTTTCATATAAAAAATAAGCTGAATGACTGATTTTTTATATATTTAGAGAATACAAAATAAAAATGGAATAAATGGATTTTAATCGTTTGTTATAAATAACTTAGGAAATATGAAAAAACATCGCGATTGTTCCTTTAAAAAAACAAGCATGGGTAAATTTCAACTTACCGCATGCTGTTTTTATCAGCAATTAGACTTATCTACATTTCAAATCGCTGTAATAACCATTTAGAAATCGCTTTCAATTGTTCAGGAATGACAGAATGTGGCATAGGATAAGCCTGCCACGTAACATGATAGCCGCCCGCCGTTAAGGCTTCTTTTGCTAACATTCCAGCGGATAATGGTACAACATCATCCTGTAGACCGTGTTGCTGTAATATGGGTGTATTGCGATTCGCCGCACTTAATTCAGCGGGTAACACATCGCCCGTCGGCAAATAGCAAGACAACGCCATAATCCCTGCAAGTGGCTCAGGGAAACGCAGTCCAGAGAATAAACTCATGACTCCACCCTGACTGAATCCCGCTAATACGATACGTTGGCTCGCAATACCCGCTGCGATTTGTTCATTAATTAATGCGGCAACCATTTTCTCCGACTCAAGCACGCCTTGCATATCGGCTCTATCATGCAAATCCATGCTTTTAATATCGTACCAAGCGCGCATAACGTAGCCACCATTAATGGTCACGGCTTGCTCTGGTGCATGGGGAAAAATAAATCGAATAGCATGATCTGCAGGTAAGCCTAATGCAGGCACTACGGGAGCAAATCCGGCCCCCGAATCCCCTAATCCATGTAACCAAATAACCACAGCCGTAGCAGGCGTCTTAGGTTCGACAACAATACGCTCAAGAGAAACTGACATACTAAAAATTCCCAATTCGATATTAAACACTCATCAACTAAAAAATGATGATAAATCTATACGTTAAACACTCATCACCACTCGGGCACAGGTTATTCAGCATCCATGCCCAGCACATCTTGAATCGCACGTAACTGAGCATTTGAGTCCAATACTAAGCTCCAACGTACACCGCCACCATCGGCGATCAGCATAGGAGGCTGACGTCTCAAGCCGATATCCTCAGCACTCGCTTGCAGTACGATACTGGCAACGTTGAGGCGCACTTGAACCTCAAACTCAGTAACGATTAACTTACCCTGCGAAAAATCTAACACCATTATGATAACCGCCCTATGTGAAAACGCCGTCATCATAGCAAACTTGTGCTCTTTTACCGATGGCATTTCCTGACCAACATCCAAGCCATTAAAGTTTGATTACATTTGAGCTAACAGTGAGATAACAAATCCAGTGAATTATCAGGTAAACTTTTGCGCTATATAGAGTGGGTTAACAGAAAACCAAGCTGAATTGATGGTCTTATCACCCCAAACTCGAACTAACATACTTCATCATTAGGCTACTATAAATAATGCTTTCACTTCGTCGAACCGTCCTTTACAGCACCCTAGTCTTTGCCCTGCAACTACTTCCCTGCACTTATGCCAATAGCGCTCCAAATACCTTAACCACTGAGCCTACTGCCACTGTTGTACAAGCTGATACGCAGCAGAACCAAGATGCACTGACCTACGCCAATTACACTGAAGTCAGCGTGAGTCATTTGGAACTAGCCCTTGTAGTCGATTTTAAGCAAAACCGCTTATCCGGTGAAGCCACCCTCGATTTAGCTTGGCATAAGGCGGGGAAAGAACTCATCTTAGATACTCGAGATCTGACGATTAACAGCGTAAGTGCTTTAAATACAGCGGGAAAATGGCAAAGCGTGCCCTTCACCTTAGCTAAAGCGAACGCTGTAAAAGGTGCGGCACTGACCATCAAACTTGCCGATGAAGATACCCAAAAAGTTAAAATCAATTACCACACGTCGAATAATCCGTCTGGTATTCAATGGTTAACTCCAGAGCAAACCCAAGGTAAACAGTTGCCTTTTATGTTCAGTCAGAGTCAGGCGATTCACGCCCGCAGTTGGATCCCACTGCAAGATACGCCAGCCGTTCGCCAAACCTATAGCGCAATAATTACTACCGATAAAGCCATAACTGTGGTCATGAGTGCCGATCGCAAAACCCTGTCGAGCAGTCAGACCCAATTCACTATGCCGCAGGCTATTCCAGCTTATTTGATTGCCATTGCGGCCGGACATTTAAAGTTTGCTCCCTTAGATAACATCTCGGGCATTTGGGCTGAGCCAGAGATACTCGACAAAGCGAGCAAAGAATTTGCCGACACGCCAGAAATGATCAAAATCGCGGCTAAACGTTATGGCGATTACCCTTGGGGACGTTATGACTTGCTTATCTTGCCACCAAGTTTCCCCTTTGGCGGCATGGAAAACCCGCGTTTGTCTTTTATTACACCCACAGTGATCGCAGGTGATAAAAGCTTAGTGAGCCTCATCGCCCACGAACTTGCGCACTCGTGGTCGGGTAATTTAGTGACCAACGCCACTTGGCGCGATCTCTGGCTTAATGAAGGTTTTACGACCTATGTTGAGAATCGCATCATGGAAGACCTCTATGGCCGAGACCGAGCACTGATGGAGCAAACCATCGGCTACTCTGAATTGCTTGCAGAGCTTGCAGAACTTACTCCTGCCGATTCAGTGCTACATCTCGATCTCGGTAAACGTTCGCCCGACGAAGCCTTCAGCGGTGTCCCTTATATAAAAGGCCAGTTGTTCTTAATATTTTTAGAGCAAAAATTTGGCCGTGAACGCTTCGACACTTTTGTGAAAAGCTACTTCAATCATTTTGCATTTCAGAGTATTACTACGGCGCAATTCCGTGAATATTTATCTTTGAATCTATTAAACAAATATCCCCATCTTGTCAGTGAAGGTGAAGTGGATACTTGGATTGAAGGTCAAGGTTTACCGTCATTTCTTGTGCCGCCCAATTCCCATGCCTTCGATGATATCGATGCTCAAAGACAAACTTGGCTCGAGGGTAAACTCAGTGCAAGCGAGTTGAAGACCAGCACTTGGACAGTCCACCAGTGGTTAAGATTCATCAATGAAATGCCAAGAGTCAATCTTGACCAAACCAAACTTGCCGAGCTAGATAAGGCGTTCCATTTTACGGGCACTGGCAACAGTGAAATTGCTTTCGCATGGTATTCACTCGCCCTAGACAATGGCTATTACGCAGTACTACCCGCATTAAAACAACACTTAACCCATATTGGCCGCATGCGCTTAATCGTGCCTTTATATCAAAAGCTAGCAAGCTCTGATAAATACGACTGGGCCAAAAGCGTCTATCTCAGGGCTCGCAGCGGCTACCATCCCCAAACCCAAGCAAGCCTAGATATGATGTTTGCCGACAAACCACTCGAGCATGAACATAGCCATTAGCGCCATAAAAACAAAAAGCCCAAACCTAGGTTTGGGCTTTTGCTATTTAATCTTTAGCCTCGATTCATTCAACTCATACTGAACTTATACTCATCTCACATTGAGTCAAATAGAAGCCAAGTTCGAAGCCGAACCCGAAGCCTAAAGATTAGTGGTGATGACCACCTGCACCATGGGCATGACCGTGGGCGATTTCTTCATCACTCGCATCACGTGCACCTACGACTTCAATATCAAATGTCAGTTCGCGGCCGGCTAATGGATGGTTTACATCCACAGTCGCCATAAACTTACCCATTTTAACGATAGTCACTTGGCGCTGACCTTGGTCGGTATTAACCACTGCTGTCATGCCTGGTTTCCACACAGTCGCACCCAGTAAATGCTTAACTGATACACGTTGGTGTGCGTCAGCATCCGCTACACGCTCACCGTAGGTTTCAGCGGCAGGCAAAGTCACAGTGAACTTTTCACCTATAGCTTTACCGTTTATCGCGTTTTCTAAACCTGGCATCATGTTGTCATGACCGTGTAAATAGGCAATAGGATCGCGACCTTCGTTCGTCTCGATCACTTCACCTTTCTCGTCGCGCAGTGTGTAGTTAAACTGCACAACCATATCGTCTTTAATGCTCATCGAATATCCTTTGATTTTCTTCGATTTCAATTGTGGGCCGAGCTTAACAAAACTGCGCTTTTCACTCCACTTTTTTATCCGGCCTCAAAGCACTCAGAACCTGCAGCGAGCGCTCTTTGGCTACAGTGGCTACAGTAACTAAAGTGATAGTCCTAAAGCAGTAAACACCTCTGGGCTTGGGAAGCCATCGGCAATCATCTGTTTGCTACGTTGAAAGGCTTGCAACCCTGCCATAGAGTTACGTCCCAACACACCATCAGGCTTACCAACATCAAATCCAGCCTCGTTCAGTTTTGTTTGCAGTTGCTTTACTTGCTCGCGGCTTAAGCGTGGTTGCTCAGGCGGACTGACAGTCAAGGGTTGTCCACCATTAATACGATCGGCTAAGTGCCCAACCGTAATGGCATAAAATTCGGAGCGATTCCAACGCATGATCACATTAAAATTATCATAACCTAAAAAGGCTGGGCCTGTGTGTCCCGCAGGCAAATACAGCGCAGCTTGAATATCGACGGCAGGCAAAGGTTGCCCATTCGACTGCGTTACATTGAGCGCTGCCCATTCAGATAACGACAAGGGCTGTTTCGCACCTAAATGACTGTAACTAAAATCCTTTGGCAACAAGACTTCACGCCCCCAACGCTGATTACGCTGCCAACCTAAGTGCTGCAAAAAATTCGCGGCAGAAGTGAGCGCATCTGTGGTGCTATTCCATAAATCGGCCTTACCATCCCCATCACCATCGACCGCATATTTGGCATACGCAGAAGGCATAAATTGCGTATGTCCCATAGCACCTGCCCATGATCCCACCATAGTGTCATCATCGAACTGATACTTTTCTTTCAGTTTTAAGGCTTGCATCAGCTCTATGGTGAAATAATTGCTACGGCGTGGCTCACAGGCCAAAGTCGCCAGCGAATTCAATACCGACATTTTGCCTTTATAGGAGCCGTAGTTCGTTTCCAGTCCCCAAAAAGACAAGATATATTGCGGTGGAACGCCGTATTTTTGCGCTAATTGATTGAGTAGGACACTGTGCTTTTGCAGTAAACGGCGGCCTTCATTGACGCGCCATTCGGTCGCGCGCTTACTGAAATAATTATCAAATGTCTGGCTGAATTCGGGTTGCTGTTGGTCCAGCTCAATCACTCGAGGGACAAATTTCAAGTTCGCAATGGTAGAGTTTATCGTCGCCTCAGACAGGCCTTCTGCACGTGCCCGCGCTTGCAGTCCAGTCAAGCACATTGGAAACGCTTCTGCATTAGATTGTATGCTAGCACTGATATCGGGCATTTGATTGACTTCAGCAGCAATGCCACTTGCGTTAGTGCTGGTTGCATTTGCATTAGCACTCGCCGTTGGCGCACTTGAACAGGCACTCAGACTGACACAGGCAGCAATACTCGCAAACAGATAAGTTAACCCTTTAATTTTAATCAAATCAACAACTCCAATATTTGATCTCACAACAATCACACTGTTGTGGCTAAACACGACAATATTCCGTCTTCAAGAGGGAATTGCCCTAGAGAGATATTCGCCTTGGCATAACGAGTGAAAGGTTAGAATCCAAAACACCTTTAACGGCCAAGAGCATAGAAGACATGTTTCTCCGCCACGTAAAGCCCCTATCTGAGCCACATTTAGTCAGTAAAATAGCCAGTACCAAGGCGACTCATTACCAATAATCCTGACCCATAGTGACACGTAACACAATCCTTATCGCCATAAATACCTTGCGGCATAGGCTTATTGCTCAGTTATCCAACACAAAAAAATTCTTAACAAAGAATCCCTTGGTATCGCAGCACGTTACCGTATAATGGATAAGTTAACAGCACACATCAAAGAGACCTATCATGACTGAAATCAATGCGGCTTTGGCTGGCTTTATCAAAAATGTAAAACAACATCAGACGCTTTGGGGTCTAATGGATGAAACTGGCGAAGGCTGGGTCGTTTGTGATTCTTCAGAATTTGAAGACACAGATGTGATGCCATTATGGTCAAATGAAGCTACTGCAAAATCCCATTGCAGCGACGAATGGCACGACTATCAACCCGTTTCTATTTCATTAGAAGAATTTCTAGAATATTGGGTCTCAGATCTAAACGATGATGGTGTATTGATCGGTGTCGATTGGCAAACCGATGAAGATTGTCTTGAACTTGATCCGATTGTTTTAGCAAAAGATTTGGTTGATGTTGAAGAGGTTTAATCGCTTCAGTATGCCATTGATGACATCAAGGACTGAGGTGCTCATTCCTTGATGTCTGCTATTCCGCTTATCGATATTCCCTTCGACAAACGCCATACCTGCTGGTTTTGTGGCGAACCGAGTCATCAACACTTCGAATATATCACACACACACATACACCACATTCTTCGTTAGCTGTGCCCGCCTGCAGCGAATGTTTGCGATTAGCCAAACAACATACTCTTAGCTCCATTTGGGATTGTCGTATGGCCGTCAAAGATGCACTAATGCGTATTTATGCGAAACACCTCGCCATTGGGATTAATTGGACCGAAGAAGAGCTTGCTGAGTCCGAATTCTCCTGCAAAGTGTTTGAAGGTTTTAAAAAAAGTGCTTGGATGATGTACCAAATTGCCCGCGACCGTATCAATGCGCCCGGTTGGCCACTGGTATTAGAGGGCGAAGAAATTGACGACCAAGGTTATAGCGCAGGTTTTGAATTCGATGGCGTGACTTTTAATTCAGTCAATGCCGCTATCCAATACTATTCGACGCAATTCACTTTAGATCCACAGTTTTTTGCCGGACTTGTGCGCCTCGTCGGTCGAGCAAGATTCAACTATGCCTTAAGGCTCGCCCGTATCCATATCGCCGCCGCCAAAGAAATGAAGCGCCAAGTATTACACGATGTAGCAGCCGAATTAGCGTTATAATCGAGCGTGTTACAGGTAGTGGGTCAGCAGATGTTTGCAGAAAAGCAATTGAAAAGGTATCAGTTGAAAGAATGTGATTCAAAAACCGTATTAAAAACTGTTATTAAAGCGTTCATTCAAAGCGCTGAACCTATCGATGATCGACTCAAGGTCAATCACCGATAGTTCGAATCTCAAAATGCGATCAATGATTGATCACTTGTCTTAATCTTTCTTGCACCACTTCCACCAGCAAATCCGGTTGGAACTTAGAAATAAACTTATCACAGCCCACTTTTTCAACCATGGCATGGTTAAAACTGCCACTCAACGAAGTATTTAAGGTAATGAATAAATCCGACATAGCTTTATCACTGCGCACTTCAGAAGTGAGCTTATAACCGTCCATTTCGGGCATTTCAGCATCGGTAATCATCATCAATAATTCTTTGGCAACTTGTTTACCTTCATCACGCCATTTCTGCAATAACGTCAGCGCTTGTAAGCCATCAGATGCCTCAATAATTTCGATACCCAGTTGGCCTAACGTTTCACGCACTTGACGTCTGGCGGTCGATGAATCATCCACAATCAGGATTTTTCTGCCTGGCATTTCATGGACTAAGGTTTCGTCGAGTACACCTTCAGATAAACGGATATCGTAGTGAATGATCTCCGCCAAGACTTTTTCTACGTCGATAATAGACACTAACTGCGACTGACCTTGATGCTCTATGCGAGTAATTGCCGTTAGATAATTATTACGTCCAGCCGTTTTCGGCGGCGGCATAATATCGCTCCAAGTCATGTTGATAATGTGTTCAACCTTACCGACTAAGAAACCCTGCACACTACGGTTATATTCTGTGATGATCATATTGGCATCTTCGTTAGGCGGCACGGGCTTAAACCCTATGGCCGAACGTAAATCAATCACGGGGATAGAAATCCCACGAATATTAGCAACACCAGAAATATGCGGATGACTACCCGGCATCGCATTCAAGGGAGGAAGCTTGACAACTTCTTTGACTTTAAAGACGTTAATGGCAAATAACTGCGTGGAATTAATGCTAAAGAGCAACAACTCAAGTCGGTTCTCACCAACGAGTTTGGTACGCTGATCTACGGTTGCAAGTACGTTTGCCATAATGCTGCTTCTCTACTCTTGAGGAAAATCCTTTCCCCACATGCGACGGATTAGCTCAAATTATAGCGGTAAACTCCCATGAAGAACCATGCCGAGAGTCTATTTTATCTAAAAATTACAACCACTCTCGCAAAGTTCGGCCATAAACTTCGTTTAGCGCATCGCAGATATCTATATCCCTAAGCTGATATCTTCAGATAATACGCGACATTGCTAATATTTGGTCTTAGTGTTAACGCAATATTTTCTGGGCGAGCACCATACCCGCAAGATTAAAGGCATTTCTATCGCGGACAATCTCAAATCCCAGCTGGCGCAATACCGTTAACAAATCACTATGATCAAAGCGATTCTGCTGTGGATGCTCAAATAAGCGCCGGCTCAATGGGTTACAAATTGCGGCACGATATAAATCCTCTATCACAAAGTATCCGTTCGGTTTCAGCACCCTTACAACTTCCTTAATGGCCGCTTGCCACTCTGGAATATGGTGAAATACGGCAAAATCAAACACCATATCAAACTCGCTATCGGCAAAGGGTAAACATGTTGCATCAGCAACCGAGAAACTCAGCCCTTTTAATCCTTGCGGCCGAGATTGCCAGCGGGATTGTGCGGAGGCAACCATGTCAGGGTCGATATCCACGGCCGTGATATGTCCCGCGCCAAAATGTTCGCGGATCAACTGAATGCCGTTACCAAACCCACAACCTATTTCTAACGCGCGTTCGCACAAAGCCATAGGTTTTGGCATCATAGAGGTCAATAAGGGCGCTTCGAGATGATTTTGTAGCCAAAAACGTAATGGATGCTGAACGATCTTTTTCTCAAATGGATTTAATTTCATGCCATCCTCTCACTATGGGTAAACTACTGTTGAATAATTTTACTGATCGAACTGCCATTATGGTACGTAATGATAGGAACATAAGTTCACCAGAGGCCACGATGAAATTACCTCTTTTTCCATTACCCATTTGTTTATTGCCCGAAGGTTACACGCAACTGCGGGTATTTGAACCTAGATATAAGCGCTTGGTCGCCGAATCATTAAAGTCAGGCCAAGGCTTTGGCTTATGTATGCTTGAAGAGGATGGTAAAACCATTCAGCCCATAGGCACCTTAGTGCATATTATTGATTTTGAAACCTTACCAGACGGACTATTAGGGATCAGTATTCAAGGTTCAAAACGCTTTAAACTTGATAAAATCAGTGTCGAAGCTGATGGTTTAAAGCGCGGAGACGTCAGTTTAATCGACAATTGGCCTGCTGTACGTATTGCGACCGATGAACGTTACTTGAGTCAAATGTTACAAAACATTCTTAAGGAATATCCGCAACATCTCAAGCACTACCAAACAGAACAGTTCGATGATATCGCTTGGGTCTGCCAGCGCTGGCTAGAAATATTACCCGTACAAGCATCCGAAAAGTACACCTGCATTAATGCCTTAGATCATATTATGACCCGAGATCTATTGCGGGCCGTCATTAAATAATACTGTGAATGATCCTTTATTTAAGCCACTTCGTATTGATTGAAAGTTTGACAGCAAAAATGGGCTCAGAAGTGCAACACACTTCTCAATTTTGTCGTTACTGATATCACACTCAGCACTCACGACTGCGATAAGAGCGAAAATAATGGAAAATATTCAATCACAAAGCAGGCAAACTCGGTATCATGTCCCAATCACGTCTCTGACTAATTCGGCTATGGATAACGAAATTCCAGCTTCCCAAACCTGCGAGCCTCAAGCGGATGCTTTAATCACGTTTATGCTACAAGTAGCAGACAACCGAGACAGAGCCGCCTTTGGTCACTTATTCCAGCATTTCATGCCCAAGATCCGAGCCTTTGGTTTACAAAGACTGAATCAACAAGGGTTGGCGATGGATTTAGTACAAGAAACCATGACCAGCGTTTGGACTAAGGCTCATCTATATAATGCAGAAAAAGGGTCAGTGACAACTTGGGTGTTTACCATCATGCGTAATCAATGTTTCGATATGCTTAGACGGGTACAACACAATAGAGAAGATACTTTCGGTGATGATATTTGGCCGCTGTGTGATGCGACCATGGCTCAGGACACACTCGCTGATCACAAGTTGACGGCTAAATTACTCCAACATCTTGATGCCCTTCCCATAGCACAAAGACAAGTTGTGCAAGGCATTTACATGCAAGAACTCACTCAACAAGAGCTAGCCGATGCCCTAAAGGTACCAATTGGGACCATAAAGTCCCGTTTAAGATTAGGGCTAGAAAAGTTGAAAAGCTTCTTGGAGACACACAATGATTAAACATCATCCCCAACAAGAATTACTCGTGAGCCATGCTAATGGGAACTTACCTTTATCAATGGCGATAGCAATATCCGCACACTGCGACCTATGTGAGACTTGTCGAGAGCAGCTTGCCCTATTCACAGAACAAGCTGCAAATTTAGCATTAAATCCTGATGGCGGTCATGCTGCAAATGATACGGGCGAAGAGTTGATGCACAGAGAGTATGTTGAGGTGCAACACTCTGGCGACAATCAAGAATCGGCATTGGACATTAACGCTATGATGGCGCAAATCATGGCTCAACCGGCAGCGACAAATGTGCCTAATAACGCCCCTATCGATGTCGACATAAAGCAACAGCATTACACTGTGCCATCGGTGTTTCGTCAGCATTTGGCCCGTCCATGGCAAATATTAGGCAAAGTCAGTCGCATGCGTTTTGATGTCGACGAAACGAACACCCGCGCTAGCCTATTGCATATAGATGCCCAAGGTGAAATCCCCCAACATACCCATAAAGGTTATGAACTAACACTATTGCTAGCCGGAGAGTTTTCCGATCTTAATGGTGACTATGTGCCAGGTGATTTTATCGTGCTTGACGGCCAACATCATCACTCACCGAAAACCATTAACGGTTGCTTATGCTACACAGTATTAGATGCACCGCTGCATTTTACCAAAGGTCTGAGTAAGCTACTCAATCCCATAGGTGAACTGATTTATTAAACCTTCTGACTGAGTTTTTAAACAAGAGCAAACGCATAGATTCATTTAGAAATTCAGTTTAATAATTCCATTACATAAATGACTACGATTAATCCCATTAAAATGACCTGTTTTAGTGGGATTTTTTATAATATTTGCCTATAAAACGGCAATATTAACCTTAGTCAATTACCACAAAAATAAAAACCAACCCATAAATAGACCTAACTATACCTTTTTAAATCAAGTAAATAGCCACGAAAAATACACTTTAATTCAACATTAGCAAATAAATAATGACATCGAATAAAAATTAAACTTGCATAAGCCATTTTTATTGATATACTGCACGTCGTTTTGAGATACACCTTGTTGTTTACCTTTTTAACCCAGCCTGATATTTAGCAATCAGAGTTCGGTCCTCATAAAGAAAGCCTACTACAAGCAAAAACCCATAAGCTCAATCATTCGATATCACTAAAATCATGTGGTTATGTCTGTGAACTTACCGTTCTCCTTGTTGTCATAGTATTGTCATTAAGCTATGGTCAACTGGTTGAATCGAGTTATTCCATTGACGTAATCGACAACATGAAATATTTATCGATTAAGCATCTCTTGATTAATGAATCAAAGATGGGGTAACCTCGATACTCAATAGAACGAATCTTTCGCACAATTGCTAAGGATATTTTATAGTTACAACTATCTCACCTATGGGTGAATTAACAAAAAGGAGTGTGGCATATGTCATACAAAATTAATGGACATGAAATTACAGTGAACTTCCCTGTAGATTCAATCTCAGTAAATAAAACCTCAATTGCTTTTACCGATCGTCAAGGTAAAAACAGACAGACTTTTTCTAAACGTACAGAAGCCATCAGCTTTATGAAATGGTTATTGTCCGCGAACAAATAAGTCAAAAAGTAAGTAAAACGATAAGTTAAAAATTAATACCGCAATACCCGTTTACTCAAGTGTATTTAATCGGTTTCCATTATCTTCGCAGTACCGAGCACTTAAGTAGACTGATAGCCGAATGTCACGAACACGCTATCCTTTTTTTACGTCATTATGACGAGCACATTTGGTTCAGGCTGTATCTCTCTCACACAGATACCTGCCGAACCAAATGAGTCAAATCCAGCGTTAGATCACCTCTTTCCATTGCAGCATCCGCTAATATTCATATACATGAATACTGTTCAGCACATCATCTATGCCAAAACCCAACACTCAAATTGCCATGCAAACCTTGATAAACCAGATCAAAGAGACTATTCCACTCAATTTAGAAGAAGCACAACTGTGCCAGGGACAATGTTTAGGTTGTTCGAAGAAAATGCTGGAAATGTTAGATGCCGAAATCAGTTATTGGCAATTTAGTGAGGTGACGCCTAGCCTAAAAGATTTAAAAAACCTCGAAAACATTGGCCGTCGTACCTATAAAATTCTTAAACGGAACCAGTTACTGTCTTAATCGCTTGTATTTGCATTTGACTATTTATGGGGCGTTTTACTTACGCGACTTAAAATAAATTCAAAACTTAACTGACAATATGACCCTAATAGAAATCACATTGCCAGTTTTATCTTCGCTATTGTCGATAGCCGTTAAATATCACAAATCGATAGGCTCAACTTCTAGACTCTGCCAACCTTGCGCGAATATCTGCCAAAGAATATTCCGTTAATAGTTCACCATCGGCAAATACGGGAACAAACTCGCAATTGTTGACATCTTGCCAGCTGGCTTGATCTTTAAGATAAAATTGACCCTGCTCATCTTTAAATACCGCCACTAAACCCTTAGCGGATTTTTTAGTGCCATCATCTGTTTTAGGATCTTTAAATATTTCTCTGTCTTTACCATCAACTTTCGCAAAGGTCGCTTTCACGGCATAACCGTCAGTATCTCGGGTCACGTGTTGATAGGTAAAACTGCCAATTCCAAACACAATATTAGTTGACGCAAAACCTTTAGCCTTTAATCCGGCACAAATGGCTTCAGCACGTTCAATGGTGATTGAATCGCCATAAATCAGTCCAACATGGCTATTCAGCGCTTTGTAACCTTTGGCTGTTGTGCTGCCCCCAAAGACGTCCCACAGACACTCAATAGCGCCTTTATATTCGGGACTCCCGATTGGAGCTTGTGGATCGCCACAAATGATCTTCACAGGACAACCGGTATCAGGCCTAAACACCACTTTGCCATCGCGGGCAAGAATGCGGTCTTTTAACGCTAAGGTGAATTCTGTCATCACCTGCCAAAAATCCCAAGAATCTGAAACAATGCTGACAATGCCCGTTGGGTAAATATCTTCAATCAAACGGCGGAACGTCTCTAATTCATTCTCCATGCCACCCGCGCACATGACACTGTGCTCCGTTGCGGGCACACTGCCACCGACAAGTTCTTTATCACTATCGGCAAGGTAATATTGCTCAAGAAAATCAATGGCGGGTATGGTATCAGTCCCAGTAAAACTGAGTAAATGTGCGGCGCCGCTCATGATCGCGGCCTCTGCACCATACATGCCACGGAAACTAAAATCGTGCCCCTGCCAATCAACAAAAGCGATGTCACCATCGGTTTCTAGCGCGTAAGTCTCAAATATTTTGCGGTATTGCAGCGCGGTAGTAGCACTGGTACACATACCCCACACATTAGCGGAAAGGATGGTTTCGAGATAATTGGTCAACCAAAAGAACCGCTCATCGGTATTGTACAAAATCAAGCAAGGCACTTTTAATGGATACACTGAGCCTTCAGGTAATGCCATAATTTTAATTGGTAAATAACCTAAATCATGCAACTCCTCAATATGCTGAGTGCCAACATTATTCGGCCCGAGATAGTTATTGATACGGCGGGAGAATTGACGAATGACCTGATCTTTAGGTTGTTGAAAGAAATCACGGTTCCAACTGTCGATCAAGAAATGCTTGATAAAATACTGCAAGCCAAAAAACACCATTTGGTCTGTATAACCACGACGGGATTTACGGGCGGTCAAGTTACTAAAAATCACTTGAGTATTATCGGGATATTGACGACGGTGATCGACTTTGTAGCCATCAATGGCAGTAACGGGATTCAAGTACATAATATTTTCCTTAATGATTCATATAACGCAAAACAGCATGACAATGACAGAACTCGCTCGAAATATGTGTGGGGACACCTAAACTATCGGTACAAAATAATCTGTCTATGCCCGCCTCGCGCAGTACCAACTCACTGGCCTTATCTTCATAATGTGACACGATCAAAATGACGCTTTGTGCACCCTTTTGCTTTAATTTGATGGCAAGTTCAATAAAGGTTCTGCCACCCGCGCAAATGTCGTCAACGATTAAGCAGGTTTTACCCGATAAGTCATCACAGAACACCTCGGTAGCGATAATATGGCCATTGACCACATCACGATGTTTATCGGCCCTGATCACCGGCATTCCCTGTAACGCTTTAGCTAAGCCGAATACTTTTTTATTCGCCCCCGCATCGGGCGAGACTAACACTAGCTCCCCCGTTAATTGGGCTGCGATCGCTGCGACAAAACTGTGGTTATCTATTACCTGAACCCGTTCTAACAATGCGGCAGTGACATCACTGTGCGGGTCAAAAACGGTGACCGAAGCATATTGCTGCTGATTAATCAGGCTAGCATAGACTTTTACCGACAAGGCCTCACCGGCATTACACACCCTATCTTGGCGAGCACCCGGCATATAAGGCAGTAACAGATCAATTTGCTCTGCACCGCTACGACGCAACGCATCAGTTAACAACAAGAGCTGCATGATGGAATGATCGCCCCGATAACTGAAAAAGATCGTTACTCGTTTAGTTGGAGGAACCAGTAGTTGAACATGATTTTCCCCCGCACCAAATTGAAATAAACGGTAGTGAGCCTCATTGCTAGCTGCGGGTAGCCGATAAAAATCGGCTTGCGAACATTGAGCGTGAGAAGCATCTTGAGACGTTTGAATACGTTGAGACATAGTAACCTCCTGTCTGTGGCAAGATTGCCGAAATTGACGGCGCCCTTGTTGTCTACATGAAAAATAGTGTCTTAAAGACATTATTATGTAAAGTTGATTTTTAGACTATTTCAAACGGAGCAACCTGAAATGTTATGCTTAAATTACATATAGTGTCTTTTAGACACTATATGTGGGAAAGACAACTAAGAAGCTACAATATGGGTATCGAGTAATACAAGAACCGGAGACATTAAGGCAAAATCAGTAATTAAACAGCCTTTACTGATTCAAAGTCACCATGAATAAGGCATAAGCAGTCGCCGTTACTCATATTGAGCAAGGCGAATCTCTTGCTTAAATCCATATTCACTGTGATCAACATTCTAAATTTCTTAAGAAGCGATACGATGCGGTATTGGGTTTCAAGCGGTATAAATTAGCAGGACGACCACGTTCGGTGCGCTTTAATCCCGTATCGATCAATAAATCAGCCTGTTCAACCCGCCGACGAAAAGATTTACCTTGGATAGGCTTGCCCAGTAAAACCTCATGTACATGCTGCAATTCTGGCAAGGTAAAAGGTTCAGACAGTGCAAATCCTGGCACTAAAGAATATAAGGCTTTTTGTGTTAAGCGTTCCCGCGCTTGCTCGATTAACTGCAAATGATCAAACGCCAAGGGCATCTGCAACACATCCGCTAATGGCCACCACTTAACATCACTCACTGAATCAATCTGAATTTGGCAAGCTTGATAACTCATCAAGGCGGTATAACACACAGTCACCGACCAACCTCTTACATCGCGACCACGATTACCCACAGTGCATAGCTGCTCAATATAAGGTGGCACTACCGCGGTTTTCTCATGCAGTTTACGTAATACAGTTTGCTCAAGGGATTGATCGCAATTTTCATCGATAAACCCTCCAGGTAATCCCCATAAACCTAAAAATGGATGATTTGAGCGTTGTACTAAGAGTACTTTAAGTTGCTGATCGTGATAGGTAAACAATACGGCATCCACTGTCAGTAGCTGAGCCTTAAAAACCTTAGGATTGTAATTGGCGAGATATTCCGCTTCAGTCATTGATATTTCCCATCGTTCCAAATCATCAGCTTAACTTAGCATTACATAGCTTCAAACACATTATGTCTTAGCGTCACTAAGTAAATATCTGGCACCGTGGGCATAGCTACTTTGGCCAAATTTACGCTGATAACGCGGCAACATGGTCTCGTTCCCCAATAATCCGCCTTGATGCAAATACATCACATGACCTGGTTCACTACGTTGTAAATAATCTTCAAGCACAATAAAACCTAAGGGATCGTAGAGTACTTCAAACTGCACGCCTGAGGCGCAGACCCGCTGCCACATGGCATAAAATTCCGGATAAAGTTTACCAAAATGATATTTCTTGCCGACATTAACAATCTGTGGATGCTCACTGGTATTGGTATTAAGCAACGAAAATTGCAAGCGCAAATAATCATCGCCCCCCACCACGGCGCAAGTCACGACGCGAATAGCCGTTTGCTGACGGATAAAATACTGATTTAAAAATAACGCTGTCGTTCCCGTCCCCGAAGGTAAAAATACCGTTAAATCAACCAATCCATTCGCCTTCGCAAACTGTACTATCTCTTGCGCCAATCTATTTATCCCGTATTCGGCGTAAGCACAGCGCCCCCCCTCTGGAATAAAAAGCGCCGTCGGCTCATTCACGAGTACTTGAGCCTCTATATAATCAGGGCAACTCAGTCGCACATCGCCCACTTGCGCAGTAGGCTCAGGACTAGCCTTAAGATTTGATAAAACGTGAGGTTCAGATTGCGACTGAGTGCACGCCTGCTTTTGTGCTATTAACACACTTAAATCGATAATATTAGCGCCATTCGCTAAAGCGGCAGCGTAATTGCCCGTAGGATGTTTAACCACTTGACTGGCAATATGATCTACATAAAAATCACATTGCCAGCCTTTCATCTTCGCTAATGTTGACAATGAATACAGTGAGTTAGCCAATGGCGAGCCGTGACCTATCACCTTGCTGATGCCTGCAAACTCATGATCTAAAAAATAGCCGAATTTGCGAGCTTTATTGCCACTAAACGCCGGATGCAGTAAATCATCACGTTTTAGGAATATGTCTCTGCCAGCAAAGGCAAATGTATCGACAGGGGAATTTGCAAACATCAAGCTACTCAAACGATTAAATTCTCTGGTTTTTAAACCAGTTAAGGGAAGGCTAGTGTAACTCCGCCCTTCCTGTTACGCCCTTAAGAAATTATCAATTTGGCGAAAAACTAGTGAAAATGACACATGAATCTCGAATACATATAATTAACCAATTGATTATGAACAATTTAAATAGTTGGCATAGTTATCGCTTAGACATTGACATATATTCAATTTATCGAAGCTAACGATAAAGGCTAACAGGGTAAACATAAGGAGCTTTCAATGGCTGTATTACGCTTAATATTCAACATAGCTTGGTTTGTACTCGGCGGATTTGTGATGGGACTCGCTTGGTGGCTCGCAGGTATCCTGTGTTTTATCAGTATCATTGGTATTCCCTTCGGCCGCGCCTGTTTTGTTATCGGCGAAATGACCTTTTGGCCCTTCGGCCAAGAACAAATGAACCGTCGCCACTTAACTGGACGTGAAGACTTGGGCACAGGTGCATTAGGCATGGTAGGAAATATCATTTGGTTCTTACTGTTTGGGATCTGGTTAGCCATAGGGCATTTGGTCCACGCCTTAGCTTGTTTTGTGACGATTATCGGTATTCCCTTTGGGATACAGCATCTTAAGTTGGCTTTACTCAGCCTCACACCGATAGGCCAAACCGTAGTGGCTAAAGCTTAATAAGACAATGCGTTAACTGCGCTATTCACTCTCGATTATTTGGTTTCAAGAGTGGATAGCGCTTTGTCATCCCATACAGTAAATATCGCTTCGTTTAAGGCTATTTCTTCCTCCAATAAATCGTTGCAATCATATTGAGTATTGGCAGGCTCACTATCCACAGAAAACTGCACTTGCGGCTTAGTCGCCCCCACAATGTCCAACAGATAATGCGCCAGTTTTGCGGGTGCATCTATAGCTGCATCGTGACCGCAATACGCGAGTACAATCAAATCGGTGTAAAAATGCCGTGCTAGCGCCTTACTCGATGCCATACTCACCAGCGCATCACGGTCACCGCAGAGCACAGTTATCGGTACTTCCACTGTCAATGGACATTGGTATTGAAAAGCCGCCCAAAGTTGTCGCCCTACATTGCGTCTACTTGGTGTGGTATCGCGGCGAAACTCACTCCACTTGACAATTAAATCTCGGTCTCGCCGATGACGAAAACTGGTTAAACGCACTATAGTCGACTCGATTGGATGTAAAGCGTTACCCCGAGCCCGCATGAAAAAAGCCTTCAATGCATTCAGCGGATTAAATCTTTGATACCAATACGATAAATTCGCCGCACTGCTGTTTAATACAAAGGCATGTCTTATCTGCCAAGGTCGCTGGCATGCCATTTCCAACGCCAACATACCGCCCATAGACAAGCCGAGGAGATAAATAGTCTCCCCTTCCTGTACCTGCTCATCCAATTGCTGCCACACGGCATAGGCATAATCAGCAATCTTAAGCGGACTTAATTCGTGGGATAGCGTCCCATTGCCCGGAAGATCCGGTGTCAGCACTCGCAATCCCTTTTGTCGCAGACGCTGATCGAAACCATTCCAATGGCGCTGATCACGCATTAATCCCCTTAATAACACCCAAGTGGTCATGACTGAGACTCCCGATACCAATAATGCCGCGCACGCTCTGTCAGCTCAGTCAAACGTTCAGGTGTTAACTGCTCTAACGATTGGGCATAGGCCGCTTCCATCATAAATTGCATGAGTACTGTATGCCTGCGTAAAATCCTGTGGTGACGATGTGTTTTTTGTGGATTAAAAAAGCCAGCAAAATTAAATATTTGTCTAGGATTCTTCTTTATCCATGCCCAAGATCCCATCTCTAATGTCAAAGGTAAAAATGGCACCTGAGCAGAAGGATCAGCCACTTGGTGCTGGCGATAGAGATAATCCCAAATATCACCATGAGTGCGATAAAACTGGCTCTGCGGCGCGAGTCGATAATGGCCGTGATGGGGATAACTCTGTTCAAACAATTGTTTTAGATGAAAAATATAATTGGCATTTTCGAAGGCGGTACGGGTATGGGCGTAGGGGAACCAGATATGATCACTCAAACCAAATCCCGAGTGGGCATCGAGCGAAATCAAACTTGTGCTGCGACTCAACAGTTGTTGTACATAGGCAACTAAGCCCGCAGTTTCCAGCTCCATTCCCCCAATACCGCGATACCAGGGCAGCCGTGACGATATACGCTGTCCTCCCACCATAAAGGACACTTTTTCACGGGATTCTATTGGAGCGTTACGCATCAAATCTACTTGATTACCATTGCCCCGCGTTCCCATGAATAACCCAACAGGATTCACTACAGGTACAAAAGCTAACCGCAGGCCCGTTAGCATCTGTTGTAGGTGTTTATCCCAAACAAGCCGCTGCAATAAACTGTTTAACAATGCCAAAATAACTTGAGATCCAATACGTTCAACCCCATGCACGCCACCCACAAAGAGCACTGTCGGACAAGGCGTATCTGTACCACCTAACTCAACACTGTAAAGGGGGAAATGCTCTTGGCGGAATGGAATGTCGGCAAGGATCTGATAATCTAACTTAAGATGATGAGTATCAATGAGTTGCTGCAGCGTATCTAACTCAAATGGAAGCTCAAAAGGAAGTTTCTTCATGTCACCTTAATCAATAAAATGAGAGAACAACTCATGCCGTTAAAGTGATACTAATAGTGAACAAAGACAAAATGATGACAAACTGCATATCAGAAGTGACTTTACGGGGAAATAAGCGGAAAAATAGCGAGTAAAACAAAGAATAAACTATCCTAAAACCCTACATTAGTCTTCACGATAAAGTAGCTCTCCAATGATGGTTTCTACGTCAACCTGCGCTAAACCTTGGTCAACAATATCTCGCCAACGCCGTCCCTCTTCTGTATTACGAAACGCGATATAGAGCTGCTTATTCGCCAGAATTTGCCGATTGATTTGCAACTTTGTCGCCAGCGGCTGTAAGGGCTTTTGCTTGAGTAAATAGTGCAGAACGTTGACATCAATCACCGCGGCATCAATCCGACCTGCGGCAACTTTTTTGACATTATGCTCATCCGAAGTCACAGGTTCAGTCCGCTGTACACCGGAAACGATCATGCGATCTAAGGCCTGAGTATTCACATAATCTTTCACCACACCTAAGGTATAGCGATTAAGATCTTCAATATAATTCCAACTTACTGGATGGGACTTTTGCTCCACCAGCCCCAATGGACTTTCGCCAATCGGTTTTGAAAAGATAAACTTTTCTGTCTCTACATAGTATTCAGGAAAATAACCTATGTAGTCAGAGTTCGGCATTGTCGTAAGTTTGACAGCGCGGCTCCACGGATAGAAATCCACGTCTAATTGGTGTCCCATAACGTTCAGCGCCGCCCGTACCACGGCAATACTGGCACCCTGCTCCGTTAATTGCTCTCCTGAATAAGGCGGCCAAAGTAAAGAAGTGAGCATTAAGGTATCCGCTTTAGCTACGCTCAATCCCATAAAGGAAAGACAATACACAAGGAGCATTGAACGCCATCGAACCATTTAGTACTCCTTTGCCTGCATGGATTTACGACTACATCATCGACAACTCAACGCTTTCGTTTTTATCTGCCGAGATTTTATGATTGGTTAGATTTTATGACTGGTTTTAGTATAGCCATCAAGCCACAGTGGGGAAGTGAAGTTTTGTTACAATTAGAATAACGACATTAGCAGCAAAAGCTAACTCAAAGTACAGCTTGGCTTGATGGTATGACTCGCCGACTTTTTCATTAGCCAATTAGCTTGTTCGTTTATCTGCTAACCGAAATAGCTAGACAGAATAAAATTCAAGCCGCATTGCGCGGCTTGGAAGTCAAATATCAATAGTATTAATCAACTCAAAGCCAAATGACTTAAGCATTAATATCTTCATATAACTCTTGATACATCAGCTCACGCATTTTGAATTTCTGAATTTTTCCCGTCACTGTCATTGGATACTGATCCACAAACTTGATGTAGCGCGGCACTTTAAAGTAGGCGAATTTCTCGGTGAGAAAATGACGAATATCAGCCTCTGTAATCGCGGCTCCTGAGCGGACTTTGATCCAAGCACACACTTCCTCGCCGTATTTATCGCTTTGAACGCCAAAGACCGCCGCATCCTGCACATCTTTATGGGTGTAAAGTTTCTCTTCAATCTCACGGGGATAAATATTCTCGCCGCCGCGAATAATCATATCTTTAATGCGCCCCACAATTTGCACATAACCTTGCTCATCCATTTGGCCAATATCGCCCGAATGTAGCCAGCCTTGACTGTCTATGGTTGCCGCCGTTTTCTCAGGATCATTCCAATAACACTGCATAATGCAGTAACCGCGACTACAAACTTCACCGGGTTGATTAATTGGCAGCACTTCGCCAAATTCATCGACAATTTTCACTTCGGTATGGGGCAAAGCACGGCCAACGGTGAGCACACGTTTCTCTACGGGTGAGTCGATTTCAGTAATGTGATTGAGCGGACTGCATTCGGTCTGTCCATAACCAATCAGCACTTCCTTCATATACATCAGGTTTTGTACACGTCGCATCACTTCTTCAGGACAAGTTGCCCCCGCCATCACGCCGGTACGTAAGGAACTCAAATCAAAACGAGCAAACTCTGGGTGTTCCAACTCGGCAATAAACATGGTCGGTACGCCATGCAAAGCGGTGCAACGCTCTTGCTCAATCACTTGCAATGTCGTCAGTGGATCGAAGGATTCTCCGGGGAACACAGCAGTTGCGCCTTTGGCTAAGCAAACTAAACTGCCGAGTACCATGCCAAAACAATGGTATAAAGGCACTGGAATACAGAGTTTATCGTGACAGGTAAACTTCATCGCCTCTGCGACTAAATAGCCATTATTCAATATGTTATGATGTGATAAGGTCGCACCTTTCGGACTGCCCGTCGTGCCAGAGGTAAACTGGATATTAATCGCATCGTATGGGCTTAATTCCTTAGCAATACTCTTAAGCATTATCCTATCAGCGGCGGTCACATCAACGATCAAGTCATCAAAATTCAACATACCGACGGATTTCTCCGCGCCCATACGGATCACAAATTCAAGCTCAGGTACGGCTTTAGCTTGTAATTTACCCGAGGGGCAAGAAGTTAGCTCAGGCGCCAATTCATATAGCATCTCAAGATAATTGCTGGATTTAAACTTATCAGCACAAATTACCGCGCGACAACCCACGTTACTCAGCGCGTATTGCAACTCTTCAGGACGATACGCAGGATTAATACATACCATGATGGCGCCAATTTTAGCGGTCGCATATTGGGTTAAACACCACTCGATATTGTTAGGCGACCAAATCCCTACCCTATCACCAGACTTAATACCGAGTTTTAATAGTCCTGTGGCGAGCGCATCGATTTGGGCAAGATATTGGCGGTAATTCCAGCGGATATGTTGATGGTGTACGACGACAGCTAATTGGTCGGGATACGTTGCCGCAATCTCATCAAGATATTGACCTATGGTCTTCTCAACGAGTTTCGGTGATGACTCGCCTCTAAACTCGCTAACATTGAGCGGGCTTATAACTTGGCTTGTAGGAACTGACATTAAGGCCTCCGTGCATTTATTATTATGGTTAGCGAGGTCCAAACTAACCAATCCACGGATCATGTCACAAGTAAAAAAGCACTTTATTAGACTAAAGAGTAAGACAAACGATTAGATAACAATCCATTAAAGCCCAGTGCTAGCGGCTGATAAACTCAAAATGAGTACTCGACTTAGGCACATTTAAGCTTTGTAACCGCTCAACAATGGCCAGTAACACGCCTTGGCGACGCATATTTTCTAACACGCCGGGGCTAAAAACCTCGAGTCGCGTCATGGCCGTCAACAGCAACTTACATTGTGCGATACTCGCATCACGAATATAGGCAGGTTTATCGACTAAGTAACTGTTGTTATACCAATAGTCCCAAGTGAAATTAGCCAATAACCAACCTTGCGTTGTCAGGTCATTAATAAATTCCAGCATTCGCTCATGACTTAAGATCACATCACCCGCCGTAAAATCCTTAAGATATTTAGTGTATAAACCACAATCGGATGTCATTGTTGAAGTCCCCATAACACACCTCACAGGTTTTGGTTGCCTCTGCTGCCACAACTTGTACGACACCAGTCACACACCGAGATCGAATTTGACGCTTTGCCTTAGAAACGAGAATTTGCATAAGGCATACCAAATAAGATTGCTGTCAACAGGCTAAGCCACGTTATCTGAACGGAAACTTAATCAAACTCACAATATTTGATATGGGTGACGAACTGGGGTATTCGACAAAATTCAGATAAACTCAGCGGTATTGAAGCGCTTAACGGCAACTATGAGTAAAGGAAACAAGATGAACTACTGGCTTATGAAATCGGAACCCGACGAATTCAGCATAGATGATCTTAAGGCTTGCCCTAACCAAACCGAAGCTTGGCATGGGATCCGTAACTATCAGGCGCGTAACTTTATGCGCGATGAGATGCAGATTGGCGACAAGGTATTTTTTTACCATTCAAGCTGCAAAGTGCCCGGAATTGTCGGCATAGCAGAAGTCGTGACCAATGCGTATCCCGACAGCACAGCCTTCGATCCCGAATCGAAGTATTTCGACCCTAAGTCAGATCCAACCAAACCAAGATGGCTACGAGTAGATATCCGCTTTGTCAAAAAATTTAACGAGATTATTCCCTTAAGTTTGATAAAAAGTTTACCCCAACTGGCGGACATGTATTTAGTCTCTAAGGGGTCAAGACTCAGTATCCAACCTGTGACCGCCGAACAATGGCAAGCTGTACTCATGTTAACCCGCTAGAAAGCAATCTTGAGCTAGAACGTTCAGCTATAGTTCATTTCGCATCGCCTATTGTTGGCCACATCCAGCATTGGACACAACATCAACTCAATGCCCCTTAGGAGTACAGATGAATAAATTGACCTCAGTGGTAATCACAGGACTTGTCCTCAGCTTAACGATGTCCATCTCAACCTTTGCTAAAGATGACCATGAGCACCACAAAAAGGATAAAAGTCTACCGCCGGGATTACAGAAAAAAGTTGACCAAGGTCAGCCACTGCCACCCGGTTGGCAGAAAAAACTCCAGCGTGGTGATGTGCTTGAGCATGATATTTATGATCGCGGCCGCATCGTAGTGCCCTTAGACAGAGATGGCATCATTAGCATTCAAGTCGAAGGTGCACTAATCAAACTCGATAATAACAGCCGTAAAATCCTCGATATCGTCAATATCATTACCGATTAACTTCCCATGACAAAATGGCATTTATAACTGACACATTTACAACTACGCCCAGCGCTTATCTGGGCGTAGTTGTTCTTCTTAATACTGCTTTCATCTATCAAAAAACGTTGTCTGTAAGACAATTTATCATCCCAGTCCTCACTCAATAACGTTCTAACTTACAATAAAGCAACATATTGATATTTATCATATCTTTACTATCTGGCTATTGGTCGTAAATTGGCTAAATGCTAGACTCATGCAGGGTGAAAAGATATCGAACAGAACAAGATAAGTGTCACCTAAAAATACTCATGCGGCTAAGGCAAAATCTTAATTGAATTCATAGCATCCCGATAATGACCGTAGACTAACGCTGGATTTTTGATAATGGAAAACACCTCACTTCAACGGGTTAAGCAGGCAATTATTGCGGGGTTCTGGGCATCACTCGCCAGTATTTCTGTGGGTTTTCTATTTAAACTCTGGCTAGCACAATGGGTTGCCAAAGCCGATCTAGCGCTCTATCACACAGTGATCGACATTATCTCACTGTCGCTAATCCTAATGACGGGATTTCGCTCCTCTATGGTGGTGACCTACTCCCAGACCAAGCAAGATGTGGATATTACCAATATATTCCGCTACAGCTTGATCGCTATGGTATTACTGACATGGGGCTTAGTTTTACCCTATATCAAACACAAACTTCAGCTCAATGTAGAATATTTTCAATTGGTTGGGATTATTCTGAGTATGGGGCTCAAGGTCTATTTTACCAATCAAATTGCCATGTACCGGCTATATGCCATCTCCAATAGAGTCACTTGGTTAGAGCCGCTCGCGCAAGTGACTAGCTTTTTATTATGTTTCTACGGCTTAAAACAAACCGCCATTGCATCACTCTTTTACAGCATGACACTGTCATCGCTCATCGTTGCCTTATATATGTACTTAAAACGGCGCAAAGATATTGCCACTCCGCCCTTAAGTGCAGTGCATTTTGATACGGGTTTACGCAGTTTTATGAAGAAAAGCCTGACGGCGTCCATGGAAGCGGGGGCCAGTATCTTGATGATTTACATCACCGTACTGCTGACTATTGCCTATTTCAGCATAGATGAACTGGGTGATTTCCAAGTGGTGGTGCGGCCGATGATCACTTACCTCACCCTGCTTTTTGTCTTTCCCATCTACCGTTTTGTGCTGCCCGAAGTCGCAGTGTGCGTACGAGAAAAACGCTTTGACGAAGTGCAACAAATTAAGTCATGGCTGACGAAAGTTTCTTTGTGGATCAGCGGTATTTTTTTTGTCGTTATGGTTTTTGCGAGCAAGCCGTTAGTCGCTTGGTTATTCCCCGAGCAATACATTAAAGCGGCTCCAGTATTAATGCATTTCTCCATGTTTTTTATATTTATGATGCTCAATGGCTACCAGCTTGCTTATATCAAAGCTCATGGCTACTTTACTCAAAGTCTACTTATTCGCCTTGCTGGTATCGCAGTACTGGTCGGTACTTTCTACGCTTACCGCCTGTATACGGAGAATGTCGTCGCGGTGATTTTAGCCTTAGGCACGGGCTATTTGATGATGTATCTCATATCTAAACTAGTTGAAAGACGCATTCAGCAAAACCTTAACAACGGCGAAAATGCTTAAAACGATAAAGGAAATGAGAGGTTTCAACTAAAAAGGCATCCCAGAGGATAGTCTGGAATGCCTTAAGAGAAGACAGCATGTCAGCTTATCATTTAGCGCCCATCGAGCATGCGACCAAGACCTCCGAGTACAGAGCCTTCTCCGCGATCACTGCCTCCCGCAGATGGGGCATGGGCGATAATGCGATCCGCCATACGTGAGAATGGCAAGCTTTGTAGCCAAACCGTCCCGTGGCCTTTGAGTGTGGCTAAAAACAAACCTTCACCGCCAAAGACCATAGACTTTAATGAGCCTGCACGCTCTATGTCGTAATCAATCCCTGAGGTAAATGCAACAAGACAACCGGTGTCAACTCTTAAGGTTTCACCTTTTAGTTCTTTTTTCACTAAGGTGCCACCCGCATGGATAAACGCCATACCATCGCCCTGTAGGCTTTGCAGAATAAATCCTTCGCCACCAAAAAATCCCGTACCTAAGCGGCGATTAAATTTCATCGTCACGCGTGTACCTAAAGCCGCAGCCAAAAAACTGTCTTTCTGACAGATAAGCTCACCACCATGTTCGGCCAAGTCGATCGCTAGGATAGTGCCAGGATAAGGGGCGGCAAATGCGACTTTACGTTTTTGATTGCCTTGGTTGGTAAAGTGAGTCATAAAAATGCTCTCACCTGTCAATGCCCGTTTACCCGCGCCCACCAACTTGCCAAAAAAGCCTGACTCAGGCTCAGAGCCATCGCCCATTTTGGCCTCAAAGCTAATATCTTGCTCTAGATAATTCATCGCGCCCGCTTCAGCGACCACGGTTTCGTTAGGATCGAGTTCCACTTCAACCAACTGCATACTGTGGCCGATAATTTCATAATCCACTTCATGACAACGTCTAGACATACTGTTCCCCTTAACTGTCAGTTCCTTGTTACTATCCTTTAGATTGACCCCGATGGACGACTCTTTACCTATCGCGGCTCAATTTCACTCTTCATCTCGACCTTAATCTAGATCTAAGCTCAGTCTGAATTTAGGCCTTATTTTAACTCTCAATCCAAACCTTCATCTGACCTAGGCATTAATCTATGACATAAAATGTCAAAATGCGATTATTTTATGCGGTAACTTGTATCAAAAGATGACAAGCGAAGACTTATCAACCCAAACCCACACCATTAAACTGCTCAGCCTTAGCAAACTCCTCTAATATCAACTCGGTAAAAAGTTGTCCCGCACGACCTAACGGTCGCTCTAAGGTCGAGACGAGCTGTGGAATAAACGTAAAACGACTGCCACCGACGAAGTCGATTTCAACTAATTCGCCCTTAGCCAACTCTTCTTGCACTAAAAAGTCCGGCAACCAGCCAAAACCTAAGCCTTTTAACAAGGCGTTCTTTTTCATGATAAAGCCAGAAAGATAAAACACTTTATCGCCGCCAAATTGCATTTCATCGCGGTAACTTTTATTGGGTGAAGAGTCTTCGATAGTTAATTCCACATGTTGCTGCAGCTCAGACAAACTAATTTCGCGAATAAAAGATAAAGGATGCGAAGCACTGGCCACCAGCACGCTAGTGATGGCTGGCAAAGGTTGCGGATGATAGTAGGGGCCTGTGCGATAATCTTTCACTAACATCAAGTCGGCATTATCCCGCTCAAATCTGTGTTGTACACCGCCTAAAAACTCCATATTCAGCTGAATTTTAGTGGGGATCTGATGTTCAGCCATGCGCTTTAAGGCCGTCATGATAGGCTCCATCGGTAAGGCACCGTCTATCACTAGCTCTAGCTTGGGCTCCCAGCCTTCACTGAAACGACTGGCAAGATGTTCAATGTTTGCAAGGTGTTGCAGTAATCTTTGTCCCTCGGCCAAAATCACGCGGCCCTCTTGCGTCAGCTCAGCACGATATTGCTCACGGCTAAAAAGCGGCACGCCTAAGTGCTCTTCTAACTTTTTAACTTGATAACTCACCGCCGATTGCGCTTTGTGTAATCGCTCCGCCGCCTTGGCAAAACTGCCCTCTTCCACCAGCACTTGCAGCACATTAAAAGCATCAATATCGATGCGCATGGTCACTCCTTGGCTCTAATGAACATGTCACGGAAACACTACGATTCGTAAAGATTAGAATACCATCTAATTTTTAGATTGAGATAACGGATTTATTATTCTTTTTTTTGTTCATTCAAGCAACTAAATTGATAACAAGATCACATAACCATAACGACAAGCGAAGTAGAGCTAATCTCACACCGCTGTAAAAACCAAGGATCCTCCATGCCATTTTATGTGAAACAAGGCCAGATTCCCCATAAGCGCCATATCGCATTTGAAAAGGAAAACGGCGAGCTTTACCGTGAAGAGTTGTTCTCAACCCATGGTTTTTCCAATATTTATTCCAATAAATATCACCACAACATGCCAACCAAAGCATTAGAAGTGGCGCCCTACAGCCTAGGCCATGGTGCCAATTGGGAAGACTCGCTGGTCCAAAACTATAAACTCGATTCCCGCGACGCCGACCGTAAAGGTAATTTCTTCAGCGCCCGTAACAAGATTTTTTATAACAATGACTTAGCACTTTATACCGCCAAAGTCACCGCCGATACCGACAAGTTTTACCGTAACGCCTATGCCGATGAAGTGGTTTTTGTCCACGAAGGCGAAGGCACACTCTACAGCGAGTACGGCACAATTAAGGTCCAAAAATGGGACTATCTCGTGATCCCACGTGGCACCACTTATCAGCTTAAATTCAACGATTACAGCAATGTGCGACTTTTCGTCATCGAGTCATTCTCTATGGTGGAAGTGCCTAAGCATTTCCGTAACGAGTATGGTCAGCTATTAGAATCGGCACCTTACTGCGAGCGCGATTTGCGCGTACCTACATTGCAAGATGCTGTGGTTGAGCGCGGCGCCTTCCCCTTAGTGTGTAAGTTTGGCGATAAATACCAACTCACCACGCTCGAATGGCATCCCTTTGATTTAGTAGGTTGGGATGGCTGCGTTTATCCTTGGGCATTCAACATCACAGAATACGCACCAAAGGTAGGCAAAATCCATCTCCCCCCTTCTGATCACTTAGTCTTTACCGCCCATAACTTTGTGATTTGTAACTTCGTACCGCGCCCCTACGATTTCCACCCTAAATCGATTCCGGCGCCTTATTACCACAACAACATAGATAGCGACGAAGTCTTGTATTACGTCGATGGCGACTTTATGAGCCGCACGGGCATTGAAGCGGGTTACATGACCTTACATCAAAAAGGCGTGGCCCACGGACCACAACCGGGCCGAACTGAAGCCTCAATTGGCAAAAAAGAAACCTATGAATATGCAGTGATGGTGGACACGTTCGCCCCACTGAAATTAACCGAACATGTACAAAATTGCATGAGCAAAGACTACAACCGCTCTTGGCTAGAAGACTAGCCCCAAGCCACCAGCACTCCCATGCGGGAGTCATTAGAGTGACGGCGTGTTGCACTAAAATAACGAGGAAAACAACATGGCAAGCGAACTAAATCCACTGGGCTTATTAGGTATCGAATTCACTGAATTCGCCAGCCCTGATACTGATTTTATGCACAAAGTCTTTATCGACTTTGGTTTTTCTCTGCTGAAAAAAGCCAAGAACAAAGACATCCTGTACTACAAACAGAATGACATTAATTTTCTGCTCAACACTGAGCGCGAAGGTTTCTCTGCTAAGTTTGCTAAATCCCACGGCCCAGCCATTTGCTCTATGGGCTGGCGTGTAGAAGATGCCGGCTTTGCCTATCGCGTTGCCGTTGAACGTGGTGCAAAACCCGCCGATGATGCCAACAAAGATCTGCCTTATCCTGCGATTTACGGCATTGGTGACAGCTTAATTTATTTCATCGACACCTTTGGCGCAGATAACAATATCTATGCCGCTGATTTTGAAGATTTAGACGAGCAAGTCATCACCCAAGAGAAAGGCTTTATCGAGGTCGATCACTTAACCAACAACGTCTACAAAGGCACAATGGAACATTGGGCTAACTTCTATAAAAACATTTTTGGTTTTACTGAAGTGCGCTACTTTGACATCAGCGGCGTACAAACCGCGCTAGTGTCCTACGCCCTGCGTTCGCCAGATGGCAGCTTCTGTATCCCGATTAACGAAGGTAAAGGCAGCGATAAAAACCAAATTGATGAATATCTGAAGGAATACAATGGCCCTGGTGTGCAACATTTAGCCTTTAGAAGCCGCGATATCGTTAAATCTCTGAATGCGATGGAAGGCAGCTCAATCCAATGCCTAGACATCATCCCTGAATACTACGACACTATTTTCGATAAGTTACCGCAGGTCACAGAAAATCGTGAGCGCATTAAACATCACCAAATTCTGGTGGATGGTGATGATACAGGCTATTTATTGCAGATATTTACTAAAAACCTGTTTGGACCGATTTTCATCGAAATCATCCAACGTAAGAATAACTTAGGTTTTGGTGAAGGCAACTTTACTGCCCTGTTTGAATCAATTGAACGGGACCAAATGCGCCGCGGCGTACTGTAAGTATTCATCCTGCTAATAAAAAACGGTACGCACTGCGTACCGTTTTTGTTTCTACGACGATCTAAATCGTCATTTAAATCAGCATCAGCATTGACGCCAATCACTCGGCATCGACCTTCCTGCATTATTCCACATTGATAGGTTTGATAACCTTACAAGGGTTACCTGCCGCCACACAGTTCGCGGGAATGCTCTTATTCACGACACTACCAGCACCAATGACACAATTATCACCAATGGTCACACCGGGTAACACAGAGACGTTTCCGCCTAGCCAGACATTATTGCCGATTTGAATTGGCGCGCCGTATTCCGTCGTTTGCCGCGCAATGGGATTAATCGGATGCGTTGCGGTAGAAATCATCACATGGGGACCAAACATCACATTATCACCAATCGAGACTGAGCAAACATCTAATATGGTTAGATTATGATTGGCGTAAAATTGTTTGCCAATATGGATGTTATAGCCGTAATCGCAAAAGAAATTAGGCTCAATATGGGCGCAGTGTTGAATATCAAGCAGGCCACGAAGATGCTCCATTCGGGCATCAAGCAAAGTCGGTTCGGCCAGATTAAACTGATGACAAATGGATTTCGCCCGCATCCGCTCAGCCAATAACTCATCATCCCAAGCCTTATAGGGCTGGCCCGCCAACATTTTTTGTTTCTCAGTCATCGTATTGTCAACATTCTGTCCATGATGACCTAACCCTAACAATCGATTGATGAAAGTTCAAGAACTGCCTCATATGCTCTTGAATGAACTACCCGTCTTGCTGACAGAACATTTAGCTAACAGCCAATGTGAGTCACATTCAAGCATTCAATCTCAATCGAGACAAAGGTGATTACCTTTGTTCGTCATCACAATAGAGTTCTGCAAATAAATACACTAGACACAAACTGTTCAGCGGCATGACCGGATTTGTCCAAATCATTCGGCTGTGACGTCCTGCTTCACCGAAGATTTCAAGCAATAAATCCGAAGCCCCATCGAGTGCTTTGGGATGTTCAAAGCAAGATTGATGCACATTTAGCACCCCTTCCAAGCGATAAATTTGTTTTATCCGCGAAAGCTCACCGCAAGCCTGTTTCAATTGAGCAATGGCATTTAGGGTCGCAAGACGACAGGCAGCGTAGCCTTCGCTCACAGTATGATCTGCGCCCAATTGTCCTTGATACTGAAGCTCGCCCTCTAAATAGGGAAACTGACCCGAGGTCATTAACTGACTGCCAACAATTGAATAGGGTTCGTAATTCCCAAGAGCCGCAGCAACCTCAGGTAGTTCAAGCCCTGCCGCCACTAGCCGCGATTCAGGTGTGATCATCATAATGTCACCTCCTGAGATGAGGCATTCGCAGGATTAAGCAGCGGGGCTAACCAGGTCGTCAAATGCTGAGGATTGACTGTCAGCCAGTTCGCAGCGGCCTCATCTTCCGTCATTCCTTGTCGATTAACCGCATAATCGAGTTCTGCAACCATTTGATTCGATAATACTATGTTATCAAGTACCTGAATTTGTGCGGGCGAGAAATTAACCACTAACTCGCGTTCACGGGCGAGCAATACCGCTTTATCTTTTCCCCCGAGTAAACCTTTAGGGTCCTGAAGATCGCGAATACCGTATTGATGGTGTAAAAATTGTGGATGCCACAAAGGAACGATCACCCACTCGTTTACCGCTACGGCAGACTCAAAAGCCGCGACACAGTCGGCTTGAGTGCCTGTTCTAAATTGATAACCTGCCGCCGTTAATCCATATTGCGTCATAATATTTTTAGAAAATCGCGTGCTCCCCGCCCCCTCACCAATCCCTTGAATGATGGGCCGCATACGTTGCCGCACGTCAGGTTTGAGTAAATCCTCAATGCTCGACACTTGCTCAGCAGGCACATAATCGGGTACGCCCCAGAGCGCATAGGGCTCATAATGTAGCCCGAGTTGCCGCGTAGCAACTCGCTCTTCGACACCTTGTCGATAAATCCCGTGGCTATGGGGCAGCCATGCTGAACACAGCATATCCACTTTGCCTTCACCTAGCTGCTCAAAATTAGCCTCGTGCAATGCATAGCTTCGTTGCACCTCTTTGCCCATAATCCCTATCACATGGGCCACCACAGCGGCGGTGACGCGATGAAAACTTAAGTCCGTCACTCCCATGCGAATCATCGGCTTACCCTGTGAGCTCTCCATATTTGTACTCGTACTCAATGAATTCATACCTATCACACCTCGAGGAAATAATGCCAATGATGCCAAACTGCCCAATCCCAGCGTTTGCAATAATTGCCTTCTGAAGACATTAATCTCCGCCATGTTCAGGCTCCTTGGTGTCTAAAATAGTGAGCCTATCCATCACAATCCCTACGATGGCGTTGTCCTTTGCATAGGGGAATATCATCTCTACTTTGATGCCATTCGGATCTTCAAGAAACAACTGATGCTCACCAATCTCAGGCACAATTCGTTCCTGAAAAATCATCCTCTGCTGGCATAAATGCTGCTGCATCTGGTGTAAATCCGTACCACGAAACGACAAATGGTCAACACGTCCAGAGCCATAAATATTTCTGCTTTCCCCTAAGTAGGCATCTAGCGCTTGATCGCCCGCTTCCACTAAATGCAAAATGGGCTTATTTGAGGCATAGAGCCAATGTCCAGGAAAACCAAACTGTGGCCGCCAACCTAATTTCAATCCAAGGATGACTTGATAAAACAACAGCGTTTCAACCAGTTTGGGCGTTCTGATGGTAAAGTGATCCAATCCGATAATATTCATATTGTCATCCTCTGGATGTCGTGACTCAGTGACTCGGTATAACCAAGTGCAAATCCAAACCGTTTTAATCCGCAAAAATCGTGTGAATAAATTCAGTTCAGATAAGCACTTGGCGTAAGGTTATAAAATTAATTGATGAGATTAATTGTTCGGATTAATTACCACGAACGCCCGCCGCTAACGGCTTAAAACGGAATCTATGGTCACTCCCGTTTTTGCAACACTGATTTTGAAGATATCGTTGGCTTGCTTGAATCTATCCGGCGTCTGAATGAGCTTAATTGCCCGCGCCTCGATGAGTTCCGCGCCTGATGAACCTCTAGAAAATATACGGCTTCAGATGAGCCTTTCCGTTTTACAGGTTCCTCAACAGGCCGGTTGGCCGTTCGTATCATCAATAATCAGTATTCGCAAAACCAGATAAGTCGCTGTTTAAAATCATTATCCTCGTTGACTTCACGAATGGAACGTCTGTTGTCGAGCTGTCAGTGCCCGAGCTATTCTGGCCAGCTTGTTTGCCAGAGCACAGGTCACGACAAAATTACTTTTTCGGCACAACAGCTCCCTGACCCAGTCGGCCAGCTTGCCAGACTGATGTTCCAGTTTTTGTATAAAAACTCTGGCACACTGAACCAGCAAGGTTCGGATCTTTTTGTTGCCTCGCTTGCTGATCCCCAGCAACGTCGTCCGGCCACCCGTGCTGTACTGACGTGGTACCAGTCCTGTTGCTGCCGCAAAATCACGGCTGCTGGCGTATTGTTTGCCGTCACCAAGTTCTGTGGAAATGGTACTGGCTGTCAGTGTACCCACACAGGGGATCGTCAGTAAACGCTGCCCAACCTCATCCTCGTTTAACTTTCGCTTTAACTGAGCTTCCAAATCTTTTATCTGCTCAACAAGATAATGATAATGCTGCTGCAATTTCTGCAATAACTGGTTGAGATAAAGAGGTAATTTGTTGTCTTCAAGGATCGTGCTTAGCCGACTGATAACCGCAGCACCTCGAGGAACGCTGACGCCAAACTCCAGCAGAAAAGCATGCATTTGATTGGTCGTTTTGACCTTATCCTGCACCAGAGACTCACGAACCCGATGTAGAGCCCGCATGGCCTGTTGAGACTCCGTTCTAGGCTGAACGAAGCGCATCGATGGACGTGATGCCGCCTCACAGATAGCTTCGGCATCAACGAAGTCGTTTTTGTTAGTTTTAACGAACGGACGGACAAACTGTGGTGATATCAGCTTTGGTGTATGTCCCAGCTCGGTCAACTTGCGCGCCATGAAGTGAGAACCACCACAGGCTTCCATCACAATAGTGGTTGCCGGACATGTTACCAGAAATTCAAAGAGCTTTGGCCTGGTAAACTTTTTACGAAAAACCGCTTTTCCACGACGATCCTGACAATGAATGTGGAAAGAGTTTTTCCCCAGATCGATACCAATGAGTGCAATATTTTCCATGATGGTTCTCCTGTTTAAGCCTGCTCTCAGCATACTGCTATGAAGGAGGGAGTGACCATCTCATTAAATATAATAAGGTGGACTGTTTTCAGCTTTGCCATTGTTTAATGGTGCCGATAACGGTAATTGCGCAGCCCCAGAGTACAAATAACCTTGCTTGCCATAACTCACACCGTCGGGCCAAACCATACGTTCATCATGGACATAAGTGCGATACTGGCGAGAATCAGCAGGGATCACACCAATGGCCCGCTCTCCCACTTCTGTTAGATACAAATTATTCGCTTCATCAATACTTAAGCCACCGTTGTCGGGCTTATCGGCATAAGCCTCCACTTTGGCAGAGAGTGCCGCAGGCGTTAACGAAGGATTGATGAGATCTGTCATCCGCACACGGTAAACTTTGTCTTTATTCATCGGGGCAAAGTAGAGCCATGTTTGGGTTTTATCTAAAGCAATGCCATCGGCACCCACATAGACTTCAATCTGCTTTCTACCTTTTGAGTCTTTATCGATAATCAGTGGCCGCTGTAAGTCTGGCATCACACTGTTATCACCCTGTAATAGGCGCCGACTTTTCCCTGTATTTAAGTCCACAACCACCAGCGCAGCCTTTTCACCAATGGGACCGGTGCCAATCCCCTCATCGGCAATCACAATCGCTTGATGTCGAGATGAGATAACAAAGTCATTATGTTGTGACTCAGGAAGAGAGACTGGCGCGGGCAAATGAATAATGCGATCTAATTGGTTTTTCTTGGTATCCCATGCCACTAATTTAGGCTCAATACGTGGCGCCTGCTGGCCAGAGTCTAATAGCCAAACTCTGTCTTGATCGTCGGTTCGCAGCCCCAACACCCAATTAAGGCAAGTGTCAGGTTCTTTCGCTTTGCCCTGCGGATCATGGCATTGCTGCCAATCCGAATTAGGAAATGGCTTAGTACTACCATCCGCTAAAAGCTCTGCCACCTTAATGTTAGGTTGATAGAAAGGGTGATAACTGAAAATCAATCGTTCATCTGATGTGAAAGTAATACCGCCCACAGCCCCATCAAGTTCGGCAAAGACTTCCATTTTTGCCAGCGGCTCAGTCTGTGTCGCCCATGAGTGAGAACACAACAAACTGGTTGCCAGTAGTGTAAAAACCTTTGATAACATTGGGTATGTAATGCGCGTAGATAATATGGTCATCTTCATTCCTCCTAACGTGGGCCAGCTAAAAGCGTTAAACTTGCTTCGCCTAATCTATGCTGCCAAAGATAGAATCCCACCAAAGCGGGAGTTGATCCCTTGTCTATCGGCAACTGCGCCACATCCAAAGCATGCACTGTCCATACATAACTGTGTTCACGTCCCTCTGGTGGACAAGGTCCAAAGAATCCAGGTTTACCTAAATCGGTATTAGCTTCAATGGCACCACTGGGTAGCGCTCCGCCATTCACACCACCTGCGAGAGTCGACACCTGTGCCGGAATGTCATACACAACACGGTGCCAAAAACCACTGCCAGTAGGCGCATCTTTGTCATATAAAGTGACAGCAAAGCTCTTGGTACCGGCAGGTACATTTTGCCAAGTTAAACGCGGCGCAATATTTTCGCCCGAACAACCAAATTGATTCCAATAATACTCAGGAGGAAACCTTGAATTATCAGCTAAATTACTTTCGAGACTAAACGCAGAGGCACTGTCGTCAGCCATAACGTAATTAATACTGGCAGCCAAAGCGACAGTCACCAAGAGAGTCTTTTTGAAAGAGGAGAAATAAGGCGATTTCATAATATGCTGAACCCATTTTTGAACTGTCCTAGAACAGTCATTACCATTGATTTGAGAATGTGGGTTAGCATATCAATCAAATTATTATTGATAAGGCGCATTTGGTTGATATGAGTTTCAAAAAATATTGGATAATCTCAACATGCTTCTCAGTTATTTTTAGGTTATGGTAGTTTCAGCAAAGATAATGCAAAAAAGTAACAACCAAACGACTAAGATATGTTATTAACACAATAATATAACGAGGATTCGCTATGATTAAAGCGGATTATCAACCTTGGTTTCCCGTGAACAGAAACCTAAAGCCACACCCGAACCTGAGTTGCAGATTAGACCATTTATCTTTAACCATTCTGTGGCAGGAACTTGATAACGATGCATTCACAATGGAATTATATTTCCCAACGATATCTGGAATACAAGTAATTGATGAGTCAAGTTATCAAACCTTCTTAGATAACATAAGTGATAACTTTAGCGATATTCTACATGATGATAAAAGCAATACGCCATTCCCTATTGATTCAGATTTAAATATCACGAATCAATCCAATGCCGATTATTTTTCTTTACCTTGGCCAATATGGAAGTCGGTAAAAAATGCACGCCGTCCTTATTATGGTGAATTAGGCGAACATATTTACCAAGACCTATACAGTTATTATATGGTGGGCGCCGATAGTGTCTACTTGATCGATACTGATGTAGAACCTACAGTCAATGTCTTATCTTGTTAACTATGAAGTTAATCGCTGTTAACCGAACAACTGCAGAATTAATCACAATGGGGTTAGTGAGCATATTGTTAATAATAACTACAATATGCTTTTTGCGTGAAATATCGCCAGCCAACACAACCGATTACATTTAAAGAGAGCAAGTTCAAAATAAGCAGATTGGCTAAATCCTCCGTTTTCATTACACTATCGACCTTCTCATCTTCACCCAAGAATGACCAAACCATGCCTGATTTTGCCTTACTCGCTGTGTTTATCCCGACTTTTTTCTTTGTTTCTATCACGCCGGGCATGTGCATGACACTCGCCATGACACTGGGTATGAGCATAGGTGTGCGCCGCACCCTGTGGATGATGCTGGGTGAACTGGTAGGCGTGGCGTTAGTGGCCACGGCCGCCGTGATGGGCGTTGCCAGTATCATGCTCAACTATCCCGAAGTATTTCAAATTTTTAAATGGATCGGCGGGATTTATTTAGGCTTTATCGGCGTACAGATGTGGCGCGCGCGCGGCAAGATGGCCATATTAAGTGATGATGACACTAACCCCAGAGCCAGCAATGTTACCTTGATCTCTCAAGGCTTTATTACCGCCATTGCCAATCCAAAAGGTTGGGCATTTATGGTGTCGCTACTACCCCCTTTTATCAATGCCGAGCGCGACGTCGCGCCGCAGCTCCTCGCCTTACTGAGCATTATCATGGTGACCGAATTTACCTCTATGCTCGCCTACGCCAGTGGTGGCAAAAGCCTGCGCATCTTCTTGAGCCGTGGTGATAATATTCGCTGGTTAAACCGCATTGCGGGCAGCCTAATGATAGGCGTAGGAGTTTGGTTAGCCATGAGCTAACGGTTTGAACTAACCGCTTAAATGTAACCTGTTCTACCTAAAATTAACCCAATAAAGTCCCGTTAACTCGGTCTTTATGAAGGCGCTTTTTTGTAGGGCAACACATCCTGCATCTGCGCCATATATTGCTGCATTTGCAGTGTTTCTTGCTCAACAAAGTCCGTAATCGCCGCCTTAAATCCCAAATGGGCGATGTTATGGTAGGAATACATTGCTACGGGTTCAAAGCCTCGCAGCACCTTATGTTCCCCCTGCGCGCCCGCATCAAACACTTGAAACTCATGTTCAATACAATATTGAATACCTTGATAATAACAGGCCTCAAAATGTAAACCGTCAAGCTCAACCGTCGTCCCCCAATAACGACCATATAAGCATTTCTGCCCTCGGGTATTCTCACCTTTTAAATACAAGGCGCCAGCGACCATCTCGCCCTTTGCATCTTCAACCACCAACAGTAGGACTTGCGCAGCGAGTTGTGCCCCCAACTGCTGAAAAAAGGTTGGCGTTAAATAGCCGCGATGACCGGAGCGTTTAAGGTAAGTTAATTGATAACATTGGATAAAAGTCTGCCATTGCGAAGCGGTGATCTGCTCCCCTTCGACAAACTGAAACTTAAGATTAAAAGGCTGTAACTGCGCCCGCTCCTTCAAGATATTTTTACGCTTACGGGAACTAAAGCCCGCCAGAAAATCATTAAAATCCCGATAACTGCGATTATGCCAATGGAACTGAGTGCCTAAGCGTTTTAACAGCGAATTTGGCAAACTTTCAAATAACGGCGTTTGTGTTAGGGTCACAAACAGGCTGTGCCATGAGGAAATCGGGGTAAAGCCCTGCTCTGGCTCATTAAGAATAGCTTCCTTAGGTACGAGATTATCCTGCGCTGATATTAGTCGGCGATTCAATGTCATCAGCAGTAATGCCGCCACGCGCAGTTGCTCGGCGCGCTCTACTGCGGGATGAATGCCCATCCGTTGACCTTGCACTGGGGTAAAAGGGATCGCATTCACCCATTTGGGATAGTAATCGAGCCCATGGCGCTCATAGGCTTCGGCCCACGCCCAATCGAACACATACTCACCGTAGGAGTGGGATTTTTGGTACAAGGGCATGACGGCAATAAGTGGGAACTGATTGAAGTGCTTAGCCGTTTGCACACTGATAAACCCTCCTTCAGCCAAAGGCAACAAGCTTTTATCCTTACTGGCGACATCATTTAATGTGTCACCCGCATCGAACACGCATAAATGTCGAGGCGTCCAACCGGTTGCAGTGCAGGCGGAGCGGCTTTGCTCAAGTGCCAACAGAAACTCATGGCGGCAAAATGGATTCGCCTCACCCATGGCGGCATTCCACGCACTGGCCGAAATATCCGACATTGAGCTCGCAAAAGCCAAAATAAGCTGTCTCATTGGGTAAATTATCGTCCTTTACTGGTGTGAACAAGTATACGAGGTTGCAATTAAGCCTAATTCTCGGCACATTGCATAGCCATAATTAAAATAAATTCAGGATTGAGTATGCGTCCAACAAGACCTTTTAGACCTCTTATTCTCGCCATTGCGATGGCGCTTCCCTTACTATCATCTCCCAGTCTGCTTGCCGATGAATCGCCAATTTTCAGCCAGATGGCCACCGCACAACCTGTGTGGGCTAAGCATGGCATGGTCGCAAGCCAAGAAACTCTCGCCAGTCGCACCGGCGTTGAGATCCTAAAGCAAGGCGGTAATGCGGTTGACGCCGCCGTGGCTGTCGCCTTCAGTTTGGCAGTCACCTTACCCCGTGCTGGCAATATCGGCGGCGGTGGTTTTATGCTGGTGCATATTGCCAAAGAAAACAAAACCATCGCTATCGATTATCGCGAAATGGCGCCGTCTAAAGCCAAGAAAAACATTTTCCTCGACGAAAATGGTGATGCAGTTGAAAAACTAAGCCGCGAACACGGTCTTGCCGTGGGTGTGCCAGGTACTGTGATGGGCATGAGCTTAGCCCTTGAAAAATATGGCACTATGACTCTCGCCCAAGTTACGGCACCCGCGATCAAAATGGCGCAGGAAGGCATTAGCATCACCCCAGATCTTGCCCAATCCCTTGCAGGCCTAAAACGCCGCATGGCCCAATGGCCAACCACGGCCGCTATCTTCTACAAAGCCGACGGCAGTGACTATCAAGTGGATGATATTCTTAAACAACCTGAACTTGCCCATTCGTTAAGTCTTATCGCAGAAAAAGGCACCAAAGGATTCTACGAAGGTGAAACCGCCACTAAGCTCATCAATGCGGTGAAAGAAGCTGGCGGCATTATGACCTTAGACGACCTTAAAAATTATAAAGTTGTGGAACGTGAACCCGTGCGCGGCGAATACCGCGGTTACGAGGTTGTGTCTATGCCACCGCCATCATCGGGCGGCGTGCACATCATCGAAATGCTCAACGTATTGCAGCAATTCCCAATAGACAAACTCGGCCACAATACCGCCCAGACGATTCATCTGATGGCAGAAACCATGAAGTACGCCTATAGCGATCGCAGCGAATACTTAGGCGATCCCGACTTTTATAAGGTGCCCGTCAGAGCCTTAACCAGTAAGGACTACGCCCAAAAAATCGCCAGCCAAATTGCGATGAATAAGGCAACACCGAGCGCTGAAATCAAGCCCGGCAAGCTCGCCCCCTATGAGAGCGACCAAACCACTCACTTCTCGGTAGTGGATAAATGGGGCAATGCGGTTTCAAACACTTACACCTTAAACTTCAGCTACGGTTCAGGTTTAGTGGCCAAGGGAACTGGCATTTTGCTCAATAACGAGATGGATGATTTCTCAGCCAAACCCGGCGTGCCCAACGGCTACGGTTTAGTGGGCGGTGATGCCAATTCGGTCGAGGGCAATAAACGCCCACTCAGCTCAATGAGCCCAACAATAGTAATGAAGGATGGCAAACCCTTCCTCGTCACTGGCAGTCCAGGTGGTTCGCGCATTATCACCACCACACTGCAGATCATCATGAATGTTATTGATCATGGATTGAATATCGCGGAAGCCAGTAATGCGGCGCGGGTTCATCATCAATGGCAACCCGATGAATTGCGAGTCGAGTCCAGCTTTAATCGCGATACCATTTCCCTGCTCGAAGCCAAAGGACACAAAGTGAAAGTACAATCCGCTATGGGCAGCACACAATCAATCATGGTGACCGAACAAGGAATTTTTGGTGCTTCTGATCCACGCCACTCGGGTAGCGAAGCTATCGGCTACTAGCATCCCCATGATGCCAATGTTAGTGAAAGAGATGAGTGTAAAGAGATGAGTGAGATAAAGAAGTGAATGAGATAAAAGGATTTATGACCTATTCGAACTAGGTCATAAACCCTGAGTAAAGCTTGTCCTTCCGCTCAGTGAATGCAAACTCTCGCTTAAAAAAGCCCTGCTATAAATCACTGTATAAGCAGGGCTTTTTATTATTTTGAATAGCTGATTTTCATACTGAATATAGCTGACCTTTAGACTGTAGTGGCATAGGCAATTTGTACCGGGTGACATGTTATTTCAATCGTTGGGATCCTAGTGGTTGGCTGGTATACACTCATATAGGCTTACCATGGCATTCACTCATCGACACGCAGCTAGTCCGTCCTTGGATGCTCGACCGCCCCGTCCATGGGGCGGACGGTCGTCTCGCTAATCACCATGACTCACCTTTTTGGCACTAGTGTAACCTGTAGATTTAAAAGACATACGCAACATACTTTTGGACATACATGAGTTAGATTCCTAACTCTAATTTGTGAGTTTCGAATTAAAATCTCTATGGGTAACGCCCCAATAGGCGGCGGATAATAGTTGGCTATAATTGTGAACGAAGCGAACGCACCAACTATTAGGTGTTCGCCTTAATTGGCTCTTGTTAACTCTCTTTTCCTCGTATGCCTTGGATAAAGAATACGTGCCCATACCTATCAGCTCTTTGTTTTGCCTGGTAAGTGTCGTTAATTGCAGCGCCAATACCTATTGGGTTAAGTATTAAAGGCGATGGCAAATTTCCCAAAAAACCTGTCAAAAATGTTTTTGTGATACTTGGTTTTACTTCAGAAGCTAAATCCCAAAGGTCTTTTTGGACTTGGGAAACCAAAGCTTTATCTACAGAAGTTGGATTGTCGATAACTGTCTCAAATACCATACTTCTAAAGGCTTCAATGTATTTATCACCTCTGAGTTCGATGATTTGATCCCAAGATAACGCATCGAAATTTGGTATTAACAGGTCATCCCCGAATAAGTCATGACATTCAATACTCTGGTGTTGATACTCATGTTCAAGTGCTCGTCCGACTATCGGTGCATAGCTTGGCACTAATCCAACCCCCTCATTTTGGAGTAGTTGATTTACACCTAAGTCCACAGTTACATCCATGTCAATTGGTATAAATGATGCTATAGGAATTTGCTTTTTTGCGGAAGCGGTTTTTTATACAGTTTGATGGGTAATCACTTGATATCGTTTTAGCTTTCTCATTTTTCGCACTTATTTTTTGCTGATGAATCGCTATCTAACGACTCTAAACTCCAAGGAATACACCTCCCCTCGGAGTTGCCGCAGGGCGAATAGACAAATTGCGTGAGTCTCGCCATGGATGGCGAGCTAGCTTTCGCAGGTGCAAGGACGCATCCTTCGGAAGCGATAGCAAATTTGGCAATGAGCACAAGGGGCTCTCAACTCCGTTGGGGGCGTCATGGAGCATCCAAGGAGGATAGGACGAGCAGTCCTCCTTGGTCGGGTGTGGGGTGAAGCCCCACGACTTTGATTGTGATTAAAGAATTCAAGCGAAGTTTGTAATGGTAGAGATCACTATTTCACCGCCGATAGCTCGATAAACGCTGCGGTATACATTTTTAGGTTCAGCATGAATTGCTTGTGGGTGATAAACTCTTTTTCGGTATGGCCTGTGTATTCCACGCCCAGCATCGCTGGGTCAAAACTTAAAGCAATGGGGAGTAATTTACTGTTCGTTGAGCCGCCAATTGCAATGGGTTTAGGGTCGACTAAGCCAAGAAAACGTGCCTGAGATGCAATAATATCCTCGCCCAGTTTGCCATCATTTTTTGCTTAAAAGCCTAAAACAAAACATTTGTTACAAACTAAACACAAAATCGATGGAACCCCTAGTCCGATACATGTTAAACAGTCACATTAAGCTTAATTTAATGGTTTTAGCCGCACGTAGACTTCAAATTTTTCCTGAAATCCAAGGCCATCATCATGCAAACATCCATAACAATATCGACCTAACGGGGAACAAATAATGAAGGGACTAACCCTCAAATCGCAAGCCCTCACGCCACACAGAGCTAAGCTCACGCTAAGTGCCATCACTTTAGCCTTAACTTTGGGCGCCTGTAGCACACAACAACCCGATGCCAGTGTTCAAGCAAGTGCGGCGCCAAATGCAGTGTCAGCACAAATTATCAGCCAGAATGCGACTAATCCATTCTTTAAACCCTATGATACTTTTATGGAAATTCCGGCCTTCGATAAAATCAAGCCTGAGCATTTCCTCCCCGCATTTAAAGCGGGAATCGCCCAACAACACGAACAAATTCAAGCAATTGTTGATAATAAAGCCAAACCCACCTTCGCCAATACGATTGAAGCCATGGAGTTTTCTGGCGATCTAGTGACGCGCGTTTCTAACGTCTTCTTTAACCTGACGGGCGCGGATACGAATGAAGCATTGCAAGCACTCTCGAAAGAAGTGTCGCCTATGTTATCGTCCGCCGAAGACGATATTTTGCTTAATGACAAACTGTTTCAAAAAGTTAAAGCCGTCCACGACGCAAAAGACAACCTGAAGCTCAACACAGCCCAAGCCAAATTACTGGAAGATACCTATAAATCTTTCACCCGTGGCGGCGCTAACTTAAGCGAGCCAGATAAAACCAAACTGCGCGCGCTGAACGAAGAAATCGGCAAACTCAATTTAACCTTTGGTGACAATCTATTAGCCGAAACCAATGCCTTCGAATTAGTGGTTGATAGTAAAGCCGATCTCGCGGGTTTACCCGCAGATGTGATTGCCACAGCCTTTGAAACCGCCAAAAAACGTGGCCACGAAGGCAAGTGGGTATTTACCACGTCTCGCCCTTCTATTACGCCTTTTTTGACCTATGCCGATAATCGCCAGTTACGTGAAAAACTCTACAAAGGCTATATCGAGCGCGGTAACAACAATAACGCCAACGATAACAAGATTATACTCGCTAAGATTGCTGCCCTGCGTGCTGAACGTGCTCAACTGATGGGCTATAAAACCCATGCGGATTTCGTGTTAGAAGAACGCACAGCTAAAACACCAGAAAACGTCTACGGTTTACTCAATAAAGTATGGCCAGCGGCATTGGCCCAAGCAAAAACCGAAGTGGCTGATATGCAAGCCATGATTGACGCTCAAGGTGGCAATTTTAAGCTGCAAGCGTGGGACTGGGATTACTACGCCGACAAAATTCGTGTCGCTAAGTACAGCTTTAACGAGCAACAAACCCGCCCGTATTTCTCCCTCGACAGTACATTAAAAGGCGTGTTCTACACGGCTAACCGTTTGTACGGTTTGACCTTTAAAGAACGTACCGACTTACCCAAATACAATGCCGAAGTCCGTACTTGGGAAGTTTACGATAAAGACGGCAAACTGATGGCCATCTTTATGGGTGACTATTTCACCCGTGACAGCAAACGTGGCGGCGCTTGGATGAACTCCTTCCGCAAGCAATACAATATGAATGGCGTTGATTCTAAACCTATTATTATCAACGTATTAAACTACCCTCGCCCAGCGGGTAATGAGCCAGCGCTGCTGACCTTCGATGAAGCCAGCACACTATTCCACGAATTTGGCCACGCACTACACGGCATGTTATCGAACGTCGAATATCGCTCACAGGGCGGCACCGCCGTACCTCGCGATTACGTTGAGTTCCCATCGCAAGTGAATGAAAACTGGATGACTCAGCCAGAAGTGTTAGCCCAATTTGCCAAGCACTACAAAACTGGCAAAGTGATCCCGCAGGAGCTAGTGCAGAAAATCCAAGCGGCCAGCAAGTTCAACCAAGGTTTTTCTACCGTTGAATACATGGCGGCCACTAAACTCGATTTAGATTGGCACACACTAACCGATACAACGCCAAAGGATGCGGCCAAGTTTGAGGCGGACTCGTTAGCGGCAATGGGACTGATTGAGGAAATTAGCCCACGCTATCGCAGCACTTACTTCTCGCATATTTTCGCAGGTGGTTATTCAGCAGGCTACTACAGCTACCTCTGGTCGGATATTTTAGGTGCGGATGCTTTCGAAGCCTTTAAAGAAAACGGCATTTTCGACAAGGCCACTGCGGATTCCTTCCGTAACAATATCCTTTCGAAAGGCGGCAGCGATGATCCTATGCTGATGTATAAAAACTTCCGCGGTAAAGAAGCCGGTATAGAGCCGCTACTACGTAGCCGCGGATTACTGGCCGAGTAACATAACATCATCCCTCTAAATTGAAGTTTGAAATATCACCAACAGGGAGCTAACACTCCCTGTTTTTATTTTACTGATACCAAATAGGGAAATGGCGAGAAAGGTCAAGATGACAGAGTGCAGCTTGGCAGGTAACATCTTGGGAAAAAGATGTTACGGAACTTACGCCTAAACTTTTTAAACGCGGATTCGTAAAGGTGGTACGTTTCCGCTTCACATGTTAACCCACTATGATTCACCGCTTAGGCGGCATTAAATTTTCAATAGAGTTATATGATGAATATTGAGATGGTAGAAAAAGCAGATCATCTTAGTCTGCTCAATATTTGGGAAGCATCAGTGAGAGCAACCCATGACTTTTTAGCAGAAGAAGATCTACAGGAATTAAAGCCGTTGATCCTCGAACAATATTTTGACGCCGTTCACTTAAAGTGCGCTAAAAATGACAATGGAGAAATCCTCGGATTCTGCGGGGTACATGATGGCAATATTGAAATGCTGTTCATCTCACCTGACGCGCGCGGAAAAGGGATTGGTTCCATGCTAGCGACACATGCCATTAAAGAACTGGGAGCCACAAAGGTTGATGTTAATGAGCAGAATCAGCAAGCATTAGGTTTTTACCAGCATATTGGTTTTTCAGTAACGGGTCGCTCACCCGTTGATGGACAGGGTAAACCTTATCCGCTGTTGCATCTGGCGTTATATTCCATTGAGGGATTGTAGATGTATCCTGATTCAATCGATGAGAATAGGATTGGAGAGTATCCGGCGGAAACAAAATCAGGCGGCGGTTATTTCTATGATCAAGTACTAGAATATCGTGTTTGGTGCCGCCCTTGGCAAGGTGCTCCAGATGAATTTGATGGTGAAATCTACTATTACGCATTTCATACTTATAATGAGGCTCTTGAATTTTCGAATGAAACTGACGGGTCTGAAGCGCCTTTAGTACTTGTTAAACAGCTTGAATGGATTGATGAACCAGAAGCAGGAAAATTCATTCATAAAACAGGTGAACGCCTAACTGAATGGAGGGTTGAGTGGCTATTAGAGAGTCAACGTAAGGAGGACACTATTACTAACTTTATAAGTGACAATCAAACATAACAATTTAATCAATAAAAAATAGTTTAAGACTGTCTTTCGACAACATTCCAACAAACTATTTTGGAACTGTGATTAGGAGCGTTACCTGCAGATTTCCTTATCCTCTAAACCTCCTGTCTTGAAACAAAAAATGGTTAATAAATCCGCCCTGACATCAATAAAAAAGGCTTGTTAGGTTTCCCTAACAAGCCTTTAGCTTTTTACAATTAATCAATTAATCAATTAATCGACTAAACCGCGGCGCTTTAACAGTGCCTCTGTTGTCGGTTTTTTACCAGTAAAGTGAATATAATCTTGCATGAGATCTTCACTGTTACCTTTAGATAAGACTTCCTTACGGAATTTGTCACCATTATCGGCTTTTAAGCCACCTTGCTCACCCATATAGGCAAAGGCATCGGCGGCAAACACTTCGGTCCACAAATACGCGTAATAACCTGCGGAATAACCACCGGAGAAGGCATGGCTAAAGTAGCTCGATTTATAACGGGGTGGAATTGGCGCAAAATCAAGACCATGTTTAGCTAGCACTTGGTGCTCAAACTTCTCTACATCGCTAATTTGAGTATCGGCGCTGATAGAGTGCCATTCCATATCTAACAAGGCCGCTGACAGGTACTCAACGGTATCAAAACCTTGGCCAAACTTATTTGCCGCTAAGATTTTATCGAGCAGCGCCTTAGGAATTGGCTCACCCGTTTTATAGTGTTTGGCATAGTTAGCAATCACAGCAGGATCGATATTCCAATCTTCGTTAACCTGTGATGGGAACTCAACAAAGTCACGTGCGGTTGATGTGCCAGCCACGCTTGGGTATTTCACCTGCGAGAATAAACCGTGTATCGCATGGCCAAATTCATGGAACAGAGTGGTCACTTCATCGAAGGTCATTAGCGTTGGGCCATCGGCTGGCTTAGGAATATTAAGCGCGTTATAGACAACGGGCTTAGTGCCGAGCAGACCGCTTTGGGTGACGAACTCATCCATCCACGCGCCGCCGCCTTTGCCTTCACGGGCATAGGGGTCTAGATAGAATAAGCCAATAGAACTGTTATCTTTATCAAAGACTTCAAAGGCTAAAACATCGGAATGCCACACGGGTAAATCAGTACGCGGTTTTAAGCTGATGCCATACAATTTATGCATAGCGAAAAACAGCCCGTCTTTCAGCACAGTATTAAACTCGAAATAAGGCTTGATACTGCTTTCATCGAGGGAGTATTTCTCTTTACGCACTTTGTCGGCGTAGTAAGCCCAATCCCAAGGTTGCAGTTCAAAATCACCGCCCGCCTTTTTGATTTCAGCTTGAATATCAGCCGCCTCCACTTTGGCGCGAGCTAAAGCTTTTGGCGCTAAATCATCGAGGATTTCATACACAGCAGCAGGGGTTTTCGCCATTTGATCGGCAACCGCATAGGATGCCCAAGTATCGAACCCCAGTAAATTGGCTTTTTTAGCCCGTATTTGCGCCATTTTGACAATCAATGGACCATTGATTGCGACGGCTCTGTGCGCCGAGGTTTCCCATACTTTTTGGCGCAGTTCACGGTTGCTCAGGCTAGAAAGTACAGGTTGACGTGTCGTGTTGACTAACGTAATCAAATAGCCTTCTTTACCAGCAGCTTTAGCAGCCGCAGCTAAAGTAGCAATTTCGCTGTCGGATAAACCGGCTAACAGGGCTTTATCAGTCACAACAATCACATCATCTTTAAATGATTTTAAGCTGTTTTGTGAAAAGTCCGTCGCTAAGGTTGCAAGCTCAGCGTTAAAGTCGCGCATCTTAGCTTTATCATCAGCCGACAATTTCGCGCCAGCGCGGACAAACTGCTCATAGTAGTATTCAACTAAATGCTGATCTTCCGCATTTAGGCTGCTCTTTTGCTGGTATACGGCTTCAACGCGGGCAAATAAAGTCGGATCGAGATAAATATTATCGCGATGTGCAGAAAGCTTAGGTGCCAGATCCGCTTCAGTTTTCTGGAAATCATCATCAGAAATCAGACCTGCGAGATTAAAGAAGGTACGCGATACGCGCGTTAACAATTCACCCGAGGTTTCCATGGCGAGAATGGTATTGTCAAAACTAGCCGCCTGTTTGTTATTCACAATCGCAGCGATTTCTGCATCGTGAGCTTTAATGCCCTGCTCGAAGGCGGGAGCATAATCTGCGGACTGAATAAGATTAAATTGCGGCGCTTGATCTTGCAGTGGACTCTTGCTCAGCAGCACATTAGTTGCTTGCGCTTTAGCAGCGGATTGAGTCGCAACGGCATTTTTGGCTTCATTGGTGCTTACATCAGGCTTGTCTGAACAAGCGCCAAGTAACAATGCCGCAGCTACGGCTGTGGTAATAACGGACTTACGCATATTAACTCCCTTGGATGTTGCTGCCCTTTCGATTGTATTTTTAAGGTGAAAGGTGCGCGCAAACGGATTTTGGCTTTCGGTTTACAACAGTCTGTTTTAACGAACTTGTGTAGCTTCGTACGTCAATTTCGATGAACTACCTTAACAAGTTACGCGCATTTCAGCCAAGTTTTACCCGCCCAGAGCACAGCTAATTTGTATCACTTTATGTGTATTGCCCGTCTAAATAAGCCTATGCCAACGCTACGCTAAACCTAACTCACCTCAATCAAGCCAAGAGACATGTGAGCATAGGTGATTAACATTGGCTAAAATTTTATGTAAAAGAATTATTTAAAACAATTCTACTGAAATTTTACGTCAAATATCCCCGACATAGACAAGGGGCTGAGCAAATAAAATGCCATTCCAATAACAAATATTAATTCTTCTTAATAAACTGTTTACTGCAATCATTTAAACATTAATGCAACAAATAAACAGGCTAAACGGCTCACTATTTAGGCAGGCAAACCTTGAGTCACAATTTGAAACAGCTTTTATCCGATTAATGTCACATTCAGATCATCAAATGTCTTTATAATTCCCGCTCGTTAACTTAGCGGAAAATTAACCTAACAGTTAAATTACGCTGAATTAACGGGATGATGGGCATGTTCTTTTACGGAACATGCATTGGGGTCAAATAAATATAAATAGAGATAACTATGTTAAATAAGAAAATACTCGCAGTGATGATCACTGCCGCCCTTGGTGTAAGCGCCTGTAATTCTGATGACGACAAAGTCGTTCAAGCCGATTTACGGGTACTCGAAACCACAGATCTGCACACAAATATCATGGATTTCAACTACTACAGTGGCAAAAATGACCCAACTATCGGTCTAGCCCGTACTGCAAGCTTAATCCACGCTGCACGCAACGAAGCCAAAAACAGCGTACTCGTCGACAACGGCGATCTACTACAAGGCAGCCCAATGGGCGATTACATGGCTAAAGTTGGCCTGCAAATGGGTGATATTCATCCAGCCTATAAAGCCATGAACCTATTAGATTATGAAGTCGGTAATATCGGTAACCATGAATTTAACTATGGTTTAGATTTCTTAAATAAATCCATTAGTGGTGCAGATTTCCCTTATATCAACTCAAACGTTTATTGCGCCGACGATAATGGTTGCTGGAATGAGGTTAAAAAAGGTGAGCATTTATTCACCCCTTATATCATCAAACAAAAAAACATCATCGACAGCGAAGGTAATAATCAAACCATTAACATTGGTTATATTGGTTTTGTGCCACCGCAAATTCTATTGTGGGATAAACAAAATCTGACGGGTAAAGTGACGGTCGAAGATATTATTGAAACCGCGAAAAAATATGTCCCCGAAATGAAAGCCAAAGGGGCCGATATCATTATCGCCATTCCTCACTCTGGCATTGGTTCAACGGAAAATCCTGGCGATCCTATGGCTGAAAATGCCACTTACGCTTTGACTTATGTTGATGGTATCAATGCGATTCTATTCGGCCACAGCCACTCTATCTTCCCTGATGCTAAGTATGCCGACTTACCCAATACCGACGTCACTAAAGGCCTACTGAACGGCGTCCCCGCTGTGATGCCAGGTCGTTGGGGTGATAACCTAGGGGTTGTTGACTTTAAACTTGAACGTAGAGATGGTAAATGGCATGTCCTTAGTGCGAAAACGCAAGCTCGCCCCATATATAATGGTGCAACTAAGGAAGAGTTAGTTAGCCAAGATCCCGCAATTAAAGATGCAGTCGCAGCCGAGCACCAAGGCACCCTCGCCTTTGTGGATGAACCTATCGGCGTTGCCGCAGCCGACATGTACAGCTTCCTTACCTTAGTGCAGGATGACCCTACGGTACAAATCGTTTCCGATGCGCAAATCGCTAACGTGAAAGCGAAATTACCTGCAGCATTAAAAGGTCTGCCAGTGCTATCAGCCTCCGCCCCCTTTAAAGCGGGCGGCCGCCACGGTACAACCAGTGATGCCGATCAATTTGTGCAAGTTGATAAAGGCCCACTGACCTTTAAAAACGCCGCCGATCTGTACCTATATCCCAATACTATGGTGGCAGTCAAAGCGACGGGCGCCGAATTGAAAGATTGGCTCGAGTGCTCAGCAAACCAGTTCAATCAAATTGACCCTGCAAAAACCACCCCACAAGGTTTAATCAACTGGGATGGTCATCCAACCTATAACTTCGACGTACTCGATGGCTTAACCTATAAAATTGATGTGACCCAACCAAGCAAGTTTGACCGCGATTGCGCAGTCGTTAATGCCAACGCAAACCGTATCGTTGATTTAAGCTATAAAGACGAAAACGGCAAAGTCATCACAGGTGAAGAATTTGCCGCGAAAGAGTTTATCGTTACCTCAAATAACTACCGCGCCTTCGGGGGTAAGTTTGCTGGTACGGGTAGCGACCATGTGGTACTTGAACTGCCCGATACTAACCGTGAAGCGCTAGCTGCTTATATCACAGCGCAATCTAAGTACAACGAAACCACGGGTAAGTACGAAGCTATGGTCAATCCAAGTGCCGATTACAACTGGGATTTCAAAACCATCACTACCAACGTCACATTAGACATTCGCTTCGAAACCCAAGACAGTGACAAAGCCGCTGCCTTTATCGAAGCCAATAAACAGCGTGAAATGAAGAAGATCGGTAAGGATGAACTGGGTTTCGCCGTTTATAGCATCAACCTAACCAAATAAGCGTTCAATTCCAAAATATCATGCTCAAAAGGCTCCTCGTGAGCCTTTTTTATTCCCTGCAGATCAAATTAACGCTAATCTGCGCGCTATAAACAGTGTGTCGCCATTTAGTTCATCATGCTCCACACTAAAGGTTAAACCTGCTTTGTGTCGCTAAATATCTGCCTTATTATTTAGCGGCGTCCTCGCAACAACAGAGAAAGCTTATGAAATATCAATCAATCTTATGTGCCACTGCGTTAATGCTGGGCGCAGTGCAACCTGCAACGGCCGATGTTCATCTCAATCTGACTAAAAATGCTGAAGTGCTAACGGTCAATGGCAAGCCAGCCGTAAAGAGTGGCGATCTCATTTTAGCCGATGGGACCAATCAGATTGCCTTCCGTTATGCCGCGCAATATCGACAACAAGCTGACTCAGTGCATTATCTCTCCGACGTGCTCATCGTCCGTTTTGATGCATCAGCACAAACACTCACGCTGACACTTCCCGCCATCAACTCAGCCAGAGATGCAAAGAAATTTGATGAGTCACCTAAGCTGACACTATTAAATGCTCAAGATGAAGCAGTGGGTTTTACCAGTGATAAATTGATTAAGAATGGCATTCAACTGGGACGGGATTTCGAACACGAGATACTGCAGTACAACCTTAGCAATCATCCGGCTTCATTAAATCTCACTATGAATACCGCAACAACGCAAGCAAGCGACGCCATTGCACCAGTATTGGCAAGCCAGCCGCAAATACACCAAACATCAGCAGCCACATCCACGAGCTTGATCGCGCCAGCAGTTATGTCGTCAGCAGTCGCAGCGAACAATGATAAGGCTCAGCAAATCACTCCAGCGACGACACCTAGCCAAGCTGAAATCAGTCAAATGCTGGATTACTGGTACAAACAAGCTAACGACAATACCAAAGCCAGCTTCAAAGCCAAAATAAATAAAGAGTGATCCATACCGCTTCGGCTATCTACTTCAGACCGCCAGCTAAGTGTCTCACATGGACTGGCGACTCTATTAAAGCTTAGTAAAACTAATATTTCAGAAATATTAAAACTCAGTAAGTCCATTTTCACTTCACAGCTTAATGTCATTTAACACAGCAAAGCTGCTAAGCAACAAATGGTGCGAGTGCCTGTAAAGGTGTTATTTATATATTTGGTAGAACAAATTATAAATATAAAAGACATATCATTTTACAGTCTTCGTAGACTATTATTTATCAACTCGCTTTATAAAATACAGTTAAGCATTTGTAGATAAAAGACTTATCACTTAATTAACTACAAAGAATTCGAACTGAGTAAAATCGAATAGTCTCAGTTCCTCCAGCCAACATAATTAACTATCCGCAAAGCGTTATCTCATAATTAAATATTTTTAAAAATCAAAACCTTGAGCAAGGATAAATACTATTTAGCCTACACATTTAACCGTATGCATTATGATTTACGCTATATATTTTGGCTAGATCCAGAAACAAATGTAACAAAAAATGTCATAAAGGCATTATTTAGCAAGAGTCATTATCAGCTTCAAAGCCTCACTAAGCATGAAAAGATCAATGCTCTAATCCTATTCCATAAAAAACATTCAACCTTTAGACTTATTCAACCTTCAACCTGCTCATTCTTTATACTGATTTAAACTCTCCCCATCAAATGTTAGAAATAAGTTGCCTAAATGATAGGGCGAAAAATTACTAATCAAGTAAAAGGAATAACATGATGGAACTTAAATTAAAAAAAGCTGAGTTAGTGAATCTGTCCCATGATAAAAAAGTCTTACCTAGCGAATTAACACCACAAGTTGCTGGTGGTGTGATAACTCGTGCTTGCGGAGAGTTGACTGCCAATGCATACACCTGCCCTTCTGATCGTACAGGTAGCACTCATCGCTGCTGTCAAATCCCTTAATACGGGGTTCAAGTAACCAAATAGGTTGTGACGTCACAATATAACACAGCATATTTTATCAGTAGATGTGTAAAGGGCATATCCACTATGCCCTTTTGACTTTCTAAATGAGCCAATATGTAGAAGCTGTACTTCATGGAAATAAAGGAAGGTGGTTCAGTGCAATTTAATCAACCCCATCAGTCTAGCCTTGCTAGACAGGCATTGAACGACATAGCTGTGCTATTAGTGAAAGATGCCAAACAATCATTAGAGCAGCAAGGGGTTGGTTTGTTAACTGGCTTAGCTGGGCAACAATTATTTTTCTGGCAATTACATAAACAGTTTCCAGAACTAGCATGCCAACATGAATTTTCAGCACGAATGACATTAATAGAAGAGCAAATACCATTCCTACATTCACAGTTCGCGTTTGGCTATGGACTGACTGGTGTCGCTTGGCTATATGAATTTTTTTTGCATGAAGGGAATTACCAAGCGGAGTTTAATCACAATACTGATGTGCTCTTACTACAACATTTACAACAGAACGACTGGACTGGAGAATTGGAATTTATTCGCGGACTAAGTGGTTTTGCAGTCTATATAGCGCGGCGTCAAACCGCGGAATTAGGCTTACCTTTGGCCCAAGCGTTATTGACACTACTGGAACAGCAATGGCATCAATTTGCCGATGGTACTGGTGCTTGGGAAGTGGCAACAAACTCTTTCTTTAGATTTAATCAGGCAACAGATAACCCTGAATATAATTTAGGATTAGCTCACGGAGTCCCTTCAATCATTGCCTCTCTATTACCATTATTAGCGCATCAGCAACTACACAGCCAAATTCAGACGTTGTTGCAAGCCAGTTGTCAGTGGTTAATTCAGCAGCAACAAACATCAGAGAAATTTGGTAGTTGCTTTGCGTACATCACGGAACAACCGTGCCAGTCACGACTCGGTTGGTGTTATGGCGATGCCACCATCGCCTTAACATTGCTGCGAGTGGGCAATGCAATAAACCGTGATGACTTTACCGCCGCTGGTAAGAACATTGCCTTAAAAGCCGCTCAGCGTAGACTAAAAAGCAGCCAAGTACAGGATGCAGGTATCTGTCATGGTAGTGCAGGTTTGGCTTTAATCTTTCAAGTCATAACACGCTATTACACCGAATCCACTCTTTCACAGGCTGCACAATATTGGTTTGAACATACATTAGCACTATATCAAACATCAGGACTCGACGGTTTTAATGCCGTGCGCGAACAAGATAATTCAAACTGCCGCCTACCAGACCATGGCTTACTTGGAGGCTATGCCGGTATAGGTTTAGTGCTATTGATGGCCTTCAACGTAGAAACTAATTGGCTAGATGCGCTTTTATTAACCAATAATTGATTTCGATATATTGGCTATTTTTATAACAAGGAATTGTTTATGAGTGTAGAGGTTTTGCAAGCCGCGGATTTTTTTGTTATCCGGGCACCTAGATCAAGTTTGTCTCAACTACGAAAAATACCAACAGAGCCTACGGCCTTAGTCGATTTTCTCGCCAGTTGGTTAGCAAACCCAGCAGTACAAGAAGCCTTATATCTTGCAAGTCCTTCATTGATGGAACGATTGCCTAATTGGCAACTGCAACCACACAGTAAAGCGGCAATTAAAATAACTAACTCCTTATTGAAATATTTTATTCGGTTTAGCTCTAGAGCGACGCCATTTGGGTTATTTGCAGGCGTAGCCTTGGGGCAAGTAGCAAATGAAACGCGCTTACAGTGTGATAGCATGCTGCGAGATAAGCGCCATACCCGCTTTGACATAGCCTATTTAACTGCAATTCGAGCCCAGTTAAGTGAACCAAATGAGGCCGAGAAGTGGCCGGTATTGTGCTATCAAGCAAATCCGACGTTGCAACAACAGAGCGATGGTCTGCATTATATTGAACCGTATTTTTCAGATACTGAGCAAAAATATCGTTTAAGTACCTTGGTATCAGATGAATATTTGCTTGCTATGCTGCAACTGGCGAAGAAGGAAGGGAGCTTTGCTTCGTTACAAGGTGGATTTCAACAACTCTATCCTACGGCGAATACTGCAAGCATACAGGATTATATTAAGCAGTTACTTACTGCCGGTGTGCTGCAAGTCAAATTACCACTAACATTAACTTCTGGCTCCCCAGATCAAACTTTTATTACGGCGTTACAAAGTATGGGCGCTACAGACAGTGCTGATATATTGCAACGAGCTCTCACTCAGTTAAACAGCATGGATAAACAACCTGTTAACCCGCTTAAGCAATATCAAGAAATTTATCATAGCTTGCAAACACTGCCGTATCCTGTAAGCGAGAATCGCCTATTACAGACTGATATTTTGCGCTCATTTTCACAGTGCCAATTAGCACAAGCAGAAGTATCTGCCCTGATGCCTGCATTATTGGCATTATTAGCGATACGAAAACCTTATAAAACACCACTTAATGACTTTAGCCAAAAATTTGAAGCAAGATTTGGTAGCCAGTATGTGCCACTGTTGACCTTATTAGATGACGAAGTTGGTATTTCATTCTCCAGCGATATTGGCTACCACACTTCCTTGTTAGCGGGGTTAAATATCACCAATCGTCACCCCCCCACACAAGATGTTATCGAACCATTGCAACAGACGATTATCGCTGCTCTAAGTGATGTATCCCCAAGCGAAACTGTGCTGAAATTAACAAGTGATTCGTTATTGTCTAAACATGAAAGTGCGACATTAATGGCTAAGTTACCCGCTTCCTTCGCGATTAATTTGTCAGCGTATCAACAAGAGGATGGCCGAGTTATTTACTATTATCATGGTTGCTATGGTCCTTCTGCAGCGAATTTACTCGGACGTTTCTGTCATTTATCAACAGATATGCTGCAACAGGTCAAACAACATTTATCTCAAGAAGAAGCGCATTCTCCAGAAGTCCTTTTTGCAGAAGTACTACATATGCCCGAGGGGCGTCCAGGCAATGTCATCGCTAGACCGACATTAAGAGCCTATGAGATTGTTTTTCTTGCTGACAGTCACTTAGCAAATGAGTGGCAAATCCCAATCAGCGATCTATTGGTCTATCAAGAAAATAACGTGTTATGTTTATGGTCACAGCGACTACAAAAAAGAATAATTCCCCGTTTATCCTCTGCCCATAATTTCAGTGATCGTAGTTTAGGGATTTATCGGTTTTTATGCTCACTTCAACATCAAAACTTACAAATGCCTCACTTCTCCTTACCTGATAGCCTGCATAAAGCAAAACGAGTTCCAAGGATCATGTTAGATAATCTGGTCCTGCAAGAGGCCCACAGCAATATTCCAGTCGCACAATTGAAACGCTTGTGGCAAGAAGGCCAGTTTGTTGAATCCGATTGGCAACAACTGCAGAAAGAATATGGTTTAGAGCGTTATATGAGCTATGCCATAGCCGACCATGTGTTACTGATCGATCTGCAAAATAATATGATGTTCCAAATGTTGTTGGCAGAGGTAAATCATAAAAGCCACATTAGGTTGAATGAAGTGCTCGCGATGAAATACCAACCTTTGCTGCAAGGGCCAGATGGCCCTTATCAACATGAAATAATTGTACCGCTGTCAAATAGTGCAGCAATCCCATACTTAGCACCACTCATAGCGCCATTGACGAGCTCAACCAATGACAAGTGTAGGCAGTTCACGCCTGGCTCAGAATGGCTCAGTGTCAAATTGTATGCAGGGCAAAGTAGTGTGGAGCAACTGTTACTAAAGCAATTGGCACCATGGCTAACACAGATGCAGCAAGATGGTGTGCTCAAGCATTGGTTCTTTATACGCTATGGCGATCCTGATTGGCATCTACGGCTACGATGTTTTGGCGAGCCGGAACGATTATATGGGGAGTTACTACCCGCACTAAATCGCTTATTAGCGCCATCTCTAGCCAGTGCAGGCTTACATCGAATTGAGTTGTTCACTTACATGCAGGAGACAGAACGTTACGGTGGTGAGCATATGATGCCTTTGGCTGAGCACTTTTTCTGTTTGGACAGCCAGTTTGTGTTGCATGCAATATTATTCAGTCAACAAGATGACAGCTTGAGGTGGCGCTTAGCTATTTTAGCGATAGATTTAATTTTAACTCAATTCGATTATTTACCCACCGAGAAATTTACACTGATCGATAATTTGCGGGCAGGTTTTGCACAAGAATTTAAAGAAGACTTAGAGTTACGCCAGCAGATGGGCGATAAATATCGACACTATCAATCACAATTACAACAAGATAGCCAATTATTGGATCGGCAGAACCAAACTATTGAGCCATTTAAACAACAAATTCAGCAGAGTTTACAGCAGTTTTCATCTTCGATTACACCATGTTGTCAGGCAATGTTGGCATTATTTGAGTCCCAACAGGCACAAGGCAGTCGCGATAATTTATTAGGCTCGTTATTACATATGTTTACTAACCGTTTATTCAAGGCTTATGGTCGAGAGCAAGAGTTTGTCGTTTATGACATGTTACGCCGTATCTATCTAAGCAAACGCGCACAACCAGTACGAGGTTTATCGCAATGAGCGATTTATTTCGAAAAGAAGTTGTTGTACAGCAACAGCAAAGATTACAAGGGGAAGTAAGTTTAACCCAGCCAGTTAGTTTTATTGGTTTCACAGTATTGATTAGCACGCTTTTTTTATGTGCATTACTATTTTTGTATTTTAGCGAGTATCAACGCAAAGAACATGTGCAAGGTTCTATCGAGCCAGCCATGATGGCGATTCGTTTGCCCACACCTAAATCAGTCAACGCAGGGCATCTTTTAGTACAAGTTGGCGAGCAAGTGCAGCAGAATCAACCTTTAGTACAACCGCTGAACCTCCCAAATACGATGGGAAAATCATTTTTACTAAAAGCTCCTTTTACAGGAACGGTTACCGAAGTTTTATTGCCGTCTGGAGAGGATATCGGCCCATCAAAACCCTCAATATCGTTATTACCGCAACCAGAAACCTTATTCGCAATTGTATATATACCCTCAAGAGTTATAGGACAACTCACATTGGGGCAGGAGCTACAAATGCGCATAGAGGCACTTCCCTATCAACATTTTAGTGTGCAAACAGCCACTCTAGTTGAGATAGGAAGTCAGCCTATAACCATAAATGAATCGCAACCCTTATCGGAGCCGAGTTATAGAGCCGTTTTAGCATTGACGGAAGACGCAAAAAAATTGCCACTGAGAGCAGGTATGGGATTAGAGGTTAATATTAGCTTCGCGCCACGCAGACTATTGGAGTGGTTGTTTACACCAAATGTTGATGATAAGGGTCAAAACTAATGGCAACACTGCAAGAGAAGCTTAGAACTTGGTCTGCTGGCCGCCGCTTACCCATGATCGTTCAAACTGAGGCCGCAGAATGCGGCTTAGCCTGTGTAGCTATGGTGGCCAGCATGCATGGCTATCAAACTGATTTAAATAGCTTAAGACAACGTTTTTCGCTATCGCTAGAAGGCTGTACCTTACTGGATCTGATGCATATTGCAGAGCAGTTGCAACTCAGTAGCCGCCCACTGAAAATTGAATTAGAAGAATTATCCGACTTAGCTACGCCATGTATCTTGCACTGGGATCTCAATCACTTTGTGGTACTAAAGTCAGTGAACACTCAACACTGTATTATTCATGACCCAGCTTTAGGAGTGCGGCGAATATCCCTAACAGAAGTGTCAAAATCATTTACTGGTATCGCTTTAGAATTGACACCGACAGCTACATTTACTGCAGAACAAGCTAAACAATCACTAACATTCTCATCCTTTTTTTCTAAGATCACTGGTTTAAAGCAATCGTTAGGGTTGTTACTCAGTTTGTCCGTTTTTTTACAGCTGTTTATTTTAGCCTCACCTTATTACATTCAACTCGTGGTAGACGCCGTTATTATCAATAATGATGGTCAGTTGTTATTAGTGTTGGCATTAGGCTTTGCCTTGTTACTATTATTTGATGTTGCCACCAATGCTTTACGCAGCTTAGTGCTACTGAATTTCAGCAGCCAACTTAGTGTGCAGCTAGCCAGTAACCTCTTCCATCACTTAGTGCGGCTACCATTGGCCTATTTTGAAAAACGTCATATGGGGGATCTGGTATCACGATTTGGTTCTTTAAGGCAATTACGGGAACTGCTGACTACCGGCATTATTGAAGCCATCATTGATGGTTTTATGGCGCTAGGAGTTCTATGCATGATCTTCTTTTACAGCCCGTTATTGTCTCTCGTCGTGCTAGTGGCAGTGCTAGCATATTGCGCCTTGAGATTAGCGTTATATCGGTCCTTACGCTTAGCCTCAGAGCAGCAAATTCTAGCTTTAGCAGGTGAACAATCTAACTTTATGGAAACGATCCGAGCAATTCAAACGGTTAAGCTATTTGGTTTTGAAAGTCAGCGAGAAGCGATTTGGCAAAATCACTATGTTAAAGCAACGAACAGGACCATTACGCTCGGGAAATATGAAATTTCGTATCAAATAATGAACAAATTGCTATTTGGTACAGAAAATATTGTAGTGATCTATCTTGCTGCAGAATTAGTAATGGCGGGCAGTTTTACCACAGGAATGTTATTTGCGTTTATTGCCTATAAAGCCCAATTTATGGCGCGTATGAGCAAGTTGATCGAAAAGTTAATTGAATATCGCATGCTGAGTTTACATTTTGAACGGATTGCAGATATTGCCCTAACAGCCAAAGAGCAAACTTATCCACCACAACCAATGCTGCATAAAGTGGCCGGAAATATCTGTCTACAACAGGTTAGTTTTAGTTATAGCTCCGTCGCTGAGCCAGTGCTATACAATTTAGCATTACAAATAAACGCCGGTGAGTCGGTTGCAATTATAGGTCCATCCGGTTGTGGTAAGAGTACCTTAATGAAACTGTTATTAGGGCTATTAACACCAACCGAAGGTGAGATTTTAATCGATGACATACCGTTGGTGAAATTAGGATTAGCTCAATATCGCCAGCAAGTCGCAGCTGTAATGCAAGAAGACCGATTACTCGGTGGGACAATAGAAGATAATATTACTTTTTTTTCGGAAAAGATTGACGTCGAAAAGCTCACTCGTTGTGCACAAATGGCAGCAATACACCAAGATATTTGTCAGATGCCAATGGGCTATAAAAGTTTAATAGGCGATATGGGCTCAGCACTATCCTGTGGGCAAAAACAACGGTTAATTTTGGCGAGAGCGCTGTATCGGGAACCGAAGATTTTATTTATGGATGAAGCAACAAGTCACTTAGACATTGTCACTGAGTCTGTTGTTAATCAAGCGATGAAAAAATTGAATATCACCCGAGTGGTAATCGCCCATCGGCCCGAAACCATTAAAGCTGCAGATAGAGTCATCGATTTAACACAACTTCTACAGCGACCAGCAATTAACAAAGTAAGTTAAATAAAATCAAAATATTGCACCGATGAAATGAATTGTTTATGCACTCTATCGACTTAAGCGTGTCAGAAGGCTACTTTTATAGTAATACCCGTGATTCAGAAAATAACTTGGTCAATTCGATAGTTGAGTTACTTATGACATAACTGACAAGAATAGACCAAACCCAAGATAAGCAAGCACCTAAAAGCTTGTTATTATCAGATAGAGATTCACTCTTCTACGTTAATCACATGAATGAGAGCAATGTATAGATGGGATTAAGACAAATTGCAGACGTAAAAAAGCCAGCTTATTCAGCTGGCTTGGTTACATCTCAATGAGATAATTAGGCGCTTGGCGATGACCTACTCTCACATGGGGAGACCCCACACTACCATCGGCGCGTTTGCGTTTCACTTCTGAGTTCGGGATGGGATCAGGTGGTTCCACAAGGCTATTGTCACCAAGCAAATTCTGTTTATTACCGTGTCCATCTCTGGCTCACGTTAATAATAATTCGGAAAGCTGATTTTCTGTTGAGTCTTTAACTTTATCAAGTATCTGTATTCTGTCTAAGGCTTTTCGTACGACCTCCATGGAAGGAGGAAGTGCTAGAAAATGTCTGGAACATTTTCAGTAAAACCCATCTGGGTTGTATGGTTAAGCCTCTCGAGTCATTAGTACATGTTAGCTCAACGCCTCACAACGCTTACACACCATGCCTATCAACGTCCTAGTCTCGAACGGCTCTTTAGAGGAATTAAATTCCTAGGGATGACTCATCTTAGGGCTCGCTTCCCGCTTAGATGCTTTCAGCGGTTATCGATTCCGAACGTAGCTACCGGGCAATGCCATTGGCATGACAACCCGAACACCAGCGGTTCGTCCACTCCGGTCCTCTCGTACTAGGAGCAGCTCCCTTCAATCATCCAACGCCCACGGCAGATAGGGACCGAACTGTCTCACGACGTTCTGAACCCAGCTCGCGTACCACTTTAAATGGCGAACAGCCATACCCTTGGGACCGACTTCAGCCCCGGGGATGTGATGAGCCGACATCGAGGTGCCAAACACCGCCGTCGATATGAACTCTTGGGCGGTATCAGCCTGTTATCCCCGAGTACCTTTTATCCGTTGAGCGATGGCCCTTCCATTCAGAACCACCGGATCACTATGACCTACTTTTCGTACCTGCTCGACGTGTATGTCTCGCAGTTAAGCTGGCTTATGCCATTGCACTAACCGTACGATGTCCGACCGTACTTAGCCAACCTTCGTGCTCCTCCGTTACTCTTTGGGAGGAGACCGCCCCAGTCAAACTACCCACTGTGCACTGTCCCTAATCCCGATAAGGGACCTAGGTTAGAACATCAAAACTACAAGGGTGGTATTTCAAGGACGACTCCATCATGACTAGCGTCACAACTTCAAAGTCTCCCACCTATCCTACACATGTAGGTTCAATGTTCAGTGCCAAGCTATAGTAAAGGTTCACGGGGTCTTTCCGTCTAGCCGCGGGTATACGGCATCTTCACCGCAATTTCAACTTCACTGAGTCTCGGCTGGAGACAGCGTGGCCATCATTACGCCATTCGTGCAGGTCGGAACTTACCCGACAAGGAATTTCGCTACCTTAGGACCGTTATAGTTACGGCCGCCGTTTACCGGGGCTTCGATCATGAGCTTCTCTTGCGATAACCCAATCAATTAACCTTCCGGCACCGGGCAGGCGTCACACCGTATACTTCCTCTTGCGAGTTTGCACAGTGCTGTGTTTTTGATAAACAGTTGCAGCCACTGGTATCTGCGACTCCCTGTCAGCTTAGAGAGCAAGTCTCATCACCAACAGGAGCGTACCTTCTCCCGAAGTTACGGTACCATTTTGCCTAGTTCCTTCAGCCGAGTTCTCTCAAGCGCCTTGGTATTCTCTACCCGACCACCTGTGTCGGTTTGGGGTACGATTCCCACTAACCTGAAGCTTAGAAGATTTTCCTGGAAGCATGGCATCAACTACTTCAGTCCCTTAGGACCTCGTCATCAGCTCTCAGTGTGTACATTAAAGTACGTGTCCCCGGATTTGCCTAAGAACACCACCTACCACCTTAAACGCGGACTACCAACGCCGCGCTAGCCTAGCCTTCTCCGTCTCTCCATCGCAGTTAGCGGAAGTACAGAAATATTAATCTGTTTCCCATCGATTACGCCTTTCGGCCTCACCTTAGGGGTCGACTCACCCTGCCCCGATTAACGTTGGACAGGAACCCTTGGTCTTTCGGCGAGGGGGTTTTTCACCCCCTTTATCGTTACTCATGTCAGCATTCGCACTTCTGATACCTCCAGCGTGGGTTACCCCTTCACCTTCAACGGCTTACAGAACGCTCCTCTACCGCGCACAGTAAACTGTGCACCCGTAGCTTCGGTGACTAGCTTAGCCCCGTTACATCTTCCGCGCAGGCCGACTCGACTAGTGAGCTATTACGCTTTCTTTAAATGATGGCTGCTTCTAAGCCAACATCCTAGCTGTCTAAGCCTTCCCACATCGTTTCCCACTTAGCTAGTACTTTGGGACCTTAGCTGACGGTCTGGGTTGTTTCCCTTTTGACGACGGACGTTAGCACCCGCCGTCTGTCTCCCGAGTAGTACTCATTGGTATTCGGAGTTTGCAAAGGGTTGGTAAGTCGGGATGACCCCCTAGCCTTAACAGTGCTCTACCCCCAATGGTATTCGCTCGAGGCGCTACCTAAATAGCTTTCGAGGAGAACCAGATATCTCCCGGTTTGATTGGCCTTTCACCCCCCAGCCACAAGTCATCCGCTAATTTTTTCAACATTAGTCGGTTCGGTCCTCCAGTTGATGTTACTCAACCTTCAACCTGCCCATGGCTAGATCACCGGGTTTCGGGTCTACACCTTGCAACTAAACGCGCAGTTAACACTCGGTTTCCCTACGGCTCCGCTATTCGCTTAACCTCGCTACAAAATGTAAGTCGCTGACCCATTATACAAAAGGTACGCAGTCACGGTCTCAAGAACCGCTCCCACTGCTTGTACGTATACGGTTTCAGGTTCTATTTCACTCCCCCTCACAGGGGTTCTTTTCGCCTTTCCCTCACGGTACTGGTTCACTATCGGTCAGTCAGGAGTATTTAGCCTTGGAGGATGGTCCCCCCATATTCAAACAGGATGTCACGTGTCCCGCCTTACTCGTTTTCATCAATGGTTAGTTTTCATGTACGGGGCTATCACCCTGTGCCGCTGCGCTTTCCAACGCATTCCACTAACACCCCACTGACTTAAGGGCTAATCCCCGTTCGCTCGCCGCTACTAGGGGAATCTCGGTTGATTTCTTTTCCTAAGGGTACTTAGATGTTTCAGTTCCCCTCGTTCGCCTCGCAACACTATGTATTCATGTTGCGATAACAGCTTATGCTGCTGGGTTCCCCCATTCGGACATCGTTAGCTCAAATGCTTGTTACTAGCTCGCCAACGCTTTTCGCAAGTTACTACGTCCTTCATCGCCTCTGACTGCCAAGGCATCCACCGTATACGCTTAGTCGCTTAACCATACAACCCAAATGAGTTTCACTCACCTGAGTCGCATTGCGACCAGCTTGGTTTTACTTGTCTCACTTCTGACCAAAGAAGTGGACGCGCCTTAGACGTAAACTATTCAATAAAGAATAATTTACTTTTGAATATTCAAGACACTTAATAAAGTGTTTGAGAACTCATGTTCAATGCTTTCGCATTAAACGTTTTGTAATTAATCACATGACAGACTCATGCAATTAAATACTATCAGCTTTCCAAATTGTTAAAGAGCGGGCTTAAAAAAGCCAAAGATAATTTTTTAGTTTATCTTTGGCATCTCTATCCATAGTGCATATGCCTTATTACTTTTCAATAAAGTCAGAATAAGGTGTAAATGGTGGAGCTATGCGGGATCGAACCGCAGACCTCCTGCGTGCAAGGCAGGCGCTCTCCCAGCTGAGCTATAGCCCCATTTACATGCAGTGCGAGTAAGTAAGATGTTCCAAACCTCTAAAAGGATTGGTTTGCCAATCATTTCTTATCAAGGCGGACAGTGGCGACGTTTAGTTCACTAAACGAGTCACTTTCCAACGCTGAGAAGGAAGGATTGGTGGGTCAGAGTGGACTTGAACCACCGACCTCACCCTTATCAGGGGTGCGCTCTAACCAGCTGAGCTACAGACCCATCTTTGATAAACCTATTTAACTAGGTCTATCTTTTACTCTTTCTTCTATCAAGCAAATCTGTGTGAACACTCAACAAACATTAAGTTAGTCGTATAGGTAAGGAGGTGATCCAGCCCCAGGTTCCCCTAGGGCTACCTTGTTACGACTTCACCCCAGTCATGAACCACAAAGTGGTGAGCGCCCCCCCGAAGGTTAAGCTACCCACTTCTTTTGCAGCCCACTCCCATGGTGTGACGGGCGGTGTGTACAAGGCCCGGGAACGTATTCACCGTGGCATTCTGATCCACGATTACTAGCGATTCCGACTTCATGGAGTCGAGTTGCAGACTCCAATCCGGACTACGACGAGCTTTGTGAGATTAGCTCCACCTCGCGGCTTTGCAACCCTCTGTACTCGCCATTGTAGCACGTGTGTAGCCCTACTCGTAAGGGCCATGATGACTTGACGTCGTCCCCACCTTCCTCCGGTTTATCACCGGCAGTCTCCCTAGAGTTCCCACCATTACGTGCTGGCAAATAAGGATAGGGGTTGCGCTCGTTGCGGGACTTAACCCAACATTTCACAACACGAGCTGACGACAGCCATGCAGCACCTGTCTCAGAGTTCCCGAAGGCACTAAGCTATCTCTAGCGAATTCTCTGGATGTCAAGAGTAGGTAAGGTTCTTCGCGTTGCATCGAATTAAACCACATGCTCCACCGCTTGTGCGGGCCCCCGTCAATTCATTTGAGTTTTAACCTTGCGGCCGTACTCCCCAGGCGGTCTACTTAATGCGTTAGCTTGAGAGCCCAGTGTTCAAGACACCAAACTCCGAGTAGACATCGTTTACGGCGTGGACTACCAGGGTATCTAATCCTGTTTGCTCCCCACGCTTTCGTGCATGAGCGTCAGTCTTTGTCCAGGGGGCCGCCTTCGCCACCGGTATTCCTCCAGATCTCTACGCATTTCACCGCTACACCTGGAATTCTACCCCCCTCTACAAGACTCTAGTTCGCCAGTTCGAAATGCTATTCCTAGGTTGAGCCCAGGGCTTTCACATCTCGCTTAACAAACCGCCTGCGCACGCTTTACGCCCAGTAATTCCGATTAACGCTCGGACCCTCCGTATTACCGCGGCTGCTGGCACGGAGTTAGCCGGTCCTTCTTCTGTAGGTAACGTCACAGATGAGCCGTATTAAGACTCACCCTTTCCTCCCTACTGAAAGTGCTTTACAACCCGAAGGCCTTCTTCACACACGCGGCATGGCTGCATCAGGGTTTCCCCCATTGTGCAATATTCCCCACTGCTGCCTCCCGTAGGAGTCTGGGCCGTGTCTCAGTCCCAGTGTGGCTGATCATCCTCTCAGAACAGCTAGGGATCGTCGCCTTGGTGAGCCATTACCTCACCAACTAGCTAATCCCACCTAGGTTCATCCAATCGCGGAAGGCCCGAAGGTCCCCTCCTTTCCCCCGTAGGGCGTATGCGGTATTAGCAGTCGTTTCCAACTGTTATCCCCCTCGACTGGGCAGATCCCTAGGCATTACTCACCCGTCCGCCGCTCGCCACCTCAGGAGTAAACTCCCTTGCGCTGCCGCTCGACTTGCATGTGTTAGGCCTGCCGCCAGCGTTCAATCTGAGCCATGATCAAACTCTTCAATTAAAGTTTTGTTGCTTCTGTCTTACGACTTCAGCGGCTCAATGAATTCTGATTTTTTGTTTCTAACTAAAGAAACAAACTGTACATATTACTATGAACACTCATTGTTACATTGATTTAAATTTTTGACTGCCAACCCGAAGGCTAAGCAGTTTCGATTAACTCAACACCTGTGAGTGTCCACACAGATTTGCTTGATAAATTGTTAAAGAGCATGGTTATCAGCTTATTCAGCGTTTAACCCTTGACCCCGCTGGGTCAGTGGATGCGCATTATAGGGATGTCAGATTTTACCGCAACCCCTTTGGCGCGAATAATTACGAAAAACGATTCAAGCGCACACTTTTTAAACTAAAAGTGTGTTTTAACGCCAATATTATCGAATCTATGCTGAATTAAGGGCAAAGATGAGATTAATCCAGCGCTAGAAATGACAAGAGCCAACCTATTGGTTAGCTCTTTATCTCATGCGAGATAGCTTTACTTCTGATTTCTATCCAATAAGAGCAACAACTGGCACCGCTTATATCGCAACCTTGGTTGACGAATCAGCTCATGATGAACTGATTATAAGTAGTAGAACTCCAACTAACCCACGCTTTTTAAGTAAGACGGCACATCGGCAATACTGTCGAGTACCACAGTGGCATCACTGTCATCAGCAATAACCTTACCACTGCGCACTAATATACGAGTAGTCACGCCCGCCGCTTTCGCAGCCTGCATATCTTCGGCTTTGTCGCCAACCATGACTGAGTGTGCTAAGTCGATTTTTAAGAATTGCGCCGCATCATTAAGCATACCCGGCTTAGGTTTGCGGCAATCACAATCGACCTTATATTCCCCTATGCCTTTCTCGGCATGATGCGGGCAATAGTAAATACCATCGAGCTCCACCCCTTTATCGGCAAAGTTCCAATCCATCCACTCCGTTAAGCTGTGGAATTGGTCTTCAGTGTACATCCCACGGGCAATACCAGATTGATTAGTAACAACAACTAACTTGTAGCCCATTTCCTTTAAAGAGAGGCAAGATTCAAACACACCGTCAATATATTCGAAGTCATCCACTAGGTGGACATAACCATGGTCTTTGTTAATCACACCATCACGGTCTAAAAATACTGCTCGACTCACTGTAATACTCCCAAATCGCCTAAGGCGTTATCGCGCTATTATTCCATTCATTATCAGAAATTGCACCGCTGAAGTTATGCTTTTAGTGCTAAATTGCGCGTTAGTGATATTTCGTGACTGTACAGGCAAATCTCTATGCACAGCTTGTGTCTATGCGAGATAGCAATTGTCCCACCAAATTAGAGTCCAAAAAATCCAGCAGTGAAATGTGTAATTGCACTGTTTTAATCAAAATACTCAATCGAAGAAGCTGAACAGCGTTTTTACAAATAATTGCCACCGTTGCCATCGAAGCCACTCGCAAGTAATGCGCTTCAAATCGTAAGAGAAAACCACAAAAAAACCCGTCTTTTGGGCATTGTTAGTCTCTTAGATGCTGCACTCAATCAAGCATTTCCCTTTATTTGTGGTGTTTTTAACGGTAATCTTGGGCAAATAACGAGAAAATACCCGAAATAGACGGAAATAATGAGTCGAACTACGCCTATCGTCCACAAAACCCGCACCCAGTTAGTTGTGGAAGTGCTCAGAGAGAGAATTCTTTCAGGTGACATAGCCGCAGGAGAACCCCTCAGACAAAGTGCCTTGGCTGAAGCGTTAAATGTCAGCCGTATTCCGGTAAGAGAAGCATTATTGCAACTCGAAGCTGAAGGACTCGTTAAGTTTGAGCCCCATAAAGGTGCGACTGCGACCGTTTTATCCGTCGAACAAGTCACCGAACTCTTTGAATTACGTGCAATGATCGAAACCGATCTGCTTGCGAAAGCGATCCCACGACTTCAAGAGGCTGATTTAGAAAAAGCAGAACGTGTACTCGAACAATTGGAGTCGGCCTTCAAACATGAAGATGCCGTCGCCAGTTGGAGCGAGTTGAATACGCAATTTCACACTTGCTTATATCAGGCGGCTAATCGCCCACACACCCTTGAGGTTGTTCACGGCCTCAATACTAATTGTGATAGATACATTCGTTTGCAGTTATTGCTCGCGGGGGGAATTCCTGCCGCAGAGCATGAGCACAGGGCTTTGCTCAACCACTGCAAACTGAGAGAAACAGAAAAAGCGACGGCGCTACTGCGTCATCATATTCTGCATGCCGCAATGACAATTCGAGATCTCGTCGCCAAACAGGTGGTCTAGATCACGGACGGCCATTAGAGTTGCCGATAAGCTTTGTTGTCGATTCAAGGCAGCGCTCAGGTTCTGCCTTTTTTATTTGAGAGAAACCACCATGCAGTACGCCACTATCACTGGTTGGGGCAAATGTGTTCCACCAGCCACGCTGACCAACGATGATCTTGCGACCTTTATCGAGACATCCGACGAATGGATTAAATCTCGCACAGGGATCAGCCAGCGCCATATCAGTCATGTAAATACCTCTGAACTTGCTTCAGTTGCAGCACAACGTGCGCTCGCAGCAGCAGGTATTGATGGCAGTGAAATCGACATGATCATTCTTGCCAGTGCCAGCCCAGACACTTTGATCCCAAATATTGCATCCACTGTACAAGCTAATATTGGCGCCAGTTGTGCAGCATTCGATATCAATGCTGCCTGCAGTGGCTTCTTATATGGCTTAGGTTTAGCCAGCTCACAAATCAAGAGTGGCCAGAGCAAGAAAGTATTAGTCATTGGTGCTGAACGTTTATCTTTCTATTTAGATTGGTCGCGCCGCGAAACTGCAGTGCTATTTGGTGATGGTGCGGGTGCCGTTGTGGTTGAAGCGACAGATGTTGCCGGTGGCGTGCTCGGTTATGAGCTAAATAACGATCCTGAAGGTCGTGATATTCTGAAAGCAGGCTTTGGCACGGCGATGGACAGATTCTCAGCCGACTCATTGGACTTTTTCATTGAATTCGATGGCCAAGAAATCTTCAAGCGTGCGATTAACGGAATGAATAAATTGAGCACTAAAGTGCTTGAAAAATGTGGTGTTGATAAGGATGAAGTGGATCTCGTGATCCCGCATCAAGCCAACGAACGTATTATTGATACCTTAGTTAGCCGAATGAAAATCCCGAAAGAAAAAGCCTTCGTGAACATCGCTAATTATGGCAATACCTCGGCGGCGACGATTCCAATTGCCATTTGTGATGCGTTAGAACAAGGCATTATCAAGCCGAATCAAACCATACTCTCTTGTGCCTTTGGCGCAGGCTTAACCTCTGCCGCACTCTTGCTGCAATGGGGAAATCGCGTCACACCTATCAATATCAGTGATGCCGAGTTACCGCCTTGTGATAAAACAGGCATAGAGTTAGTTAAACGCGCTGTAGATTATTTTTGTAAGCCGTAAACGGTTTCTGCAAAACGATAACATAGTGTTTCACTAAAACAAAAAGCCATCTTAATCGATGGCTTTTTTAGTATATGACTACAGAGCTTATTCATTCAGCTTGCTAATGATCATCTCATCCCAATAGATAGCTTGATTAAAATGTTCGGCGAGTTTTTGATTTAACTCGTTAAAGCCTTTAATCACGCCTTCGCTGCCACTAATACAAGACCAGACAAATCGATGGCAATTATTGTCGAATAAATCATATTCCCGATACTGATAAATCGCCTGTTCAGCACGGGGCAACACAGACTCGGCAATAAGAGGCTGATGTTGGTGATTACAGGCAAGATAGATTTGGCTACCGGTCCGTCCCGCTAAAAAACGCTTTACCGATACAGCCCGCACCAACCCTGAGCCATGTAACTCTACGAGGCAATTATCACCAAGCCAAATGCCAGTATGCTCAATCACACCAAAAACATAACAACAGACGATACTCCCAGGAATTGGCGATACTTGTTTTAATCCCTTTTGCCATTGACTCGGCGGTGCCACCATAGCGCGATTGGCAACGGGGGACTTAGGAGCCTTACCGAGTAATCTGTCACGCTCAAGCTGTTGACGCTGCTCGCGCTCATCGGCCAGCAAAACAGCACCGATTACGGCACCACCCACCCAAAGTAAAGGTAACGGCATCATATTCTCCTACACACTCAACTTAGTAGAGTGAAGTACAAGTTGGTTGGATTGCCAAGTTAACGGCAGGTTGAATTTGAACAGAGAATTAAATGTCAACTGAGTTTAGCTTGTCAGTGATTAACCTAAGATGAAATCAAAGTGAAATCAAAGTGAAACCAATCCATCTCAAATGAATTCACTCACCACAAAGAGTGATTTTAGTTAACACTGACTAAGTCGATTTTTGCAGTAAATCAGCCACGGTAAGCTTTGCCGCACCGCCCATAGCAGCCATTTGCGCGAGTAATAATTCTCCACAAGCTAAGGCATCGGTCAGCGCGCTATGGGCCGTATAAATGGGTAAACCATAACGCTCGCGACAAGCGCCAAGGCGCAAACTCCCCTCTTTAATCACTGAGTGCTCCCGTAGTAAACGGTGTTTTTCAATCATTAAAGTATCAATTGTAGGTAAAACAAGGGCTTGATGATAAATCGTCAATAAATCCTGCTGTAAAAAACGACAATCTAAAGGAGCATGATGTGCCACCAGCACACGGCCATAGGTTTGATTGATAAACCAGCCCATAGCTTCCTCAATGGTGACAGCTTGTACCAAATGATTATCAAGAATGCCGTGGATCGTCGCGCTTTGGCCTACGCTGCCGCGAATTTGCACTAACTTTTGCTCGGCGCGTACCAACGGGATCTCACCGCGCTCAATCGGCACCAATCCAATGCTGAGAATTTGATCTTGCTGCGGATTGAGCCCTGTCATCTCCAAATCCATCGCCGTTAACGGCGCTTCGGATAACGGCATTGCCAGCAGAGGCAACAGCGACTGATAATAGCCTTTAAATAAATGATGTTGGCAACGCAGCGCCCGCCAATTGAGCTGAGTTTTCAGCAACAATGTATTCATATCAAAAGCTTCGCATAAATTTCATCTTCATCCCCGCCTGCGCCTCATGTACGACTTTAAAAGCGTCACGTAACTGATGACGAACCAGCGAAGATAAATGCCCTGGCAGCAAATAATTACTCACCTCTACCCCTTGATTATGTTGATAACCTTGGTTCGATAACCGCATATGGGCGATAAACTCGTGGGCATCAGCCAAATTGAGCGCATCTTGTCGATTGAGAATATTCGCATCCATCAAGGCACGAATACGTTTTGCAGTATTCACTTCTTTAATGCCCGCAGACAAGGCATAAACACGGGCAATATCGTTGATCAATGCATTGCCCTTATGTTTCAAATCTATGCCTTTAACTTCGCTACCATCCCGCTCGAGTACAAATTTGCGGAAAAATCCAAGCGGCGGTGACTCCAGCAGCGAATTGCCAGTCATACCCGCGAGGAAAATATCGTTATCGCGGGTTTGAGCTAAGACTTTATCCTGTAAGGCATCAAAAAGGGTTTGTGGACCGTAAACCGATCGCATATCGAAGAAGATGCTGGCGTGCATTAACGCCTTAGGCTCAGGCGTTATGACCCATTTTTCAAATACCTGTTGCCACTGTTTGAGTGACATCCGCCATTGGGGATTTTGCGCCATAATATTGCCGGGACAAAATTCATAACCGCATTGGTCAAGCCCTGCGCACACGGCATGGGTTAAGGCATCAAAATAACCTTTAGCAAAATCATCCATCTCTTCTGCGACTAACAAGCCATTATCTTGATCTGAACACGCAGCCTGATCTTGTCGTCCCTGCGAGCCAAATGCCAACCAGCAAAAGGCCATGGGCGGTTCACCGAGTAATTGCTGATTGAGCACAATTAATCGCCGCGTCAGCGCATCGGTGACAGAGGTTAACACTCGGCCAATTTCTTCAGCTCTGGCATCGGCACTAATAAGATTTTGCAGCAATAGGGGAATTTGCTTACTGACGCCAATTAAACTGGCAAGATCCTGCTGCCGTTCAATCTCACCAATCAACAGTAGCGGTTGTGAGCCCTGCCCGCGCAAGATGTCAGTACTGGTCACCATACCGATAGCTTTATCTTGATCGATAATAGGTAAGTGATGAATGTTATGCTCGCTCATCAGCAGCATAGCTTCAAAAATCAATGCATTGGAGGAAATCGAGATAGGTGAAACCGTCATGGCTTGATGCACAGCAACGCCGCCATCAAGCCCTGCTGCTAACACGCGATTACGCAAATCCTTATCGGTTAAGATGCCAACCAATTTATGATTATCCGTCACCAATAAGGACGATACTCGGCGATTTCGCATCAAGAGTGCCGCCTGAGTCACGCTAGCTTTGGCATCAATAACGATGGGAGTGGAAGACATTAACGTGCTGATCCGACTTGTGGTCGTCAGATCCTTTGCCTTAAAGCGGGCCTCATGGCGTAAACGCTTTGCGAAGGCGCGGGTAAAAAACTTATCGAAGTGACGACTCTCACTCCTAAGACTATCAAATAAGGCTTGGGGCAGATGATAAACTAGACCATCTTCAAGAATAGCGACTTTATTAACGACTTTTTCCCCTGATAACAAAGTAGAAAAGCCAAAAAACTCACCCTCGCCCACTCTATCCACCAACACGCCGTCAGGATCGCGCACCTCAAAGGCGCCGCTACGCACCATATACAACTTAGGCGAATTCGCGTCGAAATTAACATAACCAGAGGCTTTGCTGTAATACCCAACAGTAACAGCCTTAGCGCAGCGCACGACTACATCCTCAGGCAGAGCATCAAAGGGCACAAGTCCCTGTAGAAATTGCACTACGGGTTGTAACTCACTGGCATTCATAGGCAACACCTTCTTTAGGCGAATTTTTACTGAGATGTCATCACTATAGCCTGCATTGTCGCTACGCTACATTCGACTAAAGTCAGCCGCAAGCATAATAAAGTGACTCCCCACAGAGTCATAAAGGCAGGCCAAAAGAGGCAATAAAAAAAGAGCGCCGAAGCGCTCTCTTGTGTTGATACTCACCATTACGCAGTAAGATTAGTGGCTGCTTGCTTCACCCGAACCTTTAGGGAAACGAATCGACTCGACCATCTCTTGTACATGATGTGGCGTTGCGGCCGTTACTCGGCTCACTATCGCTGCCACACCGAAGTTCACCAGCATGCCTACCATACCAATACCTTCTGGTGAAATACCCAGGAACCAGTTAGCAGCTATGTTAGCTGTTGGATCAACAAACTTGAAGTAGACGATGTATGCTGTAGTAAACGTTAAGCCCGTTAACATACCGGCAATCGCGCCTTCTTTATTCATCGTCTTAGAGAAAATCCCCATAGTGATAGCAGGGAACAGTGAGGAAGCCGCTAACCCGAAGGCGAATGCCACCACTGCCGCCACAAAACCAGGAGGGTTCACCCCAAAGTAACCCGCAATCACGATGCCAATACCTGCCGCCAAGCGAGCATATAGCAGCTCTTTTTTATCGGAAAGGTTAGGCATTAAATTCTTTTTCAATAGGTCGTGTGAAACCGACGTTGAAATCACCAATAGCAAGCCTGCAGATGTTGATAACGCAGCTGCTAAACCACCCGCCGCCACGAGGGCGATAACCCAAGCTGGTAAATTAGCGATTTCTGGCGTAGCGAGTACGATAATATCGTTATCAATCTTCATTTCATTTTTGCTAGCGGGATCTTCAATCTTACCTGACGAATAGTAAATTTTACCGTCGCCATTTTTGTCATCCCACTTAATCAAACCGGTTTTTTCCCAGTTCTTAATCCAATCTGGTGCAGACTCATAAGCCACACCTTTAGAATCGGGACCGTTAATAGTTTCAATCATGTTCACGCGGGAGAACGCTGCTAACGCAGGCACTGTGGTGTACATAATCGCAATAAAAACAAGCGACCATCCTGCAGTGATACGTGCATCCTTCACTTTAGGTACAGTGAAGAAACGCACGATAACATGGGGTAAACCCGCCGTACCCACCATCAAGGCACCCGTAATACAGAACACATCTATCATGCTCTTAGAACCGTCGGTGTAAGGTGCAAAGCCGAGCTCAACCGAAACGTTATTGAGTTTTTCTAACAAATACACACCGCTATTATTGCCAGCGGCATCCAGTAACTCAGCACCAAAACCAATTTGCGGAACTAAGTGGCCTGTCATCATCACTGAAAGGAAAATAGCCGGAACCATAAAGGCGAAAATCAGTACGCAGTATTGGGCAACCTGAGTGTAGGTAATCCCTTTCATACCACCGAGTACCGCGTAGAAGAACACGACCGCCATACCGATATATACGCCCGTATCCACATCCACTTCAAGGAAACGCGAGAACACAACACCCACGCCACGCATTTGCCCTGCAATATACGTAAAGCAAATAAAGATAGCGCAGATAACCGCGACTGTACGTGCAGCCTGTGAGTAATAACGCTCACCGACGAAATCTGGCACAGTAAACTTACCAAATTTACGTAAATACGGTGCCATACAAAGGGCAAGCAATACGTAGCCGCCCGTCCAGCCCATCAAGTACACGCTACCATCGTAACCGACGAAAGACACAATACCCGCTAACGAAATAAATGACGCCGCTGACATCCAATCTGCCGCAGTTGCCATACCGTTCACAACAGGGTGAACACCGCCGCCAGCAACATAGAACTCTTTGGTTGAACCCGCACGGGTCCAGATTGCAATCCCAATGTAGAGCGCAAATGAGAGCCCTACGATAATATATGTGAGTGTTTGAACATCCATCTCAAAGCTCCTTAGTCTTCTTGTACGTTATATTTTTTATCTAAGGCGTTGGCTTTTGCCGCGTAGACAAAGATAAGCGCAACGAATACATACATAGATCCCTGTTGTGCAAACCAGAAACCTAATTTGAATCCCATGAAATGGACTTCATTGAGTACATCAACCAATAAAATGCCGCATCCAAAAGAAACTGCCGCCCAAATGGCTAATAAGCTCAGTACGAGACGAATATTCTCGCGCCAATAACCCTTTGCCTTGTCGTTGTTTTCAAAACCCATAGTGACTCCCCTGTGCTGTTTTAATTTTAAGTCATGTTTAATCTAGCAACAGCTGGTGTGAGCACAATCACGACTTTCGTCTAACCCGTGATTCAAAACACTGTCCGAAAATAGCGAATAGAAACAAATTCAAGGAGTTAACAATGATATTACATTTTGATGCGGTTTTAACTTTTTTAACAGGTTAGACCAATGTCGAACAAGAATGAGTGGGATGTGAATGGAGAAAGAGGACTTGCAACCCATAAATAGAAATAACTTATTGTCTGAACTAGGGAAATTAGAAATTTAAATGACCTTTAATACGGCTCTAGACTGGCTAAAAATCAGATGATTTAAGATTTTTAGCCTAGATTATTGAGAGTTTTAATCATGAGTTTCTCAATCAATTAGAGACGTTAAATCTTTCATCAAACCTAGGTCAGCCCAATTGCTTACCGTTTCATTTCATCATGTTATTTCGTCAAAATGTTAGGGTTTGACTCACAGTCACCTTGCAGGTTTACAACAAAAAATAACCCAGCCTATGCTGGGTTACTCAATCTACCTTGAGGAAACGTGACTAAGCGTTACTCGCAACAAGCAACTTTCATCGCATGATACATCGCGCGCCGTCCGTCTATAAAATGCCGTTACTTCGCAGCTAAAAACTTCACTAACGCCGCCAATTCTTCTGCGGTATGTGCGGTTGAGGTCAGCATATAACGGCCATTAACCAGTAATGACGGTACCCCCTTGATCCCAGCAAGCTCAGCTTGAGAGTCATAATTCATTAGGGTGAATTTAGCATCGACGGAATTCATCGCGGCATCTACATCATCCACCCTAGCGCCTTGGGCAATGAAAAAGGCTTTTACTTGCTCAAGGGTGGTAAATTGCTCACCTTTCTCATGAATTTGCTTAAAAATGGCACCATGGGTTTGCTTAGTCATCTTTAATTTTTGCGCCATATAATAGGCAAACTGGCTCAATTCCCAAGCGGGACGACCTGCACCAACGGGGGTACGCTCAAAGGCCACATCTTTGCCAAGCAGCTTTACTGTCGACTCAATGAGCGGTTCTTGCTTATAACAATGTGTACAGTTATAAGAAAAAAACTCCCGCAGCACTGGCTTTTGCGTTTCGGTAATGCCCGCCACAGTGACATAATCCTTGCCTTCCTCGAAACTTGCAGCCTGCAGGGCAAAGCTGGCACTCAGCATTAATCCGCACGCAAATACTGCTATAGGTCGAACTCGATTAAACACGCTCATTATATTGTCTCTTTTTATTCGCCATTTGTTTAAATAAGGATTACACATTTGCTCAAGCAAACTTGGAACCCAAAGATAACCTAAAAGTTCGACTTTTACCTTTAACAGTAATGAACCTTTCTCAACATGCCGCTAGCATATCCAGCGGCGAAACATACTGATATCGAAAGCCTAAATCTGTGACAATCGCGTCAGCTTGGATGACTTTACTCGGCATAGATTGTTGATTAAATTCTGGCGCGACTAAACCTAGAGATTCGGCAGCAGCTTGATAAAACTCAGCTTTAGTCGGATGTGAAGGTGCGCAAAGATTATAAATCGGCGCCACTGATAATCCAGAATGAGTTGCCGCGAGAATGGCGCTAACGGCGCGCACACAGTCGCTAAGATGGACTAAATTTACCGCGACATTCGCTCCACTCACATCGGTTTTTCCAGCAAGAAAACGCCCAGGATGACGTTTAGGACCGACGAGTCCAGCAAAACGAACGATACAGGTATGGGGCAATGCTTGAAATAAAGCTTCAGCATCTAACAGCACTTGGCTATCGCTTGATTCTGTCATCGCATCGGCTTCTGTCATCAATTTATCTTGGGTCGGATATACGCCCGTAGTGCTGATAAACACAATCCGCTGATATTGCCAGCCTTGAGTTAATGCGATGAGTTGTTGTAATTCTTCAAGATAAGCGGCATTACCACGCTTTAGCCGTGGAGGAATATTGACCACCAGATAATCAGTCTGAAATAAACCGCTTAACGCCTGAGCATCGGGGGCAGATGATGCTTCGTGGCCCAATTGCAGCGGATAGGCTTCAATCCCGACTTCAGTTAATACCGATAATTCTTCGGCACTGCGCTTACAGCCAGTGACTCGATAGCCTTCATGGACAAGTTGCTTTGCCAAAGCAAAACCAAACCAACCACAACCGACCAAAGCAACACTGGATTTTACTGCGCTGTTTTCTGCTTTTACATTCGCCATATTAGCCCTAAGGGAATCACATCAGCGGATAGAATACGGAACTTAGCGCATAAGATTCAAGCTTGTAGCGAACTAAAATAAAAACTAATCCCTTTATCGACTTGTAAGGTACGAATAGCACCCTCGGACAACTCTTCCGCCTTGATGGCTTTTTGTACTGTCACGCCTTCATTACTTAAAAAACGCAGCGATGGCTCACTACCATCCTCTTTGCAGGCCCACACTTGGGGTTGACTCACATCTTTAGTCGTCATCATGACTTTTGCGATACAGCCATCGGAGAGTTTCACTATGGTTCCTGGTGGATAAATACCGAGAATTTTAACCAAAATAGCGATTAAAGATTCGGCATGTTTAGTGGCCCGATTCTTAAACAAATAACCTAAAGCGACTTGAGGGGAGGATATTTGTTGACCACTGAGCTGTTGATCGTAGTCATTTGCCAAACTCACGATCTGCGTAATTATAGGAATTTTATGATCAGTTAACCCATCAGGGAAACCTGAACCGTCAATAAACTCATGGTGGTGTAGCACAATGTGGAGTACTTCTTTAGGGAATAATCCGGAACGATTGAGCATGTCATAGGCGAAATTAGGGTGCATTTGCAGATAATTTGACTCATGAGGTGTTAAGGCTCCGCGCTTACGGCGAATAACATCAGGTACCTTAAGTTTTCCAATATCATGTAACAAACTACCAAGAGCAATATCACGCAGTTCCCTTGGGCTTAAATCCAGTGCATGACCCATCATCATTGCTAATACTGCCACAGAGACCCCGTGCTGGGTCACACTGACATCGTTATCATCCATTCCAACCAAAGTGAGGAAAGGTTTTTCAACTTCCTGTAGATGGCTGAGCAAGTCTTCTACCAGTGCCGCCGATAATCGATAGGCACCTTCGGGATCACTGGCTATCTTGCCAAATACATTTCGGCAGTTATTTACATTCTCAAGGAAACGCTTTTGGCTTAAACGTATCGCCTTACGGGTATCGGCCTTAAGATCTCGCTCAGGTGGAACTTCAATTTCATCTTCAACATCCTCATCTTCCCTAACAGTCTCCGAGCCGGGATTCAATTCAGATAACAAAAAAACATAGGGAACGCCTAAGCCACGGATCATTTCGATTTGAGCGGCACTGCTAATATCAACACGGTTAAATAAAAAAGGGTGGTTCGTCCATGACAAAGGCAACTTGACTCTCATGCCAAGTTGAATTTCTGACAGTAACAACTTTTTTTGAGGTACTTTTGCCACGCAATATGACTCCTTTCAAATGTAATGTGGATATAAACAGATGGCCTCATCTGCGTATCCAACAGGGCACATTTAAGCTAAGTACATATAACTATAGATGATTCAAAGCATTCAATGGAGAAATAAGGTAAAAATCCTTATCAAACTGAGGGATAGAACACATCGTCATGTGCCCCACCGCTCAGATCTAAATAAAGTTATTATATAACAATACGATAAAAACTAAGGCTGAAGTTCTTTAGCTTCTTCTTTTGGCCAATCACGGAGGTAATAACTGAGTCGCTTCGATTTAATAAGATAAATGCTCGACCAAAACAACATTAAAGCATCTAAAGCAAGACTCCAATGAAACAGAAATTGGCCATGGATCAACCGCTGACCCAACAAGACGCCATCAATAATCAACAGCAACCACAACCCCCATTTTAAATGCACAAAAAACGGTCTTAACCATTGAGGCGAACGGCGACGTTCAGCAATCACCACAAGATAAATCAAAACCGCGCCAAGTCCCGCCCCGAGTGCTAGCAAAAAATCTGACTTTTCAGGGTAAAAAATCCGCACTAACTCAGAACGATCACCCATCTGAGTCAGCGAGGCGATAAAAATACACCAACCACGCGCGAGATAAGCCAAAAGCGCATATAAAAAGATGGGCGGTTTAATGTGGCCTTTATCATCGAGCCAAGTGATGTGACTAAAATTCAAATAGGTTTCCAATCAGCAAAATCTAAAACAGCATATCAAGGAGATGGTGCCAATCGCGGTTAATTCAATAGCCAAAGCAGATAATCTTTCCGCACCTTGATTATTTTCAGACAAAAAAAATAGCGCCTTGGGCCAGGCACTATTTAATATCGGCTATTCGGCGGTATTCACCCCTCGATACAAGGCTGCAGCCGCTACAGCCAGCATTGAATCAACATCAAGCCAACGCTCTCTCAAATGACGCCAATCAAGCGTTCGCGGCGAGAAGGGCTAACAGCTCGTCTTCATCCATCACTTTAACACCAAGCTCCTGCGCTTTAGCCAGTTTTGAACCTGCCGCCTCACCTGCCACTAAACAATCGGTATTTTTGGAGACACTGCCTGCCACTTTCGCCCCCAGCGCCTGCAACTGCGCTTTAGCATCATTGCGATTGAGCTGATTTAAGGTGCCAGTCAATACCCAAGTTTGGCCTTTAAGCGGCTGTGCATCTGCACTAGGTGCTTCAATGGCAGGCCAATGAACACCTGCAGCAACTAAAGCATCAATAACTTCAAGGTTATGGGGCTGGGCAAAAAAATGGGCCACATGCTGGGCAACGACAGCACCAACATCTTCCACTTCGGTTAACTGCTCCACAGTTGCCACACGCAGCGTATCTAGACTGGCAAAGTGCGCCGCCAGGTTTGCTGCCGTCGCCTCGCCCACTTCGCGAATACCTAAGCCATATAAGAAACGCGCGAGAGTGGTCGTTTTGGCCGCTTCAATCGCGGCAGCTAAATTGGTTGCCGACTTCATCCCCATGCGGTCAAGCATAGTCATCATAGAAGCGGTGAGCTTAAACAGATCCGCAGGACTTTGAACTAACTCTTTATCAATCAATTGCTCAACGACTTTGTCGCCCATACCATCGATATCTAAAGCCTTGCGGGATGCAAAATGCTTAATCGCTTCTTTACGCTGCGCTTCGCAGAATAAACCACCGCTACAGCGAGCCACAGCCTCACCTTCTAGGCGCTCGACTAAACTGCCACACACAGGGCAATTATGCGGAAATACAATGTCTGTCGCCGTTTCAGGGCGTCTTTCGGGCACTATGGCAACAATTTGTGGGATCACATCGCCAGCGCGGCGGATGATCACAGTGTCACCGACCTTAATGCCTAAACGGGCAATTTCATCGGCATTGTGCAGCGTTGCATTTGATACCGTCACGCCACCAACAAACACTGGCTTTAAGCGCGCCACTGGCGTCACGGCACCTGTGCGGCCCACTTGAAAATCAACGCCTTCAAGTTGGGTCATTTCTTCCTGTGCGGGGAACTTATAGGCAATCGCCCAGCGGGGAGATTTAGCCACAAAGCCTAAACGTTGCTGCTGGGCAATGTCGTTAACTTTCATCACGACGCCATCAATTTCAAAGGCTAAATCGCCGCGACGGCTGAGAATGTCTTTGTAGTAATCATAGACTTGGCTTAGTTCAGCGCAGACTTTAATTTCACTACTTACGGGTAAACCCCACGACTTAAGCTGTTGCAACTGTTCAAAATGGGTTTTAGCTAACGGATGGGAGTCGGGCTCAACAACACCAAGCGCATAGGCATAAAAAGCCAATGAACGGGCAGCAGTAATTTTACTGTCGAGTTGTCGCAAGCTACCGGCTGCTGCGTTACGCGGATTAACAAAAAGTTTTTCATCTTTGGCGCGCGCCCTGTCATTCAAAGCTTCAAAAGCGGCTTTTGGCATAAAAGCCTCACCGCGCACTTCAACGACCTCGGGAAAATCATTACCACGTAATTTAAGCGGGATCGATTTAATAGTTTTCACATTTTCAGTGATGTCTTCACCCACTGAACCATCGCCACGCGTCGCCGCACGCTCGAGCACACCATGGCGATACAAAATACTCACGGCAAGGCCATCGAGTTTAGGCTCACAACAAAAGCTCACCTCACCCACTTTATCGGTGACACGCTTATGGAAAGCACTGAAATCCGCCTCATCGAAGGCGTTATCTAGGCTCAACATAGGCTTAAGGTGCGTGATTTGATCAAATTTGGCGAGCGCTAATCCGCCCACCCTTTGAGTCGGTGAATCAGCGACAATCAAATGGGGATACAAGGCTTCTAACTTGAGTAAACGCTGCATCAACCTGTCGTACTCAGAATCGGTAATGCTCGGTGCATCGTCTACATAGTAACGAATGTTGTGCTCGTTCAGCGATTGGCTGAGCGCCTGCATCACCTGCGATGCGTTTTCTGGGGTGACGTCTTTAGACAGAAGTGTATCGAGTTGAATGTCTTGCATATTCTTTATCCAGAATTCTTTAGATCACAAAAAGTAGATCACAAAAAATGAGGCCGCAATCGCGGCCTCATCAATCTATTAACCGCCAAGTTGCGGCGTCGGCTTAAGCGTTAGCGCGAATGCGGTGTAAATAATCTTGCTTCGTGAACTCACCCCAAGGTTGGCGTTGTCCGTCAAGCACGACCGCATCGATATCATCCGCGAGTTGACGCGCCGAGTTAAGCATAATCGAGAAATTCATTAGGGCGTCACCGTAGCAAGGCAAAGTCATGAAAAACACCACACCTTGGGTACTGAACTGCTCCATATTATCCGGATCAAACACGCCAGGCTTTAGCATATTCGCTATCGAAAACAATACTTTACCATTGCCAGCATTATCCACATGGCGATGGAAAATATTCATATCGCCATATTTAAAATTCAAGGTTAAGAAACAAGGTAGCAATTCGGCGCCGTTAAGCTGTAGACCCTCTTTAGCGACCACGTGTAATACCAGTACGTCGCGTGGTTCACCTAACTCATCTTCAGCGGCTTGTTCGACAACCTCTTCTTGATAGCTATCTTCTTTATATTCATTTTCGTCAAACAAGGCCGTTTGCTGTGGAGCTGCACTACGTAACGCATGTTCCTGCTCAGCCGCTTTTTGCGCGACGATAGCCGCATGGGATTGACCCATTGGCGGAGTTTGCGTGCTCGCTTGAGTGTTCAAAACGGGCTCTTGACGCGAGACTTTCGGGCCACGGTGTTGCTCTTTTGCCACGGGTGGCTGCAAGCTAAAATCAGGCTGAGCTGTCACAGGCTCGTGTTTAGGGCCAACTTTCAACTCTGGTTTAAATTCTGTTGATTTAAACTCTTGTGGTTTAAATTCAGGCTTAGGTTCTAGCTTTACTTCCTGCTTCAAATAAGGATTGGCCGCAGGAGTTTCGTTGTTGGGTGCAAGTTCACCGGCTTTGCGCACGCGTACGGCGCCAATACCATCGGCATCAAACCCTTCTGAATCGATCCGCTTCGGACTCGGCTCACCTTTCTCAGCCTGTTTCTTATAAAAGTTGCTCATTGGGCTATCTTTCAATGATTTAGGCTGTTGTCTTCTGATAGACCAAAATCCATGCACCAGCACAGCAACTATGGCTATGGCGCCTAAAACGAACAATACTAGTTGCAAATCTTCCATTGGTTACCCTGTCTTTCTTCTAGTTATCCAGCGTCAGCCATCGCCACCGCTTGCTCTATGTCTACCGCAACTATACGAGACACACCGGGCTCGTGCATAGTCACGCCAATAAGTTGATCCGCCATTTCCATGGTTATTTTGTTATGGCTGATATAAATAAACTGTACGCTCTGTGACATTTCTTTTAGCAATCGACAGAAGCGTTCTACGTTGGCATCGTCTAATGGCGCATCCACTTCATCTAACATACAGAAGGGAGCAGGATTCAGCCTAAAAATGGCGAATACCAATGATAAAGCGGTTAATGCTTTTTCACCACCCGAAAGAAGATGGATTGTGCTGTTCTTCTTCCCCGGTGGTTGGGCCATGATAGTCACGCCCGTTTCTAGCAAATCGTCGTCAGTTAACGCTAAATAAGCTCGGCCGCCACCGAACACTTTCGGAAATAAGCGTCCGAGATCTTCGTTGACTGAGTCAAATGTCGTCTTAAAGCGGCTTCGGGTTTCCTTATCTATTTTACGGATCGCTTCCTCTAAGGTTGCAAGCCCTTTATTTAAATCGTCATCTTGATGATCAAGATAAGATTTTCGCTCACTTTGCTGTTCAAATTCTTCGATCGCCGCAAGGTTAATAGCACCTAAACGAACAATTTTCTGCCGTATTTGATCTAAATCACTCTGCCACTTGTCTGGCATCCCCTCTGCAGGCAAGTTTCCAAGGATTTCAGACAGAATGATTTGCTGTTCCTGTAAGGCTTCAAGCTGACTATTCGCTTGGCCTTTTATTCCTTCACGACGTAACTTTAACGTGCTCAGGCTTTGAGTCAAGTCCTCAAGCTTACCAAGCTCTTGTTTTTGCTTTATTCCTATACGGTTTAATGTGTCTGTGAGCACACTTTGCTGCTGACGAACCTCTTTTAAGCCCTGTTGTTGCTCATGTTGTTGCTTTAGTAACTGCGTTAACTGTTCAGTCAGCTGCACACTATTTTGCACCCCACTCAATTGGGCAACTTTGGCAAGTTCTGTTAACACAGACTCGCGGGAGTGGATGAGTTCATTGACACGCACTTGCTGTAATTCAATTTGCTCCGTGCTCACGGCCATGCGCATCGTCACGGCTTGCAAACCCGTCGAAGTGGCTGATAATTGACGTTCTACCTCAGTAATATGCCCTTTTAATGCTTGATGGCGCACACTATCTGCCTGTGTGTCTTGGATGAGTTGCCGCTGAATATCTTCACTAGCCTGCAGCGTCTCATCGAGCTCCATTTCTTGTTCTGCTAATAATTCGCATTGCTCGCTTAAGCGTTCAATATCAATCAAACTCGTACTTAAAGCCGCGTCGAGTTTACTTTGCTGTTCGACGCGCGCCTTCACTTGCTCGATTAAACCACTAAGCTGCATCGACTTAGTCGCTTTGTCTAACTGCAATTGATGTAATTTTTGCGCGCCATCGGTCAGTTGCAGTCTTTGTTGCTGCAAAATAGCCGCAAGATCTGTCATCTTGTCTTGCCGAATCTGCAGGGATTGTTGCAAATCGAGGATATTTTGCGCTAACTGAGCTTGCTCTTTACTGAGTTGCACCAGTGACTGGGCGCCCTCTGTTTTCGTGATTAAAAAACCTTGTCCCAGTAGATAACCGTCGGCAGTGACAATCCGTTGATCGGATGTTAGCTGTGGCAGCAGTTCTTTCGCTGCATGGATATCCTTTGCCCACTTAAGCCCCGCTAACCAAGGGGCGAGATTCACCTTAGCCTGTAAAAATTCACTTTGGCTTGATTGTGACGCTAACGCTTGAAACCCCATTTCAGTTTCAGTGACGCCAACGGGCAAGGTCAACAAGCCATTTAGGGCGAGTTCCGCCGCTGTTTCCCAACCATTTTCAACGGTTAAACTCTGCCATAACTGCGGTTTATCACTCTGCTGTTCTTGCTTAGTCAACCACTGTTCAACCAGCTCATGGCGCGCTTTAGTCGCGGTTAATTGCTGCTGAATGTGCTCAGCGCTATGACGGGCTTCATCTAAAGCTTGCGTACTTGCACTTACACTTTGTTCTTGCTGATGATTAATTTCATTTTGCAGTGTGAGCGCATCATCCAAAGACTCAATATCTTGCTGCAATGGTGTAATACTCGATGCGAGATCACCGTCCATTAACGCCGAAAGTTGCGCCTGCTGCTCACGACTTTGCTGCTGTTTGTGTTGCAGTAATTGCTGCTGATGCGCTAACTGGCTGCGACGTAGTTCAAGCTGCAACTTATGCTGAGAAACATCCGCTGCCTGTTGGCGCGCCACTTCGGCCTGCTGCTGACTACGTTCTATGCTCATTTCCCATTGGGATTGCAGCTCATCCATGAGCTCTTGTTGCTCATCATGCTGTGGCCCAAGTTTGGCAAGCTCAAGCTCCAACGCGCTAAGACTCGCTTTATAGCCGTTAAGCTTGTCGGTATTTTGTTGGATCTGCTCTTTGACTTGCGCCAACTGGGTTTCGAGCTGGGCGTCGCGCTGCTTTTGATTCTGTAGCTGTTGCTCTAACTTAGCGATTTCAGTACCAGTCAGATAATAGGCTTCAACGGCTCGCTGCTCTTGCTCCGCCAGTTGCGCGAGTTGCACTTGCAGTTCAGTGGTTTGTAATTCATCGGTTTGCGCGAGTGACTGCGCCGCCGCTTGCTGCACTTCAATAGCACTTATCTGCTCAGATAGGCTCGCCATCTGAGCTTGCAACTCTTGATAGCGCATCACAAGGAGTTCAGCATGGGTCTTACGCTCGGCCTGTTTAAGCTCACGATATTGTTTAGCGGCTTTAGCCTGCTGCGCGAGTTTATCTAACTGCTTACCGAGTTCACTGCGAATATCGCCCAAACGCTCGAGGTTTTCGCGGGTATGGCGAATACGGTTTTCAGTTTCGCGCCGACGCTCTTTATAGCGGGAAATCCCAGCGGCTTCCTCAATAAAGGTGCGCAAGTCTTGGGGTTTAGATTCAATCAGGCGGGAAATAGTGCCTTGCTCGATAATGGCATAACTTCGCGGGCCAAGACCTGTGCCCATAAACAAGTCGGTAATGTCTTTACGACGACACTTTTGACCATTGAGAAAATACCAAGACTCACCGTCGCGGCTCACCTGACGCTTAACGGCGATTTCTTCATAACTGGCATACTGACCAGCGAGGCGACCCTCTTTGTTTTCAAAAATAAGTTCAACACCCGCCACAGACACAGGTTTTCGCGCGCTTGAACCGTTAAATATCACATCGGCCATAGAATCACCGCGTAGGTGCTTCGCCGAGCTTTCACCGAGCACCCAACGCACGGCATCGATCACGTTCGATTTGCCGCAGCCATTTGGGCCAATAATGGCGGTTAATGCCTGTAAAAAAGGAATTTTCGTGGGATCGACAAACGACTTAAAGCCGGCAAGTTTTATCTGTTTTAATCTCATGGTGCCAGTTAGCGCGTCTCTGAAGTCTGGCCCGAAAATGAGCCAAGCGGTGCAAATGCATTTATCGGCCAACTTTAACAAAGCAGGCAGCATTTTGTAACGCTTTTTATTGAATTCATGCGGCTTTTAGCTTGTCATCTGTCCATGAGTTGATCACAATCGCATATAGCTGTCGCTTAACTTTTTGGAAAAACGATATGACACAGAAAAAAACCTTGCCCTTCCCAGCCAAAAGTGGCGTTAATTATTTTCTCGATGGCTTTGGTTTAATCACACGTAAAGGCCTGCGCACTTTCGTATTTATTCCGTTAATGATTAACCTTCTGCTGTTTGCTGGCGTCATTTATGTAGCCATAGGCCAGTTAGATACGCTATTCACTTGGATGAATGCCCAGCTCCCTGACTACTTAAGCTGGTTAAACTTTTTGCTTTGGCCACTCGCCGTCACCACTATGCTGGTGATGCTTGCTTTTGTATTTAGCTCCGTCATGAACTGGCTCGCTGCCCCCTTTAATGGTCTGTTGGCTGAAAAAGTCGAGCAGCTATTAACTGGTAAGCAGCTGAATACCGGTTCTGGTATTGATTTAATCAAAGACTTACCGCGTATCCTTGGGCGTGAGTGGATCAAACTCAAATACTATCTGCCCCGCGCACTGGTATTTTTGTTATTGTTTTTAGTGCCTATGGTAGGCCAGACGCTGGCGCCGATTTTATGGTTTCTGTTCAGCGCTTGGATGATGGCGATTCAGTACTGCGATTATCCCTTCGATAACCACAAGGTCAGTTTTAAAGATATGCGCTTTGCCTTGAATCAAACCCGTGGCACCAGTTTTAGCTTTGGCGCCACTGTGACGCTATTTTCGATGATCCCCATAGTCAACTTTATCGTCATGCCAGTGGCGATTTGTGGCGCGACGGCCATGTGGGTAGATAAGTATCGTGAAGCGTATCGCAACCATGCCATAGCACCCGAGTAGTAACACCAGCAGTGCTGAGTCATGGCTCAGCACTGCTCCCCAATTTTTTAGACCCAATAATCCAATCATGTTTCGCCTCGTTAAAATCAACGCAAACCTTGTAACAATTACTCGCTATTGTTAACTTCACGTTTTCTGGCAAAATGCGCGCCACGAATGTGTTATTTGAGTCTTTTTTGTTGAAATCAATCTTAGCCATCATCTTATCTAGTCTTGCTTTTCTACCTGTAACTTGTATTGCTGGCTATGCCAGCCAATTTCAGTTAGCCATTCCAACACTTAACAGTGCTGCCAATATCGACGGTGAGTTGGACGATGCCATTTGGCAACAAGCCGCAGTCACAGAGCTCAAATACGAAACCCAACCAGGGGAAAACATTGCCGCATTAGTGAAAACCGAGGCGCGAGTCTATGCGACTAAAACCAGTCTTTTTGTGGCATTTACTGCCAAAGATATTAATCCCAAACTCATTCGCGCCACACTCAAGGACAGAGACAAGCTGTGGAGTGATGATTTAGTCGGAATTAAACTCGATACTTTTAATAATGCCCGTTTAGCATACCAATTTTTTATTAATCCCCTTGGCGTGCAATTAGACTCAATTGAAAACGAACTAACGGGTGAAGAAAGCGAAGCATGGGATGGTATTTGGAAATCTGCAGGCAAGATCACCGCCGATGGCTATCAGGTCGAAGTCGAATTACCACTGAGACTGTTCAACTTTGACGACAAGAAAAGCCTGCAAGAATGGGGCTTTGAGTTAATTCGTTATTATCCACGCAATGAAAAACATCGCCTATCGACCCATAAGATTGACCGCAATACGAGTTGTCAACTTTGTCAGTTAGGTGTGGCTTCTGGCTTGGCGGGGGCAGAACAAGGACAGGATGTACAAATCACCCCGACTTTTATCGCCAACCGTAACGAACATAAACAGGCGGATGGCTGGGAAGCTGATAACAATCTCGAACCAGGTGTAGACTTACGCTGGGGCATTAATTCCAGCACCTTACTCAATGCCACCATTAATCCCGATTTTTCCCAAGTGGAATCCGATGCAGGCCAGCTCGATGTGAACAGCACTTTCTCCTTGTTCTATGATGAGAAACGGCCGTTCTTTTTGGATAATAAAGACTATTTCGACACACAGGTTAATCTGCTGCACACCCGCAATATTGTTGCACCAGACTATGGTATCAAACTGACAAGTAAGAGCGATGATCACACCTTAGCTCTGCTAGCGAGTAACGATAGCCAAACCACGTTTTTGGTACCGGGAAATTTAAGCTCAGAGGTTGCCTCGCTTGATCAAGAAAGTTTGAACCTTGCGGGACGTTATCGTTTCGACATGAGCAAAACCTTCTCCATCGGCGGATTACTTACCGCGAAAACAAGCAGTGACAACACTCACAATGGTACAGCAAATAACCCGCACTATGAGATCAACAGCCAACCCGATTACCACAACTATGTCATTAGTCTGGATGCGAAATATCAACCAACACCACAGGACAGTTTCACTGCGCAAGTGGCCCAATCGGATACTCAGTACCCCACGGGAGTCTATCGTCAATTTTGTACTGATACTGAAAATGACCCTAGTAATGGGTTGCCCTGTGGCCAATCTCAGCTTGATTGCGAACTCGGTCACTGCCAACTCAACGAACAAGTATTACGTAGCCAATCTGATAGCCGCTTTGGCGGCAATTTATATCAGTTAACCTTTAAACACGAAGAGCGAAATTGGTTTGCTTACAGTGAATACAACGCAGTTGATCCCGATTTTCGTGCCGATTTAGGCTTTGTCGAAAAAATCGATTACCGCACCTTTGAGGCTGGTGCGGGTTTGATTTGGTATCCTACGGGCACCTTTAACAAGGTGGAATTAGCGGGAGATTGGGATATCACTCATAACCAAGCAGGCGAACGACTTGAAGAAGAGTATGAAGCCTACATCGAAATCCTCGGCGCATTACAAAGCGAAATCACCTTTGGTGTAGAAACCCGTGAACGTGTGGGTCCTCGCCGCGATGCTTCACAACTCACTATCGCCGGAAATAGTCAACTATATGATGAAACCCAAGTGTGGTTTTATGGCGCAGTAACCCCGTTATCGCCCCTGAGTATGGAGCTTGAAATGTACTACGGCGATGAAATTGATTTTATCAATGATAGGCTGGGCACTAAAACGCAAATGAACCCGAGTATCAATTGGAAAATTGCTAATGGACTTTCTATCGATATATCCCATCTTTATCAGCAAATGGATGTGGAACAAGGTGCGCTTTTTACCGCGAATCTGAGCGATGTACGCCTCAACTGGCAATTCAGTCTACACAGTTTTATTCGCCTTTCTAGCATTTACACCCGGATAAATCGCAATGTGGCGCAGTATTTATATTCGGCGCCTCAGAGTGAGGAAGCGCATTTAGGTAATGAACTCCTCTACGGTTATAAACTCAATCCGCAGAGTGTGTTCTACCTTGGATACTCTGATAGTTTGCAGGCTAATGATGAGTTAAGCCGCCTGACGCGGGACGAGAAAACCTACTTTATGAAGTTAAGTTACGCATGGCTGCTATAAACAATCATTGCCTTAAACAGAAAGCAACTTAGGCAAACAACTGACATAAAAAGCCCACATCTTCCTCGATGTGGGCTTTTTATTATGGCGGTGAGAATCTTAGACCTTCTGCAGAATAACACTGCCAATAGAATATCCTGCGCCAAACGAACTCAATAAACCTAAATCGCCAGTCTTAAAGTCACCGGAAAACTTGTGAAATGCAATCACAGAACCCGCGGAAGCCGTATTGGCGTATTCATCTAACACCACGGGCGCTTGTTCCGCTGACACATCATCCCCAAGCAACTTTCTCACTACAAACTGATTCATGTTGATGTTCGCTTGATGCAACCATAAACGCTTAAAAGACTGTGGCGTTAACGCTTGTTCGGCCAGATGTTCATCCAAATGCTGATAAATCATCGGCAACAGCTCTTTAAATACCTTGCGCCCTTGTTGGTGGAATAACTTATCGGCTTGATGAGCCGCACTCGGATCGCAGCGATTCAAGAAACCGAAATTACTGCGAATATTGTTCGAGTAATCGGTAAAACAGCGGCTTGAGAGGATCTTAAACACATGATCAGACTGGGCTAAGCTTTGTTCTTCCAGTACCAGAGCCGTCGCCACATCACCGAAGATAAAATGGCTGTCACGGTCGCGATAATTCACCTGTGCCGAGCAAATCTCAGGGTTGATCACTAACACTCTTGAGGCAGAACCCGTAGCAATGGCATTAGCCGCGGCGACAATTGCAAACGTCGCCGATGAACACGCTACCTGCATGTCGTAACCATAACCCCGCGTACCCAGTGCACGTTGAATTTCAATCGCCATAGCAGGATACGCACGCTGAGTATAAGCACAGGCAACAATCACTAAGTCAATTTGCTCAGCCTTGAGATTGGCATTCTTTAGTGCCATCAAGGCAGCTTCAAGGCCAATCTCGGCCTGCATAGATAATTCGTCACTACTGCGCTCAGGAATCAACGGCATCATGACTTCGGGATCCAGAATGCCCTCTTTCACCATCACATATCTGTGCTTGATACCTGAGGCTTTTTCAATAAACTCGCTCGATGAATAGGACAAAGCCGCAACATGGCCTTGCTCAATTAAGCCTGCATTTTCAAGATTGAAAATATCCACATAAGCATTGAAGCTCTCAACTAAGGCTTCATTGGAAATACTGTGGGGCGGCGTAAATAGGCCACTCCCCGAAATGACGACCTGTTTCATAAATGCTCCAAACGGGTACTGGTTGTAAGGTGAGCAGAGGATGCATCATCACTCGTAAGCACAGGTGCTAACTCATTTTGCCCCTGCGCTTGTTGCTCTAATCGTTGCTTTTTATGCATTTGCACTAAGTCTATCACGACTGTTGAAGATATTTTATCTTGGATCCCCTGCCGATTGGCATCCCAAAATATTTGCATAAAGCCAAGTAAGCCTGTGGTAAAGCCTGCGGCATAGCCACCATAACGGCCAAACGCGGCCCATAAACTGATGTTGGCACCATCGAGCTGGATCACCCGAATGCCCAGCATCTTCTTACCTAAGGTTTGACCATCAAATCGTGCAGTAAAGACGGTAAAGTAAAACGCTGCCCAACCAAAACCCAGCCCCATATCACTCAGAAAGCCTTTAACCCAAGCGACAACACTATGGCTTGTTGCTTCATCAACGGTTCTGAGGCGAGAATATTGCGAAGGGCTCACATTCACTGCATCAGCCACCGCACTTTGCGGCTGTACATCCGGCGAAATAGCTTGAATAGGCTGAAGTGGCTCAGGCGGAGAATCTGTTGTCGCCAACTCAACAGGAAGCGTAATAACAGGCCATAGGCTGCCATTAAGCACTTCCGCCTGTAACTTTTCACTGTCTATGGCAGGCAAACTACTGTTGGCTATGGTTGCTAGCACTATTTCACGTTGATCATTTTCTGTCATGCCCTTTGATCCTGAAGCGCTTTTTATCGCTTCATGTAGGGATTGAACTTGAGTTTTACCACAAACATAATTATTGCACTGGCTCAACGACATCAATGCTGGTAGTGACGTAATGATTTGTTCACCTAATGCCAATTGTTGCTCTACTCCCTCACTGCTTTTAACGTCTGAGCCATTAAAATCAAACAGATTATTGGCGGTTGTCAGCAACATAAAAACCAACATCAGGGCATAAAGTCCCCACTTTAATAAACGACCAAACTTACGACTGCGCTTTTCAATCCAGATAATACTGACCACCAGCAAGACAAACATCCAATCCATCTGCTCAGCTAACACAGTGATCAGCAAACCATCAATCAGTATGGCTAACATCCGCTTCAACGGTGTCGCCAATGGGGTGTATAACACGGCTGCTGCAATGGTAAATGCCTTTGGTGTTACCATCGTTTTTGGATCTTTACCCAGATCCATTTGTTGCTGCTTCATCTTTGCGCTTGTCCGATACGAGTGATAGGCTAGTTTTACGATTGAGACATCAAGAAGTTATCCCTGTTAATGCCACAATCTTTTTTATGTTAGCAAGAGGTTAACACAGTTAAACTGGCTGCCAATCAGGGTTTGCGAATAACAGCACACCCTTTAATAACCAAATCGAATAAAGAAGAACAAACAATCACTTCTAAAAGCGCCACAGCAGATTATGATTCAGTAGTGCCAACATAGGAGCAAGCAATCCATGAGCAAAATTTTCGAAGATAATTCATATACTATTGGTAATACACCGCTAGTACGTTTAAACCGTGTTAGCCAAGGTAAAGTGCTGGCCAAAGTCGAAGCCCGTAACCCAAGTTTCAGTGTTAAATGCCGTATCGGTGCCAATATGATTTGGGATGCCGAGAAGAAAGGTCTATTAACAAAAAATCACGAGCTGATTGAGCCAACATCAGGCAACACAGGTATTGCATTAGCGTATGTTGCCGCGGCCCGTGGCTATAAACTGACCCTGACCATGCCAAATACCATGAGTTTAGAGCGTCGTAAGCTACTCAAAGCCTTAGGCGCAACTCTCGTGCTGACTGAAGGCGCGAAAGGCATGAAAGGTGCGATTGATAAAGCGGAAGAAATTCGCCAATCGGCTCCTGAAAAATACATTTTATTGCAGCAGTTTAATAACCCTGCTAACCCAGAAATCCATGAAAAAACCACAGGTCCAGAAATCTGGAATGATACCGACGGTGAAGTGGATGTGTTTGTTGCTGGTGTAGGTACTGGCGGTACAATTACTGGTGTAAGCCGTTACTTGAAAAAAGTGGCAGGTAAAACCATCACCTCAGTGGCGGTTGAGCCAGCAGATTCTCCTGTTATAGCTCAAACCTTAGCTGGCTTACCTGTGCAACCAGGGCCGCATAAAATCCAAGGTATTGGTGCTGGCTTTATCCCAGGTAACTTAGATTTAGAATTGATTGACCGTGTTGAAGCTGTTACTAACGATGAAGCCATCGACATGGCCCGCCGCTTAATGCAAGAAGAAGGCATTTTAGTGGGTATTTCATCAGGTGCCGCCGTTGTCGCCGCCAACCGCATCGCTGAGTTGCCAGAGTTTGCAGGCAAAACCATTGTGGTGATTTTGCCATCGGCTGCCGAGCGTTACCTATCTTCAGTCTTGTTCCAAGGCCAATTCGGCGACGAAGAAAACGTTCAATAAACGACGTTTTCTCGTCCTTAAAATACCCAGCTTTGGCTGGGTATTTTTATTTATGGCATTCCATTATTTAGATCTCGATTACAGAGCATAAACAAGTTACTGCTCAAGTTTGGATACAGCTCATAGTTCTTCGTATCTCAACTGGCTTTCACGGCTAACTTGGTTATAAAGAACGGACCCGCTCGCCAATTCATTCCTTTTTATGTCTTTTTACCGAACATCAAGTAATATCAGCGCCTTCAATGCAAAGTTTGAAGCTCAAAAAATTGCCTTTGGCCCCATCAGCTTTCAAGTCGCCCACTGCCTACTCAAATTCGATGTGCTAGCGCAAATAGATAACGCGGCCGAGCATGGGATCACTGCAGCCGAGTTAAGCCAATCCACCCCACTGAGTGAATATGCCTTGGGGGTATTGCTGGATATGGGACTCAGTATGGGTTTAGTTTGGCAAAATGAAAATGGCTATGTGCTCGATAAAACGGGGCACTTTTTACTCCATGACGACATGGCCGCCATCAACCTTAACTTTGTGCAGGACGTTTGTTATCAAGGCCTTTTTAGCCTTGATACCGCACTACTCGAAGGCAAGGCCGCAGGACTCAAGGTTTTCGGTGACTGGGATACTATCTACCCTGCCTTGAAGGATTTACCACCCAAAGCGAAACAGAGCTGGTTTGCCTTCGATCATTACTATTCGGATCATGCCTTTCCACAGCTTCTGCCGTTAGTGTTCGCCCATAAGCCAATCCATTTAGTGGATATAGGCGGCAATACGGGAAAATGGGCACTGAGCTGCTGTGATTATGACACAAACGTTGAAGTCACGATTATGGATTTTCCGGGGCAACTAGAGGTAGCCACACAAAATGCACTCGCACGAGGTTTTGCAGCACGCGTGCATACCTTTGCCACCGATCTGCTGGACGACTCACTACCCTTTGTCGAAGGCGCCGATACTTACTGGATGAGTCAATTTCTGGATTGCTTCTCAAAAATCCAAATCCTGAGCATTTTACAACGCACGGCAAAGGCAATGACATCAAGCAGCCAACTCTTTATCGTCGAAACCTTTTGGGATAGACAGCCATCGGCCGCCTCCGCCTATTGCGTAAATGCCACTAGCCTCTATTTCAGCGCCATGGCCAATGGCAATAGCCGCATGTATCACTCTAAGGATTTATTGGCCCTGCTTCACCAAGCGGGACTGTATGTGGATGAAGATACAGACAATCTTGGCCTAGGGCACACGCTACTGCGTTGTAAACTCAAACCTTAAGTTTAATAGCAACATCAAAGTAAACAAAACTTATGCAATGAATAAAATTAATCAAATTTATTTATCATTGATACCCGCAGTACACTAAATACATCAAAACAGCGCCCCAAAAAAGCGATGTTAAGCATTGTCAGTATTGAGAGGTATTCAAAATGACTTCAAAACGCAAACGCTGGACATCCCACGCAGCTAAACTTCCCAGCCCTATGGCTGGGTTGGCACTGGCAATTGCCAGCTTAGGTTGGACATGGGAGAACATGACACCTTCACTTAATGGCGCAGGACAACTCACAGGTGCCATCATAGCCTCTGTGTTACTGTTATTGCTCATGGGTAAATTCATGCTTCATCCTAATATTTTAAAGGACGAGCTTAGTCACCCTGTGATTGGTAGTGTGATCCCCACCTTCGCCATGGGCTTGATGGTGGTGTCTAAATCACTCGGCGATTATTTCCCCCATGCAGGCTTAACTCTGTGGCTAGTCGCCATTGGTATCCATGTGATCTTCCTAAGCGCGTTTATCTACTTTCGCGCCATCGATTTTAAACTCGAGCACATGGTTCCAAGCTGGTTTGTACCACCGATTGGCATTATCGTCGCGGCGGTGTCTTTCCCTGTATCTGATTACCAATGGTTAGCAAACGCCATTTTGGTTTTTGGAATGTTAGCCTACTTAATCATGCTGCCTTTGATGCTCTATCGCCTCATTTTCTGTCAGACGATACCTGATGCCGCTAAACCAACCATTGCCATTCTTGCAGCTCCCGCCAGTTTATCACTCGCGGGCTATCTGACTGTTTGTGAGCAGGCATCAATTCCCTTAGTCGCCTTACTACTGAGCATCGCCATTCTGATGACCAGCATCATCTACTTGGCCTTCTTTCACCTACTAAAACTGCCCTTTAGCCCAGGCTACGCAGCCTTTACCTTCCCTATGGTGATCGGTGCAACCGCCCTCTTTAAAACCGCTGCTTGGTTAACGCAGTTCAATAACATGGGTGAGTTAGCGATATGGATAAAATACTTAGCAGAATTCGAACTGGTAATCGCCACCTTAGTGGTTGCCTATGTCGCCCTACGTTATTTAGGACACTACTTTCCACTGCAATTTAACGTGGTAGAGCACAAATCAGTTCTAAATAGCAAATAAACAGAACAGCTTTTTGTAAAAATAATTAACCATACAAATGAATTGTTCACTCAAAAAACTAAACAATAAACCGAAAGCGAAGTGAATAGATATTCACTTCGCTTTTATATTTAAACAGTCAAAATTAAATAATCAGAAATAGCATTTGATTAGTTTTCATTCTTTACAACATTTCATTCCATAATTTTACTTCTAGCTTCCTGACGCGGTGTAAAAATATCACCATACAAAATTAAACCGCATGAAAACCCTTATTGATAGCACTCCTCAATCATCCAATCTAAAATATATGGAATGACAAACCATATCGTTATTAATTTTTACTTTTTCACATAAAATAGTTTCAAACTATTATTGAAAACAACAAAATTAAAACACAATAAAACAAAACATTAGCAACAATAAAAAAACACAAAGAACCAATAATAAAAACAAAAAGCCAAATAAAAAACAAAACCATCAGATTAAAACCTTATCTGCCACCGATTACACACACACCCTACTTATATCTGCATTTTAAAAAGAGAGTAAATAACAAATTTTAAACAAAACTCCAGCATGACCAATGTTGCACTTGTTATTTTCTTGTGGTTATATCCTGAACTCAATTAAATGAGAGCTTAATTCTTTACATAAGTAACCATTTAAGAAAAATAAAAAATAAACATACAACATGTGTTAAGGGAGAATAAAATGCGTGCAAATTCTACATTAGCCAAAGCCGTTCGCTTTGCATTAATAAGCGGAGCAGCTACTGCCGCGTTAACCACTTCGATAGTATATGCAGCTGAAGATGGTGCCAAAGTTGAACGTATTGAAGTAACAGGTTCACGTATTAAGCGTACCGATATGGAAACCGCAACCCCAGTTACAGTACTAAGTGCTGATGATATGGCAAAACAAGGTTTTACTAACGTACAAGATGCATTGCAGAGCCTGACTTCAACAACAGGAGCAATGACAACTCAATCAGTACATGGTTTTACACCAGCTGCGTCATCAATCAGTTTACGTAATGCGGGTGCAAGCAGAACGCTAACATTGATTAACGGTAAACGTCTCAACCAATATCCTAAACCAGCAGGTGGTACAGACAACTTTGTTGATACCGCAAACTTACCAATGGAAGCTGTTGCTCGTATTGAGATATTACAATCTGGTGGTTCAGCAATTTATGGTGCAGATGCTGTTGGTGGCGTAGTAAACATTATTTTAAAAAGAGATTTTGATGGCGTCGCATTAAAATATCGACATGGTGATACTACTGAAGGCGGTGGTGGAAGCGATCGAATTGCGCTATCTCTGGGTTCATCTTCCGAACGTGGTAACGTCTCAACCTTCATCGAATTTACTGATACTGAGCGTTTGAATGCAACTGATAGAGCTGTTTTTGGATTAGATACAGACAAAGTACCTTATAGTAAATATTCACAATACAGCTCATATGGGGCTGGCATTACAGGTAAAAAACCTGCTGGTGGAACGACACCAAAAGGCCAACGTGTCCTAACTGCGAGTGAATGCGAAGCGGGCGGTTTTCTTTGGACAGGTAGCGCATGTGGCTTTGATCGCTCAAAGTGGCGCGATCTATCACCAGAAAGCACTCGTTTTATCAGTTCAACGAACTTTAACTATGAACTTGCAGATAATTTGAACTTTGTAGGACGTCTTGATTTTGCAGAAGCAAAATCAACAACACGTATCGAACCTATGGGTATCGATAACTACACAGTCAATGTTGCAGGAGACAAAGTAACTTTAGGCGTTGATTTAGATGATTCACTGACAAAAACATTCGACAAGAATACAGGTCTTGGTGGAGATTTTAAAAATGCCGAAAATGGTGACTACAACTATATTCGTCGTTTGCACGAATTCGGCAACCGCGCAGGAGAAACAAGTACCCGTAACTATTTCTTCACCGCGGGCTTGGAAGGCGTGATCGCTGATGATTATAGTTGGGATACATCCGTAAATTACGGCCGTACTAATGTGGATGTATTCAATAGTGGCTTTGCGACTGTGGGTGGATTATTTAATTATCTAGCTCAAGGTACTGACGGTAAATCACTGCTTGCGCCTATCAGCACAAATGATGTCAGCGGTATAGCGTACACTCCGTTTGAAAAAGCTCAATCAACTCAAAAAAATATTCAAGCAAATATCACAGGTCCAGCATTTGAACTGCCAGCAGGTTCAGCAGACTTTGCTTTTGGGGCGGAATATACCACTCAAGACTACTCATCAGAATCTGACTCAGAATCTGTTAAAGGCAATATTCTAAGCCGTGGTGGTTCATCAGGTGCTGGTGAGCGTTCATACTGGGCAACCTATATGGAATTAAAGCTTCCAGTTCTTGAGGACTTAACACTTGATGCGGCCTTACGTTATGACCGATATGATGATTTCGGTGGAAATTTGTCGCCTCAATTAACCGTAGAGTATCGCCCACTTGATGAATTATTAGTTCGTGGCTCTATCAGTAAAGTGTTCCGCGCACCAGATATGCATCGCGTATATGGAGATGCAACTCAAGCATATAGCAATATCATTGATTTTAAACAGTGCCAAGCTCTAGGTGGAACTCCATCTCAGAAAAATCCAGATCCAACACTGAACAAAATCTGTAATGAACTCAATATTGATATCACTACTGGTGCTAACAAAGATCTTAGCGCTGAAACAGGCTATACAGCCAACATAGGTGCTGTTTATGGTGGCGATAGCTTAAATGCTTCACTCGATATTTGGGAGTGGAAACTGGATGACATGGTAAGTGACATCTCTGCAAGCAAAGCTGCTCGTGAATATGAAACTTATGCAAACATGATCACCCGTGACGCATTAGGTACCATTACTCACATTAATACCGTCGCACAAAACCTTGCTTATCAGAAAGTTCGTGGTATTGACTTAACCACTGGTTATGGATGGGATGTCGCTGACTTTGGTGAGTTAAAACTAAACTTTAATGGTACTTATATTCTTCTTTCTGAAGTACAAACAGATCCTACAGCAGCAATTGATGATGACATTGATGATGGTGGTTTACCGCAATATAAAGCCAATATCATTTTAGGTTGGTATATAAACGATTTTGAAACAACTTTAGGTGCTTACCACACAGCAAGAATGCATGGTGTTGGATATAAATCGTTTAAAAAAGCTGCATTAGATAAAGGTTTGGCATTCAATGAAAGTGCAAACGAAATTGCATCACAAACGAAGTGGAACTTAACATCAGCTTATAACATCACAGACGCAATTAAAGTGACTGGCGGTGTAATGAACTTATTTAATGCTGGACCAAACTTTGATCCAACAGATACAGCCTGGCCACACTATAACCGCTCATCATATGATGCGCGTGGTCGTGAATGGTTTATCGAAGGCGAAGTTAAATTCTAATCTCGCATTTATTAGTTAGAACCTAATCAAAAAACGGCATCTTCGGATGCCGTTTTTATTTACTTCATCATTTACACATCATAGAAAACCGACATAAAAAAGTGCCCAGCTACCTGCTGGGCACTTTCACTTCAGACTAATAATTAAAGGCGTTCTAGGAATGTTTAGTCAGCTTAATCTCACTCTGATGCTGAGGTTTTTCAGTATGTGAATGTGGTGCAGAAAAGTGTTCATGATGAGCTTTGTGTGGTTCAGCCAAGGTTACTTTACCCTGCTCTATCCACCAATAACCTAAACCAACAATCACACCGCCACCGACAATATTGCCTAGGGTGACTGGGATTAAATTATTGAATATAAAGTTTGCCACGGTTAAATCGGCAAATTGTGCTTGAGTAACCCCTAAAGACACGAAGAACTCTGGGCTGGCGATAGATTGGATCATCATGCCCATAGGCACCATAAATAAGTTAGCGATACTGTGTTCAAAGCCACTACTGACGAACATAGCCACAGGTAAAATTAACAGTAACGATTTCGTCAGTACATCACGACTAGCAAAGGTCATCCACACACCTAAACACACCAACATGTTACATAAAATGCCTAAACTAAAAGCTTGGACCCAAGTGTGGTGAAGTTTGTGCTGCGCCACTTTAAGGGCATTTAATCCCCAATTACCACCATCTAGCTCATACATACCTGCGGCAGTGATCAAGCAAACCATCAACATGGCGCCGACAAAATTGCCGGCATACACGCGGCACCAACATTTGAGTAATTCAGCGCCAGTGACCTGTTTTTGTGCCCAGGCGACGGTACTGAGCACAGAACTGGTGAACAGTTCTCCACCGCAAACAACCACTAAGATTAAACCTAAACTAAAGGCTATTCCGCCAACGAAACGAACTAAACCCCAAGACGCATCGCCTGCGCCAGTAGTTACGGTTAAATAAAAAACAAAGGCTAAAGCGATAAATGCGCCAGCAAACACGGCTAAGCCAAAGGACTGCCAAGGTGCTTTAACCACTTTGCTTGTCCCGTAAATTTCAGCCTGATTGTAACAACTAAAATGAGCTGAAACCTGTGGCGCTTCATGTGCGCTGTTTGTCACAGTTGGAACTGATGACGATGGATTTGGGCTTTTCATTGCATAACTCCAACTTCAGATAAACAAACTTGAACGCGTAGCATAGGTATCTCCAGCAGCGCCATTGCGCAGATAACACGAATCAAAACCGAGATAATGATTTGCTTAAATGATGATTCACTAAAGTCTCGCTTTGTATCATACAACGCGCTTATGCTGTGAAGCAGATATTGCTAAAGCGTGATGCTATTCACACCCAAAATGTGAAAACTTTGAAGCCAAAAACACAAAAGGTTAATTGGTCTTACCATGACAGCCCGGTTTTCATCGCGAGAATGTGGCTTAATTAAGATGGTATACAATGCATATCCTGCACGTTTCCATCTCATATTTAGCGAACTAACGCTTAAATTAATGCGCTATAGATTCAAGTTAACCTCAGCAATGACACATTAAATGACCAATAGCTTGACGCGTGTATCTCGGTATTCATTAAATTGAACCCACTATAACCCATAATTTAGCATTGACAGTTCAGTCCAACAGCAAGTAACAAGTTGCCTGCATCATTGCAAACTACCATATTTAGCCACTCTCTAACCCTTCCTGAATGATTTAAGTATTGCATGCTTTATTTGATGGCGTTATGACATGCCGTATCCTAAATCGACACTAAGTTAGCAAAGAAAAATAAATTAATACAAATAGCTAACATCAAACTTATTTTTAATATCATAACCACTGCGCCTACTGTGACAGCTCCCATTATCGAGCCGTGACTCCCACCAATCAAAATCAGCCTATACGAGGATAGATTTATCCTCGCTAAAGGTGGACAGTAAATGGTAACAATATAGGCAGGCTGATTTAAGAGATAATGGGGTTCAGATGTCACACCAAGTTAAAAAGCGTGCCGTATTCCCTATTGTGGTAAAAAAATGCTACCTAGCTAGCAAATTTGGGATTAACAGAGCATAAACCAAGCCGTTTAAGATGCGATAGCGACAGACCTATGTTAATATGCTTATGGACAATTGGTCTTACCAATTATAAAGATTTATCAGTAGCCGATAATCAAAGTAAGCGAATATTTGTCATCTTATCGGGTATCAATAGACAGACTTTTGGAGTGACGAGCGCTTCAAAATCCAGTTCCCATCATAGGGCGTCATCATGAAGGGAGCTTTATTTCAGGAATTAGCTATTGGCTTATACTCAGCATTGCTTAACGCTGATCGCCAATAACCTTTTATCTCAACCAGAAGGTATTAGTACGATGACCGACAAAACTGAACTGTTTGCCAACGCATGGGAAGGCTTTACTCCTGGCGATTGGAAATCTGAAGTCAATGTACGTGACTTTATCCAACAAAACTACGCGCCTTTTGAAGGCGACGAGTCCTTCCTCGCCGGTGCCACCGAAGCGACCACAAAATTGTGGGATAAAGTCATGGAAGGCATCAAACAGGAAAACCGTACCCACGCGCCTGTTGATTTCGACACTAAGATGGTTTCAACCATTACTTCCCACGACGCTGGCTACATCAACAAAGAATTAGAAACTATCGTTGGCTTACAAACAGACGCGCCGCTAAAACGCGCTATGTTGCCTAACGGTGGTATTCGTATGGTGGAAAGCTCATGCGCCGCCTACGATCGTGTACTGGATGAAGATGTTAAATACGTTTATTCAGAACTGCGCAAAACCCATAACCAAGGTGTGTTCGATGTTTACACCCCCGAAATTATGGCCTGTCGTAAATCAGGTATTTTAACGGGCTTACCCGATGCTTATGGCCGTGGCCGTATCATTGGTGACTATCGCCGTGTGGCACTTTACGGTATCGATTACCTGATGAAAGATAAGTTTGCCCAATTTAGCTCACTGCAAGCGCAGTTCGAAGCGGGTGAAGAGTTATCTAACGTTATCCAATTACGTGAAGAAATTGCCGAGCAACACCGTGCATTAGGCCAAATGAAGAAAATGGCTGCCAAGTATGGCTTCGATATTTCTCGTCCAGCGACCAATGCACAAGAAGCGATCCAATGGACTTACTTCGGCTATTTAGCTGCAGTGAAGAGCCAAAACGGCGCTGCCATGTCATTAGGTCGTACCTCTTCATTCCTCGACATCTATATTGAACGTGATCTGAAAAATGGCACCTTAACTGAGCAACAAGCTCAAGAAATGGTTGACCATTTTGTGATGAAATTGCGTATGGTGCGTTTCCTACGTACCCCTGAATACGACGAATTGTTCTCAGGCGACCCAATTTGGGCAACGGAGTCAATCGGCGGTATGGGCTTAGATGGCCGTACGTTAGTGACGAAATCAAGCTTCCGTTTCTTGAACACCCTTTACACTATGGGTCCAAGTCCAGAGCCAAACATCACGGTATTATGGTCAGATAAACTGCCAATCGGTTTCAAAAAATATTGCGCCAAAGTGTCTATCGACACTAGCTCAATCCAATACGAAAACGATGACTTAATGCGTCCAGATTTCCAATCAGACGACTATGCAATCGCCTGTTGTGTGAGCCCTATGGTTGTGGGTAAACACATGCAGTTCTTCGGTGCTCGCGCTAACTTAGCGAAAACCATGCTGTATGCGATTAACGGCGGCGTAGACGAAAAACTGAAAATCCAAATTGCCCCTAAAGCAGACATGATCACAGACGAAGTGCTCAACTTTGATGATGTGATGAATCGCTTAGACGGTTTAATGGATTGGTTAGCGACTCAATATGTCACTGCACTGAACTCAATCCACTACATGCACGATAAGTACTCTTACGAAGCCGCGCTTATGGCGCTGCACGACAGAGACGTACGTCGCACTATGGCTTGTGGTATTGCGGGTTTATCTATCGCAGCCGACTCACTGTCTGCCATCAAATTCGCCACCGTAAAACCGGTTCGTGATGAAAACGGCATAGCCGTTGATTTCGAAATCAGCGGTGACTATCCAAAATTTGGTAACAACGACCCACGTGTTGATGATATCGCCTGTGACTTAGTTGAACGTTTTATGGCGAAAATTCGTGACCGTAAAATGTATCGCAATGCGATCCCAACGCAGTCAATTCTGACCATCACCTCAAACGTGGTTTATGGTAAGAAAACCGGTAACACACCAGATGGTCGTCGTTCAGGTGCGCCATTTGCACCGGGTGCAAACCCTATGCATGGCCGTGATGAAAAAGGCGCAATCGCTTCTTTAACCTCAGTGGCAAAACTCCCATTTGCCCACGCTCAAGATGGTATCTCTTATACCTTCTCAATCGTGCCAAATGCGCTGGGTAAAGATGATGATGCTCGCCGTACCAACTTAGCGGCATTGATGGACGGATACTTCGACCACAATGACAAAAAAGAAGGTGGCCAACACTTGAACGTCAACGTGATGAACCGCGAGATGCTCGAAGATGCCGTTAAGCATCCAGACAAGTATCCACAGCTGACCATCCGTGTTTCTGGCTATGCAGTGCGCTTCAACTCACTGACGCCAGAGCAGCAACAAGATGTGATCACGCGTACATTCACAAAAGGTCTGTAAGCTAAATTAGTCAAGGCTGTAGTACACTGTGCTACAGCCTCACTTATTTTAACAGGAGTCACAATGGCAGTTATCGGTCGGATCCACTCGGTGGAATCCTTTGGCACAGTAGATGGTCCCGGCATACGGTTTATCACCTTTATGCAGGGCTGTTTAATGCGCTGCCAATATTGCCACAACCGTGACACTTGGGATCTTGATGGTGGAAAAGAAGTTCTGGTCGATGAGTTAATGAGTCAAATCATCAGCTATCGGCCTTTTCTCGATGCCAGCAATGGTGGTGTTACGGCCAGTGGTGGTGAAGCCATTTTACAGGCCGAATTTGTCGCCGAATTATTCACAGCCTGTCAGCAAGAAGGTATTCATACCTGTTTAGATACCAATGGTTTTGTACGTAAGTACACGCCAGTGATTGATGAGTTACTCGACCATACTGACTTGGTCCTGCTCGACATCAAGCACATGGACGATGAAAAACATATTGAGTTAACCAAAGTCAGCAACCATAGAACATTACAGTTTGCGCAGTATTTGGCAGAGCGTAATCAAGCGACGTGGATACGTTATGTAGTAGTGGGCGGATTTACCGACGATGAAGCATCGGCATTACAACTGGCCGAGTTTATCAAACCCATGAAAAACATTGAAAAGGTAGAGTTACTACCCTATCACGAATTAGGTAAACATAAGTGGGAAGCCATGGGCGAAAGCTATCAACTCGATGGGATATCCCCCCCGAGTCGAGAAACCATGGAAAAGATCAAAGCGGTATTTGTCCAACAAGGGATTAACGCGATTTATTAATCCACAGTAATAGAAAAGCCAAAACGGATAACCGCGGCAACGGCCTAAAGTTCTTCCCAATAACTGGCATCTAAACGCTCAAAGGCTATTTTTAAAATCAGTGCCATATCGAGGTAACAGGCCTTAGCGCCTAAAGTGTGGCAATTGATACCCATGGATGACAACTTCGCACTCAACTGGTTAATCCAGTCGAACAGCGTTAACGGTAATGGATGGCGAGCTCGCCAGCCTAACCACAGCAGCCCCTGTAACGGTAAGCTGATGAAAAATAAACCGAGAGTGACAGCTTGGGGCAGAAATGCCCAACCGTGAATATACAGCTGGCTCATGCTCACAAAAATCGCCAGCACTGGCATCACCAGTATGGCGAGCTGAGTTGCTCGGACGACCCGATACTCAGGGAAATAAAAACCCAGTTGTCTAACCATAGGCCAAGTCTTCATATATTGATGACCATCACCTAAGGTTTTGAGGATCTTAATGCTCAATTTTAGACACCAACTACAATGGAATACTGCTCTTACCATAGCACAATCTGGCGAATCGCCCCAAGACTGATATGGTAAAAACACCGCAGTTCCTCATTATTTTGAATCGTTATATTAAACACAATGGCAAAGGGTTTACACATGTCAAATAAACTGGTTTTAGTTCTCAATTGCGGTAGCTCTTCTCTCAAATTTGCCGTCATTGACGCGCAAACAGGTGACGACCAAATTTCTGGCTTAGCCGAATGTTTTGGTTTAGAAGACTCTCGCATTAAATGGAAAATCAACGGCGAAAAACATGAAGCAGCCTTAGGTGCATTTACGGCTCACCGTGAAGCAGTTGAATACATTGTTAATAAAATTCTTGCGGAACAACCTGAATTAGCAGCAAAAATTCAAGCCGTTGGCCATCGTATCGTTCACGGTGGTGAGAAATTCACTCGCTCAGTGATCATCGATGAGAGCGTGATCAAAGGCATCGAAGACTGTGCTTCATTAGCCCCACTGCACAATCCTGCTCACCTTATCGGCATCCGCGCGGCAATGGCCTCTTTCCCTAAATTGCCACAGGTTGCTGTATTTGATACCGCTTTCCACCAAAGCATGCCAGACAGAGCTTATGTCTACGCCCTGCCTTACAAGTTATACCGTGAACACGGTATTCGTCGTTATGGCATGCATGGCACGAGTCATTTATTCGTTAGCCGTGAAGCGGCAAAAATGCTCAACAAGCCCATCGAAGATACCAACGTGATCTGTGCTCACTTGGGCAACGGCGCGTCAGTGACTGCCATCAAAGGCGGCAAAAGTGTCGACACTTCTATGGGGTTAACCCCATTAGAAGGTTTGGTCATGGGCACACGTTGTGGCGATATTGACCCTTCAATCATCTACCACTTAGTTCATCAACTGGGTTACACCTTAGAAGAAGTGAATAACCTGATGAACAAGCAAAGTGGTCTGCTGGGTATTTCCGAGCTGACCAACGATTGCCGTGGCATCGAAGAAGGTTACGCCGAGGGCCATAAAGGCGCGACCTTAGCCTTAGAAATCTTCTGCTACCGCTTAGCCAAGTACATCGCCTCTTACACTGTGCCATTGGGCCGTTTAGATGCAGTCGTCTTCACCGGCGGCATTGGCGAAAACTCAGATTTAATCCGTGAAAAAGTGCTCAACATGCTGGAAATCTTCAATTTCCATGTCGATAGTGAGCGCAACAAAGCGGCGCGTTTCGGTAAGAAAGGTATCATCACCCAAGATAAAAGCACGATTGCCATGGTGATCCCAACGAACGAAGAATGGGTTATCGCCGAAGATTCCATTAAACTTATCAACAAATAAAAAGGCCGAAGCCGTTTGCTCACCCAAACGGCTTTATACCTTACGTAGCCGTACTCACAAGCAAATTTGCAGAAACTATTCTGCCAAAAACCATCGAAACTAGAGGTTTTTATGTCTCGTAATATTATGTTAATTCCCATAGGTACCGGAGTCGGCCTGACCTCCTTAAGCCTTGGGATGGTGCGCGCACTGGAGCGCCACGGGGTTAAGGTTCAGTTCTTTAAGCCTATTTCTCAGCTTCGTCCAAACGATAATGGCCCAGAACGCTCGACCACTATTCTGAGCAAATCGCCAACAGTAAATCCCTTAGAGCCCTTCGACATGGCCCATGCCGAAGCCTTAATTCGCGCCGACCAAATCGACGTCTTAATGGAGCAAATCATCGCCCGTGCGGCCGATTGCGCTAGCAACACAGAGACCTTAATTGTCGAAGGTTTAGTGCCAACACGTAATCATCCCTTCGCCGATGATGTGAACTATGCCATCGCTAAAGCCATGGATGCCGACGTAATTTTTATTGCCACACCAGGCAGTGATACGGCTACAGGGCTAATGAATCGCCTCGAAATCGCCTATAACTCTTGGGGCGGAAAAAAGAACAAACGCCTGATTGGTGCTGTAATCAACAAGATTGGTGCCCCCGTTGACGACGAAGGTCGCGCGCGCCCTGATCTATCTGAAGTCTTTGATCACCAAGGTGTTCAACGCTCAGATGCGGCCAGCATGTTCCAACTGCCGGGTAAGAGCCCACTACGTATCTTAGGCAGCGTGCCCTACAATCTTGATCTTGTCGCTCCTCGTGCTTCGGATTTAGCAAAACATTTAAGTGCACGCATTCTGAATGCTGGTGAAATGCATACCCGCCGCCTGCGTAAAGTAACGTTTTGTGCCCGCAGTATCCCGAACATGGTCACTCATATTAAGACTGACTCCTTGCTTGTAACCTCAGGCGATCGCTCAGATGTGATCGTATCAGCCTGTCTTGCGGCCATGAACGGCGTGAAAATTGGTGCCCTGTTATTAACAGGTAGCTACGAGCCAGAGCCAGAAATCCTTAAGCTGTGTGAGCAGGCCTTTGAAACTGGTTTACCTGTGTTCTTAATAGACAGTAACACTTGGCAAACCTCGCTCAACATTCAACGTTTCGACCATGAAGTACCCGTCGATGACGCGGTTCGTATCGATCTGGTGCAGGATTATGTGGCCAGCCACATTGACCAAACGTGGATTGAAAGCGTGACTAAAAACTCGCCCCGTGAGCATCGCCTGTCACCACCAGCTTTCCGTTACAAACTCACGGAATTAGCGCGCGCCGCCCACAAGACTGTGGTGCTTCCAGAAGGTGATGAGCCGCGTACCATTAAAGCGGCGGCCATTTGTGCAGAACGCGGTATTGCTCGCTGTGTACTTTTAGGCAAAAAAGATGAAATCCTGCGTATCGCCGCACAGCAAGATGTGGTGCTTGGCGAAGGCGTGATCATTATCGATCCAGAAGAGGTGCGTGACCGTTACGTAGAACCTATGTTGGAACTGCGTCGCAGCAAAGGCTTAACTGAAGTCGTTGCCCGTGAACAGTTAGAAGACAACATGGTGCTCGGCACTATGATGCTGGCGCAAAACGAAGTCGACGGTATCGTTTCTGGTGCGGTTAACACCACAGCCAATACCATTCGCCCACCACTGCAATTGATCAAAACGGCACCTGGCTCAAGCTTAGTTTCATCCATCTTCTTTATGCTGATGCCAGATCAAGTGCTTGTTTACGGTGACTGTGCGATTAACCCAGATCCCAATGCTGAGCAGTTAGCAGATATCGCCATCCAATCGGCGGAATCAGCAAAAGCCTTCGGTATCGAGCCAAGAGTGGCAATGATCAGCTACTCAACTGGCAACTCAGGTACAGGTTCTGATGTGGATAAAGTGCGTGAAGCAACCCGTATTGCCAAAGAAAAACGCCCAGATCTGATTATTGATGGTCCATTGCAATACGATGCGGCGGTTATGCCAAACGTTGCCCGCTCTAAGGCACCTAATAGCCCTGTCGCTGGTCAAGCTACCGTTTTCGTGTTCCCAGACCTTAATACAGGCAACACGACTTACAAGGCCGTACAGCGAAGCGCCGATCTGATCAGTATCGGTCCTATGCTGCAAGGTATGCGCAAACCTGTGAACGACTTGTCTCGCGGCGCGTTAGTCGATGACATCGTCTACACTATCGCACTAACGGCAATTCAAGCCGCACAAAACGACGCAGCTAAAGGCTAACAGCATTAAATCTGCATAGCGTTACGCACAAAAAAGCACTGGTTATTACCGGTGCTTTTTTATGCTCAAATTTAGCGTAAACCATACCGTTGATCGCAAGAATCGCTTAATGGATAAGTCGAAATTACAAAAGATGAAGAAAAAACGAGAAATATCGAATTATGCAGTGTGAATAAGCTCGGCAAATTGCGAAAAATATCCACAAGTAGAAGTGGAACATAATGGAAAGCAGAAAAGCGTCACTTTTTAACCAGCAAATAAAGCAAGACAATATCAGTGACTTACAAAGTATCACTGAAGTCTTCAACATAGTTTTCCACAGTTTCTGTGGATAACCTTTTTATATGACTCCTAACTATATGCCACACACATGAGGTTTGAGTCAATGCTTTTCACAATAGACAGCGAATCACGACAAGACTTGTACATTACAGCTAAAATCGCGATACTCGGAACAAATTCCAATAACTAAAACTTATGCGAACTCTATTTTTTTTCTCCCTCCTGTTCCTCTTCGGTTGTGGCGATCCCTCAACGCAAGAGCAACGCCAGTTATCACCTGAAGAAGTGAGCTTAGGCTTTTTTAAAGCGATTTATGTTGATCGTAATGTTGAACAAGCCAAGCAATACGTCGACGATCCCATTAAACAAGTGCTCACCCATTACCACATTGCCGCAGCCATACAGCGTAATATGCTCGGCCTATCTATGACCAATGTTGAAATGGAAATTGATGATATCGATATCGACTTCTTCCGCAAATTTACCAAAGACGTCATTGTTGTGGTCAAAATGAAAGGTCTTAAAGGTGGTCAACCATGGATTGATGACAGGACCATACGCCTACACAAAATTGGGAACCAATGGATTATCGTCGAACTTCTGCCTGAAAAGCGCAAAGTTAACGGTTAACCCCCCTTTCTTGCCTGCTTTCACCGCGCATACCTTGTCATACAATCATCCTGCTTACTTTCAGCCAAAAAAATAGCAACCCTAAGGTTGCTATTTTTTTGTGCTTGTTCTGTTATTTCCGACTCATAAGTACCGTCAGTTTAATCGTTATCGATTAAGCTTGGATCACTTCTTCTTCGCTTTCAGCAGGTAAAGACGTTAGTACATCGTCTTTCACTTGATAATAAGCATTTTCGTATTCATGAACTTCCATAACAACTCCTGCTTGATTGGGTAAGGTCGCAGAGGCTTGCCATTCTATGCTGACATTTTGCCTATGAGGAAAGGGATACATTCCGTGGGCTGGAGTATAACAAAGCAAAAGCCACAATTACAGAAAACTTTCAGTTTTGTATCGCCAAACATGGCATTTAAGGCTAGTTATCATTTAAATAGCTCACAATCAGTGATTCAACATGAAAGACTTTCACTTTCTACGAGGGTATTGAGGCCATGCTGACGCCATTTCATCATTCGCTTTATACACAAAAGCGATTAACAGAAATCGCTTACATAAAATGAATCTAGGGAATGCCATTAGATATTCAGGGCAGGCTTTATGGTGAAATTTCGCCCTCAAACACTTAGACCAACATCAAGTCAGTAAAGTGATTGAAACCTATGGGCGATCGCAGCTATCTGAGCGATTAAGCTACTGAATAATAAGTGCTGAGTAATAAGCGACAGTGTAGAAAGCTAAACACTCAACCTAAGCCGACAAAAAAGGCCAGTTAATACTGGCCAGTTAAGCTAAATCAGGCCTAGGCTTGAGTCGATAAGCGGTAGCGAAGCACCTTAAGTGACTTCTCTTCCGACACATCCATAAAGGCTAGCGGATTGGCTAAGCGCTCTATGTATTCGAGTGCAGGTGCAGCTTCCGCTACCTGTTGACGCAGGAAAGCGGTATCGAGTTCAGGTGCATTTAGACACAGTAATACTTCGCCATTCTCGGCAAGCAACTCAGGTAAACGCCTAATTAAACGCACATAATCCTTAGTCGCAACAAAACTGCCCTTCTGATTGCTCGGTGGATCGGCAACAACAATGTCGTAGGGACCGAGCTTTTTCAGTTTGCCCCAAGATTTAAAAATATCATGGCCTAAAAAACGGGCTCCCGCGCTAAAGCCATTCAGCAAATGGTTCTGCTTACCTATGCCTAATGCGCCTTTACTCATATCCATATTCACAACTTCATCGGCGCCCCCTTGTAATGCGGCGACCGAGAAACCACAGGTATAAGCGAACAAATTAAGCACCTTTTTATAACGGGCGTTTGCTCTAACCCACTCGCGGCCATTGGCCATATCGAGGAAGAGTCCGTGGTTTTGTCCGCGCATTAGGTGCACCTGAAACCGTGCGCCATTTTCGCTAACGATATGCGGCTCAGGCACTTCACCTTGCAATAATTGGGTAAACGTCTCCCCCGCACTACGGTATTGGTAGACTAAATTCAATTGGCTATCTGGCCGAATAGCTTGCCAGCGCGCTGCAATCGCCTGTTGGCAGAGTGTTAAATCCGTATCCTCCAAGGGAGTAAAGCTAGTCAGCAATAGTACGGGTGCAAACCAATCTAAACATAGGTGCTCACAACCCACGTAATGCCCACCGCGGCCGTGGAATAACCGCACCGCATCATCACCTAACTCAATTGTCGCTAGCGCTTGTATAAAACTTTGCATCTTCTATTACTTACTCTCAGTTGCACTTGTATTGGCTTCATCGCCATTGGGAATTAAATTTTCCGTGTTACTGGCCAAGAACTTATCTTCAATATCGTCCGATAATAAAATGGCTAACCAATTACCACTCTTACTCGATTCGAGGGCAATTTTAACCACCATAGTCAATGGCACTGACAGCAACATGCCCACAGAACCTAATAACCAGCCCCAGAAAATTAATGATAAAAATACCACTAAGGTCGATAACCCCAGGCCGCGCCCCATAAATTTAGGCTCAATGATATTGCCCATCACCATGTTGGCACCCACGTACAAAAGTGCAGTCCCCCCCGCAGCCGCAGGGCCAAGCTGAATAAAGGCCAACAACACCGCTGGAATGGCGGCAATGATAGAACCAATATTGGGAATGTAATTAAACAGGAAAGCAATCACCGCCCATAACATGGCGTAATCCACGCCAATGAAGGTCAACCCCACACCGACGATGATCCCAGTAGCCAAACTCACTAAGGTCTTGATCACCATGTACTGATTCACAGATTGTAAAAAGCGGTCAATCTGCTTTAAGCGCATATCGGGATCGTCCAATGCCAGATGCAATTTCTTTGGCAGCGACTGAGCTTCAAACAGCATAAAGACGATAGTGAGGATGATCAGAAATAAATTCGCCATCACATTGCCGACACCCGATAGCATATTCGTGGTCATAGACAAGGCCATACCTGGGTCAAAATAGGCTAATACCTGATCCTTCGAAATCTGAATATTTAATGCCTGTAATTTATGGATAATCCACGAAAACTGCTCCACCAGCTGATCGCGATATTGGGGCAATTGTTTAGAAAACTCATTGACAGAACTGCCGACGACTGAGGCTAACCATAGGCCCATCAACACAATAAAACCCATCAAGAGGATCACTGCCAGCCATTTAGGCACACGGAACTTTGTCATCAAACCGATTGCAGGATTACAAATCACCGCAAGAAAACTGGACAGCACAAACGGCACAACAATCGGGCTCGCCGCCTTAATCCCTGCCAAAATAATCACTACAAAGGCCATAACCGCAAAGCCACGATAAGCAGCTGAGGGCGCATTAGGTCGAGTCATTTATTAAAAATCCTTCTTGATCTTAGATAAAATTGTTAGGCTAACCCTTGAAACCACTTAACCTCAGAAACTTTAGCTTAAGATAGCCATTTGTCATTATGAAACCAGAAACCGCGATTATACGCATTAAAAACTTAAGACTTCGTACTTTTATTGGCATTAAAGACGATGAAATCCAAAATCGCCAAGACGTGATCATTAATGTCGTGATCCATTATTGTGCCGAACGTGCCCGCAACAGTGACAATGTCGAGGATGCGCTCAATTACCGCACAATCACCAAAAAGATCATTGAACTGATTGAGAATAACCGTTTCTCATTACTCGAAAATCTCACCAGCCAAACGCTGGCCATCGCCAGTGAGCATCCTTGGATTGAATTTGCCAGTGTCGAAATAGACAAACCCCATGCACTACGCTTTGCCGATTCAGTCTCGATGGAGTTATGTTATCAAAAATAATCTGGCTAAAAATACTCCGACTAAGTGATCGTTGCACACCGCATTTTGGTATATATCCGCAGAGCTTAACCAATTAAGAGAGGTTCCATGAATATACTGATCACCGGCGCAAGCGGCTTTATTGGCCGCCAATTAGTCGAACGACTGGCGCCATATCATCAACTGACGTTATTAACTCGCTCGGTGCAACAAACACAAAAAGTGCTCGGCAATCAGCACCACTACCTCGAAAGTCTCGATGCGCTAAGCGACTTAAATCACATTGATGCCATTGTAAATCTTGCGGGTGAACCCATAGTCGCTAAACGTTGGAGTAAAAACCAGAAGCAACGTATTTGTGATAGTCGCTGGGATATTACGGCAAGATTAACTCAGCTAATACAACAGAGTAGCACTCCTCCTCAGATCATGGTGAGTGGTTCGGCAGTCGGTTATTACGGGCGGCACGATGATAAATTACTCGATGAGTCTAGTGGTGCCCATGTTGAGTTTAGCCATGACATCTGTCGAAAATGGGAGCAAGAAGCGCTAAATGCAACCTCAGAGCACACACGAGTCTGCATTATCCGTATTGGTATCGTGCTAGGTAAAGGTGGTGCCTTAGAGAAAATGTTACCGCCATTTAAACTCGGACTAGGTGGCCCAATTGGCCATGGACGCCAAGGTATGAGCTGGATCCATGTGCAGGATCTCATTTCCCTTATTGATTTTTTACTCACTCAACAACACTGTAAAGGCATATTTAATGCCACAGCACCCAATCCAGTGAGTAACGCTGTGTTTACCAAAGCGCTCGGAAAAGCACTTAATCGCCCAGCGTTAATCACGACCCCACCGCTTGCATTACGCTTAGCGATGGGCGAAATGTCGGAGCTGCTGACGGAAGGGCAATTTGTTTACCCCAAACGTGCCCTCGAAGCGGGTTTTCAGTTTCAATTCAGTGATCTCGATAACGCCTTAACAAACGTGTTAGCCAAATAGGCTAGCACGCTAGCGCCTAAACTCAGCTTTAATATGCTGATAAAATCAGTGGCTAATGCAGGTGGCATCTTAGTACTCAAATCCGCTCAACAACCAGGTATATTGTAACGTCAATCTTGCCATTATTTTAGCAACACTAGAAAAACAAGAATGTAACATCATGATTTATATTATGATTTAGCGACAATCCGTCCATTTTCTGCTAAACTCGCTTCCATTCGGTCATAGGAGGCACGCATTAACCGCCTCAGCCTTGACCACAGATAGACTCAGCAACACCTCATAAATAGACAGTTATTTATGCTCAGGAACAGGCTATTTAATCTACTGTTCTTGGTCTGTAGACCATAAAACGATACACGCTCGCGCCTACTCGTCCTTTAAATTTTTTATCGGATTGACACTGATCTGTCCTCGACATCAAGCGCTTAACATCCAGCATTAGCAGGTACTTAATAACAAGATGGGTTACTTCTCATTGGACATTGTGCCCAATGAAACGCCCGCACTAAGACAGTTTGTAAGGAATTTTCATGCACACGACCTATATGATTGGCGAGCTAGAATCATTTTTAATTGCCATTTTCGTGCTGTTTATCGGCCACTCTATCAATCGCCATGTACGTGTCTTCAGGCAATATAATATCCCCGAACCCATAGTGGGTGGCCTTGTTGTCGCCGCGGGAGTCACATTTCTTCACTTTCAAAATATCAGTCTCGACTTCAGCCTATCACTGCAAAATACCTTAATGCTGATGTTTTTTAGCACCATTGGCCTCTCGGCAAACTACAAGCTATTGCTCAGCGGTGGTAAAAAAGTCTTCATCTTTTTAGGTGTGGCCTCAGTGTATATTGTGATTCAAAATGCCGTCGGCGTCAGTTTAGCCAGCCTATTGGGGCTCGATCCCATCATGGGACTTATCGCAGGATCAATTACCCTGTCGGGCGGCCATGGTACCGGCGTCGCTTGGTCACAAACCTTTGCAGAGCGCTACGGTATCAACACCTTAGAGTTTGCTATGGCCGCGGCAACCTTTGGTTTGATCATGGGTGGGATCATCGGTGGCCCTGTCGCGCAGCGATTAATCGGTAAACATAATCTTGTTTCTCGCTATGGGGTTGGCCGCAAGCATCACAGTGAACATCCACATTTAGTGACATACGATCACTTAGAAGAAGATCAAGTCACCGCCAAAACCATATTAGAAACTCTGTTTGTACTGTTGTTGTGTGTTGCAGGATCAAAATGGCTCACGCTGTGGATCAGCCAATCGGGTATTGCATGGCTAAAGATGCCCGACTTTGTATATGCTCTTTTTCTTGGCGTGCTCATCGCTAATCTCACAGAACTCACCCGCGGTTACAAACCCCATACCGAAAGCATTGATGTGATAGGGACTGTCGCGCTGTCACTCTTCCTCTCAATGGCCTTAATGACTTTAAAGTTATGGGAAATTTTTGATTTAGCGATCCCGCTACTGGTGATTTTACTGGTACAAACCGCAGTGTTGGCCATTTTTGCCTATTTCGTGACGTTCAAAGTCATGGGCAGTAATTACGATGCTGCGGTGATCACCGGTGGACACTGCGGCTTTGGTATGGGTGCAACCCCAACAGCAGTAATGAATATGGGCGCGCTCGTCTCGCGCACAGGGCCATCACCCCAAGCCTTTATGGTAGTACCTATCGTCGGAGCCTTCTTTATCGACATAGTTAACTTAATTGTCTTACAGGGCTATCTGAGCTTTATGAAATAGTTGCTTATAACTCAATTACTTAAAAATAAGGCGCCGACTTTGGCGCCCTATTTCATGGTTCAAAATAGTTAAGACTAGAATTCACGCATTAAGCGTTCAGGCCGAGGCAGGTAATAATCATCATAATCAAGGGAGAAAACGACTGAACTTGAACGGCCAACAATCTCATCACGGGGCACGAAGCCAATAACCCGAGAGTCTGCGCTGTTATCACGGTTATCACCCAGTGCTAAATAATGCGCATCCGGCACTGTGACAGGTCCAAAATTGGCAAGCCTTGAGGGTACAGGGTTAAGGCGAATACTGTGGACCATACCGAGTAAATTTTCCTGCATTTCTGTCACATCAGCCGGAGCATAAGCACTCAATGCTTGGGATGTGTAGCTAAGCAGTTCGCCTTTTAAATACAAGCGATTATCCTGCATCATCACAGTATCGCCTGGCACAGCTATTACCCGCTTAATCAGCTTTTTATCGGCCTTTTTCGAGTCAAATACCACAATATCGCCACGAGCAGGATCTGCCAGTTTAACTAATGCGATATGCGTAAATGGCACCCTAAGATCATAAGCCATCTTATTAACAAGAATGCGATCCCCCTCGACGATAGTCGGCAGCATAGAACCCGATGGCACAGTATTCCAATCTGCCACAGCGCTCCTGAACACTAGCATTAAACTGATAAACAGAAAAAAGGAGCGATTATCCTTAAGCAGTTTTGTTATTCCTTTGAACATAATATTCCCTCTATGGCATATATAAGCTAGTCGCTGTTCTCAGTTAGATAGACCCATTGCGTTGCACTAAGTTCTGTTGCTACCTGCTTAAGCACAGATCAATTTGTAAGCCAATGTAAAAACGCATGTTCATGCTCAAATTCATGTTCGAGTCATGCTCAAACTCAGCAGAATCAGCCAGACAATAAAAAAGCACTGAGCTTAGGCAGCATCAGTGCTTTTAATTGTTAACTCAGCCTATTTACGTCATAAACTCAAGTGTTAACCCATGCAAGCAACCACTAGCTGCCCGCCTTTAATAGCTCAGAGCAAGATTGGCTGAGCAATTGTCGGCAACGCCACACCCCAAGTAAGGCGACAATTAAGGCTCCAGAAACTGGGGCAATACCCCACCAAGGCCAGTGCATGTATACATTAAGTTCAAATACTTGCGTCTTAAGTAGATATAACGCAAATTCGGCCACAATTACGGCTAACACACCCGCAATACCGCCAAGTAAGGCGAACTCTAAACCCGTTGCACTGCGCAATAACCATCCTGAAGCACCAAAGGTACGTAACACCGCCAGTTCACGTTGCCGAGTTGCCATGCCAGCCTCAGTCTGTGCAATCAAGACTAAGGCACTGGCTAATAACACTAAGGCCAGCACTAAAGACAACGACAGCGACACTTGCTCAATTATCTGCCGCAACTGCCCCACCATAGCGCCAACATCTATGATAGATATCGTCGGAAATTGCTGAATAAGCGCAAGGATCACTGCATCCTTAGGCGTACCATCAGCATTCATAGTCTTATCGTTAGTCGCCTGATCATTCAGATAGAAACTCGCCATCGAAGTATAAGCAAAAGGCGCGAGCGCTTCTTGGGTGAAAATCATAAAGAAGTTCGGTTGCAGCGTTTCCCAGTGTACGGCACGAATACTGGCAACTTTAACTGTGAGCTCTTGATTATCAATCACGTAAGTCAGCTTATCGCCAAGACCAATACCTAAACGCTCCGCCACGCCGGACTCCACCGACACTTCATCGGCGGCTTGATTAAAATGCCCCTCTAACAGTTCGTTGTTAGCAGGCAGTGTATTGCGCCACGTTAGGTTTAACTCGCGCGAAATGCCCACTCTCCCCTTTTCACCCGCTTCGGACTGTTCATTCGAAATCAGTGCTTCACCATTAATTTGGGTTAACCGGCCACGGATCACCGGATAAATGTCCGTCGCCACTATCCCCTTAGTAGTCATGAAATCATTCAAGGGCTTTGCATCATCAGGCGCAATATTGACAAGGAAATAATTAGGCGCATTTTCGGGCAACTGTTTTTGCCATTCGTTAAGTAAATCTTGTCTTAGCGCCAAAATCGTCAATAACAGTACCAGTGCAGCGCTAAAACCAACCAATTGCACCGCATTTTGCCGCGCACGACGCCTTAGCCCCGCCAGCGCTAATTGCAAAGGATTAGTAGTCTTCATACCAACACTGTGTCCCGCGCGGATCATCACAAATCCAAGCAGACTTAATAGCACAGCCAGCAATAGCACAGCCGCGACCACAGTCAGAGTCAAAGTCCAACTTTGGGAATACAAATAGCCCAGTAGCGCCATAGCCCCTAGACTCAGTAGCAAATGCAGCCACATACCAAGCTGTAAGCCTTCTAACTGACGCTGCAACACCCGAAGTGGCGGAATAGCCAGTAAACGCATCAATGGATAAGCCGAAAACATAAAGGCGCTGATGAGCCCAGTGCTGATACCGAGTAATAATGGCCGTGTGAGTGGCGGTGAATAGGCCGCAATTTCGGGTGGCAATAGATAACTGATCCCAAAATCGAGTAACCCTCCCCCAATTAGACCTAGACCAATTCCCAGTAGCGTTACCAACAATAAATGAGTACCAAACAACAGGCGAATTTGCTTTGCCGAGGCGCCAAAGGTTTTCAGCATGGCCACCACATCGTAATGGCGCTGACAATAACGCTGGGCGGCAATACCTATCGCCGCGCAGGCCAATGCAATGCCCATCAAACTTGCCAACAGTAAGAAGCGCTCCGCTCGCTTAACGGCTCCCGCAATAGGTGAGTCACCGGATTGCACATCGACCCAGCGCTGGGTGCTATTCAAAAGTGGTTTAACACTTTGTTCAAAGGCCGTAAGCGAGGCTTCATCGCCAGCAAATTGATACAGATAAGTCACGCGGCTGCCTGGTTGAATAACACCTGTTTTGGCGACATCTTCCATGCGCATCAATACCACAGGCGATGAAGCAAAAGGATTAAAACCTGCGTCGGGTAAGCGGCTGATCTCATTGCTGAGCACAAATTCGCTGTTACCTAGTTCGATGGATTTGGGATAACCCAAAAGTCCGCCTAAGCGAGTCTCAAACCAAATTTGATCCGCTTGAGGTAACGCCTTGGTTTTACCGCTGGTGAGTTCAATATCGCCCTTAAGCGGGTAACCCGACTCTACGGCGCGTACTGTGACTAACTGAAACTTATCTCCCGAATAGACCATGGAATTAAATTGCATGTTAGTCACATGCTTAAGCCCAAGCGCTTCGGCTTTGGATAAAATCGCCGCATCAATTTTAACCGGCGAATCGATAATACGGTCAGCAGCAATAAACTGTGACGCTTGACCACTAATTGCCACTTGCAGACGTTCACTCACCCGCGCTAAGCCACTCACAGACAAAACCGCGAGCGTAATAGCGAGGATAATCAATAACAATTGTCCTTGCTGTAACTCGCGTTTAAACAGGCGCCATGCCAGACTTAACTCCATTATTAAGCCTCCTTAACATCAGCTAGCAGTTCTGTTTGAGTGATATCTTCCTGTAAATGGCCGTTATCCATCACCAGTTGACGCTCACACCGCTTGGCCAGCAGCAGATCATGGGTAACAAGGACTAAGGTTGTATGGCTTTCTTGATTAAGCTCAAACAACATATCGGCAATCTTATGGCCGTTGACGCTGTCTAAATTGCCAGTTGGTTCATCGGCAAACAAAACTGTAGGCTCACAGATAAAAGCGCGGGCAATCGCCACCCTTTGCTGTTCACCACCCGAAAGCTGTTTGGGTAAATGGGTCAAGCGATGGGATAAACCAACCCGCACCAACATGGCCTGCGCTTTTTCCTTGGCATTGCTCACGCCCGCAAGCTCGGCGGGTAACATGACGTTCTCGAGTGCAGTTAAGGTATCCACTAACATAAAGGATTGAAAAATAAAGCTGACCTTCTGTTTACGCAGTGCCGCTTTTTGCTCCTCATTCAATGGTGATAATGCCACACCATCGAGCCAAATCTCCCCCGACGTAGGCGTATCAAGCGCCGCAAGCAATCCCAATAAGGTGGATTTGCCTGAACCTGATGGGCCGAGAATAGCCACACTCTCACCTTGCTTGACATCTAAGTTAATGCCCTTGAGGATAGTGAGCGTTCCTTCCTGAGTAATCACTGATTTTTCGAGGTTAACAACATTAATGGCACTGTTTTTTAAGATGACGTTAGACATAGGATCCTTCTTATATAAATCGTTCTGGTATCAATCGCTAAGATTAAAATCAATGGCGAAGACCCTAGGGGCATTCATCCTACTGAGTGTACTCATGGTCACGCCCGCTCACGCGGCAAAGATACTGATCCTCGGCGATAGCTTAGGCGCTAGCTACGGCATGGCAGAACAGTCAGGCTGGGTAGCACTACTGCAAAAAAATCTGCCCGAACATCAGTTTACCAATGGCTCAGTGAGCGGCGAAACCACAGCGGGCGGCCTACGCCGATTACCCGCCTTGCTCGATTCTGTTGCTCCCGACCTTGTGGTCGTTGAACTGGGAGGTAATGATGGTTTACGTGGATTCCCCCCAACGCAACTCGAAAATAATCTAATCCAAATCATTACCCTAGCCAAAGATAGCGGCGCAAAAGTGCTGCTGACCGAGATCATGGTACCGCCTAACTATGGCCCTCGCTATACCCAAAAGTTCACCCAAGTGTATCAAGACATATCTAAAACCCAGGATATAGTGTTGATCCCCTTCTTTATGCAGGATATCGCGCCCCATCCAGAATTAATGCAAAGGGATGGCATTCATCCCAACGAAAAGGCGCAAGCTCAGATTGCGGCTTGGATGCAACCATGGATAGAAAATGCGTTAACCCAATAAAATAGCTGCTATTTTAAGCTAACGAACCGCTTACTTAGCTAAACTCATGTTCAACGGATAAAAACGTGTTCTAACGCAAGATTAACCCTATAGATAAACAGTAAAATTCGTGTTAGCAAATGGTTAACTCAAACAAGGAGTCAATATGTCCCTTAGCCATCAGCAAAAAGTGTACATACCCAAGGAAGCCCGTACCAATCAATACATCACAGCCGAAATCAAGGTGACGGATGAGCTACTCAATCAATATCCCGATTATCAAAGCTGTTATCAAACGTTAAGCCGTTTGATATTTAATTTGGCAGAACAACACGATCTCCGTAATGTTCACGTGATCACTAACGATAAACTGCCAGTAGTGCGTTACCATACCGAAGCATATTGCTTCCAAACCACTGAACAAATTCTATTTTTTTATAACCCAGCCTACCACGAAGCCCAAAACTTATTCTCGCAAGAAAACTATCGCGCCCGCAAACTGCGCATTGTGTTTCTTGCCACAGGTGACGATATTCGCAGTAATTCCGCCAGTTTCCATATCAAGGTGCGTGAGTTGCTCACTGAATTAATGCCCTTAATGCCAATAAGCGATCTTAAGGTTAAGGTCCGCGACCATCAGCATTTATCCTATGATCTGTTCGCAAAAGCTAAGGGCTATAAAGAAACCTATGGTTATAAACTGCGCGCCATCGGCCCAAGATATAAAGCCAGAAAATGTGAGTTACCAGAAAACGTTAGCTCTCTTACCTATGTGACTGTGAGCTTGCCGCTGAGTCGCAAACTCAAACAGGGTTTATTACCTGACTCAGCCACTGACTTTACGCCTTTATATCAGCATCTTGAAGACTGCTTCCTCAAAGCGGCAGCGAATAGACAGCTGACACGCCTTGCTATGATAGCGAACGGCTTAACACCGCTTGTGCGTAACAGTAAGTTTGAAAAGCTCGACAGCAAAGCCGAAGTACAAATGATAGGGTTCGATCCTAATGCGACTGAGCAACAAGTGATCCGCCGCTGGGATGCCGATAACTTAGTCGAAGCTGCGCACTTTACCATAGTGGCAGGTACTAAGGATTGTGACGATTCGGGTTTCGGTCGCTTTATGAACAATGTTGAAACAGCCCTGAAGGCCTTTGCTGCGGACATAGGTGTCGATCCGGAGCGTGAAGATCTCATCGTACGCTTCCATCAACATATCAGCTATCAAATCTAACCCACTTCGGTATTAGCCGCGAAAGCTAAGCAAATGAAAACGCCTGCAAATGCAGGCGTTTTTACTTTTATTCACCAATAGACAGAATTACATAGGACGATTTTTTTCTATGAGGCGATTGAAAATAGCGTTCACAGACAAAGAAGCACCGTGGGCAATTTTATCGGCAAGTTTCTTTCTCACCTGATAACGTATCTTGTACACAGTACGCTCTGTGGCGAGTGACATTATCACATCATCGCTGGTCGAAATCGCATCAACTAAACCTAATTCAATAGCTTGCTGACCGTACCAATGCTCGCCAGTAGCGACTTTCACTAAATCCAACTCAGGGCGATACTTACCAACAAACGCTTTAAATAAGACGTGGGTTTCTTCGAGTTCTTCTTGAAACTTCTGTCTTCCCTCATCGGAGTTTTCACCAAATACCGTCAAGGTGCGCTTAAAATTACCAGCCGTATGTTGCTCATAATCAATTTCATGCTTTTTCAGCAGGCGATTAAAGTTAGGCAGTTGAGCAACAACACCAATAGAACCGACAATGGCAAAAGGTGCAGCATAAATTTTATTCGCTACACAAGCCATCATATAGCCACCACTGGCGGCGACTTTATCAACACAGACAGTCAATGGAATATCTGCTTGACGTAAGCGATCTAACTGGCTGGAGGCTAAACCATAACCATGCACCATACCACCGCCACTCTCTACATTGACAACCACTTCATCGCCTTTTTCTGCGATAGCGATAATTGCACTGATTTCTTCACGCAGTGATGCGACCTCAGCGGCATCGATACTGCCCTTAAAATCAATCACGAACACTTTGCCCGTGCAGGCTTCATCTGCGGCCTTGTCTTTTGCCTTTTCGTCAGCTTTTAATTGCTTTTCATAGGCTTTGAATTGTTTCTTTGACAGAAGTTCTTCTTTTAAGCCATGCTTAAGTTCTTCTAACTCTTCAGACAAGTTAGTGATCCTCAGCTCGCCCTTATCTGACTTGTGTTTTACAGTGGAAGCCAACACCACAATAATAACGGCAACGATTGCGACCACTATTGTGACGGCTTTCGCCAAAAACATTCCATACTCGTATAAAAATTCCAAAGTGTTCTCCGTTAGGGCGTTACATCATTCAGTCAATTGCGCGCTATTCTAACAGCCTAAAGGCCCATAAAAAAACCCAGCAAAGGCTGGGTTTTTCCGATTAAGGCAAGATTAGTTAGGACAAGTCGCAATGACCTCACTGTTTGTCACTAAAATCGTCGCATCGCCCTTACCTGCAGTAGCTGCATAGGTTGCCACTTGAGTCTGCATTTCAACCGTGGCAGCCGCGGCCATACCATCTGTTGATTCCTTTTCTTTAGGATCAACAATCGAACTGTGGTGACCTTTAGCGAAGCGTACAACGCCATGACCTTTGCTCGTGCTATCGGCACAAGGTAGCCCGATGGCAGCGATCAGCGGCTCAGTGCCCGATAATGGGAAGTTATCGACGCGATTAGGCAGCACTTGATCTGCTAAGTTACCGTTACCATCACCCGCCACTTCAATTAAGTGCACAGGTAAGCCTGTCGCTTTTAACATAGCAGCATGGTTAACAGGATCTGCAGAATCTACCGCTGTTTGAACCGCAAAGGCAAACGTCGGAATAAATTGGGAATATACCCCCTGCACCAGTGCCGCATATTCAGGGCTACCAGGCTCATAACCTGCTGTATTAGCCGCATCGACCTGTGCTTGGAAAGTTGCAGATGCCGTAATATTACTAAACAGTACTGGGCCAAAGGTTGCAGAACCTGCGAATGATCCTGCTAATCCACCTGCTGGCGCAACTAAGGATACAGCATTGATAGCATAAGCATTTGGCAAGGCATCGCCGGTTGCTGGATTCTTCATGCCTGTGCTGGCATAGGTCGCAAAATCGGTGCCCACAATGGCGCCTAAACTCAGACCTTGAGCACTGATTTTAGTCACATCAAATACTTGCGGCTGACCTGCTTGTGCTAAGCCCTGTGCTAAGCCCGTAAGGGCAAGACGCACCCCTAAATGGTCCATCGTCGCTTGGCGGAAGTTATCTCGCACCGACAAGGTGCTAGAAATATTTACAAACACCAACGGGTTACCATTTTTAAAGGCGTCCGGTTTACCGACAACTGCACCGAAGGCAGGATCTGTCGCAGAGACTTCATAAATCCCATCACCGTTAGCATCAAATGAACGCGCACCGTGAAGTGGCATATCAATAGCAACAGTTGCAACCCCCATTGCCGCATACGTGCCGGCATAGGCCAATGACATTTCTTTACCGCCACCTAAACCATGAAGGGCAATTGTTGTTGGCCAACCAGATGTAGGAGGAATAAACTCACGACCTTGCTGTTGATAAAAAGCAGCCAATTTCGTTGCATTGGGCATAGAAATCAGTACAGATACTGTTTCATAACCTTTGATTGCTGGAATAGGATTGAATTTAGTCAGATGTTTGGTTTTATCAACTGCCGTACCATCGTCTAAAACCCATGTTTTACCCGCCATTAACGAGGGATTGGCTAAAGCATCAGCAGGGTTGGCAATACCATTAGCCACCGCTTGCATACCAAAATTATTCTGGCTGAGTGTGCCCGCTTGCAGTGCTAGTAGCACAGAGACAGGGCTATCACCTTGTGCTTTCCAATGACCATTAATTAATGGTTTACCTTCAGCGGATAAACAACCAACTGAAGAACAATCACCGTAAATAGGCAGTTTAATTTTTGCCGTATACACATCAGCCAAGTTTGCGGCAACATAGGCAGCTCCAGCAGCTGGTGTTAAGCCCGCCACTTGAGCCACAGTCAATCCAGTCGGTGTTGGCATCTGGGCAAAGCTTGGTGCATAGGGAGCACCCTTCGCCATCAGCAATTTGGTGGTTTCATAGACGTTAGCAACAGACTGAGTGGTAAATAAGCCAGAGTAACTGATGGTTAAAGGATCGACCTTATGGGCCGCAGCAATCCCTTTCTCATAACTGTTCACTAAGGTTTGCAGCATCAATTGATCTGGCGTTTCTAAAGGTAACGTATTGATATCCAGCTTCAACAAACCATAGGTCGTTGAAGGAGCGATACCACGACCTTCAGAATCTTGAATAAGATTCGTTGTCGCATAAATATAAGATTGCCCGGCTTTGAGTGGCTTAAGCGGAATTATCACCACTTTTTTGCCCGAAGCGGTTGATATAAAGTCAACGCCAAACTGCAACTCAGCGCCCACTTTACAGGCTGAAACTGACGGTTTAGCCTTACATTCGGGATCAGATGATAATGCGCCGCCTACTGTGGCTTCAAACATTCTGACAGCACCCGGTTGCGCAACCGATGCCGCCATTAAGGTTAGCGGTGTACCGTCATGTTTTTTCGCCAAATCGATATCAATAGAAATCGGTGATGTTGTCGACCACCCATCTAACGCCCCAAGCGCTATTTGTGGATCAACATAATTGCCCGAGCTTTCACCCGGAATTGATAATGTGCCATCTTTGGTGCCACTGAACAGCAAATCATTCGGTAATGGAACTTTTGAATTAGCAGGGTCGAACACCATGTGCGATTCAGGGATGAGCACTTCTGTCTTATCCTTGAGTTCATTAAAACTGTCCTCACCACATCCTGTGAGGCCCAGTGCAGATGCAATCGCAACACCCAAAATGAGTCTTTTCATCTTTTTTCCCCAAATCTTGTTGTAATAGTTTTGTTTTCCCCAAGAAATTAGTCACAATAGCTTTTAGATCTGTGACCAATAGGGCTTATGTTAGCCCCTAACTCATTTCAAGTTAACGTAAAAATATTGAGTTAGCCACAAGTTTGTCACAAAGATTTTAGCTATTGATAACAAAGTTTCATTCATTTGTTTGAAACATGCGTTTATCACTTCGGCGACTCTAGAAGTGGCGGGCATTCTCGCCAAGAGGAAAAAGAGACTCATGTTGGAATATCAAGCAGCAAAAGATTTACTCAAGGGCAAGACAATTTTAGTCACAGGCGCTGGTGCTGGCATAGGCCGAACCGCCGCCATTGAGTTTGCAAAACACGGCGCCACTGTGATTTTACTTGGTAAAACAGTGAAAAAATTGGAAGCAGTTTACGACGTAATAGAACAAGCCGGTTATCCCAAACCTGCCATAGTGCCATTGGATCTTAAGGGCGCAACGGAACAAAATTATCGCGATATGGGCGATACCATAGCCGAGCAATTCGATCATTTAGACGGCTTATTACATAATGCTAGCTTACTCGGTGCCTTAGGTCCGTTTGAACACATAGATATTCCATCACTCGAAGACGTGCTCAAAGTGAACGTCACGGCCCAAGTCATGCTAACTAAAGCATTACTACCTGTGATGCGCCAAGCACCCAGTGCATCGATTATCTTTACGTCGAGCAGTGTGGGTCGTCAAGGCCGCGCTTATTGGGGACCTTATGCCTTCTCTAAGTTTGCCACCGAAGGCATGATGCAAGTTCTCGCCCATGAATGCGATGGCACCTCAGTTCGAGTTAACAGCATCAATCCTGGAGCTACCCGCACTGAGATGCGCGCTAAAGCGTACCCTGCAGAGAATCCACTGGATCTCAAAACCGCTGAAGAGATCATGCCGACCTATCTCTATTTGATGGGGCAAGATTCTAGTGCCGTCAACGGACAGCAGTTTAACGCACAGTAATCGAATCGCTTATTGAGTTTCTGCCGGTATGATTCAGCAATATTAAAGGGCCTATTTATGGCTCTTTATTATTTTAGATATTCTCAAAATGAAACCCAGAACTTGTCGATGATATTAAGTACGACAAAGATACCGCACCGCCAATCCTAGCTTAACTGAATTTTTGCAAAATAAATCATCGTTTTAGCTTTGGCGACTTTGTTTGACTCATCAAGCGAATTTTGTGTATCCAGCTGTGAGTCAGCTAACTCATGGCTGGAGTAATAACTTACCCACAACTCATTTCCGTCAATCACAACGCCCGCATAACTGGTATCGCCCTTCGATGGCAGTGTCAGTAGTTCTTGAACCACGCCAGTATCTGGATGAATTTCAACTAAAGCCGTACGAACTTGCTCATCGTATAAACGCACTACAGCCAACAAACGGGATTGATACATTAACATCACTGGCCCACCAATGCGCTTATCGAGTTCTTGCCATTGCCAATCAGTGAATGGCATTTGACTGCGGCCGAGTAAACCGACAAATTCTGGGCCCCATACTGGATCGCGCCTCAATAGACAAAAGCCGTTTTCTTGATGAAAAACAATGGCAGTTTCGTTGACATAACCTTGATTATTAAACACCTTTAACCAAGTCTCAAACTGCACCCCATCATCACTTTTATACAAGCGGGTATCGCCATCAGGCCCAGCGCGATAACCCACGCCATAGAGTGCATTTTGATGCTCGGTTAAGCGCCATAACCAATAGCCTTTATCAGCGACTTTTAACGCATCCGACCACGCTAGCCCATTGGCTGAGCGCCAAAGATGTGATTGTAAGCCGGACTTATCGTGTAAAGTCCCGCCGCCGAGTAAGAGTAATTCTCCTTGATACTCAATCAGTTTGCCATCGCGTAAATCCGCCTCATCCGAACGGATCAGCGCCACGCTCTGCCAAGTGTCGCCTAAATCCGCTGAGCGTAGAATTCGTAGCGCACCATCGGGTGACACATGGGCAGTCCCTTCACGGAAAACGCAAAACAGTGCCCCCTGAAACGTGATTAAATCGGTAAACGCATTATGGGCAGCGTGTTCCCAAATCCGTTTCACTGAAATTAGCTTCATCCATTCACTCCTCAATCCAACTGAGACTTGTTATAACATAGCTGCAAATAACAGAAAGCAAAAAGGCCGCTTAGCGGCCTTTTTCATTGGGATAAAACAACTTAGCTGCGCTGACGCGATGGCTTAGGTTTTCCCGATCCGGTTACTTTATGCTTACGTACGGCGCGGCGAATTTTAGCACTCTTCACCTGAGCACGGGCTACGCTGTGTTTATCAGCGGCGAGCATAGTACGAGTTTCGGGCTCAAGACCCGCCAGCTTACGCAAGTAGTTAACTTGCTCTACGGGCAATTCAACCCAGCCACCGCGAGGCAGTGATTTTGGCAGTTCGACCATACCATAACGAATACGGATCAAACGACTCACCTGTACTTCTTGGGATTCCCACAAACGGCGCACTTCACGGTTGCGACCTTCGCGTAAACACACATGCCACCACTGGTTCATGCCTTCGCCGCCCGCTGGTTTGATGCTATCAAACTGCGCAGGGCCGTCTTCTAACATGACGCCAGTACGTAAACGTTGTACTGTAGCCTCAGGGATTTCACCAAAGGTACGCACTGCGTATTCGCGGTCGACTTCGTTCGATGGATGCATTAAACGGTTCGCCAACTCACCATCTGACGTAAACAACAATAAGCCTGAGGTGTTAATGTCTAAACGACCCACCGCTACCCAGCGTGAATCACGCACTTTAGGTAAGCGATCGAATACCGTTGGACGGCCTTCAGGATCTTTACGACTACAAATTTCACCTTCAGGTTTATGATATGCCAGCACACGGCAAATAACATCTTCGGCAGACTTTAACGAAATGGCTCTGCCATCGATACGCACTTTAGCATCAGCTTCAATACGATCCCCAAGGCTAGCAATTTCACCATCAATACTAACTCGGCCTGCAGCAATCCATGCCTCCATCTCACGACGGGAGCCATGGCCTGCACGGGCCAAGACTTTCTGCAATTTTTCACTCATTAGTATTTTGCTCTTCTGACTGTTCTGGCGCTGATTTCAAACCTGAAAAAACCGCCTGCAATGACTCAGTATCCGACAGCGGCGGTAAATCCGCTAAGGTGTCTAAGCCAAAATATGCTAAAAATTCTAAGGTAGTGGCATATAACGCGGGTCGCCCCGGTACTTCTTTATGGCCAACTACTTTAATCCAATGTCTATCTGACAAACTTTTTATGATATGGCTACTTATAGCCACACCGCGCACCTGTTCAATATCGCCGCGAGTCACAGGTTGACGATAGGCAATCACCGCCAAGGTTTCTAATGTCGCACGCGAATATTTAGGCGCCTTTTCTTGCCACAGGGGTTGCAAAAAAGGACTCAAGACTTCTAAGGTCTGGAAGCGATAACCCCCAGCGACTTTCACAAGTTGTACACCTCGGTCTTGATAATCCTGCTGCAGCTCATCCAATGCAGCTTTTATTTTGTCTCTGGAAACCGTGAAATCCACCAATACAGTGTCTTTCAACATTTTCGCCGACAAGGGTTTCCCCAATACAAACAAACTCGCTTCAATAAGCTGTTTTAATTGAGTCGGATTTATCTGCATCAATTAATAGGCCTTAACGTAAATAGTTGAAAACGGCTCTGTTTGGTACAATTCCACCAATAATTCTTTGACTAATTCCATCAAAGCTAAGAAGGTGACTACCACGCCGGCACGGCCTTCTTCTAGGGTAAATAAACGTTCAAATGCCGTAAAATCTTCCGAGTTCAACATGGCTAAAATCTGGCTCATGCGCTCACGGGTCGATAACTGTTCACGCTTAACATGATGATCTTCATAGGCATCGATACGTTTGAGTACATCACCAAAGGCGCGGGCAATTTCAAACAGCGAAACTTCTGGCGGGATCATTAACGGCTTAATGTCAGGTGCTGCCACCGCTTTGGCTTGGAACACATCCCGCTCGAGTCGCGGCAAATCATCGAGTTTTTGCGACGCTTCTTTAATCACTTCATAGGCTTTAAGCTGCCGAATAAGTTGTGCCCGTGGATCTTCCTCAACCTCATCTTCGGCCACCATACGCGGCAGCAGCAAACGGGATTTAATCTCGGCAAGCGTTGCCGCCATCACTAAGTAATCGGCGGCAAGTTCAATTCGAGCCTGAGTCAGCAACGTAATATATTCTAAATACTGCGCGGTGATTTGCTGAATGGGTAAATCGACAACGTCTAATTTTTGCTTACGGATCAAATATAAAAGCAAATCCAATGGCCCTTCAAAGGACTCGAGGAATACTTCTAATGCCTCCGGCGGAATAAACAAATCCAGCGGCATTTCGGTCATTGCCTGACCACGAATAACGGCTAAGGGTAAACTTTGTTGCGTGCCCTGCATCCGCTATCTTGCTCCGTTAACACTGCGCTATCCAACCTAGGCTAACGCCAAACGCGCGATTATACCTGTAAATCTACGGCGATAAAACTGCCAAATGTTGACTACCACTATCCGAATCACTTACCCGCATCCATTAGCGATAAATCTAATGTGGCAGATTTAGAGGAACGGCGTGATATCACCCGCGCCTTCACGTAAAATCTCGGCGCCATCTTCAGACATATCAATCACAGTCGTTGGCTTTTCGCCTAAATAACCACCGTGGATAATCACATCCACTTGATGCTCGAGCAAATCACGAATTTGTTCAGGATCAGACTCGGCAAATTCTGCATTCGGCATCACTAAACTGGTCGACATCAGCGGCGCATCTAAGGCTTCAAGCAACGCCAGTGCGATCACATTGTCGGGCACACGAATACCTATGGTCTTTTTCTTGTCATTTTGTAAGCGACGCGGTACTTCTTTAGTCGCTTTGAAAATGAACGTATAAGGCCCAGGCGTGCAACTTTTTAGGATGCGATACGCCTGATTATCCACTTTAGCGTAGGTCGCAAGCTCGGATAAATCGCGGCACATCAAGGAAAAGTTATGATCGTTCTCAATTTGACGAATTCTCGCCATCCGCGTCATCGCGTCTTTCTCACCAATCAGGCAGCCTAAGGCATAACCCGAATCGGTGGGATAAACAATCACACCGCCGCTTTTCAATACGGCGACCGCCTGACTAATAAGCCGCGTTTGCGGATTTACTTCATGTACATAAAAAAACTGACTCATGGTCGTTCCATCCAAGATTCCGATTGCCAGACCCAATCAATACCTTGGGGCTGATACAGATTTTTACCTAATTCTATCCAACTGCTCGGAAAGTGAAAATCACTCCCTATCGATGCGAGCAACTGGTTTTGGACACTCAGCGCCACAAGATTGGCCCTGTCGTCTAACGTTTGCTGGCCAAGCACCACTTCCATGGCATCTCCACCCGCTTCTTTAAATTCACGCACTAAGCGCTTAAGCCACTTAGCCGATAACTTATAACCACTGGGATGCGCCAACACGGCTAATCCACCTGCGTTATGGATGATATCAATAGCACTGGCCATATCACCCCAATTATTAGGCACATAACCGGTTTTACCGCGGGCAAGGTAGCGTTTAAAGACACTGGGCATATCCACAGCATAACCATTTTCAGCCATCCAGCGAGCGTAATGTCCACGGCTCAATGCCGCATCACCCGCCAACGCCTTGGCACCTTCGTAAGCACCTTCAATGCCAGCTTTAGCTAATCTATGACCAATTTCTTGAGCACGTAATTCACGTAATTCACGCTGGTTTTCTAAAAATGCTAATAACGCTGGATTATCAGCATCGAAGTTAAGCGCCACTATGTGGATATCGTAACTGTTCCAGCGAGTAGAGATTTCCACGCCAGAAATCAATTTCAATGGAGTAGCTTGAGCCTGATTAAAGGCACGGGCTTCAGGTAAACCAGCCACTGTGTCATGATCGGTAATGGCAAATAACTGCACACCCTTTTCAAGGGCTCTGGCCACCAATTCAGACGGCGTTAACTGACCATCGGACGCGGTCGTGTGGCTATGTAGATCAGCCAATATGCTTTGAGTATTCATGGCGCTATTGTACGCGAACTTGTTAACAAATGCGCTGCTATCTCGTATTTTGTGGCTGAGTAACATCAATTTTATGCACCATTGCAGCGAATAAATCGCAGGAAGTGAAAAATATTCAATTGACATTCAGCTCCAGCTAAGGTTTTCTATACATCAATTAACGAATTAGCGAGACCCTTTTGAATGACACATATTAACGCTTCATTAAACATCATTTGGTGGTGGCACTTCCCAACGTAGCGGGTGGTGTGAAGCTCTGTGCTCATTTGAAAGTGACCAGAATCAACAAGAAGCCCGCAGAAATGCGGGCTTTTTTGTTAGGTGCGAAAAATGTCGGCAGACTCGGGTAAAAAATTAAGAAAGCGAGATAACTCATGATGTTAAAGACATTTTATAAGGTAGCTGGAATATGAACATGCCCAAACAGACATTCGCACGCTCAAGCACACTCAAGGCGGCATTAACCTACCACAGCGATCCACTACGCTTATATCAGCACATCACCCAAGATGCGCCCCATACTATGTTGCTCGAATCGGCCGAAATCGACAGTAAAGATCACTTAAAAAGCATGGTAATGACCCATGCCGCCATGATGATCCGCTGTGACGGTTATCAGTTGACCTTCACCGCACTGACCGACAATGGCGCGAGCTTACTTGCTCCCATCGCGCTGTTTTTCAGTACAGCAGTCAATGTGGCCCGAGATAACTTGACCTTAGTCGTCACGCTGCAAAAAGACACTCAGCTGCAGGATGAAGATGCACGCTTAAAATCGACCTCGCCACTCGATGGCCTGCGGATGTTTATCCAGCAGATTGATTGTGGCGCCCATACTGACAGCCAGACCAAGCCCGCCTTTGAGGATCTGTTTTTAGGTGGCGTGCTGGCCTACGACTTGATTGATACTGTCGAACCACTGCCTGCCGTACCGAACCGCGATAACGATTGCCCAGACTACTTATTTTACCTCGCTGAAACCTTAATCCTTATTGACCATAAACTGAAACAAGCTGACATCATTACCCATAATTTTAGTGGCGATTCCGACCAGTATGCCACCATTACCGCAGCGCTAAGCGAGCGAGTACAGCGTTTAAGCACACAATGTAAAACTCTGGGTAATTCACCTGCCGATATACCGACACTGGTCGCCATTGACGCAACTGAGCAAGTCAATATTTCCGATGAGGTGTTCAAACAAACCATTATCGATTTGAAAGAACACATTATTGCGGGCGATATTTTCCAAGTGGTGCCATCCCGTAGCTTTAGTTTGCCTTGCCCGAATACTTTAGGGGCTTATCGTGCCCTGCGCCTGACTAACCCTAGCCCTTACATGTTTTATTTCAGAGGCCAAGATTTCACGCTTTTTGGTGCCTCACCAGAAAGTGCGCTCAAATTTGATGCCAGCAGTAATCAGGTGGAAGTCTACCCGATTGCAGGAACCCGCAAACGCGGTAAAACCGCCACGGGCGAGATTGATTTTGACTTAGACAGCCGTATTGAACTTGAACTGCGTTTAGATAAAAAAGAACTGTCGGAACACTTAATGCTGGTCGATTTAGCGCGCAACGATATCGCACGCATCAGCCAAAGCGGCAGCCGCAAAGTCGCCGAACTATTAAAAGTTGACCGTTATTCCCACGTGATGCACCTCGTCAGCCGCGTAACGGGTCAACTGCGCCAAGATTTAGATGCCCTGCATGCTTATCAGGCCTGTATGAATATGGGCACATTAGTGGGCGCACCAAAAGTACGTGCATCACAACTGGTACGCCAAGCAGAAAAAGCCCGCCGCGGCAGCTATGGCGGCGCTGTGGGTTACCTTAATGCCCTTGGTGATATGGACACTTGCATCGTGATCCGCTCCGCCTTTGTTAAAAATGGCACCGCCTTTATTCAAGCGGGCGCTGGCGTGGTATTTGATTCTGATCCACAAAGCGAGGCAGATGAAACCCGTCAAAAAGCCCAAGCTGTGATTTCAGCCATCAAGATGGGCGCTGGACTGCTAGTCAATGAATCGCCAGTAAATGAATCGTCAGCTCAATCCTCTTCAGTGCAATATAAATAGGAGCCAAACATGAAACTCTATCTACTCGATAACTTTGACTCCTTTACCTACAACCTAGTGGATCAATTTCGCAGCCTTGGCTGTGAAGTGGTGATTTACCGCAACGATGTTGCCGCCGATTTTATTGCTGAAAAACTGCTTAACGAACAAGTACCCGCAGCCCTCGTGTTATCACCCGGTCCTGGCGCACCCCATGAGGCGGGTTCTATGATGGCACTTATCGCCAAAGTTGCGGGTAAGGTGCCTATGCTGGGTATCTGCCTTGGGCATCAAGCCATGGTGGAATATTACGGCGGCACAGTGGCACGCGCACCTTTTGTGGTGCACGGCAAGGCAAGTCCGACTTTCCATGACGGTACTGGCGTATTTGCCGGTTTGCCTTCTCCCCTGCCCGTTGCCCGTTATCACAGTCTCGTCGCCACTCAAGTACCGGATTGCTTGCAAGTGATCGCAACCACTGACGCTATGCCGATGGCGATTTTGCACCCTGAGCATAAAGCCGTTGGGTTTCAGTTCCACCCAGAATCAATTCTGACGACGCTGGGCAGCACACTGCTCATTCAAACCTTGGCATTTCTGACCCAAGACATGACAGCAGGAGTAAATGCATGAGTACAAACAATATTCAGCCTTTACTCGACGTTTTATACCAAGGTAAGAGTTTAAGTCGCGAGCACACCTTTGAGATTTTTAGCGCGTTAATTCGCGGTGAAATGAGTGAAGCCACTATGGCGGGCATGTTAGTCGCGCTCAAGATGCGCGGCGAAACCATTGATGAAATCAGCGGCGCCGCCGATGCGATGCGCGCCGCCGCCAAGACGTTTCCCTACTCGAATGGCGATAACCTTAGCAATGGCATCGTTGACATAGTTGGCACCGGTGGCGATGGCTTTAATACCATCAACATTTCCACCACTGCGGCCTTTGTTGCCGCGGCGGCGGGCGCCAAGGTCGCCAAACACGGCAATCGTAGCGTGTCGAGTAAATCGGGTTCATCGGATCTATTGGCGCAGTTTGGCATTGACTTAACCATGTCACCAGACACCGCCAGTCGTTGCCTCGACGCATTGAACCTGTGCTTTTTATTTGCGCCCCACTACCACGGCGGAGTAAAACATGCGGGGCCGGTCAGGCAAGCACTGAAAACGCGCACCTTATTCAATGTGTTAGGGCCACTTATCAATCCTGCCCGCCCCGAATTTATGTTACTTGGCGTGTATAGCCCTGAGTTAGTCTTACCAATAGCAAAAGTATTAAAGGCGCTTGGCACAAAACGCGCTATGGTAGTGCACGGCAGCGGTTTAGATGAAGTCGCGCTGCACGGCAACACCCAAGTGGCCGAATTAAAAGATGGCGACATCATAGAGTATCAACTCACACCCGCCGATTTAGGTGTGCCTTTAGCACAAATCAGTGACTTAGAAGGCGGCGAACCCGCGCAGAATGCCTTGATCACCGAGGCAATTTTGAAAGGTTGTGGCACAGATGCACATGCCAATGCGGTCGCCATCAATGCCGGTTGTGCTTTATATGTGTGTGGGATTGCTGATTCAGTGAAAACAGGAACCTTACTTGCGCTCAGTACCATACAAAGCGGTAAAGCGTTTGAATTGTTAAGCCAATTAGCTAAAGTCAGCAGTGAAACAAAGGAATAAGTGGCAATGACTCAAGAACTGATAACAAATAGCCAAGATATGAGAACTCAGCCACAGGCAGAAACAAACCCTATGCCAAAAAGTAATGTGTTAACCCGTATAGTCGACACCAAAGCTGCCCATATTGCCGCCCTGAAGCTGCGTTTCCCCGAGGCCAGTCTGTCGCCAAAAATCTCTGACCGCAGTTTATTTGCCGCACTCAAGGCGCCCAAGGCGGGTTACATTTTAGAATGTAAAAAAGCCAGCCCGTCCAAAGGGCTTATCCGCGATGTGTTTGATGTAGAAGCCATTGCCGATATTTACGTAAAATATGCGGCGGGCATTTCGGTATTAACCGACGAGCAGTTTTTCCAAGGGGATATGGACTATATCCCTAAGGTGCGCGCTCGGGTGAACCAACCTATTCTGTGCAAAGATTTTTTTGTCGATGAATACCAAATTAAACTCGCCGCCCACCAAGGTGCCGATGCCATTCTGTTAATGCTATCCGTACTCGATAATGCGCAATATCACCGCCTAGCGAAAGAAGCCGCTCAGTATCAACTCGATGTGCTGACTGAAGTAAGTAACGAAGAAGAACTTAAACGCGCCATCGCATTAGATGCGCCGATTATTGGGATCAATAACCGTAACTTAAGGGATTTAAGTACCGACCTCGCCACCACAGAAGCCTTAGCGCCACACATTGGCAGCGACCGCGTGGTGATCAGCGAATCAGGCATCTACAACAATCAGCAAGTACGCCGCCTGAGTCCACTGGTTGATGGTTTCCTCGTCGGTAGTTCGATAATGGCCGAGGCTGATATCGACTTAGCCTGCCGTAAATTGATCTTCGGTCACAATAAAGTCTGCGGCCTCACCCGCATGGAAGATATTCGCGCCGCGGCAACGTCAGGCGCCGTCTATGCCGGGCTGATTTTTGCTGAAAAATCCCCGCGCGCATTAACCCTTAATGCCGCTGAACAATTGCTCAGGGAATATCGCGCATCCGCGGCTCCCGCCATTGAATTCGTCGGTGTGTTTGTTAATGCCGCGCCAAGCACCATTACGGATACCGCAGCCAGTTTGCAGTTATCTGCCGTACAGCTGCATGGCACTGAAACTGAACTTGAAATCGCACAACTCGCAGAGCGACTTGAGCAAGCGGGACTCACTACTCAAATTTGGAAAGCCGTCAGCGTCGATGCGCAAACGGGTGAGCTTGGTAACTTACCTCAGGGAGCATCGCGATATCTCTTTGATAGTAAAACGGCAGACCAATTTGGCGGCTCGGGCCAAGCCTTTAATTGGCAAAGCATTGATGTGAAATCCCTCTGCCCACAAAAAGCCCATGCCATGTTGGCTGGCGGACTCAACGCCGACAATGCGGCCAGTGCCAATGCCCAAGGATTTTACGGTTTAGATTTTAATTCTGGCCTAGAAACCGCCGCAGGAATTAAATCGGCGCAACTGATCCAAACGGCTTTTGCCCATTTACGTCTCTAGCCTATCGCGCTAAGCAAGAAGCCCTAGATGCTGTTGGTGCAGGACAAGAGTGATGCTCAACAAACAATATGAACCTATTAATGCCAGTGGCCAAATAGATAACGATGCGGTTAACCCCAAGACGCTGTTAGCACCATCAAGCCACTGACAAACTGATTGATAAGATAAGGAAAAAGGTATGTCAAAGTTAAAGCTTAACCCTTATTTCGGTGAATACGGCGGCATGTATGTGCCACAGATTTTAGTGCCAGCCCTTAAGCAATTAGAAACTGCCTTTGTGGAAGCGCAGGAAGATGAAGACTTTAAAGCCGAGTTTACCGATTTATTGAAAAACTATGCGGGTCGCCCAACAGCACTGACCTTAACCCGCAATTTAAGCCCAAATCCTATGGTGAAAATCTACCTTAAACGGGAAGATTTACTCCACGGCGGCGCCCATAAAACCAACCAAGTGTTAGGCCAAGCCCTGCTGGCTAAGCGCATGGGTAAAAAAGAAATTATTGCCGAAACCGGTGCAGGACAACACGGCGTTGCCACCGCCCTTGCCTGCGCGCTATTAGGTTTAAAATGTAAAGTCTATATGGGTGCCAAAGACGTTGCGCGCCAATCACCTAACGTATTTAGAATGCGTTTGATGGGCGCGGAAGTGATCCCTGTCACCTCAGGTTCTGCCACCCTAAAAGATGCCTGTAACGAAGCGATGCGCGACTGGTCTGGCAGCTACGAAAAGGCCCACTATTTACTCGGCACAGCTGCGGGGCCACATCCGTTCCCAACAATCGTGCGTGAATTCCAACGCATTATTGGTGAAGAAACCAAGAAGCAAATGCTGGAACGTGAAGGTCGCCTGCCCGATGCCGTTATCGCTTGTGTTGGCGGCGGTTCCAACGCTATCGGCATGTTCGCTGACTTTATCGACGAACCAAGTGTCGAACTGATTGGCGTCGAACCTGCGGGTAAAGGCATAGACACGCCAATGCACGGCGCGCCGCTTAAACACGGTAAGACAGGTATTTTCTTCGGCATGAAAGCGCCTTTGATGCAAGACAGCGAAGGGCAAATCGAAGAATCTTACTCGATTTCAGCCGGATTGGACTTCCCCTCCGTTGGCCCGCAGCACGCGCATCTTAATGCCACAGGCCGCGCCCGTTATGAATCGGCTACCGACGATGAAGCCTTAGAAGCCTTCCAACAACTGGCGCGCTGTGAAGGGATTATCCCCGCATTAGAATCAGCGCATGCTATCGCCTATGCCGTCAAAATGGCGCGCGAGTGCACCAAAGAAACCATTTTAGTGGTCAATCTTTCCGGTCGTGGCGACAAAGATATTTTCACCGTTTCTGACATTTTGAATGGTAAAGAGGTATAACGAACATGAGTGATACATTGACTAACCCAGGCCTTTACCAAGCGGCCCGTTACCAAGCCACCTTTGCCAGACTCAACGCCGAAGGCCGTGGCGCTTTTGTCCCCTTCGTCACCCTTGGTGATCCTAGCCCTGAGTTATCGCTAAAAATTATCGATACATTAGTGCAAAACGGTGCCGATGCCTTAGAACTGGGCTTTCCGTTTTCCGATCCCTTGGCCGATGGCCCTGTGATCCAAGGCGCTAACCTGCGTTCTTTAGCCGCTGGCACGACTCCAACGGCGTGTTTTGAATTACTGGCGCAAGTGCGTGCAAAATATCCAGAACTACCAATCGGTTTGCTGCTGTATGCGAACTTGGTGTTTGCTAACGGCATAGATGCGTTTTACGCCAAAGCGCTGCAAGCGGGTGTGGATTCAGTGCTTATCGCCGATGTGCCAGTGGAAGAATCTGCGCCCTTTAGCGAAGCCGCTAAAGCCCATGGTATTGCGCCGATTTTTATCGCGCCGCCCAATGCCGACAGTGAAACCCTGGAGCAAGTGAGTAAAAGTGGTGAAGGTTACACCTATCTCTTATCCCGCGCGGGGGTGACAGGCACAGACACGAAAGCTGGCGTGCCGGTAGAGGAAATTTTATCTAAATTAAAAGCCTTTAACGCCCCGCCACCGCTCCTCGGTTTTGGTATTGCCGAGCCTTCACAGGTAAGCGCCGCCATCAAAGCGGGCGCTGCAGGGGCGATTTCTGGCTCTGCCGTAGTAAAAATCATCGAAACCCACCAGCACGATGAAGTTAAGCTACTTGCAACGCTTGGGGAATTTACTCGCGCAATGAAGGCTGCAACCTAAGCGAGTCTTGATTTAAATAATCCAATATAAATCAAGAATTCAATTACAAATAAAATAAGTGAGGTAGACTCGTCGCCTCTCTTATTTTGTTTGTATTTACCAAGCTCTATGTTTACTCAGCCTTTATCTCCCTCAAACACAATCTATCAAGGCAATACTGACACTCACGCAGTACTACACTGACAGCGTATTTATTTAGTCACAGTTCCTCGATAGAATGCCCTATCGAAGAAAAACGGACTTTTTATGCAGTATCGGATCTATATTCTCGAATTAACGCCTTGGGGCTGTGGTTTTGAAGGTGAAGTTGCAGGTAAATGCGATAATGGTGCACCAATTTGGTTTTACTACCAAGGTAGCGATCAGCAGGCCGAAATTCGCTTTCCGGTTAACCAATGGGTCACAGTTGAATTGCTTGGCCGATTAGCAAGTGCAAGTCTTCAAGCTGATATGATTAAACAAACGCCACACCAGCATCTGAAGTTTCCGCTGCATAACTGTCACTTTGAAGCTTCAGGACAAATCATCGACATCAGCCAAACACCCGAAGATACAATTTACCTGTTGCAATCAAACCTACCGCTCCCCTTTGATAATGAACTTGGGAAATCCCCTATCTCGCTAGGCCATTGGGTTAATGTAACAGGCGAGCTTTGGGTAACAAATTGGATGAATTGAGTCGATAAAAAAAGGTATAGTGCTAGCCTGTAACAAATCATTCGCCTGATACATATCCATTAGAGGATCCGATGACCATTTCTAAATCTTTACCCGATAACAAACCTCGTACTTTTTTGGGGACACCCAAATTACCGGCAAAGTATGCCACTGTGGTGATGCCATTTTTTCTCTCTATTCTCATGAGTTGTATCGTTTCTGGGATCAGCACTTTCAATGGCGTTGGCGCTTCACCGCAATTTCTCGAACTCTGGCTCGGCGCTTGGCTGATCTCATGGGTTGTCGCCTTTCCGACACTGCTGATGGTGTTACCTTTGGTGCGTAAAATCACAGCTCATTTTGTCGATTTACGCTAGTTTTACGACTTAATCTTCCGATTTAACTATTTTATTTCAAAGCCGTTTTAGGACGGCTTTATCTTGAACTCCTTCTCTTATGCGTACAGCGACTAAAAATTACATCGATAATTGCTCGATCTGTTACCCTGCCAATATTCACTTAAACTAAAACAGTACGACCTACATCATACCAATCGTATTAAATCAAAGCGCTCATTGAGCCCCCTGTCCACGCTTTACAATGGATTTACACTGACCGTTTAGCGGCACCTATGTTTATTGTATAAGGATGACATGACTCCCACCTAAATCAATTTTCCTCTGCTCTCGAACCAACTCAAGCATGAATATAACCCACTGTATTTATATATTTTATAAAAATAGAGCTCGTAAAATCCTAAATGATACATCCCCAAAACGCTGCCTAATTATCACTCCTTTATCATTTACTTATTTGTACCATTAACCGTATCTGCCCCCCTTATTTATCAGTTAAAAGTATTAACCTACAGCCCCACGCAAATGAGAATGGTTTGCATTTGAATATTTTCACATGCTAATTTACCTACCGTTGTCGGGACAGAGACAGCAGGAAATGGCCTAAGGACTGAGCTAAAAATAGCGAGTTGATCAACGCAAGATAAATAGCCAAACAGTCTATTTTGATAACCGCATTCACTTTGGTTTGCGTCCTTAGGTAACTGATTACTGGATCGGCAACGCGCAGTAGCATGTTGCCAAGGAGGCGTAAGTGAGTACACAGCAAAGGGAAATGGATCGCGAAATCTTTGATCTACTTGGCATAGGCATTGGCCCATTCAATCTTGGCCTCGCCGCCTTATCAGAACCTATTCACGACTTTAACTGCTTATTTTTAGATGCTAAAACCAGTTTTGACTGGCATCCAGGCATGCTACTCAAATCCTCAAGATTACAAACACCCTTTATGTCGGATCTGGTGACTATGGCCGATCCCACCAGTCGCTACAGTTACCTTAATTTTGCCAAGCAAACGGGCAGACTTTATCCCTTTTATATTCGTGAGAATTTCTTTTTACCCCGCCACGAATACAACTTGTATTGCCAATGGGTGAGCCAACAACTCAGCAACCTTAAATTTGGTTTTAAGGTCACTCAAGTGGATTACAACGCAGGTGAAAGTATTTATCGAGTTACAGGTTTTGATAGGCGCAGTGGTAAAACCCATTCCTATCAATGCCGAAAGCTAGTGCTAGGCACTGGCACTGAACCTTATCTACCAAAGGATTGCCCAATCCAAGATGCACGGGTCATGCATACCGCCTGTTATATGCAGCAAAAAACCTACCTGCAGAGTCAGAGTGCCATCACTGTAATTGGCAGTGGCCAAAGTGCGGCGGAAGTGTTTTACGATCTACTACAAGATATTGATACCTATGGCTATCAACTCAATTGGATGACACGATCAGCGCGTTTTTATCCCTTGGAATATACCAAGCTTACTTTAGAGATGACCTCGCCAGATTATGTCGATTACTTCCACGAGTTGACCCCTAATCAAAGATGCTCACTGATCGCCAGCCAGAAACAACTCTACAAAGGAATAAATTCTGAGCTGATAAACGACATTTACGATTTGTTATATCAAAAACGTCTATTGGCCGATTTTCAATGCCGACTGATGACGAATGCGGCGCTGACTCATATCGAGCCCCAAGCCAATATGCTCAAGTTGCATTTCCACCACAATGAAAAAAATCACACCTTTGAGCAAGAAACGGGCGCCGTCATTTTAGGCACAGGTTACCACTATCGTTTACCCGAGTTTATCAGTGGTATTAAACAACAAGTCGAATTCGATGACGCCGGACAACTTAGCGTGCAGCGTGATTACAGCATAGATATTCGAGGGGATATTTTTGTCCAGAATGTCGGTTTGCATACCCATGGGATAAGCTCTCCAGATCTGGGTATGGGCTGTTATCGCAACGGCACCATCTTAAAAGCTGTGCTCGGTTATGCGCCCTACCACATTGAGGAACATATCGCGTTTCAAACCTTCGATCCGGCCAAACTTGCCAGTCATCAGCCCTGCGGCGCCAATGCAATTAACACGTTGGATCTTAATCCAAGACATTTTCCTAAGGCGCCACACAGAAAAACTCAAGTTGATGCGCCACAAACTATCCCTCCAACCAAGATTCCAAGTTCTGGCGCAAGTTCAGGCGCGGGAACCAATATGCCGGTCTTAATGGCGCCGAACCAGGAGGCATAATAATGGCAAGCCAATTTAGTAACCATTGTTTAACGCAACTATGTTTAACGCAACTATCCGCTATTTCGAGCATTAATGGTTTCCAGTTCAGAGCGTTAGACCTTACACAAGACATTCCAACACTACAGTCTTGGTTTAACCAAGATTACGCCAAGTTTTGGGGTATGCAGGGCTTGAACCTTGATGCCATAAAAAATCTGTTAGCAACAACAGAACACAAGTTTGCCTTGATAGGTGAATGGCAGGCCAAAGCACTATTTATGGTGGAGCTCTACGATCCCGTCCACGATGAAGTCGGTCAGCACTATCGTGTTGCGCCGGGTGATTGTGGTATGCATCTGATTATCGCGCCGCCAGATGGCAAACCCGTCAGCGGCTTATCCTTGAAGGTGATGGATGCGATAGCGCAGCTCGTGCTTGAAAAACTGGCCTTTAATCGCCTCGTGGTTGAACCCGATCAACTCAATAGCAAAATTCATCGCTTAAATAGCCTGATAGGCATTCGCTATGAAAAAGCGATTCAGTTAAACACTAAAGCTGCTTTCCTCGGATTTTGCACTGCGGCCCAGCGCCTTCAACCATCGAGCACGCCCTCTTTGACGAGCCTAGCCCAAACAACCTCAGCCCTGCCAAGCTCAGCTCAGTCAACGTCTGCTCTGCCAAACTTAGCAGAACAATACTTAGCAAGCCCAACCCTAGCAAAGCCAAGCTCGCACGCGGCATCTGCAACCTCTCCAATGACATTATCGACTCTTTAGGTGAATTAGATGAACTTACCCACAAAAGCCTTATTAATTAACCCATTGCCAACGCAAGATCATCATGACCAAGCAGTACATGCTCAGCAAAGCTCGGCGCTGTCGACAACATCGACTTCTATGCCAGAGCATTTAACCCCCGCCTATTGGCAAGCGGCTAATCGTCATTTAGTGAAGAAAATCCTCTGCGAATTCACCCACGAGAAGCTCATTACGCCGACCCTATACGGGCAAAAAGCGGGGCTCAATCACTATGAACTCAGGCTCAAAGACAGCACTTATTATTTTAGTGCACGACATTATCAGCTAGATCATCTCGCGATTGATGCCGATACCATCCGCGTTTCACTTGCAGGCAAAGAACAAACCCTCGATGCGATGTCGCTGATTATTTCCCTTAAAAATGACTTAGAGATCAGTGAAACCTTACTACCAACCTATTTAGAAGAAATCACCAGCACTCTTTACAGCAAGGCATACAAGTTAGCACATCAGGCAATTCCCGCAGCCACACTGGCGCGAGCCGATTATCAGAGCATAGAAGCGGGTATGACAGAAGGTCATCCGGTGTTTATCGCCAATAATGGCCGGATTGGTTTTGATATGCAGGATTACCGTCAATTTGCCCCAGAAAGCGCGATGCCGATGCAGTTAGTCTGGCTTGGAGTCCGCAAAAACAAAACCACGTTTGCCGCCCTCGAAAACTTGAGTCACGACGCGTTACTCAAGGAGGAGCTTGGCCAACAGTTCACTGACTTCCAACAACGTCTTAAAACGCAGCAGCATGATCCACAGGACTTCTACTTTATACCAGTGCACCCTTGGCAGTGGCGTGAAAAAATCGCCCGCGTCTTTGCCGGCGACATAGCCCGTGGCGATCTGGTTTATCTTGGTGAAGGCAATGAGCAATACCAAGTGCAGCAATCGATACGCACTTTCTTCAATCTTGCATCACCGCAAAAGTGCTACGTCAAAACCGCGCTTTCTATCCTAAATATGGGCTTTATGCGTGGTCTATCGCCCCTTTACATGAGCTGCACACCGCAGATCAATGCTTGGGTTGCAAACTTGGTTGAAAACGATCTTTACTTTGCCCAACAAGGCTTTGTGATCCTGAAGGAAATTGCCGCAATAGGTTACCACCACACCTATTACGAGCAGGCTCTCACCCAAGATAGCGCCTATAAAAAAATGCTTTCTGCCCTGTGGCGCGAAAGCCCACTGCCACACATTGAGCCTAAGCAAAATCTGATGACCATGGCTGCGCTACTGCATACGGATCATGAAGATAAGGCCCTTATTGCAGCCTTGATAGCCGCCTCAGGCTTGCCAGCAAAGGATTGGGTCAGTCGCTACTTAAACCTGTATTTATCGCCGCTGTTACATGCCTTTTTTGCCTACGATCTGGTCTTTATGCCCCATGGTGAAAACCTGATTTTAGTGCTCGATGAATATGTGCCAGTCAAGATTTTGATGAAAGACATAGGCGAAGAAGTCGCTGTACTCAATGGCGCTAAGCCGCTACCTGATGATGTAAAACGCCTTGCAGTAAGCCTTGAAGAAGAGATGAAGCTTAACTACATCTTACTGGATATTTTTGACTGTATTTTCCGCTATTTAGCACCGCTGCTCGATGAGCAAACCAGTGTCAGTGAAAGCCAATTCTGGGAGTTAGTGGCGGACAATGTACGTGATTACCAAGCCCAGCATCCACATTTGGCCGACAAGTTTGCCCAATACGATCTGTTTAAGGACAGTTTTGTACGCACCTGCCTCAATCGTATCCAATTGAATAATAACCAGCAAATGATAGACCTCGCCGACAGGGAGAAAAACCTGCGTTTCGCCGGCGGCATCGACAATCCCTTGGCGGCCTTTAGACAAAGCCATGCCTTTAAGCGCCCTATGCTTAGCAGCGCTGAGCAAAGGACACGTTAACACACCACAAAGTGGATAACCCCGAAACTTTAGCATGGGCCAATGTTGGCCCAGCTTGTTTAACCCCCAACCTAAACGGAATTAAAGATCAACATTATGAAGACTTTTCCTCTCTCCAGCATCGCACTCGTCTGTCGGCAAGCCCTCGTTAACCCGAAGCTATTGCTGTGCTCAGCCATGTTAGCTACGGTTCCCCATGCCACAGCTGACACTGTCGATGCGGATAGTAAGACTAAAAAGCACCAGAAAGAAATTGAAGTCATCAATGTCATTGGCGCTAAGGACTTACACGACAACCGTTATAAAACCCAAGCGATGAACACGGCAACTGGGCTCGATTTATCCTATCTAGAAACGCCGCAGTCGGTCACTTCTATCACCCGCCAGATGATGAACGATCAACAGCTTAATAGCGTGATTGATGCCATGACCAGCGTTGCGGGGATCAATGCCCGCCCAATGGATAACGACAGATACAGTATTAGTGCCCGCGGCATTGCCGTGAGCAGCATTTTGTACGATGGCGTGCCAACCACCTACGATACTCGCTTCAACTATGGGGATAATCTGATCGACACCGCCATCTACGAGCGAGTAGAAGTGGTACGCGGCGCGACTGGCCTCATGACGGGAGCCGGTAATCCCTCGGCGGCCATTAACCTTATCCGTAAACGCCCGACTCAAGAGTTTATGGGCAGCACGTCGTTAAGTGTGGGCTCATGGAATAATGCACGCGGTATGGTCGATGTTTCCAGCGGCTTAAATGATTCGGGTTCTGTGCGCGGTCGCGTGGTGGCCGCCTATCAGGATAAAGATTCATTCCAAGACAGGTACGAGCAGCAGCGCACAACGCTATACGGCATAGTCGAAACCGATATTGGCGATAGCACCTTATTTACCCTTGGTGTCGATTACCAAGATGCCACACCGAGCGGCACTATGTCGGGCGGTTTACCGCTATTTTACAGCGATGGCAGTCGCACTAACTATGATCGTGCCACTTCAACGGCACCCGATTGGGGCTCGGCGCATACCCAAGGCCTCAACACCTTTGCGAGTCTCGAACACAGATTAGATAATGGTTGGAACCTAAAAGGGACTTACACCTACGGCGATAACTCATTGGAGTTCGATGTACTATGGGCCATGGGCTATCCCGATCCTGTAACCAATGTCGGCGCAAAGGCTGGGTCTATCGCCTATGTCGACGGCAGTCGCACCCAACACAATGTGGATTTGCGCGCCGAAGGACAATACCAACTCTTTGGATTAGAACATCAATTGATGTTTGGCTGGAATGGCCAACGCCAAGAGTTCGCCAATCCCTATTATTACCCCACGGCTGCAGTACCGCTTTTAGGGGATTTTCGCGATCCGAACTTCCAATATCCAAAACCTCAATGGAAGGAAACTTATACCACGGGTTCATTTGGCGAAACCAAACAGAGTGCAGCCTATGTAGCAACTCAGCTTAATCTCAGCGACGCGTTAGCTGTCCTCGTCGGATTACGCCTCAATGAGTGGGAAACCGACCAAGATAACTTTGGCGGCCGCTACGATTTTAGCATCAACAACGAACTCACTACTTACTTCGGCCTCACCTACGCCCTGACCGATCAATATTCGCTCTATGCCAGTTATACGGATATTTTTGCACCACAAACTAAGCAAAAAATCGATAAAAGCTATCTAGATCCGGTCAAAGGGAAAAACTACGAAGGCGGAATTAAGGCGAGTTTATTCGATGAGGCCTTAGATATGTCGCTGTCGGTGTTTGAGATCAAGCAAGACAACATAGGCATAGACACTCGCACACTCATTCCCGGCACCACCACTCCTATCTACAAAGAAGTCGATGGCACTAACACTCGGGGTTTCGAATTTGAATCTACGGGTAAAATCACTGATGACTGGAATGTTTACTTAGGCTACACCCAGTTCACCACCGAAGATCCTAAGGGCAAACGCATCAATACCACGTCACCACGTCAGCAGTTAAAACTCTTCACTACTTATACCTTTGGTGGTGATTGGCATAAATTGCAAATTGGTGCAGGGGTTAACTGGCAGAGCCGCGTCTACCAAGATGCCGATAAACCTGTAGGCAATGGTATAGACACGATTAAAGTCGAAGTAGAACAAGGCTCTTACGCGCTAGCGAGTCTAATGGCGAGTTACGCCTTCACCGAGCAACTTAAGCTCAGCGCAAACCTGCACAACGCCTTAGATAAAAGCTACTACAGCCAAGTCGGTCAATATAGTCAATTCCAATACGGTACGCCGCGAAGTGCCAGCTTAACCTTGGACTATCGCTTCTAAGTCAGACTTTTATTGAGATCGTTCGAAAAACCTTGTGAGCCCAAATCTTGGGCTCGCAAGGTAATCATTTACATGGACTTATCGATAACCGCGGGAATCAATCACAACCCTATAAGGAGTGACAATGGCAAGCCAACGGAGAGACACCAGACTGCAAACATTGTGCGATACAGCGCCAAGCCACAACGCGTTGAATCAAACTATTTTGTCACTCAATCAGCTGTTACATCAACGGGCACCCTTCTATGGCGAGCACCTTAGCGCAACGCAGTCCCCTACTGGGTTCAGTTTTGATGAATGGAGCTGCGCCGATACTTATCAAAAACTCATTGCACGTTTTGCCATCGCACACCCTAGCGCAGAAACTCAGAGTGAAACTGAAACTGTAACTGAAGCTGAAACCGAGGCGACTAAAACAGCTGCAAACAGCCGAGCGCACGCTTTCGCCAGTAAAAGCGCTGCGGCCAGTAGAAAAGACACTCGCAAAGCGCTGCATTCACTTTGGGGCCAATGGTATTTTGGCCTTTTAGTTCCGCCTGTGATGGAGTGGATTTTTAACGCCCCAAAAGCCACATTCGAGCCTATTCACTGGCAGCCACAGTCCGTTTTTATGCGGATACACGCAAGTGGCCGAGTGGCAAAATTTGAATTTAAAATAACAAAGCAACAGCCAAATACCGCTTTGACCTTTAAAAAACACCATGGCATCGAACCACTTACCCAAATAAACACTAAGCCAAGTAACAAGATAGACATTGAGGTACACTCGTCATTAATTTCATATAAGCCGCCAGTTGATAAAGAACTCGCCCTACAAGGCTTTATCTTAAACTTACTGCAACCGAGTGTTGAGCGCCTACTCACTTTGAGCCCCGTGCCCGCTAAATTATATTGGAGTCACTTAGGCTATCTGATCCACTGGTATCTAGGAGAGTTGGGATTATCTCAGCAACAAAGTCAGCAACTTAAGCAAGCTCTGTTTCGCCGAACGACCTTTTTTGATGGCACCCAAAATCCACTGTATAACAGCATCAATTTGATTGTTGAACCCAAAGAAGACAGCACAAACATCCAATGTATTCGCCGTACTTGCTGCCTAAGGTATCAACTCGCCAACACTGGCCAATGCCACGATTGCCCACTACTAAGTCGCCCTAACGCTAAGACAAACGCCGCCAAACAAGCACAAGTCTAACTTGCCCATTAAACCCATTTAATGGGCAAGATCGCAATCCTAGGCCCATGGTGCTTTTGCCCTTATGTTGCACATGCTACACTCAAGCCCATGTCTCTTTAACATGATTATTTATGAAACAACTGCTTGATTTCCTGCCCCTCGTCATCTTTTTTGCCGTTTATAAATTTTTCGATATTTATATCGCCAGCGGCGCATTGATCGCAGCCACCGCGCTTCAATTGATCGTGACCTATGCGTTATATAAGAAACTTGAAAAGATGCACTTAATCACCTTTGCGATGGTGACAGTGTTTGGCACACTCACTTTAGTGTTTCACGATGATTCTTTTATCAAGTGGAAAGTGACCATCATCTATAGTTTGTTTGCCATCGCCTTAGGTGTCAGTCAATTGCTCAATAAATCGATATTAAAGTCGATGTTAGGCAAAGAAATGCAAGTAGACGACAAAATTTGGGCTCGCGTAACTTGGTATTGGGTGATCTTTTTCGCCGCTTGTGGCCTAGTCAATATTTATGTCGCCTTTAGTTTGCCATTAGAAACTTGGGTCAATTTTAAAGTGTTTGGTTTAACCGCTTTAACCTTAATTAATACTGTCCTGACCGTATTTTATCTTTATAAACACCTTCCCGAAGATCAACGCAAGGAACTCAAATAATGTGGTATATGATTTCAGCTCAAGATTTTGAGAATAGTTTAGAAAAACGTTTAGCCGCACGCCCAGCCCATTTAGCTCGCCTACAAGCCCTCGCCGATGAAGGTCGTTTACTGATCGCTGGCCCACACCCAGCCATCGACAGTGAAAACCCTGGTGATGCAGGCTTTAGTGGTTCACTGGTTGTCGCAGATTTTGAATCCTTAGTGGCAGCAAAACACTGGGCCGATGCCGATCCCTATATCGAAGCGGGCGTTTACAAAAGTGTTGTGGTTAAACCCTTTAAACGAGTCCTGCCTTAATGAAAATAGTGTCCTTTAACATCAATGGTCTGCGGGCACGCTTGCATCAATTGCAAGCCTTAATCGATAGCCACCAGCCCGACATTATCGGCCTGCAAGAAACCAAAGTGCACGATGAGGCGTTTCCATTAGCCGAAGTCGAAGCTATGGGATATCAAGTGCATTACCACGGCGGTAAAGCTCACTATGGTGTTGCCATGCTGTCTAAAGTCGCACCAGAAAAACTGCAAAAGGGTTTTCCAAGCGATGATGAAGATGCCCAGCGCCGCATGATTATCGGCACATTTACCCAAGCGAATGGTCGTCCATTGACTGTGTTCAACGGCTATTTCCCCCAGGGCGAAAGCATAGACCACCCAACAAAATATCCTGCTAAACGTAAGTTTTATCAGGATTTAATGCACTACTTGCAGACAAATCACAGCAACGATGAAGATATCGCCATCATAGGTGACATCAATATTTCGCCGACCGATTTAGACATAGGTATAGGTGAAGTCAATCGTAAGCGTTGGCTAAAAACCGGCAAATGTAGCTTCCAACCGGAAGAACGTGAGTGGTTGAAAACCTTGCAAGACTGGGGTTTAGTCGACACTTTCCGTCAATTACACCCAGAGCGCATCGAACGTTATTCTTGGTTCGATTACCGCAGCAAAGGGTTCGATGACAACCGCGGCCTGCGAATTGATGTGATTTTAGCAACGCCTTCACTGGCAGCACGTTTAGTCGAATCCGATGTCGATTACGATCTGCGCGGCATAGATAAACCCTCAGATCACGCGCCCATCTGGAGCACGTTCAAAGAGGCTTAATCAGCTAACGTTCGATCATCTTAGTAGACATAAAACATCGGCTTAGGCCGATGTTTTTGTTTGAGAGTGACTTAAGCAGAATGAGATTGGCACAAGTAAGTTAAAAATGAACAGCATACATCGCAGCAAAGTTGTGAGCTTAGCTTCAGCCACAGATTAATCGTGAGCCATGGCATTCACTCGTCGACTCGCAGCCAGTCCATCCTTAGATGCTCGACCGCCCCATCTGATGTGAAAGGATTCACAAATGCCGCGATGGCATGGACGCCAAAGAGCGGCCATGGGGCAGACGGTCGTCTCGCAAATAACCATGGTTCACCTGTTTAGCATCGGCGAAGCCTGTTTGTTTTAAAGAAATAGGTAGCATGCTTTGGGACGTGCGACGTGAAGTCGTATGAAGCGCTGTTCACCGCTTAACGAGTGAACCTTCTGTATCACCAGATGAACCTAGGAGCCTGAATAAAGTAGCGGCTCTGACAATGTAACGAAGATTAGTCTTTGACCAATCGGGATATAAACCGCGAGGGGATGATCCTCCTGATAACCACAAATCGGGTGAGTGCTAGGTAGTCAGTATGATGAATGTAAGTGAATCCGCGTAAGGTGCGTCATGCGATGAAACAGCGGAAGTGGTTAACACGCTGTAGCCAAAAGGCACGAGAGTCGGAAAGAGATTGTCCCATGCTCTTTCGTGATCATTGTACTCTCCGCACCATAGCGGGCATCTAACCTGACATTGCGCGACATACGGAACACGGTAAGCCTGTATCGCTCCCTCTGGGAAAGCCAATATAGCCGATGGCGGTGCAGGTATAGGATGTTGGAGAAAGCAAAGGCTGCATTGTAACGATGCAGATACAGACAACTGTCTGGCACGAAAGTGAGCCCACTTCCGACTGGTCTCCCGTTGCGAGAGAATTTGAAGAACTTTATTCAAGGTGAAACGCAAATGATGATTTCGCATGAAATCAGTGCCTCCCCTGACAGCAACCCGTGGAAATCCATTGACTGGAAGGCCGCTGAGTCGCTTGTATTAAAGCTTCAGATGCGTATTGCAAAGGCAACAAGAGAAGGTAAACAAGGCAAGGTGAAAGCCCTGCAATGGATACTGACTCACTCTCGCTCAGCAAAACTCCTTGCTGTTAAACGAGTGTCGAAAAACAAAGGCAGTAAGACGCCTGGAATAGACGGCATTATCTGGAACACAGATGCACGCCGCATGAAAGCAGTCAATCAATTGAGCAGAAAAAGCTTATCAAGCCAAGCCGCTCAAGCGTATCTACATCCCTAAGAAAAACGGCAAGCTCAGACCTCTCGGTATCCCGTGCATGATAGACAGAGCGCAACAAGCACTCCACCTTCTTGCACTAGAGCCCGTGTCAGAAACACTTGCCGACCCTAACAGCTATGGGTTTAGACCAAACCGCAGTACTGCTGACGCTGTCGATCAGTGCTTTAAGTGTCTGGCTCTAAAGACATCAGCCCAATGGGTTCTCGAAGGTGATATCAAAGCCTGTTTTGACAAGATCGGTCATCAATGGCTTCTTGATAACATCGCCGTAGATAAGCGGATGTTGGAACAATGGTTAAAGTCTGGCTTTATGGATAAAGGGCTGTTTTATCGTACCGACGAGGGTACACCGCAAGGCGGGATCATCTCACCAACCTTGATGTTAATGACTCTTGCAGGCCTTGAGCAGCACATAAAATCCACCGCCCTCAAAAAAGGGGACTAGAGCCAACTTTATTGGGTACGCCGACGATTTCGTCGTCACTTGTGCTTCAAAGGAAGTGCTGGAGAACGATATCAAACCGTTGATTACTGACTTCTTAGCAGAAAGAGGCTTAACACTATCCGAAGAGAAAACGCATATCACTCACATCAACGATGGCTTTGACTTTTTAGGTTTTAACCATAGGAAGTACAAAGGAAAACTGCTCATTAAACCGAGTAAATCCAATACGTTGATGTTCTTAAGTCATCTGCGTGAACTCATCAAAAAGCACGTAACCCTACCCGTGAACGATCTTATCAAACTGATAAATCCGAAACTTAGGGGATGGTCGAATTACTATCGACACTGCGTCGCGAAACAGGTGTTTGGATATGTAGGCCACAAGCTATTCCTTGCGTTATGGCACTGGGCTAAAAGGCGTCATCCAACCAAATCTAAAACTTGGATCGCCCTTAAATACTTCGTCAATCGAAAAGGCCAGTGGCAATTTCACGGTTGGCAGAAGCTCTTGGGTATGGATTGCCAGTTCAATCTCTTCCAAATAGCCAAAGTGCCTATCGAGAGACATGTGAAAATCCGAAGTTCAGCAACACCATTTGACCCTCAATACCAAGCATACTTGGCGAAGAGAAAGTCCAAAAGGCTAGCTCGCAGCTCTTGGAACGAACCTGCTCTGACTGCTTTATAAGTTGCTGGGTATCAAACGATGCTTTTGTGGAGGCTTGAGCCGTATGCAGTGAAAGTTGCACGTACGGTTCTTAGGGAGACGGCACTTGGTAACAAGTGTCGTCCACCCGACAATATAACTAAATAGTTCTTTGGGTACTTCCAAATTAAAATGGCGGAAATCTACGATTTCCGCCATTGTCGGATGATACGTTACTACTTAACATGAGACTCAGTATCGGGCGTTATTGCTCAACACCCCATGCCGACGACTCACATTAAAGGTGACATATTAACTCGTGCGGTACTGCTTTAAAATGCCATCTAACTCGACCGAGGCATGGTGCAGATCATTGGCTAAGGTCACACTACGCTGGGCTGTTTGTTTGATAGTTTCTGACTGATGGCGGATTTCATTCAATTGTCCGGCAATGTCGCGAGCGGCGACACTCTGCTCTTCCGCCGAGGCGGCAATTTGGCTGCTCATATCAAATACCGCATTGACCGATTGCGCCATACCTTGAACATCATCACCGACGGCGATAATCGCACTGCGACCTTCATCGGCCTGATCGACTATCTCCATGGTAATACTAGATAAACGAGTCGTGCCAGATTGTAAGCCTTCAATCATGGCCTGAATTTCTACCGTGGCCTGTTGAGTTCGACCCGCTAAGGTACGCACTTCATCGGCTACCACAGCAAAGCCACGACCTTGCTCACCGGCACGGGCCGCTTCAATGGCCGCATTTAAGGCTAACAAATTGGTTTGCTGGGAAATACTGTTAATGGTTGTGACTACAGCATCGATACTCGCCGCATCCTTAGACAATTGTTCCACCGATGAAAACGCCGCGCCAATCTTAGTTGAGAGTAAGCCAATACTTTCCACTGTGTGGCTAATACGCCCACGACTGGCCAACATTTGGGTTGAATTTTCCTTGGTTTGCAACGAAGTATTACTTGCATTAACAGAGACTTCTTCAATCGCTGAGGTCATTTGCGCCATCGCCACGGCAACGGAATCGAGGAATTGATGTTGGAACCCAATCAGTTTATCACTGGTGGCCGCCTGTTGATTAAATTCATCGGATGCCAATGATAAGGTCTGTGCATTTTTGCCAATAGCTGACACCATTTCACTCATATTGTCGGCGCAGCGATCGATTTCGCGGGCAATCAAACTGAAATCGTCAGTACCAAAGAAGTTTAATCTAAAGCTCAAATCACCATCGGCTAAGCGTTTGATGGCTAAGTACATGTCCCATAATCCACCACCGAGTGAAGTCGAAATCCAGTAACTCAGTTGGAATAAAGGCAACAAGCCCACTAATGCTAACCAGAACATAAAGTTAGCATCGCTACGCGCATCGACTTCCCACTCATGGACATTCTGCGTCAGTTGTAAGGCTTGGCCTGACACGCTGGCGCTGGCCGTCACTTTATCCCCTTGACGCTGCGCTTCACTTTGCCTTGAAGTTACAGTTAACCCGTGTTGACTGGCAAATTGAGATAAGGCGTCAGCTTCTAGCTTTTGCGCCATTGCAACTTGCGCTAGGGTATCGACGCTAGCTTGAACTCGAGCGATAGAGGCCTGCTCAAGGTTACGGTGCGCATGTTGATAGTTGACAAGCGCCACGGCGGCCGTGATCAGCGCCACCATAGAACACACTACCCAAAATTTTCCGTTGAGACTGAACTTGATCAATATGGCATCAATGGTACGAAACTGGATTTGTTTCATCTTGATAATTCCTAAGAACAAAATGCTATTTGGCACTAAATCAGCAGTATAGCTCAGATTGCCACGACAACTATGTCAGTCATAAGATCTGAGCAGGTATTATGCTAATCAGCGCTAGCAACTTGGTTACGTGTGGCGGCAGACCACTTTTGTGTCAGAGTAACCAACTGCCCCGTTAACAGGCTCATGCTAAAACCTAATAAGCCACCAATGATCAACGACGGCACGACATTGGCCACATCACCCGCCATAGCAAAGGTAGTGCAACAGCCAATAAATGCGCCGGGAATAAAGCTAAGCTTTTGATAACTTGCCTGTAAACACATGGCCGAAGTGGCTATGCCGGTAAAAATATACCCAAATACGGGCGAAATAAAAAAGCTGCTACCCGAGATAATGAGCCAAGCCCAAAATACACCGGACAGGTTTGTGCACCACGCCATCATCACGCCCTGAAAGCCAGCCTTAGGTTGAGCAAAAAAAGTGCTACAACCTAAAAAGCCGATCCAAGTGACCAGATGAAAAGCATCTGCGACGCCACACCAAATAGCCGCCAATAGGCCGGCAGAAATAGCGACTTGCCAACGATTTTCCATGGATGACCCCTTTAGTAATTCTATTCACGGAAGTTTAATACCCTTGGGCGCTCTAAAATGTGTATTTTGAGGTGGCTTGGGTAAACATATTGGTTAAATTACCTCTATTTTGGTAACAAAAACCTGATCTATTGCTAATTTTCGGCATTAATGCCCGTAAAATCGCTAACAAGCAATTTTTTTGTGGTAAAAAAACGAAAAAAGCGCTTATTAGGCGCTTTTTTGTTCAAACGGCTTTCAGTTAACCCTCTTGCCGACACTTACACTCGCAATAGTTTATTCACGGGAAGATCGCGGATCCTCTGCCCCGTCGCCGCAAAAATCGCATTGGTTAAACTCGGGGCAACGGGCGGCACACCCGGCTCACCCACGCCCGCTGGCGCAGCATCAGACTCAATAATGATGATCTCCATATCGGGAGTTTGGGGAAGTCGCAGCAAAGGATAATCGTGGAAATTCGATTGCTGCACCTTGCCCTCTTTGTAAGTGATTTCCCCCATCAAGGCTAAACTCAAGCCAAATACAATCGCACCTTCTGTCTGTGCTTTTACCCTATCAGGGTTAACTATCGTGCCCGCATCTATGGCTGCGATGGCATTAAGCACTTTAAGCTGTTTATCCTCACTCACTTCCACCAACATAGCCACAGCGACGTAACTCACAAAACTGCGGTGTACAGCAAAACCCCAGCCCTGATTTTCACCCGCCTTGGGCGCCTTAGCTTGGGCTTTTTCGACCGCGTCGATTACCCCAAAATAGCGACTGACGTCCACGGGATGACGATCAAGATCTTCGCCATAGTTGCCATATTTAAACTGTTGGTCGGTAAAGGTCTCACGCCTTGCTTCACCTAACAGGCTACGCCACATTGCAGGGCAAGAAACCTGAGAACGATGAGCCATTTCATCGACAAAACTGCCGACACTAAAACCGTGCTGAATGTTACACACAGAGCGCATCCAACCAATACGGCTATGCGCCTGCGCTTTTACCGCTTCGTATCTTAAATTTGGCAAAGCAAAGGGCACATCCACAAAGCCTAAATCCAACTCACCGCCAGAGGGATATTCCACCCCTTCAGCAAAGGTTGAACTGATCGATGGGAATCCCGTACGGGCTAAAAGCGCGGTCGGTTTGTTGCTGGCATCAAACAGCGCCTGATAGGACTGGGCGCTGATAGCATGGTAATAACCGTTTTGAATTTCATCTTCGCGGCTCCAACTCACCTTAATTGGACACTTGAATTGCTTCGATAACAGCGCGGCTTCAACACTAAAATCAGGTTTAGATTTACGCCCAAAACCACCACCCAATAGGGTGACATTCACTTTAATCGCATCTTCTTCCATACCCAACGCAGCGGCCACATTTTGCTGTGTACTTTGCGGCGTTTGGGTCGATGCCCAGATTTCACAGCCCTTTCCAGTCACATGGGCAGTTGCAACGGGCGGCTCAATAGAGGAATGGATTAAATAAGGCACGGTATAAACCGCCTTTAACGTATTCGCTTCGTGCCAGTTTTTGATCTCATCACCAACTTGGCGCACAACATTACCGCTTTGCTGTACCCGCTCGACCAACTCTTTCAAATAGAGACTTGAATCATGCTGACTGTTGTCGGCCTGAGTCCAAGTGACTTTTAAAGCTTTGCGCCCTTCAAGGGCACTCCAAGTGTTTGTGGCGATGACAGCAACGCCGCCCAAAGCCTGAAAAGCGGGTGCGCCCTTAGCGGCTGGCAAACGATACACATCCACTACCCCGGACACTTTACGCGCTGCGGTATCGTCCAAGCTTGCCACATCGCTCCCGAGCACCGGTGGGCGTATTATGCTGGCGTAAAGCATGCCGTCGCGTTTGATATCGTAACCATAAATCGCGCTGCCGCTTAACATGGCATCCATATCAACGATTTGGCGTGATGCGCCAATCTGCTTGAAATCTTTAACCTCTTTAAAGGTTAATGACTCAACGGCAGGTACGGGTTGCTCTGATGCGGCTAACGCTAACTCGCCGAACTTGGCCGAGCGGCCCGATTTTGCATGCAACACTTTATGGTCGGCGGTATGCACCTCGCTCACGGGGACTTTCCAGCGCGCAGCGGCGGCTTGCTCTAGCATGGTTCTTGCCATCGCCCCCATCTGGCGCATACGGTCGTAATTTTCGCGAATACTGCGGCTACCGTCAGTGTTTTGGCTGGCATAACGTTTATCGGCTAAGCCTTGAATAGGGACGATTTTATCCCAATCCGCGTCTAACTCTTCGGCTAAGACTTGCAGAATGCCGGTTCTGATCCCCTGTCCCATCTCGGAGCGATGGCAAGTGAGGTACACTTTGTCGTCTTCACCAATGGCAATAAACAGATTCAGCCGCGCTTCTTTATCCTGCGCCAGCGCCATAGGGCTCCAAGTTAGTCCACTCGCCCCTAATGCTAATCCGCCCCCCACTGCGCTAAACAGTTTTAACACGTCGCGGCGGCTGATATTTTCTACGGCAGTAAAAGTACTCATATTAGCCCTCCTGTTTGGCATAGTTTTGCAGTGCGGCTTTGATCCTAGGATAGGTGCCGCAGCGGCAGATATTACCCGACATGGCCGAGTTGATTTGTGCTTCAGAAGGTTTCGGATGCTGCGCCACTAACGCCGCAGCCGACATCAGTTGTCCCGCTTGGCAATAGCCGCACTGGGGCACGTTATGTTCGGCCCATGCATTTTTAAGCTTTTGATTATCCAGCCCTTCAATTGTTGTCAGACGTTTTCCTTGTGCCTGCCCCAAACTGGTTAAACAGGCGCGCACAGGTTGGCCGTCTAAATGCACAGTGCAAGCACCGCATAGCCCTGCACCACAACCATATTTAGTGCCCGTGAGCCCTAAAATATCCCGTAACGCCCACAGGATTGGCATTTTAGGATCGGCATCTAAGGTAAATGATTTACCGTTGATGAAAAGTGTTTGGGTGGAAGCGGCGGTACTGGCTTCCTTGATAACTGCAGTGGTTGATAATACTTCTGCCATAACTCACTCCTTAAGTGCCAACCACGACGCAAGATCGGCTTGGGTATCAATATCAATTGCGGCGCGGGGTAGTGTTATAGCGACTAACGCTCCCCGCTGTGCTTGTTGTTTTAGAATCGATTTCGCCCCGCGATCACCACTCAAGTGAGTGAACTGCGGTAATGTAGAGGCATTAAAAATAGCTGGTACGCCTAAATCATCCAAATAATGGGCGGCAACGTCTTTACCGGTTTCATGCCATGTCCAAATCAGTTGTCGATAATCGTCTGCACTCAAGGCCACTTGGTCTGCCAATGTCAGCAGCATGGCATCAAAGCCCTGCTCTTTGGCATAGCTTGCCGCCAAACTCACTGAGGATGCCAAGCCTGTTTGCCACTGTGGATTAACTAAAATATCAAAGGGTTGGCGGGAATGAAGCTCGACTAATAATGGCTGCAATATGTACTGATGAGCACCGAGTATGATTAACAAAGGCGTATGCTGGAGCGAATGAGTGTCTTTGCGATCCAAACCTAAATCTTGGCAACTAAGCTGCTGTAAACGCTCAACATGAGTGTTAATGATGGTTTGTTCGCGAATTTCCGTAGCGCTATGTGATGGTAGAAGTTGCGCTAACTTTACCCCATCAAAGCGCTTACTCTCACCCGCCGCAAGTACCACAATCAGCAGGCGCTTGGATGAAAGTGGCGTTTTCTCTGTCAACGTTAGCGCTGCCGACTTTGGCGCTGTAGACATTAGTACAGAAGGCTTTTGTACTGGCGGCAATGTCATCAACGCATTATCTCATCGAGATGTTTTAAGGTTGCGCCATGGAGCACGCCGTGGCACTGGGCCAAAATACTTAACGCCACGGCACTCGGTAACTCGCCGCCAAGGGCAAGCCCTGCGGGAGCAGAAAATACCCCAGAAAAAGATTCAGTACTGAGCCCTGCCATTCCAAGCACTTTATCCCGTCGATGGGCGGGACCAAGCAAGGCGATATAGGCTAGCGGATGCGCTTGAATAACCTTTAATGCCGCAGCATCTAAGCCCAAGTTATGGTTCATCACCACGGCGCAATCCAATTGAGCGATATGATTCGCGGTTAATTCCCCCGCGGTCAGTTTCACTATATGGGCATGGGGGAAATCCGCCGCTCTGGCATAGGCGGTACGACCATCGAAAACAGTCACTTGCCAACCTAAAGTGTGGGCCATGGCGGCAACGGGCTTAGCATCGATACCACCGCCAAAGATCCCAAGATGGAATCTTGGTCTCAAGGGAATAATCAGTGATTCTCCCGCGTCTTGGGTGAAAACGCCCGTGCGTACAAAATCGCTGGCGGGGAATGGCGTCAACTCCTCAGAATAAAACGCAGCGTGATACTGGCGTGCATCCGTCCCCGCTTTGACTAAAGGCAATTGGTAAAAACCCGACCGACCGTGGCGAAATGCCTGCACTAGCTCAACTAAGCCAAGATCATGATTCTCTTTTAGCAGAGGGATCAACATGATATCTACTATGCCACCACAACCGAGTCGATAGCTGGCATCGGACTCATCGCTTGCATCATAGGTGACGCACATGACTTGCTTAGTCTGCATGGCATTTTGAGCATGACGGCGTAAATCGGCTTCTAAACAGCCGCCACTTAACATACCTACGCCTTGACCAAACTCATGGAACAACATCATGGCACCGGGTTTACGATAGGCCGAACCTTGAATTTGGGTGATCACCGCAAGCACCCAAGCGTCATCTGCCAGCGGTAGCCAATGCTCTAGTAAATCTTCGATTTGGTGATCCATCCGCAAGGACTCCATTGGGTTAGGGAGATTTAAAAAATTTAATGCGCTTATCGCTATTGAAACTATCACTGTTAATAACGCAGCTATCGACGTCTATTTGTCATCAAAGCTTGACGCAAGTTTTATCAGCAAATAAAACCGCTTCGTCAAACGCTCGCATTAAACATATGGACAACCAAGTTAGCAAAGGCGTGTGCGTATTGAAAGGAGTAATAGATTTCAAAAAGTGTTGAAGCATAAAATATGTTCAGGGGAAGTTAAAGAGGAAGAATTGACGTCCATGTCTGAGTGGCGTTTGTTCGCGAATCAACCACATTTCATCTAAAACTGGTATTCGCCCGCCTTAGTGCGCAGTATCTGGGATTGGTTGTCTAGACTAATGGATGTCGATTCAATCTGTTCGATAATCTGTGATACTTCACGGGAATTATCGCGGATCACCATCATGCTCGAAGCGATTTCTTTAGAAACCAAGGATTGTTCTTCGGTTGAAGCGGCAACCTGAGTATTGATCCCATGAATCGCTTCCGTACTATGGCGAATATCCTCAAATACTGCCACGATACGTTGCAGTTCTACCCCTGCCTTTTGCATTAGCGTCGCCGCTTGAGTCACAGATGTACCCACTTGATTGGTACGGCTTTGAAGGCTTGCGACAATATCATCGATTTCCTTGGTGGAATCTTGAGTGCGCTGGGCTAATGATCGAACCTCATCAGCTACCACAGCGAAGCCTCGTCCTTGCTCACCGGCCCGTGCGGCTTCAATCGCGGCATTCAGTGCCAGCAAATTCGTTTGCTCAGCAATTGCCTTAATCACACTCAACACATTGCTGACTTGGGTACTTTCGTTCACTAGATGTGACATAGAGTCTTGAGTATTCCTAAACTCAGTTTCTAATACCGACATGGCTTTCAACGCTTCCGATACTGTCTGTTTACCTACAGTGACATGCGTTTCATTTTCGGCGGCGCGGCTTTCAGCATTCGAAGTGCTCTCACTCACATGCACTAAGGTCGTGGTCATTTCTTCCATCGCACTGGCGCTGGCATCCAGTTCTCTCGCCACCCGATTTGAGCTTTCACGCGAAATTTGAATTGATGCTTTAGTTTGCTTAGCTAAATCAGCCACCTCTTTTGCAATGCCATCCGTCGTCGATAATGAACTGGCAAGGGAGGATATAAACAAGTTGATTTGATTAACGATTTCGCCAATTTCCCCCTGAGTCGTAACAGAGATCCGCCGCGCAAGATTTTTAGAGCGCTGAATATCGAGCAATTCAACACAGGTCTGCACTAAGGGAGTCACAATCCTGCTTTTAACGATAATAAATCCGCCAACGGCGGCTAAAATCACGATAAATAACACCAGTTGGGACCAGTTTAATGCAGCATGCAGGGAGTCGAGTCGGTTATTCACATCACCATCGGTACGTTTATCCAATGCTGTAAAAAACTCATCAATCGGCTGCATGATCTTAGCTTTTTCTCTGTGGTATTGGTCGCTATGTAATAACTCCCTCGCCATAGTTAAGTTAGGCTCACCTTTGATCGTGTAAGTTTGGGTGTTGGGGTCCATAAAAATACCTTTAACGGCATTCATGGCTTTCACTTCGAGGGCGACTAACGCATCTGAGTTTTGCTGAGCTTGTTCAAGGTAACGGAATTCTTCATCAGAAAAACCGAGGGACTTCATTTGCGTGTTTATCGCAATGCTAGCACCGTCGGGCTTTGGCTTATCGCCATAACTCAACACCAAATCCCAGTAAATCTGGTGATATTTTTCAGGTCTAGACTTCTCACCATTACGGATAGCCAAAATATCCATATACATTTTTTCGTATTTTTCATCACCCGTAACAGCGTAAGTTCGAGCGAGACGCGTTAGGTCATCGGAACTTTGTCTTAACTCATCGGCAACTTGATAGGACTGATATCGGACGCTAGCCGCATCATTAAAGAGATCGATTTTAGACTTAACATTGAAGCTCAATACCGCAGAAATCACGGCACTCGCGACTATGGTCGAAAAGACCACGCTCATCATTGTTTTTGTTTTCATACTTACCCCAGTAGACGGAAGAACTGCTTTAAGTCTAGAAGGAAAAACAGAAAACATAAAAAAGGTTGGTTTATTAGCTGAAATAATCATTTGATTTGCGAGTGATTATCGCTCACAAATCAAGCAATGCTGAATGGCGTCTCAATTACAGTAAAAGTTGGTCCGCGACAAAGGGGTTATGCTCGCGCTCTTCACCAAAAGTCGACATAGGACCATGCCCAGGAATAAATTCAACCTCGGCGCCTAAGGGCCACAGTTTTTCGGTGATCGAGTGAATTAAATCCTGATGATTTGATTGGGGGAAATCGGTGCGGCCGATAGAACTTCGAAACAAAATATCCCCCACCCACGCCAACTTAGATTGGGCAGAGAAAAGTGCAATGTGTCCCGGCGTATGCCCAGGGCAATGCAGCACAGATAAACTTTGCTCGCCCACTTTAACAATATCGCCATCCTGCAGATATTGATCCGGTTCAAAGGCATCGCAATGGGGAAAACCAAAATTTTGGCTTTGCTTAGGTAAGTTATCAATCCAGAATTTATCGGCAATATGCGGGCCAATAATCGGCACATTGGCGGCTTTCGCTAAGGCTTGTGCACCACCGACATGATCGATATGCCCATGGGTAAGGAGGATTTTTTCGAGGACGAGTCCAAGTTTCGCCACTTCGTTTTGGATCCTGTCAATATTCCCGCCGGGATCCACGACCGCAGCACACTTGGTTTTTTCACACCAGATCAAGCTGCAATTTTGCTGAAAAGGTGTCACTGGAATAATCTGATACTTCATAGCTTCAATCTCGTGTTATCCATAAGCGATAGATTACGCTAAGAAACTCATCATGGCTCAAATTTGTATCCAAAAAATTGATCTTCACCAAAAGCTAATCAAATAATCCTAGCTTACGACATAAACTATTTTGTCTATACCCAAGTTAGCTGAAGATACGCGTTTCAGGTAGCCTAGGTTGCTGCATCTTCAGCTTATTTGGGTATACAATCTGCCAATCACAATAACATGATCCTCTGCCATTAAGGTTGTTTGATGAAACCCGATATTATTCTCGCCGGAGTGCTGGCGAAGAAACACACTTTTACCTTACCCCTCAACTATCAAAATCCAATTGCAGAGCAAATCCAAGTGTTTGCCAGAGAACTCTGTAGCCCAGAAAACAAAGATAAAAAACTACCTTATATCGTATTTTTTCAAGGCGGCCCTGGATTTGCGGCCATGCGTCCCGCCAGCAACAGCGGCTGGATCCGCCGCGCATTAAAAGAATATCGAGTGTTATTACTCGATCAACGTGGTACAGGCTTATCAACACCGATTAATTACCAAAGCCTGCAACATTTAGATCCCGCAGCTCAAGCGGATTACCTAAGCCATTTCAGGGCTGACAATATCATTCGTGATGCCGAAACGATTCGTGCCCAGCTTTGTCCCGCCGATAAGTGGGCGATTCTCGGCCAAAGTTTCGGGGGATTTTGCGTGTTACATTATTTAAGCGCCGCCCCTCAAGGCGTCAGCGAAGCCTATATTACGGGTGGCATACCATCATTAACCCGTAGCAGCGACGACGTCTATCTTGCGACTTATCAACGCGTACTGGCGAAGAATAAACAATTTTTCCAACGCTTCCACGATGCTCAACATCTCGTCACTCGCTTAGCAAAACATTTGCTTGAAAATGAAGTGTATTTGGCAACGGGTGAACGCCTCACGGTTGAAATGTTGCAACTGCTGGGTATTAATATTGGAATGGAGCAAGGGCCTGAATCGGTTTATTATTTGCTTGAACAAGCCTTGATCAACACGGCTTCAGGGACAGTCGTTAACCCGTTATTTTTAAATCATTTCGGTCAAATGCTCGATTACAACACTAACCCTATTTTTGCCCTGTTGCATGAAGCCATCTACTGTCAACACTCGGCTTCACAATGGTCGGCACACAGGGTTAGACAGCAATTCCCCGTCTTTAACTATCAACAAGGTAAACCGTTTTTATTCACAGGTGAGATGATATACCCATGGATGTTTGACCAATTTAGTCACTTAGTGCCGCTTAAAGCCGCGGCAGAAATCCTTGCCCATAAATCAGATTGGCCAACACTTTACAATCTAGAGCAACTGGCACAAAACCGAGTCCCTGTTGCAGCGGCCATTTACAGTGAAGATATGTTTGTAGAGATGCAATACAGTTTAGAAACCACAAAACAAGTTGGCAGGCTAAAGTATTGGTTAACATCAGAATATGAACATAACGGCATCCGCATGGATGGAGAACGCATACTGGATAAGCTCATCAGCTTAAACCGAGGCGACACCCTAAGATAAATATGAGCTTTAAGGGCTAATTAAGTTAATGCTGAGATTATATGCCTGCTCCTCATCAGTTGAGTGATTTTGGCAAGCTTTAACGACCCATTTCCGTATGAGTAAACCGTTTTGGTTTACTCTTTTTTTTGCAAAAAATGCACTCACCTTCGGCGAGTGCATTGCCCAATAAAATAGACGACAAAGCAAAGTGACAAAATCTTAAAACTATCGCTTCATTTTAGGATAAGTAAATTCATGACATTGATTACAATAAACTTTGCTTTCTTTATGTTCTTGATGACAGTAGGTACATGGTAAATCAGAACCGTAATGTAAACTGTCATGGGGATTGGGCTCGACCGAATGCCCCGCGTCTTCAGGTCGCTTAGTCAGTTTAGCCACATCCTGAGGAGAACCATGGCAGTTAGCGCACACTGCGGCATCAGGTATGGTCTTACGCTTTACATCACCATGACAGGCAGTACAGTCGACCTGACCATTCTCACTTGTCATCACATCCTTATGATAATCCTTAATATTCATCGCATTTGTTGTTATTGGCAGCATGAACATGCAACCAAGTAAAAGTGTATATAAGGGTTTTAACATCAGACTCTTCCTATAGCGGGGCATACTGCCCCGCATAACATATTAATAATTTGCGATAAATTCAGTTGAAGTTTGGATATCAGGCGTGAATGGGCGATCTTGAGCAACAAATGGCACTTTTTCTCGGTAAGCCTTGTACATGGCTTCGGTCGCTTTACCTAAATGAAGATCTGGAGTGGCCAACTTACGTAAATCAATCGCTTGACTTGAATGCAGCAACTCTAAACCGTAGATCACACGTGTGTTGTCAACAATCTGGATCAAATTGTCCGCAGCAAGCTTCAGGTTAGTGAAAGTATCTTCAATTCCCCCCGCAATTGAAATCCCATCAAATGACACTGGGGTCGCCAACTGTTTATTACGAACCTGCATATCTACAAAAGCTTTTTGAATCGCGCCAAAAGCATGGCCATTATTACCTGGAGCACTTAAAAAGCGTGGCAGTTTAGTAAAGTGATCATCGGATAAGTGGATAGTGCGCATGACACTGTTATGGGATACATGCGTCAACGCCACGCTCAAGTTTTGTACTGCCAGTGTAACAGGCAAAGGTTCAAAGTTCGTGGTTGGGAACACACCACCTTGCCCTTCGACAATATACTTAGCAACCTGTGGAAACTTCGCATACTCATTCGATGCGCCAACAATAACTGCAGGGTTATCATCCGAATGATTTATTTGAATATTTACCACATCATTCAATTCTGCTAACGCTTGTTCAGCACTGGCTAACGTGTATGCTGTCGTTCGGTAACTGAGAGGGTCCTGCAAAGGACGTTCATCATTAAGCTGCCATAAATAACTGCCATCTAACTGTTTTAGAATGTCACTTGTGCTGGCTTTAATATAAGGGAAAGGACGAATATCATTGGTTTGTGGTAAAAATGGCGCCACGTTACCATTTAATCCCTCAAGGCTTAAACCAAATAGCGTTGGCGAGATAGAGAGTAATTGCTTGGCCTCACGGTAACCTTGCATCGCATAAGCAACTGAAAACGAATTGTTAGACAGAATTGATAGTGCATCTTTCCCCATAGGCACAAGTGGTGTAATTCCGGCATCCGCCATAGCATCTTTACTGCTAACACGTTGTCCTTTGTAGAATACTTCCCACTCACCCACCATAGCTAACCCGACATGGGATGAGAGCAAAATATCCGCTTCACCTACAGTACCGTGGGCGGGGATGACTGGCGTTAACCCTTTGTTAAGGTATGCCTCATAGAGTTCAGCCACAACAGGTTGCACCCCTGTTTGTCCCGCGAGCATAGTATTTAAGCGTACCGCCAAGGCTAATCGAGTTAACCGAATCGGTGCAGCGTCACCGACTCCTGCACTATGAGCTCGAAAAGTGCTGTAGTTAAAGTTACGTGATGCCTCAAGCACTTCATCACTTAACTTGCCATTGGCATCAAATAACTTGTGATCTTTGTTCAAACCAACGCCCACAGTAAGACCATAAACAGGCTTACCTAAACGAGCAGCTTCCATCAACAAACTATTAGCTTTAACGAGTTGGGTTTTCGCTTGAGATGCAATCTTGACTTTAGCGCCATCGGCGATTGCCCATGCTTGTTCTTGCGTTAAATGTTTACCATCGAGGACAACGTGCTCCATCGCTAAAGCACTCCCAGAGAGTAGGCTTAAAGTAAGCGATGCCATCAACACTGATTTATTCATTACCATTCTCCAATACATTGTAATTTTTAATAAAAATCTAATTATGCTTGCTTAAGCACCGCCGCCTTTGCCGCGGCACAATTTCGGCCCGCGTTGCGACCAGTAACAACGCCCTCTGCGACAGCACAAGCGCCTAAACGGCTAGCACCGTGAATTCCTCCGGTTGCTTCACCTGCGGCATACAGCCCTGGAATGGCTTGGTAGGTGACTAAATGCAGTACTTCTGATCGGGTATTCACTTTAACGCCGCCCATGCAATAGTGAACTTTTGGCCACATACGAACGGCATACCAAGGCCCTTTATCTAGCACAATGGCTTCTTGCAGAGGACGTGCGAATTCTTTATCAACACCATTTTTTACCGCTTCGTTCCAACGGGCGACTTGAGCTTTTAGTGCTTTGGCTGGCATACCATAAATAGCAGCAAGTTCGTCTAAGGTTTCTGCTTTACTAATCACCTTATATTTCAGTCCCCAATCTAAGGTTTGCGCCTTACTAGCCCCTTCTGCATTAGTGAAACCAATAGGATAAACAGGCTGACCATGTTCATCACGGCGAGTCATGATAGCGTCAGCTCTCGCTTTACGATCTGCAAGTTCATTGAAAAAACGTTCACCAGTGCGCACATCCACCACAATACCGTGGGGATAGGTCGCAATCGTGTTGAACTGGGATGCAGTACCAAAGCCTTTTTCATCGGGAGATGCCCATGGGCCGAGTTGAATTTGGTCTAAATGAATAGGGTTAGCACCTAAGAGCATCATTTGCTTTAGGGCTTCTGAAGTTGCACCAGCATGATTGGTGGAATCTAAGTCGTTATTTAACTCAGGTAGTTGCATCATGCGATATTCAATATCGCGACCAAAGCCCCCCGTTGCCATAACAACACCACGGCGCGCGCCTATGCGACGTATTTTACCGGTTCGCTCATTAGGGAAATAAAAACCTTCACGAACTTCGACCCCAATCACGCGACCATCGAGATCTTTCACAAAGCTTTCGAGCTTGGTCTGATTTCTCATCACCACGCCTTTATCTCTCGCGGCGTTAATCAGCGGTCTGATAATACCTGCCCCTGAACTTTCAACGGTTTGCAAGACTCGTTGTATTGAGTGTCCACCAAAATGCTGCACAAAAGGTTTCCACTTAACCCCATGTTCAATCAACCACTGACAGGATTCAGCCGTGCCATTACACACCAGTTTTAACATCTCAACATCGTTCATGCCCCGACCTGCTCGCATCATATCGGCGACCATTTCATCGACAGAATCATTAATTCCAGCCTGTTTTTGCAACTCAGAGCCCGCCACAGCCATGGCACCGCCATTGATAGTTGAATTACCACCAAAGACTGGCATCTTGTCCACAACCATAACGCTCACACCAGCCTCTCTAGCTTGTAATGCCGCAGACATCCCAGCAAAGCCACTGCCGACAACTAATACATCCACAATCTCATCAAATACTTCAGGAGCAACACCACAATTGGCTGTTGCAGGTAAGGCTATTGCAGCCCCAAAGCCAGCAGCCATCACGGCCCCACCTTTTAGCAACTGCCGACGGCCTGTATCAATATCTTGAGTTTTACTCATGCTTACTTCCTTCAATAATGGCTGGAACTTGTCAGCATGGAAGTGCATGCGCTGTGCCAAGCACCTAAAAAGAGGTAATTAAGTGGGGAACTTTGATTGGAGGCACGGAATCACGAAATATAAAGATCTACAATCACGATACTTAATGATTAACATGAAATATCAATGGAAAAACACTTTTATCACGAATCGACACTGAGATTATTCAGTAGCCTACAACTCGAAAAGTCCCTGCAAAGTTACTTCGAGTTTATTCGGGATGAACTGCCTATTGATGGGCTATTTATTAATATTTTTCGCAAACAATTTAATGACATACAATTTATAGCTCATGTCAATGCTAACCAATCATGTACCTTAGATAGGCAAATATCTATCCCTGAAGAACTGGCTAAGTGCTTAGATGACCCTCAACGCCCACGCGTGAGAATTGTTAATGATATTGAGCACGACCCAATCACAGCTTTAGTTGCACCTAAGGTGATCAGTGGTATTCGTTCGCTGATCATTTTGAGAATGTCTATCGAAAATACCCACCTTGGGATAGTCGGATTTTATGCCAAAACGACAGGCGTTTTTCGCCCTCGTCATGCTGATTTAATTGCTCCGCATATGCATGCATTAGCCTTGATCACTGCACTAAATCTACGCGGACGTAATTTACTTAAAGAAAATGAAGCACTCTCAAAGCAGAATGTGAGTCTTCGCAGAACACTGGATGTCCAGAATGGCGTAGTGGGAGCCAATTCAGGCTTGAAACACGTCATGCAGCAAGTGCAATCTATTGCCAAGATTAATACGACCGTCCTAATGCTGGGTGAAACGGGGTGTGGAAAAGAAGTAATAGCCAATGCTATTCACGAACTTTCTGAACGTTCAGATAAGCCCTTTATCAAGGTCAACTGCGGCGCCATTCCAGATACTTTGATTGACTCCGAACTCTTTGGTTATGAAAAAGGGGCATTTACTGGGGCTGAGTCCCGTAAAATTGGCTACTTCGAACAAGCCAATGGCGGCACTATCTTCCTCGATGAAATTGGTGAGCTACCACTATCCGCACAGGTTCGATTACTCCGTGTACTTCAAAATAGCAGTATTACCCGTGTAGGTGGGCATGATGCTGTACAGCTTGATATTCGTATAGTGGCTGCCACCCATAGAAATTTACAAGCTATGGTACACAGAGAAATGTTTCGGGAAGATCTTTGGTATCGCTTAGCTATTTTCCCTATTGAAATCCCTTCATTAAGACAAAGACGTACAGACATTCCTTTACTCGTACAGCATTTTATCGAGCAACTGAGTTCAAAGTTCAACCTGCCTCAATTGCCAAGAGTTGCACCGGAACAATTGAATATTCTGAATCAATACGCTTGGCCAGGAAATGTCCGAGAACTCATTAACGTGCTCGAACGGGCGATAATACAACAACCTTCGGGACCGTTAGATTTTGGCTTCCTTGCTCCACATCAGGGTGAGGAAATTACGACCCAAGCAAATCAAACCGTTATCATAGATCCAAACTATGCGAGCGATAAACTTGTGCCCCTTGATGTTATGACCAGAAAATACATTAGTCATGCACTGCGGATTACAGGTGGAAAACTCTATGGTCCAGGAGGTGCGGCTGAGTTATTGGACATCAATGCTAATACGCTGCGTAGCAAAATGAAGAAACTGGGGATTGTGTAATCTTTCAAGGCTAACGAGTGCGCTATAACAAAAATAGAAAGCATCGGTTAACAAAGTGCATAAATAACAAAGGTCACATAAGTGACCGTTGAAAAATTAATGATAACCATAGGATCTAGAAGAAATAACGGATTCCCACCGCATAGTTGTTATCTTGTAGATCTTCATAGGCTTTATCATCCATACTGCTGAAATCTATTTTGGCCTCAACGTACATAATTGTGTCGCGGCTATAGCGATAATGCAGACCTAACACTGCAAATTGGCGTGTCCATTTTCCTTGGATCGCAGTATCTACATCGGTATCAAGATCTTGATATGTCAGTAATACAGTTGGAACGAAACCATTATCATACTGATAAGCAACAATAAACTCTGCTCCAGTTGAATCATATAAATCTCCACCCACTAATTCGTTTTGCTCACTCTTATGGGCGTTAAAACCTACGTATAAACCGTCAGCATCACGACCTGGAGCATATTGATAGAAACTACCGTATTGGGCGCCAATACCAATAATTTGGTTAGTGTTATCAACCTCTTGGCCTGCAAGATTTCCGGTAAAATCACCACGATTAAATCCCGCTAGCACTTTAAATTTATCAGTAAAGTTGTAAGTTACACTTGCACCGTAGCTAGGTTCGAAACTCAATTCGGAACCATCTTTCAAGGGAGCACCACTGCCATCATACAAGGCAACATCGCTATTTTGTTTAGAGGCATACTGCACTGCGACATGTAGATTACCAAAAGTATTACGATATTGCAGCGCAGCATCGGCACGTCCTGCCCCTGTTAAACCACCGTCACCGAAGGTATAGGCCCCCACTGACCACCCCGTAAAAGCATTGAGCACATCGGTTGTGTAAGCAACATCATAGTAAGCCCCCCATTGCTTACCAAAACTGATCTTTCCCCATTTCTCATGGGACATCCCTACATAACCCAGTCGATTGAATAAAAAATCTGAATTTTTAGATGCAGATAACTGACCGCCACCTTGGCCTTGCGTGTATATAAGGCCGTCATCACTGGTCACCATATTGATACCCCATTCCGTATGGGCAAAGGAGCTCCAGCCATTTTTCTCTTGACGGTCGAAACGAAAACCAACACGAGAAAAATTATCTATAACGGAAGTTTCATGACCATCATTTAACGCGGCAAAACCTAACCAACCTATCATGTTAACGCTGTTAGTTTGGTCATTATACAACTCAACGGCTTGAGCAGTTCCCATTAACAATAAGCTTGGGATCATCAAAGCGAGCAATGTCTTTTTCATTTCATCTACCTTTAAATTCAGCGAAACCACATATAATTACATGATTTATTTGATATATTATTTTCCCCAATCAATAGTAAGCAGGTTATATGCCACCGGGAGGAAAAGCTGAAAATCAAGGTGTTTTTTAGATACGGATCAGGCAATCTCGAAATATCGTGATTATCGGTTGTTAAATACCGTTAGATAAATTAAATGTCGTTATTACATCAAAAGACAATAACGACATATATGCAACAAGTGTGTCATTACACTGCTGTTGTAGATTTGCGGCTATTAGAAGCTGAACGACTGGTTGATCGAGTTACCGAACTTTTGGAACTAGTCTTTTGGGAAGCATATTTGTTGGAACCATCGTTTTTTGTTGTACCTATACCTTTCGCTGAACTTGATTTTTTAGAGTACGACTTACGATAACCGGATTTATTACTTGCCGTTTTACGATAACCTTGGCCTTGTAAACCATTAAGCGCGGTTGGCAGTTGTGCGCCTGCATTCTGGATAAGCGTGGATAAGGTGCCGAGCAGTGGCTGCATAAAGGCTTGATAAGAGGTTTCTTTATGGCAAATGCCGTTCAAGCTCGCTTCCCAAAGCGCTGTCATATCCGGCGTAGTCGCACTCGCGGGCAAGCTGTTAATCAATCCTTTCCCCACGTCTGTCGAGACAATAGATTTACCTAAGCGTTGTAAAAAACCGCGTTTGAACAGCAATTCGATAATACCTGCACGGGTGGCCTCTGTACCTAATCCGTCGGTTTCTTTAAGAATTTTACGGATCTCAGGATCGGTCACATAACGGCTAATACCCGTCATAGCACCGAGTAAAGTGGCATCGTTAAAGGCCTTTGGTGGTTGAGTATTTTTCTCCAACAATTCGCCTCGAGTACAATGCAAAGCCTGTCCCAATTTCAAAGGCGGTAATTGGCCGATAAACTCGTCATTCTCCTCATCGTCCTTACCTGCGCTTTCTTCCGTCGACTTGTTGCCACTCGCCTTACTGCCATTTGGCTCTTGGCGGGCAAAGAGTTGCTTCCAGCCGAGGGATTTATCCTGACGCGCCTTGGTATTAAATAAGCCACCCTCGATTGTCACTTGCACTGTGGTTTCACTGTAACAATAAGCCGGATAAAACTGGGCTAAGTACTGGCGAGCAACATGAAGATATAACTGCCTCTCACGCTGACTCAAGCTAGATAAGTTAGCCGTCTTCTCTGTGGGGACGATTGCGTGATGGGCGTCCACTTTTTTATCATCCCATGCTTTAGATTTAAGACGGGGATCGGGTGCATCAGCACCTTGCAATAACTCAGCAGCACCGTCACTTATCGCCTTAAGTACCGAAGGCGCAAGGTTATGTTGCTCAACGGGTAAATAACGACTGTCGGAGCGTGGGTAAGTAATGAGTTTATGACGTTCATACAAACTTTGGCAGGTATCGAGCACATCCTTAGCACTCATGCCAAACCGTTTCGCCGCATCAATTTGCAACGCGGATAAGCTGTAGGGCAATGGTGGATTCTGTTTCTTGTCCTTAGCCACTAATTGAGTGACTAAGGCGGGTTTATCACTGATGCGACTCACCACATTTTGCGCTAGCCCTCTCGCTAACACTCGTCCTTCTTCATCCATATAGGGCTGACAAGCTTCGCTAGGTTGCCACTTGGCGCTGAAGGTTTCTTGCTTCTCGGTCGCCAAATGCGCTAGTACTTCATAAAAAGGTTTAGATTGAAAGTGGGCAATCTCTTCATCACGGCGCACCACTAGCCCAAGCAATGGCGTTTGTACTCGGCCGACGGATAACACGCCTTGATAACCGACCTTTTTACCTTGGATGGTGTACGCGCGGGTCATATTCATGCCATAGAGCCAATCGGCACGACTGCGGGCTAATGCCGATGTGGATAAAGGAATAAACTCGCGATTGCTGCGTAGCTGCGTTAGCGCCCGTTTTACAGCTTGTGGGTTTAAGTCACTGATCAGTAAACGCTGAGTTTGATGTAGCTTGTCCCCCGTCACGCCAAGATAGGCAATCACTTCATCCACGAGTAACTGCCCTTCACGGTCGGGATCGCCCGCATTAACCAAGGTGTTGGCTTGTTTGACTAATCGTTTTAGCACTGTGAGTTGACTGCGGGTTGCGGCCTTAGGTTTGAGTTGCCACTTGTCTGGCACTATTGGTAGGTGCTCAAACTTCCATGCTTTAAATTCAGGATTATAGGCGTCAGGTTCTGCTTGTTCGAGCAAGTGACCGACACACCAAGACACACAATCGCCATTGGCGGCTTCGATAAATCCATCGCCTTTTTTATGGGGTTTAGGCAATACATCGGCAATGGCCCGCCCTAGGCTAGGTTTTTCTGCGATATAAAGGATCATACAAACACCAAACACTGGATATAATTACAGTATAATTTAGCCCAAACGCCTGTTGAGTGCAAATTTCTGTAGTAAACCGTGCTTAAATGTCAAAGCTTAAGTGTAAATTTAATTGCGAATGATTCTCAACAAGGCATAAGATACATTAAATGACTAAGGAGTAACTATGAGACAATTTGCAATAAATGCGCGACAAGCAATGACAATAACTCCAGCATTAATATTAAGATTCAATCAGTTATTGATATTCCATAGCTTAATGTTACTCGCATTAAGCATGCTCACCAGTACCTGGCTGGGACAAATGAAAATCATCGATATGCCGTTAGCATGGGGATTCATTCTCGTCATTCCTATTGCTGTGAGTTTATCTCTATTACTCAGCCATCAAATCACGCGCCATAGCTTAAGCAGCTTATTCGGCGTGTGGATGCTACTTTGGGTAATGGGATAACTGACATTCATAATAAATCACTACCGTATTTCGAGTTAACTCGCCCCTCTGCTCTATTTATCCATGCTAAAACTCAATTTCAAAACACATTGATTTCAAATATTTAACATTTTAACTATGAAGCTCCCTAAAAAATAGTTATGTTGAGTATCTTGGATATTTACAAAAAATGTCTTAATCAAAAGTGAATGTCCTAACTCAACATCTGTTGAATAACCGTAAACCTAAAAACTCTGCTAAAACAACACAATAAAGGAATCGGAGTCTATGAATGAGATTGTCAACGCGATCAATAGTGTAATTTGGAGCCCTGCACTTATTTTTCTTTGCCTAGGTGTCGGGCTCTATTTCTCCCTTCGCACTCGATTTTTACAGCTGCGCCATCTGCCAGAAATGATCCGCCTGATGTTTGATGGTAAGAGTACTGATGCGGGAGTGTCGTCTTTTCAAGCACTCGCGATGACATTAGCGGGTCGAGTCGGTACAGGTAACATTGCAGGGGTCGCCACAGCAATCACCTTTGGTGGTCCTGGCGCTTTATTTTGGATGTGGATGGTTGCCTTTCTCGGTGCCAGCTCCGCCTTCGTTGAATCTACCTTAGGTCAAGTCTATAAAGAAAAAATCAATGGCGAGTATCGTGGTGGGCCTGCTTTTTATATTGAAAAAGGCTTAGGCATGAAATGGTATGCATGGGTATTTGCAATTGCGACCATATTTGCTTGCGGGATCCTGCTGCCGGGCGTACAAGCTAACTCGATAGGTTCAAGTTTAAAAACCGCTTTCAACATAGATCCTAATGTGACTGCAGCCATACTGGCTATGCTTCTTGGCTTTATCATTTTTGGCGGTGTAAAACGTATCGCTCACTTTGCCAGTGCCGTCGTCCCCTTTATGGCACTGGGTTACATCATAGTGGCTTGTGTCATCATAGCGCTAAATATTGGCCAGCTACCGGGTATTTTATGGTTAATTATCAAAAGTGCCTTTGGCTTTGATGCGGGTTTTGGTGCCATTTTAGGCTTAGCCATCATGTGGGGGGTAAAGCGGGGTATTTACTCCAACGAAGCGGGTCAAGGTACAGCGCCACATGCCTCATCTGCAGCGGCGGTAAGCCATCCAGCCAAACAAGGGTTAGTTCAAGCTTTTTCTGTGTATATCGACACCTTATTCGTTTGCTCTGCAACTGGTTTCATGCTGCTTATTACAGGACTGTATAATGTTCAGGGCCCAGACGGTGCGGCGCTCTATACCGGCATTGCCGGAGTCGCTGCAGGACCAGGCTACGTACAAACGGCAATGGAAAGTATGATGCCAGGATTTGGCAATATCTTTGTGGCTATCGCACTCTTCTTCTTCGCCTTTACGACCATAGTGGCTTATTACTACATTGCCGAGACCAACATTGCCTATATCAACCGTAAAGTAAATCATCCTTGGTTCATGGTCGTTCTCAAAGTCGTGATCATTGGCTCAACCGTATACGGCACAGTTAAAACGGCTGATATGGCTTGGGGAATGGGTGACATTGGTGTTGGACTCATGGCATGGCTCAATATTATTGCCATTATTCTATTAAGGAAAACCGCATTCACTTGCCTAAAAGATTATGAATCACAGCAAGCACTCGGCATAGAGCCACTTTTTGACCCGGTAAAACTGGGTATTAAAAATGCGGATTACTGGGTTGAACGTAAACACGCTGAAGAAAATGTAATGACTGAAACAACACAACGCATAAATACGTAGACGTTATCACGATGATCCGTTAAGCAAATATAAGCCATTAAAAAGCCAGTGATTTCTCACTGGCTTTTTTGTATCGTTTAGAACAAAAATAACACAAAATTTACGATACTGAATGACCCACAATCTTTATGGGTGACAGACGTTATGCAGCTCTAAGTTAGTGCCGATATCTTTATTTCGATCGGCTTTAGCATCATCATTACGCAGTTGCGTCAAGTGATCTAAATACGCTTGGTCAACGTCGTTCGTGATGTAGTGACCATCAAATACGGACGTTTCGAAACGTTTAATTGCAGGATTCTCCATTCTTACCGCTTCAATTAAATCGGGTAAGTCTTGGAAAATAATGCCATCAGCACCAATTAACTTGGCGATTTCATCGGCATCACGACCGTGTGCAATAAGCTCATTCGACGTTGGCATGTCAATACCGTACACGTTCGGGAAACGAATTTCCGGTGCGGCAGAGGCAAAGTACACTTTCTTAGCACCTGCTTCACGGGCCATTTCGATGATTTGCTCTGAGGTCGTACCGCGAACGATAGAGTCGTCCACCAGCAAGACATTTTTGCCTTTGAACTCAGTGTTAATCGCATTCAACTTACGACGCACTGACTTCTTACGCTCCTGTTGACCAGGCATGATGAAGGTACGGCCAATATAACGGTTTTTCACAAAACCTTGGCGGTACGGTAAGTCCATGCAACGGGCAATCTCCAGCGCGATATCGCAAGAGGTTTCAGGAATAGGAATAACCACGTCGATATCGTGATCGTACCATTCTTTCTTAATCTTCTCGCCAAGCTTAGCGCCCATGTTGACGCGACTTGCATATACAGACACTTTGTCGATCGTCGAATCTGGACGGGCAAAATAGACGAATTCGAAGATACAAGGTGCATAGCTAGGCTCGGCTGCACATTGACGGGTATACAGCTGACCGTCAATTGAAACATAAATCGCTTCACCCGGTGCCACATCACGCATCACTTCAAAGCCAACAGCATCGAGTGCCACGCTTTCAGAAGCCACCATGTATTCAGTGCCAGTGGCGGTTTCGTGCTTACCTAATACTAAAGGACGAATACCAAATGGGTCACGGAACGCAACTAAGCCTTGACCAATAATCATGGCAACAACCGCGTAGGCGCCACGAGCTTGTTGGTGTACGTTAGCGACCGCATCGAACACTTCTTCCGACGTCAGGGTTAAACTCGTGGTTTTTTGCAGTTCGTCGGCCAACAGGTTTAACAAGACTTCAGAATCCGAAGTGGTGTTAACATGACGACGCTTTTTGATCAGTCCTTCGGCTAATTCGACTGTGTTGGTTAAGTTACCGTTATGGGCTAATGAGATCCCAAATGGCGAGTTAACATAGAAAGGCTGCGCTTCAGATGCGCTTGAACTGCCCGCAGTTGGATAACGCACATGGCCAATACCAGCATTACCTTGTAGGCGTTGCATATGTTTGACTTCAAAAACGTCTTTAACCAAACCATTGGCTTTACGTAGTCTGAAAGCACCACGATCAATGGTCACAATACCTGCCGCATCCTGACCTCTGTGCTGCAACACTGTCAGTGCATCATAAATGGTCTGATTAACCGATGATTGGCCAACTATTCCGACGATACCACACATGGGTAAGCTTCCTCATTGTAAGATGTTCTATCACTTAGGATTATTTTATTTTCTTTCTTATAGTTTGGGTACAAAGCTGGAGGTATTTTCCAAATAGTCAAAAAACCATTGAATAACAACGCCAAATTCGGGTACTAGCACAGAATCTTTCCACCATTGGGAGTTGGGAGAGCCTGTAAAAGCATCCATGAAAAACAACAAGGCGCTCACAATAAGCGCGCCTCGAATAGCACCGAAGCACAAGCCCAAAAGCCTGTCAGTGCCAGATAATCCGGTTTTGACAACAAGTTGTCCGAGAATATAGTTAACTAAGGCACCGAGTACCAAAGTGGTAATAAAGAGGATGGCAATAGAAACGCCATTACGCAGCATCTCATCGTTCATTTGTGTTAAGTGAACGGCAAGATCTTGGTAAAATTGGCTGGCAACAAAGAAAGCCGCAAACCATACCACTAAGGACATGGCTTCTTTGGCAAATCCACGGATCAGACTGATAAGAGTCGATAATCCGATGACGAATATGATAGCGTAATCAATCCAAACCATTGAGATGGCTTTCCGACATGGGCTTTAAGACGGCGCGATTCTACCAGAGACTGAAACGATTCTCACCCCTAGTGAGGTAAATAAATCATTTTCAGTCTCGAGTGTTGTATCACCATTAAGATTCTAAGGGATTAAAAGGAACAATCCAGCCCTTGAGACGTGTAAGGTTTTCCACCTCAACTTGTACTTTCTTCAGCTTTGCCTCAGACACATCGGGTCCGACAAACACTTTAGTTAATACGCCATCTTTAGGGTTTTCAGGAATAGTGTACGCTTTAAAACCACTCTTACGCAGCTGTGCAACCAAGGCTTTAACATTCGTTGCGTTGTTAAAACTGCCAAGCTGCAAGGTAAAGCCACTTTTCAAGCTGTCACGGCTGACCACTTTAACGGCATCCTCTTTGGCTGCACTGGCTTTGGGCGTTTCTGCTTTAGGCTTTTCAGCCTTAGCCACAGTAGTCGCTTTAGCGTCCGCTTTTTTAGCCGGCTCAGTTTTTACAGTGGCTTTAGGCGGCTCTTTTTTAGCTTCAGGTTTCGTTTCAGGCTTAGGCTCTGCTTTTTTAACATCAGGCTTAACGTCTTTCTTAACATCTTGCTTTGCGACTTCGATTACTGGCGCAACGGCAGACTTTTCATTGTCAGCATTAACTGGCATTTCGGCTAAGGCGACCTCAGTCCCATTCAGCGCGGCAGCATCCTCGGCTGACAAGACTTCAAACATATCATCGTCGGCTTTTTGCTGCTCAATCACGGTCGGGCGCAAAGGAATTTCGGAAAACTGCTCTTCTTGGCGATCTTTTTTGCCATCCAAAATATCCGGCAAAAAAATTACCCCAAGCGCAACCAGCACCACAGTGCCGACTAAACGATTATGAAACTGGCTAGACAAAACTGACTTCCTGCATAAATTGAGACTTAAAACCTGCCACAGTGTAAAAGGAGCCAAACACAATTACCACATCATCTGGGTTAATTTGCGCTTTTAATGCAGACCAAGCCTCAGATATGTCCTCAAACTCAAATGCAGCAGCCTCAGTGGCTAATGTTTTGCGTAGCATGGCCGAACTCGCGCCACGCTCACCGTGCAGACTGACCAAATACCAAGTGTCGATCAGTGGATTGATCACAGGCAACACACCTGCAATATCTTTATCCTTCAGCATGCCGCAAAGGGCGAACACGCGCTTACCCACAACGATTGGCGCTAACTGTTGTACCAAAAACCGCGCCGCATGGGGATTATGGGCAACATCGAGTAACACTAACGGCTGCTCACTCACCCGCTCTAATCGACCCGTTAACCGAGCCGTGCTAATACCCTCAGCAATAATTGAAGGCGTGATATCCGGCCAGCCCTGCTCAATCACTGCCAATACAGTCGCCGCATTAGGTAATGGCAAAGTTGGTAACGCTAAATCGTGCAGTTTGAGCACTTGACCTTGAAAATCCCACAGATTGCCATGGGCTTGATAACTGAATTCGTTACCGACGCGATACAAGATGGCGCCAACCTCATTGGCGACATCATTGACAGTGTGTGGCAAGTTGGGTTCACCGACAATGGCAGGTTTACCACGGCGGAAAATGCCCGCCTTTTCACGGCCCACAAGCTCACGGGTATTACCGAGATAACTTTCATGGTCTAAATCGACCGACGTCAGTACGCTAATGTCGGCATCGATAATATTGGTGGCATCTAAGCGTCCACCTAAACCGACTTCTAAGATAACCACGTCAAGCTTAGCGGCTTTAAAGAGTATCAAGCCTGCAAGCGTAGCGTATTCAAAAAATGTCAGAGAAATATCGCCGCGCGCGGCTTCAATTTGCTCAAATGCCGTAACAAAATCGCTATCACTGACATCGCTACCATTGATACGCACTCGCTCGTTGTACTTCAGCATGTGTGGCGAACTGTATACGCCCACCGTCAAACCCGATAAGCGCAGAATATTTTCGAGCATGGCGCAGGTGGTACCTTTGCCGTTCGTCCCCGCCACTGTCACTATCTTGGTTGGACCTAAATCCAAAAGACCAAGGGTTTGCGCGACCTTAGAGACACGGGTTAACCCCATATCGATTTCGGTTGGATGTATAGATAGCAAATAATCCAACCACTGTTCCAATGCTGCATTTGACGCTGGTACTGTAAGCATGTCCGTATATCCTCGTATTCGATTATCTCTCAAATAAGATCTTTTCAATCCAACATGAATAATGGCCCAAGGGCGAGCTTAGGTAATTGATATTGTTCTGGATAAGTCACATCAACTAAATAGAGTCCATGGGGTTTAGCCGTTGCTGCGGCTTGGTTTCTGTCTTTTAACGCGAGCAAATCGCCCATCCAAGTCAGTGGCTGATTACCTAGACCGATTTCTAACAATGAACCGACAATATTGCGCACCATGTGATGCAAGAAAGCATTCGCGGCGATATCAACAATCACATACATACCTTGGCGCGTGACATTAACGCAATGCACATTACGAAACGGTGTTTTCGACTGACACTGAACAGCGCGAAAGCTAGTAAAATCCTGCTCACCTAAGAGTGCCTGTGCCGCTTGGTGCATTTTGTCAGCATCGATATTGCCGTGATAATGGCTTACACCATGGCGTAAAATCCCAGGGCGAAAAGTGTGATTATAAATCACATAGCGGTAGCGTCTGGCGGTGGCCGAAAAGCGCGCATGGAAACTGTCGTCGACTTCTTTGACCCAACGTACGGCAATATTGTCGGGCAAATTAGCATTAACCCCTAAGGTCCATGCGCCTTCATTACGAATGGCATTGGTTTCAAAATGGACCACTTGGCCTGTGGCATGCACGCCCGCATCGGTACGGCCAGCGCAGAAGACGCCGATAGGCTCATTAGCCACTATCGATAACGCCCGTTCTAATTGCCCTTGTACTGAATCGACTTCGGCCTGACGTTGCCAGCCAAAATAACCATTACCGTCATATTCAATACCTAATGCAATCCGCATCCACTTATCCTCACAATTGATTTAGCGGCGCATTTTATCACAGCAGCCCATAAAAAAAACGGCGCTGAAGGCGCCGTTAGATTGAAACACTCTCAACCGGGATTAACTAATCTCTTTGAGCAAACGTCCAGCTTCATCCTGCTGGCGCTCGTTACCGTCAATTTGCACTTCTTTGAGCAGGGCTTTCGCACTGTCGCTGTCGTCAATTTCGATATAAGCACGCGCTAAATCCAGCTTAGCGTTGACTGAGTTTTCTTCATCATCAACATCGATCATCGCGGCATCACCGATTAAGGCACCGACATCACTCATCTCAACGTCAACTTCCGAATACAAATCGGTATCTGCGCCCTCTTCATCGGCATCATTCAGCAACTTGTCGATGTCGATAAAACCGTTTTCATTTTGAAAACTGGTTAAATCATGGTCAGGAACAAACTTTTTCTGCGCTTTTCGTGACTCCTGGGCATCGAGTGCAGCCAAGGCTTCATCGACGGTAAGATTATGATCATCGACCAGAGAGAAACTGTCTTCCGACGTCAACACATCTTCATCGTCATAATCTGTATTGGCTGTAAAAGCGGCGAGCACATTATCGTCACTTAAGTCGAGCCCTTGCTCAAGGTCCAAATCATCCGCGTCTTCTTTGATATCAAGTTTAAAATCTTCATTAAAATCAATATCGTTACGCGTAGCCTTAATGGGCTTCTCTTGAGAAGCATAATCGAGCGCTGTGGCATCTTTGTTAGGCTCAACATCATTAGCCGTTACATCTGCTTGCGTTGCCGCAGGCTTAGCCTTAGGCGCAAAATCTAGCTCTGAGTCCCAATCGAGCACATGGGGATCTTTGCTCTTATTGGCTTTTAAATCATTAAAGAAAGAAGATTCTTTTTCTTTAACACTGGCCGCGGCTGCAGCAGCGGCCAAAGTGACTGCGGCCGTCGCTAATACATCAGCGTCGTTATCGTCACTCAATTCCTCGACTAATGTAAAAGTATCATCGGTGCCGTCGATAGAGTGAGCCGCACCTATGCCTTTAAGTAAATTATCTTCGTCAACTGAATTGTCTTCTGAATCGAGTTGCGCCGTTTCCATATCAAAGTCGAATTCATCTTCATCGGCATCCAATTGCTCCGGCACATCAAACTCAGCTAAGAGTGCATCTAAATCATCATCACCTGACGCTTCACCTTTTATGTCTTCCGGTAACGAAGCTTCTAATTCTGCGGCAATTTCTGCACTGATATCATCATCTTCTGTATCGACTTTGAGTTCAGGCTCAGCATCAAAACTCGCTAGTAGTAAATCAATATCATCGGATTCTTCTACGCCTAATTCATTAAGCTCATAGTCTAACTCAGCGGCAATTTCAGCACGAATATCGGGCTCGACTTCAGGTTCAGCCGCTGGTGTCGGTTTATCAAAATCCGCTAACAGAGCATCAATATCATCGGTATCTTCCACACCCAGTTCATCAAGCTCAGCGTCTAACTCTGCGGCAATTTCAGCGCCGAGGTCGGGTTCAACTTCGGGTTCTGCTGGTTTATCGAAATCGGCTAACAGGGCATCAATGTCGTCGGTATCTTCTACGCCCAGTTCATTAAGCTCAGCGTCTAGCTCTGCGGCAATTTCAGCGCCGAGATCAGGTTCAACTTCAGGTTCTGCAGGTTTATCGAAATCGGCTAACAGGGCATCGATGTCATCGGTGTCTTCTACGCCCAGTTCATTAAGCTCCGCATCTAGTTCAGCAGCAATTTCAGCGCCAAGATCAGGTTCGACTTCAGGTTCAGCGGCTGGCGTTGGTTTATCGAAATCAGCCAATAAGGCATCGATATCATCAACGTCTTCTCCGCTAAGTTCATCATCTAGCTCATCACCGAGGTCTGCGGCTATGGCAGCACTGAGATCTTCATCATCAGACGCAACAACTTCTGGCGCTTGTGCAGTCTCAATATCTTCAGCAGGAACGCTAAACTCGGCAAGTAATGCATCAAGATCATCGTCATCCGCGATGGCTTCATCGGCAGGTTTAGTGTCTGCGACTTCAACATCATTCAGCTTAGAAGTAATATCATTACTGTCATCTTCTTGAGCTAAATCGCTCGCAAAGTTACGCTCTAATTCACTTAAATCCTCTTCGGCTTCGGTGCTGTCTTCAGAAGTGCTGTCGTCAGAACCTAGGCCAGCTAATAGTGCATCAAGATCGGCTTCCTCAAGAATATTGCCAGATTTGGGTTTCTCCTCAACAATATCCTCTTCCTGATCGCCCATAGCTTCTGCCCACAGGTCATCAAGAGATTGCCCTTCGTCTTCAACCTCAGGTTCGGCAGAGATCCCCGGATCGACAAACATTTCAGAAGCCATATCCATCTGATCGTGGGAGTCAGTCAAATCTTGCTCAGGTTGTAAATCGACACTGCCCATATCAAGAAGACTATCGATGGAGTCCGCATGGTCAGAATCTAAATGTACCGCCATATCGTCTAAATCGTCATCATCCATATCCATGATGGCGGTACCCGCAATCCCAGCGGCACCGGCGGCCATAACCGCTTCTTGTGTCTGCATTTCACGACGTTCTTTATTGCGTTTACGGCGCAGGAACCAGAACACAGCAAGCAGTAAGAACAAGGCAGGGATCACAGCCGCGGCAATCAATAACACAGGACTGTTAAGGATATTGCGCCACAAGTCATCGGGCTCAATAGGTGCCTCTGCCTCTACTTCAGCTTCAACAGCTGTCGTCTCTGGCACTTGCGCAGCTTCAACTTCGGCTTTCAAGGCTTGGTTTTGTAGTTTGCTGGCTTGAAGTGTTTCTTCCAGCACCGCAATCCGTTGATTTAATTCTTCAACTTTAACTTTTAGCGCTTCAACATCTGAAGTGCGCACTGAGAGTTGATCTTGCGTGCGGGCTAATTCATCGGTTAATGACAGATTTTTGCTTTCTGCCGCTTCTAACCGCGCCGTCACATCTGAACTCAGCATCTTGGGCTTTTCTGGAACAGGTGTTTCAGCAACCGCTTTAGGTGGTGTCACTTTCGTTTCAACAATCACCGCAGGAGCCGTGACTGGCGCTTTAGCTGTCGTCACCTTAGCTGGCGGTTTAGATGTTGCTTTCGCCGGAGCCCTAGATTGTCTATCACTTTGCTCTGCTCTGGCTATCGCCATACGATTGGGGATCGACAGCATGACTTCTTTAGACGGAATGAGCAGGATCATACCGCGTTCTAAACTGTTATAACTGGCAGAGTTAAACGCATGAGGGTTAGCATCGTATAAGGCGGCCATCACCTGATAGACGCTAACACTGGCATCAGGACGGACTTTTTGCGCTATGCTCCAAAAAGTGTCTTTCGATGTCGTTGGACCATATTGATGGTTAACTTGACGGATCTGTCCGTCTGGCCCCATGATTTTTAAGGGTTTTAATCTTGGTGTATCTGCAGCAACGGCGGGATCAATAAAATAAGCGGTAGAAGAAACAGCTAAAACAGTGGCCATTAGACCCACAAGATACGAAGTGCGAAATTTCATCAATCCTTCCCTTTGAAGCGCTATAAAGTTATCTCACTGATAACAGGCTTTAGGCAATTGTATTTATTGAGATTACTATAAACCAGAAATCCCCGCCCTGCTACTGTTCACAATTGTAAAACAAAAAAAGCCTGCTGACAGCAGGCTTTTCAATGGGCATCAAATGCAATCTAATGCTTAGTAATAATCTCTCACTAAGATCTCGGCAATTTGCACACTGTTCAAGGCTGCGCCTTTACGAATATTGTCTGACACAACCCACAAGTTAATCCCGTGAGAATGAGAAATATCCTTACGAATGCGACCCACATAAACCGGATCGGTTCCTGCGGCATCGGTCACTGCTGTTGGATAATCCTCATCGGATTCAAACAATACCACTCCTTCGGCATTACGCAGTAAAGCTTTAACGTCTTCGGCATCAACAGGCTGACGAGTTTCGATATTAATGGCTTCTGAGTGACCATAAAATACAGGGACACGTACGGCAGTCGCATTCACTAAAATCTCATCGTCACCGAAAATCTTCTGGGTTTCCCAGACCATTTTCATTTCTTCTTTGGTATAGCCGTTATCCATAAATTTATCGATTTGTGGCAATACGTTAAAAGCAATTTGTTTTGGATAGACTTCAGCATCAGCAGGTAAACCTTGCAGTAATTTAGTGCACTGATGCGCTAATTCTTCAATGGCTTTTTTACCTGTGCCCGATACTGACTGGTACGTTGCCACATTAATGCGGCTGATACCATAGGCATCATAAATAGGCTTAAGTGCCACCAGCATTTGAATCGTTGAGCAATTTGGGTTAGCAATGATATTGCGATTGCGGAAATCAGCGATAGCATGCGGATTCACTTCAGGTACAACCAAAGGAATATCGATGTCGTATCTAAAGTGAGAGGTGTTATCAATCACAACACAGCCTGCTTCAGCGGCAATCGGTGCCCATTTGGCGGAAACATCACCACCTGCAGAGAAGAAACCAATTTGAGCTTGGGTCCAATCGAAGGTTTCTACGTCGAGAATGGTAATTTGTTTGCCATGAAAGCTGACCGTTTCACCGGCGCTGCGGCTACTGGCTAAAGGGTACAAATTGGCAACCGGGAAATTACGCTCTTCGAGGATCTCTATCATAGTTTGACCCACTGCGCCCGATGCACCTAAAACGACAACATTAAATTCCTGTGACATAGCTACTGACCGACTCCTGAAAAACCTAAATTGGACAACCAATCTACCTCAGATTGACCGTCATAAGCCAGCGCCAATGCACTAAATTCGCGTCTATGTTGGTGATTTTTTCTCATAGTGTCGAAGCCATTCTCATTTAAGAATGTATTTCTGAACATCTTGTCATCATCGCGCAAATCATAGACAAAACGCGCGAGCTGTAATAACGCTTTTTCATTCGGCGCAGTCGCAAGTTCGACCGCCTTAATGTTAAAGCTTGGCAAGAGATCCAGCAGAATTTTATCGGCAGTAATATTAAGTAACTGACACAGCTTTTGATAGAGCATAAAAGTGCCGCGCGCCTTACCTTCTAAGCTGTAACCTGCAATATGCGGGGTGGCAAATTCAGCCAGTGGTACGAGTTCAGGCATCGGTGTTGGCTCGCCTTCCCACACATCGAGCACTAATTTAAGATCATCACGCTGGCGTTTAACTCTGACAAGTGCTTTGTTATCTATCACATCACCACGACAGCAATTCACTAACCAAGTATTGGGTTTGAGCGCCTTTAAGCGCGCCTCATCGAATAAATGTTTGGTTTTATGCTCGCCCGTTCGCGTGATTGGCACATGTAAACTGATGATATCGGCCTGCGCCATGATGGTTTCTAAGCTCACAAAACTGCGCGGATCGCCCTGTTTCTCTTTGATGGGATCATTAAGCAACACGCTAATACCGTAGGCTTGCAAACATTTTGCTGTTGCAGTACCGGTATTGCCCGCGCCCACTATGCCGACGACCTTGCCCTTAAGCGGCGAATCAAACCGCTGTGCTAGCTCCAGCATAGCGATAAAAGCAAATTCCCCAACCGCAGTCGCATTGCAACCTGGCGCATTAGAGAAGGGGATATTACGCTCGGCAAGGTAGGCTAAATCCACATGATCTGTGCCTATAGTGGCACTGCCGACAAACTTCAGTTGATGATTGTCCGAGAGCAACTCGGCATTCACTTTGGTGACTGAGCGCACTAATAACACATCGGCATCGCGCACTTGCGCTGCGGTTAACGTGCGGCCATTAACAGGAATAATTTCCCCGAGATCGCCAAATAGCGGTTCAACATAGGGCATATTTTCATCGACTAAAATCTTCATGGGCACCTGATCTAAAAAAGTGGGAATGGAAGGCATCAAGATGCTCGGTATTCTAACAAGACTAATGGGATAAATCCTTGTCGATGCAACAGGTTTACAAAAAACGCCCATAAAAAAGGGAAGCCTAAGCTTCCCTTCTATCGTGTTTGATAAACAAACTTATTTGAATTTGCGCATCACTAGCGTGGCGTTTGTACCGCCAAAACCAAAGCTGTTACTCATGACTGTAGTCAGCTCAGCATCACGATACTCACGCACGATAGGCATATCTTTCGCCGCTTCGTCCAGATTTTCGATATTGATGCTTGGGGCAATAAAGCTGTTTTCCATCATGATTAAGCTGTAAATCGCTTCATGTACGCCTGCGGCGCCTAATGCATGACCTGTCATAGACTTAGTCGATGCAATCGGTGGGCACTTGTCTTTGAAAACTTCACGTAGCGCTTCTAATTCACGCACGTCGCCTACTGGCGTTGAAGTGCCGTGAGTATTGATGTAATCGATTGGGGTATCGACATCCATCATCGCCATTTGCATACAACGCACAGCGCCTTCACCCGATGGCGCCACCATGTCATAACCGTCTGAAGACGCGCCATAACCAATCACTTCAGCGTAAATTTTTGCGCCGCGAGCCAGAGCATGCTCTAACTCTTCAACCACTAAAATACCGCCGCCGCCAGAGATAACAAAACCATCACGGTCTGCATCATAGGTACGAGAGGCTTTTTCGGGTGTGGCATTGTACTTGGTTGACAGTGCGCCCATAGCGTCGAAGCCCATGGTCAGTGTCCAATCCACTTCTTCAGCACCACCGGCAAACACCATGTCTTGCTTACCCATTTGGATAAGTTCAACGGCATGACCAATACAATGGGCGCTGGTAGCACAGGCTGAACTGATAGAATAATTCATGCCTTTAATTTTAAATGGCGTGGCTAAACAAGCGCTGGCCGTGCTCGACATGATGCGAGGCACAATATACGGACCTACGCGTTTAACGCCTTTTTCTCGCAGTGTATCGGCAGATTGTACTTGGTTAGACGATGATGCGCCGCCTGTACCCACAATCAAACCTACGCGCGGATCTGAATACTGCTCTTCAGTTAAATTGGCATCGGCAACCGCTTCTTGCATAGCAATGTAGGCATAAGCTGCCGCATCACCCATAAAACGCAATGCCTTACGATCGATATGCTCAGCAGGGTTTAACTTGATGTCACCCCATACATGGCTACGTAATTGCATCTCTTCAAACTGAGCTGAATGCGTAATACCACTGCGGCCCGCTTTCAGTGACTCGGTCACTTCTTGCTTGTTATTACCGATACTTGAAACAACACCCATTCCGGTGATCACGACTCTTTTCATTTTATTGCTATCCATTGTGTACATGTCAGTACCTACTTTTCGCTGAGCCAATAGTATCTGTTTTGACTCAATTAAGTGGTCAGCTTTCCATAAAGGCGAGTAAAATAATGCCAATTATGAGACCGAGAGTAAATTTCTTTGACTGCAGAGCCCAATAAACCTTGCCAAATTAAGCGCGATTACCCGCAATTAATCAACCTTTATCCCGCAACAGCTCACACTGATGCACACTATCTCAGCAAGTTGAGCATTTATCAGCAGCGGGTATTTGAGGCTCATTCACAGCAAAAACTCTTAGTATTAGGGCAAATTGGTTTAGGCAACGGGCTTGAACTCTTATCTTGGTGGCGCACTCAGACGAATCCTAACCAACGATTACTCCTTAACGTATTCGAACCCAATCCGATTAATGCGTACGAACTTAAATTACTTTGGGATCAATCCGCCAGTTTAACCAAAGTGCCTGAACTTGAGCCACTTGCCCAACGCTTACTTCATACAGAGCCGACGGCTATTATAGGTTGTCAGAGATTAATTTTTGATGACGGTCGTACCACAATCGACCTGCACTTTGGTGATATTCAATCCCAGCTCTGTTCACTCATCCATTCTCCGCTTCACCCCGTTCAGCACTGGCTGGTATTGCCCCATCTACAAAATGGGTTAAATCAGCAGATCCATTGGCAGATGGCAAAACTCAGTGACGATGGCGCCACTGTGACAACTATTGGATTAAACGAATCAAGCGGATTAAGCGAAACACCTGTGAGCCGTTTCCAAGCCTGTGGCTTTGAGGTGAGGGATTTTACCTGCGCTGCAATACAGACAAACCATCAGCCTGATGCCATTTTGTTACACGAGCGCCACGTCTTACGCCAGCAAGATGCTAAAGCCTATGCCTTTAATCCTATGGCTGCAATCTTACCCTCGAATGCGCCCAGCTCGATTGCCATCATAGGCGGCGGGTTAGCCTCGGCGCATTTGGCACTGTCTTTGGCGGAACGCGGCCAAAGTACGCAGCTCTTTTGTAAAGATGCCAAGCTCGGCCAAGGCGCCTCGGGCAATCGCCAAGGGGCGATTTATCCGCTGCTGACACCGGAAAATGATGAATTAAGCCGCTTCTTCCAGCAGGCATTTTTATTTAGTCGACGTAGAGTACAGGCGCTGACTTCTGTCCCTGCCCCAAATCAAACGCCGATTTCCCATGATTTTTGCGGGGTATTGCAAACTGCCCACGATAAACGCAGCCAATTACGACTCGATAAAATTATTCAAAGCCAGAACTGGCCAAGTGAAATTGCCTATCGAGTCGATGCGCAGCAGGCCAATTCTCTTGCGAACATTAATATTGACAAATCAGGCTTTTTCTATCCGCTGGCTGGCTGGGTTTGTCCGTACGAATATGCCGAAGCCGCACTACAAAAAGCGCAACAGCTTACTGAGGTCAAACTCCATTTGGAGACTGAGATCCTTGAAATTGAGCATCAAAGTGAAGGTTGGTATTTAACCACCGCTAAGCATAGCTTTGGCCCCTTTGCACAACTAGTGCTCGCCAATGGCGCAGAACTAACGCAATTTGATGCCAGCAACAAATTACAAATTAGCCCTTTTCGCGGCCAAGTCAGCCATGTGCCCGCTCTATTTCAATTAAGTCAGCTCGCGACTGTGCTGTGCGCCAACGGTTATTTAACCCCGAGTCACGAAGGACTCCACTGCCTTGGCGCGAGTTACGTTAAAGAACCTAAGCATTTAGATTTTTGCCCGCAGGAGCAACAAGAAAACCTCGCCAAAATGCACGAGAGTTATCCCAATCAGCCTTGGCTTGAAGATATCGACATGAGTGGCAACAATGCCCGTGTTGGCGTGCGTATGGTCACGCGGGATCATTTCCCTATGATGGGCTGCGCGCCCGATGTGCCAAAAATTATTAAAGATTATGCGCAACATCAACTAACTAAAGAAAGTCGCCACTACTGGCAAACCACGCCAGCGCCGGTGCATCAAGGGCTGTATATTCTCGGCGGGTTAGGCTCACGAGGGTTAAGTTCTGGACCACTTGCCGCCGAATGTCTCGCGGCGCAGCTTTGCGGCGAGCCAATACCACTCGATAAAGCAACTCTGTGTAAACTCAACCCTAATCGTATGTGGCTGCGAAAATTGCTCAAGGGCAAAGCGCTCTAGGCAATCAATCGCTAGAAAAATAACGTTTTTGAGCGCTATAAAAAAGGGATTAAGCCTTGGCTTAATCCCTTTTTTAAAATGTTATTTTTAAACCACTTAAGCGGCTGTGATGACTATTGCGTTGTCAATGCTGCTAGGTTCAAGGCTGCTAGACCCGACACTACTGGATTCAACATGTCGAGGTTTTCGCGGCGCTCTGGGCACTTTCACCCGAGTACGATTGTTGTTATCACGACTCTGACGGATGAGCGCATCGCCGCTTAAGTTCGAAGGTAGACCAGATGCTAGGCTCGATGTCAGGCTTGCAGCCTCACGGTGGGATTTAGCTAATCTGTCGTATAACAGCACATTGACCGAAGCCGCAAGATTCATGCACCCGACCGTAGGCACATACACTACGGCATCGGCTTTATCGATAATCTCTTGGCCAATGGTGCCATCTTCAGGACCAAACACATAAAAGGCTTTCGCGGGATGGACAAAATCCGGCAGCGGCGTTGCGCCCACCACCAAATCGACACAGATAAGCTGAGTGTCCGCCGGAATCGCGGCTAACAATGAAGTGACGCCCGTGAGCGGAATACGCTCTCCAGCATCTTTAGTATCAACATGGTATTGCACTGCGCCTGAACGCGCGGCTAACTCGTAGCGCCTGCCAGTGTAAAATACGCCATCGACGCCATAACAACCCGATGCGCGCATAATGCCACCGACGTTAACGGGTGTTTTAGGATTCACTAAACCGATAAATACCGCGCTAGCATCGAGCGTTTGCTCACAGGCTAATTCAGCACTCGGCATTTCTACACTCGTTACTTCGGTATTAGTCACGTGCTCGTTGTCAGTCATCGGCTGGGAGCTAGGTAACATCCAATTCGCCTTGAATCTTTGCCTGCAGCTGTGCCCATGCCTGTTCAACCAAGGCATAATCGGTATCGTTTAATTCTTGGCGCGCGAGTGCTAGACAGTCGGTCATTTTTAGCATTAACGCATCAAGATCCGTTTCACCCTGTGCTTCCAATTGGGATAACACTACGGCCACATGGCCCTGTAAGTAGCCACAGGCAAACAAAGCATCGTCATCACCATGACTAACAATGCTGGCGATCCACTGTTCTAATGCGTCTTCGTAATGCTCTAACATGGGTCTAACTCTCCATTAATACTGGATTGGCCGACACATCTGCTGCGACCAATAAATCTGGATTGGCCACCTGATACATGACGTAATCATGGTAGCCCGTCGTCACTTTATAATAGCCGCCAAGCTCGCTATCTAATTTAGGGTCGCCACTATCCACAATTAGTGGTCGTCCATCAAGTGCTTTTAGCTTAGTTTTTGTGGCAAGGATAATAATATTGTCTTTTCCGATGCGCCGAATGAGCTCGGGCGACAATTGTTGATTACCGCGCCCTAAGATATGGCCTTGACCGCCAATCAGAGTGATCACCAACTTAGTCGGCTTATCTTGGGTCAGTTCGAGTAATTTGTTCGCGGTTAAGTCACTGCCGACTAAACTTTTATTTTGAATGAGATCAACACCGAGCAGGGTATTATCGAGGCCTAACTCTTCCATCACAAAGGCAACCGTACTGCCAGAGCCCATGATGTACAGTTCATCTTCCATTTGATTGATCACATCGGCGGCGATATCGGCCAGCACGAGTTCATCGACTTCCTTGCCGCCCATCTTCACCGCTTGCACATAGCGCGGCTCGGCGGGCACTAAGAGCTCACCAAATCGTTTAGCGCGCACTGTACCTTGGCGAAAAGCCACTTCGTCAATATCCATCACATCGGCGGACATCAAACTGACAAGTTCGCCATCGAGTAACATCTTGACCACCATGCCAGATGCATGGGGCGTAATACCGTAAACGCCGGAATGAATTTTCACCCCAGCAGGCACACCGAGCACAGGGAGTTTGTCGTCGATAGTGGCTTGTTCAAATACGGAGTAAACATCGCGGGCCGTGCCATCGCCACCGGCAAAAAGGAGTAAATCCAGCGGTTCATCCAGCAGCGCACGCACAACAGCCTGCGTATCCAGTGCCTGAGTTTTATCCGGAGTTTGATACACCACTCGCGTGGTAAAACCGAGTGTTTTAGCGGCGTCTTCACCCATGATGCCTGAAGCAGTAATGACTTCAATGTCATCACTATAATCACGGATAACCTCGAGGGCCTGCATCATACGCAAGGCGGCTTTGGGTTCAGCGCCTAAGGCGATCGCCTCTTCGGCAACGCCATCGCTGCCCTTAAGGCCAACACAGCCACCTAAGCCAGCTAATGGATTGATAACTAACCCTAAACGAAACCGAATCACCCTTTACCTCACTTAACGCAATCTTTTGATTTTTTTTATACTTTTATCTTAATGGATATGACTAGGCCGTATGGGCTGCAACACTCGGTTTATCCTTAGGGATAAAGAATACCGCCAGCATAGCGGCAAAAGCGCATACTGCGGCAAATACCCAAGACCAAACCGCCCCGCTACCATCGCCCCAAATATAGCCACAAATCCAAGTACCGAGCGCGCCGCCAACCCCAAAACTTAAACTGGCGTATAGGGCTTGACCTTGGCTTCTGTGACTCGCATCGAAATGTTTATGCACAAATTGAATCGATGCAGCATGGGTTAAGCCAAAGGTAAAGGCATGTAATAATTGGCTAAAGCCAAGCCACAACACGCTATCTACCCCAAAGGCAACCAATAACCAACGCAAGCAAGTCATGCCGATACTGACAATCAATAGGGTGTTTACACCATAGCGACCGAGTAAACGCGGCGCGAACATAAACATCACGATTTCGGCCATAGCGCCAAGGGCGACAAATATGCCCGCCGAGGATTCGGAGTAACCCGCTTGCTTTAAATATAAAACGAAGAAGCCGTAGAAAGGTCCCGCGCTCATTTGCAGCAACATCGCCGAGACTAAGAACCAAATAATCGCCCGATTCCATTGCAATGGCGGCCGCACTTGGCTGGTGTCGCGCACTAAACGATTTGCTGGTAGTGGCAACGCACAGGCTAACATGCCGATAAATAATGACAAACCGATATAAGGCAACACCTCAGTGCCCCACTGACCAATGGCAAAGCCCGCACCGACAACAAGACAGATATAACCGACACTGCCCCAACTGCGAATTTGACCGTAGCGGCTGGCATTCTCGCCTAAGGTTTCTAAGGTGATCACTTCAAGCTGGGCGAGGATCGCATTCCAAAAGAAAGTATAGAGGGCCAAACTCAGCGCCATATACACAAAACCACCATGGTAGAAGAAACTCAAATACGCCAGCGCGGCGGCTCCCGCGCCCATTTTGATCAGCTCGGCGCGCATCCCCGTTCGGTCAGCCACTTTAGCCCACACATTCGGCGCAACGATGCGCGTCGCCATCAGGATGGCGAGTAAAAAGCCAATTTCTTGAGGATTAAAACCGCGATTTTCGAAGAAGACCCCAAGATAAGGGACCATAGTGCCGAGAATAGAAAAGAAGAAAAAATAGCAGGCACAAAGCCAGCGCAATTGCCGGCTTGTGCTAGAAGAAGTTGACATTAACGCATTCCATTTATCTCATGCCACTCATTGTATCGTTATCGCATACCAGCTATTTCATGCGCCTATCTTATACCCCTATCTCATTCCGAGAACGGGCGTGTGACTACGCACATCCTGATTTTGCGCTCTGTGTCTTAATAAGTGATCCATCAACACAATGGCAAGCATAGCTTCGGCAATCGGTACCGCGCGGATCCCAACACAGGGATCGTGACGACCTTTAGTGACAACTTCGGCCATTTCACCCTGCGCCGTCATACTTTGACCCGGCACACTGATGCTTGATGTGGGTTTTAACGCAATATGGGCAATAATCGGCTGACCCGACGAAATCCCACCGAGCACACCGCCCGCATGGTTAGATTCAAAGCCTTGCGGCGACATTAAGTCACGCCCTTCGGAGCCCTTTTGCGTCACGACACCAAAACCATCACCAATCTCAACACCTTTGACGGCATTAATACCCATCAGCGCGTGGGCGATATCGGCATCGAGTCTATCAAATACTGGCTCACCTAAACCCACTGGCACACCTGTCGCGATAACGGAGATTTTCGCGCCAATCGAGTCACCGGATTTTTTCAGCTCACGCATGTATTCATCGAGCGCTTCCAGCTTGCTAGCATCGGGGAAGAAAAAGGCATTTTGCTCAATTTGGTCAAGATCAATAGTCTGCGCACAAATAGGACCCAGCTGCGACATATAGCCGTAGATCTCGATACCGTGAACTTGCTTTAAATACTTTTTAGCCACAGCACCCGCCGCAACCCGCATCGCAGTTTCACGGGCTGAAGAGCGGCCACCACCGCGGTAGTCACGCATACCGTACTTTTGCTGGTAGGTATAATCGGCGTGCCCAGGGCGAAATAAATCTTTGATATTAGAGTAATCTTGACTGCGTTGATCGGTATTTTCAATCAAGAGTCCAATCGAGGTACCCGTGGTTTTACCTTCGAAAACGCCGGATAAAATCCGCACTTCATCGGGCTCACGACGGGCCGTAGTATATCGGGATGTCCCAGGACGACGGCGGTCAAGATCGTGCTGCATATCGGCTTCGGTTAATTCAAGCCCAGGAGGGCAACCATCAATAATGCAACCCAGTGCAACACCGTGACTCTCACCAAACGTCGTCACTACAAAATTTTGACCAATACTGTTTCCAGACATCCGCTTTGTACACCTTAGGTTATTTGTTCATCGCTCCGTGTCCAGCGACCACTGGACAATTTATTTTCCCGCTGCAAGCCTAACTGGCAGCGGGAAAAGTCTCAACCTAATTTGCTATCTTAGGCTATTGTGCGTCGCGATAAATGCCGAACACTGACTGATTTTCGACCAGTTGATCGCGGGTCAATACAAATACGCCATCGCCGCCATTTTCAAAGTTAATCCAAGTGAATGGCACTTCTGGAAACTGCTCAATCAAATGCACCATAGAATTACCGACTTCGACTACGAGCAAACCCGTTGGTGTTAGGTATTGCGCGGCATTGGCCAGTATGCGTTTGGTTAAATCTAAGCCGTCGCGACCTGAGGCTAAACCGATGGCAGGCTCATGGTGATATTCATCTGGCATGTCGCCAATGTCTTCGGCATCCACATAAGGTGGGTTTGAAACAATCAAATCATACTGAGGCCCTTCTGGAATGGCCGAAAACAGATCCGATTGCATCGGGAATACTCTGTCCATCACACCTAAGGTTTCGATATTGATTTGCGCTACATCTAAGGCATCCTCGCTGATATCCAGCGCATCGACTTCGGCGTCTTCAAATTCATAGGCACAGGCAATCGCGATACAAGCGCTGCCAGTACATAAATCTAAAATACGTGTGACTGGCTTGTTATATAACCAAGGACTAAAACGGTTAGCGATCATTTCGGCAATCGGTGAACGTGGCACTAACACGCGCTCATCGACGTAAAATTCAAGCCCAGCAAAACGCGCTTTGTTGGTCAAGTAAGGCACAGGTAAGCGTTCTCTCACCCGACGAATGATCAACTCGACAATTTTATGCTTTTCACTGCTGGTCAAGTTACTTAAAATCACTTGCTGACCGATTTCTTCGGGTAAGTGTAAGGCATGGAAAACTAAGGCGATGGCTTCATCCCACGCATTATCAGTACCATGACCATAATACACATTGGCATCGTTAAAACGGCTCACGGCCCAACGTAACATATCGCCAATAGTACGTAATTCTGTCACAGCTTCATCTACAAAGATCTTATCCAAAACGTGCTCCCGCTAGTTTGTTCGCAAACATTGTAACTGAACTCTATTCAGAAACCATAGGATTCAATAGAATACCCGCCATGAATAAAGACGACGACAAAGAAGGCTTGGCGATGTTCTCAAAGCTTATTGATGGAATTAAACCCATCACGCAAAATAAGCGACACTTTCCCATGCCCTTAAAAACCAAACAAGAAATAGAACTAAAAGAGCAGCAACTGCATGCTAACAGTTATTTCTCAGATACTTATCAGCCACTACTGCCTGTACAAGGGCCGATGCGTTGGTTGGAAGAAGGTGTTGACAGTTTAGAACTCAAACGCCTCAGACGTGGCGATTACCAGCCAGATTTACTGCTGGATTTACACGGCTATCGCCAATCAGAAGCCAAACTTGAGTTAGCGGCACTGATCCAAGCCTGCGTTAAACAGCAAAGCCTGTGCTGCTGCATTATGCATGGTTATGGCAGTGGCATATTGAAACAACAAGTTCCCATGTGGTTAGTGCAGCATCCTATGGTGAAAGCTTTCCATCAGGCCCCTAAAGAATGGGGCGGCGATGCGGCGTTATTAGTGCTGATTGATATTGGTGAGCAGCCGCATAGACGTTAGCTCGCTATCGGCTTAGGCTTTAACATTTACTATTTAGCGGAAAACGAACGGCCCATTTAATGTGGGCCGTTTGTTTTGTAAAAGAGATATAAACCTAGATTAGCTAATACTATGCGGGGCGTGCTGCCACACAATCGACGCTTGCTCGGCATGTTTATCAATAAGCGTAATGCCTGACGTCGCGAATAATGGCGGCTCAACGCCAGCCACTAACTCACTGACTAAGTAACCCAGTAACGGCATGTGAGCAATCACGAGTACTTTATCCGCCTTGTATAACTCAGCATAAGCCACAACCAAGGCGGCTACATTGGCGGGATCGCCAGAAGGCACAAGATCATCGGCGACTAACCACTTACGCGGCTCAGGAAAATGCTGACTCAGTTCCTGCCACGTTTGCTGTGCTCGTAAGTAAGGACTAACTAAAACAAGATCGAAATCAGCCACACTGCGAGCTAGCCAGTTGCTCATCAACACAGTATGGTGCCTTCCAACATCGGTCAGTGTTCTGTCTCTATCAGACTGAGCATTAAATCCGGCGTCACCATGTCTCATCAAAAATAGCTGCATACTTCTCTCGCGACTCAAACTTGTTTTTGTTTTATCCCAATTGTAGCCCTAAAATCCGTTTCAACAAACCTCACAAGACTTAATCTTTAGTCGATAAACACAAGAGATATTTGCTAAAAACCATTAAGACTATCAATATATAACAAGCTATCGTTACCGGAGTGTCTCTTTGCAAGCCTCTCAGTCCATATATAAAAGTCCAAATGATCACCGCCAGTATCGTTATCTTGTATTAGATAATGCGCTCAGGGTGTTATTGGTTGAAGATCAAGATGCTAGCCAAGCTGCCGCATCTATGGCTGTAGGCGTGGGTCATTTTGATGATCCCGCAGATAGACCCGGCATGGCGCACTTTTTAGAGCATATGCTCTTTCTAGGTACTGAGAAATTCCCAGACTCAGGCGAGTATCACGCCTTTATCAACCAACATGGCGGCAGCAATAACGCTTGGACGGGCACAGAGCACACTAACTTCTTTTTCACCATCAATGAAGAAGTGTTTGCCGACTCCTTAGACAGATTCAGCCAATTTTTTATCGCCCCCAAATTTGATTTAGATTTAGTCGATAGAGAACGCCAAGCAATTGAATCTGAATTTAGTTTAAAACTAAAAGATGATATCCGTCGAACCTATCAAGTACTCAAAGAGACAGTCAACCCACTGCATCCATTTTCGAAATTTTCCGTGGGTAACTTAGTCACCTTAGGCGGAGAACAGGCACAGGTACGTAGTGAATTACTCGATTTCTATCAAAGCCATTACAGCGCCAACTTAATGACCTTGTGCTTAGTCGCTCCGCTTTCCCTTGATAAATTACAAGATTTAGCCTGTCACTATTTTAGTGGGATCCGAAACTTGAACTTAGTGAAAAACTATCCTCAAGTACCACTATTTTCAGAAAAAGAACTGTTGAGGCAAATCGATATTGTGCCGCTTAAGGAGCAAAAACGCTTAAGCATCAGTTTTAATTTCCCAGGAATTGATCACTACTACAAACGTAAGCCTTTGACTTATATCAGCCATATTTTAGGCAATGAGAGTCATGGCAGTCTGTTGTCGTATCTAAAAGAACAAGGATTAGTGAACAACTTGTCTGCGGGCGGCGGTGTAAATGGCTATAACTTCAAGGATTACAGTATCGGTTTACAGTTAACCGATAAAGGGCTAGGCAATCTCGATGAAATTATCAGCTGCTGTTTTGAGTATATTGAACTTATCAAAACCCAAGGCTTAGATGAATGGCGTTATTTGGAGCGTGCAAACCTGCTCAAAATGGCGTTTCGTTATCAAGAGCAAGTTAAATCACTCGATTTAGCCAGCCATCTCAGTATCAATATGCATCACTATGAAGTCGAAGACTTGGTCTTTGGCGATTATCGGATGGATGGGCTGGATATCCCTGAAACCATTGAGCTACTTGAGCTCATGGTGCCACAGAATATGCGCCTGCAGCTTATCGCCCAATCGGTTAAAACGGATCGTAAAGCTAACTGGTATCACACGCCGTACAAAATCCGCCCAATTGCGCCACAGTCCCTAGCTCGTTGGCAAGTGAACAATATTCGCCCTGAATTACAGCTACCGGCTGCAAATCCTTTTATTGTCGCCGACTCGATTGCCCGTCCGGATAAGAGCGATGTTGACGTGCCAGTGATCGTTGCTGAATCAACTGGATACCGCATTTGGCATAAGAAGGATGATGAGTTTAATGTGCCAAAAGGTCACATGTATTTATCGCTGGATTCAGAGCAGGCAAGTAAAACGCCAAGGCATGCCGCCCTCACCCGCTTATATGTTGAAATGCTACTCGATTATCTCACCGAGCCAACCTATCAGGCCGAAGTTGCTGGATTAAGCTATAACATTTATCCGCATCAAGGCGGAATTACACTGCATTTATCGGGCTTTACCGGCAATCAAGAAACGTTATTAGCGCTATTAATCCATAAAGCCAGAGAGCGCAATTTTACCGAAGAGCGCTTTGCCCTCATAAAATCTCAGCTTCTGCGCAGTTGGCAGAATCAAACACAGGCTAAACCGATTTCACAATTATTTACTAGCCTGACTGTTACACTGCAAAAAAGCAGTTATGAACCAGCACGCATGGCTCAAATGTTGGAAGATATTAGCCTAGAAGATTTACATAACCATGTACGCGCCTTCTACGAAAAGATCTATCTTGAAGGGTTAGTCTACGGGGATTGGCTAGTCTCTGAAGCACAAGCTCTTGGCAAACGTTTAGAGCACATTTTATCTTTAGTTTCGACGCCGAGCGCCGAGTCCACCAGAGAATTAGTGAATTTAACAGGCCAAGGCACGTTACTGAGAGAACTCGCAATAGATCATCAAGATAGCGCAATTATTGTGTATTACCAATCTGCCGTGGCAACACCCGAAAAAATGGCGCTATTTAGCTTACTGAATCACACTATGTCGTCCACCTTCTTCCATGAGCTGCGTACTGAAAAACAGTTGGGCTATATGGTAGGCACAGGTTATCTGCCGCTCAATCGTCATCCTGGACTTATTTTCTATATTCAGTCACCCACAACTGGGCCACTGCATTTATTAGAAGCCATCGACGAGTTTATTGCCGACTTTAATTATGCAGTGATGCAAATCACCAACGAAGAATGGGAAAGCACAAAGGTAGGTCTGATTAATCAAATCATGGAGCACGACGCGAACCTCAAAACTCGCAGTCAACGTTATTGGGTCAGTGTCGGCAATAGAGATTATCAATTTAACCAAAGAGAACTCGTCGTAGACGAAATCACTAAGTTCACCCGCACTGATTTACTCAAATTCATGATGCGTAAAATGCGTACTAAGCACAGCGATCGCTTAGTGTTATTTAGCACAGGTGAACAACACAGAACCCAAGCGGCGTTACAGTCAGAAAAAATGATCACAGATCTCAAAACGTTTAAGCAAACGGCAGAGAAGTTTAATTTCTAAACAAAAAACACTTTTGCTCACACATTTGTGAGCAAAGTTAGGTAAACAAACAGAACCGCTACAAATCAGTCCAACTATAGTCGTATCTTTCAGTGTTGGACGTAATCCTGATGTAAAACATGGCTAGCCCATGTTCTACCACTTCAGCACCGAACAATTTTACTGCATCTACATGCTGTTAAAAGGATTTTCTGCAGACTCTACTTTGACAAACCGCTCACTTTCTGGAAAAGTGATGTAACACAATTGTTTCATGGCATCCTCGGATAATAAGAACAAACACTATGCCTAAAGCACTCTTTAAAATCGTCTTGCTCGCTTTTTTTAGCTTGCATGCATTCGAAGACGTAAACGCATCTCCCTTTTCTGATAAATCTCCTATTATTCTCCAATCACAATCTTTTGGTGTCCCAGAAGGACTTTCCCAAAGCACTGTTACGTCTATCGTTCAAGACAATGATGGTTATATATGGATAGGAACATTTAATGGATTAAATCGATTTGATGGGAAAAACTTTAAGCATTTTTATGCTAATGATACTAGAACAGGCCTTCCCAGCTCTTTTATTAGAAGTTTACTTATTGATGATAAAGGCATTTTATATGTTGGAACAGATAGTGGCTTAGTCGTATATGATAAACTTCAAGAATCCTTTTCTCATTATGGCCTGTCGGTAAAAAACTCTCCTGTTTGGAGCCTCAACTCAAGTGATAAGAGTTTAATTGTTGGAACTAACAAAGCAATTATAGATATAAATAGCAAAGAAAAAACATACGAACTTTCAAATGAAGGCCTAAGTGAAATCAAAAAAACGATAAAAGTAGGCGACGATTATTATATAAGAGATTATGCAGGTACGTTATTCAAGTTAACCCAGAATAAATTAAAAGAGATAGCTAAAAAAACAATTGATTTCGAGCAAGAAGATCACTCAACACTACTCATATCATTAAGTGATGGACTATATAAGTATAAGGACAATAAAATAGTAAAAATTGATCCACGAGTATTTTCTCAACTCACGAAAAACAAAAACACTATTTATGGTATCACTAATAAAAATATAGTTAATATTTCTAAAAATAGCATTGTAGGACTTCTAGCCACAGATAGCACAGATAAAACATCTTCATTTTTTGCAACCGAAGATATGTTTATACTTGGCAGTATTGATCAAGGTGTTGTTTTTATAAAAAAAGTAAAAAATTTAGTACAACAAACTAATTTAATAAAAGATAACACTTGGCATCTTACAAAAAATCCACAGGGTTTTCTAGTATCATCTGAATCTGAAATGATAGAACTTTTTGACGAAAACTTTAATTTAATCGAAAGTTTCGACACTCAAAGCCAAGGATATAAATACGCTATATTGAATGATGACGGGCTCTATTTTGGCACTAGCACGGGGCTATTTCTGAAGACTGCTGGAACTATAAAGTTGATTAGTGAAAAATCAATATCATCACTATCTAGTAATAAAGACAACTCGTTAATAGCTGCTGGTACATCTGATGGAAAGGTATTGATTATCAGTAAAGGAGAAGTAATCCGTAGTGTTGATACTAAAAAAAATGAGCCTATTTTTGACATTGAATTAGAGTCGACAGATGTTATCTATACTGCTGGTCAGGGAGGCCTTAAAGAATATAAAAATGGGCTATTAAAAAATTTAAGTGAAGAAATAACATACAGCATAGTAAAAGGTGATCATGGAATTTATTTTGGAACATCTACATCATTAATGTTCTACAATAAAAATAACAATAAAACTTCTGAAATATTTTCTAACAAAAAAGAAATTTACTCCATAGTTAATAGCAATAACTTTTTGACTGCTGCATCATTAAGCGAAGTGATTATATATGAAAAGAAAAATGAGAAATCATACACTTTAAAAACGTCAAATGGAAGTCAGTATGAATATAACTCGCCGAGTGGAATAGATTTTAATGGTTATGTTTTACTTGCAGGTATCAATGGAGTTAGCTTGGTATCTCCTATTAATGTAGTAAACTACATTAATAATAGAAAAACAAACAAAACGGAAATATCAGAGTTCTTAGTCTTTAATATCATACAAGAAAATGAAAGTAACTTTGTTAACAAAAAAAATCCAACTAAAAACGAAATAACCTTAAAGTATTCAGATTATCCATTCTCATTTAATTTTATATCACCTATGTCAGACGACTCATCTACCAACTACCATTATAGGATGTATGGCCTTTCTGATACATGGATATCAGCAAATGGAACGAACTCTGCTACATATACAAACTTATCACCTGGAAAATATACTTTTCAAGTTTATGCCGTTGATTCACTTTCCGGTGAAAAATCTGTAACAAAAGAGCTTGATGTCATTATAACGCCTCCTTGGTGGTCATCATTTCAAGCAAAATCGATATATGTAGTAATTACAATATTTATTTCATTTATAATAGTAAAAGCCATTTTACGTCGTAGAGAAACGCAAAGACAAATTGTCCTCAGCGAAGAAAGATTAAAACTTTCCCTTTGGGGAAGTGGTGATGAAATGTGGGACTGGGACATAGAAACTGGCAATATTTTTCGCTCCAATATCTGGGGAGCTCTTGAATTTCCCCGTGATGGGCATCGTTCTGGAAAATCGGATGAAGAGAGTAATATACATCCTATGGATCAAGAACGTGTCCGTGAAGCGCTTAATAAGCATTTTTATGGTGAAACAGATCATTTTGAAGCCGCATATAGGGTAAAAGGCAAAGACGACAATTGGGTATGGATCTTAGACCGTGCCAAAATTGTAGAGCGGGATGACAAAGATAATGCCCTGCGAATGACTGGAACGATTAAAAATATTAGTCAGTTTAAACAAAAGGAAGAACAACTAAAACTCTTTGAAAAAGCAATTGAAAACATTTCGGAAGGTATGTTTATCCTCGACAACGAATACCGTTTTGTCGAAGTCAACGAAGCTTGCTGTAAAATTTCATTACGTAACCGAACTGATTTTATTGGCAACTTACTCACATTTGATTTATATCCAGAAACCTTCTCCACCCAAATTAGAACTATGTTAAAACAGCAAGGTCGCTGGGCAAATGAAGTCGAAGCAGCCAGAGGAGATAACAGTCACTTCCATATGGAGCTCACGATCGATGCGATCTATGATGAGTTAGGCGAATTATCACACTATGTCGGTGTTTTTTCTGATATATCAAGACGTAAGCAGCAAGAAGAAGAACTTAGAAAATTAACCAATAACGATCTCTTAACCGGACTACCTAATCGCTCCAACTTACAAGTGACCTTAAATAACCTAGTGAATCGAGAAATAGCTCATGCGCTTATGGTGCTTGATCTTGATAATTTTAAACGTATTAATGATTCCCTAGGCCATCAAATTGGGGATACTTTATTAAAGCTCGTTGCTACCCGCATTAAGTCCTTACTTCCTAAAAATACCAGTATTTATCGTCTAGGCGGAGATGAATTCGCCATTGTATTAGACAAGGGTTCAGATATAAGCGCCAGTGCAGCAATAGCTAACCGTATTATTGAAGGGCTAAAACCTGCATTTGACGTTAGCAATGAACAGCTAGTCCTAGGATTAAGTATTGGTATAGTGCTGTTCCCAGAAGATGAACAAAGCGAGCAAGCATTACTGAGAAAGGCTGACATTGCTATGTACCATGCTAAGTCTGCGGGAGGTAATTGCTACCAGTTTTATTCTGAGTCCTTGAACCAACATGCAATTAGGCAATTAGAAATAGAAAATCTTATCCGTGAAGGCTTAAAAGATGATCTATTTGAAGTTTATTATCAACCTAAGGTTGATCTTAAAAGCGGTAAAATTGCAGGTATGGAGGCTTTAGTCAGATTAAATCATCCAATACATGGTTTAATTCCCCCCAATGACTTTATTCCACTTGCTGAAGAAAACGGTTTGATTGTTGAAATTGGTGAAATTGTCTTACGCAAGGCCTGTTTCGCAGCGCAAAAATGGCGTGAACAAGGCATATTCAGCGGCAGAGTCGCCGTCAATTTATCGTCACGTCAATTTGCACTGCCTGATATTCAACAGCGAATAGAGTCAATATTAAGACTCACTAAACTCCCCGCATGTCATCTTGAATTAGAAATAACTGAGGGAACCGTCATTAAACAGCCGGAAACGGCGATTATCGTCATGCAGCAATTGGCTAAAATGGGCGTCAGTTTAGCACTCGATGATTTCGGCACAGGGTACTCGTCCCTTTCATACTTAAAACGCTTTCCTATTCATACTTTAAAAATTGACAAAGCCTTTGTTGACGATATAGATAAATCTGATCGCGATCTCAAAATGGTCGATTCTATTATCACCATCGCCCATAACATGGGGCTTTCTGTTGTGGGTGAAGGGGTAGAACAAACAGCACAATTGAACATTTTACGGGCACTAAACTGTGAAGAAATTCAAGGCTATATTTTTAGTAAGGCCATAAAGGAGACCGAATTTACCCTGCTACTCCAAGAAGACATGGCAAAGCCAAACACTAGGAGTAACATTACTTAATCATTTACTCTCAATTTGATTTTGATTTACAACATTGGCACAACAAGTGCAATAGCACTATCAGTGTCAATAATAAATCAATATCAACTACCCTGAGAGAATTAGAATGATTAAAGGAATCCTAGTAACAGTTACTCTATTATCTTCAATTGGCTTTGTAGCAAATTCTGCAGCACTTGAAGCGACTTCCAATTCTGGACAAACATCGCTTGAAGCTACTGGTCATCCTGCGGTCAAATTCAAACCACTCAAAGTTGCTGGCCATCCTGCTGTGAAGTTCAAATCACTTGAGGTCGCTGGTCATCCTGCAGTCAAATTCAAACCATTCGAAGTTGCAGGTCATCCAGCTGTTAAGTTCAAATCACTTGAAGTTGCTGGCCATCCTGCTGTGAAGTTCAAATCACTTGAGGTTGCTGGTCATCCTGCTGTGAAGTTCAAATCACTTGAGGTTGCTGGTCATCCTGCTGTGAAGTTCAAATCACTTGAGGTTGCTGGTCATCCTGCTGTGAAGTTCAAATCACTTGAGGTTGCTGGTCATCCTGCTGTGAAATTCAAATCACTTGAAGTTGCAGGTCATCCATGCGTGAAGTTCATTAACTCTGAAGTTGCATAACATTAATCAGGTTAAGGATAGTGACTATGTTAAATTCAATCAAAAAAGCACTCGGTTTATCCAAGCCAGCGCGTAAAAAAGTTAAGTTGCCTGAAGGCTTGAATCACCTTGAAGTGATTTCTGCAAAAGGTTGGTGGAACTAATTTAAGTTCTGTAGACATGAGTCTAACTCATGTACAGTGATAGTTAATTAAGTTAGCGCGACTTAGAAACAATAAAGGGAGCATTGGCTCCCTTTAGTTTTAAGAGAATATAAAAGTACTAAATAGTCATGTAAATTACATAACAGATTGATAAATTAGCTATTTAATATTCCTTCCTCACTACAACGGATTTTCCTCAAGGCTAAATGGAGGTGTGTCGTAAAGAGTGGATAAGCCAGAGGCCCGAGCACAAAACCCAGCAGCACCCAATGCTTAACAGTAAGACCTGCGGTAAATGCAGCTAAGCCGAAGTACCAAGCCGAGATTAATGCGATAAAGATAACCAGCAAAATCACAAACCACCTCTTTAAAAACAACTAAATAAATCATAAAGGTAGAGAAATTAATTCCTCATCAAAATGCGAATGCTACTCGCGTAGTCTTGGTGATTGATGCACATGTTAAATACGTCATTTTAACGGCAGGATAAAAAGTTTTCCGCACTATGCATAAACGAGCAACACTCATTCATCGCTACGCTCTCAGTACAGAACACGTAACACCGAACTCTCGATAAAGGGCTCGGATTATACAAGATCCACATCCCCAATGTGAACATTTTTTAGGCAAAAGCATGCCTTGTGGCAATAAAAAAAGCGGCAATAACCTGCCGCTTTTTTGTTCAATTTTGATTAACTAAGACCTAGATTAACTATGACTTAGATTCACTGAAACTTAGAAAAAGTGCGCGTTTTCTTGCGCCATGGTTTTTAAGCGCTCACAAGGTTCGAATCTGTTACCGAATTGACTTTGATAACCTTCAAGGATCTTCACTAAGTTCGCGGCGCCTAAAGTGTCAATATAATGGAATGGGCCACCGAGGAATGGCGGGAAGCCAATACCGAAAATTGCACCAATATCGCCATCTCTTGGCGATGCGATAATACCATCATCTAAACAACGCACCGCTTCATTGAGCATTTGTACGACACAACGCTCAGCAACCGCTTTTGCGTCTTTATTGGTGCCAGGCTTAATGCCTAACACGCCATAAACACTCTCATCGACGACTTTCGCTTTCTTGCTAGAGTCTTTTTGGCCGTATTGATAAAATCCTTTGCCATTTTTGCGGCCTTTACGATCGTCACCTAAAAGCTTGTCAAATGCGGCTGGCGCTTTAAAACGTTCACCCAATTCTTTTTCAAGGATCGGTGAAATTTTTGCGCCCACGTCGATACCCACTTCGTCGAGCAAAGTAATCGGTCCCACAGGGAAGCCAAATTTCACTAAAGCTTTATCCAAATGCTCAACACTTTGGCCTTCGAGTAATAATTGCGCAGCCTCGTTCATATACAGCGCCAGAATACGGTTCACGTAGAAACCCGCACCATCCTGCACCACTATCGGTGTTTTACCTTGCTTACGGGCAAATGCGACAGTAGTCGCAATGGTTTCTGGCGACGTTTTAGCGTGGGCAATCACTTCCACCAGCGGCATTTTCTCTACTGGCGAGAAATAATGCAGACCAATCACATTTTCAGGACGCGTCGCCGCCTCGGCGATTTGGCTAATCGGCAAAGATGAGGTGTTTGACGCAAAAATCGTGTGCTCACCACACTCACGCTCAATGTCTTTCACCATTTGATGCTTAAGCGCTAAGTCTTCAAATACCGCTTCCACAACGATGTCGGCATCTTTAACGCCTTTATACTCAGTGGTTGTGGTCATCAGCGCCATTAAGTTGTCACGGGCAGCAGGCGTCATATGGCGGCGCTTTACCCCTTTATCCAACAACTTATAAGCGTAGGCTAATGCATTGCTTAAACCTTTTTCGCTGATGTCTTTGACGCGAACGGGGATTTTAGCCTTAGTAGTCGTCACAGAGGCAATGCCTCCGCCCATTAAACCGCCACCTAAGATCACCGCTTTCTTCACTTTGCGCGGTGTAGCACCCTCAGCGCCGGTTTCTTTCTTCATTTCAGTGGTGGCGAAGAAAATACTGCGCAGCGCTTCAGATTCTTTTGATACCACTAATTCAGCAAAGTGACTCGCTTCGACTTCTAGCCCTTTTTGCATCCCCTTCGCAATCCCTTGACGTACGCAGTCAATAATCTTGGCTGGTGCTGGATAATTACCTTGGGTTTTCTTTTCGACTTGTTTAGTCGCTTGATCAAAAATAATGTTACGGCCAAAGCTCGTGCCTTCAAGCACTTGATTAACGAGTGACTTTTTAACAGGTTTCGGTGCACGTTTACCTGCAAGCGCCATCTCAACTGCGGTTTGCAGCAAAATGGTCTGCGGTACAACATCATTCACTAAGCCCATTTTCAAGGCTTGTTTAGGACGGATTTGTTTACCGGTCAACATCATGTCTAAGGCGGTGGTAATACCGACTAAACGAGGCAAACGTTGAGTCCCACCGCCTCCAGGTAATAAGCCAAGTTGAACTTCCGGTACGCCGAGCATGGTTTTACCATCGTCGCTACATACCCTTTGATGACAAGCTAAGGCTAACTCTAAACCACCACCTAAACAGGCACCATGGATTGCCGCAACCACAGGAATTTTTAAGGCTTCTAACTCATTAAAAACCACATGCCCTTGCTGGGATAAGGCTTTGGCATCGCCAGCCGTTTTACAGGCATCGAGCATGGAAATATCCGCGCCCGCAACGAAAGAATCTTTTTTGCCAGAGATCAGCACGAGTCCACGAATATGAGGATCGCTTTTAATCTCGGCCAGAATCTCACTGATTTCAGGGCCAAACTGCGCTTTTAGGGTGTTCATGGTTTCACCAGGAACATCCATAGTCAAGATGGCAATGCCGTCGTCGCGGCGGGTTAAATTAAAGGTCTTTTCCATGCCGATTACTCCACTTCCACTATCATAGCCACGCCCAAACCACCGGCCGCACAGGCCGTTGTTAGGCCAGTGCCACCACCGCGGCGCTTAAGCTCACGACACACTTGAGTGATCAAACGGGTTCCCGTTGCAGCAAAAGGATGGCCGTAGGCAAGCGAGCCACCGAGCACGTTAAACTTGCTCATGTCGATTTCGCCAATCGCGCGGTTACGGCCGAGTTTTTCTTCGGCAAATTTTTTCGAAGCAAACATCTGCATATTCGCTAATGTCTGCGCCGCAAAGGCTTCGTGCATTTCAATCAGGGTAAGATCTTCTAGTTCCATTCCAGCACGCTTCAGCGCCAGTGGCGTCGCGTAGGATGGCCCCATCAGCATATCTTGCCACACATCAATGGCGCTAAAGGCGTAACTCTTAATGTAACCAATAGGTTGATAACCTAAGGCTTTGGCTCGACCTTCACTCATCAGGATAATCGCTGAGGCACCGTCCGTCAGTGGCGTACTATTGGCCGCCGTCACAGTACCGTGTTGTTTGTCGAATGCAGGGCGCAACTTAGCATATGACTCCAGTACCGAGTTTTCGCGGATATTGTTATCACGATCGATAAACTGCTTATACGGCGGTATATGCGCGACCATAACTTCGTCACGCAAATGGCCCGAAGCCCAAGTTTCACTCGCTAAGGTATGTGAGCGGTGCGCTAAGGCATCTTGATCGGCACGACTAATATTGTAGGTTTTTGCCATCTGCTCGGCGGTTTGTCCCATAGACAAGCCCGTTGAGTACTCTGCCACCGCAGGCGGCACAGGTAATAAATCCTTTAAACCTAAACGGCGGAAAATTTGTAACTTTTGCCCAAAGCTACGGGCTTTATTCAGATCGACTAACGCATGGGCTAATTTTTTCGATACACCGATAGGCAATACAGAGGAAGAGTCGGCGCCGCCCGCAATACCGATTTCGATATTACCCGTCATGATAGATTCAGCCACGTTTACGGCAGATTGAAAGCTAGTTGCACAGGCGCGAGTGACACTATAGGCATCGGTCGACACATTCATGCCAGTACCGAGTACGATTTCACGGGCAATGTTAGGTGCAGCCGGCATTTGCACGACTTGTCCATACACTAATTGCTCAATCAGCTTAGGATCGAGTTCAGAGCGCGCCAATAATTCATTGACCACCATTTTGCCCATATCGAGCGCCGATACACCGTGGAATGCCGTGGCTTGCTTTGCAAAGGGGGTTCTTAAACCCGCTACAATGGCGATACGTTCACCCTTGGCGTTCGTAACCTGTTGTCTATCACTCATTTGTCACCCTCTTTATGTGCGCAATCGCTGAGAGATTTCAGGCGGCGCTAGCTATTTCCGTGTTTGACCCATTGTTTTACGGCGAAAAACGCCCAATAACAGGTCTGACCATTAAAGTGTGATCTGATTCTAACTTCTTGTCAGCAAGTTTTAAACACCTGTTTGTTTTTTTAACACTAGCCAAACCCTAAGGGAATTCTTTACCATAGCTGTTGTCTATAGCCCACACACGTATTTTCAATATAATAAAACGAGTAGCATCATGCCTTTGAGTCGCTTCCACGCATTACGCACTTACCTAAATAAGGTTGTTTTAGGGCAGCCAGTATTGACCGAAAATCTGCTCATTGCCTTAATTGCCAATGGCCACTTATTAGTTGAAGGACCTCCGGGACTGGCAAAGACCCGTGCAGTGAAAGCCTTATGTGACGGGGTTGAGGGCGATTTTCACCGCATTCAATTTACCCCAGATCTACTGCCCGCCGACTTAACCGGTACAGATATATATCGCTCGCAAACTGGCACCTTCGAATTTGAAGCCGGACCGATTTTCCACAATTTAATCTTGGCGGACGAAATTAACCGTGCCCCAGCCAAAGTTCAGTCAGCCTTATTAGAAGCCATGGCCGAAGGTCAAATTACAGTTGGCAAGCACAGCTATAAACTTCCACCGCTGTTTTTAGTAATGGCCACCCAAAACCCATTAGAGAACGAAGGCACTTATCCGCTGCCCGAAGCACAGCTTGACCGTTTTCTGATGCACTTAAACCTTGATTACCCGAGCGGCGAGACTGAAATCGAAATTCTGCGTCAATCCCGCAAAGAAGCGCTTACCCACGAATTGCCAACCACTGAGCCGATTGCACAAGCAGATGTGTTTGCCGCCCGTGACGAAGCCATGGAAATCTATCTTGCCGAGCCGCTCGAAAAGTACATAGTCGAAATCGTGATGGCGACCCGTGAGCCTTTACGTTACAGCGAAGACTTAGCTAAGTGGCTTGAGTACGGCGTCAGCCCGCGCGCAACTATTTCATTAGAACGCTGTGCCCGCGCCCGCGCTTGGCTGCACGAGCGGGACTTTGTTTCACCGGAAGACATTCAAGCTGTTGCGCCAAATGTATTACGCCATAGACTCCTACTCAGCTACCAAGCACAGGCCGAAGGTGTCAGCCGCGATCACGTGATCAACCACATCTTAAGTCAAGTTGCAGTACCTTAACGGTGAAGATAAAGGTGAAATAAGATGAGTGACACAGCGCGACTCTCAGCCTCAGTCGATGGCTTGCCGCTTTTTGCCGATGGCTTGCATTTAACCGAGCAAGAGCTGCTGGCGTGCCAAAATATCGCCCGTGCTATGCCAGAGCGTTATAGCCGTGCCCGCGCTAACTTAGCGGGCCATCGCAGCAGCTTAATCAAAGGCCGCGGTATGGAGTTTGCCGAGGTGCGCCACTATCAACAGGGCGACGATGTGCGCACCATTGATTGGCGCGTTACCGCTCGTACGGGCACAACTCACACTAAGTTATTTGTCGAAGAACGTGAACGCCCTATTTTATTGTTAATCGACTTGAGCCAAAGCCTCTATTTTGGTTCGAGTTTATTGCTGCAATCGGTGCAAGCAGGACACCTTGCCACCACCTTAGGTTGGAATGCGATTAACCATGGCGATCGACTCGGCGCCTTGATCGCCTGCGAGTCTGAGCATCTAGAGCTCAAACCCCGCAGCCGTCGTCAGGGCATATTGCAATTGATCTCAGGCCTGCGCCGTGTGCACGAAAATCAGCTCAATCATGTTGGCAGTGGCCAGCGCGATCCTGACCATATCCTGCGTGCCTGTCAGCGATTACAACGTATCGCCAAACCCGGCTCCTTAGTTTGGATAGTGACAGATGGCAGCCATTTTAGCCCCCAATGTATCGCGCCTCTCACCGAGCTTAAGCGTCATTGCGATGTGGGCGCCTATCTTATTACCGATCCTCTGCGTCAAGGCACACTGCCGTTACCGCACAACTTTAATTTGCCGGTACGGGATGGGGATGAGGACTTAGTGCTTACCCGCCACAGTTATCAGGCTTGGCTCGACATTCAGCTGCGTCAACAAAACAACTTTATCGCCATGATGCAGCAACTGCGCGTACGTACCCAGCTCATCGATGCGGGTGCTCCCCTAGCCCATCAATTGGAATTATTGCGTTAACTATGGATCCAGCAACAGTGAATTCAGAAATAGCAAATCCACAGGCAACAGTACCTATGCCTTCTACGGCGTCAAACCCAGCCCTTGCACAACTGCAGGATATTATTCATCCCGATCCGATCGGCGCTTGGCCTTGGGCAATCGGTTATTGGCTGGTTTTAGCACTTGTGATTGCCCTCATCACACTCTTAGTTATCTGGCTAAGAAAACGCGCCCGTGACTTAGCGCCGAAAAAAGCCGCTAAACAGTTACTCAATCAGCTCGATAAACAAGCGACTTCCTATGCCTCTGACGTCAACACCCTATTAAAGCGCACCGCCATGAGTTACCTCAGCAGAGAAGCGATAGCCTCCTTAAATGGCGAAGCTTGGGCGACTTGGTTAGACAGCTATTTACCCGAGCATAAACGCCAACGTATCGGCCCCTTATTAGCCAAACGTCATCAGGCAACGCCATTGACCTTAGCTGAAGCCAATGAATTACATCAACTCGCACAGGCTTGGTTGGCATCGAAAGCAAAACTGAGTGCGCCTGAGCCGAATCTTGTTCAAGCTAAGGGCTACGTTCAAGCTAGTGGCGACGCTCGAGCTAAAAGCCAAGCGCCAACCCAGCAAACTGACACTGAAAAAGCGGAGGCACAATGTTAACAATTGCATGGCCTTGGCTATTGATATTATTGCCTTTACCTTTGATTTTTTGGCGCCAACACACAGTACAAGTGGATGGTGGCCGGCTGCAATTACCCGGAATAAGTCAAACGGGCAAACAAAGCTTAGCGGCCAACACGCGCCAGAGTCGCAAACGCTACTGGCTGATGTGGTGCCTGTTAGTGCTCGCTATTGCTCGTCCGCAATGGCTTGGTGAACCTATCGAACTGCCAAGCCAAGGCCGTGATTTGATGATGGCGGTGGATTTATCCGGCAGTATGCAGATTGAAGACATGGTGGTGAATGGCAAAACCGTCGACCGTTTCACTTTAATTCAGCACGTCGTCAGTGACTTTATCGAGCGCCGCAAGGGTGATCGTATCGGCTTGATCCTCTTTGCCGATCACGCCTATTTACAGGCGCCGCTCACCCAAGACAGACGTTCAGTCGCGCAATTTTTAAAAGAAGCACAAATTGGCTTAGTCGGTAAGCAAACCGCCATAGGTGAAGCCATCGCGCTGGCGGTAAAACGCTTCGATAAAATGGACGAGAGTAATAGAGTGTTGATTTTATTGACCGACGGTTCTAACAACGCGGGCAATATCGAACCAGAGCAAGCAGCGCAAATTGCCGCGAATCGTAAAGTTACCATTTATACGGTTGGTGTGGGCGCAGATGTAATGGAGCGCCGCACACTCTTTGGCCGCGAGCGGGTTAATCCTTCGATGGATCTGGATGAAAACCAACTTAAGCATATCGCCGACGTCACCCACGGCCGTTATTTTCGCGCCCGTAACAGCCAAGAGCTAGACCAGATTTACCAAGAAATCGATAAACTCGAACCTGTGAGTCGCGACCAGTTAAGCTATCGTCCGCAGGCAGATCTGTTCTATTGGCCGCTGGCACTGGCATTACTGACGAGTCTGTGGATTGCCTTAGGTCAATTGCCACTCTTTGCAGCGCGCCGCGTTAAACCCTCTGTCGCAACCACTTCACAGGGGAACATCAAATAATGAGCCTACATTTTATTCGTCCCGAATGGCTACTCGCCCTAGTGCCGCTAGCCTTAGCCTTGTTGAGTTTATGGCGGCAACACGAGAGCCACAGCGCTTGGAATCGTTATATTGCGCCGCACTTAGCCAAGATATTGGTCACCCAAGGCAATAAGAAATCCCGCCGTCCGTTGCATTTATTAGCCTTCACTTGGTTGATTGCGACCTTAGCACTCGCCGGACCTGCAGTTAATAAACAATCCTTACCTGTGTTTGCCGCCGAGCAAGGCCGCGTACTGGTGATGGACATGTCCGTATCTATGTTCGCCACCGATCTTGCGCCGAATCGGTTAACCCAAGCCAAATTTAGGGCAACGGATCTCCTGCGTAATCTTAAAGAAGGTGAAACAGGTTTAGTCGCCTTTGCCGGCGATGCCTTTACTATCAGCCCATTAACCCGTGATACCGGCACATTACTCAATTTACTGCCGACCTTAAGTCCTGAGATCATGCCCGTTCGTGGCTCAAACTTAGCGGCAGGATTGACCCAAGCCAAAACGCTACTGGCTCAGGGTGGCCATATTCGCGGTGATATTATCCTGATGACAGATGGCATCACAACAGCCCAGTTTGATGAGGCTAACTCGGCATTAAATGGCACGCAATATCGTCTTGCCGTCGTCGCTTTTGGTACCAGCCAAGGTGCGCCAATCCGTCTACCCGATGGACAATTACAACGCGACAGCAGCAACGAAGTCGTTGTGGCCAGCACTGATTTCGCTCTGCTGCAAAAACTGGCCGTGAATAACAAAGGCGTTCTGATCCAGAATCGCACCGACGGTAATGATCTCGCCCAATTACAGCAATGGTTAAGCGATGCTGGCGATGCGAAAGCCACAGATCTTGATGGTGAAACTTGGCAGGATCTCGGTCCCTACCTCGCCTTATTATTACTGCTACCCGCCCTTTTCAGCTTTAGACAAGGAATCGTGGCCAGTGTTGGATTTGTCACTCTTGCTGGCAGCTTACTGCTCGCGGCTGTGCCTCAGCCAGCCCATGCCAGTGTGTGGGACAATGTGTGGAAAACCACAGATCAACAAGCGATGCAGGCCTATCAATCCCAAGATTACGCAAACGCCGCTAAGCAGTTTGAGTCGCCCCAATGGCGTGGCAGCGCCCAATACAAAGCCGGTGATTTTGCGCAAGCACTGAAAACCTTCGAGCAAGATAGTTCAGCCCAAGGCCTCTACAATCAAGGCAATGCGTTGATGCAACTCGGTAAACCCGATAAGGCCAAGGAGCGCTATCAAGCCGCGCTTGAGAAACAAGCTGATTTCCCTGCGGCCAAGGCCAACCTTGAACTTGCTGAAAAGTTATTGCAGGAACAGCAACAACAGCAAGGTAAAAACGAGCAACAGGATAAGAACCAAGATCAACAAGGTGATCAGCAGTCTGGCGACCAACAATCCGGTGACCAAAAATCGCAGGATAAACAGCAATCTGACCAAGATAGCGCTCAGAAAGATAAGCAAGATCAAGCGGGACAAGAGCCTCAGGATCAACAGGACGATGCCGACGCGGATCCAAGCCCTGAGCAGCAAAAAACGGATGAGCAACAGTCTGAGCAAGATAAGCAAAATGGCAATGCTCAGGATCAGCAGGATGAAGCCAAGCAGCAAAATGGCGAGCAGGATGCGCAGGAAAATGAGCCTGCAGACAATGAAGCTAAGATGCAAGCGCAGGCTAAAGCCGATGCTGAAGAGCAAAAGTCAACTGAGCAAGAAAAGCAAAGCGTTGCCGCCAAAGAAGCTCCTGAGCAAAATGCGCAAGATAAACAAGAGGCTGCTATGAGTGAATCGGTCGAGGCACCGCCAACCAATAGCGAGCCACTGCCCGCAGAAATGCAGCGAGCACTGAGGGGCGTGAGTGAAGACCCGCAAGTGTTACTGCGCAACAAGATGCAGTTGGAATATCAAAAACGCCGTCAAAATGGCCAAATATCAAAGGATAACGAACAGTGGTGACGAGACAATTTTTTATCCTGCTACTCCTTGCCATCGGAGTGGCCCATCCCGCCTTTGCACTTAGCAAAATTGAGGCCTCGGTCGATCGCAACCCTGTGATGGAGGGCGAATACTTTGTGCTCAACATCAGTGTCGATGACGAAGTCGATACCGGAAAGCTTGACACATCCGCACTACTGAAAGATTTTATTGTCGGCCGTACTAGCGTGAGTCGCAGCACGCAAATCATGAACTTCGATGCGGTCAAAGAAACCCGCTGGCAAGTACTGCTCGCGCCAAAACAACAAGGCCAGTTAACCATTCCTGCCTTTAGTATTGACGGCGTCAGCTCATCGCCTATTCCTCTCAAAGTGGTCGAAACCGGTAGCCAGCCCGCGCAAATGAACAATCTGTTCATTGACGCCAAAGTCTCGACCGACGAAGCCTATGTTGGGCAGCTCATTACCTACAAGGTGAAACTCTATCTGGCGGTAGAATTACAAAGGGGCGTATTGAGTGCACCAGTAATCGAAGGCGCACAGATCAAACAAATCGGTGAAGATAGGGATGGTTCAGAGATAGTCGATGGCCGACGTTACCGCGTGATTGAACGCACCTATGGCATCATTCCCGATTTGCCCGGCCAAGTGAATATCAAAGGTGCAACCTTTGCTGGCGATGTGCTGGTAGAATCCCAACGCCGCGGCGGCATGTTTGGCTTTAATGAAAGCCGCCCAATGCAAGCAGGCGCGCCCTCACTGACAGTTCAAGTGAATCCCGCACCAACAAGCTTCCAAGGCCAATGGCTGGTTGCCGATTTAGTAGCGCTAAAAGAAAACTTCCCTGAGGATATTAAAAAGTTTACCGTCGGTAGCCCTATCACCCGCACTATTACGCTATTGGCTTCCAATGCCGATGAAAATAGTCTGCCTGATATAGTGCAAACTCTGCCTAATGAACTCAAGTCATACCCAGAAAAACCTCAGCGGCAGACCTTTGTGCGCGATGCACAAATTGTTTCGCAGTACAGTATTACTTCGGCAATCGTTCCCAGCAAAGCAGGCACCTTTACCTTGCCCGAAATCAAAGTGCCTTGGTGGAATCCGCGCCTTAAACGTCAAGAAACTGCAACGCTGCCCGCACGTACCATAATCGTTGAAGGTGGTGCTGTCAGTGATACGCCAGCTCAACCAACATGGGAAACCAACTCCGCGGCAGATAAGGGCTGGTCTTGGCTAACCACGGTTTTTGCTGCGCTATGGCTGGTCACTCTAGTCGCTTGGATTATCACCTTAGTCGCTTGGCGCCGCGCCTTAAAAAATCAAACGGCCGCCCCAATTGCAGTAAACTCTTCAATCAGTTCAGCACAATCAGTGACTGCCTCCGGCTTGGAAGGATTAGAGCAAGCCTGCGCCAGTGGCGATGTGAGTCGAATTATGTTGCAATTGCAGCGATATTTCAGTGAGTTACAGCAAACGCCTATGACATTAGATAAGATTGCTGAGCAGTCACCACAACTGGCAGCAGCGATACAGCAACTGCAAATCAAAGCCTACAGTGCGAAGGCCGATAAGAGCCACCATACTGACAGTGCTAATACGAGCAGTGCGAATTCTAACAATACAAATAGCCACTTAAGCGCCGAATGTACCGCCTTACTTAACGCGGTTAAGGCCTGTGAGCATAAACATTCAAACCCAAAATCAGCGCCATTAAGCCCACTGAATCCTAAATAAATGATGGGGTTAATGACAAAGAAGCGAGTGCTACTATGCTAAATATTCCGCCAAAAAGCCCAAAGATAAAAAATGTTTGCTAACTGGCGCAAGAAATCCGTCGAGCCCGCGGTCTCTTCTGACATGCTAAGCAAACAACGACGATACAACAGCCTAGTCAAGGCGCTACATGCAGACATTTTCCGCTACGCCTATTGGTTATGCGGCGATAAGCACGTGGCTGAAGACATTACCCAAGAAACCTTCTTGCGGGCGTGGCGCGCTTTGGATTCCCTCAAGGATGATAAAGCGGCGAAAGCTTGGCTGATCACGATTCTTAGGCGTGAAAATGCGCGGCGTTTCGAGCGTAAACAGTTCGATTATTCCGACGTTGAGCAAGATACCTTAGAGGACAATATCTCCAATAGCAGTGAAGAGCAGACCGAGCAATATCTGATCCGTCGACAAATTGGCAAGCTGGATATCGAATACCGCGAACCACTCTTACTCCAGCTCATTGGTGGCTTTAGCGGCGATGAAATCGCCGAGCTGATGGAGCTCAATCGCAACACCGTAATGACGCGTTTATTTCGGGCGAGGAGCCAATTGAAAGAATTACTTGAGAAGAATGATGTGAGAGGTCAATCCAATGGATGAGCTTAAATTTAGACGTCAAGCTTATGAAGATCCTCATAATCAAGATGCTGACTTTCTGGCACAAATCAATGCCAAGTCAGAAAACCAAGCCCTAATCAATGAGCTTAAAAACCTTGATGCCAAACTGAGCAACGCATTGAAAGTAGATGTGGCTGAGGATCTCGCCGACAAACTCATTTTGCGTCAGCAGTTACAACAGCACCATAAACAGCGCCGGCAAACGTTTTTTTTAGTGGCCATGGCAGCCTCGGTCGCGTTTGTGGTAGGGATCAGCTTCAGCCTATTACGCTTAGGGCCTATTGATTTGGCTGAACATGCACTGGCCCATGTCTACCATGAAGATATTGCCTTGCATGTCGATCAAAATGTCAATTTTAGTCAAGTCAATGCCCAGCTTGCGTCGATAAAAGACTTTGGCAATGCCAAATTTACCCAACAACCGGGCAAAGTGTATTACACCTCTTATTGCGATTTTCAAGGGGTAAAAAGCCTGCACTTAGTACTTCAGGGCGAACAAAGTAAGGTGACACTCTTTATCGTGCCACTCGAGAAACGTATGGTGTTGGATAAAACCTTCGCTGACGGTAAATATCAAGGAATGGGCTTTGAAACGCCCGATGCATTTATTTTGCTCATAGGTGAGGATCAAGCTGACCTTAGCTATATAAAAGACGAAATCAAGAATATATTTATTTAACTCATTGTTATAAATTGCATTTAAAAATCAATCTCCGATATTTTCATGTTATCGGAGGTTAGATTTCAATCACACTTACATCTGCTAATGGGCGCACGTTCAAACATCTGGTAGCATGCTTGCCACTTTTAATAATAAAAAGATGGGAAAAGGCAAGATGACGATTGAAACCCCGATTTTAATCACATTTGTTGGTTACTTAGTATTGATGATGGGCATAGGTTTTTGGGCTTACCGTGCTACCGATACTGTTGATGATTATATTTTAGGTGGCCGCAAAATGGGCCCCGCAGTGACCGCACTCAGCGTGGGTGCATCTGACATGTCAGGTTGGCTGTTACTGGGGTTACCCGGCGCAGTTTACTTAAGCGGCTTAGGTGCAGCCTGGATTGGCGTAGGATTAATTATTGGTGCTTGGCTAAACTGGTTATTTGTTGCCAAGCGACTGCGCATTTATACCCAACTCGCCGATAACGCCCTCACTTTACCGGATTTTTTCGAGAAACGTTTCCACGATACCCAAGGCTATCTCAAGCTCGTTTCCGCAATCACTATTCTGGTGTTTTTTACTTTCTATGCTTCCTCAGGCATGGTCGGTGGCGCGATTTTGTTTGAAAAAGTCTTTGGGCTTGATTACACAGCAGCCCTCGTGATTGGCTCGGCCATCATAGTCGGTTACACCTTTATTGGCGGTTTCTTTGCCGTGTGTTGGACTGACTTTTTCCAAGGCAGTTTAATGCTCATCGCCCTATTGATTGTCCCTTTCGCCGTTTTCGCTCACCCCGAAAGCCATGCGGGTATTGAAACGATCGATCCCGCGATGTTGGCATTAGTCAATGACAAAACCACTGCCATCGGCATGTTATCTTTGCTCGCATGGGGCCTAGGTTATTTTGGTCAGCCACATATTTTGTCGCGTTTTATGGCGATAGGCAGTGCCGATGCCCTGCCCTTGTCACGCCGTATTGCCATGAGCTGGATGGTGTTATCTCTCATTGGCGCGTTAGCCACAGGTATTGCAGGCTCGCTCTATTTCGCCAAAGAGCCATTAGCCAATTCTGAAACTGTGTTTATCCATTTAGCTCAAGCGGCGTTTAACCCATGGATTGGTGGGCTATTAATCGCCGCTATTTTATCGGCAATCATGAGTACTATCGACTCACAACTCTTAGTCTGCTCAAGTGTCATCACCGAAGATTTCTACCGTAAATGGTTACGCCCAAAGGCCGATGATCGCGAGCTAATGATGGTAGGTCGTTTAGGCGTACTCGCTATCGCTGTGATTGCAGGTGTGATAGCACTCAATCCTGAAAGTAGCGTACTCAGCCTAGTGAGTTATGCTTGGGCAGGCTTTGGTGCGGCCTTTGGTCCCGTAGTCTTGTTATCCTTGTTTTGGAAGCAATACAGCCGTAATGGCGCTATCGCCACTATTATTGTCGGTGCATTAACCGTGGTGATTTGGAAGCAACTCACTGGTGGCATTTTTGAAGTATACGAAATCCTTCCTGGGTTTATATTCGCGACTATTGCGGGTATTTTAGTCAGTAAATTCTCTGCTCCAAGTGAAAAAGTAACGACAGAGTTCGAACAATTTAAGTCTGCACTCTAATCTAGATATGCTTCCATATGTTTAAAAGCGCACAAGTGTGCGCTTTTTACATTTTGTATCCTTTTAAATACCCTACACACCATTACAAACCGTTAACTTCAATTGAAACCCATAGCAGCACCCAAAGCCCTTCATATCAAGCATCTGGCCAGACCATTCAAGCATACTAAAGTATCACTCTTGTTTTAAAGACTTTTAATTAACTTAAAATTAACATATTTCACTTCTGGTCGGACTTGTTGAGGGTACATTGAATCCATAAGATGCCGGAGACTAATAAATGGATTTAAATACTTTCGGCGGACTAGGACCGAATAAAAATCCAATACTTATAAAAAATAGAGAGAATAATAATGAAAACATTCAACAAGACACTCATTGCCGTTTCTGTCGCATTAGCAAGCACACAAACCTTAGCTTCAGGTTTTCAACTAAACAGCCAATCAGCAACGGGTATGGGCCGTGCATTTGCGGGTGATGCGGTTATTGCCGATAACGCTTCTGTGTTATCACGTAACCCTGCTGCTATGGCATTATTCGATAAAGATGCGATCTCCTTCGGCTTAACTTATGCCGATATTACTGTTGATGTTAAAGACGTTAACTTTGCCGGTGGTGCCGTTGACTTAGGCAGCATCGATGACGCGGGTAGCTCTAAAATTATCCCTAATATTTTCTACATCCACCCCATCGACGATAAGTTCGCCGTAGGTTTTGCCGCTTTCTCTAACTTTGGTACCGGTACCGATGCCAGCTCACTTTCAAAGAGTTTACCAGCAGGCTCACCAGCACCTTATGATCTGCTTGGCGAAACAGAAGTAACAACGGTTAACTTTAACACCAGCCTTTCATACCGTATTAATGACATGTTCAGTATCGGTGCTGGTATTGATGCCATTTACGGTGAAGGCCGTTTAACCCGTAACATGGGCGCGACACCTCTAGTTGACGTCGACGCTGACGGTTGGGCATTTGGTGGTATTGTGGGTGCCACAATTGAGTTAGATAAAGACAATCGTTTCGGTATCAGTTACCGCTTCAGCCCAACAGTGAATGTTAAAGGTGATGTTAATACCATTACATCAACCAATATACCAAATGTTGGACAAGTGGCTGTTGCCACCAGTTTTGATAGTTTAGATGTACCGCTAGCGGATATCTTCCAAGTTGCAGGTTTTCATCAAATCACCCCTAAGTTTGCTCTGCACTATACAGCGCAGCACACCCAATGGGGTAATTTTGAACAAATCACAGCTAAAGATGGTGTTGCAACCATTCCAGCTGTTGGAGTGACTCAAGCCGTAGGTGATGTTGCGCTGAAAGAATACCAATGGAAAGATTCATGGTTATTCAGCCTAGGTGGTACTTACACAATCAACGAACAATTCACTGTACGTGCAGGTTATATGCATGACCAAGGCGTTGTGGACGAAATCAGCTCTATTTCATTCCCAGACTCTGACCGTAACTGGTATACAGCGGGTATGAGCTACCACATCAACCCACAAAACACGGTTGACTTTGGTATCGCTTATATTAAAGGTGAAGAAGTTCACCTGATCGAAAACAGCGCAATCGCAGGCCCTGTTAATGCGATTACTGAATCAAGTGGTATGTACTACTCAGTTCAATACAGCTACCAGTTCTAAGATAAATTCCTAACACCAAAGCCGCATTTTTTGCGGCTTTTTTGTATCTTAAGCATTTATTGCCTAAAGTTAATTCATACTCCTGTAAATGCAGCTACGGCTATGGCTAAAGTCATTGGACTCGGTGGAATTTTCTTTAAAAGTGTCGATCCCGTTGCCTTGGCAACTTGGTACAAAACCCATCTTCAAGTCCCTATTGAAAACTGGGGAGGCGCCGCGTTTTATCACACAGATAAATCAACTCTTGGCTACCATGTTTGGACTCCTTTCGCCCATAGCACGGACTATTTCGCCCCCTCAGATAAAGGGTTTATGTTCAACTTTGTCGTTGACGATTTAGAGCAAGCACTCCTACAAGTAGAGCAAGGTGGCGGTCAACCGATTGGTGGTATTGAAGATTCAGAATTTGGCCGCTTTGGCTGGTTTATTGACCCTGATGGCAATAAAGTCGAATTATGGCAGCCAAGCGCGATTCCTCCTGAAAAATAAATGCTTTAAACAGATATTTCAAAACTCATCTCTCAACATAATCTCCTCTGCCTTAAGCGGCATCTATTCCGAATAAACCCAGTGCATGACTGAGGTTTATTCGGTATCGTAGACTGAGTTCATCTAATCAAGAGATTCTTTTTATGGAAAAAAGTAACATCCTTCCTGCCCTGCTGTTAGGTGGTTTCCTTTGCGCTGGACTTGTTTATGTAGGCCAGACAGCAAGCTCAGCACTATTGCAAATGAAAGCCATGGAACGCACTGTCACGGTAAAGGGCTTAGCGGAAAAAGAAGTCAAAGCCAATGTGGCAATTTGGCCAATCAATTTCACTGAGGTCGATAACAATCTGCCTAAACTCTATGAGACGGTTCAGCAAAAAACCGATCGTGTTGTGGCGTTTTTAAAGGAACAAGGCTTTAGCGACAGCGAAATTACTGTCTCTTTGCCTTCAATTGAAGATCGCCAAGCCCAAGGTTATGTCGATCCCAACGTCAGATACCGTTACTCGGCAAAAGTGAACCTATCAGTTTATACCCCACAGATTGATCTCATGCTGAACACCCGTAAGCAAATGATTAACTTAGTAAAAGAAGGTATAGCGATCGCTAGCCAAGATTATGATAATCGCACTGAGTTTCTGTTTACCGATCTCAACTCAGTCAAACCTATCATGGTGCAAGAAGCGACTCAAAATGCCCGCGAAGTGGCTGAAAAATTTGCTAAGGATTCGGATTCTCGCCTCGGAAAAATTAAAAGTGCGAGTCAAGGCCAGTTCACCATTTCAGACCGCGACAGCAGCACGCCTTACATTAAACAAATTCGCATCGTTTCCACACTAACCTATTATTTAAATGACTAAATTTTAGGCTTAATTTGAAGCTCTGAAGCATGAGGAATAAGGCGCTATAGGCCTTATTCCTTATTCCTAAATTAGGTAAAAACACTACATTAAATTTTTCTAATAAATATTGATTGCCTATTGAAAACAACTCCATTAGAATTTTCTCATAAATTACATCTGGGGTGATATAAGTTATGACATCAATTTCTCGTGCTTTTTTCTTACTGCTGGCACTTTCCAGTACTCAAGCTCAGGCTGCCTCAGTCGAAACCATCGAAGTCTTAAATAAACCCTATCCGAATTGGGTCACCTTAGACGCCACCATTGAAGCAGTAAAAGCGGCGACGGTATCGGCGCAAACCTCTGGTCGTATTGTCAAACTCAACTACGATGTTAACGATATCGTCCCCGAAGGAGCCGCCCTACTGGAAATTACCAGTAAAGAGCAAGGCGCTGAACTGGCAAGCTTTGAGGCTGATCTAGCCAAAGCGAAGGCTTTAAATGTCGAAGCTCAGGCACAATACAAACGTTATAAAGAGCTATTTCCCCAAGGCGCGATTTCTAAGGGCGCGATGGATGAAGCCACCGCCAATGCTAAAGCAACAGAACAAGCCGTCAGTGCAGCACAAGCCCGTGTCATCAAAGCCAACGAATCCTTAAAATACACTGTCGTTTCAGCGCCTTTTAGTGGCATAGTCACTGAGCGTTTTGTCGAACTTGGCGAAACCGTAAGCCCAGGACAAGCACTACTTTCAGGGTTTTCCGCGAGTCAAATGCGCGCCATTACCCAAGTGCCACAGCGTTACATTAACCAACTTAAAAATTCCCCCGAATTTCTCGTCCGTTTAAGTGATGGGCGCGAGTTCACCTCAACCGACCTCACGATTTTTAGTTTCGCCGATCCTGTCAGCCACAGTTATCAAGTGCGAATTAATCTGCCAGAAAATGAAGCCAATCTTCAACCCGGTACTTGGGCAAAAGCTTCCTTTAAAAATGGCGATCGGGAAAAAATCCAACTGCCCGCCTCTGCACTGCTCACAATGAACGAACTGAGCAGTGTTTACCTTAAACAAGGCGAAGCCTTTGTGCTGACCCAAGTCCGTGTCACTGAGCCCTTAGATGGCGAGGTAGAAGTGCTTGCGGGCCTTAAGTCGGGTGACAAGGTGGCCGTTGATGCCTACCAAGTGTTGCTCAGCAAGAAGCAATAAATTCCCTAGCGACTTAAGCTTTGTCGAGGTTGTTTTATGAAACATGCTCCAGTACCACAAACCACACTTGGGATTTCCGGACGAATTGCCGCTGCCTTTCAAAATAGCGCCATCACGCCGCTATTAGCACTTCTCGGGCTCTTACTTGGCTTATTCGCCATTTTGGTGACACCAAAAGAAGAAGAGCCACAAATTGATGTCACCTTTGCCGATGTGTTTATCCCTTTTCCCGGCGCGACACCCACGGAAGTTGAAAACTTAGTCACCCTGCCAGCGGAACAAGTGATCTCCGAAATCAAAGGCATAGATACTCTGTACTCGTTCTCCCAACCCGATGGCGCGCTGATCATCGTCATCTTTAAGGTCGGTGTTGCGCGCAATGATGCCATCGTCAGCCTATACAACCAGATTTATTCCAACATGGATAAATTACCAAGGGGCGCTGGCGTGGGTGAACCGCTAATTAAACCCCGCGGCATCGATGATGTGCCCATTGTCAGTTTGACCTTATGGTCAAAGGACAGGCAAGTGTCTGCTGAGCAGCTAACCCATGTCGCCCTTGGATTAGAAACCGAAATTAAGCGTATTCCCGGCACTCGCGAAATCGATACCGTTGGCCAGCACGATATGGTGGCCAACATACGTATCGATCCCGCCAAGATGAACAGCTTTAATCTGACCTACGACAAGTTAAGACAAAGCCTGAATGACAATAATATGGTCTCTATGCCTGCATCCTTAGTGCAAGGCAATCAAGAGATAAAGGTCCAAGCTGGGCAGTTTTTACAATCCATCGACGATCTCAAGCAATTAGTCGTCAGTGTCTATCAAGATAAACAAGGCAAAAATATTCCGATTTATTTGGCGGATATTGCTGAAATCAGCTTAAAAAGTGATATCCCGAAACAGAGCGTTTGGCACGCAGATAAAACCGACATTTATCCCGCTGTCACAATCGCAATTGGTAAACAAGCAGGCCAAAATGCCGTCGACATCGCCGACAGTGTGATTGAGCGGATAGCTAAGGTCGACAATGTGTTGATCCCAGCAAATGTCGAAGTCACAGTGTCACGTAACTATGGCGAAACCGCGGCGGATAAATCTAACACCCTTATTTTAAAACTGATTTTTGCCACCAGCGCCGTAGTCGTACTGGTCTTTTTAACCATGGGCGCACGCGAATCCTTAGTCGTGGGTGTAGCCATTATTATCACGCTAGCGATCACCCTTTTCGCCTCTTGGGCGTGGGGATTTACCTTAAACCGCGTGTCCTTGTTCGCCTTGATTTTCTCCATCGGCATCTTGGTCGACGATGCCATAGTCGTAGTAGAAAACATCCACCGGCATATGGCGCTCGGCAAAAAGTCCTTCAGCGAGCTTATCCCAGTGGCGGTCGATGAAGTCGGTGGCCCGACGATTCTGGCGACATTTACAGTTATCGCAGCCTTGCTGCCGATGGCTTTTGTATCGGGCTTAATGGGGCCTTACATGAGCCCGATCCCCATCAACGCCAGTATGGGCATGTTAATTTCCCTCGTTGTGGCATTTGTGGTCACTCCTTGGCTCAGTCGTAAACTGCTGAAACATAATGACCAACACGATACTGCCCAAGCCTCGCACGAGGATGAAGCTGAAACTAAGATGGTGCGCCTCTTTACTCACTTAATTGGTCCTTTCCTGCTGGGTAAAAATGCCCGTAAGGCAAGAATAGGACTGGCTGTCGGCGTATTTGTGTTAATCGGCATCGCCGTCGCGCTCCCTGTCGGTCAGCTCGTGGTGCTTAAAATGCTGCCCTTCGATAATAAGTCCGAGTTTCAAGTGATGGTGGACATGCCAGAAGGCACTCCCGTAGAGCAAACACAAAGAGTATTGCAGGATTTGAGTCGCTACCTAACAACCGTCCCTGAGGTCGAGCATCTGCAATTGTATGCGGGCACTAACGCGCCAATGAACTTTAACGGCTTAGTGCGCCACTATTTCCTGCGTCACAGCCAAGAGCTTGGCGACATCCAAGTGAACCTAGTGGATAAGAAACACCGCAAGCGCGACAGCCACAGCATAGCGGTATCGGTGCGAGACGAACTGCAGCAAATTGGCGAGCAATATCAAGCCAATATCAAAGTGGTTGAAGTGCCACCTGGACCACCAGTGTGGTCGCCGCTGGTTGCAGAAGTGTATGGCCCAAGTCCCGCTATTCGCGAGCAAGCCGCATATGAGATGCAGGCGCTGTTCCATGAAACCAAAGATGTGGTCGATATCGATATTTTCTTGCCCGCCGCCCAGCAAAAATGGCAAGTGATGATCGACCGCAGTAAAGCCAGCCTGATGGCCGTGCCCTACAGCAATATTGTCGACTTGATTGCCACCTCAGTTGGCGGCAAAGATGTGAGCTATTTACATCAAGCCCAGCAAAAACAACCGATACCGATCCGCCTGCAATTAAACGAAGGCGCGAAAGTCGATTTAGAGCAAGTGCTGAATATGAAGTTACTGAGCCAAACGGGGCAATCTGTGCCTGTCTCTGAGCTGGTGACCATCAAACGCGGCAAAATCGATGCACCAATTATCCATAAGAATATGATCCCTATGATCATGGTCGTCGCCGATATGTCGGGGCCATTGGACAGCCCACTCTACGGTATGTTCGATATGGCGGGCAAAATTGATGGCACCGATGGCTTAGGATTTGATCAGCATTATATTCACCAACCCACAGGGTTAGACTCAGTCGCCGTGCTCTGGGATGGCGAATGGAAGATCACCTACGAAACCTTTAGAGACATGGGTATCGCCTATGCCGTTGGCATGATTGCGATTTATTTATTGGTGGTCGCGCAGTTTAGATCTTATCTGGTGCCGCTTATCATCATGGCGCCAATTCCACTGACTGTGATTGGCGTAATGCCTGGACATGCCCTGCTCGGAGCGCAATTCACGGCGACGTCCATGATAGGCATGATAGCGCTGGCGGGGATTATTGTGCGTAACTCGATATTATTGGTCGATTTTATTAATCAAGAAACCGCATCCGGTGTGCCCTTTGAGCGGGCAGTGATCCACTCTGGCGCCGTGCGAGCTAAACCTATCATGCTGACTGCATTTGCAGCCATGATAGGGGCATTGTTTATTCTTGATGATCCGATTTTCAATGGCTTAGCGATCAGTCTGATCTTTGGTATTTTTATCTCGACCATACTGACCTTAGTTGTCATCCCTGTGCTGTACTACACGGCCATGAAAAACCGTATGAATACTGTTCAGATACAAACACAAACACAAAACTAACCACAACAAAGGCCATCACCAAGATGGCTTCAAGGAGTAAGGTATGTCATTAGAACGCAGTATTATGGCTTTTGCTGGATTGATGGTGTTACTGTCACTGGTGTTAACCGCCTATGTGCACCACAACTTTCTGTGGTTAACCGCATTTGTTGGCGCTAACCTATTCCAAAGTGCTTTTACCGGTTTTTGTCCTGCCGCCATGGTTTTACGAAAATTGGGTGTAAAATCAGAGGCTGAAATTGCTAAACAAAGCTAAGCCACATACAGTCACTACTTAAGAGTTAAGATAAGAGATAAGAGATAAGAGATAGGTGAGCAAGTACACGCTTGGCTAATACAAGCGTGCCCAAAAGCCGTCAAGGAGAGATAAAGTGACCCACAACCTCGTAACCCGTGGCCAAAGTCTAATGCGCTTAGCCCTATTAAGCTTGCAGTCACTGGTACTCATGCCACTGCTGCTAATGCCCATGATAGCCAGCGCCGCCGACCAAGATCCTGCAATCGCATGGGATAAAATTGCCGCAGGCGCTATGGTGCTCGATGTTAGAACGCCTGAAGAATTTGCCGAAGGTCATTTAGCGAATGCGGTCAATATTCCCTTTGAGCAAGTGACAGAGGAGTTTGCTAAGCGTGGCATCGCCAAAGATGCTCCCGTCGTCTTGTATTGCCGCAGCGGTCGTCGTAGCAGTATTGCGACCGAAGCCTTAGTCGCTGCCGGATACACCCAAACCTATAATGGTGGCGGCTATTCCACCTTAGTTGAAGCGCAAAAAACGTCCGCTAAATAATTAACAACCATCAAATTGGCTCTAGTGTGGGGAAGTAAGAATAAATCACTTTAGTACTCTCACCTCGCTCTAGCCATTCAAGGCTTAACGGCTAAAAGCGCCCTAGGGCGCTTTTTTATTGTCTAAATAAAATATCGAAATTAAGCAGGGGGTGGATTAATAAGTTTTTACCAGATTCATTGTGGACGAAAGAACACAGGATTTTTTAGTAGTTCTATAAAATAAGTAACACCCGTATTCCCAAAAGCCTAAGTAAAGTCAATCAATTGGCAACCGCCACCCTATTGACAGCCTTTTGCAACAATTTCGCATAATCAATCACTTGAGAAAATATTATCATTATGATGAAAACTTAAAGTTTGTTTTTGTTATTTTTAATTACAAAAAAATATATATATAAATTTCAATACATTGATAACGGTAAAATCAATCAAAAGCCCTCATATGAAGTCGTAAATTCGTATTCACTTATTCACGTTTATCACATAAAAAAACAAATATTTTAATAAAATTTGGTTACAAATCGTTACAACTTGAATTTATATGCACTATAAATGCCTATTAAATCTAAACAATTACCAACCGCCATACTGTTAACAATTGATTTACAAATGACGTGGTCGCAGATAAATTCACTAACCGAGTAGCATCTGAGTCGTAGTTATTCTTATGAAACATAAAATAATAATGATTAACACTAAATTGACCATGGAAGAAGAACATGACAATCAACAGAACCACTAAAATAGCGTTAAGCCTTTCAAGCTTAGCTATTGCGATCTCAGCTGGTGTACAAGCAGCACCACAAGCCCCAGGTTTTGCCGCAGCATTACAAGCACAAACCTCCCCACTGCCAAAGCGTTACATTGTGAAGTTTAAAAACACTGATGCCGCGGCCATCATGTCAGCCAATAGTGTGCAATCAACGAGTGATCTGCAGTCACTCAATGACGCGACAACAGATACGCTACCAACCACAATGAATTATCAGCCACAAATGGCTGAAATCAGTGCCCAACATACCGCATTAAATAAAGTACAAGCGAAGGAAATGAAGCGTATCGGCCGCAGTAACAGTTACTCGGTGAAACTCGATGCCAAAGGGATCAATGCCTTAAAAACCCGTGCTGATGTGGAATATGTCGAAGAAGATATGCCACGCCGCTTTCTAAGTGAAAGTACGCCTTGGGGCCAAACTTTTGTGGGAGCAACCCAGCTAAGCGACAGCCAAACGGGCAACCGCACTATTTGTATTATCGACTCAGGCTACGACCGTAGTCACAGCGACTTAGGTGGCAACAATGTCACAGGGACCAATAACTCAGGCACGGGTAACTGGTTTGAGCCGGGCAATAATAACGCCCACGGTACCCACGTTGCGGGGACGATTGCGGCGATTGCCAACAATGATGGCGTGATCGGCGTTATGCCAAATCAAAATGCCAATATTCATGTGATCAAAGTGTTTAATGAATCTGGCTGGGGCTACTCTTCATCCTTAGTCGCTGCCGTAGACACTTGTGTCACCAACGGCGCCAATGTTGTCACTATGAGTTTAGGTGGTTCAGGTTCTAGCACCACTGAGCGTAACGCTCTGGCCGCCCACTATAATAATGGTGTTCTCCTGATTGCTGCTGCGGGTAACGATGGGAATAGCACTCACAGCTACCCAGCATCCTACGATGGCGTCATGTCTGTCGCCTCTGTGGATAGCCATAAAGACCACTCAGCATTCTCCCAATACACCAACCAAGTGGAAATATCTGGCCCTGGTGAAGCAGTTCTATCGACTGTTACCCGTGGCGAAGGCCGTTTAGCCGATATCACTATCGGCAATCAGTCTTACTTTGACTCAGGTGTCGTACCGCACAATCGCCTGATACCTTCTGGTAGCAGCTATGTCCCCGCACCATTTAACGGTACCAGCACTGCAACTTTGGCAGAATGTACCGTTAGCGGCACAAGCTTCAACTGCGGCAACATGACCAATAAGATTTGTTTAGTGGAACGTGTTGGTAATCAAGGCACTAGCTACCCTGAAATTAACGCAGCTAAAGCCTGTAAGAATGCAGGTGCCAGTGCGACGATTGTTTACAGTAACGCGGCATTACCCGGCTTACAAAACCCCTTCCTTGTCGATGCTAACAACGAAATCAATATGGTTTCTGTATCTGTTGATCGTGCAACAGGCTTAGCACTGCGCAATCAACTGGGCGCCACAGTCACTGTCAGCAACCAAGGCAATAAAGATTACGAGTACTACAATGGTACATCTATGGCGACACCGCATGTGTCAGGTGTTGCGACCTTAGTGTGGAGCTACCACCCAGAATGTAGTGCGGCGCAAGTCCGTAACGCATTGAAAATGACCGCCGAAGATCTCGGAACTGCAGGTCGTGACAACTACTATGGTTACGGTTTAGTTAATGCAGTTGCAGCAAAAGCCTTCCTAGACGCATCTTGTACTGGTCCAACGGGTCCTGTCGATCCAACTGAACCGGGCGATAGTGTTCTGGTGAACGGTGTGGCGAAAACAGGTTTAGCAGGCGCAACAGGTGAAGAATTACATTTTTCATTTGAAGTTCCAGCAGGTGCAACGAACCTAGGCTTTGTGATGAACGGTGGCACAGGTGATGCGGACTTGTATGTGCAATATGGCGCGGCGCCAACCACCACTAATTACGATTGCCGTCCGTATAAAAGTGGCAATAGTGAGTCTTGTCCAATCACCAACGTACAATCAGGCACTTACTATGCCATGGTGAAAGGCGATTCGGCTTTCACTGGTGTGTCGTTAACGGCGAACTACACAGCGTCTAATGGCGGCGGTACGCCAACGAGCTATAGCAATACTGATAACTATAATATTCCTGATAACAAAGCGGCGGGGATCACTAGCCCAATCACGGTTACTCGCACAGGTGATTCAAGTACTGTGACTGCAGTCGTGAACATAGTCCACCCTTACATTGGTGACTTAAAAGTGCAGCTGATCAGCCCTTCAGGAAAAACGGTTACCCTGCATAACAACACAGGTCTTGGTGCAGACAATATCAATAAGAGCTATACCGCAGATATGACAGGTGCTAATTCGAACGGCGTATGGAAGTTAAAAGCCGTAGACAGTGGCCGTGGTGATGTTGGTTATATCGATAGCTGGGAACTGAGCTTCAAATAAATCAAAATCGATACTCTTACTGATATTTAAAAGTGATAAACGGAAAGAGCCTGCAATTGCAGGCTCTTTTTTTACAAAACATGTTATTCAATATCTTTGAGGATTTCAGGCTCAATCAACACGCTGGTTTCATTATCCGATAACCAAATTTGGCCTTCACTAATCGAAACTTGCAATGCCATATTACGCCCAACAAAGGCCTCCATCGCCGTGACGGACTCTTCGGCAATATTCCACACTTTTAAATTCTGATAACGCTCTAACGCTTGCTGATTCTGTTTCCACCAAATCGGTACACTGCGACCACCATAGGTAAAGAGCTGCACGACTTTGGCACGGCCGCTGGCCTTTCGCAGCCATTTTTCATCGGCCTGACCAAACTCAACCCACAACTCAATTTCACCGGATAGGGTTTTGTCCCATAGCTCTGGCTCGTCATCGACGCACAGACCTTTACTAAAACTTAAGGTTTCGCTGGCATTCACAATAAACGCGAGTAAACGCACCATCATGCGGCCATCGGTTTCGGAAGGATGCTGTGCAAGCGTCAATTGATGGTCTTGGTAATAATTCCGATCCATATCGGCTATCTGTAAATTGACTTTAAACACGGTCGCCTTGAGGGCCATAGTCATCCTAAATGCAGAGTGAAATCCTGAAACAGCGAAATCCTAAAATAAGGCTGCCGAGTCTACCTGAGACTCGGCATTAGCTCAAACGAACAATAGAATACGCCCATGAAATCGAACATAAAGTGCAATTGAACAGAAGGTTAAATCGAACCCAAGGCTGAATCGGTAAGAAATTAAATCGCTCCGGGTCGCAGATGTTTAGCCATGGGAAAATGGGCTTTCAACAAGCTGATTTTTTGCGTATCCGCTACCAGTAGCATGCGCGTACCCAGCTCATACTGTTGACTCAATTCACTGAAAGCGGGTAAAAAACCGCGATCTGCGTCGCGGCGAACAAGTTCAGCGAGTTCGACACTCAAATCGCCTTGGCTGTATATCCAATCGAGGCGCTGCAATAGCGGCATGGCGGCGAGCGGCAATAAGTCCACAGACGTTGCATCATCCAACAAAAGGATTTCGCCGCGGCTGACTAAGTTATTAAACGCATTATGGTAATGCTCAGTGGTACGACTATCGAAACGGTCACCATTGGTATCAAAAAAACGCTCCCAAAATAAGCGGCGTTTCGAGGTTGAATCGAGTTTATCTTGTACTTCGACGCGTCTATCGGCGACAAAATCGAATAACGGTTTGAGTGACTGCGGTAGACTAGATTCTAAACGCGAGCGAATCGTGCGTGCAAATACTGGTGCTGCGCCCGCAGTGCTGATCGCGACCACTAAACGACCTCGATCCACAATAGAAGGAGTGATAAAGCGGCAAAAGGCGGGATTATCAACAGCATTAACCCAGATACCACGCGCAGTAGCTAAGGTCGCTAACTCGGCATTAAGACTGTCGTTTGCCGTAGCTAAATACACCAAATCATAATTTTGAATGTCGGCATGGACGACTTCACGCTGGGATAACAAAATACGGCCAGCATCTGCATAACGTTGCACTTCTGGGTTCACCTCTGGCGCTACCACGTGGATATTGGCTTCGGTACGTGTCAGCAGTGCTAACTTACGGCTAGCCACATCGCCCGCGCCCACCAGTAGAACATTCAAATTAACCGTATCGACAAACAAGGGAAAATATTGCATTAGATGAGATCCTGAACGCTTAGTCCTGCACCACTGGCAGTTGACGCTGTACCCAGCCCTTATAGCCACCAATCATAGAGGCAACGTGGGTGTAACCCATAAGTTGCAGATTATGGGCAGCCAAGGCGGAACGCGCACCACCCGCGCAGTAGAGTAATATGGGTGTATTTTTATCGGGGAAACGCGCTTCGATATCACGCTCTAAAATACCCCGGCTTAAATGTTTCGCTTGGGGTAAATGATCTTGCAGCCACTCACGATCCTCACGCACATCAACAAGGTGCCAGCGGTCATCGGCCTGATAAGCTTCGATTGTCACTTCAGTGATATTAGGCAGAATAGCGTCAACAAGGGCGGAAAATGCATTGGGATGCTGCATCACTAACTCCTAGATAAGATATTGAATGACATAATGAATGTCAGCTTATCAGCAAAGTGTAATCTTCTCATCCTGCAGACGCAATCTTTCAGCCTCACCGCAAAGCTGAGAAGGTTGCCAGTGAAAGGCTAGTTGTGGCTTTCGCTGCGCTCTGAGCTACATTGCCAGCAAAGCTCAAAACTGCCTTCATTAGTCTCATGGCATTGCACACACTGCCATTGCGGACTTTCAACATCCAACGCATTCAATTGAACTTGTGCCGACGCGTATTGGGACTCACCTACCCATAACTCGACGTTTTGCATCCCAGTAGGGAGTTCACCAATGCCGCCTAATAACGCTTCACCTCTGAGTTCAACATGAATGCCACAGGCCTCCAATAAACCTTTCCATGTGTGGGCCTGCAATAAATTACCACCAGCAACTAACACTTTACGTTCTTCCATGCGACATCCTACGGCTACAACTCTCTAGAATATGGGTTGCCGACATCCTACTGCTAAATAGCCGAGGCTGTCGAGCGCTGATTTTTACATCAGTTGTTAAATAAATTAACATTCACTTTTTACAGCATAACTGACTATAACTTTGTGAGTTTGCTAGCAGAATGTCAGATACGCCTCAAAATTGATGCAAAAAAAAGCCACCTCATAGGTGGCTTTTTAACTCCAAATTAACCTTTAAGGCATCATAGGAGGTTGGTCTGCGCCTTCTTTCTCAATCTCAACTGGCATCATGTGTTCACGATTGATACCCAGTTTAACGGCCAAGAAGCTCGCCACATAGATAGAGGAATAAGTACCCACAAAAATCCCCAACAGCAATGCAGTCGCAAAGCCATGGATCATAGTGCCGCCCTTAAGGAACAAGGCCACAACAGTCACCAAAGTCGTGCCCGTTGTAATAATGGTACGGCTCATAGTTTGAGTGATTGAAATGTTAACTATTTCTTCAGGATCGCTCTTACGCAGCTTAAGGAAGTTCTCACGGATACGGTCAAATACCACAATAGTATCGTTAAGTGAGTAACCCACCACCGTCAACAAGCCCGCCAATACGGTCAAGTCAAATTCCAATTGGAATAACGAAAACACACCTAAGGTCACGATGACATCGTGCGCCAGTGCCGCTACAGAACCAAACGCTAAGCGCCATTCGAAACGAAACGACACATAGATCATGATACAAATCAGCGCAACTAATACCGCCAATGCACCTTGCTCTGCCAGTTCTTTGCCCACTTGTGGGCCAACAAACTCAACACGCTTCTGCTGCACTTGTGGGTCAACTTTCTGTGCGGCTTCCATGACAGACTTAACCTGCACATCGCTCTTAACGCCTTCTTTCACCTGTAAACGTACAAGTACGTCACGGCTAGAACCGAAGTTTTGCACGATCGCACCTTCGGAATCTGGCGTCGTCAGTTGCACACGCAGCGCATTCAAATCAACCGGCTGAGTAAACTCCATTTCAACAACAGTACCGCCAGTGAAATCAAGACCCCAGTTAACGCCATTAGTTGCGAGCGATATCAGCGAGCCCAGCACTAACACTGCCGACATAATGCTAATAGGCAGTGCATGGCGGAGGAAGTTTACTGTATGTTTTAAGGATAAAACTTCAATCATTGTCACTTCCCCTTAGATAGACAGAGTCTTCACGCGCTTACCACCCCAAATCGCGTTAACGATTGAGCGAGTACCCACGATGGCGGTAAACATAGAAGTCGCAATACCTATCATTAAGGTCACAGCGAAGCCTTTAATCGCACCAGTACCTACGGCAAACAAAATGAGCGCAGTGATGAAGGTGGTGATGTTCGCATCGGCGATAGTTGAGAAAGCATTACCATAACCTTCATGGATAGCCTGCTGCACGCTACGTCCGGCACGAAGCTCTTCACGAATACGCTCATAAATCAGCACGTTGCCGTCAACCGCCATACCGACCGTCAACACCATACCGGCAATGCCGGGTAGGGTTAACACAGCGCCAGGGATCATAGACATAACGCCCACAACCATGACTAAGTTTGCGGTTAAAGCCAGGTTAGCAATAAGCCCAAAGCTACGGTAGTAAACCAACATAAAGAGTAAGACAACTGCCATACCCCATACCATAGCTTGCACACCGCTTTGAATGTTTTCAGCACCTAAGCTTGGACCAATGGTACGTTCTTCAACAATTGATACAGGAGCAATCAAGGCTCCCGCACGCAGTAATAGCGCAAGGTTTTGTGCTTCACCATGACTTAAGCCAGTGATCACAAAGTTACGGCCTAAACGGGCTTGAATGGTCGCGACAGAAATCACTTCTTGGATTTTCTGCATCTTAACGCTGCCATCGGCATTGCGATCACCACTGTCTTTATATTCGATGAACAAAGTCGCCATAGGCTTGCCTATGTTGTCTTTAGTCACGTCAGAGAAAATGGTACCGCCTTTAGCGTCGAGGTTGATACTGACCTGAGGACGACTGTACTGGTCAAAGCTAGGTTGCGCGCCAGTGATATGATCACCCGTCAACATCACTTCTTTCTTCAATATCACAGTGCCACCTTCGCGGCGCTGATACACTTCAGAACCTGCAGGTACACGACCTGATTGCGCAGCATTCGGATCGGCTTTGTCATCCACCATGTGGAATTCAATTGATGCGGTTGCACCTAAGATTTCCTTAGCGCGAGCCGTATCTTGCACACCTGGCAGCTCAACGATAATGCGCTCGGCGCCTTGACGTTGTACTACAGGCTCAGCCACACCTAACTCGTTAACACGGTTACGAATTGTGGTAATGTTTTGTTGCAGTGCTTCTTCTTTAATCTGCTTTAGATAAGCTTCACTCATCACAGCTTGCAGCGCGAAATCTTCGCCACGGCTAGCGTCGGTGAACACCATATCTTTATTGCGAGTCTTAAGGAAACGCTCGGCAGTCGCTAAGTTTTCAGCATCACGGAACTTGATTTCAATTCCAGTAGCATTAACACGAATACCAGCATAACGAATGGTTTCTTCACGTAATTGTGAACGGAAATCAGCGACTTTAGCTTCTTCCATCTTACGAATCGCTTCGCCCATGTCCACTTCCATGAGGAAATGCACACCACCGCGAAGGTCAAGACCGAGCTTCATTGGGCTGCCGCCCATGGACTCGAGCCACTTAGGCGTCGCAGGCGCTAAGTTAAGTGCCACAGTAAACTTGTCACCTAAACTGTCAGCAATGATTTCTTTCGCCAGTAGCTGTTGATCCGCATTTTGCAAACGGACCAACAACTGACCTTTTTCAAGCTCAGAGCGCTTTACCGCAATGCTCTTACTGGCTAACAGCTCGTTCACACTGGCTTGGGTAGATGCTGTTACTTCAGCACCTCGAGTCGCCACCACTTGCACCGCATGATCTTCACCAAAAAGGTTAGGTACGGCATAGAAACAACCTATGGCGATGACGAGCATCACCATAATGTTTTTCCACATTGGGTATTTATTTAACACGCCTGAGCCCTCTTGGCTTACAACGACTGGATAGAGCCCTTAGGCAATACAGCTGCAATATAGTCTTTTTTGATCGTGATTTGTGTTGTGTCGTTCAAGCTCAGTAACACGTAATCGCTTTCGTCGCTGATTTTTGCAATCTTGCCTAAAATCCCACCACTGGTTAACACTTCATCGCCTTTGCCTAATGAAGACATTAGATTTTTGTGCTCTTTAACGCGTTTTGATTGCGGACGGAAAATCATGAAATAGAAAATCAGGCCGAAAATCGCCAGCATGAAAATCAGTTCCATCGTGCCGCCACCTTGTGGTGCGCCGGCAGCGCTTGCATATGCATTTGAAATAAACATAGTTTTTCTCTTCTTATTAGCAAAAAATCAATCGACTAACTCTGGTACTTCGCGACCTTGACTGGTATAGAAGTCCGCCACAAAGGCGTCTAATGTACCCGTCTCAATCGCACCGCGCAAACCTTCCATTAACATTTGATAGTATCTCAAGTTGTGAATGGTGTTTAAACGCGCACCCAGAATCTCATTACAACGATCTAAGTGGTAAAGATACGCCCGTGAATAATTTTTACAGGTATAACAATCACACTTAGTATCAAGTGGTGACGTGTCATCTCTATGACGCGCATTGCGTATTTTGATCACACCTTCACTCGTAAACAGATGACCGTTGCGGGCATTACGGGTTGGCATCACACAGTCAAACATGTCAACACCACGACGTACACCTTCAACTAAATCTTCTGGTTTACCGACCCCCATCAGATAGCGAGGTTTGTCTGCAGGAATTTGCGGGCAAATATGCTCAAGAATGCGATGCATATCTGCTTTAGGCTCACCTACGGCCAAACCACCGACGGCATAACCGTCGAAACCAATATCGACTAAGCCTTTTAAGCTTTCGTCGCGTAAATCTTCATACACACCGCCCTGAATAATACCGAAGAGTGAGTTAGGGTTCTCTAAACGGTCAAATTCATCACGCGAACGTCTTGCCCAACGCAAAGACATCTGCATTGACTTGCGCGCTTCATCTTCAGTGGCAGGATACGGGGTACATTCGTCAAAAATCATCACCACATCACTGCCCAATGCATCTTGAATTTGCATTGATTTTTCAGGATCTAAGAAGATTTTCTCACCATTTATAGGCGAACGGAAATGCACACCTTCTTCGGTGATCTTACGGATATCGCCAAGACTAAACACTTGGAAACCGCCCGAGTCCGTTAAAATAGGACGCTGCCAGTTCATAAAGTCATGCAAGTCACCGTGCTTACGCATGATTTCTTCGCCTGGGCGCAACCATAAATGGAAAGTGTTACCGAGCAAAATATCCGCGCCAGTGGCACGAACTTCTTCCGGTGTCATGCCTTTCACTGTGCCGTAGGTTCCTACCGGCATAAAAGCGGGGGTTTCTACTGTGCCACGATCAAAAATTAACCGACCACGGCGCGCACGCCCGTCGGTAGTGTCTAATTCAAATTTCATAATTCACCTCGCCAGATAAACAGTCTGACTACATTTTTAATGGCTAATGCCATTTTGATTAACAATAGAGATGGGGACAGGGTTAAAAGGTTCAATCTTTTAACGAAAAAAATTGCCGCACAATCTCACTTTGGGCGGCTATTTTAAAACAAAATCTTGGTCTAGTGGGCTTTTTTCGTCACAAACATCGCATCGCCATAGCTAAAGAAGCGATATTTTTGCGTGATAGCATGTTGATACGCCGCCATAACATGATCAAAACCGGCAAAAGCACTAACTAACATGATCAAAGTTGATTCAGGTAGATGAAAATTTGTCACCATAGCATCGACCACTTGGAATTCATAACCTGGGTAAATAAAGATATCGGTATCGCCGCTAAAAGCTTTGAGTTCGCCAAGGCTTGCGCGTGCCGCACTTTCTAAGGAGCGCACTGACGTCGTCCCTACGGCCACCACACGTTTACCCGCAGCTTTGGTTTGCGCGATTAAATCAACCACGTCCTGCGGTACATTCGCCCACTCGGAATGCATCTTGTGTTCAAGAATGGTATCGACACGCACTGGCTGAAATGTTCCCGCGCCCACATGCAAGGTCACAAACGCGACATTCACGCCCTTGGCTTTTAATGCATCGAGCATGGCATCGTCAAAATGTAAACCCGCCGTTGGCGCGGCAACTGCACCAGGGTTTTGGTTATACACAGTTTGATAGCGCTCTTTGTCGGCATCTTCATCGGGTCTATCGATATAAGGAGGCAAAGGCATGTGCCCTACTGCTTCAAGCACTTCTAAGATGGTTAACTCGGATAACAACTCAAGTTCAAACAAAGTATCGTGACGGGCGACCATCTTCATCTGATAGCCACCATCGAGATGGATTAACGAATCCACTTTAGGGGATTTAGAGCTACGAACGTGGGCGAGGATGCGCTTATCATCGAGCATACGCTCAACTAAAATTTCTAACTTACCGCCACTGGCCTTTTGACCAAACATGCGCGCGGGGATCACTCGGGTATTGTTGAACACCATTAAATCACCGGGATTAATCATCCCCAGCAAATCGGTAAACCGTTTGTCGCCTAACGCGCCAGAGTTGCCGTCTAAGGTTAACAGACGGGATGCGTTACGCTGCGCCATAGGATAACGAGCGATCAGCTCATCGGGAAGATCGAAAGAAAAGTCTGCAACGCGCATATTGGCCTCTAGATAGCTTAGAACGGCGGCTAGTCTATGGTTAGAGGCCAATAAGATCAAGATTACTTATTGCCAGTGTCCACTTCTTGCTCGGGTTCCACTGGATTGATGCCATCTTGGGGCTGATTGTCATCGGCATCGAATTTTAGCCGCGAGCGACTAAAGTCATCCATGCTGAAACGGTGTTGTTCAAAGGGGATTTCTATTAGCACTTTTTTGCGCTTCTGCTGCTCGTCTTTACCAAGCATTTTGGTGAACCAGTTCCACATCATCCATGATCCTAAAAAAGGTTATTGATTTTATTTCACTTTCCCTTATCGATTACTATGTCAACGTTTAAGTCAGCCATAATTATTCACGGCGAATCAAATGTCATTATCAATAAAAAGTGAAAAAATACTGCATTTTTAGCTTCGGCGCTTTCCTAAGCGCGCTTGTGCATGATACCGTGAACCGACGTGGTTAACCAAGCACAAATAATGAACTTTCTTACACACTTACATCTCGCCGACATCAGTAAAACCCACCTTGCTGCCAACGTAGCAGGTAACTATATTCAAGCGCCAATTGCGCAAGCCCCAATGGAGTTACGCCAAGCCTTATGGCTAAACCAAGAGATTAATACCCTCTGCGCCAGCCATGAATTGACGATTGAATTAATGGAAGCTTTCCCTGCGCCCTTAAGAAGCATAGCAGCAGAACTCATGGCGGTGAGTTTCGATCACTATTTAGCTTACTATTGGGAAGAATATCACCACCAACCCTTGGATGAATTCAGCAGCAAGGCCTATGACGCGTTAGATGCTTTTGCCACGCAAGGCGTTGATCCATACCATCCAGAGGCATTATTTACACTCTTGCCCACAATGCGCAGCGCCGATTGGCTAGGCAGCTACACCACCGAAAAAGGATTACAACAAGCCTTAGCACAAGTGGCCAAACAGCATCCGCAAGCCGCACTGTTTAAAGATGCCCATAAAGTCATCAATAAAATGCAGATAGAAATCGAAACCGCGTTCCGCACTTTTTATCCGCAGCTGATGGCTTATACCCGTATTTGGAGCCGTAAGACGCCTGTAGAATATTTGCCCTCACCCCTCTAAGAATAAGCAAGCATGAGATTATGCTGTGTGCCTGCGTAAATTTTGCTAGTATGGCCGCGCAAAAATGAGGACAAGATGCAGATATTTGATTACCAGCCCCCAGCAGTTCCTTGGCTAGACATACGCTATAAAGATAGAGATCTGATTATAATCAATAAACCTTCGGGATTATTATCTAATCCGGGTCGAGCGGCTCACACCTTCGATTGCGCGTTAACCCGCTTACAAGCCCTTTATCCAGAAACGATTTTAGTGCATAGGCTCGACTGCGCGACCTCGGGCATTATGGTGTTCGCCCGTAATAAAAAAGCGGAGTCGCATTTAAAAACACAGTTTCAAGATAGACAGAGTAAGAAAGTCTATATTGCCGAAGTGATGGGACATGTGCTGCAAGATCAGGGGATTATTGACCTCGCGATAGTGCCAGACACTGAACATCCGCCCTATCAAAAAACGCTACAGGCGGGAGAGACTGGCGGCAAAAGCGCCCTCACTCACTACCGTGTATTAGAGCGCCGAGAAAACAGCACCTTAGTCGAGCTTTCGCCAGAAACAGGCCGCACCCATCAATTGCGTGTGCATATGCTTGCCCTAGGCCATGCGATTTTGGGTGATGAGTTTTATGGTGATGCCGAGGTTATCAAGGCCAAACCGCGTTTATGTTTACATGCACAAAGCTTAAGTTTGACCCATCCCTATTCGGGTAAACCGCTGTTTTTTAGCAGTAAACATCCATTTACTGAATAACTTAAGCCACTCGCTACAATTCCATAAAAGCAAAAGGTCGCGACTTAGCTCTTAGCTATCGTGCGACCTTAGTTATTTACAGATTCGACTGTCGTCGTTTAAGCGACGCGTATACCTTGACCAAAATCGACATCAGCCGCTAATTTTTCTGCTTGGAAATAACAGCCCTGCTCATTACAAAATTGTAATTGCTGCGACGATGTCACGATAAAAAATTCACCAAAGAAATTGCCGCCAACATCTTCCAGCTTATGGCCCTCAGGAGTTTGCGTCATATAGACTTCATCTAAACTATGGCAGCCATCGCTAAACCAAGTTTCTAAAAAATATTTATCGTCTTCTTTATAGAGGGTAATTTTGTCACCCAATAAAGGACGCCCATCTAACCAACGACCTATAATTTCACGATTTTGCATATCTGTCTCCCGCCAATGAAGGCGACGGCGTTTTTCAATCCCAGACATCCTGATATCCTTATGCAATACCCAATCACCTAAAGTGAATGTCAGTTGTGGTAGTACATTAAGCATAGAACCCATTTAACTCTTTACTCCCCACAGCAGCAAATTACTTCAAATCGCCCGTCAAATGTAATTTTTTGGTTAATTTAAATTTGCTAAATATTTAAAATATAAAAGATAAATACCTTTGACTAATTAATCGGCAGTGTAGCTCAATCTAAAAATAAAAACGCGATCTTTATCACTATTTACTTATCGCTAAAGTAAAGGCAGCTAAAAGACTTATCCTCCTAGATGAATGAGGTTTGTTACATCTTTTATTGCCAATTTTAATAGGGTTTCTGATATAACCCATAAGTGAATTACCGCACAAATAAGACCAAGTGATATTTCAATATCCCTACAAAACAAAAATAAAGCAGGAAGCGCTATGCATAACATTCATCGTCGTCATTTTCTTAAGGCAGCGGGTGCCGCTACCGCCGGACTCGTCACAGCCAATATTGCCCTCAACGCCTACGCCAGTAGTGTTGCCCCTAAACCGCAAGCGGGTAAATCCGTTATCGGACTCATAGCACCCAAGATGGACGTGGTTCGAGTTGGCTTTATCGGTGTTGGCGAGCGTGGCTTTAGCCATGTCGAGCAATTCTGTCATTTAGAAGGCGTTGAACTTAAAGCTATTTGTGATACTCACCTAGCGGTGCTGGACAGAGCCGTGGATCATATCGTTAAACAGAATCGGCCAAAACCGGCTGTCTATACAGGTAATGACCTGAGCTATCGCGATCTCTTAAGCCGCGATGATATTGATATTGTGATCATTTCTACTCCATGGGAATGGCACGCGCCTATGGCGATAGAGACGATGGAAAGCGGTAAACATGCCTTTGTCGAAGTACCGTTAGCACTCACAGTAGAGGAATGCTGGCAAATTGTGGATACCGCTGAACGCACTCAGAAAAACTGCATGATGATGGAGAACGTCAACTACGGCCGTGAAGAACTTATGGTTCTCAACATGGTACGCCAAGGTGTGTTTGGTGAGTTGCTCCACGGTGAAGCCGCTTATATCCACGAGCTACGTTGGCAGATGAAGGAAATAGACCATAAGACGGGCTCATGGCGGACTTATTGGCATACCAAGCGCAACGGTAACTTGTACCCGACCCACGGTTTAGGACCAGTTTCCCAGTATATGAACATCAACCGCGGTGATAGATTTGATTATCTAACCTCGATGAGTTCGCCCGCTCTTGGCCGTGCGCTCTATGCTAAACGTGAATTCCCCGCCGATCATGAGCGTAATCAGCTCAAGTACATCAATGGGGATATCAATACCAGTCTGATTAAGACCGTTAAGGGCCGGACCATCATGGTGCAGCATGACACGACGAGCCCAAGACCTTACAGTCGCCACAATTTAATCCAAGGGACAAATGGCGTGTTTGCGGGTTTCCCGAATCGTATCGCCGTCGAAAATGGTGGCTTTGGTCAAAGTTACCACGAGTGGGATATGGACATGCAAAAGTGGTATGACAAATATGATCACCCTCTGTGGCAACGCATAGGCAAAGAAGCTGAGATTAACGGCGGCCACGGCGGCATGGATTTTGTGATGTTATGGCGCATGATTTATTGCCTGCGCAATGGCGAGGCCTTAGATCAGGATGTGTACGATGGTGCGTCTTGGTCGGTGGTGAATATCTTAAGTGAACATTCAGTCAATAACCGCAGTAATTCAGTCACCTTCCCAGATTTTACCCGCGGCGCGTGGCAAACGGCCAACCCCTTAGGGATTGTAGGCGCTTAAGCAGCGGCTTTCGCCAAACTCATTATGATGGGTTCACCATAAGGATAAGTGCCTCGGCCTTATCCTTTTTCTTAAATGAAGCCTAGTGATGCCCGCACCATCAATAGCAAGCAATAAGGGACAAGCAATTAGGGGCAAAAAACTCATGATAAGAAACCACCTATAAACGCTAATAGTAGCCAATTTCTTTGATTTTCAAAGAAAAATCACCACTCTGCTGGGCACCAATCACTAACCCTAGACTACAAACTTGGCTTAAATCCATTGCCACTCGGGAAATCGGTTTACCCCGACATTGGGGCAAGAAGTCACTGAAGGGAATTTCTATCCGCTGCCAATTCATGACTCTAGCGCCACTCACACCAAACGTTTGATGACTTGGCGCTGGCATAGGCGCTTGATAAACCGTACTTTGTGGTGTGTCGATATCCTTTAAATTCACTTTATAATCTTTAGGTCGGTCGCCATCGAGTTCGACATAGATCCCAGTAAACCCACTGACATCAATAGGGTTAAACTCACAACGCACTGAAGCAAACCCGCCGCCATTGGCCAGCGATACATGGCCACTAAACTCACCATAGCCTAAAGGTGACACCGTCATCTTACTGCGAGACAAACCGCCCATCACAGTGTCATTTATCCCATACCAGGGCTTTGCAGCATCTAGCACTCTAAAATCAAAAAAGATCATAACGACTCCCATAAAAAAAGCAGCCACCTAAGTGACTGCTTCCATAATACTTTTCAATACGAATAACAGCACTCGTTAACTCAGTTTAGCTTTATTCTCAGCGGCTTCACAAGCGGCAGCGGTAAAGATAACGTCTGTAGAGCTGTTCAATGCGGTTTCGGCTGCATCTTGAACCACACCAATAATAAAGCCGACAGCGACCACTTGCATGGCGACATCATTAGAAATACCAAACAAGCTACAAGCCAGTGGGATCAACAGTAATGAACCACCCGCTACACCCGAGGCGCCGCAAGCCGAAATAGCGGCGACAACGCTCAATAACAATGCGGTGAGTAAATCGACTTGAATGCCCAAGGTATGCGCTGCAGCTAAGGTCAATACCGTAATAGTGATCGCCGCGCCGCCCATATTGATGGTGGCACCTAACGGAATAGAGACTGAGTAAGTGTCTTCATGCAGATTTAATTTTTCACACAGCGCCATATTCACCGGAATATTCGCCGCACTCGAGCGGGTAAAAAATGCCGTCACGCCACTTTCACGCAAACAACGAAATACCAACGGATAGGGATTACGTTTAATCTTCACGTAAACAATTAAAGGATTAACGATTAAGGCAATAATGGCCATCGCACCTAATAACACAGCCAATAACTGCGCATAACCCGCAATTGCGGCAAAACCGGTTTCAGCAAACGTCGCAGCAACTAAACCAAAAATACCAATAGGTGCTAAACGAATAATGAAATGCACCATTTGCGAAATGCCGTGGCTCATGTCGGCAAATACTTGCTTAGTCGAATCGCTAGCATGATGTAAGGCTAAACCTAAACCCACACCCCAAGCAAGAATACCAATATAGTTGCCCGTCATTAACGCATTCACTGGATTATCGACCAGTTTAAATAATAAGGTATGGATCACTTCACCAATACCTTGTGGAGGACTTGTACCTTCCACACCAGCAACCAAAACTAAAGTCGTGGGGAAGATAGAGCTTAAAATCACAGCAGTTAACGCCGCGGCAAAGGTCCCCAATAAATACAGGATCACAATTGGGCGCATATTGGTTTGCGTATTTTTCTTTTGATTTGCAATCGACGATGCTACTAAGATAAATACCAGTATTGGAGCAATCGCTTTTAATGCTCCAACAAATAAACTGCCTAAGAAGGCGATATCTTTTGCACTATCGGGTGAAAAACTCGCTAACACCACACCAGCGATAATCCCTAATAAGATTTGTAATACGAGACTGCCATTAGCCAACTTAGCTAATAATGATGATTCTTGTTTCATGGTTTAACCTATCGTTATTATATTTCGGTTGAGATCCCCAACGCGCACCTTCGGAAATGAGGCCAATAAGGTTTTTATAGGATGTGACTAGACTTGTCTAGTTTTGCGGGGAAATAAGCTAACTAAATTACCCTTGTCCCGCAAAAAGCATACAAAAAACTAACAAGCGCCTTATTGGCGCTGCTTCATGGCTAAATCGGCACCACGCAACATGGCATCAATCAACTCGTGAGCATCGAACTTAGTCAGCGCTTCATTTGCCCCCACTTGGTGGGCCTGACTCACGCTTATTTCGCTGGATAAAGACGTGTGTAAAATGATGTAGGCCTTGGCGGTCAGTGGATTATCACGCACCTCAAACGCCAGTTCGTAACCATCTAGTCCCGGCATCTCAATATCACTCACCAGAATATCTATGGGATGATGCTCTAGTGCCGCTTGTTCCATCATGACTAAGGCTTCTTTACCGTCGGCGGTCACTCGATAAGGGATGTTGATCATATCAAGGGCATCGGATAACTGCTTACGTGCCACCTTAGAATCATCCACTAACAGGATATTCATGGGTTTGAGTTTCTCACGCTGCACATCGGTCAAGATTGCCCGATTTGCCTGTGGGTTATTCGGGAAAATTTTCGACAGCAATAACTCAACATCGAGCAATTGTACTAACTGGTCCTCAAAACGAGTCACGCCAGTCAAGTAAGCATTCTTGCCCAAATTGGCAGAAGGTGCCTCAATATCGCGCCAATTACATTCGATAATCTTATCGATACCACGCACTAAAAAGCCAATGATCATCCGCTGACAGTCAGTGATGATGATGTAGCATTTTTCGCGCTCTTCAGGGGCTATAGGCCGATAGCCAATCGCAGCCGCCATATCTATGATAGGAATCGTATGGCCACGAATCGTTGAAGCGCCAAGAATCGTCGGATGAGATTGGGGAATTTTGCTTAGCTGTGTGTACGGCACCAGCTCACGCACTTTCAACGTGCCTAAGGCAAACACTTGAGTCTGTGATAACCGAAACAGTAGTAATCCCTGTGACTGACTTGCCTTACTTTTCATAATTAGATAAATAACTCACTAAAAACAACCTTCGGATAGCTTAACCTTAACACAGTAAAATTTTGATGACTAAGGTCAAACGAATGAAACTATTATTACCTATTTATTAATAGGTTCGACGCCAATCGCCGACAAGTGCTTAGTCTTGTAATGCATACAAGACATCAAAGGCAAATTGATCCCAACCTTCGGCAGTAAAAGCGATATCGCGAATATTACGAACTTGGCTCACCGCATGTAATGGCGCAGCACCATTGACCATCAAGTAATAGGCCATGATAAGACTGGTGCGATCCTTGCCCGAGCGACAATGGATCACGACAGGCAGCTCATCGGCTTCACATTGCTGAATAAAGGCGAGTGCCTTAGGCAACTGAGCGACACAAATCGCCACATCCCCATCTTGGGGCGGCACATTGCGCGAAAAGGGAATACATTCGTAACGTAAATCAAGCTGCTTAAACGCACTCGGCTCGCAGCCCTCGCCCCCATTGACCGACAGAATGGCACCAATACCGGCCTCTTTGAGCGCTTGTAAATCCCAAGGATCTTTATTAGGGCCACTGCGCCCTGCGACTTTACCTTCAACTAACCAGAATAAGTGTTGCATAAACCTTACCTACGACAAGTGAGATGACAAGGAACGCCAGAGATAAGCTAAGAATAGCTTGTTTCCAACGACTTAAGATTTTTTACCCCAAAATTCAGCATTGGCAGGCGGTAACTGTTTACGTTTTTTTTTACCCATACCTTCAGGCTTGGCGACAGGTTTAGCTTGTTCTAACAGTTCGGCTGGCATTTCATCATCGGCTTCAAAACCGACAATTTGCTCACGCACTAACTTAAGTTTGTTCTTTTTCTCTATCACGCCAAAGTGGTGATAATCCTCATGGGAAATCAAGGTCACGGCTAAGCCTGCTTCACCGGCGCGGCCACTACGGCCAATACGATGCATATAATCTGCAGGGCTCCTTGGTAAATCAAAGTTGATCACCACAGGCAGTTTATCGATATCGATACCACGGGCGGCAATATCGGTCGCAATTAACACACTGATCTCACCATTTTTAAAGCCATCGAGCACCCGCGTACGCGCACCTTGGGCTTTATCGCCATGGAACACTTCGGCAGTGATCCCACGTTTAGACAGCTTTTGCGCTAAGTGATTACAGGTATTTTTGGCACTCACGAAAATCAACGCCTGTGACCACTGATGTTCTTTAATCAGATGCGCCAATAATGCGGTTTTCATCGGACGATTAACCGTAATCACCCGTTGATGAATCGTGCTTTCTTGCTCACTTTGCAATTGATATTCAAGTGGATTATTAAGCAGTTTTGCCGTTAACTCACGGACTTCTTCAGGGAATGTCGCAGAGAATAATAAGGTTTGTTTCTTGACGGGCAAAGCGTCGAGCACTTGAGCTAATTCTTCAGTAAAACCAAGGCTTAACATGCGGTCAGCTTCATCTAGCACTAAGGCGCTGACACGATTGAGTTTGATGGCATTACTGGACAACAGATCTAACAAACGACCCGGCGTTGCTACTAGGACGTCGGCACCAGAGCGTAGACTCTGCATTTGCGCATTCACCGACACACCGCCAAACGCAGCGACAATTTTTAGCTTGCCATTAAGATGTGAGGCATAGGATAAAAAGCTGTCAGCGACTTGTTGTGCTAATTCACGGGTTGGGACTAAGACCAAACAACGAACATAAGCGCCTGTCTTATCCTCTGTTTTTGCGTCAACAAGTTGTTGCAACAGCGGCACGGCAAAGGCTGCCGTTTTACCCGAGCCCGTATTAGCACCGGCTAACACATCGCGCCCCGCAAGCACAGCGGGAATCGTCGCCGCCTGTACTGGTGTGGGCGAAACATACGCTAATTCGGTTAATCGATTTAGCAAGGGTGCAATAATGCCGAGTTGGGCAAAGCTTGCCGCAGAGGAAGAAGCCTGAGTCATAGAAAGTTTAACTGCTCACCAATATCTTAATAGGCGGCTATTCTAGCTTAAATATCGAGGCAATGCTTGGCAGTTTCCAGCGTTAATAACTGCTGTTTCATCGCAAGCCCATAGGCGTAACCCGTTAACTTGCCATTTTTGCCTATCACTCTATGGCAAGGCACGATAATCGCAATGGGATTGGCACCATTGGCAGCGCCCACGGCGCGCACAGCCTTAGGCCGACCAATTTGCTCGGCAATCTGCCCATAGCTGCAGCTCTGACCATAATCGACATTGAGCAAAGCTTGCCAAACTTCACGCTGAAATTCAGTGCCTTTGGGCGCGAGCTTTAAATCAAATTCAACGCGCTCACCCGCAAAGTAATCCGCAAGCTGCGCCTGAGTTTCACGAATATGCGCCTTAGCTTGATTGAGGACATCCTCACTCACCTTAGCAAGCGCAATCTCAGTGCGATCCGAGCCGACAACCGTTAAATGACTCAGTCCATAGGCATTGGCATTTAACTGCAATATTCCGGCAGGACTCATAAAAGTATCTACGGCACAGGGCTGATACGCAGCAATACTCGGCGCTTGGCTCAATTGACGAATCGCATGTTTCATAATCTGTCTCTTTGTTTGCTCTAAATTTGGTTCTAAATTGGCTCTTAACTTAACGCTAAATCATCTTTTTAAACTAGCAGTTAAATGTGAGGCGGCTTGCTGGTTATTGATGCCAAAGCTGAAAAGTTAAATAACTGCCCCAAGGCGCGATGTCTTGACTCAGCTGCTGACACAGCTTCGGGTAGTTGACTGCACCCGCAGCGGCTTCTTCTAGCCTATGGGTCTTGCCATACAAAGCAAGCAAATGCTTTTTAACAATCAAATCGGTATGCAAAAACACATTGGGATCGCCCAAACCGCGAAGCTTAGCATACGCGATTGTCCAAGGACCTATGCCCTTAACGCTGAGCCAATCATCGACACTCGCCTCAGGATGATCGCAGATAAACGCCGCGAGCGCATTGAGGGCTAACTTACGAGCGCCGGGCATTTTTAGCTCAGTTAGACTCGCCTCACGAATGGCCTCGGGTGTAGGAAATAAACGATACTCGCAACCATTGAGACTAAAGCGCTCGCCATAGGCTTCAACCAATTGATTAAGTAGCTTAGTCGCCTGCACTACCGTCACTTGCTGGCCTAGAATCGCGCGGCAGGCCGCCTCAAATAAGGAGCCTGCACCGGGAATGCGCAATCCCGAAAACGGTGTTAATCCTAAACTCGGCAGCGTACTTAAACCTTGTTCAATCTGTTGCATATCCGCATCGAGATCTAAAATGCGTCGCACTTCAGTGACCAGCAATTGCAGCTCATCGACAGGAGAGTCTTCGGTCAAAGCAATCGCGAGTTTGAAGCGATTCAGCTTAGGCTCATGGATAATGTGCACTGTGCCGCGCATCTTACCTAAGGCAAAACAGCGACCATATTCGAGCCCATTATCGCCAGCTTTGGCCTCATCTACCACGGACGCCTCATCGCCAACGACATCGCTCGCTTGTGGATGACTCATCTGCGGCGTGAACCATTCCATCCCTGTTACCGCACGTAATCGATAAAACGCCAGCTGCGATGCCCAATCCAATGGCGGCCGATAATACTGATACAAGGTTAATCCATAGTGCGGCACAAATTCACCCATAGTATCAATCTCATCTAATCCTGTTGATGGCTCACTCATGGACTCCTTTGCCGCTTTGGTTAATGCACTCTTTCTTAACTGCGTCGGCGTCAATTGCAAGGTTTGCTTAAACGCCTCATTGAAACGGCGAATACTGTTGAAACCCGCCGCCATCGCGACTTGAGTGATGGGTAATTGGGTTTGATGCAATAATTGTTTAGCAAACAGTAACTGCCGATATAAGGCATATTGTTTTGGCGAAGTGCCAAAGCCTTCAGTAAAGAGCTTATTGAGATAACGACTGCTGATCCCTAATCGGTCAGCCAATTGTGTTACTGTCGAGGCTGGCTCTCCCGATGATTTTCCCGCTAAGGCGCCCGCTTCGATTAAGCTAATGGCCCTCGCTAACGTTGTGCCAGTCCCCTTCCAAGGATTCGATCCCGGCGCACTGTCGGGCCGACAACGTAAACATGGGCGTAATCCCGCCTGCGCGGCTTTAATGGCCGAATCAAAATAACGCACATTTTGCTCTTTTGGTGCCACGGCAGGACACACAGTTCGGCAATAAATGCCGGTCGTTAATACGCCCACAAAAAACTTACCATCAAACCGCGGATCGCGGCTCATCCTCGCTTCACGGCAAATGGACGCAGAAAGTTGCTCCGAACTGGACTCCAGCGAATGCACCGAATCTATTTCATCACGCTTATTTGCACTCTCAGGCACTCTATCTGTACTCATTTTTCATCACGCCCGACAATATTCGCTCACAATTAATTTCTTGTTCATTACTTTACGTAAAACTAGCATGTAGCACTAGCGGAAAACGGAACTCAATCATTTCAATGCTTTTAGGGCATGAAATCCTATATGCTATACGCGACTATTTTATCTCACCATAGAGTTAATTCATGTTTAAACGATTTGAATCTTGGGTTGAAGCCCTACCCGATGATGAACCCACTAAACCACCCACAGGGGTTTATGCTTTTTGTCGCCACTATACTAAGGGCTACGAACTGCCACTAATCTTAATGTCAGTGCTGACCGCCATGCTGGCCATGCTTGAAGTGTCACTGTTCGGATTTATGGGCCAATTAGTGGATTGGCTTGTGAAAAAAAATCCCGAAACCTTATTTCAAGACGAAGGCACGACCTTAATGCTGATGGGGGGCATGGTGCTGATTGTGATGCCAATCTTGGTATTACTGCATGCGCTTATCATGCATCAAACCTTGCTCGGCAATTATCCTATGTCGATCCGCTGGCTTGCACACCGTTATTTGCTAAAACAAAGTGTATCGTTTTATCAAGATGATTTTGCTGGCAGAATCGCCACGAAAGTGATGCAAACATCCTTAGCCGTGCGCGAAACTGTGATGAAATTGCTCGATGTGTTGGTATACATTTTAGTGTATTTCACCTCTATGCTAGTGATGATCGCCAGCGCTGATCTGCGCTTAGTCATACCTATGCTCGTCTGGCTTGCACTGTATGTTGGTCTGCAATGGTACTTTGTGCCTAGACTAAAAAGTGTCTCTACCGAGCAAGCCGATGCGCGCTCAACCATGACAGGCCGTATCGTCGACAGCTATACCAACATCACCACAGTGAAGCTATTCGCCCACACACAGAAAGAAGCCGAATACGCCAAATCCAGTATGCGGATATTTTTAGACACGGTTTATCGCCAAATGCGCTTAGTGACGGGCATCAGCGTCAGCGTGCAAATCATCAACTATCTGTTGGCCTTTAGTATTGCAGCAGTATCGATAGCCCTATGGACCGATAGCGCAATCACGGTCGGCGCCATCGCCATTGCGGTCAGTTTAGCACTGCGCTTAAACGGCATGTCACAGTGGATAATGTGGGAAATCAGTTCGTTATTCGAAAATATCGGCACGGTTACCGATGGAATGAACACCTTATCGAAAACAACGATCATCCAAGATGAGCCAAACGCCAAGGCGCTGGTCGTCAATCATGGCAAGATTGATTTCAACCAAGTGTGTTTCCATTACGGTGAGCAGACTGGCGTGATTGAAGATCTGAATTTGAATATTAAAGCAGGTGAAAAAGTTGGCTTAGTGGGGCGTTCTGGCGCGGGTAAATCGACCCTAGTGAATCTACTAATGCGATTCTACGATGTTGAAAAAGGTCAGATTAATATCGATGATCAAGACATCAAGATGGTTATGCAAGATTCACTGCGTTCGCAAATTGGCATGGTGACCCAAGATACCTCCCTCTTGCACCGCACCATTCGCGAGAATATTCTTTACGGCAATCCCAGTGCCAGTGAAGAGCAACTTGATCGCGCGATTAAACAAGCTCAAGCCTATGACTTTATTCAGGAACTCAGTGATCCTAACGGTAATCATGGCTTAGATGCCCAAGTGGGTGAACGCGGCGTAAAACTCTCTGGTGGCCAAAGACAGCGTATCGCCATCGCGCGGGTTTTATTGAAAAATGCGCCCATTTTACTGCTTGATGAAGCCACATCTGCACTAGATTCCGAAGTCGAAGCTGCTATTCAAGAAAGTTTGTATGAATTAATGCAAGGCAAGACAGTGATCGCGATTGCCCATCGACTTTCTACTATTGCCGCGATGGACAGGTTAATTGTATTAGATCAAGGCCGAGTCGTTGAGCAAGGCACGCACCATGAACTCATCGCCGCAGGCGGGATTTATGCTCAATTATGGGCCCACCAAACCGGTGGATTCTTAGGTGTAGACTAAGCCAAAGGTTAGATGACGAAAGGCGACACTCAGCAGTGAGTGTCGCCTTTTTTATCTCAAATAAGTTTCCACCTAATTCTGCCCTCTTCCCACAAAGCTTCACTCTTACACTCGCCCGCATATTCACTGTAGTGGCACACTGAATTTGGCCACCTAATAAGAAATGTTATGATCCACTCATAACCCATTTAGGTGACAACATGAATAAAAGTAAACGTGCACGATATAGTGCTGCAATTAAGCTCGAAACCGCTCAATTAGTCATAGATCAAGATTACACACAAGAAGCGGCGGCGAAAGCCATGAACGTGGGTAAATCAACGGTCAGTAAGTGGGTAACACAGCTTCAGGTTGAGCGCCAAGGGCTTGCTCCTAAAGCCTCACCCATGACACCTGAGCAAATTGAAATTAAGGCACTTAAACGTGAAATTGAACGGATTAATCTCGAAAAAGAAATCCTAAAAAAGGCTACCGCTCTATTGATGTCGGACTCGCTGAACAATTCTCGATAATCGAGAAACTCAATCAGAGCAACAAATACCCTATTTCAGTGTTATGCCATGTATTTAACGTGAACCGGAGTAGCTACCGTTATTGGGTGAGCCGTGAACTTGTAGCGACACCTGAACAGCGGATTTTAGAGTGTGAAATCAAAGCAATACACGCTGAAAGCAAACAGTCTGCTGGTGCAAGAAGTATCGCAACAATCGCCTCTGAACGTGGCTTTGCGTTAAGTCGTTATAGGGCGACTCGGTTAATGAAAAAGCTTGGATTAGTGAGCTGCCAACAACCCAAACACCGCTATAAGAAGGCTGAAAATGAGCATGTGACCATCCCTAATTTACTCAAGCGACAATTTGCCGTTGTCGAACCAAACACCGTTTGGTGTGGCGATGTGACGTATATTTGGGCGGGTAATCGTTGGTGTTATTTAGCAGTTGTGCTGGATTTATTTTCGAGAAAAGCCATTGGTTGGGCGATGTCATTTTCACCGGATACAGAGTTAACGGTGAAGGCCTTAGATATGGCCTTTGAATCTCGTGGGAAGCCTAAAAACCTGATATTTCATTCAGATCAAGGCTGTCATTATACCAGCCTGAAATACCGTCAGCGGCTGTGGAAATATCAAATCACCCAGAGCATGAGCCGTCGCGGTAACTGCTGGGATAATGCGCCAATGGAGCGGTTTTTCAGAAGTTTAAAAACGGAATGGCTCCCGACACAAGGCTACAAGAGTTTTAGCGAAGCTAAACAAGATGTGACCGATTACATCATTGGTTATTACTGTGAAGTCAGGCCACATCATTACAATGCAGGATTGAGCCCAAATGAATCAGAGCGACGATTTTGGGAAGATTCTAAAGCTGTGGCCAAATTTAGTTGACCATATATGGACGCCTCAGCTTTTACAACACTTTTGAATGATTGGTTCACTACCATATATTCGGCGTCTAAATAGGCTTTTTACCCGCGCCATGATGTAAATCCGAAACCTATTACCTTATCACTACATCGGCATTTAATGCCTTGGTCAAGTCAGGCTCTAATAGGTACGGTTGACCGTTTATTCATCAGTGCATATAAACTTTTACGTGATGCTTAACGTCTTACGCAAACGCTTTATTAACGTCGAAATTATCGTTACTCGTGAGGATCCGCCATCCTATACGCGCTATTTTATTGGCCAATGCGACAACGGCTTTGTGTCGACCTTGCCTTAACGCAAGTGCATTAAACCATCGCCCAAGTCTATCATCACGTTTGCTCGCAAATCGGCCAACGGCTCTGGCGCCATGGATGAGTAAAACACGTAGTTCTGAGCTGCCATTTTTCGTGATCGATCCTAGTCGAACTTTTCCACCAGAACTCGATTGCGATGGCACTAAGCCACACCATGCAGATAATTGCCGGCCATTTTTAAATTGATGAGCCGAACCTAATTCACTCATAAAGCTTGCTGTGACTAATGGTCCAAAGCCAGGGATCGACAGCAATGCATTGTAGCGAGGTTGGATTTGACATAGCGCTTTAATGTCGCGCTCGATTTGATTAATTCTCTCATTTAAAACACATAAATCTTCATATAAAAGTTTTAACAGGTAATGAAGCGTATGAGACAGTTCATGCTCATTATTTGCTAAAATACGGCTAAGTGACGCTTGTAATTGCAACCTGCCGACAGAGAAGATCACACCAGACTCGCTCGCTAGGCTTCGAATTTGATTGACCATGGCGGTTCGATTTTTGAACGAGACGACTACGTACACAACGTAATGCTTTAATGTCTTGTTGCTCAACAGTTTTAACTGGAACCATGTGGATATTAGGTCTGAAAACCGCTTCGCATATAGCGAGGGCATCGTTGGCATCATTCTTTTGGTTTGCAACAAATGGCTTAACATGTTGAGCAGGGATCAATTGCACTTGATAACCAAGAGCTTGAAATTGTCTTCCCCAGTAATGCGCCGTACCACAGGCCTCCATAGCAATAAGACTACCTTCGGGGAATTGTCTAATTTTATCGAGCAGCTTGTTTCTGTTAACCTTTTTGTTACTCATGACAGAGTTATCCATAAGACAAACACAAACTTGAAAAACATTTTTGGCTAAATCGATACCAATAACTTTAATATCCATGATGGATACCTCCAGAACTATTTGTCAGCTTTAAGCTTGGCATAATACTGCAAGCTTAGGTGCTGAGGCGTCCATCACATCACTACACACCGCAACGATACGCTATTCAGCTATTACAATAGCTACCGTAAGAACGGTTCACTTCAAATTGCGCTCGTTTAGCGATTGGAAGCATGAGATAAATCGCGATTAACGATTCAACTTATCAGTATTGAAAGTGGCAGCATTCAAAGTGCCAACACACTGAACAATCCGAAAGGTGAGTTTGAGCCATGGATTAGCGCAAAGTTAAGCAGGAAAACACTTCAATAATCTTTGTCACACGATTGAACAGAATGACTTCACCACAGGAAGTAAGCCTCTCGAAACATTATTTATCTTAATGTGGATGGTTTGAATTGTTGGGTAAATTCGGCAAATAACTCGGAGCGTATGACTCGTAAATGAATCGGGGAGATCTCGATTTAATATTCAAAATTCAGACACAAAAAAACCACCTTGAGGTGGTTTATTGTCTTTAACCAAAGTTTCGATAAACCTTGATTAAAATTGGTATCCCCTAGGGGATTCGAACCCCTGTTACCGCCGTGAAAGGGCGGTGTCCTAGGCCTCTAGACGAAGGGGACCCGGACTTATGATTTAACTCGTAACCGAGCTTTGTAACATATTCACTTCAGTAGGCTAGGAAGCAAATGCCTTGTTCTTACCAAACAACTCGTTAGTTATTTGCTAGGAACCACTCTCTATAAAATATAGATGGTATCCCCTAGGGGATTCGAACCCCTGTTACCGCCGTGAAAGGGCGGTGTCCTAGGCCTCTAGACGAAGGGGACCCGGACTTATATTTTAACTCGTAACCGAGCTTTGTAACACATTCACTTCAGTAGGCTAGGAAGTAAATGCCTTGTTCTTACCAAACAACACGTTAGTTATTTGCTAGGAACCACTCTCTATAAAATATAGATGGTATCCCCTAGGGGATTCGAACCCCTGTTACCGCCGTGAAAGGGCGGTGTCCTAGGCCTCTAGACGAAGGGGACCCGGACTTATGATTTAACTCGTAACCGAGCTTTGTAACACATTCACTTCAGTAGGCTAGGAAGTAAATGCCTTGTTCTTACCAAACAACACGTTAGTTATTTGCTAGGAACCAAAATGTGGTATCCCCTAGGGGATTCGAACCCCTGTTACCGCCGTGAAAGGGCGGTGTCCTAGGCCTCTAGACGAAGGGGACCCGGACTTATGATTTAACTCGTAACCGAGCTTTGTAACATATTCACTTCAGTAGGCTAGGAAGCAAATGCCTTGTTCTTACCAAACAACTCGTTAGTTATTTGCTAGGAACCAAAATGTGGTATCCCCTAGGGGATTCGAACCCCTGTTACCGCCGTGAAAGGGCGGTGTCCTAGGCCTCTAGACGAAGGGGACCCGGACTTATGTTTTAACTCGTAACCGAGCTTTGTAACACATTCGCTTCAGTAGGCTAGGAAGCAAATGCCTTGTTCTTACCAAACAACACGTTAGTTATTTGCTAGGAACCAAAATGTGGTATCCCCTAGGGGATTCGAACCCCTGTTACCGCCGTGAAAGGGCGGTGTCCTAGGCCTCTAGACGAAGGGGACCCGGACATATTAATTTGAACTTAACGTTCCCGTTTAACATCTACGGTCTCATAGGCACTCTTCTAAGTAGAGAAGTGTGCCTTGGGTGTATTAATTTAAACTTTCGTTTCTGCTTAATAAGGCAGTAAATTGGTGGAGCTACACGGGATCGAACCGTGGACCTCTTGCATGCCATGCAAGCGCTCTCCCAGCTGAGCTATAGCCCCAAATTTTTGTCAACACAGCTAACTTTAGCAGTATATGTATCAGCAGAAATTTAGACTTTGTTCTTACCAAACAACACGTTAGTTATTTGCTAGGAACCAATATTTGGTATCCCCTAGGGGATTCGAACCCCTGTTACCGCCGTGAAAGGGCGGTGTCCTAGGCCTCTAGACGAAGGGGACCCCGGACATATTAATTTGAACTTTTCACTAGATAAAGGTTCCCGTTTAACATCTACGGTAAGTTTGGTGGAGCTACACGGGATCGAACCGTGGACCTCTTGCATGCCATGCAAGCGCTCTCCCAGCTGAGCTATAACCCCAAACCTATCGAACTACATTTAAGTGCACTGCAAGCATTTGCTCGACTGTGTCTCAACTGCGTGGCGCATTCTATGCAGCGCACCTAAAAGTGTCAACTCGTTTTTTTAGGAATTTATTCTATCTGCTACAAATTCAATCGCTTTGGATATTCTTTGCTCAGAACGGCTTCTTCCAATTAAAAATAGTGTGATATCTAAGCCTGGAGACTGCCCTGCCCCTGTTACTGCAACACGTAAAGGCATACCGACCTTACCCATACCCACATCTAATTCAGTCGCTGTATCTTCAATTGCCTGATGAATAGCTTCAGCTGTCCACTCAGTTAATGCCGATAATTTCTGTTGCACCAGTTGCAATGGCTCTAACGCAACACCGCGTAAATGCTTTTTCGCCTGTGCTTCATCAAACTCAGCAAAATCTTCATAGAAATAGCGGCTAGATGCGGCTAACTCTTTTAGAGTCTTAGCGCGCTCAGCTAATGCAGTGACCACTTCAGCTAATGCTGGGCCATTTGACAGATCAATTTTTTGATCGTCCATGTGCCATTGTAAGTGTGTTGCCACATATTCTGGATCTAGGCTCTTTATATAGTGTTGGTTCAACCACACCAGTTTATCGGTATTAAAAGCAGAAGCGGCTTTGTTGATGTCACTCAACTTAAAGAATTGCTTCATTTCTTCTAATGAGAAAATCTCTTGATCGCCATGTGACCAACCTAAACGTACTAAATAGTTCAGCAGTGCTTCTGGTAAATAGCCATCGTCACGGTACTGCATTACGCTAACAGCGCCATGGCGCTTAGACAACTTAGCGCCGTCATCACCTAGAATCATAGATACGTGTGCATATTCTGGGATCGGCGCCCCTAATGCTTTAAGAATGTTGATTTGACGCGGGGTATTGTTGATATGATCTTCACCACGCACCACACAAGTGATCCCCATATCCCAATCGTCAACCACCACACAGAAGTTATAAGTTGGCACGCCGTCGGTACGGGCGATGATCAAGTCATCTAATGCATCGTTAGAAAATTCAATCCGACCACGAACATGGTCATCAAATACCACTGAACCACCGATTGGATTTTTAAAACGCACCACAAATGGTTCATCAGTCTCGCGAGCGGGTAAGTCGCGACAGCAACCATCATACTTTTGTGCTTCACCGTTAGCGGCCTGTGATTCTCTTAAGGCATCGATTCGCTCACGTGAACAGTAACATTTATACGCTGTGCCCTTTTCTAACATTTGAGCAATGATTTCGTTATAACGGTCAAAACGCTTAGTTTGGTAATATGGGCCCTCGTCCCATGTCAAACCTAGCCAGTTCATGCCTTCTAAAATCGCATCGCAAGCGGCTTGAGTCGAACGCTCAATATCAGTGTCTTCAATACGTAATACAAACTCACCGTTATTGGCACGGGCTTGTAACCAAGAATAAAGTGCAGTACGGGCACCACCAACATGCAAGAAACCGGTAGGACTAGGGGCAAAACGCGTCTTAGTTGTCATAATGGGACACTAACCTATATAAAGTCGTCTAGATAAAGACAATCACGATAAAAAAAGTGGGCTTATTCTAACAGTCAAAGCAGGCGCTGCAAATGGGACAAGCTTCACAGTATCACTTATCTGGTTAAATCGTGTCGCGAATCCCTCCCTTTTATAGGGAAGCCAATATAAAGCGATATATAAAGGTGGCACTATTGCTATCACCACCATTGATGAATGCTAACACTTGAGAAGATTTTTCAGGCTTTATATTCCAACCCCTAAATCTCTACACCTATATTCCTTCGACTATAAATATCTGCGCCATCGAACACGCGCATCTATACACTATCAATGCACTCATGCTGTTAGTGCGTTAATTTTTATAAATCACTCACTTCCTCAGCACTTTTACCACAAAAAAGTCAGGTGAATGGGATGAGTTCAACTCGTATTTAATCGCGAGCGTCCAAATTACGTACCATTGACTGGCGAATTAAATAACACTTTGATCGGCGGCGTGATTAGCATTAAGCCAATGTGGACAAAAATAGCGCGACCAATGCTTTTTTCACTAAAAAGCGTTGACACTAGATCGAACCTCCCTATAATACGGCTCCACACAGCGAGGTCGATTAGCTCAGCTGGGAGAGCACCTCCCTTACAAGGAGGGGGTCACTGGTTCGAGCCCAGTATCGACCACCATATTTTCTACAAAGAAATTATGGCATACAAAACGTTATATCCCAGGTCGCTTAGCTCAGCTGGGAGAGCACCTCCCTTACAAGGAGGGGGTCACTGGTTCGAGCCCAGTAGCGACCACCATATAACTTGATGTGTTAATGTGTAAAAGTCATTCCCAGGTCGCTTAGCTCAGCTGGGAGAGCACCTCCCTTACAAGGAGGGGGTCACTGGTTCGAGCCCAGTAGCGACCACCATTCTTTAGTGAAGAATGACTTAAAAATTGTGTAGTTTAAGAATGCCCAGGTCGCTTAGCTCAGCTGGGAGAGCACCTCCCTTACAAGGAGGGGGTCACTGGTTCGAGCCCAGTAGCGACCACCACATTCTGCAATACACATGTTATATCCCAGGTCGCTTAGCTCAGCTGGGAGAGCACCTCCCTTACAAGGAGGGGGTCACTGGTTCGAGCCCAGTAGCGACCACCATATTCTGCAATACACACGTTATATCCCAGGTCGCTTAGCTCAGCTGGGAGAGCACCTCCCTTACAAGGAGGGGGTCACTGGTTCGAGCCCAGTAGCGACCACCATATTTCTCCCACAATAAACTTTACCCACGTGCTCACTCAACTATGCTTAATCTCAATCAGCGAGTGCTAAATTGTGCTGTTCGGCATTTTATATTTCGTTAAATACTAAGCACTATCGACACTCAGCCTGATTTCATTCTGCTCTAGCATTTTTGGAGATCAACATTATGGCCAGCGTCAGTCAATCAGCTTCTCTTGCCAATATTGCCACTTATTTAAAGCATACCCACGCCTGCGATGAGCAAACGGCTCTAAAAGAAGCGCGGGAAGTCATGCATAATCTCGTCAGCATGCGCCAAAAAGGCTTTATTACCGGTTGGTACTTTGATGAACAAGGCCATTTAGCCTTGTTACCTAGCGATGCTATCCTTAAACGTATTCTTTTAGAGGATGACTAACAGTCATCAAATGAATTGTGTCTTGATTGACTACGATAGCTATCGACTTAACCTCCATAGACTCCACATCTCACCTACACTTCTTCTCCTAAAGCAGCTCACCACAATATTTGTCGTTATATCGCATACTTTTACGGCTTTTTTTGATCTCAAAATAACTAAGTTTGTTTAATTTATCTGCAACGACAAGAGCCGTCAATTTGGGGCCGATCTTCACTATGGGTGGGTTTCCACCCAAACACAAAATCACTGTGAGCGAGATCTCACCCACCAAACTAAAAGTGTGACAAACATCAAATGAACTACACTTTAGTAACCAAACACTTACAGAAGCCAGTGTAAGTTGGCGTGGTATTTGCCTTTAGTAAGACAGACCTCAGGGAAATCAAGGCTGTATTCCTACTCAAACTTGGTAACAAACTAACCAAGACTGAGGACAAATCCTAACAACAGAAAAAGGAACTCAAGATGATATTGAATCAACAAACTGGATTGACCCGTCCACTCAAAACCTTAGTCAAAATACTCGCTGTTGCCTCCGTATTTGCGACCAGTTTTAACGTATTTGCAGAACCGATTGAAATTAAGTTTTCACACGTAGTGGCAGAAAACACACCTAAAGGCCAAATGGCACTTAAATTTAAAGAACTCGTTGAACAACGTTTACCAGGTGAATACAAAGTCAGTGTATTTCCTAGCTCACAGTTATTTGGGGATAACAACGAACTAGCGGCACTGCTGTTAAACGACGTACAATTTGTCGCGCCTTCACTCTCAAAGTTTGAACGTTACACTAAACGCCTACAAGTATTCGATTTACCATTTTTATTCAATGATATGGATGCCGTGAACCGTTTCCAACAAGGTGAAGCAGGTCAAACATTACTGAACTCAATGAACCGTAAAGGGATTGTCGGACTGGGTTATTTACACAATGGTATGAAACAGTTCTCCTCTAACACACCACTTAACAATCCAGCAGATGCTAAAGGCTTAAAATTCCGCGTAATGGCGTCTGATGTTTTAGCGGCTCAGTTTGATGCCATCGGTGCGATGGCTATAAAGAAACCGTTCTCTGAAGTCTTTACCCTGCTGCAAACCCGCGCTATCGATGGTCAAGAAAACACTTGGTCAAATACTTATTCACAAAAGTTCTATGAAGTGCAAAGCCAAATCACTGAGAGTAATCACGGTGTTCTCGACTATATGGTCGTGACCTCTGACACTTTCTGGAAAGGTCTACCAGCTGACAAACGTAAGATCATCAAAGAAGCTTTAGACGAATCTATCGCATTAGGTAACAAGATTGCTGCTGAAAAAGACAATGAAGACAAAAAGTTAATCCTTGATTCTAAACGTTCACAGTTAGTGACCCTGTCTCCTGCTGAACGTCAAAAATGGGTTGAGGTAATGAAACCTGTTTGGGCTAAGTTTGAAGATCAAATCGGTAAAGATGTGATTGATGCTGCTGTTGCTGCAAATAAATAATAATGATGATAGCCGCTTAAGCTCAACCGAGCTTAGGCGGCCATTTCAGCGAGGGGATTATGGCTGTGATATCGCGAATATTTGGTTATATTGAAGAAGGTGTGCTCAATTTATTGATCACTCTGATGACGCTGTTAGTGTTTTCAGAAGTCGTCGCCCGCTTCTTCTTCAACACGGGTTTTCTTTGGATCCAAGAACTTACATTAACCTTTTGCGGTTGGTTTGTGTTATTTGGTATGTCCTATGGGGTTAAAGTCGGTGCCCATATTGGTGTCGATGCGTTTGTTAAAAATTTAGCGCCAAAGGCTAAAAAGATAGTATCTCTTATTACTGCCTTTGTTTGTATCGTCTACTGCGGACTCTTTTTAAAAGGCAGTTGGGATTACTTAAGCCAGATGTATCAAATCGGTTTGCCTATGGAAGACATTCATTTCCCACAATTTATATTAAAAAGCCTTGATCCAGATTTTGCTTGGAACACTTTAAAAATAGATATTGAAGATGGCGCAATACCGATTTGGTTATCTCAAAGTATTTTAATCATTGGCTTTTTTATGTTGACTTGGCGTTTTGTCGAACTCTTTATCGCCATTCTGCGTGACCAAGTCTCAGGCTTCCAATTTGCCGATGAAGCGAAAGAAAGTATGCATTTAATCGATGAGAACGCTAAAAACGCTAAAGTAGATCCAGTCTCTGACCAAAAGGAGGCTAAATAATGGCTATTGCAACCCTATTTACTGCCCTATTCGTATGTATGTTTCTCGGTATGCCTATCGCTATCGCATTAGGTTTTTCCAGCATGCTGACGATTTTATTGTTCTCGAATGACTCCTTAGCTTCAGTTGCACTCAAGCTGTATGAGTCTTCATCTGAGCATTACACTTTACTCGCAATCCCCTTCTTTATTCTGTCATCCGCCTTCCTATCAACGGGTGGTGTCGCTAGACGGATTATCGATTTTGCCATGGACAGTATTGGACATGTCCGTGGTGGATTAGCGATGGCATCCGTTATGGCGTGTATGCTGTTTGCTGCGGTTTCTGGATCTTCTCCTGCGACTGTTGCGGCAATTGGTTCTATCGTCATAGTCGGCATGGTAAAAGCAGGTTATCCCGAAAAATTTGCTGCAGGCGTGATCACGACCTCTGGCACTCTCGGGATTTTGATCCCACCTTCAATCGTCATGTTAGTGTATGCCGCAGCAACGGAAGTGTCGGCTGCAAAAATGTTTATGGCAGGCTTAATCCCAGGTTTAATGATGGGATTTATATTGATGATCGTCATTTATATCGTTGCCCGCTTTAAAAACTTGCCCTCACGTCCTTTTCCTGGCGTTAAACAACTGGGGATTTCAAGTGCCAAGGCAATGGGTGGATTAGCACTCATCTTTATCGTATTAGGCTCTATCTATGGTGGCGTAGCTAGCCCAACCGAAGCATCAGCTGTGGCTTGTGTATATGCTTACCTTATTGCGGTATTTGGCTACCGTGATATCGGGCCATTAAAAGACGTGGCATGGCGGAATCAAGGTGAAAACTTAGCCAAAGCAACTGCGCGTAACTTAGGCCATATGTTCTTAGGACTGATTAAAACGCCTATCGACAAAGACATACGTCATGTTGTGCGCGATGGTGCCAAGGTCAGTATCATGCTGCTGTTTATCATAGCTAACGCTATGCTATTTGCGCATGTATTAACCACAGAGCGTATCCCTCACATTATTGCTGAGTATATTGTTAGCATGGGTTTACCCGCCTGGGGATTCCTGATCATCGTTAACTTACTGTTGCTTGCTGCCGGTAACTTTATGGAGCCATCGGCGATTGTACTCATTATGGCGCCAATTCTGTTCCCTATTGCAACGCAATTAGGCATAGATCCTATCCACTTAGGTATCATCATGGTCGTGAATATGGAGATCGGTATGCTAACGCCGCCGGTGGGACTCAATCTCTTTGTCACCGCGGGGATAACGGGGCGCAGTATTGGTTGGGTGATTCAGTCGGTTCTGCCTTGGTTACTCGTGATGCTAGCCTTCTTAGCCCTGATTACTTACGTACCACAGATTTCACTCTTCTTACCTGAATGGTTGGATTCGATGCGTGGATATTAGTCTGCAATTCAAGGTTGTGAGATTACCCCTTGATTACAGATAGATTTTAAGCGAGCCTAGTCAGGCTCGCTTTGTTTTATTATGCGCAGTATCAGTTATTGATCCCGTTGCTTTATCAGGATAACCACCATGTTGCCCATGACGCCTAAGGCCAAGAAACGCCTCTTTCTGACCGTTGTGTTACTTGCAGGCCTATTTGCAACCCTCAAACTGACCTACTGGGTGCATTTGCATCAAGGTAAAATCGAGATCCAAAAGCAATCGGAGAAACAACTAAAGGAATTAGTCAGTTTTCTCGATGGTGCACTATCGCGCTATGAAAGTATTCCCCACGTGCTCTCGACTAACCCAATGCTCGCCAATGTCCTGAACGACCAGCAGAATCTAGATAAAGTTCAAGAGCTTAATTTATATCTCGAAGAAATTCAGCATGTCACCGAAGCATCCGATATCTATCTGATTGATGCCTTAGGTATCGCCATTGCCGCCAGTAACTGGCAACAAAGTTTTTCCTTTATAGGCAAGGACTACTCCTTTAGACCCTATTACACAGATGCTATCTCGGGCAATCTAGGCCGTTATTACGCAGTGGGTACCAGCTCAGATAAGCGCGGATTTTATTTCTCTTACCCTATTTATCAACAAGGTGGTAAAGGCATACTTGGGGCCATCATAGTCAAAGTTAACATTGCCGACATAGAGCAACAAAGTACCAGTATCGCGATTGCGGGTCAGTATCAGTTCCTTATCAGTGATCCTGAAGATATCGTCTTTATTTCCAGTATCGATGAATGGCGGTTAAAATCACTAACCCCGCTTACCCAAGCCAAGCAATATGCCCTTAATGCCTCTAAACGCTATGCAGAACGTCCCATAGGAGAGTTGTTGATGAAGCCGCCCTATGAAAGTGGTAGTCAAGCTATGCTCTACCAGCTGCAAACGGGTACAGACCATGAACAATACATGGACATCCACCAATCAATGGCGAAGGCAGGCTGGCGAGTACACATCTTAGCGCCAATCAAACCTTTACTGACCTCTTTGCCCGCACTGATGTTACTGTCAGCCAGTATTTATCTTTTGCTGGCACTCAGCATCCTATTTAACGCCGAGCGCCGTCGCAATCTACACCGAATGCAACTAGCGCAAAGCCTATTAGAACAGCGAGTTGAAGAACGCACTCAGGACTTACAGCAGGCCAACAATCAACTCAAAGATACTCAAGATGAGCTGATCCAAGCGGCAAAACTGACAGTGATAGGCAGTTTATCTGCCAGTATTAACCATGAACTCAATCAACCACTCGCGGCACTTCGCAGCTATGCCCAAAATACCCAAACTTTTCTCGCCCGTGATATGCAAGATAAGGCACTGGATAATATCAAGATTATTATTGAACTTACCGATAGATTAGCCGATATTGTTGGGCAATTTAAAAGCTTTACCCGCAAGAGCCAAGGCGCTGATAGCGCAACCGATATTGGCCGCTGTATCAAGCAAGCCCTGACCATAGTTCAACCTGCAATTGATAAACAGGGTGTTGAACTCGATGTGCAATTACCCAACGGCAACTATCAGGTTTGGGGCGATAAGGTTAGATTACAACAAGTGTTTGTCAACATTATGAGCAACGCCATTGTCGCTATGCAACAATCGGTTAAACGCCAATTGGTTATCCGCGTGACCAGTGAAGATAAGTTTTGCATCAGTATCCAAGATTCAGGCCCTGGTGTACGTGAAAGCCAAATGGAGAAAATCTTCGAACCCTACTTTACCACCAACGAACGGCACGGACTGGGGCTAGGCTTATCGATTTCACAACGTATTATCGAATCCATGCAAGGCCAAATTAACGTTGCCAATGCCGAAGAGGGTGGCGCTATTTTCCAGATTATTTTACCTATTTACTTGCTCGAGGAACGTTAGTTTTATGAGTGTGCCCAATTCAATTCAAGATTATTCTGTTCTCATCATCGACGATGAGCCGCACATAGGCACAGTTCTCGTTCAACTATTTGAACTGGAGGGCATTAAGGCGCTTGCCACCACAGAACCCAAAGGTATCGCTAAGTTGCTGCATAAAGATTGGGCGGGAATGGTGATATCGGATGTCAACATGCCACAATTAGACGGCATCAGCTTAATGCAACAAATCCGTCTGCAAGATCCCGATCTCCCCGTTGTCCTACTCACTGGTTTTGGTGATATTGCCATGGCAGTCAATGCGTTAAAGCAAGGCGCCTACGACTTTCTCGAAAAACCCTTTAATAACGAACATATACTCGATGTGGTTAAACGCGCCTTAGAAAAACGCAGTCTGACCTTAGAGAACCGCAAGCTTAAAAAGGATCTCGAAAGCCAAAGCGTACCGGGCCCTCGTATTTTGGGTAACAGTGTCGGCATCAACCGTATGCGCCACATCATAACGCAAGTGATAGATACGCCTGCGGATGTGTTAATTGAAGGCGAAACCGGTACAGGTAAAGAACTTGTTGCCCGCTATTTACACGACCACAGTAGCCGCAGCCAAGCCAACTTTGTCGCCATAAACTGTGGTGCGATCCCCGAAAACCTGATTGAAAGTGAGCTCTTTGGCGCCGAAGCGGGTGCCTTTACCGGCGTCGATAAGATGCGCATTGGTAAGTTTGAATATGCCAATGGTGGCACGTTATTTTTAGATGAAATTGAGAGTACGCCACTGTCGCTGCAAGTAAAACTGCTGCGAGTGCTTGAAGATCGTAAGGTTGAACGTTTAGGCTCTAACAAGAGCATCAACTTAGATATTCGCGTGATTGCGGCTACAAAAGTCGATTTAAAAGGTCTGTGTGACACCGGGGAATTTCGCCAAGACTTGTTGTATCGCTTAAATCTGGTGACTGTGCCCATCCCTCCCCTGAGAGATCGCCGTGAAGATATTCCGTTACTCTTTTTACACTTTGCCCGCGTCGCATCGGCACGCTATCACAAAGCGCTTATCGCCTTAAATGCGGAGCAAAACGCGATACTTACTTCCCACGACTGGCCAGGCAATGTGCGTGAGTTACGTAATCTCGCCGAACGCTTTGTGCTGCTGGGCGGAGAAGCCGCCTTTGCTGGCACATTAGGCAATACTCCAAGCCTGCACTCGAGTATGTCCTTGCTACAAAGGGTAGAGTTTTTTGAACGGGTACTGATTGAAGAAGCACTTAGCCACAACAAGGGCAGTATTAAGCAGACAATGGAGCAGCTAGAACTGCCCCGAAAAACCCTCTACGACAAAATGCGTAAATACGATTTAGACCGCAAACAGTACATTAATTCCGATGACTAAAAGGCATATTTAAGCTTTAGACCAACGCCCGTTTGACATGAGTTTGATGGTAATGCAAACGGGTGATAGCTAAGGCGATCAAGGCTAATAAGGTTAACGATCCCATCACCACACCGCGCCACTGTGCCTCGTGCCAAAACATCATCAAATAAGGGCCGCCAATCGCAGCACCTAAGTAATAACAGCATAAATAGAGTGATGTTGCCTTAGCTCGATCACGACTGGCCCGCATTGCAACAAAGGAATTACAACAACTGTGGGTAAGGAAGAACCCACAGGCGGTCATTAAAAAACCTAAGCTAATGGTTAAGGTCGTATCAAACAGGGTCAATAAACTACCGAGTAACATCACGCACCAAGACCACTGATACAACTTATGTTGGCCAAATTTGGCGAGCCATTTAGCAGTAAAATATGACGCAACAGTGCCGCTGGAATAACACAGGAAAATCAAGGTAGCTTGGAAACGACTCCATTCATAGGGTGGAGCCATCAAATGCAGTTGAATAAAACTAAATTGATTCACCATCATCATGAAGGTCAAACCACCAATCGCGTAGACTAAACGCATTTGCGCATCGGTGAGATGATGACTAAAGCCATGAAGATCTTGCGCTAAACGGGCGCGTTTTGATAAGGAAGGCTCAGTGTTACTGGGTGACATCGACTGCGCATCGGCAAGTGAAGGCAGCAAATAGTTCACTAAAGCCACCCCCGCTAACGTCACGAGAAACAGCAACCACATAGATTCTTGCCAAGATAAAAACTGCGACATTAAACCACCGAGCAGACGTCCAACAATCCCGCCAATACTGTTCGCCATAATATAAATACCTGCGGCTTTCAGCATAGTGCTCGGTGATAATTGCTCCTTAAAGTATGCCATGGCAATCGCAGGTACGGCAGCGAGTAATGCACCTTGTAGCAATCGCACTAGCACTAATCCATTAAAATCCGGCGCCCAGATTAATAGTAAGTTAGACAATGCCAATAACCACAAGCTGACAATAATTGGAGTGTGTCGACCGATACGATCTGACAGTACCGCATACAAGAGCAATGAAAAGGCTAAGGAAAAACTGGTCACCGACAGGATCAAGGTTGCTTTAGAGCCTGATACCGCAAAATGTTCCGCAATCAGCGGCAACATGCCTTGCATTAAATACAAGTTGATATAGACCACCACTGAAGCGACGCAGAGCGCCCACATCAATCGGGTGTCACGCTGTTTATTGTCAATCATAGTATCTAATACGGCTTGCACGGGAGCCTCGACCAAGTATCACTCATAGGATAGACAAAGATTATCACTGGGCATAACATAACAATAATAGATAATTTCTATCGTAATCATTGATTTTTGTTATAGAAATAGCGCACCAAAAGTACACTTCTTGCCACTGATAAAATAGTACGAGCCCGATTAATGGATATTCGCCAACTCAAACATTTAGATGCCCTTGCCAATACCGGCAGCTTTACCGCCGCAGCCAAGAAACTGAATATGGCTCAGCCCGCGTTAAGTCAAAGTATCAAGCGCTTAGAGGTCGCACTCGGCGTCACCTTAGTCAATCGTACGAGCAACAAGAATGATAAACTGCTCACACTCACGGCCGAAGGTATAGTCCTGCATCAACACGCCACTTTGATCCTAAAACAAGTTAAGCAGGCCGAAGCGCAAATCCGCGCCATGGCCAATCTCACCTCGGGAGAGGTCCGCATTGCCGTGCCGGGCATGCTGGGTTCTTTCTATCTCCCCTCGCGCTTAATGGCTTTTCGGCATAAATACCCCGAGTTGAAACTATCACTGTTTGAAGGCGGGACGCGGGATGCACTGCGCATGTTGCAACAGGAAGAAGTGGATATTGCGATCATTACCGCCCAAGACCTACAACCCGAATTTGATAGTCAGCTGTTGATCCGTGAGCAAATGGTGATCGCCATGGGTGCTGAACACCCTTTAGCAGAACATAGCGCTGTGAGTCTACATGACTTTTTCGACCATGAATTAGTGATGTTCAAAACAGGTTATTTCCACCGTGAGTGGATACTCTCTCAAGCCAAAGAATTAGGCAAAAAGCCCAATATTGCCTTCGAGACCAATCTTATTAATCTGATTAAACAGATTGTTTCCCAAGGATTTGGGATCACCAGTGTACTTGAGATGGCGATAAGCTCAAAAGATGACATTTTAGCCAAACCCTTCGATCCACCGGTATTTTTAAACCTCCATATTGCATGGAAAAAGCAGCGCCCCGTCAGCCAAGCAGACCGCGCCTTTGTCGATTTTTTAATGTCAAATCGCTAACCCAAACCAGCAAATACAAAAAGGGCTGATATCAATATCAGCCCTTCACTCTTACCATTAAACCTTCCGATTTTACTCTGAGGGTTTAGCCTTGTTTACGACGACCAAAAGCAAAAGGTAGCAACAACAAGCTTAACCAACCTAAGGCACCACCATCATCTTTCTTGGCTGGTGTTTCAGTCACAGATACAGACACAACACTTGAATCTTTATTGCCGTGGTTATCAGACACTGTCAGTTGGAATGAAACCGTCTGAGCAGAGCCACTCACGTTTGGTGCAACGAGATTAAGCTTGGCCGCATTAGCGTCAAAGTTAAAGCTGGCGCCCCCTAACTGAGTCCATTTGTAGGTCAAAGGATCATTGTTGGCATCCGACGACTTGCTCGCATCGATGAACAAAGGTTTACCTTCTTGGACAGTGGCAGGAGCTTCAATCACAGCGACTGGCGCCACTTCTGGAACATCAAATTGATACTCCTGCTTCAAGATTTCAGCCGAGTCGTTATTCACTTTGTTGGTCAATGCCACTATGTTGCCTTGACTCGCCTTACGTGGCACTAAGTCAAAGGTGACATCTAATGCCGCAGCAGCTGAGGCCATTTCGATAGTCCAAGTGATCTTATTGCCCACTTGTGCGCCTTGATGGCTAATATTAGCCACTTCGTGACCTTCTGGTAATAACGCCTCTAGGGTGTAAACACGGGTTTCTTGCGTTTTGTTCGCTTCAATACGTGTCTTCATCACTTTAGCGGTGCCAGGTGTTAATTCACCAGAAACAGTACTGCCTAGAGGAGGTAATACGTCATCACTAACGCGCTCAAATACGACCGGAATTTTAACAGGTGCGACTTTGTCATCAGTGGTGGTCAGCGTCAGCATAGCTATGCCAGCATCTCCCACTAGCATCGCTTGTTTCCATGCTAAGTTGACATTGAAATCTTTATGATCACCCGTAAGATTTGCAGTTAAGTTATCACCCGCTTCATCGTATAAGGTTACTTGTTTCAAACTAAAGGCATCATCCGCATCGGCTGCAGATGCCTGATAGTTTTGTACAACGACAATATACTCACCCTTCACTGGGTTCTTAATGGATACACTTTCCTTTGAACCGCCAAACGCAGAAGATGCCGCGATAGAAAGCTTGCTACCGTCTTTCTTATCGAGTATCACAAACATGTCTAAGTCAGGAGAGGTTGTATTACCGATTGATGCATTGAAATATAAAGCTTTATCTTCAACATTAAAGCTAAATACTTTTACGCCATCGGCCAAATCATCAAATGCACTATCGGTATTTGAATCCTGTTTCACACTTGATTCATAAGTAGCGCTTAATTTAAGTGCAGTCACTGTCGCCGCAACACCCGGTAGATCAATCGCTTTCAAGTGCGCCAAATTACGTTCATCTGCATCACGTGAGGCTGAAACATTAACCAAAGCAGGTAAATCGCGTTTAGCTATCTTAGCTACGATCGGCATATTAGCCGTTGGGAAAGTATCGGACGTTAATACTAAGTTACCAAAGCCCCAACTTGCACCGACGTCAGTCACATCCGCAGTCACTGTAATCGTTTGGCTTTCACCTTTTTTGAGATTAAAGCTTTCTGGCGTCACAGTTAACGCGAATTTATCCGTTGCGGAAACGCCTTTTGCAGTCCAGCTACCATCAGCCGTTGCAGTAACAATACGTGTCCAAGTACAAGTATCAATACAACGTGAATCAGCCATGCTTGGAATGTTTAGCTTACGTGGATCGCCACCTGTCGAAGGATTAGCAATCTCGTAGTTTAAGGCACTTTCATCCATCACTAAGCCCGTTTTTGCCGCTAAATCAACACGAATACGACCGGCTCCTACGTCAAACGGATCAGCAACGGTTTTACCATCGGCTTTTTTCATGGCTTGGGCTGTCGTTGACGTCATCATTAGCGCAGAACGAATGTTGTCTGGCGTCCAATCCTTATGCAGCGATTTAAGTAACGCACCAGCACCGGCAACGTGAGGACTCGCCATTGAAGTACCTGACATCAAAGTGAAATCAGCAGGATCTGTACCTGTTTCATCATGGCCAAACTGTTGGTCGGAATAAGCAGCGTAGATGTCACTGCCCGGTGCAGCGACATAGGGTACGAGTACATCGTTAGTCAGGTTAGGTCCAATCAATGAACTGGCAGATAAAACATCCGCTTCTTTACTGGCAACTTTAGGGGTTGGAGACAGCATGATTTCAAGAGCAGGATTTGCCGCCATAGCAGCAATCAATTCTAAGCCATCAATATCACCAATAAATACCGCTGGAATATTCAATTTATCCAGCCCCGACATAGTCAGACGCGCATTATTTTCACCATCTCTATTGAAAACAATCACACCCTTAGCGCCAGCTTCCATTGCTGCGGCCACTTTGATATCGAATGAGCAAACACCGCGTCTTAAAACGGCGATCTTGTCTTTAAAGGCATCTGCTGGGAACGGTTTACAGGCTTCAAAATTGGTCGCATCAATTGCGCCAGCATAAAGGGGAACACCTTTGAGCACTTCAGTTTGAACCGGACCAGAACCAGCAGTGTAATGATAGTTTTTACCATTAAATTCCACGGCGCGTACTATGTCACGGTTATGAGTCGAGTTAGCGACCGAAGTATACCAAGGTGCATTTTTAGGCGTAGAGTAAGGTGTTTGATTAATCGCAGGGCTCGTGCTTGTCGCAGCACGTGTGTTACCCGCAGCCACTGCAGCAAAAATCCCCGCATTACGCGCGGCTAAAAAACCTTGTTCCGTCGCACTATTCCACGGGTTTCCACCACCACTGATAGAAAAGTTCAGCACATCGACGCCATCTTTAATCGCATCATCTAAGGCTTTTAAAATCGGTGCACTTGGACACCCTGAATAAGTGTCGCCCGCATTACCCGGATTACAAATTTGATAGGCTATGATGTTCGCGTGGGGGGCCACACCTGAGATTTGTTTAAATTCAAGGCCTGTCGCAATGCCATCGCTTTCTAACTTACCTGTTTCACCTTGCACATAAGGCACATTCACTAGGATGTTACCTGCTGCGGTACTCGCAACGTGAGTACCATGCCCACCGTAATCCTCACCATTTTTAGCTGGAGGGGTGTCACCAAACACTTTTGCATCGTCGTAGTTATTTGTTATCTCAGAGTAACTGCGAACTCCAATCAACTTGTCATTACACATGCTCGCGAAATCAGTTTTACAATCACCAATATAGATGCCTTGACCTAATGGGTTTGTGTGGTCATAGCCATCTTGGCCAACATCAGCGAAAGAAGCATGATCTGAGTTAATACCTGAGTCGATAATACCGACGATCACGCCTTCACCCATGGCTTTCGTGCCCGTCGCGCTGCCATCCCATACATTAGGAGAACCGATAAGCGCTTGACTGACGTCGGTTTCCATTTGCTCCATGCGCTCGCGCTCAACAAACGCAACCTCAGGTAACTCAGCCATTTTCTTCGCTTGAGCTTGAGTCATGCGAACCGCCATACCATTTAACGCATACTGATATGTCGTTAATGGTTGCAGATTGGTGCCAATAGCCGCACTCGCGTTAGCTAAAAATCGGTTCTGTTTTACTTTCAAATAACTAACATAACTTTTGACTTCAGCTTTAGAAGCATCAAGTTTACCGTTCACAGCAACTTTTGAAGTACCGTTTACCTGCACTCTTTGTGAACTAGTCGCTTTCAATCCTGGAATAGTTCCTTGGTAATTAGCAACCGAACTATCGCGTAAACGGACGATATAAGTATATTCACCCTCACCTAAATCTGCTTCTGGTACAAACTTAACCTCCGCTCCGGCAGCGTTACCGCGTAATGAAGTGACTTGTAATTCACTTGGAATATCTAACTGCAGGGTTTCACCCGTAGGTGATAATACGGTTTGTGCATTTGTCGCCGACGATAACAGTGCCATAGACACTGCTAATGCTATTTTAGTTTTCATTGTGACTTCCCTAATTCTTATAAGTTGTATGATTTATAAAACTCAGGTTTGGGTGGCATGAAAACGCTGCGACAACCAAAAACATCACCCGTAACTGACATTTTTTATGAATAACCATTCAATTTACTGTGATGATGATCACTGAGTTTTATCGCGACAATTTGTAACACGCGATGATACAAATTAAAACAGCAAATTAACAGAACGTAATTCAGTAAATGATGAACAACCTCATACCTTGTTAAAATAAATCCATAGAACCTTTATCCGACTGTTTTATGTCCCAACGATAAGTCGTAGTATAAAGTCGATAAAAACAAATAATAAACATTAAATCATAGCGTTAAAATTAACCTTTAAGTGTCGGCTCAAAAATAGCATTAGGTTAAACAGAATAAATCCCCGTAAATAAATACTCTCTTTTATAAATATCATTAGTTACAAAATAAACACAAAATACCATAAGCTGAAACAACAGATCACCAAAAAACGAAACGTTAAATTAACAAATTGTATGCATTTTGTATTTGTATAATATTTTACAAAATGATACCCCTTATAAAAAATTAACTAACTTATGCATTAATATTCTTAATCCTGTATAGAGCAAATTAATACTTAATCTCACATTTACAGCATAGCAAGCGGATTATTGACCACAAAAAAGCCCTTTCAATATCGAATTGAAAGGGCTAAATCTTCATCAATATAAAAACAATATTATTGCAGTTATGGCCAGTGGTTAATTCGCCATAACCGCTTTCATTAACACTTCTGTCGTGAACTTATCATTATTGATAACTGGGAACCTGTCATAGGTTTGGAATATCACTTGGTCTTGAAACTTGATCATCGCCACTACGCCATATTGGATACTTTTATCGATCGATTTAGCGGGCAATGTAAATTTAAATGGCACAGGTGCTCTGGCGATATTGAAGGTTTTTTGTGCGACGATGACACCTGGAGTATTCAAATCAATAATGGCAATAATGATTTGGCAGCCTTGAGGTAATGGGATCTTCTCTAGATAGCCAGCTGCGCCATTGATGATAATCGGTTGATCAGGTGTTACAGTCACGCAGCCATTGAGCAAGACAGCCATGAGAGAGAACAATATAAACGATTTTATTTTCAGATACATACTAACGTCCTTTTACCATGCGTATCAGGCCTTCTTGGGTAGAAGAAGCCACTAACTCGCCTTGTTGATTGAAAAACTGCCCTCTGACGTAACCTCTGCCACCGCTAGCATTAGGGCTATCGATACTGTAAAGCAACCACTCTCCCATATTAATCGGGCGATGGAACCACATCGCATGGTCGATCGTCGCCATTCGTACCCCAGGACTTAAGAAGGATACACCGTGGGGCTGAGCTGCCGTGACTAAAAAGTTAAAGTCTGAGGCATAGGCGAGTAAATATTCATGGATATGGGCATCATTTGGCATAGGACCATTAGCCCTCATCCAAACATAACGGTACGGCTCGGTTTCTTTAGGCGCAAAAGGGTGCAGTGGATTGACCAATCGCATCTCAATTGGCGCATCGGCCATAAACTTTTCAAGTATGCTCGGCGGTACTTTATCCCGCATCGTCAGCGCCAATTCCTGCTGATTCAACAAACCTTCAGGTCCGGGCACTTGCGGCATAGCGGCTTGATGACTAAAACCTTCCTCAGGTTCTTGGAAGGAGCAGGTCATATGAAAAATTGGTCGACCTTTTTGAATAGCACTAACCCGACGAGCGCTAAAACTACCGCCATCACGCATATTTTCCACTTCATAAACAATCGGCAACTTCTCGTCACCAGCACGTAAAAAGTAAGAATGTAATGAATGGATCTTACGCTCAGCAGCTACAGTCTGTTTTGCGGCGCTCAGTGCTTGGCCCATCACTTGACCACCAAACACATGCCCAAAACCCAGATCTTGGCTTTGACCACGAAAGAGGCCAATTTCAATTTGCTCAAGGGAAAGTAATGATAAAAGATCGTCTAATACCTGACTCATGGGATCCTACTGCGTAATTAGCAATTAATCTTAAAGGGTAACTCAGTTAGCATTAAGCTGACCAGTCTTCTATCGATTATTCACAATCAAATCATCACTCCAACGGTGAGGAATTAAACGAGGCACGCTGGAGTGTCTATGTTATTTATTGTGGTTAGCATTTACGGCTTTATTGAGCCACTTACTGCATTTAAATCGCTATAGATGCAGGCTTAGTTCAAATACAAGCATGATGAATCAATCGATTTTAATGTGATGTTCTAGCGCACTTAACTTAGACCAAGACAAAACCTTATCCTCTCCACAGGAGTGCAAAGTCACGGGGAAGGATTGGTGTAACTGTGGCCACTGCTGCGCGAGGTTATCTGGCGTAAAAAGACCTTCATTAAAATACATAGGCTGAAATTCGACAAACATGCCGTGGCTAACACTGCCCGCTCCGGCGAGTAGATGTTGACCATTTGGCGCCTGTTCACTCACCAAGAAAGCCGTAGTAGCAGTTAATGATTCAAAGGAAAATAGCGGCTGAATCGCACTCGCTAAATGTTTGGCCGTCATCGCGGTTACGGCCTGAGGGCATAAACTATTGACTCGAATATTATGAATTTCACCTTCTAATGATAAGCTATTCACCATGCCGACCAGCGCCATCTTGCTTGCACTAAAACCAACTTGGTGCAAGTCACCGAACAAGGCCGAGGCTCCCGTTGTCATCATTATCCGGCCAAAATGCTGTTGTTGCATATAAGGCCAAACAGCTTGAGTGAGATAAAAGCTGCCATTGAGATCGACATCCAATTGCCGTTGCCACTGCTCAAGTTTAATGTGCTCAAAGGGACAAGCACCATAAACGCCCGCGTTATTAATCAAGATATCAATGCGATGCCAGCGTAGGATCACCTCTTCAATCATGCTATTCACTTCATTTCGCTGACTCACATCAAGCACAAAATAAATGCAATCTCCACCGAGTTTAATAATGCTGCAATAGGTCTGCATTAATTCTAAGTTAGCTTGGCTCGTCTGAGCGCCGTCGGTGGAAATTGACTCATAAGACGATAACGGCTGGTCGACGAGTATCACTTTTGCCCCCCGTTCAGCCAACATGATGGCATACGCTCGACCTAACCCAGCCGCAGCCCCAGTGACTAATGCCACCTTATTGTCAAAACGCATCCAAATATGTCCTTATCGGCATTGTTGTAGCGGCAAAAAATAACGAGCATAGGGTAACAACCGCCTATGCTATCTACTAAACAGAGTATTTAGCGTTACGCCTATGTCATGGACAGCACAAAGCCTCCATCAACATTAACTATGGAAACACAGACTTTTTTGATTTTCTTTGAACTTAACGACAAATCTCATCCTGCATCAGTGAACATATGTGCGCCAATTCAAACTCTGTTAAATGCGTTTATTAGATAGTGCTCACTTTCGTGTTAAATCTTGTTATGCTATGCGCTAATTGAGCCCTTGCTCGGTACCATTCCCATTTACCAATAATGACTGGACGCCATGAATCCTTGGATTTTAGCAATAAGACCCCGTACGCTACCCGCGGCCATAGGTCCCCTACTGATAGGCAACATTCTCGCCCTGCATCTTGAGAGTTACAGCTGGTTAATCGCTGCCACTTCAATGTTGTGTGCTGTCTTATTACAAATCGCCGTCAACCTCGCTAACGACTATTTTGATTTTAAAAACGGCATAGATACAGACGAGCGCTTAGGGCCCGTTCGCGTGACTCAAAGTGGTTTAATTTCACCAACAAGCGTTCGCAATGCCATGATATTTTGTCTCTTAATGGCGCTTGCCGTGGGATCATATCTGATTTGGCACGGAGGCTGGCCCATCGCCATTCTCGCCGCAGCCGCTATTTTAGGTGCTCTTGGCTACAGTGGTGGCCCCTATCCCCTCGCCTCCCATGGGCTCGGTGAAGTAGCGGCATTTGTCTTTTTTGGGTTAGTGGCAGTGGTGGGCAGTTATTATCTGCAGGCGGGCGATACGACTGTTAATGCGTGGTTATTAGGCTGTGCGATTGGCTTATTTAACGCTGCGATAATGTTGGTGAATAACACTCGCGACATCCGTACCGACACCCAAGCGGGCAAACATACTCTAGCGGTACGTATTGGCGAAGCTCAGGCAAAAGTGCTTTACCAAGCCTTAATCTATTTGCCCTTTGGTCTAGTCATCGCTGGCTTTTTATTCGGTATTTTACCCGGTTTACCAGTACTACTTGCGGGATTATCTCTGCTTATTGCCCGCAAACTCAGTAGCGATTTTTATGCCGTTTCTGGTGAAGCCTTAAATCCGTTACTCGGCCGCACAGCTAAGTTAACCATGATTTTCAGTACCTTGTTTAGCGTGGGTTTAGTGTTTACCGCATAAGAGTAAATCCGCTAAGCTAATGCTACACCACAGCTCAATGCTGAATATAAAAAGGTTCATATCTTCGATAGATACGAACCTTTTTTATTGGCCGCAGCACGACTTCAATTTGGCTTATTATCGACGAGGGAAATCCTACCCCATTTATTGCCAGATATAACCAGAGATCAGCGTGTTTAACAAAATACCATTAAAGTTGCGTTCGGCATGGGATGAACCATTATGGCCTGCACCAAAACACACGTGTAGCGGTAATAAATGTTCTTCCCGCGGATGACTAAAACGCGCTTCAGGGGCTGATTGCCAATGAGTTAACGCTGTTTTTACCTCGGCAGAACTAACACTTGCCGTTAAAGTTTGCGTCAACCAATGATCAAATTCTGCACTGCGGCTTTGCACTGTGAGATCGCTTGAGAAAAATGCCCGCATATTGTGAAACGACATGCCAGACCCCACGATCAACACCCCTTGGTCCCGCAGCGGTGCTAAAGCCTCCCCAATCGCTATATGGATTTTAGGATCGAGGCTGTGGACTAACGACATCTGCACCACGGGAATATTCGCCTCAGGATACATCAACTTAAGTGGTACAAAAGTACCGTGATCAAATGCGCGTTCGCTATCTAAGCGGGCGGCGATGCCCTTATCCGCTAGCATATTCGCAATCTGTGCGGCTAATTCTGGCTCACCGGGTGCAGGATATGTCAGCTGATAAGCCTCAGGTGGAAATCCATAGTAATCATACAAAATACTTGGCTTTGGGCTACTCGACAAAGTCACCACAGATTCTTCCCAATGGGCAGTGATCAACACAATCGCCTTCGGAGTTGGCATTGGCGCTGTTACTGAAGTTAAAAATGCACGCAACTCCCTATGATTAACATCATTGAGCAAAGGCATAGGGCCACCACCATGGGGCACAAATAGCACAGGCATACGACTCGCGTTAACTTGCATCATAATCCTCTCGTGTTGATTAACTTATATCTGTACTACTGGCTTTAAACTCAGCATTTCTCGCTTAACTCACTGTTCTACATAACACTTCAATGCACGCTTAAAATGCGGAGCGATTCAGCACCAACTGCCGCTGAAATTGCACTAAACGCTCAATAATTTCATCCAGTTTGATAACCAGAAAGAGGCCAGCCGATAAACTCAATGCCGGCAGTGCATTAATCGGCGCTTCATAGTTAAAGTGGAAATAAATCGCCCCCAACATAATCGCCAGTAAACCGCTCGCCGATAGCACTCGGTAGTCACGTAGACACAACCCAAGGGCGCCAATCACTTCCATCAAACCAATAAAATAACCAAAACCAGTGGGAAGATTCATTAATGTGAACGGAACATGGAACATAGACACGCCAAATAACTTGGCAAATCCCGAGATGAAAAACACTATGCTCATCGCCAATGTGACGGTTACAGCGGCGCGATTAAGTGTATTGGCACAAAGGAATAACTTCTGTGTATCAACCTCTGCAACTAAGCCATTGATACTTGAACCCTTAGTATCACATAAGTTTGAAAATCGCATCGCACACACCCCATTAAACGTGATATTTGCCGTCAGTCTTGGGCATAAATTCGCAGACGACGAGTGAGAATGGAATCGATTATGAGCCGATAAAAAATAAATAAATATGGAATAAAATCTAATATCTCATAAACTAATAATTTATAACTTGCGAGCAATCCTTGTGACCTTAGACCAACTGCTGATGTTTAAAACCGTAGCTGAGGCGGGCTCACTCAAAGCTGCCAGTGACAAGCTACATAAAACCCAACCCGCCATTAGCCAAAGTATCAAACAGTTAGAATCCCAACTCGATCTTATCCTGTTTAATCGCGAAGGTTATCGACTCGCCATCACTGAGCAAGGTCGAAAACTGCTGCAACATACCCTGCGGGTACTGAATGAAGCGCAAGAAATGAAGCAAGTAGCGAAGCATTTAGCCAAAGGTAACGAAGCAAGCATCACCTTAGCTTTTGAAGCCTCCTTTAATCTCGCTCGAATTTTGCCGATTTTAGAGCTGACTCAAAATGAGTTTCCCTATACCCAAATTATTCTCAAACAAGAGTTTTTAACTGGTGCACTCGAAGCGCTGAATCAAGATAAAGCTGAAATCATCATCTCTGCGGGCGGAATTGAACCCATACGTTCGAGCCATTTAGAATTAGCCTATCTTTTTTCCGGTAGCCTTCTCGATGTTGCCGCGCCGCGCATGCTTGAGCGTCATCCAACACTGACCTACGCACGAGAGCTCGTTAATGAATACCAAATAGTGATCCAAGATACGGGCTCAGGCACTGCGAATATTGAGTTTGGGGTACAGGCGGGGCAACGACGTTGGTATGTTAATGATTTTTACACCAAAAAAATGCTTATTCAAAGTGGTATGGGCTGGGGCAAACTGCCGCACTATATGATTGAAGATTCACTCAAACAGGGCGCGTTGATTGCACTGGATCTGCGTGAAAGGCAAAACAACATTCAACTCGATTACTATGTGATGCGAAAACCCCACTCACCTTTAGGCCCCGTCGCCAAAGCACTCTGGCAAAAGCTGATCGCCTTTTCATCTGAGCTGAATGCTTAAGACTTCAAGCTTCAGGTTTGGTTTTAGTGGCTTTAAATAAGGTGAAGTAACTAAGTTATATGCCCTTATAAAGTCATCGGCCATAAACAAAAATGCCCCTCGATAAGGGGCGTCTTTCATTTCAATAACAGGCTAAACCTTAGGCTTAAACCTTAGCCAAGGTGCGCTCTTTGGCACTCCAATCTAAGTGATATTTCTCGCCAGCAGGGGTATCGATACGCTCAAATGTATGGGAACCGAAAAAGTCACGCTGACCTTGGAGCAAGTTTGCTGGTAATGTTTCGCAGCGGTAACTGTCGTAATACGCCAGAGCCGAGCTAATACAAGGTGCTGGAATGCCTTGCATCACCGCAGTCGCGACTGCGGTACGCCATAGGCCTTGCTTTTCAGACAAGGCAGACGCAAAACTGTCCGCCATCAACAGATTGCTAAGATCAGATTTGTCTTCATAGGCTTGAGTGATTGATTGCAAGAAAGTCGCGCGAATAATACAACCCGCACGCCAAATTTTTGCAATTTCAGCAAAGTCTAACTGCCATTTTTGTTCATGAGCCGTCATCGCCATCAACTGGAAGCCTTGGGCGTAACAACACACTTTCGCGCAATATAACGCGCTTTCAAGGGCTTCAATCAACAGTGCTTTTTGTGCGTCATCGATAACAGGTGCATTTGGCCCAGCCAATTTCTGGCTGAGTTGTAGACGTAAGGATTTTTGGGTACTTACGGCGCGCGCATACACAGCTTCAGCAATCGTCGGCGCGGGACAGCCAATTTGTAAACTGCTCACGGCCGTCCACAAACCCGTGCCTTTTTGGCCCGCTTTATCTAAGATCATTTCCACCAGCGGTTTACCCGTTAATGGATCGGCTTGTTTTAAGACTTCGGCACTGATCCCCATCAAATAGCTGTTTAAACTACCTTTGTTCCAGCGTTCAAACACATCGCCCACTTCTGCAGCGCTCATGCCTAAACCGTCATGCAGCATTTGATAGGCTTCGCAAATCAACTGCATGTCAGCGTATTCAATACCGTTATGCACCATCTTCACATAATGGCCAGCACCCGCGGGGCCAATATAAGTCGTGCATGGCTCGCCTTCTGTCACGGGATTACCCGGCTCAAAGCGTTCGATAGGTAGCCCAGTTTTGGCATCAACCTTAGCGGCAATCGCTTTCCAAATAGGTGCCACGTGATGCCATGCATCGATATCGCCGCTAGGCATAAGTGAGGGGCCGAAACGCGCACCGACTTCGCCGCCCGAAACTGCAGAGCTGAAAAATACAAATTGCCCTTTGTATCGCGCTTCACGCTCAACAGTGTCAGTCCATAGGCTGTTACCTGTGTCGATGACAATATCGTCGGACTCAATTCCGGCAGAAATCAAAGCACTACAGACACCATCGACGGGGGCACCAGCAGGAACAGAAAGCACAAGAATACGGGGTTTTGTGAGACTGGCTAACATTTCGGTAAGATTAGCACAGCCAAGAATGCGAGATTCGAGTCCAGCACGTTCCTGTTTTTCTTGCTGTATAACACCATTAACTTTAACAGGATCGAGGTCAAACGCGCTGACGTGATATTGGTTATCTGCGATGTTTAGCGCAAGGTTTTTACCCATAACACCAAGGCCAATTACGCCGATATCATTAAGATTGCTGTGGTTTTGCATTATATTATTCCCACGGGTCACAGAGGTTAGAGCTAACCAATTTTGAGGGGTAATTATACCGATCTTTGTAACTTAATTACCAGAGACATACGATTGGCAATTTCGATTGTGCCGAAAGTACCAATCGTTTAGGTCTCATTTTATCTAGGGCGTGTTGACGTTTCAGGGTTGTTTTTGCAGCGAGTTGGCTGGCTTTTATGCAAGGCAAAGCCCGTGCAGTGTAGTTATTCTACATAAACGGGCGATAACGCAGCAGAAACGCTAGCCAAACGCTGCCCGAAGGGTTCGTCTGGCAAGCTCTTGCTCTTTGTCACTCGTCATTTGAGTAGAATAACTACACGTCACTCCTCGTTTCGTGATCACGAGCTTGCCAGAGCGAACAAAATTTAATCTCGAAACGTCAACACGCCCTAGTAGAACCGTCAATTAATGGGCAAGTTTAAGCCCTAAAACACCCAGTAATATCAATATCAAACTGGCGATTTTAAGTAAGCTAACGCCTTCTCCTAAGAGGATAATTCCCGCAATCGCCGTACCCATAGCACCAATGCCGACCCACACGCCGTAAGCCGTACCAATAGGCAAATGCTTAACCGCGAGTCCTAGTAGCAACACACTCACTGCCATCGACGCTACTGTAAAGATACTTGGCCACAAACGCGTAAAACCGTCGGTATATTTAAGCCCGATAGCCCAACCAATTTCAAATAAACCCGCAAGAACTAATAAGAACCAACTCATAGTGAACTCCCATAAAGGGGTCGTCCCCATGTTAGATTAGGCGTATTTAGGGTCGTCCCTAAGCCATTTGATTACAGTAAAACTGTAGGTGATATAGCTGTACGTGATGAGAATGCAAGACTAGCAAATTTGAGGTGAAAATTTCAATCTTTGATTTTGCCGAAATAAGAAATGCCATGCGCAAAAAGGCGATAGCAAGCTTGGTCAGTTTACTATCGCCTTGATATTTCAACTCTCTATAAGACCTTTACACTCTTTCTATAAAAGCCTTTACGCTCTATTTCTTACACTAAGGCATCGGCATAACCCATGCGAGTGAGCGCGGTACGCACTAACTCTAAGGTCTGTGGATCTTCTATGGTCGCTGGCGCAGTATATTGCTGATTATCGGCAATTTTTCGCATAGTACCGCGTAAAATTTTACCCGAGCGCGTTTTAGGTAATTTTTGAATCGCACTCACTAACCTAAAGGAGGCGACGGGACCAATTTCTTGGCGTACCAGGGTTATTAACTGTTTATGCAGCTCTTCATCACTGATCGTCACGCCTTTCTTGAGTACCACTAATCCGAGGGGAACTTGGCCCTTAAGCGCATCATCTACCCCAATTACCGCGGCTTCGGCCACATCAGGGTGTTGACATAACACTTCTTCGAAGCGTCCCGTCGATAACCTGTGCCCCGCTACATTTATGATGTCATCGATACGACTCATAATGTAGAGATAGCCGTCTTCATCGGTATAACCCGCATCGCCAGTTAAGTAGTAACCCGGATACATAGACAAGTAACTATCTTGATAGCGTTGATCATTTTGCCACAGTGTCGTCAATGTCCCCGGCGGTAGAGGCAATTTAATCACCACATTACCCGAAGTATTGGCCGCAACTTGCTCACCTAATTCGTCCAGCACTTCAACCGCATAACCCGGCACAGGTAAAGCTGGCGAACCTGGTTTAATGGTAACTGGCGCTGTGCCCATCAAATTTGCTGCGACAGGCCAGCCCGTTTCGGTTTGCCACCAGTGATCAATAACAGGTTTAGCGAGCTTAGTGTGTGCCCAAACTAAGGTATCGGGATCGCAACGCTCCCCCGCCAAAAACACATTTTTAAGACAAGCTAAATCAACACCTTGTAGATATTCACCATCAGGATCTTCACGCTTGATTGCGCGAATGGCCGTCGGCGCGGTGAAGAAGCTTTTGACCTTATATTTGGCAATCGTGCGCCAAAATGCGCCGGGATCTGGCGTTCCCACAGGTTTGCCTTCATACATTAAGGTGGTGGCGCCCACCAGCAGTGGCCCATACACAATGTAAGAATGACCCACAACCCAACCCACATCGGACGCCGCCCAAAACACATCACCCGCTTGAATATCGTAAATATGCTGCATCGACCAAGCCAGGGCCACGGCATGGCCACCATTATCGCGTACCACACCTTTAGGCTGACCCGTGGTGCCAGAGGTATAAAGCACATACAAGGGATCGGTAGCCTTGAGGGCGACACAATCGGCCTTAGGTGCAGTTGCTAATGCGGCTTGCCAATCTAAGTCACGACCCTCAAGTAAATCGGCCTGATACTGGCTACGATTCAAAATTAGGCAGTGATTAACCTGATGCACTGACTGAGCTAACGCTTTATCTAACAGAGGCTTGTAAGGGATCACGCCCGAAGGCTCAATGCCGCAAGATGCCGACAAGACCAATTTAGGCTTAGCATCATTGATCCGAGTCGCGAGTTCATTGGCGGCAAAGCCACCAAAAACCACAGAATGAATCGCACCTATGCGGGCACAGGCCAGCATAGCGAAGGCGGTTTCCGGCACCATAGGCATATAAATCACCACACGGTCGCCCTTCTCTATCCCAATAGATTGCATAAAGCCCGCAAGTCGGCTCACTTGAGCCTGTAGCTCCCCGTAGCTAATGCCGTATTCAGTGTCTGTCACTGGGCTCACATATTGGATAGCCACTTGATCACCGCGTCCGGCCAACACATGGCGATCAACGGCGTTATAACAAGTGTTCATCTCACCATCGGCGAACCAATGATAAAACGGTGCCTGCGATTCATCGAGCACCGTTTGCGCCGGCTTAATCCAATCGAGCGTTTTCGCCGCTTCTCCCCAGAATTCGGCTTTATTAAGCAAGGATGCTTGGTGCAACGCTTGATGTTTTTGTTGGTTCTGTTTTTGATTTGTGGCTTGCGCTACAGATGCATTTTGCTGTTCGGTCAACATATGTCCTCCAATCAGGACTGCGACTCACATCGTCAGCCGCAATAACTACCCCTTCCTGCTTCTATTATTAGCAAGGAGGTCTAAAGCCCACTATTAGACGTTAGCCTATAACCAGAAGATATTTGTGGTTTTATGTGAAAACACTAATTTAAAGCACACGTTTTAATCTCGCTGCACAGGCTGATGGCAATTGGGATTGACACTTTTTTGCCAACAGAATAAAAGCCAAAATCTTTACCTTTACGTAAACTTCATATATCTTGCTTAAAACTGATTATTTAGGGTGCATGAATGAGCGCAACGAACACACCACAAACGACTTACTCGATCAGTGATCTTTCAAAAGAGTTTGATATCACTACTCGTAGTATTCGTTTTTACGAAGACCAAGGTTTGCTTAAACCTAAACGCCGCGGCCAAACCCGTATTTATAGCCTCAAAGACAGGGTGCGTCTCAAGCTCATTCTTCGCGGTAAACGCTTGGGCTTTTCTTTGGCAGAAACCCGTCGCTTGTTCGAATTATACGATGCCGACAAGAGCAGCACCTCACAGCTCAATACCATGCTGGCGCTAGTGGAAGAAAAGAAATCCGCACTACAACAGCAAATGGACGACATCAAAGTCGTATTGATGGAACTCAATTCCGCCGAGCAGCAGTGCCGTTTAGCCTTAGAAGATAACAAAACGGCAAAAGCCTAAATCCCCGTTGACACAAAATCAAATCAATTTGATGGCGATAACGACTACGGATTTAAGTACAAGATTTAAAAGACTCAAGCACCTAAAAATCATAAAAACTATAACAATCTAAAATTAGAACATCTGAAAGGACACAAGTAATGAACTCTCTCTACACAAGTCTAAATTTTGGCCTAGGCGAAGACGTCGATATGCTGCGCGATGCAGTGCAGGATTTTGCCGCGAATGAAATCGCTCCGATTGCCGCGAAAGTGGATCACGACAATGCCTTTCCCAATGAACTTTGGCCTGTGCTTGGAGGAATGGGACTGCTCGGAGTAACTGTACCCGAAGAGTTCGGCGGCGCAAACATGGGCTACCTAGCCCACGTCGTCGCAATGGAAGAAATCTCCCGCGCATCCGCTTCTATCGGCCTAAGTTACGGCGCCCACTCAAACCTGTGTGTCAATCAAATCAACCGTAACGGTAATGCAGCGCAAAAAGCCAAGTACCTGCCAAAACTGGTGAGCGGTGAGCATATTGGCGCGCTGGCCATGAGTGAGCCAAACGCGGGTTCTGACGTGGTTTCGATGAAGCTACATGCCCGTAAAGAAGGCGACCGATTCATCTTAAACGGCAACAAAATGTGGATCACTAACGGTCCAGATGCACACACCTATGTCATTTACGCGAAAACCGACTTAACCAAAGGCGCACACGGTATTACCGCCTTTATCGTTGAACGTGATTCGAAAGGTTTTAGCCAAGCGCAAAAGCTCGACAAACTCGGCATGCGCGGCTCTAACACCTGCGAACTGGTGTTTGAAGATGTAGAAGTACCAGAAGAAAACATTTTAGGCGGACTCAATAACGGCGTAAAAGTGCTGATGAGCGGCCTCGATTACGAGCGCGTCGTACTGTCTGGCGGTCCGCTGGGGATCATGAATGCCTGTATGGACATCGTTGTGCCTTACATCCACGAGCGTGAGCAATTTGGTAAATCGATTGGTGAATTCCAACTAGTGCAAGGCAAGTTAGCCGACATGTACACAGGCATGAATGCCGCCAAATCCTATGTCTATAACGTGGCAAAATCCTGCGATCGCGGTGAAACCACCCGTAAAGATGCCGCAGGCGCCATTCTTTATAGCGCAGAACTCGCCACCAAAATGGCACTGGATGCAATTCAACTGCTAGGCGGCAATGGCTATGTCAACGAATACGCCACTGGCCGCTTACTGCGTGATGCCAAGCTGTATGAAATCGGCGCCGGCACATCAGAAATTCGCCGCATGCTGATTGGCCGCGAACTGTTCAATGAGTCGAAATAACGCGAGTTTAAATAATCTCTCACAAGTGAATGGGTAGCACCTCACTGTAACTTACAGTTTGCGCCACCCATTCGAGCAAGGTGATACCGAGTTTCCGCTTTATAAGGACAATCAAAGTGACGCAAATAAGCAGTCGTATCAACGCCCGTAGCGATGAATTTAAAGCAAAATCAGACGATATGGCCGCCCTAGTGGCCGATCTTAAAACTAAACTCAATAAAATCGAACTCGGCGGCGGCCCTGTGGCGCTAGAGCGCCATTTATCTCGCGGTAAATTACTGCCACGTCAGCGGGTTGAAAAGCTGCTTGATGCAGGCTCGCCCTTTTTAGAACTGTCGCAATTTGCGGCGTTTGAAGTTTATGACGAAGAAGTGCCCGCAGCAGGCATTATCGCTGGTATCGGCCGTGTAAGCGGTGTTGAGTGCATGATCATCGCCAACGACGCTACAGTTAAAGGCGGTACTTACTACCCAATTACCGTTAAAAAACATCTACGCGCCCAAGATATTGCGAGCCGTTGTCACTTGCCTTGTATCTATTTAGTCGACTCGGGCGGCGCTAACCTGCCCCGCCAAGATGAAGTCTTCCCCGACCGCGACCATTTCGGCCGCATCTTTTACAATCAAGCGCAAATGTCCGCTAAGGGCATTCCCCAAATTGCAGTGGTGATGGGCTTATGTACCGCAGGCGGCGCCTATGTGCCGGCCATGGCGGATGAATCGATTATCGTAAAAGATCAAGGCACTATCTTCTTAGCCGGTCCGCCATTAGTCAAAGCGGCCACAGGTGAAGAAGTCAGCGCCGAAGAACTCGGCGGCGCCGAAGTGCACACTAAAATTTCCGGCGTAGCGGATCATTTAGCCCAAAACGATGAGCATGCGTTAGAGCTTGCACGCCGCGCGGTATCACGCCTGAATCATCAAAAAGAAATCAAATCACTCTTAAGTCCTGTCAAACCACCGAAGTTCGACATTAGCGAACTGTACGGCATTGTCGGCACTGATTTGAAAAAGCCCTTTGATGTTAAAGAAGTGATCGCCCGTATCGTCGATGATTCTGATTTTGATGAGTTTAAAGCCAACTATGGCGCAACCTTAGTATGCGGTTTTGCCCGTATTCACGGCTACCCCGTCGGCATTGTCGCCAACAACGGCATTCTTTTCTCTGAGTCGGCGCAAAAAGGCGCGCACTTTATTGAACTGTGCTGCCAGCGCAAAATTCCGCTGCTGTTCCTACAAAATATCACCGGCTTTATGGTGGGTAAAAAGTACGAACACGAAGGCATAGCCAAACACGGTGCCAAAATGGTAACCGCGGTGTCTTGTGCCAATGTGCCTAAATTCACTGTGATTATCGGCGGCAGCTACGGCGCGGGTAACTACGGCATGTGTGGCCGCGCGTTCGAACCGACCATGATGTGGATGTGGCCTAATGCCCGTATTTCTGTGATGGGCGGAGAGCAAGCCGCAGGCGTTCTCGCCACAGTACGCCGCGACGGTTTAGCCCGTAAAGGTGAAGAATGGTCACTTGAGGATGAAAAAGCCTTTAAAGCGCCGATTGTCGCCCAGTACGATAAAGAAGGTCATCCGTATCATGCCAGCGCCCGCTTATGGGATGACGGCATTATTGACCCGGCGCAAACCCGCGATGTGGTCGGCCTTGCCCTATCGGCAGCATTAAATGCTCCTATCGAAGACACCCGCTTTGGTGTGTTCCGTATGTAAAAGGCACATGTGAAAAACATATGCCACACAAGAAGATAGGAAAAAAATAATGACAGACACATTAAACAGCGCTAGCGACGCAAAGGATTTAAGCAACTTACAGCACGTGAGCCATGCACTCAATAACGGCGTTGCCGAGCTTATTTTAGATCGCAGCGATGTGCACAACGCCTTCGATGAAGTGATGATTAGCGAGATGATTGCTGTGCTTAGCTATTTTGCTGAGCACAAGGATTGCCAAGTGCTGGTACTCAAAGCGAACGGCAAAAATTTCAGTGCTGGTGCCGATCTCAATTGGATGCGCAAGCAAGCCAAAATGGACTTTGAGCAAAATCTAAATGATGCCAAAGCCTTAGCAAAACTGATGCAGGATCTTGATACCTTTCCTAAGCCCACCATTGCACTAGTGCAAGGTGCAGCCTTTGGCGGCGCACTGGGGCTGATTTGCGCCTGCGATATCGCTATCGCCACGACGCGCGCCAGCTTTTGCTTGAGCGAAGTGAAACTCGGATTAATTCCAGCAGTAATTAGCCCTTACGTTGCCCGCGCTATGGGTAATCGTGCATCGCGCCGCTACATGCTGACCGCCGAGCGTTTTAGTGCAGAAACCGCATTAAAGCTTAACGTCATTCATGAGATCAGCGATGACTTAGACGCCGCCGCAAAGCCGATGATTGAGGCGTTGCTAGCCAATAGCCCGCAAGGCATGGCATGGGTAAAAACACTACTGTCGCATCTTGAAGATGGCGTGATAGACCAAAACACCATTGATTACACTAGCGAGCGTATCGCCCGCATTCGGGTATCGACCGAGGGCCAAGAGGGCTTAAACGCCTTTTTTGAGAAACGTCAGCCTAACTGGCAACAAGCGCACTCAATGCCCTCTCCAACGCCAATGCAAAAGCCAAGTGATACCCAAGGAGCCCTTTGATGTTGACCAAGCACATGTTTACCAAACTATTGATTGCTAACCGCGGTGAAATCGCCTGTCGCATCATCAAAACGGCCCATGCCATGGGCGTTCGCACCGTTGCCCTATATTCCGATGCCGATAAAGAAGCGCGCCATGTCGCCATGGCCGACGAATCTTTCTATTTAGGCGGCAGTGCGCCAGCAGACTCCTATTTAAAGGGCGATTTGATTATCGACATCGCCAAAAAAGCGGGCGCCCAAGCCATTCATCCAGGTTATGGTTTCTTATCTGAAAACGCCGACTTTGCCCGTAAATGTGAAGCCGCAGGCATCGCCTTTGTTGGCCCAGGCAGTGATGCTATCGATGCCATGGGCAGCAAAAGCGCCGCCAAATCCATTATGACAGCGGCAAATGTGCCCTTAGTGCCGGGTTATCACGGCGATGACCAAACCGATGCGACCTTAAAAGCGGAGGCACTGAAAATCGGCTTCCCTATGCTGATTAAAGCGGCTTATGGCGGCGGCGGTAAAGGCATGCGTATCGTCGAGAATGAAGGCGAAATCATGGAAGCCGTTAACTCGGCGCGCCGTGAAGCGGCCTCTTCTTTTGGTAACGATAAGTTATTGATGGAGCGTTATTTACGCCAGCCGCGCCACGTCGAAGTGCAAGTGTTTGCCGACACCTTTGGCAACGCGATTTATTTATCGGATCGCGATTGTTCGATTCAACGTCGCCACCAAAAAGTGGTCGAAGAAGCGCCAGCGCCAGGGTTAAGCGATGCACTGCGCGCCCAAATGGGTGAAGCAGCCGTCGCGGCAGCCAAAGCTATCGATTATGTTGGCGCGGGGACTGTAGAGTTTCTGCTCGACACAGACAATAGCTTCTATTTCATGGAGATGAATACCCGTCTGCAGGTTGAGCATCCAGTGACTGAAATGGTAACGGGCCAAGATTTAGTCAAATGGCAGTTAATGGTCGCCAGTGGTCAGCCATTACCCCTTAAGCAAGATGAAGTGCGGATCCACGGCCATTCCTTTGAAGTGCGTATTTATGCCGAAGATCCACAGAATGAGTTTTTACCCGCCAGCGGTAAGCTCAACTTTTTACGTGAACCCGAACAAAGCAAATACGTGCGTATCGATTCGGGCATTAGTGAAAACGATGTGATCAGTAACTTCTACGATCCTATGATTGCCAAGCTTATCGTCTGGGATGAATCGCGCCCGCGCGCCCTGCAACGTTTAGTGCATGCCTTAGAGTCGTATCAAATCAGCGGTCTTAAGCACAACATTGAGTTTTTAGCGAACATTGCCGAACACCCAGCGTTTGCCAATGCCGACTTTAGCACTGACTTTATTGGCCGTTATGGCGACACCTTAATTGGCACAGCTTCAAGCGAAGCTGACACTGCCCTTGCCTTTGCCGCGCTGTATCAAGTGCTTGCCCGTAAAGAAGCCGCCAAAGCGCAAGCTGTCAACAGCGCCGATCCTTACTCGCCTTGGGGTCAAGTCAGCGGCTTTAGACTCAACAGCTGCAGCCAGCACAATATTGCCCTACTCGATGATGCCCATGAATTGCAGCAGTTAGTGATGCTCGATTTAGGTGGCATGTATCAGCTACCGCTGCACGGACAAGATTGGTTACTCAATGGCGAGCTGAAACAAGATTTACTGCTCGCTGAAATCAACGGCCATAAGAGTAAAGTGCCCGTTAGTGCCCAAGGTGATGACTTTACGCTGTTTTTATCCTCTGGCAGTTACCACTTTAAAGCAGTGCAAACACTCGTGGTCGAAGAACAAGCCAGCAATGCTGACAAGTTAAAAGCGCCCATGAACGGCACGGTAGTGACCCATTTAGTCGATATCGGCACACAAGTGAAAGCGGGCCAAGGTTTGCTGGTGATGGAAGCCATGAAGATGGAATACACAATCGAAGCCCCCTTTGACGGTATCGTCACTGAGTTCTACTTTAAGGCGGGCGAGCTAGTGACCGATGGCGCAACCTTGCTCAATGTAGAGCCGTTAGAGACAGACGAGCCAACCGCGATCAAGGAAGCCTAAGATGTCGTTAGCCAATCTAAGCCAAGCAGCGAACGCCAAAGACAGGGTCAGTATCTTCGAGATGGGCGCACGCGACGGCCTGCAAAACGAAGTCGCAGTGCCGACGGCAGCTAAAATCGCCTTGATTGAATCGCTGGCAGGTGCGGGGCTTAAGCGTATCGAAGCCGGCAGCTTTGTGTCACCTAAATGGGTGCCACAAATGGCCGATTCTGCCGATGTGCTCAAGCAAATACAGCGTCAAAGCGGCGTGGTGTATAGCGCGCTCACACCCAACGTCAAAGGCTTTGAACTGGCACTGGATGCAAAAGCGAGTGAGGTGGCAATATTTGGCGCCGCCTCACAAAGCTTTAGTCAGCGCAATATCAACTGCTCGATAGAAGAGTCGATTGAACGCTTTATCCCTTTGATGGAATTAGCAAAAAAACACAATATTCCGGTGCGCGGTTATGTGTCTTGCGTGCTCGGCTGCCCCTACGAAGGTGAGATAGCGGTCAGTGAAGTGGCCCGTGTGTCTGAAATCCTTTACAAAATGGGCTGCTACGAAATATCGCTCGGCGACACTATCGGTGTAGGCACACCGCAAAAAGCCCGTAGAATGCTGCAAACAGTGGCTGAGCGCGTCCCAGTCGAAAAACTGGCGCTACACTTTCACGACACCTATGGCCAAGCATTAGCCAACATTTTGGCCTGCTTAGACTTAGGTGTGCGGGTGTTTGACTCCTCGGTTGCGGGTCTTGGTGGTTGCCCCTATGCCAAAGGCGCATCGGGCAATCTTGCCACCGAAGACTTATTGTATATGCTGCACGGCATGGGATTCGAAACGGGTATCGATTTACAAAAACTCGCGTTAGCAGGGCAAGCGATCAGCACGCAGTTGAATCGTAAAAACGGTTCGAAAGTGGCCACAGCCCTGTTAGCAAAATAAAACAAAAACCATTAACGACACCAACAACCGTTATTAAAAACGCGCGTTATTTCCCGCGCGTTTTCTAAAGCATAAAAGGACATCACAATGGCAGGACTCAATAAAGTCGTCAGCAGCTATGAAGAAGCGTTAGCAGGCTTATCGGACGACATGACCATCATGGTCGGCGGCTTTGGCCTGTGCGGCATTCCAGAAGGCTTAATCAATCAAATGGTTAAGATGGGCGTTAACGGCTTAACGGCGATATCAAACAACGCTGGCGTTGACGATTTCGGCCTTGGCTTACTGTTAAAACATCGCCAAATCGCCACTATGATCGCCTCTTACGTGGGCGAAAATGCCACCTTTGAACAGCAAATGCTCTCTGGCGAACTCAATGTGATTTTAACGCCCCAAGGCACGCTGGCGGAAAAGATCCGCGCAGGCGGCGCAGGTATTCCGGCATTTTTCACTGCAACGGGCTACGGCACGCCGGTGGCTGATGGCAAAGAAACCCGAGAAATCAAAGGTCGCCATTACGTGTTAGAAGAATCGCTGACCGCAGATTTTGCCTTAGTGCGTGCATGGAAAGCCGATACCATGGGTAATTTGGTATTCCGTAAAACCGCCGCCAACTTTAACCCTATGATGGCGACCGCGGGCAAAATCACTGTGGTTGAAGCCGAGTTTATTGTTGAGCCGGGCGAGCTAGATCCAGATCATATCCACACGCCGGGCATCTATGTTGACCGAGTTATTCAAGGCAAGTTCGAGAAACGTATCGAGCAGCGCACGGTAAAAGCCGCGAAATAAAAGGCGCTGGCAAAACCTTGAAACACAGTTAACGCAATTGGCACTTAGCTCCCTAAAGTTAAAACTAAGGGTAAAAACCTAAGAATAAAGACCAAAGCGTCAAAGCCAAATAGAAAGGATAGATATCATGGCATTATCAAGAGAACAACTGGCTCAGCGCGTCGCCAAAGAATTAAAAGATGGCTACTACGTCAACCTCGGCATCGGCATTCCAACACTGGTGGCCAACTACATTCCCGAAGGCATGGAAGTCATGTTGCAATCGGAAAACGGCCTACTCGGCATGGGCGAATTCCCTACCGAAGACGCCATCGACCCAGATTTAATCAACGCGGGCAAACAAACCGTTACCGCAGTCAAAGGCGCTTCGTTTTTCTCCTCCGCCGAAAGCTTTGCCATGATCCGTGGCGGCCATGTGGACTTAACCGTACTCGGCGCCTTTGAAGTCGATGTGAACGGCTCTATCGCCTCATGGATGATCCCCGGCAAACTCATCAAAGGCATGGGCGGTGCGATGGATTTAGTCGCGGGCGCCGAAAACATTATCGTGACTATGATGCACGCCGATAAATACGGCAATTCTAAGCTGCTACCCGTGTGCGAATTGCCGCTAACAGGTTACGGCTGCATTAAACGCGTCGTCACAGATTTAGCCTTTATCGAAATCAAAGATGGCGCATTTCATTTGTTAGAGCGCGCACCAGGTGTCAGCGTAGAAGAAATCGTCAGCAAAACTGCTGGCAAGTTAATCGTGCCAGAGCATGTACCAGAAATGGTGTTTTAAGCGTTCTCTAAAATGCGCAAGTAACGTATAGCGGCTAAGGTTGAAACTCAAGTTAGTTTGAAGCTTTAAGCCTAAAGAGTTTTGAGCGTTAACCGACGTTTTACGATACCAACAAGGCCCAGAAAATGATTCTGGGCCTTGTTGCTTTTGTCATCCCCGCGAAAGCGAGGAACCATGAGTAAAATTCACCACCAGCTTGTTCACTACAAACCTTGTTTTTTGTGAGCTTTTGCAGTCTAGGTACTTTTTGAGAGCTTATCACCATAAACAGCACTAATGCTCTGGCGACACGCCGTAAATCCATCTTTGGGGGCTCAACGGAAAAGTCCCTTTTTCCGATGGTCGCCAACGCAAGAGTGCGGTTTACTCCCCATCCCAGCATATTCAATAATGAACAATGTCGCGCATTAAACTGATAACACCATATGTTAGTAAGGTTCTTTGCTGGCGAATGTGTGTTCACCATCGCTACAACGGAGTCGCTTAATGCTTGCTTCAAAAATGCTACAGATAGTCATATTTAGCGCCGTTACGGTAAACTTGACGCCAGCTAAGTAAAAAGGATACACAGAATGTTAGATAAGTTTCTCAATAAACGCAGCCGAAGCCGCAAGCTGATGCGCGATTATCCAAAAAACGTGTTTGAATACAACCAGTATTTGTTGACTGGTTATATTGATACTGGGATAGCGGAAAAATTCGAGAGATTAAAAGCATATATTGATTACCCTGATGATTTTCGCCAGTGGGAGTTATTTGGATCTGAGTTCGCAGTACCTGAATGTCATTGGAATTTTGCGGCACAACTTACGTATATTGAATCAGGCAAGCTCGAGGCGGCACCGCTGCTGCATTCGCTCGCTTACGGCTATTTTGATACCGCCATAGACTATTACAAATACTGCACTGCGGTTGAAAACACCGGTGGTTTTACTAATGCTAGTTGGGATACAACCCATGTATTCAGGCTGGTGCTGATGCTTTTTTCAGGGCTTAAGACTGAGGCCGACGAGCTGTATTATGCCAACGCAATGGCTTGGCGCTCAGGCTGGATAATTCGCTCCCACAGTTTTATAGGCGATTTTTTGGTGCTGCTGTATGGGCGCTATTTGGGCGTTATTGAGCCGCCTTCTGCCACGGAAGTGCAAGTGACACTGCGAAAAACGGCTCCTTTCCCCTATGCGCCATTTTTAGATAACTGGGATACACAGGATATCGAATTCATCAGCACTATGCTGCAAACCCTGTGTGATCATCAGGTAGAACAAGCAGTTATTGGGGATAAAATGTGCTTTTTTGAGTTCAATGGTGGGCCGCACACATATTTACCATTGACAGCGTTAATGCTGCTGAAACTGCGATCCCTTAGGGGTTTGCCTAACCCACAATTCAGTCATCCAGCCTTTGGCGAGATCACAGCCTTGTTTGAACAAGTATCCACATCATTTAGTGATTATGTTGCAACGTTAGGGATACAGCGGATTGAAGATGCTGCTGATGAGGTGTTAACCAACACATTAACCAGAATGCAAAGCCAAGATTTTGATGCCCATACTATTTTCGCCAAGCGACTGCCATCGTTTAGTGCTGGTTAAGATTTTGATTAACCAAATTTTCATAAAAAATGGATAACCAATAAATCATGATTCTATTCATATTGAGGACCCAAGGCTTAAAGCTGAGCGTATTCAAGCCTTAAGTCATCCACAATACAAGCCAGAGGAAAGCTTATGTACCAGATTGCGATTGTGATATTTGATGAATTTACCGATATCGATTTCTTCTTAATGCGCGATATTCTCGGCCGTACAAAAACCGATTGGACAGTAAAAGTTCTCGGGACAAAGCCTAGCCACAGGTCGAGTTTGGGGATGATGGTTGCAACCGATGGTCATGTGGCCGAAGTCGCTGATGCAGACGTGGTATTATTCAGCAGTGGTTACAAAGGCGTACCTGCGGCACTTGCTGATACTGAGTTTATGTCTGCCCTTAAATTAGATCCCACACGACAATTGCTTGGCAGTATCTGCGCGGGGTCATTCTTCTTTGCCAAATTAGGGCTACTCGACAATCTCTCGGCAACGACTCACCCCGATGCAAAACCTGCCCTAGTTGCCATGGGCGTCGATGTAGAAGACTGCGCCCTCGTGATTAATGGCAATATTGCCACTGCGGGCGGCTGCCTTTCCTCACTCTATTTAACCGGCTGGGTTGCGGAGCGTTTATTCGACAGTGCGAAACGCCGCGAAATTCACAGGCAGCTTATTCCTGCCGGGCAAACAGATATTTTTGAAGCATTAATCCAATCCTCCATCTCCGCGGCCATTCGTTAAAAGTGATGTAGATACTCTCGATGAATGAAAAAGATCCCATGATAAAACTTAAAAATCTTCTCGAGGCTATAAAAGCCGAGCATCAAATAACCACCCAGAATGAGCTTGTGGCCTTGCTATCGCAAAATGAATTACTCATTCAGCAAATCCAAACTGCTGATGCGCAGTATTGGGTCAATTTTGCTAAGAATACCTTCGATGGTTGGTATTGCATTCGAACACCTATGCTCAGTACCTTTCATGTTTACTACCAAGAACGTGGGCAAAACTGTTGGGGAGAAGATGTTTTTACCGAGCAAAGTGAAGCCATAGCAGCGGTTATTTTTATGTCTGGTATTTGGGACCAAGTCCCCTAGCACTAAGCAAATAAAAGCCTGCTCACTCATCCTATATTTTCACCTTCACGAATGGCGATATGTAACGAATCATTACGCGACTTTCAATATCGAAATCATCCTGTTAGGGTGAGTGCTTAGATTGACTCATAATAACAGACACATTTTTAGCGCTCTGTTTAACTCTCTCATTGTCCAAAGGAGCGGTATCTATGGACTGGCTTATTATTGCACTCGCGGGCTTTTTAGGCGGCATGCTCAATGCAGTTGCCGGTGGAGGCAGTTTTATTACCCTATTAGCGTTAGTGTTTGTCGGGGTTCCACCGATTGCGGCGAATGCCACGGGGACAGCCGCGCTGCTGCCTGGTTATATCGCCAGCGCATGGCGTTTTAGAAAGGATATCGAATATCCGGCGAGTCTTAGCCTTAAGAATCTGATCTTAATTGCTTTAATTGGCGGCAGTATTGGCGCGGGTATTTTGCTGACCACCAGCGAGCAAGTCTTCGCAAAGCTGATCCCTTGGCTGATTCTACTGGCCACCGCGGCCTTTATTGTTGGCCCTTGGTTGCTCAAACGAAGAATCGCTGAGCAAGGCGAAAACACCTCTACGCCAATGTTAAGTCCGATAACGGCACTGATAATGCTGTCGGCTGTGTGTATCTATGGCGGTTATTTTAATGGTGGCTTAGGCATCATACTACTCGCAAGTTTTGGCCTGATGGGGCAAACCAATCTACATGGGATGAACGGACTTAAAAATCTGATTTCAGCCCTGCTCACCGCCATCGCCGTTGTGGTTTATGCCGCGGGCAATGTTATCAATGGGCAATATCTGTTGCTGCTTGCCGTTATGGCGATTGTCGGTGGTTATGTGGGGGCGGCGCTGGCCTACCGTATTTCACAGCCCTTGCTACGCGGCTTTATTGTGATCGTCGGTTTAGCGATGGCCTTAGGCTTTTTCATGCGCTAGTTTTTCATGCGTTAGTTTTCATACGTTAGGCTTTTGATTTGTGAAACTTAAACTCATAAAAGCTGGACAGGCGAGTTTTCGATACAAGGTCTCACCGATAAATTGCCCTTATGTGACTGACTTGTTACTCTGATCCATCCTATAGGAGAACACTGTGATTAAGGATAGCGATGAAACTGATGACCTTGAAGCTGAGGACCTTGAGACTGAGTAAATTAATGCCAAAGACCTTGAAACTAAGCACCTTAAATCTTGCCCTGTGTCTTATTGCATGCTCACCGGCTATTTACACCGAAACCGCTAGCGCAGCGACCATTAGCGTCAAAACGGAAACGGGTAATATTCAGGTAAAAACCATAGCCCAAGGGTTAGAGAATGTCTGGGGTATGGCATTCTTACCCGACGGCAGTATGCTAGTGACTGAACGTGCTGGCAGAATGCGCATTGTCAGCACCGCAGGCAAAGTGGGTGAACCCTTAACGGGTTTACCGCCTATGTATGCCAAAGGTCAAGGTGGTTTACTTGATGTCGTGCTTGCGCCAGATTTTGCCAGCAGCAAAAAAATCTATTTCAGTTATTCAGAACCCGCTGAAGGTGATGCAAGTGAGCTCAATAGCACAGCGGTCAGTTTTGCCACGCTCAATGGTAACAAGCTTGAAAATCTCACCCGCGTTTTTAGTCAGCACCCCAAAATCAACAGCGGCCACCATTTTGGCTCTCGTTTAGTATGGGCGCCTGACGGCACTTTATTTATCACACTTGGCGATCGCTATAGCGAAAAAGATAGCGCACAAACATTGGACAATCATTTAGGCAAAGTGGTGCGTATTCATGCCGATGGCTCAGTGCCTAAGGATAACCCCTTCGTCAATACGGCTGGCGCCTTACCCGAGATCTGGTCTATTGGTCACCGCAATATGCAGGGCGCGGCGATCAATCCCATCAGCAAAGTATTGTGGACGGGCGAACATGGGCCCCAGGGCGGCGATGAACTCAATATTGATGAGGCGGGCAAAAACTATGGCTGGCCTGTGATTACCTATGGTGAGAATTACGGCGGCGGCAACATCGGCGAAGGCACCCACAAGGCTGGAATGGAGCAACCCGTCTACAAATGGGTTCCCTCAATTGCCACGGCGGGCTTTATGTTTTACACAGGTGACAAATTTCCGCAGTGGCAAAATAATATTTTACTCGCCAGCCTAAAGGAAAAAACACTGGTGCGTTTAGTGCTTGATGGCGACAAGATAATTAAAGAAGAACGGCTACTGAAAACTGAATTAGGGCAAAGATTACGCTCAGTCGTGCAAGGGCCAGATGGACTGATTTATCTCGTAACCGATGAAGCTAAATCAAAAATCTACCAGTTATCACCGCAGTAATCTTAATCGCTGCACTTTTATCACAGTGCTTTAACTAAACCATGTTAACCACAGCAATAAACTCAATCGATAGAGAATTTAAGCCTTAAAACGACAAAGAGTGTTCATCAGGAACACTCTTTGTCGTTGGCGTGGCACTTAATTCATGCCTTTATTCGTTCACCACACACATGCCCTGCTCGGTTTGTACATAGGGAGCTAAAATAGGCATCATGCCCTTCATCACCTGCAATGGCAGCGCCGAGGTAAAACTAAAATCATCGGATTTACTGCCTGGCACGAAGGCGGTCAAAGTACCGAAGTATTTGTCACCTAGATAAAACACGAAGGTCGCGGTGCGGTTCATCGCCGTAGTCGCCACTTTTTTACCTTGCTGCATCTGAGTCACAATACGGTTATCACCGGTGCCGGTTTTCCCGCCTATGGCTAACATGCCACCTTTTTCATCGGTAAAAATGCCCTTTAAACGACGTGCGGTGCCGTTTTGCACTACGTTCGCCAGCGCGGCTTTTAAGGCTTGTGCTACTTCATGGCGCATTACCCGCTCACCTTGGGTGTTCTGATTCTGCAATCTCACTTCATAGGGCGTATCTGCGGCGAAATGCAGCTGATTGATACGCACTGTGGGCAAACGATAGCCATCATTTTGAATAATGCCCATCAGCTCGGCTAAGGCTGCGGGTCGGTCACCCGAGCTACCCAGCGCTGAGCCTAAGGATGGCACCATAGAATCAAAGGGATAACCTAAACGCGCCCAACGTTGATGTATGTCAAGGAAGGCTTCAACTTCAAGCATCACTTGCACTCGTACATCACGGGCGTTTTTATGCCGCGTCCTAAACAACCAACGGTAAACCTCTTGACGTTGTGCTTCACTCGCCTGCTTAACATCGTTCAAGTTGGCATCAGGATTATGATTAAGGTAATCCAGCACCCACAATTCCAAGGGATGCACCCGTGCGATATAGCCTTGATCTGGCAAATTATATTTATCCGGACCGTACTTGTTGTATAAGCTCTTAATACGACCATCGGTATAGCTCACCTGCGGCAATCTTTGCTTCAAGAAAGCCTTAAATGCCGCCATAGGTTCATCGGGCAGTAAATAGCGATACGCCGCCGTCAACTGCTGCTCCGACTGGGACAAACCGTCAAAAAACATGTCGAAACGCTCATTCGAAGCCACTTTTTTGTACTTGCGATAAAACTTAGTAACGAAGGTATTACCTTCTCTATCAGCAAATACCCGCAGATATTCGTCACGGCGCGGATCTTTATCATTACGCAGCAACTGGGCCATATTGCCCTCGTTTTGCATGCTACTGCTGTAATTCACGATATCGCGCATAAGGCGCACAAACGGCAAGTTAACCGAATCCTGCAGGGCTTGGTAAAGTGTTGGCGTTTTTAAATCTTCTGTTTTTTTAAAGTTATTAAACACATGCAACCCACCACCGGTAAAAAATTGTTCACTGGTTGAGGCCGAATATTCTCGCTGTAACGCCGCATCTAACATGCGGTCTAAACGTCTGTCGGGATTTAAAATCAAGTAATCAATCGCCCAACGGGTTAAATGATCCCTTGGTTCGATAATGATGGATTCCAATTCAATCCCATGTTTCTTGGAATACTTGTCGTGGATCTCGGCAATGATTTCTAAGTAGGTCGCCATCACCCGCAATTTAGCGGTTGAGCCCAATTCCAACTTACTGCCCTCGTTAATATCAAAAGGCTGATCAGTGCTATCCGTCTGCACTCTAACTCGGTTGGCGGTATCAGTGCGCTCATAAAGCGTAAAGCTATACAGCACGTTTTGCAGTTGACTTGGGTCGAGTAACCGTTCGCCAAGCAGACCCACTTTCTCCGCGGTAGGCACTTGCGCCAGACTGCGTAAGTAGTGACTGACTTTCTGCTGTAAGTCACTGTGTAAGCTACTATTGACCGTCAAATCGAGCCTGTCTAAATCATACAGCCCCACATTTAACATGCCTGCGGTGCGAATGCGAACTGTGTTCACGCCCTTATCTGCGCCAGATTGGGTATTACGCTGCGGCTTGGCGACCTTAAACTGCAATTTCTGCGCGAGTGCAGCATCACGTAGGCCACGATCAATCAAATAATACTGGCCGAGTAAACGGATATGGCTATCGACTAAGTTTTCAAGATCTTCATGACCTTGCAATAGATAGTAGGACGGACGACGTTGGGCGATCATCAAGGCAACCACTTGTCGGAATACTTGTCCGCGCTTGGTGGCATTACCTTTGATCTGCGGCGATGCTAACAGCTTGTTTGCAGTATCGAAATCGGTACCAAACCACGCCCACAGCCCATCACCAATACCATGAACTTCACCATGATTTGGCGCCGAAGATAATGGCACGGTATTCAGATAATCTTGAACGATGCGCTTACGAGCAGGTTCAGTGTTTTCACCTTGTTGGTACACGCGCACACTGGCCGAGCCAATTTGCAGTAACTTATCCTTAATGCTCAAGGTTAAACCTTGGGAAGAATGGCGGAATTTCTCAATCTGAGTCGCGAGTGTACTGCCACCCGCGGTAGAGACATTCATACCAACCATTTCAGCAATTTGACTCATACCTGCCACCACAAAACGTGGCCAGTCGATCACAGGATTGAGTTTCTCTTCCGTCGTCCATAACTCGCGGTTTTCAATAAACAGCAAAGTATTAACGATTTCATTGGGGATCTTATCGTCGTCCTGATAAACCCGTTTAGGATAGGCAAATTCGTATAAATCGGTATTGCGGCAATCGAGCAGCGTCAACCCAGATTGGGCCTTTTCATGGTAAGGCGGAAAAAATCCAAGTTGAGCGTATTCCTGCAACGCTGGCGAAAACGCCACTTGTTGCGTTATCTGAAAATTCCGTTGCAATAACCTATCAATATACTGAGGTAACTTACTGTAGCCATGGCGCTCATCAAAAGGACCATAACTAGGATAAATAACCGCTTGGCTCGGTGAGCTTTCTAATTCATAGGTGAGCGTCTTAGCATATTGATTGATGAATTTTGCTTGGTAAAACGAAGTTTTAACTTCAAGTCCAATCAGCAATGCAGCGCAGCAAATCAGAATGAAAAATAAGAACCAGACCCTGCCCTTTGATCTGGCTTTACGCGGCGGCTTAACCTTAGCTTTAGGCTCAGGTTGTGGTGGACGAGGACGATAATTTTCGAACTTCATCTCTGATGTGGAATTAGGCAAAACAGCTCCAAAAAAACACTAAAATATTCATCTTTCATGCAACTCAGCAAATCCGTTGCCACTCAGTAAAGCAAGATATCAAACTCATCTAGCCATTATCCGGCTCTATTAATTAGTCTTAGTACCCATTATGTTCCACACTTTATCAAACCTAACTTCACTGTAAAGAAGGGTGCCTGTGACCCACAACCGCCACTAATCAATACTAATGTTAAGCTGATAGTACATTTTGCCAAATATTAATTTGTTGATATCAAGGTATTTTCAGCGATTAAGGCAACAGACAGTATGACTTAAAAACAAAACGAGCTAATTTAAGTCGCACAAAAAGAATGAGTCGCTCAATAATCACACTATTAACGAAGCCTCATCCCACATATTCATGCGCATCCCAGATAAATTCACGAAAATGTTTGCGACAGACAGACTCGTAACTTTCATTACCGCCAATCGCCACTTGCTCACCCTCGCGCATCACCTTGCCTTCACCATCAAGACGCACCACCATGTTAGCCTTACGCCCACAATGACAAATAGTCTTCAACTCAACTAATTTATCGGCCCAAGCTAATAAATAATGACTGCCGCTAAAAAGTTCGCCTTGAAAGTCCGTTCTTAGGCCATAGCAGAGTACAGGAATATCAATATTATCGACCACATGCGTCAGCTGCTTAACCTGTTCTTTACTCAAAAACTGACACTCATCCACCAGCACACAACTTAATGGCGTAGCTTGATGCACATCGCTAATCATTTGAGTCAAATCATCTTGGCTACTAAATACCTGTGCTTCGGTTTCAATGCCAATACGTGAGGCCACTTTACCTTTGCCATATCTGTCATCTATGGAAGCTGTCATGACCAAAGTATTCATACCGCGTTCACGGTAGTTATAGGATGACTGTAATAGGGAAGTGGATTTACCCGCGTTCATTGCCGAATAATAAAAATACAATTGAGCCAAGACTTATACCCTTTAAAAACGTTATCGCTTACGCGTCTGCTACCAGAGCCAAATTGAGCGCTAGTCTAACATTGCGCTTCACATCAGAACACTAGCAGCCGCTAAGCTTTTATCATGAAATTCTGCAATGACACCAACTTATCAATCATTTTAATCCCCAATCGCCTCCTGAAATATTTCTAGTCCACTTCATTTAATACTCTTCCCTGCAAAAAACATAAAAAACGCCCCGATACCGCTCAATTGTTAATGAAAGCTTAACTGAAACTTAAATGTTGTTTCATAAGGAAAAATTAGTAAAAGTTAAATTTAAAAAGTGCGATCTACCTCCAAAGTAATAGGTATAAATGGGCTTGCGCTCAAAAAACAAACACAAATTTAACAGTAATATTTCATTCGAGACAAAACGTGCTCAATTAAAAAAAGAAAAGTATTCGATAGCTTGCAAATTGAGACCAACGGTCAAAGCACTAATCTACCCTGCAAACTTTAGTGCTCCACTCCGTCCTTTATTCGCATATTGGATCAAATGGAGATTATGATGAGAATTTTCACCTCTAGAAAACTGGCATATTTAGTTGCCTTAGCACTAACTGGCGCCCTTGTTGGCTGTGGCGATGATGGTAAAGATGGTGTAGATGGAGCACCAGGAACGCCCGGTATCCCTGGAACACCCGGTGAACCTGGAACACCCGGAGAGCCTGGAACACCGCCCCCAGTCACCAGTTCTACTATGACTAACGTCAAAGTGATCAACTATAGCTTTGGCGAAGGCAGTATCACTTACGAATTTGAAATTACAGATGAAAACAATAACCTAATCAACGGACTGTTAAATGCTCAAGCCAAAGTGGCTGCACTAACAGATAAAGGCTTCATCACTAACCGCACCGAAGCTGATAAAAATGGTGTTGCAGATAACGTCCATATTGGCGGTGAAGCAACTCAAGCAACCGTCGGCGCTGAATTGACCGCTTTAGCTGATGGTCATTACCAATTTAAAGTACCAATGAAAGGGGTTAATCCAAGCACTGAAGGTATTGTTTGGTTACGTGTCGGTGGTAATAATGGTATTGCGACCTCTAAACCTCTGGTCGTTAACAAACCTGAAGGCACCCATTCAACCACAACTGATAGTTGTTACTCTTGCCATATCGACTACTCAACAAGCCCTCGTCGTCATGCAAGCTATGTCGCTACTGGCATGGACAGCGAAGTCACCTTCGTGGAAGGCTGTTTAGTGTGTCACGGTTCAGTTAGCCGCGCAGTTGTCAATGCTGAAGGTTTCTCTACGGGTGGCTATGCGACAAACACCCTATCTAAAATTGGTCATATCAATCACCAAGATTTTACTAAAGACTTTTCAGTACAAAACTGTACATCTTGTCACGTTGAAGCACCTAAAAACATCAACGTAGCTGGACCAGGTTGTATTGATTGCCATGACAGTGGTGGCGTACCAGGGGCTATTATCCCAAGTAATGGTGCGGATCTGCGCATTATGCACGAAAGCAAAGCGGGTATAACCGAACGCCAAGCGATTCGCGCTAAGTATAAATTAAGTCTATCAACACCTGTTAAAGTAGATGATATTTCTACCAAGACAGACCACTATGCGCCGACAGGTGCTGCGGCAGCAGTAACCGCCCCAGGCTGGTGTACAACACTGACAGTGAAAGACACCGATGGTAACGTCTTTAGCATTAAAGACAACTTTAACTATTCTAGCCCGCTAGTATATGACGCTAAGAAACCCGTAGTTTATGCGGGCGCTTATTTACATTCCTATGAAAATGGCAGCTTAGTGGGTCGCCCAGGTAACCGTACTAACTACTACTATGGTTACAACACTGACGGCACTAAAAATATCTGTCATTTACTGACAGATATCAGCGCAGTGAATGCTAACTATGTTTATTCTGCCCGCGTGACATTCAGTACCGCTGGTTGGATGGAATATGATGGCAAGCAACGCTACCAAAGTAATGGCAGCCTAAGAGCGACAGGTTATGATGGTTCTATGGGCATATCCTTTACGGCTTACTCAGATGTCGTTAACCCTGTCACCACTCAAAAGGTCTCTGGCTTCGAACGTCGTGAGATAGCGAGTACTAACAGCTGTACTACTTGTCACAACGATGCCACTGCGTTCCACAAAAATGGTGCCTTCGATGAAGGTGGTAAAGCTTGTATCGCCTGCCATGACAACGGCATGGAACGTACTTCAGCAGCCTTAGGCGCAGGTTTTGGTCCTATGGTGCACAGCTGGCACTGGGGTAATGGCGCTAAAGTCGGTGAAGTTAAAGCTGATGGAACTCAAGCGCAAACCGCTAACGGTGCAGGCGCGATTGAAGCCTCTACTAGCTGCGTTGCCTGTCATGAAAAAGCGATTGATTTAAGCAAAGTGCCAAATCAATACATCGCTGAGCCAGGTAGCAAAATGACAAGCCCAGTCACCGCTAACTGTTATGCCTGCCACACTAGCGATTCAGCTAAGGCGCATATGGCAAGCAACGGTGGTGAAATCAGCATACCAAAGGTTGCTGACTGGTTTAAACAACCGACCTCTGAATCCTGTGCAGTATGTCATGACACAGGTAGAAGTTCTGGTATTGATAAATACCACAAGTTTACTCGCTAATTAATCATCTCATCATCGCGTGATTAAGAAGTAAGTAAAAAGCGGTACCTATTTTCCCTGCAAGGAAATAGCCAAAGGAGTCTCGCTAATGCGAGGCTCCTTTTTTACTTAGACATTACCCGATAACAAGCCATTTTCAGTCCTATTTAAGTTACTAACGTTACAGTCCTAAAAAAACAACAATTCAAAGGAAGTCACTCAATTATGCGTAAAAGTTTTATTGCCATCGCCATCGGCGCCACTCTCACCGCCGGATTCATGGCAGGTTGCAGCAGCACAGAAACTAAAGCACCTAACGTTATCTCGGTACAAACCCAAAACCCGCTGTTCCAAGCCAGTAACCTGCAATATCAAGCCCCTGATTTTAGCCTCATCAAGAATGAGCACTTCGCGCCAGCCCTAGAGCAAGGCATGGCAGAGCAGTACCAAGAAATTATCGCAATAGCCAATAATCCGGCAGCAGCAACCTTCGATAATACGATTGTGGCTATGGAGAAAAGCGGCGCCCTACTCAACCGTGCATCAAGCGTGTTTTATAATTTAGCAGGGTCAAACAGCAATCCAGAACTGCGTAAAATCCAAGGGGAAATGGCGCCAAAAATGGCGGCCCACTCAGATAATATCAACTTAAACCCAGCGCTATTTTCCCGTATCGAAGCCATCTATAACGACCGCACTAACTTAGGGTTAACCCCAGAAGCCGTACGTTTGGTTGAGGTATATCACCAACGCTTTATCATGGCTGGCGCTAAACTTACCGATGAACAAAAAGTTAAAATCCGCGCGTTAAATGAAGAACAATCAACACTAACGAATGAGTTCTCTCAGCGTTTATTACGCTTAACCAAAGAAATCGCCGTTGTGGTGGATTCAAAAAGTGAACTTGCTGGATTAACCGACGGTGAAATAGCTTCAGCCGCGAACGATGCCAAAGCGGCCGGTCACGATGGCAAGTATCTGATTAACATAACCAACACCACTCGCCAACCTGTGTTGGCATCACTGGAAAACCGTGAGCTACGCCAGCGTATTTGGGAAGCCTCAGCGAACCGTGGCTTAACTGGTGAAAACGAAACTGCGTCACTCGTATCTCGTTTAGCGAAACTCAGAGCCGAGCGCGCAACACTATTAGGCTATGAAAACTGGGCAAGTTATCGATTAGCACCGCAAATGGCCAAAACACCCGAAGCGGTTTACAGCATGTTTGGTTCAATGGTGCCTGCGGTAGTTGCTAACACAGAGAAAGAAGCGGCCGACATTCAAGCGATGATCACTAAAACCGGTGGGAAATTTGAACTGGCACCGTGGGACTGGGAGTTTTACGCAGAAAAAGTCCGCCAAGAAAAATACGCTCTCGATGCCAATAGCATTCGCCCATACTTCGAATTTAACCGCGTGCTCGAAGACGGCGTATTCTACACACTCAAAGAACTCTATGGCGTCACCTTAAAACCACGCCCAGATTTACCGGTTTACCATCCCGATGTAAAAGCCTACGAAATGTTTAATGCCGATGGATCAAGCATGGCCATTTTCTACGCCGACTATTTTGCCCGTGAAGGTAAACGTGGTGGCGCTTGGATGAGTTCGTTCGTCGGTCAATCCTTCCTCGAAGGCACTAAACCTGTGGTCGTCAACGTGATGAACATAAAGAAAGCGCCCGAAGGTCAACCTACATTCGTCAGCTATAACGAAGTCACCACTATGTTCCATGAAATGGGTCACGGCACCCACGGCATGTTCTCTAAAGTGACTTATCCAAGTCTGGCGGGTACCTCGGTTTCACGCGACTTTGTCGAATTTCCATCGACGTTTGAAGAAGATTGGGCCGCCCATCCAAAAGTGTTAGCGAACTACGCGAAACACCACGAAACGGGCAAACCCATTCCCGATGAACTGCTGCAAAAACTGCTGAAATCTGGCAGCTTCAACCAAGGCTTTGACACTCTGGAATACATGGCCGCCGCATTAGTAGACATGGAATGGCATTCATTAAGCCCAGAGACGCCGCTGCAAGATGTACCAACCTTTGAAGCCAATGCCCTGAAAAAGCACGGCTTAAACATCAGTGCCGTACCTCCGCGTTATAAGTCGACCTATTTTGCCCACGCCTTCCCCGGCGGTTACTCGGCAAGTTATTACGCTTATATGTGGAGTGAGATTTTAGCGGCGGATGCGTTTGCGTATGTACAAACCCAAGGTGGGCTCAATCGTGAAATCGGCATGAAGTACCGCAAAACGATCCGTGAAGTGGGTAATAGCATAGCGCCAATGGACGCCTACAAAAACTTCCGCGGACAAGAACCAACCACGGAAGGCTTACTTAAACGCCGCGGTCTAGATCAAGCACGCTAAGCTAAGAGTTGGTAGCCTTAATGCGATAGGCTAAAGATAAAGACAAACTCAGCCTTAACCAAAAAAATCAGCCAGCATAATGCTGGCTGATTTATTTTGACTTATTTGACGTGAACGTTTGCAGTGAAAGGTTTCAATTAACGTCTAGCTAATTGCGCCTTTAGATTTGATTTTAAGTACGATAATACTAATCACAAATGCCACACTACAAGCCACTAAACCCGCGACAACAGACTCGGTAAATCCAAGTGCCACATAACCCACTAAGCTAATAAACGCCGCAATGAGTGCATAAGGTAGCTGAGTCACCACATGGTCAATGTGGTGGCAACTGGCGCCCGTAGACGACAAGATAGTCGTGTCGGAAATTGGTGAACAGTGATCGCCAAATACAGCCCCCGCCAGCACAGAGGCAAGCATAGGCAACATCATGCCTGTGTGACTTCCCATAGCCATATCAGCAGCAATCGGCAACATGATCCCGAACGTACCCCAGCTAGTACCGGTTGAGAACGCAGTAATACCTGCTAGCACAAACATTAAGGCGGGTAAAAACGCGAACGGAATATTTCCTGTTGCTAAACTCGCCATAAACTTACCGGTTTCGAGTTGACCAATCACCCCTGCGATTGTCCAAGCAAATAACAGGATGTAAATCGCCGGCAGCATAGAGCGAGCGCCCTGCACTATACCTTTGACTATCATCAATTTCTCAACGCCTTGCACTAAATTCAATATCAGCGAAACCGCTAGACCAATTAATGCACCAAAGAAAAGTGATGAACTGACATCGGTTTTCTCAAAAGCAGAAATAATATTAAATTCAATCCCTTCCGCCGCGAGTACTTGAGCGCCACTGTTAATCATAAAATAGAGGGTTGCAAATACCAACACGGTAATCGGCAGAAATAGACCTAAAATCTTACCGGTTTCGGCTTCAGGTAAATCCGCGTTCGCCCCAGGCGGTAATCCTTTAGACTCATCGTATAAATTACCACGTTGGGCATTGAGCTCATGCTCACGCATTGGCCCAACATCTAATCCCATAAAGACAACAAAAAGTAATAATAACAAGGAGAAGATTGCGTAAAAGTTCATTGGAATCATTTGAATAAAAATACTCAAATGACCTGTATCAGCAAAACCATGGGCAGTTAATATCCCGCCAATGAGTGCGATAATATAAGCACCCCAGCTCGAAACTGGAGAAATAACGCACACAGGCGCCGCAGTAGAATCTAATAAATAAGCTAACTTAGCGCGGGAAACATAATAACGATCAGTAACAGGTCGAGCGACCGAACCAACAACTAAACTATTGAAATAATCATCAATAAAAACTACGCAACCTAAAAACATGGTCAATAGTTTAGCGTCACGTTTATTACGTATATGTAAACGAGCCCAATCGGCAAAAGCCCGCGCGCTGCCACTTACGGTAATTAACGCTGTGATCATTCCCAGTACAATTAAGAAACCGAGAATATATAAGTTCCACGAATTTAGACCTTTATCAGTCCAAAAAAGCCCTTTAACGCCATTAAATACAAACTCACCCGTTGCTAAAGGTGAAAATTGATTGAGCAATAAAGCACCAATTAAAATACCTAACCCCAAAGAAAGCAGTACACGGCGAGTCAAGATCGCCAACACGATAGCCACCGCAGGCGGCAACAAGGAAAGTGCCGAATCGGCATAATTCATAACAGTCATTGATTATTATCTTCGTTAAATACGAATGGAGGGCGACTGAACTGGTGGGAAAAGGCAATAGATACCCAAGGTCACCTGTCCTATCAGTAGCGCTCCATAGTAACTATTCCCAATATCCATATCGGAAAATACTATGGCAGTGCTGCACCTATTAGGTACAACCCCAGCAGTTGATCGTGATAAATCGAACCACTTCGGCACCAAATCCTTTCGCAATCGATCAACGGAATCACCCTACTGATCACTACTAATATTTGGCGCGCCTCTACTTCTAAGAACGCCCTTGCACGGGCGTGAGGCACATAAAAACATAAGCGGCTTAGCAGATGCTACCGCAAAGCCACTTAATGTGACCTAGATCACAGATAAAATCAACTGAGACTTGTAATCAGCTCAGGAACCGCCTCAAACAGATCTGCAACGAGTCCATAATCGGCAACTTGAAAAATCGGCGCTTCAGGATCTTTGTTGATTGCAACGATGACTTTAGCGTCTTTCATGCCGGCTAAATGTTGAATCGCGCCAGAAATACCGACGGCAATATACAAGTTTGGCGCAACGATTTTACCGGTTTGACCCACTTGTAAATCGTTAGGCACAAAACCTGCGTCAACTGCAGCGCGTGATGCGCCAACGGCTGCACCGAGCTTGTCAGCAAGTTGCTCTAACATACCGAAGTTTTCACCACTGCCCATGCCTCGGCCGCCAGATACGATAATGCCAGCATTGCCTAACTCTGGACGGGCAGAAACTGTCAGCGATTGAGAAACAAACTGAGTTCTCGCTTCAAACACTTTATCAAGTGTCGTCACAGCCGCACTGTTACCTTCTGGCGCAGCGTCAAACGCACTGGCGCGCACTGTTATCACTTTAATGGCATCATGGCTTTGCACTGTCGCTAAGGCGTTACCCGCATACACAGGGCGCACAAAGGTATCGGCATTGACGACGGTAATAACTTCTGAGATTTGCGCGACATCTAATAATGCTGCAACGCGCGGAAGCGTATCCTTACCTAAACTTGAAGCCGAGGCCAGAATGTGACCATAGTTTGGCGCTAAGTCCACCAGCAATTTGGCAAAATTTTCCGCTAAATGCGCTTCATACACGCTGGCATCAGCAACGAGTACTTGGCTAACACCTTGTAGTGCCTGCGCCGCTTGGACAACCGCGCCACATTGGTGACCCGCAACTAAGACATGTACTTCATCGCCTATGGCACGGGCGGCGGTAACAATTTTTGCCGTATCGAGTTTCAGTGCAGCATTATCATGTTCAGCTAATACTAAAATGGCCATTAGATCACCTTCGCTTCATTTTTTAACTTTTCAACTAGCTCAGCTACCGACGCTACCATGATGCCCGCTTTACGTTCAGCTGGCGGAGTGACCTTCACAATCGTTTGGTGACTCTTTAACGTCACGCCTAAGTCTGCCACAGTAAATACTTCTAATGGCTTACGCTTGGCTTTCATTATGTTAGGTAGTGAAGCGTAACGGGGTTCGTTCAAACGTAGATCAGCGGTCACGACAGCAGGTAAAGGCAGCTTGAGAGTTTGCATGCCGCCGTCAATTTCACGGGTGACTTGTAATGTATTCGCTTCTAATTTGATTTCTGAAGCAAAGGTCGCCTGTGGCATATCCATTAACGCGGCAAACATTTGGCCAGTTTGGTTATTATCACCATCGATGGATTGCTTACCAAAAATCACCAGCTCTGCTTGTTCTTTGTCTTGTACCGCTTTGAGCAATTTGGCGATAGACACTGGCACGAGCTCTTCTTCAGTATCGATATGAATTGCACGATCTGCGCCTAATGCAAGCGCGGTACGCAGTTGTTCTTGCACGGCTTTATTACCAATACTGACAACAACCACTTCAGTAGCGCTACCCGCTTCTTTTAAACGAACCGCTTCTTCTACTGCGATTTCACAAAAAGGGTTCAACGCCATTTTTAGGTTTGCAGTGTCAACACTTGTATTGTCAGCTTTGACCCTGACCTTCACATTGGCATCAACAACGCGCTTAACGGGCACCAATACTTTCATAGGGTTTCCTTCCTACACTTTCATGTACATGGACAAAACATTGGTTAATACCAATGCAGGATAGAGCAACTTTACGTCCTGTTAACGTTAACGTCAACCAAAGTCAAACGCCTGTTTGTATTTTTTAATCCGCTGCAACGGCCACTTTTTTGGACACTTATTTGAGGGAATAAGAAAAGTTCAAAAAATAAATAATATTTAATTTCCTTAAAACGCATAATTTTATTTGATTCGAGCTATATTAGTTTCTATCATTTAGGTGTTGTTCACCATTATCCTGTATTAAAAAATAGAGTGGGACGAAAATAGATATGAGCGAATTTTTAGAGATATTAACTCACGGCCGTCGTTTTAAAGCTGCAGTAAAAGAACTTAGCGTTGAAGAGTTACGTGATTTAGCCGACAAATTAGATAAAATTTTAGTAGAACGCGAGTCTATGGCTGAGGAAGAAGAACAAGCCATGGCAGCTCGTAATGCTAAGATTGAAGAAATCCGTCAACAAATGGAAGCCGTTGGTTTATCAATTGATGACTTAGGTGGCGTAGCTGTTAAAGCTGCTGCAAAGAAACGCGCTCCTCGTCCAGCCAAATACCAAATTGAAGTTGACGGTGAAATGGTTCAATGGACTGGCCAAGGCCGTATGCCTACCGTATTTAAGAACGAGATCAACAAAGGTCGTTCTATGGAAGATTTCTTAATCTAATCCAACCAAGTGTGATGGCGCTAATTTGCCAACACCAGTTTGCATAAAAGCTCGCATTATTTGCGAGCTTTTTTATATCCATCAATCGTTTCAAACTTAAACGACAGCCGTTAATTCCGCACCTCACTCCCGCTCAAATTACGTTACAATTCAGCCTTAGTATTTACATCTGCTTTCAGTTACTCTTTGTTCACCCTCACTCGATTGAATAAAATAATGCAGATAAACAATAAGATAATGATAAGCTGCAGCATAATCGCTAGCTTAGTATCACAAACAACATTTGCCCAACTCAATACTGGAACAACATCCAGTAAACTCACTGCATTTACCCATGCTGAATTAATTATTGCCCCGGGAAAGCGTTTAAGCGATGCCACTTTATTAATTGAAAATAATCGAATTAAAGCCATTATTGAGCACAACGACATTCCCGCTGGCGCATTTAGAATCGATTTGAGTGGTTATACAATTTATCCCGGATTTATCGATCCTTTTACTGATTATGGGATTGAGTTCGAATATCCCAAACTTAAGCTCACTCGCCCCGTCTATGATATAAAGCGTATCGGTGGTAATGCGGAAAATGGTGCAATTCATTCTGAAAAAGAATGGTTTAATTACATTTACCCCAATAAAGAACGCGCAAAAGAGTGGATTAATAATGGTTTCACCAGTGTGCAAAGTAGCAAACTCGACGGTATCTTCCGTGGGACGGGTGTCAGCCTTTCATTAGCAGACAAAACGGCTAATGAAGTGATTTATCGCGCCCGCAGTCAACCTTTTATGGCATTTGATAAAGGTTCGTCTGAACAAGATTATCCCTCATCATTAATGGGCAGCATTGCACTTATTAGGCAAACCTTTGCCGATGCAAATTGGTATAACCAAAATAAAAACAAACCTGCCAATGGCGCAATAAACAATCAAGTCGAATTTAATATTGCCTTTGAGCGTTTAGATAATTTAGCCGATAAGCAAATTATCTTTGAAACCAAAAATCTCAACGACCAATTACGTGCAGCCCATTTACTCAAAGAACATAAACTGCCAGCCAACCTACTTGGTAATGGTCAAGAATACTCACGCATCAATGAGTTAAAGGCGCTGAACTATCCGTTGATCTTACCTTTAAACTATCCGCAGGCGCCCGATGTAGGGACAGATGACGCTGATCGTGAAGTGTCACTGGCGGATTTAAGACAGTGGGAACGTGCACCAACCAACCCTGCGGCGGTAGCTAACGCAGGTATCCCCTTTGCGTTAACGCAGTTTGGGATTAAGACCGATGCCTTCTGGCCGCGCCTACGCCAAGCCATTGCCCAAGGTTTAAGTGAAGAAAACGCTCTCGCGGCACTCACCACCCAAGCCGCAGAGATGACAGGCACCGCCGACTTTACCGGTAAACTCGCGCCCGGTTATATGGCTGACTTTGTTATCACTAAAGGCAATATCTTTAAAGATGGCCAGATCTACAGTGTTTGGTTGCAAGGTCAGGAGCAAAGTCTGCGCTCACTTCCCCAAGCACGATTACTGGGAGATTACCAATTAAGCCTCAATAACCTCACGCTAGATTTATCGCTACATGATGAAAGTAAAAGTGATAAACCCAACATCCAAGGTAATTTAAGCAGTGGCGAACAAAGTATCTCACTCACTCAACTTAAGTTAGATGATAACGGAAGATTGAGCTTTACTGCCGATTTGAGCGCCGCAGGCATTAACGGCCTTAGCCGCTTTACGCTGTGGATGGCCGATGACGGCATTCAAGGTCGTATGGTCGATGCAAAAAGTCGCACTACAAATGTTGCCGGTGTCGCTTTAACTCAAACTGCAAAGCTCAAAAAAGCAGACCAAACAAGCAATAATGCTCCCAAGAATGAAGCCAGCACGAGCCTAGTGAGTCACCTCACCTTCCCTAACGTCGCTTACGGACTGAGCGAAGCACCTAAGGTGGAGAAGCTACATATCAAAAATGCCACCCTGTGGACATCGGATAAACAAGGTATTCTCGAACATGCTGATCTCTTGATGGCCAATGGCCGCATCGAAAAAATTGGCCAACAATTAAGTACACCATCAGGTTATCAAGTCCTCGATGCAACAGGTAAACATCTCACCGCCGGCATAGTCGATGAACACTCGCATATCGCCATTAATGGTGGCACTAACGAAGGCACGGATGCTGTGACTTCTGAGGTACGCATTGGCGATATTATTAATCCCGACGATATTTCAATCTATCGGGCCTTAGCGGGTGGAGTCACCAGCGCGCAATTACTCCACGGTAGCGCCAACCCTATCGGTGGCCAATCACAACTGATCAAAATGAAATGGGGCGAGTCGGCCGAACAACTCAAATTTGTTAACGCGCCCGCCAGTATCAAATTTGCTTTAGGTGAAAACGTCAAACAGAGTAACTGGGGCGAGAAATTTGTTCAGCGCTTCCCCCAGACTCGCATGGGAGTAAAAGCCTTATTTGAAGAAACCTTCGACGCTGCTATCGCCTATGAAAAGGCGTTAAAAACCTATGATAATCTGCGCTCCAGCGATAAAAAGAAAACCATCGCCCCGCGTCCAAGTTATCGTCTGCAGGCGGTCGCCGAAGTATTAAACCAGCAACGCGACGTACATATTCATTCCTATGTACAGTCAGAAATCCTGATGTTTATCCGCTTGGCCGAGGCCTATCACTTTAAAGTACAAACCTTTACCCATGTGCTCGAAGGTTACAAAGTGGCGAGTGAACTGGCTGCCCATGGTGCTGGCGCATCGACCTTTGCCGATTGGTGGGCCTATAAGTTTGAGGTGTATGATGCGATTCCGCAAAACGCTTGTCTGATGCAAAACAAGGGGGTGACCACCAGCATTAACTCAGACGATTATGAAATGCAGCGCAGACTCAACCAAGAAGCGGCTAAGTCTATGATGTATTGCAATATGTCGAAGGAAGATGCTTGGAACATGGTCACTATCAATCCGGCTAAACAATTAAGAGTCGATGAATTTGTGGGTTCACTCACCCCAGGAAAAATGGCCGATGTCGTACTCTGGAACGCAGAGCCTCTGTCTATTTACGCCAAAGTGACGCAGGCATGGGTTGAAGGAAAACGCTATTTTGACCGCGACCAAGACCAAGTTGCCCAACAAGCTGTGGTGAACGAGCGCGCCGCACTTATCCAAAAAATTCTCAGCAGTGATGACCAAACTAAAGCGGGTGAAAAAATCACGCCACTCAACGAGCCACAGTGGCACTGCGACACCCACTATCAGGCATGGGGCCACGCTCATGAGGGAGCCAAATAATGCAACATTTATCTAAAACCGTTTTGTTTGTGGCGCTACTCGGCGCAATTTGCACCACGCAGGCCCCAGCTATGGCAAGCGATATTGTGCCTACGCCTAAACAAAGCCGCAGCGTACTGATTAAAAACGCCACTGTGCACACAGTCACTCAAGGCGTGCTCAGCAACACAGACGTCTTAATTGAAAATGGCAAGATCACGGCCGTTGGGCCCCAACTCACCAGCCAAACCAACAGTGCAACCGCAGAAATCAGTGACACTCAAGTCGTCGATGCCAGCGGTAAACACTTGTATCCGGGCTTAATCGCCCTAGACACCAGTTTAGGCTTAGTCGAAATTGAAATGAGCCGCCCAACAGTTGATAACGCCGAGGTGGGTTATATCAATCCGCAGATCAGCACGGCCACAGCTTACAATGCGGATTCGGAGCTCATCCCGACCATACGTTACAACGGCATTACCCACGCACAAATCGTTCCGAGCGGTGATGGGTTAGCAGGACAATCGGTACTGGTGGATCTCGATGCATGGACGATTGAAGATGCGATGACACCAAGTGCTGGACAGTTCCATGTCTATTGGCCGCAAATCAAACGCATGCCAGAAGATGAAAAAGAGAAAGCCAAGGCCATCGAGAAAAATCAGCAGGCGATCGACAAGCTCAATATCACCTTTGAAGATGGCTATCGCTATTTCTTAAGTGATAAGGCCAGCGGCAAAGACAAAAACCAGAATGAAGATCCACAGTCTGCGACTAACAACCTGCGCTGGCAGGCTATGCTGCCGCTATACCAAGGCAAAGCGACACTGTTTGCCCATGCCGACAGTGTTGGCCAAATTGAGCAAGTGATCGCCTTGACGAAAAAATACCAATTCAAACTGGTAATTGTCGGCGGATACGATGCATGGCGTTTGGACTCAAGCCTAAGGGAAGTTAAAGCTGGGGTCATTTACCCTCATACCTTGAGTCTCCCTAAACGTAAAGATGAGCCAGTCGATTTACCCTTTAAGATCCCATATTTACTCGCCAATGCAGATATTCCCTTCGCCCTTGGGTTCTCATCGGACTGGAATAGCCGTAACCTCCCCTACGCCGCAGGTTACAGCGCCGCTTATGGTTTAACGCCTGAACAAGCACTTAAGTCCATCACCTTAGATGCCGCAAAACTGTTAGGTGTGGAAGATTTAGGTGCGATAGCGGTGGGATACCAAGGCAGTGTCGTGCTGTCCGAGGGGGACATTCTCGACCCTATGACCAATAAGATCGAAGCTATTTGGATTGAAGGGCGGCAGATAGATCTGAATAATCGCCATCAGCAGCTTTATCAAAAGTACCTTAAGCGGTAGAATTTGCTCAGATAATAATATCGCATCGGCGCAGCCTACCAAGGCTGCGCAGTTTTCTCCTCAACCTCAGGTCAAACCATGAAAATTATCCTCTCAAGTGCATTAGTGCTCCTGCTCAGTGCCTGTGCAAGCGACTACAGTTTTAACAGTAATTTGGACAGTGAGGCGATTAATGACTATTTCAAGGCATCCGATGTCGTCCTTTATGAAGGTGATACCTTGCCTAAAGGTCATTATGAGTTAAAAGGATTGGTCGAAGGTGAGTCCTGTCAGGCCGATACCAGCGGTGCGCCCGCGTCGCTTGCCGATGCCAGAACCGAAGCCCGTCGCAATGCCGCAGATAAAGGGGCTAACGGCATTATCATCAAGCAATGTGTCATATTTGAAGAAGCTGCCCAAGGTTGTATCAGCCGCGCATTATGCGTTGGTCAAGCAGTAAAAACGGCTACAACAGAGTAAGCCTCACGCATATTAAGCATACTGCTCGCGGCGTGATCCTATAGTGTTCTAAGATTGCCCCTATCAACCGCTTAATGGCTAACGCTTCGTGACCAACGCTGCATTATTAGCGCACAAAGATGGGCCTTAATAATGAGCTTAGGCGGTTGTTATACTTACCCTTTAGGTAATTTTTTGCATGACATTTACCAACCAAATTATCGCAGTGGCAACATGCCGCACGCCCTATAAACAAAAATTTGGCATTCCAAGACAACCCGGACTTGTTGAAGCGCGTGGTTATGTCGAGCTCGAGCCCCATGTGAATCATATCGATGCGGTACGTGGCATAGAGCAATATTCCCATCTCTGGTTACTGTTTTGCTTCCATGAGAATCTTGCCCAAGGTTGGAAAACCACAGTGCGCCCGCCGCGTTTAGGCGGCAATGAAAAACTCGGCGTGTTCGCCACTCGCTCCACTTTTCGCCCCAATGGTATAGGTCAGTCTGTAGTGAAATTGCACGGTGTAGTGCAGCGCAAGGGCAAAGTGTGCCTCGAAATTTCCGGTATGGATCTGCTCGATGGCACACCGATAATTGATATTAAGCCATACATTCCTTTTTCAGATTCTATTACCGATGCTGTTGGCGGCATTGCCCAAGACGCGCCTAAACTGATTTCAGTGGTGTATTCTGACCATGCTAAGACACAGATTGAGCGTTACGCAGAGCAGGAAACCTACACAGATTTAGCCGTACTTATTCGCGGAGTGCTCGGCCAAGATCCACGTCCCGCCTACAAAAAAGCCAAGGACGATCCTAAGTTATACCAAGTCGCCCTCTATGATTTAGATGTATTCTGGCATATGGCGGTCGATGATAATGACCAAGAATATATCTTAGTATTGGAACTCAAACCGGGGAAATCTGGCTAAATGTCTGCGCCAACGCCTACATCAAAACCTGATTATCAAAACCAGCATAAAAAGCGGCTCTCTTGGATGCCGTGGCTGTATTTTTCTTTAAAAGAGAAACATTTAATCTGGGCTAAACCTTGGCAAGATGATATTCAAGCAAGACTTTGCGCCCTCGAAACGGTAACTATCGGCGAGCACTGTTTTATCGCCCCCGAAGCTCAGTTATTTGCCGAACCCAATCGTGATATCCGCATGGGTAATCGCTGCATGATCGCCGCTGACTGTTTCTTACATGGGCCTATCACGCTAGGGGACGAAGTGGCGATTAATCATGGCTGCTCCTTCGATGGCGGCAGGGTCGGGATTCAGATAGGCAATCAAACCCGCATCGCCAATAATGTCACCCTTTACGCCTTTAACCATGGCATGGCGCCAGATACTCCCATCTATCAACAAGCCGCCAACTCCAAAGGCATTGTTATTGGCCAAGATGTGTGGATTGGCGCTCAGGCAGGCATAGTCGATGGTGTGACCATTGGCGATCACGCTGTGGTCGGCATGGGCAGCATAGTGACGAAAGATGTACCCGACTGGGCGATCGTGGCTGGCAACCCCGCCAAAGTGATTGGTGATAGACGGGATAAGTAAGCAGTAAGGATTATCTTGATACTAGCAGTGACGAAGTCACGCTCTAACAGCGCAGCGCTCTTCCTTGCGTTATCCGTTATCCGTTATCCGTTATCCGTTATCCGTTATCCGTTATCCAGCATCAAAAAATGCTATTTATCTCCCAGCTAGTTGAATTTAACCTAAATCCCTAGGTGACATCACCAAAGCAGGTGATAAAATGGCGACCATTCAACTCAAATTTGGACATCGGTAATGCGCGTCAGCAAGTACCTGCTATCAACACAGAAAGAAACTCCTGCCAACGCAGAAGTCATTAGTCATCAATTAATGTTACGTGCGGGCATGATCCGTCGTAATGCGTCGGGCCTTTATAGCTACCTCCCCACGGGCTTACGTGTACTGCGTAAAGTCGAAGCCATTGTTCGTGAAGAAATGAACAAAGCCGGTGCAATTGAAATTCTAATGCCTATGGTACAACCGGCAGACTTGTGGGTAGAAACGGGTCGTTGGGAAAAGTTTGGTCCCGAGCTGCTGCGCTTTAAAGATCGTCACAATCGCGACTTCGTACTGGGGCCAACCCACGAAGAAGTGATCACAGATCTCATTCGTAAAGAAGTCAGCTCATACAAGCAATTACCACTGAACCTTTACCAAATTCAAACCAAATTCCGTGACGAAGTTCGTCCACGTTTTGGCATGATGCGCTCACGCGAATTCTTGATGAAAGACGCCTACTCTTTCCACCTTGACGTCGATACCATGAATGAAACCTATGAGGCTATGTACACAGCCTATAGCAACATTCTATCGCGCATGGGCTTAGCTTTCCGCCCAGTTTTAGCTGATACGGGTTCAATCGGTGGCAGCATGTCACACGAGTTCCACGTGCTAGCACAAAGCGGTGAAGATTTAATTGCTTACTCAACGGGCAGCGATTATGCAGCTAACATTGAGAAAGCCGAATCACCTATGCCAACTGCACCCCGCGGCGCAGCCACTGAAGCATTGCGTTTAGTCGATACCCCAAATGCGAAGACCATTGCGGAATTAGTTGAGCAGTTTGGTTTGGATATCACTAAAACAGTCAAAACCTTGATCGTTAAAGGTGCGACCGAAGCCGCTCCGCTAGTGGCGTTAATCGTTCGTGGCGACCATGAACTCAACGAAGTCAAAGCCGACAAGTTAGACTTAGTCGCATCACCATTGGAAATGGCGCCAGAAGCGCTGATCCGTGACGCCATCGGCGCAGGTCCTGGTTCACTTGGCCCTATCGGTCTTAAAATCCCTATCGTTATCGATCACAGCGTTAGCGTCATGAGCGATTTTGCCGCCGGTGCTAACGTTGATGACCAACACTATTTTGGTATCAACTGGGAACGCGATCTGCCGACAGCGCAAGTTGCCGACATCCGTAACGTAGTCGAAGGCGAGCCAACACCTGATGGTTCAGGCACTTATGCTATGGCTCGCGGTATCGAAGTGGGCCATATTTTCCAACTGGGCACTAACTATTCTAAATCGATGAACGCGACTGTACTTGACGAAAATGGCAAGTCACAGGTGCTACTGATGGGTTGTTACGGTGTCGGCGTGAGCCGTATTGTGGCAGCAGCCATCGAACAAAACTTCGATGACCGTGGCATCATTTGGCCAGAAGCGATTGCACCATTTAGCGTGGGCATTCTGCCAATGAACATGCACAAATCGCACCGCGTCACCGATATCGCCGAGCAGTTATACAAAGACTTAAACGAAGCAGGTATCGAAGTGTTATTGGATGATCGTAAAGAGCGTCCAGGCGTGATGTTCGCCGATATGGAACTGATTGGTATCCCACATACAGTGGTGATCGGCGATCGCAATATCGATGCTGGCGTATTTGAATACAAAAACCGCCGCACCGGTGAAAAACAAGATATTCCATTCGATCAACTGCTCGACTTCCTGAAAAACGCAGTTAAAGGCTAATCCTCAACGCGAAATGTAGACAAGCTGAAGATCAAAAACGAAACGCACTTGAGCCCAGCTTAAGTGCGTTTTTTATTGGACTTTTATTGACTGTCGCCGCTCACTCGCGACATGACTTTTTATATGCAGCTGTTTACCGCTGTATTTTGGGCACTGTATTTTTGGCAAGGTATTTTGTGCTAACAGGTACTGACTCGGAGCGACGCCCATCAACTGCCTAAACATATAACCAAAGGCTGAACCCGAGGCATAACCTAAGGATAACGCTGTAGTGAGCACAGATTCACCTCGGCTGAGCATTTGAATCGCCACCTGCAATCTAAGCCTTTGCAACCATTGACTATAACTCAGCCCTGTTTGCTGTTTAAATAATCTCGCTAACGTGCGGGCAGAGGCACCGACCTCCCGCTGCCAATCCACCAAAGTACGTTGCTCACTTGGATCGGCAAGCAAAGCCTCGGTAATGCGCAGTAATTTTTTATCCCTAGGATAAGGTAAATCCAAGGCGACCTTAGGGGCGAGTACCATAAAATCACGGATCACCATCAAGAGCCGCATGACGCGATCCTTAAAATCGGGATCAATTAGCCCAGCCTCACTCTTCACTAAGGCATTAACCTCTTGCAGTAATAACTGCAAAACAGGCTTCACACTCAAACAAGTACAGTCGGGTGGAAACCCGCCTATCCGGGTTTCATCCAAATACAGACTACTCAATTGCACCTGACCTAGCGCGATAACCTCATGATCGACAAAGGGAGGCACCCACACCGCTTGCTCAGGCGGCACAATGTAACGCCCCGCAGGCGTGATCACACTCAACACGCCTTGACTGGCATAAATGACCTGTCCCCAGGAATGACTATGGCGCTGCACATGTTCAAACGGCTTGAGTGTTCGCTTAAGCAACATGATGGAGGCACTTAGCCCTGCGGCGGCTAAACGTGAAGGTGCGACCTGCGTGTACTGAGTAATATGCAGCTGGGATAAATGCGTGTCAGTGACTTGATTCAAGATGTTATCGCCCAAAGTGATTTTTATATCGAAGCTTCTTTTCGTATTATCGAGCCTCTTCCCTATAGAAGCGCCTCTTTGTTTAGAAGCACCTTTTGTAAATAAGTGTCTTTTTATCTAGACATTAAGTCAATCTATCGAGCCTAAGCCAAAGCAGCAAACGCTAACATGTCATATCAGACTGAATAAATTGGAGATGACATGAGTATCCACATGGATAAAAACCGCGTAACGCCCGTTACATTACAAAAAATGAAAGGTAAAACCCCCATAGTTGCTCTCACCGCCTATGAAAAGCCGATGGCAGAACTGATCGATCCCCATGTGGATATGATTATCGTCGGCGACTCCGTCGGCATGGTGGTTTATGGGCAAGACTCTACACTCGGGGTTACCTTAGAAATGATGATTAATCATGGTCTTGCTGTCACTCGCGGCGCAGCACATGCCTGCGTTATTATCGATATGCCCTTTGGGAGTTATCAAGTATCGCCTCAGCAAGCCTTCAGACATGCCAGCCAAGTATTAATACGCACAGGCGCGCAGGCGGTAAAACTCGAGGGTAGCGCAGAGATGCTCGACACCACTCGTTTTTTAACCCAGCGAGGGATCCCTGTGATGCCACACATAGGATTAATGCCGCAACACGTGAATCAATTGGGTGGATTTAAAACCCAAGCAAGGGATGCCGCCGCCATCGAAGCCCTCGTTAGTTTAGCGAAAGACTTTGAGCAAGCAGGCGCTTTTAGCATACTGATTGAAGGCACATCCGAGCTCGCGGCGCGCACAGTTACGGCAGGAGTCTCAATCCCAGTCATAGGCATTGGCGCCTCACCCGCCTGCGATGGTCAAGTGCTCGTGACTGAGGATATCTTAGGCTTATTTTCTGACTACACGCCTAAATTTGCTAAACGCTATATCGACTTAGGATCATTGATCACTAAGGCCTGCGCCCAATATGCCCAAGAAGTGAGGACGGGTGAGTTTCCAGCATCGGAGCATTGCTTTGGCCTCAGCAAAACGACCAAAGTTACAGCGGATTAATTGTCTAAAGCGAAATGTTCCAGCAATCGAATAAACGATAAATCGAAATTTACAACTAATTGAGTCTACCGACTTGCTTTTTATAGGGGGGCGTTGCTTTAATAAAACTATTAAAACAATAAATTGAGTCTGAAGATTGCCTACATCAACTGCATTAGTCTTAGGCGGTGGCGGCGCTAGGGCGGCCTACCAAGTCGGCGTGTTAAAAGCACTGGTCCAGCTTTATCCACGCAATCATGGTATTCCCTTTAAAATTATTTGCGGAACCTCTGCGGGTGCCATCAATGGCACCGCTATCGCTACCCATGCCTCTTGCTTTCACCTTGGTGTCAGAAAACTCGAATGGGTTTGGCGTCACTTTGAAACTCGAAAAGTCTACCGAGCTTCGATCACAGGCGTTCTCAGCCATCTAACGAAAATGGCCCTCAAAGGCATGCAAGATGATAAGGTCAATACCGATGCAGGCAGTCTGCTCGATAATGATCCGCTAAGAGGCTTACTCAATGAGCTTATCGACTTTAAACGTATCGACCGTAATATCCGTAATGGCTCACTGACGGCACTGAGTGTGGATGCCTCTTGTTATAATAACTCTCGCTCAGTGACCTTTTTCCAAGCCGCGAAAGAAATCGAAAACTGGACCCGTGCCCGTCGCAGTGGCGAACGTATCATGCTCAATACCGAGCACCTACTCGCCAGTTCGGCAATCCCTATGGTATTTCCATCCATTAAACTCAACCAAGCCTATTATGGTGATGGTTCAGTCCATCAGCTAGCACCGCTCTCAAGCCCTATTCATTTAGGCGCCGAAAAACTCTTAGTCATTAACTTAGAGAGCCCGCACAAGCACTTTCCTATGGAACTAGAATATCACCCAAAAACAGCGACAATAGCGGGTCATCTGCTCGATACCATCTTTTCAGATACCTTAAATAGCGACCTTGAGAGACTAGAAAGGATCAATAACACTTTAAGCCTGATTCCTGAGTCAAGCCGTAACAAACTCGCCTTGCATCCGATTAAAGCCCTAGTCATCAAACCTAGCGAAGATCTCAGCAAAATTGCTGCCCGCTTCTATGATGACATGCCATGGGCCGTTAAAACCTTACTCGGCTTCATCGGTATAGACAGGCAATCAGACTCAAGTATTGTGTCCTACCTACTCTTCGAAAAAACGTATACCAGCGCTTTAATCGACTTAGGCTATAAAGATGCCATGGAAAAAATCGATGAACTTAAAGATTTCTTTTGCTTAAAATAAGCTAACGACTTAATCAGTTTCTTCACTAAAAATCATGCAAAATGGATAATATTAGTGCCGAAATTCAAACTTTCGCATGAGGAAGAAGATGGATTTAACATTGATAATTTTGTTTGCATCGCTTACTATGCTGTACTAGATTATCAAAAAATCATGCACATTTTTTCAAAAAGGGAATCACGATGAAAAAAACTTCACTAGCACTTATCGTTGCAATCACAGCATTCAGCTCTATGGCTGCAAATGCAGTTGAAGGCGAAGCTGCAGGTACTGGTACTGCTGCAAGCACTAGTACTGGTGTTATCGTTGCTGGTAGCGTAGCTGCTGCTGCTGCAATTGCTGGCGCAGTTGTTATCTCTAACAGTTCTGATGGTAACCCAATTACCAACACAGGTACTGGCACAGGTACAACTACAGGCACTGGTAACTAAGCTATTGTTAGTATGCTTTTAAACAGCCGCCTTATGGGCGGTTGTTTTTTTTGAGTGTTTACAAAGTTAATTTCATAACTTGAAATCTGTCTGATACCTCTTTAAATTCGCTATTTAATCCTAATTGAGAATAAGCAACTCGGATGCGTATATATAAAAAATTACTGTCACTACTGACAATCTCGATTGTGTTAGTAAACACAACCGCTTGTAGCCAAAGAATCAGCGCACTTAACGATACTTTGAAGTTAGCCTTTATCGGTGACAAAGATACTCAATTGTCGGAACAGCAAGTTAATAATATCCCCTATGCCAGTATCTATGCTCGAATCGATGGTATACCTCAAGCGTTCATTGTACTTGCACTTGCAGAGCCTAAGTTCACCTTAACGCTGCCACCGACTCCTGCAATAACAGAGTTAAAATGGCTCTCTGCAGATAAAGCCATGTTAGTAACAATAAATGGACGATTGGTTAGGACGAGCAACCTATTAACAGGTGATTTAATTGCAGTAGAAAGCAATGAGCCAGATCCTATACTCTTAGGCTTACATTTAGATAGCACTCCCAAAACATGGACTCGAACGATTGATTGGCAACCCGGATATCACTTTGGCTACCGCGTAAATTCACATTTTAGTTTTATTGCTAAAGAAAACATTCTCATCAACGATACTCCAACCCAAGCGCTACATTACCTTGAATCAGTTTCGGTAGATAATCTCAATATTCAGTATCAAAATGAATTTTGGCTCATACCAGAAACAGGTCATGTGATTAAGAGTCGTCAAAAAATTGCTCCAAATCAGCCTTTTATCGAAATTACATTACTCAAGCCATTTGCGTCTTAGTGGAGTCCCAATGAGATCCTATTTAATGCCCTTAGGGCTACTGCTCAGTTCTGTTTTAGCGACAGTAGCTCAGGCTGAAACCCAATTGTTAGTTACAACGTCGTCAAACCAAGATGCACAAGTTGAATTACTTTATCCAACATCGATTCGTCTTGATAAAGTAGTACTGGACGGCTTACCACAACTTCAAATACATAATAAAAACAATCATAAAGAGATAACCCCTATTTATTGGTTGGGTGCAGCACTACTCGATATCCAAAACACTGCCGCTTTAGAAGCTAAGCGCAAAGAAACCCTGTCCCAACTAGCACAAATGGGTCAAGCTGCAGATGACAGTATCTATACAGCAAAGCTTGCAAAACTTGCGCAGTTTTTACGACAAATCAAGCTTGGACAGCGCGTAATGCAGCCATTACATCCTGATCTAATTAGGATAAATGACTCATACAACCCTCTAATTGATGGCCGTTTCGAACTTATCTTACCTCAGAGACCTACGACAGTACTTGTCATGGGTGCAGTAGCTAAAGCGGGAAGTTTTGAATGGCAAGTCAATAAAAATAGTAAAGACTATTTAGCGAAAGCGATTCCATTAGAAAACGCTGATAATAGCTTCGTATGGATAGTTCAACCAGATGGTAAAGCACTAAAACAACCAATAGCCTATTGGAATGCTCAAGCGCAAGATATTGCTCCAGGAGCTGTGCTTTATGTTGAATTTTCAGACTTAGTAGAAGACTACAGCACATTGAACGCCAATATTATTGAATTATTAAGGAATCGGGCTCTGTAATGAATAACGCTACCCATTCTAATCTTACGTTAAGTAAACTTTCAGCTATTGCTCTGGCTCTTTTCCCTTTATTCCATGTCCAAGCCGATGAATTTAGCTATCCTCCACTCTTAGCCTCACAATCGGACTTTGGTGGTGTAGGATTAATGCAAATGCCTACAGGACGTATGGCTCCTGAGGGTGAGTTTAATTTTGCAACAACTTATAACTCTGAATACCAGCATTTTTCAGCTTCAGTGCAATTATTCCCTTGGTTTGAAACTACGGTTCGTTATACCCAAGTACAAGATCTACTCTACAGTAACGATCCGAGTTTCAGCGGTAACACCAAGTACACTGATAAAGGTATCGATTTTAAAGTCCGTCTAGTGGAAGAAAGTTACTGGTTACCAGAAACTTCTATTGGTATAAGAGATTTTGGCGGTACAGGCTTATTTGATGGCGAGTTTATTGCGGCCACTAAACGTGTTGGTCCAGTCGACTTTACCTTAGGGATAGGCTGGGGCTATATAGGAAATAGCGGTAACCTGACTTCGGATAAAAAAGATCTTAATGATAATTGTGATCGAGACACATCTTTTGGAGGAAAAGGTGGAACTGTCGACTACCAACGTTGGTTTAAAGGCTGTGCGGCATTATATGGCGGTATTGAATATCAAACGCCGTGGGAACCTTTACGAGTAAAAGTAGAATATGATGGAAATGATTATCTAGCAGATTTCCCCGTCACTGGTGGTGGCGTCGATATGTCACAAGACAGTAAATTTAACTATGGCTTACTCTACCGAGCAACAAGCTGGAGTGATTTCCACCTAAGCTATGAGCGTGGTAATACTTGGACGTTAGGTGTTAGCCTGCAAACTAACTTCAATGACTTACGACAAATTAAACGTGATACTCCTGCAGAGAAATATAAACCTATAGCAGCAGTACCTATGTCGGGTAAAAGAGTAACGCATGACGGTACAGAAGAAACAGCACAATCCTCTACCGATACGGCTATTTCAACGGTAACAACTCAGCCATTAGTAACAACTGAGTCATCAAAGTCAGAACCGGTTACAAACACGACTATCCACGCTGAAATGCCCAGCCAAACTGATTGGGACAGAGTAGCGACTGAGCTTAGTACTATCGCTGGTTACGACAATCCAAAAATCTATCTTGATAATCACATCGTGACCGTGGTTGCAGATCAAGTAAAGTATATGGACCGTAAAGAAGCCCACCATAGAGCGGCGACGATACTGGCAAATAACACGAACAAGCAGATAATTACTGAATATCGTCTTATTGAAACCCGTTATAAGCAGCCGATAACAGAGACACATATCGACGCTGATAAATTCGCTCAAGTAGCTACCTATGGTTATATCAATGCAGATATGGCGGATAGCACAGAAATCAGTGTACCAAGGTCGCCTCAAGGAACATTAGTAACCCAATCCCATGAGGATTGGTTGGATAAATTAAGTTTTGATATTGCCCCCACTATGGTGCAATCCTTCGGTGGTTCAGAAGGTTTCTATATGTTCAACATAGGTGTTACTGGCAGTGCAGCGTATCGATTTAATGATCGCTTGGAACTTTCGGGATCACTTTATTTGAATCTCTATGATAACTACGATAAATTTTTGTACGATGTTCCACCTGATGGTACCGACTTAAAACGCGTAAGAACGCTTATTCGTCAATATGTCCATGACTCAACGGTCAGAGCGACTAACTTACAGCTAACTTGGATGGATAATCTGAGCGATAACATCTCCTATCAAGCCTATGGTGGTTATTTAGAGATGATGTATGGCGGAGTAGGTACCGAATTCCTTTATCGACCGCTAAACAGTGAATGGGCATTCGGTTTTGATGTTAACTATGCGAAACAAAGAGATCCTGACAGCATGTTTGGTTTCTTCGAGGATGAAAATCAGTTTGACCCACTGACCAATCGCGCCTATCGAGTGCAGACAGGCGTAGTGACAGGACATGCGACCGCTTATTACCAGCCAAAGTGGTTCCCGAATACCTTGCTAAAAGTCAGTGCAGGCCAATATCTTACCGAGGACAAAGGCATAACTGTCGATTTCTCAAAACAGTTTGATAGTGGCGTTATCGTCGGTGCATTTGCGACTAAGACTAACTTGTCGGCAGAAGAATACGGTGAAGGTAGCTTTACCAAGGGATTCTATATTTCGATCCCATTCGATTTAATGACAATTAGACCGACTCAAAGCCGTGGCTTCCTCTCTTGGATGCCGTTGACCCGTGACGGTGGCCAAATGCTTGGTCGTAAATACAACTTATTTGATATGACTGATGCGCGGTCACCTTGGTATACCAGACCCAGTGTAGACCCCATTAAATAGTTAGTACGCAGCTAAACCTCAAAACGGGCAAGATAATTCTTGCCCGTTTTGTTTTCTGCCATTAGGACTAACTTACAATAGTAAAATCTGCACTGCCAAATTAGCTCACGACTCTATTGGCCATTTATTTAATACAAGTAGTGATTAGCTTTATGAGGGTGTGCTGGCGATGCTATCTCTAGCGGATAAAATCGGTGCGGCGATTAATGGCCAATCAATGGCAAACTCAGCACTGTTCCAAGCTAAAACGCTTTCATCTTCAGGATCATAATATTGAGTACATTGATAAATAACATCAGCATAATCACTAAGAACATAAAAACCGTGCGCAAAGCCCGATGGGATCCACATTTGCAGATGATTCTCTGCCGATAGCACTCGCCCAACCCATTTTCCATAGCTGGCCGAGTCGGCCCGTATATCAACGGCTACATCAAAGATGCTCCCTGCACAGACTCGCACCAATTTACCTTGTGGCTTACGCTGTTGAAAATGCAATCCACGCAGGACATTGTATTGCGAACGACTCTGGTTTTCCTGCACAAATACGGGAGGCTCAAATCCTCTTGCAGTAAAACAAGCATCAAAATAGGATTGCCTGAACGTTTCCTTAAAAAAACCACGCTCATCACCAAATACTTGGGGTTCAAACACCAATACTTCGGCTAATTCTGTTTCGCTATATTTCATCCAATACCTGCTTATAGAGTCATGCACGAAACAGCGAAATAGTAGGGTATAAAAAGGATCAATATATCCCGAATCTCAGCTTGCATCAGAGTGGCCAAAGGGTAATAAATCATTGGTTTATCATAAATGGGCAGTAATTGCTTACAGACAACCAGCGTCATAGGATAAAGACGCGAGCCAGTACCGCCCGCCAGTAAAATGCCTTTTCTCATTGAAATATTTAGGATTGATAAGCCATGTTGAAGTGCCAAGATTGTAGCATACAAAATGTCGCGAGCAGGAAGAACGGATAACAGGGCTGCTGGCTGTTAATGCAGGAAAAACAACGCAACAGAATATTAAACCGCAAAAGCCAATACCATTTTGGCTCAGTAAGATTTCAATTCGTCTGTTACTTAATAAACATATAAGAAGACGCTAACCTATCTCAACCCTTACTACTTTCAGGGATCAGCATCTCAATACGTAACCCCTGATTAGGCGCTGAAAAGAGTGACACATTACCGTTCAGCTTTTGTGTGATCAGATTATAAATAATCGACATCCCCAAACCTGTTCCACCACTCTGCCTTGCGGTGGTGAAAAAAGGCTCGAATGCTTTGGCTTTCACTTCATCGGACATGCCTACGCCATTATCTTCATAAATCATCTTGATCTGCGAAGCCACTTTTTCAACCACTATCACAATTTGCTTATCACCGACAAAATCATCGGGAAAAGCATGGCGAAAACTGTTCGCGACTAAGTTAGTGAAAATTTGTGCGATCGCACCGGGGTAAGAATCAATAAAAATATTATCGTCAAGTTCAACTTTTAAAGTGATATTTTTCTTACGCATCAAGGGTTTTAATGAACTAAATATTTGAAAAATATAATTCTTCAGATTAAAGCGCTCGCGTTCCAGTATCGATTGGTCTGCAGCAGTACGCTTAAAATTATGCACCAGTTCTGCAGCGCGGGAAAGATTACGCTCAATTAAGCATAAACCATCCTGCATTGTATTGATAAAGCTGACAAATTTATCCTCATCAAGCTCATTTTTCTCAAAGAGTCCTTTCAATAGGGATAACTCATCCAAACAATGGGTCACGGATGTGACAGCTATGCCAAGGGGGGTGTTCACTTCATGGGCAACACCGGCGACTAAGCTGCCTAAGGCCGCCATTTTTTCATTTTCAATTAAGTGCTTTTGGGTTGATTTTAAAGTCGATAATGCCGTTTCAAGCTCTGCGGTGCGCAGCTCAACTTTATGCTCAAGATCGGTATTAATGAGCTTGAGCTGTTGCTGATATTCAATGATCTCTTTAGCACTCATGGCTCGACCAAAAAGGTCGGCGAGTGCCGAGGCAAAGGCCTTCTCATCCCGAGTCCATTCCCTCGCCTCGCCCTGATGTTCAGAACAAATAATCCCCACCATTTTGCCGTGGTGACGAATAGGACTATCCAACAAAGAGCTGATCTGATTCGGTTTCAGATAGGTTTCGACAAATTCTTTAGTGGCGGGATCCGTTTGCGCCTTATTGGCGACAATTGTGCGCTCATTGTCGAGCAGGCTAAAGTAGTGGGGAAACTGCGCGCGACTGAGCACTAACGCTTCTTGCGGCTGTTGATTGTCGAGTGAATAATAACAAGTGATGCTCTGATTATCCGGACTCAACAACCAAATGCCCGCCCGAGAGATCAGTAATCCCTTACAAATTGAGCTCACGATAAGTTGTGATGCTTGAATGAGATCACCCTCATCAATAACCTGAGACTTACTGACATCAAATAAAATTCGATCAAGCATTCGGGTCATAGCGGCTCGTCCGGAATATGAATATGTAGGGAGGCAAACACATCTAACAAATCAAGGCTGGCTTCACATAACATGGGATCAAACTGTTTACCAGATTGCGCTAAGATGTACTCGCGCACCGCCTCAACAGACCAAGCCTCTTTGTAACTTCGCTTGGAAAGCAAAGCATCAATTACATCAACAATCGCCATCAGGCGGCCTTCAATAGGAATGTCTTCCTGCGATAGCCCACGGGGATAACCTTGCCCATCCCAACGTTCATGATGAGTATAAGCAATTCTAGCGCCCATTTTGGCAATGATACGATTTGAGCCAACCAACAAGTTATAACCCTTCTCTGCGTGGGTTTGCATAATCGCCCATTCCTCGGCATCGAGTTTACCGGGCTTATGCAAAATACTCTCAGGGATACCGATTTTGCCTACATCATGAAGAGGCGCCGCATAACGAATGGTTTCGATAAAGTCTGCCTTCATACCAATGGCAATCGCGAGCATTTCTGTCATGCGCGCTACGCGGCGCACATGGGCTCCAGTCTCCTTACTGCGCTGCTCAATGGCATCTCCAATGATTAAAATTAGCTCCCTTTGTGTCTGCTGCACATTTTCGCGGCCCGACAAGTTCTCAAAGGTTAAGCTCACATTTGCCGCAAATAGCTCAAGAATGCTAACTTGAAAATCCGTTAACTTAGTGTTGTGTTGTAAATAGAGAATACTGGTGACATGACCACTAAGCTCATAAAATCCAACATAAATATTGTCACGGATCAGCGAAGTTTTTAGCGCTATCGCTTCAATAATATGTTCACGCACATCCCCTGGAAGAGTCTCAACGCTGCCACCTTCAAAGTAACTGATCATATCTCCCGTGGCAGCCAGCAAATTCATTTGAGTATCGAGGTAAAGGTCTTGATGATAACTCGTGAGATAAAGAGCCGAGCTTTCAAGATTGAGCAGCTGCAAGGTCTGTTCGAGCACTGCACTACCAAAGTTATGCAATGTATGGCTCTTAAGTACAGAGGTGGAAGCTGCAATCACTTTTTCCATCCCCTTTTGGCTTTGCTCGATAATTTTTATATCGCGATAGGAGCGCAATGAGGTGTACACACAAGACTTAAGCCGAGCCGCGGTGAGCTCTGTTTTGGCTTTATAATCGTTAATATCAAAATCCCGAATGACTTGCTCTTCAGGTGCTTGCCCCGGCTGACCCGTACGTAAAATGATGCGGGTACTGTGGTTATTTAATTCAGTGCGAATTTTTTGGACTAGCTCTAAACCTGCATGATCGGTTTCCATGACGACATCAATAAAGGCCAAGGCGATATCTGATTCAGTTTGAAATAATGTTAAACCTTCAGCAGCGCTGTAACAGGAGTAGAACTGCAAGACTCGATTATCTAAGGTCAGATTTTTTAACGCAAATCGAGTGACATCATGGATCCCAGGTTCATCATCAATAATGGCCACCTTCCAAATGCCTTGTTTAGGCTTATGGGATGTATCTTCGATAACATCAGCACTTTTCTTAAATAACGCCACAAAACCACCGTTTACGATGAATAGTTACGTTTTAGTATAGATTCAATCTTGAAAGTGACTAGTTTCAAAGGATAAATTATCATCCCGTTGATTACCGCTTAAGACTAACAACTAACATCCTGGCCACTTAAAATCCACACAAAAACAACTTAAGTTATTGTTATAAAAATAGAAATAGAAATAGCAAAAGTTAGCCTAACCTAGTCTTGGCGGGTATGATGAGTGAACTTAATGCATAATTCCCAAAATTTCTATTGGAGCTACTATGAAAAAATCACTATGTTACATCGCACTGCTGGCTTTATTCACCACGGCTTGCTCAGAAGCCCCAAAAGAAGAAACGGCAGTCAATACAGCCCAAGCTCAAACAGAAGCGGCAAAATCCGTCCCAGTAGGTGATAACAGCCAAAACTCGCTCGATTGGGCTGGTAGTTATGAAGGCGTATTGCCTTGCGCCAGTTGTGAAGGAATGCAAACCCTAATCACTTTGCAAGCTGATAATAGCTTTGTCCAAGAAACAGTTTATTTAGGTAAAGATGAAAAGATTTTAAAACTGATGGGCAAAGTGACATGGGACGAACTGGGCCAGAAAATCACCCTAGAAGATGGTACACAATATTTGGTCGGTGAGAATCAGTTGATCATGTTAGACACTGAAGGCAAACGGATCACTGGCGAACTTGCTGCAAATTATGTGCTGAAAAAGAAAGGTCTATAAAAGCAGAACTGGCAACTAGCACTAAACTGCGGTACTAGATTATGAATAACGGAGGCTTTGCACTTACCGTAAGAGCAAAGCCTCCGTACCGTTATCCATAAGTCACGCAGAAATGTTCTGCAACCGCAAAGCCATGCTTTAGAAGTTGTGAAGCTAAAAAAGGCGAAACAAACCTTCTTAACCAATAAAGAGGTTATTTTGAATAACAGCATACAACTGATCCGCTATCAAGATTGCCCATCAACGCCATGGAAAAATGGTGGTGGAAGCACTAAACAGCTGCTCATTTCCCCCATCAATGCCGAACTTACTGAATTTGATTATCGGATCAGCATTGCAAGTATTAGCAGCAACGGACCTTTTTCATCATTTATTGGCATAGACAGGCAACTGGTCATTCTGGAAGGTGATGGTGTTGAACTCAGCATCAATAGTCACGAAGGGACAAAACAGATAAATGGCCTTGGAGCAGAAGAAAAGATATCAGGAAATACAGATACAGCTGAGTATAAGCGACTCACACCCACAGATAGCCCATTCTGCTTTGCAGGTGAAACCTCAATAACAAGCCAATTATTAGGCAGTGATGTTATTGATTTCAATGTCATGACCAAACGCGGTGCATTTAAAGCGCATACGCAAAGGCTTAGCTTTGATGACACATTTATCGAAGAACAGATTGCAAACTCAAACAACTATCCAAATGAACTGCAAAAAACTGAATCTTACGTCCCTATCATCCAAATACTTTGCTGCTTAGATACCATGACATGGGAGCACAATGGCAAGGTTATCAAGATCATGCCCTATGATATTCTCGTTTTCCAGCAAGGCAATGGTATAAGGTTAAAAACAACAAGACCAAGTCGACTACTTCAAGTGTCTATTACTGCCTGCAAGTCATAAAGCGAGTGAGTGGTTACGAACTTGCCAAGTAAATCTCAAGTCCGATGTACAACCTCGAGATGACAAAGTTCATTAGTGATACCAATATTGCAAGCCTCTCTCAGCCCTAAGTTACGATGCACCGTAAGAACTAAATTACTTATTATTCTTAAAACCGTGCTTATAAACGAAAAAAGCCAAATCAAATTTGATTTGGCTTTTCAAATACCACAAAAAAACTAAGAAACTAGCGGAACAACTTTATTTTGGCCATCAACAGCACTTAATTTTTTCTTTTGCTGCCACACTAAATCGCATATCCCATCTGTTGGGTTAAAACCTGTTGGTGCTGACAGTAAGATTTCTCGTATAGCTTCATGATTAAACTCATGACAAGCTTTATCTAAGCGATTAAGAATAACTTCTAGCTCTTTCCAAGAAAGATAGCTTTCATTGGCAGTCATAATACGTTCATGCTCAGTGCCAGTAACATCATCACCAATTAGTAATTCTTCGTATAATTTTTCACCAGGACGTAATCCACTAAACTCAATGGCAATATCACCATCCGGATTTAGTTCATCCTTCACTTCAAAACCGCTGAGACGAATCATTTTTGCCGCTAAATCGACAATTTTGACGGATTTACCCATGTCCAATACAAATACATCACCACCTTTACCCATGGCCCCCGCTTGGATAACTAACTGTGAAGCTTCCGGAATTGTCATGAAGAAACGGGTAATTTCACGGTGAGTAACAGTAACTGGCCCCCCATTGGCAATTTGCTTGCGAAATAACGGTACTACAGATCCAGAAGATCCTAATACATTACCAAAGCGAACCATGCAAAAACGCGTTTGATGCGGCTCTTTAGATAACGCTTGAAGTGCCAACTCGGCCATACGCTTAGTCGTGCCCATGATATTAGTTGGTCGTACAGCTTTATCCGTCGAAATCAATACAAAAGTTTCAACCTTTGCTGCAATCGCTGCGCGAGCTGTGTATAAAGTACCAAATATATTATTACGCACACCTTCAACGACGTTATGTTCCACCAATGGTACATGCTTATAGGCGGCAGCGTGGTACACAGTTTGCACTCTAAAAGATTGCATTACCGCTTGAACGCGATTTTCCCGTTGTACCGAACCCATGATCGGTAAAATCTTAACATCAAGTCCTAACTCAAAAGCTGTCGCTGAAAGTTCGCGCTCAATCGTGTACAAGGCAAACTCAGATAATTCAAATAGCACTAATTTTTTAGGTGATTGTTTTAATATCTGTCGACATAACTCAGAACCAATCGAGCCTCCTGCTCCCGTGACCATCACTACTTTATTGCGGATATTGGCAACCATTAAGTCGCAACGGGGAGTAACTGCATCACGTCCTAACAAATCATCGATTTCGACTTCTTTAATATCGCTATAAAGCTTATTACCACTCACCAGATCAGCCATTGCAGGTAAGGTTAATACTTGTACAGCCAAAGGTTCAAGCTTGACTAAAATCTCTTGGCGACGAGAGCGAGAGGCACTTGGCATAGCCAACAACACCTTTGTAGCAGCTTTTTGTGTGATGAGCTTTCTAATAATTGAAGGCGAATGAACATGCACTCCTTGGATGACAGTGCCATGCAAGGTCGCATCGTCATCAACAAATGCAAAGGGATAATACTCATGGCTTTGAACAAGTGAAGTTACCAGTTGGCGACCACTCACACCAGCACCATAAATAATCACAGGTTCACCAACGCGCTTTAGACCAGACCCCACTAACGAGCGCACCATAGCGCGAGTTCCACCGACAAATACCAAGGCAAAAGCAGCGTAAATAATTGGTACAGTACGGGGTAAATTCGCCTCACTGTAATACGCAATTAACACTAACGACACAGTTGATGCAAGCACTCCTACTATAATCGCAGTAAGCGCCTGCAAACCCATATACCTAAGCACAGCTCGGTATAATCCTAACTTTGCAAACACCATGATACTCACGGGCACAACCAAAACAATGAGCAACCAGTATGTGCTATTAGTTAAGACACTCACGGCATCTAACCGCACCAACAAGGCTGCCCAAAATGCGACTAAGAGAAATACCGAATCAATCGCCACACTCACTAAACGTTTATGTGACCGTTTCAAAGAAAATAAACACTGCAAAAATTCCATTTTCCGCTCCAATTTACTCAAAAACTTCATAAATTCCATAATTAACAGCACCGCCTCCATACTCAAGAGGCTCAAACAACAAAGACCAACAATATCACAGCCCTGTTAAAAAATCTCTAACTAAGGATGTTGTCTAAAATATGAGCGGCAGCTTTAACCGTATGCAAAATAACAAGATAGGGATAATCTAGACAAAATAATAGCTTCATGAAAACAACATCAATAATGTTTATAGCGTAGAAAAACACTACCAATCGAATCACTAAACATAAAACTGATAATCAATTACTTTGGTTTAACCGCATCACCACTACCACTCCCCGTAGCCGTCATAATAATGTATTTAAAGTAATCTTTGATGGTTAATGAATCGATCATCTGCTTATCAGTTTCAGCCAATAGTCTAGGCGTAGACATATCAATATTTTGAACTTGGGCTAATCCTGTTACGCCAGGCAAAACATTATAAACTCCCAAAGCATCGCGTTCTGCAATCAGCTCTTCTTGGTTAAATAAATTGGGCCGTGGTCCGACTAAACTCATATCCCCTTTTAACACGTTAATTAGTTGTGGCAATTCATCAATTTTGGTCTTACGTAAAAAACCACCAAACTTAGTGATCGAAGCATTGCTCGCAAGATGGCTCGCAACTGAGATAGTGTCTTTGCTCATAGTACGAAACTTAACCAGACTAAATGGCTTTTTATGTCTACCTACCCGAGTTTGGATAAAAATCGGTGAGCCTGTATCAAACAAACCAATGATGGTAACGATTAATAATATTGGCCATAGGAATAACAAACCAAAGAATGCTGCAAGAAAATCAATTAAACGAATCATGTTCTACCATTATTTAGTTTTTGCTTGAAGAAAAGCTTGCGCTGTTTGTTTGAACCCTTCTTGTAGGGTCTGAGGTGGCTTCCAACCTAAGGTTTCTTTCGTATGAGAAATATCGACCTGCAATGAACCGGTTAATCTATCCACTACATCTGACTTATCAAATAGTTTACCCACTAACTTGTAACACCAAATAGGTATAGGGAGTTGCCATGTAGGCTTATCCAGTGCCTTTGCCATTTCACGAACCATTTCTGAGGTCGAAACATCATGATCATCTGAAACAAGGAATACTTGATTAGCCGCTTTAGGGTGGTCAATACAGGTGATAATTAAATCAACAAGATTAGTAACTGATACCAGACTGCGTTTATTTTGATTTATGCAACCAAATGGCAGCGGAATTCCTTTTGAAGCTAAATTCATTAGTGCAGCGAAATTCGCCTTTACGTCTGGGCCATAAACCAGCGTAGGCCGAATGATAACCACTTCTAAGCCCGTCTCTTTCGATAACTCAATAAGTTGTTGTTCTGCTTCCGCTTTAGATTGACCATAAAAATCTTTTGCTGATAATGAATCTGACTCATAAAAAGGAGATCCCACAGAGGTAGACTCGCCATTCACCTTAATAGAGCTAAGGTAAACAAATCGCTTAATTCCGGCAGCGACACCTTGCCGAGCTAAATTTAACGTGCCTTCCACATTAACTCTACGATACTCTGCAAGCGGATCGGCGACTTCATCATGCATGATATGAGCACGAGCGGCGCAATGAATGATCACATTTATATCACACAAAGTATCTGAATAATCTGTTGCACTGTCAATTTCACCAATAAAATGGCTTACATTAGCCGAAGTATTAACGGATAATTTAACTGTAATACGGCGGCCAAAAGTACGAATTGCCAAGTCTGGCTGTTGCATTAACTGAGTTAAAACTGCGCCACCGACAAAGCCAGTAGCACCGGTTAACATAATCATGTGCCCCCTCAAATTTAAAATAAATTAAATAATAATACAAAAGACAATGCAACTCTGTCGCGTAATCTACGTCTCAGTTTATTAATATGCAAAAGTAAATACAAATTACCTAAATAACCTTTACTTAAGCCATATTTAAAAACTGGCAAGTGCTGTAACTCTAAATGCTCAGCAATTTTGGTAGACTGATTACGATACCACTTATTTTTGATTAACTTTAACCGTCGACTAGCTGCCGCAAAGCTGTTATTAGTACCAACTTGATTATTGGCATGTTGTCGATAATACATCATGGATTCAGGATCGATAAACCAACGATAACCATGACTACGTGCAAAAGCATAAAGTAGCCAGTCATGCAACGTTATATCCTCACCAATTTTCTCATAACGTTCTAGTAACCAAGATTTAAATTGTATGGCTACTTCACGCTTAAAAACATAAGTACAACCGGGACCGGCAGCTTCAAATAAAAAGTCCCACTCACGTTGTGGTTGAGCTTTATCAATCAATACTTCACGGCCATCCTCCCAAAATGCGGTGACATTAGCAGAATAACAATCATAATGCTGCAGCACCTCTATAGCTTTAGCTAATTTACTATCTGGCCATATATCATCCTGATCGCTAAAAGCAATGTAGTCATAACGTGTAAGATCCGTATCTTTCAGCAAGCGGTAAAAGTTTTTACCTGCCCCTCCAAATCGTTGACCATAAGGTAACAAGCTGATATTTGGATATTTATCAGCATAATTGGTACAAATTGCTAAAGTAGAGTCATTACTTAGGTCAACACTAATAACAACATCAACAATCACATTATCTTGGTACAGAGTGGTCTCAAGCTGTTGAATGAGAGCAAGCTCACCATTATATGCAGCTAGCAAGATTAGACATTCGTTTTTAGCCAAGATATCTCCCATAAGATGATTTTACAAATTAAAAATCTTAAGTAATTGAAAATCTTATTTTATAAATCACATTTAATGCCACAAACTAAAAAAATACAATAAATTTTAATTAAATGAAAAAAAACACGATAAAATAAAAAATTGCAGCAGAAGGTTTCAGTTAGCTTTGCATCCGCTCATTAATAATTAAACTTTCATTACAATGAAGTATCCTGAGTAAACAATTTACCCTGTTTATCTTTAGCTGACAATAAAGGTTTGGCGTCAACGGCCCAATCAATAGCTAATGTTTTATCGTTCCAGAGAATCGAAACTTCAGCTAATGGATTATAGTAATCAGTACATTTATAAACGAATTCAGCCTCATCACTGACGACATAAAAACCATGTGCAAAGCCTTCAGGTATCCAAAGCTGACGTTTATTTTCAGCAGATAAATATTCACCAACCCAATAGCCATAAGTAGGTGAGTCTTTACGAATATCAACAGCTACATCGAATACTTCACCAGAAACAACACGAACTAATTTACCCTGCGTATTTTCAGTTTGATAATGTAACCCTCGCAAGATTCCTTTCTTAGATTTAGAGTGATTATCTTGAACAAATCTTGTTGGTTTACCAGTTATAAGTTCTTCAAACTTTTGTTGATTCCAGGTTTCCATAAAGAAACCTCGCTCATCGCCATAAACAGCCGGCTCAATTATTTTTACGTCAGGAATCTTGGTGTCGATGATGTTCATTTTTCTCTCGAGATTTATAAGTGTTAAGTTACGAAGTATTAAATACTGAGTGTTGGGGTTTAATTATAAACTTTGAACTGTTGCCAACAAACACTTAGCACAACCCCTCATAAATAGCCATTCAACTTATTCAATGCCGCTCGCCAATCACTCGCTTGAATACCAAAGTGTTGTAGAATCTTATTACAATCCAATTTAGAATTTGCAGGACGCTTGGCTGGTGTGGGGTATTGATCACTAGTAATGGCTTTAACATGCATTTCTTTATCGAGTAAACCTTGTGACTTACCTTGCTTGAAAATCTCACAAGCAAATAGGTACCAATTTACATGGGGCAAACCCGCGTAGTGATAAATACCAAATGATTGATTACCTTCGCTAACGGCTTTAGCCATGACGATTAATGCATTGGCAATATCACCAGCATACGTGGGGCCACCGAACTGATCTGCTACCACGGCTAATTCGTCCCGAGATTGCGAAAGACGAAGCATGGTTTTAACAAAATTATTGCCAGTTTCGCAAAACACCCAAGCGGTACGCAATATGATATGCCTCGGGCAAGCGGCTGCAACGGCCAATTCACCGGCCAATTTGCTTTTACCGTAAACACCTTGAGGATCAATCGCATCTGTCTCTCGATATTCACCCTCTTTATCACCTGCAAAAACATAGTCAGTGGAAATATGCAGCATAACCGCGCCGACACTATTGGCTGCTTCGGCTAGCCATTGCGGGCCATAGCAGTTGATCGCATAGGAGAGCGCAACTTCCGTTTCTGCTTTATCCACTGCGGTGTGCGCCGCCGCATTGATGATCGCATGGGGTTTAAAGTCATTGACCAACTTGGCGACAGCTGCACCGTCAGTTATATCTAATTGAGCACGATCAACCGCCAAGAATTCAATCTCTGGCATCTGACTCAACTGTTTAACGAGGCAGCTACCCACTTGGCCATTACTACCAGTGACTAATATTTTCATAGTGCTAAATGCTTAATGATGAGTTTTTAATGCTAAGGGGCATAATGATCAATTAGAAAATCGAGGCCGCATTTTGCAGCACCCGAGCAACCAATTCCATTTTACAATTTACGGCTATTGGGCAGCCAATTGTGCAAGATACTGACCATACTCATTTTTCAGCATAAGCTTGGCGAGTTCGCGCAGTCGTTCTTTAGTTAACCAGCCATTGCGATAGGCGATCTCTTCTAAACAAGCAACTTTCAAACCTTGTACATGCTCAATAGTCTGAACAAATGATGATGCCTCGTGCAGACTTTCGTGAGTGCCGGTATCAAGCCAAGCAAAGCCACGACCGAGTAGTTCGACGTTTAGCTCACTCGCATTAAGATACATTTCGTTTAATGTGGTAATTTCTAACTCGCCACGATGAGACGGTTTAACTTGCTTTGCCAGTTGCACCACTTTGTTATCGTAAAAATACAAGCCGGTAACCGCGTAATTGGATTTAGGCTTGGCAGGCTTTTCTTCAATAGAAATGGCTTTCATATCTGCATCAAATTCCACCACACCAAAACGCTCAGGATCTTTCACCTGATAACCAAACACTGTTGCGCCAGATTTACGCGAAACTGCATTTTTGAGTGTTTTGGAAAAAGACTGTCCATAGAAAATGTTATCGCCGAGCACTAAACACACATTCGAATCGCCAATAAATTCTTCACCAATAATAAAGGCTTGCGCTAAACCATCGGGACTAGGTTGAACTGCGTACTCAAGGTTAATACCAAAATCGGAGCCATCGCCTAATAAACGCTTAAAGGCGGCGTTATCTTCGGTTGTGGTGATAATTAAAATATCTCGAATACCCGAAAGCATCAGCGTAGATATCGGATAAAACACCATAGGCTTATCGTAAATCGGCAACAACTGTTTAGACACACCACGGGTTAATGGATATAAGCGAGTGCCAGAGCCACCGGCAAGCACAATACCCTTGGTATTGTGAGTGTTGAGTGTTGAGTGTTGAGTGTTTAATTCCATTATTTTACTTCTTTAGGTTCTGCTGTGCGGTTTTCACAATGGTTGTAAGAATTTGATTAGTTCTTCATTCTGAACTAATAGACTTTTATCATAATAATCTTGTGAGTTTAGATAGTCAGTTTCACTTAAAAGACGCAAACCGTTTTACTTGAACCCGATTGTATCTCTCTCAACTCTTTAACGGTTAACGGCACTAGCCATTTTGTGGTGAATATGCGTGGTTTTGTACTGCTTGTGCTTCATTCATGTTCGCGCCAGCTCATGCTCCTCTGCGCAACAATCGCTTTGAAAACACATATTCGCTATCTTCATTAACTAAATACTGGAGTAATTTGACACTTCAAATTACAAACTGAAACGCTTTGTCGGGCATATTGCTGTCACAAATCATTCACACCAACTATTCAGTACTAAGCTTTTACCACTCACAATTAACCACTAAAAAATTTAGAGCTGGCCTAAACGCTCACGTTGATATGTGCCGTCTTGAACATGTTGGCACCATTCTTGGTTTGCTAGATACCATTCAACGGTTTTACGTAAGCCTGTTTCGAATGTTTCAAGAGGCTCCCAGTTAAGCTCGCGGCTGATCTTTGATGCATCTATAGCATACCGACGGTCATGACCTGGTCTATCGGCAACATAAGTTATTTGATGAACGTATGATGTTTCTTTAGGCACAAGGTCATCTAAAATACAGCAAATAGTCTGTACTACTTCGAGATTCTGTTTTTCATTATGACCACCAATATTGTAGGTTTCGCCAATTTGCCCCTCAGTGATTACTTTATAGAGTGCACGGGCATGGTCTTCAACATATAACCAATCACGTATTTGATCGCCTTTGCCGTAAATAGGTAATGGCTTGCCCTCGAGTGCATTAAGGATAACCAGCGGAATTAGCTTTTCAGGAAAATGATACGGGCCATAATTGTTTGAGCAGTTAGTCACTATGGTTGGTAAGCCATAGGTACGCAGCCATGCACGCACTAAATGATCGCTTGAGGCTTTAGATGCCGAATACGGGCTGCTTGGCGCATAAGGTGTTGTCTCGGTGAACAACGGCAATGTTGAGTGTTGAGTGTTGGGTGTTGAGTTGTCGTTACATTCACTATTCACCATTGAGCATTCTACACTGATTTCGTCAGGGTGTGGTAAATCGCCATACACTTCATCGGTTGAAATATGATGAAAACGAAATGCGCTTTTACGCTCAGCATCAAGTTGCATCCAATAGTGACGGGCCGCTTGAAGTAGCGTATAAGTACCCACAATATTGGTTTGAATGAAATTTGAAGGACCGGTTATAGAACGATCAACATGGGATTCTGCAGCTAAATGCATCACTGCATCCGGCTGATGCAAGGCGAATACTCTGTCTAGTTCAGCCCTGTCACAGATATCTACTTGTTCAAAAGTATATCTTTGACAGTTTTCAACACACTTAAGAGATTCAAGATTGCCTGCATAAGTTAATTTATCAACATTAACTACTGATTCTTTAGTATTAGTCAAAATATAACGAATAACTGCTGAACCAATAAACCCAGCACCACCTGTAACAAGTAATTTCATAAAACCACCATCGTCTTTTTAAAAAATGAACATAACTAAAATCGCTAATAGTAGTTAATTGTAGCGTTACAATGAATAAAAATTCGCCGTAAAAAATACTGCCATAGGTTCCAAAAGCATGAATATATTAAAAATTACATATTCGCAAAAAACCAACTAAAATGAGAAAAACTCATCTATCACAAGAAAAATCATCAGTTAACAATGCACTAAAAAATTGAATTAAAATAGAAATTTAAACTTATTTCTGATAATACGCAACGGATACTTAACGCACTCTACTAATCTAGCAAGATAGAAAAATCGTAAAGAAATTTTTTTTTCACCATACAAAGACTTCAAAACCTCAATATAGGAATCATGCATTTTACTTAATGAACCTGTAAGCCCACCAGAACCAATAGGATGTTTAAACCCTCCAGCAAGCTTATTATGAATAATAGCAACAGAATCAGGTGTGTAATTTTCTATCCAGCATTTATAATCGTCCACTCTTCTAAAAGAACAATCAAAGGGCTTGAAACTATCACGTCTAACCATGACTGTGGGCGTGAAAAAAGGATTAGTGTAAATAAATTGAACTCGATTTACCAAACTATAACTAAAGGGCACTTCTTTGAAAGAAGATTTATTTAAATCAAATATATAACCATGCCCAGTCATAAATAGTGAGTTTTCCTCCATAAACTCAAACTGATACTTTAATTTATTCTTATACCATTTGTCGTCAGAATCTAAGAATGCCAAATATTTACACTGTGCATTTGTTATAGCAATATTCCTTGCATAAGAAGCCCCCCTATTAAAATCAAGAGTAACTAATTTAATAGGTATTGCCGTTGATAAACACCTATTAATCTTTTCTATCAAATTATTGAGTAAAAATGCATTATTCTCATTACTACAGTCGTCTACGATTATGATCTCGCTTGGCAAAAGTGTTTGTTCAAAAACAGAAGTTAATGCGACATCAATAGTTTTACCAGCGTTGTAAAATGGTATGATTACGGATACTGAACATATAGTATTACTTTTCAAGCTCCCCCCTGACAACTTTAAATTTCAACAAGAAAGAAAATAATGAAATAAATAAAAAACCGTCCATAAAAGTACTCCTCTGAACTCCCATAAGTAAAATTGACATCATAGTGAACCCAACAAAGACTGAAACATTATTTTTATCTAACAACATTACCAAGGAGTAGGAAAATAAAATAATATTAACCAACAAAATAGCAACACCACCGACTGCACCAGAGAAAATAACTAATCGAAATAAGCCAACAGAAACACTATTTCCAAATGCATGATACAAGTTTGAAGGTGAGAAACCAACACCAAAGATACTAGATGTTAAGCTTTCAAGAACATATGAAATTTCTAGAATACGAACTCCAAAGGATGAATGTTGCCCATCATATTTGCCAACACCTAGCTTATAAGATAAGAAATCAGAAACGTCTGGAGAAAAGTACCAAATTAATACAAAGAATAACACCACAACAAAAGAAAATGGAAAAAAAAGCAATGGCTTCCTTAAGAGACAAAAAAAAGCAACTACGAATAAGATAGAAAACATAGCGCCAATAGATAGTGTACAAAAAAGCATTAAAATAGCACTAAATAATTTAATTCTACTATAATCCATTAGTTTATACCAATATATTATTGGTATAAGTAAAAAAGCAAAAGTTCCGGGCTCCTCAAAAATAGACTGGAAGCGATAGAATGTCACATTTCCAAAACTAATTTTAGAGTCAGACATGACAATATTAAAAAATGTAGTAAAATAAACTCGACTATCACTAGAGACAAGCTCGACCATCTCTGTAATGTTAAAAACACTCAATATATAAGATATAAATGAAAATAAAGAAATATAGTACATCAGAGTACTATACCACTTATAAAACAAGTATGAAACATCACTACTTTGTAAACTTATTAATACTAAAACAGAAAAGTAGGATACATATCGAAAAGTAAGAGGTAACATTTCTTCATTAACTTGTGTTATTGATGAAAAAATTGAAAAAAGAAGCCAAATAAAAATTAAAATTAATACATGAATCGTAACAAACCGAGACCTTACATTGTAAAGACTAAAGTTAAAACGATAGAAAATGCCCATAAAACCCAAAAACACCAACATCTTTAATAAAGGATATGCTAATGCGTATACATTAGAACCTGAAAAAAGAAGAGAAAGAACAAATATAAAAAAAACAAAATTATCAGTTTTATTAAAACTTAAATTATTTACAGCACTATGACAAGTCATAATTTTAACTTAAAATTGATTTGAGAAAACGAATAAAACCAACCACCTTTACATCAGGAGTTATATAACGAAGATACTTAAAGCTTTTAATTAATGAACGCTTTAGTAGCGTGTTAAACAAAAAGAAAGACAACTGTTCTTGCTCGAATAAATTTAGTTCCGCTTTAATAGAAAGTCGCAATATAAGATCATGTTCAATTTTATTAAAATTATTTTTAATGAATTTTTTAGAAATTAATCTTGCGTCTCCAAGATTTTTTTTTGCATTAGTTTTTGAAAGTGAAGAACTAAAATCTCTATATAAAAAAAGATATTTATCCACATTAGTAATTCTCGCCCCGTTATTATAGCATTGCACCCATAAATAATAGTCTTCAGCTGACCGATACTTATTATCGCTATAATGTAAATTGTTAGCAGTCAGAAATGACTTTCTAATCAATACAGAACCATGTGCAAAGGGAGTCGAGCGAGTAAGAATGATAGATTGAAAACCAGGATCAATTGAAACAACTCTAGACTTACTTAACTGGCCAGACTCTGTAATGAAGTGGAAATGGCAGCCACATAAATCATAGCCTTTCTCGAGTAAATTAACTTGCTCAAAAATCCTATTGTCAATCGAGATATCATCCGAATCCATTCTTGCAATATATTCCCCCCTAGCAAGTGCAATCCCTTTATTCAACGTTTTTATTAGACCGATATTATCCTGTGATACTAATAAAACACGTTCGTCTAATTCTTGATATTTCCTAGCAATTGATAAAGACGCATCAGTAGAACCGTCATTGATAATAATAAGCTCAAAATCGGTGAATGTTTGGTTAAGAATTGACTCTATAGCATCAACTAAAAAACGTTCACCATTATAAACCGGCATGATAACACTTACAATAGGACTAGCCATAGGATCCTCTATATATAATTTAATAAAAAAATAATTAAATTACTTATCACTTTGATTCAAATAGAAATAAAAATTTTATATTCCATGGTTTAGATCATGTGTATGCCTCTAGAGAAGCATTTTTTAGTATCTAAAACGTGCAAACTACACTTCCGCATTAAACTGATGAGCTCGGATCCTTATAATTAACATCCTTCATTAACTTTAAAACCTGTAATTGATTCAATTGAAGATATTGTATAAAAAACAGAATATCCTAGCCCAGAATTATAAGTGCAAACAAAATTTCCATCGCAGTTTTTAACTGCATAAAAATTAAATCATCAACATGCAAACTTTTCTATATAGGTAACTATTTCCACACATTAATCACATTAATCACATTAATCACATTAATCACATTAATCACATTAATCACATTACCAATCATAATTCTAAAAACAAAATAAGCAATTGCACCTTGACCTTTGTCTATGAATGAAACAGAGCAATATAGATTTGCAATCTCTAAAAATTATTGGTTAAAAACCGTATGGATACTTACAAATAGAAAATAAAATTGCATTTCAATATTTACAAATCAGCATGAACATTTAGGTATTGATGCATTATTAACATGAGCATATTGGATAAGCACTATATAAATAAAGTATCATATGACAGAAAATACTATTTAAAATAGTATATACCTCCATTAATTGCACAATCAAATTAAACCTGTAAGATTATTTTCAATATCGTTTTAGGATTTTAATTTTAAAATACTGGCATTAAGTCAGGCATCAGACAATATACAACTGATAGATTCACAGCACATCACTTAATATATTTCATCCTTAAAAAACCGTTAAATATGAAAAAAAATATCAATAGTTACAAATGGATTTTAACCTAAAATAAAAATATTTACAGATTAATTCAGGGAGCAAAAATCATTAACCAAATTTCGACCAATAAAATCTACCAAAAATTTGAATTAACAATTCTCTAAATTAGAAATTTAATCGTTATCTAGATACGAACCCATTGTTTAGGTATGATATCTACTGAATCAAGCGTTGTTTTAAACCACTGTTTAGGAGCAATGATACACTTATCAGGATTTGTATTCAACCAAGCCCCCCACCAACTAAACGTACTATTAGATATTATTTGGTGTTTACATTTTGACATAAGGTGCATATCTACTTCAGGCCTTTTAGAATCACCCTCAATAAATACCGTTGAAAAATCAAACTTCAAATTCTCTTTACACCATTGAATGTCGTCTGAAAAAATAAATAGCTTAGCATTATCAGAAACTATATTATTACTTCTTAAATAGTTTAAAGATTTATAAAAATAAGAATTATCACATATACCATGTATGGAATTAGATTCCTCATTAGATATATAATCACCACGTCGAATATGAATGGCTACACTTTCATTATTGTCAATTAATTTTTCATTTTCTGACTCATAAGTATTTAGAGCATTTCTAAGGGTGAATTCTTTTATCAACGAATCTCTTATATCATAAAAAATATTTTTCAGACTGAAAATAACCTAATAAATACACCTTATTATCACATTTATTTATACTAGGATCATATTTTAAATCAACCTCTTTAAAAAACATTAAAAAATATTATAAACGAAGTTCCTGAAAAATTTGTTTATATAAGAAAAAAAGTATAAGCCTCAAAAAAAACTTATTTTTTGTGTCGAAATGGCATATGCAGTTTAATTTATCTAAACCAAAACCATGCAGTTCGTAAGAATTAAATGCACTTACATCTGCTGACACATCGGTATTAAGTTTAGTAGCCAATGATTTAGCCGCTGCATATTGAAACATTTGATTACCTAAACCTCCGATAATTCTTACCTTAACCATGAAACTTCCTCTCTACAAAATAGAATACGACTAGACCACATAAAAAAAGTAAACCACCCATAAATAAAAATAAAAAATAATAAAAATCTACCACAGTTGTTATGGTCATAAAATGAAAGTAAAAAACACATGGTGCAACAGTAAACACGCTCAACAATAATGAATTAAACCTAATTGAAAAAGTCATAATTTTTTTTCATATTTATAAACATTACAATAAATGTAGCTAACGCACCAATAACTAATGACAATGGAATAAAATCGTAGCTAAGAGACAATGTTGAAGAATAATACACTAAAGAGTTTGTAAACAAAGCACCAATAACATATGAATACATATAGCCCTTCATCTTTAATTCAGAATGTGAAACTACAGAAATCGAATTACACATCATCCTAAAAAACTCAATCCAGACACCATAAATACAATATATAGATGCATTTTTATATTCTAATGAGACTAACACCGGGAATATGTATTCAATTGAAAAAGTCAAAAAAATCGCTAATGCAAAATATATAGGAATTGTAATATTTAGATAAGAATTAACAGATTTACAACGAGTTTCAACATTAGCACCTTGCAGATTTCGATAAAAGATTGGCTGTAAATACTGAGTTAAAATTGATTCGACAACACTAGATAACTGTGTAGATACAATTAAACCAATGCCAATTAAGCCGAGGTAATGTGCTCCCTTATAATTTTCAATACTTATTCTGTAACCAGAATTCTGTGCCCACATAAAAATAGTGGCAATACTAACTGGCAAAGCAAATCTTATAATTTCAGCAAGTTTAATCTTACAAAAAAATTTATTTCCCATAATGTTATTTATAGATTTACGTTGAACCACTAATATTCTTTTTAGATATATAAGGCCAATGAATAATATTAGTGTATTGCCAAAAACAATACCTATTAACCATGACACTGCTGTTTTTTCTGAATAATTTAGAATAACAACACTACTAATCAATGAGATCAAACTAGTGAAAAAAGTAAGAACGGTAAAGCTCACTCTATAATTAAGCATATTTAATAGTGGAATAACCGTTTGGTTTGCACTAACAACTAAAACAAATAAACTAATTAAAGAAACAAAAACTGGTAAAGCAAAACCATCAACAACCCCAGAATCATATATAAAATAAGCACCAAAAGTCGCACCAATACTAATAAATAACATATAACAGAAATAAATATATAATTTATTTAACAGCACACCATCATTTTCCCATTGATGAGTATATCGATTAAAATATTGACCAATGGGGCTGATAAGAAAAAACACAAAAAAAGTATAAATAGTTGTAAATAAATATACCTGGCCCATATTATCAGGCGTTAATAAAGATGTGGAAAGTTTTAAAGTTACAAAAGTCAATAAAACTTGACTAATTTTACCTAAAATAACAACTAAAAAGTCTTTACTATTTTTGGTCATTTAAAATGTGTTCCACAAGCGTATTTGCAAATGTTTCCGCTCTGTAAGGGTCTGCTAAACTAGAGAAAATAAAGTTTTCAATATTATTCTGAATTGCTAGATAATCACTTTCAGGCATATTTTTGATGTGATTATAAAGCTCTTCGTGGGAGCTAAATTTTCTGCGATCGATAAAACAATCAGAAGGTATGTGATCCGTAATATTTGGCGCCCCCCAATATATGGGCACGCAACCGGCAAAAAAACAATCAAATATTTTTTCTGTTATATAGCCTGAAATTCCCTGAGCATTTTCATAACATATAGCAAACTTATAATTAAGCAATGTTTCATATTTACTCTCTACCATGCCTTTATAAGAAGGATATGAGGGAAAGTAAATATTTTTTACTTTCATAAATTTAGTCATAATAAAACGAAGGTATCTATTATTAGATAAATACAAATCCCAACCTGCACCATAAAATTCAAAATCGTCAAAAGCATACTTTTCAAACCACCTGATAGTTTTTACTCGTTCTGAATATAGCTCTAATTCATGACTTATTTTTTTATTACCAGCAATTAACGTACATAATTTTTTTTCATTATATGGTTTCATTCCAGAACGATATGCAGCTTTACTATCAGGGAATTTATGTGAGAAATTTATTTTAAAATACCTTTCATTATCAACCAAGTCATCATTCCAGGTAAACACTTTATCAAATAAATTATGATCTTTAACAACCCAATTCAATGGTCTAATAACTTCTGATTCAAATAAAATCAACCATTTTATTTTATCTTCGATTATTAACCCAACATCTAAATCATACATATCATGGAAAATAATAAACTGTGAACTTTCAAATGTATTTATATCTGAAGTTGAGACGTTAATATCTAAAAGCTCAGAATTTAACTTAAAAAGATAATGGCTATAAGCATAATTATCTCGATTGATTTTTTTATTTAATAAATCGAAAATGATATTATTAAAATACCCATCAATAAAATAACAAACCTTAACCATTATATCGCCTTAACATATTTAAAAATTTACGTTTATAAATATAATAACTATTTATAGATAATAATTTAGTACAATAATTTTTTGTTACACGAAAAGCTTCTTTCGTTTGTTTTAATTCAAGTGAGTTAGTTATATTATCATGTGCAATATTTATAGATGATGGATGTTTTACATGTACAAAATTTCTATATTTATGGAGTATTCGTAAATAAAACTCATAATCCATACTATACTTGTTATCCACATCATACTTATAATTTTTAAAAATATCAGACGCGAAAAAGATATTTTGCAATCCTACTATTGTCCCATATCTCAATAAGTTATTTACTGAGAAACTTACATTAGGACAATTTCTATATTTTGTAGTGTTCGACTTATAATCATATGTATATGAATCAAAGTACAGGCCATCAAACGGTATTAGCTTCCAATATTGGGCTACTAAATGTAAGGCATCAGGGAGAAGAAGATCATCACTCCCAAGATAACCAATAATATCTCCAGATGTATATGACAATCCGATATTTATTGCATCAGATATTCCATCATCAGGATTATTTAGCCAAATAATATTTTTATTTTTTTCAACATATTTAGATATTAAAGTATGTGATGAATCTGTTGATTTACCATCAACAATTACTAACTCTTTATTTAACCATGAAGAATTTATAAATGAAACAATGGCTCTTTCTAAAAACTTATCACCATTGTAGTTTGGCATTATTATAGATATCTTAGGCATGAAGACCTCCTCGCTTTACTATGGCTGTAGAACTTCAGCTAACAATCTAATTTCTTTTTCTATATTATTTTGATGATTTCCGACAAACAACCCATGTGCATCGAGATACTCAGCAGCTTCAAAAGTCCCTGAAATTTCATAGTCAAAGTACTCAAGTACTTCTTTATTTTTAAGAAAATTTCCCGTAACTATTGGTCGACACTCGATACCGTTTTCAGTAAGGATCTTAACTAGATCAGCGCGTTTATAAGGAGCATTTTCTTTTAATATTAATGAAAATCCGAACCAACTACTTTTGCCTGTTTCTTGCTGAATATCAATAAATGGATGATTTGAAAATAATTCTTGAAATAATTTAGCATTTTTACGACGCATATCGATAAAGCTTGGCAATTTTTTAAGTTGTTCGATACCTAATGCACCACTCATTTCTAACGGGCGGACATTATAGCCAGGCAAAACAAATTTAAATGACTCTTCAAAATGGTCATCGCTCTTCTCACCAGTTACTTTGTTAAACTTTGGTAAGTTACGAGTCCAACCATGGGCACGGATACAAAGTAGGATGTGGTAAAGCTCTTCATCATCTGTTACTACGCATCCACCTTCCATGGTTGCTATGTGATGAGAGAAAAATGAGCTATAGGTGCCCATAACGCCAAATGTACCCGCTTGCTTACCTTCTATGGTAGCTCCCATGGATTCACAATTGTCTTCAAGAATAAAAATATGTCGACCAGCAATAATTTCATGCATACGGCTGTAATCGTTAGGATTACCTAACAGATTTACTGATAAAATAGCCCGTGTTTTATCAGTAATAGCAGCTTCTAGCTTTTCTAAATCCATATTTAACGTGCTACGGTCTATATCAACAAATTTTACTTTTAATCCATACTGCTGAAGTGGAAAATAAGTCGTTGACCAAGAAACAGCAGGGACTATAATTTCATCTCCCCTTTTTAATTTCAGCGATGCATTTTTTGTGAAGAACAATGCAGCTATCATTAACAAATTAGCTGTAGAACCTGAGCTGACCATTAACGCATATTTAGAACCAAAAAACTCAGCGAAATCTTTTTCATACTGTGCAACTTCTTTACCCATCGAAAACATATCAGATTCAATGACTCGCTGAATTGCAGAGTATTCCCTATCATCCCAAGTGCTACTCGCTAAGGAATAATTAATCATTACAATATTCTCCTAAATAAAATTCATATGTTTTTTCAATGCCCACTTTTAAGCTCGTTTTATGACTCCAGCCAAATTCAGTGAGCTTTTTATTATCAATAAGTTTCTGCCTCATCCCAACTGGTTTACTCAAATCACGCTTAAATGAGCCTGTATAACCAACAACACTGGCAATAGCTTGATAAAACTCATTGATTGTATGATCTGAACCAAGGCCAATATTTAAATTTTGTGGCATTGATTCAAAATTATCTATAGCATAAAAAATAAAATCGGCAAAATCCTCTGCATACATGAATTCACGCCGTGCTTCACCATCACCCCATATATCGATTTCAGATAATCCAGCTTTCACGGCATTATCTATTTTACGTATTACAGCAGGAATCATGTGAGAGTGATTTGGTTCGAACTTATCAAAGCGGCCATAAAGATTACAAGGGATAATCGTTTTATACTTCCGCTGTTCATTTTCTGCACAGATGTATTCACATAAACGAGTACTAGTTATTTTAGCTAAAGCATAACCTTCATTGGTCGGTTCCAATTCCCCTTTCAAAATCAAATTTTCAGATAACGGATTAATAGCATCTCTAGGGTACATACATGAACTACTTAAATTCAAAAAATTAACCACACCATTATCATTTGATGCAGTTAATATGTTTAAGCCTATTCTCATATTGTCTACTAGAAACTTAACAGGTTGAGCCATATTTGCTTGAATACCGCCAACAATACCAGCTGCATGTATGATCATGTCTGGCTTATTTTCTAATATATACTGATTGACGGCACTTACATCCAGCAGATTAAGTTGCGAACTTCCTGGAGACAAAAATTCATGGCTATGCTTTACAGCCGCTTCAAGAATGTTTTTGCCAACCATACCATTGGCACCGGTTAATAATATTTTCATTTATTACTCTACTGGAACAGATGTGGTATAGCCATGCGCTTTTAGAATTGCATGTTGTTTGGCTTTTTGTAAATCGTTAGCAACCATTTCACTACACATTTCTTCAACAGTTATTTGAGGTACCCAACCAAGCTGTTCTTTTGCTTTTGACGGATCACCTAACAATGTTTCTACTTCAGCAGGTCGGAAATATCGAGGATCGACTTTAACAATGATGTCACCGATTTTTAAAGCGGGAGCATCATTACCTATAATCGATTTTACACAGCCAATCTCATCAAGTCCTTTTCCTGTAAATTCAAGCTCAATACCTACTTCTTTGGCTGATAATTTTACAAATTCACGAACACTAATTTGCTTACCTGTAGCAATAACAAAATCATCAGCTATTTCTTGCTGAAGCATCATCCATTGCATACGTACATAATCTTTAGCGTGACCCCAGTCGCGCAGAGCATCCATATTTCCTAGATATAAACATTTCTCTAAACCTTGAGAAATATTTGCAATTGCACGAGTAATTTTACGTGTAACAAAGGTTTCACCACGACGAGGTGATTCATGGTTAAACAAAATCCCGTTACAGGCATACATACCATAAGACTCACGATAGTTTACCACAATCCAGTAAGCATACATTTTAGCAACGGCATAAGGTGAACGAGGGTGAAATGGTGTGGTTTCTTTCTGTGGTACCTCTTGAACTTCACCAAATAATTCAGAGGTAGAAGCCTGATAGAATTTAGTTTTCTTTTCTAAACCTAAAAAACGAATAGCCTCTAATAATCTAAGAGTCCCCATTGCATCAACATCGGCAGTATATTCAGGACATTCGAATGAAACTGCTACATGTGATTGTGCACCAAGGTTGTATACCTCATCTGGTTGCACATCTTTAATTATACGCGTTAAATTAGAAGAGTCTGTTAAATCTCCGTAATGAAGGAAAAACCGTTGATTCTGTTCATGATTATCTTGGTAAATATGATCAACACGTTCAGTATTTAATGATGATGCACGGCGTTTAATACCATGAACCTCATAACCTTTTTCCAATAATAACTCAGCTAAATATGAACCATCTTGACCTGTGATTCCGGTTATTAACGCAACTTTACTCTTTAACATGGAATTTCCTAATGAATGTTATTTCTCAATAATGACTGCAATAAAATTATTTAACTCAAAAAATTGGTATTTAAACCTAAATGCCTTAATTTATATTTCTATATTTTGGATATTGATAAGTGTTTTTACAACGCACTCACTTGCAATATCGTAGCTCTCAGCTTCGGCATAACAACGTAATTCAGGCGCATTGCCTGATGGACGTATATGGACAATACATCTGTTGCTGAATGTCACTCTTAATCCATCAGTTATATCGATGTTTTCTATTTCAAAATTTTCAAAACCTAACTGCGTAAATAGCCTATTCGGATCGGCTTTACCTTGCACTATTATTGATGCACTCTTGTTAATCGCAAAATTTTGAATACGATCACTGTGCGTAAAACGTTTTGGAATAGCATCAACTAATTTTGAAATACCATCATCACCCGCAGCGACTAATAACATAATTGCTGGAAGAATTGCATCTCGCGTAGGTAAAGCGCTTAACACTTGGCCATTTACTTTAACATCACTGCCTAATAGAAACCCACCATTGGCTTCAAAGCCTGCCACCGAACCAAATTTTTTAGCTAAATTAGCGAATTCAGCAATCACATGGGGTGAGCCAATTTTAGTACGTACTACATGTGTAAAACGTCCTGACGACTCAATAACTGTATTACAACTTACAGGTACTGAAAGCGCCTCAATATTTAAAGCTTCAGCGCTGAGTAAGCCGAGTATATCACCACGTAACCAATGGCCATTTTCATCAGACATGAGTGGCCGGTCACCATCACCATCTGTTGAGAAAACGGCGTCTAAGCTATATTCTTCAGACCACTTGATAGCTTTTGCTTTATCTTCCTCAGATACAGCTTCGGTATCAATGGGTACAAACTGATCACTTCGTTCTAGTGCAATAACTTCAGCGCCTAACTTTTCAAAAATACGATAATAAAGATCACGACCTGCACTTGAATGCTCATAAATACCAATGCGTTTACCTTTTAGCCAAGGTGTATCAAATAATGATGTATAACGGGTAATATATACTTCGGCAGCTCGATTGCTGGCGATTAATTCAGGGAGAACGTAGAGATCAGTAAACTCAACTTGATCTGTAATTATAACCTGCTCATCAGCTTTACTAATTTCACCATCTGGACGATAAAATTTAAGACCATTGCGATCAAAAGGAATATGACTTCCCGTGACCATAATAGCAGGAATAGCATCTTCTTGAGCAATATAAGCTAAAGCTGGTGTTGGAACTACACCGTAATAAACAACGTCGATATTTAACTGTTTTAAAGCCCCTGCACATGACATTGCCATGGCATAACTACTCGGGCGATTATCAATTGCAATTGCAACTTTAGTGAAACTAAAATTGCGTTGCATACCAGCGATAAATGCAATGGAAAATGCCGCACAAACATCTTTTGTAAACTGAGAGACTAAGCCACGAGCGCCACTCGTACCAAAAGTAATTCCACTTTGAGCAATGACTGAAGAACTGATTAAATTAGACTGAACTGACATGCTATCCTTATCCTTATATACGCCCATAACGGTCTTCAAATCTAACAATATCATCTTCACCGAGATACGAACCTGATTGAACTTCAATCAGCTCTAACGGAAGCACTCCTGGATTCTCTAGCGCATGTACTTGACCAATAGGGATATAAGTCGACTCATTTTCAGTTAGCAATATCGTTTTATCACCATTAGTCACTTTCGCAGTACCAGAAACAACAATCCAGTGCTCTGCACGATGATGATGCATCTGAATAGATAATTTGGCACCTGGCTTAACTGTAATACGCTTAACCTGATCGCGATTACCAACATCCAATGAATCGTATTTACCCCAAGGACGATATACCTCACGATGTATTTTATGTTCTGTACGCCCTACTGCTTTTAGATGATTTACTATCGTTTTAACATCTTGCACTTGTTCTTTATGGGCAACTAAAATCGCATCTTTTGTTTCAACAACAACCAAATTATCAATACCAACAACAGCGATCAATTTATTCTCGGAATGTAAATAATTTTTAGTTGAATTAACTGCTATCACATCACCTTTAACAACATTATTATTCACATCTTTTTCGGATACCTCCCATAATGCCGACCAAGAGCCAACATCGCTCCAGCCAGCATCCATCGGGACGACAATTGAAGATGTAGTTTTTTCCATCACAGCATAATCTATCGAGTCATCAGGACAATGTTGGAATGCATCTTTATCTACTCGAATAAAATCCATATCTGGAACACTAGATTGCATAGCTTTTTCACATGCAAGCAATATTTCTGGACTGTATTTTTTTAGTTCCTCGAGATAACAAGAAGCCTTAAATAAGAACATACCACTATTCCAATAATAATCACCGCTAGCAAGATATCCCTGAGCAGTATTCAAATCAGGCTTTTCTACAAATTGCTCAACACTAAATGCACCCTCTATAGGCTCACCAGCTTTGATATAGCCATAACCAGTTTCAGGGGTAATTGGTACAATACCAAAGGTCACTAATTTATCGTTGAGCGCGAATGGCAAAGCCTTGTTGACAGATTTTTGAAATTCTAATGTATTTTCAATTAAATGATCCGCCGCCAACACCAATAAAAGTGGCTCTTCATCTTTTTTTGAATTTTTTAGTGCTTGCAAAGCAGCTAAAGCTATCGCTGGAGCAGTATTACGACCAACGGGTTCCAGTATAATTCCACTGTGGGAAAAGCCACCTAAACGGATTTGCTCCGCAGCAATGAAACGGTGCTCCTCATTACAAATAAGCAATGGTGCATGATGTTCCAGACCGGTTAAACGTGCGGCTGTTTGTTGCAGCATAGATAACTCACCCGAGACAGTTAAAAATTGTTTAGGGTAAAGCTCACGAGAAAGCGGCCATAAACGACTGCCATTTCCACCGGCCATAATAACGGGTAAGATCATATTTATTTCCTGAATTATTGCTTAATGTCACTTTTATCGTTGATTCATATTGCAGAAGAATCAAAATACCATCGACTGTGCTTATGTACATGTGAATCAATTAGCAATTGTTCTTCTGACATCCATTTATATTGATTGTGTTGTTCTGTAGGAAGATTTAATAATTTCTCATCTACTAACAATCGATAACCTAGCGCAATATAATGTGTACTAAAACATTCAACACTCACATTGTCTTTATAAAAGTGTTCAAATGGCCCAATAAGTTCCGCTTTCTTAAAATCAAACTCAACACCTAATTCGTTTAATGTTAATCGTTTAAATGCATCTGACATTGATTCATCTTTTAGAATCCGGCCTCCAGGAACAAACCAATATCCTTGTGCTGGACGATTATTTCGTTTACCGAGCAGTATTTGGCCTAATTGGTTAGATACTATCAGATCAATTGAAATTAATGGCGCATTTTTAATGATCGTCTTAAAAGTTTCAAAAGGTAACATAAGAGTTTATTGCCAATTATAGTTAAACAACATTGAGTATTATCAATATTAAAGCTCTGGTATATAATTGAGTGATACACTTTTTATCCATTTTGAGACAGGTCAATCTTCAAGCTCCTTGTAAAGCGTAGGTTTTACTGTTCTTCAAAACAGTTTTAATAGACTTTTTTCTTAAAAAGATGTTTCAATCTTCTTTTTTAACAAAATGTCTAATTAACACAAACATCACGCCTAGCATACCTCCAAGCAGTGTACCTAATACGCAAATTAGAGCGCGTTTAGGCTTTGCTTTTTCTTCAGGCACTAGAGCAGGGTCAATAGTTTTAAAAACGTATTCATCACGCACTTCAGCAAACATGATAGTTTTCGCTTGCTCTTCCACTAACTTATACAAAATGGTTCGAATATCAGCCACATTAGTTAAGGCAATTTGTTTATTTAAAAACTCACTGCTACGATTCGCCTCAGCCACATCGCGATCTTTCATCACTTTGTTAATATCTTGGATTAACCAAGCGACCCACTGCTGCGCAACAGCAGGTGATAAATGCTCAACTGAAATAGTAACCATGCCAGTTTCTTTCGCTTTATTAACAGCAATCATTTTGCTAAAAACTTTATAGGCCTCCTGCATTGATGGTTCTGGTTTAAATGGCGCTTTAGCTTCACGTACCCAAGTACTGGTTTGTTCGTTGTAAAGTTCAGGATCATAAATTAATTTATCAGCATCCCTATCCCATTTTTCGGCTGCCATTAAATCGGCGAGGATATTATGTCTTTGAATAAAATCACTCGTAAATTGACGTGACTTTAATACCTCAATGGCTAATTCAGTTTTATCTGTACCGCCTTTACTACCAAGATTCACACCAGCAAGGCTTGCTAGTCCACCAAACTGCGATGCTAATGCACTTAAACCACCGCCTTGCTCTTCAGATGCAGGGGCTAATAAAGCTTCGGATTTATAGATATTGGGTTGTTTTATAGCAAAAATAACTGCACCAATTGCGAATACAGCTGTAATGGCAATGATTAACCATTTGCCTTGCCAAATAACGGCAAATAACTCACGAAGATCAATTTCGTCATCGCTTGTGGTTTGAGGGAATTGCGCGTCTGTTTTATATGTGTTTGGATTTTGAGTAATTTGTGTGTTCATTGGTTCTTCAGATTCTAGATTCTAGTACGCTGCGCGGCGAGAGCACTGCGCTGCTATAAAGGCAAAAGTTAAAAGCAGAGCGGGCTGCGCCTTGACAGAGCGCTACGCTTCTAGATTCTAGATTCTAGATTCTAGAGCGAGCATCCTAGTAGTTGCGAAGCAACGTTCTAGAGGCTGAAGGCCGTCCTAGAGACACGCAGTGGCGTCCTTCTTAGCTTTTACTCTTACTTTGCTTTTGTTTGATAACTGCACCTAAGATTTTGGCTAATTCTTTTGCCTCTTGGACCATAAGTAATGCGGGTTCCCTTGCTAAATATCCAACTTCAATGCCGATATAAAGTTGAGTCACCAACTCACCTAATGAACCTTTGGCATAGTACAAAAAGCGAATTTGATCTTTTAGTGTTTCACGCTCTTCACCTTATTCGGTACATCCATGTACCTCACCTCTTCGAGGCCGATGAAATAAATCACATCGTTCAAAAGTTGATCCTGCACTTTTGTCCGCAATATTTGAAGGGACAGATAAACCTGAACGAGTTATTTGATCTTTAAAACCCCAATTACTTACTGATTCTGTCACTTGATATATTTGACAAGATAATCGCGAGGCTCTTTTCCAAACATCCAATTGTTCGAATCGCATAATCTTCCTTGAGAACAGAAACTAGAATCTAGGACGCTTCGCGGCTAGAACGGCCTTCGGCCTACTATACAAGCAAAAGCTAAAAACAGAGCGTTGCTGCGCTCCTTCTAGATTCTAGAGCGAGCTTGCGGGCGTCCTAGCAGCAGCGTTTTTTGCTGCGCCCCTCGCAGTTGCGAAGCAACGCCCTAGAGGCCGAAGGCCGTCCTAGATTCTTCCTTCTACAACCCTGCGATAACTGATACAGCGACGGCGGTGTTATAGATAATACCCGTGATCTGTGTCCAGAGACTTAGGTTATCTTTATATTCCGTATCTAATGGCACAATAATGGTATCACCCGGTTGTAATTGGTCTTCACTACTAAACCAGCTCGAACGACCAGGCATTAGCACTGAGCCATTTGCTTGGATAACGTAAGTGCGGTCTTCATCAGCGCGTTTACGCGCACCACCGGACATAGCTAAATATTGGTCTAAAGTTAAGCCATCTTTAAATCTGTGAGTTGCTGGGTGCTGAACCTCTCCCATCACTGCAATGGTTTGCTTAGTCGATGGAACATAGAGAATATCGGCATCTTCAAGCTGTATATTCGCCTGTTCAATCCCTAATGAAATTGCCGCTAAATCGACAACAAGACGTCCTACCGCTTTGATATTTTCTAAATCAGCCAACATCAATTGCGCATCTGCATAATTGACCATAGTGCCATCCTGCGATACACCTCGTGTGGCTATATCTCGACGCAATTGATCGGCTAACTTTTTAATCTCTATTTGCTCTTGCTTACGAACAGACTCGCGCACAAATACGGCTGATGGCAAATAAGCATATTCAGTAAATCCACCCACACGAGCGATTAAATCGTTTAGTGTTTCACCGCGGCGGATATTGTAGCGCCCAGGGAATTTTACTTCGCCTCGGATTTCAACAACTTTAGATTCTTGCCAATCAGGAGTCGTCATCACTGTTAGCATGTCACGCCCAGTTAAACGGATATTGGCACTTTCAATTCCTTGTAAAGCTTGTGTTAAATCAAGATTATTATGCTTAATTCTCGAGCCATTGATATCGGTTGAGGTAGTGGTTAATTCAGCTCTAGCGGTATAAGCACCTTCTTTTAAACCACCTGCAGCGATCACTAAATCATTCACCCGAGCACCCACAGTCAGTGGATATACTCCGGGCTCTCTTACCTGTCCATCAATAGCAACTATTTGAATACCCGAGCCTGCTCGCCCTTGGCTATTTAATTTAACCATTACTGGGTAAAGTAACTCTTGACGACCCATCTGATTACTGAGTTTAAGCAGTTCTGTATCGTCAAATAAATTAGCCAACATTTTATTGACTACACCTTTAACAACCTCAGCCTCTTCAGACTCTTTCTTATCTGTTAGTACTACACCTGCAAGATCGGTACGTTGCGATAACTTAGTTTTATCGAGTTGAACAAAACCGGCTTTAAATAAATCTGAACCTAAAAGATTACTTGTATTTAAAGAAGTGACTTTTTCAACACGCTCTTTTACTAATTTATTTAGCTCATAGCGATTCTGTATATCATCTGAAAAATTAAACAGAATGATTTTATCACGCGCATTTAAGCTAAGATCTTGGCCACTTTCTTTAGCACTAATTGCTTTCCCTGGTGAGAATTGATGCACTTCAATATCACCGTATTGATTCACTTCACGGATCACGATTGCGTAATCAAGATCAGCAGAAGCCGCTAAGTCTCCCCACAGAGAAGGCAATACGTCACTCACTTTTTGACCGGCAAACCATTGATATTTACCCGGACGAACAACAGCACCGGCTATAGTGATGGCACTCTCGTATTGCTCCGACGCACTTTTTACGCGAACAATGTCACCAGCTTTGGCCGGTGTATTTCGACCTTGCTCAGAAGTTAAGTCTACATTCACTATGCTTTTCAAAGATTTACTATTATAACGCTCTATTGAACTGCTTTTAGGATATGCTCCTGTATTTAACCCAGCGGCCATTGCGATAACGTCAGCCATGCTCTCATTGTGTTTTAGCTCGTAAATGGCTGGGCGTCTTACTTCGCCGGTTACGCTTACAAGGCCGCCGATAGAAGGAATAAACACCACATCACCAGAATGGAGTCTTAAATCCCCCGACGCATCACCTCGCATTAACAGGTCATAAAGATCTAAAGTACCAACTAGTTTACCATTACGTTTCAGCTGTACATTACGTAATGAACCGATCTCGTTAACACCACCAGCGACAAACAGAGCCTGAGTAATAGTTGATAAACTTGAAACTGTATACGAACCAGGTTTATAGGCATCACCGGCCACAAAAATGCGTATCGAGCGCAACTCACCCATAGTGATATTCGACTCAATACCTATCATTTGCTCACTAATGCGCTGGGATAAAGAGTCTCTAAGCTCAGAGAAACTAAGCCCCATGACAGGTATTGGACCCAGCTCAGGGAACTGGATAACCCCCTCACGGTTAATGACGAGGTCATACTCTTTATTTTCTTTACCATAAAGCTGAACTTTAATGTTATCGCCTGGACCGACGAGATACTCTCCTGGAACAGGGACGTCTGACACAGGTGCAAATGTGCTTGGTTCACCAGCAAACATCTCATAACCGAAACGACGCAATTTTATTTTGCTGGGATCTTCAGAAAAATCTAACTCCGCTTTAGCCGCTTTTTTATCGGCATCAGAAACACGAGGATTGGTATCTCTTTCCCCTACGACTTCAGGATTTGTAACCTGAGTTTGGGCCTGAGAGCCTGAAAGCATATTAGGATCAATACCGTATTGCTTAGCAAGCCTTGCCTGTTCAGATTTCGGTAATTGCTTGAACTGCTCAATCATTTGTGGAGATGGCGTAACGGCATGAACCTGAGCGCCCATCAATATTGTGGCGCCAAGGCCTACTATGATGAATTGTTTGATTTGTTGTAACACCAGATATCTCCGATTGGATTTAAAATGATAAAAAGCAGAGTTGCTAGAAAAAACAGAGCGTCGCTCGCTCCTTCTAGATTCTAAAGCAAGCCTGCGAGCGTTCTAGAGCGAAGCGACCTAGAGCCACGAAGTGGCGTTCTAGCAGACAGGCCATCCTTTTTTGCTTTCAGACACGCTACCGATCCGCGTGGCGGCCCGAGGCCTTCGGCGTCCGCTTAACGAATGAAACTATTCATTCGATGTCTTTCAGACACGCTACCGCCCATAGATTGCGGCTTCTATATTGCCCTTCGCGATGCGAAAATTCATATTTTTCATTAACATAAAACAGTGTTACAAGAAATAGTTAAGCTCTAGACTCATTCAGTTTCGCTAGTAAAATACCTTAACCATAGGATGTAAACACTTAAGATAAGAGCTTATATTCTAACTTTATGATTACAGAATCTTACTTCAAAGATTCACTACCGATAGAACATTTAATGTTCAAACGGCCATTTTTAAGATCACACCTTAACAGGTTGCATTTTAAAAATGTAACTACAAACCCTAAACAAAATCAACAAATTGATTTTTAAGTAAATATTAAACACCTTGTCGCTTTGGTAAATACTTTATCAACTTCAAGGATAGCTAATATCTTACAAAATACTGAGCATTACTCTTACAACAGGTTTTGTACTTATGCACTTAAACACAAATTCGTTCCACACTTTGCTGTGGTACAGTAACCGTCTTTATCTGCCCCATAATGTTAAAAAGAACATGGCAACGTTTGTTTGGGCATTTTTCTTGAAAAATGCCTTCGAGATCAACAAAGGGGCCATCTGTAAAACGAATTTTTTCCCCCGTTTTTAGCTCTAATTCTTCGTCTAATACTGTTTGGGAAGGCGTTAGTTCTTTCATGCGAATGGCATGGATAATTCTGTCGTCAATGGGCGTCATTTTCTCTTGACAATTAACGATTCGATTCACACCACGAGTAGAATGGACCTGCCTGACACTTGTCTGACTTGGGTCAAAATTGATGAATAAATAATTAGGAAAGAGTGGTACACGACAGACTTGTTTGCGCCCGCGCTGAGATTTCTCTTCAGAGACCATAGGCAAATACGTCTCTAAATTTTGAAGTGCTAAGTTCTGTTGTGCTCTCGCTTCACTACGAGGTTTACAATACAAAAGGTACCATGCCTTCATAAGCTAATCTCACTACCCTATAAATAAGTGACGTCCATTCACGGGTCGCAATCATAGCAAAGATGCTCAAGTCGGTGGAAGTAATTTTTCGACTATTCCAGTCTCTCGCTCGGTATGCATACAATGACACTCACATTAACTAATTCATAATTAAAATCACAACACTATACTGCTGATAATGTCACCACTTAGCTTACCAAAATTGACTTTGGTTGCTTTTAAGGGGTATATAAGGTGGGATTTTAGCGAAAATACTCATTTTACTGCTAAACACATTACTTTTATTATAAGAACGTAACAATAACCCATACGTAACTAGCGGTTATTCAACAATTAATGAATGCTATAGCGGGAATTAATGGTTGATTAAACCTGCAGGCGATATTGGGACGAGCAACAACCATTTTTCTGTGGTGACATCATCCTGTTTCAGGGGCCCACAGGCAATCACGAGCTTAAGGTGGAAGACTTCATGAGCGTAGCAAAACCACAAGGAACAATGCTTGGGCATCCCAAGGGATTGTTCTTGCTGTTTACAACAGAACTTTGGGAACGATTTAGTTATTATGCAATGCGTGCCATTTTGGTACTGTATTTAGTTGATCAGGTGGGTAAACAAGGCGGTGGCGGCTTAGGATTTAGCCAAGCTGACGCTTTATCCTTGTATGGTACTTTTACTGCGTTAGTGTATTTAACGCCGCTGATTGGTGGTTGGTTAGCTGATAATTTTCTGGGTCAGCGCAAAGCCATTTATTTTGGTGGTGCGTTAATGGCGGCTGGCCAATTTATGCTAGCTGCGCCTCATGCTTGGTTTCCTGGTATTGAAACGACCATTTTCTATATCGGTTTAGGTACACTCATTCTGGGTAATGGTTTGTTTAAGCCGAACATTTCCACTATGGTGGGCGATCTCTACGAGGAAGGTGATCACCGTCGCGATGGTGCATTTACTATTTTCTATATGGGAATCAATTTAGGTGCGGCATTATCCGGCTTTATTGTTGCTTGGGCTTATACTAGCTTTGGCCACACTGAAATGGTTAATGGCCAAGAGGTTTTTGTTAATAACTGGCAGGCAGGTTTCTTCTGTGCTGGTATTGGTATGCTGCTGTCGCTGGTGATTCAATTTTTATTTGCTCAAAAACTGTTAGGTAGTATTGGCACCGTGCCTGCGGCCAAGCTTGAACGTGAACGCCAGGCTAAGCTAGGCAATACCCGTAAAGAACCACTTACTAAAATTGAGCGTGATCGTCTCAAGGTAATTATGGTGCTGGGTTTGTTCACGATTATTTTCTGGGCGGGCTTTGAACAAGCGGGCGGGTTAATGAACTTATTTACCAATGAGTTTACAGACCGTTACATAGGTACTTGGGAAGTGCCCACGACTTATTTCCAATCGCTAAACGCTATTTTTATTGTGTTATTTGCCCCTGTAATTGCTTCTATCTGGATCCGTTTAGGTAAAAATGAACCTAACTCGCCAGTGAAATTTGCCTTAGGTTTGTTCTTATTGGCGATTGGCTTCTTGTTCATGATTGGCGCTGTGGTTGAGATGGGTAGCGATCCTACAGCTAAATCAAGCATGTGGTGGTTAGTGGGTGCTTATTTCTTCCATACTATGGGTGAATTATGTTTGTCACCTATTGGCTTATCTATGGTGACTAAACTTGCTCCACTGCGTATTGCCTCTTTGATGATGGGCGCTTGGTTCCTGTTTATTGCGATGGCGAACAAGGTTGCTGGGGTCGTAGGCTCTTTGATTGGTCACGGTGGTGGCAAAGAGGAACAACTTGCTAATGCTATGTCAATTTTTGCTGGTATCGCGATTACAGCGGCCCTGTCTGGCGTGATCCTGTATTTTATGGCTGACAAATTAGTCGATTGGATGCATGGCGCAGAAACCAAGCATCACACTGAAGCTGAAGCCTTAGAAAGCGAAATTGCAGTGACGGCTGAACATGAAGCGATAAAACGTTAATAATCCTGTTCGACTGTTTTTGATTGTTAAAACAAAACGCCTTACTCGCAAGAGTAAGGCGTTTTTGTTAAGTCAGCTATTCGGTATACTCAATTTCGCCAAAGCGTCAAAAAAAACTAAAGGCTTAACTGTAGAAAACCACCTGCAGGTAGCGTTGCATCATAGACTAAGCCCTTAAACTTGTTATCAAGTAAAGCTTGTTTATGCTCAGGCTCACTTGTCGCAATACATAACTGTTCTTGCGGTAAAATACTGCGGAACTGAATGCTCGGTTTACCCCAATCTAACACACCAAGCTGAAGACTCTCAGACAGTGCTAACGGGCTTAATCCCTCGTCATTACGCAGATAACAACGCAGCCCCTTACCCGCCTGTGCAATAGCAGCACGGTACTTAGTTAGCTCAATAGCAACGTAAATCATATCGGCTTTAATATCGAGACCAGATTTCACTAAACGCTCGTTCAAATAACTCATCATGTTAAAGGGTTCAATAATACTCTGACTCTGACCATTTCTAAAATCTTTGAGCTTCTGATTAACAAAACTTCTCAGCAGAACGCAAGCAAACGCGGCTCGATTATCCTCTGGGTACAAATGGGCCATGTACATAATCAGGTAATCACTACCTACCATAGTTGAATCAATGAAATAACTGCTTATATCGCTATTTTTATAAAGGCTATAGTCAACCTTGGCTGCCGGATAACTAATATTTGAAGCGGGAAAGAGTTGTTGCTGAACTTGTTTTGCCGCAGCAACACTTTGCTCAAGCAATGCTAGATTATCACTTAATTCTTGGTGGGATAGCGCGTCAAAATCTGCGGTTTGAGTATCATCAATGTAGGAACTATTAAGGCTTTGTTTAATGGCTTGTTCAATAATAAATAAATCAGATACTGGCTTAACGAGATAATCACTTGCGCCAATGCGTAAGGCTTCAACGACGTCAGCCATGACATTATTACCCGAGATCACGATAGAAGGCACTAAAGGGGCTAACCTTGTCATTTCCTTAAGCATATCGAGCCCACCGAGCTTAGGCATACTCAAGTCTGCAAGAACAATATCGAAGCGCTGCGATTTAAAAACTGACAATCCTTGTTCACCATCACAGGCTTGTGTGACTTGCGCACCTCTGCTATCGAGAAAGCTTGCAACAATCTGCCTAAACACGGGGTCATCTTCAACTAAAAGAACCGCAACACCATTTAACGCCATAAAGGTTCCCGAATAAAGTTCATCGCATAGCCATTACTCAAGTGAATATGCCAATAACAAAATTTAACAAGGCTAGCATTTGATGACTAAAGACAAATGCTGTCAAGTACGGCCAATAGGGTTACTCAAGCTCCTGCATATACTGATCGAGCAACTCATCATCATCTTGCTTTTGAGGGACATTACCATCATAGACTTTATAGTCCATGTGCTGTAAATATGCATCTTTGACAAAGGCATAGGGATCGAGTGCATTATCAACAAGTCGCTCTTGATCGATTGCTGATGCTCTAGAATGAAGGTTTTTAAGTCCCCATTTAACAATGGATTGCCACATTGTTAACTCAGACAATGGGAAGTATAGACCATCAACCCAATCAGACGCGAGTTCTCGCACAACATAAGGACCCGCAAATGGCGCCATGAAGTAAGGTCCATTAGGCACCCCATAATAACCCAGCACTTCATTAAACTCATCTTGCTTGCGGCTCATACCCATCATGTCAGCGACATCAATGACACCTAATAAGCCGACAGTAGAATTGATTGTAAAGCGTCCACCAGCATTAGCTGCCCAGCCCCACTTACCCTGCAGCACATTGTTTACTAAGCTGCTAGGTTCCTCTAAATTCTGCACAAAGTTATTGATACCTGTTTTAGCAGGCGTAGGAATATAATCGTTATAACCATGGGCTACAGGACGATATAAATATCTATCTAGGTAGAGATAGTTGAAGTCCCACATAGCTCGGTTAAAGCCTTCGAACGGATCGCGGGGATCATCATAGGTAATTTGTACCTTAGCAGGTGTTTCCTGCTGAATGGTATCTGATAGGGATACTTCAGCCGATTGCACTTTAGGCAACAGCATTAACCCCAAAGATAATCCCATCCATTTTAACTTCATATCGCTCTCTTAATATAAATGTACAGTTTAGACATCAAATTTTCGCTAAAGTGACAATACAAAAATGACGATATAAAGATAATTCGTCTTAGTGGCATACTATCCAGTATGACAGTTCCTTTGTCACAAGGCGCATAAGCTTACTTGGCAAAAAAAATTGGTCAATTGTTAATTTTACTAAACGAATGTATCGCAGGATAAACTATATAAGGTCATTAAATGGAGTCGATTCCACTTATCAGCAGTCAAAATTCGCAGTTACACACTGCGATGGCTAACACTGATGCCCTCAATGCTACTCCACGCCCCATTCCAGCTCAGGTGCAAACATCACCTGAGGGAGATAGTATTATTCTAAACGGTACAGAATATAATTTAAAGCTAGTTAATGCTCAACAGCGGCAAATATTGTTGACTGCTAATAGCTTTTTAGTCACGCCCAATGCGCAGAACAGCTCAACTCCAACTACGATAGTGCAAAACTCCACTAGCCAACTGCTTGCCTTAGCTACACCTCTCGTACTGAAAATTCCTGAGGCAGTGATCAATCTGGCACAACAAAATGGCATATCTCAGACGCAGCTTTCAGCGCTTGCGGCTCGCACACAGGGCTATCCATTACCCAACGTCACTATAGTTAACAAGGAGCTTCAATTTGCTAATGGTACCGTTGTAGCACAAGATCCTGGACCCCAGCTGAATCAAGGTGAATTCATCGCGAAAATAGCCTTTCAACAAGGGCGCCCTATTTTATTACTCACCCCAATACAGAGCAAACTCGAAATCATGATTGGGGCGCCAGTAAATGAAACTCAGGTTCCCACAAATAAACCATCTTCTGATCTTGTGATCGCGAAAATTGAACCAGCCCAGATCATTGCCTCCTTTCTAAAAAAAACTCGAAAATATCAACTTTCTACCTGAGCCCACAAAACAAATTGTCACGGCTAAAGTCGGTATTATGCAGCTTCAAAATAAAGTAGATGTTCCATCATCGCCTAATGCGACTGGCTCACAGAATATCTCTAACGCGCAAGTCATAACGCCAACAACTAAAGACTTAGGTCAGATCAGCACCCAAAACTCAGCCCTTGAAAATCGGCTTGTGGGTCAATCACCAACATCACAAATGGGTGAAAACGTAAATAGCAAAAACGGATTATCTCAAGGCTCAAAAACGTCACAAGAAATCCTAAGTGTGAGTCCTACAGACATAAACAAACTTAATAATATTTTAGGATCCAGTAGCCAAAAGAGTGAACAACAAGGCAATGATGCTAAGACTGACACTTCGGTAAAAGTGGCTGATGTCTTACAAAAAGCGTTCAATAAAGCGGGGGCACTTCCTATTGAGCTATCTCGTTCTAATAGCAGCTCGAATTTAGCATCTGAGTTATTGAAACACCTACCGCATTTAGGGCTACCACCACTGAGCCAATTGAATGATATCGATGAACTCAAAGCCAATATTCTCGGTCTAGCGAGTCTAAATCTTGCTACACCTCAATCAAATCAAGCCTCAATGCTCATGAATGGGAGTGCAATTACCTCACTTTTTCAGCTGCTACTTGGCTTTAAAGCCAATAACAATTCGAATTCCGTTAGCAAAAAGCTTGCCGACTACCTTGATCAGTTACAAGCTAAAGTGGGCTTCTCCACTAAACTACTTGGGCAACTGAGCAAAGCAGGAGGCCTTGATAGCATGGGACTATTAGCCTCTAACCTGCATTTATACCAACAGGCAAGTAATGAGAGCGCAGGCAATTTAGTGTGGTTCTTCGCCCTGCCCTATGGCATTAACCAACGACAGGAGCAACTGGAAGGGAAATTTGAGCAAGAAGCCGATCCTGATGACCCAGATAAAAAAATGGGATGGCGTTTACAACTGAAGTTTAATCTAGCACAAGGACCTCTGCTGATTTCAGCCCAAAACCACAATCAACAATTAGATATCCAGTTTAAAGGCAATAGTCAGATACTACTTAATAAGGTTAATAACTTTTTAACGCCCTTAAGCCAAAAACTATCACAACTGGGTTTTACGCCTGGAGAACTATCAACTCAAATAGCGCAAGTACCAGCAACCTTATTACCTGGTGATCATTTCCTCGTAAAGACAAAAGCTTAATGAGTGACAATGTTCCAACACTAATATTGAGTTCATTATACAAAACATTGGAAATAACGATATGAGCGAAGAGAGTGAACCTAAACAAGCTGTCGCACTGAGCTACGATGGCCGTAACGCTCCTAAAATAGTCGCGACTGGTGAAGGGCTTATCGCAGAAGAAATTATTGCCTTAGCTAAGGCTAACGGCGTTTATATCCATCAAGATCCCCATCTGAGCCATTTTTTGCAATTGCTAGAGTTAGGAGAGGAAATTCCCAAGGAGCTTTACCTGCTTATCGCCGAACTGATTGCATTTGTGTATATGCTCGACGGTAAATTTCCTGAGCAATGGAATAATATGCATAAAAAAATTGTCGAGAAGGCATAAAATAAAAAAGCTAATTCAGAAAAATTAGCTTTTAGTGTTCAATTGGCTACCGATTACTTACGATGCAGACGGATCAACAGCTCGGCTTCAGCTTTAGGTAATTCGCATTCCTTAATCAACTCGTCAACGCCAGCACCAAGCGCGACCATCTTCATGGCTCGAGTATAAAGTTTTGCCTGTGGATCCTGTTGAGTCGTCTCTTCAATCCGTTCAGACTGTTGCAATATGCGTTTCTCTAATTCAATAACACGACGGCCTACACCGATAGTGCCACTGCGTAATTCTTGCAATTCGCGTTTAAAAGACTCTCGCTGCCGATCGCCCTCTTTAACTAACACAGTCAATGCATCAACTTTGCTTCTTAATTTACTCAATTGCTTTTGTAAAAAGAGTACTAACCCTAAGCATGCGATGACATAAACTAACGCTGCGATCAAAAATTCATCGCCCATCAAAAATCCTTATACACACTCAAAGCCATAGATTAGGAGCTGGCTTACAATTGAGTTATCTATTCCAAAGTGCTCACTTAACGTCACCAATATAATTGGCCATTGTTCAAGCTATTATAAAAAGACTTCGTCTACCCATAAATCGTAAATACTCAACATCATCGATTTATTCGCAAATAAACAAAATGGCTGAATGAATTCTAATCATTCAGCCTTATCACACTCATTGATTAGATCTGAGTCAACTCGGCCCATTCTTCGTCGGACAATAATTTGTCGAGATCAACTAAGATAAGTAATTCATTGTCGCGGTTGCTCACGCCTTGAATAAACTTAGCACTCTCTTCCGTTCCAACATTAGGCGCATTGTCAATTTCAGAGCGGCGCAAATAAACCACTTCTGCAACACTATCAACTAAGATACCAATGACCTGCTTTTCAGCTTCGATGATAACGATTCGAGTTGAATCATCAACTTCAGCAGACTGCAATCCAAAACGTGAGCGGGTATCAATTACAGTAACGACATTACCACGTAAGTTAATGATGCCTAGTACATAATAGGGGGCACCGGGTACAGGAGCTATTTCAGTATAACGCAGCACTTCCTGCACTTGCATTACGTTGATACCGTAAGTTTCATGGTCCAACTTAAAGGTAACCCATTGTAATACTGCATCATCTTTACTTGCAGCGACTGCTGCTACATTTCTTGTATCTTTCATGTTTACCTCAACCAATTGAGTCCTGACAACCTAAACCCGCATTAAGCATTTCAACTAAGGCTTGTACGTGCAAAATGCCACACATCTGTTCTTTCACTACACCCGCTAACCAAGGGCGTTTACCCGCTTGACTACGCCAGTTGACTTGCGACTTATTAATTTTTACCGCATTGACCAAGGACTCACAAGTCAATCCCCAGTTACTGCCTTCTAATAATACAAGATATTGATAATTTACTGATTGCGCCAGTTTATCTGTGTATTTTTCTGGCATAACCCACGCACAAGTATCAACAATGTTCAATTGCTCCTCCCTATGCGTCTGTACACCAAGAAACCATGCGGGTCGACCAAAGATGTGGTTTATCCGCTCAACTTTTACTATTCCGCCTAAACTCACCAAAGGCACAGCCAATGTCAGCCCTGCTACTTTAAAGAATAGTACCTGAAACTCATCATCGAGCACTTCTTGCAAATCTTTTGTCACACTAGGAGGCGTAATGCCGACTTGTGTTTCTGGCACAACCACTGGCTCAACGATTTCATCAGCAACGGTTTCATTAACAACAGGCTGAGCTTTTGGTACTTCCACCACAACGGGTTGAACATCAATAGGTGGCGCTATCTCTACTGAAGGTGGTATCGGTTCTAACCTTGCAGTCTTTAGTACTGGCGCTAATAATTTCTCTAACGCTTGCTTATTCACTTGAGCTACAACCTGGCTTACCGGAGCAACAAACTCATGTTGTCTTGGCGCCGCTTTTGGCTGCAACTGCGCAATAGGCGTTATGGCCTTCTCTACATTCTGCGGTGCGGCAGTGCGACCATTTTCAGCCAAAATTGCCGCATCGAGCAATGCTGCCTCCGTTTGATTAACGGCAACATTTTGATTTGAGTCTGCTTTTACAATGCTTTGAGGGGAAACAATCTGGTTTGGACTGTCGTCTTCCTGCAGCAATAATGCGAAAAAATCAAAAACAGTTTCATCAACCGATTTTGACATGGCCAAACTCCCCAACTAATAAGAAATCTAATAATCTTTCATAGGCTTTAACGCCGCGGCAACCACTCGCATAATGCGATGCTGGTAAATGTGCCAAACTGGCATCTCTAAACTTAGTGTCTACTGGAATAACGTCTTTCCACAAAGTATCACTGTATTCGGCACCAAGAACTTGCAAAGCCGCAGGTGATGCTTTGGTGCGTTTATCGTACATGGTAGGCACAACAGTGTAACTGTAGCGCGTCTTCTTAGATCGGCCCATTAACTCCATCGTTTTAATCATCCGCTCTAGCCCTTTAATGGCAAGAAACTCCGTCTGCACAGGAATAATGATATGCTGACTTGCCGCAAGCGCATTGACCATTAATACCCCGAGTACGGGTGGGCAATCAACGATAGCAACATCATAATCATCAGCAACCAGTGCTAATAAATTACGTAGTACTAATCCCATTCCCTCTTGATGACCTAAGGCTCTGTCCAAGGTAGCCAATGCCATAGTTGCAGGTAATAAATCCAAACCATCGACTAAGGTTGGCACTACATGGGATAAAACGAGTTCCTTAGAAAGGTTTTTATGGGCAAGAAAAACATCAAACAACGAGCCTGGAACCTCTTCAGAATCAATACCTAAGTAATAACCTAACGAAGCATGTGGATCGGTATCTATCATAAGAACACGCTTACCACGCTTAGCTAATGTTCCCGCTAAACTCGCTACCGTCGTGGTTTTACCTACGCCACCTTTTTGATTCGCTATGGTCCAGACTTTCAAGAAGTGACCCCTACCTATACTGGTTAATATGCTAATGAACTAGAAAATTGTGAGTTCACAAATTCTAAAAATTACTGCTCTTTTCTGGTCGTGACTCGAATGCCGCCATTGGGCAAACTAATCACTTTGACACCATCGGCATTCTCAGATATCACCACGGGCAGCATCTCTGCATTTTGGGGGGCAATTGTCTGAGAAACAGCTTTAACCTCTTTTTCTGGCGCTTGAAGCTGTTTAGGAATAGAGGATTCCAGATTAGTTTTTTCCTTCGCCGTATCTATTTCAGTATCTGGTTTGCCCAGCAAAGGCGGAATGCTATTTTGTACCGGCTCAGGACCAATCGCTACAGCCTTCTGCTCACCAGGAGCCGCTAATTGCAACATTGCTTTAGTCTGATCGGGATGAGACGCTAACCAAGTTGCAATGGCTTCAGCCTGTTCGTCAGGTACCATTAACAGCACCTGAGTCGATTCCAAACGTTTTATATCCGCCTGCAGCAAACTATTCTTACGCTTGTAATCAAGGCTTAAGGCACCAAGAACCAAAATGGCTATGCCCATCAACAAGATGATGAGCACACTATTTGTGCTCATCGGATATTGATTTTTAGACACGAACAGACTCTTTTAAAATACATTCGGCCATGTTGTCTAAGGCTATTGACTGGGTGGCAATCCCTGCACTCGCAACGGCTTGTGGCATACCATAAACCACACAACTGGCTTCATCTTGCGCCCAAATGGTAGCGCCTACAGCTTTCAACATCCGTGCGCCTTCTCTGCCATCCGCCCCCATGCCAGTTAATACAACAGCAAGCACATCACCACTAAAGGCTTTAGAAGCAGAAGCAAAGGTGATATCCACACAGGGCTTATAATTCATATCAGCACTGCCAGCGATAACTTTTAATCGGCCACTTGTTCCAGTACGTTCAACCATCATTTGCATACCACCCGGCGCTAAATATGCACAACCCGGTTTAAGCAGATCGCCATTAGCGGCCTCTTTTACTTCAATCTTACATAAGCCATTTAAACGACTCGCAAATGCAGGGGTAAAGGCAGCAGGCATATGCTGGATTAATAAAATAGGATGCGGATAGTTTGCTGGAAACTGCGTGAGTATTTTTTGCAGCGCAACCGGACCACCAGTAGATGTACCGATCAGCAATAATTTATACTGCTTACCACTTGCACGAATCGTCGTTGCCGTTGAGGTTCTAACAGGAGCTGCGACAGGCGTATGAGCCGATATACTGGTTGTACCTAAAACGCTACCTGTTGGACTTGGACGCGCGCTAGTTGTTGGCGAGACCACCGGACGTGCAATAGGACGAAACATTCTGCGTCGTCCCAATGCCTTAACTCTTTGTTGCAACAATAAAATGGCATCATCTTTGTTGGTCGCAATATCTTCAAAACGTTTAGGTAGAAAATCTAATGCACCAGCATCTAAAGCGTCTAACGTTGCTTTAGCGCCATCATGGGTTAAAGAAGAAAACATCAAGATCGGAGTCGGACACTTAGCCATGATTTCACGAACAGCAGTAATACCATCCATGACAGGCATCTCAATATCCATTGTGATAACTTGGGGATTAAGCTCAGCAGCCAACTTCACCGCTTCGGCCCCATTTGAGGCCGTCGCGATAACTTCCAGTTCAGGATCTTGATTGACTATTTCACTAACACGTCGTCTGAAAAAACTTGAGTCATCAACGACTAATACTTTAATGGCCATTCCATTCCTTAGCTTGGAAACTAATTCTTACTTTTCGCATAATGCTTTAGCAATCCAGGAACATCTAAGATCAGTGCAATACCACCATCCGATGTAATTGTCGCACCAGCCATCCCAGGTGTGCCATGTAACATAGCGCCAAGAGGTTTAATAACGACCTCTTCTTGTCCTATTAAGGCATCCACTACAAAACCAATTTGCATCATGCCTAATTGCACGATAACCACATGACCATGCTTTTTATCGCCATGTTTAAAGGTCGTTTTGTTTCTATGTAGCCAGTGTTCCAAATAGAACAAAGGTACTGCCTTATTACGCACTATGACAGTCAGTTGCCCATCAACAATATTGGTTTTTGTGAGATCGAGATGGAAAATCTCATTCACGCTAGATAGAGGTAATGCAAACACTTGTTTAGCGACATCGACCATTAAGGTAGGCATAATCGCTAATGTTAACGGTACTTTAATCTCAAGTATCGTTCCCTTACCTTTCATAGAATCAATATGTACAGTGCCATTAAGCTGGGTGATACGAGTTTTTACCACGTCCATCCCAACACCACGGCCTGAAATATCTGAAATCTCAACTTTAGTTGAAAAACCTGGTGCAAAAATCAAATTATAGGCTTCGCTGTCTGTCATCCGCGAAGCAGAATCTTCATCGAGTACACCACGTGTTATCGCGATTTTTTTAAGTTTCTCAGGATCCATTCCTGCGCCATCGTCTTCGATTTTCAGCAGTATATGGTCGCCTTCCTGACTTGCAGATAAGGTAATCGTTCCCGTTCTTGGCTTACCACTGGCTTCACGCTCGTTTGGCATCTCGATACCATGGTCCACAGAGTTACGCACTAAGTGGACGAGTGGATCGGCAAGCGCTTCAACAAGGTTTTTATCTAAGTCAGTTTCTTCACCGACCATGATCAAATCAATTTCTTTGTTTAGTGTACGAGCAAGATCACGTACCACCCGAGGGAAACGACCAAACACTTTCTTGATCGGTTGCATACGGGTTTTCATCACAGCGCCTTGCAAATCGGCAGTAACGAGATCTAAGTTCGCAAGAGCTTTCGACATCTCCTCATCATCACGGCTGATGCCTAAGCTCACCAATCGATTACGCACTAACACTAACTCACCCACCATATTCATGATCTGGTCGAGTCGTGCGGTATCTACACGTACTGTTGTTTCACCCTGAGGCACATTCGCAGAGCTAGCCTTAGCAGGTGCTTTATCGACAACCGCAATTTCCACCTTAGGTTTTGCAGCAACGACTGGAGCTGGTACTGCGGCTTTAACTGGCGCAGGAGCATGTAGTGCAGCAGTAGGTGCTACAGTCGCAACAGGGGGCGTAGGCGCTTTTACTTCAGCTTTCGCAGGTGCTCCGCCTTTCCCATGGAGTTCATCAAGTAATCGTTCAAACTCATCATCGGTAATTTCATCAGCATCTACAATCGGTTGAGGCGCAGGTGTTGCCACAACCTTAGGCTTAACAGGCACTTCAGCCTCAGCTTTAAATTTACCTGAACCATGAAGTTCATCCAGTAACGCCTCGAACTCATCATCAGTGATGTCATCACCTGATGTTGAAGGTGTTTTAGTTGATGCAGCAGGCTTTGCAGCAACTGGCTCAGATACAAATGTGGTAGCAGCGACCGCAGGTCCCTTTCCTGAACCATGAAGCGCATCCAATAAAGCTTCAAATTCAGCATCATTGATATCATCGATACTTGAAGACGTATTTTCAATGGAAGATGAGTTATCACTTATATCAGCAGGGATTTCTTGAAGGGTAGGAGTATCAATAATGACTTCAACAACAGGTTCTGGCTCTACAACCTCGGCAGAAGCGACTTCAGATGGCAAAGGCGCACCTGAACTGAGCATTTTAAGTCTCGCTAGCAAACCTGAATCAGCGGGGTCTTGTTGCTCGCCCTGCTGGGTTTGCGCAAACATGGTATTAATTGCATCAACAGCCTGCAAAATAATATCCATCAACTCTGCGTTAACGCTACGCTTGCCTGTCCGCAATAAATCGAAGGTATTCTCAGCCTCATGACAAACATCCACCATGGGAGTTAAGCTAAGAAAGCCAGCACCACCTTTAACGGTATGAAAACCTCGAAAAATGGCGTTCAGCAAGTTAGTATCATCAGGATTATTTTCAAGCGCAACGAGTTGCTCTTGCAGAAGCTCTAAAATTTCACCGGCTTCGATTAAAAAGTCCTGGAGTATCTCTTCATCTACATCAAAGGCCATCAAATTGACTCCCAGTTAGAAACCCAGACTCGATAGAAGATCATCCACTTCGTCTTGACCCGTTACCACATCTTGACGAAGCTCGGCATTCATTATCGGGCCTTCTGCTTCAATATTATTTTTCTGAGCAATCTGACTTTCAATCATAGGTTGCTCACCAAATACCGTCAGCATAGAAACCAGATTACTTTCTACTTCCATTACTAGATCAATAACACGACGTATTATTTGTCCTGTTAAGTCTTGAAAATCTTGCGCCATCAAAATTTGATTAAGCAATTCACGTAATCGAGTCGAGTCATTTGCACTACGAGACATAAGGTCTTGTACATCGTGACAAAGGCCCTTAAATTCAGTCAGCGCTATCTCGCGTCGCATTAATCTGTCCCAAGATGGCATGACATTTTGAATATTTACGGTCACGGCATTAGCCAAAGGTAAACATTCTTCAACCGCATCCATGGTTTTATTTGCAGCTTGTTCGGTCATGTCAATAACGTAATTTAAACGTTGCTTGGCATCGGGGATCTCTGTATTGGCTAATTCAGCAAGACGATTATCAACTTGAAAATCCATCAGCGCACTATGAAGTTGCCGAGTTAATTTACCTACTTCTTCGAATAATTCTCGTTGCAGTGGAGCAGCAAGCTCCCGAAATAAATCATCTGCCTGACTTTGCTCACCTGCACTTAATAATTCAACTAAATGCTGAGCTTGCTCGAGCGTGATGAGCCCTGATGTTTGTGACTTCATAGCTCATCCTTGCTCAAGCGAGTCGTTCGAATATTTTATCTAACTTCTCTTTCAGCGTTGCAGCGGTAAAAGGCTTAACCACATAACCATTCACTCCCGCTTGAGCGGCAGCAATAATCTGTTCACGTTTTGCTTCAGCAGTCACCATTAATACGGGTAAATGCTTTAGCGAATCATCAGCGCGAATTGCTTTTAACAGATCGATTCCTTGCATACCAGGCATATTCCAATCTGTAACAACAAAATCAAAATCCCCCTTTTGCAACATCGGCAGGGCTGTTGAGCCATCGTCTGCTTCTTGGGTGTTATTAAACCCCAAGTCTCGCAACAAGTTCTTGATGATACGCCTCATTGTCGAAAAATCGTCAACAATGAGAATCTTCATATTCTTGTCCAAGGTTTCCTCCGGTGAGCTGACATTCTGTGCTCGATTAATAATTATACTTATGTCCAGTGCTTGAGTTTAGCTTTCAATCGCAACATTGCCTGACTTAATATCTGGCTAACCCGCGATTCACTGACTTCAAGAATGGCGCCAATCTCTTTTAAATTCAATGCTTCATCGTAGTACAGGGATAACACTAATGCATCTCTTTCAGGCAATAATTTAATTGCCTCAACCAGAGCAGAATGAAATTGGTTCTCAGCTAATGCTTCAAATGAATCATCATCGGACCGATCACTCACTGTAAGTATATCCTGAGATACGCCTAAATCTTCTATCCCTATGATTTTTCCGACAGAAACATCGTTAAGAATATGATGGTACTCATCGAGCGTCATATCAAGTTTTTCTGCAATTTCTGTGTCGCGTGCATCACGGCCCAGTTCTTGCTCTAACTCATCAATAGCGTGTGCAACCTTACGATTGTTACGATGAACGGAACGAGGGACCCAGTCGCCACGACGAATTTCATCTAACATGGCTCCACGTATGCGTATGCCGGCGAAGGTTTCAAATTTCGCACCCTTGCCACCATCAAACTTGGATGATGCTTCTAGTAACCCCATCATCCCAGCTTGGAGTAAATCATCTAACTGCACAGATGCAGGTAGTCTGGCGAGTAAATGATGCGCAATTCTTTTAACCAACGGAGCATACTGTTCAACGATCGACGATTTATTGTCTAAACAAGTATACGCAGCGGCTTTATTCACTCGTTTTTTCCTCTTGAAAATCTGGTCGTTGTACTAAACGCTCAACGAAAAACTCCAAATGCCCACCAGGTTGCTGCGGCACAGGCCAGCTCAAAATTTTATTTGCCAATCCTTGATAAGCAATTGCCGCTGGTGATTTAGGATAAGCTTCAACCACCAATTTTTGTTTACGAACAGATTTACGTAAGTTTTCGTCAAATGGAATAGTGGCGACTAATTCAAGTGCAACATCTAAAAATCTGTCGGTCACTTTACTGAGTTTAGCAAATAATTCCATACCTTCGCGTAAACTACGCACCATATTGGCAACTATTTTAAAACGGAACACACCATGCTCACGGCTGAGAATTTTAATCAGGGCGTAGGCATCGGTAATCGAAGTGGGTTCATCACAAACAACGACTAACACATCCTGCGAAGCACGTGAGAAACTGAGCACCATATCTGAGATCCCAGCCGCAGTATCTACGACTAGAATATCAAACTGAGTCCGCATCTCACTAAATGCACGGATTAATCCAGCATGTTGCGCAGGGCTTAATTCCACCATCCCCTGTGTTCCTGAGGTGGCAGGTACTATGCCTATCCCCTTAGGACCACGCACGATAATATCGTCAAGCTCTGCATCACCAGAGAGAACATGAGAGAGGTTACGCTCGGCACGAATACCCAGCATGACGTCGACGTTTGCTAAGCCAAGGTCAGCGTCAAGTACCAAGACACGCTTGCCTTTTTCGGCTAATGCCACAGCAGTATTAATAGAAACGCTGGTTTTACCCACGCCTCCTTTACCACCAGTGACCGCGATTACTTTCACTTTTTCGTTATAGGGTTGATTCATCATACGTAAACCACTTGCTTGATCCAGGGTCATAAATCTACTCAAATGCACAGGCCATATTATCTGACCACGCTGTGTCTTGTAATGATTGTTGTTCTGTACTATCTAACGCTGCGAGTGCCTGCTGGGCTAAATCTAGGGTATCCGCAACTTTCATATCTTCAGGAACTCTTTGTCCATCAGTAATATAACTTAATGGTAATCCGTTTTGGATCAACACACTTAATGCCCCTGCTAACGACACAGATTCATCGAGTTTTGTGAGAACGACACCAGATAGGGGAATGCGTTTAAAATGATTGACTGCATCTTGCAGCACACGGCGCTGCCCTGTCGCAGACAGTACCAGATAACTGCGGATAGGTATCCTGCTATTTGCAGTTAAATTATCAAGTTGCTGGTAAAGGCGCATATCTCGCTGTCCCATGCCAGCCGTATCTATCAATACTAGCTTGCGATTCCTAAACTGATAGAGAATTTGCTCTAATTCATTTAGATCATGAGCTTGCTTTACTGGGCAGCCCATTATTTTGCCATAAGTTGCTAATTGCTCATAGGCTCCGATGCGATAATGATCTGTGGTAATTAAAGCAACATGTTCAGCACCATGATGTGCCGCAAAACGGGCAGCAAGTTTAGCTAATGACGTTGTTTTACCAACGCCAGTAGGACCAACTAATGCAACCACCCCGCCCTGTTTCACAATGTCATCACCCTGATTGTCAAGCATATTAGCGAGACTTTGTGGTAATGCTCTGACTAATTCAGCCGGCGTATAATGCTGACTCAGCGCGGCTAATTTATTTGCAACCGCAGGGGAGAATTCAGCCTCAAGTAATTTGGCTTCGAGCATAGCACCGACGGGATCGATGCGTTTTTTATGTTCCGTCATCAAGGAGGATACTTGATGTGTCAGTAAATTACGCAGTGATGCTAATTCATCACGCATAGCTTCAATATCAGCACTTTGTTTTAGTGATGTTTGTGGCTTTTTATCAAACGAGGAAGGCGCTTCACGACGTTCTGGTTTCACAGCAGTAGGGGCTTGTAAGCCCTTAGCCCATGCAGGTAACTCGGCATCAACTTGCTGATGTGACATTTGTTGATTCAAACGGCTTTGCTGCTTCTCAAGTAAGGCTTGTAATGAGTCTGCAGGAGCGGCTGGCTTAGCGCGAGTTTCTACACGAACTGGCTGCTTAGCACCGAGGGACACGAGATCGTCGCTCACGTCCATAAAGGTCGGTGCTGGCGCAGTGGCTGCAGTTTTTGCTTTAGGTTCGTCATAGTCAACGGCAGCGACAATTTCGATGCCACCGTTCACTTTTTTATTTGACATAATGACGGCATCTGAGCCGAGTGTTTCTTTCACTTGGGCCAGTGCGGCGCGCATGTCTTTGGCAAAAAATCGTTTAATCTTCACTTATGCGTCCTCTACTGGCCGACTGCAGATACGATACGTATTTGCTTCTCATCAGGTATTTCTTGATATGAAATGACTCTGAGATTAGGAATAGTATGTTTAACAAAGCGTGACAGCGTCGCGCGTAACATACCTGACGTCAACAATATGGCGGGTTGTCCGACCATTTCTTGCTTCTGAGCCGCATCGGCAAGGGACTGCTGCATGCGTTCTGCAAGACCGGGTTCAATATTAGGACCATCACCACCAGTTGCTTGCATTGACTGATGCAACATCTGTTCCAACTCTGGCGCCAAAGTAATGACGGGGATTTCGAGCTCTGGGCCTGAGATCTCCTGAACTATCATACGTTTCAAAGCGATACGTACAGCGGCAGTCAAGACTTCAGTGTCATTGCTCTTAGTGCCATATTCTAACAAAGTTTGCACTATAGTACGCAAGTCTCTAACTGAAACCCCTTCATTTAATAGGTTCTGCATCACTTTTACGACATGTCCTAGTGGCATGATATCTGGAATAAAGCCATCAACCAGCTTAGGTGAGTGTTTCGCAAGCATATCCATCAGTTGTTGCACTTCTTCGTAGCCTAACAACTTAGCGGCATTATTTGTGAGTAATTGACTAATATGAGTTGCAACAACAGTGGCGGCATCGACGACGGTATAACCTAATGTTTGTGCGTGCTCACGTAACTCAGGAGCGATCCATACAGCTTCTAGGCCAAAAGCGGGATCGCGCGTTTCGATACCATCGAGTTTGCCATAGACTTGACCAGGGTTGATCGCCAATTCGCAATCATGACGAATATCTGCCTCTCCGACGACGACGCCCATTAATGAAATGCGATACGCATTAGGCGATAAATCTAAGTTATCGCGAATATGCACCGCGGGCACTAAGAAGCCTAGTTCCTGAGACAACTTTTTACGCACGCCTTTAATGCGGCTTAGTAACTCGCCACCTTGGCCCTTGTCTACCAGAGGGATCAAACGATATCCAACCTCAAGACCAATAGTATCAACATGATGTACATCGTCCCAACCTAGCTCTTTAGGCTCTTTATCTTGTCTTTCTATTGGACCCGATTTCACTTGTTCTAGCGCTTTAAGACGTTTGTTTTCATTTCGTTTATAAACAAAATAAGCTGCACCAGCAGTCATAAAGGCAAAGCTTAAAAACGCCATGTGCGGCATACCAGGAACAATACCCATTACAAACAGGACTCCGGCGGCGATACCCAATGACTTATGACTGTCAAACATCTGACTCATCATCATTTGGCCCATATCACCTGACTCGTTTTGACGAGTCACCATCAAGGCTGCGGCGATTGACAATAATAGACCAGGGATCTGCGCCACTAAACCATCACCGATAGTCAGTAAGGTATAAATTTCAACCGCTTCAGAGAAACTTAAGCCATGCTGCACAATCCCTATGATGAAACCACCTACGATGTTGATCACTAAGATCATGATACCGGCAATCGCATCCCCTTTAACGAATTTGGACGCACCGTCCATCGCACCATAGAAATCGGCTTCACGGGTCACTTCGGCACGGCGTATTCTCGCTTGGTCTTGATTTAAGGTTCCAGCATTTAAGTCAGCATCGATTGCCATTTGCTTACCCGGCATAGCATCCAAGGTAAAGCGGGCACTGACTTCTGCGATACGACCAGCACCTTTAGTAACTACCGCAAAGTTGATGATAATCAAAATGATAAATACCACTAGACCAACGGCATAGTTACCACCGATCACCACAGAACCGAAGGCTTCAATCACCTTACCCGCGGCATCACCGCCATTATGACCCTCAAGTAAAACCACACGAGTAGAGGCAACGTTGAGCGCAAGACGTAATAATGTCGCCACCAGTAACACAGTTGGGAAGGCAGCAAAATCTAAGGGTCTATCGGTATAAATAGCCACCAGCAATACGATGAGAGCTAACGCAATGTTGAATGAAAAGAGTATGTCTAATAGAAATGGAGGGATAGGTAAAACAATCATGGCCAATGCAGCAAGCACAACCACCGGCGTGCCAATGCCTTTAAAAGTGCTGAGCCTAATTTGTTTTACTTGACCAAGAGTCGCTTTAACATCCATTCGCTATAACCTAAACTTTGACGTGTAATAGCATAAAGCAAAAAACGCGCCAACAAGATTAAAGCCATTAATGAAGGAAAGATATGTACTGTGACTGATTGATATACATAAAATTAGCCATAAAAACAAATGAACTCGACATCATCAGCTTTACCAATGACTACCATCTGAGACTAGTGGTTCAATATTTCAATTCATCTGGTATAGGTTGATTAAGTGGGACAGGAATAGGTTTACGACCGCGTCCTTTTTGATATTGGCGCAGCTGGAATACATAAGCCAAAATCTGTGCGACAGCAGTAAACAAACCTTCAGGGATCTGCTGGTCTAACTTAGTCGTATGGTAAATCGCCCTTGCAAGTGGTGGGGCCGAGACAATCGCAATATTGTGCGCGCGGGCAATCTCACGTATTTTAAAGGCCACATCATCAACACCTTTCGCTATCACAAAGGGAGCCGCAGAGCGCTGCACATCGTATTTAATCGCAACGGCAAAATGCTCAGGGTTAACGACAATCACATCGGCATTTGGCACTTCAGCCATCATACGCCTTTGTGCTAGTTCACGTTGCATCTGCCGTATATGCCCTTTCACCTCAGGTTTACCCTCAGTGTCTTTATATTCATCTTTTACTTCTTGTTTGGTCATCTTAAGTTGCTTGTTGTGATTCCAAATTTGGAACGGCACATCGATGACGACAATAAATAAAATCGAGGAACATAACAGGATAAACATCCAAACCAACAAATCTAATGCATGGTAAACATTACCTGGAAGATGGTCGCTAGACAGCAACATAATGTCATTGAAATAGAAGCTTAATAAAAAATAAGCAGAAAACGCTACTACCGAAAATTTTGCAATACCTTTGGTGAGTTCAACCAGAGCCTGTACGCCAAACATACGTTTAAAACCAGCAAGGGGACTCATTTTACTGGCTTTTGGCATCATAGCTTGGGTCGAAAAATTGATCCCTCCAAGAGAGACGTTACCGATAAACGCAACAACCACAATCAGTAGCATAATTTTAGCCATGGGCCAGGCTATTTCACTCGCAACAACGCCCCACACTTTGAACATTTCATTCGTATCAAAAATTTGCGCCCTATCCATGGTAAATACAATTTCAAACACCCGAGTTAGGCTAATGGCCAAACTTGGGCCTAGCATATAAAACCCACATGCTGCCGAAATTAATACCGCTGCAGTTCCAAGTTCTTTCGAACGTGCAATCTGTCCTTTTGTTCGCGCCTGTTCTAGACGCCTCCCCGTGGGTTCCTCTGTACGTTCATCACTTGACTCTTCAGCCATGGGCTTCTCCTAATCCCATCATATCAAGCCATCAGCGTTACATTGGAGCGCTAACATATCGCAAAGCAGCACTTGAGCCGTCGACCATACTTCATCGAAGTGTGCCATTACCGGTGTTAGGGTTAACCACAGAATAAACAGTCCACCAATCATAGTGATCGGAAAACCAATAGAGAAAATATTCAATTGTGGCGCGGCGCGGGTCATGACCCCGAAGGACAAGTTGACTAATAACAAGGCGATAATCGCAGATATCGACATAGTGAGTGCCGCACCAAACATATACGACCCCCAATCAGCCAGCGATCGATAACTTGTCAGTGTTAAGCCTTGATTAGAAATCGGCAAAGTTTCAAAGCTTGCCACTAGCATACGGATCATCAAAAGATGGCCGTCCACAGCTAAGAAAATCAATGTCGCCAATAAAAGAAAAAAGTTACCAATAACGGGTGTTTGTTGGCCAGAACCGGGATCAACCATAGAGGCAAAGCCTAAACTGGTCTGCATACCAATGATCTGTCCGGTGAGGACAAAGACTTGCATCACCATTTGAGTCACAAATCCCATGGCAACACCGATAATAATTTGCTGCGCCGTGATGAACACTGCGCTTAACGAAAATAAATCCACATTTTGAGTTGGAGGAAGAACGGGTGCTATCGCAAAGGTAATTGCCATCGCCAATAATAAGCGAACTCGTGTTGGTGTCGTTGCCGCCCCAAATACTACCATGACCATCAACATGCTCGCGACGCGAAACAATGGCCAAATATAAGCTGCAATGGTTTGCATTAAGGTATCGAGCAGCAGCTCCATCGCGTTAGCCTATCACTTGAGGAATGCGATTCACCATCTCGATGAAAAAGTCCATCAGGGTTTCAACTAACCAGTGCCCCATAAACATTAGGCCAAAAAGTGTCACTAACAAACGCGGAAGGAAACTTAAGGTCTGCTCGTTAATAGAAGTCGCCGCTTGAAACACAGCAACGATTAACCCAATTCCCAGCCCAGGCAACACAATAGCAGACACCATCATAACGATAACAGCGAGAGCTTCACGAAAAATATCAATTAGCGCCTCAGGACTCATGTGTTTACTCTCCCTTGGCTATCCGAAACTATTCGCTAATGTCCCGAGGACTAAGCTCCAACCATCTACGAGCACAAACAACATGATCTTAAACGGCAGCGACACTATCATGGGGGATAACATCATCATACCCATAGCCATCAAGATACTCGCCACCACTAAATCGAGTACTAAAAAAGGCACAAATAGCATAAAGCCAATCTGAAATGCTGTTTTTAACTCACTGGTAATGAAAGCGGGCACTAACACACTCATAGGTGCTTCTTCTGGAGACTTAATATCCTTATAGCCAGAAATCTCAATAAAGGTCTTTAAATCCGTCGTTCTTACTTGGCCCAACATAAAGCCTCTCAGCGGCTCTTTCCCTTTATCAAACGCTTGCTGCAAGGTTAATTGCTCATCGATATAAGGCTTCACCCCTTCATCATAAATCCGGTCGAATACCGGTGCCATGATAAAAAAAGTCATGAACAAACTCATGCCAATTAAGACTTGATTAGATGGAGTCTGTTGTAATCCAATGGCTTGGCGTAATATCGACAGGACAATGATAATCCGCGTGAAAGAGGTCAACATGATGAGCATCGCAGGTAAAAAACTCAGCGATGTCATCAGCAGTAAAATCTGCATTGTGACCGAATATTCCGTTGAGCCGTCTGGCGCCGTTGTTACTGTTACAGCAGGTAAGACGCCATCTGCGGCCCATGCTGACGGCATCAATAGCAGCATAACTAACCCAACTAACGCGAGGATACGTGTTGTCATTGTTTTAATTTCGCCTGGCGTAATCGACTCGCAAACGAATCAGCTTCTAGATGGATAGGTTCAGCTAACTTATCAATCAAACTCACCTGCTGCGAGCTAACCCCAAGCAAATATTGCTGTTCGCCCACCTGAACTAAGACTAAACGCTCTTTTTGACCGAGGGAAGTCACAGCAATAGTCTTTAGCACGCCATTGGTCGTGGGGACTAAATTAAACCTTCTCAGTAAATAAGCTAACGCGAAAATTAATAATAAAACCAGAATCAAGCCGCCTAACATACTTGCTAAGGTCGCAACTTGAGAAGGTTCTGCCATTTTTGTAGCAGCAGGCGCTATTGAAGCAATATTCGCTGCGCCTTCCCCACCGAGGCTATCGGTGCTCGCTTGAACCGCTACCACTAAACTCTGTATTACCGATGTGCTCATTTAAAGTTCCAACGACTTTTACATCTCGAATTATTTAAGCTTTTTAATTCGCTCAGTTTGACTGATCACATCAGTTAAGCGAATACCGAATTTATCGTTTACCACCACCACTTCACCGTGAGCGATAAGCGTGCCATTGACCATCACATCTAACGGTTCACCTGCGACTCTATCTAACTCAACCACAGAACCTTGGTTAAGTTGTAATAAGTTTCGGATACTAATATAGCTACGGCCCACTTCCATCGAAATGGTGACAGGAATATCTAAAATTGTATCTAACTTAGCCGCTTCAGCCTTAGAAATAGGTCTTGAATCATCAACCAGCTCATCGAGTTCAATTGCGTTGGCTTCTTCTAACGCTTGTTCTGCCATTGCTGCAGCCCAATCATCCGTATCGTCTGTGCTCATCTTACTTCACCTTATAATTCTGATATATCACGAGATTTACCCTTACGCGTCACCAATTGCAGCTCAGATTTAACTGTCTCTGGCCGAGGGATTTTCTCACATATTTTAAGCGCTAGGTTATCTCTAGAACGGCCCATTTTACAACGATATGTCGGTAAATCCTCGATTTTCATCATGATAAACTCGGGTAACTCAATCGGAATAATATCGCCCGCTTTAAAATTCATGACCTCTTTGAGCGTTAATTCATGTTCAACAATATTGGCATCGAACCCGACCTTCACATCCATGATTTCATCGTGCAATGCCTGTGACCAACGCATATCAGTATCTTGCTTGTCACTTTGCACACCCGCATCGAGTAACTCTCGGATAGGTTCAATCATGGAGTAAGGCATAGTGATATGAAAATCACCACCACCTCCATCGACTTCAATATGGAATGAATTAATCACCACAACTTCGGTAGGACTAACAATGTTCGCCATGGCAGGATTGACTTCAGAGTCCAAATAATCAAACTCAACATCCATTACGGGCGCCCAAGCATCTTTATAATCTTCAAATATAATCTTAAGCAGTAACTGTACGATTCGTCTTTCTGTCGGCGTAAATTCTCGCCCTTCAATCTTGGCATGGAAACGCCCATCGCCACCAAAGAAGTTATCCACTAGGATAAATACCAGTCGCGCTTCCATGGTGATCAATGCTGTGCCTTTGAGTGGGCTAAAACGCACCATATTCAAGCTAGTTGGAACAAAAAGCGTATGTACGTACTCACCAAACTTGAGCATCTGTACACCGTTGATCGACACTTCGGCCGCTCGGCGCATCATATTAAACATGCTGATGCGCAAATGGCGCGCAAAACGCTCATTCACGATTTCCAGCGTCGGCATACGCCCACGAACTATTCGATCTTGGGAAGAGAAATCGTAGGAACGGGCATCTTCTCCAACAGCGTCAATTTCGTCATCATCGACGTCATCAACCCCGTGCAATAGCGCATCAATTTCGTCTTGGCTTAATAAATCACTCACTATATTGCCTTCGCCTCTTTTGGTGCTGAAGTTAAAGGGTTATTGCATTACAAAACCGGTAAATAGTACTTTCTCGACAACTTTACGCCCAGTTACTGACTGTAGAGTATTTTGCACACTCAGAAGTGCTAACTGCCGTAACTCATCTTTCCCCGCTTGCGTGCTGAGCTTTTGCACATCTGCACCACTAAAGGTCGTTAAAAGCGCATCTTCAATCAGCGGAATATGTTTTTGTGTTAGCACATCATCATCGGTACCACGCACCATAAGCTGCACTTTAATCTCAACTAAACGAGCCCTATCAGGCCCAGGTAAGTTGAATAAGAAAGGACGCGGCATAGGTACGTATGATGCGGTAGCCACTTCTCCTGATGCTGGGACTTCAGCCTGAACAGCACTATCTGCTGCTACGGCGGGAACCTCTTCGGTACTGCTTCCCATAAAGAACCAGACACCGCCACCGATTAACAGCGCGACTAAAACGCCTACACCAGCAAAAATAAATAGTTTCTTCTTACTCTTAGGCTCTTCAGTACTTTCAAGTTCTAACGATTCTTCCTTAGCCATCACTATTCTCTTTAATTTAGGCGGAAACTCATTACAGTTTTATTTGAAACGTAATTATGTCAGTCATTGCTATAGGTTACCTGCTTAAGCGTAATAATCTATACCTGAAGTTACACTAATCGCTTGATTTAAACCTAAATGTAACTCTTCTGCCGAGATTTCATTCATATCAGCCGCATTTGAACTGCTGCCATCACCGAAACTACCTTCCCGACGCTCACCTTGATCGCCTTGAGAAACATGGCTGTCAGCCAACTGCATCCCTTGCTCTTGCAATAACTCACGTAATCTTGGCATAGCTTGTTCAACCAGATCACGCGTTTGCGGCTGAGTAACATGGAACTGTACTTGGGTTTGGTCGCCATGCACTTGGATCTTTACCAACATATGCCCAAGCTCAGGGGGATCGAGCCGGATTTCCGCATGTTGGATGCCTTGACTCACCATAGTAATCAATTGCTGCTTCATCACAGGTGAAAATCGTTGGATCATCTCCTGCATTTGGTTTTGCTGTTCTACTCCTTGACGCAATGACAGCTGAACTTGCATGGTTTCTTGGCGATTTAATTGTGACATCGAGAGTGTCTGTATGGATGATGTCGACTTAAGTTCTGAGAAAGTATTACTATCATCCATAAAACTTTCGTCTCTGGGAATATCCATTGCAACCGTCAATTTAGCATCTTTCAGTAATAGGTTAGCAGCCAAATCGGAATTGGGACTCCCATCAAGATCACTTTCTGTTACAGATGTTGTATCTAATGGTTCAGATGAAATTGAAGAGCCTAAGGTATTCAGGTCGAAAGTATTTCCCGAGGTAGCGATATTACCCGTATTGGGACTATTCACTGTCGAGCTGCTAGTCGTTGCTTTTGCCGCAGTGTTGGTTGCCGACTTTATCGTTGCACTGTTCGCTAAGCCCGCTTGATTAATCACAGCATTAAGTGTGACATCATTCTCAACTAAAGACTCATCTATGCTCACCCCGACTTCAGTGGCAGAGACAAGCTCAGTGTCTTCTAAAGGTAATTCTGAAGCGTCATCGGTCAAATTTGGATCAATCACAGCATCACTATCCGCTGACGCTTCAAGTATATTTGGGTCTATGGGAAGAATATGTACGAGTGACTTATCAGTCAAAGAAGATGGTTTCACGTCATCTGCGATTGAAATTGCTGCCATATCTGGGCTAGTAGAAACTAACTTTTGTAATTCAGCAGAAAAACCCGCTTCATCGGCATCTATATCTGATGCCAGTTCAATCTCAGCAGAAACAGTAGATGCCAATGCTGAGCCGGTTAATAAAGCTGATGAAGTATCAATATTTTCTTCACCAGTTATATCTTCTTCAGCATTTAAAAATGCTAGCGGCAAACTATCTCCATCTGATGCCGTTTTCTTCATATCATTTGCCATGCTAATTTGGGCAAAAATGAGATTCACGTCGGCGTCATCAGTTGATATATCGTCATCTTTTACTTTATCAGCAGAGGTAACCTGCACAGCATCATCAGTGTTAGCAATGGTTTTTTTAGACGCAGAAATAGAAAATGAGCTAGCGGTGACTGACGCAAGTGTAGATGAAAAGTCTTCATTATTAGACTCTTGGGAAGATGTCTTAGCGGAATTGGCCGCAGAGTTGCCTGTTTTACTTAACAGGATATTGGTCATTTGTTGCATAAGTGCTCCCAAACATCACCCAGCAAAAAAAGAAATGGCTAGGTAGAAACGTCAATTAAACACTGCGGTTGCAGGGTCATGGACTAAATCAAAGCAAATAAGATGCCAAAACATCAGATTTTACGACAGCATATCGAAAAGAATTAACACTGAGAGGTGCCGAATTGATGCTTATGCCATCAATACAAAAAAACTAAAGAGCCTATCCGGCTAGCGAGCAGTAAAGATGCCTATCATTTCACTAACGTTGATGACGGCGATAAAATTGCTGGGAAGCAAATTCATCGGTCATTTTTTGCTCCCTTTTTTGTTCAACCACTTGACGCTTCTTCTCTTTACTGGCTAAGAGTAATTCTACTGCCTTACGTTTTTTTTGCTTTTCCAACCAATGTTGTTGTCGATATTCTTTTTGCTTTTCACCGTCGGCTACGACGTGATTTTGCTGGATAATAGCGTCATCGATCTGACGAATAAAACGGTGAAACTGGTGATAGTGACTAGCACTGATGGCTTGACCTTGCTGGGATTGCATTTGCTTCATGTATTCTAAGCGATAGTTATTCAGAGCACTGAGTTGATTCAACCGTTTTTGACACTCTAACTGCGCAGATTTTAACAATAACGCCGCTTGTTCTTCGGCATCATTGGCAAGCTTTAACACTAACAACAAGGGATCGGCGTTAGCCATACTAGACCTCGATTAATTCGATGACGCCATTATTTGCACTGTGCAGCAAGTTGCCCAAGCATGACTTGGCTATCGGCAAAGCTAAATGCATCACGCATGGTTTGGCGCAAAAAAGCATTCATTGCTGGCTGCAGTCGTATCGCATTATCAATGCGAGGATCGCTTCCTTGGGCATAGGCCCCAATAGAAATCAAATCTCGATTTTGCTGATACAAGGAATAGGTTTGTTTCACGCGGCGCATGGCTTCCAAATGTTCATTGGAGATCACCATAGGCGCGACTCGGCTAATAGAAGCTTCAATATCAATCGCAGGATAGTGCCCCGAATCCGCAAGCGAACGTGACAAGACTATGTGGCCATCGAGGATCGCCCGCGAAGCATCGGCAATCGGATCCTGTTGATCATCCCCTTCCGTCAGCACAGTATAAAATGCCGTAATTGAACCTTGTCCAGGGCCACCGTTTCCGGCGCGCTCAACTAAACGTGGCAATTTTGCAAACACAGAAGGCGGATAACCTTTAGTCGCAGGCGGTTCACCCACAGCCAAAGCAATTTCCCGCTGCGCTTGGGCGTAGCGCGTTAAACTGTCCATAAGCAATAAAACGTTATAGCCTAAATCGCGGAAATATTCGGCAATACGAGTCGAGGTTTCACAGGCGCGAAGACGCATCAGAGGCGATGTATCCGCAGGCGCAGCAACAACGACTGAACGCGCTCGACCTTTCTCACCAAGAATTTCCTCAATAAACTCTTTCACTTCCCGGCCACGCTCACCCACTAGCCCAACCACAATAATGTCGGCGGTAGTACCGCGAGTCATCATACCTAAGAGCACACTCTTACCTACACCTGAGCCCGCAAACAAGCCCATACGTTGGCCTTTGCCCACAGTCAGCATAGCGTTGATAGCGCGAACACCAACGTCCAGCGGTTCAGTAATGGCACGGCGAGATAGAGGATTAATGGCAGCGCTATGTCTTGGCGCTTGTTGGTCGGTCTGCAAAGCGCCTAAACCATCTAAAGGCACACCGTTACCATCGAGTACGCGTCCTAGCAGGGATAAACCAACATTGAGTCCAGTTTGTTCCCCTAAAGGCACAACCCGCGCACCGGGTAATACCCCACGTAATTCTTCGATAGGCATTAAATAAAGGAGTTCGCCATCAAAGCCTACAACTTCGGCGATTAACTCGCCCGCCATGGTTTCAATCGAACATAAGCTGCCCACAGGCGCACGGCAACCGCTTGCTTCTAACGTTAAGCCAACAACACGCACCAGTTGACCACTGGCCACTGCGCGAAATGGTGGCACCTTACCCTGATGATGATTAAGTCTATTCAGCAGTTGATGTTGGCGATTTTGCATCTGATTTTGCCTCTAATTGCTCACCTGTGTTTGAGGCAAATTGTATATCCTCAGCATGTTGAGAAACCGTATCGACAACCTGAGCATCAAGCTCTGATCCCACGGCCTCAGAAGCCGCAACGTGTTTAGCGGTATCTTCAACCTCTATCGCCTCTTGCAGTTGACGCTGCTTATCACTTAAGTGAGTATGTTGGTTCCGTAAGGACTCAAACACAGCATCGATGCGCGATGCGAGGGTCAAATCGACTAAAGAACGATGACTACTGAGAATACAGTCACCAGGGCTTAAGGAAGGGTCAACTTCAAGTTCCCACTTACTGCGGGTCAGTTGGGCGGTGGAATAAAGTTGTTCGACTAAAATAACATCGTCAGGATGCAAGCGGATTGTGATCGTTTGTTCTTTTATCGGCAGCGATTCAATACCTAAACGCAATGCCGAAAGCACTTGTTCTGGATGAGTTTTTAATTCGTGGCCAATGACAGATTTCGCTAATGTCATACTCAGGTTCATTAGAGAGAGTTCAATATCGCCATCGAGCAATTGCAATGGTTTTTCAAATTGGGCTAATAAGGTTTCAAAACGCGAGAGCAATATTTTTGCTTGGGCTAAACCGGTTTCTAATCCTTGCTCATGCCCTTGGGCGAGCCCTTCAGTATGGCCCTGCTCTAACCCTTCTAAACGCCCTTTTTCTAGCCCTTGCTCATACCCTTGCTGCTTACCTTCGCTAAAGCCTTCTTCTTCGGCTTGGGCACGAATGTCTTCAATCTCAGCCATAGTCGGTGGAGAAACACTTTCCACTGTAGTCGACTTAGCGGCTTGATGATTCGAATGGCCGAACAGATTTGAGATAGAATCATCATCGGCTTCAGTCACATCTGGCAGCGCCCAGTGACTAAATTCGACATCTCCTTCGCTCAAGACCTTATTCAACAATTTATTGTCGCTCGGATTAGAGGAACTCATCGCCACCACCGCCGCCTAACATGATTTCGCCGCTGTCACTTAAGCGACGAGCAATAGACAGGATTTCTTTTTGTGCGACTTCCACTTCACTGATACGGATTGGGCCCATAGCTTCAAGATCATCACGCAATAATTCAGCGGCACGTTTTGACATGTTACCCAATATTTTTTCTTTCAGCTGATCATCTGTGCCTTTGAGCGCCTTCATCAGTACATCTTGCTGCACTTCACGCAACAGGGCTTGAATACCGCGGTCATCGACATCGATTAAGTTTTCAAATACAAACATCAAATCTTGGATTTGCTGCGCCATTTCTTCATCAGACTCGCGCATGGTTTCCATCAACTGGCTTTCGATACCCGTGTCTAAGTAGTTCATTATGTTGGCAGCCGCTTTTAAGCCACCCATTTTTGCGGCCTGTGCGCCACCTTGACCGGCGAACTGTTTCTCCATGATGTCATTCAGCTCTTGCAGTGCAGCGGGCTGCACTTCTTCAAGATTTGCAATACGCATCATCAAGTCTAAGCGGGTATTCTCAGGGAATTGACCAAAAATTTCCGCCGCTTGATCGGGTTCTAGATAAGACAACACAATCGTTTGGATCTGGGGATGTTCGTTTTGAATAATGGTCGCCACTTGGCGTGCATCCATCCACTTCAACGAGTCCAAACCTTTAGCGCCACTGCCCATGATAATCTGTTCAATCAGATTACCCGCTTTATCTTCACCCAGCGCGGCGGTTAAGGCTTTACGGACGAACTCTTCACTGTTGAAACCAATTGAAGAATACTTTTGAATATCATCAAGAAACAGCTTATGTACCCCGATAACTTTTTCCTGACCAAACTCATCCATTGCCGCCATGGCCATACCCACTTTTTGCACTTGCTTCGGCTCTAAGTGTTTTAAAATGGATGCAGCATCAGCCTCACTCAAACTGAGGAGTAAAATAGCGGTCTTTTCAACGCCACTAATATCTTTGATATTAAAGGCAGGTGCGGCCGCAGGAGCCACTTCTTTCGTTTTATTCTCAGCCATTGTCTTGTAACCAGTTTTTCACGACTTGAGTAGAGAGCTCAGGCTCATTCGCCACGAGCGCACGGATAGCTTTAATCATATCATCATCTTTGTGAAGATTAGGGATATGAATTGAGCCATCGTCAGCATAACTGTATTCCGCCTCTTGAGTATTGAGCATCCCTAGCGTATCAGCCGCATATTGGTCCTCAATTTCTGCTAATTCATTACCTAATCTGCCATCCTCAGGCATATTCACACTGTCAGGATAGATTAAGCGTTTCAGCATAGGACGTACCACAGCTAAAATCAGCACCAAAATCACTAGCGCACCAATCCCAAGCTTAATCGCACGCCAAAACCAAGGTTGCTCCCAAAGCTCAGGTGCGGGTAAATCTTCAACCAATTGATCCATAAAGGGAACAGTTACCACTTCCAGCACATCACCCCGTTGTGAGCTAAAACCAACCGCGCCTTCAAGCAAACGACGGATATTGGTCAGTTCTTGTTCGGTGCGGGCAACACGGGCTACTTGACCATTTTCTCCAGCGGCACCAGGTTTAAAGTCCACCGCGACTGACACACTAATGCGGCGCACTGCGCCAACTTGCTGGCGGGTATGGCTAATAGTGGTATCTAACTCAAAATTACGGGTCGCTTCGCGGTGCGAATTACCTGCTGCAGCCGTTGCTGACTCTGCCGCTTTTGTTGCATCTTCTGGAATATTAGACTCCATTGGCGGTTGATTGGATAACGCGCCAGGGATCCCACCAGAAGAGCCGCCAGTAGTGTTATTTTCAACGGTCATTTCACTGCGCAGTGCCGGTAAATCAGGGTTAAAACGCTTTGATGTTTGCTCAACAGCAGTAAAATCCATACTGACGTCGACTTGAGAGGTAAAATTATCAGGACCTAAAATTGGCACCAGAATCGATTCAATCTTAGTGCGATATTCAGCTTCTTTTTGCTGTACTAATTCAAGTTCACGGCGAGCCGTCGCAGACGCGCCATCTTGACTGCCAGAGTTCAATAAACGGCCGTTAGAGTCAGTTACCGTCACCCTTGATGGTTCTAAACCTTGTACTGCAGAAGCAACAATATCGACGATAGCATCGACTTCACCTTGGCCTAAGCCACCGCGACGGGTATTGATCACCACAGTTGCACTCGGTTTAGAGGCATTGCGGGCGAAGACGTTTTCTTTAGGTAACGCAAGAATGACTTTGGCACGACTGACACTTTGTAGTTGCTCAATCGCACGGGCGAGGTTTTCTTCTTGGCTATGCTTAAGACGAGCCTGTTCCATGCGTTGGCTGACACCAAAGCCACTGTCTTTATTCAAAAAATCTTGGTTGGCTGCAGGACTGTCGATACCAGCACGGCTCAACATCATTTTGACTTCTTGATATTTATCTTCAGGAACTTTAATAACGTCCACGTCGATTTGGTACTTAACTTTATTTTTATCAAGTACATCTAGCACTTGAACCATTTCCTGAGTTTCCATTTTACCCAATGGACGATACTCTGGCTCCTGCGCCCACAGCATGACAAATACCGCCAAGGCTAAACAAATCGCTAAGGCTAAAATCATAGTTACTTGGCGCATCATATCGACACCGCCAAGATTTCCCATCATTCCTGACTTATGTTCTTGCTGGACACCTTGGTCAGCTAAACCGGAATTGGATCCGACAATCATTTCTGTACTCACGATTCGTACCTGCTAATTGGGTTATTCACTGGCCTAGACAGGCATGCTCATTATTTCTTTGTAGGCTTCGACAAGCTTATTACGCACTTGCACTGTCGCCTCGAAAGCAACACTCGCTTTCTCACGTGCAATCACAGTGTCCGATAAAGAAACGGTAGTATCACCCATCTCTAAACGTGTCGCGAGGTTTGACGATGCAGACTGTAAGCCGCTGACATTGCCGACGGCTTGCGATAGCAACTGACCGAAGTCTGCACCACTGGTGTTATTCACTTGCTGCATGATATTTGGCTGAACGCCAAACGACGGCGTTATTTCGCCTTGGAGTTTCTGCATTTCCTGCAGGAATGAATTTGCGCCTATTTGCATGCTGAGCTCCCAGTCGTCGAATTCTTGACGATCAAAATACCGATAACGGGACAATGCAAAATAACGGCCAAGTTTTCAGATGGTCGTGATTGATAATAAATTGACGGGATAAGAAGATGTCAATATCTAAGGATTTTGGATGAAATGAGCCACTTTTACGGTTGTGTATTTTAATAAATACAGCCTCACACTCAATGTGGAGGCTGCGGGATGATAACTTGAATTTATAGACTAATTTGGCAGTTGGATCCCCATATCACGCATCCTTGCCATCTTGTATCTTAGGGTTCGTGCGCTAATTCCTAGCTTTTCGGCGACTAACTTACGACTTCCTTGGCATTGATTAAGGGTCTCTAAAATAATCACATGTTCTTGAGCTTTGAGCTCTTCACCTAAACCGTCTGGCTCAGAAGAAAATGGTTCTAGATCTTCACCGCTTAAAATCACATCCTGCGCATCGATAATAATGTCATTGGCGGTGATCAATTGACCGGCTCTTAATATCAAAGCACGCTGGATCACATTGTCGAGTTCACGTACGTTCCCTGGCCAGCGATGACTCAATAAACGTCGACGCGCATTCTCATCCAACTCAGGCACATCGGCAACATTCAATGCCTTAGCATGTTTAGCCAGTAAATGACGCGCAAGAGGTAAAATATCTGCAGGACGTTGACTTAACGCAGGCCAAGCTAAAGGAAATACGTTAATTCGGTAGTAGAGATCTTCCCTAAATCCGCCAGCTGCGACCACTGCCTTTAAATCACGATTGGATGTGGCAAGCACGCGCACATCCAATTTAATGGTTTTACGGCCACCTAAACGCTCAACTTCACGCTCTTGCAAAACCCGCAACAACTTAGCTTGTAAGCCTAAGTCCATCTCAGAGATTTCATCGAGCAGCAAAGTGCCACCTTGAGCCTGCTCAAATTTCCCCGGACACGCTTGATAAGCCCCCGTAAATGCACCCTTTTCATAACCAAAAAGGGTGGCTTCGAGCATGTTCTCAGGAATAGCGGCACAGTTAATGGCCACAAAGGCTTGATTAGCACGGCTACTGTGTTGATGAATATAACGGGCCAAAACCTCTTTACCCGAACCGCTAGGACCTAAGATCATGACAGAGGCATCGGAGGCGGCAACCCGTTGAGCAAGTGCTAATAAGGCTAAACTTTTTTCATCAGCGACGACGGGCTGATCCACATTTTGTTTTAATGGCAAATAGCGTGAGACTTGATTGAGTAACACTTCTGGTGCAAAAGGTTTGGCTAAATAATCAACAGCGCCTAATTTTATAGCGTTCACCGCGCTACCAATAGTCGCGTAGGCCGTCATCAACAGCACTGGCAACTTAGGATGATGCTGCTGCAGGTAGTTCAATAAACCTAAACCACCAATACCTTGCATCTGCACATCGCTAATAACTAAATCAAACTGATGTTGTTTCAAGGCTAAAATAGCGTCTTCACCGGAGGCAACATCAACACACTCATACTGAGCCAGCATTAAGGTATCCAACAAGGCTTCACGTAATGAAGCATCATCCTCAACGAGCAATAACTTTGCTTCAGACATGGGTAATCTCCAAAGGTAATATCACCGCGGATTTAGCCCGTGGGAATACTAAAGACACAGTACAGCCTTTATTCGGTAAACAACTGAGTTGCAGTTGTCCTCCATGATTGCGCACCACAGATTGCACAACGGCTAACCCAAGCCCAGTTCCCTGCGACTTAGTCGTAAAGAAAGGTTCAAATACCTTCTGCTGCATAGTGGTGTCTAAGCCTTTGCCATTATCGATGACATCCAATAACAACCGTTCGCCCTCTTCCTTCGCTTGGATACGAATTTCAGTGGCTCCGGCTTCTATGCTGTTTATGACTAAATTATTAATCGCCGAGCTTAACGCATTAGAATTAGCTAACATCGAGCTGCTTGATGCATCATAAAATGACAAGTCACAGCCTTGCTTTGCCGCTATCGGCTCACAATTTGCCAAAACATTGTCGATAACCTCAGCCAATGAGATTAGATCTCCAAGTTCATCCTGACGACCTTTAGCCATCAATAGCATGTCGTTAACCTGCCGCTCGAGTTCATTGAGTCTATCAACAAGTTTTTGTTGAAATTTCGCTTTAGCAGCATCGGATAACTTAGGACTCGCAAGATTTGAAGCATATAACAAAGCGGCTGATAAAGGCGTGCGCACCTGATGAGCCAAAGTTGCTACCATCTTGCCCAGTGCAGATAAACGTTGTAAATGGGAGATATTTTTCTGTAATAACCGAGTTTCAGTCAGATCAGTTAGCACAATTAATTGACCAGGCTCTGGCGTGAGTGGTGTTATCGCTAACTTAACGCGGCGGCCATTACGCAGTGACACTTCGTGGCCATCATCGTCCTGTGGCGCAAAGGCACTGTGGATCACATCAATCCAGCGAACGCCACACAAGGAGCGCTCAAGTAATTCAACTGCAACCGGATTGGCATCCGTGACTATACCGTCGCCATTGATAATCACCACGCCAGATGGCATAGCCTGTAAAATATGCTCCATTCGATTGGACATATTCGCGGCCTCACGCAGTTGGTTCCATTGTTTGCTAGTGTGCTTGAATGACTCAATTTGCGCTAGTGGGTTGGCTGACATAGTCACTCCGTCAAAAAATTGCTTATGACGGGGTGACTGCAGTATCTATGCCAAATTGGAAATTGAGCTTTAGAGGTTAAAACAACTTATATAACAATAAAATAGAAAACTAATCTTTTGTCATTCCGTACTTACGCATTTTTTCTACAAGCGTTGTACGGCGTATTCCAAGCATTTCAGCAGCGCGAGCTACAACATTATCTTGTAGCTCTAGCGCCTGACGTATCATGTCTATTTCTAGTTCTGCTAACAAATCCTTAAGGTTCACACCTTCAGGCGGCAGCTCACTAGGGAAACGCGTTTCAGGGATTTCAACCGGCTCTTCATCGCTAAAGATAGAAGCTAAAGCATCACGTTCCTGTTGCTCTTCACTCATCTCTACACAATATTCGGGCACATCGATATGGCGATATTTGACAGGTAAATCGTTAACATCGACCAGTCCACCCGGATATAAAATGGTGAGGCGTTCGACTAAATTAGACAGCTCGCGCACGTTGCCCGACCAAGCATGTTCTTTCAGCGACTCTATCGCACGCTGCGTAAAACGCACCTTACCACGGCCTTCGTTATAGACTCGGCTAACTAACTCTTGTAATAGCAAAGGCACATCGTCCTTGCGATCACACAACGCGGGCATTTCAATCGGGAATACGTTTAGGCGGTAATAAAGATCCTCACGGAACTCATTAACGCTGATCATGGTTTCTAAATCTCTATGTGTCGCAGCAACTACGCGTACATCAGCATTAATTGTCTTAGTACCACCAACGCGCTCAAATACCCGCTCTTGCAGCACACGGAGTAATTTAACTTGCATTTGTAGTGGCATGTCTCCTATTTCATCGAGAAATAGTGTACCACCTTCAGCTAATTCAAAACGGCCTTTACGAGAACAGATTGCCCCAGTAAATGACCCTTTCTCATGACCAAATAGCTCACTCTCTAATAACTCAGGCGGTATCGCACCACAGTTAACAGGGATAAACGGACCATCACGGCGCTCAGACAAATAATGGATATTACGGGCGACCACTTCTTTACCTGTACCTGATTGACCCAGAACAAGCACAGTTGCCTCAGATGTTGCTACTTGATTTATCAAGTGTCTCACATTCGCAATACCATCACTGCGTCCCACTAAGCTTCGGAATAACTTTGTTTGATTCGCACTAGTAGGGACTTGAGGCCGTTTAACTTGACCGAATACTTGGCAAAAGTGTAATAATTCAGTGAGCTGAGGATACGTTAAAGGTTCTTCTATATGTCCAAGAATATTAGACACTTGCAGATCGTCAACATTGCCAAGCAACAACATAGGTTGCCATGGATGTTGACCTGCGATGTTTTTAAGCCCATCAGCATCCATAACATCAGTTAGGATAACTAAAGCTCGAAAACGGGTATCTTGGAGGCTAGCACTTAATTTTTCGGTGTCAATTTGTACAAATTGCTCACCTAAAAAATCCAAAATGCAACACAGGCGATTTAATCGCTCTGATGGAGGGCCGATAAGTAAAATTCGTTGATCTGTTTGCATCATTCAGTAGGCCGTAAAGCTCTAATATGTATTAATTCGCATTAATTATTTATGATTAGTTGCTGTAAAAGCTTAACAAATTCAATGTAACAATCTGTGCCACCATCACTACTTGTGATGAATATTGTATTATCAGCAGACGAGAAGCAAGCCTCAGATGAGGTTTATGCCAAACTGAATTGATTTTAGTTCATTTACATCATGATTCTAGTCTAAAACGTCAATACTTTGACTTTAAGCCAAAAAAAAGACGCAACCAGTGCGTCTATTTTTAATAACGAAATAAGATATTAACCCGCTTCAGAATGCGCAGAAATATTATGTTTATCTGCAGGAATTGCATCCCAACCTTCTTTGATAGTACGTAAAATATCACATACATCATCAATCGCTTTCACATCATTATTTACGTTAGCTTCAGAAATTCTACGCAACATAAAGTCATATAAATCACTCAAATTTCTGGCTATCTGGCCACCAGCATCCATATCTAGGCTATTGTTTAAACCAGTAATAATCCCAATAGCTTTGCCAATGTACATACCTTTATTAGACAAGTCATTTTGTTCAATCGCAAGACGACTTTGTGCTAAACGTTGCAGTGCCCCCGCAAACATAAGCTGAATAATACGATGTGGTGACGCAACAGTAATTTCACTCTCTAAAGACACCTTACGATACGATTGCAGTGATCCTCTCATAAACACCTACCTGTTTAAATCTATAGTCTCATAAACACTAATCTGGCGCTTATTCTTATTACCTGCATGTAATAATGCTTGCCTATCTGCCATAACAACACTTGCTTTACTTGTGTACTCTTGAGTAAGTTCAAGCTGATGTTGAAGATAATCAACATCTGTCATATTAGCATCAGCCACTAATACATTGAGTAAAATTTGACGCTCTCCAACCAGTACGTGCAAGTTCGACACCAACTCGTCAGATTGAGGCTCTTCAGCAGGAAGCTGAGTCAGTTTATTTAAATTTTCACTCAAAAGGACATTAAGCTCATCGAGTTGTTTCACTTATACTCCCCTTACTCATTTATAATTTCACTATCGTTTTTTAACAGCTCCAGGAAGCGAATTCAAACGATCAACAAGACCACTGCTCTGCTGATTTAGTTTTCCAACGACAAGATCCATCGCATTAAATTGCTTCGTTAAACGGGCTGTTAGTTGATCCATTTTAAGCGTGAAAGCTTCTCTTCTATCTGTAAGCTGGCTTTGTTGATTAGTATATCCGGTTTGACGTGACGCAATTAATCCTCGAGACTTGACATAACTATCTGCAAGATCATTAAAGCGATTAGCAAGCCCTTTATCTGGTGTCGAGAATAATGCCTCAACACTGGCCATATCTTCAGAGATGACTTTATTAAGTTTAGTATCATCGACAGACAACTTACCATATCTATCTGTTTTTATACCAATATCATATAATGCTATCGAACTGCCGCTATCAGTTGGCACTCGTTCACTCGATATACTTCGGAGTTGCGATTCTATAGAACGGATCATAGAGTCGCCCTGTAATGCAGCTGCTGTTTTTTTCTCTTTATCATAAGACGACATTTTATCAACTGCAGTCGCTAAACTATTGTAGGCATCGACAAAAGCTTTCACATTTGTCTTTACTGCATCATCATCTTGTTCAATTTTTAACGTAGTCGTCTTAGAAACATCAGCATCAGTTAAGTTTAACGTCACCCCTGCAATAGCATTTTTAACTTCATTAGTTTGCGAGGTAACTTTCTGATTATCGATATAAACAACTGCATTTTTAGCATCTTGAAGCGTGGAGATATTACCAGCACCGAACATATCATTGAGTCCAGTTCCAGTCGTGTCATTAGCTGTAATACTAATTTGATTGTCTTCACCTGACTTATCTGAACTAAAAACCAATCGACTGCCTGCATCACTGGTAATAACGGTTGCAGTTACGCCCGCGTTATCTGGGGATTCATTAACTTTTTTAGCAATCGCAGCAAGTGAATCGGTAGCCGAAACATCAATGGAGAAATTCTTACCATTGATACCAAAATCAAGGCTCCCTTCACCTACAGGTAATCCAGGATCTGCAACGTTTTTTCCAGCAATTTTATGATTTACCGCAAGTTGCTCAACTTTAATACCATAGCTACCCGCTTGTGCGGTTTTGTCTGTTGTTGCTGACAAATAAGTTTGATTACTAACAGAAACCTTACGCAGATTGAGGGCATCGCCAGTTTGAAGTTTTTTTAAGGCATCTTGAAACGTAGACAACGCACTTTTTAAGGTTCCCATAGCAGAAACTTTTGCTTTGATGCTGTCTTCCGTTTTATTAAACATCGCTTCTTTCGGTGTTTTTTCGGCATCAACTAAAACTTGCACAATTTCACTAATTTTAAGGCCAGATCCCATGCCTGTTGCTGTTAATGCCATATAGACCTCTCAATCAAACGTACTTACAAATATTTATGCTTCTGTTTTCATCAAAAGCCCTGTGACTTCTGATAGTTTTTCTGCCAAGGCTAATGCTTCTTCACTCGGCATTTGTCTAATCACATCACCAGTATCTCGGTCAAGTACAGTCACAACAGCTTGTCCAGAGTTCTCATCAACCTTAAATGCTAAACCTTTACGCATCATAGACATCATATCAGACAACTCTGTGGCAACTTGAGCCAGCTTACTTGGATTCTGTTCATTTTTCGTTACATCTTGTTCCACAGCTTGTTCAATAGCCGTATTTCGCTTTAATTCAGCATCTGGAGCAGATGCTTTTAGCGGCGTTTGAGCTAAATCAACCTTACTGTGAAGCATAGAAGGTGAACTTGCTATATTGATATCCATAGCCATACCTCAGCAAATTTAGTAATAACTTTAAATGGTTACATTAAAATTACCCTATAAAACTACATTAACCTTTAAAGTGGCAAAGGGAGATCCGTCACCGAACCTCCCTTATCACTTTCTCACTATTCTGCTTTAAACTACAGCAGTGACAAGGCCACTTGAGGTAACTGGTTGGCTTGGGCCAACATTGCAGAACCCGTTTGTTGCAACACTTGGTTCTTGGTCATTTGTGATGTTTCTTTCGCAAAATCCACATCAACAATTCGGCTCTTCGCATCAGCAACGTTTGCTTGAGTATTAGCACTGTTACTGATGTTGTATGCTAGACGGTTTTGTTTAGCACCTAAGTTAGCACGCTGACTATCAATCGTTTTAATGGCAGCATCAATCGCAGCGAGTGCAGTTGAACGGCCAGCTGAACTTGCAACCGACAAACTATTAACAGATAACGCACCAGCATTCGTTGCTTTTACTGAAATCGTAATGTCTTCGCCTTCTTGGTGTCCGACTTGGAAGGTCTTACCTGCGGAGAAATCACCATTCAGTAATTTTGTGCTACCAAATGCAGTTGTATCACCGATTGCTGTAATTTCTAATGCCAGTTCATCAATTTCGCTTTGCAATGCTGTCAAATCATCAGTACTGTTAGAACCATTCTCTGCTTGTACTGTCAAATCACGCATACGTTGAAGCATGTTAGTCTGTTCTTGCATCGCACCTTCAGAAATCTGGGCGATTGAAATGGCATCGTTAGCATTGCGCATGCCAACATCAAGGCCACGCACTTGGCTGTTTAGTCGGTTAGATATCGCTAAACCAGCAGCGTCATCTTTGGCACTGTTAATACGCAGACCACTGGATAAACGTTCCATAGATGTGGCCAAACCGCCTGCGGAAGTATTTAAATTCTTTTGAGCTTTTAATGAAGTGACGTTTGTGTTTACTGTAATGGCCATGATCGTTTCCTCTTTATACCTGGCTTGTGAACTTGCCTGTCTACTTAAGCCAGGCGGGTCTTAGTGGTTACAGTATATTTAACGGCAGCATCTTTTTTAACTTTAGAGTTATTTTTTAAAATATCTTGATTTTAAAAAATAACTCTAATTATCATAAACATAAATATCAACTCCTATAAAACTTTGCCTACTTTTCTAGATAATTCTAGAACAAGTAGGCAAAAGTGCTTCATATAACATCACGCAAATAACATTAACCAAGAAGAGATAATGCAACTTGAGGTAACTGGTTAGCCTGTGCAAGCATTGCAGAACCCGTTTGTTGTAACACTTGGTTCTTAGTCATAACTGAAGTTTCCTTCGCAAAATCGACATCCACGATACGACTCTTAGCATCAGCAACGTTGGCTTGAGTATTAGCACTGTTACTAATGTTATAGGCCAAACGGTTTTGCTTCGCACCTAAATTGGCTCGTTGATTGTCAATTGTTTTAATGGCAGCATCAATATTCGCGAGTGCAGTTGAACGACCAGCAGAAGTCGCTACGGATAGCGAATTAACAGATAAACTTGCAGCATTAGTTGTCCCTACCGAAATAGTGACATCCTCAGCTTCTTGGTGCCCTACTTGGAAGGTTTTACCCGCAGAAAAGCCACCAGTCATTAATTTGGTATTACCAAACGCCGTACTATCACCTATAGCAGTAATTTCCTCTGCTAATTGATCCATCTCTTTTTGCAATGCAGTCAAGTCATCAGTGCTATTCGCACCGTTTTCTGCTTGAACAGTCAAATCACGCATACGCTGCAACATATTGGTTTGCTCTTGCATCGCACCTTCGGCAATTTGGGCAATTGAAATCGCATCATTTGCGTTACGCATACCCACATCTAAACCGCGCACTTGGCTGTTCAAGCGGTTAGAAATGGCTAGACCAGCGGCGTCGTCTTTCGCACTGTTAATGCGTAGACCACTGGATAAACGTTCCATTGAGGTCGCTAAACCGCTACTGGAAGTATTTAAATTCTTTTGTGCCTTCATTGAAGTCACGTTGGTATTTACTGTAATAGCCATGTTGAGTTCCTCTTCCTAGTTATACCGCCAAGGCTTGGAGCTTGGCTAAATTTTTAACAATTTATCTTACAGATGGATAGGTACTTGCTTTCTGTTAAATAAAGTCGAACAGGGAAACAGAACCCACCTTACTAAACACGCTAGAGACTGCGTTCAATGCAAGCTGTTGCTTTTCAAATTCCGTAATCGCTGATGCATAATCGAGATCTTCCAAGAGTGATAGCGCTGATGAGTTCACCACTTTCTCCTCGGTATGAGTCTCTTTGTAACTTTCGACAACTTTCAGATTATTCCCCGCCACACTTCTGGCAGAACTAATTTGATTGACGCCACTATCGATGTTATTCAATATCTGTGCCAACTGAGCTCGCCCTTGGGGAGTATTGGCAGAATTAGGGTCTTCAATTAATGCAATCGCACTGCTGATCGTATCGAAAATACTGACTTCGGCCTGCGGCTCCATGGTGAAACTATCGCCAGCGCTGGGTTTTCCATCAATTTTAACTTCTATACCATTAAAACTAACGGGATTAGTGGCATCGAAGTTAGCTACGTTTGCGACGGGATTACTTGCAGAATCGAGCACTTGCAAGTTAGTACCACCGGCACCATTATCAGTGAAGTTAAATGTATATGTATCAGCAACATAAGTTGCAGTATCAGCAATTTTTGCTGTTTTAACGCTAAACTCCCCCTGCTGACTGGCCAAATAATTGACGCTATAATCACCAAGTCCATTGGGTGCTTTCATAAACGCGCTATCGCCAGGGATGTTTGTCCCCATGGCAACACCCGTTTGTACTAAACTATTTTTGACGCCAGAATCGCCGCTATACACTATTTTAGGCGGCGTCGAGTTATCAAAAGCAAAAGGTTCTTTATCGGTACTGAAACCAGAGAACATATAATTGCCAGATTCATCCTTACTATTGGCAATAGAGAGCAATTCTTCTAAGCTGCCTTTCATCTCTTCGGCAATCATTTGCCGCTCAGTTCCTGAGAGTGTGCCGTTTATCGCTCGCATAACTTGCTCACGCATAGAGCCAGTTAAATCTTCAGCACTACCGAGTTTACTTTCTGCCACAGCAAGACGATTTGTCGCATAGTCAATATTTTTCATAAACTGATCGACGAGTGCATTTTTCTGATTCAGATTATCGATACCCTGTGACGCCACAGGATCATCACCAGCAGTATTGACTTTCTTACCACTGCTCAATTGGTCAAGAATTTTGCTGGTCGCCGTTTGCTTTTGCAGCACACTGGTAATGCTTTGATTAAAAATCTGCGCGGATGATAATCGCATAGTTAAATCTCCTAACGCACTGAGGATAATAAGGTGTCAAAAATCTGCTGTGCAGTCGTCATGATCCGCGCAGAGGCTTGATAGGCTTGCTGAAAACGCATTAAATTTGCTGCTTCTTCATCTAAGTTCACACCCGACTCACTCTCTACTCGCGCATAAGCTTGTTGATACACGGCCTCTGCCGAACCGACACGCACTTCAGCCGCTTTCGTTTTACTGCCTACCTCGAGCTTAGTATTCTCGAACACATCAGCTAGGGTCGACTTTCCCCCATTCATCACCTTACTTTCGCTCAACTTAGCCATAGCGACAGCATTAGAGTTATCCCCCTCTGCGAAGGATAAATCGAAGGTAAATCTGTCATTGCCTGCAGCCGCTTTGCTGTCAACTTCAAAGGTAAAACCAAAAGCGCTAATACTCGGAGGCGTATAAGGGGCTGCAGCCCCAAGGGATGTTCCTGCGGCGTCGAATGCTTCATAGGTTGGAGGCACAACTGTGGTATCGAGCTTTATCGTCAACTCACTGCCCGTTACAGGGAAATTTGCGGCATTGCGATTGCTAATTTGAGTCAGCTTCACTTGGGTATTGCCAGAGTTAGCGGCATCTGCGGTAATCTTTGGTGATGCGGCGGCAATGCCTTTAGGGTCTTTCATGACAACTTCAATGCCATTTGAAGCACCCGCTGTCGGGCGAATCGCAAAACGATCGCCAGACGCCATAGCGCCCGCTTTTATGTCAATTGAAAATCCAGATCCACCCGATAAAGTCGAGCCAGTTAACGTCAGTGGCGTAATTGCCCCCGTTTTCGAATCTCTCAGCTCATAAGTTGCAGGCGCGGTAAATGACAGTTCGTAGGCACCACCAGTTAATAAACTGGTGTCATCTATGGTGACGCCTAACGTTGCATTACCCGTATTACCAGAAAAACCTGCTGCACGGCCCAAAGACATCATAGGATCGTTGATATCTTTGAAGATATTGGCACCAACTTGCCCATTGAGGTCAATACCTTGTGCTTGCATTTTATTGAAGTTATCAGCCACGCCCAAGGCTAATTGATCGAGCTCATGACCCGCGGGAATTAACGTTTGATCACGATAATCAAAAATGGCCCCTAACTGACCGCCAAGTTTACTCGGATCAACAGTGACACTTTGCGAACCAATACTTGAAGTCAATTGGAGCTCATTCGGAAATGGATCACCCGCTTGGACTCCCATCGTCATAGCAATTTCGCCAGAAACCAACATCACTGAGCCACCGAGCATTACGCTCTTAGCACCATTTTCTAATGGAATAACATTCACTTGAGCGTACTGGCTTAACTCTTGAACAAGTGCATCTTGCTTATCAAGCAACTGCGCATCCTGATTCGGCGACTTCATTAACTCTAGGTTTAAATTTGCCAGTTCTGTACTGATCTCATTGATACGCTTAGTCATACCTGTGATCTGGTCATTGGTCTGATTAAGCTGGCCATTCAAATACGACTGCATCTGATTAAGACTGCTGGCAACTTGCTGTGCGTTTGTTAGGGTCGAACTCCGAATACCCAAATCTGCAGGCAAATCAGCCACACTATTCAGCCCCGAAAACAGGTCATTTAAGCTTTGTGGCACAACTTTACCTACCTGTGAAAACAGCTGATCTAACTCACTCAATTTACCGTAGCTGGCTTCGGCGGCGCTTAACGTTGTTTGGCCAATGCGTAACTCTCTTGCGGCATAGTCATTGTAGATACGCTTAACGTCATTAACGTAAGTTCCTGTGCCATAAAAACTACTACCAAAACGCTGCGATTCAAGAGTCGACTGGGTTGCCACTTGTCTGTGGTAACCAGCGGTATTGGCGTTAGCTATGTTATTACTGGTAACACCCAGTTGCGACTGGGAGGCAAGCACCCCTGTTCGCGCTATATTCAGTAGATCAACGGCCATTAGTTGACACTCCTATGAACAAACAGGGTTGTAAGATTCATCATTTGTCTTCTCCTGGCAGAATTGATTTCAGTTCTTCACTGATCGACTGCATCACTTTAATGACTTTTTCAGCGTATCGAGGATCAGTGGCATAACCCGCATCCTGCAAAGCTCGGATGAATTGAGTTGGGGAAGCGGCCACTTTCTTCGCATCTTGATAACGTTCACCTTCGGCAATGAAGGACACAAAATCGTTAAAGCTATGCTCGAAATCACTGTAAACTCGGAAATCAGCTTTTTGCTGAACAGCAACACCGTGCTCAAATTCTAGGGTACTGACGTTAGCCTTATCGCCTAACCAACGACGATCAGCTTTAATGTTGAATAGGTTATGACTCGGCGCACCGTTATTGCCGCGGACGATTTTTTGTCCCCAGCCAGTTTCCAGTGCCGATTGCGCCAATAATACTTCTGGTTGGGTACCTAATGTTTTTGCGGCTTTTTCAGCATGTGGATATAAGGTCGCTAAAAATTCTTCTCGACTACCGAACCTGACAATTTTTTGGGTTTCCCTAAATGCTGCCGTCGGCAAAACTTGGCCGCTAATCACAGGTTCTACCACTGAAAGTGATTGTTCACTCCAGCTCGGCTTAGGCGTATCGATAGCCAGTGAACGATTAGGCGCATCAATGTCCATTGATGAATTGGCATCTTCAGCTCTATCCGGTTCAAATACAGGCCGAGCGATAGCAGCCGGCACACCATGATTTACAACTGTGGGTTCAACCACAGGAGCGGCTGAACTCTGCATAGGCACATTAAGCGCTTTATCGTCGTGGAGCATTTTCATGCCACCATCGTCACGCAATACCGATGCAGGCGTGAAATGACTTGTTTCGGGAGAGAGTTGCTGCACCATCATATCGGCAAGGCCCAATACACCTTTGTCAGATAAATCGACCGATAACTGCTGATCGCGCATCTGCTCGTAAAACTGAGTGTATTGGCTATTGAGTGGACTATCAGACTGAAAAACCGCATTGGCATCGCGCATACTTTTCATCAGCATTTGCACGAAAATACCTTCAAATTGTTGGGCAACCTTTTTCAAGGCGCCCTTCTCATCTTTCTGAGCCTGGGCGCGGAGTGAATCTAGCCCGCCCAGGTCAAGAAAATGTGATGAACTTGAAAGCTTTTCCATGATTTTCCCGACAGAAATTAGATGATGATAAGTTCACCATGCAAAGCTCCTGCCACTTTTAATGCTTCAAGTATTGCTAACACATCTGAAGGGGCTGCACCGACTAAGTTAACCGCTCTAACCAGCTCATCCAGCGTAGTGCCTGGATTAAACATAAACATACGGCGGTCACTTTCTGTTGCTGTAATCGTACTATTACTCGTGACGGTTGTTTGACCATTTGCCAACGCGTTAGGCTGCGAAACCTGTGTCGCCTCCGCAATAGTGACAGTCATGCCGCCATGGGTAATCGCCGCAGGGAGTAAGCGTACGTTTTGCCCAACCACTATGGTTCCAGTACGTGAATTAACAATCACTTTGGCAGATTCCTCTGCGGGAACAACATCAAGGTTTTCAAGCGTTGCTAAAAAGGAGACCCGTTGTGATACATCACGTGGAGCCGTTACCTGAACAGACGTCGCATCTAAAGGACGCGCCATATCTGGACCTAATAGATCATTGATCGCATCGGCCATGCGCTGCGCAGTAGAGAAATCCGAACGACGTAGGTTAAACGTCAAATAATCGCCAGTTGAAAATGGGGTTGCTACACTACGCTCAACAATCGCGCCATTCGGTATACGACCAACAGTTGGCGTATTTTGAATCACCTTTGAACCATCTAAACCATCGGCACTAAAACCACTCACCACTAAACTACCTTGGGCAATCGCATACACATTACCGTCTACCCCTTTCAAAAAGGTCTGTAATAAGGTTCCACCGCGTAAGCTTTTGGCTTCACCTAAACTAGATACCGTCACGTCAAGATCTTGACCAGGTTTGATAAAGGCAGGCATATCCGCATGTACGGCTACCACTGCAACGTTTTTAATTTTCGGTTTGACGTTGTCAGGAAGATTAATCCCAAAGTTTTTGAGCATAGTCATAAAGGTCTGCTCGGTATAACTGGTTTTTTCCCCCGTTCCCGGTAAACCGACCACTAAGCCATAACCAATCAACTGGTTACTACGCACACCTTGCACATTGGCAATATCTTTAATTCGTTCAGCCTGACTAGGTAGAGAAAACACTAGCATGGCAACGGCTAACACCAGTTTATATTTCATGATACGACTCCTTAGAAGGGCCACCAGTCGCTCATAAAGAACTGGCTTAACCAGCCCACTTTTTGAGCATCTGCGAAAGTGCCTGTGCCACTGTATTGGATACGGGCATTAGCCATTCGCGTTGAATCGACAGTGTTATCGGGTTTAATGTCCTGCGAGCGAACGAGACCAGTGACACGAATAAACTCATCACCATTATTAATTGAAATCCATTTTTCACCACGGATCACTAAACTGCCGTTGTTCAGTACTTGCATCACGTTTGCCGAGATGCTGCCATCTAGACTATTGCTCTGATCCGCATCCGATTCACGCTTAGTGTTCATGCTATCTTTGTAACGCAAATCAATTGGCACTCCGCCAATGGACACATTACTACCACCAGCAAAGATGGGATCTAAGCTCATATCTGAGCCTTTTTTGATCTGATTGCCTGCACTCTTCTTAGCTTGAGTCGATTCCTTCAATACGATAGTGATAATGTCACCGACTTTGTGGGCGCGTATATCCGAATACAAACTAGATGCTTGACTGTCTTGATAAATAGAGCCAGTTGCGGCAATTTTTGTCGGCGGCGCCTCTGGGTATACCGGCGCGTAAAAGGGATCATCCGCAAGGGGTTTCTTTTGCGTCGAGCTACAGGCTGCAAGCAATAACGCGACGGCCAACACAAGATATCTAGCCATGATGTTTGCCTCTATAAATTCTGAGTCACATAAGACAGCATCTGATCTACCGCTGAAATCACTTTAGAGTTCATCTCGTAAATGCGCTGACTTTCGATAAGGTTCACCAGTTCCTCGGTCACGTTAACGTTAGAGGTTTCTAAGGCGCCTTGACGAATCGCTCCCATGCCATCTAACGAAGCGGTACCTTGAATGGGCGTGCCGCTCGCACCAGTTTCCGTATATAAGTTTTGTCCCATAGGATCTAGACCCGATGGATTAATAAAATCCGTCATAGTCAACTGACCCACGACTTGGTTCTCAGCGGTACCCGGCGTTTTTACTGAAACTTCACCCTCTGCTGAAACGGTAATACTGGTCGCATTATCAGGAATAGTGATCGCGGGTTGTAGCAAATAGCCAGAACCTGGCGTCACAATCTGACCCGTATCGTCTAAGGTAAACTGACCATTTCGAGTATAAGCAGTGGTTCCATCAGGGAGCTGGATTTCAAAAAATCCAGGACCTTCAATCATGAGATCCAGTGAGTTATCCGTCGTCAGCATATTACCCTGAGTAAACATTTTTTGAGTGGCGACGACTTTCGTACCCGCACCTATGTTTAATCCGTTGGGTAGCTTAGTGTTAGATGCACTAACACCACCTGCTTGGTTAACTGTTTGATAGAGTAAATCTTCAAATACTGCGCGGCTTTTTTTGTAGCCCACAGTGCTAGCGTTCGCTACGTTGTTTGAAATCACTGAAATATCAGTTTGCTGTGCGTCTAAGCCAGTTTTACTAATCCATAACGCCGGATGCATAATCTATCTCCTAACTAATACGCATTAATGAAGATGAAGCGCGATCATTCTCTTCCGCGGTTTTCATCATCTTGACTTGCAATTCAAACTGGCGCTGAAGATCAATCAAAGACACCATTTCATCAACAGGGTTAACGTTACTGCCCTCTACGGCACCACTTTCAACTGCGACGAAAGGGTCAGCTGGTGCTGGTTCGCCTGACATTTGTCGAAATAATCCATCTTCACCACGCATCATCTGCGTATTGCCGGGATTAACTAACTTCAATCTAGCCACTTCTTCTATCACTTCAGCAGTCGCCCCCTGAGGGCGAACAGACACTATGCCATCCTGTGAAATTGACACTTTATCAATAGGTAATGGCAGCACTATCGGGCCAGCGTCCCCCATCACGGGATTGCCTCTGTCGTTATACAACATGCCCGTCGCATCGAAACTGAGACTACCTGAACGGGTATAAGCTTCACTGCCATCTTTCGCCTGAACGGCAAACCAGCCATCGCCTTTAATGGCAACATCGAGATCCCGTCCAGTGGTTTTTATCGGACCAGAGCGAAAATTAGCTGACGGAGATTCTGTCATCGCAAACACCCTTGAAGGCAACCCTTCACCGAAGGCTTGCATCGATCTGGCCTGCGCCATATCTGATTTAAAACCATCGGTATTAGCATTGGCTAAGTTGTTCGCACGGAGTGCCAGCTCATTCATATTTTGCTTAGCGCCACTCATGGCGACATAAAGGAATTTGTCCACAGACTGCTCCGTCAAATTTTCTACATGACAATATCCAAGCAAGCATCATGCCAACAAAAAATAACGTTTAATTTACTGATAGAATTGAAAAATATGAAAATGAAGTGATTTGACGGCAGGATAAAGGCTAAGTGTTGCCACTGGCGGCAACACTTAGTTAAATAAAGTAATGATTAGCGGATTTGTAATACGGTTTGTTGCAGCGTGTTATTCACTTCAAGCGTACGAGAGTTCGCTTGGAAGTTACGCTGCGCCGAAATTAAATCGACCAGTTCAGTCGTTAAATCGATGTTCGATTGCTCTAACGCCGATGAACTGATGCTACCAAAAGTTCCACTATTTGCCTCACCCGCTAACGCTGGACCTGAAGCTAAACTGGCTTTCCACGACGTATTACCCACTTGCGTTAAACCTTGTTCGTTAGCAAAACGAACTAAAGCAACCCGTGCTAAAGGCACGGTTGAACCATTAGAATAACTCGCGGTCACTAAACCATCTTCGCCGATTTCAACGTTAGTTAAGCGACCTACAGTCGTACCATCTTGCGTCAACTCAGTTGCACCAAAAGGAGCAGCATATTGCGTTGGGGCATTAAACTTCACAGTCAACTCTTGAGTACCATCGGCACCAGGCCCTAAAACACCCGCACCACTGACGCCCAAAGCCTCAGTCTTGACTATAGCAGGATCACTACCAGTGTAGACACCAACAGAATTGAACTTGAGTACAGAGCCTTTCCAACCACCAGCAGTTTGAGCCGTGCCCGTTGCATCAGGTGTACCATCGCCGGTGGTATCTGTTTGATAAGTACCAGCAGGACCGGCTAGATCGACTTGTTTTCCATCAACAGCATAGTAAGCCACCCAATTGTTCTCACCATTGTACGAACCATCTTTGGGCTTAACAAAATAAGTGGTCATAATATGTGGCTCACCGAGTGAGTCATAAATTGTCATTGATGTCACGTTATTGTAGGTTTTTGCATCTAGAGGATCGAATGCCGCCGGGTCGAGTGCACTTTCCTTAGCATTTAAGTTCATTTGTAAAGTAACATTCTCAGTCTTTACAGGGCTACCTGCAGTGTCTGGTATTTGTACCGGCTTAGCCGTCGTTAAACTCACTGATGTTGAGTTCCCATCTTTATCCACTGGGAAAGTTTGCAAATAATTACCAGCAGAATCAACCATGTAATTATTTTTATCGACCTTAAATGCTCCAGCACGGGTAAACGAGTGGTCTAATGTACCCAGTTCAGAGGCTGTAACGAAAAAGCCGCCACCTTTAATCGCCATATCAAGGGAGTTATTCGTCAACTGTAAGCTACCTTGATGGAATTGCTGTGCCACTTGACTCGTAGCAACACCACCACCGACAGCAGTTTTAGCATTTGAAAAAATAGAATTAGCGTAAACATCCGCAAATTCAGCACGGGATTCTTTAAAGCCAATGGTGTTCGCATTAGCAATGTTATTCGCCGTAGTGTTTAAATCTTTCTGCGCGGCAGAAATGCCACTCAATGCAATGTTAAACGACATAATTCACCTCTACACTTGACTCAATTCATTTATGAGCGATTTACGCCCAATTCGGATGCTGCAAAAATTCTTTTATACAAGCTTAGGTTTCAGACACAGCTAACACATCGGTTAACTTGATGCCCATACCGCCTCTCAAGTTAAGAATCGCGCCAGTACTGGCCGTACCGAGAGAAACGCTGGTCACATGAGCATAGGTCGAGACTGGCAATTCTTGGGATTTCCCATCCACTAAACCACTCGCCTTGATCGTATAGTTACCTGCGGTTACAGGTTTTCCATCTTTATCGAGGCCATCCCAGTTAACATCGACATTGCCCCCCTTACTACCATCAACTTTAAAGGTGGTCACAACTTGGCCTTTCTCATCCTCAACACGTACAGTAACTTCAGGAATTTTAGCTGGCGTGCTAATCACACCTTTTATTGTTGGGCTTTCAGCTGAAATGTTACCTGTATCAGTTGGGATCAACACCTTGCGACCAACAAGTCCTGATGCCTGTAATGCTTGGCTTGATGTCATAACACCGTTTAAATTAACGATTTCCTTATTCAACTTAGTAATACCATCAACCGTCGAGAATGATGCCATCTGTGCAATCATTTGGTCGTTGTCGACGGGCTTAAAGGGATCTTGCATCGATAACTGTTGGCTTAATAACGAGAAAAAGTCATCTTGAGTTAACTGCTGGCTTTTGGCTTCCGGTACTATTGACTCTTTTGGCAAACGTATGCCGTCAAGAAACGGATTACCCGTTGAACTGGTTGATGAATTCGTCGTAACGGCATTTGGCTGACTCTTATTTTGAGCCGTCTGCGCCGACGCTTGGTTAATTTGATTAATGAGGCTCACAGCTTACCTCCTAAGTAACACATGTTATTTACCCATCCCAAGTGTTTGTTGCAGCATAGACTTAGCTGCTTCAGCGACTTGAACATTCATTTGATATGAGCGCGAAGCAGAAATCATATCTGCCATTTCTTCCATAACATTAACATTCGGTTTATAAATAAAGCCGTCCGCATCCGCCATAGGATGATCGGGCGAGTATTCTTTCAGTAGTGGTTTATCACTTTCTACAATGCCTTTTACTGCAACGCCTTGAGAAGCTTGTTGCTGACTTTGGGCTTTAGCCATTTCGGCTTCAAAAATGGGATGACGGGAACGATAGGTCTTATCTACACTACTCGAGACGGAATCCGCGTTGGCTATGTTGCTCGCGGTGGTGTTTAGCCTGACCGATTGAGCAGACATTCCCGAGCCAGCAACATCAAATATGCTAAATAAACTCATGATTAATCCCCTCTCAACGCTTTCTTCATGCCACTAAACTTACTATCTAAAAAACCTAGCGACATTTGATATTCAAGTGCATTTTGCATGAATGCCGATTGTTCCTGTTGGATATCAACAGTATTACCATCACCGGTATCGGGTTGATTTGGCACACGGAACTTAACAAATTGCCCAGTCAACTCCGCAAGCCCAAAATGCTTATCTGGCTCTTGCATTTCAAGACTATTTCGCTGCTGCTGTTGGCCTCGAGCGGCCTGCATTGCCGCAGAAAAATCAACATCGCGGGCTTTGTAATGTGGCGTATCTGCGTTAGCGATATTGCTTGAAATGACTTCAGCCCGCTGCGCTCTAATACCGAGAGTGTATTGATGCACACCCAGTGCATTATCAAAATTGATCGCCATAAAATTGCCTCCTCGTGTTCTCACGAAAATAAAGCAATTCATGTGCCAACATCAGGAAAATTTTGAGAATAACAACAAGGATGAGCAAGTGATGGGTAAAAAATTACCGACAATTGTCGGTAATTTTCTTTAGAGCGGCTGAGTTAAGTCTTTTTCTGGTAATAAATGCCAGGGTTACAACGAACCATATCAAACTCGTCCGTTAAACCAGCGATAGATTCTGATGCACCGAGAAATAAAATTCCTTTGGGATTGAGAGCGGCAGCGAATTGCCGCAAAATTTTTGCCTTTGCCTCTGGTGCAAAATAAATCAGCACATTGCGGCAAAAGATAATGTCGAACTTGCCAAGCAGACTATAACTCTCAAGCAAATTATGCGCTCTAAAGTTCACCAACCGCTTCACATTATCCTTTAACTTCATATTACCTGAAGGTAATGCATCAAAAAACTGACGCTTACGTTCTTCAGATAAACCACGCGCTAATGCCAAACTATCGTACTCGGCATTTTTGCAGCGTTCCAACATGGAAGGAGATAGATCCGTTGCTTGAATCGAAGCACTACCAGCCAAGGCACCAGGCTTCTTCTGTTGATACTCAAGAATAGTCATAGCCAATGAGTACGGCTCTTGGCCTGACGAGCAAGCCGCAGACCAAATTTTAAGTGGACGCCCCAGACGACTGTATTCAGGTAGTAGGACATTATTCAACAACTCAAATGGATAACGATCACGGAACCAAAGGGTTTCATTGGTCGTCATAGCATCGATCACTTCAGCTCTGAGCGCACGCTCAGTAGGCTTCATCGAATGCTTAACCACATCAGATAAGGATGGCAGGTTATATTTGCCCATCAAAGGAGCAAGACGACTGCGCACAAGATATTGCTTATTTTCACCCAGTACGATGCCGCTGTGTTGCTCTAAGAACAACCTAAATTGATTATATTCAGCCTCAGCGAGTGATTTATTTGGCACATTCACATCCTAAATCCTATAGCAAGCACCAAAATCAGTGCGAAACCATCATGTTATAAAGTCGAGATTATAGCGTAAAGCGTATCTAGGTACTAACCGACAGCAATTACAAACTTAAATGCTTATTCACAGCAGCGGCCAGTTCGTCGGGATTAAACTTAGCGATAAAGTCATTAGCCCCCACTTTTTGAACCATTGCCTGATTGAATACACCACTTAACGAAGTATGCAGTACCACTTTAATATGCTTAAGCTTAGGATCATCTCGGATTTCAGCGGTCAGGGTGTAGCCATCCATTTCAGGCATCTCAATATCAGAGATAATGAGGGGGATCTCATCGGCCACATTATCCATCTCTTTGGCGATCTCTTTAAGCTTGTCTAATGCTTCACGACCATCTTTTGCGGTATCAATTTGTAAATTCAATGACTCGAGTGAACGAATAATTTGTTTACGCGCCACGGCAGAATCATCAATAACCATAATATGGTAATGCTGAGTTCTGTCGAGGGTCAGTTTTTCATTGGCTTCTTCACTGATAGCCGTTTTAACCGGTGAAATCTCATCTAAGATTTTTTCCACATCGAGAATTTCAACTAATTCACCTTCAATTTCAGTCACAGCTGTCAGATAAGAATAACGACCAGCACCTTGCGGCGGAGGCATAATCGCTTCCCAATTCATGTTGATGATCCGCTCAACAGAACTGACCAAGAAGCCTTGAACACTGCGGTTATATTCAGAAATAATGATGAAACAGTTTTCAGTGCTCGCTAAAGGTTTTCCCCCTGTTGCCGCACTCAAATCAATCACTGAAATGGTTGTTCCACGAATATGAGCAACACCCTTCACATAAGGATTAAGTTTAGGCAAAGTGGTCAGTGGTGGACACTGCAGTACTTCTTTCACCTTAAACACGTTAATCCCAAACCGTTGACGACCGTTTAATTTAAAAAGCAGCAATTCTAAACGGTTTTGTCCAACGAGCTGGGTTCGTTTGTTGACTGAATCAAGAATACTCGACATAACTCTGCCTTGTTGTTCTGTTTATGTTCGGCCCTATAACTCAGTTGAGTATAGGCATATTAATTGCTTACGTCTTATCTATCGATAAACATAGTCGAAACTGAGTCAATCTTCTGACAGTGATGCAAATTATTATTACAGTGGTCAGCTTCGAACTTAATAAAAGTATAGGTGCATTCTGGCGTTACAAGCTAGTCTCTTCATTATGAAAGTAAATTTAGTCTGTTTTTTTAGTCTTTTCACCCTCTTCATGCCCGCTTTAGCGAGTGCAGAGCCTATTGTCCCCACCGTATCGGCAATCTCAGAATTAGCTAAAGCGCTTATTTCAGAAAAAATATCCGTTCCAGAAAATGCCAAAGTAAATATTTCGCCACAGATGGTTGACGCAAGAATGCTGCCGTCACAATGTTCATCTCCAATGAAAGTAGAACTGGCTAGCGATAGGGAAATTAGCCGTAATAACACCTTAAAAGTCAGCTGCGATACACAAGACTTAGCTTACCCTTGGCAAATCTATATCTCGGTTCGGGTGGATATCTTATTCCCCGTTGTTGTCTCAACCGAAATCTTAGCACCAGGCGAACTCATCTCTCCTAGTCAAGTAGAAGTCCGTTACATTGAACAAAATAGCTTGAGAGGTGCCGAATTCGATGACCCGAGTAAATTGGCTGGCGTGCGAGTAAAACGACGAGTAGCAAAAGATAATCCCATATTAAGCAACAACTTATGCTTCGTTTGTAAAAATGATTCGGTATCTATCTACGTTCGTTCTGGCTCATTCGAGCTCAAAACAGTGGGCGAAGCCCTACAAGATGGCAATAAAGGTGATCGGATCAGAGTCAAAAATAGCAGTTCAAACAAAGAACTAGATGCTATAGTCACAGGCATTGGCGAAGTTGAAGTAAGAATGTAAAATAATCTAAAGCTTTTTTGTAAGCTGCCGATACCCCAGTTAAGAAATCCCGTACACACGACGCTGGAGCCTAAAATGGCAATTGATATTAGCAAACTCAACACTGCAACGACTGCGCAAGTTCGTTCAGGCGCAACGAAAACGAGCAGCGATCAATCTGCTCAAGTTGCTACAAAATCGACAACACCACAGAGAAGCGATTCAGTGGTCATTACGGCCCAGGCACAACAACTTCAAGGAGCTCAGACTAAAATGGCTAGCCTTCCTGAAGTTGATCAAAAGAAAGTAGCCGAAATCAAACAAGCTATTGCCGAAGGTCGCTATAAAATTGACCCTGAAAAGTTGGCTGCCAATATTGCAAGTTTTGAAGCCGAACTTAATGACTTAAATAAAGAGTAACTATGACTGAAATAGCTAAACTGGTAGATCTACAACACGCCCATTTGGCTGTTCTTAAGCAAATCATACTCAAGGAAAAAGGCGCTTTGGTTGACCAAAACGCCGATTTACTGCTTTCCCTTGCTAACGAAAAATCGCAATGTCTGAAAGAACTAAAGACTAATGATGATATTCTGGCAAACCACAGTGATAAATCACTACTCACTCAGCAAGTCGAACTCGTGCATAAAATGGCCGATATCAAAGACGCATTGACTGAATGCAAAGAATTAAACGAACAAAATGCCAGTTTAATTGAGATGAATTTAGCGAGTTTAAATCGCTTTGCTCAAGCTTTACAAGCCAGCAGAAATGCCTCCAGCCTCACCTATAACGATAAAGGCAAGACCTCGACTATCTCAAGTTTAGGCAATGATTTAAAGGCCTAACAAGCGCATCACTCCCACTTAGCATTACCTTTTCTAAGCTCTGATTAGATATTAATGTCTTGTACAAAAAGAAAAGCCGCGTAAATACGCGGCTCAATACATGCTGTTGAACATACTCTCAAAAAAGCTAGAAATACGTCACTTCCTTCACTCGTTGTGGACGGTTCTGTTGTTGATAAAGCGCCCAAACCTGTGAAAAATCAAGTTCTAACTCAGTGACATAATGCTCGCCTGCTGGATAACTCTTAACGACTCGTGCACCGCGGATCACACCAGAAACTGACGCTTTGACATTATCGTCCGTCAACATCCAATCACTGACACTGCTGTTTGCCGTTATTTTCTGCCCATAAACTTGTTCCGCTAATTCACGATAAGCCACAATTTTTGATGCCTGCATAGCCATCAACACTCTTTGTGATTGCTCTTTAGCCGGTTGAGTCGCTAACGGCGCATATCCTATAGCCGTTAACTTAGGAAAACTCGGCGGCGGCACATCTTCCCATTGCACATATCTATCTTTAGCAGCGCAGCCAGTTAGCATTAGCGCCACAATAACTAAAAGGTAGCGTTTCATTTTCCATCTCCTAAAACACGCACTTCATTCATACCTGGACTCGCCTGACGATATAAGATGCCATTTTGTGACACAATTTGCTCCGAAGGCTGCATGTAGTTTGCCAACTCTTTTTGAGTCACAAAAGTTTGAGATGCCGATACCACGCGATTGTTACTAATGTTCACAATCCGAGTATTGATCGCCATACCATTGGTTACTACGCTCATAGTCGAAACGACAAGATGTTCAACAGGAAGATCTTTCGACAATTTTTGCCAATCTCTCGTCAAAATAAAATCCCCGTCAGATGTGACTCTCAAGCCATCAGCTAAGTTTAAATCCACCACATTAAACTGAAAGCTATGGAGCGACGTCATTAACCCTTGCTGTAACTGTTGCGCTAACGCATTAGTGCCATTCAAATCGCCCACTAATACTGGTGTTGCAACTACGATAGGTTGATCAGAACGCAAAGCATCATTTTGCTTAACGAGCTCAGTCACTATTCGCTGTGCTAAATGGTTAATCACTGCCGTTGGCGGCAACCCATTGCCATCCACTAAACTCGGTTTGGGCGGCGTAACCGGTTTAGCTACACATCCACCTAACATTATCAATGTTAAGGGAATAATCACACGCTTTAGCATTGGATTTACCTCATCTATGGGTGCATTGGCAGTCAAGTGACTCACTTTCTAAGCTTCAAATTTTTAATGAGTAACAAAAACAGCAATCTTCGGACCAATATTAACCTCAGTCCGACAATATTCTTCTATTACACAGTATATCGACTGTAACAATGGAAACTTTATCAAAAGTTCTCATACTCAGGCACGAAATTTGCTTTATTGTCGTATTAGATTAAGAGTCAGAAAACTGGCTCGATTGGTAATATCGCCATTAGCTTAGCGATAAGGATTGAATTGATGCACATACCAGGTTCAGCTTCGCTCATCATTTTGAGCCTTTTTCTACTTTCTTTGCCCACCAGAGCCGAATGGATAGAAGCCAGCGGAGAAGCAACTATTATCAATGGTAATACAGCTCAAGCAAGGGAAGAAGCAATTAATCAAGCTGTTAGCTATGCGACATTAAGCACAGGTATTCAAATATCCAGTGAGCAACAAACCTCTAATGGTAACCTCACACAAAATAACTTTGCGATAAATCGCAACGCCCAAGCCATAAACATCCAACTCGTTAGTGAACAAATTCAGGGAAATAAAATATATGTATCCCTACGCCTCGATCTAAATGATGATCCAACACAACAGTGTCCTAATGGCCAATTAAAGGCCGCTATTTTAATACCTCAAACACAAATAAAAGATCGTTCTCAGCTTAGATATGGACAACTTTCAGGCTTTGAAGAGGTCATTTCAGAGTCGTTAGGGAACACTATAGAAGATTACTCTTCAACTGGCTTTAGTCACATCCATGCTAACGAGCGACTCGATATTGAACAAGACCTAGTGGATATTCGCGGTTATCGACTCCCAAGCTGGCTCAGTGAAATTACCGACAGCCAATATATTCTTCAACCGCAGATCATTGATATATCGATAGAGCCTGTACAACCCACCTTCTTAGGATTTTGGGATGAAGCTCCGCTAAGGCAATTTCAATTCAAACTCAGCCTCTATCATGGGATCAGTGGCGAAGAGGTCTGGAGCAAAAGCTACAGCACATCGGCCCCATGGGAATTTGAAGAACAGGCTATCATTGCTCCCAACAGTAATAGATTCTGGCGTTCCTCCTATGGAAAAAGTATTACTCAATTAATATTGCAAGCTACCCGAGATTTAGACAGCACACTTAATTGCAGGCCATTACTTGGCCAAGTCGTTAGCCGACAAGCAGACAGGATTATATTAAATCTAGGCCGTAAACATGGCATTCGTGTCGGTGATAAATTCCAAGTAGTATTACAACAAAACTTACCCGATAGACTCAATGAAATGCGCGCCGTCGCGACCAAAAGTCGTGCAACGGTAAAAATTGAGCAAGTAAGCGAAGAAAGCGCCACCGCAATCCTTGTAGACCAAAATGCCGCCTACAATGTACAGATAAACGACATAGCGCTTAAGATTTAAGCAACTAAATCATAAGCCTTTTAATCAAAGATAAAACCAGTATAATCACTGTCGTCTCTTCATAGCTCAACAGGATAGAGCAGCCGCCTCCTAAGCGGCCGATCGGGGTTCGAGTCCCTGTGGAGAGACCAGATAGTGACCTTGGTGATATCAAACTCCCAGAAATCTTCCGGAGAAACGGAATGACCGAGCTGTTTGCGTCTAATCTCAATATTATCGTTAAGCGTTGGCCTATCGTAGCCGCTGCGGTCAAAAGCCAAACCATCAATGAATTAGATGCCCACCTTGTCAACGGTCGCAATCAAACTATCAGTGTTAATGGTATTCAACTCAGCAGCCGTCATGACCGCATCGCCGAAGCACGGCTCTTTATCAGTACATTACCTGCAGATGCAACTCACGTAACCGTCTACGGTGTCGGGATGGGAGATGTACCAAGTTTACTTATCGATAATCCACAGTATCTTTCAATTGATGTTTGCATTTTAAATCTCAGCGTTTTTGCCCTCCTCATCAGTTACACAGATCAAAGCGAATGGTTAAGTCATCCGAATGTTAACTTAAAAGAACGCGCCGAGAGTAGGCTTGTGTTACCCTATGTTGGAATAACACCAGATTTAGTATTAACCAGTAATGAGAATGCAATCACTCGAGATTTACTGGTTTATGAGCTTAACCGTAATTTTGCGAATCAAAAACATAATATTGATGAAGTTTCGTTAGCAAGATTAAATGCAAATATTCCAAACTTACTCAATGACCCCGATGCATCACTTCTGTTAAACACTCATCATAATGCTAACTGCGTAGTTATTGCATCTGGCCCAACACTTGAAGATCATTATCCCTATTTATTTGAGCTCACTCAAAAATCTAAATTCTCAAAACCACTTATTATTGCTGTAGATACGGCATTTAAGGCTTTATTCCAACATAATATAATACCTGACATAATTCTAAGTATTGATCCTAATATTAGACCAGATCATTTCCCGATGGAACATACGGAAAATGTCATATTAGTTTATTTCCCCAAGATCAATCCTCAGATAATCGAACAATGGAAAGGTGCAAAATACAGTGCATACTCTACTAGTCACCTCTATGATGAGCTAGCAAATAAATATCCTAAGTTGAGACTATTTACTAATGGTAGTGTAGTCCATCCTGCAATCGATCTTGCTGTTTATTTAGGAGCATACCAAGTATCACTCTTTGGCTGTGACTTCTGCTATACGAATAATAAAACTCATGCGTTTTGGCCTGATGGCCATTTAGGGCCAAAAATCAAAAATGCCAAACATTGGTTAATTAACGGGCATGGCGAAAGAGTACCAACAGATTTAAACTTTAGGGGTTATTTACGTAGTCTTGAAAAATATATAAAACTTAAAAAAAATATCAAGTTTTACCAATCAAGTTTAAATGGGGCGAGAATACATGGTGCACAATACAAGGATTTTTCACAATGAAAGACCAAAAAAACCAACCACTTATAAGCTTATTAATTTCAGCAGCACATAAATTTCGGTTAGGAAAAGAGGCTGAAGGATCGGTACAATTTCGAGAGTGTATTAACCTGTTAGAGCCAATGCTTAACAATTCAATCAAAGAGAATGAAATGACTCTTTTTTTTCCAGCAATGTTAGCAGCTCAGGAACGCTTCGATTGGCTTTCGCTTGCTGATTATTTGGAATTTGATATTCCATCTATTTTAAAAAACGACTAGATCTAAATCATTTTAGATCTTTATTCTCGGTTAATCGTCGATAGATAAATCCAGCAAATGACAAACAGTTAAATTATCAAGAGTCAAAGCAACACTCCCCCAAGACCAACCCACTCCAAATCCTGAAAGTAGTAACTTGTTATTTACTCTTGTTAAATCTTTAGAGAGACTTAAGCAAAGCGCTAGAGGAATTGATGCAGAGCTAGTATTGCCAACTTCACCCATTGATATAACTAATTGCTTATCTGTAAATCCCATTTTATCCCCTAAACGTTTCAACATCATTTCATTTGCTTGGTGCATAATACAAAAATCAACATCACTGATCTGCCAACCCTTTTCAACTAGACAATCATGCATGGACTTTGGAACTTCTCTTAAGGTAAATACAAAAACCTGCATTCCATCCATAAAAAGTTCTAGCTGAGAATTAGGATTCTTAGCTCCACCAAAAGGCTGAATCAAATAAGGAGCCCCAGACCCATCACTACCTAATGAAAAGACCATATCATCACAACCTTCACTCTTCTCTATTGCTATGGCGCTAACAGCATCACCAAATAAAGGGGCAACGGTACGGTTTGACTCACTATATTGCTGACTTGTCGTATCACCAACAACTAATATTGCCTTACTTCTGTTCAAACTAGCTAATAATTGGGAAACTTGCCATAAGCCGTAAATAAAACCAGAACATCCTAAATTGACATCAAAAGCTAGAGTACTCTTGTCTAAACCGAGTAAATACTGCAGTTGAACTGCGTTTCCTGGTAAGGGGTAATCTGGAGTCTGAGTAACAAAAATGATCAATCCAACCTCATCACTCTCCCACAGCATTGTACTTATAAGCGACTTACATGCCTTTGCTCCTAACTCTAATGCTGTTTGTCCTGGATTCACGATACGCCTGGCATGTATTCCTGTTGAAGAAACAATACGAGCCATTTCTTGTGCTCCAACACTTGATAACAGATCTGCATTCACTTTTTCCAATGCAGGTAAAACAGACACAATGCCAGATATAGTGATATTTTTAACTCGGACTGTAGTCATCTTCTATCCTAAAATTTTCAACTATAATTCGCGAAAGTGTATTGCACTCCAGAGGAGTGCAATACACTTTCAAGCTATATTATTCAATGTTATAGTTAAAACCAATATTAATCATTAATTTCAACAAGGCTATTTATGGAAGCAGTGATAAAGTCAGTCAAAATTGCAGGAATGCAAGCTGCAGTACCTCCCCACAGACACTCCTATGTTGAAACACCTGGTATTTTTACCCAAGAAGAAGCTGAAAAAATTTATTTAAGCACCGGCATACATAGCCGACGAATATTACCTTCACATTTATGTGCATCAGACATGTGTATTGCTGCAGCAGAAACCTTACTTCAAAGACTCAATTGGCCACCTGAAACTGTTGATGTACTGATCTATGTGTCTCAAGATTCTGATTATGCACTTCCCGCAACAGCATGTCTCATGCAGCATAGGCTTGGATTACCTCAATCAGCTGCTTGCTTAGATATTAGCTTAGGGTGCTCTGGTTTTGTCTATGGTACATGGATAGCAAGTCAGTTACTTAATAGTTCAAATGGCAAGCGTGCTTTGGTGTTATGCGGTGATACATCCAGCCGTCATTTACTACCAGATGATCGTGGAACACTTCCTTTATTTGGTGATGCAGGAGTCGCAACAGCACTCGAGTATGATGAAAGCTGGTCAGATTCTTATGCTGTTTTTGGAACAGATGGTACTGGTGGGCAGCACATTGCAGTAAAAGCTGGAGGTCGGCGAAATCCGACAATGCCAGAGTTATCGCCCCGCACTAGCGACGAGGAAGATAGGCTCTACAAAGAGTCACGGCTGTATTTAAATGGTGCCGCAGTATTTTCTTTCACTTTAAAAGTGGTACCTAAATTGGTAAAAGATGCTCTCGCACTAGCACAACTTGAAGTAGATGATCTAGATATGGTTGTAATGCATCAAGCCAACCATTTCATTTTGGAACACTTACGTAAAAAAGCAAAAATGTCGGTTGACAAATACTTAATTGATATGAAAGATTTTGGTAATACCTCTAGTGCTTCGGTGCCTTTAGCGATCTGTCATCAATTAAGCGAATTTTTTTCTGAGAAAACTAGAAAAGTTATGCTCGGCGGCTTTGGAGTGGGTTGGTCTTGGGGAGCCATTATCACAGAAATTGGACCAATTATTGCGCCAGAGATTATCGAGATTAAAGATGATTTCGAGCCCCTATCACTAATTCAGCAGTAATTATGATGGATTTAAAAAATAAACTATATATCGTTACAGGGGCTTCATTCGATTCTGATATCGGTCTTGCCATTTGTAAAAAATTAGATGCCCACGGTGCAAAGCTTATATTGATAGGCCGACGAAAAGATGCTCTCGAAGCAACAAAATCACAGTTAATTGGTATTCACCATGTTGTTCCTTATAATTTAAGCCAACTCGACGATATTCAGTCTTGGGCAAAAACTATAAACGAGAGATATGGACCTATTGATGGATTAGTTCATAGCGCAAGCTTCCAAGGTTACAGTCCCTTGCGTAGCATTTCAGCAAAGCAAATTAGCAACTATTTTGATGTTAATTTTTCTGCAGCCGTAATGTTAACCGCAGCGTTTTCAAAAACGAAATTTTATTCCCATAATGCTAGCTTTATATATATAGGTTCTGTCGCAGGACAGCGTGGATTGAAAGCTCGAACTTTATATGCAGCATCAAAGGCTGCACTCTCTTCAATGGTTCAATCTGCAGCACTAGAACTTGCTATTAAGTCCATAAGAGTAAACTGTGTTGCACCTGCAGTAGTTAGCGGGACAAAAGCAGATAAACAATTTCAAACCATTGGTGACCAACAATCCCAAGCACTGATCGCTGCCCACCCTTTAGGGCTCTGCTCTCCAGAAGATGTTGCTAATAGTGTATATTTTTTGGTAAGTGATTTGAGTATAAAAATAACTGGCACTACATTAATTGTAGATGGGGGCTTTCTTGCAGGATAAAGCACGTATCGTTTTATATGGTAATAGTAGTCAGCAAATTGGCGCTGGCCACATTATGAGGTTGTTAGCATTAGCGCAAGCGGCACAAACTCAATTTGAAATAGTATTTATCTATAAGACATGCTCAGACCTGCTATTACAGAAACTACACCAACAAGGTTTTTCAACTCATGCAATAAATAATCCATTAAATAGACGTGAATTAATGGATCTGAAACCAACGGCACTGATTGTTGATGATTATTATTTAACCGCTTCAGAATGGCGCATACTAGAAAATTTAGATATCTATCTTATTAAGTTAGATGATGCGCTAGATAATAATACCTTTACTGCAGATCTTATCATCAATCCAGCACCTAATGCTCCTGTAGATAGATACAAACAATTTGCACCAACAGCGACCCTTTGTTTAGGAACAAAATACACCTATTTACGCCAAGAATTTACATTATGTGACTTCATCCCCTTAGCTAAGCGAAAAAATTTACTCATAACCTTAGGTGGAACAGACAGTAAATCTTTAGCACTCCCCATATCCAAACTGTTACTTGATAGCCTCCCAGAAATAGAAATCCAGCTATTACTAGGCACAGTTCACCAACATCAGTTGTTACTTGAAGAATTGCAAAAGGAACATGCTAATTTTCACTTAATCTATAATCCTAAATCAGTTGCAGAAATAATGTCACTTTCAGGTTTAGCTATCTCATCTGCAGGGGGAACACTTGGCGAACTTGCATCAATGGGCGTACCGACCTTAGCATTGATCACTGTAGATAATCAGTTACCAGCTTTAACCTCGCCACTAAATAATACTTGGTATTATGCTATAGATCTTAGAAACTTCGAGAATGAAGATAGTGACACATCACAGAATCAAGACATATTGAACAAAATCAAAGAACAGGTACTTATTCTTTGGCATGATACCTGCAAAAGGATTCACATGAGTGAACAGGCTCGCCAATTGGTTGACACTAAAGGTTGTCAGCGGATCATCGAACATTTGATTATTGGCCTAAAGAATAAAATGGAACAGCAATGATTTCGTCACTATCCATACATCCAAAGCATTACTATCATTTACAAACGTTCAAACAAGAACTTAGTCGTGTATTTGAACAAAATTGGATTTTTGTCGGCTTTAAAGATGATCTCTCAAAAAATAATGACTTTATAACAATCACTATAGGCAATACTCCTGTGGTCGTGCAAAACTTTAATGGCCAACTAAGTGCACTGTTAAATATTTGTAGCCATAGAAAAGCAACTCTTCAACAAGATGTTCGAGGTAATCGCCCACTGAGATGCCCCTATCACTGCTGGAGCTATAAAAGCGATGGTGTACTAAGTGGTGTACCTCAAAATAGGACTGATTTTGGCCTAGATGAAACAGAAAAAAAACACTTAGCTCTAAAGCAATTTGCACTAGATATGTGTGGCGAACTCATTTTCGTACGAGTTACTGATACAGGAACTTCTCTAACTGAGTTTTTAGGACCCTATTTCAATATATTACAGCGAATATCTATAGATTTTACAGATCGTGTCCAAGAAGGTAGCTACCTTTGGAATACTAATTGGAAAATTGCATGTGAAACAGTCCTTGAAGTCTATCACGTCGCAGGTACTCACCCAGAAACCTTCGCAAACTTTGCTAAAGCAGAATGTGAAATAGAGTATTTCAATGGTCACACTACAGGAAACACCCCATTACAAGATGCCACCCACAAATGGTGGGCTGGTGCAAGAAAACATTTGAAACTTGAACAACATCCTGATTATAAAGATTATAATCATTTCTTCATTTACCCAAATCTTGCAATTGGTCTAACTAATGGCTCTTTAATGTCACTGCAAACCTATGATCCTATAGATCCAACACACACAAAATTAAAATATCAATTAAGAATGATAAAGCGATCAAACGGCAAAGCAACAAGTGAAGCCGTCAAAATGGCCGTCAACATTAACTTTACACAATTTAATCATACGATCTTAGAAGAAGATCGTGTAGTTGCCGAATCTTGTCAAGAAAATATGGCCCGCAGTAATACCCCAGGCTTACTCGGTAAATGTGAAGATAGGATCCGTCACTTTCATAATGAGTGGCGTCTTGAGCTAGATGAGCTATTAGAGGGGCAAAGCAATGTTTGATGCTACAATTTCGATCAATGACCGTAAAATTGGACCATTACATCCCCCTTATGTCATTGCAGAATTATCAGGCAACCACAAAGGTGATTTGTCACAGGCATTAGCAATGATAGATGCAGCTGCGGCAACTGGAGTGGATGCAATAAAAATTCAAACCTATAGCGCAGATACTATTACACTAAACCATGATGGCCCAGAATTTAGGCTCGAAGGTGGATTATGGGCAGGTCGGACTCTGTATGATTTATATCAAGAGGCGCATACTCCTTGGTCATGGCATCAGGCACTTTTTGAACGAGCCCAAAAGAACAATATTACCTTATTTTCTTCACCATTCGATAAAACTGCTATCGAGTTACTCGAGTCACTTAATTGTCCTGCGTATAAAATTGCTTCCTTTGAAATTAATGACATTGGGCTAATAACAGCCATAGCAAAAACTGGCAAACCTATAATAATGTCCACGGGGCTCGCAACACTTGATGAAATCAACGAAGCAGTCAGCACTATTGCCAATGCAGGTGGAACACAACTCGCGCTATTGCACTGTATAAGCGGCTACCCAACACCAATTGAAGATTGTAATTTACGTACTATTTCCGATCTATGCCGTAGATTTGACTTTCCAATAGGCTTGAGTGATCACACTATTGATAACACTGCAGCGATTACTGCAGTAGCCCTTGGTGCATCAGTGCTAGAAAAACATTTTACTCTTGATAAAACTGATGGCTCTGTCGATTCTGCATTCTCACTTGAACCGAATGAATTTGCAGTGTTAAAGCAAGAAACAATTAAAGTTTTCAAAGCCTTAGGTATTGCAGGTTATGATGTAAAACCAAGTGAGGCTGGAGGCAGAGATTTTCGCCGTTCTTTATACGTGAGTAAAACAATAAAAAAAGGTGAACCTTTTACAGAGGAAAACATTCGTTCAGTTCGTCCAGCAAAGGGACTGCACACTCGCTATTTGCCGCAAATATTAGATCAGCGAGCAATTGTTGACATTGCATTTGGTACCCCCTTATCTGAGCTACATCTTTCAATACCTTTGAAAAAGCAGAATTCAAAATGCAAAGAGTGATCTGCATTACACAAGCTCGAATGGGTTCGAGCAGGTTACCGGGTAAAGTATTGGCTCCAATACAAGGTAAGCCTATGCTTGAATATCATCTCGCACGAGTTCACCAAGCTAAATTAGTCAATTCACATATCTTAGCTACAAGTGATACAGAGATTGATAAACCTATAGTTAAATTTTGCCAGCTAAAGAAGCAGCCATTCTTTTGTGGAAGTGAGTCAGACGTTCTTTCACGCTTTTATCACGCTGCTCTGCAAACAAAAGCAACACCTGACGATATAATCGTTAGACTTACGGGCGACTGTCCATTAATTTCAGCTACCTTGATTGATGAAGCAATTACAAAGCATCGGCAAGGGGATAATTCACAATACACACATATTAGTTTGAATTACTTTCCTAGAGGCTTCGATGTTGAAGTTTTTAGCATGGCAAGCCTAACCAAAGCTTATCAAAATGCGACTAAAGCAGCAGAGCGCGAACATGTGACGCTTTACCTTTATACTCAGCCTGACTGCATTATCGTGCCTGTTGAAACAGGCCAATTAGATTGGCATGAATTCCGACTGTGCGTTGATGAAAGTGAAGACTTACAATTAGCGACAGCATTGATAGGACTATTAGGGGAAAATTGGCTCAATGCTTCCCCCCGAAAAATATGTCAACTATTACAACAACATCCTGAAATAGCTCAGATTAATGCCAAGATCATACAACGCGCGCCACACTGACCTAATGCAATCAGCTGTTAAGCCGATAACAAATTAGAAACGATAAAAAACCATACTCAGAGGTAAATAAAATGAATAAACAAGAATTTTTAAATCAACTTGAAGATATCCTAGAGCTTGATAACAACACTTTACAAGGTGATGAAGTACTGATTGATATTGAACAATGGGACTCTTTAGCCTTTCTAAGCGTTATAGCCATGGCAGATGAACATTTTGATATTGTGATCCAAGGCGATAAGTTAGAACAAATAAAGACTGTTAATGATCTTGTTGCATTAGTACAAGAACATCTCACAGCCTAGGATTGTAATCAGAATGGTATTAAATAACCCAATGGAATTTAGTGGTAAACGTGTACTGATTACTGGTGCTTCTGCTGGTATTGGTAGAGCGTGTGCCATTTTGCTTTCACAACTTGGTGCGAAAGTCATTATCAATGGACGCCAACTTGAAAGCTTACAAGAAACATTAAACCTAATGTCAGGGGATGGACATGGCATTGCTATATTTGACATGGCCAAAACTGACGAGCTCTGTGAATGGTTTAAGTCTCTGAGTAAAACAGAGGGTTATTTTGACGGATTTGTGCACTGTGCAGGTATGCAAGTAACCAAACCGATACGCTTGTTTGACCAAGAGTTTTTCGATGAAACCATGCATGTCAACCTTGCTAGTGCAATGGCTATTACTAAGGGATTTCGTCTCAAGCGAGATAGAAATAAGCAAGGCGCTATAGTATTTGTTTCCTCTATCGCTGGTCTAATAGGCCAGACTGGGAATACTCTATATGGTGCAAGTAAAGCAGGATTAATGTCATTAACCAGAGGGTTATCAATGGAGCTACTAAGAGATAATATTCGGGTTAATTGTGTGGCGCCTGCGTTAGTTGCCACCGAAATGGCGCAGCGGACAAAAAACAGCATGACGGAAGCTCAATTTCAGCACATGCTAGACCAACATCCCATGGGCATTGGTCAACCAGAAGACGTCGCAAATGCCGTCGCTTTTTTATTAAGTGATGCAGCGAAATGGATTAATGCGGTAACCTTACCCGTTGAAGGCGGTTATCTCGCCAATTAAGAAGTAAAACATGGCACTCAATTTTAAGCGCATTGATATAAATGATGCTGAACAGCTATTGAAATGGCGTACATCACCAGAAATTACCCAACATATGTTTACTGACCTTAAAGAACCATCACTTAAGAAGCAGCAAGCTTGGATTGAATCTTTACAAGACCGTAAAGACTATAGAGGCTATATGATTCAAGACGATGGAATGTCTATAGGTTTTCTCTGTTTCAGCGATATCGACTACGTACACCAACGCTGCAGTACTGGCTCATATATTTATGAAAGAGCTGCAAGATTGAAGTATGGTGTAACAATGCATACTTATATATGTAATTATGTCTTCTATCAATTAAAAATGAATAAAATTGTTAATCATGTGCTCAATGCAAATGAGAAAGTCGTTAAACTACAAACTTTGCATAAAACAAGATTAGTGGGTTTTTTAAAGCAGCATATATTTAAAAATGGCCAGTTTTTAGATGTTTATATTTTTGAACAACTCAAGGAGGATTGGCTTAGTCAGAAACAGCATTATAGTCTAGAAAAAATTTCAGCCGCATTTAACGATTGGAACTTCGTATGAAAAACCTAAATACAACCATCATTGATGAAACACGTCGAATTATTGAGGCTAAAGGTGAAATCTGTCCTAATATCTCACTCAATAATCATTTTTTAAATGATTTGCCGATGGACTCCTTGGACCTTGCAACTTTAATAGTTAGCTTAGAGATGTCAACGGGGATTGATCCATTCAGAGAAGGATTTAAAACTTTTCATACAGTTGGAGAACTGATTAATCTTTATGAAGGTATGTTAACCTAATGTTTGAGTTAAGTAGGGAATTCAGACTAATTGAACATAAAGTTTGCTATACAATAGCAAACCTTGACTCAATGATATTTGATGAACAACTTGATTATATTGAAGTAAGTAGTAAACCCGAAAATAATGGCCCATTAGTATCTAGAATGCTTAAAGCCCTAGTGATAGGTCAACAACGGGATATTCCCGTTATATTTAACCGAAATGCTCAAGTTTTTGACAGTGATAATTTGCCAAAAAAATTTGAAGTCGGTTTATTCACTTCGGGAACAACAGGAGCTCCGAAGCTTATATTTCACTCCATTGGTAGTCTACTCCCCAAAAATAGTAAATCTCATTCAGAACAGACTCGTTGGCTTTTATGTTATCACCCGATGAGTTTTGCCGGTTTACAAGTTATATTACAAACAGTAGTGTCTGGTGATACTTTAGTATCCAACGTCGATGCAAATATAAAGCAAAAAGCAAAATTGGCCTCCGACTATATGATCAATGCCATAAGTGCAACACCATCAATGTTCCGTGCAATGCTACTTGCTTGGGGAGATTCCCTCCCCAATTTTAAACTGATTAGTCTGGGAGGTGAAATAGCCACACAGTCTATTTTAGATGACATTAAAAAATTTTTCCCTAAAGTAGCACTGAGGCATATTTATGCAACAACTGAAGCTGGCGTTGTCTTTACAGTAAAAGATGGTTTAGCAGGTTTCCCTAAATCCTGGCTAAATCAGTACCTTAATGGTTGGCAATTAAAAGCAACACACACACTTATATTGAATAAAGAAGGTCTGCAGCTAGATACTGGTGACAGTATTATAGAGAGGGGGGATCGAATCTTATTTAATGGGCGTCTGGATAATCTAATTAATGTTGGTGGAGTTAAAGTTAACCTTGAAATCTTAGAGCAAAAGATAATAGCACTAGAACATATTATTGATGCTCGAGTATTTGCTAAAGCGAATCCCATTACTGGTGCATTAGTCTGTGTTGAGCTCTGCGCGAAAGATCCACAATTGGCTAGAGCTGAACTAGATACTTTTAGTTATCAGCTAGAACCGGCTGCCAAACCTAGAATTATTATATTCTCTGAACAGATAACATTAACTGATGCAGGGAAAAAACAGAGAACGATTAAATGAAACATGTCATTGTCAGCGGAGGAAGCAGAGGACTTGGGCTTGCAATAGTCAAAACTCTGTTAGAAGAAGGCTATAAGGTGTCAACTTGCAGCCGAACAAAAACAGCTGAAGTTGATCAACTCATAGCACAATATCCATTTTTTCAATGGTTTTATGCTGAGATAGGTAATGCGGAACAGACTTCGCACTTTGTAAAACAAGCTTGTGATTGGGCCCAAGATACTCCTCTGTGGGGCATAATTAACAATGCTGGCATTGCTAAAGAGGGAATTTTAGCGACGTTTCCAAATATTGAATCCGATACTCTTCTGCAAGTCAATCTACATGGTGCACTCTACTTAGCTCGTGAAGCATTACGGGTTTTCTTACGGCAAAACAGTGCAGGAAGAATTATCAACATCAGTTCAATTATCGGCAACCGTGGCTATACAGGTCTTGCCGCATACTCAGCATCTAAAGCTGGTCTTGATGGATTAACACGGGCTCTCGCCAGAGAGAATGGCCGCAGAAATATTACCGTAAACTCCATAGCTCCAGGCTATTTAGACACTGAAATGTCATCGACCCTGACAGACAAAAAGCGAGACCAAATCATCCGCAGAACCCCAATGCATAGGCTAGGTACTGTGGATGACATCACTCCAGCCATCAGCTTCCTTTTATCTGATGGCGCAGCATTTATTACCGGACAAACCTTCACTATTGATGGTGGTATCACTAACTAGGACGACCTCTATGCCCACGGCTCAATGTCAACTTTGTTACACTCAACAATGGCGGATATTTTCTCATATCTCATTTGGGATATGGGACGAAAACGGCCAAGTACTGACTCGTAAATCGTCAGATTATCCGCTGTCAACATGTCAGCATTGTGGGCATGTCCAAATCAGCAGTAAATATACATCTAAACTGTTTAAGAAATTGTATTTTCACTCCAAGCAGGAGGCAGTCATGTGGCATGAATCTCTTGTAAATGATAATCGTCCCTATGAAGAGATGATTAACTTTGCATTAGGTGATTCTGCGCCTGAAATAGTTGTCGATTTGGGTTGTGGCGAAGGGAAGCTTTTAGAAGCAGCGAATCGCGCAACACCAAAGAGTACGCTAATAGGTATTGATTTTAATAACCGTTTTTCGCAAAATAATATTCGCTATTTATCATTCGATCTAAACCATCTTAACAATCTACCAAATAATTATTGGCCTAATGGGATCGATCTTGCGATGGCGTCTCATGTATTAGAGCATGTAATCAATCCCGTTGAATTTTTGCGGCAAATAAAAAAACAATTAAGTCCAAACGGGGTTATTTTCATCGAGGTGCCAGACTTTTCAGAACGACATAATATCGATTCAATTGGTATGAGTAACTTGATTAACTTACAGCATATTCATTACTTTACAGCAGATTCACTTACTTATGCAGCACAACTCGCTGGTTTGGAAGTAACAAAACTAACAAGAGTGACGACAGGGTATATCCCTAGACTACTAGTGTTACTATCACCAAGCCAACTCGAACAGATCTGCATTTCAACTTTAAAATTCAATACCGCTGATGTTATATGTCATTATCAGGCGCAATGTCGTGCACTCCGTTCGCAATTAGCTAACGTACTACGCGAAAAAATAAATCAACAAGGCAAGGTTGGCCTCTGGGGAATTGGTGCTGATTTTTATAATCTTATTAATGAAAATACCGATCTTAATAAACATATTTCACAAGGGGATATAGTACTTTTTGATTATATTCTCAAAGACAAAGAGATTCAATCTCAAAGAATATTGTGTAGTAGCAATATTCCAACTTTCAACTATAACGTATTTATGAGTCCTATGCTTGCAGAAACACGCATTAAGATGCGAGCAATATCCCGCGATTGGCACAACGTTATAGACTACTATTTTAAGGAGAATGAATAAAATGAGTACTACTTTCACTTCGCAAACATCGTGCAAAATATGTTCTCATAAAAATTGGAAAATCATAGATACACTTATTTCAGGTATTTGGGATAAAAGCAATACCGAACTAGTGAGAAAAACGCTTTCTTTTCCAATCGGCCAGTGCCAGCATTGCCATCACGTTCAAGTCACCATTCCTTATACTCCTAAAGTATTTAATGCACTTTATTTTTCAAATAATCTAGAACCTGACATGTGGTGCGATACACCTGTAGGCAATAAATCTCCTTATGAAGAAATGGCAGACTTTATCGCTGATTATATTACAAAAGGTATTCATATAGTAGACTTTGGTGCTGGAGCGGGGAAAACCTTAAAACATATTGAACTTGAGTACTCAAATCACTCATTGAAATTATCAAGCGTAGATTTCCATAATCATATCCATTCAAGTACAATTGATCATGTCGGTGCAGATTTAAATCAGCTAGATACCATAAAAAAACACTTCAGTCATAAACCTATCTCACTAGCAATAAGTACTCATGTATTAGAGCATATTATTGAACCAGTTAATTTTCTGAAAAATATAAGTAGTTGTTTAACTAATAATGGTTACATATTTATAGAAGTCCCTGATTGCAGCCAAGATGCATTTCTCGACAACTTAGCTGTAACTAATCTCGTGCATGGTCAGCATATTCATTACTATACAAAAGACTCTATGACATTACTGACCCAAAAAGCGGGGTTGAAAATTGTTAAACAGCAACAACTAACAACAGGGAACATTCCAAGATTGATGCTTTTATTAGAAAGATCTACCACTACAGAGTCTATAGTCAGTCAAACGATCGTAAACACAGCAATGTCCGCGATAGTAAGACGATTCAGTAAATACCAGCAGTATCAGAGTGCTCTTTTTGATGCCGTCCAGCAGAGTTTAAAACACAATAAAAAAGTTGGAATTTGGGGGATTGGTGGGGATTTTTATCTATTAACTGAATTTTATCCAGAATTGATTGATGCAATAAAATCAGATTTAATTTTACTTTATGATTACGAACTATCTGGTCATACTTATAAAGAAAAAAACATTTCATCAAGTATAGAACTTGCTAATAGCAACATTCCAATCTATATAATTCCTACTTATGCCCCAACACGCGGTAGAATGAAAGAAATATCTCAAAAATGGGGCAGTAATGTAATAGATATCTTTGAAAAAATAAAATGAAAGAAATATTTATTATTTACTTATAATTTTTACAAGCTCATCAATGATAAAATCATGTTCAATTTCATTCAACTCTGGAAACAGTGGCAAGGTAAGACAGTTAGCATAGTAGGCTTCAGCCCCTGGACAATATCCTTCTACAAAGCCCATCTTCATATAATATGGTTGAAGATATACAGGAAAATAATGCACATGAACACAAATGCCAGCCAAACGCATTAGGTTAAATGTTAACTTACGATCAATATACGTTGGTAACTGTATAATAAAAAGATGATAAGCACTCAGACTATCAGTAAGAGGCTGGATAAATTCAATATTTAAATGAGTAAGTACCGACTCGTAATGTTTAGCGAGCTTATTTCTTTTTTCTACAAACTCATCCAGTCGCTTAATTTGGCTATTACCTAATGCCGCCTGGAGTTCAGTCATGCGGTAATTAAAACCTAAATGATGTTGTTCATAGTACCAATCCCCTTCATCGGGTCGTACCAATACTCCTGCAGATTTAGTAATCCCATGACTCCTATAACTCTGCATTGCTTGAGCTAATTGTGTATCATTAGTCGTAGCGACGCCGCCTTCTGCAGTGGTAATAATTTTAACTGGATGGAAACTAAACACAGTTATATCACTATACTGACATGAACCTATTTTCTGCGATTGATATGAGCCACCAATACCATGGGATGCATCTTCAATTATCTTTACACCATATCGTTTAGCAAGTTGTCCTATTGCTTGCATATCACAGCTATGACCAGCCATGTGCACAGGTATAATAACCTTCGGGAGTTTGCTAGCTGATTTGGCTACGATAAGTTTGGCTTCTAATGCTTGAGCACACATATTGCCAGTTGAAGAGTTAACATCAACAAAATCGATCTTGGCACCGCAATAAAGCGCACAGTTTGCCGAAGCAACAAAAGTGATGGGGGATGTCCAAACAATATCACCGATACCAACATTAAGTGCAAGACATGCAATATGTAAAGCAGATGTCGCACTATTAACTGCAACTGCATAATTTGCAGCGACATAGTTACTGATAGCTTGTTCAAACTCAGGCACATTTGGCCCCTGCGTTAAATAGTCAGAGTTAAGCACTGCAACAACGGCATCGATATCATCTTGATTAATATCTTGTTTACCATAAGGGATCATACAGTCGCATCCATAGCAAGGATTTCATCAACAGTTAAAAAGTGTGGATTATTACCTGAATGATATTCAAAACCTTGTTCGACTAATCTACCCTTTTCACCCAGTAAATTAGATGTGTAATCATTTTCACGATTGAAGAATTTAATACTAGGGGTTATGACAAAATGATCCTCAAACTCAATAGTATGATGTGAATCATCGCCAGGACACATCACTTCATGCATTTTTTCACCAGGTCGTATACCCACAATTTCCTGTTTAAGTTCAGCGCCATAGGCCGTTGCAAGGTCAATTAATCGTATGGATGGGATTTTTGGCACAAAAATTTCGCCACCTTGCATACGAGAAAAATTTTTAAGCACAAAATCCACTCCATCTTGCAACGTAATCCAAAAGCGGGTCATCTCAGGGTGGGTAATAGGCAAAGATGTAGCACCATTGGCAATTAACTGTTTAAAGTAAGGAACGACAGATCCACGCGATCCGACAACATTACCATAGCGAACCGCTGAAAATCGCGTTTGACCGTCACCAACAACATTGTTTGCCGCTACAAATAATTTGTCAGAAACTAGTTTAGTCGCACCATATAGATTAATTGGGCTTGCCGCTTTATCCGTCGACAAAGCAATCACTTTCTTTACATTGTTACTGATAGCGGCTCGAATGACATTTTCAGCGCCATGGATATTTGTCTTAATACATTCCATTGGATTGTATTCAGCAGCAGGAACTTGCTTTAACGCAGCAGCATGAATAATATAATCAACATCTTTAAATGCTTGTTTTAATCTGTCACTATCGCGCACATCACCTATAAAATATCGCATGCATGGCGCATTATATATCTGTTGCATCTCGTATTGCTTAAGCTCATCGCGGGAGAAAATAATAAGTCGTTTAGGCCTGTACCTTTCAAGAATTGCTTTGGTATATTTTTGCCCAAATGACCCTGTGCCACCAGTAATCAAAATCGTTTTGTCATCAAACATAGACTTTCCCCACTAAACTATCCAAATTTTCGATTAGCAACATGAGACAACAATAAGTAAATTTGTCAATACTGTATCTCTAAGCATAATTTGCGCCAAAAAAAACTTATGGTGATGACACAAGAACATCATACGACTTAAGATATGTGATTATAGACAAGTATAGATAAAATATGAAGATTTTATCTATCCATTACTGTAGACGACTTTAAATATTACATTTATGCAACAAAAAAGCCAGCTTCATTGTGTCAAAATATTGTTGGAGCGAAATTTGCACCGCTGTGTCGTTCTTGCAATGAACCTCAGGGAAGTGACACTATAGTTATTACTCTGAAAGCACACTTTTAAGTTGTTCGTAAGAAAGAGGAAAACATGCAACTACATACCTACATATTGAATAACTTTGCAATAAGTCGCTTCAACGAGTACTACTTGCCCAGTGTAAATCGCCATACTTTTGAGAAAGCTGACTCAAAAACAATCTATAGTAAAAAATTTAAAAATTCATTCAGTAAGAAAGATAGACTGAACATTATCATTGGTATGGACTCTGGGTTATTAACAAATTTCATACTTGAAAACAACATCCCTGACGGTAGTAAATTTGTCTTTATAGAACTCTCATCAATCACTCCACTTTTGGTTATTGACATTCCTACAGAACTTAAGAATAAAATAATTATTATCGATGAATCTGGCTTAGATGAGCTATTTAGCAAAGATGATATTAAGCTATTCATAGCTAAAGATGAATGTTATCTTTATGCCTCTCTTGCCGTTGCCGCTCGGCACATCGAAGATTACAATGTTCTATTTAACATTTTAGAGTTAAGATTACAAAGTGAGTACTTTGATAACCGAGTGAACTTTACTCAAAAAATATTTTTCCATGCACAACTAGATAATATTGCAGACAATCACACTCAATCTAAGTTGCTGCGAAATACATTTAAAGAACAAACCTGCATAATTATTGCAGGTGGGCCTTCATTAGATGAAAACATTGACTGGATTAAAGATAACCAAAATAAATTATACATAATTTCAGTTTCACGTATTGCAGGAAAACTAGCTAATTCAGGGATAGTTCCAGACATTATCGTAAGCGTAGACCCACAAGAAGTAAGCTTTGATGTAAGTCGTGGTATGTTTGATTTACATGATAAAACACTTCTTGTTAACTCATATCATATTAGTCCAAAAATTTTATCTCAATGGCAAGGAAAGTCTCTTTACATGGGCCAAAGGCTCCCTTGGAGCAATAAAATTGATAATGATAATATTCCTACAGTTGGACCAACAGTAACGAATAGTTCTGTGCGTTTAGCCATTGAAATGGGATTTTCTAGAATATTACTAAGTGGTGTTGATTTTTGTTACTCAAAATCTGGTTACAGTCATGCAAATGGTACAATAGAGGCGAGTCTTGGCCCTAGTTTAGGACATAATACAATATGGGTAGAAACCTATGATGGCTATCAAGCGGAAACATTATTACAACTCAAACATGCCATGGAGTCTCTTGAACATGAAGCAAGAGTCTATCTTGATGTTGAAATAATTAATTTATCCAACAGTGCGGCAAAAATACAAGGCATATCTTACAAAAATACAAATGAAATTAACCTTGCTAAATATGAATCTAAAGAAATAAACTGTACAGACATATTTATTGAAAATAAAAAAAATGATTTACTTAATGTACTAGCCGATTGTTTAACAAAAAAAACTGAACTATCAAAAGCATTGAAAATAATTAAAAAAGCACAAAGACTTTCTCAAACCTTAAATTTAAACTCTAAATCTTCCGCATTGACTCTTAATAAAATAAACATGATAGAAGAGGAACTAAATAATAAATACGGTGACTTATCAAAAATAATAAAAGTATACGGCTATTTTGAGTTTTCAAAGTTCTTGACAACTAGAGATACTGAAAGCTGGACTCAGCATCATATAAACACTATGTCAATTAGATACTATAATGCTTTCTCATCAATTTGCTCGATTATTCTAAGATTGGTTGAAAATGCATGTCAAAAACTCCAATTTAGATTAAACGAGATCAGTAATACCCCTCTGATAGAATTAGCTATAAAATGGGAAGAGGAGAATCAACCGGGTAGAGCTTTTATATGGAAAAAAATGCACGAGTCTCATATTTTTAATGCTGATGAAGAAAATATATTATCAAAACTTAATCTGTTATATAGCAATAATCTTACCCAAGTCAGACAAGCCTACGTCGATAAATTGAACTCAGGTGACGCTATAGAGCATGTTTACACAAAAATAATACGACTAAATCAGTCCAAAAACAGTTATGGTTTAGCCATAACTGTGAGTAACTTGCTTCCATTCATTGAAAAAGATAACGAAACAAAAAGATTATATCACCTCGCCTTATCATTCCAACTCAGCCTTGAACAGCAGCCGCAACAGGCATTAGATACTTTACTTGCTCTGCCTGAAGAACTTTGTACTGAGATGGAGTTAAAGCATATTATTTTACTGGCGCTCAAACTAAGTAACCTTGAGCTTGCAACAGCAACTCTAGTCAAAATTTTGGCTTATAGTGATGAGTACATGCCTCAGTATGCGCATATTTTAAAACTCCAAGGCAAGATTCAAGACTCAGTTAATGTCTACCTAGATTACTTAGAGAAGTATCCATCGGATACACAAACATGGATAAAACTTGGATTATTCATGTTTGAAATCAATCAAGTAGAAGCTTCGCACACTGCATTTTCTAATGCAATTAATGCCGATCCCGATAATCAAGTGGCACGTGATTACTTATCTGAACTCACAAGACTAATGAACGTCTCACAATAACAGGCTCAAAATCACCGAACTCGCATATTCGTGTTCGGTGATTTCACTATTACCTCGCTAGACCGTATAATTAGCCTCGTTTCAGCATTGCTCATCTGCATATCCTAGGAGATTTTGTTTGGCTCATACCTATATACCTTTAGAAACTTACCGCCGTAAGTGGATTTTCAACCACAAAGACTTGCCTGTCACCGACGAGGACAAGGCGCACATCCTGCCGTTAACAGATAAAAGTGCGATGGAAATCTGGAACCAATGGATCAGCAACAAGAGTAGTCGTGCGGAGCAATTTACTAAGGGAGATTGGGCGGCGAAGGCTGATGCTTGGGTGGAAACAGATCATTGGCAGAGCGCTTGGGATAGTGAAGATAGCAGTTTACCCACCATGTTAGCTGAGTTTATACAATGGCCCGATGAAACGCCGGTGTATTTTTGCTATGAAAAATATCAGATTATTGAAACTCGTTGGGATGTGTTCGTCCGCAATTGGAAGTGTTTTCTTTTCTTTGACGACGGTCCCATTTTGATCTCGCCAAAACAGAAACAAGCGGTGATGTTCGAACAGAGTGGTCAATACAAGCTAGGCACTCGCGGATAATTTATACAGGGCGCTTAACGCTGATAATTTCCCATCGATAGCTTTACGCCAACACTTTTACGCAATAGTTTAGCGCGAGGAGTTATCTTGTTGGCATGCTCATATTTAATGATGAGTATGCCATATTTAACCATGTTTGAATGATGCGTAAGCACAATTAGCCTATCACTCCCCTCTTCTTTAGATTAACATCCATTTTCGGTGCCGAGTATTTGAGAAGTTGGGGTCAACTTTTTGCTGTAAATACTCATGAAAATCTGCTTAAAACCCAATAATTAAAATAGAAAAATGAGGTGTATTATGAAGTTACTCTCCACTCTGACCCTAGCAAGCGCGCTGTTATTACCCCACACATTAATGGCCAAAGAAGTCTCAGGAGTGCAAGTCGCCGAGACAGTGACATTAGATAGCCAAACATTACAGCTCAATGGCGCGGGCGTTCGCAGTAAGTTCTTTATGGATTTATATGTAGGCAGTTTGTATTTGCCAGCAGCATTAAGTAGCACTGCAGCGGTTATTGATGCACCAGTTGCAGCGATACGCCTTAACATTACCTCAGGCATGATCACTTCAGAAAAAATGCGCGATGCGATCACTGAAGGTTTTGAGCAAGCGACGACAGAAAACACCGCCGATATTCAACCGCAGATAGATACCTTTATGGCGCTGTTTAAGGAAGAAATTAAAGAAGGTGACCAATTTACCTTAGTCGCCAATAAAGCCCGCGGCGTGACGGCCTATAAAAATGGTCAGGAACAAGCCACCATCGAAGGTGAAATGTTCCGTCAAGCACTGTTAAAAATTTGGCTAGGTGATAAGCCAGCCCAGAAAAGCCTCAAAGAGGCCATGCTGGGCAAATAACTGACATTAACGTTAGAATTTGAATTCGATATCCAAGGCCGCTGCGCCTTGGTTATCCATTTCAAGCGCGGCTTGATTTGTCACTTCTAACTCACCATCAAAGTAATAACCAGCATAGAGATTTACGGTTAAAGCAGGCGTTGCTCGCCAACCGCCACGCAGATAACTCACCCATTCGTTCGTTTCTACAGCAATATCATCATCCTCAATAAGGAATCGCTCAGTACGACGTGAACTACCCAAACCAATATTCCAATCAGGATTGAATTGATAACTAAGCTCTAGTCCTGCTGGACCACTAAAACCAGCTTGGAATGGATTAGCCAGTGTCCAATGTTCATCTATCTGCCAACGCATGGCAAGATAAGGCACAGTGCGAACTTCATCGATATCATTAAGATACGCGACGCCAAAGCCAATCATGTTTCCCGAATCAAATGCATACATGGCCGATGCCACAATACCGTAACTCTGAGCTTGGCTAGCCGATGCAGTATCGGCGTAGGCATATTGGATCTGCGGCGCTAAAAAGAAGGCCCAATGTTTATCCATGCGATAATTTAACGACACTCCGGCACGGTAACGATTAATATGATCCCAATTCTGTCCGTCGGTGCCAAACAGCGGTGCGACATTGTTTGCGCCAGTAAGCGTGATGTTACGCCAGTCATAATCAAGTCGGTCATAGCCCACACGAAAGCCTAGCGACCATTGCTTATCCAGTGATACATTCATCCCAGCATTCAGTAATAAGCTGTCCCTTTGTAGCTCAGTATTGCCATTAGCTACCTCGGCGCTTTGGGTGCTGATCTGCGTGACACTTAATCTAAAAGGTTTGTATTCCTGCGAAGGTTTATCCGCTGCAATAGCGGCACAGCTCATTAACGGTAACAATAACAAACTGCCTTTCAGCAACCGCTGTTTTACGCTTAATGGTGCGAGTTTTCGATTAGCCACGCTAGCTCCTTGCATTTAAAATAATGGATAAATTTTTGTGCATAATACGCGCTATTGAATAAAAAGGTTCACACTTTCAAAATGAAGATACAAACTAATACCTTTGAAACAAACAAGCCTTTACTCTACCCGATGCGCCCTCAAGAACATGTCAGCACAACCCAATATATAATGATTCCTGTCGTCAAAAAGCTCATCGGCCGCTAACCCCAATTCTAATTTAAGTTTTAGCTCACCAAACAGCATTAAACATAAACGCACTGCACTATGGTGAGCATTACCAAATCGATATTGCCCTAACGCCTCTACAGCGACTAAATAATCCGCCAATAAGCCCACTATGTGTTTAGGGCCCGCGTCAAAGAACAATCGCGACACTTCAGGATGACTTTCGGATTGCGCCACACAGGCTTTGAATACGGTAATAGCTTCAGGACTGACGATCATTTCCCCAAATTGCAAAGCAAATTGGGTTAATGCCGATTCCGGCTTAGTGGGATCACTTAACAAATCATCATTAAGATTATGGCCAACACACTTAGATTCAATTGCCGCAACAAATAATTCATCTTTGCTGCCGTAATGGGAATATACGGTTTGTTTCGACACGCCCGCAAGCTTTGCAACCTCATCCATACTGGTATGAGGGAAACCTTGACGACAAAACAAATCAATAGCAGCCACAAGGACTTGCTGACGTTTTTGTTCACTACGGCTCAAAGGTAATTGCGTCTCAGAGGAATGCGTCATATCAACTCTCAAATAGATAGACATAATTAATTGGCATTAGTTAAGCACAAAATAGACTAGACAGTCTAGTTTCGTACAACTAGACTGGAAAGTCTAGTTACATAGTATTAACGTTTAACTTACAGCGGAAGCCTTTAAAATGGATCGAACTGCCCGACTTTCTTGGCGCACTCTTAGCGTCTGCGTGTTTGCTTTAGCCACATTATCCGCCTGTCAAAAGGAAGTGACTGAACACGCTACGACAGCCACGCTACCCACAGTCACAAGCCAAGCGTTGATCCAGACCCCAAGTTATGAACACTTTCAGACCTTCACTGGCACTATCCGTGCAGGTAACACCACAGGTGTAGGCTTTGAACTAGCAGGAAAGTTAAACAATTTACTGGTCGATTCTGGGAGTAAAGTTAAGCAAGGACAAATACTTGCAGTTCTCGATACCCGACTACTCGAAGCCGAGCGTCAAGAGATCCAAGCAAGTCTGGCACAAACCCAAGCCGATGTTGATCTGGCCACCAGCACTCTAAAACGTAATCAAGAATTAAAGAAATCGGGCTATGTCTCTGAACAGCTATTAGATGAAAACCGCTCACAATTAAATAGCTTAGCCGCAGCGAAAAACCGTCTACTCGCTTCGCAGCATGCCAATCAACTTAAGCTCGATAAATCCATCTTAGTAGCGCCCTTTGACGGCACCATCAGCCAAAGGCTACATAATCTTGGCGAAGTGATTGCCGCGGGCAGTCCTATCTTCACCTTAGTGGGTAACATCAATCCTGAAGCTTATATTGGTGTTCCTGTTGCGCTAGCGGAGCAATTTAACACCAAACAGCAAGTGCAAGTTAGTGTACGAGATCAAACCTTTACTGCTGAAATTGCCGGTATTAGCGCTGAAGTCAATCCCATCAGTCGTACCCTACAACTGAGAATAAGCCTGCCCCAAGATGCACATGTAATCAATGGCGAAATTGCGTATCTGCATCAACAACAGCAAATCCCGCAACCGGGCTACTGGGTACCCATTTCCGCACTGACGGATGGTATTCGTGGATTATGGAATCTCTATGTCATCGCAAACTATGAACAGCAATCCATCATAGAGCGCCGCGATGTGGAAATCCTCTACACCACCCAAGACATGGCTTACATTCAAGGCGCGATTCAGCCTAATGAAATCTATGTCAGCCAAGGGCTGCATAAGCTGGTCGTAGGCCAAACTGTATCTCCCATTGCTGCAGTCACGAGGTAATTATGATTAAAGCCTTTGTTGAAAACGGCCGCTTAGTCAGCCTCGTTATTGCGCTATTACTTGTCGCAGGCTTTGGTGCGATATCGAGCCTACCGCGTACTGAAGATCCCCACATAACTAACCGTTTCGCCTCTGTGATCACCCCTTATCCTGGCGCCTCAGCCGAGCGGGTCGAAGCCTTAGTGACTGAAGTCATTGAAAACCAGCTCAGGCGTTTGGAAGAAATTAAGTTGATCCAATCAACCTCTCGACCAGGGATTTCAGTTATACAGTTAGAATTGAAAGATACAGTTAAAGAAACGGCTCCCGTATGGTCTCGAGCGCGGGATTTATTGGCCGATGCGAAAATTAATTTACCTGAGGGCATACAATCTCCCACACTCGATGATCAAATTGGTTATGCCTACACCGCCATCTTAAGTTTAGTGTGGAATAGTAATACGCCCGTACAAGTCGACATGCTAAACCGCTACGCAAAAGAATTACAGAGTCGGCTCAGGCTGTTATCGGGCACGGATTTTGTCAAACTTTACGGCGCACCGACCGAAGAAATGCTAGTGCAGCTTGATGGTAACAAGATGAGCCAGTTACAGCTCTCTCCTGCGTCCATCGCCTATATTCTCAGTGGCGCCGACAGTAAAATTGCTGCCGGTGAAATCAACAACCGTGAATTTCGTGCCTTAGTTGAAGTCTCCGGCGAGCTTAATTCTTTAACCCGTATTCGCCAAGTGCCGCTTAAAATTGATAGCCAAGGGCAAATTATTCGCCTCGGCGACATAGCAACAGTGACTCGCCAAGCTCAAACCCCAGCGGATAGCATAGCGTTAGTCGATGGTGAACAAGGCGTAATGGTTGCAGTACGAATGATCGATAATACCCGTGTTGATCTTTGGCAAGCGCAAGTCAATAACGTCGTTGACGAACTCAATCGCGACGTCCCCGCCAATATCCAGATCCAATGGCTATTCGAGCAAAACAGTTACACCAGCGAACGACTTGGCGGGCTAGTGGTTAACCTGCTGCAAGGATTTGTCATCATCTTACTGGTATTACTCCTCACCCTAGGCTTAAGAAACGCCATCATAGTGGCGATTTCATTGCCGCTCACAGCGCTGTTTACCTTGGCCTGCATGAAATATATCGGCCTGCCGATACATCAAATGTCGGTGACAGGACTCGTCGTCGCCCTTGGGATCATGGTGGATAATGCGATAGTGATTGTCGATGCCATATCGCAAAGGCGTCAGCAAGGAATGAGCCGTTTAGCCGCAGTGAGCGAAACCTTACACCACCTTTGGCTGCCCTTAGCGGGATCGACTATCACCACTATTTTGGCTTTTGCGCCCATAGTACTCATGCCCGGTGCTGCGGGGGAATTTGTCGGTGGTATTGCCATGTCAGTGATGTTTGCGCTGCTGGGCTCTTACGTGATTTCCCATACGCTAATTGCAGGGCTCGCGGGACGTTTTAGTCATGAAGGTAAACAGGATGTCTGGTATCAACACGGGATCAACCTCCCGCTAGTGAGCCAATATTTTCAAGCGAGCCTGAGAATTGCCCTTAAACGCCCTATCGTTAGCGCACTGCTTATCGGCATTACACCAGTATTAGGGTTTTTCGCCTCGGGTAAGATGACAGAGCAATTCTTTCCACCATCGGACAGGGACATGTTCCAAATTGAAATCTATCTTGCGCCCCATGTGAGTTTAGAAAACACCTTGAACCAAGTGCAGTTGATGGATAAAAAACTCCACGCAGTCACAGGGATCACTCAAGTCGATTGGGTGGTCGGCGGTAATACGCCCTCATTTTATTACAACCTGACGCAGCGCCAACAAGGGGCGACTAACTATGCACAGGCCATGGTAAAAGTGACTGACTTTGAGCGTGCCAATGAGTTAATCCCCGAATTACAACAGCAATTTGATAGCGCTTTTCCCGAAGCGCAAGTACTAGTACGAAAACTCGAGCAAGGCCCGCCCTTTAATGCGCCAGTGGAGTTAATGATCTTCGGCCCGAATCTAGATACTTTGCGATCATTGGGCGACGAAGTTCGTAATATTCTCGCGCAAACGCCGGACGTACTTCACACACGTGCAACCTTAAGTGCCGGTGCACCTAAGCTGTGGCTACAGGTAAATGAAGATGCCAGTCTAATGAGTGGGTTAAGCCTGACGGACATTGCCAAACAGATCCAAATGTCAACCACAGGCGTTATCGGTGGTAGCGTGCTTGAGCAAACAGAATCCTTACCCGTACGAGTTCGCCTTGCTGATGACAGTCGCGAGCAGGTGAGCCGCCTTTCTGAAATTCAATTAATGACACCTTCGGGTGAGTCTGTTGCATTATCCGCCCTCGCCCACAACGAAGTGCAAGTGAGCCGCGGCGCCATCCCAAGGCGCAACGGCCAAAGGGTTAATACCATAGAAGCCTACATCGTCAGTGGGGTATTACCTGCTCAAGTGCTTAATGATGTTAAAGATAAAGTGGCTCAATTACCGTTGCCATCGGGTTATCGCATTGAAATCGGTGGGGAAAGCGCTAAGCGTAACGAAGCAGTAGGTAATTTACTGTCCAATATGATGTTGGTCGTCACCTTGTTATTAGCCACTGTGGTGTTGTCGTTCAACTCCTTTAGGCTCACGGCGATTATTCTATTGAGCGCGATACAATCGGCAGGACTTGGCCTATTAGCCGTGTTTGTGTTCGGTTATCCCTTTGGATTCCCAGTCATCATAGGGCTACTTGGATTAATGGGACTTGCCATTAACGCTGCGATTGTGATCTTGGCCGAACTAGAAGATATGCCGAGCGCTCGGCTCGGCGATATGGAAACCATAGTGTCTACCGTCAGCAGCTGTGGTCGTCATATCAGCTCAACGACTATTACCACCGTGGGCGGTTTTATTCCGCTCATCATTGCTGGCGGCGGGTTTTGGCCTCCCTTTGCCATTGCTATCGCGGGCGGCACCCTGCTGACGACTTTACTTTCTCTGGTATGGGTTCCAACTATGTATTTGCTGCTGATGAAAACCCGTACAGCGAACACCCCATCCGCAATACAAGCTCAAATCGCATCATGAACTAGATATTGATACAGTTTATCTTTAAGGTTTAATCGCTCTAATTTTAACGCTAAAAAGTGCTCATCGGCGGTGGGCACTTTTGTTAACTCCAGCGCCCTAATTTTATTATCGAGTTCATGGTAACGACTAGCCATGGTCGCGAAGACGGTATTATTCACTTTTAAATGCTTAATTTGATCGACAAAATCAGGAAACTCATAAACCAACGCATGATTCTCACCTAGCATATACACTTCTCCTATAATGTGGTTCTAACACTATAAACTCCATTTACCTTAAGCAGCTTAGTCTATACCCTCAAAATACAGCCAGTACTTGAACATGTTATCTACTAACATTTCTGCAAAATAAGCCGATGAGTCCAAGTCTAAAACTGCAAAAATATCAACGAAATGAGTTTAAAATTGCAGAAGTTTTAGACCCACATCAAGACTACAGAGTAAAACTTAGGCTACATTGATGTAACCGTTACCTATAGGATCTTACGATGAATTATAAAAATTGGCCTATTGCAAAACAAATTGGCGCCCTCGCGTTTATTCTTACTCTTCTCATCTTTGGCGTACTGAGTACCGTCTCCTATAAAGCCGCTTCAAATGTATTAGAAGATAAAGGTATCAGTGCCATGAAATCTGAAATGCGTGCAGTTTCAGACATGTTAGAGCTGCAGTACGATAGTCTTCTGCAACTTGCGAGACGCAACGCCGATGTTTTTAAGGAAATGTATCCTGGACAATTTAGTCTGCAAAATAAAACTGTCAATGTGATGGGAGTTGGCTCTCCAGCCCTAATGCACGAACAAGAACAAGTGAACTCATCAAAAAGTAAAGTCGATCGTTTTGCTAATCTAACTGGCGGTACCGCTACAGTATTTGTGCGTGATGGCGATGACTTTATGCGAGTTTCGACTTCGCTCAAAAAAGCCGATGGCAGCCGTGCACTAGGTACTTCCCTTGGCAAAACACATCCAGGCTATCAAGTGCTGATCAGCGGTAATGAATACGAAGGTTATGCCAAACTTTTCGGCAAAGACTACATGACAGTCTATCGTCCAGTGAAAGACACACAGGGCAAAGTCATTGGCATCTTATATATTGGTTTCGACATCACCAGTTCCTTAAAACAATTACAAGAAGCAGTTAACAGAATCACCTTAGAAGAAAGTGGCCATTTTCTATTAGTACGCAAAGCGGACAATGTGTTAGTCGCCCATCCTAAGTTCAACGCAGGTGACATCATCACCGAAAGTATGCTTGATGGCTTAAGTGTTGCGTATGCCACCCAAAATGATGCGGAATCCCATTACAGCAATAGTAAAAATGAGCCTATGTTTGCCTATAGCCAAACCGTAACGGGCTGGAATTGGGTGCTAGTGGGTCAAGTCAAGGCAAGTGAGCTTAATGAAGAAAGTATGCAATTGCTCACCATCAACGCCATCGTTGCTATCACAGGGATCGCGCTGATCACAGCGCTATTATCAGTTGTCTTAATTCGCGCACTCAAACCTTTGCATGCCCTCCAAGTACATATGGAAAATTTAGGCAGTGGCGATTTTAGCCATCACTTAGCGCCATCAGAACCACAGAGTCAAAACGAAGTGGATCGAATCACGACCAGCGTATCAACTATGTCCTCAGAGCTCAGGCAATTGATTATTGCATTGCAGGATTCAGTCATGAGTCTAGAGCAACAGGCCTCCAAGGCACAAAGTATCGCGAAGCAAAATGGTGAAGAAGCTCAAGCCCTAATGCTACAAACGGATCAAATCGCAACTGCCATCGAAGAAATGTCGACCTCGATCCGTGATGTGGCTAATCATGCCCAAGATGGCGCAGTTCAAAGCCAGCAAGTGGATGCCGCAGCCAAAGAAGGTCAAAACCAACAGACGAAAGTGGTGCAGGATTTACTCAAACTCAGTCAGCAACTCAGTAACAGTCATCAATCGGTTGAAAAAGTCAGCCATGAAAGTGAAGCGATCAGCAAAGTGACCGAAGTCATTAACAGCATTGCAGAGCAAACTAATTTACTCGCATTAAATGCAGCGATTGAAGCGGCGCGCGCAGGCGATCAAGGTCGAGGCTTTGCTGTCGTTGCCGATGAGGTGAGAACTCTCGCCCAGCGGACCCAGTCATCCATTGTAGAAATTGGCCAAACGATTGAAAAGCTGCAAACTCAAGTGAAAAGCACCACAGAACAAATGAGCCAAAGTCATCAATTAGGAATGGAATCTGCAGCACAGGGTGAAGCAACGGGTGAACAACTGAAGGAAATTACCCGTAGGATTGGCGAACTCGCGATTAGCTCACGCAATATTGCCTCGGCTACTGAGCAGCAAAGCAGTGTTGCACAAGAGATAACCCACAATTTGCATCAGATCAGCGAACTCGCTAACGAAGGCGAGCACCGTGCCACTGAAACAGTGCATTCTGCCAATGAACTGTCTTCCTTAGCCGCCGCCTTAAAACGCCAAATAAGCCAGTTTAAGGCCTAACTCAAATACGGACTTAGATAACCTGAGCTCGGGATAAGCAGAGCCGCTGAATAGGCATCTTTTCGGGCCTCTCTGCGTTGCTCTGTCTAACCATAGCTCGCTATGGCGTACGACAGAGCGCCTTGATATGCGCAAAAATCTGCGCATTCAGTCAGGAAATAGATTTTTCGCTTTAAACGAATAATTTTATACCATTGATTTTATTTGTTAAATTTAGATTTTTCGACACTCGTTATCCCGAGTTCAGGTTAGATACAGAGTTAGTGCTTTATCAAACGTTAAATGCCGCCCTAACAGGGCGGCATTTTTTATAACAGCACTACATCAAAACGATAGGAGCCACATTTAAGAAATGGATTTGGGACTTTGATTTAGGATACTGACGTAAAGGAGTAAAGGAGTAATGGAGTAATGGAGAAAATATCTTAAGCCATGCAGAGCAAGCATCTGCAGAGAGCACAATCAAAAACAATGATATCAGACCTATTCGTTGCAGTTACATCACCACTCTGCAGCGAAGTTAACTGCTTGGCCTAATACGATAGCCTAGCTCTGCCTCTAATTAAAATAACCTCCGCCGATCAAAAAATCTCAATAAAAAACCCCGCTGATGCGAGGTTTTTAAATCGAGTTTAGACGTTACTCGGCATCTTCTGCCGATCTGTCCATGTTCTCTGTATTCTCAAGCCACAGGGCATTGATAATCCCGAAAGAACAGGCCAACAAAACCCCTAATATCCACGTAAAATACCACATAGCAGATGCTCCTTAATGCCTAATAGAGTGAGGCTTTGTTATCTTCAATATGCTTACGGCCGATACGACCAAACATCTTGTAGTAAGTCCAGACAGTGTAGCTCAACACTATAGGTACGAAAATCGCTGCAGCAGCAGTCATAACACCTAAGGTCATTTTACTGGCTGTTGCATCCCACATAGTCAAACTGACGTTAGGGTTAAGTGATGATGGCATGACGAATGGGAACATTGCTGCACCGCAAGTCAAAATCACCATAGCCACAGTGAGTGAGCTGAATAGGAACGCAAAACCTGAACGGTTAAAGCGGCTAACCAAAATCACTAGCAGAGGCAATGCCACACCTAAGATGGGGAACAGCATAGTGATGGGGTATTTGTCATAGTTGGCAAGCCAAGCACCCGCTTCAATTGCGACGGTTTTCATGGCTGGGTTAGAAACCGCATTATGGTCCAGTACTGAAGTCACTACATAACCATCAATACCATTGGCTAACCACACACCCGCAGCAGCAAACAACACAGCCACTAACAGTGCGAAGAATTGCGTGGCTTTCGCAGCACGAACACGCAGCTCACTGTCAGTCTTCATTTGTAGCCAAGAAGCGCCTTGCATCATAAACATGCTCACGCTCACAAGACCTGCCAGCAAACCGAAAGGATTCAACAGGCCGAACAGACCACCGTGATAAGTCGCACGTAGGAACTCGTCGAATTCAAAAGGCACACCTTGTAACAAGTTACCAAAGGCCACGCCTATGATTAGCGGAGGTACAAAACCACCGGCAAACAAAGCCCAGTCCCACGACTTACGCCATTTTGGATTTTCGATTTTAGAACGATAATCGAATCCGACTGGACGCATGTAGAGGGCAAACAGCACTAACATCATGGCGACATAGAAGCCAGAGAAAGACACTGCATACACCATAGGCCAAGCGGCAAATAACGCACCGCCTGCTGTGATTAACCACACTTGGTTGCCGTCCCAATGGGGAGCAATAGTGTTAACCATGATACGGCGCTCAGTATCGTCTTTGCCTATAATTGGCAGTAACGCACCGACACCCATGTCAAAACCATCAGTAACCGCAAATCCGATGAACAGTACGCCGATCAGAGCCCACCAGATAACTCTTAATATTTCATAATCAAACATAATGAAATCCTCTGCTTAGGCTTCTAGGTTCTCGAAATGATAACGACCAGTTTTCAAACTGCTCGGACCAATGCGGGCAAACTTAAACATCAAGAACATCTCAATCACCAGCAGTACAGTGTAGAACAAGGTGATAGAAAGGATACTGAACCATAAGTCGCCAGTCGTTAAGCTTGACGCAGACATAAAGGTCGGTAGTACCTCAGAAATCGTCCAAGGTTGACGACCATACTCAGCCACAAACCAACCACACTCAATCGCGATCCAAGGCAATGGCAAGCTATAAAGTGCAGCTTTAAGTACCCATTTTTTCTCGGCAATTTGATGACGTGTGCTTTGCCAGAATGCCGCAGCAAATACGAACAACATGATAAAGCCTAGACCTACCATCACACGGAAGCTCCAGAAAATCGGTGCTACGTTCGGGATAGAATCTTTAGCTGCTGCTTTAATTTGCTCTTCAGTCGCATCGACCACTTTGTCTGTGTAGCGTTTCAGTAAGAAACCGTAGCCTAAGTCGACTTTCGCTTCTTCAAAAGCAGCACGTAGTTCAGGCGTTTCTTCACCCGCACGCAGTTTCACTAGCATGGCATAAGCTTTCATACCGTTACGGATACGCACTTCATGCTCAGCAATCAAGTCATGAATACCAGTCACTTCTTCATCCAACGAGCGTGTTGCCACTATACCCATCGCATAAGGAATTTTGACTGCAAAATCTGTTTTCATGGTTTCTTGATTCGGAAAACCGACAGCAGTAAAGGCCGCTGGAGCAGGCTCTGTATGCCACTCAGCTTCAATCGCTGCTAACTTAACGCGCTGTGCTTCACCCACTTTATAGCCAGATTCGTCACCTAACACGATAACCGACAGAATCGCCGCCATACCAAAGCTAGCTGCAATCGCGAATGAGCGACGAGCAAAAGGTAAGTCACGTTTCTTGAGGATGTAATAAGCACTGATCGCCAGTACAAACATGGCACCCGCCACATAACCCGAAGCGACGGTGTGAACAAACTTAACCTGCGCGACAGGGTTAAACACAACCTCAGCGAAGCTGGTCATTTCCATACGCATGGTTTCGTAGTTGAACACTGAACCCACAGGGTTTTGCATCCAACCGTTTGCCACTAGGATCCACAATGCCGACATGTTAGAACCAAAGGCCACTAACCAAGTCACGGCTAAATGCTGACGCTTAGTGAAACGATCCCAACCGAAGAAGAACATACCCACGAAGGTAGATTCAAGGAAGAAGGCCATTAAACCTTCAATAGCCAGAGGCGCACCAAAGATGTCCCCTACGTAATGCGAATAGTAAGACCAGTTAGTACCAAACTGGAATTCCATTGCCAAACCTGTGGTAACCCCCAAGGCAAAGTTAATACCAAATAACTTACCCCAGAACTTAGTCATATCTTTATAAATTTGTTTATCAGTCATCACATACAGTGATTCCATGATAGCCAGCAAAAATGCCAACCCCAAAGTCAAGGGAACAAATAGGAAGTGATACATGGCTGTCAGCGCAAACTGCAACCGCGATAGCTCAACAACCTCTTCAACAATCATCGGTGACTCCTTACTTGGTGCGTCCAATTGCTATGACATAACCCGCGTCAATCACAGCAAGTGCCTTTGTAGGATAGTGAGTTTTCATTTTGTGTTTATATCTGCGACAACAGTATAAACCGTTAAATTTAATCTTTTGCATTAGTTCGAAGCAGCAAGGGCTAAAAAGTACCAATATCTGTTGCATATTGAGACGCGAGTCACACTATCACAAGTAACTGAGACCGACACCCTACCACTCACTCAATCAAATGATTTCATCGATATAAATATCAGATAGTTAAGATATTTATTCATTTTCATTTGTGGCTATTTTATACCACCTCGCTTTGATGCAAATCAATCAAACTCAGGGGTTTAGGTGGGTTTTGCGGTGAGGCACACACTTCCCCACCAGAGAGGATTGACAATCGATAAAAACAAGAGTAGTGAGCAACCATTAATTGATATAAAGTCATGCTTTCACTAACTAGACAGCAAAAATAAGCTCTAATCATCAAAAAACCAACAAATAAATAATGTTGCAACAAATTAACTAAAAAATATTGTCACAAATTTAAGTGTTCCATAATTTAAAACCTTTAAAATCAAATATAAATACATATAAATATAAAAAATCACAATAACACACCCTAAAATGCATTAGTTTTAATAATGAATATTTGTATTTTTTCTCGTTTGAGAAGCTAACCTAAGTTGTTTAATATATGTCCTGTGTTAAGGAGACAATTTGGTAGAACTGGTGTCGTAGCCCAGCCAAGACCAACTTCGCGCACATAGGTACTAACTTTTGGTGTGGAGATATCGATATGACTAAATTATTTGAACGTCTGGTTAACAGCTACAAGCGTGTTTTTGTTGAACTTTATACAGCTAATGAGCTGAAATAATCCCCAGAATTACTCGTGAAATTAATTGCATTTATGTGAAGTTTTGTTAGCGCAAAACGGGCCCCCATCTCCCTGAGATTGGGGGCTTTTTCTATATTAAGACCCTAGCATCCCCCAACAACTCCAGAACCCCATAAAACACCACGCCCCGTATCAAATGCGCAACATACCTATTAATAGGTATTTACCGATTAAAGTGGCTATTTTGCCACTTTAGTCCATTAGATTATTTGCAATAAGCGTTAATAATTTGAAATACAATCACTTCCATAAAATGCATTTTATATATAAAAAAAAAGGAGCGAAATTATCGCTCCTTTTTTACGCTTTCATTAACCTGCTTTTACCCCTCAACAAAGGCAAAAGCCGTTGACTTTAAACGCTTAACCTAAGGTCACTCGTGCATTACGGAACATACGCATCCAAGGGCTATCTTCACCCCAAGCATCTGGATGCCAAGAGTTCGCCACAGTTCTGAACACACGTTCTGGGTGCGGCATCATCAAGGTTACGCGGCCATCGGTGGTACAAATCCCAGTCAAGCCATTTGGCGAGCCGTTCGGGTTTTGTGGATACTGAGTCGCGATATCACCTTTACCATTGACAAAACGCAGCGCAATCGTGCCTGACGCTTCGGCAATCGCCAGCGCTTCAGGGCTAGCAAACTCAGCCAAACCTTCACCGTGGGATACCGCGATTGGCATACGTGAACCTGCCATACCTTGGAAGAATAACGACGGGCTCTGTTGCACTTCAACTAAGCTGAAACGCGCTTCAAAACGCTCTGAGCGGTTACGCACAAAACGTGGCCAATGCTCGCTGCCTGGAATGATTTCTTTCAGGTTTGACAGCATTTGACAGCCATTACACACGCCAAGGGCAAAGCTTGAGTCACGTTCAAAGAAACGAGAAAACTCATCGCGAGCTCGCTCATTAAACAGAATCGACTTAGCCCAACCTTCACCCGCACCTAATACATCACCGTAGGAGAAGCCACCACAGGCCACTAGGCCTTGGAACTCACCTAGGCTGATACGGCCAGATAAAATGTCCGACATGTGTACGTCGCGGCTTTCAAATCCGGCGCGATCAAAAGCTGCTGCCATTTCCACGTGGGAGTTAACGCCCTGCTCACGCAAAATCGCCATCTTAGGCGCAGCGCCCTTAAGGATATAAGGTGCGGCAACATCAGTGCTTGGATCAAAACTTAAGTTAACGGTTAAGCCTAAATCGGTTTCGTCTTGCTTAAGTTTGAACTCTTCAAGCGCGCACGCTGGGTTATCACGCAGAGCTTGCATTCGATACGTGGTTTCTGACCACACAGTACGCAGCGCTACACGGGTATCACTGAAGATTTCACGCGCGCCATCTTTAATGGTGATGCGTTGATCGTCGGCTAGAGTTCCGATCACATGGCAAGGCACGCCAGCGATAGCGAACTGAGCGGCAATTTTCGCAGCATTGTCACGGCTCACTTGCAGCACAGCGCCGAGCTCCTCATTAAAGAGTCGTTCTAAATCAGTGCCCTGCAAGTCCTCTACATCTATGTCTAAACCTGTATTACCGGCAAAAGCCATTTCCACTAAGGTAGTGAATAAACCACCGTCGCTACGGTCGTGGTAAGCGATAACCGATTTTTTAGCGACTAGATTTTGCATGGTTTCGAAGAAACCGCGCAGCAGTGCAGCATCGTCAAGATCCGGCGCAATATCACCCAACTCACCAAACACTTGGGCTAAACAAGAACCGCCTAAACGATTTTTGCCCGCACCTAAATCCACTAACAGTAAAGACGTTTCGCCTTTATCGGTGCGTAGCCCTGGCGTCACTGTGTTGCGAATATCTTGCACCACACCAAAGGCGGTGATGACTAATGACATAGGCGACGTCACGGTTTTATCCGCACCATCTTGTTGCCATGCGGTCTTCATCGACATAGAGTCTTTACCGACCGGAATGGTCAGGCTCAGCTCTGGACACAGTTCTTCACCTACGGCTTTCACCGCTTCATAAAGACCCGCATCTTCACCTGGGTGACCCGCGGCAGACATCCAGTTGGCAGAAAGCTTAATACGCTTAAATGAACCGATATCGGCACCGGCGATATTCATGATTGACTCAGCCACAGCCATACGGGCAGAAGCGCCAAAATCAAGCAGTGCTAGCGGTGTACGTTCACCCAGTGACATAGCTTCACCGGCGTAGGTATCAAAGCTTGCCGCAGTCACCGCGCAATCGGCCACAGGCACTTGCCATGGACCCACCATTTGGTCACGGTTCACTAAACCCGTGACGGTGCGATCGCCAATAGTGATAAGGAAGGTTTTATCCGCAACTGTAGGCAAGCTCAGTACGCGTTTAACCGCTTCTTTAACATCAATCTTGTTTTGTTCGAGCGCTGGCGATACGGCTTTGGCCGATACCACATCGCGGCTCATCTTAGGTGCTTTGCCTAATAAGACTTCGAGCGGTAAATCGATAGGATTATTGTCGAAATGGCTATCGCTAAGCGTCAGGTGTTTCTCCGCTATCGCTTCACCCACCACCGCAAAAGGTGCGCGCTCACGCTCACAGATAGCAGTAAATAGCGCGAGGTTTTCAGGAGCAACTGACATCACATAACGCTCTTGTGATTCGTTACACCAGATTTCCAGCGGGCTCATGCCAGGCTCATCCGAAGGCACATTACGCAGATTAAATAAACCGCCGCGCTCGCCGTCATTCACGAGTTCAGGGAAAGCATTCGACAAACCGCCAGCGCCCACATCGTGGATAAATTGGATAGGATTTTTATCGCCAAGCTGCCAACAGCGGTCAATCACTTCCTGACAACGACGTTCCATTTCTGGGTTTTCACGTTGCACAGAAGCAAAATCTAAGTCTTCACTCGATTGACCCGATGCCATAGACGAAGCAGCGCCGCCGCCCAGACCAATGTTCATCGCTGGGCCCCCCAGCACAATCAGCTTAGCGCCAACGGTGATTTCGCCCTTTTGTACGTGTTCTTCACGAATGTTACCTAAACCACCGGCTAACATAATTGGCTTGTGGTAACCACGGACTTCAACACCGTTGTGGCTGCTGACTTCCTGCTCATAGGTACGGAAATAACCGACCAGTGCCGGACGACCAAACTCGTTGTTAAATGCCGCGCCGCCAAGAGGACCTTCGGTCATGATGTCCAGCGCGCTCACGATACGTTCTGGCTTGCCATAGTTACCTTCCCATGGTTGAACAAAACCCGGGATTTTTAAATTGGATACACTAAAGCCTGTTAAACCCGCTTTAGGTTTAGAACCACGACCCGTCGCGCCTTCATCACGGATTTCACCACCCGAACCGGTTGCAGCGCCAGGATATGGGCTGATAGCGGTTGGATGGTTGTGGGTTTCCACTTTCATCAGGATGTGCATTGGTTCAGTGTGGTAGTTGTATACCCCATCAGGATCGGGGAAGAAACGACCCGCAACCGAACCTTCCATCACAGCAGCGTTATCTTTGTAGGCAGATAACACGTGATCAGGCGTGGTTTCAAAGGTGTTCTTGATCATCTTGAACAGTGACTTAGGCTGAACTTCACCGTCAATGGTCCAATCTGCGTTAAAAATCTTATGACGACAATGCTCAGAGTTCGCCTGAGCAAACATCATCAATTCGATGTCATGGGGATTACGGCCTAAACGGACGAAGTTCTCGACTAAATAGTCGATTTCATCTTCGGCTAAGGCAAGCCCCAATTCAGTGTTAGCCACTTCAAGTGCGCGGCGACCTTCGGCAAGAATATTGACGCTCTTAAACGGCGCAGGCTCAGTGCGTTTGAACAGCACATCGGCTTTGGTAAAATCATCGAGGATAATTTCAACCATGCGATCGTGCAGCAACGCATTTAAGGCTTGTTGCTGAGGCGCTGTCAGTGCATCTGACTCGACATAATACGCAACGCCTCGCTCCAAACGCTTCACTTTACCAAGGCCACAATTGTGCGCGATGTCAGTAGCTTTTGAAGACCAAGGAGAAATAGTACCGGGGCGAGGAGTGACAAACAGGAGTGAACCTTGGGGGATATGAGCTTCTATCGCAGGTCCATAGGTGAGAATTTTTTCAAGTTGCTGGCGTTCATTTGTGTCGAGCAACTCGCTCAAATCCGCTAAATGGACATACTCAGCATAGATTTGGCGTACCGGAAGCGCCGCGTTTTCGCAGGCCTCCATCAGCTTTTGCACCCTAAACGTCGAGAGTGCAGGGGCTCCGCGGATGATCTCCATCACGTCTATTCACCTTATTATTTATTATTGCAGGGGTCAGAGGTGGCGCTATTATAAGGAAATGTCTGTCACAAATCACCTGCGACCTTACGCAAAACAGTGTTTCCTGTGATATAAAAAGCCCAGTATTGTGTCGGCTGTACTTTCCCCCAGAATGATTTTTTTTCGAAATCGCAGACAAACGGATATAATCCCACCAATGTCAGCCAGTTCACCACTAATGCCCCACTGTTAACTCGCTATCTATAATATTGATTTTATTTACTATAAGTACATTTAATGACTCGATTTCTGTTCGCTCTTATCTTAGGTTTCCTACTGACTGCCTGTCAGCAGGTAACCGTGGACGAAACAGAATTCGTGCCGAAAAAATTAACTGAGCTAAGAGTCGGTACACTTTACGGCCCACAGATTTATATGACCTCGGGCCAAGGTGATAGCGGTTTCGATTACGATATGGCGGTATTGTTTGCCGAATACTTAAATGTGCCCTTAAAAATGGTGCCCTACACAAACCGTATCGAGCTGTACGAAGCCCTCAAAAAGAATGAAATCGATATTATTGCTGCAGGCATGACAGAAACGCCCACAAGGCGAGAACAGTTCCGCTTAGGTCCACCGCTATACCGAGTGAATCAAGTGTTGGTGTATCGCGAAGGCATGCCAACTCCAAAAGACATCAGCGACTTAAAAGGCAAGATCACCGTTATCGCCGACTCTTCCTTCGTCGAGACCTTGACCCAGTTACAAAAGCATTATCCAACGCTGGTGTGGGATCAAATTACCGACAAAGACAGTGAAGAGTTGTTGGCTATGATTGCCAACAAAGAAATTGACTACACTATCGCCGACTCCAGCAGCGTACAGATCAACCGTCGCTACTTGCCCGACTTGCGCTCAGGTCCTGTGCTAGAAGAAAAACTCGATGTGATCTGGCTGTTACCTCCCACTCACAGTGATGAACTTATGAGTAAATTGCTGGCCTTTTGGCACCAAGAGAAGCTTGCCGGTACGCTGGATCATCTCAACGAGAAATACTTTGGTCATGTAAAACGCTTCGATTATATTGATACTCGCGCATTTATCCGTGCCATTGAGACAGTATTGCCGCGTTATCGACAATTATTTGAAACCCATGCAGGCAATTTAGATTGGCGTAAACTGGCAGCAACCAGCTATCAAGAGTCACATTGGAATCCTAATGCCCGCTCGGCCACAGGAGTGCGTGGCATGATGATGTTGACTCAGCCAACCGCCAAAGAGATTGGGATCACCAACCGACTCGATGCCGAAGAAAGTATTCGCGGCGGCGCGGCGTATTTAAACGATATGATCAATCGCCTGCCAGAATCGATCCCCGAGAGTCAACGCATGTGGTTTGCGCTGGCCTCTTACAACATAGGATATGCCCATATTGAAGATGCACGTAAGCTTGCGGAATCGATGGAGTTAAATCCCAATGCTTGGCGAGATTTAAAAAAGGTACTACCGCTACTGCAAAAGCGTAAATATTATCAAAAAACACGTTATGGTTACGCCCGAGGCAGTGAAGCCGTTCATTACGTCGACAGCATCCGTCGCTACTATGACACGTTAGTCTGGGTGGATAATCAGTCGAAACAACCTGACCCCGATGATGACTCGAGCGACCTTACTGTGGAAGAACCCGTACTTCCAGCGGGAACGTTAAGCCCTGATCAACCTAAATAGCTTAACTCGTTAGCGCTCAGGTGCATGGGCCAAACGACAATCCAACAACTCACTTCTTATATATCAAGTACAGAGTTTTACGTAACAAGAACACCAACATAAAAACTCAAGATGTACGTAGATGTCTTCAACAAGGTCAGATACTAAGCAACAGGCAAGCTGAATTAAGGTTTATCAACCTAACTCAAATTTGCGATGAAAAACATCGCTTAGTTCAGCTTATCTGACCAGTGCTATTGCTGCACTCCTGTGCAACTGCTACTGTCTTGGGTTATGACCTAAGATAAATCTCTGTAGGGCATCGATAATAACAATTAATGGGGTCAATATGAGAAGAAAAACCATCAACAATACCGTTGCGCGTCGTCGTACATTGCTAAAAATTCGTCATCGCCGTATTTTAAATCGTCAAAAACTCTTCTTTACTTTTATTCAGTCTCAGGATTAATCCTGTCACGTTAATCGTCACTTACCCAATAGCTTGCTGCGCCTTTTGAGCCTGTTTCAGGGCTTTTTTCTCTTCCCTGCGACGTTTAAAAAAACGACTCAATTGCGCGCTACAAGCATCGGCCAGCACACCCGATGTCACTTCAACTTGGTGATTAAACGCCGGATGTTGCAGCAAATTCAGCACAGTACCCGCTGCACCCGTTTTCTCATCCCGAGCACCAAATACCACACGAGCAATTCTGCTATGCACCATAGCGCCCGCACACATAGCGCAAGGCTCAAGGGTAACATATAAAGTCGCATCTAAAAGACGATAGTTTTCGACCAAACGCCCTGCTTCCCGCAAACATAAAATTTCCGCATGGGCGCTAGGATCGTGTTGGCTAATGGATAAATTGTAACCCGTCGCAATCTGCTGACCGTCTTTGACCAATACCGCACCCACAGGCACTTCGCCCTCGGCTTCAGCTTTCTCGGCCATCAGCATCGCGACTTGCATCCAATGTTCATCTTGCTGAGATTGTTCGTCTTGTTGCGTTTGCACCACTTACACCTTATCTCTTTTAGCAAAAAATAAAGCCGGATTATATCAGTCAAGCACAGATATTTCACGGCTGAGCCATTCAACCTAAGTTAATCCATCAAACAACAAAAAAGGCGCACTCGGCGCCTTTTATTCGTTAATTCAAATAATTAACTTATTCCCATTCGATAGTCGCTGGCGGCTTGCCAGAGATATCGTAAACTACGCGAGAAATGCCATCGACTTCGTTAATGATGCGGTTTGATACGCGACCTAAGAAATCATAGGGCAGATGTGCCCAATGGGCTGTCATAAAATCGATTGTTTCAACTGCGCGCAGTGACACAACCCAGTCATATTTACGGCCATCGCCCATCACGCCAACTGAGCGTACAGGTAAGAACACGGTAAAGGCTTGGCTGACTTTATTGTACAGATCGGCTTTATGCAGTTCTTCGATAAAGATTGCATCGGCGCGGCGCAGCAAGTCACAGTATTCTTTTTTCACTTCACCTAATACGCGCACACCAAGACCGGGGCCTGGGAACGGGTGACGATAAAGCATGTTGTATGGCAGGCCTAACTCAAGACCAATTTTACGCACTTCATCTTTGAACAGTTCACGCAGAGGCTCGACTAAACCGAGCGCCATATCGGCTGGCAAACCGCCAACGTTATGGTGAGATTTAATCACATGTGCTTTGCCTGTGGCACTACCGGCAGATTCAATCACGTCTGGATAAATCGTGCCTTGCGCTAACCATTTGGCATTGGCGCATTTTTTCGATTCTTCATCGAAAATTTCCACGAATACGCGGCCAATGATCTTACGCTTAGCTTCTGGATCGGCTTCGCCTTTCATCGCATCAAGGAAACGGTTTTCCGCATCAACGTGGATGATATTCAGGCCGAAATGATCGCCAAACATTTCCATTACTTGCTCGGCTTCGTTCAAACGTAATAAACCGTTATCAACGAATACGCAGGTCAGTTTTTTGCCGATAGCGCGATGTAGCAGCATAGCCACAACCGAAGAATCAACACCGCCCGATAATCCTAAAATCACTTCATCATCACCGATTTGCTTCTTCAAGCGCTCAATCGCATCTTCAATGATAGAGGAGGGTTTCCAGTTGGCTGCACAGCCACAAATGTCTAAGGCAAAGTGCGATAACATGCGCATACCTTGGCGAGTGTGGGTCACTTCTGGGTGGAACTGTACGCCGAAGAATTGCTTTTCTTCGTTTGCCATAGCGGCAAATGGGCAAGTGTCCGTTTTAGCGACCGCCACAAACCCTTCAGGAATAGCCGACACTTTATCACCGTGGCTCATCCATACGTCGAGTAAGGGTTTGCCGTCACTGCTAACCGCATCTTCGATGCCTTTGAATAGCAATGAATCTGTCAGCATTTCAATTTGAGCGTAGCCGAATTCACCTTCGCCCACACCTTGGATCACTTTACCGCCCAGCTGCTCAGACATAGTCTGCATACCGTAACAAATGCCCAGTACCGGCACACCTGCGGTAAAGACGTATTCAGGCGCACGCGGCGAGTTTTCAGCCGTGACACTTTCTGGTCCGCCCGCAAGAATAATGCCGTTCGGGGCAAATTCGCGGATTTGGGCTTCGGTGACATCCCAAGCCCATAATTCACAGTAAACGCCGATTTCACGGATACGACGGGCAATCAGTTGAGTGTACTGAGATCCAAAATCGAGGATCAGTATCTTGTGCTCATGAATATCGCTCATGGGTAACCTTTATCTCATCTATTGTTTTAACATTGCTCAAAGCAGCGATTGCCAGCTTTAAGTATTGGATCATACGTTTTACAAAGAGGCGGCTTACGCCGCCCCTCTTATCAAACGATTAAGAACCTGAACGGTAGTTCGGCGCTTCTTTCGTGATAGTCACATCATGTACATGGGATTCGCCCATGCCCGCTGAAGTCACTTTCACAAATTGGGCTTTTTCATTCAGTTCTAGAATGGTGGCACAACCGGTTAAGCCCATGCATGAACGAAGGCCGCCCATATGTTGATGGATGATTTCCTTCAACTTGCCTTTATAAGGCACGCGCGCTTCTACACCTTCGGGGACTAACTTATCGGCAGCATTGTCCGATTGGAAATAGCGGTCAGAAGAACCTTGAGACATAGCGCCTAATGAACCCATACCACGGTAGGATTTATACGCACGGCCTTGATATAACTCAGTTTCGCCCGGAGCTTCCTCAGTTCCCGCAAACATTGAACCCGCCATGATGCAAGATGCACCCGCGGCTAATGCTTTGGCTAAATCGCCAGAGAAACGAATGCCGCCATCGGCAATCACAGGAATACCTAGGCTCTTCATGGCTGCGGCGGCATCGGATACTGCGGTAATTTGTGGTACGCCCACGCCTGTCACGATACGAGTCGTACAGATAGAACCAGGGCCAATACCCACTTTAACTGCGTTAACACCCGCTTCGACTAAGGCTAATGCACCTTCAGCCGTGGCAACGTTACCACCGATAATTTGCAAATCAGGATGTTTAGCGCGAGTTTCACGAATACGTTGTAAAACGCCTTCGGAATGACCGTGGGAAGAATCGATAAGTAAAACGTCAACACCGGCTTTAACCAGAGCGTCAACACGCTCTTCATTACCAGCGCCCGCACCTACGGCGGCACCAACACGTAAACGGCCTAACTCATCTTTACAGGCATTCGGTTTACGTTCGGCTTTTTCGAAGTCTTTAACTGTAATGAGGCCTTTCAGCTTATAGTTATCATCAACCACAAGAACTTTTTCGATACGATGTGAGTGCATCAATTTTTGCACTTCATCTAATTTAGTGCCTTCGGCAACAGTGACTAAACGCGCTTTAGGCGTCATCACTTCTTCTACCGTTTTGCTCCAATCTGTCACGAAACGTACGTCACGGCCAGTGATGATACCAACCAGCTCGTTGGCTTCGTTGACCACGGGATAACCCGCAAAACCATTCTTCAGTGTTAACACTTTCAGATCGGCTAAGGTCGTTGATGGCGTCACAGTTACAGGTTGTTGAACCACGCCCGCTTCGTAAATTTTTACTTTACGAACTTCTTCGGCTTGTTTTTCAATGCTCATGTTTTTATGAATAAAGCCTAAGCCGCCTTCCTGCGCCATCGCGATCGCAAGACGAGCTTCGGTAACAGTGTCCATAGCGGCAGACACTAGTGGGATATTCAATTCAATGGTATTGGTCAGGCGAGTTTTTAGAATGGCGGTATTTGGGAGTACAGTCGAATGCGCAGGAACAAGCAACACATCGTCAAAAGTAAGCGCTTCTTTAATTAAACGTAGCATATGCAACATCTCCCCAGTTGAGTAGGATTTAGAGGTGAAATATTGCGGCGGGATTATACCTTGCATATCGCCACTGGTAAATGGAAAATAGTAAATATCCCCATTTTATTGAGTTATTCGATGCAAGGCACCAAAAACAACATTTATACTGTCTCGCGGCTCAATGGTGAAGTCAGACAAATTCTCGAAGGACAACTGGGTAAAATTTGGCTTAATGGCGAAATATCCAACTTTTCCTCCCCCAGCTCAGGTCATTGGTATCTCACCTTAAAAGATCACTCTTCGCAGATCCGTTGCGCCATGTTTAAAGGCCGTAACCAAACGGTCAGCTTTAAGCCCATCAATGGTCAGCAAGTGCTGGTCAAAGGCGCGATCAGCGTGTATGAACCCAGAGGCGACTATCAATTATTAATTGAGTCCATGTTACCCGCAGGAGATGGATTACTCGCCCAGCAGTTCGATGCACTCAAGATGAAGCTCGCCGCCGAAGGCTTATTTGCCGCCGACACCAAAAGATTGCTACCCAAAAATATTCAACGCATTGGCGTTATTACGTCACCTACGGGTGCGGCGATCCGTGATGTATTACATGTATTGGCAAGGCGCGATCCTTCGATTGAAGTCATTATCTATCCGACTCAAGTTCAGGGCGAAACCGCAGCGCAGAGTATTTGTCAGGCAATCAATATCGCCAACCAACGTTTAGAAGTCGATGTATTACTGCTCACCCGTGGCGGCGGTTCGCTTGAGGATTTGTGGTGTTTCAACAGCGAAGCCCTCGCCCATACGATTTATAACAGCGCCCTGCCCATTGTCAGCGCCGTCGGCCACGAAGTTGATACGACTATCAGTGATTATGTTGCTGATATCCGCGCCCCAACACCCTCTGCAGGCGCGGAGCTATTATCACAAGACAGTGATAATAAGGCGCAAAAACTCGCCACAGCCTTATCGCGCCTGCAACAAAGCGCGAAACATTATCAGCTTAAACAAGAAAGACGACTTAGTTTGCTAGAGCACAGACTGCAACGCCAAGACCCTAAACGGACTTTGCAGCAGTTCGAACAAAGATTCGATGAGATGCAATTACGACTAGAGTCCGCGCTGTCGAATCGCTTGCATCTGCTCAGCCGCCGTCAGCAGTTGCTCGCAAGCCGCCTTGAACAGCAATCTCCCAAGCATAAACTCGCCATTGAGGGTAACCGCTTAAGTTATCTTGCGAGCCGCTTACAGGATGCATTGCAGGACAAACTCAGCCAAAGTGAGCAACGGATAAAGTACGCGGCCCATCAACTCGAAACCGTCAGCCCGCTTGCCACTTTAAGCCGTGGTTACAGCATTACCACTGACATCCACAATCAAGTGGTCGACTTTGCCGATAAACTGGCCATAGGTGATAGTTTGCAGACCCGCTTGCGCCATGGACAAGTGATATCAACCGTCACTCAAATAAAACCGCTCGAATAAATCTACATGACGCTGAAATAGTCTTAAAACACAAAAGGAACCCTAAGGTTCCTTTTGTTTCAAATGTGTCTGGTAAAAAACACTATTTGGTTTTTCTGTCTTTGATATGGCTTTGTGCGCGCTTGCGACGGCGCTCTTGGCTCATAGTTAACTTCTCAGTCTTGTTTTCAAATGGGTTATCACCCTCTTGGAAACGCAGCTGGATTGGCGTACCCACCACTTTCAACGAACGACGGAAGTAGTTCATCATGTAGCGTTTGTACGAGTCAGGCAGTCTACTCACTTGGTTACCGTGAATAACCACGATTGGCGGATTGTAACCACCGGCGTGAGCGTATTTAAGCTTCACACGGCGACCATTCACTAATGGCGGCTGGTGATCGTCCTGCGACATTTGCATAATACGAGTCAACATAGAAGTGCTGACGCGGCGTGTAGCACTGTCGTAAGCTTCTTCAATCGATTCAAATAAATGGCCAACACCAGTACCGTGCAGCGCCGAAATAAAGTGAATGCGGGCAAAGTCGATAAAACCAAGACGACGGTCAAGCTCGCTCTTCACGCGATCTTTAATGCCTTGGTCGATACCATCCCACTTGTTGACGGCAATAACCAAAGCGCGACCCGCATTGAGTGCGAAACCTAACAGACCTAAATCTTGCTCGGCAATACCTTCACGGGCATCGATGATAAGCAAAACCACGTTAGCATCTTCAACCGCTTTCAAGGTCTTGATCACTGAAAATTTCTCAATGACTTGATGTACTTTACTGCGGCGACGAACACCCGCAGTATCGATAATCACGTACTCGCGACCTTCGCGTTCCATTGGAATGTAAATACTGTCACGGGTCGTACCTGGTTCATCAAATACCACGACACGCTCTTCACCTAGAATACGGTTAGTCAGGGTTGACTTACCGACGTTAGGTTTACCTATGATCGCCAGCTTGATAGGCAAATCTTGCAGACGCTTTTGCTCAGCTTCGGCTTCTTCTTCGGTATATTCACGCTCTTCAGTAACTTCGTCTTCACCTTGACGCACAATGCCCATCGCTTCGGCATAAGGAGTCAGCGCGTATTCGATCATATTGGTCACGCCGCGTCCTTGGGACGCCGCCATTTGGTAAACTTCACCAAGACCTAAAGACCAAAACTCGGCACAAGCTGAATCGGCATCAATACCGTCAACTTTGTTAGCAACCACAAAGGTGGTTTTTTCACGGCTACGTAAGTGCTGGGCAATCGACAGATCCGCAGCGGTTAAACCCGCGCGCGCATCGGTCATAAATAGAACGACATCGGCTTCTTCAATGGCAGCAAGGGATTGCTCAGCCATTTTCGTCTCGATCCCTTCTTCAGTGCCATCGATACCGCCGGTATCGACCACAATGAACTCATAGCCGGATAAGAATGCTCGACCATATTTACGGTCACGTGTTAGGCCAGGAAAGTCAGCAACCAGCGCATCACGCGTGCGCGTAAGACGATTAAATAGGGTGGATTTACCGACGTTCGGCCGACCAACAAGGGCCACTACAGGGATCATGATTTTGCCTCTAAAAAACTTTTCAATAAAAAGCCCCCGGAACACACTTCCAGGGGCTCAGCAAGGATAACACTTTTAACTATGGAAGTGTTACAACAGCCAACTTTCCGCTGCGACCTTGAACATAGATTTTATCATCCACCACTAACGGCTGGCTGTATAATCCTGAGCTGTCCACTTGGACACGACCCACAATCGTCCCTGTACTGCGATCGATGAAGTGCAAATAACCTTCGAAATCACCCACAACTAAATAGTCTTTATACACAGCCGGAGATGTCAGAGTGCGGTTAGCTAACTCAGAATTACTCCACAGTTCCAAACCGTTACGTTTATCAACTGAGTAGATACGGCTGTGATCGTCAACTAAGTACAAGCTTAGGCCCGCTGATGCTAACTCGTTAAAGCTAGAATACTTACGTGTCCACACAACTCGACCCGTGCGCAGTTCCATCGACACTAAGTTACCGTTGTAGCTCACCGCATATAAATTGTCGCCAAGGATCAAGGGGGTCATATCCACGTCGGCCATACGCGTAAACTCGTTACCGCCAGTTGGATTGTAAATCGCCTGTTCCCACGCAGCTTGACCATTGTTTTTAATCACAACAGCCACTTTGCCATCGGCGGTACCTATGAAGAAACCACCCGCTTCGTAAGCTGCAGAACCTGTACCGCGCAGGGTCAGATTCGGCAATTGCATTTCATACACCCACAGCTTGGCGCCAGTATCAACGTTAAACGCTTCGAGTGAACCAGAGCTGGTACTGACCACCACGACGTCATCGGCCACAGTGGGAGCAGACAGTAATTCACCGCCAGCAACGACATGCCATAACACTTGACCATCTTCAGCGTTCAATGCAGCAAGCAGCCCACTTTCGCCACCTAAAAAGACTTTATTACGCGCAGCAGTCACACCAGCAGCAATACGCGCACCTTTATTTTTCGCTAAAGCGTTATCACGAAACTCTTCGCTGAAATCTTTAGTCCAAACGCGCTCGCCAGTGGCCTCATCGAAGGCAACCACTTCACCATAACGGTCGGCGGCAAAAATTTTTCCATAACTAACGGCGGGGGCGAGGCGAGAATAATAATCTCCAACACCATTGCCGACAGAGGTGCTCCAACTCACTTCAGGAAACACTGTCGCCTGAATGGCAGTTAACTCACTTACCGGTTCTTCTTCGACATCGCTCGACGAACAGGCGGATAACATGGCCAGACTTAATCCAGCGGCTAGCAGGTTTTTGCACCAAGACTTCATCAAGGGATCCCTTATGCCTGATTTAGGCTATCAAGTTTGATTTTAAGCGCAGGGCTTGTCACCACACCACCATTGTCCATGGCAGCTTGATAAGCTGTTTTTGCCTTCTCAACTTCACCTTGACGAACTAAGAAATCACCTTTCAACTCATCGCGCTGAGCGAAGAAAGCTTTATCTGTTACTTGATCTAAGGTCGCTAGAGCTGCATCAATTTGACCTTGCTCTGCTTGTACTCGTGCTAAACGCAAAGTCGCAATCACATCTAAACCAGCACCAGGTTTAGCCGCAATCACCTTGTTCAAGGCATCAATCGCTTTTGGATAATCCTTCGCTTCTACCGCAGTTTTGGCCACGATCAGTTCTAACAAGGCTTGATAGCCCTTTTGATCGTGATTTTTAGAAAACTCGGCGACACCCGCAAGCATTGCGGCTTCATCGGCAGATTTAGTGGTCAAATTTTGGAACGCTTTTGAAGCTTCTTCCGCTTGCGCCACTTTAACGTCAGAATAATAATTCCACGCATATAGGCCGCCTAAACCCACTACGGCACCGATTAAAATTGAATTTCCGTAATCTTTCCAGAACTGCTTGATAGCATCAACTTGTTGTTCTTCTGTGCTATAAATTTCCACGCGCACGTCCCCTTTATTTGATCAGTTCAGCCAAAAATGCGCCTAAGGCACTTCGAGCTACCCGTTGTTGTTCGATGTCATTGCGTAAATGTTTAACCGTAACCATACCTTCGGCAAGTTCATCTTCACCTATCAGTAGTGCCACACTCGCACCGCTTTTGTCGGCACGCTTCATTTGTTTCTTCACGTTACCGCCGCCACAGTGACTCATCACTTTAAGGTTTGGCAGTGCGTTACGTAATTCCTGCGCGACCTTGATGGCTTCAACCAGACAGCTATCACCCATGGTCGTGACATACACATCCACTTCTGGCGGAATATCTTTGGTCAGCTCTAAGGTTTCAAGCAGCAAGACAATGCGCTCTAAGCCCATAGCAAAACCGACCGCTGGAGTATCTTTACCACCTAACTGGGCGACTAAACCATCGTAGCGACCACCCGCAAGTACAGTACCTTGTGAGCCTAAACTAGATGTAACCCATTCAAATACAGTGCGATTATAGTAATCTAAACCACGTACTAGACGCGGATTAATGGTGTATTTGATACCCACAGCATCAAGTAGTTCACGCAATTGTGAAAAATGTGTCTTCGATTCTTCACCGAGAAAATCCATTAACTCAGGTGCATCAACCAATATGGCTTGGACATTTTGATCTTTTGAATCCAATACTCGCAGTGGATTGCTGTACATGCGACGCTTACTGTCTTCATCGAGCTCATCTTTATGCTGCTCTAAAAACGCTATCAAGGCATCACGATAAACAGCGCGCTCAGCAGGATCACCTAAGGTATTTAGCTGCAGCGAGACGTGCTCGCTAATCCCGAGTTTTTCCCACAGGCGTGCCGATAGCATCAAGACTTCAGCATCAATATCAGCCGAGCCAATGCCATACACTTCAACGCCAAATTGGTTAAATTGGCGATAGCGGCCTTTTTGTGGACGTTCGTGGCGGAACATAGGCCCCATATACCAAAGACGTTGCTCTTGGTTATATAGCAGACCGTTTTCGTTACCTGCACGCACTGTCGACGCGGTACCTTCAGGGCGTAGCGTTAAGCTGTCACCGTTATTATCTGCGAAGGTATACATTTCTTTTTCAACAATATCAGTCACTTCACCGATAGAGCGTTTAAAAAGATCTGTATTTTCCACTATTGGAGTGCGGATTTCGCTGTAACCGTAAGCACTGACGCTCGAACGTAGTACCGCTTCCACTTTTTGCCATAGAGGACTTTGAGTTGGCAGAATGTCATTCATTCCGCGAATCGCTTGGATCTGTTTTGCCACTGTATCGACTCGTCCGATTTCGCTAAATTAATAAAAATGTCACGCATTATAGGCTTTTGAGCGTAAAACGTAAAACGACCCCGTCGGTTTCGGGGCCTAGCTCAACATCATTAGGCGTAATCTATGCCCAAATGCGGGTACATATTACTCAGTTGTGTCTTTTATTTGAATACGGTTCGCCATTTGACTGGCTTTTGCGCGAATTTTCGCTTCAAGGGAATCGACAATGTTGTCGTTGTCAAAGCGTTCTTTTTGACGTTCACCCTCATCATAGTAACCGCTCTTATTGTGCCCACCCGTTAAACCGATGTGCGACACTAAGGCTTCACCTGGGCCGTTAACTACGCAGCCGATAATAGACACATCCATGGCGGTAGTCACGTCTTCGAGGCGACGCTCTAACTCATTAACGGTACTGATCACATCGAACTCTTGACGAGAACAAGATGGACAGGCAATGAAGTTAATGCCACGGCTACGAATACGCAGCGACTTTAAAATGTCAAAACCGACTTTGATTTCTTCGACCGGATCAGCGGCCAAGGAAATTCGTAGGGTATCGCCTATGCCTTCGGCCAATAACATACCTAAGCCTACGGCCGATTTCACTGAACCCGCGCGCGCGCCACCGGCTTCTGTAATGCCTAAATGCAGGGGTTGACGAATTTGTTTTGCTAATAAACGGTAAGATTCGACCGCTAAAAATACATCGGAGGCTTTAACGCTGACCTTAAACTGGTCAAAGTTCAATCTGTCCAGAATATCCACATGGCGCATAGCTGATTCAAGCAAGGCTTCAGGTGTGGGTTCTTTATACTTGTCCATTAGATCTTTTTCTAATGAACCACCATTCACACCAATACGGATAGGAATATTATGGTCACGGGCACATTCCACCACGCTACGAATACGCTCTTCATTGCCTATATTGCCCGGATTGATTCGAAGGCAATCGACACCGTATTCAGCAACTTTTAGAGCAATGCGATAATCAAAATGAATGTCGGCCACTAAAGGAACATTGACCGCTTGCTTAATGAGTTTAAAGGCTTCAGCCGCATCCATAGTGGGTACAGAGATACGCACTATATCGGCACCGACTTTCTCTAAGGCACGAATTTGAGCGATTGTCGCTTCAACATCTGTAGTCTTAGTATTGGTCATTGACTGAACAGCAATCGGCGCCCCATCACCAATCGGTACATTACCCACATAAATGCGGGTGGAAGGACGTCTTTTTATGGGAGTTTCATTATACATGCTTAATACGCTCTATTTCGGTACGTGCTGCAGATCATTACGCGGTCGTTAGGCTTTAGGCAAGGTTAAACGCGCGACTCGTCCCTTGGGGAAATCCGCTAGGCTAACAATTTGACCATCTAAGCTTAAGGTCGCTACATGGGGCGCACCTAAAATGACTTTAAACGGTGGTACACCGCTCACTTGCACTGTCGCGCCAGCGCCTTTAACACCATCGACTAACGCTTTACCTTTCGCATCAACAATGTTTATCCAGCAATCACCCGTCAACTGGACATCTATAATCGATTGTCCTGCAACAGCAACCAAAGTACTTGCTGCAGTGGCAGTGGTCGTTGATGTTGTGGTGGGTGAAGGCGTTGAACTAACAGGCTGTTGGACTACAGGAGCTGTCGTTTGCGGAACAGATGGCGTTGTCGTAGTGGCTGCGATTACTGAACCACCATCTTCATTACTCGTATCAACGGTCTGAGGATAATTATTGTCCGTTGGTCCTGTGCTGACATCAATAGTGCTTGCATCAGTATCTTTAATTGGACCATCGATAGACATTGAGCCGTTTGCGGCAATCTCAGTCAAACGAGGACTGGCATCCGTTTCGGTCAATAACACATCACCTGGCAGCGTCTGATTCGCTGCTGCGACCTCTTCAGCCGTGGGTTGCGACACATCAATAGTGCTTAGCAAGGTCGTTTTTTGCATCCACCAGACGACTAACGAACCGAGTAACACTATGACGATAAAAATACTCAGCCAAGTTAAACGTGTATCGCGAGCTTGATATGTGGTTTTGCGTGAAAAACTTTGCATTGCAGGCTCAGTCACGACTGGCACTTGCTGCACAAGACAAGCTTCAATCAAAGCCGCATCGGCACTGACCATACGCGCGTAGTTTTTCACATAGCCACGTACATAAGTCGATGAGGCTATATTCGTAAAATTGTCAGCTTCAATATCTTCAATAATACGAGGACGTAGATGCAGCTTTACAGCGGCATCTTGAATACTAAGGCCCATTTTTTCGCGGGCGGCTTTTAATAAAGTACCAAGCGTGACATCTAGCGCGACTGATTGCGGTGCTACCGACTCAACTGGCGCATTGGTTTCATGATCTTTCATTGATGCAAATTAACTCTGTATTGCTTGGCCTGAGGTGATGCTGGGAATTTGGCAAGCAATAAAATACCAAATCTCTTCACAGCGGCATCATCATTCACTGCCTGCTCTATTTTGATCCCGAGCGCTAAACTTTCTGGAGTTTGCTCAGCCACTTGGTGATAGCGCGCTAATTGGTTTCGCGCCTGAATAAAATCACCTTGATTGACTTCTAACTCTGCCAACTCCAGTAATGACACCGAGCGTCTCGGGTCATACTTTAACGCCATCTGAAAATACTGTCGTGCCTTTTCTGCTTGTCCTGCTTCGCGACTACAAAGACCTAAGTTCTCATAGCTTGAGGCAGTGCGCGTATATTTGGGCATTTCAATTGCGGCCAAAAACATTTTTTCAGCTTTGTTGTATTGCTTTTGTTGGCACAAAAACACCCCGAAATTATTCATGGAATCGCCAGAGGCGTCCTTAGTACTAATGGCATTCATGTACGACTCTTCGGTACGCACTAAATCGCCCACGGTTTGATAGTAATAAGCCAGAGCGGTATGCACATCTTCGAGCTCTGGAGCATATTCTAATGCTTTATCAAGATTGTATTTGGCTTGTTCCGTGCTACCTCGATTTAAATAGGTTAAACCGAGCTGCATCCGCTCTCTTGCGGCGGCGACTTTGTCTAACTTTCGTTCCGAAACAGGAATATCTGTCCCAGTATAAGTACGCTCAGTGACGCATCCTGTCATCAATAACGACAGGCTTAAAATCAACGAAAACCTTGGCAATCCATGCTTCATGGGCAAGCCTATAAATCTGTGCAAACAAAGAGTTAATTCATTGTGACTGAAATCTGGTTTTCTTGCATGCGTTTTTTCGCTAAACGTTTCGTTCTGTCGCGAATATCGCCAGCTAACTGACCACAAGCGGCATCGATGTCATCTCCACGGGTTTTACGTACGATGACAGTAAAACCGTATTCCATAAGAACCTTAGAAAAACGGTCGATACGTGAATTAGATGAGCGGCCATAAGGCGAGCCAGGATACGGATTAAATGGGATCAGATTCACCTTACAAGGTGTATCTTTCATTAACTTAGCTAACTCATGGGCTTGGTCTGTACTGTCGTTGATATGATCTAGCATCACATATTCAACCGTCACGCGGCCGCGGTTAGCATTTGATTTAGCAATATAGCGACGAATACCCGCTAAAAACTCATCCAACGGATACTTTTTATTGATCGGGACCAGAATGTCACGCAACTCATCATTCGGTGCATGAATACTGACAGCAAGTGCCACATCGATGGCATCGCCCAGTTTGTCTAACGCTGGCACTACGCCTGATGTTGATAAGGTCACGCGGCGCTTTGATAAACTAAAACCAAAATCATCGAGCATGATGTCCATCGCAGGGATCACATTAGCTAAATTGAGTAATGGCTCACCCATGCCCATCATCACGACGTTAGTGATCGGACGCTCGCCCGTGTCTTTTGCAAATCCTAAAAAGTGCGACACGCGCCAGATTTGGCCGACGATTTCAGAAACCGTTAAGTTACGGTTAAAACCTTGCTGACCCGTCGAGCAGAAAGTACATTCCAGCGCACAGCCAACCTGTGAAGATACACACAAGGTCGCACGATCATCCTCAGGAATATAAACCGTTTCCACTTCTTGGCCTTGGCCAACATTGATTGCAAATTTTATCGTACCATCGGTCGATTTTTGGAAACTCGAAATTTCTGGTGCAACGATCTCGCAGCGGGCCGCCAATTTTTGACGTAACACTTTGTTGATGTTGGTCATCTCTTCGAAGTCACTGACACCGAAATGATATAGCCATTTCATGAGCTGATCGGCACGAAAGGGTTTTTCACCCATTTCCGCAAATAATGCGCGCATCGCCTTACGATCAAGGTCTAATAAATTGATCTTCTTTTCACTCATATAGCTAACCTCAACACCAAAAACCGGATCCTGCAACAGGGCGGCGAATTATACAGACGCAAATAAATTTTAGCCAGTAACTCAATTCACCTATGATAGAATCTCCACGGGCTAATATTGGCCTAAAATACGGAGTTGTAATTCCACCTATATGTTAACCCTCATCATTATAGTGCTTGTCGCTGTCGCTGTTTCTTTTCTGTGCAGTGTGTTCGAAGCTGTTCTGTTATCGGTTACCCCAAGTTATATCGCATCACTCGAACAAACTGACAGTGCCGCAGCCGCGCGCTTACGTAGATTGAAAGAGAATGTCGAAGCCCCTTTGGTGTCAATCCTTACCCTAAATACTATCGCTCATACCGTCGGTGCCGCCGTTGCAGGTGCGCAAGCGGCTAAAGTATTTGGTGACGATATGTTAGGTGTTTTCTCGGGCGTATTAACCTTTATTATCCTGTTTTTCTCAGAAATCATTCCTAAATCATTGGGTGCAAACCATTGGCGTCGCCTCGCACCGAGTGTTTCTGTTGCCGTGCTGTGGATGAAACGTACCACTAAACCGCTGATCTGGATGTCACAGCAAGTCACTCGCCTAATGGGCAAAGGTGATGAAGGCCACTACATACGCCAAGAGATGAGTGCTATGGCCAAAATTGGCCATGAATCCGGTGAGCTTGATGAGCAAGAGTCAAAAATTTTGACGCAAATGCTGAAGGTGCGAGATATGCCCGTTACGGCAATCATGACGCCGCGCACTGTGATGTTCTCGCTGCCAGTGGATCTGACTCAAAATGAGTTTGTGCGCCAATATCGCGACAAACCTTTTACCCGTATTCCTGTGTACGACCAAGATCATGATGATGTGATTGGTTACATTACCCGCACCGATGTTTTGCTGGCTGAGCGTTACACGCCAGAAGCGCCGATTGGTGAGCTTAAACGGAGTTTATTTGTGGTGCCTGAAACCGCAAAAATTCTGCCACTTTTTGAGCGTATGATTAAGCGTAACACCCAAATTGCGATGGTGGTCGACGAGTACGGCAGTAGCCAAGGTATCGTAACTCAAGAAGATATCATCGAATCTATGTTAGGATTAGAGATTGTCGATCTAAACGACCCCGCGACCGATATGCAGCAATTGGCACGTAAACTTTGGACTAAGCGCATGAAGCAAAAAGGCATTCGCCTATCCGATGACGGTGATTTTGAAGCCGCATCCGATGATGACGAAGCCAAATCCGGCTGAAGGCTAACCAAGTTTAGTGCTTGTTAATATAAAGGGAGCCTAGCTCCCTTTATTCTTTTAGAATGCAGATAACTCAGAACCCTCTGAAACTCGCATTTTCAGGTTGCTTGGGTATATACTCACCCGCCGTAATAGAGGTAAGTTATGACACAGAGCTACACACTCTCACTCGCGCACATTAATGACACCCATTCGAATTTTGAACCCTGCCGCGTCCAATTTAGCCTTAACATAGGCCAACATAAGCTAGATGTGACCAGCCATAGCGGTGGTTATGCCCGCATCGGCCATCACATCACAAAAGCGCGTCACACCGCTGCACAAACCAATACGCCTTTTATTTTCCTGCATGGTGGTGACAGCTTCCAGGGCACGCTATATTTCAGCCATTTTAAAGGTAAGGCCAACGCCCACTTACTCAATCTGTTAGCTCCTGATGCTATGGTCATTGGCAACCACGATATCGATGAAGGGAACGCCAGACTTGCCGAGTTTGCCAAGCAAATTGATTTCCCATTGCTTGCGGGCAATATGGATTTAAGCCAAGAAGATCTCAACAAACCCAGTTGTCTGCGAGGTTTGCCTAATATCTTGGATTATGATCATGAGCAACAACGCGCGAAATACCTGCTTAAGCCCTTCCACGATAAGACCTTAGCAATTGTCGGTATTACCTTAGATCAGATGAAAGAGATCGCTCGTCCCGATCCCGACACCCATTTTGTCGATGCTATCGCCACTACCGCGCGCACGGTTGAGCACCTTAAAAATCAAGGTATTAAGCATATTATCGTGCTCAGTCACTTAGGCTTAGATCAGGATAAACGCCTCGCGGCCGAAGTCGATGGTATTAGCCTTATCGTCGGCGGTCACACACATACGCTACAGGGGGATTTTCGCGCCTTAGGTTTGAGCAACCTGCCCTACGGTGAAGTCATCAATAACACGCCCATAGTGCATGCGGGTAAGTATGCCGAAGTCGTCGGCTTGGCCGAGGTAGTATTTGACGCTGAAGGTAAAATGCTGAGCTTAACAGGCGGCAACTACTTCATGCTAGATCAACACTTTATCTTAAGTGCTAACACGGCAGTCGATAACCAAGATTACCAAGCTGTGCGCCAGCAGCTTAATCAGCATCCGAATATCTTTTGGGATGATGCCGATGCCGATATCGATGGCGTGATCCGAGATATCTACAAACCCGCTATCGCAGAGATGGAAAACAAAGTGTTAGCACTGGTGCCGAAGAACTTAGTCCATACCCGCTTACCCTCTAAAGCCCTGCCCCACGGCAGTGAAATAGCACCTTGGGTGAGTCGCAGCATGTTCCAAGAAGCCAAACTGGTCGACCCAAGAGTGAACTTTGCTCTGCATAATGCTGGCGGTGTGCGCCAATCGGTGGCCCAAGGACAATTGACACTAGCCGATGTGATGGGGCAATTACTCCCCTTCGAATTACCATTAGTTAAGTATGAAATTCAAGGTCAGTTTCTCTATCAAGCGCTCGAATCGGCGATTAACGCGGCAACCAACAACAGTGTCCGTGGCACAGGTGCAGGCAGCTTCCCCTACACTTACGGCCTACGGTATTACTACGATGGGCGACGCCCACTGGGTGAGCGTTTATTCAGACTAGAGATGATGCAGCAAGACAGCCAATCACTATGGTATCCCGTTGAACCTGAGTCACTTTACGTAGGAGTTTCAACATCTTATACCGCCGCAGGTAAAGAAGGTTATTCTCCATTGCTGCAAGCCCGCTGGCAGGAGTCGATGGAGTCACTGACTTTGCCACAGGCCTTTATTCGATTCTTGAATCGCTCACCGAATCTGTCTGATTTATTGTCACAGCATGTGCATTACACCAGCCACAGCCAACGTATAGGTTAGGCGCTATGCTCCTCATGGCGTAAACATTAATGCTGTGAGGAGCAAAGTGAGTGGCAACTTACAAAGCACTAAACAAACCTGAGCTTAAAATTGCCAATCACATTGCGGTAAACGCGCAGTAAACCAATCCTGCGCCTTGCCTTCAGCATATTTACGCCATGCCATAAACACAGCTTGCGTTGGGCGCGGCATTTCCACATGACAAGCCACTAGGCTTCCCGCCGCCAACGCATCTAAGATCAAGTGCTTTGGAATGTAACCCACACCTAATCCCAATTGCTGCGCCTTAATTTTGGTCTGCATATTCGGCACACGGATCACTTGGCGACTATCAAATAAACCACTTGATCGCTGTGCTAGGGCGGTCGAACTGTCTGCCACCACAATGGAAGGAAATTGCAACAATGCCTCGGTCGGAATTGGGCCTGCATGTTGCGCCAATGGATGCGAAGGATTTAAAGCAAATACAAACTCCAACTCCCCAATTTCAACCACATGATATTGGCCTTTGGGCAACTCCCCTGTTACGCCGATAGCGATATCGGCACGGCCAGAATAGAGCGCATCCCAGCCGCCACCTAAGGACTCTTCGCTGATATTCACAGTCACTTGCTTACCCAGCTCAGTAAACTCACCAATCAACTGCAGCAGGGGTAAATCCGGCACCACTGTATCTATGGCTAAGGTCAATGAAGACTCCCAGCCTGTCTCGAGTTGACGCACCGCCTCTTCGAGCCTTGATGTTGCCGCAAGGATTTCTCGGCCTTGGCGCAGCACAAGTTGACCGACTAAGGTCAGCTCGGCTCGCTGGCCCTTACGTTCAAATAATTTTGTGCCTAAATCGCTTTCCAGTTTCTGCACTGTGTAGGTCAGTGCCGACGGCACCCGAAACAAAGACTCGGCAGCAGCGGAAAAACTGCCTTTCTTATCAATAGCATCGAGCACGATTAATCCATCGAGACTAATAGATGGCAACATAAAAACCTCATATTCAAATTATTTGAAGTAGACATTGAAAATGTTCCGATTTTCTTTGCCAAAGGTCAAGTCTACACTGCTTAGCAATGGAGAGGTTCTGCGGAACTCACTGCCGAAATCGGATGTAGATACTGAGTAAAGTTAAGTTAGAACAGATTAAAAAACTGAGTTAAGACTGATTGAACAACACACTTAAACACTTATTAAATAATTTGAAATAAGGAATACCCCATGAAAGCACTCATAGCAAAAACACTCAAATCAGCCCCTAGTCTTGCCCCACTGGCACTGCGTATTCCTATCGGGATTATCTTAATCGCCCATGGTTCACAAAAACTGTTTGGCTGGTTCGGTGGTTACGGCTTAGAAGGCACTGGACAATGGATGGCATCGATTGGTTTGACGCCAGGTTACTTAATGGCATTGATGGCAGGTTCAAGTGAATTCTTCGGCGGCCTGTTCCTGTTGCTCGGCCTGCTGACTCGCCCAACGGCCCTCGTCTTGTCATTCACTATGGTTGTGGCGATTTTCTCGGTACATATAGGCAACGGTCTGTTCCTTGCCAATAACGGTTACGAATTTGGTCTCGCCCTATTAGCAGCCACAGTCTCATTGACGGTATCTGGTGCTGGCAAATTCGCTGTAGATAACCTATTCGCTAACCGCATCAAATAAAGGGGAAAGCAAGATGATCACATTAAGAAAAGCACAAGATCGCGGTCAAGCAGACTTAGGCTGGCTAAAGAGTCAACATACCTTCTCTTTCTCTAGCTACTATGACCCAGAGCACATGGGGATATCATCCCTAAGAGTCATCAACGATGACAGAGTGGCACCCGGCGCAGGTTTTGATACCCATGGTCATAAAGACATGGAGATAATCAGTTACGTGATATCCGGCACTATCGCTCACAAGGATAGCTTCGGCAATATCAAAACCTTACCCGCAGGAGAGTTTCAATTGATGTCCGCAGGTAAAGGCATTTACCACAGCGAGTTTAATGCCTCTAAAACTGAGCCGCTGCACTTTTTACAGATTTGGATCCGCCCAGATACTTTAGGCATAGATGCGGGTTATCAGCAAAAGGCATTCGAGCAAAGCTCACCACTGACGGCTGTAGTGACACCAAACGGTGAAAATGGCACGCTCAAAGTGCAACAAGATGCGACCCTATATCGTTTAGTGTTGAGTGAGGGCGAAAAAGTAACGATGGACAGAAGCGCCGCTCAAGCAAATCGTCATCTGTATGTTCAATTGATTGAAGGTACGTTGGATATCAATGGCACAACACTCACGGCTGGGGACGGCGCACATCTGACACAACTCGCGAGTGTCGACTTTACTGCAACAAGCGGCCCAGTTACCGCATTAGTGTTCGATTTATCGCCTAATGCGTAATACAAGTGATTTAACAAAGCGATTCAGTAATTCAGCTTCACTATTTATTAGTTATTGGTTATTACCAAGCAAACAATTAAGTAAGTGATTAGATGCCAGCTTGATAAGCACTCACCGAGAAGCACTGCCACAAGTCATCTTTGGCAGTGTTTTTTATTGGCGCTTCTATGGCGATGTTATAAGGCGATGTTATAAAGCAGTGCTAACGGCTTCGTTTAGCTACCAGAACAGCCCTTGATAAGCTGAGTTAGAGGGCGAGCGTCATGCTGAAGTTAACCAACACTTGAGCTTGGCCCTGTGCTTTATCCGCCGCATTCAAAAAACGTTTATGTTCATTACGACGAATACTGCGAAATCCCTGTTTCTCAAAAAAAGGCCGCGCGAGATAGGATGCTTCAACCGTTAATCGTTTCAGCGCTAAGATTTTAACTTCTTCAAACAACGCAAAATACAAAGAGGTAGCAACCCCAGAACGGGCATATTCTGGATGAACAAACAAACATTCCACTTCAGCAGCGGCTTCAACATCGCTGTCGGCGCCTATCTTAAGATTGATAAAACCCACCAGCATATTATCGGTTTCGGCAACCCAAATAGTGGTTCCCTGTAAGCGTTCAAGCCAATAGTTCTCACTGCGGATCTCACCTTCGATATAAGCCCAAGCAGAGCGCTCGGCAAACGAGTAAAACTCGCCAGAGCCTTGCATTACACTCGCCTCAAATATTGCCGCCAGCTGCGAGACATCCGATGGCGTAAATAGTCGAATCTTCATTCTCTGCCCTCCATCTTGAATCATTAATTGACTTAGATTAACCGAATTCTAATTTAAGCTAAACAGTGCTGATTAAGTTAAATAGTGTCACTAAACGGCGTTAAGCTAATGTTTTACTGTGGAATACCTTACATCACTTTCTAGCTGAAACCATAGTAAACGCGCGTTAAATATTCTTTCCTATATTCTTTTCCATATAGAAACCGGGGATCACTTGCCCAAGTTTTTGCTGATAACTGCGCTGTATTTGAATAAATCCCATCCGAGTAAACAACCCTTTAGAGAGATAAGATGCGTCCAAGCTCAAGCGCACATAGCCTTGTGCCTTAGCCCAAGCTTCTAAAACAAGATAAGCGCGCTCACCTAATCCCTGACCTTGATAATCTGGATGTATATATAAGCTATCTAAGTAACCTTGGCGGGGGAAATGGGTTTCGACATTGATAAAACCGCAACAAACTGAAGAAGCTGTCGCTTCATCTATGGCTAAAACCACCCACGCCTTCGAGCGGCTTAACCGTAAATGCCAATGTTTAGCCGATCTTGGCGCCGCAGACCAAGCCATAAGCTGCGCCTGCGCATAACGAACATGGGTAATGCTGTGCACGCAAAGGTGAAATAACTCACTCACTTCACGTGCATAACATGATTGATAAGGCTGGATCTCGAACTGTTCAAACGCCATCACTTGAGTGATCCCCTACTGAGTAATAACGGCTAGAAAAATAGCCGCTATTTTGCCGCCTTTGTCCCCATCGAGATAGTCACAAACTCAGATTTAGCGGCATTGAACGCTAAAAACAAAAACGGCCTCGAAAGTATCGAAGCCGTTGAATTACAGAGGCGCTCAGGTGAGCGCACTCAATACTGCTGACTATTTCTTATCGATTTGGCCAACAAATAACAGTTTATCAAAGGTGCGGTTCAAGGTTTTGCTGGTGAATTCGTTCATCCACATTTGCTCAACCACAGCCACTTTATCGCCTTTGCTCACTTCAGTTTGAGGACCCGCGGCCCAAAAAGTGGTATCAGCTTCTTTAATCTGTACGTAGGTGTAACCACCACCGTTCATAGTATCAACAACAGTACCTTCGTGGGTGACACCCTGAGCCCAAGCACTTGACATGCCTAACGCTAAAGTCGCTACTGCCGCTAATTTTACCCATTTTGCCATCATGCCTGCGTTCCTTTTGTTTTGCTAATATGCTGCATTAAAGCACGCTAAAAACAATAAATCGCTAATCTCTATCACGAAATACAACACTTATCGCAAAAGCAGTATTTTTCTTAAAAGAAGGGAACTCATTTCAACAGCGGTTTTAGCATGCCTTCTAAGCCATTAAGTTTGATTTCGTACATTAGGGCTAATTGCTCACCAAGTTTCCCTTGAGGAAAACCTTGCTTATGGAACCACACCAGATAAGGTTCGGGTAATTCGAGCAACTTACGTCCAGCGTACTTACCAAAGGGCATTTTTTGATTAACAGCATCAATAAGGAGTTGCTGATCCATAGGTTGTTATCTCATACAGAACGTCACGATAATCCTACGGATGCTACAACATAAGCGAACGAATGTCGCCGTTAACTACACAAAAGTAACTATATACCCAAGGGCTAAAATACGTGCTAGCTAACACCTAAAAGGCATTCTCACACGAATATTAAGCGATAATTTTTAACAAATTAGGCCCTAAGTTAGCGCAGGGAGCATACTGAAAACCATATTCACTACATAAGCGCTCATGCTCACCATGGGCGGTCATACTGACACAAGTTCCCGCACTCGCATGGTCATCAACAAAGGCCATCACCCGCTCAAGTATTATCTTTGCTAGCCCATAGGATTGGTATTCGGGTAAGACAATAAAATCTTCAATCATCAAATGCCCGGGCTTGTTGCCATAAACACACGCCGTTGCCAATAGATTAGACTTAGCGGCCCCAGCGCCGGCATGCTCCAATTCAGTCTTGTCACTTAATCGAATAGAGACCCAGAACAATGCCTGTACATCCGCAAGTTCAACGCCAATAGAAGGGAGGCCAACTGTGGCCCGCAGATTAAGTAGTTCATGAAATAACGGTGCAGTTTCAACGAGTTCAAACTTAATAGGCATAATAGTTTTGATATCCATTTGGCATCCCTTCTCCATGGTTGAAATTTCAAGCGATTTAGACGTCAGTCTATAGAGATGATAAAGCCAGCATTTGGCAGTTTGATGACAAGTGCCTCACCAAACAAGACCACTTTCGACTGAGAAGCTGATAATTTACTCAGATCAGTTAATAACATTTAGAAATATAAAATTAACATTTGTACCAAGAAAGAAATAAAAAACTACACCCTAAGTCCTATGCACAGTTACCGATCACCACAAACAACCCTTTTAACTGACGGATAACAGATAAAACAATGTAAAACCAATAAGATAAAAAACATTTTTATAAATCCCTCGTCTCATCTTTTTTGTCAAATTAACGGCATATGACCAGATACTGACAGAAAAACGCCTACGACAATTTAATTTAAAAGCGTCAAAAATCAGCCAATTGACCGAGATTAACATTAGGTTTACATTCGATTTCGGACATCAATGCGGATAGCTCCAAACTCATCAACTCGCTGCACATGGGTCATCAAAAGAATTAAGGAATGCGTCATGATAGTCTTAATCGGTGGAGAAAAAGGCGGCAGCGGTAAAAGTTGCTTGGCCCAAAATATAGCTGTATTTCTAACCACAGAATGTAGCGCCTCGGTCATTATGGTGGACTGCGATCCCCAGCGCACCACCTCTGATTGGATCCATGCAAGAAACAACAATCCGCAACTTGCCAGCATCAATTACGTGCAGCTTTACGGTAAGATCCGTAATGACTTACTCAGTCTTGAGCAACACTATGATGTAGTCATAGTCGACTGCGGTGGGCAAGATAACCTAGCACTACGAGCAACCATGTCAGTCGCCTCTTACATTTTAATGCCCTTAAGACCTAAGCGCCGCGATTTAAAAACTGTGTGTCATATGGACGATATCGTCGCGACGTGTAAGATGATTAATCCCAAGTTACGGGCTTCTTTTGTGATCACCCAATGTCCAAGTCTACCCAATCAAGCTAACCGAATTTTGGAGGCCAAAGAAGTCTGTAAAACCTATGACATCCATGTCCTTGACGCAATAACATATTGCCGCAATGTTTATGATGACAGTGAAGAATCAGGATTATCGGTAATTGAAATCGAGCCCACAGGAAAAGCAGCCGAAGAAATTCGCACTATCGCCTGCGAACTATTCCAAGTCGATTGTGCTGCCAGCTTAGCCAATCTCCTACATCCCGCGATACACGCTCAGGGGGTGAGTCAAATGCATCATCATTTGCCCCATCAAACTCAATCCACTCACACGACTACTCAACGAAGGGGGCAAAATGGGACTCAGCGATCTCAAGAAAAACGCTATGTCATCTAGCAGCTTACAGCACTCGCTTTCGTTAGATGAGTTTATTGAAGCGGCAAACTTGTACGCAATGGGACAAAGTCTGAATAAGATAAAAAGCAATCTAGATCATAAAGCAGATGCAACTGTCACAAAAACCACAGACACAACTGACATGGCGCGGAGCCATTCCAATGTGTTGAGCTTGCACAAACAAAGCCTAGAAACAGACGTATTATTCCCGGCAAAAGTAGAAACTAAAACACACTATCGCAAAGCAACATTTTCCCTCAGTGAAGCGGCAATAACCCATCTTGCTACACTGGCAGAAGAAAGCACTATATCCAAATCAAAGCTGCTCCGACTCTTGATTGAACAACACTTCGACCTACCTATTGCCTTGAGGCAATTACGAGAACAACAACGCCAAAACCGTTAACGATTCACACTACTCCCACCCTTTTCCGGTAACTTAGCTAAGATCGAGTTACCGGCTTTTTACTCAAAAAGTAAAAAACACAATAAAAACCATCATAAAATCGCGGCATAAGTTCTGATCCCACCTATCCTTAAATATACATAATGCTGAATTAATGATATTAACTCAGAGTCAATACGTAACATTAAGGTGTTATTTTTGTTAAACCGGATCAGATTTATTTTTCTTTGTTTAACCGCAGCGATAATGATGCCCTGTTACGCAGAATTTTCATTGGCACAAATCCCGCCGCTAACAAACAAAACCCCCATTACTTTGGTCGCTGAAAAAGGATTTTGGACCGACTATTTAACCCAAGAAATGTTGCCTAAATTCACCGCTAAAACCGGCGTAAAAGTGCAGGTGGTCAGTACTGAATTAGAGGATATGTTTAACTTACAGACCCAGAATTTACTTCAAGGTTCAGGCAAATACGATTTACTCACAATGGAAGCGGGCTGGGCTAAAGAATGGGCTGCCAATGGTTATACAGTGCCCTTAATTGAACTCGCTAAACTGTACGATCCCGATGGCGAAAAGGCCATGGAGAAATACCTAGAACCCTATTACCCATCGCTACTTAACATCTTGTCCTATCAAGGTGAAATCCATGCTATTCCCTATAACAATTATGTTATGGGAAATCATTATCGAGCAGATCTCTTTGATAATAAAACTGAAAAAGCTCAGTTTCTGCGTCAGTTTGGCTATCCACTCGCACCAGCAAAAACCTTAACAGAGTTACGAGATCAAGCTCAGTTCTTCACTCGTAAAGCAGGCACTATATTGGCGGATAAAATACTGACTCATGACTTTTACGGTCTAGCGCTAATGTCGGGTGATAAACCCCATATTAACGATGAATTCTCTAGCATGATTTGGAGCTTAGGTGGCACTTGGATGCAGCCCGTCTATAACAGCCAGAAACAGATCTCCCATTTTGAAGTGCCCACCATCAACCATGAAGCCATTGAAGCGGCCAAGCAATATCGCGAATTAATGCCCTATGCCGTTCCCGCTAACGAGCAGTTTGCTTTCAATGAAGCAGCTAATGCTATTGCAACAGGTCAAGCGGCAATGTGGCCTTTTGCCTACAATAATCTGTGGTATAAATCCTTTAAAGTTGAACAGAACATTCTCGGCGCGCGTCTAGCCGTAAGCCAAGTGCCTGGCGGTTATCCCTACAATGGCGCTTATGCCTTTGCCGTTAGCTACGACAGCAAAAACCCTCAAGCTGCCTATTGGCTGCTCAAATATATGGGCACCTATGAGGCACAACATGCCTATGCTATGGGGGGTGGTAATCCCTGTCGTATGGATGTAGTAACAGCCCCAGAATTTGAAGATGAATCTTTAAGAGGCATAGCAGGCGCATTTGAGGCAAGCCACATAGCCAATATGTTTTGGTCTACTAAGGTCTTATCCTTTGGGCATTTCACCAGTACTGCCATGGGACAAATTTACCCTGAACTCAGCCACGCCTGTTTTAGCGCAAGCCGCAGACCCGCTAACAGTGAAGATATTTTCATTAAATTAAGTGCAGAGATAAAACACCTCCAAAATACCTATGGAGAGGTACCTGCTATTGACAAAGAAAATAATGCCAAGCACTAAACCACTGAAAAGTTTGAAACAAAAAATAACCTCAGCCTTCTATATCATAGTGGGCATGGCGCTATTAAATGGTGTTGTCGCCATATTACTGTCACAGCAACTCAAATCAGAAATTGAACACTTAGTCGGGGTAGATGTGGTAAAAGTCACCACCGCGCTGCAACTGGCAAAAAACAGTGAAAAACTACAAATCATTACTGCACGCTTGAATAACTATTATGATGAAAAACAAAGAACTAGCCTGTTAGGTGAACTTTCTACACAATGGGAATTACTTATCAATGACTCACGACTACTGGCCTCAATAGAAACTTCTACTGTCAATAAGCAAGAATTAAATCACGCCTTAGATACTCAACTGTATTACTTACAACAACTGCCATTACTCAACACGTTAACCGATACTGCCTTACAAGCCAATTCACAGGCAGCCAATATTCAAGCCAACTTAACGTCAATGGCGTCGGGATTTAGCGATGAAATGCAAACCCAATTTCAGCATATTAATACGGACTCTGAACGTCAGCTTAAGCTGAGAAACGTTGACCAGATTGCTTTAAATATCAATACCAATCAGCAGCTATCTTTATTTAGTCATCTAGGAGAACACTTATTTACCCAGTTAACTCAAGTGAATATCATCGACAATCTAGTTGAACTAAACCAAACCCAAAGAGATGCTATGCGACTGCTGTTAAGCATGGAGGCTATGCTTGATAGTATCGGTGGCGATAAAAACTTATATTTTAATTTGTTATCACAAATAAAACAGACCATGGTCGGTGAAGACAACCTCTTTGAACTTTCTCGCAAAGCAATTAGAAGCACTCATATCGCCAATGCGCATTTAGAATACCAAGCTGATGCCGCACAAATCGTTGCGACCTATACGCAGGATCTCGTTAACCAAGTTGAAAATGAAATTCAGCAAACAGGCCGCGAACTTAAAAACGATAGCACCGCATTTATCGTATTAATTTTCTGCAGTGGCATCTTATATTGCTTCTTCATCTGGCTCACCAGTTGGCACTTTATCACTAAGGGAATCATCAAGCCTGTCATGGCGACTCGAGATGCAATGAATGCCATTGCCAATGAAAAACTCGACGCCAGAATGCCTGTCACTGATAACTTAGAGCTCCAGCAAATGGTGAGCTCCTTAGAGACATTAAAAAGCTACGCAGCTCAGGTTAAAGGCATGGCCGAAACCGACGGATTAACTGGCTGCTATAATCGCCGCTATTTAGATTTACAACTCCAAAAAGAATTAGAGTATGCAAGGGACCACAACATGCCCCTAGGTATAATTCTGTTTGATATTGATAATTTTAAACAATTTAACGATAGGTATGGTCATGTCGCAGGCGATCAATGTCTTAAGAAAATCGTGAATGCCGCCAAATCGATCTTGAAACAACCCACTTACATGCTTGCCCGCTATGGCGGAGAGGAGTTCATGATAGTACTGCCATCGAGCAATCTCGAGGAGGCATATCATTTTGCTGAAATATTACGCAATAAAATCATCAATTTAAAAATACCACATGAAGACTCCCCCCATGACGGCATACTGACCATCAGCGCTGGTATTACTTGCTGGGAGCGATCACAACCTATGGATACGAATAGCTTAATTAATCAAGCTGATGAGGCTCTCTATCACGCCAAACTAACAGGTCGCAATCGTTCAGAGACACGACTAAACCAACCAGTTCGCTATTCCTAACCATAAAATGCGGCGACTGTTCAGTTTCTTTTTTCACCAGAGGATTGAGTTACGCTGACTTCACCCCCATTAGCTAATACTAAGTTAATCAGGATAAAGTCAGGGAAGTATGCTCGCTATTGTTATCACGCTTATCCTAGGAATTGGCGCAATTACCTGGCTACTGTTGAGTCGTTGGCGCAAGACCTTACATCGTCGACGAGTCACGATGAAACCTTTTCCAAAAGAATGGCGCAGCATTCTCAAAAAAAGACTGCCTTACTTCCATGCTCTACCCGCAGATCTACAACTGCAACTCAAACGACATATCCAAATTTTCATCGATGAAAAAGTCTTTATCGGCTGCGATAATTTTGAGATCACGGATGAAGTAAGAGTCACAATCGCGGCCCAAGCCTGTCTACTGCTACTCAATCGTAAAACCGACTTTTACCCCAAACTGAAACAGATTTTGGTCTATCCCGATGCCTTTATCGTCAATAATCAACATAAAGACACTAGCGGTATCGTGTGGGAACAACGCAATGTGCTAGCAGGGGAATCATGGGAATACGGTAAAGTTGTGCTCTCATGGAGAAATACTCTAGACGGCGCCGCCGATCCCCATGATGGTAATAATGTCGTAATCCATGAGTTTGCCCATCAGCTCGATCAAGAAGATGGCCAAGCCAATGGCGCACCCATTCTGCAGCATTTTGCCGACTACAGCACTTGGTCTGAAGTGCTAAATAGGGAATTTACCCAATTACAACACAGTGCAAATTTTGGCACGCCCTCATTATTTAATTATTATGGTGCGACTAATCCCGCTGAGTTTTTTGCCGTCATCACCGAAGTCTTTTTTGAGAAACCAGAGGATTTTTACCAACAGCACCCAGACTTGTATCGGGAACTGAGCCGCTTTTATCAACTCGATCCGATAAACTGGCATTAACCCATAAAAGTAGAGGCACGCAAATGCTCAAAGACACTCATGCATTCTCAGTTAAAGGTTCCAATATTAATCGCGCTACCTTGGGGTTACTGCTCAGCGCGTTAATGCTTGGCGGCCTTAATGTAAGCGTACAGGCACAGGACTCGCCAACACAAAGCGCTCAAACGACTTCGAATCCTGATCAACAAGCGGCGGGTCACGTATTAGATTTACTCAACCAATATTCAAGCGATGCCAATTGGGATAAATACTTTGCCCTGTACCGAAAAGACGGCATTTTTATTGGCACGGATGCGAGTGAGCGTTGGGGAATGGCGGAATTTGAACGTTACTCCCGCCCCACAAAAGGTTGGCGCTATGATTTAACTGAGCGTCATTTAATCCAACACGGCAATGTCATATTGTTTGACGAGTTATTAAATAGTCCAGCCTATGGCGTCAGCCGAGGAACAGGCACTTTAATCAAAACCAATGGCAACTGGGAAATAGCGCAATACCATTTAAGCTTTCCCATTCCTAATGAGGTAGCCAAGCAAATAACTGCCGAGATTAAAGCCGCAAACAAACAATAGCGCAGCACTCCCCAAAATACGGTTTGAAGGAGTGCAATTTCGAAGAATACAGTTTGAAATTAAATCAATAAAAGTAATCACTTAAGTTATATCGCTATCTCAGGGACACAGTAAAACACACATTAGCTAATTGAGAGAAGTGGATGAAACTTTGAAAATCCACGTCTTCAAATGCCCTTTCCGAAGGGCCCCTATCCGCATAATAAAACCCGATCACTTTACTATCGACTAATAATGGTGCTAATAAAAAGCCTTGACGTGACACATGTTGCGCTTGTAATTCTTTACACTGCTCTTGCCATTTCTTAGAGCTAGGATCATCTACCCAAAGCGGTAACTTATGCTCCATCGCTTGGTAAAATAATCCCCGCCTATCGCTCAAATCGATAATAAACTCTTGCTTAATGGCATCTGCATCACGACCTAATATCACTCTAGGTTGAAGTTGTTTACGGCTTGGTGACAATAACAGCACGCCGCACCGGTCAACGCCAACGCCCTCAAGTATACCTTCGAGAACCGTTTGCATGATTTGGTTAAAATCGGCTTTATTAATAGCGAAGCCTGTTAGTTCTCGTAGCTTAGCTAACTGAATATTCAAATTAACTTGATAAACAGGCATATCTAATGGAATGGGAAGTGGAACAAGTTTAGCTGTGACCATACGCTTAGGATCAGGCAGATAGTCTAGCAACACCTTAGCACCATATACTTCAGCTAACTTATGGGTCGCATTCGCGCAGCGTTGCATCCGCACCATAAACTCATTTTCTTCTAGTCCAGTAAAACTCGCCGCTTGCGTGATACGTTTCCCTAATTCCTGCTTATCAAGATTAGGCTGAGATAAAATATCGCAGAGCTTATCTGCAATAAAAATAGATCGAATTTCAGGTCTTTGGTCTTCAGGATTATTAACTGCATGGACCAACAGTTCTCCCAATCCCCAATTGCGGGCAATACTTTGAGTTAATAGTGAAAAAGAAGTGCCGAGGGCTTCGCGGGTTATACTTCGTTCCTCTGCTGGCGTTGCACATTCACGTAGTTTTAGATCTAACTCTTCGGTGAACTCACCACCAATACTCCAAAAAGCGCTCTCACCTATGTGATACAGTAAAGAGGCTATAAAAGCTTCCTCCTGCATTTCTTCATCATAATGGCTCAACATCATCCGTGCAATCATGGCGGCTTGAAATGCTTTAGCCATCAACTTTATTAATCTTTGATATACGTTAGGTGCCAAATTTTTACTCTCTAACAAGCTTGAGAGTAACTTGGCTGTGATACAGATATTTCGCACTGCATCGAAACCAAGCACTATAGCCGCTCGGCTGACAGTGGAGATTTGGCTACTACCTTTATGGTAAATAGCGCTATTAGCAACTCGAAGAATACGAGAGGTTAAGGCGTTATCGTGCATCACGCTACGCCCGAGTAATGCGAGAGAGGAAACGTCATCCTTGGCGAGCTTTTCTAGCGATTTAACAGTCGAACACAGTGCTGGCATTTCCAATTCACTGATCCGATTTGTCCAATAATCGACCCCTTTATTAGTATTGTTATTAGGCTTCAACCTAAAGTTACCTTAGCGATATAATCTTGTTGTTTTTAGTATAGATAAACGCAAACATTTCGCCTGTTGTCTAAAGCTTGTTTTAGCAAATCATTCATTAATTGCTTAATAATTCAACATTAAGCAATGCCTGCCTATAAAAATGCCCAAGACAAAGCTCGGGCATTTCAGTAAAACAGGAAATCAATCCACACTTAGGCTTTGAGGTACTGCTTAACAACACGCAACACTTTATCTATGTCCTGACGGCTGACATCTTTATGAGTCACAAGCCGAAGCGTACGCCCTGGGCTTATCAGAATGCCTTCCGCTCGACAGTGTTTAGCCAATAAGTTCGCATCAATATGGGATGTTAATGTAACAAATAACATATTAGTTTGTACTGCGGCTAAATTGACGTCGAACTCACTGAATTCTGCCAACTGCCGAGCTAAGTACGCCGCATTGTCATGGTCTTCACTAAGCCGTTGTACTTGCTCAGTTAAAGCAAGCTTACCCGCAGCGGCAAGTATCCCAGCTTGACGCATGCCACCACCAAGCATTTTACGCCAACGAATGGCTTTCTTAATCAAGCGTTCATCACCTAAGAGTAATGAGCCGACTGGCGCACATAATCCTTTGGATAAACAAATCGACACTGAATCAAAGTGCGCCGTGATATCACTTATTGCAATATTCTGCGCAACCGCAGCATTGGCAACTCGCGCACCATCTAAATGAATTTTTAATCCGCGATTAAAGGCTAATGCCTGCGCGTCCGCCAAATAGCTTTGCGGGAGAACCTTACCGCCAATCGTATTCTCTAAACTAAGCAAACGAGTACGAGCAAAATGGATATCATCAGGCTTAATTGCAGCTTCAATGTCAGCTAATGCAATAGTGCCATCTAATTGATTCATTAAAGGTTGAGGTTGAATGCTGCCTAGGACAGCAGCGCCGCCGCCCTCGAACTTATAATTGTGAGCCTGCTGACCGCACAGGTACTCATCACCACGATCACAATGGGCCATCAAAGCCAATAAATTTGCTTGAGTACCCGAACAGGTAAATAATGCACTTTCAAAGCCAAACATCTCCGCAGCCATATCCTGCAAACTATTTATCGTAGGGTCATCACCGTAAACATCATCACCCACTTCGGCTCTGGACATGGCTAACCGCATGGCTGCTGTTGGCTGGGTAACAGTATCACTGCGTAAATCTATCATCTTGTCCTCAACTTAAAGTTTGGTTGGCGCATAATGGGCTCAAGACTCTAGCGCTAAAGGCTTATTTTGTATAGTTTATCGTCATACTTGTCGACAAATTTACCGATGTAGAACCTCGCATATACTTGAAGCAAGTATCGACATACTGACATCTACTAATAAAAACATAAATATACTCAAGATCTTGCCGATATCTATCTGTCGATGTATGGACGCTTGTACGCGTTTAGCTTGGCGAAAAGAGTCTTACTCGTTAGAATGCCACACTAAGATGGTCATGCTACAACAATGCGATCGCTTTAGTAATTTTGACTAATACTTATCGTTCAATAGGTGATTTGTAGTGAAAAACTCCCAATCTCGATGGATTCAGCTAGCGCTTTTGCTATTAAGTTTAAGCCTAACATCACAGGTATTTGCTTGGTCTGACACTGACCGAGATGGAGTGCCAGATATCAAAGATGCCTGTCCTAACACAGAGCCAAATACACCTGTTATGGCTAATGGTTGTGTGGAAGAAGCCGCTGTGGAAATGACTGCATCACCAGTTTGCGATATGAGTCATTCAAATGCTGAGTTAAACACAGATTGTCATAATATTTCTGCAGCTATGGTGTATTTTGAATTTGCCATTGCCAAGGTTGACTTTTCTCAATGGAAAACTTTAGCCTTAGTAAAAGCATTCTTAGAAACAAATGATGCTGAATTAACCTTAGTAGGCCACACAGATATCGTTGGTACACCAGAGTTTAATTATCAACTATCACTTCAACGGGCTCAAAATGTAAAACGTATTTTGGTTGAAGATTATGGCTTTAATCCAAATCGCTTTACCGTAATAGGTAAAGGTATATCTGAACCTGTAGCGGACAACCGTTCTAGCGAAGGGCGCAGTTTAAATCGACGAGTAGAATTTATCGTCAATAATAAATAGTTTTTGTTAGCGTATATTTAGGGAGTTATTCAATGGAAAACCTCGAAGGTTTATTAAAGCAAGCACCAGATCTGATTGTGACTTATGGCTTAAAAACATTATTCGCCATTATCATCTTCTTTGTTGGTAAATACTTTGCGGGCGTAGCACAGAAGCTTGTTCGTAAATTACTTAACAGCCGTAAAGTTGATCCGACAGTCGTTTCATTTGTCGCTAACCTCGCTTGGGCAGTGGTATTTGTTTTCGCGGTTATTGCTACGTTAGGCCAAATTGGCGTACAAACCGCATCACTGGTAGCCGTTATCGGTGCTGCAGGTTTAGCAATAGGCTTAGCGCTACAAGGTTCTCTGTCTAATTTTGCATCGGGTGTGTTAATGGTGTTATTCCGCCCTTGCCGCGTAGGTGACTATATTGAAGCTGCAGGTATCGCCGGCACTGTTGATGAAATAACCATATTCTCAACCAAGCTTCGCACTCCTGATAATAAAGTTATCGTAGCGCCAAACTCATCTATCATGAATGGCACTATCACTAACTACTCAGCAATGGATAGTCGTCGTATCGATTTAGTGATTGGTGTATCTTATTCCGCTGATATCGCACTCACTAAAAAAGTATTGACCGATATTTTAGATAACAACCAGTATGTGTTAAAAGATCCAGCATATACAGTTGGACTTTCTGAATTGGCTAGCTCTTCAATCAATTTCGTGGTTCGTCCTTGGGTAAAAACATCTGATTATTGGACTGCACGTTTCCAACTGCTTGAGCAAATAAAAAATGCATTAGACGCTGCAGATATCGGTATTCCATTTCCACAAATGGATATCCATGTCAAAGAATTGCCACTAAGCAAATAACAATTAGTGGATAAAAAAGGTCGGTAATTACCGACCTTTTTTTATGGTTCTACGCATCATTTTAGCGTACCTTAATGGACAGATATTAGCGAAGGCACAGATATTCATGTGTGAGGAAATCCAATGCAAAAATATGTTTCATTTTTAGCCGCAAGCTGTATTTATAGCCTAGTTCTGATGAGCCCCAATACACTCGCCAGTGAGAAAACACAGGTTTTAATGGGTGAAAAAACAGTCACCTTAGAAGGGAAAAGACCAAAATTGTCGCAAATGGCGCCAGGGTTTAAAGTCGTTGATGAGCATTTCACGCCAGTGATGCTAAGTGATTTTAAGGGTAAAACTGTACTGATAAGTGCCGTGCCAAGCCTAGATACAGGTGTTTGCGCACTGCAGACGAAGCGCTTCAACAGCGAAGTTGGCCATTTTTCCGATGACGTCATCATGCTAACAATCAGTACCGATTTACCCTTCGCACAAAAGCGTTTCTGTAAAGTGGAAAACGTAGATAAAATCAAAGTGCTATCAGATAGCGTGTGGCGTGATTTTGGTGAAAAGTATGGTTTGTTAATTCAAGATTACGGCTTGCTGGCTAGAGCCATTTTCATCATAGATGCAGAAGGTAAGCTCCAATACCAAGAGTTAGTACCAAACATCACAGAGCATCCTAACTATGATGCTGCCCTTGAAGCCTTGAAAACCCTTCAAGCCCAGCAGTAATTCACAGCTAAAAACAGGGCAGCCTTAGCTGCCCTTTTGTTTAACGGTTCTATTTCTACGATTTGGTTTTACGATTTAATGTGTATGCTGATCGCCACTGGATTGGTAGTCAAAGGTTGGCATAGACCAATGATATCGCAGCGCCAACATCCGTAAGCTAAAACCAACGCTTAAACAAATAACCAGATTAATCCATTCCGTTAACTGATAGGCTTTTAAGACGATATACAAGCCTGCCGTCAGTAGTGAAATCACCGCATAGAGTTCTTTCTTAAAAATCAAAGGCACTTGGTTACACAGAATATCGCGGATAACGCCACCAAAGACACCTGTGACCAATCCCATGACTACGGCAATTGTTGGGCTAAATCCCAGCATTAACGTCTTTTGTGCGCCCACGATGGAGAATACGGCTAAGCCTAAGGCATCAATAGCCAAAAATAACTTAGACAGATAACGCATCACAGGGGCGATAGCGACAGTGAGCAAAGAAGCGAATGCAATCGCAATAAGGTAATGCACATGCTCAACCCAAATTAAGGGGTAATTTCCGAGCATCATATCCCTTAGTGTGCCGCCACCAATTGCCGTTGCGCAGCCAATGATCACCACACCAAACAAATCCATCTGCTTGCGGCCAGCCGCCAGAGCGCCCGTCATCGCCTCAGCAATAATCCCAATCAGCCAAAGTAATCCAATAATCTGCGTCTCATGCATCTTTGCTACTACCAACAACTCAAAGAATTGATTCTGCCTGATAACCTCTCAGTTCTATAATGATTTTATTTTGAATTCATCATTAGAAAAATTAATTCATCATCTTATTAATAATCTGATGCTGATTCCTATAACTTTATTAAGTTACAGGATAAATATTATACAAAATAGCTAGTTACAAAAATGTTACCTCCTCATTTTCATCTATGAAAATAGAATTTTTAATAAGTATTAATAACGTAAATCCAATCAGATGATAAATAACTGCAGATCATCTAATACCGTAGACAAAAAACATAAAAATCAACCACAAAAAAAGCGGCCCTTAGGCCGCTTAATGTTCATTCAAACTGAATCAGAACTACTTAGTGTCAGGCTTAGGTGGATAATTTGCCATTACACTGCCCACTGCTTGATTGATGATCTGTACTCTTTCTTCTGGGGTATTTTTGTCGCGAATGGTATCGGCAACAGAACCACGCCAGATCAGTTTAGTGGTTTTATTATCAACCAAATCAATAATCAGGGTACCGACTTCATATTCTCTTACTGTGGTTTGGGTCTGCATATTGCCGCCCCAACCCCATCCTGGACCATAGTATGGGTTGTAGCCAAAATTACTATTGAAGGTATCAACATTAATCTTCTTATCAACTTTAGTCAGATAATTAACAAGTACATCAGCATCTTTTGCATCAACTAATGTCATCCCCTTACTCGCTAACTGGCTATTCACCGCTTCTCTGACCCGTTGGTCCATCAAGCCATCCAAATGATATCCAGCAGAATCCGTTTTCTGAGCAACCCAAGCATAGGTTTTATATTGGGTAAAATTGGCGCTAGGATCAAAATCCCAACCTGACTTCATCGAACTACAGGCACTGAGTGCCAACACAGCTAATGCTACAAAAATATTTTTCATCTTAATTTCCTCAGATGTTCGACCCGAACAAAGACAAGTATCAGAGATATGAATTTAGCTTACAGAGCAATAGCCTAATCTACAACTCAATTGATTAAAAAGCAGCATCTCATTCAGCTTGACTTCAGCAAAGCCAAAGATGATAATGATTATCAATTGAGATTTAAGGGAGGTATTGAAATGTACTGGTTTATTAGCGCGTTTATGGTTGCATCTGCCATTTTTTTCCTTGCACCAGAAAAAATTTCTCTCGAAGCGAATAACGCCAAAATAAAACGTCACTTGCCTACCAGTTTACTGATATTACCCCTCCTAGTCCTTGGCTGGTTGGTTATTGATACCATTGCTAATGGCACTAACTATGCCACAGTCGCCGCATTTGGTTTTGTTACAACAGCCTGCTTAATTGCATTACCTAAGTTACATAAATTTATTATGCCCAGTGCATTACTCACCGCTGTGGCGCTGATAGCCATGGTATTCATGCGAATGAATTGATCCTGAGCTTTAAGCTTACTTTTCAAAAATATGCTTACTTCCCTGCAAAGAGTTAGCATTTTGTATTGGCCACTTAAGGAGAATCCTCAAGTGGTCTTTTTTTACCTCCCAGAACCTCTGCAAATTTGATAAACTGAGTCGGTATAAGTCACCTTCTAATATCAATGAATGAAACCGATGAAAGCAGATCCTAATGTATCCTTAGTGTACAGTACCGACAAAGGTCGTATAAATGCAGAGCCCGCCACTAAAGCGATTCCGGAATCCGATGGCATAGTCAGGATCCATAGAGACAGTAAAGGCCGCAAAGGTAAAGGCGTTTCGATTATCTCTGGGTTAGGTCTCGATGAAGCAGCGTTAAAAGCAATGGCTCAAACCCTTAAGAAACAATGTGGTTGTGGTGGTACGGTTAAAGATTTCACTATTGAAGTCCAAACGGACAACCGCGAGCAATTAAAGCTATTACTTGAGAAACAAAACTACAAAGTTAAATTAGCTGGCGGTTAATCTCGCCCGACTTAGCAATATAGCAGCAAGCTAGATCAACTTAGCCACATCAAACGGAGTAGTTTAATGGAGAGTTTGCAGAACCATTTCTTAATTGCGATGCCCTCACTACACGGTACGTTTTTTGAACGCTCAGTCATTTATATCTGTGAACATGATGCCAAAGGCGCCATGGGGCTGGTGATCAATAAACCGCTCGGTATCGAAGTTAATTCGCTATTAGAACAAATGGATTTGCCGGCAGAGCAAGTCTCCGCGGATTTAGTGCTCAATGCCAATGTCATGATGGGCGGCCCCGTCTCCCAAGATCGCGGCTTTGTGCTGCATACCTCTCAGCCCTATTGGGCCAATAGCACAGATCTGGGTTGTGGTTTAATGCTAACCACTTCACGTGATGTGTTAACCGCGATTGGAAGCAACAGATCGCCCGAGAAGTTCCTCGTCGCCTTAGGTTATGCAGGGTGGAGTAAAGATCAGCTCGAACAAGAGCTTGCCGATAATTCTTGGCTCACAATTCCAGCAACGAATGCGCTCTTGTTTGACATTAAACACGAAGACCGTTGGCCACAGGCCAGCCGTGCTCTCGGATTTGATGCTTGGCAAGTTTCAGCTCAAGCGGGTCACGCTTAAGTCTATTTATTAATATAAGTCAACACACTATGAATTCGAAAACCGTATTAGGCTTTGATTTTGGCACTAAGAGCATTGGTGTCGCTATAGGCCAAGAGATCACTGCCAGCGCCACACCGTTATTATCACTCAAGGCCGTCGATGGGATCCCAAATTGGGATCAGATAGGCGACTTAATCAAGGAGTGGCAACCCGACTTAGTCGTCGTTGGCCTGCCCTTAAACATGGATGGCACAGAGCAAGATATGACCCACAGGGCGCGTAAATTTGCTAATCGCATCAATGCTAAGTTCAAAGTCAAAATAGCCACTCAAGATGAGCGATTAACTACCACTGATGCTAAGGCCAGATTATTCGAATTGGGCGGGTTTAAGGCACTGACCAAAGGTCAAGTCGATGCGGTGTCTGCCGTCCTTATCATCGAAAGCTACTTCGAAAATAACTTCAGCAAGTAATGCCACAATAAATAAAACTACAATAAAAAGAAAAGGATAAGTTGCCTTATCCTTTTAGTTTGATGTTTAACCCGATAAATTACCGGATCAAAAATGTGGCTTCACTAAGTTGGCCATCATAGTAATGTGCGCATCATCATCATTTAATGCAGCAATATAGCGGAACTTCTCACCACCCGCCTCGGCAAAGAGATGACCATTCTCACCAACAATTTCTTCCAGCGTTTCTAAACAATCGGCGCTAAAAGCTGGGCAGACGATAGCGATATCACGCACGCCTTGTTGCGGCAACGCTTTCAAAGTCGCATCCGTATAAGGTTGTAGCCATTTGGCTTTACCGAAACGCGATTGAAATGTCATCACAAACTCATCTTTACCTAACCCAAGCTTTTCGGTAACCAGTCGAGTCGTTTTCATACAGAAGCAGTAATACGGATCGCCTAAATGCAAATTACGCTCAGGCATACCATGGTAAGACAACACCAATTTTTGCGGTTTACCATGGGCTTCAAAATCAGCCGTGATCGAATTGGCTAAAGCATTAATAAAATCAGCATTATCATGATAAGTATTAATAAAATGCAGTGCTGGAATATAGCGCCACTTGGACAACTCAGCCGCGATCGCATCAAAAGCAGAACCCGTAGTTGGCGCCGCATATTGGGGATACAGAGGTAACACCACGATTTTATCTATGCCATTTTGATGCATAGTTTGCAAGGTGCTAGCAACCGACGGACAGCCATAACGCATTGCTAAATGCACAGAAACATCATAGTTATCAGCTTTAAGCTTATTCGCTAACTTTGCCGTTTGACGCAAACTAATGTCCATTAACGGTGAACCTGCCGCAGTCCATACCTTTTGGTATAATGCTGCCGATTTTGCTGGCCGTACCCGCAAAATAATCCCGTGTAAAATCAACATCCACACTAGCTTAGGAATTTCGACGACTCGGGGATCCGCTAAAAACTCTGCAAGATAACGTCTAACAGCAGATGCTGTGGGTTCATCTGGAGTACCTAAATTCAACAACAACACGCCTACTTTGCCGCGCTGCCCGTGTCCAACTTCTTTGGATAAGCCTGAAAATTTAGCCAAAACAGCCTCTTAATTAATAAATATTCGTAAGATTAAAGTACAGATTCTATCGCTTGCTTAAGCTCTTCACTATCTGGCTTCACTTTAGAATTGAACTGTTGCACAACCGCACCATCACCGCTGACGACATACTTATAAAAATTCCACTTAGGCGCACCGGTTTTTTCGGCTAAGTATTTGAAGACACTATTAGCGTCACTACCACGTACTGGCGATGTCGACAGCATAGTAAAGGTGACACCGTAATTGATGTAACACACCTTAGCCGTATCTTTCTCATCATTTTCTTCTTGGAAAAAATCATCCGATGGGAAACCAATGACCACTAAGCCTTTATCTTTGTAGTTTTCATGCAATTTTTCGAGCGCTTTAAACTGCGGGGTGTAACCACAGTTACTGGCCGTGTTAACAATCAACACTGGTTTTCCCTGAGTCAATTCACACAGATTAACTGTCTCTTCAGAATGTAATTTTCGTACTTCAAGGTTCAGATACTCGGGACAAGTGGCCGCCATAGCGCCAACACTCATCAAGCTCGCTGTCATAGCGAATATCATGGGTAATTTTTTCATTGCTTTCTCCTTTACCAGTACATTACGCAAACGCACAAGGTAAAGATCATATTGAATTAAAAAATAAAAGCTATGGTTAACGACTGCATAGCGATGAAGTAAAACCGATTGAGCTGAACGAAAATCTAACTACACCAACAAAAAGCAGCCCATAAAGAGCTGCCTAACCCAGAACCTGACTATCGCGTTAGTCCATGTCTAAGGTGACACCTTCCATAAAACCTGAGCCCGTGGATTCTTTATTCTGCAATTTAATCATCAAACGTAAATCGTTTGGTGAATCAGCATGGTGCAGCGCATCGGCGTAACTAATCTCGCCATCGACATAAAGTTTCAGCAAGGCCTGATCGAACGTCTGCATACCCTGCTCGTTGGATTTTGCCATGGTTTCTTTGAGTAAATGCAGCTCGTTCTTCGCAATTAAACTCGCCACCCTTGGGGTGTTAATCAATACTTCAATCGCGGCGCGACGCCCTGTGCCATCAACTTTAGGTATCAATTGCTGTGCCACAATACCGCGTAAATTCAATGATAAATCGAACAATAACTGTTGGTGTTTACTCTCAGGCACGAGATGCATAATCCGGTCTAACGCTTGGTTGGCGTTGTTGGCATGCAAGGTTGCCATACAAAGGTGACCCGTTTCTGCAAATGACAGCGCAAACTCCATCGTCTCTTGGGTACGGATTTCACCAATCAAGATCACATCGGGAGCTTGGCGAAGGGAGCTTTTTAGCGCCGCATCGAAAGATTCAGTATCTATGCCCACTTCACGCTGGGTGATAATGCTTTTTCTGTGGTCATGAACGAATTCAACCGGATCTTCAATAGTCAAAATATGCCCACGGGCATGACCATTGCGATAACCCACCAAGGCCGCCAAGGACGTTGACTTACCCGTTCCCGTTCCGCCTACCATAATGATGAGGCCACGTTTACTCATCACCAGATCTTTTAAAATAGGCGGCAATTTTAAATCATCGACATCAGGGATTTTAGTCTCAATACGGCGCATCACGCAGCCAGGCGATTCACGCTGCCAAAAAGCGCTCACCCGAAAACGACCTAAATCCTTTGCCGCAAAAGCGAAGTTACACTCACGAGTGGAATGAAACTCTTGCTTCTGCGCCTCTGTCATTAACGACTCAACAAAATCCAGTGATTGTGCTGGTGTAAACGCACTTTCTGCCAAGGGACGCAATTCACCGTCAATCTTGGCACTCGGCGGAAAACCCGCTGTGATGAACAAGTCGGAGGCTTTGCGTTCCACTATCACTTTTAAAAACGGACGAACATCCATCATAAATCCTTAAAATGTCGCTTGTTTATTCGAACTCTTCGCCATTGCATCTTCACGGGTGATAAGACCGCGATTGACTAAGTTCTGTAAACATTGCTCTAAGGTCTGCATTCCATGGGCCATACCTGTTTGAATTGCCGAATACATCTGCGCCACTTTGTCTTCACGAATTAAATTGCGGATAGCGGGCGTGCCCATCATGATTTCATGGGCGGCGACACGGCCTCCTCCCACCTTTTTAATCAGGGTTTGCGAAATAACCGCTTGCAGCGATTCAGACAACATAGTGCGCACCATGTCTTTTTCACCGGCGGGGAATACGTCGACCACACGGTCAATCGTTTTCGCGGCAGAAGTAGTATGCAAGGTACCAAACACTAAGTGGCCTGTTTCAGCGGCGGTCATCGCCAAACGAATGGTCTCAAGGTCACGCATCTCACCGACTAAAATCACGTCTGGGTCTTCACGTAGTGCGCTTCTAAGCGCCGCATTAAAGCTGTGGGTATGGCGGTGAACTTCACGTTGGTTAATCAAACATTGCTTATTTTGGTGAACGAATTCGATAGGATCTTCAATGGTTAAGATATGATCATGTCGATTTTCATTCACGTAATCCACCATGGCGGCAAGTGTGGTACTCTTACCCGACCCCGTAGGTCCAGTCACTAGGACTAATCCGCGAGGGAAACTGGCAATTTTTTTAAAAATTTCCGGCGCACCTAATTGCTCAAGTGACAAAATGTCACTTGGAATGGTACGAAACACAGCCGCTGCACCACGGGATTGATTGAATGCGTTAACACGAAAGCGTGCAAGATTAGGGACTTCGAACGAGAAATCGATTTCTAAATGTTCTTCGTAGTCCTTGCGCTGCTTATCATTCATTATGTCGTACACTAAGCTGTGTACACCTTGATGATCGAGCGCGGGCAGGTTAATTTTTCTCACTTCACCGTCAACACGGATCATGGGAGATATCCCTGCAGAAAGGTGTAGATCCGAGGCTTTGTGTTTTACACTAAATGCCAATAACTCAGTGATTTCCATCGTTTGGGATATCCTTGCAACTAGATAATTACATCATGACAACAATAGCAGACAGACTCGCAATCGCCCAGCGCAGGATCACACAAGCAGCGCAAAAATGTGCCCGCCACCCCAGCAGTATTCGCTTACTTGCCGTCAGCAAGACTAAACCTATTGAAGACATTATAGCAGCCTACCAAGCGGGTCAGCGTTGCTTTGGCGAAAACTATGTCCAAGAAGGCGCTGAAAAAATTACTGCGCTCAAGGGGGATTTCCCGGACATAGAATGGCATTTTATCGGCCCACTCCAATCCAATAAAACCAGCATAGTCGCCCAGCATTTCGATTGGATGCATACCGTTTCACGCGACAAAATTGCCCTACGTCTCAATGAGCAACGTCCGGCCGAATTGGCGCCATTAAACGTCTGTATTCAAATTAATATCAGTGCTGAAGACACAAAATCTGGCATAGATGCGGCTCAAATGCTGCCACTGGCCGAACTGATAGCTCAGCTACCTAACTTAGCTCTGAGAGGCCTAATGGCAATTCCAACGGCTACCGCAGATACAGAGTTACAGCTTAAAGAGTTTTCCATGTTAAACAATCTATTTCAAGAACTTAAAACGCATTATCCCGCTGTAGATACGCTTTCAATGGGGATGAGTAATGACCTAGATACAGCGATTAGCTGCGGTTCAACTATGGTGCGTATTGGCAGTGCCATTTTTGGTGAGCGCAATTACGCTGCGTAAAATCCACGTTCGGCATTTAGTTAGAGGTCAGTTTAACCTTGTTTTTAGCACTTTATGCCCAAATACTGTATTTAAGAACACCGAACATTAACGATTTAAGAGCAATTAGCGAGAGTCGATAATCAGGCTCAGTCATTCAAATGACTAACCGTTTTATCATCTTAATTTAAGGTGAAGATGTTACAAGTTAACGGTTAACACACTGAAGAGAATCAAATGGATCAACAGAAAATCTGCTTTATCGGTGCCGGCAATATGACGCGCAGCATCATCAGTGGCTTAGTCAATAGTGGCTATCCAGCTCAACTCATCCAAGCGACTAATCCCAGCCAAGGTAAACTCAATGCACTAAAAGACGATTTTGGGATTTTGGTTTCTCAGGATAATTTAGCCGCGGCGCAAGCTGCCGATGTCATAGTACTTTCGGTAAAGCCACAATTGATGCAACAAGTTTGTGAAGCATTACAGACAGTCGAGCTGTCGAATAAGTTAGTCATCACTATCGCTGCGGGCATTAAAGCAAAGCGATATACCGACTATCTAGCACAAGACATCAAGCTTATCCGCGCCATGCCAAATACGCCGATGCAAATTAGTGTTGGTATGACTGGCCTCTATGCGCCTCAAAGCATTACTACCGAGCAGAAAGCCATTTGCGATCGTTTGATGTCAAGCGGCGGCGAAATTGTGTGGGTAAATGAAGAGTCAGATTTAGATCAAGTGATTGCACTATCGGGCAGTTCACCGGCTTATTTCTTTTTGCTAATGGAGTCTATGATAGATGCAGGCAAAGAAATGGGAATGGATGAAACAAAAGCCAGAAGTTTAGTGCAGCAAGCTGCGCTTGGCGCTGCTATGATGGCAAAGCAAAACCCACAACTGACCTTAGGTAATTTAAGGGAGAATGTCACCTCAAAGGGCGGCACCACCGCACAGGCGCTGGCGACATTTGAAGCTGCGGATATGCGCGGATTAGTAAAAAAAGCCATGGAAAACTGTATTAATCGTGCAGAAGAAATGGCTAAAACATTTTGATCCACTAACACGTTTTTATATCGAACTTTAATAGGTAGAAATCTCGATGAATGCATTTACCTTTTTAATCACCACTCTATTCGATCTCTATTTGATGGTGGTGATTTTGCGGATTTGGTTACAACTGGCAAGGGCAGATTTTTACAATCCTTTTAGCCAATTTATTGTTAAAGCAACCCACCCGCTCATCGCACCAATGCGCCGTATTTTGCCTTCCTTAGGGCGATTTGATACCGCATCTTTCGTCCTCGCATTATTGGTTGTGATAGCCAAGCTGCTACTAATTAGCCTCATTGCGGGCGGTGGCATAGACATACTGTTATTTTTGCTGTTTGCCGTTGTATCTGTGGTCAAAAAAGCAGGGGTACTGCTATTTTGGATGCTATTAATACGCGCAATCTTAAGCTGGTTTAACCAAGGCTATAATCCAATTGTAATGATCATGGGTCAGTTAACTGAACCCGTATTAGCACCAATACGTCGTATCATACCGCCAATTGGTGGTTTAGATTTATCCGTAATGCTGGTCATTATTGGTATGAATTTCCTCAATATGTTACTTGCTCAATATATCCCTTATTGGGCTGTGATCTAATGAGTGCAGTGACTTTGCAGCAAGGTGACTTGCTGCTTAATCTCTACATTCAGCCTAAGGCTAGCCGAGATCAAATTGTAGGATTGCACGGTGATGAGCTAAAAGTAGCCATCACTGCGCCGCCTATTGATGGCAAAGCGAATGCCCATTTAAGCAAGTACTTAGCAAAAGCTTTTAAAGTGCCAAAGAGCGACATTCACATAATAAAAGGTGAACTTGGCCGACATAAACAAATCCGCATTATTGACCCTAAGATCATCCCAAGTGTCATTACTGAACTGATGGGGCAAGATAGTGAAAAGTAATTCAGTTGAAAGATCAATCAGTTAAAGAATCGTACAACTGAAAACGAATTAATCCTTTGAATGCTATTAATTTATTGAAAAAAATAGTCACAGTGGCCCTATAATCCAACATTCCCTAATATGAGGTATCCCATCATGTTCCGTAATCTTCTCGCTGTATTAGCCCTCACGGCCAGCCTTTGCGGTGTTGCAAATGCCGAGCAAAAAGAAACTGTCGGCAATTTTGATATTCATTACATGGCACTTGGCAGTACATTTTTAACGCCTAGCATAGCCAAATCCTATGGCATTAAGCGCAGTAACTACACTGGCATTATCAATATTGCCGTATTAGATATTAGCGAAGCGAATAAGCCCGCAGTACCCGTTGAAATTACTGGAGTTGCTAATAATTTGTTAGATGCGCGAATCAATCTAACGTTTAAAGAGATCCGCGAAGGTGATGCGATTTATTACATTGCCGAAGTACCCTACCGCGATGATCAGGAAATCAACTTCAATATCGCAATTAAATATGGCAATCAACTGAACACGAACTTACAGTTCAAGCAAAAATTCTACGTTGAATAAACCTATTTTATACCTTTGTTGGCGTTGCTTTCCTGTTGCGCCAACCCCTTTCCCTGTCCTTTGCTATTGAGCTTGGGTATCATAGTGCCAACGCACGTCGCCCCATTTATGATAGGTATTCCATGCAACAAATCGTCCTCGCCAGCGGTAATAAAGGCAAACTCGCTGAATTCGATCAAATGCTCGCAAGCTACGGTGTCACTGTACTGCCGCAGAGCCAGTTTAATGTCAGCGAAGTAGCAGAAACGGGTACCACTTTTGTAGAGAATGCCATTATCAAAGCAAGGTATGCCGCCGAAATCACCGGACTTGCGGCCATTGCCGATGATTCGGGTTTAGAAGTGGATTTACTCCAAGGCGCTCCAGGCATTTATTCAGCACGTTACGCAGGCGAAAATGCCAAAGATCAAGACAACGTATTGAAACTACTTGAGACGTTAAAAGACCAGCCAGCACCTCGCGGGGCAAGATTCCAATGCGTACTGGTATATATGCGCCATGCGAAAGACCCTACCCCGATTATTTGCCAAGCCTCATGGGAAGGCCAAATCGACTTTAGCCAACGCGGCGCCAATGGCCATGGTTACGATCCGATTTTTATCCCTGAAAATTATCAATGTAGCGCGGCAGAGCTGAGCAGCAACGAGAAAAATGCCTTAAGTCATCGTGGTAAAGCTCTAGTGCAACTCATCGCCGCCATGCAAGCCCAAGGCGTATTAACAGGCGGGAATGCACAATAATGTCGTCAACTGCCATGACTACTACGATGAAGCTCGAACTGCCACCACTCAGTCTGTATATCCATATTCCCTGGTGCGTACAAAAGTGTCCCTATTGTGACTTTAATTCCCATGGCCAAAATGGCGAACTGCCACAGGAAGCTTATGTTGCTGCGCTATTGGAAGACTTACGCCAAGATTTACATCTCGTCCAAGGGCGGCAGATCCATACCATCTTTATCGGTGGCGGCACGCCATCCTTATTCGATGCTTTGCAAATCAAACGCATACTCGATGGTGCCAATGCGCTAATCCCCTTTAGTGACAATATCGAAATCACTATGGAAGCTAACCCTGGCACTTTAGAACACGATGACTTTAGTGCTTATCGTGCAGCGGGCGTCACTCGTTTATCTATTGGTGTGCAGAGCTTTTCTAAGGATAAACTCAACTTACTCGGACGTATTCACGATCAAAACGAGGCACAAGTCGCCGCTCAAAAAGCCAGCCAAGCGGGATACTTGAGTTTTAACCTCGATTTAATGCATGGATTACCGAACCAAAGTTTTGCTGAAGCCATGGCTGATATCGACACGGCAGCGGCGCTGAATCCGCCCCATCTGTCTTGGTATCAGTTAACGATTGAGCCCAACACCCTATTCCACTCAAAACCGCCGCAGCTGCCCGATGACGAAGCGCTCTGGCATATCTATGAGCAAGGTCAACAAAAGTTGGCCGCATTAGGGTATGAGCAGTACGAAATATCCGCCTATGCAAAACCTGGTTACCAATGTAGGCACAATCTCAACTACTGGCAGTTTGGTGATTATCTAGGCATAGGCTGTGGCGCACACGGCAAAGTGACGCTGCCAGAAGAAAACCGCATCATACGCACGGTAAAAATTAAACATCCCAAGGGATATCTGAGTGCCAGCAACTACACCTTCGAATCGATTGAAGTTGCAGAGGAAGACCGCGCGCTCGAATATTTAATGAATCGCCTGCGCCTGATGACACCTATCCCTAAGCAAGAATTTGAACTGCGTACCGGACAACACAGAGACACATTGACCGAAGGAATGGAAAAAGCCAAACAACGCGGTTTACTCACAGAATCCGCTGAACATTGGCAATTAACCAGTAAAGGTCATATGTTTGTTAATGATTTACTGACACAATTCTGCTGAGTTATTAGCTAAAATATCTATATAAATAATGTGTTAGTTACAAATAGTGTCGTTTAATACTATTACTGCTAACACATTTTCTAACACTAATATCCATACATTCTTGTTCCGCTTCTTTAGTATTGATGCAAATCAATCTAGGAAGCCTGATCATGCCAATAAAAACTAAAATCAGCTTAGTCGCACTGACCCTTTCAGCTCTGCTGACCATTCCCGCGTATGCAGCATCAACTGCGCCAGCCTTACACAGTGCAAGCGAACCTGTGAATGCAGTAGCACAAACCGAGTCAGAAAAAGCCAATGCTCTGTTCGAAACCATCTTCATGGAAAACATTATGGCGAGTCCCATTTCGCAGACCTATATGGGGATCAAGCAAGACTATGATAAATGGGATGAACTAGGTGATGCCGCCGATGATAAAACCTTAGATCGCACAAAAAAACAACTGGCGCGGGTCAATCAGATTGATGCGGCCAAACTCGATCCACAAACTCATCTTAGCCTCACGTTACTGAAGCAAAATCTGCAAAATGACATCGAAGATGACCAATGGCGCTATCATAATTACCCTGTGAATCAGATGTATGGCGGCCACTCTATGATCGCCTCCTTCTTGATTAACCAACATCAAATCACAGATGTCAGCGATGCTAAGGCCTATATCAGTCGCTTGAATGGCGTTCCCAAACGCTTAAGTCAATTACAGACAGTATTAGCCGTTCGCGCAGATAAAGGCATTATCGCGCCTAAGTTTGTATTCGCTTATGTGATTTCAGACAGCCAAAACATTATCAAAGGTGCGCCTTTTGATAAGGGCGACGATAGCGCGCTACTCGCAGATTTTCGCCGTAAAGTGAACGCATTAGCGATTCAAGAGACAGAGAAGCAAGCACTGCTTCAACAAGCTGAACAAGCACTAGTAACTCAAGTCGAGCCCGCCTATAACAAACTCATCAGTTACGTAAAAACCTTAGCAGCCAAAGCTGATGACCGCGATGGTGCGTGGAAACTCCCTAACGGAGTCGCCTATTACAATAATGCCTTGGCACGAACGACCACGACAAACATGAGCGCCGATCAAATCCATGACTTAGGTCTTTCTGAGGTGGAACGTATTCATAATGAAATGCGTGCCATCATGAAGAAAGTCAATTTTAAAGGCGATTTGCAGCAATTCTTTAGCTTTATGCGTGACGATCCCCAGTTCTACTACCCCAATACCGCCGAAGGCAAAGCCGCCTATTTAGCTGAGGCGACTAAGTTCATCGACAATATGAAGTCGCGCTTGGATGAAGTGTTCAAAGTAAAACCTAAGGCCGCCATGGTAGTGAAGCAGGTTGAAGCCTTTAGGGAAAAATCCGCGGGTAAAGCCTTCTATGAACAACCGGCACCGGATGGTTCGCGTCCAGGTAGCTACTATGCAAACCTATATGACATGAAAGCCATGCCAAAATACCAAATGGAGGCGCTGGCCTACCACGAAGGTATTCCGGGTCACCATATGCAGATAGCCATTTCCCAAGAACTGCAAAATATTCCTAAGTTCCGTAAGTTTGGGGGCTATACCGCGTATATTGAGGGCTGGGGTTTATATAGCGAATCTTTCCCGAAAGAAATGGGACTCTACGCCGATCCATATTCTGACTTTGGTCGCCTAGCAATGGAGTTGTGGCGTGCCTGTCGCTTAGTCGTTGATACTGGTATCCACGCTAAAAAGTGGACCCGCGAGCAAGGCATAACCTATTACGTGGACAATACGCCAAATGCTAAATCAGATGCGGTGAAAATGGTTGAACGCCATATCGTTATGCCATCGCAAGCGACAGCCTATAAAGTCGGTATGATTAAACTACTAGAGCTAAGACATAAAGCAGAGCAACAGCTTGGCAGTCAATTTGATATCCGCGACTTCCATACGCTAGTACTTGCTAACGGCGCATTACCACTGGATGTGTTAGAGCAACAAGTCGATCTCTGGATAGCCAGTAAGAAGCAGGCCTAATGCCTTAATGCTTAGCCGTGAAGCACTGTTAACTTGCTTCACGACTAAAGCGACATAAGTGAAAGTCTTAAGCTGCGCCCAATAAAAAAGCCACTCGAAAGTGGCTTTTTTATTGGTACCATTATCCCGTTAGATAACGGAACCCTTCTCACTGTGGGTCACTATATTTGTTGCATTAATATATGCTTTAGCACTCGCCTTCACATCATTTAACACACAGTTGCGACTTTAGGGTACAGGGAGACAAAACTTGTGCTCAAGGCTGCAAACCATCAATAAAAAAATTACCTCAGCGATAAGGCTGAGGTAAACCAAAAACTAGGATGATGGTTTAAAGAGCCAACATTGTTTTAGTTCTCAAACTTCTGTTGGCTGTGATCCAAAACTGCATTAACGCCGACCTGTATACAAAAATTGAAAGGGGTCATTTCCAATAAACGTATAGGACTCAGATCATTCCGAATCAACTGTTACCATTGTATTCAATTAAGAACAGAGTTCAAGGATGTTATAAAAAAGTGCTTTAGTAACCCCTAAAAAACCATCAACAAATGTACTCATCAACTCAATCTAAAGTATTGATTTTAAATGGCCAGAAAAGTACCTGCCCAATTTAAAACCACATAAGACTGCTTTTGAGAACAATGTTTCCTATTTTACTGACGTTTACTGAATAATTCGACATAGGGAGCATCCCAATACGGTGGCGTCCCTATGTGATCTTTGATGAATTCGATAAAAGAACTGACCTTAGGTGCTAAGTGCTTACGACGGGGATAAACCGCCTGCAATGGCAGATGGTGAGTCAATTGCCAATCCTTCAGTAAAGGCACTAATGTCCCTTTGGCAATTTCATCCTCCATCAGATAACTCGCAAGATACACAACTCCAAGACCACTGATTGCAGCAGATTTTAATGCAGGCGCATTATCCACCCTGAAATTACCCGATACGCCAATTTCACAGTAGTCATCACCCTTCTTAAATTGCCACATGCTGTGCTCGTGCCACTCGCCTTGATAGACCAAACAGTTGTGGTCAACTAGCTGCTCAGGTCGAGTTGGCTCGCCATGTTGAGCAATATAGCCAGGCGAAGCAACTAACAGGAATTGGCACTTCATCAGAGGTCTAGCAACCATGCCAAGCGGTAATTGCTCAGACATAGTTAACAGTAAGTCTAAGCCTTCGCTCACGACATCCACTTTATGGTCCAGTAAGCTCACTTGTAGCTCAAGCTCAGGATGTTTTGCCATAAAAGATGGCAACGCAGGAATGATATGCATCACCCCAAAGGATTGGGAAATTCCCACCTTAAGCACGCCGCGGGTCGCATCATTTAAGTTATGCACGCTGGCTATCGCTTGTTCAGCGTCACGCAGCAGTTCTTCACCTTGCAGATACAGCAAATGCCCTGCTTCAGTCAGACTTAAGCTGCGGGTGGTACGTTGAATTAATTGAACACCAAGTCTATGTTCAAGATCGGCGACTTGTGTACTGACCTTAGACTTAGAGATCCCAAGCCTTCTTGCGGCGGCACTAAAACTACCTGCTCTGGCCACATGAGTAAAAATCGCAATAGGTTCTAACAGTTCTAACATGGAAGTCGCCTTAAGCTGTTTACGACAATGATATTAACTTTCGGTGAGCAGCTATGGTTAGCGTAATCATCGCTTAAAAATAACCATAGCATTGATATCTCGCATCAAAATGATATAACGCAGAGATTTAGACCGAAAAAGTCCACTAAAGTAGGGGGTTATATCTGACTGATATGCCAGCTTTTAATTATATTTTAAGAGTATACCAAATATTCGTCTCTAGACTGTAACATTCCGAACTAAATCGCTGCAAGCCTAGCCTATTAAGCCACATCAACTTAGCCATAAGGGTTGTAGCCACGATTAAACCGTAGCCAATAAAAAAGCCCCTAGTCGATAAATTGACTAGGGGCGTAGCATTCAAGTTTGACTCATGCACAAGGAGATAGAAGTTATTGCAGTTAAAACTAAGGGCTATTCGCAAGGATTATTTACAAGAACTATTTGCAAGAACTATTTGCAAGAACTATTCACGCAGTTCCTTGGTTGAGTTTTGTGTCAACACATAAGGCGCGAGTTCTGGCACTTCTTGGCGCAATTGATTTTCAAGCACTAACAGATTTTCAAATCGGTCGCACAAACGGTCAGCCTTAGCTTCTAATCCCTTAGATTGGCTCTCAATTTGTTGCTCAACATCTTGGCCTAAATTGTCCATTTTTTTGGAGAAGGCATCCATCTTGGCTTCAAAATTTTCACCGCCACCAGACATGATTTGGCCACCTAAGTTCATCATAATTGCGCCAATTGAATTCTGGACAATTTGTTCCATTTCCTGCTCGAATTCATCGTTAAATGTACTTTGCATCGAGTCTTCAGTCGCCCCTAAATAGAAGCTATCACCATTCTTATAAGCCACTGAATCAACCCGTTTTTGAACGCCAGCCATCATTTCATCAAATTTTGCACCAGCGGCATCACCCATTAAAGGTGTTAAGGCCATACCAACCGCTTTGGAAGCAAGAGATACTGCCTCATTCACCAGTTCAATCACTTCTGGCACTTGAGTCGAAACTTCATCGGCATATTGAGTAACCAATTTTTTCTGCTTGTCGGTTAAGTTAACTTGCTTACCTTCCACGAATAACTTGTCAACTTCGATACGATACTTTTCTGTGCCCTTCTCGCTCATGACTAATTTTTTAGGCTCGACCATAACGTCATAATTTAAGGAGACTTCACAGCGCTCATCTATTTTTGGCTCTGTTTGTGCTTGCGCCAGCTGTACGCTAGATGCTCCTAAAATCACGCCAGATAATGCAAATCCAGTTAATAACTTATTTAATTTCATTTTTGTTCGTCCTTTAATCTGAATAATTCGATAAACCTAAACTACTGAATAGCTTATAGCATGAGACGTGCCAATTTTATAACAATATGATTATGTTGAATTTTGAAAGTTAGCACTAAAAGGTCATTAGCGAAATTCGCTAACATTTAGTCTGATAGTGCTAATAAAAACGTGAGGTAAAGCTAGAAAATAGAACGGCCGAGACGCTGACTTAGATGCTCAAGCATCGCAGTGCCCGCAAGTGAGTTGCCATTATTATCGAGTTCTGGCGACCATACACAAATCGACAGTTCTCCAGGGATCACGGCAATAATACCACCACCGACGCCACTTTTACCTGGCATACCAACACGATAAGCAAACTCACCCGCACCATCGTATAAGCCAGAGGTTGCCAACAGAGCGTTAAGTTGTCGAGTTTGCACTTGAGAGATAAGCTCAGACCCTGTGATACTTTTGCCGCGATTAGCCAAATACAACATGGCCTTAGACAAGTCAGCACAATTCATCTTCAAGGCGCAATAATGAAAATAGGTGCGCAGCACAGTATCAACATCACCTTGAAAATTACCAAAGGACTTCATCAAATAAGCGATAGCCGCATTGCGCGCACTATGCTGATATTCTGAATCTGCTACTTGTTTATCGAAACACACTTTATCGTTTTGGCTTAGTTGCCTGACTAACTCAAGCATTCTGTGTTTAGGTGCGCCTAAACGGCTCTGCAATAAGTCAGCAATCACTAACGCGCCAGCATTGATAAAGGGATTACGCGGCTTGCCACGTTCTAACTCGACTTGTACTAAAGAGTTGAATGAATGGCCCGAAGGTTCTTTACCAACACGGCTCCAGATTTCGGCTTCTTCATATAAAGTTAACGCTAAGGTTAAGCTGAAAACTTTGGAGATACTTTGAATCGAAAACGGCTCAAGGTAATCGCCCGCACCTAAAGTTTCACCGTCAACAGTCGTGACGGCAATGCCTAATTTGCCAGCATCAACGCTGGCCAGTGCGGGGATATAATTTGCAACCTTTCCTTGGCCGAGCAAGGGTCGAACTTTCTCGACCACTTCCTCAAGTAATGCCAACTCGGGCATTAACCCCACCAAATGTCGTACAGTTCGCTAACTTCAACCTGAGACACTTTTTGGGTCGCCCAGAATGCCTTAACTGCAGCAATATCTTCTTCGGTACATTTCCCAATCGTTTGAGTGGCGATAATGCCTTCCCATTCGATGTGGCCGCCGCCATGGAAACCTAATTTACGGGTTTCGATCACTTCATCGATGAATTTATCTACAGTTGCATCGATATCGGCTTCAGATACTGATGCATCAAAAGTCCAAGCCATATCGAAACCTAACTCTTGGAATTCATCAACGCGCATTTTCTTACGTAAACGACGGCTACGATTAGTTGCCATAGTGATTTTCCCTTTTGTGTTTAAAATTAGCTAAAATTGAGTTCGTGATTAAGCGATACGCTCAAACATCAGATCCCATACACCGTGACCCAGTCTATGGCCGCGGGCTTCAAACTTTGTCAATGGACGATGATCAGGACGCGGCACAACACTGCCGTCGGCCGACTGGTTTTGATAACCCGGAGCGGCTTGCATCACCTCTAACATATGCTCGCTGTACTCTTCCCAGTCAGTTGCCATATGGAACACACCGCCAATTTTTAGCTTGCGACGAATAAGTTCGGCAAATTCAGCTTGTACGATGCGGCGTTTATGGTGACGTTTTTTATGCCAAGGATCTGGGAAGAACAATTGCACTCGGGCTAATGAACCGTCAGCAATCGCATGTTCTAATACTTCCATGGCATCGTGATGATACACACGTAAATTAGTCACACCAGCAATGGCGGCATCACTGAGGCAAGAGCCTACACCCGGTTTATGTACTTCAATACCAATGAAATTTTGCTCTGGTGCCTCTTTAGCCATTTGTACTAAAGAGGCGCCCATGCCAAAGCCAATTTCCAACACAGTATCAGCTTCACGACCAAAAACGTCGCTTAGTACCAATGGCACTGGGTTGTAATCTAAACCCATTGTTGGCCACTGGCTTTCAATAGCGTGTGCTTGGCCTTTGGTTAGGCGACCTTCTCTCAGGACAAAGCTTCTGATCTTGCGCAGATACTTGCCTTCTTCATTAAATTCAGCGGTAGTGACTTCGCTCATTTTTGCCTCGTCTAGTGGACAACACCATCATAAAAGAAGGGCATTATCCAAAGTTCAACATACAGTGCAAGCACTAATGGGGCGAAAGTATACCAAGATTATTTAAGAGTGCGAATTTAGCAGCGATTTTTAGCTTTAGATCCCTTGCCAACTTATCTTTGACGCTTGTCTAAGAAGATAACTGCCGCTACACTGCGCCGATGAAATCTACAGCCTCCTTCGCTACACGTATCGTCTCTTGGTACGACAATCACGGTCGTAAAACCCTCCCTTGGCAGCAAGATAAAACTCCATATCGCGTATGGGTTTCTGAAATTATGCTGCAACAAACTCAGGTTGCGACTGTTATTCCCTATTATCTTAAATTTATGGCGCGTTTTCCCGATGTGTTAGCACTTGCTAACGCGCCAGACGATGAGGTATTACATCATTGGACCGGTCTTGGCTATTACGCTAGGGCGCGTAATCTGCATAAAGCAGCCAAAATAATCCGCGATGATTATCAGGGATTATTTCCAACACATTTTGAACAAGTGCTCGCCCTACCTGGCATCGGCCGCTCGACGGCAGGCGCAGTATTGTCATTGTCACTTGGGCAACATCACCCCATTCTCGATGGCAACGTAAAACGTGTATTAGCAAGACATGGGGCAATCGCAGGTTGGCCAGGGCAAAAGACGGTTGAAGAGCAACTTTGGCAACTGACGGATGCCTTCACACCGCAGCAAGATATTCAGAAATATAATCAAGCCATGATGGATATCGGCGCCAGTATTTGCACTCGTAGCAAACCTAACTGTGCCGCTTGCCCTGTAGCGATTGATTGCAAAGCTCAACTGATTGGCAGACAAACCGATTTCCCTGGCAAAAAACCTAAAAAAACCATACCAACCAAAGCGGCGTGGATGTTAGTGATGATGCAAGACAACCAAGTCTTTTTAGCTAAACGTCCGCCAGCGGGAATTTGGGGCGGACTCTGGTGTTTCCCTGAATTCGCTACCCAAGCCGCCCTTGAAACTCATCTTGAAGAGCAAGGGTTTGATGCGCAGCAACTCGAATGGTTAACTGGCTTTAGGCACACATTTAGCCACTTTCATTTAGATATTCAGCCCATGATGCTTAATCTAGATAAAGCCCTCGGCAATAAAGAGAGCGTGGGCGCTGTCATGGAACAAAACCAGTCTCTCTGGTATAACATAAGTCATCCTTCCAAAGTGGGACTCGCCGCCGCCACCGAGCGCGTGCTAGCCAATTTGGGATCACTCGTTCAATCCGCAGTCAGTAAGGAATAATCATGGCGCGTACAGTCAATTGCGTATATTTAAATAAAGAAGCCGACGGCCTAGACTTTCAACTGTATCCAGGTGATTTAGGTAAGCGCATTTTTGATAACATCAGCAAAGAAGCTTGGGGCCTATGGCAAAAAAAGCAAACCATGCTGATCAACGAGAAAAAACTCAACATGATGAATGTTGATGATCGTAAATTTCTTGAAGAACAAATGACCTCTTTCCTATTTGAAGGTAAAGATGTTGAAATTGAAGGTTTTGTACCAGAAAAAGACCAAGATTAATTCTGGTAGTTAGTCGGCCCTAAGTATAAAGCTTACAAAAAAGCGCCTTTCGGCGCTTTTTGTTTATCTAATGGCAGAATAAAGAGTTACTTACGCACGCCTTCAACCACTAGATCTAACTCAACATGGCTAGATGCTGGACCTAAATCCATCTTGATACCGAAATCTTTCATCGCAAAGGTGGTTGTGCCCGTAAAACCGGCACGGTAGCCCCCCCAAGGATCCTGACCTTCACCCACAGCATGGGCCCTGATCGCTAATGGTTTAGTCACACCATTTAAAGTTAAGTTGCCGTTAATCACTAAATCGCCATTTCCTTTATCTTCCACCGAAGTAGATGCAAAGGTCGCTTTAGCGAATTTGCCAGTATTAAGGAAATCTTCACCGCGAATATGTTTGTCACGCTCAGCATGGTTTGAATCGACACTTAATGTATTCACAGTGACATTCACTTTCATCGCAGTTGGTTTAGCCGCATCGTAGCTAAAATCGCCGCTAAAATCATTAAAACGCCCCACCACATAGCTATAACCTAAGTGATTCACTTTAAATGTAATAGAAGCGTGAGCGCCTTCATGATCAATCACATAGTCAGCAGCTGAAGCCGCCACAGGAGCCAATAGAGATACACCAATCAGTGCGCTTAACAGTTGCTTTTTCATTGTATTATCCTCGTTTCAATTTAATCATTCTAAGTAGGGTGGCGTCTTTATCGATAAAGTGATGTTTTAATGCGCCCACGGCGTGAATAACGACCAGCGAGATCAAACTGTAAGCCGCATATTGGTGAATATCACCCGCGATATCAGCTTGGTTTTCAAACAAAAGTCCCAATCCTGGTAGTTCAAACCAATCAAACACCCAGATACCACGGCCATCTGCGGTTGAGATTAAAATGCCAGCAGTCATGATGACAAAGAGCAAGATATAAATAATAAAATGCGCCAAATGTGCGGCCGTCTTTTCCCACGGTTTATGACTCGCCTCAGGTACAAGCTTGGGATTAACTAAGCGCCATACCAAACGAAATATTGTCGCAGCCAATAACAGAATCCCAATACTTTTATGTAGATGCGGCGCAGTCTTGTACCAAGTACTGTAGTAGGTTAACTCCACCATCCACACACCGACTGCAAATAACCCAATCACGACGAACGCACTCAACCAATGGGTCACAATGGCGGTAATTCCATAAGCAAACTGACTATTTCGAAACATACTGCGACTCCGTACTCGCGTTTTCTTCATGCTATCCATGAAATAATATTCATTATCATAAATCTAAATTTAAAAACTAAAATCAGTAAAAATCGCTTATATCTTTCTAAATTTTAGAAAGTAAGCCAAAAATCATGATCTGTGAGCACAAAGCTATAGTAAACATCAGTATCCCTCTGACTTGAAAAATACAGCCAACGAGTGAAATTGAGCTGAATTCGCAAAATAAGAGATAAAAAACACCCAAGATGTGCATTAAACAGCCGAACGAGTGATTTATCAGGAAAAAGCACTTGCAGAGGTCAAACACCCTAGCTAATATAGCCGCACTTCGAACGATACGGCTTAGCCAACGAGTTCAAAGTAGTTAACTAACGCTTAGTTTAGTTGCCCGAATAGCTCAGTCGGTAGAGCAGAGGATTGAAAATCCTCGTGTCCCTGGTTCGATTCCGGGTTCGGGCACCATTATTCTTTAGTAAAAATTGCAGTAAAGATTTAAGCCGGCATAGCTCAGTTGGTAGAGCAACTGACTTGTAATCAGTAGGTCCCGAGTTCGACTCTTGGTGCCGGCACCATATAAAACAATGAAGCCACTCAATGAGTGGTTTTTTTGTATCTGAAATTTGAATAATAACCAACAAAGTCTGTGGTCAATCGCAACTGACTTACTCTTGATAATACCAGTAGGTCCCGAGTTCGACTCTTGGTGCCGGCACCATATAAAGCAACGAAGCCACTCATTGAGTAGCTTTTTGTAACTGAAATTTGAATAATAACCAACAAAGTCTGTGATCAATCGCAACTGACTTACTCTTGATAATACTAGTAGGTCCCGAGTTCGACTCTTGGTGCCGGCACCATATAAAACAATGAAGCCACTCAATGAGTGGCTTTTTTGTATCTGAAATTTGAATAAAAACTCACAAAGTCTGTGGCCAATCGCAACTGACTTACTCTTGATAATATCAGTAGGTCCCGAGTTAGACTCTTGGTGCCGCTGGCACTATATAAAACAATGAAGCCACTCGCTTACTCTTAGTTGCTCCGCTTAGTTACACCCCATAAATATCAGCCAGCCATCAATCAAAGCTCAACAATACCCACTGCGCCCCACTGCCACTTGCTTGCAACAGATGAGCTTAAACCTTAATTTTTCTCTCCAAAATAGAAGATAAATAAATGAGGAAGTTAGGATAAACAGCCAAAAGGAACACCTACTGGCGTTAAAGTGCTGAAACTTTCAGCGGTAAAATAAGGGTAAAACGAAAGAATCAAATAAATAAGCGCATTTTGTTTAATAGTTAATCAGTCACTTAAAAAGGGCTTGCACAGCTAAAGCGAGCACTATATTATACGCGCACTTCGAACGAACAAGGTCTTCACGACTTAGTTCAAAGTAGTTAACTAACGCTTAGTTTAGTTGCCCGAATAGCTCAGTCGGTAGAGCAGAGGATTGAAAATCCTCGTGTCCCTGGTTCGATTCCGGGTTCGGGCACCAATTTTAAGGTAATGAATTCGATTGGGTTTATTACTGTGCTTTACGCCGGCATAGCTCAGTTGGTAGAGCAACTGACTTGTAATCAGTAGGTCCCGAGTTCGACTCTTGGTGCCGGCACCATATAAACAATGAAGCCACACAGTGAGTGGCTTTTTTGTATCTGAAATTTGAAGTGTTCAGTACAAAGCGCAACTGACTTACTCTCGATAATTCCAGCAGGTCCCGAGTTCGACTCTTGGTGCCGGCACCATATAAACAACGAAGCCACTCAATGAGTGGCTTTTTTGTATCTGAAATTTGAAGTGTTCAGTACAAAGCGCAACTGACTTACTCTCGATAATTCCAGCAGGTCCCGAGTTCGACTCTTGGTGCCGGCACCATATAAACAACGAAGCCACTCAATGAGTGGCTTTTTTGTATCTGTTTTTTGTATCTGAAATTTGAAGTGTTTCAAAGCAAAACACAACGAACTTCCCTCAATAATAACAATAGCACCCTCAATACTGGCACAATAAACGTTCAAATCGAGCGTTAAGATAATTTATTGACTTCATGCAACAGACAATCACTTAATCCTTTACCCCTATAAATGATAGTTTTATATTCGCCATATAAAAAAGCCACTCATTATTGAGTGGCTTTGCGTTCTTATACAAACTATCTAGTTCCAAATGACTCAATCGTGCTTATTTGATGAGCTCGAGTGGCATAGGCCTATCACCTGCTTGAACTTGATGTTGAACATGGCGCCACCCTTGAGTGAGCTCACTTAGATGTGCTTTTCTCTCGGGGAAATGTGTAGCAAGTTTTTCGATAACATCGATTTGCTTCTTACACAATAATGACCAACGATCTGCATTTGATAAGTACATGGCGTTTTCCTTAACTGAGGGGTTACTTTTCCTTAGCCAGTTAAGTCTAGGCTGGAATCATTTTATTGCCAATTCAAAATTGCGCGTTAGCGCACTGTTAAAACAACTAACTCGGGAGTATCTTGGTTCTATAAACATAAGATAGGAGACGTTATGACAGCCGATATTTTCAAACTCATTTTTGTCGCTATTGGTATATTTCTCGTTTACAAACTGATATTTGGTGGCAAGAAAGGTCTGACTATTTTTGAAATGCATTTTAAAGATGGCCGTATGACTCAGCATAAGGGCAAGATCCCCGAACGATTCGAACGGGAATGCCGCCAAATCGCTAAAACAGAAAAACTGACTTGTACTGTTAGGGCTGAAAAATCAGGAGATGTACGCTTACACATTTCTGCCAACGTGAGTGACAATGTAAAGCAAAGGATTCGTAATCTGTTTCCGTTTGAATATTATGACAAAAAATCGATAGATAACAGTCGTCAAGCGGGTTAGTTCTTCGCCTCTCCCCTAGCAACCTTAATACTTGCTATTAATAGTTAAATATTGAGGTTGAAGTGAGTTCCTAAGGCATTTTCTTATTTAAACTTAACTGGATACCTAGGTTTTAGAAAATCGGATTCTAACTGACCGTCTTTTCTCGCATCTCGAATACGACGTTCATTATCTTGCACCATAGGATCGCTTGCGGGTTGATGAGGATCGACTTGTTTCTCAGAATGATCCTCAAACTTAAAGTCAAAAGATGAACAAGCAGTTAACGACAGACTAAAAAATACTCCCCATAAAACAACGTGTTTATTCATCGACTACCCCCTATCTATTTAGACTTAGACTTAGACTTAAGCTCAGATTAATTAAATTTAAACAATGGGTTGCAATAACCTTACCCCCATATATCACTTATGCCACTAGCAAAAATGCCTAGCTGCAACTTTGGTTTGACTTCAACACTTTAATGCAGAAAAAAGGGGGTTATTAGCCAAGCTATACTGTTTAAGCCAATTTAAGTCTTAATCAACAGAGTTAATCCAAGACAAACTGGGGTAAGCCAACTTAACTAAAAATTGCTGAGACTATTTTTGAATAACTAAAGTGACTTTAGCAACTGTGATGCCAAACTTAATAATATCACTCTGATTTATAATGGTATTATCATTCACTAAGAACATCCAATCGTCGAAATGAACTTGATATTCCTCACCATCCACAGGCAATAACATATCGTATTTCCAACGTAGCGCACTGCCGCTAGATTGGCCATCGGCAGTCCCGATAATGTCACCTGCAGTTCCTGAGTATCGCCCTTCCCCTAGTGCCTTAATGCGCCACACACGAGTTTGAGTTTCACCATCATCATACACAAACCATTCATTAATGACCCCCTCACTTCCCTGCCAACTGGCTTCCATAATGACATTGAATTTGCGGATTACTTTGCCACTAAAATCTTGTACGACCCCAGAGGCTTTTAATGGTCCATTAAAAAATGACTCCAAAACCAATGTAGGATGAGTATCTTTATAATCAGTCACTTCCACCGATGAACAACTCGACAACAGCCCTATCATTATTAAACCTAAAAATAACTTTCGGCCGACAAGCCGTTTCAACAATCGCATGGTTTTTCTCCGAGTAATTGCGCCCGTAAACTCGGACGGCTAGTGGCTTTCGATAACCAAATCGCTAAAAATGCCTCAGCAAAATTAGCATCATGGATAATGTCGAGTGGTTGATGATTAAAGAAAAACTGACTCGTTTGTCCATCTATCACCTTAAAACTTAAATGATCGCCCTGCTTCACATCGGGCCAAGTCGCATTTAATAAACCCAACCAACGTTGGATATCATTTTCGGCAAACGCTAGATGCTTCCATTGATCTTTTGTCGCTTCGAGCAAATCCTCTGACTCAATATCTCGATAATATTCAATATCTAACAGCAGAGGATATTGCCCCTGTTGATAACGGCCATTTACCGTCATCAGTCTCGCCTTATACAAACTAAACCACAGCCAATCCATTTCTCCGCGGCCCACTTCCTGAAAAGTCTGCGTCACATCGGCGGCATCATTAAGTTCGATAGTAATATTTTCAAAATCAGGCGTTTTCGCCTCTAACGCTTTTAAAGGTGCGGCCAATAAACTAAGGGCCAATAGACTTAAGCAGCTTGAATTCAAAAATGAAAAACCAAGATTTGGGCTACGATTACGAACTGACGACATGGGATACCCCTTTTACTGCATGATGTCTTACAACAGGTACTTAACTAAAAACGGCATAATGACTTAACCGCGATCAATTCCTACAACTCAATAATTAACGCCCAAATACAGTAAAAGAACGCGCTTTAGTGCTTCGATTAAATCCATAGGGATTAGCAAGTTGGATTAAAAATGGCAGCAAGACTAGCCAAACCAAAAATAACACCACAGCAGAAATGACATTACCATAGGGCAAACTCACGGCATTAAATTGTGCGCCAGCCAAATAGCTTAACCCACCAAATATGCCCCCGAGTAACGCCTGAAATATCAGCGGTAAAGGTCGCATAAAGGCCAAACTATGATTCAGAGTCAAAGCAAAATGCAGCCACAGGCAACCAAGCCACCAAGGGAAAAGAGCAAACTCAAACACCCCTAAAACAGAGAGTACGGTATCTACGCCTATTCCTAAGGCTGCAACCTTTAGCATCAATAGCAAATCCACTTTGCGATACTCGGGCTTACTTAAGGAAGCTAGCAGGATAAAGTGAAATAATAACAAAGGGATAGTTAACAACAGTGAGGTGTTAAGCCAAAGTACGCTAGACCACCACACAGCCTGAAAACTCAAGGCGTTATAGAGAATAAAGCCCTGATGTTTAAAAGGAACCCGAGAGTTAGCTAACATGGACTTCATCTTTGCCTCACTTTTATCTTGCTGCAAACAAAGCGGCTCATTCCAACGAAAATGGTTATTTCTACTAAAGTGACTGCTTAATCAAAACAAATTACGTCGCATTAGGGCTATGGCTTGGGAGATGATGGCTAGCAATGCGATAGTCCGGACGCACAGCCACTAAATGCACAGTGCTTGTGGTACGTTCTAAAAATCCACCTTCACAATAACTTAGGTAAAATTTCCACATCCGAATAAAATCATCGCCATAACCTAAAGCTTGAATTTCGCCTATCGCATGATCAAAATTCTCATGCCAATGTTTTAAGGTTTTAGCGTAATCGAGCCCCATATCATTGAGCGACCAGACCACCATGTCTGTCTGTTTGGCAATGTGACCGACCATTTGGCTCACTGAGGGTAAGCAGCCACCGGGGAAAATATAACGCTGAATAAAATCCACACTTTTGCGATAGCTGTCATAACGTTGATCGGCAATCGTTATCGCCTGTAGCAGCATGCGCCCATTGGGTTTTAACAATGTTTCCAGCTTTTTAAAGAAGCCTGGCAAATACTCATGCCCTACCGCTTCAATCATCTCGATAGAAACAACCCTGTCGTATTCCCCAGTGAGATTGCGATAGTCCTCTGTCAGCAGCGTCACTTTATCGCTTAGCTCTTCGCGTTCGACACGGGCTTTGGTATAGGCGTATTGCGCATCTGAAATCGTTGTTGTTGTCACGTGCACGCCATAATGCTTAGCCGCATAAATAGCCAGCGCGCCCCAGCCAGTACCAATCTCAAGCAAGGTTTGACCCGGCTGTAAATCCAGCCGCTCACAAATAGTCATCAGCTTAAACAACTGCGCTTCCTGCAAACTGGCTTCCTCATGGGGATAAAGCGCGCTCGAATACAACATTTCACGGTCGAGGAATTGCTCATACATAGCATTACCCAAATCATAGTGGGCGAGAATATTACGCTTTGAGCCCTCTTGAGAATTGCGATTCAGCACATGCTTCACACGGTTTATCGTGCCAGTTAACCAAGAGAATTTGGCTTCAATCTTATCGAGTAAGGCTAAATTACGGGCAAACAGTTGTACGACTTTGGTGAGATCAGGGCTCGTCCAATGGCCTTGAATATAACCTTCACCCGCACCAATGGAGCCTGAAAGCATTATTTGACGATAAAAACTCGGGTGTTTAACCACAAGCGTAGCGTGCAAGTCGGTATGACTCTCACCAAAACGATAACTCTTGTCGCCCTCAACCAAGGTCAAGCAGCCATGTGGGAGACTTTCCAGCGCCTTAAGCAAGACTTTACGCGCAATACTGTCGGGCAGTTTCCCTGTGGTGACTGAGGTTTGCGAAGCCGTATTTTCCATGTTATTTCTCCATCTGAGCTGGATGCGGCACAAAGGGCACACGTTTAAAAAAGAGTTTTAGCGCTTGCCAATAAATCCCGAAGAAGATCTTGAGAGTCATAAAAGGGAAGCGAAACAAAAGCGTCCGTAAATTGGCCGCCGTGATCGGTTGGCGTTTCATCACTAAATTGGCATTAAACAGTTTTTTGCCATTCTCTTGCATCGACTTGTTTTCAATACCGATGTTTAAGTCTTCACTCGGCGCAGACACATGCCAGAGATAACGCATATCGAGAGTCATAAAGGGAGACACGTGAAACACTTTGTCAGAAGGTTTTGGCGCGGCTAAATCGACTAAATAGCAATGGCGCTGATCCCAAGGCGTGTTACTCACCTCGGCCAACATGTATAAAGGCGTTTGATCTTGATAACAAAAGTAGAAATTTACTGGGCTAAAATACACGCCAAAATGGCGGATCTGACCCACAAACAAAACTCGATCGCACAGTTTATCTGCGCCTAACGCTGCCACTTGAGTCAATACGCGACTCTTAAGTGCAGCGGCGCTCGGATCGACAACAGCCACTTCACTACTGTCATTGGATGTAGTCGTAAAAGAAGTTAAATAGTCTTTAGGATTGAATCTCAGTAAAGCGCGGCGCTGGCTGGCAAAAACTCGCCCCATGGCACTGATCTTATCGACTTCATCTAAATCAATCGCCAACAGCGCCATGGCATAACTAAAGCTATGTTTAATCGGCGTAAAACGGCTGTGGGATACAGTGCCGTAATAAATACCGCTATTGAGCTCTGTCATAGGCTGACACCAAAATGGGCACACACATCAAGTGCACTGCGAACGCCATCTTCATGGAAACCATTGTGCCAATAGGCGCCAGCAAAATGGGTATGATTTTGCCCGGATATTTCCTCACGGCGGCCCTGAGCCTTAAGACTGGCTTCGTTAAACACTGGGTGGGCATAATTGAAGCGGCGTATCACTTTCGACTCATCAATCAACTCTGACTGATTCAAGGTGACACAAAAGGTCGGCGCATTGGCTGGCAACTGTTGCAGTATGTTCATGTTGTAAGTCACTGACGCTGGACGTTTTAGGTTACCATCTAATCGATAGTTCCAACTCGCCCAAGCGGCTTTTCGCTTCGGTAAAATACGCGTATCCATGTGCAGCATCACATCGTTATTCTGGTAGCTGAGGTCGCCTAAAATGGCGCGTTCTGTTGGCGTAGGATCGTTTAACATCCGCAGTGCTTGGTCGCTATGACAGGCTAAAATCACCTCATCAAATTCCAACCATTCACCGTGAACTTGTAACTTCACCCCATTGCCATGGCGTTCAATACCTGTCACGGGTGAGTTAAGGCGGATATTGTCTTTAAAGGGCGCAATAAGATCAGGAATATAGCTACGTGAGCCCCCCTTTAGCACATACCACTGAGGTCTATCACTGACATTCAATAAACCATGGTGCTGGAAGAAACGAATAAAAAACTTCAACGAAAACGCGCGCATATCTTCTATGCTCGAAGACCAAATCGCCGCGCCCATAGGCAAAATGTAATGCTCAGCAAAAAATGGTGAGAAGTGTTCACTGTCTAAGTAATCACCTAAGTTACCTTCGGGATAAATATCCTGTTGATAGAGTGCTTTACAGCCTTTATTGAAGCGCAAAATTTCTTTTAAAAAGGCCCAAAAGCGTGGATTCAGGAGGTTACGCTTTTGGGCAAACAAACTGCCTAAATTGTGGCCGTTGTATTCAAGCCCAGTCAGGGCATTGTGCACGCTAAAACTCATCTCAGTCGGTAATATGGTGACATTAAGGCGAGCCAATAAACGTTCAAATCGTGGATACGTTCTGTCATTAAACACGATAAAACCTGTGTCTATAGCGTAGGTTTGCCCTTGATGCTCCACATCGACTGTCGCCGTGTGGCCGCCGATATAGTCATTGGCCTCAAACACTGTAACCCTGTGCGACTCACTTAATAGATGGCCACAGGTTAATCCAGAAATGCCGGTGCCGATGATGGCGATATTTTTCATAAACTCTTGTCCTTTAGCGGCTTGGCTTGAGTATCGTTTGCAATCATTTTTTGCCACACAAAGGCAGGTAAAAACGACATCAACTTCAATAGATAAGTAAAGCGTCGCGGAAAATGGATCTCGCGCTTGCCACCTTTCAGCCCATTACGTATCGCCTTAGAAGCGGTTTGTACACTCACTTGCATTGGCATAGAAAAATCATTTTTTGCGGTCAGTGGTGTCGCCACAAAACCAGGGCAAATCAAGCTCACGCCTATGTCGTTCTTGGCAAGATCGAGCGCAAGACTCGAGGCTAAATACTGCACGCCGGCTTTAGAGGCGCCGTAAGCTTCAGCGCGAGGGAAAGGTAAATAAATAGCACTAGAACTCATTAAGCCAATACGTGAACCCCTTGGCATTAAAGGTAAAAATGCCCCGAGGCAATATCCCATTGCAATTAGATTGGTATGGATAACGCGCTCGAACAACACATCATCGAAAGCCTTAGCATCATCAATATATTCACAACTGCCCGCATTCAAAATGACCAAATCGAGCTGAGAATCTGTTTTCGCCAATAGCTCAGCTACATTTTGGCCAGCTTGTTGAACTTGGTCGCGCTGGGATATATCGAAGATAAACAACGTAGCACCGACTAGTTCATTCAAGGCTAACGACTCTAACCTTTCTTGCGATCGGCCACAGGCAATGACATGCCAACCTAAGGCTAAATAATCCTGAGCCAGTCGCAGCCCAATGCCTGAGCTTGCACCCGTAATCAGCACGGTATTTATTTTCAATGGCTTAACAGCGCTCATTATTTTGCCGCCCTATCTTTGAGCAAACGGATAAGCCCGCCCATGCAAGGCAAATGCTCGTACAACATTTGCCCTAAGTCGAAGTAATCCCTGTGAAAATAAATCTTGTCGTCGAACTTAAGTTGACTCATGCCGTCAACACGGATAAGTTCGCCTTTATTCAACTTAGGGTGGCAATATTGCATCTGCCAAAACAGCGCGGCTTGGTTCGCATCCTGCTGCACTTCTTTGATCTCAAACTGAATATGCTTAACATTCTTATATAACTTCGCGAAGTACTGAGTTAACGACGCTAGCCCTGTGATTTGATGCATAGGATCGGTAAAACTAATACTGTCGTCGTAAACCCGACCTAACAGATGCAAGTTATCTTTATTCAAAGCTTGATAAAGCTGAATAAAATCATCAACAAGCGTATTAGTCTCAGTCGTCGCTTGGTTTATCATCTTGTTATTGCTCCTGATCCTATTTATTGGGCCGTGGCCTTTTTCAATACGCCTAATACGGTTAATGCCCTTGCTCTTGCTGCACTGTGCTCGACAATCGCACTTGGATAAGCCGTTTTAGTGTTGAATAACGGCGGTTCAAACAAGGACGGTGTCTGCGCTGTACTGGGTTGATGTAATTGCTTAATTCCCCAAGATGCGAGCTCTGGTAAATACTTACGGATAAAGCTGCCATCTGGATCAAACTTTTCACTCTGGCTTATAGGATTAAAAATACGGAAATAAGGCTGAGCATCGCAGCCACAACCCGCAGACCACTGCCAGCCGCCATTATTCGCGGCTAAGTCACCATCAATCAGTTTTTGGCGGAAATAGCGCTCGCCCCAGCGCCAGTCAATCAGCAGATGTTTAGTCAGGAAACTCGCCACCACCATACGCAGCCGATTGTGCATCCAACCCGTTTGATTGAGTTGGCGCATAGCCGCATCCACAATCGGATAGCCAGTACGACCTTCACACCAAGCAGCAAACTCCTGCGGGTTATTGCGCCACTGCACATGGTCGGCTTGACGATTGAAATTGTGATTCTTAGATAAATCGGGAAATGCCACCAGCAAATGACGGTAAAACTCACGCCAAGTAAGCTCATTTAACCAAGTACGAGCAGGGCTAGTGTCGTCAACAATCACCTCAGGGAAGTGATGCAACAGCGCGGCAACGCATTGTCTTGGGCTAACCACACCAATGGCCAGATAGGGTGAAATTGAGCTAGTACCATCAATGGCGGGGAAATCCCTATCTTGCTTATAATCCTGCACTTTTTGCAGAATAAATGCTGAGAGTAAACGCTTCGCCTGCCCTTCTCCCGCAGCCCAAAGTTCACTCGACATTTTAGTGACATTGTTAAACAAAAGCGGCTTTGGCTCGGCCAACACAGGTCCAAGTGGCGCCGGAACAGGAAGCGGCAAAATGGCATGGCGGGCGGCAATTTCTCGCCACTTACGGCTAAAAGGAGTGAAAACCTTGTACATGTCGCCGGATAAATTCAGCACAGTACCCGGCTTAAGCAAACAGTGTTCTTCGGTTAACACTAGAGGGATACCCGCCTGAATACAGGCTTGGTCGCGCAGTTGCTCGTTAATCTCAGGCTCGCGACCAGCAAACACTCGACCAATCCCCTGTTGCTGGCAATAGTGACCGATAAACTCAGGTACATCAGCAAAGGTATCTAACTGAATTAACTCGAATCCAATACCAAGACTCGCCAGTCCTTGGGTAAGTAAATTGATATGACGTTCGATAAAATCCAACTGAATGGGTGCAACGTCATGGCGCTGCCACTGGGTTGGCGTAGCGATATAAATCGCCTTAAGTGCCACGCTATTCTCCCGCGCCCAATCGCAAGCGGCGGTTAATGCCTGATTATCGGCAAGGCGTAAATCTTGGCGAAACCACATCAGTGCATTATTGCCCTGCACTTTTATTGGAATTGAATCTATTGGCATTGAATCGTTAGCTAATATCATTGTTTTTCTCGCTATTTATCTGCTCGCTTTGATTCACGGTATTCATCTTTCCACTGTGCTTACGACTTCTATTCACCTTCCCCGCTAAACGAGATGGTATTTTCCCAATCAAGTCCGTCGTCGAAGACGCCAAAAAAGCAGATAAAAAGCTTAACGTTGGCGCAAAAGGCCCCATAAACCAGCATGGGAAAGTCATTTGTTCCAATACAGTCAGCATTTCAGTCTGTTCAGAACCCGAATGATTTGAGTCGGGAATAAGCAAAAGTGCATCGACGTTAAGCCTGCCTCGCAGCAAAGGTAAACTGCCCATGGCTTGCTCGCCAAGATCAATAACCGATACCCGCAGCGACGCTAACTCGAGCGATAGAAGTAGAGAAAATAAAATGTTAGTGCGGGTGGAATTAAGCGAGGTATGTGCCCCACGGGATAGACTCACCAGAGCGATTCTCGCCGTCACGGCCTGCCCATTAAAGGCATGACGTCCACCCACTCGGTTAAGTAACTCGCTCTTTAACCAAGCAATAATCAACTCGGCATCGAGCCGCTCATTCACTAAGTCCTCGAGTTGATTAAGCCAAGGTTGTAGCAACTTTTCTTTCACCAATTGGAAAGGATATAAGCCAAATGCATCATCTAAAATCTGCTGTAATTTGTGCTGATTGAAGTCGAATAATGCCGTATTAAGCGCAGTGACTTGCTCGCACCATAAATCAATGGCTTGAGTTTGAACTATTTCTGTAAACGAAGATTTAGCAGCACTCATCAGCAAAGGTTTAACCTTACTGATCGCAACACCTTTAGCTAGCCATGCATTAATCTCATGGATTTCTTGGATATTTTCACTCGTATATAATCTGTGTCCCTTGGGTGTACGTGCAGGGATCACCAAGCCAAAACGGCGCTGCCATGCCCTTAAGGTCACGGCATTCACGCCCGTTAAGGCCGACACTTCACCGATGGGGAGTAATATCTCACCATTGGGTTCTGTGTGGGCCGTGTTCTCTATAGTTTGTTTCATATTTCAGTAATAACTCACTAAATCAAAAGCTAAAATCAACTGAATGCGATTAGGTAAACGTTAATAGGCATAGCGCAGCTTTAACGCCTCAGGATGAGGGTTTAAGTACACTTGCTCTTCAATATAAGGTGTTGGAAATTCGCGTAAATAATGGTTAATGAGCGTGATAGGTACTAATAACGGCAATAAACCTTGGCGATATTTCATAATCGTTTCAGACAGTTCTATCTTTTGCTCTTTGCTCAAATGCTTTTTAAAGTAACCCTGAATATGCTGCAGCGTACTAGTATGATTTTTACGGGTCGCATTAATTTTCAGCGCCGTCATAAAGCCTTCAAAGTAGCGGGTCGCGCTTTGCTCAAGATCCTCAATATTGGCCACTATCGGCCCAAGCTCGCGATACCATGTCGGGCTGTGTGCCATTAATAGGTATTTATAGCGGGAATGAAACTTCACTAACTTATGCTTAGTCAGCCCTTCATGTTTCATCAGGTGCCAATCGTGATAGGCATAAACGCGGGTGAAAAAGTTCTCCCGCAGCACCATGTCATGCAAGCGGCCTTCTTCTTCCACGGGCAATAGTGGATATCGTTCCATCAACTTGCGAGCAAATACACCAATGCCAGACTTAGAACCATTGTTAGTGCCAATTTTATACTCTGTTACCCGCTCCATGCCGCAGGTTGGCGACTTAGCGCAAAGCAAGTATCCGCCAAGGAAATCGAGCTCTTCAACCTTGTTTTCGCTGTATTCATTGAGCTTATCGGTCACATCTAAGCTACCGTCACCACTCTGAACTAAGATGGTTTCCCCATCACGGACTAGTCGGATACTTTTCCGGGGGGCACCTAAGCCAATCGCCATTTCAGGACAGATGGGCACATAATCGAAAAATTGCTTAATCTCTTGATTACAATAGGTCGAATTTTTATGTCCGCCATCAAAACGAACTTTCTCCCCCAATAGACAAGCGCTGATCCCAATCTGAATTCGCTGCGGGTTAAACTTGTACATAAGTAGGCTCCTTGTATCACTATGTCTTTAATTACGGACCATAGTTGTACAAGGATCAAGTTTTTGTATAAATATTTTTTAAAAGTATCGTTTAACAGTGACTCCTGATAAATCAACCACAAATAAACCTAACTTGGCCTATAACTTGCTAATTCAAATTGCAAAGTTGTCATCAGATAATATTGAAACGTCCAGCAACACCCATTAGTTAACCGCTCAACATTTTAAACCGCAAGTGACCAAGGGACAGATTCATATATAAAGGAGTCGGATATGAGCACAATTAACCCTAATAGTTATACCAATACCTTTGCGAAAAGTTATGCCAATGTGCCACTCAAGCAAGTCGAGCCGAGCACAAATGGCCTAGGAACTCGTGCAAATTCAATAACGGCGGCGAATCTAACTTCATCAATAAGCCAAGATACTGTAACGCTCTCCTCTGCAGCATCGGTAACGACTGCCGATACCTATAGCCATCTGGCCCCTAACGCTAAACAAGGCTACACGGGTAATGTGCAAGCCATTGCAGGCACGCCTGAACCAGACAAAAGCATCAACAGGTTGGACAAAGCCATGCAGGCTATTTTAGATAACCGTACAGGAGTCGATAGGGATAAAATTAATAAGATAGATGAAGAAATGGCGAAGGTTGCAGCCGATGAAAATCTATCTGAAGAACAAAAAGCCAAGCAACTAGAATTACTGCAAGCGCAAAAATTGGATCTGATTAAAGAATCATCGGAGAAAAATGAAGAGCGGCAACGTCGTATCGAGTCCGAGGTGTATTACAGCTAACGAAGAAATGACCCGCAAAGGAAAAAATTGGCAGTGAAGGAAGTAACAAGTGGGATACAGAGTGTATTTTCTCGGTGAAATATCAGTCTAATCATTTGAAGCTAGACTGATATTTTATAATGTCACTCAATCCGTTACTAAAGACACCAACGCTTAGGATTGTTTTTCTACCTTATTAATACTGCCCTTATACCCAGTTTCGTCGACGGCCTTAAGCAAACTATCTAGATTAAAATCCTCTGGCACTGTCACTAAGGCTTGCTCCGTTTTTAACGAAGCCTTGGCCTTAATCACCCCATCGGTTTTACGCAGCGCTTTATTCACGACAGTGACACACAGCGGACAAGTCATGCCCTTAACATCTAAGGTGACCAGCACGTTTGCCGCCCAGCTCGACGCTGAACACATACTTAAGGCGAGAAATAACACTAACTTCATTCAAGCACCTCTAATAACCAAGGTAATACAAAAGGATATGACTGAAATGCCAGCACAACAGGTACAGTTAACCAGTACAGCCACAGCATCTGAGTACGACTCAACGTCGCGGTACACAGTGGCTTTTTAGCAAAATAGAGCCGCCAAAATCCCATCAGAATCAGCCCAGACGACAGTATCAACATGGGCACTTGCAGCCAGCTCAGTTGCTCAATCCCCGACAGACTTGCGGCCGACACCCCGAACACCAGATAAATAAGCGGTGCAATACAGCATAGGCTTGAAGCAACCGCAGCAACCACTGCGGCGGCCATAGTCGCTAAGAGGCCCTTAGCGTTGTTCGGTTGACTGGTAGTCATAGGCAAACACTTTAGGCTCATAATAGTTCACGGGATCGCCATCAACTTCGGCATACGGGTAACCAAAGTTATTCAGTGGTGTCTGTTCGGCTGTAGGGAATAAATCAAAGTCGCGGCCATAGTTAAAGCCAACCCAGTTCATTTCCCAATTGCCAAAGAGGTAATCATTCACGGCCTGAACTGCGGGATCGCTGTGTTCTTTTTTCTCCGTCAAACGCATTTTTGTCACATCGGCAGGATCGGCTGGCAACCAACCATAACCCGCTAAATAGAACATAGCGCGACAATGTTGACCACCACTGACATCGGCAACCCCTTTGTCATCGGCACTACCAAAGGCCTTTTTAGAATATTCGCCCATCTTGATAGCCTGACCTAAGCGAATCCCAAACATCTCACGTGCAGGGATCCCCACTGCGCGCATTAGCGCCACAAGTACTGAGTTAATATCGGTACACTTACCGCCTAACTTGCCACTTTCGAGGATACTTGCTACATCACCCGTACCACAGCCAATCACGCTATTATCGCGAAACATATTAGCGCTAACCCAAAGATAAATCAGTCGTGCTTGCTTCAGTGGTTCAGTCTCGCTGCCAACGATCTTATCTGCTGTTTGCTTCACAATACCATTAAGCGGCATGTGTTTAGTCGGCAGCAAATAACGTTCAACATCTGCAGGATAATGTATCTGCTCTGGGGTGCGGTAATGGGTTAAGGCGCCGCTTTTAACGGGTTCCCAATCTATCGTTTCAATATCAAGCTCAACCGTTATTGTCATATTCGCTTTGGCATCGGGCCAAGTCGCAAACAGGGTTTTAGCGCCATAACTGTTGTTTGAACTGATATAGGCGTCTTTAAAACTGCCCGTAAAATTCAGCTGACTCACCAATTGGAATTGCGTGTCTTCGGGCAAAGGGATCCACAACTTAACCACACCCTCAGACCCTTCTGGGGCAATAAGATGGTAAGTATTGATTAAGGTAAAACGGCGGCGTCCATCGCTTGAGCTATGTTCAACGACACTCGATTTAGAGGAAGATGCTAGTACTGGCGTGATAAAACCCGCAGTCGACAAAATAGCCGCACTTTTTAAAAAATTGCGTCTTTGCATTATGAAATTCCTTTTATTGGATCATATTTAGGAAGAAGAGAAACTCAACATAAGAGAGCAAGATTATAGGTGCTATAGCACTGTGCAGCAATCAAGCCGCTAACCATACAGTATAAAACCACGACATCGGAGAAAAAGACTCAGTAAAATATGCTACAGCGCTGGCATACTCATGAAAATGGAATAAATATCGACGTTGACTTAACAAGTATAATCAATGAAAGATTTAGAACGTTTCTATGTAAAAAGCCCAATTTTAGTTTAATAAAAAAGTATCCATTGCGTTATTTTTATAATCTAAAGGCTAAATAACAACCATATTTAGCCTTGGCTAATGTTGTTAATAAAGATAATTATCTCACCACTTTTCACTCAACCTTTGAGTCTCTCATTTAGCAAAATCAATAATATTCTTTGGCAAATTTTCGAAACAGTTTTCAGGAAGATCACAGTCTCACCTGAACAGCTTAATGGTATGGCTGAGTAATCATTCCAAATTTAGAATATTGAACTTACAGTTTTGACTTAAGTTAGCTCGAATTACCTAACGCTTTTTACTCATAAAATATCAAACTTATCTTTCAAAATGGGAGCCAGACCACCATGTTGCAAAAATGTTTAATAAAAGTTTGCGTATGTTTGTACCTGTTCTAGGCTTAAAAACGAATATACTCACTTAAAGGGCTTTTTTATGAAACATAAGCTTTCATTAGGTCTTTGCTCACTTTTGCTCAGCTCCACCGCTTATGCAGAAGTCAACATTTCAGGTTTTGCTTCAGTTGTTGCTGGTCAAGTTCTCGAAGGTTCGGGCGTTGCAGAGTTTGATTTAGGTCCCACCTTTCTCGCCGACTATCCACTTGTTGGCGCCTATGATGAAGATATTAGTTTCAAACCCGATACCTTATTTGGTATTCAATTCTCAGCAGATTTACTCGAAGGTTTATCTGCCACTGCACAGGTTGTTTCCCGCGGGGCTGATGACTTTTCGGCAAGTTTTGAATGGGCTTATCTGTCCTATGAGATCAATGATCATTGGACAGTACAAGGAGGTAAAAAACGCTTACCGCTCTACTATTACAGTGACTTTTTTGATGTTGGATATGCTTATCCTTGGATACGTCCACCCGCAGATAATTACACATGGCAAATATTTAACTACACAGGTGTCAGCGCCTTATATAACTATTTAATTGGCGACTGGACTATGTCTGGACAAGTTTATTACGGTAGCGAAGATAGCGAACCTAATAAGCTTTTATCTGATTTTTTCTTCCTCGAAAATACCCGAGAAGTATGGAAGGATATAGGCGGTATTGTTGTTCAATTCAATAAAGATTGGTTAGATATTCGCCTCACGCATATGCAATATACTAACGAACGTTATATTGGTGGTATTCAGCAGGAATGGAATGGTAGCAACCAACGTACGGGTAAGTTTTATGGCCTATCCGTTAATATAGATTATGAGAATTTCCTTTTTTTATCTGAGCTTAACCGCTTAGATCTCGATGGGAGTAATCTAGATACTTATCTTCTCTCGTTCGGCTATCGTATCGATTCAGTGATGCCTTACATTTCCTATTCGGACTTCAATGATGGTGAAGGCGGTGAAGTTCACCATACAAGTTCTGCAGGTATACGTTGGGATTTCCATCCTTCGGCGGCCTTTAAAATTCAGTATGATGACGTTAAAGATGATGGTGGCCCAGGCATGAAAGTCGCAGGGGATTCGAAATCCATCAGTCTTGGCATTGACTTAGTATTTTAGGAGAGAGAAATGAATAAGTTACTTTGCTTAATCCTACTCAGCTTAGTCTCAATGCCACTATTTGCTGGTGTGGTTGTCATCGTTCATCCCAGTAATGCAGACACTGTCGACCAAAAGGTTATTGAAAATATTTTTCTAGGGAAAACAAAGACCTTTCCTGGTGGAGCGCAGGCCGTGCCGGTCAATCTTGACAGTGCTATGCCATTAAGGGAAACCTTTGATACTAAAGTGCTGGGCAAGTCATCCAGCCAACTTAAGTCATATTGGTCACAAAAAGTATTTACAGGCAAAGGAACGCCACCCAAGGAAGTCACTAGTGGGGCGGAGATGATAAAATTAGTTGCATCGAACCCCAATATTATTGGCTATATTGATAGTAGTGAGGCCAATGATTCGGTAAAAGTTATTGCCGAGTTTTAGATTGGAGTGCCGAGCTCAAGCTCGGCACAACTTGGGGGCAAGGGATGAATTTCTTTAATGATATTTCTATTTTTAAAAAAGTTATCGCGATATTTATTTTAGCAGTCATCATTTTCGCTTTAAACTTAAGCATTAGTGTCATCTCCATAAATAAAAATCGCACCACACTTAATTATATGGAGCAGCAAGTTTACCAAAGAGTTGAACTCGCCAATCAAAACGTGTTTTTTATCCAACGACTCGATGAACTTTATACTCAATCGGTTTCTTTTGCCGACGAGACCTGTTAACTAATGCAGGTACTATGTATGAATCTTTACGTAAAAACCTACAACAATTAAATAGTGTCGATCCCTCACAAGCCAATAAACTCAGCAATCTATCCGCTAAGTTAACCCGCTATAACGACATGACGATTAAGCTGGCTAAAGGCATGTTGGCGGGTACGATTGATATGGCAAACATTGGCCAGATCAGCCAAGAAAGATCCCAAGCCTATGAAGCTGTACTTAATGAAATACAAGATTACAAACAAAGCAAAGTACTCGAATTTAAACAATCGATAAAAGAAGCTGGCGACAGATCTGCGCAAAGTTTGTGGCTCACCCTCTCCATTGGCATCGCTTTGCTGATTGTGATGTTGATTGTCACTATTGCCATTGCACGCGCTATCAGCTCATCTGCGCGTAATGTCGCCCAGTCACTGAGTGAGCTGGCCGATGGAAAAGGCGATCTTAGTCATCAGCTCAAAGTATCTGGTAGTGATGAACTCGGCCAAGTATCAAGTAACTTCAATCGATTTCTTCGCTTGCTCGGAGATTCTATTCGAAGGGTGGTGAATGTTACCGATCCCTTACTTGATAGCTCGCGCTCACTGAAACAGCGCATGGAAGATGCGACGCATGCCACCCAGCGGCAAAGCCATGATGCCAGCGCAGTACAAGTCTCAATGGAAGACATGCGTCACTCTGTCATCGAAATCTCGCAAAATGCCCGCCAAGCCGCCAGTGCAGCACAGGTCGCGGAGAAAGAAGCGATGCAAGGTATGACAGTCGTTCAGCGTACCATCGATATTTCACAGCAATTAAATACAGGAATTCAGGCGGCTTCTAACTCAATCAACGAGCTCGCCAGAGATACTGAAAATGTCACTTCTATCTTAAATGTGATTACCTCTATTGCCGAGCAAACCAACCTGTTGGCACTTAATGCCGCCATCGAAGCCGCCCGCGCAGGTGAGCAAGGACGAGGCTTTGCCGTAGTCGCTGATGAGGTCCGCGCCCTTGCCTCTAAAACAGCCGATGCAACCACTGAAATTCGCCATGTGTTACAAAACCTTAAAACGGCGGCCATTTCCTCGGTCAATACCATGAATGTGGCGATGTCGAAGTCATCGGAAAATGAAACCAATGCTCAAAATACAGGGAGCGCTCTGAAATCAATTCAACAGCAGATTGTCAGTATCAATAGTATGAATACTCACATCGCCTCGGCAACGGAAGAGCAAGCCTCGGTTGCTTCTCAAGTGGTCGATAACGTCGTCAATATGAACGCTTCATTTGAACAGACATTGCAAATTCTGTCGCAGGTTCGCAATGTTTCTGAGGGATTAGTCGATTTTGCCGATGAACTGAAAAACGCCACATCTCAATTCAAACTTTGACCATAGAGCATTATCGAAATGATTGCTCAACATAGAAAACCGGTATTGAGCTTACACTTAATACCGGTTTTTTAATTCCTTAAAGCTTATCTTTTTGTACCACTTTATCCCTGTTAACTAAACGCTAAGAAGGGGGATACACACAGCAATAAGCCTGTGATAATAATGATATACAGCGACACACCCTTGTACTTATGTAATGCAGGTACTTGGTACACTAAATAAGCGGGTATCAAACAACCGACTAAACCAAAAATTGGACTACAAATCGACGTAAAGCTCAGCACTGGCGCATTCAACACAATCGCGCCCCAAGATAATAGAATGGTAAAAATCATGATGCCGTAACCAACAAGCTTTTTGTTGATACGATCTTCAGGCATATAACGGCGCAGCATGTTCATGGTCAATCCTTGGCAAGCTTCCCTAAAACCGAGATATACGCCAAAGTAAGCCGTCATCACCGCAAAAATATTCAAGGTTAAACTCAGCAATTTCAGTGTTTGTCCCTGCATACCTTGGGCAACCATAGCAAGAGCCGAGATATTTTCTTCCGATGCACGCACGGCCTGATCATGTCCCATTGCTAGGGTGAATGACACGGCATAAAAGAACACCACGACAAACAAGACGCCAAAGGCAATATTCATAGCGCGCATCGCTTTAAAGTGCGCTACCGCAAGGGATTTTTCCCGCGAACGGTATGAAATCACCATAGGGCTTAAACTTTGAATAAACAGAATCGATGTTAGCGTAAAGGGCAGCATAACGACCGCATCTTTTAACCAATCTCCCGTTGCTGGGATAGCGCCGATATTATTGATATCCCATTTATCCACCATCAATAACCCTAGCACGGCGACAACGCCCAACTTGGTCAGTACCATAAAAGTAGAGATCTTAAACAAAAGATTCTCACCGCGGGAGGCTAAAGCAACAAGACCGCAGATCAAGGCTAAACCATAGAAAGGATTTTCTGACAATAACGCTTTGGTGATCCCAAAACTTTGCAAAAATGAAGCACTGTCGTTTGTAATGGCCGTTGAATAAACAAACACCCAAATGACCAACATGATGAAATACAAACCACCCAACAACATACCCCAGTTTTTACCTAAGTAACCCGAAATCACACTCGGGTAATCCTTACATTCTGGAGATTCCGCTAAGGTATTGATAAACAACCGTTGGAACATATACATGGCAGGATAGCCAATAATGCCAGACAGTAAGAAAACCCATAACCCCATCAAACCGACCTGCACAGGCAAGAATACGATCCCCGCGCCAATCGCCATTCCGATACTCATGATAATCCAGCCCCAATCCGTACTATCGAAGCGGGTATCTGCTTTCCACTGTGCAGCAGTAATTGTTGCATCCATCATTTCACCTTTACCTATTTGGTATTATTTTGTGCAAATATATTTGAACAAAACAAACTCAGCAATCAAAATACTCAACTTTTGTTGAACAAAGAGTTAAAGCTCACAACTTGACTGAAAACGAGATAAATAGCGCACAAACCGCAGTGACAAATGAAACTCATTAAAAAATAATTGCAATAAAACATAAAAATACAAATAATGTTGCACATACGCCGACCTAGGCATTCAATTTTATTTGCAAGTTGGAGAGACAATGAAAACCATTATTCACGCAGAACGTGCTCCCGCGGCCATTGGCCCTTATTCCCATGGCACAGCCTATGGCAACCTCATTTTTACCTCTGGCCAACTCCCTGTTTGTAAAAAGAAAGGCAGCGTAGTTGACGGTGGGATTACTGAGCAATCGATTCAATCATTAGAGAATCTCAAATACGTGCTCGAAGCAGGTGGTGGCAGCTTAGAAACGATTCTTAAAACCACTTGTTATCTTGCAGAGATCAGTGACTTTGCCGCCTTTAACGAAGTGTATAAAACCTATTTTAAAACCGACTGCCCAGCTCGTAGCTGTTTTGCGGTGAAGGACCTTCCGCTGGGCGTTAAAGTAGAAGTTGAAGCGATAGCACACGTTAAAATCTAAGCATTAACATAAGGTTGTAAGCTCATGAAACCCCAATGGCAGCAGTATATTCAAATCATTAAACAAGTGGTTAAGCCCGCATTAGGCTGCACAGAGCCCATCGCCGCCGCTTACGCCGCCGCCGTCGCCCGCGCCTTGCTGGGTGTTGAACCCGATTCAATTGCAGTACAAGTGTCTGACAATCTTTATAAAAACTCTATGGGCGTGTTTGTGCCTGGCACAGGCAAAATCGGTCTGGCAATTGCCGCTGCAGCAGGCGCCATTGCGGGTAATCCGGATGCGGGCTTAGAAGTATTGGCCGTGATCACGCCAGAACAAGTCGCTAGAGCACAGGCCCTTATCGATGCGGGCAAGGTGACGGTTGAGCGCACCGAAACAGCAGAATTTATCTATTGTTGTGTCATCGCGAAAAAAGGCGACCGCGAAGCCCTAGTGAAAATCTGCGGCGGCCATACACTGATCGCCGAGAAGCGCCTCAACGGCGAATCCGTCTTCAGTGTCGATAGCACGCAAGCTAAAGCCACTGGTTCCATCTGTGAAGGCGTGGATATCACTATCGAGTCTATTTATCGCTTCGCCGAAGAAGTCCCCTTCAAAGAGATCAAATTCATTCTCGAAGCCTCTGAGCTAAACGGCAAATTATCCGATGAAGGCATGGCGAATCCCTATGGGCTTGAAGTCGGCCGCACCATGAAAAGCGGCATAGCCGCCGGCATTATTGGTGAAGACTTACTGAACAAAATTGTCATGTTAACTGCTGCAGCATCCGATGCTCGCATGGGCGGAGCGAACTTGCCCGCCATGAGCAATCTTGGTAGTGGTAATCAAGGCATAGCGGCAACAATCCCTGTGGTATTGACGGCACAATGCTATAAGGTTTCGGAAGAGAAACTTGCCCGCGCCTTGATTATGAGCCATCTAGGGGCGATTTATATCAAGTCCCATTACCCACCACTGTCGGCATTTTGTGGCAATACCGTCACCAGCGCAGCCGCTTCTATGGCCATGGTGTATTTAGCTGGTGGCTCATTCGAACAATCCTGTTTCGCGATTCAAAACGTGATCAGCGACAGCTCTGGCATGGTGTGTGACGGCGCTAAAGCGTCCTGCGCCATGAAGGTTAGCACTTCATCCAGTGCGGCCGTGCGCTCATTTTTGATGGCGCTCAGTAGTCACAATGTCTCAGGCCAAGGTATTATTGCTACCGATGTAGAGAAAACCATTAAAAACATTAGCAAAATGATCCTCAATGGCATGTCATCCACAGATGTCACTATTATCGATATTATGTCGGCATAATGATTTTAACCCGCTGAATATTGGCGGGTTAATAACTAAAGGTTGAAATTGTGAAACTGCAAGATTTAACGCAAAGTGATCTGGATATTCTGAAATCCATCGAAAATATCGTCGATGGCATCGCTGCCATGTATGGTCAACACACAGAAGTGGTATTGCACAGCCTAGATGCGAAACATCCGTCTGTGGTCAAAATTGCCAATGGCCATGTCACAGGCCGTGAAGTGGGTGCTCCAATAACCAACCTTGCCTTGCTCAAGCTCAAAACCGGTCAGGATATTTCCAACTCTTACCTGACTAAATGTGCTAATGGTAAGACGCTAAGATCAATTACGACGGTGATCCGTAACAGTAAAAATCAACCTATAGGGTTACTGTGTATTAACAGCGACATGGATGCACCACTGCAATCAGTACTGCGCACTATGATGCCAGAGCAACTCCTTAGCAGCGAACTGACCAGCTCGCCCGAAGTGTTTGCCCGCAATATTGATGAAGCGCTCCATAGCACTATCGACAGTGTGAACTATGAGGTTCGCGCGAATCCCGCGATTTCAACTTCACAAAAGAGTCGCGAAATCGTCAATCAACTCCACGAGTTAGGGATTTTCGAACTCAAGGACAGTGCCCAAGTAGCAGCAACTCGATTGGGGATTTCGGTGCATTCGATTTATCGCTATCTGCGGGAAATCAAAGCCAATCAAGCTTAAAGCAAGAAAAAACTCGCCTAAATAGAAAGGGCTAAGGTGTAAATAACCTTAGCCCTTTGGTTTTATTATTTTTGCACTTGTGATTGCGCTTGTTATTGCGCAGCTTGTCCGCTAAAGCCCATCATATTCCATGCCTGCACTGTGCCATCGGCCATTAAGGCAATGGCATCGAGCAAATTGCTGCGAATGTCGCGCATTTGGCTCAAATCAACGGCTTGTTTATCTAATGTTAACGCAGCCTCGCCTCCCATCCACACCGCAATCGAACCATCTTGGCGTTTAACCGTAAACCCTAAGCCAGTGGGGAAAATATCCGTTGCTTGGGTGATTTCAGTTTTGGGTCCAGAGTGGCCATCAACCACAGTGCCATCCTGTTTTAAAAAGGCAAACTCCCGCTCATAGGTCACCACTTTGCTCACCTGAGTGACTTCTTGATAACGTGGCTGCTTGTCTACCAAGTCCCAACCTTCCCAAGCAATAGCCGTATTATCCCTGCGTAGCGCGACAAACCCCTCCTCAAAGGGATAAACCTTGTGCACTTTTTGCAACTTATCCTGTAGGACTGATGTATCGGCACCATTGAATTTACTGCCCCATACGTGCAGTTGACGACTGATGGTTAGGGCGGCAAATGCGCCACGATTTGCATAAATATCAATCACTTTATTGGCGCGTTTTGTAGTAGATAAACGAGCTGGAAACGCGACGTGATACTCAGTCAATTCGCCCTCACCCCAGGTATATACGCTGCCATCCGCCAGCAGCGCCGCAAACCCATGATCCGTGTTGACAACTTTCACGGCAGGCGCTAATTGGCTGAGTTTTGCCAGTTGTTCGCGGCCTTTTTGATCATCGCTGCCACCGCCCCAAGACACTAATTTCCCTGTCGCAGTCCTCGCGGTAAAAGCATTATTGTTGGCATAGAGCAGATCGACATGGTTAAGCTCAGAGGCCACGTGGCGACTATCGCCACCATAAGCGGCATCGCCCCAAGTCACTACTGCTCCCCCCAGCTTTAAGGCAGCAAAGGCACCTTTATTAATCAACACAAAATCAATATTGGTCATCGCAGGCGCAGCATATTGACCCGAGAGCAGTTCGGCTGGTGTTGAATCCAGATTAGACCAACTGACTACACTACCATCTTGTTTGATGGCCGCATAAAGCCCTTCTGCCAACACAAAAGAACGAACGCCTGTCAGCACTTGCTTCATCCCCATCCCCCAAGGGATAAGTTTGTCATCACGGGTTAAGGCCGCAAAACCACAGGTATTCTCCGCCGCGTATAACTCTTTTACATTGACCAGAGGCTCTGCGGCATTATTGATATCGCCACCACATTCAGCATCGCCCCATGCCACCACAGTACCGTCTTGCTTGAGTGCCGCAAATGCACTGAGATTACTGTAGATTTGACTCACTTGGGCTAACTGGGCAGGCATAGGGATTTTGGTAGAATCGTCGACCACCTCAAGATTGCTCGGGATGGACGTTAATGAATTATTCGCGGTGGATGGTGATCTGTGAGCCAAGATCGTGTCAGAAATTTGCTGTTTTAATTCGGGCGATATATCAGAATCCTGTTTATCTATGAGTAAGTTAACCACATGACCCAAAGCAAAAATCGCCAGCGCTACACCGCCCCACGAGACCTGTTTTTTATCCACAAGTATATCCTTATCGTAACTGCAAACTCTCACTGAGTTTAAACTGGAACATAACGTCGACTGAGTACGCTAAATGTGAACTGTGATTGTAACCAAAACAGGGCTAAAATGACATTGCCCTAAAGTCGAAATAAAGTCGAAAGCTGGCCTGATTCAAGTAAGATAAGCATATGAGCAAAAAATAAAAGCAGCGTATCTCGCTGCTTTTATTGGATATGATGTTGAGGTAACAAAGGGCTAATCTCTTTTGCCCACTTTCTCTAACCCCCAAACCAGTGCAATCGCCGCTAACATACACACAATGGCTAACATCAGTTGTGAAGGCTGACCCGTTACTTGCTCAAAATTAAGCGGGGAAATATTTTGCTCCAGCAAAGGTACTTGTTCGCCGTGGGAGTTGGTCCGCCAAGTTAAGATTTCTTTCCATGGCCAAATTTTACCTAAGGTACCTAACATTAATCCGGTTAGAAACACGATAGTGGCATCATGGTATTTACGCAGCAGCGCCGACAATAAATGGCTGAACGTCAGTAATCCCATCACGGCACCAGCAGCAAAACAGGCCAAAATATCCAGCTGAATATTTTTAGCAGCAGCGAGGACCACAGGATATAAGCCTAACAATAATAAGATGAAACTGCCTGAAATTCCCGGCAATACCATAGCGCAAATCGCAATCGCGCCGCCGAAAAAGATATTCATGTAACTGGCTTCTACCGCGACCGGATTCAGCACAGTAATCGCCCATGCAGCCAGCACACCAAGCGCAAATAACCCTAAACGTGCTACAGTGAAACCACTCACTTGCTTAAGCATATGCACGACAGAGATAAGAATAAGCCCCAAAAAGAACGACCAGATCGGGATGGGATGTACCGCCAACAACCAAGAAATCAGCTTCGCAAAGGTAAAAATACTGGTCAGGATCCCCGCCAGCAGACTCACTAAAAAGCCACCATTAATATGGGCAAATGCCCCTTTTATGCCCTGCGACTTGATTACGCCCCAAAGGGAAGGATTAATGCGTTTTACACTATCGAGCAAAGTATCGAGAATACCGGTAATAAACGCTATGGTGCCGCCCGAAACGCCAGGCACAACATCAGCAGCGCCCATGGCCATTCCCTTAAAATACGTCAGCAAATATTTCACTGTGAGTCCTTGTAGTTAAATCAACATACCATTGCCGCTACACGACAAATTGGCCGCAATTATACGGTGTTACACTTAAAACCGCGAAATGAAGTTTACTTAATTAAGCCGACTGGTATTTGTTGTTATCCTAATGTTACACTCATCCGACCAGAGCAACCCAAGCTCAACTTGGAACAGGCTCAAAATAACAACACCCCTTTGCACCATTATTAAGGATAACCATGAGCCAGACAGACTCTTCTAGCACTGCAGAACAAAAATCTAATAAAGTGCTCGCGCTCTACCACAAAACTCGCCGTTATCCATTCGGCCAAAAACTGTTTTCAATCATGGTTGCACGCATGGCGCCCTATTTCGGCACCATCAAACCACTGATCACTGAATTACGCCTTAATCATTGCGCCTGTTTAATTAAAAAACGCCATGCCGTTCATAATCATATAAAAACTGTGCATGTGATTGCGATTTGTAATGGTCTAGAAATGGCCATGGGCGTGATGGCCGAAGCCTCTATTCCAAAACATTTACGTTGGATACCTAAGGGCATGAGTTTGGATTATACGGCTAAAGCAGGCAGCGATATTTTATGTGTCGCCGAAGTGACCCCAGAGCAATGGACTCCTGGCGATATGCTGGTCCCCGTTACCGCCTACGACACCCAAGGAGTGGTTGTTGTGAAAGGACATATCAAATTGTGGATTTCAGAAAAACCGCAAAAATAAACGATTTGAATCAAGACTTACACTTAATGTCAGCATTTAAAAAGGGAGCTTTTCTCCCTTTACTTTTTAACCTCCCGCCGTATTTCGCAAAAACATTCGGAGAACTGAATTGTACGGCGCCTTACTCACGTAAAAGTACGAACTTTTAAATCTGTTCTTTTAAATCCGAAATGCTTAAATACGAGCTATTAAAATAGCAGCCCAGTGATGCAAAATATTAAGCAAAATGGCTTGCAGTAAAACGCTCAATTAAACGGATAAAGTCGGCTTCAGCAAGCTTGGCACACTTTAAGGTTTGTTCATGGGATAACTGCACGTCCCCCAATCCTTCTGCCATATTGGTAATAGCGCACACAGCCAACACGGGCAAACCACAATGCGCCGCCGAAATCACTTCTGGCACCACGGACATTCCCACTACATCGCCACCGATGATTTGCATCATGCGGATTTCAGCCGCGGTTTCAAAACACGGGCCAGAGTAAGACACAAAGACCCCTTGATTCACTTCAATGCCTGCAGCTTTTGCGACACTTAAGGCTTCTGATCTCAGGTCTTTATCATAAGCATTGGCTAGGCTAAAAAAGCGTGGACCGTAGTTATCATCATTTGCGCCCGTCATGGGCGTACCCGGCATAGTATTAATGTGATCGCTGAAAATCACTAATGATCCCACGCCGATCCGCTCTGGCCGTAATGACCCCGCAGCGTTAGTCACGAGTAACAATTCACACCCTAAACGTTTGAAAGTACGCACAGGCGTCGTCATCACCTTCATGCTTTGATGCTCGTAAAAATGCCCGCGGCCTTTCATGCACACTATATCGATGCCATGTAAGCTGCCGAGCACGAGCTCTCCCGAGTGACCGACGACGGTACTCACAGGAAAACCGTCTAACTCTTCATAGGGGATCACCACTTTATTATCTAAATTATCGGCAAACGCGCCAAGCCCTGAGCCCAAAATCATAGCAGCGCGGGGAGAGAAATTCGGTTTACGGGCACGAATCGTCGCAAGGGCATTAATAACGGGATCATGGCTCATACAAGGTACCTCATAGCAAGGGAATGAAAGAGTAAGCGACCCTCAGTATAAGCGGGCTTAAGGTTGCAAATAATCGCGATTAATCGCACTATTGTGCTGATAAAAATGACAATAACTAGAAAATGGTGAGCCTAAGATGAGCAAGATAAACGCACCTGAACTCGTCACCTTGAAGATGCTGCGGTATTTCCATCGAGTGGCTGAAGTGAAAAACTTTACCGCTGCCGCCGAGCAACTGCATTTATCGAAATCTCCGCTGAGCGCACAAATCAAAGAGTTAGAATCGCTCCTTGGCGTTGAGCTGCTCACCCGCAGCACTCGTCAGGTCGAACTCACGCCCTATGGCCAATTGTTAAGAGAGAAGTGCGAACAAATATTCGAGCTGGTGAATACCTCATTGGAACAAGTGGCTCAGCTTGGGCGACTCGATAGAAACCATATTCGGATTGGCATCATGAGCTCGCTGTTTTGGATGGGATTTGGTGACATACTGAAAAGCTTTCGCAAGCAATGCCCTGATAATGAGCTGATATTTCAAGAATTATCACCTGAAACTCAAAAAGTCGCCTTAGCACATCAAGAAATCGATTTTGGCCTAGTGCGCTACGCCGACACCTTAAATTTGCCGCACCTTCTCGCCGAAACCATCACCAGCGAACCTATGGTGTTAGCACTGGCAAGTAAGCATCCCTTAGCCAGACGTAAAAGCATCGACTTGAGTGAACTCAAAGATGAGCCTTTTACCTTACTCAGCCGTGCCAATTCTGCCTCTAGCGATTTAATTATCGCCAGCTGTCAGGCCGCAGAATTTATGCCGCAATTAGTACAGGAAATGGTCGAGCCCAATAGCTTGATGGCTATCATCGCTGGCGATAACAGGGTATCCATAGTGCCGCAAAGTTATGCTTCACAACCTTGGCCTAGGGTAAAGTTTATTAAGTTAAAACAAACCATCTCCGCCGATATCTGCCTGATTTATCGGCCAGAAATGGCTTCGCTGCCAATTCTCGATAGCCTGAGGGACTTATTGAAGCAACAAATCAAAACCATTTAGATTGTCTCCCAAACGAGTGCTATGCTGAGTTCAATACTCAGGGTTCATATTTTAAGGATATCAAGATGGATGAATTTTTAGCGGCAGCCATTGAAGAAGCTAAGCAAGGACTCGCCGAGGGCGGCATCCCCATTGGTTCGGTATTAGTGATCGATGGCAAAATCGTCGGGCGCGGCCACAATAAACGGGTACAAAAAGGCAGTTCAGTACTGCATGCCGAAATGGATTGTCTCGAAAATGCCGGCCGATTTAGCGCCGCCGAGTACCAAAGGGCGACCTTGTATTCCACCCTATCGCCCTGCGATATGTGCAGCGGCGCAGTATTACTTTATGGCATACCAAAAGTCATCGTCGGTGAAAACGCTACCTTCCAAGGGCCTGAAGCCTATGTAAAATCCCGCGGTGTGGATGTCACTGTGGTCGATAATGCCGAGTGCAAACAATTGATGCAGGACTTTATCGCCAGTAATCCAACACTCTGGAACGAAGATATCGGCGAGTAATGGTTCGACAGTCTTCTCAATCCGTTTCTGCATTTTTGTATTTCACTTTTTACGTTGGCGCTAGTTCACTTTCTACCTTTCCTGTATTTTACTTTTTGTGTTGACTGTATTTCATTGGAGGCTAGCGCCTGCTAGGCTAGCCCTCCCAAATTCCAGTGAAAAGTGGAACATGTCTACTAGCGAAAGGAACTCAGCTAACGTGCCAGCCAACTTACCTAAAGACCCTTGGTCAAGATCAGACTCCACGCAGCCTGTTGTAATGACGATACCCGCACAGCGTAATGCCAACCTCGATGCTATTCGCGGCTTAGCCGTGTTGGGGATATTTTTTATGAATATCTATTTTATGGGCATTACTTTTTTTGGCTATGCGCCCCATGAAACACAGCCGCTGTCGGATCACATTATCAAAGTGTTCAGTAACTTTTTCATCGAGGCACGCTTTATCAGTCTGTTTTCCATCTTGTTTGGTGTCGGGCTTTTTATTCAATATCAGCGATTTAGCGCCAAAGGCCTAGAAGCTTATTCCCTACTGCGATCACGTTTAAAATGGTTAATTGTATTTGGCCTACTCCACGGCATTTTTATTTGGTCAGGTGATATTTTATTCACCTATGGCATCAGCGGATTTTTAGCTTTGTGTTACAAAGATTTAAGTGTTGAAGCCCTTAAGCGCAAAGCGAATATTTTTATTTTAAGCGCCTTAGTTATCATTACGCTGGTTAGCCTTACGGGCAGCGATGAACCTTTCACTCGAGAATCGAGTCTATTTGCAGAGCAATACAGTGCATGGACCTCTGGCTATGCCGACCAACTATTACTGCAATTGATGCAAGTTGGCTATATGGCACTGGTGATCCCTTTTACCATAATGTGGTTTACAGCTGGCTTGATGTTGCTCGGCATGGCCTTGTATCAACAGGGGACTTTTGAGCGGGGTTTTAGCAAATCGGTACTGGTAAAGTTAGTGCTAGCAAGCGTAACGCTATCACTGCTTGATACCATCTTAGGTTTAACGAAAAATACTATTCTCGTTGCGTTTTCAGATGTATTAATCATGCTAAGTGCTATTCCTATGGCGCTGATTTACATCCATATTATAGTTAAGGTTTGCCATAATAATCCTAATATACTGACTCCGTTGCAAAATGTAGGCAAACTCGCGTTTAGTCTCTATATTCTGCAATCCATCATTGGCGTGTTAGTGTTTAGACACTTAGCTCCCGAATTGCTATTGAGCTTAGATAGATGGGGATACATGGCCATGGCGCTGGTTTATTCAGTAGTGCAACTACTGTTAGCCAGCCTGTACTTACGCTATTTCAAGCAAGGGCCGCTGGAGAAACTGTGGCGCCACCTCACATTTAAAAAATACACGGCATAACAAGAACACAAGCAAGCTTAAAAACACTGACACGAGATTGATACCAGATAATGACGAACAAAAAAACTACTAAAACGGGCAACAGCGCTTCACCTCAAACCAATCGTCCGCAAAAGAGTCGAGCACAAAGCGGTCGCGCTCAGAACAGTCGCACAAAGAACAATCGCGCCCAAAGTAGCCGCACTCAAAAATCCAATACAGCCGCTTCAGGCTCAAGCCTTATGCCGCTGTTATTGGTGGTGATTTTTCTTGCTGGCTTAATCGGCGCAGCGCAGCAACATATGCTGCCAGTCGGGATTGCGGGCATGTACCTCACACTAAGCCTGCTCACCTTTATCGCCTATGCCATCGATAAATCCGCCGCTAAACGTAATAAATGGCGCACTAAAGAAAGCACATTACATCTGCTCGCCCTCATGGGCGGTTGGCCAGGCGCTCTATTTGCCCAAAACCTGTTAAGACACAAGTCCGTTAAAGCCTCATTTAGAAACGTCTTTTGGCTCACCGTTGTCGCTAACTTAGCCGTGCTGGGTTATGGCATAAAAACCGGCGCCGTAGATATGTTTATCTAATGCTCTTATTTAAGGGCTTTTATGTAAGAGCTTTTATACAAAGGCTTTTATATGAGGCGCCTTATCTAAGAATCGCTATCTAAGGGTGGCACTCTAAGCAGCATGAGTCGCGGCATCGATCAACTGCTCAACCACAGACAACGCCAACAGTGCTGATTGAGTGTCACCTTTTAATTGTGCCGACACTATCGCCCCCTCTTTGAGTAAACCTATTGCCGCAACGAGAAATTGGGTCTTGGCTTCTGGCAAACCCAATGCCGATACTTGCTGTTCAATTAAACTCGCCACTCGCTGTTTATGCAGGGCGCAGAGTTGGTGCACAGGATGACTCGGCTCAGTAAATTCGGCGCTGACATTGATAAAAAAACAGCCGCGAAACTCACAAAGTTGCGGCACTCTTTGATTAAACCAATCATCGAGCGCGATAAATAACCCACCAATGCCCTCTCGTCCCGCTGGCGATGCGTTCACTTGCTCGCTAAGCCATTGATAAAATACCTCATCACGATAGCAAACCACGGCTTCAACTAACTCATCTTTACTGGCAAAGTGGTGGTACAGGGTTTTTTTGGCGATCGCCGATTCCTGCAAAATCTGGTTAATCCCAACCCCATGCACACTTTGAAAATAAAACAGTTTAAATGCGGTAGTGACCAATTGCTGCCGTTTATCCGATGGCGTACCTGTCTGAATCTCAGTGCCCTGCATCAACTCATTCCTCTTCTTTGGTAAACATTCGTTAGCAAATCTTAGCTAACAAATATGAGTCCTATCTTCTCACGAGTAGACAAGTCAGTCTACTCGTGAGAATATTCATAGAGGCAGACAAATCTGTCTACTTTGATAACTAAATTAAGTTAATAGTGAAATCAAGAGTGAACACGGAACACCACAGCATATTAGCGGCGATGGTTTGCTGAACATTCACATCCACAATTCATTATCAAAATAATGGCTTAACACAAGCCATTAATGGGAGAAAAGATGCAAAGAATCAATCCACAGAATCTAAAGATGGCCTTGCTCGCAGGGTGTGGAGCCACGTTGTGTATCAGTAGTTTAGCGACGCTTGAACAGCTAACACCGCAAACCATTTGGTTGATGGCCCCCTTTGGTGCCACTATGGTGTTGTTGTTTGCCTTGCCAGAAAGTCCACTCGCTCAACCGAGAAACATTCTCTGCGGCCACTTACTCACGAGTTTGGTTGGACTGATCATTCTAAATACTTTAGGAGTCTCCCCGCTAGCCTTAGGGCTTGCGGTCGGATTGGGCATAGCGGTCATGATGTTAACTCATACTATGCATCCACCCGCGGGAGCGAATCCTCTGGTCGTTATGCTCACGGCGCAGCACTGGGATTTTCTGTATATGCCCGTCGCCAGTGGTGTTGCGCTCATTCTGGCTTTTGGTTGGCTGTATCACAACTTACTTTGCCGCCGGCAATACCCACAAAAGTGGTTTTAATCATTCATCGCCAATAAAAAAGGGCAATTTTAAATTGCCCTACACTTTCTCTAAAATGCAAAATTGGCTGTACTTTGCCTTTAGAACCAACTCAACGCGATACTGATAATCACGCCAGTGATCATCAATTGCATTAAACAAAAGCCCATAATATCCCGCGCTTTTAAGCCTGCAATCGCCAGCACGGGCAGTGCCCAGAAAGGTTGAATCAAGTTAGTCCACGCATCTCCCCAAGCAACGGCCATTGCGACCCGAGCGACATCAGCACCTAAAGCTTGTGCGGCGGGTAACATAATCGGCGCCTGCACGGCCCATTGGCCACCTCCCGATGGCACAAAAATATTCACAATTCCTGCACTGATAAAGCTCCAAAATGGCAGGCTCTCGGCGCTAGCGATGGCCACAAAACCTTCCGAAATACTTTGGGCTAAACCCGATTGCACCATCACAGCCATAATGCCCGCATAAAAGGGAAATTGGATAACAATCCCTGCGCCGCCCTTAATGGCCTCATTCAAGCTGGTTAATAAACTGCGTGGTGTTTGATGTAACAGTATGGCGAGGAATAAAAATAAGAAGTTCACTAAATTGAGGTTTAAGCTGCCGCCCTGCACCCAAAAGTAATAACCTAAATATACAAGCCCAGCGCCACCGACGCTCCAGCCGAGTAAACGACTATTTTCTAACTTATCCGCAGGACGGCTTTCAGGCTGACGCTCGCTCATATTTGCAGAGTTAAGCTCTAACGCCGAAGAATCAAGTTCAGCGTCTTTGTCATCAAGGGCGCTTGGGTCGACATAAACACTGTCTTTTTCTTCAGGCAACATAAAGCGATTCACTAAGGGCATGACCACAAACAGAATTGCCACTAACAATAAATTATAACTCGCGAAAATGGTGTCACTGGTGGGGATGATACCGATTTGCGATTCAGAGAAATGCCCCACCGTCGCTATGGTTAATGGGATCGAACCCGCAAGCCCACCATGCCAAACCACAAAGCCGGAATAGGCGCTGGCGACCAGCAATCGATAATCCACTTTCACTTTACGAGCTAAGGCTTTGGCAAATAACGCGCCCACCACTAGCCCAAAACCCCAGTTAATCCAACTGGCGGCCAGTGACACCAAAGTCACTAAAATAATGGCTTGTGGTGCCGACTTAGCCAATCCAGCAATGGCATCGAGCAGCTTTTTAATCGGCGGGGAGCTTGCCAACATAAATCCTGCCACCAGCACTAACAACATCTGCATCGAAAAACTTAACAGCGTCCAAAAGCCATCCCCCCAATAATTGATGACTTCCAGCGGGGTTTTATGTTCAGCGACCACAGCAGCAATTAATACGACTAAGGTAAGTAAAAGCACGAAAATATAAGGATCGGGTAGATATCGGTCGACGAGTTTGACCAGAGGTTTTGCCGCTTTGTTTAACATAGACTTTCCTTGTTTATTATCTGAACTAAAACGTCAACACGCCCTAGTTCTTATTTGTTTTTATTGAATTTTAATTGAGTCTTAAGCCAACAGATTAAGCGATCTCTAAAGCAGGATAAAGTCTTGAGGGAGTTTTTAACGGTTTGAACTGGTAGCACCAGATATCCCGCTCAACGCACACGCGAGTGCCGATAGCATCTGATGCTAAAAAACTGATAATATGGCAAAAATTAACTAAGGTGCTCTTTATATGAAAATGTTACTTGCCGTTGTGGTGATTGCTGGGGTGATTTTTTACTTCTTTACCTCAATGAACGGCCAAAAAGCCGCCCAAGAAAATATCCGTTTAGGCAATGAGTTTTTAACACAAAACAAAACCAAAGAAGGTGTGATCACCACAGCTTCAGGTTTGCAATATCAAGTATTAACTCAGGGCGATGGCACAGTTCATCCTAAAGCCAGCGATACAGTGACAGTCCATTATCATGGCACTTTGATTGACGGTACTGTGTTTGACAGTTCGGTTGATCGCGGCGAACCCATCGCATTTCCGCTTAATCGGGTGATTAAAGGTTGGACCGAGGGCGTACAACTTATGGTTGTTGGCGATAAAATGCGGTTTTTTATTCCCAGTGAACTCGCCTACGGTAACCGTAGCACGGGCAAGATTGGTGGTGGTTCTGTGTTAATTTTTGATGTGGAACTGCTTAAGATTGATTAAATCAGTCTTCAATGAGTCTGTCTTAACGCATTCGGCTGTATTCATAAAAAAACCTAACGCTTAATAAAGAAAAAAGCCCTGAATCTTCGCAGGGCTTTATTTTTTAACCAATAATATCAAAATTTTGGATAATTACTGGCAGGTTGCCGCGCCAATATCAACCCATACTGCTGCAACACCCGGTACATCACCTTTAGTCCAGTAACTCGCCTTCCAAACACGACCGTTATAGCGAGTAGTTTGACCACCGTTATACACCACACCCGCATCCCAACCGAGATCAACTTGGCTGAGTAGCTGCCATTGGTCTGCGGTGCGAGATGGCGTATTGCCCTGAGTCCAATACTTTGCTTTCCATACCAACTGACTATGACTCACAGTATTACCAGTGTTGTATACCACACTGGTTTGCCAAGCAGGGTAGTTACCAGCATTGGGATCGGTTGCATCGCATCCACCGCCGACCACTTTTGGCGTCACAGTCAGATTCGTCGATGCACTTGCATCTAAGGCACCATCGGAAACCAGCACGCTCAAACCATAGAGGGTCGCTTCGGTAACATTGGGGCCAGTAACGACTAACGTGGCACTATTTTGCCCGGTTGCCGACACGCCTGCGGGCACAGTCCAAGCGTAGGTTAAGGCATCACCATCTGCATCGGAGGCATTCGCCACTATACTGACGGTTTTACCCGCTTCAACTGTCGCAGTCGGAGCCAGAGTCACTACAGGTGCTTGATTAGGCGTATCAGCCTTGTTGGTCACTGTCACTGAATCTGTGGCAGATAACCCTTCAGGATCCGTGACTTTAAGGCTAAAACCATAGGCGACATCGGTTTGGGTTGCTCCCAGTTGAATAGTCGCATTCGCCATATCTGCATTCGCGATGGCAACACTTGGCCCAGAGACTTGAGTCCAGAGATAGCTTAAGGCAGCGTTTTCAGGATCGCGCGAACCGCTACCATTGAGCGTCACATCGACGGGACCGGTGACATTCACATCCGCGCCAGCATTGGCAATGGGCGCTTTATTCACTGGCGGAGTGGTGCCTTCACCATGGCCTAAACCTTCGTGCATGGCATTCAGAATGTCACCATTATCGGCATCAAGTTCCCACGCAAAGAGCCCACCAAGTTGATTAGAAAGCACATATTGCCCCTTGGCTTTAACTGAACGAGCATCATCGAAAGTGATTAAATCGCCAGTAGATGCCTTGAACAAAGATGGCGCCTCGGCTGTTTCGTCGTAACTGTAAGTCCAACCGCTTCCCATGTAATCGTTCACTATCTGACGATAATCCACCACACCAGCTTCCCAAGTACCTTTCACTTTGCCCGTTGCCGTCCCCGTGAAAGGATTATTACCACTGTAGCCATTAACACCTGTCCAGCCGCGGCCATACATAGCGGCACCGACCACAATTTTCCCTGGGGTCACACCTTGGCCTAACAGCGCATTAACGCCATTAGCTGTGGTGTAACGGGTATTGGGATCCCAACTCGCTTCATACAGATTGGTTTGATGGCCGAGTTCAGTATTAGTCCAACCACCATTAAAGTCGTAACTCATCAAGAAGATGTAATCCATGTACTGCTGAGCAGCCTGATAATCGACTTTTTGAATTTTATCGTCACCTGCGCTAATTGCAGAGGTCAGCTCATAGGTACGACCCGTTTCGGCGCTTAGTTCATCAAGCATCGCCCGCAGTTCACGCATCAGAGTCACATAGGTTTCACCGTCATTGGCATTACCTAAATTTGGGTTAGCGCCATTCCCCCCTGGAAATTCCCAGTCGATATCAACGCCATCGAAGAATTTCCATGTCTGTAGAAACTCTTTCACCGAAGCGACAAAGATATCGCGCTTGGTTTTATCACCGAAGAAAAAGAAGGGATCCGAGAGGGTCCAACCACCGACCGAAGGTAAAATCTTCAAATCTGGATGTGCTTGCTTAAGTGCCATCAATTGACCGAAGTTCCCTTTGTAAGGATCTGAATGCTCACTCACTCCCGCCTGCGGTATTTGAATCGCTGCCCAAGGATCGTGAATCGCAACTTTAAAATCACCACGACCACTACAGGCACGTTGCAACGCTTCGAAACTGCCTTCGATTTCTTTCAAGCTATCATTGATGCCATCACCACCACAAATTGGGGTAAAGCCATATAAAATATGGGTTAAGTTTTGCGCAGGTATCTTATCGACCGGGAATTTACGACCGTATACGCCCCATTCGACAAAGTAACCTCCCACCACTTTGCCTGATTTATTAGCATAGGGACGGTTGTTTTCTTTTAGGGGAGCATTGAGTGGCACTAAATGGCTGCCGTCGGTATCAGCCACGAGGATTTGTTTAGCATCGCTCGCCGTACAGCCATCGCTGTTACACAGTTGTACTTGCATCTGATAACGGCCGCCCTTGTTCACCTTAAAGTTAGCAGTTCCCGACGCGCCAGATGGGCCTTCCCAAACTACATTGCCGTTGAGTAACACTTGGGCTTTATTGCCCACATCGCCACTCCAAAGGTTCCAACTGACGGAGACATCGGCGGCATCTTTCACCGTAACTAATTGATTGTAAGCGGTAGCCGCTTGATTCACTTCAATAATAGCGAACTTAGTTTCGCCCCAACCTAAAGTCGGTTTACCGGGTGCCGCTGCAAAAACGCTGGCACTGATGGTAGATGCCAGCGCTGATGCCACTAGCAAGGCTGTTGTTGAAATTTGAGTCTTGAACATGAGATATCCCTATTGAATTTTTATATGAATCAATAAGGCAAACAAAGCGTAGACAGGAAACAGCACTCTCTTAAAACCATGCAAAACGACTGACAACTGCACGAAGAAAAACCTGTGGTATCCCCGCTATCATAGGTACAGACGAACCCTTAGACCGGAGGCTTTGCGTCCCAGTTTTTCAACTGGTTTGCCTTTTACACACAATGACAACGTTGTCATTGCAAATATCAGCATAAGCGTAAGCGCAATAAAATTGCAACAAAATATTATCAACTGTGTTATTGGCTAAAATCGTAAATAGAACTAGGCATCTGATAAGAAAGGAATTATGCAAATTAAACTATCGCTAATATTTACTTTGGATAATGAGGATTATCTGAATACTTTAAGAATAAAAAAACAGGACTCGATATGCCAAAGGCATCATAAGTCCTGCTTTATATTTCACAATTTACGTCGCTTATGCAGCTAAACCTCAATCACTAAACATTCATAGCGCAAACCATAGTCGAGCAATATTTATTATCTTTATGCGCGGGGTATTTATGATCCTTATGCGCGGGGATAGTCCCTTGCGAGCATCACAGATAAACCGCGGCAAACCAAGGTCTCCATATCATCGACACGATTGATTTTCATCTCAGCTAAGGGCGCGCTTAATGCCATTTGCTTTAAGCTTTCGAGACAGCCTTTGTAGTAAGGAGCGCTATTCATCATACCGCCAGCGAGCCAAATTCGATTGGGATTAAATAAATTAACCGCCCACGCTAATCCCATGCCGAGATAACTGCCAGCGCGATATAAATCATCCTGAGTGGAGATTTTGCGGCTGCGCACTGAATCGCCACTGGCCAGTTGCTCTAAACTAAACTCGCCAGATTCTGTCATCACGCGACAAGGCCCCAACTCCCCCGCCACGCCCGTCGCTCCCGTAAAGACTTGTCCATTAAAGGCAATAGACATACCGATCCCAGTGCCGCACATGACCAATAACTCACAGGCATATTTAGCATCACAAGTCGCTTGCATACCCGCATCGATATCGTTGCAGATAAACTTAAGCTCACCTTGGGTTTTGACTGTATCGAAGCTCAATCCATTGAGTCCAGGTAAAGATTTACAAGAAACCAAACGATTATTTTGTACCAGTCCAGGTACGGCAATCGCTAGTTGGTAATGCTGTAAATCATAATCACGTTCAAACGCCGCGATTTGATTATTTAACTCTTCAATTTTAAAACCTTCACCTGTGGGGATTTTATATTGTTCTGTATGTCCCGCGAGCTGAAGTTCGAACAGGGCTTTAGTACCGCCCACATCTATTGTTAGTATTTGCATCGCTTACTCCACTGATACATGTGCCCCACTCTGACCCCGAGTGGAGATGGCAAATGTTAGCATAGGGTCCAAATGTTAGCGATTGAATAAAACTTAAGTTGCTAATTTGTAAGGAACAAGTCCTAATTAAAACATGACCAACCTTTTATTTAATTCACTTTTCATGCTCAAAATCACATAAATAAATTAACAACAAACCCCATAACCTCAAGCGTCTTACCTGCACAAATTCACGATTGTATACAAAATCCTTTATTCGCTACCCTTGCATCTAGCGCGCTAGACTTGCGATAATCCGAGCCGGTTAAAACTCAAATCAACATAAACCTACTCATCCTTAGGCGATCTTCGCCTACCGACTCGCATAGCATGCCAGTCTTAATTGGAGCCCTTATGTCACAATCAATCGCTAACCGTCTCGGTGCTATTCGTAACGAATTAACATCTGCTAATCTCGATGCTTTTATTATTCCCCGTGCCGACGAATATCTGGGCGAATATGTGCCAGCACATAACGAACGTTTGTACTGGGCAACCAACTTTACCGGTTCGGCGGGTATGGCTATCGTATTGAAAGATAAAGCCGCAATATTTACCGATGGCCGCTATACGGTTCAAGTTCGTTTGCAAGTCGATGCCACACTTTTCAGTTATGAAAGCCTAACTGATACACCACAAATTGAGTGGTTATGTGACACGTTACCAGCGGGGTCTCGCGTTGGCTTCGATGCGCGCTTACACACCTTAGCTTGGTATGAAAATGCCAAAGCAACCTTAAATAAATCCCAAATCGAATTAGTTGCAGTTGAACAAAACCCCATCGATTTGCATTGGCAGAATCGGCCAGCACCGTCGAACGCTCCTATCACTTTGTTTAGCAACGAGAGTGCTGGTAAAACCAGCCTGCAAAAACGCATTGAAATTGGTGCATTAGTAAAAAAAGCCGGTGGTGATGTCGCCTTAATCGCCGCCTTAGATTCTTTCTGCTGGCTACTCAACATTCGCGGCAATGATGTACCGCGCCTGCCCGTTGTACTCGGCAGTGCCCTGCTCCACGCCAATGGCGATATGCAGCTTTTCACCGATTTAAGCAAACTCCCAGAGGGCATTGAGGAGCATGTTGGTGCTGGCGTAAGCTTTAAGGGCGAGGCATCTCTTGCCGATACACTCGCCAGCATGCAGGACGTAAAACTACTGGCCGATCCGAATTCTGCAAACGCTTGGGCACAAAACATTGCCCGTGAGGCAGGAGCAAAATTGATAGCTGGAATCGATCCTGTCGCTTTACCTAAAGCGCAGAAAAACGCCGCAGAACTGGCCGGCATGCGTGCCTGTCATATCCGCGATGGCGTCGCCGTGAGTCGATTCCTTGCATGGCTCGATGCCGAAGTGGCAGCCAATCGTATGCACGATGAAGGCACCCTTGCGGATAAATTGGAAAGCTTTCGCCTAGAAGATGAGCGTTACCGCGAGCCAAGTTTCGACACGATTTCAGCTGCCGGTCCTAATGCCGCTATGTGCCATTACAATCACAACAATGGCACACCAGCCATGATGACAATGGACAGCATCTACTTAGTGGATTCTGGCGCTCAGTATATTGATGGCACGACAGATGTGACCCGTACCATTGCGATAGGTGAAGTGACCGATGAGCATAAAAAAATGGTTACGCTGGTGCTAAAAGGTCATATTGCCCTCGACCAAGCACGCTTCCCAAAAGGCACCTCAGGTCAGCAGCTCGACGCTTTCGCCCGCCAATATTTATGGCAACATGGTTTTGATTACGAACACGGTACAGGCCATGGTGTGGGTCATTTTTTAAGTGTGCACGAGGGTCCGCAGCGCATAGGTAAAAATGTCAACGGTATCGCATTGATGCCCGGCATGGTGCTTTCCAACGAGCCGGGTTACTACCGCGCTGAGAGTTTTGGCATTCGCTTAGAAAACCTCGTCGTAGTGCAACACTGTGAAGCACTTAAAGGGGCTGAGCGTGAAATGTATGAATTCGATGCGTTGACTATGATCCCTATGGATGCGCGCCTTATTGATAAGAGCCTGTTAACGCAAGGGGAAATAGACTGGTTTAATGCTTATCATCAGCAAGTATTCAATACACTTTCTCCGTTGATGTCAGGGGATGAATTGGCTTGGTTAACTCAAGTGACTAAAGCAATTTAGCACTCCGCTGATAAATAGCGATTTAAGTCGTTATTTTAGTCACTTACGCGCTATAAAATAGAACGCCCAAGGCAATTAGCATTGGGCGTTTTTTTAGCGCTATCAGTGTGTTTTAAAACCCACGCCTTATTTCAAAACCATGATTTAAAAACATGAGTCGCTAAACCATAGTAGGTTGTGCCATCGGCTGATAAGCATCATCCAGCGATGCTTTAGACAACACTTCAAAGTCCTGATGAATTTCAATAAAACAATCGACTAATTCAGGGTCGAAATGCTGACCTTTGCCTTCAATAATTAAGTCGATAGCCTCTTGGTGGCTAAAGGGCCGCTTATAACATCGGGGAGAAGTCAGCGCGTCATAAACATCAACTAGGGCCACTATCCTCGCCGAAAGCGGAATATCTTCACCTTTCAAACCAAGGGGATAACCACTACCATCCCACTTTTCATGGTGACCCGAAGCAATATCGCGGCCCATCTGAATAAAAGTACATTGGGGCGCATATTCCAACAAACTGCGTAGCACTTGTCCCCCGATCACAGGATGAGCTTTAATTTGTTCAAACTCCTGCGGCGTTAGTTTACCCGGTTTAAGCAAAATCGCATCGGCAATACCGACCTTACCTATATCGTGCAAAATGGCCGACAAACTAATGTCTTGAATATAATCTTCGTTCAATTCTGCAGGAGGATTGGCGGCCAGTAGTCGCTGCGACGCGAGCATTTTCGAATACTGCCGCATACGTAGCAAATGCGCGCCCGTTTCGTTATCTCTGTATTCGGCGAGTTTAGCTAAGCCTAATACGGTAGCTTGGCGTGATGCTAAGGTTGAATCGAGTGCGTCAGCCAACTTACCTAATAAATAAGTAATAGTTAACGTCAACATGGCATTGGTCACGATAAAATTGACCACCACAACGGCCCAAATACCGACGCTATAACCTTGGGTTTCAGGCCAATTGAGCCAATTAAAATGATAGGCAAAACCAATCAATACCAAACTTAGCCCATTCAAACACTGGGCATATAAGCTGGCTCGATTTCCTAAAAATATACCGACTAACGGCGGGAAAATAAATAACCAGAAAAAACCTGCTCCCGAAGGGCCAATCGCAATTAAAAAACCGATGCCAATTGCATAACCCAGCAAGCAGCCACAGCCAAAACGCGTACTATCAGCAAGCTTAGGAAAATACAGTAAAAGCAGTAAAAACAGATAAGCCAGCGTATCAAATACCACCATAAACCAGAGATCGGCGATGACGCATAAATACACACTAGTGATGTATACAGGCACGCAGAGAATCGCTAGAAAGCCAAATAAACGTTCAAAAATCAAACGTCGCCAATGTGGCAGTGCCGCCGCTGTTCCCAAGGACGCTGTGGCTAATTTAGTTACACCACGCCTAAGTGATATCGCCATGGGAAGTTCCTCTTATGTAGCATTCCCGCTGTGAGCTAATAAACTAGAAGAGCAAAATCAAGATACACCACTGAAGCAAGGAAAAATAAACCATCTTTTGTTGCCCATTAAAGAATAGACTAAGGCCAATAAAGCGCTCCATGAATACTGCGATATCAAGCCGAATCAACGACATTAGTCCAATATCATCGAACATAATTTATATTTAAGATGAATGACAAATACCCACTCAAGACATAAAAGAATAACCCTATACAAAATACTAGAATTAACGATTTAACAGGATAAACGCTCGTTTAACTCCACATTCTCGCTACTTAAAAACTTTATATATTGCAATAGCTTATAAATACGACGAACGATTGATTTTCACCAGTCAGCCATGAGAAACCGCTCTCCTATACCCACACAAAAATGATACTCTTATCACATAACAAGCTTACTCCGATGAGAGTCAGCACAAGAAAATTCGCGCCTAACACCGCGCCCTGAACCCTAATGAACCACATCGGCCCTGAATGGACACACTAAATGAGCCAGAGTAACGCCTCAGCGAATAAAATAGTTAATACACAGAGATCAGATCAAGAAATCTGCTTAACACCACAAGATGAACTCATTTCCACCACTGATACTCGCGGTATCATCACTTACGTTAACGCCCGTTTTGCCGAAGTCTCAGGCTATAGCGATCAAGAATTGATTGGCAGTGCACACAATATGGTGCGCCATCCGGATATGCCGAGCGCCGCCTTTAAAGAAATGTGGGGAAAACTTAAGTCGGGCCAATCTTGGCGCGGCATAGTCAAGAACCGCTGTAAAAATGGTGGCTTCTATTGGGTTGATGCCTTTGTTTCGCCCTTGTTTGAAAACGGCACTATTATTGGTTACCAATCGGTGCGCATTCAGCCTCAAGCCGCCTACGTCACGAAAGCTAATGAGATTTACCAAAGACTCAAATTAGACAAATCCATTCCTAAACCCTTAAGTTTAATGCAAAAACGTATCGTATCTGCGGTTGTAGCCTCCACAGGTTTACTGATCGCTGGCTACTTTTGGGGCTGGGGCGTAATTATCGCAGGGGCGATTCTGATGAGTTTAAACCTCGCCATTTTCTACGATGAGGCTTTTCGTATTCCCGCTAAACTGATTGAAATGCAAAACAAATATGACTCTATCAGTCGTTACATTTACTCGGGTGCAGATACCTCTTCTATCCTCGATTTCCAGCTCATCATGCTACAGGCCAAAATGAATGGCGTACTTGGGCGTACCCAAGATCAAGCCAATCAATTACATGCCATTGCCGATCAATTAGTGGTCGCGACCGAGCAAACCTATGTCAGCCTAGATCAAGAGAAAAGTCAGCTAGAACAGCTCTCTGGCGCGATGGAAGAAATGAGTTCAACCATCACAGAAGTGGCGCAGAATACCCATCTCACCTCTACCAGCATCAATACCGCCTATGCTCTCTGCCTTAAAAGCAGTGCCAACATGAAGGCCAACACTCAAAAAATGGAGCAACTGGCAAAGTCTGTTGCCGATGCCACCAACAATGCCCATCAATTAAATAAAGAAGCCGAGCAAGTCGCTAATGCGATGGGCGAAATTGACTCTATTGCCGAGCAAACTAATCTCCTCGCCCTCAATGCCGCGATTGAAGCTGCCCGTGCGGGTGAACAAGGCCGTGGGTTTGCCGTGGTCGCCGATGAAGTACGCGCCCTATCGAGCAGAACCCAGCTATCGACCAACAGTATTTCTAAGAGTGTCGATAAGATGTTCACTATGCTCAACGCATGGGCCAAAGAAATGGAACAAAGCCGTCAACATGCGGAGCGTTGTGCCAGCGATATTCAGCTGTCCGCCGACAATGTAAACACCATTTACCAAGAAGTGAGTGATATCCACACCTTTGCCCAACAAAATGCAGTGGCAGCCGATCAACAGCGTCAAGTGGTCAATGAGATCGCCAGTAATATTCACTCCATCACCCATGCCAGCGCCGAGAACTTAGCTGCAACCCATCTGATTGGTGATGCAGCCCATCTTCTAAAACACAATGCCGAAAAAGCCCTCGGCCTGAGGCGCACCTTCGGTTAAACATAAGTACAAGATCCAAAATACCGCAGCCTAGGTTGCGGTATTTTCTAATGTAGCGAGCTTTAATCCATATTGTTGAGTCCATATTTTACTCAACCCTTGTATAGATCAATAAGACCTAGCCCACCTGAACCAGTGCCAAGCCTTTTATCCCCTCCTGATGAAATGATGCAGATAAAATGCCAAAACACTAAAAAGTACAGGTTTTAACCGAAATTTTTGCTATACTCCGCGCCCGCCATTTTTCTTATAAAATCTGTGTGGAAGAATGAGCCAGCCGGTACACCTCTCTCCTTTAGACGAGTGATAAAGAGGCTAGTGGCGCTTGAATGTTTGAATAAGTGAATGATAGGAATCCAAAATGAGATTTGAATCTTTTAGTTTTTCCCCCGAGATTTTGCGCGCTATCTCAGATTGCGGTTATCAACAAATGACGCCTATTCAGCAGCAAGCGATACCTGCTATCCGCCGCGGCCAAGATGTCTTAGCCAGTGCCCAAACTGGTACGGGTAAAACCGCCGCTTTCGCGCTGCCGATCCTGCAAAAGATGGTTGAAAAGCCAAGCGAAACGCTAAAGTCGAATGCCCGCGTATTAATTCTTACGCCGACCCGTGAGCTTGCAGCTCAAGTGGCTGACAACGTCACGGCTTACTGTAAATATTTAAATTTCAGCGTATTAACCATTTACGGTGGCGTAAAGATTGAGACTCAAGCGCAAAAGCTGAAACGCGGCGCCGATGTGATTGTTGCCACCCCTGGTCGTTTACTTGAGCACCTTACCGCCTGTAACTTAAGCCTGTCGAACGTCGACTTTTTAGTGCTAGATGAAGCCGATCGAATGCTCGATATGGGCTTTAGCGCCGATATCCAAAAGATCCTTCAAGCGGTAAATAAGAAGCGTCAAAACCTGTTGTTCTCGGCCACTTTCTCAAGTGCGGTGAAAAAACTCGCCAACGACATGATGGTTAAACCGCAAGTGATCAGCGTTGATAAACAAAACACTACAGCCGACACCGTCAGCCAAGTAGTTTATCCGGTTGAACAACGCCGTAAACGCGAACTGCTTTCTGAGCTTATCGGCAAGAAAAACTGGCAACAAGTGTTGGTATTTACTGCGACCCGTGAAGCCGCCGATACGCTAGTCAAAGAATTAAACTTAGATGGTATCCCATCTGAAGTGGTCCACGGTGAAAAAGGCCAAGGCAGTCGTCGCCGAGCACTGCGTGAGTTTGTGGCGGGTGATGTACGGGTGCTAGTTGCCACCGAAGTCGCCGCCCGTGGTCTGGATATTCCAAGCCTTGAATACGTAGTCAACTATGACTTACCTTTCCTCGCAGAAGATTATGTACACCGTATCGGTCGTACAGGCCGTGCAGGAAAAACAGGCGTAGCCATTTCATTTGTGAGCCGCGAAGAAGAGCGCACGTTAGCTGATATCGAAAAATTGATTGGCCAACAGATTCGCCGCGTCACTGTGCCAGGTTATGAAGTTGGCAGCCGCGAATTGCTATTAAAGCAATTGCAAACCCGCCGCAGTTTTGCCAAAAAGCAACAAAGAACCGACAACGTCGGTGCTCAAGTTGCTGCTGAGAAAAACATGCAGGGCCGCCGTGTAAAAATGAAAGTTGGTCAAGCACCGAGCAAGACCAAAAAACTTAAGTAATTATCCGTTGATTGATATTATCAGTGTTTGTTAATATTGATAAAACAGCGATTTTAAAGCGTCCATAACCGGACGCTTTTTTATACTCACTCAATAATAACCTTGGTAACCTTTATCTCACCGTATTATGTTACCCAATAACGCTTGAAGCCTTGTTTCATTTATACTATTTTCGCCTCGCCACCCCGCGAGAGGAAGCATAATATCCGATCGAGTACTTCCAGGGTATTTCACACTACAGATATCGGTAAAATAGGTGAATCCATCATATAAAGGTTTTACATACGGATTTGGCATAATTCCCAATTCAGCCAATACCATTAATTGTCCGCGAAAACTATACTTCTCATAGTTAGGAATAATTTTAGCTTTCTTGATGCGCTGTTCTAATTTTCCGGGTGTTTCATCTTGAGGAGCTTGACGGATCATATCGATTAACGATATCAATATACTGATATCCTCTGGTGTAGGAGTACAAGGTGAAATGGCAGTAAACTCTTCTAATTCAACAAGATTACCACACCACCTTTCATTCCATACACTCCCGGCATAGCAACTGAATATTTTATGTCCTTTTTCTATCCAAACATTTCTTCTTATTGAGCAAACGGGGCAAACATCCCCTTCGCTGACCATTTTATGTTCGGGAACCGCTTGAGCGAACAAATAACTTAATATGGGTTGTCTTCCTCTTGGAAAACTTGAAAAGCCACATATATATGCCGAAATCAAATTCTCAATCGATAAGTGAGGATGCTCAAGCAACGTTTTATAAGAGTTAATACATTCATCATGACTATATTTGATTATCTGATTAACAGGATAACCACTCTGTTCAAGTGTTAGTATTTCTGCATTAGATAAACCGTCATTAGAATAGTGTGTAGTCCCAGACTCGCAATCAAACTGGTCTCCATTATCTATTCTTTGCATATATCCATTTTCGTCTTTGATATAAGACTTTTTAAAATAGATTTTCTTTAATATTTTAAATAATCCCTTATCCATTTACAGCTCCCGTGATTGAATATTGAAGTGCAATACAATTTATCGATGACCACGTTGAACGCCACCATAGCGCTCCAAATACTTCACCATTTTTTGACTCGTGGCGGTATAACTCCCTATATGAAACTCGCCATGCCAATGGGCCAGCTCAACAGGAAGGTGACCTAAGTTATTGGCATGATGGACATCGGCCCCAGCTTCAACCAGTAACATGAGAATATCGAGTAATTGCAGTTGGCAGCAATGCAATAAAGCCGTCATATTTTGTGAGTCGATATATTCGACATCAACACCCTGTTTGACCAACTGTTTTACGGTAATGATATCGTGTTTTACCACGGCATCAATTAAGGCTTGCCCCATCAGCTTGTCGTTCACTCGTTTTAACCACTCCAACACTACGCTGTAATCGCGATAAAATCCAAATGGTTACCGTTATAAATACCTCACCAACCAACCCAATTGGTATCACATTGGTGCAATCATCTGCATTGGCTTGTAAGAATGTTCGGCAATTGCCGCTCTTTTAATGCTCATACCCGTTTAGTGCTAACTCGAACCACTCTTAAGCAAGTTAGACATAACAAATAGAGATTTACGCAATATCTCTTTGTCTAAAACGAGGGAAATATTAACAACAACGACTTAAAAAACGAAGAAAACAAAACCAAATTAAGGACTTTATATGCAAACCGCTTCGATGTTACACAGGTTTTACTTCACAACCATCTTACTACTAACAAGTCTAACGGCTATGGCGCAACCCATTGCTAAGGATGAATTTTCCATCAGTCCGCTACTTAATGGTCAGCAAATCCCTAAGGTAAAGTTGCAAGATATCAATGACAAAACGGTCGATTTAGCAGAATTAACCCAGAAAAAACCAACCATTTTCTTCTTTTACCGTGGTGGCTGGTGCCCATTTTGTAACAATCAAATGGGGCAACTAAAAGCCATTGAGCCTGAGTTATTAAAAATGGGCTTTCAGTTAGTGGGAATTTCACCCGATACGCCAGCTCAACTTAAGGCTTCGGCGGCAAAAAATGAACTTAAATATCTGCTGCTTTCCGATGAAAAAATGCTGGCATCCCAAGCCTTTGGTTTAGCTTTTTACACTAGCGAAAAGGTGACTGAAACCTATACCGCACGCCTTAAGCTCGAGAATCCTTTATGGATCACCCCAGAAGGTGCCAAACGTTTAGTCTTACCTGTACCCGCCATTTATATCAGCGACGACAAGGGATTAATTCATTTTCAATATATCAACCCTAACTACAAAGTGAGGCCCGCGCCAAAGCTGATTTTAACCGCCGCGAGTTTGGTGGGATCGCAAGAATAAATATCGGTTTAACGACCGCTTTGCTAAACTAGCTCCGCCGCAATCAATATCGTCCAAGTTCAAATAGATAACATCACTTCAGCCCGCGGCGGAGTCATAATGAATTCTCAAACCTATAACCAAGCTGTGCTCGAACTCGCCCTTGCGGGTCTTGCCGATTTAACCGCTTCAGCACAGACCAAGAAAGCCCAGCGCACCTCTGCGCAGGAAAGTCATTTTTTGTGTAATTGGATGGTCGAGTCCTTAAAGGAAAAACGCTTTTCTAAATTGGTAGCCGACGATCTCACGGCTTGGATACGTTTGGCTCGCAGCCAAGGTGCGGGCGCCGAACTCAAGCGTTTACTAGAAAGGATAGTGTATCAATATCAATCAGTTGAGACATCGGAGCCCGCTTTAGGCACGGCATTAAATGCCATGATTGAGACCTTAAAACAAGCCGATTGGTTAGTCTTTACTGACACTGAAATCAGTGCCAAGCTGAAACTCGATGGTGATGGTCAATCTAGCTTAGTGATTGATGCCAAAGAATTTAATCAACATATTAAAGACAATCAGCTGATCAAGCCAATCAACTTATATGTCCGCGCCGATGAACAGACACTAACGCGTATCGCCCTGTCCCATGGGTTATTGCTCAGCCAAGGCAACAAGAAAACCAGTTTGATTAAGCACCATAAAACCTATCAAATTTTCCCTAATAATCAGCAGCCAGCTTTGTGTCAGCTATTGGCTTAAGGTGTAATAGCGAAAAGCAGAAAATAGCTTAAATATGGCGGATGTGACTGATTGTGATCCAATAAACAATTCATTCACACAGTTTAGATAGAATGACCATCGGATAGGTCTTAGCTAAAGCAGAGATAACAAGGATAAAAGCAATATGGTTAAGCGATGTTTGCAGTATAAACACTTAGTTCGATTTGCCTTGTTCACCCTTTACTTGACTCAACAGTACGCCTTTGCGGAACAGCTCAAATACAATATCACTGGCTCCTATTCTTGGTATCCGTATTTTATCGGTGATCAAGCCGAGGCGCCGGGGATGATCACTGAGCTTATTCCGATCATTTTATCTATGGCTGCAATCCAAGGTGAAATCCTCGCCCTGCCGCCAAAGCGCACCAATAATGCACTAGAAACCGGTCAACTCGACTTTGATATCGTCAGCCCCAGTTGGTTTGAAAAGCAGGATTTAGGGCCGCTGTTTGTCAAATCGGCCCCCATAATGCAAATCACTGAATATGTAGTCACATTACCAGAGAATGTCAGTAAATATAAAGATATCAGCCAGATAAAAGGCCAAGAAATAGGTACAGTGCGCGGTTATTTATATCACGACGATAAAGATTTTATCCGCGCAGACTTTACCTCAGAGCAGGAGCTGATCAAAGCCTTAGATAAACACAGAGTCAATGCCGTTATTGCTGGTAATTACCCAGCCTTGTATTGGTCGACTCAGTTGCGGATCCCTGTCGCACTGGCGGCAGTGCATTCTGATGGTGACTTAGTGTTTAGGTTGCGAAAAGAACATGCCGATTTGCTTCCTGCCATCAATCAAGCCATAGCGACACTGAAGGCCAATGGTAAAATTGACGAAATCATCAAAAAGTACACTCAAACGCTGGCAAGCTAATTTCACGCTAGCTATATGAGATATTTGCGATAAAAAAGCGCCCGAAGGCGCTTAATCAATATCAATGAGGTCGCAGAATCTCAGTTTGACCATTCACAAGGATCATAATTAGCGAGGACGGCCGCATAACTGTGACTCAATCCCAGAGTCGAGTAGTAATAACCTTTCCCCTGATTGTCCACTGCATAATGGATATCCTCAGCCCCAAGCTGTTGCGGTAATTGCTCACGCACATTGGCTAATGTAGGCTCATCATAAAGATAGGGGGCAAACGTCAGTACACTCTCCAGATAGACCTCAGTATGGCGGCAACTATTGCGACGGATCTGGGTAATAATCGCCTCAAACGCTTCACCCCGCTCCAATGCTAACCATTGCTCAGCGTAACGTTCAACTATGCTTCTGTCGGAATAGAAGAAATACCGCTTATCCGACAAACGCATCTGCACATCCTTGTAAGCCTCATTGAGGATTAGGCGAATATAACTGTTAACCGTTTGCTCACTATCCCACTCGAGCCCTGCCACGGCGGCGATTTGCTCCGCCGTGACTAAGCGTCCGTGTTGGCTAAATACCCTGATATAACCGACAAGTTCAATCATAGTGTCCAACTATAGTGTTCAACTGGGTAACAGGCCTCTAGCCGCCAATCTATCGGCAACAAAACCTAGGCTAAACTTGTCGAGCGTGGCCCGAGTTGGCGCACCGGTTTGAATATCCCAACCAAAGGCTTCATAGAACATGTCCAGCGCCGTTTGCATGTCAGCGCGGTCCATCTTGATGGTGCCCTCTTGACCGAAGTTTTTATCTGGATTCAAATCATAAACCCAGTCACTGAGCACATCATGCTCTTCGCGCATATTGCTTTCATTCATTTGCAATACGGTTAAGGCACGGTGTAAATGCAGCACTCTTTCCGCCTTAAAGTCCAATTCAGTTTCTGTGGTTTCAATCCCAGTCACTAAACTGAACATCTGCGATTCAATGGTGCTATCGCCTTCATAGTTGCGATTTTTATCCGGTGATGCCAGCAGTGGGAACATCCAATTACACAGTGTCAGAGAGTCATGTAATACGTTTTTCACCAGCGACCATTTTGCAAAACGGATCTTAGCCGCATTGATTGGGGTATACCAATTCACCTTATCGAATGCACCTTCACCCCATTTTTTCTCGGCAATCGCCACTGTCATATCATGTGGCAACCCACTGTTAACTATGTTGATGTGGGAATGACACTGAGCATCACGGTTAAAGACGACGTTGATTAACGTACCCACCTGACCCGCGGTTTCACTGGCATGGTGCACGGCAGCATTGGTTTTCTTGTTGAATACCTTAGTTGCACTTTCTTTGTGAATATCCCAATTACCTAACTTGGGATTGGTTCCATCTAACCCCCAACGCTTGATCAAATCATATAAGCCGTCGGCCATATGGGAAATTTCACCTTCTTTAAACGCCACTCGGCGATAAAAATCAAGTAAGAAAGCGGGATCTTGGTTATCCCAGAGCGCCCAAGGAATGCTGTTAAATTCATCTTCAGGTAATAAATGCTTAAACATATCCTTTGTTTTTAGGAATTTAAATAGATGAGAAATGGAGCCATAGTTACACCAAATACCATAGTCATCGAGAATATGAGCCCCTAAAGCGCCCGCCATCGCATGTGCTTCTGTACCATTTTTGGTGCCCATTAAATACTGTGGTACGAGGAATCCCATACAGACGTTAGATATATGTTCGGTTTTACGACCGTATTTGCTTTTCAATTCAGGGACTTTTAGCTCGCAGAAGCAACGTATTGGGCATGAATGACAGCCTCCCGTACGCTTCATCCACTTATTGGCATATTCCACACCAATGTAGCTTTCTGCCATCGAAGTTCGAAACCCAATACGATTGCGTTCATTCCATGGCACTTCGCCTAAATCGATTTCTTGATCGGCAGCGCCCCACTTCAAACCGGGCCGAGATTTCCAGCGGCTGATGGGGGCTGAGTACTCAGCCCAAGATTGCGGCGTTGAAGGAACGACACCATTATTGTTGGCACCGATAATACCTAAAATATGGTCATCTAAGGCACGCATCTTTTCATTATTGGCGGCGATTTTAACGGCGCCAGTGCCGATAATGCCGATCCCTTTACAATTTTTTGACCCCATTACCGAGCCATGACCACCTGCTGAGTGCCCGCCCTGAGTCATAATGACAGAAAGAGGCACTTGGTTTTCACCCGCTTGGCCAATGGCCGCCACTTGTGCATTGGGTCCCATCATTTGCGCGATCATAGCGTGGGTATCAAATATACCTTTACCCCATAGGGCATCGGCAGGTTCAATCGTGACCTTATCATCCACAATTTTAAGCCACACAGGACTGCTCGCTTTGCCTTCTATCGCAATCGCATCGAAGCCCGCAAATTTCATTGCGGGTGAAAAATGCCCACCAAAGTGACCATCGGCAATCAGATGTTTTTCAATTACGGGACTACGGGAAGTAATGGTTGTTCGTCCAGTACAAATAACGCCTGAACCCGTTAATGGTCCGGCAGAAAAGACAATAATATTATCTGGGTCGATTGCTGTAATATTATCCTTATGATCATCCCACAATATTTTATAACCAATCCCCATACCACCGATATAGTCATAATATTTATTGATTGGCTCATACCATATATGATTAGTTGTTAAATTAACTCTGAGGACTTTACCCGCCCAACCACCTATTTTATCACTCATATTATTTCTCCTGAATTTAAGAAACTAAGCCGGTATATTTTTCGTATTGTTCTAATGCAGCTTCAGCCTCTTCCCAGTTATAAAATTTAATTGCACCTGTAGGACAAACTTGCGCGCAGGCAGGTTTACCGTTACATAAATCACATTTGACGGCTTTCATTTTACTGCGAACAACTTTAATGACTTGCTGAGGACACTTATCTGCACAATAACCACATCCGACACAACGTTCTTCATCAATCACTTTGGCGCCAGTTTGTTCGTTCGTTGAAATAGCTTGCTGTGGACAAACTTCAGTGCAGACTTCGCAGTGGCGACAAGTGGAAGGAACAACGGTTTTATCGCCGCATTCTCCTCGTTGTATTTCATAGTCAAATTGCACACCATGTGGGCCATAGTTCATATTTCTTTCTACTTTGACGCGGGCAAGTGTCGGACTGCTATCCCCTTCATGGTTCCAACCACAGGCAATTTCACAGCGTCTGCAGCTAACACAAACCGTAGGGTTCACCACCATGAGTCCACCAGGCATGACTTCTACTATCTCTTGGCTATTACTGTCACTGCCACAACCGGTCAGAAAACTTATTAATGTTCCGCTATAAACTGTACCGACAGCAACGCCCATACCGCCTTTAAGCATTCCTCTTCTGGTAATCATATTTGATCCTTTATTAGTCAAAGCAATATAATTAAAATATGCATACACTTTGATTCCCGACAATTTATGCTAAAGTAATTATGTCTTTGATTTTTAACCTGCGTCACAATTACCCATATTGGGGCATTATTAGATCAAGTTACACGACATGCATCAGAGTAACGTTTTCAAGAATTAACAATTCAACATCTAGAAAATTTAAATAATGCCTCACTTCAAATTACCTTGATATAATTAACAAATAACTTTTAAATTTGGTTAATTAAGTGCAACTCAACTCATAACTAAGTTAATATCTATACCGCATACATTCCGATTAGAGTCCCGACAGAATCTAATTAAAAAGGAATGGAAAATGATGAAAACGAATACCCGTTCTCAATGGAAAATCTTTACGCCAATGGCAGTCGCAGTCTGTCTGATGACAGCCTGTTCCGATGGTGACGATGGGAAAGAAGGTCCACCAGGGATTGTGAGTATCAGCATTGAACAAGCGGATACACTCAAAGCGACAATAGAAAATGTGGTTATCGATGCACAAACTCATGTGCAGGTCGATTTCTTCCTCAGCAATGCCAATGGTATTGCGGTCACAGGGCTAGAAAACCTGAAGGAGCTAGATACCTTAGGTGTCGGTATTGCCAAATTAGCACCGCCGCAGGAGCACTATCAAATCACCCAAGCCGCGGCGAATGCTATGGCAACAACTGGCACAGAAGTCACTAACTCTGCAGCAAGCGCGACAGATGCTGCGTTGCAATGGACCAGTTACATCAATAATCAAGTAGAACCTGCAACAAATGCCCAAGCGAATGCACAGACTCAGTGGCAAGCAGGCATTGAAAGCAACTGTAAAACGGCGTGTCTAACCTCCTTAGGCGCGGGCCAATACCGTTACACTTTGAGTAAACCACTCACGGGTTACTCACAATTTACGGGGATAGATACCCAGTACTCGCCTGAGCTCACCCACAGAATTTACCTAGAGTTAAAACCGTTCGCAAATAGCCCAATCGACACTCAGTTGATCAACAGCGTGTACGATTTTGTGCCCGCCACAGGACAGACAGTCGCGGCGGATATGGGCCGTAAAGTGATCGCGCCAGAACAAGCCTGTTTTCGATGCCATAACCCAGACTTAGCCAATACCGACACTCGCCTTTTGATGCACGGCAATAAACGTTTTGCCTTTGAGGGCTGCGTTGTCTGTCACACGACTTACTCTGGCGATCCTGAAACGGGTAATAGCCTTGATATGGCGACATTGACACACCAGATCCACCAAGCCAAATATCAAATTGTAGGTTACAAGGGACAGCTATATGACTACGCCAATGTGACCTTTCCCGGTGATATGGCCCAATGTCAGCAATGCCATATTCCCGGCGCAACGGCGCAAAGTGGCAATAGTAATATCCCCAGTAAAACCGCGTGTCTTGACTGTCACAAAGCGCAAATCCCCGCAGATTGGAATGGTACTGTAGCGGGTTTATTCCACAACAGGGAAATTTTTGCCACCCCATGGGCACTGGGTTGTAGCGGCTGCCACCCTGATAGCACTAATCCTGAAGGTGTCGGGCTTTTCCACAATGCCGCTGTGAAAACAGCCACTAAGCTGGTGAGCGATTACCAAGTTAAGTTACTGAGTTCGCAGCTAAGCGTTGAAGCTAAGACCCTTGCGGTGACATTGCAAGTGCAGCAAATGGAGCAACTGCCCGCCAGTCAACCTATGATAAAATCCTTCTGGTTGATTGCCACAGGTGAAACAAATAGCGCGAACATGCCAATCAATAACGGCCAGCGTAAAGTGTGGGATTTATTAGCAAACAGGAGCGACGTCGCCTTAAAAATTACCGCGCCCAATCAGCTAACAGTCACTATATCTAACCTGTCGGCTGCCGATTTTGGCGATCTGAGTCAGTCAAAACTCTACAGTAAACTGGTGCTCTGTGCCGATAAAAATACCGGCTTTGCCGTTAACTGTAATATCGCAAATCAAGAGGTGAGTCTCAGTGCCATTAATTCGCTAAGCCTGCAAGGTCAAGCTGTTACGGCAAAAGCTAAGGTCGATGAACAGGCCTGTCGCCAATGTCATGATCAAGGATTAGAAGATAGAGTTCTGTCAGCGCATCAAATGAAAGGAATTTTTGAACCCAATAGCAGCTGTGGCACCTGTCATGCACCGCAAACAGCAACCGCACTGACCGATGGGCAATGTCAAAGTTGCCACAGTAATGATGCGATTATGTATCTCAATGCCAATGTGATGCATACTCCTGGGGCCAGCCAAATCAAGCCCTATCGCACCATCAACAATACTTTGAGCTACAGGGAAATGGTGCATTCACTGCATGCGGGAACCCGCACTGTAGTGGGTTTTGATAACCCACGTCCCGAACTCACTTACCCTAATGCAAAAAATAACTGTAGTGTTTGCCATAGCGCAGGACAGCTCAGTCTCGAGGGGCTAAGTGCACAACAATCCCTGTTAGTTGCGACACCCGATGCAGCCAACATAGGGCAAATTGCCGAGTACTCACCAACCTTAGCAACCTGCACGGCATGTCACACGCTTATCGATAGTTTAGTCGTCCATGCACGTAGCTTTGGCGGGGTTTACCAAAGCGATGCCAGCGGTGGTCGAATTTACCAATCAGGACAGGAGTCATGCGCAACCTGTCATGCCGAAGGTCGCTCATCGGGGGTCGACAAGGTACACAAATAAGCCGTTAGATTTGATTTAATGCCAAAAAAAAACCGCTCACCATAATGGTGAGCGGTTTTATTTCATTCGTCCTATTTATCAATCTTTTGTCCGCACAAGGCTCAAAAGAGCAACGGCGAGCGCTTTACTTGATTTGACTTAGTTTAATGTCGTTGAGATTAAGGCTTGAGCACACTTTGGCTCTCTACTACCTGCGTTTGGCTATAGTCCTTAGGTCTAGAGTTCGACAAGGTCACACCACTTAAGGCTTCGGCGGTTAAGGTGTTATTGCCGTTCAATAAATCATTCAAAGTTCCAGAGTCGCCATTCACTAACCCTAACTCCCTGAGCATGGCATCGATAACAGGCGCATTGGCGCGATAGTTTAACGCTGCACTGGTCACTTGCTCTGCGATGCCACCTTGATGGTGAGCACCTTCGCCACCCGCAGCAAATTGATGACCTGCACCATAACCTTGAAGAATCTTAATACCTTCAATGTTTTCTAACGGCTTAACGGCTTGGGCCACAATTTCAGGCAAGGCCTTCAAAATGGCGAGGGATTTTTGCAGGGCAATCTGCTCATCACTCAAGACGTTTTCAGCTTCGTAAAGCGCTTGTTTACCTGCTGCTTCAACGGCATACACTTTTTCATCCGCTTCGGCCTGCAGTTTTTTCGCATCGGCACTGGCGCGCGCTTCAATCAGAATCGCACTCGATCTGTCTTCAGCGGCACGTTTCTCAGCTTCGGCCTGCACTGTTACGCCGACTGCATCACGCTCAGCTTCCTTACGGGCATCAATCACTTCAATCTCTTTGCGACGATTAGCTTCTGCCACTTGGCGCGCTGTGATTACCGCTTCTTCTTTTTCAACTTTCAGTTTTTCGGCTTCAGCTGCACGGGCACGAGCTGCTGATTCTTCTTCAGATTTGGCCGCTACCGCAATGCGTTTTTCCTGCTCAGAAACTTCGATATCCCTTTGCTGTTGAATGCGCGATTGCTCAATCGACTTATACTTTTCAATCTCACGGGTTTCGATATCTTTGGTCTTTTCGATTTCAGCGGTTTCAATGGCGCGCTCTTTGGCAATCTCGGCTTCGCGTTCTTCACGAGCCTTGTTTTCTTTCTGCTTAATAATCTCCGCTTTTTGATCGGCGCGTTTAAATTCTAACGACTGTTGCTGGATCAGGCGCGCTTCTTCTTCCGACTTTTCAATCTCTAGGGATTCCTTTTCAGCTTCGAGGTTACGCTGCTCGATCTTAATGCGGTTTTCCTGCTGAATATCGTTGGTTTCCTTGCGCTTCTCTTCGATAATCTTCGCCAGACGCGCACGACCTTCGGCGTCAAATGCGTTGTTTTCATTAAAAAACTGCAAATCAGTTTGATCGAAACCCGTTAATGAAACCGATTCGAGTTCGAGACCGTTTTTCTCCAGATCGTTGGCGACGTTATTTTGCACCCGTTGCACAAAATCGGCACGCTGCTCATGCATTTCTGTCATGGTCATTTCGGCGGCCACGGCACGCAGCACGTCAACAAACTTAGACTCCATCAGCTTTTTAAGCTCTTCAACGCGGTTTGTACGCGTGCCTAAGGTTTGTGCTGCCATTGAAATACCATCGGAATGTGGGGCTACACGCAAGTAGAAATCGGCCTTCACATCGACACGCATTCTGTCCTTAGTGATCAGCGCATCTTTCTGGGTTTTCTCCACTTCGATACGCAAAGTGTTCATGTTTACCGAGATGGTTTCATGTAATACAGGCAACACAATAGCGCCGCCATCTTTAATGATTTTCTCACCACCAAAGCCGGTACGCACAAAGGCCATTTCTTTGGTTGCACGTTTATATAACTTGGCGAAAATTAACCCGATCACAATGAGGCCGAGTAGCACCATACCCGCAACGAGCAAAATAAAACTACCGGATGAACCTATGTTTGTTAACACATCCATTTGATTTCCTTTCAATTGATTTATGGCTTGGGAAGATTAATTATCAAAACGCGTAGCAGACCAGACGCGGCCTTCTCGCTTAAGCAGCACGACTTGAGTGCCTGAGGCAAACTCGATATCCGAAGTTTCGGGCTCGACTAAAACGTAATGTTTTTGTTGATGTTTATCGCGAACGACAGCTTCAGAGGGCATGCCTTTAATTGCGCAACCTAAGGTGATAGTGCCGACATAGCCGCTAAGATCATCTAGCGAGATCGCACTCGATTCATTTTTAGGCAAATGATCTGCAAGCACTCGACCAAAATAACGGCAAGAAAATGCACTGGCGACAATAGCAATGGGTAAAGTGAACAGTTGCGGCAGTAAAAAATCGGCAACACTAACACTGATAAAATTGACGATATAACCCGCAATCGCAAAACTGGTCAGCGCAAGCACAAACCAAATAAGTAATGGGAGTCTATTTAGACACAGCCAACCGGCAATGCCCGTGAGTCCACCCGCACCCACATCAGCATCATATTCCACATCAGCAGGTACCCATTGGTCTAACGCACTTAACATGCTTAAACCTATGAATAATGCGAAGACTTCAAACACACCAAGGGCCAGTACGCAGGCAAAAGCTATGGTGTAAGGTAAATTAGGCTGTTCAACTAAAAACGCCCACATAGTCATCTCCTTGAACAATACAGCATTCCATTTATTTCACTGTAATTATCGACTTAACCACAACAGAATAGCAAGGCAAGCACAATTTCCAAACTAAAAATTGTCCCTAAAACAGATTTTGACTATGCTCTGCTGCGCCAAAATCGCGTGGCCATCTTCGCTACGAGTACCCTATCGAAAACCACTTTAACACTACAACTCCCTTTTTAGCTTAGCCCGCGAGAGCTGCAAATAGCCGTAATCGCCATATATGGCGTGGATGCCATTTATTCAAGAGCAATAAATGGCCTTGCCTCAAGTGCGTTACTATAGCGTTAATATCAGCCCACTGAGTCCTGCATCTTCAGGTTGTTTGAGTATACTGTTGACGTCATTGTATGATCATCCTGTTATTGTTATTTATTCGCGCAGGATTTGATGCGCCAGAAGGGAAATTCCATGGACTCACCCAAGAGCAAAGTACCAACACCAAGTTACGATAAACTGACAGCACATTTTCAAAAAATTTCTCACTTTGAACATTTCAGCGCTCTAGGTGACTGGGATCAAGCAGCTATGATGCCTATGGGCGGTAATAGCGATCGCGGCGATGCAATGGCTGAACTGGCGCGACATATCCACACACTCAAAACCTCAACCGTCTTAGCCGAACACTTACACGGCGCGACGGACGAATCTCTCACAACGGAACAACAAGCCAACCTGCGGGAAATGCAGTACCAATATCAACAGGCAAATTTAGTGCCCGGCGATCTCGTGCAAGCCAAAACTAAAATGGCCTATCAATGTGAGAATGCGTGGCGTGAACAACGTAAAAATAATGACTGGCAAGGCTTTAAACCAAACCTTAAAGCCGTAATTGCACTTGCTAAGGAAGAAGCGCAGATCCGCGGCGAAGCCCAGAATATTTCCCCCTATGATGCCCTGCTCAATAAATTTGAGCCGGGAATGACCTCGGCAAAGCTAGAGCAAACCTTTGGCGGACTGAAAGATTGGCTACCGACACTTATCCAAGAAGTGCTGGCTAAACAGGCAAACGAGCCTAAGTTAACGCTAAATGGTCCCTTCGATGTTAGCGCGCAGCAAGCCCTTGGCCGAGACGTAATGGATTTTCTGGGGTTTGACTTTAACCACGGTAGGCTGGATATCAGCAGCCATCCATTCTGTGGCGGCGTGCCAAGCGATGTGCGGATAACGACCCGCTACAATGAGGCTGATTTTAGCAGTGCTATCATGGGCATAGTTCATGAAACAGGCCATGCCAGATACGAGCAAGGTTTACCTCAAGCGTGGCGCGGACAACCTGCAGGACTGGCGCGTTCTATGGGTATCCACGAGAGCCAGAGTCTATTCTGCGAAATGCAACTCGGGGCAAATCCGGCATTTTTACGCCAATTGCAGCCTAAAATTGCGCAACATCTTCATTGTCATTTTAGCGCCCAAGAATTAGCACAGCATTACACCCGCGTAGCGCCCGGACTGATCCGCGTCGATGCCGATGAAGTCACCTATCCTTGCCACATTTTACTGCGCTTTGAGGCAGAAAAAGCCTTTATCGACGGCAGCTTAACCGTAGAGGATTTGCCTGATTTTTGGTCGACGCAGATGCAACAACTACTGGGGATTAATACCGATGGCAACTACCTAGACGGTTGCATGCAGGATATTCATTGGGCCGTTGGTGAACTAGGGTATTTCCCAAGTTACACCTTAGGCGCCATGTATGCCGCCCAATGCCGTTTTGCGATGGAAAAAGCCTTAGGGCCAATTGAAACCCTAATCGATACAGGCAAGTTGAACTCGGTATTCCAATGGCTGAGTGAACACATTTGGTCTAAGGGATCTTTGCTCACAACCGATGAACTGATACGCCAAGCAACGGGCGAAACCCTAAATGGTCAATATCTTGAGCGTCACCTGCGCCAACGATATCTGGGCATTTAACCGCTGCTAATGCTTAAAAGCGCTGAAAGCTCAGTTTATACGGGTTTTAAAGCGCTTTATATTGCCGCTGGAGCCTGCATTTTAACGCTGCTTGAGGTTATAATGCCGAGCTTATTTGAATCAGGACTCTTTCCACGGAGTTCCTTCAACAGAACTCTTGAAACAGGATAAATGTCGGCCATGTTACTGCGTGCAATCACCCCAGAGGATTGGGATGCCATTTTAGCGATCCAAGACGAGTGTTACTCACAACTGGATCCTGAGCCACTGCACGTACTGCAAAGTAAATGGCAGGTATCACCTCAGTCCTGTTTTGTGTTCGAAGTGGATAAGTCGGTTGTCGGTTATTGCTTGGCTCACCCTTGGACCGCCAATATGCCGCCCGCGCTATATCAGCCCATCACACATTTACCCAAGGCTGATACCTTATACCTACACGATATTGCGATTTCGGCCAAAGCCCAAGGTTTAGGCGCCGGCGCTAAGGCGCTGACCCGCCTAACACTATTGGCGGATCGCTATAATCTCAATTCCTTATCCCTCGTAGCCGTACAAGGTGCCGACAGCTATTGGCTTAAAATGGGTTTTAAACCTAAGGCAATCGATAAATGCCTTGGCAGCTATACTGACGATGCTATGTATATGATTTATAAATTTAATCATAGAGATGAAAAATGAATCCAACCCTAACCACTATCGGTTTACTTTGCTTAAGTAATATTTTTATGACCTTTGCTTGGTACGGGCATTTGAAAACGCTAGGCTCAAAACCTTGGATTATTGCGGCCTTAGTGAGCTGGGGTATCGCCCTATTTGAATACTTGCTGCAAGTGCCTGCTAACCGTATCGGCTACACAGTAATGAATGTCGGCCAGTTAAAAATTTTACAAGAAGTCATCACCTTAAGTTTGTTTGTCCCCTTTGCCTATTACTATATGAAAGAACCATTGAAGCTCGATTATCTGTGGGCAGGACTGTGCATCTTAGGTGCTGTGTATTTTATTTTTAGAAGTGAATTTAATTAATTTCAGACTTATTTCAGGAGAGCTCCCCCCCATGGCCCGTCAAGTCACTTATACCTTCAAAGGTAAGACGAAAACTATCGCCTTTAGCTACGACAAACACCATGATTTATATGAAGCTGTGGCCGAAGCCGAAGGCATAGATCTGACCAAATTTTTGGCTATGGAACAACAAGTCGCCATGACATCTCGTAAAGGTGCCAAGGCTGAAAAAGAATTCAGGAAAGTAGAGTTTGCCCGCTTTGGTTTTAGCAATATCCACTTTGTCAGAGATGAAGAACCTGAAGCCTAGGCTAATGTATTAATTGTTTTTTGTATTAGCTTTAAGCACTTCAATAACAGGACACTGTAATGCTCAATACCGAACATGCTAATTTCCCCCGCGCAGGATTCTTCCGCCGCCTAGGCGCTGCAATTTACGATTCGATGTTAGCCGTGGCCGTCTATATGGTTGCGGGCGCAATGGGCTTTGGGATTTTCTACGGCCTCACCGCTTCAGGACTGGCTGGCATGAATGGCTTTGAACATGTCTCAGATGCACTCAATGGCACGCCGGTTTATCAGGGAATTTATCAACTCTGGCTTGCCTTGTGTGTCGGCACTTTCTACGCATTATTCTGGAGTAAGGGCGGTCAAACCTTAGGGATGCGCGCTTGGCGGCTTAAAATTCAACATCCTAATGGCCAAAACTTAAGTCTAATCACTGCCTACGCTCGCATCATTTGGTCACTGCTCGGCATTGGCAATTTATGGATTTTAATCAATGATGATAAGCGCGCACTGCAGGATATGATGACTCGCTCAGAAGTTGTCGTGCTGTCTAAAGAAGCCAACCAAATGCGTAACTGGCATGGGGCATAAGTTTATTCTTAAGTAAATCCGAAATACAAAAAACGACGCAAAAGCGTCGTTTTTTATGGACTATTTTTATGGACTATTCTTAATTGACAAAATCCGGAGTAAGAAGTAATAAGCTGCGTATCATCGCCGGATAAAGTAGAAGGCAACGCCAGTAAACAACAAGCTTGGCGCAACAGCCCCCACATAAGCGGGTAGCTCATACACTATACTCATTGGGCCAAAAATCTCATTACTGATATAAAAGCTAAAACCTGCTACGACCCCAAGTAATACGCGCGCGCCCATAGTCACTGTCCGCAGCGGACCAAATACAAACGACAGTGCCACTAACATCATCACTGCGACCGTCACGGGCTGCATCACCTTGCGCCATAAAGCAAGCTCATAACGGCTGGGATCTTGACTGTTAGTTTTAAGGTAATCAAGATAACCGACCAGACCACGTATAGATAACGCCTCGGGTTTAATCGACACTACGCTGAGCTTATCTGGCGTTAAACTTGATTGCCATTGGTCTTCTTCAAGATACTCAAGCACGACTTTTTCATAGCTTAAATCGGTACGTTTAACGTCAAATAAACGCCAGCGATCTTGGGAAAAGACCGCTCGGTCTGCGTGAACTACATTGGTGAGCTTAAGTTCGCTATTGAATTTATAAAGCGTGATATTGCTGAGTTTATTGATGTTTTCAACTTCACCAATATTAACGAACAAATCACCATCCTTTGCCCAAATTCCACGATGGGACTTAATTAAACTCCCACCAGAGAGTTTAACAGCTTGCAACTCATTGGCTTTTTGCTCAGCAATCGGTGCGCCCCACTCTCCTAAAACCATCACCAATAACATCAAAGGCACAGCAGTTTTCATCGCCGACATAGTGATCTGCAAACGTGACATGCCAGAAGCTTGCATCACCACAAGTTCGGAATTCGATGCCAACATTCCCATACCAATCAAAGCGCCTAGCAAGACGGCCATAGGGAAAAACATTTCAATATCCCGTGGCACTAAAAATAAAACATAGATGCCAGCATCCATCATGCTGTAGGTGCCACGGCCAACTAAACGCAGCTGATCAACCCATTTGATGATGCCCGACAAACCAGTCAACACCAGCAAACAAAGCGCTGAAGTGCTTAACAATATTCTGGCGATATAAAGGTCTAATATCTTCATGCTGCCACCTTCTTATTGGCAAACAAGGACGATATACGACTGAAAATAGGCCTATCTTTGCCGAGCAAGAATAACCCCATCAAGAGCGCAGAAACATGGATCCACCACATACCTAAATACAGTGGAATAATCCCATCTTGCAATGCCTTACGTCCCGCGACCATTAGCCCAAAATAGCCAAGATATAAAAGTACTGCTGGGAACATCTTAGCAAACTTACCTTGGCGCACATTCACCCGCGCCAACGGCACAGCAATTAGTGTCATAATTGGAATCGCGAGCGGGATAGCAAGACGCCAGTGGAATTCAGCAGCGGCTTCAGCACCTTCAATTTTCACGAGTTCATCAACGGGCAATGCAGATAACTTACGGCGACGCTCATCAACTTGCTGCTCTTTAATTTGCATTTTATAACCACCAAATTCGATCATTTGGTAGTCCTTCGCCTTCGGGCTGCCTTGATAACGCACGCCGTCATTCAAGTTCAATTGTTGAGCACCTGAACTATCTTCCTGTACTCGTCCACCTTTAGCCACCACGACATTGGTCACGCCAGTTTCATCATCAGGATCTGGCAACTGGGCTACAAACACTTTATCTAACTCGTTATCTTTACCAATACGCTCAACAAATAATACCGCGCGACCATTGGGACTCGCCTGAAAACGCCCTTGGATTAAGGCGGCAAGACCCGCTTCAGACTGGGCTTTTTCGAGCACTTGGTTTTGCTGTTCTTCTGCCCAAGGAGCAACATAAAGGGATAAATAGCCAGTAAACAGCATATTGATCACGGCGAGGATCAGCGTTACGCGGGTGACATACCACTCACTGACCCCAACACCGTGGAGAATGACCATTTCATTTTCGGAATACATACGGCCGTGGGCCAGTAAAATACCCAAGAACAAACTTAACGGCAGCACTAAGATCACCAGATAAGGCAAGTTAAGCCCAATCAGAGTCATGATTAAAGAGGCGGGAAAATCGCCGTCGGAGGCATCGGCCAGTATACGCACGAAATGCTGGCTAATAAAAATAGTTAACAGCACTAAAAGTACCGCAATTTGTGCCTTTAAAACTTCTCGAATAAGGTATTTAAATACAATCACAGGCAGGATCCGGTCTCTAAACTTATCTTTTTGCTGGTAACAGACTAACTTTCATGTAAACTGTTTACTTTTGATAGTTTTCTGACCAGCTTCAGGGGTTCTAGGTAAACTTAACGTCACGAAATGCGTGACTCAAGCGCCGAGAATAAATCACCTTTGGAGTAATAACTTAGGCCCTTTTCGGGACAAGCAGACATTATCCAATAAATATAAAAATTTGTCTTTAAGAATCTAGGAGTGCTCATGGAGTTTAGCGTAAAGAGCGGTAGCCCCGAAAAACAACGCTCAGCCTGTATCGTGGTCGGTGTTTATGAACCCCGTCGTCTGTCGGGTATCGCGGAGCAATTAGATAAAATTAGCGAAGGTTATATCAGTAACCTACTGCGTCGCGGCGATCTGGAAGGTAAACCTGGCCAGATGTTATTGCTGCACCATGTTCCTAACGTATTGAGTGAACGTGTATTATTAGTGGGTTGTGGCAAAGAACGAGAACTAGACGAACGCCAATACAAACAAATCATCACTAAGACAATCAACACCCTTAACGAAACGGGTTCAATGGAAGCGGTTTGCTTCTTAACTGAACTGCACGTGAAAGGACGCGATACGTATTGGAAAGTACGTCAAGCGGTTGAAACCACTAATAGCAGTCTTTATAGCTTTGATGCCCTGAAGACCCGCAAAGGTGAAACTCGCCGTCCACTGCGTAAATTAGTGTTTAATGTCCCGACTCGCCGTGAATTAACTTTAGGTGAGCGCGCCATCGAGCATGGTATGGCAGTATCTGCTGGCATGCATTTATGTCGCGATGTAGCCAACATGCCACCGAACATCTGTAATCCAGCCTATTTAGCTTCTCAAGCTCGCCAAATGGCTGAAATACACGACACTCTGCATGTCACCACTATTGGTGAAGAGCAAATGGCCAAACTGGGCATGAACTCATACCTTGCAGTCGGTCGCGCCAGTGCCAATGAATCCATCATGACTGTGATGGAATACAAGGGCGCTGTCGATAGCACAGAAAAACCAATCGTATTAGTCGGTAAAGGGTTAACCTTCGACTCGGGTGGTATTTCATTGAAACCTGGCGAAGCCATGGACGAAATGAAGTACGACATGGGTGGCGCAGCAGGTGTTATCGGCACCATGAAAGCCATCTGTGATATGAAGTTACCTATCAACGTTGTGGGTATTCTGGCTGGCTGTGAAAACATGCCATCGGGTAATGCTTACCGTCCAGGTGACATTCTGACCACTATGTCAGGTCAAACCGTTGAAGTGTTAAATACCGATGCAGAAGGCCGTTTAGTCCTATGTGACGTATTAACCTATGTTGAGCGTTTCGATCCTGAATTGGTTATCGATACTGCAACCCTGACTGGTGCGTGTGTGATTGCCCTTGGTAAACACGCATCGGGTCTGTTCTCATCGCATAACCCTCTAGCACACGAGCTATTAAGTGCCGGTGAGCAAAGTGGTGACCGCGCATGGCGTATGCCATTGTGGGATGAGTATCAAGATATGCTCGACAGCCCATTTGCTGACATGACCAACTTAGGTGGCCGTCCTGCTGGAGCTATCACAGCAGCATGTTTCCTTTCGCGCTTTGCTAAAAAGTACAACTGGGCTCACTTAGACGTTGCGGGTACAGCTTGGAATAGCGGTGCTAACAAAGGTTCTACGGGTCGTCCAGTGCCACTATTGACTCAGTTCCTGATCAATCGTGCTGGTGTTGAACTCGGCGAATAACCGACTATCCGGCCTTAGTGTGTTAAAGGCTCGATAAATGAAAGGCGAAGATTTCATCTTCGCCTTTTTTATTTTCTTAATTTAATCAGAAAATCGATTTCCTGAATAAGAACTTGAATAAAAAACTGAACAACTAATGGTTTTAGAATAATTTTTCAAAGAGTTATAGCTCTACCCTCTTCATCTCCAACGGTTTGAAAGCATCCCATTAAGTCCAGCCAGACAGTGATAGATAAAACCTCACCGTAAGGTTTGCCCTAAGCATTAACCCATACTGACTTTTAGTGTAAACTGCTGCTCTCGTTCGCCACTAAAACAAGTGAAGCAAGGCATTGAAATCATGACTCAAGTGCTGTTTTATCTTATGCCGCCAGTGGCATCGCCTGCCAAAGCCAAGGCTGATTCACCTGTTGAAACCGCGAATGCGAACCCTGCACTTTGCGAGATGCATCTTCTGGCATGCCAACTGGCGCAACAGGCTTTTGTGAAGCAACAATGGGTCTATATCCATTGCCAAGATAAACAGCAAGCCCATGCAATTGATGAACTTTTATGGCAGTTTGAGCCAAGTGCCTTTGTACCTCATAACCTCAAAGGTGAAGGCCCGATGACGGGATCGCCGGTAGAAATTGGTTTTGATCGCCTCGGCGCCAACAAAAGTCGCCAAGTTCTGATTAATCTTGCAGACCAAGCGCCCCCATTTGCGGTAAACTTTGGCCACATTATCGATTTTGTTGCCAATGACGATCAGCATAAAGCGGTCGCTCGCGAACGTTATCGACAGTATCGCGGCTTAGGGGTCAATTTACAGACCCAAGACTTAGCAACACATCCACTTAATTAGTTTGAGACAGACACGTTCCCATGGAAAAAACATACGATCCGCAGTCCATCGAGCAAACGCTTTACCAAAACTGGGAAGAGCAAGGTTACTTCAAGCCACACGGCGATGAATCCAAAGGCAATTATTGCATCATGATCCCGCCACCTAACGTGACGGGCAGCTTGCACATGGGCCACGCCTTCCAAGACACCATTATGGATACCTTGACCCGTTACCAACGGATGAAAGGCAAAAATACCCTATGGCAAGTCGGTACTGACCATGCGGGTATCGCCACCCAAATGTTGGTTGAGCGTAAGCTTGAAGCCGAAGAAGGTAAAAATCGCCATGACCTAGGTCGCGATGCCTTTATGGATAAAGTGTGGGAATGGAAAGCGCAATCGGGCGGCACTATCACTAAGCAGCTACGTCGTATGGGCGCTTCTGTAGATTGGGACCGCGAGCGTTTCACTATGGACGAAGGCTTGTCCAAGGCAGTGCAGGAAGTGTTTGTACGTCTGTACGAAGACGAGTTGATTTATCGCGGTAAGCGTTTGGTCAACTGGGATCCAAAGCTGCACACAGCTATCTCTGATTTAGAAGTGGAAAGCAAAGAAAAACAGGGCCACATGTGGCATCTGCGTTATCCACTGGCCGACGGTGAACTGACAGCCGATGGTAAAGACTATTTAGAAGTCGCTACCACGCGCCCAGAAACCATGCTCGGCGACAGTGCGGTTGCAGTGCATCCCGATGATGAACGCTATCAAGCGCTGGTCGGTAAGTTTATTCTGTTGCCGATTGTTAACCGCCGCATTCCTATCGTGGCCGACGATTACGTCGACATGGCCTTTGGTACTGGCTGCGTGAAGATCACCCCGGCCCATGACTTTAACGACTATGAAGTCGGTAAACGTCACAACCTACCCATGTTCAACGTGCTGACCTTAGATGCCGCCATTCGCGTGAGCGCCGAAGTGGTGAACTCTGACGGTACCTTTAACAAAACGCTCGATGGCAGCCTGCCTGAACGCTTTGCCGGACTTGACCGTTTTAAAGCGCGCGATGCTATCGTCGCTGAATTTGACACTTTAGGGCTGCTCGAAAAAATCGCGCCGCACACCTTGAAAGTGCCTTACGGCGATCGCTCCGGTGTGGTTATCGAGCCAATGCTAACCGACCAATGGTATGTAGCTGTTGCGCCAATGGCGAAAACCGCTATCGAAGCCGTTGAAAATGGCAGCATTAAATTTGTACCACAACAATACGAGAACATGTACTTCTCGTGGATGCGTGACATTCAAGACTGGTGTATTTCGCGTCAATTATGGTGGGGGCACCGCATCCCAGCATGGTACGACGAAAATGGCAAAGTCTATGTCGGCCGCAACGAAGCCGATGTACGTGCTAAGCACAATATCGCCGACTCGATGACATTACGCCAAGACGAAGACGTACTGGACACTTGGTTCAGCTCAGCCCTGTGGACTTTCTCGACCTTAGGTTGGCCTGACAATTTAGAAGATTTAAAAACCTTCCACCCAACCGACGTGTTGGTGACAGGTTTTGACATCATCTTCTTCTGGGTTGCCCGTATGATCATGATGACCATGCACTTCATCAAAGATGAAGACGGCAAACCACAAGTCCCGTTCAAAACCGTGTACGTAACCGGTCTTATCCGCGATGAAGCGGGTAACAAAATGTCAAAATCTAAAGGTAACGTACTCGATCCATTAGACATGATCGACGGTATCGGACTTGAAGATTTAGTTGAAAAACGTACCGGCAACATGATGCAGCCACAACTGGCCGCCAAGATTGAAAAGAGCACTCGCAAAGAGTTTGCTGACGGTATAGAAGCCCACGGCACTGATGCACTGCGCTTTACGCTTGCGGCAATGGCATCAACGGGTCGTGACATCAACTGGGACATGAAGCGCTTAGACGGTTACCGTAGCTTCTGTAACAAGTTATGGAACGCCTCACGCTACGTGCTGATGAACACAGAAGATCAAGATTGCGGCCCAGGCTCACCAGAGCACAAAGGCGGCGAGATGGAACTCTCGTTGGCAGATCGCTGGATTATTGGCTTGTTCAATCAAACCGTTAAGACCTTTGACGATCACATGACAGCCTACCGTTTCGACTTAGCGGCCAATACCCTGTATGAGTTCACTTGGAACCAGTTCTGTGACTGGTACTTAGAGTTAACCAAACCGGTATTGCAAAACGGCAGCGAAACGCAAATGCGCGGCACCCGTCACACCTTAGTGACAGTGCTCGAAGCGATGCAACGCCTGATGCACCCTATGATGCCGTATATCACTGAAACCATTTGGCAGCGCGTTAAACCGTTAACCGGTGTCACTGGTGATACCATTATGCTTGCGCCGTTCCCAACATTTGATGCCGCTAAAGTCGATAGCGCAGCAATGGCCGATTTAGAATGGGTTAAGCAAGTGATCGTCGCGGTGCGTAACATTCGCGCCGAACTGAACATTGCCCCATCTAAACCGCTAAATGCCCTACTTCGTGGTGTTAGCGCGCAGGATAAAGCCCGTGTAGAAGCGAACCAAACCTTCTTCACTACGCTTGCCCGCTTAGAAAGCATGACCATTTTAGCCGATGGCGAAACTGCGCCTATGTCGACCACAGGTTTGATTGGCGAAATGGAGCTGCTGATCCCTATGGCAGGCTTAATCGATGTCGCCGCCGAAATGGCCCGTATCGACAAACAGCTTGAAAAGCTCGGCCAAGAGATCGCTCGCATCGAAGGCAAATTGTCGAACCAAGGCTTCGTGGCAAAAGCCCCTGCCGAGGTTATCGACAAAGAGCGCGCTAAGATGGCCGATCTCAAGCGTGACATGGACAAGCTCAACGAACAAAAATCTGAGTTTGCTAAGTTAGAAGCTTAAGCTTCTCATTTACTCTGATTCACTTGTTATGATTGGTTCTAACTGAATGAAGGGCAGCCACTTGGCTGCCCTTCTTGTATCTATATCACTGCAATCTATGAGCAATTATGAGCCTTAATCTACGCTCTTGGGCCAGATGCCGCATTGAACCCGAGTCAATTCTAAACACTGCCATTTAACCTACGGCACAGTATTGAAACCACCTCACCATTCATCCTCATCACTCCCCGTGGTCTATCGCTCACGAGCTCACACGTAGCCCATCACTGCCGACATAAGTAAACACCACACATGTAGACTAAAGAACAGCTAATACCTCCAGAGGCAGCACTGAGAGACTGACATTGAGTGCAGACATGAATATCCAATGTCGTCATAGACTCTCAACACAGGCAAAAGCAGATTCTTCAGTGAGTTGAACCTAAGAAAGAGAAGTGTTTAAAACGAAATGGCTAAAGATAGCAACACCGAAGATAGCTAAGGTAAAGCAAAAGATGATGATGCAAAGTTAAGGTTAAACCTAAGCGGGTAAAAATATAATGAGTTAAACCTTACAGATTAAAAAATAAAAAAGCCCTGCAATTGCTTGCAGGGCTTATCTATATGGTGCGCGTGGAAGGAGTCGAACCTCCGACCGCCTGGTTCGTAGCCAGGTACTCTATCCAGCTGAGCTACACGCGCAAACTCGTTTTTGTACTTCTAAGATTCAATTAAGATTGAGTCTAGGATAAGCACTTTTATCTAGCAAATTTATTCTATTCTTCTCGACTAAAAGAATAGAATGGCGGAGAAGGAGGGATTCGAACCCTCGATGGGAGTTAAAGCCCATACTCCCTTAGCAGGGGAGCGCCTTCGGCCACTCGGCCACCTCTCCGCGTTTAACGCTTTAAATCAACAAGACGTATCTCGTTAACTATATTGGTGCGCGTGGAAGGAGTCGAACCTCCGACCGCCTGGTTCGTAGCCAGGTACTCTATCCAGCTGAGCTACACGCGCATGTTAAACGATAAAACACTAATACGACCTAAATCATATTAATTTAAATTGGTGCGCGTGGAAGGAGTCGAACCTCCGACCGCCTGGTTCGTAGCCAGGTACTCTATCCAGCTGAGCTACACGCGCATGTTAAACGGTAAAACATTAATACGATTTAAATCGTATTAATCTAAATTGGTGCGCGTGGAAGGAGTCGAACCTCCGACCGCCTGGTTCGTAGCCAGGTACTCTATCCAGCTGAGCTACACGCGCATTTTAACTCTTTGCTATAAGCAATTATCTACAAAATTTCTTATGAAATTCAAAACTGATGAGTTAAAGATTAACTAATGCAGAGATGGTGCGCGTGGAAGGAGTCGAACCTCCGACCGCCTGGTTCGTAGCCAGGTACTCTATCCAGCTGAGCTACACGCGCGACTTGTATCTAAATTTACTTTTACATCAAACACTAATAAAAAATGGTGCGCGTGGAAGGAGTCGAACCTCCGACCGCCTGGTTCGTAGCCAGGTACTCTATCCAGCTGAGCTACACGCGCACTGTTTTCTATCTTTAAGAAATGGCGGAGAAGGAGGGATTCGAACCCTCGATGGGAGTTAAAGCCCATACTCCCTTAGCAGGGGAGCGCCTTCGGCCACTCGGCCACCTCTCCGTTTTCTTGGCGCACATATTACTGTTTGACGAAAATAAGTCAAACCCTTTTTCCGAAACAGATTCCATTTGAACTGTTTTTAATCACATTGCTGTTATATCAAGCCAATGTATTGATTTACGCCAATCTTTCGGTCTAAAAAATAAAAAAGCCAGTTAAAAAACTGACTTTTCTGTTGCCGTAGTACGCTTGCCAAAACAAGGTACTAAAAGTTACCACCTTCCGATGGTGTACCTGATTTTTCAGATTGAATGCGTTGGTAGATTTCTTCGCGATGAACAGAAACCTCTTTTGGTGCATTCACACCAATACGCACTTGATTGCCTTTTACCCCTAGCACTGTAACTGTGACTTCATCACCAATCATCAGTGTTTCGCCAACACGACGAGTCAAAATCAGCATTCGATAGCTCCTTTATTTCTTAATTCAGCTTACACACGGCACTCATCCGGTAGATGGGCTTATTATAAGGTCAGCTTAGTACAAATTAATAGTATTCAATACTCAAACGGTTATTTAATTACACCTTATTTAGCTCGAAAGCGTGATGTAACGCCCGAACCGCCTTGTGTAAGTCCCTTTCATCGATAACGGTTGATAATTTACTCTCTGACGTCGTGAGTAACTTAGCATGAATAGTTTCATTACCCAAGACTTCTAACATCTTAGTCAATAATCCCATTTTTGCCTGTAAACCTTTGCCAACTAAAGATACTTTTGCACGTTGACGTTCGATAATCAATGGCCCGAGAGCAAGGCTTTCACTTAAGCCTTCGAGCTCATTAAGCAGAGTATCAACCTTAGCTTCTGCGAGCATAAAACTGACGCGACCCGAAGGATCATCCTCATGGATCCTCAATGGAGAAATAAATTCCACGTCGATTTCCAATCGAGTTAAGCAGCCTAACAACGCTTGATAGCGTTCACTGGTGGTAAACAGCCCTTCAATCGTCAGCGTTGCCAGCGCCTTATTAATCGCAATACCTTGCACTAACGAGGCAATCGTTAATTCCGACTCGTCGCCAAATTGGATTAACGTCCCCTGCCCAGCTTCAAAGCTCGACAATACTCGCAGCGGTACGCGAAAACGCTCGGCGTATTCAACAGAATCAGGATGCAATACTTTAGCGCCGAGCTTTGCCATTTCGAGCATCACATCAAACCCAATCACATCGAGGCGACGTGCACTGCTATCAATATTAGGATCTGTGGTAAATACCCCTGCCACATCGGTAAAAATCTGGCATTCATCGGCTTCTAACGCTGCCGCTAAGGCTACTGCAGTGGTATCTGAACCACCGCGTCCTAAGGTGGTCACTTCACCTTGAGGATCGATGCCCTGAAACCCTGCAACGATCGGCACAACACCGTCGGCTAACAGGGATTGCAAATACTCAGTATCGACGCGCTCGATACTGGCGCGGCCAAATTGACTATTTGTATGAATTTGCACTTGATCGCCCGTAAGGGATTTCGCTTTTATGCCGCGACGTTGTAGCGCCATCGACATCAAAGCAATACTCACTTGCTCACCCGTCGAGACTAGCATGTCTAACTCGCGCGCCGAGGCGCGCGGATTAATTTGTGCTGCAAGTGCAAACAGGCGATTCGTCTCACCCGCCATCGCGGATAAGACTAAAACTTGCTGCTCACCATTGTGAGCTGACTTTGTAATCTGCTCAGCGACCGCTTCGATACGTTCAATAGAACCCACCGAAGTGCCGCCGAACTTTTTCACAAAAAGCTTGCTACCACTAAGCTTTCGTTTTTGGGGCACAGCAACCTCTTAAGCTAGACGCTCAGTAATCCAAGGTAATACTTGAGCCAATGCCGCATCCAGATTTTCTGGCTGGCTACCGCCCGCTTGAGCCATATCAGGACGACCACCGCCTTTACCGCCCACTTGTGCAGCGACCATAGCGACTAGCTCACCCGCTTTGACTTTACCGATCAGATCGTTACTCACACCCGCGATCAGGTTAACTTTCCCTTCCTGCGCGGTACCAAGAACGATAATGGCCGATTTCAATTTCTGTTTTAATTCATCTTGCAAGCCACGTAATGAACTTGCCTCAACGCCGTCTAATTTTTTGATCAGTACGTTAACGCCATTAACTACAACGGCATCGCCCACTAAGTCTGCACTCGCTGCGGCCGCTAGCTTATCTTTCAGCTGCGCCATTTCTTTTTCGAGTTGCTTCATCTTATCGAGCTGCGCTTTTAACTTAGCCACCACTGAGTTGGCATCGCCTTTCAATAAGGCAGCGGCTTCTTCCAGTTCAGCTTGTTGCTGCGCCACATAAGCCATAGCAGCAGCGCCAGTCACGGCTTCGATGCGACGTACACCCGCAGCAATACCTGCTTCAGAGGTGATTTTAAATAAGCCGATATCGCCAGTGCGACCCACATGGGTACCGCCACACAATTCGATAGAGAAATCGCCCATAGTCACAACACGCACTTGTGAATCATATTTCTCACCAAAAAGTGCCATAGCGCCTTTCTCTTTAGCTTCATCTATGCCCATTTCAGCGGTTTTAAGTTCATGGTTACGACGAATTTGAGTGTTAACTAATTCTTCAACTTCTTTTAATTCAGCAGCTTTTACGCCTTCGAAATGGGAGAAGTCAAAACGTAAACGCTCAGGATCAACCAAAGACCCTTTTTGCGAGACATGAGTACCGAGCACTTGACGCAGTGCGGCATGCAGTAAATGCGTAACAGAATGGTTTAACTGTGTACGGTGACGCAGTTTTTTATCCACTTTCGCTTCAATAACTTGGCCAACGCTCAAGCTACCTGTAGCCAAAACACCTTGATGGCCCGTTGCTTGACCATACTTTTGCGTATCGTTTACCGTAAACTCAATACCATTCGCAACCAATTGGCCTTTATCGCCTACTTGACCGCCAGATTCAGCGTAGAAAGGTGTTACATCGAGCACGACAACGGCTTCATCACCCGCTTTGATCGCCGTCACTGACTCACCATTTTGATAAATCGCGGTGACCTTAGCTTGACCCGCTAATTCGGTGTAACCACTGAATGCAGTTTCAGTATCAATTTTCAGCGCAGCGTTATAATCTGCACCAAAGTTACCGGCAGCTTGTGCGCGGCTACGTTGCTCAGCCATGGCGACTTCGAAACCGGCTTCATCGACAATGATGTTGCGCTCACGGCAGACATCAGCGGTCAAATCCATTGGGAAGCCATAGGTGTCATACAACTTAAATACGGTTTCGCCGTCTAAGGTGTCACCTTTCAACTCGTTTAAGGCCGTATCTAAAATACCTAAACCACGTTCAAGCGTACGGGCAAATTGCTCTTCTTCCGCTTTCAGTGCTTTTTCAACAATCGCTTGAGTCTCAGCTAACCCTTTTGCTGCATCGCCCATCACCGCAATCAAAGACGGAACCAGCTTGTAGAAGAAAGCTTCGGTCGCACCTAACTTGTTACCATGGCGAACAGCGCGGCGAATAATACGGCGCAGCACATAACCACGGCCTTCATTCGACGGCATAACGCCATCGGCAATTAAAAATGCACATGAACGGATATGATCGGCAATGACTCGCAGCGACTTTTCAGATAAGTCACTAACACCAATGACCTCTGCGGCTTTAGCAATCAAAGTACGGAAAATATCGATTTCGTAGTTAGAATGTACGCCCTGCATAATCGCAGCAATACGCTCAATCCCCATGCCTGTATCAACCGAGGGCTTAGGCAAAGGTAACATTTCACCCGATGCTTGACGGTTGTACTGCATGAAAACGATGTTCCAGATTTCGATGAAACGATCACCATCTTCTTCAGGACTGCCAGGACGTCCGCCCCAAATATGATCACCATGATCATAAAAAATCTCAGTACATGGACCACAAGGACCGGTATCACCCATTTGCCAGAAGTTATCTGACGCAAAGGCAGCACCTTTATTGTCACCGATACGTATGATGTTCTCGGCAGCGACACCAATTTTTTTATTCCAGATTTCAAAGGCTTCATCATCTGTCTGATAAATAGTGACGCACAGACGTTCCTTAGGCAGCTTTAACGTTTCAGTTAAAAAAGTCCAACCCAAACGAATCGCTTCTTCTTTGAAATAATCTCCAAAACTGAAGTTACCTAGCATTTCGAAAAAGGTGTGATGACGTGCAGTGTAGCCAACGTTATCCAAATCGTTATGTTTACCACCAGCGCGTACACAACGTTGAGCAGTGGTCGCACGCGTATAATTGCGTTTGTCCATGCCAAGAAACACGTCCTTGAACTGGTTCATGCCTGCATTGGTAAATAAAAGTGTGGGATCGTTGCCTGGCACTAATGAACTACTGTCCACAACTTGATGACCATTGCTGCGGAAAAATTCGAGGAAAGCGCTTCTGAGCTCTGCTGTAGTTTGATACATGAAATCATCCTGAATTGGGTAAGCATTACCAGCTACGCCTTAGGCTAGCCGTATTTCTATTTGCCCAGCATTATAAGCAGACTAAGGAAGGACGACCAGTCTTGATTGGTGATATACACATCAGGAATTTAATATTTTAGCGTGAATCGCCCACACCAGAGTCACTAGAAGCAAAACGACAGGATAAAGCACAAATAAAGACGGCGTAAGTTTATCGCGGCACGGACAATATTTAAGCAAGTGAGTCTAATGTGGAGTACGAAATGGACAAGACCCATTGATGATATTTAGATGAGCTTTTACAGTCTTAGCTTCAAATTTAATAATCTTCATCGAGATCATTGGGATCTGAATCTAGTGCGTAAGTGATTTGATCGTAGCTAAAGCCTTGACCCATTAAAAAACGCACTCGTTTGGCCTTTTCCTTTGCGATGAGATCCCGAGCTTTAGAGCCCTTCACTTCTGTCACACGGGGAATGCCGTATTTTTTGGTGGCTTTATCTTTTGCTAGCTCAAACCAGTCACAATCACAATTAACCAAAGCGGCTTCAATACAGTCTTTAGATAAGCCTTTCTGTGCGATTGCTTGGCGGATGCGTATTGCACCGTGGCCTCGACTGATGTGGCTTCGCACCAACAGTTCGGCATAACGAGCATCATTAATAAAACCGGAGGATTCGCAAGCATCGAGTACAGGTTCGATATCGTTAAGTTCGAAACCTTTTTCGAGCAATTTATCGCGGATTTGTAAACGGGAATAATCGCGGCGCGCTAACAGCGCGACCGCAATTTGATGGGCTGACTGACTCAGAATACTTCGCCTGTCTCTAAATCAATATTGTCCTCAGTACTATCATCAGCTTTGGCAGCCAAGGCACTCGGATTACTCAAAAGCAACTCACGTAGCGTCTTGTCAATTTCAGCAGCAATAGCTGGGTTTTCAGTCAGATATTTGCCAGCATTAGCACGACCTTGGCCGATTTTATCGCCTTTATAGCTGTACCAAGCGCCCGCTTTTTCAATCAACTTATGGGCTACGCCTAAGTCTACTAACTCACCAGTACGGTTAATACCTTGGCCATAAAGGATTTGGAACTCAGCTTGCTTAAACGGCGCTGCAACCTTGTTTTTCACCACTTTAACGCGAGTTTCGTTACCGACCACTTCATCGCCGTCTTTAATGGCACCAGTGCGGCGAATGTCTAGGCGAACAGAAGCATAAAACTTCAGCGCATTACCACCGGTTGTAGTTTCTGGGTTACCGAACATCACACCAATCTTCATCCGAATTTGGTTGATGAAGATAAGTAAGGTGTTAGATTGCTTTAAGTTACCCGCAAGTTTACGCATAGCTTGGCTCATCATACGCGCCGCTAGGCCCATGTGAGAATCACCAATTTCGCCTTCGATTTCAGCTTTAGGCGTTAATGCCGCCACTGAGTCGACTACGATAACGTCAACAGCACCTGAGCGAGTTAAAGCATCACAAATCTCAAGCGCTTGCTCGCCGGTATCCGGTTGCGAACACAGCAGGTTATCAATATCTACGCCCAATTTTTTAGCATAAATAGGGTCTAGTGCATGCTCTGCATCGATAAAGGCACAGGTTTTGCCTTCACGTTGCGCTGCCGCAATCACTTCTAAAGTCAGTGTTGTTTTACCTGATGATTCAGGACCATAGATCTCAACGATACGACCCATTGGCAAACCGCCAGCACCTAAAGCAACGTCCAGAGACAGAGAACCGGTAGAAATGGTCTCAACATCCATAGAGCGATCTTCGCCCAGCTTCATGATGGAGCCTTTACCAAATTGTTTCTCAATTTGGATCAATACCGCAGCAAGTGCTTTCTCTTTATTTGGATCGACCTTCATTCCTGTTCCCTCATCAAGACAAGCATTAAGCTGTCAAAAGTGATATTCAATTTACAAACGGGTAATTCAAAAAGCCGCGCTTTTTGTCTTAATTCTGCTGACTAGTATACTGTACAATCATACAGTATCAAGACCTGTGACTGAATTATTTTTAGCTGATAGGATTTTTAATATGGCCAAGGTTTTAGCGAATATCAAATCAGATAATAGCTCCCTTTGATCAATATCCATCGTTAAGGGCTCAATTTTCGCTAAATTATTGCTAAGATTGGCGCAACAAATTTTGCGTGGTCTTTTTAGCTGAAAATTGTACAGCAGTCTTCCGCTTCCATAGCGCTTAATCACCCTTAACCACACAAACTGTATCGCCTTTAGGCAGTCACAACGGACGATAACGATTTAATGAATGTAATTGATACCGATGATTTAGAAAAACATACTCCTATGATGCGTCAATACTTGACGATGAAAGCAGAACATCACGATATGTTGCTGTTTTATCGCATGGGTGACTTCTACGAGTTGTTTTATGACGATGCTAAACGCGCTTCTGAGCTGTTAGGCATTTCACTCACTGCGCGCGGTAAAAGTGGTGGCGATCCTATTCCGATGGCGGGACTTCCTTACCATGCTGTGGAAGGCTATCTTGCAAAATTAGTTCAAATTGGTCAATCAGTTGCGATTTGCGAACAGATTGGCGATCCCGCGACATCTAAAGGGCCGGTAGAACGTAAAGTGGTGCGAATTGTCACGCCAGGCACCTTAACCGACGAAGCGTTGCTGCAGGAACGCCAAGACAATCTGTTAGCCGCGGTTTATCAAGGTAAAGTCGGTTTTGGTTATGCCACATTAGATGTTTCATCCGGACGTTTTGTGATTGCAGAGCTCGACACCCGAGAGTCATTAGAAGCGGAATTGCAACGCACTAATCCCGTTGAAATTCTCTACAGTGAAGACTTTGGTGAACTTGGACTACTTAACGGTTTTAAAGGCAAACGCCGTCGCCCCGAGTGGGAATTTGATTACGATACGAGTATCAAGTTACTACTGGCCCAGTTTGGCACGAAAGACTTGCATGGTTTTGGTATCGCAGATGCACGTTTATCACTGCAGGCTGCGGGTTGCTTGATGCAATATGTCAAAGACACACAGCGCACGGCACTGCCCCATATCAATGCCATTATCCGCTTCAATCAAACCGATAGCATAGTGCTTGATGCGGCAACGCGCCGAAATTTAGAACTCACTCAAAACCTTGCCGGTGGCCGCGATAATACCTTAGCGGCAGTATTGGATAATACGGCAACGCCTATGGGCAGCCGTATGTTACAACGCTGGATCCATCAGCCTCTGCGAGATCCTAAGCAAATCAAGGCGCGCCAACAGGCGGTGACTGAACTCCTCGATACCGCAGCCCACGAAGGTTTGCATGAGCAGTTAAAGGCACTTGGCGATATCGAACGTATCATGGCAAGGTTAGCCCTGCGTACTGCCCGTCCAAGGGACTTTGCACGTTTACGTCAAGCACTGGGCTTATTGCCTGAATTACAACTGAGTTTAAGTACACTGAGCGCGCCGCACACGACTCAATTGCGTCAACACTTAGGTGAGTTCCCCGCTGAGCAAGCCCTGCTTGAGCGCGCGATAGTCGATAATCCACCTATGCTTATCCGCGATGGCGGGGTGATCCGTGAAGGCTACAACAGCGAACTAGATGAATGGCGCGGTCTGAGCGAAGGAGCGAGTGATTACTTAGTACAACTTGAAGCCAGAGAAAAAGAACGTACTGGCATTAATACACTTAAAGTCGGCTATAACCGCGTACACGGCTATTACATCGAAGTAAGCCGCCTGCAATCCTCACAAGTACCGCTCAATTATCAACGACGCCAAACACTTAAGAATATGGAGCGTTATATCACGCCTGAACTTAAGGAATACGAAGAAAAAGTCCTCTCGAGCCAAGGTAAAGCGCTGGCACTCGAAAAGCAGTTATGGGAACAGTTGTTCGATCTTATTCTGCCAAAGTTGCATGAATTACAAGCCTTTGCTAGAGCGGCGGCTGAGCTTGATGTACTGAGTAACTTTGCCGAGCGTGCCGAAACCTTGGGCTACACTTGTCCAGAGCTGAGCCAAGATATCGGCGTACAAATAGACGCAGGTCGCCATCCAGTGGTGGAGCGTGTTAGCCAAACGCCGTTTATCGCTAACCCAGTGACCTTGCACAATCAAAGACGTATGTTGATTGTCACCGGACCCAACATGGGCGGTAAATCGACCTATATGCGTCAAGTCGCCTTGATTACGCTGATGGCCCATATTGGTTGTTTTGTTCCAGCAGATCGCGCCCTGATTGGCCCGATTGATCGCATCTTTACCCGTATTGGCGCATCAGACGATCTGGCCTCTGGCCGCTCAACCTTTATGGTAGAAATGACTGAAACTGCCAACATCCTGCACAATGCCACTGCCAGTAGTTTAGTGTTAATGGATGAAATCGGCCGTGGAACATCCACCTATGATGGTTTATCGCTAGCTTGGTCGGCAGCAGAGTATTTAGCCCAGCAAGTCGGGGCTATGACCCTATTCGCCACCCATTATTTTGAGCTAACTCAATTACCTGACTTAATGGCAGGTGTTTACAATGTGCACCTTGATGCCATTGAGCATGAAGATACCATCGCCTTTATGCATGCGGTACAGGAAGGTGCAGCCAGTAAAAGCTACGGCTTACAAGTTGCGGCGCTTGCTGGCGTGCCAAACAAAGTGATTAAAGCAGCGAAACATAAATTGCAGCAATTGGAGAGTCGCGATCATCAACCAGAAGGAACGAGGACGCCCATTCAAAGCTTACTCGCTTTACCTGAACCGGTTGAAAATCCAGCTTTGACTAAATTAAGTAGCATTAATCCCGATAACTTAACGCCAAAACAGGCGCTTGATTTGCTCTATGAACTGAAACGCTTGAGCTAGACATCAGGTGATCTAAATAAAAGCCTAAAAATAACAACGCCCACTCTATAGTGGGCGTTTTACTTTATGACGTGATCTCACACTAAGTATATTTTCTGGATAGCTTCTCTGAAAGGCACCAGAAGACAGATATTAGTTTCTAAATAAAGCTTCAACAGATAAACCTTGAGAACCCAATAAATCACGTAAGCGTTTTAATGCTTCCACTTGGATTTGACGAACACGTTCACGGGTTAAACCAATTTCAGCCCCCACATCTTCAAGCGTAGAAGGTTCATAACCTAACAAACCAAAACGACGGGCTAATACTTCTCTTTGTTTTGTGTTCAACTCGTTAAGCCATTTCACCACCGAGTTAGAGATGTCTTCATCTTGCACTTTATAGTCAGGGCCAACACTATCATCATCGGCCAGTACATCTAATAATGCTTTCTCGTTATCGCCCCCCAAAGGCGTATCAACAGAGGTAATTTTTTCATTCAGCTTAAGCATGCGGCTCACATCAGAGCTAGAAACTTGCAGTTTTTCAGCAATTTCTTCCGCTGTAGGTTCATGATCCAGTTTTTGTGCTAATTCGCGGGCTGTGCGCAAGTATACGTTGAGTTCTTTAACAACATGAATCGGCAAACGAATAGTACGAGTTTGATTCATGATAGCGCGTTCAATTGTCTGTCTGATCCACCAAGTCGCATAGGTTGAAAAACGAAAACCTCTTTCTGGGTCAAACTTTTCTACGGCACGAATTAAACCTAAATTACCCTCTTCGATAAGATCAAGCAGTGCTAAGCCGCGGTTATTGTAACGACGTGCAATTTTTACGACGAGACGTAAATTACTTTCGATCATGCGATTACGGGATTTTGCACAACCTTTTAAGGCCTTACGGGAAAAGTAAACTTCTTCTTCTGCGCTAAGCAGTGGGGAAAAACCAATCTCACCTAGATAAAGTTGAGTGGCATCAAGATTTTTTTGAAGGTCATCTTGGACCTGTTGTTCTATTCCTAGCTCTTGGACTAGATCGGTGGCAACTTCTTCTTTTTCAAGATCAAAGTCTACGGTTTCTACGGAAAAATCTACTAGTGCTTCTGCGGCAGTGCTATTTATGCGGCTCATGATCAAATCTCCCAAACCTAATTAAACTGCTGAATTAGTGCAATTTCCTATCCTCCATTTGCCAACAAGGCCCCAAACAATCATTGTTTAGGTAAATAAGTAAGTGGGTTTACAGACTGTCCATGGTAACGAATTTCAAAATGTAACATTACCCGATTGGCACCTGTATTGCCCATTTTTGCAACAGTCTGCCCTGCGAGGACATGTTGCTTTTCTTTGACTAAGATCTTGTCCGTATGAGCATAAGCACTAAGGTAATCGTCACTATGTTTAATAATCACTAAATTACCGTAACCCCTAAGAGCACTTCCTGCGTATACCACCCGCCCATCTGCAGCTGCTTTGATGATATCTCCCCGATTTCCCGCGATCTTAATACCTTTATTTCCCTGCTCATTGGCAGAATAAGTTCCGATTAACTTCCCTCTTACTGGCCACTGCCACTGACTCACACTGGCTGGCAGTGTTGAGGTGGGTGGAACCATTAGCTGGTTAACGTTTTGTTGGGGACTTGTTACAAGGTACGCGGGCTTAGCTTTCTGATCAAGTGTTTTTTTCAGATCGTTACTTGACTTAGCATTAGACTGATAAACCTTACCATCTAATTGTTTTTTATCACCTTTACTTGAATTAGCATCTGAATTACCCGTTATATTTCCATCTAAAGTCGTAGATTTTGATTGGTTACTAGATTTAGCATTAGTTAAATATAAAATCTGTCCAGGGTAAATTGTATAAGGGTTATCTAATTGATTAAGTTTCGCTATTTCAGAAAAGTCTTTCCCTGCCCCCCAAGAAATAGAGTAGAGAGTGTCACCTTTTTTAACTTTATATGAATTCGATTTAATGTGGCCTTTGCTATTTTTAGAGTAGCTATGGGAAATATTTTCGACGGGTGCGGGTCTGCTGGCCTGAAAGCTACAGCCTACAAGCAGAAATATAAAGCAAAGGTTTAAGAGTAAACCCGCATTCAACAATAAAAACTCCTTGGTAAGGTTGTATTACTGTTTATGATGAGAAAATGACGCCTTCTGTGCAAAACAAGCACTTCGCTTAACACAGTAGCACAACACAAGGTTAAGCTAACTCTCCATTAATTAAAGGTACAAATTTAACCGTTTCAATGGTTTCAGAACTAAAGCGGTCAGCAGTGCGCGTAATACGCATCAATTGTTGAGTATCCTCTCCCACAGGTAAGACTAACACCCCTCCATCAGCCAATTGAGACAGCAAAGCTTCTGGTATAGTCGCCGCCGCCGCAGTCACCATAATGGCATCGAACGGACTACGATTAGCCCATCCCAACCAACCATCACCATATTTGAACGACACATTATGCAAATCTAATCGTTTTAAACGCTGTCTTGCTTGAATTTGTAAACCTTTGATCCGTTCGATAGTACAAAGCTGAGGCACCAATTGAGCCAAAATGGCTGCCTGATAGCCCGATCCCGTCCCCACTTCTAGCACTCGCTGTGGCATCTTGTGCAGTAAGAGTTCGCTCATACGGGCAACGATATAAGGCTGCGAAATGGTTTGCCCTTGTCCAATTGGCAAAGCCGTATTTTCATAGGCTTTATGGGCTAGCGCATTATCGAGAAACATTTCTCGCGGCGTATGCGATATCGCCTTTAACACGGCTTGATTACGGATCCCTGCATCTTGAAGCTTTTTAGCTAAATTCACCGCCGATGTTAAGGCAACTCGAGTCATATTTTATCTACCCAATTTTGCAATGCCGTTAGTTGTCCGTAGGCGGTTAAATCAACCGTCAAGGGCGTAATTGAAACATAGCCATTGGCGATAGCATGAAAATCAGTGCCCTCTGTGGCATCCTGCTCTTGTCCCGGTGGACCAAGCCAGAAGATTTCACGTCCGGCAGGATCTTGCGTTCGCACTATGCCTTCGGCCTTATGACGAGCGCCGAGGCGAGTCACTTTGATCCCTTTAATTTGATCAAGTGGCAAGTCAGGCACATTCACATTTAAGATCTGATCTTTTGCCAAAGGCTGGGCCAACAAACCTTGAACTATCCGCCGAGCATAAACAGCCGCCGATTGATAATGTTCGAATTTACGGCCATTAAGCGAAATCGCTATTGCAGGAAAACCTAAAAAGCGTCCTTCCATCGCGGCGGCAACCGTCCCCGAATATAAGGTGTCATCACCCATATTTGCCCCCGCATTGATGCCAGACACCACCATATCAGGTTCGCCATCACATAATTCTCGGATAGCCAAATGAACGCAATCTGTCGGTGTACCGTGAACGGAAATATAGCCATTATCTAACCTATTAATTCTTAATGGATTAGTCAAGGTTAATGAGTTGCTCGCACCAGAGCAATTTCGATCCGGCCCCACAGTCAGCACTGTCGCAATTTCAGCCAAAGCCTCAGATAAGGCTTTGATACCTGGAGCATTAATCCCATCGTCATTGCTAACAAGGATACGGATCATGACTCTGCTTCAGTCTTAACAGTATCAGTGTTAGCCACTACGTTAGCGTTAGTTACCTCAGGCGCAGGCTCCTGCACCAATGTAGCTTGCCATTGCTGCTCTTTAACATCTTGATAATTAACTAACTCTCTCAATAACGATGTTGCAAAACTGCCCGCAGGCAACACAAACTCCAGCACTAAGCCATCGGCGGTTTGTTCGTATTTAAGGCCTTGGGGCTCAAGCAGTAACGGACGGCGTTCTTGCTCTAATCCGGCGTGCTCTAAACCATAGCAATCGTCAGCTAACTCACTCATAGCTAAGGTTTCCACCGCAGCAGCTTCACCTTGGGGTAACATCATGCCGCGCCCCCACAATGGTGCAGAAAGTTGAATGTCTTTTTCAATCAGACGCTTCAATACGATGAGATCCCATTCAGGCGTCACGAAGAAGCTTTTGCTGCCCGCTAACATCACACAATCACCCGCTAAAGGCTTAGTGCCATGGTTGGCTAAACGATATGACACCACAGTGTTAAACAGATTTGAGCGCACGGCAGACAAATACATGCTGCGCTTATTTCTGTCTTTGACTTTTTTACCCGCCATCATTTGGCGACCAAACACTAAGTTTTTGCCATCGTGACCAAAGCGCTGCTCACCAAAGTAATTGGGCACGCCCACTTGAGCGACCTTTTCGATACGACTGATAATGTCTTCCACTTGGGTGACATTTCTCAGGGTAAGAATAAAGCGGTTACCGACTAAGGCACCAATTCGCAGTTTCTTGCTGTGGCGGCTGCTCGACAATATGGTCAAACGTTCGCTATTGAGCTCCTTCCAAGTAGGCGTTTCTTTACCAGGAATACGCACACCGAACCATTGTTCTGTGATGGCATTTTTATCTTTTTGCCCAGCGTAGGTCACTTCCTTTGGATGCACCTTAGCAAACTTAGCGATCATTTCAGCGACTTGTACTGTGTTTAGCCCTTCTTTGCGTACATGCAGCATATGATGTTCACCTTCACCCGTCGGGCTAAAAGGCAAAATCTCTTTCACGATAAAATCGCTATTTTGGGTTCTTAGATCTGCTGTACCTAAAGGCTTACCATACAGATAATGTAATTCGCTCATGGGACTTTTTTACTCTTAAGTTAATCGTGTTTGCGGGCCATAAGTACCACGGCTTCTACCGCAATACCTTCTTTGCGCCCGATAAATCCAAGCTGTTCAGTCGTGGTCGCTTTGACATTAATATCGTCAAGTTCCGCGGTTAAATCGGCGGCTAATATCTGGCGCATTGCCTCTATGTGCGGTGCCATTTTAGGAGCTTGGGCTATGATAGTGACGTCAAGATTGCCTAGCACAAAGCCTTTCTCCCTCGCTAAAGCATAGCAATGACGCAGCAATACGCGGCTATCGGCACCCTTATAGGCGGCATCGGTATCGGGGAAATGTTTACCTATGTCACCGAGCGCTAAAGCACCGAGGATGGCATCGGAAATCGCATGCAGTACCACATCACCATCTGAATGTGCGACTAGGCCTGTTTCATAGGGTACTTCCACGCCACAAAGGATCAGTGGCCGCGTCGCACCAAATTTATGCACATCGAAACCATGGCCGATACGGATTTTCATTTAATATTCCTAACGTATTATTTTACTTTGATTATGACTATTTAACGGCACGCATCAAAAACAGTTCGGCTAGCCCTAAATCGTCGGGATGCGTTACTTTTATATTATCAGCACGGCCCGAAACGAGTCCGGGTGATATCCCCGCCCATTCCATCGCCGAAGCCTCATCTGTGACTACCGCACCTGCAGCCAGAGCCGCATTGAGGTAATTTTTTAATTGCTGCGCTGGAAATAACTGCGGCGTCAATGCATGCCATAAATTATCGCGACATACAGTGGCACTGATTTCACCCTGTTTATTCGCGCGCTTCATGGTATCGCGCACAGGCATAGCCAAAATAGCGCCTTGGGGGAATTGCACTCTGGATGCGAGTAACTTGTCGATATCCGTCGCGGTTAAACAAGGTCTTGCCGCATCATGCACTAAGGCCCAACTTTGCTCGGGCGCAATTTGCAGCGCCGCCAACACAGAATCAGCGCGCTCACCGCCACCTAATACTGTAATCAATTTGGGGTGCACGGCCTGTGGCAGGGTATCGAAGATAGTATCGTTCGAATGTAAGGCAACGATCACTTGAGAAATGTGCGGATGGGACAAGAGCTTATCTAAGGTATGAGCAAGAATACTCTGGCCGCACACCTCAAGATATTGCTTAGGTCTGTCGGCGCCCATACGGCTACCTATGCCTGCGGCGGGAACGATGGCAACCACAGCTTGAGTGACATGCTCAGCTTGGCGCTGCAATTCAATTTGTGTTACCAGATCAGATTGACTATCGGGATTGGATTGTTCATTTAATCCAAGATCTAAATGTCCTAGCTCTGTCATCCTAACTCCATATTACTGAGATGGACTCGATACCGAGCGCTCACCACCCACGACGCGATAGAAGGTCTCGCCTTCTTTAACCATGCCAAGTTCGTTGCGTGCGCGCTCTTCGATGGCTTCTGTACCACTTTTCAGATCGATGATTTCTTCCTTCAGCACTTGGTTACGCTCATTGAGTTTGGCGTTACCTTCTTGCTGGGCGGCAATTTGTTTTTGCAGAACGAAATATTCAGGAAGACTATTACCTCCCGACCAAAGACGGAATTGCAGTACACCGAGTAGCACTATGAGTGCAATGACAAAAAATTTCATGGAGGAATTAGCGTCAGTATCTTGGATTAAAAAAATATACAGCAGATAGTACAACAAAAAAGGCCACCAAGTGGTGGCCTTTTTACATCAAATATTAAATTACGCCTGACCTTTGATCTCTTTCAAACCACGGTATGGGGCTTTTTCACCTAATTGCTCTTCGATGCGCAGCAATTGGTTGTATTTAGCGACACGGTCAGAACGACACAGTGAACCGGTTTTGATTTGACCAGCAGCAGTACCCACGGCTAAGTCAGCAATGGTTGAATCTTCAGTCTCACCACTACGATGTGAAATCACGGCGGTATAACCCGCTTCTTTCGCCATACGAATAGCCGCTAAAGTCTCTGTCAATGAACCAATTTGGTTAAACTTGATAAGGATTGAGTTAGCAATACCGTTTTCAATACCACGGGTTAAGATTTTAGTGTTAGTAACGAATAAATCGTCGCCCACTAATTGGATCTTGTCACCCATGATTTGAGTTTGATAAGCCCAGCCGTCCCAATCTGATTCGTCTAAGCCGTCTTCGATAGACACGATTGGGTATTGGTCAGCCAATGATTTTAAGAAATCAGAGAAACCGTTCGAGTCGAAGACTTTGCCTTCGCCCGCTAAATCGTATTTGCCGTCTTTGTAGAATTCAGATGCAGCGCAATCCAGCGCTAACGTGACATCAGTACCTAACTTGTAGCCAGCCAGTTCAACCGCTTCTTTGATAATGGCTAACGCATCAGCGTTTGACGCTAAGTTAGGTGCAAAACCACCTTCGTCACCCACAGAAGTGCTTAGACCTTTGTCGTGCAATACTTTTTTCAACGTATGGAAGATTTCAGCGCCCATGCGCAGTGCTTCACGGAAGGTTTTCGCGCCAACAGGTTGCACCATGAATTCTTGGATATCAACGTTGTTATCCGCGTGCTCGCCACCGTTTAAGATGTTCATCATAGGCACAGGCATAGAATATTGGCCTGGTGTACCGTTTAATTCAGCGATATGCGCGTATAAAGGAATACCTTTAGATGCTGCTGCTGCTTTAGCAGCCGCTAAAGACACAGCCAGAATCGCGTTTGCACCTAACTTGTCTTTGTTTTCTGTGCCATCTAAGTCGATCATGATTTGATCAAGCTCAGCTTGTGCAGTCGCATCTTTGCCTAATAATGCAGCGCGGATGACACCGTTTACGTTAGCAACAGCGGTTAATACGCCTTTGCCTAAATAACGGCTCTTATCGCCATCACGTAATTCTAACGCTTCACGGCTACCGGTTGATGCACCAGAAGGCGCCGCAGCCATACCCACAAAACCACCTTCTAAATGCACTTCGGCTTCAACAGTTGGGTTACCACGAGAATCCATAATCTCGCGACCAATCACGTTAATAATCTTAGCCATAACACCCTCGATTTAAGTTTAAAGATAAAAGAAAAAACCAATACCTATGGGAATAAATGGAAGTCACATACCACAGAAAATAACCAAATTCCATTTACGGTTTGCGTCCATACAGATGCAACGGATACGCATGCTGTTTACACCCAGAAGTATTAAATTCTTATGTTTCAAGTCGCGACGAGTGTAGCAAAAGGCCGGCCCCACTGTCGCGGGTCCGGCCTCAAATATTCTTACTTCAGATCACGTTTTTGATGCGCACTTGCCGCAGCAATAAACCCTTCGAACAATGGGTGACCATCGCGCGGCGTTGAGGTGAATTCAGGATGGAATTGACCTGCAACAAACCATGGGTGATCTTTTAATTCGATCATTTCCACCAGTTTACGATCAGAAGACAAACCGCTGAAGATCATGCCAGCTTGCTCTAAACGCTCTCTGTATTTGTTGTTCACTTCGTAACGGTGACGGTGACGTTCTACACAGCTGTTGCCTTTGTAGGCTTGAGCCGCTTTTGAACCCTCGAGTAAATGACACAATTGAGCGCCTAAACGCATAGTGCCACCTAAGTCAGACGCCTCATGGCGCTGCTCAACATTACCTTCTTCGTCAATCCATTCAGTGATCAAACCCACCACTGGGAACGGTGTTTCTTTATTGAATTCAGTTGAATGTGCATCAGCCATACCTGCAACATTACGCGCAAATTCAATCAGGGCAACTTGCATACCTAAACAAATACCGAAATACGGTAAATTGTTTTCACGGGCAAATTTTGCCGCCAGTATCTTACCTTCAACACCACGCTCGCCAAAACCGCCTGGTACTAAGATACCGTCTAAGCCCTGTAAGACTTCTTCGCCTTTGGCTTCTACGGTTTGTGAATCAATGTACTTGATAGTCACTGATACGCGGTTTTTAAGGCCAGCGTGTTTTAATGCTTCGTTGACTGACTTATAGGCATCTGGCAGTTCAATATATTTACCCACCATACCAATAACGACTTCGCCGTTTGGATTAGCTTCTTGATAAATAACATTTTCCCACTCAGACAGATCCGCTTCACGGCATTCTAAACCAAAACGCTTAACCACTAAGTCATCCAAACCTTGTGAACGTAACAAAGCTGGGATTTTATAAATACTATCAACATCTTTTAATGAAATAACCGCACGCTCTTCGACGTTACAGAACAGCGAAATTTTGGCTTTTTCATTCGCAGGAATCGCACGATCACCACGGCAAACCAGCACATCTGGTGCAATACCGATAGAACGCAGCTCTTTCACTGAGTGTTGAGTTGGCTTAGTTTTCACTTCGCCTGCAGCACCTAAGAAAGGCACTAAGGTTAAATGCATGAATAGAGTACGATCACGACCCAGCTCAACACCGAGCTGACGGATAGACTCTAGGAACGGCAAGGATTCGATATCACCCACAGTACCGCCGATTTCGACGATAGCCACATCATGGCCTTCGCCACCGGCTAATACTTTTTCTTTAATCGCATTAGTGATGTGTGGGATAACCTGAATAGTTGCGCCCAAATAATCGCCACGACGTTCTTTACGTAATACTTCTTCGTAAATACGACCAGTAGTGAAGTTGTTACGACGATTCATCTTAGTACGGATGAAACGCTCGTAGTGACCCAAGTCGAGATCTGTTTCTGCACCGTCTTCAGTAACAAATACTTCGCCATGTTGGGTTGGGCTCATGGTACCCGGATCAACGTTAATGTAAGGGTCCAGTTTCATGATGGTTACATTGAGACCGCGGGCCTCTAAAATTGCAGCTAATGATGCTGCTGCAATGCCTTTACCTAGTGATGAAACAACGCCACCAGTAACGAAGATATACCTTGTAGTCATGCTGAACCTGAGAAAATGAGTTTGAAAATACGTGCTTGTAAGAAAGCACTAGGACGGGGCAGTAGTATACCAAAGGCGGCGCGATTCGACAAACACCAATCGGGATAATTTGCCGTTTATCTCGTCTCTGTCGCTTTTACTTGGTCCCAATAGGCATCGAGCTCCATTAATGTGTGCTCTTCCATGCTTTTACCGCTGTCACTCGCCAACTGTTCTACACCGCGAAAACGGCGTTCAAATTTAAGATTGGCTTGGCGCAACGCTTGTTCTGGATCGACCTTAAGATGTCGAGCTAAATTCACCACGGCAAACAGCAAGTCGCCCATTTCGGACTGCACTTTCGCTTGATCTTGCTCGGGTTGATTCACTTCATGCAAGACTTCATCGATTTCTTCGTGGATTTTAGCGACCACGGGCTCAAGTTCGGCCCAATCGAAACCGACTCGCGCCACCCTTTGCTGAATTTTGATTGAGCGCGACAGCGCAGGTTGGGTACGCGGAATATTGTCTAACGCAGAAACCAGAGTATCTGCTTGAGTTTCACCCGCCACTTGCTGCGCCTTTTGCTCACGCTCAATCGCTTTAATCGCCTCCCAATTGGCTTTCATCGCTTGGGCACTATCGCCTATTTGCGGATTTTGCTCACCAAACACATGGGGATGACGACGGGTTAACTTGTCGCTAATTTTCTCAATCACGCTCGAAAAATCAAATAACCCCTGCTCTTTGCCGAGCTGACAATAGAATACGATTTGAAATAACAAATCCCCGAGTTCATCGGGTAACTCATCCCAGGCTAAACGCTCTATGGTATCGGCAACTTCATAGGCCTCCTCTAAAGTAAAAGGCACTATGGTTTGAAAGGTTTGCGCTTTGTCCCACGGGCAACCCGTGTGCGGATCACGCAGTTTTTCCATAATGTTAAGCAGCGGCTCAACATCTGTTATAGAAAATCCCGTTGTAGAAGGTTCCGTTGTAGAAATTTCAGTGATAGAAGGTTCAGTAGAAAATGAGGTTAATGGCGCCGTGTGGGAAGTCATGCTGATATCCTTTAAAGATAAATACTGCAACGGGCGAATATTGAGAAAGAACAAAAAATACGCCTCCGCAGTGTTTTTTAGCAAAAGGCTACAATAAACCGATGATGATAAGCTAGGTAAAATAAAAGCGCTATTTTGATGCTGAGATCAGATTGTAGTGCCGTATTTCAACTAAGACTTATTTTACCTAAAGAGCATTCGCTCCATTTCGTAATTCACTCATCTCGTGAGCAATAAATTGACAAGCTTCCTCCCCTACAAATTCTCATCTATGTCCTGCATACAAGTATTTAGCGCAAGCCATCTTAAATGATAAGATACGCAGCAATATTTCAATGAAGCTAAAACTCACCGAGTGAAGACCTGACAATTGCGGCCAAACTATGCACATGATAAATGCGGTCCTTCAATTTATTCATTTGATTGATGTTAGGTCTATTTCGATTCTGTCGTCCGATGTTAGGACGCACACCCTTATCGTTTTTAAGCATTACTGGAGACTAAACTCATGACAAACGTGACAGTGGATGCCACGCAGTTAACGACTAAGCCATCCCAAGATGGTTTTTATATGCCTGGCGAATGGGCTGCGCAGCAAGCAGTGTGGATGATTTGGCCCTATCGTCCTGATAACTGGCGTGCAGCTGGTGCTTATGCTCAGGCGACTTTCGCTATGGTGGCCGATGCCATTGGTGCGGCAACTCCAGTGTATATGGGTGTTCCTAAAGCCTTTTTAGCCGAAGCCAAAACGGTGATGCCATCCCATGTCACCTTGGTTGAAATGGACAGTAACGATTGCTGGGCTCGTGACACTGGGCCAACCGTAGTTGTGAATGACAATGGCGAATGCCGTGGTGTTGACTGGGGTTTTAATGCTTGGGGCGGCCATAACGGTGGTTTGTACTTCCCATGGGATAAGGACGAGCAAGTCGCGCAGCAGATGCTTGCGCAGCATGGTTTTGCCCGTTACAGCGCGCCGCTGATCCTCGAAGGTGGCTCCATCCATGTCGATGGTGAAGGCACCTGTATGACGAGTGCAGAATGTTTACTCAATGCCAACCGTAACCCTGAACTGACAAAAGAACAGATTGAAGACTTACTGCGTGACTATTTGAATGTTAAGCAGTTTATCTGGTTGCAAGATGGCGTGTATATGGATGAGACCGATGGCCATATCGACAATATGTGCTGTTTTGCCCGTCCTGGTGAAGTCATTCTGCACTGGACCGATGATGAGACTGATCCCCAGTATCCACGCTCAAAAGCGGCGCTAGAGGTGTTGCAAAATACCGTGGATGCCAAAGGCCGTAAGTTAAAAATCCATCTATTGCCACAACCGGGGCCGCTGTATTGCACCGAAGAAGAATCAAAAGGTGTGACCGAAGGCACTGGCGTGCCACGCACGGCGGGTGAGCGTTTAGCCGGTTCTTATGTGAACTTTTTAATCACCAATAATCGCATCGTGTTCCCACTGCTTGACCCTGCAACCGATGATATCGCCGCCCAAAAACTGCAGGAAATCTTCCCAGAGCATGAGATTGTGGGTGTGCCAGCCCGTGAGATTTTATTAGGTGGCGGCAATATCCATTGTATTACTCAGCAAATCCCTGCTGGAAAGTAACCCAAGGAGAACAGCATGACGATTGATGTCACTGTTATTACACCACAATTGGCTTTCTGCGGGAGGGCGCAAGATGTTTGAAGTCACTGAAGTTTCCATTGCCGAGCTGCGTGCTGCGCTCGAATCTGGCCACACCACCGCAGTGGAGTTGGTGAAGTCTTATCGCGCGCGGGTTGAGGCGTATGACGGCCCTGCGACAAAGACTAAGCTCAATGCGTTAGTGGTACACAATCCCGATGCGCTCAAAGAAGCTGAGGCGTCAGATGCGCGCCGCGCCCGTGGTGAAACACTGAGCCCACTTGAGGGTATTACGTATACCGCCAAGGATAGCTATTTGGTGAAGGGACTGACGGCAGCGTCTGGCAGCCCAGCCTTTAAGGATTTAGTGGCGCAATATGATGCCTTTGCCGTTGAGCGCCTACGCGCCGCAGGTGCCATTTGCCTAGGCAAAACCAATATGCCACCTATGGCCAATGGCGGCATGCAGCGTGGTCACTATGGCCGCGCTGAAAGCCCATACAATGCTAACTACCTCACAGCGCCCTTCGCTTCGGGCTCTTCAAATGGGGCGGGCACGGGCACGGCGGCAAGTTATTCGGCTTTCGGTCTTGCCGAAGAAACTTGGTCAAGTGGCCGTGGCCCTGCGTCCAATAACGGTTTGTGTGCTTACACTCCGTCTCGCGGCGTGATTTCGGTGCGCGGTAACTGGCCGTTAACGCCGACCATGGATGTCGTCGTGCCTTATACCCGCACTATGGCCGATATGCTTGAAGTGTTGGATGTGATTGTGGCAGACGATCCTATCACCCGTGGCGATCTCTGGCGTCTGCAACCTTGGGTACAAATCCCTAAAGCATCGACAGTTCGCCCAGAATCTTATCTGGCGCTGGCCGCTAGCGCAGACACACTTAAGGGTAAGCGTTTTGGTGTGCCGCGCATGTACATCAATAAAGATGAATTGGCGGGCACTAGCGAAAACCCAGGTATCGGGGGGCCAACGGGTCAACGTATTCATACTCGCCAATCGGTTATCGATCTATGGGAAGCGGCTCGTAAAGCCTTAGAAGCTGCTGGCGCCGAAGTGATTGAAGTTGATTTTCCGCTGGTATCAAATTGCGAAGGCGACCGCCCAGGTGCGCCGACCGTGTTTAACCGCGGTATCGTCACGCCTCAATTCCTGCATGATGAATTATGGGAACTCTCAGGTTGGGCGTTCGATGAATTCCTGCGTGCTAACAATGACCCTAAACTCAACAAACTTGCTGATGTTGTTGGGCATTTGATTTTCCCCCACGACTTAGGCACCTTGCCTAACCGTGAAGGTGACTTAGCGGCAGGCATGGAAGAGTACGTCAACATGGCTAAGCGTGGTCTTAAATCCTATGACCAGATCGACAGTATTCCCGATGGTCTGCGTGGCATAGAGAAGACGCGTAAGCTAGATCTCGAAGACTGGATGGACGAGCTAAAGCTCGATGCAGTGCTGTTCCCAACCGTGGCAGATGTCGGCCCTGCCGATGCGCATGTGAATCCGGCTTCCGCCGATATCGCTTGGAGCAACGGAGTTTGGGTCGCTAACGGAAACCTTGCGATTCGCCATTTAGGCGTGCCGACTGTGACTGTGCCTATGGGCGTGATGGCCGATATTGGCATGCCAGTCGGTTTGACCTTCGCAGGCCGCGCCTATGACGATAATAACCTGCTTAAATTTGCAGGTGCATTTGAGTCAACAGGTGACAGGCGCATGATCCCGCCACGTACACCAAAGCTTGGTGAATAAGCGCTAAGACAATGCATAAGCCCAAGCACTAAATGCATGAGCTTAAAAATGAAAACGGGATTGGCATCAGAATGCCAATCCCGTTTTTTTAATACCGACGTCGATACCTTTTCAACAAAGCTAGACTCATACTGCTATAAAACATACTGCTGTAAAACAGGCTGCAACACTTAACGCGTCTTATCTTAATGCCAAGAGCTCTTTTCTGACGATCTCTGCACCTGCACTCAAGGCGTTGAGTTTGCCTCTTGCGACTTGATGGGATAAAGGAGTCATGCCGCAGTTAGTACAAGGATAAAGCTTGTCGGCATCGACAAATTTAAGGGCTTTTCGTAGGGTGTCAGCCACTTCCTCTGCGGTTTCAATCGTGTCGGTGGCGACATCAATCGCGCCGACCATGACTTTCTTACCGCGAATGAGTTCAAGTAGCTCCATTGGCACATGGGAGTTGTGACATTCTAGCGAGATAATATCGATATTCGATTTTTGCAGTTTAGGAAACACTTCTTCATATTGGCGCCACTCTGAGCCCAAGGTTTTTTTCCAATCGGTATTGGCTTTGATGCCGTAACCATAACAAATATGTACCGCAGTTTCGCATTTAAGCCCTTCAATGGCTCTTTCTAAACACGCAATACCCCAATCGTTTACCTCATCAAAAAACACATTAAAGGCAGGCTCATCAAATTGGATAATATCAACACCCGCCGCTTCTAATTCTTTGGCTTCCTCATTAAGAATTTTGGCAAATTCCCAAGCGAGCTTTTCGCGACTTTTATAATGGTCATCATAAAGCGTATCTATCATGGTCATAGGGCCTGGCAGCGCCCATTTAATCGGTTGCGTAGTTTGCTTGCGTAAAAATTTGGCATCTTCAACAAACACAGACTTTTGGCGACTCACAGGGCCAACAACTGTGGGCACGCTCGCATCATAGCGATCACGAATTTTAACGATTTTACGTTTTGAAAAATCAACGCCGTTGAGGTGCTCAATAAAGGTAGTAACAAAATGTTGCCGTGTTTGCTCGCCATCACTGACAATATCAATCCCCGCTAGCTGTTGATCCTGTAATGACAAACGCAGTGCATCGTGTTTACCGGTAATTAATTCCTCTCCTTGCAATTTCCATGGAGACCAAAGTGTTTCAGGCTCTGCAAGCCATAAAGGTTTAGGCAAACTGCCCGCGGTTGAAGTCGGTAACAGTGTTTTATTAAGCAATGTTTGGTTAAGCGGTGTTTTATTAAGTCTTGTTGTCATAATAATGATGCCGTATTGGATTAATTATTGAGCGTGACGATTAGGCGCAGAGCGACTAAAGGTAATTAGCAGACCATTGTTCAAAAAACGTTTGGTAGGGCTTGATAAAGTGCTCCGCTGCAAATTTGCCTTGCTCATTCGCCAATTGGCTACGTTCTGCTCGGTCATAAACAATTTGAGTCAGAGAATGATCCAGATTTTTCAAATTAGGTTGATAGCATTTCCCTGCAACAGCATTGGCATTATAAATCTCAGGGCGATAGATTTTTTGAAAAGTTCCCATAGTGCTTATGGTGCTTATCAACTCAAGATGGGTGTAATCATTCAGTAAATCACCAACGAAATAAAAAGCTAACGGCGCCACACTATTTGGTGGCATAAAATAGCGCACCTGTAAGCCCATTTTTTTGAAATATTGCTCAGTTAAAGACGATTCATTTGGCTGATATTCAACCCCTAATACGGGATGCTGATTCTCAATTCTATGGTAGGTTTTATTATCAGACACACTGAGACAGATAACCGGTGGCTTATTAAAATTCTGTTTATAAGCATCAGAATTAACAAAAGACTGAAATAGCTTGCCATGTAGACCACCAAAATCATCTGGAATACTAAATTTGGCTTGGCCCTTATTATGTTCTGCCAGTAACACGCTAAAGTCATAATCGCGTACGTAAGATGAAAAGTTATTGCCGACAATACCTTCAATACGTTTATTGGTTTTATGATCAACAATATTGGTTTTCAAAACTTCAATCGATGGGAAGGTTTGACCGCTGCCGTCAATATCCAAATTAACGGAGATAATTTCAAGTTCGACAGTATAACGATCGCCTTTAGGGTTATCCCAATGCGCTAAGGCATTAAAACTGTTATCAATCATCTTTAACGCGTTGCGTAAGTTCGCTTGGCGATGACTGCCTCTGGCCAAATTAGCAAAGTTGGTCGTGATACGCGTCTTGTCTGAGGGATGATAATTTTCATCAAGACAAATGCTGTTAATCGTAAATGTAAAATGCTTATTCATAGTGATCCAGTATCCCATTGTCTGATTTCAAACCTGAGTTTATGCCCTGCGCTTCTAGCTTCTCGACCCGACTCTGATAGACATTATTCGAGTTCTGTCTGAGGTTCTATTTAACTTAAGTGCCAATGACTTAAGTCCTGATGGCTTAGCTAGTGTGCAACTTCAAGCTTGTCTAATATTTCGCTTGGAGTCATTTATACGTGGTTCGACACATGAACAAAAACGGTTTTATTTCACATAGAACATGAGCCATATTCATGATCAATTAGCATGGCGTTGTGGATTAACCTGAACTCGGGATTGGGAAAAGCAGGAAAGCAGGAAAGCAGGAATATTTTTTCGAGTTAGTTTCCCCCCTAGAGATAGTTCGCAATATTGCTGATTGCACACATTTTCCCCATCCTCCTTAGTACAATTAATCAGTTATTTTTTGGGGCATCAGAATTTGCCATAAAATTTCTATTGATGAGTAGCGTCAAATAGTAGTTCACCCGTTACGAATTTTTATATAGTTTCAGCATCGTTTCTAGAATTTATTGCTAGACGACAGCAATAAGCACCAACACTTTTGTTCAACGAAGTGTTAAAACCTAATGGGGGCTATTTATCATTGCTGAGTTCCACTAATGGCATTGATATTTTAATGCAAATAAAATCATGTTCTTAAAAATCATTCAGTACCATAATATGAGAGTCTGTATCTCATGAAGTAGTGGCGATTCATTCCAAATTGACTTTATACTTATAATACCGGATCTTATCCATATTACAGTGTGTATTTTATTATGAGTAGGCTGATGAAGCTATCCAATAGTTGTAAGAAAACTCTGAACTCCTTGCTTGTGGAAATGGTAAAAAGTTACAAGCTCTGGCACACAGATCATAAAGCCTATTTCCAAGAATTTACTGGAATAGACCGTTTATTTTTAAGCATAAACGCTCCCACCGACCTTGCTAAAGAAATGAATGATAGGTTTCATGCAGATGAGCATTGTGTATTTCAACTACATCATTCCAACCTATCATTAGTTCAAATTAGAGAGTTATCAGAAGAAGTTAGAAAGCAGAACAATCTAAATTGCCACTCTTACGAGTTAAAAAGTGTTTTAGAGGGGATTATCTACGAATATGTTAATGCTGACCTCAATAGCTTTGCCGATAGTTTTGATAATGACGGTGTGTTTTATAAGCCAAATTACGAGATATTTGATAAAATTTTCAACCGCAGGATCCAGCAATTTAAAGCAACTTTTTCAAAACTTGTATATCAATTTCCAGTAATTGTTTTCAGTTTGCAGAATGCACTCAACTTGAGTCAGAACATTCGTCTCATACCGCTAATACCAGAAAAATTAAAAAAAAATGTATTATCTAAATTTAAATATTCTAGGTCATTCGCACCAAATTATTATCTTGAGGTCAGTGTTGATACGCCTTGCAGTAGAAGCCTTTCTATAGAATTGGCAAAGAGAGCGCGTGATACGGCCTATAATGTCCTAAAGTTATTGGCAACTAGATATTCCACAAATGCAGTACCGCTACTATCAGCTAATGACAGAACCTTTCATCACTTTTATTTCCATAGATCAGGTATTAATGTTGAAGCACTACACACTGATACGAGTATTCATTTTCCTGTCTTCCAAAAGGACTCTAAGGAGTTCTGGCAGCACTTCAATGACGAAAAGGACTTACCCAATAGCCTAATAAATATTGCGTTCAACATACCTGAATTGCTGTTAGTCCCAGATATGAAGCAACAGAGGGTTGTAGATCGCTTAGAGCGCTCACTGCTATGGTATGGTGATGCCTCTACCGACTCAAATTCATATTTACAGATACAAAAAATGGTGAGTTCATTAGAAGCAATAGTAAATTTTAAAGAAGCTACTACAACTGAAACATTCAAGACTAGGGTTAGAAATTTGAATATAACTCACAAAGGTATTTGTGAGGACAAAGCTAAAATGGCTGCTGAGCTTTACAATGCACGTTCAAGAATTGTGCATGGTAATTCGATTAATGAGAAGTTAAGTTTTTGTCCGGTACAATTTTGCGCTGAAACTCTGCTAAGAGCGATTTTTTATCTACACCTCTTTGGTATCCACAAAACCGGATTTAGCAAGTCACTCCCCCAATTTATTGATGACATTCCTCTAAATGCTATTATCTAAAATGAGAACTGTCGATAGTTAAGCAAATGCAGGAATAAGTCACAAAAGGACGGGACAGCAGGACCGAGGACATTATCTCATCTGAGGGTATCGTGTTTGAGCTATATATCTATCGCACTTCTGTCCCAAAGTTTCTTATGCTCAATCGAATGACTTCGCTCAAACCAAATCAGATTGAACAATTAAGCTAAATACTCATGACTTAATTTTTGAACCTACTGGTTACGCTAATACTTGAAAGGTGCGCCATGGTGATTTGTGAGACGACCGTCCGCCCCATGGACGGGGGCGGTCGAGCATCCACGGATGGACTGGCTGCGCGTCGGGGAGCAAATGCCATGGCAAACCATTGCTCAGAACGATGAACAGCCTCCCTACCGCCCCAATCCTTTATCTCTTGCTTCTAGATGGCTTCTAGATATCGCTCGCTTCAAAAGGCGTTACGAGCCTTAAAGTCGTCTTGCCTCAATCACGCTATCGACTTGGGTCAGTTTAGATAACACCCGCGATAAACCATCGAGGTTATAAAGCTCCAGTTCCAACTCAATCGCGGCTGTCTGGTTTTTAGTGTCCGATGATGAACTCATGGCCAGTACATTGGATTTTTCAGCAGCCAGCACTGAGGTTAAGTCGCGCAATAAACCACTGCGATCGTGGGCTAATACCCGCAGACGCATGCGATAACCGCCGGAGTAATTTTCGCCCCAGACCACATCGACACCGCGCTCTGGGTGAACCCGCATTAACTCTTTAACTTGTTCACAATCAGCGCGATGCACAGAAATGCCACGGCCTTTAGTGATAAAACCTAAAATCTCATCACCGGGAACGGGCTGACAACAACGGGCGATATGGTTAAGTAAGTTACCCACACCGTTGACTTCAACCTGACCACGGCTACTTGAGGTCGGTTTGTGTTGGCCTTTCTTAACTAACTCTTCGACCGCATCTTCTTCTGACACTTCGTCGAGTCGCAGACGGCTTTGAATATGGTTAACCACTTGATGCAGACGCACATCACCGCCGCCAATGGCCGCCAGTAAGTCATCCATGCTCGCCATATTAAAGCGCTCGACCGCGATGGCCGCGTCTTTAATTTTAAGGCTCACACGCGCGAGTTCTGATTCAAGCATTTCTTTGCCAGCGACAATATTCTTGTCTCTGTCCTGCTGCTTAAACCAATGCTGGATTTTAGAACGCGCCCGCGAGGTACGGATATAACCTAAGTTAGGGTTAAGCCAGTCGCGCTTAGGATTGGGCTGTTTCGAGGTGATGATCTCGATACGCTCACCCGTTTCAACCTGATAGGTAAACGGTACAATACGGCCATCGACCTTAGCACCAATACATTTATGCCCCACTTGAGAGTGAATGTAATAGGCAAAGTCGAGCACGGTTGAGCCCAGTGGCAAGTCGACGACTTCACCGCTTGGGGTGAACACATAGACTCTATCTTCAAACACTTGGCTGCGCACTTCTTCGACCAAGTTGCCACTTTCGACCACGTCTTCCTGCCATTGCAGAATTTTACGCAGCCAGTTAATTTTTTCTTCGTAGCCGCTTTGCTTACCGGAATGATTGCCTTCTTTGTATTTCCAGTGGGCGGCCACACCCAGCTCTGCATCTTCATGCATGTCTTGGGTACGAATTTGAATTTCAACGGTTTTGCCCTCAGGCCCCACCACCACCGTATGAATCGATTGATAACCGTTAGGTTTTGGGTTAGCGACATAGTCGTCAAATTCCCGAGGAATATGGTGCCAAAGCGTATGCACCACACCTAACGCGCCATAACAATCCTGCAGACGTTCAGTCACGATACGCACGGCGCGCACGTCAAACAACTCATCAAATTTAAGGTGCTTGCCCTTCATCTTGCGCCAAATACTGTAGATATGTTTCGGCCGGCCGTAGACCTTAGCGCGAATTTGATCTTCATCTAATCTTTGTTGCAACTGACTGACAAACTTGTCGATAAAAACTTCACGATCCAGTCGTTTGCCATCTAATTGCTTAGCAATGTCTTTATAGGTATCTGGATGCAGGTAGCGGAAAGAAATATCTTCCAGCTCCCACTTTAATTGACCAATACCCAAACGGTTAGCCAGCGGCGCGTAAATATCGGCAATTTCACGGGCCAGCAGCACGCGAGTTTCTTCGTCGGCATTTTTCACCGCCCGTAGTAAACACACACGCTCGGCAAGCTTAATCACCACAGCGCGCACATCTTCAACCATAGCCAATAACATGCGGCGGATATTGTCGATTTGCGGCTCGGTTGAACGACTATTAGGATTGATTTTCAAGGCGCCAATCGCGTTCATGGTCACGACACTCGCGACTAAACGCGCCAGCGGCTCACCAAATTTCTCTTGGATGGCTTCTTCGGTCAATAACCCAGCATCGAGCACCACAAACAAAATTGCCGCCTGCAGGGTTTCAATGTCCATGTTTAGCGGTGCGAGGATTTCGATCATCTCTCGAGCACGTTCGAGCAGTTCTCTCTTCGCCGCAGGACTCTTGGCTGGTAAGGCGTCAATCTGCCCTATCAAAGAGAGCAGCATCTGCGCTTCATCGGCATGACCGACATAGCGAGCTACCCAATCTTCTAAGTGAAAATCGGGATCATTAAAGTGCGCTTCGCGAACAGAGACCATCTAATTTATTTCCTTATCCGTGCTCAGAGAGAAAGTGGGCACCACTTCAGCTCTCCTATCTTCAGCATTGGCGCGAACTTGTCAAACCCAACCGACGTAATAATCACATTTTTTACGTTATTCAAACGCTTTGCTTACTTTGCCAGCGCAAATTACTTGGTTAATTCAAACAGTGCCATGGCTTCGATATGGTGTGTTTGTGGGAACATGTCGATAAGTCCCAATTGCTGTAATCGGTAACCGCGCTCTAACAGTACAGCGCTATCGCGAGCCAAGCTCGCAGGATTACAAGATACATACACGACTTTGCGCGGCTTCATTTTCTTTAGCCATTGCAAGCTTTCAAATGCCCCCGCACGAGCGGGATCAAGCAGTAATTTATCAATCTTGCCCATCCAAGGCTCAAGGGATAAATCCGCACTTAAATCGCCGTGGTAAAAGGTCAGTTTATCCAGATTGTTAGCTTTCGCGTTCACCCGTGCCTGAGTCACCATTTCGGCAACCCCTTCGACGCCAATCACATCCGCGCCCATTTTCGCTAAGGGCAAACTGAAATTACCCATGCCGCAGAACAAATCCAAAATGCGCTCATCAGGTGCTGGCGCTAACCAATCCATCGCTTGAGCGACCATGGCCTTGTTAATCTGTCCGTTCACTTGCACAAAGTTACCTGGGGTGAAACTTAAGCTCACCGCATCCAACTGCGCATTTTCATCTAACAGTTGATAAACAGGTAACACTAACTCAGCGCCGACGCCTTGGAATTGGCCTTCGTTATCCTGCAGACAAATATGGATCTGATGCAGCTCAGCAAAGGCGGACAACTTAGCGAGATCTTTATCGTTTAACGCCTTAGTGATACGCAGCACGGCAAAGTGACCATTATCGGCGGCAATTAACTCAAGATGACCTAAGCTGGCTTTAGCTGACAATTGGTTCAGCAACTTAGCAAAGGGGACGATCAAGTCCGATAATGGCTTAGCTAACACCAGACACTGACTGATTGGCACCACATTGCTGCTACTGGCGGCGCGAAAGCCTAAACTTAAGTGCTTGGTATTTTTATCAAATAAAGTTGCAAGACGGGCGCGGCGACGATAATGCCAACCTTCCCCCGTGAGTGCAGGCGATAAAGCACCGCCTTCAGTGCCAGCAAACTTAGCCATAATATCCAGCAACGCGGCTTCTTTATGCTCACGCTGACCCGATAATGACATATGCTGTAAGTCGCAGCCGCCGCAGGTGTGGTAGTGTGGACACTCAGGCTCAACGCGCTCAGGACTTGATGAATCGACTTTAATCAACTTGGCACGGGCATAATTTTTCTTTTGCTCGGTGAGCTGTACCGTCACGGTTTCATCGGGCAAAGCGCCAGGGATAAACACGACTTTACCTTGATGTTGTGCTATACCAGCACCTAAGTGATCGAGCTGTTCTACGCTCAGCGATAACTTAGCCGACAACTGTTTGGAACTATTTGGTTTTGCTTTAAAAAATTGCGCCATTTCGGCCTCTAAATCAATAAAATACTGGCAAAGACCGCCCTCTTTCTGGCAGTCTTATAAAATTATCTTAGTCTCTGTCACAGGAAACACCGCCGCTGCTATGAACCCTGTCAACAACATGACCAAATACAGCCTACGTTCTTGGGTTCTTGTGCTGGCGCTCGCGCCAACAATCTTGGTCGGTATCCTTCTGGGCAGCTACTTTACCATAAACCGTTTTTATGAGCTCGAAGATACGCTCGTCGAACAGGGCAGCAATATTATCGAGCCCCTGTCGATTGCCAGTGAGATCGGCTTAGTGGCGAATGATCGCGAGGCGACCAAACGCTTACTCGCGGCGGCACAGCTCAACAAATCCACCTTAGTAAAATCCATCGCGATTTTCGATGCCAATAATCAACTCTTTGTGACCTCCCACTATCACAAAGACTTTGAGATTATGCGCTACAAAGAAGCCCTCAACACGCTGCATAAAACCGAAATTGAACATGTGGACGACAGCCTTATTTTACGGACGCCCATTTTTGCCACAGGCCCCATTGCTGCTCCCTGCTAATTACGATATCCAGACAGACGATGGTCATCTTTTAGGTTATATCTCGATAATAATCAATAAAGAACGCGCCTTGTTAGAGCAGCATAGAGCCGCAGTCGCCGCCTTTATTATCGTGTTGATCGGCGTGCAGTTAAACCTGCTATTTACTTTCCGGCTAGTGAAAAACGTCACTCAGCCCATTACTGAAATGGTGCGCGTCGTCGCTAAAATCCGTGAAGGTAAATTAGACGCCCGCTTAGATGGCAACTTGATTGGTGAGCTGGACTTACTCAAACGCGGTATCAATGCCATGGCGGGGTCGCTATCGGAATACCATGATGAGATGCAGCAAAATATCGACCAAGCTACGTCGGATCTGCGGGAAACCTTAGAGCAGATTGAAATCCAAAACGTCGAGCTGGATTTAGCTAAAAAACGCGCCCTAGAAGCCAGCCGAATTAAATCTGAATTCTTAGCGAATATGTCCCACGAGTTACGTACGCCACTCAATGGTGTTATCGGTTTTGCGCGGCAATTAGTCAAAACACCATTGCATTCGAGCCAAGTCGATTACATCAAGACCATAGAACGCAGTGCCACTAACCTGCTGGGTATCATCAATGACATTCTCGATTTTTCTAAACTCGAAGCCGGTAAAATGGTGTTAGAAAACATGCCCTTCGGCCTTAGGGAAACCATAAGCGATACGATTACCTTGATCTCCGGCAGCGCCCAGGCCAAAGGCCTAGAACTCGTCGTCGATATCGCCCCCAACGTGCCCGACAATGTCAATGGCGATGCCATGCGCGTATGCCAAATCATCAATAACTTGGTTGGTAACGCGATTAAATTCACTGACTCTGGCAGCGTGATGGTCAAAATCGAACTGCAGAGCCAGTCGGATGAACAAGTGGTACTGCGCTGTGATGTGGTCGACACTGGTATTGGTATAGATGAAAGTCAGCAGGACTTTTTATTCCAAGCCTTTGGCCAAGCAGACTCGTCGATTTCGCGTCGCTTTGGTGGCACCGGCTTAGGTTTAGTGATCACTAAGCGTTTAGTGAATCAAATGGGCGGCCAAATCGGCTTTACTTCATCCCCAGAAAAAGGCTCAAACTTCTGGTTCAGTTTGCCGCTCGGCTTAGGTCAATTCCAAATCGGTGACTCACTGCCGCTCGAAAAACTCAAAGACAAAACCATACTGTTTTACGAACCGCGAGTACTCACCCACGCAGTATTAAGCCGCCAATTGAATCAATGGGATACAAAAGTCACCCATCATCAGCATATTCCAAGCTTGTTGACTACGCTCACCACGGCTGAAGCGCCATACGACTATGTTCTCCTGAGTTGCCATGGGTTTAGCGATTCAGCACAACTGGTAAGTACACTAAACTTAGCGAAGACCAAAACAGATTGCCTTATCGTGCTATACGATTGCCAAGAACAGGATGCCTTAACCCAATTTATTCGCCCGAATGCCGATGTGGTGTTGTCTCTGCCAGTCAGTGAGCATCAGCTTGCGCGCAACTTACTCTATCCACCGATGGAGTACGACATCATAGCCCCTGCGACAATATCCACGCCGGTAGCGCGCCAATCTTTAACTGTGCTAGCGGTAGATGATAACTTTGCCAACTTAAAACTGATTGATACTTTACTCAGCGAATTAGTGACGACTGTGGTTGCCGTCAACAGTGGTGATGAAGCAGTTAAACAGGCGAAGACTCGCACCTTCGACTTGATTTTTATGGATATCCAAATGCCTGGCACAGATGGCATTAGCGCCACGAAGCAAATTCGCCAAGGCTCGATGAACCGCAACACGCCGATAATTGCCGTGACAGCCCATGCCATTGCCGAAGAACGCGAACTGATTTTAAGCAGTGGTATGGACGGATATTTGCCTAAACCTATTGATGAAGCGGCGCTCAAAGACATTATTCATCGCTGGATCACTCGACCTAAGTTCACCCATTTTGACCTGCATACGCTGAACTGGGATTTATGCTTAACCCAAGCCAATCACAAGGCCGATCTCGCCTTAGATATGCTCAGAATGTTACTCGACTCATTGCCGCAAACCGTGGCGACGATTCAAACGGCGCTAAGTCAAAACGATCACCCAGTCATGCTCAGTACTATCCATAAGCTGCATGGTGCGAGCTGCTACTGCGGCGTGCCAACAACCCAAAGATTATGCCAAGAAATTGAATCGGCGCTAAAACGTGAAACATCGGTTGAAGATCTCGAACCCGAAATACTAGAGTTACTTGATGAGTTAACTAAGGTAGAATCTGCGGCAAATCAAGTGATATCACAGCTATCAGCGGAAATAACAGATGACCAAAAAAACGGGCTTCTTTAAACGTCTCAAGGCGTTAACACTGCCACAAAAACAACTCTTTGCCACTGCACTTTGCCAACGTATGTTGCCCAACTATCAACTGTTTTCCGAAGTCTGTGAGTTTGGCGATCCTACTGTGTTGAGTACCGCATTAGAACTATTGTGGCAATCCCAGTACGACTCCAAGCTGAAATTCAATGTCGATGTGCATCTGCAACGCTTGGAAGATAACACCCCAGATCCTGCTGATTTTGAAGCCTATGGCGTCTATCCTGCTATGGATGCAGTGGTCGCAATATCGACCTTACTAGGTGCAATTCAAGGCAAAATTGAAGAAGACATAGTCAATATCAGCAAATTGTCATCCAGCACAGTGGCTAACTACATCGAAGCGATCAGCGATGTCGATTTGGTGGATGAAGCATTAGATGATTTCGTTTTCGCCCATGAAGTCATGGAAGAAGAGAAAGAATTACAAAATTCTCTGCTGGAAATTATTGAAGAAAATCCGAAGATCACTGCAGAACTGGTCAAGGGTTTACGCAAAGATATTATCGAAGCTGGCGTATCAAATATCGGTATCAGCGTCGCTTAACTGATGAGGTGCTTGGGGTTACTCAAGCACCTATTATCCATACAGAATAAGAAAGGGATCATCGTTTTACACCCTCACCAACGAATCCCGTCAAAGATATCCAGTTGCTATAAATAGCATCAATAAAGATTGAGTTATTCCAATGAGAAAGATTGTTTATCAAGGATTTATCTTAACCAATAGCGAAGGACGAACCGACAGTTGGAAACTGACCATCAAAGATCAACAGCGTATCGGTTCTTTATTCGAACTGCGGCGTTTAGTGGGATACTTCTTAGAACTCGGCATACTGCCCGCGACACGCTCCAGCCTGCAAGACGCAAAACAAACGCAAAACACCATGAGCAAAAACACGGTAAAACCTAAAAGACGCTAAAAATCAGTTCCCTTATTAAAGAATAACTCGGTTAAATCAACGCATAGAGAATAACTCTGGCGCCTTTGACTGCATAAACTCAATAAAGACTCTTACCTTTAGCGGCTGCTGGCTGCGCTGATGATATAAAATCGAAATTCGCCTCTGTTCGCCAATCCATTCTGGCAATAATACTTTAAGTTTTCCCTCTTTAATCTGCTGTTTTACAAATAGTTCAGGACCATACAAGATCCCACCATGGCCTAAGGTCGCCTGAATCGCTCCGTGTAAATCCGTGAGGGTGAGCTTAGTCGGGCCATTAAAATAAAAAGACTCGCCGCTTGGATGCTTTAAATGCCAATTAAACAGCGGCCAGACTTTTATCAGTTGATGGGCTTCAAGATCATCGGGATGCTCAAGTTTAGGTGCCTGAGCCAAATATTCTGGCGTGGCAAACAGGCAATAGTCGAGCTCGCCTAAGGTACTCGACACCCAAGAAGAATCAGGCTGAGCCCCGCCAACAATCGCCACATCTATGCCTTTGTCGATCAAATCGACTAACTCATTGCTCTGGGAAATGTGTAAACGGATATCGGGATACAGGCGGCCAAATTCATTCAATGCTTGAATAAACACGATGGAAATAATCGAAATCGGCGCGGCGATGCGCAGGGTACCCTCGGGTTTATCGCTGCCTAACCCACTCAGCTCATCGAATTGAGCAACCACACTCTGATAGCGTTGAAAGAGCGCCAGTCCTTCCTCCGTCAATCGTAACTTGCGGGTGCTGCGCATAAAAAGCTGTTTATCGAGCTTCTCTTCCAACTTCGCTAACTTGCGGCTCACTGTGGCAATGGGCATATCAAGCTCCTTCGCCGCCTGCGAAAAACTGCCCGCATTGACTAAATGCACAAAAAGATAGACAAGTTGTAGTTCAGCGCCTAAATCATCACTCATTGCATATCCTAATTTCACATATTGGGTATTGACGTTAAAACGCTAAATTCACTAAGTGATTGTGTTTTAAACATTGAATTATTCACTTATACGACCATAGCGCAATAGCCTTAGATTGAAATGGTATGTTATTTTGTGGCGAGTTTTACTGCGCTGGCGCTAAATCTGGCTCTAAAGTGACATAAAAAGAATCAAGTGCTGTAACTCTGCCCACCAAAAATCATAGCGACTGTAAAATGACGACGGTGGGCGAGTTTATTCAAATTTAATCGTAAGGATGAGTGAGGGAAATGACCATTTTAACCCCTCTGTTTGCCGTCTTCGGGATCATGTTGCTCGGCACACTTGTGCAAAAACTAAAACTCTTGCCCGTCGATACGGATCAAGTGCTGAACCAATATGTCTACTACATTGCGTTCCCTGCAATCATGCTTATCGCCCTCGCGCAGCAGCCGATTGGCGAGATTTTGCAATGGGGATTTATTGCGGGCTACAGCACAGCTATGGTAATCACTTATCTTGTCTGCCTTGGGCTATCGCTGATCGCTAACCCTAAACAGCATGCGGTTGCCGCTATTCGAGCCCTCAATGCCACCTTTGGTAATACGGCATTTATTGGTATTCCACTGCTCATCATCCTCTTTCCGCAGCAGCAAAGTGCCTTAGTCGCCGCCGCGATTGCCAGCTTATTATCCGTGCTGATGTTTGCCGTCGCCTTAGTCTCGATGGAACTGGCCACTAACACCCAAAGACAACACCACGCCTTAGTCATAATGGCGATGGCGGTAGGTAAAAACCCTATCGTTATTGGTAGCTTAATTGGCGTCGGCATTTCGGCGCTAGAGATAAAACTGCCGTCAGGGCTGGCGCTAATGATCCAGCAAATAGGCAATACCTCAAGCCCCTGCGCCCTATTTGCTATCGGCATGGTACTCGCCAAAGCAATGCGCTACCAGAAAGATAGCAGCGTATTTAGCCCCAAGAATTTTATCGAATTGAGCCTTATCAACCTCTTCAAGCTGGCTATCCAACCGGCACTCGTCTACTTTATGCTTAACCGTTTTGGCGTAAGTGGTGACTACCTGATCATGGGCGTGATCTTGAGCGCACTGCCCACCGCGGCTAGCGTGTACTTACTTGCCCAGCGTTATAACACTCAGGCTTCTACCAGTGCTCAGGGTATTCTATTTGGTACCTTAGTCACTTTCTTCAGTTTGCCTATCTTAGAAAGCTTAGTAAGAATCTATGCATAATCAGTTAATTAAAAATATTTACTACCGATAATGCTGATTATTTACCCAAGCCACTTTACTGTATATAAAATCAGTATATACTGTTTATCAATACAGTGGTTTGGTATGTTTTTCGACAGGAATTCACTATGCTTTGCCAACTCAGCATTAATAACTTCGCTATCGTCCGTTTTTTAGAACTGGATTTTCGCCCCGGTATGACCAGCATCACAGGTGAAACCGGTGCGGGTAAATCGATTGCCATCGATGCGCTAGGCCTATGCCTAGGCAATCGCGCCGATGCCAGCAGTGTTCGTCCCGGAGCCAATAAAACCGAGGTCAGCGCCCGCTTTTCCTTGGATGATATTCCACTGGCAAAACGTTGGTTAGAAGATAACGATCTTGAACTCGATGATGAGTGCATTCTACGTCGGACTATTGGTAGCGATGGCCGTTCACGCGCCTACATCAATGGTAATCCAGTGCCGCTGACGCAGCTAAAATTACTGGGTCAGTTGCTTATTGGTATTCACGGCCAACATGCCCACCATGCAATGTTAAAAAGTGAACATCAACTCACCCTGCTCGACAGTTATGCCAACCACAGATTGCTTATCGATACGGTTGCCGCTAGCTTTCAACGCTGCAAGCAAATTGAGGCCGATCTAAAGCAACTCGAAGCCTCCCAGCATGAACGTATTGCCCGTAAGCAATTAGTACAATATCAAGTAGAAGAACTCGATGAGTTTGATCTTAAAGTTGATGAGTTCGATGAGATTGAGCAAGAGCACAAACGTCTGGCCAATGGCACTGAGTTGATTGATACCTGTCAGGCGAGCTTAGAGTTACTCACAGAGGGCGAAGAGAACAATATAGAGTCGCTGCTCAATCGAGTCGTTTCCCTCGCCGAAGATCTGCAAAGCTACGATCCTGCATTAAGCAATATCAACACTATGCTCAATGATGCCTTAATCCAAGTGCAAGAAAGTGCCGGCGAATTGCAGCACTATTTGAGTAAGCTTGAACTCGATCCGACCCATTTTGCCTATTTAGAAGAACGGCTATCAAAAGCCATGCAACTGGCGCGTAAGCATCATGTTAGCCCGAATAAACTGGCCGAGCATCATTTAGCATTAAAGGCTGAGCTAAGCACCTTAGACAGTGATGAAAGTAAACTTGAAGAAATTCAGCTTCAAGTCGAGGCAAGTAGAGCCGCTTATCTTAGCAATGCGCAAAAGCTCAGCCAAAGCCGAGCCCGCTATGCTAAAGAACTCGACAAACTGGTGACTCAGTCAATCCACGAACTGAATATGCCTAAGGGTAAATTTACGATCGAAGTCAATTTCCACCCCGAGCAAATGTCAGCCAATGGCAGTGACAATATCGAATTTATGGTAACCACTAACCCTGGCCAACCTTTGCAACCGATTTCGAAAGTCGCGTCTGGCGGTGAGCTCTCACGGATAGGGCTAGGGATCCAAGTGATTACCGCGAAGAAAGTTGCCACACCGACATTAATTTTCGATGAGGTGGATGTCGGGATTTCCGGCCCCACCGCAGCAGTAGTGGGCCGCATGTTACGCAGCTTAGGGGAATCGACCCAAGTACTGTGCGTGACTCACTTGCCGCAAGTTGCGGGCAATGGTCATCAACACATGTTTGTCGATAAATTTAATAAGGCAGGCAGTACTGAGACCACAATGAAATCGCTCGATCGTGAGCAGCGTATCCAAGAGCTTGCAAGACTGTTAGGTGGCGATACTATCACCAGCAATACCCTCGCGAACGCAAGGGAACTGCTGCAATAGTAGTATGGATCAGATAACGAATGAGGTCGCTAAACGCTTGAATCTACACACTCTATATCACAAGCTAAGGGGCTATATCAAAAACTAAGGGTTAGTTGTTGGCCATGCTAACTAACATGTCGGGTTAGCGATAATGTTAGCTAAAACACCAGACTAGCCCTTGCAGACAAATAAACGAAAACACGCCCGCTAACACATCGTCAATCATAATGCCAAAACCACCATGAACTTTGGCATCGAGCCATCGAATAGGCCAAGGTTTGATGATGTCGAAAAAGCGAAATAGACCAAAGCCGACTAACAACCAACCCCAACCTGCTGGTGCCGCTATCATAGTGATCAGTAGCCCAACCACTTCATCCCACACAATCGCACCGTGATCGTGTACCCCCATATCTTGAGCGGCTTTACCGCAGATATAAAATCCCGCAAATGCGCTCAATAAGGTTAAGCCGATATACCAAGTGAGCGGTAATGGCGCCATCAATAAATAGAGGGGAATGGCTGCTAAGGTACCGAAAGTACCAGGCGCTTTAGCGGCGAGTCCGCTACCAAAACCGAGTGCCAAAAAGTGGACAGGATTTTTTAATGACAGGCGCGTTAGCACCTGATCCTTTGACAACCATTTCATTAACATGCTCTTCGCTTAAAAGTGCTCGAAACCGTGATACGGTGGTGTAAACGGCTCACCATTGAGTAGCAACTTGAGCTTACTGCCTGCACAAATTTGTCCAACGCGAACAAACTTTGCTCCTGCATGGCTCAACGCTGTCTCAAGCGCACCTTTTTGCGCTTCAGGAACGGTGAACAGCAGTTCATAATCTTCGCCCCCCGTAAGCGCATAACCTAAGGCATGCTCCTCGCTGACGGTATCTTGCATCGCCCGTGAAAGCGGGATGCAATTAACATCGACAACCGCACCAACTGCCGAAGCCTTAAGCACATGACCGATATCCGAGATAAACCCGTCGGAAAGGTCGATAGCACTGGAGGCAAGCGAACGTAAAGCTTGGCCCGCTAAGACTCTTGGTGTTGGACGATAATGGCGATTGATCAGGAATTCTTTATGCTCGGCTCTAGCCTGTTGCGCGCCGCGAATGATATCCAGACCTAAGGCCGAATCTCCGAGCGTGCCCGTGACATAAATCCAATCACCCGCTTTAGCACCATGACGCGTGAGTGCCTTACCCTGTGGGACTTGGCCGTGCACTGTGATGCTAATCGCCCGTGGACCACGAGTCGTATCGCCGCCAATTAAGGCGATGCCATAGTAATCGGCCGCTTCAAACAAGCCTTCACTAAAACCACTGAGCCAAGTCTCATCGACTTCGGGTAGCGTTAAGGCAAGCGTCATCCACGCGGGTTCAGCGCCCATGGCAGCCAGATCAGATAAATTTACCGCTAAAGCTTTGTAACCTAAGGCAGCGGGAGGCATATCGGGGAAGAAATGGACATTTTCGACTAAGGTGTCACAGGAGATAGCGATCGACTTGTTTTCTGCGGGTTGCACTAAAGCGCAATCGTCACCGATGCCAAGCTTCACATCACGGCGAGTGGGGCCGCGGTTGCTAAAATAACATTCAATTAATTGGAATTCTTTCACTGTACAGTTTGGCACGACTTACATCGGCCACCTTTGTTAGCAATGAAAAACGGTATCCTAAGATACCGTTTGTCTTTATTACTTGCGTGCAACCAGTTTGTCGAGCAGTCCGTTCACAAACTTATGACTCTCGTCCGCACCGAAAGCTTTTGCCAACTCAATCGCTTCGTTAATCGCGACCTTGTATGGCACATCTTTACGGAAAGTCAGCTCATAGGTCGCTAAACGAACTATGGCTTTCTCTACTGGAGACACTTCATCAATCGGGCGTTCCAGATGCGGGATGATCAGCTCATCCAATTGGGTTTTCTTCGTTGCAACGCCTGAAAATAGCTCACGAAAATAAGCTACATCAACACCGTCGAGACTTTGTTCAGTTAAAAACTCATGCTCGACATCGGCAATATTATTCCCGCTTAGTTGCCATGAATAGATGGCTTGAACGGCTAAACGGCGGGCCTTGCGGCGCTCAGAAGGCTTCATTATTTTTCCTACTATAACAACTGTTGTTCAAGTTCTTGCAGAACATTGACCATTTCAAGCAGGCTTAGAGCAGCTTCGCCGCCTTTGTTACCCGCTTTGGTACCTGAACGTTCAATCGCTTGTTCAATGGTATCAGTGGTCAAAACACCGAAAGCAACAGGCAGATCAAATTCTAAAGCAACTTGAGCTAGACCTTTATTACATTCGCCTGCAACAAAATCAAAATGAGGAGTACCACCACGGATCACCGCACCTAATGCGATAATACCGTCGAATTTACCACTGGCAGCTACGCGACGCGCAGCTAGCGGCAACTCAACCGCACCTGGTACACGGACAACAGTGATATTGTCGTCGCTGACTTGGCCAAAACGTTTCAGCGTGTCAAGTGCACCTTCAAGCAAGCTCTCAACTAAAAAGCTGTTGAAACGCGAAATTACAATCGCAACTTTGGCATTTTTCGCTTCGATATTACCTTGAACTACGTTCATTATCTTACCTAATTTAGCTAAAGCACCCAGCTCGGGGCGAAAAGTGGCGACATGATATCACAGCCAATTGCCCAGAGCCCTATGCAAATTATCAGAAATTGTTAATTTTACTTCAGTGTAACTTTGGGTTTCAGTCCGCCACATACTCAGTCACTTCAAGGCCAAAGCCTGAAAGTGAGTGGTAGCGTTTAGGCGAGCTGAGCAGGCGCATCTTAGTCACGCCAAGGCTGGCGAGAATTTGCGAGCCAACACCCACACGGCGCGACGTCCCCTGCCATTTTGCAGAAGCAGGCGCTTGGCCTTGATCTTCAGCTTCAAAGGCTTTCACCTTAGAAAGGATTTCACAGGGATGTTCTTGATTCCCGAGTAAAACCAATACACCACCTTCTGCAGAAATACGCTCCATCGCCTTTTCGAGTGGCCAGCTGCGTTGCTGATCGCGCTCTGAGTGGAGTAAATCGTTGAAGGTATTTTGCAAATGCACGCGCACCAAACAATCTTCTTTCACCTCACCTTTGACTAAGGCAAAGTGCAGTTGATTGTCGATAGTGTCTCTGAAGGTCACCATGTCGAACTCACCGAAACGGGTCGGTAATTTGCATTTAGCTTCACGCACAACCGTGGTTTCTTTGGTGTTGCGATACTCGATTAAAGCCGCGATAGTGCCGATTTTGATGCCATGCAACTCGGAGAAAATCTCCAAATCTGGGCGACGTGCCATAGTGCCGTCTTCGTTCAAAATTTCAACGATAACGCCCGATGGCTCAAGTCCCGCAAGACGGGCTAAATCACAGCCAGCTTCAGTGTGGCCTGCGCGGGTTAATACGCCGCCGTCCTGTGCCATTAACGGGAAGATATGCCCTGGTTGCACTAAATCAGACGCTTTAGCCTCTTTAGCCACAGCCGCTTTCACCGTTACAGCGCGATCGTGGGCCGAAATACCGGTAGTCACACCTTCCGCCGCTTCAATAGAAACCGTAAAGTTAGTCGAGAACTGGGCGTTATTATTCGTCACCATTAAAGGCAAGTTTAACTGCTGGCAACGGGCTTTAGTCATGGTCTGGCAAATAAGTCCACGGCCATATTTCGCCATAAAGTTAATCGCTTCTGGCGTGACCATTTCGGCCGCCATGATCAAATCACCTTCGTTTTCTCTGTCTTCGTCATCCATCAAAATAACCATTTTGCCTTGACGAATATCTTCGATGATCTCTTCTATACTGTGCAGCGCCATTGTAGGACCTTATGATTTTGCTGTTATTATGAAATTCTATACCTAAATAACCTAAGCTGCCGATAAGCTTAAGTTAAATAATCTGCTCCTGTGCACTAACGCACAAAGCCGGCACGGGCTAACATTTCCATGGTGACGCCACCGCTCTTGCTGTCTTTGCCATCATAATTCATCAAACGTTCAAGATAACGGGCGATTAAATCCACTTCGATATTCACCTTATCGCCCGCTTGCAGGTCGATTAACGTGGTTTCCCCTGCGGTATGCGGCACTATGGTCAAGCGGAATCGACTGCCGTCCACTTCGTTAACCGTCAGACTCACACCATCAATGGTGATGGAACCTTTATGGGCAATATAACGCCCAAGCTCTACGGGTGCGGCTAACCAAAATTCAATGGCTTGACCACGCACTAAGCGTTGCTCAACCGTTGCCATACCGTCCACATGGCCACTGACCATGTGGCCGCCTAAGCGTGTGGTTGGGGTGACGGCCTTTTCAAGATTCACCTTAGTGCCCACTTTGTAGTGAGCAAAGCCGGTTAGACTCACGGTTTCGGCAGAGACATCAGCCACATAACTGTCGGCTAATTGCTGCACAACCGTTAAGCACACACCGTTGGTAGCAATACTGTCGCCTAGACGTACATCGTTTAAATCCAGTTTGCCGCTCGCCACGGTAAGACGAATATCATCGCCTTTACGCTCCAGTTTGCGCAGGGTGCCAACGGCTTCAATAATCCCAGTAAACATGGTTAACTCACTTAATTAAATAAAGAAGTATCAAGCTTAACGCTCAAGATTAAACGGGTATCTGGCCCTATTTTGCGCTCATCGACCAACGTGAGTGCAGGAATGTGTGCCATGGTTTGATAATCGGGCAATTGCAGCAGATTACGCCCATGCCCACCGAGGATTTTCATCGCTTGATATAGCACTAACTCATCGGCCAGCCCCTGCGCTAAAAATGCGCCCGCTAAGGTTGCACCCGCTTCCACCAGCACGTGATTACAGCTTTGGCCTAAATAGCTTAATAGTTCAGGCAATGAGACGCGACCTGCAATTGCAGGTAACACGAGGCAACTCACATGGGAGGGCAATTGTGCTTGAAACTCTGCGGAATAAGCCACGGTCGAGACCAAGAGTATGGGCGATACGATAGCCAAGCAGGCGGCCGATAACGGCAAACGGGCGCGACTGTCAAGTATCACTCTTAATGGCTGCAGTAATTGCGCCTCGGTTACACTGTCTTTTAAGCTGCCAAGTTCCTGATAACGCACATTGAGTGAGGGATCGTCCGCCAGTATGGTTTCAATTCCCGTGACCAGTGCACAAGAACGTAAACGTAATCGCTGCACGTCGCGACGAGATTCTGGACCGGTTATCCATTTAGACACACCGTTAGACAGCGCGGTTTTACCATCGAGACTCGCAGCCAATTTTACTGTAACTCTGGGTAAACCCGATTCCATCCGCTTCATAAAGCCTAAATTCAAGGCATAGGCTTCATCGCGATGTAATCCCACATCCACTTCAATACCGGCGTCACGCAGCATTTGAATGCCACGACCACCTACTTGCGGATTAGGATCTTCCACCGCGACCACCACACGTTTAACGCCAATATTGATCAGCGCCAAGGCGCAGGGCGGCGTGCGGCCATAATGGCTGCAGGGCTCTAAAGTGACATAGGCCGTTGCGCCGCGGGCGCGTTCGCCAGCCATACGTAGCGCATGCACTTCGGCGTGGGGCTCACCCGCTTTTTGATGATAACCTTCACCAATGATTTGGTTATCTTTAACGATAACGCAGCCCACACTGGGATTGGGTCTAGTGGTGTAAAAGCCTTTGTGCGCCAATTGAATCGCGCGGCTCATCATTTGGGTATCGAGTACGGACCAACTTATGTTCAAGCTCATGTTCAACCCTGTTGTTAAAGGTTTCGGCTTTCACCAGTCTTGCAAATCTGTTTTTAAAACCTGTCTTGCAGAAGCTATTAATCAAAAGCCTCTTTTAAAGCTAGCGCAACCAAACACCGATAGACTAGCCACAAAAATCGAATAACTACTTTTGTAGCTTGGCGATGGCTTCGCCAAATTCAGACACGTCTTCGAAGGCGCGGTACACAGAAGCGAAACGTATGTAGGCGACTTTATCTAGGCTCATCAATTGCTCCATCATTAAGTTACCCACCATTTCTGACGGCACTTCCCGCTCGCCAGTGGCGCGCAGAGTAGACTTGATTTTGCTGAGTGCTTGCTCGATTTCATCCATAGATACGGGGCGTTTTTCAACGGCGCGTAACATGCCACCTTGGAGTTTTTCTTCATCGAAGGGTTGGCGTGAACCATCGCGCTTAATCACCCTAGGCATGACTAATTCGGCGCCTTCGAAGGTGGTAAATCTTTCATGACATTCGGTGCATTCTCGGCGACGGCGCACTTGGTGGCCTTCTGCCACTAATCGGGAATCGATGACTTTAGTATCTGTCGCGCTACAAAATGGACAATGCATTGAGCCTCCTGCCAGTGAATGGTCGTAAAGCGTTAATGGGTTTACCTGTTAAATCTCAGTCAAACGCAATGGATTTAAGCCTAAGATTTTACCAATAAAAATGGCCGCAAGATGCGGCCATGGGATTTTATCCTATTTATGGGCTGAGGTTAACTACCTGAGCTTAACAACCTAATGTTAAGTGCCTGATGCTAAGTACCTGATGTGACAGGTATCAAGTCAGTCGGCGGTCAATCTCGGCCATTCATCTACTAAACGTAGATGCATAGGCAAATTAGCCGTAAACAGGGAAACGTGCGCAAAGTGCCAATACTTGGCCTTTAACACGCTCAATCACAGCAGGATTGCTTGCATCATCAAGGATGTCACAAATCCAGCCAGTCAGCTCTTTCGATTCCGCTTCTTTAAAGCCGCGGCGCGTAATGGCTGGCGTACCGATACGCACACCTGAGGTCACAAAGGGTGAACGAGGGTCGTTTGGCACTGAGTTTTTGTTCACAGTAATGTTAGCGCTACCTAAGGCGGCATCGGCTTCTTTACCCGTTAAGTCACGACCAATCAGGTCAACTAGCATTAAGTGGTTGCTGGTTCCGCCAGAGACGATTTTGTAACCGCGCTCAAGGAACACTTCAACCATAGCTTTAGCGTTGTTAACCACTTGCTGTTGGTAAACTTTAAATTCTGGCTCTAGGGCTTCTTTGAACGCCACCGCTTTACCGGCGATAACGTGCATCAATGGACCACCTTGACCACCAGGGAATACCGCAGAGTTCAACTTCTTATACAAGTCTTCATCGTCAGCAGCTGACAGGATCACGCCACCACGAGGACCCGCTAAGGTTTTGTGGGTCGTAGATGTCACAACATGTGCGTGTGGAACTGGGTTTGGATAAACGCCCGCAGCAATAAGACCGGCAACGTGTGCCATATCGACAAATAAATAAGCACCGATTTTGTCTGCGATTTCACGCATTTTTGCCCAATCAACGATACCTGAGTAGGCAGAGAAACCGCCGATCATCATCTTAGGCTTGTGTTCTAAGGCAATACGTTCCATCTCGTCGTAGTCAATTTTGCCAGACTCGTCGATACCATAAGGAATGATGTTGTACAGTTTGCCAGAGAAGTTAACCGGTGAACCGTGGGTCAAGTGACCACCATGAGCTAAGTTCATGCCCAGTACGGTATCGCCAGGCTTTAACAATGCCATGTAAACCGCGCTGTTTGCCTGTGAACCTGAATGAGGTTGTACGTTAGCGTAAGTTGCGCCAAACAGTTGTTTAGCACGTTCAATCGCTAAGGTTTCAACTACGTCCACATACTCACAACCACCGTAGTAACGCTTGCCTGGATAGCCTTCAGCGTACTTATTGGTTAACTGTGAACCTTGCGCTTCCATCACGCGTGGACTGGTGTAGTTTTCAGAAGCAATCAGCTCAATATGCTCTTCTTGACGCAGAGTTTCATTCTGAATTGCGTTAAACAGTTCCGGATCATAATCTGCGATATTCATATCTTTTTTCAGCATTGCTTACTCCAGCTGCCAATTCTTATAGGTAGGGTTGCGCGGTATTCTACTCGGAACGCGGTCACAATCCCAGTATTTGAAACATGAAATTCCTGCAGAGAGTGCTTGAACTTGGCTCATTGTCGAGTTGAGTTCGGCGCGCAATCGAGTAGAATTAGCCGCATCATTAGTCACTTAAGATAGAGAAAAATGGCTCAGTTTGTTTACAGCATGCTGCGGGTGGGTAAAATTGTTCCGCCTAAGAAGCAGATCCTTAAAGATATTTCTTTAAGCTTTTTCCCCGGCGCCAAAATTGGCGTACTCGGCCTCAACGGTTCAGGTAAGTCGACACTACTGCGCATTATGGCGGGTATCGACACCGAAATTGAAGGCGAAGCGCGCCCAATGCCGGGATTGAAAATCGGTTACCTGCCGCAGGAACCTAAACTCGATCCGAATCAAACCGTACGTGAAGCGATTGAAGAAGCGGTAGCAGAGGCAAAAAATGCCCTGACTCGCCTCGATGCCGTTTACGCAGCCTACGCCGAGCCGGATGCCGATTTCGACGCCCTTGCAAAAGAGCAAGGCGAACTCGAAGCCATTATTCAAGCCCAAGATGCCCATAACTTAGAGTACGTCCTTGAGCGCGCCGCCAACGCCCTGCGTCTGCCAGATTGGGATGAGAAAATCGAAGTATTATCCGGTGGTGAACGTCGCCGCGTGGCGATTTGTCGCTTGCTGCTTGAAAAACCAGAAATGCTGTTACTGGACGAACCAACCAACCACTTGGATGCTGAATCTGTGGCGTGGCTTGAGCACTTCCTGCAGGAATATGCTGGTACTGTGGTCGCGATTACCCATGACAGGTACTTCCTCGACAATGCCGCTGGCTGGATTTTAGAACTCGACCGCGGTGAAGGTATTCCGTGGGAAGGTAACTATTCTTCATGGCTTGAGCAGAAAGATGCCCGTCTAAAGCAAGAATCGGCTACCGAAAGCGCTCGCCAAAAGACCATTGCCAAAGAATTGGAATGGGTACGTCAAGGCGCGAAAGGCCGCCAGTCTAAAGGCAAAGCCCGTATGGCACGCTTTGAAGAACTGAACACTAACGATTACCAAAAACGTAACGAAACCAACGAGCTGTTTATTCCGCCAGGACCACGTTTAGGTGACAAGGTTATTGAAGTGAATAACCTGACCAAATCTTACGGTGACCGCGTATTGATCGACAACCTGTCGTTCTCTGTGCCTAAGGGCGCGATCGTCGGCATTATCGGTGCCAACGGCGCGGGTAAATCGACCCTGTTCCGCATGTTATCCGGCGCTGAAAAGCCAGACAGCGGCAGCATTGAGCTGGGTGATACAGTGCAACTGGCCTCGGTTGAGCAGTTCCGCGATTCGATGAATGATAAGAACACCATTTGGGAAGAAATCTCCGGTGGTCAAGACATCATGCGTATCAACAACATGGAAATCCCGAGCCGTGCCTATGTAGGCCGCTTCAATTTCCGTGGTGGCGATCAGCAAAAAGTCATCGGTACTTTATCTGGTGGTGAACGTAACCGCGTGCATTTAGCCAAACTGCTGCAAGCGGGCGGTAACGTATTACTCCTCGACGAACCCACCAACGATTTAGACGTTGAAACCCTGCGCGCACTGGAAGAAGCGATTCTGGAATTCCCCGGTTGCGCTATGGTGATTTCGCATGACCGTTGGTTCCTCGACCGTATCGCGACCCACATTCTGGATTACCGTGACGAAGGCCAAGTGAACTTCTACGAAGGTAACTACACAGAATACTCGGCATGGTTGAAAAACACCTATGGCGCCGATGTGGTTGAGCCACACCGCTTGAAATACAAGCGCATGATAAAGTAAATCTAGAATCTAGAATCTAGAATCTAGACAAGTGTAAATCTGAGGAGTTTAGCTCGAAAGGGTTAAGCTCCTTTTTATGGCATTCAGTTGCGCTATGAGTGCCGTAGACTTTGGCGCTATTTCAAACTGGCACTATTTCAATTCAAGCTGGCAAAGTAGGCCACCAGCATGTCCATCATCACCCTAAGTGCAGGCTGCATGTGTTTGCGGGATTGATACACGCCATACACACCGAGGGACAGAGGTTTAAACTCAGTTAATAAAGGCACTAGCTGACCCGAGTCTAAATAGGGTTTCGCCGCCCAAACCGGCTGCATAGCAATTCCCTCACCAGCCAGCGTGGCATTAAGCACCACCATGGAATCATTGGCGCTGAAATTACCATTCACAGGCACGTTAAATACCTGACCTTGGTTTGACTTAGGATCGGAGTTCAACGCTTGAGCCTGTTTCGCCCCTACATCGGTTTTATAAAAGCGCCACATCACATCGCCAAAATAAGAATAGGTTAAACAGTTATGCTGAGTTAAATCCTCGGGATGCAGCACGGCAGCGCGCGCGGCAAGATAACTCGGTGCGGCGCACACCACAGACTCACACTCCCCTAAGCGCCTAGCGATAAGATTGGGATCGAGTTCATTGGTGATGCGAATAGCCAGATCAATACGCTCGGCGACTAAATCGACGGTTTGGCTGCTCACGTGGAAATTCACGCCCGCCTGCGGATAACTGGCTAAATATTGCTGTACCACGGGCGCTAAAATCTGATGCGCCAAAAACTGGGAGCAACTAATACGGAGTAATCCCCGCGGAATCGCCACAGCGGCATGACTGACCGCCGGCACTTCGTTAGCCAGTTCGAGCAGCCGATGGCAATAGTCCAGCACTTGCTCACCCGCTGGCGTTAAGCTGAGGCTACGCGTCGAGCGATGCAACAACCTAGCACCAGACCATTCTTCCATTTCGCTCAAGTAACGGGTCACCATAGAACGCGACATATCTAAGGCATTGGCGGCGCTGATCATGCTGCCGCGCTCAACAATAGTCACAAACACCTTAGCCGCTTCGAGTCTGTCCATGATTTATCTCCACTCTCGTTCAATCACTTTCAATCATTCGAAGGCTCAATGACATACTCGCGTACCCACATAACTAAGTAACTAGTAATTAAGAATGCAATAGTACACGCAGCTATTCGTCCGATTAATGCAACAAACATGGGCAGATACTCGCATTTATCTATTGATTTTTGCAACCTATACTTAACTCACTTTTGCAGCAGCTGCAAATCAATGAATGCTAAATCGAACCTTTTACTCTTTCACCCTGTGACTATAAGTGAGCCCCAAATGAACACATCGACCTATGCAATACGTAACACAGTTAACGCCACATTGAAGGCCTCGTCTAAAATAAGCCTAGCCGCCACCTTGTTGCTGGCAGGACTTAGCGCGGTCAATGCAGCGCCATTGCAAGTGAGCCATTTTAATCCGGGCGAAAACAGCATCTTTGCCGTGTCATCGAGCTTTATCAGCGGCAAACACGAAATGATGCTCGTCGATGCGCAATTTCAAAATAACGATGCCCAAACATTGGTCGACACCATCAAAGCCAGCGGTAAAAAGCTGACTCAGGTGTATATCAGCCATAGCGATCCTGATTTCTATTTCGGCTTAGCCGTGATTAAAAAGAATTTCCCCGATGCACAAATCGTCGCGACTCAAACCACTGTCGATGCGATTAAAGCCTCAATGGAAGGCAAACTCGCCTACTGGGGGCCGATTTTAAAAGATAATGCGCCAAGCGAATTAGTGTTACCTAAGGCGATTCACAGTGACACTTTTACCATCGACGGTGAGCAAGTGATTATCAAAGGTTTTAATGATAAACACCCTAAACACACTTTCCTGTGGGTGCCATCGGCAAAAACCATTACAGGTGGCGTGGAAGTATTTGATAACACGCATGTTTGGATGGCTGACACTCAAACTGCCTCTGAGCGTCAGGAATGGTTAACCCATTTAGATGCAATGGAAAAACTGCTGCCGACCACAGTGATCCCAGGGCACTATTTAGGCGAAGCGCGATTTAATACCCACGCCATCGGTTTTACCCGTGAATATGTAAAAGCCTTTGAAATCGCTGCAAAAGCCTCGAAAGATTCAGCCGAATTAATCCAAAAGATGCTGGCGCTATACCCACAAATGCCAGCCGATGCAGGGCTTGAGATCAGCGCCAAAGTTTACATGGGCGAAATGACCTGGCCTATGTAAGCCCAGCCATATCTATCTAGGCGATTAGATACAAGCATTTAAGTGAAAACAGTTAAAGACAGGCACGTGAGCGATTGCGTGCCATTTTTTAGCTAAATAACGGTACCAACCTAACTATTTTAATCGATGTTCTCAAAGGGCTTAAGTCGCTAATGTCGCGACGAACTTAAGCCAAAAGGTTTAACTATGACTCAGCCAACAACCCATCCAACTAGCACAACCAGCAGCACAGCAACGGCCAAAGAGCGCACTCTGCACGCCATTATCGACCCTTTATGTGGTTGGTGTTATGCCGCAGCGCCACTGCTTGATGCCGCCGCAAAAGCAGGCTTTACCATTAAGCTCCACGGCGGCGGTATGCTCACGGGCCCAAGACGCAAACAAATCGATGCCAACTGGCGCGACTATGTTATGCCCCACGATCTACGCATTAGCGAACTAACTGGCCAGCCTTTTGGTGAGAACTATTTCGATGGTCTGCTGCGCGATACCACAGTCGTACTCGACTCGGCGCCTCCTATTAAAGCCATGCTCGCAGTCGATGCTATGGGTGGCGACAGTCTGGCCTATCTACACTCAGTACAACTGGCCCATTACCGTGATGGTCACAGCGCCAGTGATGAAGGTAATCTGGCAAAGTTAGCCGCTGAACTTGGGCTCGACCCTATAGGCTTTGCGCAACATTATGCCCAAGGTGAAGACAAGCTATATGAGCATATTGTTGAATCCAGAGCATTACTGAATCTGATAGGTGCCCAAGGTTTCCCTTCGATGGCTATAGAGGATAATAACGGCAACATCACCGCCATTAATATCAACCGCTTCTACGGCCAACCCGCCCAGTGGTTAAGCCATCTTGAAGCGCAATTTGAGTCATAATCATGCCAACGCTTAATGGTGTTCCAACAAGCTCTTTAGTGAGTGAGCCTGCTCAGTTAAATCTTATCGAAACAGCAAGACAAACTGATGCGAATCTTGCACTGGTAAAAAGCACCTATGAGGGAAGTAGCTCAGCCGAGAACGCCAAAAATCTTCAGCTTGCCTTAGCGAGTGACGCACGCTGGACAGAGGCGGCAGGTTTTCCCTATGCGGGCACTTACATAGGTTTTAGTGCGATAGCCGCCAATGTGTTCACCCGCCTCGAAAAAGAATGGAATAACTATCGTGTCGATATCGAAGACTATGTCGCCCAAGGTGATAAGGTTTTTGCCTTCGGTACTTATTCAGGTACTTATGTCAAAACGGGCAAACATTTTACCGCTCGAGTCGCCCATTTATGGAAGATACACAGCGGCAAAATCGTCAGTTTCGAGCAGTTTGTTGATAGTTATACCGTCGTCAATGCCATGTAACTGCCAATACCATGTAAAGACAGTCATGCACTATAGACATGCAATGATGGAATAACTGAACAATGAGGCGGGCAAGTTTAATTTAGCCCGCCCCACGACTTGCCGATGTTAAGCCTTATCCGTATGATTTAGTGTTTTCAATAGGTTGAGCACTTGACATTAAGTACTTAAGATTAGGTACTTGCGATTAAGCGTTTGGATTAAGCGCTTGAAATTGAATTCGTCAAGCTGCACGTTCTAAGACTCATCAACTCAAGTGTTTAAAATTAAAAAATGAATAACTAAAACAAAAACAAGGATGCGGTCTAATGCAAATCAATTCGATGCCAGTCGGGGCTCACCCAATCACGCTATCTATGACGCGACTTAGCCGAGCCAGCCAATGGATACTCAAGCAACAGAGAAAATTCACGCCCCTGTTATGGCTTGTCACCGCACTCCCCTTTACCTCACTGGCAGCCAATGCAAGTGAAGCCGAGCTAGAACTAAAAGTTCAAGAAAACAGCGTCACCGATGGCCCTTATGTATTTTTAGATGATGCTCAAAAAGACATAGCCTATTGGATTTGCCAGAGTGAGCTAAAACAAACACCGATTGCGAAGGCGCAGTTAACTCGCCCTGCCAGTTGCGGTGAATTACCCCAACCGCACCTTCACACACAAGCTGTCACGGTTGAGCCAGATACCTTCACCCATGTCAGCAAAATTGTCGCCCTTAGCGATGTACACGGCCAGTTTGATGTAATGATTAACTTGCTAAAAGCCCATCAGATTATCGACAAAGATAACCACTGGGCCTTTGGTGACGGTCATATGGTGATGACGGGCGACATGTTTGACCGTGGTCATCAAGTCAATGAAGTATTGTGGTTTTTATATTCCTTAGACCAAGAAGCCCAAGCTGCGGGCGGACGCTTACATCTACTCATGGGCAATCACGAGCAAATGGTGTTTCGCGGCGACTTACGCTACGTCAACGAACGCTACCAAGTCTCGGCAGGTTTACTCAAACGCAGCTACGATGCGCTCTACAACAAAGACACCGAAATAGGCAAATGGCTTCGCAGCAAACATACTTTAGTCAAAATCAATAATATCTTGTTTATGCACGGCGGCATCAGCCCTGAATGGGTCGAGCGTAAATTAAATATCAACGATGCTAACCAATTATTTCGGCAGCATTTAGATGATAAAAAAGCCGATTTGAAGCAAGATGATTTACTCAACTTTTTGTTTTTTACCAATGGTCCAACTTGGTATCGTGGCTACTTTAAAGATGAACTGAAAGAGTCGGATATCGATAGCATACTGAGCTATTTCAAGGTCGATCATATCGTCGTAGGGCACACATCGCAGGAACAAGTACTTGGGCTTTATCATAATAAAATCATTGCGATAGATAGCAGCATTAAGAATGGTAAATCCGGTGAGCTGTTACTTATCGACGCTGGCAAACTCCGCCGAGGTTTGTATCAGGGTGAGCAGGTTTCGCTATAACCTACCTCACTACTATCTTTTGCCCCAATACGTGAATGAGCTAGCGCCCTAATCCATGAATGCGCTGGGGCAATAAGGCATGAATGAGCAAGGGTAAAATGGACGCCCACCATGGTACTCAATCGCCATGGCTCTAAATCGACATAACGCTCAATCGTATAGCGCTCAATATGCACCCATCTTAATATCCATAAGTTCGCCTGTTTTAATTAACTCTGACTATACTCAAGCCAAGTGCGACTCACCTAAGTGCTGGAGTAGAAATGGGGAAGAAATTACTCACATTATCTAGCTTTTGCTTGTTTCTATTCAGCTTCTATCCCCCTGCATTTGCGGGCAGGGAACTCCAATTAGTCGCCACTAACTATCCTCCTTTTTATGCCGATGCTTTACCTGAACAGGGCGGCGTTGCGCAAGTCGTCAAAGAAGCTTTTAAACGCAAAGGTTACACTGCCAGCCTCAAGTTTTATCCCTTCGCCCGCGCGGCTTTACTCGTTAAAACTGGCCAAGCTGATGGCATCATTGGGCTCTGGTATCGTAAAGAGCGCGAGCAATGGGCCCAATATTCTGCGCCTATCCAACCCGTACAAATTGTGTTTTATAAACGTAAAGATTCACCGCTGAGTTTCAGTCAACTTTCAGATCTTAAACCTTTCACTATCGGTATAGGTCGCGGTTACGCTAATCCGCCAGAAATCTTCGCCGCGGGGCTCACCACAGAGGAAGGAAATTCGGATGAGATGAATCTCAAAAAGCTATTTTTAAAGCGTATTGACTTAGTCTTGATTGGCCATAACTTAGCGGGGTATTTAATTAAAAAAGGACCAAGTGAATATGAGGGTGCCTTTGAGCAAGTCGGCCAACCCATAGCGACTGAGGTATTTCATTTAGGGATCTCTTTGGCTGTGGCGGATCATCCGCAGTTAGTGACGGATTTTAATCAAGGTTTAGAGAGTATGCGCCGCGATGGACGATTAGCAGCAATTTTAAGCCAATATCCTCAGGTTGAAACGACTCAAGCGCCGATTGAAAAAACGCAAACTGAAGTCCATCCCTAAAGTCTGTCCAGCTTTTAAAAAGCAATAGCAGCACAAAAAAACAGCAAAACCCTCGTTGAATTGTGCTCAATACTCAAAAAACACAATTTCTTTCATTTTCGTTCGCTTACCTTTACAAACTTTTACCCAACTGGCGTACGTTATTCACTAGAATAGCGCCATTAGAGCGATTACCTTTTTAAACTGCCTTTGCGCGAGATAATAATTACAATGAAAAAAACCATTATTGCCATTGCCCTGCTTGCGATTATCGCCACAGCGGTGAGTTTTAGTGATGTCCTTCAAGCGGCTAAACCCGAGAACGCGCCACATCTTATGCGTACCGTTCCTGTGGTCACGGGTGAAGTGATTGAATATCCATTAGCGCAATCTATCTCTCTTATCGGCAAACTCGCGGCTGAACGTGCAGTGATCATTGCACCGCAAGTCACAGGTAAGATTAAACAAGTCGCAGTGACCTCAAACCAAGCGGTGAAAAAAGGCCAGTTACTGATCGAACTCGATGATATGAAAGCCCAAGCCGCCGTCGCCGAGGCCAATGCTTTCCTCAATGATGAAAAACGTAAACTCAAAGAATTTGAAAAACTGATCAGCCGTAACGCCATTACCCAAACCGAGATTGACGCACAAAAAGCCAGTGTTGATATCGCCCAAGCACGCTTATCCTCCGCCCAAGCAGATTTACATTACCACTCGCTGATAGCACCGTTTGCGGGTAATACTGGCCTGATTAATTTCAGCGAAGGCAAGATGGTCAGCATGGGCACTGAGTTGATGTCGCTAGATGATTTGTCCAGCATGCGCCTCGACTTACAAGTGCCTGAGCATTTCCTATCGCAACTGAGTATTGGCATGCAAGTATCAGCCACCAGTCGCGCTTGGCCGAATGAAATCTTTACTGGCAAAATGGTGGCTATCGATCCCCGCGTCAATGAGGAAACCTTAAACCTCAAAGTACGAGTGCTATTCGATAATCCGAAGAAACGCTTAAAACCGGGCATGATGATGTCGTCAACCATCACCTTCCCAGCGATTTCAGCACCTATGGTGCCAGTACAAGCTCTTGAATATTCAGGAACTAAACGTTACGTATACGTAGTTAGCGCCGACCACATTGCCCACCGCACAGAAGTGACACTCGGGGCGCGTATCGATAACCAAGTCTTAATCGAAAGCGGTTTAAACATAGGTGACAAAGTCGTGGTACAAGGCTTAGTCAATATGCGCGATGGCCTGCAAATCAATGAAGTCACGCTCGATGATAAAGCCTCTGCCCGTGCGACAGAGCTTTCAGGTCCTAAAGCAACGGAGACGAAATAATGTGGTTATCCGATGTTTCGGTTAAACGCCCTGTCGTTGCCATCGTTTTAAGCTTACTGCTGTGTGTATTCGGCATAGTGTCGTTCACTAAACTGTCGATACGGGAAATGCCCGACGTCGAAAGCCCTGTAGTCACCATCAGCACCAGTTACTCGGGTGCATCGGCGGCGATTATGGAAAGCCAGATCACTAAGACTTTAGAAGATGAGCTAACAGGGATCAGTGGTATTGACGAAATCACCTCGACCACACGTAACGGTAGCTCGCGTATCACAGTTAAATTCCTCCTCGGTTGGAACTTAACCGAAGGGGTCAGCGATGTTCGTGATGCTGTGGCCCGCGCCCAACGCAGGCTCCCAGAAGATGCAAAAGACCCCGTCGTCTCAAAAGACAACGGCTCCGGCGAACCCTCAGTCTATGTGAACTTAAGCTCGAGTGTGATGGACCGTACTCAATTAACGGACTACGCCCAGCGAGTACTCGAGGACAAATTCAGCTTAATCAGCGGCGTGAGTTCTATCAGCATTTCCGGCGGCTTGTATAAGGTCATGTACGTCAAGCTCAGACCCGAACAAATGGCAGGACGTAATGTTACCGCAACGGATATTATCAACGCCCTGCGTAAAGAGAATATAGAAACGCCCGGCGGCCAAGTGCGCAACGACACCACAGTGATGTCTGTGCGTACCAAACGCTTGTACTACACGCCGAAGGATTTTGACTATCTTGTGGTGCGTACCGCCAGTGATGGCACGGCTATCTACTTAAAAGATGTGGCGGATGTGGCTGTTGGCGCACAAAACGAAAACTCGACCTTCAAAAGCGACGGCATAGTTAACATCAGTTTAGGCATTATTGCCCAGTCCGATGCCAACCCTCTGCTCGTTGCCAAAGAAGTACATAAAGAAGTTGATCGCGTACAAGACTTCCTGCCCGAAGGCACTAGCCTAGTAGTCGACTTCGACTCGACCGTATTTATCGACCGCTCGATTAACGAAGTGTATAGCACCCTTTATGTCACGGGCGCCTTGGTCGTACTCGTGCTGTATATCTTCATTGGACAAGCGCGAGCAACGTTAATCCCAGCGGTGACTGTTCCAGTATCTTTGATCTCGGCATTTATCGCCGCCAACATGCTAGGTTATTCGATTAATCTACTGACATTGATGGCATTAATCCTCTCCATCGGTCTGGTGGTGGATGATGCGATTGTGGTGGTCGAGAACATTTTCCACCATATCGAAAAAGGCGAAGAGCCCTTACTCGCCGCCTATAAAGGTACTCGAGAAGTGGGCTTTGCCGTTATCGCCACTACGGCGGTACTGGTGATGGTATTCCTCCCAATTTCATTTATGGAGGGCATGGTCGGACTACTATTTACCGAGTTCTCCGTGATGCTGGCGGTGTCAGTGCTGTTCTCCTCCTTAGTAGCACTCACACTTACGCCTGTACTGAGCAGTAAATTACTCAAAGCCAACGTCAAACCGAATCGCTTTAATCGTTGGGTCGACAGCGGCTTTGCTCGCATGGAAAGCGTTTATCGCGTCGCAGTGACTCGAGCGATTAAACTCCGTTTACTCGCGCCCTTAGTTATCCTCGCTTGTATCGGCGGCAGCGCTTGGTTAATGCAACAAGTACCGTCACAGCTTGCGCCGCAGGAAGACCGCGGCGTGTTGTTCGCCTTTATTAAAGGCGCCGAAGGCACCAGTTATAACCGTATGACAGCCAACATGGACATAGTCGAAGACAGACTCATGCCCTTGCTCGGTAAAGGTGTGCTGCGATCCTTCAGCGTACAAGCTCCCGCCTTTGGTGGCCGTGCTGGCGATCAAACTGGCTTTGTCATCATGCAGCTAGAAGATTGGGAACACCGCGATGTGACAGCGCAGCAAGCCCTTGGAATTATTAGCAATGCCTTAAAGGATATTCCAGATGTAATGGTTCGCCCTATGATGCCAGGCTTTAGAGGGCAATCGAGCGAACCCGTGCAATTTGTACTTGGTGGTTCGGACTATGCCGAACTGTTTAAGTGGGCGCAGATATTGAAAGAAGAGGCTAACGCTAGCCCTATGATGGAAGGGGCTGACTTAGACTATGCAGAAACAACGCCAGAACTCATTGTTACTGTCGATAAAGAGCGCGCCGCAGAACTGGGGATCAGTGTCGACCAAGTATCGGAAACCTTAGAAGTCATGCTGGGTGGCCGTACCGAAACGACCTTTGTTGATCGAGGCGAAGAATACGATGTGTATTTACGCGGTGATGAAAACAGTTTCAATAATGTCGGTGACCTGAGCCAAATCTACATGCGGTCAGCTAAGGGCGAATTAGTCACTCTCGATACTGTCACTCATATAGAAGAAATTGCCTCTGCACAAAGATTAAGCCACACCAATAAACAAAAATCGATCACCCTCAAGGCTAACGTCAGTGAAGGTTACACCTTAGGTGAAGGCTTAAAGTTCCTTGACGCTAAAGCCATTGAACTATTACCTAAGGATATTTCGATTGGTTATACGGGCGAATCCAAAGACTTTAAAGAAAACCAAAGCAGTATCTTTATCGTATTTGGTTTAGCTTTACTGGTTGCCTACTTAGTATTAGCCGCACAGTTTGAGAGCTTTATCAACCCGTTAGTGGTGATGTTTACTGTGCCTATGGGTGTATTCGGTGGCTTCTTAGGACTACTGATCACGAGCCAAGGGATCAACATCTACAGCCAGATAGGCATGATCATGTTAATTGGTATGGTGACTAAAAACGGTATCCTCATCGTGGAATTTGCCAACCAATTGCGCGACCGCGGCTTTGAACTCGATAAAGCCATTATCGATGCGTCATCCCGTCGTTTACGGCCAATCCTAATGACAGCCTTCACCACCTTAGTGGGTGCTGTACCGTTAATTTTCTCGACGGGCGCGGGCTCAGAAAGCCGTATCGCTGTAGGTACTGTAGTGTTCTTCGGAATGGCGTTTGCTACCTTTGTGACCTTACTGGTGATCCCCGCCATGTATCGATTAATCTCGGCAGCAACCCATTCACCGGGTTATGTTGAAGCTAAGCTCGAAGCGGCGATTAAAGCACAAGAGTTAGCGGCACAAGAGGCGGCCGCAAAGCAGCAGGAACTCGCACCTAAAGCCTAGCACTAATAATAACTGCAGAAGATCACAGAACAAAAAGCCAAGACACTCAGTGTCTTGGCTTTTTTCTCATTAACGTTTTAAACGTTTTTTGCTTTATTGGCTAAGCCTAAAAGTAGACCGAGACCAGCACCAAGCGGTTTTTGACGGCGCGTTAACATGTTTCCGAGCGCGACCAGCAAGAGTCCCACACTTGAATACCAAGTCCACTGATAATCCTCAAACACACTCGATACACTTAACGCCACCACAGGGGTTATCACCAACAGATACGCAGCGGCATTAGCGCCAATTCGCTCAACCAAGATCAAATAAGCGGTAAAGCCAATCACAGAGGCGATAACGGCTAAGTAAAACAAGCTGCCAAGATAGCTGGTTGTCAGCGGTAAACTAAAGCTTAAATCTTTAAACCAGATGATGAGCAGTAACGCCGCACTGCCATAGCACATGGCATACGCTGTTGAAGTAAAGGGCGACACATTATCGCGCGAGTTGCGCATACTGATCATGTTACCAATCGAGAAAAACCACGTACCTAGCAGCGAAAACAATAAGCCCCACACTAAATTTTGTGACCACTGAGTCGCGAGCAAGTCAGCACCAAAGAGTAAGCTAATGCCCCCCAGACCGACACCGACGCCTAACCAAAAATTACGACTGGTGGGCGTACCGTAAAAAATGCGGCCATGTATCGCATTAAAAATGGGGGCAGTGGCCATAATTACTGCCGTTAAACCGCTCGCAATATAATGGGTTGCGGTATAAAACGCGATAAAGTTCAAACAAAATAGACATACGCCTTGTAGCGCAAACCAAGGATGCTGCCTAAGCTTTACCGCTTGCAGCTTGTTAAAGGCAAAGCCAATGGCGAACATCAAGAGACTCGCAATCGCAAACCGATAGAAAATCGAGACTTCCGTCGCCACCTCACCGTGCTGCCACTTAATGGCAATCCACGAAAAACCCCACACAAAAATCATCAGCAAATACATCACAGCAGCCATAATGAGTCCCCTACACCTTCATAAAATGCTTAATGAGGCAAACTATACAGCGATGGCTTTCGTCCTTATGTCACCATCTTGTTGGCCATAACACGATATTGCGGTTTTAATCGCGAGCGGACGTTGAGCCACGCCCATAAGTGCGATAATTTGGAAAGACAAAATGCTTAGCCAGTGAGATCACTAGGAACCCATGGAGCCCAAATACATCAGTTTTGATAAATCCGCCAAAACCTGTATTCGTAAACAAGCGATTACGGAGGATTTATCTTGGGCTCATTATCAAAATGCGAGCGAGCGTCTGTATTACCAAAACGATGCACAACATACGCTGAGCATGTATCTGGATGGCGGCTACGAAACCCACAGAACCGATATCAAGGCCGACTATGGCGCGCCCAGTAAGTTTTGTCTTATGCCCCAAGGCTGCCAAAGCCATTGGCAACTGGGGCAACCGCAGCAGTTTATGCATTTGTATTTTAGCGATGAACATCTTAAAAAATTGGCGGTGCGAGTCTTTGATAAAGATCCACGCCAAGTGCGTTTACCTGAGTTGACCTTTGTCGATAATCCGAGATTAGAGGCGCTGTTTCGACATCAAGTTGCCGGGCTCGATTGGCAGACGAGTGATCACCATCTGATGATGGAACAGGTAACCGACACTGTGCTGGTGACTTTGCTGCAAAGCTCAGGCTTTAATTTGTCGGTGGGGCCAATTAAGGGGGGACTCGCACCTAAAGTGGCCAAAGCGATCAAAGAGTTTATTCATTGCCATTCCCATCGGCAAATTTACTTGTCTGAGTTGGCCGAGCTTGCCCAACTTAGCGAGTACCATTTTTGTCGCATGTTTAAATGCCAATTTGCGATGACGCCGCAGGAGTATTTGCTGCAAGTGCGCATTGAAAAGGTCAAACAAAGCTTGAGCCATTCAGCGCAATCATTGACCGATATCGCACTCAATAATGGCTTTGCCAATCAAAGTCATATGGGGCGTTACTTTAAAAAACTCTGCGGTATGTCACCGGGCGAATATCAAAAATACCATAGAAGCTAACATACGCTTTGGGTTCACCATCTCGACGGCTGAACCTAACACTCTAACATCCTTGAAAACCCTATTGCCTCGATATGCTATAGTGCCCTTACTCCCCTAGCCGCTGGAAAACGCCTTGAAAAAAATCGCTTTATTTGTCGATGTACAAAACATCTATTACACCTGCCGCGAAGCCTATGGTCGCCAATTTAATTATCGTAAACTGTGGCAACACTTAGGTTATGAAGGTGATATAGCGTTGGCCGTGGCTTATGCCATCCATAAGGGCGACGATGGGCAATTGAAATTCCAGGACGCGTTAAAGCACATAGGTTTTGAGGTGAAGTTAAAACCTTTCATCCAACGCAGCGATGGTTCGGCCAAAGGCGATTGGGACGTGGGGATCACTATCGATATTATGGAAGCGGCGAGTGAAGTGGATACAGTGATCTTATTGTCTGGTGATGGTGATTTCGATTTATTGCTGCAAAAAATTCATCAAAAATATGGCGTTGAAACGCAAGTCTATGGCGTCCCTACCCTGACGGCTAAATCCTTAAGGGATGCAGCCTCTCAATTTCACCCTATCGATGAGGCGTTATTGCTCTAGTCACAAAACAAAAAATGTGGCTATTCATCACGCTAACCGTATCTAACTCATTTACTCTTTCACCCTCAATGTAGAGACGCTATGTTGAGCTTCTACTTTAAAGATGAAGCAAGTCACTGATAGGTAATGTCCGTATACATAGGGGCGAGACGTTTTAGAAAGGCATTACGGGTCGATAGCGGAATATGTTGCTCTTTCATCGATTCAATCAAATGGCCGACTAAGGCATCGAAATCCGCTTGAGTAATATTCAATCCTCTATGACTGTGCTGCATACTTTCGCCGTGATACAGGCAGCCGCCATCGGCAACCAGACAGAAATATTCAATGGCACGCTCACGAAATAACGCAATATCTGTCTCTTGAAAGTGATGCACTATGCGTGGATCAGTGGCAATACGTGCCAGCAAACCATCGACTATCGCCGATACGCCTGCGTTACCACCTAAATCTTGGTATAAGGTTTGATGGCTTGCGGTTTGATGACTAGAGTGAGTTTGTGATGCTGAGGTTTCGATCGTTTGCACCGCACAGCCAGTGAAAACAAACGAAGCGGCAAGAGGTAATAGTTTCAACAATAAACGCCTCATAACGCCCCCTCCACCGACAGGTACCAACCCCGTTGCTCTTCAAACCCTGCAATGCTGCCCAAATTCGCATAGGCCGTCACCACGGAAAGATGCTTATTGATAAACCACGCTAAAAACACATCTTGCCAATCATCCTCACGGGCAAAAGCTAACTCATCGGGTTTCTGGCGATATTCGATACCCAGTGCCACATTATCCGTCAGCAATACCGCGGCAGAGGCTTCGAACACAAACTGGTAATCATGATTGGCTTGGGTACCAAAACCCAATAAACCCGTTTGATTCGCCTTGGTCGCGCGCACGGTCCCATTGAGTAATACATTTCGTCCCGCTACCGCATCAAAAAATACTTTGCTGGCAGCAACATACAAATCTAAACCCCAATCATCCCGCGCCCCAACCGCCTGAGGAATCGCAAAGTCATCGACTCTTTTATACTGGGCACCTAAGGTAATTTGCGGCATAGACGTATAAAGTAGCTCTCCGGCAAGCTTGTATTTTACGCCGAAGATATCTTGGCCTAACTCGCCGCCCATAGTATCTAAATCAAAGGTTTGCCGCGCAACGCTCAGCTCGAATCGATTATCAAAACTCAAAGAAGCGCCGATCACTTTCAGCGTAAAATCATCGACATAGACACCGGTCGCCATCGTCGTTGCCGACCATTCACCGCTACTACCATAACCGTTGATCACGGCCCATGGCACTATGCCACCGCCAGCACTGCCTTCAATCATCGTCCCGCCGCCAGTCGCGACCACACGGCTACCTTCAGCAAACGTAGGAACAGTGCCCAATAGTAAAAATAGGCAAGACAAAGCCTTAACATAAGTCCAAGTTAATGAATTCAACTTCAATGCATTTATGGAAATGTTCACTGGATGCTCCGCTCTCATTCTTTCGACGATGAATCGTTAGTCTAGCGTCTTTGCATATTGACTTGAGTAAACGCGCTTATGTATCAGCGGTATTTGGATGGTTAAACGCCTCGAACCACAGATCAAATTCAGCCGCTTTTAAGGGTTTCGAAAACACATAACCTTGAATGATATCGCAATCAAGATTACGCAATATCTCAACACCTTCTTGTTCTTCAACGCCTTCGGCTACTACGGTAAAACCTAAGCCGTGGATCAATTTAATACTCGTATCGACTATCATCACATCTTGACTATCAGTGAGCATGTCTTTGATAAAGCTGCGATCAATTTTCACTTCATTAACGGGTAAAATTTTCAAATAGGCTAATGATGAATGACCTGTGCCAAAATCATCAATGGCAACAGACACGCCCATGTCACGGAATCGCTGTAATACACTCACCACAGTCTGTGCATCTTTCATCACGGCGCCTTCAGTGACTTCGATACAGAGTGCACCGCTTGGCAGATTATTATCTTTCAGTAAAATGGCGATTTGATTTGGTAAGCGAGTATCGACTAAATCGTGGGCCGACAGGTTAATAGCCAGTTTTAGCACTATACCCCGCCGCTGCCATGTCACTAATTGCTGGATAGCCTGCTTCAATACCCACTGGCTAACAATATCAATGTTGCCTGAATTTTCAGCCAGTTGAATAAATTCATCGGGCGGAATAAACCCTAGCGTAGGATGTTGCCAGCGGATCAATGCCTCGGCGCCAGTGCACTGATTTAGGCGTAAATCCACTTTAGGTTGGAACACTAAATACAATTGGTTTTGCGCTAAACCTATAGGCAAATCACGGATAATCGTCAGCTCACGCTGGTATTTCTCATCGGCGCCTTGACGATAACTGACAATACGTTGCTCTTCGAGACAGGCTTGATTGAGGGCAATTTCGGCGCGGCGCACTAACACATCGATATCAGCACCATTACCATCGATTTCGAGTAATCCCGCACGCACGGTAAGAGAAATATTTGAGCCTTGGATTGGAAAGGGTGACTCCAGCATATCCAATGACTTCAGTAAATGTTCAGGGCGAATACCTTGGCTATAAAGAAGTAAAAATGAGTCACCGTCTAAACGCGCCAGTAAATCCGGTGTCGGTGCTAATTGCTCTAGGCGACGAGCAAAAAGCAGTAACAAAGTATCGGCGTTGGCAAAACCAATAATATCGTTGATATGGCGGAAATGTTTAATATCTAACAACACCATAGCACCGGATAATTTATCGTTAAGATCCGCCAAATGCTGTTTTGCGGCAAAACGATTGAGTAAACCTGTCAAGCTATCGTGGCGAGATTGGTAGACTAAATCCTTTTCCCGCGCTTCAATATCATCGCGCATTAAGGATAAACTCTTAGCCAACACCCTCAGCTCTGCTGGCGCACCTTGAATATTGGCAGGCTGCTTACCTTGACCGATTTTACGGGCATAATTCACAAGTTGATGCACGGGTTCAGTCAAACTGCCCGACAACCAAATCGCAATCGCAATCGCCAGTGCTAAGGTCAAAGCAAAAATCAGCAGCATATTATTGCGTAGTTGCTGATAACTTTGCTGCCACTTAAGGTTTGATTGATGTAGTAGCGCTAATTGGCTGCCGTTGTGATCATAAAGTTTGATGCCCATAGACAGATGATCTACGGGAATACTTTCACTAGGCATTTTCAGCAAGCTAGGCAATAAGCTCGCCTGCTCAATTACGCTTAACTTTTCATTATCTGATAAGGTTGAAGCGATTTCAGTGCGGCCCGTTGCCTGATTGACAAAACTCACATCGATGCCCGTAATGGCTTTAGCTTGTTGGGCGACCTTCTCATCTAATAGAAACCCCATGCCAACCCAAGCGATTAAGGTCGGCGCCTTCACCGGCTGCAGCACAAACTGATAGCTAGCATGATCAAAATTAAGGATAGCTAAAGCATTATGATTGCTGGTGGTCATATTAAATAAGGATTGAATATCATCCTGAGTGAGTCCGGGCAAACTCGAGGTCAAGAGCTCCCCTTTAGGTGATAGCAATACAGCGGCGTCGGCACCAATACGAGAGCCGTGATTAGATAACACTGACTCAATGGTTTCTTGCTCACCAGTTGCAATCGCGCGCTTAAAACCAAAATCAGCACTGAGTACGGACAAACTTTGACTGAGCTGAATACCGCGATTCGATAACACTTCGAGAAACACATTCGCGCCAATATCGAGGCTTTTCTGTTGCTGTAAAAAGTTATCTTTTTCGGTCGCTGTCAACACGGAAAATGCCGTGGCAAATTGCACTAACGTCAGCACAATAAAGAAAACTAAAATCAGCCGAGCGCGAAAACTATTTAGCATGTAATGGCTTACCTTCAGAATCGTAGTGACCAAATCCCGACGGCGGCGACGACGGTTTAGCTTGACGCTCAATGTCTAAGGACAGACTGAGTTGATTAGGACCATTAGCGATCAGTAAATCCGTTGGCTCTGATGCAGCCTTCTGCCATGGATGCCAGCGCTTAACTTTATATTGACCGGCGGTAAGTCCCTTAAACTGGATCTCACCTTTTTCGTCCGTCACAGCGACAATAGGGCTATCCGCCACATAGATAAATGCTTGCATATAATCGTGAATATTACAGCCAAGCGCGACCAAACCGGGTTTATCGAACTGAATCGGCGCTTCGGCCTGACCCACATACAATTTAAGTTCGAAAGGTTTAGCTTCTGAAAAAGAATACACATGGTGGCGAGTACGATCTAAGTTGGGGAAATCCACCTTTGCACCTTTAGGCACCGCCAGCACAAAGGGAATAAAGGTTCGATTTTTTTGCGACATTTCATAATGCTCGACAGGTATTGCATTATCAGGCATTACAGCAGGGATCAGCTCCACGACAGTATCGGCAATGGCCTGTTGTTGCAGATCTACTACATTAATATTGAGTTCAGCAGCCATGACTTGAGGCGTGAAATAGATCAAAACGCAAAGTACTAACGCATATAAAACGCGATATAGGATCATCCGTTACCTCGGGCATAGTGATGCAAGGCCAACAAGTACCTTAGCTGAGTTCTGCGTAAAAAAACGATCTAGATTCATCTAGCATTGTACATTACTAATGTATTGAATAATCATCAAATTATATAGAAAAGTCGTAAAACAGTAACCATTCTAATCATTCTGTGATAATGACGCGCTCAAGTGGCAATAAGTTATAAGCTAACAGAATGGTCCGGTAATAGTTATTCATTGTTTCTTATTGATGATCCAGAAAATACCAACGATATTCCTCATTTCTGGTTTTAGTTTTAATCTGGCGAGCAATACCATCACTAAACATCAATTGACCTAATTTTAATTAACCCCAGCTAAAGATAGTCAAATCTAATCGCTCTCGCCGTGAATAAACAAAAAAGGCCTACTCAATATAGACCTTTCATGTGTTTTTCAACTAGAAAACAAGCTTAACCGACTGTTATCTCTTTATGCTCATCGGCTTTTTTACCGCCTCTCTTTGCTAAGGCATAGTAAAACAGCGGCGTTAGGATAAGACCAAATACAGTCACCCCAATCATACCGGCGAATACTGCCACCCCCATGGCTTGGCGCATCTCGGCGCCCGCGCCAGTGGAGAACACCATAGGCACCACTCCCATAATAAAGGCGATAGATGTCATCAAGATAGGACGTAAACGTAATCTTGCTGCCTCTAATATCGCCTCCATAGGTGCCATACCATGGTCTTGTTTCTCCTTTGCAAACTCGACAATCAAGATAGCGTTCTTAGTCGCCAGCCCCACCAGCACTATCAGGCCAATTTGGGTGAAGATATTATTATCCCCACCGTAAATCAGCACACCACTGAGGGCTGAAAGTAAGGTCATTGGGATGATTAAGATAATCGCCAATGGCAAGCTTAAGCTCTCGTACTGGGCGGCTAGCACCATAAACACTAAGATGATCACCAGCGGGAAAACCAAAAGACCCGTATTGCCCGCGAGAATTTGCTGATAGGTCAGCTCAGTCCACTCATAAGTCATACCATTAGGTAAAGTTTCAGCCAAAATTTTCTCAATCGCCGCCTGCGCTTGGCCTGTACTCACACCTGCTGCTGGACCACCGTTGATTTCAGCGGTCGTGAAACCGTTATAGTGCATCACTCTGTCTGGGCCTGAACTTTGGCTGACGTTGATGAACGACCCCAGCGGGATCATGTCACCATTCAGATTCGGCACCTTTAGCTGACTTATCTGCTGCGGACTTTGACGGAACGCCTCGTCGGCTTGCATATTCACCTGATAGGTTCGACCGAAACGATTGAAGTCATTGACATAGGTCGAGCCCATATAGGTTTGTAATGTCTGGAAGATTTGATCGAGCGACACTGCCTGCTGTTTCGCTTTAGTCCGATCGATATCCAGTTCAAGTTGTGGCACGTTCACTTGATAGCTAGAGAAAACGCCAGCTAACTGAGGATCGGCCCACGCCTTGTACATCACTTGTTGGGTCACCTGATACAAGGCCTCATAACCAAGGTTGGCTCTGTCTTGAATTTGCAGACGGAACCCTCCTATAGTGCCGAGGCCTTGCACAGGTGGCGGCGGGAAGATGGCAATAAACGCGTCTTGAATAACAGCAAATTGCTGATTCAATTGTCCTGCAATGGCATTCGCCGACAGTTCAGGACTGGTACGCGAGTCAAAATCATCGAGCGCAACAAACACCACGCCTGAGTTAGGACTATTGGTAAAACCGTTGATGCTAAGGCCAGGAAAGGCAATCGAGTGCGCGACTCCGGGGTGATTTAGTGCAATCTCAGACATCTTCTTGATCACACTATCCGTACGTTCAAGGGATGCCGCATCGGGCAACTGGGCAAAGGCCACTAAATACTGTTTATCTTGGCCGGGCACATAACCCGTTGGTGTATTGGCAAATTGCACTCCCGTTAACGCCACCATGCCTAAATACACTAGGCCGATAATGCCGCCAAAACGGATCACCTTACGCACTAACCAGCCATAACCATCAGATGCACGGTTAAATAAACGATTAAAAGGCACAAATAACCAAGCACCAAACAACTTATCCATTAGACGAGTTAAGCCGTCCTTAGGTGCATCATGGCTCTTGAGTAACAGCGCCGATAATGCCGGACTCAAAGTGAGTGAGTTAATCGCCGAGATAAAGGTCGAGATAGTAATAGTCAAGGCAAACTGTTTATAGAACTGCCCGGTTAAACCGCTCATAAAGGCCGTTGGAATAAACACCGCCGCCAGCACTAAGGTGGTTGCCACAATCGGGCCAGTCACTTCCTTCATCGCCTTTTGTGTTGCCGCAACTGGGCTTAATCCTGCGGCAATATTACGCTCGACGTTTTCGACCACGACGATGGCATCGTCAACCACAATCCCGATGGCGAGCACCAGCCCGAATAGCGACAAGGCATTTAACGAGAAACCGAGCAAATGCATAAAGGCAAAGGTACCGACCAAAGACACAGGCACGGCCACCAGCGGAATAATCGATGCGCGCCAAGTTTGCAGGAATAGCACCACCACCAACACCACCAGTAACACGGCTTCGAGCAGGGTTTTTACCACAGCTTCAATCGAGCCACGCACGAACACTGTTGGGTCGTAAACGATTTCGTATTCGAGTCCTTCAGGGAATCCTTTAGACAGCTCAGCCATTTTGGCGCGTACATCGTCGGAAATCTGAATCGCGTTAGAACCCGATGCTTGGAATACAGGAATAGCCACCGCATCCTTATTATCGAGTAAAGAGCGCAGCGCATAACTCGTTGCCCCGAGTTCCACCCGCGCGACATCTTTAAGGCGGATCACTTCAGCATTCTGACCAACTTTGATGATGATATCTTCAAATTCAGACAGTTCAGTTAAACGGCCTTTCACGTTAATTAAAAGTTGAAAGTCAGCACTGCCACTGGGCTGCGCGCCTAAACTGCCCGCTGCTGCCTGTTGGTTTTGCTCACGTACGGCGGCAATAATGTCCGCTGGCGATAAACCCAGCGCCGAGACTTTATTGGGATCAAGCCAAATCCGCAGGCTGTATTCGCCGGCGCCAAACAAACGTACAGCGCCGACACCGTTTATCCGCGCTAACTCGTCTTTGACGTTTAGCGCCGCATAGTTAGACAGATACAACATGTCGTAACGGTTATCCGGCGATAACAAATGCACCACCATGGTGAGATCCGGCGATGATTTTTCAGTAACAATACCAAGACGTTGTACTTCCTGCGGCAGACGCGGCATAGCGCGATCGACTCTGCTCTGCACTTGGGTTTGTGCCTTATCCACGTCAGTGCCAATCGCAAAGGTGATGGTCAAGGTCATACGTCCATCGGACGTCGCCTGCGATGACATGTACAACATGCCTTCGACGCCGTTGATTTCCTGCTCCAGCGGTGAAGCAACGGTCTCAGCAATCACTTTAGGATTTGCGCCAGGATAATTAGCAGTGACCACTACCGTTGGTGGCACTACCTCTGGATATTCGGTAATAGGCAACTGCCAAACGGCAATCGCCCCAGTGATAAGAAACAGCAATGACAGCACGGCTGCAAATATCGGTCTTTTAATGAAAAATTGCGACAACATAGTGTGTTATTCCTTAACCGCGGCTCGCCGTTTCGACCGCTTGCGCAGTCAAATGCTCTTGGTTTTTATCGAGTATTAACTGGGCTTGGCGTAGCGCCTCGAGCTTGTAGCTGTCGACCATGTCCACTATGTTTGGCTCAATTTGCATCTTAGGGCGAACGCGTTGCATACCATTGACGACGATCTTGTCATCGGCCATCAAGCCTTGGGTCACGATGCGCAGTCCTTGGACTTTTTCGCCTAAGGTCACGCCGCGATATTCGACCGTGCCATCATGACCGACGACCAGCACAAACTTATTATTGAGATCTGTGCCAACGGCTTTATCGTCAATCAAGATCCCCTCATAGGCGCCACTGCCCGCAGTACGAAGACGCGCAAACAAGCCTGGCAATAGGTTATTGTCTTCATTGTCAAAAGTCGCACGAACTCGAATAGTACCCGTCTGCTTATCCATCGCATTATCCACAAAGTCGACCATGCCAATATGGTGATAATCGCGCTCATTGGCTAAAGCCATGTACACAGGATTATCACCAGCGCGGGGATCGTTACGTTTGTTCTGCGCAGTTAACTTCACGTATTTAAGGTAAGTTTGCTCGTCCACATCGAAATAGGCATACATGCTGGCGGTAGAGACTAAGCTGGTCAGCACACTCTGCCCTGCGGTGACATAGTTACCCGCAGTGACGTTGGCGTAGGATACTCGGCCATCAATCGGCGCTTGTACTTGGGTATAAGCTAAATCAAGCTCGGCGCGCATGAGTGCTGCTTTCACCGAAGCGACTGCGGCTGCAGTCTGACGTTTATTCGACTCACGGGTATCGAGTAATTCGGCCGAGACCGCCTTTTGGTCAAATAACTTATGTGCCCGTTCAAAATCATTAGTGGCCAGTTGCTCTGCAGAGAGTGCGCTAGCAAGATCTGCTTTTAACCGGGCCACTTCCACTTCAAACACGCTTGGATCGATGCGAAATAACACTTCGCCTTTTTTCACTAAGGCGCCTTCTTTAAAATTTACTGAGTCTATATAGCCCGACACCCGCGGGATAAGGGTGACACTTTCTGGCGCCTGTAAACGACCGGTAAACTCATCCCATTCGGTGACTCGCTCATGTAATACCTGAGCGACATCCACCTTAGGCGCACTCGGTGCAGGTCCCTGCTGCGCTGTTTGCTCACCACAAGCTGAAAGGACGAAAGCAGCCACAGCCGTTAACATCATTATTCGTAAAGGTTTGTTACTCATCATATTACTATCCTCAAAGTGGCGGGCATTTCACGCTGTTCGAACCACACATGCAGCTGTGTTACAAACCAAACCAATTAAATACCGATTGGTAAAAAATATTCTATACTGGACGGTAATATATAGCGTAAAATGATGCTGTCAACAAATTTATGTACCGAACAGTATTTAATTAAAAGTGTGCACTTACCCTAGGCAGGAATGCGTCCAGAGGCAAAAGGCTACGAGTTTGAACTGCAAAGCATTTTGATGAATATTGAAGCAAACACTGACTAACGCAGATACCATGCTGAACTTAGGTGACACCTTGAATGACTAAGTAGACATATCCCCCTAAGTCCGTCATCAGTGGCAAGTGTGGCTGGACAGGGACTAACCCCATGTCTATCCTAGGGGCAATTGAGAATTGAGGAGCCTAATGATGTCAACCGTCACCCAGACGCCCTGTGTTGGTCGCCCACGAGCTTTTGACACTGACGATGCATTAGCAAAAGCCTTAGAAGTCTTCTGGCTCAAAGGTTTTGAAGGTACATCGTTAACCGATCTCACCCAAGCTATGGGCATTAATAAACCTAGCCTTTATGCCGCTTTCGGTAATAAAGAACAGTTATTTCTCAAAGCGATAGAATTATATGAACAGCGCCCCTGTGCGTTTTTCTACCCGGCACTTGAACAAAAAACCGCCTATCAGGTTATCGAGTCAATGCTACTAGGTGCGGCAAGCTCTTTGGTGGATAAAAGCCATCCACAGGGATGTTTGATTGTTCAAGGGGCACTCACCTGTAGTGAAGCAGGACAAGCGATTAAAGATACTTTGATTAATCGTCGCCGTGACGGAGAAATAGCCCTGTGCGAACGACTGCAACGCGCCAAAAATGAAGGTGATTTGCCCGCTGACGCCGATCCCTTGCTGCTTGCCCGTTATATAGGCACTGTATTGCAAGGTATGGCCGTACAAGCGACCAGTGGAATTTGCCCGAATGAACTGCGCAAAGTGGCCGAGCTAGTGCTGGCTAACTTTCCGCGTAATAATTAATCCTGATTCACAAATCCTGATCCACAAAAACTAAACCCCAGTAGAGTACTCACTTAACTGGGGTTTTATTTATGCTTTGCTTTATTTCTGTCCAACCATTTATTTCTGTCCAACCAAGAGTTCTCTAAACAGTTGTCTGAGTCGTTTCAATAATGGCAGGCTGCTTTTATCTTGATGCTGGATCACATCGACGTTTGCATACCAGCCTATCAGCTCAAACTCTATGGGGACACGAGTTAAATGACCCGATGAAACTGAGCTGGATGCCATATGCTCGGGCAACAGACACCAACCATGGCCCTGTAATGCGAGTTCCAATAACACGTAATAGTTATCGGCATACCAAACATCAGGACTGAACGCCTGCTGAAAACTACTGGTTTTAGTATTCCGTGAGCGGATGAGTAATTGTCGATACAGTCGCAATGAGTCCATGTTCGGTGCAACTGATTCGGCTAAGGGATGCGAACTCGCCACATAAAGATCGAATTGAATCACCCCAATACTCTCAAAATCTATACTACTTGGCATAGATAATTCACTAAAAATCAATCCTGTAGATGCTCTTCCCGAATGCACCATGTCGATAATATCTATGCTTGAGGCACTGAGAAACTCGAGTTCGATATTAGGGAAATCACCTTCTAACAACCGAATAATTTCAGATATTCTCTGTATCGGAATGCCTTCATCCATCGCAAGGCACACTTCTGAAGATTGACTACTGAAGAGCGATAAGGCGGTATGTTTGAGCCTACGATGTTGAAGAATCGTCGCTCTTGCGTAGGGCAGTAATTTACTACCTTCGGCCGTTAATACCGGATAACGGCCCGAACGGTCAAATAACTCAACCCCACAGTCAATTTCAAGATTCATCACATGCTGGCTAATCACGGATTGTGCTTTCTTAAGTTGCCTTGCAGCATTCGAAAATGAACCAGATTCTACGGTTTCCATAAAGGCTTCGAGTTGTTCGAGACTAAACATATCGTTTTTACCGATACTATCTAACTATAACTTATCCCTATAATAGATAAAATTATGGCCATAGTCACATTAAATGAATGGGAAATAGCCATGAAAACGACAGAACGTATCTTTAACGCCTTACTCTTTGAAGCGATTGCACTCGCTATTATTATCCCCGTTTCTGCCCTAATATCAGGCAAGGGAACCAGTGAACTTGTCATAGTAGGTATCGCTTTGAGTCTTTATACCGTGGTATGGAACTACTTCTACAACCTAGGATTCGACAGGGTATTTGGGGCAAATCGAGAGCAACGCACTTTGAAAACCAGAATACTGCATACCTTTGGATTTGAAGGGGGACTTATTTTCATTAGCATACCGACCATCGCCTGGTTTCTACAGATAGGTTGGTTGGCAGCCATGGGCTTAGAAGCGGTTTTTTTGATCTTTTTCTTCTTCTACAGCACCCTATTCCATTGGTGCTATGACAAGTATCAGCCCTATAAGACTTGGATTACTATGCAAGCCACTAAGGTCAAATAGCGCAGCTAAGATCAACACACATCACCATCAAACGAACCTCACTAAACAATTTAGCGATTCGTTTGATGGCAGCATTGAAACTTATCCAGTTCAATTTCTTCTACTTATACCAATCACATTAAATATCTAATCAGTTCAGAGCCTCACAGGCATCTCAATCCAAGGCGCATTGACGCAGAAATGGTTATTCCCTTTTAAGTCAATGCAACACCGGAGTGGGATGCCTGTGTGGCTCCCGAAGGGCGGGTTTTAACGCGCTTTATACTGCGTTCAAGGCTTTCGACAGAGCACCACTATGCCTTCAAGCCTTCGCCTTGTCTAAAGCGCGTTGAAATCCCGCTGAATGAACAGATATTTAGTACGATTGGTATTAACAAGAAAGCTAAACCAGTTCATGTGTTGCCCAGCGTAAAATTCCCCTTAAACACAGTACATAAAAATAATAGACCCGCACACAGTAAACTGAGGTTGTTTAAATATCCTATAAACATCACAAAAGGACTAACTATCAGTAATTAATATTCAAATCATTAGTCTAGATATAATTCTTTATGCTATAAAAGCCATATATTAAGCGGGGAGATGGAAGCAAAATGCGTGCAGGGAACAGAATGAGGCTCAGGATGCAGCAGGCATTAAATTTGCCGTCAGCATTGATACTTAGCATCGTTTTATTGCTCGTATCCATTATTTGCAACATGGCACTCGCTAAAGAAAGTAATGCAATACCAGCAGAATCGCAACCTCAAGCCATAACCTTAGCCGCAGAAGACAGTTGGCCACCTTTCGCCAATCAGTTTGGTCAAGGTATTTCCCATCGTTTAATCCAAGCCGCCTTTAAACAGTCGCATATTGAAGTGAATAGCTTAGTTGTCCCCTACTCCCGTGCCTTAATGATGGCGGAAAAAGGTGCAGTTGATGGGGTGTTTAACGTCACCCGCGAGAACAGTACTGAGCAACGCTTCATCTTTGGAAACACCCCATTATTTATCGCCACGGCTTCTTTTTATCAAAAGAAACAAAAACCTATTCTGGCAGACAATAAATGGGCGCTACCTAAAGGCACCGTTATCGGCGTGATTAAAAGCTATGAATATGGTGATGAGTTTCCCACATTAGTTAAACAGCAACAGCTCAATATCGTCACCGTCGCCAACCAACAACAGCTCATCAATTTATTGTTAATTGGTCGCATAGATGCCGCCTTGATGTTCGACTTAGTCGCGAAGGAAAACCTGAAAAAAATGGGGGTAGATGATGAGATTATTCCTGCATTTGCTAACCACAGCAGCGATATTTTTTTGGCCTTCTCGAAAGGAAATCCGCAAGCACAAACCTTAGCAAGCCAACTCGACGCTGGCTTATCACAGCTAAAAGCCACAGGCCAATACGACAAACTGCTCTTAGTCGCTGACTAATCCACTATCGCTACAAGCGAATGATAGATTACCGCTGCGAGCGAATGATCTCTTGATTCACCCAATATAACAGCTGCTTAATAGCCTTCGACAGGATCTGATTCTGGCGCACAATATAACCTAAACTCGTAGTAGGGAATTGCGGTAGAGGAGTGACTTTAGTGGTGAGATTCGCCTTAGTGTAAACCGAAAACTCCGGTACGATAGCCACACCAAATCCCGCCTCTGCCCAATCGATTTGCGCGTCAACACTGCCGACTTCCATTATTCTGTAATTCGATAAGTTCAGCGACGGTAATGCGGGATCTAACAATTCGCGGGTTCGCGTATCGTGTCCTAATAAAATCAACGTCGGTTGCTCGGCTAAGGGCGTATCCACAGAGGGTTTTGCCTGCTGCCATTGCTGTAAATTATCTCCGATTGCACACCATTTAATCTGTTGTAGCTCAGTAAAATGCAGTGGCTGACTTTCCTTCTGCGCAATAACAAACCCTAAATCGGCCTCGGCATTTTTCACCAATTCAGAGGCTTGTGATGAGGTTGTGTTGAGCAGTGAGAAATCTATTCCCGGAAACTCCGCCTTAAAAAGCTGAAACGGCTGGATCAATAATAACCGCGAGATAATATCGCTGGCGGCAATGGTCAAGGTGCCTTGGCTAAGGTCATTAATCGCATTGAGATCCGCCTGACAAATTTGTAGCTCCATTAACGTCTTCTGACTGCTCTCTAACAGGCGAAATCCCGCTTGCGTTAATCGAAAGGGATTACGGTCAATCAGCTTGACTCGAGTGCTTTGCTCTAACTGCTTAATATGCAAGCTAACATTGGGCTGCGTCATGTGCAGCGCTGTGGCCGCTTTCCCAAAATGCTTGTATTCAGCCAAAGTCACGAAGGTCTTTAACCAATGGATATCGAGCATAACGCCACCTTTTGCAAAGTATTAGAGTTAATGATAGCCAATGATATATGAAATTCTTATTGGGATGATAACCATAATTAATTTCTCTTATTCAAATGACGGGTCTAGCATAGCGTCTTAATCAATGAGGAGATGTTGTTATGCCGTCGATCGTGGTTGTGGGTGCAAATTGGGGTGATGAAGGCAAAGGCCGCATCGTAGATTATTTAGCCGCGGATGCCGCTGCCAGTATTCGCTTTCAAGGTGGTAACAACGCTGGCCATACCGTCGTCAACGACTATGGCACCTTTAAATTACACCAATTACCGAGTGGCATTTTCAACCCTAACTGCGTTGCAGTTTTAGGCCCTGGCATGGTGATCAGCCCTGAAAAACTCAGTGTAGAAATTGCTGAAGTGCAAGCGGCTGGCATTGAAGTCAAATTATGCATTTCTGACCGTGCTACCCTGTGCTTACCTCTACATGCATTAGAAGATACCTTAGAAGAACAACGTCTTGGCGACCTCGCCTATGGTTCAACCCGTCAAGGGATTGCGCCAGCCTATGGCGATCGCGTGATGAAAAAAGGCATTTTAGTCGGCTGGTTAAACCAACCTGAAGTGCTGCAAGAGCGTATTCAATTTATGCTCGACTGGAAATTGCCACAGTTAAAAGCACTTTATCCAAGTTGCGATTTTAATCAAACCGCCGCCGAAATGACCGCATGGTTATTAGAAGTGACGGCACCTTGGCGTCCGTTTATTTGTAACGTGACAGAGCCATTAAAAGCATTACAAAAACAAGATGCGAGCTTACTGTTTGAAGCGCAATTAGGTGCTGGCCGCGACTTAGTCTACGGCGAATATCCTTATACCACATCTTCAAACGTGACTGCGGCTTACGCGGGTATCGGCAGCGGTTTACCAGCTCTGCGTCCAGAGCGCGTAATTGCTGTCGCGAAAGCCTTTAGTTCATCAGTCGGCACTGGCACCTTAGTGACCGCAATGGAAGAGCAAGACGCCTTCCGCGAAAATGCCAACGAGTTTGGTGCAACGACAGGCCGTCCACGTGACATGGGTTACTTCGACGCTGTTGCCACCCGTAATGGTGTTGAGCTACAAGCAGCAACCGAAATTGCCCTGACTAAGATTGATTGTCTTTCTGGCATGAAAGATCTGAAAATCTGTGTTGCCTATGCTGGTGAACACACTGAGAACCCAATTTGGCCACAAACTGCTGCGTTAAGCCCAGTGTATGAGCAAATGCAAAGCTGGAGCGAAGATATTACTGGTTGTCGCACCTTCGAAAGCCTACCAGTCGCCGCACAACAATATGTTGAACGTATTGAAGACTTAATGGGTGTACGCGTTAGCATGGTTTCTGTTGGACCAGAGCGCGATCAAATGATCATTCGCTAGTAAACAACGTTTACCCTACAAAAAAGCCATATTCGCCTCGGTGAATATGGCTTTTTACTTTGATATGGTTTGTCATTAAAGAAGCAGTCAAGACGTTGATAGCGATGACTCGAATACCCCATATTCAAATATCGCCACTAAATGAAATGGCATTACTCTTCGAATACGTATTTATCTATCATACCGACCATACGACCAATTTCTGGTTTAGTAATGGTATCGTTAGCACCTAATGCCATCGCCTTTGCGCGGTTATCTTCACTCATTAAAGAGGAAAACATCACAATTGGCATTTGTCGATACGCCTTGGATTCTCTTAAGCGTTTCACCAAATGCATGCCATCCATGCGAGGCATCTCAACATCCGTAATAATGGCGCTGACAAAATCAGAAATCGAAGCATTATCTTGGTCAGCAAGATTCTCAAATTCCATTAGCATTTCAAGGGCATCACCACCATCTTTGGCTGTGATAATGTTGTAACCTGCGCTGCGAAGGGTATTTTCGATCATCTTACGAATAAAAGCGGAATCATCGACAATTAAAATCGTTTTCGCTTCACGTTTCGCCAGCATTTTATCATTGATCAGTACACTTCTATCGAGCGTGACATCGTACTTATCCATACTCAGTTCAGGATTGATATCGGCAATAATCTTCTCAAAATCCAATATCATAATGAGCATGCCATCACGGCGCACTACGGCAACGACACAATCATTTTCACCCGCTTCTAAAAATTGACTCGGCGATTCAACTTGCTCCCACGACACTCTATGGATGCTACGAACACTATCGATTAAGAACCCATTAATCATCTTATTAAAATCAGTCACTATGACCACTTTGTGGGTTAAATCCTCAGGTGTCGATATTCCGAGCCAACCAGCTAGATCGACCAAAGGGATCAACTTTTCTCGCAGCGAGAACACCCCAACCATGTGCCGCTGGGCATTGGGATAATCTGACGTTTCTGGCACCCTAATGACTTCTCTCACTTTGGCGACATTAATACCGTAATGGCACACTTTATGGCCACCATTGGGAAGTGTCTTATGTAGATGAAACTCAATAATTTCGAGTTCATTTGTACCACTCTCTGTCAATATTTCTGATTTTTTAATTTCGCTCATATAAAGCTCTCAACCTAGCAAATCAACGTAAGAAAGGGATTGCAGTTATCAGTATAGGAAGGGATTAATGAATTAGGCACGATAGTGTGATTTTACTGCCTGATTAGCGTGATATTTTTTGGGTAACAAGCATTTTATCTATAAGCAGAAAAGCGTCCCATAATCGAATCTAATGACTATTTCAGTCGTCACATTGTCAATCATGGCCAGATTAAGCATCACCGTTGCCGACCTAAAGTCGTCTGCACATTTCCCTTAACAGCGCTTTTGCCTCTCCGCATTAGAGGTTTTGTTTTAAGAGATAAGCCGCTAAACTATCGCGCAATAAAACTATCTAGCATAGCCGTAGCCCATGCCGCAATTTAGCCCGACCTTTTCTTTCCCAGTGCAAATCTACTATGAAGATACTGATTTTTCTGGCGTGGTGTATCACCCCAACTTTTTGAAATACTTCGAGCGAGCCCGTGAGCATGTGATTGGTGCTGAGCGTTTAAGTGCATTATGGCAACAAAACCAACTGGGTTTTGCTGTGTATCGTAGCGATATGCTGTGCCATGAGGGGGTGGAATTTGCCGATATTATCGATGTACGGACTAAATTTTACTTTGAGAGCAAGTATCGCACTGTGTGGCTACAGGAAATTTGGCGCCCTCAGGGCAAAAAACCTGCTGTCACTGCAACCATAGAAATGGTGTGTATGAATCAAGCCCATCAATTAGCGCCTATGCCGGCAGAGTTAATCGCCATATTAAGTCTTGGTTTCACATCAAGCGAACAAAGCTAATACTCTTACATACAAGTACGCGCGCGATTTCCTGAGCTTATTTCGACATAAGCAAAGGCAACAAAAATCACTCAAAGAAGTACAACTCAAATAGCGATAACTGGACAGTATTAAGGCTCGACTGCAAGCCTTAATACTCTTGATTTAACGAGCATTTGATTTAACGAGCGCTTACTTTAATGAGCACAAGGTTTAGATTGTATTATGTAGTTGGGCCCAGTTCATTTCGAGTTCGGCGGCACTCATGGGCTTCGCGTAATACATACCTTGTATAGTATCAACCCCCATAGCCACTAACCTATCTCTAATCTCAAGCGTTTCAATTCCTTCAACAGTTACCTCATAACCGAGTTTTTTGGCAATATTAATACTGGCTTCGAGGATGTATTCCGATGGTTTATCCTGCTCCAGATCCTTTAAAAAGGCTTTATCAATTTTAACTTCATTAACGGGTAAATGCTTTAAATAAGCTAAGGAAGAATGACCCGTACCAAAATCATCAATTGCAAGTCTAACCCCTAAGGCACGTATCTTTCCTAACGTCTCGACCGCCTTAGTCAAATCCGCCATTAAGGTGCTTTCAGTAATTTCGATCATCAAAGATTCGGGTGAGAGCTGGTAATAGGCTAATCTTGCAGCAATTTCTTGGGGTAAGGTTTCACTGTCAAGGTCCCGTGTCGACAGGTTAACTGCAACACACAATTGTATCCCCGCCGCGCGCCATTTTGCCTGCTGTGCTAAAACCTGATCGAGTGCCCATTGGCTGACTAAATCAATCATGCCAGCATATTCAGCTAAGGGAATAAATTCTCCAGGAGAAATAATCCCGAGTTCGTCATGCTCCCAACGCATCAAGGCTTCAACCTGAAAACATCGACCCGTGGCAATATCCTGTTTAGCTTGATACACCATATATACTTGATTACGTTGCAAACCTTTAGGCAAACTATCGATAATTTTCAGTTCCCTTAACTGACGAATATCATCATTTTGGGCATAGTAAGCAATCGCACTACGAGAATGGCGGGCTTTCTTCAGCGCCAAATCGACTCGACGTAGCATCTGACTCGTGTCGGCGTGGTGTTCTTGTAAATGCAGACAACCGATTTGAAGCTTAACGCTGACTGGCGTGTTCTTAATGTTAAAAGGCACTTGCAACCGCCCTCTTAAGTGGACTAATTGCTCCTCAGTCAACGCTTGCTCGTAATATAAACAGAATTCATCACCATTGAGGCGTGCGATTAATCTCGGGGATAAACTTAAGCTATTTAAGCGTTCGGCAAATTGCTTCAGCAGGATATCGCCAAACACAAAACCAAAGAGATCATTCACATAGCGAAATCGATAAATATCAATTAGCACTAATGTCCCTTGAGTCAGCGGCATCATGCCAGTAAGAGTACGTTTCAAGCCGACACGATTAACAAGTCCTGTTAGCTTATCCTTACCCACACTTGCCGGTAACGCCTTTAATAATTCATTTAAAGTATGGTAGAGAGGAACAAACGCTTGGGGGACGATGCCAATGTCTAAAGCTTGGCGTTCAACCTTTTGCTGCTCTAGCTGGGTACAAAGCTGTGCTAAAAATTTTTGCTGCGACCGTAAAGATCTGTACTTTGACTGCAGGATATACAATGAAAATATCAATAAAGCGAGAGAAGCGACAACTAACCCGATTACGAACATACCTTGGCCTCTGCCATACCACGTAAGCTTGTTCTCAAATGACACGATAAAGAATATCAGCGCCATTTGAATTCCATTTAGGCCTAACGATTATTGGTAACTTTCTCTAATTGAATGGAATTTTTCCATAAACTCATCACTGGCTAAATCATCGGTCGTCACAGGTAATCCACGGGCGACAAACACACCGAGACGTTGCTCTAGTTCAGTGCCCGCTCGCAATTCACCGGTATAAAAGGCCGCTGCACGGATAAAGTCGAGATAGGTGACATGATCGGGTAGATAAGGTAAATCAGCCCAACGCTCAACCACTTCCATCACTTCGGTAGAGAAATCCCAACTTTTCAAAACAGCACGACCCAAAGGCCCTTGCATTTTACGTACGAGCGCGCGTAATTGATCAATGCTAGTGAATAAATGGGGATGCGCCTCCGCTTCTGTTAATACAGGTAAGGCGCCAATGTTATGCACGAGTCCAGCTAAGGTTAAGGTATCAAAATTTAACCGACTGGTTGAATGGCGCTTATTATACATCTGCAGCATGGCACAAGACGCAGCGGTTACATCGATTGAGGTACGCCACACTTCGTCCATGACTTCCCACACCATTTCATTGGTGGAAATGAATAATTGCTCCATCGCCACCGAAGTGGCAATGCTTTTAATCTGAATTAACCCAATACGAGAAACCGCACTGTTGATACTTTCAGCGGGTACGCCTCGGCTATATAGCGCGCTGTTAGCGACCTTAATAATACGCGCAGAAATCGCGGCATCTTGGCCGATCACTTCTGCCACTTGTTTAAGGCTCGCATCGGAGCGTCCAACCACTTCTTGCACCCGCATCGCCACTTCAGGCAAGGTCGGTAGTACTAAGGCATCGTCTTTTAGTTTTTTTAATAAACTGACTAACAGTAGATGTTCGGTAGACATCTTAACTCCCATCAATCTGTAAACATCAACATTGGATTGTTGGAGTATATCAGTTGGCTGTCATTAGATGCGTAGAAAAAACTGCAGACGTTAATAATTTGTATGATTGCGTTATCAATTTTGCCTTACTTATCTGTCTTGATCATCGACCTTAATCATCACTCAAGTTGAAATATTCCGCTCCAGTTGATCTAAGCCAAACTCACTATATTCGTAAAATGTGAAGTACTGCTAAAGTTAACTAAGGCAATTTGCATACCCCTACTTTCATTGTGTAAAATGCCGCCCCCGCGCACCGCGTCATTTATTAACCCATTTGAGAGTGATTATGTTTAAACCTGAGCTGCTGTCTCCAGCTGGAACCTTAAAGAACATGCGCTACGCCTTTGCCTATGGCGCAGATGCAGTGTATGCCGGTCAGCCAAGATATAGTCTAAGGGTACGTAACAATGACTTTAAAATGGAAAACCTTGCCACTGGGATTGAAGAAGCCCATGCACTCGGTAAAAAGCTGTATGTGGTGAGCAATATCGCGCCCCACAATGCCAAGCTAAAAACCTATATCAAGGACATGGAACCCGTAGTGGCGATGAAGCCTGACGCACTGATCATGTCCGATCCCGGTTTAATTATGATGGTGCGTGAAACGTTTCCTGATCAAGTGGTGCATTTATCCGTGCAAGCGAATGCCATCAACTGGGCCTCGGTAAAGTTTTGGCAAACCCAAGGCATCAAACGCGTGATCCTGTCACGCGAACTGTCCTTAGATGAAATCGAAGAAATTCGTCAGCGCTGCCCCGATATCGAGCTTGAAGTGTTTGTGCATGGTGCCCTGTGTATGGCGTATTCAGGCCGTTGTTTACTCTCGGGTTATATCAACAAACGCGATCCTAACCAAGGCACCTGCACTAATGCTTGTCGCTGGAAATACGATGTACACGAAGCGCAGCAAAATGACAGCGGTGACATCATTGCCTTGCCAAATGCGGTGCAAATTGAAACGCCAACGACCTTAGGCGCAGGCGCCCCCACAGATCAAATTTACCTACTACAGGAAGCCAATCGCCCCGGCGAATACATGCCCACCTTCGAAGATGAGCACGGCACTTATATCATGAACTCTAAAGACTTACGGGCCATTCAGCACGTTGAGCGCCTGACTAAAATGGGCATAGACTCGCTCAAAATTGAAGGCCGCACTAAGTCCTTCTATTACGTTGCCCGTACCGCACAACTGTATCGCCGCGCGATTGAAGATGCTTCATCGGGTAAAGATTTCGACCGCAGTCTAATGAATCAATTAGAAGGCCTAGCCCACCGTGGTTATACCGAAGGCTTTTTACGTCGCCATGTGCATGATGAATACCAAAATTATGACTATGGCTACTCAGTTAGTGACACCCAACAATTTGTAGGTGAACTGACGGGAAAACGTAATCTTGCAGGATTGGCCGAAATTGAAGTAAAAAACAAGTTCTCCGTTGGCGACAGTGTTGAACTGATGACGCCGCAAGGCAATATCAGTTTGACGATTGAACAACTCGAAAATCGCAAAGCTGAAGCGGTTGAAGCCGGTTTAGGTTCGGGGCACACTGTATATCTACCCGTGCCGAAAGAAGTCGATTTGAGCCACGGAATTTTGCTGCGTAACTTGCCCCAAGGTCAGGATACTCGCAACCCACATGAACTAGGTTAAGATCATGGCACTACTGATCGACGATAGCTGCATCAATTGCGACATGTGTGAACCTGAATGTCCTAATCAGGCCATCACTATGGGCGAAGAGATCTATGAAATCGATCCAGACCGTTGCACCGAATGTGTGGGTCACTACGACAAACCGACTTGCGTGTCTGTCTGCCCCATTGATTGCATCGACCCAGATCCAAACCGTGTCGAATCTAACGACGAATTGTTAGTGAAATTTGCCGTGTTAACGCAAAAAGCTTAATCACGTCACCTGACCGAGTGGCTATAATGCCTCTCGGTCAAATCTGCTCTAATACCTGCCATAACCTGCGCAAAACAACCCGCATAAAAAATCACAATAAAGATGCATTTAACAGTATGGAAAACCTTTAAATCGCTTAAATCCAAGCCTTTATTTCAGCATTAGTCAAAACACTACTTTAGACTGACTTCTTTTCAGCGGTGAATGTCAAAAAAGTAGCAGACGGAATTTATCGCTGCTTCACAGTTTATGATTCGGACTAAATGTCGCTTGATAAATCACCACTTTTACAAACTCGGTTGTTTTAATAGACTAATAGTTATTATTTTGACGCTTATTTGTACACCTCACTCTTTAGCTAAGTAAAAAGTCACCCACGGTCAAATTGTAAATCAAGTGTTACATTTCAACCCTATGAATTAGATATACCTTAAGCATCGAACTGGGCAGGTTGAAAATACCTTCTACATTGAATTATGTCTCGAAGTCCGTGGAGACATAAAAAGAAAATGGAGTTCAACATGCATAAGAAACATTTAATTGCAGTCGCGGTCGCAACTGGACTTGCTTACTTCCCTGTTAACGCTAATGAATACCAAGCGAGTATGGTAAGTGTCCCGCAATCTAAAGCCATCAAAGATACTTACATTGTTGTATTCAATACCCCAAGCGTTCTTAATCTAAGTAATAACAACACCATAGCTGAATTCGCGACGAAAAAAGCCGAGAGTTTAGTCAACCAATATGATGTCACTGTGATGAAAAACTTTGGCAATGTGCTCAATGGTGTACTCATCAAGGCCAGCGCCCAACAGATTAAAGCACTGCGTAAAGATCCAAATGTGAAATACATAGAACAAGATCAAATCATGTCAGTAACACCTATGGTTGAAGCCAATGCCAATCAACCGAGTCCGACCTGGGGCATAGACAGAATCGATCAACGAAACTTGCCATTGGATAGTAACTATCACACGGATTTCGACGGCTCTGGTGTCACCGCCTTTGTGATCGATACTGGCGTGCTTAATACTCACAATGAGTTTGGTGGTCGCGCCAGTAGTGGCTATGATTTTGTGGATAATGATTACGATGCGACTGACTGTAACGGCCATGGTACCCATGTGGCAGGAACTGTTGGCGGTGCTACTTACGGTGTGGCTAAAAACGTCAATCTTGTGGGCGTCAGAGTACTCAACTGTTCAGGTTCAGGTAGTAACTCTGGCGTGATTGCAGGGATAAACTGGGTGAAAAACAATGCTTCCGGCCCCGCCGTCGCAAACATGAGTTTAGGAGGCGGCGCCTCCCAAGCAACTGATGATGCAGTCAATGCCGCAGTTGCCGCAGGGGTCACTTTCGTAGTGGCGGCGGGTAACGACAACAGCAGCGCTTGTAACTACTCACCCGCCCGTGCGGTAAACGCCATCACAGTTGGTTCAACCACCAGTAACGATTCCCGCTCGAGTTTTTCTAACTTCGGGACTTGCCTTGATATCTATGCGCCTGGTTCGAGCATTACGTCCGCTTGGTATAACTCGAATTCAGCGACTAATACCATAAGTGGTACCTCAATGGCTGCCCCACATGTGGCAGGCGTTGCCGCATTATACTTACATGAAAATCCAAATCTCTCTCCCGCACAGGTGACAAACTTACTCACGACGCGCGCCACATCAAATAAAGTTACAGACGCGAAAACAGGTTCACCCAATAAATTACTCTTTTCACTCGCAGGCGATGATGGTGGCTGTGGCAATAATTGCCCCGTCGATGAAACACCGCTGCAAAATAATGTGGGTGTCGCAATCAGTGGTGCCACAGGTTCTGCGACGTATTACTACATCGATGTCCCAGTCAATGCGGCAAGTTTAGGGATCAATCTAGCGGGTGGTTCTGGTGATGCGGATATTTATGTCAGCCAAGGGCAAAAACCGACGACAACAAGCTACCAATGCCGCCCCTATCAAAATGGCAACAACGAGAGCTGTAATTTCACCACACCTACGGCGGGTCGGTGGTATGTGATGGTGCAAGGCTATAATAATTACGCCAATGCCCAGTTGACAGCCAGCTATAGCCTGAATGGCGGCGGAAGCTGCACCGATGCAAACTGCTTAACCAATGGCGTACCTGTCACGAATTTAAGCGGGGCAACGGCAACAGAGAAAATGTATAAGATAGTGGTTCCAGCCAATAGCCAACTCAACATTGCCACCAGTGGCGGAACTGGAGATGTAGACCTGTATGTCAAAGCAGGCACTACCCCAACGACCACCAGCTATGATTGCCGTCCCTATAAAAACGGGAACAATGAAAGCTGTTCGATTACCGTGACTCAAGCGGGAACTTACCATGTGATGTTACGCGCTTATTCGAGCTACTCGGGACTACAACTGAGTGCAAGCTACTAACTCATTGACCAAACCATACAATAAAGTTTAAATAAAAATAAGCCCACTAAGATAACAACTTAGCGGGCTTCTTTATGGAATTAGCAGTGTATAGTCTCACTAAATAACGTTAAAAGCTTGGGGATTTGGCGAGAATAATTGTCGGTTTCGCTTCAATTTGCAGACGCTCAATCACAGTGGCAAGCTTTTCAACACTAAGACGAATTGGGGCTGGCATACTGGCAAATTCGATACTTAACAGCAGGTTTTTCACTTCGAGTCCTAATTCAGTATCACCTTGAATACTCAGCTTACGCTGGAAGAATAGCGTGTCGGGATCTTCCTTCGCCGCCGCCACTAACACTAGCTCGGCAGAGTTGGCACTAAAGGTCACCTGCGCATCCGTGAGCTCTCTGACTTGCCATTTTCCATTAAAACTGACTTCGAAGGCTAAGTTTATATCTTCCACTCGAATCGCGACCCATTTATCCGTCAAAAATCCAAGCTCATCGTCAGCAGCTTGCTCGGCAAGTAAGAGTTCAAGCAATTGGCTGATGGCTTTTGCTTTGAGGCTAAACGGCATCTTAGCAAGGGGAAAGCCGATGGCTTTTGGGGTGAACTCTAAAAGTTGCTGAGCAAATTTTGCGAAAAAAACAGCGGACATAGCGGGAACCCTACAAAAATAAAACATGATATATCCCAGTTTATCGGGATTTTATGATCTTAAACCTGTTTTAAATCAATTCATCGCCATTCAATCTTACCTACACTCAGCGGCTATCATTTTATCGGGAGCATCACTATGGAGCTGTTGTGTCCAGCAGGAAATCTGGCCTCGCTAAAGTCGGCATTACATGCCGGAGCCGACGCTGTGTATCTAGGGTTAAAAGACGACACCAACGCGCGCTCGTTTGCAGGATTAAACTTCACACCCGCAAAATTGCAAGAAGCCACTGAGCTGACGCAAAAGCACGGCAAAAAAATCTTTTTGACCTTAAATACTTTTCCAAAGCCCGGTGAAGAGCATCGTTGGTATCAGGCTATCGATTTAGCGGCAAAACTGGGTATGGATGCATTAATTGTCGCCGATCTTTCTTTACTCGATTATGCCCATAGGCACTATCCAAACCTGCCACTGCATTTATCGGTGCAGGCTAGTGCAACCAATCTGGGTGCGCTGAGCTTTTATAAGGAAGCCTTTAACATCGCCCGAGTAGTATTGCCACGGGTGTTATCCATGAAACAAGTACGGGATCTTGCTAAAGTCAGCCCAGTGGATTTGGAAGTATTCGCCTTTGGTAGTCTGTGCATTATGGCCGAAGGGCGTTGCCAGCTGTCATCCTATGTAACGGGCCAATCGCCCAACACAGGTGGATCTTGTTCACCAGCAAAACACGTACGCTGGCAAGAAGAAGGACAGAACAGATTAACCCGGCTCAACGATGTGTTAATTGATAAATCGGCCCTCGACGAACAAATGGGTTATCCCGTGGTATGCAAAGGCCGTTACATCACAGCAGATCAAGATTCGCCGCAATATTTACTCGAATCACCAACCAGTTTGAATACCTTAAGCTTACTTCCAGAGCTAGCCAAGGCGGGCATAGTGTCGCTGAAAATCGAAGGACGTCAACGCAGCCCCGCCTATGTTGAACAAGTCACTCTAGTATGGCGTCAAGCCATAGACACCTATCTAAATAATCCAGCGCTGTACTCACAAAGCCAAAATCAACCCCATTGGGAACAAGCCCTAGCGAAAGTATCCGAGGGTCAGATCACTACGCTTGGCGCCTACGAGCGCGATTGGCAATAAAAGGTAAATAGAGAGCAAGATTGACAAAGGACACCTTATGAAGATTTCCCTAGGACCACTGTTGTATTGCTGGCAGAAACAGCAAGTCGCTGACTTTTACCAGCAAGTCGCCGCCAGTCAAATTCCCTTAGTGTATTTAGGTGAGGCGGTTTGTAGCCGCAGACGCGAACTCAAGTGGGGCGATTATCTAGAGCTGGCGCAAATGCTCAAGCAGGCGGGTAAAGAAGTCGTGCTTTCGACGCTGGCCTTAATCGAAGCGCCATCTGAATATACTGAGCTCAAACGCCAGGTCGATAACGGTGAATTTATCGTCGAAGCAAACGATATGGCGGCAGTGTATCTTGCCAAAGAACGTAAGTTACCCTTTGTCTGCGGCGCGAGTATCAATAACTACAATCGTGCTAGTTTAGATATCTTGCAGCGGTTTGGAATGCAAAGATTTGTGATGCCAGTGGAGCTATCTAAGGCTTGGTTACAACAAGTAATTCAAGAGCAGCCATCATTTGAGGTGGAAGTGCTCGGCCACGGCTATTTACCACTCGCCCATTCAGCACGCTGCTTTACCGCTAGACACAAACAGCTCACGAAAGATCATTGCGAAACGGTGTGCCGTGAATACAGTAAAGGACTACTCGCGCAAACCCAAGAGCAGCAACCTTTACTCAGGCTCAATGGAATTCAAACCCAATCCGCTAGCTGTTTAGATTTACGCAGTGAAATAGCGGCAATGACACAGATGGGGGTCGATGTGTTTCGAGTATCACCCAGTAGTCTTGACTGCATCACTAAAGCCAATACTTTGGTCGATACGATTCAAGCGACTAAAAATACTCAGGATTTCTCAATGAATAGCAACCTTGATATAACCCAGTGCAACGGTTATTGGTTTGGTGAAGCGGGCCTTGCTGTGCATGTGAATCCATAGCCTAGAGCTGAAGTTAAGCCTAAATTTAAAGATAACTCAGCCAATGATTTTGGGATCTTGGCTGAAGCTTAACTGGCTAAAAAGCAGCACACTTGTCCAACACAATAAACTTCCCAGTCCAATCCATTCTAGTAGGGCTGGCCACCACAAAGTAGGACGCGGCAGTTGCAATACCATCTCCTGATAAAACGGTCTATCGCCTTCGGTCAAACCTAAATTGAGCTGTGGCGCATACAGAAACGTCAACATGCTACATAAGACTATTAACGCCAACAACCCAGTCCAACGGCCAAAGTTAGACTTGCCGAAACAGACCAAGGCTAAGTAGAAGATCGCACTCAAACTCCCCAGATAGAAAAACCATTTCAGCCCAAGAACATGCAAGTGATACACGTTCACCGGAAATAATCCCACGCTCGCTAAAGCCAGAAAAGTGAGAGCCAAACTGATAAAGAAAGGGTATCCCCAGCAAGAAGTTACCTGCTGCAAAGAAGACAAACAATAGAAAACGAGGCTTAAACTGCCAAAAAACAATCCACCGTTGAGAATGACAGCGAAAGACGAATGACCATAAGTCCCTAATTCACTTAGGGTGTGATTCAAAAAATTGAAGCGATGGAATTCAGAATCATCGAACCCCAAAACAGTAATAACAATGCCAATTAAAAGCCCAAAGATCCCCAAAAAACCAAACTTAATGGCCAGTGTTGAGCCGCCTTTAATCGTAACCTTCTGTACTTTTGCGATCATGAATACTAGAGCTGGATGGGAGTAATACTAACTTACATGGAAATGAGAAGATTTAAAGCGGCAGGTATCCGCTTTATGAATAATATTTTTACTTTCATCGTTATTTGCGACTTTTTAGTCAATCACAAAAGCATCAAGATAATGGAGAAGGTCACTTTTAGAGATAAGTCGATTTAAAGGCTTATCGCATAAAAATGTGTCCTAATGCCCAAGGATCCTTAACATTACCGCGATATGCACAACAGGTTCTCGTCAACGCTATATAGCCAGAGTTATCTCTATTGCACTTTCAAATCGAACAGAAAACCAGCCAACATGGCAGTAGCGCTAAAGTTGCTGATGTTTTTTTGTGCAGAAATAACATCTGGATAGTTTCACACACATCAGCAAACAAGTAATTAACCAGTCGTTAACCCACCTAAGGTAGGCGATGGTAAATCAATGTTTAATAATGCTTTTACAGTAATACAATCCAATATAACCACTCTTAATTTATCGACAACTGAAGTAAAATAACTATGCTGTTTTGCTGCTTATATCAAACTAACTAGCGAATCGTTTTACATAGAGAAGCTAAGCGAGTAATCTTCCCCATTCTCGTTTTTGAGTTGAATTTAAATGCACCTTAATTAGCGTCGACAGCTTGTTACGTGCGGCTATTTATTCAAATTTACCATGTACGACTCGTACTTTAAGGTGTACAACATTGGCTACTGAAAATAAAAACCGAAACATTAAGACGATACTCACCTTTATCGTCCCTTCGCTGATTGGTCTGTTGTTATTTATGACCCCTATCAGCTACAACGATGCGATCACAATTCCTATCGCTATCATATCTAAAGCACTGCAAGGCGCATTGAGCGGTGTGCTAACCCTCATAGTGACTATTATTGTTGTGACTACGGCGCTGGCCTCTTTACTGTCAAAAGTGTTTAAGCCCACATTCGTTACGCAAAATCACTTCCTTAATGGTTTATTGAATGTCAGCCCCATGTGGTTGACGACTCGGATCTTAGGTGCAGTGTTTATCGTACTGACTTACTTAGGTTTAGGTCCAGAGATCATCAACTCCTCGAGCACTGGCGCATTAGTCTTAAACGACTTATTACCTGTGTTGTTCTCGGTATTTATCTTTGCAGGTATGTTACTGCCGCTGCTGCTGAACTTCGGCCTACTCGAGCTCTTTGGCACACTCTTAACGAAAGTCATGCGTCCTGTGTTCAATCTACCGGGTCGTAGCGCTATCGATTGTATGGCCTCATGGTTAGGTGATGGCAGTGTCGGCATTTTGCTGACCAGCAAACAATACGAAGCCCGTTTTTATACCCAGAGAGAAGCCGCAGTTATTGGTACAACCTTCTCGGCGGTATCGATTACCTTCAGCTTAGTGGTGATTTCACAAGTTAAGTTAGAGCATATGTTTGTGCCCTTTTATTTGACTGTGTGCCTCGCGGGTTTTGCCGCCGCTGTGATTGTGCCTAAGCTGCCACCATTATCGTGGAAGAAAGACAACTACATAGATGACACACCACGCATGCCAGATGATGAGCTGATCCCTGCTGGACATGGCGCCTTATCTTGGGGCTTTGATAAAGCCTTAGAAAAAGCCGCCAGTGCTGGTGGCATAAAAGCGGTCTTAAATGAAGGTATTAAAAACGTTGTCGATATGGTGTTTGGTATTATCCCTGTGGTAATGGCCATTGGTACGCTGGCACTGATTATTGCCGAGCACACGCCCATCTTTAACTATCTGGGGATGCCGTTTATTCCATTACTCGAATTACTGCATATTCCAGAAGCCACTGAAGCCTCTAAAACAATCGTAGTCGGTTTTGCGGATATGTTTATTCCGTCAATCCTTGCCAGCTCAATTGAATCAGATATGACCCGCTTTGTAATTGCAGCCTTATCTGTGACTCAGTTGATCTATATGAGTGAAGTCGGTGCACTGCTTATCGGCAGTAAAATTCCCGTCAACTTCGTTGAGCTTTTCGTGGTGTTTATTCTACGCACCTTAGTGACACTGCCTGTTATCGCAGGTGTGGCGCATTTATTGTTCTAACATTACGCTAGTTTGGGCCTAACGTAGGTTTTAATGTAAGTCCAACAAGCGTTCTAAAAAAGGGGAGTCAGATTAACTGACTCCCCTTTTTGCACTAACTCATACACGAACTGGCTGTTTTGATTATATAGCGTGACTTAATCGTACAATCTCCACTCGACACCACACAACTCACTTTGGGATATTTCCTAGTTAGACTTTTAGTTAGAATTAGTGTGTTTCGAATTAAAATTTCTATGGGTAACTTCGACTTAATTGGCGGCACGTAGTGACGTCCAAATCTAAGTTATTATTAAGCGCTTTCACAGGTATTTTTAATCAAAAGTTGACACCAATTGGCTATCGCATTACGAATTAACTTTCGACATGTTCGATAATTATGCTCAAGCATTCTTTTATTAACATCAGAATATCTAATTGTTGATAATCTAGTATATGAATATTCGCCAATTGAAAATTCACCAGCATGGAAATGAGCCGATCTGACTGTGCCATGCATAAAATCTATAAATTCATCAACATTTCCGTCTGCACCAGAATAAAACCTAATAAATTCACCAAAATGTATTAGCTTCTCTGATTCACATTTTGTGAGAGCATCAATTGCTGCAACTAGGTATGATAATTCAACAGTAGGGTAATATCTGCCTGCCGTAAGAGCTTGTTGATATAAAAAACAACATTTATTGAATGCCAATTGAAGTAATTGATCGCTTTTTTCTAAAGCAGAAAAAATCTTTCTTGTTTCTGTTGGGAGTTTTAGTGTTTCACCAACGTAATGAAGATATGGATGTAAAGATTCATGATAAGCACCAAGTTTACATATTTCTTTTTTCTTCGGCATTCGTTCAAGTTTATGGTCATAGCCATAATATCCTGTTTGTCGAAGTATACTTGATTCTATATAGTTTTCAGATAGAAACCATTTTTGTTCAGAACGTGGAGGGGATATCCCAACATCCAGAAATAGAGATAATCTTGCTGCATATATATCAGCCATTTCATTGCTAATAGCATTGGCGTCATGTTCATCTATTGCAGCTACTTCGAGCTCGATTGAAAAATAGCGCTCAATATTCCTTATCTGTTTCGTTTCTTCATCATAATACACTGGCGCAATCCTGACACCTTTAACCCAATACTCCCCATCTAATTGTTCACCAAAATATGTGTAGTGAAATCGGCGATAAAAAATCTGCTTAACAGAGCCTAGTGATTTTAATAGTGCAGTCTGTATTAGTGCTGTTATTTTCTCGGTCAAAACATTGTTATTTAGATCTTCATATTCTATATGAAGTAATCTGTTTTTAAGATCGGAAACTATTTTAATCAATATCACCCCATCTACAGAATCAATGCTAACCTGAACTTCTGTTTCGTTTACAAAATTTTTAGTTGAGTCAACATAGCTTCTACCGAATGAACTATGCTGATAAGTTTGAATTAAAGCATCTAAATGATTTATGAATAAGGATTTTTGATGTTCGTTTTCAATTGGTTTGAGATCTATTATTGGCATAAATCACTCTAAATTTGTTTAGCGCTTAACGCCTCAAACACCGGCTTGGTGAAGTTAGCGGCTTTTTTGGAACAAAAAAGATAACAGCTTTACCAAGTCCGAGTGCTTTGACTTGTTACGTGTTGGCCGCACCAACACCGATTGTTGAAAAATACAAACCTTCTTCATCGTTTGGCTCATTGGATTGCCGCCAAAGCCAGAGACCGAGGCTTTGAATTTCATAGGTATAGCCTTCGTCGCCTGTTTCTGGCTTTAGCCCAGTTATACTCTCTATTTTTGAAAGCGCTTCATTAACCGGAAGATCAAGAATGCATTTACCGGCTAACGTGACTTCGAAACCACAACCGCGAGATAGCTCGATACTTTCTACTTTTGGCAATTCACCTTCGTAGAATATTTGAAAGCCTGCCTCATAAAATGAATCTGTAGGATGCTGGCTCATTGGAGTTTTCATAAAGCTATCAGGCTCTAAACCCATGCATTCTATTGCGGAAGTACGATCCATACCAAGCTTAACAGGGCCGATACCTATTTGGGGTTGTACTTCATATTTCAGATTCATTTACCTTTCTCGATCGAACTCAATGACACGTAACGTCTTAGTATTTATGCGCATGCGCGTTTACCTCATTAGACCAGTGAAAATGCGCACAGTTAACTATCTGTATGCAAAGAACTTATCAGCTTTTTATCAAATACACCATCCGGAAAAACGCGCATGCGCGTTATCCAAACCAATTAACTAATTTTTGGTAAGTATATCCATATGATTTTAAATGGTTTTGTTAATTTTAATCTGGAAAAACGCGCAAGAAATGAGTTAAAAAACACTCAAAAGTATCTAAATTTAAATACGACTGTATACCGATACATTGCTAGTCGCTGTACAGTAGGGCCAAACATTAGCTAATTAATGAGATTTTGTAGGGCAACTCGTTCGTCAGTTTTCGATTCACTAAACAAGTGCTAGCAAACTTTGAGGCAATAGCTTTTTAGCTAAACGAACAGCAGAAGTGTTAATTAAGATTGGCATTGTTGCAACTGTGACCTTCTAAAACAGGATGTTTTAGTAGAGCCCTCAGGGACGCTTCTTGTTAAATGCAAGGGCGGCGAGTCACAGGGGAAACAATGACAATTCATACTGCAAACTGACAACAAAGTTATCTTGCTTTGGGGCAGAAGTAAGTTAAACCAACCTATCGGATCTAATTACATCCTGATGTAAATCTTGCAGGTTCAGTCCAGGCTAATTCACCTTTTGTCATCTGCATGTCATCTAAACTTCATCATTCGGTCAAAGCCCCTCACTAAGCTCATATTCGTTAACAGCCTAATGGGGTGAATACGAGATGACAGGATTTAATTTCAGGAAACTTGAGAGGTCTACGCGGGAAGAGATAAATGACCCCAGCCTTTCCCCTCCCATCTTTAATCGCTCAACGCCAACATTAGCACCAACATCCTCAAATCAATTCAATTGTGCCGCTATTACCCCATCCGCATCAACTTCAGCCCATACAGCAAGCATCACAGTTAACGCTCTCTGGTTGTCAGATATTCATTTAGGCTGTAAGGATTGCAAGGCTGACTACCTGCTCAGTTTGCTTGAAACCGTGCGCTGCCAGCACTTGTATCTGGTCGGTGACATAGTCGATTTATGGGCGTTGAAACGTAAGCTGCACTGGCCCGATAGCCACAATAAGGTGCTGCAAAAATTCATTGAACTGGCACAAAACGGCACCCAAGTGATTTATCTGCCGGGCAACCACGACGAACTGATTAAACCCTACGCCGAGCTAAGCCTGTGGAATATTAAAATTGCCCGCCAACATATTCACCACGGAATTGGCGGCCATAAACTCTTGATGCTCCACGGGGATCAGTTTGATGCCGATGTGTGTGTCGGCCGTTTCTACGCCATATTGGGCGACCATTTATATGACCTATTATTGTTCCTCAATCGCAATCTCCATAGCTTGCGGGAACGCTTAGGTTACCCCTATTGGTCACTGGCAAGTTACATCAAGTCCAAAGTGGGTAAGGCTCAAGCCGCTATTGGACATTACCGTCAAGCGGTACTCAACTATGCCCAGCACTTTGATGTTGACGGTGTGATCTGCGGTCATATCCATCAGCCCGAACTCTCGACTCATCCCAGAGCAGCCCAATATTACTCACCACTCAGTCCCCCAGAAAAGAGGCAGATCATCTACGCCAACGACGGTGACTGGGTCGAAAACTGCAGTTTAATCACAGAAACCTTAAGCGGCGAATTACAACTTTGCCGCTGGAACGAGCAAACGCTCACGCTCGATATTCTCAACAGTATAGCGCTGGTACAACAGCCGTCTGAGACGCACAAAGACAAGCAACAAAAAACGGCAGCGCAGCAAATGCCAAACACAAATACCGGCGAAACTCGCCCAAGGGATGTTGCCTAACACTATGAATCAATTACATAACGCTATGGAATACAATGAAAAAACGCTAAACAGCAACCTTAGCCATAACAAGCATACTGTGCCGTTTAAGGCGAATAACATGATTTTTACCGTTGATAATGTGGTTGAACAAAATCTACCAGCGATCAATGACAAACCTTGGCTCGCTAAACCTGCCAAGGCCATGCTGCGTTACCTGCTCAATGAAAAACAGTGCAACGATATCGCCAGTCAATATACCTATTTACAGGGCGTAGACTTTGTCGAACAAATGCTGGCGAGTTTTGACTTTAGTTTTACCGTGCCCGCCAACGAAATAGAAAATATTCCCTGTGAAGGCCGAGTGGTCATATTCGCGAACCACCCAATAGGTTCACTCGATGCATTAGCGCTCATCAAACTCATCAGTGAAGTTCGCCCTGATATTAAAGTCGTCGCGAATGAGCTCTTGATGGCGCTGAAACCGCTGCACTCAATCCTACTGCCAGTGCGCAATATGACCGGCGGCACACCGAAACAGCATTTAGAAAAAATCCACCAGCATCTGCGTAATGAAGGCGCAGTGCTGATTTTTCCGTCGGGCGAAGTCTCGCGCCTGCGCCCTAACGGCGTGCGTGATACCCAATGGCACTCAGGCTTTTTAAAGATGGCAATTTCCTGCAATGCGCCCCTACTGCCAATATTTTTAGATGCCAAAAACTCTGCCACTTTCTACGGCGCATCTATGATTTACAAGCCACTCGCGACACTGCTGCTAGTGAAGGAAATGTTCAAGCAGGCTAAACGTAATATGCCGATCCGCATTGGCGAGCTCATTCCCAATGAAGCCGTACGCTCAATGGACTTTCCACTCAAGACCAAGATAAAACTGCTTAAAAATCACTTGTATCGTATTGGCAAAGATAAAGATCCACTGTTTATCACCCAGAGCGCTATCGCCCACCCCGAATCGCGCCGTGAACTGCAAGCGGCACTGCAACAATGTGAACTTCTAGGGGAAACGCAAGATAACAAGTTGATTTATCTGTACCAACACCACGACAGTAATCCCATCATGCGGGAAATCGGCCGCCTGAGGGAAATCGCCTTTCGCGCCGTAGGCGAAGGTTCGGGCAAGCGCCGCGATATCGATAAATACGATTCCTACTACCAACACTTAGTGTTGTGGGATAAAGAGCAGTTTGAAATTATCGGCGCCTATCGTTTTGCCAGTGGTGAGCAAGTCTTAGCAAAATATGGCGACAACGCACTCTACAGCCAATCCCTATTCCAATACGCCGACAGCTTTATGCCCTTTGTGAAGCAAGGGTTAGAACTCGGTCGCAGCTTTGTGCAGCCTAAATATTGGGGTAAACGCAGTTTAGATTATCTATGGTTTGGCATTGGGGCTTATCTCGCCAAGCATCCTGAATATCGTTATCTATTTGGCCCTGTGTCCATCAGTAATCAACTGCCTGGAAGTGCTAGGGAAATGCTAGTGCACTTCTATGCGCGGGAATTTGCACCTGCGCAGCAGATGGCAGTTTCCATGTCACCCTTTGGCTTATCTAAATCCCAAAAAGCTAAGTTAGATGACTTGTATTTCTCCGAGGATTATCAGAGTAACTTTAAGCAACTCAAACAAGTGCTCGCGAGTATGGGGGCGGCCGTACCTACGCTCTACAAACAATATGGTGAACTGTGTAAAACCGATGGGGTTAAGTTTCTCGCCTTTGGTATCGACGCCGACTTTGGCGATTGTATCGATGGCTTAGTGCTGGTGGACACCCACAAACTGAAAGGTAAAAAGTATCAACGCTACATAGGTGCACACTTGCCCGAATCGGAGCGGATGCCAATCACAGCGGATGATGAGCCAGAGGTCCAAGATCTTTGAGTTAAAACTTTGTAATGGGTGTTGGCTAAACTTGCACCACTCTGTTATAAGTAACTGTAATGCAGCGCATTAACAGAGCGCATCTTAGGATGCGCAAGCTTAACAGGGGATCATCATGCCGATCATTATCGCCGATATTATGAGTACCCGAGTCGTCACGGTTGAAATGGACGATCGATTAACTGTGGCGAAGGAAATCTTCGACCAAGCGAGCTTTCATCACTTGTTGGTCGTCGATGAGTATCAACTTGAAGGCGTGTTATCGGAGCGGGATCTATTACGCGCAATTAGCCCGAACTTAGGCAGTAGCGCGGAAACCGCAAGAGACTTAGAAACCCTGCAAAAACGTGTGCATCAAGTGATGACGCGCAATCCGGTTACCGTCGCACCCCACATCAATTTAGACACGGCGACCCGCATGTTATTAGATAACAATATAGGCTGTTTACCCGTGTTAGAGGACGGTAAATTGGTTGGGATTGTTACTTGGAAAGACTTATTACGTGCCTATTGTGAGTACAGGGCACAAAATCAAAGCGAGTGCTAATCCTAAGACTGCACTCGCTTCTGTTCTCAATAACTCAGTTCAAATCACTCAGTTTGCCTAACTTAAATCGCCCAGCCACCCATATAAAACACCACTAAACCTAAGGTGATGGCAAGCACGCCTAACTTCAGTTTGCGCCATTCGCCACTGCAAATACGGCCTACCACCAGTGTCACAAAACCCAGCATAATACCGGTAACGATATTACAGCTTAAGATGATAAACACAGCGCAGGTTAAGCCCGACATGGCATCAACTTTATCGTCAAAATCGAGTTTCGCCACATTACTCAGCATCAACAAACCCACATACATCAAAGCAGGCGCTGTCGCATAGGCAGGCACTAAGTAGCTTAATGGCGCTAAAAACATCATCAATAAAAACAGTACGCCAACGATAGTCGCGGTTAAACCTGTCTTACCGCCCGCTGCAGTCCCCGCCGCCGACTCGATATACACAGCCGCTGGTGCACCGCCGACTAAACCTGCCACCATACTGCTGACTGAGTCTGAAGTTAAGGCTTTACCGCCGCCGACAATATTGTCGTCTTTATCGAGTAAATTAGCTTGGCCAGCCACAGCACGGATAGTGCCGGTCGCATCGAAAATCGCCGTCATCACTAACGCTAATACGATAGGCAAGACCACAGGATTAAAGGCTCCCATAATATCGAGCTGACCAATCAGTGAATGCTCTGAGGTAAAATCAGGCAAGGCGAACAAACCTTGGTATTTAACGCTCGGATCGAACACTAAACCAAATACCGATAGCGCGATAATCACCAACAAAATACCGCCAGGTACACCGCGGCGCTCTAAACCAATTGTCGCCGCTAAACCTATAACGGTAGCGATAACAGGTAAACTGTTAATGTCGCCTAACTTCACAGGTAAGCCTGCGCTATTGGCCACAATCAACTGCACACTGTTAGTCGCAATCAAAAGTAAAAACAAGCCGATACCTATGCCTGTACCGTGGGCTATGCCCTTTGGTAAATTCGCCAGTACCCACTGGCGAATACCTGTCACACTCACAAGTGTGAACGTCACGCCCATCAGGAAAATAGCACCTAAGGTGACTGGAATCGACATTCCCTGACCGAGCACTAAGCTAAACGCAGTAAAGGCAGTGAGCGAAATCGCGCAGCCAATCGCCATAGGTAAGTTAGCCCATAAACCCATGAGCAAAGAACCAAATGAAGCAATTAAACAGGTGGCTATAAACACGGCGCCGGGATCAAACCCCGCTTGGCCTAACATGTTTGGCACCACAATCACTGAGTAGACCATAGCGAGGAAGGTTGTAAATCCCGCAATCACTTCTTGGCGAACTGTGCTACCACGTTGTTGAATAGAAAAATAACGGTCTAGAAACGAACCAGAGGATACGGCTGTTGAACTCAATTGCTCAGACATAATATTGTTATACCTTGTGATCTCTTAAAATGGGGTCGGTACCAATTACCCTAAAACGCAATTGGCGACGCTGGCTGCGGCAGATTAGAGCCCCAAATCCATCAGACTTGGGTGAGAGATCCACATCATTTTCCTACTGTGGGAAAAATCCATGATCTGCAAGCAGTGATGCCTCGCGATGATTAAAAAGCCATTAACCATGTAGACGCAGCCGTTGTTGGCCGCGGATGATACTGGAATCTCCCAAAGATAGCTAAGACATCGCCTACACTTCGATAAAAAATTAGCGGCAAAAACTGAAATCTGTTGTTTAAAAAAACGCCTAAACCTATGTAATAACTGCTACTTAATATCACATTAATCACGATAAGAGTCTGCCAGTGCCGCGTAAACGTACGCTAACTTCCCCCCCTCCTTCATCTCCCAATATTAGAATATGGCAAGTCAACCAAACCTTGATACTTAGTGTATTGATACTTGGTGTATTAATGTTACAGGGGTTGTTGTACAAGGAGCCACACTTACGCTTTATGTAACGAACACCTCGTCATTCACACCGCCTGCGTGAATATGCGATCTTGGTAGCTTTATTGAACAAAAAATTACTCTGCTTTTACAGTCACATCAATATGACTTATGCTTAGAGGCACTGATGGGACTACACTTAGCTGACTATGAAAGAAAAAGGATTGGGTATGGACGAAAGGCGTAAGTTTTCGCGGATTCTATTTGCCACGAGCGCACATCTACAACAAGGTGGTGCACAGTGGGAGACGACCATTCTCGATTTGAGTCTAAATGGCGCCTTGGTTGAAGAACCGCAAAATTTTATTAATTCGGGTGATGCTATTACCCTCAGTTTTGCCTTACCAGAATCTGACATTGAGATCCGTATGGAAACTGAGTTGGTCCATCAAAAAAATGCCCAATTAGGTTTGAAGTGTAACTTTATCGATGTTGATAGTATCAGCCACCTAAAACGTATGGTGGAACTGAACCTAGGTGATGCTTCTTTGCTGAATCGTGAACTTATGTTGTTTATCGAAAAACACAATATCACAGATTAAGACACTCGCTCACAAACACAAACAGCGCCTAATGGCGCTGTTTTGCTTGCTGGTGTTAATCTCACTCGCGAGCATTTGATGCTAAATCGCTTCTAGCGCTTCAGATAACTTAGAAACACCCACCACTTCCATCCCAGCTGGAGGCTTTTTCGGCACATTGGCCTTGGGCACTATTGCTCGCTTAAAGCCATGCTTAGCGGCTTCGATTAATCGCTCTTGCCCATTAGGCACAGGCCGAATTTCGCCGGACAGCCCGACCTCACCAAAGGCAACTAAATCGCTAGGCAAAATATCACCGCGAAAACTCGATACCATTGCAAGCAGCAAGGTTAAGTCGGCACTGGTTTCCGTTACTTTCACGCCGCCCACCACGTTAACAAACACATCCTGATCCGACATCTGCAAACCACCATGGCGGTGCATTACGGCAAGCAACATGGCCAAACGGTTTGCATCCATACCCACAGCCACGCGGCGCGGGTTAGACATGGCTGAGTTATCCACCAGCACTTGCAGCTCCACCAACAAGGGCCGCGTGCCTTCCCAAACCACCATGACAAGCGAGCCAGATGATTCTTCTTCACCACGAGAGAGGAAGATTGCCGAAGGATTGGCGACTTCCTTTAAGCCACGCTCGGTCATGGCAAATACGCCTAATTCATTGATCGCGCCAAAACGATTTTTATGGGAGCGCAAGGTGCGGTAACGACTATCGCTATCCCCTTCGAACATCACAGAGCAGTCGATACAATGTTCCAATACCTTGGGCCCAGCCAAACTGCCATCTTTGGTCACATGGCCGACCATAATCACGGCAATGCCATTTTCTTTCGCAAAACGGGTTAAGTAAGAAGCGGATTCACGCACCTGCGACACACTGCCAGGGCTCGATGCCACATCACTCATGTGCATCACTTGAATCGAGTCAACGACGATGACTTTCGGCAATTCTTTAAGGGCAACTTCGCAAATTTGCTCGACGCTGGTTTCAGACAACATCCGCAATTTATTGGTTGGTAAACCAAGGCGATGGGCGCGCATCGCTACCTGCTGCAACGATTCTTCACCCGTGACATAAAGTGCAGGCATTTGCTCGGCCAAATGACACAGAGTTTGCAATAAAAGCGTACTCTTACCTGCGCCTGGATGTCCGCCTATCAAAATGGCAGAACCTGGTACAATCCCACCACCGAGCACTCGATCTAATTCGCCAAAATGACTCAAGATCCGCGGTAAGGCATTGAGATCGATTTGATCTAATGTCTTCACTTCATTGCTGCTTGCTCCGGCATAACCGACAAACTTAGTGCTGCGCCCAGGCGAAGCTGCACCGAGCCTCACCTCAGTGATCGTATTCCATTCCTGACAAGCGCTACACTGCCCTTGCCAACGGGGAAAGTCTTGTCCACACTCATTACATACGTACGCCGTTTTATTCTTTGCCATAACTCATTAAAATCTGTATAAAATCAATTTAAGTAACTGCGAATACTGCCGACATAAGACTAACAGCCCAATACAAAATAAGCATTAAAAAGAACCCTACATGAGTCTAGATAACCATAGTGCACTCATCGAACAGCTCAAGCCATTGCTCATGGAACCTAACTTCCAAGAGATTTTCCAGCAGCTGACGATAGATGAAACCAATTCGACCCGTTTTCTAGTGAAAATGGAACTCAGTCGTTTGGCTTCACCATGCACGCGAATTATCGATCTCAGGGATAAATCTGAGCTTCCTTGTGTTGAAGTGATGTTAGGTCAACAGCGACATTTTTTAGATGAACCCGCCAAAAACAGTATGCATGAGGCCATGTCACTGTTTCGCAACCAATATACCTTGGGAGTATACGAGTATGTACTCAATGCTCACCAACAACGTCGGTTAAAGTTACGCCAAGGTGTCACGCAGGTAGAGGCCGCTGAGTCAGAGCCTTTTATGGTGCCCGGCGTGGTATTAGGCAGTTATTTCAACCGCACAGAAGAGCGGATGAATTACAGTATTCGCATCGCAGCATCGCAAACCGGCCGTGGTGAAGTACAAGGGATAACTGCAGATTTATCCGTAGGTGGTGCCCGTATTCGCCTTGCAGCTAACCATCCCTTCGATCTCGACCATCCCCTAAAAATAAAGTTACTGGAACTCAGTGAAGAGTTTTACTATCCCGATCTCCAGCTCGGTGTTGACTATGAGGTTGTCGATAGCCAAACCAATGGCGAATATATTTGGTTAAGACTCAAGCGTATTGGGGGCAGCGAAGCCTTAAGTGAAATGCTTGGCAATTTAATCCGCGGCTACAAACTGCGTTACAAAGTAGATGTGAATGATGTGATAGTCACAGCAACAGGGCTTGGATTTGAGCGCCATTATTTACCCCATTTACCGCACTTACCTTTATATTTCAATACTCAAACTCAAGGTTTGAGCCACATGCTACTCAGCCGAGATAACCAGCAGATAGTGCATTATTTTCAAGATGAAAATGATGTGAGCCAGTTACCAGCTATGCTGACACCAAGCCGTTTATCTGAGCTACTTAATCATCCTGAAAATCCCGACCATGGGCTATTTTTTAGCTTTACCTATAATGCCCAAGGTTGCTTATATTTTTACTCTGCCACCTTAGCAGAGCTTAAAGCTAAGGGCATGATGCCTTTATTTTTAGGCTTTGCATCGACCAAGCCCAGCTGGCGGATCTTCAAAGTCACCCAAGATAAAATTTATCATGATAAGGGTTATCGACGTGCGACCCTCCCCGGAGATGAAGCAAAATTTAGCCCATTGGTCGAACAACAATTATCACAATTTAGCCATTTGCTTCAGCTCATCGAAATCAGCAACGAAGATACCAGAGGCCATTACAAAGCTTGGCAAGACGACAGTAATGCCAACGCCCTAAAAACCTTTGGTCAACAAAGACTGACCACCAATCAAATTAAGTTAGTTTCCATGCAGTTTAGCGAGCGACGCCAAGAAGCGCGTTTCGCCTTTAAAACCTTAGTCAATGTGACTCAAGACAAGCACAAAGCCACGGGCATTACTTTAGATATTTCAAGCCGAGGCATGCAATTAACCTTGGATAATCCTGCAGATTTTTCATCAAATAAACCACTACTATTAAGCTTCCCAAAGCTCCAAACCATTGCAGGCAAAACACAGCTAGATAACCTTCCCTACCGCTTAGTGCGTACCCGCAAGAATGGTGTAACCTTGCATTTAACCGCCGTTATGGGCCATACGCCCCATGTTGGGGTCGAATTTTTAAATAAACTTATTGCCCATAACAAAGAAAAATTAGAGCAACTCACCGAAAACAATAGTGAAATCAAAGAACTTGCCGATGGTTTAAAAAATATTTTGATGCATGATTTACATTCTGTGCCCTATTTTGTTGAAAAAACGACAAAATCTGCCCAAGTCGCTTGTTTAGGCGTTGGTACACAACAGGATGAGATCAGCGATATTTTTGCCGCGGGCACCTCAGATACTCTGCAATATAATTTAGCGCCACTGCTAAAAGACGGTTTTTTTAAGCGAGATATTCTCGAACCTATCCGTCAAATGAAACCCCAACAGGACATGGATTTTATTGAAGTGTTTATTCAGTTAATTCGTCAATCTCGCGGAAAAATCTTTTTAAAGTGCACTCTTGCAACTGAAATCGGTGATGTCGAAGCACAGATAACCTTTATCAATCAGAGCAAAGCACTAGGCAGGTTCCTCGCCCTACGCATTTATCGCGGCGCGACAGAGAAGCCTGACATGAACTACCTACGCCGTGAATTGGAATACATTAATATTCATGCAAACCATAAAGCTAAGCAGTTAGAAGAACAGTTATGGCGTGTGATTGGTGTCGGCGAACTGTTAGATATTACCCAAGAAGTCGAATTAAGATACCCAGTACTGCATAAAAAGCAGTCTTAATTGTTCAATACCGCCAGATCAAAACTTAAATACCAATCCTTTATCTTAGGAAAATGATCGCTGGTGGCATCTAAATGCGTCAGCATATCTGCATGGCCATAGTCATGCTTAAAGCCATTATCCTTAGAGAGAAGCGTCGATTTAACCCGTTTAAAACCACACTCTACGACCATATCCGCCACATCTTCTGGATGCCCCAACACAGTATCGTTTTGCCCTGAGATAAACCAAGCCGGTGGCCAATGAGCGCGCTTTGCCGCTTTCGCATAATCAAACCCATCATCGTGATCGATCCAATCACCCCGCACCCAATCGATACTTTGAACTAATGAGGCGCGACTTTCATTGTCCATACCAATGCGCAGCTTATCGGCGGCGAGGTAACCTTGGCCCATCGCTAAACCTGGCGCTAAACGGTTCCAAAAAACATCAACCATTAACCACTTCTTGAAGGACTTAACCCGAATTGTCCGTTTGCTACCGAAAGTAAGCAGTGAACGAACGCTTTGCTGCAAATCAGGATATCGGGCCAAACTACTCGCCATCAACACACCGCCCCATGAATGGGCGCACCAATGCACCTGCAAAGGCGCAACGGCTTTACGAGCCGTCTGCTCTTGGCAGACTTTTTGATGTAAATCGAGAATCGCCTGCTGCACTAAAGGTAACTGCTCGCGGATCACTTCACCCTGCCCTAAGGTAAAATCACGATCGATTTTAGGCAAGCTGAGCCCTCTTCCTGCAGTATCCAGCACATACACCACAAATCCCGCCTTCGCTAAATAACAACCAAGACCACGGCCACTCTGGCTATAAAACACCCGACCGTTAGACATAGCACCATGGAGCATGAGGATAGGCGTCTTAGAAAAATCAGGCGCAGCCGGTAATAACTGGCGTAGATGCAGTTGACCATCGCGGTACGGCAGGTAGATTGAAGACTGTGAAATGGTCGAAATTGAGCCTTGGGCGAGCTGAGTCAAAATAAGTCACTGGTAGTTTATCAATATCCCTAAACTACCAGCTCATCAATAAAAGACAAGAGTCATTGCTCTAACTCAGTCTCTATCCAGACTTATATTTAAATAAATGAATAACCTAGATTTGTAGCAGATAAGGTAGAACCCGCAGGTCGAGATGGCGAATATTGGCATCCGCCGCCGCTGCCAGCTTAGGTTTGGCATGGAAAGCGATACCAAAATCCGCTGCCATCACCATAGGAATATCATTCGCGCCATCGCCGATCGCGACTCTTTGGCCTTTTGGAATTTGCCACTGCTCACTGCAACGCTCAACCACATCTGCTTTAAACTGCGCATCCACAACTTTACCTGTTACTTCACCCGCAAGTTTACCGTCAGTGATCACTAACTCATTAGCAAAGGCCGCATCTAAGTTTAGAAGCTGCCTTAAATGGCCAACAAAAGGCGTAAAGCCGCCAGATGCCACCACTAAACGCCAGCCATGGGATTTAAGCTCTAAAAGCATAGGCTCAAGCCCAGGCATCAAAGGCAAGTTGTCGCACAAGGTCGTGATAATACTGGCATCGGCGCCCTTAAGCTGTGCCACACGCTGGCGCAAACTCTGCTCAAAATCTAGCTCACCTTGCATAGCACGTTCAGTAATCGCCGCCACGCGCTCGCCAACGCCCGCCATAGCCGCTAATTCATCAATACATTCAATCTGAATCGCCGTTGAATCCATGTCCATCACTAATAAACCGGGATGATTCAAGCAAGGCAAATCAAAATTGATGACATGCAATTCAGCTAAAGACTGCGGGAATGCCGCTAACTGCGCCTGAGAAGGCAAATTTACCAGTGCCAACTCGATACAATGTAAACCAACTTGGCGTTCGATATGGGCGATACCGATAACGTTAGACTGAGGCAATTGCGCTATCCAGGCCGATATTGTCGCCTCTACCGCGGCATCTTGATAAATAATTCGCACGCGTGAAACTCCAGCGGGGTTTGCTGACTCTTGATAACGTTCAAACACTTGCCCTTGGCGTTCAAACCTTGGGGAATGGTCAGAGACTAACCACAAAAAAAGCGCATCTTGGTTCAAGCTTTCCATCGGACTTAAATTCTCCAACTATCGGGCTCACTCAGAATCAATTATGATTAGGCAAGCGCTCTACATTTTAAGGGTCAAAGTGTTATATCTTAAAGGGCTAAAGAAAAGCCATAAAATCAGTAGACTGATCCAAATTGCCGCCGCCTTCGCCTTAATATTCGGCTTAGTGCAATTGTGGCAGACAAGCCTACTACAAGGTCAGTTGCTTCTAAAGTCCCAAACTCAAAAGATGGCCAGATTACTGGTACAGCAAACCGCTTATGGTGCCGCACCCGCGCTACAACTGCAAAATGACGAACAGTTGCAATGGCTCGCCAGCGCTTTAGTGGAAGATCCTAAGGTGATGTCCGCCGCCATCTTCAGTGACCAAGGCATGCGGCTATCCTTCGCTCAAAGCATCACTAAGGATGTAGTTGATCCTGACTCGGAAGAAATGAATTTGCTGCTAAGCAAATATCCTCCCTATGTAGAGCCCGTGATCCAAGAAGGGAAAAATCTAGGTTATGTCGAAGTCAGGCTTGATACCAAGTTATTTTTCAACGAAATCAAAGAAGCCCATAATTTAAACATGGAGCAACAACAAATCATGCTGCTGGTTGCAGGCTTGATTGGTATGTTGCTTTCACGCTCTTTGTCTTTCAAACGTGCCGACTTCGACCGCCGCCGCTTTCGGGTTAAGTTGCGTCAAGCGCCAAAAAAACCTAAGAAACGATCCTCAGCTGAAGAGCAATCAGAAAGTGTTAATAATGGTTTGGCGCAAGTGCTAACCGAAGATCAACTGGTGTCGACCACTGATCATCCACAAGAAAAAGCGGCTAAACCCACTAAGGCGCCAAAAGCAGTGACAGAGGCAAATACCGATAAGCTCACTCAGACCAGTGTGCAAACTAAGGCCGAAAAAACGTCAGAAAAATCATTGGAATTACAGGATAATACAGCCGTTGAAAACGCGGCAAACGATGCGGAACAAGCGGTACCTGTTAAGGTTAAACCTAAAGTGAAAAGTGTCCGTCGGGTAAAACACGCGACTAAAGCAACAGCCGCTGCGGCCGAAACCTCGACGCCAAAAACACCCAGTGAACCAAGTGATCTCGACACAGATTCAACAGGTTAATCTCTATTTCGATAGATAAGGTAAATCACTAATCTATTGATAGCTAAGCTCTAGATAAGCCATAAACAAGTAATTTCTAATAACCAAACCATTAATAACAAAGTCGAATAGAACAGCCGCTAAAAATTGGCATAAAAAAGGGTTCGCATTGCGAACCCTTTTCAGTAGCACACTCTTACAGCGTAACAGTTACAGTGTAATCGCCGCTTCTAATGTCATGATGATCATGTCATTGAATGTGGTTTGACGTTCTTCTGCAGAAGTCTTTTCACCGGTGCGGATATGATCAGATACAGTCACAACGCACAGGGCACGTGCGCCAAACTCATGGGCAACGCCGTACAAACCAGCCGCTTCCATTTCAACGCCTAATACGCCCATCTTCTCCATCACGTCAAACATTTGTGGATCAGGAGTGTAGAACAGGTCCGCAGAGAAAATGTTACCTACGCGAACTTTAGTGCCACGAGCTTTCGCAGATTCGATAACCGCATTCATCAGCTCATAGTTAGCGATAGCGGCAAAATCTTGGCCTTTAAAACGTAAACGGTTAACCGCTGAGTCAGTACATGCACCCATACCGATTATCACGTCACGTACTTTAACGTCAGTGCTGATCGCACCACAAGTACCCACACGGATCAGGTTCTTAACGCCGTAATCACGAATTAATTCAGTTGCATAGATAGAGCATGAAGGAATACCCATGCCAGAACCCATTACTGAAATACGCTTACCTTTGTAAGTACCAGTAAAACCTAGCATGTTTCGAACATCAGTCACTTGCTCAACATTTTCTAAGAATGTTTCAGCAATATATTTTGCACGTAATGGATCGCCTGGAAACAGCATTGTCTCAGCGAATGCGCCCTCTACAGCATTAATGTGTGGTGTTGCCATCGAAATAACCCCTGTTTATTTTATTAAGACTTAAGTCTTTGTTTACTGGCGGCAAATGTCAGCCGCCAAATCGAAATAAATGCTAATTTGCCTAAAGGAACGATTCGCCATAGGCCATAGGTTCAAGCTTAAAGTGGCTCGCAATAGATTGGCCGATATCGGCAAAGCTGTTACGACGACCCAGCGATCCCGCTTTCAATCCAGCGCCAAAGGCTAATACTGGCACATATTCACGGGTATGATCCGTGCCTTGCCATGTTGGATCGCAACCGTGATCCGCCGTTAAAATCAGCAGATCGTCTTCACCTAATAATGCGAGCATTTCAGGCAAACGGGCATCGAAATATTCCAGCCCTTTGGCATAGCCAGCAACATCACGGCGATGACCGTAGTGAGAGTCGAAATCAACGAAGTTAGTAAACACTATAGTGTTATCACCCGCAGATTTCACTTCAGCTAAGGTCGCATCGAAAAGTGCTTCTAAGCCGTTCGCCTTCACTTTTTTAGTGATACCACAGTAAGCATAAATGTCGGCAATCTTGCCTACACTCACCACTTCACCGCCAGCCTCTTTCAGCTTATCGAGTACAGTTTTTGCAGGTGGCGCGAGCGAATAATCCTTACGATTGCCGGTACGGGCAAAATCACTTGGACCAGTACCATCAAATGGACGGGCAATGACGCGACCTATGTTGTAAGGCTCTAACTCTTCACGGGTTATTTCGCAAAGACGATAGAGATTGTCTAAACCGAAGGTTTCTTCATGACAAGCGATTTGGAATACTGAATCAGCAGAGGTGTAGAAAATAGGCTTGCCAGAGCGCATGTGCTCTTCGCCTAACTCTTCTAAAATGGTTGTACCTGAGGCATGGCAATTACCTAAGAATCCATCCAGACCTGCACGGGCTAAGATCTTATCCGTCAGTTCTTTAGGGAAAGAATTTTGATGCTCGCTGAAATAACCCCACTCGAATAGTACGGGCACGCCCGCCATCTCCCAGTGACCGCTCGGCGTATCCTTACCCGAACTTAACTCTTGTGCATGACCATAAGCACCAATCAGCTCAACATTATCGCCAAAACCGGGTGCAAAGGCGCCAGTACTTTCCATCGCCGCATGGCCTAAACCTAAGCGCGCTAAGTTAGGTAATTTCAGCGGGCCTTCACGGCCAATATCGGCTTTGCCTTCGGCGCATGCTTTAGCAATATGGCCAAAGGTATCGGAACCGACATCACCAAAGCTTGCTGCATCAGCAGAAGCACCGACTCCAAAGGAGTCCAACATCATAATAATGGTACGTTTCATAATTCTTCCTTAAAGATCCGATGCACGAATATAGGCATAGATCTCAGGTGTTTTTTCTGGAGCGGTTTCACCAATGTGAATCGCTTTTTTCACCGCAAGTTCAGCTTCCGCGAAGGCGGCTTCAGACTGTGCATGGATAACGGCAATCGGAGTCGATGAATCTACTTTATCGCCTAAAGCACACACTTGAGTTAAGCCAACACTATAGTCTAGTGCATCACCGGGCTTACGGCGGCCGCCACCTAAGGTCACAACCGCTAAACCTAATTCACGGGTATCCATGCTATAGGCATAACCTTGCATATCGGCAAAAACTGGACGAATAATTTGTGATTGCGGTAGGTATTTACTGTAGTTTTCAACAAAATCGACTGGACCACCAAGACCCGACACCATCTTGCCAAAAAGTTCTGCAGCGCGACCATTATCGAGCACACGATTCAGTTTAGCGCGAGCGTCGGCTTCATTGCTTGCAAGACCGCCCAGAAGCAACATCTCAGCGCAAAGACCCATAGTGACTTCATATAAACGCGGATTACGGTAAGCCCCCGTTAAAAAGTCGATGGCTTCTTTCACTTCAACCGCGTTACCAGCGCAAGATGCAAGCACTTGATTCATATCAGTAAGCAAAGCTGTCGTTTTAGTGCCCGCACCATTAGCAACAGCGGCAATACTGCGAGCTAATTCTTCCGATGCTTCATAGGTTGGCATGAAAGCACCACTACCGACTTTCACATCCATCGCTAGTGCATCTAAATTACAGGCTAATTTCTTAGACAGAATCGACGCTGTGATGAGGGAAATGGATTCAACGGTGGCGGTATTATCGCGGATAGAATAGAAACGTTTGTCGGCAGGAACGAGATCGCCTGTTTGGCCAATAATCGCCACACCGACTTCTTTAACCACTTTACGGAACAATTCACTTGATGGCTCAGTTTGATAACCCGGAATGGCATCAAACTTATCGAGCGTGCCGCCCGTATGACCTAGGCCACGCCCAGAAATCATAGGCACATAACCACCACAAGCCGCAGCCATAGGGCCAAGCATAAGGCTAATCACATCGCCCACACCGCCAGTGCTGTGTTTGTCGATAACAGGGCCATTGAGTCCCAATGATTGCCAATTAAGTACAGTGCCAGAATCACGCATCGCTGTCGTTAAAGCGATTCTTTCATCCATATTCATGTCATTAAAGTACACAGCCATGCCTAATGCGGCAATCTGACCTTCGGACACTGCGTTAGTAGTGATACCTTGAACAAAAAACTGTATTTCTGCGGAACTTAGCGCTAAACCATTACGTTTTTTACGAATAATCTCTTGAGCTAGAAACATGATACTGCCTCCAAGATAGGCACTAACAACCCTGTCGCTAGTGCTTATCTTTGCAATGAAACATCAAAACTGTAGCAATATTACAAGTTCATACTATCGAAGTTTTGAGTTTGCCAAATAGATTTAGGTCACACTTAATTAGGCTCGCTATACGCTGATAGTATTAATCAGCGATAGTTTGCAATTAATAGCCTTGAGTCGGCTTAGGCGCATCAGCTAATTCTAGTGTGTGTAACAAGCTGTTTAGTAAACTTGAAGCACCAAATCTAAAGGTACGTGGTGAAACCCAGTCAGCACCTAAAATACGCTCAGCAACACCGAGAAACTCAGCCGCTTGTGCAGCATCACGCACACCACCGGCAGGCTTGAAGCCTACTTGGGTATTCTTCTCGCTGATCACAGTTAACATGATTTCAGCTGCTTCAAGTGTGGCGTTTACAGGCACTTTACCAGTAGAGGTTTTAATAAAATCAGCACCTGCATCGATTGAAAGCTCAGATGCACGACGGATAAGTGCAGGATCAGCTAACACGCCAGATTCGATGATGACTTTTAACAAGACTTCACCACAGGCTTCTTTACAGGCTTTAACTAATTCAAAACCAATTGTTTCATTGCCTTCCATCAGTGCGCGGTATGGGAATACCACGTCAACTTCGTCGGCACCATAGGCAACAGCTGCGCGAGTTTCTAGCACAGCAATGGCAATGTCATCATTGCCATGGGGGAAGTTAGTCACAGTGGCGATTTGGATATCTTCAGCACCGATTTCATCTAACGTCTTGCGTGCAATCGGGATGAAACGTGGGTAAATGCAGATAGCGGCAGTATTGCCCGCAGCCGTTTTCGCTTTGTGGCACAGGTCGATCACTTTTTGATCTGTGTCGTCATCATTCAAAGTCGTTAAGTCCATCAACTCAATGGCGCGTTGTGCGGCTTTTTTTAAATCAGTCATAATAGCTCTCCAAAATAAAAATTAAATGAATAGAAATCAGTCGCATAAAAGCAACGCTTGAGAGGTGGCATTATTTTGATTATTTTTATATGGCCGGGCCTTCAGGCGGTGCCGAGTAATTTGCTTGTACAAACTACCTTGTTGTAGGTATTCAATCTTGCCTAAGTCATAAAGAGCAATAGGCATCCTGACACTTAAAATAACTTATAAGTGACCACGACTTGAATCCTTGAAGACCGGAAGAGAGGATACGAATAAAATCTTGCTCCTACTTTTCCGCGAAAAATCCATTTTAGCGCGAGAAAAACACAAACCTTTATATAAACCCACTTGTTAGCCTAATAGGCTTAGATAAAGACTCATGGTAAAACTAAAGATGGAGCCGCATAATGCGGCTCCAACAAGCAATAATTACAAGAGATTAGAACTTGTAAGTTGCTGACAGGTAGTGTGACCAACCTGTTGATTCTAGAGCTAGAGCACCAGCACCATCTTCTAACAGATAAACGTCTTTGAAGCCTTTCAAGCCATAGCCCAGAGCATAACGATCTGAATGCCAGTATAGGCCGAAGAAGATGTTACCACCGTTTGACGTTTTTGGTACGAAAGCAGCTTGGTCTTCATCTGCACCGAATTGATAATCGATGTAACCTTGGAATGACAGGAAGCTCTTGTTATCAAAGAAGTAGAAAGGTTTGAACCAGTTAGCAGAGAACTGATATCCGTTCCACTCTTTAGCATTCAGGTCGTAGAAACCATATAGGTTCATACCTGTTTTGCCTAACCAAGGCACGTTTACATCAGCACCAACACCCCAGAATGAAGAGTTAACGCCTTCACCATTCAGACCGTCCCAGTTGAACAGAGTAGAGAAGTAAACTTCTTGAACTGGGCCAAAAGATAAGTCTTTACCAGTCAAAGCATCGATAGACACACGTGGAGCAAACTTCATGAAAATTTTGCTTGTGCCAGAACCTGGGTTCTTGTCACCGTTGCTGCTTGATTGGTTTGCTAAGTTGAATACGTCAACATAACCGTATAGATCGAATACGCCAGAACGACCGCCGAATTCCATTTCTAAATAGTTGTGTTGATCGCCTGTTGCTGGGTTATCTGGCTTTTCACCAATAGAGTACATAGCGTTGAACTGCATCCACTTATAATCAGTACCGTGAAGATCAGTACGATCAGCAGCAAATGCGTTACCAGAGATTGCTGCTACTGCAGTAGCGGCTAAAGCTAAAGTTTTAACGTTTTTCATCATCAACCCCATTTATCTTGTTTGCTACCATCGAGGGTAGCGTTCTTTTTGTGGCGTTCGCATTCTACCTAGATTAAAAAAAATCTCAATAATCTAGCGTAAAATCACAAACACAAAATTCTTAATTGTGAACAAAGTCGCGACTTCTGCATTACGATTAATTAACGTAACCGTAGACTCACGACATTTAAGACAGAATGACAGCTACACTTCAGTTGCATTCTGTGTCTTTCAATTGGAGAAACTATTCACTACAGGAATCACTACTGGAAAATGGTTGAATTAACTTAGGCCCTGCCCTGCATGGTCAGGACCCAGTTAGTGGGGTTTCCCCCTACTGTTGCTACTTAGATAGCTAAGAACAAACCAGCAAGTGTTGCGCTCATTAAGTTAGCTAAAGAGCCGGCGATAACCGCACGAATACCCATTGTAGCTAAATCATGACGACGGTTAGGAGCCATAGCACCTAAACCACCAAGCAGAATCGCGATTGAAGACAAGTTAGCGAAACCACACAGAGCAAACGAAATAATCGCTTGTGTTCTATGAGTCATCACAGCTTGTGTCTCAGCAACACATAACGGCAGACCTTTAACAACTTCAGCAGCTACTGCTGTACAAGCCGTGGCAGCATCAGAGATATATGGAGCAAAGTTTAAGTAAGCAACGAATTCGTTAACAATGATCTTTTGACCGATGAAAGAACCTGCTACTAATGCTTCATTCCAAGGCACACCGATAAGGAATGCTAATGGCATGAACACATAGCCAAGGATCAGTTCAAGTGTTAAACCTTCAACGCCAAACCAACCACCCACACCACCAATAATGCCGTTGACCATAGCGATCAAACCAACGAAGGCTAACAACATAGCGCCTACGTTTAAGGCTAAATGCATACCTGATGAAGCACCTGCAGCAGCGGCGTCTAATACGTTAGCTGGTTTGTCAGGATCTTCTGGTAAATCGCTCATGTCATTTTTAGCAGCTTCAGTTTCAGGGTGCATCAGTTTAGCCATTAATAGACCACCTGGTGCTGCCATGAATGAAGCGGCAACTAAGTATTCGATAGGTACACCCATCTGCGCGTAACCAGCCAATACTGAACCCGCGATTGATGCCAAACCACCCACCATGATCGCAAACAGTTCAGACTGCGTCATAGTTGGAATGAATGGGCGAACCACTAATGGGGCTTCAGTCTGACCAACGAAGATGTTAGCAGTTGCTGACATAGATTCAGTACGGCTTGTGCCCAATGCTTTTTGTAAACCACCACCGATGATACGGATGATCCACTGCATAACGCCTAAGTAATATAGAACCGCAATCAGAGAAGAGAAGAACACAATAACGGGTAACACGTTAACTGCGAAGATAAAGCCAAGTTTGAAGTTAGCTAAATCACCAAACAGGAAACCGATACCGTTTTGTGCGTAACCAATAACGCTAGAAACCGCATCAGACATTCCTTTCAGAATGTCTTTACCAACAGGAATATACAGTACAAAACCACCGAAGGCAGCTTGGATAGCTAACGCGCCGCCCACTGTACGTAAATTAATTGCTTTTTTGTTATTCGATAGGAGGAAACCTATCGCAAGTAGGGTGACCACCCCTACTAAACTCATTAATATATCCATTAACCATCACCCTATTGTTAACACTTTTTAATTATGTTGTTAATCAACCTATTTCCGAGTCAGATTATACCCGAGGCAAAGTCGAAAATCGTCGTTTTGATCATATTTTTGGAGTTTAATTTCAATCGCTTAGTGCAGAATGCTAGTGCGACCTACACCTGTTTATTTAAAAACAGCTAAAGGTCAAACAGTTGCATTGCATTCAACACCAAGTGTTCTGATATTAGAACACTTGATTTTTTTTGCAAATTGGCAATTTTGTCTATAAAAAGAACAAGGTTAGCGGGCTGGTTACGTTTTTCAGTAACATTTATCGGCGTCATTGCAGGAGAGTCAGTCTCAAGTATGAAGTGCTGAAGTGGTAATTCGCTGACAGTTTTGAGCAATTTTTTGGCATTAGGGTTCATAATCAAACCACCAATTCCCAGCTTAAAACCTAATTTGATATATTCCAGTGCAATTTCAGTACTGCCAGAAAAAGCATGTATCACACCGCCTCTAGGCAATTGATGCTTTTTCAAACACCCTAAAACCTCTGAATGTGCTTTTACGCTATGAATAATAACTGGCAGATTAACGGACTTAGCTAAAGCTAATTGTGCCTCAAAAAATGCGAGCTGCTGAGACCACGTTGAGGAATAGAGCTTATCTAAGCCACATTCACCAATAGCAACAAAGCGAGGACATTCTAGTAACGCCGAAACTTGAGATGTTAATGCTAAGATCCCAGCATCAACATCCTCTGGACAAAACCAAGGATGAATACCAAGGGCAAAATAAGTTTGGTATTGTTCGGCAACGGCGAGCTGTTTGTGCCAGTGCTGCGGCGACACACCGGGAATAATCAGATTATCTACGCCAACACTGTGCATTAGTAACACCACATCGTCGCGGTCAACATCAAACTCGGCAAAATCCAAATGTGCGTGGGTATCAATCACAGTAAATGCCTCACTCTGCGGTCGATTTACCAATTGAATGAGGTTCAGGTGGTGATACCGTTTCGTCAACCACCAAAGCTTTGGCGCATTTTACCGCTAATGGAGGATCTTCAAGGCGCGGCATGCAACAGCGACGATTTTCAGGTGTCAGCCCCATTCGGTCGCACCAATGAATATAAGCCTGCCATGTTTTTGTGATCCAATTCGCCATCATTCACATCCAGAACCGATTTTTAGTTTTCATTAGATACAAAAATGGCGGTGAATTCACCGCCATTTCAACCACTATTCTAAACCGAACCCTATTAGTGTTCGCGGGTTTTCGCAAACTCAATATCAGGATATCTTTCCATCGAAAGATTAAGGTTAACCATAGTTGGTGCTATATAGGTTAAGTTATCGCCACCATCGAGTGCCAAGTTTTGGCTACACTTGCGACGGAACTCTTCAAGCTTACGCTCATCCTTACAATAAACCCAGCGAGCTGTCGACACGCTAATACCTTCGTAAATAGCTTCGACGTTATATTCACTCTTCAGACGACCAACAACCACTTCAAACTGCAGTACACCCACAGCGCCAACAATCAAATCATTAGTATCAATTGGGCGGAATACTTGTACAGCACCTTCTTCAGATAACTGTACTAAGCCTTTTAAGAGTTGCTTCTGTTTAAGCGGATCGCGCAAACGAATACGGCGGAACATTTCAGGGGCGAAGTTAGGTACGCCAGTGAAACGGAATTTTTCACCTTGGGTAAACGTATCGCCAATACGGATAGTGCCATGGTTATGTAAACCGATGATATCGCCTGGGTAAGCTTCTTCAGCACGCTCACGATCGCCCGCCATAAAGGTCAATGCATCGCTAACGTTAACATCTTTACCAATACGCACATGGTGCATTTTCATGCCTTGCTCGTAACGGCCAGAACACACACGCATAAAGGCGACACGGTCACGGTGTTTTGGATCCATGTTTGCTTGGATCTTGAACACGAAACCGGTGAATTTTTCTTCATCAGGCATGATAACGCGTGTATCGCTTTCGCGCGGTAATGGCTTAGGTGCCCACTCGACGATGCCGTCAAGAATATGGTCCACACCAAAGTTACCTAGCGCAGTACCGAAGAACACTGGCGTCAACTCGCCTTTCAAGAAAGCTGCATGGTCAAATTCATGCGACGCGCCGCGCACTAATTCCATCTCATTGCGCAAATCAGCGGCATAACTGCCAATCGCTTTCTCAAGATCAGGATTATTAATGCCTTTAATCACACGACGCTCTTGGATCGTGTGTCCCATACCGCCTTGATACAAGACCACTTCATCACGCAGTATGTGGTAAATACCTTTGAACTCTTTACCGCTGCCAATAGGCCAAGTAATAGGTGCACAGGCAATATTCAGCACGCTTTCGACTTCATCCATCAGATCAATAGGATCACGGATATCGCGGTCGAGTTTGTTCATAAAGGTCACAATCGGCGTATCACGCAGACGTGTCACTTCCATCAACTTGATCGTACGGTCTTCAACACCCTTAGCTGAGTCGATCACCATCAAACATGAGTCAACGGCCGTCAGAGTACGATAAGTATCTTCAGAGAAGTCTTCGTGACCAGGCGTATCGAGTAGGTTAACAAGGGCGCCACCATAGGGGAATTGCATGACAGACGTAGTAATAGAAATACCACGGTCTTTCTCCATTTCCATCCAGTCAGACTTAGCATGCTGACCCGATTTTTTGCCTTTAACCGTACCCGCTTTCTGCAAAGCGTTTCCGAATAACAGCACTTTTTCGGTAATGGTTGTTTTACCCGCGTCGGGGTGCGATATAATAGCAAAAGTGCGTCGCTTATTGATTTCTATAGACATATTTATTAGGTCTTACTCGTTGTTCAGTCAGTTTGTACACATGTTTGTACACAAAACTAAAATAATGATTTGTCATTTGATATCTTGGCGCGGAGTATAGCAGAATCATTCAATTAAAATCGCGCTCAAAAATCGGCTTGTCATAGATTTTATGTACAGCCTTTACGACAGTGAACAATCAAATATTTTGAAACTTAAATATAAAGAATACCTAGGCTACCTGTGCGGCAGTAAACAGTAACACTTCATTGACGGAAGTAGGGCGAAATTTCTAAGCCACCTATTCGGCGGTGAACACGCTATCAGAATATAACAAAATAATTTTTGACTTTCTAAGCCGTCTGTGCGGCGGTGAACAAGGCACGAACTTAAAAGGTAATACCTTCTCATTTCTAAGCCGCCTGTGCGGCGGTGAACTAGATTGGGTTAATAACGTTTGCACAAAATCATTTCTAAGCCGCCTGTGCGGCGGTGAACATCACCGGCGGTAAAACTGACCTCTTTTTCATTTTCTAAGCCGCCTGTGCGGCGGTGAACTTCGATCCTGCTGCCGGTTCCTGACTTTTTTCTTTCTAAGCCGCCTGTGCGGCGGTGAACGTTTATACCACAACTAACTTCCTTGGTTGGATTTTCTAAGCCGCCTGTGCGGCGGTGAACATGAAATAAAGCTGAATGGACGCACTTTGTCTTTTCTAAGCCGCCTGTGCGGCGGTGAACATAAACTCAATAAACATGGCATTTTCTGAATCTTTCTAAGCCGCCTGTGCGGCGGTGAACAGACGATTTTCCTTTGATAACAATAGTTTCTTTTTCTAAGCCGCCTGTGCGGCGGTGAACTTTGGCGCATCTGAAAAACCTGATTACATATTTTTCTAAGCCGCCTGTGCGGCGGTGAACGTGACCGTCCCCTGTTGCTGTGCAGTATGACATTTCTAAGCCGCCTGTGCGGCGGTGAACAAACTGTTGGTCGGTAACCACAATTACAGCGCTTTCTAAGCCGCCTGTGCGGCGGTGAACAATAAAAGAGCGTATCAGAAACACTTTTCAGCTTTCTAAGCCGCCTGTGCGGCGGTGAACCAAATGAATTGCTATACGTACTTGTTCGGGATTTTCTAAGCCGCCTGTGCGGCGGTGAACTAATTGAGCAATCCGCACCCTGATATTTGCTATTTCTAAGCCGCCTGTGCGGCGGTGAACTTGCGAAAACGTCATCACTTTATTAGGGGTCATTTCTAAGCCGCCTGTGCGGCGGTGAACGCCAAGTAACAGCGGATGGCGGTAAATCAGGCTTTCTAAGCCGCCTGTGCGGCGGTGAACTGGTTTCTTCTTCTTTTTTATCTTGCTTAACTTTTCTAAGCCGCCTGTGCGGCGGTGAACCGGAAAAAACATCGCTAGCGAAGTTTCTCGATTTTCTAAGCCGCCTGTGCGGCGGTGAACTTTACTTGATTGTTTACTGCTGGTTTATTTCTTTTCTAAGCCGCCTGTGCGGCGGTGAACGAACCGAACACGTTATGCCCTTGGGTGATTTTTTTCTAAGCCGCCTGTGCGGCGGTGAACTGTAACTACGCTGATTAATGATGTTAACGGATTTTCTAAGCCGCCTGTGCGGCGGTGAACAATTGTGTCGCCCATAGTGTTCCTCTCTTGGTTTTCTAAGCCGCCTGTGCGGCGGTGAACCAACATCACCACACGCAATTGCAATCTCTAACTTTCTAAGCCGCCTGTGCGGCGGTGAACCCCACAACATCGGCCATCGCGTCGAACATAGTTTTCTAAGCCGCCTGTGCGGCGGTGAACGCTCGTGCTGGCGAGATTTATACCTATCTTTTTTTCTAAGCCGCCTGTGCGGCGGTGAACAGTTTTTTGGTTAAATCGTCAAGGCTATCTGTTTTCTAAGCCGCCTGTGCGGCGGTGAACTCTATAGAAGGGCGCACAATCCAGTTCTATGGTTTCTAAGCCGCCTGTGCGGCGGTGAACAGAACTATTGCTGTTGAATTTGTAGCTGACGATTTCTAAGCCGCCTGTGCGGCGGTGAACAAGACGTTTGCGCTAATAGCGCAGTATTTCGTTTTCTAAGCCGCCTGTGCGGCGGTGAACCAAGCCTTAAAGCGGTAACAAGTATGAACAAATTTCTAAGCCGCCTGTGCGGCGGTGAACAACGCTTACCCGCACTTTGCTGTCAGTTATCATTTCTAAGCCGCCTGTGCGGCGGTGAACTTAACGCTATGGCCTTGAAAAATATTTTTTAATTTTCTAAGCCGCCTGTGCGGCGGTGAACTTTTAGCTGCCCGTACAGCAAAATCACCATACTTTCTAAGCCGCCTGTGCGGCGGTGAACATGAGTAAGCAGCCATCTTTTTATCGAACCAATTTCTAAGCCGCCTGTGCGGCGGTGAACTACCGCTACCACCTCCTTGCGTTCCAACTAATTTTCTAAGCCGCCTGTGCGGCGGTGAACTAGCAATTGCGGCTTTAATGTTTTCACTCGCATTTCTAAGCCGCCTGTGCGGCGGTGAACTATTCGGTTATTTTACGCCGTGTCGCAGCTATTTTCTAAGCCGCCTGTGCGGCGGTGAACGCAATAAATATTGCGTCTGTAGCTTGACTCTTTTTCTAAGCCGCCTGTGCGGCGGTGAACTTTCGACAAACTCCATCTCCCTGAACTTCAAATTTCTAAGCCGCCTGTGCGGCGGTGAACTAGCCGCATCGATAACGATGCTTGGTTCTGCTTTTCTAAGCCGCCTGTGCGGCGGTGAACATGACGGCACGGTGTTTGCAGACAACGACAACTTTCTAAGCCGCCTGTGCGGCGGTGAACTCTGTGCCGGTGGCTGTGCTCTGTCCTGTGCCTTTCTAAGCCGCCTGTGCGGCGGTGAACGGCGTCAATGCGTGAAAAGCGACATTGAATCATTTCTAAGCCGCCTGTGCGGCGGTGAACCTAGGCTTCTACAGTCAGAAATTAACCCGACTTTTCTAAGCCGCCTGTGCGGCGGTGAACACTTCATCCTTTAGCGCATCTTTTTCCTTCTTTTTCTAAGCCGCCTGTGCGGCGGTGAACCAATGTACACATCTTTAAGCCTAGGGCCTCTATTTCTAAGCCGCCTGTGCGGCGGTGAACTGGCAGAGTGGGCCGGTAATATCAGGTCTGATTTTCTAAGCCGCCTGTGCGGCGGTGAACGTTGTTGCCGATACTTTTTGAATCATTGCTGCTTTCTAAGCCGCCTGTGCGGCGGTGAACAAACAGGCGCTACAGAACTAGCGCCACGAACATTTCTAAGCCGCCTGTGCGGCGGTGAACGTGCCTTTATTACTGATTGTCGTATTGTTGATTTTCTAAGCCGCCTGTGCGGCGGTGAACGAGCTAGGGTTATTTAAGCAGTTGCCACTTATTTTCTAAGCCGCCTGTGCGGCGGTGAACAATATGTTCTTTTCTAGCCATGTTAGGTTATATTTCTAAGCCGCCTGTGCGGCGGTGAACTCTGAGAACTCAACTTTGAATATGAATAGATATTTCTAAGCCGCCTGTGCGGCGGTGAACAACTTTTGAATCGTGAACGACTGTGATTTTTTTTTCTAAGCCGCCTGTGCGGCGGTGAACAATTGCGGTTATCTGTTCTTGCTGTCCTTCTCTTTCTAAGCCGCCTGTGCGGCGGTGAACTAATAGTGATACGTGACTTAGGCGCTGTGCGTTTTCTAAGCCGCCTGTGCGGCGGTGAACGTTGTAACAGCTACGGTTACAGCGTCCGAAGCTTTCTAAGCCGCCTGTGCGGCGGTGAACGGCAGGACAACCGCCGGATGTTCCTTCTAGTTTTTCTAAGCCGCCTGTGCGGCGGTGAACTTTCAGGATGAAGCGATGGTGCTGGTCAAGCTTTTCTAAGCCGCCTGTGCGGCGGTGAACCGTTAGGTGCGGATGAATCGGTAAAATCGATATTTCTAAGCCGCCTGTGCGGCGGTGAACTATTCGACGCTTTCTCCCTATCGGTCTGGTCGTTTCTAAGCCGCCTGTGCGGCGGTGAACGGCTGCTCAGGCTTATGGCGCATAGCTACTTATTTCTAAGCCGCCTGTGCGGCGGTGAACGTTAAGACGTATAAAGCCAAAGATATCATTTGTTTCTAAGCCGCCTGTGCGGCGGTGAACTCGAATGCTGTATTTGTTCCTGTTAGTTTTTTTTTCTAAGCCGCCTGTGCGGCGGTGAACTAATAGTGATACGTGACTTAGGCGCTGTGCGTTTTCTAAGCCGCCTGTGCGGCGGTGAACGCAGAAAGTTACTACATGGACTATCTTTAATATTTCTAAGCCGCCTGTGCGGCGGTGAACTTACCATAACAGCGATTTTAGGATCGCCACTTTTTCTAAGCCGCCTGTGCGGCGGTGAACTCTATAGAAGGGCGCACAATCCAGTTCTATGGTTTCTAAGCCGCCTGTGCGGCGGTGAACCGTTGAATACGTTGGTATCTTGCAATGATAAATTTCTAAGCCGCCTGTGCGGCGGTGAACGCTGGAGTTAAAACAACTTCGTTTACTGTGTTTTTCTAAGCCGCCTGTGCGGCGGTGAACACCTTTTACGTCCTTATTTAACTCTGACGCATTTTCTAAGCCGCCTGTGCGGCGGTGAACGGCCACGGCTGACCACATCGTTTGCCATAATATTTCTAAGCCGCCTGTGCGGCGGTGAACACGGCAACTTTGCAATGCTCAAAGTATTACTATTTCTAAGCCGCCTGTGCGGCGGTGAACATCCAGCCGCTGGCAAGGCATCAACGCTATACTTTCTAAGCCGCCTGTGCGGCGGTGAACATCACCGGCGGTAAAGCTTGCCTCTTTTTCATTTTCTAAGCCGCCTGTGCGGCGGTGAACAAGGAGGCTGCATGAACCACCTTATTCAAGGCTTTCTAAGCCGCCTGTGCGGCGGTGAACGTTACTTGGCTATAGCCGTGTGGATGGAACATTTTCTAAGCCGCCTGTGCGGCGGTGAACTTATAAGTGTTGTTGCCTATGTCGCCCTCGTATTTCTAAGCCGCCTGTGCGGCGGTGAACCCAAAGACAGGCACTAGCTACCACGACGAGCATTTCTAAGCCGCCTGTGCGGCGGTGAACCAGCGTTATCAGAATTGCCGGGCAATGCTTGTTTTCTAAGCCGCCTGTGCGGCGGTGAACCTAACGCCTATCGAGTTTAGGGATATGGTAACTTTCTAAGCCGCCTGTGCGGCGGTGAACTCTATAGAAGGGCGCACAATCCAGTTTTACGGTTTCTAAGCCGCCTGTGCGGCGGTGAACTAGAGCATAACAGAGTGTGCATGCCAAGGTGCTTTCTAAGCCGCCTGTGCGGCGGTGAACCTACAAAGCGGAACATATCGCGAGGGGCAAACTTTCTAAGCCGCCTGTGCGGCGGTGAACCACAGTAAACGAAGTTGTTTTAACTCCAGCTCTTTCTAAGCCGCCTGTGCGGCGGTGAACTGATCGACTTGGCGACTGACAATCTGGGCTTATTTCTAAGCCGCCTGTGCGGCGGTGAACCGTTCGGCGCCGACGAATCCGTAAAATCGATATTTCTAAGCCGCCTGTGCGGCGGTGAACAAATAAACATTTCTTACAGTGATTTTCATACATTTCTAAGCCGCCTGTGCGGCGGTGAACCGTTCGGCGCCGACGAATCCGTAAAATCGATATTTCTAAGCCGCCTGTGCGGCGGTGAACAAATAAACATTTCTTACAGTGATTTTCATACATTTCTAAGCCGCCTGTGCGGCGGTGAACCATACGGTTCAGCATGTCCTGCGCTTTTAACTTTTCTAAGCCGCCTGTGCGGCGGTGAACTCGAACCGTATGCAGTATAAATACCTCCATCATTTCTAAGCCGCCTGTGCGGCGGTGAACGCCGAGGAAGCCGCCGCACTAGCAGCCGCTAATTTCTAAGCCGCCTGTGCGGCGGTGAACAATAGATTACTAGTTTAAAAGTGAGTAACTACAGTTCGTTAGGCTAAAAACCATTATTTTACCTTACGAAAAAAACACTGCTGTAACTCACTGTTTCTATTTAATTTGTTAAAGAGCATAAATTATAAGGTCAAAACCTGGGTAAATAGCCTCTGCTTGATAATCCATAACTGTCAAACGAAACACTTCCCTCCTTTACTACTGCACTATGTGTTTGTTGAATAAATAAAGGAAAGCGCGAATCCTTAGTGTAACTTTGCATATAAACAAAGGGCGCTTTGGTCTTTTTAGGTTTAAAACCGTCAAAATGCGCTGTAGCTTGCACTAACGTTTCATTATGACGCTTCATTCTTCGAGCGATTTCCCGCGCTTTATTCGCACGGATTGCTGGGCGCGAATAAGCTACATAAACTTCTATTTTTTCGGGCACGGGACGGATACTACTGATATGCAAGTAGTCGGTAAAATGACGCAGCCAATTGCTTACCTTTAGATCTTCCAAATGCTGAGGTTGAGTTGCTAGCAAGCGTAATTTTGAGCCTAAACTGTTATCCATTTCATTAAACTGTGGAAATGCGGCAGCAATCTCAAATTGCCCTACCCGATTTTTATGCTCGACCAAAGCAAGATGCACTTGATGATAGAGTTTCTCCCAGAGGAAATAATGCCCCACTTCCTCGTTGGGCAATAAGGTAATGTCTAGATAATGATTCATCGCAACTCCTTATTCACCAAACACACCGCCACGGATCAGCATGGCCATGACATAGTGTTGTTGTTCAATGCTAGGGATCTTGTCTTTGAGCATCCAAGCATCTAACAAATTATAAAAATCGTTTTTTTCTTTCGGTTGACGGTAGGCCGCGCCGCGGTTAGTCACAGAACCGTAGGGTTCAACCGCAATCGGTCCAATTTCTTCAAAATCGGGATGCCAAGTGTCAATCGTACGCAATGCATTACCGATTTTTTGCGAGTGCATTGCCGCTTGTCCATCAAGTTGATAAAGGAACTTACTCTTATCTCCCTTACCACCGCCCATCACCAATTCCTGTGAAGGGAATACCGCTTGGCCTTGTCCAAGTTGGCTGTATGCCTCGACCTTAATCAGGGCGTGTTTTTCCATTAAGCCAAATTGAATTATTTTCGCCAGCTCGTTTATCTGCTGATCATCAGCAAAATCACGTAGATTGAAATCATAACTATCAAAGGTAAAGTGCTGATTATTGGCTGTTACGACAATTTTTACCGCTTGTGCTCCAACACGGTTACGCCATAAAAAACGGCCATTAGCGATATTCTGCGCATAGCGTTTTGCCAGTTCACTAAATTGAGTTTCAATTTGATATTGCTTCACTTTTGCGGCTAAGGCTTGCTGATATGCTGGATCGTTACACGTTGACGGTATGTGTAAGTCACTCAGGATGCGTAGGGTAAACACTAATTTTAGCGTGTCTGTATGGTGGGGAAGCGCAGCAATATCGACCGTTTGTAAATTCGCCTTAGAGACTTCGGCATCAAGTTTTGCGGGATCGTTTGCTGTTGCGGCTTTTAATCGGTTTGAAATCGTTCCTCTTACGGCTTTTTCTCCTACTATGATAGGTTGCCATACATTTTCATCCCAATTACCCGCAAACATAAGGGCATCGGATGGAAGCAATTTTGCTTCAAAAGCTAACACTGATGGTGTACTCAGTTTGATATCTGCCATGATTAATGCTCCGTTATTAATTAATAGTCATCTAAATTAAATGAGGTTAATGCAGCGTCAAAATCTGCAATGGATGGTATATCTACTTGAAATGGTTCTGTCTTTGCTAAGTACCAAGGATGTTGGTAGCTGTAGCGCCATATTCCCGCGCTAATATCAATTAACCGATGAATACTTAGCCATTCGCCTACGCTGTAAGCGGTTTCGGCAAATGCAACAGGGACTGACTTATCCCGCACATTGGCAACCTGCCCCGCTTCGTATACTGGCGAGATAGCACAATAACCTGTTGCAATAGGGACTAAATAACCCGCTTGAGGCTTTGGCACATAATGCCAATCCGCTTTGATGGTATCTGATGGTCCGCTTATTTCAGGTTCCATATCTAACCGAGTTGCCTGATAATTTAGGGTGGCAAAGTCACACCAAGCATCAAACAGGCTTGGCTTAGCACCATGAACGACCTCTTGCTGTAATCCATTAACATGGCTCGCAAGGTAATCGCTACGATCGATTAAGATAAATCCCGGCATTAAACGCCGTAGTGCTTTTTGCTGCTGTTCGTGGTCGCTCAATATCTCAATTTGCCCGTATTGAGCGATCTGCCCTCCCGCTAGCCTCATTGCAGGTAACAAAGCGTTAATCTGGTCTATGAGCATTTGCTCTGTTTGATTATCGCCTTGAATTAACCCCTTAATTTCGATCAATAAAGAAACTTGCATGTTCATGCGGCCTTCTTCATTGATTGGTGCGGTATTTCCTTGTTGAGTTAATGGATTACGAGTCAAGGCAAAAACATAATCTCCCCAGCCTTTAGGTTGGCGAGCATGCACCCTGTTTTTGTGACTAACGACGCAAACGCCACCTAAGCTCACATCAAGCTCACGAGATAACTTGCGTGATAAAGCATGGGCAAAACCTAAAAAATTCGTTATCGCCGGAAACCCATAGGTCAACCCTGCAATGGCATTCGCATTTTGCACATCGAGTTTTTTAATTAATAAATACTGCGACATTCTATGCATCCCCATGTTTAGGTGTATGACGCTCAAAGGTTTTAAGCTGCACTAGACATAATTTCTTAACATACTGATGTTCAATATCACCTAGCACATATCGTTCTTTATTTTGCAGCTGAGCCAATAACCAAGTCGCAAAATCGTTGGCGATGATGTCTTGCCAATCGCCTTTGGCACGCTCCTGCTGAAAACGCGGTTCTGGGTTGGCGACATCGAGCCAAAGACCGTGAGCGGTTTTTAATTGACACTCAGCCGACGTTGCCCAACCTGCAAATTCCGTCATATTTTGAATAATGGCGGCCTCATTAAGTAGCACATCGATAATTGGCAACACAAAACCATAATCCCGTTGATATCGCGCTTTAAAATTGTTTTCTTGCGCGGTTACCCCAGCCAAAAACGCTTTAAATTCGCGAATAAAACCTGCGGTTTTAAACCGCAATTGGCGGCTAAAAATACTGGCACTCGTGAGCGGCGGCTTGCTTTGAGCTTGATAATGCGGTGGCGCGCAATTGAGTAAGAAACTTTGTCCATACCGCTCGCTATTAAGTTGAGAGATATTTTGTGGTTTTGAGCCACCAAAGTTTTGCACTGCTGTTGCCGGGAATATCTTCTCGAGCGATGCGTGATAATGACCTTTTTTACGCGCCTCTCTAATAGCTTTGGGCTCATCGCCAAAACGAGTTGATGTGACGTGATGATATAACTCATGGGCTAAGGATGAAGAAAACAAAGGACACAATAAGTGATAGTGTTGTGATTCATCGCCATTAAGCGCCGTTGATACTGGAAAGTACAATTGCTTAGTTAAGGTATGTCCCGTTAGTTTTTCATCTGCCAATGCTCTAGCAAATCCAAGCTGCCACTCTTTAAGTAACTCAGTATCTTGAGTAAATGCAGTTAAAGCATCGACATGCTGAGCTTGTAGCTGCTTGATGAGACTTTCGCCATTGACTGATATTTTCAGCAGTTTTGCCACATCAAGTGCCGCCGCATTACCTACAGCATCTATCGCTTTATTCGCTAGACTTGCCGTGTTCAGATAGGTCTGCGATTCTGGCGCAGTATCCGCTACCAATATACTGCTGGCTTTAGCATCACTGTGGGTAAACTTAGCCGCATGGGTTGCTAGACTAATCTGTTTGGCGCGTTTTGCAGCATCAGTTAACCAATTCACCGGATTAAAATCCGCCTCAATCGGTGCAGCAGCTTCAGCATATTCCCTATTTGCTGCTGCTATTTCGATAGAATCCTGTGTTTTTTCAAGTATCTTATCCCGTGCTTTTTGTAGCGGTTCAAGCTTGGTTTGCTTACGCTGAGCGATATAATCAGCAAGCGCATCGCTTAAAGTTAATTCCATGGGCTGTCCTTATTGTCTTTACATTCGTACACACCAAGTTGTTCGTGCCATACCCACACTAGGGCGGGTTGATCTTTATTTGCCATTCGAAGGTTAATCTCACCAAATTGCTCACTCACTTTAGTGATCGAACTGTCCAGTAAGTCAGCCAAGTCTTGATATATTTGTTCGGTCGATGGTTTAAACCACCAGAAACATCCTTTAGCTAACGGGACTATTTCAGAGTTAAAACGATGGTTTAACGAGGGATATTGATAGGGTTTATGTGTGGTATCTAATTGACACCAAGTTAATATTTCATCTTCTGGTAATCGCAATAAAAATGCCTCTTGGGGTTGCGATTGGCGAAATGCGGTTTGGCGAATAAACTCCCCGCTCCAAGCAACATCATGCTTCCACCACAGATTGGCCTCTTTATAACTGCGATAAAAAATGACTCCAGCTTTGTCTTTGCCAACAGGTCCTAACGCCAGTTGCAAAGCACGATGTTCCTGCCCCCAAAAGGAGTTTACTGCCTGAGCATGTTGTTTTTTGTGCAGATCGCTATATTGAAATTCACTGCCATTAGCACTGGGCACAGGCTCCATAATTCTTGGAATTGCCGAAATGGCATCGAGTTCAGTAGTCAGTAATGGGGTTAAATCATGTTGTTGTAAGGGTAAAGCGGCACTTTCAAACCCTGGCTTACAGTACGCTGGATGCTCATTTTTTAGTGCCCGAATATTTTTATTTAAAACTAATAAATTAGCCGTCTTAGGTACCTGCTGACGATGACGTTGAATACGTCCTGCAAGTTGGATTAAAGCTCGCAATGAACTAGGTTCAGCAATCGCCCAGTCATAGTCATGATCGCGCCCCACTTCAACGACTGAAGTGCCTAACACGATGAAAATATTATTCGAAGTATTGGTCATTGATAATGCCTGCTGAATTTCAGGCTGGCGCCACAAATTGGCTTCATCGTGACGTGATAAGGCGTTATCGAGGCGACTTTCTTTGTAAGAGCGATGTGCTAATGGAAACTGCGAATGGTAAACACAGTAATGGATACTGTAATCGGCTTGCGGTGACATGTTAATCAGTAACTTAGCAACAGCGATCATTGGATTAATATTAGCCATACGCACAACACCTAAAGACACCTTACGCCCTGATGGATGTACAACATGGTGCATATCATGTAGCTGGTGTAGACATCTGTGTAGCGTGGCAGCAACACACTCATCAAGGGTGGTTGGCGATGCTAATTCAAGCTTTACCAGCTCTCCCCTACGGACGACTTGTTGGCAAGCGAGTTTTTTAACTCTTTTACTCACAAAAATTTTATGTTGCTCGATATAAGATCTTGAGTTGGATATCTCTAAAGTTTCACTTTTATATTCATCAAACCAAGCACACCAAATTGGAGGCTGTTCTGTCGTGGCGAAATGCGCCTGATTAAAATGCTGGCGGCCAGCATGATAGGCATCAAATAGTGTTTTGATCAACGATGGCGGCAGTGTCGCTGATGACAGTAAAACTCTAGAACCTAACATGCCTGCCCAGTTCACTAAGCGGCATAGTGCGGGTAAGTCCTCAAGTCCAAAATCATCCGGCTCATCTAAAATTAAATCAGAGGTGAGTAATCGCAACATAGGCGCAATTTGTTTACCTCCTCGCAAGCTTTCAGTGGCAGGCATTAGATGATCAATGGTGCTGACCAAAATGGGCGCACTCACTAATTGCTCCAATTTAGGACTCGCAGCAAGCCAATGCTTTAACCGCCCATCATAAATTTGACCTTGATAACTAATAAATAATTGTTCGAAAAGATCCTCTGCCGACTCACTACCAATCTGCTTATGCTGCGGTGTTGCATTGTTCAGTTGATGTAAGGTGCTAACGGCCTGTGAACCAATCAGTACCGCTAGCTCATCATCCCCAAGTTTAAGTAAATCCCGATAAGCATCACCCGTTTGTAAGGTAAGTGTTCGTAAACCTAGTGCGACTGAAAAACGGCAACCTTCTCGTTCATCTGCTAAACCATACATAATGCGGGCATTGGCTATGGTTTTCCCGCATCCGGTTGAGGCCATATTGACCCCGAAAAAACCTTGTCTCTCGCTGCCTTTAGCTATCAACTTAGCTTGAGCAAAAGCCTTATCTTGCCAGCGATACTTGCCGTTTGTCGTGTTCTGACTAAATAACTTATGTTGGGCAATCGCTGGTAAAGTATATTTTAAAGCAGGTAAGTTTTGTGCAAAGCGCTGGGCATTCACCGCTACACCAATATTATGCTCATCAAGCTGTTGCTTTAACGCATTACCCGCCTGTAGCACTCTATTATGATCAGTATTAGCAAAGGCATTGTACGTTTTATCTCGCCACTGAACTTTAGATTTTTCAGCGGGAAGAGAGGAATAATAATGATCGGCTAGCATCAACGACAAGCGCGCCATATGTCCAACAAAGCGTTGCTCAAGCCAAAATTGTTCAGTAAATATCAATGGACAATTAAGTGCACGTTCGGCTAGGTTTCGGGCTTTATGCTGCCAAGGCCGACTTAAGAGGGGCGTACCTTGACTAAACTGCCAATTTTGCCTGATAAGATCCGTATCTATTGCCGTCATGTTTTCTGCATTCGCTGAATTCCAATGGCAACTAAAACAATGAGAGAGCCAGCTGTCTATTTCCTTTGTATGTACGCTACCTACATGGGCGAGCGGAAGTCGGTGGTGCGATACAATCAACCAAGCCACCAATTTGGCAAATGGTGCAAGTTGATCAAAAGGTCGCTGATATCCGGAGTCTTCTTTAAACAGCCTAGACAAAACCTGCTGTTCTATTTCAGTACTGTTTTTATCAATGTTGGCCAATTTCTCCAGCCAATCCTTATCCGCTAAACCATTAGCAAAGGCTTCAAATAATCGCAGAGACACCCACTCATGCCGATAGGGTTCCCCTTTAGACTCGGTTAACCCTTTAAGCTTTAGCTGAAATAAATCATTAGCTTTTCCAAAATCATGAAATAATCCAGCAATACTCGACGCAAGGACAATTACTTCATTTAAATGCCAGCCCTGCTCCCATTCTTTATGTTCCAAATTAAGCTGAGTGCGATTCACCGGCACTATGCCTTGTTCATTAAATTTCAATCGATTTCCCACGATCCACAAGAGCTGAGTTCTAGAACGTGAGCGGATCCAGTGGCAACTCACTGCAGTACTTCGACTTGCAGTTTGTTTGAGCATTTTCTTAACCGTTAACAGGCCATCTTCGGTGATCAGGGTTTGCCAAGTGTTATCGCCTATGCGGTTAGCAAAAGCATCCAGCACGCGGCGGGTCTTTTTGAGGGCATTTTTCTCGCACTGACTGATGAATGTCACCATCATAGCTGTTGTACCTTATAAGCCTTGGGCTGCAATTTGCTCAGCACTGTAGTCCTGAAGTGCAACGTCTTTCACCGTATTAAACATAAAATCTAATGCTTTATGATCGGTAAATGCCTGCAATACTTGCTGACGAAATTCTTGTTCAGTGGCGTTCTCTTTGGCGCAAACAAAAGCCCACGGCAGCACTATGGCGTCTTTGATGAGATCAGCGACATCGAACACTAATGCTCCGCGACGAGTTTTCCCGTGCATCACGGCAAAACCATGTGGAATACCCAACACCCAGAGGCAACTAGCTGCAAGTCCATAGGCTAAATAATTGCCGTGGTTTAAAAAGTCATTAGCGATATCAGTGCTTTGGTGTTGACGGGTAAAATCTTTGAGTTGGGTATTATTGGCGGCGTGCTTGTACAGCACTTTGGTTAACTGAGCTTCGGTCAATAGCAGGTCCGACTGTTTGGTTGCCACCTCTGTGCGGGCATGAAAAGTATCAAGCGCGGCTTGGATTGCCGGATCCTTAAAAATAAAGCCTTCCGTTTTGAGTTCGCGATCCCTCTGCCACACTTGTTCGATAAATTGGATGCGGGCTTGCTGAAAGGTTTTCGCGGCGAGTAATCGTTTTTTATCATCGAACCAAAATTGCATCCAACCGTGCAAATATTCAGTGGGCCGGTATTCACTCTGGGGCGTCAGCCATTCCACTTCGCAGGTCATATAAAGTGGCGTGCCGCCACCGCCACAAAATCCGACTAACACCCCAGCCTGCGCCAGCATTCGCATGGCCGCTTGGGTAATGGACGTGCCATTGCCCAATAACAGGACTGTGGTATTGGCAATGGGGATATTGAAATATTGGTTTTCGTTTTTTGCTTCGGTTAAGTAAAGCACACGACCGTCTTTCTGCATCACTCGACAGTATTCGAGGTAATAAACATTAGCTCGTTTAGAATGAAGTATCGTTTTTAAATCCGAGGGAGAAAGATCGTCCATAAATACCTCCATGTGGAATGAAAAGCTTTAACAAATCAAAGCTATCGTCCTAATTCAAGCAATAGTAACTTAGAACTATTTGATTCCCTATGCAACAATCGATACATCGCTCACATATCAGCAACAACCTCACGAAAAACATACATTGTCAGAACCAAAGTCAATAATTAAGAAAGGATCAAAGGATCACAAAATCGATCTGTTGAAGTTGGTATATCCGAGCATACCTAATTTTTGTCCCTCTGAGAAAGTAGCGAAAATAATTATTTATAATCAACACCATATATAGCGTTCAAAATTATGAACGCCCCCTAAAAGCCCGCTAATAAAACAACAACCAAGCCCTCTAAAATCCTCATATGTAGTGAAGCACTGCGCGTCACCGAACCCGCAATCAACCGAGCCGGAAGGACCCGCGATGATAATTGTTCGCATCTACATCGAGTTGCGAGTGATTCTCATCACCATAAGGTGTCGCGTTCTGCTTCAATCAAACCGTGAGCATCGGCGAGGCACAAAATCCGCCCATCTGAAAATCAAAATTCCTCATAATTGCACATGATCATCGCTCCATTCCTATCCATGCAGGATGACTAATATAGGTAAAGAGAACGAGCTTGGCACTCGGCTAAAGTGAGCCAAGGCCTAGACAGCTACTGTTCACATAAAACCGTCAAAAACCGTTTAAAACCTTGGCTTTTACCCTCTTCACCCTATCGTCAACATTTAACACTAAAACAACAAATGCACGCTATTGCATCCTCCACTAGGGTTGATGCAATGACTCGTCTGTAGCCTTACTGCTGCATGGGCTAGAGTGCTCCCAACTTTTTGAGGCTATCTAGGGATTATCTAGGTCGCATCGAAAAACGGTTGAACCATATTGGTGCAACACACTGAACAACACCCATTGAATAGAAACATATCACTAACAATTCAGATTAAGGCAGCATGAGCCTAAAAACGCGTTCAATCACCCAGAAACAGTGTGCAGATCATCCCAGTTCACCTGCTTTCGATGACTAAAAACGGGGAGCGGATAACGCCTTCGCAGGATAAGGCCGCGACCGAAACAGTGAGCCGAATAGAAGGATCCATTTAGGCGCCATCAATTCACCCAGAACTGCCAAAAAACTCACATTTTGCCCTACCCTTTACGCCCTTCAAGCGTTAACACAAAAGCAACAAAAGCGAGCCGTTGCATCCTCCTCTAGGGTTGATGCAACGACTCGCCTGTAGCCCTACTGCTGCATGGGTTTGAGTGCTCCCAACTTTTTGAGGGGATCTAGGGATTATCTAGGCCGCATCGAAGCACTGTTGAATCCAAATGGTGTAATACACCTATCGCAAAACAACACACATGTAACAAATAAGACTAAGGAAACGTGCGGTATTCTCACTAGCCACCGTCACACAGCACGTCTATATCTGCCCTATCAATGCCAGCTGCACACACAAACATCAGCAAATGCTTGAACGACTAACGCACCTGCAGGTAAAGCAGCTGACAAAAACGTAAACATGCACATTGATGCTAGGTATCAGCCTATCCATCCCTTATCCCAACAATCGATTAGCCAGTGTGGGATTACTGGACACACCTGCAAGTCAACAAGGCAGGATCATAGGATCAAGCGGAACAACAAGCTTAGGTACCGGCCATCATCAGCCACCGGCATTAGCGTATTACTAACCACTGCTCATGATGTTCATTGGGATTGGTTAAAGCTGACTACTGGGCATGAAGCGTAAGGTGCTTGGGTGACACATCTGCAGGTGAAGAAAGTGGTCTAAATACAGGTCAAACAGAACGCACGATTGAACTGGATTAATCTAGACTTGACCTGTCAAAATTCAAATCACGATGCAATTAGATCCGATAGGCAGCTTTTGCTCACTTCTGCTCCAAAGCTTGCTAGAACACCTTTGGACAATCGCAAACGGACGAATAAGTTGCCCTACAAAATCTCATATATAAACCCTGCACTTAGAGCTTTATCTGATCATTTGACTGTTCAAAACTGGATAGGCATATAATCGTATTAAAAACGAATGGGTTTTGAGTGTTTCCAAGCTTATTCGTTTGCGTGTTTTTCCAGCCTTAAATTAACAAAGTTTATTAAAATCATTGAGATATACTTTTTCCAAATTAGTTAATAGGTTTGAAAAACGCGCATGCACGCTTTTCAGGGTGGTGTATTTGATAGAAAGCTGATAAGTTCTTTGCAATACAAATAGTTAACAATGTGCGTTTTTACTGGTCTAATGAGGTAAACGCGCATGCGCAATAATAAAATATTAGGTTTTTAGCGCCACTACTGCAATCCGCAGAAGGATCGAGAATTGTTTAGCTTAATTATTTCTTATAGCCCAGATAGTTGGAACAGCAGCCCTCAAGAACTGGATCGAAGTCGATTTGCAGTCGAATATACCGCCGATGAAATTAGCGAGAGATACAAGTTTCTCGACGAAAAGGCTATTGAGGAATTAAAAAGCTTTCCTACCCTTTTTGTTACGGAAAATGAATCAGTAGAATCAAAAATTGGGTACATAACCAATATCCGTCTACGGCAGAATACGGTACTATTTGATTTCGAATTCGATCCAGCGTTACCAAACTTGCCGATTGGTGCTATTGAAGCCATGCGAGTAGATATAGATCTCGGTGGTTGGGAGTTGTCCCGAACACACTGGGCAATAAAGGATGAGCCATTATTCGAAATACTATTGCGTAAGGGATACGTTACCCAGGGGCAACTAGATTCATCTAGGTGGAGTGCGGCCCAACAACTTCATATAGACCCGCCCTTTATTCCAACCCCGCCAGGAGTTTTTAATACTTCACAGGTATTTATAGTTCACGGACATGACGATATCGCAAAACTTGAAATGTCATCATTTATTTCTAGTTTAGGCTTACAGCCGATTATTCTCCATCTACAAGCTAGCTCAGGCCGTACCATAATCGAAAAGATTGAGCATTACTCTAACGTTGGATTTGGCGTGGTCTTATACACACCTTGCGACATTGGCTCCAAAGTTGGAGATTTAACGGGGAGTTATCGCGCTCGCCAAAATGTAGTTTTCGAACATGGCTTTCTTATAGGTAAGTTGGGCCGAGCTAGAGTCGCGGCAGTAGTAAAAGGAACAGTGGAGACACCGAATGACATTAGCGGCGTAGTTTATGTCGCAATGGATCACGAAAGTCGTTGGAAATCTCAGCTAATAGTGGAGCTTAGAGGCGCTGGCTATCATGTACAAACCTAATAAACAATTTCTGAGCGACAAAATATGACGTCATGCCTTTTGCAAAGGGCACAAAAGCCACGCCAACTTATTTTCGCGCCAGAACATGGGCGTTAGCTGTCATTTGGAGTCTCAATGAATAAACAAAGTTTTCATTATACCGCAGATGCCGCTAAGGTCATTTCCGATGACTATATAGGCTTGATGGATAGTGCTGAATATAATTCTGCGATTATGCATGTAAAAGAATTAATTAATGCTGCAAATGTTTTATTTATGTCTAAGAGTTATGCACCTTCTGTTTTTTTAAGTATCACAATATTTGAAGAAATCGCGAAAATAAAATCTGGTCATATGCGTTCATGGGGACAAGAAATAAAACAGGTAAAACGAAGTAAAGATCCATTATTCCAACATATTAAAAAACATAAGATTGCTCTTAATGATATTTACCTTATTAGTGATAGACTTAAAAATAGTATGGGAAAAGAACGAGCTGAAGAGTTTTTTAGAAAATATCAAACTGGTGAATATTCAATTTTTCGTGAAGAATCATTGTATTTCGCAAGATGTAAAAATAAATTACACATACCATCGCACCAATTTGATGTAAAGCTATCTGCGGAGCATTTACTCGTTGCAATCGAGATGTTTAGTGATGAATTTTGGGGAGTTACCGCTGAAGCATCAACCATTTGTGATACTACTGATGCTATTTACATTGAAGTTGAAAAACAGCTAAAAATCGCTTTAAATGAAACAAAAACTGTTGGTTAGGATCCGCTACGTTCCACATCATAACTAACATTTTTTGTCCACTTGAGTGGGCGTTATGCGCCCAACAAGAGTATGCATCGGAGAAAGGATATCTAATTTGAAGTTAACTGAATATCTCGCAATTTATGCGGCAGCACTTTCTACATTCGTGTTCCTATGGAACGTGCTGCAATCGAAAGCTAAAGTTAAAGTGGATTTGGTCTACGGCATCGAAGGTGAGGTGACGGTCTTAAATCTGGTGTATATATTTTTGTTCGGAACCTTTCCTCTCATCAAATTCATTTATCAAACATAAGCTTGTTATATCCTTATAGGGCAGTCGGCCTTAAGGAGTGCATTTTGCATATATGGGAGTACAAGCGATTTCCACGCCGTATAGGTTGGGTTTCAACCAGCTTATCTAATTATTCAATAGAAGATGGATGCCCCATTTGTCTTGAGCCTCGAAAATCACATAGTGTTTTAATCAGCGATGAAAAGTTGGAGGATGTTCTCTCTAATGCTGTAGATAGAAGTCTTATAGCTTGTGTTCAAGATCAGTTGTGGAAAAACACATACTCTAAAGCGTTTACTCATCCATTAGTGAAAAGCGATGAAAGCGCATAACAAGGCAATTAAAAATAGTCCACAAAAAACGTGGAATGTACTAGCTAACTCTCGCCTTTTAATTGCGGTGTTATGAGTATATGCATAGCCTAGAGTGTCTCTTAAAAATTATATTTTAAAGGTGAAGTTTTGAACGCAAGTAAAAAAGCAGCGAACTCAGGCATAGATGCCTTATTAGGATTCGAATTTCAACGTAACTGCGCACTTTATTTATTACTAAACGATTATGAGCACTTTAAAAGAAGAGAGTTTTTTCTATGTATAGAGCATCACGATGATTTTTTATTTTGCTACAGAACAGATTGTCGCAGTTATATAGAAGAAGTTCATTCTTATCAGGCAAAAAAACTCTCTGGCAATGTGTGGTCGATAAATGAACGATTTTCTGAGCTTGTAGCTAAAATACTTGAGATTGGAAATGAGCTAATTAATGATCCCATACCTAAATGCGCCAGCTATACTCATGAGTTGACGTTCGTATCAAATACCGATATCAAACTTAGTTACAAGCCATCGAAGCAAGAAAAAGAAAATGGTAAAGAAGAAATTACTTATCTTCTAAACGAGCAAAACAGTAAATGCATTTACGATGCGATTCCCACCGAAATAAAAGATAAAATCCAAAAAAATGTGGACTCTTTTTGTGAAAAAAATAATATAACTTTTCATAAACCAGAATTTGACAACCTACGCATTCAATGGGTAGATTTTCCTCGTAATAAAAACACACAGAAGGATGCATTAGTCGGGCTCATGGTCAGGAAGTTTTCACATGTTTCAGACCCGTTGGCTGCTGTTGAACTACTTCTCAGTCTGTTTGGAGATATTGAAGCAGTATACAATCAAGGCAAGATTATTAGTTTACTGGATAGCACAAAAAGGATTGAGGGTGATAAAATAAAACTAGCCATTGATATCATCGAGACAGAGCAAAAAACATTTAAGTTATGGAGAGATTTCTCTACTGAGTTATCCCGTAAATTTCGAGTTCCTATCGGCATCCAAAATAATCATGAGAATTATATTAAGAATACATTCGAACTATTGAAAGATATGAACAATAACGAACATCAAATAATAAAAAATTTCATCCGGAAGAATGACTACTCTATGAATTACTATAGTCATGACGATATGTTTGATGCGTATGTTTTTGATATTAAATGTAAAAATAGCATGAACCTAAACGATGTCGATATTTTTTTCTCTACATTATGTGCATTTGTAGAGCACCATGGAAAGGCTTTAAAATGAATGCAACTATCAAATTCAATAGACTATTTGTCAGTTCGGAATCGAATAACCTTTGTTTCTATGATGAATTTTCTTCTGGTACAAACATTATTAGTGGGCGCAATACTTCTGGTAAAAGCTCTCTAATACAGAGCTTATTATATGCTTTTGGTGTTAACGATGTTAGTGAGAATCTAAGTGAAATCTTAGAATACAAGCCAACCTTTCGGGTAGATTTCACTAAGACCGTTGACGGTGTTGATGAAGAATTTACCATCGTAAGAGAGCCAAAAGCCATATATGTAAAAGAGCCCAATGGCAAAGTAGTTCCCTTTCATGGTATTGATGCCGACAATAGTGTAGAGCATGTTAAGTTAAAAGACTACATACGAAGCTTGGTTGATTTCACACTTTACCTTGAACAGAAAGGAGAACTAAAATCAGCTCCACTGGAAAGTATGTTCTTGCCATATTATATATCACAATCTGTAGGTTGGGTATATTTGCGTGAATCTTTTGCAAACCTTCAATATTACAAAGGATTTAAAGATGACTACTTAGACTATTATCTCGGAATAAGTAGCAACTTTGATCGTATAGAGCATAGAGCACTGACGCAGAAAAGAGATCGGCTGTCGGCTGATATTAATAACCTTAAACGGTATAGTAAAAAAGCTGAATTCCAATTTTCAAATTTGGTTGATGAAGCATTTGGCGAACAGGCAGAAAAGTACATTGAAAACTACGTTGAAAAGTCGAGTGCATTAGAAGACGAAAGGAATAAATACATACAGCTATGCAATGAACTTTCTTTATTACAAAACCATCATAAAATTCTGAAAAGAACTAAGAGAAATATTAAGGAGCAGAATTACAATGATGTGGATCACTGTCCAGCCTGTACACAGGTATTGTCATATTCTTTAGAAGGCTTATACAGCCACTATCAAAAATATAACGACACTGTTCAACTAGAATCACATATCACTGATAAGTTAACGGATAAAAAGTCCAAGATACATACATCTAACAAGAAAATTACCACTATAAAAACTGAAATTAATGACGATTACGGTGTTCTTTTAAGACAAAATATTGATGGTGTCACATTTGCGCAATGGGTGGCTAATAAAGCTAATGTTACGCTATATAAAAGAATGCAAGCGGATATTGAGTCATCAGAAAATGATTTAACAATAGTTAAAGATACTCTTGCTTCAATGGTTACAGAGCAAGAAACTATTCTTGAACGATCCAAACAAGAAAAAATATTCAGGAAACTATTTTCAGATTATACATCACAACTAGCACTGAAACCTTTGACTGACCCTAGATATTTAGATTTGTACAAAATCCAATCTTTTCCACGGCAAGGAGTGGAACTTCACAAGACTGTTATGGCTTACCACTTTGCATTGAATGCCATGATTGCGAAGTCAAAAATAGCACATTGTAGTGGTCAACTAAATTTGGCCACAGCTTTAGAATCTTCCCAAAATCGTCGCTCTGATTCATTTGGGCTCAATCCTGCATTGTAATGATGTGGCCTGACTTCACAGTAATAACCAATGATGTAATCGGTCACATCTTGTTTAGCTTCGCTAAAACTCTTGTAGCCTTGTGTCGGGAGCCATTCCGTTTTTAAACTTCTGAAAAACCGCTCCATTGGCGCATTATCCCAGCAGTTACCGCGACGGCTCATGCTCTGGGTGATTTGATATTTCCACAGCCGCTGACGGTATTTCAGGCTGGTATAATGACAGCCTTGATCTGAATGAAATATCAGGTTTTTAGGCTTCCCACGAGATTCAAAGGCCATATCTAAGGCCTTCACCGTTAACTCTGTATCCGGTGAAAATGACATCGCCCAACCAATGGCTTTTCTCGAAAATAAATCCAGCACAACTGCTAAATAACACCAACGATTACCCGCCCAAATATACGTCACATCGCCACACCAAACGGTGTTTGGTTCGACAACGGCAAATTGTCGCTTGAGTAAATTAGGGATGGTCACATGCTCATTTTCAGCCTTCTTATAGCGGTGTTTGGGTTGTTGGCAGCTCACTAATCCAAGCTTTTTCATTAACCGAGTCGCCCTATAACGACTTAACGCAAAGCCACGTTCAGAGGCGATTGTTGCGATACTTCTTGCACCAGCAGACTGTTTGCTTTCAGCGTGTATTGCTTTGATTTCACACTCTAAAATCCGCTGTTCAGGTGTCGCTACAAGTTCACGGCTCACCCAATAACGGTAGCTACTCCGGTTCACGTTAAATACATGGCATAACACTGAAATAGGGTATTTGTTGCTCTGATTGAGTTTCTCGATTATCGAGAATTGTTCAGCGAGTCCGACATCAATAGAGCGGTAGCCTTTTTTAGGATTTCTTTTTCGAGATTAATCCGTTCAATTTCACGTTTAAGTGCCTTAATTTCAATTTGCTCAGGTGTCATGGGTGAGGCTTTAGGAGCAAGCCCTTGGCGCTCAACCTGAAGCTGTGTTACCCACTTACTGACCGTTGATTTACCCACGTTCATGGCTTTCGCCGCCGCTTCTTGTGTGTAATCTTGATCTATGACTAATTGAGCGGTTTCGAGCTTAATTGCAGCACTATATCGTGCACGTTTACTTTTATTCATGTTGTCACCTAAATGGGTTATGAGTGGATCATAACATTTCTTATTAGGTGGCCAAATTCAGTGTGCCACTACACATAGATTACCATTTTTGTTAGACGCAATTCTTAAGGAAGATATTGACGAAACTAGTTTGGAGACAATTTTGTCTTTTGTTGGCAATAACGTTCCTGATGATACTCAGACATTTATCTCTATATCTGAACATGTTAGAGATGTTTCCAGTACAGTGAAAGATATTAAACCTATTGAAAAACTAAGAGTTCAAAATGTAAAAGATACTTATTTCTCTGAAAATTCGAAGTTAATCTATATAGGTGGAGGAAAGGATGAACGTAAATTCCTTTCGCAATCATTAGGTGATTATAAAGAAATTTATATGGATACTATCGAGATAACTGCTGTCTGAGTTTGATAAGAGATGTGGAACCCTCTTTTTGCCGCCCTCATGGTAGTAGAAGAGGTACAACATAGCATTGTTGAGTGTAACAACTAATAACAAAGCACTTAAATTTAACGACAAAAGTGGGTTATTTTTCGTTTAGCTATACATTATAACCCACTTTTTTAGCACGCTTAGTACGGCGTTAGGCATTTACAGGGAGAGAAGATTTGGAAAAGGAAGCAGAGATTTATCAGAGGATTGGTGAGTTCGCCGTTTCTTTTCAATGGTTAGAGAACAAGCTTAGAGAAATTGGTTGGTTTATACTCGACCCCGAAAGGAAAGAGTGGCCTCCTAAAGGGCTTCGGAATCTCACGAATAATGACCTAATTAACAAGGTCGGTGATCTTTTCAAAGAGGCATTGCCGAAATGCAAGCTAGACAAAAATCTAGAGACTGAAATCGCTGAATCGTTCAGCCAGATCGTTAAAGACCTTCATCAAGTTCGAAAGGATAGAAATCGAATACTTCACTCCGCATTCATAGAAATCAAAGCAGGCGGGGATGTCCAGGCTATTATCCGGTCAAATCCCTCGGCTCGGTGTTGACGCGGAGACGGGAGAGCCGAGTTTTGACCAAGAAGCGCTGACGTCAGAGTCGTTTGCTTTAGAAATGCAAAAAATGGCAGTGATCGCTCAATTTTTAACCGCAACTTATGTTCAGCTAATTCATCAGTATCCAAATGGAGATGCCATACAAGGCGCTTAAAATGCATCTGGCTAACGCCACCGCTTAGTTTGGCGTTAATCTACAGGAATTTTTATCCGAAATTAATGTGTTAAAGCTAATGTTCTAACTCGAAAATGTACCAAAACAAGCTGTGAATTAGGCTTGCCTATTCTTTCGCCAGAAACTCTCACTGTTGAGTTCTTAATTCGGGGATGCACTTTATTCAGATAGCATCTTTAACCGAATGCTGATAAGTTAATTTTGTTACAAATACTTAACCATGCGTAATTTTACAGCCCTTACAAGGCAATCTCGCATGCTCATAAATAAAACCGCAAAAAAAATCAATTTGTTAAAGTGATAATTTGAATTTCTGGTATACATAGAAATTCTAGCATTATGAAATTGGGTTCATATGTAATCATTGGAGGATTAATGGCTAAAAATATACGTGGCAATAACGATGGTGAGCATGGAGAAAATGACTCTTATACCATTCCGGGTCGAGGAGTCGTTAGTAGAGAAACGCTTGTTGATGAAATCAATACTGGAAAACATCCTAACCATCACGTAATAAATGTAAATGGTGAAGATTATGTTCGTTCAAATCCTGACGCACTGAAACCAAATAACGTAAACAAAGACTAACTGCGTCATGCAAACAAGCGTTCTGACTATTTAGCCTTAAATCGTGCCGTGAATCACTCTGACGCAGACTGATTCATGCTACCCCTCGTGCCCCTTTGCGCGATTCTGGGGCGTTTTTTTCCCCTTAAGATAAATCAAATATCTGGAGAGCTGATTCACACCTATACCCCGATGTTACAACCGAAATCAATATTGTTATTGGGGCTTGATTTCATTAGCTAGCAGACGATTTTAAAGTCGTTATGTAGCTTGGCCCAGTGAGCTTTTAATATCGCTTTATGCTCTTCATGCATGGGGAGTTCAGCAAGTACCTCTGGCCAAAGAGTACGGGCTTTTTGCATGGCATCCAGTAAATGAACCTTTATCGCAGGCCATGGTAGGCCTGTTCTCGTTGCCCATGCTTGGAAGGTGGTGATATCAATGGCGTACCATAGCTTTTGTTTATTCATGTTGAGTGCAATGGCGGTTTCGCCTTCTATGTAGGGTAAGGTGCTCACAATATCGTAAGCGGGCGAGAGTATCGCATTTTGGGCATCTGGGTAGATAACACTCCAATTTTTTAAGTGGGCATCACCGTTGGCGAGCAAGATATTGGCCAGCAACCGCCTTGCCATTTGCTGAACGTCTTTTAATCCATTGTAGCTGCTCATGTATAGAGCCTTAGCTATGGCTTCGTAGTTGTATTTACCGTATTTATCATGGGCGTAAACTTCGAATATTTGGGCAAAGTCCTCTGCATGAATGCGGCCCGTATTACTGCGGTCAAAGCGCTTAATTGCATAAGCCGTGGGTTCATCTGGTAGTTTGATGTTAGGTAGGTTATCCAATGCGTTAAGCGAGATGAGCTCAATTTCAGGGATGTTCACTCCGATTATTTGTGCCAATTTCATTGCAGTATATTCATTTTGTGGGACGTTGCGGTGTACTGTTGAAGGCGTCTTGATAATCCAACTATCTTGGCCTTCTTGATTGGCATTTATGTTGAATCGTCCATCGTTTCTGCTTGTCGAGAATTTCATTTGAACACCGGCAAGTGAGAACTTATTACTGGTGTGGGTGATGTCGATTACAATAGCTTCTGTTCTTTCCCGTGGAGATAGTGCCCAGGCTGGAATATCTTCTTTTGCTATGGCTGATGCGATTAAGCCGCCGGGAAGATTGTTCCCTGCCCATGCTAGGATAGGAAATTCGTTGTTTTCATGTACTTTTAGTGCGGCTGACATCCAGTGCCGCAATGCGCCCTCGGGGAGCAAGTTGGACAGCACCGGTGATAATCTTTGTGTTCTGACTTGTATTTTATCGATGTAATGGGGGTCTAGCAGTTGGGTGAGCGTTAATGTTGGTCGAAGTGCTTTTGGCATCGCGATATATTCAGGGTCAAATTTCAGAATGTTTTTGCCACCAGAATAATGGGTGAGTATCGCAATCCGTTGATAATTTAAATAAAGCGCGAGGGCCTCTACTGATTCAGCAGGTTTCATAGATTATCTTCTTTATCATCAACTGAATGTAAGACCGTATCCCAAGACGTGCCTGTCTCAGTCGTTAAGTTGTTAGGCAAATGACGGTCAATTTCTGGATCTGAAGTTGCTTGGTTAATGAGTGCTTTTACTGCATTTATGTGCTGTTTAGGAACAATCATCATTTCAAGATTTAATCCTTCCAAGACTCTCAGTAATGTCGATAAGCGAGTATCACTGCCACTTTCTATTCGTTGGTATTGTTGCTGTGACATACCTATGTTCAATAGCATGTCTTTCTGACTTAGCGCTAGTTGTTCTCGGTAGTACTTGAGTTCTGTGGCTAATTCGCTGAGATGTTTCATGATGTTGGCTCGGCTATCTTTTACTCATAAACATCATATTAGTTGTTATCTGCTATTAATTACAACTAATGCGATGTTAATTTGTATTAATACAATTAATTTGTTGTTTATGCATATAAATACAACATATTCGTTGTATATGTGCCGTTGATGTCGTATTGAATTTTGTCATAGATGAGGCGGTGTCGCAGGCTACATTATGGCCGCGCTGGTGTGTGAGTAGGCCGGCTTGATTGTATGAGAGACATTAAAGAGTCTTTATTTAATATTGGTAATGTTGTGTATTTATTATTTTTAGAGGGTGATATTTATAGTGGGTCAATTTTGACAGCTTACACTTCGATGCGGCCTAGATAATCCCTAGATCCCCTTAAAAAGTTGGGAGCACTCAAACCGATGTAGCATAGGGCTAAAGGCGAGTCGTTGCATCCCCCTACAGGAGGATGCAATGGCGTGTTTTTGTTTCTTTTATGTAATAATTTCCTTTCAAAAAGGTCAGGGGAATTGCGAGATTTTGAGCAGTCTTGTATGAGCTCCAAGCGCTCAATCGAACAATCGAACAATCGAACAATCTCCACTCGACACCACATAACTTACTCCTGGACATTTCCAAGTTAGACTTTTAGCTCGAATTAGTGAATTTCGAATTAAAATTTCTATGGGTAACGCCCGCCTAAGGGGCTGGCAACGCATTTACACTAAACTTAAACACAACAACCAAAACCACTGTAGCTCAATAGGACTGGAAACGCCACGCGTTGACAGTCCCTCTTAAGGCGTTTGTTATGTGCGTTCTTCAAGCTCCCTGAGCCTCTGCTTAACTTCAATAACTGCTGCTAAGACAGACTCTTTGTAGACTACATACGAAGTTTCTGACAATTTCTCAGCGCGATGAGCGATATCATTGCGCTTACGACGATATTTACCCTGAGAATCCATTAGAAGCTTTAATTTTGGTAACTCACCAATAGCCTCTTCGATGAGTGTCATAGGTGGTATAGATGTCTCGGTGTACTCTGTTTTGAAATTCTTGATTTCCTTTGGTTGCTTACCCGGCGTTGGATTTTGGACATGATTAACCCACTCAAGCAACTCAGATTCAAGCTTCTTTTTTACACCAATCGAAGCGATGGGTTTCATTATGTGTTCTAAAATAGTCCACAAAGCAACATATGACATTTCATATGAGCCTTTATTTTCATAATATTCAGCAAGGGAATAATGCTCAGTTGCCAACTCATCTAACTTTTGGGATATTTCTTCCACCACCGAACCTCATAATTATTACTTCGTAGCACATAACGCCGCATTAAGGGATGAACAACGCCACCACCCAACCTAAAGCATTGTGCCGTAAACACTAAATTTGAAGTAGAAGCAAAAGTGCCAAGCGTTGATTATCCCGCTTAAATGCTTGTATGTTTATTTCTCAAGTTGTGCTTTGAGCCATTCACACTGTTCGATGAGTAAGTCCAGTTTAACAACAACACCCTCAGCCCTTTTAGAATGCCACTCTTTGGGATCTGCCCAGCTTAGGGCTTTAACCTGAGTTGACTCAAACAGCTTTTGATCAACATTGTAAATAGCATTAGCCGCACCTTGCCACGCTTCGGCGATAGATAACTCTTTCTCACGATTGGCAGCCACGCCTAGAGTTCGAACATCATGCAAGTATGCTTTAGTTTTAACACACGCTTGCATAACTTTCCCGATAGAATCTAAAGTTTCTTTCTTCTGTTTTTTCTGAATTTCGCCATAATCCAATAACAGCTTTATACCTTGAATTACTGCTCCAATTGTAGTTGCAACATTAACTGACATAACCTTTTCTCTCTCGTATACAAAACGCCCGCCTAATGGGCTGGCAACGCATTAACACGAAGCTCAAACATAACAACTGTAACCACTGCGGCTCAATGGGACTGGAAACGCCACGCGTTGACAGTCCCTCTTGAGGCATTTGTTATGTGGCGGTTCACTCAGTGTTCCTATTCCGAATAATTTCAGCGTCCAGTTGAAATTGAATTTGTTCGTACTCTCCCATTTTTTCGATATATAGAGCTTTAAAATGATTGCAGCGATCATCGCGATAACCGATGGTCTTACACTCTTTGTAGTCACGATAAGCAAACTCAGCCTCAACATGTTTTTCAGCTGATCTTCGAATTAAATATTCCGGCCTATCAAATAGGTACAAATGAATATCGAAATATATCGCAACAGAAACTAAAGCAATACCACCGATAATTAGCTCATTTTTATCTACCATCATTTTCCTTTATTGGATAGCCACATAACGTCTTAGTATTTATGCGCGGCAATGTTTGCAGGGCATAAATCGCGTGTTGGACTTGGCCGATGCCTTATCCAGATTAATTGGTATGCTTTACGCTATAGGAATTTGCTTTTTTTGAGACTAGCTCTATCGTACCGAGTTTTTCCGAATTGATAGCATTCATTGAGATTTCCTTGTCATTGTACTGTTCCATACATCTTTTTAAGTCTAGCAAGCTCTTTCAGGCTTAAACATTCAGCTGAATTTAGCTCAACGCCCACATAAACCGCGCAACGTAAGTAGCGTCAGGCGACCAAAGGAAGCAAATTTAATATGTTTGTTATGCGCTCGGACATTTAACACCACTACAAAATTCTTGGAGACCGGATGCTAAGCTACTTATACCACATTGTTCTTGAAGCTCATTTTCCAGTTGAATTATAAATGGATAAATTTTGTCTATAGTTTCTTGTGGTGGGTAACAGTTTAAACAACCATACCCATGCCAAAACTCCACCTTACCGTTATACGACTCGACAAAATGGAAATCGTTTTTAATACCTTTGTACATATACCAGTAACGATGAATTATATTTTCTTTCTCAATACCATTAAAGGTCAATGGCCTGTCACCGCTTTCCGTGACCGACTCTATTTCAGTGAACCCTTTGATGGATTTTGCCGAAGCCATAACACATTCATTGGCAGGCACAGACTCAAAATAGACAACCCTAGTGACCCCCCGCATGGTGTCACACCCTACAACAAAGATTATTGGAATTAAAATAGCTAATAGCTTCATTACTCTAGTTCGCATAACGTTTTATTAGTGCGTGGCGCTGTTGACCTGATGAGTCCAGTAAAAACTCGCACAGTTAACTATCTGTATTAAAGGGAAGTTACCAGCTTTCTACCGCATTTCATATACAATAATCCAACATAAAAAACCGGCTATCCCAAAAAGGTAACCTTTAAGTTTTAATCATAAATGTATTTAGATTTGGATGTTTGAGATAACGCGCACGATATCGACTTAGAAACGCTCAAAACCAAGCGATTTGAAAACAAGATCCCGTTTCGGCCACTAGTGGTGGTTTGCATAGGTATCTGCCTGCATCTTTGATAAAATCCAATCAACGGGTTAGCAGTCTTGGTGGACAACCGTCTAACCCGCCAGCCCTCGTAAGAGGGCGTTTCTACTAATTCATCCTATCTAGCAGTGCCATTTCGGCTTTTCTTAGCCAGAAGATGTAAGACTTTTTGCTGTCAAATCCCATTAGGGCCCACTGCTCTTTGCAGAGATAATGGGCGCGGATGGCGCGTTTACAGTTAATGGATAACTGCTCAACGAGCTGGTCAAAATGGGCGACGTGGGCAGGCACGTTGAGTTCGTGCTTTAAGTTGCCACCGCCCAAGGCTTCACCTAAACGGTCGCAGGCGCTGCGGTTCGAAAACCCCTTGCCCAATTCTTGGTACACCCAATAACGGCCCCAGCGATATAACCCTAACCGCAACGCCTTAATGTTCATCCTCTGCTCGGGTTCTTCGCTAAAGCCCATTGGCCACCTCATTTATCTTCTCGATGGAAAGCTTAAACACATCAAGGCATATCGATGTCACATCGTCATAGGGCGCAGTAGTACGGCCATTTTCCCAACGTTGGTAAGTGTTGCGGCTAATGCCGTAAATCTCAGCCACTTCGTCTTGGGTCATGCCCCGTAAACGGCGCCCTACTTTCAATACATCCGCGGCGCGATTAGCCATAAATCCTCCTGTGTGAAGTCCATAACCCAGTTGTGCTATTTGTTATTGTCATTGTTATTGTCATCGTCATAACCACCCCACTAACATTGGCTCGTCTGGCTCACTCGGCTCAGTGGTCGATTGGCGCATAATCTCGGGCGCCACATCATCAAACCCCAGTGTGATTAAGTGTGCGTGGTAGGCATCCAACGCCATCAGCATGCCCTTATCTAAGGTGCTGTTAACGTATGTGCGCAGCAGTAACGGCAAGGTGTGATTCAAAATCCGCTCACCCACCATGGTATCTACGCCCATATCCGCGATAATCGTGCGGCACAGTTTTCTTAGTGCATGGGAGGTAAATGCCTTAAACCGAATCGTCTCACTCCAATACTGCGCAGTGCGAATGCTCACCGGCCCTACTTCGCCTGGGAACAAAAACGCCCGCTTGCCCACATGGGTGCATTGCCACTGGGCGTAATGGGTTATCAGCTTTTTGGCTGTTGGCGTCATAGGTAAGCGATGCTCTTGGCGGTTCTTGGCATTCTCGGCGGGAATAAACCAGTAATCGCCGGCAAAGTGGTCCCAACGTGCCAAGCGGGTTTCACCTATGCGGGTACCGAACATCAACATCAGCACAAACAACATCGCCACCGGTCTTACTGCATTTCGCAATGCGCTGAATAACGGGCCCACGTCCGACTCGCTTAACTGCGTGCCCACCAAAGGCGGCATCTTCAAGCTCATTTGCACCCGATACCCCGCCAAGCTATTGCTGTCTAACACCCGTAAATCTGCCGCAACCGATAACGCTCGCTTCAACACCTTCACCGCCGCTTTGATGTAATTGGCCGAATAGCCCTGCGCCAACATGGGTTTGATTAAATAACTGTCCACCGCGATAAAGTTCAGCTCATTGAGCGGTAACTCAGCAAAGCAGCCGCTGAGATGTTTACTCACTAACGATTTACAGTTACTGCGCCAGCTGTTGCTTAAGGTGCGGTTGCACTCCACATGGGTGACAAACCACGCCAGCAATTGCGCGACGGTGGCAAACTCGTTGCTGATTACCGCTTGGCCCCATGCTGCGCTTGGCGAGCAAGCTAGGTAACTCGGTTAAAAAAGGTCTTCAAGCACATCACGGGCCACACGCCCTGCTTTTTGCCACACGGTTTTGCCCGCCTCGTTCATTACTAAATACACCGAGGCTTGGCGTCTATCGGTCGAGGCCCGTAACCGCACTGCCGGAAACTGCGTGTCCCGAAAGTCCCGCGTTATCCCTGCCCGCAACCAACGGCGCAATACTGCATCGTTCAACTTGCCTTGCTCTACGCCTGTTGCTGTCATCACCTGCGCCATCTAGCCCTCCAATCGATATTCAAAGGTGTGATGGGTACCCTGAACGTATCCGCTTCACCCGCTGGTTCATCGGCATATCCCGAAACCGCGCACTTAACGCCGTCTCGCTGTCGTGAACCCCAAAGCGGTTAAAGCTCTCTTGCTGGATTTCAAACAGGGTCCAAAACCGTTTCCCTGTGATGATGCGCATCAAGCGTTCGCGCTGGGTCAGTGGTTTATTCGCCATCATTTGCCCCCTTAAGCCCAAGGTTGGTTCGTAAATTGGCAATAATTGATTTCGCCTTGGCCGCCTCAGTCGGCCGCGTCACCGTTTCAGGTAGTGCCTTTGGCAATTCCACATCGGTCAACTCGCCACGGCTAAAGCGCCTGCATAACACTGTGTAATTGCGCTCAAACGTCATCAACACATCCTTTTCAAGCCCTGTGGCAAACATCCAACTGCCCGTCTCGCGCACCGCTAAACGCACTACATCATGGCTCCACGTATGCTTATCAGGGTGATGGTAATGGCGCGTCGCTTCCTTAAACGCCGCTTCCAACTTGGGCAACCCCAAATCACAGGCCGTAGGTTGGCACCACAACGCAAACTGGCGCGGTGTCGGCCAAAACTGCCTATCGCCCTGCTCGCGTCTGGCGCGATTCAGCCCCGCTTGCACTTGCTCACGGCTCGCAATGCCCTGCGCCGCCAAGGTTTTAAGCCACTCGGCTTTGTGGGTAGCTTCGTCCTCAGGCCGCGGCGCACTCACCGGAAACAACACCCGCAACTTGCTAAACACGCTGTCCACAATCGCCATGTCCATTGCCGTCGGCTCAGGTTGGCTAACACGCCCCTGCCCAACCAGCGGCTGGCGGATTAAGGTCTGCAGTGATTTCATGCTCGCATTTTGATTGGCAGTCATATCAAGGGGTCCTCAGGGTCATACACCGCATAGCTCCAATCCACTTGCCCAACCGCGGTACCCATCGGTCTTGGCAACGGCGTCAGCCAGTGGCGTTCGCGGATAAACTTGGTAATACCGAGCACAAACTGGCCGTTAGCACTAAAGCCCCAACTCGCATCCAGCGCCGCAGCCTCCTTCAACCACGTCACCGCCAACACGCAATCAGCATCGGTCAGCTTTTCGGCCTTCCACGCTTTCCACGCAGCCGAATCCGAGCCGCCTTTGCGATGGGCGGGATAGGCTTTGAAAAACGCATTGAAAACCGACTTAGCACTCGTTGCTGGACAACTATCTTTTAAAGATTCCTTGATAGGTTCAAAAGAGTGACTGATTCCGGTGCTATCTGGTGGCAGAGGGGGTCTGCTATCTGGTGGCATACCTATGCTATCTGGTGGCACCCCTGTGCTATCTCGTGGCAGAGGGGGTCTGCTATCTGGTAGCACCCCTATGCTATCTGCTAGCACAGGGGGTGCTACCTCGTAGCAGATTGAAATTGTATAAATATTGGTTAAATTCCCCTTAGGCCCCTTACGATATTTAACCGTAACAAACCCCATATCAACCAAGGCCGAAATGTGTTTTCTCACTGTGCTATGACCAATCTCACACTGATCTGCAATATGCTGATGGCTCGGCCAACACTCACCATTATCGTTCGCGTTATCGGCAAGCTTGATCAACACCAGCTTGCGCAGTGGATTACCCACTTTGGCCTTCATCGCTTTTACCATCAATTCCATACTCATAAGTCACCCCTAAACGGAACAACCCACAAACTCGAATTGACGCAAACCCCATGCTTCAGTAACATGCTATTGCCTCACTTAGGTATTAAGCCCGCATTCGTCGCCAAACTTTAGCGGGCTTTCTTATGTCTACTGCAACGGGTCAACTGCAATGCGCCCCGTTGCCCTCCGCTCGCTCGCCTTCACTGCCAAGCAAGTAAACCTTGTGCGCCAAGTTACTGCGCAACTGGCTAAAAAAATCACGCCGTTTAATGTGCACGTTGCGGCTTTTCGCGATTGCACTCATATCAGCTGCATTCACATCAACCGCACTCGCATCAGCCGCGCCTACATCCGCCGCCAATAGCGCAATAGAACGTTCCGCACGTTGTTCTTCCATCAGCAGATAATTCATAATCCAATCAATGCTCACCGTTGGCAGCAACAACTGCTTGCCACTGCCCAGCAACGCCTTATCCACTATATCGGTCGCGATAACCGCCCAACGCTCGGGGCGACTATGCTGCAATTCATCGCAGTTCCTTAACACCTCAACCATTCGGCCCACCTGCGTTCGCTTAAACAACTCCGCCGTGGTATGCCCATGAAAACAGGCAATGTCTTTGCCCATGTTCACGCCGCTTAACGCAGCCCGCTCAGAGGTTGCCGCGCTAAGCTCAGGCACATTAGGCTCAGTGCTATTAGGCATGTTCGACTTAGATTTAAGCGCCATCGCCTTAAGCATTAACTGCTTTGCCTGCATCATGAGTAACGTCACTTGCGCGGTTTCCATCTCGGTAAGCGCGGCCACGGCGGGCCCATCATCACGGCTAACTTGCCCATGCACCGAACACGCGGCGCCGCCCTCCAAACAACAAATTAAACATTCAGGATCAAACATCGTTATCCTCCTCACTGCCACTTAGGTATCAAGCCCGCATTCGTCGCCAAACTTTGGCGGGCAATTTGATAACGGCACTTTTTACGCGCCCAGTTATCACTTAACTGATTTGTGAACATGTCATTCACTCCGTCTCTTATTTCAACAAGTCATTTCAACAAGTCATTCAAACAACTCATTTCAACAACTGCCACTTATGCCCATTGGCACACACGGCGCGTTTCGAGCCCGACTTGGTTTGCTTTAAAGCCAAACCGCACTGGCCACACGGCACATCAGCCAGCCGCTTAAGCATCACCGCATTAATCTGTGCACTGTGATCCGCGCGTTTAGGCCGATAACCTAACGCCCGCGCCACTTTCACATACTCTTTCGCAATCCATTTGCCATCGGGTTCTAAGTGCAAACCGTCGCCGATCATGTCACCCAAGCGGATCAACTGTTGGTGCAGCTCAGCTTTAGCGCGGGCGATAACATTGATGTTAAGGTTCGATTGCGGCATCGCGGTCACTTCTCGGCCGCGTATTGCGCCGCCTTGCCACCGTGACTCGCTAAATACGGATACGCCAGCTCTAACGCCGCCATGCTCGCTTGCGTGGTTGCCGCCGACTCTTTTAACTCGCGGTGCGCCGCCACTAACTGCTCGCGCTTGGGCTCACAGCCTAAATGGATCACCGCCACTTGCGCCTCGGCGTTCTCTTTGGTGAGCGATGCCGCCATATCGGCCACATGCAACACATGGCCGTCATTCATGCGATCAGCAATGACCGTCACCCCAGTACAACCAAACACATCGTTGAGATACTGCACCCGCAAATGCTCGGGCAGCGCCGCCACCAATGCTTGCTCAACATGGAACAAGCGATCCGCCTGCGGATGTTGGCCCTCGTACTGGCCGAGCCAACGGAACAGCTTTTGGGCATTTATCCGCGCATCGTTGTGCACGTCTTGACTGCTCGCAAAGCTAATGCCCTCCGCCGCCAACACCTCGCTTAGCCCAAGGCGCTCAACCGCCGCAACAAAATCTATCGCCAGCGCAAAGCGCGTCATCTTGGGTAACTCCAACACCCGATGAATCGTTTTCATCAACAAATTCAAACGACTATCTTTTTTACGTGAATGGGTTTTCATGTGTACTTACCTCCTTCAACCTACAGTGAACCTAAGCCACACTCGCCGACTTAGGGATATCTAAAACTGAGTTATCCTGTTTATCGTTTGATTGATTTACAGCATGTGGATCACATTCCAACGGATCAGGAAAAACATCAGAAAATGAACATGAGGAACCTAAGCGATTGAGAGCGTTTACTACTTTCCAAGCCATGTCATAGCTAGGTTTTCTATTTCCATTGGCATAGTGGTTAACAGAACCTTGTGAGATCCCAACCTCGCTAGCCAAATCATCCTGAGACCTATTAATGGCTTTCAGTATTTTTTTGATGTTTGTCATATCGACTCCGTTTTGCCTTTAACACGGATATTACACAATGAAATATTAAACAGCAAACACTTATTACAAAATGGATATTCTGAAATCAATTACAATAGGTAATAATTGCTATATGAAAATAAGTTGGATTGATCTGGTTAAAACCAGAATGAAAGAGGCTGGGGTAACTCAGTCAATGCTTGCTGAAAAGATGGGAATGTCTCAGGGCGCCATCGCTCACTGGTTAGGTGGGAAAAGAAAGCCAAGCATTGAAGACATTGCATCCATGATGAATATCGTGGGGATTCGTCACATGACTTTAGGGGCTGATGGACTGATTGATTACCCTGATTCTGTGCTAGGTAACACTGAGGAATTACCAGCGAAGATATCCTATGTAAATTCATTCCCAGTTATCAGTTATGTCCAAGCTGGCGCTTGGACTGAGGCTGTTGAATCCTGTCCAGCCTCTGCATTGGATGAATGGCAAGACACCACAGAGCGCACGAGCGAAAACTGTTTTTGGCTACGCGTTCAAGGTGACTCTATGACGACACCGACAGGCATTAGTTTTCCTGAAGGCACGCTTATTTTAATTGATGCGGAAAAAGACTATCAAAATGGCTCATTCGTTGTTGCTAAGCTAACAGATATCAACGAAGCGACCTTTAAAAAACTAGTGATAGATGCAGGGCAAAAGTTTCTACGGCCATTAAATACTGCTTATCCAACTCTGCCAATCAATGGTAACTGTAAAATAATAGGCGTCGTTGTAGACGCAAAAATGAAAATTTTTTGACTCTACTAGCAAGCACAAACCGGACACTTTAGTTGAGAGCTTTCAAGCTCTTCAGGTGACAAGGCACTGTTAGCCAAATGAAGTCGTTCCGAGTTGCAGTATTCCATGTAAAGCAGTCACATATGGCTTTATAAATTCCCTTGTTACTTACAACGTTAAAAAACCATTCGTGTTTCAAGCCGTCAAAAAATCGATCAACAACAGCATTATCCCAAAAAGCACCTACATCCTCATATTGGCTCAGATATCAAATCCGTAGTCATGTGTTTGTTTATGCCCCATCCACATCACTACCACCAAATACACCCTATTTTTAGATAGTTCACGTCACCAGCTCCAAGCTTGATTAGTCAATACTCAAGATTGCCCCCCTACGTTCTTCAGTTCTATAAACGCTTCTTGTCCTATTAAAACCATCAAATACTTATCCGTTTCTTCTTCCCAATCATTACCACCTCTAAAAATATCAACGCCAATTTGTTTAGTGGAAATATGTCAAAACAAAATATTATTCCATTTTGTAATTGACACATAAATTCCATTATGTAATATTCATTGCATCAGCGACACGCCACACTCTTTAACAATCTGGCTCATGAACGACTGATAAATCTTTCGAGATTTACTCCCAATGGGCACTACCGAGGACAAGGAAATGATTCTAGCGAAAGTTCACACCACACCTAAGCAACGCGATGAGTTTCGTCTACTGGTTGCAATACGTTTTGCCTGCTTGATGGCGTTGGCCAAGGGCCACACCGACCCTATGGATTGCCCACGGGTGCAAGCCCGCTGCAATGAGCTGGTCAAGCATTTTGCCTATCACCACCCTAGCCCTGCCTTTTACCGCCAGTTCATCCGCCACACGGGCGAACTCGGGCTCAATTTCTGCCTGCGCTTCACTGAGCCCCAACAAGGTTTGTACGGCAAGGTGATGGTGTGGCGTAACGACTCGCAAGCCGTCACTAATGTGCATCCGCTGCACACGATGACGACAACCACGCCCGTCGGCCGCTAAGCAGTAGAGCCGCTAAGCCGCCGCGAACATTCACGATTAAGGCAGCCAAGGCAAAGCAACCAAGGGGTGATGGTCCATATCCCGATAACGATTACGGCGACAGTTTCACCTTGTTGGAGGCAATTATGTTTTTTGTTTACGGCGTGTCCATGACCTTAGCGAAAAATCAAGCGGCCAAAAAGTGCAGCACCTCTGTGGGCGCGCACCCTAACCGCCGTCAACTGAGCCCCGACGAGTACCAAGCTAAGTTGGATGATATGGCGCAGCACTTGTTTGAAACCATGAAGCCACAACGTCTGTCGCATTCGTTATCGACGCCCGCGCTGTGCCAGCAATATATCGTGTTAGCCATGACCCAAGAAGCCCACCGCGATGTGCATATTCGCTATCACAAGCTGTCGGACAAGGTGAACCCCAAAACCAAGAAACCCATCATCAATCTGGTGGTGTTTAACGGCGAAGCCGCAGCTTAGCCCTGCTGAGTGCAGTGACGAGAGAAGGAAAGCAGCATGTTAACTGATGACAAACCGCTACACAGCGATATCAAAATCGGCGTTGGCCATATCGTCGCGTTTAAAGAGGGTTGGATGTTGCCCGGTGGCAAGTTTACCACCGACCGCACTGTCGCCATTCGTGCCGCCAAAGGTCTGCACCGTTTCTTGGTTAAAAGATAAGGAAATCAACATGAGCCAACACATCGAAATCCCCGCATTCTTGCTTGAAATGTCTCAGCAAATGCACCAACAAGATAATCGCATTACTGCGGAGCCAATCTGGCAAGTGCGCTGCAAGCGCTACTTAGTGACTCAAGAAGGCTACAACGATCATCACTGGGAGATTTTTTACGGTGAAGACGGCGATTATTCAACGCTCTATCGCTCTGATGATGGCGATAAAAGCAACCTTGCTGAATGGTTGCTAGAGCATGATGCCCAATGGTGCAAAACGTGGTTATTCGAGAGCGACAAGATCGAATCTTATCACGATGAAATCGAATCATTTGCCGACGTATTCACTCAAGCGTTTATCGAAGATTTTGATGTTGATTCAGATCATTACGATTTGCCATCAAACCTCACCAAACTTCACTTTCAAGAAATTGAAGAGGTCATTAAATCCTGCCTCACCGAAGCTGATGCGAATTGGTTTATCAGGCGTAAACAGCATGATTACCCACATCTATATACCTATGTCGCGTCAATGTATTTGTGCCCTCAAATGATTGAGTTACGCAACTGGATCCTGTCACTGACTAAGGCAGAGGTGAAAGCATGAACCCATTATTCTACCTGCGTGATTCGCGCGGCAATGTTGGCAGCACTTGCATGTTTTGGGCAGACCGTGGCGGCTATACCAGCAACTTAGAACTAGCTGAGGTGTTTACCCTTGAAGAAGCACAGCGCCAATTTAATAGCCGTCACACTGACGTTCCACTTAGCAAGGAGCTTGTCGATGAGCAATCAACCGTACGCGTTGATCACCAGTATCTTGGCGATGAGGGTGAAAAGTCAGGCTGTGATGAATACGTTATTCGCATTGGGGATCGCACTGATGGCAACGATGTTTATTGGCTAACAGTCGATTTTAGCTCTGTAAGTTACAAGGCATCTGCCGTATTTGCATACCAAGTTGCGCTAGTCAGAGTAAACGAACTCAAGACACAAGGTATCGTTGCCAATATCTATGCCAAAACCGACATAGACGCCATCGCGCGCCGCACTTTTCAAGCCGCCAACATCAACGAGCGCAGCATGATCACTGCTGCTGGCATTCGTAAACCCAAGCGACCACGCACCCGCCAAACCACAGGTAAAACGCGTGGCAATTGCCCACATTGTGGCTGCATTACTTGGGGATTAAATCCTTACGAAGCCTATAGCTGTGCTGATCAATATAGCGAACGCATGGAGCTTGATTTCACGGTATCCATAAGCTGCGAAGAGTTAAAGGCAAGGAGAAAGGCAGCATGAACCACTTACTCCCAGGCTTTGAATCACAAGAGCGCGTTGCGTTATTGCTGTCACTCACCCGCATTAGTTCGCCCGAGGTGATTGCCGCGTTAACGCTGCATTACACCAGCGCCCTACCCGCCGAACGCGCGGCCGCTCGCCACGGGATTGAATTGTCGAACTTTATGCGCGGGCAAAAGAAGCTAGAGCAAATCGCCGCCACGGTCGAGGCCATTAAAGCCATCGACTGGGCCAAGCTGCAATCAAACCCTTTGCTAACAAGCCCTTTGCAACCGAAGCAGGTGGCCTAAATGACTCAATCAGCCGCGTTTCGCCATCTGCTAAATCATTACCGCAGCCATAAGTTAAGCCTGTTACTCAAGGCCAAAACGGGCGACAGCATCAAAATCGCACTGGCACTCGGCGCGTTAGATTGCCTGTACTGGCAAGCATTAGGCAACGGCTTAACCAACCTAGCCAAGGGCATTAGCCGCACCATAGTGTATTCGTACCGATATCACCCTATGCGCCTGCCCTGCCATTCGCCTGTCAGCCAAACAAGCGACAACCAAAACAAGGAAGCGGCATGAATACGTTCAGCACTAAAGCGGGCGTGGTGACGTTATCTAAGCCCTACTTCACCTTGATGTGCGATCAGCAACAAATCGAAGTGAAGTACACCCCCAACAACTATCACGGTTGGGGCATTTGTAAGTCATTTAACGCCATCGAGTGCAGCGACTTCGGCCAAGCCGACGCCGAAGTATTCGCACTCAATGCAGAATCAAAACTCAGGATAAAAGGAGAAGCAGCATGAACACACCCAAGATAAAAGCGTTTCAAGTACAAGAACATTGCGAGGGCGCCGCGTGCATTGTGTTTCATCAACATGCTGCCGCCGCTCGCCGCATAGGTGCAGGCGAACTCAATCTGACCTTTGAAGATGATATGTCAGTGACTCGCTGCCCTGAATATGACCAATACGCTGAGCAAGGCAACGTGCCTTATCAAGTGTTACTGGCCGATGGTTGGTGTTTTACCTGTTACCAGTGCGGCAACCCAATTAAAGCCGAAGACGATGAAGGCAATGCGACGGACATTGAAGCGGTGATCTGCATTGGCGAGGCGTTTTATTGCAGCAAAGCGTGCCATTCACATAAGCAAGCTGACATTGCGCAGCACAATGCTAAGGCCGAAGCCTTTAAGCAACAGCTGTTATCACTGCGCCCTGATCTGACCTTCACGGCGTTTAACGGTGCATATCCACAACTGTATTGCATTGCGACATTTACTTTTGAGGGTGCTCAATATGGCGGCTCAGTGGCCTATGACAAGGCTGGCGAGCTTGATTGGCGAGTATCAAACACTGATTTGCCCGCATGGCAAACATACCAAGCTCAGCGCCAAGGAGAAGCAGCATGAAGTCGATACAAGCAGCAACAGTAGAACGTGAAGAAGGTTATTGGACCCATCCCGATTTGCCCGAGTGGGATGAAGGTGTGACCCGCGCAGAGTGTGAAGCATGGGCGGCACGCCAAGGCGGCGAGTTTGTAGCGATTTGGTTTGAACTCGATGCCCCTGAAAATCAGATCGAGCGCTACTTTGACGAGGGCGATAACGATATCAGCGATTGGAACCCCGTTTGCGACAAGGCCGGCTCATTCTTGCTGAGTATTCACGACACCGAAGATGGCCCCGTTGCGCTGTTTTTCGCCCCGAAAGATAAGGACGCGGCATGAAGCAATCTGCAGTAATCAAAGACGCTTTGCGCCAGTGGTACACCCTGCCCCGCAAACAAGCCGGCAGCTGCCAACAATTTTTAAAACGACTCGCCGAGGAATTGGCAAAGGAAGGTAAATGATGATTAAGTCTACTGCTAAACCCGTAATTAAAGGCTATTGGACCACTAAGGATTTAACTGCGCGCTATAGATGTTCAAGCCGCACAATTGTTCGGTGGATGCAGCGAGAAAAACATCCTTTCCCACTACCCAGAATATTAGCCATTGGAAGTTATAACCGATGGGCAATTGATGATGTAGAGGAATGGGAAGCAGCCGGAGTCGATACATCACAGCATGCAGCCTAATGCTAGGCCGTGATTTTACGTAGTCTTTCTACCCATCCACTATATGCGTTAGCTTGTTCTTCTAGATATTCATAGTGGTCATAAACTTGCCATTGCCCTGGCAGTTTATGGCCCAACATGATCTCGGCGACATGCGGCTCGGTTAAAGTTGAAAAGTTTGTCCGAGCCGTTTTACGCAAATCGTGTATTGACCAGTGTTCCATTTCATAGCTCATGTTCTTCTTAAGCCATTGGATAATGTTGTATGGCAGAGAAAGCGATGAAGAACGCCCCATTGGCTGATCTGTGCCTTCATTATTAAATAAAAACTCACCGTCACCACTCAAAAGCACGGCTTCTTCAATCAACTCCTTTGTCTCAGGAATAATTGGCCTGAGCAATGGTTTTTTAGTTACCTTACCTGTTTTATGGTTTTCAGGAGGTACAGTCCACACCATAGTATTGAAGTCAAAGTCTGATTTTTTGCTTAGCCTCAATTCACCATTACGGCAGCCATAGATAAGATTGAGCTTGAGAAAGATTTTATTTTTTTGTGCAATTCTGGACCCTTCTATCGCTAACCAAAACAACCGAATTTCATCATTGTTAAGTGAGCGATCACCCACATTCTTAGTTATTTGTAGGTCACTCTTGGCGCTGATATCAACCAATACGTTTGACTTAAGTAATTGGCGCTTGACGCCCCACTTAAGTAATTGCTTTCCATTTGTGAGTAATCTATCGGCAATTGAAGGTGAGGTTTTTGCTTTGGTCTCGATAACATCAAGCCAAATATGTAGCGAGACTTTATCGGCAGGCAAGTGACCTATCTTTGGCAGAACGTGTAATTTGAAGGATCTTAAAATTTCAGCGTGACTGGTTTTATTGGCCACACAATAACTCTCATACCACTGCATGAACAACTCAGACATTGTTAGCGCTGTAGAAACGGCTTTGTGCTCAAGTTCCTTTACGGTCTTCGGGTTATTGCCTTGCTCAAGCTCTGCACGCAATCTAACGCATTCAGTTCTTGCATCCTTAAGTGACATAAGTGGGTAAGAGCCTAAGTCAACTCGGCAGGCTTTTCCAACATAGCGGTATCTGATTTGAAAAGTAATCTTACCTTTCGGAGACACCCTAACACTCAGGCCATCACGGTCTGCGCGTTCAAAAGACTTGGGGTAACTTTTAGATAAATTAGCCTTTAACCATGTGTCAGATAAGGACATTTTAAACTCACTGTGTACAAAGTTTTTAAACCGAGTGTGTACAGTCTAAATTTGTACGCAAATTTGTACAAGTTTTTGGTGTCTATAGAGAAGGAAGGACGTCATGAGGTGTCTAGCGTGAACATTCTTAACTATTGATAATTATAGCTAAATTTAATAAAAATTAACTGTTTGTCATATCGAGTCAGTAGGGGCATCTTTTGGGTGCGATATGATCGCGAAGGTGCGACGTTTATCGACCTCTACTTTATTGCCTGACATGTTAACCTATGCACTTGTATCGCTAAAAAGGCGCAAATTATAGCGCCTCAGTTCGAGCTTGGCTAGGCAAAGCCCGAGATGAACTCGGGCTGAGAGAGGTTATTTTGTGGCTTCGAGCAAACCTTTGACTTTGGCGAGTTCAATACGCGCATATCTATGTTCGACAAAATCATAGATATTGGTTGCCAATGCTAAGCGAAAATAGTTTGCAGCATCTTGATATTGCTTAGTTTCTATCGCCATTTTTGCAAGGTAAAAATAAGCTTCGCATAAACGTTCAGCATATTCTTTTGGATAAGTTAAGCCTACTTTAGCGGCAGAAAACACCTCATCACGACTTTTTTTACCTAAATAATAATCGACGATAACGGTCGCCCAAGCATCATTTTCTAAATTCTGACGATGCTGCGCTAACTGTTTTTTAGCTTCAACAGAGTCAGCTTTCAAATCAATCAAATACAACCATAATGCCCGATAACCGTCTTTATTATCGCCTGCATAAAACGCCTGCATATCTTTAGTCGCTAAATCAATGCGGTCGCCATAGTACAAAGCAATGCCGCGATTCAAATAGGCATAATCATAATTAGGTGCTAACTCTAATACGCCATCGAAGGCTTCATAGGCGCTGTCGAATTCACCTTCTTGGGTGTAATAAATTCCAAGGAAATTATAGGCATCAGCGAGATCAGGCTGAAGTTTTAACGCCTGCATAAAATCAATCCGTGCGAGCAGTCTTAAGCCCACACTGTCGTAAATCACACCACGATCGTAATGAAATCTGGCTCTCTGTTCATTCGTCAGTTCGACCGTAGCCAAAATCTCGTTGAGTTTTGCCAGTGTCACTTCGACTTTATAATCAGGCATAACCGGCGCGACAACCAATTTACCTTCAACATCATTATGGTTATCTAAAGGAGACTGGGTGGTTGCGCATCCGGCTAACAACAGACTGGCACTCGCCAGCACAGCAACGACAGCGGTTCTAATTTTAAGACTCATCCATTTCTACCTTTTTAGATTCCCAACATACGCAGAAGAATCTTCATGATAGCAATCCCACCACAGGACCGCTATTAGGGAATTAAGATTAATACTGACTTTCTTAATGCCAAAACAAAAAAGGAGATCATTTGATCTCCTTTTGATGCAATCACTTAAAAAGTGTGTGCCTATAAATAAGTCAAAGACTCATTATTTTATTCAGCAGCAGCTTCTTTCGTTTGTGCTTCTTTAATTGACAGACGTACGCGGCCTTGACGATCCACTTCCATCACCTTAACGGCAACTTCTTGGTTCAGCTCAAGGTGATCAGACACGTTAGCAACACGTTCATCACTGATTTGTGAAATGTGTACTAAACCGTCTTTGCCCGGCAGGATGTTCACGAATGCGCCGAAATCAACGATACGGATAACCTTACCATTGTAGATACGACCCACTTCAACTTCTGAAGTGATTTCTTCGATACGACGGATAGCTTCTTTAGTTGCTTCGCCGTTTGAAGAAGCGATCTTCACAGTACCATCATCTTCCAGTTCAATCGTAGTGCCCGTTTCTTCGGTCAGAGCACGGATAACTGCGCCACCTTTACCGATAACGTCACGGATTTTTTCTGGGTTGATCTTGATAACAGTGATACGTGGAGCGTGATCAGAAATATCATCACGGTGTGAACCAATCGCTTGATCCATCACGTTCAGGATATGCACACGTGCGCCATAGGCTTGTTGAAGTGCGATATCCATGATTTCTTTAGTGATACCTTCGATCTTGATATCCATCTGCAGTGCAGTAATACCATCACGCGTACCCGCAACTTTAAAGTCCATGTCACCTAAATGATCTTCATCACCTAAGATGTCAGAAAGAACAACGAAATCATCGCCTTCTTTCACTAGACCCATAGCGATACCCGCTACAGAAGTCTTGATAGGTACGCCGGCATCCATCAACGCGAGAGAAGTACCACATACTGACGCCATAGAGCTTGAACCGTTAGATTCAGTGATTTCAGATACAACGCGTACGCTGTATGGGAATTCAGCCGCTGAAGGCATAACAGCGTTAATACCGCGCCAAGCTAACTTACCATGACCGATTTCGCGGCGCTTAGGTGATCCCACCATGCCTGTTTCACCAACAGAGTATGGAGGGAAGTTATAGTGCAGCATAAAACGGTTAGTGCGCTCGCCCATGATGCTGTCGATCTTCTGTGCATCACGTTCAGTACCTAAAGTACAAGTGACTAACGCTTGAGTTTCGCCACGAGTGAACAATGCGCTACCGTGAGTACGTGGCAATACGCCCGCTAACACACTTAAGGCACGGATCATGTCTGGTTCACGACCATCAATACGTGGCTCGCCACGGATGATACGACCACGAACCACTTTCTTCTCTAAGCTACCCAGTAAGTTGTCAACTTCACGTAAATCAACGCTTGGATTGCTCGCTAACAAGGCTTCTTTTGCTGCTGCTTTAACAACAGAAACTTGAGCATAACGATCTTGTTTAACTTGGATTTTATACGCATCACCTAAACCAGCTTCAGCAAGCTCTTTGATTTGGGCGACTAAATCGGCATCTTGCGTTGGTGCAGTCCAATCCCAAGTTGGTTTACCGGCTTCTGCTTTAAATTCAGCAATCGCCTTGATAACCACTTGTTGTTGATCGTGACCGTAAACTACAGAACCTAACATCACTTCTTCTGGTAATGCTTGGGCTTCTGATTCCACCATTAATACTGCACCAGCAGTACCAGCAACCACTAAGTTCAGCTGACTGGCTGCAAGTTGTGCAACACTTGGGTTCAACACGTATTCGCCATCAATGTAACCCACACGCGCAGCACCTAAAGGACCGCTGAATGGAATACCAGAAATAGCCAGTGCCGCAGAAGTACCGATCATGGAGATGATATCTGGCTCGATTTGTGGATCGACAGATACTACGGTAATAATAACTTGAACTTCGTTTTTGAAACCATTAGGGAAAAGAGGGCGAATTGGACGGTCGATCAGACGAGCGATTAATGTCTCATCTTCTGAAGGACGGCCTTCACGCTTAAAGAAACCACCAGGAATTTTACCCGCTGCGTAGGTTTTTTCTTGATAGTTAACAGTCAGAGGGAAAAAGTCACGGCCTGCATCTGCATCTTTTTTACCGACAACAGTGACTAACACTGTCGTGTCACCCATACTCGCTAAAACGGCTGCATCAGCTTGACGCGCTATAACACCCGTTTCCAGGGTGACTGTATGTTGACCATACTCAAAACTCTTTACAATAGGATTCACGTGACCCATTCCTTAATTAATGACCTTGAATTACGCGCGTAAGTATACTGCAATTCGGATCAATAGATAAAGAGCAGATAATGATGACAAATACGTAACTTTTCACTAAAGTGGTTAAATCAACAAAGAGTTGCGGTTTATATTGATACGGAAAATCTCGCCGATGGTGAATAATTATCATGAAGGATGCGCCCGATGACAGGCCGTTTTAAGTCACTGACGTGGAAACAAACTAACCTAGTCGTATTTACTGCCCTATTTTTTGCCATTGCCATTTTTATTGTTGAAATCGCTTTAGTCGTCGTATCAACCAAACAACAACTCACGACCACTCAGCAAGAACTCCTTGATTCAGTTGAACAACCTGCAGCAAATGCCGTATGGGCATTAGATGATAATTTAGCCCGTCAAACTTTAGAGGGTGCCATCAAAGTCGAACATGTTGGCTCGGCGGTGATTGAGCTGGACGATGGCTCAATGTTTGTTTCTGTCAGTAATAATAAGCAGAATAACTCACAGACTTTTATCAGTTTAAGTAATAAATTATTTGATGATCTCAAAGAAATTTCTCGCCCTTTGTATAGGCCTTTTTATTTTGAAGGTACCCAACAACAGCAACTCATTGGTACATTAACGGTTTTCTACGATACCCAAGAACTAACAAACACCCTCTTCTCGCAGTTAAGATTTAGTTTTTTTGCTACTCTCGCTCGTGCACTCTTACTCACCTTAGTGCTGTCCGTGGTATTCCATCGCTTCCTGACTCAGCCTATCGCACGCATCAGTGAGGCCATCGATAAGATCGAACCCGACTCTCCGGATGAAAATCTCTTACCTATGTCCAACGCACACAAGGATGATGAACTCGGCTTAGTAACCTCAAAATTCAACCAAATTCTTATTCAATTTAGCCAAACCCAGTCCAAACTGCGCAAAATGGCGACCCGAGATCCGCTAACTGGATTACCTAACCGCACATTATTACTTGAAACTATCGCAGTCACTATCCAACGCTCGCGAGTACACAAACGCAGCTTTGCATTGATGTTTATCGACTTAGACCGTTTTAAGAATATCAACGATTCCCTTGGACACGCATTAGGCGATCAATTCCTCGCTCGTATCGCCCGCATTCTCGAACGATTCGTTGGTGATAAAGGCACAGTTTCCCGCTTAGGTGGCGATGAATTTGTTATTCTGGCCGATACAGTTCATACCCCAGACCAAGCAGCAGATTTTGTAGATAAGCTACTGATCCAGCTCAATGTCCCGATTCAATTAAATGAACATGCAATTCATCCTGCGGCATCAATTGGGATTTCTATTTATCCCGAAGACGGTAACAGCGCTGAAGATTTGATCCGTCACGCTGACATTGCCATGTACAGCGCGAAAGCTGCAGGCTCGAATCAATGGGCCTTCTTCAAACAACAGATGACTGAGCGAGCAGCAGTTCGTTTACGCACTGAAGCATCTTTACATGATGCGTTAAAAAACAATGAATTTTTACTGTATTTCCAACCGAAACTTGATCTGCAAACAGGCAAAGTCATCGCCTGTGAAGCCTTGATCCGTTGGCAAAAAGACGGACGACTCATCAGCCCCATTTCCTTTATTCCCGTCGCGGAAGAGACCGGTATCATCATTCCTATAGGTCGTTGGGTGATAGAGCAAAGCTGTAAAGTCCTTAGGGAATGGCAGAAAAAATATAACTATGCCATCCCAATTGCTATTAATGTTGCCTCACAGCAATTTGCCGATGCTAGTTTAGTTCCCGATATCAAACAGATGGCATTACGCTATCAAATCCAACCCGAATTACTGGAAATTGAAATCACTGAAACCTCGTTGATGAACGACATTGAACTCGCTATCGCTAAGCTTGAACAATTGAAATCAGCCGGATTTGGTATTGCAGTCGATGACTTTGGCACAGGGTATTCTTCACTCTCTTACCTGCGCCATTTGCCTATCACTACCATGAAAATCGATCGTTGTTTCGTTTCCGATCTACCAGGGGATAGCGCAATTGCATCGACCATTTTAATGTTGGGAAAGCAGCTTAATTTGACCATTGTGGCCGAAGGCATTGAAAATGAGCAGCAATTGGATTGGTTGAAAGAAAATCAGTGCCAAGTCGGCCAAGGTTTCTATTTTAGTCAGCCTCTACCCCAAGCAGAATTTGAAGCGCTGTATATAGCAACACAAACAGCAACAATAAGCAGTCTTGATGGTTTACGTGGGGCTTAGGATACTTACATTGGCACTTAAGTTTCGATTCGATGCTTAATCACATCAAGCTCAGCGTAACAGACCTAAACATTAGACTGATTTTGGCTGTAACTTCTGTATATCTCTCGTTTACACAATAAATATTCTGTTGAATTTTAGGCAATAAAAAAGGAGGCTAAGCCTCCTTTTTCACGTTAGTCGACGCGAAATTAACGACGTAGACCTAACTTTTGGATCAGAGCAGTGTAACGTGCTAAATCAGTACGTTTCAGGTAAGCAGTTAACTTACGACGTGAGCTAACCATACGTAACAGACCACGACGTGAGTGGTGATCATGAATGTGCTCTTTGAAGTGATCTTGCAAATGGTTGATTTGCGCAGTTAACAAAGCAACTTGAACTTCAGTTGAACCAGTGTCGTTTTCACAACGGCCAAAATCAGCCAAAATTTTTGCTTTTGCTTCAGGACTTAGTGACATGTATATCTCCAAATAAATAATATGAATCTCTAGCCGATCACTAACTCAGCCAGAGGGCGCGCTATTTTACCCATAAACCCACCCTAGCGCAATAAAAGGCGGGGACTAATGCATCAACTAATTTAATCATTTGTCGATGGATAACGGGCTAATGCGTTTCTGCAGGTTCGTCATGGATAACAATGAGTCGTTTCGGCGCTAATAAGCCATCTTCGTTCATTGTGCCAATCCCCACAAATCGGCGAATGTCACCTAAAGTGATACGTACCAACTCATCGGTTTTCAATTCTGCATTAACCGGCACACGAACCGCTTGACCTTGCATTAAGTAAGGAGCTATCGCATCCGGCACATTCACCTCTGGAAAATCGGCCACGGCCGTGTCCATAGGCAATAACAGAGGGTCGAGTAATACGCTCGGATCTATCTGTTGTTCATGGGCTTGAGCAACTAGCGCTTCGAGTTGTTCTAAGGTCACCATTCTGGCATAGGGATACTGCGCAACTTGGGTGCGGCGCAGCATAATCACATGGGCGCCACAACCGAGCATCTCACCGAGATCGTCTATGATAGTGCGAATATAAGTGCCCTTAGAACAATGAATGTCTAAGGTCAGCTCATCGCCTTCAAGACCGATGAAATTTAGCTCAAATACCGTAATAGGGCGAGATTCACGCGGCACTTCTATGCCTTCACGGGCATATTTATACAGGGGCTGACCCTGATATTTCAGCGCGGAATACATAGAAGGCACTTGCTGAGTTTCACCACGGAAGAAATCAAGCGCAGTTAATAGCTGCGCCTCGGTAAAATCAATGGCGCGGGTTTGCACCACTTCACCATCGGAATCACTGGTATCTGTCCGTTCGCCAAGCTTTGCCGTGACTAAGTAGCGTTTATCGGCATCCAATAGATGCTGAGAAAACTTAGTCCCTTCACCTAAGCATACAGGTAACATACCTGTCGCTAACGGATCGAGTGCGCCCGTATGCCCAGCTTTATTCGCATTAAAAAAGCGCTTTACCCTTTGCAATGCAAAGTTAGAACTCATGCCAGTGGATTTATCCAGCAGCACTATCCCATCGATAAAACGACCTTTTGGACGACGAGCCATTAATCTTTACCTTCCATTTCATCTGCGTCATCAGCAATATCATCACCTAAGACTTCATCTTCAACCGATGCGTCTTCGCTGCCAAATTGCTGTTGCTTCGCTTTGTCTTGGTTGATCACTTGGCTAACTAAGTTAGACATGCGCATACCTTCAACTAGCGAGCTATCGTAGATAAAACGCAGTTCAGGCATGACACGCAGCTTCATACGACCCGCCACTAAAGTGCGGATATAAGGAGCTGCGCTGATCAAAGCGTTTAGCTTTTCTTGAACGACAGCTTTGTCTTCTTCGAAAAAAGTCACAAACACTTTGGCATAGCTGAGATCGCGAGAGACGTCGACGTCATTCACAGTCACAAAGCCAATACGAGGATCTTTCATGTCGCGCTGTAGCACTTGAGCAAGTTCTTGCTGAAGCTGCTGAGCGATTCGACGAGTACGACTGAATTCTTTTGCCATAATATTTCTTACCATAGCTTAAATTGATAAGGGCGGCTAAAGCCGCCCTTATTATCGTTACAGAGTACGAGCAATCTCGACGGTTTCGAATACTTCGATTTGGTCGCCTACGCGAACATCGTTGTAGTTCTTAACGCCAATACCACATTCCATACCATTGCGAACTTCAGCAACGTCGTCTTTAAAGCGACGTAGCGATTCGAGTTCACCTTCGTAGATAACAACGTTATCACGTAGTACGCGAATTGGCGCGCTACGCTTGATGGTACCTTCGGTCACCATACAGCCAGCAATTGCACCCAGCTTAGGTGACTTGAACACATCACGAACTTCAGCCAGACCGATAATTTGTTGTTTGAACACAGGAGACAGCATACCTGTCATCGCTGCACGCACTTCATCAATCAAATTATAGATAACGCTGTAGTAACGTAAATCAACACTTTCACTTTCGATAGTCTTACGGGCTTGTGCATCGGCACGTACGTTAAAGCCAACCATGATAGCGTTAGAGGCAGCCGCTAAGGTTGCATCCGTTTCAGTCAGTGCACCCACACCGCGAGCGATGATGTTCACTTTCACTTCGTCGGTAGACAAACCTGTTAACGAATCAGTAATCGCTTCGAGTGAACCTTGTACGTCTGCTTTAAGAACGATGTTCAGTTCTTTCACTTCGCCGTCTGTCATGTTCGCAAACATGTTTTCTAGCTTAGATTTTTGCTGACGTGCCAGTTTCACATCACGGAACTTACCTTGACGATACAGGGCAACTTCGCGAGCTTTACGTTCGTCACGAACGACTGTTGCTTCATCACCTGCAGACGGAACGCCTGACAGACCTAGAATTTCAACAGGAATAGATGGACCCGCTTCAGTGATTGAACGACCGTTTTCGTCTTTCATTGCACGAATTTTACCGTACTCAAGACCACACAGAACGATATCACCTTGGCGCAGCGTACCTTCTTGAACCAGAATCGTAGCCACAGGGCCGCGACCTTTGTCCAATTGTGATTCAATGACCACACCGGCAGCCATACCATCACGTACCGCTTTCAGTTCGAGAACTTCAGCTTGCAGTAAGATACCTTCTAACAGTTCGTCAACACCTTCACCTGTCTTAGCTGAAACGAAGGCAAACATGTTGTCTCCACCCCAATCTTCAGACATAACACCGTGTTGTGACAATTCGCTCTTAACGCGATCGATATCCGCTTCCGGTTTATCCATCTTGTTCACAGCCACGATTAATGGCACGTTACCAGCTTTAGCATGTTGAATAGCTTCGATTGTTTGCGGCATTACACCGTCATCGGCAGCAACAACTAGCACAACAATATCCGTTGCCTTGGCACCACGGGCACGCATTGCGGTAAACGCGGCGTGACCAGGAGTATCAAGGAAAGTGATCATGCCATTTTCAGTTTCAACATGGTATGCACCGATATGCTGAGTAATACCACCGGCTTCGCCAGCAGCCACTTTAGCGCGGCGAATGTAGTCGAGTAACGAAGTCTTACCGTGGTCAACGTGACCCATGATAGTCACAACTGGTGCACGAGATTCTAGCTTGATGCCATCTTCATCATCACGGTCTTGTAGCACTTGGTGCTCAAGTTCGTTTTCACGGATAAGCACAACTTTGTGACCCATTTCTTCAGCAACTAGCTGGGCAGTCTCTTGATCTAACACTTGGTTGATCGTGACCATAGAACCCATTTTCATCATCTGTTTGATGATTTCAGTCGCTTTCACTGCCATTAAATGCGCAAGTTCAGAAACAGTAACAGTTTCACCGATACGCACATCACGGCTCACTGCTGCCACTGGCTTATTGAAGCCATGCGCCATAGACTCAGGTGCAGTACTGCGGTTACGCATGTGCTTTTCACGGCCGTCACGGGCATCTTTGCCGCCACGTTTTTTCGCGTTGCTCTTGTTACGAGCACGACGTCCGCGTTTTTCTTCATCCAGATCAGAAGTATCTTCAGCAGCACGAGCTACTTTAGATGTCGTGATGTGATGATCACCGTTTTTCTCGGCTTCTAAACGTTGGCGCTCTTCTTCGGCCCAGCGCTTAGAATGTTCTTCAGCGAGTAAGCGAGCAGTTTCTGCCGCTTTAGCCGCTTCTTCGTCTTGCTTACGTTTGGTTGCCGCTTCTTGCGCCGCTTTCAAACGTTCAGCTTCTAGACGAGCCGCTTCTGCTTCTGGTGACATATCTTTAACCACTTTCACTTCGGCTGCTGCTTTAGCTTTCGCCTTAGCTTCTGCTTCCACTTTTGCCTTAGCATCTGCTTCAGCTTTCACTTTTGCTGCCGCAGCAGCTTCTGCTTCGGCCTTTGCTTTTGCCAAAGCTTCTGCTTCGGCTTTCGCTTCTTCTTCAGCCTTCAGAGTAGCCTCATTAGCATCACGCTTAACGAAAGTTCGTGTTTTACGAACTTCAACTTTAACATCTTTAGATTGACCACCATTACCGGCCACACTTAGGGTCGATACGGTTTTACGCTGCAGCGTCATTTTCGTTGGCGCATTTTCGCCACCGTGCTGCTTTTTCAGATAATCCAGTAACTGCTGCTTTTCAGCTTCAGTCACTTTATCAGCTTGGCCTTTCTTAATTCCAGCCTGAGAGAATTGCTCAATCAGACGTTCAACACTTTTACCCACTTCCGTGGCCAATTTCTCTACGGTAGTATCTGCCATCAGTTAAATCCCCCTGTTGATCGACTTATGCTTCTTCGCCAAACCAACAGATATTGCGGGCTGCCATGATGAGCTCACCTGCTTTTTCTTCTGTCAATTCTTCAATTTCGATCAAATCATCAATGCCTTGTTCAGCCAAGTCTTCTAGAGTCACAATACCTTTGCTAGCGAAAACATAGGCTAAGTGTCTTTCAACACCTTCAAGTGCTAGCAACTCTTCACTTGGCTCCACACCATCCAGTGCTTCTTCAGTAGCGAGAGCTCGAGTTGAGATCGCCGCTTTTGCACGTTCACGTAAAGCTTCGACGAGATCTTCGTCAAAACCGTCAATCGCCAATAGTTCAGACACAGGCACATAGGCAACTTCTTCGAGCGACGTAAAGCCCTCATCTGCCAGTACTTGTGCAAAATCTTCATCGACATCCAGTGAGTTAACAAATAAATCAACCACCTTGGCACTTTCTGCCTGATGTTTCTTATTCATATCTTCCACTGTCATAACGTTCAGAACCCAACCAGTCAGTTGTGTTGCTAAACGTACGTTCTGGCCATTACGTCCAATGGCTTGTGCCAAACTATCGGCTTCAACAGCGATATCCATAGAATGGTTATCTTCGTCGACTATGATAGAGGCAACATCGGCTGGCGCCATGGCATTGATCACGTATTGTGCTGGATTATCATCCCACAACACGATATCAACACGCTCGCCACCCAGTTCATTCGAAACGGCTTGTACACGCGCACCACGCATACCCACACACGCACCGATAGGATCGATACGGCGATCATTCGACTTAACGGCGATCTTAGCGCGAGCGCCTGGATCACGAGCAGCGCCCATGATTTCAATCAGTTCGTCAGCGATTTCAGGCACTTCAACACGGAAAAGCTCGATCAGCATTTCAGGCTTAGTACGGCTTAAGAATAACTGTGCACCACGAGCTTCTGGACGTACTGAGTACAATAATGCACGCACACGGTCACCAGGGCGGAAAGATTCGCGTGAAATTAAGTCTTCACGGAACAATACGCCGTCAGCGTTATTACCTAAGTCAACCACTACGCTCTCGCGAGTCGCTTTTTTGACCACACCAGTGATTAACTCACCTTCTTGATCTTGGAACTGCTCAACCACTTGCGCACGTTCAGCTTCACGTACTTTCTGTACGATCACTTGCTTAGCGGTTTGAGTGGTAATACGGTCAAACACCACTGACTCGATATCGTCTTCGATAAACTCGCCAGGCTGGATGTCCGGATTTTCGTAACGTGCCGCTTCTAACGTGATTTCACGATAAGGGTTTTCTAACGCTTCACCGTGATCATCAACTACCATCCAACGACGGAAAGTATCATAACCACCGGTTTTACGGTCGATAGCAACACGAACGTCAATATCACCTTCGTACTTTTTCTTGGTTGCTGTGGCCAGAGCAATCTCTAGCGCTTCAAAAATTTTCTCGCGTGGAACGGCCTTTTCATTTGAAACCGCCTCAGCGACTAGCAGAATCTCTTTATTCATCTCGTCTTGCCTCGTTCACCTTGAAACCATCAAAACTTAGCGATTAAGTTGCCTTTGCGGATATTATCCAATGCGACAACTAACTCTTTACCATTCACTTTCAGCGAGAGCATTTGCCCGTCGACCGCAGTGATGGCGCCTTTTAAATTACGACTGCCGTCAACCGGCATAGTCAATTGAAGCTTTACATCCTCGCCTACATAGCCCGCGTACTGCTCAGCAGTAAATAAGGGTCTATCTACGCCTGGCGAAGAAACCTCTAGGGTGTATTCTGTAGAAATAGGATCTTCAACATCGAGTACAGCACTGACTTGGCGACTTGCATTGGCACAATCTTCAATATTGATACCATTCTCACCATCAATGAACACTCGCAGTGTGGAATGCTTACCCGCTTGAACATATTCAATGCCCCACAGCTGAAAGCCTAATGCTTCCACAGGTACTTTGAGCATTTCTGCCAGTCTGAATTCTAACGTTGCCAAGATTGACCCCCGAAAAAACAAAAAAGGGCTTAATAGCCCTAGTACAACGCCACATACGAAGCATGCGACAAATTTAAAAGTCCCAGATAACAAAAAACCCCGTAATCACGAGGTCATTAATTTCAAGAACCTGTAAACCATAACGAGTTCAAACACTATTCGTTACTAGGAGCTGGTTGCGGGGGCCGGATTTGAACCGACGACCTTCGGGTTATGAGCCCGACGAGCTACCATGCTGCTCCACCCCGCGTCAACTGTGTGCAAGTATATTGACTATCGTCATTTCTTGCAATAACTAAGAGAGAACTTATCTCGTCTATCTTAGTTATATTTGGTGCCGAGAGCGGGACTTGAACCCGCACGACCGTTAGGTCACAGCCACCTCAAGGCTGCGCGTCTACCAATTTCGCCACCTCGGCGACACCTTTTACTAGTCAGGAATTTTCGTTTCTGACTTTTGGGTTCCTTGCTCAACAGGTTGGGTAACCTGTTCAGTGTCTGAACCTAAATCTTTCCATGAATCTTCATTTTTTGCGTGGTTTGCACTTAAGTTACCAATAAGCAGACTTAAAGTGAAAAACGCAATGGCAAGAATCGCCGTACTACGTGTCAGGAAGTTACCTGAACCGCTTGAACCAAAAAGAGTACCTGATGCACCGGCGCCAAAAGAGGCCCCCATGTCAGCTCCCTTACCTTGCTGAATTAATACTAAGCCGATTAGACCTAATGCAACCAACAAGTAAATAACTACTAGAACTTCATACATATTATGCGCTCATCGCTATGGTACACAGACTTAAAAACTCGCTAGAGTTTAAGCTAGCACCGCCAATCAGTCCACCATCAACATCAGGTTGGGCAAATAAATCTGCAGCATTACTCGGTGTCACACTACCACCGTAGAGAATCCTGATATTTTCTCCGATAAACGGAGACACTTCAGAGAGGCGTTTGCGAATAAACGCATGAACTTCTTGTGCCTGCTCTGGTGTAGCACTTTTACCTGTTCCTACAGCCCAAAGCGGCTCGTAGGCGATAATAGCGTTATCAAAAGCCATAGTGCCATTTTTCTGGATCACTATATCCAACTCTTCAGCAATCACCTCGAAGGTGCGTCTTGCTTCGCGTGCTGGACCTGACTCACCCACACATAAAATTGGGGTTAAGCCATGCTTTTGTGCAGCGGCGAATTTCTCCGCTACGATATTACTCGTCTCTCCGTACATACGGCGACGTTCTGAATGCCCGATAATTACATATCGACATCCTGAATCTTTGAGCATCTGACCTGAAACTTCTCCTGTATAAGCGCCAAAGTCATGTTGACTTAGGTTTTGAGCGCCCATCCTAACAAGTGAACCGTCTAACGCTTCCTTGTTTGCTTCTAGCAGTTGCCTAACGCTCTCTAGATAGATAGAAGGCGGGCATAAAACCACTTCAGCTGAATCATTTTGGAGCTTAGAGGCAAATTTTTTGAACAACTCTTGGGCTAATGCCGCACTGCCGTTCATCTTCCAATTGCCAGCTACCATAGGACGTCTGAGTGCCATCACTGTCTCCTCTGAAAGCGGCGTGAATAATAGCGAACCACTTATTAAGTTACAATAGCTAAATTCGAATTTTTTCAGATATCAGGTTGGAATGCTTATTTTTTACACGCCAAAGCTGTTTTCTGTTCATTTGTGCAGCTAACACCTTAATTTTAAATTGGTATCAGCCGCACTCATTACAAAATTAGTAAATATTAGCTTGCCGATTTTACCGCATCCGCAATCAAATTTGCGTGCGCCAATACTGCACTATGATCGTCACCTTCAACCATGACACGGATCAAAGGTTCAGTACCTGACTTACGTAATAATACTCGGCCACGCACTCCCAGTTGAGATTCAACCTGTGCCTGCGCCGCTTTAACTTTATCTGACTTAAGAGGGTCATGCTCGCCTTCAAAGCGCACATTGACTAACACCTGCGGCAACATTTCCATCGCAGAAGTCAGTTCTTCTAGCGTGGCATTCTGACGACGCATAGCCGCTAACACTAAAATCCCCGCAACTATGCCATCACCAGTTGTCCCGTGATCAAGATTGAGGATATGCCCTGAATTTTCACCGCCGATGCGCCAATCGAGTTCTTTAAGTAGTTCCATCACATAACGGTCGCCCACTTTCGAACGCGCAAAGGGGATGTCTAATGCTTGCAAGGCGAGATCAAGCCCAAGATTTGACATTAACGTACCAACTACACCACCGCGTAATACGCCACGGGATTTCGCATCACAGGCCAGAATATATAAAATTTGATCACCGTCGATCACTTCGCCTTTGCTGTTGACCATCATAATACGGTCACCGTCACCGTCGAGTGCAATGCCTAAATCGGCACTTTCGGCTAGAACGGTTTCACAAATTTTGCCCATGGACGTCGCGCCCACTTTATCATTGATGTTCATCCCGTTGGGTTTATCACCAATGGCAATCACCTCGGCGCCTAACTCACGAAACACAGCTGGCGCTATGTGATAAGTTGCGCCATGGGCACAATCAACCACAATTTTTAGCCCAGTTAACGTGTGTTCTGCAGGAAAATTACCTTTGCAATACTCAATATAACGGCCACGGGCATCTTCAATACGCGATACCTTCCCCAATAGATGCGACTCAACACAAACGAGGGGCTTTTCAAGCTCGGCTTCAATTTCTAGCTCTAGGTTATCGTCTAACTTACTGCCGTCGGTGGAGAAAAACTTAATACCGTTATCGTAATACGGATTATGTGACGCGCTGATCACCACCCCAGCTTCGGCGCGAAACGTGCGCGTTAAATAGGCTACAGCTGGTGTTGGCATAGGTCCCATTAACATCACATTAAGGCCTGCAGCAGAAAGGCCAGCTTCTAATGCCGACTCAAACATATAGCCCGAAATACGGGTATCTTTACCTATAATCACCTTTTTGGTACCACTGCGGGATAACACGCGCCCCGCCGCCCAACCTAACTTAAGCGCGAGCTCAGGCGTCATTTGACCTGAACCGACTTTTCCCCGAATACCGTCAGTTCCAAAAAATTTACGTTCTTTCATATCGCTCCACAAACTCAAATGTGTCCCAATGATTTGGGATCATAATATTAATTAAATGCTTAACGAGAGCATAACGATGCTTAAAAATACGCTTGTGTCGCTTGTAACACCTTGAGCATATCCACAGTTTCAGTAACATCATGCACACGAATGATATGAGCACCCTTTTGGGCCGCTATCATAGCGCCAGCAAGGCTCCCAGCAAGACGTTCTGAGGTCGGTTTTGCTAAGAGGTTTCCTATCATGCTCTTACGAGACAATCCTATCAATATCGGTAAATCAAACTGGGCAAAACAGTCGAGCTTCGCCAGTAATTCATAGTTATGCTCTAAGCTTTTACCAAAACCAAATCCCGGATCGAGTATTAATAATTCACGGGGGATCCCAGCTCGCAAGCAAGCTTCAATCCGCTCAGTTAAAAAGGCAGAAACTTCTTCAATAACATTATGGTAAGTCGGTGCAAATTGCATGCTTTTGGGTTCACCTTGCATATGCATTAAGCATATGGGGACTTGCAACTCTGCAGCAGCTTCAAGCGCACCGGGTTCCATCAGGGCGCGCACATCGTTAATCAAATGTGCGCCCGCAGCAACAGCTTGACGCATGACTTCAGGTTTACTGGTATCGACCGAAATCCACACATCATGGTGCGCCGCAACATATTTCACCAACGGGATCACCCGCGCAAGTTCATCGGCTAAGCTCACCTCGGCGGCGCCAGGTCTTGTCGACTCACCGCCAATGTCTATCATTCCCGCGCCTTGAGCCACCATGTCATCGGCATGCTGACAGGCAAGCTCATAGGAAGAATATTGACCACCGTCGGAAAAAGAATCGGGAGTGACATTAAGTATACCCATCACAATGGGCGAAGATAACGCGAGGCGTTTAGTGCCAGCAATCAGTTCAAACACGCATTTACTCCTGTAATACGAACACTTACGATTTTACTCACTGGCATAACTTGCGTCATTAATTTCAAGCCTTCATTTTCTATCCGAAATGACTAACTGTCAGAAGATAAATATCAATGGTGGCAGAGAGTATCAATGACAGCGCAGTCAAATTGCTAACAAGGTAAAACAAGAAAACCCCTTTACGGGGTTTTCTTTGGTTTCACAACACATTACTTAGCTGGAGATTCATCAGGATCTTTCAGTTCTGGATCAGCAGGTGCAGTCACACTGTCTTCAGCTTTCGCTGCTGGTTCACCATGACCATTACCTTTATCGTTAGAACCATTGTCATCCACTTGCCAATCAGCAGGCTGACGCACTTCACGACGTTTCATTAAATCGTCAATTTGAAGTGAATCAATGGTTTCATACTTCATTAAAGCTTCTTTCATTGAGTGCAGAATATCGAGGTTATCCGTCAATATCTGTCTCGCTCTAGCGTAGTTTTTGTCGATAAAGACCTTTACTTCAGCATCGATAATGGTTGCAGTTTCATCGGACATCGCTTTGGCTTTACCCATGCTGCGACCTAAGAAGACTTCACCATCTTCTTCTGCATACAGCAATGGACCTAACTTGTCCGAGAAGCCCCACTGAGTCACCATGTTACGCGCAATAGATGTCGCGTATTTGATGTCCTGTGATGCGCCAGTCGACACTTTCTCAGTACCGTAGATAAGCTCTTCTGCTAAACGACCACCGTAGGCGACCGAAATTTGGCTTTCTAGCTTACGACGGCTCTGGCTCACTGAGTCAGCTTCAGGTAAGAAGAAAGTCACACCTAAGGCACGGCCGCGAGGAATGATAGTCACCTTGTGCACAGGATCGTGCTCTGGCACTAAACAACCCACAATCGCATGGCCCGCTTCATGGTAAGCAGTCATTTCTTTTTCGGCTTCAGACATCACCATAGAACGGCGCTCAGCACCCATCATGATTTTATCTTTTGCACGCTCAAATTCTTCCATGCCTACAACTCGGCGATTTCCACGAGCCGCAAACAGGGCAGCTTCGTTCACTAAGTTAGCTAAATCAGCACCCGAGAAACCTGGCGTACCACGGGCAATCACGCTTGCTTTCACATCTTCAGAAAGCGGCACTTTACGCATATGCACTTTCAAAATCTGCTCACGACCACGAACGTCTGGTAAACCAACGACCACTTGACGGTCAAAACGACCCGGACGTAATAACGCAGAATCGAGTACGTCTGGACGGTTAGTTGCCGCGATAACAATAACGCCTTCATTACCTTCGAAGCCATCCATCTCAACCAGCATTTGGTTCAGTGTTTGCTCACGTTCATCATGACCACCACCTAAACCCGCGCCACGTTGACGACCGACCGCATCGATTTCATCGATGAAGATAATACAAGGTGCAGATTTTTTCGCTTGTTCAAACATGTCACGCACACGGGATGCACCGACACCAACAAACATTTCCACGAAATCAGAACCTGAAATAGTGAAGAAAGGGACTTTAGATTCACCCGCAATGGCTTTCGCCAGCAAGGTTTTACCTGTACCTGGAGGACCCACCATCAGTACGCCCGTTGGAATTCGGCCGCCCAATTTTTGGAATTTAGTTGGGTCACGCAGGTAATCAACCAGCTCTTTCACTTCTTCTTTTGCTTCGTCACAACCAGCAACATCGGCAAAAGTAGTTTTAATCTGATCTTCGCTCATCAGCTTGGCTTTGCTCTTACCAAAGGACATAGCGCCTTTGCCACCGCCGCCTTGCATCTGGCGCATGAAGAAAATCCATACCCCGATAAGCAATAACATTGGGAACCAAGAGATGAAGATTTGGGTAAGGAACCCTGACTCTTCGGCTTCTTGGCCCTTCATAGTGATGCCTTTACGATCAAGATCATTAATTAAATCTTGGTCATATAACGGCATGATAGTAGTGAATTTTTCACCAGTTCGTTTAGCACCTTCAATAGTACGTTGGTCGCTCTTAACTTCAACAGTTGCGACCTGTCCATCACGGACATTATCTAAGAAGGTAGAATAATCCATCTTCTGCGATGACGAAGAAGAGGGGGAGTAACCCTGAAACACTGACATCAGCACAACGGCGATGACAACCCAGAGTATTAGATTTTTTGCCATGTCACTCAAATTACTAGACCTCATTAAGTCTTGCGATTATTAACGCTAGGTTACTACAACTTGTACCCAGTCGCCACAAGATAGACTTCGCGGGAACGAGCCCGTGAAGAGTCTGGTTTACGTGTTTTAACGACTTTAAACACTGCTTTTACCGCTTTCATGTATTCGTCAAAGCCCTCCCCCTGAAAGACTTTTACCGCAAAACAGCCATTAGGAGCCAATACTTGATGGCACATATCTAACGCCAATTCCACTAAATACATGGCACGGGGCTGATCAACACTATCTGAACCACTCATGTTGGGTGCCATATCAGACAACACAACGTCAACTTTAGCATCACCGACGCGAGTAAGTAATGCTTGAAGGACTTTATCTTCACGAAAATCCCCTTGCAAAAAATCGACGCCGACGATGGGATCCATAGGCAAAATGTCACAGGCGATGACTTTACCTCTATCTCCCGCTAATTTAACTGCCACTTGAGACCAACCTCCCGGAGCGGCACCGAGATCAACCACAGTCATGCCTGGGCGGATCAGTTGATCCTTTTGCTGGATCTCCTCAAGCTTAAACGCAGCGCGAGATCGCAAGCCCATTTTTTGGGCGAGTTTGACATAGTGATCATCAAAGTGTTCTAGCATCCAGCGATTAGAACTGGCCGTACGTTTTATACCTGACATTTAAAATCCGCAACAATTGAGAGTTACACAAAGGCTATATAAGGGTAGAATAGCCGTTTTTCAACAGTAACTCAGCAAAAGTTGGTAGAAATGAACTTAACAACCAAACAAAAACAGCATTTAAAAGGTCTAGCGCATCCGCTAAAGCCAGTGGTGCTGCTTGGTGCCAATGGATTGACTGAAGGCGTACTCGCTGAAATTGAAAGCGCACTCGCTTATCATGAACTGATTAAAGTGAAAGTAGCCTCTGCCGACAGAGAGCTAAAAAATGCCATCGTTGATGCCATAGTACGTGAAACTCAATCCGCAAAAGTGCAACTTATTGGTCATATTCTGGTGATTTATCGTCAATCACCAGAAATGAAAATTGCTTTGCCAAAGGCAAAGTAATTTTTCTTGATTTTATCGTGTTAACAAAAAGGCCATTCAATCGAGTGGCCTTTTTGTTTTCGCTGTTAATTTAAGCGATTAGCATAGCCCTAAGGTGTTTCAGAAATCACTTGTTCCTTATAATGCTCTGGCGTTAAGCCTAATAACTCAGGCAATGAGGTACCAACTGAAATAGAAGAGAATGTGCCGGTTAATATACCGATAAACATTGCAATCGAAAATCCTTCCAGCGGCCCACCGCCCATGATCCACAGCGCACCGACCGTCATTAAGGTTGTTCCTGAGGTCACCATAGTGCGAGAAAACGTCGCCACAATTGCTTGGTTGTTAATGTCTTGAATAGCAAGCTTTGGCTTAGCAATCAATAATTCACGAATACGGTCAGCGATAATGATCGAATCGTTTAAGGAATAACCTAAAATCGCCAGCACAGCCGCAAGTATCGTTAAATTAAACTCCATCTGAGTCAACGCGAAAAATGCCAGCACGAACACTACGTCATGCACTAACGCGAATAGTGCACCCGATGCGAGTCGCCATTCGAAGCGGTAACTTAAATAACCTAATATCGCCAGCATAGCGACTAACAGCGCCAAACCGCCCTGCTCTGCCAATTCTTGACCAATCTGCGGCCCGACAACACTGCTGTTAAGCACTTGCACTTCAGAGTTAAGCGGCGCTAATACCTGCTGAATATCGATATTACCTTGCTCTGTATCGGCACTCTTTATATCGGAATAGCGCAACACCCAACGTCCCGGCTCACTGGCGGAGACTACACTCACTTCTTGCTGATAAGCGGCGTTGAGTAAAGGTTGCAATTCACTGCTGGTAATTTTTCTATCGATCTGCACTTCGGTGACGACACCGCCAGTAAAATCTAAGCCCCAGTTAAAACCTTTCACGCCGATGATGGTTAATGACACTAGCATTAACAAAATTGAGATAGCACTCGAAACATAACGCCATTTAGTTAGATTGATATTTTTCATAGTTATACCTTTACATGACGGCTAGCATCACGTCCATAAACTAAGTTGATCAAGGCCCTTGAAGCAAAGATACCGGTAAACATGCTGGTCAATAGACCTAGGCCTAAGGTCAAGGCAAAACCTTGGATTGGACCATTACCTATGGAGTAAAGCACCACAGCAGTAATCATAGTAGTGAAGTTGGCGTCGAAAATGGTAGAAAACGCGCTATCAAACCCCGTATCAATTGCCAGCGCAAAACTGCGACCTTCCTTTAACTTATCTTTTATTCGCTCGAAAATCAGTACGTTGGTATCGACAGCCATACCGACTGTTAACACCAAACCCGCAATCCCAGGTAAGGTCAACACAGCGCCAGGGATAAGCGCCAGTAAACCAAACAGGATCACCATATTGGAGATCAGCGCTATATTCGCCACCCAACCGAGACGGCGATACCAAAGCGCCATAAACAGCAAGGTAATCCCCATCCCTAAACCAAGGGCAGCAAAACCGTTTTCAATGTTTTCAGCACCCAGCGTCGGGCCAATAGTGCGCTCTTCAACAATAGTCACTGGCGCCGTCATAGAGCCAGCTCGCAGTAACAAAGCTAATTGTTGTGCTTCTTGATAGGAGCCTGCACCCGTAATGCGAAAACGATCTCCAAGTTGGGATTGAATCGTCGCAACACTGATAATCTCTTGTGTTTGCTTTGCCTTACCTTGCTCATCACGGCTGTATTCGCTGTAAGACGTCGCCATAGGTTTGCCGATATTGGTACGGGAAAACTCAGACATTTTCTGCCCGCCCACACGGTCAAGGTTAATGTTCACCTCCGCCATGCCCATCTCGCCTAAACTCGCCCTCGCATCGACAATATGATCGCCACCCAGCACTGGTGTGCGGCTCACATAAATAGGCTTACCAGACTTGTCATTGAGCACCATAGCATTAACGGAGCCAGACTCTTTAACCTCGAAAAAGGCCAGACTCGCCGTAGCACCGATAACGTTTTTAGCGGCTGCAGGATCTTGTACTCCAGGCAATTCAATCCGAATTCGATGCTCCCCTTGACGCTGCACTAAAGCTTCAGTGATACCGAGTTCTTCAATACGGCTGCGCATCACTTGTAAGTTTTGCTGCACTGTCAAATTACGCAGTTTCGTTTGCTCTTCTTGGCTCAACTTAATCAGTAAACCCGCGCCATCTGCATTGGATAGCTGCCAATGAGGATAGGACTCTTTCATCATTTGACGCACAGCTGCACGGGCGTCATTATCCGGCAACGTCATGTTTAACTGATGACTTTGGTCCAAATGCACGCTAGCACCACGAATTTTCTGCTCACGGATGAATTGACGTAGCGAATCAACAAGCGTCTCGGCCTGAGTTTGATAAACAGGATCAATATCAACATCGAGTAAGAACTGTACGCCACCGCGCAAGTCGAGCCCGAGTTTAATCGGCTGAAAGCCTAAGTTTTGTAACCAACTTGGCGCCGCACTGGCAAGGGATAAAGTCAACTCTTTTGGCTCTGCGACCATAGAAGAGACTAAAGTTTTGACTAAGGTTTGTTGGTTATCTGCATCGAGGACAATTATGGTTTCACCATTTTTTTGGTCGATACGTTTTACCGTCACGCCTTCAGCTTGTAGCTTATCTCGAAGGGCAATAGGTGTGAGCGTTAACCCCGCCTTCGCGCCCACCTGCACCGCCGCATCCTCACCGTAAAATGTCGGCAAAGCACTAAATAGCATCACGATAATAGTGACGATAAGCACTAAGTATTTCCAAGCTGAATAGTGATTTAGCAGCCGTTGATTGGGTTTTCTTTCCATGGGATTAACTCGCTATTTAACGCTCAGCATTTAAATCAAATCGCTAAGCGAACATATTGATATCAGTCCGAAACCCGTAATTGAGTACCAGCGGCTAAGCTCGTAAGGCTCAAATCATCACTGCTTACTTAAGCAGCTATAAAAAGTTTCGGTGAGTACAAAAAGGCAACAGCATGAAAAATCGATAAGAGTAGGCTCCTATCAACATCATGCCTAAATAGGCGAGTTAAGCGGCTTGTTGGCTAAATCGATATTGAAGATTTGAGACTTTCCAACCCGAAATTCGGGCGGGGGAAGAAACAGCAGAAAGCGTCCAATCTGATGTGATATCAAGATCGGTGGGTTCAACAACATTGGATGTCGGTTCGGCAGTAAAGTCTACAGCGAGTACATATACTGGCTTGACCTCACGCACATCGTGCTGGGCAAGACTGATAAATCGCGGCGAATTTATCGGGGCAAAATCTAAGTCATCAGAATGACTTACATAGTCAGAGCTCGGACAAGGTGCTGGCTGTGATTCTAATTCTGAATTGACTAGATCGGTATCATGACTATTCGGTGAGCCGCAGCTTTCAACGGTTTGCGCATCAGACTGTGCATTAGATTGGGCATTGAGCTGTGCATTGTCTTGGGCGATAACATCGGCATCGGGCAAGCTTTGAGGCTCAGCGCTTCGCTTTGTATGGGGAGTCGAGCTATCAAGACTCACAGTATGCATCTGAGCATAATGGCGAGTTGCATCACTGCGCTGTACTGAGGGTTTTGGCGCATAGCTAGCCGAGTGCGCAATCAACATGATCGCCACGCAAACTAACATCAATCCTGTACGCCAATGTTTGACCAAAGCGTGCCCTCTTATAAAACATTATCAAACTAAAGATGAACCTATTCATTGTTAGCTTTTGATGCTTAACTGTGGGTCCATAAAGTGAAACTCGCGCAAAAAAACAACATACACATTTCGCCAATGTTGAATTTGCTAGGATGGCAGCTTAGGCAAAAACCTACAAAGAGACAAATTAAACTTTGTCCATCTTACCCCGAATTCAACGCTGAAGCGCGGTCGATATCCTTGGCTAAAGCACTAAATTCGAGCCCTAAACTCAAGCCGTAAACAAACTTAATTCGCGGATAACAAAAAACCGCCCTAGGACGGTTTTAGCGATATCGCATGAGTCACGCTCACAACACTATAAGCAAAGTATTATAAGCAGATTATAAATACTGTACTGAGATGATTTCGTAATCTGTCATACCACCTGGCGTAGTAATAGACACTTCATCACCTTCATTTTTGCCGACTAAGCCACGAGCTATTGGTGAATTCACTGAAATCAGGTTTTCTTTAATATTCGCTTCGTCATCGCCGACTATGCGATAAGTCACTTCGACATCGGTATCAAGATTTAAAATAGTCACAGTGGCGCCAAAAATGATACGACCGTTATTCACCATCTTAGTGACGTCGATAATTTGCGCGTTAGATAACTTACCCTCAATATCACGGATACGTGCTTCACAAATACCTTGTTCCTCACGAGCCGCATGGTATTCCGCGTTTTCTTTCAAGTCGCCTAACTCTCTCGCTGAAGCAATTGCTTCAGTGATTTTAGGACGACGGTCAAACTTGAGAATATCTAACTCTTTACGCAGCTGCTCTGCACCGACAACTGTCATAGGAACCTTAGTCATAACTTCTTTCGTCTCCTTTAAAACAAAAGCAACCCGTGCCAACGCTAAGGTCAACACAGTCAAATGAGGGTGGAATTGCGCTATTCTAATCGTTATGCGCTTTTGATGCACCAAGAACAATGCATTGACGCAGCTTACCCAACCTTAAGCAGAGTTACCAGTAATCAAATTCAAATCTGTATACATAAGGAAATTTCGCACAATTTTTAGCTCGAAATGGGTACAAAAATGCCCACTCGCCATTTAGACTGTGGGCATTAAGACTCAAAGCAAAAACCTCAAATAGAGGTTAACTCATTTATTCAAGCCCTGCCTCAAAGGTCAAAAAGATTTCACTAACCGTTTTATCAGCAAGGGATTTATCTGAATTAGGGCGCTCAATTGCCGCATGTAAGAGATAACGTCCTGCTGAAGGTAAGATCATTGAAACTTTACCGTCTTTATCTGAGGTAAATTCGATTTCCTCTGGTTTGTTTCGATATAAGCTACCGTCTTTCATAATGGCGACTTTAACGCCTTCAACGGGCTTACCATCGAAAACAAATTGCAGGGTAGCAGCTTCATTCTCAACAATATCTGCAGGATGAGTCACAGGCACTAGTTCTAAATATTCCCCCTTAGGCTTTAACACTTCCTCAGTTGGCTTATTACGTGTGACATAGGTTTCAACCCGCGACACATTTAAAGAACTTTCAAGTTCATAGGCTCCCTTTGGCATAGCAGCAGTTGTGGCTTTTTTATCCATACGGCTGCGTACAACCCCTTCTTTTCCTTTAACTTTATATTGAGAAAAATAACGAGGTGAAACTTCTTTTTCAAACTTATAAGTGCCATCTTGCATCAGTTGCACATCAAACACCGACTTACGTCCGCCCGTATAACTTGAGCTTGGAGACGTTGGTTTTCCATTTGGCTGTAACACACGCACATCACTGGCACTAAAAGGTTTATCCATCATAAACACTTGATTGCTGGCAGACACATCTGAAGTAATCCACACAATTTCTTCACTTTCAGCCGAAACGTTGAAGTGGCTAGGTAAAATCCATCTGTCGTGGCTACTTGCCAATGGGCTAATACAAAGTGTGCCAAGTAATGTAATAAGACGTAATTTCATGCCTTTTCCTTAAGTTTAACGATTAATATACGGGCTAAATATTTAATGGATTGACTCAACGAGCCATGCCGCTTAAGCGTATGTCGATAACGCCAGTTTCTGTCGTGGCGGGCAACTGCACAGAGAAATCTCCTGCAGCTAAATCGATATTTTGTCGTACAAGATCGCGACCACCGTGTTCACGCACCACTTCAATAAATACAGTGTAAGTGGCAGGTTCAAGCACTTTTCCCGCCTCATCTTTTAAATCCCAATCGATTTTGTAATGACCCGCGGGACGTGTCGCAGATGCAATACCGTCAACAAAGCTCATATCTTCGCGTCCGGCTTTACGCCACCAACGACGGATATCTTTCAACCATTTATGGCCTTCATCCCATACCCAAAGGCTTAAGGTTTTAACCGTTTGCCCCTTGGCATCCTCAACCCATACGGCCACATAAGGTCTGTGATATTGCCCTTCGGTAATTTCAGGCAAGGTTAAATCGACTGTCATTTTAGGCGTCGCAAACGCCACAGAACTGACAAACAAAGCACTCACCGTAATGGTGCGAATAAGATGACGCATACTCGGCCTACACTCCTTATGGAACAAAATAAACATACACAAACCCGCAACTGCTGCTGACGAGTACCATGTATAACAATGACTTTTTGAGGCGCTTGGTTTGAGGCAGCAACAAATAAGCCCCAGTAAGCGAAAATAAAATGATAAGCACAGCGCTGAGATCGAGTATCCAAGCCCAAGCTGCTCCTGTGTTACGGCCCTTATGCAAATCATTCACTACGGCAACGACACCGTAATCTAAGGTTTCGACATAGGCTTGGCTGTCGAGTAAGTCCAAAGTCAGGCTGCGGTAAGTGCCGGGCCCTTTGCTGACTAAACTAATTTCATCTTCATCGATATCGGCACTCGCCATATCCATAGCCCATTCACTTTTCAACCAATGACCCGCAGCCAGACGCCATTGTGAGTCTTGGGCATTAACGGGTAACAAATAGGCCGGGATTGGCACTTGCTCCCGCTTAGGTTCCTGATCAGCTTGAGAAAACCAATTAGGATGATTTAACGTTATACCTGTCACCGCAAAAAACAGCATCAGCAACAATAAAGCCATAGACACATAAACATGAATAATGCGGGCAAAGGACAAAGACGACTTACTGACTCTTAATTTCAATGATGCACTCTCAAAAACAAACCGAAGAGAAATACCTCCAGAGTCTGCTTTCCCTATGCAGCTAAGGATAGAAATGAGCTGCATTAAACTAATTTAATGCGCCGAGATTAAATGAGATCGATTATCAAACAGAACAAAGTTTACAAACTTTACATATTCAATACTGAAAAAGAAGTTAAAAAGTAAGAAGAAAATAAGTGCTAAAAATAAAGCACTTAGGGGTAAATCTGTTTTTAGCACTCAAAAACCATTACCTTCGATTAAATTAGCAGCAAACAATCTATTGTATCACCTGTAAATACCTATAAAATTCATAAGGATAAAATTCAACATTTGGGCTAACTTTTTTCCTTAAAATTTACTTTGCCACCCTCTCGTTTACCTTATGCCAATCAGCTACAATCCGCCGCCGGCGACTTGCTGGTACTTCCAAGGAAATATCATCTTGAGTACATCTCTGCTCAAAAAAATGCGCTGCCTGCATATTGTGTGGCTCGCATTAATGCTCAACGCCTGCGTTGCACCACTATTATTAATGTCACCTCAAGGCCAGCTCATGTGGGCCCTGCTTAAACCCCTTGTCGGTTTAGATCCGAACGATGTCGGATTATTCGAACAACCGCTCATCAAAAACCGTATGCAGGAATTGCTGGGTAAAAATTACGATACCACCCTATCCCTGCTCAAAACGGCCGACAAGATCCAACAGGAAGGTCCACTCATCTACTTAGTGTCAACTTACACCCCTGTCCCCGAAATGGCCGAAAAAGCGGGTCTTGTTTGGAACTCAGACACCAACCAAATGGCAGTCATGCTGATGAAAGGCGGTGCACCCTTAGTGATTTCTGAGCAACTCAGTAATCAGGTAGAAAAACGGGTCCCAAGTTGGCCGAAGGAATTAGCCGACTATACCGATCCACAGAAGTTACAACAAAAAGCCTTAGAAGCGGGCGCAAATCAAGTACAGCAACAATTAGCAATACCTGATGCTGTCAAAGCCGTTGCAACAGGTGATGTTAAAGCGGCCCAAGGTGCCGTTATTGATAGTGCGGTCACAGAGAATGCCGTCATTAAGAATGCTGCAATGCCAATCAATAGCACTGAAGCGGCTGCAAAAGTCGCCGTTCCAGCGGCTCCAGCAGAAATAAAATCGCCACCTGTTACTCCTGAAGTCAAAAAGCAATAAAACGGATCACCACAGTGTCAGCTCAAATGGCACTGTGGATTAACTTTGAAAATAGCTGAATTGCCACAACCAACGGGAATTATAGAGACAAGGGAAAGGCTGGACGGGCTAATTGAAGGGAAATTGAAAGCAAAATAACGCTAAGCTGAAATTAGTTAAAAGTCAGAAAGCAAAAAGCCTGTCCGAAGACAGGCTTTTTAACTTTTTGGCTGGGGTACAAGGATTCGAACCTTGGGATGCCGAGATCAAAACCCGGTGCCTTACCACTTGGCGATACCCCAATAAACTGTGTTTAATCTTCTATCGAAGATTGCATTTTGATGGTACGGGAAGAGAGACTTGAACTCTCACACCTCGCGGCACCAGAACCTAAATCTGGCGTGTCTACCAATTTCACCATTCCCGCATCAAAATGTACCAAAATTGTCTATTCAACATTTTTGGATTTTTCTCTGATAAATCACTTTAACAGAGTTAAATATGGTAGCAATGGCGGGACTTGAACCTGCGACCCCAGCATTATGAGTGCTGTGCTCTAACCAGCTGAGCTACATTGCCAATGGCTGGGGTACAAGGATTCGAACCTTGGAATGCCGAGATCAAAACCCGGTGCCTTACCACTTGGCGATACCCCAATCAACTTGAAAACTGAGAAAAAATGGCTGGGGTACAAGGATTCGAACCTTGGAATGCCGAGATCAAAACCCGGTGCCTTACCACTTGGCGATACCCCAACTAACTCTGTTTCAAACATCCGCTATCGCCGATGTTTCTAAATTCATATATCTAAAAAATGGTACGGGAAGAGAGACTTGAACTCTCACACCTTGCGGCACCAGAACCTAAATCTGGCGTGTCTACCAATTTCACCATTCCCGCACAGTTTCATGTTTACATCGTGAAGAGATGCTAGCAATCAATGCTAGAGTAAAATCGTGATTCATTTTATATAAGAAATTTATCTTAAATAAAATGGTAGCAATGGCGGGACTTGAACCTGCGACCCCAGCATTATGAGTGCTGTGCTCTAACCAGCTGAGCTACATTGCCACATCGATATTACGCGCCCCTCTCAGCGAGGAACGGGGCGTATTATGCTTATTCAAGGTATCTAGGTCAACAGCTTTTTTTCGCTATTTCCCTTAGGTTAAGCTGTTCGGCTATTACTTCACCAAACTGAGCAACAGATGTGCTAAATAACACCTTGTTGTTCATACTTAGCTTAATTTATCGAGACTTACAGCGTGAATAAGCTTTGTTATACGTTAAACAGGAAATGCATCACATCGCCATCTTTAACGATATAGGTTTTACCTTCCACGCGTAACTTACCGGCTTCTTTCGCGCCAGCTTCACCTTTGTGGGCAATAAAGTCATCAAATGCCATCACTTGGGCACGGATAAAACCACGTTCAAAATCGGTATGGATAACACCCGCCGCTTGCGGAGCACTCGCACCCACTGGCACAGTCCAAGCACGCACTTCTTTCACGCCTGCGGTGAAATAGGTTTGCAGATTCAGTAATTCATAACCTGCGCGGATCACACGATCTAAACCTGGTTCTTCGATACCCAGATCCGCCATAAATTCATCGCGCTCCTCGATTTCCATCTCGGCCAGTTCAGATTCAATCGCCGCACATACGGCAACAACGATAGCGTTTTCTGTCGCAGCAATGGCGCGAACGGCATCTAAGTGCGGGTTATTTTCAAAACCATCTTCCGCAACGTTAGCAATATACATGGTCGGTTTTAAGGTTAAGAAGTTCAGGTAAGCCACCGCTTCCAGCTCTTCTTTCGATAAATCCATTGAACGCAACATTTTAGCTTCGTCTAAAATGGGGCGCATTTTTTCTAATACTTCCACTTCAAACTTAGCGTCTTTATCGCCACCTTTAGCACGTTTCTGCTGACGCTGAACCGCACGCTCTAAACTGTCTAAGTCAGCTAACGCTAATTCAGTGTTGATGACTTCGATATCGCCAGCTGGGTCAACCTTGTTAGCAACGTGAACAATGTTGTCATCATCAAAACAACGTACTACATGACCAATCGCATCGGTTTCACGGATGTTAGCGAGGAACTTGTTACCTAAGCCTTCGCCTTTAGATGCGCCAGCCACAAGACCCGCAATATCCACGAATTCCATGGTGGTAGGTAACACACGTTGTGGATTCACAATCGCAGCTAACGCATCCAGACGTGGATCCGGCACAGGTACAACACCAGTGTTAGGTTCAATGGTACAAAACGGGAAGTTAGCCGCTTCGATGCCAGCCTTAGTTAACGCATTAAAAAGCGTTGATTTACCTACGTTAGGAAGACCAACAATGCCGCATTTAAAACCCATATGCTTACCTTTCTCTCGATTATTGGCTGACAAGTCACACTCATCAGCGAGGTTTAGTCGTCCTGCCCTATGGCAGCACATTACTGAATAATTAAATCACTTGAATCACTTGACACTTGAGTCTCGCCAAAGGCAAAACCTACTCCGCTTTAAAGGAGTGTAATCTGTTCATGGCTTTCACCATGTCTTGTTTAAACAAAATTTCGGTAGAACGCACGGCTTCATCTATCGCCGCCTCGATAAGCTCTTGCTCTTTAGCTGGTGCTTTTCCCAGTACGTAACCACTCACTTGATTTTTATCACCGGGATGACCGATACCTAAGCGTAAACGGTAGAAGTTTTTATCGTTAGCCAGTTTAGCAATAATATCTTTCAGACCATTGTGGCCGCCATGACCGCCACCGAGCTTAAACTTAGCCACACCGGGCGGCAGATCGAGTTCATCGTGAGCGACCAGAATCTCTTCCGGCGTGATACGAAAAAAATTCGCCAAAGCGCCAACCGCTTTACCGCTTAAATTCATATAAGTCGTCGGGATCAATAAGCGGACATCTTTACCGTGCAATACGGCTCTGGCGGTCAAACCAAAATACTTACTATCGGCCACTAAAGTCACGCCGCAAATTCTCGCTAACTCAAGTACGTACCAAGCCCCCGCATTATGGCGAGTATGTGCATATTCAGCACCTGGATTAGCCAGACCAACTATTAATTTTATTTCGCTCATGACACTCAATATCGTTATTTCGTTGATGACAGCCGCGCAAAGTGCCGACTGAACTGACCATACCTGCTAAAAACGCGGCATTTTAGCACTCAAACCCCAAGTCAACAAATGCCACGTCATCGCACAGGAGCAGAACACAAGGTCAGAACACAGAACAACTCAGCGTTAATTAAGTCCCATAGCATATTTAAGGACTGTCTTTTTGAGCGGGGAATTGATGTTTGCCAACTTTAACGCGCCATTACGCAGCAGCTTTAGCGGCAGAAAATCGTTGCTAAAACCGGCGTAAAACAAATCCATCGCCGTCATCATCAATTGATTATCGCGATAACGTTTGCGCTGATATTGGGCAAGCACTTCATTCGACCACCAGATATTATCTTGGGCTAATGCATCCTTGATGACCGCCAAAAACGCTTCGACATCCTTAAACCCAAGGTTCACCCCTTGGCCAGCGAGCGGATTAATGGTGTGGGCGGCATCGCCTAAAATCACCACATTATGACTATAGTAGCGCTGGGCATGGCGACGAGTGAGGCCAAAACTGCCTTTATTCTCAACGGTAAAATCAGCGTCCAAACGCGCTGGAAAATGCACTCTTATCTGATCTGCAAGCTGTTTATTATTAAGCTGCATTAACTGCTTAATTCGATTGGCATCGTCGTACCACACCAGCGAAGCGTTATTGCCTGGTAAAGGTAATAATGAACGCGGTCCTTTGGGCGTAAACTGCTGCCAAGTCACATCCTGTTGCCCCTGTGCGGTGTTGATATTAATCAACATGGCCGATTGAGCGTAATCCCAACCCGAAATGCCAATTCCCGCCCATTGACGTACCTGCGAGTGAGCACCATCGGCGCCAACCAACAACTTAGCGGTCAGTTTACTATTTGACTGTAAGTGCACGCTCACACCGTCGCTATCGCGGGCAAATGCCACCACTTTATCGGGACAATATAAGGTGATGCCAGCCAATTGTGTCATCTGTTGCCACAGGGCAAGTTGGATTAAACGGTTTTCGACTATATGACCTAAATGGCTGGCGCCAATTTGTGAACAGTGGAATTGGGTGATGCAGCCATCGAGCTCCCAAGTTTCTAAGCCCAAATAAGGCACATTACGCATCTTGAGCAATGAGTCCAAGGCGCCAAGACGTTCAAGCAGCGTTTCAGAAGCCACACTGATGGCCGAGACTCGCACATCTAATGGCTGTTCGGCTTGATAAGCTTCTGGCGCAAAAGATTCAATCACCGCCACTTGCAAACCCTGTTGGGCTAATCCAATTGCCGTCGCCGCACCGACCATACCGCCGCCGACAAGAATGACATCGAACTCAGTGCCTTCTGCATGAGTGACGTCAGCATGAGTCACGTTAGAATCTGTGGTGTCGGATATCATCTGTGCATGTGTCTCTTCAATCTGGCTCATCCTACTTACCACCTTAGTTACCACCTTAGTTACCACCTTAGTTAGCACCTTTAAGCCCTTCTGTATTTCTGCCTAAGCGACTTTTCACAAACCCGCTTGATTATGCCTTATATCAAGATACCACGGAAATGTTGAGCGCATTTCGATTCGAAATCCGTGAAGACATAGGCATTCAAGCCCGAATAGTTTGCTGGAAATAACGAAAGCTCAACCTGTTAACAATATTAATCTTGCCCAAATGCAGCCGAACAATAAAAACCTAGCATTTGTGAGGGTATCGCCCTTGGCAAAAGCCAACAGCTAAAAGTGTGGACAAAGCTGGTCAGCAGCCGTAACAGCAGGTAAAATGTCGCGCTATTTTTATTGGTCATCTAGGGCGACACAACTGATGAGTAAGAAACTCCATATCAAGACTTGGGGCTGTCAAATGAATGAGTATGACTCATCCAAGATGGCTGATCTGTTAGGCGAATACCAAGGTTATACCTTGACTGAAGAAGCGTCTGAGGCAGACATTCTCCTGCTCAACACTTGTTCTATCCGCGAAAAAGCGCAAGAAAAAGTGTTCCATCAGCTAGGACGCTGGAAGACGCTTAAAGATAAAAATCCCAATTTGATTATTGGCGTGGGCGGCTGCGTTGCCTCACAAGAAGGCAAAGCCATTAAAGACAGAGCCCAATGTGTCGACATTATTTTCGGACCACAAACCTTGCACCGTCTGCCCGAGATGATCGAGCAAGTGCGCCGTGGCGACAAAGCGGTTATCGATATCAGCTTCCCTGAAATCGAAAAATTCGACCGTCTGCCAGAGCCACGCGCCGAAGGCCCAACCGCGTTTGTGTCTATCATGGAAGGTTGCAGCAAATACTGCTCGTTCTGTGTTGTGCCTTATACTCGCGGCGAAGAAGTCAGCCGTCCATCGGACGATATTATCCTTGAAATCGCCCAATTGGCGGAGCAAGGTGTGCGCGAAGTAAACTTGCTCGGCCAAAACGTGAATGCCTATCGCGGCGCAACTCACGATGGCGCAATTTGTACTTTTGCGGAATTACTGCGCTTCGTGGCAGCCATCGACGGTATCGACCGTATCCGCTTCACGACCAGTCACCCGATTGAATTTACACAAGATATCATCGACGTTTACGAAGATACCCCTGAGCTTGTAAGCTTCTTGCACTTGCCAGTGCAATCGGGTTCTGACCGTATTCTCACAGCGATGAAACGCGGCCATATGGCGATTGAATATAAGTCAATCATCCGCCGCCTGCGTAAAGCCCGTGAAGGGATTCAAATCAGCTCAGACTTTATCATTGGCTTCCCAGGCGAAACCAAAGAAGACTTTGCCGATACCATGAAGTTGATTGAAGACATAGGTTTCGACCACAGCTTCAGCTTTATCTATAGCGCACGTCCGGGCACGCCAGCGGCAGATTTGCCCGATAACGTCGATATGGAAGAGAAAAAACAACGTCTGGCGATTCTGCAAGACCGCATCACCCAGCAAGCCATGCGCTACAGCCGCCACATGATGGGCACAGTGCAACGTATTCTGGTTGAAGGACCATCGGTGAAAAATCCTATGGAACTGCGCGGCCGTACTGAGAACAACCGAGTGGTGAACTTCGAAGGTCAACCAAAACACATTGGTACTTTCGTGGATGTCGAAATCGTCGACGTTTACACTAACTCACTGCGCGGTACTTTTATTCGCGGCGAAGATGAAATGGATCTACGTCGTAGCCTGCGCCCTGCAGAAATTCTGGCCAAGCGCAAGCAAGATGATGAACTGGGTGTGACTCAATTTAAGCCATAAGCGTTAAATCGGCTTAACTTAAACAGTACCGATATCAGTACCTATATAAAGAAGGGCGACTTAGTCGCCCTTTTGCTTTAACGCACTTTTATTTAAGTCTACCGAGGCAATTGCTATTTTCCGTTAGCAATTATCGGCTATGGCTCGTAAACTAAAATTATCTTGCGATGGTTAACCAACCTCGTACCTTGCTTTCTTATTCGCTATTGGGAGTGCTATTTGTCCAGTAAATTAACTACCATGAATCTGTATATCGAACCCGCAGAAACACGCCGTTTGGCTTCACTGTGCGGTCCATTCGATGACAATATCAAGCAGATAGAACGTCGCGTTGGCGTTGAAATCGTCCGTAAGAACAATCATTTCCAGATCACCGGACTGCCACGCAATTGTTTAAGCGCCAACAACTTACTCAAAGAACTCTACATCGAGACCCAAACGGTGAAAGGCAGCACGCCCGATCTTGAGCCTGAGCAAGTCCATATCGCCATTCAAGCGGCCATTGCCCTAGAGCAAGCAGACGCTAACGACGACAGCGGTATTAATATCAAAACCCGCCGCGGTGTCATTAAGCCACGCAATCCGAATCAAAGCTTATATGTGGCCAATATTACGCGTCACGATATTACCTTCGGTATTGGTCCTGCAGGAACGGGCAAAACCTACCTTGCCGTAGCAGCGGCAGTAGATGCGTTAGAGCGCCAAGAAGTGCGCCGCATTCTGCTGACTCGCCCTGCAGTGGAAGCGGGTGAAAAACTCGGTTTCTTACCCGGTGACTTAAGTCAAAAGGTAGACCCCTATTTGCGTCCGCTCTACGATGCCCTGTTCGAAATGCTTGGCTTTGAAAAAGTGGAACGCCTCATCGAGAAAAATGTAATAGAAGTGGCACCGCTTGCCTATATGCGCGGTCGTACCTTGAACGATGCCTTTATTATTCTCGATGAAAGCCAAAACACCACAATCGAGCAGATGAAGATGTTCCTTACCCGTATCGGTTTCAATTCCCGTGCGGTGATCACAGGCGACATCACTCAAACCGACTTACCTAAACATCAAAAGTCAGGACTACGTCACGCGATTGAAGTGTTAAGCCAAGTCGAAGAAATCAGCTTTAACTTTTTTGTCTCCCAAGATGTAGTGCGCCATCCTGTGGTTGCCCGTATCGTTGAAGCCTATGAAGCCTTCGAGTTAAAAGAGCAAACCTTAAAAGCCAAAAAAGAAAGCCAGTACCAAAAGCAACAGCAGGAAGCCGCAACACATGAGTCTTGAGTTAGCCTTAGATATTCAACATGCCAGCACCAGTGAGTGGCTGCCAACGGACGAACAATTCGCCCTTTGGGTCACTACCGCAATTGGCAATAGCATGGATGAAGCTGAATTAACCATACGTATCGTCGATAGCCGCGAGAGCCAAATGCTCAACAATACCTATCGCGGTAAAGACAAACCGACCAATGTACTGTCATTTCCCTTTGAAGCACCACCAGAAATTGAACTTCCTTTACTCGGAGATCTTGTCATTTGCGCGGCAGTCGTTGAAAATGAAGCCCGTGAACAACAAAAACCACTAGAAGCGCACTGGGCACACATGGTTGTACATGGTTGCTTGCATCTGCTAGGGTATGATCACATCGACGATGAAGAAGCCGAAGAGATGGAGTCATTAGAGACTCAACTCATTGAAAGCTTAGGTTTTACTGACCCATATAAGGAACAATAATTAGCTAAGATAATCCCTATCAAAAGCTAATGAGAAAACTATGAGTGACGATATCCCCCCTAGTACGAACGCCCACAAGAAAGGTTGGTTTGATAGAGTAAGTCAGCTATTTCAGGGCGAACCTCAAAATCGCGAAGATCTAGTCGATGTGATTGATGGTGCCGAGCAGCGCGATTTGATCACCCAAGATACCCGCGAGATGATAAAAGGTGTATTAGACGTTTCTGATATGCGTGTTCGGGATATCATGATCCCAAGAGCTCAAATTGTCGCCCTCCAGATAGACAATTCGGTCGAAGAGTTACTTGCGACTGTGATTGGTTCAGGTCACTCGCGCTTCCCCGTCGTTAACGAAGATAAAGACCATATCGAAGGCATATTGCTTGCCAAAGATTTGATCCCTTACGGTTTCTCCAACAGTGATGAGCCCTTCTCACTGGATCGCGTGATCCGTCCCGCCGTGGTTGTGCCCGAAAGCAAACGCGTCGATGTTCTGCTAAAAGAATTCCGCTCTCAACGCTACCATATGGCGATTGTGGTTGATGAGTACGGCGGCGTATCGGGACTCGTGACTATCGAAGATATTCTTGAAGAAATTGTCGGCGAGATTGAAGACGAATTCGACCACGATAGCACTGAAGAAACCGAGATCCGCAAAGTCGGTAACACGGTTTATATGGTTAAAGCTTTGACGCCAATCGAAGATTTCAACGAAGAATTCAACACTGAATTCAGCGATGAAGAGTTTGATACCGTCGGTGGCTTAGTCTCACACGCCTTTGGCCATCTGCCAGAACGTAACGAGAGCATCATCATTGAAGGCATAGAATTTAAAGTCATCAATGCTGACACTAGGCGTTTAATCCAACTCAGAGTTAAACTCCCCGATCCTAATACTGGCGAAGACGTAGAATAATCACTCGTGCTAAAAAAAATCCGGGCTTTTGCCCAACAACAGTCCCAACCTAGTGCTTTGAGACTCGTACTGGCATTTGCCCTTGGCGCCAGTACGGCGCTTTCATTTGCGCCCTATTCCATTTGGATAATCTATCCGTTTGCCATGGCTATTGCCCTCTGGCACAGCCGAACGCTGAGCGCTAAGGCAAGCTTTTACTATTGGTTAAGCTTTGGATTTGGCTGTTTTTCCGTAGGGATCAGCTGGGTTCACGTGAGCATGGATACCTTTGGTGGTATGCCGCTCATTGCCTCCGTTGGGTTAATGGCCTTGTTAGCCTTGTATTTAGCCTTGTATCCAGCGCTAACTGGTTTAGCGCTGGTTTGGTTAACTAAAACGCTGAGCCATGATGGTGAAACTCGATTTGGTCTTTGGCGTAATCTCGCCCTATTCCCCGCGTTATGGACCTTGACCGAATGGGCTCGTGGCTGGGTAATGACAGGCTTCCCTTGGTTATGGGCGGGTTACTCGCAAACTCAAGGGCCGCTAAAACCCCTTGCCAGCATCATAGGCACACTGGGAATAAGTTTTGTATTGGCCATGCTCGCTGGTGCATTAGCACTTTGTTTTACTAAGCGTTATAAGAGTTTACTGCTTTTACTGCCGCTCAGTATTCTGGCCGTGTGGGCTGCGCCTAAACTTTGGGAGATTCATCCTACGGGTGAAAATATTAAAGTGGCACTGGTACAAGGCAATATTCCCCAAAGCATGAAGTGGGAACCCGATGCCCTGTGGCCGACGCTGTTAAAATACATGGATTTATCCCGTGAACATCTGGATGCCGATATCATTATTTGGCCAGAAGCGGCAATTCCAGCGCCAGAATCTATGGTGCAGGACTTCTTAGATAACGCCAATAAAGTCGCCAATCTAAACCATACCTCAATTATCACTGGCATTATTAGCCATCAAAACAATGAGTTCTATAATTCATTGATTGTGCTTGGTAATCATAATCAGAAACAACAAGCAGGCCCTGACTATGAGGGCGATGGTAGTAATCAATTTAAGAAACACCATCTGTTGCCAATTGGCGAGTTTGTCCCCTTTGAAGCGCTGCTGCGCCCGATAGCACCTTTCTTTAATTTGCCCATGTCGTCCTTTACACGAGGCGAATATCAACAGCCTAACCTCAGCGCCCTAGGCCATAAAATCGCGCCAGCAATTTGTTATGAAATTGCCTTTCCGGAACAGTTGCGCGACAACGTTAATCAAGGGACAGATATACTATTAACTGTCTCTAACGATGCATGGTTTGGTAGCTCAAATGGGCCATTACAGCATATGGAAATCGCTCAAATGCGCGCGGTTGAATTGGGTCGGCCTCTATTACGCGCAACCAACAATGGCGTGACAGCCATAGTCGATGAGCATGGCAATATTACAGCGTCATTGCCACAGTTTGAAATAGGCGTGCTAAGTGCAACCATTCCATTAGTCACAGGGCAAACTTGGTTTGCAAAATTAGGCCAAATGCCCCTACTGATACTCTGTGGTTTAATCGTTCTACTCGGTCTTGCCCGACGTTTTAAAGCGCAATAGGATTGAGGCCATGCATTACCAAGTCAATAAACAAGATGTGGCAGGTTTTACCTTAATTGAACTTGTCGTTGTGATTATTGTGCTTGGGATCTTGGCTGTGATCGCCGCGCCTAGATTTATCGGTTTAAGTAAAGAAGCGCGGGTACAAACCTTAAACCAAGTACAGGCCGGCGTTAAAACAGCCAATATACTAGCTTACTCAAAAACCCAAATGCCTAGCCTACTGAGCCAAGCGGTAGCTGGGCGCGATGATATTATTGATATCGACCTCAATGGTGATGGCACGCCAGATACACGATTAAAATGGGGTTACCTCGATAATACTGATGTGGAAAAATGGATCACCTCAGATGATAAACTTATCATCCAATATCAAGGCATTGATATCACTTATATAGGCTACGATCTTAACAACAATTCCTTAGTGAATGATGACCAATGCTATTTCCGCTACACCCAAGCCAGCGATGCCAGCACTGCGCCGCAATATGATATCAACACCCAAGGTTGTTAGGCTGACACTCAGTTAACCTGTGTTATCACGCAATTGTCTGCGAATACATTAGGCTGATTGCGCGTTCCACGTTAAGGTGAACGATTAGACGTGGCCTTATACCAATCACAGTGACTGTGTCTGCATAGCCAATATGATTGGTACCATTACCTCGTTCCTTAACCAAGGTACACAGTCAAGGCAACTCTATGGCACAGCTTCGCGTGCGCTACCAAACCCACGAATTTGGGGATCTCGACATTCATGTCAGAACCCTAAGAAATAACCAAGAATTTGAAGACATAGATGGCGAAGCTGAAAAGCTCGGTATTTCCTCCGCAACTTGGCCATTATTTGGCATAGTTTGGCCGTCTAGCCAAGTGCTATCCCATCATATGGCCGATTATCAAATTGATAATAAACGCATTCTTGAAGTTGGCTGCGGTATAGGGCTGGCAAGTCTAGTGCTAAACCACAGACATGCCGACATCACAGCAACCGATTATCACCCCGAGTCGGAGAATTTCCTTAAGCAGAATGTCGATTTAAATCATGGTCGTGCGATTCCATTTGTTCGAACTGGGTGGGCAGATGCACAAACTAATTTAGGTTTATTTGATCTCATTATCGGCAGCGATCTCTTGTACGAACAAGAACATGCCGATCTCTTATCACAATTTATTGAGCAGCATGCTAAACCAATTTGTGATGTAGTCTTAGTCGATCCAGGCCGTGGTAATCATGCAAAATTCAGTAAACGTATGGTGACTTTAGGTTACGAACACTCACAACATAAACCCATTCACACTGAATTTTTATTAGCGCCCTTTGGCGGTCAAATCCTCAACTACTCTCGTACCAACAGTTGATACAGCCTAATTAATGCAAATATGAGCAATTTAGGTCTAATAGAACTCAAAAAAAACGACGCTGAGGCGTCGTTTTTGCTGCATAACATCACCACCTTGATTAAGGCGTTAGCGGCTCGCGGGTAAATTCTTCATGGTCACATTCAGGACAGTCTGGGATGGGACTTGGAAATTCAATACTCATTTCATTACCACAGTTAGTGCACACCATGATGCCCTGATTCACTATGTCACCACTCTTGTAGTAGCCCTGATGCTTAAAATCTTGCGTTAACTCATGCCATTCGACTTGGCTGCGGTCGGTAATTTCACTGAGCCAATGCCAAAGCGTATTCTCTAAAGTAATCACGGTTGGGCTATGACTCAAACTATCCGCGTTCTGCTCACGGAGAAAACTCGTAATATCACGCTTTAAGAATTGTTCGACTAAAGTGAGTTCATCTTCCCCTGCCTGTTCTTTAAGACGTAAATACTCCTTACCTTGAGTGACAGAGTTGAATAAGTTCTTTACAGTCATAGTGTTATCTTCTGAAAATTGAGATTTCACTTCGGTAATTAAGGCTTGATACAGTCCTAGTAACGCGTTACTTCTATCATTCATAACCAATACTCCTTCATACGAACCTTTTTAATGCATCGCTTCTAGTTTATTCTATGCAGATCTTACTCGCGCTGATATGGCGTTAGATCCAATAATAGGCGGCACTGCCGGAAATAGAGTGATGCAAGAGCAATATAATCCCTCAGAAATTGAAGCCTTAGTGCAAAAGCACTGGCATGACAACAAAACCTTCGAAGTCACTGAAGACGCAAACAAAGAAAAGTTTTATTGCCTTTCGATGTTTCCGTACCCTTCTGGCAGACTCCACATGGGACACGTACGCAACTATACCATAGGTGACGTAGTTGCACGCTTTCAACGTCTTCAAGGCAAAAACGTGCTCCAGCCTATTGGTTGGGACTCCTTTGGTTTGCCCGCAGAAAATGCCGCAATTAACAACAAGACTGCGCCTGCACCATGGACCTATGAAAACATAGAATACATGAAGAACCAGCTGAAATTGCTGGGTTTTGGTTACGATTGGAGCCGTGAAATCGCCACTTGTACCCCTGAATATTATCGCTGGGAACAATGGTTCTTCACTAAGTTGTACGAGAAAGGCCTAGTCTATAAAAAGACAGCTTCAGTCAACTGGTGTCCAAACGATGAAACCGTACTGGCGAACGAGCAAGTTCAAGACGGTTGCTGCTGGCGCTGTGATACCCCTGTGGAACAAAAAGAAATTCCACAGTGGTTTATTAAGATCACTGCCTATGCAGAAGAATTGTTAAACGATATCGATACCTTAGATGGCTGGCCTGAACAGGTTAAGACCATGCAGCGCAACTGGATTGGTCGCAGCGAAGGTGTAGAAATGACCTTCGGCGTCGCAGGTCACGATAAAAGCTTCGATATCTATACCACGCGTCCAGATACCTTAATGGGCGTGACCTATGTGGCGATTGCCGCAGGTCATCCATTAGCTGAAATCGCCGCGCAAACCAATACTGAGCTTGCCGCCTTTATCGATGAGTGCAAAAACAGCACGACATCTGAAGCTGAACTCGCGACCATGGAAAAACGCGGAGTGGCCACAGGGCTTTTCGCCATTCATCCTATCACTGGTAAGCAAGTCCCGATTTGGGCTGCTAACTTTGTGTTGATGAACTATGGCACAGGTGCCGTAATGTCAGTTCCAGGGCACGACCAACGTGACTTTGAATTTGCAAAAAAATACGGTCTAGCAATTGAGGCTGTGATCAAGCCTGTTGATAGCGAAGTGGACATTAGCGAAGCCGCTTATACCGAAAAAGGTGTACTATTTAACTCGGGTGAGTTCGACGGTTTAGACTTTGAAGCAGGCTTTAATGCCATCGCTAACAAGTTAGTCGCCGAAGGTAAAGGCAAGCGCCAAGTCAACTATCGCCTGCGCGATTGGGGTGTTTCACGTCAGCGTTACTGGGGCGCACCTATTCCTATGGTGACCTTAGCCGACGGCACTGTGATCCCAACGCCAGCGGATCAACTGCCAGTATTGCTGCCAGAAGATGTCGTGATGGACGGTATTCAAAGCCCAATCAAGGCCGATAAAGAATGGGCGAAAACCCAAGTCAACGGTCAAGATGCGCTGCGCGAAACCGATACCTTCGATACCTTTATGGAATCCTCTTGGTATTACGCCCGTTACTGCAGCCCGCATGCAGACGAAATGTTAGATCCCGCTAAAGCCAACTACTGGCTACCTGTGGATCAATACATTGGCGGTATCGAACACGCTTGTATGCATTTGTTATATTTCCGCTTCTTCCACAAGTTGCTGCGTGATGCAGGTCTGGTTAACTCTAACGAGCCAGCCAAACAACTGCTGACCCAAGGCATGGTGTTGGCCGATGCTTTCTACTACATCAACGAAAAAGGCGCCCGTGTATGGGTTTCTCCTTTAGATGTAGCAACCACAGAAAAAGACGACAAGGGCCGTATTACTAAGGCTATCGACAAAGACGGCAACGAGCTGGTTTATACCGGCATGTGCAAGATGTCTAAGTCGAAAAACAATGGTATCGATCCTCAAGTCATGGTCGAAAAATACGGCGCAGATACGGTTCGCCTATTTATGATGTTCGCCTCACCACCAGAATTAACTCTGGAATGGCAAGAGTCTGGCGTTGAAGGCGCACACCGCTTCATTAAACGTCTGTGGAAGCTTGCAAACGAGCATGTGAACCAAGATAACAGCGAAGCCTTAGATGTCAGCAAGTTAACTGCCGATCAAAAAGCGCTGCGCCGTGAAGTCCACAAGACGATCGCGAAAGTGACCGACGATATCGGCCGCCGTCAGATGTTCAACACTGCGGTTGCCGCCGTGATGGAACTGATGAACCATCTGCAAAAAGCACCACAAACCACAGGCCAAGACAACGCCATTATCGGCGAAGCCTTATCCGCCATAGTACGTTTGCTGTACCCTATCATTCCGCATGTGAGCTTTAACCTGTGGAACGAGTTAGGTAATGCAAGCAACATCGAAGACAGCCAATGGCCAATCGTTGATGAAGCTGCGCTAGTTGAAGACAGCAAGCTCATCGTTGTGCAAGTCAACGGTAAAGTTCGCGCAAAAATCACAGTAGCTGCCGACGCTGATAAAGAATCAGTAGAAGCCTTAGGCATGAGTGATGAACACGTGATCAAATACCTAGACGGCCTAACAGTACGTAAAGTGATCTATGTGCCGGGCAAACTGCTCAGCATAGTGGCCAATTAACGGCTGCTAATAACTCGCTATACTCAAAGCCAATGAAGTTGCAGCATAGCTGCAACTTCAAGCCTGTAGGGTATACCACGAATAGGAAACCGCGAAATCTATGCTAATCAAACGCATATGCTTCGCAATCATGGCACTAGTCATTATGACCAGCGCTGGTTGCGGTTTTAAGCTTCAACGCAGTTATCAGATCCCTGATGCCCTCAATCATTTGAGTTTGAGCAGTGTGGATGAATACAGTGAACTCACTCGTTTGGTGCGTGAACGCCTGCGCTTGAACAATATCCAAGTTGTCGACGCCGCAGATAATGTTCCAGTATTAAGATTAATCACCGACTCCCTTGAACGCTCGACCTTATCTTTGTACCCCACAGGTAACGTCGCCGAGTATGAGCTGATTTATTTAGTCGAATTTGCTGTGGCATTGCCGGGCAAGGAAGCGCAGCCTTTCAAGGTTGAAATTCGCCGCGACTACTTAGACGATCCACGTACCGCATTGGCAAAGAGCCGTGAAATGGAATTGCTGACGAAGGAAATGCGTATCCAAGCTGCCGATCGTATTCTGCAAGCAATGGCCAGTACTGAGGTGAATTAATGCGGGGCTATCATTAAATGAGAGTCTATCCAGACCAACTCTCCCGCCACCTTAACCAGTTATTTCCTTGTTATCTGATTTTTGGGGATGATCCTTGGTTGATTGAAACCACCAAAGATCAGATCCGCCAATTCGCCAAGCGTCAGGGATTCGATGAAAAAGTCCAACTCATTCAAGAGACGGGCTTTAATTGGAACGATCTGACTCAGGAATGGCAGGCCATGAGCCTGTTTTCCAGTAAACGCTTGATTGAGCTAACCCTTCCCCAAGCTAAGCCCGGTGCCGAAGGCTCAAGCACACTGCAAGCACTATTGCAGACGCCCAATCCCGATATGCTGTTGATTATCGAAGGGCCAAAGCTCGCCACAGAGCAAACCAACAGTAAATGGTTTAAGACCTTAGATGCCCATGGCATGTATCTGCCCTGCGCTACGCCAGAGGGCGAGCAGTTTATGCGCTGGCTCGATGGCCGCATCAAGCACTTTAAGCTCAATCTGCAGCCTGATGCCCGTGCTATGCTGCATTCTCTGTATGAAGGGAATTTACTGGCCGCCGATCAAGCCATGCAATTGCTGCAACTCCTGAGCCCAGCAAACCCCGTCAGTGCCGACGAACTGGGCCACTATTTTGAAGATCAGTCGCGCTTCACCGTATTCCAACTCACGGATGCATTGCTGAATAATAAACAGGATAGCGCGCAGCACATGCTAGCCCAGCTCAATGGCGAAGGCACTGCCTTACCTATCCTGCTGTGGGCCTTGTTTAAAGAACTCGGTTTGTTATTCAATTTGAAATGCGAGCAAGCCCAAGGCGTTGCGCTCAGTGCACTCTGGGGTAAACATCGAATTTGGGATAAACGTAAACCACTGTATCAAGCGGCGCTGCAACGACTCAGCCTTGAACAACTCGAACATATGCTCGCCCTCGCCTCGAAACTTGAGCTCAACTTAAAGCAACAGGGGAAAGAGGATTGGACTGGTCTGAGCCACCTGTGTCTGTTATTTGATCCTAGAGCCCATCGGCACCTAGCACATATAGCCATAGACTAATCATTGATTAACCAAAGAGTTGATATGCGTATTGGTATTTTAGGCGGCACCTTTGACCCGATACACTATGGTCATATCCGTCCTGCAATTGAAGTGAAGCAAGCATTAGCCTTGGATAAAATCCTGCTGATGCCGAACCATATTCCGCCCCATAAACAGCAGCCGAACTTAACCACAACACAGCGCCTCAAAATGGTAGCTGATGTCTGTCAGCAACTCGACGGATTTGCACTGTGCGACATCGAAGCTAAACGCGACACGCCTTCCTACACAGTTGTGACGCTTGAGCAACTGAAAGCCTTACATCCGGAAGACGAGCTGTTTTTTATCATGGGGATGGACTCTTTCCTCCAATTAAAAAGCTGGTATGAGTGGCAACGCCTATTCGACTTTGCCCATCTCGTTGTCTGCCAGCGCCCGGGTTGGCAGCTCGATGCAGAACATCCTATGCAGCAGGTATTGACGGCCCGCAGTCAAGCGCCCCAAGGGACAGACGAAGGTCGTACTAGCTGTGTCCATAAAAACTGTGGGCAGATTTTCCCTGTAGCGATTACACCACAGGATATTTCTTCAACTCAAATCCGTGAACAACTGGCAAAAGGCGAAATTCCCGCCGATTTACTCATGCCAGTCACGCTAGATTACATCAAAAATCAACGACTTTACTTACCTTAGCTCGAACCGTAAGCAGATATCGCCAACTCAACTGCCAATGACAATGTATTCCCAGCAGCAACACTGGTATACTACCGCGCTATTTAAAATTAATGAGGTACGCCAGCGTGCAGAGCGCGGAATTAAAACAGTTTGTTGTCGACAAGATCGACGACTTGAAAGCCAGAGACGTTGTTGTTCTGGATGTCAGCAAGCAATCTAACATCACTGACTACATGGTCATATGTTCAGGTACATCAAAGACTCACGTTAAAGCTATCGCCGAAAACCTTGTGGTTGAAGCGAAAAAAGCCGGTATTCCACCTTTAGGTGTTGAAGGCCGCGAAAGCAGCGAATGGGTTCTTGTGGACATGGGCGATGTGATCCTGCACGTTATGCAAGATCAAACCCGTGATTTCTACCAGCTTGAAAAGCTCTGGTCAGAAAAGCAAGACTGATGAAGTTACAGCTCATCGCAGTAGGAACACGGATGCCCGATTGGGTTACCCGTGGTTTCGAAGAATACCAGCGCCGTTTTCCCCGTGATATGGCGCTGGAGCTTATCGAAATACCCGCTGGAAAGCGGGGGAAAAATGCCGACATTGTCCGGATACTTCAAAAAGAAGGCGAACAAATGTTGGCGGCCATTCCCAAAGGCAATCATATTGTTAGCTTAGATCTCCCTGGCAAAAACTGGACGACCCCCGAGCTAGCAACCGCACTGACTAAATGGCAACTCGATGGTCGCGACGTCAGTTTACTGATTGGTGGACCTGAAGGATTAGCGCCAGCTTGCAAAGAAGCGGCAAACCAAAGTTGGTGTCTTTCGGCATTAACCTTACCTCACCCACTCGTACGGGTGGTGGTTGCCGAAAGTTTGTACCGCGCGTGGAGCGTGAACACGAATCACCCCTACCATAGAGAATAGCGGGATCTTGATGTTAACGAGTGTCAACCACCCGTCATGGGATCAGCCGGAGATAGCATAAGTGTCGCCAAAAAAGCGGATAACAATGCATGATCACGCCGCCGAGGCGTCTCTTTTTAAGCGCAGGGCGCTTTTCACTTTTTTTTGCGTTTTCGCTCTATTTAGCGTATTAGTCACCAACCTTTATCATTTACAGGTTGAATCCTATAAAGATTATGCAACTCGCTCAAATGATAATCGCATCCGTGTTGTTCCAATTGCCCCTAGTCGTGGTCTCATTTACGATCGCAACGGTATACTTTTAGCTGAAAATTTACCCTTTTATTCCCTCGATCTCGTGCCCGAAAAAATCAGTAACATGTCAGAGACCTTAGATGAACTCGGCAAGTTAATTGAGATCAGTGATGATGAGCGCGAAACCTTTACTGACGCCCTGAAATTTCATCGCCGTTTCAAACCGCTAACACTGAAAAACCAGCTCACCGAAGAGCAAGTGGCCATTTTTAGTGTTAACCAACACAGATTTCCGGGTATTTCAGTCGAAGCGGGTCTTAAACGTAACTATCCCTACGGCGCGCAAATCACCCATGTGCTGGGCTATGTAGGCAAAATTAACACCCGAGATCGCGCCCAACTTGAACGCAGCGATCTGTGGAAAAACTATGCGGCAACCAAAGACATTGGTAAGCAAGGCATTGAAAAATTTTATGAATCTTTGCTGCATGGCAAACCCGGACACTTAGAAGAAGAAGTGAACAACCGCGGCCGCGCCATTCGCACCTTAAAAATTGTGCCGCCAGAGCCGGGGCAAGATATTTACCTCACCTTAGATCTCAAGCTGCAACAAAAAGCGGTGGAACTACTCACAGGTCTGCGCGGTTCTATTGTTGCCATCGATCCCCGTGACGGTGGAGTATTAGCTATGGTATCGAGCCCAAGCTATGATCCAAACCAGTTTGTACAAGGCATTAATAGTAAAGATTACAGTGCGTTACTCAATGATAAATCACGCCCTTTGATCAATCGCGCGACTCAAGGTCAATATGCACCTGCGTCTACCATCAAGCCTCACCTCGCACTGTTAGGCCTTGATGAGAAAGCCATTAGCGAGAGTACCCGAGTGTGGGATCCCGGTTTTTGGCAAATTCCTGGTGTTGAACGTAAATACCGCGACTGGAAACGCTGGGGACATGGCTGGGTCAACGTTTATAGCGCGATTGTAGAATCCTGCGATACCTTTTTCTATGAGTTAGCCTATAAGGTCGGTGTCGATCATATCGCCCGCTTTATGGAACAATTTGGCTTTGGCCAAAATACAGGGATTGATATCTTTGAAGAATCGGCTGGCAACATGCCATCCAAGGAATGGAAACGTTTAAAGTACAATCAAGCTTGGTATATAGGCGACACCATTTCCGTCGGTATTGGACAAGGTTATTGGACGGCAACGCCATTACAACTCGCTAATGCCGTTGGGATTATGGCCAACAAAGGCCGCCGTCTCCCGCCACATCTGCTGAGATCAATTAAAGACAATACTGCCAAAATTGACTCACCGATTAATGAGTTACCACCAATTGAACTTAAAAATCCCCGTAACTGGAATATCATCAACGAAGCTATGCGACAAACCGCAAATAAGTCACGCTTTACCGATGCCACTTACACTGCCGCAATGAAAACCGGTACTGCACAGGTCATCGGCGTGGCGGAAAATACTAAATACGATGCCAGTAAAATTGCCGAACATTTCCGCGATAATGCCTTAGTTGTGGCCTATGCACCCTTCGAGGATCCTAAAATTGTCCTCGCCGTCGTGATGGAAAACGCAGGTTGGGGCGGCGCAAATGCTGGCCCAGTCGCTCGAGCTATGCTCGATGAATATATGCTTAGAGATACTTGGAAACCCATACCATGAGTACCCATAGCCAATATCAAAACATCTGGCAACGCTTGCACATAGACTTGCCTTTATTGCTCGGACTATTAGCTGTGATGGGCTTTGGCCTGTTTGTCATCTATTCTGCCAGCGGTGCAGATTTAGAGATGATGGAACGACAACTATTCCGTATGGTGTTGTCGCTAGGCATCATGTTTACCATGGCACAAATCAATCCTGAAGCGCTTAAACGTTGGGCATTACCCATTTATCTTGCGGGGGTTGTCTTGCTGCTTGGGGTACACTTTTTCGGTGAAATCAATAAAGGCGCGCAGCGCTGGTTGAACTTAGGCTTTATGGAGTTCCAACCCTCAGAGCTTATTAAACTCGCCTTCCCCATCACAATGGCTTGGTATATCAGTAAGTTCCCTCTTCCCCCCAAGAAACGTTACCTCGCTGGCGCAGGAGTGATTTTACTCGTACCAACCCTATTGATCGCTAAACAACCCGACTTAGGCACCTCAATTTTGGTGGCCGCATCGGGGATTTTTGTGCTGTTTTTATCGGGTATGAGCTGGATCATTGTTGGCAGTTTTATCGCGGCAGTACTCGCCTTCCTGCCTATCCTTTGGTATTTCTTGATGCACGATTACCAAAGAACGCGGGTATTAACCCTGCTCGATCCTGAACAAGATCCCCTCGGCGCGGGTTATCACATTATCCAGTCGAAAATCGCCATCGGCTCAGGTGGACTTTGGGGCAAAGGTTGGCTCGAAGGCACTCAATCACAGCTTGAATTTATCCCTGAACGTCATACCGATTTTATCTTTGCGGTGATCGGTGAAGAATTTGGTTTAATTGGCAGTATCTTACTGTTAATTATGTACCTTTACATCATAGGCCGTGGCTTAGTCATCGCCTCCCGCGCACAAACCAGTTTCGCTCGTCTACTGGCTGGCAGTATCACGCTGACGTTTTTCGTTTATGTTTTTGTGAATATTGGCATGGTTTCAGGTATCCTGCCCGTGGTAGGTGTACCACTGCCCCTTGTCAGTTATGGTGGAACCTCCATGCTGACATTGATGACAGGGTTTGGCATTCTTATGAGCATTCATACCCATAGACGTTTCGTAGATAGATAATTTTAGGGACTTTTTTATGCCTACTCTCCGAGCTTATTTGGCTCCACTCGGTTTACTGTGTTTAAGTTCATACTTAGTCGCATGCACCACGGCAAATGAACCGACACCCGCGCAGGCACCCGCTTCAAGCACCCCAGTGGCTCCCGCAGTGGATAAAGTATTAGTACCCGCAACTCCCGCTGAACTCAAAGAAGAGTTTATCCAAACTCAAGTAAAACAAGGTTTTACTCGGACCGAAGTGCTCGCTTTTCTCGACAAAGCAAAATACAACCAAGGGGTTATCGATGCGATGACCCGTCCATGGGAAGCAAAACCTTGGCATGTGTATTACCCGATTTTTTTAACAGAAAAACGTCTTGATGCAGGGCTCGCTTTTTGGAAAAAACACGAGAAAACCATTGCTAAAGCCGCAGCTAAGTACCAAGTCGACCCACAGATTATCGTTGCCATTATTGGGATTGAAACCTTCTACGGGCAGTTCACTGGTAATTACCCTGTGATTGATTCCCTCTATACCTTAGGTTTTCACTATCCGCCTCGCGCCACCTTTTTCCGCAAGGAATTTGGTGAGTTGATGAAATTAGTCAAAGAAGAACACTTAGATATCAATACCCTCAAAGGCTCCTATGCGGGTGCCATGGGTTATGGGCAGTTTATTCCCTCAAGTTACCGCCATTACGCCGTCGATTTCGATAACAGTGGTAACCGCGATTTATTGCAAAGCCCAGAGGATGCGATTGGCAGTGTTGCCAATTATTTCCATGAACACGGTTGGCAAGCCAATGCTCCAGTTGCTTTACCGCTGGTCAATAGCAGCCAAACAGCACCAAAAGCGAAAGTATGGGCAGGCGAAAAGCTCAATTATAAAGTCGCCAATATTCTAACGCCAACCTTGTCCCTGGCTGATGCGAGGGACTTGGATATCTCGCAAAAAGCCTTACTCATTAAACTGGAACAAGCCGATCACGATGATTATTGGCTTGGCTTAAACAATTTTTATGTAATCACTCGCTATAATCGCAGTCCTTTGTATTCAATGGCCGTTTATCAATTTAGCCAACAATTAAAGGAACAGCATGCCGCTAAAAAATAATCTTTTACAGCTTGTCGCTTTGGTTGCGTGCTTCACACTTGTTGCGTGTTCTTCGAGCCCAAACCAAGCTAGCTCCAGCACAAACAAAAAAAATATGGACCCCAACAAGGGGCGCTATTCGCTAAAGAATGACAAGCTGCCACTCAATCCACCCAATGTGGATCATGTGCCAAATGCCACGCCTAAGTACGAGCCCTATAGTCGCCGCGGTAACAAGCCTTATACGGTTTACGGCGAGTCTTACACGGTGATGAACACAGGCCAAGGTTTTAGTGAAACGGGCCGTGCCTCATGGTACGGTGAAAAATTTCATGGCTATGAGACATCCAATGGCGAACCCTATGACATGTATTCCATGTCAGGTGCCCATAAAACGCTGCCACTGCCAAGTTATGCTCGGATCACTAACTTAGATAACAATAAGCAAGTGATCATTCGTATCAACGATCGCGGGCCATTCCACTCAGACCGTATTCTCGACGTCTCCTACGCCGCCGCCTATAAACTCGGCATGCTCGGCAAAGGAACCGCGCGGATCAAACTCGATGTGGTGTATGTCGGCAGTGTCGCGGCCACTAATTCGGCTATTGCCAGCGCGCAAGATACAGGTAATCATTACATTCAGTTAGTCGCATCGAAAGATAAAGCCAAACTCAATACCATGGCGAAAAATCTGGAGCGAAAATATCAGGTAAAGACCCGTGTACAAGCCGCAAACAATATGTTTAGACTACAGCTCGGCCCCATAGGCCAACCTGAATTAGCAGACAAACTGCTCAATAACGTCCAGCAAAATGGCTTTCCTGAGGGCTATATAGTCCATGAGTAATGACTGTTTGCTCGGACCAGAATTGATTTAAAAATAGATATGAAGGAACCTTCACTAAAACCCACAGTCAGAAAGTGGTACACTGTTGGAGATCTTCTCGAATCCTTTCCATTTAATACAACCAAAAGACGTGCCAAGTTAATGATGAATTTTGTAAAAAGTCCCATTAAAACATTGCTGCTAATTTCCAGTGTGTCTCTCCCCGTTTATGCTGCGCAGCCTATTATTACACCTGATGCACCAGCAGTGGCCGCCAAGGCTTTCGTCTTGATGGATTATAATTCGGGCCAGATTATCGCTGAGAGTAACGCTTATGAAAGCCTTAACCCAGCCAGCCTAACTAAAATGATGACCAGCTATGTCATAGGTCAAGAAATCAAAGCGGGCAATGTCTCGGTCGATGATGATGTGACTATCAGTAAAAATGCCTGGTCTAAAAACTTCTCTGACTCCTCGAAGATGTTCATTGAAGTCGGTACTACCGTTAAAGTCGGGGATTTAAACCGCGGTATCATCATCCAATCGGGTAACGATGCGTGTGTGGCTATGGCAGAGCATATCGCTGGCACCGAAGGCGCCTTCGTTGACATGATGAACTCATGGACAAAACAGCTGGGTATGCGTGATAGCTACTTCGAAAACTCCCATGGATTAGACTCAGAAAACCACAAAACAACTGCCTATGATATGGCATTGTTAGGTGCAGCCTTAATCCGCGACGTTCCAGAAGAATACCGCATCTATAGCGAAAAATTTTATACCTTCAACGGTATCAAACAATATAACCGTAATGGTTTGTTGTGGGATAACAGCATGAGCGTGGACGGTATCAAGACAGGCCACACCTCTGGTGCAGGTTACAACTTAGTCGCATCTGCAACCAAAGACGGCATGCGTTTGATTTCTGTGGTTCTGGGTACTCAAAGTGAATCAGCCCGTAAAGCTGAAAGTAAAAAGTTACTGACCTATGGCTTCCGTTTCTTTGAAACTGTCACGCCTTACAAAGCGGGTGATAGCTTCACAACCCAACAAATATGGTACGGTGACAAGAGCACTGTTGATTTAGGCGTCGCAACTGATACACCTATTACAATCAGCCGTGGCCGTGGTAAAGACTTGAAAGCAAACTTCGAGTTGACTAAGCCATTAGATGCACCGTTGAAAAAAGGTGAAACTGTAGGCCGTCTATTCTTCCAACTTGATGGTAAAGACATTGCCCAGTTCCCGCTGGTGACCTTGCAAGAAGTCAACGAAGGTAGCTGGTTTAGTAAATTAGTCGATTACTTTAAGCAGATGTTTTCTGGATGGTTTAGCTAAGCTAAGTCCCATAAATAAAGCCACCTTAGGGTGGCTTTATTTTTTTGGGGAGTGCATCGCCCTTGAATCGGGTATAATCGCCACCATATATATCCCAATATAGCCGCTAAGAGTACTGAGTATGTTAGACACTAAATTTGATGAACTGATGGATTTCCCTTGCGCATTTCCTTTTAAGGTCGTCGGTGAAGCCCACGAAACGCTAACTGACAAAGTCGTGGCTGTGGTACAAAAACATGCACCGGGTGATTATTCACCTTCGACAAAAACGTCGAGCAAAGGTAGCTATCACTCCATTACTATCCGCGTGACAGTGACCAGCAAAGACCATATCGAAATTTTGTACACTGAACTTGCCGCCATCGAAGGCGTACGCCGCGTACTATAAATATTCCTCAAGGCCATGAAATGTGATCTGTCTTACATTTATGGTCAAGAGGCGTATAATAGCGCCACTCAATTCTAAGGGGAGAGGTTGCCCTTGCAAGACACGACTTTGCACATTCGGCATCTTGGAAAACAAGATTACGAATCAGTGTGGCATGCTATGCAGCACTACACTGACACGCGTAATAGTGAGAGCCCAGATGAGCTGTGGATAGTAGAACACCCACCCGTGTTTACCCAAGGCCAAGCTGGTAAAAGCGAGCATATTTTGAATGCTGGCGATATTCCTGTGATCCAAGTGGACCGTGGTGGCCAAGTCACTTACCACGGCCCTGGACAACTAGTGGTATACCCTCTTCTCGACATAAAACGTAGTAAAGTCGGCGTGCGTCAACTCGTTACTCATATAGAGCAAAGCATTGTCGATATGCTCGCCAAGTACGAAATTAACGCTTATGCCAAGGCCGATGCGCCGGGCGTATATGTGGATGAACGTAAAATTGCCTCCCTCGGATTACGCATCCGTAAAGGCTGTTCATTCCATGGATTAGCCCTTAATGTCGATATGGATTTAGCACCATTTCGCCGCATCAACCCTTGTGGTTATGCCGGTCTTGAAATGGTGCAATGCAAAGCACTTGGCGGACCACAAACCGTGATTGAAGCGGGCGAGCAACTTACTATTACTTTTAGCCAATTACTGGGCTATCAACACCTAGTTCATCATCAAGGATTAGCAGCGTCATGAATAGGCCTGAACGTTTACAACCCGGAGTAAAACTAAGAGATGCCGATAAAGTGTCTCGTATTCCGGTCAAAATCGTCCCATCAGAGCGCGACACTATGTTGCGTAAACCCGATTGGTTACGGGTTAAACTGCCGGCATCGAATCAACGCATTTTAGACATCAAGCAAGCGCTGCGTAAAAATGGCCTGCACTCTGTCTGTGAAGAAGCCTCTTGCCCTAACCTCGCTGAATGCTTCAACCACGGCACAGCAACCTTTATGATTTTGGGTGCGATTTGTACTCGTCGTTGCCCATTCTGCGACGTGGCCCATGGTCGTCCGCTTAAGCCTGATGCTGAAGAGCCAGTTAAATTGGCGCAAACTATCCGCGATATGAAGCTAAAATATGTGGTGATTACCTCTGTAGATCGTGACGATTTACGTGATGGTGGCGCCCAGCATTTTGCCGATTGTATCCGTGAGATCCGCAAACTAAATCCTGACATCAAGATCGAAACCTTAGTGCCTGATTTCCGTGGTCGTATCGATGCTGCCTTAGATATTTTATCGACTGAGCCGCCTGATGTGTTTAACCACAACTTAGAAACGGCGCCCATGCATTATCGTAAAGCGCGCCCAGGTGCGAATTACCAATGGTCGCTCGATCTGCTCAAACGCTTTAAAGAACGTCATCCCAATGTGCCGACTAAATCAGGCCTGATGATGGGATTGGGTGAGACCAACGAAGAAATCGCTCAAGTATTACGTGACTTGCGCGCCCACAACGTTGAAATGCTGACCTTAGGCCAATACCTACAGCCGTCTAAGTTCCACTTACCGGTTGAACGTTATGTGCCGCCAGCGGAATTTGATGAGCTTAAAGCCTTAGCCGATGAGTTAGGTTTTACCCATGCAGCCTGTGGCCCATTAGTGCGCTCAAGCTACCATGCGGACCTGCAAGCCCAAGGTAAAGAAGTGAAATAACCTTCTTGCTTAGATACAGAGCTTAGGTGATGTAGATTTCAAGGTTATTAAAATAGAAAAACAGCGCTTAGGCGCTGTTTTTTATTGGCTGTTTTTATGACTGTTATTTATGACTGTTGTTTATGAAGAGTGGTTCGTATAGCTGTCGTTATACGACATGAACGCTAATGCTCTGCTTATTCTTGGGTTATCGCTAAATCCATCAAGATAGCATCTTCTTTACCGCCCTCTATCGGGTAGTAACCTTTGCGACGTCCCGATTCAATAAAGCCAGCCTTTTGATATAAAGCACGGGCGCCGAGATTAGACTCTCGCACTTCTAACATAAGCACCACAGCGCCCGATACCTTGGCCGATATCATCACAGCCTTAAGTAATAACTTGCCGTAACCTTTGCCCTGCTGACTCGGTAATAGGCAAATATCCAATAAAGTCACTTCATCGATAATTTGCTGCACTATCGCAAACCCTAAGAGTCCTTCGACGTGATAAGTATCTGAATCCGAAACGACGTCAATATTTGCCTCAGTATTTACATCTACCTCTAAGTGAGCACTCAACTTTAAACCTAGGACACGGTACAAGTGACCAAAACAATCGGCAAGATTCCCCTCACTCATGGGATGGCTATGGGCCAAGGATTCAAGCTGCGCCATTTGGGGAACATCTTCAAGCGTGAGAGCCACAAGCTCAACAGGCAAACCTGCTGTCAATTGTGCTGCGAATGGTGTTGTGAATAGACTATCTACTGGTGGGATGTTCAACGCCGGTATTCCAAAGTATTGGTTATTAATGTATTTACGAGTAGAGCTTAAGACTTGCTTGGCGCTTGGCCGCTAACTTGGTCGCGCCATTGGTAAATCTGCTGCCAGAGCGCGCTTTTAGCCTGCCAACCCACCAATAAATCGGCCAACGGCTCAGACACTAACCATGCGGTACGTGGCCTAACTTTGTGACGTCGCAGATCCCAAACGATCTGTTTACCCGTATGGGGCTCACAGTCAAAATCACATTCGTCACGCTTTATGTCGATAAGCTTTAGCACAGCGTCAATAAGCGGCTCTGCTTCTGGTAACTCACCGTTTTCATCCCAAATCACTAAATAAGGTTTCACCTTAGTGTCGCGCACTCGCCAAGTTGTCACATTCATGGCGGTTAAATAGGCTGATTTATTCATTAAGGTCAGTTTTATTCAATTAAAGTATCGACTCACAATATGCCGCTAGGATAGCAGTTCTGCCATGGCATTGTTACTGCAGCACGGCGAAAGGAGATGATATCTGGCTTTATCGCTTACGAGATTTAACACTCGGAAGTTCAATCGAATTTATAGATTTACAAAATCTAATTTACTCATTTTACATTTAATATCAGAAGATTAGACTAAACACACTCAGTAAGACAATAGAAGGAAAACGCCATGATTAACATAGGTATCAATCAAGCTCACAGAGAAGAAATCGCCGCAGGGCTAAACCAACTATTGGCTGACAGCTACAGTCTTTACCTTAAGACCCATAGCTTTCACTGGAACGTTACTGGCCCAATGTTCACTAGCTTACACTTGCTATTTGAACAGCAGTATACCGAACTTGCCCTTGCGGTCGACCTTATCGCAGAGCGTGTACGTGCATTAGGCGCCAGAGCACTCGGCTCATATTCAGCCTATGCCGCGCTAACCGAGATAAAAGAAGATCAAGGTGTCACTCAAGCCGAAACCATGATCCGCGAACTATTAAGCGATCAGGAGCTAGTAATCCGCAATGCCAGAGCCTTGTATCCGCTGGTAAATCAAGCGAATGATGAGGCGACTGCGGACTTACTCACCCAGCGCATCCAACTGCATGAGAAAAATGCCTGGATGCTACGCAGCTTACTCGCAGAATAATTGCTAAATAGATTATTGCTCTGACCAAAGCAAAAAAGTCGCCAAGTAAACACTTGGCGACTTTTGCCTTTAAAGCTTGATCAAACAGAATAGATTAGAGGTACTTAATCCAAGCCTGAGTGCTGTGTTTTTTATACTCGCTAAATCGCTTAACGGGATAATACAATGCGATGGCTAACACGCCCGCGATAAACCAAACCCATCCTATATTGCTCACGCCAAAGTACTCACCATGGTTTGCGCCAAAGATGAATTTCGCTAAAGTATAAAGCAGTAACAGCACGTACAAATGTAAGATATAGAAGAACATAGGGACTGAGCCAAACACAGACAACCCATGGCCCACTCGCGCTAATCTCCCACCCACTTTCCCACTTGATGCAAAATACCGCTCAAAGGCCACTAAGCAAAAAAACATGCCGCCTAAGGTCACCAGTAAAAAGCTTAATGATGGCGGGTATTTCGTTAAATTGAATACCGACATTAAGGTTTCACCCAAATGTGCCCCCGACTGCCAAGGCAAGGTTTCGCCATAAAGGTTAAACCCACGTAGTACCGCAAAAAGTACCCAACAGCTGATCCCTAAAAACAGCAGCTTTTGCTGGCGAGCCAATGTATCAAGATGGCTTCCGTTCGGTTTATTACTAAAAAGAGGCCCTGCAACATAACCCAGTAAAATCACCCCAATCCAAGGCAGCACGGGATAACTCACCTTAACCCTAAGCGCACCTTCGCTGACGAGATAACCGCGGTCGTGCAATATGGTCCACAGACCGTAAGCCCACTCATTGGGCTGAAAACCAATTGGCGTCAACAGATTATGGCCAAAAACAATCGCAAATCCTAAAAGGGCCATCCAAGGTCTAGGCAGGTTTATCAGCGCAGCGAGCGCTAACATACTCAGACCAATCACCCAAATCACCTGCAACCAAAGGGTGTAATAGCTGACCATCCAAGAGAGGTTAGAGAAGTTAATCACTAAAATTTCCAGCGCGATTAAAAACAGCCCGCGTTTAATCAAAAACATACGTGCTGAACGTGGCTCGCCATGGCTACGATTGGCATAAAGCCATGCAGAAACCCCGGTTAAGAACACAAAGACCGGCGCACAAAAATGGGCGGCAAAGCGACTCACAAAAAGCCCCCAAGAGGTCGAACTCAAATCCATAGGATCGCTCACCTGCATGTGAAAGAAAAACCGCTCCCGCACATGGTCGAGTAACATGATAAGCATCACCATGCCGCGCATCATATCGATACTATTAATCCGGGTGCGGCCAATAGAACGACCCAGTTCTTGCTCAGCAAAACCTGAAGATAACGCTGGGTTAGCGCTGATATTAGAATTCATAGCTAACACTCACTTTAATGCTACGTGGCTCACCCGGCACGGCCCAAAGAGCGGAATAGCTACTCGCGATGTAATGTTCATCCAGTAAGTTATCCAGATTCACTCCAAGGCTTAAGTTGTCGCTTAAGTGGGTGTTCATAAACAACCCAACTAACTGATAAGAAGGCAATTGAAAACTCGGATCGGCAGAATCACCGAGACGCGAATCCACATAACGCCAGCTAAGCCCTAGATGACCATCAATAGAAAGCCTATTCAAATCCTGTTTCAGAATCACACTCGCGGTATGCTTTGGCACATTCACCAGTGGACTGCCTGCAGGAATGAGCACGCCCCAATCAGGATTCAAGCTGTCATTGGCGGTACGGGTATTAAGATAGGCATAGGATAATTTTGCTTGTAAATCCTCCGTCAGTTCGGCGGCTAAATCGAGTTCAACCCCGCTACTTTTAGCTTTACCTAAGGTGGCAGAAAAACCAACATTGATAGGATCTGAGGTCAAGATATTGCTCTTTTTGGCATCGAACACGGCTAAACTACCGTTTATAGGAAGATCGTTTAACCAAGTACCATTAAACTTCATCCCCAGTTCAACCGACTGACTCTCTTCCGCTTCGAAGGGCTTACCCGCAAAGTCAGTTCCAGAAAGCGGTAAAAAGCCTTCAGAATAAGAGCTATAGAAACTTAAGGCATCGGACCATAAATACACCAGACCCACCTTGGGGCTGACTCGACTATCGGTTTGCTCTGACAGAGTATCTTTCGCGACTTCACTGATATCTTGCTGATAACTATCGAACCTTAGCCCAAGGTGCAACTTCCACTTTTCAGTTAAATCCATTTGATCTTGCAGATAGGTCCCCCACGCCTTTTGAGTCTCGTTATTCTCATACAACAAACTCACCTCTGGCTGAAGCCCACCGTATTGAGGGGCATAGATATCGATGGCGTATTCACCTTTTTTGCCCCGATAACGATACAGTCCTGTCTTCAAATTGTAGTGATAGGCATCGGCACCGAGCAGTAAATTATGACGAATAAAACCCGTATCCACATGACCACTTAACTCTAGACGCAGCGAATTATCCTCAGAGGCGTAGTCACGATATCTGTGCTGCCTAGTCAGCGTGCGATCATCATCAAATAGCGATTGCCGCCCCTTTGCTAACTCGGCATCAGACGAATACCCCTTCAAGCTAGAGTCTCGATAGTTATAGCCAGCAGTTAATGACCAATCATCATTTAATTCATAGTCATAGGTCAGCTGATGCCCTGTGGCATTCACCTCCGTTGCGCCATCATTAGGTTCACCTAAATAACGCGAGCGTGGTACGGTATTAATATCGTTATTGAGCACAATAATGCCGCGATCGAATAGCTGTTCCTGCTTGAGGTATTCCATTTCATACAGCAAGGAAGCTTTTTCGGAAATCTGCCAACGCATAGACGGCGTAACGATTTTTTTATCGCTAAACACATAATCACGAAAACTATCGTGTTCCTGCCAAGCGCCATTAATCCGAAATGCCAAGTTATCGGTTAAACCTGAGGTCACATCACCTTCTAACCGATATTGGTCGAAACTCCCAGCCGATGCTTTTAAATAACCACTGGTTTGATACTGAGGTTTCTTAGTCACAATATTGACTGTGCCACCGGGTTCCGAGCGGCCATAAAGTGCCGAACCTGGGCCTTTTAAAATCTCGACATAGGCAACGTTTGATAAATCTCTATGACCACTAAAACCTCGGCCACCATTAAAGCCATTGATTAAATACCCCGATGGCATGTTTTCGTTGCCCGGAAAGCCTCGTAGGGAAAAACTATCCCATAAGCCGCCGCCATTATTTTGCCGCGCCACACTGGCAGAATAGTCCAGTACATCTTGAAACCGCGTCAGCCCCGCATCTTTTATCAATTGCTCGTCTAACACACTGATCGCTTGGGGAAGTTCAGTTGAGGACACATTGCCACGATAGGCTTGGCGATAGTGGATACTTAAACGTTCAATATCAGTGTCAAGCACTGCGTCACTCACAGTATCAATAGCTTGTGAACTCGATTGGCTGCTTTCTGCGGCCAACAACATTGAAATAGGATTGAGCACAAACAAAGCGCCCAGCAACAGCGCAGTGCGCTTAGGGGCATAAAAAGAAGTCATTTTCACTCCGAAAATAAACAGCATGGGCGCCTTAGCTAAGCCAAGGCGCTCAAAGTTAATTAAGATAAATTGAATAAACAGTAACTTATGCTGTTATGGGCGGAGCACGACTATTGAAGAAACGACTAAAAGGTCGCTTAAAGGAAACGGCCTGAAACTCAACCGAGATATAACCCTGCTGAGCGAGTTGAAAATGAAAGGGTGTACTGGTTAGCGCATGTTGCAACTGGTGCTGATGTAAGCACAGCGAACAATTGGCCTTGGAGTCTTCACTAGCATGGGAAACACTGTGAACAGCAATGGCAACAGACAATAGCACCAATATGGCTGCAAGCCATATTGCTAGGGTGCGTCTTGTTTGTATCACACTATTCAAACCCTACTTCCTCAGATAATTTGGCAGGCGATTGTATGTTAAGCACTACTAAAGTTGCAAACCGATTTACCTAAGCCGTAGGGCTTAAATGTTACAAGAGGTAACTTATCTCATGAGTCATTAGCTATGCCGTCCATAGACTATTTGCAGCCTGCTACTTTACATAACCCTTTAACACATCATCAATCATGATATTAAGGGATGTTATGCCCGCACCTGTGATATACCAAGCCTCTGGATCCACAAAAATAACATTCCCCGTCTTCCAAGCATTGGTCTCACGCAAGAGAGGGTTATCTATGGACTGTTTATCCAATACTGGGCTTCGCTCCATCACTGCGGTTCTGTCAACCACGTAAATGATGTCGGGATTGTTTTCAAGAATAAACTCGCTTGATACAGGTTGACCGTGCAATCCCATCTGCTCTGATAAGCTAGCGGGTTTAACCCCTAGCGCACTGTAAATGAACCCATAGCGTGAACGAATACCTAAAAATCGAAAAGCGCCATTATTATGTAGCACCACCAATGCTTTTTCTGGCCTGTCCTTAATGACCATTCTGGCGGCTTGGATCTTAGTTTCCAGTTCATCCACTTTATGTTTTGCCAAGGTTTGCTTATCGAATAATTTACCCAGCATCAATAAGTGTTTTGTGACTATATCAAAGTAATCGCTGTTGCTGTCTTGGTAATCAATATCCAAATGAATGGTTGGTGCCAAATTGGAAAGCGCTTGATAATGACTAGCTTGAACGGATGACATCAGCACCAAATCGGGTTTAAGTGCATAAATACGTTCCATATTGGGTTGAACGATAGCACCTAAATCAACGATATCACTATTGTTGCTGTAATCTTTCAGGTAATAAGGAACAAAATCCTTTGGCATACCGACAATGGGAATACCCAACTGTTCGAGATAGTCGACTTCATTCATATCTAGGGCCGCAACGCGTACTGGCCGTTTTGTAATAACAGTAGTGCCCAGCTTATGCTCTACCTCTATCGGGGCAAAATCCAACTCAGCCGTTGAAGCACTCGTATCCGATGATGCAAGTTGTACTGATTCGGTTTTATTATCGCAGGCCAGCAAAAAAGCCGAGCTAAATAACAGAATCGCTATCACTTTAGTCCCACTTCTACATTTCGACGTCACTTGTATTCTCCTTGTAAGTTGAAGTTGAAATAGTTACATACTGTTCCTTGGTTCGTTTTCAGCACCTCAAGATCCAGTTCGTACAGTGCTTTTAACCTTTGTGCTGTGACGACCTCTTCAACGGGTCCAGCGCAGTGCACAACGCCTTGCTTCATACCGACAATATAGTCGGAGTAGTTAGCCGCAAAATTGATATCGTGAACCACTAACACTACCGTTCGTTTGTAATCGTCACACAGATGGCGAAGTGCCCGCATGATGCTAACGGCATGTTTCATATCCAGATTGTTGAGCGGTTCATCTAACAATAAATAATCCGTTTGCTGCGCAATCGCCATTGCCAGAAAAGCCATTTGGCGTTGTCCGCCGCTAAGTTCATCAATAAATACATTGGCTAATGACTGTAAAGCTAAAAACGACAGAGCTTCATCAATGGCGCGATGATCTTCCTTTGTGAGTGCCCCTTGGCTATAGGGAAAACGACCAAATGCCACTAACTCCCTGACCGTCAGGCGTAAATTGAGGCTGTTAAACTGACGCATGGTTGCCACTTGCTTGGCATAATCCTTCAAGGGAATATTGTGGATAGCAGTACCTTTGAGTAATACCTCGCCCTGCTGGATATTCAGTAACCGACCAATAGACATCAGTAAGGTACTTTTGCCGGCACCGTTAGGGCCGATGAGAGAAGTCATCTGATGTTCGGGAAATTGTGCCGTGACATTTTTTAGCACAGGTTTCGCGCCATAAGACTGATATAAGTTATTGACGGTTATCACACTGCGCTCCGAGGTTTAAGAATTAAGACAAAGAAATAGGCGCCACAAAATAGATTAATTAATAGCCCAACACTGGTTTGATAATTAAACAGATGCTCAACGAGCATTTGCGCGATCAGAAAAACCGAGATAGCAACGGCGCATCCTGTTATCAAAGTAAATGAGTGCGACGGATGCCTTGCCAGTGCATAGGCCATGTTCGCGACAAATATCCCCATAAAAGCAGTCGGCCCCACTAAACTGGTTGATATTGCGACCAATACCGCGATAAGACCCAATAGCAGGCGCACCACTTTTTGATAATCAATACCAAGAGAGATAGCTTGCTCCCGCCCCATCAGTAATACATCAAGTACAGCACGCACTCTCCAAGCGGCAATACACACGGCACTGACAAGTACTAGAGAGATAAGCAATTGCTCTGGTTGAGCGCGGTTGAACGACGCTAAGCTGTAGCTCTGGAAAATAGAAAATTCACCAGGACTGATAGAATATTGGATTAACTGAGTAAAACTGCCTAACACCACAGTGAGTACTAAGCCCACAAGCAGTAGGAAGAACACATCATGTCGATCCCCACTAAATAGCCAACGATGAATCGCCATTGAGTAAAGCAACATCACCACGACTGAGACAAAGAAATTGCTGTTAGCGGTGATCAGAATACTGCTGCCCGTCCCTAAGATAAGGATCAACAGAGCCTGCAAAATCAAGTAAACCCCTTCATACCCCATGATAGATGGCGTTAAAATGCGATTTCCGGCTAAGGTCTGAAACAGTATCGAAGAAAACGCAATACAGACACCACCAAGGCAAATAGTGCCCAAACGCACCAATCGATTCGGTATGACATAGTCAAAATCAAAGCCTGAGCCCATCAATAAAAATGTGACTGCCAACATAATAGGCAGCCCCCAGCTCAAAAAACGCCATGCACTGTCTTTCATTTGATTTTCCAAACGATAACTAGAAATATGAGTCCACCTAAACAGCTTGCTGTTAGACCTATAGGAATTTCGAAGGGATACAAAACAAGCCGACCAAGCAAGTCACAGATAATCAGTAGTGTTGCGCCAGCAAAGGCGATAATAGGCAAGGTACGTTTTAAATTATCGCCGTAACGCATAGCGACAAGATTAGGAATAATCAAACCAATAAATGGAATGCTCCCGACTGTGATAACTGTGGTCGCTATGGTCAGGGAAACCAGCACTAACCCTAAGATAACTAGGTTGAAATAACTCAGGCCTAGTGTGGTAGTCAAGCCTTCGCCCATTCCTACAATGGTAAAGCGCTGTGCATAAAGGTAGGTCAGTATGACTACGGGAAGGATCAGATAGATGATTTCGTAGTTACCCTGCACGATTTTTGAAAAATCACCCAACATCCATCCCTGCATACTCTGCATCATATTGTTTTGATAAGCATAAAGTTCCGCTATCGCACTGAGTACACTGCCAAACATAATCCCAATAATTGGAATGAGCACCGGACTCTTATACCGAATACCACGAATAATCAGAATAAAAGCTAAGCTCGCAAGCAGGCAAAAAACCAAAGCCCCCAACATTCTGGCGGTGCCCCCCATACTCGGGGCATGAATGATTGAAATTAATAGGCCTAGTTTGGCGGCATCAAGCCCGCCACAAGTAGCAGGTTCAACAAACTTGTTTTGCACAATCTGCTGCAATATCACGCCACAGACAGCGAGCCCTACACCTGAGCAAATCAAGGCAAAGAGCCGCGGCAGACGACTCGCAGATAACACCAACCAGACATCATCCGATAACGTCAGCATCTGCGTTACAGATGCATACTTTGCGCCTAGCAGCAATGAGGCAAAACAAAGCACAAAAAAGCACGTCAGTGCATAAACCACCTTCACAAACTGATACTTCCTATACGTAATAAATCTTGTACTAATCTGCAGCCGCTATGAAATTTTCATATCGACGCGCTATGTTTGAGCCTTATCGGATCCCCCAGCCTTTTGGGCATGGGTAACGGCAATCCCCGCTAACACTAAGTCACGTTTTCGCTCCCACCATTTGCGGGCGCCCACCTTCATGATGTCTACCATCGCATTTATCTGCTCAGCTTTATCAGGGAGCTTGGTGGCTTCATCTTCCCAAATTGCGATAATTCGCTCTTTACGTGTCCGGCCATCTGCTTCTGGTTTAGTGGTTGACCACCATCCCAAAAAGCACTCCCCCACCATGTCAACTAAGATATCAACGGCAAGCACTGCCTCATCGAGGGAGAAGCCTTTGCGTTGCAGCTTTTCGACCGATTCAGCAAAAGAACGTATACCCGATGACGGGGTAACACTGGCCTGATGAATAGATTCAGCGAGGCCAGGATGACGCTCATACAGTGCCCAAATGGCATCGGTCAATATGATCAATTCGCTCCGCCAATCGGTGGCCGCTGGCGCTCGCCAGTCAAGCTCATTGATAGCAAGCTCAGCAGCAATGGAGATAACATCATTCCGACCTGCTACGTGATGGTAGAGGGAAGAATGATCGACCTTTAAATGCGCGGCTATAGCAGGGATGGTCGCTTGATCAACCCCAATCTCCAACGCAGCTCTGGCGATAGCCTCACGGGAAATACGGCTTGGTCTACCACGCTGGCGTTTTTGAGTAAGTTGCTCCGGTACTTGTGTCATATCGATAAGGTTTCCAAGGCAAAAAAGCCATTCTAACCGCTCTTGCTACCCGCTGCATGGCAATAGCCAATACCGCGGGTAGAAGCTAGCCGCTAAAACTTCGCCCTAACGCCTACACCTATTTCTCGAGGTTCAAGTAAATATGCATCCACGCCTCCGGTACTTCTGTCAGCCATTTTTGCCACGGGTGCACGTTCATCCAGCAAATTGCGTGCATAAACAAAGGCTTCAAAATATTGGTTGATTTGATAGGAAGAATTCAGGTTTACCGTAGTGTAAGATCCCACTCTTAACTCTGGCTCATTGGTATCCGTTGAAAAGTATCCATCCGTATGGCGCACATCACCGCTCAGTTTGATAGTGTCTGTGATTGAATAGTCAAACCCTATATTAAACATATATCCCGGCGCTTTACTAAACTCGTTGCCGACAAACTCCTCGCCACGGTAGTCATTAAATTCACTTATCTCAGTTTCAAGTAAACCCAGCCCACCATATAGGCTAAAACTATCGACCACTTTAAAGTTCCAATCTAATTCAATCCCATAGCTTTGCGCCTCATCGGCATTAATAATGACAGAACCAAAGGGACGTCCATCGAGGTAGTCAGTAACAGAACGTTGTGAATCCTTAAAGCGGGTGTAAAAGAGATTGCTATTTATGATTAAGCGCTGTTCAAGCAGATCGATACGGGTAAAAAGTTCATAGTTCCATGCCGATTCGGCATCGAATGTATAATATTCGCCGCCGCGAAAGTTAATGCCTGTGCCCCCAGGAATGTTACCTTCACTGATCATCGCGCCGACTAAGACGTTATCTGTCAGATCATAGGACAGGGCAACCTTAGGTAATAACGCCGTAAACGTTTCTTCATATTGATGGCGCACACCTGGGATGTAGCTGGCAATACCATCGTGGCTAATTTCATCAGACTGATAACGGAGTGCGCTGGTGAATGCCCACTTGGGTGAGAAGCGCCATATGACTTCACCGTAGGGGGCAAAACTGGTATGTCTCAGGTCGGCGTCGGCATTACCAAATACGTTGTTCAGCTTGTTGTTGGTTTTATCATCCCAGTAGAAGACACCGGCAACCCCACTAAATTCTGAACTTTTGTCACCAAAGTTCAGCCTTATATCATTCGAAAAGTTTTCATTATCTCGTTTTGCGATCCCTTGATAAGGTGCTGCGAACCGATAATCAAACTGCCCTTCTGAATACTGCAGTTGGTTATGCAACTTCATCCCATTGTCGAACACATATTCAAGATCAAAAATTCCAACATGATTGCTGACTTCTTGATTATCCTGAAAAATTGAACGATTTTCTAAGTCATCATAGGGTTCTGATACCACCTCGTTTCTGGGACGTTTAGCCTCAGTGGAGGAATAAGTCAGCATGGCGGAAAAGTTGCTGTATTTTTCGGGTTCCCATAACAACTTCGCCCGTAGATTTTGGTTTTTAAACTCAAAATCTAAATCATGGGCAGTAAAATCGGGGTTAACGTAATCAACAAAAGTATCTCTAGCGCTGTAATCTGCGCTAATTCTTGCGGCAAAGTCATTACTTAGCGCACCGGACGCCATGACCGAAAAGCGCTTCTTATCCCGACTGCCATAAAGTGCTTGCGCTGCAAATTCTGGCGTATAAGTGGGATTATGGGTATGGATCACTACAGCGCCAGCAATACTGTTGGCTCCTTGACTGGTCGTTTGCGGACCACGGTAAACTTCAATAGACGACACATCCCACACGCCAGCGGCACCTAAATCCAGTTCTGCGGGGCTCAGATATTTACCATCAACACTGATAGTTGCCCCGGGTACAGGCTTAGATAAATAGGCATTACCCGCTGCAACAGGCCCTTTGGTATCCGTACCGCGGATAATGGGCGCATCGGTATTTCCGGCATAAATTAAGTTTGGCGTACCGCCGAGAATTTCAGAAATCGTTGATTGGTCGGCATTTTTCCTCAACTGTTCTTCAGTGATGACCGTCACTGAACTCGCAGTTTCTTTCAGCGTGCGCTCGATTTTCTGACCGTAAACTGTGATGACTTCAATATTTCCCGCTGCATCTTGTTGCTTGGATTGCTTATCTGGAGCAGTTCCACTGTCAGCAATAGTTGAGCCTGAAATAGCGCTAAGCCCCAGCGCAAGAGAACCGATAACCCACTTTGATTGTGGGTAAAACTTACCAAATCGGGGCATGTGTAATAACTCCTTATACGAAAGATTTGTTGCCAATGAGAATAGTTATCAATTATATTATCGCCGTTCAAAACATTTATCAACACTGTGTTGATAAATAAAAATGACCGCTTAATATGGTCGCCATCTCATGGCGGTTCAATTTTTATGAAACAAGGAATTTGGCTCGTGGATGTTCATTTGCCCATAAACTCTGGCACTCAGACTATTTTTTACTCTGCAATATCAAGACTTCATCGCTTCATTGGCCTTGTGTTAATCACACTTTCCAGACCGAAGCCCAGCCTGTTCCACTTCGATTTTTTAGGTGAACATTAAAATGCAGCGACTTTTCAGTCCCACTTCAACATTAGCCTTCGCCCTACGTCCGGCGATTCCCGCACTCACTTTCGGAATGCTGCTAGCGGCAGGTGCTGGCGTGACGACACTAGGTGCACTCTGGTGCATGATTCAACTTATTGCAGGCCATCATTCGCTATGGTTAGCGGGGGCGCTCATATTTGGGGTCGTGTCAGCGTTGCTATCAGCTGGCGCATCTTGGGTTAACCACAATGCTGAGGCGCAATTTTCTGGAAGATTAAGGCGTCATGTTGCAGCGCATCTTGTTAGGTTGCCACCAAGCACCTTGGCAAAATATAAGGGCGAAAAGTTAAAGCGATTAATGGTCGATGACATAGCGTCATTGCATCATATGATCGCGCATTTACCCTCTGAGCTAGCGACCTTTATCATTGTCCCTGCCATCACTATTGGTTTGCTGATCTTAAGTGCGGGCTTAGTGGCATTACTTGCCCTTATCCCAGGTCTAGTCGCCGCACTTTTCTATTTGGTGGTGATCCCAAGGCTTGCTGCAAAACAGGGGGAAGCACGAGTCAATGTGATGGGAAATATCACTGCAGCAGTAGATGACTACGCCCGTGGTGCGCCTGTATTTCGCATTTATGGCGCACAAACTGGTGCTATGGCCGATTACCAAAAGGCAACGACACATTTTATTAGGGATATTCTTGAGCGGGTAAGCAAGGTATCAACTTCAGTCGCCGTGGCCACGTCACTACTGCAGGCAGTTTGTACTTTTGCCATTGTCTATGCCATCGGGTATGAATGGCCCCCAGAAAACCTTGCTGCAGCCTTGTTCTTCAGTCTGGCCATAGTCACGCCAGCCCTAAAGCTCGGGCATGGGCTTGATTATCTCGCCACGGGCCGCGCTGCCGCTCAGCGGCTAACGGATTTTCTTGAGCAGTCGAGAGTCCCTGTTGGTAGCGGCAATATTGAGCTTAATACACCTATGCCGCTCACCCTCACGAATGTTGTGCCTTCACTGTCTACAAGCAATCAATCTGTGCCCATTAACTATCAATTTAGATCTGGCAGAGTGACAGCAGTTACAGGGATCAGTGGTGTTGGTAAATCCACATTACTGCGCTTATTAGCTGGCATGGAGCCGCTACATGCCGGAGATATTCGACTCGCTGGTATGGTACTCAAAGAGATGGATGAAGCCTCGATTAATCGCGCGATCATGCTATTACCGCAAAGTGCGGGACTACTGGCAACCTCCATCGCCGACAATCTCGCGCTCACCGCACCTTATGCCACGGATGACGATTACTTAGCAGCATTACACTGCGCGCAATTGGATAAACCCTTAAATACTCATGCAAGCACACTGTCTGGCGGTGAAATACAACGCGTTAATCTTGCCCGTGTGTTTCTTTCACCCGCTAGGGTGATATTGCTTGATGAACCCACATCGGCCCTAGACAGCGAAACGGCGTTTAACGTGTTCACAGCGCTACGCCATCACGCAAAAACAAACCACAAAACGATTGTGATGGTCACCCATGACTTAACGCTTGCCGAGTTGGCGGATGACAAGCTCGCACTCAAGCATCATCACAGGGAAGGAGAAAGCCAATGATAAATCGTCCCCAAGATTACGCAGCCATAAAACACTTAATACCTGTTGCCTGCGGTTGGGCTGTGGCGGCCATATTGGAAGCGGCATGCTACATTCAACTGGCTTTAGCCATTACTCAGCAGCAATCGCCGCAAAAACTGCTATCGATTGCCGCAATAACCATACTCACCACAATACTGGCTTCGCGTTCAGGTTTTTGGGCTGGCGCAAGGCTCGCCAATGCGCTCTACAGTGCATTAGGCACGACCATGCAACAAGCTAAACTCTCTTGGTTTACACCGAGTGTCAGGACACTACTCATAGAAACTGTCTCTCGGAGTATTCCTGGCTTTATGAGTATTCCGGCACATCAATTTCAGGTATTTATTCATGCACCGCTTATTCCGCTCTGCATTACCTTTGGCATAGGATTGATCGGTGGCATGCCACTGGTACTGATGTTGGCGAACTTGTTGCTCGTGTCATTTGTGATTCAGTGTATGGCGCAACGAGCCCTTGCCCGCGCAGATATGGACCGAAACAACACTGAATTGGCAGCAGATCAGTCAACCCTTGAACTGATCGACCACCTAGAGTTACTGCGCACAGCAGCAGGTTATAGCGGCGCAACAACACGGTTGGAGCAAAGCTGGCAAACACAAGAAATCGCACTGGAACGAACTAATCGCGCCGCTGCTATAGCAACATTACTGTCGGCTATCGCCAGCTTTTTACCTATTGCAGGCATGGCACTCTACCTGGTGCTATCCGGTATAAACAATACGATAATGCTGCTCGCTGTTTTGATGTTGACCATGCGCGCGGCGGCGCCACTTGAGACTCTCGCCGTGGCGGCAATAAGCATTAATGATCAGCTAGCGGCTATTAAACACTATCGACAAGCGACTCATGCGCCAACGCTCAAAGAGCCAAGCCAAGCGCAACAAAAGACACCGAACAATCATACAATCGAACTGAATAACGTAACATTTCCTTCTGCGGTGCAAAATATCAATGCCACTATCGAGCCAGGTGAACGCGTGCTGATTTGTGGCCCGAGCGGTTCAGGTAAAACCAGCTTACTTAAGTTATTGATGCGCTTTGATGATCCCACCCTAGGCCTGATCACTTTGGGCAAGGTGCCACTCACGTCAATCCCTGCTGCTGAACTTGCCCGCTTTTTCGCCTATGTGCCGCAGGATCCACTCATCTTTACAGGTACCATTGCCAGTAATATTCGCATTGGTAACCCTGATGCCGACGATCAAGCCGTAGATAAAGCGGCACGCCAAGTGGCGCTAGATGAAGTATTAGACAGATCAGAACTGGGCATTTACCAAGAAGTCGGCCTGCAAGGCGCAGGGTTATCGGGAGGGGAACGCCAAAGGCTTGCCTTAGCACGCGCGCTTATCAAAAATGCACCGATTCTGATAATGGATGAGGCCACCTCGGCATTGGATGAAGAGACAGAAAAGCGTGTAGCCAAGGCTATTTGTGAACAGAGTTGTACACTGGTTTTAGTTTCGCACCGAAACCAATCACTTTGGCAGCCAACCAAGATAATAGAATTTCATCAATCAGTTGCCTCAAAGTAGGATCGGCTTTCTACGCATTAAAAAACTGAATTACAGATGTCTTACACAGATTATAGTGATTAATTTGTCGTTACTGACCAACATATCAATGAGTTATGTACTGCAGCCGAAATGACATGAATCATTTCGACTGCAGTTATTGCTCGTGCAAAGGAAGATGAGCATCGCTGTAGAACCGACCAAGCCTTGTTGGCATAACGCTCACTGAATCAAAGCATAAATACTCGAACTTCCTCTCGCTTTTGAGCTTTAAAATCCCTCAAATTATCAGCTACCCGTTAATAAACTAGTAACCATATTTTGCGACAGGGTGCCAGTTTTTATTAACATCCTCTTCAATAAACTTTTGTTTTTCTTTGATTAAATCCGATTCAACTAACCCTATCGCTTGATGGACCTTTTCCTTAGTACTGATATCTGGATAACTAACTTGAGTCACGTTAAGTTGCTTCAATATTCCAGCGAGCAGATGACGTGCTTCGTTCGCTTGTTCGATGGCTTTATCTAAAAGCTGTTTACCTTCTTGTGGATTATGTGCATACAAACCATGTGAAGACATGGCAAAGTCCCAGCGCCACTGACTGTGTCGTATCGCCATAATTGGCTCATTCATATTCTCCCATTTAGCACCTGCATCCCATGCCGCTTTGGCTTCATAGTGGGCCTTGACGAGCAGAGCTTCAACTTCGCGGGCTTTGGTCTCAATCGTTAATTTATTGGCCGCGAGCTTGGTTTCAATTTTGGTTTTACTGCTATGGCAGCCACTGCAACTGTTATCAAAATGCGGTAAGGCTTTATCAACTTTATGACTAGTAAATTCAACACCTTTTGCATCCTGCTGGGTAGGCATATGGCAGGTAATGCAAGTGACACCGACTTCGGCATGTTTACTGCGACTCCAGTGTTCAAACTCAGGATGACGTGCTTTGAGTATGGGCGTTTTCGAAAGAGGATGGATCCATTCGAAGAAGCGGCGAGTGTCATAATATTTTTCAATATCGTCGGCTGTGCTGCCAAAAATCCAGGGAATATTAACAACATTACTTTTTTCCGGACGGAAATAGTAAGTGACATGACACTGACCACATACCTGCGCACCTTGCATATCGGTATCTTGTTTATCGAATGGCAGGTGAATTTTAGCCATAGCCTCTTGGGCATGGGGGCGAGGTAAAGTTAACTTATTAGTGCCAGATTCATGGCAATCACTGCAATACACTACGCTTTGGATCTCTTTGCCCAGATCGGTAAAGTTTTTAGCGGAGTATCCTTCAAATCCCAGTTGTTCAATCAATCTAGGGGCATCCGGTGTCTTACAGGTCCAACAACTGGCGGATAATCCTTTCTCTCCTGCTTTCGGGGGGACACCTGTACGTAAAGTATGCGTCACATCGGCAACGGCAAAATGGTGCCCACGTGGGCTATGGTACTCCTTGGCATAGGAAGATCCTGCCCAGAGTATGATGCTGGCGGGATAATTGGCGAGCATATCCTCACGCTCGACCTGTTCAGAGGTGGCTTGCCAAGATTGATATTGGTTAGGATATTTTTGTTGATTGCTAGTATCGGAAGCCGCTACAGATGTACATGTAGTTATGGCGAGCAAGCAAATCATTTCTAGCAATGTGACTGTTTTAAAATAAGTTTTCACTTTGTATCCTTTTGTCCTAACATCAATATTAACCTGGGCGCCCATCGATACGGGGGCGAGAAAGTATCGGCAAGTAATGCCATACAAACAGTGCAAATGCGATAAACCAGCAACTGCCAGCCAACCATAACCAGACTTGGGTGTGGGCCGGAAACCAGATGGGCATTAATGCCCTGAGCAGTGCCGCTAATGGTAGGCAGATAAATGCCAAGATCATTTTCGGGCCCTCATAAATATTTCGACTTGTGTGCCCGAGTGACACTCTGGAGATCATCGAAAGACACAGGGTAGCCATACAACCAATAGCAAATAGGTGAAGCAAACTGCGATAGGCATATTCATTATCGAGATACCAACTCATGGCTAACAGGCTAAGTGGCAACATTAAATAGGCAAGATGCAAGGACCACAGCATAGGTTCTTTCAGTGTTTTATGGGGTAACCAGCGTGCAAATCGGACCAGCTGCAAGAGCCCCGCAATGAGCAGTAAGCCTCGCTCGACTTCCAGAGGTATAAGGTGGATGAGTGATTGAATGACGAGCAAGATCATCGTCAGGATCAGCGGGTATTCAATCCAAGTTAAGGGATCTGCTTTAGTGGCCTTAATGCGCATCGCGGTAAAAAATGGAATCACACGCCCACCGACTATGGTGATAAGTAAGGCTAACCACCATAACATCGCCTGCCAGATCTGGTTGGCAAGAATAAAGTCGCGCTCAAAAAGGGCGTAATAGCTGACATTGTTAATCACGAGTGCGGCAAACAACATGATCGGAAAACCAATATTGCGCCATTGCTTCACCTTATAAATACAGCGCCATAGGGTAAGGCTTGCCATACCAAGGAACAATGAATCAAACACGGCGGGCAAAATGAGCGGAACTTGCATTGGGAGTAAGAGTAATAATCGTGCCAATAGCCAGCAGCTAAAGGTCAATGCGAGTGGCCATCCCTTTAATGTGGGTTGGTTGGTCCAATTTTGAACGGCAGTCAGCAAAAATCCACACACAATTGCCATAGCGAAACCGAACAGCATTTCATGTGGATGCCACCATAGCGGCAGTATCTTGCTCCAAAAGGATGAAGGGAAAAAGCTATATTGGGGAGTAAACCAAGTTAATAGCCACAAAGGGATATATAGCGCAGCTAATATGGCTCCCCCAAGGAAAAAAGGTCTAAAGCCTAAGCGCCATAACGCGTGAGTACGTTCGGTTTGTGTAGGATCATCAATATTTAGCATAGTTGTTAGCCGAGTTGCAGAACGATGATGAACACACTTAAGATGCATTCAATATGGTCCTTATATTGTACTGTTATGACCTTCAATTCAAACTAAATCTTAGATTTTGGAACTAAGCTCCCAAAGATGAACAAAAAATAAAGTGTCGTGGAATAACCATTTCTGACGGCTAATAGGCTTAATCAATGTACTGCGGGTTCATGACGGACAAAGGTTCAATGCAAACTTTTACACAGGTAACGGCACAAACAGTCACACATTGGTAAATTTTAGATGGGAGAAATACCGTTTTGATTTAAATAACCGTGGCTCTGATTGGCCTATCTTATTTCGAACACAGCCAAGACTTTGATAGCACAGGCAGCTCAATTTATAACGGCGATAACAGTTGCAGATGATTATGTGGTAACTCGCTTTAGCATCGATTATCAAGCTAAAAACTGGCGGATTAGTGACTTCGCCAACAACCTATTTGATGAACAAGCATTGACAGCAAATGAGCCTACTACCGCAGTTATGTGGAGGGTTACGACAGAAAAATGGAAATAGTACCAGCAATTGGTAGCGTTAAAAAATGGCAAGTTATTCAATCCAAGCAAAATCATTTTTTACGCTTTATTCAACACAAAATAAAACGGCTCGCATATTTCTATGCAAGCCGTTGTTTTATTTGGCAGGGGTGGCAGGACTCGAACCCGCAACCATCGGTTTTGGAGACCGCTGTTCTACCAATTGGAACTACACCCCTGTTGACGTGGGGCATTATGCTAAAAGCACTTCCAAAGGTAAAGTACTTTTTATGGCAAAACTCATTAACTGAAGGTTTTTCAAACAAGTTAGGCTATTGCTGTTGATTTAACTGCCACTGAGATTAAAAAGCCATCGCATATTAGCTTAATGACGTAGTAGATACTTAGTTTAGAGCCCATAGGTTAATAGTAACTCGACTAAATGATCCCACAACAAATCAGTTTGATGACGTCGAATAAGTGTGCCGTTTCGGCCATTTTGAGGTGCTTAAGGGTTAAAGACGCGCATTTATCGAAAAAAGATCTGAGTTCGATTTATAAAATCGGCGTTTTATAGTATAAGCATCGTCAATTTCATACACAGCTCGACGGAACCACTCATGTCTGACAAATTTTTCTTCAAGGGTCGTAAAACCCCTAAGCCGAAGCACGAAAGCTATGGCTACAACACTAAGCGTGCCGCTAAACCGGGTACAGAAGCATTACCATTACAATTAATTGTTGCCGACGAAGCGCGTAAACTCGAAGTTGCCGCGATTGTTGCCGAACACCAGCTGTTCGCCAATATCGAAGTCAATGCCGACGTCGCTGAAGATATTGTTGAATTAGAAGGTTTATTAAATAAGCCTAAGACCACGACTTTCGAGAAAAAACCGAATCGTAACGAGCCTTGCGTTTGTGGTAGCGGTCAAAAATTCAAGAAGTGCTGCGGCAAGTAAGCGCTTTCATCAGCGTATATAGATAGGGACTTTTGCTGTAACGCTTTTGTGCGTCGGGAATCGCCCCTTTTCTCCCCTCTTTTTAGTTTCTCTCCCCAAAGCCAATTAATCTTCCAACTTTGAGATAAAAATCCGCTGCAAATCGTTATTCCATAGCTGAATAATTTTGCGGGTCTTTTCTTTATTCCAAAAACATTTACCAAATAAAATCAAACCCGCACCTTCAAAGCAGCGTTTATCTTCTATTTCAAATTGCGCTAATAATGGTTGCTTTATCCCATCGATAGGAATGCCGATATCTTTGCTGTCGGCGGGGTTAAGCCAACTCATCGTCGGGTCAGTGTGGGATATCGTGCCCCAATACATGTGGGGTTTATTATCGCTTGGGTCCGCATCGGCAAAATTAACAAACAGGTTCTTCGCCCGCCAACGGTATTTTCGCTCAGCGTCTGTGTATACCCAGAGATCCGATTTTGCTAAATCTGTACCGCGCAATAAACTGTGGAGTAACTTTTCGAGCCCTTGGCTAGGCACTCGTTTTTCAGTGGTATGTTCAGCGGTGTTAACTTGGTAGCCTGTTTTCGACTCTTGTATTCGATCATCCACTGACGATGCAACAGACGCTTTCGATGACTCAGGCATAGAGGACAATTTAGGCGTTGGCTCAGTCTTGCCGCTTAATGCCTGTGTTGTCGAAACTTTGTTTGCAGGCGTATGGCGACGAGGTTTACGGCTAAAATCGATCATTAACGCATCGGCATCCACCAGCTGTTGCTGCACTTCAATGGCATCTTGCTCCTCACGGGATTTTTGTGCCGAAGGTTTAAATTCAATGCAATCAGCTTGGTGATATCGCGAGCCAAAACAAGCGGCTTTACCGTCTTTTGAGGCTTTACGGAAATATGCTTTACCACCGCAGGCGGGGCAAATTAACCATTGCCGCAAACGCTCGATATCCTCATCGGGTAATTGTTGAAACTTAAAAACACTATAAGTCGTTCTCGCAATTAAATGATCCTCTGTTTCGAGTTCACAAATAGCATCTAACATAGTGTTCTCCTTTATTTTCGACTGCTGGCAATACCGCTATCTATGCCCAAGCATTAATCCCAAAAGTGATAACACTTAACAGAAGCAAGATGCCAAGTACGCGATAAATCAAACCTAAAGTACTGGTGCCTTGCGAGCTCACATCCGAATGTAATGGCATGATTTTAACTTTTGCAGCATCTTGGGTTTTGTGTTTCATTCTGCATCCTTAAAATATTTCGCCAAGGGCACTATCAAACTTGAAGGAATTAATAATGCGGCTTTTGCGGCACTCGATGCATGATAAAAGGGTGTCAGTTGAGTGATTAACGCGTTGAAGCATTTGAGTGCGGCCAAGGCATCGGCTGCGGCATAATGAATTTGCGCACTGGATAAAGGCACGTGCTGCCAATTTGATAAGGTGACTTTTTTAGGTTTGTCGATACGAGCACCCAAAAGCGCCGCAACTAATTGGCGCGTCCCCATTTCCTTCTCCGCTCCAAGTTGAGCCAGTGCCCAATTTAAATCTAATGTTGAGGCGACATTAATGCCCCATTGCCGCCTGAGAGCGTGTGCATCACTGCGTAAACCAACCCCGACTTTGAGTATGGTTTCATCTTCTAATAAGGCTTTTAACTGGATAAATTGCTCTCCCAGAATGGCATGCTGAAATAAATAACAGGTATTCGCTGTCGCGATTTGGATAAGACTCAAGGGGTGTTGCACGCCGCGCTCAAAGCTTGCACGGGTTTCAGTATCAAAACCTAAGACTTGCTCAACCTGTAATCGCGCGACAACCGCATCGAACTCCGACGGCTCAACTACCTCGATGCGGACATGTTGAAATTCAAAAGCTGCTAACGCTGCAAGTTCAATATCATCAATACGTGTAGTCAAAGCGATACGTTGCTGCAGCCACAAATATACCCACTGACGCTGCGCTTGAAGTTGAGTTTTAGCTTTAATCGCATTTTCAGCCTCGGCCGATACCCGCTCACTTTTCAGCGGCTCAGTCGAGGCATTGAGGTTATCAAGATAAGCCGTGCCAGCAGCATCCATTGCCGCCATTAACCCATCGGCATCTTTGCCAAACTCTTTACGTAACCAAGCCAACTTACTCGGGGAGACACAGTACTTCATTAACTTCATCGTGCTCATCCTTGATGGTTGATGCGCGCAGCTAGTTAACTACGCAATTTCTGTATTCCTGTCATCGCAATAAGTGCAACAGCGCCAGCAACGACACCAAATAAGCCATTAAGAATACTTGGCGTCAGCACAGCAAACACAGGTCCAACAACACCAATGGCAGCAACCGCTTGTTCAGCATGGTGGATTTGCTCGCCGACTAGGTGTAGGCCATGAGTTAAAATCCCACCGCCCACCATAAACATGGCTGCCGTGCCAATAATCGTTAAACTTTTCATTAATACGGGAGCTGCGCTCAATAAACCAAAACCTAATTTACGGTTCATTTGAGTTAATACAGAGGCGCCTTCACGTTGACTCAAGTACAAACCCGCATCATCCATTTTCACAATTGCCGCCACTAAGCCATACACGCCTATGGTCATGACTATCCCAATGACAGCTAACGTAAAAAACTGTGTTGATAGGGATTTGTCCGCCACGATACCAAGGGTAATGGCAATAATTTCCGCCGATAACACAAAGTCGGTACGAATCGCCCCTTTGACTTTTTCGGCCTCGTAGGCGGCGAAATCTTTAATCTCAGGTAACTCATTCTCTACTTGGGTTTCGTGTTGTTGCTGGCCTTTTCTATGGCTATAGCTGTGATGCAGTTTTTCAAACCCTTCGTAACATAAAAACAGTCCACCAAACATTAATAAAGGGGTGACAGCCCAGGGAATAAAAGCGCTGATAAGCATTGCTGCTGGCACTAAAATCAACTTATTACGGAATGATCCCTTAGCCACCGCCCACACTACGGGTAATTCACGATCGGCGCTTACGCCCGTCACTTGCTGGGCATTGAGGGCTAAATCATCCCCCAGTACACCCGCGGTTTTCTTTGCCGCTACTTTACTCATTACCGCTACGTCATCCAAAATCGATGCGATATCGTCGAGTAAGGTTAATAAACTCGCGCCTGCCATGCTAAATCCTCAATAAATCATTCTGCTTTTGCCATAGTAACTTAGTTAGATTAGTTGCGTATAGCGAAATGCTTTCCAACTTAACTGCTTAAGTTACTTACGTTATTGGGACTGGTTGCTAATGTGAAAATGCCAGCAATCTAGATCACACCCACGGTGGAATTGCGCCACATTATTTATAGGAAAAGAGTATACTAAGCCCAGAATTTTTTACTCATTTGCCGTTACAGGATGTCAACATGACTCAAGATGAAATGAAAAAAGCTGCCGGTTGGGCCGCACTTAAGTACGTTGAAAAAGACAGCATTGTTGGTGTTGGTACGGGTTCGACTGTGAATCACTTTATCGATGCACTGGCGACCATGAAAGCCGATATCGAAGGCGCAGTCTCTAGCTCTGAAGCATCAACTCAGAAAATGAAAGCGCTGGGTATTCCCGTTTATGACTTAAACAGCGTCGATCGTTTATCTGTCTATGTGGACGGAGCCGATGAAATCAACGACCGTATGGATATGATTAAAGGTGGCGGCGCGGCATTAACTCGCGAGAAAATTGTCGCGGCAGTGGCTGAGAAGTTTATCTGTATCGTGGATAACACTAAGCAAGTCGACATACTAGGCGAATTTCCACTACCCGTAGAAGTAATTCCGATGGCACGCTCTTATGTGGCGCGTCAACTCGTTAAACTTGGCGGCGATCCTGTGTACCGTGAAGGCGTTGTGACCGATAACGGCAACGTGATCCTCGATGTGTACAATCTTAAGATCCTTAATCCAAAAGAATTAGAAAGTCAGATCAATGAGATAGTCGGTGTAGTGACTAACGGTCTGTTTGCCAAACGCGGTGCGGATGTGTTACTCGTTGGCACCCCTGATGGCGTAAAAACCTTTACCGCCAAATAAGTTAAGCGTTAACACTCACATCCCAGTCACACGGCTGCAGATGTAAAAAACACTGTCAAAATACGCTGTAAAAATGCCAGCCACTTTTTTCAAAGGGCTGGCATTTTTTATGGTTCTTTTTAGGGTTCAATGTTATCTGACTCAGCTGCCCATCGCAGACAGCCTATATCAAGCTCTTGGCTTACCAAGCTCTGGCGACTAGACCTTTTAAGTAGAATCCTTCTGGGAAGGCGCTACCGATAGGGTGATCGCTCGCTTGGCTTAAGCGTTCGATAAACTGGATTTCACGTTTCGCATCGAGCGCAGCATCGGCCACGATTTTTTGGAACAGATCCGCAGGCATTAATCCTGAGCAAGAGAAGGTCAATAACACGCCACCCGGATTCAACAACTGCAATGCAATCATATTGATGTCTTTATAACCACGGCAAGCCCCGTTTAACTGTGCCTTGTTATCGGCAAACTTAGGCGGGTCGAGCACAATCACATCAAAGGTTTTGCCTTCATCACGGTACTGGCGCAGCAACTTGAACACATCGGCTTCGTTGTAATGCACATTGTCATCACTCAAACCGTTCACTTGCATATTGAGACGCGCTGTCGCCAAGGCGAGAGAAGACACATCGACGTTTTCAATACTGGCAGCGCCTGCTTTCGCAGCGTACAGACCAAAAGTCCCCGTGTAACAAAAACAGTTCAATACCGATTTATCTTTGACAAAACGGGCGGCAATGGCGCGGTTATCACGCTGATCGAGATAGAAGCCTGTCTTATGGCCTTTAATCACATCGACGGCGATCTTGATGCCGTTTTCTTCGATAATCACTGGCATTTCTGGCAGAGTGCCATGCAGTAAACCGGTAACAGGCAGCAGGCCTTCTTTCTTACGGGAATCCACATCGGAACGCTCATAGATAGCACAATCTGGATATTGCTCAGCCAATAGCTCAACTAAGGTATCGCGCCATAAATCAGCACCTGTGCTCAGTAACTGGCACACCAGCACATTGGCATATCTGTCGATGGTGATCCCAGGTAAACCATCGGACTCAGCAGCCACTAAACGGTAACCCGTTAAGCCTTGCTCGCGGATTAGATCGTTACGGCCGATTTGCGCCCGCTGTAAACGTCTGGCAAAAAACGCGCGATCAATTTCCTCTTCGCGATCAAAAGTCCAAATCCGCACTTGAATTTGCGACTCAGGCGACCAAGCACCACGACCTAACCAATGACCATCATGCGCGACCACATCGACTGTCTCACCCGCTTCAGGTTTTCCCTTAATGTTATGAATAGCATTGGAAAATACCCAAGGATGGCGACGCTCGAGTGACTTCTCGCGGCCGGGTTTAAGTTTGATTCTGATAGCCATAGTTGCCTTTAAAAATAGGGCCGCCACTAAAAAAGGGCTGCTGTCTAAAAATGGGAAACGGATGATATACCCAATGCCACCTAAGTGCGAGTACCGAACACGCCGCAGGGCTTATTTACCATCATCCACGGGTGGCCGATCATACCTTATTTTAACGGTTAATTCTGAATGATATTCATGCGAAATGATGTTGGAATGGTTAATGAAACAACGCTAACAAAACCGTAAAGACAACTGACATGATTTGAAATAAGACGAATTAATCAGTAAACACGAGAACTTAGCTACGTAGCGCTAACTCAACAATGACGGGCGCATGGTCAGTACTGTAGGCGTCGCGTTCATATTCAGGTCTGATTAAGTGTCTATCGCAGGTCTGATAATCTACGACTTGCGCTAAACTGCGGCCATGGCTCGCATCAAACTCACTCGAAAGCAAAATATAATCCAGCACTGAACCTTTAGGGCCATAGTAATGGGTCGCCGCTCTGTGTTCCCTATGGTAAGCGGTATTACCCGTCAAACTGTCCCTCAAGTTCGCTTCAATAAATAACTCATAGGCATCCTTAAGTTGATACTGAGCAAACACCGCCGCTAACGCCGCATCCGATAAATGCCCAAGGCCAGCGGCTTTAATGTCATTACTGTGGATACTCTCGCCCTGTATCATTAACGCATCTAAGGCGCCCATTGTCAGACTGTCATTAAAGTCCCCCATCACGATAACGGGATGTTTAGATTCTTGCCTGCGTACCAATATGCCATTGAATAATAACGCAGCTTCCGCGCCGCGCTGCATGGTAGATGCCCAGCGACCTAAGGCTTGCTCCGTGAGTAATTGGGTTTCTGAATGCAGTTTCATGCTCGCTGCGGGCGCTAAATTATCTAAACTAAGTGGCTGATGTTCGAGAGGTTGATGTTCAAGGGACTGATGTTCAAATAGCTTAGGTTCAAGTGCTAATCCGGCGCGTTTTGACTTAAAGTGCACCACATAATAGTCACACTTGCCGATATGTGGCACTTCAACGGTTGCGCGCAGCACCTTACGGCTAAAGGCAAATTCACTCGATAATCCCATGGCTGCCACTAAACGCGTATCAGGTTCGACACTGCTGATTTCCACTATGGGATACCGGGAGGCAAGCGCGACCACAGGGCTGCGATAAATGTAATCACTGATAAGAGTTGGCTCATCAACGACCGCAAAATACCCTAGACCTTGCTCGCGAGCGATTCGTTTGAGCGGTTCAGGGCTAAACACTTCTTGAAATCCCACAATATCGGGCTGGCGATGTGCGAGAAACTCACTCAACCACTGACACTTTTTCTGCCATTGCCCATGGCTATAGATATTTTCAAAATCATAGTAAGCCAAAGGCGGCTCAATAAAGTTAAACAGATTGATACTGGCGATCTTGATATTCGCGGTGCACTTATGATCGATAGGTGCAGCCATTGATTCCAACTCATCGATATTGTGTGCCACAGCTTAATACCCCCAAAATCTGAATACAGCAAACTCTCTTAATCTGACTTAATCTGAGTGAGCACAATGACTCACCGCAGGCACGACAAGGGTATACCCGAAGTGCGCTAATGCCAAATCCCCTATTATGGATAAAGTGTTAACTCATCTCTGGCGACTCAAATACAGCTTACTGAGATAAGTCATACCGTTAAAAACCACAATTCAATATCACAGTTAAATCCGACAACAAAAATCAACCGCTACCCGCAAAAAAAACAAACAATCACACAACAATGATTAGTACACAAAACCATCAGCACTCCCAACAAAATCACGCAAGCCCAAGAATGGTCATAAAATTAACTTTTACTTAAAGTGTAAATTCAAACAAAAACATATGTAATAACATGTGCGGTTGACTTTACATTTCAGTCCCTTAGAATGTGGCGACTTTAATCATTGCGGAGACCCACTGTGGGCACACACATAAGCGACAGTAGATGCCCTGTCCAAAAGACAGGATTTAACGCCTAGCACTAGCCCGCAATATTTGCTGCTACCTGCTAAGCAGGGTAGTAGTGTGAACCATTCTTCACTCAGCCTCCCCCAAAATATCAATCACAGACAATAAGCCTGAGCCTATGGCTACGCTTTAGCAATTCCAGCATTTTGCTGGGGTTCGGTTATGTGTATTTATTGCATCTCAAAGCAAGTTTTTTGCCTCAGTGGACTTCGTTTTCCCTATGGATTTACATCTATGGGTTTACATCTGAGGAGCCTAAATATGGCTTACATAAACAACACATCAATTTTGCGATCTTTATCCTGTGCAAGTATCAGCTTGTACTACAGCATGAGTGCGGCGGCATCCCATCTCGAAGTAGATGATCCCGCCCTCGCGGAGCGCTGTGAATTAGAAATGGGCTGGCAACAACCTAGGTCGGATCATGCTCGCCCACAATTAAACGCGGCCACGACTTGCAGCCGCAATCAATGGGAATGGCATTTAGGATTAGCGTCCAATGCCAATGACGATATTCGTGAGGAGCAAGCAGAAGTCGGCATTAAGCTACCGCTCAACGTAAACTCCCACTCAGATCCAGAGCAGCAACAGGATGATTGGCACAGCGCACTGGTAATCAACTTGCAGAAAAACCTCGATGCCAGTAACGAATTAGCCACCGAAGTCTTCGGCATTTTTGGTAAAACCTTAGGCGATTCTGATGTCAGTCTCTATGCCAATTTAGGTTTTACCCATGAGTTTAATCAATCAACCCAATTGCTTGTGGGTATCGCGGCGGCGTATGAACTCAGTAGTCACCATCGCGTGATAGCCGAGATTTATCAAAAAGAATTGAGCGAGACTACCTATCAGTTTGCTTATCAACACTCGCCGCAACAACAGCTACAGCTGGAATTGAGCTTAGGCAATGCCCTTCGTGGCAACGCGCTGCAACTTGGCGCAGACATCACCTTTTACTTTGGTCACTAGATCGTTGAGAGAATGAACTATGAACATGAATAACAGCACAAACAACACTAAAAAAATCATCCATAACCTGCAAATGATTATCGAGCAACGCAGTGCCAGCGCCATGGCTGAATTAGCCGAAAAACGCCACCCTGCCGATATTGCAGCCGTATTTAACGTCTTTAATCAAGCTCAACAAGTCCTATTATTGCAACTGGCCTCACCTAAGGTTTGCGCCAATTTGTTTCGCTATCTGACCGATGAATTGCAAGCCAGCTTAGTACAGCAATTAGATAAAACTACGCTATCTGCGCTGCTGGTTCACATGGCTGCAGATGAACGTGCCGACCTCTATAATCTGCTCGATGAAACCCAGCAAGCGGCGATTTTACCTGCGCTAGCATTGGCCAAACGGGAAGATATGCGCACCCTCGCCGCCTATGATAAAGCTAAAGTCGGCGCGGTCATGACCTCGGATTACACATTACTGAATAGCCGCCATACTGCGGCAGAAGCCATCGATACTCTGCGTACTGAAGCGGCTGATAAAGAAACGATTTATCAAACCTATGTGGTGGATATGTTAGGCCGCTTAATAGGAACTGTATCATTAAGGCAGTTATTGCTGGCGCAGCCGCACGAGCGAGTGGTCGACTTTATGAAACCCGACCCCGTCGCGCTCGATGCCAATGCCTTTCGCGAAGAAGCGGTGCAGATGATCGCCCATTACGACTTAATGGCGCTGCCAGTAGTCAATGGCAAAGGCCAGCTCGTCGGTATCGTCACCTATGATGATGCTATGGATATCGCCAGCTCACAGGCGGATCTTGAGTTCACAAAAACTGCGGCCATCGGCAATATTGACCATAACCTTAAAACTGCCAGCATAGGCTTACTTTACCGCAAGCGCGTGGTTTGGCTGGTAATCTTGGTTTTTGGTAATATTTTCTCGGGAGCGGGGATCGCCTTCTTCGAAGACACCATTGCCAGTTATGTCTCTTTAGTCTTCTTCCTACCTCTGCTGATAGATAGCGGCGGCAATGCGGGCTCACAATCGTCGACCTTAATGGTACGCGGCTTAGCCACAGGGGAAGTGGTTCTCAAGGATTGGTTATCTATGCTAGGGCGCGAGTTATTTGTCGCCGGATTATTAGGAGCCAGCATGGCAGCGGCAGTGTCCTTGCTAGGATTTTGGCGCGGCGGACCTGAAATCGCGCTGGTTGTGGCACTCACAATGCAAATTGTGGTGATTATTGGCAGCTTGATTGGTATGTCTCTGCCTTTCTTACTGAGCAAGTTAAAGATGGACCCTGCAGCCGCGAGTGCGCCACTCATCACCTCCATCGCCGATATCATAGGTGTACTCGTGTATTTCAGCATAGCCACTGTGGTGCTCGACTTACCTATGCCATAGGCCTCAAAGTGAACCAAGCTAAGTTAACCTTAGCGTGGTTCACTTATCATTCGATAGTGCTAACCCATTTATGACAACGCATAAAAGCTTCAATAACCTTAAAAAAATTAAGAATAAAGCTTAAAGATCAGTTAATATTTCCATACCTGAATCGTTTTACTTTTTATTAACATTGCAGTATTTACCGCTGAGCCCAGTCACAGTAAGTCGATAAGCAATAGTGATAGTCCTAGCGACTTGAGAGGTTTTATATGTGGTTTAATTCCCAGCTCAAAGCTGAAAATCAGGCGCTTAAAGAGCGACTCATCCAACTAGAACGCCAACACCAAAATGAAATAGATGAACTGCGTGGCATGATCCGTGAAAATGAGACCATGCAGCAACAGTCGCGCCAAAATGCAGACCACTACACTGAAGTGATCGCCTGCCAAAACCAAGGCGGAGATATGCTTAATGCCGTGCGCGAAGGCTTAGCCAGCAGTGCCGAATTACTCTCTGCGGAAAAAGAATCACTGTCTGAACTCAATCAAGTTTTTGATCAAACCCGTGTGGCCATTGCCAATTTAGGCACTAGAGCGACTTATATTAATGATCAAGCATCGAACAGCATGAAAGCTGTCACAGAACTCGATGCTACAACCTCTTCAATCAATCAATTTGTTGCGGCAATTCAAGGAATTTCAGAACAAACAAACTTGCTGGCATTGAACGCCGCCATTGAAGCCGCCCGTGCAGGCGAAGCAGGACGAGGGTTTGCCGTGGTGGCCGATGAAGTGCGCCAACTTGCAAGCAAAGCCCATGAAGCCAGTAGCCATATTGAAAAGCTCGTGAAACAAATCGTCGCGCAAGCGGCTGAGATTAAAGAAATTGTTCATAATAATCAAAGTAGTGCCGTCGATGTAGCCACCTCATCAACCCAAATTGGCCAAGTCGTTGAAGATGTCCTGCAACGCTCAAAACAAATGCAGCACGTTATCCATAACGCAGCCACAGCGTCATTCTTGAATACCACTAAGCTCGATCACGCAGTCTGGAAAAGTAGTGTTTATCAATTAATTGAAAAACCACAGCATAACCACAATGTGAACTCACACACTGAGTGCCGCCTAGGGCAATGGTATTTCAAAGGATTTGGTGCCGAGAATTATCAGCATTTAAGTAACTTCAAAGCATTAGATGCACCACATAAAGCGGTACACGAGGCAGGAAAAGCGGCGCTCAATGCGAGACAAAAAGGTAATTTGCCTGAGATGGTCAAACAACTGCACTCAATGGAAGACGCCAGTATGCGTGTTGTGCATTGCATTGATAACCTTATGCGAGATGTATATCGAGCGTGATATATAGGCACAGAAAGATAAGCTATCACCCATAAATAAGCCTACCTAAGAGCGCCATACTCGCGCTCTTTTTTTATCGTTCAAAACGGTATAGTAAATTTAATCTTAGAAAATGAACCCCTAGCTATACTTGATTTAAACACAGCCTTCATCTTTAATCGTTTCAAGAGCAAGCAGTGAGACTCAATTATAACATTCTAATTTTTAGGGTTATTAATGAAATTAGTCACAAGTTTATTGTTATCACTCACCCTTAGCAGCGCAGTTTCTCTTCGCGCGCAGCCGCTCAACATCTATACCGAAGAATGGTCACCAATCAGCTTTTCTGTCAATGGCAAACCCGATGGTTTAGCTGTACAGGTAGTACAAGAAATTCAAAAGCGCATAAACAACCCAGATCCAATCAAGGTCGTACCTTGGGCTCGCGGCTGGAAAATGCTGACCGAGCAACCTAATACTGTGTTGTTTACTATGACGCGCACAGCAGAAAGGGAGCAAATGTTTACTATGATTGGGCCTGTTGCTGTCGGCACGACTAATTTTTATGCCTTAAAAAATAGCGGTATAAAAATAACCACTATAAATGATGCAAAGACGGCTAAGGCAATTGGTGTCTATCGTGCCTCGGTGGAAGAACGCCTATTGCTCGAACTGGGATTTACGAATGTTGCGGCCTCATCCGAGCCCTTATTGAGTGCCAAACAATTGATGAAGCAACGTGTCGATCTTTGGTGTAATGCCAATCTCACCGCGCCGAGTATTCTGTCGGATGCGGGCGCGAGCATTGATGATGTAGAGTCGCTCTTCACGATTAGTGCTAATCATCTTTACATTGCCTTCTCACAAGGCACGCCCAATGATGTGATCGAACAGTGGAAAAACAGCCTAGAAGCGATAAAAGCAGATGGCACCTTCGCAACGATTTACCGTACTTGGCTCCCCAACGATGCGCCGCCCATGCAAACCGAACGTATCGGGTTTAGCAACTAAACCCATTGCTCTAAATTCTACGTGCTAAGTGATGAGTGCTGAATGCTGAGTTTTATGACTCTTAAGAAAGCACTTAGAAAGGACACTCACAAACCCAGTCAATACGCTCACCCGTGATAGGATGATTAAACGCTAAGCAGGTCGCATGCAGCATTAATCTGCTGCTCGTCGTATTAGTGATATCAGCTTCATCTGCATCAGCCTTATCAGTCACGCACTCACCCACGCCGCCGTAGAGATCGCACCCCAGTATTGAGTGACCCAATTGCTGACTGTGGATCCGCAGTTGATGGGTTCGGCCAGAAACAGGGATAAATTCGACCCGCGTGGCGAAAGGTTCGGTTAATCGTTCCAGCACCTGATATTCACTGATCGCAACTTTGCCTGTGCTATGGCAAATCTTTTGTAGCGGGAAATAGTCACTATCTTTAGCAATCGGCAGATTAATCACCCCGCTGTCAGCGGCTAAATGCCCGTGGAGCAAGGCGGTATAACGCTTTTCAACCGTGCGCGCCTGAAACTGCTTGGTCAGCAAACCATTCACGCTTTTATTCAGCGCCACCAGCATGATGCCCGAAGTGCCAAAATCGAGTCTGTGCAACAAAGTGGCCGTCGGAAAATCCTGCACTAAACGATAATGCACTGAGTCGAGATTCAGCGGATTCTTCCCCGACAAACTCAATAATCCGCTCGGCTTATCAATCAGTAGAATATCGTTATCTTGATAAAGCACGCGTATTTGCCCGAGGCAAGGCGGCGCAATAAAAGTATCGACTTTGGCAAGGCTATCGGCTGGCGCTGACATAATTTTCTCAGGCAACATAAGTAGAAGATAAAATGAACGAAGCGCTCAAAATTGACGAAATAATAAGGCCGCATAACCTAAGTTATGCGGCCCTCTAATTAACAACATTAACGCTATAGCTTATTTAGCCAGTACGCGCAGATGCAGTTCTTGTACTGACGTCACGTTAGTACGGTCATCGGCGGCATGGGCCATACAAGTGGCGAATGCAGCATTCATGGTCGTCGTGTAGTTAACTTTGTAACGCAGTGCACCGCGGCGCAATTGACGAGAATCTTCAATCGCTTGGCGACCTTCGGTAGTGTTCACGATATAAGTGTATTCACCATTCTTGATGCGATCGAGAATGTGTGGACGCCCTTCGTGTACCTTGTTCACTAAACGTGGGTTGATACCCGCTTCGCCTAGGATAACCGCAGTACCATGAGTCGCATCGATTTGGTAACCGAGCTCAATTAACTTAGCCGCTAAATCGGCAACGCGTTTCTTATCGCTGTTACGCACAGACAATAATGCACGACCCGACTTAGGCACCTCAGAAGTCGCACCTAACTGCGCCTTAGCATAGGCTTCGGCGAACGTATCGCCCACGCCCATGACTTCACCGGTAGAGCGCATTTCAGGGCCTAACAGTGGGTCAACACCTGGGAACTTATTAAATGGCAACACCACTTCTTTCACTGAGTAGAAAGGTGGGATCACTTCTTTAGTGAAGTTTTGCGACGTTAAGCTTTGACCCGCCATCACACGCGCGGCAATCTTAGCTAAAGGCACACCGGTCGCTTTGGACACGAATGGCACAGTACGGGCAGCACGTGGGTTAACTTCAATCATATAGATTTCATTATCTTTCACGGCGAACTGTACGTTCATCAGACCGACAACACCGAGTTCCATCGCCAACTTGCCGACTTGAACGCGCATGCGATCTTGGATTTCTTGGCTTAGCGTGTATGGCGGCAGCGAACAACCTGAGTCACCTGAGTGAACCCCCGCTTGTTCGATATGCTCCATAATCGCGCCAATCACCACGATTTCACCGTCACATACTGCATCGATATCCACTTCAATCGCATCATCTAAGAAACGATCGAGCAATACTGGCGACGCGTTCGATACGCTCACGGCTTCGTTGAAGTAACGCAGCAAATCTTGCTTGTCGTAAACGATTTCCATCGCGCGGCCGCCCAGTACATAGGATGGACGCACAACAAGCGGATAACCGATACGCTCAGCGGCAATCACAGCACCTTCAACCGTAGTCACGGTATCATTTTCAGGCTGCTTCATCTCTAAGCGTTGAATAGCTTGCTGGAAACGCTCACGGTCTTCGGCGCGGTCGATGGCATCTGGGCTAGTACCAATTACAGGTACGCCAGCAGCTTCTAAGGCACGGGCCAATTTCAATGGCGTTTGACCACCGTACTGCACGATAACGCCCTTTGGCTTCTCGATACGGACGATTTCTAATACGTCTTCCAGTGTGACGGGTTCGAAGTACAGACGGTCTGAAGTGTCGTAGTCGGTTGAAACGGTTTCAGGGTTACAGTTCACCATGATGGTTTCATAGCCGTCTTCACGTAGCGCTAACGCCGCGTGCACACAGCAATAATCGAACTCAATACCTTGACCGATACGGTTTGGCCCGCCACCTAACACCATGATTTTGTCACGGGTCGATGGGTTAGCTTCACATTCTTCTTCATACGTTGAGTACATGTAAGCCGTGTCTGTTGCAAACTCAGCCGCACAGGTATCCACACGCTTATAGACTGGGTGCAGGTCGAACTTATCACGCAGCTTACGCACTTCGGCTTCGTTCACGCCTAATACATCGGCCAGACGCGCATCGGCAAAACCTTTACGTTTCAGCTTACGCAGTAAGTCGATATCCAGACCCGCCAGACCCGCTTCAGCAACAACACCTTCGAGCTGAACCAGCTCTTCGATTTGCACGAGGAACCAAGGGTCGATATTGGTCAGTTTAAAGATTTCATCTAAGCTCAGCCCCGCACGCATCGCATCGGCTATGTACCAAATACGGTCGCAACCAGGCTCTTTCAGCTCGTGGCGAATACGCGACATAGCCTCAGGTTTAGACATATCTGTGACAGGATCGAGACCGTTACGACTAACCTCTAAACCACGTAAGGCTTTTTGCAGTGACTCTTGGAAAGTACGCCCAATCGCCATCACTTCACCCACAGACTTCATCTGTGTGGTTAAGCGATCATTGGCGCCGGCAAACTTTTCAAAGTTAAAGCGTGGCACTTTAGTCACAACGTAATCGATAGCAGGCTCGAATGACGCTGGCGTGCGACCGCCAGTGATGTCGTTCATCAGCTCATCAAGAGTGAAACCAACCGCTAACTTAGCAGCGATTTTAGCAATCGGGAAACCCGTTGCTTTTGATGCTAATGCTGAAGAGCGCGATACCCGTGGGTTCATCTCGATGATAACCATACGGCCATCTTTCGGGTTGATACCAAACTGTACGTTCGAACCGCCGGTCTCAACACCAATCTCACGCAGTACGGCCATAGAGGCGTTACGCATGATTTGGTATTCTTTATCAGTCAGGGTTTGCGCGGGTGCAACTGTAATAGAGTCGCCCGTGTGCACGCCCATAGGATCGAAGTTTTCGATGGCGCAGACGATAATGCAGTTATCGTTGCGATCGCGGACCACTTCCATCTCGTATTCTTTCCAACCGATCAGTGATTCGTCGATCAGCAGTTCACTCGTTGGCGATAACTCTAAGCCCTGTGAACAGATCTCTTCGAACTCTTCCCTGTTGTAAGCGATACCGCCACCCGAGCCACCCATAGTAAAGGATGGGCGGATAATACAAGGGAAACCCACTTGATCAAGTACGCCATAAGCTTCGTCCATATTGTGGGCAATGCCCGCGCGTGGACAATCAAGACCAATACTTTTCATCGCTTTATCAAAGCGGCTACGGTCTTCAGCTTTATCGATAGCATCGGCAGTCGCGCCAATCATCTCGACGTTAAATTCTTTCAGTACGCCTTTGGCTTCAAGTTCTAATGCGCAGTTCAGTGCGGTTTGGCCGCCCATGGTTGGCAGAATCGCATCTGGGCGTTCTTTAGCAATAATGTTACGGACCACTTCCCAGTGAATCGGCTCGATATAAGTGGCATCGGCCATTTCTGGATCAGTCATAATGGTGGCAGGGTTAGAGTTCACCAGAATGACACGGTAGCCTTCTTCACGCAGCGCTTTACACGCTTGTGCGCCAGAATAGTCAAATTCACATGCCTGACCAATCACGATTGGGCCGGCGCCTAGGATAAGAATACTCTTTATATCTGTACGTTTTGGCATTGCTTCTCTCTTCTCCTAGCTAGCGTACTACTTGGCGTTCTGACGGTATATGTCGATTAGCTCGATAAAGTGATCGAACAGCGGGGCGGCATCGTTCGGGCCAGGGCTCGCTTCAGGGTGACCTTGGAAGCTGAACGCGGGCTTGTCCGTCAGATGGATACCTTGGAGTGAACCATCAAACAGCGACTTATGCGTCACCTTAATGTTGGCGGGTAAGGTCGTTTCATCGGCAGCAAAACCGTGGTTTTGGCTGGTGATCATCACGTTACCTTTCTCGATATTGCTCACTGGGTGGTTTGCACCGTGGTGACCAAACTTCATCTTCAAAGTTTTTGCACCTGAGGCCAGCGCGAGTAGCTGATGACCTAAACAAATACCGAAAATCGGCGTGTCGGTTTTCAGAATTTGTTGAATCGCTTCAATCGCGTAATCGCATGGCTCTGGATCGCCAGGGCCGTTCGAAAGGAACACACCATCGGGATTCATCGCTAACACTTCGGCAGCTGAAGTTTTAGCAGGCACTACGGTGACGTCACAACCGCGGTCCACTAACATGCGCAGAATGTTTTGCTTAACGCCGTAGTCGTAGGCTACTACTTTGTATTTAAGCTCATTTGCTGGCGTATCTTCTGGTAAGCCGCCCACTAAACGCCAGCTACCTTTACGCCATGGATAGGCAGTTTTAGTCGTGACTTCTTTAGCGAGATCCATGCCTTTTAAACCGGGGAAAGCTTTGGCAGCGGCGAGCGCTTTTGCTTCGTCTAAGTCTGCACCTGCCATAATACAACCGGCTTGAGCACCTTTTTCACGGAGAATACGAGTTAACTTGCGGGTATCGATATCTGCTATGCCAACGACATTGTTCGCTTTGAGATAATCACTTAAGCTTTGTTGATTACGGAAACTACTTGCGATGAGCGGAAGATCACGAATGATAAGACCACAAGCGTGAACCCCATCGGATTCAATATCTTCATCATTGGTACCAGTGTTGCCTATGTGTGGGTAGGTTAATGTTACAATCTGGCGTGAGTAGGATGGATCAGTTAAAATTTCTTGGTATCCTGTCATGGAAGTGTTAAAAACAACTTCACCAACAGAGAGACCATCGGCACCAATTGCTGTGCCAGAGAATACAGTTCCATCTTCGAGTACGAGTAAGGCAGACTTTGTCAACGCGACCTCCATAAAGAGCCAAGCCACTGAAATATAATGTTTTTATGTTATGTTAAGATACCAATTTCCGCTAATTTACGAAATTTTGACAAATTCCAGCGAGTTTACAGTAAAAACGCGAAACCGTCCACCCACTGGTAACTGGGTGCAAAAAAAAACGCCATATCGGCGTTTTTAATATTAATGCAAACCTAAAACCTGCTGCATATCATACAAGCCCGGCTTTTGCTCCACGAGCCAGTGAGCGGCACGCATAGCACCATTAGCAAAGGTCATACGACTCGAAGCTTTATGGGTGATCTCTAAACGCTCACCGATATCGGCAAACATAGCCGTGTGTTCACCAACTAAATCACCAGCACGAATAGTCGCAAAACCGATAGTTTCACGGTCACGTTCACCCGTGATCCCTTCACGGCCATATACGGCACATTTTTCAAGATCGCGACCTAAAGTCTTAGCAATCACTTCACCCATTTTCAGGGCTGTGCCCGACGGCGCATCTTTTTTGTGTCTGTGGTGGCCTTCGATAATTTCGATATCCGTGTAATCACCCATGACTTCGGCAGCCAGTTCGAGTAATTTCCACATCAAATTGACACCCACAGACATATTCGGCGCCATCACGACCGGCGTTTGCTCGGCAAAGGCATTGATCTGTTCTTTTTGAGCATGATTGAAACCCGTTGTGCCAATCACCATAGCTTTCTTATGGCGAACACACCAATCTAAATGGACAATACTGGCGTCTGGCGCGGTGAAATCGATCAACACATCAAAATCATCGGTCGCATAATCGAGCGAATCCATGATCATGACGTTTAATTTACCCACACCAGCTAACTCACCCGCATCCACACCCACTAAACTTGAGCCTGCACGCTCAATGGCGGCACCCAGTAAAATATGGTCGTGATTGTAGGCCGCTTCAATAAGAGTGCGTCCCATACGACCACCGGCACCGACGATTGCCACTCTCACTTGTCCACTCATTTCAATCTCCTCAATCTTTCTTTGTATTCCATAAGAAAACGCCTAAGACAGGCTTAGGCGTTTTTTCAATATTAGATGATATCTAATAATTCAACTTCGAATACCAAAGTTGAATAAGGAGGAATCGATGCCCCCGCGCCGCGCTCACCGTAAGCTAAGTGATGTGGCACAAATAATTTCAACTTAGTGCCTACTGGCATCAGTTGCAGTGCTTCAGTCCAGCCAGCGATAACGCCAGAAACTGGGAACTCAGCAGGTTGGCCACGAACTACAGAGCTGTCGAACACATCACCATTGATGAAAGAACCATGGTAGTGAGTACGAACAGTATCTTCGTAAGTTGGAGTAGCACCGTCACCTTGGACTAATACTTCGAACTGCAGACCAGAGTCAGTCACAGTCACGCCATCACGCTTAGCATTTTCAGCTAAGAAGGCATCGCCTTCAGCAGACGCAGCAGCAGCAGCTTGCTCTTGAGCAGCTTGAATACGACCGCTAATTTCAGTGAAAGCAACTTGCAGATCTTGCATAGACACAGCACTTTCTAAACCGGCAAACGCATCGGCTAAACCCGCTTGAACGGCTGGAATATCCACACCATCAAAAGAATTGGCGGCCAGTTGCTCACCCATTTGACGGCCTACACCGTAGCTTGCTTGCTGTTCAACAGTACTGAATTTATCAGACATAATTAACGACTCTCAATTATCAGTGGAATTTTGCGCGCCAGTTTACCATAGTTCAGCGAGCTATGCTGATAAACTGACTGCTTATTTAACTAAGGAGGCTTTTTTACACACTTATTGCGTATTTATCCAAAAGCATAAATAGGTTAAGGACACATATCTCTGCGCAAACGACGGCGAACACTCACCAAACGGGCACTTAGATCTTAAATAGACTTCAGCTTATTTCGGCGCCACACATTGATTCTTCACCTGCGCTTTAGCACTGGCATAAAGTGGCTGCATCTGTGCTTGCAATTGTTGTAGCTGAGCAATGCGATTACTGTTCGATGGATGGGTCGATAATAACTCCGGCCCTTGGCTACCGCCCACCTTCGACATATTCTGCCATAACTCAACACTCTGAGCCGGATTGAAACCCGCTCGAGCCATTAACTCTACGCCCATGATATCGGCTTCGCTCTCTTGGGCACGGCCAAAGGGTAAGATCACCCCCACCTGAGCACCGAGTCCCAATGCCGACATATATAAGTCGCGATTCGACACACCACTCGCCCCTAGCGCTGCATCGGCAATCTGCATTCCAACGCCCGTTAACTGTCCACGGGAAACCTGCTCATTACCGTGCTGCGCCAACACATGCGCGACTTCGTGACCGAGCACAGTAGCAAGCTGATCTGGTCCCTTAGCGACCTTAAGCAATCCGGTATAAACCCCAATATGCCCACCCGGCAGAGCAAAAGCGTTGACTTGTTCTGAGTCAAACAAAACCACATCCCAGCGCTGGGTTTGGTCCGGCAGCACTGCGGTAATACGATTAGCGACACAATTGACGTATTGCGTCAGCTTTTTATCACTACTCACTTTTTGCTGTTTTTTCATTTCCTCGAAGGAGGAATCGCCCATCTGCTGCATTTGCGCCGCTGAATACAACAAGGTCTGCCCTCGCCCCGTTGGCGATTGCGTGGTCGCACAGGCCGATAATCCGAGCGCGACCGCCATACCCACTAAGCCTAAACGCATTGATTTCATGTGGCACTCCTTAAATCCCATGACGGGCGTGAAGATCTTTGAGCCAACACGGGCTCAACTAATGGAAAGATTTTACTGAGATAGACAAGATAAGCCAAATAGAGAAACACTGGCGGCGCGCGTTAGCGATACTTTGCACCTAAAAGGAATTAATACTCCTCCTTTAACAAGGCATAGACGAACTCATCGCCCCACGCGCCTTTAAAGAAGATGTTTTTCACATGATGGGCTTCACGCCTAAAGCGGAGTTTTTCGAGTAAGCGACAGCAGGCAAGATTTTGTGCATCGGTGATGGCAATAACTCTATGCTTATGCAATTCAATAAAGAGGTAATCCAGCAATGCGCTGACGGCCTCAAAAGCCACATGTTTACCTTGATGTTCAGGCGCAATCGTAAAGCCAATTTCCACCTGCTGCTCATCAATAAAGTGCAGCGCCAGATCGCCAACTAATTGGGTCGGTCTTGTTCCCAACGCGCCAGTAACAATCGCAAGCTGAAACCAAGTATCAACCGCACCAAATTGTGCATAATCCATCTTCTCGAACAACGCGAGTGCATCGCTATAGCTGTAATCCGTCCAGCTTTGATATTTAGCGACCTTAGGGTCGGCTCGATAGGCGGTAAAAGCCTCAAGATCCGCTCGCTGGAATGGCCTAAGTACAAAGTGCTCGGTCGTTAAACCGTTATTCACCACTTTATGAAGTGCTTTGCTTAACGCCAATGTCGATCCCATGACTTAGCTCCTTAATGTAAATAAGTCACTAAGTTACACCCAGAGCGAAAGTGATAACAGCGGCCAATGCGCTTTATTCTGTTATCTGTTTAGTGATTGAGGCACGCCAAGCTCGAACGCTATGAATAGCTTCAAGCTCAGCGCTTACCTTTAAACTCTTTAGCGCTGTGCTTATTGATGCTACGGCGATTCGCCTGTTTATCCCGTGGTGGTCGCTTACGCTCAGCTTTTCCCTCAGTGGCGCCATCAATGATTTTTTCACTCGGCTTATCCGTTACCGGAAAGTCAGCCAATAATGCCAGCGGTAACTCCCGCGCGGTTAAACTGCGGATCGCCGTTAAAGTTACCATTTCACCGTGGCACACGAGGGAAATCGCCAGCCCTTTTTCGCCAGCGCGCGCGGTGCGGCCAATGCGGTGCACGTACACAGGCGCACTCATGGGCAAATCCAAATTGATGACGACAGGCAAGGCATCAACATGAATGCCGCGCGCCATCAAATCTGTCGCCACTAATACTTGGATCCGATTGGCTTTAAAGTCGGCCAAGGTTTGGCTGCGCACGGTTTGCTCTTTTTCACCGTGCAGCGCGGCGACTTTCATCCCCGCTTTGGCGAGTCGTTTAGCGACGGCATCGGCATCATCACGGGCGCTGATAAACACCAACACCTGCGGCCATTGATACTGTTTTAACAGCGCAATCAATGCCTGTGCTTTGCTGCCCTTGTTGACTAAATAGAGCTGTTCTTCGATTTCACCAACCACTGAATTCACCTTGTGAGCTTCGACCCGTAGCGGCTTATTCACCAGCAGTTTGCCCGCCAATGTATCCAAAGCCTCGGGCAAGGTGGCAGAAAACAACAAGATTTGCTTAAGCTTAGGCATAAACGCCATCAGCTTTTGCACATCGGGCCAAAACCCCATTTCCAACAGGCGGTCAGCCTCATCCAGCACAAGATGTTTTATCGAATCGAGGCTGACGTGGGCCTGTTTACATAAGTCCAGTAAACGTCCAGGGGTTGCCACTAACACCTGCGGCTTGGCTGCAAGTTCGGCTAATTGGTCTTCCAGCGCGACCCCGCCACACAGAAGCTGAATGTTCAACGAAGTCGATAACTGACTCGCCACTGTTTGCAGCGCCTCAGTCACTTGCAGCGCTAATTCCCGTGTAGGCACCAACACTAACGCCAGTGCATTTAGAGACTGTACAGACTTAGTGCTCTGCAACTGTGTTTGCTGTTGCAACAAAATTTGTTGTAGGAGTGGCAAACCAAAGGCTAAGGTTTTCCCTGCTACCAGTTTGTGCTAAGGCTAACAAATCCCGTCCTGCAAGAATGGCCGGAATCGTGAGTTGCTGTACCTTTGTCGGATGTTTAAGACTTGCAGGCAAGGCCTTAAGTAACGCCGAATTTAAGCCAAGCTCAGCAAAAGTTAACGACTCAGGGGAAGAAGAAAGCTCGGGAAAGGTCATCACAGCACCGGATCAAAACATGGGAGCGAAAGTTTACTGAGAGTTGCCTTTGAATACCAATGTTGTTTCGGCTTTTACGCAAGCCTTGGCCAGTTTGCAACGGTACTCTTTACAACGGTACGGTTTGCAACAATACAGTTACGGCATTTGCGTTACGCCACTAAGAAAGTCTAGTTTGAAACTTTGTTTGAATTTCTAAACCAAAGGTCAAATCAATAACCGACCTAAAGAGAATCAACTGCAACCCCCTCTTGGATCTCCCCTGCCGACAAGGTTCATGTCTAACGGCCAGTTCGCAGGAATAGGTGAATTCCTGTCGCTTCGGCGTTCGTGGTGTATCTTAAAAGAGACTCCTGCCGCATCTTTCTTATGTGCGTAAAGTTAACGCAAGTGATGGGATGGTAGATTTTAATCCCACAGCTTTCATGAGCGCTTATGGTAGAATCCCGCATAATCAGCTTTATGAATGTGCAACACAACTCATTTGTTTAACTGAGCGTAGTGGAACACTACCGTGATTAACTAAATGAGGAGAACAGATTATGAGTAAGTTAAATGCCGAAGAACGTAAAGCCCGCGATAACGCCCGTTTTTCACAACGCGTCGATGAGCGCCGCACAAAAGGTGAAGACGTGGTCGCCTACGTGCTAGGCAACAAGCTCGCGTTTAAGTTTCTAACTAAACCAGAGAGACACGAATTTAAACAAAGAGAAGCTGCACTTGAAGAAGAAGCCAAGCTTAAAAAGCAACAAGCGTTTCAACTGAAAACCGAGCAAGAGTTAGAGAAAGCCGAAGCCGCATTTACTGATACAGAAGAGTAACCTCTCAAAAGAGCCATTGATCATCATTGATGGCTCACGCTCAAATACCTATCTTTATAAACAAGAGTCTATGACGATAGGTATTTGAAGGTATCAATGGTTAAATACCGCAAAGTAAGATAAATCTGATTTATAGTCTATCAAACTCATCAAGCATCTCTTTTGGTAGCCTCATACCTATGTTGTTGCATAAATATCGAAGAGGATCATCCATGCGTCGAAGTAAAAAGAGCAACTCTTCCATCATTTCAGGATTTTCGCCAAATTTATGTCTAGTTTTACCAAAAAACTTTAGGAATTCTCGATATCTAACAACCAATTCTTCTAATGCAGCCGGATGAATACGTTCTTCTATAATACGTTCCTCCATTGATCTTTTACGCAACCTACTATCCCTATTTAGCCTATCCAAAACATGCTCGAAATAGTCCACTGGTAAGAGGGTGGTAGGATCACGAAGTAACCTTTGATTTGTTCGGCTAACTTCTAAGACCTCTTCTAGAACTCTAGAAACATACCCATACATTTCTTCAGGTTGATTCGAAGTAACCTCTTGAGCTTCTTGCGGATTTGGAATTTGAGAAAGTTCTTCATCTAATTTAGGCCACCAAACTGCAAATGTTTTTTCAAGTCTAGTTTCCTCTATCCCCTGTAGTGGCACACTAATTTTGGCCACCTAAATAGAGGTGATATTATTACCTCGTAGATGACTTTAGGTGAAAACATGAGATCGACAACCAGAAAAACATTTAGTGCTGAATTCAAACTTGAAGCAGCCCAATTAGTCCTCGATAAAAACCATAGCATCATCGAAGCTGCAAAGGCGATGAACGTAGGTAAGTCCACTATGGATAAATGGGTGAGACAGTTAAAACTAGAACGCCAGGGTGGCACACCAAAAGCATCTCCGATTACCCCTGAACAAATTGAAATCCGTGAGCTGAAGAAGCAAATAGCTCGTCTTGAGGAGCACAATCTTATCCTAAAAAAGGCTACCGCTCTCTTGATGTCAGACTCGATGAACAATTTACGCTAATCAGCGCACTCAAGCAGAGCCACTCTATTCTCACAATTTGTAATGCATTCAAAGTGCATCGAAGTAGCTATAAGTATTGGCTAAAAAAGAAAAGAACATATTGATACAGACTTTACTATTTTATGCAGTGAAGTGAAGGCCGCACATCGTATTAGTCATGGCTCTGCCGGTGCGCGAACGATAGCGCAATTAGTGACTAACAAAGGGATTGGTCTCAGTCGTTATCGAGCCCGTAATCTAATGAAAAAACTTGGGTTATTAAGCTGTCAGCAGCCTAAGCATTCTTATAGGAAAGCGACACAAGAGCATGTTGCAATCCCCAATACGCTTAATCGACAGTTTGCAGTAACTCAACCAGATCAAGTGTGGTGTGGCGACGTGACGTATGTTTGGGTCGGTAATCGCTGGGCCTATCTAGCCGTTGTTTTAGACTTATTTTCCCGCAAACCTGTTGGATGGGCTTTGTCATTATCACCAGATAGTGCGCTGACCTGTAAAGCTTTGAAAATGGCATTTGAGTTAAGGGGTAAGCCTGAGAATGTGATATATCACAGCGATCAAGGTTCGCATTACACAAGCTTGAAATTCAGACAATTAATATGGCGTCTTCAGATTGAGCAAAGTATGAGTCGCCGCGGGAATTGTTGGGATAACGCACCAATGGAGCGTTTCTTTAGAAGTTTGAAATCTGAGTGGATACCTGCCAGTGGTTATGGGAATTTTACAGAAGCAGATAAAGAGATCACAAATTACATCACTGGATATTACAGTGAGACCAGACCCCATCAATATAATGGTGGGTTAACGCCAAATGAGTCAGAACGTTTATATTGGAATGACTCTAAAACCGTGGCCAATTTTACTTGACCACTACACCCTGATCTCCACAAGCATCATTGATAGATTTTAATAACTTATAAATATCTTCTTTATCATGAATAGTTGATTGAAACTGGAGTACAGGTCCTTTTATATCAGAGCGTTTAATCCTAAACAAAAAAGGACAAACCCTACTCTTATCTACACTTTTACCAAGTGCTCCAGCTTCAAAATTTAACCACGGTGCGTTTATATTGTCCGGCGTTACGCATAATAAGCCAAAAGATGATTCATCGAGTTCTGATGCAATGTCACTGGACCAACGTGCTCCTTTGTCAATATCTTCTGAAGAAACGTAAGGTGTAATACTCTGTATTACAGATGGTAGCCAGTCTCTTAGCGACTTGGCGACTTTATGACTCATTTCACCAGACCAACTTATAAATACTTTCATCGATACTCCATATATAAATAATTCTAATTACTTTACATTTACAGTGTTTAGATACACAAATGAACAATATTGAATACACTCAATTTCCCACTGTTTTTCCTCTTTGTAAACAATAATTTAAAACTAGATAGTTGTTCTTAAATCTCATTTTATATACTTTTAGATAAATGAAAGGTTATGTGAGCTTGATTTTATTATTTATTTGCTTATCAATAGCATCAATGAATACGTAATACACTATCCCCTCGGAATTGCCGCTGGGCGAACGTAAAGACCGGACATGAATAACTTTTATACCTGAACAATTTACCGATAACACCAGAATCAAAGGAATACACCATCCCCTCGGAGTTGCCGCAGGGCGAATAGACAAATTGCGTGAGTCTTGCCATGGATGGCAAGCTAGCTTTCGAGGGGAAGGGACGCCCCATCGGAAGCGTCAGCAAATTTGCCAATGAGCACAAGGGGCTTTCAACTCCGTTGGGGGCGTCATGGAGCATCCAAGGAGGATAGGACGAGCAGTCCTCCTTGGTCGGGTGTGGGGTGAAGCCCCACGACTTTGATTTTCTTTAAAAAAGAGAAACCTAAAGCTAGGTTTAAGTCACAAACAATCTCGGCTATAAAGCCAAATAGCAAAGCAGAACGATCAAACTAACATCTAGCCTTTTAAGTGGTTTTAGCATAAAACAACCATAAAAAAGCCCCGCAAGTGCTAAACACTGCGAGGCTTTATTCATCTAGTGCGCAGCTAACCTCTGCGCCACTAGACCAAGTTAGCTATTCAGATCTTGAAAGAACTTTTTCACGCCATCGAAAAAGCCCTCAGCCTTTGGGCTGTGTTTTTTCGACTCACCGGTTAAGGTGGCTTCAAATTCGCGTAACAGTTCTTTTTGACGATCGTTTAAGTTAACTGGGGTTTCCATAACCACTTTGCAGAGCAAGTCGCCTACCGCATGGCTGCGAACCGACTTGACGCCTTTGCCACGTAAACGGAACATACGGCCCGTTTGCGTTTCGGCTGGGATCTTCAGGCTGACTTTACCATCCAGTGTTGGCACTTCAATCTCACCGCCTAGGGCCGCTTTACTGAAGGATATCGGCACTTCGCAGTAAAGGTTGTTGCCATCACGGACAAAAATCGCATGCTCACGCACGCTGACCTGAACGTATAAATCCCCTGGAGGCGCGCCAAACTCACCCGCTTCGCCTTCACCCGCTAAACGAATACGGTCACCCGTATCAACGCCTGCTGGGATCTTAACCGATAAGGTTTTGCTCTTTTCAACACGGCCATCGCCATGACACTTAGTGCAAGGATCTTTGATGATCTTGCCGCGGCCATGACAGGTTGGACAAGGCTGTTGCACCGCAAAGAAACCTTGGCGCATTTGGACTTGGCCTTGACCATGACAGGTGCCACAAGTGGTTGCAGAGGTGCCTTTTTTAGCGCCGCTGCCTTCACATAGATCGCAAGTCGCCAGTGTTGGGATACGCAGTTCTTTGGTTAAGCCTTTAACGGCTTCTTCCAGTGATAACTCTAGGTTGTAACGTAAATCTGAGCCGCGGGCCGCTTGGCGTTGACCACCACCACGACGTCCACCGCCGAAAATATCGCCAAAGACATCACCGAAAATATCACCGAAATCGCCTTGACCACCACCGTAACCACCGCCACCGCGATTAGGATCCACACCCGCATGACCAAATTGGTCATAGGCCGCTTTTTTGTCGGCGTCGGTTAGGATCTCGTAGGCTTCTTTAATTTCTTTAAAGTTAGCTTCTGCGGTTTTGTCGCCTGGGTTGCGATCTGGGTGAAATTTCATGGCCAGACGTTTGTAGGCCTTTTTAATTTCACGTTCGCTGGTGTCACGACTGACACCTAATACTTCGTAATAATCTCGCTTTGACATAATCTCATGCTTCTCAGCTGGTGTTGAACAAACGGGCGTTAGGGTTGCCCCGTAACGCCCGCCTAGAAATTAACGCTTTGAAATCAATCTATTTGATTGAAAACAAGTCATTATTTCTTGTCGTCTTTCACTTCTTCGAATTCAGCATCGACAACGTCATCGGCAGCAGCGTTAGCCTGTTTGCCCGCGTCGGCATTGTCGCCGCCTTGAGCTTGAGACTTAGCTTGAGCGATTTCCATCAGCTTAGCAGATGCTTCGATCAAGTTTTGAGTTGCCTTTTCAATGGCTTCTTTGTCATTGCCTTTGCTGGCAGTGTCAACAGCGGCCATAGCAGCTTGGATTTTCTCTTTATCTTCGCTTGGCAATGCATCACCCGCTTCTTCCACTTGTTTCTTAGTCGCGTGGACTAAGCCGTCAGCTTGGTTGCGTGCTTGCACTAACTCTTCAAACTTCTTGTCTTCATCTGCGTGAGCTTCGGCATCACGTACCATTTGTGCCACTTCTTCTTCGCTTAAGCCAGAAGAGGCTTTGATGGTGATGTTTTGTTTCTTGCCGGTTTTCTTGTCTGTCGCAGACACATGCAGAATACCGTCGGCATCGATGTCGAACATCACTTCAATTTGTGGCTGGCCACGTGGAGCTGGCTCAATACCGTCTAAGTTGAACTGGCCTAATGACTTGTTCGCGCTCGCTTGCTTACGCTCACCTTGCAGTACGTGAATCGTCACTGCGTTTTGGTTGTCATCGGCTGTTGAGAACACTTGCTGCGCCTTAGTAGGAATAGTGGTGTTCTTTTCAATCAACTTAGTCATCACGCTGCCCATGGTTTCGATACCAAGAGACAGTGGTGTTACGTCTAACAGTAATACGTCTTTCACGTCGCCTGACAGTACGCCCGCTTGAATTGCAGCACCTACGGCTACCGCTTCGTCTGGGTTCACGTCTTTACGAGGTTCTTTGCCGAAGAAGTTTGTCACTGCTTCTTGAACCTTAGGCATACGTGTTTGACCACCCACTAGAATCACTTCGTTGATGTCTGTTACAGATAAATCTGCATCAGCCAGGGCAACTTTTAGTGGCTCTAATGTACGGATAATCAAGTCTTCAACCAGCGATTCCAATTTAGCACGAGTGATTTTAATCACTAAATGCTTAGGACCTGTTGCGTCTGCCGTGATGTATGGCAGGTTCACTTCAGTGTGGTTGGTGCTTGAAAGTTCAATTTTCGCTTTTTCTGCTGCTTCTTTCAGACGTTGCATTGCTAATGGATCTTTACGCAGATCTAAGCCTTGCTCTTTCTTGAATTCGTCAGCTAAGTAGTTGATCAAACGGTTGTCAAAGTCTTCACCACCTAAGTGGGTGTCACCGTTGGTTGCCAACACTTCAAATGTTTGGTCGCCATCGTTGCTGTCGATTTCGATGATAGAGATATCGAATGTACCACCACCTAAATCGTATACTGCAACAATGTTGTCGCCTTGTTTCTTATCGATACCGTAGGCTAATGCTGCAGCCGTTGGTTCGTTGATAATACGTTTAACATCAAGACCTGCGATACGACCCGCATCTTTAGTCGCTTGACGTTGTGAATCGTTAAAGTAAGCAGGAACAGTAATAACCGCTTCTGTTACTTCTTCACCTAAAAAGTCTTCTGCGGTTTTCTTCATCTTTTTCAAGATTTCTGCAGAAACTTGTGGTGGAGCCATCTTGTTGCCACGCGATTCAACCCATGCATCACCGTTGTCGGCTGCAATGATTTTGAATGGCATGATGTTCACGTCACGTTGGACTTCGTCATCTTTAAAGCGACGACCAATCAAACGCTTAATCGCGAAGAATGTGTTAGTCGGGTTAGTCACAGCTTGACGTTTTGCTGGCGAACCGACAATGGTTTCATCATCTGTATAAGCGATGATTGACGGGGTTGTGCGATCGCCTTCAGCGTTTTCTAACACACGTGCTTTGCCACCATCGAGGACAGCTACACAAGAGTTTGTTGTGCCTAAGTCGATACCAATAATTTTACCCATGAGGTCCTCCGAAAAATTTCATTCAATCTAAATTTGTTTAGTTGGTTTTGATATGGGGCTAGACGGTTTAAATATCAAGTCCATCGTTGGCCACCTTCTCTGCCTTGATACCTATATTGGGACAGGGAATTTAATTACAAGGGCGAACAAAAAAATTTTCTGATTTATCTTTCTCGCATCTACAGCGGGATAAAATATCCAATCACATAAAATAGTCTTGCTTATCAACCAAAGCTGTTATTCAATCTGCCCACATTTGGCGGATGTTTATCCTCGTAAGGTAGCAGAGTGAAGTCTTCGAATTTAGCGTACGTGTATGGCATGGCGGCGATCTTTCTCTGGTCGACAGTGGCCACGGCCTTTAAGATTGCCTTGAGTTACTACACACCGCTGCAACTGGTGTTTGTTGCCGTACTCACTTCGATTATTGCCCTTGCCGGAATCCTTGCTTGGCAAAAAAAGCTTTCCTTACTCAAGCAACAGTTTTTACGCCGCCCCATGTTTTATCTGGTGACTGGACTCATCAATCCCTTCCTTTACTATGTCGTGCTATTTAAAGCGTATTCCTTACTGCCAGCGCAGCAAGCGTTGTCACTTAATTACACTTGGGCGGTATTACTGCCGTTACTTGCCGCGCCTTTGTTAAAGCAACATTTGCGTAAGAGCGATATAGCTGCGGCGCTGATTGCCTATACAGGCGTGTTTATCATTGCTACCGGCGGCGATATCAGCGGCTTTAGTTTTGATAGCCCACTCGGTATCGGTCTTGCTCTCACCAGCACTTTACTCTGGTGCCTATATTGGATCGTCAACACTAAAGATCAAGGCGATCCTGTGGTCAGTTTATTATTGAGTTTTCTTATCGGCTTACCTTTTATTGCCGTCACCTTAGTGCTGACAGATACCCTGCCCAGTTTTAGTATTAAGGCGATATTTGCAGGTATGTATGTGGGCTTATTTGAGATGGGCATTACCTTCGTGCTCTGGTTAATGGCGCTGAAAACAGCCACTCGCACCGCGAACATCAGCACTATGGTGTTTTTATCCCCAGTGATGTCGATTGGTTTTATCGCGTGGATTTTGCAGGAAACGATTGCGATGGCAACCTATCTCGGCCTAGCCTTTATTTTATCGGGGATGATGTTGCAGCAACTTCTGCCCCGTTATTTAGAGCGTAAAAACAAGATAAGCACAAAGCTAGCGGAATAATCGTTGAGTAACAGCCTTAAATAATGTTAGCTCACGGCAATGAACCAATTAAAAGAGCTGGCTAACATTTTAAGCCAAGATTAAGCGCTAATATCCTCCATTTTGTGAAGGAGTATAAAATGACCCCGGCCGTCAGATTGGCGAAAAAAGCCAAGATTGCGTTTGATATCTTAGAGTACAGCCACGATCCACACTGCGCCGCCTACGGCGAAGAAGCCGCTAACACCCTAGGGCTTGAACCCGCGCAAGTATTTAAAACCCTTTTAGTTGCCATCGACAAAGCCCATGCGCCGATTGCCGTTGCGCTCGTGCCCGTCGATCATCAGCTTAATCTAAAAGCCGTAGCTAAATGCTTAAGACAAAAGAAACTACAAATGGCCGATGCCGACCTAGCACAAAAATCCTCAGGCTATCTGGTCGGCGGTATTAGTCCCTTAGCGCAAAAGAAACAATTACCAACCTTGATTGATGCCAGCGCTCAAGGCTTCGACAGGATTTATGTGAGCGCCGGCAGACGCGGTTTAGAGATAAGCTTAGCGGCAACAGACTTAGCCCTGCTTTGCAAAGGCGAATTTGCCGATATCAAGACACTTTAAGCTAGATGCTTTAAGCTATCCAGGCCACATTTAAGCACAAGTCATTCGACGTTAAATAAGCAATTCACTCCACTTTAAGTTGTACGCGCTCATATTAAATAAATGGTGAACAAGGCTCAAACGGCAACAAACTGGCCAGCGTACTGAGTCTAAAGTGAAAAGCGTTTGATAAAGCCGAGATATCCGTCTATAAATTGTACTGAGGTACAAATCGACTAAGGATAGTCAGATGGAAAAATCAACCCAATGGAATCCAGAAAATAGCATCAGCCCTATCAGTTGGTGCGCCATGCTACTCTGCATCGCCTTATTTATTTATGAGCATTTCTGGGGAAACAGTTTTACCACTATGGTAGTCATGCTCTATTGCAGTTTTATGCTGCCTTCGGTTTTACTCACTCGCAGAGTACAAGAAAAGTACTTTATTTATACCTTGGAATACATCAAGGCCTTTCGTAAATTCACTGTCGTTATGTCAACGATATTTTTCTGTATCTGGTTACTTGCCACTTATACCCCGCTCACCATAAGCAGCTAAACTCGTTAGCCAAACACATTAATATCGCTATTCAGTTGGATACCGCAAACAAAAAAGCCGTCAACGTAGTAGGTTAACGGCTTTGGGTTTATCGGTATTTACCGCTAAACACGACTGGTGTAATCACCCCAAGCTAACCACTTATATGTGGTTAATGCCTCAAGCCCCATTGGACCGCGGGCGTGCAGTTTTTGGGTGCTCACAGCCACTTCAGCGCCAAGACCAAACTGACCGCCATCGGTAAAACGAGTACTGGCATTCACATACACGGCTGCTGAGTTCACTTCATTCATAAAGTGCGCCGCTGCATGAATATCATCGGTCAAAATGGCTTCCGAATGGCCGCTAGAATACTGGCGAATATGACTAACGGCAGCATCGATATCGCTCACGACTTTGATACCTAAGGTTAATGACAGCCATTCAATACCAAAATCCTCAGACTTAGCAAGCGTCACATCGAACCCTAAACCATCCAGTAGTCTAAAACTTGTGTCACAAACTGAAAAACGCACGCCTAGACGATGCAGATATTCGGCAATTTGCGGTACAAAGCTGCTCGCCACGCGCTCATCCACCAGCAAGGTATCAAGAGCATTGCACACAGTTGGACGCTGCACTTTGGCATTAGCGATTACGCCTAAGGCACGCTCAAGGTCGGCATTTTTATCGACATACAAGTGGCAAATACCAATGCCGCCTAAAATCACTGGAATCGTCGCTTGCTCGGCACATAAGCGTTGCAGCGCTTGACCGCCACGCGGCACTATCATGTCGACATATTGATCGAGCTTAAGTAAACCTGTCACTAGGGCTCTGTCTGAAGAATCAATAAATTGCACCGCATCTATGGGCAAACCTTGGGCGACAATCGCGCCGCGGATCACTTCGCTGATAAGCTTATTCGATTCAAGGGTTTCTTTACCGCCACGGAGGATCACCGCATTACCCGTTTTAAGGGCGAGTACCGCGATATCAACAGTCACATTCGGGCGCGCCTCGTAGATAACCCCAATCACGCCCAGCGGTACGCGGCGACGAGTCAACCTTAAACCGTTATCTAATAACTTGCTGCCAAACTCTTCGCCCACGGGATCAGCAAGGCGGATCACATCGCTGATATCACCGATAATGCCCGCTAAACGCGCATCATCGAGCAACAGTCTGTCGATCATCGCCTCAGTTAATCCATCGTTCTTAGCGGCGGCAACGTCTTTAGCATTAGCCGCTAAAATGGCGGCGGAGTTTGCAGTCAGCGCATCGGCAATAGCTTCGAGTAAGTCAGCCTTTTGGCTCGCCGTTAAGTTGGCTAAAGCATAACTGGCCTGTTTGGCATTTTGGCCAAGTTGCTGTAAATACTGATCTTGATTCATTTGACTCAAAATAGACCTCGCTTATAAGACAACCATGTCGTTGCGGTGCACTATTGCGTCACCATAATCGTAACCGAGTACAGACTCGATCTCGTCGGAATGCTTACCTGCAATCAAACTCAGGGCTTGGCCACAGTATCGTGTCATCCCTTTAGCAATCACTTTACCTTGTTGATCAACTAATTGTAGCGTCGCACCACGTTCAAACTGACCTTTAACGCCTACGATACCTTTAGACAATAAACTGCGGCCCTTGTCAGTCACGGCTTTGACCGCGCCCGCATCAAGCACTAAAGAACCTTGAGTCGCAGGTCCCGCTAGAATCCACTGTTTGCGGCTTTCGAGCGGGTTTTCGATGGCACTAAAGTGAGTACCGACAGACTCTTTGGCGACCACTTTTTTGATCACATCAGGGTGATGGCCAGAGGCGATAACCACTTCGATACCAGCACGGCGAGCAATATCCGCCGCTTCCAATTTAGTCGACATACCACCTGTGCCTAAACCCGATACAGAACCGCCCGCCAGCATACGCAGACTATCGTCAATTTTCACCACTTGTGAAATTAACTTAGCGTTCGGGTTAGTGCGCGGATCGGCATCGAATAAGCCCTTTTGATCCGTCAATAAAATCAATAAGTCAGCATCGCATAAGAGTGCTGCGCGCGCCGATAAATTGTCGTTATCGCCCACTTTAATCTCATTGGTAGCAACGGCATCGTTTTCATTGATGATCGGCACAATATTATTGGCCAACAAGGCATTGAGCGTGTCGCGGGCGTTAAGGTAACGCTCCCTATCCTGCAAGTCGGCACGGGTCAGCAGCAATTGGCCCACATGCAGCCCATAAATACTAAAGAGTTGTGCCCAAGCGAGGATCAACTGACTTTGCCCGACAGCGGCTAACAATTGCTTATTGGCCATAGTGTCGGGCAGCGTCGGGTATTGGAGATGTTCACGCCCAGCGGCAATTGCCCCTGAGGTGCATAATACGACTTCGACCCCTGACTTCATCAGTGCGGCCATTTGACGAGCAAGCTCAACCATGTGGGCTTTATCTAGCTGTTTACTGCCAGAGGTCAGCACACTCGTCCCTAACTTCACTACCACGCGGCGATACGCAATCTCACTTAAGTTCATTATTCATTTGTAACAAAATAACCGAACAATCCTTATACCTAATCCGCTGAGTAATTGGTAGCAAGGAGTTATTAACTCGAGATAAATTTTCGTTTTTGCTTAGAATCGCGCATTAAAAAGGGCCATCGATTAGATGGCCCTCAAAAAATGTAAACAATCTACGCTGCGAGTTTTTACTGTGCAGGTGAATTAATCGACAGCATCAACCATAGACAAACTTAGCTACAAACAATGCGGCTAATACTAAAATGCCCACATTAAGATCGCTAAAGCGACCTGTGAGTAATTTGATTGCTGCATATGAGATGATCCCAAAGGCAATGCCCGTCGCGATAGAAAACGTTAGCGGCATTAATATACACACAACCACCACAGGCGCGGCTTCAGTCAAATCTTCCCATTCGACATGCACCAGTCCCGACATCATCAAAATCGCTACATAAAACAGTGTACCCGCAGTCGCATAAGCCGGGATCATCCCCGCCAATGGCGATAAAAATAACGCAGCAATGAAGAGTAATCCCACCACAACGGCCGTTAAACCAGTACGACCACCTGCGCTCACACCCGCGGTGCTTTCGATATAACTTGTCGTGGTGGAAGTGCCAAAAGCCGCCCCCGCAATCGTTGCTAAACTGTCAGCGGTTAAGGCACGATTCAGACGTGGTAAACGGCCTTTATCATCGAGAAAACCACCGCGCTGTGCAACCGCCACTAAGGTGCCAGAGGTATCGAAGAGATCCACAAATAAGAAGGCAAAAACGACTGATAGCATAGTTACTTCAAATACTTGGGATAAATCCATCTTCATAAATGTAGGTGCGATTGAAGGTGGCATTGATACAATGCCCTGATACTGCACATCACCAAACACTAATCCTAGGCCAGTGATAATCAGAATGCTGGCAATCACCGCTGACTTCATTCCCCGCTGCACCATAGCAATAATGAGGAAAAAGCCCAGCACAGCCATAACCGCCGGAAATGCCGTGATATCGCCCAGCGTCACTAGCGTAGCAGGACTTGCCACCACAATACCGGCGCTCTTAAGGCCAATCAGTGCAAGGAACAAACCAATACCTGCAGCAATACCGATACGTAACGACATGGGAATACTATTTACAATCCATTCTCGAATACGCACTAAGGACAAGATTAAAAAGCAAATTCCCGACAGGAATACCGCGCCTAACGCAGTCTCCCAGCTGTAACCCATTTCACCCACGACTGTGTAGGTAAAAAAGGCATTAAGTCCCATACCTGGAGCAAGCGCAATTGGATAATTCGCCATCAACCCCATAACCAAACAGCCGACAGCCGCCGCCAAACAGGTCGCCACAAATACAGCACCATGGTCCATGCCCGCATCGGCTAACATCATTGGGTTCACAAAAATGATGTAGGCCATCGTCATAAATGTTGTCAAACCTGCGACCGCTTCCTGCTTGAGGCTCGTTTGATTTTGTTTCAGTTTGAACAGTTTTTCTAACATGGAACAAGGTTCCTTTTTATTTTAAGTATGTAGGGTATTTAGATGTGAACACTATGTAACGTGATGACATTTGCAGCCGATTATAGGGAGTTTAGGCTGGTCAGGCCAGAAAATTGGCAAAGGAGTAACGAAGAGAAAATGCTCAAATATCTATGCAAACGAATGCAATATCCTCGGGTGAGATTCGCGTTGAAGGTTAAGCCTAAAAAATGAACATATTATGAACAAGATGATTCTCTCGTTAGCGACCAATGCTGATTTGTAGCCATAAACAGCCTACATAAAGAGTAACAAGAATATATACAGCAGAAATAACTAAATTCAATTTCCACAGACTCAACCAAAAACTCCCTTTAAAATAGGTACGTAGCCTTACTTCTGATTTGCATAATGTTAAAGAAGAAGGTACCAACATTAACGTAGAACAGCCAAAGGCTGGTAATACCATAAAAATCATGCCTAAACCCGCAGCCCCAGCAGAAGCTTCAGATGTTTGACCGTCAATAGATGCTAGCGTTATATATCCCAAAATGACGCCTGCGATGGCAAGAATAAAACCTAACAGTTGAAGAGTTCTCAAATTCGTCCTTGGTAACAAACAGCGTTTAAATTGACTTCTCGTAAAACCCTATCAGCTCAGCGATTTCGCTTAGATGGGTATCGACCCAAGCGCTACTGATCGGCCCCCAAGTGACTATGCGGTAATAACCTGAATTGTTACGGCTGCCTTCCTGCACAAACTCGACTCGAATACCTATATCCTCAAAAGCTGCGATAGCATCCTGTAAAGTTCGGCGAGGCATTCCGGTTAACTTATTGAGTGATAATAGATTATGGCGGTCATCATCCATTAAATGCGCCAAATATAACTTACGCAGAAACGCCTTATTTTGCTTTGAAACCTGTTGGGATGCTGGCATTGAAAGTGACATAGGATGACCTATCTGGAAACAAAAGTAATTATCATCAAAACTACTTTATATTCAGTCAATAAGGCAATAGCCAATGCTAAATACTTACGGTTCGCGACAAGATCATCAGATAACAAATCTGCACTTAAATCAAACGAAACGACTTGTCATCCTCCCCCAACAACTGTTATTTCTAATATCACTCAACACCTATGAAGAAAGGCTAAAATGAGCCAGACAATCACAGCAGACCAAATACTGACATTTTGGTTTGAAGACATTGACCCAAAGCTCTGGTGGATTAAAGATGTTGAATTTGATACCCAGATCAAACAGCGCTTCGAAGGTGTACTACTTCAAGCTAAACGGGGAGAACTTTCACATTGGCGAATCACGCCTCAAGGTCGATTGGCTGAGATAATAGTGCTCGATCAATTTTCCCGTAATATTTACCGCGATACGCCTGCCGCTTTCGAAGCTGATACCATCGCCTTAGTGCTCGCCCAAGAAGCCGTTGCCCAACGGGTCGATACCGCACTAAAATCCAAACAAGTCCCTTTTCTATTTATGCCCTATATGCACAGCGAATCGGCAACCATTCACCAAGTAGCAGTAAAACTGTTTAATCGCGAAGCTGCGATAACAAACCTAACGTTTGAACTGCGCCATAAAGTGATTATCGACAGGTTTGGCCGCTATCCACATAGAAATATTATCTTAGGCAGGGAGTCTACTGCGGAGGAAATTGCTTTTCTAACTGAACCGGGCTCATCCTTTTGAGCCTGTAATAGGTTAAAGCGTTAATGTGTATTTGATAAATAAAGCCGTGCTGAGTTCACAGACACACTACACTTACTCAAGAAAGTCATGGAATGACTTGGCGAGTATCAAACACAGTTACAAGTGTATACCGCGGAGGTGTTGGTAACTTATGGCGCATAAACTCAATAAGCCAAATAGCTCAGTGGCTCGTCGTAACCGCTATAAATTGATGGGGTTACTCATCCTATGCGGCGCTCAGCTCGGCCAAGCGGCTGAAATTAAGATAGGCGTCAGCCTGTCTATCCCGCCCTATGTCATCCAAGCAACAAATAGCGGGATCGAACTCGAATTACTTAACCAAGCCCTCGCCGTTAAAGGCCATACAGCTTCTATCCACTACTTACCACTGGCGCGCACTTTCCATGAACTCAGGGAGGGTAAACTCGATGGCATCATCAACATCAAAGAAGGAATGATTAACAACGTTTTTTATTCAAACGTTGCGATAACCTACCAAAACTGCGCCATTAGCCTAGAAAGCAATCAATTTAACATCAATAGCATAAACGATTTAAACAACAAACAAGTCGTCGCCTTTCAACGTGCATCATCGTTACTGGGGGAAGAGTTTGCCAACATGGTTAAGACCAATAGCGGCTACCAAGAACAAGCGAGGCAAGTGCAGCAGGTTTATATGCTGATGAAGCGCAGGGCCGATGTCGTTGTGATGGATAAAAATATTTTCAAATACTACTTAAAGCAGGCCTATCTTGAGGGCAAACTGACTGAGAAAGACTTAAAACAACAGGCGATTTGCCACCAAATATTCCCACCTACAGAATACAAGTTCGCGTTTCTCAGTGAACAAATTCGGGATGATTTTAATGCGGGACTCAAACAAATTACCCAAGATGGCAGCTTAGTGGCTCTGCAGGAAAAGTATCGACGCCTGATGTCATTTGACAATGAAGCAGAGGCGTCGACTAAGTTAACAGAACCTAAAATGATCAAAAATGATTCCTACTAAACTTATCCCATAGTGTTATTTCACCACCAACACCGGGCACTTAGCATACTTAACAATATCCTGTGTAACGTGGGGTTTTAAAAAGTCAGCTAAACCGCTGCTACCATGACTAGCGATAACCACCATGCCCACATCAACGGCTTCCGCTAAAATCTCATCAATAGCATCACCATGGCGCACGACTAACTTAATATTGAGCCCTTCGGTAAGGTTCTGCTGCATTTCCTGCTGCAAACTTTGCATTTTTGCATCAACGAAAGCTTTGAGTTCATTTTCCAATGTAGCGGGAATATCGACCGCAATACCATAACAATGGGCGCCACGGGCAGGGCTAGTCACATGCAACAACCGAATATCGACTTGATAAACATTTGCCATTTCAACCGCATATTTTAACGCATGGGCCGCAGTGGATGAAAAATCCGTAGGGCATAACACTTCTTGAGTACGCATAAGCTTATCCATCATTTGAGTTTTTAATTAAGCTAATTATTAAGGCCAAAATACCACTATTTTATAGCAGTTTGCTATGCTTCTTGCGTACCCATTTCAATTAATTATTCTTTATCAATCAAAAAGAAAGGACGCTATAAGCGCCCTTTGGATTTATAGAGTCAAAGCCAGTTACTTAACCACAAGCACAGGACAAGCTGCACCATTCGCCACCGCTTCTGAGACATTGGTGTGTAAAAAATGCGAAATCCCAGTTCGGCCATGGCTAGCAATTACTACCATGCCAATGTCTTTACTGTTGGCCTCTTCTAAAATTTGATAGACAGGATCGCCACGGCGGATCAAGGTAGTGATGGGAAGCTCAGTATTCAATCCATCCAATAGTGCTCGCATTTTAGTTGCCGCCGCTTCCTCCATGCTTTTAGCAAGTTCTTCAGGGGTAATAGATAGAATCATAAAGTTTTCATCACCGATCGGCTGTTCAACCACATGTAAAATTTTTAGCCCTACATGGTATAGATTAGCCATTTCAATGGCATAGCTCAGTGCATGGGCCGCAGTTTCCGAAAAATCTGTGGGCCAGAGTATTTGACCTGTACGCATAATTTGTACTCCTTCTATGGCGCGAATGGATTGCTGGGTGAATCTTTACGGCGCTGCTATAACGCCCGATTTAGCGCATTGGCAGACCACAAACTTCATCTCACAACCTTAGTCTCTTAGCCAAGCAACAGCATCGCCATTATCAACAAAAAACCTTACCTCAGCAGGCGTAAACCAGTTTGCCAATTTAGCCAACACTTCCTGCAAAGTCGTCTTACCGACGATGGCTATTTTCTCGAAATGACGAATATGCTTCACCCCAAGTTTGAGATCGTCCCAAGCGGCCTGTAGTTCCAAGCCTTCCAACTCGGTGACATCTACCAAGGCGAAGATATCAGGATCTTTCACCCCAGCTAATGCAGACTCCAACACAGGCACCATCATTTCGTAGTCTTGATGAGTTAAGGTACCGATAGCTTTAAAGGTAACGAAAAAATCATCATCACCGTAACGCTCAATACCAATCGAAATTCCGTGCTTTAACAATGCCATACATACTCCTTATGTAACAACCCTTGATTTAGTGTAAAAGCTAACGCCACAACAAGCCGTGATCTTGCTCAAAAATACACCAGATACCTTGCACCATCTCACTAAGCAAGCTAGGATAAACCGACTAATCAGTCGGTACTGATTTAATAAAAGACTCAATCTAGACGATTACTTAAATAAAGTACCGAATAAGACTCAGCCTACCATTTCCCTTGGAGCAACCACTATGAATATGGCCACCGAACACCTTAATACTTCGCCACTGACTCAGTTGCTCCAACGCCAACGCAGCAGTTATTTAGCGGCGCCGAATCCTAATTACGCTACGCGAGTGGAGCAATTAACTCGACTTAAGGCGGCCATACTGCAATTTCAAACACCCTTAGTCGAAGCCTTAAGCCAAGACTACGGCCATAGATCGATTGATGACAGCCTGATCTCAGACATTATGCCTGTCATCAACAACATCAATTACAGCTTGAAAAACCTCAAAAAATGGCTCAAGCCCAGCGCTCGCCATGCGGGCATCTTACTCGCACCCGCCAAAGTCACAGTGCATTATCAACCTTTGGGGGTGATCGGTATTATCGTGCCTTGGAATTTCCCCGTCATGCTGTCAATTGGCCCGCTAGTGACTGCTATTGCCGCGGGTAATCATGCCATGCTCAAAATGTCAGAATTTACCCCAGCGACCAACCAAGTGATCAAACGGTTATTGGCACAAGTCTTCGATGAATCCCACGTGGCGGTTGTTGAAGGTGAGGCGGACATTGCCGCCCAATTTTCTGCCCTGCCCTTCGATCATTTACTCTTTACAGGCTCGACCACAGTCGGCCGCCATGTGATGCGCGCCGCAGCGAATAATCTCACCCCAGTAACACTCGAATTGGGTGGTAAATCGCCTGTGATTATCGCCCCCGATATGCCGCTTGAGATAGCAGTAGAACGAATGATTTACGGTAAGTGTTTGAATGCCGGACAAATCTGCGTAGCCCCTGATTATGTGCTTTGCCCTAAAACCAAGGTGGATGACTTTATCGCCGCCTACCAAGCTAAGTTTAAGGCCATGTACGGCACCATTAACCACAATAAGGACTATGGCAGCATCATTAATACACGTCAGTTTGACCGCTTGATGACAGTGCTCGAAGACGCCAAAGCAAAAGGTGCCCGTGTTATTTCAGCAACTGACGAAGCCATAGATAGCCAACATCGTAAACTCGCAACTCAGTTGATAACTCACACCAGTGAAGACATGCTATTGATGCAAGAGGAAATTTTTGGCCCATTGTTACCGATTATTAGCTACGACACCTTAGATGAAGCGATTCAGTACATCAACCACAGAGCCAGACCCTTAGCGCTTTATGTGATGAGTTTCGATGAGCCAACTCAGCAAAAGATCCTCCAGCAGACCCATTCTGGCGGTGTTTGTATCAATGAAACCGTGTTTCATGTCGCCGCCGACGATGCGCCCTTTGGCGGAATAGGCCCGTCGGGCATGGGGCATTACCATGGCAAGGAAGGCTTTTTGACCTTCAGCCATGCTAAAACGGTACTCAGCCGTGGCCGATTCAACACAGGCAAATTTGTGCACCCGCCCTACGGCACTTTTATCCAGCGCATCTTAATGAAGCTATTTTTGCGCTAGTCATTGGGGGATAAATCTTGAATAAACCATCAACAACACAACCCATTAAAACCATGACTGATAAACGCCAAGCTATTCTCGATACTGCTTTAGCGCTCTTTGTCAGCCAAGGATTTCATGGCACGTCCACCGCCTCGATTGCGAAACAAGCAGGTGTAGCAACGGGCACCTTGTTCCATCACTTCCCTTCTAAGGAAGCCTTGATGGAATCTTTGTTTCTTACAATAAAACAAGAATTTGCCGATGCCTTACTGTTAAACACCCATAAGGGCAGCGATCTTAAACACAATGCCCTACAACTATGGCAAAGTGCGATAGATTGGTCGCTGGATAACCCTGTCAAACAACTGTTTTTTCAGCAATATTCAATGTCGCCCATGATTGCTGCTAAGGTGCGCGATCAAGCGATGAATAGCATCTTAGGCTTTATTAGCGAACTCATTAAGCAGGGACAAATGATGGGGCTAATCGCCCATTATCCAGTGGAATTGATGCTAGAAAACTGCCACGGCCAATATCTAGCAGCAACGCGTTTCTTTATCGATAATCCGCACTTGGGGACAGATAGAACATACCGCGATGCCAGTTTTGAACTGTTTTGGAAGGCCATGCAAACGGACTAAAATAGCCAAATATCAACTGACTGCTGCAATAACTGCAATAAAAAACCGAGTCAGCTTAACTGGCTCGGTTTTCTTTTTCGCTATCGCGACTAAGTGCTAAAGCAGAAGCCTGCTTTGCTCTAGCATCTAATACCGACTTTCAGGCACCTAGCCCTGACTCAACTCCTGGGCTTTTTCTGCTGGCTGCGCCACTTGAGTTGGGCTCCAGTAACCTTGTTTGATGCCCTTATCAATCAGCTCAGCGACCGCCAATTCAATGGCTTGTAATACGCAAAATTGCACTGGCTCATTGGTAGTAAAACCGACTTCAGCCTCAGCGAGTCGATTTAAACTCGTGTAACGGAACAAGCCCGCACGCATTTCTTGGGATAAAACACGTTTGCTGGTTGAGACCGACATCATGACTTTACCTGTGTGTACATCCACGGCGCGTAGATAAATGGTCACCAGATCTTCACGGTACATTTCAGAGGCGCCAATACCGTAGTATTCGACACCGCTACCACCAGTGCTAGTGTTGGTCTCATAACTAATCACCCCACCTTCGAGTAACAATCTGGCGGTGGATAATACGGGCACTTCATCGCCCTTAGTACCGCTCTGTTTGTTGCTGATCTTACGCTCGGTAAGCAAATTTTGTAGCCCTTCACGCTCAACGGGTGTAAACCATTTTGAGTCGAGCAAAGTCTGCATCAACATCGATGTTGCGCCCTGAGTAACCGCGGTCGAAAACGAACTCACGTTAGCCTGCGGCTTATATTGGCCAGTTTGATCGCGAAAGGAATACACGGCCACAGGGATAGGAAACTTAGGTCCTGGTTGAGTTTGCAGCCCACGCATCACCTCACTCAAGGGGTTAACCTCGGCAGCCGTGATATTTAAATCGGGTTTGGAGATCAGGCTACAGGCCGACACACTTAGCAGTAATAAACTCACTAACACTAGACGGGCCATTAGTTGACTCCTCCAAATGTCGGCATTTCAATCACAGTGACTTCACCGGTTTCAGTATTAGTAATAGTTAGCATCACGCCATTTCCCGTTGAAGCCACTTCAATCCGAAAATCACCTGTATCGTAAACACCATCGGTAATTTCACCATCAGCAACACCGCGGGTGATTGAGTTAATGATATTACGCTCTAGGGATTCTTTAAAACGGGTGACAAAGTCCTTCTCGGTCGAGGTAGATTTATTGTCATTCTGGGCTTGGGCTTTATTTAATAAGAAAGCCCCATTTTGTGGATTGCCGCCAAAACTGGGATTCACTGGCGTATAAATCAATTCAGTGGCTTGGCCACTGCTTGCCACACATAGCGTGACAAGAGCAAGTAACGTCCTGTATGTCATTATTATTATCCTAAAAGTCGTCCGATGTTCCTGAAAAATCACCTGTTATTGCATTGGCTCTGACTTGCGCTAAATAATCAATCGTAAGCAAAATCGCCTGCTCTGCGCTCTCTTTAATCGGATTTGCACGACGACCAAAATGGGTGGTGTAAATCCGAGTCCCGTTTACCTCTAAGGTTAAAACGGTTCCAGCCTGTGGAAACACTGTCTCATATAGAGTGACGTTAAAGCCTTGGGTAAAGGGCAATTCGCGCCAATAGCTTGAGTAGTAAAAGCCAAAGTCCTTACCAAACCGAGTCAAGGTTCTATCTATTACTAAGCCACTAATTTCAATGTCGTTATCGGCAATAGTGATAGGGGAAGCCAGCAGCAGGAATGGACATAAAACGTAAGTAAGCAGACGCTGTTTTAACTGTTTCACTTATCCCTCCTTAACCTTTTTAATCGAACCTTAAAAACCGCGCTAACCTCTGTTAGAACAAGGTGAGTTTTAACGCAAATTTTCGATAAAACAGGTTAACAGGGTTAAAGATCTCCCGTCATTACGCTAGGGGGCAAATTAGCCCGAAGAGCTAAGGTAAAAAGGCAAAAATAGCCCATTTGGCTAATACGCCAAGAGGCTGTTGAGGATAGGAGTTATGCATTAAACAAGCGGATAAGATAAGCAATAAAAATGCGACTTAAGAGTCGCATTACGGTGTTTATTCAAAACGCGAGCATTATTGTGGTAACCATAGTCGAACCAACAGGCCACCGTCACTGCGATTATGCATGCTAATACTGCCATCGTGGGCTTCGATAATTTCACGGCACAAAGGTAAACCTAAGCCTGTACCCGATTGTTTTGTTGAGTAAAACGGCAGTAGCGCCTGCTCTAATACTTCACCAGACATACCTGCGCCGCGATCCTCAATCACAATACTAAAACCTGCACCATCCACTAAGGTTTGATACCGAATCGACAGGGTGACATCCTCGGGGTTTGAGCCAGATTCATGGGCGTTTTTAAGTAAATTGAGGAGCACTTGCTCCATCTGTCCTTGATCGAAAAAACCATCAACCTCAGGTAACTCATGAATGAGTTTAAAGGGATAATGCTGAGTTAACTGGGCAGTAAATTGCGTCCAATTCACCTGACGCCGTTGCGGGAGCGGCAACTTAGCAAAACGAGCATAGTTGAAGATAAACTGGCTTAGATGGCTGGTGCGATTCTCGATGGTATCGAAAATTAAGGTTAGCTTGGGATTATCGATATCTTTGGTGAGCAGTCGGCCGGAGTTCACCATAGAGGCGATGGGCGCGACTGAGTTATTGAGCTCATGGCTAATAATGCGGATGACTTTTTTCCATACTGCCACCTCTTGACGATTGAGCTCGCGGGTCATCTGCTTGAGCAAAATCAAGTTATGCTGTTGGTTATTCAATAAAAATTGGCCGCGACTTAAATACCAAGTTTCCACATCATCTTCACCCATGGCGAAGAGTCCGTTCTTTTCATGTTTAAGCGCTAAGGCCAATACTTCGGGCAAATCCACCAGCAATTCATCTAAGCTCAAGCCTTCCATTCTGCCCTTTTTATGAAATAGGTGACGCGCCGCATCGTTGGCGTAAATGAGCCGCTGATGATCGTCCAGTAACAACATCACATTGGGAGAACTTTGAATCACCTTATCCAGTAATAACTCCCGCTGATAAATGTACTGCCTTTCTTGGCGCAATTTTGCCGCCGAATGGTTAAATAACTGCGCTAAGGTTTTGAGCTGACCTTCGCCATGTTCAGGAATACTCACACTAAAGTCATTATCACTAAAATTTAGCAAGCCGACTTCAAGGGAATCTAAACTGCGGCCGAGATGTCGAGTCAACCAAGCAATACCTAAACCACAGACAGCACAAGCGAGAAGCAACACGATCAAACCTTCACCTAAGGTCAAACTCGAGACACGCTCTCCCTTAGCTATCTCAGCGGATATCGCAGGAGATACAGGTGCTTTGGGCGGTAAAATGGATAGCGGTTCTACACGTAAAGGCTCAACCACATGAGGAATAGAATTAAACAGCCCTTCTTTAAGTTGTTCTAACTTGAAGAGTTTTATTTGTAACTGCTCTTGTTTAAGTTGTTCAAGCTTTTGCAGCTCGGCTTTAATCTGCTCGGCCCTCTGGTGCGCTTGCATCGCCGCAGCCTCCTGCAATTGCTCACTATTGTTAAGGGCGAGTTCGATGGAGGCGACCGTTTTCTCAAGCTCTGCAAAATCCAGTTGCACATTCACATCAGGGATTTCAATCGTGTTAGACGTGGCAACAGACGAAGCATCGGGTGAGATATACTTCACCAAAGCAAAACTCAGCAAGACGCCAAAGGCGCAGCAAGCCATTGAAAAAATGATAAGTTTAGTTCGAATTAACACTCAGATTCCTTAATCGATAGCCTTTACCCTAGCATCTGCACTTAGCCTATGACTTATCTAAACCAAACTTGTCCATCCGCCGATACAGCGCTTGGCGACTGAGTCCAAGCGCTTTTGCCACCCGAGCAATTACGCCATGATGCTGTTTTAACGCCGCTTCGATATCTTCTCGGCTCACGTCTATCGCCTCATTGGCATCTGACACTTGGGCACGAACAGACTCATGATAAAATGCGGTATTTACGGGGATGGAAGCGGGCGAATAAACAGGCAGAGGATCAGACTGTCTCAAGCCAGATAGCCGCGACTCAGATACAGCCGAAACACTGGAAGCCGATTTGATGACACTCGCAACAGTCGCCAAACCAAAGTCAGCTTCAGTCAACACATGGCTTTGCGCCAACAATACGGCTCGCTTACAGGCGTTTTCAAGCTCGCGCACATTTCCCGGCCAGCGGTGCTGTAATAACGCCTGCAACGCAGGTTTACTCAAGCTAAAATCGCTGCCAATAAAATGCTGCACTAAAGGTAAAATATCATCGATGCGTTGATTCAGCGGTGGCAATGCCAGTTCAATCACGTTTAAGCGGTAAAACAAATCCTCACGGAATCGCCCTTCAGCGATATCTTGGGCCAGATCCGCATTGGTCGCACTGATCACCCGCACTTTTACTTTCTGGGTTTTATGGCTTCCTAAGCGTTCAAATTCGCCGGTTTGTAGCACCCGCAATAATTTCACTTGCCCAGACAAAGGTAAATTGCCAATTTCATCTAAAAACAGCGTGCCGCCGTCTGCCGCTTCGAAACGGCCAATACGCGCTTTAGTCGCGCCAGTAAAAGCGCCCGCCTCGGCACCAAACAGCTCGGCCTCTAATAAATCCATCGGCAAGGCGCCGACATTAACCTTAATAAAAGGTTTGTTTTTTAAGGGTGAATTGGCGTGGAGAATATCGGCAAGCTTGTCTTTACCCGCGCCATTGGGGCCAGTGATCAAGACCGACACATCGGAGCGTGCCAGTTGCAAGGCTAAGTCAATACAACGTTGCATAGCACCGCTACCAAAGACAATACCGCAGAGATCCGCATCGGCGATCGCCACTTGGCGTTGATGATTCACCCGCTCCAAGCGGTGGTTAGCACGGGAGAGTTTATAAAGCGCAATCAGATTAGTGATGCTATTGAGTAGCTTAGCGTCATCCCAAGGTTTGCCCATATAATCGGCAGCGCCCGCTTTGACTAATTCAACAGCCGTTTCGAGCTGGGTCCACGCCGTCATCAAAATAATCGGCAAATCCCCTTGGCGTTCGCGCAGGGCGTAAAACAGCTGCCGACCTTCCTCACCCGAGGTGGTATCTCGGGTAAAGTTCATATCTTGGATCACTAAATCCACATCTTGCGTCGTCAATAACCCAAGGGCGTCCTCTGGGCTATGGCAAATCAGCACCCGATAATCATTGAGTTCTAGCATCAAACCTAGGGCTTGGCAGATGGCATGATTGTCATCGACGATAAGGATAGTATCCATAAGTGTGAGTGTTGTCCTAAGTAAAACTGTTAACCGTAAAGTAACAAAAAGTGCAATAACATCCTATTGTTATCGCACTTTTGTCGCGCTTTTATCGCACCTTGAGTGACATCAAATATTCAGTTATACGCTGCGAGTTGCGGTTGCTGGCGAAATATTTGCCGCTTTACGCGCTGGCAAGTAAACCGCTAACGTGGTGACAATAAACAAACCTGCCACAGTAATTAGTGGGTAGCTTAAGTCCAACATAGGCAAGCTATAGATTTTCATCAACTGTTGGCCTAACTGTATCGCTAACAAGCCGCCAAGCACGCCTCCCGCTAAGCAAATCAAATAATTCTCCACGAGGAAGTAACTGATAATATCGCGCTTTTTAGCACCCAATGCGCGGCGGGTACCTATCTGCTTAGTGCGGCGCTGGATATTAAACATCACCATGCCCGTTAAACCGAGCGAGGTGATAAGCAATAACAACACCACCATCATAGTTAACACAGTAATCATCAATTTATGATCTCGGTATGAGCTATCTTTTAAGGCCTCGATTGACTTAAAGCCATCGAGCACTCGGTTTGGATTCTCAGCCAGCAGCGCTTTTTTTATCGCGTCTTTAAGCTCGGCGTGAAACTCAGGTTTGGCCCGTACCATGTAAGAACTGCTGCCATAATCCACATTTTGAATCACACTATTTTCAAGGCTAGAACTGTCAATCCACGCGCCTTGCAGTTTTTCGACTACGCCAATCACAGTGATCTGCGCATCCTTACCTTCGTACAATACTTTGCCAAGTGCGGATTCATCAGGCCAAATGGCTTTCGCTAACGTACTGGAGATGATCGCTAATCGGCTAGGGCTATCGAGGTTATCCTTAAGTTCATGGGGGTAAAAGTTACGCCCCTCAATCAGCTTAATTCCTAAGGTCTCAATGGTGTGATCTGTCCCTAAATACATGGCAAATTGCGGTGTCGATTTAGCGCTATCTGGGTCGGGGCCCAGATTTAACGTGCTCGACCAGCCGCCACCGCTTAACGGCAACATATTGGTTGAGGTCGCATCAATCACATTGGGCAGCCCCCGCAAAATTTGCTGATCAATTTTGTTTTGCGCGGTTTTATCAATCAATGGATCGAAGTTGAACAAGCTAAAGGTCAAGACTTCTGACTCTTTAATCCCCGAATCACGCTGCATCAGGGCTAAACGCTCTTGAATAATAAAGCTCGCATTCGCCACAATCGCCACAGACAAGATAATCTGAATAAGCAGTAAGACTGGACCGCTTTTACTGCGCAATAAACTGCTGAGAATAGGTTTAATATGCAACATAATGAGTCCCTTACTGGCTTTTCAGATAAACACTAGGTTTAGTGCGACACACCACCCATGCGGGATACAAGCCAGCCAACAAGGCTGTGCCTACCGCAATACTTGGGGTGATAATCCACATACTCGCCGATAAATGGGTTAACCCCTTCGCGACCTCAAACTGGGCCGATAACCCATAAAGCGAAGCGTAGGCCCAAGCGAGTCCCAGCAAACCACCGAATAAGCCAATCATGCCCACTTCCACCATGTATTGAGCGAAGATTTGGCCACGGCTAGCACCAATGGCGCGACGCACTCCCACTTCGGGTGCGCGCTTGAGGAACTTTGTCAGCATTAAACCTAATATATTGACTAAACAAACACTTAAAAACAGCGCACTCAAGCCAACCAAGATTTTATTGTCTTCGGGCACCACATGATTGTATTCAAGCCAAGTTGCCACATCGGATACTTTGACTGAGTCAGCGGCAGATTTATTATCCGTAAAACGGCCTAGGGCTTTTTGCTCCGCTACATAATTGCTGAGCCAAGAACGGTAACTGGCTACTGCGTCTTTATTTGGTAACTCAACCCAATACAGCAGCCACACTTTTTCAGAGTTAAGGCGATCACTGTAACTATTCATCGTCTCAAACTTCCAACCCGACGTGTTACCCCATACATCAAACTCTTCGATAGGCGTCAGCGAAAACGGCACAAAAATTTGTTCCGTGTCGTTAAAGGCACCGTTAGTGGGATCATAATATTTAGGCTTAGGATCCCAAGCATCAATCACCCCCACCACTTGATAAGGTTTACGATTAAGATAGATAACTTTGCCAACACTGTTTTGACCCGCAAACAACTTTTGATTGAGTTTATCGTTAATCACCACTTGATAAGCAGGTTCAGTGTCGACGGATTTATCCCACGCATTACCGTACAAAAATGGCACGTCAAACAGCTTAAAAAAGTCACTGTCCGTCACCCGAATGCTTTCTAAAATAGGCGCAAAATTGGCATCCTCCGTTTGCACTGCCATCCCAGTGCGAAACATCGCAGCTTGGCTTTTAGGTAAGGTATTGTTGCGCAGATTCATCGCGTCTTGGTAAGTCACTAACGAGTTTAACTCATCCCAAGAATCAGGACCTTGGCTCCAAAGCTGTACCGCATTTAACTCATCAGAGCGTTCACCCGCAGGATTAAATGACATCATCTTGTACACGTTTAACGTAGTAATCGTGATACCAATACCAATCGAAATCGCCAACACCATTAACAGCGACAGCACCGGGGTTTTCTTAATGCTGCGCCAAGCTAAATCAACATAATAAAAGAACATAATGCATATCCTTAACGGTCGGCGTTGGCGACAAGTTTGTCGATATCAGTCGCAGCAGTGATGTCACTGACATGTCGATGACCTTGATGATACATAGTAAAATCACACACTTGACCATCGACAATTTGAATGTTGCGTTGGGCGCGGCGAGCGAGTTCAGGATCGTGCGTCACCATGATAATGGTCGTGCCCGCTTGATTGATATTTTCGAGTAATTCCATCACTTGACGTGCCATTAGGCTGTCGAGGTTTCCCGTAGGTTCGTCGGCGAGCAGGAAACGTGGCTCCCCCGCCAAAGCACGAGCAATCGCCACCCTTTGTTGTTGTCCACCCGACAACTGAGTAGGTAAATGTTGGAGCCGTGAAGCTAAGCCCACTTGCTCTAATGCCTCTTGTACACGACGTTGACGCTCCTTGGCATTAAAACCACGATAGCGCAGCGGCACTTCAATATTCTCAGCTAAGTTAAGATCGGGAATTAAGTTAAAACCTTGGAAAATAAAGCCAATTTTTTCATTCCGGATAGTGGCGCTCTTGTTATCGCTCAAGTTAGAGACGTTAATCCCATCGAGAAAATAGTCGCCGTGGGTAAAACCTTCGAGTAAACCTGCAATATTTAAAAAGGTGGTTTTACCCGAGCCAGAAGGACCTGTGACTGCGACAAATTCGCCTTCGTTCACCTCGAGGTTAAAATCGCGCAGGGCGTGGGTTTCTACTAAATCCGTTTTAAAAACCTTGCTCACATTCTTCATTGATAACATGTTAATTTCCTTTAAATAATCAAATCTATTTTGGCGCCTAGACTCTGCGTCTACACCTTAGGCATCGACTCATGTACGACCGTAATCAGCACACCTTTATCAGCCAAAGAATGGCTCAACGACACATTCTAAAAACCACATAAAAGCGCCCAGCATAAGGTTGGCAGTTTCGGTTGAAACCTCACCCACTTGGCGAAACTCATCCAAAGGATTACTCCATTCCAACAAATTGAGTCCGAGGAAAAACCAGCTATTGGCCTCACCGATACTTAGTTCCACCGCAACCACCAGTAATAATAAGGCTAGTACTCCAAACACTTTGGATGACATCAACATGCTGATATCAAATTGTTTATCACGCATATCCGGCTCCTATTCTTATCCATGTCGCAGCAGGTTTCGTCATTCACCTTGATCACTGCGCTGTTAAATTCATCAGATTGGTTGTTTAATAATTTACGAATATCGGTCATCAATGAATTCTGACCTGTTCGGCGTGATTAAAAGGGTCGACACTTGAAATAACCCACTCATCTCCGGCTTTGCCACCATCAAGCACTTCGACTTGGCTCAGGCTAGTACTGCCGAGCTTAACCTCACGACGGCTGGCTAAATCGCCCTCGACTTGATAAGCCACATTACCTCCACCGCTGGTCATAAAGGCGCCGCGTTTTACCATAAGAACATTGGGTCTGTGCTCTAATAACACTCGGGCCGAGATGCGTTGATTCTGGCGCAGTGTTAGGCTGTCGCTTTGGTCAAATTGCACCCTAGCGGTCACTTCACGGTTACGCACTTCAGGGGAAATCGACGATAACTTGCCCATTAACTTAATACTGCCAAAACTCAACTCGACTTCCATGCCTAAACCCAGATCATCCGCATAGGACTCAGGCACGGCTAACTCAGCCTCATAGGCGCTTAAATCCACGACGGTTAAAATCGGTTGGTTAGCGCTAAGACGGGTTTTCTGCTCGGTAATCCAGTTACCGATAATGCCGTTAACAGGTGCAACAATATTCAAGGCATCGACTTGGCGTTCTAATTCACGCACCGCGAGAGTTTGACGCTCAACTTCTAGGGCTTTATTTTTAATCTCAAAGGTTAACGTATCTTTCGTTAACGCAACTTCTTGCTCTGCATGCTTAAACTTCAGCTTGGCTTTGTGTAAATCATCTTTGCCCTTTTCATAATCAATCTGGCCAATAAGCTGACTTTGAATCAGTTCCTCTCCGCGTCGGCTTTCCCTATCCGCCGCTTCAAGATCGACCGTTGCGATATCTAAGGTTTGATAAGCTTGTAATTGATCGCGTCTTGCATCCAACTTAGCGCGCTCTAATGCACTCTCCATACCCGCTAATAGGGACTTGGCTTGCTCTAGCTGATTAGTGAGTCTTGGACTATCAAGTTTGGCGACCACATCGCCCTTATTAACAGTATCGCCAGGATTGCTGAGCAGAGTCACAGTACCTTCCTCTGTGCTATACAAAATAGGCGCATTGGCCGCCACGATTTTACCTGTGGTCGCCACATCGCGGGTTAACGTTCCAACGAAGAGTTTTGCGGTAGTGATGTCGCTGCGGCTTAAGGATTTGCTCACGCTATCAGTGCCCAAGCTCGCCCAAACTAAGGCGCTGACTAATAAGGCGCAACCGCCAATGATCAGCGGTAACTTAAGACGTTTAGAGGTCGATGGCACAAGTACTGTATCTTGGCCGCTAGTATCTTTAATCATGGCTTTACTCGCTTCCCTGTTGGAATCATCAGTGCCGGAACGTATCAACGGACACTATTGGAAATCTCTACCCTAGAGTTAGCAAAGCCTATGCCAAACAAGTAAAATCATATTATTTCAAAACGTTAACAAAAAATTGCAGATAAAAGTGTCCGCGGACACTGGCGCTTTCATTTAAAAGTGTCCGCAGCAGAGAAATGAAAAGTGTCCGATTGAAAAAAAGCAGTTCCTAGATTCTAGGGTCTAGAAATCTAGATTTATTAACCAAAACAGCCGAGTTTCCCTTTACAGTAAAATCCTTGCCACATAAGATCCCGCCACCCTCGCAGCAAAAACGATCAAAAGAAAACCCTATGACCACAATAACAATCACTCGCCCAGACGACTGGCATATTCATTTAAGAGACGCCGCCCAGCTTAAAGATACAGTGCGCGATATCAGCCGCTATATGGGCCGCGCCATCGTGATGCCAAACTTAGTGCCCCCCGCTATCGATACCGAAACCGCACTGGCCTATTACGATCGCATTAAAGCGCAAGTGCCCGCGGGCTCACAATTCGAACCTTTGATGGTGTTGTATTTAACCGACAAAACCAGCCCAGATGAAATCCGCAAGGCCAAAGCCTCGGGTAAAATTGTCGCCGCTAAACTCTACCCAGCGGGCGCGACGACTAACTCAGATTCCGGCGTAACCGATGTTAAAAACATCTATCCCGTACTCCAAGCCATGCAAGAAGTCGGTATGCTGTTTTTAGTCCACGGTGAAGTCACAGATTCAGCCATTGATATTTTCGACCGCGAGCGTGTCTTTATTGAAAATATCCTCAGTAAAATTGTCGCCGATTTCCCAGCGCTTAAAATCGTGCTTGAGCATATCACCACCAAAGATGCAGTTGATTTTGTCACTCAAGCCTCAGACAATGTGGCCGCGACTATCACGGCCCACCATTTACTGTATAACCGCAATCACATGCTGGCAGGCGGTATTCGTCCGCATTTTTACTGCCTGCCGATTTTAAAACGCAACACCCACCAGCAGGCGTTGTTAGGTGCAGCGGCAAGCGGCAGCAAGAAGTTTTTCCTCGGTACAGATTCAGCGCCACACGCCAAGGATAAGAAAGAAGCGGCCTGTGGCTGTGCGGGTTCGTACACGGCTCATGCCGCCATTGAGCTGTATGCCGAAGCATTTGAGTCGGTCAATGCGCTGGATAAACTCGAAGCGTTCGCAAGCTTTAACGGCCCTGACTTTTACCATCTACCACGCAATACCGATACCATCACGCTGGTCAAAAAGTCATGGGATGTTCCTGCAACTTACCCGCTTGGCGATACTAACGTCGTGCCTATTCGTGCTGGAGAAACCATTGATTGGCAAGTTGAGTAAGCCTTAAGTCTTTAACATCAAGTCGCCTACGGGCGACTTTTTTATCAGATTTTGATTTTTAATCCACAATCGGTCAGTATCCTGCGCTTAGAATACGGCCCTTACTTATCACCTTTTAAGAGAAAATCAGTATGCCCACAAGGATATTATTCTCCGTTTTATCTTCAAGCCTGTTGCTGACCGCCACGATCTCTTTGCCGACCTTTGCGGCCAATGAACTCACAGGGATCTGGCAGGGACAGTTAGGTAAAAGCAAGGTCAGAATTTGTTTTAATCAATATGGAACAGGCAGTTATTACTATCAACGCTACTTAACGCCGATAAGACTCGAGCAGCAAGATGAACTGTGGAAAGAAGAAGGCAATACAGGAAATTGGCAGTTTGATAGTGTCACGCCACAAAAACTGAGCGGCCATTGGTTTAAAGATACCGCGAGTAAATCGTTACCAGTGCAACTTGAGCGAGAAATCAGCCCAGATAAGGTCGAGGATTGTGGTGCCGATGCTTACAATCTACCGCTAGAAACCACGCCAAAACTCAGCCGAGGTAAATGGCAAAGCTACGAAAATATTGAGTATCGCCCGCTGACGTTTGGCACAGATGTAGGTATCGAATTTAAAGGCCCACAAACGGGTATATTGACAATTAATCAATGGCTTGAACATAAGCTCACCGATGAAGCCCAACTAGCACAAACCTTTGACACTCGCCGCAGAATGCTGGCACAAATGGGCAGTTTTGTAACTGACGAAACCTTTGCCGAACCGATTTTTATTAATCAGCATTGGCTCAGTGTGCGCCTATATCGCTGGGCGGCAGGTTATGGCGCCAATGGTATCAGCCAAGAATTTGTGAGTTTCTCCCTTAACGACGGCAAACCTTTCCACCCATGGCAATGGTTTCTCGCCGATACTCAACCACAAAGCATGCTCGAGGGTATGAGTCATCCTTTACCCCCAGCATTAAGGGACAAATTGTTTGCTGGCAAAGCACCGGACGCAGAATGCCCCACATCCGACGGCTCGGGATATTACCAGCTCACCCTCGAGCCAAAGGGCATCAAATTCTGGGAAACGCCCCGCGGCGATGGCTGTGAAAATGAGTTTATCCTCAGCCCGCAAGAAGCCATGCCCTATGCCACCCAATGGGGAAAAACACAGCTTAAGATATTGGAATAGTGTACTTAACTGAGAAAATATTAGAGGGAAAGAAAGCAGTCATGGCGATGATAGTAGTGCGATGATAGTAGCGCGACGACAAGCACTCTTTCCCTCCCGACACAGCAATCCATTTCGAGCTAATTCATTTCAGTAAGGAATCATCTTTGAGCAATTTAACCGCAAAAATAGCGACACCCGAGGCCTTAGTGCAAGCTCAGCTTGAAGCATAATATTTGAGCAAGGAGTGCCTACTACCTTGAAAAACACCGATGGTAGGTGTGAGAGCATTGAGAATTATAGATAAAAAAGGAGTTATCGATGAAGGAAATAGATTTTAATCAATTGCAAAATATAAATGGGATCTATTATGAAATAGATACACAAATACCTTTTACTGGGAAAAGTAAAAGGTATTATGAAAGTGATGATTGTGACGGATATAGGGAAATAACTTATAGAAATGGTCTAGAAGACGGTCCTTTTAAAACATATGATGAAGATGGTTTGCTATTGTTCGAAGGATCTTATAAAAATGGGTTAGAAGAAGGCCCTTACAAAAAATATTATGAAAATGGCGGAGTGGAGAAGGAAGGAAGTTATAGAAATGGATTAGAAGAAGGCCCTTACAAGATATTTTATAAAAATGGCGCTGTAAGGCTTGTAGGGAATTATAATAATGGATTAGAAGATGGTCCTTATAATAGATATTATGAAAGTGGGAGGATATTGAGAAAAGGAACTAAGAAAAATGGACTTCCAGAAGGAATTTGTGAATCATATTATGAAAATGGTCAATTGTGGGGAGTGGTTTTCTGTAAGGATGGTAAGCAGGAAGGCCTTTCTAGATATTATTATGAAAGTGGTCAGTTGTGGTGGGAGATGACGTATAAAAGTGGTTTGGAAAATGGCCACTCTATACATTATTATGAAAATGGAAAGGTCAATTGTGATGCAATTATTGAAAATAATCTAAAAGAAGGTCCATATAAGCGATATTATGAAAGTGGTCAATTGATGGAGGAAGGGACTTATAAAAATGACTTATTAGAAGGAGTCCTTAAAAGCTATGGTGACGATGGGCAATTAGCATCTGAAGAGATTTATAAAGATGGTCAATTAATCATGGTAAAAAATAAATAAAATTTAAATCTGCAATTCACTGAACCAGACTTATCTCGTCTGGTTCCCAGGGTAATCGCGTGAATGTTCATATTTTGTCCGCCTTGGCAAGTCCAGCCATTAATATCTTTTCAAGAAATGCGGTTTTCATCCAAGCTCGATTTCTTTTGGTCACTAGACTCGGCTTGCTCGGCTAGGCATTGAGCATATAAGCGAAAGTCAGGACTCCCATAACTCTTTTTCTGCTTTATTATCAATATTATCAAGACATCCATTGTTCATAGCCTGTACCTTAAGCATCTAAATGTGCCCATATCAACTCTAAGCTATTGTCGTGCTTTGTTTTTGACTGCTTGCTGCGATAACATTTGGTGGTAATAAATTCTATTGCCCAACTCAGATCGGCCTTGAACTGCGTATTACCACGCATGGCAGTAAAAAAAGCGGACAGCCATGAATTTTTTAAGAATCAACCATCTGACATACACAGGGATTAACCCAAATTAAGCACTACCATGGAAGTGACCATCCGTGGCATGGTCGCTTATTCACATCCATGTGATCGCGACATTATTATGTCCTATACAGCAGATTCCATTCTCGAGCATACATGGACGACTATTTTAAAACCAAAGTCGGCGTGTCACTAGAATGATAGTGCTTAATGGTTATGGGAATTAAAGCTCCACCAATATTTACAAACGCACGAAGGATTAAGTTGGCATCCAAACTAAACTGCGGACAAAACTGAGTATTCATGATCTCACCCAGCGGTAGATAGCATTAACTCACCAAAAGATTTTTTGTTTACGAAAAAGTCTTAACCAAACATATCCTCATTGATCAAAATAAGCTGAAAGAGCAAAATGCGCCTCTTGAAGCCGTATGCCAATTCGACTAACGCTCCTGTGTCTATGGCAAAATTAAATGTGTTGATTATGTGAAGGTAGGTGCAATGGATAGCTCAATATTAGTTTTTGATTCAGGTTCAGGTGGACTTACCGTCGCGGCCGAAATAAAAAAGAGAATCCCCAACATACGGCTGAGTTACGTCTCTGACGCTGGCTTTTTCCCGTACGGAAAAAAGCCACACGATATACTTAAAAAGCGAATTTTAGACGTTATATCCAAAGCAAGCTCACTGACTCAACCCGATATCATCGTTATCGCCTGCAATACAGCGAGTACCATTGCGCTAGACTTACTTCGTGCTGAACTCAATCTACCTATTGTCGGCGTTGTCCCTGCGATAAAACCTGCCGCTTCGTTATCAAAATCAAAGGTAGTGATGGTACTTGGCACTCACACCACGGTGAACTCAGCTTATGTTAAGATGCTGATCACGAATTTCGCCACAGAATGTAAGGTTTTAGTAGAAGACTCTGAAGTGCTGGTTCTCGCCTCAGAGCAAAAACTTCTCGGCAATGGGCTTGATCCCGACATTGTAACTCAGGAAATTCAGCGTATTTTTAGCAAACCCGATGCGTTTAATACCGATGTATTAGTGCTGGCTTGTACTCACTTTCCACTTATCAATGCAGAAATCAAAAATGCCCTTCCCCACCACGTTACCGTCATTGATTCTGGATTCGCCATTGCTAATCGAACGCACTCATTGTTGAAAATCGAACACCAAGCGTGTAGCCCGATACTCGATCCAGAAATAACGTTTTACACCACTGGGAATGTAGATTCAGAACAAGCGAAACAAAGCAAAATTGAAGCACTGCTTCAGTGCTCCATTAAATTTAAGCAGCTGTTATTGTAATATTTTTAACTCATTTTCTTTTAAAACCCGTTTTCAAAGAAATCTAAATGATTACCCTAAAAGACACCCACGAAATAAATGCTATGTACCATCGCTGATTGTTAAATATTGGATCTTAACAGGCCGCTATTGCGGCCTTTTTTGTATCAGCTACTTCCTGAAGTGCTTGTCTTCGCATAAAATTCGGCCCGTTTACTGGTGCGCATGAGGCGCAAGTTATCGGTGTAAAAGGTGTAGTTAAATGGAACTTTCGATTCGCAGTTTATTCACTGCAGCGGGCATGATGTTGTTATCCTCTTTAACGGTTATTCCTGCGGCAAGCGCTGCGGGCAAAGCCGTCCATCCCACTGTCGATTTACCAAATGGCCAATGGCTTAATTTTCACCAAAAAGACAATCAAGTGTGGAGCGAAATGTCCGACGGCGATGCGCCCGGCGTACATCTTGATGATTATGGTACGGCTGAAATTGTGGCCGTTTTTTACTATGACTTTGATAAGGGTGGCGACAAAGAAGTCGTGGTCATGCTTAAAGATGCTGATGGCCAGCATTTACGGGGTTATGGTTTTGAGGATTCAAAGCTCACTAAGCTGCCACGCCTTCAAGTTGTGCTGGATGAAGTCGCCCCGACGTTATCGTCATTTACCGTCAGCGACACCCGCAAAGTGTTAAACCAAATTCCGCCGCAGCAATATCGCATGACCTATGATGTTGAGGCGATTGAAGATCCTGCCATTAAAGCGATTATCGATGGATCAACCAAGCTCAAACCAACCTTAATCGGCTATCGCAATGCTAAAGGTTTACCCGCCGATGTGAAAACCGCGGACGAATATAAATTACGTTATCCCCTCACCCGCAAAGATAAAGATGCCCAAGGCCGCGAGCATCAATACAGTTTAGTGACCCACTTTTATCGCAATGATTATCGCGAACAACAGGGCAGTTTTGTGTTGGTGAGCGTTGTCTTTGAAGCCGATGATGTGAACTGGCTAAACAGCGGTGAGGGTGAGATCCCAAAAACGGGCCCAGCTTATGATTATATGAATCTCGGTGGTTCTTGGGCTGGACTTGCGCTTGAAAGTCATTATGCCCAAGGTGTGCTCGATGGCCCCTATATCGCCTACGATAACCGTAATGCCAATATCATGTTGAATGGTCAGTACAAACAAGGCAAAAAAGTCGGTAAATGGATGGAGGCTGACGGCCAAGCAAGCTATTGGGAAGGTGAATATCTTGACGGCAAAAAGCAAGGTAAATGGATTGCACAGTCCATGTTCGATGAGGCAGATAACTACGGTTTTGCCCATTACAATCAAGGAGTGCTCGATGGCCCATATGAAATCTATGAGCCCGAATATGGCGCAGACACAGGTGATAAGCGATTGTCTGAAAAAGGCATTTATCGCAACGGCGTCAAAGACGGTGAATGGCTTGAGAGCAATGGCAATAAAGGTCACTATCAAAACGGCATTAAACAAGGCCCTTGGGTAGATAAAGTCTCGCTTGGCGAATACCGCAACTATGTGGGTAACGGGGCTTACCTTGATGGCAAGCGCACTGGCCCTTGGGTATTTAAAACTGACAAGAAATCACGGATCGAAGTGACTTATCTCAATGGATTACGCGAAGGTGAAGAAAAACTAATCAGCGATGAAAATGTGCTCTTTGCCAATAAGCATTATAAGCAGGGCCTGCTCGATGGTCAGAGTATTTGGTACTCAGCACAGGATGTTGCCAGTGGCATTAGGCACTATCGCAAAGGTGAGTACCATGGCATGCAGGCGATTTTTGATCCTAACCATAATCACCGGCTTATGGAGTTAAGTCATTATGAATATGACGAAACCCTGCCCGTCAAGCCCTCCCAAGACGAGTGCATAATGCGAGAAAATCCCTATAGCAATGACTGTAAGGACATACTGAATGCCCCTTTTAGAAATACACCATCGATTAAGCATGGGAAACAATATTATTATGATAGTAAAGGAAAATTATACAAATTTTCTGATTATCATCATGGCAACCTCATCAAAGAATATGAATTCGATGAAGAGGGACATGTCCAAAAGCTGCAAAATAATGAACAGGGGCAAGACAGTCAAATCAGCATCCGCTACAAGAAGGATGGCGGTTATTCAATGTCCAATTACAGCGACAATGAGCAACGTGGCTGGACATATGAAATCGATAACAAGGATCGATTACTGTCCCTGAAGTATTACCACGATGGTGACAAAAAGGGGTTTACCATCCGCTATAACACAGATGGAAGTTATGCGATTACAGAAAGGTAAACATTAATATCGAACATCAGGCACTGCTTATCCTTTTATCCTAATGGTTAACTCAAGACCTTGAAGACAATTACCAGCAAAAAGGCAAAGTTTAAAGTTGGGATATAGGGTAATGCGGATGCCCTTGATTAAATTGACCTATATAAGTCTAATTAAAGTGCGCTTTATTCAGGCTAAGTGAAAATGGTTATTTTACCAATCACTTAGTTTGTTCTTGTTAATAGATGTAATGGTGCGTCATCACTTAAATAAATATCATCCACCAGATATAGCTTATTGGTACGGATCATCTGACGAATCGCCTCAACATAGGCGTGACCACGCTCCGAATATCGGTCTAACGTCCCTGCAAGTGCAGAGCCTGTCACAGCTTGATTAGCTTGTCTTGATTGGGCACGAAAATCTCGCATCTTCTGATAAGCATTATGGGTATTCAAATTCAACAAATACCCTTCTACTGAAGCAAATGGTGTATCGAATCGTGCTAAACCATAATTGCCTAAACCTTGGCGCTTTTGCCTAGGTTCCATACCATTACCCTTGAAATCCCACTGCCCAAATAATGCATTACCTTCACGGGCAAATCGCGATGTGCCCCAACCGCTTTCTTTTGCCGCTTGAGCTAACACTAACGATGGTGGCAGGATATCCACCCTTTCAAGTAGCATTTGTCTTTGGGCTTCTAACAGCGGTTTATCTTCACTGCTTATTACTTTGTACTTTACCCCTAAGGCTAATAACGCAATATCATCGAGGGGGGCAGACATAATGACCTGTCTTTCTTGTAAAATTTTCTCATTCGCCAATAAGACTAAAGGGGCAATCATCCTAAGAAACACCATTTTCTTTTGCTTCACCGGGAGTAGGCTTGACACTGAACTCCAGCCCTCTCCCACGGCATCAAAGGTCAATCTAGGGACCGATTTATTACCATCACGAAAGCTTTCTGGCGTGTAATTAAGCGAGTCAAACAAGCCCATGAGTTCATCGAGAGAACTGATATTCAGACTCAGTTGTTTAATCTCTGGATTATCTAAGGATGACTGCTCAAGCATTTTTGGGGATGAGAAATGTTCAGCAACCGTTGGATTGGCAACAGCACCTTGATTCGCTTGCGCCAGGGAAGTCGTCATCAGTTTTGGCAAACTCTGCATATGATGCAGAGCACTCTGACTGGCAACTAAAGGATTGGAAGCCGTCTGAGACTGAAAGCTAAGAGTATCAACTGGCAGCCTATTTGAAATCAGCTTAGTTACTCGCGTTTCTTGCACATACACCGAAGAGCATAAAACAGACAAAGCAATGAGTACGAGCATAGCAACGGGAAGCTTAAACTTTATAAACATGGTATCTCTTTAACTAAGGTAAAACGGTTGCAATGGGATTAGCCAATACATCGGGGGCGTAAGGTAACAGTAAAAACCTGACTGTTTGCTTAATAGATATACAAAATGGCCTATTAGGATCATTTTATTAAGGAGAATAGGACGAGCGCCTTCTTGGCCGCCTCTTGACCCAATGTCAGCAATTAAATCCAACACCTTGATTTATTTAAACTCAATATGAAAATAGCGAGCGTTCACTCGCCAATAGAGATTGGCGAAATAAAATCAACTTATTCCAGTGCCAGCAAAACGAGGTAAAGCCTCTTCAAGATAGGCGACGCAGGTGCGAAGTTTGGCAGACGTTTCTAATCGTGAAGCATAAATTACATGAATTTCAGCGGATTGATGATACTCGGGGAGTACTCTGACTAATCTGCCACTTAAGAAATCTTGCTGTAAATCCCAGATGGAGCGCAACATAATACCGTGGCCTTTAAGACACCACTGCTTAGCGACTGTGCCATTGTTGGTCATCAAGGAAGCCGCTAAATCAACCGAGGCTATGCCAGCCGCACTTTCCAATCGCCACACTCTATGGTTTTGATCGCGCTCGCGGATCCCTATGCACTTATGCTCGGCTAATGCCGCGAGATTGTTTGGCATGCCATGCGTGTCGATATAGGTCGGCGATGCCGCCAATACCCGATAATTACTCGCAAGACGCTTAGCAATCATTTGCGGTGGCAATTCGCCACCGACACGGATCTCCAGATCAAAACCTTCAGAGACCAGATCGACCGGGCGGTCGAGCAACTCTAAATCAACTTCTAATTCGGGATAGTGGAACACGAGGTCTGAAATAATCGGCGCAATACAGTGGCTGCCAAATCCTGTGCTAGTTGCGATACGTAATCGCCCCCGTGGCACTTGCTGCTCTAAACTAATTTCAAGGCTCATTTGCTCCATGGTATCGAGCAAACGTTCGGACCATTCCAAGGCAATCTTACCCTCTAAGGTGAGGCTGACACTTCTGGCAGAGCGCAGAAACAAGCGCACTCCGAGCGCTTTTTCTAATAGGCCAATGCGTTTACTCACATACGCTGGCGAAAAAGATAATTGCTCCGCAGCGGCTGTAAATCCCCCGCTTGTTGCGGCGATAACAAAGACCCGTAAATCTTCAAGTGGCGGCAGTTGACTCACGATTCGTAATCCTTAACAAAACATTTAGCCTATTCATACACGATACGAATATGGAATAACATACAAAAAACGCAGAATCCCCTATTGGAGTCGAAGATGTCTAAGGTAAAAATCGCCGTAATTGCCGGAGATGGCATAGGTACAGAAGTGATCCCCGAAGGGATACGCACACTCGAAGCCGCAGGAAAAATCTTAGGTGTAGCGTTTGAGTGGACCTACTTCGACTGGTCCTGTGAAACCTACCATAAAACCGGTCGCATGATGCCAGAGGATGGACTTAAGCAACTAAAATCCTTTGATGCCATCTACTTAGGCGCGGTTGGATTTCCAGGAGTTCCCGACCATATTTCACTCTGGGGATTGCTACTACCGATCCGCAGAGCCTTTGAGCAATACGTGAACCTTAGGCCTATTCGGTTATTTGAAGGCGTGCCCTGCCCACTCGCGGGTAAAAAGCCCGGCGATATCGATTTTTATGTAGTACGTGAAAACGTGGAAGGCGAATATTCCGCCGTCGGCGGCATTCAATATGAAGGCACTGAACATGAGATTGTCTCCCAGCAGAGCATTTTTACCCGTCGTGGCACAGATCGCATCTTAAAATATGCCTTCGATTTAGCCCAAAGCCGCAAAGCAAAGCACTTAACCTCGGCGACCAAATCCAATGGCATATTTCACTCTATGCCCTATTGGGATAGTCGCGTCGTGGAAATGGCAAAACAGTATCCCAATGTTAAGGTCGACCAATATCATATCGATATTCTGACGGCAAATTTCGTGCTGAAACCCGAGCATTTTGACGTGGTTGTTGGCTCAAATTTGTTTGGCGATATCCTGTCTGATCTTGGCCCTGCGTGCACTGGCACTATCGCCATTGCCCCTTCGGCGAACATCAATCCAAACAAGGAATTTCCGTCGATGTTTGAGCCGGTTCATGGTTCGGCGCCAGATATTGCAGGCCAAGGTATTGCCAATCCTTTAGGGACAATTTGGGCAGGCGCTATGATGATGCAACATTTAGGTTATGGCGCAATGCACGACCTGATACTCAGCGCGATAGAAAACGTATTGAAAGATAAGCAGTCTTTAACCCGCGATATGGGCGGAACGGCAAATACTTGGGAACTGACCGATGCGGTGATCGCTGCGATTAGTCGCAATTAAAACGTGCATTAAAACCTAATGCTAAAAGCCCTTTAGCATTAGGATTGAAAGGGGCTTAGACTATCAAGCCGCTGATAATAAACGCATCAATAAGCTAACCAGTTAATGCGTTAATTAAAGGCCCCTCCTTACAGTGGCATTCTGTACTCAATGACTCCCGGTTTTTCACCAATCCAGTTATAGAGTTTTTGCGCGGTTAAATTTGTTTCCTGTGTATGCCAGTACAGGCGCGCGCAGTTGTGTTCAATGGCCGCTTGCTTTACATACTCAATCAATTGTTTTCCAACATGTTGCCCCCTTGCCGTTGGGGCAACAAACAAGTCTTCAAGATAACAATAATCCGTTTCGGCCCAAGTAGAACGATGAAAAACATAGTGCACAAAACCGAGTAAGTTTTGGCCCTCTCTTGCGACGGCGCAATAAATAGGTTCTTGGTCATCGAAGAATCGGCGCCACGTGGCTTGGGTGGTCGCTTCTGATAACGCCACTTTGTAAAAAGTCTGGTAATCACGCCAGTGTGGTAACCAGAGTGAATAGTCCGTTTCTTTAACCATATCAATGGTTACTGTTAGTGATTGGCTGGACATTAGCGCACTCCTTGAAATTAAGTAAATGGTCTCAGTTTTACTGAAGCAAGATTCTAGATTCAATTGTGGTACCGCATAAGGTACACTTTTTGTATTTTTTACAGTACCAGTTAGCAAATGAAAAAACCTCAATCCAATTTCCCTCACTTGCAACTCAAAGATGGCATCCTCAAAGATCAGCTTTATCATGCGTTTAGAGAGGCCATTCTTGATGGACGTTTACACCCGCGAATGAAGCTCCCATCCAGCAGAGCCTTGTCGGAAACTATGCAGATTTCACGTAACTCAGTACTGCAAGGGTTTGAGCGCCTGATTGATGAAGGCTATCTGCTGACTAAACCGGGATCGGGCACTTATGTGTCAGATACCATTCCCGATGAACTGATCGATATTCCAAACTGTGCCAGAGAAAGCGCTCAAGCCTTTGATTCCGATTTAGAAATTAATCCACAGTTAATAGAAATGGCGCGACTAAAAGCGAAGGGGAATACGGACCACAGCCATAGCATGTTTAATATTGGCGTCGGATGCGTCGATCTTTTCCCGCACCAACTTTGGGGGCGGCTGTTAGGCCGAGTTTGGCGGCAATCGCGTAAAACCTTAGGTAAATCAAACCATAGAGCGGGGTATTTGCCGCTGCGTGAGGCGATAAGTGACTATGCGCGTTCGACCCGCGGCCTCAATTGCACACCTGAGCAGATCATCATAGTCAATGGAACTCAGCAGGCCATTAACCTCACGGCACAGGTACTACTCCAACAGGGAGATGAAGTCTGGCTTGATGAACCTGGGTATGACGGGGCTTTAGGCGCTTTTCTCTCGCAAAATATGCAAGTTCGTCCTGTGAGTGTTGATGATGAGGGCACAAATATTGCCGATGCGATCCAGCGGTGGCCCTCAGTGAAACTGGCTTTTACCGCGCCCTCACACCAATTCCCCCTCGGCGGAACACTAAGTCTGCCACGACGATTGGCCTTACTCGATTGGGCCGCTGAGCAGAGTAAATGGATTTTAGAAGATGACTATAATAGCGAGTTTCGTTATAGCGCCCGCCCAATTCAGGCACTGCAGGGACTCGATAAACAACAGCGGGTGATCTACGCAGGCACCTTTTCCAAGATGCTGCTACCCGAATTACGACTCGGCTTTTTGGTGGTGCCCCCTAAACTGATACAGGCTTTCCAGTTGGCAAAATATTATGCCGATACGCACACGGCTCACCTAGAGCAAGCAACATTAGCGTTGTTTATCGCCGAAGGACATTACGCGCGGCATGTTCGCCGAGTGAGAAAAGCCTGCTTAGCACGCCAAACGGCGTTAATCGCGGCAATTGAGCAGTATCTGCCCGATAAATTGTCCGTTCAAACCTCTGACTCAGGTATTCACCTCGTATGTTGGCTAAAAGGCAACTTAACCGAAGAGGAAGTGATCAATAAATGCCGCCAACTCAGTTTAGGTGCACAGCCTTTGTCTCGATATTGCCAAGCGCCCTATCCAAGGCAAGCAATCTTACTGGGCTATGCCGCTCATACGCCTGATGATCTGCGGGAAAGTATCAAAAAACTGGCGCAGATCCTTTAATATCCAAGCTTAAAAAGCCTGAAAGAAAATCCCGAAAGCACTGAAGATAGCAACAAACCATGTGAGGGATCTTAAGGTGCCTTTGTTGGCAAGATAGAGGATGTGATACACAAAGCGGGCGCCGACATGGACGATGGCGAGCCACTCAGTGGTGGGATTCACTTTGCCCGTGGCGATAACCACTAATACGGCTAGGCCAAACACCAGCAATGATTCAAAGGCATTTTGATGTCCTGCTAAAGCGCGAGCGCCAAAACCGGTTAGCTGTGCTTGCTGAGCACGGGGATGATTATTATCGTAACCACCCGTCTTTGCCATAGCCCAAGCCACTGGACCTTTCGCAAGATATGGCAATAACATGGCGACAAATAAGCAAATAAGTAAGGTATTCATGGGGTAATCTTCCTTTGATTGTTGTTTTGAGCTCTACTGTTTGAGTTCTACTGCTATAAGTGCCTAAGTTACAAGTGTATTGGTTAGCGCCGTTATTTCACCATATACATGCCTTCACTTGCGGGACGACTAAATTTAAAGCCAAACTTTTCATAGAGTTCAGGCACATCCGCCATCAGGGTAATATACGCGCCCTCAAAAGCCTCACGATCTAGATAAGCCATGATGTGCTGCATAATAAGCCGCCCTAATCCCTTACCTTGATGCTCAGGATCCACTGCGATATCGACAATTTCGAAGTTGAGCGCGCCGTCACCAACCACACGCCCCATACCCACAGTCTGCTCAGCGAGCTTTATTTGCACGCCATATAAACTCCTTGGCAAAGCCTTAATGGCGCCCTCCAATGGTCTAGGGCTTAAGCCAGAAATCTGTCGTAGGCGAACAAAATCATTGGCTGAAACAACCTCCTCAAGCACTTGGTACATGATATTTCCTATTGTTTTTATTCACTATAATTATCTTTCTATCACCTCAAGATCAAAGCCTTCATCCAGAGTCGGCGGCTGAAAATAACCGCTCACATGCCAGAACATCGCCTCGGTATCGAACATAGCGCGCTCAGGGTGGCTTTGTCTGCGTTTATCGAGTTGGCTCAAACAAAGCGCATCGCTGTGATTAAGATAAATAAGTTTATGGGCGGCGCAATCAGTAAAAATGCTTCGAAACCACAGGCGCTGATTGATAGTATTCGCGGGAAAGTCCATGACCACAGAAACACCCGAACAGAGCAGTTCCTTCACATGCTTTTTAAGCAAAGGCTTAAGGCGAGCGGAATAGCTCAAGTAAGTATCAAAATCTTTAATTTCATCGGGATATAGCGCCGCCAGCCATGCGTCTTCCGAGATTAAAATACAGTTTTCGGCCTCAGCAATTTGTCGCGATAAGGTTGATTTACCTGCGCCCATTTTGCCACAAAAGAATATTAACTTACCTTTACTGACCAATTGTCCTAACGCATTCTGCTGTGTCATCTTCACTCCTTGATTACTGGTCTTTTATCTCAGCCGACGATTTCACTCGCTATGACACCAATGAACGACAGTACAGAGCATCACATAAAGCATGAATACCGAGCAAGACTTGGGACGAGTTTAAGGTAATAAAATCCCATTACATTAATGACTATGCAGTGTTTAGACAGCAGACGTTTACCGCTATTCGCACAATCCACCGTTAGCTTTTTTTGAGATCTTACATCTCTTCGCCCGCTTAGATCGCCTCGCTCTCTGCGCCCTATCCTTGCCTTAAATCAGGGAGAAACCAAAGCATTTAACTCGAAAAATAAAACAATAAACCACATTATTAATCTAACAATTAAGCACTAAAGTAGTAATTTACGCTTAGCAATAAAAACATTGCCACCATTCATGCTATGACATTAATTTAGGCGTATGCTAGGGTAAGAATGAAAGGATAACCGTCATAAGTGCAAAGGAGGCTCTATGAGCACTGTCGTTCCACGTACCGTCACTTCCCCTAAAAAATTCATTATCGGCAAGGGCCTATTAGCTCAAATGCATGATTATGTTAAGGACTTTGGTGACAATGCTTTTATCATCTGCGATGAATTTATCCTCAGCCGCGTGAAGAATGAAGCGGTCGCTGGGCTAGATCAAAATGGGATCAGCAGCCACCTCGAAAAATTCAACTATGAGTGCAGCGAAGCCGAGATAAAGCGCTTAGGCGCGCTGGCAGAACAGCATCATACCAACGTTATTGTTGGAGTTGGCGGTGGAAAAACCTTAGATGCCGCCAAAGCCGTCGCCTTCTATCAAAAAAAGCCAGTCATCTTGTACCCCACAATTGCCTCAACCGATGCGCCTTGTACTGCACTTGCAGTGATCTACTCCGAAACAGGTGAGTTTGAACGCTATCTGTTTCTGCCACAGAACCCAGATGCTGTAGTTGCCGACACTGCTATTATCGCCGCGGCTCCGGCCCGATTTTTTGCGGCAGGCATAGGCGATGCACTGGCAACCTATTTTGAAGCTCGTGCCTGCTATCAATCAGATGGCGTCAACCTAGTCCTGAAAAAGCCTTCCCGCACAGGGCTGGGATTGGCCCAACTTTGTTATCAGTTACTGACTGAAAATGTTGAAGCTGCTATGGACGCCGTTAAAAACAAAATAGTCACACCTGCGCTAGAGCAAACCATTGAAGCCACCATCTATCTCAGTGGTGTTGGTGCAGAAGCGGGCGGGTTAGCCGCCGCCCATGCCGTAAACAATGGTATGTCAGCGGTGGCAGACTTACATAAAGCTCAGCACGGCGAGAAAGTCGTCTTTGGGCTGCTAACTCAGCTCGTGCTCGAAAATGCCCCAAAAACCGAAATCGATAACGTTATCCGCATCATCAAAACAGCGGGACTACCGCTCACTCTCGCAGATTTAGGGCTGAAAACCTTTATCGAGGCCGAGTGGCGCAAAGTGGCTGAGATAGCCTGTGCAGAGGGCGATACTATGGGCAATATGCCGATGAAATTAACCGCAGATGATGTCTATCAAGCCATGATAGCCGCCAATGCCATGGCTGAACGCTATAAAACAGCTGAAGCTTGTTAACCGTAACAATATGACGTGTACTCCGCAGGTGGCAACCATATGATTTTATTAATTAATACTACTGAAACAGTTCCTGCTGCCACACGAATTTACCGTTCATCCTAGGCTTCCTTGCCACATAATCAATGGCAAGGGAGTCCACAACAAACAAGACATTTCCACCCTCGATGCCAAAGCTGGCATTTACGCTCTATTTGTTAAACGCTTGGAGGCACATATGGCTTATGCAACAACCAATCCCTTTACGGGAAAGCTCATTAAAGAATTTCCAAATGCAACAGATACCGAAGTCACACAGGCGATAGAATCCGCCCATCAGGCATTTTTAAGCTGGCGAACCACTCCCTTTGCCGACAAGGCCGCAATACTGTCTAAGGCAGCGAAGATCCTCAGAGACAACAAATCCAAATACGCCAATCTACTGACCTTAGAAATGGGCAAAGTCACAGCAGAAGCCGAAGCTGAAGTCGAACTGTCGGCGCAAATTTTCGAATACTACGCCGAACATGCCGAGCGACTGCTGGCACCGCAAAAACTGCCGGTTGCCGATCCCGCCGAAGGTGAAGCGATACTGGTTAATGAGCCGCTGGGCGTATTATTGGCCATCGAACCTTGGAACTTTCCCTACTACCAAATTGCGCGCATCTTAGCGCCGCAGCTTGCCGCCGGAAATACCTTACTACTCAAACATGCATCCAACGTGCCCCAGTGCGCTGCGGCCTTTGAAGGCTTAATGCGCGATGCCGGACTGCCCTCAGGTGCATTCCAAAATCTGTATGCCACACGAGAGCAGATAGAACAGATCATCAATTCACCCAAAGTGCATGGTGTTGCGCTCACGGGATCAGAAGATGCGGGATCGATCATTGCCGCTCTGGCGGGTAAGGCACTGAAAAAGTCCACCCTAGAACTGGGTGGCGCAGATGCCTTTATCGTACTTGAAGATGCCGATCTGCCTAAAACTATCGACTGGGCTGTGTTTGGCCGTCACTGGAACGCGGGACAGGTCTGTACATCATCTAAGCGGATGATCTTAGTTGAAGCCATTTACGATGAATTTATGAAGGGTTATATCAAGGGGATCGAAGCGCTAAAAGCGGGCGATCCTATGGACTCGGCCACTACGCTAGCGCCGCTGTCTTCCCAAGGCGCGGCCGATGAGTTGAAGCAGAAGATCCGTGATGCCGTAAAACACGGCGCAACCGCGACCGAAGTAGGTCCTACAGTGCCGCAGCAAGGCGCCTTTGTGCAGCCAACAATACTGACAAACCTGACGCCAGATAACCCAGCCTACTATTGGGAATTCTTCGGCCCTGTGTCCAGTATCCACAGGGTGAAAGATGAGCAAGCGGCGATTGCCATCGCCAATGACTCGCCCTTTGGACTGGGTGGCTCAGTGTTTACCGCCGACACCCAACGCGGGCTGGCGGTCGCTAAGCAGGTTTCCACAGGCATGATGTTTGTCAATCATCCAACTATGGTCAAAGCCGACTTGCCCTTTGGTGGCGTGCGCCGCTCAGGTTATGGCCGCGAGTTGATTGATTTAGGATTGAAAGAGTTTGTAAACCACAAGCTGATTAATGTGGTCGACATCAACGCGCCTTTCTAAACGCTTAGAAAATAGCAACATCTGACTAAACGCCTGACGGAATAATCAGTCAGGCGTTTTATTTAACGTGCTTTATCCAAGGCATCACATAAGGCTTGAACGCCAAGCAAAGCTCTGGGCGTCGCGCGGTGTAATAAATCGGCATTGAGTTGATAAATATGCTGTTTCTTCACGGCAGGAATTTCTGGCCATTGGCGCCAATCAACCCCTTTCACATTACCTTCTTCCTCACTTTGCAAAATCACCTCGGGCAAGGTCAGCAAGACGTTTTCTAAACTGACTTGCGGATAATCACTGGCGGCATCGTAAAACACATTTTGTCCATGACACACACTGATGATCTGTTGGATCCAACTGTTTTTAGAGACAGTCATCAAGGGGGTCGACCAGAGTTGATAAAATACCTTAGGTTCTGATTTTTTAGCATTTTCAACCCGCAATCGGATAAGCTCAGCGCGATAAGCGGCCGCAGCCTTGCTTGCTTCTTCAACATGCCCCGTAAGTTGGCCTAACTCTTCAAGCTCCTTGGCGACGCCTTCTAAGGTTTTAGGATCGCTACCATAAAGGTTAAATCCTAACGTCCTAAGCTGGTTGATATCTTCGGCTTTATTACCCGAATCCCACACCACAATCAGATCGGGATTAAGCTCCATCACCCGCTCCATTTGAATGCCATAGTAACCACCAATACGCGGGATATTTTTTGCCGCCTCGGGATAATCCGCATAATCGGTTGCGGCCACAATCGTATCGCCCGCGCCTATGGCGTAAAGCATTTCCACCGCATGGGGAGAGAGCGCAATAATGCGTTTAGCGGGCTGCGCCAATACGCTATGGGGAAGAAACAAGCTAAGCCCAAAAACGAGTCCAGCTAAGTGTCGCTTAATCATGATATGCCTTAGTATTTATCCCCAAACCGCCTGAAGATGCAGGCGTAGTCTCTTCAGGTCACTTGGGGTTATAGAGTTAAACTAGCTGCTCTGGCCAGCCATAGTGTTCGATATAAGTTTGTAGATTCTTGGGGCGATACTGAGGATCTTGATCCCAGCGGGCCTTCACCGAATGATGCAAAAGTACTGGGACTTGCTCAGGGTCGAGTGGTCGCAAATATTCCTGTTTTATCCGATAAAAACTGCGTCTCGAGTTATGTAAGGTCGCAAGCGGATTTGGATGCACACTCGCGGCTAAGTGTGGCTCTAGGCTTAAATTAAATTTCTGCGCCTCGGATATCATCCACAACAGTGCAATATCCGACAACAATGAACCGTCTTTATCGGGTTTATAACTGCCGCCAATATTGCTATGGGCGCCCGCAAACCACACTTGCTGCATGTCCATATTGTCACGCAGTTGCCAAATAGTCGGCTCAAAATCACTGCGGTGTTCATCTATGGCTAACGCATGGCGGGCAACGCGCACATTGCGGCCAATTTTAGTGTCGTAAAACTCGTCTTTATCTTCGAACAAGCCTAAAAATGAAATAGGGATCCCCATAGCACCAACGGTATCCCACACGCCAACAAACTTGATTTCCCGTGATTCATGACTGTATCTCGCTCTAAATTCGAGGGATTTTTCACCATCAGGCGCAAAGGGCGCACTGCTTTTTTTATAGTGGTCGAAAGCTTGTTGAATCAACGCCGCATCGGGACGTTTGAGTATGCCGCAGTTATTAATCAAACCACACAAGCAACGCACAGTGTAAGCACCGCGGCTAAAACCAAAGAGATAAATCTCATCGCCTGGGGAATAGTTTTGCACTATATAGCGATACCCATCCATGATGTTTTTATGTAAACCGCGCCCTGTCGCACCGCCAATGGCTTGATCGTAATAGGAACCCACGCCCCAATCATAAAATACTTGTTGGGGTTTGCCATCAGCCGCTATCGGGCTGATAGCACGCGCGAGGCGTAGCACATTGGTGGGGAAATCGACCTTAAGATCTTTCTCGGGCCGATTCCAAGTCCCATCGGCACAAATCACAATACGTTTATTCATCGCATCATCCTTGAGTCACTGATGCCCAATCTCACAGGTAAAAAGCTGTCGATACAGACGCTAACGGGTTTTACCAAGAATAACAGCCTCAATAGCCTTGTTTACCAGCGATTCAAGGCGTTAAAAGCTCATCTTGCTTTACATGCTAACGTCGCAGCAAAAAACCTATAGTGACATAAAAACCTAAGCTGACAAATTAGAACAATAAGATGCCGCTATAGTTTGCATATGTAATGTTCGTACGAGAGAAGATTAATGCTTTCTTTAACAAGAGTTAGACTGAGGAGCGTTAAATATAGAAGGGTATTGCTTGGTTATTAAATGCAGGCCCCTATTGAAGGGCGCTCCATGGTATTTGCTCGACGACATTGTGAATAGAAACCTAGGGTTTCTAAGCTTATGAACGAGAGCCATGGATGGCGAACTGGCAATTAAACACGGATGTTGTCCAAGCCGCTCGACCGCCCCGACTTATAGGTTTGCCATGCCATTTGCTCGTCGACTCGCAGCCAGTCCATCCTTGGATGCTCGACCGCCCCGTCCATGGGGCGGACGGTCGTCTCGCAAATCACCACGGCTCACCGTTTTGGCTTTAGCGTAACCTGTAGATTTAAAAGACATACGCAACACAGTTTTGAGACATTTCCGTGTTAAAGCCTTAACTCTAACGCGTCTGTTTCGGATAAAGATTTCTATAGGTAACGCCGCCAACACGGGCCGAGCGATAGCGAGGTCCAGCCCGCGTTTTTTTGCGGGCGATGTGCTTGGCCTTGTTAATGGTTTACTCACTATGAACCACGACCATTTCGCCATCACTGTTTCTTTGCATGATTGTTCTCCCGATGTAGCACTGTGCTATTGGAGATAGTAATTCGATAAAATCAGCGATTTTTAGCATATATAGTTCCTTCTTCTTGCTGCGATCCGAGTTGAACAGAATGCCTTCGATATTATCTTTTGACTTGAAAGCGAATAAAAACGTATAGCTATGTATTATTTGATTAATAACATATGTAGTGGCACACTAATTTTGGCCACCTAAATAGAGGTGATATTATTACCTCGTAGATGACTTTAGGTGAAAACATGAGATCGACAACCAGAAAAACATTTAGTGCTGAATTCAAACTTGAAGCAGCCCAATTAGTCCTCGATAAAAACCATAGCATCATCGAAGCTGCAAAGGCGATGAACGTAGGTAAGTCCACTATGGATAAATGGGTGAGACAGTTAAAACTAGAACGCCAGGGTGGCACACCAAAAGCATCTCCGATTACCCCTGAACAAATTGAAATCCGTGAGCTGAAGAAGCAAATAGCTCGTCTTGAGGAGCACAATCTTATCCTAAAAAAGGCTACCGCTCTCTTGATGTCAGACTCGATGAACAATTTACGCTAATCAGCGCACTCAAGCAGAGCCACTCTATTCTCACAATTTGTAATGCATTCAAAGTGCATCGAAGTAGCTATAAGTATTGGCTAAAAAGAAAAGAACATATTGATACAGACTTTACTATTTTATGCAGTGAAGTGAAGGCCGCACATCGTATTAGTCATGGCTCTGCCGGTGCGCGAACGATAGCGCAATTAGTGACTAACAAAGGGATTGGTCTCAGTCGTTATCGAGCCCGTAATCTAATGAAAAAACTTGGGTTATTAAGCTGTCAGCAGCCTAAGCATTCTTATAGGAAAGCGACACAAGAGCATGTTGCAATCCCCAATACGCTTAATCGACAGTTTGCAGTAACTCAACCAGATCAAGTGTGGTGTGGCGACGTGACGTATGTTTGGGTCGGTAATCGCTGGGCCTATCTAGCCGTTGTTTTAGACTTATTTTCCCGCAAACCTGTTGGATAGGCTTTGTCATTATCACCAGATAGTGCGCTGACCTGTAAAGCTTTGAAAATGGCATTTGAGTTAAGGGGTAAGCCTGAGAATGTGATATATCACAGCGATCAAGGTTCGCATTACACAAGCTTGAAATTCAGACAATTAATATGGCGTCTTCAGATTGAGCAAAGTATGAGTCGCCGCGGGAATTGTTGGGATAACGCACCAATGGAGCGTTTCTTTAGAAGTTTGAAATCTGAGTGGATACCTGCCAGTGGTTATGGGAATTTTACAGAAGCAGATAAAGAGATCACAAATTACATCACTGGATATTACAGTGAGACCAGACCCCATCAATATAATGGTGGGTTAACGCCAAATGAGTCAGAACGTTTATATTGGAATGACTCTAAAACCGTGGCCAATTTTACTTGACCATATATGGACGCCTCAGCTTTTACAACACTTTTGAATGATTGGTTCACTACCATATATTCGGCGTCTAAATAGGCTTTTTACCCGCGCCATGATGTAAATCCGAAACCTATTACCTTATCACTACATCGGCATTTAATGCCTTGGTCAAGTCAGGCTCTAATAGGTACGGTTGACCGTTTATTCATCAGTGCATATAAACTTTTACGTGATGCTTAACGTCTTACGCAAACGCTTTATTAACGTCGAAATTATCGTTACTCGTGAGGATCCGCCATCCTATACGCGCTATTTTATTGGCCAATGCGACAACGGCTTTGTGTCGACCTTGCCTTAACGCAAGTGCATTAAACCATCGCCCAAGTCTATCATCACGTTTGCTCGCAAATCGGCCAACGGCTCTGGCGCCATGGATGAGTAAAACACGTAGTTCTGAGCTGCCATTTTTCGTGATCGATCCTAGTCGAACTTTTCCACCAGAACTCGATTGCGATGGCACTAAGCCACACCATGCAGATAATTGCCGGCCATTTTTAAATTGATGAGCCGAACCTAATTCACTCATAAAGCTTGCTGTGACTAATGGTCCAAAGCCAGGGATCGACAGCAATGCATTGTAGCGAGGTTGGATTTGACATAGCGCTTTAATGTCGCGCTCGATTTGATTAATTCTCTCATTTAAAACACATAAATCTTCATATAAAAGTTTTAACAGGTAATGAAGCGTATGAGACAGTTCATGCTCATTATTTGCTAAAATACGGCTAAGTGACGCTTGTAATTGCAACCTGCCGACAGAGAAGATCACACCAGACTCGCTCGCTAGGCTTCGAATTTGATTGACCATGGCGGTTCGATTTTGAACGAGACGACTACGTACACAACGTAATGCTTTAATGTCTTGTTGCTCAACAGTTTTAACTGGAACCATGTGGATATTAGGTCTGAAAACCGCTTCGCATATAGCGAGGGCATCGTTGGCATCATTCTTTTGGTTTGCAACAAATGGCTTAACATGTTGAGCAGGGATCAATTGCACTTGATAACCAAGAGCTTGAAATTGTCTTCCCCAGTAATGCGCCGTACCACAGGCCTCCATAGCAATAAGACTACCTTCGGGGAATTGTCTAATTTTATCGAGCAGCTTGTTTCTGTTAACCTTTTTGTTACTCATGACAGAGTTATCCATAAGACAAACACAAACTTGAAAAACATTTTTGGCTAAATCGATACCAATAACTTTAATATCCATGATGGATACCTCCAGAACTATTTGTCAGCTTTAAGCTTGGCATAATACTGCAAGCTTAGGTGCTGAGGCGTCCATCACATCACTACAAAGACAGCATTACTCTTTTTTCTAAAGCAGCAAAGGAAGCTTCCCTCCAAGTCGTCTGATGCAGCTTGTTGTGGAAGAATTCGACGTTCTTCTGTAGGTCATTTTTCCAGTATTGTGATTCAGAGATCATTGCTTTTGACCATTAACGCTTTGCCAAGGGGCAAATGCGAACGTTGTTGGGCGAAGCCCAGTGAGTATTTGTCCCCGCCGCGCTTTTTGCGGCGAATTTAGGCAACTTGTTATATGCCACTTTTACCCCAGTCATCTAGCACTTCTTGAAAGCTTTCAGCTACATCATTGGCATTAATATCAAAACAAGAATATCCGTATCCCAAAGCTACAATATCTTCTCTTACGTCTTTAATAGTATTCGCATTTTTAACGATTAGCATGCCTTTACGTGCACCATAACCTTCAATTAAGGCATCAATGACATATTTTTCGCCATTAACGCTTAAATGAAACGGCGCAAGGATAGTAAGTTGGTAACGTTCAGTTAGAAGTTTAATCGACAAGCCTAATCTCCCTGTGGCATATAACGCCTTTATAACGGGCAGCCTGTGGCGAAGCCACGCTTTAGGCTGTCCAGCCACGAAGTGGCGTTCGTTGATAAACTTGTTATAGGTTTAGTGGATAAAGTGTAAATGACTTATCTCCTTTTCGATTTACTAACCGATAATTTCTTTGAGCATCACAGACTTGAACCACCCAAACATAGTCGAATAACCCCGGCTCTATATTGGCCCCTGTTGAGTCAATGTCTTTGATAGGATCATATTTTCTAGTTTGGAGTACTTGAAGTGAATTGCACTCTTTACTGTTAATGGCCTCCATTAGAGCGATGTAGTCTAGAGACCATTGCACATCAGCTTCGTTTAGCAGGCTGCTTGTAACAATACGACTCCCATTACCTTTCCATTTCTCACGAACCTCTGAAAGCAAACCTTCAGAGACGCTCATATTTTTACCATTTAGGTTAAATACATGAGCGTCGCTAGACAAAGACTCTTTATTTGTAGCGCAACCAAATAGAGAAATAACTAACAGAGTAAAAATACACTTCTTCATGATTGACCTATAACGTTGAGCGCATGGGCGCCGCGTAGCGGCGTCCCAGCAGCCGAAGGCTGCAAATGACGCGAATTGTTATATTTTTAATCTGGATCAAATTGAAACAAGGATTCGCCACAATTACGACAGGAAAACCTTAAAAAATAGTGCAATTCGTCGTCGTCTTTACCTCTCTGTATATCTGTAAGCTCACGCTTGTCTAAATAGCTAGTTTGGAACAATCGTTCTTTTTGCTCAGCAGAAATATTCTTTATATCTTTCACTGTGCTTATTCCATGATATTCACAGAAATCACCACAATGATTTGGCCATTCAATTTCTTGATAACTTGAAAACCCAGGAGTTCGGTGAAGCAATTCATCGAAAGCACTTTCGCTACATTCTATCTCTTGTGGATTGCTAGGATCGATAATTGCCGGCATCAAAGAGACAAACTCAATTCCGAACATTTTAGCTGCACCACCATCGGCAATGCACCAAGGACAGATTGAGTCTGGCCTATTTTTACTATAAATAGAACCTGAGTAAACGTACCCCTGCTGATGCTTGCAGCAATCACATGAGTTTTTACTCTCTACTATACTCCCAGTTTTTATCGGATCGGGATGGTATTTAAACTTGGGAAAGATCATAACTTACCTTAGAAATATAACGCCGTGCTAAGACGCGCGCGCTTTTCGCGCGTCGGCTCTTGAGCACCTTGTTATGAGCCTTTAACGTAAATAGCACTTATATTAGGCTCCATGTATGGTTGATTTAGACAGGTTAGTAAATCTCGAGCATGCAACCTTAGTGCCTTAAAATCATCGCCGGATTTCATTTGCTCAATCATTTCTTCGTAATCCGATGGCAATTCAATGTTCTCTAATGCCTCGTCTAGAACTTGTACTTTAGAATATTGTTCTTTCGACAATAAACCAGCACTAACAACCAACCCTAAAGTATCCAACGATACTGCATTAAGAACTTCATCAGGAAGGTGCACAAATTCAGGCAAACGTCTTTCTTGAACCTCAAATTCGCTAGATATCAGGCGAAGCCCTTCGATTAACTCACCGTACCAGTATTCAGCACTTTCTCTATCAGTGGTCATAGCTCATAACATTTTATTAGTGCGCATGCGCGTTTACCTCATTAGACCAGTGAAAATGCGCACAGTTAACTACCTGTATGCAAAGAACTTATCAGTTTTTTATCAAATACACCATCCGGAAAAACGCGCATGCGCGTTTTCCAAACCTATTAACTAATTTTGGAAAAATATATACAAATGATTTTAAAGGGTTTTGTTAATTTCATGCTGGATAAACGCGTAAAAAAATGAGCTTAAAAACACTCAAAAGCATCTAAATTTAAATACGACTGTACCCATACATTGTTAGTCGCTTTACGGTAGGGCCAAACATTCGTTAAATAGATGAGATTTTGTAGGGCAATTTATTCGTCCGTTTTCGACTCACTAAATGAATGCTAGCAAGCTTTGGGGCGTGCGACGTGAAGTCGTATGAAGCGCTGTTCACCGCTTAACGAGTGAACCTTCTGTATCACCAGATGAACCTAGGAGCCTGAATAAAGTAGCGGCTCTGACAATGTAACGAAGATTAGTCTTTGACCAATCGGGATATAAACCGCGAGGGGATGATCCTCCTGATAACCACAAATCGGGTGAGTGCTAGGTAGTCAGTATGATGAATGTAAGTGAATCCGTGTAAGGTGCGTCATGCGATGAAACAGCGGAAGTGGTTAACACGCTGTAGCCAAAAGGCACGAGAGTCGGAAAGAGATTGTCCCATGCTCTTTCGTGATCATTGTACTCTCCGCACCATAGCGGGCATCTAACCTGACATTGCGCGACATACGGAACACGGTAAGCCTGTATCGCTCCCTCTGGGAAAGCCAATATAGCCGATGGCGGTGCAGGTATAGGATGTTGGAGAAAGCAAAGGCTGCATTGTAACGATGCAGATACAGACAACTGTCTGGCACGAAAGTGAGCCCACTTCCGACTGGTCTCCCGTTGCGAGAGAATTTGAAGAACTTTATTCAAGGTGAAACGCAAATGATGATTTCGCATGAAATCAGTGCCTCCCCTGACAGCAACCCGTGGAAATCCATTGACTGGAAGGCCGCTGAGTCGCTTGTATTAAAGCTTCAGATGCGTATTGCAAAGGCAACAAGAGAAGGTAAACAAGGCAAGGTGAAAGCCCTGCAATGGATACTGACTCACTCTCGCTCAGCAAAACTCCTTGCTGTTAAACGAGTGTCGAAAAACAAAGGCAGTAAGACGCCTGGAATAGACGGCATTATCTGGAACACAGATGCACGCCGCATGAAAGCAGTCAATCAATTGAGCAGAAAAGCTTATCAAGCCAAGCCGCTCAAGCGTATCTACATCCCTAAGAAAAACGGCAAGCTCAGACCTCTTGGTATCCCGTGCATGATAGACAGAGCGCAACAAGCACTCCACCTTCTTGCACTAGAGCCCGTGTCAGAAACACTTGCCGACCCTAACAGCTATGGGTTTAGACCAAACCGCAGTACTGCTGACGCTGTCGATCAGTGCTTTAAGTGTCTGGCTCTAAAGACATCAGCCCAATGGGTTCTCGAAGGTGATATCAAAGCCTGTTTTGACAAGATCGGTCATCAATGGCTTCTTGATAACATCGCCGTAGATAAGCGGATGTTGGAACAATGGTTAAAGTCTGGCTTTATGGATAAAGGGCTGTTTTATCGTACCGACGAGGGTACACCGCAAGGCGGGATCATCTCACCAACCTTGATGTTAATGACTCTTGCAGGCCTTGAGCAGCACATAAAATCCACCGCCCTCAAAAAGGGGACTAGAGCCAACTTTATTGGGTACGCCGACGATTTCGTCGTCACTTGTGCTTCAAAGGAAGTGCTGGAGAACGATATCAAACCGTTGATTACTGACTTCTTAGCAGAAAGAGGCTTAACACTATCCGAAGAGAAAACGCATATCACTCACATCAACGATGGCTTTGACTTTTTAGGTTTTAACCATAGGAAGTACAAAGGAAAACTGCTCATTAAACCGAGTAAATCCAATACGTTGATGTTCTTAAGTCATCTGCGTGAACTCATCAAAAAGCACGTAACCCTACCCGTGAACGATCTTATCAAACTGATAAATCCGAAACTTAGGGGATGGTCGAATTACTATCGACACTGCGTCGCGAAACAGGTGTTTGGATATGTAGGCCACAAGCTATTCCTTGCGTTATGGCACTGGGCTAAAAGGCGTCATCCAACCAAATCTAAAACTTGGATCGCCCTTAAATACTTCGTCAATCGAAAAGGCCAGTGGCAATTTCACGGTTGGCAGAAGCTCTTGGGTATGGATTGCCAGTTCAATCTCTTCCAAATAGCCAAAGTGCCTATCGAGAGACATGTGAAAATCCGAAGTTCAGCAACACCATTTGACCCTCAATACCAAGCATACTTGGCGAAGAGAAAGTCCAAAAGGCTAGCTCGCAGCTCTTGGAACGAACCTGCTCTGACTGCTTTATAAGTTGCTGGGTATCAAACGATGCTTTTGTGGAGGCTTGAGCCGTATGCAGTGAAAGTTGCACGTACGGTTCTTAGGGAGACGGCACTTGGTAACAAGTGTCGTCCACCCGACAATAGCTTTTAGCTAAACGAACAGCAGAAGTGTTAGTTGAGATTGGCATTGTTGCAACAGTGACCGTTGGCGACATGGATGTCGCCGTCGAGCCTATAGGGATATATTTACGGCGAGTCACTGGGGAAACAATGCCAATTCACGCAGCACAACTGACGACAAAGTTATCTTGCTTTGGGGCAAAAGCTTTTAGGCAAATGAACAGTTCAATAATCGCTAAGATTGTCACTATTGCAACAGTGACCGTTGGCGGCATGGCCGTTCTTTCACATCCATGTGATCGCGGCATTCGCACTTCCATATGCAGCAGATGCCGCCGCCGAGCCTCAGGGAGGCTTATTTTGAAAGAAATAGACGGCGAGTCACTGGGGAAGCAATGACAATTAATCCAACCACCTGACGACAAAGTTATCTTGCTTTGGGGCAAAAGCTTTTAGGCAAATGAACAGTTCAATAATCGCTAAGATTGGCATTGGTGTACCTGTGACCGTTGGCGACATGGCCGCTATTTCACATCCATGTGATCGCGGCATTCGCACTTCCATATGCAGCAGATGCCGCCGTCGAGCCCTCATGGATGCTTATTTTGAAAGAAATAGACGGCGAGTCACTGGGGAAGCAATGACAATTCATCCAACCACCTGACGACAAAGTTATTTTGCTTTGAGACAAAAACTTTTCACCAGATAAACAGCTCAATGGTCGTTAAGATTGCCATTGTTGCAACAGTGATCGTTGGCGGTATGGCCGCCATTTACTATCAGCCCAATATGGATATAAAAAATATCGCTTTATGATGATAACAACACGCTCAGTTTAATAATCAAAACCTTGCTGTGCCTTGATACCCGCTTCGAATGCGTGTTTCAACGGTTGCACTTCGCTGACAGTATCTGCAAGCTCGATAATCGAGCGATGACAAGCGCGGCCCGTAATAATCACATGCTGCATGGGTGGACGATTTTTAAGTGCGCTAAGCACACGTTCCACATCCAGATAGTGATAGCTCACCATGTAGGTCAGCTCATCGAGCATCACGCAGTCAATCGACTCATCTTGCAGCAGCTTTTCGGCGGCTTCCCAAGCGAGTACAGCGGCGGCGGTATCTTTTTCTTTATCTTGGGTTTCCCAGGTAAAACCTGTGCCCATTACATGAAACTCAACCCCTGCACCTTCGAGTAAATTGCGCTCACCGCACTCCCAAGTGCCTTTGATAAATTGCACTACCGCGGCTTTTTTACCGTGACCGACGGCGCGGGCCACTGTGCCAAAACCTGAGGTCGATTTGCCTTTACCGTTACCGGTTAACACCAGCAGAATCCCCTTCTCCTCTTGGGCGGCGGCAATTTTAGCATCCACACCTGCTTTCACTTTCTGTTGGCGAGCCTTGTGGCGTTCGGCCTTGATTTGCGCTTGTTCGTTGTCGTTTTGTGCTGTCATGGTCTTCTCTTCACTCTGCTGCTAAAAATGTCTGCTTCTAAAACTTATGCTTCTAAAATTGGCTGTAATTTTTGCATGTCTAAATGCTCGGCTAACACATCGGCTAAACGATCGAGTTGCTGCTCACGTATTTGATTGATATCTATCGCCTTAGCATCGTTTAATCCCGCCCAGCGCAAAATCAACTGACACGCATCTGGGCTATCAAACAGCCCATGTAAATAAGTGCCAAGGATTTGCCCGTCATCACTTTGTAAGCCATCAGCAAAGCTCACAGATGTGGATTCAGGGATTAACTGCAAGGGCGCATTCGTTTGTTCAAGCCTAGGGATAAGATAGCTTGATTCACCGCAGTGGATTTCATAGCCCTTCACAGCAACCTTTTGCCCAAGTAACGTTAGCTCACCTCTCACTCGCCGTAACTGTTTTTCGGCTTTGAGTTCTGTGCTCAGCGGCAGGTAGCCAAGTCCTGCGGTATCACCCGCACTGTCTTCAATGCCTAAGGGATCGGCAATGCTTTGGCCTAGCATTTGATAGCCGCCACAAACGCCTAGCACTTTTCCGCCGTAACGCAGGTGTGTGGCGATATATTTATCCCAGCCTTGCTGGCGTAAAAAAGCTAAATCGGCGCGCACATTCTTACTGCCGGGCAAGATCAATACATCGGCGGGCAAATGAGTGGCGTGACTCGCAGCTTGGGTTTGCAATGACACATAGTCAAAATCGATATCGGGATGCAGCCGCAGGGGATCAAAATCAGTGTGATTACTGATCCTTGGGTACACTAATACCCGCACTTTTAAGCGGCTGTTAGCGCCTTTGGTCGGCGAGCTTATCAGCGCATCTTCGGCATCGAGATGTAAATCATGCAGATAAGGCAACACGCCTAAAACAGGCTTGCTCGTATAAGCTTCAAGCCAATCGAGGCCAGATTGCAACAGGCTAATATCGCCACGGAAACGATTGATCACAAAGCCCTTTACCCGCGCCTGTTCGGATTCTGATAATAAGGCCAAGGTCCCGACCAAATGGGCAAATACGCCGCCCTTGTCGATATCGGCAATGATAATCACAGGACAATCTACGGCTTCGGCAAATCCCATGTTGGCAATATCGCCCTCGCGCAGATTGATCTCCGCCGGACTCCCCGCGCCTTCCACCACTATGGTTTGATATTGACCGCTTAATCGCTCGAAGGATTCCAGCACAGCACCGAGCGCCATTGCCTTGTAATCCTTAGATTTAGGCCCAAAAAAGGCCGAGGCTTCCAGCGTTGTCAGGGCTTTGCCGTGAACGATAATTTGCGCGCCCGTGTCCGAGCTAGGTTTAAGCAGAATAGGATTAAAATCGGTATGGGGCTCAAGATAACAGGCCGCGGCTTGCAACGCCTGTGCGCGGCCAATCTCGCCGCCATCAATAGTGACAGCGCTATTGAGCGCCATATTTTGCGGCTTAAAGGGCGCAACCTTTACGCCCTCTCGGGCGAGCAAACGACAAATCCCTGCCACTAAGGTGCTCTTGCCCGCATCCGACGTTGTGCCCTGCACCATCAAGACTGCCGCGCGCCGAGGTGAATTAACAGCAGGCGTATTAACTACAGGAGTGTCAGCGGTATCGAGTGCATTAGCACAGGCTGTGTTGTCTGTGTTTGGAGAGGACATAGGTTTAAAAGGCTTATTCTAGTTTGCAGTCATTAACATAACAGCTCAGTCTAAAAATAACTTAAGTATGCAACTTAAGCTTAAAACGTGGACTGAGCCCAAAGTCTAAAGTGGTTTCAATGCTAAGGGTAAACCAGCGACCACTAAGGTGACATTATCCGCTAAGGTCGCCACGGCTTGATTTAACCAGCCTGCTTCATCGACAAATTGTCGGCTCAACTCACCTAAGGGCACTATGCCAGAACCGACTTCGTTACTGATCAACACCACCACTCCCTCAAGCTCGACAAGGGAATCCACAAAAGCGGTTTTCTCGGCCTGCCAACTCGCATAAGCTTTATCGTCAGAGGTTGAAGTGGCAAAGGTGGAAACGGCAAAGTCAGTCGCATTCCACTCAGTCGGTGCGGGTTCATCATCGATGTTAACGTTCGATGCAAGTAATTGATTCGTTAACCAAAGGGTTAAACAGTCTACTAAAATCACTCGCCCAGGTTTTGCTAACTGTTTTAACAGTGCAGTGAGGGCGAGCGACTCTTCAAACAATTGCCATTCGATACCATCGTCCGATCGTCCCGCTTGATGCTTGGCGATACGTGTCGCCATTTCATCATCTAGCGCCTGCGCCGTCGCCACATAGCAGGCATCGAAGCCGAGCGCAGTGTACTGACGCACTAAGGCTTCGCCGTAGCGGCTCTTACCGCTACGGGCGCCGCCTAGGACGAGGTGGATCACAGTATGTTACCCACAACGAGCAATACAAAATAACACACGATTTCAGATATTTGCTGCGCCGCGCCTAAGGTATCACCCGTGTAACCGCCAATCTGGCGTCTAAAAATCACTATGATCAAACGGCGCAGTCCTATCATCACCAATAGCAATGACAATGCCGCTAACCCCTTGAGGAATAACAGCACTAATACGCCGCTGGCGATCAGGATAAGCAGCTCATTAATGCCTTGATGTTGCGATAGCGGCTTAGACTTACTGGTCTCGTCATCGCGGACATATTTTTCACTAAAGATGATACTGGCTGATACCACACGGCTCACTGTGTGCGCGACGATAAGTGCAGAACCCGCCACGACAGGATCGTACAGCGCCAACTCGACTAACAACTGCCATTTCAGCAGCAGGGCCAACATCAGCGCCAGTGCGCCATAACTGCCAAGGCGCGAGTCTTTCATGATCCGCAGCTTGTCTTCCGCCGTCCAACCCCCGCCAAAACCGTCGAAGGTATCGGCGAGGCCATCCTCATGAAATCCGCCCGTGAGCAAGACGCCAACCAACATAGCTAAAAGAACAGAAACGCCGGCGGGGAGCCAGTTCTGCGTCAGCCAAAACACTATGGCGCTTAACAAACCGACCAGAAGACCGACGAGACCGAAATAACGGCTGGCCTTATTCAACTTATCGCTATCGACTTCGACCCACTTAGGCATAGGAATGCGGGTAAAATAGCCCATGGCAACTAAAAATAAATCTATCTCTTTGTGCCAGCTTTCGCGTTCTGACATAAAGCATCCTTAGTGAATTCACACTTGCTGCAAGGTTTAAAATTAAAACGGTTGGCTAAAAGGCTATTATTTTAAATAAGTAAAATAAGCGACTTAGCAGAGCACATCATACAACAGCCTCAATCCCCGCATCACTAAAACTCGCCATTTGATTGTAAAAATTTACTGAGGCTTGAATAAGCGGCAACGCCAACGCCGCCCCCGTACCTTCGCCTAATCTCAGCCCTAGGGATAATAAAGGTTTAGCCTGCAAAAATTCTAACATTCGCAGATGACCTTGCTCATCGGATTGATGGGCAAAAATCAAATAATCACGCACATTGGGGGCGATTTGCACTGCGACTAATGCTGCCGCTGTCGCGATAAAACCGTCCACGACCACCAACATTTTACATTCAGCGGCAGCTAACATAGCTCCCGTCATCTGCACAATTTCAAAGCCTCCTAGGCAAGCTAACACTGACTTAGGTCCAGTTAAGGCGCTTTGATGCAGCAATAACGCGAGCTCAATCAGCATCAATTTACGTTCTAAGGTTTCGCTATTAATGCCAGTACCACGGCCGACACAATCAATCACATCCAACTGCATGATCGCCGCCATAATGGCCGCAGCAGAGGAGGTATTGCCTATGCCCATTTCGCCAAAGGCGACTAAGTTACAACCCGCTTGATGGTGACGCTCAATCAAATCGCGCGCCATAGCAAAGCCTTTATCGACGGTTTCCAATGTCATCGCGGGCTCTAAATGGATTGCCCCCGTTCCAGCGCCAAGACGTTGATCGATAATACCTTCAACCCCTTCAACTGGCGTTAACATACCGCAATCGATCACTTCGAGCTTAAAGCCCACCTGCCGACAAAAAACGTTAATCGCCGCGCCGCCATGGGCAAAGTTTTGCACCATTTGGTGAGTCACTTCGCTAGGGGCAATCGACACGCCTTCTGCGGCAATGCCATGATCCCCCGCAAACACTAACATGGTTGGATGGACTATTTTGAGCACATCCGTTTGTGGCTGCTCCGTTTGTTGTAAATCAGTCGCTTGCACGCGGGCAATCTGCAAGGCTAAGGATTCGAGCTGACCTAAGGCGCCGGGCGGCTTAGTCTTAAGATCAATTTTCTGCTGAATCACCAGATCCTGCGCTTTACTCACAGGGCTTATTTGAAAAGATACGGCTGACTGAGACATCCACACTCCACTTTGTAATCTACATTAAATAACCACAACGCATCCCGCGTCTATGACGAACATGTCCAATTGTGCATTTCCAATCGCGGGTGGGATATCAACAGAAATACTGATTATCCCGTCAGTCGGCACTTACGACATGACTCTAGGATGACGACTTAACTCTGGGTTTACGTCCTGACTAGGTGCCTACGGCATGACCTTGTATTTACGGCATGACTCTACGCTTACGCAAAATCAGCAAAAAGAACATGCTACCTATGGCGGCCGTGATAATACCCACGGGCAACTCTTGATTACCCAATAAACAGCGCGCTAATACATCAATCCACACCATAAATAATCCGCCCACCAGCGCCGTTAATAAAATCGGCTGACGACCGGGAAACAGCATGCGCACTGTGTGGGGGATCATTAACCCGACAAAACCGATACCGCCACAGGTAGCCACCAAAATAGCGGTAATCAAGGAGCAGAGCAGCAACATATTGAGCCGCAGCTTAGGCACATTCACCCCTAAGGTATGCGCCGTTTCATCCCCCGCCTGCAACGCCATGATCTGCCGTTTCATGCCTAAAATAATGAATAAACTCGCACCAATCACCAGTGTCGGCAGTACTAACAAGGACCAACTGGCCTTTGCAAAACTGCCTAAACTCCAAAACAGCACAGAGGCTGTCGCCTGCGGACTGGCGAAATACAGCAGCAGACTCGTTAATGCGCCGAACATAAAGGAGGTCGCCACACCAGAGAGCAGCATGCGCTCCACTTGACTATTAAGCCCTAAGCCTGACAAAGCAAGCACTATCAACACCGACAAACTCGCACCAATAAAAGCGCCCAAGGGCAAGCTAAACCAAAGTAATCCAGACAAGGCACCCGAACCGCTAAAAAGCCCAGAATGTACCGCCATGCCCGCATTATCAAAAAATCCAGAGCCAGTGAATAAGGTCAACATCACCACAGCGCCAAAGGACGCGCCAGAACTAATGCCAAACAAATAGGGATCGGCGAGCGGATTGCGAGTCACGGTTTGCAACACACTGCCCGCCAGTGACAAACCCGCACCCGCCACAAAAGCCAGTAAAATGCGCGGTAGCCTGAGCTCCATCACAATGCGCTCAGTCATGCCATTGGCTTGAGTGAGGTTCGTCGCCTTATTGATAAACACTTGAATAACATCCGTAAAACTGATGTTTGCCGCACCAAAACTCGTTGCGGCAATAGGCGTTATCAAAGTGATGATACCTAATACGAGCAGCATCAGTTGTTGTCTCGTCAACGGTGTCACGATACGCCCCAAATATGAGATGAAATATTGTTTACCCCCCTGAGTCATCCACCTTCGCCTCGCTCGTTCAGGCCATGATCTACATGGTGGTAACCATAAAAATAGCTGATTAAGGGCTTTTTATGTTGTGGATGGGGCGATACCTGAGCACACACGCCAAACACATCGCCAATTCGCGCCTCGGTTAATACTTCGGTTGGCGTCCCCATAGCGCTGACTTCCCCGTTATGGATCAACAACAAACTGTCGCACAGGGCACTGGCTAAATTAAGATCATGAATAGAGGCAATCACGCTGATGCCAAGACTACGCACCAATTCGAGGATTTGAATTTGATAGCGCACATCGAGGTGGTTAGTTGGCTCATCGAGGATTAAAAGCTGCGGCTGCTGCACTATGGCGCGGGCAATCAAGGCGCGTTGCTTTTCACCGCCGGATAAGTGTTCATATTGTTGGTGCATCTTATGGCTCAAGCCGACTTTCTCTAAAGCCTTAGCAATACGTTCAATATCACAGCTCGAATTGGTATCGAACATGCCCTTGTGGGGCGTTAAGCCCATGCTGACCAATTGCTCTGTGGTGAGGTCAAAATAGTGCGGTGTATCCTGCTGCACTACGGCGACGCGACAGGCAAACGCCTTGGGCGACAAGCGCTCAATATCTTGATCAAAAAGGGTAATTTTGCCCTGAGTCGGGCGAACAAACCGATACAAACAGCGCAATAAGCTAGACTTGCCCGCACCGTTAGGGCCAATCAGCCCCAGCATCTGCCCCGTTGGCAGCGTAAAGTTAATATCGGAAAGTATGGTTTTGCCATCGATACACCAGCTCAACTGGCTCACATTGAGCGCGACTGACGGGCTCAATGACGGGTTAGTGTCATTCACGGGGCTGTTAGTTTGGATTGCGGAAAGTTTCACCTAAGCGGCGCTCCTATCGAGTCCAAACCTGTATAAAAAAAGGTTGTGCACATTGTCATCTGCTCCCTCGAGTCACCCGCTCGAGAACTAAGGCTGCACGCAGCGATAACAGAAATAGGCAGGTCTCCTGACTTGTAGAAAAGAAGGAGCTAGGCTCTAGAATCTAGGTGCTTCTTTAAACTACTCACAGTTGCGGGCACAGTTCGGGCTGACTGACGAGCAGCTCCCCGATTCCCTATTATGTTTGGGTTGATATGCTCTTTGTTAACAACGCCACTGTGAATTAAAACAACGGAGCGATTCGAACAAAGAGAGTCTATTCCCAACACCTATTTCTGCGACGTTATCACTCATTGCGCATGTAATACGCTATCTCGTTCAAACGTCAGGGAAAAGCATTATCCTACATCTATCCCATTAGGCAATGCTGTTTAAATCAGAATATTTTCATATCAGCTTATTCTCGCCAAACGATCACGCCTACACCATAGCGCCTAGGTCGTGAAATAAGGCCTCAACACCTGCGCCCACTCGGCCAATCTAAACGCCAATAGCAGGCACCCTGTTCATCTTGCAGCACATTAATCCTCACCACGGCCGCCACGGGTAAATCGAGTTGACTATAAAACCCCACCGCCCGTTCAACCCCTAAGGCACGCGCCATTAAGTGACGGATCACCCCGCCGTGGGTCACGACCCAGACTTGAGTGGCAGGCATATTATCAGCGGTTTCATTAATGGCACTGTTTTCATTACCCATTTTATGTGAGTCAAGGGTCAATCGTTCAAACTCGGCGGCGAGTATCTGGTCAATCGTCCCATTCACCCGCGACTCAAAACTTGCCATAGTTTCACCATTAGGCGGCGGAGTTTGCCAAGGGTTTTGCCAATACGCCGCTAAGCGTTCGCCCTCTTGTTGATACAGTTCATCGAGCCGGCAACCGTCCCAATCACCAAAATCAATTTCCTGTAAACCCGACAAAAACTGCGCCTGTAATGGCCTTGACTCAGATATCAGTGCCGCCGTCGAATGCAGCTCGGCGGCAAAAGCGTGGGCAAAATCGGCGCAGCGGCGTGAAGTCGAGCTATAGATCGCGCTACACACGCTGGCCTGTGACTCAACTGCTGCCGACATTTGTTGCCAACCCTTTTTGCTTAAAGGCACATCCACACGACCCCGTAAAATAGCGCCGCCTTCACACTCACCGTGGCGCAACAATAACAATCGAACTTGTTTCATATATGCCTTTTTAGTTAGGGACTAGATGCTAGGAACTCAAGCCGAGGGCCTAAATTCTTGATTCTCGATTCTCGCTCCTAATGCCTTTGACTTTCATCTTGCCCTGACAATCATAAGTCGCGTATTATGGACGTCTATACGTTTAAATGTCCAAAACAAATTTTTAAGAACAAGTATTCAAAAAATGTCGGCTGACGACAATAAAATGCAATTAGCATAACAATGGTCGATTTTTGGACTTAACTTAGCTGTATTTAAGGTAATTATTTATGACGATACCCTCAACCAAAGCCAGCCAAATATTAGCAGACATTCGCAAACAGCTTGCAGAGCGCATTCTGATCTTAGACGGTGCCATGGGCACTATGATCCAAGGCTACAAGCTGGAAGAAGAGGACTATCGCAGCGAACGTTTTAAAGATTGGCATACAGATGTCAAAGGTAACAACGACCTCTTGGTCTTGTCGCAACCCCACATCATCAAACAAATTCACACCGACTACTTAAAGGCCGGTGCCGACATCATTGAAACCAACACCTTTAACGCCACCACCATCGCCATGGCCGACTACGACATGCAGTCGCTGTCCGCCGAAATTAACTTAGTCGGCGCGCGCCTCGCCCGTGAAGCCTGTGATGAAGCCTTTGCTGCCACAGGCATTCCACGCTACGTCGCCGGTGTGTTAGGCCCCACTAACCGTACGTGTTCGATTAGCCCTGATGTGAACGACCCAGGCTACCGCAACGTCAGCTTCGATGAGTTAGTGACTGCTTACAAAGAATCTACTAAGGCGCTGATTGAAGGCGGCGCGGATATCATTATGGTCGAGACCATATTCGATACCTTAAACGCCAAAGCCGCGCTATTTGCGATTGAATCCGTATTCGATGACTTATTCGGTCAGCATTCTAAAGACAGATTGCCGATCATGATTTCGGGCACCATTACCGATGCCTCTGGCCGCACACTGACTGGCCAAACGACCGAAGCCTTTTACAATTCCCTTCGCCATATCAAGCCCTTATCTATCGGTTTAAACTGTGCACTTGGGCCAAAAGAATTGCGCCCCTATGTGGAAGAATTATCCCGCATCAGTGAGTGTTATGTGTCGGCGCATCCGAATGCAGGCCTGCCGAACGAGTTTGGCGGTTACGATGAAACCCCAGAGGACATGGCGAACGTGATCGAAGATTGGGCGCGCGAAGGCATGCTCAATATTATCGGGGGTTGCTGTGGTAGTACGCCTGAACATATCCGCGTGATCCGCGAAGCGGTGAGCCGTCACGATCCACGTATTTTGCCAGACATTCCGGTAGCTTGCCGCTTAGCCGGTTTGGAACCACTGACTATCGACGCCCAATCCCTGTTCGTTAACGTGGGTGAGCGCACCAACGTCACAGGCTCGGCTAAGTTTTTAAAGCTGATCAAAGAAGGCAAGTTTGAGCAAGCGCTTGATGTGGCTCGCGAGCAGGTCGAAAGCGGCGCACAGATCATCGACATCAACATGGACGAAGGCATGCTCGATGGCGCCGAGATCATGCACAAGTTTTTAAACTTGATTGCCTCTGAGCCCGACATCAGCCGCGTACCTATTATGATCGACTCCTCTAAATGGGAAGTGATCGAAGCTGGCCTCAAATGTATTCAAGGCAAGGGCATAGTTAACTCTATTTCCCTCAAAGAAGGCGAAGCCAAGTTTATCGAGCAAGCCACCTTAGTGAAACGCTACGGCGCGGCGGCCATTATCATGGCATTCGACGAGCAAGGTCAGGCCGACACTAAGGCGCGTAAAATCGAAATCTGTACCCGCGCCTATCGGGTGTTGGTCGATAAGGTCGGCTTTCCGCCCGAAGACATCATCTTCGACCCGAATATTTTCGCCATCGCCACAGGTATCGATGAACACGACAACTATGCCGTCGATTTTATTGATGCCATTAAAGCGATTAAAACCACCCTGCCCCACGCAATGATTTCGGGCGGCGTGTCGAACGTGTCGTTCTCATTCCGCGGTAACAACCCAGTGCGCGAAGCAATTCACGCCGTTTTCCTGTACCACGCCATCAAAGTCGGCATGGATATGGGCATTGTCAACGCGGGCCAGTTAGCCATTTACGACGATATCGATCCTGAGCTTAAAGTGCGCGTCGAAAACGTAGTGCTTAACTTGCCCTGCCCAGTTGAAGGCTCAAGCAATACCGAGCAGTTACTTGAAATTGCAGAGAAATTCCGCGGTGATGGCGCGCAGGTGGGTAAAAAAGAAGATTTAGAATGGCGCAGCTGGCCGGTGAGCCAACGCTTATCCCATGCGCTAGTGAAAGGCATTACCGAATTTATTGATGAAGATACCGAAGCCGCTCGCCAAGAAGCGAAACGTCCACTGGATGTGATTGAAGGCGCCTTGATGGACGGCATGAACGTGGTCGGCGACTTGTTCGGCTCAGGCAAGATGTTCCTGCCGCAGGTGGTGAAATCGGCGCGGGTGATGAAAAAAGCCGTGGCTTACTTAAACCCCTATATCGAGCTTGAAAAGGTCGAAGGCCAATCTAATGGCAAGATTTTGATGGTGACGGTAAAAGGCGACGTGCACGATATCGGCAAAAATATCGTCGGCGTAGTGCTCGCCTGTAACGGTTTTGAGGTATTCGATTTAGGTGTGATGGTCTCGGTGGAGCGAATTCTCGACGCCGTGAAAGAACACAATATCGATATCATCGGCATGTCGGGGCTCATCACGCCGAGTCTGGACGAGATGGTGCATAACGTGAAAACCTTCCACCGTGAAGGCTTAACCATTCCGGCGATCATCGGCGGCGCCACTTGCTCTAAAATCCACACAGCGGTGAAAATTGCGCCCCATTATCCCCATGGCGCTATCTATATCGCCGATGCGTCCCGCGCCGTGCCTATGGTGAGTAAGCTCATCAACAACGAGACACGCCAAGCGACCATAGACGAAACCTATGCTGAATACGACGACATGCGCACTAAACGTTTATCCCAAGCCAAGCGCAAAGAGATAGTGTCACTCGAAGCGGCCCGTGAAAACCGCTGCCAACACGATTGGGCCAACTACACCCCGTTTACGCCAAACGTGCTCGGTCGCCAAGTATTTGATAATTATCCGTTAGAAGATTTAGTCGAGCGTATCGACTGGACACCGTTTTTCCGCTCGTGGGAATTGCACGGCCATTACCCTGAAATCCTCACCGATAAAGTGGTCGGTGAAGAAGCGCAAAAGCTATTCGCCGATGGTCAGGCCATGCTCAAACAAATCATCGAAGAAAAATGGCTCACGGCGAAAGCGGTTATCGGCTTATTCCCAGCCAATACCGTGAATTACGACGATATCGAGCTGTATACCGATGAGTCGCGCACCACAGTCGAAATGACCACACATCACCTGCGGATGCAGCTTGAACGTGTCGGCAACGACAACTTCTGCCTATCCGATTTTGTTGCGCCAAAAGACTCAGGCGTCGCCGATTACATGGGCGGCTTTGCGGTGACCACAGGCCAAGGCATCGACGAACATGTGGCGCGTTTTGAAGCCAACCATGACGACTACAACGCCATCATGCTCAAATGCTTAGCCGACCGTTTGGCCGAAGCCTTTGCCGAGCGGATGCACGAACGGGTACGTAAAGAGTTTTGGGGTTATGCGGCCGACGAGCAGTTAAGCAACGAAGCCTTAATCCGCGAGAAATACAAAGGCATACGCCCCGCACCGGGCTACCCAGCTTGCCCAGACCACACAGAAAAAGGCTTGTTATGGGACTTGCTCAAGCCCGATGAGACTATTAACTTGAACATCACCGAAAGCTACGCCATGTTCCCCACAGCGGCAGTATCGGGCTGGTATTTCGCCCACCCGAAATCCCGCTACTTTGGCGTGAGTAACATAGGCCGCGATCAAGTGGAAGATTATGCGAAACGCAAAGGGATGAGCATTGCGGAAACGGAGAAGTGGCTGGCGCCAGTACTTGACTATGATCCCGAGTGATTGGGATCTGCAATCACCCGCAGGGCTTAAACTTTCAAACTTCGTTTGAATTAAGCGTTAAAGTCGTGGGGCTTCACCCCACACCCGACCAAGGAGGACTGCTCGTCCTATCCTCCTTGGATTCTCCAAGACGCCCCTAGCGAAGTTACATGCATTAGTTACCTGTCTCATACTCCAATAAAAATCGCCTAACGGCTCAGATGGCACATCCATGTGCCCCCGAGCCTGCGCCATCATCCATGATGTCGCCACGGCATTTTTATCTGCGTATTTCGACAACTTCGCAGGGGATCGGTAAACTTCTGTGGCATTTAGAGTTAACTTTTCGCATTGAAAGAGTTATGCCAACTCCACACGCCTTATTGTCCTCAACTTACCAATTTATATAGTAGACTCAAGCTTATTATTGATACTTTTATAAACTAAATATAAGTGTATCAACTCAACCAAAGCGAAATTAACTATTACGACGGTGAAATATTGTAGATCACCCATAGACCATAAGTTAAATAAAAAGAAAACTTCTAGATATCGAAACTTAGACCACCTAAAGTAATTTGACGGATAATCTTTACCTATAAGCATAGGTAACACTTTAAAATTAAAAGTGACTGCAATAGCAATATATACACAAAGCATGCTAAGTAACGAAAATAATAACTTGAAGCTAAAAATATTCATCTGCATAAAAATCGATTCAGACTTAAATTCAACTATAAAATCAACTGCAAGGCCGATAACAAGTGTCAAAGCAAGCACTATGCTCATACCCAAAAAACTAATTTTTTTCATAAAACTCTTAAATCATCCCTAAAATAAATCAATAAACACAGTCAGCGAAACATCTTGAAAGTGAAAATTAACCCAATAAATTCAACCCATTATACTTTTTCATAAGTATATTAAAAACAAAGAACAAGGTCAGAAACATGAGTGTTTTTACAAAGATATCGATAAAACGTAATGGACTCATCCCGCCAGCTAATAACACATCGAAAACAGGCATTAATGGCAGCACAACAAATGTAAAAAATGAAGTACCTAACACAGAGTAAATAAAATACCTTGGATACCCAACTCGATTAATAATCAAAGCACATGCTAAAGAAAATATGATCATCAGTGGAAGATGTATCCAAAAGCAAAATACAACCATCCCCAAGTTTTCACTTAACGCTTTTACATTGAAAGATAACAGTAAATCCCACCACCATTTGCTATCGACAGACAACCCACTTCCATGCATAAATATCGACACAGCTATGCCGAAGATAATCACTAAAAACTTCAATTTACCTCCAATAAATCTGCTCTGTTTCGAGCTATTGCAAACTTTATCTTTTGAAATAAATAACAAAATAAAAATTATAGAATTCCATCCCACATCAGGGCAAGAAGGGGATCAACAGCAATCCCCCCTCTTGCATCTCCCCTAGCGAAGTTACATGTATTGATGACCTATCTCATACTCCAAAAAATCGCCTAACGGCTCAGATGGCCATCAATGTGCCCCGGGAGTCTGCGCCATAATCCATGATGTCAGCACAACATTTTTATCTCCGCATTTCGACAACTTCGCAAGGGATGGTTGCAGTCTGCGGTCTTGTAATTAACTCTTCACAATAAAGATTTATGTCTGCTCTTTTTATTTCTAGTATGAATGCAGCTCCAAAATCATGTTGATTACATTACACTATCCATATCATTATTTTGCAAATGCAAATGTCACGATCTCTTTCAAAGTCGCTTTACACCTTTCCGTCAGCTCAACTTTTCCATCAATATAATCTCGAACACGTTTCCATGAGTTATATGGCTTATCAGTAGATTTAGCTTTTTCACCCTCGACTTGATCCCATAAAACATGTTCAAAAGTATCATCAACTATGAAAACGCTATTAGCATTTGCGACAGACGCAATCTTTGCATTAGCTTTAAATGGATGAATTGCTGCTTTCTCTAACAACTCAGCATCTGTAAGGTTTTTGCGATCAGCATCGTGAATCACTCTATAATCTATTTGCAATGCATTCAATATCTTAACCAAGGCAGTAATTGTCCATTTTCCGCCAGCTGATATAACGGTAGTGTCCTTATCAAGGCTATTTTGAACACCTAGCATCTCTGCAAGTTCAGAAATCATGCTGAATACTGCGACTTCAGTGTCCCCCTCCACAATTACAACTCTTTTTGCAAATAAGCTTTCACAAACAGTTGGATGAAAGTCTAACGCAGCCCTCAATATATCTCTTTCATTGTACTCATCAGTAATTTCAAAAATAGTCGAGGATACTTGGTGCACAACTCGAGCATTTCCTGCATTTTTCTTTATGAGTTTCAATGATTCGGGTTTGTCAGCAATATTAATCAAAAAAGGTGAATGCGTTGAACAAATAACCTGCCACTTAGATGACTCTGAACGCGTTTGTAGAGTATTCTTAAGTCTACGCATTAAGTGAGGATGAATATATAACTCTGGTTCTTCATATAGAACCACAACTGTTCTCTGCTCTCCTTGAACAGATGACTCAACCTCAGCATTAGCCTCTAGCATTGCAAATGCTAAAGCTCTCTGCACACCACTTCCTTGATACTGCAGACTTGTCTCTATTTCATCATCAATTAAAAAAGTTGCAGCTTTCATAAACAAAGGTTCAACATCTATATCACCAACAGCAAGTTTAACCTTTGAGTCAAAATCTAATATCTGATTGAGTGTTTTTGACACTTCACCAAGAGCCTCCGCCAATCCCTCAATTATTGAACCATCTCCAGCTTTCCCCTTTAATTTATCTTGCAGTTCCGTAGCTTTTTCAATATATGCTGAATAGCTTTTATCTCCTTTAACTTTCGGAAAAAGCTTATTAGTAAATAGGAACGAGAAAGGACTATTATTTGTAGCTTTCAACTCATCTTCTATTTTAAAACTTGCTGGAACATACATCACGTGAGGTACTGCTTGCTGTAAGGAATTAGCAAATTTTTTAACATGCCAATCTTCAGACGATACTATTAATTCAGGTGAGTTTTCGACAACGTAAGCCACCAAATCAGCTTGTCTTTCGTTGTATTCATCAGCTTTTGTAATACCTAGTTCTTTTAAAATTGGTTTGCATATGTCGTCAACTTTAGCCTTAGAATGGCTCAGATCTGACCAAGGGTACTGCGTTTCAACGCAGTACACCGAATATTCATAAGAATAATCGGTTTGTTCAGTGTTCCACCACGCTGACATTTTTACTTTTAAACAGTCTTCATGTAACAGAGTTGAAATCGCTGACTTTCTTTTCTCCCAATCTTCGAGGTCTCCAAATTCACAGATAATGTCCATAACTTCTCCTGACGATTGCTGAGCAGGCCAGTCTTCTAGTTTTGGCTTTTTATTATCTAAAACTAAATGTATCGCATTGAGAATAGTAGATTTACCAATATTATTTGGCCCAACAAGTGTGGTGAAGTTTTCAAGGTTAATCTCGGCAAATCCAATACCACGAAAATTGTTAATTACTAGTTTTTTTAATTTCATTTTATTACCTACCAATGTACAAAAAGTGCATGGATCCAAACCGCCGAGTGTTTTCTATATAAGACGAAGTCATAAGTCTCACGCCGCGTTAGGCTAGCTTTCGAGGGGAAGCGATACCTCATAGAAGCCGGAGTAAAAAGGGCTTTTAACTCCGTTAGGCTTCATGGTGGATATAAGGAGGATAAGACGGCCAATCCTCCTTACTTACTGCATTGTGGGACAACAACCTTAATCCACATCAGCCACTAGGCCGCATCGCAGAAAAATTGTTAACAGAAAATGCTTACATCAGTTTTTACAGCCATTTTTATCGCAAGTTATTCGCTCAGCTGATTGAGTCCAATGATCAGCATTTTTTTTTAGTATCAGTGCCACAGCCTGTACTTCCGCCTTTAGTCCCTTTGTGAACAACGCCTGTAGGTGTATGTTTTACGGTCATAATAAATTCCTTTTACTAGTTTATGGATTATCTTTTCGCCGGGATCTCACCGGTTCATCAGCAGGCTTAGCCTGTAAGATATTTTCGATTCCTTTTTGAGTTTTACAAAAGACTTCAAACTCAAAATAAACTCCAACTATAAAATGCCACCCATCCCCTCGGAGTTGCCGCAGGGCGAATAGGCAAATTGCGTGAGTCTCGCCATGGATGGCGAGCTAGCTTTCGCAGGTGCAGGGACGCATCCTTCGGAAGCGATAGCAAATTTGGCAATGAGCACAAGGGGCTTTCAACTCCGTTAGGGGCGTCTTGGAGCATCCAAGGAGGATAGGACGAGCAGTCCTCCTTGGTCGGGTGTGGGTTGAAGACCCACGACCTTGATTCACCTCGGCCGCTAGGCCGCAAAACTGCCAGTTCACTACTTTGTGAAACGACAAATTGTGAACCGACAAAGCTTCCCCATTGCTACCGCACTTAGCCAACACCTGTCAGCCAAGCCATCAATCAAAACAAGGTTGCACCAACTCAAAACGTTCACTGCTGAACATTGAGCAAAATGCCAATAAGCACTATGGCAACAAGCATAAGTGCCAAAGCATATTCACCAATTTGCAGGAGGAGTTGGGTATCTAAGAAAGAGAAAAGACACATCGTCCTGATGCAAGTGACTCGAATCACGGGTACGCGATTAAAGCTCATCCTTGTTAAAAACCTAAGATAGCGACATAGCGTACACTTGTCTATAACTTTAGCATTACAAATCAAGTGATTAAGCAAGCACTGATTTAACAATGTCGATATGAATACATGTGACTAAACCAATCGCCATCAAATAACACTATCTCTTGATCTTGCAGTGACATGAAGTCTCGCGGTGTCAGGCGGTTTGGTTTTGGCAAGCGAGCCAATTTCGACATGCGAATAAGCCCCAATTGAGCTCATTGCTCAAGGGCTCGAACAAAGAGCACTGAGCAAAATTCAGCCATAACGTAACTGAGTTGAATCACAGTGCGAACATCACTGCAGAAGCCTGATAACACGGGTTTTACACTCTGATTTAGCTTGGTCAAAACTGCAACGATTAACCGCCTAAATTTGCATTTTCGGCCCTACATGCTAACGTGGCTAATGTAAATTTACATTCAGTGTTTATCAAAGCTATGTCGCAACAATCAATAAAAAGTCGATCGACAACAAGCTTATATCGGGCGATACCATGCAGCGCGGCTGATATTACACGGAAGCACAACTGAGGTTGAGATATGGAACCATCTAATACGTCACGCCGGACCTTTATTAAGCAATGTGTGATTGGCGGGGTTGCCGTATATTCGGCCCCTTTGTTGTGGGAAATGAGTCGCGCTAATGCGGCGATTGTCTCACCTGAACTGGCAGCCCAATGGCAAACTCAGGTTAATGGTCAATCCAAACCTAAGTTTCGTAATGACGGCATAGCTAAGGTCACAGGCCAAAAGGTCTATGGCCGTGATTACCGCGCTATGGACATGGAGGGCTGGCCCAAGCAGCAAGGTTACGCTTTTATCCTTCGCGCCGCCGATGCCTCCCATGTTTATCAAGGCTTTTCCCTCGACCACCTGCCCGCGTCGGCTAAGCCCTATAAAGTGATCACCGCAGCCGATCTGGCCCGTGATAAAATCAAGCTGCCCGATTTTTACGGTGACAACATGTTACTGGCCGAGGGGCAAACCGCCGACTACTTAGGTCATGCGGTGGCGATATTGTTGTTCGACAGTTTCCCCGCCTTTAAGCAAGCTAAGTCCTTGCTGCAATTTGACCAGACCTTACTGCGCTTTGGTGAGCAAACGCCGTTTGTATCGGACACCAAAGACCCGTACGCCAGCTGGCGCCTTATTCGAGTGGAAGGTGAAAATGGCGCACGGGAAGATTTATATAGCCCGCTCCACGATGGGCTATTTTTCCCCAGCGTAAAAGATCGCAAACCAGAATGGTTAGGCAATCCGAATGCCAAAGGGACAGTGTCTGAGCGCGGGCTTTATTATGCGGGTGAGATAGATAAGCAGATTGCTAGCGCCCAAGCCAATCAACAATGGCAAGTGCTAGAGCGGGAATATCGCACCCAGATCATCGATCCTATGATGATGGAACCCGAAGCCTTTAACGGCTGGTATGATGCGGCTAGCCAAACATTCCATACTGTGATTACCTCGCAGTCGCCGCAGGACTTTCAAGAGATGGCAGTGCACATGCTGTTATCTAGCCCACTGGCAGGCAAGGTAAAACATCTGGTGGTGCATTCGCCTTATATCGGCGGTGGATTTGGCGCGAAAGACCATTCGATATTTCCTTATTACGGCGTGATCGCGGCCGTTTATGCCAAAGGGCCAATCCGACTCGCCAATGACAGATTCGAACAATTCCAGTCTGGCCTTAAGCGTCATCCGTTCATCATGAAAAGCCGCTTAGCGGTGGATAAATCGACCTTAAAAATCCAAGCCTTAACTTCGCAGATGACAGTCGATGGCGGCGGACGAGTCAACTTTACCCCGTCTGTGACCTCAGTTGGCGCGACAGCGATGCAAAGCATTTATTACACGCCGCGCAACGATATTATCGCCACCGCCTATGCGTCGCGTAACCCAGATGCGGGTTCGATGCGCGGTTATGGCACGCTGCAATCGATGACGGCGATGGAATGCATGATCCATGAGATCGCCGACGAGCTAAAGGTTGATCCCTTTAAACTGCGCGCCGCCAACGTGATGGAATCCGGCCAGCGCAACACTCAAGGCGCGATTCCTAACGGTACTTTACGTTACCGCGAAATGCTCGAGATGGCCGAGCAAGCTCCCGTGTGGCAAAACCGCGCGGTGAATAAAAAGGACTATGAGGCCAAACATCCGGGGATGCGTTACGGCGTCGGTTTTGGTATCGCCACCAAAGATTATGGTACGGGCGCAGCAGCACCAAGTGCGGCGGTTCGCCTAGCTAAAGACGGAAAAATCACCCTAGAAATCGGCTTTATCGAAATGGGCACAGGCACGCAAACCTCCCAAGCCGTTGTGATCAGCGATGCCCTTGGCAACTTTGCCGATGAGGTAAAACTCGCCGAAGTGGATATTTGGGATGCGATGCAATTAGTGCAAACCGATAATCCTTATATTATTTCGCAGCAACGCCAAGATGAAATGGCGGCCAATCCACGCTGGACACCGGTTAAAGCCATGGCATCGTCGGCGTCTATGTCGGCCTATTACCAAAGCCATGTTACCCGCATCGCCGCCGATATTATCTATCGCCACGGCCTATGGCCTGCGGCGGTATCAATTTGGAACGAGTTGTATTTTAATACGCCAATGGGGTCGACTAATTTGCATAACTCACGGGATGGTCGCTGGGTCGATGGCAAGCTAACTGCCTTGGGCTTTCCGCCACTTTCTATCGATATTCTCGCTAAACGCGCCCACGATATGGGTTTAGTGGTCGGCGTGATGGGCCATGCCTTTAATCGCTGGGCTTGGGCCGAAGCCGATTTCGACATTCTTGGCACTAAAGAGCGTTTAGCACTCGATGCGCTGGCGCTGCAATACGGCGAAGGCAATGCGACGTTTGCGGCCACCTCCGACACGACTATGAGTATCAAAGCGCGCCAAGCCAGCATGAAGTCTAACGGCTATCACTTGATCGATCGTCAAGCCATGAGTTATCCCAAGGCCGAACTGAACAATGCCATGGTGACTTACTACGCCCCCTGCGCCACTTTGGTTGAAGTGGCCGTAAACGAAGGCAATGGCGAAGTCACGCTGCTGAGTTCTCATACTTGGTTAGAAGCGGGCAAAGTGATTGTTAAAGAATTAGTCGAAGGGCAAATTCAAGGTGGTCTTGCGATGGGGATTGGCCATGCACTGCATGAAGGCTTACCGCCATTTGAAGCAGGCGCTGGCAATGGTACCTGGAACCTCAATCGCTATCAGGTGCCGTTAGCGCGGCATGTGGGCGTGTGGGATCAACGTCATACCATATTGCCGCAGTTATCTGATAACGATCCTAGCCGTGGTATCGCCGAAGTCGTGATGATCCCTGTGGTCGCGGCGCTGATTGAAGCCGTGTATCAAGCGACCCATGTCCGCTTTTACGATTTACCTATGACAGCGAAAAAAATTAAGGAGGCCATGGCATGAGCCAGTCTATTAAACTGACCATTAATAACCAAGCCGTAGGCCCGATTGAAGTCGCCGATGGTGTGATGATGATTGAGTTTCTACACGAATACTTAAACCTCACAGGCACTAAGTTTGGTTGTGGCGCAGGCGTATGCCACGCCTGTACAGTGATCGTCGACGACGAGCAAGGCATGAGCGAAGTGGTGCGTACCTGCATCAATGGTGTAGAGCGTTTCAATGGTAAACGCGTCCGCACTGTTGAAGGTCATGCTAGACAAAACTCCCTTGGCGAAATCACCGCCCTAAGCCCAGTACAAGAGGCTTTTTTGGAGCATTTTTCGTTTCAATGTGGCTGGTGTACCTCAGGCTTTGTCAACGAATCGACCGCGCTGCTTGAGCGATTAGAGCGACAACCTATCGCTAAAGATCAAGTTGAAAAAGTCGTTGAAGATGCTTTGAGTGAACACGTATGTCGCTGTACTGGCTACGTAAAATACTATGCGGCGGTCAAAGATCTGATCCTCAAAACTAAGGGGCTAACCCTGTGATGACATCAGCCAATCTGCGCTATTTCCAGCGCAATTTCTCGTACATTAGTAGGATAAAAAATCTGTTGAGTCACAATCTACTCCTGAGTTTAGGGCTAGGTTTGCTCGCCTGTTCCAGCAGCGTTGCCGATGAAGGTGGCAATACAAATAACGACATCGCACGCGGCGCGTATCTGATGAAGATAGGCGACTGTGTTGCCTGCCATACTGCGGTGGGTGGGCGCGAACTCGCGGGCGGTTTGCCGTTCGAAACGCCCTTTGGCGCTGTGTACTCAACCAATATCACCTCAGATAAAGAAACCGGGATTGGCAAATACAGTTACGAGGAGTTTTTTGATGCCATGCACCACGGTGTTGGCGTCAACGGCAACCTTTATCCTGCTATGCCTTACACTTCCTACAGTTTGCTCACGGACGCAGACACTCAGGCGATTTATGCCTATTTGATGAGTACTAAACCCATCAAACAAGCCAATCGCGACAATGATGTTTACTTTCCGTTTAACCTGCGTTTTGGCTTAAAAGCTTGGAACTTAGTCGCACACGATGCTAAGGAATTTACCCCGAGCAAGGAAAAAAGCGAACATTGGAACCGCGGCAATTACTTAGTCAATGCCCTAGGGCACTGCGGTGAATGCCACACCCCAAGAGACACGCTGTTTGCCATGGAGCAGGACAAGCACTTTGAGGGCGCGATTATCGAAGGGCTAGAAGCATCGGACATTCGCCCCGCTGAGCTTAACAGACAGAACTGGACCCATGAGGATCTTAAATCACTGTTTACGCAAGGCTATTCCCGCAAAGGTACTGTCTTTGGCGGCATGTATCCCGTGGTGTATCACAGCTTTAGCCACTTAACCGATGATGATATGCGCGCGGTAAGCAGTTATCTGCTCGATAACGACGATGATCTTAAACCGGATCCGCTCACCTTTAACGGCCATAAACCTGAACTGCCAGGCTATACGCTCTACAAAGGTTACTGCGCCGGTTGCCATGGTCAAAATGGTGAAGGTCGTCCTAATGTCGCCCCTGCGATGGCAGGAAACGCCACCTTAGATAAAGCGAGTCCACACAATATCGTCGCCGTGATACTAAAAGGTATTCAGAGCCAGCATTACAACGCCACCACCAGCTTTTATGCTATGCCGGGATATGCTGATGAGTTAAGCGACGAGCAGATTAAAGACTTAGCCAATTACCTAAGACTCACCTGGAGCACACAAGCTGGTAATCTCGATGTGAAAACCATCCAAAGCTTAAAAGAAGTGATCCTCGAGCACGACTAACCCACATAGATATGTGGGAGATTTAAGATAAAAACCGCATAGGTATGTGGGAGATTTAAGATAAAAGCCGACGCTAGCGTCGGCTTTTGCTTGAATGATATAGAGTGCGAGAATCGGTCACTCATCGACTTAATCAAAGTAAGCGGGATCAGAGTAAGCGGAGCTTCACTTTCACTTAGCCACGCAGTCGAGTATCGAAGAAGGCTAAGCTGCGCGCCCAAGCGAGTTCGGCGGTGGCTTTATCGTATCGGCCAGTGGAGTCGTTATGGAAACCGTGATTCACATTCGGGTAAAGATAAGCGACATAATCGGCTTTGTTGGCTTTTAGCTGAGTTTCGTACTCGGCCCAAGTGTCGTTTACCCGCTGATCGAGCCCAGCAAACTGCAACATTAGCGGTCCCTTTACTCGGCTACGCAGTTCCGCAGCGGCTGGCGTGCCATAGAAAGGTACACCAGCATTAAGCTCATCGGGAATCGTGGCGGCCAGCATATTGACGATATAACCGCCAAAACAAAACCCCACGGCACCGAGTTTGCCATTGCTTTGAGGATGGGATTTTAAAAACTGCGCAGCGGCAATAAAGTCTTGCTCGATTTTGGCTCTGTCTAAACTGCTTTGCATGGCGCGGCCCGCATCATCATTGCCCGGATAACCACCTAGGGAATAAAGTGCATCGGGGGCGAAGGCGATATACCCCTGCGCGGCTAATCGGCGAGCCACATCTTCGATATAGGGATTAAGGCCACGATTTTCGTGCACCACTAATACCACAGCGGCTTTTTTACTGAGATCTAAGGTTTTCGGCTCACCTGCGGCACTGCCCGCGAGCAATAACTCATCGGGCATGACTAAGTAGCCGCGCCCTTCACCGTAACCATTTGGCGAGGGAAACTTAACATAGCTGGCTTGAATACTGGGATCGTTAAAGGAGACTTGCTCGGCGAGGGCATAGTTCGGCAAGAGTGCGCCCGTGAGCATCGTCATGGTAAAACCTAGCGCCACCAATCCTGCGAGCCGCCCCATAAACTCACGGCGATCGATAATGCCATGGGCATATTCGTCATACCAGTCAAAGGCTTCCTGCGGTATCGGTTGTACTTTCTGGGCATGTATCTGACTTGTTTCTGCTAAGGCTTGCTTGTCTTGTTGTGTCATCGTTATTCCTCCATTGAACAAGCTAACCACAGGTAACACGTCTTCCCTAGCTTGTGGGTGTTAAGATTTAACTCAAGAGTAAAGTAAGAATCGCACTTAGGGCAACTGACTTTAACGTTTGCCGTTTGGTAAGTTTGTTTTGAAATAGCACACGATCGGCACAAACGGCTGTCGGTTAGGGCAAGGCTAGCTTAAAATAGCGATTTAGATTCTAGAGGGCCTAGCGTGATACAACATAGAGCTAGCCAGATGGTGATATTCCACACTCTGGTGACCAGTGGTAGTTTTACCCAAGCGGCGGCCAAGTTAAAAACCTCGACTTCCTATGTCAGCAAGCAGCTGGGCGCACTGGAAGCCGAGCTGAACTTGCTGTTAGTCCAGCGCACTACTCGCACCTTAGTGCTAACCGACGCGGGCCAACAGTTTGCCCATTACTGTGAGCAAGTGTTTGAAGCGACGCAAAATGCCGATGCGATTATGCTGGATGCCCGCGATGACATTAGCGGTACGATTCGTCTCGGTTCCTCCCAGTCCTTTGGCACCTTACACATTATCCCCGCGCTGGAAGTGTTGCAGCAAAAATACCCCGAATTGCGATTTGAGCTAAGCCTGTTCGACCATAAAGCCGACATGCTAGAAGAAGGCCTGGATCTGTGGATCACTAACCATGAACAGCTGAACGATGGTTATATCGCCCAGCACCTCGCCGAGACTAACTTTGTGGTGGTCGCCTCTCCCGATTATTTACTCAAGCATGGCGTGCCACACCATCCACAGGCGTTAGCGCAACATAATTGCGTTATCTATCAAAGCAAGAGCCGTAATTATGATCGCTGGAGTTTTGCTAAGGATGACCTAGAACAAACCGTGCATGTGGCGGGAAATTACCGTGTCGATTTAGCAGAAGCCGTGCGCAATGCGGTGATTGCAGGGCGCGGCATAGGCTATGTTGCAACGTATTTACTCAGTGATGAGTTTCAAAGCGGAAAACTGATCCAGCTCTTACCCGATTGGAAACCACTGCAACAGATGCCCGTCTATGTGGTTTACCCAAGGCGGCGCCATTTACCGACTAAGTACAAGGTGATAATCGAGTGTTTAAAGTCCCATATCGGCCACCCGCCCTACTGGGATAAAAAGCTCAAACCTTGGTTAGGTAAGACAGTCACTTAAACTGCAGCCACTTAAGCTACAGTAACTTAAACTGCAGTCACATAAGCTGCATTTCAAACCAGCACTGACTACTGCACCAGCCTAAAGTCGTCTGTGGCGTGATTTCGATTATTGCCACAGACACAAATATTATTTCCTCTGGGCAACAGTAGCTAAAATAGCTTTTATTCTCCTGCATAAACAGCAACTTAAACTGTTGTTATTTTCGACTATTTTATCGTAACAGCCCAGTAACGCCCTCGACTTGCCCTTACTGCGACTCGGCCTACAATGCGCGGCTTCTTCCTTAACTCAAAAGAATAACCCCTTATGACCGCGATATTAGGCATGATTAGTATCTTGTTTTTTGCTTGGTTACTGTCAGTGAACCGCAAGAACATTCCCTACCGCACTGTGATTTTAGCCCTAGGCCTACAAATTATATTTGCCCTGTTAGTGCTCTACGTCCCTGCGGGTAAGGCCGTATTGCAGTCTGTTACGGCGGGCGTGTCGAGCGTGATAGCCTACGGCAACGAAGGGATTGGTTTCCTGTTTGGCGATCTCGCCACGGGTAAAGTCGGCTTCGTATTTGCGATCAATGTGTTAGGTATCATCATCTTCTTCTCGGCGCTGATTTCAGCCCTGTACCATATTGGGTTAATGCCTAAGGTGATCAACATTATTGGTGGTGGTCTGCAGCGTTTATTGGGCACGGGCCGCGCCGAGTCTTTATCTGCTACGGCGAATATCTTCGTCGGCATGATTGAAGCGCCGCTGGTGATCAAACCTTATTTAAAGCACATGAGCGATTCGCAATTCTTCGCGGTCATGAGCTGTGGTTTAGCCTCAGTCGCGGGCGGTACCTTAGTGGGATATGCCGCTTTAGGTGTCGATCTTAACTATCTGATTGCCGCCGCCTTTATGTCGGCACCTGCGGGTCTGTTGATGGCTAAAATCCTCATGCCGCCTAGCGACAATGACAAAAATAGTGCCGATGAAATCACCTCTGTCGAATTGCCACGCGCCACCAATGTGGTTGAAGCCTTAGCCGATGGTGCTATGTCTGGCATGCGGATTTCTGTCGGGATTGGCGCCACTCTACTGGCCTTTGTCAGTGTTATCGCCCTACTGAATGGCATGTTAGGCGCTGTGGGGGAATGGTTCGGTTACCAGTTAAGCTTCGAATTTTTACTCGGTTATCTGTTCGCCCCTATGGCGTGGCTGCTGGGTATTCCTTGGCATGAGGCCATTACTGCAGGCTCACTCATTGGCCAAAAAATCGTGGTGAATGAATTTGTGGCCTTTATTCAGTTAATGAAAGTCGAAGACCAACTGAGCGCCCATTCTCAGGCCGTTGTGACTTTCGCCCTGTGTGGTTTTGCGAACATTTCAACCATGGCAATTTTGATCGGTGGACTGGGTAGCATGGTGCCAGAGCGCCGCGAATTTATCGCCCGTAATGGTTTTCGCGCCATTGCCGCTGGCGTATTCGCTAACCTCATGAGTGCGGCAATTGCCAGCGTGATCCTCTCGCTGTAATCCATCAGCTTGGGCTTTTTTAGGCACTCATCTCACCATTGAGTTAGCCACTCTCGCGCAGCAAAACCGCGATCAACACAAACCCAAATCAAGCAAGCTTGGTTTGGGTTTTCTTTTATGCCTCAGATATTTTTTGTGTATAATGTCGCCAGAAAAAGATTAATGAGTTTACATTTCAATAACATGCGTAGCCAAAGGAGTACGAATGGCCATAGTGAAATACAAGGCAGTTAACGCCGCAATCGGTATAACAGCACTAGGCATAGCCTTAGTGCTCGCCGCCTGCGATAACTCAACGTCACCCTCCAATTCAGTTAATACCAACATACCCACAGAGCGTGAATATCAGATTATCTCCACCATAAACCTCAATGATGGCTTTGAAACCCGCAAAGTGCTGCAAGCACGACTGCTGCTGGATTACCAATTACAGAATGCAGAGGGTAAGGCGACCAGCTTAACGACGCCGTTAACCCATAGCGCCCGCTTTTTTCTCCAACCTAACCTATTGCAAATAAGCGACTATGGCTTGCCTATTCCGGTGAGTAATATCGACCCTAAAAGCAAGTCCAATGAAATCGTCCAATTGGTTAAAGACGGCTTTAATGTCGAGTTCAGCAAGGGTGAAGTCCGTCAACTGACGCCCATCGCGAAGGCGGATCAAAAAGAGGTTATCGAGCTATTTGAGCACTGGACTAATCTTAAATCACTGTTTGAACAGGCTCCAACCTTGCCCGTGGCGCTAGAGCCTCGCGTGGGTTATAGCATTAGCGCCCCCATGGACGCACGCCTAACTTGGACGGTTGAGGGAGTGACCGAAGATAAGTTATTTGCGGTAGTACAAGGTGAGAAAGACAACTTTAAGGCCTATGGCAAGTTCGAGCTTAACCGCAAAACCGGTTGGTTAGAGAGCATGGCGTTTTTTCAACAGGAAGTGCAGCAAGGCAGTACTCTCACCCGCCGCATCGCCATGGCGCCCAAGGATAGCCCTTATATTATGAGCATGCTTTGGCATGCCGACGCTCGCTACGATGCGGAGCGTGATATAGATGATCTGCAAAAAGAGCTCTACCCGATTAGCGATGTTCCGCGGGAATATAAAGCCCATGATAAGGACTTTATAAAATCCTTATTAGCTGATCAGCAAGGTATTCTTGATAATATTGGCCCATGGGGCGCTGACACGCCAGAAGTGCTGCAATTGCGCTTTGTGCATAATATGAGCCCGCGATATGTGGTTGCTAATGTGAATTATGAAGACTTAGCCGCCTTTGATGCCAGCGGAAATCCGATAGATATTCACTTCTGGCAGCACAGCAAAGGTGTGGCGATGAATTTCAACCGCTCGATTGAGTCTTCGGTGGATCTTATCGCCACAGGCTGGGACAACACCGCCAATAAACTCAAACAGATAGACCATATCACCGCCAAGCTGACCCTTATCCCCGAAAGCAATAAGATAGTCGAAAAATCGTGGGATGAACTGGTCGCCACTCCCTATACCTTTGGCGATGCGAGCCTCACGATTCAGGTGCTCGACGCCGAGGCAAAGCTATTTAAAGTCGTGACAAAGCAGAGTAAGACTAAAAACATTAACCTTCCTTTTCAGCAATTTAAAGGAAAGATGGCCGAAGCCCGTCGCGATGGTGATTATCCTAAATGGTTAACGGTGACGGATAAGGAACTACTAGGGGAATTAATCGGTGTCGATGATCCTCATCACCTTAGCACCCGCGCCCTGCTACTTAAGCTAGATGAAATCCCTAAAACCGTTGTAATACTGGAGAGCCAGCCACAGCCGGAGTTAAGCCAAACCAAGAACATCCGCTTTGTGACCTTTACCGACTACAACCAAAATCTGGCCAATCCCCTAAGCGAGTTTGGCGATTCGAGCCTCAATAACTTCCTCTATCAAGATCTTGAGCCATCAAACGCCGAAATCAGTGCGATCCAAGGGATAAAACCTGAGACTGAAAATGGCCATAATCTGTATATTCCTATGTCAGCCGCATTAGCGAGTGCCTGTAAACCTGAAATAGAACAAGGTTTTAAAGAGGGGAAACACGAAGTCACTTGGCTGTTTGAGCATAATGCCCCAAACGGACCAGCCTATACCCTGATGACGCCCGACCGCGAGCGGCAGTTTTTCTACGATAAACACATCCAAGGAAAAATCCATTGCCAAGGTGATATCAGTTGGCAACCCTTAGAGCAGGCAGCTAACCCACGTCCTTGGTTAATCGATTTACAAGCTTGGCTAACAAAAACCGGTTATGGTGACGAGCCGAGTAAAGATCTTAAGAACTACTTTAAAGTCGAGGATGCCCAAGGCAAATCCCTAACGATTCGACTGCCCGAAACCACCGAACTGCGGATTAAAGAGGCGCTGGTCGATGGCCGCTATTTGAGTGTGGAGGGCCCTGCAGCGAAGGTGAGTTATATGACTCTCTCTCAAAACCCCGTAGACATCCCCTATGAATTCACCTTTAAACCTTTGCCATAAAAAGGAGCGGTTATGCGTCTATTTACAGTAAAACTGCTCCTTGGAGCACTGGTACTTATCTGTATCACTATCAGTGCCAGTGCCAATGCCAATGCACAAAAGGTGTTACTCGATGCCCATTGGAAGGTTGTCAAAGATGAAAAACAGGCTCAATACTATCTAAAAAAATCGACCGAAGTTATCGACGGAAATTATAAGGCTGAAGTTTATTACAAAAATAACGATATGCTTTTCTGCGCCAGTGCCCTCGCCGATAACAAAATTGGCAAAACCCTCATAAGCGAACAATTTCGCGGTGCTTATCAATGCTACTTTGAGGATGGCAAGCCCTACGAACAAGGCTTTCGCAACGAGCAAGGTCAACTTCATGGCCTGCTCAAAAAATATATCGCCACCGGCCAATTGTATGTTGAATCGCACTATGAAAATGGCGTTAAACAAGGCCTTGAAACGGGTTACTGGGAAGGTGGGAAGATCCGGTACAAAACGACCTATAAAGATGGCAAAGAGGTCGGTATAAGCGAGCTTTTTGATAGCGAGGGCAAGCTTAGGGGCAAAGTCTGTAATAGTGGTACTTGTGTTACCCAGTACTATGACAATGGCAACTTACACGTCGAAATCCCTATGGTGGATGGGCTTACACATGGCAACGAGACCAATTGGGGCTTTGGTAAAATCATTTCGACCCAAGCTTATGTCAAAGGTAAGAAACACGGGGATTACTTCGAATATTTCGACGATGGCAAGGTAAAGCGCCACTACCGCTACCACAATGATTATAAAGTCGGTGAACAACTGGATTACTTTAAAAATGGCCAGATAGCCCAAAAGGAAATCATAGAGGCGCCATGGAATGTGAAGTTATCGATTAAATACAATGAAAAGGGCGAAATGCTCAGTTCAACCGAAGAAAAACACCAAGACAACAACTGGGTTTACCGTAAGCATCAACGCTTTAGTGAGGGTCAACTTACCTCTAACACAGAGGAGGACAAACTTAAAAAATGGGTCCTCAACGAAACATTTGAGCAAGGTGAGTTAATCAGCCGCAGCGAGCATATCGATAACCAATTGACCGGTTTATATCTGCAAACCTTAAACCGAACTCAAACCTTAAAAGTCATTACCCGGGAATATTTTAAAGAGGGCAAGCGCGAAGGCCCCTACGAAATGCTGAAAATTAACCATGAGACAGGGGAACAGTGGGTGGCCGAGCGCGGCCAATATGCCAACGACAAGCCCGTTGGCGCTTGGAAGAAACAACAAGAAGATGCCACCCTCACCTTTAGCTATGATGCCCAAGGCGAGCTCGATGGTGAGTTCCGTAATGAGACAAGTTCTGGGCAATTGCTTGAATTAATAAACTTTAACCATGGCAAACCCGAAGGATTAGTACAACGCTACGCCACTGACGGCCAATTGTATGAAAAGGGCGAATACCGCAATGGGCAACAGGATGGCGACTGGGTGTACACCCATGGTGAGTTCGGTTTCAACCCAATGCCAAATCCTGAGAGACACTATTGGTACGGACGCTTCGACCAAGGTAAACAAGTCGGCCACTGGGAACTGCGTAATACCGAAGACTATGTGCTTGAAATAGCTAATTATGACGAGCAGAGCAGGCTTCATGGTAAACAATACGAATTTAGGGATAATGGCTGGATAGAAGTGATCAATAGCTTCCATCATGGCGAGTTTTTAAATCGGGAAATACCGCCGCCGGTGATTACCTCGGACCATGTTTTCCCTATTTTTTAGCCTAAGCATATTCGCTTAATCGATTAACTTAACCCTTGGCGCTGTGCACTGTATATAAGTGCACAGCCCGATAAATAAACTCAACAGCAAAAAATTAGGATTCTTGTATAGGCTGCAAACCGCGCGGCCTTAAGACCCAGAACAGAGCAAGGAATCAGCATGTTCAATACGCCATTTCGCTTTATCAGCCTCGCGATTGCGGGAGCCAGCTTAACCAGTGTCCATGTACAAGCAGCGCAAAATCTCTCCTCCATGATGGTCGAAATCCGCCAACAGGACGGAATTCCCAGCTATTACAATCTCGCCACTGGCATGCCCTTAAATGGCGATATCGCCATAGTGCGCGATAACCAAGGCTATACCTTAGGGCAGTTTTCCGAGGGGATCCCTAATGGTAAATGGCAAGTATTTCATACCAATAACAGCAAGCTAGTCGAAGGAAACTATCAGCAGGGTTATCAAGATGGCACTTGGCATATGTTCGATTTGAGCGGCGCAGTTACTGAGGAACAGCAATTTGCCAAAGGCGTGCCCACGGGCGAATGGAAGGAATACAACAGCAGCGGCCATCTCAGCCAAACGACGCGCTATCAAGACGGTAAAAAGGAGCAAGTAAAACGTTTCTATGCCAGTGGCAAACTGCAAGCCCAAGAAAGTTACCTCGATAACCTGCGCCACGGGAAATGGGAAAGTTTCTATGAAAACGGCACCTTGTCCCAAAGCCAGAGCTATGCGAACAACCAACTCTCAGGTTCTTATTTAGAACAAAATCCCAATGGACAAGCCACAGTGACGGGCCGCTTCGATGCCGAAGGCCGTCGCCAAGGAGCATGGGAAACCTTTTTCGATGACGGGACTAAATCGAGCAGCAGCCAGTTTAATCTCAATCTGCTCGAGGGTGAAGAGCGGACATTTTACCCCAATGGTGAACTCGCCAGGCGCTGCCAATATAGCGCTGGGCAACGCCAAGGGAAATGCCAGCAATTTAATGATGCAGGTAAATTACAAGTTGAAGAACAGTATGTTAATGGTGCATTAGACGGGCCACAACAATATTTTAATGCCGAGGGCATTCTCACCAGTGCTCTCAACTATAAACAGGATCAACTCGCCGGTACGCAAAAGTATTTTCACAACAACGGCCAACTTAGAGAATTACGTAACTACCAAGACTCAAAGCTGGCTGACAATGGCCAATACCCGCTTCATGGACCATCGGAGCGTTATGACACCGAAGGCAATTTGCTCGAAAAAAGCCACTACAACATGGGAATTAAGGATGGCCAATTTGAGCGCTATCACGCTGGCAAGCTGCAATCCTCCGAGCAATGGCGACAAGGGCAGCGTCACGGTGAATCACGCCGTTACCACAACAATGGCAAGCTGCGGACGCTAGATCAATACGTTGAAGGTAAACCAACAGGGAAATCAGAAACCTATTTTGACGACGGCACAGTGAGTGAGCGCGGCGAACGTATCGATGGCCAATGGGTCGGAAAATATGAGTCATTTTACGATAACGGTAAACCTCGGGAAGTATCTCACTACGCACGGGATAAAAAAGACAATGCCAGTCGTTACCCTCTTGATGGCCATTTCGCCCGCTGGTATGCCAATGGTGATCCCAATGAAGAAGGCACATATCAAAACGGCAATAAAGAAGGCCTATGGATACAGTACAGCGAAGGCCTGAAACAACGGGAGCAAACCTTCGCCAATGGCAAACTTAATGGTAACTATGCAGAGTATTACCACGGACGCCGCCGTGTGACAGGGGAGTATCTGGACGACCAAAAAACCGGTCTATGGACGGATTATCGCTACGAAGAAAAAGACCCTACCTATGGCACAATCCCCGAGGGGAATATCCAGCAAAAAAACCATTGGCAGGAAAACAAGCGCCATGGAATTCGAGAGTTTTACAGCTTTAAGCAAGTGGTTTACCGCTCAGAAACCTATGATAAAAATGACAAAACTGGCCCATATGTCGAATACTATCCCAACAATGGCCAGCTAAAACTCAGCGGGGCTATGGATAAAGGTAATCAAACTGGACTGTGGGAAAGCTGGTTTGAGGACGGGATGCAAGCTGCTAGCACTGAGTTTTTAGAGGGTCAAAGCCATGGCCAAACGAAAGAATATTACAGTAACGGCCAACTCAAATTAGAGGCAACTTATGCTAAGGGTTCGCTTGATGGTCAAGTGAAGCAATATCACCAGAACGGTAAGCCAGAACTCGTTGAAACCTGGGTGAAAGGCCAAAAAGAAGGCGATGCCAGCTATTACCACAACAATGGCAAGTTAGCCGAACAAGGCACTTATCTTAGGGATCGCAAGGAAGGTCTATGGCAAAGTTTTTGGCCTAATGGTGAAAAACGCACTGAAGGCAGTTATCTCAGCGATCGAGAATCAGGGGATTGGAATCATTATGATCAACTCGGTAAGCTGATTAAAACAGAACACCATGGCTAGCTTAAAAATGGGGTTTTAGATTAAAAAGCGATCTAGTTCAAACATTTATCCTTAACTCCAAATCTAAAGGAAGTTTCATGCAAAGTGTGCCATAACCAGTGTCTATACTAACGGCCTTTTTTTTCGTTTAGGACAAATTGCCTATGAAGACATTTATGAAAGACGAGTTAGCCCTGCTACTGGGAATACTGACCTTAGTATTCTTTAAAACCGGTGGCGATAGCTTACTCGCCGATGGCACCGCCCTCTCGACCTATATTCCCGTTTCACTCGCCCTATTGGGTGTAGTGACTTGGGCTATTTTCTCTGTGGTACGCCACTCAGATGCACTAGCGATTAAGCTTGGCGATCCCTATGGCACCTTAATCTTAACTTTATCGGTCATTTCACTCGAAGTGGTGATGATCTCCTCCGTGATGCTGACCGGAGAACCTAACCCTGTCATGGCGCGCGACACTATGTTCGCCGTAGTCATGTTGATCATCAATGGCTTAGTGGGCTTTACATTATTACTTGGCGGCTGGCGTTACCATACCCAGCATTTCAATTTAGATGGCGTAAAATCCTATCTCGTGGCGATTATTCCCCTCGCTCTACTCTGTTTAGTACTGCCCAATTTTACCGAAGGTGGCACTATTGGCGGCATGTCTAAAGCCATGTCTTGGATGCTGATCATTATTTCGATACTGCTCTATGGCGTCTTTTTAGTGGTACAGACGAAGAGCCACAGCCATTTCTTTGTCGATGCCGATCATGAAGACCATGAGGAACACCACGGCATACTGCGCAGTAATGCTTACCATACGATTCTATTAATTGGCTACTTACTCGTGGTCATTTTGCTGGCAAAAACCTTAGCTATGCCCATCAATTACAGCGTAGCTACCCTAGGCGCTCCACAGGCATTAGGGGGCTTTATTGTGGCCTGCTTGATTTTATCCCCCGAAGCTGTGGGAGGCTTTAAGGCCGCGTTAAACAATCAATTACAGCGGGCGATGAATCTGTATTTTGGCTCAGTGCTCGCGACGATTGCACTCACAGTCCCCGCGGTATTAATTATTGGCAGCGTGATAGATCAAGAAGTCCATTTAGGCCTGTCACCCGCCGACATGGTGCTGTTAATCACCAGTTTAATGGTCTGTAAGGTAAGCTTTAGCAGCGGTCGCACCAATGCATTGCACGGCGCGACTCATATAGTCTTGTTTATCGTTTACTTGTTCTTAATGTTTGAACATGCCTAAACTTTATTAAATCCAAGGCCGAGCGTGATTTATTTGCGTCTCGGCTTTACGCTTTTCTCATCCAGATTGACCCGCAGTAAGAGTACAAACCAGACTAAAGCGCCAACAACAAACCAGATAAAAATCCACACTAACTTATGGCCATTACGAGCCTCAAATGGCTCAAATTTGGGCATAAAAATCGTTTGATGTTCAGCTTGATAAAGCGGACTTTTTTGTGCAGCGCTGAGCAACTCTGAACGAAGTGAGGATGGGGCTAATCGTTCAAGGTAAACAAAACTCTGGGGATCCAACTCATTGAACTCATTTAGGGATTTAGCCAAAAACGCTTTGAATTGCGCTTCTTTCTCATTGGGTTCAAGTCGATTACTGATCTCCTGCTGATAAACTTTACCATACCAAGCGAGGGCATTAGCATGCCAACTGTCTGCACGCTCTGCAAAAATCGGCATAGCGATATACAGCGCCATATTTAAGTGACTACTATGTTTACCTGTAACCTCTAGGCTTCGCTGCAAACCAATTTGCGTCTTATCAATATAAGATTGCTGCAACTGATAATACTGAGTATTTTTATGGAGATACAATTCTTGTATCGATGCTAATTGCGTTAACTTCCCCGTGGCAGTCTTGAGATATTCCTGCGCAACAATGCAAGGAACAGCCATTAATTGCACCGCGATCAATAAATAGAAAAAGCGCGAATTATCTTTAACAAACTTGAGTCGTTTTAGCCTAGGTCGGATATAAATGATCGACAATAACCAAGACAGTATCTGCGGCAGCCACAAATTAACGATATCTTCATCTAGGCTAAAAAACTCAAGGTTAACCAACAACAGCCAATGGACAAAACTGTAACCAGAAACAAATAACAGGCTGAGAAATAAGAAGGGAAAATAGATAAGTTGAATTTTTTTTAAAAATACATCCACACGAATGTCATCCTTGAGAACATAAAATAACGACTATGGTACGCTCAAATCCATCATAAATTTATCAAAATTGAGTAGAAACTCAAAGCGTTAAAACATAAAGGCCAGATTGATTGCTCATCTGGCCTGTTATGTTTGTACTTTTATAGAGCTGCAACCGAGAAACTAGGTCTCACTCAACTTAGCTAATTGCTGCTGGCTACGTTGTTTCTTGTATTGCTTAGCTTCAGCAGGAATAGGAGTGACTTTGCCTGTCTCTAGCCAGTTACGTAAACGGTTAGCATCCGCAATATGAGTATATTTGCCGTAAGCATCGAGCACGACAAATGCCACTTGGCGTTTTGCCATTTCAGTACGCATCACAAGGCAGTGCCCTGCTGCATTCGTAAAGCCTGTTTTGGTTAGATGAATATCCCAGTTATCTTTATAAACCAAACGATTGGTATTACGAAAATCTAAACTGTATCTTGGGTTGGCAAAGGTAACCGTCTTCTTCTCGGTCGAACTCAGCTGGCCTAGCATAGGATACTTTTCACTGGCCTTAAGTAATACAATCAGATCACTGGCACTCGAAACGTTTTTATAGGATAAACCTGTAGGTTCAACATAGCGGGTATTTTTCATTCCCAGCGCTTTTGCTTTGGCATTCATCGCCTTAATAAAAGCTTTATGACCACCGGGATAATGATGTGCAAGACTTGCAGCTGCACGGTTTTCTGATGACATTAAGGTCAGTAATAACATTTCTTTACGGCTGATTTCACTGCCGATACGAACTCGAGAATAAACACCTTTCATTTCTTTGGTATCACGAATGTTTACCGCAAGCTTTTGCTCCATAGGTAACTTTGCATCCAGCACCACCATAGCTGTCATCAACTTAGTGACAGATGCAATTGACATTACTGCATTAGGATTATTGGAATAAAGCACTTCATTGGTTTTTAAGTCCACGACTATCGCACTACGGCCTGCAATTTCTTGCTTTAATGGTGCTTGCTTCGTTTTTGCTGTCGATTGAGTTTTGGTGCTTTTATATGCGACAGAGGCCGAATCGGCTGAATGCGCTGTCGTGGCAACGGTGAGACTGCTGCACGCAAGAATAAAACTACTGAGCAGAAAACGGATCTTCATATAGATTTCACTGAATAGATAAGGGATCGATTGTGCTATGGCACAGGTTTTGGCTAAGTATAGGAGTTCTACAGTGAAAGAAATAGAATGCAATTAGACTTTTATCAGTAAGATCAGCACTTTCTTCTCAATTTTTTTATATAAAACCAGCTTAACCTGTCACCAATTCAGAGCAATAAAGCATCTAGATCTAGGCTTTTCAATTACAGTAGAGACAAAATCTTAGAAAGAGGCTTTTTTCAGTAGAATAATTTGAAATGAAAATAATGGGCGACTTTTTGCACTTTTAACAAAAGTCCCTGTACAACAGTGGTTTCAAGCATCTAAATACGTCATTTTAGGCGAATGAAAGCGTTAACATACGCCCTAAAATGCCGCGTTATAGCATCTTATCCGCTAGCGTAAGACAAATTCGAGTAAAGCTTCAGTATCTTCACACTCTTGTATCAGTTGGTCTGTCAGCACAAAACCGTGTTTGAGTAGTACTCGCTGTGAAGCTAAATTATGTTTAGCCACATGGGCAAAAAGGGGTCTTAAACTGACTAAAGGCAAAAATTGCGCTAAGGTCTGTGTCGCGATACCTTTGCCCCAATATTCACTGTCAATCCAATACCCTATAAGCGCTTGTCCATCACTTTGCCAATGCCCAATATTGCCCACAAACTTGCCATCGACCACTATCGCCCTTGGTAATACATTCACTTGTCCCAGAATATTTTGATGCCAATGTTTAAAAAACGCTTCCCGATCCCGAGGAGGAAATTGAGCAAGCTGGTTAGCAATGGGATCGCTTTGATGCACAAAAATAGCTTCAAGATCACTTTCAATAATCGGGCGTAAACTCACGCTGTATTGCGTGTTTGGTTGTTTGTCTGACTTACTAGACATAGGTATCACCATTAATACTATGTATTTCAACTTGGTACAGCATGCCACATTTTATGAAGGTAAGCTCAAAAAAAAAGCGCATAACCGAGAAGGAGTTAGCGCTCGAAGAGGCAAATTTGCCGAAATTGAGGTGTGTAAATTCAAGCCATAAAACTCACACGATAGCATTCAAAGCCTAGATAAAAATCAATGCAAAAACGGGTGCGCCTAACACCATAGCGATACCAATAAAAATCATAGTCAAACTGGCGATAACGCCCTCTTGCTTGCCGATTTCATTGGCTTTTGCGGCGCCCGCACCATGGGCAGATGCCCCTAGAGCAACACCTTTACCTAACGAAGTACGAATACGCATAAATTTGAATAAGGGATCGCACACCAAGATGCCAATGACGCCTGTGATTAACACCATCATGGCCGTCAACTCAGGCACGCCGCCAAAGGCACTAGTCGCCTCCATCGCAAAGGGCGTCGACACCGAACGTACCAGCAAACTCTTAGACAATTCCACCGGCAGAGGCACAAACTTTACCAACAGCCAAGAAGACATCATCCCCAAAAACAATCCCGCCGTTACACCTAACCCTATCGTCAGCGGATACTGGCGGATCAAGTTACGCTCACGATAAATCGGCAAAGCAAAGGCGATAGTCGCGGGCGCTAACATGGCCATTAACCAATGGGTGTATTCAAAATAGGTTGGCAGCGGGATCTTAAGATTAAACACCAATAAGGTAATCACTATTGGCGCTAACACTATGGGCGCTAACCACCAGACTCTATGGTACTTATAGAGACGCTTTGCGCCGAAGTAACAGAATATGGTCAGCAATAAGCTGAATAAGGCTAATCCCGTCTGCGACAACACAAAATCCACCACTTTTGAGTCAGTCATCATTAAGCCGCCTTAGCATGGCGACGGGCTTGCTTTTTGATGTTCAGTTGGCGCTCAAAACGAAACACTCTATCGACCACAAAGCCTGTACCAAACATCACACACACACTGCCCATCACTAAAGTGAATAAAATATTGGTGCCGTATTGCTCAAACAAACCTTCGTACTTAATAACAGATATCACTGGCGGGATGAAAAACAGCAATAACTCACCAATCAACCATGCAGCGCCCAGTTGTACGGCATTTTCAGGAATGAGTTTAAAACCTAATAAAAATAAGAGTATGCCTAAGCCAATCACACTCCCTGGAATAGGAGAATGTGCCCAAGTGGCGAACCAGTGACATGCGAAGGACAGTAAACAGAAGAGGCCGATTTGGCTTAATAACAAAGCCCAATGTCGACACTGACGTATTGCGGCTTGTGGGAATGACATGATTTTCTCGGTTAGAACAAAGTTTTCTATAGGGCTATTCTAGGCTTGCCTATTTGATAAAAAAAATGAATATTAAGAATGTAATGCATGAATTTTAAGAATACATTTAAAGGTGAACCTTAATGGACCTCAAAGTTATCCGCTATTTTATCGAAATCGTCGATGCTGGAGGCTTCGGTAAAGCCAGCGAAAAAGTCCATCTCACCCAACCTGCACTATCAAAGGCCGTACGCCAATTGGAAGAGGAGCTAGACCTCATCTTACTCGAACGCGGTAAACGCGGCACCCAAGTCAAACTCACGCCCGCGGGCGAAGTTGTTTATCGACATGGCAAAGAGTTACTCGCTGGCCGACAACGCATGCTCGCTGAACTCACGGCCCAACGCAGTTTAACCGCGGGCGAACTCAATCTCGGATTGGCTCCTCTAGGGAGTGCCGAAATTTTTGCCCCGATTATTGCCAAATATCGCCAGCAATATCCGCAGATAGAGATGCACTTACTCGTCCGTGGCGGTGTAGAGCAAACCGCGGCAATCCAAAAGGGCGAAATTGAACTGGCCACTGGGATTATTGATTTTGATGAGGGCTATGACGGCATACGCGTGTTTAACGATCCTATGGTAGTAGTGCTGCCTAAGGAAAATCCGTTATCCACCCGACAGATATTATCGTTTAGCGATCTCAGTGCCGACCCTCAGGTGATGTTCGAAACCGAATACACTCTCTATCAATTAGTGCTCAATGCCTGCCGACACGCCGGATTTGTCCCTAAAAACATTACCCGCGTTAGCCAAGCCGATTTCGGTATTGCCTTAGTCGCCGCGGGCACAGGGGTTATGGTATTGCCGCGCTCCATCGCGCGGCGCTACAGTGTACCCGGCGTCGTAAATATCCCGCTGGCGAGTGACGAGCTGCGCTGGGAGTTATCCCTCTTTTGGCGCAAAGACCAAGTCTTATCCTTCGCGGCTCAAGCCATGATCGCCTTAGTCGAGAAGCACTTAACCCATAAATAACCCTATTCTTACCAAGGAACAACTAAGCTTAAACGCACTAGCGTATCGCTATCCCATGGCAGAATAGGCAAATACTCAGCCGAGTTAACATCGACTTTGGCATAGTGGTCTAAATTGTACTGCGTGTGCTCAGCGCTCAGCATTAACACGCTATTGGGCCGCCAAAAATCGGTTTGGTAACTCAGCTCAAAGCGATATTGATTCTCTAACCATTGGTCTTCGTCTTGCCAGGTTTGTGAGGCCACTTGCATATGTAGCTTAGGCGTCACATTAGCCCCTACACTTCCCATAAAGGTATAAGCAAACGTACCATTCCCAAAATCGCCACGATCGTAACCTCGAGTTCTAGGCACATCGTCATCGATTTCGAGATAGTAATAACCCGCACCTGCCTTGAACTGGGCCTGTAATGCTTGTCCGTCAAAGTTAGCTGTCAGCCCAGGAAATACCTTAGCTTGTTTCTCAACCGAGCTAACGGTATTACGCTTTCCCTGTAAATCGAACTGCCAACCAAATGAAAACGCGGGATTAACACGATAAAGTTCACCGCTCGCGGCATAGGCAGACTTAAACCACACAGGGATGTGGTCAGGGTCGAGTTTATCGACATCTACGTCTATATAGGCATCCAGCGCCGCCGTCAGCAAAATATCGCTTTGGGTTTTATGTTCTAACAATAGACTCGCATTCACCCCTAAGGTGTGAGAATCCTCGACCACAAAATTATGGCTGCCTAAGCTGTAATGCCACTGAGTTTGCTCTTCGGCCTGCAGTGCACTCGATAAGCACAGGGCTAAGCACACTAATGCTGAGTTGAGATAGTTCACTTTTAACTCCTGAAACATCGTTTCTAGCTTGATAATCAAATCAGCCAGAGGATTAAACTGCATAAAATAGGAATAACACCAACTAAGGTTGCCGTTAAAGAGCGGCTAAACTAGCCAATTTAATCAAAGAATAATAGGCGATAGTTCAAATTATGACACTCTCATTGAGCTGCCGCTAATAAACACCACAGAAGTATAGATAGCCAAAAACCTAACAGTAACAATAGTTATAGACCAAAACACAATAATTCAACCCAGAGAAAACAACTTACACACAAATTTGTACAGGAAAGCAGCGCCCCTCAATCTTGCGACTGAAAACCGCAAAATAGAAATGAATTTTTAATCAAATTAACAGCATAATTATTGACACTTAATGCTCATCTGCCTATAGTCGCCACACTGATAGTGAAATCGAACAAGAGAGTCTTAAATGAAAAAATCCATGTTATTAGGCGGCCTGACCTTAACTGCCACCTTGTTGTTAGCTGGATGCGGAAAAAGCGATGACGTGTTAGTCGTTGGCACTAATGCCGCCTTCCCTCCTTTTGAATATGTTGGCGGCCAAAGTGGCGATGAAATCAAAGGCTTTGATATCGATCTGGCCAAGCAAATCGCTAAAGATGCGGGCAAGACGCTCAAAGTCGAAAACATGAAGTTCGATTCACTGATCGTCGCGCTTAATTCAGGCAAGATTGATTTTATCGCCTCAGGTATGACGATTACCGCTGAACGTCAGGCCAACGTAAACTTCTCTGAGCCTTACTACGAAGCGACCCAAGTGGTACTGGTTAATAAAGATAACAATAGTATTCATACGCTTGAAGATATTAAAGGCAAACACTTTGCGGTGCAGTTAGGCACAACCGCTGACATCATGTCGAAAAAATATACCCAAAATATCACCGCCTTTAATACGGGTTTCGAAGCCATTATGGAGCTTAAAAATTCAAAGGTAGATTTAGTGTTATTCGACAGCGAACCTGCCGCTAACTATCTGGCTAAAAATCCTGAATTAAAGATGATTAAACTGGATTTTCCTGCTGAGTTTTATGGTTTCGCCGTGTCGAAAGAGCAGCCTGAACTGCTGGCGAGCATCAATAAAACACTGGCTAATATGAAAGCTGACGGCCAATATCAGACGCTCGTTTCTGCCCATATAAAGTGATATCAGCATGATAGACGCAATTAATACCTCGCTGTTTAGCCCGATTGGCGAAGATGGCATGATAGGCATACTGCTGATATTAAATGGTTTGAAAGTGACGTTAATCGTCACTTTCTTCGCCATGTTATTAGGCGCAGTGTTAGGCATTGGCACTACCTTTATGAAGATGTCGTCTAAGTGGTATATCCGCTTCCCCGCCAATCTTTATGTCGGTGTGATCCGTGGCACCCCAGTAGTTGTGCAATTAGTGATCCTTTACTTCATCGTGCTTTCAGCCTTAGATGTCGATAAAATCACCGCCGCCATTATCGCTTTTGGTCTCAATAGCGGCGCGTATATTTCTGAGATAATCCGCGCAGGGATTCAAGCCGTTGATAAAGGTCAAACCGAAGCGGCCCGTTCACTTGGCTTGTCCCAAGCAATGACCATGAAATCGATTATTCTGCCCCAAGCGATTAAGAATATTCTGCCCGCACTTGGTAATGAATTTATCGTGCTCCTCAAGGAAACCGCCGTCATTGGCTTTATCGGTGGTGTTGACCTTATGCGCGCCGGTGAAATCATCCGTAGCCGTACCTTCGAGGACAGTGTGCCCTTATTTACCTGCGCCCTCATCTACCTATTCCTGACCTACAGCTTCACGTTTGTGCTGTCGAAATTTGAAAAGAGGTTGAAACAAAGTGATTAAAATAACCAACCTGCATAAAAACTTTGGCGATAACCAAGTGCTCAAGGGCATTAGCGAGCATATTCGTCAGGGCGAAGTGGTGAGTGTGATCGGCCCAAGCGGCAGTGGCAAGAGTACCTTTTTGCGCTGTATCAATCTGTTAGAGCAGCCAAGCCAAGGCGATATCGAGATTGAAGGTCAATTGATCACAGCGCCAAACGCCTGCGTAGATAAACTGCGGCAAAAAGTGGGCATGGTGTTTCAAAACTTTAACTTGTTCCCCCATAAAACCGTCATCCAAAACATCACCTTAGCGCCTATTAGTCTAAAACTGATGACGCCAGCTCAAGCCGAGACCAAAGCCCTCGACCTACTGGCACAGGTTGGTTTAAGTGACAAAGCCAATGCCTACCCCGCCAGTTTATCGGGCGGCCAAAAGCAAAGGGTCGCCATTGCCCGCGCATTAGCGATGGAACCAGACTTGATGCTGTTCGATGAGCCAACATCGGCACTCGATCCCGAAATGGTCGGGGATGTATTAGACGTGATGAAAGACTTAGCGCTAAAGGGCATGACCATGGTCATTGTCACCCACGAAATGGGCTTTGCGCGCGATGTATCCGATCGCGTGATCTTTATGGACGGCGGTTATGTAGTCGAATCTAGTCCGCCAGATGAGCTATTTAGCCACCCGAAAGAAGCCCGTACCCAAGCGTTTTTAAGCAAGGTATTGCGTTAGCTTAAGCGGCTTAAGTCCTGTCCCTCATGCTCACTGTCGTGACCTTTATAAGTACGTGCAGTGAGCGAAGGATTCAAATTAGGATCCCAACATTCAACGTTGATGACAAAGACTAAATTAGACAAGTCAGGATACAATCATCTTTCACAACACCATAAAAATTATGCCTTTGAATTAATAGGTATTGAACAAAAACTAAATAGCCGTTTATCTGTTCTGGGAGTTTATTGTCATTGTGTCTCCAGCGACACGCCGTGAATATGTCCTTATAGGCTCGACGGCGACATCCATGTCGCCAACGGTCACTGGTGACCCAATGCCAATTTTAACTACCAGTTTTGCTATATATACGTAAAAAGCTAGTAGACATAAATGAGTTAGAATTCTTGCTCTAATCTATGATTTTCGGATTAAATTTTCTATGGATTAACGCCGCGCTCTAGGACAAACCGAAGCGCAGCGCAGATTTGTCCCTAGCAGCGCCTTGTTATGCGCTTGCCGCTTCACTTAAATCAATCTCCATTGGAATCTGATATGAATTTGTGTAAAGGCTAGCTTTAAATGATGCCCTCGGCGTGATCAGGACTTTTCCATCTTTTACTGAAATTGTACCGACAAGAGGAAATATATCCGATGGTCCCTTAAGATCAACAAACCTTTTAGTGAAAGTAGCACCTGTTTTGTGGTTAATGTATTTTACAAGCCCATGAGATGCTTCGCCATTTGGGCGCAATTTATATGAAACCAGAACCGAATATGACTTAGTATGTTTTGCCTTAACCGGAAGCTCGACCGCAGAACCAAATCTTTCCACCTCGTTTGAAGCAAGCTTGATTTTTTCGGTTTTTTCTATGCTCAACTTACAAAGGTGCTCAAGACACTCAAAGGTACTGCGAATTACAAATTGTTCAAGTTCGGACTCATTTAATGATTTTAATTTCTCAAAATTTACACCGCAGTCTATATACCTAAGCCACTTTTCTGGTGTTCTATCGGAAAAAACCATCGTGCCTTCTGGAATAGCATTTGTGTAGTTTACATATAGGTGATCGAATTCTCCGAGGGATAATCCATTTGCACCAAGTATTGTGGCTATACGAGCACCCCAGTAATGAAGCAGCTTAGGAAATTTGAAAAAGCTAGAACAACTCGAAGGTAGACTCTTACCTGTCTCATATAAGGAGTCGCTAGCGTAATACCTAATATCTATTAATGCTTTTTCCATTTATATATCCGATCTCTCTTCACGCATAAGCCGCAAACAGCCGCTGCTTTGTAGTGGATTGTTTTGCGATAGCGTAGCAAAACAAGGAACGAAAAAGCCATCAGGCTGGTTTGCATTGTTATGTGTTACTCACAGAATGGACAAAATAAGTTGTTCATGAAGTCTAGTGGATCAATATTGCAGCTAGGTAGTAGAACCGTAACTCTACCGTGCTTTTGACATTCTATTTCTTGGAAGCCACCTTCTGCTTTTAAAGTACTTATTTCCAGATCGCTCCAGCCGCACCAAGGGCAACATTTTATCTCAGCTTCAGTGATAGCAGCTATTTCCTGCTCCCAGTTACACTCTCCGCAATGGACTTTGCGAATCGTTCTGGCTTCTGTGAGGTTTATTACTTTGGGTCTTTCGATCATTAAGATTCCCTTACACATAACGTTGGGTATAAGCGGATCCGCGTTAGCGAATAATAAATCAAGCCATCCATTTCAAACCAACAACATAATGCACTTTTGGTTTGCCTTCAACCAACGATTGCTTTGTTAAGTAACTAAAATCATTAAGCTGTGTGCTAGGCTATATGCAGGGTGAACACTGGAAGCGAGATATTTCGATAATACCTATTCTTGCTCCCAATTATCCCCTTCTCGGCGACAAACATAGTCATAGTAAAGGGTGGAACCAAAGGGCTGAAATTCCATCTCAATGCCGTTTTCGTAATACTGACCATTTTCGCAGTCCATTCTGTCATTAAGTCGTACTAAGGCATCATGAATACCACCACGTCTAGCATTAATAAGCATCTTGACGAGAATCTCTCTTTGCTGGACAGTTAGTGACGTTAAGAACTCATTTATTTCTGAATTTTCCTGCCTGTTTGGATAGCTCCCTTCTTGCAAGACCCATTTTTCAAATACTCCATCATGTAACTGAGCAAACTCGTCAACAAAGCTTTTCCACAATTCAACTGAACTCATTTTTTCTCCTGAGAGCATAACGCAGTGCCCATGCGCGTAAACTTGTAAATGCCGCGGGTCTCGAATGCCTCACTCTGTTATGTGTCTGCTGCTTCATTAAACAAAATCCTGTTTGAAAACGGATCTGTTACAGTAAAGCAACGATCGCCCCAAGGCGCATCTTCAATACTAGGTTTGTTGTATTTATATGGCTTAGAAGTCACATGAGCAAATAATTGATCAAGTTCACTCACATTCACAAAAACCTTACAGCCAGGAGTACAGTCGCCTGAATGTTCGCTCAAGTGCAAAACAAAATTACCAAGTGAAACTTGTATATAAATCGGGTAGCCATCCTCAAAGCGATGTTCCCAATCTAATTCCATTCCCAGAAAGCCAAGGTAAAACTCTTTGGCTTTATCTTCATCAAAGATCCGCATAATTGGGATTGTCTGAAACTTCATGCCATCTACTCCATCACACATAAGCTTTGTCTAGTGCGCATAAGCACCCAGTTTCAAATTTTTTTTGAAACTAATACCTGCCTTGATCACATTGTTTTTTACTTAAACCTGCTTAAAATGCTGCCATTGAATTTGTATTCCTTAATGATTTGGAGCCGTTACATGAGTGATTTAAGTTTCTTCGCCAAAAAGCGCTACACCACTAAGGCCTTTGATCCAACTAAGACGATTCCTGCGGATAAAATAGCAGAAATCAAAACCTTATTGCAGTACAGCCCATCATCGACTAACTCACAGCCTTGGCATTTTGTGTTAGCGAGTACGGCGGAAGGTAAAGCGTTAGTTGCCCAAGCGACCGAAAACTATGCGTTTAATACCCAAAAAATTCTCGATGCTTCCCATGTACTCGTACTCTGTGCTCGTGCTCAATTAGATGAAGCACACTTACTGCAAGTACTCGAGCAAGAAGCGAAGGATGGCCGCTTTGCTAATGAAGAAGCCAAGCAAGGCCAACATAATGGCCGTTCTTTCTTCACTAATATGCATAAATTTGAGCTGAAAGATGCCCAGCATTGGATGGAAAAACAAGTCTACTTAGCGCTTGGCACTTTAATGCTCGGTGCAAGTGTATTAGATATTGATGCGTGTCCGATCGAAGGTTTTGATGCCACTAAAATGAATCAAGTCTTAGGCTTAAGGGAGCAAGGTCTATGTGCCTGTGTGGTTGTCGCATTAGGTTATCACTCAGAAAATGATTTCAACGCTAAGTTGCCTAAGTCTCGCTTAGATCAAGAAGTGATCTTCACCGAAATCTAGTCCTTCACTCTATGTGAAAAATAAGCATGCCCTTGATTTTATGTGATATAAACAAGGGCGTCATGTCTAAAACTAGCCCTCTCTTAACTACCTTCCCCTAAAACCTCACTGCTGTTAACGGCTTATTTACGCCGAGAAACCATCTAAAGTAGGAGTAAACCATCACGGTATTGCTCTAAAATTCATCTTTGCCTACACTTTGGCTCTGTGGCATAGTTTGCGGCTCAACTTAGTGAATGATCATTTATCGTCGCCTTTCGAGTCATATTTGTTGCAGCCCAGCGGTTTTATCGGCGCATTGGTAACACTCACAATTTAGGATGGGACAGTCAGTATGTTATTTGCCAAACCCTCACTCACTGAAGAACCTCAATCGATTCGGGTTGCAAACACTAAGGGCGATAACCCACTGATTTGGCCGTTGCTTACGGTTTTACAAGCCTCAACTCAAAGTTGGAAAATCCATCACTTAGCCACTGAATTACAAACCCAAGGGCTGATCCACCAGCTTGATGAAAATCCGGGTAACGATTTATTCAAACGTAACTTCCTACTGATGAACGCCCTGTTTGAACTGCAGGAAATATTACTGCCCAAGCAATGGCTACAAGTCAAAGCCATGGAAATTCAAATCTTCCGCTTAGTACCATCAAACGTTAACCTGCTGATAATGCAAGATACTTCCCTGCGTGAGTATTACCTCGATTGGAATAACTACGACACCAGCGAAAACGTAGTACGAGAATTACTTGAGGCATTCTGGAGCAATTATAAGAGCTATATTGGCTTAAATATCAATCTGATGAACAAAGGTAACGCGCTGCGAGTTTTCGAATTAGACGAGAGTGCTACCGCCCGTGATATCCGCAAGCAATGGCGTCGTTTAGCGCTTAAATGGCACCCAGACAGGCCCGATGGCGATGCGGCGCGTTTTCGCGAGGTGTGCGAAGCTTGGCAGTCGCTTAGGGATATTGCGTAAGAATTTAGCCAGTGGTGATGCAGAACGGGGCTTTAATCAATATGCACCGACTTAGCGATGCGATCCTGTCTGCAGTCCTGCCAAATCTAAGGTAAAACTTCCATTGAGATCACAGATTTAGCCTACTAGCTTCATGCCAATTCAGTCATAATTAAGCCTTTCCATTTAACCTGAACCTATGTGTCAACGCTGCCATTTGGGCTAGCTTAACTCCTAGGTTGAAGCTCACTCTATCTCTAATGTTGACCGTTGAATATCAACGATAACAACGACTGACATTGTGAATTCAATCCCACCGAATTTGAGGAAACTATGATTAAACAATTAGCCTTGGCAGTAACCTTAGCGATTGCACCATTGAGCACCTTTGCCGCCAATTTTGTTGAAGGCACACATTACACTCAAATCTCGACCAAAGCGCCTAGCAGCGAACCAAAACTCACTGAATTCTATTCATTTTATTGCCATAACTGCTTCAATATGGAAACCAACTATTTGCCTGATATCAAGGCAAACCTCAACAAACAGATAAGTTTCGACAATAAGCATGTCGACTTTATGAATAGCGACATTGGCACCGAAGTGATGCGTTCATTAGCCGTGATCCAAAGCGTTGATAACAAAGACGCCTTAACCCATGCCATGTTTACCGCAATCCAAGGCGCAGAGGGCGCAAACGGCCACGATCATAGTGCACCTGGCCATCAGCATGAGCCGCAAATTAACAGCCGGGATGACATCAAAAAAGTCTTCGCCCAATTTGGTGTCGATGCTGCTAAATACGATGAATTAGCCGATAGCAAAAGCACTAATGAAAAGCTTTCCCTGTGGCGCACCCAGCAGAATGAATTCAAAATCGACAGCGTACCCGCCTTTATCGTGAACGATAAATATGCGGTAAATTTAAACAGCATCAAAACCTTAGATGAGTTAATTGGGTTAATTAACTACCTTGCTGTTGAGAAAGATGCCGCCCCTGCTAAAACCTCATCGGGTGGCAGTCTAGGCTGGTTATTTCTAGTCTTCGCCGCCGCAATTGGTGTGACCCGTCAGCAACGTCTTAGCTAATTCAAAACAATCGTTGGAATAAAAAATGGCCTCCAAATTAGGAGGCCATTTTTATGCATGTTCAATCCAAGCTATCGATATAAGCGCTCAATATGAGTTCTGAAGTTTATTGCCGAATAAAATCAAGAATATGGCTCGCAGCCAAGACGAGATGTAGGATCAAGAAACCAATAAAAGCCTGCGCAAAGACTTGATGATAACCACGCCATGCCAGTGCCGTTGGCGTCCCTTGAACGATAAACCAAACTAGGCCCGTAACCCCTGTAGCCACCAGCAACAGCATGCCAATACCTTCTATGGCACTAAACAGCCCTTTGCCACCAGCCACGGGGAATTTGCCTTTAGCAAGTCCAACAATATCTTGCTTTAACTGTGCCCAATCGCCCGCCAACCAGCCAAAGTATTGGTGCCACTTGCCACGCAAGGTATTGCTGAGTAAGAAAAGAACCCCAAGCACAGTGCACGCTAAACCTAAATATACATGCAAATAATCCCAAAAACTGGCGTTATCGGGTATCCGTCGGCCCATAAAAATCCACGGACTGGAACACACGAGTAAGATAGTCGACACGACAATCCACACATGCAGTTGCGCCATAATGACTCGGCATAAGGAGCGAAGTTTAGTCATCATACTGATCATATTTAATGCTCCTTTGCCCTTGTGACTAAGGCATACATACAGCTTTCAGGGCGCGAATAGAATAGGGCTAAATGAAGCACCGAAATTTGATATCAAGCTTAAGCGCTGTGGATCTGCTCACCAAACTCAGTCACTTTCTGCCAATCCGTGTATTCAACATTGGTAACAGGGTCAGTAGGTCCTTTAGTTAACCACATGATGAAACGGATAATATTTCTATCTAAAGCGTTATAGCCTTGGTAATTCAAGTTCCCCCCAAAAACGCGCAACAATTGTGGCCGCCAAGTGGTTTTACTTAAAAATGCCTGCATGTAAGGATTGGTCTCTGGGGTGTTTTTCTCGGGTTTACGTGCCACTAAGCTGACAGAGAAAAAACCACTTACCTTATCCGTCAATACGGCTTGATGCTTTTCAATAAACTCGTACAAACTTGGGTTATGTTTACCATGGCGAATACTGGCGCCTATGATGATTTTGTCGAACTCAGTGAGCACTGGAGCGGCCTTGATATCGGCAGTAACCACTTCATTACCCAAAGCCATTAACTGCTGTGCGAGCTTTTTAGCAATCTTTTGGGTCTGGCCGTGAACACTAGAGTAAATGATAAGAATTCTTTTCAATTTAGCCTCGATTAATCCCAAGCAAAATAACAATAAGCGGCCTAGAAAAGACGGTGCAGGCGACTTAATTTCGACTCTCTATGCCCGTTCGGCATATCAAATGACATCACAACGCTCAGACTAAATGCGCTAAAAGTAGCAATGGACACCCAGAGTCATTGGCATTCCAGTGGAATTTAACTTGGTATGCAAAAGTAAAATGACAATTAAGATATTTCATACTAGGTGATTTACCCGCCAATTTACATGAAATAGATCACGGGCTTAGCGCCAAACACCCCAAGTATATGCGGTAGTTTTAACTGCCTCACAAAAATAACGCCTTAGGTATATTCTCGCTTTAGCGTCTTTGTAACCTAGGGAGTTAATTCGCCTAAACATTGTTACAAAATTGAAAGGGATAAGTCACACCTTATATAGCCAACCTAAGGAAAAAGCATTAGCATTTGAACACTTATCGCCTGAGTCCCTTATCAATGAAAGCTATTCAAGCAAAAGATCCTAAAGCACTCTTGCTGTGGATGACCTTTGTTATGTCGCTCGTGTTTGCCGTTTGGCAGGCATTGCTCAACAACTTCGTGATTGAGAAAGCCCAATTCACTGGGGCTGAAATCGGCATGTTACAAAGCCTGCGCGAAATCCCCGGCTTCTTAGCTTTTACGGCAATTTTTGTGCTGCTGCTCATTCGAGAACAAGCCTTCGCCCTGCTCTCGCTCGCCATTTTATGTATCGGCGTAGCGGTAACAGGTTTCTTTCCTCAGGTCATAGGCCTGTATCTAACGACTGTGTTGATGTCTGTCGGGTTTCACTATTTTGAAACCATCAACCAATCGCTAACGCTGCAATGGGTCGATAAAAAAGACGCGGCTGGATTTATGGGGAAAGCACTGGCGTGGCGTTCGGCGGCCGCTTTAGTCGGTTATGCCAGCATTTGGCTAGTAATGACTTGGTTGAAGCTAGACTACCTGCATATGTATTTGATTATAGGCGTATTAGGTCTCATCATTGTGCTAACCATAACATGGTATTACCCCAAGTTTGAGACAACGGAAATACAACACAAAAAAATCATACTGCGTAAACGCTATTGGCTCTATTACCTGCTCACCTTTTTTTCAGGTGCAAGGCGGCAAATCTTTATGGTATTTGCGGGCTTTATGATGGTTGAAAAGTTTGGTTATAGCGTCAGTGAAATCACTGCGCTGTTCTTAATCAACTATGCCGTTAATCTACTGTTTGCGCCTGCTATTGGTCGTTTGATTGGACGTATTGGTGAGCGTAATGCGCTTACTGTGGAATATATCGGACTCATCTTAGTCTTTATCAGCTATGCCCTAGTCGAACAAGCCAATATGGCGGCAGCACTCTACGTTATCGATCATTTACTTTTTGCGATGGCAATTGCGATGAAAACCTATTTTCAAAAAATCGCCGACAGCAAAGATATTGCCGCCACTATGTCAGTCAGTTTCACCATAAACCACATAGCGGCTGTGATTATTCCTGTGCTTTTGGGCTTATTGTGGTTAACCGATCCCGCCTTTGTATTTTACATAGGGGCGGGCTTTGCCGTATGTTCGTTAATACTAGCGCTGAATGTTCCGCGCCATCCTGAACCGGGTAATGAAACCTTATGGTCTTGGCCAACTAAAAGTGCGAAATCAATCGCTAAAGTCGTTAAATAAAACGGCATAATAACGAACCAAAGAATTGGCTTAACGAGATGCTCAAACTAAAGAGATGATCATCTAAAGTGAGCTACAACCGAATGTAAGAGTTCACTAAGCCCACACCTCAACCACAGTGCAAGCTCAAGGATTAATAACGCGATGAAGGATTCAGATATTTTGCAGTTGGCAGAAGAAGGCGAGTCAGCATCCGAGGTATCCGCTCGCAAAAAAGCCCTGCTACTTGGTCGCCAATTAGGGCTCGCCAGTGAGCAAGAATATCGCCCTGCGAACGCCTCAATAGCCGAGCGAGCTCAACATAGAGCACGCAAGTTATCGAGCGAATATCAGGCCAATGTGGAAACCATTTTTGCCTTAGCCCTCAGTTATACCCACTCAGATGTCACTGGGGTCGATCTTGATCCTGATTGGAGCCATCAATTTTTCTTGATGGCGGAACAAATCCATAACCGTAAGATGCAAGATTTGTGGGCTCGGATATTGTCGAGCGAAATAGTGAATCCGGGAAACTTCAGTCTACGTACCCTAGCGCTGCTCAAGCAACTGACTCACAGGGAAGCACAAATTCTTGAAAAAGCCCTTGGCATGGCGGCTAAGGTGAATAACGAGCAGCGCCTAAAACTCATCAGTGGCTACCGCTTGTCGGGTGGGATTGGCCAGTATTTCCGTAAAACCACCTCAGTCAATTTAGGCTTATCCCAGTTTGGGCTACCTTATTCCAGTATTCTGACCTTAGTCGATGCGGGAATACTTCACAGCAGTGAGTTCGAAACCGGCCTACTCAATAACAAAACACCGATTCAATTTGCCCTGCAAGGCATACAAATGAAGCTTACGCCCAAGAGCGGCAATCTGCTTTTTAGCTATTATCGCTTAACACCGATTGGTGATGAACTCGCCCAACTAGTACAGCCTAAGCCAGATCAAGAATACTTGAAGGCTCTACAGCTCTTGTTTGCTAAAGACTTTAAAATAGAATAATTATCACGCCATAAAAAATTATGAATCAATGGTATAAGCAGTAAAACCCAGAAATAACAAAGGAGCCTAAAGGCTCCTTTTAAGCAAGATAAGGGCTAAATGTTAAGCTAGCGCTTTTGCCTTATCGGCATTAATGACATTGATCGCCGTTAAATAATCGATTAATGCACGCACTTGTGTCACTAAATCGCCTTTGCTGGTATCTATGGTTAACTCAGCGGCTAATGGCGCTTCATAGGGTGATGAAATACCAGTGAAATTGCTAATTTCGCCACTGCGCGCTTTCACATACAACCCCTTAGGGTCACGCTGCTCGCACACACTCAAAGGCGTCGCTACATGCACTTCAATAAACTGCCCTGCAGGAAAACGGGCACGAATACCATCACGTTCTTCACGGGTCGGGGAAATAAAGGCCGATAACACCACAAGCCCCGCATCCACCATCAATTTAGCCACTTCACCCACACGACGCAGGTTCTCATCACGGTCTTCAACCGTAAACCCTAAATCTTTACACAGGCCATGGCGCACATTATCGCCATCGAGCAAATAAGTGTGGAATCCCGCCTCAAATAACGCCCGCTCTAGTGCACCCGCCAATGTTGACTTGCCCGCGCCAGAAAGTCCGGTAAACCAAAGTAGTACTGGGTTTTGGCCTTTCTGCTCGGCTCTGGCGGCTTGGTCTACAGGATGTTGATGCCACACGATATTTGTCATAAAAACTCCTCAATCCCCATGTTGACTAACCGCTAACATAAGGGCAATAAACTCAAGCTAATCACTAAAATGGAAAGATGATCGGCACCATAAATATCACTATCAGGGAATACAGCACAGATAACGGCAATCCAAGGCGGACAAAGTCACTGAAGCGATAATTACCCGCATTAAATACCATCAAATTGGTCTGATAGCCGTAGGGTGAAATAAAGCTCGCACTGGCACCAAAGACAACGGCCATAATAAAGGGCCTTGCATCGACACCGTAATTAAGTGCAATCGCGTAAGCGATAGGGAACGCCAGCGCCGCCGCTGCGTTATTGGTCACCAGTTCAGTCAGCAATAAAGTCATTAAATACACGCCGACAAAAGCGCCAAATACCCCATAACCGTTAATAACTGAGAGTAATCCTTGGGCTAAACTGTTCGCAAGGCCTGTACTCATCATCAAGTTGGCAAGCCCTAATGCACTCCCCACGATCACCACTAATTCCAATGGGAAACGGCGTTTAAGCTCAGCCAGTGTGACTGCGCCTATGGCAAAATAACTGAGCAGCAATATCACTAAACCTTTAGCCAAGGGTAATATGCCAGTGACACTCAGGATGATCGTTGCCGCAAAGCCCAGCAATACCCAACGACCACGACGACTGTCTAGACGCACATTCAAATCTAAGCCACTGATCGCTGCAAACTCTGAACTCAGCTTTGCGCTATTGCTAAAACCATCACCTGGCGTCAATAACAACACATCACCGGGTTGCAGAATAATGTCACCGAGTCCACCCTTCAACGGATGATTTCCGCGGCGAATGGCCATCACAGCCGCATCAAATTGCTCACGAAAACGCGATGCTTTCAATGAACTGCCCACTAAACTGGACGACGGTGCGAGTACAGCTTCAACTAAATTTTGTCCTTTGGCTTGATGTTTACCAAACCAATCTAAACCATCGAATTGGTGCAATAACTCAACCGATTCCACCGCGCCACTAAAGCGCAGCACATCGTCCGCTTGCAACACTAACTGGGGCGGCACAGGGCAAATACAAATGCCACTGCGTTCTAATTCAACCAGATATAACTTTTTTAGTGCCCTAAGTTTGTTATCCACCACACTGCGACCGACCAAGGACGAACCTTTCGCCACATGGGCTTCGAGCAAATATGGCAGCGCTTCTTCACCTGATTCTTCCCGTCTGTCGGGCAGAATGTTCGCCAGTAAGGTCAGTAACAAGATGCCTGCGACGACGATCACCACTGCAACTGGCGTAAACTCGAAGAAGCCTAAGGCGGGTAAGCCGGCGTTTTCTACAAAGGAGTTCACAATCAAGTTGGTCGAGGTACCAATCAGGGTCAGTGTGCCACCTAAAATTGCCGCATAATTTAACGGCAATAATAACTTAGCCGGCGCGTGTGCCTGATTGCGGCGCACAACACCAATCAGTGATGCCACGACCGCAGTGTTATTAGTAAATGACGACAGTAAAGCCGTCGAAAAACCGAGCTTTGCCATTGTCATAGGCAAAGAACTATTGCCTATGACTTGACTCAACTTCCCCAGCAGGGACGTTTTTTCTAACGCCGTCGCGGCCAACACCAGCAGGACCAGCGTGACTAAGCCAATATTGGTAAAGCTTGTTAATGCGGTATCGAGCGCAACCATGCCAAGCAAATAACAGAGCAAAAATGCAAATAAAAACAATACCGCTGGATTGATACGGCCGCTAATTAAGCCAGCCACAAGCCCTATCAAAATAATCGCTAATAGCCACAAGTCACTCACAAATTAAGCTCCAAGCTTAGTGATATCTATCGCTTGCCAATGGGGGAAGTGTTTACGCACTAAGGCATTAAACTCGACTTCAAAGGCACTAAATTGCGATGCAGTTTGTTTGTTAACGTGTTGACCCGACACCACCATCACAGCGGCAACCGTCGCATTGCTCAGGCGATCAATTAAGATCATTCCGCCCGTATCACGCACTAACGAATATGCATCAAACACTATGTCTTCGGTCAGCTCTAAGGTCACACGCGCAATGGCGTTTAACCCAAGCGTATCCGTCGCACTGCGCGCTAAGGTATTAACGTCAACCACATAATCGATAGCAGTCACAGAGGCTTGCGTCTTCTTACCAGCCACTTTGATGTCGTATAACTGACCAAGTTGTAATGGCTTTTCATCCATCCACACTATGTCAGCGCTGATCACGTTAGCGACGGCAGGTGCAGAATCCGGTTTTGCCAGTAAATCGCCACGGGAAATATCAATTTCATCTTCCAGCGTGATAGTCACAGCTTGGCCTGCAACCGCTTCTGGTATGTCACCATCGAAGGTCACAATACGTTCAACCTTGCTGCGTTTGCCCGATGGCAAAGCGACTAACTCGTCGCCAACATTAATGATGCCAGAGGCTAAAGTGCCTGCAAAACCGCGAAAATCTAAGTGAGGGCGCGACACATATTGTACCGGAAAACGCACTGGCAATGAGCTGAGTTCACGTTGAGTATCAATGGTTTCTAGCAGTTCAAGCAGTGTACCGCCTTGATACCATGGGCTTTGGGTGCTGCGCTCAACCACGTTGTCACCATTAAGCGCCGATAACGGCACAAAGTGGATATCGAGATTACCGAAGTCTTTAACAAAATCCGTAAAATCGGCACGAATACGGTTAAATACTTGCTCGTCAAACCCAAGCAAATCCATCTTATTCACGGCCACAACAAAGTGACGAATACCCAGTAATGACGCGATAAACGCATGGCGCTTAGTCTGAGTCTGCACGCCGTAGCGGGCATCGACTAAAATCACCGCTAAATCACAGGTTGATGCACCCGTTGCCATGTTGCGAGTGTACTGCTCATGCCCTGGCGTATCGGCGATGATGAACTTGCGCTTATCACTTGAAAAATAACGATAAGCCACATCGATAGTGATGCCCTGCTCGCGCTCAGCTTGTAGGCCATCCACCAGTAAGGCTAAGTCAATGGCTTCACCTGTGGTGCCCATCTTAGCGCTGTCGCTCTTTAGGCTCGCTAATTGATCTTCATAGATCTGCGCGCTGTCGTGTAACAGACGGCCGATTAAGGTACTTTTACCATCGTCAACACTGCCACAAGTTAAAAAACGCAGTAAGCCTTTGTGTTGCTGCAGGGCTAGATATTCTTTCACACCATGGAGGGTAATTTCTGCCGCCATGAGATTGGTTTTATTGACCGCTTTGTCCATCATATTCTCACTCTTGATCTGCTTGGCTGAAGGTCGCGCTGATTAGCGCCACCTTCGCGAAATAGGGTTAACCCTGTAGAGATTAGAAGTAGCCTTGACGCTTCTTCTGCTCCATAGAGGCACTTTGATCTGAGTCGATCAATCGGCCCTGACGTTCGCTCGAACGGGTTAACAGCATTTCTTCAATAATCTTTTCTAGACTGTCGGCCTCAGAATACATGGCGGCCGTGAGTGGGTAGCAACCTAAGGTTCTAAAACGCACCACTGCTTCTTTAATCTGCTCGCCCTCGGCTAACTTCATCCGCTCGTCATCGGCCATGATTAACTGACCACCGCGCTCAACCACTTTACGTTTAGCAGCAAAGTACAAAGGCACTAACTCAATGTTTTCTTGATAAATATATTGCCAAATATCCAGCTCAGTCCAGTTAGATAATGGGAACACACGAATACTTTCGCCCTTGTTCACTGCGCCGTTATAGGTGCGCCATAATTCTGGACGTTGATTTTTAGGGTCCCATCTGTGGTGGCGGTCGCGGAAGGAATACACGCGCTCTTTGGCGCGAGATTTTTCTTCATCGCGGCGAGCCCCACCGAAAGCCGCATCGAAACCATATTGGTTAAGTGCTTGCTTTAAACCTTGGGTTTTCATGATGTCAGTGTGTTTCGCACTACCATGGTCGAAGGGGTTAATTCCCTGCGCCAAACCTTCTGGGTTGATGTGCGTCAGTAACTCGAAGCCAAATTTCTTTGCCTGCGCATCACGAAACGCGATCATCTCTTTGAATTTCCAACCTGTATCGACATGCAGCAGCGGGAATGGGATCTTGCCTGGATAAAAGGCTTTACGCGCTAAGTGCAACATAACGGAAGAATCTTTCCCGATGGAATACAACATCACAGGATTATCGAATTCGGCTGCAACTTCACGAATGATCTGGATGCTCTCAGCTTCCAGTTGTTGTAAGTGGCTTAGTTCACGCCCGGCCATACTATTCTCCGTTACCTTAAATTCGCCGTGTTACCACAGCATGGATTAGCTTAATTTGTTTAACTGCTTAATAGCTTTAACTGTTTGCGGCTTAGCTTATCGACGCGACGGCCGAGACTCTAACCGATTGAGTCTGTTCATCGCTGACCTGAGTCGATTCAATCGCTTCAGGTTTGAACCAATGCAAGGTGTCACTCAGCGTGACGACTTCACCTATGATCATCAAAGCTGGCATTTGTAATTCTGGATCGGCGGCAAGCTGTTCAAGCTCACCTAAACGGCCGATAAAACGACGTTGCTCTTTAGTGGTTGCCTTTGACACTATCGCCACGGGTGTTTCAGGGCTTCGGCCCGCATCGACTAGACCTTGGCGAATAATGCCTGCGTTCAGAATCCCCATATACACGACTAAGGTATTGTTAGGATTAGCATAACCTTGCCAATCCATAGGGCGACTCTCTAACTGACAATGGCCAGTGATAAAAGTGACGCCTTGGGCATGGTCTCTGTGGGTTAGGGGAATTCCCGCATAGGCTGACGTGCCGCTGGCAGCGGTAATGCCGGGAACGACTTCAAACTCAACCCCAGCTTCAACTAAGGTTTGTAACTCTTCGCCCCCGCGGCCGAAAATAAAAGGATCGCCACCTTTAAGGCGCACCACATTTTTACGGGTGTAGGCTTTAGTGACGAGTAACTGATTAATCTCGTCCTGTGCGGCGCTATGCTTGCCCGCACGTTTACCTACGGCAATCTTCTCAGCGTCTTTGGGAATAAGATCGAGGATATCTTGGCTGACTAAAGCGTCGTATAGCACTGCATCAGCAGTTTTAAGGATGCGCCATGCCTTTAACGTCAATAGCTCAACGTCGCCGGGACCTGCACCCACCAGCCAGACTTTGCCTTTGGCCGCTTGGCCCGGTAAAGAGAAAATTTCCATCAGAATCCCCAAGATCACTTTAGTCTGTAGAAATATAGCGCGTCTTATATTCCATAATAAATAGATAATTATTAGTTTTTATATCATTTAGATATAAAAGAATGAGTGACCACTCACTTAAAGTGGGGGAAACCTTGGGTTTCAAAATCAAAAATGCCCTAAATCCAAGTTAACCCATTGAAATAAAAATGACTTAATAAGATTAAGCGAATTGCATCAAATTAATTTCTGTCCGCTAAGTGCATGATTTTGGCACTATGTTATTGCCAAAAATTCTACCTAAACATGTCTCTATGTGACTAAAAATGGCTGACTACAAGATTTGTCATTAAGTGACACAGGATTTTTCCATAACCATAAATTCACTTTCTAATGTTAAGCTGGAAATAACTATCTTTGTTGAGTACGACTGACAAATAAATAAACACATCAAGGAGGGCAGATGAAACCACTTTACTCAGGTATTGCATTGGCAGGGCTATTAGCCTGTACGGACATAAATGCCGAAGAATCATTAGTCAAAGGAAGAGTAAAAGATGAACTTGCCACGGCGGATCTACCTTTTGTGATTACGCCACATAAAGTGAATTACCTTTTACCAGTCACCTACAGCCCAGATCCCAACATGGCACCTTTCACCGAAGATGCAATACTCAACCCCTATTCTTTAGATGAGTTTGAGGCTAAGTTCCAAATCAGTTTTAAATTTCCTATTTGGTACAATGTGTTTGGTGATAATGGCCATTTATTTTTTGCTTACACCAATCAATCCTATTGGCAAGTTTATAACAAAGACACTTCGTCGCCTTTTAGGGAAACCAATCACGAACCTGAAGTCTTTATGCTGTTTAATAACGATTGGAAAATTGGCAGTGTGACCAATTCCTTTTGGGGGTTTGGTGCCGTACATCAATCGAATGGTAAAGCAGGGCCACTTTCCCGCAGTTGGAATCGCCTCTATGCCACTATGATTTTTGATGCAGGCCCACTCGCCTTCTCCACCAAAGTGTGGTGGCGTATTCCTGAAGATGAAAAAACAGATCCATATAAAGCCAGCGGCGACGATAACCCTAATATTGATGACTATATAGGTAAAGCAGAGTTTATTGGCGTTTATGGTATCGATGAACATAGATTCACTTTAACCGTTAAAACGAATCTAGAAGATATCGACAGAGGCTCAGCAGAACTGACTTGGAGTCATCCTATCGTCGGCAACTTACGCTTTTATACTCAATACTTTAATGGTTATGGCGAAAGCCTAATCGATTACAACTATCACAATCAACGTATTGGTATCGGAATTTCACTCAACGATATTCTTTAAGAAAGATATACCCACTTGATCCCGCTATTTAAGATTGTTTGGGTATATAAAGTGACTAAGTACAAAAATCGACCATAATTTGCTGCTAATCTACCAAGCCTGCTGCTAAATTGCTCAGATGGACCTGAGTTTAGGGCAGAGCAGGACGATTTACATTGATCCGAATGGCATTTAAGCCGATAGTCGCACACCTTTTTGTGCCCTGAAGCAGCGCCTTAACATCATGGAGGAATATGAGTTTTAGCTACCGCAGCATAGTCATGCTACTCAGTGTCATTATTTTCGCGAGCTTACTTAAGCTCGCGTTTTTCGCTGTGCCAAAAGATAGCGCTGCACCAGTGCTGAATGCACAAGAGGTACGCCAAGATCTCTATGCCTTATTGGATCAAATCGAGCAACACTCAGCGTTTTATGCCTTAACGGCCGACAAAGCCAACCCGCAGCTTAAATTTATGGCTAGCCTTATTGTTGAACAGTATCAAGATATTACTCCCAATGATCGTTTTGCTGCTGAAGTCACTAAATTACTCAATACCCTCAAAGATCCAGGCGCTCAAGTGCATAACTTCGACGATCAAAGCGGCGATCTCCCGTTAACGCTAAGGCCAGTCAACGACCAATGGTTAGCCTTGGATAACGGTAATAATCCAGTCAACAACGACTTCCCCTTTATCACTCATATCGATGGTTTACCTATGAGCAAATGGGTAGCGACCAGTCAAGCCTACTTACCTGAGCCGGCAAAACAAAGTCAAGAAATGCAGTTACCTTGGCTGAAAAAACTTAACCTACTGCGCGAAGACTTAGGACTCAGCATAAAGCCCTATGTAGTCATTACGCTAATTAATGATGATCTGCAAAGCCAGCAGGTGACTCTCGCCCTGCCAAGCCATAAACCGCAAGTTCAATTAGCAACTATCAGTGAAAAAGACGAGACTCAAGATATTAATGTGCTCGAGTTTATTAACCAATTATCTCAATTTGAGCGCACCGAATTTCAAGACATGCCAAATCAATTAGAGACGGTCAACAATACGACGGTCAAACTTAAGATCAGCGATCTCTACGCCTTTGAATTAGATAAAGAACAACAGCAAGAACTGCTCAAAGGCATGACACATCCCTTACTGATCATTGATTTACGTGATGCCAGTGGCTTTAGTCCGAAATTATTGACTATGCTGTCGCGATATCAAGATGCGGATTTAAATAACACTTTAGCACCTAACGTGATGGGATTTGCGCACTATCGCCGCTCACCAGAGCTGAGAAATGATTATCTACAGCCGCTCAATTTTATGCCTCTGGATGCGTTAGAGTACAGTCCTCCTAGGCTCAAATCTCTCACCCGTAACTTACCCTCTATCGATAAAGAGAAATTCAGCCCTTGGTATGTTCGCACTAAGCCTGCGGTGGCTCCTGAAGGGCGAAATCGCTTAGCGCTACTCGTGAGTCCCCATTGTCGCCAAGAATGCGAGTGGATTGCCTATCGTACTAAATCTTGGTCTAGGGCAAATTTGATTGGTGAAAAAACCTCAGGCGACTTTGCACGTCAGTATCATTTCAAACTGCCAAACAGTGGATTAAACATAAGATTCAGCAGTTCGTTAACCTATGATGCACAGGGGAGACTCCTGTCCGGTATTGGGACTGAACCGGATATTTTGCTCCCTCAGAACAGTGATATTCAATGGCAAGGGCTCGTTAGTTTAATGCGCTCCGCCAAGCCCAAAGCGCAACTTGTTCTGCCAGCACAGCACACTAAGTTGGCTCAAGCTAAGCTAAATTAAGCCAAAAAAAGAGCCAGCAATCTGCTGGCTCATTTCAAACAAATATGAGTTTACTAACGCATTACTTCTTTTCAGTCGCTTTAGAATTGGCGACTGAACCTATGACCAAGCCTTGCTTATTCACATCGAAGCTCATTTGAACTCGCATGTTGTAATCTTTAAGCATTTGCATTTCTTCAGGGATCGGCTCACCGCTCATTTCTAACAGTGTAAGCACTGGCGTAAACATCTTGCCGTAATCAGCAGACAAGCTGTACATGCCATTAGCTGACAGTTTCTCGCCTGCTAATTTGTTGGCTAAAGCCAAGCCTTTATCACCGCTATACACCACTAAATGTTGGCCTTTAATCGCCAGCATTGGCTTAACACCTAACTCTGGAGGCAACATCAATATTGGAGATAAATCAGTAGCATCGCCGTTATCGGCTAATTGCACTTCAGCCAGCATAGGGGCGAAAGGTTTGACCATATTGAACAACATGGATGGGTTTTCGGCGCTAAGGCTGACTAAAGCATCTAAGCTTTCTAACTTAGGCTCTTGATCTTGTGTGCTCATTTTAAAGTCGAGCAATGAAACGCTCATGCCTTTCACACCGTTAGCCATGCCAGTGAACATGCCTAGCATAGCTGGGCTCTGTTGGCTCAACTCAGCCTGCAACTCTGCCAATGGTGCACAGGTCAGTTGTGGCTTTTGCAGATCATCCCAAATAGCCGTTAATGAAGGGGTAATTTCATTGATATCTAAACCTATACCCATGGAGAAGATAGTGCTGTCGATATCCGCCAGATGCGATGGAATAAAACCACGCATCTTTTGCATTGCCGCAAGAATAGGTTGATTCTTCGTTTCGACAACAAATGAAGCCGCCATATGGCTTTCTTTTTCAGTCACAGAAAACGCCGTTAAACCAGCAACAGTACGCGGCCAGTTAGCGGCAATCGCAGTCAGTTCGGTACGACATTCTGGTGTTCTGATTTGAGCTAATGGATCTTCACCCTCACTTTCATCAGCAAAAAATTGAGTCAGTTGCTTAGCTAGCATATTGCTATCTGCAGAGGTCAATGCCTTTACAATTTCCACATGGTTAATAAAGCTAATGCTGTCATCTTTAAAACCATGGGTCTTAATAATATCTTCTAATATGCCAGAAGCGGCTAATGACTGCGGCGCCTTCTTAATACCAAATGCCATTTCTAATAACTCAGGCTCGGTAATAGAGGTGCTGAAAGTCATCGTTAATATGCCATCTTTCTGGGCAAATAGCAGTTCTGCTTTCTCTGCTGAGCTTTCATCCGATAGTGCATAAGCGCGATAATCAACATCGCCCACTTTACGCATTTCGTGGGTTACACCACTGTCTTTTTCGGCTTTATCTAATACAACCCAAAATGCTTCGGCCTGATTAACATCAATCTTTAATACTGGCAAAGCACCTAAAGTATAAATATAAGGTTTAACTTCATCGGGGAAACCGAAGGTTTTTAACAGTAAGGCAGGATCTTTCATCCCATCCATATACTGCTGATAAATGCTAACGAAGAACTTGCCCATAGGGCTATCCTGCACACCGAGTTCATCAAGCGTATTACTTGGATATTGCTGATAATTTCCAGAAATAGACTGTAAATACGCTTTTAACGGGAAGGGTTTTAACTGGCCCGAAAATATCGGCGTATCGGCAGGCACATAGTCGAGCAAAGGATTAGCAGAGGCACTAGAACCCGCGCCATTCTGCATATACCAATAACCACCAGCACCTGCTGCAATAATTGCCGCGGCAATCACAATCTTTTTCATTTAAGAAACTCCATTTAATGACATTCAATTTTATGAAAACAATACCTAAAGAACTCACCTTAGGTATTTAAATATTTATCCGCTCTTACATATCCCTTATGCAGATAATGCAAAATCAGAAAACGCAACGACTCAGCCCTACGCAATACAAACCCAGTTTAAAATGCTTAGGCTAAGCGAAACTAAGGTATAAAATTTTCCCGATAATTTAACATTAAACCGACACAGAAGCGAACAGGATAGGAGTTCGCAGCATTAAAAACGTATTAGAACTAACGTTTATTCAACATGATTCCAATCTTATTTCAATTCGGTAATAAAACATCTCAAAGTCATCGACGATTAAGCAAAGAACTCAATGACAAATTAAGCTCATCTCACTCAAACTAACTCACCAGAGCGTCATCGTGCTTCGTGGACTTTTTTAAGCGTGATGTCACCTAGCTGACGCATTTGCTTACGGATCCAAGCTGAGCGCTGCTGCACATAGGATGACGGTGGAGACACCTTATAGCGCCAAGGATTGGGTAAAATGGCTGCGAGTAATGAGGCCTCGTATTGGGTGAGTTTTGCCGCTGACTTTCCAAAATAATGCTTTGATGCCGCTTCGGCGCCATAAATGCCTGGACCAAATTCTACAATATTTAAATACACTTCAAGAATACGCGACTTATCCCAAGTCAACTCCATCAATAACGTAAACCAAGCTTCCAATCCCTTACGAAAGAAACTGCGACTCGACCACATAAAAAGGTTTTTCGCCGCCTGCTGACTTAAGGTACTTGCCCCACGGACTTTGGTGCCTTTTTGGTTGTATTTCAGTGCCGAACTTATCGCGGCTAAATCGAATCCAGTATGCTCAACAAAACGTTGATCTTCCGCAGCAATCACAGCCAATTGTAATTCGGGAGAAATTTGCGTTAAATCGCGCCATTGATGCCTAATCTCACCGATAGGTGCTGGTGGAAATAAGGCACGCTCGATACGCCAAGTCCACATAGGAGGATCGACGAATCGTAGTAGGATCACTAATAAAATTGAGCAAATAAATGCCCAAACTAATCCCTTAAATAACCAAGACAATAAACGACGAAAACCACGCTTTCGTCTCTGAGGTGCTGGGTCACTCGACTTATTAACACTTGGACGCCTGACATGATCTCGCATCGCATATAAAGGGGCCGTCATTTATACCATCTCATCCACACACTCTCATTTCTTGTTTCTCATCTATCCAGTCAAGCCATCCCATTGCAAGGATTCTTTGGCGCAACCTAGGCTTACAGAAAATATTCTAAAGCTTTACGCGAGTTGCAAGCTGATCATGCTACGAGAGTAAAGGAAACACCAAGGATATCTTACTCGATAATCAAAGATAGGTTGAGAAATAACCATAACAAGAACAAATCACTATTAGAGATTAACTGGGGTCGACTTAACTTGACCTCGGCAGCTTTGACGACAGCTGACCGAGGTAATGATGGCTGATTAACGAGAGCTAGCAAGTCAATCAAACTGCTTGATACTCGCAGGTGCGAGTCAGGTTTTCAACGCTTTCACTGCATCCAATTAAGCCATATCGATACACAGCAAACCCAGCCCATAAATACCGATATACAACAACTTAACGTCATAAAAGACATGAATCATGTCAATTAACGCAGTAAAACGCTTCAAAACCATCTACGGGAACTTCAAAATATAGCGCAGGCTTAACCAATATGCATAACTCTGTGAGTAAAAATGTACAACATTTTTAGCATTTAAAAATGAATGCAAACTAACTCTATGAATATCAATCTATCTTAGTTAAATGACGCTTAAATGACATCACTTAACTTCCTCGGCAATCCAGAGTATTAAATTCACCCCAAACCCCACCTACCTTAAAATGATAAAAAAACGCCCCAAACTAAGTTGAGGCGTTTAATATTTAAAATCAATAAAATGACTAGATATCGTAGTGCAAACCACACTCACGTTGTAGGCCATTAAAGCGAGTTTCTTCCTCTGTCATGCCTAATTCGAGTGGTTTACTCGAATGGGTATCTCCCACAGAAACATATCCTTGGTCCCAAAGTGGATGGTACGGCAAGTCAAATTGAGTCAGATAGAGGTGCACATCTTTATTCGACCACTCAATAATCGGCAGTAACTTAAAGCGCGTGCCATGAATCGCCAGTATCGGCAACGCCTCACGGGTACTGGCTTGGCTGCGTCTCAGCCCTGCAAACCAAGTGCCTACCTCAAGCTCGGCTAAAGCGCGTTGCATAGGCTCAACTTTGTTTAACCGGTTGTATTGCTCTAGTCCGTTGACCCCTTGCTCCCACAACTGGCCAAAGCGCGCCTCTTGCCATGCCGATGTCATCACTGCTTGGTACACTTTTAAATTCAGTGATAAACGATCTGTCAGCTCGTCGATAAACTGATAAGTCTCAGGGAATAAATAACCCGTATCTGTGAGAATAACCGGAATATTCGCCTGTGCCTGACTCATCATATGCAGCATTACAGCGGCTTGGATCCCAAAACTTGAGGACAGCACATGATTACCGGGCAAATAAGTTAAGCCCCATAGCACTCGCTCTTGTACGCTTAATCCACCTAAGAACTGATTAATACGTTCAAGCTCTATCGCTTGCTCTGCCTTAGGCGCACTCAATAATGCCTTGAGTTCGGCAGCGCTGACCACAGTCGGCACTTTATCACTGGTTTTTTGCTCAATATCAGCCATGAAAATCCTTAGCGGCATCGATCACCGCCTTCACTACACCCACGCGGACTGTGAAGTTACCAAAGGTTTCGCCAGCATCACGCTCTACGGCGTAGCGGCCAAACAGGGTATCCAATTCGGCGAGGATATCCGCCTCTTGGATATTTTCTCTGTGCATTTTGTTCAGACGAGTCCCTTCAAAGCTTGCACCTAAGTACAAGTTATAACGGCCCGGCGCTTTACCCACAAGCCCAATTTCAGCGGCAAATGGGCGGGCACAACCGTTTGGACAACCCGTCATCCGCACCACAATCGCTTGCTCGCTAATGCCGTGTTTTGCCTGCAGCGCATCGATGTGATCGATAAACTCAGGGAAATAACGCTCGGCTTCCGCCATCGCTAATGGGCATGTCGGCAACGCCACACAGGCAATCGAGTGACCGCGAGTTTGCGTCAACACTTGCCCCAGCAGACCATGTTTACGGGCTAAACCTTCAATGGTAGCTTTATCTTCCGCTGCGACGCCTGCGATGATCATGTTTTGATTCGAGGTCATGCGGAAATCGCCCTTGTGGATCTTAGCAATTTCACGCAGCCCCGTTTGCAGGGTTTGGCCCGGTAAATCTTTAATACGACCGCTTTCGATAAATAAGGTTAAATGCCACTTACCGTCAACGCCTTCGACCCAACCATAACGATCGCCGCGATCGCCAATCACGACCTCACGCTTAGGTTCAAACTTCACCCCAGCACGTACTTCAACTTCGGCTTTAAATTTCTCATAGCCGTGGTCAACGATAGTGTATTTAAGGCGCGAGCGCTTACGATTAGAGCGATTGCCCCAGTCACGTTGCACAGTCATCACAGCTTCGGCAAACTTCATCACGTCTTCAGTTTTGATAAAACCAAAGTCGTCCGCTAGGCGTGGAAAGGTTTCTACTTCGCCATGGGTCGAGCCCATGCCGCCGCCCGCGGTTAAGTTAAAGCCAACTAGCTCGCCGTTTTCAGCAACAGCAATAAAGCCTAAATCGTTAGTGTAAACGTCAACATCGTTATCGGGAGGAACCGCAACCGCCATTTTGAACTTACGTGGCAGATAGGTTTTGCCATACACAGGTTCAACGGTTTCATCTTCGGTTGAGAGTAACTTTTCTTCATCTAACCAGATTTCGGCGTAGGCGCGAGTGTGTGGCAATAAATGATCAGACAGTTGTTTCGCTACCGCATAAGCTTGCTCGTGCAGTTTCGATTCCACCGGATTGGGGTTACACATCACGTTACGGTTAACGTCACCACAAGCGGCAATCGAATCCAGCGCTTCACGATCTAAGTCTTGAATAATGGTCTTCAAGTTACGCTTAGGAATACCGTGGTATTGGAAGGTTTGGCGGGTCGTCAAACGAATACTGTTCGAGCTGGTGAGCGTCGAGGCAATTTTGTCCACGCCTAACCATTGCTGTGGAGAACAAATACCGCCAGGTACACGGGCGCGTAACATAAAACTATATAAAGGTTCGAGTTTTTGCTCTTTACGTTCGTTACGTAAATCGCGGTCATCCTGCTGATAGAAGCCATGAAATTTGATCAGCTGCTGATCGCCGTCACTGAAACTGCCAGTCACAGAAGAATCTAAACCTTCTTTGATGGTCCCGCGCAGGTAATCACTGTCGGTCTTTAGGTATTCGTTTAACGCTAACTTTTGCTCACTCATGGCAACTGCCTCTTAAAATTGGGTTCGCTGGCTGCACAGGTCATCACGTGTGCAGCTTTGGCTATTCTTATGCGTTTCTTATCTGCGCAACGGTTGAGATTAATACACGTCTTTTTGGTAACGTTTATCGCTGCGCAGGGTTTCAAAATAGGCTTCGGCAGCTTCGGTATTCAAACCACCGACTTCGACTGCCACCTCAATCAAGGCTTGGTGAACATCTTTCGCCATACGTTCAGCATCACCACAAATATAAAGGTGCGCGCCATTTTGCAACCATTGCCACAGGGCTTGGCCTTGTTCTTTAATGCGGTGCTGCACATAAATCTTATGGGCTTGATCGCGTGAGAACGCCACGTCGATACGGCTGAGATCGCCATTTTTCAAATACTGTTGCCACTCAGTTTGATACAAGAAATCCTGCTCAAAGTGAGGATTGCCGAAGAATAACCAGCTATCACCTTTAATTCCTTGAGCAACGCGCTCCTGCATAAAGGCACGGAAGGGTGCAACACCGGTACCAGGCCCAACCATAATAACCGGTGTTTCTGGATTTTCAGGCAAACGGAAATGCTTGTTCGACTCAACATAAACCTTAACTTGCGTGCCTTCCTGCGCAGATGCTAAGAAGTGTGACGCACCGCCAAAACGTGCTGAGCCGTGGCGCTCATCTTCCACTAAGGCCACAGTTAAGTGGACTTCTGTTTCGACTTCGCTTTGACTTGAGGCGATAGAGTAAAGTCTTGGCGTTAATGGACGCAGTAGCTCAAGCAGTTTTGCTGCATTTAAGGTTACTGAGTTATTTGATAACGGATACTGAGTGACTAAATCGGCAAATTGATGCTTAAGGATAAAGTGGCGCACTTGTTCTTTATCTTCGCTCAATGCCAGCAGTTCAGCGCTGCCGCTCAATTCGGCCCAGGCTTTGACTAATCCAGGGTATAACTGGGTCAGTTCTTTCTTATCAACCAAAGCTTGCTTAAGGGACAAGGATTCTGTGCCTAGGGTTACTAACTCATCAGCGACCAATGACAGGCCTGCTAAGACTTCATCGACTAACACTTCGTTATTACTAAACCACACACCAAGGGCATCACCCGCTTGATAGGTTAACCCTGAGTCGCCTAAGTCGATTTCAACATGGCGCACATCTCGGTCTGATCCACGGCCGGTAATTTTCTGGCTCACAAGCACTTCGGCGCTATAGGGGTTTTGCTTAGTAAATTCACTTTCGCCAATCGCTTTAGCAGTGCCGATGGATACCACACTGGCGGACGAGGTTTCAATTAGCGGCTTAACGGCCTCTAATACATCGGCGTGCCACTGGCCCGCGGCAGCTTCATAATCCACATCACATTCAATTAAAGGTAACAGTGATTTAGCACCGAGTGCAGCTAGGCGGGCATCGAAGTCTTTACCAGTTTGGCAGAAAAATTCATAGCTAGAATCCCCCAGCGCAAGCACAGAGTAATGTAGATTGTCTAACTTAGGGGCACGTTTCGATGCTAAAAACTTGTGTAATTCAATCGCATCATCCGGCGCTTCACCTTCACCATGGGTGCTGACCACCAATAAAAGCACAGCTTCTTGCTTTAATTGGCGAACATTGTATTCGCCCATTGAAGCCAGATTGACCGCATAACCTTGCGCCAGTGCCTTATCGGCGAGCGCTTTAGCGACACCACGGCCATTACCCGTTTGGCTGCCATAGAGGATAGTCACAGTTTGAGCCGTTTGCGTTTGCGCGACGGGCGCTAATTGGCCCGCATTGGCTGTGGCAGCAAGATAGCCACTCACCCAGGCCAATTGCACAGCACTTAACTCAGAAGTGAGTTGTTTTAGCTTCTCGACTTGTCCTTGAGACAATGGCGAAGCCAGCGATGAAAGTTCTTTTAACAACATGAGACGGCCCTATGACAGTGTAATGTCCAAAAGCTTATCGCGGTTTAAGAAAAGCAAAAAAGAATAAAATAGGATTTTTAATTCCATTTTGGAATATACAAAGTGCAAAATTTAAGCTACAAAAGTGTGCACTGGTTAAAAGTTTTTGATCCGACCAGTGCAGAAACGGCCTGCTTGAGAAATATGCACTTGTGCCAAGCTAAAGTATTGCCACAATGGTCATGAGCCTGTCGAACAATAATTTCTGTTGCCCACAGAATAGTTTGTTTTAAAAACAAAAAGTGTCCATCCTAGATTGAATGCCCTAACTGACTCGAATCACCCGCCGAATAAACGCTGGTGACGACAGATTTTGCAGTTGAGTACGATGAAGGAAGAACAGCAGGCGGAACGATTATATAAACCATCAGGGAGTAGTCATGCAGATTGGAATACCGAGAGAAAGTCTCGCCGGTGAAACTAGGGTCGCCGCGACCCCAGCCACCGTTGAGCAGCTTAAAAAACTCGGCTTTGAAGTTGTTATTGAGGCCAATGCGGGTCAACTGTCAAGTTTCGATGATGCTGCTTTTGAAGCTGCAGGCGCGAAGGTGACAACAAACGTTTGGCAAGCCGATCTGATCTTTAAGGTCAATGCGCCAAGCGACGCCGAAATTGAACAAATCAAAGACGGGGCGACTATCGTCAGCTTTATTTGGCCCGCACAAAACCCTGAGCTGGTTGCGAAGTTATCTAAACGTAAGATCAACGTGATGGCAATGGACATGGTGCCACGCATCTCCCGTGCCCAGTCACTTGATGCCCTCTCCTCTATGGCAAACATTGGTGGATATCGCGCCGTTGTTGAAGCCGCACATCAATTTGGCCGTTTCTTTACCGGTCAAATTACCGCTGCCGGTAAAGTACCGCCCGCCAAAGTGTTAGTCATTGGTGCTGGTGTAGCTGGCCTTGCCGCCATTGGTACAGCTGGATCGCTTGGCGCCATAGTGCGCGCCTTCGATACCCGCTTAGAAGTGGCCGAGCAAATCGAATCTATGGGCGGCCAATTCCTTAAACTGGATTTTGGTAACGAGGAAGGTGGTTCATCGGACGGTTATGCTAAAACCATGTCGGATGAATTTATTGCCGCCGAAATGGCACTGTTTGCCGAGCAAGCCAAAGAAGTCGACATCATCATCACCACAGCGCTAATTCCTGGTCGTCCAGCGCCTAAGCTCATCACCAAAGCCATGGTCGATAGCATGAAGAGCGGCTCAGTGATCGTCGATTTAGCCGCTGCGACGGGTGGTAACTGCGAATACACTCAATCGGGTGAGCTGTTTGTTACTCCTAACGGCGTAAAAGTGATTGGTTATACCGACCTTCCCGGTCGTCTACCGGCGCAATCGTCACAGCTTTACGGCACTAACTTAGTCAACCTGATGAAGTTAATGTGTAAAGAAAAAAACGGCACAGCCAGCATCAACTTTGATGATGTAGTCATGCGCAATATGACAGTGATTAAAGAAGGTGAAGTGACCTTCCCGCCGCCACCGATTTCGGTTTCTGCGGCGCCAGCAAAACCAGCGGCGAAAATCGAGCCTAAAAATACCCCCCCAAAGGCGCCATCTAAGCTCAAATACGTGCTCGCCGCCTTAGGCGTTGCAGGATTTGCTGCCGTGGCATCGGTAGCACCACCAGAGTTCCTGTCGCATTTCACAGTATTCTTGCTGTCCTGCGTTGTTGGCTATTACGTGGTATGGAACGTATCCCACTCACTGCATACGCCTTTAATGTCAGTCACTAACGCGATTTCGGGCATTATCGTGGTCGGCGCCCTACTGCAAATCGGTCAGGGTTCAACTTTGGTCACTGTACTGGCGTTTATCGCCGTGCTGATCGCCAGTATTAACATCTTCGGTGGCTTTACCGTCACTCAGCGCATGCTGAAGATGTTCCGTAAGGATTAAGGGGGTTTAACGTGTCTCAAGGACTGGTAACAGCAGCTTACATTATTGCCGCCATTCTCTTCATCTTCAGTCTCGCGGGACTGTCGAAGCAAGAGACGGCAAAACACGGCAATTTATTCGGTATCTTAGGTATGGCAATCGCCCTACTGGCTACCATTTTCAACCCCGATACTAACGGAATTGCGTGGATCTTAATCGCTATGGTGATTGGCGGCGCGATTGGTATCCGTTTAGCACTAAAAGTCGAAATGACTGAAATGCCTGAACTGGTTGCTATATTGCACAGCTTTGTGGGTATGGCCGCGGTATTAGTGGGTTTCAACAGCTTTATCGACTTACACCCACAGGAAGTATCACAAGTCGTGGTGGCTGTCGGTGGTGATATCAATACGACCCTCGCCGCAGTACAAGATGCGCTAAGTGAAGCGGTGAAGACCGCCAGCAAAGAGCACCTCACTGGCGCTATGCTTAACATTCACTTAGTCGAAGTCTTCCTCGGGATCTTCATCGGTGCGGTGACCTTTACGGGTTCTATCGTTGCCTTTTGTAAGTTACGCGGACTGATTTCATCTAAACCTCTGATGCTGCCACATCGCCACAAGCTAAACCTAGTCGCAGTGCTAGTGTCTTTCGCCCTGTTGGTATACTTCGTACAGACAGGCGGCACTATGCCAGCACTGCTGTTGATGACCTTGATTGCCTTCGCCTTTGGCTGGCATTTAGTTGCATCCATTGGCGGCGCGGATATGCCAGTGGTTGTGTCTATGCTGAACTCCTACTCAGGTTGGGCAGCGGCAGCAGCAGGCTTTATGTTGTCGAACGACCTCTTGATTGTGGTCGGCGCGTTAGTGGGTTCATCGGGTGCTATTCTGTCTTACATCATGTGTAAGGCCATGAATCGCTCATTTATTTCAGTTATCGCGGGCGGCTTTGGCACAGATGGTGTGGCCTCGACTGCCGATGAAGAAATGGGTGAATACCGTGAAACCAACGCCGAAGATGTGGCGGATATGCTGAAAAATGCCACTTCAGTCATCATCACTCCGGGTTACGGTATGGCAGTGGCGCAGGCGCAATATCCTGTTGCGGAAATCACTCAAAAACTACGTGATCGCGGCGTGAAAGTCCGTTTTGGTATCCATCCAGTTGCTGGTCGATTACCAGGCCATATGAACGTACTGCTCGCTGAAGCGAAAGTCCCCTACGATATCGTGCTCGAAATGGACGAAATCAACGAAGACTTTAAAGACACAGATGTCGTGCTAGTGATCGGCGCCAACGACACGGTTAACCCCGCGGCAATGGAAGATCCAGGCAGTCCAATCGCAGGTATGCCAGTGCTGGAAGTATGGAAAGCGCAAAACGTGATTGGCTTTAAACGTTCGATGAACACAGGTTATGCCGGCGTGCAAAACCCACTGTTCTTCAAAGAAAATACCCAAATGCTGTTTGGGGATGCTAAGGCCAGTGTTGAAGCCATTTTAAAGGCACTTTGAGCTTGATTTAATATCAACAGAGTAAAAATCGTTTAGGCGATAAACACTATTCTAAAGAAATGAAGGGAGCCAATGGCTCCCTTTCTTTTCACATTTTTTTAAGCCTATTAAGCTAGTCTCTGCGCCAATATGATGCGAGGCTTATCTGCCCACAATGCTGATATGCTTAATGTAAGCTAAAACAGTAAGTTAAATCTAAAGCTGGTTTAAGGAAATAATAAATGTTGCTTGGGCTGTTTATCCTGTCTGCCGTATTAATCAAAACCTCATTACTCGGGCTTGGCTGGATATCGATTACCATCGGCCTGAGTGGGTACCTGTTTTGTCGATGGTTTAATATCAATTTAGATATCAAACTGATTGATAAATTTAAACGACTCTTTATCACTGGCGCGGCTCTGCATCTTCTCGTCTATATCGGCTTAATCACTAAGCTTTTCCTTATCGACAGCTTTGAAGACTTGCCCACATTCCTGATAAGTCACTTAGTCTTCCACCACGCAATCAGCGCCGTGATTGCTGCCGCATTAACCTTCTTGGCGATTCGCATCTATCTACAACAGCAAAAATTAACTCAAGCCTATCGACAGGAATTAAGCTAACTCAACAAGGTTTTGATGACAAATGCAGACGAATAAAAGCTGGCTAGATTCATCATTAGCTTAAGTGCCATAAAATACTGGGGGACTAAAGCTGATCAGGCAGAGATGTTGTCAGCAACACTGAATTCATCAATGGATTCAAACATCAGGGATAAGAATGACCCCTGATGTTTTTGGGGGGAAGCTAAGCCAAGATACGTTAGTCGACGGCAATATCGTTATCTTTAAGCTCTTTTGACAGGGTTTCATAATTCGTTTTGAGTTTTGGCAAAGTATCTTCTTTGATTTTACTCAATACATTTTGCAACTGATCCTTACCGTAAGAAACGCTATAGTGACGGGTTTCAATATTGCTAATGATCTTCTCAGACTCTAAATACAAACGACGAATATCAGACAAAATATCACTCGGTGTTTCTAGCGCATTGGCAGAATAGCGCATGTTATCCCAGACAAATAATCCCATCTGCGGATGCATTTTCACTAAACTATTACTACTCACAGTCTCAACTGTGTCAGCGTAATGACTCAAGATTTCAACATTGTCACTCACTTCGTCATATAGGGCATGACGCAAATGATAGTTATTCTGCATATTGCTCAGGGCATCAAATTTAATTGCCTGTGACAACCCTTCTTGCGCGGCTAAATACACGCCAACAACAGTCGCAATGATTATAAAAATCTGACTCACCCAAAAACTGGTTTTGATAAGCTCAGTGTTATCAAGCTTAATGGCGCGTTTAGGCATATCTGCCTCATTAGAGATGGGGGTCATGTCCATATGTTTTATCCTGTCAAATCAAGAGTAAAAGGCAATATCACTAACTTAAATCATTGTTAAGTGGTCATCCTACACTATTGGGGTATGACTTACCTCAGTACAAATCACGATTTTTACCCACAAAAAAGGAGCCATCTGGCTCCATTTTTATATTCATTGGTCAGTCTATTATGCTGCTTTTGCCACATCAAAATTGGATAACAACATCACAGCTGTACGGCCTAATAAATGGTTGATCGTGCGATCGCCCGCTAAGCCTAACTCAGCAATCGCTTGCTGACGCGCTGTACTCACCGCTCTAAAGAGGGTAATTTCATTATTCGCACCACCACAAAGACTAAAGAACAGTCTTAATACTGCGCGGTAATGCTCTTCCTGCATTGCCTGCATCCAGGATGTTTCCAATGCCTCTTGGCTAGAAAAATCCAGCGCAGCAACAAATAGATTGCCGATACGACTATCTAAACGAACAAGAAAATCGCTTTTGCGTGGAAAATGGTGACTAATACCTGTGCGACTAATACCCGTTGCTTCAGATAACGTAGTATAAGACATAGTCTCAAAGCCGATAGTCAAAATTTGTCTTAACGCTTCATCCATAATTTGATTTATGGTTTGCTCAGTTTGTACTCGCGAGCGCTTAGCCATAGTAATGTCTCCCCTCTTATTTTTAGGGGGAAAGCTTACCAAAGCCGCTCAGGGATTACTGCTGTTCACTGGGCCGTAACCAGCGTATTTCACTTTTGTTCAGCTAGGGTTCAGTTTAAAACAGGCTTCACCACTGATTTAATTAACACATTCATAACATTGAATTTTGTACCAACCAGTTATGTGCTTTTTCTTCGCCCATGAGTAAAACGAACGTCGGTTGGAGATAGTGTCCAAGATCAGCTTTTCGCCAAAATAGATATTCAGGAAGGGGTTGCAATACACTCGCGCCAAAAGTGCGTTGCATTAAGCTCGAATACTCACCTAATAATCTCGGCTCTAATTGCTCGGCTTTAGGGTAGAAATTCGTTAAAAAGTCCCGATACTCGGCAAATTTAGCCACTTGAGCAACATCGTATCGATGCAACACTTGTATCAACATTGGCGAGCTCCAATGCAACAAATATTGCGGGCTTGTTAATGCATCAAGGTTGCGTCTGTGGTATTGCTGCCACGCCAAGGCAAAATCATTTTTCTCCCGTGCGATACGCCAAACCAAATAAATGTCAGCTAGCCATTCATGTTGATATGCACTCAAGTGAATAGGTAACACAGAGCCTTGCAGAGCAAGGTTCTCCAAATGACCGAGCTCATGCCATAGGGTTAATTGCGGCTGTTCAAGCAAAGGTAATTGATAGGTCACCATATCGACACTGGCTAACTGTACTTGTGGTGTCAGCTGCTCATTCACTAAGACTAGGCCCGCAATCTTATTGTCATCGACGGGCATGACCATGGCACTTCTGCGGCCTAAATCAAGCCTAAATTGTTCGAGTGTTGCAGGAAGCTGCACCAACACTTGCTCTGGCAGTAATGCCAAGCAAGTGCCAAGCTCTGGTAAAGGGCAAATCAAAGCCTGCTTATCGGCAATGGGCGTCCAAGTCAGGCTAGATGCGAATGCCAGAGCGACTAAGCTCACTGATTCGCCATGATATTTTGAATAATCGCCGTGGTTGAAATACCATCCTCAAAGCCCAGCACTTGCACTTGACCACCTGCGGCAATCACTTCAGCGCCACCAGCAATATCCTCAAGCTTATAATCACCACCTTTGACCAGCAGATTTGGCAGCAATCGAGTAATGATGCGCTGCGGCGTATCTTCACTAAAAGGCACAACCCAATCAACAGAAGCTAAGCCAGCGAGCACAGCCATACGACGATCAACCTGATTAACTGGACGGCCTTCACCCTTGAGGCGTTTAACCGAGGCATCATCGTTTACCGCGACGATCAAACGATCGCCCAAAGCTTTCGCCTGTTTAAGATAGCTCACGTGGCCCGCATGTAAAATATCAAAGCAACCATTAGTCATCACCACACGTTCACCGCGTAGTTTGGCTTGCTCTAAGGCGTAGGCCAGTTGATCTTCACTCACCACCCCAAAACCCGATTCTCCATGGTGCAAAGCTAGGGCTTCAATAAGCTCAATGCGGCTCACGGTAGAAGTGCCAAGTTTACCTACCACAACGCCAGCGGCGGTGTTCGCAATTGCGCAAGCCTGCGGTAAATCGGCGCCCGCGGCTAATGAGGTTGCTAAGGCTGAAATCACAGTATCGCCAGCACCCGTCACATCATAGACTTCACGGGCAACGGTAGGAATGTGCAACTCAGGCGCATTAGCGGTCACTAAGGTCATGCCCTTTTCAGAGCGGGTCACTAAAATGGCATCAAAATGATGTTGCTTGAGTAAGCCACGGGCTTTTTCTAGCAGATCGGCTTCAGAGGTCACAGTGCCAACAACGGCTTCAAACTCACTCATATTTGGGGTAATGAGTGACGCGCCATGATAACGACCAAAGTCACTGCCCTTAGGATCGACTAATACCATCACACCTTTCGAACGCGCTAAAGCAATAAAATCTCGCGGCTGATCGATAGCGCCCTTAGCATAGTCAGATAACACCACGACATCGACAGAATCGAGTAAGGCCTCGGATTGTTTCAATAAACGCACGCTATCGGCCTTGTCGAAGGCTTCTTCGAAATCGAGGCGGATAAGCTGCTGATTACGTGATAACACCCGCAGCTTAGTGATGGTTGGTTTATCAGCAATACTTAACCATTGGGGTTCAACCCCTAAAGTTTGCACACCGAGCGTTAGGGCATGGGCAGTATCGTCTTGACCGACGAGCCCGGCAAGTTGGACTTGCCCCCCTAAGGTCGCGATATTGAGCGCCACGTTGGCCGCGCCGCCGGGTCTGTCTTCGACTTGATTAATCTTCACCACAGGTACGGGGGCTTCAGGGGAGATACGTCCCGTAGGGCCAACCCAATAGCGGTCTAACATCACATCGCCGACGACTAACACTCTGGCTTTTTCAAATGCTGGCAGAGAAACCTTCATAGTGCTCTTATCTTTATGCAGAAATTAAACCGTGATTGTACCTAATTTTCAGCAAAAATTGAGTTAGAATGAGCAGTAATTTTCAAAAGTAGTGAGTATTTTTGTGGTCGAGAAAGCCGAGTTTTCATCTTCTTTATATCATCCTAAGCATTGGCCCATGTGGTTTGGCGTATTTTTGATGCGTTTAACTCAGCTTCTACCGCTTCCTTGGCAGATGACGCTGGGGAAGGGATTCGGTCGCTTAGTAATGAAATTCGCAGCTGGCCGCACCCACACAGCGCGCCGTAACTTGACCCTCTGTTTCCCTGAAATGACGGAAGCACAGCGAGAAGATTTACTCACGCGTAACTTTGAAGAAACGGGCAAAGCCATTTTCGATACCATCAATGCATGGTGGTGGCCCGATGAAAAAGTGCAGCAGCACATGAGTATCAAAGGCGAAGAACACGTACAAAACACGTTAAATGCTGGCCACGGCGTGATCCTCTTTGCCGTGCATTGTTTACCGCTGGAAATGGGCGCACGTATCTTCGGCCAATTCCAACCCGGCGTGGGGGTTTATCGCCCACACAATAATCCAGTGATGGAATACCTGCAGGTCAAAGGCCGTTTACGCTCCAATAAAGGTCTCATTTCTAAACGCGACTTGCGCCAAATGATACGCTGCCTCCGCAATCCCGATGTGATTTGGTACACGGCCGATCAAGACTTTGGCCGTTCCAGCGCGGTATTTATCCCATTTTATGCCATGCCAGATGCGGCAACGATTACCGGTGCCACCACTTTAGCTAAACTCGGCAAAGCCAAAGTCCTGCCTTTTTTTGTGGAACGTACTACAGATGATAAAGGCTATCGAATTGAAGTGATGCCACCGCTGGATAATTTCCCCGGCGAAGATGAGTTAGCCGACGCCATTCGCGGTAACAAGATTATCGAATCCATCATAGATAAAAACCGCGCCCAATATATGTGGTTACATCGCCGCTTTAAGACCCGTCCCGACCCAACGGACAAATCTTTATATCAATAAGCTCAATTAGCTTTGAATACAAAAATGCCAGCAAATAAGCTGGCATTTTTTATGGTAACTTTCGATAGTAAGGACCATCTAGCACATAGGATTAGAGCGCATTCTCAGTCGGTAAACGAATACCTACGTTAGTGACTTTGCCTTCATATAGCCCCGCCACCACCCAATGCAACGATTGCCAGTGGAACTGATCCCCAAGTACAGGATTGGCGCCAAGCTGAGATACCACAAGGTCTGCGACTGTCATATCATCAGCGAGATTATCTAAACTCAAACCATAAATAGGCGCGAGATCCGCAAGCTTAACGTCTGTTTCAATAAAGAAATCACCGAAGAATCGTTGTACTTCTTTATTTTCTGGCGCTTGGCTAAAGAGGTTACTCAAGGCTTCTAAACTTTTCTCCTGACCCAGCACACAGAGTATATCGCCCGCTTCGAGGCGAGTACTACCCGATGGATGCAACAAAGTGTCATCCCTAAATACCGCCGCAATCCGTGTCCCATCTGGCATAGCCAAGCGCTTTAGTGGCTCACCAATACACCACTTACTTTCACTCAAACGATAGACAAACACTTCCCATTCGCTGCTCGGGTAAATTTCAACTCCCGAGCGCGAAACGGGTAACGGCTTTGGGGGCAGTTCCACCTTAGCTAAACGCGCCGCAGTGGTCAAAGATGCACCTTGAACCAGCAACGACACTAATACAACGAAGAAGGCTAAGTTGAAGTACAACTGAGCACCCGGTAAGCCCGCCATCATAGGGAATACTGCTAAGATGATAGGCACAGCGCCGCGTAACCCCACCCAAGAAATAAACCAGCGGTCGCGACTGCTAAAGCTCTTAAACGGCAATAGACTGATCCATACGGCGACAGGGCGAGCAAATAAAATCATTCCGAATGCCAGAGCAAAACCTGGGATCATGATATCGACTAAATCTGAAGGGGTAAGCAATAACCCTAATACGAGGAACATGCCGATTTGACTGACCCAAGTCATACCATCCAGTACGTTCAAAATCGCATGACGGCCACGGGTTGGCTTATTGCCGAGGAACAGACCCACTAAGTAAATCGACAAAATACCGCTACCACCCAGTTTGTTGGACGCAGCATAAATAATCAGACCACCGCTTAAAACTAAAATAGAGTACAGACCATCAGCTAACTTGCTTAAATTGACGAGCTTCCACAGCATCCAGCCGCCGCCCAAACCTAAACAAATACCCAGACCAAATTGCTTAATAAAGCTAATAAGCATAAAGCTGAAGGACAACTCACTGTCGACATTGGCAAGAATGGCAATCAAGGTTACGGTTAAGAATACCGCCATGGGATCGTTACTGCCGGACTCAATTTCTAAGGTCGCACCAACCCGCTCATTAAGGCTACGCCCTTTAAGCAGAGAAAATACCGCGGCGGCATCGGTCGAGCCCACAATCGCGCCCACCAGCAAACCTTGCAACCAATGCAAGTCGAACAACCATGCGGCCATCATGCCGGTGATACTGGTCGTAATGGCAACGCCAAAGGTCGCCAACGATAATGCAGGCCATAGCGCCACCCTAAAACTGGCAACGCGGGTGCGCATACCGCCATCGAGTAAAATAATCGCTAAGGCTAAGTTACTGACTAAATAGGAAGTTGAATAATCATCAAACTGGATTCCACCAAGTCCATCTTCGCCAGCCAAAATACCCACAGCGAGGAAAATCAATAAAATAGGGATGCCCAAACGGGAAGACATAGGACTAAGTAAAACACTCACTGCTGTAAGCAAGGCGCCAATCAGAAAAAAACTATTGATGGAATCTGCATCCACAAACGCCTCCTTAATACAGGTTGTTTAGTTAAACGATAGACAAATCACCGAGGTTAAAAATGACTCAACTCACAATTTTATGATTTTATATTAGCACAAAAATATCGAATTATTGGAGCGTTAAATATTAAATTTCAATCATCTACATAAAAAATGTCATAAAACCAACTTTCTATTAACCTTTAGATAAAGGCTAACGTAAAACCTAAAGGATAGCAGAACATCACCACACGACTTAATAAGCATTAAAATAAATAAATATCAAATAGTTAAAAATAACAAACTGAACGTAAACTCAAATCATTCAAGCAAAACTCAGCTCACAAACCTATATAAACTAACGGTATCATAGCCAATTTAGTGTCAGATAAAATAATGTCGTGTAAAGGGTGAATATTTGACCATTATCCTTAAGCTAATTGTTTTAACTCCATTTATTTGCCAATGAGATGATTTAAACTCACTTTATCCGATGAGCAATAGCCTTGTGAGAAAAGGACCACACACTGTTTTCCCAAAACAAATCAATTCAGTTCCAGTAACGCCATACATGCTCGCCATTTCAACAGACACGTTTTAGATTGGTTAACACTGCAAATATTTTTCATCAAGCAGGAAGGCATACACAAGATAATTGAGTACAGCAGGTTTTAACGACAAGACTAAATACTGGCAATTGACGCCGCCAAGGAAAACCGTTAAAACAAAAAATTAAGCGATAAATCCGCCGTACTGATCATATTTCAGTTGAAATAATGTCCAAAATAAGGAAGGATGCGAGCTTCGCGCGCCAGTGCATTTTGCTCGTCAAATTGCCGCTCTCGTTTTAAGAGAGAAAGCTGCGTTAAACACGCTTTTTTATTAACAGGAATCGTAGTATCCGCTTATGAGTATGCTTCGCACCACAGCTTTATTATTGACTTTGGTTTTCCCTAGTCTGTCCGCTTTAGCAACGGAATATCCTTTACCAGCCGCCCAAAGCAGGCTAATTGGCGAGAACCAGTATTATACGGTTCCAGAGGGTAAACACACTCTCGAAGATATCGCAGCCAAATACCAACTTGGTCTCAGTAACCTACTCGAAGCTAACCCCGGTGTGGATCCATTTCTGCCAAAACCAGGTAGCCAACTGATCATTCCATTGCAATTGATCCTGCCAAACGCTCCCCGTGAAGGCATAGTGATCAACGTGGCTGAAATGCGGTTGTATTACTATCCAAAAGGCAAAAAGACTGTTGAAGTGTTGCCTATTGGTATTGGCCAAATAGGTAAAGACACACCAGAAAACTGGGTGACCACTGTACAACGCAAGCGTGCGAATCCAACTTGGACACCCACACCGCGCATTCGTAAAGAATATGCTGCTAAAGGTGAAATCCTGCCAGCGGTATGGCCAGCGGGTCCAGATAACCCTATGGGACTGTATGCGCTGTATATCGGCAACTTGTATGCGATTCACGGTACTAACGCAAGTTTCGGTATCGGTTTGCGTGTCAGTCAAGGTTGTGTGCGTTTACGCCATGAAGATATCGAACATCTATTCAAGACTGTACCAGTGGGAACCCGGGTACAATTTGTGAACCAGCCGATTAAAGCAACCGAAGAGCCAGACGGTAAACGCTACTTAGCCGTGCATCAACCATTGTCTCGCACTGTGGCGGAGTTTGAATCAAATGAGCCCGTTGCGATATCACTGCCAAAAGAGATCGCTAAGTTTATCGCTAAAGCTGACACTGATTCTTCTGTGATCAAGAAGCTACTCGATGAACGTACTGGTGTGCCAATGCGAATTAATCAATAATTCACTGGCGAATATCACCTAAAAAAATACCCGCAATCTGCGGGTATTTTTTTGTCATGTCAGGCTGTTCACTAACGTAATAGACTAACATATCAATCACATAAAGGTGCACACAGAGCCAAGAAGTGAGTCATAGCAGCACTGTTTGCTAATACGCGTTGATCGAAGTTTTGCAACGCAGGCGTTTCAGTACAAGCACCTACACGAGCACCACTTCGTACTAAACAAGCTTCAAAAGACGTATCAAAATGATTGAAGATCAAACCATCCTTAACAGGACACCCATCAATCTCACCGTCTACCGCAATCGGGAAATAACCACCTAAAGTATCGCGCAGATCGAGACTAAAACGTCCAGGCACTTGGCTTGGCTCAAAAGAATACACATAGGCTTCACGACTCAAGACATCTTCATGGCAAGTTAAAATACCGTCTCGACTCGCAGCAAGCAGTAACTGTGCGTGCTCTAACAATAGCTTACCTTCAACCGATGTATGTTCATTCGCTTTAGGTTTACCGTTCTCAAATACAAAACCACGATTTGGGTTTTCGCCGTATTTATTAAATCTATGACCACGACTGAATCCAGTAGGATTGACGAGAGGCAATAAACTCAAGTTCACCCGTTCAAATAGGTCTGCTGAAGCTTCACTCAAAAAATGCAACAAACCCCATGGGCCTGCAGATTCTTCGCCATGAAATCCTGTGCTGATCAATAAAGAAGGTAAGCCTGACTTAGCGGCCGGTGACTGATACAAGCTAACATCGTATTTACCCACTTCACCCAATGTTTTCTCAACCATGCCCAAACGGGTCATTTCCTGCTCAAGCAGCAGATAGAAATTATCAATATCAGTGCTTTCACAGTTAAAAATATCGCTTTTCCACTGAAAGGATTCGAACGGAGATCTGCTTACCATATCTTGTACTTATGCCAGAAAAAGAACTGTGCCATCATAGCAGTTCTTTTCAAAAACTGAATGCTATTCAACTGATTTCGATGAAATCCGAGCAGTCGTCGACAGTGGTGCAATCTGTATCGATACCTGCGAATGTATCAATTGCCTGTCGTTAATGGTATCCAGCTTGAGTAAGACATTTAACAAATTAAAAAATAAGCTCGGCAGGACGCACTTATGAACACTCAAATCACCTTTTTTATCGCCCTTTCGGCCAGTGTTTTCAGTCATACGCTACAGGCCCAATGCCACGCCGAGCAAGATGCACAAGCCTTATATGCGCTCGAAGCGAATATAGAGACCTATACACTACAAAATGGCCTGACTGTGCGATTACTGCCCATAGCAGATAAACAAACAGTCACAGTCGCCAGCCAATTTAATTTAGGCGCCCGCAACGAAGCCCAAGGTCAGAGTGGTTACGCCCATCTGTTTGAGCACATGTTGTTTAAAGGGAGTGAAAATGCCCCCGGCGATACCTATGCTCAGCAGTTCAGTGCTTTAGGTGCACGTTTTAATGCCAGCACGCATTTTGACTACACCAACTACTATGTGACGCTGCCAAACCAAGCATTAGAACTGGGCTTATATCTCGAAGCCGATCGCTTTATCCGCCCTAGCCTTAACGCCACTACGGTTAAAAATCAACAGGAAACCGTACTGCAGGAAATGGCACAAACCATAGATAATCAGCCCTATATCCGCAGCGCGATGGCGTTTTTACTCGAGCAAGTAAAAGGCACTCCCTACGGTCACGGTATTATTGGCAGCCGCGAAGATATCTTGCAAGCCACGCCAGAAAACCTAACGGCCTTTCACCGTGCTTATTATCGTCCCGATGCGATGCAGCTTTCCCTTGTCGGCAAACTAAGCCCACAAACCCGACAATGGATAGAGCAAAATTTTGCGGCTTGGTCTAGGCCAACGATTGCTGAACCTGAATTTTCTGAGTTAACAATCCAACCTAAACAAGTACATGCTGAGTTAGTGGATGAGCGCGGACCTTGGCCCGGATTACTGCTCACTTGGCATACAGTAGGTAAAGATCACCCCGATGCTGCGGCAATTCGGCTGCTAGAAGGTTATTTATTTCAAAACACCGCCAGTGCACTCGCTAAACTCAGTCTGCATAATCCCGAACAAATGCTCAGCTACTCCCTGCCCTTTGAGTTAGAAAATCATGGCATAGCGAATATCGTCCTGGTTCCACGGGCACGGACCTCACTCGATGCCTTAGTGCAAAAAGTATTGGGACTTGTGGCACAAACGCAGCAAGATGCTCTTGATGAAGCAAGTCTTTGCACACTTAAACAAGTGTGGTTAAACAATCAATTACAACAACTGGATGACACACAGGCCTTAGCCATCAAGCTTTCCGCAACGTCGGCTCAAGATAAAGACCATCCCTTTACCGCGCAGTGGCAACGGATCAACGCAGTCACGGCCGACGATATCCAAAGCGTTGCAAAACGGTATTTCAACCAAGATTATGTCCGAGTCGACCTACTGCCACCTTGGTATATTCGCTGGGGTAAAACGCTACTGGAATGGCTGCCTAACGATATGAGTGACAGTTTAGAGGATGCGGTATTATGACGACTCAGACAATGTCAAAGCAGCTACAAGGCTTAATGTTCTGCGCTGTGGCTTTATCACTAAACGCCTGCCAGCAGACGCAAATCATCTTCACGCCGAGCGAACCGCCGAGTTTAGCCCATTTTGAAACGCCAAACTCTTTAGCCCATTCTTTGCCTAGCTCTTTGAACAATCATTTACTCAAAAGCGGCGTCATTATCCCCGTAACGGATGAAATTTTTACCGATGAAGCCCATACCGAATTGGATTTACCCTATCAGTTACATCGCCTTGCCTCACTTCAAATGAATAACAGTGTGAGCAACAGGGTCAGTTTAGCGGCAGTGAGCCCGCAAGTTCCCTTCAATAATCCTGATATTTTACAGATTGCCTTTCAAGAAAAGGCCCGCGCACTTGCCATTAGCCGCGCAGATCCCTGTCTTGAGACTTTCAATATGCGTGTCAGCTTGCACAGCATTAATTTAAGCCTCACTTGCCCCGACGATGTTAACCATATCTACGGCTTACTACTGCAATTTTGGCAGCCAGATGCCTTTGTTGATGCGACAACCACCCCCGTCGATGTCGACAATATTCGCCGTCAACTCAAGCTCAATAAACACTTAAACGCCTTTAGTGGCGCCGAGATAGATAAAGTGTGGCGCGATAAACTGCTCGGCCCAGAACATCCCTACAATAGAGTGATCAATAATAATGCATTGTTCGATTCGCTCAGCCTAAGGCAACTGCAACAAATCCAACAGCAGGCGGTAACACAAGCACAGTGGCATCTTTTTCTACCCAACTCTTTGGCAAATAACGCTAAATTTGACCTTCAAGCTAGCCTTAAACTGTGGCCATTATTGCCTAATTCAGTGTGGAAAGCGGATAAAGCAGAGACAGTAAAGCCTCAGCAAATCAAGAGGATTTACCTTATTGATGCGCCGGGCAGCGTGCAAACCCAAGTCCGCCTAGGTTATGCCATAGATCATGTCCTAAGTGATGCATCAACTCAGCAGCAACTGAACCCACAGGAAGTCGCCTTAAGCTGCCGCAGTTTATCCGCACTCATGGGCCGCAGTTTTTCGGGCAGACTCTACTATGATTTACGGGAAAAACGCGGCCTCACCTATGGCATCTACGGCCAGTGCGCCAATGCACCGCTCTCCAGCAGCATCAAGTTTTATGGCAGTACAGCCATAGAACATACGGGCGCGTTTGTGGTGGGGATAGTAGATCACCTAACACTCGTTAAGACGCAAGGTGTTAGCCAAGGTGAAATCGATGCGCTTAAAACCTATTTGATCGGTGAAGATTTGCTCAGCCAAGACAACAGCATTCAACGTGAAAACCAATATATCCACCAAGTCGCGACAGGATTAACTCAAATTGAAGTTCAGCAGCTAAATGCAGGATTACAGGCTCTAACGCCCGAAAGGCTACAACAGTTAGCAAACGCGGCTTTTAGTGGTAATCCATTGATTATTTTGCGGGGCGATGTTGATCGAATTCTTCCTGACTTAAAAACCAAGCTACCAGAGTGGCTGTTTGAAAGGGTCAAGGTTGGCCTAACTGACAACTAAAGCCAAATAATCCTTCTAAAAGATTCAAATGCGCGATCGACAAATTAGAGCTTATTGGTCGCACTGTCGCTGGCACGCGGTGCGCCATTATCACCCTGCGTCATCTGTTCATGGCCTTGTTCCATTTGTTGTAAATCTTCCATCGCCGAATCCTGCTGCATGATCTGCGGATCAGGATCATCTGCCGGTAATACCGCCATATTGTCGGCATTCGCGCTATTTGGCGTAGCAGGTTGTTCAGGAGCCATACCATTTACGGCCTTAAGCCCCTCGATTGCCGGAGACACCTCAGTTTTCAGCGGGCTGTTACTAAGATTCGGTAACCACTCACGCAATTGCTCGGGTCCAAAACTAAAACCTAACGCTATGACGACAGTTGCCACTGCAACATACAGCCAAGGGCGAATCGCCAGATGATCACCTCTTAGTAAAGTGCTTTCACTGGCATATAAATGCGCATCCGAGCGTTGAGCTATTGGCGCGAGTGCTTGTAGCATGTCCGGCAAGGCATCAAGTTCAGGACCTTTAATACGCTGACCAATAAACTGCCCGCCTTCGTAAATCTCCATCTGATGACTGCCGACTTCACCGTCAACCACACCAGAACTGGTAATAATCAACTTATTACAACAGACTCTTCCGCGAAATACGCCACAAACCCGCAGCTCATGACAACTGACTTCACCAGAGATCTCGCCGCCAAGTTCGATCTTAATTTGTCCTGCTGATCTAATCTTGCCCTGCAATTTACCCGCAATGAATGCCGCGCTCTCTAACTGAATGTCGCCCTCAATCAAGGTTTGCGCACTGATAACCGTAATGCCATTGCCCTTACTCGCCATAGGATTCATTCCATATCATTATTTTTGTGACAAAGATGTTATGGTAAAAGTCCTCGAGAATAAAGCACTGGTTTCGCTTAGTATTTGACCTAAGCCCCAGAGCGGGACTTAAGTCACGTCAGCGACTATGTTACCCTGCGCAGCTTGCCATATGGCTCCCGAGTACCTGAATATGAGTAACAGGATGCCTCAAAAAGGTGAGTGCTGATATCGCACTAAAACAAAGCTAAAGAACACACTAGCAGCAAACACCGAAAACAAACCGCCAACGAGACCCCGACATGGCACATTCAAACTCCGCTAGCTCGCAATCGATAACCCCAATCGTGACACCACTTGAAGCGTATCGCGCCAAGGTGAGCATAGATCTCATTGACGATCCCGCGCAGCAACAGGCGGTGTTGGCGCTCGATGTGCTATTTAAGCAGTTGATGCTACAGCCACATTCAGCACAGTTTTCCCTTATCAACAAACAAGCAATCAAAGGTCTGTATCTGTGGGGCGATGTGGGTCGGGGCAAAACGTTTCTGATGGATTTGTTTTTCGATTGTTTGCCGAGTGAAGGCAAGTTAAGACTGCATTTTCACCGATTTATGGCGCGGATTCACCAAGCATTACGCGAACATTCGGGTAAACGAGATCCGTTAACTCTCATAGCTAAAAATCTCGCAAAAGAGTGCAAGGTGCTGTGTTTCGATGAGTTTTTTGTCTCGGACATTGGCGATGCCATGATACTCGCAGGGCTCTTTGAATGCCTATTCAAACAAGGTGTGGTACTGGTCGCCACCTCAAATATTCCTATTGAGCGCTTATATGAGAACGGCCTAGCTAGACACAGATTTTTACCTTGCATCCAACTGCTGCAAACACACACTCAAATGCTGCATCTCAATGGCAACCAAGACCATAGGATGCACGCCATCAATGCTTCATTAAACAACGAGATTGGCATTGATAGCGCTGAAGTTAACGCCTCGATTTCCCGCAATATCGGCATTACCGGAACACTCGATTTTGAGCAGATTTTTGACAAGCTAGTGAATGGGTTAACGCCAAATACACCCTATATGAGCGCTACTGCCATTAGTGATAGCAGAATGAGTAATACTAGCCTCACCATCTGCAACCGTGAAATTCCAGTGATCCGCGCCGCTATAGCACCAACAGGCAACTCAGTCGCTTGGTTCGATTTTTATGCCCTGTGTGACGGCCCGAGATCTCAACTCGATTATATCGAAATAGCCAGCCGATTTAAGATCTTAATGGTAAGCGGCGTTCCCAAATTAGGCGGCGAAATAAAAGGCTGGATCCGTGCCCGCGGCACAGAGGACGGTACAGGTGATAACCAAGCCGCAGCCACGGGCGAGCGCAAACTCTCCTATGCGGCCAACGACGACCCAGCACGGCGTTTTATCAGCTTAATTGATGAGTTATATGATCAAAATGTCAGCTTATATCTCAGCTGCGACGTGCCACTGAGTGAACTTTATCAAGGTGGCGCACTCAGTTTTGAATTCCGCCGCACCTACAGTCGATTAATAGAAATGAGTCGAAGTAAATGACCGTAAAACATTAGCAATTTATCGCTCTGTTGAGTTAGACCAAAAGCCTAATATTGATAAGCGAGAAGTTAGCCATCACGATAAAAATTCGAGAAACAATTAGTGACAAGATAATTCATGCATTAAGAATATAACAAGTCAAATACGCTATTTGCAGATACAAGCCTAGAAAGATGAATAAGTACCTAAATTGAAAATCTGCAACCATAGATAAACTAGTACAGAAAAAACATTATAATAATTAAAAATCAAATACATAAAATATAAAACCCATCTGCCATAATCGATTCAATCCACACAACCAAATGACTCATTACGTTCAATTTGCTTCTAGCTGTTGCTAACCTTGAGTTTTAAGGTACGGTGTAACTTAGTTTCAATTGTTCTAATTTACAGCCTATAGGTTTAAATCGATCAAATTTACAACCTGCAACATAAAAGCTCAAAAATATAATCTATAGTTTATGCAATCAACTAAAGACTCATGATTCTGAATAAGCGCCATGACACTTAGTTCGAAGTATTCGCTAGAAAATATTAAGAACAGCCTTAAACGGAACTCTTTTAAATACAGGGACGATTAACTTATGTGGTTACGACAATTTAAGATTGGCTCACGATTAATTGCTGCGTTTGGATTACTTGCTCTTGTGTTGCTACTTCAAGGAATCATGTCATTACAGACGATGTCATCCATGCGATCCACTGCAGAAGAAATTGAAGATAATACCCTACCTACGCTGGTCAGTCTGTCGAGCATCAACCTCAATGTGATGCGCGCTAGGGTGTTTACATTTCGCCTGTTATTAGCAAATTCGGCAGCAGAACTTAACAAAGGACTCGATACATTAAGGCAAATCCGCCAGAGTATTAAAACGGATCAAAAAAACTATGAGCCTTTAATTAGCCTGCCAGGTGAGCAGGAGCTCTATCAAGAATTTAGTGGCAGCCTTGATCTGTATTTAAAGCATCAAGATGAGATGATCAGCAAGCTACAGGCGAATGATGCAGCCGAAGCTAAACGGATCATGGATGATGTCATGATAGTGCAAGCCGAAAAAATGACAAAGACGCTCATTAGCATTGGCAGCTTGAATACTGAATATGCAAAGGAACAAGGTCAAATAACTGCACAAGCCTACGACGAGAGTAAATGGCTAAACAGCATTATGATAGTGGGCTCCTTAATCGCTGCATTTGTAGTAGCAATATTTTTAACTCGCAGTATCGTGCAGCCAATGAAGGAAGCTGTAGGCATTTCAGTGGCAGTCGCAAGGGGGGATTTAACGCAGAAAATCAGCACAGTGGGTAAAGATGAAACCAGTCAACTGATGCAATCATTAGCTGAAATGCAGCAAAACCTGCGTGACACTTTATCCCATATAGCAAACTCCTCTAGCCAACTCGCCTCCGCCGCCGAAGAACTCAATTCAGTCACTGAAGATGCTTCCCGCGGCATACAGCAACAAAATGATGAAATACAGCAAGCGGCAACTGCGATTACCGAAATGAGTTCGGCAGTAGATGAAGTTGCCAATACGGCGGTGCTCGCTTCAGAAGCCTCTGAAGAAACCGCCCGCAGTACCGAATTAGGTAAAAAACAGGTAGATCAGACAGTCGCAGCCATTATCGACATGAATCAGGATGTAACGCAAAGTTCACAGGTTGTTCAAACCTTAGCGATTCAAGCGAGGGATATAGGCAAAGTTCTCGATGTGATCCGCGCCATTGCTGAGCAAACGAATTTACTGGCCTTAAACGCAGCCATTGAAGCGGCGCGAGCGGGCGATACAGGCCGTGGTTTTGCGGTTGTTGCTGATGAAGTTCGCGCCCTAGCCCATCGCACTCAGTCCTCGACCCGTGAAATTGAAGACATGATTAACAAAATCCAGCACGGCACCGAAACGGCTGTGCAATCGATGCAGCACAGCGGCCAAAAGGCTGAACAGGCACTCTCAGTCGCAAGATTGGCAGGGGATGCATTAAACACGATTAATCGCCAAATCAGTACTATGAATAACAGCAACATGGTCATCGCAAGCGCCGCCGAAGAGCAAGCGAAAGTCGCACGCGAGGTCGATAAAAACATTGTGAATATTAGTGATCTTGCCAGCCAAAGTGCTGCGGGGGCACAGCAAACCAGTGCCTCAGCACATGAGCTCTCAAGACTCGCCGTTGAACTGAACAATCTACTGACGCGATTTAAAGTCTAGAGTATCACTTTATAATGGAATCAGAGGGTAATGGCACAAGATGTGTTAAACCGTTACCCTCAATGCATAACGCTATGATCTAGTTTAATAAAGCATTCCATAATACAAGCGAGACTCAAGAGTGCTAGGATCGAGTTTGCGGTGCATGATTAAAGTGCATAGCCAGTTCACTGATATCAGTGGCAACCCATTCTGGCTCGATACACTCGACCAAATGCGCCGCCATAAAGTCCACTAGTTGCATGGCGGCATAGGGCAAACGGCGATCTTTACGGCCAACTAGATACCAGTTACTTTCGAGCGGAAACCCCGTAACAGTTAGAATTGCAGGTTTTTCGCGCCCTTCTTGCAAGGTATGCGCCGAAATCACCGACAAACCTAAGCCCGACGCGACACTCAAGCGTATCGCCTCATTACTCTCGATTTGCATAGTGTCACCGAGCGTGATGCCTTGGCCGCTGCACCAAGACTCGAACATTAAGCGGGTGGCTGATCCCGGTTCGCGAACGATAAAACGCTCATTTTTAAGCTCGTTAAAATTCACTTGTTCACGACCCACTGCCCAATGCTCCTTTGGTGCAATCAGTTGCAGCGGATTTTTGATGATGCGTGCAGATAACACGTTATCGCCACTTGGAGGATGACTGAACAGGTATAAATCATCTTCTTGACGTTCAAATCTGCCTAATACATGGGCACGGTTACCAATGTTTAAGGTCACTTTAACCTGTGGAAACTGCCGATAAAATGCCCCTAAAATCCGTGGTAACACGTATTTTGCGGTAGTGACAATACCGATATTAATGTGACCGACACTGCCACCTTTAGCCTGCTGCATAAAAGCATCGAAATCCTCAAAACGACTCAAGGTATCGCAGGCTGCGCGGTACAACTCATTACCAATCAAGGTCGGTAACATGCGACCATCACGACTCTCGAGTAATGGCTCGCCCAACACATCGGCCAGTTTTTTAAGCTGTAATGACACTGTGGGTTGAGTTAAATGCAATGCCCTCGCCGCTGCGGAAATATTACCTAACCGCACCACTTGCACATACACCTGCAGTAACCGAAAACTCAAATGCCGCAATTTAAGCTGAGTCGATGACGAACGCTTATCCATAGACAATTATCTATACCTAGGTGGTAAACAATTTATTTTTCAATATAACTAATTAGGTCCAAAATCACCAGCCATCAGGATCACTCGACAAACAAGCGCGTTTTGCACCGCTTAAAAGTCAAACTTAATGAGATACCCATGCCCGATATTGTCATTGCATTTTTCGCCTTAGGCCTGTTAGCTGGCCTAGTGAAGTCAGATCTTAAAGTCCCCCCCGCGATCTACGAAACCCTATCCATACTGTTAATGCTCACTTTAGGCTTAAAGGGCGGAATGGCGCTCCACGGTCACACCCAAAACTTAGTAATCACTGAGCTGTTAGCGGTTGTTGCTTTAGGTTTGATTATCCCCTTGGCCTTATACCCTGTACTAACTCGGCTGGTTCGCATTGGCCATACCGATGCCATTAGTATTGCCGCCCATTACGGCTCCGTCAGTGCGGGAACCTTTGCGGTGGTGATGGCTATGGTTGAAAAATCTGGACTGATCTTAAGGCCAGAAACGACCCTGTATCTCGTGCTGCTGGAACTACCTGCTATTGTCGTAATGCTCTGGTTACACAGATACTTAAGTGCCAAAAAAGCAATTGAAACATCACCCAAAAATGAAACTCAATCAAGCGTGTTGCACGAAGCCTTAACCAGCCGCGGCGTTGTATTACTCCTTGGCGGTGTGGTGATAGGTTGGCTTTACGGCCCAACGGGACTTACGCCGCTTACACCTGTGCTACTAGGCGGGTTCAAAACCTTACTGGCATTATTTTTACTGGAAATGGGCTTAGTAACGGCCAAAGTGTGTTTGCCGCTACCACTTAAACAATGGCGCTTATTAGTGTTTGCCGCCGTAGCGCCCTTTGTATTGGCTTGGTGTGGTATTGGTGTAGGCGTTTGGTTGGACTTACCTTCAGGCAGCATTTTAGTGTTAGCGGCATTAAGTGCCAGCGCATCTTATATCGCAGCGCCTGCGGCCATTCGTGCCGCAATCCCCGAAGCCAATATAGGTCTGGCTATGCTAGCCTCACTCGGGATCACATTTCCGGTTAACGTGCTAATTGGCTTACCCTTATATCAACATTGGGTAACGCTCATTACAGCTTAGTACTTCTTCGCCGAATAATGTCCAATGAAAAGGGAGACATTATTGTCTCCCTTTTCATTGGCATAAGCGTAAACAATTTAAGATGCATCACTGTGATGTGTGGCTTTATCCTGATACATGGCTTTATCAGCGGAATCTAACAGATCCTCTAAGCTCATATCTGAATTTGGTGTCCAATGGGCGATACCTATGCTGGTCGCCAATCTATGTTGCTTAGGATGCTGTTGATTATACTGCTCAAGTAACTGCTTAAAACGCTCGATGACCCGATTGACTGTATCTCTATGCACAAAACTTAGCAGCACCACAAACTCATCGCCGCCAAGCCTTGCGATCACATCCGACTCCCTAAAAGCAGTCATTAAGATATGGGCAAAATCATATAACACCTGATCGCCCTTGCGATGACCAAAGCTGTCATTCACTTCCTTAAAAAAGTCGAGATCGAAGAATACTAAGGCCGCCTCAGATTCGGTACGTCGACAACTCGCCAGTGACTGATGGGCCAGTAATTCAAAACCACGTCGATTCGAAATAGCCGTCAAGGGATCTAAGGTATTTTGCGCGATAGAGAGTAATTCAGCCTCTACCATTTGTCCTAAATCCGTTAAGGTTTCAATGTCTTCAGCCGTAAAATCCCGCGGTTCAGTACCGATTAAACACAAAGTACCCACCCGATATTGCTCGTGAATGGTGAGGGGATAGCCGGCGTAAAAGCGAATGTGAGGCTGCTCAGTCACCAGAGGATTGTCACTAAAGCGGGGATCTTTGAGGGCGTCGTTCACGATGAAAATGCCGTCATGATTGATCGCATGTCCACAAAATGAAATTTCCCGAGGTGTTTCAGTCACCTCCAATCCTTGACGGGATTTAAACCATTGCCGATCGGCATCTACTAAGGTCACAACACAGATGGGCAAGGAGAAAATTCTGCGCGTAAGCCGAGTAATACGATCGAAACGTTCCTCGGCATCGGTATCGAGCACATTAAGTGCGCGTAACGTGGCCAAGCGTTGCAGCTCGTTTTCAGGAATTGTAGGTAATTGCATGGCACTCTCAGCTAACTTCTCTCATTAAACTCTAGCTTAAATTGTGTATTCTTGCGGTGTTAAGGCTGAAATTCGTATCAGCCTTAATCCCCTTAAAGACTGCACTATTCAAGCACAGCACGATAAATGTTTAACACCCGCTCAGCATGGTCTTCTACCTCTGACACTGGTAACTGCCCCGCCTTTTGTTGCAGAGTAAGTCGATGATTTTCATCTCGTAGTAAGCAATAGGTCTGAGTTAAATGCTGGGCACTCATCATTGGCAAAAGTTCAAGCTCAGCTAACACACCAAAAATCCGCACATTGTCGGACCAAATCGTTAGCTCTGGATACTCGTTGGCATTAGCCAGCACTAAGTACTGGGCAATAAACTCAATATCGGCAATCCCGCCTAGACTCTGCTTTAAATCAAACATGCCATCACTGACTTTAAGCAAGTGATCACGCATCTTCTGACGCATCTCACGCACCGCTTTTTGCAGCTCAGCTTTATCCCGCGGCTTTTCCAATACTGAAGCGCGAATACGGCTAAATTTGACCGCTAAACTATTGTCGCCAAAAACAAAACGCGAGCGCACTAAGGCTTGATGCTCCCACGTCCACGCCTCATTAGCTTGGTATTCGCCAAAACGCTCAATCTCACTGACCATCAAACCCGAGGCGCCAGAAGGACGCAGCCGCATATCTACTTCATACAACTCACCCGAAGTCGTGCGAGTCGAGAATAAATGCAAAATACGCTGGGCAAGTTTGAGGTAAAAATGACCAACTTCAATCGGGCGATCACCATTGGTCAGGCCATTTTCTGTTTTATTTTCACACAAGAAAACTAAATCGAGATCGGAGCCGTAACCCAATTCAATCCCGCCGAGCTTGCCATAACCGACAACGGCAAAGCCTGTGTCACTGCCCTCAAGGTATGCTGGCACGCCATGGCGCACTGAAACCTGTTGCCACGCCTGCATCACCACTTGTTCGATAATAGCTTCGGCTAAAAAAGTTAAGTGATCGCTCACTTGCATCACGGGTAAAACACCCGTGACATCGGCGGCGGCGATTTTAAGTTGTTGTGAAAGCTTAAATTGTCGCAGCGCTTCCATTTGCTGCTCCATATCATCCTCGGGCACGCGCATCATGTACTGACGCAGCTCGCTCGGATAATCGTCAATGGAGGTCGTGTCATAGAGCTGCGACGGATCGATAAGCTCATCGAGCAACATGGGAAATTTAGCCAACTGCGCGGCAATCCAAGGACTGGCGCAGCACAAGCTCACCAACTGCTGCCGCGCGCCGGGGTTTTCACACAAAAGCTCAAGGTAAGTGGTGCGAGTTAAAATCTGCTCCAGCACCTTAGACACGGGCTCAAAAGCTGACGATGGACTCTGTTGATTAATCAATTCTTCCAATAATCTTGGCATTAATTTATCTAAGGTTTCTCGCCCGCGCGGACCAATCGAACGCTTAGTCACTGTTTCGCGCCAGCTGCTGAGCATAGGGCACAGCTTGTCATCATCAATTTGCTGTTCGGCCAACAACGCGATGCCATCATCAAGGTCTTGCATATTCCACAGCTGCGTTGTCCAATGCTCTGCCTTTTCTTCGCCTTCTTCGCCACCCACAGTGGCTTTAAAATGACGATGGATTTTGCTCATTGCCGCTTCAATATGAGTGCGTAAATCAACCTCATTGGCCATATCGAGTACATGGCACAATCGCGCCCAATCCAGTGGATTATTCGGTAAGGTTTGGGTTTGTTTATCGTCAATGGCTTGCAGCAGATTCTCAACCCGGCGCAGCAGTAAATAACTGTGTTTAAGCTCATCCACCGCCAAATATTCAAACTGCCCTAAGCTGTAGAGCGTATCGATAGCACCGAATAAACTCTGCTGGCGCAACGCAGGCTCACGGCCGCCACGGATCAATTGAAAACTTTGCACCACGAACTCGACCTCACGAATACCGCCTGCACCGAGTTTAATATTGTCGGTCAAATGACGGCGCCGCACTTCTTGCGCGATGAGTTGCTTCATTTTCCGCAGGGATTCAATTGCCGAAAAGTCAATATAACGGCGATACACAAAGGGTCTCAGGAGGCTGTGTAGTTCATCGGAGAAATGGTTCCAAGGCCCGAGCGCACGCGCCTTGACCATGGCATAACGCTCCCAGTCTCGCCCTTGTTCTTGGTAATAATCCTCAAGACCACTAAAACTCACCACCAAGGGGCCACTTTCACCGTAGGGGCGCAAACGCATATCCACGCGGAACACGAAACCATCGACTGTGACTTGATCGAGCAAGTTCACTAGCCTTTGCCCCATGCGGATAAAGAATTGTTGATTATCTAAACTGCGACGACCGCCGACGGTTTCGCCATGCTCAGGAAACGTGAAAATCAAATCGATATCGGAGGAGAAATTAAGCTCGCGGCCGCCTAACTTGCCCATGCCTAAAATCAGTAGCGGTTGCGGATTCCCTTCTTTGTCCATCGGCGTGCCATATTGAGCGCACATATCTTTATAGAGCCAATCGCGGGCGCAGATCACTAACGCTTCGGCGAGCGCCGACAGATCAAGCAAGGATTCCTCTAAACTGGCATAGTCTAAAAAGTCACGCCAAGCTAAACGCACCATTTGATAGTTACGAAACCGTCGCAGGGTGGTTTTAGCCATCTCCTCAGTGGTCGTGCTAGCAAGTTCTTCATGTAAATCAACATCAAAGTTTTTACGATCAATCAGGCTTAAATCGCCTGCAAACAGCATAGCGATCCACTCGGGATGTCGGCATAGTTGAGCCGCCACATAATCACTGAGTCCCAAAACCGTTTTGAGTTCTTGCTGCTGAGCAGGCGTTAATTGCGCAAGTCCTTCGGACCATGCTTCCTCTAATCGCAGCCAATTGCGTTCAGCGGTTTGATTAATAAGAATAGACAATGACTTATTACTGTCTTTTTGCATGGTCATAATAATCCCTAACAAATTTAGCTATCGACATATTATGTCGTAAATGATATAGATTGACGCCACATCATGTTATGTTCGACGAGACTTGCAGCTACCTGATGTAACACACAAATAAAGGTTTACACTTTTATCTGTGGCATTTAAGGGTACTATAACCTGCGCGGCAGGCATATTGGGCAAGCGGATTATTATTGCCTGCAAGTATTTGAGTTTTATTTCATTACCTTTTGGAGAAAACATGGCAGGAATGCTAACCCGTGTTCTCACATCGATACTTTTTTTAGCCGTTTCGCTATCGCTGACGGGTTGTGGCGATGACAGACCGGATAAAATCGCGAAGTATCAACAACTCACACAGCAACGTCTCGCTACGCTCACGACGATGATCGATGACGGCCAGTTGCGTAACGCTAATCTCTTAAAACAATACACGACACTGCTAAAGCAACAGAAACCCGATTTAGCACCCTTACTCGATGAATTAGCAAAGGATTCTGGTACCCAAGGTCCCATGTATACCTCGCTAAAACGTCGTTTAGATGAATCGAAAGTGGCGAGTAACTTTGCTGATCTCGATCAACAGCTGGCCGAAGCAGAAAATCTTTATCAAGCCGCAGATCCCAGTCTGTTTAACGATATGTTGTCTGATCCCGTCAACGTGGTCGCCGATATGTCCGACGGCAAACTGGCTCGCGTAAATGCGATTAGCCGTGAGGCCGCAACATTAGCCAATGGCGGTGAAGATTTTGGTCCAGGCAGTCAATTAGTTGGTAATCCCTCTTACGGCAACTGGCAAACCGACTCAAGCGGCACTTCGTTTTGGGCTTGGTATGGCATGTATTCGATGTTTTCGAATGTCTTCAATCGCCCAGTTTCCTACGATCGTTGGTCGGGTAACCGAGGTTATAGCTATTACAATGACGTAGGTCGTTATCGCTATACCTCACCCAAACAAGCGGATGCGCAAAATAAGACTTTCGAACAAACGAAAAAACGTTTCGACTCACAAGGCAAGCGCTTTGACAGCCCTTATGCTAAGCCGCGAACTGGTGGCACGGCGTTATCCCGTGAAAGTACCAGCGCACCTAAGGCCAGCACGACAAGTGCGAGCAAGAGTTCGAACAGTAAGTTTCGATCTAACTATGCTAAAGACAGCAGTTTCCGCAATTCCAGCAATCGCACGACCCGCAGTGTGCGCCGGGGCAAGTAACTAAGGATTTCCAATGACATTATTTCAGGATTTCGGTATCACACCAGAGCTAGCCATCATTCTGGCTATCGATCTCACCATAGCCGTGATTTTGCTAACGCTAATGCGTTATTTGCAAGGTTGGAGTGTAAAGGTCAATAGCAGTAAGGAGCTGGCAGAGCGGGATAACTTTGCCTTTGGCATAAGTACCGCTGGCGCAGTTGCCGCCCTAGGCATAGTACTTACAGGCGCTATCACAGGCGCTGCGGCACACTCTTATCTTACCGAAGCGATTGGCATGAGCTGCTATGGTTTATTCGGTTTAGTACTGATTAAACTCGGCCGTTTTCTCCACGATAAAATAGCGCTAAATGAGTTTGATAAGAACGAGCAAATCATCAAAGGTAATGTGTCCGTCGCTATCGTCGATGCCAGCGTTGCTATTGCTACCGCCATTATCATTCGCTCCGTCTTGCTGTGGGCAGAAGATTTAACGGTCGATACCTTCATTGCCATCTTCAGCGCCTTTGCGATTTCTCAGTTGATGTTAGTGCTACTCACGCGCTGGCGTGAAAACCGTTTCGCAAGCCGCAACCAAGACTCGTCTATGCAGCAAGCCTTAGCCCAAGGTCATACAGCGTTAGCGCTACGCCATGCGGGTTATATGATTGCTATGGCACTGAGCTTTAATGCCGCCAGTCACTTTATTATTTATAATCCAACGGCTTATGTGACTAACGTGATCGGTTGGTTAGTGTTCTCAGTCATTATGCTGATCGCACTCTCCTTACTGCTGTTCGTCGTGAAGAAACTGGTATTGGCCCGTATCGATTTAGCCGATGAAGTGGAAAGACAACACAATATCGGTATCGCCGCAGTAGAAATGGCGATCAGTATCGCTATCGCTCTTATTCTTACGGCACTGATGGCTTAATCGAATGCAAGAAATTAGCTTAACTCCCTCGGCGGCTAAACCTAGCCGCCTAGGTTGGTTCGACGATGTTCTCTTATTGGGCATTATGGCCGTATTAGCAGGTTGCGGCCTGATCTACGAATATCTTTTATCCCACTATGCGGGCCGCATTTTAGGCGCATTAGAAGCCGCCATTTACACCATGATAGGCTTAATGATTGTCTCCATGGGGCTAGGTGCCTTCGCCGCGCGTAAGATCCGTGATGCCTTTACCGGTTTTGTGATCTTAGAACTCACAGTTGCACTCTGTGGCTCACTCGCCATTTTAATCACAGCAGCGGTGATTGGTTTTGGTCAACAACTGCCATTGATCATTGCTAACACCTTAGGTTTACCGCCAGATCAACTGCCCGAAGGTGGCATGATAGGCTCGCTGCAAAAACTCAGCGAATACTTACCCTATGTGTGGGGTGTGTTATTGGGCCTGATGATTGGTATGGAAATCCCGCTGATTGCTAGGGTTCGCCAATCCCTTTCCGACGAGCATTTACTGCATAACGCGGGCACAATTTACGGAGCTGATTACATAGGCGCAGGCATAGGTGCCGCCATTTGGGTTGGCTTTATGCTCGCCATCGATATCCAACTCGCCGCCGCCTTAACCGCCAGTTTCAATCTATTGGCAGGTTTTGTGTTTATCTGGCGATTCTGGCCTAAAATCCGCCGCCCTAAACTGCTTTTGAGTGGGCATTTTATCGTGACTGGTGTCTTACTCGTATTAGCAATCCACGGCCCACGCTGGGAGCAAGAATTCAATAATTTGCTCTATAAAGACAAAGTGGTTTACGCCAAGGCGACACGTTTCCAACAGCTGACCTTCACCGAGCGGTTGCGCGGTAACGGTCTGCCGCCCGTTTATGCTTTATACATCAATGGTCGCTTACAATTTTCTAGCATAGACGAGCACATCTACCATACGTTTCTCGTTCATCCTACGCTCGCGGCCAGTGCCCGTCACAATAAGGTGCTGATCATTGGCGGCGGTGATGGACTCGGTCTCAAACAAGTACTGCGCTGGGAACCAGAACAAGTCACGCTGCTCGATCTCGATGTAGGCCTAGTGCAATTATTTAAATCGCCCGATACAGATATGCCCGATAGTCTCAGTCGCGCTATGTTGGCGCTCAATGACAACGCACTGAACGATCCCCGTCTCACAGTGATCAACGACGATGCATTTAATGGTGTCGATAAACTAATTGCCACAGGCGTGAAATACGATGCGATTATCGTAGACTTGCCTGATCCGAGCCATCCCGATCTTAATAAGCTGTATTCGGACTATTTCTACCGTAAATTAAAGGAACTTATGAGCAGTGATGGCGCTCTGACTGTACAGTCAACATCGCCTTACCATGCCCCTAAGGCCTTTATTTCGGTAGCAAAAACCTTGGCATTGGCGGGATTTGACGTCAAGCAGTACCATCATAATGTGCCCAGTTTTGGCGAATGGGGCTGGAGTATTGCAACCTTAGGCGGACTCGATGCACAACACAGATTAGCGAAGTTAACTGAGTTGCCCATCGAAGATGATTGGCTCACTTTAGGTTTAGTGGATGGCGCCTTTGAGTTTCCAGCCAATTTTTATCAAGATGCCGCCAACATAAAACCCAATGAATTGGGTTCATTGCAGCTGTATCACTACCATTTGCAAGATTGGTCCGAGAATCAAGGACTGGATCTTTTTTAATAGGATGAGATAGTACTTGACATATTATGTCTCGGTGCTATCTTTGAACACAGACATAATATGTCAATAAGGACAAATATGAATATCCATACCATTGCCAATCACCTCAACAGTCTTGGCAACAACAGCCAAACTGGCTTTCAATTTGATTGTTATCCAATCGATGGTGAAGTCGAAGTGTTGCAAGTGAATGTGGTCGGCCGTGAAGAAATCCCGGTATTTGTATCGGTAACGGACAACCAAGTACTTTGCATCAGCTACCTGTGGGGCGAGAACGAAGTAAATCAAGAACGTCGCAGTGAAATGTTTGAAACCATGCTAGAGCTCAACATTCCAATGCCCTTGTCAGCTTTTGCAAAAATTGATGACAAATACGTGGTTTACGGTGCGCTATCACTACAATCTAGCATGCTCGAAATCGAGCAAGAATTAGCAGTTTTATCTGATAACTGTTTAGAAGTTATTGATGAATTGGTCGACTATCTGAAATAAGGAGCCACAAAATGGGCATTCTGAATAAAATTTTAACAGCGTTTCGCGGTGGTGCCACCGAAGTTGGCCAAAGCATCGTTGACGCAAACTCAACCCGTATTTTCGAACAGGAAATCCGTGATGCAGAAAAGCATTTAACCAATGCTAAACGTGAACTGACCGATGTCATGGCAAAAGAAATGCAAGCCAGCCGTGAAATCGACCGTCTGAAACGTTCGATTGCAGAACACGAAGGTTATGCAACTCAAGCATTGGACAAAGGTAATGAAGCCTTAGCGATTGAAATTGCTGAAAAGATTGCTCAGTTAGACCAAGAGTTGTCTGAGCAACAAAGCGCCAACGACAGCTTTAGCGCCCATGCTGCACGCTTGAAAGACTTAGTGAAGAAAACCGAACGCCAACTGTCTGATTATCAACGTCAGTTGAGCATGGTTAAAACCACTGAAAGCGTGCAAAAAGCGACGGCAACCATTACTGACTCGTTCGCGTCTAGCAACTCTAAGCTGCTGAACGCTAAAGATTCACTAGAACGTATCAAGGCACGTCAGCAACAATTTGACGACCGTTTAAAAGCGGCTGAAACCTTAGCCGATGAAAACAGTGATAAGTCGTTGCAAGCCAAACTAGCCGAAGCGGGTATTGGTGAGCAAAAGTCAAACGCAAATGCAGTGCTAGATCGAATCAAAGCACGTAAAAGCTAAGCAATGATTGACCGAATGCCGAGTCTCAGTGGGATCATCACCCCCTACTGACCTCGGCATTTTTTGTTTCATCCTCATTAAATAAAAATGACCACTATTGCCCGTGAATATCCGCAGCCAATCAATATGAGGCCGCACGCGAGCATAGTCAGCAGGAGTCACTATGGGATTTTTCAATAGTATTTTTGGTAAGAAAGCCCCGCCACAGCGCGAGCTCAATCACCCGTCCCAGCTCGATGTCGGCGACATGATCTCAATCGATGATAGTTTTGCCCTGCCACCACAACTCCGTGGTCAACAATTAAGAGTCGAAGCCGTACATACTTACGAGTCTGAACGTAAACAACACTCCGAGTGGTTACTCAAGGGACATGGTAGTGATACTCTCTTTTTGAGCATTGAAGAAGACGACGAAACCTATCTCGCCTTTTCGATTAAGGTTTCCCGCGCCCAAGTGGAGCAATTATTCGATCTCGAGCAATTCAGCGCCCTGTTCGAGGAACCGGGTCATGCCGAGTTAACTACGCAAGTATTACCGGCCGACTTAGCTGAACAACTTGAACAATGGCTTGGAAAACAATACCACCAAGTGACTTTTGCCGCTTTTGGCTATTTCCATCGTCAGGATTATCGTGGCCAAAAGCCGCCACAGGATGCCAATGGCGCCACAGGTGAGCCCTTTGAGTACTATTTATTACTTGATGACAATGAAAGCTGCGCCGTCGAAGTGGAAGTCTACGAAGGGGGTGATACCGATGTTGTCTTGACCCTATATCGCCCGCTAACGGATATTCGGGAATACTGGCCGGCGAAATAACACGAAAATAAGATAAAGTGCGTGCTCGCACTTTATCAATAATCCCAATACAATCTCACAGATAAGCGCTAGAAACGGTTGATAGCAATAGGTAATACGCCATGAGTAAAACCAAACACCCTCTGCCCGAGCAATGGTTAAAGAACCAACAAGCCGCTAAGGCGACACAGGTTGCCTTCGATCTCGATGAAAAATTTCAATACTCTATTCGTAAAGCCGCGTTAGATGCAGGCGTTAGCCCTTCTGATCAAATTCGCACTATTTTAGGTCTTAGCGTATCGAAACGGCCAACGCGTCCGCGTCTTACCGTGTCACTCAATGCAGATGACTATGTGCAACTGGCAGAGAAATATGGTTTAAGTGCCGATTCACAGCTAGAAATTAAACGCCGTGTGCTCGACGATTTAGTCCACTTTGTTGATGAAACCTAAAGCAACGCTGATCTCAAGCGCCAACCCTTCTTACCATTGGCTGGCGCGATTAATCGATATATAGCCCTTTTATTAACTCAGTCAATTTACTCACAGCCTAAAGTCTTTTACTTTAGTAGTGATATTCGCCGCACTTAACAGGGATCATGTTTGGCATGACAGATAAAACCCCATGGTCGCTTCGCACCCTTGGCACTCCTTCTCCATTCGAAATGGCGATGATGCTATTGTCCTTGCTGTCGGTGATCATAGTACTTGTCATGACCTTCGGCCGCCTAGATAGCGAAACCTACCGCTTACTCTTCTTTGTCGATACCAGTATTTGTATGATTTTTATGATCAACTTCTTTGTTGGGTTGATCCGTGCTCGCGATAAACGCTTTTTCATTAAACACCATTGGATTGATTTTATTGCCAGTATTCCGGCGATTGAAGCCCTACGTATGGCACGGCTTTTTCAAATCCTACGGGTAATACGCCTGATCCGCATGAGTCGCTCACTGCTGCTCCCACTGGTAAAACAACGTAAACAAGCCACCTTAGCCAGTTTACTGGTTGCTATGGTGACGATTCTGACATTAGCTTCCGTCATTATGCTCATCGTCGAAAGCGGCACCGAAGGCGCCAATATCCAGACCGCTGAGCAAGCGATTTGGTGGGCATTAGTCACTATCTCTACCGTCGGCTACGGCGATTATTATCCTGTAAGCACAGCAGGCCACATCATAGGTGGTGTGGTCATTGTCAGCGGTGTGAGTTTTTTTGGGGTGATTTCAGGCTATATGGCGTCGGTATTTGTCGCGCCAGATGAATCTGAACGCCAAGAACGCCAAGATGCGCATAAAGCCGAAATCAAATCAGAGCTTGAATTAGCCTTAGCGAGAATGGAAGAGAACCAACAAAAAATAGAACAAAATCAAGCGCAAATGCTGGCTCAAATTGCGGAACTTAAGCAGGCTATCGAAACAAAAAATAGCTGACTTTGTTGAGAAAACGGACTAATGAAAAGGCTCAATCTATATTAGATTGAGCCTTTTCCGTTTATCAGCGATAAAAAGTAATATTACCAGTAGACCTGCTGTTGCATCGCGTTACGGCGTGTCGATTCCATAGCAAACAACAAACTCTGCTGCTTGTCTTCCAGCCACTCAGCTAAATTGATATCTAACTCCCGACTCGCATCCTGTAAGGCGCGATAACAAGCCAAAGTTTTAATCCCAAGCGCGAGATCTTGCCAAGGTGCACGAAATGCGTCCCGTGATTTCGCCTCATATAAACTGCCGTAGGCATGACCCACAAGAATGCTCGCATCCAACACTGTGGCCACTTGTAGATAATTTGCCGCTGTCATGACGCTATTGAGTGGCATGACCTCAATTATCGCCATCCAAGAAGCTTGCTGAGCACGATCGGCATGCTGGCGTAAGCTAGGCTGATGGGTGATGTCCACTTCACCAGCACTGATCTTTAGCAACAGTTCAACAATAGCCAGCTGTAATTGACCATATTCGGTCTGTTGCCATAGGGAGAGTAAGCGTTCCGTCAGATTAATCTCTGTCAGTTGCGCCAGAAGTCGCGCCTTAACTTGGGCATGTTGGCCAAGTTTAGCAAATAAGCCTCTTTGGCTACCAAGCAAAGCGGTCAACGCCTGTGCCTGCTCAATAAAATCGAGCTGCTTTTCAATCAGCATAAATTGGCTAGACAGTGTCACATTCAATAATTCGAACTGATTTAAGGTCATTCGCAGCAAACGAATACAGGCGCGCATCCGCCACCATAGTGCCACACAGGCTTCAGGGTCACTTTCCTCTGCGATCATGCTCTCTAATAATTGCCAGCGCTCAAGGGCGGTTTCAAGCAGGATTTGGCAGTTTGCACTTAAATCCTGTGAAGAAGAAGAATCGTGTGACTCGGCCAGTGGCAGAAATTCCAATGCTTTTAAATCGAGCGGCTTAGCCTTGCCCGCCAATCGATAGCCCCGCTGCGCTTTACTGGCCTTACCTAAACGCACGGGCACCACGCTCGCCACTTGCATCGCTAGCTTAAGTAGCGCCTCAGTATCGCCACTGAGGAGTTCAAACTCGAGCTCACACAGGGCTTCTTGCTGACCATTTGCGGTGATTTCACCTATGTCTAACGCCACTTCGACTAAGCTGTTATCAATCTGAACATGCCAAGCGCGACGATAAAAATCGGTGTGAAATATACAAGTCAACTGAGCTTGCGTCGCCGCTAAATCAGCATCAGCGGGCCAAATGCTGGTAGGAAATAGACTTAAGGCTGGGCTATCGGATTGGATAGTCACATTGTATTCGGGCCGCGAATGAATGCCGCCCACGACTTGTCCTGCGGTTTTTATGGTCTGCTCTCGGTGCGCATCGTAACCGCGCACCCGCAATCCCATGTCCCACTGACGTAATTGCAAGTCAGGGGTGTCGAAGTAACCATTCGCCAAACGACGTTGACCTTGAGGTACGGCATTATCGAGACTATCTAACTTATTTATCAGGGATTCTTGATATATCGGCAGGAAAAACAGTTTTAATTCAATCTCAGCATTCATTGCGTAACCGCTCATTTTGTCATCAAATATTCATCGATGCGTCATCTTTAGTTCATAATGTCACAAATGTGTCATAAAAATCCCGTAGGATTTGGTTTTGCAGTTGGTATATAACCCGTTAGAATAAACCTGTCGTTTTTTCTGAAAAAACACAGTTTCAATACGCGGACGCATAGGTTAACATGCGCCCGCTTTTTCCAATAATGGAACAATCTAAATAGGTAAACGGCAATGCCAGTAAACTCTATTTTGGGCGTGTTTGCAAAATCGCCAATTAAGCCTCTTCAAGAGCACATGGACAAAGTACACGATTGCGCATCGTTACTCGTCCCCTTTTTCGAAGCCACTATCACAGGCAACTGGGACAGTGCAGTTCAATTACGTAAGCAAATTAGTTTAGCCGAGAAGCAAGCAGATTCACTGAAGCGTGAAATCCGCCTTACTCTGCCAAGCGGTTTATTTATGCCAGTAGAACGTACAGATTTATTGGAACTTTTAACTCAACAAGACAAGATAGCCAACAAAGCCAAAGATATTTCCGGTCGTGTTATCGGCCGTCAGCTGTTAATCCCTCAGGTCATGCAAGTCCCATTTATTGCTTATCTACAACGCTGTATCGATGCGGTAGCACTAGCAAAACAAGTCATTAATGAACTCGAAGATCTGTTAGAAACAGGTTTCCGTGGCCGTGAAGTCGACTTAGTGGCAAAAATGATCAACGAACTCGATATCATCGAAGAAGATACTGACGATCTACAAATTCAGTTACGCCGTCAGTTATTTGCTATGGAATCTGAATTGAATCCTGTCGATGTGATGTTCCTCTACAAAACGATTGAATGGGTCGGTGGTCTTGCAGATCTTGCCGAACGCGTCGGTTCGCGTCTTGAGCTTATGCTGGCTCGCGTTTAACAAATTAAGGTTATCAAGGTATCAATATGGTTGATGCAGGTATTGAGGTGGCTAACGTCTTAGTCACCAATGGCCCGTGGCTTATTGCCATTGCGGCTGCATTTGGTTTTCTCATGGCATGGGGTATTGGGGCGAATGACGTTGCCAATGCGATGGGAACCTCTGTAGGTTCAAACGCAATTACAATTAAACAAGCGATTATTATCGCAATGATCTTTGAGTTTTCCGGTGCATTTTTAGCTGGGGGCGAAGTTACCAATACTATTCGTAGCGGTATTATTGATTCTAGCTATTTCACTGCGACTCCTGAATTGCTGGTTTACGGCATGATAGGATCATTGTTGGCAGCAGGTATTTGGCTTGTCGTCGCATCGGCTCTTGGCTGGCCGGTATCAACGACTCACTCCATCGTCGGTGCGATTATTGGTTTCGCCGCCGTGGGTGTTGGTGCAGATTCAGTCTCATGGGATAAAGTGGGCGGGATTGTAGGCTCTTGGATCGTAACCCCCGCTATTTCGGGCTTTATGGCATTCATCCTCTTCCAAAGCACTCAAAAACTCATTTTTAACACTGATGACCCATTGAGTAATGCAAAGCGTTTCGTACCTTTCTATATGGCATTTGCTGGTTTCATCATGTCATTAATGACGATTATGAAAGGCTTATCCCATGTTGGTCTGCATTTCTCAGTTACCGAGTCTTACCTACTCGCAAGTGCTGTTGCCGCTGTAGTTGGTATCTTAGGTAAAATCGCCATTTCACGCTTACAAATGAGCGATAAAGCAGATCGTCAAACCCAGTTCAAAAACGTTGAAAAAGTGTTTGCGATCCTGATGGTTCTGACAGCTTGTTGTATGGCTTTTGCCCATGGTTCAAACGATGTAGCAAATGCGATTGGTCCATTAGCGGCGGTTGTTTCAGTCGTCAATAGCGGTGGTGAGATTGCAGCGAAATCACCTCTAGTCTGGTGGATTTTACCTTTGGGTGCCGTAGGTATTGTGATGGGTCTGGCGATTTTTGGTCAGCGCGTTATGCAAACTATCGGAAAAAACATCACTCACTTGACGCCAAGTCGTGGTTTTGCGGCAGAATTAGCCGCGGCAACAACTGTAGTTATTGCTTCTAGCACTGGTTTACCTATTTCTACCACACAAACCTTAGTGGGTGCGGTATTAGGTGTAGGTATGGCCCGTGGTATCGCAGCGATTAACATTGGTGTGGTACGTAATATCGTCGTATCTTGGGTTGTGACCCTACCAGCAGGTGCTGGCCTATCAATCATCTTCTTCTATATGATTAAAGGTATTTTTAATTAAGAAGTCTCGCTAAATGTGTTGCTGACATTAAGCAGTATTAGCGCCTAAGACTAGAAGGTCGTAGGAAAGATTGAATTAAATTGGAATGGTCATAGCATGGATGCCGTAAAGTTGAGGGAAGTCTATGACTTCCCTCTTGCATTACAGGCCTCAAATCCCTAGCATGTGCAGACTATTTCGTTGATGAGAATACAAAAGTGTTTAGACTCCTGACTCTGGTAGGAATGATCTTGCTGTCTTCCAACCTGCTGGCCGAAGGCCAATCCCGCTACATCTCGGATAACGTGTTTCTGTATCTTTTAGGTGGCCCTGGTACTGAGTTTCGAATTGTTGGATCAATTGAAGCGGGTCAACCTGTGACACTGCTCAACGAAACTCAAGGTGATTACTCCAAAATAATCGACCATAAAGGCCGTGAAGGTTGGGTACAAACCAACTTGATCAGTTCGACTCAAAGTTTCCGTGAACAAGTCCCAGTGTTAACAACTGAACTCGCACAGGCCAAAGCTAAGTTAGCAGAAGTATCAAGTTCAACGGATAATCATGCCGGCGAACTGCTCGAATTAAAGGCTAAACTAAGCGAGTTAGAAACCAACCTAGCTAAAACGACTCAAGAACGTGATCAACTGAAAAATGCGGTAGATCGCACAGCTCAAGACGAACGTTTTGAACTTTGGCGCCAAGGTGGATTAATCGCAGGCATGGGCTTAATCCTAGGCATTATTTTGGTGTATTTACCTAGACCACAACGTCGCAATAAAAAACGTTGGATGTGAGTCTGACACACAAAAAGTCTTAATTTACCTTCCAAAAGCCAGTGTTTGAAAACACTGGCTTTTTTGTCAATCAAGCGTTACATCGACTTATACCAATCACCTTAAATATCTAATCAGTTCAGAGCCTCACAGGCATCTCAATCCAAGGCGCATTGACGCAGAAATGGTTATTCCCTTTTAAGTCAATGCAACACGGGAGTGGGATGCCTGTGAGGCTCCCGAAGGGCGGCTGATGTTCACTACATGGCAACGCGCTTTATACTGCGTTCAAGGCTTTCGACAGAGCACCACTATGTCTTTAAGCCTTCGCCTTGTCTAAAGCGCGTTGAACTCCCGCTGAATGAACAGATATTTAATACGATTGGTATTATTAACAAGCTAATCAAACAAGCTTCACAATCTTTCACGCTATAGTGTTGTCCGTCACATTTTGGTTGTATAATCTGCGCGCGCAAACCTTCATATTGTATACAAAATATCAAATGCGTTTGGCGCCTCCCAATTTGTTTCAACAATAGCGCCCCAATAACGGCCAAGATGGAAGCGATAACTATGTTCAAAGCGAGTGAAGTGCTGGCAGGCCGCTACGATTCTGCCAATCTCGACGAACTGTTCAAAGCAGTCAGCGACAACTACATTGTCGATGAAGAACAATACTTGTCAGAGCTGATCAAACTAGTTCCCTCAAGTGATGAAGCCATAGAGCGCGTCACTCGTCGTGCCCACGAACTGGTCAATAAGGTTCGTCAATTCGAGAAAAAAGGCTTAATGGTCGGCATTGATGCCTTCCTGCAACAGTACAGCTTAGAAACACAGGAAGGCATTATCCTGATGTGTTTAGCCGAAGCGCTGTTACGTATTCCCGATGCCGCCACCGCTGATGCGCTAATTGAAGATAAACTTTCAGGCGCTAAGTGGGATGAGCATATGAGCAAGAGTGACTCAGTGCTGGTTAACGCATCTACTTGGGGCCTAATGCTCACGGGTAAAATTGTCAGCCTAGATAAAAAACTCGATGGAACCCCAAGCAGCCTACTCAGCCGTTTAGTCAATCGTCTCGGCGAGCCCGTGATCCGCCAAGCTATGATGGCAGCAATGAAGATCATGGGTAAGCAGTTCGTGCTGGGCCGCAACATGAAAGAAGCCCTAAAAAACAGCGAAGACAAACGTAAGTTAGGTTATACCCATTCCTACGACATGCTGGGCGAAGCGGCGTTAACTCGCAAAGATGCCGAGAAATACTATACCGATTACGCCAATGCGATCACTGAGCTCGGTGCTCAAAGCTATAACGAAAATGAATCACCGCGGCCAACAATCTCCATCAAGCTGTCGGCATTGCACCCACGTTACGAAGTGGCCAATGAAGACCGCGTCTTGACTGAACTGTACGACACAGTGATTCGCCTGATTAAGCTGGCACGTGGTTTAAATATCGGAATATCTATCGATGCCGAAGAAGTCGATCGCCTCGAGTTATCACTAAAACTGTTCCAAAAACTGTTTAATTCTGAAGCAACTAAAGGCTGGGGATTACTCGGCATAGTCGTACAAGCCTACTCTAAGCGTGCCCTGCCCGTACTGGTTTGGTTAACGCGTCTAGCAAAAAATCAAGGGGATGAAATCCCAGTGCGTCTGGTAAAAGGTGCCTATTGGGATAGCGAACTTAAGTGGGCGCAACAAGCTGGCGAAGCCGCTTATCCACTCTACACTCGCAAAGCCGGTACTGACGTTTCTTACCTCGCCTGCGCCCGTTACTTATTATCGGATGCGACTCGCGGTGCTATCTATCCACAATTTGCTAGCCACAATGCGCAAACCGTGGCGGCAATTTCCGATATGGCGGGCGATCGTAACCATGAGTTCCAACGCTTACACGGCATGGGACAAGAGCTGTACGACACGATTCTGGCTGAAGCCGGTGCTAAAGCGGTACGTATTTATGCGCCTATCGGTGCGCATAAAGATCTACTGCCCTACTTAGTTCGTCGCCTGCTGGAAAATGGCGCAAATACTTCGTTCGTCCACAAACTGGTCGATCCTAAAACCCCCATCGAGTCATTAGTGGTACATCCGCTAACAACACTGACGGGTTACAAAACCCTGGCTAACAACAGAATCGTTTTACCTGCCGATATTTTCGGTAGCGAGCGCAAAAATTCCAAGGGACTCAATATGAACATCATTTCCGAATCTGAGCCATTTTTCGCGGCACTAGAACAGTTTAAAAATACCCAATGGCAAGCGGGTCCTCTGGTTAACGGTAAAACCTTAACTGGCGAACATAAAACGATTGTTAGCCCATACGACACCACCCAAACCGTAGGTCAAGTCGCCTTCGCCGACAAAGCTGCAATCGAAGCAGCCGTCGCATCTGCCGAAGCGGCATTTACCTCTTGGGCACGTACGCCAGTAGAAACCCGTGCCTCTGCACTACAAAAGTTAGCCGATTTATTAGAAGAAAACCGCGAAGAATTGATCGCCCTGTGCACCCGTGAAGCGGGCAAGAGCATTCAAGACGGTATCGACGAAGTACGTGAAGCCGTTGATTTCTGTCGTTACTACGCAGTACAAGCCAAGAAGATGATGGCAAAACCTGAACTGCTTCCAGGCCCAACGGGTGAGCTGAACGAACTGTTCCTCCAAGGCCGCGGCGTATTCGTGTGTATCAGCCCATGGAACTTCCCATTGGCCATCTTCCTCGGTCAAGTGTCTGCGGCATTAGCGGCGGGTAATACAGTCATCGCAAAACCCGCGGAGCAAACCTCGATTATTGGTTACCGTGCGGTGCAACTCGCTCATCAAGCGGGTATTCCTGTCGAAGTGCTGCAATTCCTACCCGGTACTGGTGCGACTGTGGGTAGCGCAATTACGGCCGATGAACGTATCGGTGGCGTGTGCTTTACCGGTTCAACTGGCACAGCAAAACTGATTAACCGCACACTCGCCAACCGCGAAGGCGCGATTATTCCATTAATCGCCGAAACGGGCGGCCAAAATGCCATGGTAGTGGACTCAACATCTCAACCCGAGCAAGTGGTTAACGATGTGGTTTCATCGTCATTCACCAGTGCGGGCCAACGCTGCTCAGCGCTGCGCGTGCTTTTCCTCCAAGAAGACATCGCCGATCGCGTGATCGAAGTCCTGCAAGGCGCCATGGATGAATTGGTGATTGGCAACCCAAGTTCAATCAAAACCGACGTAGGCCCAGTGATTGACGCCACCGCCAAAGCCAACTTAGATGCGCATATCGATCATATCAAGCAAGTCGGTAAGCTTATCAAGCAAATGCCGCTGCCTGCTGGCACTGAGAACGGTCACTTCGTGTCGCCCACTGCGGTTGAAATAAATTCAATTAAAGTGCTGGAGAAAGAGCACTTTGGCCCAATCCTGCACGTGATCCGTTATAAAGCCGCCGATCTTGGCAAAGTGATCGATGAGATCAACAGCACAGGCTTTGGCTTAACCTTAGGCATCCACAGCCGTAACGAAGGCCATGCCCTCGAAGTTGCAGATAAAGTGAATGTCGGTAACGTCTACATCAACCGTAACCAAATCGGCGCTGTAGTGGGCGTACAACCTTTCGGCGGTCAAGGCCTGTCAGGTACTGGCCCTAAAGCCGGTGGCCCACACTACTTAACCCGTTTTGTGACTGAAAAGACCCGCACTAACAACATCACCGCCATAGGTGGTAATGCCACGTTACTGTCACTGGGTGATAGCGAAGAATAAGTACACTGAACTTGCTTTAGAATATCGCGATGCATCTTTAGCCATCGCGATAACAATAAAAAAGCCAGACTGAGTCTGGCTTTTTTATTGGCTAATTTTTATCTCTCAAAGAGATTTCTTCACAACCCTCAGAATGAAATATCTATCCCTTAATATCGGGCTATTGCGAGCGAGTTCAAATTTTTAATCGACTTGATTTTAAAGCACTTGTAGGGGATTGCACATCGTCGATAAAAGCCCTCATAATCACACTCTAATTAGACTTGATGATTTTTGATTTCTACTTTTGACTTTAAAATTAGGTTGCTATGACATTTTCGTTGTTAGATATTTCTGCATTGGTGTGGTTTATCGTTTCTTGGGCTGGCTACACCGCCTTTGCCCGTAGCAAGGCGAGAGATACAGACTGTATTGCCCGTGGTCTGCATAAGCATAGAATTTACTGGATGCTTGAGGTGATGACCCGCGGTGTGCGTGTGGGGGATGCGGCACTACTGGCCAACTTAGAACGCAATATTGCCTTTTTTGCCTCGACCACGCTGTTTGTGCTTGCGGGTGTACTGACCTTATTTGCGCAAGTTGAACGACTAGAAAGTGTTATTGCGACGATTCCCTTCGCTACGCCACCGAATCATGCGCTGGTGCAAGTCAAGTTAGCTCTACTAGTTGGCATTTTTGTAATGGCCTTCTTCCAGTTTACTTGGTCAATGCGCCAATACGGCTTTGTGAACGTGATGATAGGCGCGGGTCCTCTGGACACCGATGGCTCAAATGACAATCTCAAAGCCTATGCAAGACAAATGGCGACAGTGCAAGATCAAGCGGCACACTCCTATAACTATGGTTTACGCGCCTATTACTTTTCAATGGCGGTATTGTGCTGGTTTGTACACCCGATACTTTTTATCTCGGCCAGCTTATTTGTGGTCGCAACCTTATATCGCCGCGAGTTCAAGTCCCGTGCCGTTCTGGCGATCACGGCAGCAAAAGGCCATCTCCAAATAGAGAGCCAAGTGCGGGAAACCGCCCGCAACCACAAAATAGAATCATAGCCTTGGCGGTTTAGGCCGCTGGCGTCATCTTGATTGGAATTATTGTTCTATACTCTTTGGGTTATGTTTCTATTGAATTACTGGGAGAGTGCCATGAGCGATAACTTATTAACCTTAGATGAAGTGTGCAAAATGCTAGATAAAACACCAGCGACCATCAAACGTTTCGCTCGGGAGAATTTACTCTCAAGTGTTCAAGATGGTGACGAATTAAAATTCCCTGAAGCGGAAGTTAAACGCTACCTCGCCTTTTCACAACGCTTAGGCTAAAACGCATCAAGTAACTAACGGCAAATAAAACTGAATAATCAGTATGTAAGCCGTTTGAATTTGAATTTGTAAAGGTGGTTTGAATTGAAATGTGATACTCGAATTAAAGTACGCTGCTTAAGTTTAAGTCGTCGATAGCGAGTTAAAACAAACGGTGAATGCGATATGGACAGTGAAGCTCAAAGGGATTTGAACTTAGCCATAGCGGTTTGTTGCGAAGGATTGGTTAGGCAAAATCTAGCGGTGTAAACCATAAAATTTAAGCGATGAAACTTTAAGCTATTAAGCCTCAAGCTGTTAATTCAAAAGATTGAACCATTACTTATTATTTAAAGCCTGCTGCAACTGCCGATAGGATAACCACTCTCGCTGCACTTCACTTAGGCCTAAGTCAGCGGCGAGTTGTTGTAATTGCACTTCATATTTAGGCAATAGGGTTTCATCATTGGTCATAATCGCGAGTTCAGCAAAATCCCCTAAACCTTCGATATGATCGATTGTTAGATGAAATTCACCCAGAAAATAGATACTGCGGCGCTTTTTAATTTCCAGTACAGACTCATAGCCTAAGGTCTGCAGCATACTTTTTGCTTTTGTTGCTTCAGTGATATTAACGGCTTCACAGCGGTCTTTTTCTGGCCCTTTCACTATCCACAGCATTATCCCCGATGGCTGCATCTCACGGATACACAAGCTCTTGTGCTCACCTTTAAGTGACTGTGATGGCAGATCAAAGTAACAGTCATGCTCAAGGTTATCTTCGAGCATGACCTCGGGATTTCTCATTTGTAAGGCAACGAAAAAAGCGTAGCGATCCAGTAAGCGGTATTTAAGCTCGACCTCAAACTTACCATTAAAATGGGCATTAATTTGTGGGGCTAATGCTTCTGGCATCGCAGGGTTCATAGATTCATATCCGCTTTTAATGAGTAAAATATATCGCTATTTATAATATTGAGCGCCAACGTCTTAATTCTAAAAGATTAAATCCAAAACCTTAAGCGAGTCTTTGGTACAAGGCCTGATACTCCACACTGTCTTCAATTAAGCTCTGGTGAGTACCAGACGCAATAATCTTCCCCTGACCGAGTAGATGAATTTGATCCATCTTCGCCATAGCAGTTAAACGATGGCTAATCATAAGTAAGGTTTTATCCTGAGCAAATTCAAACAGTAAACTTAAAATTTCCCGCTCGGTGCGTTTATCTAGCCCTTCGGTTGGCTCATCTAGCAATAACAGCGGTGCATCACGCAGCAGCGCCCTAGCAACACCAATACGGCGCTGCTCGCCGCCCGAAAGCTGACGTCCACCTTCACCTATCCACATATCCAGCGGCTTATCACCCGTGAGTAAAGCCCCAAGCCCAACCCGCTGTAACACATCAATCAAGCGTGCGTCGTGGGCCGTGCGTTTCTCGCCTTCGATAACAGGTAGCGCTAATACTAAGTTTTCCCGCAATGTACCCGCAAACAAATAGATGCGTTGGCTAATCACAGTAATCGCATCCCTAAGACCGCGCTCGCTGTACTCTGAAAGTGCATGACCATCGAGTTTGATGTGCCCTTGCTGCGCTTGCCATTCGCGGGTAATCAGCGTCAATAAGCTCGACTTACCGCAACCCGTTGGCCCAAGTAACGCGACTTTTTGCCCGGCTTTTATCTCAAGGGACAAACCTTGCAGCACGTTTTGATCGTCTCGATAACCAAAGTGGATACCTTCAATCTGTAATGCGCCAGACTTTGCCCTCAAGCCAGTATCGACAGCAAATTGAATATCGGCCTTTTGTTCGGTGATTTCATTAATTCGCGTTGCGGCCAATACGCAACCTGACAAATGCTGAAACGCGCCCGCGATCGGCATCATCATCTCGACGCAGGCCATAGTCGCAAACACCATAAGTGCAAACATGGGCCCCGGCGGCACGGCATCACCCACACCTTGAGCGGCTAAATACAGCATCATGATCAAGGCTGAGCCCGTGGAGAGGATCAACATGGCTTGGCTGAGTGCAGTAATATTGGCCATCGCGCTTTGGCTGCGAAACAGCTCTGTCTGCGCATCATTCAGTTTTTGCCTGAATCTGTCGTTCGCGCCAAATAGACTGAGTTCGGCTTGGCCTTGCAACATATCCAGCAACTGCACCCGATAATGACGCTTGGTTTCGAGCATAGTTCGGCTTGGCGCGTGTCCAAGGCGATAAAATAGCAGTGGCATCACCAGCCAAACAGCGACTAAGAATAAGCAAAGACTGAGAGCAAGTTTGGCATCGAACCAAGCAAGAAACAGATACAAGAGCCCCGTCATCAGAAGGGATGCCGCCATAGGCGTGAGCAGTCGCAGGTAAAGATGATCGAGGGTATCGATATCGGCCACTAAGCGATTGAGCATGTCGCCACGGCGTAGCCCCTGCAGATTTTTAGCACTTAGCGGCAAGAGTTTACGCCACGCCCAAACACGAAGCTCAGTCAACAACTTAAAGGTTGCCTCATGGGTCGCTAAACGCTCGCCATAACGACTAGCGGTTCGGGCAATTGATAAGAAACGTACCCCGCCAGCAGGAGTGAAAAAGTTAAAGGACTGCGCCGTGACTATCGTCAAACCTGCAACAGCAGTAGCGGAAAGAAACCAGCCCGAAAGTGACAGTAAACCTATGCCCGCCATCAAAGTAATAATGGTCAGCAGCAAGCCCACGGACATCATCAACCATTGACGCGAGAACAATCGAATAAAGGGGATCAGCACTTTCATTGGGCATCTCCTTTAGTGGACTCGGCGGCAATGTCGAGTGGAGCGTCACTATCAGGCTGCGTCTCACTGGCGCTTGCCGATAACGGTACAAGTTCAATATCAGCCACGGACTCAACATTTTCACGCAGTAAAGTTTGGAATAAGCCGTTTGTGTTAGACAAAGTGGTAAAGTCGCCCCGCTGTACTATCAAGCCTTTATCGAGCACAAGAATAGTATCCATTTGATCTAACTGATCTAATCTGTGGGTCACCATAATGCACATCTTACCCGCCATGGCGCGATTCAGCGCAGAACTCACCGCCTGCTCACTCTGGCTATCTAAACTAGCTGTGGGTTCATCGAGGACAAACAAACTCGCCTGCTGCCCAAGCGCCCTTGCTAAAGCAATACGTTGAGCTTGGCCGACGGATAAACCGGAAGATTGCTCACCGACCGGCGCATCTAAACCCAGTGGTTGCGCCTTAACGAAGTCACTGATATTGGCCTCAGCCAGTAAGTGCCACAGCATATCGTCGGGCAGAGTAGGGTCGGCTAAGGCAACGTTATCCCGCACAGTGCCGTGAAATAACTGCGGTTCCTGTCCAAGCCAAGCTAAGTGCTGTCGCCAATGGGCTAAGTCTAATGCGGATAACTCATGGCCATTAATCAACAAATGGCCCTTGTAGGGTAAAAATCCCAATAAGGCGTTGAGTAAACTGGTTTTACCCGCTCCGCTCGGACCAACTAAAGCTAAGCGTTCACCCTCTTTTAACTCAAAACTCAGTGGGCCAAGTAAACGCGTACCATCAACACTGAACACCTCAAGATTGTCGGCACTCAGCGTCTCTATGCTATTGATACGGACGTGGCCGAAAAACTCAGGTTCCGGATGTTCGAGCAAGGTAATCAAGGCTTCTGCCGCGCCTATAGCCTGCGCCTTAGCATGGTAATGAGTCCCCATGTCGCGCAGCGGTTGATAAAACTCAGGAGCTAAAATCAGAATAAATAGCCCAGTAAATAGGCTGAAAGGAATACCACCCATGTCAGGAGCTGTACTTGAGCTGATATTGGCATGAGCGCCATAGTAGCCAAAATCTAAGTGACCTAAGTAACTAAAACCAAAGTAAACCGCCAAAACAGCAATCGATACCGCGGCAAAAAACTCTAAGACTGCTGAGCTTAAAAAGGCCATGCGTAGCACAGACATAGTGCGGCTACGAAACTCTTCTGAAGCACTCGCGATCACCTTAAGCTCGGCATCACCACGGTGAAAAAGTTTCAACGTGCTTAAGCCTTTTAATCTATCCATAAAATGGCCGCTCAATCTTGCAAGCGCACTGAAGTTTTTGCGATTAGCATCGGCAGCGCCCATGCCAACTAAGATCATAAACATAGGGATTAATGGCGCTGTGAGTAACAGGATTAAGCCTGCCGCCCAGTTAATCGGGAATACCTCCACTAAAATGAGTACGGGAATAAAACCTGCAAGGCTGATTTGTGGGAGATATCTGGCATAAAAATCTTGTAAATCTTCGACTTGCTCTAAAACTATGCTGGCCCAACTCCCTGCGGGTTTACCTTTAATAAATGCTGGACCTAGCTTAGTCAACTTGTCCATCACTGCCGCGCGAATATGGCCACGTAGACGCTTACCCGCCTCAAAACTGGCGCGCTCACGCCCATAAGCCAGCAAGGCACGCAGTAACATCAAGGCAATTAACGCAATAAAATGAGGAATATAGGTATCAATACTCACGCTGGAACTGATCGTTTGGGCATTGTCAGTAAGCGGTATAACTTGCCCTATGATCACGCCATCCAGAATCGTCGCGATAATATAAGCCTGCGCCACCATAGCGACGGCGCTTATCATCCCAAGCCATAACGACAATTTAAGGAACAGGCCACAGGCTTTTTTCTGGGCTTTAAGCCAAACAAGAAGGGATTTTTCTAACGACTTATCCATGGTGCTCCAACAAGAAAACAATTAAGCGACTCGTAGCGGGGATCGACTATCGATAACAATTCAGTTTAAGGGGCTTGCAACAGCCAAAAAGTTCCGATAGGGGCGCAGTATCGCAGGCATCTACAACAGATGAAACCCTATCACAGACTTTTGCTAGCGGACTCACAAAAACGAGCTAAAGATAAATAAATCTAGGAGTTAACGGAACTTTACCTAGTACTAGCCTGATTTAAAAAACTTAGGTAGCATGAAGCTCTTTGTATTGAATGTCCTCTATCTATGCCAAATAAAAATGCTGGTTTCACCCTGATTGAACTCGTTGTGGTTATTATTATTCTTGGCGTATTAGCCGTAGTAGCTGCACCTAAATTCATTAATTTACAATCAGATGCATATAAGAGTCAGCTCTCAGGTGCACTGGCTTCGATGAAATCCGCCGTCACTTTATTCAAGGCAAAGTCGGAAATTGCTAACAGCGGCACCACGAATAGAGTCGTTTACGACGAAATCCGTGGCGAAAACTATCAGCCTTGGGCTGCCAGTACCAGCGGTATAACGCCAAGTACAGCTTACACGACTCCGCCAGAAATTTTTAAAGCGGCAGGGCTAAATGTGAATGAGTGGTCCTATCGAATTTACACCACCAACGGCACCTATGAAGTTATCGCCACACCAAAGCAAAAACTGAACCTTGCCACGCCCACAGAAGCGCAAGTCGAAGCGACAAATTGCTATATCGACTATAAATGGGAGACAACGGGCGTTCCCACTTATAAAAAAGTCGACACTGGTTGCTAGGCGACCTTAACGATAAAATATCTATATAAAAACAGCGAGTTAACCTGAGGTTATCTCGCTGTTTTATTTACGCCCTAAACTCACTTTGTTGTTAATGCTTACGTTTACAATTAAGCATTTTTAAAGAGTTCGCGCTTATTGCACTCCACCGTATTTCACTAGCACATGCCAGAGCAACTTAAGTTCATGGGCGACTTGCGCACGATTACCGCGGTCACGCCAATGCTGGGGAGAATGGTATAAATCCCGCGCCGCCACGCCTATGGCATAGGCATCGACTCTGTCTTCTACGGCAATCCGATTAGCCAGCGATGGCATAGTTGGCCCACGGAAATCACTGGGGATCTGTGCCGTATGCAGGCTAAAGCCACCATGATATTGCAGCTCAATATCATATTTATCGCAAATTTTACTTAAGCTTGCGCCAATATCAGTACCCTTAAAACTGGGGTCCGCCACCAGCATGGCGATATCTTCATCGAGGGAAACATCGCCATGGATCTGTGCCTCTATATAATGGTCAAGATTATTCGATAGCGGCCGCTCGAAACGTGACAGCAAGGAAGCATTGAGCTGATGCCCCAAATAATGGATCACATTCAGTGGCTTAAAGTCGGTTTTGCCTAAGGCATAGTGACGCTCAAAACTCTCAGTCAGCAGCGCCGCTAAAATATCATCGAAACATGACAGCGTGCCCTTCTCTTTCGGATTACGATACGAGTCGAGATAACTAAAGGTTGAGCGCGCCATCGCACTTGTATGAGTCAAAAAATAACAGCTTCCAAAACGTGGGGCGGGACCGTCCTGCCACATCCCCAGATCGAGTGCACCGTATTTAGGCCGAGATTTAGTGCCCTTGTATACATCCCCAAAAAGCTGATTTTCCCAATGATCCCGTGGGCCACCTAACTCAGGTGACAACTGACCATTGGAAATATGAGTCTCAAACTGGCTACGGTATTGACCATCGCGCAGTAAACCTTCGGCAACAGTCATACCACGGCTGTCGATTCTATCGGGGTGAAAATGCAGCGCAATTCGGCCACAGTTGAGCAATTGTTTAAGCGCGAGTTGCATCTCATGCATGGGGATATTTGACATCTGCTGCACATTTTTAATCACAGCGACGGCTTGTTCACTGCGTCCTCGTGCAAGGCGTTCAATATGCTGTATCGCTGTCATAATCCACCTATAAATGAGAGGCGTTTAACCGTTCCTACAATGCCTCATCCTAAAATAAACGTGAGATAAATCGCAAGCATGCAGAGAACTGCTCTTAAGCCACTCCATCTAAATAACTAAGTTAAACATGAATGACTCGGTTAAACATGAATGACTCAGTTAAACGTGACTGTGAAAACACTCAATAATTCTTTCGCTCGGTTCATTGTTAAAAATTCAGCGAATAACATCAATCACGAACTGAACAGATAGCGAAACCAATTGCGTCATTAGTTAATTCTACTCCAATCGACTTTAGTTTATACCACTCTCATTATTGTAGCGTGATCTACCGCTAACTCATTCTAACTCTGGATAAAAAATGCCTATGACTTCAATTGATATTATGAAATAGGCCTAATAGTCATCTTGTTCCTTGAAATCAATTAACTTCCATAACCTCAAACTCTGCCATCTAAACTTGCGCCTATAAAAATAAGCGAGGCCGAGTGAAAGCCGCCGACAAGCGATTTATGTGCCAATATGAATGAAACCCAGCCCAAAAACCTTTATTAGATGGCACTTAAAGCCCTGATCCTGTAAGCTGCACGCCCGCCAGCAGACCTGGCTATTGACCATAAATGCAGCACAGTGTTGCCACAAGAGACCAATCTATGAGTTTTACCTCCCTGGGCTTATCGGCCCCGATACTTAAAGCCGTTGCCGAACAAGGCTACGACACACCTTCGCCAATCCAAGCTCAAGCAATTCCCGCTGTGCTTCAAGGCAAAGATGTGATGGCGGCCGCCCAAACAGGAACAGGTAAAACAGCAGGTTTCACCCTACCTATGCTCGAACTCCTGAGTAAAGGTAACCGTGCCCAAGCAGGCCAAGTGCGCGCATTAGTGTTAACTCCGACACGCGAATTGGCAGCTCAGGTTGCAGAAAGTGTTGAAACCTATGGTAAGAATTTACCACTGCGCTCAGCGGTGATATTTGGTGGCGTGCCTATCAATCCACAAATCGCGAAATTGCGCCACGGTGTCGACGTATTAGTCGCGACGCCTGGTCGATTGATGGATCTATATAATCAAAAAGCGGTGAAATTCAGCCAGCTTGAGATCTTAGTGTTAGATGAAGCCGACCGCATGCTCGACATGGGCTTTATCCGCGACATCCGTAAGATTTTGGCCATTTTACCTAAGCAACGTCAAAACCTGATGTTTTCGGCCACCTTCTCCGATGAAATTCGTGAGCTGGCAAAAGGCTTAGTCAACAATCCGGTCGAAATTTCGGTCACGCCACGTAACGCGGCAGCGACCACAGTAAAACAATGGGTTTGCCCAGTTGATAAGAGCCAAAAATCGGCACTCTTGATCCAACTCATCAAGCAAAACGATTGGCAACAAGTGTTGGTATTCTCGCGCACTAAACATGGCGCTAACCGTCTGGCGAAAAGCCTTGAAGAGGCAGGTATCAAAGCCGCCGCTATCCACGGTAACAAGAGCCAAACCGCCCGTACTAAAGCCTTGGCCGACTTTAAAAATGGTCAAGCTCGCGTACTGGTTGCAACCGATATTGCTGCCCGCGGTTTAGACATAGACCAATTACCACAAGTGGTTAACTTCGACTTACCGAACGTGCCAGAAGATTATGTGCATCGTATCGGCCGTACTGGCCGCGCTGGCGCATCGGGTCAAGCCGTGTCACTGGTGAGCAACGAAGAAATCAAACTGCTGAACGATATCGAGCGTTTGATCAATCGCGTATTAGACCGAGAAATGGTTGAAGGCTTTAACCATGTATTGCCTGAGTCACGTTTGGGTGGCGGCGGGAAAAGTAGCGGTAAATCAGTACCAAGCCGTAGAAATACCCGCAGCTCAAACCAACCTAGCTCACGCGATGGTGCTCCAAGAAGCGCCGAGCATAAAGACGGTCAACGCAGCGGTGACGTCGCGCGCGGTCACAAGCCAAACGACAAGAATCCAAGACACAGCGGTGAAGCCAGTAGCGCCCCCCGCAGTGATGCCAAACCTCGTCCCCCACGTTCAAACGATGGCCGAGCCAATAGCGCAGGCGCTAGTCGTCCAAGTGAAAGCCGTTCAGGCGCTGGCGAAAATCGTGGCCAAGCGGGTGAGAATCCTTACGCCAATGGCCCAAAGAAAAACACCCGTCGCCCAAATAACGGTGCGAGTCGTCCAAGACATTCACAGGATTAATGCAAAAGCTAAGCGAACTTGCTTAGCGATTTAGCCGTATTAAGTCCTAAACAGAAACGCCCAACTCCATATGGAATTGGGCGTTTTTGTTTGTCTTTGTTTATTTTGATGTTTAGCTCGTTATCTACGCTTTGAACAATAATCGGCTTGAACAATCACTGCCTTAAACAACCTAAAACGGCAACCTAAGCTAATTCGCCTTTGTATCTGGCAACTGCTGCAGGACTTCATCCGTAAAATAGGGTTCATCTTCAACCCAAAAAATGTAGTCTAAGCCTAGGTAGTTTTGCGCAAAATCCAACAGCTCAGGCACAGTATTCTTTTTACCCGTTTTAGGATTAATCTGCCGCAAATTACCGTCTTGCACCGCCATACCTTTCACCAGTGTCGCTGGGTACTCTTTAATAAAGGCATAACTTTGTGCCATATGACTTTTACGGTAAGGCATCAGATCTGGGCCACCAACACCCATGTTGAGCGATTTGGCTTGCGCAAATAAGCCTCGCATATAGCCTTTGTCATTCCATGGCAGCCATTCGTCTGGCAAAAAGTTCAAATACACCATAGCGGTTGAATGCTGAAATGACTCAGCTAATACCTGCATATTCTCGCCAATCGCATCAATATAGGCTTTAGGATTAAAATCACTGGGGAAGGTGGTTGTTCCGTCGGCGTTTTCAGTCCCCACATCAATTGAGCTTTCACTAAAGTTAATGCCCGCAATTTTCCCATCAAACTCTTGGCCAAGCTGACGCACCAATTGTTGATAACGTGCACGCACTGAGGGCTCCCACATTTTGGCTGACCAGCCATACTCATCATCCGTCACCGGTTTATTGGGATCACGCTCTGGTGCACTCAACATGCTTTGCTTCAACACACCGCCTTGATAAATAGGATCATCGAGCAAATAACGCGGCACATTGACTCTGGGCGTAAAGGATTTCTCTTGCAGCTGGATCCACAATTTTTTGCCTATCGAATCGAGATACGCAATATCGGCCCTAATCGCACTGAAATCATATTCGCCCTGCTTAGGCTCTAAACTGCGCCAAGTATAAACAATCTGCGCACCGCCAAAACGGGGATCGTGCAGCGCCTTGTCGGCACGAATGTTTTCTCCGTTAGCCTCACGATGGTTAATGTAGATGAAATGCTGTAACGGTTGCGGCTCTGGCTGAATTGATGCAGCGCTCGCTGCGCTCAAAAAGATGCTTAGTAAAATAGTCCATCGAAACATAAATACTCCAAACCGATGCAGCCCTATCACCTGACAAAGCCGTTAATCCGCTCATTTATTTTTTACTCAGAATCACTTCTAACACAGGCAAGCTGAGGGGCATATCAATTAAGCAGACAAATACAAAGTGTTACTTAATCGCCCAATAAGATTCGCGGTGAAGTAGACACAAAGGTGTAATGACTACCGCTATAAAACCGAACAAAAAAAGGGAATAAACCTGAGTTTATTCCCTTTAAAAATAGAGCGAATTAAATCGAGGTACGATTCAACTCAAGCTAGGCCAAACTTACTTCATTGGCCAAGCGCGGTAAGATTTTCCTTTGATCCGGCCGCCAGTAATTTTGTTCAGTGCTTTCTTGGCAACCTTACGATTAACGGCCACATAGGCGCGGTAATCTGTCACTTGGATTTTACCCACCTGTGAGCCTTCGATACCGTTTTCGCCTGTCAGCGCGCCTAAGATATCCCCTGGGCGCAGTTTTTCCTTCTTACCACCATCGATCTGCAGAGTGATCATGGTTGGCGCTGCAGGCGTGTTGCCGAGCAGGCTTTCAGATGGCAGTGATTCACTGGTAATTTCGCGCTCTAAATACTCTTCTAACAAGGCAATTTTATAACCGTCTTGGTCGTTATAGAAGGTATAAGCGGCACCTTTACTGCCCGCACGGCCAGTACGACCGATACGGTGAATGTGCACTTCGGTGTCATAGGCGACGTGATAGTTAAACACGGCATCGAGCGCATCGATATCCAAACCACGGGCAGCAACGTCAGTCGCCACTAATACACAGGCACTCTTATTAGCAAATTGCAGCAGGGTTTCGTCCCTGTCTCTTTGCTCTAAATCGCCGTGCAAAGCCAATACGCTAAAGCCTAAGCCTTCAAGCTCATCGGCCACTTTTTGAGTTTCGCGTTTAGTGTTACAAAACACCACAGCGCTTTCAGGCTTATGTTCTAACAACAATAATTGCAGCGCTTGCATACGCGCCTTGTCATCGTCTAAGTGATAAAAATGTTGAGCTATGCTCAAGCTGTCGTGATTACCTTCAACTTTAACCATGCTTGGGTCATACATGATTTGCTTAGCAATCGATTGAATTTGCTCCGGGAACGTCGCGCTGAATAGCAGCGTCTGACGCTCACGTGGCGCTTGTTCGATAATCGCATCTAGAGCGGGTTGGAAGCCCATTTCTAACATGCGATCGGCTTCATCGAGCACTAACATGTTGAGATTGCTTAAATCTAGACGGTTGCGATCTAAGTGATCGACGATACGACCCGGCGTACCCACAATAATGTGTGCACCGTGCTCCAGCGAACCAACCTGTGGCCCCATAGGCACACCGCCGCAAAGTGTCAGTACTTTAACGTTATGAATACCACGGGCAAGGGTACGGATTTCCTGCGCCACTTGGTCGGCCAACTCGCGGGTTGGGCATAACACTAAGGTTTGAATGCGAAAGCGTTTAACGTCTAACTTGTTCAGTAACCCTAAGCCAAAGGCGGCCGTTTTACCCGAGCCAGTTTTACCCTGACCTATCACATCCTGCCCCGCTAAAATGGGTGGCAAACTTTGCGCCTGAATTGGCGTCATCTCGTTGTAGCCCATAGAAGAAAGGTTCTCAAGCAGTTCGGGTTTTAGCTTAAGAGTCGAAAAAGCCATTGATGGATTAGGCTTAGTATCAGAGTTGCTCAAGGTGAATATCCTGTGGTGGGTAACGAAGCGGCTGCTAGGTTACTGAAATTGCGTTACTTATCGATTAAACTGGTCTATCAATATTCAGGTTAGTTTTAGGCTAGCTTGAGTTTAGATTTAAGCGCTAGGCTCGCTCAACCCAAAAGCACGGCTATTGTAGCAACAAAGCGCGGCTTTTGCCTCAAGTCCTTAAGCAATAAACATAGCAGGCGTAAACAGCAACAAAAAAGCCCTGCAGGAATACAGGGCTTAGGCTTGGATTTAGAATTAGCTCAGTGCGGCAGATTTAACAAATTACGCGATCTGGCCGAAACGCCCTTCTTGGTAATCGCGAATCGCCTGCTGAATTTCCGCTTGGGTGTTCATCACAAAGGGACCCATCTGGACGATTTTTTCACGGATAGGTTTACCCGCAAATAGTAACATCCCAGCGCCGCGCTCATCAGCTTTAAGCTTAAGCACACTTTGGCTATCGAGCACTAAAAACTCGCCCTGATGATGTTGATTTGAAGCAGATGACCACTGTGAGTCTTCACCTTTACTTAAGTCACCTTGGTACAAGTACAAGGCGACAAACTCATGTTGAGACAAATCAAGCGTGGCCTCAGCATTTGGCGATAGACTTAAATCAGCAATGGCTGCTTCGCCCGCTAACCCTTGAATAGCTGCACTAATAAGCGGTTGATCTTTAAAGCCCCAATCACCCGCTAAGGCTTTTAAGCTAGCACCCGTGTCATTGGCCACTTCAACGCTCGCGCTACCCGCAGTATCTTGATACTTCGCTGGACGCAGCTTGTCTTTGGCGGGCATATTGACCCAAATTTGGAATCCATGCAGACCATCGACAGCATCGGCCAGCGGCATTTCAGAGTGCACTACCCCGAACCCGGTACTCATCCACTGCACATCGCCGGCACGAATCGCCTTCACATTACCCATTTGGTCGCGATGCTCAAAACCGCCCTTACGAATATAAGTGAACGTCTCCATCCCGCGATGGGGATGTGCGGGGAAGCCACCGATAAAGTCTTGTTCATCATCGGATTTTATTTCGTCGATCATCAAGAAAGGATCAAATTTAGTCGTCACAAAATCGGCGACACGGCGAATATTGACCCCATCGCCATCCATCGCGGCTTTGGCGGAAAACTGACTTAATACTTTCATTGCTGCTCTCCTATCGGTTGAGCAAAGCGATACGTGAAACGCCAAGATCATACGGCTAACACAAGACGCAAACGCTTTGCTGATGGAAGCAGAATAACAAGGAAGTTTACAAAAGAATAACGCGAAATCACGACCTAAACATTCGAAAAAATAGAACGGTATGCAGGAATGAGCGAGTAACCTAGTGTTATAACTGGATAATAAAATAGTGGTTTAGTTGCCAAATCTCGCACTTCGGATTTGAACTCGTGGCAATCAAAAATAGCGTTAACATAAAAATCAAACCTTAAATCTGAATGAAATAACTTCCATTCATTAAAAATGTATTTCCGCACACTGTATACGAATACAACCAACACAAAAAATACTATAAAAATCTAATTTAGTTCATTCAGAAACAATGAGGATTTAACAATAATCACTGTTTACCAAGTAAAATACATAGCGAATTACTGAAGTCTAATAAGAAATAATAAATTATTACATTTGTTTCAATATAAACTTACAGACATCTGCCCACTTATCGGGAGACCATACGAAATAAATAAAAATCAAAACATTTACAATTAGCAACCAAATCTGTTACTTTTAGCGTTCATGGATTAATGTGATTACAGGAAGTACAATGAAACGCTTATTTATACTTTTAGCTTTACTCATTTCCACTACAGCATCTAGCGCAGACGAAACCCATGGTTTCTCTGCAGGCTTGGGTTTAGGCTCAACAGAAGACTATGGGGGGATTACCCATTATGACTTTGCCTATCGCTATCAATTCACCCCAGATTGGGGAGTAGAAGTAGGTTACACACCATTTCAAAGTGAGCCTTTTACCGCAGCAATACATGGTGTTTTTGACGATTACGTGTTGGAGAACTCTTATTCCTCTCGGCTTGCTGGCACATATACATACCAAATATCAGCAAGACATAATGCGATATTTAAGGCCGGATTATCTCAATCTAAAGCTAATTATCAATTGAATGACTACGGAAATAGTAGTGATGATGTTATAACTATAGAGGAGTATTCAGACGATGGATATGGCTTATATGCCGCATTAGGTTGGCGTTGTCGTTTTTATAATGGCTTCGAAATTATGACAACATTAGCCTACCAGGATTCTGGAGTATTTGAAATGACGAGCTTCACTGTAGGAATAGGCTACAGTTTCTAAAGCTATAAATTTAAAACCTTAATGCCAGTAAATACTGGCATTATGTTCCCAATAAAAATTTAATTTAGAATTCTAGAAAAAATCCATTTTTATCATAATTAATTACGTTATTTCTATTAACGCTATATAAAACTTATAGCAAATGCTGAAGAAAAATATCCCATTCCACAGCTGATTAAACTATATCTCCTAAGAATATTCATCTTATATTCACTGAAGACACTATTTTAAGAAAATACCCACACATAAAAAACGCCATTGCAGATTGGCAATAGCGTTATATTTGAGATGACAAGTTAATAAGTCTAAAGTCTCATCATTATTCTATGGGTCATCGAATTTATTTTTAGTAACTTATTCCGCCCATTTACCCATAGTGCATCTGTCATTACTGCCAAAGTCTCGCACTGTGGCGACATTCTCGTAGCCTAGTTCGATAAGCTTAGCCCTCAGTTTCACAGCCTGCTCAAAACCATGTTCGAGCAGGATATAACCGTTAGGCTTTAAGTAATCTCGAGCTGTGTTGGCAATATAATAAAGATCGGCAAAGCCTTCCTCGGCGGCGGTTAACGCGCTTTGGGGCTCGAAACGCACGTCACCTTGGTGCAAGTGTTCGTCAGCTTCATCAATATAGGGCGGATTTGAGACGATTAAATCAAAGTCCCGCGACTTTACGGCACTGAACCAGTCACTCTGGAGAATTTCGACCTGTGGCAGCTTTAAGTTCTCACGATTCGCGATAGCCAAAGCCACGGCATCATCGACTTTATCGACCGCGGTGATTTGCCATGACTCACGCTCAGACGCCAACGCCAGCGCAATTGCCCCAGTACCAGTGCCTAAATCGAGCACTTTGGCGTAGGTGGAAAGCGGCATGTTCAATGCAGTTTCAACCAAAATTTCCGTATCAGGACGCGGGATCAAAGTGGTGTCGTTGACGATAAAAGGCAACGACCAAAATTCGCGCTCACCGACAATATGTGCCACAGGTACGCCTTTTTGGCGTTTCTGTACCATTTGCTGGAAGCGTTTCCACTGCTCAACCGTCAAGGATTTTTCAGGCCAAGTGTATAAATAGCTGCGACTTTTATTGAGGCAATATAACAACAAAACCTCTGCATCCAGATGAGCGGATTCAGAGGTTGATGCTAACTGCACATAAGCCCATTGCAGGGCTTCGGCTATGCTAGATTGATCTGACAAAATTACCCCTGCTCGTCAGCCAGTGCGGCTAACTGATCGGCTTGATGCTCTTGCATCAGAGGCAATAAAATAGCATCGAGATCGCCTTCCATCACTTCGTTCAAGCGATATAAGGTCAAGTTGATGCGGTGTTCGCTCACGCGGCCTTGCGGGAAGTTGTAAGTACGCACACGTTCGGAGCGATCGCCACTGGCAACCAGACTACGACGGGTCGATTCTTCGGCGCTACGGCGTTTTTCGTCTTCAACAGCTTGAATACGTGCGGCCAGTACACTCATGGCTTGGGCACGGTTCTTATGCTGCGAACGTTGATCTTGGCATTCCACCACGATCCCAGTAGGAATATGGGTGATTCGAATAGCTGAGTCAGTTTTGTTAACGTGCTGACCACCCGCACCTGATGAACGATAAGTATCGACTTTCAGATCGGCTGGGTTGATTGAAATCGCTTCCGCTTCAGGCACTTCGTGAAGTACCACTACAGTAACCGCTGAAGTATGCACACGTCCTTGGGATTCGGTTTCTGGCACACGCTGTACACGGTGGCCGCCGGATTCAAACTTAAGTTTGCCGTATACGCCTTCACCGCTGACCTTCATGATCACTTCTTTAAAGCCACCATGTTCTCCTTCGTTGCAGCTCATGATTTCGATCTGCCAGCGATTCGCTTCAGCATAACGGCTGTACATGCGGAATAAGTCACCGGCAAAAATAGCCGCTTCATCGCCGCCTGCACCAGCGCGGATCTCAACGAAGGCGTTTTTATCGTCGTCAGGATCTTTTGGCAATAATAGAATTTGCAATTCGTCTTCGAGCTGCTCGAGTTTGGCCTTAGCGGCTTTCATCTCTTCCTGCGCCATTTCACGCATTTCAGCATCGTCTTCTTCCAGCATTTCTTTGGCAGAATCGAGATCGGCCTGCGCTTGCTGATAGGCTTTAAAGCCAGCAACAACGTCTTCTAACTGGGCATATTCTTTCGATAACGCACGAAACCTGTCTTGATCGGAAATGACGCTAGCATCACCCAGCAAAGCCATGACTTCTTCATTGCGCTCGAGCAAGCCTTCCAGCTTGCGGATAACGGATTCCTTCATTTAACTCGCTAACCTTAGTTTTTATCTAATCCAAGCGCTGATCTTAACTGACCGAGAGTATTCAAATCGCCCTGACGACTCGCTGCCGTGAGGGCCTGTGTCGGTGCGTGGATAAGTTTGTTGGTCAGGCGATTGGCTAGTTCAATCAATACCTGCTCAGTGTCTGAGCCCTGGGCTAATTTATTCAAGGCGCGTTCCACTAACTCATCTTTTACCGCCATGCTCTGGCTGCGATACTCGCGAATACTGTCGACCGACTCTAAAGAACGGATCCAATCCATAAATAGGAAAGATTGTTCTTCAGTAATTACTTCAGCTTGCTCGGCGGCTTCTTTTCGAGAAGCCATATTCTGTTCAATAATGCTATGCAGGTCGTCCACTGTATACAGAAACGCGTCATCCAAATCGGCGACTTCCGGCTCAATATCCCGGGGAACTGCTATATCAACCAATAACATAGGTTGATGGCGACGCTGCTTTAGCGCTTTTTCGACCATGCCTTTACCTAGGATAGGCAGAGGGCTGGCGGTAGAGGATATCACGATATCGGCTTTTGGGAGATAATCTGGTATCTGCGCCAGTGTAATTGCTGTTGCGCCAAACTCCTCGCACATGCCTTGGGCACGTTCTAACGTCCGATTTGCTACGACCATTGAAGCCACGCCGTTATCTTTAAGATGCTTCGCAACCAGTTCTATGGTTTCACCCGCACCAATTAACAGCACTTTAGTGGTCGATATCGATGAGAAAATATGTTTCGCCATGCTTACCGCGGCAAATGCCACAGAAACTGCGGCGGCGCCAATTTCAGTGTCAGTGCGGACTTTCTTAGCGACTGAAAAAGTATTCTGAAAGAGTCTATCTATGGTTAGCGCAACCGTACCAGCCTCTTTGGCCTTAACGAACGCTTGCTTTACTTGACCGAGAATCTGCGGCTCACCAAGGATCAAAGAATCGAGCCCAGAGGCTACGCGCATCAAATGCCTGACGGCATCTTGACCATGATAGTTATAGAGACAAGGTGCTACATCCTCATGATCTAGGCCGTGATACTCTTCAAGCCACGCAATAATGTCGGCCTCATCGCCGTTGTTGCAATACAACTCAGTGCGATTACAGGTCGAGACAATAACGGCTTCACCCGAGCGTGTACGACTGGCCAGACTCTTCATAGCGTCATGAATTTTGTCCGGAGAGAAGGCGACTTTCTCACGCAGGTCTACCGTGGCTGTTTTATGGTTAATACCGATTGCTACAAGGCTCATCTGACTCTTTCTAGATTCTTGGCGACTCTCTTAATAAGGGCATTCTACTGAATTGGCCCAACTAAAAACAGAATACGCTTAACAAAACCGAATAAAGGTCTAACTTCTTACCTAAATTTTCTATCAATAATAGGTAAGGCAAAATTTGTCCCAAGGGAGCAAATCTAAGTGACCGCCGATGGAAATTTTACGTTTGGCATTGGTATTCTTTCCAAGCCCTCGTATCATAAGGACTTTGGTATATCAGTCATAGATGAATAATTTGAAGCGCCTCACAAAAACCATTTTCTCTTGTTTTACCTTAAGCGCCCTACTCTTACTGGCGGGGTGTGAAACCTTGCCGCCGATGACTGACTTAAGCCCAATCACAGTCAATGATGCGCGCCAAGCCAAAGCTTGGGAATTACAGGGAAAACTAGCGATAAAAACTCCCGACGATAAACTCAGTGCCAATATCTACTGGCGCCACAGTGAAGATCGCGATGAACTCACACTCACGACTATGCTAGGTACAACTGTGTTGACGCTTAATTCAACCTCGAACTCTGCCCATTTACATATCGATGGCAAAGATTTTCGCGACGATAATGCCCAGCGTTTACTCGAGCGCGTCAGCGGTTGGTCCATCCCCTTGGCCGATTTACCTTTGTGGATCACTGGTCAAGTTGGCCTGAATGATCAAGTACTTGAAAGCGATAGCCAAGGCAAACCTAAACAGCTCACGAACACTCAAACCCCACCGCCTTGGCAGGTCACATTTTTAAGTTGGCAATCCCAGAGCGGCGCCAACGTGCCCCATCAATTAAAGCTTGAGCGTGGTGACTTACAACTCAAACTACAATTGAATCAATGGCAAGCCCTCGGCAAGCCTGCAATCATACTCGAAGAGAAACCTTAGCATGCCCGCAGCAATTTCACGCCATTGGCCAGCACCAGCCAAGCTTAACTTATTCTTACACGTGAATGGTCGCCGCGCAGATGGTTATCATGAACTGCAAACCTTGTTTCAGTTTATTGATTACTGTGACATGCTCGATTTTAAGGTCACTGAAACCGCAGAACTGATTTTGCACTCCAATATCTCTAATGTTGTCGCCGATAGCGATAACTTAATTCTGCGAGCCGCAAAATCATTACAACAAATCACAGGCTTTACTGGCGGCGCCGAAATCTGGTTGGATAAACGTCTACCCATGGGCGGAGGTTTAGGTGGCGGCTCGTCAGATGCTGCCACCACCTTAGTGGCACTGAACACGTTATGGAACACCCAATTATCGACCGAAGAACTGGCTAAAATCGGCCTTAAATTGGGTGCCGATATTCCTGTTTTTATTCATGGTTTCGCCGCTTTTGCCGAAGGTGTAGGTGAACGCTTGCAAGCGGTAAATCCGAGTGAGCCTTGGTACTTAATCATCGCACCCGATGCCCATGTTTCCACCGCTGAAGTATTCCAAGATCCACTTTTACCACGTGATACCCCGAAACTGGCCATAGATACCCTAATGAACCAACCTTGGGCAAATGATTGTCAAAAACTAGTCGTTTCTAAATACCCTCAAGTTGCCAAGGCATTAGGCTGGCTGCTAGAATATGCGCCGTCGAGAATGACAGGAACAGGCGCATGCGTGTTCGGGGAATTCACACAAAAGCAACAAGCTCTCGCAGCCTTGGCGAAATTACCGTCTGAAATGCAAGGATTTGTTGCACAAGGGATGAATCTTTCGCCGCTCATCACGCGACTCAGTCACCCTTAAACTACTTTCTTCTAGAGTAACCACTTAACGATAACGCCTCGGGTTCCTCCCGTCCCAACATCGTCGTTACTCTAGCCACTAAAATATAAAGCAAACGCCTGAGGTTCATACAGTGCCCGACATCAAGCTCTTTGCTGGGAACGCCACCCCCAGTCTCGCTAAAAAGATAGCCGATCGTCTATTTTGCAAACTCGGAGACGCAGTGGTTGGTCGTTTCAGCGATGGTGAAATCAGTGTCCAAATTAACGAAAATGTACGTGGAGCCGATGTGTTCATCATCCAATCCACTTGTGCGCCGACAAACGACAACCTGATGGAACTCATCGTGATGGTTGACGCGCTGCGCCGTGCATCTGCTGGCCGTATCACAGCTGTTATTCCTTACTTTGGTTATGCTCGTCAAGACCGTCGCGTTCGTAGCGCCCGTGTACCTATTACTGCAAAAGTGGTTGCCGATTTCCTGTCTAGCGTGGGTGTTGACCGCGTTCTGACCTGTGACCTGCACGCTGAGCAAATCCAAGGTTTCTTCGACGTTCCTGTTGATAACGTATTTGGTAGCCCAGTGCTGCTAGAAGATATGTTAGCGAAGAACTTAGATAATCCAGTCGTTGTTTCTCCAGACATCGGTGGTGTTGTTCGCGCTCGCGCAGTAGCAAAACTGTTGGATGATTCTGATTTAGCGATCATTGATAAACGTCGCCCACAAGCGAACGTTGCGCAAGTTATGCACATCATTGGTGATGTTCAAGGTCGTGACTGCATTATCGTTGACGATATGATCGACACAGGCGGCACTCTGTGTAAAGCGGCTGAAGCCTTAAAAGAACATGGTGCGAACCGCGTATTTGCTTACGCAACTCACCCAGTCTTCTCAGGCAAAGCGGCTGAAAATATCGCTAACTCAGTGATTGATGAAGTGATTGTGACTGACACTGTTCCTTTAAGCCCAGAAATGTTGAAAGTGGCTAAAGTGACTCAGTTAACTATGTCTGCGGTACTGGCTGAGGCAATTCGTCGCGTAAGCAACGAAGAGTCTATTTCTGCCATGTTCCGTCACTAATAGTTCTGTTACTGAACGTTCTGACTAATCTGAGTGGTTCCAATGCACAGCTTACTGTTTTAACGAATCACTAAGCTTGCAGAGCTAACCACTCAGACATAAAAACGCACTCCTCGGAGTGCGTTTTTGTTAGTGTATTTTTTAAGCCAGCTTCTGATCATCAGATGTAAACTGGCTTCTACACATTAGATTTTAAAATTACTCACCGCACGGAATAAGAACTCAGCCTGCGCCTTAAGCTCATCCGATGCGGACGCATTTGCATCTGCCGCATGGGATGACTCCTCAGCGATATCGCGGATCACCACCACGTTCTTGTTCACTTCAGCCGCCACCATACTTTGCTCTTCAATAGCCGCCGCAATTTGAGTGCTCATGTCCATAATATTACGCACGTCGTTATTGATAAGCTTCAATAAAGCGCCAGCACTTGCCGCTTGTTCAGCGCTTTCAACGCCTTGTTTTTGGCTAGATTCCATCAATTGCACAATCGATCGGGTACGCGTCTGCAGGGTTTGAATGATGTTAGCAATCTCTTGGGTTGACGATTGCGTCCGCATCGCTAAGTTACGCACTTCATCGGCAACCACAGCAAAACCACGGCCCTGCTCACCCGCACGCGCCGCTTCAATCGCGGCGTTCAAGGCTAAAAGGTTAGTCTGCTCAGCAATGCCGCGAATCACATCTAACACGCTACCGATAGTCTCGCTGTCACGTTCCAATTCATTAACGACCGCTGCTGAGCTATTCAGCTGCTCAGCAAGTGACTGGATTTTATGTATCGTTTGCTCAACCTCTAATTGACCACTTTGAGCATTATCGTGAGTCTGACCCGCTTTTGATGCAGCTAATTCGGTTGTTTTAGCGATTTCCTCAATCGTTGCGCCCATCTCAGTGATTGCTGTTGCGACCATGTCGGTCTCATTAAGTTGTTGGCCCACACCTTCGGAGGCAAGCATGGCATTTTCTGAAACACGTTTACAGGAAGTGTTAATCGTTGCGACCGACTCAATCACTTGCTCAATCAGCTGTTGGAAGCTACTCACCATGCTATTGAAATGCTGTGCAATTTCACCAAGTTCGTCTTGGGTGGAGGCATCGCACCTCAATGTCAGATCTTTACTCACTTCGATGCGAGAAATGATCTGCGTGATACGCTCAACAGGCGCGATAATACTGCGGATAATCAAGTAGGTAATGATTGATAGTAGTAACGCAATAAAGATAAACACAGTAATACCGACATTAACGCTACTACTCTCAGCATCATCAATAGCCTTAAGAGCTAAGTTTTTCAAGTCACTCGTACTGCTCTCAGTTTGCTGGTTTGCAGCTAAAACTCGCGCCATAGTACCGTCATTTTCGGTCAAACCAAGCTGCTGTTCTTTATTAATTAAGCTTTTGAAATCCTTTTGATATTGGGTAATAAGCTCTTCAATTTTTCGTTGAGTATCAATATCGATACTCGAGGCACGAAGCTTGTCATTAAACTTACCAATATTAGTATCGAAGGTTTCGACATAACTTAGCTCACGACGCAGCATAAAATCCTTTTCGTTACGCCTAAGTTGCAGCATTGCGGCTTCGAGTGCGGGCTGATCAAATTCCTTGAGTAGCGTTTCAACGTTATGCACCGCAGCTCGTAATGTACCGTACAAACCTGTTTTAGGTGTTAAGCCAATCTCTTGTTGTAGCTGCACCACTTCAGAAAAAGCGGCTTGATACTGATTTAAATTACGGTCAAAACTTTCAAGTGAGGCAGTCGACACCCCATATTCTTTAAAGACTTTCTCTAACTCAGGGACAATACTGTCGATTGCCATGTGGCTTTGCTTATGCAGCTCGACATATTTCAAATCCTTGCGAGCGAAAAAGTCCTTTTCATTTTTACGCAAAATTAAGACGTCGCGCTCTAAATCAAGCACACTTTGAGCCGCGTTAGAAAGTTCCGATTTCACCGAATTTGAATAGAGTTGTAATCCAAACATGGCAATTAGTGCCGAAATAGACACTGCAGCACTGAGTAACAACTTTGAGCGGATTAGCATAGAAAGTCCCCGAATATATAATCTATCTTAAAAAGATAGCTGGAAATTAAGCCTTTAACAGCGCAAACATAGCAATACATTAAAAGTTCACATCAAATACTTTGATAGCTTGTCGATTTAAGCTCCCATACTGTGAGTACCGCATTATTTTTAACTTATTTTTAGCTTGGTGCTTCAGGGTGATACCCTACCGTTACTACAAAGTATTTCGTTTTAATTACGTTAAATATACCGTCTCAAAGCAGATGTAAGCGTCATAATATCAATTGATATAAAATGAATTACTTCATTAGCTTAGCAGTACTTTTTCGGGCGAATTCTACTACAAATTACAAAAATGTTACGCTGGATAATTGATCTAAATAAAATATATTTTTTAAGGTTCCAAACCTTTTGTAGCGCCCACTGCGTCAAAACTACAACACTCAATCATTATGGCAGGAAATTACAGTGACAGCAGGGATCCTCCCACTCAATGGCTCAATGTCTGACTTTGAACTGGTCACCTTAGCGAGCCAAGGAGACAGAACTGCCTTCAAGTTGCTGTATCAAAGCCATTACAAACGTATTTACGCCCTATCACTGCGCCTTTGCGGCCATAGCGCTATGGCTGAAGAAATTACCCAAGAGTGTTTTATTTTAGTGTGGCAGAAGTTGCCACAATTTCGAGGTGAGAGTCAGTTTTCCACTTGGTTACACAGTATTTGTGTCAATCAGGCATTGAGCAGCATTCGTAAACAAAAGTCCTTTTGGTCACGATTTATTCCGCTGGAACAAGAAACTGAACCCTTAAGCTCTGATAGCAGCTATAGCGGATTAGATAAGTTAATTTTCAAACTGCCAGAACGCGCTCGCATGGTTTTCGTACTCTGTGCAATCGAAGGTTATCAACATGATGAAATCGCTGACTTACTCGGCATTGCCGTCGGTACCAGCAAGACCCAATACCATAGAGCTAAGCAACTACTACAGGAGATGCTGTAATGACGTTAACGCCGCTTTCCCGTGAACAACAGCTTGAGCAATTGATCAATAGCGCGCCCAAAGAGATGTCGCCTACACATGATCTGTGGCAAGGCATTGAAAAACGCATGGATAAAACGCTGATACCCCAAACGTACAAATCCCAGAAGAGTCACGCTTGGGCGATAGCGGCTTCGTTTATTATTCTAGCGGCATTGGGATATACCCAATTGCCCTATTTCAACTCATTCGTAATGCAGCAGACAGAGCTTGCCCAGAACCAAGCTATGCCAGAGCAACCAGGGGATGCGGCCTTACATTTATTACTCACCCAAATTGCAACATCACACCAAGCGCAAGTGGACAACCTAGAACAGGCGCCAAATGCGCTAATGTGGCAAACGAGCAGCTTCAGCGCACCCGTTGAGCAAGGTTTAACTGAGCTAAGGCTCGCGGCAACACAGATTTACCAAGCTTTACAAGCAAATCCAACCGATAAACAACTTTGGCAACTCTGGCTTTGGGTGCAGCAGCGTGAGCTCGACCTATTACAACAGGGCCAAAAATTACCCATTAGAAACTCGACACAAGGAAACACCCTATGAGTAACCGCAATCTCACTAAAGCTAGCCTATTGGTTTCGACACTCTGTTTAGGCTTAATGGGCAATGTGTTAGCAGCACAAAGCGTTGATAAACAGTTAAGTGTCAGCAGCGACACTCAACTGCAGATCAAAGTCCAACGCGGTGATGTGACCATTCAAACATGGGATAAGAGCGAAGTGAGTGTCACTGGCACATTAGATGAATTGAGCGAAGGCTTTGTGTTTGAGCAACAGGGAAATAGTCTCAATATCGAAGACAAGATGCCTCGCCACTATAATGGCAATAATGACAAAGGATCACAGCTCACCATTAAAGTCCCAAAAACAGTTAAACTCAGTGCAGATACCATATCTGCCAATCTGCAAGTTGCCGAAACTCAAGGTGAACTGGATTTGAATACGGTAAGCGGCAATATCAACGCCAACAACTTAAGTGGTAAACCTGAGTTACATACAGTCTCTGGTGATATCACGACCAAAGCACTTGATGGAAAAATCAAATTAGAAACCGTATCCGGCACGATTCAGGACACTGACAGTAAAGGAGAAATGAATTATCGCCTCGTTAGCGGTGACTTAAAAAGCCACACTCAAGCAGAAAAAGTCACGATTGAACAAGTCTCAGGTGAAGTGAATGCTAACTTTAGTGTCACCAAGGAAATCGAGCTCAGAACCGTCAGCGGAGATTCACAAGTGTCACTCGCTAAAAACTTCAACAAAGCGAATTTAGAAAGTGTGAGTGGCGATATTACCGTGATCTTTAATGATGTTCCCGATGCAAGCTTCAACTTAAATGGTGGTCCTGGTGGAAAAATCAACAACGGTTTAACCCAAGATGTACCGCAAAAACAAAAATATGTACCAAGCACAGAGTTATCATTCCAAACAGGCTCTGGTGCAGCCAACGTGAAGATGAATACCATCAGCGGTCATCTGATTTTAAAGAAACAGTAATAAAAGCTATTTAGCACAAATAAAAATGCCGCCAAAGTAAAACTCGGGCGGCATTTTTTATATCAAACTCATCAGACTGAAGCTATCTCTTCAGCCGTCAAATATCGCCATTCACCCAGTGCTAAGGTGGGGTCTAATTCAATTTGCCCTACACTTTCACGATGCAACCCTTGCACATGATTGCCCACAGCGGCAAACATACGCTTCACTTGATGATACTTACCTTCGGTGATGGTTAATCGCACTAATTGTGGATCAATAATCTCCAGTAACGCTGGCTTAGTTAGACCATCTTCACCGCGCAATTCAACGCCAGCGGCAAATACCGCAATCAAACTAGCATCCACAGGCTCAGCGAGTTGCACTAAATAGCGTTTGCCACATTCTTTCTTCGGTGAGGTGATCTTATGCGACCATTGACCATCACTGGTAATCAACACTAGCCCTGTAGTATCGGCATCTAAACGACCAGCAATGTGCAGAGTTTCTGGCTTAGGTACATCCACTAAGCTCAATACCGAAGGGTAGGTTTCATCTATCGTCGAGCAAATAGTGTCTACCGGTTTGTTAAGCATTAAATAACGCTCGCCCACTAAGACAATCGGCTCGCCTTCAAGGCAAACACACATACCTTCAGTCACTTTAAAACCCGAGTCTTTAACGACTAAGCCATCACAAGTAATATCACCGCGATGCAGGGCTTTTTTCGCTAATGAGCGAGTCAATGAGGTACTCTCACAGATAAATTTGTCTAAACGCACGTTAATACTCAACTTCAATAAAGAAAACTGCCGTATTATGAAGCCGACCCGTTCAAAGGGCAAAGAATTGCTGCTCAACACGAGCTGTGTTTCTATTTAGCCCTTACGCATTGACAGTAATCACCATAGGGAAAGATGCTATGACTGAATTCCAAAAGATGATCACAGGCCAAGAATATGATTGTCTTGACAGCGAACTCTTAAGTTTAAGAGCACAACAGCAGCGACTGAATCGACAATTAAATCAAACGATTGCTCAAAATAGCACTGAGTACGCCCAACTCTGCCAACAACTTATACCCCTTAAATCGCCAGTCGCAACTATCTCCACGCCGATTTTTATCAGTTATGGCATTAATCTTACTCTTGCTGACAGAGTGTTCATCAATGTCAATGTCACCTTGCAGGATAATGCCCCCATTTTTATTGATGAACAGACTATGATTGGCCCCAATGTACAGTTCTATACCTCAAGTCACCCACTTGATGCCGAGCTACGTTGCTCAGGTTTGGAAACCGCTAAAGCGATTCACATCGGTAAACGGGTATGGATTGGCGGCGGCGCAATCATAATGCCAGGAATCAATATTGGTGATGATGCCGTCATCGGTGCTGGCGCCGTAGTAACTAAAAATGTCGCAGCCAAAACAGTGGTTGCAGGTAACCCTGCAAAACTAATTAGGCAACTGAATTAACCCTATTTTAAAATGAGAAAGCGAAGTGCTCGCTTACCTGAAAAGGCCTGCATACGGTAACTTTGCAGCTACTGACTTAAATATGCTCACTGGTAACCTTTAGTTACATATCACTCAAGATAAATCCACGATAAACACTGTAATGACCTTGTTTCGATTCCTAGTAAGGCATTAACATAGTTCATTGCGCCTGAAGCAATCCCATTTTGCCAAAATAACAGCCCCAATAATGGGCACAATAATAAACTCGAAGGAAACAACATGAGAAAAGTACTCATTGGGGGACTGTGTGCCTCACTTATCGCAGGCCTGACTGCCTGTAATGACAAAGCTGCCGAAGTTAAAGCACCTGAAACTGCTAAAACAGCCACCGCAGCGGCAGTGACTCAAGCACTAGGTTCTGGAATTGAATTTGCTAATTTTGATAAAGCGATTCGTCCACAAGACGATTTCTATAAATACGTTAACGGCACTTGGCTAAAAAACACTGAGATCCCATCCGATCGCACTAGCATTGGCGCTTTCTACGATTTACGTGAAAAATCACGTGACGACGTAAAAGCCATTATCGAAGAAGTGGCTGCAACGCCCAATCTCGCCGCTGGTACAGACGAGCAAAAAGTGGCCGATTTATATCGTTCATTTATGGATACAGAGACACTCAATAAGCTGGGAGTCACACCAATCCAAGGCGAATTTGATGCTATTAATGCCTTAAAAGATAAGAATGAATTAGTGAAGTACTTCGCCCACTGCCAAATCGCTGGCGCGGGTACCCCAATAGCATTTTATATCGATATCGATGCGAAAAACTCTAGCCGTTACGCAACGCATCTCTATCAATATGGCCTAAGCCTGCCAGAGAAAGACTACTACTTTAACGAATCAGAACGCTTCGTTAATATCCGTAAGGCATATGTCGCCCATATCGAAAAAATGTTTACCCTTGCGGGTCTTGCTAACCCTAAAGCCAGTGCTGAAGCTATTTTAGCCTTAGAAACGGCCATTGCTGCCAAGCACTGGGATGTGGTTGAAAACCGCGACAGCACTAAGACCTACAATCTATATCAAGTCAAAGATCTGCCAACACTGGCACCGGATATCGATTGGGCAGGCTACTTAGCCGCTCTTGGCGCTGACAAGCAAACCGATATCATAGTTAACCAACCTAGCTATATCCAAGGATTAAACGAAGTTTTAAAAACGACTGAGTTAGCCACTTGGAAAACCTATATGCAATGGCAAGTGCTGACGCACGCGGCGAGCAATCTAAGTGAAGCGTTAGACAATGAAAACTTCGCTTTCTTCTCTAAAACCTTAAATGGTCAAGAAGAACAAGAACCTCGTTGGAAGCGTGGCGTTGCAGCCGTCAATGGCGTTCTTGGTGAAGTTGTGGGTAAAGTGTATGTCAAACGTCACTTCACTCCAGAAGCCAAAGACCGTATGCAAGCACTGGTTGAAAACCTGCGTGGTGCTTACGGCGACAGCATCAAAGAATTAACTTGGATGAGCGACAGCACTAAAGTGGCTGCGGCGGATAAATTAGCAAAATTCAACCCGAAAATCGGTTACCCGAACAAATGGGAAGATTACAGTAAGCTGACCATCAAGGCAGAACGACTTAGTCGGTAACGCTATGCGTGCCAGCGAAGTTGAACATGCTAAATCACTAGCCAAACTGGGCGCGCCAATCGATAAAGACGAATGGCACATGACGCCACAAACGGTTAACGCTTACTACAACCCAACCATGAATGAAATCGTGTTCCCTGCTGCCATTCTGCAACCACCCTTCTTCAATTTGGCGGCTGACGATGCAGTCAACTACGGTGGTATTGGTGCGGTGATCGGCCATGAAATGGGCCACGGTTTTGACGACCAAGGCGCTAAATTCGATGGCGAAGGCAACATGCGTGATTGGTGGACAGAGCAAGACTTGAAAGAGTTCTCTGCTCGCGGCAAAGCGCTAATCGCACAGTACGATGGTTACGCAGTGTTTGATGATCTGCATGTCAACGGCAGCTTAACCTTAGGCGAGAACATTGGTGACTTGTCAGGTGTGACTATCGCTTATCGTGCTTATAAGAAATCGCTTAACGGTAAAGATGCACCCGTTATCGATGGCTTAACGGGCGATCAACGTTTCTTCATAGGCTTCACGCAAATTTGGCGCGCAAAAGCTAAAGAAGAAGCCATGCGTAACCGCGTAGCGACCGATCCACACTCACCTGCGGAATTCCGCGCTCTGGGTGCCCTATCTAACATGCCTGAGTTCTACACTACATATGATGTAAAACCTGGCGATGCCATGTATATCGCACCAGAGAAACGCGTAAAAATTTGGTAAGCCAAATTTAAATCACTGTTCAGCGGCATAAGCTGGCCAACAATGGCGCTCACTGTTAAAGGTGGCGCCATTTTTATTTCCTTAAACCACTGAGCCCCATGCGCAAGATGAACAAGTCTTCATGGTTGGTTCAGCTTTAATTAAGCAATAGAAGCCTATGGTGGGTGCGTGACCTGAATAACTCACCCATAAGGAAGTAGGCCGCATGACTAAGTTATTTCGTACTTTTTTTATTTTTCTACTCTTATTATCGAGCCGCGCTGGTGTAACAAATCCTCTCGACATCAGTGACAGTAAAGCAGAACGTGGTAATTACAGTGCAAGACAGGCATCAAGCCATGACCTACATGGTCTATATGCACTCAGCAGTCAGACCTTCGATGCGCCTCATCAACCCTCGAATGACTTATCCGTGCTCCATCACCAAGCCTATGATGCACAAGCTGAACTCGCCCAATTACTCACCAATATTGCCCATTATTCACAGGCACAAGTGATTGTTCCGCCAGTAAAGAGTTACCAAAGAGCTGCCGATAAAGTGGCGACAAAATTTAACGGTGATGCCAGCCAAATTACCGACCTTGCAAGGGCAAGTATTGTGACCGACAGCATTCAAGATCTGATGCATGCCTACCAAACTTTGAATGAGCACACCCAAGTTGTGAAACAAAAAAACCGCTTTGCTGAACCTAAAGCCTCTGGCTATCGCGATCTCAATCTACTGGTACGCTTACCCCAATCAGGCATGATTGCTGAAGTGCAGTTACACCTACAGGATATCGCTGATATCAAAAATGGTCCTGAACACAAGGTATATGAAAAAGTACAAAGGATTGAGGCCAATGCTCGTAAACAACAACGTTCACTAAGTGAGTTTGAACTCGCGCAGATTGCCCAATTACGTCAAGAATCACATAAGTTGTACCACAAGGCATGGCTTAACTATAAACGGGTTGATGAAGCCAGTTTATTAAGAGCCTCGGTCGCTTAACTAAAAAGCTTCCACTCTTGCGCTGGTTATCTGTAAAGGTGCCAGCGCCTTTTTTTATATTTTACAGTGCCTGAAAAAACATATTAAAAATAAGCTGAAAAATGCACTCTCTCGCATCGAACGTCTTTTTAAGTATATAATCCCGCGCCATAGCCCTATCAGCAGGAAATGCCATGCACGACATTATTGAGCAACTCCAAGAACGCAGCGAAACTGTTCCTGTACCACTCGAATTACCCACATTTGAGCAGCTCGTCGAAGTCGAAGAGCAAATCCTGATTTCATTGCCAAGGGAGCTAAAAGAATACCTGTTGTATGCCAGTGATGTGATTTACGGCACGATAGAGCCAGTAACAGCATCGGATCCCTACTCGCACACCTACCTGCCCGAAGTGACTTGCTATGCGTGGTCCATCGGTATGCCAAGGGACATGATTGCCATATGTCAGCAAGGTGATGCTTTTTACTGTATCGACCAAGATGGTCAAGTACATTTCTGGAAAAACGGCGACTTTACCGATATCTATTGGGAGTCGTTTTGGGAATGGGTTGAAGAAATCTGGTTAAAGATCAAATACTAATTTTACTTTTATTGCATTGAGAACACGATTATGTCTAAGAACATTGGCTTGAATGCCATCGAAATGAGCTACTTACGCCAGTCACTCAGCTTAAGCACGGCTCAAGTTGGTGCTCTGACTAACCATAGCGAAGCCGATGTACTCGCCTGGGAAAGCGGTGAACAACTGGCACCTGAGCTGGCACAAAAGAAACTGCTTGATATTGATGACATCATTGAGATGCAAGTGCTCAACACCTGCGATGGTATCGAAGAACTATTTAAGAAAGAACCTAAGCGTCACTTAGCCTTCGTGGTCTACCCCACTCAAGCGGTTTACACACAATACAACCCCGAATTCTTAAGTTCACTGCCTTTTACTGAGCTGTACAACACGGCCGCTTGGCGCATCAAGAAAGAGTGCAAACTGGTCCTAGAAGTCGACGTCAGCCTAGTGGCCCTCGACGTGGAGGCCTACAAAGCCTTCCGTGAACCGACCAAAATGAGTGAAAGCCGCGAAAGTCGCGCAAAGTGGGCAGCGACGCAGTTATAAACTCAACCGTCACAAGTTTAACCCTATAAAAATAAAGGCCAATATCATTATTGGCCTTTTTTATTAGAGATCACACCACCCATCATAAATGACGCACCATTCCGAATGAAATGACGCTAAGCGGTAGTTAGAAGTTCATCGTGAATTTAGTGTAAATGTAGCGGCCCATAGGATTATGTACTGAAATAACATAGCCGTAGAGATCCGTATCCCCGTCACCGATAGCAAATGGTGGCTCTTCATCAAATACGTTGTTCACGCCTAGTGTCAGCTTGAACATTTCATTGAAGCGATAAGTACCAGACATGTCGACCAATAATTGAGAGTCGATCATACGAGACTTATTACTTTCAAAATCAAGTACACCATCGAAATTGATATCTGGGGTATCTTCAAATTCACCGATGTAACTCAAATTAATATTGGCGGCAAAATTATCCATAGTCCAGTTAGTGGTGAGTAACCAGCGATGTTGAGGGAACTTATACTCACCCGTGTAATCCAGACCATCTTTCTCAAAATTATGTAAGTAGCTGTACTCTAAGCCAAACTTCAAATCCCCATAGCTATCTAGCTCAAAACCATAATGACTAGAGACATCCATCCCTTGTACATCTTGAGAGCTTAAGTTGATAAAGCTTGAATGGATAATACTGATCGGACCTAAAGTTTGACCTAGCTGTGGCGCTAAGCGCTCGCACACTGTGCTATTTTGATCGTTACAATTTGCAGTATAGATATCGCCTAATGGCTGTTTATCAATTTTGTTGTCTTGCGTGATGCTAAAGATATCAAAACCCACATCAAACGTCTGACTCGGCGCCCAGATCATACCGACGTTCCAAGTTTCGGATTCTTCAGCATCCAGCTCAGAGTTACCTTCAAATTCAGTGTTGTAATCTAAGGCTTCACAATCAACATTATCGGCAGCGCAACGGTAAGTATCGACAAAGAAACTACTTTCGCGAGATGGACCAAGACCTATCTGCGCTAACGAGGGTGCACGGAAGCCCGTAGACCAAGACGCGCGCGCCGTTAGCTCGTCAGTCACTCCCCATTGAAAGGCGACTTTAGGGTTAGTCGTTGAACCAAAATCGCTGTAATGATCATATCGACCAGCGAGTTGCAACTCGAAGTTATCCGTGACTGGAATAGATAATTCCATATAAGCGGCATATTGCTCACGGGATGCCGCCGCAGAGACAGCTTCAGTACCAAAAATCAATCCACGTTGGAATTGCTCATCGGGCACATCACTGACATCTTCTTCGCGATATTCAGCTCCCGCCGCCATCATGATGTCGCGACCAGCCAAGGTAAATGCTTGACCAGATATGTTAGCCGCATAAGATGTCATGTTTGACAAACCTTGGCGTACTAAACTGGTGGTAATAGCGTCAATGACCTCTTGTGAGTTCATCGTGCCGCCGAAAGGATTGTAACGACCCGCATCAATTTCACGTTGCAAATAATCTGTTCTTACCCAGCCTTGGCTGCGATCACCCGTTTGAGTCGACTCACTGCGACCTTTTTGAACAGAAGCTTCCCAATCCCACTCTTTTACTACACCGCGTAAACCAGCAACTAAACGTAAACTATCGGATTCAATATCCCAACGTCGCGCCCCCGCATCAACCGTACGGAAGCGACCAATTTCAATATCTTTCCCCCAAGGATTATTCGGGTGAGATCCAGGTACAGTTAAACCAGCATCCTCGTCAAGTGGTGTCGGTGCTCCACCTGCGATTGAGGTATTGTGCTGCGCCGCTAACTCTAAAAATGCTGTTAAATCATCATTAAAATGATAGTCAAATTGGCCAATAGCCCCTACGCGCTCCGCAGCCGGCGCAACAAAATTGTATGAGCCGTACTCAAATAAACAACTTCCACTCGCGGTTGCACTATCAGCAGGACAAGCAGGATCGATAGTTTTAACACCATCAACATAGAAATACCCAGGAAAACCACGGGAAGAACGAAAATCTTCACCACCATAAGGTGATTGATTTGAAACACCAAAACGTCCTAAATCAGTCGCAGCTAAAGTATCATTTTTGAAATAGTCGAGGATAACGGAAGCACTGCCCTTATCGGACTTCATCCCCCACACCATATTCGCTGTCGTTTCATCGTAGCCAGTGCCTGAAGCATCACCGTAGCCAAGATTGACCTCAATGCCTTCAATATCTTTTTTCAGAACAATGTTAACCACACCCGCGATCGCATCAGAACCATAAATAGCCGATGCACCGTCCTTCAGTATGTCGATACGTTCAATAGCTGATACCGGAATATTATTGATATCAACAAAGGAATTAGTGATACCTTCGGCAAAAGCACTCGCCGCAACACGACGACCGTTAATTAACACTAAGGTCGCGTCTGGGCCTAAACCACGTAGACTGATAGATGCGCCGCCGTTGGCGGTTGAATCTTGGCTGTTTCCTCGGGTAGAAAACGCGCCAGCACCATTGGCAGGCATGCGTTCAAGTAATTGCTGCAGGTTATCAAATCCCATATTGGCAATATCGTCTTTACTGATCGATTGAATAGGGGAAGGGCCTTCAATATCGGTACGTTTAATACGGGAACCCGTTACTTCAATACGTTCAACTTTTTCTGCACCTTTATCGGCAGCATGGGCCACTGTTGGCGCATATGCCATAGCAATTGCGATTGCACAAGCACTGGGTAGAATCTGAGGTCTGTTCATACATTTCCCTTGTTTTATTTATCTCATTAAAATTATTTTAACAATAAGAAAACCCTAAATTAACAATACACAAGGTAATGAGTTACAAACCAAAGTCAATGGCAGAGAAATAAAAGTTAAGCTTTTGTTACATTTGAGGCAGTGTATTTTCCTCATACGAGAATCAAAGAAGGTCTAAGCACTAAAAATTCAACCTACAAGACAAGTCGCAGTATTTGAATATCAGAATTAAAGGAAGAAATATGGAAGACAAGATTATTTATCAAGCAGAGTTTGAAACCCATTTAGGTTGGTATTGGTTGCTTTCAGGGGCCGCCTATTTCAGCCTAAGCATAATAGGTATTCCCTTGTTATTACTTTGGTTTCCAATAGGGCTGTGGGGGACTCGCCGCTATATTAACAACATGAGTGCCGAGCTCACCAGCAATAAACTTATTGTCAGGAGGGGCATATTAACTCGTACTGAAAACACTGTGCCTTTGGACAAAATTACCGATATGGCATTGATCCAAGGCCCAATTATGCGCCTATTTGGTCTGCATAAACTCACGGTAGAAACCGCAGGGCAATCGGGCGCAGGCGCATTGATAAGCTTAGTCGGCATAGTCGATGCGCCTCGATTTAGAGCCCGCGTATTAGAACAAAAAGAACGGCTTACCCAGCCCTTGCACCCAATAAGCCCATCGGCACAGCCAGATAATACGCTGTTACAAATCGTAGTCGAAATGGCTGCAAGCTTAAAACGCATTGAAACTTTACTCAGTCAAAAATTAAACAGATAAATTGAATAAAACGACTTTTAGTTCAATCACTTTACCTTTAATGTTGAGCCACTCACTTAGCGTTAGCGCGGCTTTAACATGAGCGCAGCCTTAACATGAGGGAGTGTTCGATTCCCCAGATTAATTTTCAACAGGCATTTTTAATAACGACATGACAGAATCTTCAGTAACTTCTCCTTCATCCTCTTGGATGACACACCTAACTCTCGGCATTAAAGCCATGGGCCCAGGTGTTCTTATGGCCGCCGCGGCGATTGGCGCATCCCATTTAGTCGCCTCGACTCGGGCGGGCGCCGAATTTGGTTGGCAACTAGCTTGGGTTATTCTTGGGGTGAATTTACTTAAGTATCCCTTCTTTGCAGCTGGCGCACGCTACACAGCTGCCACAGGGGAGAGTCTACTGCACGGCTACCAAAAACAGGGCCGAGGTTACTTACTGCTGTTTACTGGGCTCAATGTGATCGCCGCCATTGCCAGTACTGCAGGGGTATGCATGTTAACCGCCGCTATGTTGACCCAATTTATTCCGCTGCCCATCGATTGGTTAGCCCTGCTGGTATTGCTAAGTTCATTGGCTTTACTGATTTTAGGCCATTATCAACTCCTTGATAGACTCACTAAGATCATCATGTTCGCCCTAACCTTAACCACCTTAATTGCCGTGGCCTTAGCTTGGGATCACGCTCAACCATTAGCGAGCAATTTTGCCTCTCCTTCACCTTGGCAATGGGCCCATGTGGGATTTCTGGTCGCCATGATGGGTTGGATGCCAGCCCCGATTGAAGTCAGCGCTTGGAATTCTCTCTGGTTGCTCGAAAAACAAAAAAGCCAGACAGTGACGAAAGCGCAGGCGCTGCTCGACTTTAACTTAGGCTATATCATCACTGCGATCCTCGCGATCGTGTTTTTGTCCTTGGGCGCTTTAGTGATGCATGGCAGTGGCGAACACTTTTCAGATTCCGGCGCGCAGTTTGCTAATCAATTGATTAATCTTTACAGCCAAGTGATGGGCGGCGAGAGTCGTTATCTTATTGGTATTGTGGCATTTCTGTGTATTTTCAGCACAACAGTTACAGTGATTGATGGCTATAGCCGTACCTTAGATATGGGCTGGCAGTTACTCACCTCAAAGACCAGTTCAGACAAACGCCTCACAGGGATCATGCTCGCCATCAGTGCCTTTGGCTTATTACTGATCCTCTTCTTTAAAGGTGCACTCTTACCGTTACTCGAGTTTGTGATGATCTTGGCCTTCATGACCACAGTCATTTTTGCTTGGTTAAATTACCGCTTAATGACCAGCAAACAGCTCCCCGAGACAGACAGATATGGCGCTAAGATGAAACTCCTCTCTTGGTTTGGCCTGATTTATCTACTGATTTTCGCAGCACTGTTTATCTATTGGTACAACATCATTAAAGGTTAATTGCCAGAATGTTTATGCCGGAGCAATAAATGGCCTTAACTAACTGCCATTAAATTCCCGCTGAATTCTGCAATTAAGGTGGTTTGGGTATATAATGCGGGCTCTTAAACCAGATAGCGCAGCCGCGCCAAGAGATGACCATGATTAATAATGATATTTTGCGCCGTTTGCGCTTCGTGTTTGATTTTAGCAATGCAAAAATGATTAAAATTTTTGCTAAAGCTGGAAGAGAAGTGCCTGTCGAAGAGATGATTGATCTTCTACGTAAAGAAGAGGAAGAAGGTTATAAAGCTTGTAACGACACGACCTTATGTCAGTTTTTAGATGGTCTTATCATAGAGAAGCGCGGTCTACGTGAAGGTGCAGAAATTCCAGCGCCCGTTTCACGTTTAAACAACAACCTCATCTTTAAAAAGCTGAGAGTTGCCCTCGAAATGCGTGAAGAAGACATAGTAGCAGCTTTGGCTTTAGCCGAAGTGCAAATGTCAAAATCAGAGCTAAGCGCCCTGTTCCGCAATCCAGACCACAAGAATTTTAAAGAGTGTGGCGATCAAATACTGCGTAACTTTATCCGCGGCTTATCACTTAAGTATCGCGGCGTATAACGCTAAACTTATGACATAAAACGCAGCTTAGGCTGCGTTTTTTTATATCCGTTTTTATCTACACCTGAGCTTGTTTGGATATAAACAAGACCTTAACAATTCCATCTCAACAACCTCAGAAATCCTGTTTAAAACAGCTGACTTTTTTACTGCTGCAAAAAAAACCACAAATACCTCGTTCCACGGACAACAAAGATCACATTTCATGATAACCTTACGTGACTTACAGCACGTATTGACCACTTAAACAATAACTCAAAAGGTTACCCATGGACGATAATAAACGCCCCCTCTATCTTCCGTTTGCAGGACCTGCCATTCTTGAAGCCCCACTGATTAACAAGGGCAGTGCATTTTCTGAAGAAGAGCGTATTTTCTTTAACCTCGAAGGCTTAGTCCCCTATGCCATTGAAACGATTGAGGAGCAGGCTTCTCGCGCCTACGATCAATTTAGAAGTTTCAATAACGACTTAGACAAGCACATTTACCTACGTAATATCCAAGACACAAACGAGACCTTATTTTATCGTTTAGTGCAAAATAACATCAGCGAGATGATGCCCATCATCTATACGCCGACAGTAGGTTTAGCTTGTGAACGTTTCTCGAAAAACTATCGCCGCAACCGTGGTTTGTTTATCTCCTATCCGAACAAAGATAGGATCGATGACATCCTCAATAACTCGACTCGTCAAAAAGTTAAAATTATCGTAGTCACTGATGGTGAACGTATTTTAGGCCTTGGCGATCAAGGTATTGGCGGCATGGGGATCCCTATCGGTAAGCTGTCACTCTACACTAGCTGTGGCGGTATCAGTCCAGCTTATACCCTGCCTATTACCTTAGACGTAGGCACAGATAATCCGCAGTTGTTAGAAGATCCTATGTATATGGGTTGGCGCCATCCTCGCATCGGTGGCGAAGAATATGCCGAGTTTATCGAAGCCTTTATGCAAGCCGTCCACGTGCGTTGGCCGGATACTTTGATCCAGTTCGAAGACTTTGCCCAAAAGAATGCCATGCCGATCCTAGAGCGTTATAAGGATCGCTATTGCTGCTTTAACGATGATATTCAAGGTACTGCTGCGGTTGCCGTTGGTTGCTTGCTCGCCGCGTGTAAGGCTGCGGGCACTGAATTGAATCAACAACGTATCGCCTTCCTCGGTGCTGGTAGTGCCGGTTGCGGTATTGCCGAAGCTATCGTGGCACAAATGGTGTCTGAAGGGATCAGCGACGAGCAAGCTCGCACTCAAGTGTGTATGGTTGACCGTTGGGGCTTATTGCTCGACAACATGCCTAACCTGTTGCCATTCCAGCAAAAATTGGCGCAGAAATGCACCAACATCCAAAATTGGAGCAATTTCAGCGACAATATTTCACTGCTCGATGTGGTTAACAACGCCAAGCCGACAGTGCTGATTGGGGTATCTGGCGTTCCAGGACTCTTCACCGAAGAAATCATCCGTGCTATGCACAGCCATTGTGCTCGGCCGATTATTTTCCCTATGTCGAACCCCACCAGCCGCGTAGAAGCGACACCGAAGGACATTTTGCATTGGACCTCAGGTCAAGCACTCGTCGCTACGGGCAGCCCATTCGAGCCTGTGGTTGTCGATGGTGAAACCTATGAAATTGCCCAGTGCAACAACAGCTTTATCTTCCCAGGTATTGGCTTAGGCGTATTAGCTTCTGGCGCACGTCACGTATCCGATGCCATGCTGATGGCTTCAAGTCGCGCACTTGCCGAATGTTCGCCACTGGCAATCGATGGTACAGGTCCACTACTGCCTAAACTGGAAGATATCCATGCGGTGAGTAAGCATATTGCTTTCGCCGTAGGTAAAGTCGCAGTTGAACAAGGGTTAACGCTGCCAATGAGCGATGAGATCTTACAGCAGTCGATTGAAGGCAATTTCTGGAGTCCAGAATATCGCCGTTACAAACGCACTTCGTTCTAAGCATAGCGTTGCCGCGACTTAAGTTGCAGTAAAACAGCTTAGTTGAGCGTTTGTGCTAGCCAGCAAAAAGCCCGTTACTTTGCAGTAACGGGCTTTTTCATTTCAGGCACAGTTTTTCATTTCAATAGAACACTAAGGTGCCATCACCTGTTTAAAGCTATTGAGCAAAGCGCGATCGGTACGCGCTTTCTTCAACTTACGTAGGCTTTCTTTGAGCGATTCATCGGCTAAGCGCGTAAAAATGCCATTATATTCTTGCTCTTGGATTGCACTATCGGTATCGGCTTGCTCAGAAATTTCTTGGGCGACACGACTCAATTGCAACCAAGCATTCGCGATATAGAAACCGTGGAATGCGGCTTGTTCCATTAGATTACGTGCACTGGCAGGTAAAGATGCCCAAGCTTGGCTAAATTTACCTTCCCTGTCTTCCAACAGTTCGGCACACAAACCTTGGTACGCTGCTAATAAGTCACCCGGTAATTTAGCCATTGGTAATACTTTATTCGCAACATTGTAAGAAATCTGCTCGGCAGTTTCGCGGTAAACAGCTGATAATTCGCTCATAAAAATCTCGATTCACATCCCAAAAAATAGTCTTAAAACTGACCACTCACATATAAACCATAAACGCCGTTACCCGCAATCGGCGTAACTGTAATCCCCTCATAGGGTTGAGTAAAATACCAACCCGCCAGCGCTCCAATCGCCGCGCCAGCTAACACATCCTCGAGATAATGTTGGTCGCTCGCCACTCGTGTGTAACCCACATAAGATGCGGCAACATAGGCAGGTAAACCATATTGCCAACCATAGCGCTGCTGAATAAACGTCGCCGCCATAAAGCTGTCTGAGGTATGACCCGATGGAAACGAATCATCGCCACTATCGTCTGGCCTGTCTTTACTCACACTATACTTAAGACCTTCAACAATTAACCGACTCGACACCGCTGCCTGAATTAACTGCCAACTACCGTCATAACCCTCTTCATAAAACAAGGTCGTGCCCATCGCAGTAGCGGGTAATAATAAATGCAATACATCGCCAGAGGTTTCTAAATCTGAGCCTGCCCAGCTAGTGCCACTCATCATGAATAATGCGGCACAGAGTAATTTCTTCAAGGGTGATTCCTTTGTGGGATAATAACCAAGGCGGAGTTTATACCTTGATCATTAACCGAATGCAAAATTGCTATACATCTATATTAAAAATGAACAAACAAGTTATGCTAAGCTAATAATTAGCTATTGATTTTAATGCGAACAGGAATCTTTTTTGCTACATAAACTTAGGTATTTATCATTCTCCTTATTGCTGCTTCTACTGCCGCTTAGCAACACTATGGCAGAAGAAAAAACTCAGGTTGATAAAATATTTGCAAGATTTGAAAGCGGCGTCCCTATGACCCGTGAAGAAATCGAAAGCAATCTAGTGTTATTAAGCAAACTAATTTCAACTGACGATGTCACCCGTCATGAAAAGCTGCAACTGCTTAAATGCTGGGATCAGAATACAGAAAACGACACCGCTATTGCACTGGCACTTAAAAATACTAACCAAGCACTGAGCAATATTCCGCCAACCGCCTCCCCCCATTTCATTACCGACCTCACGCTCTGCCGCTCTTGGTTTCTGCAATTAAGTGGTGATATGGATGGCGCGATGGAAGGCTATAATCTCAGTGTTAAACGTGCCTATGAGCATGAAGACCTTAAGCTAATCGCCGACTCGCGCAGCATTCGCGGCGCACTTTACTCTTATATTGGCGATTTTTCTGCGGCATTAGACGATCTCGTCACTGCACAAGATCTCTATGAATCACTCAATTTAAGCGGTTGGGCTAACATTAACCTTGCCGATGTTGCTACCAGTTTTAGACGTTATGGCGATCCCCAAAGTGCAATCCGCTATTACACCAAACTCAAAGCTCTCTATCTAAAAAACAATAACCAAGAACAGGCAATGTATGTCAACTCGGACATTGGCCTTGCCTTAGATGAACTCGGTGAACATCAACAGGCCGTAGATAATTTCTTAGTAAGTTATCAATACTTCAAGGAACATCAGCAGGAAAAAGTGGCAGCAACTATGGCAACGAATATTGCCTACAGCTTAATCAAACTCAATCGTCTAAACGAAGCCGAAAAGTATTTAATCGAAGCCGATACTGTTATTAATGAAAAAGATCTGACCGATTACAGCTTCATGAAGCTTTTTATGGCCGAGATAAAGTTTCAACAAGCTCGCTATAAAGAGGCGCTTACCGAACTTGAGCAAGGGGAAAAAGCCTTTCGCACTCTGCAGAATAATCGGGGACTCACTCAACTGCTGCAGCTTAAAAGTAACATATATGTGGCTATGAATGATTTATCTGCCGCCTACGGAGCGCTGCAAGAATTTGTTACCCTAACAAAAAAAGTCGATGGCAATTCTCTCTCCCATCATACGACAGAATTAAAGGTCAAGTTTGATACCAGTCGGATTGAATCTGAAAATCAACGCTTGATTGAAAACCAAAACCTTAAAGAACAAGAGCTCGCGCTACTCGAAAAGAACAAATCACTGCAACACATTATCCTATTACTAGCGGGCTTTATCCTGACGATAGTGTCTATATTCGCTTATAAACAAGTACATAGAAATCGCCAACTGCAAGTTATTGCCCTCACGGATTACCTTACCAAACTCCCTAATCGTCGGCATATTTATGCCCAAGCCGCGAAATATTTTCAGCAAGCCTTAAAACATCAAAGCCCTTTTTCAGTGATTATTTTTGATGCGGATCACTTCAAAAAAATCAACGATAACTTCGGCCATGAATTAGGCGATCGCGCCCTTATGACCATTGCAAATGCAGGCCGAGCCTTATCAGGTAATAAAGACCTCGTTGGCCGCATCGGTGGTGAAGAGTTTTTAATCCTATTGCCTAACACTGACGCCACAGGTGCGTTAGCGCTGGCGCATCAATTGCAGAACCATATTAGCCGCCTTAGCGCACAGAATTTACCAGCAGAACTCAAATTAACCGTTAGCGCTGGTGTCGCCACTTTAGAACCACAAAATAATACGGAAGATGCATATCAAGATAAAGATTTTGCCACCTTGCTAAAGCGGGCCGACAATGCTCTTTATGAGGCTAAAAATGCGGGCAGAAATTGTGTGAAATCAGCCAATAATGAGGCTTTAAGAGAGAATTAAACGGCCTTATGCCAAAACACTTGATGTTGTAATGGCGGTGGCAAAGTGCCAAACCATGTCTGATACAGACGACTAAATTCACCCGAGTCTTTCATTTTCTCAAGCTCTGTTTGCCAACTGATAACGGTTTCCGCCGACGTCCCTTTAGAAAAAGCTAAATAGAGATTAATCTCCGATACCACAAACACTTGGCGGATATCTGTCTCACTCGCGCCAACCTCTTCGAGTATCTGCTTTACCGCAAGATCCGCTTGGCACCAAAAACGAATTCGAGAAAACAGCAACTGTTTCGCCGATTGCTGTGGAAAACTCGCCACCAGCAAATTATCCACGCCCGCTTGTTGTAGCAACTGCGCACCCGCCGATTCCCGATAAACCCCCACAATATCTGTCGATTGAAGTTCAGCAAGTTGATCGAGAGCGATAGGATCTGCCGCCCTTGCGTACAATGCAATTTTGCTGGTCGCAATAGGACCGATAAAATCAAACTGCTCAGCTCGTTCATCATTAATTGACGTAGCAAAAAGTAAAACGTTCGCAGAGGTATTAGCAATCGAATACGCCCGAGCCCAAGGTAACACATCGATTTTTTCACTCTGACCCAGTCTTGATTGCAAGGTATTGACTAAGTCCACCGCAAAACCTTGCGGCACACCATTTTGCTCGTAACTCATGGGAGGCCAAGCTTCGGTCACCAATTTCAACTTGTCAGGCGCCGCAAAAACAAGATTAGGCATCAGGCCTAATAAGCTCATCGCAAGAAAACACGCCCTAAGGGGAATCGCACTCAGCATACGAATACCAAACGATAAACAGTAGACCTAATCATAGACTCAATCCCAACAGCAAATAAACAAATACCCCAAAGAAAATATCGCCTCACGCCCCCTTCTGAGTAAACTCGTCCTCAATAAGTGAAAACTGCTATCATATTGCCACCTAGCCAAGAGCCTCGCTGCAATCAATTCATGTCAACTTTAGTCAATCAAACCCCAAGCCAATCCTATGCCAGCATGCTGTCGCGGCTCGCTCTGCAAATTAAAACGTGGGGAAAAGCACTCGGATTTGCGCAGGTTGGCATTTGCGATACGGATTTAACCGCTGAAGAAGCCAAACTCCAAGCATGGCTAGACAAAGGTTTTCATGGCGAAATGGCCTATATGGCTACCCATGGCATGATGCGCGCTCGCCCGCAAGAACTGCATCCGGGCACAGTGCGGGTGATCTCCGTACGGATGGACTATTTGCCACCCGAAGCTGGCTTTGCAACGAATCTCACCGATCCCAACTTAGGTTATATTTCCCGTTATGCCGGAGGTCGCGACTATCACAAGTTGATCCGCGCTCGACTTAAAAAGCTCGGAGATCAAATCAGTGCAGAGTTAGTTGCTCTCGGTTTCGATGCCGCTGACTTTCGCCCCTTTGTTGACTCAGCCCCTGTACTTGAGCGCCCCTTAGCAGAAAAAGCCGGTATAGGCTGGACAGGTAAACACTCACTCATACTCAACCATGAGGCTGGCAGTTGGTTCTTTTTAGGTGAGCTACTGATCAATTTGCCTCTACCTGTGGATATTCCCATTCAAGAAGGCTGTAACACTTGTGTCGCCTGCATTACCTCCTGCCCAACGGGTGCAATCGTAGAACCTTATGTGGTCGATGGCAGACGCTGTATTTCCTATCTCACCATTGAACTGCAGGGCGCTATTCCCGAAGAATTTAGGCCACTCATGGGCAATCGCATCTATGGCTGCGATGATTGCCAACTCGCGTGTCCCATCAATCGCCAAGCGCCGCTGACTGAAGAAACTGACTTTCATATTCGTCCGCAGTTAAAGCAACCTGACCTTCTCAGCCTTTTTGCTTGGAGCGAGGCCGAGTTTCTTAAACAAACTGAAGGCAGCGCCATTCGTCGCATTGGACATAAACGTTGGCTACGTAATATTGCAGTAGCACTGGGTAACGCTCCCGCGAGCCCAAGCATTATTGCCGCACTTAACGCCCGCAATCACAGCGAAGATATCGATGAGATAGTGCGTGAGCATATTGAATGGGCGCTTAATGCCCAGCAATCGCGCCTTGCTGAAAGCGCAGCAACTGAACAACAAAAAGCCCGCCGCAAAACCGAGCGCATGGTGCGCATTATCGAAAAAGGCTTACCGCGAGATGCTTAAGTCAATCGGCAAGCAATAAACAACGGATGCATAAGCATCCGCTGTTACTAATTCAATAAGCTCAGTAAAAAAATATTTCACTCAAGCATAATATTAACCAAGGCGGCGACGTAGTTCTCGCGTGGCATCGACCATGTTTTTCAGTGCGGGTTCAACTTCATCCCAAGTACGGGTTTTTAGGCCGCAATCTGGATTAACCCATAGCTGACGTACGGGCACTTTTTGCGCCGCTTTCTCGATTAAGTGCACCATGGCCTCCACACTTGGAGTGTTTGGCGAATGAATGTCATACACACCGGGGCCAATTTCATTTGGATATTCAAAATCTTCAAAGGCGTTGAGTAACTCCATCCGTGAACGCGAAGTCTCGATAGTAATCACATCGGCATCCATGGCGGCAATCGCGGCAATGGTGTCATTAAACTCGCTGTAACACATGTGGGTGTGGATTTGAGTCTCATCAGTCACGCCAGCAGCGCTGAGTTTAAAGGCATTCACCGCCCAATCTAAGTAGGCTTGCCATTCACTTTGTTTCAATGGCAGACCTTCACGGAAGGCGGGCTCATCGATTTGTATAATGCCAATACCGGCATTTTGTAAATCCACCACTTCATCACGGATCGCCAGCGCCAGCTGAGTCGCAATCACATCGCGGCCGATATCTTCACGGGCGAATGACCAATGCAGAATCGTCACCGGGCCAGTCAGCATGCCTTTTACAGGCTTGTCGGTGAGACTTTGGGCAAACTCGGCCCAATCAACCGTCATCGCCTTTGGACGGCTAACATCACCATAGATCAACGGCGGCTTAACACAGCGTGAACCATAACTTTGCACCCAACCATTTTTGGTAAAGCCAACACCCGCAAGCTGCTCACCAAAGTATTCCACCATATCGTTGCGCTCGGCCTCACCATGAACCAGTACATCGATACCGAGTTTAAGCTGGCGGTCGATTGTATCGCGGGTGACTTGCTGCAATTGCTCTGTATATTGTGCATCACTCAGATCGCCCTTGCGCCAACGACTGCGTAGTCCACGGATTGCTGGTGTTTGTGGGAAGGAGCCAATGGTGGTGGTCGGCAACAGAGGTAAACGGTATTTCTGCTGCTGCACTGCTTGGCGTACGCTGAAATCACTGACGCGCTCATAATCGGCAGATGTCAACGCGGCAACGCGGGCAATCACTTGACTGTCGGCGGCCTGCGCTTTCGCCTCACGGCGCGCCAAACAGGTTTGCACAATCTCTTTTGCCGCGGCCGATTCAGGTGCCAGTAGCAATTGGCGCACATTGGCCAGTTCGAGTAATTTTTGCTTCGCAAACGCGAGTTGTTGACGCAGCGCAGGCTCAAGCGTGGCTTCCACCTCTAAATCCACAGGGCTGTGCAGGAGTGAGCAAGAAGTACCGATCCACAAGCGATCTCCGAGATCACGGGCAACCGCGCCTATGCGTTCGGCAATTAAATCCGCCTCTGCCGCCCACACGTTGCGGCCATTGACCACACCCGCCGACAAAATTTGATCTTGACCAAGCGCATTGGCAAAGACTGCCAATTGATCCGGCGCTGTGACTAAATCGACATGCAACCCCGCGACCGGCAAGGCCGATACCAGCACTTGATGGTGTGCGATACCGCCGTAATAACTGGTAAGAAGGATCTTCACCTTCGCAGTGCTGAGTGCTTGATACGCCTCAATGATCGCCGTTTGCCATTCGCCATCCAATTCCAATGCGAGAATGGGCTCATCGAGCTGTACCCAATGCACTCCCTGAGCAGCAAAACGCGCCAAAATGTCAGCATAAGCAGCTAATAAATTGGGTAATAAGCTTAACTTATCAAACTCTTGGCCCACGGTTTTAGCAAGGAACAAGTAGCTAACAGGGCCGAGTAGCACAGGTTTTACTTTATAGCCTAAGGACTGCGCTTCACTGACTTCATCGAAAAATTGCTCATAGGCAATCGAAAACACTTGGTTTTGGCTGAGCTCAGGTACCAGATAGTGATAGTTAGTATTGAAATACTTGGTCATTTCAGAGGCTGGCGCATCTTGGCCCGTTGGCGCTCTGCCGCGGGCAACACGGAATAAAGTATCGAGATCGATTGTCCCTTCACCACGATGACGCTCAGGAATGGCATTTAAAGTCGCGCTTAAGGTCAGCACTTGATCATAAAAGGCAAAATCACCTACGGGAACTTGCTCAATGCCCGCAGCAGCTTGCCACTGCCAATGGGTGCGGCGAAGTTCACTCGCCACTTCACGTAATTCCACCTGAGTGCTCTCACCACGCCAGTATTTTTCTAAGGCAAATTTCAATTCACGACGACGCCCAATACGGGGAAACCCAAGACTATTTAATTGCATACTCTATCTTCCTTTATTTGAGATAAGCCACATTCGGCACTTGCACCCACCAGATTGTTTTCTCTTGGCACTTTTCAGCACTTCAGCCTTGATAAATAACAATGGGCGTCTGGACGTCTAGAAGTTTATTGTGTTAGTCTCTATGCCAGCAACCGAATTGATTTCAAGCACAACATGAGCGAAATTCACTTGGAGTGAACATGATCGAACTAAGACACCTGCGAACCTTAATGGCCCTGAAAGAAAGCGGCAGTTTGGCGGGCGCAGCCAAAAAACGTTTTGTCACTCAATCCGCCCTCTCCCACCAGATTAAGGAGTTGGAGCAAAGGATTAACTCGCCCATTTTTGTGCGTAAGAGTAAGCCACTGTCATTCACCCAAGAAGGTGCACGCCTGCTGCATCTGGCCGAAGAAATTTTGCCTAAAGTGTTAGAAACCGAGACAGATTTGAAGAATGGGCTGGAAACCGAAACCAATCAGTTGCGTGTCGGCATTGAGTGCCATAGCTGTTTTCGCTGGTTAATGCCTGTAATGGAGCAATTTAGGCAAGATCATCCGGCAGCCGAGTTAGACTTGTCGAGCCGTCATCTGTTCGACTCGCTCAATGCCTTAGAAATGGGTGAACTGGATATTGTATTAACCTCAGATCCTGTGCCTGGGCATTCACTCGCCTACCAGCATTTGTTTGATTTTGAAGTGAGGTTAGTGGTTGCTAAGGATCATCCTTTAGCGAAAGAAGCCTATGTCACCCCTAAGCAATTAGCACACTTGCCTATTATCAGTTATCCAGTGCCGTTGACACGTTTAGATATTTATCGCCACTTTTTAGAGCCTGCGGGCATAGAGGCGGGCGAGCAAAAAACCTGTGATTTAACCATGATGTTATTGCAACGCATCGCCTGTAAAGACGGCATAGCCGCACTGCCAAGCTGGTCGATTAATGAAGGACATGGACTGAGTCTCGCTACGGTAAAACTCGGCCAAGAAGGCCTGAAACGACCGCTATTTGGTGCCTATCGCCGCCACAGTGCTAACTCTGCATTGATCCAAAATTGGTTACAACTGGTGGCGAGGGAAGGTTTATCCCGCCAGCAGAAGACGAATTAATGCGGGTGACATTGAATAAAAAAGCCTGCGAATGCAGGCTTGTTTATTGAGTCAAATGACTATTTCATAGCATCGACAAATTACAGCGGATTCATCAACAATCCACGCATAGACAAGACACGGCGCAGTATCAACCCTGATGAATTAGGATTACGGGTCTGACGCAAATTATGGGCGATCATAAATTCTTGACGCAGATCCTGATCGAGATCTAACGCCTCGAACGCTTCGATGGTTAAGGTCTGTTGTTGATTATCAATCAATGACTTAATCACACTTAAAGGAAATGACTGTTCGGCATTAGCATTTAAATAGGCAAATGCGGTCAGTGCGATAATTTGGCCGAACACACTGAACAGAGCTAAGGTTTGTACTTCGTCAGCATCAACCTCCACACCTTCCATATCCGCTAAGCTATCTACCGCATCCGTTGCAATATCTTCAGTCAGCTTCCAATAACCTTGGACCAACTTTTTATAGGGCTGTGGCAGTTCATCGAGGCGTTCTTTTAAATAGAACGTAAAAGCGTAGCGATAGATATTAACTTGACCTAAGCGGATCAAAGCTTCTTTCAACGAACGAGTTTTGTGATTTTCCACTACAGCAGCCTGTGCGGAATTACTGCGCATAAGCATGTGCGCTGCCAATGCGGGATCGCTCGAGATAATGTCAATCACATTACGAATGTCGCCTTCAGCAAGGATCGCTTTTTTGAGTGGAATTAGAATTCCTCGGCGGCCAATCACTTGCTCTTCGTTCGCTATGATAGCTCTAACTTGAGTAAAAACCTGTTGCTCAAGATCAGTCATAAGACACTTTACACCTGTTTATTAACAATAAGATGATTCGGTTACAGCTCACATCATACCTAAAATACTAAGAATTTCAGCCATAAACAGCAGAGTAAAATATAAATTACTCCTATTTAGTGATGACTGCCCGCTAACACTATAGATAACGACAATTAAACCACTCTACTAAAACGATATTCAAGACTATACCTATTTTAAGATTTATTCTTTGAACTCAGCGTAAAAAATAAAAAGCCAGACTCAGTCTGGCTTTGTTATTAGATAGCTCATTAATAATTAGAAGCGGTAGCCCACAGTGAAACGAATATCACGGCCTCGACCAGAATAGTAACTATCCCCCCAATCGCCACCGTAATAACCTGCACTGACATAATCTTTATCGAATACATTATCGATACGCAGACTTGCAAGCCAAGCATCACGATTATAATTCAAGGCTAAATTACCAAGCACGTAACTTGCTAGCTTATCACCTTGATTAGCGTTATCGCCTTCAATAAAACGATCACCCGTGTAGATAGCTTCGGCAAATACTTGGAAATGCTCAGCAAAATCCATGCTGACATAACCGCGTCCCGTGTGTTTTGCCACCCAAGACAGCTCTTTGCCATCGTTAGCACCATCGGTAAATTCGGCGTCGGTATAGTTATACTCTAGCCCGAGTTGCAGCGCTTTAGTGATCTGCCAATCCCAATCGGCACCCGCGCCATAACGACGAGAAGCGTCGGCATTTACGTTTGCACCGTTGAAATTTCCACCTATGGGTTTAACTGCACTCGAGTCATAAACAATTTCATCCTCTAAATCGAGACGATATAGGCTGACTCGCAGGGTTTGACTAGCGACAGCCCAATCCCAACCCGCCTCATAGGAACGGCCTGTTTGCGGCTTTAAGCCAAATACGCCCGGCGATGTATAAGCTTGCTCATCCACTTTGGCAAAACGGAAGTTATCATCGGCGCGCACATAGAGTCTGTGCTCCGCAGTTGGGCGGTAATTTAAACCCAGTTCGAATGCGTGGGCATTTTCGTCTAAATCCATGCCATTAGGATAAACATTGCCATCGACTAACTCATCGGTCACCCGCGCATATCGTCCACCCACAACGTAACTTAAAGTATGACTTAAAGGCACTGTAGCTTGTAGATAGGCGCTTTGCATTTGCTGCACATTACTGCGCGCCATAGTGTCAAAATCAGCCTTGCCACGGCTGATGTCTAAACCTGTGACTAGGTTTAGCTCGCCTTGACGCGTACTGTAATTCGCTAACGCTTTAGGGCTAAACATTAACAGTGAGCGTGTGTTATGGCTGTTCGCCCCCCAATTAAGAGAAGACACCAAGGTATCGCTATAATCTAAATCCGCCGCCAGCGCCCAGTTTTGATTAAGCTGATGCTGGTAACCCGTTCGCGCCGCAGTGGTCATCTCGTGGGCATACTCTACCTTATTTAATGAAGCACGGGGATCGTCTTTAAATTGCTTTTCAGTAAGCGAGCCCGGATTTTCACGATCGTTATCGTAGTAGCTGGTTTCAACAAAGAAGGAGTCTGTGGCTGTTTTATATTGAATGCGGCCAAGAATAGAGCCGGTTTCGTTGGCATTATGCTGGCGATAGTTGTCACCTTGGTTGTAACTACCGGTGAAAAAGTAACGCCAATCTTTGTTGATCGCGCCAGACACATCACCACGACCTTCATAGGTATCAAAACTACCGCCAGATAACTGCACGCTGCCGCCAGTATTTTCAGGGGACTTAGTGACAATATTAATCACCCCACCCACGGCTTGATCGCCATAAAGTACACCTGCACTACCCGATAAAATTTCAATACGATCCACTTGATTAAGCGGAATGGCATTAAGGCTAGGTGCGGCGATATCGATATTATTGAGACGACGACCATCAAGTAAAATCAGCGTGTTATTAACGGCAGTGCTGGCGCTAAAACCGCGCATCGCAAAGCTAGTTCCAATATTGTTATCCGAAATTTGAATACCGCTTTGACCACGTAAGACGTCGGTCAAATTAGTCGCGCCACTCATTTCAATCGCAGCGGCATCAATCACATTCACATTGGCGGCAATATTTAACGGGGTCTTATCAGAGCGGCCGATCACGACAAGATGCTCGTCGACTTTAGCTGTGCTGGTATCGTCAGCCGCCATAACGGGCGCGATAATTGAAAAACTGCAAAGGCTGCCGATCAGCAGCGCGATTTTTGTTGGATTTGTTCCCATTTTACCTTTAACTCCTGCAAGGAAAACGGGGCATTGACGCCACGATACCGTTAATTCAGTCGTAAATACTGACGGTGATTATCGCATTTTGAGATCTGCCCACCGAAATCTCAAAAACACCTTTAGGGCCGGTCTCCGGACTTAGGCTATGTTAATCCATTAAAGTTGGATTAACACGAGACTGACCTTTCACATTCTGACTTTCGGGTTCTGTCTTGAACACACCAATCAAACGCGGTCCTCTCTCACCTTTTACCGTTGCGGGGGCAGTGCCAGAATTTCACTGGCTTCCCGATTATCTCACGACGCTATCATCGCAAGCACCACAGAAGGTTGACTCAAAATTAGGTTCAAAGGGCGTACAACCTGTTAACGCCCAACAAGGCTCAGAGCATATCAGACCTGAGCGCGCGCATTATAGACGTCTATACGGATGAAAGTCCATCAATCTCAGATTAGCGAGAAAACTCACATGAGCTAGAAAACGCCATCCCAGTTTTTTGCCGCAGGTTTTGGTCTGTCTTGGCTCAAAATCGCCTGACGCTGCTCAGGAGTTTCGCATTGGGCAACGGGGGTAAAATCCAGCGGTTTAATCACTAACGAGTCAGCAGGTTGTACCGGCGACTTGTCGAACATGGGCAAATTCATCGACCAAGAGACCAGCTCCCCCTTTTCGCTGATGCCAACATAACCGTCATTTGCGCCATCTAACCAAGTGAGTCGCGGAATACGTGCAATCAACTTCTCCACATTTTCACGGTTGGCGCGATAACCAACAGGCACCACTTTGCCATCGGGACGCGTAAACACAAAGGAGGCAGGCCCTCGAGTAATGATGCTGCCTTCCTGCCAATATTTATCAAGAATCTCTTGGGCATAGTGAAACCCAAACATATGAGCGTAATCAGTATCGTCGGCCACTATTTGCGGCACGGCCTTATCCCGCAGTAATAAAAAGCCTGAGCCAATGCTAATAATCTCTTTTACCCCTGTGATATTGGTTTTTTTAATCCAATCGACACCACAGTTAATCCCATCGCCCCAAAAATGCGCATCCCCCGTAGGACTTAAAATCGCAAAGGCACAATTGTTTGCCGTCATACTCGCCACATCCTTTAAGGCGCTGCGGATCGAGTAAGCATCACTGCGCCAACCCCAACTCACCACAGTGCCGTCCTTTTTCAAGGCGGCATAGGTGTGTTGAAAATATTCGATCTTCGCTACATCCGTAAGCTGCGGGAGTAACTTTTTCATATTGGTCGACTCTTCAACCTGCCCCCAAATCACTGCACTGCCCTCTTTTTTGAGGGCGACAAAACTGCGTCCTCTGGCAAAGATATCGACAACATCAACTAATTGATCCTGCACATGTAAGCTATTGCCGCCGTAGGGGCCATAACCCCAAGTGTGTACCTTGCCATTAGCATCAAGGGCCGCAATGGCCTCTTGATTAGCGAACAACTTGGTAATATTGGTCATGCGGTTTTGCAGGGCTTTGTCGAGGCTCAATTTCCCCACATTACCCCAGTAAACCACAGTGCCATCTTGACGTAGCGCGGCAAACCCGTCCTTAACTGGGACGATTTGCTTAACTTGCTTAAGCTGCTCCGTCACCTCCCTGCTATCACCGCCAGCATAACTGTCGCCCCAAGTGATCACCTCACCGGATTTAGTTAACGCCGCAAAGGCCGAACTGTTGTTGACCACAGTCTCGACTGCGGGTAAATCACAGGGAATATGGCGATACTGTGGACTCGGATTTTCCTTAAGTTGGAGCAATTTGCCGTTATCAAACTGCAGCAATGACTCGTTATTACTTTCCAGAACGGCCATAGGTTGAGGATCGCTACAGCCAGAGATCTGCATGGCAACCATGCCCGCGAGTAAAGCCTTAGGCCAAGTGATTCGATAAGTGAGCATTACTTATTTCCTTGTATTTGCTTGGATATGTCATTCAATGTTGTGCAGCGGACAGAGCGAGAATGGATTTACCTAACATCGCCTAGTGTCAAAAATGGGCAGAATTCTAGCAGCTTGTTGATAAAAAGACGAAAATGCTCACAGTTTACTCTGCAAGTCCCCTCCACAGGCTAGCGCCTAACTGATGGCATGCTATTCTAAGCACTCATCACCGCTGTTTAAAGGAGTAACAGTATGACTCGCCCTATTATTCTGGATTGCGATCCCGGCCATGACGACGCTATTGCGCTCATTTTAGCTCTCGCCCATCCAGAGCTGGTTCCACTGGCCGTCACCACCAGCGCCGGTAACCAAACGCCGGATAAAACGCTCAATAATGCCCTGCGGATCTTAACCTTATTAAATCGCAGTGATATTCCTGTCGCTGGCGGCGCCGTCAAGCCATTAGCTCGTGAATTAATCATTGCCGACAATGTCCATGGTGAAACCGGACTCGACGGCCCTGCATTGCCTAATCCAAGTTTTAGTCCTCAAGCCATTACCGCAGTTGAATTAATGGCGCAGCAAATTCGCCAAAGTCATCAGCCAGTAACCTTAATTCCCACAGGGCCGCTGACTAACATCGCCCTTTTACTGGCGAGTCATAGCGAGTTACACGATAAAATTGAGCGCATAGTGCTAATGGGCGGCGCAGCCGGTGTCGGTAATTGGACCCCAGCCGCCGAATTTAATATTTTTGTCGACCCCGAAGCCGCCGATATTGTCTTTAAATCCGGAATTCCCATTACCATGTGCGGCCTCGATGTAACTCATCAAGCGCAGATTATGGACGAAGATATCGAACGCATTCGCGCGATTCAAAATCCAATTGCTCAGTGCGTCGCCGAATTATTGGATTTCTTTATGATTTACCACAGAGATCCTAAATGGGGCTTTATTGGTGCGCCATTGCACGACCCCTGCACGATCGCTTGGTTGCTTAAACCTGAGCTATTTGAGGCGCAAGATTGCTGGGTAAGCATTGAAACCCAAAGTGAGTTGACCTTAGGCATGACAGTGGTCGATCGCTATCAGCTAACAGGTAAAGCCGCCAATGCGACTGTGCTGTTTGGGCTCGATAGGCAAGGCTTTGTCAATTTACTGGTAGACAGTTTACGCGTCTATGATGCAACTTATCTCAATCGCAGATAAAAATGACAGTGAGTCTTCTATGAGCCAGATACTCGTTATCGGCAGTGCAAATGCCGACCATGTGATGAAATTTGAGTACCTGCCCGCTGCAGGGCAAACCTTAATGAGCCGAGATTACCGCCTCGAACAGGGCGGCAAAGGGGCCAATCAAGCCGTCGCCTGCGCGCGCTTAGCCAAATCAGGTTCACGCACTGATTTTATCTGCCATCTCGGCCAAGACAGTATCGGCGATGATATGCGTCAAAGCTGGATGAAAGATGGCATCAGCACGGAAGGGATCCGCCAAATAGCCGGACTGAGCACAGGCACTGCCATGATTTTTATCGGTGATAACGGTGAGAATACGATTGGCGTTGCCGCAGGTGCTAACGCCAGCCTTTCACCCGATGACTTAGAAGCTCATTACGCCCTGTTTGCTAATGCGGAGTACTTGTTAGCACAATTGGAAACGCCCGCTGCCACAGTGGCAAAGGCGCTGCAAATAGCCAAGAATCTTGGCGTGACGACTGTACTAAATCCTGCTCCAGCGACGGCACTTGGCCAAGATGTACTCAAGTGGGTAGATATTATTACCCCCAATGAAACCGAAGCAGAAGCCTTAACGGGAGTTGAGATCAACCATCTTGATGATGCACACATGGCAGCGCAACTTCTCCACCAGCAGGGAGTAAAGATTGTGGTCATAACCTTAGGTAGCCGTGGCGCATATATCAGCAGCCCAGGTTTTAATGGGCTAATACCTGCGTTTGAAGTGCAGGCCATAGACACAGTCGCCGCAGGGGATACCTTCAATGGCGCCTTAGTTGTGGGCTTAAGCGAGGGCATGTCGATTGCTGCAGCCGTGGGATTTGCCAATGCAGCCAGTGCCATTACTGTCACTCGCCCAGGTGCACAACGTGCGATTCCCTATCGACAGGAGCTTTCGTACTAAAAACGTAAGAAGTTCTGAAATAGACGCCCTGCGTTATAAAAAATTACAACTTATAAATCAAACACATAAATAATAGTTCCTGAGTACTTAGTTCACTAAAGCTAAGTACTCACCTATGTTTACCGCTAACAATTTTGCCGCCAATAACAATGTAAGCTTTCAACCTAAAGTTGCATATACATAATTTACACGCTGATTTCATTCCCATTTAATGAAGATTGCTTATGCTGGCAGGTGCATGTCCGAGTCAAAACGGCTCGGCTACCCTTGTTCAAATAAGGAAGTACCAGATGAAAGCAAAAAGCACAGCTTTACGTAACGTGACCAGCACTAGCCTAATCGGCCTAGGATTATTATTCGCTAGCCAAGCGAGTGCCAACGAATGTGAACTGAAAATTGCCGCCACTGATGCAATGCAATTTGACACTAAAGAGCTGTCAGTACCTGCAAGCTGTAAAGAAGTGACCTTAACCTTAACCCACTCAGGCACTTTGCCAAAAGCAGCCATGGGCCATAACTGGGTATTAACTAAGGCAGCCGATATGTCAGCAGTAGCAACTGAAGGCATGAGTGCAGGTCCTGATGCAGCCTATGTCAAAGCGGGTGATACGCGCGTTATCGCACACACAGATTTAGTGGGCGGTGGCGAATCAACGTCTATCACCTTTAGCACTGCCGGTATGAGCGCTACCGAAGCCTACCAATTCTTCTGCAGTTTCCCAGGTCACTGGGCGATTATGCAAGGCAGTTTCAAGTTAAAAGCTTAAAGGAATGGCCTAGCCTCACCTTAAGTTAGTCAATAAAAAAGCGGATCTTAGGATCCGCTTTTACATTTCAGCCATTGCATTTAGCCGCACTAATCCATCATGGTCTTGGTTGGATGACTAATGGAGCAAAACTCGTCATCGCATTACCGTTAGCGCCGTTCAAGTTAGGATATTCAACCCCTTCCTGTAAAGTGTAATACACGTCGACAAAGTCATCGTCATTGGTGAACCAAGCATCCGGCATCACACTTAAAATACCATTGGTGATTTGCGGGATCAGCGCATAACCCTGAGCTTCAGGATCGGGGATCGACTTTAAGATCTGCTCCGCCGCTTCCAACAGCTTAGTGGCCAACACTTTATAGTTAGTACCATCGTCATGCTCCATTAAGATCATGTCCGCAGCCGCCCAACGATAACGCTCCCAATGTATGATGATTTGATTCGGATAATAGGTCGTATCCGCATAATCTAAATAGGGCATTTCGACGATATCGAGCACAGGCTCTTCACGGCTTGGATCAACCCCAGTCACTATGCCGTAAATTTCGGCACGACCAGAAATCCACGGCTCATGGTCATCCTTCAAGGATATTTGTTTGATCACTGTGGTTGAAATCGGCTTGTCTGCCACCGCCTGTGTTTGCGCACGGCTCAGTAGCGCGCCCTCTTTTTTTGCCGATTGTACTTCGGCAAATGTCGCCCGCATCACCTCTAAGCCAGCCACAAAGGCTTTTTTGCTATCGATACCGACCACAAACACTGGCTGCTGCGGCAGGTTATACACGTCTAATTGATGCACTTGCCCATGAATATCAAAGGCTTCAATATAATCCCACTGACTCTCGTCACCATCGGGCTCATAGGCAAATAAAGGAGACTCACCTTGCTGCCATGAGGTCAGCATGGCTTCATCCGCTAGACGCACTTGCACCAGAGAATCCGCTTTGGCACTTAAGCCCTTCACTCGGCGAATTGATGCATCGGCTTGGGTGATCACATTATCATTGAGCCTATGTTGGGACAGAATCTCATCGGCATTTACTGCCAACTGATACTGGTTTATTTCAGTCTGTAAGATAGGTGCGAGCTGCGCATATTGATGGCTTAAATCTAACGCCAATGCCCGTTTAGTATTGGTTAACTGCGCTTGTGCATCCAAAGTCGAATCCTTTAGCGACGCTTGTAGTAAGCGTAATGCCTCTCCATCTAAGGCTTGGCCATAACTCAGGGTTGCCGAAGCCGACAAACACAGCAATAAACTGGATTGAAGTAGTTTCATAGGAGTTCCCTTACCTTGATAAAGTTAAACGTGCGTTCGAATTCCTTACATATGAGCACAGAGCAGCATCTAAGTAAATCAAATGATAATAGTTATCGTTAATTATTAATGGTATAGGGTACGTAATCCCGGCTAAATGCGATAAAAACAGGCTAATGACAGCATCAACAGATCAGTCCAGCCGAACAGAGTGTATGAAGATAAACGAGGAAATAGGATGAAATGAATTGATATGCACAGTTTCGCGAGCGACAAAAACACAAAAGGCAGATCTTAAGATCTGCCTTTTGCTGTTCATCGCCAGAGTGACGTTTCAGAACGCGTTATGGCTCCCTAACAGTCACACTGGCTTGATAAGACAAGGTTAAACGAATGAGTATTACTCTTCGTCGAAATCATCTTCATCAAGATCTTCGGCATCAGTAGCCGCTTCAGCCGCTAATGCTGCGGCTAATTTTGCTTTAGCTTGTTTCTCTGAGCGACGTTTATTGCGCTCAGTTAACGTGCCTAAAAACACTTGTAATTCAGTTAAGCCCCAAGCTTGCGCTTCGGCTTCAGTCGCAAAGCCATCGTGGCTCTTAGACACAACTGTTTTAGTTGATGTCATGCGACGAGTGATTTCAGTTTTCCAACCGTTGTCGCCCTGTGTCACGCGAAAATCGTATTTTTTGCCCTTGCTCATTCTGCTCTATTTCCTAAATGATGCTTGTCACGTTTGTCTTATCAAGCGAACCAAACGCTCATCATAAAACAAAAGGAGCGCAGTGTACTTGATTTCGGCCCAGAAAGATCGCCCAGATGAAAATATTCATGCCAGTTTCATTGACTCGCTCAGTGGAGTCAATGCTCACATCTAAAGCAACACTGTGCATATATCCCGACCGTCCTCTGTCGAAGGCAGTTTATCGCAAGCTAGCGTGCCTTAGATAATCGTCGTGCAAACGGTATATATTCTTGTTTATGTCATAAAAGTAGGCTTTTTCAGTCACATTAACACTTTAGAGTTTCTGATTAATATTAATAATTTACATCATTACTCATAGGTAAATCTGATGAAACTACACCCTATTTCGTCGCTCTCACTCGGCCTGTTAATTACCACGAGCGCTTTATTAGCCGGTTGCAATAATGACGATGATAACGCCGCAGTCACGCCACCCACCAGCAAATCCGTTCCTGCTCAAGTGGGAGAAAGACCCTTATTCCTCGTACGTCAGATGCAAGACAGCACACTTAAAACCCGCTTAGAACAATGCACCACTGACAATTTTTATCGCAGCGAATTTTCCATAGGCCACCGTGGCGCGCCAATGAAATTCCCTGAGCATACAAAGGAATCCTACCAAGCGGCTATCGATTCGGGCGCAGGCATAGTCGAATGTGATGTCACCTTCACCGCCGATAAAGCTTTAGTTTGCCGCCACTCACAGTGCGATCTTGCCAGCACGACCAACATTTTAGCCATACCCGAACTTGCCAATAAATGTTCGAGCCCATTCACTCCTGCTGATGCCGCCAATGGCGTCAGCGCATCGGCAACCTGTTGCACTAGCGATATCACCCTCGCTGAATTTAAAACTCTCAAGGGTAAGATGGAAGGCAGCAATCCGAAAGCGACCACTGCGGCCGAATTCATCAATGGCACCCCAAGTTGGCGCACCGATCTCTACGCTGGCAATGGCACCTTGATGACCCACGCTGAAAGTATTGAAATGTTTAAAAAAGCCGGAGTGAAGATGATGCCTGAGCTAAAAGCGGCGAGCGTATCTATGCCCTTCGATGGTTTTACTCAGCAGGATTACGCGCAAAAAATGTTAGATGAATACACGGCGGCGGGCGTCGATGTTTCGCAGGTATTCCCCCAGTCATTTATTTTAGATGACATCAAATATTGGGTCGCCAACGCACCTGAATTTGCGAAGCAAGCCGTGTTTCTCGATGACAGATACGATTATAACAGCGCCTTTGATCCGCAGAACTCTGCCACTTGGTCACCATCAATGGCGGATTTAAAGACCCAAGGCGTCGAAATTATTGCGCCGCCACTCTGGGTATTAGTTGCCTTAGATGCGGATAAGAAAATCATTCCTTCGGAATACGCTAAGGCCGCTAAAGGCGCTGGGCTTAAGATCATCACTTGGTCGCTAGAACGTTCTGGTTTATTAAAAAATGGCGGCGGCTTTTACTATCAAAGCATTACCGAAGCGATAGATAACGAAGGCGATACCTTTAAATTACTTGATGTACTGGCGAAAGATGTCGGCGTGATTGGAGTGTTCTCCGACTGGCCCGCCACAGTGACTTACTATGCTAACTGTATGGATTTATAAGTCATCGATATAGAAAACAAAAAATGCGTTAACGATTAATCGTTAACGCATTTTTTTATTGCGAAAATAATCTATATCTCGCCACGAGCTATTTAAACAGGTGCTGGATATTCTTTAAATCGCCCTTACCTTCGGCAATTTCTTCAGGCGTTAAACCTGTAACTTCGTGCGGGAAAACTAACCAGTCTTCAGAGGCATGAATGTAATAGTCGGGTTTTAAAGGCACTGCGGTATTTTTTGGCTTGTAATAAGGGCAAGCGATACGGATATCGGTTGGCATATTTAGGCGCATCAGTTGGCTGAGTTTTTCTTTTAATGCATGAATACTACGGCCAGAGTCAAACACGTCATCCACAATCAACAAACCGTCACTCGCGTTCGCATTTTCAACGATGTAATGCAGGCCATGAACTTTGATTTCTTTGCTTTGTTTGTCGGTGCCAATCCCATAATAAGAAGAGGTACGCACGGCAATGTGATCGGTTTCAACTTGTTTAAAATCGAAAAACTCCTGTACCGCGATCCCGATTGGAGCACCGCCACGCCAAATACCCACGATAAATTGCGGACGAAAGCCACTCTCATACACTTGCGAAGCTAATAAAAATGAATCTTCCAGCAATTGCTGCGCGGTAACAAAATACTTTTCTGACATGACACAGTCCCCATCACATTGATTTTATTCTTAGGTCGTTAAAGCTTATGACCCCTGTAAGGTCTGTTCGGCGGGTAAAGGTTCCCAAAACACTAGAACAGCTTTGCCTTAGCAAGTGTAGGCAGCCGCCGAATTTTGGGAGCGAATTTTATACCAAAAAAATGCGATGTGCTGCAGTAATAGTAAGAACTTGCGTGACAACAGACATTTATTTTGCCTTTTAAAGCCAAAAGCAACAAAAAGGCCACCCTAAGGTGGCCGATAAACAACGAATAAATACCTGCGTTAAACGATAGGGGTAATCACATGCTCGCCCACTTTGGCCTTGGCGCTATAGCCACGTGCCGTTGCCGCTTGGAAATCCTTCGACAAAATGGTATCCACATAATGCCAGTCGCTGCGCACCTCATCAGCGGTAAAGGTGAGCGTCATAAAGCCTCGGTCTTTTAAGTTAGCGTACTTAAGATCTGGCACTAACTCGACGATTGCCGCCTCGGTCGCGGGGATCTGTTCCGCTGGCAGATTCAAGTAATATTCAAGGCCTGGCGATGATACTGAGCTAGTCGCAAACTCCACCCCAACGGTATCGCCATTCACGTCTTTAAGCTCGTTAGCCCATGCATTATGGGTGTCACCCGCGATCACAACTAGGTTAAGATTTTTCGATTTAGCCGTACCTAAAATCACTTCACGCTCATATGCGTAACCGTCCCAAGCATCTAAGTTATATGGAATGGCTGGCAATTTCAGCAGTGCAATAACTTCTGGGGTTAATAGGGCTTGATTAGCTTGAAGATATTGCAGCTCTTGGGCGGTCAGCGTGGGATCATTTGCCGCCACACGGGCCGCTAACTCAGCTAAAGCCCCTAACATGGCAAATTGGGGAATGCTCATCTGCTGAGTGGCAATCGCCGCAGGCAATGACATCTTACCCATTAATACCTGCTGTCCCAGTACCTGCCACTTGCCTGTCGACTGTAGCAATATGCCCTGCAACCATAATAATTGCGTCAGCCCCAGCATAGTGCGAGTGGTCGAAGTGACATCGGCAAGGAAACGCTCTCCCGCAAACGAGCCCGTGGTAGGATCCATATAATCGGCATAATCGAGCTGTTTATCACGGGCCAATACGCGAGTATCCAACATATGCAGATCGACGAGATTGCCGTAACTGAAGCTGCGGTAAATCTCTTCATGGTTCCCTTCACGCCATGGGCGAATCGGTAACCACTCGAAATAAGCTTGTAGTGCCGCTTCTTTACGAACGGCAAAATCCCCTTCGCCTTCGTTGTGATTCTCGGCACTATCACGCCAAGTATCATTGGCCACTTCATGATCATCCCACACTGTAATAAAAGGCACTTTCGCGTGTAACTTTTGCAGACTCGCATCGGTATGGTACTGACCATGGCGAGTACGGTAATCACTCAACGTCAGCAACTCATTGGCGGGTAACACTTCACGCCCCAATTCGGCAGCATGCTCACTGGCATAACCACCGCGGGCATATTCATAGATGTAATCGCCTAAATGCACCACAGCATCTAAATCATCCTGCGCCGCCGCTAACTCATAGACGTTAAAATAACCGGCAGGAAAGTTAGCACAGGACATCACGGCTAATTTGACTGAGCTAACGTCACCCTCAGGCAGAGTGCGGGTTTTACCCACAACTGAGGTTTTATCACCCGTCATAAAGCGATAAAAGTAGGTTTGCCCGGCACGTAAACCACGGGCATCAATCTTAACCGTGTAGTCACGGCTCGCATTAGTGACAGTCTCACCTGTGGTCACTAATTGACTAAAGGCCGCATCGCTTGCCACTTGCCAACTCACTTTTACATCGCCCTCAGACTCAGGCGTGACACGGGTCCAGAGGATCACGGCATCGACTGCCGGATCGCCACTGGCAATTCCATGTAAAAATTGCGCGGGTACAGAATTATCATCATTACTATCACTACAGCCCATCAAGCCGTAAGAGATCACAGCAACACCAACACCTTTGGCCGACATAGCCAAAAAATCACGACGAGTTACGGTACGATTCATTATTATTATTCCTTGTTAGAAAAGGCTTCACTGGTATGAGGTCTAATAAGACCACGATTGTGAGATATCACTGTTACACATTTGTGACATCTTTGTCAGCCTTTTATGATATCTATCAATTCAAACACTTATACTGGATAGCGTACTTTATTTGTGCAGGACTGGCGTAGCTTACAGAGAAGCTGCTAACATCGGTGCAGGCTAACGCAGCGTGTGAAATGCACGCCAGAGAATGGCAAGAAAAGGAATTTATACAATGAAAGTCAGCGATATTATGAGTGATCAAGTCATTTGCATCAGCGATGGCGCCAGTTTAAAAGATGCCCACCATCTGATGCAAACCCGTGGCGTACGCCACTTACCTGTGATTTCTGAAATTGATGGCACCCTCGTTGGCGTACTCACCCATAAAAAGATGATCGCCAGCGTGATGACTATGTTGAACAAGTACGGCCAAGGCGCGCTCGAGCGCAAGGAACGATACACGCCGATCACAACTGTGATGGATAAAGACTATCAGCATCTCACCGCCGACGAGCCTTTAACTGTGGTGGTGGAATATTTTATCGAGAACAAACTTGGTTGCCTGCCCGTCGTCGATGCCGATAAAAAAGTGCTCGGTATCGTCACTTCATCGGACTTTATTAAGCTGTGCCGTACCCTACTGCAACAGCAAGCGTAACGTTTTACGCTCCTTTTCTTCTATGTCAGCCTTTTACTACGTAAAGGCTGGCGTTGTATTTTTTATAAACTGTATTTTCTATAAAAAGAAAGGATTCCCTTGGCTAAATTACTCTCCCAGGAACAATTTATTCGCGCCTATGAATGCGCAGAATTTGGCTGTTTTGCCAATCAACAACAACTCGCCAAATTACTCGCCGATCCCGATTACGACTTTTTACATCAAGACAGTACCTACTTTGGCAAAGCGGCGACGCAAATCACCTGTATCAGTGACTTACAAAGTATGGAGGAATTGCATTTTGTCGCGGCCAACTTGAATTGGGATAACGATGATCCCGACATGGTCAGGGCGATTATCGAACATCCACTCTGCGACGCAGGTACCGCCTTATTACTCTACTGGTACGGACAAGGCTTTTATTACTCCACGCCAGAGACGCTCGATACACCTTTTGGACAGCTATTCAAAACCATAACCGATAGATTTGTTGAGCGCGGCTATGCCAGTTATAAAATCCATTTTGACCCGATTAAAGAATGTTTTATGCCCTCATTAGAAGACGTTCTTACTAGAGGATGCCAAATTCCAGGGGCTATTTTTGCCCCCTACAGCACTATGGAAATCGAAACCTATGAAGGGCATCCAAGGTATCTACAATTTAAAAATGAACTACTGAAATCGGGCAAATGGGGCAACCAATAAGCGTTGACCTTTTGATATCAGAACAGTTTAAGCTGGGGTTACTGGCGGAATACGCGTAAAACGCTGCCAGCGACCCGAGCGCCAACGCTGCACCATAATCAATCCACGCACCCATTCATCTGCCGCAACGGCCAGCCAAGCAGCCAACACGCCATAACCTAAATGCAAGCCAAAGAACCAAGCAAAAAATACCCCAATACCCCACATACTAAAAAGGCCTATACGCACAGGGAATGCCACATCACCCGCGCCCTTGAGCGCCGAGATAATCACCAGATTAAACACTCGCCCTGTTTCAAGGGCGATGGAACCTGCCAGTAATAACGCCGTCAGTTGGATGACTTCTTCGTTCTCACTCAACCAGCCGACAATAACGAATCGCTGCCAATAGAAGACTAATACTATGGTCAGTGAAGCCACAAAGCCCACCAAACAGTAACGCTGCACCCGAGTAGTGATTTCATCGAACCATTGTTTACCCACATAGTATCCGGTCTGAATTTGCGTCGCCTGCCCGAGTGCTACCGCAAAACAATAGATAAAACGGCTAATATTCAAGCCATAGGTGTAGGCCGTGAGCGATAAAGTGCCCATCTGGCTGATAAAGTAGATGATGGTCATCTGAGCCACATTGTAAGACAGCATCTCGCCAGCATTGAGCAGGCCAATACGCATCACACTCCAATAAGTGCTGCGCGGTAAAAGCTTAAGTCGTTGCAGTGGCAGCGGAATTTGCTTATGCCGGATCACCATCAGCATGATACACGCACCGATGATCTGGCTGGTCACTGTCGATATCGCCACCCCTGTTACCCCATAAACAGGTAAACCAAAAGGTGAATACAGGGCAATATAATTACCGATCACGTTCATTAAGCCAGTGCTCGAGGTGACTAACATGGCCGAGCGGGTAAAACCGTAACTACGCAAAATAGCGGCGAAGGCAATGTTCATCACTAGCCCTATGCTCAAGCTGCCGCAAATCACTAAATAGTCATATCCAAAACCAGCCACATCGTGCTCAAGCGCAAATAAGCCGATAATGCCCTTAGCACCAAAGAACATAGATGCACCCATGACCAAGGCTAATACCAAACTCAATACGACACTCGCCACGCCTATGTCTATAGCCTGCTGCGGTTGGCCTGCCCCATTGCTTTGGCTAATCAAAATACTTGCGCCCGTACTCACCATCATGGACATGACCATCATGAAGAACATCAACTGAGTCGTGAGTCCCACCGCGGCAACCGCATTATCGGAATAATGGCTCAGCATAAAGATATCGCTGATCCCAAGCAGAGATTGCAACAAGGTCTCGATAAAAATCGGCCACGTCAGGGCAACTATGCCCATGCGCTGTTGCAATGTTTTGGGTGCTTTTGCCACGAAAGATTCCTGCAAATAGAGAACGAATAACGAGTGTGATCGCTGGCTCAATGTGTCGCTCAAACAGCATCTTGGCAACCTATATTTTAGCCAAGAGACTGAAACCCACTTTCACAAATAGACATCAAAGTGCTATCGAACGCACAATCAGGCGGACATTTAAGCGCATTAAGCCTGACAGTCAATTAAGTTGGTAATTTTCTTACAAGACACCCTACAACTCAATCTGTAATAGTGAAAAAGATGCCGACTGCAACCGTATTCATTACTGAGTTAATACCAAAGTTAATTTCCGCAATCATGATAGAGCTCATGGCTGAGTGTGAATCTAGGCTACCAATTCAATTAAGCTGCCGATAAACTCAGCCCATTGCAGAACAGCCGAGCGCACTAAAAATTGAGGGAGTATTAAATGAGCCAACTCTATTTAGAAGAGGGAATTAAACAATTAGTTAGCGAGTTTATCGCGGCGGGTTGCCCATCGGTGCGAGAGCAAACCATTGAGCAACGTAGACAAGGTTATATTGCCAGCACTGTACTCGCAGGTGAGCCTGAAGAGGTGTTCGAAGTGCGTGCAATTTCCATCGATGGCGCAGAATTAACTCTGTTCAAACCCTCGGCGGCAAACAATTTACCTATCGTCATTTACTACCATGGTGGCTGTTTTGTCAGTGGCGGCGTTGAAACCCACAATCAACAACTGCGAAAACTCGCCAATGATTCTGGCGCACTGGTGATCGCCGTTCGCTATCGCCTCGCCCCAGAACATGTTTATCCCGCAGCCCACGACGATGCCTGCCATGCTGCAGAAGTCATCTATCAACATTGCCACCAATGGGGCGGTGATAGCACCAATATTACCCTAATGGGCGACAGCGCTGGCGGCCATTTAGCCCTAGTCACTTGCCTGCGTTTAAAAGCCAAAGGGCAATGGTTGCCACAGAAACAAGTGCTTATCTATCCTATGCTCGATGCCACCGCGAAGAGCCAAAGCTATAGCGACAATGGTGAGAAATACATCATCACCCGCGACACCTTGCTAACAGGTTTCGATCTGTATTTAGATTGGCACCCCAGAACCGATGCAGAAGCCAGTCCACTACGCCGTGATGACTTAGCAGGCTTACCCGAAACCCATATCATCACCGCCGAATTCGATCCGCTCGTCGATGAAGGTGAACAGCTATTTAGGAATCTATTAGAGGCTGGCGTCAATGCCCACTGCCGTCGTTATCTTGGCGTCATCCATGGCTTCTTCCAACTCTCGGGCGTGAGCCGTTCCGCTCGGGATGCCATGGTGCAGGTGACCAATATAGTGAAGACAGCCTAACGTCATACTTGATGATTAATTCATTCATAAAAAAGGCTTTCTATCTAGATAGAAAGCCTTTTTTAACCGTTTGATATTCAGATTTAAACGGTTTTCTTTCGATACGCCAAGAACAACAAGACTATACCTACGGCTAAAAACGGTAAGCTCAAAAGTTGTCCCGCACTTAAGAAAGTTTCAGAGTAAGCCGCTTGGCTAACTTTAATCGACTCAATCGCAATTCGCGCACTAAACACCGACACCAGAAACAGGCCGAAAATAGCCCCATGTCTTTGTTTAATCTGCGTGTATTGATACAAAGCATACAGACCAATAAAGATAGCTAAATAAGCGAAAGCCTCATAGAGCTGTGCTGGATGTCTTGGCAACATGTCGACACGGGCAAATATAATGCCCCAAGGTTGAGTCGTAGGATCGCCTAAAATCTCTGAGTTGGCGAAGTTTGCCATACGCACAAAAAAGCCAAAAATGGCAGTGGCGATAGCGAGTCTGTCCAACAAAAACAGGAAGGGTAGCTTCACTTTACGTTGGTAATAATACAAGGCAAGAATCGCGCCTAAACCACCACCGTGGCTGGCGAGTCCGCCTTCCCAAATCGCCAAGATTTTAAGCGGATGAGCAAAGTAATAAGTCGGATCGTAGAACATACAATGGGCCAAACGCGCGCCCACAATAATGCCAACCACACAATAAATCAGTAAATTATCAAGGGACTCAAGATCGAGATTTTCCTTGATATAAATCCGCTTCATCACCTGAAAACCAGCAGTAATAGCAAGAGCAAACAGGACTCCATACCAATGTATTTTTAGTCCCATAAACGAGATTAATACAGGATCGAGCTCCCACACTAAGTGTTCCAAATTCAATTACTCCATAACACTTGGTACATAGAGGTACGCCAAAAAGCATGTTTTACGTGGTTAAACGCCAATAGACAAGCCTTGTCGCGGGGATATCTTACTATTGAGTCAAATTTAATGACTCAGAGCGACCTTGGTTTTGCCGAATGAGGCAATGTCAACCAAGTTACCATTTAACGAATCAACTGGCTAAATTTAACTGACTTTAGCGCCCCCTACCTGCTCAGACGTTGGATGATGTCACTATGCTGTGGATATTGGGCTAACAAAGTTTGTTGGCTAAACAGCTCAAAATCATCAAAGGTAAAACCGGGCGATACCATACAGCCCACTAATGAAAAACCATCTTGATTCATGGCTGAACCAAAGATACAGCCCTTAGGGACTAAAAACTGTGGCCGCTCGCCCGCAGCTAAATTAAGCCCTAATTGCGCCGTCGTTAGCACCCCATCAGGATCAATCATGTAAATCGTCAGCGATTGCCCCGCATGGAAATACCACATTTCATCAGCTGTCAGACGATGGAAATGGGAAACCTCTCCCGTACGCAGCAAAAAATAGATACTGCTCCATAATGCCCGAGTCTGATCAAATGCCGTTTCTGAACGATAGGATGAGCGGTAATAACCGCCTTCAACATGCTGCTCTAGCGCTAAATGTTCAATAAAATCATCTGCAGTATGCATTATAAATCCCTGTGTAAAATTAAAACCACAATTAAGGCCCTAGATTCTACTCGAAAATCATCTGTCCACTAAACACCGCAATGAAGCTTTTTGAACATAAGCACAAACGCTAAAGTTCAAGACATCACGACTGACTCGATACGATCGCAGGACTTAGGTTTTAAGCCTCAACAGGGATACAACTCTGCGCCATCGAACGCTCTGATGCCTTGGTAAAATCGCGACGACAAATAAATTGTACGGCATATTGTTATGGTTTGTTGTTACCCACAAAAGCGGCTAAATTGTAATGAGTTCGCAGGATGCATTCGCGGCTAAAGCGCCAAAGAGTAGTTTATCTATGATAACTTGGACACGCGGACTTAAGGTTGGGTGATTTTCCACAGGGATTTTAATCGATGATCAAAATAGAAGAAATGGCTTTAGTCCTTGATGCACTTCCTGATCCTACTTTTGTTCTGTCAAAAAGTGGTAAATACATTGCCGTCTTCGGTGGTAAAGATGACCGTTATTACCACGATGGTAGTGGCCTAATCGGCTTGTATCTTAGCGATGTGTTAAAGGCTGACAAACTCAATTACTTTTTACAGGTTATCGACAGTGCATTAACCAGCCGAAAATTACTGATCGAAGAATATGAATTGAGCAATAAAGATGTCAAAGGCTTACCCGATATAGGCCCTGAACAACCCATTTGGTTTGAGGGACGCATTCAAGCACTAGACTTTCTGGTTGATGATGAGCCTGTGGTGCTTTGGGTCGCCAGTAATATTTCCAAGCGGCATGAACTTGAACTGCAACTACGTCAACTAAGCGATACCGATCAGCTGACAGGGCTGTATAACCGTCGCCGCTTAGAACGTGATTTAACCTTTCAATTCGATATATTTCAGCGCCACCGTATTCCCACCTCAATCTTGATCCTCGATTTAGACCATTTAAAGTCCATCAATGATCAGTTGGGTCATTATGCTGGCGATCAAATCATCATCGCGGTTGCCGAAACCTGCCGAACTCAATTTAGAAAAACCGATAGCGCGTATCGTTTTGGTGGCGATGAATTTGTGATTGCCCTACCTGGGGTAGAGCATTCGCAAGCGGTTGAATTTGCAGAATACCTCTGCGATTGCTTTTACACTGAACTGCAAAAATATGCGGTCAATGGCTTGTTTGCCACCGTAAGCATTGGAGTCGCCTCTATCGAACCATTGGATAAGTCCTATGAAGAAACGCTTAAGCGGGCTGATGCCGCCTTGTATCAAGCTAAACGTAACGGCAAAAATCGAGTTATATCAAATACAGCCTAAGCGGGCTGAACATTTCAAACCACACATAGCAATAACAAGCGCCCTTAATAAATGATAGCCACAAGTGCTCATAAGAAGCGCGAATCAAAAGAGCAACAAACAAAAAAGCGAACCAAAAGGTTCGCTTTTAAACACATGAAGCTAATGCCAAATAACAGAATTAATTCAGGTCTTTCGCAGCTTTACGGGCTTGATGCAACTTCTTATAGCTTTCAATCAATCTTAAATGCGGCTCAATGCCTTCGAGCTGCATGCTGGTCTTAGTTAAACCATAAAAACGCACTTTTCCTGTGACTGAGCCAACGACATTATCCATCACTTCTTTACCGAACATACGGTTGAAGTTATGGATAAAATCATCAAGTTCTAACTCTTCATCTAAGGTCACTTCCAGCACAGCATTCATGGCTTGGTAGAACAGGCCACGTTTAACGGTATTGTCGTTAAACTGTAGGAACTCACCGACCAGCTCAATCGCGTCTTCGTGTGCACCAAGTGCCAAATAAATCAGAATCTTAAGCTCAATAATCGTCAGTTTTCCCCACACGGTATTTTCATCAAATACAATGCCGATTAAGGTGCGAATATCCGTGTAGTTATCGAGTTGGCTTTCTTCTAAACGGTTGACCAAATTAGCCAATTGCTTAGTGCTTAACGAATGCAGATTTAGGATATCTTCACGGTATGCCAGCGCCTTGTTGGTGTTATCCCAAATCAAATCATCAACTGGATAAATCTCCGAATAATCAGGTACTAAAATACGGCACGCCGATGCGCCTAAATCGGTAAACTCAGCGATATACACCTCTTTACCTAACGCTTCTAAGATCCCAAACAGGCCGTCAGCTTCTTCTTCGCTGGTGCCAGAAAAATCCCATTCGCAGAATTCATAATCAAATTTACTGCTAAAGAAGCGCCATGAAATCACTCCTGTTGAATCAATAAAGTGCTCAACAAAGTTTTCTGGCTCGCTAACCGCCATGCTGTTAAAGGTCGGTTTTGGCACATCATTTAAGCCTTCAAAGCTACGGCCTTGCAGCAATTCAGTTAAGCTACGCTCTAACGCCACTTCAAAGCTTGGGTGCGCGCCAAAGGAGGCAAATACACCGCCAGTTTTCGGGTTCATCAGGGTGACGCACATCACTGGGAACTGGCCGCCGAGTGAGGCATCTTTAACCACAACCGGGAAACCTTGCTCCTCTAAACCGTTAATGCCCGCGAGGATGCTTGGGTACTTTTCTAGTACAGACATAGGCACATCGGGCAGGACAATTTCTTGCTCAATGATTTGACGTTTTACAGCGCGCTCAAAAATCTCTGACAAGCACTGCACATGGGCTTCTTGCAGGTTATTACCCGCACTCATACCATTGCTTAAGAACAGGTTTTCAATCAGGTTCGATGGGAAGTAAACCGTTTCACCGTCAGATTTACGGGTGTAAGGAATCGCACAAATGCCGCGCTTAACATTACCCGAATTAGTATCAATCAAGTGCGAGCCGCACAGCTCGTCATCTGGGTTATAAATCTCTAAGCAATAGTCATCGAGAATACCCGCTGGCAGCGCATCGTCTTCTTCTAACGCAAACCACTTTTCATTGGGATAATGCACAAATTCGCTATTGGCGATTTCAGCCCCAAAGAATTGATCATTATAGAAAAAGTTGTTATTCAGACGCTCAATAAACTCGCCGAGTGCCGAGCACAGCGCGCTTTCTTTGGTCGCGCCTTTACCATTGGTGAAACACATTGGCGAAGCCGCATCACGAATGTGCAGTGACCACACGTTCGGCACTATGTTACGCCATGACGAGATCTCAATCTTCATTCCAAGATCGGCGAGCATGCCCGTCATATTGGCAATGGTTTGCTCCAGCGGCAGATCTTTACCCAGAATAAAGGTGCTCGATGCGCCATTAGGCTGGCCCATTAACATGGCATTGGCGTCTGAATCTAGGTTCTCAACGGTTTCAATTTTAAATTCTGGACCCGTTTGCACCACTTTTTTAACCGTACAACGGTCAATCGAGCGCAAAATACCTTCGCGATCTTTCTCCGAAATATCTTCGGGTAACTCAACTTGAATTTGGAAAATCTGGTTGTAGCGATCTTCTGGATCGACAATATTGTTCTGCGACAGTCTAATGTTATCCGTTGGAATATCACGGGCTTTGCAATATACCTTCACGAAATAGGCCGCACACAGGGCTGACGACGCTAAGAAATAGTCAAACGGACTAGGCGCTGAACCATCACCTTTGTAGCGGATTGGCTGATCGGCGGTCACGGTAAAATCATCAAACTTGGCTTCAAGTCTAAGATTGTCGAGAAAATTAACTTTGATTTCCATTGAATATGATTTCCACTAAATATGCGAGTCTGTAGCAGCCCATCGACCAAGTCGCGTCATTGGTAATGAGTCATTAAGGGTGAATTATCGGTGTTTTTGGCCCATTAGTCTTGGGTTAATTATGTTAAAAACCATAATCAGGGCATTTACGGCTGAGCTTGACGGTTTGAATAGCAGGGTTAAGTGAGTACTTAGATTGAGTCTCAAGAAGGCGAGGAAACCAATGAGTCGCAGAGTAACACTCTGTGCAAAAACACATTATGGATGTTTTTCAGTTTCTCGCTTAACCAACAGAAAGGTTAAATACATCTTAGTCGGTAATGACAAGGCCATGCCAAAGGCGACACACATGGCGCTGATAATAATCCCTTGCACGCCCATCGCCTCAACGGTTTCATTAAAGTTATGCAAGTAGATGCCCAGCGCAATAAGACAAATACCCACACTAATGCAGATTTTCAGCGTTAGGATCAACTTTTCATTTGTCACAACCCTGCCCTTACTGTTCGCCACTATCTCCACCAGCACACCAGCCTGCACCAGCTCTAGCTAATTTTGCATCAATTTTAGCTAATATAGTGAACTCATTGGGCCCATATAGTGTTGATAAAGATCAAAAGAAAGGCCTAGATTCACAGCATAGTTAACGATTTTGGAATAAATCAACAGCGCGCATTTTATCGATTTCCATTAAATTTTTGTTAACTTAAACACTTAAGAATGCGGGAAATTAGTTATACTGCCCTGCAATAAAAGAGATGTTCATCATGGAGTCGTCAAGCATGTCTAATTTCAGCCTACGTAATAAATTACTGCTGTTGTCGTTATTCCCTTTAATTTTTACTTTGTTCGTACTCATGACAGTTTCTTATTATGTCGAAAAAGACGCCCTTGCAGATGAAGTGACGACCTTTAGAACTAAGCTCATCGGTGAACGTAAAACACAAATAAAAGAAGCCACCGAAATTGCCGCAGGAATAGTGCAGTATCAGTTGTCTTTAAAAGAAAATGGCAATGTAAACCAAGCGCTCCGTGATATCCGTTTTGGCAGTTCTGGTTACTTCTTTATTTACGACTCCCAGGGTAAAAACCTGTTCCATGCCGTCATGCCCAACCTCGAAGGGCAAAATAAAATTGATATGACAGATCCCCGCGGTACTAAAATCATTGTCGGTTTACTCGATGCCGCTAAAAAAGGGGACGGTAACTTCTCGTTCTACTTTCAAAAACCCAATACCAATGAGCAAATTGAAAAAATCGGTTACTCCATGATGATCCCTGGCACAGACTGGATGCTAGGCACGGGAGTCTATATCGATGATATCGACACTGTCGTTGAGGATTATCGTGCGACGGTCACTGAGCAGATGATCGAAAAATCCTATGCCATTCTGTTAATTGCGCTGTTACTCGCCGCGATTACTACCGTTGTTATTCTGATCACCGCCCAACGTATGGTCGCGCCAATTAAAAATATGGCGGACAATTTAAACGACATTGCCAAAGGCGAAGGCGATTTAACCAAACGTCTTATTGTGAAAGGTGAAGATGAAATTGCACAATTAGGTCAATCCTTTAACCTGTTTGTCGATAAACTCCAAACCATCATAGGCGATGTGGCAAACGCGACGGCTAAAGTTAAAACCGCCGCCAACGCGATTCACGATCAAACCAAAGTCATGTCGAGCCAACTCATCAGCCATAACAATGAAACTGATCAAGTGGTTACCGCTATTACTGAAATGTCAGCCACCGCCAGCGAAGTAGCGCAAAATACCACGCAAGTGGCTGAAGCGACTCACGCTGCCACTGGCGATGTAGCCAATGCTCAGCGCTGCGTCGATGCTTCTTTAGAAGAAATTTCGGCACTCATGGCGCAAATCAACAATGCGGCGGGCAGTATTCAATCCTTGAGCGAACAGTCTAAAAAAATCAACAACGTGCTGTCAGTGATTGGCGGTATTGCTGAGCAAACGAACCTATTGGCATTAAATGCCGCCATCGAAGCGGCCCGCGCCGGAGAACAGGGCCGAGGCTTTGCCGTGGTGGCCGATGAAGTGCGTAACTTAGCGAGCCGAACGCAATCAAGCACGCTAGAAATCAATGAGATGCTGTCAGAACTGCACAAGCTTGTGGCGCTAGCGGTGAAAACGATGGAAGAAAGTCAGCAAAGCTGCGTACGCTCGGTAGACTCATCCCGTGCAATTTCTGAAAGCCTAGGCTCAGTGACATCGGCGGTCACGGCAATTAACGACATGAGCACACAAATTGCGACTGCTGCCACGGAACAAAGCTCTGTGACCGAAGAAATCAATCGTAATGTGTTCGCCATCCAAGAGATTGTGAATGAGTTACTCCATTCCAGCGAAGATGCTGCCAGAGTCAGCCAAACCGTGTCGCAGGAAGGTATTAACTTAGGTAAGCTCGTCGGTCAGTTTAAGATTTAAAAATATTTTCAATGGGTTGCAAGCTAGATAAGACATAGCAATCCATTAGTTTGCTGCAAATGTAAGATAAGGTCTCAGCCTTGCTGAGACCGATGGCAGTGGAATTGAAGGATTGTGAGATCGTGGGATTTTTTAATTTCAAAAAGTAAAACTTAAATCCCATTGCCTACGTATATAAGTCCAAATACCCAATCCAATAGAAATGGCCATGTTCTCAATATTTAAGAAAAATCCCTTAAAAAAATTAACTCAGCAATATAACGCCAAGCTTGAACAAGCTATGCATGCCCAGAGAAAAGGCGATATTAGATCCTACTCAATGCTGACCGCTGAAGCCGAGCAAATCGAAAATCAAATAAAAGTGTTAGAAACAACAAGCCATAAATAAATCTTCAAAGCAAAAACACTCAGCAGACAAACTACCAAGAGTCAGCTTGAAAACGTGCCAATCTGGCCTCTGTGACTGTGCATTGGGTCAATTGCATCAACTCACCTAAGGTAATCGCAGGGTTGTCTGTGATAAGCCGAATCAGCTTAGCGTCTAATGGTTCAAGTTTGTCTGCATGCTGCAGTAAAGCTGACTCAAGCTTTTGAATAAGATAACGAAATGCGCCATCGGCCATCAGTAGCTGCTCGGCTTTTAAATGCGCACAGCAGGATTGGATCTTGATCGCCGCGCCAACCATGCACCAATTCCTTGAACGCCGCACACGCTTAAGCTCGCAATCATATTGGGTTGCAATCGCTTGAGCTTGTTTAACCGCCTCCCGCCCAATTCGATGAATCAGCGAGGGCAGCGAGATACTAATGTCGTCGTTCATAACGCTTGGTTCATCGCCGCTCTTTTATGCCTGCATGGGAAAAGCCTGCTCGACTTTACATTCAAATACAAAAATTCAATGCGCGGCAGTGTACTCTGCCTCACTTTATTCTAAAAGCTCCGCCCTCAGCCGGATAAGATCCGATGCGATTACGCTTTGACTCATTAACCCACATATTTTGAGTGAGTTTCACACCAAGTTTGTAGCTTATTTTGTAAATCGCGCAGCTTCTTTGGGTAATGGCTCTGCTTGGCATAAACCATATACAACTCATGTGGATAACATTGCCATTGGGGAACAAGCAAAGTGAGTTTGTGCTGAACGATATCCTCCTCTACCAAATAATAAGGCAGGCTAGCGATACCTGTACCACTCAAAGTAAGAAGATGTGTAGTGGCATAGTTTGAACTGCACAGTGCAGGCTCAAAAGTGAGCGTGAGACTGTCCCCTGCGAGCGGTTCAAACACCCACTGTGTTTCGCCCGAAGACAATAGACGATAATGGCGTAAATCATCAGGGTGACGAACCTCTGCGGCGGGATGTGCGGGCGCAACCACTAAGACATGACGAATTCTGCCAAGATATCTGGCGATCAGATTATCGCTGTGCGCAATGCTTGTTCTTAAGGCGAGATCAAACTTGCCGAACTCAACATCTTGAATATTCTGCTCAAAACACAGTTCGAGTTTCACTTGAGGATACTCAGCAATAAACTGAAGCAGCATAGGACTCAGCAATTTTTTGCCCAGTTCCGTTGGAGCGGTAAATTTTAAAGTACCACAGGAGTCCTGCGTTAAATCCTGCACTAAACGTCCAGCTTCATTGGCCAGCCTCTCGATTTCGCAGGCTTTACCATATAACGCTTGCCCTGCTTCGGTCATTGATACTCGCCGAGTGGTTCGGTGGAGTAATTGACAACCCATTTCATCTTCAAGGGATTTAACATGGCGCGACACTAAGCCTTTAGAAGCCCCGAGTTGTTCAGACGCAGCGCTAAAACTGTGCATTTTGGCAACCAGCATAAATGACTGCAGATGAGTGAGATTCATCAATTAAGCCTATTAACGAAACAATGTGGTGATTATATGCGCTTTTTCTATTTAATTAACTAGACTATCCTCAATTTGTATTCAATTTAGGAGCATGTCATGAAAATAGTCGTAGTGGGTGCATCAGGCACAATCGGACAAGCCATAGTCCGCTTATTTCATTCAACTCAGCATGAAGTTATTCAGGTAGGGCGAACAACGGGGGATGTCCTGATAGACATTCGGGATGAACATTCACTCCATCAAGGGCTAGAAAAAATCGGTAAAGTCGATGCAATGATTTCGGCCATGGGTGATGTCGTGTTTAAACCCTTCAACGCTATGACCCAAGCAGACTGGTACACAGGGCTCCAAAGTAAGTTATTGGGGCAAATACAGTTAGTGCAAATAGGTAGCCAATACCTCAATGCTGGGGGCAGTTTTACACTGACCAGTGGCATTATTGCCGATGTCCCAGTAAAAGATGGCATCAGTGCCGCCACAATCAATGGCGCACTTGAGCATTTTGTTACCGCCGTCGCGGGTGAATTACCTGCGCAGCAGCGGATAAACATTGTCAGCCCAACGGTATTAAGCGAGTCATTAGCGAGCTATCAGGACTATTTTCCCGGTTTGAGTGCAATCAATGCCGACATATTAGCCAAGGTTTATTTGCGCTCAGTCATGGGCAGAGAAAACGGCCGAGTGCTGAAAGCCTTTTCCAGCTGCGGCACAGTGTCCTAACAGCAGTGTCCTAACAGGACAACCGAACCTTGTAACGCAAGGCGCGTAATCAGTCACAGTTAAAGTCTTGAGCGTTGCGCTGGGATTGCCTACAATAGCGCACGCTTTTTCACTATAGACAACGACAGATCACGACCATGACCGACACAACATCATTACCTGCTTTACCGGATCGCCTTTCCGTTAACCCACGCAGCCCACACCATGTGGCAGAAATTTTCGAGCACGATATCGGTATTAAGCTCAACGGCAAAGAGCGTTTTGATGTCGAAGAATATTGCATCAGTGAAGGTTGGGTAAAAGTGCCAAGCAAATCCTTAGACCGTCGTGGCCAACCTCTTTTGCTCACAGTAAAAGGCACAGTTGAAGCATTTTATCGTTAAGCTTTAGTGCAAAGAGCTGGATCATAACAACGGCCAATCTAATTGGCCGTTTTTGTTTGCCCAGCAGCAAATGATACTAATTCAATACTACTTGCTGAAACTGCACCAGTGCAGTGAACGACTATTCGGAACAGCTATCTAGTCGGTTTTTGGCGAAATGGATTAAATCAAATAGCATTATGCATGCCTACTTATTTGAATATCATTAAGTTTATTTGGGGATTCGCTAGAGAAAAGCGTTAGAGAGAGAGGAGAAATAGTTGATGTCTCGGTAACTCCAATATATAAAGGTCCTTCCAGAATACCGGCAGGTATAACAGTGAATGCTCAAGGTAGTGGTGGTTTCTTTGAAAGCATTACTCTTCTTAATCCTCGTGGAATGTAGATCATGACCCTATCTGTATTAAATAGCATTTTAGTTCCCCCTAACTTCCCTAATGAATCTGGGATTGGTAACGTTTGGCCTTCTATAGATGAAGGTCTTAGTTTTCCCCGGGATTACATTGCGTTTATTAATCGTTATGGCACAGGAAGAATTGCCGATTTTATAGCGATATTCAATCCATTTACTACGAATTGTGACCTTGATTTTTTTGAGCAGAAGAAATCAATCATTGAGGATTTCAATTACCTTAATAATGAAGACCCAGAGTATTTTAAATATAACCTCTATCCAGACATTAATGGCCTTTTACCAGTAGGCGTAACGGATAATGGTGATTGCATATTTTGGGTTGTTTCCGATCTAAAAGACAGTGAGACATGGGGCACTGCAATAATCGCATCTAGATCGCCAGATGTAGAATATTTTGATGAAAATATAACCTCTCTATTGACTGGTTTATTGTTAAGAAAAATAAGATCAGGATCATTACCTAATAGTTTCCCTCCTAAAAATGTTACCTTTGAAAAAATTTAAACAAAAAATAAATGGTCATCCGCAATAAATCATGGACCGCCACGGCCAACCACTGCTACTCGCAGTAAAAGGCACAGTTGAAGCCTTTTATCGTTAAGCTTTAGCGCAAAGAGCCGGATCATAAAATGAGTAAAGGCTAGCCGTGGGAACCCTAGCTAGCCTTAGATAACAAACACCGCCTTCCTTAGGTTATTGTTTGCGCAATAGTTTATCCGCAAGATAGTCAGCTAATTCAGCAAGAGGGATATGAGTCATCACACCGTCTTTGCGGCACTTAACTGACACACACTTCTCGGCCTCTTCTTTATCCCCAACCGTTAAGATATAAGGCACTTTTTGCTTGTGAAAGCGTTTCATTTTGCGGGCAACTGAGTTTTGACTGATATCAACCAACACTCGCATGTCTCGTGCTAAACATAGTGCGGCTAACTGACGGACAAATTGGCTGTTTGATTCATTTACAGAGACAATAGCAACAGGTACAGGATGTAACCAAACAGGAAGGTTACCCTGTGAGACTTCCAAGAGAATCCCCAACCAACGCTCGATAGAGCCATACATAGCTTGGTGCATAATCACTGGCCGTTCGAATTCACCTTGCTCATTTGTGTACTGAACATCGAATCTTTCAGGCAAATTGAAATCAAACTGGATAGTGCCACACTGCCAGCGTCTTCCCATAGAATCTGTCAGTGACAATTCAATTTTGGGACCATAAAAAGCCCCTTCGCCAGCTTGATACTCGGCATCAAAGCCCTCAATCTGGCAGGCTGAATCCAATAGCTTTTGTGCTCGGCACCATTGCTCATCGCTGCCTAATGCCTTCTCAGGTTTAGTCGATATTTTTACGTCTAAATTATGGTAGCCGTAATCACCATAAACCTGCTTTGCACGCTGGAGAAAACCACGTATATCCTCCTCTGCCTGAGACCAACAGCAAAAAACATGGGCATCATCCTGAGTGAACTGGCGTGCGCGCAGGCAACCATTTAACGAGCCTGAGGATTCATTACGGTGCACCAAGCCAAACTCAAATAGTCGCAGTGGCAAATCTCTATGGCTATGTACCCCGCGCTTAAACAGCAAAATATGGGCAGGACAAGACATAGGTTTTAACACATATTCATCGATGTTTTCCTTTCCGCCACCGAAAAACATGTTCTCTGCAAACATGTCCATATGCCCAGACGTTTGCCATAACTCCTTCTTCATAAAAACAGGCGTGTTCACTTCCTCAAAACCATTTCGGCGATACACGCGCCTCATGTGCTCTTGAATATCTCGGAATAACGCCCAGCCATTCGGGTGCCAAAAAATCATACCCGGCGCCTGTGGTTCAGAGTGAAATAGGTCAAGTTGTTCTGCAATTTCGCGATGTGTTTTCATCATTCTCTCCTGAGTAAATCTGAGTAAAATCTGAGCGAAATACAAAACCAAGGTATAAAAAAACCCTCTGGCGATGTCGCTCAGAGGGTTTTTTTAAAGACGCAAAAAACTACCCCCCGAGAATTCTCGTGGTGGTAGTGGTGGTGTTAATTGCGCTTACGTATATTTTTTTCATGCGCCAGTAATAACAAATCATCCCTATCGCAGCAAGCATTTTGTTTATAAAAAAATAAATGGCAGACAAAATAAATGGCCATCCATAATGAATTATTAGACCGTCGCGGCCAACCTCTTTTGCTCACAGTAAAAGGCACAGTTGAAGCCTTTTATCGTTAAGCTTTAGCGCAAAGAGCAGGATCATAACAACGGCCAATCTGATTGGCCGTTTTTGTTCGCCTATTCTACTTCTGCGGCTAAACCATAGGCCTGGTAAATCTGTTTTACACGGCCCGATGCAGCCATATCAAGCAGCGCCCGATTAAGTTCATCGAAAATAGCAGCATGGGTAGAGTTACGGGACATACCAAAATAATGTTCGATCCGATTCGACTGACGGTAATCGGCATAGCTAAAACGATCGTAACCGAGCTGCTTGAAGGCATTCTCAATGGCGGCACGATCGAGCACCACCATAGTGTCGAAACGCCCCATGATAAACATGCGAGCCATGTTTTCATCATCGGTAGACTCAATTTTACGTAGCGCGGGATCCGTATTAAAACGCTCAAAATAAACTGTGCCCCGTTTAACCCCTACAGTAAGCTGATACAAATCCTCATAGGACTTAATCCGTCCTTCCTCGCCGGCTTTTACGAGAAACAAAATATCGCGAGTCTGAGTGCCGATAGGACCAAGAAACCGTACAAATGCCTCTCGCTCTTCGTCTCGTATCGTGCGCGGCACAATGTCGACCGTGCCTACCCGCAACTCATGAATGCTGCGAGCAAAAGGACGCGCGCTCCATTCGACGCGATAACCGACCTTAGCCGCCGCTTCCTCAAGAATATCCTTTAACGGACTCGTCATAGTATTAGTTCGCTCATCAAGCACCATCTCAGGAGGACGATGCCGAAAATCGGCACGCAACACGTTAGAAAAAGTAGCCGATTGCAGCTCAGCGGCGACAATGATGCCCGCGAAAAAACCACAACCAAGCACACACAAAATTGCGTAAACAGAAGGCAACGAAACAAGGATACTTTTAAAATACATAGAGATACCCGCAAATTTATATGTTGCATTTAGCATAACTCAAAAAATCGAAAACTAAAGTGCATAAAACATTAAAATAAATGGCCATCAATAATGAATCTTAGAGCGTCGCGGCCAACCTCTTTTACTCACAGTAAAAGGCACAGTTGAAGCATTTTATCGTTAAGACGTATGCGTACTGATAATATCGGTACGACTGTTGATGTAGTGGCTAACAAGATGTGACCAATACACTCAAAGACTCATTATTTTTGGCATAAAAGTACTAGCAGCTAACAGATATGTACTTAGCAAGTTACAATGACAATACTAAACAAGGATGTAATGATGAATTCGAATCAATTAATACTTATCGGGCTGGGTTTGGCGATTATCATTTTCGTGCCGCTACTCTTACGCATATTCACTAATCTGCTTATCCCATCTTCAGATAATAACTATCGCTACCGTAAACAAGACGCCCTATTTTCCAGTGCTGAACGATCCTTTCTCGGGATATTAGATCAAGCTGTAGGCGAACAATTCCGAGTTCTGGGCAAAGTGCGTATCGCCGACGTTATCACCCCAGAAAAAGGCATGAACCGCAAACACTGGCAAATTGCCTTTAATAGAATTTCAGCCAAGCACTTCGATTACTTACTCTGCGACAAAAATACACTTGAAGTTATCGCCGCCATCGAACTCGACGATAAAAGCCATAAGCAAACACGTACTCAGCAACGCGACCTCCTCATCGAGCAAGCCTGCGAAAGCGCCAAACTGCCATTAATCCGCTTCGATGCCAAACGCAGCTATCAGCTAGAGCTTATTCGCAGCACTATACATGCAGCCTTACCAGCAAAAACTCACGCTGCTGAAGAGTCGCCAATCATACTGACCGCGGACTAAACATAAACTAAATCCATGAACACTACATATCCTGAGTTTGAGGATGTTAAGCTTGACTCGATTTTTTACCCTTAGCTGCTTTTTGAATTCATGTACATCATGTAAGCGGGCAGCGCTTACTCGTCTAACAGCGCTTGAGATTTAAAGCGGCCTTCCCCAAACGCACCTTTAATACTTGTCTTCACGATTGGCCTTGCGAGCAATTTCTTCAATAAAAAAAAGCATAAGCTAGCTAATACTACTTAGCAGCTCATTCTACTCTGCGAGCAACACGTCAAGTAACATGATTTCACCACAGTTCAAAGTATCAGCATTATCCGGGCAATTTAAAAGCGGTGCTAAAAAATGCAAAAAGATGTGGCTTTACTGGCTTAAATTACAACTGACTCAATTTACTCATGGAGGTAAAGCAGCTTTGACAGGCTTACCTCCATATTATTGATTATTTAGAGATATATTTAACCACAATATCTTACTCGCCGACTATTCGCCTGTTAATGACGATTAAAAAAACCTGTTTCAATAATCTTATCCGCAAAAACTTTATGCACGGCAGTCGTTGGATGAGTGATCCCCCAAAACAGATACTTATCAGAGCCATAGTAGGCGCAATCTTTTGTTAAGCTGTGTGACAACAAATAATCCTTACTACTATCTCTATTGATATCTAAGCAAGCATCTGTGACATTAACAAAACCATACTCTTTAGGATTTTGAATAATTTCATCGAAAATAGAATGAGCATCAAACAACACAAGATCTATACCTTTTGCTTGATACAACAGAGCCTGCTGTTTAATAAAGCCATTGAACTCTTCAATTTTTGATTTTATTTTCACAATATTCTCTTGAGTAGAATACTTGAACTGTGGTGCGCGCGTAGCATCGGGCAACGTGAATAAAATAATATGCTGAGCCCCGCCTTCATCAACTAAACGTTTTAACCCATCACTTAAGTTCTGACTCACATCTTTAACCTCACGATCATAATTCATGAAATCATTAAGGCCAATTTCAAGTGTAAATAACGTATTTGTAGGCTGGTAATTTTTAGCCTTTTTTAAATAATGAAAATAGGATTGTATTTGATGACCTAAACCGGGAATAATCTTATATTCATCAATACCTGCTGCCCCGCCAACAGACCAATTATACAGAGGAATATTCTGTGATTTAGCCAAATATTCCGGCCATACAAATCCATTAGAAAAATGACCTAAAAACCAAGAGTTAGGATTTGGAAATCGCCACTCAGAACCATTAAATAGATTTCCCGTATCAGACAAACTATCACCAAATGCGATAATTTTGTTAATTTTATTCCCTTGTTCCGCCTTATCTTGCGTCCAGATAGTCTGATTAAATGACAATTTTTCATTAGCAGCAAAGAAGGTAATATCTGCGACTTCGTTGCTTGAAACCCCTAATGTATCGACACACCGTTGCATGATTTCATCTTGTGACGTCTCTGTATAAAACATATTTTTACCCGAAAGCTTATGTCTCCAAGCGCCTTGAATAGAATAATATTCATCACTGTCCTTTTGCTTTGCCCACCTATGTTCAGTTGCAGGATTATTATGCGTTTGATCTAATCGATACCAACAACGGATATAAGTATGACTGTGACCAGCTTCCAAATGGTTATCTGGACCATCTGTCTCATCTATATCATCTATCTCATCGATATCCGCAGTTCTAAGCGTTTCCAATATGCTAGTTTTGCTCTCCATATCATCCCCAAACGTTTCATTAGCAGCCCAAGCAGCTGAAAAAGGTAGGGTTAATGAAAAAAATAATAAAGCCTTATTCATACATTTCCTTAACAAAAATAAAATCAACACATATAAATTGGCCATAAAGTTAAAATTGAGAAACCTAGTAATTCAACAGACTAATAAGTTTTGTCACAGCCAATATCAGAATAAATATTAAGTATGGGAGAATAATGATAAAAAACTCAAAAAAATATTATAATTAGTATGTTGACACTTAAAACTGGTCCGATGAGGAAGTATAAAATATCCTTACTAGGGGCAGTTATTTACATGAAGTGATTAATCTTGTTTAACACTTGTGTAGATCTGCAAGTTTAGTAAGTAAAAAGAGCAGTATCTAAAAATGCGACGCGACAAATGATGCCTATCAGATCTTTTCACCAGAGTAATTTGTTTACAAGTTGTTATTTAAAATACGTTTTTGTGATAAACATCATTGATTAAACCGCATAGAGCGGGTTAAAGTGTGACCACAAAGTAAAAAGTGTGACCACTCAGGAAAATGCAGGGCAAACTCGAACTCAATCATCGAGCACGCCATTTAGGGAAGAAGAAGCAAATCAGCAATGTGCGCCCAAACTCTAAGCAGATAAGTCTGCCACCACTTTCCAAAATAATAAGTACATTTTATTAGCGGGTTATGTCATCGGGTTAACTATTGACTCGCATTACTTCAGGGACGTAAATGACCGATTTCAGCAGCATTCTTTTATCCTACGGGATACTTCTCTCTGGCCTTCTTGTCACAGTGGGTGTGATGTATGTGTTGCTCAAACATCGCGATGCAACCGTCAAGTTGCCCGTTGATCGTGAGCAACTGACCCGTATCCCCGCCTATGGCTTACAAGAGCAAATCCATGATCTGCAATTAGATTTAATCGGCTGCATGATGATGGGACTATTGATTGTTTGCCTTCCATTTGCCGCCAGCAGCATCCAAGCGCATATCACAGTCGGAAAATTCCCTTGGTTGTTCGCCTTAACAGGTTTAATAGGAGTAATTTACTTCGGTATTAAAACCTGGAAACTCTTTTCAAAGCTCACCAAATTACGCCTCGGCCATACAGCAGAAATCGCCACAGCCAATGAGCTCATAGGCTTACAAGCATTGGGTTATCAAGTGTTTCACGATGTCCAAGCCGACGGCTTTAACATCGACCATCTCGCCGTAGGCAAAAATGGCGTATTCGCCATTGAAACCAAAGGCCGCCATAAACGGAACAAAGACCTACTCCAAACCAATGGAAATGGCTCAAGCTCTGGTAAAAAAGGTTATCAAGTATTTTATAAAGACGGGCGCTTAAACTTCCCCTCGTGGACAGAAACCAAACCAATCGAACAAGCGCAGCGCCAAGCCCAATGGGTCAGCCAATGGTTAACCAAAGCCACAGGCTCCCCCGTCGCCGCCACCCCAGCCCTAGTATTCCCCGGCTAGTACGTCACAAGCCAATCAAAACCACCGTTCCCGATCCTGAACCACAAACAATTAGTCGGCACTATCCCAACCCTGCGAACCCAAGCCCTTACCCAGCAACAAGTCGACACCATCATCTACCAAGTCGCCCAAAGATGCCTAAGTAAAAGCGAGATTGGGAAATGATGATGGTGAATAAATTTATTCTGACCCCACTGATTTTTACTACTTGCTGATATGGATACAGTTAAAATGGAAAAAGTGTTAGCTAAAGCTCCACCAAAGTCAGCAAAGTACAAGCCTATTGCAATTGAACGAAATTTATTGCCTACACCTGCCTACGACACTTTTTGGAAGTTTGCGGCTGAAAGGCAAAATATATTCGTTAAGCAGTTTCGAGGCATTGGTGATGGAGCTCCTCTTACCAATGACCCAATATTACAAGTTCACAAGTTTACTAATGCCTACAGAGCATGTGACCGAGTTAGTCAATATCTCATTCGGGAGGTCATTTATCGTGACATATTTGATTCGCGCTCGATCTTCTTAAGAATAATTTTGTTCAAACTCTTTAATAAGATTGAAACTTGGGATTTATTAGAAAGTGAATTTGGTACCATTACAGAAGAAAATTTTAGTTCTGAAAAATTTTCGAATTTCTTAGATAAGCAAATGGAAGCAGGCAAAAGAATTTACTCAAATGCTTACATGATGGCTTCGGGTTGTAGAGACTTTAATGTCACCAGAAAACACCAAGCTCATCTTCAACTGTTAGATTTGATGATGAAAAAAAACCTGCCTCATAAAGTTCAAGATTCACTTTCCATGCGAGAAGCTTATGAGAAAATTTTAGCTTACCCGATGATAGGGAAGTTTTTAGCATATCAGTACGTAACAGACATTAACTACAGTACCTTAACTGACTTTTCAGAGAATGAATATACTATGCCGGGTCCAGGTGCTGATGACGGTATTGCAAAATGCTTTTTTTCTACAGGAGGTTATTCAGGCGCAGACGTCATAAAAATAATGACTGAAAGGCAAGAATATGAGTTTGAAAGGTTGAGATTGCACTTTCCTCTGTTGGGTGAAAGAAAGCTACATTACATTGATATTCAAAATTTGTTTTGTGAAACGGACAAGTATTGCCGAATGGCTCATCCAGAAATAAAGGGCATTTCCGGAAGGTCGAGAATTAAGCAAAAATATAACTGTAGTGGCACACTGAATTTGGCCACCTAATAAGAAATGTTATGATCCACTCATAACCCATTTAGGTGACAACATGAATAAAAGTAAACGTGCACGATATAGTGCTGCAATTAAGCTCGAAACCGCTCAATTAGTCATAGATCAAGATTACACACAAGAAGCGGCGGCGAAAGCCATGAACGTGGGTAAATCAACGGTCAGTAAGTGGGTAACACAGCTTCAGGTTGAGCGCCAAGGGCTTGCTCCTAAAGCCTCACCCATGACACCTGAGCAAATTGAAATTAAGGCACTTAAACGTGAAATTGAACGGATTAATCTCGAAAAAGAAATCCTAAAAAAGGCTACCGCTCTATTGATGTCGGACTCGCTGAACAATTCTCGATAATCGAGAAACTCAATCAGAGCAACAAATACCCTATTTCAGTGTTATGCCATGTATTTAACGTGAACCGGAGTAGCTACCGTTATTGGGTGAGCCGTGAACTTGTAGCGACACCTGAACAGCGGATTTTAGAGTGTGAAATCAAAGCAATACACGCTGAAAGCAAACAGTCTGCTGGTGCAAGAAGTATCGCAACAATCGCCTCTGAACGTGGCTTTGCGTTAAGTCGTTATAGGGCGACTCGGTTAATGAAAAAGCTTGGATTAGTGAGCTGCCAACAACCCAAACACCGCTATAAGAAGGCTGAAAATGAGCATGTGACCATCCCTAATTTACTCAAGCGACAATTTGCCGTTGTCGAACCAAACACCGTTTGGTGTGGCGATGTGACGTATATTTGGGCGGGTAATCGTTGGTGTTATTTAGCAGTTGTGCTGGATTTATTTTCGAGAAAAGCCATTGGTTGGGCGATGTCATTTTCACCGGATACAGAGTTAACGGTGAAGGCCTTAGATATGGCCTTTGAATCTCGTGGGAAGCCTAAAAACCTGATATTTCATTCAGATCAAGGCTGTCATTATACCAGCCTGAAATACCGTCAGCGGCTGTGGAAATATCAAATCACCCAGAGCATGAGCCGTCGCGGTAACTGCTGGGATAATGCGCCAATGGAGCGGTTTTTCAGAAGTTTAAAAACGGAATGGCTCCCGACACAAGGCTACAAGAGTTTTAGCGAAGCTAAACAAGATGTGACCGATTACATCATTGGTTATTACTGTGAAGTCAGGCCACATCATTACAATGCAGGATTGAGCCCAAATGAATCAGAGCGACGATTTTGGGAAGATTCTAAAGCTGTGGCCAAATTTAGTTGACCACTACAGTGCTGTATAAAACTCTTGTGTGACAACCCAATGAACCGTTGACAGTAATTCCATGCCGTTCTGAGACTCATACCGGCTTTGTTTCCTAAATCGAGTCAGCGAACAAAACTCTCATCATTGTTCAAATATCAAGCTATATAGTGGGTTTCAGGCATACCTAGCCCAGTAAGTTTGTTCAAAGCCCTAATCATCGCGTAAGTTTCTCCCACCTGAGCGTTATAATTCCGCATGCTCAACGTGCCTCCTAGCAGTTGTTTTATCCTGTACATGGCGGTTTCTGAGATTGAACGGCGATGATAACCATACCGTTTTTTCCACTGCTTATTTGAGCCATGAAGCTGTTGCCAACTGACGGCTAAGTTTCGTGGATGCCCTTGTTCCCATAGCGCAGCACCTTCCCTAGGGGGAATGAGCACTAAAGCGCGTTTTCGACGAACGGCTTCATGACAGGCTTTCGTGTCGTAAGCACCATCACCCGAGATATTGCGGATTTTTCGATGGGTTTGCTTAAGTAAATTGGGCATCACTTCAGCGTCTGTGACACCTGATAAACTGAGTTCTGCGACAATAATTTCATGGCTATGCGTATCTACGGCAATATGCAGTTTACGCCACACTCGGCGCTTTCCATCTGTGCCATGTTTCTTCACTTTCCACTCACCTTCGCCATAGACCTTCAAGCCTGTCGAGTCGATAGCTAAGTGCTCAATGGCGCCGCGAGTCTTGGTTTTAAAAGCAATATTGACCGTTTTCGCGCGTTTACTGATACAGGTGTAATGCGGGCAAGATAATGGGATGTCACCCAGTTTAAACGCCGAATTGATAACGCCCTGTAAGGCTCTCAGTGGCATAGAGAAAATACGCTTACCCATCAATGGTAATAGCTAAGTCGCTAAACACACGAGGACGACCTTTCTTGGGCTGCTCGACCTTGGTTTTCCACTTAGCAATTGCATCCTCATCAATCCAGAAGGTAAGTGAACCGCGGTTGATTAAGGCTGGGTTGTATTGCTTCCTGTTGGTTGTTTTATAGCGAGGTTTTGACACGGTAGATGGGTAAGTTGATAGGCGATGCCGATCAAATCTGCGGCTACGGTTTTAGTTCAACCGATTTAGGAAACAAAGCCACTCATACCCTTCAATTAGCTTAGCGACTCTATCAAAACGCTGTTTAGTGTCAGAATGTTGCGCGAAGAAACCTAAAGCCTCCTTGGCGGCATCATTTTTGAGAACAATAGGTGTCTGTAGTGGCCAGCGCTGTATTTAGACTGGCAAATCGCAAAAGAAAAGCGACCAGCTTAATGGTCGCTTTGTGGGGAACTTTAATGTAAATCTATTGATTGCCTAGCAGTTGAAGTTGCTTTTCCAAGCAACTCGATTTCTGTGCCACTTTGATGGAAATCAGAAGGCCAAGAATAGTGCCGATTTTGTCTTTGAAGTCAGCACTGGCAGCCCACTGAAGAGGGAGCATGATGTACAGTCCTTTATCTTCGACGAGCTCTATCCGAGCTCCTTCAGGAAAGTCTTTCTGGATTGAAAGCAAGTTGATGGCCAACTGCCCTTTGAGCTTCTCCATACCTTTTCCGCTGTGCGCGTCTATAATCCGCCAAGCTAGCGTACTATCAGGCTTGTACTCAAGTGTCAAATCAAAACCGGCCATAGGTTTCACGCCACCCACCTTAAAGGTATTCTCTGAGCAGTTTGCTAGACAAGTTTCCTGTTCCAATGAATACTCGGTATCGGCAGTTTTCTCTTCAACAGGAGATGTGTCAGATTGTTGTTCTGAGGCCCCTAAAACAGGGTTATATAAACTTGCGCTTAAGTCGTGCAATTGTGCTTTGCAATTGATCTGTTTGCGCTGCTCTGCACTCAGATAGCTATATCCGGTTCTTGCACTGATAAACAAATCGGCCAAAGCGTAGACTTTTTCGCCCAGTTTTTCACCTAGTTGTGATTTCATGCTATCAATGTTTTTCTGCTCCGGGTTCAAGAAAACAAGTGTCATGGCTCTTAATATAATGTTGCTGTCGTCGGTATAGCTTAGGGGGACATCTTCATTGTTTATCAGCTTCCTAGCAGTCTCGCCCCACACATTCACTGCTTGTTGTGCATCAGGGTTGTATTCCAACTCTTTTTTAAAAACATAAATAATTTCATCTTGTTGCCAGCCATTATCTATGTCGAAATTACTGCATATTTTAAAGAAGATGACAGCTATCGCCAGATGGGTAGCATCATCGGTATAGAGTGACATGATGCGGTTTAACACGCCCTCTGCATCACCTTTGAGTTTCAGTATTTCATCACCACATTGTGGGTGAGTAATAATAGCCTTTTGAGCTGCAATCGTAATGGCATCATTCAGTGCCACCTTCTGGGAAAAACTGTACCTATCTATGGCTTCAGGCGGTGTTATTTCTATAGTGACAAGCTTACTGTCATGAGGATTTTCCAGTACGTACAAGTCACTATCGCTCAGTTCATAATTCTGAAAGTTTTTGTCTGTAAATGATTCAAGACTGTCTTTACTGGTGAAACCAATTTTTTTGATATTTGTAACTGACTGAAATAAACTTACATTAAACTCATTAAGTCCAATAACAGTATCGCTATCACTGACTTTATTCTGTCCGAGCATTGCTTTCAGTGTCTCTGCGTCAAAAACTTTTTCGCCGTTCACATCGTGACAGCACTCTAATGGCAAAATATCGTAGGTTAGAACATAACGACTAAGATAGCGTTTTGATAACATTACATAAAACAATGTATCGGCGTCATTTACCATTATATTTGTTCTCTATATTCGACCAGACCGCTGACGCGGCTTGGAAAATGTTCAAAAAATGCATGGTTTGCATCCGTATCACCATTGCATAGGAAAACAAGTTCATTACGTGCTCTTGAACACATAACGTATAGGTTCATTTTAAAGGTTGTCTGGTCACGATCGTCAACAGAAAAGGACTGTAACTGGGGAATATACACAGAATCAAATTCTAAACCCTTGCAGCTTTTTCTATGGATAACAGTAACGACACCTTGCGTGTCAAACTGCAATTCTTCACTACATAGATAGTCTCGGCTACTGTATGTCTGCACATGATAGCTAGACAGTCTTCTTGAGATTTCCCGCGTGAACAGCTCTCGGTCTGTGTCCTTATCTACGATAACCCCAACTTCTACGGCGGCCCTGTTCCTGAGCGAACGACAGATATATTCAATCTGTGCTTCAGTGTTTGCCGTAGATACCAGAATGGGTTGGTTGCCTTGGCGATTTGGCAGTTTGGGCATGCCGGTTTCAAGGCCTACGTAAAAATGGCTTGCCACTTTTGCAATCTGATAAGTATTGCGGAAGTTGACGGTGAGCCTGAATTCGCGCTCCGGCTTTGTTGTGATTTTCAGATTTGCTCTTATGTCATCTAGGCTGGAGTTTCTGTTCTCCTCGAGTCGCTGGTTTTCATCCGCGAGGACTGTAACCCCTCCTTTATCCAATTGTTTTGAAACAAGATTCAGGAATGTAAACAGTTCTGGCTCAAAATCCTGTGCCTCATCAATCACCAGATGCCCCCAGTCGTGCATACTTTCAGGTGGCTGGCTAAGATACAAATCAAGCATCTTCATCCAGTTGTACTGCCACTGCTGTATTTCAGGCGGATCAAATGAGGCTCTTTTCCAAACACCGTATGCTTTCGGGTTGGCGTCATATAGCTCCCGTGGGACAAACCACATGCCTTTCTTTCTGGTTAAGAGGTTGAATTGGCGTTTGTCCCACTCACCACCGACTGCCTTCAGTGCTTCTTTCTCCTGAAATGGGCAGTTAACGTATACCCGTTCGCTCTCATTATTATCGATTCTGTGTTGCTGCCACCACCCCGGCAGCCAGCTGTGCATTGTTTTGGACTGAACATTCCCTTGTATACAAGAGGCAATGTGTTCGGTATACCGCCTTAATACTCGGTTGAACATTAAGACGGTAACATCAATATTTTTCTTTGCGAGAATCTGAGCACGCAGAAATGCGATAACCGTCTTTCCTGTCCCAGGAGGACCAGAGACAAGGATGCTACCATCGATGGGAGCATCCTCAAAAATGTCCAGCTGTTCCTCGCTGAGTTGACGAATGTTAGGCATTCTCATCTAACTCAATGCCTCTTGTGCTGCAGTGACTATATCCGTGAAAAAACCTTCATATTCGTCATTTCCAATCAGGATTTTCCGGTCCAGAAGCAGGTTGTTATTTTCACAGCTTGTTTCAGAGATGATGGAACATGAATGACAGGCCGCTTGGTTCAGCCCCATAATCCCTGTATCTTGTTTTTCACTGCACACAGGGTCATTTGAACACCAATGTGCTGCTTCCAAGGCGGCCAGTAGCGCCGGAAATAGTCTGTTAGCTTCACCCTGCTGCACTAGGCCGCCGAGACTTCCTTCAGAATCACCATCTGCCGTGTATATAAGAAGACCTGCCTGCCCGTCCGCTGCGTATATCCGTTCTCTCAGAGAGCCACTTGAATACCCACTCTCAAAACTTAACTGGCGAATAAGTATATGAGCCAGTGTGTGAAGGATCAGGAATTTCACGTTTGGTTCTGGCAGGTAGGTGGAGCTAAGACTCGCATGATTTTTCTGTAACGTGGCAATACGCTTTTTCAGTTCAGGGGCCATATGGTTCTCCCAAGCACTGAGCACATTGCTGTTTACTTCGATGAATATTCCTTCACCATAGACTTCAGTGGCCGGAAGCCAAGAATGAGTAATGGTCGCAGTTTTCGGACTGACAGAGGTATTGCCCGGAATAACCCGTTCAAAACCACAGAATGCGCGGACTTCGCGTAGCTTTTCAAGCAGGACTACACGACGAAATACATTCTCGAATCCGAACGTGTGATTGTCAGCCCATTTGGCTACTTTCGCTTTGAACGTCTCAGTCTCTTTCGTTTCAATGCTTTCTGATGAAAAGAGCTCCCATTCAGCGACTCTCAGATCTTCATCTTTGGGTATTTTGAACGTTCGTTCTTCCCGCCCTTTACCTTTAACAGCATTAATAACCTGCTCTATCGTTAAATCAAATTCTTCACCAATTTCAGCAGCATAAGCCTGAATCAATCTTTCCTTGCCGCCATCCAAAGCCCTAATAAGCGATTCGAACTCGTTGGACTCTTTGAGCTTTGCATAGATTGAGTTTCCTACACTTCTCCCGCTATGCGGAATGTCTAATGCGGAACGAATGATTGGGTAGTAGAGGTTACTAGCTCCTCGCTGCAATACATTCAGAGGTTCTGGGCACTCTCTGTCGCTGAGTTTTTTACTTTCCCAAGGCTGCTTGTCGTCACACTTAACCCCCATAAGAGCATGCTGGCTCATGATCTCTGTCAGTGAATTCTGACTGCCACACTCAGGGTTTTTACACTCCACGTATAACGCATCCAGTCCACTACCTTTTTCAGGATTTGACAAAAAATACAGTTCCGGGTGCTCGCAGGTATTCTGCTTACTTTTTTTATGAGCCCAGTAAACCCAAGGAACATCCTGGAGATGCCCGTGCTGGCAGGCTGCCACAAAACGCATTGGCGCTAGGACTTTCTGTTTGCATGCACGGTTAGGACAAACAGGTATGCCTTCAGCGTTTTTTTTCCCAGTTTCAGGCTTCCAAAGCTCCATTTTTTTGCAGCGAGGGCAGAACATCCATTTGGGAAAGCGAACTGTCATCAGGGCATTATAGGGGCCTGGCTCTTCTCTTTTATCCTTAATGACCGGTGGTTTTTTTAACGCCCATACACCTGCCTCTCGCGCTAATCGTTCCAGTTTTACCTCTTCCAACCGTTTAGGCCAGTACGAGGGATCTGCGAGTACTAAAGATTCATCGCCTAGCTCAATGATGGCACCAGGACCAAAGGGGGTGATCAGTTGAGAACTGCGGTATGCATGCTTTGAGTCGGCCATTAGTTCTCTCCTCGGATAAACAGATGTGTCTGAGTATCAACATTACGCATTGAGTTAAGTGTGCGCCAAGCTTCTGAATGTGAAGCGTTTTCAAATGATTGAATCAGTGGCTGAAATTGCTTGTCTGCGTCATAATGTGTCAGAGGCTTAGACTTTCGGTTACAGCGATCCTGCCATATACCAATGATTGAATCCAAATAACTCAGCGTTTCTAGCTGTTCGTTCTCTGGTATGCCTTCCATTGCCTGCTCGATGCGTTTCTTCAAGACAGTAGCTATGCTGACAAAGTCTGCGTGAGTGGTGTCCAAATAGCGTGCGCTTTCGTTCTTTCTCAAATAGCCGGTAACTCGGACTGCAGCAATGAGAGAGGCGTGTAATGCACGCTCAAGCGCAGGCTTGGCCCATGGCGTAATGCTGGTAGGCTCGACATAGCGATAGAGCGCCTGATGATAGCTTTTGAACGTCTCGTAGTGTGAGCGATCGCGAGGCTTTGTTGGTGAATATTGAGTGATTACAATGCCTGGGGGGCGCTTTTTACTTCGTCCGACTCGGCTGGAAGCCTGAATATACTCTGCGGTAGATTTTGGCTGACCGGTAATAACCATCATGCCAAGTCGCTCAATATCGACACCAACAGAAATCATATTGGTGCACGGCAAAATGTCGACAGCGTCAGGAACGGTTTTACTGAGGTTTTCCAATACTTCAGGGATTTTTGCCCCCTTTACGCCAGCACTGAGCTCTTCGACACTGTTTATTACTCGAGTATCATGCTTGTTCTTTGATATAACCTTGATACGTTCCGGAATATCATCCCTTCCTAGGGTCATGGTTTTGCCCAGTTCGCGCCGGCTGTTGTGATAGATAGGCAGCGTCCAGTAACTGTCCAGCAGCATATTATCAAAGCCTAGCTCATAGGGTGCCAGCAGTGCTGCTGCACTGGTCTGGATCAGTGATGTCTGCCCAGTATGACCGGATGGCATTACTCCAACATACATACGGCCAGGTTTGCTTTGCTCTTCCTTGGAAAAAAATGAGTCCGCCTGATCGGTACCGGAAGGTGGAAACACATTGACCTTGCGACCAAACAGTCTGACGCTTTGCTGGTTTGCCGCGCGGATGGTTGCGGTAGCAGCAATAATTTTGGGCTTTTGGCCAAGCACTTCCATGATGGTATCAAACCCCGCCTCATAAATGCCGGCTATTGTCCCTAGGGGCCCAGAAATAAGATGCAACTCATCCTGAATGATCAGGCTGGGTGGAAGTACCTTTCTGTCACCAAAAAACGCGGCAGCCTCGGCTTTCCATGTCAGGCGAGCAAATTTATCGATCGTGCCAATCAGAAGGCTAGGAGGGGTACGATACAGTGCATCGTCGACAACCTGTATTGGCAGATGATCGTGAAAATCGCAAGTTTCGTTTGGGCAGAAGAATTCAAACTTGCTGTCAGGGTTGGCGCGAATCCCATAAGCATTATCATCTGAGGTGTAAGCTTTTGGTATTATTTCAGTGCCACACCACGGGCAGTGCTGGAGCTGAAAGCAGTTCTCGGGTTCATGGTCGTCACGTGCTAAGACAAACTTACCGTGCGCATCTTTAAAGTTGTTTGGAGTGCTTCCTTCTCCGGCCCAGAGCCCCAGAGAGAAGTGGCTATCTCCCAGCCTTTCGTCACTTTTGCGCATTTTGTCCAGAGCACAAATAAGACTCCCTGCCCTCTGGAATTGCTGAGATGTCAGTAGTCGAAGCGTATAGCGCTTTATCACTGCTGTTCCCGCCCCTTTCTCCCCTTTTGTCAGACGGCGGTATATCAATTCCCATGCTGCTACAGCCAGATAAGCTTCCGTTTTACCGCCCCCTGTCGGGAACCACAGAAGATCCACCTCATCATGGGATTTAGCGTATTTTCCGGTTTCATCAGGAATAAGGGACTCGAGAACAAGCAACTGGAATGCCAGTTGAAAGGGACGCCATCTGAAGTTTGCTACTACTTCTGAGGAAAAATAGTCAGGCTGCTCAAAGGCGACATCCCTAGGTTTGGACTCGCCGGCATATTTTTTACCGCTATGGATCATCTGCATCAGCATCGCTTTGTTTGCCATTCGGAACGCTTCCATGGCAACCGGTGACTGTTGCAGTCGGGATACCCCGTTTTCCATCCGATGAGCGGCATTTTTCAGTCTCTGAATAATGCGCTCTTTTGCTGCAAGATATCGCTCGTCAAGCAGCTCACCATCCAGTTCGTAGATCCATGTCCGGTAAACATTGATCAGTTGCTGGTAACCGGCAAGAAGCTGAGAGTCAGTGGCTGCGTCAGTATCAGCTATTCGCGTTATGCTAAGAATGCTAGGATCAAGGTCGGGATACTTTTCCTGATCGATATCTGTGCTGAAGTCCTTAACCTCATGAGTGGGCATTGTCTCAGTATAAAGTGAGGTCGGGTAAGATCCTTCATCAAAGGACCAGTCTACTGCGACTCCATGCCCCACAGCCCATGGGATGCGCTTTCTGTATGTCAGGTTCAGCTCCTGCTGTTCATCATCAAGTTTGAACCTGTCACTGCAGGGGTACTCACGAATATTTCCTTCCAGCACCGAAACATGGATACCACATTGATAAAGACATTGCTCAGGATCGAGTCGCTCTCCAGAACTCGCGTTATTTGACAGTGCAATCGTGACAATTTTACCTGTAGCCAATGTCCTGACTTTTATATCCAAACGGCCACGCCCATCAAATATCTCTATCTTTCGGTTCGTCAGTGAGTCTAACTTTTCTTCATGCAGAAGCTCATAACGTTGCCAAGCCGGCATATTTCCTTTGTAGTAACGGCCTGCTGAAATACTCAGCTTTAAGGATGTGTTTGCCTGCATAGCAAATGACATTGCCATTGAAGACGGCTTAAAGTCATTGGCAAGCGCTTCGGTTGTTGAATCCTCATCCTTATCATCATTGCTATCATCTACACATGCGGCGGAAGGGAAAAGCGTCCCCATCAGATAACGTTTGTGTGGTGCATCCTTTAATATTTCCTCTGCACCGTCAACTGGGCCTATAAGCTGTTGTTTTAAAAAATTAATCAGAGCAAGCCTTGCTTCAGTAAACTCGTTCATTAGAACTCTCTGCATTCCTATGGCTGTTACAGCTTTCTTCCTGATGAAGGGGAAAATCTATAAGGCAAATTTTTATACTGTACACTAACTAATTGTTTAAAATTAGTGCGTTATATTGTACTGATAATATCAATTTTTTCCTAATGATTGATATTGTTAGTATTAAATATGCTAGCTTGCTAACGTGTTAAAGAGGGGGAATAGGAAGTTTCAATTTGATAATATGTATACTGACAAGAAAAATGGGCGTATTTACACCCATTTTTTCAAGAAAATTAAGCCCCTAGGCCACATCCACTTGCAAGGTTTTGATTTTTTCAGCGACTTTAAGTGTAGAAACCATTTTTTCTGCAACCGCTTCAATGACCTTCACGCAAACCGAGTTTCCAAACTGTTTGTAGATCTGTCCTTGCGACACAGCATCAACAATAAAGTTCTCTGGGAATCCCTGAAGCCTTGCACACTCCCTTGGAGTTAGCTTTCTGGGATTTTTATCAACTTCAGTTTGGTCAATGAGAATTTCAGAACCGTCTTTGTAGTATCTGGCACTTATTGTATTTGTGTATTCGCTGTCGGCATTGTAAAGCGTATAGCCAAATCCATTCCCCTTATTCTCGTGCTCTTTCTTGCGTTTCCTATGGCCAGCCCATAACTTATCTGAAATGGTGTAAACATCTTTTCTATGTTTAGCTTCATCAGCCATCAGTTCAGCACGAGTTTGGAGAATGTCACCGACTCTGGTTGGCGTGCACTGTGGTGTTGGCCACTTGAAAATTTCATTGAAATCCAAGTCACCAAAGTAATCTTTATCAAACCCTACAATGAAGATTCGCTCTCGGTTTTGCGGCGCGCCAAAGTCAGCTGCACGAAGAACTTTAAAATCAACCCAGTAATTTAATTTTTGGGTAAGTGCATTTCGTGCTTCCTCGCTAATAGGGATATCTTTAGGAAGCTCTTGATTATTGTTGCCCTTTAAAATGTCAACAATTGTCTTGAGAGTTCGGCCTTTATCGTGCCCCTTTAACTGCTTAACGTTTTCAAGTAAAAAAGCTTTGGGTCTTTTTTCTACCAGTATTCTTTGAATTTCAAAAAACATTGTCCCACGGGTATCACTGAAGCCCTGTTTCAGTCCTGCCTGAGAGAAGGCCTGACAAGGGAAACCACCAAGTAATACATCGTGGTCTTCGATATCGGCAGCCTTAATCTGTGTAATATCCCCATTAGGCATTTCACCATAATTTGCGAGATAGGTTTTTTGCGCGAATTTATCCCATTCAGAAGTAAATACACATTTACCACCAAGCCTCTGAAAAGGAAGACGAATACCACCGATTCCTGCGAATAAATCAATGAATTTAAATCTGTTATTGAATGCAGGATCTTGCCTGAAAGGTGCGTTTTCAAGGTGAGCTTTCATTACTCTTTCTAGCTCTAGAATTGCGTTCCACTTAACGGAAGTAGGGACATGCTCTGCTTCTTCCCACCCTCTGACAGTCCTCTCTCCCGTCGATGACATCCCCAACAAATTTGCGAATTCTGTGCGTCCAAGCCCGAGGTTTTCTCTTATGTTTCTGATATATTCAGATTTTGATTCGAATGATGTAGTCATGTCTTAAATTTCTGCGTCTACTTATCCGGTTTTAATCCTGGATGTTAACACTGTATATTAAAACAGGCAAGGAACTGCTGTGCTAAAAGATCTTAATGAGTTAATTACTAGATGTCGTAACACCTTCGACACAATCCCATCTAAATCAGACATTTTCATAAATGCTGAATTGAAGGCTATTTTACAACCAGCACTTGAGCAGGCGGAAAATGGTTCTACGTTTGAATTAAGCGCTTACTCTATAAGGCTTATAAATAACAAAGGCTTAAGAGCAGATATACCTTCATCGTGGCTATGGTATGGATACGCATTCAGAGATTTAAAAGAAGCTTTAAACGAATATAGGGTATTTGTAACGAGTTTAAAGGACTATTTGAAAAAAACTAAAGGCTACAGTACCGACGACATAAATAGTGTTTTGAAACTATGTCCCAGCCAAGGTTTCTTGCAAAACTCATCTCCCATCATGGAAGATTTAAATGGTTACATTTTGAGCAACTATAGTACTCAAGAACAAATTTACATTAATAAACTACTATCTGATAGAGACTGGTGGTTTAAACCGTTGATCTCATCTGAGCAAATGAATGGTAAAACATTAGATAGAACTGATACATACAATTCATCTCTATATTTGGCTGCTCGAGTAATTGTTGCAAACTCAGATCGCTTATACACAATAGCTGAGGCATTTGTCATTTCGCAGGATCTTACTCGCTATTTTGATTCTTTAGACCCAAGTTTGCTTGTTCCTGTTCATATCGATTCAACTGCAGTTTCACTGCCCACAACTAATCCGAAAGGTGGTACTAACAGAATTTATTATGGTGCTCCGGGAACCGGTAAGAGTTATAAGATAAAGGCTGAAATTAGTCAGGCTAAACAGATCAGAACGGTGTTTCATCCAGATACGCAGTACTCAGATTTTGTGGGCTCTTTAAAACCCAAAACAGCGACCAGTAGCTTGGGTGATCCAATAATTACGTATGAATTTCGTCCAGGTCCATTTACTAAGGCATTCATTGAAGCTGAAAAGCTAAAAAGTACATCGGCTCCTGTGTACTTAGTCATCGAGGAAATAAACCGAGCTCCAGCTGCTGCCGTTTTTGGCGAATTATTTCAGTTACTCGATCGTAAAGCTGATGGAAGCAGTGAATACGAAATTGAGTTATCTGACCCAGATATGCTTGAGTACATCAACAGTCAATTACCAACCCCTGTAACTAGCTTGTCACTACCTTCAAACTTATTTTTGATGGCAACGATGAACAGTAGCGACCAAGCTGTAAAACCTATGGATACTGCATTTAAACGCAGGTGGAGCTTTGAATACATACAGATTGACTACTCAAAAGCTACCCAAGGGCAGCTTATCGTTCCATTGTCTTCAGGTACTGTTAGTATTGAATGGGCTACATTTGCAAAGATCATTAACCTACGCTTGCAAAACCTAGGAGTCCCAGAAGATCGCTTGCTCGGTCATCGTTTCCTTGCTGAAATAGAGTTGTCTACGCCAGAAGCTGCAATAAATTCTTTATGCGGAAAGTTGTTTGTTTATTTATGGGATGATGTTCTTCGTCATGGTCGAAGAGAAGAAATTTTCAACATTGCTGACTACGGTACTTTTGGTGATCTAGTTAGAGGTTATAAGGATAACTGTTCGGTGTTCTGTGAAGAGCTTGAGGAGGATTTCAGCTCAGCAGTTGATCTCATTGCTGGAGTTTCAGAGCCGGAAGAAACTGCAGAAAATGAGTGATTCTGAATTCGCGTTTGAAATTTTTAATGACCGAGCATTATTAAGTAGCTTGCCTAAAGAGCTCTTTTGCTCAATGAAAGAAAAAGGGTTGATTCCCCACGGCAGTGTATACGTGCATTTTTGCGGGTTGATAACCTATGCGAGTATTACTGCCATATTTTTGCCACGTAACAGTAAGATTAGTAGTAGTTTGAAACGCCCTGAATTAGCTCGTAATTTATTAAAGGCTATTCAGCGATATAAGTTATCCGCAGACGCTGCTACTGAGACAGCTGATAATGGCAAAGAAATCGTTGGCAGTGACAGTATATCATTGATTGTAAAACTGCTTGATGACTTCGTCCTTAATGGTATTTATGCACAGAGGATCGAAGAACACAGACTTAACCTAGGCAAGACGGACTGGAAAAGAACCATTAATCAGAGAACCGCATTTATCATTAGTGACAGCGTCTTTTATCCTGATGTGATTGGTTCAAGAAAGTTAGTCGATCAAAATAGCGACATAAGTAGAATTCATGCTCAGATTGTTAGAGAAATCTGCAATAAGGCCGGTTGGATAGCGTTCCCAAAACCAGATGTACCGTTACAGGAGTTATCATCAATACCGAGTATTTCGTATGGTATTGAGACCCAAATACAGATGTTGAATAGAGAGCTTTATATGTCTTATTCAGATCGAGACATTTCCCTTTTGAAAGGGTTAATTCAATATCTGGAGAAGAAACGTGGTGATGATAGCAGCGATTTAGTCATAGGGATCCGAGAGTGTCACGGCTTCTGGGAAAGAATGTTAGATTGCTGCCTGATGCACAAAGAAAGCGTTAATCATCGACTTCTCGCTCCATTATTCAAAATTTCTGGCAACTACATTTTAGCTTCAGCTAAAGGACAGCGAACAGATACAGTTTTAAAACATCCTACAGCTCAAAAGTATGTCATTGTAGATGCAAAGTATTACAGCGCACACAATGTTCGTACATCTCCTCAGTTGTCGGACATTGTTAAGCAGTTCTATTACGCTAAAGCTATGAGCATCCTCGTGGATAATGTAGAGGACATAACAAACATCTTCATATTCCCCGGTAAATCGGGAAATATTCAATCAATACATATGGCTAAGAAGGGGCAAAAAAAGCAGTTCACCGAAAGCGACTGTTTAGACATAGATTACCCTCCTATTCAATGCATCTATCAAGATCCGATTGAATTAATAGAGAATTATTCCAAGGGAAGGTATTTAAAAGATTTGACGCAAAAACTGTTGAAGTGCTTTTAGTCGTCATAGTGGACACTTTGCAAATCGACACGGCTTTGTTTCTAAAATCAAGTTAAGGAGCATGGGCATGTATTTACATACCCATGCTCCTCGTCTTTTGAAACATAACTGGAGTTAAACGCTTTAACTGAGAGGGGGTGCCCCCCCCTGTGTTGTTCATCAGGGCGACAAGACAGGCGCATGCCGGTGAGGGCGATGCGCTTGTCTATACGTCAGTGAGTGCCCAGCTTGAATAGCCTCTGCCATTCAAGTGCTTAATACATCTTGATTGGAGGTGTTATTACAATAGTAACTAGGTAAACTTTGACTTTTGTCCTATCCTAGCTTGTTTTCGGTCGCTCCCTTGGTTTAGTTAGGTTATTTTTTAGTTATTGCTCATAGGCTTACTTATAGAGGGATTCAGCCAAGAAAAAGCATTTCAATCTAACCATGAGGGACATTCTTAGCCTTTGAAGGCGGGAAGTTGTAAGGGATATTCTGAACTTAATGAATGCGCAGTAAAACGGATGTTGGTATGAGCTTAAACGGTTGCACTTTGGGCATCTCGCTCCTCTATTCTTGTTAAAATCCATTCTTGCACTTCACTTTCTACCCATGCAGCAGCTCGGCTACCAAGTGACACCGGTTTGGGAAATGTTCCTTCTGCGATGTACTTGTAGATAGTGGAACGTGCTAGACCAGTGTAGTCCATAACTTTAGTAAGGCGAATTAGTTTCATGATGAGTTTCTCGGTTATTGTCTCATTACATATGCCCTTCTAGTAATTTTTAACTTATTCCTTATTTCCAAATATTTTCAGATATATATCACTCCTAAGCATAAGCCCACTAACGCTTCCAAGGAGCCTGATATGTCAACAAAAGCGATGTCCTCCCAATCCGTAAAGCCCTGTAGTGGTCAACTAAATTTGGCCACAGCTTTAGAATCTTCCCAAAATCGTCGCTCTGATTCATTTGGGCTCAATCCTGCATTGTAATGATGTGGCCTGACTTCACAGTAATAACCAATGATGTAATCGGTCACATCTTGTTTAGCTTCGCTAAAACTCTTGTAGCCTTGTGTCGGGAGCCATTCCGTTTTTAAACTTCTGAAAAACCGCTCCATTGGCGCATTATCCCAGCAGTTACCGCGACGGCTCATGCTCTGGGTGATTTGATATTTCCACAGCCGCTGACGGTATTTCAGGCTGGTATAATGACAGCCTTGATCTGAATGAAATATCAGGTTTTTAGGCTTCCCACGAGATTCAAAGGCCATATCTAAGGCCTTCACCGTTAACTCTGTATCCGGTGAAAATGACATCGCCCAACCAATGGCTTTTCTCGAAAATAAATCCAGCACAACTGCTAAATAACACCAACGATTACCCGCCCAAATATACGTCACATCGCCACACCAAACGGTGTTTGGTTCGACAACGGCAAATTGTCGCTTGAGTAAATTAGGGATGGTCACATGCTCATTTTCAGCCTTCTTATAGCGGTGTTTGGGTTGTTGGCAGCTCACTAATCCAAGCTTTTTCATTAACCGAGTCGCCCTATAACGACTTAACGCAAAGCCACGTTCAGAGGCGATTGTTGCGATACTTCTTGCACCAGCAGACTGTTTGCTTTCAGCGTGTATTGCTTTGATTTCACACTCTAAAATCCGCTGTTCAGGTGTCGCTACAAGTTCACGGCTCACCCAATAACGGTAGCTACTCCGGTTCACGTTAAATACATGGCATAACACTGAAATAGGGTATTTGTTGCTCTGATTGAGTTTCTCGATTATCGAGAATTGTTCAGCGAGTCCGACATCAATAGAGCGGTAGCCTTTTTTAGGATTTCTTTTTCGAGATTAATCCGTTCAATTTCACGTTTAAGTGCCTTAATTTCAATTTGCTCAGGTGTCATGGGTGAGGCTTTAGGAGCAAGCCCTTGGCGCTCAACCTGAAGCTGTGTTACCCACTTACTGACCGTTGATTTACCCACGTTCATGGCTTTCGCCGCCGCTTCTTGTGTGTAATCTTGATCTATGACTAATTGAGCGGTTTCGAGCTTAATTGCAGCACTATATCGTGCACGTTTACTTTTATTCATGTTGTCACCTAAATGGGTTATGAGTGGATCATAACATTTCTTATTAGGTGGCCAAATTCAGTGTGCCACTACACCCCCAGTGCTAAACCAACCGATCAACCATTGGCCGCAAACTGCCGATGAGGTTCTTGCCTCTGCTGCCAATATCATTGCCGAGCGCTATGTAAAGAAAGACGCCTATACCAACCCTCAAGCCACTAAGGATTTTTTAACTTACAAACTCGGCGGTTATGAACGAGAGGTGTTTGCAGTGATGCTGCTCGATAATCAGCATCAATTACTGGAGTTTAAAGAGTTGTTCTTTGGCACTTTAGATGCTGCTAGTGTCTATCCAAGGGAAGTGGTTAAAGCGGTATTGGCCGTCAATGCGGCAGCGGTGATTTTTGCCCATAACCACCCGTCTGGCGAGTCTGAACCTTCAGCTGCGGATAAGCACATCACCAAACGGTTAACCGATGCACTAGCGCTTATCGATGTGCGTGTACTTGACCATATCGTGGTTGGTCGAACGCCAGTGTCCTTTGCTGAGCGTGGTTTACTCTAGTCAGCGTTAATGCCAACCATTTTCCGAGGAGTCCATCATGATTGAATTTACCGATAGTTTTTCACAGGCCTGTGTTGCCGAGGCCTGCGCCGCGTTTCCGGAATTGCGTAACCGCTTAGCAGTTGAACTAATTTTGCCGATGTTTGTGCGGCCACTTAATGCCATGGGCCAAGTGATTGGCAAGCCGATTGTGGTACCAAATCCAAAGCTGCATAAAACCGTATTGAGTGTGTTTCACCGTGATGTGGTTGAGCACTTACCTAAGGAGATTGCCTTTTGTCGCTATGTATGCCCCTGTGACATTTATGGTGTACCAACAGGTGAATGGCAACGGGTGATCAACGGCGTGTACTTTAACCATGGCAGTAATGAACAGCCTAATTGGAGTGTGCATACCTAAAAACGATTACCAGCCCACTAGCCAGCTGTATTCACCGCTTGTACTAGCCTAGGTATTTATCACCGCTCCCGCTAATCTGCTAACAAGCAAGCCACTCCCTTAGTTTCATCCTTTAACCATTGAGGTCACTATGACAACACTTAAACTTTTCGATATTGAGCACGCCTGGGGCCTGCCCCGTAAAGTGTCTCCCCGCTTTGGTGCGAGACTGATTTTACGCAGCCTACATTTGAATTATCTCCATGACCGCGCAAGCTTTGTCGGTGAATTTCCACCAGCAATTAAACAACAATTTGTCGAGGCCTTTCCCACCATGATTAAACAGCTTGAGCAGCTGGTGGCCAACGGCGAGATTGATGCAACTGAGCAGCACTGCGTTAGCATTGAACACGCAGGCTTTACCTGTGAGGCCGATACCTTAGGCAGCCACGGCTATTTGTATATTACGATTTATCAAACCGAAGATAAACCAAAGCTAAGCCACTGACCACCAGCAACTTCGCCCTCACTCGATAACTTGTTCTAGCTCGTAAGCCTGCACCAATTCCCTAACCGTAAGCACCTTTTCCTAAACCCTAGCTTTAGAGCTCTATCAAGCAGCCTTAGCGACTCATATAAAACCGCTCGACCAATACCCGTTTTATAAACCCAGCCGCATAGACAGCAAAAGCCAAGGCGTGACTGCGCCTTGGCTTTTGCGTATGCCCGTTTTTAAATAAGGAATATCCCATGACATTAACCATCAAGCGTAACCAACAGCCAGCGATGCCCGATCGTTTTTACCAAGTGATTGAAAAGGAACTGGCCAACGTCGATCCAAAAGACGCCAACGCCATCACCCTTAATTTTCGCGATCCTGATTACAGCGCCGAAGCGGGCGGCTTTCATCCCGTCGAAGTCCGGCTTGAGAAACAACTAGATCACTGGCGTTTAGTCTACGTCACCGACTTTGCATTTCGTGGCCATCCTTTCCCTGAACTGATTAAGGACATCGCTATCTGCTTTAACAGCAAACAAGTCTATAGCCTGTTTAGTGGCTGGATTGGTGAGCGGGAATCACAAGGGCTGATTAAGTTATTCAGCGATAACTTTGTTAGTTACTACCAGATGGGAGCCTATCAAGTGCAGGTTAGTTTGGATTAAACCGCATCGTTATTTCAAGATTGTTGAACGCCTGCATGTTCCCGTAACGATAAAACGGGAACACTAAAATCCTTGAACCATTAGGCTTTGCGCAACGCAAGTGCCCAAAAACGCTATTGTAAAAAAGAGGAACATGACCATGCCTGAAGTTCAAGCAGTTAAAGATCAAGACACCGTTAAGCTTATCGGCTATCTGCTCGAAAGACAGTTTAACCAACAACTGGCCGATGTGTGGAATATCGGCCTTAATCTCGCCCTTAGGATCTCTGACTTACTCTCAATTAAGTTCAGTGACATCCACGGCGATAGATTCATCTTTAAGAAATCCAAAACCGGAAAAATTGCCAGTATCAAACTCAACTAAAAGACGCTGGAACGGATACACTGTTGCTGACGTTGCTCAGTGTTTGGGTACGACCACTCATAGTCTTTATGGGTGGGTTCGGCGCTATGGTTCTGATTCAGAGGAAGACCTCATGCAATCAGCTGAGTCCTCTGAAATTCATCGCCTCATTAAACGAGCAGTACTGAGAGCACAAGTTGGCTATCGTAAACCTAGCGCTGAGTAACATGTATTTACTCCAAATCGTTTACAACGGAAATTTAATCCGTCAGCGCCTAACAAAGCTTGGGAAACGGACATTACATACATCAAAACACATGAAGGTTGGCTTTATCTTGGCGCAGTGATGAAACTTGTTTTCGCGTCGCATTATTGGTTAGCCAATGGGCTGTCGGACCATAAAAGAACTTGCGTTAGATGCGTTATTTATAGCGGTATGGCGCCGAAAACCTAATGGTAAAGCGCTCATTCAGATCAGGGAAACCAGTACACAACTCACGATTGGAGCGATTTTCTGAGTGCCCATGCATTGGTTGCATAAGTCGTCGAGGAAATTGCCATGATAACGCAGTAGCAGAAAGCTTCGTTCAACTGCTGAAAGGCGAGCTTAACAAGCGGAAAATCTATCCGACTAGAGACAACGCAAAGATGGATTCGTTTAGTTAAATTGAGATGTTTACAACCCGAAACGATAGCATTGTTCCAATAATGGACTATCCCCGTTAGAGTATACATATCAGTATGTCAATGAGGCTAAAAGTTGTCGAGTGAAGTAATGGCGATTCACACCCCTGCATTTCAACAAGATCTTAATCACTAAAAATTGATAATACAGCAAACAAATTGAGGATCTTAAAATGACACTATACAAACAAGAATTTGGTGAAAGCTTTAATTTAGGCTTTAACCATTCCGAATTCCCTTGGTTGGTTGATAAGAGTTGGCACAATGATGTCTGTCCTAGCTTTACTTTTAAAGCAGGTTCCCAGTACCTAGTCCTTTGGGTGGACTATGAAGCACCTGAAAAACGAGAGTATGAGCAAGAGCGCTATGTCGTAATGACGGCCACCAATGAAGGAACTGATACTGAGCCAGAAATCTACGCGGGTGAAGGGAGTGAAGTTGTACTGGCAACTGAAAGCCCCTCTGAATTTACGGCATATCTGAGACAGTTAGCCTCAGCGCATTAATCATGGGTACACAATCCCGATGGATTTCGGAAAGGCAATTGCAAGCACTTGAATCGAAATTAAGTATAGGAAAAATATGATGAATAAATTTAAGTTAGGAGCTGAAGGTGTTGGTGATGTTCCGGACTATCTGGCACAGGAGGGATTAGAATTAGCGGTTCTTTACTTTCAGGAAAACGATTTGGAACCCGCAGAATGTTATGCGGCCTACAAGCAGGCTCCAGATTCTGAGCTGGGTCAGGCTTGGTACACTGCCGAGACCGACGCCAATAGAGTTATTCAAGGAAATAAAAGGTATGATAACTCAATGATTGTATTAGTTAATGAGTTGGCTTAACACCATTACTTTGGTACTACGTATTATCTGAATGCAGACTGCCTATGAAAGTGACTCAAACTGAGCAACTATGGCCTCTGTTTTATCAGTTCATCATGTAACCTACGGATAAACTCTTCAGAAGTCACGCCTAGTGCACTAATTAGCCCTTCAAGCGAATCAAGGGTGATGTTACGAACGGATCGTTCAACTCCCGATATGTAAGTGCGATCAATGCCTGATTGCCTTGCCAATTGTTCTTGGCTTAACCCAGCCTCATTGCGCAATTGCCTTAACGTTACCGCTGTTGCCAGTTTAATACTCATAGTCAGTCCTACACACCACTGTAGACAGGATGTTCCCAAATCTTTGCGTTAGACACAACTGACTATGAGTCACATACGACAATCTAATCTTAACTAACGCTAATAAAAATAGTAAATGATACCCAAGAAAAATCAGATGTAACAATATAGTTTTAAGAGCAAAAGAACGAATTACCAAATAATCCCAGCCTTCTGAGAAGGCAAATATTCAATCTCACGACAACCTAGTAAGCACAATCAAACCCGCGCTCTTGTCACCCTAACTCATTACGTCAAGCCCATATCGTTAACAACCTACCTCGCCCGCAACGCCTGTCGTTCGCGGGCTTTTTGTTTTGGAGTCCACCATGAAAATACACCGCGAAACCATCCTGCCAGAGCCCTTTTATGAATTATTAGAACGGCAACTGGCAGCACTCAATAACCCGAGTCTCAACATCGTCACCCTAAACTACCGCGATCCCGACTACAGTGCGGAGAGAGGTGGTTATCACCCAGTGGAGATCAACCTCTACCGCCAGGGGGATTGCTGGTATCTCAATTACTTCACCGACTTTGCTTACTGCGGCGGGCCCTTCCCTGAGCTTGAGAAAGAAATGGAAGTGCTGTTTCAGGAGAAGCAGGTCTACAACAGCTTCTTTGGCCGCTGTTACCTCGAGCAAGCCGACAGCTTGGTGAGGTTGCTGCTGGAGAACTTCTGTAACTACGTGGAGATGGAAGTCTATCAGGTTCAAGTCAGTGCCGACTGAACTTGGTACCCACAAAGGTATCTTGGGAACCAAGCAACACTGGCCCGATGCGGGTTTGCGATGTGCTGGTGCCCACATTGATGACATAGCTAATTGAGGGAACCAAGCATGAACGAAGTCGAAGCGGTCAAGAACCGCGACACCATCAAGCTTATCAGTTACTTGCTCGAACGTCACTTTGGTCAGCAGATGGCGGATGTCTGGAATATTGGCCTTAACCTGGCGCTGCGGATCTCTGACTTACTTTCAATTAAGTTCAGCGATATCGACGGCGACCGCTTAAGCGTCATCGAGCAGAAGACCGGTAAACGCGCCAGCATAAAACTCAACCCGAAGACACTGGCGTTGATTGAGGCGATCCACCAGCGTCACCCCGAGCATATCTACCTGTTTCAATCCCACCGCTCGAGCCAAGCCAAAGACCGGCAGGCCCCCGCGAAACCGCTGACACGGCGCGCCGTCGCCAAAGCGTTTGCGTTTGCCTTTGTCGGTGACGATATCAAGTTAGCCTGGGCACCCACTCAATGCGTAAAACACGGGGATATCACCTATATCAAGCCTGCAAAGACATTGGCCGGGTGATGCGCATGCTGCGGCATCAATCGGAAGCGATCACCCTGCGTTATATCGGCATTACTCAGCAGCAAATCGATAAAGACTTTGTCGAGCTGGAAATCTGAGTCAATCAGCACGCCCTATTCAACCCATTGGCAGATGCGACCTATTGGGTATCTGCGTTATTTTTCTTGGAGTCCATACCATGTATAAATTTCATCCCGGTGATCATCTGGTCACCAATATCGATCCGCTTGGCTTAACCGAACACCACGGCCTTTATGTGGGCCATGGAAATGTTATTCACTTATCTAAACAGGGCATCATCGAAGAAATCGACCTGCAGCAATTTGCTGGTGGCCAGAGTATCAGAGTGAAAAAGTCCACGCTGTTTCCCCATCAAGTTATTGAGCTAGCACGCAGTCAGCTGGGTCACAGCCCATACGGCGTTGCTACCAATAATTGCGAGCACTTCGTCAATGAATGCTTAGCGGGGAGTAGCACCTCTAATCAAGTGAGTAATCTTAGCCACATTGCACTGCAAGGCTCAGCCAGAGCAGGCTTACTGGGGAGCACCGCGTCGAAGTTCGCCACGGGAACTGTCGCAAACGTCGTGTTAGCCTCTACCGCCGCTAAGATGACCGGTGAATACCTAGGGCTACCCGATAACGTCAACACACTCCTAGGCACACCAGGGGATCTTGTCGCTAAACCTGCCGAATGCCTACTAAAAGGCACCACACAAACCCTTGGTGAGAGTTATACTTGCTTACGCCAGGGTGAAATAACTGATGCAGGGATCAAACTCGTCACCGGCAGTGTAGAAACTGGCTTAAACACCGTGTTGACGACAGCAGAAGTGGGCATCAATGGCGTAAAAGCTGGTGCTGAGCTGATAGCAGATGCATGGCATTGGTTAAGGTCATAAGTATTGGAGCTAACTCTTTAACAACGAAGCGGCCCTCAAGCCGCTATCGTTGACATACTTAAGGACCAATACAGGTCCCACAGCTAAGCACCTTTATTTTTTTAGCTTAAACTTTAATAAGTTAATCACTCTATCACCACGCTTAAATACAACTGCAGCCGAATGAACGTGTTCTATCGCCATAATGCTTAGTCTCTAACTTGGCCAGATAGCTCAAGCGAAAGAAAGCACTCGCAAAGGTTTGAGGATAATTCGGTGCATTACGATTGAGATAGTAAACAGGTGTATCCTCAGGGAAATGGACTAAATGCCGAGTACTGTAATCATCTAATCCCAAGGCACTGGCCCAGGCTTCAACAATCTTAGTACTCAAGTTTTGACCACTTCGATTGTAATTACCGAGATGGTTATAAGCATCGTTATTGAGGAATATTGCGATATGGTAATGGTCTGTATCGGCACATGCTCGCTCCCTTGCCCAAATATAACGCCGAGTACAAGGATGCACCCGTTTACCCTCACGGCCCTTGATTAACCTATCCTGCTGGATTTTGGCATCCAGAGATTTAAAGAACTTGCTGATTACCGTTGAATCATAAACCGTTGGTGAGTCGCGAAAGTTAAGCTGTGGTAGATGTAAATCAAACCGCACCATGAAGGTACGAGGGTGCTCATTCATAGCTGCTTGTAAGGTCTGTAAAATTGCATCTAAGTATGCAGCGCTTAGTGGCCTCGGATAAACATTGAGGCCTTGGTATTGGCCATTGCTGATGACGGTAAGGTTAGTGTTAGAGGTATGACGTTTTGACATGTTGAGTTCCCATATTGGTTAAGTTACATAACGTATGGGGTTTGTGTAATTTATAACTCAAAAGCCAAAAAGTGATTGATATTACTCAGTCGAGGTTAGCATGCCTTTGATAGCAGCTAACCCTGTATGTTCATGGGTAAGGTAGTGTTAGAGATACTGGTCGAGTGGATACTATTGAGTAGTAGGCATGACGACAGGGCTGTAGTATTAACAAACAGACAATCGCAATAACTGAAATCCCCGTCAATCATTGAGCAGTAGATCGGGTGAGCAAGGGCGATTGGATATCACATTACTCGATAATTAAATCATTGGTTTTGTGCAGTTTTTAGTCTATTCCCACGTTGGTTTCAATCGGATGAACTTCACCATCTACAATGTAAACCCGCTTTTCATAGGGACCATTCGAGATAGGATATAAGTAATAAATGTCAAATGGGCGCTTAATCTCAATAACGTCTTCTGATTTTTCATCCAATAAAAAAGCAAATTTAAATGGCGCTTTGAAATGCTTCTTAAGGATAGCTGTCTTGTATTTCAGCGTTTCAACTGCTGGGAATATGACACATCTCACTAAGACCTCAGCAAATACACTCAAATCTGTGGTATCAAACAGGTCTACCTCATCGCCTGATTCACGTTCAATCACATGACTTTTTTTGCTATTTTTATCAATATCTTCAGCATAATCTTTCCCAATCAACACTTTTCCCTGTTTTAAAAATACTGGCTGTAGCTCCTGACAGAAACTGATACTCAATTGTGTTAGCCACTCTTGGTTTAGTTTTCTCCTAGAAATGGCTGATTGAGCCACTGTCAGCAATATTTTTTCGAATAAAAATTTTTTCAATGCAGGCATACGAGCTAATTCGATAAAAAATATCCAACTAGATTCAGCACCTTCAATACCGATTGCCATCGCGAATCGCTTTCTACACTGAGCATATGCATTCGTCCTAATGGTCTTGCTATCATCGTCGTCCTTCTGTTGTAAATGACTGAAAGAAACTAAGCCATTGTTCGATATAGAAATCAATTTCTTAAGGATATGCTGATACTCTTCAGTAGAAATTGCTTGCTCACAAGTAACGGAGCGGAATATAGCACTAGAAAACCGCTCATTTGTAATATCTAGCAGATAAATTGAAGGCCTGGATCCAAAAATCACCTTTGAAGTGACCCCAGAACTCAACTTCCTCAGATATCCAAGCCTAGAAAGCTTATCTAGCTGTGAATTGAATTGGTCATTACTCATTCCGGTCATCTGAGCAATGACTGAGAATCCCAAGTTTTCCACCAGACCGTACTCATTTGCGTGAAGCAAGAAGATGCAAAGCAGTAAACGATTGCTCAACGTCAAATGTTGGTGATTGTTGAAATGTAATTCTTCGATCAGACCAGCGTGAAATCTTGGATGTTCATCCACACATAAAATAGCAAGCAGTTTATTGGTAGCAAAATACTGTGATGTGGGTCTGCCAACCCTAACTCCTAGATGAATGTGACTCCTTTCAAAAAAACCTTCAGTAGTCATGTAGGCAAGAGACGACATGACAACATTCTTAGAAACGCCTAGCATTTTTGCTATATCTGCTACTGGTAATGGGACCCCAGCTTCAGGTGCAAAAAATCTAAACCATAGGGAAATAAAAAATCTGGATTCTGGTTTGGCACCTTTGAGCGAACTAAGTAAGCGCTTCATTTGAATTTTAATGATAGAAAACCATTAATAAATACTTCCATAACCAGTAGGTAATTGCAATTTAAAATTACTAGTAATTTACTAGTAAATAAAAACAAAAAAGTGTTAAAATCACAGCAAATAAAATTTCAAAAAATATTTACATTACCTGAACTAAGTGATAAGAGTGGTTTGCATGATGGACATTAAGCTCCAGGCCGAATTTGAAGCAAAGTTTGACTTCTTTTACCGAAACAAAACGCACAAATTGCTACTGGCTTGGGTGACTAAATACCTTTACAAAAAAGGGATTTTTTTTAGCCAGAATCCAACAATAATTGAAGTTAAATCGACGCTTTTTAATTTGTTTAAAGACAGTAATGAAAGAGCCACTTTCGAATTTTATCGAAAAATGGAAAAAGCATGGGAAGCACACAATAGGAGGCTTGCATGCAAAGCCAAGATGCTCAACATCAGTGTTTCAATCGAGCATAAGAACAAATTCAAGGAGATGGCAAAAGAGGCAAAAATCACGAACATTCAACTGTTTCAGTCTCTCATCGATGATAACTATAAGCTTCTCATCGGTTTAAAGGAGCAAGAACTCATAGCTAAAGTTACAGAAAAAGCGAAAAAGGCAGAAATAAATAAAAATAAATCACTTACAGATCAGTCACTTATCGGTGAGCTTCATCTACAGAAAAACTATAACAACCGTTTAAAAAAACAGATGACTGAGCTAAAGAATAAACTTCAAGCCGTAAAAGACAATTCATCAATCTTATTTACTATCATTGAAAAAGCTAAAAAAAACCGCTCAAAGCTCACCGATGACCATCTTATTCAAGCAACTATAGCCCTTACTGAAATCAACGGTGAGCAACTTCCCTTAGAGGAGTCCATAGAGGCTACAGAACAGGAAGAAAACACTGAGCAAAATCAGACTTCAGGTCCCCGCCTTAGAAAACGAGCAAGACCAGCTAAAACGGCTAGCAAACAGTAAAACAAAGAATCATCTCGTTAAGGCATTAGAATATGGTGGGTATATCGGTGGGTATCAATGCGAATTACCACAAAATAAAACATGCTAGCTATTGTTTAATAATGGTTTTATTTTAAATAAAAATATTCAGATCCAAAACGTTGAGTAATAATACTTAACGCGTTTTAGATACCAAAAAGCCCTTAATGTAAGGGCTTTTGGTATTTTATGACACTGAGGGAGTATCAGTTAAAACACTCACTTTGAGTCACTAATATCAAGTGCGAAGCGCTGAGCTAGGCTCAGTGAACAATTATTTACGGTAACAGGATTTTTTGCAGCTCTTGGTGCGAGCTCACTTGATAGTGCGGGGCGATACCGGCGGGCACATCGTGGCCGTGGACGTTATACCAGCAAGTATGAATACCGGCGTTGATACCGCCTTGGATATCTGAATGCGGGTTATCACCGACCATAAGCACAGCATCGCGCTCAGGATAGCCCATGAGTTCGAAGGCATGTTCGAAGATACCCACATCAGGTTTGGCTATGCCGACTTTTTCTGAAATCACTAAAATATCAAAATGATGCTGTAAGCCTGTACGCTCTAATCGCACGGTTTGTAGCTCAGTGAAACCGTTAGTGATGATGCCTAATTTTGCCTTACCTTGGAGCGCGACTAATAACTCGCGGGCACCGGGTAGCGGCGAACAAATTTCGGCCATTGCCGATAAAAAGGCACTATTGAGCGTCATCGCCGTGACAGATAATTTGGCAGCCCAAGGCTCGAAACGTATGGTCTGCAACTCAGCGGCAGTTATCTTACCATCTTGATAATCGACCCAAAGTGGTTTGTTAACTAACTGATACTCGTCAAAATCGGCTTGGGTAAAATCGACCCCAAACTCACTAAACATCAACTTAAGCCCTTTTAAGGCATCGAAATAAAATAAGGTTTCATCGGCATCGAACAAAATCCATTGGTAAGGCAAGGACATAGGAACTCTCTTTCTGACAAAATAGCTAAGACCCATCCCATGCCGTTCAGTGGCATCGAGAATGGTACATCGGCGATTGCGGCAACACTGTGGCTAACTACCTAGCAGTAATCAAGATAAGCGATAAACATGAGCGATGAGCGCCAAAATAACTAGGCTCCACAGTCGACACTCGCAATCAGCAAGTGCATTAGTCTACCTTGCATCAAGGGCAATGATAACCACGATAATAAAAACTGACTGTTGAGGTATCATCAACAATAATGGCAGGGGAACGCGATAATCTAAGGACACCATGGAGCACTTTTCAGCACTATCTATCTTTGTCACGGTCGTGGAATGCGGTAGCTTTTCGCTTGCAAGTCAAAAGCTTGGACTGAGTAAATCGGCTGTGAGTAAACGCATTACCCTATTAGAACAAAGTCTGGGTATTCAACTTTTGCACCGTACCACTCGCAGCTTAAGTCTTACCGAAGCGGGCGCCCGCTATTTTGACTATGTTCGTCCTGCCGTTAAACTCGCAGAGGAAGGGTTAGACGCCATTTCTGAGCTACAACAAGCGCCTCAGGGCAATCTTCGCATCGCAGTTCCTATGGTATTTGGCCGCTTGCATATCGCCCCTTTAATCCCCGAGTTTCTGCGCCGTTACCCGAAAATACAGCTGCAAATGCAGATGGATGATAAGACAACCGATTTAATTGCTGGCGGATTCGATCTGGCAATTCGTATCGGCGAGCTACCAGATTCCAGCCTGATTGCCCGTAAAATCGCCCCTTGTTTAAGTGTCATTTGCGCCTCACCCGAGTATCTTGCTCGCCACGCTGCGCCACAAACGCCGCAGCAACTCAGCCAACATAACTGTTTGTTCTACTCATATTTTCGTGATGGTGTTGAATGGACCTTCTTAAGCCCGCAGGGCCCCACTCGCATCCAGCCACTCGGCAATTACCAAGTTAATAATAGTGACGCTATCCACCAAGCCACACTCGATGGTCTAGGCATAGCCAACCTGCCCCGTTTCATGGTCGACGCCGACTTACAAACAGGCCGCCTACAAGCCTTGCTCACAAACCATCCCCTCCCCGAACATGGCATTTATGCAGTTTATACACAGCGGAAATATTTGCCGACTAAGGTGAGTGTATTGATTGAATTTTTGATGGAGAAGCTGGCGAGTTCAGATAAGTTTCAACTTGTAAGCGACTAGGAATTACATCCCTACTTTACCCATATGTTGAATGAGAGATATGCTCGATACCTGTAAAAGCGGAGCAACTCTATCTATCCAATGGGTAAAGTTGATATTGCAAATAGGATAATAAAGTTAGTTCGTGTCTCACTCAAAAGTTCAAAGCTCTTCGATTCCACACGCTTTTAGAAATTGATAAGTCGAATCATAAAAAGCCGGTTTTCTAGTAATATCTAACTCATCGCCTTTAGGGACGAAAATCACCATTCCTTGCCTCGCTCGCGTCAGTAAGACTCGATAGGCATTTTCAAGATACCTGCATTTTTCTTCCCGTTGTCGTTGTTCCCAGCTTGAGCCTCGAAACTGCATATGCTCAAAACCTGCATGACCGAATCTAAAATCAGCCTCCCAAGCAACCAAACACCAATCAAGCTCAAGCCCTTGAACATCAAACTCTGTGGCGACATCTTCAAGAAAATGTGAAGAACGAATATCCTCTATCGGCCCCAAAAACCAATCTTTATGCTCAATTTTGTTTTTGACGAAAATGCCTTCAGCTTTTAATCGAATACCATTTGACGAGGCTAGCATTCCCATTGTTTCAGTCCCACGCACTTGAGATTTTATCCAACATTTAGCAGCCTTTAAGTCTCGGGTAACTTTAATTGGATATTTTTGCTTAAAAGTCGCCAAAACATTCAAAGCCATGCCACTGTTACCATTAACTAAATGGTGGATAAAATTTGACAACTTTTCGGCTCGAAATGAACGCATCGATGTCGCCAAATGTAAACAAGGTAACAAAGTACCTTTTGAAAAGTCGCGAGTCGTTAAACCCGTAGACACATACTCACCATTAAGTAAATCCGTAGAATAATAAGCATCCCAGTGAGTAAATCGGTTGCCAAGTGCATCCAACCATCCAAAAAGCCCAACCTCGCCGGTGTTGATTTCTTGTCCACCGCCGATCAACGCAATAATTACAGCCCAATCTTCATGGCGGTCCATCACTTCGATAAGATATTCTGGCTCAGACTTATTGAATCCAGCTTGATTACGCTTGGTCTGCATGAATTTGCTAGTCTGCTCAACATTCCAAGCACGCTGAGCTTCGTCAAAGATAGCTACTTGCTCTACTGGGGGTTTGTTCGATGTAAGCGAGTCATCCCTAAACTTATGGATATTCTGAATAAATTGCTCAGTATGTCGTCGACAATCGCCAATTTTCTCTTTAGTGCGATCACGTCTATCTCGCGCCAGGGCTTCTTGCAAAACAGAGACTAAAGGGCCATTTCCGCTTAAAAATACTGCATATTCCTTTTCGTCAGCATTAGAATGCGCACTCGCAATATTAAGCCCTACAAGGGTTTTGCCCGCACCCGGAACGCCGGTAACGAAACAAATGATTTTTCGCTTATTGATCCGAGCATTGTGAATCAACTGAAGTAATTGCTGGCTCGTTTGTCCAAGATTTTGAGTGTCGGCTTCACTACGAGCAATATCTTCGACTTTATGCTGCGCATATAGCGCTTGCGCCGCTTCGATAATTGTTGGTGTCGGCAAATAGCCAGAATCAGCCCACAAGCTTGGGTCAAAAGTAGGTTGATTCAACCGTTCAGCGATTTGGCGCATTCTTGAAAACAATTCACTGGGTGAAATACACAAGGTCGAAGCAACATTATCGTCGGCGAATTCTGGATTTTTCGATTGGCTAGTCGCTTTAGTGGCGACAAGCAGAGGAACTAGATATTTATCATGACTACCGCGATGAAAGTTTTTTAAATCTAAAGCATATCCATGAGTTTGCCTCATATCTGCAGCAGTAAATACTTTTGCGCCAACTTTAAACTCTACAACAAAAACAATCCCTTTAAATATAATCACGACATCGGCACGTCGTCCCATTCGTGGGATCATAAACTCAATGAAAATATGCCCTTCTCGCTCAACGCTCTCGGCCAAGGAGCGTTTGAGAACTTCAATTTCAGCACACCAAGCACGAGTTTGTGCATGCAATAAATGCTGAGTATGGAAACGTGATATCTGCCCGGTAATCGCATCGGGCTCAGCAGATAGAAAATCTTTAAAACTCGCCGAATAAAATGCTCGTTGAGTCATAATGATCCCTCAACGGTAAAATCAAGAAGTTGTTTCGCCGGGATATCTAAAGCACTGGCAAGCTTAAAAAGATTAATCAAACTAACATTGCGTTGCCCACGTTCAATGCCGCTGACATAGGTTCTGTCCATGTCAGCTTTTAATGCAAGCTGCTCCTGAGAAAAAGATCTCTCAAGTCGCAAACTTTTTAGATGAGTACCGAATGAGGTAAGCAAATGATCTTCCATGAATAATCCTTTGAAGAGTTTTCATGATGATCTTTACTTGTAGACAATACGTCTACGGACTATGAGTCACATTAAATGCCTAGCACTTAATGATTTGGACATAACATCGCACAGGGTAGTCACTCACAAAATGCAAAATGATTGTTGCCGCTGATTACATTTAGACGGCAAATTCCACAATCTACTTACCAACCACTCGGCAATAAGTACCTTGTACTTCGGCCGCCGACGTCGGCTTTGGGCCAGTATCTATCTCAAATTTCTATTAAGCGATTAGTTCTACTGGCTAACAGATATGCGCGAAGGCTAACAGGATTAGGCACTAACATGGAAGTGACTATCCGTGACAGGACGTCACGGTTGAGCATCCTGGGACTTGAACATTCCCTATTTAACTGCCAGTTCGCCTTCCATGGCTCTCGTTCATAAACTTAGAAACCCTAGGTTTCTATTCACCGAGTCACTGGAATGCAAGTGCTTGATAACATGCCTAACCTTTATCGTTTCATACTGAGTGGCAATAAGTATCTGGTACTTCGGCCACCGGCGTCGGCTTTAACTAAAAAGTGCTGTTCGACCATTTGCGCAAGATGACGGGTGGCGGTGGCGCGACTCACCTTAGCGACTTTTTGATACTGGCTACTATTAATCCCTAACTCAAAATCGCCGTCTAACATGCGATTAAGTACTTTGGCTTGCTCTTGACTCAATAAAGATTGGTCGACACTTTGCCAATACTGAGTTTTCGACAGCGTTCTGCTCACATCTGCCATCGCATTGAGTAAGCAATCATTGAGGGTCTCAAAAAACCATACTAACCAAGGAGTAATATCTACATCCCCCCTTTGAGTGGACTCTAAAATGTCATAGTAAGTTTGGCGACGGGCAAGAATACTGACCGACATAGCGTAAAAACGAATCGAGCGTTTCTCCGCTTGCGCCAGAGCTAAATCAGTCAATAAGCGCGCGATGCGCCCATTACCATCATCAAGTGGATGAAGAGTAACAAACCAAAGATGTGTTATCGCCGCACGGATAAGCGGATCTAAAACCTGCGCTTGCCGTGATGCATTAAACCATTCGATAAACTGTGACAGTTCAGCATCCAAGGCTGCTCTAGAAGGTGCCTCAAAATGCACTGTTGGTTTATCAATCCGGCCAGAGACAACCTGCATAGGTGTATCGCCACGCAGCGCTCCGCCAATAACAGGGTTAAACAGCGTATAACCCTGGGGAAATAACTGTTTATGCCAACCTAATATCCGCTCAAGGGTTAACTCTGTATCTAAATTTTTTAAGGCATCGAGCATAATGTCAGCCAAACCATCGGTTTGTGCTGTTGTCGGATACGGTTTATCTTCAGTCACGCCGAGTTTTTTAGCCAAGGATGAGCGCACCGAGGCTGCATTGAGCTTTTCACCTTCGATGGCACTGGAATGGATAATGTTAGCGAGTAAGGTGTCGAGTGCAGCGTCTGAAGTTAATAAGCTATCGTCGTGACTTAGCATTTGCTTGCCAAGCAACTGGCCCTGATTGAAATAGACCTGACGCAGCAAGGCATCAATGCTGCTGGTGTTCCAATGAAACTTAGGCCAATCGGCTTGCTGCCAAATCCACATATCTACCCCATGAGTCGAATAACAAGCCTATTCTACTCACATAATGAGGCGATTAACAAATGTATTCGCCTCACTTTATGAGTCGAATAGCGCTAATAATCGCCTCATCAATACCAACATGGCTATGCAATGCAGAGAAATGAGCCTTGTTGGTAATCCGAAATCTCGTTTCTAAGCCTTGCGGTCATCCACTTGCTATTATTGTGCAGCTACAGTGCAGTTATCATACAATACGGTGCGCCTTTACTGGGTGCATTGCAGTGGTGCGTGACTTTTATGTATATACCCAAGCTACCTGAATATACGAGTTTCAGAGCGTCTAGGGGGATTCAATTCAAGGCGCATCAATGACAGAATGTCGGCCACCTTTTGAATTGATGCAACACGGAAGTGGAGTACCCTAGGCGCTCCGTCCCGGCGGGTTTTAACGCACTTTATGCGGTGTTGGTTATTTTTAACTTAGCCCGCTAGGTCTGCAAATAACCGCAATCGCCATGGATGGCGTGAATGCCATTTATGCAGGAGCAATAAATGGCATTGCCTAAAGTGCGTTAAACTCCCGCTGAATCCTGCATCTTCAGGTTGTTTGGGTATACCACCGACAAAGTCTTCGCGCTGAGATATACTGCCGCCGCTGATTTGACACGCCAATGTGAAACGCCGAAGTGAAAACTTACGGCTTTACCGCACCGCTGACACACATTCTGAGCCTAACCTATGCCTGATAACGCCAACAATTCACCAACTTCTACTCACGTACAATGTACTGCTAATACACAGCGTATCGGCAATGTTCAACCTACTGGTAATTCACAGATTGCTACGCCAGATGCAATGTACCCAGTCCAGTCGAATGCGCTCAGTGACGAACAGATAAAGGTGAAAAAGCAGAAGGTCTTTATCATAGGTTTGCCACGCACGGGCACCACGAGTGTGAGTGTGGCGTTGTTGGAGCAAGGGCTAAAAGTGGCACACATGGCCTTTACTAAGCAGGCGTTTATGCTGGCCGATGCAGTGTCTGACACGCCTTGTTTCAGCGATTATCAGCAGTTGGATTTATTATTTCCCGAGGCAGTGTTTGTCTATCTCGACCGCGATATCAATACTTGGTTGCCTTCGATGCAGATGTTACTTGGTAAAATGGCGCCCCATTTGGATGAAAAAACGGGCCGCTTTCATCCAATATTAAAGCGCAGTTTTAGGCATACTTTCGCCATAGATAAAGTGGCGGAACCTGCCAGCAGTGAGCACTTAATTGCTTGTTATCAAAAGCATCAGCAAGAAGTGTTCGCTTACTTTAATGGGCGGGAAGACTTTATTTCAATTGATGTTAGCCATGCGGGAAGCTTGAGTCAGTTACTGCAATTTTTGGGAATGGAAGCAAACGCGAAGAATAGCGATGTTACATTAGGTTTAAGCGAGCCACTGAGTTTCCCTAAACTTAACGTGGGCCGCAACGTGGCAAGTTGGGGCGAATATAAACACCCCAACAAGGTCAACACCAATAGCGCAGGCCCACAAAGCCGTAAGTTTTTCGACTACACGCTTTAACAATGCATTGGATCAGTACACAGATACCAATGTACAGATATCCAAGCGCTGAATTAGAAATTAGCTTTAAGCACAGCCTCTTGGTCGAGCAAGCTTTGGTACAAGGTAAACTGGTTGGCGGCGCGGTCTAAATTATGGCCTTCGCGGTGGATATGGAAATACACATCACCGTTAAGATAATCCGTTAAAAAACGCACACCTATCATCAAACAAATCACCCGAGCACCGAGCCACAGACTGCGCTTTTCGTCTTCCGTTAAAACGTCACCCAACTCGCTCAAGTAGCCACGGCAAATCGCGGCGAAGATGTCTTGACGCACTTGGACTTTATCCAAGGCCGTAGAGTCTTCCTCCTCTGGCGAGCAGAAAGTGCGTACCATGTCGCCGAAGTCATACATAAGATGACCTTTCATGCAGGTATCTAAATCGATAATCGCCATGCTGGACATATCACGTTTATCAAAAAGCATGTTATTGATTTTAGTGTCGTTATGACAAATTCGTAGCGGCAGCTTTGGCGATATTTCTGCAAGTTCATCCAGCAAAGCCTGCTGAGATAACGCGTAATCAACCCAATGACGGCAGAGCGCTAAGCGATGTTGACTATCGAGTTCAGCGGCCTGCTTTAGTAAGGCCATGCGTCCCGGTAGATGGTGAAATTGAGGGATCACATCTTCAAGCTCTGTCGCATCAAAATCACTCAAGGCTGAGGCAAAATGCCCAAAGGCCTTAGCCGCCATTTCCGCTTCTTGTTCCGACTTAACCACTTCAATGCTGAGACTATGAGGCAAGTAACTGATCGCACGCCAAAATCCTTGCTCGCCTAAATCGATAGCCAGCTCACCCTCTTGGGTTAAACATGGGCTAACGACTTTAAGGCCGTATTGTTGCTGTAATGACTTAGCGCATAAATGATGGCTAATTTTATCGGCATTGCAGACCAAAGCGTTGGGTGTTTTAAATACCTCAGTGTTAATTCGCTGCAATACCAATTCGCCCGCAGGCCATCGCACTAAAAGGGTGTCATTGATGTGGCCATTACCGAGGGCAGAAATTTTCGCCTCGGCAGATTCAATACCAAAATGAGGCAACACTGACTGCCTGATGAGTTTAATCACTCAATAACTCCGTTAATTTTTGTTTTACCCAGACAGTGTCCTGCGGATAAGTCACGCCAAGCCATGGCTCACAGGCAACATCGACATACACAGGCAAACCTTGCTCAATTCCCGCTTGTACTATGGCGGGTAAATAGCATTCAGACTTAGGTTGTTGACCCTGTTGCCCGATAAATTCGGTTAATTCACGTTTAATAACATCAAATATGTTTGGGGAGAAGCCCCAGCATGTCATAGAGACCAAGGACTGCGCCGGCAAATTAGCATGACCCTGCGGGCCATCACCCATTAAGTGGCCAGCTTGCTCGGCGATATTGAGCCATTCGGCGACCGATTTAAGCTGACCATTTTCAACCTGACACAGACCACGGTTAACACCACCGTGTTCCGACAACGTGAGTTCTATGGGATAGGCCACCATCATCCACTCAGTTGGCCTCATGCTTAAGCCTTTGGCTAAGGAAGCAAAAGCGCTATCACCATAAAAATCATCTGCATTGATAACGGCAATTGGCCCTTTAACAAGATGGCGCGCACTCCAGAGTGCATGGGCCGTCCCCCAAGGTTTAAGCCTGTGGCTAAGATCCGCCAACTGCGCCGCTTCGGGTAAATCCGTTAAGACTTGATAGCAAAAATGATATTCAAAATCGGCTGGCAAAAATCGTGTCAGGATCTCAGTTAATTCACTTTCTAACTCTGGACGGATCACCAGCACAGCACGCTGAAAACCACTGCGAATGGCCGACATGATTGATAGCACCAACATGGGTTCACCCGCGGGGCCGAGTGCCGCCAATTGCTTATCGCCGCCGAAACGACTACCTAGCCCCGCAGCCATAATGACTAAGGTCAATTCTGTATTCATGCTGGATTGATATATTCAGTTCAAATTTAAAGGTGTTTCCCCAAACCGCAGCGACCTAAACAACCTAAAGTACGGTTTGAGAAAAAGAGGAGCAAAAGTGTAATCTACCCCTCTAATTGTGACTAGCATTTAAGCAGAATTTTTATCGACTTAGCTGCAGACTTTTTTAACGAGCAATATAATCGCCAAAGGTGCGATTTTGTTCCAATATCGCTTGGCTGCCCTTAAGACTGAACTTATAACCACACAGGCTAATATTACCTCGACGGGCGAGGTCAATAATGATGGCCTGAGTATCGAGTGGCGAGAATCGCGCCTCTGAAGCGGAATCCGCTTTCAGATCCACAGTCACAGGACGATAGTCAGTGCCATTGTTAAAGGATAAGACGCTGCAAGTTTTATCTCCCTTTGCCGTCGCTAAGGACCACAGATTTTGTGCTTTACCTTTCTCACCGAGCCAACGCATGATCAAGATGTCATCCTCCAGCGCCACAGAAAAACCGTCCGGCAACGCGAGTGTCACGCGCTCACCCGCATAGGGAGCAATCGCGTTAACCGTGACAACCTCTGCACCATCACCCGTTTCTGCATCGCCATTTGGCCAAAGTCCCCACACCAAGGCAATCAAGAGCACCACACCACAGCCAATTCCTGCTGGGCGCCAATAACGGCGTTCCACTTTCGGCAGTTTAATCTTAGGCAACACCAAGAAACGCTTTAGTGGCGCCAAAAACTCAAATAAACCGCGAAATAGCTCGGTCATCGAACCAGAATCTTTTGCTTCGGCGCGGCGCTGACGCACTTCTTCGGCATGATCTCTATCGTTAAAGCTGTCAGGCTCGTCATCTTCTTCGGCGGTAAAACGCCAACCGGGTTCAGCACTACGCTCGGCAGGATCTAATTGCGCCGCAGTAAAGTCGACATGTTTCAAATCAACATTGTCCACATCGACATCGACCAACTCAATGTGGGTCTGTTCAACGCGGCTAGTATTAGCAGGACGAAAATCCGCATGGCTGTCTGGTATCACAAAATCGGCAGGATTCTGCGTCATTCGAGTTAACGCATCAAAGCGCAGCTCATCTTGACGCAACGCCTCTCGCTCTGCCTCCGCCGCGCTAACACTCGGCTCAACCCTCGGCGATGTTAAAACAGATTCAACATGGGTAGACAAATCGACCTCTGGCTCAGACACAGTCTCAGCGCTAATGGTTTGGGCATGAAGCTGCTCAACATGCGGCTCATGCCTTTCAGCTTGAGGTTGTGCTTGAATATGAGAGGTAGATTTTGCCGATTGTCTTACGGCAACGTCTTGAGCAACAATAGATTTAGGGTCAATGATGTTAGGATCTATGGCAGTTTTAGATGCTATGGCTTTAGCGTCTATAGTGTTAGGATCTATGGTTTTAGGTGCGATGGTTTTAGGAACGATAGTCGGTTCCACACGGCGCCTAGGCATTGCCTGTGATGTTGGTGCATCCAGCTCAGGACCGAAATAACCGTAGCGATAATCCACTATCGTTGGTGCAGGAAAGCGCCAGCCCCAAAATGTCAGTCCCGCGGCTAACACTAAACTCAATCCAATTAAGGCAATATGCACACCGGCCGCTAACAGGCCGATGAAAATTATTAACGGCAATAGAAATACGCCAATCAAGCCTTTTGACTTATCGGCATCGGCCAAACGACGCAAACTGGTGAGCCCTAATAAAGGTAGACCCAACAATGCCAGCAAATACATCAGAAAATTAGCCCCAAAAGCAGCGGCGGCAAATGCAATACAGACGTAAACGCCAACACTAATTGCGACAAAACGGGGACGAGAATCACGCCCGTGAAGGCAGAAAAGAGATTTTAACAGCACGACCCTTCCTTTATTGTTGTAAAAACGAGATACAAAAAGACACTCATTGCCTTATTCGCACGAGCGTAACCAATTTACCCGCAATTGTCAGTGCCTACGACCCAAGTCGGATAAAAATGCACATAATATCGAAGTAAATCTAAAATAGGCTTAAATTGCCAGCCAACAAGCCCTAGTATTTCTATGGTCAAAATCGGTATAATGCTCGGCTTTCTGGGCCCTTCTTGCGTTAACCCATTGGATATTTAGCTCATGACCGCACGCGGAAATTTATTTATTGTGTCGGCGCCAAGTGGCGCAGGTAAATCCTCGTTGATTTCAGCCTTGCTTAAAGACAAGCCAGCCGACATGCAGGTTTCGGTATCTCATACCACCCGCGCACCACGCCCAGGTGAAGTTGATGGTCAACACTATCACTTCGTTAATGTTGAGCAATTCAAAGCCTTAATTGCTGAAAATGCCTTTTTTGAATGGGCAGAAGTGTTCGGCAATTACTATGGTACCTCGCGCCATGTGATCGAGCATACGCTCACCCAAGGTATCGATGTTTTCCTCGATATCGACTGGCAAGGTGCCGAACAAGTTAAAGCCGTGATGCCAGAAGCCGTTGGTGTGTTTATTCTACCACCCTCTAAAGCCGAGCTAGAACGCCGCCTCACTGGTCGCGGACAAGACAGTAGCGATGTTATCGCCAGCCGTATGGCACAAGCCGTATCGGAAATGTCCCACTATAAAGAATATGATTTTATTATCGTCAACGACGATTTTGACACTGCCTTAGCCGATTTGCGTGCCATCATTCGCAGTCAGCGCTTAACAGGTGCTAGTCAGATCCACGCGCAAAATGATATGCTTCACGATCTGTTGGCAGGATAGCTGTCATAGTGTACAATTTTGCGTCATTTTTTCCCTAGATAAACTGGAGTTTCAACACATGGCTCGCGTAACTGTAGAAGACGCCGTAGAACAAATCGGCAACCGTTTTGATATGATCTTGGTTGCGGCGCGTCGTGCTCGCCAAATCGCCGTGCAGGGTAAAGACCCTATGGTTGAAGAGATGAACGACAAACCCACGGTTATCGCCCTGCGTGAAATCGAACTAGGTTTAGTTAACGCTCACACCTTAGATGCAGATGAGCGTCAAACGGTGCGTGAACGTGAAGCCGCTGAAATTGCAGCGGTTGCAGCCATTGCTGAAGGTCGTTCATTATAGTTTTTGAGTAAAAACCTATTTAGGTAAAAGGAGAGCTGCCACTTGTATCTGTTTGAAGGTCTAAAGGAGTCTGCTTCCGGTTACTTAGAACCTGAACAGGTAGAATTGCTCAAGCAGGCGTACCAGATTGCGCGCGATGCCCACGAAGGGCAAATGCGCACGAGTGGCGAACCTTATATTACTCATCCGGTTGCGGTTGCCCGCATCCTTGCTGACATGCGTCTTGATCATGAGACGCTGATGGCAGCACTGCTCCATGACACCATCGAAGATACCCATGTCACCAAAGACGACTTAGCCGAACTATTCGGTGTCGCGGTGGCCGAACTCGTCGAAGGCGTGTCAAAACTCGATAAGCTAAAATTTCGCGACAAGAAAGAAGCCCAGGCTGAAAACTTCCGTAAAATGATGATGGCGATGACGCAGGATATCCGCGTTATCCTCATCAAGCTTGCCGATAGAACCCACAACATGCGTACCTTAGGCGCACTGCGTCCCGACAAACGTCGCCGTATCGCCCGCGAAACCTTAGAAATCTACGCGCCCATCGCTAACCGTCTCGGTATCCATAACATCAAGACAGAGTTAGAAGACTTAGGTTTCCAAGCTTATTATCCAATGCGATATCGGGTGCTTAAAGAAGTCGTTAAAGCCGCCCGTGGCAATCGCAAAGAATTGATCCAAGGCATCGAAGCCGCTGTGTATACACGCTTAAATGATGCGGGTATTCCAGGGAAAGTCAAAGGTCGCGAGAAAAACCTCTACTCCATCTATAACAAGATGCAGAGTAAAGAGCTGCAATTCCAAGAAGTCATGGATATCTACGCCTTTAGGGTGATAGTCGATTCCATCGACACTTGTTATCGCGTACTTGGCGCCATGCATGGACTGTACAAGCCTCGTCCCGGTCGTTTCAAAGATTATATCGCTATCCCTAAAGCCAACGGTTATCAGTCACTCCATACCTCTTTATTTGGTCCACACGGCGTGCCCGTTGAGATCCAAATTCGTACCGAAGATATGGATCAGATGGCTGACAAAGGGGTCGCCGCACACTGGGCCTACAAAGGCGGTGCGCAAACAGGCCAAGGCACGACGACTCAAGTGCGTGCCCGTAAGTGGATGCAAAGCTTGTTGGAGCTACAACAAAGCGCTAGCACCTCATTCGAATTCGTTGAAAACGTGAAGACTGAACTCTTCCCTGAAGAGATTTATGTGTTCACCCCTGAAGGTCGCATTCTGGAATTACCCGTCAATGCCACCGCGGTAGACTTTGCCTACGAAGTGCATACGGACGTAGGTAATACTTGCGTCGGCGCCCGTGTTAACCGCCAAGCGTATCCGCTTAGCCAACCGTTAATATCTGGCCAAACCGTTGAAATCATTACCGCTAAAGGCGCCCGTCCTAATGCCGCTTGGCTGAACTTTGTGGTAACCGGTAAAGCTCGCGCTAAAATCCGCCAAGTGCTGAAAAGCCTTAAAGGTGATGATGCGATTGCACTCGGTCGCCGCCTGCTTAACCATGCGCTAGGCAAAACCAAACTCGACAGCATTGCGCCTGAGCAGATTGAAAAAGTGATCCGCGATACTAAACATACGACGCTCGATTCGCTGCTCGCCGACATCGGCCTTGGCAATGCCATGAGTATTGTTATCGCCCAGCGTTTGATTGGCGATAATCTTGAGAATCAAGAAAGTCGCGACGGCCACATGATGCCAATTCGTGGCGCCGAAGGCATGCTCGTTACCTTCGCTAACTGTTGCCGCCCCATCCCAGGTGATGCCGTGATAGCCCACGTGAGCCAAGGTAAGGGCTTAGTGGTACACATGGAAAACTGTGCCAATATTCGTGGTTATCAAGGCGAGCCAGACAAGTATATTCCCGTACAATGGGATAATGTTGAAGGCGTTGATTATCAAGCCAATCTGCGGGTGGAAATTGTTAACCACCAAGGTGCACTGGCGAAGATCACCTCGATCATTGCCGCCGAAGGTTCAAACATTCACAACCTCAGCACTGAAGAACGTGATGGTCGCGTGTATTTGATCAACCTGCGGATTTCGGTGAAAGACAGGATCCATTTAGCCAATGTGATGCGCCGAATTAGGGTACTGCCCGAAGTACTGCGCACGTCCCGTAATCGTTAATTAACTCAACACTAAAGAGAGCGTCATGGCAGAAAAAATCATCATAGCGACTGAAAACGCCCCAGCGGCCATAGGCACGTATTCACAAGCGGTTAAAGTCGGCAGCACAGTGTATTTATCTGGCCAGATCCCGCTCGTGCCAAGCACAATGCAAATTGTCAGCGATGATTTTGAAGCACAAGTCGTGCAAGTATTTGAAAACCTAACGGCGGTTTGTGCTGCTGCGGGTGGTTCAATCAACGATATCGTTAAGCTCAACATCTTCCTGATTGATTTAAGCCACTTCGCTAAAGTGAATGAAATCATGAGCCGTTACTTCAGCCAGCCATACCCAGCCCGTGCTGCTATCGGCGTGAAGCAATTGCCGAAGGATTCTCAAGTTGAAATGGACGGCGTGATGGAGCTGTAAGCGCTAGCATTTCACCTTCTATAAACAAAAAGGCGCTACGGCGCCTTTTTGTTGCCAACACAATCCAACCCCCCGCTCGCCACTCTCTTCATCTTGCTTTCACACTCAACTTGTAGGCTTTGCGCTCCATTCTCATATTTTACAATCTTGTAAACTATTTGCGCGAGCTCACAAAACTCGCCATACTGGGTACAGCCAAAAGAACAATAAATAACAGGGAATTGCCAATGGATACAGCGATTAAGACGCCAATTGAAATGCTGGCGCACTGGGCTAATACTCAGGGGGACCAAGTCTATTTACGCCAACCGATCAAGGGTCAATTCCTTGATTTTACTTGGGCTGAAGTTCAAGAAAAAGTTCAACAACTTGCCGGAGCCTTACATCACTTAGGCTTAGAGCGTGGTGATAAAATTGCCGTTCTCTCTAAAAACTGTGCCGAATGGTTTATCACCGACCTCGCGTTGATGCACGGCGGCTACGTCAGCGTACCTATTTACCCTACCGCCAACACAGATACTATTCGCTATGTGCTGCAACACAGTGGCGCAAAAGCCATTTTTCTCGGCAAGCTTGACCATTGGGCAGACCAAGAGGCTGGTGTCGGCGGCGAGCTACTTCGCCTTGCTATGCCCTATGATACGATGCCAGCACAATATCAATGGGAACAATTACTTAAGCTAGGCTACCCCTTAGTTAATGCCCCGCTGCCTACTCCAGATCAAGTGATGACACTCATCTATACCTCTGGCTCAACTGGCCAACCTAAGGGCGCGATTCAAACCTTCGCGAGCTATGGCTGGACTTGCCAAGCGGTAGTCCGTGACCTGCGCACCGATGGCGACGATAGACTTTTATCCTATTTACCCTTAGCCCACATCACTGAGCGCGTTGCGATTGAAGGATCATCCTTCTACTCAGGTAGTGTGGTGGCTTTCGTTGAAAGTCTCGACTCCTTCGTTGTCGATGTTCAACGGGCAAAACCAACGGTATTCTTCTCGGTACCACGGTTATGGAGCCTGTTTCAGAAAAACATTATCGACAAAATTGGGGTCAGTAAACTTAATCTATTGCTGAAAATCCCACTGCTTAGCAGCTTTGTGAAATACAAAATCCATAAGGGTTTAGGTTTAAACCATTGTCGTCTACTCGGCTCTGGCTCGGCGCCTATTCCGCCATCACTGATCCACTGGTATCACAGTATTGGTCTTAATATCTGCGAAGCTTGGGGTATGACAGAAAACTGTGCCTATTCGATCATCAACTATCCTTTTGATGCGCGTAAAATTGGTACTGTTGGCCGCCCAGTTGAGGATTGCCAGATCCGCCAAGGCGAGGATGGTGAGCTACTGCTCAAGAGTCCGGGATTAATGACAGCTTATTATCTGCAGCCTGAAGCTACTGCAGCGGCATTCGATGCTGATGGTTTCTTCCACACAGGCGATCTCTGCTCAATTGATGCCGATGGTTATGTCACTATTACTGGCCGAGTGAAAGACAACTTTAAAACCGCCAAGGGCAAATATGTAGCGCCCGTGCCTATCGAACGTAAATTGGCGCAGGATCCCCATGTTGAACTGATCTGCGTGATTGGCTCTGGTCTGCCACATCCCGTCGCACTAGTGCAGTTATCCGAAGGGGCAAATCTACAAGCCCGCGAAGAAGTCCGCTCCTCACTCAAAGCGACACTCGATAGCGTTAATCCGCACTTAGAGTCACACGAACATGTCGATGCGATTGTCGTGGTCAGTGATCCTTGGACGATTGAAAATGATGCGCTCACACCTACCCTCAAAATCAAACGCCATGTGCTTGAAAAAGCCTTTAGCGAACGAGTTGACGGCATTCGTGGCGCCCAAGTCCGCTGGGAAGATGAATTAACTCAAAAATAACTAGGCCAAACAATCAGTTGGCGAGTATGGTCATCAGCTAAAACTAAGCACGCCTAGGGTGTGCTTTTTTATGACATATTCTGTCAAAATCCGATAAAACCACGTATCATGTGCGCCAGTCGGCCAAGGGGCAATTCCCTTGTACTTTTCCATTCAATATTAGGTTTAACAGAGTCTAACGATGCTAATTACACTATCGATTATTGGCGGTTTTATTATTTTAACCTTAGGCGCTGAAGCCCTAGTTCGTGGCGCGAGTTCTATCGCTCTACGTTTAGGTATTACGCCACTTATCATAGGCTTAACTATTGTAGCCTTTGGTACTAGCGCACCAGAACTGGCTGTGAGTGTAAAATCTGCTCTAGCAGGAAACAGCGGTATCGCCTTAGGTAACGTTATTGGCTCTAACATTGCTAACATAGGTTTGATTTTAGCCATCACGGCACTTATCCGCCCTATTCAAGTGCAATCTCAAGTCGTAAAGCGTGATATCCCTTTGATGATATTGGCTTCCATGTTGTTCTGGGCACTCTTGTTAGATGGCGAGCTCAGCCTAATTGACGGTGTGATATTGCTGTCACTACTGTTCGGTTATTTAGCCTTTAGTTACATCAGCTCGAAAAATGGTAATGAAGAGGAAGAGATTGAAGCGGGTCCAAATAATCCGCTACTTTCAGCCCTATTTATCTTAGTCGGTATTGGTATGTTAGTCGGTGGCGGTATTTTGTTTGTCAACGGCGCAGTAGATTTAGCCAAGACCTTCGGTATCAGTGAAGTCATTATCGGCTTAACGATCGTGGCGATTGGTACCAGTATGCCAGAGTTAGTAACTTCTGTTCTAGCGGCACTGAAAGGTCAGAGTGACATAGCCATAGGTAACGTTGTCGGTTCTAACATATTCAATATTTTGGGTATTTTAGGTATTACTGCAATAGTACAGCCGGTATCATCACTTGGCTTCCAACCCTTTGATTTCATCGTGATGTTGGCATTTGCCATCATGATTTTACCTTTCGCTTGGACAGGATTTCGTATTGGCCGCCGCGAAGGTTCAGTATTACTACTGTGCTACTTAGGTTACTTGGGCTACCTAATAAACCAAGCGAGCACTCAAGCTGTGGTATAACACTTAGCTGCTCATTTACGATAAAAAAACACCGGAGCCTCTCCGGTGTTTTGCTCTCTAGGTATTGCAGTCCTTTATTCATCACGCACCTTCTTTAAAGCACACCTCATAAAAAATATAAGCACACAACTCAACTGATGACATTTGTCATGCCAAAGCCATGACCTTTGTGTCTGCACTTCTTCTATCGAATTTCTGATAATGAGCCCGTACCCAAACATTGGGAAACTCACTCAATAAGGAAATACCATGAAAACATTACTCCTCGCCTCCAGCTTTGTGCTTATCAGTACTCACTCGTTTGCAGCAACGCCATCAAACACTAGCATCACCAACGTAGACGCGGCCTCGAATGCGATGAATCTAACGCAATTACAACAACTGAGCGGCAGCACTCAAGATTATGATAAAGCCTATGCGAACTATCGCTTAGCCATCAGTGCCAATGTAATGGGGCAGAAAACACTCGCTAGCAGCGCACTGAGTGCAGCGCAAACCACATTAGAAGCACTCGAAACCAGCCAAGCGAATGCAGAATCCCTCGCGCTATTATCGTCGGTTTATGGCATGCAAATCGCCTTAGACAATAGCAAAGGTGCAACGCTCGGCATGAAATCCGCCAAGGCGATTGCCGGTGCCGAACAATTAGAACCACAAAATCCACGGGTAGCGCTTGTTAAAGCCATCGCCGCCTATAACACCCCAGCCATATTTGGCGGCAGCATGCAAAATGCTAAGACCTTAGCCACTACGGCCATAGAAAGATTCGCCCAGCCTTGCGACAACATTTGCTGGGGTGAAGCCGAAGCCTACACGTGGCGCGGGCTCGCTAAACAGGAATTAGGTGATAGCCAAGGCGCGATTGAAGATTGGCAACAAGCGATCAAAGTACAAGCAGATTATGGTTGGGCAAAATTTTTGCTTCAACAAAATCAGCAATTAAGTGCAAAATAGACAAAGTTGTTAACGGGGATCTATGGCGCTGACGATAGCGCCAATCCCTAAAAAGAATAAATTAAAACAGATGCCATCGGTGGGCATTCAACAACCAACTCAGTGACACAGAGGCATCATGATAAGCACTCCCCTTCAGCTCGAACGAAAACTTGCTTGGGTGTATTTGATAAACTTAGTGTTTTATCTGATCCCACTTGCCATAAATCCCTATCCAAGCTGGAAAATCGCCCTCAGTTTTGCCGTGTTAATCCCTTTTATTGCCAGTTATTTTTGGACCTATAAGTGCAATAGCCGTAGCGCCTATCTGCCCATTCTCATTATGGTGGCCATAGCAATAGCGATCACACCAATCAACCCAGGCTCTATCTCGCTATTTACCTTTGCCGCCTTCTTCATTGGCTTTTTTTATCCTCTCCGGACCTGTCTGTTGGCTATTGCAGCCCTCATCGGCCTGTTGTTTGCCCTCAATGAGATTTACCACTTTAACAGTTACTACTTTCCACTTTACGGCTCGGGATTAGTGCTCGGCGTGGGCATGTTTGGTGTCGCCGAACGCAGACGTTATCGGCATAAATTGAAAGAACAGCAAAGTGCCCAAGAAATTACCACCTTGGCCACTATGCTTGAGCGTGAACGTATCGCGCGGGATCTACACGACATTATGGGGCATAGCCTTTCTTCCATCGCCCTTAAGGCTGAGCTAGCCGAAAAGCTTATCGCAAAACAAGAATATGAACTCGCATCAACCCAATTGATTGAGCTAGGACAAATTGCGAGGGAAAGTTTAAGCCAGATCCGCCACACAGTGTCAGACTACAAACACAAGGGCCTAGAGAGTTGCGTGACGCAGCTTTGTAAATCATTAAGGGATAAAGGCTTAAGTGTCGAGCTCAGTGGTGAGCTACCCAAGCTAGGTGCAAGCACAGAAAGCCAACTGAGTTTGATCCTCACCGAACTCATTAATAATATTCTTCGCCATAGCGGTGCAAGTGAATGCTCTATCCACTTTTCTAAGCAATCAGACCGCCTGCTGCTCGAAGTCAAAGACAATGCCGCGGCCAAACCTTTTATAGAGGGTAATGGCCTCACTGGTATACGCGAGCGTCTCGACAGTTTAGGCGGCAGCTTGAGCTATAATCTCGAACAGGGATATACCTTTACCGTCAGTTTACCTTTGCAGGGAGCAACACATTAATGAAGATTTTATTGGCGGAAGATCAAGCTATGGTGCGAGGAGCACTCGCCGCACTCCTTACGCTTGCAGGGGGTTTTAGTATCACCCAAGCGAGTGACGGCGACGAAGCTCTAAGCTTACTCAAACAGCAAAGCTTTGATCTCTTGCTAACGGATATCGAAATGCCCGGCCGCACAGGCTTAGAGCTGGCCACATGGTTAAAGGAGCAACATAGCCAAACCAAGATAGTGGTCATTACCACCTTCGGCCGTGCGGGCTATATTAAACGTGCCATCGAAGCGGGTGTGGGCGGCTTTCTGCTTAAAGATGCGCCCTCGGAAACCTTAGTCAACGCGATTCAACAAGTGATGGCGGGAAAACGAGTGATCGATCCTGAACTTGCCATGATGGCGATTGGCGATGTCGACCCGCTCAACGACAAAGAACGCCGCGCTCTTCGCCTCGCTAGCGAAGGCAAATCCACCTCCGACATCGCCGAAACTCTTTTTATCGCCGAAGGGACTGTTCGCAACTACCTCTCAGAAGCCATAGCCAAGCTCAATGCCAGTAATCGAATCGATGCAGCCCGCATTGCCAAGCAAAAAGGCTGGTTGTAATAACACTCACAGTTAACCACGCTTTCAGCCTAACGATATCTTATCAACAATTTTGCGGCCTTAAGGTCGCAAAAAGATATTAGCTATGCTTCCAAACAAAATTTGATAACACCCTAATTCCCCTTGAGATTGCCTTACGCTTATTCTCTGTTAATATATGTATAAATTCACAGTGATTGAGTGCTAACGACTTGCAGCAATTGGATCTTGTTCCGATCACCGACCTCAAAGGCGTCGCCAAAAAGGTCGCGGAGAAACTCGCAAAGCTCGGCATCACAACAGTACAAGATCTGCTGTTTCACTTACCCCTGCGCTACGAAGATAGAACCCAAATCTATCCCATTGCCGCCCTCAGCCTAGGCGGTTATGGCACTATAGAAGCTGAAATCCAATCGACACAAATCATCCAAGGCCGCAAGCGCATGCTGGTCTGCAATGTGCGCGACGATACGGGCAGCTTAAGCCTGCGCTTCTTTAACTTTTCCGTTGCTCAGCGTAATGCCATGCAAAATGGTTTGATGATCCGCGCCTATGGTGAAGTGCGCCGTGGTAGTCATCAAGCTGAGATAGTGCATCCAGAATATAAAGTGGTGTATCCCGGTGAAGATGTTCACCTGAGTGATACCCTAACGCCGATTTATCCCACGACTGAGGGCTTAAAACAGGCGAGTTGGCTAAAGCTGACGGAGCAAGCCTTGGTATTGCTAGAAGAGGGTGGCTTAACTGAGCTGCTACCACCGCAATTGCAACCTAACAACATCAGCCTTAAACAAGCGCTGCAGACGCTACATCGTCCTCCTGCGGGGATCTCTCAGTTCGATTTAGAGCTAGGCCAACACCCAGCCCAGCAACGACTCGTGCAGGAAGAATTACTCGCCCACAATCTCAGTATGTTACGCCTAAGGCAGCGCAGTAATTTAGATGCCGCTGTCACCATGCAGGCCACGGGGCAGTTGCTCAATCCCTTCCTCGCGGCTTTGCCCTTTAAGCCGACTGGCGCCCAGCAAAGAGTCGTGGCTGATATAGGCAAAGATTTAGAACAGCCGCACCCTATGATGCGCTTAGTGCAAGGGGATGTTGGCTCAGGTAAAACCTTAGTCGCGGCGATGGCGGCATTGCAAGCGATTGAAAACGGTTATCAAGTTGCCATGATGGCGCCAACCGAGCTATTGGCCGAGCAGCATGCGACTAACTTTGCCGCTTGGTTTGAGCCACTCGGGCTTAAGGTCGGTTGGCTGGCGGGCAAACTCAAAGGTAAGGTCAGAGCCCAATCCCTTGCGGATATTGAATCTGGCGCAGCCCAGATGGTAATTGGGACCCATGCCATCTTCCAGCAGCATGTAGTCTTTAGCAAACTCGCGTTAATTATTATCGATGAGCAACACAGATTCGGCGTACACCAACGCTTAGGCCTGCGGGAAAAGGGCGTGAACCAAGGTTTCCACCCGCATCAATTGATCATGACAGCCACACCTATTCCCCGCACGCTTGCGATGACGGCCTATGCAGATCTCGACACGTCCATTATCGATGAACTGCCGCCGGGGCGAACTCCAGTGACCACAGTGGCGATTGCTGATTTACGCCGTAACGAAGTGCTTGAACGGGTGCGTAACGCCGTCATCAGCGACCAACGTCAGGCCTATTGGGTGTGTACTCTGATTGAAGAATCCGAAGTGCTCGAATGCCAAGCCGCCGAAGACACAGCCGAAGAACTGCGCCTCGCCCTGCCCGAGCTCAATATTGGCCTAGTGCATGGCAGGTTGAAGAGCGCCGAGAAACAGCAAATCATGGCCGACTTTAAGGCAGGCATTATTCATCTACTGGTAGCGACAACCGTGATTGAAGTGGGCGTCGACGTGCCTAATGCCAGCCTGATGATCATTGAAAACCCTGAACGTTTAGGTCTAGCACAACTACATCAACTGCGCGGACGAGTCGGTCGAGGCGCCATCGCAAGCCATTGTGTGTTACTCTACAAGGCGCCGTTGAGCCATACCGCCACCCAAAGACTGAGTGTACTCAGACAAAGCAATGATGGTTTCATCATAGCGCAGAAAGATTTAGAAATTCGTGGCCCGGGTGAAGTGCTTGGCACTAAGCAGACGGGACTGGCTGAGCTCAAAATTGCCGATCTGGTGCGCGATCAAGCTTTGATCCCACACATTCAGAAATTAGCGAGCCATGTAATGGTGCAAGCCCCCGAAAAGGTCGATGCAATTATTTTACGTTGGCTCGGGCACAGGCAGCACTATGTGCAGGCTTAAGCCGTAAATATTAAAGGGTAAAGGACGAGGCGTAACATCAGCCTTTACTCGAAATAAATTGTTTATGTTCAGCTAAGCGCTATAGACAAGCGCATGGAAACTTGCAAAATGAACCTGCGGCCTTCAAATAGCCCGCTCTTGCACTTTAATGTTAGCTGCATGTATTCACCAAGTTACCTTGACACTCAAGCGAAGGATGTAAAATGCAAGTTAATCAAGATGATAGAATAACACCTCAAGAGACTTCTTCTAGCAGCAATCGCTTTGCGCTTTTTGCGATAGTGCTCGTCGTGCTACTTTCTGCCGGAGGATATTATTACTACAGCGGTGATTCTGACTCACCTAAACTCATTCCTAACGCCCCTATTGTATTGCCTGAAACACCGCCATCTGAACCTATGACGCTCGAAAGTGAGCCAGAGCCTGAAACCACTGAGACGACGCCTGCCGTTACAGAAACGAACACTAATAGCACTGAAACCACTGCAGTGGCAGAGCCTGAAGTTGTCGTAGAACCTGTGCCTGTGCTGGCTGAAAGTGATGCATTTGTGCAACAAAAAGCTCTCGCCATGATCAATAACAATGTGCTGAGTTCTTCGTTAGTGCAGCAAGATCTCGTCCGCCAATTTGTGGTATTCGTGGATAACCTAGCTCAGGGTGAATTAACCCGTAAAGTTAGCCCACTTAAAGGACCAGAGAAGCTGTTCTCAGTCTCAGAAATCACCAACAAAGTGTATTTAAATCCTGAGGGTTTCCACAGATACGATGCCTATGTTGACTCGATTGCCAAAATGGACGAACAGAGCTTAATCACAACTTACAAGCAACTGACGCCGCTCCTAGAGGAAGCCTTTACCGAACTCGGCTACAGCAACGCCAAATTTAACGACAGAATGCTGCAAGCGATTAAAATGTTACTCGCAGCACCTATTATTGAAGATCCGATTGAGCTGAATTCAATTAGCGTTAACTATCAATTCGTTGACCCTAACTTAGAGGCACTACCCAGTGCACAAAAACTGTTGATCCGTATGGGTCCAGAAAATACTCGCAAGTTGAAAGTAGCGCTGCGTAAAATCGAGAATCAATTGTCGCAATAGGTTATCAAGCTCATGCCAAAAGGCGCTCAGTGCGCCTTTTTTCATTTTAACCTGTAAGTTAAAGCGTCTGCGCAATCAGATAGCCACTGCGATATTTGTTACTCAATGTCGAATAAGTGCTGTAAATCACAGCACTTGATCCCATTCCGTTAACCCGCACAATGCAAATGGCTTCATAAAAAGAAGGGGCATAGTGTAGAATGACCACGCTGTAGAGGGCATTTCGAGCGTCATTCTTCTAACGCGTATACTCCTCACTATGGTATGACAATCCATTAATGTTCTAACTTAGTTAGGGATAACTAAGACAGCTTAAATTTAGTGTCGAGGCAAAGTAGTGCAACTAACATTCAGCATTCTCTCTTGGGGCGCTTGGGCCCCCCAATATCAGCACCATCAAAGTTGGCAAACTTGGTGCGAGAGTTCGGCTGAGCTCAATCTCGATACGCCACCACAGTCGGATACCACCGCTCCCGCACTCAAACAAATTCCCGCCATGCAGCGCCGCCGTTTTAGTCGCTTGACTAAGATGATGTTAGAGGTGAGTTTTCAGTGCGAAATGCCTGCAAATTGTCGCTCTATTTTTGCCTCGCGCCATGGAGAGTTGCAGCGCACCATTGGCCTACTCGAAGACATTATCGCCAAACAACCCTTATCGCCCTTAGGTTTTAGTCAGTCGGTGCACAACACCGCCAGCGGCATTTTTGGCATAGTGGCGGCCAATACAGCGCCTTCAACCTCAGTTGCGGCGGGCACAGAAACCCTGTCCCAAGCTATGGTCGAAGCCTTCGCCCAATTACATCAATCGCCAGAACCATTGTTATTGGTCTTCGGTGATGATCCAGTGCCTCCTGTGTACGATGAGTTTACCCAAGAATTTGAATTACCTTTGGCCCTAGGCCTACAGCTCGCGCCCTTCGATACACCCGCTTCGGCCAAGCTCACAGTGAGCCGTATTTCTAAGGCAACAGCTTTAAATCCGCTGACCTATGGTGCATTTATCCACGCCCTAGCAACGGCGCAAAATATTTCAGGCTGCTTATCCCAATGGCATTGGAGACTTGAGCATGTTTGATGCAGCCCACAGCCATGACGCCGCTAAGGGCCATGAAGATTCAATGCTCAATGCCGCTTATACCTTGCCGGAAACTCGCCGCGAAGGGCTGAATTATGTGCCACGTTGGCTAGGTGGCGTGAGTTGTTATATCGCCTTTGGCTTAGGCGGCTTATTAAGCTCCTTGACCATTCTGCCACTACTGCGTTTTTGGCCAGGCACACCAGAGGCGCGGATTATTCGGGTACAAAAGGCCGTGCATTTAATGTTCAAAGGCTTTGTCGCCATGCTCACTTGGGCAGGTGTGATTAAGGTCAGCAGCCACGATGCCCAAAAATTACATGATGCCAGAGGCGTTATCGTCATAGCCAATCACCCCAGTTTAGTCGATGTGGTGGTATTGATAAGTCTCATGCCCAATGCGGGCTGCATAGTCAAACAAGCTTTGTGGCGTAATCCATTTTTGCGGGGGGTGGTGTCCTGCGCAGGTTATATTCCCAATCGCGGCGCCGAACTCATGCTAGAGGATTGCCGCGAAGTGCTCGCAAGAGGCACCAATTTAATTATCTTCCCCGAGGGCACGCGTACGGTGGTCGGTGCGACCATTAACCACTTTGCCCGCGGCGCTGCCAATATCGCCTTAAGGGCCGAAGCGGATATTTTACCTGTGGTGCTACGTACCAATGTGCGTGGTTTGACAAAGGAGCAACCTTGGTATGAAATCCCAAGGCAAACCATGGGAATGGCCGTTGAAATCGGCACAATCGTTTCTTACCAGAAATACCAAGCGGCTTTAGGTGAGCATGCAAAAATGGCCCGGCAGCTGACGCGGGATCTTGAACATTACTATAAACAACAACTCGAAAATAATTATGAACTTAAACAATGAAATAAAGCAGTTAATCATCGACTGTCTCGATCTAGAAGACGTCAGCATTGATGATATTGAAACCGATGCGCCGCTATTTGGCGAAGGTTTAGGCTTAGATTCTATCGACGCCCTCGAGCTCGGCTTAGCCATCAAGAAAAAATTTGATGTCAAAATCGAAGCCAATTCGGATGCCACTAAGGCTCATTTCCACAGTGTTGCCAGCTTAGCTCGCTTTATCGAATCACAGCGTCCATAGGAGAGGAATATGCAAAATCGTGAACAAATCCTCGCTATGCTGACCACTATTTTAGTGGACGAATTCGAAATTGATGCCGAGGCGATTACGCCTGAGGCCAACCTGTATGAAGAGCTCGATCTCGACAGTATTGATGCAGTCGACTTAGTGATAAAACTGCAGCAACTGACAGGTAAAAAGATCCAACCCGATGAATTTAAATCAGTTCGCACAATCAACGATGTGATTAATGCTATCGAAGGTTTAGTTAAAACCTAATGCGAGCCTTGCTACAGGTCTTAACCGCCCTAACTTTGCTGGCCTACCCCGTTGCCGTGTATTTAGGGCTCAGTTACTTGCCTGCTGGCACCATAGCGCTCGTGCTGTGTTTATTGCTGATAGTGCGGCTAATGCTACAAAAGCAAAAGGTTAAGACATTAGTTTTACCACTATTGGTGGGGATTGTGCTCACGGCAGGCAGTTATCTTGCCAAGCGCAGTGACTGGCTGCTGTATTACCCAGTAGTGATAAATCTCACTATGCTGGCGCTGTTCAGTTATTCACTGCACACTGGCCCTAGCATGATCGAACGTTTAGCCCGTTTGAAAGAACCCGATTTACCGGATGAAGCCACTGGGTATCTTAAAAAAGTCACGCTACTTTGGTGCGGCTTATTTATCTTCAATGGCACTATGGCGGCTTACACCGCTGGCTTTACTAGCTTAGCAACCTGGACCTTGTATAACGGTTTGATTGCATACGTACTCATGGGACTGCTCCTCGTTGGGGAATGGTTATATCGCAGCTTTTGGTTGAAGAAAACATGACACAGCTACTCAAAAACTGGTTAACCCAAGGGCCCTTTGCCCAACAACTGATCAGCTTTAATCACCACGACATAGTCACGGGTGCATTATTTACCAATCAGGTGGCGTATTTTTACGAGCAACTGCTGGCCGCGCCAGAGAAAAAATGGCTGCTCGCGAGTGATACCAGCGATCTGTTTGCTGTGGGTTTATGTGCGGCGCTGTTAGCAGGCAAGGAAATTATCTTACCAGCCAACACCCAAACGGGCACGCTGAGCGAGTTAACCCACCAGTTTGAAGGCATATTGTCGGACAAGCCATTGTGTGAAAGTCAGGCCTTTATTCTACTGAGAAAAGAGCTGAGCCTGCCGAGCAAGCCTTGGCCGGCAAGCGAGGCTATCGGTGAACTTGTGCTATTTACCTCCGGCAGCAGTGGCGAACCTAAGGCGATCCGTAAAACACTTCAGCAATTAGACGTTGAAGTCTCAGTGCTCGAACATACCTTTGCCGAACATTTACCCCATTGCAGTGTGATTTCAACGGTTTCCCACCAGCATATCTATGGCCTGTTATTCAAGATTTTGTGGCCACTCGCCGCCAGTCGGCCGTTTTTAAGTGAGCAGATTGAATACCCAGAAACCTTAAGCTATTACACTGCCTTACTGCCAAACCTGTGTTTGATCAGTAGCCCTGCCCAGTTATCGCGTTTACCTAAGGCCTTAGAGCACGAGCGGCAGCTGCGATCACCTAGCTTAGTGTTTAGCTCTGGCGGGCCCTTAAGTTTTGCGGCGGCTCAGGGGATCAGCCAATGCTATGGCCATCTGCCCATCGAAATTTTTGGCAGCACAGAAACGGGCGGCATCGCCTATCGCCGTCAGCATGAGGCCGATGAACCTTGGCAAGTGTTTGACAGAATATCGATAGATCAAGACCCTAGCGACGGAGCCTTGCTGCTTAAATCACCTTATTTAGCCGACGATGAATGGTTGCGCTGCGAAGATAAAATCGAACCAACCGAAAATGGCCAGTTTAGACTCAAGGGCCGACTCGATCGCATCGTTAAGATTGAAGAGAAACGCCTGTCACTGGCGCAAATGGAAACGCTGTTAGGCAGTCACGCCTATGTTGAGCAAGCCGCACTTGTGGTATTGCCGCAGTTTAAATCCCAACTGGGCGCTGTGATAACTCTCTCCGCACTTGGCCGCAGTGTGCATCAAGAGCAGGGAAAACTCAGTATCAACAATGCGTTAAAAGCACATTTACTGACACAATTTGAGCGAGTCACCCTGCCACGCCGCTGGCGTTATCCCGATATTTTGCCGCTGAACACTCAGGGTAAGCGTGTCACTGCCCAGTTAGTCGAGTTATTTGATCATGATTAAATCGAGTTTACCGCCGATCCTGCATTCCAATATCGGCATGGATAATATTGAATTACGTCTGTTAGTGGCGGCCGACCTTGAATCTTTTAAGGGACATTTTCCCGAGCAAGCCGTACTGCCAGGCGTGACGCAATTAGATTGGGCGGTGCGTTTAGGCTGCCAATATTTCGGCTATTGCGAAGCCGTAGCCAACTTAGAAGTGCTTAAGTTTCAGCAACTCATACTGCCGGGGCAAGAAGTCACCTTAAGCATTAGCAACAATGCGGCTAAGGGAAAACTCACCTTCGCCTATAGCGATGGTGAAAACCGCTACGCGTCAGGTCGTATCGCCTTCGATATCTCGCCAGTTAACAGCAGCGATGGGGCGAGCCAGTGCTAACACCTCCCAGCGACTTAGTTGAGTCGGTGCCCATCAAGCTCGCCTTAGTGATCCCCAATTACAATCACAGTGCCGCAATTGCCCAGACCTTGGCCGAACTCGCCCAATTTAATCTGCCCTGTTATTTGATTGATGATGGCAGCAATGACGAAACCCGTTATCTACTGCAATCCTTAGCCCAAACCTATCCTTGGGTGACTTTGCTGCTGCATCCTTACAATCGTGGTAAAGGCGCTGCTGTGATGACGGGCCTACGCCGAGCCTACCGCGATGGCTTTAGTCATGCACTGCAGGTCGATGCCGATGGTCAACACAATCTGGCCGATATTCCAGCTATGGTAGCCAAGGCGCAGGCTAAACCCGATGCGCTGATTTCAGGCAAACCCGAGTACGATGAATCCGTGCCTAAGGGCAGGCTTTATGGCCGTTATATCACCCATTTTTGGGTGTGGGTCGAAACCTTAAGCTTTGATATTCAAGATTCTATGTGTGGCTTTCGCGTTTATCCCCTCGCCGCCACCGAGCGATTACTGTGCCAGCAAGCATTAACGGAGCGAATGGATTTTGATATTGAAATCCTCGTCAAACTCTACTGGCAAGGGGTAGAAATTTTATTCCAGCCGACTAAGGTGATTTATCCCGAAGGTGGTGTTAGTCACTTTCAAGGTGTGGCCGACAATGTTCGCATCACTAAACTGCATACCAAGTTGTTTTTCGGCATGCTCAAACGCCTGCCTTGGCTATTGAAGCGTAAATCACAGCAACAAGCCGCGCAAAACTCCCATTGCTCGTCAGCAACATCATCGACTTCAGCCACCCATTGGTCTGGCATGAAGGAGCGCGGCAGTTACTGGGGCATAAAACTGTTAGCCGAGAGCTATCGTATTGGCGGCCATTGGTTGTGCCGCGCCATTATGTATCCTGTGATTTGCTATTTCTTTCTCACGGGCAAAGTCACCCGTAACGCCTCGTTAGACTTCCTGCGCCGCGTACAAGTACTTGAGCCGCAACATCCTAAGCTCAACCAGCCTGCAGGCTGGCGCGATAGCCTGAATCACTTTTTAGCCTTTGGAAATGCCGCACTCGATAGAATCGATGCGTGGTGCGATCGCATCCAATTGAGCCAAGTGGATTTCCCCGATCGCCAAGTGCTGGCCGACCAACTCGAAAGCGGTAAAGGCGCCGTGTTATTAGTGTCGCACCTCGGTAATTTAGAGCTCTGCCGCGCCATTTCCATCCACCAGCGCAAGGTCAAAGTAAACGTCATGGTGTTAACGAGCCATGCTGAAAATTTCAATAAGGTACTCAAGCAGTTAAACCCTGATAGCACGCTTAATCTTATTCAAGTGACCGAGCTTAACCCCGCGACGTCTATGCTGTTGCAGCAAAAGATAGAAGCCGGTGAACTGGTGGTGATCGCGGGCGATAGAACCTCGCCGAATACCCAAGGTCGCGTCATGTACGCGCCCTTTATGGGGCAAGACGCAGCGTTTCCCCAAGGGCCGTTTATTTTGGCAGGTTTACTCGATTGCCCTGTATTTTTAATGTTTTGCCTGCGGGAACAGGGCCGTTATCGGGTGCATTTAGAGCGCTTCGCCGAAACACTAAAAGGCCCGCGAGCGGGCAGAATGGACAGATTACAGCAGGCGGTAAATCGCTACAGCGAACGTTTAGAATACTTTGCCAGACGCGAGCCTTTGCAATGGTTTAACTTCTTCGATTTTTGGCGTAAAGACAGCGAATTAGAACGCGCATCAACCAATTCAGTACAAGCCGATGCTGTAACAGCAGAGTCAACATCACCGCAGATCCCAGAGCAGGATCATAAGACAGACAGGACTAGTCATTCATGAGCCACACCCAAGCCGCCGACTCAAAGAATCAATCAGACTTAAAGACTGTTGAGTTCGGCTGTCAATTTCTTACCTTAGAACAAGTGGTTGCCGTCGCCAAGGGCGCACCAGTCAAGCTCTGTGACGATGCGGATTATCAAGAATATATCCAAAAAGGTGCGCGCTTTATCGATAGCCTGCTGCACGAAGAAGGCGTGGTTTATGGTGTAACAACTGGTTATGGCGACTCTTGCACAGTCAATGTGAGCTTAGATCTGGTCCACGAATTGCCACTGCATTTAACCCGCTTCCACGGCTGCGGTTTAGGCGAGACCTTAAACATAATGCAGGCCCGCGCTGTGATGGCTTGCCGTTTAAACTCCTTAGCCATTGGCAAATCTGGCGTGACCTATGAGCTATTAAAGCGCATCGAAACTTTGCTCAATCTCAACATAGTCCCTGTAATCCCAGAAGAAGGTTCGGTCGGCGCCAGCGGTGATTTAACGCCGCTGTCGTATTTGGCCGCCGTGTTAGTCGGCGAGCGCGAAGTGATTTACCAAGGTGAGCGCCAAGCGACTCAAGCTGTGTACGCTAAGCTCAACATTATCCCGCATGTCCTGCGTCCAAAAGAAGGCTTAGCCCTGATGAACGGCACGGCTGTAATGACGGCCTTGGCCTGTTTAGCCTTCGATCGCGCCCAATATCTTGCCCGATTAAGTAGCCGCATTACCGCTATGGCTTCGTTAACGTTAAAAGGCAACTCGAACCATTTTGATGAAATCTTATTTGCCGCCAAACCGCATCCGGGACAAAACCAAATCGCCACTTGGATACGGGAAGATTTAAATCACCACGAACATCCGCGCAATTCGGACAGGCTGCAGGACAGATATTCCATCCGCTGCGCACCGCACATTATCGGCGTGTTGCAGGATGCGCTGCCGTTTATGCGTCAGTTTATCGAAACCGAAGTCAACAGCGCCAACGACAACCCGATTGTCGACGGCGAAGGCGAGCATATTCTCCACGGTGGCCATTTTTATGGCGGCCATATCGCCTTTGCGATGGATTCACTGAAAAATACTGTGGCCAACTTAGCCGATCTTATCGATCGCCAAATGGCACTGGTAATGGACCCTAAGTTTAATAATGGCTTACCCGCTAACTTATCCGGCTCAACCGGCCCGCGCCGCGCAATTAATCATGGCTTTAAAGCGGTGCAAATTGGGGTATCTGCGTGGACAGCAGAAGCGCTCAAGCACACTATGCCCGCCAGCGTGTTCTCACGCTCAACCGAATGCCACAACCAAGACAAGGTGAGCATGGGCACCATTGCCGCCCGCGACTGTATGCGTGTACTGCAATTGACCGAACAAGTCGCGGCGGCAGCCTTGCTCGCCATGACTCAAGGTATTGGCCTGCGTATCGCCCAAAATGAGCTGGACGAAGCCTCGCTCACGCCTTCATTGGCGAAAACACTCGCCCAAGTGCGCGCCGATTTTGAGACCTTAATTGAAGATAGGCCGCTTGAAGCCGTGCTGCGCCAAACCATAGCGAAAATCCAAGCAGGCGAATGGGAAGTGTGCCGATGAAATCATTGCTCACTATCGATATGGAAATGCAAATCCCCTTCCACGATGTGGATTCCATGGGGATCACTTGGCATGGCAATTACCTGCGTTATTTCGAGATTGCTCGCTGCAAACTGCTCGATGAGTTGGGCTACAACTACCGCCAAATGCAAGCATCTAACTATGCGTGGCCTATTATCGATTTGCAGATTAAATACGTCAAAGCCAGCACCTTCGAGCAAAAAATCACAGTGCGCGCCGAGTTAGTCGAGTGGGAAAACCGCTTAAAGATCAATTATCAAATTCGCGACGTTGAAACGGGTGCGCGCATCACTAAGGGTTATACCATTCAAGCGGCGGTCGATATGAGTACCCAAGAATTGTGCTTTGTTACCCCAGAGGTGTTCCGTGACAAAATAGCCACCCTGCTCGCTAAGGTTGAAGACTAATGAACTCAGTACTCGCCAAGAGCTCTGCGCTGACGAAGAATCCTGTGCTGGCGAAGTGTACATTACTCCTCTGCTTAGCTTTTGCTTTGATAAGCCTGCCACTCAAGGCTGAGACTTTAGCCGCGCCCGGCGCTTATCAAACACTTTTTAGCCAAAGTGCAGATACTGCGCAGCTTGTCGCCTTAAGCCAAAAACTTAACTTGGGCGAAACGGTGCGAGGTCACTTTGTGCAATCTCGGCAGTTAAAAGTGCTCAAAAAGCCGTTAATCAGCCAAGGTCAGTTTATCTTCGATCAGACCCAAGGACTTATTTGGCAGCAAATAAAGCCCTTCGAATCCCTGCTAATTTTAAAAGATAAGCAACTGATTCAGCGTGATAGCCAAGGTAGAGTACAGGTCAGCAAGGCCGATGCCTCGACGAGCGCAGCCGCTATGGGGGATTTATTGCCCAGCCTAGTGCGCGCTATGCTCGGCGGTGATATTTCCGGTTTAAGTGAGAACTTCGAACTGCACTTCCTCATAACAGAAAGCTTGAACACAGACGGCCAATGGCAATTAGGCCTAACGCCCAAAGATCCCTTAATGAAAAAAGCCATCGCCAATATGGTGTTAGAGGGTGGCGATACCTTGCAATCCTTAGTGCTGCTGAGCGCGGCGCCGAGTGTGGCACAACAGGATATGACCCGCATCGACTTTAGTGCGCTTTCCCAAGGTAAACTCAGCGAAACCGAATTGACGCAGTATACTGTGGCGATAGAGGCGAATAAACCTTAACCATGGCCGCCAATTTCACCGCGCGCGCCAATCAAGCGCTAATACAATTATCCCCTAAATGGCGCCTCACCATTTGGTTGCTATTGATGCTGTCTGCCAGTCTATGGACGTTGCAACTCTGGCAAAACGGCGCAAGGGTGCAGAGCGATATTCTCGCCATGCTGCCGCATTTACAGCAGGATAAACTCACAGAGCGCGCCCTTAACCAAGTTGAAGCGACGCTCGCCGATCAAGTCTATATTGCGCTCGTCGCCAAGGATGAAACCACGGCAATCGCTGCGGCTAAGCTGTTGATGCAAAAGCTTGAAACTGACCTTGTTGCTACTGGAAAAAATGCTGCACTTACAGATATTCGCAGCGCAGATATGCAGCTCGGTGAAGCGTTGGGGCAATATTATTTCCCCCACAGATTTAAATTACTGACAGCGCCACAAGCTGAGGCGTTAGCAACGAAAGACATTGGAAATCTGATTGAAGCGGCCACAGCGCAGCTTTACAACGCCTTTAGTTATGCCAATAGCAACTTACTTGCCCAAGATCCGCTGCTGTTATTCCCCGCCAATTTACTCGCCCTCGCGCCGAGTTCAAAAGTCAGGGTCAGTCAAGGTATTCTGCTGGCGGATCAAGATAATAATGTCGCTGCGGTTGTTATGGCAAAGGGCCAAGAAAGTGCTTTTAATCCCAATGCGCAATTGGCGCAGATAACGGCATTAACCCTAGGATTGGATGCGGTTAAACAAAGCTATCCCGATATTACCCTGCTTAAGGCTGGCGCCCTATTTCACGCGATTGCGGCGACCCAAACGGCTAAGAGTGAAATCTCGATTCTTGGTCTTGCATCCTTACTTGGGGTCATAGCCCTAGTCTGGCTGGCGTTTCGCTCTGTAATGCCGCTACTGTTGGCCATCGTTACCATTTCCAGCGGGCTGTTGCTGGCCGTGACTTTTACCTTAAGCGTGTTTGGCGAGCTGCATTTACTCACCTTAGTGTTTGGTACTAGCTTGATTGGCATTGCCATCGACTACAGCTTTCATTTTTACTGCGAGCGCTTAAGCGATACCGATCGCAACGCTCAGGCGACGGTCGCGTATATATTCCCAACGGTGACGCTTGCCTTTATCACCAGTGCCTTAGCTTATGTGGGCATAGGGTTAGCGCCGTTTCCTGGGATGCAGCAAGTGGCGATTTTCTGCGCCGCGGGACTGCTCGGGGCCTATCTCACCCTCATTCTCGCCTACCCTCAGCTCGCGGGAAGTCGTTTGCCATCGGGCTCCCGCCCATTAGCGTTAGCGGGGAAGTACCTTGCCAACCTCACTCAGTTATCCAACAGATTGACCACGCCTTTAGGCATGAGCATGTTTGCTTTAGTGATAGTAGTGTGGTGTCTGGTTGGCGTAACCAAGTTAACCGTCGATGACGATATTCGCCATTTGCAGCAAAGCCCCGCGAGCGTGACTGAACCTGAAAATCAGCTCAGGCAGCTGCTCAGCGGCGGCACAGATAATCAATTCTTACTGGTACGCGCCGCGAGTGAAGAGGCACTACTACAACAGCTTGAGCGAGTGTCGCCACTGCTCGATGCCGCTATTGCGAACCAAGAGTTAGGCAACTACGTCAGCCTCAGCCGGTATCTTCCCAGCCATCAAAGGCAAGACACGGCTTATCGCTTACAGGGCGAAATCTATCAAACTCAGATAGATACTGTGCTCACAAACCTTGGGTTGGATGAGAACTTAAAGCCAGAGCTGCAAGCAAGCTACTTAGCAGCTAAAGACCAATATATCGCCCCAGCGGATTTCTTTAAGCTAGAGGCAGGCAAGCAAATCGCACCACTGTGGCTAGCATCAAATGGCAAGGCCACCGACTATGACGCGCTAAATGATGGCGGCGCGAGCGCTGAGCATGGTGCCATTGTCTTGCTTGGCGGCATTAAACAGATCGACGCGCTCAAGACGCGCTTTGCCCATGATCAAAGCGTACAACTTATCGATAAAGTCGCGGATATATCCGCCGTCATGGGCCATTACCGACAGTTAACTCTAAAGCTGTTAGCGCTCGCACTCGGTATCGCACTCTTGTTGTTTAGCCTGAATTTTGGCATTAAAAAAGCCGCGGTTGTCGTTGCCGTTCCAGCCCTTGCGGCCTTGCTAACGCTTGCAACCTTAGGCTTAACAGGCTCGCCGCTGAGTCTGTTCCATGCACTCGCGCTCATTTTAGTTTTCGGGATTGGGATAGACTACAGCTTGTTCTTTGCCTCTGCTCAAAACCACGGCAAGGCAGTGATGATGGCGGTATTTATGTCCGCCTGCTCGACCCTATTAGCCTTTGGTTTACTCGCCTTTAGCCAGACCCAAGCGATTCATTATTTTGGTTTAACCCTGTCGCTAGGTATAGGTTTAACCTTTTTACTTTCGCCACTGATTTTAACGACTAAAAAGTCCTGATAACGACAAGGAACGTACTTTACATGCCTACACCCGCTCACGATTTATCGGCTATGCCAAATTCACTTGCCGTCGATGTGGCTATTATCGGCGCAGGACCTTCAGGCGCCATCGCCGCCAGCTTGCTACACCAACAAGGTAAGCGCGTGCTGGTGTTAGAAAAACAACATTTTCCCCGTTTCTCCATCGGTGAAAGTTTACTGCCCTGCTGCATGCAGTTTATCGAAGAAGCCGGCATGTTAGATGCGCTCAATGCCGCCGGATTCCAGCATAAAAATGGCGCCGCCTTTCGTCGCAATGGCACTTACACTACCTTCGATTTTACCGATAAATTTACCCCAGGGCCGGGCACCACATTCCAAGTGCAGCGCGCCAGTTTTGATAAACTGTTAGCCGATACCGCCCAAAGCCAAGGGGTCGACATCCGCTACGGTGAAACCGTCGAGGCGATAGATTTAACCGAGAATCCATGCTTAATGGTGCGCAATGAACAGAGCGAGCTTTATCAAATCAGCGCCCAATATGTGCTTGATGCCAGTGGTTTTGGACGTGTGTTGCCACGCTTGCTCGACTTAGAAAGTCCGTCTTGCCTACCACAGCGCAGCGCCATCTTTACCCATGTGGAAGACAACATCAGCGATCCTCACTTTGATCGAAATAAAATTTTAATCAGCGTCCACCCAGAGCATAAGGACATTTGGTATTGGCTCATTCCCTTTAGCAATGGCCGTTGTTCACTCGGCGTAGTGGCAGAACCGCAGTTACTTGCGCGTTTACAAGGTTCGCTTGAGCAACAATTGATGAGCATAGTCAATGAAGAACCCGGGCTAAAAGCCCTACTGGCAAACGCTAAGGTGGTGCAAGAATGCGCCACACTCAAGGGTTATTCCGCCAATGTGTCACGGCTTGCGACCGACAAGTTCGCCCTACTGGGTAATGCCGGTGAGTTCCTCGACCCGGTATTTTCCTCCGGCGTCACTATCGCCATGCAATCGGCATCGATGGCGGCAAAATGTGTGACTAAACAACTCAATGGCGAAACGGTTGACTGGCAAGCCGATTACTCAGCGCCTTTAATGCAGGGGGTGAATACCTTCCGCACCTATGTGCAAGCTTGGTATGATGGCCGCTTTCAGGATGTGATCTTCTATGAAGAACCGAATCCACGCATCAAGCAAATGATTTGCTCGATTCTGGCGGGCTACGCTTGGGACCTCAATAATCCCTTCGTTAAAGACTCGGAGCGCCGCCTGAACATGGTGGTCGAATTGTGCCAAAACCAAGTTGCCATTCCTGAATTTGCAGAGGCGTAACCGCATGTCGCTCAACTTTAACGCGAAATGGCGAGTGTTCCCCGCGCTACTGATCATCAGTCTGGGGCTGACGGGATGTAGCGAACTGCTGTTCAGGCAAACCTGTGTCGGCCTCGCTAAAGACATGCGTTATTGCTTGGCGCCACTGCCCCATGATTTTGCCCCCGCAGCCGATAAGCCTCTGACTAAGCCGACGGCCAAACCCGCCGACATTAGCAGCCCGCAAACCGAGAGCAAAACGGGCGTATCCTCACCCCAGTCCTTTAGCCAAAAGGTCAGCATTAAAGTGGGTGATAAGTCCCACGAGCTGCTCACTCAATTAGAGTTAGAGGATGAGCGCATGACGCTCGTTGGCTTAGCGCCACTCGGACAGGCTTTGTTTACCTTAGTTTATGATGGTAATACACTCAGCAGTGAACAAAGCGTGCTGCTAGGAGACAATTTTAAAGCTGAGTATTTAATGGCGATGATGCAACTGATCTATTGGCCTGAGCAGAGTATTCGCGCCCATTTAGAAGGTGGTCATTTAGTCACAGGCCTTTGCGATACGGTTGGGGGAAATCAGGGCGATACGCTTATAGGCACCCGAGTGAATACAATCCCCTGTCGCCAGATCTATAGTCAAGACACCTTGATCAGTAAAAGCGGCCAGCAAACCCATGTGGTGCAAATCCGTTATCAACAAAATATCGGCGATGCTCTTTGGCAAGCCCACATCAGCTTAACTATGCCACAAGCTAAATTTGAGCTAGAAATCGAACCTATTTAATCTGTTAGCATCCGCACTTAACTGTGCCATGGTAAAAAGACACACAATAATGAACAGAGTAGCTATTACACAGATTGGATTGTGTACCCCGCTAGGGCAAGATCCCCAGCAGGTTTTAGACCGCCTGATCGCCGGTGATACCAGTGCGATGCTGCGCAGTGACACTCTCCTGTTCGAGCATCCAACCTTAGTTGCCCCCGTGACGACAGCGCTACCAACCATTCCCGAAAAACTCATTCAGTTCGATTGCCGTAACAACCAATTACTGCTGTGCGCCGCACTGCAAATTGCGACCACAGTTGAACAAGCGAAACGGGATTTTGGTCATGCCCGTATTGGTGTTGTGCTAGGCACAAGCACGTCAGGGATTTCAAAAGGTGAAGCCGCGCTGAGCTACCGCAATCAACACGGATACTTTCCGGCGGATTACCACTATTTCCAGCAGGAGCTCGGCAGCACCAGCGACTTTTTACGCCAATATTTTGAGCTCGATGGCCCTTGCTACACAATTTCAACCGCCTGCTCATCCAGCGCCAAAGTGTTTGCCAGTGCCAAACGCCTATTACAGGCGAATCTCTGTGATGTTGTGATTGTCGGCGGTGTCGACAGTTTATGCCAACTCACAGTCAATGGTTTTCACGCCTTAGAATCTGTCTCGAAAGGCCACTGCAATCCTTTTAGCATCAACCGTGATGGCATCAATATCGGCGAAGGCGCGGCGCTTTTCGTCCTGACGTTGGGCGAGTCAGAGATCATGCTAGCGGGTATTGGCGAGTCGAGCGATGCGCACCATATGTCGGCGCCACATCCCGAAGGCGCAGGCGCCATCGCTGCCATGCACGCGGCGTTGCAAGATGCACACATTGCAGCAAAAGACATTGGTTACATAAACTTACACGGTACAGCCACGCCTAAAAATGATGCGATGGAAAGCCGCGCCGTGGTTGAGGTGTTTGGCGTGAACACGCCCCCTTGTAGCTCGACCAAGCCCTTAGTCGGCCATACCTTAGGTGCCGCTGGCTCCATTGAAGCCGCCTTCTGTTATTTATTACTTTCAGCACATAATCACCGCCAAGCCCTGCCGCCCCATGAATGGGACGGACAAGTCGATCCACAGGATCCGCACATTGCATTGGTCGAGCGTCATCAAGTCGCCGCTAAGGGCGCGCTTAATTATGTGATGAGCAATTCCTTCGCCTTTGGCGGCAGTAATGCCAGCCTGATTTTCTGCCGTAACGAGGCCTAGTACCATGCAGTTGCTTAAGATCAACCAACCCTTTGCCGAACAGGATATTGCCGATTTTATTCCCCATAGGGCACCGATGATTTTGCTCGATAAAATCATTGGCTATCGGCGCGATAACCTAGAGACCGAAGTCACTATCACGGCCAAGAGCCCTTATTTCGATGATAAATATCAAGCCGTACCCAATTATGTGGGTATCGAATATATGGCCCAAAGTATTGCCGCCCTTGCAGGGGTTGAGGCAAAGCTTCGCAATGATAAAATCCGCGTCGGGTTTCTATTGGGATCGCGCAAATTAACCTTGTATGCAAAGCAATATGAGCTCGGGCGCACCTATCGCACCCAAGTCAGCCGCCTCTATCAGGAGGAATCGGGATTAGCGGTATTCGATTGCCAAATTTATCTGCTGCCCGAAGCCGGCACTGAGCTAGAAAAGAGCTTAGTGGCCCAAGCCAATGTGAATGTGTTCCAGCCTCAGGACACACAAGCCTACCTTGCAGGCAATCAAGACGCGGCAAATAGAAGCCTTGGGCACTAAAGCTATGGTGTAGATAAAAAGCATTAAAGCGCCTTAACAAGCGACCTTTTTACCATAAATACATGAACCCCCATACCGACACATAACGATAAAATGGGGTGGAGAAAACAGATGAATAACAGAGTATTAGTTACCGGTTCGAGCCGCGGCATTGGTAAAGCCATCGCCCTAAAACTCGCCGCTGCGGGTTTCGATATCGCCCTGCATTACCACAGTAACCAAGCAGCTGCCGATGACACTGCCGCGCAAATCCACGCACTTGGGGTGAATGTGAGCCTGCTGAAATTTGATGTGGCCGACCGCGCAACCGTCAGAGCCACCATTGAAGCCGATATCGAGGCCAATGGTGCCTATTATGGCGTGATCCTCAATGCTGGCATCAACCGCGATACCGCCTTTCCCGCTATGACAGAAAGCGAGTGGGACAGCGTCATCCATACCAACTTGGACGGCTTTTATAATGTTATCCACCCCTGTGTTATGCCTATGGTACAAGGCCGCAAGGGCGGGCGTATCATCACCTTAGCTTCGGTTTCTGGGATTGCTGGCAACCGTGGCCAAGTCAATTACAGCGCCTCAAAAGCGGGTATTATCGGCGCAACTAAGGCATTGTCATTAGAACTAGCAAAACGCAAAATTACCGTCAACTGTATCGCTCCCGGCTTGATTGAAACCGACATGGTGGCCGATATTCCTAAGGATATGGTCGAGCAATTGGTGCCGATGCGCCGCATGGGTAAACCCAGTGAAATCGCCGCCTTAGCCGCATTTTTAATGTCTGACGATGCCGCCTATATCACTCGCCAAGTGATATCAGTCAATGGAGGCATGATCTAAATGAGCGAGCCGACAAATCAAACCCGCTTAGGGAAACGAGTGGTTGTCACCGGCATTGGCGGCATTACCGCCCTAGGCCATGATTGGCCGACGATAGCGGCGAGCCTTAAGGCGCAGAAAAACTGTGTTGTCGCTATGGGCGAATGGGATAAATACGATGGTCTCAATACCCGCTTAGCCGCGCCCATTACCGACTTTGAAGTGCCAAGCCATTATTCGCGCAAGAAAATTCGTTCTATGGGTCGGGTTTCCATCATGGCGACCCGCGCCAGTGAACTTGCATTAATCGATGCGGGATTGTTAGACAATCCTATCGTGTCCTCGGGTGAAATGGGTATCGCCTATGGCTCGTCCACTGGCAGTACCGATGCCATCATCGCCTTTGGCGATATGTTGAAAACCGGCGATATGTCGGGCGTCACCGCCACGAGTTATATCCGCATGATGGCACACACCACAGCGGTAAATGTGGGGGTATTTTTCGGCTTAAAGGGCCGAATTCATACCACTAGCAGCGCCTGCACCTCGGGGAGCCAAGGCATAGGTTACGCCTATGAAGCCATCAAATACGGTCATCAAACCTTAATGTTGGCGGGCGGCGGTGAAGAACTCTGCCCCACAGAGGCCGTCGTGTTCGATACCTTATTTGCCACTAGCACTAAAAACAGCACTCCCGAACTCACGCCACGCCCCTTCGATGCGAGCCGTGATGGCCTCGTGATTGGCGAAGGTGCCTGTACGCTGGTACTCGAAGAGCTCGAACACGCCAAGGCACGTGGTGCAAAAATTTATGCTGAGTTAGTCGGTTTTGGCACGAATTCAGATGGCCAACACGTCACCCAACCAAACGCGCAGACCATGGAAATCGCTATCAGATTGGCGCTCAAAGATGCCCAGCTTGAGCCTAGCGCCATAGGTTATGTGAACGCCCACGGCACGGCAACGGATCGCGGTGACATCGCCGAAAGCCACGCGACCCATGCAGTTTTTGGTGCTGGTATGCCGATTTCATCCCTTAAAAGCTACACGGGCCACACCTTAGGCGCCTGCGGCGCACTAGAAGCTTGGGTGAGTATTGAGATGATGAATGCGGGCTGGTTTGCGCCGACACTCAATCTTGAAAGTATCGACCCACAATGCGCTGATTTGGACTATATCCGTAACGAACTGCGCCCAATCGACACAGATTATGTCATGAGTAATAATTTCGCCTTTGGCGGCATTAATACCTCGCTGATTTTTAAACGCTGGGCCCAATAACAACATATAAAAACCACATAAGGACATCACCATGAAACCACTGTTTGCAGGTATGCTGCTTAGCATCAGTTTATTAAGCTCGCCTTTATTGGCTCAGGAATATACGGTTGAAACCTATCAAGAAATCTTTAAGGGTGATAACCAATTCAAGCAAAAAGAAGCCATTGAATCACTCACCATCGCTGGTTTATCCGATCCTGCCATTTTTGATGCGCTCGAAGCAAAGCTACTCGCATCTTTGCCCCAAGCCACTGAAAAAAATGCCATTGACTACAGTGCTTGGTTAGTCAAAGGCTTAGCTTATTCAGGCAATGATAAGTACAGCGAAACCATCAACAAGATTGTTAATGGTGATTATCCTAAAAAACTCAAAAAATACGCAGGTCAGGCTTTAGAAAACATAACGATATATAAAAAATGGAATGCGATTCTTGCGGATAAAAGCCAATATACTGCCGATCAAAGTCAGCAAAATAATGCCTTCGCCAATGCACTACGCAGCAATGATTTAGAATTAATGCGTCTCGCGGCTAAACGCATCATAGATGACCGCCAGTACGATGATTTTATCCTGGCCGTACTCAGTAACGAATTGAAAACACCACGCTTAATGGCCAATGACAAACTCGCCATCGATACCTATGCCAACATGGCAAAAGCGCTAGCTAGTTCAGGGAATACCGCTTACCGCGATGTGATTGAGAATATTGCAACCGCGAGCTCAAACAAAAAACTCAAAAACTACGCCGAGAGTTATTTGAAGAAATACTACTAAACCTACCCGTTTTACGCTTAATCGAGCAAATCATGGCCGAGCTTATCCTCGGTCATTTTTATATCCGTTTGGATCACTTTTTAAATAACTGTTGGCCTTAGCGTTTGCTGAAATTGCCTATACAGGCTTGCCATGGCATTCACTCACCGACACTGTGAATAGTTTCAAAGTTTATGAACGAGAGCTATGAAAGGAGAAGAGGCTATTAAACATAGATATTGCTCAGAGTGAGGCCAACCATGGTACTGGCTCTACGACGCGCAGCAAGTCCATCCTTGGATGCTCGACCGCCCCGTCCATGGGGCGGACGGTCGTCTCGCCAATCACCATGGTTTGCCTTTCGAGCATCAGCGTAACCTTAGGTTCAAAGACTAGAGCTAACATTTAGCGATGGCGATTTTAAAAAAATAACAAATGCCAATACCACACATTAACAGTTCCCTTTTAGTCATTCAATTTACGCAAGTGTTACCACGTCTACTGGCACAACAGGCTCAAAGCCTTTTGTCGGCTTAAAGGACATGTTATGGATAAAATTTCGCATGCTGTCAGAAGGATCTATTAAATCCATATTCAAACTATCCAAAGTGCTCCTTGATACATACACCGACAATATAGTTTGCTCTTCAAGATATCCAGTAACCTTGTTTAACAGCTTATCGGTAGCATTAATCAACACAAACTCGTCAGGCAAGATTGCAAAAGTTTCTCTAGCCACGCGCAGAACTGAACTACATACATAGTCCTGATACAATTCGTTGAACTTACCTACAGGCATTTTCTTAACTGACAACTTACCGCTTTTAAGCAACGATTTTTGCTCATTTGGAATAATATCTGCGCCACGAATATTTATATTTATGGTTAGAAGATAATTCTCCAATACTGAAAAATGCAAACTAGAACCTAAAGTGTCTAACTCGCTAAAAGGATTAAGCTCTTTGATCGTGTTAATTCTTGCTTCTGGCTCACCAGCTATAAGCAAATTAGCTTGCTCAACACTTTCCGCCCACTCTTTATAATTCTGCTGCCACTTTTCAAGTGACAACTCAAAATTAATTTGATCTTGCTTTTTAGCAGACTCAATTGCGACATCTAGAACTCTCAGCTTGTTTTCAATACGTTTAAATAAACGGTCAAAAAAACTCGGTTGATATTGTTCTTTTTGACTAATCGCCTCCGACTCTAATCCTTTGATGAAAATAGGTTTATTCGGTTCTGCTATAACTGCAACTTTTTCCCAATTAATGCTATCACCACACTCTTTGTGCATCGATTGAACAATTTCTATATAATTTTCAAAAAATTCTACATCATACGCGGCCTGTTCTAACTCTTGCATTTTTGCATATTCTTTATGTCTAAGTGCTAGCTCTCTCTGAGACTTTTTAGCATTTCGTTCAGCTTTTTTAGCTGCTGCATTGATTGCTCTAACAGTACCTTTCCACCCCATATCCACTTCTGTTAATTATAATTATTGCTAACGTATTAATAGTTATTCGCCGCGCTAAATTTGGGGAAATTCATGACGTTGATTTACTGCACTCCGCCCCTAAATTCAGGCTAAAACTCCTACCACAGGCAGAAACAGGACAACTACTCTTTTATGCTTTAAGGACGATCAGACAACTCTAAAGTCAAAAGAATATACCATCATCTCGGAGTTGCCGCAGGGCGAATAGACAAATTGCGTGAGTTCGGTCATGGATGACCGACTAGCTTTCGCAGGTGCAGGGACGCATCCTTCGGAAGCGATAGCAAATTTGTCAATGAGCACAAGGGGCTTTCAACTCCGTTGGGGACGCCGGGGGATATCCAAAAGGGGAACAGGCGCTTTTCCCCTTTTGGTCGGGTGTGGGGTGAAGCCCCACGACTTTGATTCTGGGTTTAGCTTTAGCTAAAGATAAAAACTCTTGGCCTACCCTTTGCTTATCCACCGCAACGTTTACCCCTAAAAAGAACTAAACGCGATAACACTATGATGGATAAGCAACAACAGAGGGAGTTTCAATCTTGAGAAAGACGATGAAAATTATACTAGATGATCTAAAAGGGCCTGAAATTGCAGCACTTTTAACAGAACACCTCAACGATATGCGGGCAACCTCACCGCCTGAAAGCGTTCACGCATTAGATCTTGACGGCCTGCGTCAGCCCAATATTCGCTTTTGGACCCTGTGGGATGGTAATAATCTCGCGGGCTGCGGTGCACTAAAATGGTTAGATACCGAGCACGCGGAGATCAAATCCATGCGCACCGCCGCGCCCTATAAGCAGCAAGGTATAGCGTCTAAAATATTGCAGCACTTGATTAACGATGCCAAAGCCGCAGGTATCAAACGTCTGAGCCTAGAGACAGGTTCGATGGACTTCTTCAACCCCGCTCGCCTGCTCTACTGCAAATTTGGTTTTGAAATCTGTGGCCCCTTCGCCGATTATCGACTCGACCCCAATAGCGTGTTTATGACGAAGAGAATCTAAAACACATGCGCCTTAGTCTTTGAAATTCATCTCTAAGGCACTTTGCTGCAGTTAAGTATTCGCTCGCTTAACTACTGATGCAGTTCTGTGCCCGTTCCACCAATGGATAATAAACCCAAGTAACAACCCCCAAAATGCACTGCCGATGCCCAGCACACTAAAACCCGAGGCCGTCACCAAAAAAGTGATCACTGCCACTTCGCGATCTTCGGTTTTAGCTAATGCAGCGGTCAGGCTATTGGCGATAGTGCCGAGCAAGGCTAATCCGGCGATGGCCAGTACTAACTCCTTCGGGAAAGCGGAAAACAGGCCAACCACAGTGGCGCCGAGTAACCCAGTGATAAAGTAAAATACCCCGCCCCACACCGCCGCCCAGTAACGAGTCGCGGGATTCGGATCTGCTTCTTTACCCATACAAATCGCCGCTGTGATGGCGGATAAGTTAAAGGCAAAACCGCCAAAGGGCGCGAGAATGACCCCTATTAACCCTGTGCTAGTGATCAAAGGTGAAATGGGTGGCCTGTAACCATTACCGTGCAGTGCAGCAACGCCCGGCATATTTTGCGAGGCCATAGTCACCACAAACAGCGGCAGCGCCACGCCAATCACACTCGCCAACGAAAACTCAGGTGTCGTCCACACCGGCATCGCCAGTTGTAACTGAACTGCATCTAGCTTGAGCAAATCTAATTGAAAACTCATGCCTATGCCCACCAGCAAGGTCAGCAAGATGATGTAGCGCGGCGCAAAAGGCTTAACGACGACAAACACCAACAGCATGATTAATATGAGACTCAGCTGGGTTTGCATCGCCTGAAATAGCCCTATCCCAAATTGCAGCAGGATCCCCGCTAACATGGCTGAAGCGACTGACTGCGGCATGATACGAATAAGTTTATCCATCCAGCCCGCCACCCCGCAAAGAGTAATTAACAGAGAACTCACCAGAAAAGCGCCTATGGCTTGATTGACGCTCAATCCCGCAAGGCTTGTCACCATCAGCGCCGCGCCCGGTGTAGACCAAGCCGTTAGAATAGGATTCTTGTAGTAAAGCGATAACCCTATGCTGGTCACGCCCATGCCCACACCTAAAGCCCACAGCCATGAACTGATTTGTGCTGGTGTCGCCCCCACAGCCTCCGCTGCTTGAAAGATGATCACAGCCGAGCTGCTATAACCCACTAATACCGCAATAAATCCCGCTGATATTTTTGATAAACTCCCTGCATCTCGCCACATATCCACTCCCTTTCTCTGCAATTGATGTCGCCATTACTTTGTGCGCTATAACTTATAAAATTAACAAGATCGCTTTTTGTGCGCTATAACGTACGAGATGGACAAGATAACACCTGTGCGTTATAACGTACAAACTAAATTTTCATAAAAATGATGGGGCCATTGTGCAGACGATAAACAGCTATCTCGCCACCACGCTTAAAGCACTTCGCAACCAAAAGGGATGGAGTTTAGATAAAGCCGCCCAAGAGACGGGCGTTAGTAAGGCCATGATAGGACAAATCGAGCGCGGTGAATCAAGCCCAACCATTGCGACGCTGTGGAAAATTGCCAGTGGATTCAATATCTCGCTGTCGACCTTTCTCGAACCCACACCCCAGAGCCAAGGCGCAGTATTCCGTAAGCCCGACGAGTTACGCCAACAACCCGCCACCGACGGCATGCTAGTCGCCTCACTCTTCCCCTTTGAAGAGCGCTTCGGTTTCGAGATGTTTGAGCTCACGCTGCTGCCAAACTATGAGCGCCTTTCTGAGCCCCATGAAACGGGTGTCACTGAGCATGTCATTGTCTTGAGCGGCACTATGGAAGTGTTAGTCGATGGCCAGTGGCAAACGCTCAAGCAAGGTGAAGCGGTGCGATTTGCGGCCGACAAACCCCATGGCTATCGAAATCTCAACGAGCAAGCCGTGGTATTCCACGACATCATTCACTATCAAAGAGGCAATGAATTTAGCTTGTAGCAGCTTATCTAACGCCAGTAATGCAGAGTTCGAGTACCAACAACGCCAAAGACCAAACCATTACTACCGATAATCTGCAGTGCTTGCACTCGCCTATTCATTAGAATAAACTTATTTAAAATTTTCTAATGGTAGGAGCAATGCTATGTTTCAATCTTTACTGACTAAGTTATCCGGCAGCCACTCAGGCGAAAAATGTTGGCAATTGATTGAGCAAGGCGCACGGGTGATTGATGTGCGTTCACCGGAGGAATTTGCCTCAGGTCATTTGCCCCAAGCCATAAATGTACCATTGCCAACGCTCGACCAATGGTTGCACCAAGTCGACAATAAGCAACATCCCTTCGTGCTCTACTGTGGCGCTGGCATTCGCGCCCAAAAGGGTTGCGACATTCTCAAGGCCAATGGTTTTAGCTGCGTGGTAAATGGTGGCTCGCTTAAAGATTTAGTCTGCTGCCAACCGAGCTAATTTAAGCCTTGGTTGTGCGGCGCCAATCTTACAAATCTGTATATTGTGATGGTTTAGATATCTGCGAGGTGATGTATGCATAAAACGAATTATGCCAAAGCGTTACAGCTTGAAGCCACACAGGTTAACCTTGCCGAAAAGCCGCTTGAAACTGAACGCCATGCACGCTTTAGCATCAGTCGTAATCGCGACCAAGCCAGCACTAAAGTGCGTTATGTTGAGACAAGCACCCTAGCCAAAGGCTGCAGCCTTTGCGAATAAACAGCTTAGCGTGCGACTTAAACCTAGCCGCTCGAGTCTAGTTGCTCAAACCTAGCCACTTAAGCAAAGCGTGCTTAGCTTAAATGGACATACAAAAATGCCAGCCTATTAAGGGCTGGCATTTTTTATTCAGCTAAATCAAATGACTCAGCTAATCAACGGAACGATTAAGCCTGCAGCAAATCTATGCTGTGTTTCGCTTCGCCCATGCCTTTATCGTGCGCTTCAGGGCCCATATTCAGTGCTTCGGCGTAAACCACTTCAACATTGGTGATACCCATAAAGCCTAAAACCGTTTTCAAGTAAGGTACAACATGATCCGTTGGGCCATCTTTGTGAGCGCCGCCACGGGTCGTCACTAACACAGCACGTTTACCTTCCACTAATCCTTTTGGACCTGTTTCAGTGTAAGTAAAAGTCACACCGGCACGGGCGACAAAATCGATCCAGTTTTTAAGTTGAACCGGAATCGTAAAGTTGTACATAGGTGCAGCGATAACAATCGTATCGTTCGCTTTTAATTCAGCGACTAAGGTATCTGATAAGGCGAGCATTTCTTGCTGACGTGCCGATAATTCTGCACCACCGCGTAACCCAGAAGCGATTTCACCGTCTACCATAGGCAGTACGTCTTTACCGCCTAAATCACGTACTGTAATAGCGGCACCTTGGGTTTCCCAGTGGCTCGCTAAGTGGTCAATTAACACGGCAGATTGTGAATAACCGCCAAGAATGCTTGATTTTAAAATTAAGACTTTAGACATAATCTGCTCCGAAAATAGGTAAATGACTCAGAGTCAGATGGAATATCTCAACTCTATGACGCTAGTGTATTAGCCCATAAAAAAGAAATAAAGCGGATAAAATCTGAGATTAGCTTCGATTTTTTAGAAAGGTTATACGTCATCTTCGACGTACAGATACACTAAGTTGTTTTCGACGCATTCATACTTTCGACGTACTAACATACAGGCCTTCAAAAACCGCACACAGTGAATCCATACAATACAATTGCACTACCAGCTTCACCTTAACTCTGCGCCCCCTTTGTAACGGGCTGAGATCCACATCTGGCCATTGTACTTTTACCACAGGGTCACAAGTCACAGGAGCAAGATAACGAATATGGGCATCGGCGAGCACAATATCACCCGCCACGCCCACCAACTGTTGATTTAGCCACACGGCACCCCAGCCTGTTAAGGTCATCAAGGTATAAATGCTGCCCGCAAACATGGTCTGATGCAGATTAAGATTGGGCGTCATCGGCGCTGTGACTCGAAACTCTCCCTCGATATAATCGAGTGGCACTATCTGCATAAACTCGCTAACGGGGATCGTACTGTGCCAAGTCTGGTGTAATTTAATGAGTAATTGATCCATGTGCATTCCCTTAATACTCCCTTGGTACAAGCGACATTGATTATGCCTAGTACCCCATCACCTAGACCCCTAGATAAACATCACTATAGAAGCTACACCTGCAGATTAAAGGTCACTGGGCCATCATTGACTAAGAACACTTGCATATCGGCGCCGAACTGTCCGGTTTCTGTATGAACGCCCTTAGCGCGGCAGAATGCGACAAACTCTTCATACAAGCCTAAGGCTTGATCCGGCGTACCCGCCCCTGAAAAACTCGGCCTCAAGCCTCGGCCTGTATCAGCGGCTAAGGTAAATTGTGACACGACTAATAAAGACCCACCGACTTGTTCTAGATTGAGATTCATCTTGCCATTTTCATCGGAAAAAACGCGATAACTCATGACTTTAGTCGCCAACTTTTCCATCTTCTCGCGGGTATCTTCTTGCTCGACACCGAGCAGAACCAACAAGCCTTTATTGATTTCACCTAGGGTTTGGTTATCAACCACTACACTGGCGCGACTCACTCTTTGAATTAACGCAATCACAACTTTTCCTTTTAGATTAAGGCTTAACGGGAACCATTTGCGGCATTAGCGGGAGCGGGCGGATATATTGCTCTACGCCATCAGGCAAAGATTGTACGACTTGCGCCAAGCCGCCATTCGTCCACAGCATAAAACGACGTAACTCTTCTATTTCAATACGGTCGGCAAAGGTCACTGTACCTTGCACTTGGATCACTGCGCCTTGGTCCAACAACACAAACTTGGCAAAATTAAGCTTCTGATTCAAGGTGCCAATCACAGCAGGCAACTCTTGGCTGGCCTGCAATTGCGGATGCACTGCATAGAAGCGATTCATTAAAATACGGTCAATGCCTGCAGAATTAATGCTCGGCTCAAGCAAAAACTGGTTATCGCCAAACTGCACCGCGACTTTCGTCGGCGCAACTTGGGTGGCCAGATAATTTGCGTCAATCAACGCTTGATACAAGCGCTCAGCGGCAGCTTCATTGGTTAGTCCACCGAGTTCAACAACTTTGGGCGCGACGGGTGCACTCACGACCTCCTGAGCCACCACTGGGTCAATCGCGCTGGTTTGCGAGGGCGCCGTGGTAGCACACGCGGTTAATCCGAGTAAAGTGGCACTGATGAGCAATGTTTTCATTGTATTTCCCTTTGATGTATCCACGACCACATAACATGGATTTCTGCTGTGACCGCCAAAAACAGAGACTCACTATTGAGCATATGTCCGCCATCGACAACAGATTGAATTGTAATAGCATGCTCCAACCCAGCCAAAAAATCGCGTAATAGCGTCGCTGGGCAAATTGCATCCTGCATTCCTTGCAATAACACACTACGCGCCTTCACTCTAGGCGTCACGCGCTGTAACACATTCATGGCATTGAAATAATTATGTCGAGCAAAGTGTAACTCGATATTGGCTAATGCTAATACGGATTCGGGTAACAGCCTTGGTAGCACTAACCTCGCCCCCGCAAGCTGCAACTCCCACTGTACCCAACGCCGCGCAAAATGGTATCGCACATTTTCATCTGCCGATGCCAAACCTTGATGGTACGAATCCAGCAGTTCAGTCAGCGATAACTGAACCGGAAAAATGTCATTGAAGAGTCGATAAGCAGCAGGTTGCAATTTTGCCGCGCCGTCAGCGCCATAGAGCCAGTCGAGACCTTCTTTGGATGGAATAAATAACGCCCACAGTACCTGTGCAATCACCCGCTCTGGGAATAATCCGCTGTAAATTAAGCCTAATGTGGCCCCAAAAGAGCCACCTGCTAAACACCAACGCTCAATACCCAATGCGAGGCGAATCGCCTCAATATCGCTAATCAAACCAGTGAGATGGTTGTTGGCTAAATCGCCAAAGGGTAAAGATTGCCCAGAACCGCGTTGATCTAAAAGCAAAATCCAATATTGATCGCCATTAAATAAAGCTAAATCACCGATATCACAACCCGCTCCCGGACCGCCGTGCAAATACAGCAGTGGAATACCTTGTGGATTACCGTATTGCGCCAGATGCAATTGCTGACCATTGCCAACGTTAAACCAGTCGCGACGGATAAAAGATGGGAAGGATTCAGGCATTCAGTGTCATCGCCATTAATAATCCTCTAATGGGGTCATTCAGATTTTGCCACCGCCTTGAGTGCCGTCACCTCAGCCGAAGTTAACACCGCAGCGGAATTATCTTGGGAGGCATTGTCTAGGGGCTTAGCATTCAGAGCGGTTTCGTCATCATCTGAGCTCGACTCATAATCTAAATATTCAGGCATAGCGGCGGTAATTTCCGCGCCGAGTAATACTATCATCCACGATAAATACACCCAGACAAAGATAATGGGGATCACGGCTAAAGCACCATAAATCGCTTCATAACTCGGAAACTGAGTGACATACAAAGCAAAGGCTTTTTTGCCTAACTCAAACAAGATTGCGGCAACAATCGCCCCTAATAGTGCATGTAGAAACTTCACTTTTTGATTAGGCACCACCATATACAACAACAAAAATGCCGCCACAGAGAAAAGCATAGGTAAACGCTCAAGAAACACGGGCACCACACCCGACAACTGACCGTCAAAGACCTTCAATGACACCACGTAGGAAGTGGCGACCAAACTGGCCCCCACCAATACCGGGCCCAAAGTGATGACCATCCAATACATAGAAAAAGCCACCACCACTGAACGCTTCTCTTTAGTGCGCCAAATGTTATTAAGCGATTTATCAATGGCGGAAATTAGCAAAATGGCAACCACGACTAAGGCCGCAATCCCGACCGCAGTCCCCTTAGAGGCATTGGCCACAAACTCATTGATATACACTTGCACAGTATCGCCAGCGGCGGGTAAAAAATTCTGATAAACGAAACCTTCTATCTGTCCACGTATCCCCTTAAATACCGGAAAAGCTGACAGCATAGACATAGTCACCGCCACCATAGGCACGAGTGACAACAGTGTGACATAGGCTAAATGTCCGGCGCGAATATTGATTTGATCTTCAACTAAACGCCGTCTCAAATGCAGCAGGAAGTGCCAGATCCCGAGGAATAAGGCGCGAATTTGTGCCAGTTCTATCTTCTTAGTCACGGGTTTCTCTTGATTCTGTTGGTATAGACTCGTTATCTTCGTACAATAAACACTTAATTTACAAGTCTAAGGAGTGAATTGATGTCTCAACAAGGATCTGCAGGTAACGTTATTTCCGCTATTGCTAGCCTATTTTTTCCTGGGCTAGGCCAATTATTGCAAGGCAGAATAATGGCCGCACTGTTATTTTTCATTATCACAGTGGTGGGTTATGCCCTCTGGTGGCTGATTGTGCCCGCGGTAATAGGGGCTATCTTTCATCTGTGGAGCATTATCGATGCGGCGCGATTTAAAGCCGATTAATTAATTTCATTCAGCGACGGAACACCCAATGAAAAGACTGATAGCTTCAGGGCTGATTGCCACAAGTCTCCTGCTTAGTGGTTGCCAGAGTGCCTACTACGGCGCAATGGAAAAGGTCGGTTACCATAAACGCGATATTATGGTCGACAGAGTTAAAGATGCGAAAAAGTCCCAACAGGATGCTCAAAAAGAGTTCAGCTCTGCCCTAGAAGAAATGCAAGCACTGCTCAATTACAGTGATGGCAACTTAGAAAAAGCCTATAGCAGAGCCAAAGATGAATACGAATCGGCTCAAAGTGCCGCCGACAACGTCAGCAACCGCATCAATAAAGTCGAAGATGTAGCCGAAGCACTGTTCGATGAATGGCAAAATGAAATTAGCGAGATCAGTAAAGCCAACCTACGCCGCAACAGTGAAGCTAAACTCAAAGAAACGCGCCGCGCCTATGAACAATTGATCAAAAGTATGCGCCGTGCCGAGTCAAAAATGCCGCCGATACTCACCGCCATGAAAGACAATATGCTGTATCTCAAGCATAACTTGAACGCCCAAGCCATTGGTGCGATTAAAAGCGAATTTGCGAGTCTGCAAACCGATATTTCAGCCCTGATTAAAGAGATGAATACCTCGATTAACGAATCGAGCAAATTTATCGAAGCACTCGAAAAATCAAAAAATTAATCCAAATGCCCCACTGAACTCCTAAGCCCTAGCAAAATAAATTGCTGGGGCTTTTTATTCTTTATGTGACCTCGCACGCTGTCCCTGCAAGCTATACTTTATTTGTGCAAGACTAAAACACTTAGCTTTGTGAGCTATGGCGCGCTTTAATTGATTGATAGCGCGAATCTTAGATCTGACGCACAATTTCACTTATTACTCAAAAACTTATCCTCAGTTCACCACTCAGAGCCTGTACTTGTAACTTATTAGCTGTATTCATCACTATGACTTTTATCGAATCACTCACGCTGATGTTGGCACTCATGTATCTCGCCTCCCTCAGCTATTGGAGCGGCCAGAAATGGGGCGCGGTCGCCACACTGTTGCTCAGTATCGGTGCGGTGGCAATGAGTCTTTATTGGCCACTGGCTCTCGGGCTTCTTATTACACTACCACTGATGCTACTTGGGCATAAATTTGCGCCTGATTCACTCAAGGGTGAAATTAAAATCAATACCCTTCGTGAAGGGACTCAACATGTCTTAGCGCTATCGCTCTTGCTGGTTGCCATACAATACACAATCAATACCGTACTGCTTAAGCAAGGAATCACGCCTTGGCTAATGCGCCCAGACGTAGTCGATGCCTTTTTACCGATTGCGGGTGGCATTGAGCTTAAAGCCATTATCAGCCTCAATTTGTGGGATCAAACCCATCCTGCGGCAGCAGTCATGCTAGCGGCGGTATTACTCACAGGTTTACTCTGCAAGCGGGCATTTTGCGGTTGGGCTTGCCCATTAGGTCTGGCAGGGGAATATCTGTATTCCTTTAGAAAACGCTTTATTAAATCAGAGCTTACACCACCCGCTTGGCTAGATTGGCCACTGCGAATGTTGAAATATCTATTACTCCTAGCACTTTGCTACATAGTCATTGGTATGCCAGCACAATCCATCCCCCATTATCTTGAAGGTAATTATCATAAGATTGCCGACTTAAAGATGGCATTGTTCTTCCTAACACCCAGCCTAATCACGCTACTGGTATTTGCGCTGATCCTCGCTTTAGCGGCATGGCGTCGTCAGGGATTCTGCCGTTACTTGTGTCCCTATGGCGCTATGCTTGGGATCTTAAGCTTTGCGAGCCCATTAAAAATCCGCCGCAATACCCAGCACTGCCTTATCGAAGCAAAAGGGATGAAATGCGACAAGTGTACCCGCGCTTGCCCAGCAAACATCATAGTGCACACTAAAACCACGGTTCGCAGTGACGAGTGCCAAGCCTGCATGCGCTGTGTCGCGGCTTGCCCTAAATCTGCCGCCCTCGGCCTTGGGCTGAAATCCGGCCATAGACTCGGTCATAAGGGATTGCTCGCATTAGTGCTCATCGCATTATTTATCCTACCGCTGGGCGCTTACTTAGCGGGGTTCTGGCATAGCCAAACACCAGACAACATCCGCATGGAATTGATCCAAGTGATTAATAGAATTGGGCACTAGAACACCTAAAATGACACATATGATGGGATCCAATTGCGATGGAATAAAACACTAACGAAATTGAAAAACAGCAGCAGATAAGACTAGAAAACCTCAAAATGGAAACCTTTAGGTACAACTAAAGGTTGACCCACTTAGTAGGAATAATCTGAAAGGATTAAAATAAAATCATATAGAACAGATGCTTAATTGACACAAAATCTAATTACTGGTCTAATTCGCGCGCATTTAATAAAGGAATGTATTAACCAAAGGAATTATTGTGTGAAAAAATCATTATTGATCGCTCTTACTGCTCTACCATTATTTGCTTATGCTGGCCCATTCGATTCAATCGTTAAATCAGCAACTCAATCTGTCACTGACACAGTGAATGATACGGCAACCAATGCGTTAGACAGCGCAACGAATGAAGCGATTAAAAATACATTCGGCATTAAAGAAGGCTCAACCAAGCAAACAATCACTGAAAAATTAGGTGCGCCTGCTAGTACTTATAATGAAGCGGATCTAGAAGTTTGGGCCTATGATCTTAGTGCGTTAAATGCAGCTTCTCCAATGCTGGCAGAAACCACTAAAACTTTGCTGAAAGATAATGAAGTCGCTCAGAAAAATGTGACTATCAGCTTCAAAGGTGAAAGTGTCAATGCGGTAAAATTGGCAGATAAAGCTAAATCATAAGTTTGACTGCTCACTCGATAGGGTTCTAAGTCCTATCGAGTATCCCGACGTCCTCGGTCGCACCACAGCGATGATAGGCGTCAGCAATAAAGCCACTGCCAAGTAATACTATCCAGAAAAGACCTCACCTGCCGCCCAGTGACACACTCAGCTAACGCAATCCGGTAACCTCTCATCAGCAGCCACTGCTAAGCAATACCAACAAGCTTGGCCTGATTTTGAACCAACCCAACAGGCTGTGTTAAATAATACTTGGGCTAAATGATACATTAAGTGAATGCAAAACAATTTTGTCTCACAGACCATACTGCAGATAATGGCTTACATCACTCTCTGCAGTATTTTTAATATATACGTCATAAAATTGATTACAATCAGGCAACAGCTAGACTTTATCGCAGATAATATTCCTATACGGATATTAGGAAAATGGTTTTATGTTCCCCAACGGAGCTAACCTATGCGACCCGACCGACAGCAATTGATCCATTCGTTATTTGACGAATATATTGAGATGTATGCCTCCCGTGATGACAGGCTAACTCGTCGCTTTAGTGATAACTTTAGCGGCTATGCAGGGAGCAGTGACCAGCTTGTCACCAGCAGGGAAGAATGGGTGCGAATCACTCGTCAGGACTTTGCACAAGTGCCTGAGCGAATCCACATCGAAATGTTAGATCTTTCTTTACAAGACCTTGCCGACAACCTCGTGGTTGTGACTGCCTTTTTCCATATCCACTTACCTATCCCTAATCCTATGCTTTCCCGCGAGACAGCACGGCTAGTGTTGATATTTCACCGAGAAAACAACGACTGGATGATTGTCCACAGTGGCATATCCATCCCCTACGGCTTAGCCCACAAAGGGGAAATTTACCCGATCGCGCGATTAGAGGAACGTAACGTCGAACTTGAATCCATGATCACAGCTCGAACCTGTGAGCTGGCAGAAGCCAATAGGCAACTTGAAATACTCAGCAATACCGACGGTTTAACCAATATCGGCAATCGCCGCCTATTTGACATGATGTTACAAACAGAGTGGAGTCGTGGACAAAGGAGCAATTCCTCACTGGCCCTCATCATGCTCGATATTGACCACTTTAAACAATTTAACGATCACTATGGCCACCTCGCCGGAGACGATTGCCTTAAACAATTAGCGAGTACACTGTCCCAGTCCGGTCGCAGAGCGGGCGAATTAGTCGCTCGCTACGGCGGCGAAGAATTTGTCATTCTATTACCTAATGTCGATAATCAAACCGTACTTGAGACAGCGCAGCATATACATCAGTTGATCCAAGCCATTGCCATTCCACATGCAAATACCGACCTTGGGATTGTGACAGTGAGCGCAGGCGTCGCCTATCTGCAACCCTCTAACAAACAAAATGCTTTAGAACTCGTTCGCCAAGCGGACGCCGCCCTCTACCGCGCAAAATCCGCTGGCCGCAATTGCATACGGGTGATGGATGAGGACTACTAATACCAATCGTATTAAATATCTGTTCATTCAGCGGGAGTTCAACGCGCTTTAGACAAGGCGAAGGCTTGAAGGCATCGTGGTGCTCTGTCGAAAGCCTTGAACGCAGTATAAAGCGCGTTGCCATGCCGTTAACATCAGCCGCCCTTCGGGAGCCACACAGGCATCCCACTCCGGTGTTGCATTGACTTAAAAGGGAATCACCATTTCTGCGTCAATGCGCCTTGGATTGAGATGCCTGTGAGGCTCTGAACTGATTAGCTATTTAATGTGATTGGTATAATACCCATTATTCAATTTATCCCAACAAAAAGCCCTGCACAGTTTCCTATGCAGGGCTTTTTAAACCGATTGACTCACCTTAAGGGCGTGTCACCTGAATTAACAGGCTGGCATTAACCGCGGTTAAAGCGCTTACGATCGTTTTCAGTCAAGTGTCTCTTACGAACACGAATGTTCTTAGGCGTTACTTCAACTAATTCATCATCATCGATGAACTCAAGCGCTTGCTCAAGTGTCATTGTGATTGGCGTCGTCAGCACTTGGGCTTCGTCAGTACCAGAAGCACGCATGTTGGTCAGCTGCTTACCTTTCAAACAGTTAACTGTCAGATCGTTTGAGCGAGCGTGAATACCAACCACTTGGCCTTCGTATACTTCAGCGGCATGGCCGATAAAGAGACGACCGCGATCTTGCAGACCGAACAGTGCGAAGGTCAATGCCTTACCCGTTGCGTTAGAGATCAATACGCCGTTAGCGCGTTGACCGATATCGCCACCTTTGTGCGGACCGTAATGGTCGAATGAGTGATAAATTAGACCAGTACCAGAAGTCGCTGTCATAAACTCAGTTTGGAAACCGATTAAACCACGGCTTGGGATGATGAAGTCGATACGTACACGACCTTTACCATCAAGCTGCATGTCTTTCATTTCAGCTTTACGGGTACCTAATTTCTCGATTACTGTGCCTTGATCTTCTTCTTCAACGTCAACAGTCAACGTTTCAAATGGTTCACACAGTTCACCGTCGATAGTTTTCAGAATAACTTCTGGACGTGATACGGCTAACTCGTAACCTTCACGACGCATGTTTTCAATCAAGATTGATAAATGCAATTCACCACGACCAGATACACGGAAGCGATCTGGACTTTCTGTTTCTTCAACACGCAGTGCCACGTTGTGGACTAATTCTGTTTGCAGACGCTCCAGAATGTTACGTGAAGTCACATACTTACCTTCTTTACCTGCAAAAGGTGAAGTATTAACTTGGAAAGTCATGGTCAGAGTAGGTTCATCAACAGTCAAAGGTGGCATAGCTTCTACTGCACCAACGGCACAGATAGTGTCAGAAATTTTCAGCTCGCCTAAACCAGTGATAGCAACGATGTCGCCAGCGTTAGCAATTTCAACTTCAGTACGGTCTAGACCCATGTAACCTAATACTTGGCCCATTTTACCGTTACGAGTTTTGCCATCAGCGCCAATAATAGTCACTTGTTGGTTCGTTTTAACGCTACCACGCTTGATGCGGCCGATACCGATAACACCCACGTATGAGTTGTAGTCGATTTGCGAAATTTGCATCTGGAACGCGCCTTCGGCGTCAGCATCTGGGAAAGATACTTTTTCAACGATAGTTTGGAACAGCGGCGTCATATCATCGCTCGCTACATCCGGGTCTAAAGTTGCAAAACCGTTTAACGCAGAAGCGTAAACGATTGGGAAATCTAGCTGCTCGTCAGTTGCACCTAAGTTATCGAACAGGTCGAATACTTGGTCAATAACCCAATCTGGGCGTGCACCTGGACGGTCAATTTTGTTGATAACAACGATTGGCTTTAGGCCTTGAGCAAACGCTTTCTTCGTTACGAAGCGAGTTTGTGGCATTGGACCGTCAACGGCATCAACTAGCAATAATACTGAGTCAACCATAGACAGAACACGCTCAACCTCACCACCGAAATCGGCGTGGCCTGGGGTATCAACGATGTTAATACGGTAGTCGTTCCACTTGATGGCAGTATTCTTTGCCAGAATCGTGATCCCACGTTCCTTTTCAAGATCGTTGGAGTCCATCACCCGCTCAGTGGCTTCTCCTCGGGTTGCAAGGGTGCCTGACTGTGACAGCAACTTGTCTACCAGGGTCGTTTTGCCATGGTCAACGTGTGCAATAATGGCGATGTTACGTAAATTCTCTAGCACGGATAAACCTCTTACCATCAAACAAAAATAGGGATATTTCAGTAATTCGTTATGGTGATCGAGCTCGATCTACCACAATAAAAAGCGTGCCATTCTACTCCAGAGCGGCCTTGGCGCACAGGATTATTTTTGAACACTTATAAAACAATTCGCCAATCCTTGGGTAATTTCCGCCAATCATCCACTGAATGAAATCCTCTATAGCCAGAGTTAACGCTCTGTTTAATTGCCATATTCGTAGGAAAAATCCGAGTTAAGCAGCTGAATTTGCTATTTTTCGTATTCAATGTTAGCACTGCTAATGTCGATTTAAGCATCAGCAAAATCGACTTAGATACAGAGAAATTACCACGTCAACACACTGCAATAAATTCTGCTGCACACTTAATCTAGCATTCATGTTGGCGTTTACACCCGATGGCATTAAGACTCACTTCATTGTCACGGGATACCTTTTTACGCATCACTGATTTCACTTGGCCTGTGAACAGCAAAGACATTTCGCACATGAGAACGAACTCTTTCCTAATAATATGATAATAAACCACTATTGGATTGATAATGCGTGGCATAGTTGGACAGACTAGCGTGGTTTTATGACAATTATGCGGCGGTTATGCGGTGATAAATAGTCTCGTGCAGTACTGCAAGTATGTGTGAGCTTCACAGAGGCGGTACTTACTGAGATAGTGAAAGCCAAAGCGTTATTGCCATCTCAGTGCCATATAAGCGGTGCATGTTATCGCTGTGCATCCCAGCTTAAGGTTTGCATGAATCAATTCAGTGCGCACCAAAATGGAGTAATGCACCAAAATGCCACAGACAAAAGCACTATTATGGTGCACACGCGAATCCAATTAAGTGCAACAAAGATTTTAAACCATGTTAATCAGTAAGTTAAATTATTGGCATGGATATCGCTTTATAGCTCGTAAATTTGGCTCAAGATAAATCACTTGAGTTAAAAGATTATAGAAGGGGCATCCCTTTACCCTACCGGAGGCTTGAGAATGTCAGTTGAATCAGTTTTAAAGCAACTTGAAGAATTAGAAGTTAAGTTCGTTGATTTACGTTTTACCGACACTAAAGGTAAAGAGCAGCACGTATCTATTCCTTCTCATCAGGTAGATGCTGATTTCTTCGAAGACGGCAAAATGTTTGACGGTTCTTCTATCGCAGGTTGGAAGGGCATTAACGAATCAGACATGGTACTGATGCCAGATCCAACGACATTCGTACTGGATCCTTTCACCGAAGAAACCACAGCGCTGATCCGTTGTGACATTCTTGAACCCGGTACCATGACAGGTTACGACCGTGACCCACGCTCAATTGCTAAAAAAGCAGAAGCTTACCTGATCTCTACTGGTATCGCTGATACTGTATTGATTGGACCAGAACCAGAATTCTTCCTATTTGACGATGTCCGTTTCGGTACTGACATGTCAGGTTGTTTCGTTAAGATCGACGCTAAAGAAGCGGCTTGGAACTCAGGCACTAGCTACGAAGGCGGCAACACAGGTCACCGTCCATTTGTTAAAGGCGGTTACTTCCCAGTTGCACCGGTTGACTCATCACAAGACCTACGTAGCGCTATGTGTTTAGTGCTCGAAGAAATGGGCCAAGTGGTTGAAGCGCATCACCACGAAGTGGCGACTGCAGGTCAAAACGAAATCGCCACTCGCTTCAACACCTTGACTAAGAAAGCGGATGAAATCCAAATTCTGAAGTACGTAGTGCACAACATGGCACACGCTTACGGTAAGACGGCGACTTTCATGCCTAAACCCATCGTTGGTGACAACGGTAGCGGCATGCACGTTCACCAATCTCTGGCGAAAGACGGTGTTAACTTGTTCGCTGGCGACAAATACGCAGGTTTAAGTGAAACGGCTCTGTACTACATAGGTGGTATCATCAAGCACGCTCGCGCGCTGAACGCTTTCACTAACCCAAGCACTAACTCTTACAAGCGTTTAGTGCCACACTTTGAAGCACCTGTTATGTTGGCCTACTCTGCCCGTAACCGCTCTGCATCAATCCGTATTCCAGTGGTACCAAGCCCTAAAGGCCGTCGTATCGAAGCACGCTTCCCTGATCCACATGCAAACCCATACTTAGGTTTCGCAGCGCTGCTGATGGCGGGTCTTGACGGTATCCAAAACAAGATCCACCCAGGTGAAGCGATGGACAAAGATCTGTACGATCTGCCTCCAGAAGAAGCGGCTGAAATCCCACAAGTGGCAACGTCATTAGAAAACGCCCTTGAAAATCTGCAAGCTGACCATGAGTTCCTGACAAAAGGCGGCGTGTTCAGTGAAGATTTCATCCAATCTTATATCGTACTGAAAACAGCAGAAGCTGAGCGCGTAGCACGTACAACTCACCCACTTGAGTTTGAAATGTACTACAGCCTGTAATGGCTAGCGCTATACAACCGGCTCGCTTTATGTAATTGATACAGAAAATATAAAAGCCTCGATAGCAACGCTATCGGGGCTTTTTGTATTTTGAAGGTATATACAACTTTGATTCTGATTCAATCATCGCGTTGTTCTCTAAATAGGCATCATCGCCAACCACTCTTTTATCATTCATAGAAGGCACGCCAGACACCGCGGCAACAGCAGCAACAATAGAGATAGATGGTTAAAAACCGATTTAAACTATACGAGGGTGCGGCATAAAACCACCCATATAGTCGGAAGTTAACTACCGCGCCATTATTGTTAAGTGTCCAAGCTTTATTCAACTAGGCTGGGGATTGTCAGGGGTAAAATCTGCCAGTTGGGCAGGTTCGCCTGACTCAAATGACGCAAATGTTACGCCATCTAACACGCGCTCATTTTTAAATACACGGATTTCAGAATCAGGTAACTGCGTCATTAGCAATGACAAGATAGTGTGCATCTTATCCAATGGGCAATGAAGACGAATGCTTGCGCGTAAGCCCATTGTTCGTACATCCGATTGGCAGGCAATAAATGGACGATTCCGCGTTACCTTAATCAAATGACGATGCCCATTTTTTATAGGACTCTCGTAAGTAGTCTCTATATTTTTAAAACCGGTGAAGAAAAATGCCATCACAGCAAAACCACCCGCGCCGACCAAGGCGGCCGGGCCTAAAAAGGCCACCCCGACAATACAAACCACCACCCCAAACCAAGCCAGCCCCCGCACTACCGCGTAGGCAGCATCCGGTATAACGTCATGATAGGTGGTAACTAACCCCTCGGTGGTAAGCCGATAATTGTACTGTTTGTCAGCCAACCAGAGGTAGCGCATAAATGGCCCAAAAATCATCGCTATGATGAGAAAATAATACCATTGCTCAAATCCATACCAGTATGTCACCAACCCAACTAGAGCCGTAATCCCGCACGGAATAAGGACCATGATCCACCCAATGCCATACACAGTCGCTACCTTAATATCCCACTCATAGAGGGTGGGCGCCTCACGCACCCGCTGCTGACGCAGCTTATTGAGCCGGTCTTGCTACTCTTGGGGTAATTGCAGGTACTCACTGCGCGGCAGGTCTTCATACCGACTGTCGTCCAACGGTTGTGTCTCTTGCTCTGTCGACGCCAACTGCTGCGGCGCTGCTCTCTTATTCATATAGCTATTCCTTTGCTGTACCCACGGACTGCACGGTCATCGTTAACCTACCCACACAGCTCGTACTTAATGTTTTCTCGCCCTTGACGACCTTGCCGCTAAAAAGTCTGTTAGCATCTTGGTGGCAAAGCTGCCACTGATGACACCGAATCTCACGCCAATAACAGGCGCGAGAAAAAACGTTAACTGGGCTGGGGATTCTTAGGGGCGAAATCTGACAGTTGGGCTAGTTTGCCGTCACGGGTGCAACTTTAGAGAGGCCAACTATTCGTTCATTTTTCAATAAAAAGAGTTCCGACCCCGGTAATTGCTTCATCAGTAGCGACAACACTTTATGCATATCTTCGGGATGGCAATAACAGTCGAGATTTGAATAATATCCGAAATAAAACCTGTCTGTATCACACGATATATATGGCCTCTTGTGGGTCACTTTTATCATATGGGGGTGTCCACGCTTGATAGCACTTATTGAGGTGGTTTCTACATTTTTAAAACCAGTAAAGAAAAATGCCCCCAGAGCCATTCCGCCTGCACCAATCAGCGCTGCTGGGCCTAAAAAGGCCACCCCGACAATACAAACCACCACCCCAAACCAAGCCAGCCCACGCACTACCGCGTAAGCTGCATCCGGAATCGCGTCATGATAGGTGGTAACTAAACCCTCGGAGGTGAGCCGATAATGGTACTGTTTGTCTGCAAACCAGAGGTAACGAGCAGATAAGCACATAATTAAAGCCATGATGATTAACCCTATACCCAAGCTAGTATCGCCAGATAGCAAATAGCACCCTATAAGTGCTACGCAACCACACGGGATCAGGAAGGTTAACCAAAATAGACCATACACAGTCGCTACCTTAATATCCCACTCATAAAGCGTGGGCGCCTCGCGCACCCGCTGCTGACGCAGCTTGTAGAGCCGGTCTTGCTCCTCTTGGGGTAATTGCAGGTACTCACTTCGCGGCAGGTCTTCATACCGACTGTCGTCCAACAGTTGTGTCTCTTGCTCTGTCGACGCCAACTGCGGCGCAGCTCTCTTATTCATATAGCTATTCCTTTGCTGTACCCACGGACTGCACGGTCATCGTTAACCTACCCACACAGCTCGTACTTAATGTTTTCTCACCCTTGACGACCTTGCCGCTAAAAAGTCTGTTAGCATCTTGGTGGCAAAGCTGTCACTGATGGACACCGAGTCTCGCGCCAATAACAGGCGCGAGAAAAAACGTTAACTGGGCTGGGTATTGTCAGGGGTAAAATCTGCCAGTTGGGCAGGTTCGCCTGACTCAAATAACGCAAATGGTACGCCATCTAACACGCGCTCATTTTTAAATACACGGATTTCTGAATCAGGTAACTGCGTCATCAGCAATGACAAGATAGTGTGCATCTTATCCAATGGGCAATGAAGACGAATACTTGCTCGTAAGCCCATTGTTCGTACATCCGATTGGCAGGCAATAAATGGACGATTCCGCGTTACCTTAATCAAATGACGATGCCCATTTTTTATAGGGCTCTCATAAGTTGTCTCTATATTTTTAAAACCAGTAAAGAAAAATGCCCCCAGAGCCATTCCACCTACACCAACCAGCGCTGCTGGGCCTAAAAAGGCCACCCCGACAATACAAACCACTACCCCAAACCAAGCCAGCCCCCGCACTACCGCGTAGGCGGCATCCGGAATAACGTCATGATAGGTAGTAACTAAACCCTCGGTGGTGAGTCGATAATGGTACTGTTTGTCGGCCAACCAGAGGTAGCGGATAAATGGCGCAAAAATCAATGCCATGAAAAAAAAACCATACCATTGGTCAGACTCATACCAGTGTGCCACCAAGCCAATCAGCACCATTATACCGCAGGGAATAATGACAACGAGCCACCCCATGCTATACACGGTCGCTACCTTAATATCCCACTCATAGAGGGTCGGTGCCTCGCGTACCCGCTGCTGACGTAGCTTATTGAGCCGGTCTTGCTCCTCTTGGGGTAATTGCAGGTACTCACTGCGCGGCAGGTCTTCATACCGGCTGTCGTCCAACGGTTGTGTCTCTTGCTCTGTCGACGCCGACTGCGGCGACGCTGCTTTATTGTTCATCCTGTTACCTCTCGGTAGACTCTACTTGTAGCGTGGCCATCGCCAGGCAGTAAATCCAGTCATCCATTTTAAATCAGCAACATAATATGCTCTCGGCCTACCCTCAAGCGAATATTTACTGAAACAGTTTTAAGGAAAGTAATAAAAGTAGCTAGATGGCCAGTGAGGGAAGTGGAGACTGATTTTAAAGAGTATGTTCAAAACTCATCTGAGTTCTGCAAGGGCACGGCATACAAACCTCCATGTTTAATACCAATCCAAAACAAGAGTCGCCGTTAACAACTAGGTTATTGAGCTTGGTTGTATCTCGTTTCTGTTGATGAATAATTGACAGATATAATCATATAGTTAGAATGCCAAGCTGTTGAAACAGAACAGGTTGGCGTCAAATGAAACCTGATCTGGTTCCACATCACTAACGCTCTCAGTTGATCAAGTGAGTAGATCATACCGAAGCAATGCAGTTTTTCACATATAAACAATGGAGTGGTTATGCGTTGGTTGACTTGGTTGGTCGTGTGCTGTTCTCTCACGGGATGTGCAACGATAACGTCGAGGATGGGAGAAAATTCAACTTGGGGTCACTCTTTCTCAAGTGTGCAAACGGCTGTTGATAATGGCGAGGAGTGTATGATGATCTCCGCGTTAGCGGCCCCACCCTTACTGCTCTTTACCATCCCGCTGACACTCGTTGATATGAGCAGTGCGTTGATCATCGATACTGTTATGCTACCTGCAGATTTAGCGATCACGCCCAGCGATCCCAAGCTCCACACCCCGCGACCCATGGTCTGCCGCTATGACTATAAGATTTAAGCATGATCGCACCCAATAAATAACCTCAAGTTGCCCGTGTGGCGGTGAATTAACGCCGGCATACGGGAACGACCATGTCGCGGTTTGCCTCCCAGAGTGTTGTGCCTTGTTAGTTGTAATTACGTGGTACAACTTAGCCTAGCAAGCCATTTTAAATCATTTAAGTTAGCGATTTGCTTTAATCACATCAAGTAACAACTTGATATCAGCCATATTGTTATAAATATGCGGAGAAATCCGGATCCCCATACTGCGGGCGTCGACACTAATATTCGCGTTCGCCAATGCCGTCATCATTTGATGCTGCTGTTTACCAAACTGCAGAATAAGCGTGCCGCTGCGCTTTTCAGTATCCCGCGGCGACACAAACTCATGGTCGAGCTCTTGCGCCACAGCATCAATCAATTGCTGATTGTATTTACGCAGCAACGGAGTACCTAAACCAGCAAGATAATGAATGCTATGGGTGGCAATGGCATAAGGCGCGATTGATGGTGTCCCTCCCCAAAAGCGCAGTGCGGAATGCAGGTAACGAAAATCATGGATATCAAATTCGAACGGATTCTCGTGGCTAAACCAACCCACATCTTTAGGCTGACAACTCTCCAATATGGCGGGATTAACCCAAAGATAGGCAGCACCAGGGCCGCCGCAGAGCCATTTCACACTCGAACCGATTAAAAAGTCGGGTTGTAGGAGCGCGAGATCCAGCGGAATAATCCCCGCCGATTGCGCTACATCCACTAAGCTCAAACAACCTCGCTCACGGGCTATAGTGAAAATATTGGCTAATGGCGCCTGCTGCCCCGTATTCGAGTAAGCATGGCTGACAAACACCAGATCCACATCGCGGCTGATATGCGTATCCCACACATTAGGGTCGGTGATATCGAGCCCTTTAGGAATAAAGCGTACTTCGCAACTGGCAGGCAGCGCTTTTTTAAGGGCAAAACCCATGCTGGGAAAATCAATCTCACTCATTAACACAACGGCGTGTTCGCGGTTCAATCTGTCGAGGGACATGACAATTTTAGTCAGCGCACTGGAAAGATTGACCTGAGGGCAAAAATCCTTTTGGTGGCCGTTAAATAGTTTAGATAAAGCAAAGGTAAAATCATCAATCACACCCAGCCACTGGCCCCAAGGTTCACGCCCCGACTCCTGCCAAGGCGCAAAAAAGGCTTCTTTAAAGACCTGCTCGGTCGATTTTAATGGCCGGCCAACGGAATGGTTTAATAGATATCCTGGACCTGCTAGGTAAAAGTCCTTTTTAAAATCTTCAAACATAGTGTTATCTCAAACTCTCTTTTAGTTTTTTAATATCACAATAACGAGTCCGAATATCGCTGCGCTGAGCGGCGGCGCGTCTGTCTCTGAGTCGCTCCAATGAGCCGAGTAGCACATGCAGTGGCGGACCACTGGCGGTGACTTTGGCTAAATGCTGCTGCTCCATACTTGTCGAAGGCTCAGCAATATATTTAGTCACTAACTCATTATGGTGCTGAATCGCAGTCTCGCCATGTAATTCGCAGACTTCAATAAAGAGTCGCAAGTTTTCTTGATACCAATCTTGGGTTGAGCAGTCTTTTGCCTGCAGGAAGTCATCCATCAAATTCGGCCGACGCATGCACTCGCGCAATATCTGTTGATCCTCCGGCATCATGTATAAAAACTTGTCCACCAGCATTTGCGAGTAGGAAGCTTCATTGGCGAAACAAAGACCTAGCGTTAAATCGATGACATTAATCCCCGCAAAATCCCCTGCATTGGCACCGCGATAGATGACTGAGCCCACCCGATAAGGCTTGTAGTAAGGGCGAACACAGTAAAAGAAACGGTCAGTATCTAATCGATTAAATAATTGGGTATTTGACTCAATCACATCTTGCAATGCCTGTTTAGCGACTCGCAGTAAATCGTGACTGATGGGATGGGAAATGCCCAAAGGCTGGATCTTCAATAGCGCATCGGCGGCGCGTTTATAGGCCAAAATGCCTTTAGTGTTGTAATCCACAAACAGCTTTTCGGCGCTCAGATCGGTAAAGCGCTTATAAATGCCATTGTGGGCACGATTGTGAGTAGTTAAATGTGCGGTGGCAAAGCGCGGCGTGACGCCTATTGAAGCGCCAATATGCATGGCGAGCGCAGAAGCCTCAGCTAATGGCGATGTCGTTTCCCGCGAGGGCTCGGTAATTTCATGGCGCCGACAGGCCGCCATATACAAGCCCACATTGCCGAGTAAATCGAAGGCACTGTCGAAACCTTCATCAGTATTCCCCTCATCGAGCAAGGTCTTAATCAACTCTCGCCCTTCGCTCTCCAGCGCCAACTTAGCTTCTGCGCCGATATCGAGCACATTGGCCCGATCTGTTTGTTGGTAGTAAAGCTGTTCTAGCTCGGAATTGAGTTCCACAAAGCGGCTGCGGATCCAATCATCAAAGGCTTCGGTATTAAAGGTGGCAGGTTTCACGGGCTTATCCTTGAGTATTGTTATCGTTCTTTTAAACGGAGTGAGCTCAAAGCGTTAGCCCAATCCGTAAAACTCGTAACCAGAATGCAACTTATCGCCACGTGTTTCTAGCGTTAGGTCAAATTTCCGAAAAAACTAATGCCATTTTTTATTTACACCATGCGCCAGCGCAATTTTTCAAACACTTTTACTCCGCAGAATGTTCCTGAAGACACTCATCACTCAACTAATAGCTAAGCGGTAAGTTCCGCAGAGGTAAATCGGATGATTTTAATGGAATTTATAGTAGTGCTTAGCTGCCTACTGCTAGGTACCCGCTACGGCGGCATGGGATTAGGCCTCATCAGCGGTATTGGCTTATTTTTACTGATTTTTGTTTTCGGTTTAGCGCCGGGACAACCGCCAGTGCAAGTTATGCTAACCATACTTGCAGTCATTGGCTGTGCAGCCGTATTGCAAACCGCGGGTGGATTAGATGTGATGATGCAGTATGCCGAGCGCTTACTGCGCCGTCATCCACAATACATCACGATTCTAGCGCCGCTGACCACGTGGACCCTGACCTTCCTTTGCGGTACTGGCCATGTGGTTTACACCATGTTCCCGATTATTTCCGATATCGCGCTGAAGAAAAATATTCGCCCAGAGCGCCCAATGGCGGTGGCCTCTGTCGCCTCACAAATGGCGATTTGTGCTTCGCCCGTGTCAGTAGCGGTGGTGTCTATGGTGTCGATTCTGGCATCGCAACAGGGTGTAGGCCGCGCTTACAATCTGCTCGAAATTTTAATGGTGTCAGTGCCAGCATCGCTTTGCGGTGTCATGGCTGCTGCACTTTGGAGTCTGCGTCGTGGTAAAGATTTAGATAAAGATGAAGAATTTCAAGAACGCATTAAAGATCCAGTCCAAAGAGCCTTTATCTATGACAAGAGCGAAACCCTGTTAAATCAAAAATATCCGAAGGAAGCTTACTGGGCAACGGGGATTTTCTTCACCGCTATCGCTGCTGTGGTACTGTTAGGTTCATTTAGTGAATTACGTCCCGCCTTTGACGTTAAAGGTAAGTCGACCTTACTCTCGATGAACTTAGTGATCCAGATGATGATGTTAATTGCAGGTGCATTTATCCTGATGACCTGTAAGGTCAAACCGACTAACATCTCTAACGGTCCCGTTTTTAAAGCGGGCATGGTGGCAATTTTCTCAGTATTTGGTGTGGCGTGGATGAGCGATACTTTCTTCATCAGCCATATGGATGTACTGCAGGAAAACCTGTCCCATGTAGTACAAAGCCAGCCTTGGACCTATGCCTTAGTGCTGTTTCTCATCTCTAAGCTTGTTAATAGCCAAGCGGCAGCACTCACAGCAATCGCACCTATGGGACTCGCCTTAGGGGTCGATCCAAAACTCTTAATCGCCTTCCTCCCTGCAAGCTACGGTTATTTCGTGCTACCAACCTATCCAAGTGATCTGGCCTGTATCGGCTTTGACCGTTCAGGTACGACTAAAATAGGTAAGTTCATTATTAACCACAGCTTTATCATTCCAGGCTTTATCGGTGTAGCGACAGCATCGGCTGTCGGTTATCTACTCGCAACCGCTTTACTCTAACCTCCACAAATAACAAAGGCCGCAGATGCGGCCTTTGTTTTAGATAACCTTAGATCACCCAAAAGTATTAACCTGTGCCAATATAAAACCCATACCCTAGACGCCCATATTCTTCAGAACATAAAATACGCAGCCCGAAAGTGAGATAAGTATCTTACTCAACAACTCTTTTTAGCTTGCCGTACTAAAGATGATTAGACGCTTATCCATTCTATTAGCTTTTTTCGCGATACTGATGGGGCTCATATACTGTGCCTACAGTCTGATAACTCGGATTAACTTTAATTCCCATCATCAAGTAGGAGAAGTCATCGACACTCTAAACGGGGTTAATATCTATTATAACGGAGGAGTTAATACCCATTCAGGACGTAACCTATCTATAGATGGTTATAACTTAGGTATTCAATATCAATGTGTTGAATTTGTTAAGCGCTACTTTTACCAACGCTACCAGCATAAAATGCCTGACGCTTTAGGCCATGCTAGAGACTTTTTTGATAACAAGTTAAGCGATGGCATGTGGAATGAAAAACGCGCTATGCGGCAATACACTAATGCGAGTCAGACCAAACCTATGCAGGATGATCTACTCGTGTTTTCTCCATGGATATTTAACCCCTATGGTCACGTTGCGATCATTGCCTCAGTTACCGATAGCAGTATTGAAATTGCCCAGCAAAATCCCGGCCCCTTTGGCCCATCACGCGAACGGTTGGCATTAATTCAACAAAACGGCCTCTGGTATATTGATGCGCCTCGAGTAAAAGGTTGGTTAAGATGGCAGGCTCCGGAAATCACGGCATCCCCGATTGCAGAATCCGCAAATACGCCATTCACCAGTAAAGTTCACTGAGAAATAACAATAATGTCAGTATTAACTTGGATTAAACAACGCTTTGCGCGCAACAGTAATAGCCTCAAGCAATCTAGGCCACAAACTGAGTTACACACTGTTTTTCATCAAGCCCAGATGCCCAATATCAGCTTGCCAATCATACAAACCTATCCACTCGTTGTACCTATGGACAGAGCAGATATTTTTGCTTATCAATTGCATTGCTTGCTGACTTACCAAGGGAAAGAGGCCTTAAACACTTTACTTAGCCAGGCAGGCTTTAACACATTGCCCGAGCAAACGGTCAACTTTAACGGTTTTATCGAACATCCAACCCAAGCGACCTGCGTATTACTGAACCAATATGACGATTTTGCGGGTGTGTGCATAACCTTAGTGACCAATGACAAACCCTTGCTAGAAGCATTAATCAGATTCAAATCCACCCCGCCCAATCCATGGGAAAGCTTTCCTAATATCGATCCCGATACCCTCGGCAGTCTTCAAGGTAATATCGACTTTTGGTGCAGCTATTTTTGGCGCCCCTATTGGCTATCGCTTTCAGAAGCCGAGCGCTTGCAATATCCTGAAAGTTGGCGGGAATTTAGCGATTTTCATTAAAACTTAAGGTACGCAAACACTTAATGCAGGATAAAAAATGAAATTGAAATATGTTGGATTAGCACTGACGTTACTGCTACTTGGTGGTTATCTGATCCCTGAGTCACCCGCGATCCCAGTAAAGGGTGCCAGCAGTAAAGATTGGAACAGCCAAACCTTTTGGTATGAACCTTGGGGTCCATCGGGCGTTCACAAGGGGATAGATATTTTCGCCGCCAAAAACACCGCAGTGATTGCGCCAACGCCTATGCTGATCTTGTATCGAGGTGACTTCTTCAAAGGAGGAAATGTGGTGGTTGGTTTAGGTCCGAAATGGCAAATTCACTACTTTGCCCATTTAGCACAAATTGAATCAGCCACAGGATTGATTGCCTACCAAGGTGACACTTTGGGCACTGTCGGCGATACGGGCAATGCACAAGGTAAACCGCCCCATCTGCACTATTCCATTTTGAGCTTATTGCCTAAACCTTGGCTGATGGATACTTCAACCCAAGGTTATAAAAAGGCCTTTTATCAAAACCCTATCGAGTATTTAACTGCACTATAGGCTTAACAACTTACTTTAATCAGCTTATTGGCCAAGCTGAGGTTCTGCGGTTTTTGATGGGGTCTCATGCTCAACTGCCGCAGCTAATGCTTCTCTCTCTGCCTTCGCAATATATTTAGGTTTATTGCTAGATTGCAGTTTGGCATTGGCCTTTTTTGCCTTGCTCTCTAAGGTTTGATTAATCTTCTTTTTACGGTTCATCAGAGTACCAATGCGAGATACGGTATAAAGGGGCGCGATTATAGCCTTCCATCAACGCGCCAGACAATCGAAAGCTCTAAGGCAAACACGTAGCCCAATCAAATAATCAAACCTGCGACTAAAACATAGGTCTCCTAAATCAAAGACAAATGCCAAAAAAGGTAATGCCTTACCGACATGAAATCGCATTATATGTATGGCCTTTACGGTAAAACCTCTCGATACCGAGTGCTGTGTCGCAATTTATTCATACTGTCGTCAAATCATGTAATTTCCTGTATGACGTGACTAGACAAGCTGTAATTCCTCCCCTAAAATCGCGAATAATAAAAATCGTTATCATTTGCAATACAATTTAATGGAATATTAACCTATGCCAAGGGAGCCGGTGTAATAAACTCATTCGCCCTTAGCAGGAAGTTATATGACATTCAAAACCTCGTTTGTTGCTTTAGCCGTATTGGCAGCGTTAACCCAATCCGCTGCGGCCCAAGATACCACCGACAACAGTCCAAACAACAAAAATAAAGACATAGAAAAAATCACTGTCACTGCAAGTCGAATGGATAAATCTCCCAGCTCGATCCCCAATACTGTCACTATCATCGACCGCGCCCAATTAGAAGAACAGTTCCGCACCACTAAAGATTTATCGACTATTATCGGTAACTTAGCGCCTAGCTTTTCACCGAGCCGCCAGAAGATGAGTAACACAGGTGAAACCCTGCGTGGTCGTCCGCCATTAATTATGATCGACGGAGTGCCTCAATCGAACCCACTTCGCAGTGGTGGTAGAGAGGGACAAACTATAGATCCTGCCATGATTGAGCGCATCGAAATCATTCACGGCGCCAATGCCATGCACGGTCTCGGTGCTCAAGGCGGCATCATCAACTACATCACTAAAAAGCCAACAGGCGACAGCGAACAGGTTGCTAGTTTCGATGTCACAGTGCCTGATTCAATGAAATCCAATGGCTTAAGCTTTGGTGCTAGCTATGCGTTTTCTGGCGAGTCAGAATTTATCGACATGATAGGTTCGGTTAGCTACCGCAATAATGGCGTCTATTACGATGCCAATCATAACGTAGTGGGTGTCGACACGACTCAAGGCGAGTCGATGGATAGTCAAAGTAAAGACTTCTTCATCAAGCTTGGCCATAACTTCGATGAGTCTCGCCTTGAATTAATGGTTAACCATTACAATGCAGACAACAATGGCGATTGGATGCCCGTTGCAGGTGACAAGCCCAATGGTGTCCCCACAGGTGCAGTTAAAGAAACCCAGCCATGGGAAGCCGCCAACAACCAAGTGACCACCACAAGTTTGACTTACACCCACGCCAATATTGGTGGCCAGCAACTTAGCCTACAACTCTTTAATCAAGATTTTAAAGCAGTTTATGGCGGCGGCTGTTTCGATAGCTTCTACGATCCATCCTTCGAAGGTAGCGACCAAGTGATCCAGTGCGGTGTCGGCAGTAAAGGCGAAAGCTTGTACTACGAGCAATCGCGTAACTCTTCGGTTAAATGGGGTTTAAAAAGCGCCTTGATCGCTAAGGATATTGCCGGCTCAGGAATTGATGCAGCCTACGGTGTCGACCTTTTCCGCGACACCACTGAGCAAGACTTAGTAAAAACTGGCTTTTCATGGGTTCCCGAAAGTACCTATGACAACGTTGCGCCATACTTGCAGTTAGATTATGACTTAATTGAAAATTTAACCTTATCGACCGGTGTTCGTTACGAACATGCCGAGTTAAGTGTCGATGACTACAAAACCCTGTGGGGTGCAGGCAATAAGCAAATTGCGGGCGGTTCAGCCACCTTCGATGAAACCTTATTTAACGTCGGTATCTCTTATAAAATCACTCCTGACATTCGCGTTTATACCAGCTATAACCAAGGTTTTGGCATGCCGGATATCGGCCGAATTCTGCGTGATGGTAAAAGCTTCCCCGGCGACAATCCCAGCATAGATGGCTCACTGGCACTCACGCCGATAGTCACAGATAACGTTGAAGTCGGCGCCGATTACCAAGGTAAATACTTAAGCGCTAAGCTAGCTTACTATCGTTCCGCCACTGATTTTGGTTCACGTTTGGCCTTAAATAGTGATGGTTTCTACGACGTGAAGCGCGAAAAGAGTGTGATCGATGGTATTGAAGCCAATGTCACCGCCTACATTACCAGCAATGATGATCTCGGCATGAATATCGCCTTCCAGCAGGGCGAATACGATTCAAATGGTGATAGCCAAGTCGATACCGATCTCGATGGTGCAAATATTTCGCCAAACCGTATCAACCTGTTCTGGACCCATAGCTTCGATAATGAAATGTCGACCCGCGTTCAAGCCAATTACTACATGGACCGCGATTTTAAAAACGCGGCGGGCAACAAGTATGCAGAGTTTGATGGCTACACGACAGTCGATGCTTCCTTCTCAATGCCGCTTTACACTGGCACCCTGAGCCTAGGTTTGCAAAATCTATTTAATAAGGATTATTTCAATTATTACTCACAAACCATGGGTACAAATGATCGTTATTTCAAAGGGATGGGGCGTACTGCAACAATAGGCTACACCTTACCTTTCTAAGTGAAAGGCCCATTTTGAAACATAAAAAAGCGCAATTAAATTGCGCTTTTTTATTGTGTGGAAGAAAGCAAATTATGCCTTGGTCACGACCCAGAGTGCGTGTAATAAACCAGGGAACCAGAACAGTAAACATAACACTATGTTTATTAGCAGATCTTTACCCGCTCCCGCCTTCAAAAATACAGCAACTGGGGGCAATAAAATCGCAATAATGACTAAAAGTAGTTTATTTGTATCCATAACAGAACATCCTCAAAACGGAGATTGTAGGCAAATCAACAAGATCTAACTTCGCAGGAAGGCTCAGAATTTGCAAACCTTTTAGTTTGCAAGGCGTAAATAATCACTGTTGTAGCCTAAATGAAGGCCCTTAACATTTCCTAAAATGAAAAAGGATATTCAACCCATTATCTGTCCAGAGTAGACTAAGATATCCAGCAAACTCCAACCGAAAATCCCTAAAAGCATCTATAGTTAAAGAAAAATATGAAGTAAAAGAATGATATTTGATCCCCAAGCCTTATTACTCATCAAGTTTATTTGCCTGCTTACTAGCACGGCTGCCGTCGCATGGGGACTCATTGCACAACCTTTAAAAATTGCCACTCAAGCCAGTATGCGCTTTTCTCTGGCGAACTTATTCGTCCTCCTTGGCATCATACTCAACAGCCAACGCACCGAAGCCTCCAGTTACTTTTTTTGGTTCTGCTCGGATATGGCGATTTTATTTGGCTTCATTCTAGCGCGTTGGGGAACGAAGGCGCTTTTCAGACTCAAGCCCAGCGTAAAATCGGATCTTATTCTTTTAGCACTCACCGCTGGTGTGATGCTCTTGGTTCCACCTAATTTCAGCTCCGAACGCATTTTGGCCATCGTATTCTCAGCCTGCGCCGCGCTCATTTTCGCCATGTTAACTCGAGATAACTATCTTGCCATCAAACGCGATACGGGAAATCGAGTTGCCATCGCTATGGTCATGCCCTTAGTCGCCATGGTGGGTATTTTTATCATTCGTATCTTTATCGCCTTACTCTCTCCCGAAGAAAGTTCGATGTTTATCGCCATGCACACGCAAGAAGCCATACCTGTGCTTTGGTTCTATGTATTTCTGGCCCTATTGATCAATATCGTGATGATAGGTAATGCCATGACTCGGCTTGTCAGTAAAATCCGCATGTTAGCGGAGCGGGACCAACTCACAGGCCTGTGGAATCGCCGTGCTATGCATAAGTTTTTAAACAATATCCATCAACGCTGGCTGCGGGATAAAGTACCTTACAGTATGATTTTATTGGATCTTGATCATTTTAAAGACATAAACGATCAATACGGGCACGATGCGGGCGATCTCGCCCTGCTGACGGCGGCGAGACTATTTGGATCGGTATTGCGAGAAAATGACGCCCTATGTCGTCACGGTGGAGAGGAGTTTCTAGTGATTTTACCCGCAACTGATGCTCCCGCGGCCAGAGTCGTCGCCGAGAAATTGCATCAAGTACTTAAGGATAATTCATTTATATGGCAAGGTGTTACGATAAAAATCCATGCCAGTTTAGGTTACGCCACGATTTATCAAGGATGCCAACCTGACAAACTACTCATTCAAGCAGACCAAGCTATGTACCGCGCAAAATCTGAGGGCAGAGACCGTATTTGCCAAGCTTGCTAGGCTTTCGCAACATAACGCTGCAAAGATTAATCTCCTTTCGCAGGCCAAGCCAAAGTATCGGGCTCACGCCATGAAACTAGCGCCTCAGTGACACCTTCAGCGCCAAAATGCTCACCTTGAGTCGGCAAATCCCGATAAGCGTAATCATGCCAACCTGTCACGTCATCACCATAGCGAAAATGCAGACAATAGGCATGCAGATAACACCGATCCGCAGCCTCACCTCCGTATAAATCATCCCCTAAAATAGGTACACCTAAGCTCGCCAAGGCGACTCTTAATTGATGGGTTTTACCTGAGTGGGGTTTAAGCAAATATAAACGCAATCCCTCGCCAACACTCAAGGAGAAAAACTGCGTAATCGCTGGATTCTCTTTAGTCCGCAGTAACTTAAACATGCTACGACGCGACTTTGCCATGTCACCAATCACCCAGCCTTGCTTCTTCTTCGGCTTACCTTTCGCGAGGGCGAGGTAATATTTCTGCACTTTATGGGCGGTAAACAGCTCAGTAAATTGCTTGGCGGCGACCGCGCTCTTAGCCAAAATCAACAGACCGGAGGTGGGCGTATCGAGTCGATGAACGGTAAAAAGCTTAATCCCTAAATCTTGCTCAGCCTGCGCCACCACGCCCGCTGTTCCGTCCTGACTGTGGAAATGCACTTTGGCTGATTTAGAAATAACAATAAAATCAGCCTCATCGGCTATGATTCGATACATGGAGTACTCGGTGTTGTAATGCGGATCATCGACTTAAAACTGAATAGTGACGACTAAGCCAGGATGATTATCCGTGAGATTAATTTTGGCATTGTGCCGTGAGAGAATCGCTTTGACCATAGATAATCCTAAACCAGTGCCCTGTAAATGCCGGCTAGGGTCGAGGCGCACTAAGCGTTCGAACACTCTTTCTTTACTCTCGTCTGGAATACCGGGCCCATTATCGCGGATCTGAATTTGTGGGCCTGACTGAATAATCTCAATCCGCGCACCTTGGCCAGAATACTTCATCGCATTATCGACAAGATTATATAAGGCTTGGAATAATAAGTATTTATCACCAAAAACCTTATGATCTGTCAGTAGCGATAAACTCAAGGTTTGCTCGTTAGATTCAGCCACAGCATCGGCCATATCCAATAAGTCGGTACACAGTTGCGCTAGGCTTAACTCCTGCAAATCGAGTGTCTGCTGACCTTCTTCGATACGCGTGAGCGATAACATGGCATCAAACGTCGCTAAACAATGATCGAGCTCCTCGGTCAAAATGGCGCAACCTTCGCTAATCTCATTGCTCGGCTTACTCGCCAACTCTTCAATACCAATACGGATATGTGACAGTGGAGTACGTAAATCATGGGCAATATTATCGGTCGCACCACGCACTGCCATCAGGTTATTTTCAAGAATATCCAGCACATTATTAAACTGCAGTGCCAACATATCGAACTCATCCTGACGCCAACTCAAGGGTAAGCGGGTGTCATAGTGACCGCGTTCAATCTGTTCACTCAAACGGTTGTATTGTACAAGCCGACGCAAAATAGCCTTAGAAAACAAATAACCCAGCGCTAAAGTCAACACTACGGTAAGCATGACAGCCGTCGCGGCGGCACTGATAAACTTATCAATTAACGTCGCTAAGTTATCGGTACGGGTCGCAATCAATACTGGGCCGTAGCGGGTCATCACCAGACCGCCGGTAAGAATATGCAGCTTATCTGGACCACCAGTTAAAATAGGAAAATCCCGCGTTTGCGGCAGCATGGGCATGCCTTCGGGCATAAAGCTCAAGGCACCGACCATATCGTAGCTATTACGCCAAGCGATCAGGGCCGTTTGTGGATCGGCGGCGCGGATTTGAGCGGCAAAACTACGGCGATCAACCGTTAGGGCAAGTTGCTGATAACGTTGGGTCTCTGACTCTAAATATTGAGTCACTTGATACTGCTGCTCAATAATCAACTGTCGATAAAGGGCAAATAGCAACGCCCCGATGATCACTATCACTAAGGTCGAAAAAACGATTGTGATGCGCCAGGCGCTGCTTTGGTAAGGCTTAATGCCTTTGTCGTAAGCGATAACCCGCTCCCCTCACGGTTTCGATAAGCTCGCCATGGCCTAACTCTTCAAATTTACGGCGTAATTTTGCGATATGCACATCGATGACGTTCGTGCGCGGGTCGAAGTGATAATCCCACACTGCTTCGAACAATAAGGTGCGGCTAATAACTTGATTAGCATGTTCCATCAGATACTTAAGTAACTGGAACTCTTTTGGCTGTAGCATCAACTCCTGCCCGTCTAAAGTGACATTACGGGTCAGTAACTCCATCTTCAAACCACCAACAACGAGATCAGTTGTCACAGGCACAGATTGGCCACGGTGCATCAGTTTTTCAGCGCGAACTAATAACTCGGAGAAAGCAAACGGCTTAGTCATATAGTCGTCGCCGCCCGCGCGCAGGCCTTTCACTCGCTCATCAACGTGCGCTAAGGCAGATAAAATCAGCACTGGGGTTTGATTGCCCGTTGCCCTTAAGGCAGCCAGCAATTTTAAGCCATCGAGCTGGGGTAACATGCGGTCGAGGATCACGAGATCGTACTGACTACTCGTCGCGAGTGACAGACCTTGATGGCCATCGCTCGCCGTTTCGATATTGTGGCCCTGCTCAAGAAATCCTTTGACGATGTAATCAATCGTCGTCGCATCATCTTCAACTAAAAGTATTTTCATCTGTATGTTGCGCTCCTCAATCTTAAGCACTCGTGTGAGCACTCGATTGACTTAGATATTTCAATCCCACTTAAGTAAAGGTAACGGTCGTAAATTTTCGACATCAAAGGCCAACTTAAACTTACCCGTATCGTCTAGCAGCTTAAGTTCTAAGTAACTGATACCTAAGTCGTGGTCTAATTTTGCTTCGGTTAAGAAGGCTTTATGATCTTTAGTGGCCTTAATGATTAGACCTGAAAAGGTTTGATCTTTTGCCGCGATCATACGCGTTGCCTCAACCTCACCCAGATCATCGGCGCTTACTTTACTCGCCTTTTGTTTCAGTAACTTACCATCACGGGCACGATATTCAAACCGCGTTATAGAGTTTGCTAAAGGATTAATCAACTCAAATTGATAGACTAATTCACCCTCTTGCTCTTCCATATGAAATTCGGCAATCACACCGGAGAACCCTTTTTCAATCTGCTGCATAACGCTCAACGGCGGTACATAGTCTCCACCCGCAAACATCGAATACATGCTCTGAGCCGCCGTTGCGACACCAGATACCAACATGAATCCTAGCAACCATAGTCTCATGGCCCCTCCATTTAAATCAGCTAAGTTTGTATCTTATGAGACAATCAGTTAGAAGTCGATGGACCTATTGCGCCTGTATACAATTCCAAGCTAATCCCTCACAATTTACCACTGGATATCGAATCACACTGTGTCAGCGTTAACTCTGGTTCGGCCATCAATTGATCTGAAATCCAACGTCAACAGCACCTACATCGCTGATAAGCCAAACACTAAATCATTTTGTGGCTAATGTGTTAAGTCTACCTAATACCAGCTTAAACACCGATGGAAACAAGATTAAGCTTTGATCATCTGAGGATTTTTAAACATGACATTTTCAGTGATAACCCTCAATTTCGCCATTTAGAATCAAGAGGATTGAATTTTAGCGGGTATTTTAGTCTATCTGTGTCATTACAAAGTGGAATTGGCAAATAAATCTCCCTCGACTAAAGTCAGATAACTTAGCGTCAGGTAACGGTATTTTTAAATCGGAGCGAAAATGAAACCAGTCATACGATGGATAAGCTTAAGCTTGTTATTAATAGCAGCATTAAGCGCTTATGCCTATGGCAGCGCCACCAGTGCATTGGTGTTCATCATCTTAGGCATGCTATTGGAAGGGACATTTTGGATTGGATTACTCGGTAAGCGAAAAACGAAATAAACAGCCTCAGTTAATTTGCAGCTAGTGCGTGATTCGTCCTAACTATCCCAGTGTGAAATCGGCGCAGGCATAGCATGGGCATACCCCTGTTGATAATCGCATCCCAATAAAGTTGCCACATCAATGTGCGTCAAAGTCTCCACACCTTCACAAACAACCTGCATTCCTAATCGCTGTAAATACTCAACTAAGCTCGTCAACATACGCATTGAATGTGAAGAGCGACAAGCTTGCAGCAAAAGGGAACGGTCTAACTTGATTACATCATAGGGCAATACCATCATACGCAAGAAATTACATTCTTGGGTGCCAAAATCATCCAGTACGATGCTGGCTCCTCGTGCCCGTAACATTTCAATCAATTCATGCTGTTTATCATCTAATAAAGTGTGTTCTAACACTTCAAACCAAATTTTGATGCACAGCACTTTTGCTTGAAGCAACAGCATTTGTAATAAATTTTGGTAAGTCACACTGTATGGCATGGGATTTAAATTAATGGACAGTATGCCAACGCCTTGATCGGCTAATCGAGGTAAGTCTTTGATAATCGACCTCAACATCCATATATCAATATGCAAAGCAGCATTTTTATCTAACAATAAAAAATCAATACCTGTATATGCATGACGCTTGGCATCCCAACGGCGTGCAAGTGCTTCATATCCTATAACGGTTTTATCAACCCCGATAATAGGCTGATAAAAAGGCATAACCACATCAGACATAATGCAGCTTGCAATATCTTCACTCACTTTTTTACGCTTAACTGACAGCATAGATACCTACAGAATATTAATATATCTGACTTATTTTTAACTAAATTGGCACTCGTTTCTATCAGATAAATCCTAAAAACAAAAAAATCACTGCACTTTATTATAGGACTATTCCTATTAACGCATAAAAATCACCCATATAAAATACAGCTAAAATGTTGTTCCAATCGAACAGCAACATCAACCAAAAATGAAATAAAGGCAAATCAATACAAGGTAACTCAATAATAATGCGATTATATTTAGCGCTGTTTGGTATTATTTTTTATAGCTCTCAAGTTTATGCTGCGGCAGAAATAAGCATAGGAACCTTATTTGACTATATGCCTAGCAATAAAACCACTTATTTGAAAAAAATAATGAACATGGGCGATTCAACTGCATTTATTAAAATATCGATTAACGAAATAAAATATGATGAAAATGGTCTGCCATACGAAGTACCTGAACAAGAGACAGAAAACCGCGCCTTGATAGCGAGCCCGTCTCGCTTAATTATTCCAGCCAAGGGAGTACAAGCAACGAGATTATTATTCTTAGATAAAAAAGACACAGAACGTTACTTTAGAGTTCGCTTTGTACCAGTGCAGCCAAAAAACAATGATGGATTTGATGAGCAAAAAACTGAAAAAACGCATGAAGAACTCACTGCCGGAATACAAATACTAACAGGTTATGGGGCATTTTTATTTATCACCCCAGAAGAACCTAAATACTCAACTGAAATAACGGAAGACACAAATAGCGCAGAAATAAAAAATAACGGGAATACAACTATTATTTTAGATTTTTTTGAATCATGTAACAAAAAAACCAAAGAGTGTTCCACAGCGACCAAATTGCACATCTTACCCGGTTCAAAAAAACAACTGGTAAAAAATAGTAACGAAAGCTATCACTTTCAATTGATTGAAGGTGATAAAACCAAAAGCATAGTTATTGGTAACTAATGCATCCCTAAAAGGAGACTGTAATGAAAATATGGAAGGCGGCCCCAATAACCTTATTAGTGGCCATGAACTCATTTGCGGCTGAAAAGATTGAACATCAAGTCATTGTGATTGCACAAATTCCGTCAGAGAACTTTTTTGTGCAACCAACAGGCAATGATAACTGGATCAACAGCCAGCAAAAGTTAGCATATAACGTCCATACAAAAAAGCTAGATCAATTAAATAAGCAACTAGAAGTGAAAAGTACCATTGGTGCTATTACGGGTTACTTATCAAACCCAGCCATTATCGCCAGTGGCAATGATAATATTGCACTAACAGTTAAAGTGGGCGGTATTGAACTGAAGACATCTGCGACAGAATTAGTCGATGTCGACAATGCTAAAACGGGTAAAACCCTTGGACTAGAGATCATTCCAACTGTCCCAGCAAGCGGCTATGTCGCAGGTAACTACCAAGGCATGGTCAATATGATTTTCGAATCTGAAACACCACCTAAAAAACCATAGAGATTTATTAAGTTAAATTTCAAAAAAGCTCCCGCGAAGGGAGCTTTATTAATTTTCAAGTTAACGACTCATGCTTTTCATTTTTTCGATATGAGGCAACACACTTGTCATCTTTGATCCTGACTATTCTGATCGCAACGCTAATCTTTAGCTCTTGCTCTTTGGCTAATAGCACACCATCAGACTCACTCAAGCTGCTAAAGCAATATCAAAACTTGCCCGATGGATTTTCTGAGCATTTTTTTAATGCCCCATTAACAGTAAGAATCACCATTGATAATAAATTGCTTGGCGAAGGTGAAATAGTGTTAGGACTCGATACCAGCGTGCAACTATTAAAACTCATAGACGTGAGCGAAAGCGATCTTGACGAACGTCAGCAACAATTATGGATAGCGCAATTAAACCAAAAACATAAGTTGGGTTTGTGCCCAAAAGGCTGTCAGGGCGGCATATTAGCGATTGAATATAATTTGGAGAACTCTCAATTATCCATTTTAACGGCTAATATCGAAAAACAACCATCAAGCTCGCACTACTATGCCTTGCCTGAACAGGGAAGCTACGGCGCGCTATTTCGACAACAACTCAATTGGAGTCAATCCAATGAGAGCGATTACGCAGGCCGTTATAATTTGCAAGCCCAAGCAAGTTTAGGCCAGTGGACCACACTACTTGAAGGTGAAGTCACTCAAAATAATGAAGAGACACTCAACTCGACTATTCAACAGTTGTATACAGAACGTCAAAACGAAGGACACTTCTATCGACTCGGGTATTTCTCCCCTTATGCCCAAGGTTTAGTTCGTCAGCCCATCATTTATAGCGGCAGCTCACAAGCTGTGATGGGGGTGATGTTGGGTGACTCTAATCAGTTATTGGTCGATCAAGCCTATGCCAGTGCCACACCCATTTATGTCACTCCGAATCGTGCAGGTGTGGTAGAAATCTACCAAAATGGACAATTGATCAACTCGCAACAGATTAACGCAGGCTTACAAGCCATTGATACTAAAGTATTACCATCTGGCATATATGAAGTTGAAATTCGGATTCTAGAAGATGGCCAAGTCACTGAACGTCGTCGAGAAATCATTAACAAACCCACTCAATGGCAAAACACTGAAGAACCCTTTCGAGTGAACTTGTTTGCTGGAGAAAAGTTACAAGATATAACGAATTGGGATGATGAAAGCAGACGCGGACTCAGCACGGGGGTACTCGCAAACTACTTATTAACACCGGCGATCATCCTTGGCGCCGCGGCTCAATTTATGGATAAAGGTTGGCATTATAGCGTTTCGGCCGATTGGGACTGGAACCAACAACTGCGCTTTTTTGGTAATTGGGTGATAAATGAACAACAGGGCAGCGATTTTGATTTGCAAGCAGTTTATAGCTATAGACACGGCAGCTTTGTACTCAGCCATCAGCAACAGCTCAATCAATCGCAAAGTAGTGATATCACGAACTCTAATCCCCAAAAGACGAGTGTATCTTTGCAACATAACTTAGGAAATGGTCACTCTGTTTCGGCCTATTTGTCACATCAATCCGAGCAAGGTCAAGGAATTGACTTAGGTTGGCAGTACAGCGGCAAACTCTGGGGACGCCAAATGAGCTGGAGTTTAAATGCGTTCGATCGTCCTGGCAGCATTAACACTTCAGCCCAGCGCGACCAAGGCGGAGCACTTTATTTCAGTATGAACTTAGGCGCTCAAACGCGTCGAATGGGTGGTGGCTTAGGCAGCAGAACTTCACGTTCTGGCGGGCAAGAACAGCATGCCTATGTTGATTACCAACAGCAACTAGACTGGCGTGGCATTGAAACCATAGGGATGGGGCTAAACACGGATAGCTATGGGGTTGGTGCAACCGCCAATAGCCGCTTTAGCAACGATATTGTTAGCGGGGATGCCTATGCACAGTCATCGTCCTATAACAGCGGCATCACAGGCGGCATAAACCTCGATAGTATGGTTGCACTGGGGCAACAGGGTGAACTCAGCATCTCAGGCCAAAGCCAAAACCACGATGCGGGCATGATAATCGATGTCATGGCTGATACCCCAGACATCATTTTACAAGCAGAAGATGAGCACGGTGGCAGTGTCACCTTAAAGCCTGGGCGCAACTTAGTGCCAGTGACCGCCTATCGCAGTGGTAGCGTACAACTCGCCATACAGGACTTTGATGACACACCTTCAGTCATCCAACCGAGCGTATTGCACTACCACCTCAATAAGGGAGGCGTCAGTTACCAACAAATCAGAGTCATGAAGACTGTCACTGTGATTGGCCGCTTAGTGAATCAACAGGGATTGCCGCTTAAAGGCGCGCTTATCGCCAACCATGCGGGGCGCAGCTTGAGTGAGGCCGATGGCTTTTTTGCCGTCGAAATGAGTGAACACCATCCGAGCTTGCAAGTGGAGTATCAAGGTATACAAGAGTGCAACCTTGAACTCGATTTACACCGAGTGAAACGTGAACAGAACCTATTGCTATTAGGCAATATCACTTGTAATGCCCAAACATGGGCACAACAAACATTAACAGAGAACCTAGCCAAGTGAATTATCGTTACGCTTTATATGCATTGTTGGGATATTTGCTACTCAGCCCATTAACAGAGGCAGCTACCATTCAGGTTACTGCTGAATATAAACCTGCGCCCTATGATATTAATGGTAGTAAGTTTATTAACACTACACCATGTTCAGTTCCTGAAAATATGACTGGTGATTTCTGGTGTAAAGGCACCGCATCTTTAGAAAATGAGCAAGCAATAAAAATAGAGACGACAATATCATCAAAACTAATTAGTAATGATGGAAAACTAGAACATGCTATTACTTATCAAAAGTTTACTGGCGAAAAAACTGTAGAGCTGACAAAAAAAGGGAGTAGTAAAACACACAAAATGAAATTTAAACTAACGAAAATTGGAGCATCTCAAACCCCGAACTTAATAAAAGAAGCAGGAGAAACCGATAATTTTTGGTTATATTATGTTCAAGGAGATTGCAACTTCAGATTAAATACCTGGGCAAGCAGTAGCATTTTAGATTATTTTTATGACATAAAAAACGCTAACCAACAGTCTGGAGGCATTTGTTACAACAATAAATTTAACCCGAAATTCACATCATCAAAGAATGTCACCCTTCAAAGGATTTATATTGGTTATAAACTGCAACCTCCCGATCCTTTAAAAATGGAAAATGGTACTTATAAAGGCAATATAACCCTGAGCCTTGGACGCAATAAAGATCTCGACTTTGGTGATGCAACCTATTCAGACTCAAACGTAACCATAGAATTTACCTTAAGGGTCACGCATCAACTTAAGTTAGAATTCCCTGCTGGCAGCAATAAAGTAATCTTGCAACCGCCTAAGGGCTGGGCACCATGGATGAACAGCGGAAAAACACCGCCCAACTTAAAGGCTGAATTGCCGTTTAAGTTTTGGTTTAGCGCACCATTTGATGTTTCATTGAGTTATTGCCAATATCAAAAAAATGGCCAGTGCCAACTTAAAAACATTAAAAACAGTCACAAAACAAATATAGAAATCAGTTATATAAATGGTATAGGAAAATCAGTGCCGCTATCGACATCAAAGTACCATTTTACAAATACAGATGGGGAATATATCAATGTTGCAAGAAAGCTATTGTTTGAAATTAACAAAACCAACTTAACTGAAATGATGAAATATCCAGGAAGCACTTACCAAGGGGATGTAACTATTATGTTCGAGGCTGAAATCCCTCCATTTTAACATTAAAATAATCCCTGTTGCTGTGCATAATGAAACAATTCACTGTCACTTTTTAAACCGAGTTTTTGCATCGCATTGGTTTTTTGGGTACTTATGGTTTTTACACTGCGGTGTAAATAGCTGGCAACTTGAGTCACTGACATGCCGTTTGCCAGTAAACGTACCACTTCTATTTCTTTCAGTGAAAGTTCAACTGGGATGGTATATTGATTAATACCTTGTTCATTTAATAATTCACGGACAGTTTCGCCAATGTAAACAGAACCTAATAATACTTTTTTAACTGTTTTCTCTAATTCGGCAATGACTGATTTTTTTAATAATAAGCCTTGTATTCCAATCTGTAACAGCGCTTGTAATACACCTAAATTATGTACTTGGGTCAATACTATTATGGGTAAATTTGGATATTTTCGTCTTAGCTGTTTAATCATGGCCATACCATCGACATTGTCATCATTAGGCATACTAAAGTCTGTGATCAATAAGTCACATTCATGTTGTTCTAATGTACGCCATAATTCGGAAACATTATTTGCTTCAGCAACAATGTCACAACTTGGCTGCATTTCAGCCATCAAACTACGCACGCCAGTGAGTATAATAGGGTGATCGTCGGCAAGGATGATCTTAAAAGCCATATATAACTCCTCGTGATAATGTGAACTTATGGATGCCTTATCTATACTACTTGGCATCGGTGTTTTTTTCGAGACTTAATACACTTTGGTCATAGAGATGCGTGCGACTCAAAAATTGCGTTACCAACTTCTTTGCATCTTCAGTTGCTTATCCCTGCTATGCATGACTTTTATCACTCATGCCGAACAGCCCAAAACCACAACAATTAGAGTAGGCGTACTCGCCAATGGCTGGGGACCTTTTCAACAAATTAATGACCAGATAACAACGGGATTTAGTGTCGAACTCATACAACTGCTCGCCAAAAATCTTAATTACCAAATAGACTGGAAGGTTTATCCCAATTGGATGAGCCTTTATTCTGCTGGCTGCAATGGGGAAGTCGATGTCTTGCTTGACGCTTTTCGTACTGTTGAACGTACTCAATGCCTTATGTTTAGCCGCTCATACTACACCTCCCCTACTGTTGTCGTTATTCGTTACGACAGCCGATTTTTTCGCGATGTGAGTGAATTTGGCCAAGCTCGGATTGCCGTTGAAAAAGGATTCTCGACGGAGAAATTAGTCAAACTGCATTATCCAACCGTAACAGAAGTAACATTTTCTAATACAGAACAAGCACTTTCCTCCGTCATTGATAAAACGACCGATGCCTATATCGGTAATCTTCATGTTGCTAACCAATACATTAGTGCACACCCTGAACTTCTTATCGTTGCCCAAGCCCCCCTGATGATGGAAAACTTACATTTAGGGATCACGAAGAACAATAGCCTGCTTGTAACACAACTCGATAACGCCTTAATGGCTCTGAGTGTAGAAGAGCGCAATGCTCTCGAAGTAACTTGGCTGGGTATGGGTGATCTTCATTTTTTAGGCCACAGTAATTTTCTACTTAGACCCAATGAACGCGAATGGCTGGCAGGTTTACCTTCACTCAGAGTCGGATTTGTAAGTCATTGGATGCCATTCTCTTCGGTTAACAATAAAGGCATCTTGGTTGGTTTACTTGCTGATTATCTTGAACAATTCAGAGAAAAACTAGGGCTTGATTATGCGGCACAAAAAACCAGAACGTGGGATGAAATCCAAACCGCACTCGTTAATCATGAGATTGATCTCGCCATTATTCCAACACGATTGAAAGCACAATATCCAGACTGGCACATGAGCGAAGTGTTTACGTCTTTCCCTATTGTTATAGCCACTGCCCGCAACAGTCCGCGAATCGCGGGGCTGTCAGAACTGAACTTTCAACGCGTGGTCATCACAGATAATCTACTGCTGCCAAGCATTAAAAAAGCCTATCCGAATATCGATGTTGTAGTTTCAGCCAATCCCGACGAAGGTCTGACCTTAGTCGCAAAGGGCAAAGCAGCGGCTTACATAGGTAATTTGGCCGTTGTGACTATGCTCATCGACGACAAATTTGACGATGAATTACGAGTAGCGGCACCAACGCCTTATAAAGATGAACTCGCTGTTGCCGTTCGTGAACCTTATTGGCCACTTATCCCATTAATTAACCGTGTTTTCTCCAGTATGAGTGAGAAAGAAAAACAGCAGATCCGCAATACTTGGCTAGCCGTAAATTACAGCGAAGGCATCTCTTGGCACACCTTACTCAAAACACTACTGCCGATTGCGATAGGTTTACTGCTTTTCATTGGCGGCTTAACCATAGCCTATTTAAAACTCAGGCAAGAAATCAATAAACGGCGCATCGTCGAAAATGCTCTGGCCATCGCAAAAGAAAACGCCGAGCAAGCCACTAAAAGAAAAGCTGAATTTCTCGCAGCCATGAGCCATGAGATCCGCACGCCCATGAATGGACTCGTGGGTATGGCAGAGCAACTCAGCTTTACCCCTCTTGGTATAGAACAAAAACAAATGGTACAAATCATTAGTAATGGCGCGGAAGAAATCCTCCAAATCATTAATAATATTCTCGATTTCTCTAAAATAGACATGGGGAAAATGCGCTTAGAATCAACCCCTATTCTATTGCGTGAAGTTCTCGATAGTACGCTTAATATGGTCATGAATGATTTACGCACCAAAGGCTTAAGCCTCTACTTACACGTTGACCAAGGCGTAGCTGCACGGGTAACAGGAGACAGTCTTCGTATAAAGCAAATCCTATTCAATTGGGTAAATAACGCCATTAAATTCACTGAACGCGGGTTTATTGAGGTCTCAGTCAAGCTTGAAGCCGAACAAGAAGGTCAACAATTACTGCTCATTGGCGTACAAGATACGGGTATCGGCATGAACACTGAGACTCAAGCGCGAATATTCAATATTTTTGAGCAAGCTGATGTCTCGACAACACGTAGCTATGGTGGTGCAGGTTTGGGCCTTGCCATTAGCCATACACTCGCCGAAATGATGGGCGGCGACATCATCCTGAATAGCGCCCCTCATTTAGGCACATTTATTGGTTTACGCATTCGGTTACCTGTGGTGGCTCAGAATGAATTTGATGAACAATTGCAGGGATTAAAAGCATATATCGCCATCGGCGATATAAAACTACGTCACACTTTATCTTGGCATTTAGCTTCATTAGGCATTGTATTAACAGAGAATAAAACCAATGCAGACCTGTTGTTTACTGATAATGCTTCGGATGATCGGCAACACATACTCTGCACTCACTTTAATGAAGCACTGGGTTATAGATACCAAAATGAGCAATGTTTATTGAATGCAAATCCCTTAACATCGCAAGCTGTGAAGGATGTGTGTTACATCAACATGGGGTGGATTGATACTATAGTCTCAACCCCGCAAAGGGATATTCAATTTAAGTTTAACTGGCCAGAATGCAAAATATTATTAGTTGAAGATCATCAACTTAATCAGATATTGGTGCAGCGACAGCTGAAACAGTTACGCCTAACATGTGATATTGCAGATAACGGTGCCCAAGCGCTCGCCCTCATGCAAAAGACTCAATATGACTTAGTGTTATGCGATTGCCGCATGCCAGTGATGGATGGCTACACTTTTTGCCAACAAGTGAGATCGCAGGAAATCGAGGGGCAACATATTCCCATCATCGCACTCACGGCCAACGTGCTAAATGAGCAGAAGCAAAGGTGCATGGCAGTTGGGATGGATGACTTACTGGCAAAACCACTGCACTTAGATGAGCTGTATAAAATGCTTTTGAAATGGCTACCGTCTGCAAAACCAGCACTTATCGATATAAAAATATTAGAGGATGCCTTTGGTCGGGAAGAGACATTAAGCAAAATGCTATTAATGTTTAAAACTGAGCTCGAAACCTCACTTCAGGATATTCAACTTAAAACACCTCAACTTGCGGATAAGATCCATAGATGTGCAGGAACTATCAGTATGTTAGGGCTCACATCAATAGCAGAGCACGCTTGGATACTCGAAGAAAAAATGAGGCAACAGGGAAATAATAATGCTGAAGCGGAATTGGCTCAATTTCAAACGACAATAGCCCAATTGATAACTGAGCTAGACGCGATAATGCGAAATCGCACCTAAATGGTGGCTGGTTTACTCAGAGTTATCATGGTGGACTAAGCTATTCCAAAATATGAATTTGTTCGGATTTGAGTGCCACCGTAGTTTGCATCCCCTTAGTAAGAGCAAGCTTTTGGGCAAAATGCAGCGAGACTTCGGTGTTAAGTTGTAATGGGGTGCCAGTGACGTAGCAGATAAGCCGAACGGATTCGCCCATCACCAGCATAGCGTCGATCGTGACATCTAATTTATTAAAACTGCGGCATAAACGCCCTTTGGAAATCGAATTAAAACGAATACCTTGATTGGGGATAACCCAACGGACTCGACTTCCCACAGGGCGCTCTTTGCCATAGTCGCAGGCAATTAGCTGCTCACCAAATTTAAGCCAAGTGAGATTTTTAATGCTGTCTTGAAATACCACTTCACCATCAAAAATATTTCTTAGCCCCATCTGCCTAGCCACAGCTTCATTTCGTGGCCGCGATAACACCTCGAAAGGTGCACCTTGCTGCAGCATCTTGCCTTGGCTGATCAAAATCATCGAATCAGCCAGCAGTAAGGCTTCATTTAAGTCATGGGTGACCATAATCACTGGGCAGAGTAACTGCTCTTTGAGGCGCGCAAGCTCAAGGTATAATCGCTCGCGAGTTTCCCTGTCCACCGCAGAAAAAGGCTCATCCAGCAACAAAACCGACGGTTCGCGAGCAAGCGCTCTGGCAAGCGCAACGCGCTGGCGCTGGCCGCCCGATAAATGCGCCGGTAATCGATCGGGTAATCCCTGTAGATTGACCCGTTCGAGCCAATCTTTCGCGCGCGGTATGCGTTCCGCCTTGGGAATATGATCAAGCCCAGCGACTACATTTTCTAAGGCAGTGAGATTCGGAAATAGCCCAAAATGCTGCGGCATATAACCGATATGGCGTTGCTGCGGGCTTAAGGCGATACGCGCTTTATCATCAAACCAAGGCCGATCGCCAAAGTGGATTTGTCCCGTATCGGGATGATTCAACCCAGCGATCATCCGTAGCAGTGTGGTTTTTCCACCGCCAGACGGCCCGACCACAGCAAGTACTTCACCCGCTTTACAGCGAAAATCGGCGTTGAGTTTAATGTGTTTATGATTTTGGATCTGACACTGCAGATCAGCGATGATTTGCGCCACGCTGACCTCCTAAACGCCGCGATAGGCTGGTTGTTAGTGCTAACGCCGTCACGGCAAACAGCAATAAGACTAATGACATAGTGCCAGCGGCATTAAAATCGAATGATTGCACACTGTCATAAATTGCAATCGAAATCGTCTTAGTCTCTCCAGCAATATTGCCGCCCATCATCAGCACAACGCCAAACTCCCCAAGCACATGGGAGAAGCACAGAACTAATGCCGTTAGCACACCCGGCCACACCATAGGCAATTCAATTTTAAGTAGAATTTTAAGTCGACTCATGCCGCAACAAGCCGCTGCGTCGCGAACATCATTAGGTACAGTTTCAAAGGCGCGTTGTATCGGCTGCACAGCGAAGGGAATATTAACTAAAACAGAGGCGATAACCAGACCTGAAAAGTGAAACACGAGTTGCTGACCCATGACTTGCTCAATCCATTGTCCGAGCCAACTTTGACTGCCAAGCCCCACCAGCAAGTAATAACCAATCACAGTCGGTGGTAATACTAAGGGCACCATGATCAGCGCCTCGACCCAAGATTTGCCGACAAATTGACGATAGGCTAATGCTCGTCCAGCCAAAATAGCTAAAGGAATCAACACTAAAACTGTGATGCCACTCAGCTTGACCGATAACCAAAGTGCCTGCCAATCCATCATGGTTGCTCTGGCAATGAAAAACCATAATCGGCCAAAACACGACGAGCACTATCGGCTCTTAAATAATCGTAAAAATGCTGAGCTGTTTCACCCGCCTTGGCCATTAATGCCATACGCTGAAACAGTGGGCTATGCATTTTTGCTGGCACTATGGCGTAATCACTATGTTTGGCAAAAGTAGGAGACATAGCTAAAGAGAGCGCAATAATCCCGCCCTGGGTTGAACCACTAATCGCAAACTGCCCTGCTTGGGACACATTTTCCCCAAGGATCAATTTAGCTTGAATCGCATCCCACAACTGCACAAACTGCAATGCTTCTTTGGCCTTTTCGCCATAGGGAGCGTGATCAGGATTAGCAATAGCAAAACGGGTAATTTTTCCTGCAGCGAGTGCGTCGGCTAACCCCTTAAGTTCAGGATCAACGGACAAACGACCTGTTTTAGGTACAACAATAGCGAGTTGCCCTTGGGCATAAAGAACGCCAGCATCGCGGGCAACGCCAGCACTATGCAATTGCTGAATATATTTTTCATCCGCAGATAAAAATAATTCATAGGGCGCACCATTTTGGATTTGAGTAGCAAAATTGCCCGATGACCCATAGGATATTTTTACTTTTAGCCCAGTTTCATTGGTAAATTTTTGGCTAATATCATCGAGGGCAAAACGTAAATCAGAGGCAGCGGCAATTGCGGGAATCGCTGTATTATCCGCCGCGCGACTCGTCGATGGCACGACCGCCAAGCACCAGAGTAATGCAAAAACACAGGTATGAAAGAAACGGGTCAAACTCTGCATTGGGTCACCTTAGTGCAATATTCGCGCGGGTCTTAAACTGGCAAGCTGCGTTGCGACTACGAGTATCTCTGTCACGCGACTAGTCTTTGTGTTGCCATAGCTTAGCCGCCTGTTCATCGGCATCTTTCGCTTCAACCCAACTTTTACCTTGCTCGCCCGCTTCTAATTTCCAGAATGGCGCTTTGGTTTTTAAAAAGTCGATTAAGAATTCACAGGCAGCAAAAGCGGCCTTGCGATGGGCGCTGGTTACGCCGATAAACACAATCTGCTCACCCAGAGCCATAGTACCGACACGGTGAATAACCGTCACTTTATTAAGCGGCCAACGGCTACGCGCCTCGGCAACGATTTGTTCTAACACGGCTTCGGTCATGCCCGGATAGTGCTCTAAGGTTAAATCTGTCACCGCGGCGCCATCGTTAAAATCACGCACTTTGCCGACAAAAGTGACTACGGCACCATCGCTATCATCTTGAGCTAGCTGGCGATATTCGTCAGAAACACTAAAATCGACCTCTTGCACTCGAACTGCGGGTAATAAACGCATATTAACCTCCTGTAACCGGTGGGAAAAAGGCGACTTCATCACCATCGTTTACAGGCGTATCCCATTGACTAATGGTCTGATTTACCGCCACCAGCAATTTGTCAGAGGTTAATACTTTGGCCCATTTGTCGTCGGTGGCCGCCAGCGTTGCCCGTAATGCTTCGGCAGTTTGAGTCTGCTCGCTCGCCTCTAAACTTAATTTAGCTGTGCCCAACAATTCTCGAACTTGAGCAAAAAACAACACGTTAATCATAGTCTTCTCTCGTTTTTGATCCGCTAAACCTTAAAATGTCCCGACTTGCCGCCACGCTTTTCCAACAGACGGACTTGGGAGATCACCATATCTTTTTGCACAGCCTTGCACATGTCATAGATAGTTAACGCCGCCACTGAAGCTGCTGTTAACGCTTCCATCTCTACGCCCGTTTTGCCGGATAACTTGCACAGGCTAGTAATACGCACGCGGTTATGTTCAGGTTGTGCCTCTAAATCAACTTCAACTTTCGTTAGCATCAGCGGATGGCAGAGAGGGATAAGATCTGAGGTTTTTTTCGCAGCTTGAATGCCCGCAATACGCGCGGTCGCAAACACATCACCCTTGTGGTGGCTGCCACTCATGATCATCTCGAGTGTCGTGCTCGCCATCTCAATAAAAGCTTCTGCACGGGCTTCGCGCTCGGTAACGGCTTTTTCAGTTACATCGACCATATGGGCATTGCCATCGGCATTAATATGAGTAAATACATTGCTCATTGGAGCGATCCTTTAATTGAGGTCAAAACAGGGTACAAGGGAAATTGAACTTATACTCGCGCTAAATTGGCTATGGCAACAGACCTAAAATCAGGTCTAGCCGCCAATAGAGGCAAGATGCTGAGTGACACCTGTGATGCCTTGATGCAAGTAATGGGTTTCTTTCTTCTGGGCTAATTGACCGTGCAGACGCTCAATTAATTCCGCTTGCTGGTTAGAATGCTGTAGCAGATCACGTAAATCGACACCAGATTCCGTAAAGAGGCACAAGTGCAATTTACCCTTAGCAGATACCCGTAAACGGTTACAGGTAGCACAAAAATTATTGGCATAGGGCATGATCAAGCCGATACGGCCCTGATAATCGCTGCGGCTGAAATTTTGGGCTGGACCATCGGAGGCACTTGGCGTATCTAATTGCCAGCCATCTGCCAGTAACTGTGCTTTGATGTCGGCGCCCGCTAGGTGATGGGCTTCAAAATACTCACGACCAAGACCCGTTTCCATCAGCTCGATAAAACGCAGGTCGATTGGCGTGTGTTTAATCCAGTGTAAAAAACGTGGCAAATCTTTATCGTTTAAACCTTTAAGCAGTACGGCGTTGATTTTTACTCGCTCGAAACCTGCCGACAAGGCGGCATCAATCCCCCGCATCACTTCATCAAACTTATTTTCGCCGGTGATCTGGTAAAACATTTTGGGATCTAAACTATCCACGGACACATTAATACGACGCAAGCCCGCATCGAACCATTCTTTAGCATGCTTTTCGAGTCGATAGCCATTAGTGGTCGTTGCTATGGTTTGAATGCGCGGGTTATCGGCAACGACACGTATGATGTCGGTAAAGTCTTTACGCAGGGTAGGTTCACCGCCTGTAATGCGGATTTTTTGGGTGCCGACTTGGCTAAATGCAGAGACTAAGTTTTCTATCTCATTGAGAGATAAAAATTTTGGTTTACCTTCTGGATGATAACCATCAGGGAGGCAGTAACTGCATTTGAAGTTACAAACGTCAGTGACTGACATCCGTAAATAGTGAAATTTTCGACCAAAGCTGTCTTGTAATTGAGACATGATCACCTTTCCAAGTGTGGGAGGTGAGAGCATTTCTTATCCCACCCCGGTGGCATTATTACCACGGCTACACCTCCATATCTTTCGACTTAGGTAGGCAAGCTCGGAGAACCGTCGTCGGTGATTATAGGCCGAAAGTACTCACTAGCTATACCCCTAAACAGGTATTTATTAACCTAGATCACGCTAGCGTGAATAATCTGTGACAGTCCTCACCTAAAGATTTGTATTGAATTAGACTAAACAGCAGCGTAATCCACTGTGACCTTATCTTATTTTCAGGTAAGGTGGTACAAGCAATAAAACGCCCGTTTACAAACTACAACACTCGATAAAAATCGGGGAAACGTGAAGGAAGAGGTGAACTGATGGAACGCGAATCAATGGAATTCGATGTTGTTATCGTCGGTGCTGGTCCAGCTGGCTTGGCCACGGCATGTCGATTAATGCAAATATCACAGGATTCAGGTAAAGAAATTACCGTCTGTGTGGTAGAAAAAGGCTCAGAAGTGGGCGCGCATATTCTGTCAGGCGCAGTGTTCGAGACAAAAGTGCTAGACGAGCTATTCAGCGACTGGCGTGAAAAAGATGCCCCAATAAAAACCGCTGTCACCCACGACGAAATCTACCTACTCAGCTCAGCCACCGACGGCCGAGTCATGCCTAATGCTTTTGTGCCAAAAACCATGCACAACGACGGCAATTTTATTATCAGCGTCGGTAATCTGTCCCGCTGGCTTGCCAATCGCGCAGAAGAACTCGGTGTCGAAATATTCCCCGGCTTTGCCGCCAGCGAACTGCTATTTAACGCCGATAACAGCGTTAAAGGTATTTTAATTGGCGATATGGGAGTGGGTGCCGATGGCGAACCCAAAGACAGCTTTATGCCAGGCATGGAGTTGCATGCTAAATATACCGTTTTCTCCGAGGGTTGCCGCGGCCACTTAGGCAAGCAACTTATCGAAAAATACCATTTAGATAATGGTAAAACACCACAGCATTATGGTTTAGGCTTCAAAGAAATTTGGAAAGTCCCCGCCGAGCAACACGAACAAGGCAAAGTCGTTCACACAGGTGGCTGGCCATTAACCGAGGGCGCATCGGGTGGCGGCTTCCTTTATCACATGGAAGATAACCAAATTGCGGTCGGCCTTATTATTGATTTGAACTACAAAAATCCGCATCTGAGCCCATTTGACGAATTCCAGCGCTATAAAACCCACCCTGTGATTGCTAAGTATTTAACGGGTGGCGAACGCCTTAGTTATGGCGCCCGCGCGATTACTAAAGGCGGCTTAAACTCGCTACCTAAGATGAGTTTTCCTGGCGGTCTTATCATAGGCTGCAACGCGGGTACGTTGAACTTTGCTAAAATCAAAGGCACTCACACTGCGATGAAGAGCGGGATTGTTGCAGCAGAAACCTTAGGTAAAGCCATGATGGCAGGGGTTGAAGGCGGTAAAGATCTCGACTGTTACCAAACCCACCTTGAAGAAAGCTGGCTATACGAAGAATTGCATAAATCCCGCAACTTTGGTCCAGCAATGCACAAATTTGGTACCTATTTAGGCGGCGCATTCAACTATATAGATCAAAACTGGTTTGGCGGAAAGTTCCCTATCACACTGCGTGATGAGCACCCAGACTATGCGCAAATGGCACCTGTGAGCGCTTACAGCAAGATTGATTATCCAAAACCCGATGGCAAGCTTAGTTTCGATAAACTGTCCTCAGTGTATCTGTCGAGCACTTATCATGAGGAAGATCAGCCCTGCCATTTACGTCTCAAGGACAGCAGCATTCCACTGGGCATTAACTTGACTCAGTTTAATGAGCCAGCACAGCGTTACTGCCCAGCAGGCGTGTATGAAATCGTCGAAGAGGCGGGTCAACCCAAGTTTGTAATCAATGCGCAAAACTGCATTCATTGCAAAACCTGCGACATTAAAGATCCGAGCCAAAACATCACTTGGGTTACACCGGAAGGCGGTGGTGGTCCAAACTACCCCAACATGTAACATTTGGATGATAAATGTAAATAATGGCGCTCAATGGAGCGCCTTTTTTTCACCTTTTACACGAATAGTTCACTTTTTTTACTTGCCCTTACTCGCGACATTGGCCACAATTGCCACACAAAAAAGAGTTCGTTTTCAATCACCATCTCATTTCCATCTATACTCTACATAATTAGATCTACAGCAAGACCAACAGGTTAGGCCAAATAAGTGTTCTATACGCTGTTTCATTCGGCAACCGGCCTAGACTAAGGTTAACTTTTAACATTTCTGTCCGATAATCTTTTACCGTACAAGAGTGCGTTGACCGATAACTCAAAATAGTCCAACACAGGCATATTGATATTTATGATATTTAATAACCTCACCATTAAGCAGAAAATTCTGTTAACAGTGACATTTGCAGTACTGTTGTCGACCATACTCGTCGGCGTATTAAGCCAACGTAGCGCGAAAAATGTCGTACAACAAAGGATGTTAGGTTCGGAATTACCGAGCTTAATGATGCAAATTCGCAATAAGATCGATCTCGACATTTCCACTTTGATGAATGCTGCAGAGCAATTGGCCAGTAGCCGCATGTTACTGCAATGGCTCGAAGACGGTAGACCGCAGGCCCAAGAACCCCAAGTCGTAGCCCAACTCAAAGACATCACTCGTCAGTATAAGCTAGCGCAAGCTTCCTACGCCGACAGACAAACTGCCGCCTACTATACTCAGGATGGTTTTTTGCGCGTGCTCACTCCTGCGCAGGACGGCTGGTTTTTTGGTTACCGAGACAGTGGCCAAGAACGTATGTTGAACGTATTTACTGAGGCCAACGGCGAAGTCAAACTCTTCATCAACTACCAACAACCCAATGGTCGCGGCTTAGTCGGGCTCGCTAAATCACTCGATGACATGGTGCGTTTGCTGAGCTCGTTTAAAATTGAAGAAACCGGTTTAGTCTACTTAGTGGATGCTAAAGGTGAGGTAAAACTCCACCCAGATACGAGCCAAATTGGTAAGAGCAGCCTAAGCAGCTTATACAAGGATGCGAGTTCAAGCTCATTATTAAACCGCAGTGATTTCAATCTGATCAATACCAAAATCAATGGCGAAAACATGCTGGTTGCCAGTAGTTATATCGCATCTATGGATTGGTACTTAGTCGCACAGGTGCCCGAGGCCGAAGTGTTCGCACTATTAACCGAAGCGGCTTATCAGATCTTAATCTGGACGCTAATAATTGCAGCGGGCTTTATTGTACTCGCCATCGTGGTGGCAGGTTCTGTGAGTCGTCCTATTGCCCAAGTTGCCGCCATGTTCCACGACATAGGCGAAGGCGAAGGTGACTTACGTCAACGTCTACCAGTCAATGGTGAAGATGAAATTGCACAGCTCGCCAAAGGATTTAACAGCTTTATCAGTAAGATACAGGAATCTGTCATCGAAGTGGCACAAACCAGCGAACAGCTCGGTTTCTCGGCTAAGGATGTGTCGAATCAGGCACAGCAAACCTTAGAAGACAGCCACGAGCAGAAAGATCGCACTATGATGGTGGTAACGGCCATTAATGAAATGGGCGCGACGGTTAATGAAATTGCCAGTAATGCCGCCCAAGCTGCGGTTGCCGCCAGAGATGCAGATACTGAAGCCAGCAGCGGCCAAGTTGTGGTAACCCGTGCCCGCGATACCATTAACCAATTGTCGAAAGACGTTGGCCAAGTGGGTGAAGTGATTGAGTCCCTCGCGACCCACACTAAATCCATCGGTGGTATTTTAGATGTGATCCGCGCTATCTCTGAGCAGACTAACTTGTTAGCACTTAACGCGGCCATTGAAGCAGCACGTGCCGGCGAAGCTGGACGTGGATTTGCTGTCGTGGCCGATGAAGTACGTAACTTAGCCTCACGCACCGCGGCATCGACCAATGAAGTGCAAGGCATGATCGACAAACTGCAATCGGAAGCCAGCCGCGCGGTTAATGCGATGGCCCAGAGTCGTACCCGCTCCCACGAAGGCGTTGTGGCCGTCGATGAAGCCAGCAAATCGTTAATTGGCATTAGCGATCGCATTGGTCTTATCAGCGACATGAACATTCAAGTTGCTGCGGCAACGGAAGAACAATCCACAGTTGTGGAGGACATCAACCGTAACGTCACTGAAATCAATGACATTACTCAACGTACTGCCAATACTGCACAAGCGGCGGCACAGGCGAGTTTAGCCTTGAATCAACTGTCACACCGCTTAGATACCTTAGTGGCCAAGTTTAAGGTGTAAAACCTTAAAATTTACGCCATAAAAAACGCCTTAGATGTTTCCATCTAAGGCGTTTTTCTTTAACTCGCAGAGGCAATTAATCCATAGCAATAAATTTAATCGTTAATGGATAGCGATACACTTTACCTTCGCTGGCCTTAATAATCGCCAGCACAGTACACACCAGATCGAATATACCCAGTAAGATCAATAAAATGAAACCTATTCCGACCAAAGCTAATACGGCACTGATGATCACATAAATCAACAGGCTCAATTTAAAGTTCAAACAACTACGGCCACATTGATCGACAAATGCGGACTCTTCACGCTTCATCAGCCAAATGATCAAAGGACCAAGAATAGAGCCCAACGGCACTAAGTATCCAATAAAACTTGAGGCGTATACCAGTAAGCCAAAATCTTTATCACTTTTTGTAACGGGTTCAATCATAGGTCATCCCTGTTTTATCATTTTGAATATAAAGCCTTATTTTCCACTCGGCCCATATAAACGCATTTGCCAATCTTCTACTGTCTGTAATGCTAAGCGGCGTTGTAGGCTATTAACCCAACTCAGCGCTAATCCCTCGCAGGAAGCTAAACGATCATAGGCACTGGTATTAAACGTTGGCGAGAAATAGAGTGACATGGCCTCGGCAACACTGATATCAGTACGACGCTCAACTAATTCAATCCTATCGTTTAACTGAATAATCCCTGGGGTTAAGATTCTATAAAACCAACCACATAATTGGCTTTGCTGCATGGCGAGGGCGAATTCTTTGTGACCAAATTGCAGATTCAATTTAAAACAAGGTGAACGCGGCTGAGTCACTTGCACTTTTACTGCGCCAATTTGCAAGATATCGCCAATATTGACTTGAGTTTCGTTCAGTCCAACTGTGCTAATGTTCTCTCCCATGCTGGGCGCATCTTCGAGCTGGGTGATTAAGTCCCAACGACGATATTGGCCGTAGTGCTCGCGGGGGAAATGATGTAGCACGCGATCAAGGCCGCCATGGTGTTTTGGATCGGCCTGCGCGTCCCCTTCAACATGGTCGATATGCACTAACAGTTGTTGAGCCGCTTGCTTACCATCAATCCCCGTAGCAACACCGGACATTTCTTGAAGATGAGTTCCTAAGTACAATCCAGACAACTTATTAATCAACAACTTTGACATCTGCAACTCCAAATCAATGACCTATCGCGCATTACTGTCAGAGTGTAAACCGCGATACGCCAATAATACAATCAACCCACGCCATAACCCACAAAGGTAGGCTAAACATTGCTGCCAAGAAGAACCGAGTAGAGTCTATGAATGATTTAACACCACTTGATTTCGGCCCGCTTCTTTTGCCTGATACAAGGCCAGATCGGCACGTTTGATAAGGTCCTCCGCAGGCTCTTGCACTTGATGCTCAGCAACACCAATACTGGCAGTAATAGAAATGTGTAATCCATTCACTTTAATTTCCCGCTGGGAAATGAGGTCACGGATCTGTTCTGCCAGTTCTGCCGCTCGGGATAAGTCCATCTCAGGGAGTAAAATTAAAAACTCCTCACCGCCCCAACGACATAAAATATCCTGTTGTTGTAGTAAACCACGCAGCATATTAGTCATGGTTTTTAATACTAAGTCACCAATCCCATGCCCATAACTGTCGTTCACTTTTTTAAAGTGGTCGATATCCAACAAGAGTATTGAAATCGGCGATTGTGTCAGCTTAGCTTTATCTAACGCCTGCCTAAAGTACTCATCAAACACCTGACGGTTAGCGGCGCCAGTGAGCTTATCGGTAGACGCCATAATTTCTAGTTTGCGCTGATAACGACCTAAGGTCATGTTTGAGATGAATAAAATACCTAGAGTCACCATTAGGCTTAACGCCAAATTACCCCAAAACGTATTTAACAGTTCCCGCTCTTGTGGCGCATCCTCCTGCTCAACAATCAAATACCACTTAAACTCAGGAACTAAGCGACTATTGAGATAAACCGTTTTCCCGCTTTTCTGATAGCTGAAGGCGGCACTTGGGCTGGTTAAAATACGCGTAGCCAAATTATCAAGCCCTACGTTCGTTTGCAGCGAATCCGTACCGTCATATTGATCGCCATGCAAAGTGACATTACCTTGCCGATCCGTAAAGAACACTCGGCGGTTATAACGCTTTTGATATAACTCAATTAAGGCTTTAACCTTTTCAACCGCCAACCCCACACCGGTAACACCAATAAATTTTCCTTCAAAATCAAAAACCTTATAATTCACAAATACTGTTGTCTTACTGCGATCAGCCGTATCGGCATCAATATTGACCTCATAATGCTCAGATTCAGGTAAAGAACGCACTCGAAAATACCAAGCATCGTCAGGCTCTACATCTTGGATTTGTTTTAAAATGCCCGTGGAATGGTAATAATTTCGACTTTTCTCAGACACAAAAAAGCTCGTGACTGTACCGTATTTTTCTTGGATTTCCTTAAGGTAACGAATGAGTTTTTCGGGCTCTTGCTCATGACTTAAGGTCCAATCCCGAACAAAGGTATCCTGCGCCATCAAGGATGAAATAAAGATGGGTCGTAACAAATCCTGTTGAATTTCTGAATAAATATTGTCACTTGTGAGCGGTAAGGTATTGCTCTCTATTTGTTGGCTCAGTGAATCATGGGCTACTTTGTAACTGATACCGCTGGTCACTAAAAAGGCGACCAAAAGCAAAACAGACAGAAGCCAAATAAATTTATTTTTATCATTCCAAGCGTTATTGCCCATTCTCAACTCCAAAGACTACAGAACACCTTGAGTGGCTTATTATTTTAATTTAACGATAACTATTTTAGTTGAATAAATGTTAACGCAATTGCGCCATAGCCGCACAAGATTTCTGTCGTATTGGCGTTCTACGATGGAATAACTTTATTTTGAGCAAAAAAATGCCTCGTTGGGGAAACGAGGCAAAAAACATACTAACCAATAAATGGGAGAAAAGTACAAGAAAACGTTAAGGGACAAGCTATGCGCCACAAGACATACTCTAGCAAGGACGTATGACAGAAAGATGACTCAAACTGCTCGCCCGCAGATTTTCATGCGATTTGCTTCGCCTCTAAATACTGTTTTAGTGCCTCACCCGGAATAGAACTATCAGTTGCCACCGCAAATGCCGCCCAAATCGCCCCTTCTGCCATGGCCTCAGTAATCGACTGGCCGATGCAGAGACAGTGGATCAACCCTGCAGCATAGGCATCACCAGCGCCAGTGGTATCAACAACTGTGGCAGGGATAGCGGCAACATGCTGCACTTGATCGTGCGTGTAAACCTTAGCCCCATTGATACCATCGGTGACAATAAAGTAACGCAGACAATCGCCGCCAATGCTTTTGCCATATTCCCAAGATGCGCCATCACAACGCCCCTGAATATCACTCATGGAGGCCAATAAAATATGACAAGGTCTCTGTCTGTCGTCCTTGGCTAATTGCGCGACCACAAGACAATGTTCTAAAGCTGTTTTTGCCCAGCTGACAGAGCCTTCTGCGGAAGTATTAAAATACAGCGCGTCCCATGGCTGCCATTTCGGCGGTACAGATAATTCAAATATGGGTCTTTGTGGCCGAATAATGGTGCGCTCGCCATCTGGCGTCATTACAAGCAGCATTTCGCATGTATTGCCGGCGCGGCGCTGCACTAAACGACAATCGAGCCCTTGAGTACTGGCTTCTGCAATGAGCCAATCCCCCATGTCATCACGGCCCACTTGACTCACCAACGCGACGCTATGCCCAGCCCAGACTAAACCTAATCCGGTATTTGCCCCACCGCCACCGAGCCTTTGGCCGCCATCTTGATAATGGAAACGTCCACCCGTTTTTAAAGGTTTATCAAGCAGTAAGATCCGATCACAGTTGAGATTGGCAACTAACAGAATATTAGCCATTACACGGCTCCAAAGGGCAAAAAAGAATCAAGGCCAGAAGATAAAAACAAAGAAATATCAATCTAGAGCAAAATGCTCACAGGCACAATCCAATCATCAAGATAGAAACATTATAAGGATATGGCAGCGCCTTGATGTAAGCATTTGTCCCGAAGAAGATGAGGAAAAAAGTTATCCACTCATACGGTATAATATAGTTGTTAACTCTAACACTTTGTTTAACATCGATTTATAGAAAAGATAACGTCTCAGGACAACATGAAGCGTAACCATTTTGAAGCCGACTCGATTAATTATCAGTAGACATAGTTAAAATGCATGCTGGATACATATATTAAATTTATGAATGGAATCAAACGCTATGCTAATGGAAATATGGGATACCGCCGAAGAAAAATCTGAGCAGCTACGCCGTTATCAGCTCTGTATAGAAGAATTTAATGAATTGAATTTTCACGATGTTTATATTGCAGAAATCAAACAAGAATACCAACAACTTGCTGAACAAGTAAAAGTGCAGTCAACCTCGGATCCCGAGCGCTAACTGCACTTTGCCATCTAGTTACTCACGATAAACCTTCAATTACTTTATTGGCGTCAATGGTGATAAAGACGCAAATTGTACTGCTAATGTCCAATCTGTAATGACCATATCTGAAGGCTGCCAACTGTCATCAACCCACTCATAAACCAAGCCAGGGTTTTCCTCTGCGTTGACTAACAAACGCCGTCCATCTTGCAACACAAGCGTATAATCGAGCCCCTGCGCATCGACACTTTCAATGTCCCCCAAGACATTGTGCTTAATGGCCGAAATAGTTCCGGTTGCCTTAACGGCATCGTTTTCCTTTGCACCGCTGTAAAACTTTAACGCCTCGTTTGCGGCAGTCTTGTGAAAAACAAACTCCTCAGTCACACCCACTACGATCGACGGATCAAGCTCATACCAGGCGGGTATCCATAATGCGTTAATTGTCATCCCGTTATATCCTGCATAATAATTTTACGGACGGGATCATTCTGCCTTAACCCCGACAGAGAAAATACTCTTCAGGGATAAAATAATTTTAATCCCTGTAAGGGATAGCATCACTAAATTGAGCGCATCACTTTCTTTGTAAGATAATTCCAAACCAAAGGGTCATACCTGAGATGCTTTAAGCTCCAGCACTGATGTTGGACTCAATTGGTCTTTCTGTTAGTTTGTAAAACACTTTGCCTGAAACCGACACATTAAGCTGACAAAGTGATCCTGAGCTCAGTAATCGCGTATAGAGTCACACACGATAGATTAATCTTCCCATGCTTGCACCGCAGGCCGATAAATACGGAGTTTACTTGTCTATGGATAAGCCCATAACGCAACCCCCTCAACCCCTTAAGCTCATTGGTGAAACTGAGGCCGGAAAGCGTCAAGAGCTTAAGCAATACTTTAATCAGACATGGGCTTTATACGAGTCTCTGTATGATTTGATCCAAGAAGATAGCGCCTATTACCTCAAAGCCGAGCCGCTGCGCCATCCGTTAATCTTTTACTTTGGCCATACGGCCACTTTCTATATCAACAAACTCAAACTTGGTAAATTTCTCGATGAACGAGTAAACGACAACTTCGAATCCATGTTCGCCATTGGTGTCGATGAGATGTCTTGGGATGATTTGAACGAACAACATTATCCGTGGCCGGATGTAGCAGAGGTGCGAAGCTATCGCCAACAAGTTAATGCTGTCATCAATCGTGTTATCGATGAAATGCCTCTAGCGTTACCTATCATTCAAAATAGTCCAGCTTGGATCATTTTGATGGGCATTGAACATGAGCGTATTCATTTAGAAACCTCATCGGTGATCATACGCCAACTGCCGCTGGAGTATGTCGCGCCCAACCACCTCTGGCCTGCGTGCCAAGACACCGCCCCTGCCGAGACCAACAGTTTATTGGCTGTAAAAGGGCAAAAAGTGACCTTAGGCAAAACAGAACAAGACCAAACCTACGGCTGGGACAATGAGTACGGCCATAAAATATTTAACGTTAACGACTTTAAGGCGGCTAAATTCTTAGTCTCGAATCAAGAGTATCTCGCATTCGTCGAAGCTGGCGGCTATCGCTCACCCCAATTTTGGAATGAAGAAGGCCAAGCTTGGCTTGCCTATACCCAAGCACAAATGCCGCGTTTTTGGCGCTTAAGACAAGATAAATGGTGGCAACGTAACTTAGTGGAAGAAATTCCGCTGCCATTAAACTGGCCTGTTGAAGTGAATCAGCTCGAAGCTAAGGCCTTCTGTAATTGGAAAGCCGAACAAAAGCAAAGCAATATACGTCTATTAACTGAAGCTGAGTGGTACATCTTACGCGAGAATGTGCCCGCCGATGCGCCCGATTGGCATGAAGTGCCGGGCAATATTGCTTTGGCTTATTACGCCTCTTCTTGCCCAGTGAATCGCTTCGAACATAATGGCTTTTTCGATATTGTCGGTAATGTTTGGCAATGGACAGAAACCGCAATCGACGGTTTTGACGGCTTCGCCGTACACCCACTTTACGATGATTTCTCCACCCCAACCTTCGATGGCAAACATAATCTCATCAAAGGCGGCTCGTGGATCTCTACGGGTAATGAGGCAATAGCTTCATCACGCTATTCGTTTCGTCGACATTTTTATCAACACGCGGGCTTTCGCTATGTGGAATCCACCCAAAATCCAGCTCAAATGGAAGAGGTCAATGTGTACGAAACGGATGAACTGATTTCCCAATACCTTGAATTTCACTATGGCGCCGAATATTTCGGGGTTGCTAACTTCTGCGTCAATGGTGTGCAGCAAGCGCTGAGTGAAATTCAATTGACTCATACTGCTAAAGCCCTGGATATCGGCTGCTCCGTTGGTCGCGCGAGTTTCGAGCTGGCAAAAGTGTTTGATCATGTTGATGGTATCGACTTCTCGGCGCGCTTTATTCAACAGGCCTATGCGCTGACAGAACAAGGTGAAAAACGTTACACCATACGCACCGAAGGCGACTTACAGGAATTTAAGAGTGCGAGTCTCGCAAAACTGGGATATGAGCTTGAGGCGAAAAAGGTCAACTTTATGCAAGGTGATGCCTGTAATTTAAAGCCCATCTACACAGGTTATGATTTGGTTTATGCCTCAAATCTTATCGACAGGTTGAACGAGCCTAAACACTTTTTAACCAGTATTGCCCAGCGGATTAATCAAGGTGGATACCTTGTGATTGCCTCGCCATACACTTGGCTTGAAGATTATACGCCCAAGGATAAATGGTTAGGTGGCGTTAAAGTCAAAGGAGAGAACTTCACCACCTTAGATGGTTTGACCGAAACCTTGATCGGCCAATTTGAGCTGGTCGCAGTGAAGGAAATTCCCTTCGTGATCCGCGAGACTAAACGTAAATTCCAACATTCCATCTCAGAAATGACAATTTGGCGTAAACGTTAATGCTCACTCATGGGATAACCAACTGAAGTCCTGATAAAAATATCCGCCAGAAATCCATTTCTGGCGGATGTGTAACATCCAGCTCAGTCACATTTACAGCACCAACTAAGGTGAGAACACTGTAAATGCAGCGAAAAATATCTACACCTTAAACTGTGCCGTTGTTAAACCAAGCTGATTTGCTAACCCCAACAGACTCCGCGTACTCGCTGCTACTTGGCTGATAGCCGCACTATTTTCCTCCGCCGCCACGCTTAAGCCCGCAATCCCCTGCGCAATCGTCGCCGAAACCGTTGTTTGTTCTTCCGCAGCGGTTGCGGTTTGAATCATTAATGCCTTTAAGGTTTCTAAGCGCAAAGCAATATCATCCACCGCGGTCTGCATTCCATCCGCATCTTCTGCGGTTTTAGAGGCTTCAGTGGAACAAGTCACACTATGCAACGCCAGCACACCTGACTGTTGCTGAATACCTTTTAACACTTGCCCAATATCCTGAGTTGCTAACTGAACCTTCACCGCTAACTGACGCACCTCATCGGCAACCACAGCAAATCCACGACCATGCTCGCCAGCTCTCGCTGCTTCAATCGCCGCATTAAGAGACAAGAGATTAGTTTGTTCCGCAATCGCATTTATCACAGCTAATACTGAGCCGATTTTCTGACTATCCGCCTCAAGACTGCCCACCTGTTGATGAATAGTTGCAAAACTGCTCAAGGTCACTTTTAAGCTTTTACGAGTACTAGCCAAGTTTTGCGAAAGAATTTCACTCGAATGGGTACAGGCGGACACTTCATCGGAGGATCTCATCGTATTCGTGCTGATTTCAGCTGCGGCATAACTCATTTCTTCAACTGCAGTAGCCAACATATCAGTTTCTTTAGCCTGCATCTGAATACTGCAATCGGCTTGTGTCATAGCGGCAGAGTTTTGTTCGGCGGCAGATTCAAGTTCATGCCCAACGCCCACCAGCTGACTGATGATTTCTTTGAGCTTAGTTTGCATCCGCGCCAACCAACTCATCAGGTGATTATCCGTTTGAACATGCGGTAAATTATGAGTTAAATCGCCAGAGGCGATCATACTGGTCAAGTTACACATGTCCTCAGGCTCACCGCCGAGCGGCTTTAATACAAACCCTGTAACTAACTTAGCGGCAGCGAACGCCAACACTAAGGCTGCTGCACAAACAGATAAGCCGATAAACATCATACGGTAGGCGGGAGCTGCTATTTCACTCACATCAATTTCAGCCATCAAACCCCAACGTAAACCGAGCTCAACGACAGGAGAATAAGCGGATAAAACGGGATTATTGTTATAGTCATTCACTTGCATCACACCCGATTTACCTGCCAGCGCCTCCTTTACCGCCAGCGTATCGACACCATTCTGAGCTACCGTTCCTGCAAACGAAGCCGTAACAGTGCGATTAATGGGATCGAGAAAAGAATCAGAACGCATACGATTATTTGGGCCAATGAGATAAGTTTCACCACTTTGCCCCATACCCTCACGAATTTGCATAACTCTGTTGATGCGATCGATTGATACTTGAGCCGCCACCACCAATCTTTGCTGATTGAACTGAATCGACTGGCCAATAAATGCCGCAGGTTGACCATTTGAAGGCGCGTATGCGGAAAAATCTTGTAGTAATACTGTGCCCGCCGATCCCAATGCCTTATTGAATAACTGTGCTAATCCCGAATCATGGAAGGGTCCAGTACGCAAATTGGTGCCGAAATCAGACTCCTTCGCCACTGTATATAAAACGGTGCCATCGTCACTAATAATAAATAGGTCATAAAAACCGAGGGATTTATTTAATGACTGCAAGGTTTGATCTATGTCAGTAAGAGTATCGAGGCTTTTTTGGCTGGCAATTACGGCGCTGACGGCCTGCAGGTTATCGGAAAAGTCCTGAAACATGCCAACAATCTGCCGTTGCTTGATCTCACGCACTGCCACTAAACGAGACTGAGCCTCGGCAAACAATTCATCCCGAGCAATGTAAGTCACTATTGCGGTGGCAAATATGAGGGGTAATAGGACAATCAATAAACTGATAAGCTGAATTTTACGAGTAAAACCCATGGTGAGACTCCTTGTCGCGCGTCGAATTCCATTCCTTCAATCTTTGCAGAATCAAACCTGCCTTAAAACTATAGGAGAAGAATCTCAGCTAAACAAAGCGGTGCCGACTATTTTCATCAAAAGTTCACTAAAATTCCGACAACTCATTATTTTTAAGTAGAAAAATGATTAATAACTTTAAATGACAGCCAAGCCATACCGACCATTTCAAACAAAATGATATAGTGGGAAATAAGCAATAAACCGAACGTTAGCATCAACTTATATTGAATGCGCACATCCATGCGACAAATGATGCATTGAAATTTATTAAATATGCATATAAATTCATCTCAAGCCAATTTATAGAGGATTAATAATGAGTTTACTCGAGCAAGTGTCAGTATCTAAAAAAGCCAACATCTACTTTGATGGCAAAGTGGCTAGCCGTAGCGTATTTTTTGCCGATGGCAGCAAGCAGACCTTAGGTGTTGTATTACCAGGGGAATATGAGTTCTCAACCTCCCAAGGCGAAATAATGGAAGTCACCAGTGGCCGTTTTGAGGTGTTGTTACCGGAGAGCTCTGTATGGCAGGAGTTTAGAGAGGGCACTCAATTTGAGCTGGCTGCAAATGTTAGCTTTAAAATTCGTAACACAGCCATTGCCGAATATTGCTGTAGCTATCTCTAGTCATCTCGATTAAGTGACAGTGCGATTAATATTTCATATCAATCGTTAATCGAACGCTCACAGTGACGGTTTATCTCAGCACTGTGAGTATGTTGTCCTACCGAACCATTTCACCATTTCACCATTTCACCATTTCACCATTTCACCATTTCACCATTTCACCATTTCACCATCAGAATGCCTTATCCGTCTAACATTTATCAATTTGGCAATTTTATTAACTTGGCTCAAGGCAGCGCAAAAGTCACAATGCAAAGCATACTAAATCGAATGCGTTGATATCGCCGAAAAAAACAACACTAGACGACCGGTCTAATTTGATTTATCCTAAACCCCATGAAAATTGAAACTCAATCCACTCGCCAGCATATTCTCGACATCGGCTACAAGCTGATCGTACGCAAAGGCTTCTCCAGCGTCGGCTTATCCCTACTGCTGCAGGCGGCCGAAGTGCCAAAAGGCTCGTTTTATCACTACTTCAAATCCAAAGAACAATTTGGTGAAGCGCTTATTACTGATTATTTTGAAAAATATCAATTAGATTTAGACGCATTATTCAATGACTCAACACTGACAGGCCATCAACGCTTGATGCAATACTGGCAACAATGGTTGCACGTACAAGCCGATGGCTGCGTAGATCAAAAGTGTCTAGTCGTTAAGCTCAGCGCCGAAGTGGCCGATTTATCAGAAGCCATGCGTGTTGCCTTACTTAAAGGCTCCGCCGGCATCATAGAGAGGTTAACGACTTGTGTTCAAGTGGGCATAACCGATAGATCAATCGCCCAGCAAGATCCGCAATCAACCGCTGAAATGTTGTATCACATGTGGTTAGGCGCCAGCTTAATGAACAAGTTGGGCCACAGCCCTGCGGCACTCGAACGTGCACTCGTAACGACTGAATCCATTTTAACGCCTAAAACGGCCCTTTAACCTAATACCGACTCAAAACTAATATTTGCTGATATCGATCAGCCCAGATTTTTAAAGAATACATTTTCACGCCCCAAAATTAGACGACTGGTCTACTAATTTAACGGGCGATTAATTAATGCAGCTCAATTAACGCTGCTCATTTAAAGTAATAATAGGAATAACATCATCCATGCTAAATTTTAACTATTACAACCCGACCCGAATCCGTTTTGGTAAAGACACTATCACCGAAATTGATTCTCTAGTACCGAGCGATGCTAAAGTGATGATCCTCTTTGGCGGCAGCAGTGCTAGAAAAACAGGCACGTTAGACGAAGTTAAACAATCATTGGGTAATCGTTTCGTTGTCGAGTTCGATGGCATTGAGCCAAACCCAACCTATGAAACCTTAATGAAAGCCGTCGCCCAAGTACGTGAGCAGAATATCGACTTCCTCCTCGCGGTTGGCGGTGGTTCGGTTATCGATGGCACTAAATTTGTTGCCGCTGCAGCGGTATTCGAAGGTGAACCTTGGGACATTCTCACTAGCTGGGGCGCCAATGTGACTCAAGCTATGCCTTTTGGCTCAGTGTTAACCTTACCTGCGACCGGTTCCGAAATGAACAACGCCAGCGTAGTGACCCGTAAATCACTACAGGCTAAACTGCCATTCCGTAATGATTTGGTTTATCCACAATTCTCAATACTCGATCCGACCAAAACCTTCACCCTGCCAGAGCGCCAAGTGGCCAACGGTGTTGTCGATGCTTTTGTACATATCACAGAGCAATACCTCACTTACCCAGTTAACGCCGCCGTGCAGGACAGATTTGCCGAAGGTCTTTTACAAACCTTGATTGAGCTTGGTCCACAAGTGCTAGTTCAACCCGAAGATTACGACATTCGCGCGAACTTAATGTGGGTTGCCACTATGGCACTCAACGGCACGATTGGCGTCGGTGTTCCCCACGACTGGGCAACCCATATGATTGGCCATGAACTAACTGCACTTTACGATATCGACCATGCGCGTACATTGGCAATCGTACTGCCTGCCCTGTTGCAATGTACAAAAGAGGCTAAACGCGAAAAGCTACTCCAGTACGCCGACCGTGTGTGGCACATCAACACAGGTACAGATGACGAGCGTATCGACGCCGCTATCGCAAAAACCAAGGCTTTCTTCGAAGCCATGGGCATACCGACACATTTATCTGCCTATGATCTCGATGCCAGCCACGTTGATACTGTAGTGAAACAGCTTGAACTGCACGGCATGGTGGCACTTGGCGAACATGGCAATATTGACCCAGCCATGAGCCGTGACATTTTGACCTTAGCCCTATAACGTCAAATGAACTAAACCCAAAGCTCACACATATTGATGTGAGCAACTTAGGTAAAGGTATGAAAATGAATATATTAATGGTACTCACGTCGCATGATAAACTCGGTGATACCGGTTTAAAAACCGGCTTTTGGCTAGAAGAATTCGCCTCACCTTTTTATGTTTTTAAAGATAAAGGTTTTGACATTACCTTAGCCTCACCACTGGGCGGTCAACCACCACTCGATCCAAAAAGTGATGAGCCAGACTTTCAGACCGAAGCTACTGCACGCTTTAGCAAAGATCCTGAGGCTCAAGCACTGCTAGCGAATACCACTCGCTTAAGTGAAATCAACGCAGCCGATTATGATGCGGTTTTTTATCCGGGCGGCCACGGTCCACTGTGGGATCTTGCCGAAGATAAACATTCTATCGTCTTGATTGAACAGTTTTATCAAGCCAATAAACCCCTAGGGCTCGTATGTCATGCGCCTGCTGCATTGCTGCACCCTAAAACCAGTGATGGCAAGCCATTGGTCAGCGGCAAGCGGGTTACCGGTTTCAGCAACTCTGAAGAAGAAGCCGTGCAACTCACTCATGTCGTGCCATTTTTGGTTGAAGACATGCTGCAGAAAAATGGTGGCAATTATGTCAAAGGCGATGACTGGACAAGCTTTGTCGTCGCAGATGGCCATTTGATCACAGGCCAAAATCCGGGATCATCCGAAGCCGTAGCCGAAACCATAGTTGCGCAATTGAACGCGAGAGGCTAAGCGATAAATACGCGACGCTCAGCTTGAAATGAACAAAGACAGGCGCACAAGTGTGCTAAATACGTTAAAAAGAGCTGTCGCACCATAATAGTGCGACAGCCAAAATGTACTCTCACTGTCCAAAGGAAAGCCCATGATCACCTTGCACCATCTCAATAAATCACGCTCTAAACGTATCATCTGGTTGCTAGAGGAGCTAGGTCAACCCTATGAAATTAAGAGTTATCAACGTGATAGCCAGACTTTTCTCGCGCCACCCGAACTTAAGCAAATTCATCCGTTAGGTAAATCACCCGTTATCGAAATGGACGGTCAAGTGATAGCAGAATCGGGTGCGATCACCGAATATCTTATTGAAAAATATGCGGCGGATACCTTAGCCCCCGCCAGAGACAGCGCAGACTATGTCAGTTATCTGCAATGGCTACACTTTGCCGAAAGCTCAGCCATGCTGCCTTTGTTACTGCGTATGTTCGTGCAAAAGGACGGTTGTAAAACCAATTTCCTTGAAGGTTATGCGGCGATAGAAGTCAGTAAGATAAGCCATTACTTCAATGATATGTTGGCCGATAAAACCTATCTTGTTGCAGACAAGCTCACGGGTGCGGATATCATGATGTCCTTTGTTGTAGAACTACTGGCGAACAGTGGCGATCTCGCGAAATTTGAACACATTGAACGCTATGCCACTCAATTATCCCAACATGCCGCTTGGGTCAAAGCGAGTGAGATCGAGAAACAACTCGATGCAAGCCTGTAATTGATGGATAGAATTCGGGCACATGTTAGTGCCCGAGCTTAACCAACTTTAACTAACCCCTGTTTCTGCCGCCCCATTTTCTGTCGACTTTATACCTTCTCTGTGATGACATCCTTAACCACTTAGTGCAACAAACACCATGATTTTTGATGTAAAAGAGACTAATCTTGATTAACTCTATCTCAAGGCTACAGGGACTTTAGCATGCGTTCACTCACACTCATCGGCTTAGTGCTATTTAGCATGTTAGCGCAAGCGACTGTTTATAAATGGGTCGATAAGGATGGCAAAGTCCATTACTCCGATGAGCCGCAGCCAAATGCCCAAGTCGTTGAGCTAAAAGATAAGACCTTAAATCAAATTGCCCTTCCTCTGCCCAAAACAGACTTAAACAGCTCAGTTCAAGCAATTGAATCTATTCAATATCAAGTCAATATTACCTCTCCGACCGAAGAGGAAACCGTCAGAGATAACAATGGCGATTTCGACGTCGTTGCGACTATCACCCCAGAGCTAAAAAGTCAGTATTTGATGGCCCTCAAGCTCGATGGCAACCCCGTCGGTCAACCGCAAATTGGCGGTACCTTTAAACTCAAAAACATCGACAGAGGTGAACATACCTTAGTCGTTGACGCTTTGACTCAAAACGGCAAAGTCTTTGCATCAAGTTCACCAAGAAAGATATTTCTTCATCAAGCAGCTAAGCGTTAATGTCACTATTTGTATAGTAAAAGTTAGTATAAAAACTTTAAATACATGAAGTTAGATTAACTCCTCCTGACTAAACCGTTTGATGAAGACAAGTTGCAGCTTGCACCAGATTGGTGCACCATAGTGGTGCAACCCTATTTCTAGGAATGGTCGATGGATAAAGAGACACTGCTCAATCATTTAGTTACCGCTGTACTTGTCATAGATAAGGATCTCAAGCCTTGTTATGCCAACGCAGCAGCAGAGCAATTATTAGGTGTTGGTAGCCATAGACTCGTAGAACAAACTTTGCCTGAGCATTATCAAATCCTCGGTGTCGACGCCAAGCTATTAATGGATGCAGTAACAGCCGGCCAAGGCTTAACGGTCAATACGGCAGCACTAGTCACGCTCGATGGCCAACATCATACCGTTGATTTAACCCTTATTCCCCTCGATGATGAGGCAGAGCTCAGCCTGCTCGAACTGCGCCAAGTCGACCAACAAAGACGCATTCATCAGCAACTGAGTCAAGATGCACAGCAACAAGCGGCGCAGTTTTTGGTGCGCAACTTAGCCCATGAAATCAAGAATCCTTTAGGCGGCCTTCGCGGTGCGGCGCAGCTATTATCGCGGGAGCTGGATGATCCGGCGCTGAAGGAATTCACTACGCTCATCATAGAGCAGGCCGATCGGCTGCGTAATTTAGTGGACCGTCTGCTCGGCCCGCAAAGGCCGACACAGCACAGTCTGCACAACATCCATCAAGTGGTGCAAAAGGTCTATAAGTTAGTTGAAATGGCGCTGCCCGCTAACATCCAGCTCAAACGGGATTACGATCCATCCATTCCCGATATCGAGATGGATCCGGACCAAATGCAGCAAGCTGTGCTGAACATTTTACAAAATGCGGTGCAAGCACTTGAGCATACGGGGGGCGAGATTTTGATCCGCACTCGCACTCAACACCAAGTCACCATAGGTTCACAGCGCCACAAGCTAGTGTTAACCCTATCGATTATCGACAACGGCCCCGGTATACCGCCTGAGCTAATGGACACATTATTTTATCCCATGGTGACAAGCCGTGAGCAAGGTTCAGGTTTAGGCCTCTCGATTGCCCATAATATTGCCCGTTTACACTCGGGAAGGATCGATTGCCTCTCCAGCGCTGGGCACACAGAATTTATCATTTCATTACCGATTTTAAGCGCTAAATAATTTCGAGAGTACCTACCCCTACCGTATGAGGAAGCAAGATGCGAATTAGTGAACAAGTGTGGATCCTCGACGATGACAGCTCGATACGCTGGGTACTCGAAAAGGCACTGCAAGGTGCTAAGCTCAGCACCGCCAGCTTTGCCGCCGCCGAATCCCTGTGGCAGGCATTAGAAATATCGCAACCGCACGTGATAGTGTCGGACATCCGTATGCCCGGCACGGATGGTTTAAGCCTGCTCGAACGATTGCAGGTGCATTATCCCCATATTCCCGTGATCATTATGACAGCGCACTCAGACTTAGACAGTGCAGTGAGTGCCTATCAAGCGGGCGCATTTGAGTATCTGCCTAAACCCTTCGACATCGATGAGGCTATCTCTCTGGTTGAGCGCGCACTTACCCATGCCACTGAACAGAGCCCTGCACCCGCGCAGGAAGCCCAAGTCAAAACACCCGAAATCATAGGTGAAGCGCCAGCGATGCAGGAAGTGTTTCGCGCCATAGGCAGACTTTCACGCTCATCGATCAGCGTGCTGATCAATGGTCAATCGGGTACGGGAAAAGAGTTAGTGGCTGGCGCGTTACACAAGCACAGCCCACGTAAAGATAAGCCGTTTATCGCGCTGAACATGGCAGCGATCCCTAAGGATTTAATCGAATCTGAGCTATTCGGCCACGAAAAAGGTGCCTTCACTGGCGCAGCCAATGTGCGCCAAGGTCGCTTCGAACAAGCAAACGGTGGCACGCTCTTTTTAGATGAAATCGGCGATATGCCGTTAGACGTACAAACACGGTTACTCAGAGTGCTCGCCGATGGCCAATTCTACCGCGTCGGAGGTCATAATGCGGTACAAGTCGATGTGCGTATCATAGCGGCGACCCACCAAGATCTTGAATTATTAGTACAAAAAGGTGGCTTTAGAGAGGACTTGTTCCATCGCCTCAACGTGATCCGCGTGCACTTGCCGCCACTATCACAAAGACGGGAGGACATTCCCCAGCTCGCTACCCATTTCCTCGCCTCTGCAGCAAAGGAAATTGGCGTGGAAACTAAGATCATGGCCAAGGAGACTGCGGTAAAACTCTCCCAATTACCTTGGCCCGGTAATGTCCGACAACTCGAAAACACCTGTCGTTGGTTAACCGTAATGGCATCGGGGCAAGAAATTTTACCCCAAGACTTACCGCCAGAATTACTGAAAGACCCTGTGAGTGTCACCCACACGGCGAAAGGCAGCCAAGATTGGCAATCGGCACTGACTGAGTGGATAGACCAAAAACTCTCGGAAGGAAACAGCGATCTGTTAACTGAGGTGCAGCCCGCATTCGAGCGCATACTGCTAGAAACTGCGCTGCGCCATACTCAAGGCCATAAACAGGAAGCGGCGAAACGTTTAGGCTGGGGACGAAATACTTTAACGCGGAAATTAAAAGAACTGTCGATGGATTGAGTAGATAAAATAACGTTACTACTCGTTATATCAATACAAGCTTATTCATATCAAACAATAAAAAGGGATATCTTCACATCCCTTTCTATTTGAAATTCATTTCATTTTCATTGGCATGAATTAAATATGCCAAATCTAAAAAAATTAGAATTGATAATGCATACCTACAGCGAATTGCTTAATATCAGTGTCAATATCTTTTAATCCTAAATAGCTACGGTCGGCATCTAAATCACCTGTAGTGACATCATAGCTTACACGGATATTTAAGTGCTCTGTTACGGCGGCATTAACACCTACACCATAAGTCCAACCAAAACCAGTAAAGTCTTCATCGTAACCATAGCCATCAACATTCGCCGCCATAGATGCTATACCCACTTTGGCATAGGCAGAAAAAATATCATTAATTTGTGCAGTAAATTTAGGTGTGAAGCTTAATGCACCTGCACTAATATCAACATCCTTATCGCCTAAGTCACCAGTGGCAAACAGGTTAGCTTCTAAACCAAACCATTCATTGAAGTTATAGCCACCGTATACGCCTACACCAGTACCGGTTTCTGAACCATCAAAAGCATCAGCTGTGACTCTATTTAATGCACCACCCACATAAAATCCAGTAGTGTCGGTTGCTGCAGAGACTTGAGTGGCCGCTAATGCTGATAGTAAAGAGATAGCAACAATTGATAATTTATTCATCATAATTCCCTAATGATTTAACGAAAGTATTAGACGGCGCGGATATTACAATAAGCAATTCAGAAGTGTCATGGTTTAAATTATCAAAATACAAATCATACAGCATTGATTCAGCTTGAGTCGGAAAATGGAAGTTATTGTTATTCGTTATGTGGCTAAATAATATTTACTGTAAGTATTATTTTTAAATTGAAACTATTAATAACTTTAACCTAACACCCGCAACAGCCCTATAAAACTCGCATATAGCCAACGGATGAGGGAACGACGCCTTCTCACATCCAAATATTCGGATACGACAACTCTGCCAGACGCCACACAAGTAATACGTGTACGCTAAAGAAATAATGGCCAGACATGGACTCGATAAGCTTGGTTAGCAATGTCGAGATCAATTTTCTGCGGTAAGTAATAAAGATGTTTACGCAGGACTAACTGACTCCAAGCCCCCGCTATCACAGGAGATACGGTACTATCCGCTTGATTTACTATCGAAGGTTTCTGTTCCATCAGGAGCGTGATTTCTGTACTCATAGGGATGCTAATGTCAGAAATCACAGATTCGGCTATCAACTCAAAGCGAGTCGATAGCCTATGATAGCGACATATCAATCGAGTGGAATGATCCCATCTGTGACTTTGCTTCTGCATCCATGCCATAGCTTGTCCTTAATTTATGTTTCGTTGACTTCAGGTTTAACCGGATCTTGGTGAATAATCACCTCAGCATCTTCGAAGGCGGCTTTGACTCTTATCCCTGTTGTATCAGCAATACTGTGGGCTTCATTCAAACTCAAATTGCCATCGAGTTCTAAATGAAATTGAATAAAAACAGTTTTGCCTGCTTGACGAGTGCGTAAATCATGCAGCCCTTGCACCCGTGGATCTTCCATCGCGATTTGCGTGATTTGCTGGCGAGTTTCTTCGTCTAGCTCTCTGTCTAACAAGGCTTGAATTGAGCGATAACCTAAGCCAAAGGCTTGATGACCAATATAAAATGCAATCATTACCGCAAATAAACCGTCAGCCCACCACCAACCGTATTGCGCTAATACTAGTGCCAACAATACCGCACCATTAAGGAATAAATCTGATTTATAGTGCAGCGAATCAGCTTCAACCACAGTACTTTTTGTCGCCGCTAATGCGCGTTTCTGCAACATGACTAAAGCTAACGTCATCACAATCGCTATGATAGAAACAACTACACCTATGGTGGCATTTTCAACCGGAACAGGTGTTAATAGACGCTCGCCACCATAGAAAAGTAATAAAAATGCGGAGCCCATAATAAAGGCGGATTGCGCTAGAGACGCTAACGGCTCAGCCTTACCATGGCCATATCTGTGGTCATGATCCGGCGGCACAAGCGCGTAACGAATGGCAATAAAATTGATAATAGAAGCGAGAGCATCGGCAAAGGAATCCGTCAAAGATGCCAACATACTGGCGGAGCCGGAATAAAGCCAAGCGAACATCTTGATAAGAATAAGGATCAAAGCGGTAGCCACGGAAGCGCGGCTAGCCAGTTTGACCCAAAAATCGTATTGGGAAGTTTGAGTCATAAGGGATCTATCTTGGGAAGCTATGACCCTATTGTATATCAGCTAAGACGCTTAACCGCGAGGTTCTTTACCAGCTTGTGCTTCAAATCGCGCTTTAAACTTAGCTTGCTGCTCTGGTGTCAGCAGATTAAATATTTGATTATGCAGCTTCATACGTTCAATGGCTTGAGTTTGACGCTGCTCTTGCTGCGCACTCATCAGTGCCTTTGCTTGTGTTTCATCAAAACTTGGCGCGGTAATTAAGGCCTGCATCTCTGTGCGATGTGCCAAGCGTTCCTCTTTCGTTGGACGATTATCAGCGCGCGTGGCTTTCTGATCGGCAAACAACTTTTTGACGTCAGCTTTCTGGGCATCCGTTAAATCGAGCCCTTCAAACATACGATGCATGCCACCGTGGTCCATATGTCGGCCGCCATGTTCCATGCGGTCGCCTTTATGGAATTCAGATTTAGAGAAGTCGCAGCCAGCATCCTTAGGTGCAGCATTAACTGCCGTCGCGAAAACCGCAGAACTCGCTAGAATGGCAAACAGGCTCGCTTTCAAAGGTGATAATGTTTTCATAGTGTTAACCTCGATGGTTCAACTTTAATATGGCAAGTAATAAGACACAGTGACGACCCTTTTAAGCCGAGTCACTTTCGACCCTTCCAGTCTAAACCCCTATATGTAAGTGAGGGCGTTGCCTGAGTAAATCACTGTAAAGTTGCGGCAATAACTAACAGATTCTCTATTCTTTACTTTGGCTTACATTGCTACACAGCAATTGACATCAAAACAGGTATACTCAGCCAAAGCGCTAAAAGTGCCTATGATAAACAGGCACACGAGGCCACATTACAGAGATTAAGGAACAGTATGAGTCGGATATTATTAATCGATGACGATCTGGGTTTATCTGAGCTACTAGGGCAACTGCTCGAGTTAGAAGGGTTTCAATTAACCTTGGCCTACGACGGTAAACAAGGTTTAGATCTGGCACTGACCGCAGATTACGATCTGATCCTACTCGATGTAATGCTACCTAAATTAAACGGTTTTGAAGTGCTACGCGCACTGCGCCAACATAAACAAACCCCAGTATTAATGTTGACGGCCCGCGGCGATGAAATCGATCGCGTGGTTGGGCTTGAGATAGGCGCCGACGATTACCTGCCAAAACCATTTAATGACAGAGAATTAATTGCCCGTATCCGCGCCATTATTCGTCGTTCGAACTTAACAACCCAAGAAATCCATGCCGCGCCCGCCCAAGAGTTTGGCGATCTGCGCTTAGATCCATCGCGCCAAGAAGCTTACTGTAATGAGCAATTAATCATACTCACAGGCACCGAATTCACTCTGCTGCACACCCTAGCACTGCACGCTGGAGAGTTGATGAACAAGGAAGAGTTAAACGAGAAAGTGCTCGGCAAAAAACTCATGCCCTTCGATCGCAGCTTAGACATGCATTTATCGAATCTACGTAAAAAACTCCCCGAGCGTAGCGATGGTCGGCCAAGGGTGAAAACCATCCGTGGCAAAGGTTATATTTGGCTTCCATAACGGCGGTATCGACTGTGCCTAATCGTTTATTTATCAAATTATTGCTCGGATTTTGGCTTTGCAGCTCGCTAATCATTGCCTTAGTGGGTCTGCTACCATTGCTGCAACAAAATCACGACCGTGCGCCACTGCCACCTCACCTTGAAAAAGTCCTATCGACGATAGCTAAGCGCATTCAAGAAAACCCCGCCTTACTGGAATCCGATTTTCTTCGTCGCTGGGAAAGACATCGAGACATGGAAGGCAAGCCACTACGAGTTTATCTCGTCAACAGCCAGGGCCAAGTCGTCAACACACACAGGGTGAGTCGCGGTGTGCGCAGCTTTATGCTGATGGCTGATGAAGAAAAACAACCGATTAGCCATCAGTTTAAAGATGAGCTGGTGTTTGGTCCCTTTCAATTCAATCTGGGCGCCGAGACCTATTCACTTTATGGTCGCCTACCAGATAACCATCCACGGCCTTGGTTCTTCTTCTTCGCCGAAAATAAGTTATTAACTTTAAGCTTAGCAATTTTCCTGTCGGGATTACTATGTGGCTTGCTCGCGTGGCATTTAGGTAAAGCATTAAATTCACTTAAAAAGAGTGCTAATGCCCTCGCAGAAGGCGACTTAAGTCACCGAGTCGATAAGTCCACCACTCAGCGCAACGATGAAATTGGTCAGCTCGCCACGGCTTTTAACAGCATGGCCGACTCCATCGAAGCTATGGTGAATAATCAGCAGCGGCTCATGGGAGATATTTCCCATGAACTACGCACACCATTGACGCGGCTACAGTTATCCCTTGCCCTCGCCCGTAAAAAAGGTCAGCAGACCACCGAAACGGAACGCATAGGTTATGAAGCTGAGCAACTCGAAAAGCTTATCAGTGAATTGTTAGAGCTCTCGCGGGTCAAGCTCAGTACTAACGAAACCAAAGTACATTTAGGCTTGGCCGAATCCCTGAGCCAAGTTTTAGACGATGCGGAATTTGAAGCAGAACAGCAAGGTAAAAGCATTACTATCGATATCGATGAAGAAATTGAGTTAGCGCATTTTCCTAAATCACTTTCCCGCGCGATTGAAAACCTGCTGCGTAACGCGATCCGTTATGCCGCAAGCGATATTCACCTGCAGGCGAGTGCGACGGCTGATCAAGTACAAGTTACCATAAAAGACGATGGTCCAGGCATAGATGCCGCCGAACTCGATGCCATTTTTAAACCTTTCTACCGCCCCGACTCGGCAAGACAAAGAGAAAGCGGTGGCTGGGGACTTGGGCTGGCAATCACTGAAGCGGCGATTACCGCCCACAAAGGTAAGATTAAAGCCGAGAACCGTGTACCAACCGGTCTTGAAGTGACGATTACACTACCGAAATAGCCGATATGAAGAACAAGTATAGGAGGCAGAACTAATTAGTCGTAATTGGCAACACCTCAGTGTTGCCATCGTGTTAAAACGTAGGAAACGGGATTACAGCTTAACTAATACACGTCCAGTGACTTGGCCTTGGATAATTTTATTCGCGAAATCAGGCACCTCTGCCAATGATATCTGCTGACAAGCTTGCTGATAAAAATGTGCGGGTAGTGCTTTAATCACAGCTTCCCACGCCGCTTTTCGCTTCTCAAATGGACAAGAAACGGAGTCGATTCCCAGTAGGCTAACACCCCGTAAAATAAACGGCATAACGGTTGTTGGTAATGCAAAACCACCCGCTAAACCACAGATAGCGGCGGCGCCACCGTATTGCATTTGCGCTAATGCTTTGGCGAGGATCTTGTTGCCAACGGTATCGACCACACCCGCCCAGCGCTGCGCCTCAAGCGGCTTAGCATCTTGTTCAAGTTCACTGCGATCAATCACTTCTGCGGCGCCAAGCTCCTTCAATAAAGGCGCATTCTGTTCAACTCGACCACTGCAGGCAGCCACACGATAGCCAGCATTGGCGAGCAAAGTCACCGCCACAGAACCCACACCACCACTGGCACCTGTGACAAGAATATCCCCACTTTGCGGTGTTATCCCAGCCTGTTGCAGCGCTTGCACGCACAACATCGCCGTAAGCCCGGCCGTGCCTATCATCATGGATTTAGCGGCATCACAACCTTGCGGCATGGGCACCAGCCAGTCGGCTTTAACTCGCGCTTTTTGCGCCATACCACCCCAGTGATTTTCGCCCACGCCCCAGCCGGTCAAAATCACCTGATCGCCAACTTGGTATCTTACATCCGTCGATTCGCGCACCACGCCCGCAAAATCGATGCCTGGTACCATAGGAAACTGACGAATGATTTTGCCAGCACCGGTCACAGCTAAACCATCTTTATAATTCAGCGAGGAATAGGCGACATCAACCAAGACTTCCCCTTCTGGTAAATCAGCTTCTGTGATCTGTGAAACTTGAGCAAACGTACGTTTATCTTCTTGCGTCAGTAGTAAGGCATCAAACATAAATCGCTCTCCGAAGGCCAAACCGTATTAAACGATATTCAAAAAGTTACCATAAAAGGCATAGACATCATTAACAAGCAGACTTATTGCTAATAGTAAATGCTGGGATCTAAACAGATTAAAGATAATGACCCAGAGTGATCGAGCGCAAGAGATGGCAAGATCTAGCGTCTTTATTGCTTTAAACTCGCCTGCTGTAAAGCGCCACTTTGACCCCAGTAGCGGGCGAACTCAGTCAAGGTCATTCCGGCATTATTCGTTAGGTTCGCATCGCATTCTTTCGCGTATAGTCGCTTTACAATATTGAATTCGGCCTTAATCACAGCGCCCATCATTGCCGTATTACCACGCTTATCTTGCAAACAAGCATTAGCACCATGCTCAAGCAATAAATCCGTTGCAGCCTCTTGGCCATTATAAGCCGCCACCATTAGCGCGGTATAGGTTTGACTATTTCTCTGGTCAATAGGGAAGCCAGCATCGAGAAAATGCTCAAGCACTGTGATATCACCGGTACGCGCTGCTGCAAAAAAATAGTCCACCAGCAATTGTACTTGTGCGGTATCGGGCTCGTCCGTTTGACTTGCCGTTGCGGATGTAACCAATGGTGCTTGAAGCGAACCCGCCCCCATTGCCACCGACATACTCAGGGCCACAATAATCAATAATAAGATAGCAATAGTGTGTTTCATCAATGGCTCCCAGCACAGCTAAAATAGAGATTTAAACAATGAAACGTGACGAAATGCCCGCAAGACGCCCTCTTAAACTGGGCAGAAAAGAGCTTGTTTACGTCTTGCGGGACTTACTGGGTTCGGACTGTTAACGCGCAAATCTCTTCGACCAAAACAGTCCTAAAAATAACGACATCAGATTGAACGCTGTTTAACGTTGGCCAGATCCCCCTTTACGGCCTTGGTTAAACGCTCACCAAACTCTGGGTCTGCACGATAAAAGTGACTGAGCATCTGATGTTTCACATTGGTATCGTTCACTTTGCCTAAGTCACCGGCCAAGTTAGTGATCAGATCTGCTCTATCTTGCTTGCTCAAGCTGCGATAAAAGACGCCCGCTTGGCTAAAGTTATCCTGCTTGCTAATAGCCGTCTGTTGCACAGTCCCCGTCAGCGCAGTTGTTACCGCACGATAACGATTATCTTCGGCCAAGGCTAAATGTACGCTCGGTTGATAGTTCACATCGGACTGGGTATGCCCCATATTGCCCGCACCTTCTTGGTTGTGGTTTGCCACCGCCACTAAGGGTTTATTAATCGGCAATTGCGACAAATTCGCGCCGAGTCGATACAGCTGAGTATCGGCGTAGGAGAACATGCGGCCTTGCAGTAATCTGTCTTCCGAAGGCTCAATCCCAGGGATCAAATTCGATGGCGCAAATGCCGCTTGCTCAGTTTCTTGGAAGAAGTTTGCAGGCATGCGGTTCAGCGTCATAGTGCCCACTTTTTGTTCTGGCACATCTAGCCACACCTTAGTGGCATCTAACGGGTTGTAATCAAACTTATTAAGCTCAGTCGGGTCGAGTAATTGAACGTACAGATCCCACTTAGGATAGTTACCCTTGTTGATCTCACTATAAAGATCATCAGTTAAATGGTTAAAGTTTTGCCCTTGGACTTTAACCACTTCATCGGGACGTAAGCCTTTAACACCTTGCAGACTCTTCCAGTTAAATTTCACGTATTTAACTTGGTTATCTCGATTCACAAATTTGTACGCATGCACACCGAAACCGTCCATTTCACGATAACTGGCAGGTACACCTAAGTTACTGTAAACCTGAGTCAACATATGGGTTGAACCCGCTTCGTGACTGAAAAAATCGAAGAAACGATTCGGATCTTGCATATTGGTCACTGGCGATGGTTTGAGTGAATGCACCATGTCAGGAAACTTGATCGCATCGCGAATGAAGAATACGGGTAAGTTATTACCCACTAAGTCCCAGTTACCTTGGTCCGAATAAAATTTGGTCGCAAACCCTCGGGGATCACGCAGCGTTTCTGGCGAACCTTTCGAGTGAATCACGGTAGAAAAGCGCACAAATACGGGCGTCACTTTACCTTTTTGTGCAAAGGGTGCAGCTTGGGTTAGGTTACTAAAATCGCCACTCGATACAAACTCACCATGCACACCTGTGCCTCTGGCGTGGACGACACGCTCAGGAATACGTTCACGGGCAAAGCGTTGTAGCTTCTGGATAAGCTGCACATCTTGCAATAACACGCTGCCATTACTGCCCGCTGTGGTCGAGTTTTGGTTATCACCCACAGGTGCACCATTGTCACGTGTCAGGGTATTTGTTGGTAAAGTTTGAGCCTGTACATTCAATGTCAGACCCATAGAAATAATTAAAAGGCTTTTAGTAAGATGCATAACAGTTCCTCTTCTATGCATAACGCCAAGCTCTTTTCTGCCTGCCCGCAGTATAGTTCTGAATTTGTGATCAGAAGAAGCGATCCTTATCGATTATATCAATCAATAAAACCTATTAGACATAAATTGGCAACAACAAAAAGTCACATTGTCAGATACTGAAGCTAGAGATTGTAGACTAAAACCTCTCGGTTTTAGTCTATTGCGAAGTGGATAAACATGGGGTGGTTAGGAGATATTTGGCGATTAATTGAGCTTCGTAACAAGAGCCGTAAGCTAGCATTAATCCTTAAGCCCCATCTGTTTTAATCGACGGTACAAGGCATTACGGCTGATCCCTAACCGCTTAGCGCATTGGCTCACATTGCCATTACAGGCTTGGTATGCCTGCAGCACATTGCTATAAATCGCCTCATTTAGGGAATCCGATTGAACCTTTGTGACATTCGGCTCTACAGCGAACTTACCACTTGGCAGGGGTGATGCAGAAGGTTGACCACTTACCTCCTTAAATTCATCACATAAAGATTCAGCTTGTAACAGGTCTCCTTTTAACGGCTCGCATGTGAGTTTGGCCGCCAGATAATCGGGTAAATGTTGCCAATTGAGGGTATTGTCTCCTTCTGCCATCAAGCAAGCGACTTGCATGAGGTTATCCAGCTCACGCAAATTCCCCGGCCAGTCGTATTGCATCATTTTCCCTAACAGTTCTGGGCAGATATCCTGCGCGGCGATACGATGTTTACGATGCAATTTATGGATAATACGCTCGATATCCAGCCGCTCCCGCAGCGCAGGCAAACGCACTTGTAGACCATTTAATCGATAGAATAAATCCTGTCGAAACAGCCCTTGAGTCACCTGTTGTTCTAAATCCATATGGGTCGCGGCAATGATTTGAATATCAACTTTAAAACTTTGATTACTGCCAACGGGTACCACTTCGCGCTCCTGCAGTACCCTCAGTAAACGACTCTGGGCCGCCAGCGGCATTTCGCCAATTTCATCTAAAAACAAAAAACCGCCGTGGGCTTGGCGAATTTTGCCGATAAATCCAGTGCGGTTTGCCCCAGTAAAAGCGCCCGCCTGATAACCAAAGAGTTCAGATTCGACTAACTCGGCAGGCAATGCCGCGCAGTTCACTGCCACTAAAGGCTCGGTGCGACGCGCGCTCTGAGCGTGGAGCTTTTTAACAAACTGCTCTTTACCGACGCCAGTTTCACCAAGCACTAACAGCGGAATTTGCTTGGTGATCACCTTATTGGCATGTTGCCAAGCCCGTTCTAATTGAGGATCGCGAAACCGAACCCCCAATTGATTGAGCGATTTATTGCTAATCGCAACTCGACCCTTAGCACTGGGAATATTTAAGGATTGAGTCTGTAGATGCAAGGCTAAATGCTGATTAAAACCACCCGCACGGCTCCAATTATTGCCTAAGTACTGCTCGACGGTATCGCCCACCTTGGCATGATTAAGCAATTGTTTCGCCATGGGATTGCACCCCACAATGCGACCATCGCTATCGGCAATCACTATACCCTGCCAACCCGAATTCAACAGGTTTGGCTGCGCAGCTAAATCGATTCGATAATGGCTATCGGGCAGATGGCACAAAAGCGCGGTCTCGACCTGCTGCGCCAAACTGGACACTAACATTAGCGTCTGCTGAGTGTGCTTTTGCTGCTCGCTGGTGATATCAATCACCCCTAGCATCTCACCTTGGGGGGAAAATATCGGGCAAGCAGTGCAACTCATAAAACGATTCTGGCGAATAAAATGTTGCTCACCCACCACAGATACGGCTTGTTTGGCGGTAAGTGCCGTCCCTATCGCATTGGTACCCTTGTGCTGCTCAAGCCAATTCACCCCAATATCCAAAGCCACATCTGCCAGTTTTGTGGAGTAACGGCTCACACCCCAATGCCTAAGCACATAACCCTCGGCATCGGAGAGCAGGAGTCGGCTATTAGAATGCGCCATCAACTGATTGAACAAAGGCAAGGCATGGGATTGCACTAATGCTATGAGCATTTGATATTGCTCATGTTTCTGCTTTAGTCCGCAGGCATCGAGCCTAAGATCTTGGGGTAACTGAAATTCTGACAAGCCAGCGCCAATGCTGCGCTGCCACGAATCGGCCAACCACGCCTGTGTCGATGGTAAATGCGGTTTAACTGCCATAGCCGTGCTCCCCAGAGCTGTGTTCCGTTTCAGCACAATTGCTGTGTGCCACTCAATGACAAAGTAACCACAGGACACACTTCTCTCCCTGAGTGCCCATACTTATTCAAATCTGCAAAATTAGCTTTTCATCATACTGTTAGCACAACAAGTGTACAACTCCTGCCAGTTTGGCACTCTCCTTGCGATGCACCCTTGGTATGCAAGCCTCAGGTGTTGCATAAGAGAACACTAAGCCAATCAATAGGATTGGCTTAAAGCAAAACGAAAAATATTTAAAAAGGCATCCAGCAGAGATGCATCAACAAGACTCCCTTGCTGAAGCCAAGAGCGTAAAAATCGCCAACGCCCAGCATGCCATCCACAAGAAGGAATGATTCTATGATTTATGCTCAACCCGGAACCGCAGGCGCAATCGTTAACTTCAAAGAAAAATACGCCAACTTTATCGGCGGAAAATGGGTCGCCCCAGTCAATGGCAAATACTTCGACAATCGCTCCCCCGTGAATGGCCAAAACTTTTGCCAAATCCCGCGATCCGATGCACAAGATATTGAATTAGCATTAGATGCCGCTCACGCAGCGAAAGAAGCATGGGGTAAAACCTCAGTCACCGAGCGTTCAAACCTGTTACTGCGCATTGCCGATCGCGTCGAGCAAAATCTCGAATACTTAGCCGTTGCCGAAACCTGGGAAAACGGTAAAGCGGTGCGTGAAACCTTAAATGCCGACTTGCCCTTATTCGTCGATCACTTCCGCTACTTTGCGGGTTGTATCCGCGCACAGGAAGGCAGCGCTGCCGATATCGATGGCAACACAGTCAGTTATCACTTCCCAGAGCCTTTAGGCGTGGTCGGCCAGATCATTCCTTGGAACTTTCCACTCTTAATGGCCGCATGGAAAATCGCACCTGCGCTAGCGGCGGGTAACTGTGTGGTACTCAAGCCTGCGGAGCAGACGCCAGTCTCGATTCTGGTCTTGATCGAACTGATTGAAGACCTATTACCCGCGGGTATTCTTAACGTAGTCAACGGCTTTGGCGCCGAAGCTGGACAAGCTTTGGCCACCAGCAAACGCATCGCTAAATTGGCCTTTACGGGCTCCACCGAAATTGGCTATCACATTTTAAAATGCGCCGCCGAATCCTTAATTCCATCAACCGTTGAGCTTGGCGGTAAGTCGCCTAACGTGTTTTTTGCCGATGTGATGGACCATGAAGACGAGTATTTAAATAAGGCCGTCGAAGGCATGTTGCTGGCCTTCTTCAACCAAGGTGAAGTCTGTACTTGCCCATCTCGGGTGCTAGTCCAAGAATCGATTTTTGATCGCTTTATTGAAAAAGTGCTCGCCCGCGCGCAAACCATTAAGCAAGGCGATCCCTTAGATACCGACACTCAAGTTGGCGCTCAAGCCTCTAAAGAACAGTTCGATAAAATCTTAAGTTACTTAGCCATAGGTAAGGCTGAAGGTGCAGAAGTGCTACTGGGCGGCACACTTTGCCAACTCGATGGCGGCCAAAGCGAAGGTTATTACATCAGCCCGACGATTATGAAAGGCCACAATAAGATGCGTATCTTCCAAGAAGAGATCTTCGGCCCCGTCATTTCGGTCACCACTTTTAAAGATGAAGCCGAAGCCTTAGCGATCGCGAACGATACTGAGTACGGCCTAGGTGCTGGCGTGTGGACACGTGATATGAACACGGCTCAACGTATGGGGCGTGGCATTCAAGCTGGTCGAGTGTGGATTAACTGTTACCACGCCTATCCTGCCCATGCCGCCTTTGGTGGTTACAAAAAATCCGGCATTGGCCGCGAAACCCATAAGATGATGCTCAACCACTATCAAAATACCAAGAATCTCTTGGTAAGTTACGATGTGAATCCTTTAGGTTTCTTCTAAGGTTTTGGGGCTCAAACAAGCTGATGTGAGGAAGCTTTTATTTAGGTTTTTAAACGTCTTTGCAAGCAAGCTTATAACACTTTCCGCATGAGTAATCGATACAAGTGATAAACATGAAAGGGCGAATAGCCCTTTCTTTTTTAACTGAATTTAATTCAAACCTCACTCAGTTTATATTATCAATCCGCGCTAAACGCTGGGCTAATTCAGCAAGAGAGGAGGCTGTTTGTGGATCGCTTTGGGGATCGACAACTTCAACCAGTTTAAGTTTTGGCTGAAAAGGTAACCAAGAACTGCCCGTTGTCATCACTAAATCCAGCACAAACTGACCGTAATAGTGCAACCTCAGTCGGTTATCTGTCATAGGCCAATGGGCATAAAGCAGAAAAGAATCGTACATTTGCGCCAAAGAGGTTGTCGCAATGAGCTTAAACCCTTCATCAAGCAGACTAAACTCGGTCGATTCTTCGAAGGGACAATCGAAAGAAGTGATGACCAAATACCCCAAGGTTTTATTGGATAAAACGCAGCGATATTGGCCTTCAATCACTAAGCCAGCAATAAAGGTATGAGTAGGTTGACCATTGAAATACAGAGGCATTTTCAGTGGATTAGGCTCAAACCCATCGGCATGCTCTGTTAGCAGTGAAAACCCCGTTATCGGCTGCATCCCTTACCCCACTTATCTCGCCTACCTATCTCGCCTACCCGCGAACACACACATCACGCGGCTCTTGCAAATTCAAATCACTAGAACTGACGGCTTTTCCAATAACAGCCCAGTAAGATCAAATAACCGACAAAATACGCCACGAGATCAAGTGGATCAAAATGGCTGCCTATCACTATTCGCGCCAAGCGATTTCCGCCCAAGCCTAGCTTGTCGACTAAACCCCAATACTGACCAAACTCGATAGCAAAGGCAAACAGCAATACCGAAAACGCCAACCAAGGAGTTTGAAAAAAACGCTTCATGCCCTCGACTGTGTTTTGTGCTAGGGACTTTTCTGCTGGGCTGTCAACCGGAACGACAGCCCGCACCATACAAAACAGTAAGATCACTACTAGTACATCGCCCACAAAACCACGAATAAAACCCGCAGGTGCATATAAAGCGATTAAGACTTCAGTCAAAAATAATAAAACGGCATAAATACAAAAGGATTTACGACTCGGATTGCGGCTGATAAAAGCGCGAATAACGGCGGTAGACATAAATAAGTTAATCCCTTCACTCGATTGAGGTGGCAGAATCTACCGTAATACCAATAGGTTAACAAGTGAGTTTTCGTTGACATTTAAGGCTCACCACCCGAGCAACCGCGCCACTCAAGCCTATCAATTCGAATAAATGTTCGCGCCTCAAAATTTAAGCGAGGTTTAAGTTTGGGTTAAGTAGCCTACACCTAAACCCACTTAGGAGCGTCACATCATGTCATCAAACACACTGCAAACCATCAAAGTCTGGGACCTGTTGATCCGCATATTCCATTGGTCACTCGTCGGCTTTTTTGCCTTAGCCTACCTCACTGAAGGCGAAGACGAGTGGATGACCATCCACAGTTACGCAGGTTATAGCATCTTAATTTTACTGGTGTTTCGCCTGCTCTGGGGCGTGATGGGTACCCACAATGCGCGCTTTAGCAACTTTATCACTCGCCCTAAAGAAGTGCTGGTGTACCTCAAAGGACTCGTCACGGGCAAAGCCAAAGACTACATAGGCCATAACCCCGCTGGGGCAATGATGATAGTGGCCTTGATTGCCAGCATAGCCATCGCGGGATTCTCAGGCATGGCGCTGTACGCCACCGACGGACACGGCCCATTAGCTACGAGCTTTTTCGCCACTTGGCCCGAAGGCGCCATAAAAGAAGTCCATGAATTCTTTGCCAACTTCACAGTGTTCCTTGTGGTCATCCACGTTGGCGGCGTCATCGTCAGCAGCCTGTTGCACAAAGAAAACTTAGTCAGAGCCATGGTCACGGGCAAGAAACAACGCCCTGTGGGACAAGAAGATTAATCCCTTAGCCATTTTGCTTAGCAATAAGATATCCAGCCCAAAAGGAATGCCCTATGAACAGATTAACCAGACACACGAATAAAAGTCGCCTTGCCATTGTCGCAATTTCAACCTTGCTGCTGACTAGCCTCAGCGTTAGCGCCGTCAACAGTAAAGTGCAAAGCCTGCCACTTAGCGCCGAGCGCATTGGCACGCAACTGCAAAGCTATCAAGCCCAAGGCGCAGGGCCCTTTACCGCCGCCGCAGGACAAAAGCTTTGGCTACAGGACATGGACGGCCGAAGCTGCGCCAGTTGCCATACCGCCAAAGTCACCGACATGGGCATGCACCACAATACCCGTAAACCCATTGACCCTATGGCGCCATCGATTACCGCAGATCGGTTAACCGACTCAGCCAAAATTGAGAAATGGTTTAGCCGTAACTGTAACTGGACCTTTAAACGCGACTGCACGCCGCAGGAAAAAGGCGATGCCTTACTTTGGTTAAGCCTGCAATAACCGCCAAATGTCGACCATATTACTCATTCAATAACTCATTTAATTAGATCGATTAATTTCAATACCTTCCACAGAAGGTAACGACACAAAAAGGAAGATGTCATGACTCAACAAGCACACCCTATTAGCTGGATCTTAGGTTCATCACTCACAGCCGCGGCATTGGCCATTGGCGTTATCGGTGTCAGCCTAACCTTAACTGGCACAGGCTATGCGGACGATGGCCGCGAGCTCAGCCGCGCCGTTCCACAGAATGCGGAATACACGGCAGAATGTGGTAGCTGCCACATGGCTTATCCAGCCAATTTACTCCCCGCCAACAAGTGGCGCGCCATTACCGCAAATCTTGATAATCACTTTGGTGACAACGCCAGCCTAGATACTCAAGTCACTGCTAGAATTGAGGAATATCTGGTTCAACATGCAGCGCAAAATGGTAAGGTGATGAAAAACAGCACGCCGCTGCTCGTAGGTTCTGGGCCGCAGAAGATCACAGAACAGGCATTTTTTATTGGCAAACACGATGAGATCCCCAGACGTATGGTGCAAGATAACCCCAAAGTCGGCTCATTCAGTCAATGCAGCAATTGTCACAACCTCGCAGAGAAGGGCATATTCGATGAAGATACCGTTAATATTCCTGGTTTTGGCCGCTGGGATGATTAGCAGTCCAAGCACTGATGCCCACGACGATGATCTTTCCAGCAAGGTGGTCGAGTGGGTTAAGGAGGGCAAAGTTTTGCCCTTCGACACCATAATGCAACGCTATGAATCACGGCTAAAGGGACGGTTGCTCGATCTCGAAGTCGAGCAAAAACATGGAAGGATCATCTACGAGCTCGAAATCCTTCGTGACGATGGCATAGTGTATGAAATCAAGATTGACGCCAAAACCGGCGAGTGGCTAAAGGAAAAGGTCGACTGATGCGCTTGCTATTGATTGAAGATGATACCGATCTGGTCGCGCGCCTCATTCCCGCCCTTAACAAGGCGGGTTATACCGTCGAGCACGCCGATAACGGTATTGATGGCGCCTTTTTAGGCGAAGAAGAAAACTTCGAAGCCGTGATCCTCGATCTCGGTTTACCCGGCAAACCCGGTCTACAAGTCCTCGGCCAATGGCGACAAAAAGGCTTAGCCATGCCAGTGCTGATCCTCACCGCCCGCGATGCTTGGCACGAGCGAGTCGATGGCCTCAAGGCGGGTGCCGATGATTACCTCGGCAAGCCTTTTCACATTGAAGAACTACTCGCAAGGCTCGAAGTGTTGATCCGCCGCCACTTTGGCCGTGCCGACAATATGTTGCAGCATGCAGGCGTCTCCCTCGATGTCGACAAACAAGCCGTCACCAATGTTGATGGTGAAGTGATAGAACTGACTAAGCTTGAATATCGTCTGCTGCATTACTTAATGGTCAATCCCAGCAAGATCGTCTCTAAGTCAGAGCTCAGTGAACGCATTTACGAAGAAGATCAAATCAAAGACAGCAATGTCATCGAAGTGTACGTCAACCGCCTGCGCCAGCGCTTAGGCAAGGATTATATCGAAACCCGCCGCGGCCAAGGTTATCGACTCAAGGAGTAAAAGGCGTGTATTCACTCAAGGGTTATCTGACGCGCAATCTGCTGATCACGCTCACCTTTGCCATGGTGTTGTTACTGTATTTTCTGTACCAAGGTATCCAAGTATTAACCCAAGACTTTGTCGCTTCGCGTCTACAACACGATGCCGACAGCCTGATCTCCGCCCTGAATCATAATCCCGATGGCACATGGGCGCTCACCACCGACCGTTTACCCAATGTGTACCACAGGGTTAATTCTGGGCATTATTTTGCGATTCAAATCGGCGAGCAAACTCTGCGCTCACGCTCCCTATTCGACCATAACGTAAACATGCTTAAGCTGACCGCTGGTGAACAACGCCAAGCCACTGAGTTTATCGGCAAAGAACATTGGCTGATGTTCAGTCTGGCCGTTATCAAAGATGACCAATTAGTTACTTTGTGGGTGACAGAAGACATCAGCGAGCTCGAACAAACCCAAGTGCAATTTTTAGCCTTTGCCAGCGCAGCCGTGTTGCTCACGATTGTTATTCTATTAATGGCGCAGTATCAGCTACTGAAACGCGGCTTTAAACCCTTAGAGCAGATGCCAGAAGCTATACGGCAAATGCGCACCCAAGGGCAAGAAATCAATCCTGACCAAGTGCCAAGCGAGATAGTCCCACTGATCGAAGAGATAGATCGTTTAGTCAATCAATTGGGCCAGCGAGTACAACGCTCCCGTAATGCCTTGGGTAACTTAGCCCACGAAATGAAACGTCCGTTACAAGGGCTGCAGTCCTACCTAGAAAGCCTTCCACCAGAACAGCGGAGTGAGGGCAGCAAGGTGCTCGCAAACCTGCACCACATCATCGAGAGAGAGCTTAAGCGCACTAAGATTGTCGGCCTGTCCACTCCAGGGCGTTATACCGTGCTCGATGACGATCTTGCGCCGCTAATCAAAGTAATGCAGCGTATTTACCCAGACCGCATTATTCATAGCCATTACGCGAGCGGCTTAGTGATGCCGTTTGATCGGGATGACTTACTCGAACTCTTAGGCAACTTGCTGGATAATGCCTGCAAGCATAGCCGCAAGAACATTGAGATCCGTATAGTGCATCAAACGGCTCCCACCGCAGGTTATGGGATCATAGTCAGCGATGATGGCGAAGGCGTCTCCGATGCCGCGCTGTCCGTTATCATTGAGCGCGGCATTCGGCTAGATGAAAGCATCCAGGGCCATGGTTTAGGATTATCTATCTGCAAAGATATCGTCGACAGTTATCAAGGCGAACTCGGTTTTAGCCATGCGAAACAAGGCGGACTTAAAGCCAGCATATTTCTGCCGCTCCCGAGTTAAGCGGTATACTCAGCCAAACCGTGCTTAATTAATCCTGCCGCCAAATCATTCAGACCAGCGAACGGACTTAATTATTCGTGCCACTATGTCGCACCATTAAGCCCTTTGCATAACACAAGTCCAGAGATTTATATGAAAGTTATCGACCTAAAATCTGCCCCGCAACACATTCCACAATTGGCGGAGTGGCATCATCAAGCATGGGCACATTTGAGTTCTGCGGATACATCAGTCACCACGCTGATTGAGGAAATGCACGATTATTTAACTGACGCAGCTATTCCTAAGATGTTTATCTGCGAACAGGCAAATCAAGTAATGGGATCATCGTCATTAATCGCCGCCGATATGGACAGCCGAACCGACTTAAGTCCTTGGCTCGCCAATGTGTATGTGAATGCAAACCATCGAAATAAAGGATTAGGTAAGTTGCTCGTCAATGCCGTCATTGAGCATGCTAGAGCGATTCGTTTACAGAAAATCTATTTATTTACTGCAGATAAAGCCGATTTTTATCGAGCGCTGGGTTGGTCAATGATTTCACATGAAGATTATAAAGGCGAGATGGTCACGATTATGGAGTATGAATTAAGTCAGCAAAGTTGCTAAGTTAAGAGAGCAAGCCTCACGACGGGCGTCGTGAAGCTGTACATGCTGGCTAAATATCTAGATGTGATATCTAATACTTAGCGACAAGCCAAAGGCTTTAGTCAATTTCTATATCCACGCCGAAACGATTGGATAATTGGCGTTGCTCGTGCAGAATTTCAATTCGGCGGCGAGTGTCTTGGGTTAACTTGTCTTTGAGGCGCAAACCACTAGTAATGGCGGCTTTTTTTGCTTTCTTGCTCTTCATCGGTAAATCAGTTGTCGTTGCATCAGTTGGACTCTCGACGGCTTGAGATTCGATAGACATAGCTAACTCCTTTAATTAGAACCTTAAATAGGCTCTTCCAGTAAATCCCTGCTCAAAACGAACAAACAGGTCATCTTTATAATGAGTCAATTCGCCATTCACTATTTAAGTAATAGATAATTTGGCGACTCATAAACTTACGGCCCATATCATTTACCTAAGCCAACAAAATTAAATCACATGCTAACAGGATAAAAATAATCGAGACGTAAGGTCGAAATGAAAAACTGAGTATTGATTGACTTCATCCGCGTAACAGAACCCTAACGAGTCCTAAATTTCCAGCGACAAAGCGGCATAACATAGGTAGAGAAAGAACAGGTAGTAATGCAGAAAGGTTGGTAAGCTCGAGCGGCAAAGCGCTGCTGCGCAACAATTAGGCTACGCAACAGTACTACATCTAGCCTAGATTTACGACTTATATGGCATAGCGCCGAGGTAATCTTTCTTGCCAATTTCAACACCGTTGTGGCGCAAAATCGCGTAGGCTGTTGTTACATGGAAGTAAATGTTCGGAATAGCGTGCTCAATGGCAAACTCATAACCTGTAAGATATTTTCCTTCCCATCGTGGTTGTGAGACATGGATCGTGGCCGCATTAGCAAAATCATCCGCTTTAAACGTCGCTAAATAATCCAAAACCGAGCTAATACGCGCTTGCAACTCAGCCAGCGTCGTCTCGCTATCATCATGCTTTGGTACTGTATCTAAGTTATCAGTCAAACGTGCTACGCCAATTTTGGCAGTATCGCAGGCAATTTGAACTTGGCGAATAAGATTGAATTGATCCGGCGCTAAACGTGAGTTTAATAGCACCGCCATATCAACTTTCTTGAGGTTTGCGAAGCATTCGCCTTTTTCAAGAATAACGCTTAAATTTTTCAGCATCTTGCTAAATTGTACAACCGTTAAATCATAAAGCATGGCATAGACCTCATTGATGGACGCTACAAAACTGCAGCACTTAAGACGATCTTGGGGCAAATTACTCAATTTCAATCATTCTTGGAATTTAAGTATCTGCTTAATAATAAATACTTCAATATAAACGATATTAAGTCAATTAGGACGAGAAAAAGATAGACGTTACCAGTAGGCATAGAGCGTCAGCTACAAGCCAAGAGATTAAAATTATCTCGGACTGATCCGAATAACAATAACGTACACTCGTAGGAATTGGGATGGCCAGCTATGACGATAACCACATACTTCGAGCCCAAAGCATGTGCGTCACTGACACGAATTATCCGCGACACCATAACGAAAAAAGCCTCATCTTTCGATGAGGCTTATCTCTTAATGTTGGCGGAGCGGACGGGACTCGAACCCGCGACCCCCGGCGTGACAGGCCGGTATTCTAACCAACTGAACTACCGCTCCTTTAGCTTAACGTCTACACGTTAACCTAAATTAGGCGCTTGGCGATGACCTACTCTCACATGGGGAGACCCCACACTACCATCGGCGCGTTTGCGTTTCACTTCTGAGTTCGGGATGGGATCAGGTGGTTCCACAAGGCTATTGTCACCAAGCAAATTCTGTTTATTACCGTGTCCATCTCTGGACCACGTTAATAATAATTCGGAAAGCTGATTTGCTTTGTTTGAGTTCAAACTTTATCAAGTATCTGTATTCTGTCTAAGGCTTTCGTACGACCTCCATGGAAGGAGGAAGTGCTAGAAAATGTCTGGAACATTTTCAGTAAAACCCATCTGGGTTGTATGGTTAAGCCTCTCGAGTCATTAGTACATGTTAGCTCAACGCCTCACAACGCTTACACACCATGCCTATCAACGTCCTAGTCTCGAACGGCTCTTTAGAGGAATTAAATTCCTAGGGATGACTCATCTTAGGGCTCGCTTCCCGCTTAGATGCTTTCAGCGGTTATCGATTCCGAACGTAGCTACCGGGGCAATGCCATTGGCATGACAACCCGAACACCAGCGGTTCGTCCACTCCGGTCCTCTCGTACTAGGAGCAGCTCCCTTCAATCATCCAACGCCCACGGCAGATAGGGACCGAACTGTCTCACGACGTTCTGAACCCAGCTCGCGTACCACTTTAAATGGCGAACAGCCATACCCTTGGGACCGACTTCAGCCCCAGGATGTGATGAGCCGACATCGAGGTGCCAAACACCGCCGTCGATATGAACTCTTGGGCGGTATCAGCCTGTTATCCCCGGAGTACCTTTTATCCGTTGAGCGATGGCCCTTCCATTCAGAACCACCGGATCACTATGACCTACTTTCGTACCTGCTCGACGTGTATGTCTCGCAGTTAAGCTGGCTTATGCCATTGCACTAACCGTACGATGTCCGACCGTACTTAGCCAACCTTCGTGCTCCTCCGTTACTCTTTGGGAGGAGACCGCCCCAGTCAAACTACCCACCAGGCACTGTCCCTAATCCCGATAAGGGACCTAGGTTAGAACATCAAAACTACAAGGGTGGTATTTCAAGGACGACTCCATCATGACTAGCGTCACAACTTCAAAGTCTCCCACCTATCCTACACATGTAGGTTCAATGTTCAGTGCCAAGCTATAGTAAAGGTTCACGGGGTCTTTCCGTCTAGCCGCGGGTATACGGCATCTTCACCGCAATTTCAACTTCACTGAGTCTCGGCTGGAGACAGCGTGGCCATCATTACGCCATTCGTGCAGGTCGGAACTTACCCGACAAGGAATTTCGCTACCTTAGGACCGTTATAGTTACGGCCGCCGTTTACGGGGCTTCGATCATGAGCTTCTCTTGCGATAACCCAATCAATTAACCTTCCGGCACCGGGCAGGCGTCACACCGTATACTTCCTCTTGCGAGTTTGCACAGTGCTGTGTTTTTGATAAACAGTTGCAGCCACCTGGTATCTGCGACTCCCGTCAGCTTAGAGAGCAAGTCTCATCACCAACAGGAGCGTACCTTCTCCCGAAGTTACGGTACCATTTTGCCTAGTTCCTTCAGCCGAGTTCTCTCAAGCGCCTTGGTATTCTCTACCCGACCACCTGTGTCGGTTTGGGGTACGATTCCCACTAACCTGAAGCTTAGAAGATTTTCCTGGAAGCATGGCATCAACTACTTCAGTCCCTTAGGACCTCGTCATCAGCTCTCAGTGTGTACATTAAAGTACGTGTCCCCGGATTTGCCTAAGAACACCACCTACCACCTTAAACGCGGACTACCAACGCCGCGCTAGCCTAGCCTTCTCCGTCTCTCCATCGCAGTTAGCGGAAGTACAGAAATATTAATCTGTTTCCCATCGATTACGCCTTTCGGCCTCACCTTAGGGGTCGACTCACCCTGCCCCGATTAACGTTGGACAGGAACCCTTGGTCTTTCGGCGAGGGGTTTTTCACCCCCTTTATCGTTACTCATGTCAGCATTCGCACTTCTGATACCTCCAGCGTGGGTTACCCCTTCACCTTCAACGGCTTACAGAACGCTCCTCTACCGCGCACAGTAAACTGTGCACCCGTAGCTTCGGTGACTAGCTTAGCCCCGTTACATCTTCCGCGCAGGCCGACTCGACTAGTGAGCTATTACGCTTTCTTTAAATGATGGCTGCTTCTAAGCCAACATCCTAGCTGTCTAAGCCTTCCCACATCGTTTCCCACTTAGCTAGTACTTTGGGACCTTAGCTGACGGTCTGGGTTGTTTCCCTTTTGACGACGGACGTTAGCACCCGCCGTCTGTCTCCCGAGTAGTACTCATTGGTATTCGGAGTTTGCAAAGGGTTGGTAAGTCGGGATGACCCCCTAGCCTTAACAGTGCTCTACCCCCCAATGGTATTCGCTCGAGGCGCTACCTAAATAGCTTTCGAGGAGAACCAGATATCTCCCCGGTTTGATTGGCCTTTCACCCCCCAGCCACAAGTCATCCGCTAATTTTTCAACATTAGTCGGTTCGGTCCTCCAGTTGATGTTACTCAACCTTCAACCTGCCCATGGCTAGATCACCGGGTTTCGGGTCTACACCTTGCAACTAAACGCGCAGTTAACACTCGGTTTCCCTACGGCTCCGCTATTCGCTTAACCTCGCTACAAAATGTAAGTCGCTGACCCATTATACAAAAGGTACGCAGTCACGGTCTCAAGAACCGCTCCCACTGCTTGTACGTATACGGTTTCAGGTTCTATTTCACTCCCCTCACAGGGGTTCTTTTCGCCTTTCCCTCACGGTACTGGTTCACTATCGGTCAGTCAGGAGTATTTAGCCTTGGAGGATGGTCCCCCCATATTCAAACAGGATGTCACGTGTCCCGCCTTACTCGTTTTCATCAATGGTTAGTTTTTCATGTACGGGGCTATCACCCTGTGCCGCTGCGCTTTCCAACGCATTCCACTAACACCCCACTGACTTAAGGGCTAATCCCCGTTCGCTCGCCGCTACTAGGGGAATCTCGGTTGATTTCTTTTCCTAAGGGTACTTAGATGTTTCAGTTCCCCTCGTTCGCCTCGCAACACTATGTATTCATGTTGCGATAACAGCTTATGCTGCTGGGTTCCCCCCATTCGGACATCGTTAGCTCAAATGCTTGTTACTAGCTCGCCAACGCTTTTCGCAAGTTACTACGTCCTTCATCGCCTCTGACTGCCAAGGCATCCACCGTATACGCTTAGTCGCTTAACCATACAACCCAAATGAGTTTCACTCACCTGAGTCGCATTGCGACCAGCTTGGTTTTACTTGTCTCACTTCTGACCAAAGAAGTGGACGCGCCTTAGACGTAAACTATTCAATAAAGAATAATTTACTTTTGAATATTCAAGACACTTAATAAAGTGTTTGAGAACTCATGTTCAATGCTTTCGCATTAAACGTTTTGTAATTAATCACATGACAGACTCATGCAATTAAATACTATCAGCTTTCCAAATTGTTAAAGAACAATGCGTACCGGCTCGCGGCGCATTTAGCTCTGACTTCTCCTAAGAGAAGCTAAACAAGCAATCTGTGTGAACACTCAACAAACATTAAGTTAGTCGTATAGGTAAGGAGGTGATCCAGCCCCAGGTTCCCCTAGGGCTACCTTGTTACGACTTCACCCCAGTCATGAACCACAAAGTGGTGAGCGCCCCCCCGAAGGTTAAGCTACCCACTTCTTTTGCAGCCCACTCCCATGGTGTGACGGGCGGTGTGTACAAGGCCCGGAACGTATTCACCGTGGCATTCTGATCCACGATTACTAGCGATTCCGACTTCATGGAGTCGAGTTGCAGACTCCAATCCGGACTACGACGAGCTTTGTGAGATTAGCTCCACCTCGCGGCTTTGCAACCCTCTGTACTCGCCATTGTAGCACGTGTGTAGCCCTACTCGTAAGGGCCATGATGACTTGACGTCGTCCCCACCTTCCTCCGGTTTATCACCGGCAGTCTCCCTAGAGTTCCCACCATTACGTGCTGGCAAATAAGGATAGGGGTTGCGCTCGTTGCGGGACTTAACCCAACATTTCACAACACGAGCTGACGACAGCCATGCAGCACCTGTCTCACGGTTCCCGAAGGCACTAAGCTATCTCTAGCGAATTCCGTGGATGTCAAGAGTAGGTAAGGTTCTTCGCGTTGCATCGAATTAAACCACATGCTCCACCGCTTGTGCGGGCCCCCGTCAATTCATTTGAGTTTTAACCTTGCGGCCGTACTCCCCAGGCGGTCTACTTAATGCGTTAGCTTGAGAGCCCAGTGTTCAAGACACCAAACTCCGAGTAGACATCGTTTACGGCGTGGACTACCAGGGTATCTAATCCTGTTTGCTCCCCACGCTTTCGTGCATGAGCGTCAGTCTTTGTCCAGGGGGCCGCCTTCGCCACCGGTATTCCTCCAGATCTCTACGCATTTCACCGCTACACTCGGAATTCTACCCCCCCCTCTACAAGACTCTAGTTCGCCAGTTCGAAATGCTATTCCTAGGTTGAGCCCTGTGGCTTTCACATCTCGCTTAACAAACCGCCTGCGCACGCTTTACGCCCAGTAATTCCGATTAACGCTCGGACCCTCCGTATTACCGCGGCTGCTGGCACGGAGTTAGCCGGTCCTTCTTCTGTAGGTAACGTCACAGATATAGCGTATTAAACTACATCCTTTCCTCCCTACTGAAAGTGCTTTACAACCCGAAGGCCTTCTTCACACACGCGGCATGGCTGCATCAGGGTTTCCCCCATTGTGCAATATTCCCCACTGCTGCCTCCCGTAGGAGTCTGGGCCGTGTCTCAGTCCCAGTGTGGCTGATCATCCTCTCAGAACAGCTAGGGATCGTCGCCTTGGTGAGCCATTACCTCACCAACTAGCTAATCCCACCTAGGTTCATCCAATCGCGGAAGGCCCGAAGGTCCCCTCCTTTCCCCCGTAGGGCGTATGCGGTATTAGCAGTCGTTTCCAACTGTTATCCCCCTCGACTGGGCAGATCCCTAGGCATTACTCACCCGTCCGCCGCTCGCCACCTCAGAAGTAAACTCCCTTGTGCTGCCGCTCGACTTGCATGTGTTAGGCCTGCCGCCAGCGTTCAATCTGAGCCATGATCAAACTCTTCAATTAAAGTTTTGTTGTTTGACTTACGTCAAACGGCTCAATGAATTCTACTGTTTTGATTCGCTTTGCTCACTAAGAAGCATCGCGTTTCAATTCATACATTACTGTATGTACATATTGCTATGAACACTCAATCACCCTTCCCGTAAGGAGAATGACTTGAAAACATTGATTTAAATTTTTGACTGCCAACCCTAAGGCTAAGCAGTTTCGATTAACTCAACACCTGTGAGTGTCCACACAGATTTCTTGTTTTATCTTGTTAAAGAGCAACTCAATATTCGTAAGAGAACTTGAGTACCACACTGAGCGTTGAACGCTTCCAGTTGGCTAGGGCTGCGTATTCTACGCATTTCCCGTTTCGCGTCAAGGAGTTTTTACAAACTTTCTCAACACTCATCAATCAGTAAACTCATCAATGAACTGTCACACCAGGCTGCTTAACGCTGTCTGCCGTGTCAGTGGATGCGCATTATAGGCAGTGAAACTTTTTGTGCAAGGGCTTTTTAAATGAAAAAAGATCGCATGGCGATCTTTTAAACAGCGGCGATTGTTTTACATGCAAAGTGCCCATTAATTGGGCTTTTTGCTGCCTTTATCGATAAAACCTTGGATTAGCGAGACGGCTTTTACGTCATCCCAATCAACATAGGATCGAACAAAGGCAATTAATTGACCCTGTTGATCAAGAATAAAGGTCGCAGGAATCGTGTCGAGCGGAAAAACGTTCCCAAGACTTTGTGGTTGATCGTAGTAAGAGTTGAAATTCGCCATACCTAATGAACTTAAGAACGGCTGAACCTGCTGCTTACCTTCTGCATCAATAGAGATAGGCAGCACGACAAAATCTTCAGTCTTGAACTTAGTTGCTAACCTTTCGATTGCAGGCAACTCTCTGACACATGGCGGACACCAAGTCGCCCACATGTTAACCATAATGATCTTGCCTTTAAATTGGCTGAAGTCGATAGCTTTACCATCGACATCATTAAAGGCAACAGGCTCAATAGGAAAAGTCTTTGGCAGTACATTGATCAAATCAACCGTTGATTCCATCGGTTTAGCCGTTTGCTGCATACCAGGGTACGAATGCGCGACCCCAGCAACAAATACCGAAAGAATGGATGACAACATGAATGCCGTTATGACTTTATGCTTCATTTTGTATTGCGCTTTAGCAAGGTATCTAACTCGCGCTGATCTTCTGCGCTAATTTCGTTCGGCACATTACCGCCAATACGTTGCTTACGAATGAAGATGAATCCAATCACTAGACCCAGAAGTAATAAACCAATAGGACCTAACCAGAGAATGTAGGTCTTGGTTTCCATCTTAGGTTTATAGAGAACAAACTCACCGTAACGACTAGTCATAAACTCGATGATCTCATCATCCCCTTTTCCTTCGTCAACCATCTTGAATACCTCAAGACGCAGATCTCGAGCAACGGGTGAATTGGAGTCGATCAAATTTTGGTTTTGACACTGTGGACAACGTAGTTCATGGGCCAAAGACAAACCGCGCTTTTGATTTTCAGGTGACTTGAATTCGTAAGTATCAACTGGTGTTGCCATGACAGCGGTCGTCATGCTGAACATCAGCACTAGACTACCTATGATTTTTATCAGTGTTCTCATGCTGCGCCATCCTTCGCTGCTTCAGCTTGTAATTGTTGGATCATAGGGTAAAGGGTTTCACTCCATACGCGTTGGTCTATTGGACCTGCATAACGGAAACGGATAATACCGTTGTGATCAACAATAAAACTCTCTGGTGCACCATAAACGCCAAGATCTAATCCTAAACGGCCATCTTTATCATAAATATTAACGTTGTAGGGATCGCCCTGACGTTTTAACTCTTCTAACGCAGGAACACGCTCATCACGATAGTTGATCCCGTAAATTGGCAAAAGATTTTTACGTTTTAGCATCACTAAGAAAGGATGCTCATATTTACAAGATGGACACCACGTCGCCCATACGTTAAGTAATGATACCTTACCTTTTAATTGCTCATTCGTTATTATCTCAGCCGGTGTTTCTAGGCGTTCCAGTTGGAAAGCCGGAATAGGCTTCCCTTCCAGTGCTGAATCCAATTGCTGCGGATTCAGAAATAACCCTTTATATAGAAACACCCCCATGGCGAGAAATATGACCAATGGGATAAACAGAACCAACTTCTTCATACATTCCCCAATTATTGAGCCGTTGCCAATTTTGCCTTTTCGGACAAAGGCGCGACGGCTGCAGTGACTTTCGCACGGTAACGTTTATCCGATGCAGCGAAGAATCCACCTATCATCATGAAAATTGCCCCAAACCATAACCAACGCACGAACGGCTTATAGTTTAAACGAACCGCAAATTCAGTGCTGGTAATAGGGTCACCCATAGTCACGTACAAGTCACGGAATAGACCCCAGTCAATACCGGCTTCTGTCATATCCATAGTTCGCACATTATATTGACGACGATCGGGTTTTAGTAATGTCAGTAGCTCATCGCCCTTGTAGATCTCTATCTGTCCCTGCTGTGCAGTGTAGTTAGGACCTACTACGTTTTTGGTCTCGAGATACTTAAAAGTATAACCGGCGAGTTCTTGGCTTACACCAGGTCCCATACGAACACTTTTCTCAATCGAGTAATTTGACACCATAGTGGCACCAATCACAGAAACAGCAATACCGAGATGCGCGAAGATCATACCAAGCTGACTACGGCCCATGCGGCTAATGCTGATATCACCTTCTTTCGACTTGACCATGTTATAGGCCGCTCTTGCGGTAGCCAGAATAATCCAAGCCGCGGCAGCAATACCAAAGGTAACCCAAATATTGAATACACCATCGACGATAAATGGCGTCACAATACCGATAGCAGCAGCAATCATTGCTGGGATCAATAGCTGACGCTTAAGCTCGCCCGCTTTCGATTTTTTCCAGCGAATAATTGGACCAATACCCATAAAGCCAAATAGCACTAATACGATAGGCACGAACACCGCATTAAAGTATGGGGGTCCAACAGAGATTTTACCCATGCCAAGCGCGTCGATGAGCAATGGATATAATGTACCCAATAGTACCGTACCTGCGGCAACCGTCAGTAGCACGTTACATACTAAGAGCATTGTTTCTTTAGACTTGAGCTCGAAACGGGCAGGACTACTCATTTCACTGGCACGTAAAGCAAACAGTGTTAATGAACCGCCAACAGCTAAACCAAGTAACAACAGGATGAACATACCGCGGCTTGGATCGGCTGCGAATGAATGCACTGAGGTTAATACACCTGAGCGAACAATAAAGGTACCAAGCAAACTTAAAGAGAAAGCGAAAATAGACAGTAATACAGTCCAGTTACGGAAGGCGCCGCGTTTCTCAGTCACAATCAAAGAGTGAACAAGCGCAGTACCCACTAACCAAGGCATAAAAGAGGCGTTCTCAACGGGATCCCAGAACCACCAACCGCCCCAGCCTAATTCATAATAAGCCCACCAAGATCCTAGTGCGATACCGCCCGTAAGGAAGGTCCAAGCAGCCAATGTCCATGGACGAGTCCAACGAGCCCATGCAGAATCGAGACGGCCGCTCATCAGCGCAGCAATCGCAAATGCAAAGCTTACAGAGAAGCCCACATAACCCAAGTACAACATAGGAGGATGGAAGATTAATCCCACGTCCTGCAGCATTGGATTTAAGTCACGACCTTCGGCAGGGATCGGGAATAAACGTTCAAATGGGCTAGATGTGAGTAGCATAAACAAACTAAAGCCAATCACAATAAGAGCCAATACTGCCAGCACACGGGCAGTAAATACTTCTTCTAAACCTTTGCTAAACAAAGCAACCGCAGCCGCCCAAGTTGATAAAGCAAACACCCAAAATAACAGTGACCCTTCATGACCGCCCCATACGGCCGAGATCTTAAAGAAGATAGGTAACTGAGAATTTGAATGATGTGCCACATAGGCGACCGAGAAATCATCGACGGCAAAACTATAAGCCAGCACGACAACAGATAAGGTAATAAAAAAGAACATTCCGTACGTTAATGGCCAAGCGTACCTAACAAGGTATTGGTCTTTTCTGGCAACACCTATTAGGGGGACGCTGATTAATAAGAAGGCAAAAGCCACCCCTATTATCAACGCAAAGTGTCCAAGTTCTGGGATCATGGGTTTTCCTCAGTCTTCAATAATATGTTGATTTAGAAAGACTCTATCTCAACGCACAACATGCTATTCACGCAAATGCACGAAATTTTGCTCATTTTAGTATTTGCTATTGTTCCTGTCTGCCTCTTTCGTACAAAACTGGGTTACTTGTCTCATTCTCAATTTTAGAGGTCGATGAAAGTCACGGAAGAGGCTCAGTTCTGCATGTGACCGACAAATGACACTTAAGTTTCATACAAAATTTACAAGAAGAATCAATTTGTGAACCAGTGCCCAACTATAAGCTTTCAGCACTGGGATTACCTTATATTACTGTTCAATGAACAATCTTTACGTATAATCTTGCTTCCAAGCCTAGCGGTTACTCCGCTTTCTGCAAACTAAAGTGAATATAGAAACAATGACGACATTTTGGATTTTTATTGCGCTTGTTATGTTAGTCGGCCTGATGCTGATTTGGATCCCGCACTTCAGACAGCAAAAATTGCTGAAAACGGAAGAAGCTGGAGTTCGTAAACAAACGAACCTTGAATTGTTCAATGAGCGCTTAGGCGTTCTTGAAAAAGAATTAAGTGAAGAGCTACTCGATCAAGCCGAATTTGATGCATTGAAGAAAGAACTGGAAATCAGTCTACTCCAAGACATCAAACAAGCGAACGACGATTCACTGGTCAACCAAATAAAGCCAAAGACGATTCTGTGGCCGTCGATCATGTCAGTTTGTTTGATTGTTATCTCAGGCTATCTCTATCAACACTTAGGCGCCTTCGAGAATATTGATAGTGCTCAACAACCTGCAAATCCACATGCGGGAATGGATACGGCTCAAATCATGATGCAACGCGTGCAGATGATGGAAGCTCAAGTTAAAGCCGAGCCAGAAAACAGCCAACTGTGGTTCAGCTTAGGTCATGCTTATGTATCGGCAAACCAATACGATAAAGCGATTGCGGCTTTCGATAAAGTAATCGAATTAGTCGGAAAGCATGCAGAATTGCTCGGTCCAAAAGCAACGGCGATGTATTACAAAGCGGGTCAACAAATGACACCGCAAATCCAAGCTCTTATCAATGAGTCTTTAGCAATGGATGCACAAGATCCTTCAACGCTACTGCTCGTGGGTATGGATGCTTTCTTTACTGCTGACTACAAGAAAGCCATCACCTCTTGGCAAACGATTTTAGATAGCGGTCGTGCCGACGTTGATCGTGCTGCTCTTATGAATGCAATCGAAACCGCCAACTTACGCATGCAGTCGGAAACCGCTGGCATGCCAAATGATGATGCACATAAGCAAGTCAAAGCGAGTGCTAAATCGGTCAATGTCACTATATCTATCTCAGCAGAACTTGCGGCTAAAGCCAGTCCAGAAGACACCATTTTCATCTTTGCCCGTGCAACTGAAGGACCTAAAGTCCCATTAGCTGCAACCAAAGTCAGTGCTAAGTCTTTCCCGATTACAGTGACATTAGATGACAGCAGCGGTATGGGTGGTGATGTGAAGTTAAGCGATGCAGCCAATGTGGAAGTGATTGCTGTACTATCTAAACAAGGTAATATCAAACCGCAAACGGGTGATATTCAAGGCAAGATCAGTAAAGTCGCCGTAGGCGATACAGCGAACCTAGTACTTGATACTCAAGTGCAATAAATCGCAGTTAATTGCAGATATAAAAAAACCGGCTTTCGCCGGTTTTTTTATATCTGAAGAATTACTTAGCTGTAGACATAAATTTGATAGCAGCTTTGTAATCATCATCAGTACAATCAGTACACATACCGCCTGGTGGCATAGCATTCAGACCGGTTTTCACACTCTTCACTAGAGCGTCAACACCCTTAGCTAAGCGTGGTTCCCATTCTGCAGCGTTGTGTACTTTTGGAGCACCAGCAACACCCATACTGTGGCATACGGTACATGCCTTATTATAAATAGCCTCAGCATCTTGAGCTGAAGCGTTAACTGACATAGTCAAAGCAGCGACAGCAGTCATTGCTAACAGTTTTTTCATGTTCAATGTTCCTAATGCAAATACGTACAAAGCTCGGCGCCGCCCTTACTTAGGCAGACTCATTATAGCCGACTAAGATTACTACAAACTTCAAGAAATCTCATCTTTTTGTGATTAGAATCTCAACACAAAATGAATCAGGCGACAAGGATGACAAATTCGTTAATATATTAGCAAGTCGTAAAAAAGTTCGATAAATATTGCGGTTATTGGAACCACATCATATTGCTGACATCTAGTGCAAACCAAGAGTAAACCCCCAATAACGTTTGTGTTAGAATGACTTGTGTTTCCTTCCGGCTTGAGATAGAGGGTTCAGTGACAAATATAACTAAAGAAACCACATTAGTGTCAGCCAGCAAGCTGACCTGTATCCGCGAAGAACGCATCCTCTTTGATGAGTTAAGTTTTGATATAAATGCTGGTGACATTGTTCAGATTGAAGGCCCTAACGGCGCAGGCAAGACCAGTTTATTACGCATATTGGCGGGCCTTTCTCGCCCCTATGCCGGACAAACTTTTTACATTAATGAAGACATAAACCGTTGCCGCGATGAATACAATGAAGACCTCTTGTATTTAGGCCATTTAGCTGGCGTGAAATGCGAGCTGACTGCCGAAGAAAACCTTAATTTCAATTTAAGAATCAGTGGTTATGATGACTTTGATACGTCAGAGATTTTAGCCAAAGTCAATTTAACGGGCTTTGAAGAAGCTCTCGCGGGGCATTTATCCGCAGGCCAGCATCGCAGAACAGCGCTATCAAGATTGTGGCATAGCAACTGTAAAATTTGGATCCTTGACGAACCTTTTACTGCAATTGATAAAAAAGGCGTCGAAGAACTGGAGCAGTTATTTATTCAGCATGCGGATAATGGTGGTTGTGTGATCCTCACAACTCACCAAGATATGGGCATTATCACAGATGATAGGCTTCGTAAAATTCGTCTCGATTATCGCTTCATATAAGGTCAGGCTCAATGAAAAGAGGCATCAGTTTTACCCAAGCATTTTTCACCTTGCTGCAGCGAGATCTTAAAATTGCTATTCGCCACCGCGGCGACATTTTTAACCCACTGCTATTTTTTATTATGGTCGTTACCTTGTTTCCGCTGGGAATTGGACCAGAGCCGCAAATGTTAGCACGTGTGGCACCGGGGATAATTTGGGTAGCCGCATTATTAGCATCAATGTTGTCACTTGAAAGGCTTTTCAAAGCCGACTTTAGTGATGGTAGCTTAGAACAAATGCTATTAAGCCCACAGCCATTAGCCATTCTCGTATTAGCTAAAGTGTTAGCCCACTGGATTTTAACAGGTGTGCCACTGATTATTATCGCACCACTGTTAGCGGTATTACTCAATCTAGACGGCAACAGCTACGGTGCGTTAATTTCAACGCTTGCGCTAGGCACGCCAGTATTGTCGCTGTTAGGTGCTATTGGTGTGGCATTAACCGTCGGTCTAAGGAAAGGCGGCGTGTTACTCAGCTTACTTATTTTGCCCCTATATATCCCAGTACTCATTTTTGCAACGAGTGCCATAGACGCGGCAGGAATGAATTTACCCTATGATGGTCAGCTCGCTATAATAGGCGCTATGCTGGTCGGATCGTTAACCTTAGCACCTTTTGCAATTGGTGCATCTCTGCGAGTGAGTACTAACTAAAATGTGGAAATGGTTACACCCTTACGCGGATCCTGAACGCGCATATAAATTATCAGGAACTTTATTTCCATGGTTTGCGATCTTAGCCGGTCTATTGATTGCTGTTGGCACTACATGGGGACTCGTCTTCGCGCCGACGGATTACCAGCAGGGTGATAGCTACCGTATTATATTTATCCATGTTCCTGCAGCGTCTATGTCAATGGCGGCTTATATGGGTATGGCAACAGCAGCCTTTATCGGTCTAGTTTGGCAGATAAAACTTGCCGACTGGGCTGCGGCATCTATTGCTCCCATTGGTGCAGTGATCACCTTTATCGCACTCTTTACCGGGGCAGCATGGGGTAAACCTATGTGGGGTGCTTGGTGGGTATGGGATGCACGCTTAACTTCTGAGCTGGTATTACTATTCCTATATCTAGGTGTGATCTCGCTCTACGCCTCATTTGAGGATAAAGTGCTCGCAGCTCGTGCAGCAGGGATCTTAGCGATCGTCGGTGTGATCAATATTCCTATCATCAAATACTCAGTTGAATGGTGGAGCTCATTACATCAACCGTCGACAATACGCATTACCGAGAAATCGACAATGTCGACGGAAATGCTCTATCCACTATTAATTAACATACTGGGCTTCGGTCTTATGATTGGCGCCATCACTATTGTCCGTTTTAGAGCAGAAATTTTAGCAAGAAATGGCATGCGCCCTTGGGTCCGTGAACTAGCTAAAGCGGAGGAGGTCAAATGATGCAATTCGATTCAATCAGTGATTTTTTTAATATGGGCGGCTATGCATTCTATGTATGGCTATCCTATGGAGTGACCTTCTTCTGCCTCTCTACGCTCATCATTACCAGCGCACGCCAAAAGCGTAAGGTGTTAATTGATATCGCGAAGAAGATGGATAGAGAAGAACGCCTAAAAGAAACTAGGAGTACTAAATCGTGAACCCAAGACGCAAAAAAAGACTGACATTAGCTGTAGCATTAATCGGTGGCGTTGCTGCGATTACTTCGCTTTTGCTCTATGCGCTGAACTCCAACTTGAACTTATTCTATACTCCGTCTGAAATTGTCCACGGCAAGACAGACACTGGCGTAAAACCTGAAATTGGCCAACGTATTCGTGTCGGCGGAATGGTGACGGTAGGTTCTATGGTGCGAGATCCCAAAAGCTTGCATGTCGAATTTGCAGTGCATGACTCCCTCGGCGGCGAAGTACTGGTCACTTATGACGACCTATTGCCCGATCTTTTCCGTGAAGGACAAGGCATTGTTGCTCAGGGTGTACTGGGTGCTGATGGCAAACTAGAAGCAACTGAAGTACTGGCCAAGCATGATGAAAACTACATGCCACCAGAAGTCGCTGAAGCCATGGGCCAAAAGCACGAAAAGTTAGATTATAGCCAGCAAAAGGCACCTGATACTAAGTAGGTTATTGATGGATCAGCAATAGCGTACAAACTAAGCCTCCTAGCTTAATAACTAGTGAGGCTTTTTTATTATCTCAATATGCACAATTAAAGGTGGACTATACTCTAGGCAGCGCCAATACCTAAGATTGCATATGATTCAAATGAGACAACTAAACTCTAGTTTGCAACACATTCTAAGCTTCCTAATTATCTGCTTGATAGGCCTCTCTCAGGAAGCCAATGCTGCTAAAGTTGTTGTTATCGAAAGCTACCATCATAGCTATCAATGGGACCAAGAATACTATCAAGCGATTTATGACACGCTCAGCCCTCACCACGATGTTAGTTATTTCGAGATGGATACCAAACGCTTGCCCGAAGAGCAATTTACTGAACGAGCTGACTTAGCATGGAAATACATTCAACAACAAGCACCTCAATTGGTTATTCTCGCCGATGATAATGCGGTTAATCTCTTACACCAGCGCCTAAATGACAGCCTAATCCCAGTTGTCTATTTAGGGGTGAACATGAATCCTAGAGAATATCATCTCAATGAACACAAACGCTTCACAGGCGTCATTGAAAGACCACTACTACGACGTTCACTACTGCTCATTCAACGTTTACTACCACAGACTGTGCATAGAAAAATCTTAGTTCTATTCGACCAAGGAGTCACCTCTGACTCAGCGGCTGAATACATCAGTAAACAACACTCAAGCATGTTAGGCGATATCGAAGTTAATTTAGTGCAATTGTCACAGCTAAGGGATTGGCAGCGGAATGTATTGACCGCGAAGGAACAGGGTTATAACGCTATAGTCGTGGCGCTATACCACACAGTTAGAGACGCAGATAATCGCTCAGTAGATGCAGATCAGCTCCTAAAATGGATATCTGAACATACTCCGGTACCGAATTTTGGGTTTTGGGGATTTAGTGTCTCTGCTGAAGGTAATATTGGTGGCTATGTTCTCGATGGCTATCATCATGGCAAGATTGCAGCGAATATGGCGACAAAAATACTCGGCGGCGAGAAACCCGAAAATATTTTCCCAGTAACAGATGATCTTGGAAAATACATGTTTAGCCAGAAAGGCTTAGCTAAATGGAATATCGTCCTCCCAAAAGAAATCGAGAAAACCACACTTTGGGTAAAATAGTAAAAAAGGCATAAAAAAGCCGGGCTAATGCCCGGCTTTTTAAAAGTGTAACCTTAATTACTCAGCAGCTTCAACATCAACAGCTTGAGCAGCTTCTGGGCGACCAACTAGCTCGATGTAAGCCATAGGGGCTTTATCACCAGCACGTAAACCGCACTTAAGGATACGGGTATAGCCACCAGGACGTTCCTGGTAACGTGGACCCAACTCAGTAAATAACTTACCAACGACTTCAGCGTCGCGAGTACGTGCAAACGCTAAACGACGGTTTGCAACGCTGTCACTCTTAGCAAGTGTTATCAGAGGCTCAACTACGCGACGCAGTTCTTTCGCTTTAGCCACAGTTGTCTTGATGATCTCATGACGAACTAGTGAACCGGCCATGTTGCGAAACATGGCTTGGCGATGACTGCTGTTACGGTTTAGTTGACGACCACTCTTACGATGGCGCATGACCTAATCCTTATAACCTAAATCTGTACAAACCTGAGACTTATAGGTCGTCTGCTAAACTAGCTGGAGGCCAGTTTTCCAAACGCATACCTAACGACAGTCCGCGAGAAGCTAAAACATCCTTAATTTCAGTAAGAGATTTCTTACCTAAGTTCGGGGTTTTCAGCAACTCAACTTCAGTGCGCTGTACCAGATCTCCGATGTAATGAATCGCTTCGGCTTTCAAGCAGTTAGCCGAACGTACAGTTAGCTCTAAATCGTCGACAGGACGCAGCAGAATCGGATCGAATTCCGGTTTCTCTTCTTTCAGCTCTGGCTCAGTCACGTCACGTAACTCTACAAACGCATCTAGCTGTTCAGCCAGAATAGTTGCAGAACGACGGATAGCTTCCTCAGGATCGATAGTACCGTTTGTGGTCATATCGATAACGAGTTTATCTAAGTCAGTACGCTGTTCTACACGTGCTGCTTCTACATTGTAGGCAATACGTGCAACTGGCGAGAAAGAAGCATCAACCAGCAAGCGGCCGATTGGGCGATCATCGTCTTCGGTCTGTGCACGAGCAGATGCTGGTACATAACCACGACCACGCTCAACGCGAATACGCATGCTGATATCATTATTACCTGTCAGATGACAGATAATATGATCAGGATTCACGATAGTGACATCACCATCATGCGTGATATCTGCTGCGATGACAGGGCCTGCGCCGGACTTGCTCAACGTAAGCATAGCCTCGTCTTTACCCTCGATGGTCACTGCTAACCCTTTCAGGTTTAACAAGATCTCAAGGATATCTTCTTGAACGCCTTCCTTACTGCTGTATTCGTGCAGTACACCGTCAATCTCGACTTCGGTAACCGCGCAGCCGGGCATAGACGACAATAGGATGCGACGCAACGCGTTACCTAAAGTGTGGCCGAAACCACGCTCAAGTGGTTCCAATGTAACCTTGGCACGTGTTGAGTTAACCTGCTCGATATCAACGAGACGCGGTTTAAGAAATTCTGTAACAGAACCCTGCATTGTGTCCTCTCTTGTTTGTTAGCCTTACTTAGAGTAAAGCTCGACGATCAGCTGTTCGTTAATTTCCGCAGACAAATCGCTACGTTCTGGAACGCGCTTGAAAGCACCTTCCATTTTCGCGTTGTCGACTTCAACCCATGTAGGCTTCTCGCGTTGAGCTGCCACTTCTAAAGCCGCTTTAATACGAGCTTGAGTACGTGACTTCTCGCGGATGCTCACAACATCATTCGCAGACACTTTGAATGATGGAATGTTAACAACACGACCGTTAACCATAATAGATTTATGGCTTACTAGCTGACGTGATTCTGCACGAGTTGCACCGAAGCCCATACGATAAACGACGTTATCAAGACGGGTTTCTAAAAGCTGAAGCAGGTTTTCACCTGTGTTGCCTTTAGTACGTGCAGCATCTTTGTAATAGTTACGGAATTGTTTTTCTAACACACCGTAAATACGACGAACTTTTTGTTTTTCGCGTAACTGAGTACCGTACTCTGACAAACGTGGCTTACGAGCGCCATGTTGTCCAGGTGCAGTTTCCAGTTTACACTTTGAATCGATTGCTCTCACACCGCTTTTTAAGAAAAGGTCTGTACCTTCTCGGCGGCTGAGCTTGAGCTTGGGACCCAAGTATCTTGCCATGATCTTTCTCCAACTATCCTAATGAAACGGCGTTATACACGACGCTTTTTAGGAGGACGACAACCATTATGAGGGATCGGCGTCACATCGGTAATGTTGGTAATTTTATAACCAACAGCGTTCAGCGCACGAATGGCTGACTCACGACCTGGACCTGGACCCTTCACAAACACTTCAAGGTTTTTTAAACCGTAGTCTTGAGCAGCAGCACCTGCACGCTCAGCAGCCACCTGTGCAGCAAATGGAGTAGATTTACGTGAACCACGGAAACCTGAACCACCTGAAGTAGCCCATGACAACGCATTACCTTGACGATCTGTAATGGTGACAATAGTGTTGTTGAAAGAAGCATGGATATGAGCCATGCCATCTGCAACCTGTTTACGTACGCGCTTACGCGGAGAACGTGACGGAACTTTAGCCATTGCTTTACCTTCCCGTTACTTTCTAATAGGTTTACGTGGACCTTTACGCGTACGCGCATTGGTCTTAGTACGTTGCCCACGGAGAGGCAGGCTACGGCGATGGCGGAGACCACGATAACAACCAAGATCCATAAGACGCTTGATGTTCATTGAAATCTCACGACGTAAGTCACCTTCTACTAGGTATTTGGCGACTTCTTCGCGTAGTGTGTCTATTTGAGCTTCGCTCAATTCCTTGATCTTAGCAGTTTCAGCGATTGCTGTAGCCGCGCAGATTGCTCTAGCGCGAGTACGGCCGATGCCGAAAATTGCAGTCAATGCGATGACTGTATGCTTTTGATCAGGAATGTTAATGCCAGCGATACGGGCCACTATGCACTCCTTAAAGTTAAAGGCCAACTGCGAAAAGCCCGAAAGGATACTCGACAGTCGACAGATTTGCAAACAAAATTTTGTTCAGCCCAATTCATGGGCTGAACAAATTACTTTTTAGCCTTGACGCTGTTTGTGTTTTGGTTCAACACAGATAACGCGTACAACGCCACTACGCTTGACGATCTTGCAGTTACGGCAGATCTTCTTCACGGAAGCTCGAACTTTCATTTCATCACTCCGTAAAGCTACTTAGCGACCAAAGCGATCTAAATTCGCTTTGTTAACTAGGTTAGCTTTCTTCATCACAGACTCATACTGATGAGACATCATATGCGTCTGAACCTGAGCCATGAAGTCCATGATTACGACTACCATAATTAGTAGTGAAGTACCGCCGAAATAAAACTGTACTTTCCACGCAATTAACATGAACTCCGGAATTAAGCAGATAAAGGTTATGTATAACGCGCCTGCCAATGTCAAACGGGTCATAACTTTATCAATGTAACGCGAAGTCTGTTCTCCAGGACGGATCCCAGGGATGAATGCACCACTCTTCTTCAAGTTATCTGCTGTTTCACGTGGGTTAAACACCAACGCAGTATAGAAGAAACAGAAAAAGATAATCGCTGTTGCATATAATAATGAGTAAAGCGGTTGGCCAGGTGACACAGCAAGTGAAAAATCACTTAACCATGACATGGACTCATTTTGACCGAACCACTGAGCCAGTGTTCCAGGAAACAAAATGATGCTTGACGCAAAAATTGGCGGAATAACACCTGCCATGTTTATTTTCAGCGGTAGATGGGTACTTTGCGCAGCGAACACCTTACGGCCTTGCTGACGCTTGGCATAGTTAACGACGATACGACGCTGACCACGTTCCACAAACACTACAAAATAAGTCACTGCAAACACAATTACCGCGAGCAACAACAATACTAACACATTCAAGTCACCTTGACGCGCCTGCTCAGCCGTTTGGCCGATAGCGGAAGGTAATCCAGCAACAATACCTGCGAAAATCAAAATCGAGATACCATTACCTATACCACGTTCGGTAATTTGCTCACCTAGCCACATAAGGAACATAGTTCCTGTTACTAAGCTCACAACCGCAACAAAGTAGAATCCAAATCCAATGTTGACCACAAGGCCTGGCACTAAATTTGGTAACCCGGTTGCAATACCGACCGACTGGAATGTACCCAGCACTAAGGTACCCCATCTGGTATATTGACTGATTTTCTTACGTCCTGATTCGCCTTCCTTTTTCAATTCAGCGAGTGCAGGATGTACGACAGTCAACAGTTGCATGATAATCGATGCCGAAATGTACGGCATAATACCTAATGCAAAGATAGAGGCACGCTCAAGGGCACCACCCGAGAACATGTTAAACATGCCAAGGATGGTTCCACTTTGCTGAGCAAACAGCTCTGCTAATACAGCTGCGTCAATACCAGGAATTGGCACAAACGAACCGGCTCTAAAGACGATAATCGCACCAATCACGAACAGGAGGCGAGCTTTCAATTCTGAAAGTCCACCTTTCGCGCTTTTTAAATCAAGTCCTGGTTTTGCCATCGACGTATTATTCCTCGATCTTACCGCCGGCAGCTTCAATAGCTGCACGTGCACCTTTGGTTACCTTCAGACCTTTAACAGTCACAGGGCGCTCAATGGTACCTGAAAGAACAATTTTCGCAAACTGGATGTTGCGAGTTATTACGTTCGCATCTTTCAGAGCGTTTAAGTCGATAACATCACCGTTAACTTTTGCCAGTTCGAGTACACGAACTTCAGCTGTTACCATAGCGCGACGCGAGGTAAAACCAAATTTAGGTAAACGGATTTTCAGTGGCATTTGACCACCTTCGAATCCTGGGCGTACACCGCCACCAGAGCGAGACTTTTGGCCTTTATGACCACGACCCGCTGTTTTACCTAGACCTGAGCCCATACCACGGCCTACACGCTTTGGTGCATGCTTAGAGCCTGCAGCTGGAGATAGAGTATTTAAACGCATCTATTAATCCTCCACCTTAACCATGTAGTAGACCTTGTTGATCATACCGCGAACAGAAGGAGTATCTTCTAATTCAACAGTATGACCAATGCGACGCAAACCAAGACCCGTTAGGGTTGCACGGTGCTTCGGTAAACGACCGATACCGCTTTTAGTTTGAGTAACTTTTACAGTTTTAGTTGCCATGGTGCATTACCCCCGAATTTCGTCAACATTCAGGCCACGCTTAGCTGCGATTTGCGAAGGTGACTTCATGTGCACCAAAGCATCGACAGTCGCGCGAACGATGTTGATCGGGTTAGTAGAACCGTATGCTTTTGACAGAACGTTATGCACGCCTGCTACTTCCAATACGGCACGCATTGCGCCACCGGCAATAATACCAGTACCTTGTGATGCAGGTTGCATGTACACAAGAGAACCAGTATGACGACCTTTAACTGGGTGATGCAGAGTACCTGCATTCAACTCAACGGTCACAATGTTACGACGAGCTTTTTCCATCGCTTTTTGAATCGCGGCTGGAACTTCACGTGCTTTGCCATAGCCATAGCCAATCTTACCGTTACCGTCACCCACTACTGTCAGTGCTGTGAAGCTAAAGATACGACCGCCCTTAACTACTTTAGAAACACGATTAACTGCAATTAATTTCTCTTGCAGATCGTCTTTTTGCTGAGCTTCTAATTTAGCCATTTTATAACCCCTTAGAACTTCAGGCCAGCTTCACGAGCTGCATCTGCTAAAGCAGCTACACGACCGTGATACTTGAAACCAGAACGATCGAACGCAACTGAAGTTACGCCTTTTTCGATCGCGCGCTCAGCAACAAATTTACCTACTGCTTTCGCTGCGTCTACGTTACCGGTACTCTTCAGTAGCTCTTTAACCGCTTTTTCTACGGTTGAAGCAGCTGCCAACACCTGAGCTTCAGGATTGATCACCTGAGCATAAATGTGACGCGGTGTACGATGTACAACCAGACGGTTCACGCCCAGCTCTTGGATCTTCTTACGAGCGCGAGTAGCGCGACGTAAGCGAGATGTTTTCTTATCCATATCGCGTTACCTACTTCTTCTTAGCCTCTTTACGGCGTACTACTTCGTCGTCATAGCGAACACCTTTGCCTTTGTATGGCTCTGGTGGACGGTATCCGCGAATCTCAGCAGCGACTTGGCCAATTAACTGTTTATCAACGCCACGTAGGACGATGTCAGTTTGGCTAGGGCACTCTGCAGTAACGCCTGCGGGCAGTTTGTGTACTAACGGATGAGAGAAACCTAAAGTAAGGTCGATATCAGCACCGACGAGTTTCGCACGGTAACCAACGCCAACTAACTTTAACTTACGCTCAAAACCTTGAGATACACCAACAACCATGTTGTTTACTAATGCACGAGTTGTACCAGCCTGTGCCCAAGCGTTAACAACGCCTTCAACAGGGAGGAACTTAACTACGCCGGCTTCAATAACAACATTGACCGCATTGTTGATCACTCGAGTCAGACTACCTTTTCCGCCTTTGACGGTAAGGGTCTGTTCGTTCAAGGTCACCTCTACGCCAGCTGGAATAGATACTGGTGCTTTTGCTACACGAGACATTCCTAGCTCCTTAAGCTACGTAGCAGATAACCTCGCCACCCATGCCTGCAAGGCGGGCGGCACGATCAGTCATCAAGCCTTTAGAAGTGGACACAATTGCGACACCCAGACCGCCCATCACCTTTGGTAGTTCGTTTTTACCTTTGTAAATACGAAGACCAGGGCGACTTACACGCTGGATAGTCTCAACGACTGGTTGGCCTTGGAAATACTTTAAAGTAACTTCCAGTTCAGGCTTGGCTTCATCTGCTACGGCGTAATCAGCAATATAACCTTCATCTTTAAGTAGTTTCGCAATTGCGACTTTCAACTTAGCTGAAGGCATCTTCACTGATACGTGGTTAGCAGCTTGGCCGTTACGAATACGGGTTAACATATCCGCAATAGGATCTTGCATGCTCATATTAGCTTACTCCGTGACAAGTGCTTACCAGCTGGCCTTACGCAGGCCAGGAACTTCACCACGCATGGTTGCTTCACGTAATTTGATACGGCTTAAGCCGAATTTACGTAAGAAGCCATGAGGGCGACCAGTTTGATTACAACGATTGCGTTGACGCGCAGCGCTGGAATCACGTGGTAGAGCTTGCAGCTTAAGAACCGCATCCCAACGATCTTCGTCAGAAGAAGCTGGACTTGCAATGATAGTCTTAAGAGCCGCACGCTTTTCAGCGTACTTGGCCACGAGCTGTGCACGTTTAGCTTCACGTGCTTTCATTGATGTTTTTGCCATTACGCTACCCTTATTTCTTGAATGGGAAGTTAAAAGCGTCTAACAAAGCACGACCTTCTTCATCATTCTTCGCAGTAGTAGTGATAACAATATCCATACCACGAATCTTATCGATTTTATCGTAATCGATTTCTGGGAAGATGATCTGCTCACGCACGCCCATTGCGTAGTTACCACGGCCGTCAAACGCTTTAGCGCTTAAGCCACGGAAGTCACGAATACGTGGGATTGCGATATCGACTAAACGCTCTAAGAATTCCCACATACGCTCACCGCGTAGGGTCACTTTACAGCCAATAGGGTAGCCTTCACGGATTTTAAAACCAGCAACTGACTTACGAGCTACAGTCACAACTGGCTTTTGACCAGCGATTGCAGTCATATCACGGACAGCATGGTCCATGATTTTCTTGTCTGCAACAGCTTCGCCAACACCCATGTTCAGGGTGATTTTCTCAATCCGAGGGACTTGCATGACACTGGTATAACCGAACTTTTTAGCAAGTTCAGCGACAACAGTCTCTTGGTATTTATCATGCAGTTTCGCCATCGTTTACTCCAATTACTTAACGAGTTCACTGTTCGATTTGAAGAAACGAACTTTTTTGCCGTCTTCAAAGCGGAAACCAACGCGATCAGCTTTGCCAGTGGCAGAGTTGAAAATCGCTACATTTGATGCTTGTATCGGTGCTTCTTTCTCAACAATACCGCCAGCTACGCCCAATTGTGGGTTTGGCTTTTGGTGTTTTTTGACAAGATTGATGCCTTCAACAATCAATTTACCAGTAGGAAGGACTTGAGAAACTTTTGCACGTTTACCCTTGTCTTTACCTGCTAATACAATCACTTCGTCTTCACGACGTATTTTAGCTGCCATTTTGAAGCTCCTTACAGTACTTCTGGTGCCAGCGAGACAATTTTCATAAATTGCTCATTACGCAATTCACGTGTCACTGGTCCAAAGATACGAGTACCAATCGGCTGCAGGTTGTTGTTCAAAAGAACAGCTGCATTCCGATCGAAGCGAATGACAGAACCGTCTGGACGACGTACGCCTTTCTTAGTACGGACTACCACCGCGTTATACACATCGCCTTTCTTCGCTTTAGCGCGAGGAATCGCTTCTTTAACAGAAACTTTGATGATGTCGCCGATACCGGCATAACGACGATGAGAGCCACCCAAGACCTTAATACACTGAACTCTGCGTGCGCCGCTGTTACAAGCAACGTCAAGAGTCGATTGCATTTGGATCATTTTAAGTGCTCCGCTATCGTTACTACACAATTCCCACTATGGGACAATAAAAACACTCATTTTTGCTATTAATTTAGTCAAAAATGGCGCGCAAATATAACACCATAAAAGTGGAATGTATAGTATTAAAAAACAAACGGCCCCACATTCTGGAGCCGTTTACCTAAATACCTAATTAGCTTAGGCCTTTGATACTACTTCAACCAGGGTCCAAGACTTAGTCTTAGACAAAGGACGACATTCGCGAATCGCTACTAAATCGCCTTCATTGCACTGATTCGTTTCGTCATGTGCATGGATCTTTGTCGTACGCTTAATGTATTTCCCATAAATTGGGTGTTTCACTTGGCGTTCGATAGCAACAGTAATGGACTTGTCCATTTTGTTGCTAGTTACACGACCCTGCAAAGTACGGATTTTATCAGACATTATGCACCCGCCTTAGAAGTAATAATGGTCTTAACGCGCGCAATGTTACGGCGCACCAATTTCAGTTGATTAGTCTGAGTCAACTGACCAGTGGCGTGTTGCATACGCAGGTTGAACTGCTCACGCAGCAGACCAAGTAGTTCAGCGTTCAGTTCTTCAACGCTCTTTTCTCTCAGTTCGCTCGCTTTCATTACATCACCGTCTTAGTTACGAAGGTAGTCTTAATTGGAAGCTTGGCAGCAGCCAAAGCAAACGCTTCACGAGCGATCACTTCAGAAACACCATTCATCTCATAAAGAACCTTACCAGGTTGAATCTGACATACCCAGTATTCAACGTTACCTTTACCTTTACCCATACGCACTTCAAGAGGCTTAGAGGTAATCGGCTTGTCCGGGAAAACTCGAATCCAAATTTGTCCCTGACGCTTAATGTGACGTGTCATGGCACGACGTGCAGATTCGATCTGACGTGCAGTTAAACGGCCACGGCCGACTGCTTTCAGACCAAAAGTACCAAAGCTAACTTCGGTACCGTTCGCTAGACCGCGGTTGCGGCCTTTGAACATCTTGCGAAACTTCATACGTTTAGGTTGCAGCATTGCCGGCTCTCCTATTTACCACGAGGCTTGCGCTTAGGTTGCTGCTGCTTCGGCTCTTCAATCTGTGGCAGCATTCCGTCTAGAACTTCACCTTTGAAGATCCAAACTTTAACGCCAATCACACCGTATTGGGTGTGACTTTCAGATGTAGAATAGTCGATATCAGCACGCAAAGTATGTAAAGGTACACGACCTTCACGATACCACTCATCGCGCGCAATCTCAGCTCCGCCTAAACGGCCACTAACTTGTACTTTGATACCTTGAGCACCAATACGCATTGCGTTTTGAACTGCGCGCTTCATAGCACGACGGAACATTACGCGACGCTCTAATTGCTGTGCAATTGAGTCAGCAACTAACTTGGCATCTAGCTCAGGTTTACGGATCTCAGCGATGTTAATTTGAGCAGGAGTGCCAGCAAGTTTTGACACTGCAGCACGCAATACTTCAACGTCTTCACCTTTCTTACCGATCACAACACCTGGACGGGCAGTGTGAATGGTAACGCGGATGCTTTTCGCTGGACGCTCGATAACAATCTTAGATACTGAAGCAGCTTGTAATTTCTCTACAAGAAACTTACGCACTTCCCAGTCGCTGTTCAGGTTACTTGCGTAATCTGATTTATCTGCGTACCAGGTAGAGATCCAAGGCTTGGTGATACCCAGACGGATACCATTAGGATGTACTTTCTGTCCCATTGCTCTCTCCTAGCGATCTGATACAACCACAGTAATGTGGCTGGTACGCTTCATGATACGATCAGCGCGGCCTTTAGCACGTGGCATGATACGCTTCATAGTTGGGCCTTCATCTACGAAGACGGCTCCGACTTTAAGCTCATCAATATCCGCGCCTTCGTTGTGTTCGGCGTTTGCGATAGCTGAGTCAAGTACTTTTTTAACCAGTACGGCGGCTTTCTTGGGGCTGAAAGTCAAAATTTCGAGGGCCTTAGCAACAGGCAATCCACGAATTTGATCAGCAACCAGACGGGCCTTCTGCGCAGACGTACGGGCAAAACGATGTTTAGCTAAAACTTCCATCTTATTCCTCCCGTATTAACGCTTCTTCGCTTTCTTATCTGCAGCATGGCCGCGATAAGTGCGAGTTGGTGAAAATTCACCAAGTTTGTGGCCGATCATTTCGTCAGTTACGAACACAGGAACGTGCTGACGACCATTATGGACAGCGATGGTCAAACCAATCATATTTGGAATGATCATAGAGCGACGTGACCAAGTCTTAATAGGCTTTTTGTCACCGGCTTCCATCGCTTTCTCTACCTTCTTCAGCAAGTGCAGGTCAATGAAGGGACCTTTCTTGAGAGAACGTGGCATGGCGAATCCTCTTACTATTTATTACGACGACGTACGATGTACTTGTCAGTGCGCTTGTTACTACGAGTTTTATAACCCTTAGTTGGCACACCCCATGGAGTCACTGGGTGACGACCACCAGAAGTACGGCCTTCACCACCACCGTGTGGATGGTCTACTGGGTTCATTGCAACACCACGCACTGTAGGACGTATGCCTCTCCAGCGCTTAGCACCTGCTTTACCTAACTGGCGTAGCATGTGTTCGGCATTACCAACTTCACCAAATGTCGCGCGGCAATCAACTGGCACTTTACGCATTTCGCCAGAGCGAAGACGTAGAGTGGCATATGCGCCATCACGAGCAACAACTTGTACATAAGCACCTGCAGAACGAGCGATCTGAGCACCTTTACCAGGCTTCATTTCAACTGCGTGAACTACAGAACCTACTGGGATGTTGCGCAGTGGCATAGCGTTACCGGTTTTGATCTCGGCAGCAACACCAGACTGGATCTTATCGCCAGCTTGCATGCCTTTGGCAGCAAGAATATAACGACGCTCACCATCCGCATACAATACTAACGCGATGTTAGCAGTACGGTTTGGATCGTATTCCAGACGCTCAATCTTTGCAGGGATACCATCTTTATCGCGTTTGAAGTCGATTAGACGATAATGCTGCTTATGACCACCACCTACGTGACGGACAGTGATACGGCCAGTATTGTTACGGCCACCACTTTTAGATTTTTTCGCCAACAAGCCAGCAAAAGGTTTACCCTTGTGCAGGTCAGTGTTCACCACTTTAACTACGTGGCGACGACCTGGAGAGGTTGGCTTACACTTAATAACTGCCATGATAATTCTCCTTTGCTTACTCAGCGCCGCCGACGAAATCGATGTCAGCACCAGCAGCTAGAGTCACATAGGCTTTTTTCCAATCGCTACGACGACCAGTACGGCCACCAGTGCGTTTAGTTTTGCCTTTGCTCACTAAAGTGCGAACTGAATCAACTTCAACTTCAAATAGCTTAGCAACAGCAGCTTTAATTTCAGCTTTAGTTGCATCGATAGCTACGCGGAAAACAACAGTGTTGTGCTTCTCAGCGTTCACAGTGCTCTTTTCAGAGATATGTGGTGCGAGAATAACTTTTAGCAAACGTTCTTCGCGGATCATCATGCTAGCATCTCCTCGATTTGCTTCACTGCGTCAGCAGTCACAAGCACAGTGTTGAAAGCGATCAGACTCACTGGGTCTAGACCCGCTACATCACGAACGTCAACCTTGTACAGGTTACGAGCTGCTAAGAATAAGTTCTCATCAACTTCTGCAGTCACAATCAGAACGTCTTCAAGGTTCATTGCTTTCAATTTAGCTTTCAGCTCTTTAGTTTTAGGAGCTTCAACACCGAAAGATTCAACAATAACCAAACGCTCTTGACGTACCAATTCAGACAGAATGCTTCTCAGCGCACCGCGGTACATCTTTTTGTTAACTTTTTGGCTGTGATCTTGGGTTTTAGCAGCGAATGTTACGCCACCGCCACGCCAGATTGGGCCTTTAACAGAACCAGCACGAGCACGGCCAGTTCCTTTTTGGCGCCAAGGCTTTTTGCCTGAGCCAGTTACTTCCGCACGAGTCTTTTGAGCACGAGTGCCCTGACGCGCGTTTGCAGCGTATGCTACAACTACCTGATGAACCAGTGCCTCGTTAAAGTCACGGCCGAAGGTAGTTTCGGAAACTTCAAGAGCGCTTTGCGCGTCTTTCAATACCAATTCCATTACTATCTCCTCAGACCTTAAGCTTTAACGGCAGGCTTGATAATCAAGTCGCCATTGGTAGCGCCAGGAACAGCGCCACGGACTAGTAGCAGGTTACGCTCAACATCTACACGAACAACAACTAGATTTTGAGTAGTAACACGCTCGGCACCCATATGGCCTGACATTTTTTTGCCTTTGAATACGCGACCAGGCGTTTGGTTCTGACCGATAGAACCATTCGAGCGGTGCGACAAAGAGTTACCGTGAGTCATATCTTGAGTACGGAAGTTCCAACGCTTAACGCCGCCTTGGAAGCCTTTACCTTTTGATTGACCAGTAACATCAACTTTCGCTACGTCTGCGAAAATATCAACATTTAGCTCAGCACCAACTTCAATGCCCTCGCCTTCACCGTCTACCAAACGCATTTCCCACAAACCACGACCGGCTTCAACGCCGCTCTTGGCAAAGTGACCTGCTTCTGGTTTAGTGATGCGATTGGCTTTTTTGGTGCCAGTTGTAACTTGAAGTGCACGGTAGCCGTCAGTTTCTAAAGTTTTCACTTGAGTAACACGGTTGCCTGCAACTTCAATTACAGTAACTGGTATTGAAACACCATCTTCAGTGAAGATGCGAGTCATACCAACTTTACGACCAATAAGACCGATAGCCATCTCTCAAACCTCTTCTTACTAGGATCTCAATTAACCCAAGCTAATCTGTACGTCGACACCAGCCGCAAGATCTAAACGCATTAACGCGTCAACAGTCTTTTCAGTTGGCTCTACGATGTCAACCAGGCGCTTGTGTGTACGTAATTCGTACTGGTCACGAGCATCTTTATTAACGTGCGGAGAGATCAAAATGGTATAACGCTCTTTGCGAGTAGGTAGTGGAATTGGACCACGAACCTGCGCGCCTGTACGCTTAGCAGTTTCAACGATTTCCGCTGTAGACTGATCAATTAAGCGATGATCAAATCCCTTTAAGCGGATACGGATTCTTTGGTTCTGCATTGACCAGAGCTCCTAAAATGGACATATAAAAAATCACCCTCTAGCTTCTTCAATATAGAAAAGCAGAGCGAGATGATTTAACCGTTCGACTCCCAATCGGAGCCGCTATGATAATGATTAACTTCAGCGACTAATCATTTAATTCGTCAACCTAAGTCGACGAGGGGGCCATTATACCTATCTAAATCCGGATATCAAGCCCGCTGTGTAAATAGTCATCAAATAACTATTTAACTTCAGAGTGGCGAGCATTTTACACAAATTTGTGAATAAAACCAGCCCTCAAACAAAAAAGGAAGCCGAAGCTTCCTTTTCAAACTAATCTCTATCGCAATTAAGCGATGATTTTAGCTACTACACCAGCACCAACTGTACGACCACCTTCACGGATTGCGAAGCGTAAACCTTCGTCCATCGCGATTGGGCAAATCAGAGTCACTACCATTTTGATGTTGTCGCCAGGCATTACCATCTCTACGCCTTCTGGCAGTTCGATAGTACCGGTTACGTCAGTTGTACGGAAGTAGAACTGTGGACGGTAGCCTTTGAAGAATGGAGTGTGACGTCCGCCTTCTTCTTTTGACAGAACGTAAACTTCTGATTCAAAAGTCGTGTGTGGGTTGATTGAACCTGGTTTAGCCAATACTTGACCACGTTCTACGTCATCACGCTTAGTACCACGTAATAACACACCACAGTTCTCGCCTGCACGACCTTCGTCAAGCAGTTTACGGAACATTTCTACACCAGTACACGTTGTTTTAGTCGTTGTGCGAACACCAACGATTTCAACTTCGTCACCCACTTTAACAATACCACGCTCAACACGACCAGTAACTACTGTACCACGGCCTGAAATTGAGAATACGTCTTCGATTGGCAGTAGGAACGGCTTATCGATGTCACGTTGTGGTTCTGGAATGTAAGAATCCAGTGCTGCGGCTAATTCAAGGATCTTAGCTTCCCACTCTGGTTGACCTTCTAGGGCCTTCAGAGCTGAACCTTGGATTACTGGTAAATCATCACCTGGGAAATCGTATTCTGACAGAAGTTCACGCACTTCCATTTCAACCAATTCCAGTAACTCTTCGTCATCTACCATGTCACATTTGTTCATGAACACGATGATGAAAGGTACGCCAACCTGACGAGAAAGCAGGATGTGCTCACGAGTCTGTGGCATTGGACCGTCTGTAGAGGCAACTACTAGAATCGCGCCGTCCATCTGTGCAGCACCAGTGATCATGTTTTTAACATAGTCAGCGTGGCCTGGGCAGTCTACGTGTGCGTAGTGACGTGAAGGCGTGTCATATTCGATGTGAGAGGTATTGATCGTAATACCGCGCTCACGCTCTTCTGGAGCGTTATCGATTTGAGAGAAGTCTTTAGCTTCGCCACCGTAGGTCTTAGCCAGTACGTGAGAGATAGCTGCAGTCAGTGTGGTTTTACCATGGTCAACGTGACCAATGGTGCCCACGTTTACGTGAGGCTTAATACGTTCAAATTTAGCTTTTGCCACGATATATTCCTTTCTTTTCAGAATAGTCCAGTCAGTGCTGGACCATAATAACATTTATGTCGTAACTGGATATTAGCTACGAGATTCAATAATCGCTTTTGCAATGTTTTGCGGTGCATCAGAGTACTTCAAGAACTCCATAGAGTATGAAGCGCGACCCTGTGTAGCAGAGCGCAAATCAGTTGCATAACCAAACATTTCAGAAAGAGGCACTACAGCATGGACTATTTTGATGCCACCAAAGCCATCATCCATCCCTTCAATCAAGCCACGACGACGGTTTAAATCACCAACGACGTCACCCATATAATTTTCAGGGGTAGTTACTTCTACTTTCATGCAAGGTTCGAGCAACGCCGGATTCGCTTCAAGCGCACCCTTTTTGAAGCCCATAGAACCTGCAATTTTGAACGCCATCTCATTCGAGTCCACATCATGATATGAACCGTCGAACAGAGTGACCTTCACGTCCAACACAGGGAAGCCAGCGAGAACGCCATTCTTCATCTGTTCTTGGATACCTTTATCAACCGCAGGAATGAATTCACGAGGAATCACACCTCCCACAACTGCATTGACAAATTCGTAACCAGCGCCTTCTTCATTAGGCTCTAGTTTTAACCAAACGTGACCGAATTGTCCACGACCACCTGATTGGCGTACAAATTTACCTTCAGCTTCTACTGATGCTCGGATAGTTTCGCGGTAGGCCACTTGTGGCTTACCTACGTTACATTCAACACCGAATTCGCGACGCATACGGTCTACGATGATGTCTAAGTGTAACTCACCCATACCCGAAATCAGAGTTTGTGATGATTCTTCGTCAGTTTCAACTCGGAATGATGGATCTTCCGCTGCAAGTTTTTGCAACGCGATACCCATTTTGTCCTGATCGGCTTTTGACTTAGGCTCAACGGCAATGGTAATTACTGGCTCTGGGAACTCCATACGTTCCAAGATCACTCTATGATCGTTATCACAAAGCGTATCACCCGTAGTCACTTCTTTTAGACCAATCGCCGCTGCGATATCACCAGCACGGACTTCTTTCAGTTCAGTGCGATCGTTTGCGTGCATTTGCACCATGCGACCTACGCGTTCACGCTTCTGTTTGACAGAGTTGTAAACGCCCGAACCTGATTCGAGTACGCCTGAGTACACGCGAATAAAGGTCAAAGTTCCTACGAATGGATCTGTAGCAATCTTAAATGCCAATGCAGCAAAAGGCGCATTGTCATCTGATGGGCGTTCTACTTCTTGGTCGTTCTCATCGATGCCCTTAATTGGAGGCACATCAATTGGCGCTGGCAAGAATTCAATAACCGCATCAAGTACCGCTTGAACGCCTTTGTTCTTAAATGCAGAACCACAAGTCGCTAAAACGATTTCATTATTTATAGTACGCTGACGTAGCGCCTTTTTAATTTCGTCTTCTGATAGCGTGCCTTCTTCAAGGTACTTATCCATCAGTTCATCCGAAGATTCGGCTGCTACTTCAACCAGATACTCATGCATTTCAGCCGCTTTAGCTGCTAACTCTGCAGGGATCTCCTCATAAGTGAAAGTCATACCCTGGTCTGATTCATTCCAGTTAATTGCTTTCATCTTGATTAAGTCGATCACGCCTTTGAAGTTTTCTTCTGCACCAATATTCAATTGAATAGGCACACAAGTGGCTCCAAGACGAGTTCTAATTTGCTTCACTACACGTTCAAAGTCTGCACCTGCACGGTCCATCTTGTTGATAAATACCAAACGTGGAACGCGGTATTTATCAGCTTGACGCCACACTGTTTCTGACTGAGGTTCAACACCAGATGAACCACAGAAAACGACAACAGCACCGTCGAGGACGCGCAGAGACCGTTCAACTTCAATAGTAAAGTCAACGTGACCAGGGGTATCGATGATATTGATGCGGTGTTCAGTGAATTGAGCATCCATACCACGCCAGAATGTGGTTACCGCAGCCGAGGTGATAGTGATACCACGCTCTTGCTCTTGAACCATCCAGTCTGTGGTAGCGGCGCCGTCATGCACCTCACCGATTTTATGAGACAAACCGGTATAGAACAGAACACGTTCTGTTGTGGTGGTTTTACCTGCGTCAACATGAGCACAAATACCGATATTACGATAACGCTCAATTGGGGTTGTACGAGCCACGATTATACCCTCTCCACCAAGACCTAAGTCTTGGCAATATCAACAACTATGGTGTGGGCCTAAGCCCACACCATCATATTACCAACGGTAATGAGCAAAGGCTTTGTTAGCTTCAGCCATGCGATGCACGTCTTCACGCTTCTTAACAGCAGTACCTTTGTTTTCAGACGCATCCAGCATTTCACCTGCCAGACGTAAAGCCATAGATTTTTCACCACGCTTACGAGCAGCTTCAACTAACCAGCGCATCGCCAGTGCGTTACGACGCACAGGACGAACTTCACATGGTACCTGGTACGTAGAACCACCAACGCGACGAGATTTAACTTCGACTGATGGGCGAACGTTGTCCAGGGCTGCTTCAAGGATAACTAAATGGTTTTCGCTTTTCTTTTCAGCGACAACATCTAGTGCCTTGTAAATAATTTTTTCTGCAGTCGACTTTTTGCCGTCTTGCATAATGACGTTGATGAACTTAGCCAGCAACTCACTGTGAAACTTTGGATCTGGTAGGATTTTACGTTGTCCTACAACGCGACGTCTTGGCATAACAATTCTCCGTATGCTTCAGGGATTTCCAAAACTGGAATTCTCAAAATAAAACTAGCTTGGCCTTACTTAACGGATAAGTTAAGACTTAGGACGCTTAGCACCGTATTTAGAACGGCTTTGGCGACGTGAAGTCACGCCTGCACAGTCTAATGCGCCACGAATAGTGTGATAACGCACACCTGGTAAGTCTTTAACACGACCACCACGGATTAAGATCACGCTATGTTCCTGCAGGTTGTGGCCTTCACCGCCGATGTACGAAGTAACTTCGAAACCGTTAGTTAGACGCACACGAGCTACTTTACGTAGTGCAGAGTTAGGTTTTTTAGGGGTAGTAGTGTACACACGTGTACAAACACCACGTTTTTGCGGGCACGCATTCAACGCAGGCACGTTAGTCTTGTCGACTTTTGGCGCGCGTGGCTTACGTACCAACTGGTTTACAGTTGCCATGTATAGCTCCGAGTCAGTTGAATCAAACTCAACGATAAGGTGTGAAAAATCTATATCCCACAATGGTGGGACGCGGAATTTTAGAAAGGTAATGCCTGACTGTCAAGAAATAGCCAACTTTTGCGGCATATTACAAGAAAAAAGGCGCCATAGGCGCCTTTTTATAACAAACTTATTACTTAATCTTGGCTACCAGCCAAGTTTAAGAGATCGGCCAAGTTCTGTTCGGCTTCACTTGCAGTGATCTTGTTCACTACTACAGGTTCGTTTTTCTTCGCACGCGCTTCATTACGAGTCTTGTGATAAGCGTAACCAGTACCGGCTGGGATCAGTCGGCCAACGATAACGTTTTCTTTCAGACCACGTAATTGATCGCTCTTACCACCGACGGCGGCTTCGGTCAGTACGCGCGTAGTTTCTTGGAACGATGCTGCTGAGATAAAGGATTCTGTTGCCAGAGATGCTTTAGTAATACCCAGTAGTTCACGTTCAAAGGTCGCAGGCACTTTACCTTGGGCGATCAGTTCGCGGTTAGCGATCTTCACGCGTGACACTTCAGCTTGTTCCCCTTCGAGGAAGTCAGTGTCACCGGCAGAAGTGATAAGACACTTACGCAGCATCTGACGGATGATCACTTCGATATGCTTATCGTTGATCTTCACGCCTTGCAGACGGTAAACGTCCTGTACTTCGTTCACAATGTAGTTTGCTACGTTGTGGATACCACGAAGACGCAGAATGTCGTGTGCCGCTTCTGGACCGTCAGCGATAACTTCACCACGTTCGACTTTTTCACCTTCGAACACGTTTAAGTTACGCCACTTAGGGATCATCTCTTCATAATGATCGCCGCCATCAGCAGGTGTAATCACCAAACGACGCTTACCTTTGGTCTCTTTACCAAACGAGATGGTACCAGAGATTTCCGCCAGAATAGCAGGCTCTTTTGGCTTACGCGCTTCGAACAAGTCAGCAACGCGTGGCAGACCACCGGTGATGTCGCGAGTTTTAGACGATTCCTGAGGAATACGAGCTAATGCATCACCCACGTTGATTTGCGCGTTATCTTCTAAGTTAACGATCGCACTACCTGGTAAGAAGTATTGTGCTGGCACTTCAGTACCTGGGATCATCAAGTCAGCACCATTAGCGCCAAGCAGACGGATCATTGGGCGCATTTCTTTACCCGCAGTACCACGCTGACCAACGTCAAGGATCACGATTGATGACAGACCCGTTAGTTCGTCTGTTTGACGTGTCATAGTGACACCGTCAATCATGTCTACGAACTTGATACTACCCGCCACTTCAGAAATGATTGGGTGAGTATGTGGATCCCAGTTAGCGATAACATCGCCCGCTTCAACAGCCGCTTCTTCTAGTTTCTCGAGCACAGTACCGTATGGCACTTTATAACGCTCTTTCTCACGACCCAGCTCGTCAATAACGGCCAGTTCAGAAGAACGAGAAACGATAACCAGTTTGCCGTCACTGTTAGTAACATGCTTAGCATTATGCAGTTTCAATGAACCCGAGTTTTTCACTTGGACATTGTTTTCTGCAGACGCTCTAGATGCCGCACCACCGATGTGGAACGTACGCATCGTTAACTGTGTACCTGGTTCACCGATAGATTGTGCTGCCACAACACCGATGGCTTCACCGTGGTTAATAATATGACCACGAGCCAAGTCACGACCGTAACAGGCTGCACACACACCGAAATCGGTATCACAAGAAATAACAGAACGTACAATCACTTCGTCGATTGAATGCTCTTCTAACTTGTCACACCATGCTTCGTCGAGTAGCGTGTTACGTGGTGCTAATACGTCTTCAGTGCCTGGATAGAACACATCAATCGCAACCACACGACCCAGTACGCGTTCACGTAACGGCTCAACCACATCACCACCTTCAATCAGCGGTTTCATGGTTAGACCTTCGTGAGTACCACAATCGTCTTCGATAACCACTAAATCTTGTGCAACGTCTACAAGACGACGAGTCAGGTAACCCGAGTTCGCTGTCTTCAATGCCGTATCGGCTAGACCTTTACGCGCACCGTGAGTAGAAATAAAGTACTGGAGTACGTTTAGACCTTCACGGAAGTTAGCGGTAATTGGCGTTTCGATGATTGAGCCGTCTGGCTTAGCCATCAGACCACGCATACCCGCCAACTGACGGATCTGTGCGGCACTACCACGAGCGCCTGAGTCAGCCATCATATAGATGCTGTTAAACGAGGCTTGTTTCTCTTCAACGCCATCACGGTTAATCACTGTCTCAGTTGACAGGTTTTCCATCATAGCTTTAGAAACTTTTTCGTTGGCACTTGCCCAGATATCGATAACTTTGTTGTAACGCTCACCGGCTGTGACTAGACCAGATTGGAACTGCTCTTGAATTTCAAGAACTTCCGCTTCTGCATCAGCAACTAAGGTGTATTTCTCGTCTGGAATAACCATGTCATCGATACCGACAGAGGCACCAGAGATGGTTGCAAAACGGAAACCGGTATACATCAATTGGTCAGCGAAGATAACAGTATCTTTCAGACCCAGTTGACGATAACAGGTGTTCAACAGTTTAGAGATCTGCTTTTTGCCCATGTTCTGGTTAACCAGATCAAATGACAAACCTGCTGGCAGAATAAGTGACAGCAAAGCACGACCAACAGTCGTATCAACGATACGGCGTTGTTCAGTGCGCTCACCATCGTCACCAATAATGGTTTCAGTGATACGAACTTTAACGCGGGCATGCAGTTCAGCAGCGCCAGTTGCGTAAGCTTTTTCAACTTCAGCAACAGACATAAATGCCATACCTTCACCACGGCCGTTAATACGCTCACGGCTGGTATAGTACAGGCCCAATACCACGTCTTGAGACGGGGTGATAACAGGCTCGCCGTTGGCTGGTGACAGGATGTTGTTGGTAGACATCATCAGGGCACGGGCTTCAAGCTGCGCTTCCAGTGTTAACGGTACGTGTACCGCCATTTGGTCACCGTCGAAGTCGGCGTTGTATGCCGCACAAACGAGTGGGTGTAACTGGATCGCTTTACCTTCAATCAGTACAGGTTCGAACGCTTGGATACCCAGTCTGTGCAGTGTTGGTGCACGGTTGAGCATCACTGGATGTTCGCGGATCACTTCATCCAGAACGTCCCAAACTTCCGCTACTTCACGCTCAACCATCTTCTTAGCCGCTTTGATAGTAGTAGCTAAGCCACGACCTTCTAGCTTGCCATAGATGAATGGCTTGAACAGTTCCAGTGCCATCTTCTTAGGAAGACCACATTGGTGCAGACGTAGAGTAGGACCTACGGTAATTACCGAACGACCAGAATAGTCAACGCGCTTACCCAACAAGTTCTGACGGAAACGACCTTGCTTACCTTTGATCATATCAGCCAAAGATTTCAGAGGACGCTTGTTAGAACCGGTAATAGCACGGCCACGACGACCGTTATCTAATAGCGCATCAACAGACTCTTGTAACATACGCTTTTCGTTGCGTACGATAATGTCTGGCGCAGCTAAATCTAACAGACGCTTCAAACGGTTGTTACGGTTGATCACGCGGCGATACAGGTCGTTAAGATCTGAAGTCGCGAAGCGGCCGCCATCGAGCGGTACCAACGGACGTAAGTCAGGTGGTAACACAGGCAGTACTTTTAAGATCATCCACTCAGGCTTGTTGCCTGAAGTGTAGAATGCTTCCATCAACTTAAGACGTTTAGTCACTTTCTTGCGACGAGTCTCAGAATTGATTGAAGGCAATTCTTCACGCATTTGTTCGATTTCTTTCGCTAAATCGATAGCACGTAACAGTTCAAGTACTGCTTCGGCACCCATTTTAGCTTCGAACTCATCACCGTATTCTTCTAATGCATCCAGATAAGTTTCTTCTGTCAGCATTTGGCCACGTTCAAGGCTGGTCATGCCAGGCTCGATCACGACAAATGATTCAAAATACAGTACGCGTTCGATATCACGCAGCGTCATATCCAGCATTAAGCCAATACGTGACGGCAGTGATTTTAAGAACCAAATGTGCGCAACTGGGCTAGCCAGTTCGATGTGACCCATACGCTCACGACGTACTTTAGTTTGGGTTACTTCAACGCCACACTTTTCACAAATAACACCACGGTGCTTCAAACGTTTGTACTTACCGCACAAACATTCGTAATCTTTGACTGGGCCAAAGATACGCGCACAGAACAGACCTTCACGCTCAGGCTTGAAGGTACGGTAGTTGATGGTTTCTGGCTTCTTAACTTCACCAAAAGACCAAGAACGGATCAGATCAGGCGATGCCAGACCAATTTTGATGCCGTTAAATTCTTCAGTCTTGCTTTGCTGTTTCAGAAACTTTAATAAGTCTTTCACGTTTCTCTCCTGAAGGAGTTAAACCGGGTGCTCCGCTTGCACGGAGCACCATTCTGTTTGCCAAACGCGGCTAAAGGCCTGCGCTTATGCCTGATCCAACTCGATATTAATACCGAGTGAACGGATCTCCTTCAGTAACACGTTGAAGGACTCTGGCATGCCAGGTTGCATCTGATGGTTACCGTCGACGATGTTCTTATACATCTGAGTACGACCGTTAACGTCATCCGATTTAACAGTGAGCATTTCTTGAAGCGTATAAGCGGCACCGTATGCTTCTAGTGCCCACACTTCCATCTCACCGAAACGCTGACCACCGAACTGAGCTTTACCGCCCAGTGGTTGTTGAGTCACTAAGCTGTACGAACCGGTAGAACGGGCGTGCATCTTGTCATCAACTAAGTGGTTCAGTTTGAGCATGTACATGTAACCTACCGTTACTTGACGCTCAAATTCGTTACCGGTACGACCATCAAACAACTTCAACTGACCAGAGGTTGGCAAACCTGCAAGTTCAAGCATCTGCTTGATCTCTTTCTCTTTAGCACCGTCGAATGCAGGAGTTGCAATCGGGATACCGCCTTTCAGGTTAGTCGCAAGACGTAATACTTCATCATCAGTGAATGAATCGATATCGACGCGCTGCTGCACTTCGTCACCTAATTCATAAACTTGCTTGATGTAACCACGAACTTCAGCCAGCTCACGCTGTTCTTCAAGCATCGCAGTGATCTTGTTACCAATGCCTTTGGCAGCGGCGCCCATATGGACTTCAAGTACCTGACCAATGTTCATACGTGATGGAACACCTAGCGGGTTCAATACGATGTCTACTGGGTTACCTTGTTCGTCATATGGCATGTCTTCGATTGGGCAAATCTTAGAGATAACACCCTTGTTACCGTGACGACCCGCCATCTTGTCACCAGGTTGGATAGTACGCTTAACCGCTAAGTAAACCTTAACGATTTTGAGTACGCCTGGCGCCAAGTCATCACCTTGGGTGATCTTGCGACGTTTGATTTCAAACTTCTTATCGAAGTCAGCTTTCAGCTCTTCATGCTGTTCAGCTAATTGCTCAAGTTCAGTTTGTTTTGCTTCATCGTCAATGACTTGAACCAATACATCTTTACGTGGCAACGCAGCAATTTGCGCTTCAGTGAAACCAGCACCGATTAACAAGTTACGCGCACGGCTCAATACACCTTCTTCAAGGATCTTGAACTCTTCGCCTAAGTCTTTACGAGCTTGGGCAATGTGCATCTCTTCGATTTCAACTGCACGCTTGTCTTTTTCAACGCCGTCACGGGTAAATACCTGAACGTCGATGATAGTGCCCTTAACAGAGTTAGGAACACGCAGTGAACTGTCTTTAACATCAGACGCTTTCTCACCGAAGATAGCACGGAGTAACTTCTCTTCTGGCGTTAGCTGTGTTTCGCCTTTTGGCGTCACTTTACCAACCAGAATATCGCCACCCTTCACTTCTGCACCAATGTAAACGATACCTGACTCGTCGAGTTTCGACAGAGCAGATTCACCTACGTTTGGAATATCAGCCGTAATTTCTTCGCTACCCAGTTTGGTATCACGAGCAATACAAGACAGCTCCTGAATGTGGATAGTGGTGAAACGGTCTTCTTGCGCTACACGCTCAGAAATTAAGATCGAGTCTTCGAAGTTGTAACCGTTCCAAGGCATGAATGCGATACGCATGTTCTGGCCAAGGGCTAAGTCACCTAAGTCAGTAGACGGACCGTCTGCTAACACGTCACCACGAACGACTGGCTCACCAACAGCACAACAAGGGCGTTGGTTGATACAAGTGTTTTGGTTAGAACGGGTGTATTTAGTCAGGTTATAAATGTCGATACCGGCTTCGCCTGGGCGCAGCTCATCTTCATTTACTTTAACAACGATGCGGCTCGCATCAACGTAGTCTACAAAACCACCACGTTTAGCAACAACCACAACACCAGAGTCAACAGCCAAAGTACGTTCAATACCAGTACCTACTAGCGGCTTTTCAGAGCGCAGAGTGGGTACGGCTTGACGTTGCATGTTCGCACCCATCAAGGCACGGTTAGCATCGTCGTGTTCTAAGAACGGGATCAGTGACGCAGCAACAGAAATAATCTGTTGTGGCGAAACGTCCATATACTGGATGTCAGCAGCGCGCATAAAGGTTGATTCACCTTTATGACGACAAGCAATTTGCTCTTCTGCCATACGACCGCTAGCGTCAACTTCGATGTTCGCCTGTGCAATCACATAACGACCTTCTTCAATTGCTGACAAGTATTCCACTTCGTCAGTAATCACGCCGTCGATAACCTTGCGGTATGGCGTTTCTAGGAAGCCGTAGGAGTTAGTACGGGCAAAACTTGCTAATGAGTTGATTAGGCCAATGTTTGGACCTTCAGGGGTCTCAATTGGACATAAACGACCATAATGCGTTGGATGTACGTCGCGGACTTCGAAGCCTGCACGTTCACGAGTCAAACCACCAGGGCCAAGAGCAGAAATACGACGCTTATGCGTTACTTCTGACAGCGGGTTGTTTTGGTCCATGAATTGTGACAGCTGAGAAGAACCGAAGAACTCTTTCACTGCAGCAGAAATTGGCTTAGCGTTGATCAAGTCTTGTGGCATCAGCTCATTCAGATCACCTAAAGACAGACGTTCACGCACGGCGCGCTCAACACGGACTAAACCAACACGGAATTGGTTTTCAGCCATTTCACCGACGCTACGAATACGACGGTTACCTAAGTGATCGATGTCATCGACTTCGTCGAAACCGTTACGGATATGAATGATGTTCTTCATTACCGCGACGATGTCTTCTTTAGACAATACACCGCTACCTTCGTCATCAGGAATGCTGAGACGACGGTTGAACTTCATACGACCTACTTTAGACAGGTCATAACGCTCTTCACTGAAGAACAAGTTCTGGAATAGTGCTTCGGCAGCATCTTTGGTTGGTGGCTCGCCAGGACGCATCATACGATAGATCTCAACCAGCGCTTCTAAGCGGTTAGTGGTTGAATCGATACGCAGCGTATCTGAAATATAAGCACCATGATCTAGCTCGTTGATATACAACGTACTGATATCTTTAATACCGGCCAATGATAGTTTAGCCAGATCTTCTAAGCTAATTTCACTGTTGGCAGAGACTAAAACTTCACCTGTGTCCGGATCGATATAATCTTGAGCAGCATATTTGCCCACGATATATTCAACTGGCACTTCAAGCTCAGTGGTATTGGTCTTTTCTAACTGACGAATGTGACGCGCAGTAATACGACGTCCCGCTTCAACCAGTACAGAACCTTCAGCATCCTTGATGTCATAGCTGGCAGTTTCGCCACGCAGACGTTCAGGCACCAAAGACATGACCAGAGTATCTTTCTTGATCTTGAACTCAACGCGTTCGAAGAACAGATCGAGGATCTCTTGAGTAGAATATTCTAATGCACGTAACATGATGGTCGCAGGCAGTTTGCGGCGACGGTCAATACGCACAAATAGTGCATCTTTAGGATCGAATTCAAAGTCAAGCCATGAACCACGGTAAGGAATAATACGTGCGTTATACAGCACCTTACCTGATGAGTGGGTTTTACCACGGTCATGATCAAAGAACACGCCTGGAGAACGGTGTAATTGAGATACGATTACACGCTCAGTACCGTTGATAACAAAAGTACCGTTATCCGTCATCAATGGGATATCACCCATGTAGACTTCTTGTTCTTTAATATCTTTTACTGTGCCCGCCGCTGCTTCACGGTCATACAACACCATGCGTAATTTAACGCGTAGTGGAGCTGAATACGTAACACCACGGATCTGACACTCTTTCACATCAAAAACAGGCTCGCCAAGCTTATAGCTGACGTATTGCAGTTCTGAGTTACCAGAAAAGCTCTTGATGGGAAAAACGCTACGGAAGGCGGCTTCTAAACCGCGCTCACCGGTAGGATCTTGATCGGTGAACTTCTTAAAAGAGTCTAGCTGGATAGACAATAAATAAGGGATATCCAAAACTTTTGGACGCTTACCAAAGTCTTTGCGAATACGCTTCTTTTCAGAATAGGAGTAAACCATGGGTTTCCTCTGCTTACGAGATGTGACCAAGACTGAATAAATAACTTAAGTTATTAAAATTCAGCACGTTTGCCCATCACCGTTGATGGCAAGAACCTAACCAGTAATCTCTGCTAGGGACTGCAAAATTTGGCGACAAACGGTGAAAAAAAATCGCCAGCGCATATAGCGCAAAAAAGGCCGACGGTTAAAAAACCGCCAGCCTCCACCCAAGTGGCTTGGGTGAGCAAGCTAAATAATAGCTTACTTAATTTCTACAGAAGCACCAGCTTCAGTAAGTTCTTTCTTCAGAGCTTCAGCTTCTTCTTTAGAAACGCCTTCTTTAACTGCTACTGGAGCAGCTTCAGACATAGCTTTAGCTTCTTTCAGGCCTAAACCAGTTGCGCCACGGATGGCTTTAATAACTGCAACTTTGTTGTCGCCGTGAGCAGTCAGAACTACGTTGAATTCTGTTTGTTCTTCAACAACAACTGCTTCTGCACCGCCAGAAACAACAGCAGCAGCGGCAGAAACGCCGAACTTCTCTTCCATAGCTTCGATCAGTTCAACAACTTCCATTACAGACATAGCTGCAAAGGCTTCTAAGATTTGGTCTTTAGTGATAGACATAACAAATGTTTCCTATTGTTCTGAATTCAATTTTATTAAGCAGCCAGCTTGAAATTAAGCGGCTTCTTGTTTTTGATCGCGCAGGGCGGCCAGTGTACGAACGAACTTGCCAGCAGATGCTTCTTTCATAGTCATCATTAACTGAGCTAGTGCTTCTTCGTATGTTGGCAGTTTCGCCAAACGATCAATTTCAGCTGCAGGGATGAAATTCCCTTCAAAGGCTGCGCCTTTAACTTCGAAGTTAGCTTGTTCTTTAGCAAAGTCTTTTAACAGACGTGCTGCAGCACCTGGGTGCTCTAAAGAAAACGCAATCAAAGTTGGGCCAGTGAACGTTTCTGCTAGGCACTCAAAAGCAGTACCTTCAACAGCACGACGAGCTAGCGTGTTACGTACTACACGTACATATACACCAGCTTCGCGAGCTTTTTTACGCAGACCGGTCATAGCACCTACAGTCACACCGCGAGAATCAGCGGCAACTGCAGATAGCGCACCTTTGGCAGCTTCGTTGACTTCAGCAACAATCGCTTTTTTGTCTTCGAGTCTTAATGCCATTGGCTTTACTCCTGGATTCTACCTAGGGTATTCCCTAGTATTTACCATACTAAATACTTATGTATTTAGTGACTTACGGTGCAGATTATCCAGTAAAAAATTTTAGCTGGGGCCTGACACCGTCTACGCAGGAAATTAAGTTATTTTTACAAAAAACACCTGCGGTCTTGGACGGAAACCTGAGTTAAACTCCGCCTAAACGGAAGATAAAACAGGCTTCAACCCACAAAGTGCGCGCATTATAGACTAATGCACCCGCTTTGTAAAATTATAGAGTTGTTTCAAGCGTAGCTTGATCAACTGCAACACCTGCACCCATAGTGGTAGAGATGCTGATCTTTTTCACGAAAATGCCTTTAGCAACTGCAGGCTTAGCCTTTTTCAGTGCTGACACTAACGCTTCCAAGTTTTCTTTCAATTGAACTGGTGTGAAATCCACTTTACCGATAGTAGTGTGGATAATACCGTTCTTGTCGTTACGGTAACGAACTTGACCCGCTTTGGCGTTCTTAACAGCTTCAGCAACGTTTGGCGTTACTGTACCTGTTTTAGGGTTAGGCATTAAACCACGTGGGCCTAAGATTTGACCTAACATACCAACAACGCGCATTGCATCTGGAGATGCGATAACTACGTCAAAATTCATTTCACCGGCTTTGATTTTCTCAGCCAGATCATCCATACCAACTAGCTCAGCGCCAGCAGCTTTAGCAGCTTCAGCATTTGCACCTTGTGTAAATACTGCAACGCGAACGTCACGACCAGTACCATGTGGCAACACTGTTGCACCACGAACGTTTTGGTCAGATTTACGTGGGTCAATACCCAGGTTAACTGCTACGTCTACACTTTCAACGAATTTTGCAGTTGCTAATTCTTTTAACAGAGCAACAGCTTCGTTGATATCGTAGCTTTTAGTACCGTCAACTTTCTCGCGAATTACGCGCATGCGTTTAGTTAGCTTTGCCATTATATTAATCCTCTACAACCAAACCCATTGAACGCGCAGTACCTTCGATTGAGCGAGTCATCGCTTCAATGTCAGCACCAGTCATATCGGCAGCTTTAAGTTCAGCAATTTCTTGAACTTTAGCGCGAGCGATAGTACCCACTTTCTGAGTGTTTGGACGTGGAGAACCTGATTTCAGGCCTGCAGCAGTCTTCAGTAAGTAAGACGCTGGAGAAGTCTTGGTTTCAAAAGTGAATGAACGGTCACTGTATACAGTGATCACGACTGGAATAGGCATGCCTTTTTCCATTTTTTCTGTACGGGCGTTAAACGCTTTACAGAATTCCATGATGTTCACACCTTTTTGACCCAAAGCTGGACCAACTGGTGGTGACGGGTTCGCAGAACCGGATTTTACTTGTAGCTTAATATAAGCATCAATCTTCTTTGCCATCTGACATTTCCTCAGTTTGGGTTCAAACGCGCATCAGCGACATGCTGACATGCTCCCCCGAAAACAACGGGTGCGAATTATATAGAAATTCGCACCCGTTGCCAAACGGATTTTGTAGTTTATTTAATCAGCCTTTTTCAACTTGACTAAAATCAAGTTCAACAGGCGTAGAACGACCAAAGATCATCACTGATACTTTCACGCGGCTCTTGTCATAATCCACTTCTTCAACGGTGCCGTTAAAGTCAGCAAATGGACCATCACACACACGTACCACTTCACCAGGCTCAAATATGGTTCTATGAGTCGGTGACGCTGTCGTTTCTTGTAAGCGACGCAGAATTGCATCAGCTTCTTTATCTGAAATTGGGGCAGGACGATCAGACGTTCCGCCAATAAAGCCTAAAACACGCGGGATGCTTTTGACTAAATGCCAGCTGTCATCGTTCATTTCCATCTGGACTAACACATAGCCAGGGAAAAACTTACGTTCGCTCTTGCGACGCTGACCTGCACGCATTTCGATGACTTCTTCAGTCGGAACCAATACTTCACCGAAGTATGCTTCCATGCCATGCATTTTAATATATTCAATCAGTGACTTACAAACTCGGCCTTCATAGCCTGAGAATGCCTGCACTACATACCATCTTTTTTTAGCTTCTTTAGCTTCAGTCATTCGAGGTGCCTATACGCCAGTGATAAAATTGACAATTCGCATTAACACAGCATCCATACCCCAAAGGATAAGAGCTAAGATACCTGTTGCTGCAAGGACAATAAAAGTGGTGTTTAGCGCTTCTTGACGCGTCGGCCATACAACCTTGCGCACTTCGATATGCGCTTCACGGGCAAAAGCTAACGCTTTTTTACCTTTTACAGTCTGAAGCGCAATAAAACCAGCAATAGCGAATGCAACGATAACACTAAGCGCACGTATGACGGCACTGGCTTCGCTATACATTTGATTGCCAATAACAGCAGCGGCTAGCAATACAATCACTAAACCCCACTTCACGATATCCAGAGAATTGTTCTGGTTTTCAGTATTTGTTGTCATCGGTTTTTCCGTTACTCAATACGGCCTGAGCTTAGAGCACATTAATTGACGGGCATAATCCCACATCACTCTGCATTTCCGAACACCCTTAGAAACGCAAAATAGCATAAGCTCAGGGTCAAAAATCGGCCATAGATTGTATTCTTATTCGACTTTGTAAGCAAGGATGCGAATCCCATGCAAACCACAAAACCTATGAAATAATCCACTTAAACAAAAAAGGAAGCCGAAGCTTCCTTTTCAAACTAATCTCTATCGCAATTAAGCGATGATTTTAGCTACTACACCAGCACCAACTGTACGACCACCTTCACGGATTGCGAAGCGTAAACCTTCGTCCATCGCGATTGGGCAAATCAGAGTCACTACCATTTTGATGTTATCGCCAGGCATTACCATCTCTACGCCTTCTGGCAGTTCGATAGTACCGGTTACGTCAGTTGTACGGAAGTAGAACTGTGGACGGTAGCCTTTGAAGAATGGAGTGTGACGTCCGCCTTCTTCTTTTGACAGAACGTAAACTTCTGATTCAAAAGTCGTGTGTGGGTTGATTGAACCTGGTTTAGCCAATACTTGACCACGTTCTACGTCATCACGCTTAGTACCACGTAATAACACACCACAGTTCTCGCCTGCACGACCTTCGTCAAGCAGTTTACGGAACATTTCTACACCAGTACACGTTGTTTTAGTCGTTGTGCGAACACCAACGATTTCAACTTCGTCACCCACTTTAACAATACCACGCTCAACACGACCAGTAACTACTGTACCACGGCCTGAAATTGAGAATACGTCTTCGATTGGCAGTAGGAACGGCTTATCGATGTCACGTTGTGGTTCTGGAATGTAAGAATCCAGTGCTGCGGCTAATTCAAGGATCTTAGCTTCCCACTCTGGTTGACCTTCTAGGGCCTTCAGAGCTGAACCTTGGATTACTGGTAAATCATCACCTGGGAAATCGTATTCTGACAGAAGTTCACGCACTTCCATTTCAACCAATTCCAGTAACTCTTCGTCATCTACCATGTCACATTTGTTCATGAACACGATGATGAAAGGTACGCCAACCTGACGAGAAAGCAGGATGTGCTCACGAGTCTGTGGCATTGGACCGTCTGTAGAGGCAACTACTAGAATCGCGCCGTCCATCTGTGCAGCACCAGTGATCATGTTTTTAACATAGTCAGCGTGGCCTGGGCAGTCTACGTGTGCGTAGTGACGTGAAGGCGTGTCATATTCGATGTGAGAGGTATTGATCGTAATACCGCGCTCACGCTCTTCTGGAGCGTTATCGATTTGAGAGAAGTCTTTAGCTTCGCCACCGTAGGTCTTAGCCAGTACGTGAGAGATAGCTGCAGTCAGTGTGGTTTTACCATGGTCAACGTGACCAATGGTGCCCACGTTTACATGGGGCTTAATACGTTCAAATTTAGCTTTAGCCATGGTAATGCCTCAGTCCAAGATTCTTGGTGATGAAAACTAACATATAGAAAAAATCCGATGCATTAAAATGACATCGAACCGATTATGTTTAGGCGTAGGAGCTAAATTTAGAGAGGCTGGTGCTGATAGGCAGATTCGAACTGCCGACCTCACCCTTACCAAGGGTGTGCTCTACCAACTGAGCCATATCAGCAACTAATTTGGAGCGGACAGCGGGAATCGAACCCGCGTTATCAGCTTGGAAGGCTGGAGTAATACCATTATACGATGTCCGCGCAACCTAACTAAGGCTACCTAACTACCTAGAAAAAAGTGGTGGAGGGAGAAGGATTCGAACCTTCGAAGGCTGAGCCGTCAGATTTACAGTCTGATCCCTTTGGCCACTCGGGAACCCCTCCACAGAAAATGGTGCCGGCACCAAGAGTCGAACTCGGGACCTACTGATTACAAGTCAGTTGCTCTACCAACTGAGCTATGCCGGCATTATCATTTCGGAACGGGATATTAGGTAAATGCGCTCCCAAGTGCAAGTAAAAAACGCCTATTTACGTAAAAAAAGCGCTTGAACGGTGTTTTTTTACACGTTATGCAACTTTGACGGCCAATTAAACAGCGAATACATCAAACGGTAACGGAAACACGACTGCAATCACCCATTTAGTATTGTTCCAAATAATCTCATAGTGTACTGTGCCTTTCCTAAGCTGAGGAAAGCCAATGACTTCTAAAAATTCAATTCAAAAAGCACTCTATCTCGCCTTCGAGCGCCTGCAATGGTCTGAGTTACGAGATTCAGTGCCGTTGACACTGAGTGAGCAAGACTTGGAGAACCTTAGAGGCATAAATGAAAAGATTTCCTTATCGGAAGTGACCGATATTTATCTTCCCCTTAGCCGGCTACTGAATTTGATCGTTAAAGCTAAGCAACAACGAGGCTTAGTGGTTGATGAATTCCTCGGTCAAAAACCATCAAAAAGTCCTTACATCATTAGTATTGCTGGTAGTGTCGCCGTCGGAAAGAGCACCACAGCACGTATTTTGCAAGCTTTACTACGGCACTGGCCTGAACACCCAAAAGTTGATTTGGTGACAACAGATGGTTTTTTGTATCCTCTGGCGGACTTAAAACGTAAAGGACTATTACAGCGTAAGGGATTTCCAGAAAGTTACGATATGAAAATGCTGGTTGAGTTTATCTCCGCCGTGAAATCCGGTCAGCCACATGTCAAAGCCCCTATCTATTCACACGTCACCTATGACCGCGTTAAGAATCAGCACCAAACGGTTTCTCAACCAGACATCTTAATTTTAGAAGGCTTAAATGTACTACAAACAGGACTCGACTCCCCCGTTGATACCCGTCGTCCTTTTGTCTCCGATTTTGTCGACTTTTCTATTTATGTCGATGCAGAAGAACCTTTGCTAAAACAATGGTATAAAGAACGATTTTTGCAGTTCCGCTCTGGTGCATTCAGTGACAAAAAATCTTATTTTCATCACTATTCGACGCTAACCGATGATGAGGCCAATACGATTGCCGCCAATATTTGGGACACAATCAATGGTCCAAACCTACAACTTAACATTCAACCGACCCGTGAAAGAGCCCATTTGATCCTGCAGAAAGGTCAGGATCATTTAATGTCCCACGTGCTAATGCGCAAATAGCCTTATGTAAAATTGACTCTTGGGTACTTAGCGTGCCCTTAAGCTAATTTCACCGCCGATAAATGCTTGAACACCGTCGGCGGTTTCGAGCAATACTGCACCTTGCTCATCAACGCCACGACAAATTCCTTCGACAGACTTTTCCCCCATAAGCAAACGTATTTCACGGCCATAAAATAAGTCCGCAGCTTGCCAACGAGTCTTGAATGCAGCTAATCCTTCACGCTCAAATAGCTGAATATCACGCTTAAGCTGCTTCTGTAATGCAATAACAAGCGCCGTCTTGTCAGGCATGTCGACCAACTCTGACAAATCACTCCAAGGCTGATCGATACCTTTACCTTGTTCCTCTGACATAGTCATATTGACACCAACACCTATGATAAGCTGGCACAGGCTATCAGCCTGACCCGACATCTCAATCAAGATCCCGGCAAGCTTCTTGTTATCCAAATAGATGTCATTGGGCCACTTAACACCAATATTCTCGACGCCAAAAGATTTAAGCACTTCAACCAATGTACAGGCCACCGCTAAACTTAATCCCATTGCCTGCGCCATTCCCTGCGGGAAAGTCCAAAACAGCGAGAAATATAAGTGATGCCCATAGGGCGACACCCAAGTTCGGCCTCGACGACCACGACCTGCGGATTGATACTCTGCCACACACACATCACCATTCTTCAATTCAGTAATATGGTCCAGCAAAAAACCGTTGGTGCTTGCTATCTCATCAAAGTAAAAGCAACGATTATCAATTGATTGCACTAAACGTGAAGCATCAATCAAAGAAATAGGATTCGCTAACTTATAGCCGCGACCTTTGACGCTATAAATTGCCACACCATAGGTTTCTAGCGCATCGATATGCTTATTCACTGCGGCACGCGAAATCCCAAGTTCAGTAGCTAACTGCTCGCCAGAAACAAATTGTCCGCTAGATAATAAAGCTAATATCTGGCGTTTTCTTCCCCAATGTTCAAACATGCAAATCTCCTTCGCCATTAGCCCCGATGATTCTAGGCTCGGCTTCTAGCACAACACCAAATTTATCCTGTACTTGCGCAATAACATACAGCGCTAGGCGGCAAATATCATGCCCCGTTGCTCCGCCTCGATTCACTAACACTAAGGCTTGCTTGTCATGCACTGCCACATTGCCGAGCACAAAACCTTTCAGTCCCGCTTGTTCAATCAACCAGCCTGCAGCCAATTTCACTGTTGCATCCGCTTGTGCGTAGCCCACTATCGTCGGAAAACGCTGTGCTAAATCTAGATAACAGGCTGCGCTTACAATGGGGTTTTTAAAGAAACTGCCTGCATTGCCGAGCACTGCGGGATCAGGAAGCTTTTCACTTCGTACTTGGCATACGCGCTCAAAAATCTCATGTGCTGTAACGGTTGCAGGATCAAACGATTGCAATGGACCATAGGCCAAACGCGGTTGCCAACGTTTAGCTAAGCGCAGCCCAACAGCTGTGACTACAGCGAGATTGCACAATTTGTCTTTGAAAATAGACTCACGGTAAGCAAATTGACACTCAGCTGTGCTGATGCGCACAAACTCACCTGAGGGTAAATCAAGATACTCAACCCAATCACACACATCACATAGTTCAACACCATAAGCGCCAATATTCTGAATAGGTGCTGCACCAACCGTCCCAGGAATTAATGCCATATTCTCCAGCCCAAACATGCCATGCTCGAGCGTAAACTGAATTAACTCGTGCCAATTCTCACCCGCCTCAACATCGAGATAAAACGCTTCTGTGTCTTCAGATACTTTTATCCCTTTCGATAAAATCCTGACAACTGTGCCGTTAAAGTCCTCCGTAAAGACCAGATTGCTACCACCACCAAGCACCAACATAGGCAATTGCTGTTGCCATAGTGGCAGACAGATCGCCTTAACAGCTTCTTTTGAGTGCGCCTCAACAAGTTCCGCGCAAGACTGGGCTAAACCAAAGGAATTAAATGATTGAAGGCTATGAGATAGAGACATGTGTTTGTTCAATGACGACAAAAACGTATTGTAACTGCTAAAAGCGAGGATTGCAGCTCATGCTAGAGAAGATGGCTGGATGAAGAACTGAGAGAAAAGCAGGAAAATCACTCCAATTAACAAATTGCGAATGCAAAAAAGCCAGCTTGTTCAGCTGGCTTCGTTACATCTCAATGAGATAATTAGGCGCTTGGCGATGACCTACTCTCACATGGGGAGACCCCACACTACCATCGGCGCGTTTGCGTTTCACTTCTGAGTTCGGGATGGGATCAGGTGGTTCCACAAGGCTATTGTCACCAAGCAAATTCTGTTTATTACCGTGTCCATCTCTGACTCACGTTAATAATAATTCGGAAAGCTGATTTGCTTTGTTTGAGTTCAAACTTTATCAAGTATCTGTATTCTGTCTAAGGCTTTCGTACGACCTCCATGGAAGGAGGAAGTGCTAGAAAATGTCTGGAACATTTTCAGTAAAACCCATCTGGGTTGTATGGTTAAGCCTCTCGAGTCATTAGTACATGTTAGCTCAACGCCTCACAACGCTTACACACCATGCCTATCAACGTCCTAGTCTCGAACGGCTCTTTAGAGGAATTAAATTCCTAGGGATGACTCATCTTAGGGCTCGCTTCCCGCTTAGATGCTTTCAGCGGTTATCGATTCCGAACGTAGCTACCGGGCAATGCCATTGGCATGACAACCCGAACACCAGCGGTTCGTCCACTCCGGTCCTCTCGTACTAGGAGCAGCTCCCTTCAATCATCCAACGCCCACGGCAGATAGGGACCGAACTGTCTCACGACGTTCTGAACCCAGCTCGCGTACCACTTTAAATGGCGAACAGCCATACCCTTGGGACCGACTTCAGCCCCGTGGGATGTGATGAGCCGACATCGAGGTGCCAAACACCGCCGTCGATATGAACTCTTGGGCGGTATCAGCCTGTTATCCCCCGGAGTACCTTTTATCCGTTGAGCGATGGCCCTTCCATTCAGAACCACCGGATCACTATGACCTACTTTTCGTACCTGCTCGACGTGTATGTCTCGCAGTTAAGCTGGCTTATGCCATTGCACTAACCGTACGATGTCCGACCGTACTTAGCCAACCTTCGTGCTCCTCCGTTACTCTTTGGGAGGAGACCGCCCCAGTCAAACTACCCACTGTGCACTGTCCCTAATCCCGATAAGGGACCTAGGTTAGAACATCAAAACTACAAGGGTGGTATTTCAAGGACGACTCCATCATGACTAGCGTCACAACTTCAAAGTCTCCCACCTATCCTACACATGTAGGTTCAATGTTCAGTGCCAAGCTATAGTAAAGGTTCACGGGGTCTTTCCGTCTAGCCGCGGGTATACGGCATCTTCACCGCAATTTCAACTTCACTGAGTCTCGGCTGGAGACAGCGTGGCCATCATTACGCCATTCGTGCAGGTCGGAACTTACCCGACAAGGAATTTCGCTACCTTAGGACCGTTATAGTTACGGCCGCCGTTTACGGGGCTTCGATCATGAGCTTCTCTTGCGATAACCCAATCAATTAACCTTCCGGCACCGGGCAGGCGTCACACCGTATACTTCCTCTTGCGAGTTTGCACAGTGCTGTGTTTTTGATAAACAGTTGCAGCCACCTGGTATCTGCGACTCCCGTCAGCTTAGAGAGCAAGTCTCATCACCAACAGGAGCGTACCTTCTCCCGAAGTTACGGTACCATTTTGCCTAGTTCCTTCAGCCGAGTTCTCTCAAGCGCCTTGGTATTCTCTACCCGACCACCTGTGTCGGTTTGGGGGTACGATTCCCACTAACCTGAAGCTTAGAAGATTTTCTCGGAAGCATGGCATCAACTACTTCAGTCCCTTAGGACCTCGTCATCAGCTCTCAGTGTGTACATTAAAGTACGTGTCCCCGGATTTGCCTAAGAACACCACCTACCACCTTAAACGCGGACTACCAACGCCGCGCTAGCCTAGCCTTCTCCGTCTCTCCATCGCAGTTAGCGGAAGTACAGAAATATTAATCTGTTTCCCATCGATTACGCCTTTCGGCCTCACCTTAGGGGTCGACTCACCCTGCCCCGATTAACGTTGGACAGGAACCCTTGGTCTTTCGGCGAGGGGGTTTTTCACCCCCTTTATCGTTACTCATGTCAGCATTCGCACTTCTGATACCTCCAGCGTGGGTTACCCCTTCACCTTCAACGGCTTACAGAACGCTCCTCTACCGCGCACAGTAAACTGTGCACCCGTAGCTTCGGTGACTAGCTTAGCCCCGTTACATCTTCCGCGCAGGCCGACTCGACTAGTGAGCTATTACGCTTTCTTTAAATGATGGCTGCTTCTAAGCCAACATCCTAGCTGTCTAAGCCTTCCCACATCGTTTCCCACTTAGCTAGTACTTTGGGACCTTAGCTGACGGTCTGGGTTGTTTCCCTTTTGACGACGGACGTTAGCACCCGCCGTCTGTCTCCCGAGTAGTACTCATTGGTATTCGGAGTTTGCAAAGGGTTGGTAAGTCGGGATGACCCCCTAGCCTTAACAGTGCTCTACCCCCAATGGTATTCGCTCGAGGCGCTACCTAAATAGCTTTCGAGGAGAACCAGATATCTCCCGGGTTTGATTGGCCTTTCACCCCCCAGCCACAAGTCATCCGCTAATTTTTTCAACATTAGTCGGTTCGGTCCTCCAGTTGATGTTACTCAACCTTCAACCTGCCCATGGCTAGATCACCGGGTTTCGGGTCTACACCTTGCAACTAAACGCGCAGTTAACACTCGGTTTCCCTACGGCTCCGCTATTCGCTTAACCTCGCTACAAAATGTAAGTCGCTGACCCATTATACAAAAGGTACGCAGTCACGGTCTCAAGAACCGCTCCCACTGCTTGTACGTATACGGTTTCAGGTTCTATTTCACTCCCCTCACAGGGGTTCTTTTCGCCTTTCCCTCACGGTACTGGTTCACTATCGGTCAGTCAGGAGTATTTAGCCTTGGAGGATGGTCCCCCCCATATTCAAACAGGATGTCACGTGTCCCGCCTTACTCGTTTTCATCAATGGTTAGTTTTTCATGTACGGGGCTATCACCCTGTGCCGCTGCGCTTTCCAACGCATTCCACTAACACCCCACTGACTTAAGGGCTAATCCCCGTTCGCTCGCCGCTACTAGGGGAATCTCGGTTGATTTCTTTTCCTAAGGGTACTTAGATGTTTCAGTTCCCCTCGTTCGCCTCGCAACACTATGTATTCATGTTGCGATAACAGCTTATGCTGCTGGGTTCCCCCATTCGGACATCGTTAGCTCAAATGCTTGTTACTAGCTCGCCAACGCTTTTCGCAAGTTACTACGTCCTTCATCGCCTCTGACTGCCAAGGCATCCACCGTATACGCTTAGTCGCTTAACCATACAACCCAAATGAGTTTCACTCACCTGAGTCGCATTGCGACCAGCTTGGTTTTACTTGTCTCACTTCTGACCAAAGAAGTGGACGCGCCTTAGACGTAAACTATTCAATAAAGAATAATTTACTTTTGAATATTCAAGACACTTAATAAAGTGTTTGAGAACTCATGTTCAATGCTTTCGCATTAAACGTTTTGTAATTAATCACATGACAGACTCATGCAATTAAATACTATCAGCTTTCCAAATTGTTAAAGAGCGGGCTTAAAAAAGCCAAAGATAATTTTTTAGTTTATCTTTGGCATCTCTATCCATAGTGCATATGCCTTATTACTTTTCAATAAAGTCAGAATAAGGTGTAAATGGTGGAGCTATGCGGGATCGAACCGCAGACCTCCTGCGTGCAAGGCAGGCGCTCTCCCAGCTGAGCTATAGCCCCATTTACATGCAGTGCGAGTAAGTAAGATGTTCCAAACCTCTAAAAGGATTGGTTTGCCAATCATTTCTTATCAAGGCGGACAGTGGCGACGTTTAGTTCACTAAACGAGTCACTTTCCAACGCTGAGAAGGAAGGATTGGTGGGTCAGAGTGGACTTGAACCACCGACCTCACCCTTATCAGGGGTGCGCTCTAACCAGCTGAGCTACAGACCCATCTTTGATAAACCTATTTAACTAGGTCTATCTTTTTACTCTTTCTTCTATCAAGCAAATCTGTGTGAACACTCAACAAACATTAAGTTAGTCGTATAGGTAAGGAGGTGATCCAGCCCCAGGTTCCCCTAGGGCTACCTTGTTACGACTTCACCCCAGTCATGAACCACAAAGTGGTGAGCGCCCCCCGAAGGTTAAGCTACCCACTTCTTTTGCAGCCCACTCCCATGGTGTGACGGGCGGTGTGTACAAGGCCCGGAACGTATTCACCGTGGCATTCTGATCCACGATTACTAGCGATTCCGACTTCATGGAGTCGAGTTGCAGACTCCAATCCGGACTACGACGAGCTTTGTGAGATTAGCTCCACCTCGCGGCTTTGCAACCCTCTGTACTCGCCATTGTAGCACGTGTGTAGCCCTACTCGTAAGGGCCATGATGACTTGACGTCGTCCCCACCTTCCTCCGGTTTATCACCGGCAGTCTCCCTAGAGTTCCCACCATTACGTGCTGGCAAATAAGGATAGGGGTTGCGCTCGTTGCGGGACTTAACCCAACATTTCACAACACGAGCTGACGACAGCCATGCAGCACCTGTCTCACGGTTCCCGAAGGCACTAAGCTATCTCTAGCGAATTCCGTGGATGTCAAGAGTAGGTAAGGTTCTTCGCGTTGCATCGAATTAAACCACATGCTCCACCGCTTGTGCGGGCCCCCGTCAATTCATTTGAGTTTTAACCTTGCGGCCGTACTCCCCGGGCGGTCTACTTAATGCGTTAGCTTGAGAGCCCAGTGTTCAAGACACCAAACTCCGAGTAGACATCGTTTACGGCGTGGACTACCAGGGTATCTAATCCTGTTTGCTCCCCACGCTTTCGTGCATGAGCGTCAGTCTTTGTCCAGGGGGCCGCCTTCGCCACCGGTATTCCTCCAGATCTCTACGCATTTCACCGCTACACTCGAATTCTACCCCCCTCTACAAGACTCTAGTTCGCCAGTTCGAAATGCTATTCCTAGGTTGAGCCCGTGGGCTTTCACATCTCGCTTAACAAACCGCCTGCGCACGCTTTACGCCCAGTAATTCCGATTAACGCTCGGACCCTCCGTATTACCGCGGCTGCTGGCACGGAGTTAGCCGGTCCTTCTTCTGTAGGTAACGTCACAGATGAGCCGTATTAAGACTCACCCTTTCCTCCCTACTGAAAGTGCTTTACAACCCGAAGGCCTTCTTCACACACGCGGCATGGCTGCATCAGGGTTTCCCCCATTGTGCAATATTCCCCACTGCTGCCTCCCGTAGGAGTCTGGGCCGTGTCTCAGTCCCAGTGTGGCTGATCATCCTCTCAGAACAGCTAGGGATCGTCGCCTTGGTGAGCCATTACCTCACCAACTAGCTAATCCCACCTAGGTTCATCCAATCGCGGAAGGCCCGAAGGTCCCCTCCTTTCCCCCGTAGGGCGTATGCGGTATTAGCAGTCGTTTCCAACTGTTATCCCCCTCGACTGGGCAGATCCCTAGGCATTACTCACCCGTCCGCCGCTCGCCACCTCAGGAGTAAACTCCCTTGTGCTGCCGCTCGACTTGCATGTGTTAGGCCTGCCGCCAGCGTTCAATCTGAGCCATGATCAAACTCTTCAATTAAAGTTTTGTTGCTTCCGTCTTGCGACTTCAGCGGCTCAATGAATTCTGATTTTTTGTTCCCACTTAAAAGCAGAAACAAACTGTACATATTACTATGAACACTCATTGTTACATTGATTTAAATTTTTGACTGCCAACCCGAAGGCTAAGCAGTTTCGATTAACTCAACACCTGTGAGTGTCCACACAGATTTGCTTGATAAATTGTTAAAGAGCGTTGACCACACACTGAGTTTTCAGCGGGTCAGGGCTGCGTATTCTACGCATTCCCGTTAGTGCGTCAAGTAGTTTTTTTCAACTTTCTCAACGCTCATCGTTTAGCTCGCTAATCGATGAACTGCATGGCTTTCTTTGCTTAACTTGCGTTACGCTGTCTGCCGTGTCAGTGGATGCGCATTATAGGGAGATTGAGAAAGTCCGCAAGGGCTTTTTATCGATCATTGAATCGCACGTCGATATTTTAAACGTTATGACCATTTTTTAGCTTATAAGCTCTATTTATCGGAGATAAGTAAGGTTTTTTATCTAATAATTGATAATTCACGCTCAATATTTCAGCAATGGTCTAGTGTAAAAGTAAATAATTCATTACCATATACTTGCTGTTAACAGTTATTTATCAATTTCCCATTCATCAGAGAGCATTCTTATGCAAAAGTCATTTCTTATTGTCTTGATTGTCGCCATTATTGGCGCAGTAGCACTATCTCAGTTCGCAACGCCATTATCAGCTATTGCTTTTGTCGCTGGCGCTATCATTGCAAGTCTTGTTTTTAAATTTGTTCCAGAGACTTCATCATCTCATGCTTCAGAAGAACAATATGTTGGCCCTACAATGACCTTATATGTAGGTAACCTGCCTTATCGTGTTCATGAGGGTGAAGTAAAAGTACTATTTGGCGAATTTGGTCCAGTAAACTCTGTGCGTTTAGTCAGAGATCGTAAAACGGGTCGTCGTAAAGGTTTTGGTTTTGTGGAGATGTCAGAATCAGGCGCTCAGAAAGCCATGGTTAAACTGAATGACTATAGTTTCCAAGAAAGAACCTTAAAAGTAAGAGAAGCAAAAACACAAGATTCGGAAGCTGCCGACCGTACAGGGACAGACGAGTAGCATTACCGCTTAAACTGTTTTGCTTTATTTTGTAATTTAGTTGGTTGTGGTGATTCGTTCGATAGTTGAAAAGCCACAATCAATTAATGTTGTTGTTAACCCTTCGCTGATTCCCACCTTAGTATAGAAAGCTTGCATCACTGACTCCCTTACTGCTTCTCTCTCATCTGTTACTCTGTGCTCTTCCACAATAAGATTCTGTTGCGTTAAAAGAGTAACAACTCGCTTTGCAATAGCAGCGCCAGAATCCATTAGTTTTACGCCCGCACCGAGCACTTGTTGTAATTCAGCTTTGATCATAGGGAAATGAGTGCAACCTAGTACCAGAACATCCAATTGTGCGGCAACGACTGGTGCCAGTAATTGTGCCAATCTATGCATATCCAACATTCCAGTCGCCACTTTTTGTTCTGCCATCATCACTAATTCAGAACACCCAAAGAGTTCGACATGGCAATCATCAGCAAATTGGCTGATGAGTTCATGGGTATAATGACGCTTAACTGTGCCAGGTGTAGCCAAGAGTCCAATACGTTTACTCTTAGACATTAGAGCGGCGGGTTTAATGGCAGGGACAACACCTACGATAGGGACAGAAAGATGCGCACGTAATGCCGGTAATACAACAGTACTTGCAGTATTGCAGGCAACGACCACTATCATTGCATTGGTACGAGCCACTAGATCGCATACTAATTCGACACAGCCAGAAATTAATACCTGCTCTTCCAGCTCCCCATAGGGCAACCTAGCGTTGTCGAAAAGATAGCAATAGTCGCTATGGGGCAAACTCTTGCGGATTTCAGCCAGTACAGATAGACCACCAATCCCAGAATCAAACACTAATATAGGTCGCGACAAGCGAATCTCCAGTTTCGGATATATAAATAAACTATACAGATTGGACGCATTAACGATTCGATGGCTGCTTTACCGACGGAATCCAGCCAAATACCATAGAACCACATTCAAGTGCGCGGATTTTCCCATAGCTTTGCGAAAACCGCAAAAGCAAGATACTGGACATTCGTGTCACCTAGTATAATATTTGCGCCCCAATTTACAGCAACGGTGAATCAAACAATGAACTTAGCAGCAATGGACCCTCAGACTTATGATGCGCAGTTAGAACACAAGCGTATCAAGCTAGAACAAGCCTTTGCCCAATTTGAAACACCGAGTGTTGAAGTTTTTGCCTCAGAGCCAGCTAACTACCGTATGCGCGCCGAATTCCGCATGTGGCATGATGGTGACGACTTATACTATTACATGTTCGATAAAGTATTGAATGAGAAAGTACGTTGCGATCAATACTTACCAGCTAGCGTACTCATCAATCAAATGATGTCGGCCTTAATCGCCGAGCTGAAACCGAATCCGAGTCTAAGGCACAAATTGTTCCAAGTGGATTTTTTGTCGACTTTAAGCGGCGAGATTTTAGTGTCTTTGCTTTATCACAGGCAGCTTGATGACCAATGGCGCGCCGATGCGGCTGCACTGAAAGCCAAGTTAAGTAGCCAGTTTAACGTCAACATCATCGGCCGTGCCCGTAAGCAAAAAATCGATTTAGATAAAGACTTTGTGGTTGAGTCATTACAAGTAAATGATAACACCTTCTTATATAAGCAAATCGAGAACAGCTTTACTCAACCCAATGCCAAAGTTTCCGTAAAAATGTTGGAGTGGGCTATCGATGCGACTCAAAACAGTAAGGGGGATTTACTCGAGCTCTACTGTGGTAATGGCAACTTCTCTATCGCACTGGCGCAAAACTTTAATCGCGTGTTGGCCACCGAACTAGCCAAGCCTTCAGTGGATGCAGCACAGTACAATATCGAAGTGAATGGTATTGATAATCTGCAGATTATTCGTATGTCAGCCGAAGACTTTAGCGATGCCATGGCGAAGAAACGCAGCTTTAGACGTTTAGAAGGTATCGATCTTGACAGCTATGTTTGCAACACCATTTTTGTCGACCCACCACGCGCGGGGATTGATCCTGATACGCTGGCGTTAGTCCAAGGTTATGAGCGGATTTTGTATATTTCCTGCAACCCTGAAACCTTAAAAGATAACCTGCAACAACTGAACGAAACCCATAGAGTGACCCGCTTTGCCTTGTTTGATCAGTTCCCTTACACAGATCACATGGAAACGGGTGTACTACTCGAGCGTCGTTAATCACTTCAGATACACTGAGCTCGACTGCATAACACTTAAACGTAAATTCGCTAAAAATAATGGAGCCTAAGGCTCCATTATTTTAGTAAATCTACATCTCACTCAGATTAGCGGTGTTCAACCTTATGCTGCAAAGCCTCGGCGCCTTTGGCGACCATGCGCAATTGCATGACTAATTGATCGGCAAGAATTTTGCGGTCAGCCCGTTTCATATCTAATGCTGAAGCGCCGGCATTAAACACCAGTGTCACTAAAGCTTCAGCCTGTGCACGAGCTAGCAAGGGGGTTCGCCCCGCTTTGGCTTCGGTATAATGAGCCAATTCAGAAATAAAATGCTCAATTTCGCGGGCAACTGCCGCACGGAATGCAGCCGAGGTTCCAGAGCGTTCATGCAATAAGATACGGAATACGTTTGGATTAGAATCAAGCACTTCCATAAAGGTATCAACGGAAATACGAATCACACTGCCACCCACTTCAGCTCGCTGACGGCCTTTACGCATCATCTGCCTTAGGGTTAACCCGCCCTCGTCAACCATAGTAAGACCGAGTTCGTTCATATCTTTAAAATGGCGATAAAAAGATGTCGGCGCGATATTAGCTTCCCGAGCAACCTCTCGCAAACTCAGACTTGAGAAACTGCGCTCAGCACTTAGCTGATTAAAGGCCGCATCGACTAAAGCTCTGCGAGTTTTCTCTTTTTGCTGTGCTCGAATACCCATTCTTAAATCCGCTAACTGAATGTAATAACGCGATAATACCGCTTTTAGGCATTAAACACAGCCCCATCGTCCTTGACCAAACAATATAGCTAAGCTAAATTAGCTTACAGATGTACGCTCAAAAGCGAATTTTGGAAACCTATAATGAAAAAACCCCCTATCATCTGGCTTAATGTCAGTCTGTTTGCCATCACTTTCCTCAGTGCGGTAATTTTAGTTCCATGGCGCGGTATTGTTCATGGCTATGGTGCCAGTGAATGGATCGCTTTTATTGTTTTAGCCTTTGCCAGTGGCCTGTCAATCACCGCGGGTTATCACAGACTCTGGTCACACAAGGCCTATAAAGCCCATCCGGCGGTGCGTTTTATATATGCCCTTGGTGGTGCTTTAGCATTACAAAACAGTGCATTGCACTGGGCATCTGATCACAGAGTCCACCACAAGCACGTAGATGATAACGACAAGGACCCGTACTCAGCCAAAATGGGATTCTGGTACAGTCATATCGGTTGGATGCTGCGTGAGTATCAGTCGCAACGCTATCACGATTATCAAAATGTGCGTGATCTGCAAAATGACCGCATTGTCATGTGGCAACACAAACATTACCTCACACTCGTGTTGCTGATGAACATTGGACTGCCAGTAATGCTTGGTTGGCTCAATGGTGACGTGCTGTCTATGTTATTGATGGCGGGTTTACTGCGTTTAGTGGTGGTGCATCACTGCACTTTCTTTATCAACTCTTTAGCCCACGTGTGGGGCAGTCAGCCTTATACCGATAAGAATACCGCCCGCGATAATGGCTTCTTGGCCATGTTGACCTACGGTGAGGGTTATCATAATTTCCATCATATTTTCGAAAATGACTATCGTAATGGCATTAAATGGTGGCACTACGATCCAACCAAATGGTTGATTAAGTCATTATCTTGGTTGGGATTAGCTAAGGATTTGCGTACGAGTCCACAGGAACGTATCGAGAGCGCACGCTTACAGATGCAGTTATTACGTACCAAGCGGAAGGTTAATAACCTACCTAATGCTGATGAAATTATTGAAAAAATCCAAGCAGAGTATGAGTTATTAAAGCTGCACTTAATGGATTACTATCAAGCACAGAAAACCTTGCTTGAGGCCAAGCGTAAACAACTTGTCGATCAGCAACTATTGCAACAAGTTGAAGAGCTAAAGGCGCGTTTCTTAGTCCAGCAAAAACATTGGCGCAGCCTGACCGCAACTTATAGCTAAGCCACAATTCTGCCCGAAAGTCATACGGCCACCTTGCATGGTGGCCGTATCTGATTATGATGATGCCTTAATCACTTAAATAGGCTGTTGAGATCATGTCAGATTCCCCAGTTACACTCCCAGAATCAATCAAGCTAACAGAATATAGTCATGGCGCAGGTTGTGGCTGCAAAATATCCCCTAAAGTGCTCAGCACTATCTTAGCCTCGCAATTACCTGTATTTACCGATCCAAATCTGCTGGTTGGCAATCAGAGCCGCGACGATGCTGCAGTGTACAAACTCAATGATGACATAGGCATCATTAGCACTACCGATTTTTTTATGCCAATTGTTGACGATCCATTCACCTTCGGTCGTATCGCAGCGACCAATGCGATCAGCGATATTTATGCCATGGGCGGCACGCCTATTATGGCGATTGCAATTTTAGGTTGGCCAATCAATAAACTACCCGCAGAAATCGCACAGCAAGTGGTCGATGGCGGCAGACAAGCCTGCATGGAAGCAGGGATCATGCTAGCCGGTGGTCATAGCATAGACGCACCCGAACCTATTTTTGGTCTCGCGGTTACCGGGCAAATTGCCTTAAGTGATTTAAAGCAGAATGATACCGCTAAAGCCGGCGATCGTTTATATCTCACTAAACCTATCGGCATTGGTATTTTAACCACAGCGCAAAAACAGAAAAAACTCCGCGATGAAGATAGTCTCATTGCGGTCAATGCTATGTGTCAACTCAATACTATAGGCGTGACCATTGCAAAAATTAGCGGTGTAAATGCCCTGACCGATGTCACAGGTTTTGGACTGGCGGGACACTTACTCGAAATGTGCCAAGGCGCCAACCTCACTGCGAAGCTTAAATTTGATGCAGTGCCATTGTTACCACGCGCCTTAGATTATTTGGCTTTAGGTTGTGTTCCTGGTGGGACTCACCGTAATTACGATAGTTATGGCGAGCATCTCCCTGAACTCAGCGAGCATCAAAAAGCGATACTGTGCGATCCGCAAACCAGTGGTGGCCTGTTAGTTGCCGTCTCGGCCGCAGCTGAAGCGGAATTAATCGCCCTACTCGATGCGAACCACATAACCCCAATCTGCATTGGGTCACTGGAAACACCGACCACTGCAGCGAATGTGGTGTTGTGCTGATGCCAAGCGCTATTATAGCCGCAGAGCAATATAGGGAGATCTTTCTCAATCAACATCCGATGATGGATGTGCGAGCGCCCATAGAGTTCACTCGGGGCGCGTTTCCCAACTCGACCAACTTACCCTTGATGCTGGATAGTGAAAGGGAAAAAGTCGGTACTTGTTATAAGCAATTTGGTCAGCAAGCCGCGATTGCACTAGGCCACTCACTGGTGAATGGTTCCATCAAGCAACAGAGAATCGAGGCTTGGGCTAGCTATGTTAAAGCCAATCCTAATGCTTACCTTTATTGCTTTCGCGGCGGCCTGCGCTCGCAACTCACTCAGCAATGGCTTAAAGAAGCGGGTATCGAAGTCCCTTATATTCAGGGTGGCTATAAGGCCATGCGCCAATATCTGATTGGCGTGATTGAAGCGGCACCGACTCAACAGCCGTTATTGAGTTTGAGCGGGATGACGGGCTGTGGTAAAACCGATTTTCTACTACAGCGTAAAGAAGCGGTTGATCTTGAAGGAATCGCTAATCACAGAGGCTCTAGTTTTGGAAAGAATATCGACCCACAGCCAACGCAGATTAACTTTGAAAATCAACTCGCCATTGCCTTGCTACAGCACCAAACAAGTGGCACGGCGTGTTTACTGCTCGAAGATGAAAGCTTCCTGATTGGGCGTTCGGCGCTGCCGCAGACATTTTACAATGCCATGCAAGCCGCTAATGTTTTAGTGCTAGAAGAGTCGGATGATGCGAGGCTCGAACGCTTACGCTATGAATATGTGCATAAAATGTATAGCGGCTTCTGTGAGCGCCTAGGGCCGGAAGCAGGTTTTGCGGCTTTCAGTGAATATCTATTACAGAGTTTAGTGAGCATTCGCAAACGTCTAGGCGGAAAACAACATCAAGAACTGCAAGATTTGATGCAACAAGCCCTCGATCAACAAATCAGTCAGAATGATACTTCGCTGCACTTAGTCTGGATAAACCTGTTATTGCACAAGTATTACGATCCTATGTATCAATACCAATTACAGAAAAAGTCTGAACGTGTACTCTTTAAAGGTTCGCACCAAGCGATGCATGAGTGGCTGGATAGCTATCAAACACGATAAATCGCCACCCTAAAATAAAATAACCGCGAACATTTGCTTCGCGGTTATCACTTCACTTTATTTCATACCTTAACGAATTTATGAATTGCCCAGCAGGCTCGCCACTTGGACTCTCAAAGATTCCTTATTCGCAAGCTTACCATCGACGGCATCCGTTAAATCCACCGACACCCTTGACCAAAAACGCTTGGGCATTTTAGCCAAGGCATGTCCGCCCTTGTGACTAAAGTAAGAACCCCATAATCCGTGCAATGCCATAGGAATGACTGGCACAGGATCTCTGGCCAAAATCTTATCAATTCCGGGACGAAAATCGCCAAGTTCACCGTCAGGTGTGAGTCGACCCTCAGGGAAAATACATACCAACTCGTCATTGACGAGCGCTTCATGAATCGCCTCGAAGGCACGATTATAGGTCTCTTCACTTTGCTTAGGCGAACAGATAGGGATCACACCAGCGTGGCGGAACAAATACTTCAACAGAGGAATTTCGCTGATGGATTTATCCATCACAAAGCGGATTGGCCGTGTCGACGCTCCCATAATAATCAATGCATCCACATAACTCACATGGTTACAGACTATGATGCCAGCCCCTTCCTTTGGAATTTTCTCTCGGCCTGTGACTGTCACTCGATACATGACATGACTGAGTAAGTAACTGATAAATCGTTGTGTAAATTCTGGTACTTGTGAATAAACATAGAGCGCGACTACAGCATTCATCACGGCGAGTAGCAGAAATAACTGTGGAATAGTCCAACCTGCAACGCCCAGAAACAGCATAGATAACAGTGCCGAAACCACCATAAACAATGAGTTCATAATGTTATTGGCAGCAATCGCCTGAGCACATTCGCCCTTAGGCGAACGAGATTGAATAAACGCATACAGGGGGACGATAAACAAGCCACCGCTAACGCCGATCATAAAGAAATCCAGCATCACCCGATAATGTTGCGACTCGCCAATAAAGACCTTTAATCCATAGACAAAACCAGCATCCACTGGCGCAGGTGGAATAGCCCAAAGCAAATCGACACCAAAGATAGTTAATCCCAATACCCCAAATGGCAGCAAACCGAGTTCCACATGGCCGTAGGAGAAACGTTCACAAACGAAGGAGCCAACAGCAATCCCGATGGAAAACATGCCTAATAATAATGACACCACAGTCGCACCAGAATGCAAATGCAGCTTAGCAAAGTTAGGAAACTGAGTCAGATAGGTCGCACCTAAAAACCAAAACCAACTGATAGCGAGGATAGCCATCCAGATTGAAGGCGTTTGACGGGCTTTTTTGATGCTACGCCAAGTGCCCGATAACGGCCTGAAACGTATTTTTTCAATGACGCCCTGCGGGGGTAATGCAGGAATCGCTCGGCTCGATAAATATCCTGCAAAGGCTAATACAGCAACAGTAATCGCCGACCAAAGCGTACCGTTTTCATCAGAAACCAAGATCCCCGCACTCAAAGTGCCCACCAGAATAGAGAGAAAAGTGCCCATTTCAACCCAAGCGTTGCCTGTGACTAACTCGTCCTCTTTCAACGCTTGGGGTAACAAGGAATATTTAACCGGACCGAAGTATGCTGACTGGCTACCCGTTAAAAATAACAGTAATAACATCATCATGTAGCTCTCACTCAGAATCGCAATCGCGGCGCTAAACATGATGATGACTTCGAGTAATTTCAATCGGCGAATAAGTTTAGCCTTATCCATATTATCGGCGACTACACCCGCATGGGCCGAAAAGAGGAAAAATGGTAAAATGAACACCCCAGCCGCCAAGTTCACAAACATATCGACGCTTATGGGTAGGTCTTTCACTTGGCTAAAGGTCACTAATAGCAGCAACACATTTTTATAGATGTTGTCATTCAATGCGCCTAAGCACTGAGTCGCAAAATAGGGTAAAAAACGTTTTGTTAGCAGCATGATAGTTCCTTCTGGTAACCCATTCCTTGTAAATACGCTTGTACGTGACTCTCGAGTAAATCCTGCAGTGATAATGACTCAGCGAAGAGCTTATTATCGAGTGACAGAGAGGTCAGCCCATGAATCCCCCCCCATAATACCCGGCTCATACTGAGATGCTGTGTCTGCGTAACCTCGGGAAATAGTTGCGCCAATTCACGCTCAATCAGAGTAAATAACCCCGCTATCAATTGCCCTTGCGATTCAGGCAAGGGTTCAGAATCGAGTAATTGCAGCTCAAAAACCAGCTTGAAAGCTTGGCGCTGCTCATGGGCGAATTGACTATACTCCCACGCCATTGCAATAATTTTACCTAAACTGTCGGCTGCGCGAACACCCGTCAATCGGTCGTGCAAAGTCCTAAGCGTTGACTCAGAAACCGCCAGTAATAAATAGTTGTAGCTGCCGAAAATATTAATCAAGGTACTAGGGACATAACCAATTTGACTGGCCACTTTGCGTAAACTGAGCCCTATGGCACCTTGATCTATCAGTAACTCAGTTGCCGCTTGTATTGCCATCGCGCGAATTTCATCATGGCTGTGTTCTTTTCGTCTGGCCATAGGTCTCATCCCCTGTTGAATAGCAAGAGACTAACAGCAGTTAAAATAAAAAACAACGTTCAAAATAAGTTTATTTTACGTACAGGAGAGGGTAAATAATGAAGGATATTATTGAGGATGATGGATAAAGATAGGCACTCGAATTAGATTCCCTCAGCAAGCCGAACTGGATCCGTGGGATGACATCACCTAAAAGAGCATAAAAAACGGCGCACTCAGTCAGCACACCGTCCATTATTTTTAAAAATCATTCTTAATTCAAAGGTGATTTTTATTTGAGGATAATCTTTGGTTCAAAGATAAGCGCTCGATTTAAGGCCTGCGATAAGTCATCACAACCCTATCTGCGCCAGCGCCAAAATAATCGGCTTCAAAAGTTGAATCAATGAAACCTAAATGCTGATATAAGCCATGGGCAGGGTTACTCGGATCAACGGTTAAACACACCCGCTCAACTGACACGGGCAACTCGGCTAAACATTGTTGCATCAAACGCTTGCCGAATCCCTTCCCGCGAGCATTTTCACTCACTGCGATAGATAATATCCACATGCAGTTAGGATCGCTACTCTGGGCACTGAGCAAATAGCCTTGTAGCTGATTATCTGCATCCACGGCCACTAAAAATTGCTCTGGCCAACAATCAAATCCCTGACGGAAGAAGAAATCAGGATAGCTGTGCTCACCAAAAATGGCCTGTTCGAGCTGATAAACCGCGAATAACTCTGACTTTAATACCGGACGTATAGACTGCATTTGAAAATCATTCACCTATTAAAATCTTATCCCACTCTAAGTTGGGTGCGCCAACTACGATGAAATTAGGGTTCTCTAAGCTCTCGCGCTCATTGTAGGTTAACGGTTGCAGCTCAGTATCCATCAGCTGTCCACCCGCTTCCTCGACGATAATTTGCGCAGCTCCCGTGTCCCATTCACCCGTTGGTCCGACTCGTACATAACAATCAGCACGACCTTCCGCGACAAGACAGCTCTTCAACGCTGCGCCCCCCATCACGACTAACTCGCAGTGTTTGGGATGGTTGAATAGGGTCAACACAGATTGGGGGTCCTGACGGCGACTTACGGCCAATCTTAGGGATACCTTTTCACGGTGCTCAATTTGGCGACTGCTAATACGCACTTCTTGTTTATCCGTGCGTTTGTACGCCCCTAAACCAGCAATAGCGTAATAACACACTTGTGTCATAGGCACATAAACCACGCCCATCACGGGACGATTGTGTTCCACCAGCGCGATAATGACTGAAAAATCACCACTGCCGGCGATAAACTCCCCCGTACCATCGAGCGGATCCACCAACCAATAGCGCTTCCAAGATTCACGCACACTCAACGGAATGTCAGCGGCTTCTTCAGATAACACAGGAATATCAGGCGTTAAGGCGGTTAATCGGTCACAAATGATCTTGTTCGCCGCTAAATCTGCGGAAGTGACAGGGGTATTGTCAGACTTCATTTCTCGCTCAAAATTACCTTTGAGATAAATGTCACGGATAGTTATCCCTGCATCGGTCGCAATCGCAATAACTTCGTCGATCAACTCTTCTGGCTTCATAACAACTCCAATCGCCTGCTGAGCGAATGTTTTGCAAGCGTGCAAACTCTGAACGCTTAAAAGGAAAAAGATTATTTAAGTTGTAAATATTTTTGCGCCAAAAACAACGCGCTCACACTACGGGATTCAGAAAAATCGACATCATCGAGCAAGGCTTCCCAATCGGCGAGCGCCCAAGGCACCACATCAATTGGCTCAGGCTCATCACCTTCAAGGCGACTCTCATACAGATCTTCTGCAAGAAAAATTTGCATCTTACTAGAGAAATAACCCGGAGCTAGGCTGAGTTCTTTCAGTAAGGTGAGCTTATTCGATCCAAAGCCAATTTCTTCCTGTAATTCACGATTAGCAGCTTCTATTGCTGTCTCACCGGGATCGATCAAACCTTTTGGGAAACCGAGTTCGTAATTATCAGTTCCTGCAGCATATTCGCGTGCCAGTAGCATTTTCCCTTGATGAATAGGCACTATCATCACAGCGCCACGACTACCGCCTTTCATGCGCTCATATTGGCGCTCTACACCATTGGAGAACTTAAGATGCACTTGCTCAATTTGAAATAATCGGCTTCTCGCGACAACTTCGGTATGCAATATTTCCGGCTTATTCTGCCGTTGCGACATAACTGCCTCTGGATAAAAAAGCGATAAATTAAATAAGGTAAGTGACAATCTTACTATCCTGTCTTTAATCTACAACCTGAATTTATTACATGCTCCTAATGGTAAGCCACAAATCCTTTGCGATATGCATCACAAACCCAGCCCAGCCTTAAGTGAACACCTTCAAAATATTCTCAAATACGATGTTTTATTGGATAGTAAAAAGGGGCGAATGCCCCTTTTGATATGCTAACGCTTAAAATTGATATCGTAGATTGAGCTGGTAACTGAGGAAATCATTAGGCTCGATATCCACATATTGATATCCCAAACCTACAGACCATGACTCAGTAAATTGATAGCTAAAACGCACGCCCGCATACCAATCTGTACCATCAAGCTCTGTAGTTAAACGGCTATTGCCCATAGTGCTACTGATATCCGCTTGCCACCTAAACAACCCGATGGGTACTTCAAACCGCCAAGCTTCATGTTGGAGTAAAGTGAAACGTAATCCCAGCATGACACCATCGACCAGTACTGGCGTTACGGCTTTGACCTGCTCATGATATTGCTCAGGGGTGAGACTTGCGCCCTCAATCCTCGCAGTCCCATTACCAAAGTCGGCATAGCCTAATTCGATGGCAACAAAGGGAGTCCATTGATAACCGATACTCACACCCAAAGCAGTATCTTTATCATCAACCGATGTTACAAAGCCTGTCCCCGCTTGTGGCTGTAGATCTCGCCTGCTGCTATCAACCTGAGCTTGCCCGACAAATCCCTCGACATACCAGTTATCAGCCGCATTTGCTTGATTAACGGAGCCTGCGAGCAACACAGCGCCCAAGACTAATTTATGTAATTCCTTACGGCGAATTAACCCCATTGTAAGAATCAAACCTAATGCCCATAAGGACATACCGCCTCCACCCGACTTGTTATCTATCACCACATCTTGGTATGCCTTAACTGTGATTAACGCTTGCCCAGTTGCTTCGCCGCCCAATCCATCACTAATCTGATAACTCACAGTATCTACTCCATCAAATCCAGTTTTAGGGATATAACGTAGTTTATTAGACTCAACAGAAACCGTTCCTTGCTGCGCGGTTGCGCTGACTAAGGTTAAAACGTTGCCATCGGGATCGCTGTCATTACTCAACACATCGAGTAACAAGCTCGTTCTGTCATCTATGGCAGCACTATCGTTCACTGTCGTAGGTGCCGTATTGCCATTAACAATCACAGTCAACTCACTACTCGCAGTACCACCTTTACCATCAGTAATGCTATACACCAGCACATCTGTACCGATGAAATCGGTTGCTGGCGTGTAACTTAACTGCTGATTAGCCAAGATAACTACAGTTCCGAACTCGCTGGTGACTTGTGTTACCGTCAAGGCATCACCATCGCTATCCGTATCATTGGCGAGCACATCGACATCGAGACTCTGATTCCAAGGTAAAGATGCCGTATCTGGGTTCGCCACAGGTAAATGGTTACCATTGAGTATCACTGACACACCACTTGGGTCGACAATGGTTCGGTTAGCGACGCCATCGTCATCGTTTGGCCCGCCATCTTCTATGGTTAACTGCACACACCAATGGCCTTCAGTTAATCCTGAAGTCCAACGATTATCTCCAGGAGGAGGGCAGAAACCACGCTCACCTTCACTACTGGCGACACTATTGCGCGCATCAATCACAAAATCCTTCCAACCATTTTGGGCTTGATACTTACGATATACTGCATTGGCAGGAACTGGCGAACGTTGTGGTATCACCAGACTGTAACTCTGCCCTTGTTGCGGTAGTCCTGTCGCAATGAAGTCAAAAATCCCCCCCACATTAGCCGCGATACTGTCTTCAGGAACCAGATTAGGTAATAGTTGAATACCACTTTGCTCTTGCATCAGTGCAATATTACCTAAGCGTAAGCACACGCCCGCTTGCCCCTCAGCCAAGAAGTACACAGGCTGTAACTCACCTTCAGGCATCACGTTACAATCATTGATTGCATCCAAGTAATCTGGAATGCCATCGCGGTCTGTATCGGTAAATCCCTCTTGGTTATCAGGGATCAAATCACCGTCGGTATCAGTCCCTGTCAGAGGTGGCAAAGATGGGCGCACAACAATATAAACTTTCTCCGTAGTAGACAGCGCGGGTAAGCCGCTATCCGTCACAGTCAGGCTCACAGGATAAATGCCCGGCAAGACCTCTGTCGGCAAGAAGAACATCCCCGCATCATCGGACTGCAAGTTCAGCGCACCACTCGACCATACAGATGTCAAAGTATCGTTCATGTTGGCATCGCTAATCTGCGCATGAATATGAACCTCGCCACCATTTTGTGCCACGATCAACTGACGTTCACCCGCTTGAGTCACCTCAAGAGTCACACTCGGGGCAATGTTAGCCTCAGTGATCGACACTTGTGTTTGCTTCTTACTGCCTAAATTCAAACTTGGATCTAGGCTGATCAACACATCTTCTTCAGCCTCAACTTCCCCATCCTCTATGGTTCTAAAGTGAATATGAGCCAATGTACCTGAAGTAATCTCCACTACCGAATCGACTAAGTCATGATCATTGCTGTCTGCGGAACCTGCAACAGTATAAGGAACTGATATTGGATACTCAGGCGCGACACCGTTTAAGTGAATACTAACAACAACCTCATTACCCTCACCCACGACTTGATCTTTACTCAAGGAAATTAATGGATGCACTTTTACTTTCTGAGCCTTAGTCGCTTTGTTGCCATCACGATCTACGGCTTGCCAGTAAGCAAGGTAACTACCAGGGGCAAAGAATAAACGCTTATCGACCAAAGAAACGGGCAGTGGATGACCATTACGATCGACGGCCTTCGCAAACCCTAGATCCACCCGAGTGAACAAGCCTGTTGCATTAACCTCAACATCACTAGGTACAGTAATAACAGGTAAATTGTCAGCCTCCCCACCTTCTACCAGTAAGTTGACTTTTGCACTTGCGCGCCCTTTCTGACCATCACTAATGGTATAACGAAGTGCGACCGGACCAACATAAGCTGCAGGGGCAGTAAATATGAGTCCATCAGCAGTAATCTGCACACTACCTATGTCTGCTGCCGCGCCATCGATAGTCAAAGTATCACCGTCCACATCAACATCATTCTCTAGCGCAGGTAGTGTGTATTTATCATCCGCGGTGCTGGCTAGAGTGTAATTATCATCTACAGCTTGTGGGTCATCATTCACTGGTGTGACATTCATGGTGATAGTCGCAGGCTCAGAACTCAGTTCAGCATCCTTAGCAATAAAGCTTATCTGATCTGCACCGTTGAAATCTTTCTCCGGTGTGTATAACCACACAGTTCCATGCTGCTCCAAAGTGCCCGATTCAGGTTGGCTCACCACTTCATAGGTAAGAGGATCACTATCTGCATCCTCCCCAGTAAGCGTGATCATCACAGAGCTATCTTCCTCTAAGGTCACACTTGCACTCGTCGCAACAGGCGCATCGTTAACGTTAGTCACTGTAATGCTAAAGGACTGCTCAGCCGTTAAGCCATCCGTGTCCGTCACTCGTAAGGTGACAGCATGACTGCCCACATCCGCATTGCTCGGCGTACCACTGAGTAAACCTGTCACCGAGTTGAAACTCAACCAGCTTGGTATCGTCACCGCACTAAATGTCAGTACGTCGTCCACATCGACATCTGTAGCGGCAAAGGTATAGCTGTAAACAGCGTCTTGCACAGCGGCCGTAGTTTCTGTTGAAGTGATAGTAGGTGCATCGTTGCTATTAGTGACTGTAATACTAAACGATTGATCTGCTGTTAATCCGTCAGCGTCCGTCACTCGCAGTAACACAGCATGACTGCCCACATCCGCATTGCTCGGCGTACCACTGAGTAAACCTGTCACCGAGTTGAAACTCAACCAGCTCGGTTTGGTCACTACACTGAGGGTTAACACAGCACCCACATCTAAGTCGGTAGCGATCACTGTGTAACTATAAGCTATATCTTGAGTTGCTGTAGTGATGGCTGGAGAGCTAATCACAGGTGCATCGTTGACGTTGGTCACAATAACCATGAAGGATTGGTCAGCCGTTAAGCCATCTGTGTCGGTCACCCTCAGCGTCACTGGGTGAGAACCCACATCAGCATTAGTAGGCGTGCCGCTTAATACACCAGTCGCGACGTTGAAGCTTAGCCAGCTAGGCTTAGTTATCGCGCTTAACGTAAGTACATCGCCCACATCAGTATCCGCAGCCGTAAAGATGTAGCTATACGCTGCATCTTGGGTCGCTGCAGTCATAGCCATAGAACTAATCGTCGGTGCATCGTTGAGGTTCGTCACAGTTAAATTAAACGCTGGTAGACTCGCAGATAAAGCGCCATCAGAAACGCTGATAACAATTCCATTAGTCACACCAACATCTTGATTTAATGGAATACCAGACAACATGCCTGTCGCGGTATTAAACGTTGCCCACGTAGGTTTATTACTAATACTAAAGCTAAGTGTATCTCCCACTGAGTCAGACGCTGTTGGCGTAAACTGGTACGAAGCATCCTGATTCACTATTAATATCGGCGAACCACTAATAGTCGGTGCACCATTTGGCGTCACAGAGTTACTCGCACTTGAAGCATTACCACTTCCCACAGTATTCGCCGCAGTAACACTAAATGTATAGGCCGTACCATTTGAAAGCCCTGTAACTGTAATTGGAGATCCTACTCCCGAACCCGTAAAACCACCGGGGCTAGATGTCACTGTATAAGCCGTAATTGATGAACCGCCATTAAATATCGGAGCAGTGAAGCTAACAACCGCTTGGCTATCCCCTGCGATTGCGGCTCCTATGGTTGGCGCTCCAGCCACGACAGCATTTACCACAAAGGTTCTGCTCACCTGTGTAGCAGGTAAATAGCTACTATTACCTGCTTGATCTGCATTAATAGTACAGCTACCTGCCGTCACAAAGGTCAGCGCACCACCGGAGGTAATAGTACAAACGCCCGTAGTGGATGAAGTAAAGACAGGTGTTAAGCCTGAATCAGCTGTAGCCGTTAATGTTGGCGTAGTGCCAAAGTTCTGTGCACTTGGGGCAGCAAAAGTGATGGTCTGGATTGCTGCGGGTGTTATCTGATTGGATGCAACCGATGCAGAGCCAGTACCCGCCACATTATCGGCAGTTACAGTAAAGGTGTACGCTTGACCATTGGTTAAACCGGTCACCACAATCGGAGATGAACCACCGTGTACTGGAACGACATCCGCCGGGTTTACCGTCACGGTATAACCAGTAATCGCCGAGCCACCAATATTCACTGGGGCAACAAAGGCAACACTTGCCTGGGTATCACCGGCGATTGCAGTCCCTATGGTTGGTGCACCGGGAACTACGGGGCTAACGCTGAAAGACTGGCTCACCTGCGGTGCAGCCAGGAAAGACAAATCGCCCGCCTGATCCGCATTGACCGTACAGGTTCCTGTCGTTATAAAGGTCAACACACCGCCACTGGTAATAGTACAAACACTGGTGGTAGATGAGGTGAAAGTGACAACATAACCACCTCCTGCCGATGAGCTTGCGGTCAGCGTTGGCGAAGTACCAAAGTTCCGTGTTCCTGGATTAGCAAAGGTAATCGTCTGTGGTGATGCCGGAATGATCGAGTTGGAAGCTGCCGATGCTGCACCCGTCCCCGCCGAGTTGCTCGCGGTTACCGTAAAGGTATAGGCCACTCCGTTAGTCAACCCAGTCACAGTAATCGGCGAACTTGATCCTGTACCCGTGAAGTTGCCTGGGTTAGCGGTGACTGTGTAGCCTCCGGCAAGGATCGGTGCGCCGCCAGTGCTTACCGGTGCCGAAAAGGTCACAGTGGCCTGAGTATCACCTGCGGTCGCAGTACCAACAGTTGGGGCACTGGGAACGACGGCATTCACAGTAAAGGTTCGGGATACCGTCGGGGCAGGGTTGGTAGCAGAGTCGCCCGCTTGGTCAGCATCGATAGTACAGCTACCGGCGGTCACAAATGCCAGGTTACCGCCGCTACTGATGGTACAAACTCCTGTGGTAGATGAGCTGAAGCTGACTGTTAAATTATCAGTTCCTGTTGCAGAGTCTGCTGTGGCTGTAAGGGTTGGCGTAGTACCAAAGTTTTGCGCGCCGGGATTAGCAAAGGTAATAGTTTGATTACCTTTGGGGGTTGCCGAGTTGGAAGCACCGGAGGCCGTACTGGTGCCTATGGCGTTAGTCGCGGTAACGGTAAAGGTGTAAGCCGAGCCATTGCTAAGGCCAGTGACTGTAGCAGTACAAGCTGCGGGCCCAGCACAGGTGCCAAATGCACCACCGGGGCTAGCCGTAGCAGTGTAAGTGGTAATTGCTGAACCACCATTATTGCCGGGGGCACTAAAGGTTACTGATGCTTGGCCATCGCCTGCGGTGGCTGTACCTATCGTAGGGGCAGTTGGTGCTGTAGGAATAGCGACCGTATGGGTTGAACCACTGCTAAAGGCCGCAATACCTGCGTTACCCGCATCGTCAGTAATATTCGTCGAACCATTTAAGTTCAACTTGAAAACACCATTACCACTAATACCGTTGATGTTGATATTGACACTGCTACCCGATGCTGCCGACACACTGGCAATAGTCCCTGTAGCAGTTCCTGATGTAGTCGCCAAGGTGAAATCATCGGTTGAGATATTGCTGACCACCTCACTGAAGCTGGCGGTGAATGCCATGCTCGAATCAGTTGAAGCAGGAGTACCGCTGAGCGCAATACCGCTCAGGGTCGGGGCGATATTATCGACTGTGGCGTTAGTAGTATCGGCAGCAGTTGTGACGTTGCCCGCGTTATCGGTTGCGCTGAAAGAGATATTGCGGTTGGTGTTATCAATCGCACCAGCGACTATGGTGTAGGTTGCAGTCCAGGTTCCCGAACTATTGGTTGCGGCCACTGCAGCACCACCACCAAATTGTGTGAAGTTGACGGTAGCTGAACTAATCGTATCGGTATTGTTATCACCACCAGCCGTGTTGTTCCAGGTCGCCGTAACCGTATCGCCAATTTTGTAGGCACCGCTGGTTCCAGTTGCGCCGGAAATACTGATGCGACCATCGGTAACCGTAGGCGCAATGCTATCAATGGTGGCATTAGTGCTATCCGCCGTAGTGTCGCTCCCGCCCGCACTCGTCGCCGTGACGCTCACATTGCGCGCAGTAAGGTCGATTGCACCGGCGGTGATTATGTAGGTGGCAGTCCAAGTTCCACTGCTATCCGTTGCAGTTACAGCAGCACCACCGCCGAATTGTGAAAAATCAACCGTTACACCGGTAACACCAGAATTATTATCGCCACCTGCAGTATTATTCCAAGTAGCGGTAACTGTATCGCCAATCTTGTAAGCACCACTGGTGCCAGTTGCGCCGGAAATGCTGATTCGGGCATCGCTTACTGTAGGTGGTGGTGGAGTATCTATTGCATTCGCGACGGTGAAACCATAAAACTCAAAGAACTCGGGGCCATCCGTTGAAGAATTACAAGCACTGGCACAATCAAAAAACAATTTAAAGCCTTTTAGCTTAACGCCCGAAAAAGACGCCAATTGTCCTGGTGCAAAGGTAAAGGTCTCTTTAACTCCGCTTCCGTTAACAGTCGAGGAGGTAACAGTTCCGCCATTCTGCAAGTAACCAACAATACGCAGATTAGTAAATTGAGCTGTATAGGCAGGATCAGCAGCCTCGCCTCCCGTTAATCCAGTTAACTCAAATGCAGTGGTATTGGTACCATCTGCGCGCAAATAAAAATAATGGTTAGTGCTAGTCTCACCACCATGCATGTAAGCAAAATTGCCAATGCTACTAGCTAGATTTTGAGTGACGCCATCACCACCCTTAGCGGTTAATCTGAAATGAGTTGTGCTGAGCTGTGCAGTTGCCTGCCCACTCCAACCTACAAAACCATAAGTGCCATTTACAATTGGCGCTAACACCCCTGAAAAATCCCTTAATGCTTTTTCAGAAAACGCCAAAGTAGATTCAATATTTCCGCGGGTAACTTCTAAATCCCAGTCGCCTTGTAATTCGGCATTGCCGGTTAAATTATTGGAGGCGGCAATATCCAAACCTGTGTTATTGCTGATGATATCCAGCAACTCTTCACCGCTGTCATTCGCGGCCAGATCGCAACCGTAAAATAATAAATCGCCACCTTCACGCACCGCGCCTTTTAACGCGGCAAATGCCAACACTTCACGCTGGATTGTCTCCGGAGTAATACGTGAATTACCGAGCAAAATAGCGCCCGCTTGTGCGTGGGAGACCACATGAATAGCAGCGAGATTTTTGTGTCCATCAAGTACATTAATTAATTGCGCTAATCCAGCGATAGAAGAATCTAACTCTACCAATTGAACACTAGGTTTAAGGGCACGGCGCAATACCGATTTATCAGCTTCAGCCACTGCACCATCAACAATCACCAGCTCACGCACCGGATGTGCACTCTGGATATCCAATTGATCGCCAGATAAATCAATTAGATCCTGTGGTAGAGAGGTGTCTGAACGCAATAATAGATCGGTCGATGCACTTATCGATGAACTCAAATAGGATCGCTGATAACTCGGCGCTGCAATAGCACCAGCACCATAGAGTCCAAATGGTAATAACAGCGAGGAAAGCCCACTAAGCAGTGCGTGTCTCATGATAAGTGATTCCCTTCATTTTTTGCGTTAGGTGCTACAGGTTTTTTACTTGCAATAATATTGGCTGCAGTGCCAGTACTATCCAGCCAGAAGTCCATTTCTTGATACTTCATAAATAAGTCAGGCGGTAAAATACTGCGCCTACTTTTGTATTCCACTTTCCGCTTAACGCTATGCAAACCTTTGACCCCAAGATTGTGGTCAAACTCATTTTCAGCATAGTCGACATTATTAAAATCGTGCTCAAATTGTGGTTCGCCAATAAAACGATAGATTAACTCCAGCGTGCGTGCCGGATGCTGGGTAAGCAGATCATAATCCACTAATAGCAAGCGATCAGAAAACTCGCCGTAATAGGCTTCCTTGAGTGCCGTCCATGCACTTCCAACCGCACCACCAGCATTGATTAATGACTCGCAGCGGCTATACACCGTCTGACGCGAGGCTGCATTGAACATACGGCTGTAATCAAATGGGTTTTTACGGTAAATCACTTCAAAACTATCCATAATCCAAGCCGGATTACGCACACAACAAATCACTTTAAAATCATCAACCAACTCTACCAATTGATGTAGACGGGCAGTCCAGTGACGGTTTGTGTCGAAAATAACCGGATGATTTTTATCTTGATAATAAGCATCAATTAATGCCCGACAAATGACCTTACGTTTATGTTCATCGAAAAATGAATAGGACTCACTACCAGCCCCCATTTGTTCGAGGGCACCATTCACAAGCCCCGCTACAGGGCTACTGATAGCCGCATGAAAGCGTGGATTTTGCCGAAGTATACCTGCGAGGAGCGTCGAGCCAGCACGCGGTAAACCTGAAATAAAATGTAATTTGTTTGGCATTAATGTGACTTACTAATTAAAAATGTTTATTAAAAACTTCCCGACAAACATGCCGGGATCATTCATCAATTAATTGCGTGCCGGAAATACACCATAAAGGGCAATACAATAATTCAATGCGATAAATGGCTGACGGTTTTCATGGGGTAGACCACCACCATTTAGACCTAAAGTCTGTGGTGCCATAGTGGTATTTAACGTACCTGGTGCTGCCTGCATATAGTTGACTATGCCACCACCACGTCCATCCTTCGCAAGATAGGTATTCGCTGCCGGAGAAGGCAAAGTCCCCTGATTATTCAAACCGGTCAGCGTGTGGTTGTGTGCTGGCATTTCAGTGGAGATCAGCGTCACCCCATTTTCACCAAACTGTTCGCCCCAATCCCAGGTTCTCAGCCCGGGGCCCTGACCTACACCAACTACGGTCTGCCCCTGCAAATTAGGCAATTGGAATGTGGTTGTACCATTGCCACCATAAGTAATTCCGATAATTGAAAACAACGCGGTATTACTTGCGATTGACAATATTTGGCCATTACACAGCGCCCAATTGTGGGGAGCGAAGCTGAATGGCAACAAACGGATTTCACCTATAAATGGATCCATAATTTCGCTCCTTAATTACGCGATGGGAAAATGCCTTCAATACATATGATGTAATTTATCGCTGTAGTAGGCATGATGTTATTGTGTGGTTGTGTTCCCCCTGAGGCTTGCACACTGAGTGCATTCATAACTTGGGGATCGGCACCGCTAGATGGCAAAGGAGCATAAATATTATCGGTATTACTGTGGGCAAAGACATTACCCATAGGGCTAGGTGATGTGGAGGGACTTGCAGTACTCGCCGACAAACTATGGCTGTGTGAAGGTATTTGCGGCGTTAATAAGGTAACGGATTCAACACCAAACTGCTGACCGATAACACGGGGAGTCAGACCAGGGCCATTACCCTGTCCAACCGGAAGGCGACCGCGCAAATCCGGCAATTGAAATGTTGTTACCCCATCACCACCATAAGTGGTTCCGATAATTGCGAAAAGAGTGCTTTGCTCACTAATACTTAATAGCTGACCAGCGCACAACATCCAACCTCTAGGTGCAAAACTACCCGCAAAAAGACGGATATCACCGATATAAGGATCCATAGTGATTCTCCTCTAGTTACGTGAAGGGTAAATGCCTTGAGTGGCAATGCAATAATTCATTACCAGTGAAGGCTGACAATTTTCATGGGCTTGATTGCCACCAGTACTGGATACCGTTGCAGGGTCCAACGCTTGTAAACTTGCAGCGGACCCATACAAATTGACCTCACCAGCTGCATTTTTGGCGGCGGCAATATTATTGCCTGCAAACAACGTGGTATCGCCGGCAGTAGAACTGGCCATCACAAGGTGATTGTGTACTGGCAGGTTGTTAGGTACTAGGGTTACATTTTCAACACCCGCCTTACTGCCCTGAGGCAAACCTGCACTAACATTAGGGTGAACTGGTACGCGACCACGTAAATCCGGCAACGCAAAAGTATTGATACCGTCGCCACCGTAGGTCGTACCCAAGAGTGAAAAAAGTGCTTGGTTGGTGTTGATTGGCAATAATTGCCCTGCACACAAAGTCCAATACTTAGGTGCCCAGTTGTATGGGAGAAGCTTAATTTCTCCGAGAAAAAAATCAGACATCCATGACTCCTTAATAAAAATAAACCTATCTATACATCATCAGTTTGATTACACACGCTTTCCTCTTCCCTCAAACAACACTACCTATGATGATGGCCACGATAGCCACTCTTGGGTAGGTGATATTTCAAAAGGTAAGAAACCCAAGCGAAGATATAACTGTTTCGCACGCATATTTTGTCGATCAACACTCAGACTCACACTCGCCTCTTTTGCTTGGGCATAGGCTTTTACCGAGTCCAAAATGACTGAACCATAACCATAGCCACGAAATTGCGGTGCGATGACAAAATCGACGATATGGACACCGTTAACAGAGGGATTAAGTATGATTTTGCCAATAGAAATTGATTGATATTCAATGATTAGAGTCACCGCTTGAGGGTATTGGGCAGCGTAACTCGCTTGCTGTAAGCGGTATTGTTGTTGTACTAACAGCTCTCGTTGCTGTGGGGGAAGCGGTAATAGAGACAATTCCGTCCTTGCAGAACAAAATAGTGCAAATACAAAAGCATCGTCATTTTTATACGCATAACGCAATGAATAGGCTTTAGGTAATACTATGTCTTCTACCATCAAATACATTCCCTGTAATAAGTAACTCTAAACAGCGCTTTATAGTTCTTTAATTCGTCGTGGCAGCTCGGGATTAACGGGCAAAACTCAACAAATCGAATGACACAGGTTTAAAGAGTGGCTCAGGGGAATGCGTTCGCAGAATAAAACGGCTAACGGCTTGAAATGACATGATTGCATTTTCCATCCCTAGAATAAAAACGTTAACTTGCTGATATTTTTTAATATAGATAGTTGGCTAAAGCTAGTTCACATCACACAAAAATACAAGATTCATGTTAACTTTTAGTTTCAAAAAGGTGAAGATTAGACCAGTTACAATAACGGTGGATCTGTTCTTTTTGCTTAGCCGAAAAAAAACTTTGTTTAGATTGTGAATCTGCTACAAAGGGCTGCGTGGCTGTTTTAGCATGTATTAACTGACATTGTTCAACTTGGCTGCACTCTTCTTTAGAGAGAGCCAACGAAAACCAATTTGCGATTTTATTCGCTATCGCGGGTAACAACTCCTGATAACCCACGACCATCACTTGGTTACGCTGACTCATCTCTAACCCATAACCCAATAACAAGCGCAATACCTTACATTGATAATCCAGTATCGACTCCCCCTCCTCTGGTACTGATAATTCAAGGAATAAAGGTCGAGACGGTTGTCGCACCATATGATATCCAGCAGACTTTTGCTGTGAGGCTAAGATCTCGACGGGGTCCCTAAGTAGCAATAACACGGGAACTTGAGGATAAAGTGATAGGATCAATGGCCAAAACTGCAAATCCCACGCATTCCATTTAATCAACAAATGCTGTTCAGGATGAAACAACTGACCTTGGGTATTAATGCAAAATATTAAAGCTGCGCGTCTTTCAGTGTCTGATAGGTTCCTATCCAATAGCACTTGAGTCAGCAAAGGCGATTCAGATAACGCCCTGCATTTAGATAACCCCGCAAAACTGCGCGACACTAAGGTAGATCCACAGCGAGAGAGGTGAAATATAAATCCGGCAGGCTGCACTTGTTCTACTAGCCCAGAAAGATTTGGCGCAGGTAACAGAGCAGTTTGGGGTTTAATCAAGGCGGACAATAACTGACCCCGCACGGCAGAAATATGCTCCGAGTAGAAAGGATGAATCGGTTTTTCTGCGGCGGACATCCACTCTAATACTCTGCGTTTAGGGTCATAGTCTGCTGGCGCCCAAAACTGGCAGAAGAGTGAATAATCCGGCTCTATCCTTTGTCGATTACCAGTATGCAAGATGGCCAGTAACGTATCATCGCCACAGTCTGGTAAGTGCCAAAAAAGCCGCAAATATTGGCAAAAGTTGGTGAGAGTCATAACCTTGCCAAGCTCCCTCAGGGCGGCTGGATTATGAACTAACAACCAATAGCGTTGCTGTTGTTCTTTAAAATCAACCATTAGGAAGCCATAGGGTAAAAGTTAATGTATTGCACCATACGCGGTAACGTCGCACGATTAGGACTGGCGCCGTGGGGCAAGGCATGGTGCCAAATGATTAAATCGCCCGCTTTAGCCGCTATAGGTTTTACTTGCCAGCGATGCCAATCCTGTTGCTGAAGCTCAATATCAGGCTTGTTCTGTTCAAGAAGCCACTCCTCTATCTTGAGATGAAATCCGGGGACACAACAGAATGCGCCTTGTTCCTCGCCAGTGTCGGTTAAATAAATTAACCCTTGCGTCGCAAACTTAACGGGTAGCTGTAACGGCATATCCCAGTGCATATCAGGACCGGGGAAATGCCAAGTTGGCGTTTCAGGTGGATTAAAGCTGACTCTATCGGTTGTCATAACTAAATCTGTTCGCTGCCACAATTGTTCAAACACATGACGAATTTTGGGGACTTGTCGATTCGCGTCCAGTTGCGGATGGCGAAACAGTTGCAACATGATTTTCTGCATAAACTCATGAGGTTGATACCAAGTGGTGGGATCTTGTTCATTGGCTCCTAACTGCTGCCAAATAAAATCTCGTGTTGCGGCGCATTGCTCTGCCGTGAGTACTTGCGGGATCACTAAGTAGCCTTCACTTTGCCAAAAATTGAGTTGTGACTCACTGAGTACCGCAGCCGGATTTGAGTCTTCAACCTCCGCTGAATTGAAGTCTTCGACTTCTGGTACAGTGACCGATGCCGTTAATCCATGGGAAATAGCGCCTAATTGCTGATTAATCCCAGCAATATCCGCGGCTGTTAGCTTGGCTATTTGCTGAATGTAAGCGACAAAAGCTGACTGATGATCGTTTTGATATAAAGCTCTTAGACCCGGCTCTAGCCCTATTCCACAAAGATCCAGCAAGGTTTTATCTAAGTGCCATTCATTAGCCAGTTCAGTGAATGGCACTCCCCGTTTGCGTAGCTGTATCTTTTGCCAAAGCCGCTGCAAATGATAAATGCCTAAGCAGCTCAGATCGTCACTCGACACAAGCACTGGTTTTTGCTCTATAACATCAAACACAAAATCGGGATGAGTACCCTGCTCATATCGAAAAGCAAGGCATGAGAGCGGCTTAAGCCAATGTTCACGTCGATATCGAGGCTGAGTGAGTTGAGATTGGTATTCGTTCAGCGTGGAATTACCATAAACTTGAATGGAAGTCGTGAACTTAAGCGTTACCGCACTCGGGCTGAAATCGGGGAGCAGTAAAGTACCAGCCAAGAAGCTACGGTCTCCACTGGCAAGTAAGCGCGCAGTTTGCAGGTTGAGTGCAAACAAAGGCCCTAAATAATGCGTCTCCACAAAATCCTGCACAGTACGACACTCAAGCCAAGCGTCTAACTCAATATTTTGCGGGATGAGCACACCATCATCTGCAAGATACGCCTGTAAATGGGTAAAAATTTGCACTTGCGGCTCCTGTTGCAACAAGTGCTTCATGGTTTCGGAAAGAATCACATCAAACTTTACGACTGTATTTGGCTGCCAAAGCGTGGCATCCGCACAGACACTCTCCACCACACGATCAGCTAAATCAAAGTGTTCAATAAGTTTGGTGACTTTATCTAACGAGGCTTGATGAATGTCGAGCAAGGTCACTTGAATTTGGCTCGCAGAAAATAACGGCAGCAGAGGTAATAATAACCAAGCAAAAGGCCCAGTCCCCGCATATAAGATGTTCACAATCTGCCCGGGATGAGCCTTTAGACGATCTTGTATTGCTTGATAAATCCCTTGTGTAAAGACTCGACCCCGTTCGGGATCTTCGGCACACTGCGCCGCGGTAGTGAGTGACACCGCCTTACCAAAAGGCGTATGGCTCGCCTCAGTATCCAAAAAAGACTCGGGGTGTAACTCCACTGCCGCTATTTGGCATAACTGCTTCAGCATGGGATCAATGAGCCGTTTAGACTCCCCTGCTGAGGTCGACAGCAGTAGCGAATTAGCAAACTGAGTTAATACAGCTACATCCAAACTATGCCCTAATTCAAGCTCTGATCTTTGCAGCATCGATTAACTCCCTTAACCAAGTATTGACCTCGCAATCAATCACTAAATTGATCCGCGCATCCTGCCCTTTATTTTCAACCCAATGGACTTGGTCGGCATTGATATACCAAAGCTCTCCGGCCTGCATGGGTACACGTTTATCGTCCACGTAAAAGTTGAGTTGCTCATTCGTTTGCAGTGGCAAATGCAGTCTTGCCTCGCCTTGTTCTAGGCAGAGTCCTTGATCTCTATGGGGTTTGATTTCTGCCCCCGCATGTAAGCGCATCAAACGCACGGATTTCACTGGGCAGGCTAAAGATTGTAGAAAATGGCATAACGCAGGGCTCGATTCGAGTTGAGGCAAATCTTGCCAGTGCTGACCGGTAGAAATTGAGAAGGCTTGCAAGATAGGATGAGCACCGCGATACTCTGCTGCACAGCGTAAGACGAGAACATCCCAACCCCCCATATAATCACGCTGATTTACATGGGGTAACCAGTCTTGTTGCAGCAAAGCATTCAACTCTTGCTGTAAACTAAGGGGGTTTGAAACTTGAGCTAATAGGGCAAAAGAACAGATATCCATATCCAACCGCTTAATTTTCAGACTAAAAATAATTAATCATCCAAGACTAGCACAAAGATTTAAGCATACAAGTGACTCGAATCATCGTCATCACTGAGTATTACGCAGTGCAACAATCAATGCTAAGCGTGATTCAGTTTTGCAAAAATAGGAAATACCCATGTTTAACTGGAAGACTATCGATACGGTTCTGCTCGATATGGATGGCACCCTATTGGATTTGCACTTCGACAATCATTTTTGGCTGAATTTAGTACCGCAGGAATTGAGTCGACAACAAGGTTTGAGCCACAACGAAGCGCAGCAATTAGTTGTGAACGCCTATGAGAAAGTCGTAGGCACGCTCGATTGGTACTGTCTCGATTATTGGCAGGAGCAACTGCAGCTCGACATTATGGGCTTGCACCGCACTTTAGTGGATCGTATTCAACTGCGCCAAGACAGCATGCCATTTTTAGCGGCCTTGGCCTCTGCAGGTAAACGGCGCATCTTAGTGACTAATGCGCATCCCAAGAGTCTTGCCCTAAAGCTTGAACATACCGAGCTGGCAGCAGGGCTCGATGACATGATTTCTAGCCACGAGACAGGTTACCCTAAGGAACACCCACAATTTTGGCTGACCTTGTTTAAGCAATTCAACCTTGAACCAAGTCGCTGTCTCTTTATCGACGATAGCGAACCCATACTCAAGGCCGCAAAACTTGCCGGTGTGGGTCATCAATTAGGGATTGCTAACCCAGACAGTAAAAAACCAATCAAAGTCTTTCAAGATTTCCCCGCGATTACCGACTATCACTCACTACTGACTGATCTAACGCGATAAAAAGGCTATAAAAAAGGCACCTTAGGTGCCTTCGTTTCTATTCATAGCGTTGTTTTATGATCGGATATTTAATCGCAACTCTCGCATTACGGCCTTCACATCTGAGCACTCACATTAAGTTTAAGTGCTCATCTAAAACAGCCTATAACCCAGGGATCCGCCCCTGATATACCACAGGGAAATAACCATCCGCACCACGCTTACCTAAAATATTCAGCGACTCACGCATATCTTCTGGTTGCTCTGCCGTTTCTTTAATCTTAGCCTCAACTTTCACCATATTGCCTTCATCTAACTGTAAGGTACCAACAATACCAAGCTGGTTCTTGGTTTCATCTGTGACCAATTGCGCTTTGCCTTCGACACAACTCAGTCCGAGTTCAATATTACCTAGAGGATAGTTACCAAACTGATTCTTAACATTGGTTTGATTCAAAAACAGCTTACCAGACAACTGTTCACACCAAGGCTTACCTTGCTCTAGCGTCTCGACTAATAGGCTAACTTCACCGGATATTTCGGTTTTAAAAGGCAGTTTTGCATTGCCGAGTAAAAAGCTATCCGGCGCTTCGAAACGTAGCCCCTGCGCACTTAAGCCTCCCATAGACCAAGAAATTAATCCCTTAGCACTGACAGGTGTTGCGCGGCTGCCCACTTGAAAATCAACTTTCACTTTACCTAAAAATAGCGCCCAAGGACTCAGATCCCAACGCACTTGCTCTACCTGACGCTGCGGCATACTTAAGGTTTCTATGCTGCCAGACCAAATACTGCCACTCACACCCGAAACACTGATATTCGCGGGCAATGGGGCTAACGCTATCGCAATCTTAGCGGGGAATAGAACGACTAAAAATATTAAATAAATCAGTACGCCTATGATGACTTTTTTTATCAAACTCACAGCTACACCTTAATTTATTGCGCTAATTGGATACGTCTCACTTTGACATAGCCAGGTACATCAGCCTCAGCCAAATCAACACTTTCGAGTGAAAGTCCTTTCTTCTGTACTAACTCACTCAAATAACCTAACAAGGCATCAAAAGGAACATCGTCCATCCACACTTGGATCTTATCGCCTTGGGGCTGCATGCGAGTAATCACTAACCCATAATTGCCCGCAGTTTGGTTAACCACTGAGCTTAAACTGCCCGACGTAGTTGGCTTAGCACCGTTCTGCTTAAGACTCGCTATTTTATTCGCCGTTTGTTTTACATAGTTCAACGTCTGTTGCTGTGCATTGAGGTTACGTAATGCATCGGCTTCAGCATTGGCAATCGGCGTCCAAACACCCCAATAAAAAATACCAATGACTAAAAATACCGAGCAAAAGCCTACTAACTGCTGCTCGCGCGATGCGAGCCCTTGCCACCAAGTCCGCAAATTATCCATCTTATTTGCTCCTCAAGGTTAAGGTACTGGTGACTTGCTCTTCACCGCTATTCATAGTGCCTCCGTCGAGTTGAAAACGACGACCGACAATCTCTTTAAACTTCTCGATCTGCGCGTAATTTTTCGCACTCACTTGCATGCGGATCTCGTTACGCGCGCTTTCGAATCTTAAGCTATTAGGTTTAAGTTCAGGCACTTGCTTAAAGGCATCCTGTAAACCATCGAGCATGGCAAAAAACTCGGCACCACTGCCCTGTCCCTGCAATGCACGTAACTGACTTTCCATCTGCGAACGTAGGTTAACAATGCGCGAATTTCCCGGGATCACTTGCTGATAAATGGATTCACTCTGGGCTTTAAGATCGGCAATTTGACCATTGACTTGATGTATAGTCAGCCCTTTATTCACTAAGGCCAGCACACAAGCGATGGCAATAACGATGGCCGCACTTTTCCACATCATCAACTGTTTGCTGTATTCACGCTTCGGCGTGTAAACGCCGCTCAGTAAATTCACTGGTGCATGCAAAATACCGCGGGCTAACACTAACATAGGTAGCTCGAGTGACTGCGGCTTAAGCTCGACCCCCTCGAGTTGCATCTCGGTATAACTGGCAACTGAGACCTCACCTTGCACTGGCTTAAGTTGTTCTAACGCAATTGGCAACCAAGGCAGAGGTAAGCTCTGGCCCGAAGCTAATCCGGTACGCAGCAATAGCTCATTGCCAAAATTCATTGCCGCCCATTGGCACTCTTGCAATGGCAAGGCTAAACAATCAGGCACAATGCGCTTCACTTTTAAACCCGCTTCGGTCAAACAACTCAGCCAAGTCTGCATTTGCTCATGGGCCACTGCGACCACACTTAAGGCATCACCATCACGTGGACCAACAGTAAAATGCATGGCATCGACATCATCGGCTAAGGCTTCTTCGAGCATAAAAGGCAAGGCTTTCAAGGCTTGGCGTTGGCCTTTTTCGGGCAAATGCACACTAGTGAGTGTCATTGCCGCGGCGGGCACTAACACATCGACGGGACGATTGCCCGCACGCTCGGTTAAGGTCGACAAACCTTGGGCATTGGCGAGCTCGCCAGAGGCGATAATTTCCTGTTCTTGCTCCGACCAAACGAGCCAAGAGCACGCTTGCTCTGCTGTTCTGCCTAAGCGAATAAATAGCCGTTCACTCACAGTTTTTCTCCACCAGTCCCAGTCAAGAAAGCGTGACTGAGCTCGTTGCTATTATTTTTGTCCACCAGATTCTGCCGGGTGAGCACTTCCATTATTTTTTGGCCACCAACATCAAACCCTGACGGGTGAGCACTGCCATTATTTTTGCCCACCAACATCAAACCCTGACGGGTGAGCACTGCCATTATTTTTGTCCACCAACATCAAACCCTGCCGGGTGAGCACTGCCATTATTTTTGGCCACCAAACTGACGGGTGAGCACTTCCATTTTATTGCCGCCGCTCTTTTTGAGCACACTTTCCATTCTAAATACGGCGTTATCAACCTTCGCCCCCGAGGCCAATAAAAAATATTGGCTATCGATGACAAAGCTCGACTTCATGGCACCTTCCCACTTGATCGATCCCATGGATGAGCTTTCATAAAAATCATCTATCTTGGCAAAGCCATCACCGGGGCGTTGGTTGATGATACTTTCTGCTTCGCCTACCGAAATCTGATTTTCGAGCATGCCAGCTAACAGTGCCGCTTGCTCTACTTCCAAGGTATTCACATTCAGTAATTGTCTGTCATTACCTGGGATAACGCACACATAGGGCAAGAGTTTCAAATAGATATCTTGGGTGTATCCCATCACTGCCCGTAATTCACTGCGATGATTCATCAGCGTATTGGCTGCACGGTAAGGCACATTTCGCGCTTCATATTCCGCATCTTCGGCACCATAAGGGCTAGCAGTGGTGTCTTCGTCGATATAATCTTTTAAGGTCTGGGTCAGACGGTCCGCACTAAAGTCGTCCATCCCTAAACTCACCAACAAGGCCTTATATTGCTTCGCCGCCAGCGGCAGCTTAGGTTGACTGTTTTCCACCTCTTTCGTAGTCACAGACAAGGCATTTAAGTTAAAACAGGCGCGCATATCAGTGATCTTACCAGCAATTTCACCGTATTCAGCCGGAAACACAACATCGGCCATGGCCCAATATTGTTGCCTGTGGACCCGACCTTCCGAGTCGTCTAAATCTTGTTTTAAAATTTTCTTCGCCAGTTCTTCGGCAGAAATCGCGTACCAATAGGCTTGATCGTACTGGGCCAAGTTCAACGTTCGACGCATGGATAACTGATTACGGCCAGTGATATTTGTCGCGATGATCACCACCATGGCCACAATCAAGAGCACAACTATCAGTGCGACACCACGCTGTTTAGACCGAGATTGGGTTCTCATTCGCGGCCCTCATCTTCAGGGTCGCCATCACCTGGATCACCAGAACCGTCACCAGGATCGTTCCCCGAGCCATCATCGACTCCATCACCATCTTTGTCTTTATCTTTATCTTTGTTCGTATCGTCAGGATTTTCGTCTTTATTATCGTCATCCTTAGACTTTTCTGGTGCAACAGCACCCAGCGGCAACAAGAACTTACGTTGGATCTTGCCTAAACCTTCAATCTCAATCTCCATGGCGATCGCTTTAGGCAACTTAGTCGCCTCGACTTTGCGCTCCCACTTGTCTTCCATGAAGAAGGAATATTCCACCGACAGCACTTTGTCGATAATCACTGTCTTAATCGGCTCGGCGCCAAACTCAGGCTCAGGATAAGGAAAATACCAACGTTCCAGCCGCCCTTCATGCACCACATACGCCACAGACTGTAAGCTGCCTCGCGGTAATAAACCGTCGGGATTTAACCAGCCTAAACGGTAAAACACTAAGGCTTCTGATTCCGAATCTAAGATATCATTGCCCGTTTGGAAGACGGTCGAACCTCGACCACCTTCGAGTAATCTTGGCGTGCGCGCCACCATTTGCGCGAGATCACGCTCAATCGCACCAAAGCCTTGTTGTAGAGCTTTAAGCCGAGTTGAAAACGCGCGCGTCACTTCATCGTTAGTCAGCACTGTGCTAAGTACCGCATTAGAAGCCAAACCTATCATGGCAAAAATCGCAATGGCGATCAGCATTTCCAGCAGGGTGAATCCCCGCTGCGCACTAGTTAGTTTTAAGGACATAACTGCTCACTTGTGCGGCAATACGCTGATAGCGTTCGTCTTCACTCACACTTATGCGGATCATACGAAAATTATCGTCCGTCGTTTTCACCACTTCTTTACGCCAATACCAATCTTTTCCTGCGAGCTCAACTTGACCTTCTTTTTTACCGATTTCAGGAAACTGTGGATCAAGTCTGGCATCGACCATCTGATTATCAGCCACCCATTGTGCCAAAGTGCGCGATTCCAGAATCGGCATGTTTGCCATCTGCTCGCCCAAACTTTTAGTGATAGACACAGCCGCAATCGAAAATACGGCAAGGGCAACAATCACTTCGAGTAGGGTCATGCCCTTAACGCGTTTCATCGGGGCGCCCTATGGTTAATCTGCCCAGCGCATCACCGACCACTAACGTTTCGGCCTGCTGGCCTTTGTTAGTTTTAGCGATAAACGTCATCTCAAAAGCGCTCATTTCACCGCTCGGGAATAGCATGACCTGTGGCTCAGGGTGTTTCTTCTTATCATCGGCAGAGGGTTCAATCAGCGGTTCTTCGAACCAAGAATCGTCTTTCTCATCCTCTTGTACCAAAGGTAAACCATCGAGCACTAAGTTCAGTACAACCCCTGGCTCCATTTGCTTTTCAGATAAGAGTCTGTCTTTATCCAAAGGCTCCCACTTACCTTCTTTATAAAAAACAAACTGATAACTGGTTTTCTCAATCACAATACCAATAAACTGGCCACTTAAAACGGTTTCATCAAGCACCATTTCAGTGGCCGCAATAAACTGCCGCGCCGTTCTATCTAAGGCCTGTTGCGGCCCAGAATTGCCGATAGACATAGTCACAGCCGCAGCCGTGAGCCCCATCAACAAAATCACTAGCATCACCTCCATTAAGGTGAAACCAGCGTGACGCAGCTTTAGCATCTTATTGGAAATTCTGTAAATTCCAGTTACCGATGTCATCTTCGGTACCTGGTTGACCATCGGGGCCTGCACTGAAAATATCTAACTTGCCGTTTTCGCCAGGGCTTAACAACAGGTAGTTATTGCGCCATGGATCTTCTGGCAAACGTTTTACATAACCATCTTCACGGTAGTTACGTGGCTCAGGCGAAATCGTAGGCTTTTGCACTAATGCTTCTAAGCCTTGTTCGGTCGATGGATAAACACCGTTATCTAACTTATACATATCTAAGGCATTTTCGAGTGCAACTATGTCAGACACGGCTTTTTGTTGGTCAGCCTTGTCTTTGTTACCCATCAAGTTAGGCACAACCATAGAGGCTAAAATCCCTAAAATAACGATAACAACCATCACTTCGAGTAAGGTAAAACCTTGATGTTTCTTGTTCATTTGCATCGACTACTTCTCCTAAAAAATCCTATGCCAATCGACTTGGTCATAATCCATAAATTCAAAAATTAACCGCTAATCAAGTTATTCAAGGCTAAAATTGGCTGCAAAATTGCCATCACGATAAAGAGCACAACACACGCCATACTGACCACTAGCATAGGTTCGAATACACCCAATGCTATGTTGACGTTACCTTCGAATTCCCTGTCTTGGTTATCGGCGGCCCGCTCTAACATCTGCTCAAGTTGACCACTCTTCTCGCCCGACGCAATCATGTATAACATCATAGCCGGAAACAACTTAGTATTAGTCAACGCTGCACCTAAGCTAGTTCCTTCCCGCACGCGTGCGGTCGCATCGTCAACTGCGGCCCGCACTCGCATGTTCTGCAACACTTCACTCGCGATACGCATACCATCGAGCAAAGGCACTGAACTGGCAGATAAGATACTTAACGTCCGCGCAAAACGCGCCGTATTTAATCCCTTACTCACGCGGCCAACAACCGGCATGCTCAATAAAAAATTATCGTACTTCATCCGAAACGCAGGTGACTTTAACATGCGCCGAAAGAGTGCGAACAGCAGCACTAAGGCGATGACCACAAACACACCATAGTTTTGCACAAAGTCAGAGGCCGAGATCAAAAATCGGGTCGAGGCGGGAAGCTCAGCGCCCATGTGCTCAAACTGTCCGACCACTTTAGGCACAACCGCAGCTAGCAGGATTGAAATCACCCCTATCGCCACTGTGGTCAAAACCGCGGGATAAATCATGGCTTGGGTCAGCTTAGATTTAAGCTGTTGGCGTCGCTCGGTATAATCCGCCAGACGATTAAGCACCACTTCTAAGTGACCGGATTTTTCACCCGAGGCCACCATGGCACGGTATAAATCATCGAAAATATGCGGAAATTCAGCCAAGGAATCGGCCAGACTATAACCTTCTACCACCCGAGAACGTACCGCCATAATCATGCTCGCGAGACGATCTTTCTCGCACTGCTGACCAACGGCTTTAAGGGATTCTTCAATCGGTAAACCCGCGGCCACTAAGGTCGCAATTTGGCGGGTGATCAAAGCTAATTCAGCAACTGAAATGCCACGTTTGAAAAACGAAAAACTGCTGCTCTTAGCTTTGGCTTCTTTTTCAGTAACAGGCAGTATTTCCAAGGGCATCATGCGCTGATCGCGCAGTTGGCTGCGGGCGTGTCTGGCGGTATCCGCCTCAATCACGCCCTTAAGCTGCTTTCCCTTGGCATCCAGTGCCTTATATTCAAATGCTGGCATAAATTACTCCTCGCGAGTCACACGTAGCACTTCTTCGAGAGTGGTGATGCCCGCGAGCACTTTGCTCATGCCATCGTGACGAATGCTCGGTACAAACTGACGAATATACTTTTCGATGGCTAACTCTCCGCGGCCGCCATGGATCAATTCACGCACATTATCGTCAACCAGTAATAGCTCATGAATACCGGTTCGACCACGGTAGCCATTGTTACCACAGGATTTACAGCCATTGGCACGGAAAATACGTCTGTCGTCATCGGCGGCTATGCCCAGCAACTCACGCTCACGCGCATCGGGCACATGCTCGATTTTACATTTAGGACAAAGGGTTCGGATCAAACGTTGAGCCAACACACCGAGTAAACTTGAAGACACGAGGAAAGGCTCTACGCCCATGTCTTGCAAACGTGTAATCGCGCCAGAGGCTGTGTTGGTATGTAGGGTTGAAATCACCATGTGGCCAGTGAGTGACGCTTGCACCGCAATTTGCGCGGTTTCGAGGTCACGGATCTCGCCTATCATTACTACATCGGGGTCTTGACGCAAAATAGCGCGCAGACCACGGGCGAAGGTCATGTCGGCCTTAGTGTTAACTTGGGTCTGACCAATACCGTCTAACTCGTATTCGATAGGGTCTTCTACTGTGAGTATGTTGGTGTCTTTGGAGTTGATCTCCGTCAGACCCGCATACAAAGTGGTACTTTTACCCGAGCCCGTTGGGCCAGTCACCAAAATGATCCCGTGAGGACGACGAATAAGATCTTCAAACTTAACGCGAATACTGTCTGTCATCCCCAATTGTTCTAAATCGAGGTTGCCAGTATTTTTATCCAGCAGACGCAGTACAACACGTTCACCGTGGCTCGATGGCATGGTCGATACCCGCACATCCACCGCACGACCTGCGATACGTAGCGAAATACGGCCATCCTGCGGCACACGTTTTTCGGCGATATCGAGGCGAGCCATAACCTTAATCCGCGACACTAACAGCGACGACAGTTTACGGTTTGGCTTGAGGACTTCCTTAAGTACACCATCGATACGGAAACGCACCACAAGCTGTTTCTCGTAGGTTTCGATATGGATATCCGACGCTTCTTCTTTAATCGCTTCAGATAACAAGGCATTAATCAGTTTGATGATAGGCGCATCATCATCACCTTCGAGCAAGTCTTCGGTCTGCGGCAGCTCTTCGGCAAGGGTGAATAAATCCATCTCGTTGCCGATGTCTTCCATCAACTGCTGTGCTTCAGACGAGTTCGCCTGATATGCTTGAGTGAGTTTGGCCTCAAACTTCGCCACTTCGAGCTTAACCAAAGGCAAATCAACACCCGAATAACGCCGCGCTTCGAGCATAGCCGTTAACGGTGTTTTACTCGTATAAAACAAGCTTAACTCGCCCGTTTCACCCAGCGCGAGCACCACATCGTGGCGGTGTGCGAAGGCAAAAGGCAAACGCTCTTTACTGCTCGAACGAAATACCTCATCACCTTCAGCTTCAAGGCCTAGCTCATTGGAGACTTGGCTGAGGTCATCGACTTGGGATAGTTGAATTTCACTCATTGGTTTTATCTTTGTTTTTGTTTTCATCGAGCGTTTTGAGCGTTGGATCCGTTTTACGCATCTGGGTATCTAAGCCTTTACCTTCTTTATAACGCTCTAAAATCTCGTTAACTTCAGGTGGTAAATACTCAGACTGATTCCATTCTTCCAACACTGGCACTTGAGTATTTGGCATTAAGTTCACGCCACGCTCTTGCTGCTCAAGCTGTAATGCTCTGAAATAATTATATTTACGCCCAGCAATCCCTTCCATCGTGATGCCATCACGTATAATCGTTGGCTTGATGAAGATCATGAGGTTTTTCTTCGTTTTTTTGCTCGAAGAAGATTTAAACAAATGTCCTAGAATGGGGATATCACCCAAGAACGGTACTTTTTGTATACTTTCTTGTACTTCTTCGTTGATCAAACCACCGAGTACCACAATTTGACCAGAATCCGCCATAACGGTAGTGGTTAAGCGACGAGTCGCGAAGGAAATATCCACGCCTGTGTTACCGTTAACCCCAGAAACTTCCTGTTCAATCGTCAGCTTAACTGAGCTGCCTTCGTTGATCTGTGGCACCACTTTCAGTTTAACCCCAACCTCTTTACGCTCAACGGTTTGGAATGGGTTGCTGTTGCTCGAGCTGGCGGTAGAACCTGTCAGAATAGGCACTTCGTCACCCACAATAAACGAGGCTTCTTGGTTATCTAAGGTCGTAATAGAAGGCGTTGCCAGTACGTTTGAGTTAGTGTCACTCGACACGGCTTGAATTAAGGCACCAAAGTCGCCCATGGCCACGCCCCAAGCCATCCCATTCACTTTTCCTAAGGCTTGGGCGAGTAAAGTAACATCGCCTTTAGTGTCAGGGTTATCTGTACAGGTCTGATTATCACCCGAACCTGTACAAGTTTGGGAAGCTTTCACATCCTGCGCCTGCCAAATCCCCGCGCCAATCTCACCTATGGTTGGGCCTAAGTTATTAAACTGAGTACCACCACCCGATTGCGATGCCCATTGCACCCCGAAGCCAACGTTATCGCCCTCTGCCACTTCCACGATAATCGCTTCAACTAACACTTGAGCACGGCGGATGTCGAGTTGATTAATCACGCTCTCGATAGTACGCATCTGATCGGGTTCAGCACTGATCACTAAGGCGTTGGTTTCAGTATGCGCCATGATATTGATTTCATTGCGGCGTTTACCACCACCCGCAGCCTGAGCGCTCGGATCTTTCTCGCCTTCCAACTTTTGGGCAAAACCAGTCAGCACTTCAACTAAATCTTCAGCTTTGGCATAACGTAGATAACGAACTTTTGTGTTACCTGTACTGGCTTGTTCGGCATCGAGACGATGGATAAGCTCAACCACACGTTGGCGGCTCTTCTCATCACCGCTCACGACCACGGCATTGATACGTTCGTCAGCAACCACTTTTGGCGCTTGTCCTGGCAATTGGGATTGGTTAGCGGTAGCACGATAAAGGGTATCGATAATTCGTACCATTTCACCCGCAGAAGCAAATTCTAACGGCACGACTTGCACCGAGGTATCGCCTTGCTTATCCACTCGACGGATAATTTCGACTAACTTGTTCACTACAGCAGCACGGCCAGACAACATCAAGACATTGGAAGGGTCGTAGTTCACTACGTTGCCGCCACCCGCATTATCATTAAGTTGACGCAATAACGGCGCTAATTGCTTAGCCTCAGTGTTATACAAGGCCACGATACGCGTCACCATTTCATCACCAAGACCAGGGTCGTTATCGTTAGCGACTCGAATTGCAGCGGTTTTGGCATCTTTGTCTTTAATGACTTTAATAACGTTATTTTCCATCTCGACGATGGCATAACCGTAAACTTGTAAGACGTTGAGGAAAAACTGGTAATACTGTTCATCGTTCAACAGATCATAACTGCGAACGTTGATTTTGCCGCGAATTGTCGGGTCAACTATGATGGTCTTATTCAGGTTTTTACCAACTATATTGATAAACTCTTGAATATCCGTGCCTTTAAAGTTGGCCGCATACTGTTCAGACCAAGCGAATTGGGAGGAGAACATGGCTGCACCCGCAACAACCCCAGCAATCAGCTTGCGTCGAATCCTTTTGTTATTCATTCTTTTTCTTTCCTCTAACGCGTGTTATTGCGGCAAACTAAACATGATTTCAACCAATTGTCCTTCCCGCTCAACCATAATAGAAACTTCGGTTAACTCGGGTAATTGGCTCATCATTTCTAACGCTTGACTCATTACGGTCAAGTCGTATCCATTAATCGATTTGGCTAAATCGTTAGCTTTAAAACCCGCCTGCTTAAACAAATTGGCGTCTTTCCCTGGATTCAAGCGATATCCCGCCACAGCGTCACCCTGTCTGACAGGTGAAATGGCAATATAATCGGTGATCTTACTGGGGTCGGCTAACAATTCGGTGCGGGATTCGGCGAGTTCTTGGGAGATTTCGGCATTTTTACGTTGATCGACACGGCTCACTGCCGAGCCAGTCTTATTAGTCTTAGCTTGTTGTAACTGCTGATTAGCTGGGCTTTGGCTAGTATAAACTAAGCCATCGAGCATTAATGTCTCGTAACGGCCAGCGTTAGTGATGATAATACGGTCGGCATAGACTTCTTTCAGTGATGCCGAAGTGCCCTTAATTTTATCGCCTAAGCTGTAGGTCTCTTGGCTGCCGTTTGACTCAATGATCGCTAAGCCTTTCTGATCCGCTGTCGATGCAACAACGCCAGTGAGCTGAATAGAGAGCGTGGTCTTAGGCGCGTCGGTCACAGTCTCAACAACCTCAGTTTTTGGCTTTTCAGATTTAGCATCTGCCTTACCAAAGAGACCAAGCTGCTGTAAACCCGCAAGATCAACCTGCCCAGCACCTTTACCCGTCAGGTTAACGGGCGTTGGCGACCAAGCACTGGGTGATGAGCTAGTAGGCACTAATTTCCATGTAATTTGCGCGGCTAACAACATGATCACAATAAAACCCAACCAGAAGACTATCCGGCTTAAGGGCTTATGGGGCATGCCAATGGCTTTTGCGATAACTTTATCTAATAAATCCATATTTTATGTGGACCCTCGATACAGGTCTCTGTTCTGATTATAATAATTAGGCGATTACCGTCTCATGCTAACCTAGGCAGCATTTGGCAACAAGCCCATAACAGCATTCAAATTGGCGAAAATAGGCCAATTATGCTAACTTTGCCCGCCATAAAAGGGTGTGAAGCACGCCACCCTTTAACATAATAGAAATGCTCTTCACGCATTTTCTTGCTCGGCATGTGAACTCATCGATCTTTTAGCTGGAGACACTATGACTCAAGGTCAAAGCGATAAAACAGACATTCGACTCGATAAGTGGCTTTGGGCTGCACGTTTTTATAAAACCCGTGCCATCGCCAAAGAAATGATTAACGGCGGCAAAGTACATTACAACGGCCAGCGTGCCAAATCTAGTAGGAATGCCGAGATAGGCGCCGTCCTTAAGATACGCCAAGGATATGACGATAAAGAGATCGTCATAAAAAAATTATCGCAATTACGCCAAAGTGGTGCGATTGCACAAGAATTGTACGAAGAAACCGCGACAAGTCTGGCTAAACGGGCCATTAATGCTGAGCAACGACGCCTCCACATGCTCAATAACCCGATACCCGATCAGAAACCAGATAAAAAGCAACGACGCCAGCTCATGCGCTTTAAAGACCTTTAACAGTGAGATACACGATGAACCAAGATACTTTACACCGCTACTTGTTCGATAATGCCGATGTGCGCGGTGAACTGGTGCAGTTACAAGACAGCTATCAACAAGTGATCAGCGCCCAAGAATACCCAGCCGTACTGCAAGTGCTACTGGGTGAATTAATGGCAGCCACCTCACTATTAACCGCTACATTGAAATTTAGCGGTGATATCAGCGTACAGTTACAAGGCAACGGCCCTGTATCTTTAGCGGTGATCAACGGTAACAATTTACAAGAGTTACGCGGTGTGGCTCGCTGGAATGCTGAACTCGCCGATGATGCTAGCCTCACAGAACTCTTCGGCCAAGGCTACATGGTCATCACCTTAACACCCGACGAAGGTGAACGCTACCAAGGTGTCGTTGCACTAGACAAGCCAACACTTGCGGCCTGTGTTGAAGAATACTTCAATCAATCTGAGCAGTTACCTACGGGAATTTGGTTATTTGCCGACGGCAAACAAGCGGCGGGCATGTTCCTACAAATTCTGCCAAGCCAGCAAGATCACAACGCCGACTTCGAACACTTGAGCCAACTGACGTCGACCATCAAGGCCGAAGAGCTATTTACTCTTGATGCAGAAAGCGTGTTACATCGCCTCTATCATCAGGAAGAAGTACGCTTATTTGATCCTATCGATGTGAGCTTTAAATGCACTTGTTCCCATGAACGCAGTGCCGGCGCGATCAAAACCTTAGATCAAGCAGAAATCGAAGCCATACTCGCCGAAGATGGCAAGATAGAAATGGGTTGCGAATATTGCCACGCTAAATACACCTTTGATGCCATAGACGTAGCAACCTTATTTGCTAACGGTCAAACATCAACAACCCAGCAGTAAAACGACTCCCGCTAAAAAATGGGCGCCCTATTTGGCGCCCATTTTTTATTCATACCTATAATCCCCTCACACATTGCACTCGGCTTAGGCTACAATCGCCCTCACTTTGTCACCTAGCACGACTCAGGCGATAAATAAAATTAAATCGGCAGACGATCGATATTAAAATAACCTTACAAATCAAATGGAGACCTCACTATGGCGGATGGATTAAACCGCGTTCACTTTAACCCCTCAACAGCACAACTTGTCGAATTTGCCCTGCTACGCGGCGAAGGTGAATTGACAGCCAATGGCGCATTAGTTGCTAAAACAGGCGCTCGCAGCGGTCGCTCACCTGGCGATCGTTTCATTGTAAGAGAACCCAGTTCAGAAGCTGATATCGAATGGGGCCCAGTCAATCAAGCTTTCGATCCAGGTGCTTTTGAAGGTTTATGGGCACGGGTTGAAGCTTACCTAGCCGATAAAGAACTGTTTGTATCTGATCTCGAAGTCGGTGCCGATACTGAACATTACCAACCAGTACGTGTTACTACACAATACGCTTGGCACCAACTGTTCGCCCGCAATCTATTTATCATTCCTGAAGAATTTAATCGTAAAGACAAACCAGTGTGGCAGATCATCAATGCCCCTGACTTTGTTTGCGTACCAGAACGTGATGGCACTAACTCAGATGCGACCGTGATTTTAAACTTCGCTGAACGTAAAGTGCTGCTTGCCGGCCTGAAATACGCTGGCGAAATGAAAAAGTCTATGTTCTCAGTGCAGAACTTCCTACTGCCAGCCCAAGGCGTGCTACCTATGCACTGTTCGGCCAACGTAGGTAAAGATGGCGACACTACGCTGTTTTTCGGTTTATCTGGCACAGGTAAAACCACACTTTCTGCCGATCCAAAACGCTTCCTGATCGGTGACGATGAACACGGCTGGGCACCCGGCGGCGTATTCAACATCGAAGGCGGTTGCTACGCCAAATGTATCGACTTAAGCCAGAAGAATGAGCCCGTGATTTGGGATGCGATTCGTTTCGGCACTGTGCTTGAAAACGTCGTTATGGACGAACACCGCGTACCTAACTACAAAGACAGCAGCCTGACGGAAAACACCCGCGCAGCCTATCCGCTGGAGCACATTGCCCAACGTAAAGAAGACAACTGCGGCGCTGAGCCACATGCGGTTGTATTCTTAACCTGCGACGTATCTGGCGTATTACCACCGGTTTCTATCCTGACCAAAGAACAAGCGGCATACCACTTCTTGTCTGGCTATACCGCCAAAGTAGGTTCGACTGAAATCGGCTCAACCTCGGCGATTCAATCCACCTTCTCAACGTGCTTCGGCGCACCTTTCTTCCCACGCCCTGCTGGCGTGTACGCAGAACTGTTGATGAAGCGCATTGAGTCCTTCGGCAGCCAAGTGTACTTAGTCAACACTGGTTGGACTGGTGGCCCACACGGTGTAGGTAAACGTTTTGACATCCCCACCACCCGCGCCATCGTCGATGCGATTGTCAGCGGTGAGTTGAAAGATGTTGAAACCGTCCACTTAGACACCTTGAACCTCGCCGTTCCTGTGGCAGTAAGTGGTGTAGACAGCAATTTACTCAATCCAATCAACACTTGGGGCGATAAAGCGCTATATGCCGAATACGCCCAGAAGCTAGCAGAAGCTTTCACTAAAAACTTCGCTAAGTATCAAGTGTCAGACGCTATCCGCAATGCAGGCCCAAAAGCATAAGCGCGTAGTGGATTTGTTCGGTACGGTTATTTAGTCAAAAATATCGTTTCATAAAAAAGCGCGGGTTCAGTCATGAACCCGCGCTTTTTATTTGCGGCTAAATTGATTTAGTGATGATTAAATCCACCCGCACTAAAGTCACTGCGATAGATTTTTATATGTTTTATTTCTTATCGATTAGTTAAACCAAGCTTAAATTAATGCTGCGTTTTTATAATCACCGATAACAATCATCATTTTTTAGGAAGCGGCACCCAAATGGAAAATCATAAACCTGTCACTGGATTCCAGCGATTTCTCAATGGCGTCGAAGTCGTCGGCAATAAACTGCCTGATCCGGCGGTATTATTTGCGATGTTTCTGGGCTTAGTCTGGCTGATCTCTTGGGGATTATCGGGTGTCAGTTTTGATGAAATCGACCCTCGTACTGGTAACCCGATTCAAGTCGTCAATATGCTTGATGGTGGTGCGTTAACCGCTTTTACCTCGGCGATGGTCACGACCTTTGTCACTTTCCCGCCGCTAGGTGTGGTGCTTGTGGCCATGCTGGGCCTAGGCGTTGCTGAACATACTGGCTTTATCAATGCAGGGCTGCGCTCCATTTTATCTGTCACTCCCAAGATGTTACTCACCCCGGTATTAATAGCCGTGGGTATTCTAAGCCATGTCGCGGTTGATGCGGGTTATGTACTCGTTATCCCGCTCGGCGCGGTGATCTTCTATGCCGCGGGTCGTCATCCCTTAGCCGGTATTGCCGCCGCTTTCGCTGGCGTATCCGGCGGTTTTTCTGCAACCGTTGGCGTGCCATCCAGCCTTGATCCTATGTTAGCGGGCTTAACTCAGGCAGCGGCAAGATTATCAGCCGATCCCGCGGCTACCACATTAACGATTAACCCACTGAATAACATCTTTTTTACTTCGGCTTCTGCCATTTTAATTATCTTAGTTGGCTGGTTCTTAACGGATAAAGTTATCGAGCCGCGCCTAAAAAACACTGCGGTGAATGGCGATCCCAGCACGCTCCCAACCCTAGATGAACTGCAACCCCATGAGCGCCGCGGACTCAAATTCGCCATGGCCGCCATGTTGTTATGTGCTTTAGGGCTGGTGTTTACCGCCTATGGTGACAACTCTGCCTGGCGTGGTACCGATGGCGCCCTAACCAGTGCCTCGGCCCCCTTAATGCGATCCATTGTGGCGATTATTTTTGTGTTCTTCCTAGTGCCCAGCATAGTCTATGGTTACGTCGCTGGCACGGCAAACAATCACAGAGCCATTATTCAAGGCATGAGCAAATCCATGAGCGGCATGGGTTATTACATCGTCATGGCCTTCTTCTGCGCCCAGTTTATTTATGCCTTTGGTCAATCTAATTTAGGCGCATTAATGGCCATTAAAGGCGCGTTGGCGTTAAAGGAATTAGCCCTTCCTATGGGCGTGACTTTGGTGGGAATTGTGTTTCTCACCGCGTTCGTCAATCTATTAGTGGGTTCCGCTTCAGCCAAATGGGCATTGATTGGTGCCATTATGGTGCCCATGTTAATGGAACTAGGTGTATCACCGGATTTAACTCAAGCCGCTTACAGAGTGGGCGACTCATCCACTAATATCATCACCCCACTGATGCCTTACTTTCCGTTAATTGTGGTGTTTTGCCAAAAATACGTTAAGGAGTCGGGCATAGGCACCTTAGTGGCGCTGATGTTGCCATTTTCAATCAGTTTTCTTTTACTTTGGAGCGGTTTCTTATTGGCTTACTGGGGCTTTGGCCTGCCTCTAGGGATTGGCAGCTCGCTCTCCTTCCCCGCAATGCCTTAGGGCGTTCAAGAGGTATTCAGAGTGCTTACGAAATTGAATTCATAATAAACAGGCGCTCAATACCTCAATAACCACTAAATGGTGCACAACTTATTACCTCGCCTTAAACGCAAATGCCGACGTTAACCGTCGGTATTTACCGCTAACAACACGTAATTTTATTTTATATAGAAACAACAAAATAAAAATAAACACTTAAATATCTATAAACGCATCTCTCTCATAGTAAAAGATAATAGCTTCAAGCAGTTCCTGCTCACTTGGCTGGGCTTTTTGCTGCTTGAGGTTATCGATCACATCCTCGATTTGATCCATGTTTAGCAGATAACCATAGTCACTCCGGCCTAAGCTATCCTCAAAGGCATCGATTTCGTCATCCGATAGGTCTCTCATATCATTCACTATCGGGAATAATGGAGTGGTCAGTTGCAGGGATTCACCTTCATCAAGATCTTGATAAACCAGCCAATAACTTAATCCAGGTTGTTCGACGCACTTTCTTATCCAACACTGTAACGATTCGGGCGGGCCAAAAAATGAGGTGATGTTCATAATGTCCTCGAAATGGAGTTGTCATAGGGAAAACTGAGTGAGTCACAGAGTTGAATGGTCATGGAGGTTTTTTAGCTATTAACCACTCTCATGATTCATACAAGTAAAAGATGGGTGACCAACGACTCAAGCCGCCCCAAGAATACGAGAGGATATCTGCGCCCATCAAAGTAAAAATCACAATTCATCAATTCGGCAGTTAAAATTCCACAATTAAATAAGCTTTATTCATTTTTAAGCGCATAAATTTAAGCATTCCTCATTTAACGTTAACGTGATTTAGACTTTGGTTATTTTGAAACCAAGGTTGGTGATGTTTCACAATCCCCTGCTATGCAATTGTGGTACTTTACTCGGTCAAAAATGTCGGGCATTTGCCTTTAACATAGAGTGAACCTTTAGCCTAGAGTAAGCCTTAATCACTAAAGCTTGAGTCGTCTAGGTTCAAATCGTCTGTGCATGACACAAAATGCTGCGGCAACTGGGGAGTTTCGCAAGAATGAAGAGCAAGAGTTTATTAGGTAACATTGGTGTGCAAGTGGTTATTGCCATGATTATCGGCGCACTGGTGGGTTTTATCATGGGCGAGAGTGCAAGTGTGTTTGCACCACTCGGAACCATTTTCATCCATTTAATCAAAATGCTAGTGATACCACTGGTATTGGTTTCTATCATCAGCGGAGCAGCGAGCTTAGGCGATAGCCCATCGGCGGGTAAGATTGGCATTGGCACTTTCGGCTTTTTTATTGTCACGTCGGGCTTTGCCGTTGTGCTTGCACTCTTGATGGGTAATCTGTTCCAACCGGGTGCAGGCGTTGATTTTACCACCCACAGCAGCACAGACTTGATGGAAGTAACCAAGGAACATGGCGCATTACCCGGGGTAATGGATACCTTTATCGGCATGATCCCAACCAATGTGTTCGAGTCGCTGAACGGCGGTAACATATTACAAATCTTAGTCTTTAGTATCTTCTTCGGCATCGCACTGACTAAAGTTAAAGGCGATGGCGCTAAGCCTATTTTGGCCGCACTCAACACAGTCGTCGATGCCTTTGTGTGGATGATCAACTGCGTGATGATCATTGCCCCTATCGGTGTATTTGGTTTGATGGCCGATTCTGTCGGTACCTTCGGTTTCGATGCACTAGAAGTCGTGTTTAAGTTATTCGCCGTGTTTGTTGCTGCGATTCTGATCTACGGCTTTATCTTCTTCCCATTAGTGGTACAACTCTTCTCAAGAGTGTCGGCGCGCCAGTTTATTTCGGCAATGAAGAAACCACAGGTGATGGCATTATCGACCGCCTCTTCAATGGCGACTCTGCCAGTGAATATGGAAACCTGTGAGGAAGATCTTAAAGTCTCTAAGGCAACCACGGCTTTTGTACTGCCGTTAGGCGCCACCATTAATATGAGCGGCAACGCGATTTATTATGGTTTAGTGGCCATGTTCTTCGCCCAAATGTATAACGTTGATCTATCGATGACAGCCTATGCGGCCATTATTTTCACCTCAACCTTAGGTGCAATTGGTCAAGCTGGTGTGCCAGGCCCATCCTTCTTAGTGGTGGCAGTGCTGTTAGCTGCGGGAATTCCTATCGATGGTTTACCTTTGCTGTTTGCGTTAGACAGGGTTTTTGACATGATCCGTACCGCACTCAATATCACTGGCGATGCGGCTTGTGCCTTGATCATGGATAAATACACAGAAGTTGAAGTTAAAGCGGATAGTGAGCGCAACTTAAGCTAACTCAAACACTTTGAATATAGGCTTGAATAGGCAACGCTTATTCAAGCCTTTTTTATATCTGCAGCACGGTATAATGGCCTGCCTCTACACGCATCAGTTAAGCCTATTTAATCTGAGTGTTAATGTGATCTCCCCCGCGCCATCCACTAAGCTCAATTTGCTAGATTTCGCAATTTACATTTCTTTATGGCGCTATGGCCGCAAGTGACACGGTTTTTCTGCGATACTGCCACCAGATTAACAGCGCTAAGTTAGCTCAAAGGAATTTTGCCCTATGTCTGTATTTGCCCCAGCCACACCCTTTGCCGACTTTATCTATCGCCATTTCCGCTCAATCCACGCCCTAAAGCTCGGGCTAGCCTTACTCGTTGCTGTCACTATTAATGCCATTTGGGCGCCACCGCATTTTATTTGGAGCATGGTCACGATAGTGATCATTATGATGAGCTTACCTCAAGTAGGCGGCGCGATTGAAAAGTCGCTACAAAGGGCGATAGGCACTTGTTTAGGCTCAGCTTATGGGGTGATGTTAGTTGCCACTGTGGACAGTTATTGGCTAATCATGAGCCTGCTGATCTTAGCCGTTAGCTTGATTTGTTTTATCTCGGCCGGACGTTACAGCTATGCCTATTTAGTGGCCGGATTTACCATCATAATCGTCGTCGGCGACGCCAACCATGACACCTCTGAGGCACTATGGCGCACGGCCAACATCCTCTCCGGCTGTGTGATTGCTATTTTGGTCTCACTGTTCATTTTCCCGATTAAAGCTAAACAAGATTGGCGCTCCCAACTCACCCATGCCATCGACAATATGGCCGAAGTATTAGCCGAGCATCTTAAGGCGCCCGCCAATCATGAGCTCGATTTTCGCGCTAGACTGGAGGCTGCGATGAAGGCCGTACTCACTCAAAAGAAACTGTTTTTCTCCTTGGAATGGGAAAGTCAAACCCTCAAAAAACACAAAGTGCTACTGTCGCAGCTAGCCAATAAACAAGTGCGCTTAATCACCTTACTCGAACTATTACCCTTAACCCGCTGGCAGGAAGAAGACAAAGACGCCTATCTGCAGATTAATGCGGTTGCCTCTGAGCTTGCCTTCTATTTGCAACAACTTGCAGAATTTGTGGCGGGTAAAGCTCAACAATTGCCGACACTGCCAGAATGTTTAGATCAAGAATTACAACACAGACTCCAGCTTGCCTTAGTTGCAGCCACTCAAGCATCAACCGCTGATCCAGTGACAGCCGTAAACGACCAAGTGCCGCAGGGATTTGCGCTCACAGGTTATAGCTGGCTGATTTATCAGCTCGCGATTGCCGTCGAAGCACTTTATAAAGACATTGCCATTATCGACATTGCCTATCACAAGCGGCCAGCTTCTCAGATAACGCCCAACAAAACGGCTTAGTCGATTTTACCATTCCGCTTAGTGCTTAAATCCATGTCAGAAATGCCGGATAACCCTTAGCCGCCCTTGCGTTAACGGGGCGTTTAATGAAAAGATACCGTCCTAATAAAAATTCGATATATGGACTATTTTCATGCGCTTGTTTTCTTTCTCCGTTATCGCCATTGCCTGTCTCTCTACGGGCAATCTCTACCCTGGGAATGCTTTTGCCAATGATGCGAAAACCACAACCCAAACAACTCCGGCAGCCACTATGGCGCAAGCCTCTACCACAGAAACATTGGCAGTTGGCTCCCCAGTAATCACAACGGCACAGGATGCAAGTCCAGCAGCGAATAGCCAAGCGACTGAAACTGCGACTAATGTACTGTCCGATACCACAGTTGCAGCGCCAGAAGCACAACCAGCGCCCATTCCTGAACGAGCCAACACCTTTGTCAACGATGCGATTTTACCGCCCAGCATCACTTGGCATGGCGCCAGCGAATCGCTCATGTTAAGTGTTGATAGCGAGTGGGCGACTCCCTTTGAGCAAAGTGGCGGTATTGAAAGTCCAAGCTACGATGCCACTATCGCTTGGCTCGACAAACTCGCGGGCGAGACAGATAAATTACAAAAGGTTAGCTTAGGTAAGAGCCCACAAGGGCGCGATATTTGGATGTATATCGCCAGCAGTGAAGGCATTAATGAATCGGCACGCCTCAAACAAAACACTAAGCCGACAGTGCTAGTGCAGGCGGGGATTCATGCGGGAGAAATCGACGGTAAGGATGCCGGCATGATGCTGCTACGTGACATTATCCAAGGCGATAAAAGTGCCCTGCTCGATAAAGCCAACCTCTTGTTTGTGCCTATTTTTAGTGTTGATGCCCATGAGCGCAGCGGCGAATTTAATCGGGTGAATCAACGTGGCCCTGTGAATATGGGCTGGCGCACTACGGCTAATAATCTCAACCTTAACCGCGATTATGCTAAGGCCGACAGCTTAGAAATGCAGCATATGCTGCGCGCAATCAACGTATGGCAACCGGATCTGTATATCGACGTGCATGTTACTGACGGCATCGACTATCAATACGATGTTACCTTTGGTTATAACCTTGCCCAAGGCTTAAGCCCTGCGAGCTACCGCTGGCTCGAAAACAGCTACAGACCTGCGGTTGAAGCCGCATTAACGGAACAAGGCCATATTCCCGGCGCACTGATTTTTGCCGTGGATAACGCCGATATTAACAAAGGCATGTCGCTGTGGAATCCAAGCCCGCGCTTCTCTAACGGTTATGGCGATGCTCGCCATTTGCCCACCATTCTGGTTGAAAACCACAGCCTAAAGCCCTTTAAGCAAAGGGTGCTCGGCACTTATGTGATGTTAGCGCAAACCCTCAAAACCGTGGGTGAACAGGCGACAAAACTTAAGAGTGCGATTCAAGAAGATAAATACCGCGCCTCACCGCTAATCACCCTTACTTGGAAATTAGCACCATTAGAAAAAGGCTGGGATTTTAAAGGCATAGATTATCAACTTGAAAAGAGCCCCATCAGTGGCGCTGAAGTTGTGCGCTGGACAGGTGAACCAAAACTTTACCCTAACTTGCCGGTGATGGCTGAAACAGTGCCCGACATTAAGGTCACTCGTCCGAGTGCTTACTATATTCCCGCTCAATGGACTCAAGTGATTGATCGTCTTAACGTGCATGGCATTCGCATGACCACGCTCAAAAAGCCAACCGAGTTGAAATTGCAGCAATATACTCTCAGCAATCCCGTGTTTAACACTAAGGATTTTGAGGGCCGCCAAACGGTCAAAGCCGAGTCAGAGTTAACCAAAGTCAGCACTACTCTGCCCGCTGGCACCATTAAAATCAGTACGGATCAACCGCTAGGCGATCTGGCGATTTTACTGCTTGAGCCGCAATCACCAGATTCTTTACTGCAATGGGGTTTCTTCAACCCTATCTTCACTCGCACTGAATACATTGAAGATTATGCGGTAGAGCCACTGGCAGCCAAGATGCTAAAAGAAGATCCTAAGCTACAAGCGGAGTTCGACAAAGCACTGACCAATGCCGAGTTTGCCGCCGATCCTGAGGCACGCCTACGCTGGTTCTATGAACGCAGCCCTTACTACGATAACCAATACCTTAAGTATCCGGTTTACCGTAGTCGTTGATCATCGCGATTACAAAAGGCTGTGATTAAGCGGGTTTACGCGCGCTGATGCTATACAGCAAGGGCACCTTCTGCCCTTGGTGTGTTAACACATAACGACCATCGGCTTGCACTTCGAGCCCTTCAAAGCAGTTATAGGGGCTGAAATCAAACTCGTGGAAAAACTCCAACACTAAGCCCGCCTGCAATAACGCATTGATCACTTCAGATAAACTGTGCGACCAGCACATTAAGGTTTGCTGATCATCACCGGTATTTTCGGTATATGTGCCTTCCAGCTCTATGTCTGGCTCACCCCGATTAAAATAGCTATAACCATCGAACAACTGCTGCGCCGGATGAAACTCGGCCATATAAAACTGTCCGCCGGGTGTTAAACAGTCGGAAACCGTCTGCGCCCACAGGGTTAAATCCGGCAGCCACACAATGGCACCATAGGACGTAAACACAATATCGTGAGGCTCAACCTTGCTCGCCACACTGTAAACATCGCTACAGATAAACTCGGCGGACAACTGTGTCCGTTCTGCCAGTTTTTGCGCTTCAACAATCGCCACCTCTGACAAATCGACGCCTGTGACTCTGGATCCCATTCGCGCCCACGACAAGGTGTCTAAGCCGAAATGACATTGCAGATGCAGCAAACTTTTACCTGCAACCTCGAGTTCACCTAGCTCAATTTCCCGCAGCGAAGTCTTACCACTAAGAAAGCCCGCAACATCATAAAAATCAGAAGTTAAATGTACCCGAGTGCGCGCATCCCAAGCCGTTTTGTTTGTTGTTAAATAATCCATCAGCATCCCTTCTTATATTTTTTGTATTTTTGATTCCGCGTGACTTGCGAAGCTTAAACTAACTTAATAAATGAGTAATTTCACTAATCTATGAGTAAATCACCCATGTAGCGGACATGTCCGCACAGTGAACCTCGGACACTTTTCAGCTTAACTAATTGATTATAAATGAAACTTAAAATTGGCATGGGCTGTGCAATGTCTTATTCATCGCAAGACGACTCAGCACTCACCCAAAAAATCGAGTGCCAGATAAACAAGGAAGCTAACATGTCACTACGCCCATTTATATTCACCCTCGCTTTTATAGTGTTTTTTACTGCTGGGGTATCGCTCACTGGCTGCATTCTTAATGTGAACGCAGCAGGCATGCCAGACTTAGACCACCAACAACGCGAGCTCACCCTCAATAGCCAAGACTTACAAGGCCTGATTGCAGAAACTGGCGCAGGCAGCTTGGAAATTATCGGTGTCGAAGGCCTAACCCAAATTAAACTCGTCGCCGACATCTATAGCAATAAGGACGACAACGATGACAGCAAAGTCATTCTCACCCTTGAGAAAAAAGCCAATAAAGCCAAGCTCAAGGCCAGCTTTGAGCAAGCAGATTCTAATAATAACTCGCCCTATATAGACCTAAAACTGCAAGTCCCTGCGCACTTTACACTGGATATCGATGACAGCTCAGGGGCTATTTTGATCAGCAAGATGACGTCGGACATGAACATCAAAGACGGTTCGGGTGAACTCACTATCAACGGTGGTAACAATATCAACATAGAGGATGGCTCAGGTGATATTGAAATCAGCCAAATCAACGGCAGCCTAACCATTGAAGATGGCTCTGGTGCCATCAAGGTGACCGATATTCGCGGCAATATCGCAATTAATGACGGCTCGGGCAACATAGAGGTTGCCAATGTGCAAAGTGCTGTGACCATCACAGATGGCTCAGGCAACATTAATGTCTTTAACACTAAGGGATTAACGATTCTTGCGGCAGGTTCTGGCGATGTGACATTTAACAAAATCGACGGCCCAGTGAGCATGCAATAACGCGCCGCTTTACCCCTCTACTCCCAAAGGCTTTACCCACTTCCCGGCGTAGAGGCTGATGTTGCAACGGTTCCCAGCCAAGATGTCAGTCTTCTACCCACCCTTTTAAGCGTATGCCCGACTTATGCATTTATGCCACTAACCCCTTGTAGTGGCATTTTTTTATACCGAAATTAAGCTTGAGTTTGCAGAAATGACGTTGATTTTATTCAGACCGTTACGCTTTAACCTTGTGGATTTGCTAAGATTGTCGGCCTTCCCACTTCAATAGTCGAAAAGTCACACTGTATTGCCAGTAAGGTCGAGAATATGGATCAGTTTTCGGAATACCAAAAAGAAATTGAATCGCTTTCCCTATCGGATAACCCTAGGCAGATAATGGAAGGACTAGGGGATATTTGTTTTGATGGCGAATCTTTTTATCGCAACGGCAATAAAGCCCTAGCCAAACACATTTTCAAGCATATCTACGCCTTAGATGCGCACTCAGACTATTTCTCACACGCCAGAACTGTCGCAAAAGCCTTTCTTATATCCTTAGGAGAAATTCAACCTATCTCCCTAGAAGAGGTTATTTTACAGATAAAGCATGAGCATGCCTCATTAGCCGCACATCAATTAAATCTGCTGATTGCAAAGCGTCTTTTTAGGGAATTTAGTCACCATCAAGACGCTATCCACATCACTATGCAATATCTCACCAAAGCCGAGGCACTTACCCCTCTGAGCAAGAGTGACCTTCGCTTTAAAGCTTTAGTCAGCTCGAATAAGAGTGAGTAAAGAGATAGCGTGACAGAATAAATCATCAGAATTTAGAGCCGTTTCTCAAAAGAAATGCAAAAATATACCGGAAGAGATCAACGTTCTAAATTCAACAACCCAATTTTAATTAAGTGATAATATGGACATTTCATCTTTTAAGAAATATATAAAGTTAGCACCAGAAAATGTTTCAGAATGGCAGAGGTGGGAAAATTCATTACCTACCTTCGATTCTATATTGCCAATATTGGATTATGTATATAACACTGAATGGCAGCGAGATGATTGGAAAGCCATAATGGCATTCATTCGGAAAGGTTATATTGAGCAAAATGAATCATCTGAATTGGTTGATGGGATTAAGCATGTAAATATATTCAACTCCAAAGTTATTAATCTAAAAGTTGATGTCGCAATTTCATTAAACTGCTCCATTGTTCGTTCATTAGAGTCAATTAATTTATGCTCAGACTCAGTGGAATCATTAAGTGTGTCCCATGCAAGCAAACTCTCTGAAATTACCGGAAACACCCAGAATTTAAGCTACTTATCTTTAAATAAATGTCAAAAGTTAGATTTTGGTTCTATCATTTCAACGCTTGACAGCGTAAAAATGTTAGACCTCAGTGGAAACCCACAGTTGTCCAGTATTGACGAGTTGCGTGGAAATAAAAATATTTTTGCGTTATATCTTGTTGAAACAAATGTAATCAAGACTAAAGAGACAGTAGAAATCTTGGCTTCGATACCAAACTTGAAAAAACTTTGGATTAAAGCAAACAAAAAGGAGTTGGAACTTTTAAGAGAAGCCCTACCAGGGATTGTAAATTAAGCATAGAAAAAGGCCGGACATGTAGTTCGAGAGCGTGAAAAGATCTGTGTAAGTGGCATTCTTAACCTATTAAATGGAGTTCAGAATACCAATAGCAGACAAACTTATCGCTCAGCAGAAGAAAAATCGACTCACCCCAATAATAAATCCGGCAATAAACCGGCCAGTGGCATTTTTTAACTCTCAATTCTTACTTCTCTAACCCCAATGCAGACCAGTCTTTGGTGGCGAAAAAAGCTTAAACACTTGATTTATTATGGAAGTTAATCGTTAAGCTATTAAGCACTGCCATTCTAGTGACTCGCCGCCCTGTCGTTTAACAAGAAGTGTCCCTATAGGCTCAACGGCGTCATCTGCTGCATACGGAAGTGCAAATACCGCGATCACCTAGATGTGAAAGAGCGGCCATGCCGCCAACGGTTACTTCCATGAAGTGCTTAATTCCGCGAGCTAAATCGTATTCTGTTAGTCTGAAACAGCACCTAAGCGTGACATGAAAACCGAACGAACAATCTCAGCAGTCATATCTCTTTAAGCAAGTTAGCCACGATCAATAGCTTACGCAGCGAAATTTAACAATGGACCTTGATAAAGAGTAGTTAACACCTCTTTTAAAATGCACTTTTGCGCTTTTTGGGCCGGCATTATTTTGATTGCTAAGTGCTTACTTCGTATATGCTTTGATGTAAGCGTAATCACTATTTTTTTCACCTTTAAATAAAGATACCTCGTAAAGCCCACCTAGCTCTGACCACCTCATTGAGAAGCTATTCTTAAACGATGGTGACAAGCTTTTCAAACCAATTGTCTCTAGAGCTACCTGACCAAATGGAACGTTATCAATTGCTTCAATTGTAATCCAGTCAGCCTTACCTTTAATAAATACAATCTCAGTTTCCCCTTTGGAAAACTGACACTTTTCTCCATGCTTACTTTTAGAGCATGATGAAGGCGCACCAATAAGCGTGGATACTTCAGTTTTATTTTTTCCAACAATTGCAAGCACATCTATGATCGTTTCGGAATATGCTTTTAAGCTCGCAAAGCTTAGTAAAATGCCTAACATTATAATTTTCATCATGACTCCATGTTTGCTTAAGTTTTTAGCCCGTTCCAACGCACGAAGTGAGCGGTTCAAAAGCATTGCTATACGCCAGTCACACTAATCTTGAATTTTGGCCACTGGTTGTAACCGATATTTGGATTGTTTGACTGCAGCGCTTTAATTAGCTCCACTTCTTTCATGTTTACTTCCTTGTCGGTTGCAGTTTCGGACTCCCAGATAATTTGTTTGCGAACTGTAAAGTCACGTATTTCTTCTGAAGTGAAATCACACTCAATCAGCTTACTGTCGGCGCCGCCAAAATAATTTAGTGTTCCAGTTAAATCTTTGCCAACGTAAATTTTGCCGTTCGGGTAAGTGATCCTATAAACGACTCTCATGGGCAGCACCGATATTGTTTATTTTCCAGTCACACTCTCCAACCCAAAAGGCAAGTTTTGGAGAAATAGGAATAAATGCAAAGTCACCATAACCGTCTGCAACTAAGAACTCACTCAGGGACTTTATCATGACACCAATTGCTAAATTTGGGAAAAGGTATACTCAGGGATTAAGCACTGACATGGAAGTGACCGTTGACGGCCTGAATGCCGTCGTCGAGCCTATAGGGACATATTTACGGCGAGTCACTGGAATGACAGTGCTTAATCTCATTCCTCGTCACAGAACAAGTATGATGCAGTGTTAACGCTCTAGTAATCCACGCCCTGACTCAATCAACACCAACTTTTGACTACGGCTTAACTTTTTAACTGCTATTTCACGGCGCAGTGCATCGCCGTGACTGCCAACCTGCTCTTGATACATCAGCGTTAACGGACCTTTACCGCGCAGATACTTAGCGGATTTGATACCACCCGATTGATGCTCGCTAAAGCGTCGTGTGACATCTGTAGTGACGCCTGTGTATAAATGCCCGTTGGCGCAGCGGACTAGATACAAATACCAGAGGGGTGCTGATTTTATGGGTGTAGGCTTCGGTGGTGCAGGATTTAATGGTACGGGATTCAGCGAAGCTTCTGTAACAACATTTTTGGTTGCGACAGTGCTAGTCACTGGGGCAAGTGTGTCTGCCACCAGTGACTCATGTTGCTGTAAAGCGCCTCTGTCAGTATTGCCTAGGCTGACGGCTGATTCGGTCACTTGCGAATAACCTACTTCGCCATACCTAATAGACTCAAGAAGAAGGCATATTCTTGGGCTGTGTCTTGGTATTGGCGATAGCGACCACTCTTACCGCCGTGGCCAGCTTCCATATCCACATTGAATAACAACACTTTATCGTCCATCTTGTACCACTTATTCTGTACATCGCGCAGTTTAGCGACCCACTTGGCGGGTTCAAAATACTGCACTTGGGAATCATGCAAACCAGTCGTCACTAACATGTGTGGGTATTCTTGCTCGGTGACATTGTCGTAGGGCGAGTAACTCAACATGTAATCAAAGTAAGTTTTCTCGTTCGGATTGCCCCACTCGTCGTACTCATTGGTCGTCAACGGAATCGACTCGTCCAGCATAGTCGTCACCACATCAACAAAAGGTACATGGGCTGCAAGGGCGAAATACTTGTCCGGCGCTTGGTTAGCAATCGCGCCCATTAGCAAACCACCCGCGCTGCCGCCAGAGGCAACAACCTTGTTTTTGTCGCCATAACCTTGCGCCGTTAATGCCGTTGTTACGTCAATAAAATCATTGAAGGTATTCTGCTTATTCAACAACTTACCATTGTCATACCAAGGGCGACCTAGCATTTCTGAGCCGCGCACATGGGCGATGGCATACACAAAACCGCGGTCAAGCAGACTGATAACGGATGAAGAAAAATCGGGTTCTACTGTGTAACCGTAAGATCCATAACCGTATTGATACAGAGGGTTAGTGCCATCTTTCTTGAATTTATCTTTGCGATACACCAAAGAGACGGGCACTTTCGCACCATCGCGGGCCGTCACAAATATCCGTTCGGCACGATACTGGCTGGCATCGAAGCCGCCTAAGACTTGATCTTGTTTCAATAAATCACGTCTATCGGGATTCACCAGTGAATATTCGTATACGGCTTCTGGCGTCGTTAGGCTGGAGTAAAATATGCGTAACTTATTGCTGTCTTGCTGGGAATTAATCTCTAAACCCATCACATAAGCAGGCTCATCAAAGCTCAACTCGAAGGGCTTTTGACCATTGAGCGGCATCACTTTAATCCGCGTCAGGCCATTTTCACGGGTCTGAATAATCAGATAATCCTTGAGCACTAACTCATCTTCGATACGGGCATTGGAATTATGCGCAACCACTTCTTGCCACTTCGATTTATCCGCCGCATCTTTGATGGCAACTTTCATCAAACGGAAGTTAGTCGCCTGCCAGTTGGTGAGAATGTAATAAGTATCACCCAGCTTAGACACACTGTATTCGTGACCTTCTTCCCGCGCTAACACTGGTTTGAATAAACCTAAAGGCTCGCTGGCATCGAGAATAGACACTTCACTCGTCGTGGTGCTTTCTTGGAACAACACAATTTGCGACTCATCTAAGGTTTTGCCAAGTGAAATATAAAATGAATCGTCTTGTTCTTCATACACTAAGACATCGCTCGATTGCTTAGTGCCCAGCTCGTGGCGATACACTTGATAGCCCAGCAAGGTTTTTAGATCTTTGGCGATATAGAACACATGCTTGTTGTCGTTCGCCCACACTACACGACCTTCGGTATTTTCAAGCACGTCGGTGATCATGTCGCCCGAAGCCAAGTCTTTAAAATAGATGTGATATACACGGCGGCTGAGGACGTCTTCACCAAAGGCCAACATGGTTTCATCTGGGCTCACACTCGCGCCGCCTAAACCATAAAACTCATGGCCCTTAGCTCGCTCGTTAACATCGAGCATCACTTGCTCAACACCATCGGCACCCTTACGGCTGATCAGCGGATATTCGCTGCCCTCTTGGTATCTGTGATAGTAGCTGTGCTGGTGCCATTGGTACGGCACGCTCGACTCATCGGCGACTAAACGCTCGGTTAACTCTTTATAAAGACCATCTTGCAGCGGCTTTAATGGTTTGAAATAAGCAGCGGTATAGCGATTCTCAGCGTTGAGATAGGCCAACACTTTAGGATCTTTGCGCTCATCATCACGCAGCCAATAGTAATCATCGGTACGCGTTACGCCATGTAAAGTCATCACATGGGGAATTTTTTCAGCAACCGGGGCAGGTACTTGCCCTTTGGAGGTCGAACAAGCGGATAACAGCATAGCAATACCTAAAGTGAGTAGCAGAGAGCGCATTTATACGTCCTTGTGACGTCCATAACGACCGTCGAAGAATGCGACGGCAAGTCAATTAGCTTATGTGTTCAGTATGATAGTGGTCAGGTGTGCACTAGCGCAAACATTGAACGCGAGAAGTTGCCATTCGCGGTAAATAAGAGCAACATAACCGCGTTTTTGAGCGCAAATGGCTCAAAAGCAAATTCTCAGGGCGGGGTGAAACTCCCCACCGGCGGTAAATGGGTAACGACTAAGTGATTATTTTGCTGAGCGACACCCAAAGCCCGCGAGCGCCCGAAATCACTTTCGGGGTCAGCAGATCTGGTGCCTTAGATTTTGCCTAGTGCAAAACTGACTATTCCAGAGCCGACGGTAATGGACTGTTTGCTTCAATGGCGACAGTGCTGAGTCCGGATGGAAGAGAATGTAAGACAACACCTTGCGGTATTTAAGTGCAACGCACTTATGTATTGCAGTGTTAGCCTCATGTTTTGCAATAACTTCACCCCAAGTGAAGTGATATTGCTACAGCAAAATCGAGCCTTTTGGTTTGATTACGTTGTATTTCTGCACGCCCTGATTCTGGATATTCCAATGTCGTTTATTTAAGGATATTAACCATGAATCAGTCTTTACTTGCTCCTTTTGGTACTGCTATCGAACGCGTTGAAGCGGGTCTTAATGCCCTGCGTCAAGGCCAAGGTGTGTTAGTTGTCGATGACGAAGATAGAGAAAACGAAGGCGATTTAATTTTCGCTGCCGAGACGCTGACTAACGCTCAAATGGCCATGCTCATCCGTGAATGTAGCGGTATTGTTTGCCTGTGTTTACCCGATGCAAAAGTCAAAGCCCTCGAGTTGCCCCCTATGGTGGAAAACAACTCGAGCCAATACGGCACTGCGTTTACTGTGAGTATTGAAGCTAAAGTCGGTGTGACTACAGGGGTTTCTGCCGCTGACCGCGTGACCACCATTAAAGCGGCGATTGCCGATGGCGCTAAGCCAAGTGATCTCGCTCGTCCTGGCCATGTGTATCCACTTCGCGCCCAACCGGGTGGGGTATTGACCCGCCGTGGTCACACTGAAGGCACTATTGATTTAATGCAACTCGCGGGTTTAAAAGCCGCTGGCGTATTGTGTGAAGTCACTAACACCGATGGCACTATGGCGCGTTTGCCCGAAATTATTGCCTTCGGTGCTCAGCACAATATACCCGTATTAACGATTGAAGATATTGTCGTTTATCGCAAATCATTGCTGGCCAATGTCGGCTAGATAACACGCCAATCGCCTGAATCTAGGGCATTGATTTAAATAGAAGGACGTTTAGCTGCCGCAAACGTCCTTTTTATTTAAGTAGATTTACCGTTAACAATCGCGTTCCACCTAATGCACTAAAAAACCAATGAAAGGTAAAGTTAAACAAGTCATTCTTTCGAATGATGAAATACTGCTTCACATCACAGACAAGGCAAATGCTTGTTTGATAGGTGCTAAATAGGTTAATAAAAATAGTCTCTTAGCATGATATATAACAATTTGCTTAATTTCGTGACCTAGATTAGATATCCATAAACTAAAGGTCGCGGAGACTGGCCGCCTATGTTAAATATCCTCACCCTGTGCCTAGTCCTATTTGTTGTAACTCGGATTCAACGTTATTACGTTGAATTTTCTGCCTAGGTGAACGAGTGGAGTGATCTTTAATGCCGTCAGCGCTACACCATCTCAGTTTGAAGCAAAAGCTCATTCTGTTTTCGTTAGTCCCATTATTAATGATGAGCTTTTTCATTCTGACGCGCATGCATGACTTGATAAAGGAATCACACTCGGCCAAGCACAATCATCTTGCGGTACAAACGACGGTACAAATCACTGAGCTACTCTATCAGTTGCAAAACGAATATGGTCTAAGTACAAATCAGCGACCAACCGATGAAGTGCTATTACAGCAACAAGCGACTAGATCAAAAGCACTCGATGCATTACTGAACAGTGAGCCTTTAGAGCATCTTCTGGAGGCGCTCGACCCTAAAAGTATTGAAGCAAACAAAATGAACGCATTGTTGGATGCACTCAAACTCACAGGCAACAAACTCGCTAACGTTCACCAAAACCACACCGACGAAACACTGAGTCAGTTTACGGAACTCTATAATCAATTCCACACTCAGCTTTTGCAGCTCATCCAGTTATTACAGTTACAAACCAACGAAATCAGTCAGTCCCGTGCCTATACCGATCTATTGAACCTACTTATGGTGCAGGAGTTGGCCGTAAAAGAACGAAGTGCCATCAATCAATTACTGCTCAGCAAATCACTCAATATTAATGATTACCGCACCATAATCTCCTTTATGTATGAATATGAGCGAGCCGTGATACACGCGAGTAATGCATCAATTTCCGATAGAAGGTCCTTACTGCAAAACCTACAAGATTCGCCAGAAAATCAACGCATTCTGCAAATCAGCAAGCAAATTGAACAACAAACTCGCATTAGCGCTCTGGCACAAAATATTAATGCCTACTTAGGTTACGGTGGCTTAATGGGCAGTTTTCAGGACTATTTGCTTAAGGGCGATGAGATTTCACTGCAAAAATTTAATGCAGCACTTGCGACGATTCATCTTAATTTGGATGAACTCAGTCACGAGACTCGTTCTCTGCCCGAATTTAAGGCGGCACTGAAAACCATTGAGGACAGCATAAATCAATACCAATTCAGCATGGTCAAGTTGCAGCAACTGCAGCAGCAAGGTTTGCCGATGACAGAGATCAAAGCCATTGCGCAAGTCCCAGCCAGTGAGGACAAATTAAGCCAAGCGATGAGCCAACTTTTAATGCCGCCACATCCAATTGATAGCCAGGAGTGGTGGGATCTCACCACTCAGCGTATCAATCAACTACATTTGCTGGCGCAAAATATCACCAAGAACATGGCGCAGCAGAGCGAATATCAACAAAACCACACCTTAATCTTACTCGGCTTATACTTATTCTCGGCTTTGTTCACCGCGACCATCACACTTTGGCTTGGACAAAAGATCATCCGCAATTTTATGGATAAGATCACTAAGATTGCCAATGACATGCAGCAAATGGCAGCAGATCCACAGCTCAATATTAATATCCAAGTCTCAGGCACAGATGAACTCGCCCGCATGGCCCGTGCCATGAACCGTATGATTAGCGAACGGCAAAAAGCGAACCATGCCCTAAGCCGCGCTGCAGCTGTGTTTGACTATTCTGCCGAAGGCATAGTGGTGACAGATGCCGACAACCATATTGAACTGGTCAACCCCGCGTTTTGCCACATTACGGGCTATTCATTGGAAGAAGTAAAAGGCCGCAGTCCCTCCCTACTCAGCTCTAGCCGTCATCCTAAGCACTTTTACACCGCCATGTGGGAATCACTACAAAAAGAAGGGAAATGGGAGGGTGAAGTTTGGAATAAACGCAAAGATGGCCAAGTATATCCCGAGTATCTAGCGATCACTGTGGTGCGAAATGAGCAAGGTAAAATAATCCAACATATTGGTTTATTTATGGATATCAGTAAGCGTAAGCAATATGAGCAGGATCTTTGGTATCAGGCCAACTTCGATGGGTTAACTGGGCTGCCTAATCGTAAGCTGTTCAATGAACGACTACAGCACGAAATCCATGTGGCGCAGCATGACTCTCGCAAGCTGGCTATCTTGCTGATTGATTTAGATCAATTCAAATATATCAATGATGTACAAGGACATGCCACTGGCGACTTATTACTTAAAGATGTCGCAAAGCGCTTAGAAGGCATTGCGGGGAAAACCGATTTTATCGCACGTATCGGTGGCGACGAGTTTGTACTTATCTTGCCACGACTGACTAACGAACTCGCCATCGAACACATGGCAACCCGAATCATTGAAACCTTAGGTATGCCGTTTAACTTAAATGACCGCGAGATCCAGATTTCGGCCAGCTTTGGTATTGGCGTCTATCCCGAAGATGGGTTAGATACCGGCTCACTCACCCGCAATACCGAAACCGCCATGTATCAAGCCAAAGACGCAGGGCGGAACAATTTTAAATACTTCACCGCGGGTATGAATCAAGCCATGTTCGCCCGGATGGAGTTAGAACAACGTCTACGCCGTGCCGTGGCACAAAATGAATTTGCCCTGCATTATCAACCTATCGTGGATATGCAAACGGGAAGTGTCTGCAGCGTCGAAGCCCTTATCCGCTGGCAAGATCCCGAGCTTGGGTTGATCCCGCCGGATCAATTTATCCCATTAGCCGAAGAAACCGGACTGATAGAGCCTATGGGCGAATGGGTGCTCAACCAAGCCATGCATGATCTGAGGCAATGGCAGAAAAGTGGCTTAAATATTAATGTCGCGATTAATGTTTCCAGCCGCCAATGTATCAATACACGCGGCATGGGGTTCGACCAAGTGTTGCAAGAGTGCTTCAACCGCCACCACGTCAACCCACGAAATGTGCATATTGAGATCACTGAAAGCATGCTGATGGGCGATGCCAGCCATTGCTTGAGCACGCTCGAGTCTATTCGTCATTTAGGCTCGCAAATCTATATCGATGACTTTGGCACGGGTTATTCTTCCCTGAGTTATCTAAAAAAATTCCCGATTTCAGTGATTAAAATCGACCGCAGCTTTGTGGAAAATGCCCTCGAAAATAACTCGAACGCCAACTTAGTCAAAGCGATTGTCATGATGGGGCAAAGCCTAGAAATGGAGTTAGTTGCTGAAGGCATAGAAACCGAAGCACAGTGGCACTTCCTACGAGATTTAGGTTGTCACTTCGCTCAAGGGTATTTGATCTCCAAACCGCTCCCCTTCAACGAGATCACTCCCTTGCTACGCATCAAGCACACAGCGCTGTTGAATGATGGCTATCAAGATAAATGCGTGAATATCTAAGCTTATAAAAAATAAAACAATAAAGAGCAAAAAAGCAGCCTAGGCTGCTTTTTTGTGGCAAATAAAACGGACTTAAGCCTGTGGTTGGCCTTGGCCGTTCATTATGCTTTCGCCACCCTTAGAGGCTAGCTTAGCTAAATCTTTATCGATAAAGAACAGTGCCTTACCATCTTCGCCCACTAAACGTATCTTATCGACAATCGACTTAAACAGCTTTTCTTCTTCGTGCTGCTCAGCGACATACCATTGTAAGAAGTTAAAGGTTGAGTAATCTTGATTCGAAAATGCGGCATGGGCCAAGGCATTGATCTGACGGGTAATCAGCTGCTCATGCTCATAGGTTAATTCAAACAACGCCAGTAAAGAATCGAACTGTGACTGCGGCGCCGCAATCGCACCTAACAAAGGTAAGCCACCGGTTTCACTCACATACGTGAACAGACGACGCATATGGCCCATTTCTTCATCCGCGTGCTCACGCATAAACTTAGCTGCGCCTTCAAATCCCTGATCTTCACACCACGCACTCATTTGCAGGTATAAATTTGAGGAGAAGAACTCCATATTAATTTGTTCATTCAACTTTTCGATCATAGTTGCAGACAGCATAGTAAATCCTCTTTTGCATTCGAACTGAATCATGGGGGACATTGTCATCAAGGGGGTCGACAAAAGCAACAAAATTTACCTTTGGATTTCTTGCTAAGTTAATGATTCATTGATAAAAATGATTTTCATTTGTTCATCGACTCGCGTTCAACCCTCGAATTAGCGCAGTAAATTGTGTGACTTCTAGCGAGGTTATCGCCCAAAGTGGCAGAAAAAACTGACTGGCCTATCACAGAAACTCACATGCAAATCATAGCCATCCCAGATCACCGTGGCATAATAGCCAGTCATAATCAGGTGGAAATTCATTCAGCGTCATTACGACCCATTGCATATAAGGCAGACCCTAATGTCCGTAACAGCCGATCCTTGTTCGCAACCTAGCTTAATGCATCCAGATCAAGCTATTCCCCTTTTGCTCGAGCAAGTTAGCCCAGTGTCAGACACCGAAGTCGTATTGCTTCCCCATGCCCTTGGCCGCGTCCTAGCAGAAGATTTAGCTTCCTGCATCGATCTGCCGCCCTTTAACAACTCCTCTATGGACGGCTATGCCTTCCGTTTTGTCGACTTAAATACGCAAACCAATCAGACCGCATTGCGCCTTATCGGCAGTTCCTTCGCTGGCCATGGTTTTAAAGGTGAAGCCAAACCTAATACCTGCGTGCGGATCATGACAGGCGCGCCTGTGCCTACAGGTTATGACACAGTGCAAATGCAGGAAGAAGCCGAGGTTGAAGGAGAGATTATTCATATCCGCCACCCTAGGGCGCAAGGCGCCAATGTGCGTTGCCGCGGTGAAGAACTCACCCAAGGCACTAAAGTGCTCAGTGCTGGCATTCAAATTGGTGCCGCCGAACTCGGGGTGTTAGCCACGATTGGCGTTAGCCAAGTGCGAGTTTATCGTCAGCTTAAAGTGGCATTTTTCTCCACTGGCGATGAACTGCGTCCCGTTGGCAGCGAATTAGCCCTAGGACAAATTTACGATTCAAACCGTTACTCGATCCAAGGCTTACTCAGCCGCGCTAATGTGGAATGGCTCGATTTAGGCGTGATTGCCGATGATCCTGAAGCCATACGCCAGGCATTTCGCCATGCTGCCAGCCAAGCCGACATGGTATTAACCTCGGGTGGCGTGTCGGTCGGTGAAGCGGATTTCACTAAACAAATTCTTGATGAGGAAGGCAAAATTACCTTCTGGAAACTCGCCATCAAACCAGGCAAGCCCTTTGCCATGGGCCGTATCGGCAAAGCGATATTCTGTGGTTTACCGGGGAATCCCGTGTCTTCTATGGTAACGTTTTACAAACTCGTTTGGCCAATACTGAACAAGATGCAGGGGTTAACCCCAGTTGCACCTTTGATGTTAGACGCTACGCTCACCACGCCTGTGCGTAAACAACCGGGCCGCGTCGAATATCAACGGGGCATTTTAAGCCGTAATGCACAAGGTAAACTTGAAGTTGCCATTACTGGTAGCCAAGGTTCTGGCATGTTGACTTCGATGAGCTTAGCAAACTGTTTCGTTTTATTGGAGCAATTCCAAGGTGATACTCCCGCTGGCACCCAAGTGACTGTCGAGCCATTTAACAGCGTGCTTTGCTAGGAAAATCCCAATGAATGTGCCAAAAGATATTCTCAGCGACAGCGAACTCTTAAGATACAGCCGCCAAATATCCATCAAGGCTATGGATATCGACGGTCAAGAACGCTTAAAACAAGCCAAAGTGCTGATGATAGGCGCTGGCGGTTTGGGCTGTGCCGCCAGCCAGTACCTCACGGTTGCGGGTATTGGTGAGCTGACACTGGTCGATTTTGATACAGTTGAATTATCCAACTTGCAGCGCCAAGTGCTGCATCAAGATGCCAATGTCGGCCAGCCTAAAGTCGAATCGGCTAAACAGAGCCTCATGCAGCTCAATTCCTTTATTAAGATCAACATTATCAATGCAGTATTAGATGATCATGAGATTGACGCCCTAGTCGCCGATCACGGCCTAGTGCTCGACTGTACCGATAATGTCAGTGTGCGCGAGCAACTTAATCTCAGCTGTTTTAAGCATAAAGTGCCCTTAGTGTCTGCCGCGGCAATTCGGATGGAAGGCATGGTCACTGTGTTCGATTATCACAGCGAAACGCCTTGTTATCATTGCTTTAGCGCCCTATTTGGCGAGCAACAACTGAGCTGCGTTGAATCGGGTATCCTAGCCCCTGTGGTCGGTATGATAGGTTGTTTGCAGGCGGTTGAAGCTATCAAAGTGATTACTGGCATGGGTAAAACCTTAGCGGGACGCATTTTGATGATCGATGCGATGACGATGGAGTTTCGCGAGATGAAGTTACCGAAACAAGCCCGCTGCAATGTTTGTGGCACTGAAAAGGCTTAGGTTGTTCTCGATTGAAAAATGGCTTTATTTACAATAGCTTAATTGCCACCGCTTAATTTGCCGTCATATAGCTCAACACTGATGACGCTTAATGGCCCGTTAAAATAAGGAAATCATAAGGAAAACATATGGATTCGGAAAACAGTGTATTTGACCGCATGACCACAGACGACCCCATAGTTGGCGCAGGTATTTATAACCTCGTTATCGGCCTCACGCTGATTTGGGGTTTTGCCGTTAACTATTGGATGGTCACCAATATCGACCCAGAGGCGATTGCCAGTGTTAATCCTTGGATTTTCTTTATCGGCTATTTCGCCTCCTGTTTCTTTGGGATTTATCTGTTCCAAAAATCGACTAATCCCGTTGTCAGTTTTATTGGCTACAACTTTGTAGTCGTGCCCTTCGGCTTAATTATCAATATGGTGGTCAGTCAATACGATCCCGAATTGGTGACTGAGGCCATTCGTATCACAGGGTTAGTGACCATAGCCATGATGTGCTTAGGCACACTCTTCCCCGCCTTTTTCCAAAAAATTTCCGGCGCACTCACGATTGCTTTATTGCTCGTTATCGTCGTCGAACTGATTGAAGTGTTTATCTTTAATACTCACCACGGCATTTTAGATTGGATAGTCGTGCTGATTTTCTGCGGTTATATTGGTTATGACTGGGGAAGAGCGAATCAAATCCCTAAAACCATAGATAATGCTATCGATAGCGCCGCCGCTTTGTATATGGATATCATCAACTTGTTCCTACGGATCCTGCGGATTTTAGGGCGAAAATAACTCACCAAGGAGTGTCTATGAAAATCAAATTCCTACTTGTTACTGCTCCACTTCTGGCGAGTGTGGTATTAGTCGGATGCAGTGATACTGAACAAGTAAAAATAGCCAATCCCGCCTCTGAGTATTGTGTCTCCATTGGTGGCAAATTAACAATTGAGAAAACCGCTGAAGGTGAACATGGGATCTGCACCTTACCCAGCGGTGAAGCAATTGAAGAGTGGGCGTTATTCCGTCGCGATCATAAGGAAGAAAAGCCGCAGTAACAGTGGCTATTTTTACCTTTAATAAAAACAGGCGCCATTAGCGCCTGTTTTGTTAATAGTACTTAATTGGGTCATACCCAACAGTCTTAACGGGCTAAGTGTTCACCGCGCCAGATTTTGCGCTTAACTGCTGACTGGAAGCTCCACGCTAAAACCCGCGTAATTTTATTGCCCTGCTGCATCTCAATCGTTTTCACAGTATCGACTTTCAACTGCGCTAAGGCTTGATAACAAGGTTTCAGGTTTTCCTTCTTCGACACTAGACTGCTAAACCATAAGCATTGATCTGCAAACATTTGGCTCTCACGGATCATAGTCGCTAGAAACTGTCGTTCACCGCCTTGGCACCAAAGCTCAGCCGCTTGACCGCCGAAATTCAGCTTAGGGGAAGACTTGACCAAGCCACCCCGATTGAGCTGCAGATTATTCACCTTACGCTTTGTACCTTCGCTCGCCTCAGCCATAGAGGCATGAAATGGCGGATTGCACAGGGTTAACGCAAAACATTCTCCGGCTTGAATGATTCCCTTGAAGACCGCCTTGTCATTTGGCTGTAATCGTAAACCTATCTGCCCTTGCAGCACTGGGTTTTGCTCAATAATACTCTGCACATTACTGAGTGAATGGGCATTAATATCCGAGGCGACAAATTGCCAACCGTATACTTGGCAACCCAATATGGGATAAATACCGTTCGCGCCAGTGCCAATATCTAATACCCTAGTTTTATCCAAAGCAAATACATCATCGCCTTCGGCTAGAAGGTCTGCTAAATAATGTAAATAATCGACTCGACCGGGAATAGGAGGACATAACGCTCCATCAGGAATATCCCAAGATTCAATCCCATAATGGTGTTTCAGTAGCGCCGCATTAAGCATCTTAACCGCTAACGGATCGGAAAAATCGACCGATAAAGCCCCATAAGGCGTGGGTCGAACAAAGGCTTTTAGCTTAGGGAATGAACTCATCAGCGCCGGAAAATCATAGCCGTTCAAGTGTACATTTCGAGGATGCAAAGCTTTTTTGATCTCAGCACTGCGCCTGTTTTTGACCGACTTGGCTTTGCCTTTCACCTCAGTTCTAGCCTGCTTTGGTGCTTTAGTTTTTGCATGACCAATGTTGGCTGTACTCGTTAGGCGTTTCGCAGTCACTAATTGGACGGGTTTAACGGCAGGTTTTGACATAATAGCTCTTGTAACGCAATGGGCCGACCTGAGTCAGCCCATGGAATGGGGCAGTAAATTAATCGTACAGATAAGAGGTGAACAATAAGTTTACGATCAAGGGTTTACCAGCTTCTTTGGTGATCAAATTGTTGACCATTTCAAAGCACTCACGACGAATCTCTTCACGACCCGTGAGTGACTTAATCTTCTCTTCCGATTGATTGCCTAACACTTCAACAATTGCGGCTCGTAATAATGGATTATGGAGCTCAATTGTCACTAGATCATCTGGACTCTTTACCATTAACTCAACGCTAATCTTCACAAAACCCAATTTCTTGCGATTAGAAATGTAGTTAGTGACAATTTCGGGTTCGAAACCATAGTAGGCATACTCACCCGTAGGTGGGGTTGCTGCTGCAGGTGCAGCTTCTTTTTCATCGGCCGCATAAACACTGAAAACACTTGTAAACAGGATAAGACAGACTGAGAGTAATTTTTTCATAGCGACTTACGGCTCCCTAAAACAATAATGATAATGGAAGAAACTTCCCAATCTATATAGCCAAACAACCTGAAGATGCAGTATCCGTATCTGGAAGTAGCTTGGGTATATATGCTCGCGTCGCGACATGCTAGACTGCCGACGTTTGTTTATATTGTAACGAGTATTTAATGAATGTGACTAGCTTAAGCTTTCCCTATGGTGAATCTATTCAGTGGTTTTCAGCCGATCTAGCCGACAAACTCCCCAAATCGCCCTTGAAAGAATGGTTGCTTGCCACTGGCAGCCTAACGCAAAAACTCAAAACTTGCTGCGCTCAATTTGAAGTAAAGATACTAGGCGAAGGACTGCATGCTCCCTTAGAGGGCGAATATCCCCAGCAAGGTGCTGTATGGATCCGTGAAGTCTTGCTTTGCCTCGACTCGATACCTTGGGTATTTGCCAGAACCTTAATCCCTGAAAAATTAATGGCCGAGCGCAAAATGGATTTCCTTAGTTTGGGTACTCGCCCCTTAGGTGAATTACTGTTTAGCCAAGATAACTTCATCCCCGGTAGAATCGAAGTGGCCAGTTTCGAAACCTGTAGTCGCCTTGCCCACTTAGCTGAAAGTTTAGATCAAAGTGTCGAACATGCACTCTGGGGACGCCGCCGCTATTTCCATCACGGTGAGCATGAAATGATCGTCAGCGAAATCTTTCTTCCAGCGGCCGAGCAAGCTATCCGTCAGTTGTAAACTTTAGACTTCATCCAAAGCTTAGTCAGATTTTAGCCTCAAGACAGATAAAAAATGCCTCTAGATCAGAGGCATTTTTGTTCGGGTTTCAAACAATCAACTTAGTGGACATTTAACTTAGTGCACATTTAACTGGCGGCGCCAAGTCAATAAGCCAAGGAAAGCAAGGCTTAACCAACCTAAGCTGCCGCCACCTGAACTCTCACTGGCCGGCGGAGTTACTGGAGGCGTAACAGGTGCAACAACCGTTACCGTCGAACTGCTAATCGCCTTAGTATTTTGCGCATCTGTCACTGTAAGCTTCACAGTATAAGTGCCAGCCTTCGCATAGGTATGGGTTGGCGCCGTGACAGTGCTTGTCGTGCCATCACCAAAATCCCAAGCGTAGGTTAATACTCCCATACCACCATCAACGTTACTGGTGAAGTTCACCGCTAATTGACTAACTGTCTTACCAAAACTGACAGTTAACGGCGCTATAGCATCAGAGTTCGCATTAGCAAGACGAATAACCGCAGTACTATTGTTGCTGGCTTGAGATAGTACCTGCATTGTCAACCCTAGCTGCTGCAACACCATACCTGACTGTGGCTGTAGTGGCGCGCTGTAATCAAAACTGTCATCGAACAGGCTGACAGCATCGCGATGATTGTCCTCCAAATAGAAGGTTTGATTTACTGTACTAAAGGCCGCATCACGAATTTGTACGTCGGTAGAGCGAGTGCCAATCATATTTTGGTCAGCATCAATCACGCCAATCAAGCCATGGCCAGCGTGGTCTGAAACGTTATTGTCACTGTAGCTAAAATTTTCTAACCAGAGTAAAACTCCGGGATCAAAGCTTTTTGCTTTCAAACCCGCATCGACACCATTATGGCTACGCAGCTGGATAATATAACGAGACTGAGATTTGGGATCCGGACGAGAATCCTTAATCCGGCTATAGCCGTAAAACGTCATTTTATCCGCGACTTCAGCGTTATCACTATATAACTCAGTGGTATTTTGTTTAATGCTGATGTTATCAATAGCGATCCCTGACTCAGAGGTATAATCATCAGTGACATAGTTGATTTCGACAGCAACAGATTTTCCAGAATATGCTGATAAATCATATTCTAATGTTACCCAAGCATCACGACCTTCCGCCAGAGCAAGCGCAGACGATTCACCAGTGATGATATGACGAGCACTATTCATTGCATTGTTCGACTTAGTGTAATTACCCGCAATGGCCACACCATCCACTTTCACCTGCATGTAGTCATAGTTAGGCTCAATACTCCAACTAGCCTTCATACTCAGAATCAGTTTATCTGTTGTTACGGCAGGTAAATTAACATTAAAATTCATGCTGTTATTCAGCATATTTCCTTGGCCAGAATAGTACTGATAACTGCCCTGATAAGGTGTTTTAAAAGGAATTAACACAAGAGGGAGCGGAATAGAGATCTGATTAACCGCCTGATGATTAACCGCCTCATTCAACGTCACTTCCATGCCTGATTTGGGAATGCTATCTAAGGTGATTTCACGTTCATTCAACCACTTACCTTTGTATCTTTTCTGTAGATAAGATCGAGCATAAGGACTAAAACCACTCGGCTGAGCGCCAGGAATAGCACCAGCCCAACTACCACCAGACATTAAAGACCATAGCCCCACAGGCGAGCCGTCTTTCTTATCATTTTCAGAGGTATCGTACTCATCAGGCAGACCTAGATCATGGCCAAACTCGTGGGTACACACGCCCGTTGCCGCATCGATAGGCTGGATTGTATAACCGAATACTTTTTTGTTCGTACCAGGAAGCGCATAACCATTGGTTGCTTGGTCGACATAATATCGATGCGACCATATCGCACTCGATCCTAGTTTTCCGCCGCCGACCTCTTCGCCTACGCTAGAGTGGAAAATCATCACATGGTCGATAATGCCATCGGGCTCATCGTAATTACCGTTATTGTTCAAATCATTTTGGTCTTCAACATCATAACTCGCCAACTCAGCTGCAGACATATTTGCAACAGCTTGAGATACGGCTTCTTTTACCAATTGTTCGACCTGTGAATCACTACGGGTATCTGGATCATTAACACCATAGTATTCAGCATTTTGCGAGGCGGTATACCAGCCCTTCACATCCCCAGTAAAGGAGAAGGTCTGCCCAGAAACCGCTTGATAATATTGATACCCCGAATCTAACGTCTGCCCCTGTGGACCTTTGAAGCCCGTAGGCGAAAAGAGTAATTGCTTGTAGTGGGACGCAGGATAACTCGGGTAATACATGTCTGTATCCCCCGCTTTTAAGCCATTGTCATCATGTTTTAGATCAGCAAAATCCACTAATACTGTGAGCACTTTAACGGTTTTCTTTACATCCGCATCGGCCTGTAAACGCTGTGCAGGTGAGCGCATCATTTGCGATGACTTAGCTCTTTGTAGACGCGCATGTTCAGCTTCAACTTCGATGCGCGGCGCTTTGGGTTGTGCCAAAGTGGCGCGATGAATATAAGCTTCTATCGCCTCCTGCTTTACGCTATCACTGGCATCGGCGGCCACTTCGCCACGCTTAATCAACCAATATAAAATTCGATCTTTATTAATCACACCCGCATCTGCAGGCGTATGATTCGGAGCGGCAATACTCGCGCCGCTAATCAATGCCAACATCAGTCCAAACGCTGTTACGCCTTTTGTACTTCGCATTTTTAACATCCTTCTGTAACAGCTAACGCCGTTTACGCCATTCTATTTATTGAGACTAGTGTCTCTTTGTATTAAGACAAATTGCCTTTAATTAGTAACCTACTCGGGGTTTATCCGTCTTCAAGTGATAGAGACAGAGTTTTCGACATTAGCAGCACTGCACCTCAGTAACAACTTGATACACCTGTTCGCAGGTAAGATTTGCACTTTTGTCAGCAAATATTCAGCAAACCTCTGTGCTGACTCAATTCCAAGCCAAATCTCAGCCATAAAAAAAACCGCATTAACAACGTTAATACGGTTTCGTTTTGATCAAACTAGATAAAGTTAGCCAGCGGTTTTCAGATAGTTTGAAATACCGTCGAGGAACATTTGCACTGAGATCATGACCAGCACCATACCCATCAAACGCTCGACTGCTGTGAGCCCCTTTTCCCCCAGCACACGGGTGAAAAGTTTATAAAACATTAAGATCACCGCACTCGCCCCCCAAGCTGACACTAACGCTATGGTCCAATCGCCCATACGTGAGCTATCGGTATGCGCCAGTAAAATCAAGGCTGCAAGAATCGATGGGCCAGCCATCAAGGGAATAGCCATAGGCACGATAAAAGGCTCTTCTCCCGCGGCTAATCCAACGACACCACCGGGTTGGGGGAAAATCATCTTAATCGCGATCAAAAACAGAATAATACTGCCTGCAATACTCACAGATTCGGAACGAAGATTTAAGAAACTTAAAATGGCTTCACCCGCATAAAGGAAAGACAACATGATCACTAAGGCGAAAAGTAATTCGCGGATCAGTACCTTACGACGTTTCTTGGGATCGATATGCCGTAGAATCGACGCGAAAATCGGCAAATTCCCCAAAGGGTCCATGATCAGAAACAACATTACCGCAGCAGAAAATATATCCATTTAACGTATCAACACCCAAGCCAACATAAGCCGATATTATATACCCAAACAATCTGAAGATGCAGGATTCAGCGGGAATGTAACGCACTTTAGGCAAGGCGGTTATTTGCGGACCTAGTGGGCTAAGTTAAAAATAACCAACACGGCATAAAGTACGTTACAACCCGCCGGAACGGAGCGCCTAGGGAGCTCCACTTCCGTGTTGCAACAATTCAAAAGGTGGCCGACATTCTGTCATTGATGCGCCTTGAATTGAAGCACCCTAGGCGCTCTGAAACTCATATCTTCAGGTAGCTTGGGTATAGTACCTTTTCTCGAGTTAGATCTGAAAATTTCTCCGCAGAATGGCCAAAGTGAATAAAATTCTCCCCTTCAAAACACAGTATAAAATGTCAGTTGAGTAAATTGCCTGCAAGTCACTGCTCACTTTGCTTTACAGCTGGTATACTATGGCGTTTTTTCAGCAAATTTTCCGTGGAATCCATGCTCTATCTTCTTGCTAGCTGTATCGCACTCTTAATTGGCCCTCTGTTTTATCGCTACTTCTCATCGAGTAGTGGCTTACAAAAGGGGCTCGATGGTTTTATATTCGTCTCATTAGGCGGATTAGTGCTGATCCACATCTTGCCAGAATTACTCGAGCATGGTGGCATGCTTGCGATCGTCTTTGTACTCCTCGGCATCTGGGGGCCTACCGCCAGCGAACGCCTATTTCACCGTTATTCAGAAGTCACCCATAATTTTACGCTTTTCTTGGGTATTGGTGGCTTATTACTGCATACCATCACCGATGGCACCGCTATGGTTTTGGCGCAGCAAGACGATAACTCCATTCTGCTAGCTCTTGGTGTCATACTCCACCAATTACCCGTCGGTTTTGCAGTATGGTGGATACTTAAACCCCATCTCGGAACACGTTGGACACTTATGATCTTTGCAGCCCAGATGCTATTTACAGGCATAGGCTATTTCGCCGGTGAGCAACTACTTCCTTATTTAAATATCGATGACACTGTCTACTTACAAGCCTTTATTACAGGCACAATTCTGCATGTGGTACTACATCAACCCCATGGTCAGCATGAAAGTGATACGCAAGGCAAATATGAATACCAAGCTGGCATAGGTAGTTTGCTCGGCATCGGTTTACTCGTGATGCTGCTATTAATGGATTCAGGCGGCCACGAACATGCCCACCATGATCACAGCACAGAGCAATTAATAACTTGGCTATTAAAGCTCGCACCCGTGTTGCTGCTGAGCTATGGTGCGGCTGCGCTGCGCTTTAAATTAGGTTTGACGCCGCAGGATAGCAGTTTAGCCCGTCGCTGGTTCCAACGCTTAGCTGGGCCTGAAGCCTTAGTGATCACAGCTCTACTTCTTGGTCCTTGGTTAGCATTATTCCAATTGCTTGTAGTGTTTATTCTGAGTGCGTATTTAAGCCATGCTAACGTCACCATTACCGATCCACACACTAAATTACCCAGCAATTCACTGCGTTTCGGCTTTGCTCATTTAGTCGATCGCAGCGCACCTTGGATTTTACTTAGCCTAGTATTAGTGAATTTAATTGGCCACCCTTCAATGCCCTTAAGCAATCCATTGCTACAGGTTGTTGTGCTATTACTTGTATTTTTACCTATGCGTTTCTGCAACTTAGGCGCCGCCGTACTCGCTCTTGCACTGGCTTATAGTGGCTGGAGTCCTATTGCGATTATGATGCCGCTGATTGCAGCACCTGTACTCAACATAGCTCAGCTTAAGTTAATGACATGGACGCAAAGGGCAATATTACTGAGTATTATTGCGCTGAGCTTAGCCGCAGCATTACGCTTGCCACTATGGTTCTCCTTATTTACCTTGCCTGAAGTCGTGAACTTAATTGCTCTACTGATCCTCTCAGGGTTGTTTGCCGCCAGCTTACTGCGCTTAGGTCCACGTAAATTTTTACGCCGCTTAATGCTCAGCAAACCTGCAGTTCATGCGCATAGTCACGCCCATAGCCATTCCCACGAGAATACACATACTCATGAATCTAGCGCTTCGCACACAGACGAGCAGAAACCTGTTGTGACACCTAGTGCCGATAAACATGCACATGAACACGCAAAAACAGATAAGCACTCGCACCACTAACGCTGTTCATTTGTGAGCAGACAGGCTAAGTTAATCTACCTTTGGATTAATTTAGCCTGCTATGTGCATACTATTTGTCGCCATTAATGCCCATCCTAAGTATCCCTTAATCATCTGTGCCAACCGCGATGAGTTTCATCATAGACCAACTGCGCCAGCGCATTTTTGGCCGCCGGAAGAAAACATACTCGCGGGTAAAGATCTGCAGGCCAGTGGCACTTGGTTTGGCATCAATAAACAAGGACAAATCGCAGGCGTAACCAATCTGCGCGTTCCGCAAAAGAACCCTGAAGCCATGCGTAGTCGTGGCGAGCTGATTACTATGACGCTCAACTCAGGGTCGCTCGTGTGCCCTAATTGGCTCGTTGAACATAGCGACAATTATCAGCCGTTCAATCTCATCTTCGGCCAAGGTACTGACTTATATTGTTTTAACAGTATCAATAAAGACACAGTAAAACTTGCCGATGGATTTCATGCCATTAGCAATGGTGCACTCGATGATATTTGGCCGAAAATGGCGAAGGGACAGCAGGCGTTAGAAGCGGCAATCAGCCAGTCCAGCAGTATAGAAGTGCAAGTACTGTTACAACTAATGAAAGACGATTCCCAGCCGCAAGATAATGAGCTGCCTAATACGGGAGTAGGGATCGAGTGGGAACGGCGTTTAGCTGCGATTTATATTCGTCACCCCGACTATGGCACCCGCTCCACCAGCATTCTGCTCGAAGATGCTGAGGGCGGTATGCATTTCACCGAAGTGAGATACGATGGCAAAGGTAGACAGCTTGGACAGCAGGATTTCCATTTAACTCTGCCTGCCGAGCCGCCCACCAAACCAGACTGTTTATTATCGCAAATCTAATTTGAACTGCAGTGCAACACTGAGTGCAAAGGACACGGTTTAATCTGAACTGTGGTCCATGGTGATCACCCAACGATCGTCGATTTTTTCAATCAACAGAGTAAACACGCCCGTTGGGGCATCTTTTATCCGCCGTAAATCCCAGCGCCCAACAACCATAGCGGCGTAATTACTGAGCATTTTGATTTCTTTGATAGTAAACTTCAGTTCACCAAGCGCTTCTTTATTTGGATAATTTTTCTTATAGGCAGCGAGAGTTTCTTCCCAGCCAAAACGAAACTTACCATTAGAGACAAAACGCAGTTGATCACTCTTCCAATAGCCTTGCATATAAGCATCGAGATCACCGCGATTCCAGGCGTCTTCTTGGCCTTTGAGCATCTGCGTAATCTCATCCGTCGGCACCGCATTAACATGACAAGTCAGCAGGAGTAACAGTGCCGCAAAAACACGCTGCCAGATAACCTTGTTTAATAGTCCATTTTTCAACATAGTATCGTTCCCCCACAATCAATCAGGTTAAACTGTACTATACCGAATTCAGTACAGACTATCTTGTTTAAGCCAGTTTAAAATCTAAAAAAGCTGATGATATTATTAATTTTTCGACTCTGGGCACCGAACTATGTTTACACCACTTTGCCGTTGGCTACTTAAAACTTCAGGCTGGCAGATAGAAGGCCAACTGCCCGACTGTGCTAAATACATCATCATAGTTGCACCGCACACTAGTAACTGGGACTTCATTGTCGGCATTTTAGCCCGTGGCGCCCTAGGTATCCGCATTCACTTTCTCGGCAAACACCAACTCTTTATCCCGCCTTGGGGCTGGTTTTTCCGCGCCATTGGCGGCAGTCCGGTGGATCGGCGCAAGAACAACAACTTAGTCGATGCCGCCGTGCAGCTGTTTGAGTCAAAATCCGATTACAAGTTAGCGCTAGCGCCAGAAGGCACCCGCGGCCCAGTGACGCGCTGGAAGTGCGGCTTTTATCATATCGCCAGCAAGGCCCAAGTACCCATCACTCCCGTTGGCTTAGACTTTAGCCGCCGCACTGTCGTTATCCGCACACCACTGCAACCCAGTGACGATATCGTGACCGACATGCAAGAGATTTTGAGCTTCTATCGCACCATTAAAGGCCGTCATCCCAAGGTGATCCCTGATTTTATAGCGAGTGCTAAACATTAACATTTATTCCATTTAGAGCAGCAAATATGCAACCCGAAACCTGGTTACTCTATTTATTTGCCATTGTATTGATTGGGATTTCACCCGGCCCTATCGCTATGTTATCTATGTCCCATGGGATCCACTTCGGCAAGATGCGTAGCATAGCCACAGGCCTTGGCAGTGTTAGCGCCGCTTTAATCTTAATGATGGCGTCAGCGGCAGGATTGGGGGCGATTATTAGCGCCTCAGAATACGGTTTTACCCTGCTCAAATGGTGCGGCGCAGCCTATTTAGTATTTTTAGGTATTAAGCTGTTATTGACGAAAAACCAAGGTCAAACCCTTGAAGTTAGCCCGTCAGAGGGCAAAGGTACGCCTTGGCAGCTTTATAAACAGGCGTTTCTAGTGGGGATCAGTAATCCGAAGGATTTACTGTTTTTTGCCGCCTTGTTTCCGCAATTTCTCAATCTTGCCGCGCCGCAATTACCGCAACTGACCATTCTTGCAGTCACTTGGGCCGTGGTGGATTTTAGCTTTGTGATGATTTATGCCTGCATGGCCAATGTACTTGCGCCCAGCCTAAAGGCGAGCAACAAGCTGCATTGGTTTGACAGAACCAGCGGCGGTGTATTTATCACCTTAGCCGCGATTCTTGTCTCTCGAAACTAAATCGATAATCATCGACAGTCATCGACAGTCATCAAACTAGTCGACCTTAACAGACTTTAAACTGCGAATGTCATTGCCGGTGGGCGCTTGGAACGCCTGCAGACCAAACTCAGGCAATATTGCAAAAACATGGTCGAAGATATCCGCTTGTATCGCCTCATAAAATGCCCAACGAGTATCATTGGTGAAGATATAAATCTCAATCGGTAACCCTTCAGTGGTCGGCGCTAATTGGCGTACCATTAAGGTCATTTCCTTGTGGACTTTATCGTGACGCTGTAGGTATTCCTGCAGATAAGCGCGGAAAGTGCCGACGTTAGTCAAATGGCGGCCGTTCACTTTCATATCGAGATCCGACACTCTGGCATTCGACTCACGAATTTCGTTTATTTTTGCGGGAAAATATTCTTTTAAGCAATTGATCTTACTAAGACGTTCGCGCTCTTCCTCGGTCAAAAACTTTATGCTGTTGATATCGATATTGATCGCGCGTTTGATCCTGCGACCGCCCGACTCAGACATACCCCGCCAGTTGCGAAACGCATCCGACACTAAGGCATATGCAGGGATCATAGTGATGGTTTTGTCCCAGTTGCGCACTTTCACTGTGGTCAGCGAGACTTCTTCTACCGCACCGTCGGCGCCGTATTTATCCATCTGGATCCAGTCGCCTTTACTCACCATACGGTTAGCCGCTAACTGAATGCCCGCCACAAAACCTAAGATAGTGTCGCGGAACACTAACATCACAAAACCCGTTGCCACACCTAAGCCGCTGAGGAAGTACACAGGTGATTGATCGGCCAAGATTGAGATAGAAACGATAATCCCAACAAAGAATAAAAATAGCTTAGTTAACTGTACGAAACTCTTAACAGGCAAGCGCCGACTCACCAGATTCACATCTGAAATTTCATCAACCGCATCCATACCTGCATACATAGCGCGGATAATCAGCACCACTAACCAAATACTCAGTAATCGGTCGACTAGCCCGCTTAGCAGTGGATGCTCAGTCAGCGCGATTGGCACCAATAGATTAAGTACGATAGCGGGCACAAGCATGGCCAGCTTTTCAAGTACCTTATAACGCATGAATACATCGTCCCACGTCGCCTTAGAGCGCAGGATCACCATATTCACCGCACGAATCACCACGCGTCGGACAATAAAATAAGCGATGCTCGCTAACAGTAAGCAAGCAATGACCATAACTGTGGTCGATATTCCATCAGAGGGTTGGCTATCAATCCCAAAGCCCGCTAACCATGCCGAAATTTCGAGCCTTATTTCCTGATCCACAATTTCACTCCAACGTAGGCGCTAGCGCAACAAACCCATACAAAGGTAACTGCCGAGTTGACCTCGGTTAAATGCCACCCTAGAAAACACTCAAATCAAAACACAAAATATTTACAAATACTTATTTTAAAAGAGATTTTAGCATTTTGAATTGACCCCGCACACAGGAAAATGAACAATATTTCCCCTATCCCTAAGGAAACCATCCCATGTGTCGTCATTCATATACGCTAGCCTGTCTTAGCATTGGACTCCTGAGCCTATGCCAACCGCTTCAAGCGGCCGAATATAGCACTTCTAAGCAATTAGTTAGGCCAGATAAATCAGACGAAACTGCCAATGCACCTTATATCGCCCTTATGCTCGATTATATTCCCGCCACAGATAATCTCTATGGCATTACAATCGCCCCCTATCATTTCGATAATAATTACCAACAATGGGGTTATTACCTAGGCTATGCCCGCAGTCGTGAAACCGATATTATCGTGCCAGAACCCGCGGAATCCTATCGCCAAGAAAGCCTCTTCCGCTTAGGCTTAAGCTACAGCTTAACGGCAGATTTAAGCTTTTATGCCGGCGGCAGTGGCTATATCAGCACAGTATCTTACACGAATAACATTTCACCCAAAATTGTCGATGGCAAACCCACATGGGAAGAAGATAAAACGACCCGTTGGGGCGCAGAAGCTGGGTTAAGATATCGAATCACTGAGCACTTCATACTGAGTGCCGGTTATAACTCCAGCACAGAATCCACTATTTTAAGCATAGGTTACGCGGGCTAAGCTCCTAGCGATTGGGCTTGAGCTATTTATTGCGTTAGCTCGGCTCGCGCCTTAGCAAGATCAGCCTCGACTTCGGCGACTTTATTGCGTTTCTTGTTGATTTTATCCATAGAACGACCTTCTTCTATGGCTTTGGCCAATTCGTTTTGGCGCTCGGTGAGTTTTTCCTCTAAAGCCTCAACTTTAGCGACTCGCTCGGCGTATAAGCTATCATCGTCGCAATGGGTTGAAACTTCGTCATAGGCCTTTTCAAGTCCCGCGACTTTATGCTTATTACCTGCCGCTTTTGCTTGGGCAAGTTCGGCACTAATGGCATCTAATTTCGCCGCGCAACCCACTTTCGGTGCTTCAGCAGCCAAAGTGACAGTGCTAAATGCCAATCCAATCACTAAGCCATAAATTCCATGTTTCATCTGCATCTTAATCTCCTGTTACTTTATTCATTGAGCATACCGCTCATGTACACCTATCTAATAGTGCCACAGTCAGCTAGCTCAATCTGTACTAGCGTTAAAATCTCGCCATTAATCCACTTTATTCATCAAAACACGACTTAGACAGTGACTAACATGCGGCAAATTGTTTATGTTAGGGCAGAATATTGACTCAGACGGATATCGGAGCCAGAAAATTAATGCACACTTCATTACGCCTTAGCGCACTTAGCTCATTGTTATTGCTAACATCATCGGTTATGGCGGCCGACGTAGCCAATATCACCCTAGAAAATGGCGCCCAAGTCAGACTCAAAGACGACTTTACCTGGGAATACGTGATCACTGAAACCAAAGCAGCGCCCAATGCCTTAGCCACTGCAGCCGTAGCAAGTGCATCGAGCAATATTGCCAGTGTCCCAAGTGCCGCAGTTACCACTCAAACTGTTGCTGCGCCAGTCACCACCTTGACCGCCACTGCGATTACCCAACCTGAGCTATTAGGCTCAACGGCAAAAGATGGGATCAAAGTCAGCTTTGCTGAAGGTCAATGGAAAGGCGACAAACTCGGACTCAGCTTCGATCTCGCCAGCACCAGCAATGAACACGTTACCTTAGTTGAAGTTGAAGCTAGCTTCTTCGCCGATAATGGTACTTTGCTCAAAACCGAAAAACTCGAAGTGTGGGAAGCCATTTTCCGCATGCCTGAGACCTATCTACGCAAAGGCGAACAGCGTAAAAGCAGCGTCATTTGGGTCGAAGGCATAGATAAATCCCAATGGCAGAAGCAGCTCATTAACCTCAAAATAACCGAAATTAACTCACGCTAACAGGCAAAGAAGTAAGGGATTGCGAACCCGTTTTCAATCCCTTATCAACACTTTTATCAAATGTTATTGCTTTGTAGAGCCTGTGTTCGAGTAGAATGACAACACTTACTCTCCCTTTATTTTGAGCCCACGAGCAAGATGCATAATCTGATATCCAATCCAGCATTGTACCTTGTTGCTACGCTCTGTAGTGTCAGCCCCTTGTGTTATGCCGACACAGTTTTTTTGCTCAATGGCGATAAAATTAGCGGTGAAATTAAAGAGTTTAACGATCAAAATCTCATCATCAACACCAGTTATACCCCTAAAATTACCATTCAACGCAGTGCCATTCTCAGCCTCGAAGTCACAGATACTAGACCTTGGAGTGTCAGTCGTTCCATACAGGACATAAGTATTCAAGCCTCTAATGAACATGGCATGGTATTAATTAATAACCAGCACACTCCCGTGAGTGAGTTGAGATTCTCGCAGCACTATGCAAACTCAGATTGGAATTTTAACGGTAGTGTAGAAACCACACTTGATGTCACCAAAAACAAGAAAAATAGTCAGAAGCTACATATCAAAGGCGATATCACAGCGGAAACCTTGCAATGGCGACATAATATCAAGACCGAAGTGCGCTACGAAACCGAAGATGACGTGACTAAGCGCAACACCCTCGAAGGACATTATTCATTAGACTATCTGCTCAATGAGCATTGGCTGTTACGTCAGGAAGATTTTTATGAAGAAGATAAACTCGGCATCGATAGCCATAGTTATTATGCGGGGCTCGGTCCTGGTTATCGCTTTTGGGGTGCTGGGCGCGATAAATTAGACTTCGTCGTAACCTACAACCATTTTTGGCTTGAACAACAGTCCTTTAAACTAGAACTAAATGCTTGGGCGGCCTCACTTAACTATAAACAATATTGGTTTGGTGGCATTTTAGAGTCCTATGCCGATCTGCAAATTGCCTTCCCAGATATGCCTTCGATTGATTACATCTCAAACTCGACAGTAGGACTTAAATATCTGCTAACTCAGCGGATTTATTTGTCATTTAAATATGACTTCAATGACACTAAAACAGTGATAGGCAATACGAGAGATACCAGCTACACCTTAGGATTAGGGGTTAACTTCTAATCCTGGCTCCCGATACGCTAACCTGTGAGCCATAGGATGTTCATCATTCAATTGCAGTAAATCCCATAAGTTACCGTAGAGATCTTTAAACACAGCGACTGTGCCATAGTCTTGTTCTTGCGGCTCGCGCGCAAACTCCACGCCATCGGCGACCATACGTTGACAATCCCGCCAAAAACCACCGGTATTCAAGAATTTAAACAGGGATATCCAAACAATTTGAGGATTCAGCTAGCTTAGCGAGCAACGGTTTTCCTCGCATTATATCAGCCCCTCGATTGAGGGGCTTTCTATCATTGATTAGAGACTTCCAGCATTATACAGCGGCGCCCAAGCGCACATTGTACGATTGTTACTTACATCAAACAGATTGAAACGACTACAGTTATTGTCATAGTTGTAACTACCAATGTTGATTCTATATTGTCCCAAATGTACATCTTGCAACGACACATGGCGCCCATCCTTTAATAAAGAAAAATGCAAATGTGGCCCAGTTGAACTCCCACCTTCACACAAGGCTGCATTTTTATTATTTGCATAAATGCCCATCACGGTATTCTGGTTTACATATTGACCATTACGCACTGTAATTTGATCCATATGATAATAGTTAGTCGCCCAACCGTTAGCATTTGTCACCCGTACTTGGCAGCGAGACAACACATTGACAGTCCCAGCATGTGCGGAAGCAACCGAATAAGTCGGACTCCCCCATTGTGGCCAATCGTAGGATACATCGATTGATGATAGCGGATAGCCAGACCCAGTATGCGAATGAGCACCATTGGATTGCCATGAATATCCCTGTCGCCAAGGCATTTGCAGCATGTTACTGGGTGGCAGACTACTCGCGGTAATATTCGCCAATGGGACGACTTGTTGCATCGACTGAGTTGAATCAGCTACAAGCGGATTTTTAGCAACTGAACTCATTAACAACTCACGTTCAGTATTGCCAAATAATAATCTAAACTGCTCAATAAATGGGGCCAATCCCAAAGCGTGCTCACCCGTCATAACGGCATGTTGCTGTTGCTGTTGCTCTATCCTACGACCGTTTAACAAAGCCAATAATGCAAAACTCGATGCATTAACTGCGTCGGTGCTTGGCGGGTATAGGCCTTTTAATTGAGACTCTTCATAGGCATAAAAACGTTGTGATAGCTGAGCCAATACATCTTGGAGTTGTTCCTCAAAACCCTGTTTATCCGATAATGTTCCCAAAGGTCGGTTAAGCGCTTCAGCTGTCGGAGACGAAATTAACTGAGATTGCATTTCCATCAAAGTCAGTATGACTTTGGGGTTAATACTATAATATCCAGCCCAATGCGTAATCGCCTCTTCTTTATCGATTAAATTAGGAACATTGACGTAAATAAAGTCAGCTAAATCAAACTGCGATGCATCTACGCCATATAAAAACATCAGATTATTAAATGGCAGTAACACACTAGGCATATCTACCATTTTCATTTCTTCTGCATCAATATGATACTGACTGGTTGGCATATCAGATGCGAACGATGGTAACGCTATTATCGCGGAGACACTTAACGCGCGGCCTATCCATAATGCCGTGCAACGTATTTTAAAAAAATTCATACTTATCAGATTCCTTTAGTAAGTCACTCAGATTAAATATTATTTTCAAATGCCAGCTTGCTTTAGACGTAATGATATTCACAACTAAATTTTTATAGCTAGAGAACATTAAAGAAGCTAAGTGACAATAATCGCCTATGCAAATAAGTGACGTATAAAACTGTCAACAAAAACTGACGCTCATTAATTTAAATGTGAGTTAAATACTAAAGTACGAAAAAAGTGAATGGGTAATTATAAAAACCAAAGAATAATTTATTCGATAGATATTTAATTTTGAATAAAAACATAATGGCATTGGCCGATCCATTATAAAATCTATCCGTTCCACAAGAATAAATTGAAATTTACAGTGAATTCCCAATAAAAATGATCAATAACTGAGAATTTTAAACGAACTTAACAGAGGTAAAACACAAAGAGTATTCCCAGTGTTTGACCCCATTAAATAGCTTGCGCGGTAATTCATACGAAATACTGAATCTTAACTCATTCGCTTAGCCATGACATGATTCGGGTTCAATTGCAGTAAATCCCATAAGTTACCGTAGAGATCTTTAAACACAGCGACTGTGCCATAGTCTTGTTCTTGCGGCTCGCGCGCAAACTCCACGCCATCGGCGACCATACGGCGATAATCACGCCAAAAGTCATCGGTATTTAAAAATAAAAACACCCGCCCACCCGCCTGATTACCGATAAAATCGAACTGCTCAGGCTTAGACGCACGCGCTAACAAGATAGAAGCGCCCTTAGAACCCGGTGGGGCAACAACGACCCAGCGCTTATCTTGCTCGGCTTGATAAGTGTCTTCGACTAATTCGAATTTTAATTTATTCACATAAAAATCAATCGCCTCATCGTAATCTCTTACGACTAAGGCGATATGCACGAGAGCTTGTTTCATGGCGACCTTAAATCAATCCTATTTGGTCACCAGTTTACAGGTCATTTCTGGTGCTTCGTAGCCCCAAACCACTTTCGCTTCGCTTTGATGTTCCCATAGGCTTTCATTGCGGCCTTGATACTTAGCGCCGCTGCCGCTGGGTTGCACAAACATTAATGAAGTACTATCACCATGTTCAGCAATCAGGGTGGCAGGTTCGGTTTTAAAATAAGTCACCACTACTTCGTTAGCTGGATTGCCGTCACAGGCATAAAACACTGGGCCGGCCATGTCGACTAAACGATATTGTGCCTGCAGTTCGGCAATGCGGGTTTGATAGCTAGATTCAATACACGCGTGCTTATCGTCGCTCTTCCAGCATTCATTACGGCCTTTCACCCAACCACGTTGCATCGCCTTTAAAGTAGGAGGTTGTTCATTCTTCGCTTTTTCAAGCGCTTGGCTATAGACCTTAGCTAACTGATTATCAAGTTGGTTCAGCCCCGCATCCTTACAGACCATGTCTTCAATACTGCCAGCATTCACTTTCGTGCAGTCAAAAGAAGGTGCATTAGCCGCCATTACTCCCGCACTTAACGCGCTAACCATCACGCCTGCGGCACAGTACCATTTGAAACCCAATCGATTACTTATCATCTTATTTGTTAACTTAGCCATCTCAATTCCTTTGTATTTCTGTGGTTTGTTTCAACGCTTGCCATAGCTAACCCTATATAGGCTTAACCGAGCCTGACTCAAAGCACTATGCCTTGAAGAACCATGCCTTAAAGTGCACTCATAGTAATGTAATTTACTTTTATCTCGGTTCTAACTTAAGACTTAACCCTCAGCCAATATGCTGCGAAAACACCTAATTCTAGTGCGCTGCGAGGAAAATGCCCAGAGACTAAGAGCCACTTACCAACCTGTGTCCGCCTGCATAATCGGACTCTTTAACGCTAAAAAGCCACAAAATCTTGACGAAATCGACCTACTACAATTTGTGCATAGCTGATTAAACTAATGACAAAACGGTTAATTTTTTGCTTTGCACGCGATAGTGGTTGAATTTTCGAGTAAAATTGACTACTTTCACGCCGTTTGTCTCTTCACAAGGAAAAGGATCAACATGGAACAAGTTATTACCGCAGGGAACGAGAATCCCATTCAAATGACAGATATTGTCTATTCGAAGGAAAAATCGCTGTTCACTCTGTTAGCTATTATTTCTGGGATCGTCTGGGCGGCATTGATCATAGGCACTTTTGGCATGGCGCTGCTCTATGTGTTGATGTTTTTTATTATTTATCTCTTTAGCCACTCCGCCTTTATCAGCTACTTAAAAGGCACGGCTGTCGAAATCAATGCAGAGCAGTTTCCTGAATTACATAAACAATATTTAGCGTGTTGCGAACGTTTAGAAATACGCGAGCCACCACGCGCTTACTTATTGGCAGCCGATGGCATGTTAAACGCACTGGCGACACGCTTCCTCGGTCGCAACTATATAGTGCTGTTTTCATCGATTGTGGATGCGCTTGAGTCAGATAAAGATGCGCTCAACTTCTATATCGGCCACGAGTTAGGCCATATTCGCCGCAATCATATAGGTAAAGCGCCCTTCTTAGTCTTCGCCACTTGGTTACCTTTAGTCGGTGCGGCTTATTCTCGCGCCTGTGAATATACCTGCGATCTCCACGGATTACGTTGCTGCAACAGCTTACGTTCAGCCACAAATGCCGTTGCTGTGTTAGCCGCTGGTGTCGAGCAATGGAAACGTATGAATGTGGATCAATATATCCGCCAAGCCAGTGAGTCGAGTGGTTTTTGGATGTCGCTGCACGAGCTTAATGGCAGCTATCCTTGGTTGACCAAGCGCATGGCGAGAGTCCAAGCCAAAGCACAAGGAGTGGAATATGCACCGCCATCACGCAGTGCATGGGCCTATTTACTCAGCTTCTTTATGCCACGTTTAGGCACAGCGGGCGGTGGATTGATAATCTTCGCTGCGATTATTGGTATTGCTGCAGCTGTCGCGTTGCCAGCGTATAAGGACTATCAAGAGAAGATGGGTGCCGCCACGAGTTATGAGGCGCCAACCACGACCGAAGCCACACCAGCAGCATTGAATGTACCCGATGCGGCACTGGCCATTGACAGTATCGACCAGCAACATCAAGCACTGGCACCGATCACTGACATCTTAGTCGGTTACTATCAAACCAACAAAGCTTGGCCAACCGAATTGGATGTGCTTGGACTCACGGACGAGCAGATTGCGACATTTAATCTGTACACAGATGGCATAGTCGGTTTTATAGGAAGCGAAGCACTCGGGGATTATCAAGGCTATGAAGTCTATCTATCGCCTCAAGTTGATGAGCAAAATAATATCACTTGGGTTTGCAGCAGCAACGGTATTCCGGATGAATATCTGCCAGTAGATTGCCAAGGCTAAGATCAAAAAGCGCTGCAAATGCAGCGCTTTTTAGTTGAGGACGAGTTAGCCCTTTTGAATCGTCATAGTCCAAGCAGCATCGCCCTTCTGGGCAAAGTGGGTCACCTCATGCCCGGCTTCAGCCGCCCAGCGGGGAATATTCTCAGTTGCTTGGCCACAATCGTAATCCAGTACCACTTTATCGCCAGTCTCAAGACTCGCAATTAAGCGTTGTAACTCAATTAAAGGAAAAGGGCATAGCTTACCCGTTGTGTCGAGATACTGTTCCATATACAGCTCCTTTATAAACGTTAAATCTGCGCAAGACGCATTGGCCTCAGTAGCGCAAAATAGTTAAAGCACCAACTGCCAAATAAAATAGCAGGGATAAATAGCCAGCCTTGCCACGACAAATAAGCCGTGCCAACGAGCGCATTACCAAGCATGCAACCTCCGGCAAGCCCGCTCCCCACGCCCATCAACAGGCCACCAACAAACCCAAATAACACCACTTTATGACCTGGGTAGCGCCAGCGCTGCTCAGCACTGCCCTGGGCAGCGATAAAGGCGCCTATAAATAATCCCAAGAGAAAATACCCAGGCCAACTAAAGAACTTAGTGTTACCTGTGGTGACAAGATCCCATAACTGCGCACTCGGGCCACTGATCCCAACACTGCCTACACGGCCACTTTCAAGACTTGCAGGCCATGCAAGTAGCGCCAGTAAACCAATCAGCAAAGCACTTACAAATGGATGCCAGCGCGCTTCAAACAACCAATGAGCTAAACCCGTTTTACGGGGTGCCATCAGTGCAACCGGACGTTTGCGGCGTTTGAGATAACCCAATGCCAACCACAATGTGAGTAATACGAGGACAAGCACGATCACCCAAGGGGAAACGCCCAGAGTTTGATAGAGCGTTTGGTCCTCAAGTTGATGCTGCTTAAAAGGTTTAAGTAGACCTTTCAACTCATCGAGACGCACTAATTTACTGGCAGCAATAAAACCGAGAACGGCCATCACACTGGCAGCCAACCCTTCGGCAGCGCGGTAATAGGCGCCAGTGGAGCAGCTTCCCGCTGCTGCCATACCCACACCAAACAATACACCACCGACTAAGGTTGCCAACCAAGGGAAATGCCCTTCTGGCAATTTAACCCAACCCCATTCGTAAAACAGGAACAGCCCTAGACTTTGGATGCTGATGGCAATCAAAATAGCGATCACCATGGTAAAGTCCCGTTGCAGATAGGTATCGCGAAGCCCGCCCGCCATACAAAATCTACCCCTTTGCATCACAAATCCCATGGCTAAGCCAATACCTAAGCCACTGAGAATAGTCAACATAGTCCTATCCTCAACGCTGGATCAGATAACGAATAGTCGGACCATTCTGCTCAATTTCCAGCACTTTATAACCATGATTTTTAGCGTCGAGGGGAATGTTGTTAATAGACTGCGGGCAGTCACTAATCACCTCGAGAATTTCACCGGGCTTTAACTTTGGCATAGCCTCAAGGGTAGCCACTGCGGGATAAGGGCAAGGTTCACCCACCATATCGAGTTGATAATCTGGAATATATTGAGCCATTACGCCGCCTCCGCTAGCAATTGTTCATCACGCTTCGCCTTACGGGCAAAGAAACGTTTTTCCCACAGCAACATAGCGCCAAAGGAGAGCCCCAGCAGCACATAGGTCAGCAATAATCCGCCTTTATCGCCAAAGCTGGTCAGTAAATTAACTTTGTCCCAGTTCGTTGCTAATGGCTGAGCGATATCATCCCAGTAATACGCCAATAAGGTTGAACCCAACACGTTACCTAAGCCCACCCACCAGAAATGCACTTGACCTTCGACTGCACGATACATCCAACCCGTTTCACAACCACCAGCCAGTACAATACCAAAACCAAACAATAAGCCGCCGATCACCGCATTAGGGCCAGCCCACATGATCTTAGGTGGCACACCCAGTTGCACATAGCTGTAAATGCCTATCGCACTGACCGCCATGCCTAAGATAATCGCCTTCGCCATGTGAGTACGACCAGTGATCCACATATCGCGGAACGCTGAGGTAAAACAGATTTGGGCCCGTTCGATTAATAAACCAAAACCAACACCACAGAGCATAGCAATGCCGAGTTTTGGCGCATTGAACATAGTCAATAACCCCCAACCGACGATGCCTACAAACACCAGCATACCGATACGGAAACGACGTCTAGCTTGGTTTTCGTCCTGCTTGATTGAAGTCGCTTTATTTACCTTTTTCAGTTTTATCGGAATACGGAACATCGGCAGTAAGGTAAATCTTGCACCAAAGTAAGAACCTGCCGCAGTCGCCAAAGCAAAGAACCAAGCATGTAAAGAGAACTGCGGAATACCCGTGAAGAAGGCGGCAAGGTTACAACCCATAGCTAAACGGGCACCAAAGCCAGCAATAATGCCGCCGATCAGTGCCTGAGCAATACGGATACGGCTCTGTGGCATACGCAGTTTGACGTTATTGGCCCAAAGCGCAGCAGCAATACAACCGCCAAACATACCGATAATCATCATGCCGTCGATACGATCTAGAGGAGAGCCCTGCAGACCTATCACTTTGAAATAACCCCAAGTTTCTGGTTCTGCACCTAAAAACTGCAGTAAATGACCACCCCAACGAGTGAATTCCCCAGTAACGGCCCAGAAGGTTCCGGTCAAACCAAAATAGTAAGTAGAAAGGATACCTGCAGCGATAACCGCTGGCATAGGCGCCCAAAAACGGACTAAATATTCTTGTTTAAATTGTTGCCATGTCATGTCATTACCCTAATGAACGAGACTATAAAAAATAAGCGCAATGCGCTTATAACCTGTGTGCCAGAGTGATTTAAGTCGTTCGACAACTTCAATCACAAGTGGCCTCACGCTTAAATGGCTTTAGCTAAGCTGACACACTGCTGCCCCAACAGGCGATAACCGTGGGTGTAAAGCGTTGCCCTGCCATTACGGCAAAAACCGATAAGCGTGATATTGCTTTTCTCTGCTAATTCCAACGCCAGTGAAGTCACGGCGGACATAGCAAACAGAATTTGGATATTGGCACTAGCGGCCTTTTGCACCATCTCAAAACTCGCGCGACTGGTGAGTAACACAGCCACTGGACGCTCCACATTGTGGGCACAAAAAGCACCAATTAGCTTGTCGAGTGCGATATGCCTGCCTATATCCTCATAGGCGGCGATGATCTGTCCTTGATGGTTAAGCCCCATGGCCGCATGAGTGGCGCCCGTCAGCTTAAAATGTTGTTGATTATCTTGAATTTGCCCAAGTGCAACCTGTAAGTGTTCGATATCGAATCTGGCATCTGAGTCCACCCGCATCACAGGCTTGACGGCCTCTTCGAGCTGGGCGATGCCGCACAATCCACAACCTGTGCGCCCTGCCATATTGCGCCTTTGCTGCTTGAGTTCCATAAAGCATCGTTGGTTGATTTCCACTTGGATCAACACACCTTCACTGGTGAACTCGAGCTCCACCCCTTTGATATCATTGATATGGGAAACGATACGTTCAGATAACGTAAAACCAATAGCGAAGGCTTCTAAATCTTGAGGGCTCGCCAACATCACGGTATGCGCTATGCCGTTATAGACCAGTGCAACCCGCACTTCATTAGCTAAGTAGTCAGTCAGCTCAGATGCGTGCCCATGTTCTAACAAGATCACGTTTCTTTCTGTCACCACTTCATGTGAATGATATTCCATAGCGCCCCTTTAAAACTATAAAACCAAATAAAAACAATTAGTTTGATGACAATTTAAGACTTGTATCACAAACCCATAAACTAAATAAGAATCGCCTTGAATCATCTTTACGCATTTTCTACTATCACTAGGTCTTCTATTGGAAGAACGTCGTCTCCGGTGAGGCGTCCGGATTTCAAATCCGGGTAGGGCTGCCAGCAGTCCTGGGTAGGTTCGACTCCTATGTTCTTCCGCCAATTCTCATGGGAAAAAAACAACTCCGCATCCCGAACTTCTCGGCTATTACTGCGATACTTCCTACGGGTAAAACCACTTCTGTCAAAGAACTCAAGCAGTTGAATACTCACCTTACGCCCAAGCCCAACCATATCTTTAAATTCTGCCGTTTCGAGCTTGCCGTGTTCTGCAATATGAGTACGTACTAAGCTGGCGTAGTAACAGATTTGCTCGCTGAGCAAATATCTGTCCTTCACCACAGCAGTAATAAACCCCTGCTGCACCAGCTGGAAACACAACAACCTTAATTTGGCAGGTTCAAGCTCAAGGTATTCGCCCATTTCGGTGACCCATACAGGAGCGGTTTGCTCGGCAAGCCAAGGCGCAAGTGCCTGCCAACAATGCTGCGCCTCAGCATCTAGCACTATTTTGTGCTCGGCCAATTGCAACAGGGCGCCACGCAATACCATGCGTCCCTCTTGGCAAAGCGTGTCGAGCACTTTATTGGCTAATTCGGGCGGCAAAGCGCTATGGCTCATGCGTTGCAGGCGATTACGTCCCAGCCCAAGTTGGTCGGGATGCTGTTGATGGAACTCGCTAAGTAAAGTAATAAACTGTTGTTTTTCTTGCTCAAGTAAACTTGTCGCTATAGCAAATGCCCCAAAACGAACTAAACCCGCTTGGGCTAACAGCATTGCCAGCCCTTCGTCGGTTAATTGCCAACGCCACGCGATTTCATCAAGCTCTAGCGCCTGAGTTTGGCCGAGTAAAGCCACCACATGGGCAGGATTATCCAAGCGTGCTAATTGCAGTAATCTCGCGACTCGTTCAGGTGTACGTTTCTTACGATTAGGGACTTTCAGCGCCAACACTCGCCCCGCACCTAAAGTCTGTTTACCTCCAATGTGTCGCAGGACAATTCGATCGTCTTGGCATAGGAGTAGTGGCTTTTCGAGTACCAACTCAGCCAGACAGAAGCCTTCTTCATCAGCTTCATTTAAAAGGGAAACTCGACCTAAAGTATGATCGGCGCCATGGTGACAGTGGACATTTTGCCAATGCACTAATGAATCACGGCCTAAAAAATCGAAGGCTCGAATGTGCACTACAGGGCGGCTACAGAGCTCGGCTTGAGGCAAACTGCTCAGCCAATCGCCACGCTCTGGCTCCCTATGGTTATCGACACCCGTTAAATTGAGTGCTACGCGTGTACCTGTGACAGCCCTTTGTGCTTCTTGTCCCTGACAATGTATGCCTCGCACTCTGAGTTTGGCCTTTTGCCCTGAGCTAAAAAGACTATCCCCCACACATACGCTGCCGCTGATCACTGTGCCAGTCACGACACAACCCGCACCTTTAACACTAAAGGCGCGATCGAGCGTCATCCTAAAGCTGCTGGCATCCTCCGCCCGCTTTGACTCTTGCTCACCTAAATCAAGAATATGCGCCTTCAGCGCCGCCACGCCATGAGATGCTAAGTCGGCGGTGCCATTCGCCGACACTTCAAAAACACCACTGGCCTCAATGCCATACTCGGCGAGCAAAGTGAGCCCATCGGCGACAAGCTGTGCCGCCGTGCCACTATCAACTAAATCCCGCTTAGTTAGCACTAAGGTCAAACTGTGCAACGGTAAGAGCGCAAGAATTTGCAGATGCTCACGGGTTTGCGGCATTACGCCATCGTCACAGGCCATCACCAACAGGGCGTGTCGAGCATGACTCACGCCCACCAGCATGTTGTTGATAAATTTTTCGTGGCCGGGCACATCAATAAAAGCAAGCCGCGAACCATCTCGAAGTGGCATAAACGCATAGCCAAGATCGATCGTCATACCACGGCGTTTTTCCTCCGGCAGACGATCGGTATTCATCCCAGTCAAAGCGCGAATAAGCGTACTCTTGCCATGATCGACATGACCCGCAGTAACAATGATCACAACTGCACACCTAAAGTGCTCAACTCGGCGAGGAGTTCGGCTTCACTATCAAGACCGCGCAGATCTAACCTGAGTTGGTCTTGGCTCATGCGACCTATGATAGGCCGTGCCGCCTGCTTAAAATGTTGCTCTAATAGGCTTAAACTGCCGCCATTCAGTGCGGTAAAACACAACGCCACTGAGGGTAAAAAAGTATCGGGCTGCGAGCCACTGCCGACCTGTGTTTGGCACTCGACTAACTCAATGCGATAACAAGGTTCAAAGTGTGGAACCAAAGCTTGCTGTAAGCGACGACCAATCTGCCATAACGTCTCTTGGCTACGGGCAAATTTCGCCATAATAGGCAGCTCAATGTCTAAGGTTTCAGGGTTAAGATAGTGGATCAATGTCGCTTCTAACGCCGCCAAAATCAGCTTATCGCAACGCAGGGCGCGCTTTAGTGGATGACTCTGTAACTTCTTAATCAGCGACTGTTTGCCAACGATCAAACCAGACTGAGGGCCACCCAATAGTTTGTCGCCGGAAAAACTGACTAGATCAACCCCATCGACTAGCATGGCTTGGGGCGTAGGTTCTTGCTTTAGACCAAAGCGGCGCAGATCCGTCAGTGAACCACTACCAAGATCCGAAATGAGTGATATGCCACGCTCACGGCATAACTGACCCAGCCTTGCCTCCTCCACTGCGGCAGTAAAGCCACTGATATGATAATTACTGGTGTGGACCTTCATTATCGCAGCGGTATTTTCAGTAATGGCCTGCTCATAATCCTTAAGGTGAGTCCGATTGGTGCTGCCGACCTCGACTAAGGTGCAACCCGCTTGGCGCATAATGTCAGGGATGCGAAACGCGCCGCCAATTTCCACCAACTCACCACGGGAGACTATGACTTCTTTCCCCGCAGCCACCGCTGACAGCATCAACAACACAGCTGCGGCATTGTTATTCACGACACAACAAGCCTCGGCACCCGTTAAGCGCTGGATTAAAGCACTGATCGCATTATCCCTGTGACCACGTTCACCAGCCGCAAGCTCAAACTCCAGCGGTGTTGGGTAGCGCATAACAGAAGTCACGGCTCGAATTGCCGCTTCTGACTGCTGCGCTCGGCCAAGGTTGGTATGCAATATGGTGCCAGTGAGATTCCACACGGGTTTTAAGCTGTGGCTGTAATCGTTAGACAGTTGATCAACCAAACATCTGTGCAATTGCGCAAGCTCGCCACACCATGTCGGCAAACAGTGCTCGCGGCCGATTAAGCTGCGCGCCGCCTTTAACTGGGTATCCAGTGCGGCCTTTACTGCCGCTTTGCCGTAGGACTGCTGCAATACCACAAAACTAGGCTCTGCAAGTAGGCTATCCATTGAAGGCAAAGCTCGGTACAGAACTTGTAGTGTTTCAGGTGCTTGGGTCATCATCTGTGTCATTTTGTTTATATTATTGCCATTGGTTTATAAAAAGCAGGAAGGGATCAGCAACCCGACTCCCTCCCGCATTTGTTTAAGCTATGTGGCTTACGTGGTTTCGTGGGCCAGTAGCAGTGGGTTCAGTGTTGTTGCCCCAAAGCCCTTAGCATTTAGCTCACTGTCTAACATCAAGGTTGCGAGATCATCTGCCGCCACATCCATAGAAGGCGAGTTTTCGACGAACATCATCTTGGTATAGCCATGACATTCATCGCAGCTTTCGATCCGCACTTGAGCCTTGGCATCATCTAGCGACCAAATCGTCATCTCTTTGTCCTGACCGCAACTGGTGCAATGGGCGCGAATGTAATGCCATTCGCTCTCGCACAGACTGCAATGCAAGTAGCGCAAACCAGCTCGGGGCTGATCGACAATCACACTCGCCACTGGATGACATCCACACACGGGACACATACTCTGCTGCGCCACCTTGCACGGATCCATCCGCTTGATGACCATAGGTGCCCAATGCGACCAATAAACGCCCATCGCTGCCCAGATGAATAAGCTAAAACGGGCAGGCACTTCACTGACATGCCCTTGGCGTAGTGAACGCCCCCAAGAACTCAGTTGCTCGGGCGATTGCTGCATCAGCAAACGCACTATCCGAGCTATGGATTCATCCACCTGCGGCAACAAATCACTTAACAGTTGCTGTAGCAGTCCCTGCCAATAGCTATCTGCCTCTGAGCCCAACAGGGAAAGCGGAGTCGCCTCATCTTCCCCCCAAGCGAGAAGCTTACCGAAGTCAGCCTCCTGCGCTAACCTGGCCTGTATAGAGACCAAACGGCGACAAAGCTCAAAGTAATCAGCCAGCGGCGAGTCCTTGGCCAATGACAGCAAACGCTGCGCCCTTCTGTGATACACAGCTTGGGGATCTGCCGCTTTTAACGGTTTAAGTTCCAGCGGCGATTCGCTGCCTTGGGCCAGAGGTATCTCGGCTGTATGACTCATTAATGTTTCTCCACGTCCGAATGTTCATCCAACATCACAGGGTGATGTTTGCGGCACCAAGCCTTAGAGACTTTGCCGTAAAGCATGCCCTTAACCGACCCTTCCACCCATGTCGCCATCCAAAAATGTACCATCACAAAAATCAACATGATGAGCGCACAAATGGCGTGCAACAGAATGGCCCAACCCACCACAGTGGCTGAGAAATAGGGCGCAAAGTAAGGCTGCCACATGATGATTCCCGTCACCGTTAAAGTGATAGATGTCAGCACGAAGGCGCGAAACAATACCTTTTGCCCAGGGTTGTAATGGCCGATAGGCGGGATTTTCTCCTCGTTCTCGAACATCACATCCTTAATGGCGAGCATCCAAGCGAGGTCGTGCTTTTCCCATTTGTTGTGTTTGTAGTAACGCACCAACATCAACATCAAAGGTAAGCACATCATCAAGCCAGCAATGGGATGAATAAACTTCGCCAATTGCGGTGTGCCCGCTATCGCCCCCAGCCATTGAAACGACGGATAGAAGAAGGAAAAGCCAGTGAGAAATGTCACTAGGCCAACCGCCACAATGAACCAATGACAGATGCGATCGAACAGCTTGTGACGCACTATCATTTCTTGCTTATCATGCTTGCTCATTTGTCGGCCCCCTCTTCCTGCTTAGCCTCTTCCTCTGGCGGTTGATAACCCGGTTGGTCTTCTTCAACTATGTTGCGACCGACGGTGATCTTATGCAGACAAGCGACGGCGGCAGTGGCAAGAATGCCCATAGTGCCTAAAGGTTTGACCCAGTCCTGCCACAGAGTGAGTGACAGTGGGATCTGCGGGTTATCAGGCATGTTGTAGCTTTCGGGCTGATTGATATCGTGTAATATCATCATCATACCAGTGCCACCTACACCCTCAGGGTTATACAGTCCTGCCTTAGCAAAGCCCTTTTCCTTCAGTTCTTCGACCCGTTTTTGCGAGTAGAACAACATGTCCTCACGGGTGCCAAAACGCAGCGCCCCTGTGGTACAGGACTTAACGCAGGAAGGTTCCAATCCCACAGCCAAACGGTCAGAGCACATAGTGCACTTGTAGGCCTTGTTATCCTTAGGATCGATTTTGGGCACATCAAAGGGACAAGCACTGGCGCAATAACCGCAGCCGATACATTTGTCCGAATCGAAGTCCACCACACCATTGGCGTGCTGGATAATCGCGCCAGAGGTCGAACAGGCCGTTAAGCAGGCAGGGTCGGCACAGTGCATACAGGCCGAGTGGGTAAATTGCCAACGCAGCTTGTTGCTTTCCATCACCTCATGGAACTCCATCAGGGTCCAACATTGGCCCGATAGCGACATAGGGTTTTGGTAACTGCCTTGGAAAGTACCTACCTCTTCCCGTAAATCATTCCACTCAGAACACGCCACTTGGCAGGCTTTACAGCCATTACACTTAGTGGCGTCGAACAGCTTGGCGACCTTTTCTGACGAATTACGCCCCTTTGCCGCAGGCGTCACCGCTGAAGTACCGGAGCGGCGGATAATGTCTTGTGATGCCATAATCAGATCCCCTCCGCTTTAGTGATGTTAACCAAAAATGCTTTGAACTCAGGCACCTGTGTATTTGCATCCCCCACTTCCGTGGTGAGTACGTTACAGGAGTAACTCTTACGAGTGAGTGCATTATGGCTGCCGTGACGGGGTAACCCGACGGTATGGACTAACTGGCCATTTACCTTTAACGGCTGTAGCCGTTTAGTCACTAAGGCTTTGGTTTCAATGCTGCCGCGTTTAGAGCTGACAGTGACCCAATCCCCATTGGCGATACCTTTTTCTGCCGCTAACATTTCATCGATTTCGACGAAGGTTTCAGGCATAGAAATCGCAGCTAAACGAGCATGCGTAGACCAGAAGTTAAAGTGTTCAGTTACACAGTAAGTAGTTGCCACATAAGGGAAGTCCTTATGGGAACCTAAGGTTTCCTTCACACCCGGTAACATACGTACCGCAGGGTTACTGGTGACCTTGTGTAACGGGTTCAATCCAATAGGCGACTCCATCGGCTCGTAGTGCTCAGGGAACGGACCTTCGGCCAATAATTTAAGGGCGAAGAAACGACCCACACCTTCGGGTTGCATGATGAAGGGGCCAGCGGATTCCTGTGGTGTTAACTTCATATTGAAGTCGCCCACATCGATACCGTGCCACTTACCGTCAACCCACTCGACGATAGTGCGTTTTGGATCCCAAGGTTTGCCGTTGATATCGCAAGAAGCGCGGTTATACAGCACACGACGGTTTGCTGGCCAAGCAAATGCCCAACCCGGAGTAATACCTTTACCCGAAGGATCATGGTTGTCACGGCGAGCCATCAAGTTGCCTTCTTCGGTCCAAGAACCCGCATAAATCCAACAGGCGCTGGCGGTACTACCATCGGCTTTCAGTTCAGCAAAACTACTGAGCTGACGTTGAGTCACGAGATCCTTACCGTTAAGCTCGCGAGCGATTTCTTCAGCGTGCGGTGAGTGAGGATTGTGGTAATTCCAGCTCATCGCATGTACAGGCTCAGGCAACTTACCGCCCTCTTGTTTGTACAGTTCACGCATTGCCATTAAGACGCCAGAGAGAATCTCAGCATCTGGCTTAGCTTCACCCGGCGGGTTAGCCCCCTTCCAATGCCACTGTATCCAACGGCCAGAGTTGACGATGGAACCTTCTTCCTCGGCAAAACATGTCGTAGGTAAACGGAACACTTCCGTCATAATTTCAGCGGGATTGACTTCATTGAAGCCATCGGCATTTTGCCAGAAGGTTGCGGTTTCCGTTGCCAAGGCATCCAACACCACCATGTACTTAAGATTACTCAAGGCTTTGAGTACCTTATTACGGTTTGGCATAGAGTTAATGGCGTTAACACCTTGGATAATGTAGCCATTCACTTCGCCGTGGAAAGCCATATCTAAGTGTTTAGTAAAGTCGTACTGCTTGTCCCATTTCGGCAACCAGTCATAACCAAAGTCATTTTCAACCGTAGCGTTATCGCCCCAAAAGCTCTTCATTTGTGAAACAAAGAATTTAGGGTAATTTTGCCAATAGTTGGTTTGACCCGGACGCAGAGCGACAGGGGTATAGTTGTGGAGATAGGTTTTAAGATTAATGTCTTTTTCGTTCGGCAACTTGAGGTAACCGGGCAAGCTTTGACACAATAAACCCATATCGGTCGCGCCTTGCACGTTCGAGTGTCCGCGCAGAGCGTTAACACCACCGCCCAACACCCCAATGTTACCCAGCAGCAACTGCACCATGGCCATAGAGCGAATGTTCTGCGCCCCTTTACTGTGGTGAGTCCAACCTAAGGCATACATAAAGGTCGCGGCTCTATCGTGGGTATGAGTGCTACCAATTTGTTGGCAAACGATCTCATAGTCCGCAATCGGCGTACCGGTAATATTGCTTACTGTTTCAAAGTCATAGCGTTCTACATGTTGCTTCATTAAGTTCCACACACAGCGTGGATGTTCGAAGCTAGGATCGATTTTCGCGTAACCCTGTTCGTCTAACTCGTAGTACCAAGACTCTTTATTGTAGCTATCTGTTTCTTCATCGAAACCGCTGAACAGACCTTCACTAAAAGAGAAGTCTTCGCGCACTATGTAACTGGCATTGGTATAAGCCTTCACATAGTCGTAGTTCACTTGTTTAGTTTCAATAAGATAGCGGATCACTCCGAGCAGGAAGGCGATATCTGTACCCGAGCGGATCGGCGCATAGTAATCGGCCACAGCGGCGCTACGGGTGAAGCGAGGATCGACCACCAAAAGTTTAGCGTTGTTATGTTGCATAGCTTCTGTAACCCAGCCGAATCCGACAGGGTGAGCCTCTGCAGCATTACCGCCCATAATAATGATCAAATTAGAGTTTTTAATATCGATCCAGTGGTTGGTCATGGCACCACGTCCAAATGTCGGAGCAAGACTTGCTACCGTTGGAGAGTGTCAGTTACGCGCAATAGTATCGATTGCAACTAGGCCCAGTGCCCGTGCAAATTTCTGGGTGATATAGCCGCCTTCATTCGGCATCGCCGACGAGGTCATCATCCCAGTGCTAAGCCAACGGTTAACCGTCATCCCAGCAGAATTCTTTTCAATCAAGTTAGCATCACGGTCATTCTTCATCAGACGGGCGATGCGTTGGTAAGCTTCAGTCCAGCTGATACGAGTCCATTCATTACTGCCTGGCGCACGGTACTCAGGATATTTAAGACGATTAGGGCTGTTCACATAATCTACTAGACCAGCACCCTTAGGACACAAGGCCCCGCGGTTAACTGGATGGTCTGCATCCCCTTCGATATGGAAAATACTTTGTTCGGCGTTTTTGCCGTTACTTCCTTTGCTGTACATCAGCAATCCGCAACCCACTGAGCAATAGCAGCAGTTATTGCGGGTTTCTTTCGCGCTAATGAGTTTGAATTCTCGAACGGCCGCATAGGCCTTTTCGGACATCAATCCCAACGCTGAAATTGCTGAGGTGGCAGCTCCGGCAGCACACAGTCTAAAAAACTGGCGTCTGTTCATTGCGTCCTCTCACACTCTTGTCGTTATGAGTCTAGTGGTTGCTGTGGTAAAAATGGCAACCGATTGAGTGAGTCCTACTAAAGACCACACTTAATTTAAGATTATCCCCAAAGAAGAAATAGATAACAAATAATGACATGAGATCAAGATCCCAAATAAACAACCACAGAACTTAACTCCAAAAAACATTTCAAATAAAGCACCAAAGACCAATAAATGATAATAAAAGCACAATTTAAGGAATTAAAAACCAATAAACCACAAAAGACATTTTGTCCAACATGGCAACCCCATATTGTCCCACATCATATGGTTGTGGTTATTAAAAATGATTACATGCATTCAAATATGCATAATGATGGCGGATAAAAACACAAAGGTAACGGTTTCTAGAGGGATAGATAGCCACAAAAACTGACAATGTAAAGATTAGGGTAAAAAGTGCAGAGTCTGCGGTGTTAAACACACCAAAATGGCAAAGACAAAGATCGAGGAAAAGCAGATAAAAACCAAAGAAAAAGGCACAAGCAATCTGCCTGCACCTTAAATTTTGCCTTTTAACGCTTATTTTTAGCACATTGAGGTGCAAAATCTGGGCGCGATAACAAAAGCGCCTCAGTGCAGCCTATTCCCGCGGAGTAAACACCTGTTCAACCATTAAACTAAAACAAACGCCTAAAAGCTGGCTAGCGTTCCTGCAGGCAGATAAGTGTTAAAGCTCGCTGTATACAACAAATCGGTCGCGGCTTCGATATCTGGCGCGAAGTATCTGTCTTTATCGTAATAGGCGACGACTTCACGCAATTCGGCTTTAGCCTTAGCCACTGCAGCACTTGGGGCTAAAGGAGCGCGAAAATCTAAACCCTGAGCCGCCGCTAACAATTCAATTGCCAGTACACCACGGGTATTTTCGCTCATATCGCGCAAGCGGCGGGCAGCAAAGGTCGCCATAGAAACATGATCTTCTTGGTTAGCCGATGTTGGCAAGCTGTCAACTGATGCCGGATGTGCGTAGGTTTTGTTCTCGGACGCCAATGCCGCCGCCGTCACTTGGGCGATCATAAAGCCTGAGTTAACGCCACCGTTTTTCACTAGGAAAGGGGGTAATTTCGACAGGCTAGAATCGATTAGCAGTGCAATACGACGCTCGGCAATGGAGCCCAGTTCAGCAATTGCAATCGCCAGATTATCCGCCGCCATAGCCACGGGTTCGGCGTGGAAGTTACCGCCAGAAATGATATCGCCCGTGTCTTGGAACACCAGTGGATTATCGGTTACGCCATTGGCCTCAGTGCCTAACACATCAGCCGCGTGACGAATTTGGGTCAAGCAAGCACCCAGCACCTGTGGCTGACAGCGCAGTGAGTAAGGATCTTGCACCTTTTCACAGTTAGCATGACTTAAGCTTATCTCAGACTCTTCACCCAGTAGATGACGGAAGACCATGGCCGAATCGATTTGACCTTTCTGACCACGCGCCGCATGGATGCGAGGATCAAACGGGCTACGACTGCCCATAGCGGCTTCGACGCTCATGGCACCGATCACAGAACTTGCTGCGAACAAGTCTTCGGCGTGGAATAACCCTTCCAGCGCCAGCGCTGTCGACGCTTGAGTGCCGTTCAACAGGGCCAGCCCTTCTTTGGCCGCTAAATCGATTGGCTTGAGACCAGCGATTTCTAAACCTTCGGCGGCAGAAATTAACTCGCCTCGATAGCTCATTTCGCCTTCACCCAGCATAGGCAAACACATGTGCGCCAGTGGCGCTAAGTCACCCGAGGCGCCGACTGAACCTTTTTCTGGCACGCAGGGATAAACTTCGGCGTTTACTAAACTGATTAAGAAGTTAATCACTTCTAAACGAATGCCCGAGAAGCCGCGGCTTAATGAGTTGATTTTTAAAACCATCATCAAACGCACTGTGGCATCTTGCATGTATTGACCTGTACCTGCGGCATGTGACAACACGATTGAGCGTTGCAGCAATTGCAGATCTTCGGGCGCTATCTTGGTATTGGCCAACAAGCCAAAGCCCGTGTTGATGCCATAAACGGTGCGGCCTTCATCCAACACTTTCTGCACGATTTGCGCACTGGTGTTGATATCAGTAATCGCCTCTGGTGCGAGTTCCAGTGTCAACTTATGACGGCTGATTTCGCGCAATTGCGCTAGGCTCAAGCTGCCCGGCGTTAACACTAAGTGATTCACAGATTTCATATTTTTAGCTCCAAGCTTTTAGTTATTATTGTTATTGAGTCGTTAGCATCGGCTAGTCTTGCATAGGTAAATCGAGGCCCTGCTCCTTGGCGCAGTTTTCCGCAATCTCGTAGCCCGCATCGGCATGACGCATCACGCCTGTCGCTGGGTCGTTCCACAGCACGCGGCCAACACGTTTTGCCGCCGCATCTGTGCCGTCACACACAATGACCACACCCGAATGTTGGCTAAAGCCCATGCCGACGCCGCCGCCGTGGTGCAAAGACACCCAAGTTGCACCGCTAGCGGTGTTGAGTAGTGCATTCAGCAATGGCCAATCGGATACTGCATCTGAGCCGTCCAGCAGAGATTCAGTTTCCCGGTTCGGGCTAGCCACGGAGCCAGAATCTAAGTGGTCGCGACCAATTACCACGGGCGCCGACAACTCGCCATTTTTGACCATTTCGTTGAAAGCTAACGCCAAGCGAGCGCGATCTTTTAAGCCAACCCAGCAAATACGTGCTGGCAGACCTTGGAAGGCGATACGCTCGCGCGCCATGTCTAACCAATTGTGCAGGTGTGGATTATCTGGGATCAGTTCTTTGACTTTAGCGTCGGTTTTGTAGATATCTTCGGGATCGCCAGATAACGCCACCCAGCGGAACGGGCCAATGCCTTCACAGAACAGTGGGCGAATATAAGCAGGTACAAAACCAGGGAAATCAAAAGCATTTTCAACGCCCATTTCAAACGCCATTTGGCGAATGTTGTTACCGTAATCGAGCGTGGCTGCACCCGCGGTTTGCAGGTCGAGCATGGCTTGTACTTGCACCGCCATCGAGGCTTTCGCCGCTTTCACTACGCCCGCTTCATCAGTTTTACGCATGGCCGCAGCCTCAGCCATAGTCCAACCCTGCGGCAGATAACCGTTTAATGGGTCGTGTGCAGAGGTTTGGTCGGTCACGACATCTGGGGTAACGCCGCGTTTAACTAATTCAGCAAACACATCGGCGGCGTTCGCTAATAAGCCCACTGATACTGGCTTGCCAGCTTGGTTCGCTGCTTCAATCATGCCTAATGCTTCATCGAGCGAAGTGGCTTTTTTGTCAACATAGCGAGTACGCAGACGGAAATCGATGCGGGTCTCGTCGACTTCACAGGCTAACACTGAGAAGCCAGCCATAGTGCCCGCCAGCGTTTGTGCGCCGCCCATGCCGCCTAACCCGCCAGTGAGGATCCACTTGCCTTTAGAGATACCCTCAAAGTGCTGTTTTGCGACCGACACAAAGGTCTCGTAGGTGCCTTGAACTATGCCTTGAGTACCAATGTAGATCCAAGAACCCGCCGTCATCTGGCCGTACATAGCCAAACCTAGCTTATCTAACTCGTTGAAATGCTCCCAGTTCGCCCAGTGTGGCACTAGGTTTGAGTTAGCAATCAGCACGCGCGGTGCATCAGCATGGGTGCGAAATACGCCCACAGGTTTGCCCGATTGCACTAATAAGGTTTCGTCGTCTTCGAGGCGTTGTAAGACTTCGATGATTTTGTCATAACAATCCCAATCGCGGGCGGCGCGGCCAATACCACCATAGACGACCAAGTCTTCTGGGCGCTCGGCGACATCTGGATGTAAGTTGTTCATTAACATACGCATTGGCGCTTCTGTGAGCCAACTCTTACAGCTTAATTGTGTGCCATGCGGTGCAATAATACGGCGGCTTGGGTCGTGGCGCTTATCCATTGAATTTTCCTCTTTCAACCTGTGGTGCTAACTCGTATTCGCTAAGTCGCTAATACGGGTTAGCACTATTGTTTTTATTGTGTTTTTATCTTTTAACTTATAAGGGTGCAGCTATTTAAGTTACTGATTTACATCTGTTGATCACGCCACTGGCGTTACTTACTAAAAGTTAAGTGGCCGCCGAGTTTAAAGCGGCTACCTGGGTGAACTAATTTTGCGAAACTCACGACGCCTTGGCGTGACCAAGTGCGGCGTAAAATCTGTAAACAGGGCTCAGTGGCGGGGATTTCGAGCCTTTGCTGTAATTCTTCACTGGCGATAATCGCTTCAATCGTGTGATGCGCCTCGGTCAGCGGTGCCACTTGGGACAAATATTCGTGGGGTGTCTGCTGGGTAAAATCCTGCAATAAATAATCGGGCACCAACTCGGGATTCACATAACGCTCTTCAACTTGCAACGGTAAGCCCTGCTCGCAATGCACTAAGATCGAATGGAAGACTGTCGCACCGTGCTCAAGCCCAAGGGAAATTGCGATACTCGTACTCGCCACGACTTGTTCTAACACCCATTGCTGCACGCTATAGCCGTGGCCGCGGTCTTTTATCTCATCGGCAATATTGCGGATCGCCAACATAGACGACTGGGATTTACACCCAGCGACGAAGGTGCCTAGCCCTTGAGAACGCTCAAGCACACCGCTATCCGTCAGTTCGGTTAACGCACGTCGCGCCGTCATTCGGCTGCAGGTAAACAAATCGGCAAGCTGGTTCTCAGAAGGCACGCGAGCATGCTCTTCCCACTCACCCGACTCGATAGAGGAGATAATGTATTGCTTAATTTCTGCAAACTTAGGAGTAGCCAAAACATTTCCTCAATATAAAGCGCTAGAATCTAGGTGCTATTCACTCTTTCAAACGTTCAAAATTGCGGCTACAATCCTAGCTTGTATATACAAGCAAATACAAGCCAGCTCACATAAATTTAATAAAACGTTAATCACTTGGTTAACATCTGCCAGCACAGCGAGGGGAATACATGTCTTGGGATCAGGTTTGGATAGATGTTAACTTAGCCACAATGGACCCTTCCGTATCAGCACCTTATGGTGCGATCACCAACGCGGCCATCGCAGTAAAAGATGGCAAAATTGCTTGGCTTGGCCCCCGCAGCGAACTGCCCGCCTTCGATGTTTTGTCAATTCCCGTTTACAGGGGCAAAGGCGGTTGGATCACCCCAGGATTAATTGACGCCCACACCCACTTAATCTTTGCCGGTAATCGCGCCAATGAATTTGAGTTACGCCTACAGGGCGCCAGTTACGAAGACATTGCTCGTGCAGGTGGCGGCATTATTTCGACCGTTAAGGCCTGCCGCGAAGCGGATGAAGCAGAATTATTTGAACTCGGCCGCCAACGCTTAAACGCGCTCGCCAAAGAAGGAGTTACTACGGTTGAGATCAAATCGGGTTACGGCTTAGATACTGAAACTGAATTGAAAATCCTGCGTGTCGCCCGCGAGCTCGGCAAACATCACCACGTAGATGTGAAGACCACATTCCTTGGCGCCCATGCAATTCCGCCTGAGTATAAAGACAATAGCGACGGCTATGTCGACTTAATTATCAATAAGATGCTACCCGCAGTGATCGCCGAAAATCTTGCCGATGCAGTGGATGTGTTCTGCGAGAATATCGCCTTTAACCTTGAGCAAACAGAACGCGTACTCAGCGCAGCCAAAGCAGCGGGATTAGAGATTAAGCTCCATGCCGAGCAGTTAACTAATATGGGTGGCAGCGCACTAGCCGCACGTCTTGGTGCTAAGTCTGTGGATCATATCGAATATTTAGATGAGGCAGGCGTTAAAGCCTTAAGTGAAAGCGGCACCTGCGCCGTACTGCTGCCAGGCGCGTTTTACTTTTTGCGGGAAACCCAAAAACCACCTATCGATTTATTGCGCCAATACGGCGTACCTATGGTGCTCGCCAGCGATTTCAACCCAGGTTCATCCCCCATTTGCTCAACCCTGTTAATGCTGAATATGGGCTGCACCTTGTTCCGCTTAACGCCAGAAGAAGCCTTAAAAGGCCTCACCTTAAATGCCGCCAAGGCACTCGGGATTGAAGATAACGTCGGCAGTTTAGTCATTGGCAAACAGGCCGATTTTTGTCTGTGGGATATCGCCACGCCTGCGCAGTTGGCCTACAGCTACGGCGTCAATCCCTGCAAAGATGTGGTGAAGAATGGCAAGCTAGTTCACCAGTAGCCTAAATGCATCAATAATAGGTGCATCAGCAGCAAAAACGGCATAAGCGAAAGGTTAGATAAGGTCGCTAAATCAAACTTGGCGACCTTATCTTGATTTAAACACTGGCCCCATTTTCTAACTGTTCATCTTCTTGTTTTACCAGTTTATGCTCACCTTCGTTACAACCTATTTTCCAATAGCTCGAGGTATAAAAATGGCTCTTAAGCAATGAATGCGCTTGCTTAAAGTATCTTCTTAGCGCGCGCATGCTATTAAATTCACAGGCAATCCATACGGCGGGCTCGCCAGCAAGCCAAGGTAATTGGGCAATTCGCTCGACCAAAGGACGGCCTTCGGGATCGGCTTCAGGATTGATCACCCAACGCAACTCGACATGTTCAGGATGCACTAAAGGTTGAATATCTGCTTCACTTAGCACTTCTATCACAGCGTAACCCACGGCATTGTTTGGTAATTTTGCCAGATTCACGCTAATTGCGGGTAAGGCTGTCATATCACCTGCGAGTAAAAACCAATCCGCCTCAAAGTTGATCAGTTTTTTAAGTCCGGGTCCGCCAATTTGAATGAGTTCGCCCACCTGCACCGTTTTCGCCCAACTCGATGCGGGGCCGTCAGTATCGTGCAGCACAAAATCCACATCGATTTCATCATCGCGTTGCTGGCGGATAGTGTAAGTTCGCATTAATGGACGCTCACCCGCTTGTGGGAATAACAACTTGATATAGGCACTCTCTTGATCGACAGGAAATCCAGCCAATCCCGCACCGCCTAAGGTGATGCGTAACATATGCGGAGTGATATAAGTCGCGCGGATCACTTCTAGCTCACGTGGTGCAGGTTTATTCATTATGATTTTCTCCTATGGCGTGTTCTTCCGTTAAGCGCAACTCAATGGCTCCGTTTCCAGCCGTATCTTTTGGCTTACTAGATGGTCTTTTTTGAGTAAGGCAATCAGTTTCACTTTTGGCGGCAGCGGCATCATCCACACTTTTACTGATCCTATTGGCAAGTTTAATAAAAGTATCAACTTCGTCTGAACTGAGCGCCTGCGTCATGCGCGCCACGGTTTTACGTTCTGATGCATTGATCTGAGTCATGATCTTTTCCCCCTCAGCCGTGGGTCGCAGTAACTGGCTGCGGCCATCCTTAGGGTTATCGATTTTAGTGATCAACCCGCTCTGCTGTAGCTCATTAAGAACACGGGTAATTTGTGCTTTATCCCGCTGCATACGCAGGGCGATAGACTGGGCTGTCGATTCAGGATTGCGACACACGCCCTTCAAGGCTCGGATATGAGTGACAGGTAAATCAATCTCTTGTGCAGCAATATCACTACGCAATTGCTTTTTGTAGGCATGCACTAATCTGTGCAAAGTTTCACTGAGTGACAATGACGACATAGAAGGCTCTCGATATAGTTGACTGTATCAACAATATCGAGATTAGTTGATTGTGTCAACTAAGTAACCCTGTACTGAGTGTGCGGCAATGTGCAAATAATCAGAAAATGATTAAGCACTGGCTTTCCAGTGACGCGCCATAAACTCATCCTTGAGGGCTCGACCGTAACATCCCTGTCACGAACGGTCCCTTACATGCCAGTGCTTAATCTCATCAACTCCCGCGCATATTAACGATCTAATTTAGCCATTAGCATTATGCAATTTACGTTTCAGGAAACTGCGCCGCCATCACAAACTCGTTATGTTGATAATGTGGCATCATCAAGATGGCTTGAATCAGTTCTTAAGGAATTTGATTCATTTTAGGGTAAAAAAATGCCCTCCAATACCCGATAACAGGGCTTAAGGGCATGTTTTGGCGGTGTGATGAATCAGTCTGGGGTTGAGTGATTCACTGACATGAACCAGAAAACTTAGTGAATCAATCCGCCAGCTCTTGCGATCCCTACAATACCAATCAAAATCCAAAAACCATTGAGTAACGTGTAAGCGGCATCTTTGCGTAAAGCGGCACACCATGTTAGCAAAACAGCATCTATCGTGTTGAAAATCCAAACAAACATAAAAGGACTTTCAGGGCCAAGCCAACTGACAAGTGAGAAACTAAATATGCGCATTAGAACACCAACCATTTCAAAGGTCCGCATGTTTGCGTTCAAGAATGCATTAAATTTTTTATAAGACAATTTATTACTACTCTTTTATTTATAAGCAAATTCTTATCATGTAGAACGACATATAAGAACGACTGTTACCAACGCAACCCCTTTGACACGGGTAAATTGCGTGAAATTTTAGTATGTAAACCAGACGAGGTAAATCTGATTCACGGATTTTAACGAGGCAAACATGTATACGCAGGTCTTACCTAGATTAATCACCAAGTTTACATCTCAATATTTTGATTTTTATCCACAAAAAAATCAAAATATTGAATAAACAACAAAACATAGACAGGCTTAATCTGCGATATTGTGCGCTTCTGGGATAAGTAATTTATTTATAATGTCGACTCACTAGAACATGTTAAATATTAAACATAAGAATAGGATAGAAGGTATCACCATCAGCACACTCACTGCCGAATATACCCAACCCAATGTTTAAAATAGTGAAAGATTGCGATACCAATAAAATTGGCGACGATACTAAATCGAGTGAACCAACTTAACGAGCTATCTATTATTACACTTTGAAGAAAGCTCAATGACAAACGACCCGACATAGGCGCAGCTCGGAAACTTGAAATAATCAATGTATTTATTGCTTTATGGATAATAACAACTGACTCACCAGCTCAAAACATTGCACGAATGACTAACCGTCAACCTGAAACGCTGCTAAATTACAGTCCTACACTCGCACGATTAAGGAAGCTGCATGCTCAATCCTGAACACAGTTACTGGCATGACACGCTTAAAGCCATTCGTCGCTGCGGTAGAAAACTCATTGAATTTGAACTGTTATTCACCTTAGTGTCGGCGGGTATTATCGTCCCGTCTTTTGGTTGGTTACTGCGCCATCTGATTGCCAAAACGGGCAATGTCACCATCACCAATTACGACTTAATCGCCTTTGCCATGTCTCCCTATGGCTTGCTGTTTATGGTCATTACTCTATTCAGCAGCTTTACCGTGTTTTTTACCCAACGTGCTGGAGTCACGATTCTCGCAGCATCTGGCTTATACGATATTCCCATTGGCCCAGTGCGGGCGCTGATTTTCGCAACTGCGCGCTTACCCGTATTTATTCGCCTTGGTAGCATTTATGCGGCTTGCTTATTGCTGCTCAGCGTACCTTTTATCGGGTTAGGATATCTGATTTTCAGCGTGTTTCTACAGGGACACGACATCAATTACTACTTGTATTTCAAGCCTATAGACTGGTATCTCGCCTTAACGAGTATGGCGTTCTTAGCGATAATCTATGTCCTTGTTGCCTTATATCTGTGGGCCAAAGCGGCCTTTTCACTGACGATTATTGTGAGTGAAACGACCGATGCTTTGACGGCACTCAAACGTAGTTGGCAATTAAGCGCAGGCAATGAACACCCGATTATGTGGCACGCTGCGGGTTGGTGGTTGAGGATAGGTGCTTTGGTGTATCCCTTAATGCTGCTGATCTCCTGGGGTGCCGATAGCTTACTCGATAGGGTTACGCTGACACTTTCGACAGAATTAGCCATATTGGCCCTCGTCTCCGCACTGATTTTTATGCTCAGCGCGGCATGGTCCTTACTCGGAATGTTTGGAGAAGCCTTTATCATATTGCTGTTATACCGCCAACTGGGAGAAAAACCCGCAGTGTTAGAACGCCTTGGGCGACAAACGGTAAAAAGAACGTCTGAACTGTCGATTTATACGATAAGCGGGGTGTTGATCGGCACTTTTTTAATCATGTTGGGGTTAGGGGTATATGCCCTCAATAGTGAACCACAAAGGGATGACATCCTGATTACTGCCCACCGTGCTGGCGCTGCTAGGGCACCAGAAAATACCCTTGCGGCTTTGCGTTTAGCGATTGCAGAAAAGGCGGATTATGCCGAAATCGATGTGCAAACGGCATCCGATGGCACCTTAATGGTATTGCACGATGCTGATTTAATGCGCATAGCGGGCGATCCAAGGCGAGTTGCTAACCTCAGTGCGAGTGAAATACAACAGCTTGATGCAGGGAGTTGGCACAGTGCCGCCTTTGCAGGTGAATCCGTACCAACACTACTAGAGATGCTTAATGAGGCACGCAACAAAATCGGTTTGAACATTGAGCTTAAATATAATCAAGCCGATCCCAGCTTAGCGCAGGCCGTTGTCGCCTTATTGCAACAAGAGAAAATGACACAACAAGTGGTGATTACATCGCTCGAAGCAAGAGCCATTGAAGAAGTTCAACGACTCGACCCTTCCATTCACACTGGCCTTATCGTCACTCAATCCATTGGCGATCCCATTAAGGCGAATACACAATTCTTAGCGGTCAATCAATCGATTACTAACGAAAAGTTTATCGCCCGTGCACACAAAGGAGGTAAGCAAGTGCATGTATGGACTGTTAATAATCCACGGCAAATGCTGCGCATGTTGGCGCTGGGAGCCGATGTACTCATTACCGACTATCCGCAGGAAGCAGTGGAAATCCGAGAACAGTGGCTCGCGTTATCCCCTGTTGAACAAACGGCACTGCGCCTACGCTATGTTCTGTAAATTCTGCTTATTTACTAGGCCTCGCCTCGAAGCGCTTAGCTCTGCGTTGGAGCAACCAAAAGAGGCTGAGCACCCCAAATGAAGCGGCTAAAGTGGTCAGCGTGAGTGCAAGAAATCCGGCCACCCAAGTTAAAACAACATCATTCACTCGGAGTTTAGATTCAAGCAACGACAAGTCATTAAGTCGCAAATAAACCGACAAGGTATAGTTCAAGTGGATGATGGCTAAATAGTGCTATTTAACTGAAAAATAGTGATTTTTAGTCAGAGTCACACAGCCCATTGTTTGGTTGGCGGTGTAGAAAGGTAAAGCCAATGACTAAGTTTGAAGTCAGCCACTTTGAGGTACTGGCAACAAAGCGCAAAGTGTCATCGTCACTTTTCTAAGTGTTCGCAATGATTATCTGAATCTGGGGTAAATTCTTGCAAGGTTTCAACAGGGCCATGAAACAACTTGCCAAGCTCAGCGATGGTCATAGTTTTTAGCCGAAAAAGCATCATTACCCCATACTCTTTATCTACAAAAGAGTGCACGCCAAACGACACGACTGCAGTAATAATAGAAATGGGGGATATTAAAAAGCAGTTCGACACTCATCTGAGTTCTTCTTGGGCGCGGCATAGCAAGTCCTCCACATCAAGACTTTTGTTGAGTCGAGGATCCTAAATAATGCGATTTAAGCTGAGTAGCTCGATTTTCGGCGCGGACACAGTCAGATAACTGCGCACACATAAAAAACCCCGCAACAAAGGCGGGGTCAACAATAGAAAGCTGCCAGCGACTAAAACTGTAATTTGCCAGCAGTTAACAAGATCAAAAATGCCACTGAATACCGACAGCGGTCAGATTACTGACTTGTGGTGATGTCTGATAGCTACCATAACTAAGCTGAACGGACCATTGTTCTGACAAGGTCCAGCTTAGACCCGCGGTGTAGGCAGCTTGCCAATTTTGCTGCGAGCGTGATTCAGCAGCAGTATCAAATAACTGCTGCCGCTGCATTAAATACCAGCCACCAGCAGTGCCAAACACGGACACCGGGCCAGCCAGAGGATAAGACAAGCGCACCGCCAATGTTGGACCATAACCTGAACCGCTGACCAGTCGTGCAACATCAGGCAACTCAGTCTGTTGCAACACACCAGGCAGGCGCACCGTTAACTCACCAGCATCCAACCAACCGCCTTCCAGCGCCAGGTATGTATTTAACTGATAGCCCCCATGCAGTTGCCAGGCCAGCCGCTGCTCCTGCTCCGCGCTGAATTGCTGACCTTGTAACTGAAAACGGCTGTCGGTATCCATCTGACCAACAGTCGCACGCAGATATATCTTATCCAGCGCCATGGGCTCTGCGACCACAGGTGCAGAACCCGCCACTAGCAACAGCAGTCCTACCCGACGCCGCAGCACCAATGCCAACAAACCTACCAAAGACCACCAGCCGGTGCTGCCACCCGCAGTGTTATAGACTTTATCGGTCCGTACTACCTGCGCCAGTACTCCTGGATCAACAATGACACCATTGGCTTTACCATCAGCATCATTTGGACCGCCATCTTCAATAATAAGCCGCACACATTCATCCTTCGCAGTTAAACCCGGTGTCCACACCACATCTGACACCAACGGACAACGGCCTTCACTATTTTTGCCTGCACTAAACAACTGATTACGGCTGTTTTGCACAAAATCAAACCAGCGGCCATTGTGATGTTTACGCCAGACACTTTCAGTATTGATCTGACGGCCTTGCGGCAACGGGATCACAACAGGCACACTTTCACCCTGATTATTCAGGTTTCGGATCTCAAAATCGACCAACTGGCTTTGTTGCTGGTAGCCTTGATCAGGTAAAGCGCCGTCATTCAACGCCACGCCAAACTGGCCACTGGCCCAGGAACTGGCCTCACTTTGTTGACCCAGCGTCAGTTGATATTGCGCCGGAATTTCCAAATAACTAACGCCTGCTTCGGCCGGGGTACAGCTACTGACTCGGCCATTCTGGTCCTGTTCAACTTTTGGACAAAGCGGTAACCGGCCAGGCTGGGCAGTGAATAAATTCGCTGCCGCTGGCAAACCGCTCTGGTCAAGCTCGCTGCCACAATGATCATGCGCGCAACCAGCCACCACCAACAACACCAGATCCGTTTCCAGAGTTTGATTATTGTCAGTCGCTTGCAGCTTAAACTGATAACGGCCTTGTAACTTGGCAGGATCCAGCATCATCACATCAGCTTCCACCACAGCAGCGACAGCTAACTCGCCTAACTCCCAGCGATAATCCAGCACTTTGTCGTGACTATTGCCAGCCTGCAACCTGATCAAACCAGCTTCCTGCCTGACGGCATAACCAGATAAACCGTCCTGTTCTATGCTGACCTGCAACGCAGCAGTGCTGGCCATAGCACCAGTCTGCAGTTGATGGATCGCCGGAGTGCCCAAAACCGCATTGCCTGAACTGACTGCGGTCAGCTTGATCGTGGCATTATTACTGGTTTGTTCCGATAATTGATAACTGCGACGCCGCTCGTCCTGCAGATCAATCAACAGCTTCTCTTCGCTAAGCTGAACGCCTTCAGCGCTAAACTCTACCGTCACCGGATAGCTGATCGCTTCATCACTGAGCCAAATACTGATTTTGGCTGCCGTTTGCTGTGCAACCTGTTGTGAGGCGGCAGTAAAAGCAACAAATGGATGCACTTCCAGCGTCAGTATCTGAATTTGCTGGCTTTGTTCATCCTGCAACTGCAACTGATAACGACCGGTTTGCTGACTGCTAAAGATAAATTCAGTGGCGGAAACCGCCTTGAAGAGAGTGCTGACTTGTTCTGGCGATAGCTGCTGCAGCTGGTTCGCTCGCAACACCTCACCACCCAACCAGCGGAACTGGCCACTGCCTCCGCTGACAGTTACCGCAACAGACTGATTGGCAGTGACCAGATTCGTCTGGACGGCTGCTTGCACCGCAAAAGCAGCGAAACTTTGCAATTCGACTATACAATCTGCCGTAATGGCGGCAGTGTGGATGGTTTGTTGTCGCAGCACAGCACCGCAACCATGCACTTGCAGATAAAGCGCCGGATCGGTTTGCGTCAAACTAAACACCGCAGATTGGCCATGGGGAATTGCTTGTTGCGCTGGGCTGATCGTCACCCCTGCGACCGTATTGACACTGACCTGATACAGACGATCTTTATACTGGGCCTTTACCGTTAAGGCGGCAGTGATTTTGCTAAAGTCCGCATCCCAGCCAGTGAAGGTATAACCTTCCCGCTCTGGTGCCGTTGGTGCAGTCGCAGCCCGGCCATGAGTAATTTGCTGGGTCGATAACACCTGACCTTCGGCATCGACAAAGCTTACGACATACACATTCTGGCTGTATTGCGCTGTCACTGTTAAAGCTGATGTCACTTTAGCAAAACTGACATCCCAACCGGTGAAAGTATACCCTTCCCGCGCTGGCACAGCTGGCGCTGTTGCCGACTGACCATGAGTAATTTGCTGGGTCGATAACGACTGACCTTCGGCATCGACAAAGCTTACGACATACACATTCTGACTGTATTGCGCTGTCACTGTTAAAGCTGAAGTGATATTAGCAAAACTGACATCCCAACCGGTGAAAGTATACCCTTCCCGCGCTGGCACAGCTGGCGCTGTTGCCGACTGACCATGAGTAATTTGCTGGGTCGATAACGACTGACCTTCGGCATCGACAAAGCTTACGACATACACATTCTGACTGTATTGCGCTGTCACTGTTAAAGCTGAAGTGATATTAGCAAAACTGACATCCCAACCGGTGAAGGTATACCCTTCCCGCGCTGGCACAGCTGGTGCTGTCGCCGCTTGACCATGAGTAATTTGCTGGGTCGATAATGGCTGACCTTCAGCATCAACAAAGCTTACGACATACACACTCTGGCTGTATTGCGCCGTCACGGTTAAAGCTGAAGTGATATTAGCAAAACTGACATCCCAACCAGTGAAGGTATACCCTTCCCGCGTCGGCACAGCTGGCGCTGTCGCCGCTTGGCCATGAATGATTTTCTGGGTCGATAATAACTGACCTTCGGCATCAACAAAGCTTACGACATAAACATTCTGGCTGTATTGCGCCGTCACTGTTAAAGCTGAAGTGATATTAGCAAAACTGACATCCCAACCGGTGAAAGTATACCCTTCCCGCGCTGGCACAGCTGGCGCTGTTGCCGCTCGGCCATGAGTAATTTGCTGGGTTGATAACAACTGACCTTCAGCATCAACAAAGCTGACGACATACACATTCTGGCTGTATTGCGCCGTCACTGTTAAAGCTGAAGTGATATTAGCAAAACTGACATCCCAACCGTTGAAGGTATACCCTTCCCGCGTCGGCACAGCTGGCGCTATCGCCGCTTGACCATGAATGATTTGCTGGATCGATAATGGCTTGCCATCGGCATCGATAAAACTAACCTGGTAAGCAGGAGCAGTCACCTGAATAGAAAATGGCGCCAATGACGCACTCAATAAACCATCACTGACGCTGATTTTTATAGTGCTATAGTCACCAACTGCATCAAAACCAGGATTACCAGATAGACTGCCAGTGGCTGTATCAAAGGTTGCCCATGCTGGTTTATTGACAATTGAAAATGTAAGTTTATCTCCCTGAGCATCGAATGCTGTTGGGGTAAAACTATACAAACTGCCTGCAGACACCGCTGTTGCTGGCTTACCTGAAATAGTCGGCGCTGTATTGACTGGTTTAAAAATAATACCAAAACCTTTTAAATAAACTTCGGCGCCCTGATTAAACTTAATCGATAATTCGCCTGTATACCCATGGGCAGCGTCCAAACTCAGTCCATTAGTCCCGGGCTCAATCGTAAAATTTTCATGAAAAATTTCAGTATTATCTTTGTCCAGAGAGGTAACAGTAGCAACGAGCGGCTTATTTGCTTTGTTAACTAACATAATATTTTTCGGGGTAAATGTGGCCCTGAGATTTCTGATGAGAAATCCAGTTGTATTGAACGCATTTGAATGACTCACCAACCCTTCTTCATTGATTGCACAATAACCGCCTGGTCCCGATAGCGCCAAAATTAAAACCCCGCCGCCCGGGATCGAAGGATAAAAACCGCTGGAACAGTAACCGTTTACGGCGGCCGGACCTTGAAAAAGGTAACTATCAGGCAACAGCATGATTAATTTACTGTCTTTGCCAATGTTGTAATCAGCTAAAGTGTAAACGTCGTTTGCCATTTTAGTTTGCTTAAAAAACAAAGCATAACTGTCAGACGGATAACCTTCTTTATCTTCAATTTTAGCTTTCACATTTTCAGTTGTGTCAGACCCTTCCACATCTAGCGTAATAGTTTTGCCAGCCGGCGTTTCAACAAAAATTTGCATCGCCCAGCCGGGCCATGCGGTCAGGGCAATACACAAAATAGCTAACTGCAAGAGGCGAATCATATCTGCTCCATAGCAAAGTAATAATCAGTGGTGAGTCATTCACCAGAATAAAAAATCGCCGGATGCTAACATGTTGGTTCCAATTTCTGAACAAAAAGGCCAGATGCTGTGTAACGTCATGTAACAGCTGTCGATGATGTAGCAATCGGGAAAGTAGAAAAGTAACGGCAGCGCTGATTTGTTATTAAACCCGCAATAGGTACGAAAGTTACCCTATGATTCCTCACTAAACAGGGTAAAATAGCTAGGTTGTAGTAGTCAGAGATGCCGATTGAAGGCATTCCAGGTGTGGTAATGTTGGATCCGCTCGCGCATTCGTTAGCTTCGGTCATGGTGACTTTGGCCTGTGCTTTATTTATCTGGCCGTTATATCTGCTGAATAAAGATTTTGCTGGCCCGAAACAGTGGGCGATTGGCAATAGCCTGCTGCCGCTAGGGTTGTTATTACTCAGTACTCAAAGCAAGACACCGGTTTGGCTGGGAGTGGTGTTAGCCAACCATATTTTGCTGGCCGCAGTGTTAGCCATTTTATGGGGCACCCGCTTATTCTTCGGCTACCAGCGCAACAAAAGCTTGTTAACCGTACTCACGCTCAGCTTTAGCCTGACTTTTTTGTATTTCACCTATATCACGCCTTATACCGATGGCCGCATTATCCTGGTCAGTCTGATGTTTTCCCTTTGTAGCTTGCTGAGTATCCGGGTGCTGAGAGCCAAGCAAAAAACAGGGTTTTCGTTAGGAGTCAAACTGTTTCAGGCGGTCCTGATGTTATTAATCATGCTGATGAGCTATCGTATTGCATATATCCTGTTGGTCGGTGACTTAGGCGGCATCTTTCGCCTCAACCTGTTAAATGTGGCGGTGGCGGCTTTATCATATTTTGTGGTCTATGGTTTGACACTGAGTTATTTTCTGCTCTGTTCCGAACGACGCATTCAGATGTTGGATACTTTACAACAGCAAAGCAAAGCCGAAGCCGCGTTAAAAAGCCGCTTTCTGGCGTCATTGAGCCACGAATTACGCACCCCGTTAAATGCCATTGTCGGCAAAGCACAACTGATGAAATTGCGGCAACAGGATCAGCAATTACAGCAGGACTGCAGCATTATTATTGACGCAGGCATGGCATTATCGACGATGGCGCAACAAGTGCTGGAGCATGCCAGTCTGGAGCATGGTCAGGTGCAAATCCAATCAAAGGACACCTTATTAATTCCCTGGTTGCACAGTATCGTCGACAGTATGCAGCCACTGGCGCAATCACGGCAATTACACTTGAGTTTGCAAACAGAACAGCTGAGTTCGCAGCAAATCTATAGTTTTGATCAGGGCAAAGTACGGCAGGTGCTAATCAATTTGCTGGGGAATGCCATTAAATATACTGATCATGGCTTTGTCCGGCTGCAGGTGCAACTGACGGATCAGACCGGACCACAACACAGCATCCACTTTGCGGTCGAAGACAGTGGTATTGGCATCAACCCTGACGACCAGCGCGATATTCTAACGCCTTTTATCCGGGCTTCGCAGCAGGAACTGCGGGAAGGTACTGGCCTGGGTTTATCTTTATGTCAAAAAGCACTGCAGTTATTGGGGGCGGAATTAAAATTTACCAGCCAGCCCAGTGTTGGCAGCTGTTTTTACTTTCAGTTGCCGCTGACACCGATCAGCGCTTCGGATTCCATAGCGACAGTCGCCAGCAGTACCATACCACCTCTGCATATTTTGCTGGTAGAAGATGTTGAATTAAATCAGCAGATCATTAAAGCACTGCTACAACACGATGGTCATCTGGTTTTGGTGGCCGCCACTGCGGCAGAAGCGCTTGGTCTCTGTCAGCAACACAGCTTTGAGCTGATATTGCTAGATATGAATCTGCCAGACAGTGATGGCCTGAGTTTGTTCCGTCAGTTGCAACAACAGCTGGCTGGCCCCCTGCTAAGCACACTGCCACCTGTGCTGGCATTAACCGCCGATACCAGCCGGCAATTGCAGCAGGATTGTTTGGCTGCAGGCATTAAACAAGTGCTGACTAAGCCGGTAGAGCTGGCACAGTTACAACAAAGTATTCGTCAATTGTTGCCCTGGCCGTTAATAGCCAACAGCCTGACCTTTCAAAGTTTCGCCTGTTATTTACCGGCGCAACTGGTGCAACAAAAATTAGCCGGGCTGGCTGCCGAATTACAGCAGCAGATCAGCCAGTGGCCCAGTTTGCATGGCGCTGAACTGCAGGCCAATCTGCATCAATTGCGTGGTATGGCAGCTACTTTGGGATTGGAATTGCTGGCGGAGCGGCTGGCAGCACTAGAAACCCAGCTCAGTCGAGTGTCCGCATCACAACAGCCATTAAGTCAGCTTGCCAGCCGCAGTGCGCAGTTGCTACGGCAAAAAATCGAAGGAGTGCGGCATGACTGAACAAATCCGGGTGTTGTTGGTTGAAGACGACGAATGGCTTGGGTTGGCGCTCAGTGCCTTCCTGCAACAACAAGGTTTCCAGGTCAGCCTGGCACATTCGCTGGCTGCCGCCATGTCCATGTTGTCACAACCAGATTTACGACTGCTGATCGCCGATGTGCAATTACCGGATGGTTGTGGTATTGAACTGTGCCGCCAGCTATGCAAACCCCACATCGGTAAAATTTTGATCTCGTCCAACGCGTCGGAACAAAGCCGGGTGCAAGGGCTGGGCGCTGGTGCTGATGACTACATTTGCAAGCCGGTATTTCCGCAGGAGTTATTGCTTCGCATCCAGGGTTTATTGCGTCGCTTGCCGCCGCACGCTGTGACTGTACCCGATCTGCGGTTTTTACAGTTCCGGCTTAATCTGGAAAATCGTCAGCTGTGCTATCAACAGCATGCACTGCAATTGAGTGAAAACGAGCAACAGTTGCTGATTAAACTGATTGCCCATCAGGGAAAAATTATCAGCCGAACAGAATTAGCGCTGGCATTGGGTGAAACAGATACTTATCTGGCAGGCCGGGCACTGGATATTGCCATCAGCCGGTTGCGGAAAAAGTTAGTGCAGCTGAGTGGTCAAGCGGAAGAACTGCTGGTGACTTACCGTAATCAGGGCTACTTATTAGTGCAGGAATGGCCGGAAGCAGGCATCAAAGAAGGAACAGCACGCTAAACCAGTCGTGCTGCTACGATAGCGCTTAAATCAGCTTATTTTTTGATTTTGACCGGTCTTTGCCAACCGCTGATATGCTGTTGTTTGGTCCGTGCGACCACCAATTCGTCGGCAGCGACGTCATGTGTCACCACAGAGCCAGCGCCACCAGTGAACTGTTGGAACCAAAAAACACACCATCTTCAATCGTGGTCTGGAATTTGTTGGCGCCATCGTAGTTACAGGTGATAGTGCCAACACCGACATTCACTTTACTGCCGATCACCGCATCCCCCAGATAAGTCAGATGATTGGCTTTAGAACCTTGGCCTAACACGGTTTTTTTCAGTTCAACAAAGTTACCGACATGGCTGGATGGGCAGTAGCGATTTCAACGCCATCCCGATGTGCCATCGCAATAATATCGGTTAGATAAAACTCACCCTAGGCATTGTTATTTTGCAAATTCGCCAGCCAATGTTTCAGCTGTTTGCCCGGCACCGCCATAATGCAAAATTATATCGACACCGCACCTTATATGTACAACATTGTCGATGGTCAAAAAGTACCAGCTTCCCCAACAGAAGCCACACATAGAGATTATTCCAGTAAAAATATTGGCATGCTCTATTCGAGCGGTATCGAAGCAGAATTAACCTATCAATACAACAGTCTTGATCTATTTGCTAATTACAGCAAAGTGAAAATGGATGTCGAGGGCATGCTCAACTTTTACCTTGGCACTATTGAAGATATTCGCCAGCCCTATAACAGTGCTCCACAAGATAAAATCAATCTTGGGATCAGCTGGCAGCTGATCTCAGCATTACGACTGCCATGGATATGACCCGTCTTCCGGAGGCTCAGCTCAAAAGAGGAATGGATGCAGAAGGCTATCAACTTCACAGCGTATATCTCACATATCAAGCCCCTTGGTTAGCGAGCCTAGAACTCAGGATGAGACTTACTCGGTTTGGCCTGATGATGAAGAAAAAACCTTACCGGGACGTAACTACAAACTGGCCCTCAGCTATCAATTCTAGAACATACATCAACGAACACTCTCTATTGACTAAATTGTAAATTCACAAAATCAAGGCCATTGAAAACAACTTTAATGGCCTTATTTTTTGGTCTTCTCAATTTTTTAGCTCAACCTCGCCTCGGAGCGCTTAGCTCTGCGTTGAAGCAACCAAAAGAGGCTTAACACCCCAAATGAAGCGGCTAAAGTGGTCAGCGTTAGTGCAAAACCTTTGAATGAAAACAGGTTTAAAGTAAAACCATCTAATACCAGTACCGCCAAGCCAAGGGGCATTTGGATAAGCACAGCGGTAAACCAATCGAAGGGAAGTTTAGGAAAGATCCTGTGGTAAGCATAAAGCACTAAACCTGCAAGCAATATCAGCAAACTCGCATCATGAGCCGCCAACAAAAGATACTCCACACTGTTATGCGAGATGTGAGGCACCGCACTCAACATGTCCAACATATAACCCGCGCTGGCGACCAATGAGAAGCTGATAAAACTCAATAAGGCTAATAGGATACCAAAGCCAAGTGCGGGTAAATATTTCATGTAAGGTCTCTCTATTCGCAGGTGAAATATGCTGTCTCGTCTCCCGAAAACCACAGCATGCAAGGTATAAAGGAGTAAAGAGACATTAACTACAATAGCAGCCTAAATTTCCCTTAGCTATTAAGACCATAGTCTTATGTCTACCACAAACTTGTGCGCAATAAACGAGATGAAATCCAGTATCAAGTTAGTGTTTTCTCGGATAATCAGTGGATAAGCTTTTAAAATTACTAGATTAATCAAATTTCAATCTTATCGCTTAGTGATATCACCCACAATTTGCCCATGTGTTTGGGTGAAATAGACTAGCCAATTTCACCAATAACGCTTAGGATCGGAGTTGCATTTTTTAGCCAACATATTGTGGAGTATCAAAACATTATGGGTATCAGAGCCATAGTCGTAGACACAGCAGGCACCACGACAGACCTAAACTTTATCCAAGATGTACTATTCCCCTATTCTGTCAAAGCCTTGCCAGACTTTTTAGAACAGAACCAACACAATGTATTGGTTGAAAACTGTATTTGTGACACTAAAGATATCGCCCTAGAGCCCGAGGCTGACTTAGCGCGTGTAACTGAGATCCTGCAACAGTGGGTCAACGAAGACCGTAAAGCTACGCCACTTAAAACCTTACAAGGGTTAATTTGGAAACAAGGCTATGCCCACGGTGAATTTAAGGGCCATATCTTCCCGGACTTTATTGAAGCGGTGAAACGTTTTAGCGCACAAAACCTGCGTATTTACAGCTTTTCATCCGGCTCTGTCGACGCGCAAAAACTGTTGTTCGGCCACAGTGACGGCGGCGATTTAACTGAAATGTTTAACGGCCATTTCGACACCCGCACGGGCAACAAATTAGATAAGCAGGCTTACTGCAATATCCTCAACACTATCAGTTTAAGCCCCAAACAAGTACTGTTTGTGTCTGATGTTATTGAAGAATTAAAAGCTGCCGACGCTGCGGGCATGATGACCTGCCAAATGGTTCGCGACAGCAAGCAACGCACTGGCGAGTTCCGCAAAATCAGCAGCTTCGATGAGCTGCTGATTGAATAATGCGATTATTGAATAACGTGATGGTTGTTGAATAACACGATAGCCGACTCAGTCAGCTCAAGCTGATTTAGCCTATAAAACGAAAGCGACCTTGTGGTCGCTTTTTTATTAATTGACTCAATTACCCTTCACCGCCAGCGGAAACGCAGCCGAGATACATTTTTCCACCTCAAAACGATAACCATAATCCGCATTCTTATCGGGTGTGATCAACAAAATCTCGTAATCATTTAATTCAATCACATTCGACTCGGCAGGCTTTTTACAACGCGAGCGGCCATTGGCTTCAAGTGAAAATGCGAACGTAGCTAGCCATTGCCGCACTAAGTACTGATATTGAGTTCGCACCGAGGCGTAGGCCTTTTTGCGATCTTCCTCTTCCAGCTCGTCGTCATCATTACTATTCTCAGCCTTGCTCGATTTATCGCTTTCAGAGTCAAGAGCAGTCTGAGTTAGCTCTACAATCGGTACCGTCAGCACATCGGTCGCATCCGGCAACCGTCCCGATTTAGGCTCGCGAGGCGCATGCTTAGCGGCTTCTTGGGGAGAGGTAATAAAGTTGCCAAACGAGGTTTCAATGCGAGTCTCTAAATCAATTAACAGGCTCAAGTGATACAAAACCACAGTCGCTAGCACGATACGGATCAAAAAAGTCGTTTTACGGAATGAAGTATGCGAGGTAAGCCGTAACGATTTGACACCTAAAGGTTTAAGCAAAAAGATCAATATTAAATAGATAGGAATAATCAACTGTAATGCCAGCAGCACGATCGCGCTTACCATCAAAAACCAAGCGGGCATATAGAGTAAAATCGCTAAGTTATGGGTGTAATTGAGATCGCTTGCTGAGACCCCAACCACTTCGTTGACTATCGCGCCAGACCAGCCCAAAGCAAAGTTGGCAATCATCGCATAAAACAGCAACAACACAGCTTTGCCCGCCAAACTGTGCCAAACCCGCTCGAACACAGGCCAAAACTCGATGGCCATAGCGATTACGGCAATCACAGCGACCAACCCCATTAACTCGCTACTAAAAGCCAAGATCAAAGCAATAAGATACAGCTTTTGCGCAAAGGATAACTTAGCAACCCCTAGGATAAGACAGCGCCAGAACTTGCCCAAACCTAAACGGATGTCACTCAGTGATGGTAAGCTGAGCTTTCGCAAGTACTGGCGAGCAGATTCAATGTAACCGATTAAATTCATTATTCTTTTACATTCCATTGAAATAGTAAGACGGGCAACATTTGCCACTGTAATGTGCAAAGCACAGTGTTGGCAACTGTGCCACTCAATCTCGGTATATTGGTCACTTTGGCTATCTCTAGCCAAAGTCGAACGTTCTGTTTAGAGTCGAATGAAAGCTCTGCAACACCCCATCGCCCGTTTAAATCCAACTAAAATGAACTTGAGAGAGGAAATCAAAGCGGCCTTATGGTCACTTTTGCAAATCGATAAACCTGACTCAGGACTAACTAAACGACGCTTAACTCCCGCTCAGAAAATACGGTTTTAGCGACAAACATGCCATTAAGTGCAGCAGGAAAGCCAGCATAAACCGACATTTGCAATATCACCTCAACAATTTCCTGCGGCGTACAACCCACATTCAATGCGCCATTAATATGTACGTTTAACTGTGGCTGGCAATGCCCTAGCGCCGTGAGTGCGGCAACTGTCGCTAGCTCCCGCGTCTTAAGGTCGAGCCCTTCACGCTGATAAATATCCCCAAAAGGATATTCAATAATGTACTTGCCTAAGTCAGGGCAAATATCGGCAAGACTGCGGATGACTTTCTCCCCCGCCTCACCGTCGATTTCAGTCAGTTTAGCGAGGCCCTGCACATATCTTTGATTACTCATTTTTAGCTCCTGTTGGATTAAATCACAGCAAGCAGCCTAAACCTTAGAGTTAACTCTAAGTCAATGGTTCATTGATGGATGACACAGGCAATGCGGATCAGTAAAACTAACCCTCTGTTTAACTCGCCGACTAGAGGCACAAGCAAGCAAATAGAAAAGTAAATAATATTAGCTTTTTAGCATTTAACCACAAATGTTAGCGACTGAGCTTAGCCACTAAAAATGAGTTTGGTAATAGTGAATTTTTTGCTTAAGAGCAGCCAAATGCTCCTGCTCTTGGCGAATACGCTCAGCCAATTGTGTTGCATGTTGCTCGAGCAACTGCTGTCGCTGGCCAGCGGTTGCATCGCCTTGGACACGCAGCTCGGCATAGGTCAATATCTGCTTTAACGGCATGCCCGTTTCTTTTAAGCGATTGATAAACCCAATCCATTCCGCTTCTTTCGCAGCATAATCACGATGCCCGCTGCCATTTCGAACGACAGACTGCAGTAGGCCAATTTTCTCGTAATATCTGAGCGTATGCGCCGACAGCCCTGTGAGTGCAGCAAACTGACCTATATTCATAATCTAACGATCCGCAGGATGATTAACGCCATCATTCGTGGGCACATTTTCGAGATCGAATGGGTTAACCCCTTCGAGGCAACCAATGTTGTAACCATACTCATGGGGATTGGAACGCCGCTGGTGATGGGTGTAAATACCGCAGATAGAGCAGAAGTAGTGTTTGGCAGTTTTGGTATTGAATTCATAGAGTTTCAGCATATCCTCACCCTTGAGGATCTTAATCCCCGCCAGCGGCACAGAGCCAACCATTGCGCCCTTACGACGACAGATAGAGCAATCGCAACGGCGTGGATTTTCGATGCCATTAGGCAATGACAACTCCAATACCACGGCACCGCAATGGCAAGACGCTCTGTGTTTTGGCTGAATAAGAGTATTGCCCACTTGTTTAATCACACCCCACTCCTTGTTTCGCTAGATTCTATAAACCTAAATTCCCCAGCCGCTGCACCAACGCCCGCCATTGTTGCAATTGCGGCTCCTTAGCACACATCACTGGCCCCAACATATTGGACTTAGCCCGCTTAAAACCACTAAAAACTAAGGTGGCGGTATCAAGCTGTTTCAGCGCGGGAGCGCCTTGAAACCACTTGTAATACCAAGGCGGCGTGTCCATAGTCATGATAATTCGCGAAGTTTTATGGCGCAGCAACTTAGCGGGTATCAATTTACCTTTCTCATATTGAAATGCAAATCCAGATAAAAATGTCCTATCGATTAAGCCTTTAAACTTAGCAGGAATACCGCCCCACCAAATCGGTGTGATAATCACCACATGCTCCGCCCACTGGATATTCGCTTGAAACGCTAGCAAATCGGCTTCGAGTGGCTGAGGTTGACGATAACCATAGATCAGATTCGGGTCAAAATTCAGCTCAGCTAGTTTGACGATTCTCACTGAGTGTTTATCTGCCGCCGCTTTGGCATAGGTTTCAGCCAGATGCTCACAAAAACTCTGCGCCTTAGGATTACCACAGATCACTAAAATCTTTTTTGCCACGATGAAACGCCATAACAGTCAATGTGGCAAATAGCATAAACTCTGCCCCTAAGGGGAGAGTCAAGACCTAAGGTAACAGCTGCGATTCACAGGAGGTGAGCCCATCAATACAGGCATCTAACTGAGTGACTTTATGTTCTAACTCACTTATCTGGCGTAAAAAATCTGCTTTTATACCCAACAAAAAAGCCTGCACTGTGGCTAACTGAGCATGCTTATCGCCTTGTTCGAGTAAATCTTTTAGTTGGACAAGCTTAATACCGAGGGCTTTGGCCTCTTTGATCAGCAACAATAGCCTAATATCCGCCGCACTATAAATGCGATAACGCCCCTGACGTGCGGGAGTGTCGATAAGCCCCCACTCCTCATACAAGCGAATCGCTTTTATCGACAGCCCTGTTTGCTTTGCCGCTTGTCCAATATACATAGCTCAACCTACCCCTTTAAAGACATTACTCATATCTGCATTGCTTGCCATTATCAGCCACAGTATCAGCTTAGGCCAAGACTTGTCGCAGCAATCTTATGCTGCTAGTCTGGCCGCTTAAACGAGCGTTTTAACTTGGGATATTTATCATGGGATTTAAACAACAGTTGCAAGAAGGTGTACAAGAACAGGCAATGGAAAAGTTTCTCGCACAGCACCCCATAGTCACAGAAATCCCCGTTGCATGGGGCGAAATGGATGCCCTACAACACGTAAATAATGTGGTGTATTTCCGCTATTTTGAAACGGCACGTATCGACTTTTTCAATCGCCTCTTCCCGCTAGATACCCTGTATAAATCCGGCATTGGCCCCGTAATCAGCGAAAATCAGGCTCGCTATAAACGCCCAGTGACTTTCCCCGATACTTTATTGGTAAGTGTCAGTATTAGCGATATTCACAGCGATAGATTTACCATGCATTATCAGGCTTTTAGTAAACAGCAGCAGGCAGTAACGACGTTAGGTACTTCAGTCGCGGTGATGTTTAACTTTAAAACGGGCAAAAAAGCCGAGTTACCGGCAGAACTGCTGGCGATTCTCAAACAGCACGAAGTCGCTTAAGCTATTCAAATCGATAACGAATTGCCAGCACACTTTAGGCCATACCTTGAGGGAAGCATGTATGTCAGATAACGAAAATATCGAGATCGCCATTGAACATCAACAGGATAGACAGCGTTTTATTATCCCTGTCGACGGCTATGAAGCCGTATTGGAATACCGATTATCAGGCAAGGATATCGATTTCAGCCGCACCTTTGTCCCCAACGAGCTGCGCGGTAAAGGCCTTGCCGAACGCTTAGTGCGCCACGGCTTAAAGTGGGCCAAAGGCCAAGACTTTACTATCAAAGCCAGCTGCTGGTATGTACAGAAGTTTTTGAAAAACTAAATCCAATAAACAGGGTAATGGCGCTTGGGATCGGTGGAGAGGTTATTGACCACCAGCGCGACCAGTAAGAGTAATACTGAGCCGAGGAACACTGGCATTAACGCGTAAAGAAAGCCGAGTTGATGCACGTTTTCACCGCCAATCACGGCAATCAATGCCGTTGCGCCGCCTGGAGGATGAAGAGTGCGAGTCAGGTACATGAATGCGATAGACAGGGATACCGCTAAGGCGCTCGCCAGCACCACATAATCGCCACACACTTGGTACACTGCGACCCCAATTAAGGCCGATAACACACTGCCACCAATCAAGTTACGCGGCTGAGAAAACTCCGCCAGCGGTGCACCGTACACTAGCACAGCCGACGCGCCGAACGAGCCAATGACAAACATAGTGTCGACGAGGTTTTCACTCATATAATTTGCGAGACTCGCGACCAAGTAAATGCCACAGAAAGCCCCAATCCATGACCACACAATCTTTTTAAGTGGCTGTCTTGGTGGACAAATGTCCTTCGATCGCATGCGGGTAAAATAGAATCTCATGGTTAATCCGAACCGATAAAAATTAAGCGATACAGACAAGTGATCTGCATCACAGTTAGCGGGCCGACAAATTAACCCTTCAGCAGCGCAATTGCAATTACGCTGACCGAAAGAGTAAGCAGACTAAGCACTTTCACCATTCAGATTAGCGAGCATTTCGCGGATATCTTCAGGAATCGGGCGGCTTTTTTCACTGCTGTAATCGTAATGTACGAGTGTGGTTTTCACTTCGGCGGTCTTGTTGCCCGCTTGCCAACAGGTTTGGGTCAGCTCGAAGCTGCTATTACCGATACGGCTGACATAGGTTTTTACTGTGACACTCTTGCCATAGTAAGTCGGCGCGATAAATGCCACGGTAAACCCCGCGACGATTAAGTTCCACTGATGTAAATCCAGCTCAGGATTAAAAATCTCAAAGATTGGCGTGCGCGCCGCTTCACACCATACGGGGATAACAGTGTTGTTGATATGACCTAGGCCGTCGGTTTCAGTAAATCTTGGATTGATTTCGAGACTGTATTCTGTGGCTGACATGCAAACTTCCTTTTTATTATTTTATGAATGGAAGAGCGTGGTGATTATCGCAATGAAACCACACCACCAAACTCATCCATTATCCTAAGCCAAACAGGTTCTAGCCACTAGCCCAAACCAGCATTTTAAAACTGGCAACTCGCCGTTTCTGGGGTTTGCTTGCCGTTAGCATCGTACTTTTTAAGGCATCCAGCCTTACCCATATCATACATTTTCTCGTATTCTAACTTGCCATTTTTATAAGACTTATACACCCCATGAGTTTTTGGGTTCTCTAAGTGATAAATCTTACGGCCCTTAGTAATATGTGAGTAATCGGCAAAACCCGGCTCTTCGGAATAGATAACACCGTTAATGTAGCGCTTGTGGATCACATGCTGTTCATCGATACGCAGCATTTCATTCGCGATCTTGCCATTCATGTCGTAACACACTTTATCCACGGCATAATTGCTATCGAGGTCTTCAATACAACTCACGGCACCATTATCAAAGTACTCCCGCTGTATACCGCAGCGCGCAATGGCGTTATCCCAGTAGTAAGGTTCACCGTTCCACATTTCGCCTTCTTGCTGGCAGTAGTTCCACAGGCTTCTTAATTGCCCATTAGGATAGAAACTATAATGGGGGCCAGAGACACGGTTATTCACTTGGTGACCATATCGGGAGAGTGAGTAACCACCATCAGTGGAATAACTGATACTTGGGCCGTATTCCTTACCCGCTTTGTACGTTTTTAAATTTAATAAACGGCCATTTGAATCAAACTGATATTCTTTATCTACAGCGCCATTGGTGTAATAAGCCAATTTATACAGGGAGCCGCTGCTATGATACTCGCGTTGCTCACCGTGTTTTATCGATGAAATTGCTTCATTTTTGCCATTAATCACCCCTTCACAATCATCTGAGTAGGGATTCTCACGCATAATACATTCATCGTGCGAAGGCTTAAGCGTCACCGCTTCATTGAACTTATAACTCGTTAGTTCAGTCAGCTCACCGTTCTGGGGATTAAAGCGCATTTGCTGACCATCCAACTCTCCTTGGCGGTAGTTAGCGATATCCACCACGACATTCGGACTTGAATACCAAATACTCTGACCATTAAGGCGACCCTGCTCATAATGACGGGTATTAAACATCAGATTATTTTTGTCGAATGATTTAGACTCTCCTTGACGTAAGCCATTGACATAGTTCACTTCGGTACGAGTCCCATCTTCGGCTTTAAATACCCAAGGGCCAGTGCGTTTTCCTGCAAGATAGGCGCCTTCACCTACTTGATCACGGAAATGTCCGCTCGTCACTTTATCGACCCAAGCGCCTTGCTTCACACCCTTTTGATATTGGCCTTTGCTGCCATCAGCCTCAAGCCACTCGCCATCTTTTACGCCATTAAGATAAATACCTTTTGCCACTAATCGCTTATCGCCTTCTGCACTGGAGTCATAATCGGGCTCATAGACTTCGTAGGGGCCGTCGAGCACATCCTGATTGTAATGGGCAAAACCAAAGTTATCGGCCTCATCGAACATCGACTGTGCAATCCATTTACCTTGCTTTTTACCGTCAAGATATTCGCCTTCCCAATAAATGGCTTGGTTCTCTGTCTCCATCCACTTACCGACTTTTTTGCCCTGTTTGTAGTTACCAGAGTAAACCACGCTACCATTGCGACCATCGTAGGCCGCATACGGGCCATCAAGCACGCCTTGGGCATAATGACTTTCACTGGCAAGCCCTGCCCAAGTGCTCCCCATGCCCATACTCATAAAATCGTAGGATGGGCCAGTTTTAGGGATCACGGCACCACCACTTTTAAGCCAATCAAAGTCATCGGCCTCAAAGGCCACGCTCACCAATACAAAACTGCCGTCTTCTTCGCTATAACCACTGCGATCAAAGGTGGTCACAAGGCTATATTGATGCTCATTACCTTGGGCATCTTTATCTTTACGAGTCAGTGGATAACGTAATTTATATTCGACGGCGGTCTTCACATCGACGGGTGAACCTTCGGAATTACGATAACCCACTAAGGTCGGCTTGAGCTTAGTAGAACCATCGACAATCGCTTTAATGGCGGGATCTTCAATCGCGTCAACATCATAGGTCATACGGTATTGTTGCGGCGGAATTTGGCTTAGTACTTTACGAACGCTACCCACGGTAAACGAGGTTAAGGTTGGTGCCACGTCATCGAGCACAACCTGTAGACGGGGGAGTTTTGTGAGATCATCCCCTTCAAAACCATAGCCCCGTAAATGCTGACCATCGGCATCTTTAAGCATGACAACCACTTCTTTGGTGCCACCTTTATCAAAATCGAGGTAAAAAACCGCAACCACTTCAGCAGAACCATAATCATCAAGACGCACGCCGGGCGCATCGCCATAGAGCATTTCGCCCCACACTTTATGATCTTTTTGATAGAAATTGAGCCATTGCCCGTTAGGCAAGTCCACTGGGCCATGGACGATTTTGTCGTAATCCTCAGCGTCAGCTGCAGGAATGACAGTTAAAGAAGATAACAACACCGCACTCGCTGCAGTGAATAAACTACGAATCGAAAGTTCCATTTAACTACACCTTTTATACCGACGCCTCGCGCCTCATGCGCACCAGTAAACGGGGCGAATTTTAAGCGAAGAAAAGCACTTCAGGAAGTAGTAGATAAAAAAAAGGCCGCTTCTGCGGCCTTTAGCAACAACAAGTTAACAATTAGTTGTTGTACATAGCATTTATTTCATGGGCATATTTATGGTAAATCATCTTGCGGCGCAGCTTGAGCGTTGGGGTGATTAAACCCGCTTCCATCGAAAACGCTTCAGGCAACAGAGTGAACTTTTTAATCTGTTCAAAACCGGCCAACTCATGCTGTAACTGCTTTAAGCGTTGCTCAAAATGCTCAACCACATGACTATGGCGCAGCAATTCTAAAGGTGACTCATACTTCAGCCCTTTGTCCTTCGCCCACGCTTCCAGTGACTCAAACGCTGGCACAATCAAAGCGGTCACATAATTACGCGCATCGGCAATAATCGCCACTTGCTCGATAAAAGGACAACAGCCAACGGCGCCCTCAACCCTTTGCGGCGCGATATATTTACCGTTGGAGGTCTTCATCAATTCTTTAATACGATCGGTAATAAATAAATTGCCGTTCGCATCGAAACGCCCTGCATCACCGGTTTTTAACCAACCATCTTCAAACGCAGCGGCGGTATCTTCAGGACGATTGTAATAGCCCCGCATCACAGTCGCGCCGCGGACTAAAATCTCATCGTCCTTACCTAGCTTAATTTCGGTTTCCAGCAAAGGTTGTCCATTGGAACCCGGCACTCGATTACCTAAGGTATTGCAGGTCACAGTCGCGTTAGTTTCTGTCATACCGTACCCACAAAGTACTGGAATATTAATCGCATGGAAGAAACTACCGACATTCACATCTAAGGCTGCGCCACCGCAAGGCATAAACTTCAAACGGCCACCGAGCACGGCTTGCAGCTTGCTATACACCAGCTTGTGCGCCAAACGCCATTGCAGCGACAACCACAATCCGCCCTTAGCACGACCTTGGCCGACTTCGAACTGACGTTGGCCAACGCGCATCGCCCATGCAAACAACTTCTTACGACCGTCGGCTGATTTGGCAACTTTATCTTGTACGGCGCTATACACTTTTTCGAGGAAACGCGGCACCACACACAAGGTATGTGGACGCACGGCGCTAATCGCCTCTTTCACTCTTTGGGTATTTTGCAGATAGACGTTATGGCCGCCACGGCACAAGACGTAGAAACTCCAACTGCGCTCAAACACATGGCTCAAGGGCAAAAATGCCAAAGACACATCGCCAGAATGGAAGGCCAGTTTTTGATCGTGCTGGCGTATGGTAGACGCCATATTACGGTAATCCAGCATCACGCCCTTAGGATCGCCCGTCGTGCCGGAGGTATAAATTAAGGTCAGTAAATCATCAAGATTTGCAGCGTGTAAACGCTGATTAAGCTCGGCTTCTTGCTCAATGTTTAACTGAGTGTCACCCGCCAGTAGGGTATCTAGATGCCAATGCTGATTGGCCTTATCGGCAGCGAGTGTCACGCTGGCATCGAATACAATCACATGCTCTAGGCTTGGGCATAAGGCTTGCAACTCACACGCCATGGCGTATTGCTTAGCATCGTCAACAAAAATCACTTTAGCGGTGGCGTCGTTTACGATAAAGCTCGCCTGTTCGACGGTACTGGTGGGATAAATTGGCACCACAACGGCGCGAGTTTTGAGAGTGCCGACATCGGCACAAGTCCACTGCGGGCAGTTTTGCGCCAGAATAACGCAACGGTCTTGCACTTGTACGCCAAGTTCGATCAACACTTGTGCAATTTTACTGCTGATTTGGTCGAAGGCTTGCCAACTCACCTGATACCAAGGAGCGGCCATTTCAAAACCTTCCAGCGCTACTGCGTCTTTTAAAGACTCGCTCTGCTGCTGTAGTAGTCGAATAACATGATATTGATCGAGAGACATAAGAGACTCACCTTTTTAGCTTACAAGTGTACCGCTTTTGCAGCATTCTACCTGAAGGCCAAATAAAAACTAAGAGTTTTTGCTCTAATGTTGTGCAAATGTCGCCCAAATCACGCTGTAAATAGCCTTTAGCGACGTACCACTCTTAGTTTCACTTACTTGCCAGAGCGAACAAAATTTAATCTCGAAACGTCAACATGCCCTCATAACATCGCCCTTCCAGAGGGTTTTCTTGCCCCAAATCAGCACCGCTTGCCCAAGCAGTATTAAGAGTAGATCCCATAACAACCAATTAGTTAAATTGCCGCCATCACTTAAAGACGTAAGGCTGATGGACACCCACAGGGAATGCCCCGCGACGACCATCATAGTGAGCGTGATATGCAAAACTCGGCGACACATACAGCCAAAACCTAACGTCAAGGCGCAGGCCCAGTAAGTACTCAACACGAGATGACCCACTAACTGCATATTCAGATCACCATTGAGCCAGCCCAACAGCAAACTACACGCCAGCATAATGCCGACGACCACATTCAGGAGTCTTTGCTGTCCAAGGCAAAATGCCGCTATGAGTCCTTTTCGACCATCAAACCCTGGCATCAACAATAAGGTTTCTGTCGAGCGCGAGCGTTGCACTCGGCTCCAATGCACCAGCGAACAACTAATCACACTGAACTGCGCCAAAAACAATAATACAGGGATATTCAAATGAAATTGATGCGACAACAGCCCAAGCACTAAGGCTAATATAGGCAGTAATAACAATAGAATGGTGAGCATAGGGCCGATAAAAAAATTGGTGGGATGCAAATAACGCTCGAAGCGACTCAAGATACGCATCGATTGCAGATTCGGCAGCCAAAACCACCCCATTTCGAGACCATTGAGATATACCGTCCTCGCCTCAGCGCGCCAAGGTAAAACACCGCATGCACGCGCAATCAGCATACCTAAAATCAGCAGGGCAATAGCACTTAGCCAAAGGGGAATGTGCTCTGCAATCAATGGGATAAACGGCATTAAGACAAAAAGTAAAAACGAAGCATAAAACCACTGAGTACTGAGTAAACAAAGCCAAATAAAAGTTAAACTCATCACCAAAGCCAGCACTAAGCTCGCTAGGCTAGCCGTCAAACCTAAAGCCCAACAGAACAAGACACCTATGCCAAAAACGCTAGCTAAAACAGTGACACTTTGAATGTAGATATGGCGACGATAATGGGGAATTAACTGTGCGCATTCATTCGCCATCAGACGTATGAGTTGCCATGCAACCGCCGCCGAGCTTGAGATAATCCCCATAGAAAACAACAGTTCAGCACTGTCATTTTTACCATAAACCGCGGCGATACAAGCTAAGATCACCCCCAGTATAGCCGTACCTAAAAAGCTCACACTGCCGATATCAAAACACCAAAAGCGCAGCATGCCCTTGAAAGGATTCATTCGCTGGCTCGTTCTTTTGCCCTTCGCGACTTGTATCTGCTTATGGTGCGCCACACTCATCTGTGTAGCTCCATAAACAGTTGCTCCAAGTTTAAAGCTTCATTCTTTAACACACATGATATTGACGCGCTGTGCTCACCTAAATCCACCAGCACCGAATCGCCAACACGGCTCAGCACTGTAATTGACTCGGGCAAAACAGTTTCGGGCGCGAGTGTTAACAAACGCACTTCTTCACGCAGGGCATCGATTTCCTTAAACAGCACTAACTCACCCTGTTTAATCAATGCCACATGGCTGGCAACTCGCTCTAAATCAGAGGTGATATGGGATGAAAACAGCACTGCAGATCCAGATTCGAGGGCAAGATCGAACAAATCGACCATAAACTTGCGCCGGACTATAGGGTCGAGGCTGGCAACGGGCTCATCAAGGATTAACAACTCAGGGCGATAGGCCATCGCCATAATTAACGCTAATGATTGCCTTTGCCCAACCGATAAACGCTGCACCTGTTGGGTCACATCTAACTCGAAACGTACCAACCAATCTTGCTCTAATTGCATGTCCCAATTGGGATAAAAGCTGCGGTGTAAATCGAGGGCGCGTTCAATAGTAAAACCTTCATAACCAAAAGGTTGCTGCGGTACATAACCTAAACGCTCCTTTGCCTTTGAGGTTAAGTTTTCGGGCGTTTCGCCTAAAGTAACAATACTGCCAGAATCCGGTGTGAGCACACCCAAGGCGCAGCGCATTAGGGTCGATTTACCCGCCCCCATTTTGCCCCAATAACCCCACCACCATACCCGCCGACAAAGTTAACGATAAATCCTTAAGCGCCCACTTTTCGCCCGCGCCTTTACCGCGAAAGACTTTATTCACTCGGTTAAATTCAAGTATTGGCGTGCGCTTTGGGTCCATCGAATTTCATCCTTTTTATTCTATTTATCGGTACATTACTTTCTAATCTTGCCAGCGCTCATTTAGCCGTTGCAGCAACTCGGGCAAGCTGACACCTAACTGCTTTGCCTGCGACAACAGAGCATAGATCTGGGGTTCGAGCAGACTAATACCCGATGCCATAGTCTCAGTTCGCAACGCAACTTTTGTCGCTTGGCCGCGGCGACGTTCGAGCCAACCTTGGTCAACCAGCTGTTGAATGGCGCGGGAAACTGTCATGGGATTTACCGCTAAATGCTCGGCAATCTGGCGCACTGAAGGTAATACGTCTTCCACTTGCAGTTGACCGCCCACAATTAAACGCACGACTTGTTCGTGTAATTGTTTGTAAATGGGTTCACCACTGCTGGGGTTGACATTTAAAAGTTCTAACATTAGCCTTTACACACTGTATTAATACATTGATACACCGATACACTGGTATTTAAATTAACACACTCGTCCTGAAATGCAAAAAGGAAAGCGCGCATGATATATAGCATGACACACAGGAAGTTAAGCAACACAGTTCAACGCCTTGTGCCAACTCAGCCACGGCATGGCACGACTAATGCCACATGGCGCGCGCGTACTTTGAGAATGAGCGCACTCATACTGGCAATGGCAAGTACGGCGACGTGGGCGAGTGATGTGAAAAGCCAAGAGACACAAGCGACGGCTGATATAGCTAGGAACATGGCGAATGACAACGAAACTTGTTATGTGGAAGGCGTTTCCGATCGTCTAAACTGCGGTTTTGTGACTGTGCCAGAAAACCCTAACAAACCCGATGGCAAACAGATCCAAGTGCATTACGTTGTTTTGCCTGCGGTGAAAAATGCCAACCATGAAGAAGCCTTGCTGGCGATTGCAGGCGGCCCAGGACAATCGGCCATAGAGAACGCGGCAGGTTTCGATGCCATGCTGAGCAAAGTCCGCCAACAGCGGGATATTTTACTGATTGATCAAAGGGGCACTGGCCGTTCGAATGTGCTGGCCTGCGATGAAGGGGCTCAATCTCCGCTATCCTTCGATGACGATAATGTCGATACCTTAGCCGAAACGCAAAAATGCTTAGCCAAAATTGATGCCGACGTGACTCAATATGGCAGCCTCAATGCGATTAAAGACTTCGAAGCCGTGCGAGCGCACTTAGGCTATAAAAAACTGCATATTTACGGCATCTCCTACGGCACTCGCATGGCGCAACTTTACATGCGTTTATATCCAGAGCACTTAGCCACAGTGACCTTAGACGGCATAGTGCCCATGCAGCAAAGCGTATTAGAAATTGGCTCGGCGATTGATCGTGGCTTCGACTTATTATTTAAGGATTGCCAAGCAACCGCCGCCTGTAACAGCCAATTTCCCCAGTTAAAGGCAGACTTTGAGCGAGTCGACGCTAAGCTCGCCACTGGCCCTGTGATGGAAAACGTTTACGATCCCGTCACGGGCGAAAAAACCATGTTGACCATGACGCGCGGTAAATTCTCTGGTTCGATCCGCATGGCGCTGTATCAAGCCAATGTGCGCGCCCTCTTGCCACATGCGATTCATCAAGCATCGAAAAACAACTTCCAACCTATACTCGGCCTCTATGCCCTCACCCTAGACAATGCCGGCATGGCGATGGGCATGCACGCATCTGTGGTCTGTGGCGAAGATATGCACCGCATTACCCCAACCATGCGCGAGCAGGCCAAAAAATCCTTTATGGGCAGAACCATGCTCGAAGGCTTAGAGGCGACTTGTTCAATATGGAAAGTCCCTGCAGTCGATAACAGCTTTAGCGAGCCCATTAACAGTAACATTCCGACCTTGTTGTTATCCGGCGAAATCGACCCCGCCACCCCACCAAGCTGGGGCGAGTTAGCCATGGAAAAACTCACTAATGCCAAGCACTTTGTCGCTCCTTATGCGACCCACGGTGTGGCCTATCAATCCTGCGCCAATAACCTGATTGCCGATCTCGTCCGCTCGGGCTCAGTCAACGATCTCGACGGCGAATGTTTGAACAAAGATGTGCGCCGCAGCTTTTATTTAAATGCCAGCTCGGTGGAACCGCTTAATGCGACCAGCACAAAAACCACGACAACAGATGATCACGCCAGCACTGGAGCTAAGGAATAAGCCATGATTAAAGTATCCCATCTTTCCAAGCGCATCGGTGACGTGCAGGCGCTGAATGACTTAAGTTTCGTCGCACAAAACGGCCAAATCACAGGATTACTCGGCCCGAACGGGGCAGGTAAAACGACCTGTTTACGCACGATTTTTGGCCTGCTAAAACCCGATAACGGCAAGGCTGAAATCGAAGGCATAGATGTCGCCATCGACCCTATTGGCGCTAAGCAGCAACTCGGGCTATTCCCCGACCCTTTTGGTCTGTATGAACGCTTAACACCACGGGAATACATTCGCTATTTTGCCGAGCTAAGCGGCTTATCACCCAAGGAGGCCAAGGAGGCCACCAGCCAAGTGATTGCGAAATTGCGCCTCGAAGACATTAGCGATCGCCGCTGCAAAGGCTTTTCCCAAGGACAAAGAATGAAAACCGCCCTCGCACAGGCAATCGTCCACAGCCCGAGCAATATTATCCTCGACGAGCCGACCCGTGGGCTGGATGTGATGAGCACTCGCCTACTGCGTGACATCCTTATCGATCTTAAAAATCAAGGACATTGCGTGCTGTTCTCTAGCCATGTAATGCAAGAAGTCGCCGCGCTGTGTGACCAAGTGATCGTCATGGCCCAAGGCAGAGTCGTCGCCATTGGTAGCCCAACAGAGCTTTGCATTCAAACAGGCAAAGACTCGCTCGAAGAAGCCTTTATTCAACTTATCGGCACGGATGAAGGGATAGCGGCATGATGACTCAAACTAACAACAATGCAGGCAGCATCAATGATGTACAAGCTCAGATAGATAAGATCATGGATAAGGGAATGACAGCATGAATAAAATAATCGCTATGGTTCGTAAAGAACTCATCGATGCCGCCCGCGATAAGCGCTCTGTAATGGCTGGTCTCTACTATGCCATAGGTACGCCGCTGATCATGTGCGGCCTATTTATGGTGTTAATTGGCCAGCTAACCAGTCCTGATGATTTGAAAATCACCATTAAAAATCCCGATAAAGCACCGGATTTAGTAAGGTTTTTATCGAATAAAGGCATCACTCAAGGCGCAGCCGATGGCTCTGACGCCAAAGACCTTAAAGCAATAGAACTGATCATCAGCACCGACTATGCCGCGCAAATGAACCAAGGCAAAAGCGCTGAGATCACTATCGTGGCCGATAACTCTGAGGAGAAACTGCAGAACTCTATTCGCAGACTCGAGAAACAACTGCAGGCCTACAGTGCTGAAATGGGCAGTTTACGTTTAATCGCCCGCGGTATTGACCCGCGCGTGGTGCAACCGCTTAAGGTGAATGTGCAAGACAAAGCCACCACAGACTCTAAGGGCGGGATGATCTTAGGTATCGCCATTTTTACTATGATTTACTCGGTATTTATCTCGGGGATGAACCTAGCTATCGACACCAGTGCCGGTGAGCGCGAACGCAACTCCTTGGCGCTGCTACTGAGCCATCCGCTGACCACACGCCAATTGGTGTTGTCAAAAATTATTGCGGTGAGCCTGTTCGCCCTGCTCGGTTTAGTACTGATCTTGCTGGTGTCTAAAATCGCCTACGCCTTTGTGCCATGGCAGGAATTAGGCTTTAGCGTCAACATCACCACAGAATTTATGGCACTGATGTTAGTGGTCGGCATCCCCGTCGCGTTAATGGCCGCTTGTCTGCAACTGTTTGTGTCTTTTATGGCGAAAACCTTTAAGGAAGCTCAGTCCTATCTGACTATGGTGCTATTTGTGCCCTTAGCCCTGTCGATGGCCGCCAGTTACAACATAGCGCCAGATATGCTGCAGTGGTTGCCCGTCTCGGGTCAGCAACAGGCATTAATGGACTTTATCAAAGGTAAAGACTTGCCCATGTTGCAGTTACTGGTTTCGACCTTAGGCACACTCGCCATTGCGATATTGCTCGCCTTTGGCATGGAAAGGTCGCTCAAGAGTGAGAAAGTGATCTTCGGTTTATAGGGCGCTTCGATTGATAAACTTAAACCGACAAACTTGAGGGCGATAACTAAGTCGCTCCCAAGTTGAAAACCTCAATAGCTACGGGAGTTTGTTATGGAAAACGAATTTGTCTTAATGGTGATTATGATCACCTTCATTATTGGCCTCAGCGCCACTGAAATGTTTAAACACTATCTAAAGGCGCGCCAACTTGGAGTGGGCACCGCAGACAATAGGCACCTTGAGGACAAAGTGACTCAACTCAACCTACAAAACCAAGCACTAATCGAGCGAGTACAAATACTTGAAAAAATAGTGACAGAGCCAGAGTACGAGCTAAAGCAGCAGATTAATCAGTTATGAACCCTAAGCTCCTCAAACAACAAAGCCACTGGATTTTCAGTGGCTTTGTTTTTACAGGCTTGATAGCAAGATTACTTAGCCTTTGGCCTGAATGGTTTGATAACCGACTCATTGCACTCTAAATACGGGCCTTTCATCAAATCGATACAGTAAGGGATAGCGGGGAACACGGCATCTAAACATTCGCGAATCGATTTTGGTTTGCCGGGCAAATTCACAATCAATGAATCGCCACGTAACCCTGCGGTTTGACGAGACAAAATGGCGGTAGGCACAAATTTTAATGACTCGGCGCGCATCAACTCACCGAAGCCTGGCATCATGCGATCGCAGACGGCTTCTGTCGCTTCTGGGGTGACATCGCGTTTCGCAGGGCCAGTGCCGCCCGTAGTGACAATCAAACAGCAATCCTGCTTGTCGGCCATCTTGATCAGCGTCGCTTCAATCACATCCTGCTCATCGGGGATCACTTGATAAATCGGCTCCCACTCGCTGGTGAGATAGTCGTTGAGCGTGTCGATAATCGCCTTGCCTGAGATATCTTCATAAATTCCCGCGCTGGCGCGATCACTGACCGTCACAATACCGATTTTTGCTTTGCTCATAGGAAATCCCCAATGATGTTGAAATGAAACATGCCGAAGTGAAAATTGTCGACATCAAGCATGGAAGAAGCCGCGACAGCTTCGACCTTAAGCCGCAGCTAAAATAGCATAAATGCCTAACCAATGGAGCGACTAAAACGTGATGAGGTTCTCGCAACACCGTTTAAACACTCGGAATTTAAAAATTGTTCATTGATGACAAACGCCTTCCCCAAAGCAAAGCAGCATTGGGCCGATAAAAACATGCCATAAAGGGAGATTGGCTCAGGCACTCTCACTGCAAGTTGAGCCGTTCAAAAGATAAAAACGATCAAAGGGTTAAATCCGCCGTGCATTCCAATACTTAGACGCCCAATAACTGTTATGCAGGCTCGAAATCTTCACCCCTTGGCTAGTGGAAACATGTAGAAAATTATCGCCTCCTACATAAATGCCGACATGGTGTGTGCTCCAGCCCGTCTTGAAAAATACCAAGTCACCCTTGCGCAGTTGATTTCTCGGCACCGGTTTACCTAAGGCTTGTTGCTCTTCGACTGTGCGCGGTAAGGTCATACCCAACATCTTCTGATAGGCGACAGACACAAAGGCCGAGCAATCTATGCCACGCTTAGTGCCACCACCAAGGCGATAAGGTACTCCGCGCCATTCAGAATGCAGTTCGGAGATATTACTATCATTCCAAACCGTGGCGGGTTCAACTTGCTTTACCACAGGCTTAGGTTCTGGCGCGCTAGCACAAGCGCCAAGGCCTAAGGCTAAGATAACTATCAGTAATCGTTTCATAGCTTCAAACTCATTGCAGGCAGATTTCACAGTAACGTAATTTTGAGTTTTTATCAGGTAAATTCAGGGCGGCTGGGGATCAAAACGCCCCAACACCCGCGCACTCTAGCAGACTAATATAACCTAAAGCTTAAAACTATAACGCCGTCCACAATAAACGCACACCCACCAGCACCATTAAAATCAAGATGATGCGTTTAAATAACCTATCATCAATTTTATCTTGAATGAACAAACCTAACTTTACCCCTAACCATGCAAGCGGCACCAATAACAGAGAAACGATAATATTCTCTTGATTGATCTGCCCAAGCAAACTGTAAGGAACAAGTTTAACCAGATTCACCACCGCAAAAAACACCACGGCAGTGGCTAAAAACTCTGCCTTGGCCAAGCGCAACGGCAACAAATAAGCGTTGAGTGGCGGCCCACCCGCATGGGCAACAAAGCTCGTAAAGCCGGCGATTAAGCCACATAAGCGCCCAACCAAAGGTGAAGGTGATGCTTGAGTTTTATCCCCAAGGATCAAGCCATACAAACCAAAACCTAAGGACACACAGCCTAGAATCGCCCGTAAGTAATCTTCGTTTAATCGATCGAACAACCAATAGGCTATGACTATGCCCACTACCGCCGCGGGCAATAGTATCCATAAATGACGCGGATTATGTTGCCCCCACCAGGAACGAACACTTAAAAAATCCATATAAATCAGCAGTGGTAACATGACTGCCGCCGCTGTAGCAGGGCTAATGGCCAGCGCCAATAGTGGGACAGTTAAGCCGCCCACGCCACCCGCAAAACCGGATTTAGAAATCCCAGTAATCAAGACTGCGGGTATCGCCACCAACCAAAAAAGAGAGTCCGTTAACATCAACACATCCTGAATAACGCTTTATGGCTATCAAGTTACCTGTTGTTGGTGTGATAAAAAAGAGGCAGCACTGAGCTAACATCAAAAGTGCAATCACATAGATAAGTCAGTGAGCCTTAAATGAATAACAACCTCGCCCATAAAACACGGGATAAAAAGTAAAAAATCCGCAGTCATTTGGCTGCGGATTTTTTGTGTTAGCTTTTGGCTAAAGAGGAAAAGCTTAGCTTACGCCTATGCAGATTCAGCCGTCATATTCACTAAGCGAGGTGTACTCTTAGTCGCTCTCTTAGCTGACGCTGGAGTTTTGGGCTCTGGCATACGAATGGTTAATGACATCACTAACGCCACCACCAGCAGTACTAAAATCACGTTAAAGGTTGCAATAAAGCCACCAAATAACGAGGCGACAATCGAACCAATAATGCTGCCGATACCGAAACCTAAGTAGATAACCCCATAGTTTTTAGTCAGGTTATTCAGACCGAAGAAGTCGCTCACCAATGATGGATAAACAGTGATAGTGCCACCAAAACTAAAGGCAACGCAGGCGACCGCAACGAAGAACAGGTTAGCATTCAAAGGAATGAACAACAGTAACACCATACCGACTAAGGTGATGATCTGCGCCAGCGAAATAACCCGAATGCGGGGGATTTTGTCCGACAGTATACCCAGCACTAAACGACCACTGAGGTTCGCCATAGCAATCACAGCAACAGCATTGGCGGCGACCAGTACAGGCAAGTCGACCATCTTCTCGCCGATATCTTTCGCTACACCAATCACATACAAACCACTCATACAGGCCGACAGGAACATCAGCGCCAGCATCCAGTATTGCGGCTTACGCATGGCTTCTGCGAGGGTGAAGTCGCGGCTTTCGGCTTGCTGACTTGCAGCTGATTGTGCAGGCGCATCTTTCATCAACATACCGCCACACAAGACCAACGCCATGGCGATCAGGCCCCACAGTTGGAAGGTGGTTTCAAGGCCAGTGTTTTCGAGTAATAGCACGTTAATGTATTTAAATCCGAGGCTACCTAGACCATAAGCGCCAATCGCTAACGCCGAAATCAGCCCTTTGCGTTCGGGGAACCACTTCACGCAGTTAGACAAGGTCATCAAGTAGCCAGTGCCATCGGCAAAGCCCACTAAAATCCCTGCGCACAGGTAAAGCATCATCAAGTTGCTGGCTTGGGCAGTGAGTAAGAATCCAACGCCGAGTAACAGGCCTGCGCCTAAGGTGACATTACGTACGCCAAAACGTTCCTGTAATTTGCCCGCCATGGAAGATGCCACGGCCAAAGACAAACTCAGCAAACCAAACACAAACGCCACTTGGCTGACGGGTTCGTCGAGCTTAACGGCCAACTGCGCATTGAACAGGCTCCAAGTGTAAACTGAGCCGAGTGCAAACTGGGTGATAATAGTACCAACTAAGGTCAGGTACCGAGTACGGTTCATCTCTTTAGTCATGATGCATCTCGCTTTAGGGGATCAGGAATTGAGTCCACTATAAGAGAGATGCGATTCGCGCCGATCAATTAAGGCATGAAATACAGATCTGCAGGAATGAATGACAATTACAGCCTCATCAACTGTCGAAAAGCCTTAATATTACTACGGCTAACGGGCACCTCGAACGACAAATCATGCAAGCGGATCAGGTAAGTACTATTGAACCAAGGCACGATTTCGCGGATCTTGTTGATATTGACGCAATAGGAACGGTGACAGCGGAAAAAACCTTCAGCAGGCAAACGACTCACAAACTCACTGATAGTCATCTGCATCACATAACGGTCGGTGCGGGTGTACACATAAGTGAGTTTTTCATCGGCCTCGGCATAATAAATTTGCTCGCAGGGCGTGACGATAATCCGCTCACCTTTGACTAAATTCACGGTTCGACTGGTATTACTCGCGGCCTCATGTTGTGGCTTTGGTGCTTGTCGTCCCACCTGTTCAATCTTCTGCAATAAGCTGATGATCCGCGGTTCATTGTAGGGCTTGAGAATATAATCGAAGGCTTCGAGCTCAAATGCTTCTACTGCAAATTCTTTATAGGCAGTGACAAACACCACATGGGGAGGATGGGTCGATTTATGCAGATTCTTCGCCAACAAAAGGCCATCGATGGACGGTATTTGGATATCCAAAAACACCACATCGACCTCGTGATCCTGCAAATATTTAAAGGCCTCTAAGCCATCCTCGAAGCTAGCCACTATGTCTATCTCACTGTGGCTCTTCACTAAATACTCTAGCTCCTCACGGGCAAGATATTCATCTTCAACTATGATGGCTTTTAACATACTTGCGCCTCATTATCCGGTAAGTAAAAACTGACTTCAGTCCCCGGCTCGAGCCGTTTAAGCTGCAAACCTTCGCCGTACAATAACTTCACTCTCTGGTGCACATTCATCAGCCCAATACTGCTGCTTTCTACACGGCCAGCAGCTACGCCATCAATCACCTCTTGGCGGATCCCATAGCCAGTATCGCGCACAGCGACGCGAATGCCTGCATCGAGTTTTTTCACTTCTATCGTCACTCTGCCCGGTGCACTGCGCGGCTGAATGCCGTGCAAAATGGCGTTTTCCACCAGCGGCTGTAACAAGAGGCAAGGTACACAAAAATGCACATCGTCGACATCGAAGATCACTTCAAGCTTGTCGCCAAAACGCGCCTGCTCAATCGCCACATAATCACGGACTTGTTTCACTTCTTCTTGGATATCAATCAGCTCATCGCCTTTAGCCAAGTTATAGCGCAGATAATCGGCCAAATTAGCAATCAACTGTCGCGCCTGCTGTGGCCGAATACGGATCAAAGAAGAAATCGCATTGAGGGCATTAAATAAAAAATGTGGATTAATCTTGCTCTGCAACGCCGTAAACTCCGCCTTGCGGGTCATCTCTTGCAGTTGCTCGATACGCGACACTTCCATCTGGGTCGAAATCAGCTGCGACAAACCCACAGCCATCTCCCGCAACGAGCTAGTGATACGATAGGTATTGCGATAGTAAATCTTCAGCGTGCCACTCACAGTGCCATTTTCGCGCAGCGGAATTATGATGACCGAATGAAAGTCCGATAAATGATATTGGCGTAAGTCGTTGTTAATAATGTTTTGATCTTGCTCTATCGCCCTTTGAGTCATTTCGCTAATCGCTTGATGACCATCGACCTCGTAGTAATCTTTGCCAACGCCCATATAGGCCAACACATCGCGAGTATCGGTAATAGCCACAGCATCGGCATGGATTTCATTGCGGATCACAGCGCAAACTTGCTCTAAGGCATGGCGGTCAATCTTGCGGAAAAAGGGTAAGGTTTTATTGGCAATATCCAGCGCGAGCTTGGCCTGCTTAGCGGCAATCAACTCTTTCTCATCGTCGAGATCCTGCACTAACTTGATAATCAGTCCGATACACACAGTACCCGCAATCATGGGATAGGCAATATGACTCACAATCTCAACGCCCACCTCGTGTGGCTCTGTCAGCAACCAAATCAACAACATGGTCAGCGTTTCGCACAACATGCCCGCCGCAATGCCATAAATCCACAACTTAGATTTGGGACATTTGTAATAAATCCACGTCGCCATAAGGCCGGCAATAATGCTAGCGATTAAACACGGAATAGAGGTATCGCCATCCATATCAATCAAATATCTATGCAGCCCCGACAGCACGCCCGCAGGAATACCAACCCAAGGGCCAAATAGAATCCCGCCAGAAATAATTGCGATAATACGCACGTTGACCAACGCGCCTTCAACCTCAATGCCGGTATAAGTACTAAATACCGCAAATAAGCAAAATATCGCCGCCACAGAAACCAACTCTGCGGGGGTATGATTACGCTTTTGGAATAAACGCTGAAACGGTCGAGTGCGAGTTAAAAAGAACAAGGTCATCAGCATCAAGGCCGCCCGTTCAAATACCGCCAGTAACATCATTTGATTTTCGAGCACGCTTTCTCCTTGATCTATCACGCTGAATCACAGCCCAACGTTATATTTACCAATGATATATTTATGAGTGTTAAGCCTGTACGCTGAATGGATTAGGGTGGAGACAGGCTTTGCCGCCAACACAAGCTCCCATAAAAGATAGACTCGATTTTGCAGATCCAACGTAAGACATGGATGATAAAAATCACCGAGCCCCAAACTTGTCAAACACTCGTATTTAGGCTCGAGTAAAACATCAAACGCTAATGCCCACATAAATACAGGCTTGCTAAAGTAAAGGACAGATAAAAGTCCCATTCACGCGGGCTCAGTCACACATTCGTACTTGAATTAGGCTATCAAAGTGTATCGAAGGGCAATTTGAAGATCCTAAAACACGTTAAGTTAACCACTAAAAAGTGCAGTTGCCCTCTATCAGGTCACTGCCACAATTTGCAAAATCGACTGGAATACCCGAAGCTAAAACCTTCGGCTCGAATGCAAGATGAGATCACCCCCATGCGAGATTCTAGGTTCACACTTAGCAGCACTGAACCGAGCCAAACTGAACTGAGCATGCCCTAGTAATGGAATAAGGAGCGAACATGAGTGAACTACAAGCACAGTTTTATGGTGGCCCTAAGGAATGTCCTATTGAAAATGGCCGCATTCAAGCTCAACGGATTGCCCCCAAAATCAGTGATGTCGGCGGCATACCTGTCGCACGGGCTATTCCACAAAAAGAGCGCCGCCTTATCGGCCCTTGGTGCTTTCTCGACCATATTGGCCCAATCACCGACGGCCCGCAGTTAAACGTCGGCCAACATCCACACATTGGATTGCAAACCTTTACTTGGATGCTCGAAGGCGAAATCATGCACAGGGACAGCCTCGGCAGTGCTCAAGTGATCCGCCCAAAACAAGTTAACCTGATGACAGCCGGACACGGCATAGCCCACACCGAAGAGTCGATAGCGGGTCATCACACTATGCACGCAGCCCAACTATGGATAGCCTTACCACTAAAGCACAAAGATACCACTCCGAGATTCGATCACTATCCCGAGCTACCGGCTTGGCACGAGTCAGGCGTCGAATTCACCCTACTGATTGGCAGTTGGCATCATAAACAGGCGCCCACATTACACTTCTCACCTATCGTTGCCATAGATCTGTTTGCCGCCCATGACGCTGAACTCACTCTGAATCTCGACCCTAGTTTCGAATATGCCCTCATGCCACTGGAAGGCCGCTTCCAAATCGAGGATGACAGTTTTGATAATAACCACCTCGCCTACCTTGGCATGCTACGCGAAACCATCACCATAAAACTCGAAGCGGGTTGTCGCATACTGCTGATTGGCGGCGCGCCATTGGCTGATCCTGTCAGCATTTGGTGGAACTTTGTTGGCCATAGCAAAGATGAAATAGTCAAAGCACAGGCAGATTGGGAAGCCGAAGATCCCCGCTTCGCCGCTGTTACTGGCTATAGTGGCAAACGCTTAGTGCCCCCACCAATACCTTGGTGATGCTTAGCTCAATGACGGGCAACTCAATGACAGGCAGGTAAATAATTCAGGGTTAGTGGTTGGATAGGCGCTTTGGCATCATACGTAATGGCCTGCGCCAGGGTTAAGGCTTACAACATGAGTGTATGCGGTAAGCCTTATCATTCACCCAAAGTGTAATGTGAACAAGCTCGACTGGCCTAAGCTAAGTGCAAGCTAAGCCACTCACAAGGTTACAAAATTTACGACATTTTTACGCGCTATCTTAAAATGCCTTTGCTAAAGTACAGGCACTTTCTTTATATGCGTCTTTCTATTCATGACTTCATCCATAGCGGCTCCCATGACACAATACTGGCGTTCGCACCCGACTTTATTTACCTTCATAGTACTAGTGACGGCCATTTTCAGCAGCGCCTTTATCGATCACTTTTCAAACTCGACTATCGCCGTACTGCTGATTTTACAATTGGCCGTAGTGGCCGTAGCCCTACAATGCAACGCCAACTTAGCCTATTTTGCGGCAGTATTTGAGGCGACCAGCTTTAATTTTCTATTTACCACACCACGTTATTCACTCCAGATGTTTAATCTTGAGGACATTCTCAATCTCAGTGTGTTTCTGCTTGTCGCCCTCACCACCAGCAAATTAGCCGAACACTATCGACGTCAGCAAGATGCTCTCGAACAAGCTCAGTTACGCAACAGTATTTTGCTGTCAGTTTCCCACGATTTACGCACCCCACTCGCCACTATCATAGGCACGCTCACCACCTTAAAGGAATACATGCCTAAGCTCAGCCCAGACCAAAAGGATGAGCTGATTGATAGCGCGGCGGCCGAAAGCCATCGCCTGCACCAATATATCGAAAACCTGCTGCAAGCCACTAAGTTACAACACGGCGCACTCAAGTTTAGCTTGAGTGAAGACGCCATAATGAATGTATTGCACCAAGCTATTGCCCGTTTTCCAGCCACGCAGCCGCGTATTATCATCAAGAGTGACGCCGATCTACCGTCACTGATGATCTGCAGTTCATTGATTGAGCAAGCTATTTTTAATGTATTGGATAATGCGCTGCGCTATTCGCCTTCTGATAAGCAAGTCATAGTAAAGGCGTATCAGCAGGGCGATGCATTATTGTTAGATATCCAAGATGAGGGTCTTGGCATAGAACCCGCTCAAGCGCAGGCAATTTTTGAACTCTTTTATCGCCAGCATCCCTCAACCGATAGCGGCTCGGGCCTTGGGCTTGCTGTTGCTAAGGGCATAATTACCGCCCATGGTGGCCAGATCAGCGCCGAACCTGTCGCTCATGGCAGCCTTATTCGTATCGCATTGCCGATAAAAAAGGGAGAGGAATAAATGGCTTATAAGGTGCTGGTCGTCGATGACGAAGCGCAAATCCACACTTTTATGCGGATATCGTTAGAAGCGGAAGGATTCGAATATCATGGCGCCGCCTCGATTGCGTCAGCCCTAGCGCAATATCATGCGCAGCAGCCACACGTGTTAGTGCTCGATCTTGGCCTACCCGATGGTGATGGCATCAGCTTGCTGCAAACCCTACGTCAGAGTGACAAAGTGCCGGTGCTTATCTTAACCGCCCGCGATCAAGAGGAAGAAAAAATTCGTCTTTTGGAAGCTGGCGCCAATGACTATCTCAGCAAGCCATTTGGGATTAGGGAGTTAATCGCTCGCATCAAGGTTTTAGTCCGCGACTTAGTCGATGAACCGCCATTAAGTGATTTACTGCAGTTTGGCGCACTTAAGTTGCAAAAAAGTACCCACCAGCTTTGGCTCGATCAGCAAGAAATCGCCTTAACCAAAAAGGAGTTTGCCCTGATGGAGACCTTAATGTCTCACCCTGGTCAGCTCGTTAAACAAACTGAATTACTGCGGGATATTTGGGGTAAAACCCATCAAGAAGACAGTCATTATCTGCGGATCTTAGTCAGTCAGTTACGTAAAAAACTCAATGACAGCAGCGAGCAGCAGCTCATAAAGACAGAAGCGGGCCTAGGTTATCGCTTAACAAACAATAGATAAGCATCTGTTATAAATTAGAAAAGGATATTTTAATGGCACATTTTACCGTTATTGGCTTAGGGCGATTTGGTGTCGCCGCTAGCCTAGAATTGATCCACTTAGGCCACACGGTCACTGGCGTGGATAGTGACCCTAAAATGGTGGAAAAATACGTAGAAGACCTAACCGAAGCGGTTATTTGTGATTGTTCCGACGAAGCCGCACTACGTGAGCTAGATCTCGCAAACAGTGAAGCCGTACTGGTCGCAATTGGCGAAGATATGCAATCAAGTTTGCTGTGCACCTTGGCACTGAAAAATCTGGGAGTAGAAGTCATTTGGGTCAAGGCCAGCACTAAAGCGCATCACACTATCGTCTCTAAACTCGGCGTCGCCCGCATCATACATCCAGAGGAAGAAATGGGCATACGTGTTGCCCAGTCACTCAACTATCCTATGGTAAACAATTTCCTGCCGATTGGTGATGGTCTCTATGTGGTCGAAATCCATATCAAGTCTCACCTTGATCAAACCACTGTCAGCCAACTCCTCGGCGCTGCACAGGATGATGTTAAAGATGATGTAAAAAGCAATGTGATACGTAATCCTAAAGGCAAAGTCGCCGCCATTATGGTTAAGCGGGATCTGACGGTTTTCAGCAAAATTGATAGTCAATTTATCCTGCAAACGAATGACGCCTTACTGCTCTGCGGTAGCCGTACTGAGCTCAAATACCTAGCGCCAAGGTTGGTGTAACTTGGTTCAATGGCATCCCTCCATCATGGCGATTGAGCATAAACCCAAATCGAGTAAAAAGTTGTTAGGCGCACCGCCCTTTATCCTAAGCGTGAGCTTTGCATTGTTGATCATCTTAGGCACTTGCTTACTCAAACTGCCGATAGCAACCGAATCGTCTATTACTTGGCTACAAAGTCTGTTCACGGCCACCTCGGCGGTAACAGTGACAGGACTTGTCGTTGTCGATACTGGCACTGTCTTTACGCCCTTTGGGCAAATCGTCATAGCGCTGTTAATTCAATGCGGTGGACTTGGGCTGATGACCTTTGCCATTGTCACCTTGATCGCCATTGGCGGCAGAATTGGTTTTTTACACCAAACAGTCGCAAAAGAGGCTTTTAATCAAACAGATACATCGACTCTAGTGTCAACAGCAAAATCAGTGTTAGTGCTTTCTCTGCTGGTTGAAGCCGTAGGCATGGCCATTCTTTCAGTGTACTGGAGTCAGGAACTTGGTTGGCAAACCAGCTTATTCCACGGTTTTTTCTACACCATCAGCGCCTTTAACAACGCAGGTTTTGCCCTCAGTGCCGACAGCCTAATGCCCTATGTTGCCGATCCTGTCATTAATCTCACCATCACGGGCCTGCTCATCATAGGTGGCCTTGGATTCTCGGTGTGGATAGACCTCAAGCGCAACAAGCGTTGGTCAAAACTCAGCGTTTACAGCCGCATGATGATCACAGGCACTATGATTATCAACGCCGTCGCCGTAATTGCGATTTACTTTATTGAGTACAACAACCCCAATACCTTGGCGCCCTTAAGCGAACTCGGGAAATGGTTAGCCTCATGGTTTCAAGCCGTGACACCGCGCACCGCAGGCTTTAATACGCTAGCAATTGACCAACTCGAAGATGGTACAACACTACTCATGCTGGTATTGATGTTTATTGGCGGCGGCTCACTAAGTACCGCCAGCGGTATTAAAGTCGTCACCTTTATGGTGCTCATCTTGGCAACTTATGGCTATTTACGCCGCGATGAAGCCATTTATATGTTTAAGCGCGAGATCCCCAAAGACACTGTCAGCAAAGCCTTGGCACTAACCATGATCTCCATTGGTGTCACTTGGCTAGCCATCTTCGCACTGGTATTAAGTGAAAACGCACCGTTAATTGATATCGTCTTTGAGGCCGTATCGGCACTGGGCACAGTCGGTTTGTCCCGCGGTTTGACAGGCAACTTAACCACTCTAGGCCAAGCCATCATCATTTTTATAATGTTCATGGGTCGCCTAGGCCCACTCGTACTCGCCTACTTCCTCGCCAGCCCAAGGACCAAGAAACTGCGCTATGCAGAAACTAAACTGGCGATTGGGTAAAGGTTATTGGTGTGTGATACAACAAATTTACAGACTATCAGAGGTTTGTAACGCTGAGCCTGCGAGGTAATTGAGTTGGCTCTGAAAGCGCTGAATTATAGGCGAGCCATGGTATTTGCTCGACGACACGCAGCTAGCCCATCCGTGGATGCTCGACCGCCCCGTCCATGGGGCGGACGGTCGTCTCACTAATCACCATGGCTCTCCTGTTTAACATCGGTGTAGCCCGTTTGTTTTAAAGAAGATATGTGACTCGTTTTTGGACAGAAATGTGTTGGAAAGTAGTGTTTGGGGAGCAGTAACTTCAGTTGTTAGAAGTTTAGCGTTTACGGGTATCCACTCGCACAGGCTTGCCATGGCATTCGCTCGTCGACTCGCAGCAAGTCCGTCCTTGGATGCTCGACCGCCCCGTCCATGGGGCGGACGGTCGTCTCGCCAATCACCATTGCTCACCTTTTGGGCACTAGTGTAACCAGTCTGTATGAAGGAGATACCCAGCACGCTTTGGGACGTGCGACGTGAAGTCGTATGAAGCGCTGTTCACCGCTTAACGAGTGAACCTTCTGTATCACCAGATGAACCTAGGAGCCTGAATAAAGTAGCGGCTCTGACAATGTAACGAAGATTAGTCTTTGACCAATCGGGATATAAACCGCGAGGGGATGATCCTCCTGATAACCACAAATCGGGTGAGTGCTAGGTAGTCAGTATGATGAATGTAAGTGAATCCGCGTAAGGTGCGTCATGCGATGAAACAGCGGAAGTGGTTAACACGCTGTAGCCAAAAGGCACGAGAGTCGGAAAGAGATTGTCCCATGCTCTTTCGTGATCATTGTACTCTCCGCACCATAGCGGGCATCTAACCTGACATTGCGCGACATACGGAACACGGTAAGCCTGTATCGCTCCCTCTGGGAAAGCCAATATAGCCGATGGCGGTGCAGGTATAGGATGTTGGAGAAAGCAAAGGCTGCATTGTAACGATGCAGATACAGACAACTGTCTGGCACGAAAGTGAGCCCACTTCCGACTGGTCTCCCGTTGCGAGAGAATTTGAAGAACTTTATTCAAGGTGAAACGCAAATGATGATTTCGCATGAAATCAGTGCCTCCCCTGACAGCAACCCGTGGAAATCCATTGACTGGAAGGCCGCTGAGTCGCTTGTATTAAAGCTTCAGATGCGTATTGCAAAGGCAACAAGAGAAGGTAAACAAGGCAAGGTGAAAGCCCTGCAATGGATACTGACTCACTCTCGCTCAGCAAAACTCCTTGCTGTTAAACGAGTGTCGAAAAACAAAGGCAGTAAGACGCCTGGAATAGACGGCATTATCTGGAACACAGATGCACGCCGCATGAAAGCAGTCAATCAATTGAGCAGAAAAGCTTATCAAGCCAAGCCGCTCAAGCGTATCTACATCCCTAAGAAAAACGGCAAGCTCAGACCTCTCGGTATCCCGTGCATGATAGACAGAGCGCAACAAGCACTCCACCTTCTTGCACTAGAGCCCGTGTCAGAAACACTTGCCGACCCTAACAGCTATGGGTTTAGACCAAACCGCAGTACTGCTGACGCTGTCGATCAGTGCTTTAAGTGTCTGGCTCTAAAGACATCAGCCCAATGGGTTCTCGAAGGTGATATCAAAGCCTGTTTTGACAAGATCGGTCATCAATGGCTTCTTGATAACATCGCCGTAGATAAGCGGATGTTGGAACAATGGTTAAAGTCTGGCTTTATGGATAAAGGGCTGTTTTATCGTACCGACGAGGGTACACCGCAAGGCGGGATCATCTCACCAACCTTGATGTTAATGACTCTTGCAGGCCTTGAGCAGCACATAAAATCCACCGCCCTCAAAAAAGGGGACTAGAGCCAACTTTATTGGGTACGCCGACGATTTCGTCGTCACTTGTGCTTCAAAGGAAGTGCTGGAGAACGATATCAAACCGTTGATTACTGACTTCTTAGCAGAAAGAGGCTTAACACTATCCGAAGAGAAAACGCATATCACTCACATCAACGATGGCTTTGACTTTTTAGGTTTTAACCATAGGAAGTACAAAGGAAAACTGCTCATTAAACCGAGTAAATCCAATACGTTGATGTTCTTAAGTCATCTGCGTGAACTCATCAAAAAGCACGTAACCCTACCCGTGAACGATCTTATCAAACTGATAAATCCGAAACTTAGGGGATGGTCGAATTACTATCGACACTGCGTCGCGAAACAGGTGTTTGGATATGTAGGCCACAAGCTATTCCTTGCGTTATGGCACTGGGCTAAAAGGCGTCATCCAACCAAATCTAAAACTTGGATCGCCCTTAAATACTTCGTCAATCGAAAAGGCCAGTGGCAATTTCACGGTTGGCAGAAGCTCTTGGGTATGGATTGCCAGTTCAATCTCTTCCAAATAGCCAAAGTGCCTATCGAGAGACATGTGAAAATCCGAAGTTCAGCAACACCATTTGACCCTCAATACCAAGCATACTTGGCGAAGAGAAAGTCCAAAAGGCTAGCTCGCAGCTCTTGGAACGAACCTGCTCTGACTGCTTTATAAGTTGCTGGGTATCAAACGATGCTTTTGTGGAGGCTTGAGCCGTATGCAGTGAAAGTTGCACGTACGGTTCTTAGGGAGACGGCACTTGGTAACAAGTGTCGTCCACCCGACAACAATTAGTTTCGTAAAATCGAACATCAGTAATTAATGAATAACTTCAGGTATGGCAAATCGGTTATTTCCACGACCAAATCTTATTGCACTGCTCAATCATTATATGTATGTAAATAACTCCGCCCTCAAATCTGAAGGTTCCACCTCCGAACCCAAAAATAACTTTATTTGCTCAATATAGTCTTTATTAGTACCTACAACATATCGATGACACTGATTATATGTCGCCATTGCTAAGTAAGTTGTAAAAAGCGGGTCTAGGTTCATAGCGTGATTTTGAACTGGCGAAAAGGTGATCAACTGATTATTCGATAAAGGCATAATAAACTTAGACTTAAATGCAAACATCTGAGTCAAATCGTCAAAGAGTAGCGGGTTATCTCCCGTTAAAAAGTTGTTCCAACCTCCGTATTCTGGCGAAACATGATGGACTTTCCATGATTCATAGTCACTATCATTTACCCTAAAATCAAACGTTAATAGAGGCAGCATAAAGCTACGAAAGTAATGCCTGAACCCTGAGTCATTTTCTAATGCGTTTTTGATTTGATCACAATCGCCAATATTGACCCCATTCAGTGTAATTCTGTCTCCAAACCGTGTTAAGTCTAGAGTTTTAATGTACTGCTCTACAAAGGGATCTAACAAAGGCATTCGCCAAAATTGAAACGCTACAAATACCTTTAGAAGATAAATGCCTTCTTTGGATATTAGTTCTTTCGCCAACAGGCCCTTGCGAACTAAATCAAAAAATTGCCCCAATGGTGCTTCAATTGTCCCGTAGAGCTTTTCTAGTGCATCAGTTTGCACACCTCGATGTGTGATTGTATTCCTATGTTTTTCGAATAATATTGTTCGAGGTGTTTGCTTATCTTTCTTGAATGATTCCAACTTTTTATCAAATACTTGAATACGACCAGACTCAGCAATAAAGCCTCGTAAATACAATTGTGGGACATAGTGATGATTAATTGAACTCAAAACTTACCTCATACATATAACACTTTCTATACCGCGCTAAGCCGCTCTTTGCATTGATATAATGCGGCCTTTCGTTTAAGTCTTCAACAGAAAATCAATAACTTAGTGAGGGTGTTAAAAAGTTAGGATGCACTGTGAGTGCATAATTTCTGAACGTGCTGAGTTTGGATAACTTTTTGTAGGGCAAAAGTTCATTAACAGAATGTGTATGAGCTTCGACTCTAAACCATAAAGGGGCAAAAGCTTTTAGCCAGATGAACAGTTCAATGGTCGTAAAGATTGGCATTGTGGCAACTGTGACCGTTGGCGGCATGGATGCCGCCGTCGAGCCCTCAGGGATGAGTTTATGGCGTGTCACAGTGGAAACAATGACAATTCATCCTGTACACCTGACGACAAACTTATCTAGTTTTGGGGCAATATCTTTTAGCCAGATGAACAGTTCAGTGGTCGTTAAGATTGCCACTGTTGCAACAGTGATTGTTGGCGGCATGGATGCTCATTCACATCTATGTGATCGCAACATTCGATTCTTGTAATCAAGAGTCATATACAGCAGATTTTGCTGTCGAGCCTATAGGGCTACTTCTTGTGAAATAAAAGGGCGGCGTGTCACTGGGGAAGCAGTGGCAATGTATATAACGCAATATACGATTCAGCCGCCTTGCTGATTTAGCTAGAAGATTGGCTTTGATGAGTTCAAACAGTCAGGGTTTTAAACTCATTACTCTTGCAAGTTAGAGACTAAACCGCTTGTCCTGCAGCCACGCCAGATGCCCAGGCCCATTGAAAATTAAACCCGCCTAACCAACCACTTACATCCATGACTTCACCGATAAAGTAGAGTCCGGCGACTTTGCTGGCTTCCATGGTTTTGGAAGACAGCTCATTACTATCAACGCCGCCTAACGTCACTTCGGCGGTGCGGTAGCCTTCGGTGCCGTTCATCAATACTGTCCAGTGGTGTATATCATCCACCAGTGTTGCGCGCTCGGCGTGCACTAGCTGATTTAACGCTTTATTCAACAGGGCTTCATCGAATAACACTTCCACCAGCCGTTTAGGCAACCATTGGCTGAGGGTGTTGCGCAGGCTTTGTTTTGGATGTGCGGCGAGCTGTTGCTCTAGCAATTGCGCCAAATCCATATTCGGCAAAAGATCGATTTCTATGGTTTCGCCCGCTTTCCAATAGTTGGAAATCTGCAAAATTGCGGGGCCAGATAAGCCACGGTGAGTGAATAGCAGCGCTTCGCTAAATGCAGTGCCATCTTTGGCGGTAATGCGGCTCGGCACTGCGATGCCAGACAAAGGCTCGAAACGAATTTTATCTTCACTGTGCCATGTAAAAGGCACCAGACCCGCGTGAGTTGGCAATACTTTGAGGCCAAACTGCTCGGCCAGTTGATAACCGTAAGGCGTGGCGCCGAGTTTAGGCATGGATAAGCCGCCCGTGGCGATAACCAGTGAGTCGCAGCTCAGTTCGCCGTTAGAGGTGTTGAGCTCAAAGCGCCCTGCTTCGGTCTTTTTAACGGCCAGAATATCGGTGCGCAGCTTAATGGTCACGCCCGCCCATTCACACTCGGTCAATAGCATAGTGACTATCTCTTTAGCCGAGTCATTGCAAAACAGTTGGCCGTGATCGCGTTCATGGTATTCAATGCCGTGACGCTCGACCATTTCAATAAACTGCTGCGACGTATAACGCGCGAGTGCCGACTTAACAAAGTGGGGATTGCCACAGAGGAAGTTAGCGGGCTCGACTTTAAGGTTGGTAAAGTTACAACGCCCGCCGCCGCTGATGAGGATTTTACGCCCAGCTTGCTTGGCATTGTCGAGTACGAGAACATCACGGCCTCGGTAACCTGCGGTCGCTGCACACATCAATCCCGCGGCGCCGGCTCCGATAATAATGACATCATGATGTTTCACGCTCTTACTCCACACAGATAAATTGATTGGTATTGGCTGCCAACGGGCAATTTGATGACTTGCGAACCTTTAGCAAGTAAGTCATGCAACAGCTAAACGGAGCAAAGATAAGCTCAAACGTTAGGCACAAAAAAGGGCGCTATTTTAGCACCCTTTCTTTTATTCGGCATTACAGCATCATCACGGCTCGCGGTTTATTGCGTAGGCGTTTCTGATTTCTTTTCTCTGCTGAGCAGCTCTTTAGCAGCATCAACCGGCGCTTTGCCTTGATACAATACTTGGTAGATCTGCTCAGTGATCGGCATTTCAACCCCGAGGCGTTTCGCAAGTGTAAACACTTCTTTGGTATTGCGATAACCTTCAACCACTTGGCCAATTTCAGCCTGTGCTGTCATCACATCGCTGCCTTTACCTAAGGCTAAACCGAAACGACGGTTACGGGATTGGTTGTCGGTACAGGTCAACACTAAGTCGCCTAACCCCGCCATGCCCATAAAAGTGGCCGCATTGGCACCTAAGGCTTCGCCTAAACGCGTCAATTCGACTAAACCACGGGTAATCAAGGCTGTTCTGGCATTGGCACCAAAGCCGATACCGTCGGACATGCCCGCGCCAATCGCGATCACGTTCTTTACCGCGCCGCCAAGTTGCAGTCCGGTAAAGTCGTCGTTGGCGTAAACCCGCAAACGTTTAGGGCTGTGTAACAGCTCGACGAGATCATTAGTGAACGTAGGACAAGTGCCCGCAACCGAAATGGCCGTAGGTAAACCCATGGCGAGTTCTTTCGCGAAGGTCGGCCCAGATAACACCGCCAGCGGATATTGCTCACCTAACACATCACGTGCCACATCTTGCAGCAAACGTCCGGTTTCAGGCTCGAGCCCTTTCGTTGCCCATACGATGCGCGCATCGCTACGGAGTAACGGTTTAGCTTGCTCAAGCACAGTACCAAACACATGGCTTGGCACGACCACTAACACATTGTTGCTGGCGGCTAAGGCTTTAGCTAAATCGGCTTCGATCTGTAAACAATCAGGAAACGCAATACCAGGCAAAAACGCTTGGTTGCACTTGTCTTGAGCGAGCGTTTGCATGTGGACAGGATCGTGTCCCCATAACAAGGTCTTATGACCGTTGCTGGCTAAAGAAATGGCAAGGGCGGAGCCATAAGAGCCCGCCCCTAATACCGTGATATCGGCAGAGTTTTTCATGTAATTAAGCGTTAGCTTCTTCGGCAGCTGGTGCAGTCGCAGCAGCTTGACGTTGTTGCACGTATTGGGCAAACAGCGCGTCGAAGTTAACAGGTGCTAAGTTCAGTTGTGGGAAAGTACCACGACCAACTAAGCTGCCCACGGTTTCGCGAGCATATGGGAATAGGATGTTAGGGCAGTATGCACCTAATGAATGGGCCAATTGTGGCTCAGTCAAACCAGTGATAGAGAAGATACCGGCTTGTTGTACTTCACATAGGAAAGCGGTATCGCCACCGTTTTGTGCCGTCACAGTTAAAGACAGGACAACTTCATACACATCGTCAGCTAATTTAGCGCTGCGCGTGTCTAAATCTAACTTAACTTCTGGGTTCCATTCTTTTTGGAATACCGCTGGGCTGTTAGGCGTTTCGAAAGACACATCTTTAGTATAAACACGTTGGATGTTGAATTGTGGGGCTTGTTGTTCGTTGTTTGCTACTTCAGCCATAATTTCCTACCTATCCTATCAATGTTGTATCGGCTTTTCGTTGAAAGCCAATTATTATTTGAAAGCCAATTACTATTTGAACGTAAATTGGCTCGGGGCTTATGTTACTCAAGGCCTATATCAGATCTCAGTATCATCCCAACTTGTACCCATATTCGGGTATCGATCGAACCAGTCTAAAAACTTACATTAAGCCCTTAGCGACCGTAGGATCAGTATGCCAAACAATGATGACTTTATTACTGCACTATCCCGTGGATTGAGTGCAGCTTAAATCATAACTGCCGCCGACAACTTATCTTTTGCTTTTTGAAACAGGCATATTTGCTGCCTGCCATTCACCCATACCACCTTTCAAGTTGTACAGGTTTTCAAAACCTTGCTTACTCAAAAGCTGAGCGGCTTGAGACGAGGTCATGCCAGCATTGCATACCAATATAATGGGACTGGCTTTATACTTTTCAAGGGCTGATATCTGATTATTTTTAATATCGGCGAGCGTAACGTTAAGTGCATCAACAATATGGCCCTTGCGGAACTCGTCATTCGAGCGCACATCAACCACTTTAGCATCCTGTCTATTCACCATAATCGTTAATTCTTGATGAGAAATACTTTTGATTTTTGACATGCTCGATTTGATGATACTCGCGACAAGCACAACAAATAATCCCACCCAAGCCAGACTGAGCATTGAGTGAGCTTTAAAAAATTCGATATATTCTTGCATGATGATTGCCCGCATAAATGGCGAAAATTCGATAAGGGCACAGAGTATACCGATTGCCTTGGCAGAATGCAGCAGTTTAGTCACAGTTCGAGATCGCACTTTTAGTGCAATTGACTCTGTACTTGTCACAAGCCACTCACAGAATCGGGCGAATTAGTGATTCGATGACCTTAATCGGGGTAAAGCGCTTTTTCATACCCCGCTAACGTAGTAATATTTGACCAATTTCAGATTTCTATCGCTTCTATAAAACTTAAAGGTATCACTATGACGACAGCTAAACGTCCGCTCGCGTTGTTGATCCTCGATGGCTGGGGCTACCGTGAAAACACGCATAATAATGCGATTTTCCACGCCAAGACTCCGGTACTCGACCGTCTCAACGCTAAATATCCCCATAGTTTGATTTCAGGTTCTGGCTTAGATGTTGGCTTACCTGATGGCCAGATGGGAAATTCTGAAGTTGGCCATATTAACTTAGGCTCTGGCCGTGTAGTTTATCAAGAACTCACTCGTATCAGTAAAGCCATTGCAGATCATGAGTTTGAAAAAAATCCTGCACTATGTGATGCGGTAGACTCAGCCATCAAAGCTGGCGGAGCTGTGCACATTATGGGCTTGCTTTCCCCCGGTGGCGTCCACAGCCATGAAGAGCATATCGAAGCTATGTGTCGTATGGCCGTTGCGCGCGGTGCAACTCAGGTTTATCTGCACGCTTTCCTCGACGGACGCGATACGCCACCGCGCAGCGCTAAGGGTAGCTTGAGCCATTTTGATGATCTGTTTACTACATTAGGCCATGGCCGTATCGCATCGATTATTGGTCGTTACTTTGCTATGGACAGGGATAATCGTTGGGATCGCGTGTCGCAAGCCTACGATTTAATCACCCAAGGCAAGTCAAAATTCCAATACGACAATGCCGTTACAGCATTGGAAGCGGCTTACGAACGTAACGAAAACGACGAATTCGTTTCTTCATCGGCGATCACAGATGCCAACGGTCAAGTTGCGACCTTAAAAGACGGCGATGCCCTGATTTTTATGAACTTCCGTGCTGACCGCGCCCGTCAAATCACCCGTAGCTTTATTCACCCAGACTTCGATGGTTTCGAACGCGCTGTTATGCCGAAAATGCACTTCGTCACTTTGACTGAGTATGCTGGCGACATCACAGCACCTATCGCTTATCCATCTGAAAACTTAGTGAATACTTTAGGTGAAGTGCTGCAGAAACAAGGTCGTACTCAGCTGCGTATCTCTGAAACTGAGAAATACGCCCATGTGACTTTCTTCTTTAACGGCGGTAAAGAAGAGCCATTCGAGGGAGAAGATCGCATCCTAATCAACTCGCCTAAAGTGGCAACTTACGATCTACAGCCTGAGATGAGTTCAGCTGAGCTGACTGACAAGTTAGTTGCAGCAATTGAATCAACCAAGTACGACGTGATCATCTGTAACTACCCCAATGGTGACATGGTTGGCCACACGGGTAATTTCGATGCCGCCGTTAAAGCTTGTGAAGCTGTCGACGCTTGTATCGGCCGTGTGGTTGATGCGCTGGCGAAAGTGGGCGGAGAATGTATTATTACCGCCGACCACGGCAATGCCGAGCAAATGACCGACGAAACCACAGGTCAGGCTCACACGGCCCACACCAGTGAACTTGTGCCTTTCGTCTTTGTTGGACGCGATGCGACCATAGATGAAGGTGGTAAACTCAGCGATGTTGCACCTACCATCTTGACCTTGATCGGCGAAGCCATTCCAGCTGAGATGACGGGCAAACCCTTAATCCACATAAAAGAGTAACCGTTACCTAGTGAGCACTCGACTCCTTGTTAAAGCCAGCATTATTGCTGGCTTTATGATGTTATCTTTCTCGGCACACGCTTCTGATTTGGAGAAGCGTAAGTCCGAGTTAAAATCAATCCAAACGCAAATAAATCAACAACAAAGCGCATTAAAAACCACCAGTAAACAAAGAGAAAAACTGCTGTCATTGCTGCGTAGCGATGAAGAAGCGATTGCGTCAGCTGCCAAAAAAGTCAACAGCACCAAAAATAGCTTAGCGCAAATCGACACTAAACTTGCCGAGCTAAAACAACGTCAAGATGAGTTAGAAACGCTTAAAGTGACTCAACAACAAACACTGTCGAAACAGCTGTCGAGCGCCTATCTTGCCGGTAATCACGATTACACTAAGATGATGCTTAATCAGCAAAGTCCCGCCACTATCGAGCGTATGTTGGCTTATTACCAATACCTCAATAAAGCGCGGATGAAGTCGATCAACGAATTAAAGCAAACCTTGACCGAGCTAGATGAGATCAAGGTGTCGCAAACGAGTAAGCAAAAGCAATTAACGAAACTCGTGGCCGAACAACAAGTACAAGCTAAACGTTTGAGCCAAGAGCAAGATCAGCGTCAACTGACCATCAAAGAGCTGCAACGCACCTTAAATTCTAAGGGTGCAGAGCTCGAACAGTTGCAAATTGAAGAGGCCAGCTTAAAGCGTGTCGTTGAACAAGCGCTGCGGGCCATGAAAGATAACCCCTCGATGGAAGGCTTTGGTAAACAAAGTGGCAAACTTAAATGGCCGACAAAAGGTCGTGTGAGTGCTAGCTTTGGTAGCCAACGCTCCGGTCAAGTAGTATGGAAAGGCACTATGTTGTCTGCACCAGAAGGGCAAAATATTCGAGCCGTTTCAGGTGGTAAAGTCATTTATGCCGACTGGTTACGCGGTTTTGGTCTTGTTATGGTCATCGATCACGGTAAAGGTTATATGAGTCTTTACGGTCACGCTCAAACCCTACTAAAAAGCCCTGGTGAGATGGTAAAAAGCGGTGAAGCGATTGCTTTAGTCGGACGTTCAGGTGGACAGAGCGAGCCTGGCCTATACTTTGAAATAAGGCACAAAGGGCAAGCCGTCGATCCAGCGAAATACTGTCGCTAATCAAAACGGTCCCCTTATCACAGGGGACCGTTATGAAATACATGATCCGCTATATCAGTTGCGTTGGATTAGGTCTCACTTTAGGCCTATCCATCAGCCTCTCCAGCCAAGAGAACGCGAAATCCTACCGCGACAACTTTGACTATCCATTACTACAAGATGTACTTGAAACGGTTGAAACTTACTATATCAAAACTGTTCCCAAAGAAGAGCTCGTGCAGGCCGCCATCAAAGGCATTTTTGAACATCTCGACCCCTATTCCAGCTTCTTGAATCATCAAGAATTACTCGATCTTAAAGATTCGAATCGCGGCGAGTATTTTGGTTTCGGTTTCGAAGTCGCGGCCCAAAAAGACCACATCAGCATCATAGCCCCCTTTGCCCATTCTCCCGCAGAGCAAGCGGGAATACGTGCGGGCGATATTATTATTAAACTTAACGACACCCTGGCGACTGAAACGAATCTAGCCGATATCCTTACTGAAATAAAAAGACATAGTCTCAATAATCAAAGTATTAACTTAGAGCTAAAACACAGTAATGACGATGCCACCTTTAAAGTGTCACTCAAGCCAAGCAATATCACTATAGAGTCGGTCAGCACTCAACTGCTTGATGGCAATATTGGCTATGTCAGATTAAGCAACTTCCAAGAAAACTCTACCGAAGATATGGTGCGCTCGCTCAGCCAATGGCAAAACAAACCACTCACAGGACTTATCTTAGATCTACGTAATAATCCCGGCGGCCTACTCGACCAAGCGGTTAAAATTGCGGATCTATTTCTCGCCAAAGGACGCATAGTCTCGACCTCTGGCCGCTTCTTCGACGCCAACTCTGACTACTATGCCTCACCGCAAACCATGCTGACTAACGTGCCTATGCTAGTGTTAATCAACAAAGGCTCGGCCTCTGCATCCGAAGTTCTCGCCGCCGCATTACAAGAAAATGGTCGTGCCAAACTCTTAGGTGAGACCAGTTTTGGCAAAGGTACAGTACAAAGCCTGATCCCCATCTTAGAAGATGGTAACGCGATTAAACTCACAATTGCCCAGTACAATACTCCTAGAGGTGAAAATATTCATAACATAGGGATCATCCCTGACATAAAAATTGCCGCCGAAACTGGTTCCGGCGTTGGTAATTTAGCTATAATCGACGCCCTATCAGCCCATGCATCACTGGCCCAAGATCATCAAGTGACCTCTGCCATTGCATGGATACAGCACCATGACGAATAAGAAGAAATTGTGCGCTTACTTTATTCCTTGGCCCTATTGGCCCTAAGCATTTCTCAAAGCTATGCAGCCCAGCTTGCACTCATTATTGATGACATAGGTTATCGTCATACAGATAAAGCCGTACTGGCACTGCCCAATACAGTAACACTCGCTGTATTACCCCATACCCCACTTGGCAAAGAACTCGCTAACGCAGGACACCAAAAAGGCCACGAAATTATGCTACATCTTCCCATGCAGGCGCTTAATGGTAAGACATTAGGGCTGGGGGGGTTAACCAATACGATGACTGAGGCACAAATTCGCACCAGTGTTATTGATGCGATTAACAGCGTTCCCTTTGCCAAAGGTGCCAATAACCACATGGGGAGTCTATTAACTCAACTAGACGATCCCATGCTCTGGGTCATGGAAACACTCAAACAAAAGCAGCTGTATTTTGTCGATAGTATGACAACACGATTCACTAAGGCAGGGGATAACGCAGATAAGCTAGGCATTCCTTTACTAAAACGCCAACTGTTTCTAGACAATGATACTAGTGCCAATGCACTCGAGAGACAATTTAACTTAATGATAAGTCAGGCACATACCCAAGGTAGCTTGGTGGCGATTGCCCATCCTTATCCAGAAACTATGCGCTTCTTAGAGGCTAACCTACACAGACTTAAAACCGAGGGGATTGATCTAGTGCCAGCATCGAGTTTGCTCCCCATCGGTATTGCACTTAAAAGTGGTACTAATCCAGTTGCAGCACTGAAATAGAAAAGTCTGGCAGCAAGGCGACTAACTCATCACGGTTACTCACAATATCCAGCAAAGTATATTGATCCAGCACATTCAAATAAGCTTCAACAGCCTGGGCTAACACGCCTTTAAGCTTACATGCTGGTGTAAATCGGCAGTAAGGTTTGCTGCAATCAATCGGGGCGAGTGAGTTTTCTAATACTCGAACTAACTGGCCTAGGTTAATCTCACTCGCAGGCTTACCCAAACGGAAACCGCCCATCTTACCGCGGATGGTTTCAAGGTAACCCATCTTGCCTAAATGATGCACTATCTTAGAGACATGATTTGGTGACAGATCAAATACCTGCGTAATTTCAGCAATCCTAAATAAAGTTGTTCTATCTGGCTGAACCGCTAAATACATCAGGGTACGAACGCCAAAATCGGTATAACGAGTTAACTGCATATTTCACCTGTCAGCGATAAACTTAATGAGAGGTCTGAGATTCGAGTTGGGTAATCAACCAAAGCGCCTCTTCGTTCGAATGACCACAAACATCTTCAGATGCATCGAAATCACTACAAACCGCAGGACGATCAGGCGAGCCGAAAATCAAACATAAATTGGCATCGCTCAATTGCACACAACGCTCACCCGCCGCCTTACCCTTTGGCATACCCGGAATACTGCTGCTTATTGAAGGCGCAATACAACAAGCACCACACCCAAGACGACAATTCATTTTCGTTACTCATGAAAGACATAAAGCATTATACCGTTTAATTTGTCCGAGATCAGTGTCACAGGTCAATACTGCCAAGTCGCGCACAGGAGGTTTTCAGAACGTGAAAGAAACAATATTGATAAAGTGGAATAAAGATCGGCAAAAAGTAGGTTTTGATTTTTAACATTGAAGCGAAAGCTTCATATTCTGATAAGGATTTCATCTACATGATGCCCGACTATGACGATAACCACATACTTCGAGCCCGAAGCATGTGCGTCACTGACACGAATTATCCACGACACCATAACGAAAAAAGCCTCATCTTTCGATGAGGCTTATCTCTTAATGTTGGCGGAGCGGACGGGACTCGAACCCGCGACCCCCGGCGTGACAGGCCGGTATTCTAACCAACTGAACTACCGCTCCTTTAGCTTAACGTCTACACGTTAACCTAAATTAGGCGCTTGGCGATGACCTACTCTCACATGGGGAGACCCCACACTACCATCGGCGCGTTTGCGTTTCACTTCTGAGTTCGGGATGGGATCAGGTGGTTCCACAAGGCTATTGTCACCAAGCAAATTCTGTTTATTACCGTGTCCATCTCTGGCTCACGTTAATAATAATTCGGAAAGCTGATTTTCTGTTGAGTCTTTAACTTTATCAAGTATCTGTATTCTGTCTAAGGCTTTTCGTACGACCTCCATGGAAGGAGGAAGTGCTAGAAAATGTCTGGAACATTTTCAGTAAAACCCATCTGGGTTGTATGGTTAAGCCTCTCGAGTCATTAGTACATGTTAGCTCAACGCCTCACAACGCTTACACACCATGCCTATCAACGTCCTAGTCTCGAACGGCTCTTTAGAGGAATTAAATTCCTAGGGATGACTCATCTTAGGGCTCGCTTCCCGCTTAGATGCTTTCAGCGGTTATCGATTCCGAACGTAGCTACCGGGCAATGCCATTGGCATGACAACCCGAACACCAGCGGTTCGTCCACTCCGGTCCTCTCGTACTAGGAGCAGCTCCCTTCAATCATCCAACGCCCACGGCAGATAGGGACCGAACTGTCTCACGACGTTCTGAACCCAGCTCGCGTACCACTTTAAATGGCGAACAGCCATACCCTTGGGACCGACTTCAGCCCCAGGATGTGATGAGCCGACATCGAGGTGCCAAACACCGCCGTCGATATGAACTCTTGGGCGGTATCAGCCTGTTATCCCCGGAGTACCTTTTATCCGTTGAGCGATGGCCCTTCCATTCAGAACCACCGGATCACTATGACCTACTTTTCGTACCTGCTCGACGTGTATGTCTCGCAGTTAAGCTGGCTTATGCCATTGCACTAACCGTACGATGTCCGACCGTACTTAGCCAACCTTCGTGCTCCTCCGTTACTCTTTGGGAGGAGACCGCCCCAGTCAAACTACCCACCAGGCACTGTCCCTAATCCCGATAAGGGACCTAGGTTAGAACATCAAAACTACAAGGGTGGTATTTCAAGGACGACTCCATCATGACTGGCGTCACAACTTCAAAGTCTCCCACCTATCCTACACATGTAGGTTCAATGTTCAGTGCCAAGCTATAGTAAAGGTTCACGGGGTCTTTCCGTCTAGCCGCGGGTATACGGCATCTTCACCGCAATTTCAACTTCACTGAGTCTCGGCTGGAGACAGCGTGGCCATCATTACGCCATTCGTGCAGGTCGGAACTTACCCGACAAGGAATTTCGCTACCTTAGGACCGTTATAGTTACGGCCGCCGTTTACCGGGGCTTCGATCATGAGCTTCTCTTGCGATAACCCAATCAATTAACCTTCCGGCACCGGGCAGGCGTCACACCGTATACTTCCTCTTGCGAGTTTGCACAGTGCTGTGTTTTTGATAAACAGTTGCAGCCACCCTGGTATCTGCGACTCCCGTCAGCTTAGAGAGCAAGTCTCATCACCAACAGGAGCGTACCTTCTCCCGAAGTTACGGTACCATTTTGCCTAGTTCCTTCAGCCGAGTTCTCTCAAGCGCCTTGGTATTCTCTACCCGACCACCTGTGTCGGTTTGGGTACGATTCCCACTAACCTGAAGCTTAGAAGATTTTCCTGGAAGCATGGCATCAACTACTTCAGTCCCTTAGGACCTCGTCATCAGCTCTCAGTGTGTACATTAAAGTACGTGTCCCCGGATTTGCCTAAGAACACCACCTACCACCTTAAACGCGGACTACCAACGCCGCGCTAGCCTAGCCTTCTCCGTCTCTCCATCGCAGTTAGCGGAAGTACAGAAATATTAATCTGTTTCCCATCGATTACGCCTTTCGGCCTCACCTTAGGGGTCGACTCACCCTGCCCCGATTAACGTTGGACAGGAACCCTTGGTCTTTCGGCGAGGGGGTTTTCACCCCCTTTATCGTTACTCATGTCAGCATTCGCACTTCTGATACCTCCAGCGTGGGTTACCCCTTCACCTTCAACGGCTTACAGAACGCTCCTCTACCGCGCACAGTAAACTGTGCACCCGTAGCTTCGGTGACTAGCTTAGCCCCGTTACATCTTCCGCGCAGGCCGACTCGACTAGTGAGCTATTACGCTTTCTTTAAATGATGGCTGCTTCTAAGCCAACATCCTAGCTGTCTAAGCCTTCCCACATCGTTTCCCACTTAGCTAGTACTTTGGGACCTTAGCTGACGGTCTGGGTTGTTTCCCTTTTTGACGACGGACGTTAGCACCCGCCGTCTGTCTCCCGAGTAGTACTCATTGGTATTCGGAGTTTGCAAAGGGTTGGTAAGTCGGGATGACCCCCTAGCCTTAACAGTGCTCTACCCCCAATGGTATTCGCTCGAGGCGCTACCTAAATAGCTTTCGAGGAGAACCAGATATCTCCCGGTTTGATTGGCCTTTCACCCCCCAGCCACAAGTCATCCGCTAATTTTTTCAACATTAGTCGGTTCGGTCCTCCAGTTGATGTTACTCAACCTTCAACCTGCCCATGGCTAGATCACCGGGTTTCGGGTCTACACCTTGCAACTAAACGCGCAGTTAACACTCGGTTTCCCTACGGCTCCGCTATTCGCTTAACCTCGCTACAAAATGTAAGTCGCTGACCCATTATACAAAAGGTACGCAGTCACGGTCTCAAGAACCGCTCCCACTGCTTGTACGTATACGGTTTTAGGTTCTATTTCACTCCCCTCACAGGGGTTCTTTTCGCCTTTCCCTCACGGTACTGGTTCACTATCGGTCAGTCAGGAGTATTTAGCCTTGGAGGATGGTCCCCCCATATTCAAACAGGATGTCACGTGTCCCGCCTTACTCGTTTTCATCAATGGTTAGTTTTCATGTACGGGGCTATCACCCTGTGCCGCTGCGCTTTCCAACGCATTCCACTAACACCCCACTGACTTAAGGGCTAATCCCCGTTCGCTCGCCGCTACTAGGGGAATCTCGGTTGATTTCTTTTCCTAAGGGTACTTAGATGTTTCAGTTCCCCTCGTTCGCCTCGCAACACTATGTATTCATGTTGCGATAACAGCTTATGCTGCTGGGTTCCCCCATTCGGACATCGTTAGCTCAAATGCTTGTTACTAGCTCGCCAACGCTTTTCGCAAGTTACTACGTCCTTCATCGCCTCTGACTGCCAAGGCATCCACCGTATACGCTTAGTCGCTTAACCATACAACCCAAATGAGTTTCACTCACCTGAGTCGCATTGCGACCAGCTTGGTTTTACTTGTCTCACTTCTGACCAAAGAAGTGGACGCGCCTTAGACGTAAACTATTCAATAAAGAATAATTTACTTTTGAATATTCAAGACACTTAATAAAGTGTTTGAGAACTCATGTTCAATGCTTTCGCATTAAACGTTTTGTAATTAATCACATGACAGACTCATGCAATTAAATACTATCAGCTTTCCAAATTGTTAAAGAACAATGCGTACCGGCTCGCGGCGCATTTAGCTCTGACTTCTCCTAAGAGAAGCTAAACAAGCAATCTGTGTGAACACTCAACAAACATTAAGTTAGTCGTATAGGTAAGGAGGTGATCCAGCCCCAGGTTCCCCTAGGGCTACCTTGTTACGACTTCACCCCAGTCATGAACCACAAAGTGGTGAGCGCCCCCCCGAAGGTTAAGCTACCCACTTCTTTTGCAGCCCACTCCCATGGTGTGACGGGCGGTGTGTACAAGGCCCGGGAACGTATTCACCGTGGCATTCTGATCCACGATTACTAGCGATTCCGACTTCATGGAGTCGAGTTGCAGACTCCAATCCGGACTACGACGAGCTTTGTGAGATTAGCTCCACCTCGCGGCTTTGCAACCCTCTGTACTCGCCATTGTAGCACGTGTGTAGCCCTACTCGTAAGGGCCATGATGACTTGACGTCGTCCCCACCTTCCTCCGGTTTATCACCGGCAGTCTCCCTAGAGTTCCCACCATTACGTGCTGGCAAATAAGGATAGGGGTTGCGCTCGTTGCGGGACTTAACCCAACATTTCACAACACGAGCTGACGACAGCCATGCAGCACCTGTCTCACGGTTCCCGAAGGCACTAAGCTATCTCTAGCGAATTCCGTGGATGTCAAGAGTAGGTAAGGTTCTTCGCGTTGCATCGAATTAAACCACATGCTCCACCGCTTGTGCGGGCCCCCCGTCAATTCATTTGAGTTTTAACCTTGCGGCCGTACTCCCCGGTGCGGTCTACTTAATGCGTTAGCTTGAGAGCCCAGTGTTCAAGACACCAAACTCCGAGTAGACATCGTTTACGGCGTGGACTACCAGGGTATCTAATCCTGTTTGCTCCCCACGCTTTCGTGCATGAGCGTCAGTCTTTGTCCAAGGGGCCGCCTTCGCCACCGGTATTCCTCCAGATCTCTACGCATTTCACCGCTACACCTGGAATTCTACCCCCCTCTACAAGACTCTAGTTCGCCAGTTCGAAATGCTATTCCTAGGTTGAGCCCAGGGCTTTCACATCTCGCTTAACAAACCGCCTGCGCACGCTTTACGCCCAGTAATTCCGATTAACGCTCGGACCCTCCGTATTACCGCGGCTGCTGGCACGGAGTTAGCCGGTCCTTCTTCTGTAGGTAACGTCACAGATATAGCGTATTAAACTACATCCTTTCCTCCCTACTGAAAGTGCTTTACAACCCGAAGGCCTTCTTCACACACGCGGCATGGCTGCATCAGGGTTTCCCCCATTGTGCAATATTCCCCACTGCTGCCTCCCGTAGGAGTCTGGGCCGTGTCTCAGTCCCAGTGTGGCTGATCATCCTCTCAGAACAGCTAGGGATCGTCGCCTTGGTGAGCCATTACCTCACCAACTAGCTAATCCCACCTAGGTTCATCCAATCGCGGAAGGCCCGAAGGTCCCCTCCTTTCCCCCGTAGGGCGTATGCGGTATTAGCAGTCGTTTCCAACTGTTATCCCCCTCGACTGGGCAGATCCCTAGGCATTACTCACCCGTCCGCCGCTCGCCACCTCAGGAGTAAACTCCCTTGTGCTGCCGCTCGACTTGCATGTGTTAGGCCTGCCGCCAGCGTTCAATCTGAGCCATGATCAAACTCTTCAATTAAAGTTTTGTTGCTTCCGTCTTGCGACTTCAGCGGCTCAATGAATTCTGATTTTTTGTTTCTCGCTAAAAGAAACAAACTGTACATATTACTATGAACACTCATTGTTACATTGATTTAAATTTTTGACTGCCAACCCGAAGGTTAAGCAGTTTCGATTAACTCAACACCTGTGAGTGTCCACACAGATTTCTTGTTTTATCTTGTTAAAGAGCGTTGACCACATACCGTTGCCGGCGGGTCGTGCTGATGCTTCATCAGCTCAGGGTCGTGCATTTTACGCATTTCCCGTTTCGCGTCAAGGAGTTTTTTTACAACTTCTTGCTGCGCTTGAATTAAGTGCTTAAAAGCGACTCAATTCAACCTAACTCGTCAGGCTGCTTAACGCTGTCTGCCGTGTCAGTGGATGC